>NZ_KB905466.1:0-179627 GCF_000381365.1 Bacteroides salyersiae WAL 10018 = DSM 18765 = JCM 12988
ATAACCTTAAACATAACCTCCGTTTGATGCTGGAAATAGAATCTTACCAAATCTTCGCTGCTGTACATAATATGATGAAATGTTCAACTAAGAATGTATAGCCATAAAATTTAAGCCCTGATTTAAGTACTAACCAAAAGTCTCCAAAAACAAAACAACCTATTGGTAACGAGCAAAAAGTACCAATTTAACTATCTGTGCATCAACACGTTTACAATTAAGACATTCAATAACAGCAAGAAATACATCAACGCTTAAACACCCATATCCACACGTACTAAAAACAGTAAAGCATTAATACAACACACAATCACTTTCAAGACATCGTAATAATTATTTCTCATTAATTTTTCTGAAGTAAATCGTTATATAATTCTATATATTTCTCAAAACACTTATCCTTGTCGAAACACTCCTCCGCTCGCTTACGACAATCTTCGGAAGAAAGAGGATACTCTTTCATCTGGTGTATGGCATTAGCAAGAGACTCAACATTACCTTGTTCGACGACAACACCAGTCTTCTCATCTATAGCTTCGGGAGAACCACCTGTACGATAGGTGATGACAGGCGTTCCACAAGCCAAGGCTTCAAGATTGACTGTCGGGAAAGTATCAGCATATGTAGGGTTGATTAGCACATCTGACTCAGAGTAGAGTTGGACCAATTCCTGCACATTCTGTGTACGCTGGATACCACAGATACCAACAGGTAGGTTCTTCACCTGATCAATAGAGAGTCCCACCATCGTAATTTCAAACTCATCCAGTGGCAACATCTCACTCAATTTATAGATGTCCAGTTCTCCCTTGTATGGCAACCACACATTTGATACAGCAATGATACGGAACTTACCCACTTTACTTTTTTTTACAGCGGTAACCGAATGCTTAAATACCGTCAAGTCCACCCCGTTATGTATTACCTCCACGTGTTTCTCCTTCAAGAACGACTCCTTCACGAAGTTACCCATCCATTCTGAACAAGGCACAATGGTCAGGTTCTTACATCCATCAAAAAGCCCCTTCTTCAGGAGGAAGTTCTCGCGCGAACGATCCACAAACCTGTTCCGCTGCACACACTTGCCACACTCCTTTTTCCACTTCATGCAGTCCTGCTGCACAAAATGATAACAATGACCAGTAAATGCCCAACAGTCATGGAACGTCCATACTACCTGTATGTCCGTCTGGTTGAGATACTCGAACAAGATGCGATAATTCAGAAAGTGATCGTGAATGTTATGCAACTGCACCACATCGGGCTTTATCTCCACTATCTGGCGCACCAGAGTTTTGGTAGCACGAACCGAGCCACGTCCCTCCATATCCAGTAATCGGTTGTAGGCAAAGTGGATGTAACTATCCATCTTCTCTCCCACTTTAATCAGCTGACTCTCCGACGGATTCATCATTCGTCCGTAGGCGATATAACTCTTCCACCCCTTCTTCATGACCGACCGTCCGATAGCCTCCGCTATCTTTCCCGTCGAGCCCCAATTGGCAGTTACATTAATCTGTATAAGTGTTGGCATGATTGTTTAATTAGAAGTCAAAATCTGTTTGAACGATTTATTATGTTTAATTAAAAAATACCGCTTAATCCTTGATAGAGTAAAAGATATCGCTCCTCTACTCTTAGAACATTTACAGAATGCATCCGAGGCTAATATTGACTCGCGTAATACTTGATATTCTGAATCAGTCAAAACCCTATTGACGCCAAATAAATACTTTACATATCCGATTAACAGATTAATTTTTTGCTCGTCACGCTTCTGAACAGAGATATTACTCCCATGTTTACGCAAACGAAGAAGACGCTTAGTACAAATATATACATTACCTAAAGACGAAATTTTGCACCACAAATCATAATCCTCAGCCACATACATATTTTTATCATAGCCACCAACTACCTCAAAAGTTTTTTTCTTAAACAATACTACAGGATGAACAATTAAAGGAAACTCCAGTACTTTTGAAAGCATAATTCCTATTCTTGAAGTTAAAAATCTTGTTGTACCAATAGATATACCATCGCTATCAATAATAGAACATTGGGACGATACTAAAACGATATCTCTTTTTATTGCCTTAACTTGTTCCTCGAAACGATATGGCTCAGCAATATCATCTCCATCCATACGGGCAATCCAATCATACTTAGCTGCTCTCACGCCAGTATTAAGTGAATCAATCAAACCAGTATTGGGTTTATCAATGAGCACAATTCTGTCATCTTTAAATGACTTAATTATATTTAAAGTACTATCGGTAGATCCATCATTTACAATAATAAACTCGAAATAAGGATAAGTTTGATCAAGAATACTTTGAATAGCTTCTGCTATGTATTTTTCATCGTTGTACGTTGATAAAACAACAGACAAGAAAATAATCTCTGTCTTCATATGATAATTCTATATGTGGTACCATTCTTCTAAACAAGGATTGAAGTCTCGTCCATTTATCCATACGGAAGGACAAACTACATTTTTACCAGCATTGTTATTAAGCCAAGCCCCCCACCAACTAAAAGTACTATTAGCTATAATATTATGCTTGCATTGAGTCATCAGATACATATCCTTATAACTATCTTTACCGAAGTTGTGTTGGATGATTTCATAATCAACATTGAATTTCTCCATAAAGTACTTGCACCATTCTGGATCGTCTGAAAAAATGAAAAACTTTGAATCCTCTACACGAGAAATGATATACTCAATCGCTGACTTGTAATAAGATTCGTTACATATATTATACATCGATTGGCTTAGATAGTCCCCACGACGAATATGTAGAGAAACTGAGTTACAAACTTTCATCATATTTGCAACCATAAGGTTTTTTTGATCAATATTATGGAATGAAAACTGCGATATTATCTTTTTCTTGATGTTAAAAAAATATCTTTCGTCAATCCAGCACCCATCTATGTAGGGTTTATATGTTGTAAAGACATCATCGCAGAATCTGCTTTCGTCTTCTCTGAATAACAAGAACGGGGCTCTGTTACTTCTTATTAATCGCGTCCATAATACGGAGTACTTATTTATCTTGTTGTGGGATATATTTAAACCAAACGCATAGTCTAACATATAGCCGTTATGCATACGGTTAAATTCGTATAAACTAATGTCAATTTTTACTCGAATACCTTTCTCCCTCATAGAACAATACAAAGCATATTGAAACATCTGGTTCCCTAAACCGCCAGACATGATAATTGTTTGTTTCATTTTTTTAAGATTTCTATAAGTGTTTGTTTCCAACCATCCCAATCGGTCATCTTCCTGTAAAGTTGTTCAGCTCCTAGAGAGACTTTTTGATATAATGAATCGTTTTGGTTAAGTTCGTTAATCTGTATCCCCATAATTTCTGGAGTATCTGCTACAAATCCATTGATACCTGATTTTATAAGTTCCGGATGAATGCCTACATTGAAAGTTAAAATTGGTTTCTTAAGTCCTAAAACTTCAAGAAGTACAAATTCTGTTGTAGAAGGCCAAATAGAAAGATTGATAACACCACGGCTTGCAGCAATTATATCACCCAAGTTGGTTTTCCAAGTGCATTCGTTTCTCATTTCAAGGATACCATTATTGACATACGGCTGCAATCCGTAGTGTTGGAGCGCATAATCAATACTCTTCTGACTTGCATAAGCAGCCACAACCTTGATATCGGGATTGCAATGAGACAAAACATCCTTCAATAGATGAATTCCTTTATCAATTCGATTCTGAGCAACAAAAACAAAATAGTCACCCATTGTTGGCACGTATTTATTCAATTTGTCCCCATTGAAATAGAGTGGAATAGTATAACAATGATCACGTGGTATCCCGTATCTCTCATAGAAGCCTACTTGTTGCTGAGAGGAAGTAATAACAGCGTCAGCTTTAATCAATTCTTTCTGCAGACGATATCGGTTGACCGTTGCATTCAGTTTCTTTAAAAAGCCAGAAATACCTCGGTTGGTATCTCGTACGCAATGCTTGCATAAAGCATATTTGAACCCGTTGTCCAAACACTTGGTACAAAGTCCATTTTCATCATTAGCATAATAATTATAGCAGAAGAAATCCTGCATGAATATTTTGGAAATGACCTTTATGCCTCTTTTGCGAGCTATTGACCAAAAGATAATATTCTTGTTGGTAACAGAACCCAGAGTATATACAACATCAGGTCGAAAGTCATCCAACACTGCCTGATAATTCTTTTTGTATTTCTTTTGAATCCAGTTTGCAAAAAATGGACACTTGTATCTGAAGTATATTGGTGTGCCATCTTCTTCCTTTTGATTTTCGGTTACCTCATCAGAGTATACTGCTACGGTACACCCAATCTCTATCAAAAGCTTCTTCGCAATTTGGGCAACATAAGCTCCTGAGAAATCTCCAAAATATGCATCAGATATGAGTAGAATCCTTTTGTTTACGTTATTCATTTCTTATGGAATTTCGACAATAATGATGTAAAAAATGTCTTATTTGTAATATACAAAGCAGATACAAAAAATATTGAGAATAAGAAAAAATATACCCCATATTCGTAGAGATTGTGATAGTTCAGATTGAGGACGTAATGTACTACCACAAACGGCAAAATAACAAACATAGATTTGACAAACTCTGCAACAAGCATCTTAACATCCAATGATAAGTACTTGCCCATGAGCTTTAAATACCAAGATATGAACAATAGACTGATAGCCAATGTTGCGAGAGGAATAGCATAAATCTGTGTAGACTGAATTATCGCCAATAATATACCAACATAAACGATGGCACACAGTATATCCAATTTCGCAGATTTGTTGATCATACCACCCGTATATAGGATATTATTACAATAGACTCGAAACTGAAAAAGGATCTTTGCTAATACGATAACAAAGAGTAACCATGTACCACCATACTTATCAAGACCAACCCAATAGTTCATGACCGGTTCAGTAAAACAGATGGAGTACAAACCTACGATAGCCAAAGTTATGGCAAAGAACTGGGTCGTTGTGTGAAATACGTTATTTATCTTTTGTTTGTCACCAGATGACAATGTCAATGAAAACAACGCAAAGAACGACCCATTGGTTTGTGAAACGAACCCACATGCCACATAACACACTTTTGAGGTAAGATCATATACTGCCGCCAATGCTGGATTCATGAAGTGCGCGATGATAAAACTTTGCGAATTACCCATTAGCACTCCAGACAACTTAGATAAAAACGGATAAATACAATCTTTTGCAAGTAATTTACTCTCTGAAATGGAATAAACAGGAGTAGGAATACTCTCTTTCTTCCATTTACGAACAATCCATAACCCTTGGAATACTAAATTTGCAATTGCACGAACCAAGTAGCTCAAGGCGATAGACACAACACCAAAGCCTAAAAACAGAAAGGCAACAAGAAATGCTATTGCAATCAATCCTGTACATGTATTAATAACACCTACTGACTTAGTATCCTGCCAAACTTGAGGAAAAGCGCCAAATAGAGATACACATATAGCAACAGATGACGCTATCAATGCAATAATATATGCAACTCTTATCTCCGAAGATACACCGTCTTCTACATTAATCCAATCTGTAATAAAAGGTGATATACATAGTCCAAGAAAAATAATTAAAAGTGCAAGAACAATAGCAGTTACTATATTGGCACCCGCTAATCTTGCATACTTTTCATTGTTATTCGATCCTATTACTACTGCCATTTTCTGAGTAATGACACTGGAAAAGCCACTCTCCAATAATCCCAACATCGCTACCATATTACCAGTAGCAAGCCACGCTCCATAAGTAGATATCGACATATAACGAAAATATATCGGCACCATCACTATACCATTAATAATTACAATGATTGCATTGATGGAATTGAACAAGTAATTATATATCGATGCTTTGTATGTATTCATTTTTTATATTAACGCCATAAAGATGAAATACTCATGTTTCCCACAAATAACAGTAGAATATTTAACAAAACAAGTATAGACAATGAATATCTAAAATACCTATTAAAAACATCGTTTACTTGCGAAAAAAACCAAGGGAGTGTAAATAGCAAACCTTCGGATACATAGCCAATATGTAATTGTTTTGTTAAAAATCCAGAAAACATAATACCTAATCCCATTACAGTCATCGCATCCAAATCCTTAAAAGATATTCTTTTCCAATTAAATATGATACAAAATAAAAATCCTAATTGGAATATGCCCATCAAGTAATCTTGAAGTTGCCATGCAAATGCAGGATTTCGTTCGACCAACGTAGGAAAAAGAGTCCAAGGAAATGGTCCAATCATTCCAAAAATGATTTTAATCGGTAAAGCTATAAAAGACATAGTATTTATGTATCCAGAATTATACTCTGCACTGTTAACTTCTGATGTTATTCCTGAAATGTAATAAAAAACAAATATCCCAACCACAAATAACAGAAGTTTCATCGATGTACCCTTGACACGATTAATTTGCCCCCAAAAGGAGGATACACCAGCAATAAACAGATATACCGTGCGCTGAACAAATGCAAATGATCCATAGAGAATAAGTGAACCTACTTTTTCTATCATGTTGCGACTTAACATAGTAAGCACCACACCAACAGATATCAACGCTATTCCAAAAGGGTCACGCCAAACAGTACCACTTAGCAGGAAAGACGGAAAAAAAGCTGTCCACAAGCGAATCTTTTTCTCCGCATCTTCATTTACAGGATAGAAATTAAGATATAAACAAACAAGATTCATTGATGTCAATAAGCAACAAAACACATTCAGTGCAGAATAGTTCAACCACTTATTTCCGAGGTAATAGAAAGGCCATGATATAATATGCCATATTTCTGGATGGGTAACTTGAAACTCATCTGCTGTCATCCAATAGAAAACACCATAAGAATTTCTTGTATCATTCAACCGACTTACAGCATCATACACAGATAAATATTCATGCCAAAAGGCACCACTTGCATCACCATTAGTCGAGAAGTAAGTAGAGTCTACAAAATACAAATAATGTAACAAACCTATTAATATCTCAACAATAAAAACAATTGCATAAAAGCGAACATAGCGATTTTCTCCTAATACTAACTTGGCACTAACAATCGTAATAATAAAGAAGCACAAGATTGACATCAGATAACTACCTATGGTTGAAGCGATTCCAAACGAGCCCAAAGCAATCGGCAGCAAGGCAAATAGTGCAAAAACAACAGTTAATTTGGTTAGATATTTACAAAATGAAGTATTGTACATATTAAAAATCAATACTGTGAAATAGCGTCAATTATGCTAAAAGAGGCCTCAAAGCCTATCGCTTCTCTTAACTTTTTGCCATCAAGTGCAAGATACTTCATACCTACGTCAGCACGCTGAACACTACCGAAGCAACCTTCCGGAACTTCTTTGCCCATGACATGATGAATAATGGTGACAATCTCCTTAACAGTAAGGGTTTCCTTGCCCTCAATGTTGTAGAGACCTGAAGGTAAGTTCTTCTCAAATGCCTCAGCCAACATACGAGGAACTTCGTTCACATGCACATATTGGCGAGTCTGATCTCCAGCAGTGAAACGGATTTCTTCACCATTGCGGATAGCATTGATAACATAAGGGATCAAGCGTTTAGGATTCTCACCTGTACCATAGATTGTTGGGATATAGAAGTGCCAATGGGTGAAGTTGTGCTTGTATGATGCTACGAACCTACTCAGCATACGCTTACTGACCGTATAATCATTAGGTACAGGACAAGTTGAGGTTAGTACGTCCTCTTCTGTAAACAAACGTTCCTCTTTGGTTTCTCCCATCTCAAACACACTACCAAAAGTCACAAAGCAACCCTTGTATTCAAGCTCCTTCAACTTATTGCAGATAGCTATAGGAGCAGTTACATTCAAGTTGTAAATGAGATTGAAACCTTCTTTCAAATTAGCCTGAATACCTGCACCAATCGTATAAATGATAATATCTGAGTTCATGAGACCAGAACAATCCAACTCAACATCCATAAGGTTTACCTTATAGAAATTATCATACTCGTGTCTTAAAGGTGCATCAAGACCATACACATCAAGCTTCCACCCCACTTGATTTGCATATTTAGCGATAGTTGCTGAAAGGAAACCATTTGTTCCCAAAATTGATATTTTCATTTTCTTATATTTAATACCTATAAGATCCAACTAAAGTATACGCTCTTTCATTTATCCTAAGAATTTCTCAATTTCCTCTACACAAAGATCATATACATTTTCTGTCTTATAACGTTTGTACCAGTCAGTGGTCAGTATTGCTGTCTGCTTCGCATTGAGACGAGGATACCACCCGAGGCGAGTTTTGACCTTGTTGATATTAAGCATCAAGAGATTTGCCTCATGGAGTGCATTAGAATTCGACACATCCTTAAGTTCGCCAAAGCCGAAGTTCTCAATGATGGCAATTGCTACCTCCCATACGGTCAACACGCTCTCCTGCTCAGGACCGAAGTTCCAGCCTTCGCAATACTCGGTTGGGTTATTCCACATCTTCTGAGCAAGCAGCATGTAGCCAGAGAGAGGTTCCAAGACATGTTCCCAAGGACGTACAGCCTTTGGCGAACGAATATCGATAACCTTGGTGGTTTCAAGCGCACGAATACAGTCTGGAATGATACGATCCTTTGCCCAATCACCACCACCAATTACGTTTCCTGCACGAACAGAAGCGAGCGAAACAGTATGTTTCTTACCATAGTCTTCCGGATTAAAGAACGAACGACGCCAGCTCTGGATAGCTACCTCACAGGCACCCTTCGAAGAAGAGTAAGGATCGTAACCACCAAATGGATCTGTTTCCACATAACCCTCTAACTGTTCACAGTTATCGTAACATTTGTCGGTAGTAACCATCACGCCAACCTTCACACTTTTAGTGGCACGAATGGCTTCCATGATGTGGACGGTGCCCATCACATTCACTTCATAAGTCTCCACAGGAATCTCGTACGAGAGACGAACAAGTGGTTGTGCTGCAAGATGGAATACAATCTCTGGCTGATACTCAACAAAGATCTGCTTCATCTTCTCACCATCGCGAATGTCGGCACGAATGTCAGCCTTGATTTTGTTGCCAATGCCAGAGAGCACAAAGTTATCGCGCTCAGAATATGGGTCAAGACCTACACCTACTACTTCAGCTCCGAGTTCATGGAGCCAAATGCAAAGCCAAGAACCTTTGAAACCAGTATGACCAGTAACGAGCACTTTCTTGCCTTTGAATAAACCGTTATATATATCAATCATAATTGTACTTTGTTATTCAATTGTGTATATTATTGTATCCTTTGGATCGTAGAGTTTATCAGTATAAGCCAAGAGGATAAAATTTTTATCGCTATTGTTCACCACTACATGAGCCACATTATTAGGAATGAAAACTGTGATAGCCTTTTCCAAAGACATCTCAATATCCAATCGTTCGTGAGTCTCCATATCCTCCAATTTGAGGATAGCCACCCCCTCAATGATAGTGAACCACTCGACAGCCTCAGGATGGTAGTGACCACCCTTTGTCTGCTTTGGTTTACCCATGGTGAGATAAACTTCTCCAGTGTGAGAAGGAATGCCTTCTTCTGTACCAGTGATGGCTTTCAAAAACCAACCTCTATCATCAGCTATCAATCGACGTTGGATGACATGAACTTTATCAATCTGAGCCATAGTATTAGATATCACCTGTTACTTTACGAGCTTCAATTGAAGGCACCTGACGATCCCAACGCTTCCAAGGTGCTTTATCCTGAGCCAAGAGATTCTCAAGCATATTCTTCTCACGAATATTGTCCATACACTGCCAAAATCCTTCATGGATGTAAGACATCAACTCACCTTTATTTGCGAGTTCTACGAGAGCAGTCTTTTCAAATACACATAAATCCCTATCAAGGAAATCAAAAACCTCAGGTTGGAGTACCATGTAACCAGCATTAATAGGAGCTCCATCGGAAGCGCTCTTCTCTCGGAAAGAACGTACAGAGTTGTTCTCACTAATATCCAACACACCTTTATCTTGAGCCATCTTGACTGCTGTCAGAGTTGCCAGTTTGCCATGACTCTTATGGAACTCAATGAGCTTGTCAATCTCCACATCGCAAACGCCATCGCCATAGGTCATGAGGAAAGGTTCATTACCTACATACTTCTGTATGCGTTTAATGCGACTACCTGTCATCGTGTTGTAGCCAGTATCAACTACCGTTACCTTCCAAGGTTCCATGTTCGTTTGGTGAACAGCCATCTCGTTCTTACCATTGCGGTAATCAAAGGTAACATCTGAGTTGTGCAGAAAGTAGTTAGCAAACCACTCCTTGATATACTCCTGCTTATAACCAGCGCAGATGATAAACTCTGTATGACCATAGTAGGCATACTCTTTCATGATGTGCCATAGGATAGGCATTCCGCCAATTTCAATCATTGGCTTTGGTTTAAACTGAGATTCCTCAGAGATACGGGAACCGAAGCCTCCAGCGAGAAGAACGACTTTCATATTGTTGAGTTTTGAATTATCCTTAAAAAACATGTATCACAACGAATGGAGTTATATCATGTGCGGAACAATCATTGAACCAAATATCCGCACGCTTTATGGAAATTGTTAACTATTTACTCGTATTGATTTTAAATGGAGAAGCATGTATGGTATCGAACCATAAGCATTAGCTCCGCCCGTGCACTAAGTACTCAATTTAGAGTATCTCCTTTGTATAGACATTTTTACGAGTGCCTATATATTGAGTTGTTAAAGATTTGACCTATTTGTTAACCATTGGCATATTGCCAATCCGATTTTATCTAAATACAGGCTGAAAAAAATCTCCGCAACTATTAAATATTTTAGTAAAAAACTTACCTAAATACTCCCAGACAGACCGTCCTTGCATCTTCACCGTACTGACGATACTGTGGTAGGTAACCGCCATCTCCCCCTCCCTTTCGTACCGCCGAAGAGAAGCATCGCGTTGCTCTGGGTAATCAAAGGGCGAGTATGTAAAAAGTCGTATTATATGACGGCCACGAAACATTACGATGAACAAGTTACCGTCATTCGGCTAACGATGAAGCTGCTCACGGATGACGGACAACACATGACTGTGCTTGCAACACATATCGGTAAACTCACGTAAGTAATAGAAACGATTTATTCTTGTGACACTCAACATAAGCTCTCCAACTTCTCTATCAGAGCCTTCAGCTACTGATAGCTTACATTCTTCCGGATTATATGAAGACCATTGGTCACGCGCAACTCCACGAGTATACGAACGGAAGAAGTCTTTGCTTCCGTCGATGATGGTTCTTGTGAATGCCTTTCCTCCTTCGGCTTTTCTTGAGACGAGGATGGAAAGCCATCCACCTTTATTTCCACTAGCTTGTTGCGCATATCCTTGTACCATTTGTAGAAGATGTTGTAAAGTACTTTGTTACGTGAACAGAACTGTTCTACAGAGATAACCTTAAACATAACCTCCGTTTGATGCTGGAAATAGAATCTTACCAAATCTTCGCTGCTGTACATAATATGATAAAATGTTCAACTGAGAATGTATAGCCATAAAATTTAAGCCCTGATTTAAGTACTAACCAAAAGTCTCCAATTTCCACCTGCAATATAAAAAGTATGTCGCAAACATTCAGTTCTCATGAGCATTTCAAAAAACGGGAGAAAAGATTCTTCAAGCTTTTACGCTTTCTGTTATGGTTATGACTCTCGTTTCCATAACCATAGCCATAACCGTAACCATAACCATAACCATAGCCATAACCATAACCATAGCCTTTATGGTCTGAAGGAACACCATTCAATATCACAGACATATTACGAAGTTGCTCCTGACGATACATATTCTCCAATTCCGGCAACTGACGACGATCCATCACACCCGAACGGACTACGAAAATGGTAAGATCGGCTACACGATTGACAATAGAAGCATCGGCAACCATACCGGCAGGAACATTGTCAACAATAATATAATCATAACGTTTACGAAGTTCTGCTATCAGACGATCAAAACGTTCGCTCAACAACAATTCGGCTGGATTGGGAGGAACAGGACCGGAGAAGATGACATCCAATTTATCATACTCCTCACTCCTACCAACGATATCGTCTAACTTATCCGTACCTCCCGAAAGATAATGCGTCAATCCCATACGGTTGGAGGAATTAGAAAAAATACCGCTCAAGGTACCTTTACGGATATCAACATCAACCAAAACAACCTTTTTGTTCGTTTGGGCAATACTCATAGCGAGGTTACTTGAAACAAAAGTCTTACCTGCCCCAGGATTCGCAGAAGTAAACATGACCACCTGTAACTTTTCAGACTTCACACGCATAAAGTCCATGTTTGTACGGATGATACGGAAAGCCTCGGAGACAGAATCACGACTGTTCTCACGGACAACAATACCATCCGAATCCTCACCCTTATTATTACCGTGACGGGGAATATTGCCTAAGAAAGGAATAGTTAAAACTTCATCCAACTCCTTACGGGTACGGACTTTGGTATCCGTCACATTCAACAACCAAAATACACCTATAGGAATAGCTAATCCTAAAACAATGGAAGCCAAGAAAATTGCCATTGTTTTAGGCGCTACCGGAGCACTGCTACCCGAGGCGGAATCTATGATACGGCCATTACTCTCCGTAATGGCCTGTGTCAAGGCATTCTCCTCACGCTTATTCAACAAGTAAAGATAAAGCTCCTCCTTGATCTTCTGCTGACGTTCCACTGTAAGCACATATTTTTGCTGGGCAGGCACGGCCTCAATGCGCTTCGTGGTCTGTACTTCCTGTTCACGAATGTTTTTCAATTGAATATTCAACCCGACAATCAGATTATCCACCGAACGGATAATCGTCTGCTTCATAGCACCTAAAGAATTGTTCAAATCCATCACAATCGGATTTTTACTGCTACTGCCTACCACCAGTTTATCACGTTTCAAAAGAATATCATTGTATTCCTTGATCTGGGATTCGACACTGTTATCCGATATACCGGTATTGGCAGGAATCAGATCCGAACTCTTTTGAGGATCCGTCAAATACTCTTTAATATATTTGGCAATACTCAACTGGTTCTCCAGACTAAGTCCCTCCTGCTGATAACGACTCGTATTGGCAAGATACATACCCGTCTCGGAAGTGATGTCCGTCAACAGATTCTCGCGTTTAAAACTTTCAATATTGGCATCCACACTACCCAATTCACGTTCGATGATAATCAGACGTTCATTAATGAATTTGGAGGTATTTACCGCTATCTGGTTCTTGTCATTGATCACATCCTCATTATAGACGGCAATAAGCATGTTCAGAATATCTTCTGCACGGGCAGTGGATACATCATCCAAAACCAAGTTGATAATAGTTGTTGTTTTACCGGCAAGAGAAACTTTCAACCTGCCGCGATACCCTTCGATGACACCCTCCAAATTGGATTTGACCACATTTACGGGCTTACCATAAAAGACATCCGTATAATATAACGTAGGAGTGATAACCATCGGACCGATCGGAGTAGAAACCGTATCATTCAGATGTACATCCAAAACTTCTTCCGAACGGACTCCCCCACCGCCTACAGCCAAAGAAAAGTCAGAAAGACGTACCGTAACAGAATCGACAGGGGTAACTACTACTTTTATAACCTGACGCTCCTCCGCCTCAGGAAAAGAAACCGTTACCGGAGCATGGGTGTAAAGTTCATCATTACGCAGGCCATTCTTCACCTTATAACTCATATCCAAATGCAAACGGCGGGCAACTTCTTCCATCAAATGACGGGATTGAAAGACAAGTACTTCATTATCCACATTACGCTTACCACCCAAAAGAGAAAGGTCAGAAAAAGCCGCCGACTCACTCATACCACCACCTTTGGAATCATCGCGGATAAGAACGGATGCCATACGGCTGTATACCTTGGAAGAAGATTTTAAATAAAAGAAAGCTACCCCACCACAGACCAGAACAGAAAGTACAAACCAGTACCAGTTAGCCAATACAAGATGGAAGATATCGCTGATATTAATTTCAGACTCCTGCTTACGGGCATCGTTGTTTTTATATTCAGTATTCATTGTTCTTTTTATATCCGGATTATTTAAACATGGTTACCATTAAAGAAGCTACGGAAGCCAATACCGAAACAGCAGACAGCCAAACACCTACAGAATTATTGGAGTTAATACGACTCTGTCCTGTCTTCGCCTTGTTAGGTTCTACATACACGATATCATTCTGCTGCAAATAGTAACAGGGAGACTGAAAAATATCAGAAGAACGAAGATCATGATAAAGAATACGACGTTTACCGTCTTTTTCACGAATAACAGCCACACGGTCACGACGGCCATAAATAGTCAAATCACCTGCCATACTCAAAGCTTCCAATAGCGTTATTCTATCACCGGAAATATCAAATGTACCCGGACGAGCCACTTCACCCATTACAGAAACTTTAAAATTCAGAAACTGAACGGTGACAATAGGATCCTTTATCAAATCCTCATTCATTAATTTCTGTTTTATCAATTCCGTCACCTGCATGCGCGTCAGTCCTTCTACATGAAGCCTGCCTAAGATGGGAAAATCAATATCACCATTCTGGTCGACAAGATAACCTAATACACGCTGTTGTCCCAAATTTTGATTTCCAATTTGGAAACTTATCAACGGCATATTAAACGGCAACGCCAGTTCCGGATCTTTACTGTTCACTAAAATAGCCAATAAATCATCCTTATGAATGATTACCTCATAATTCTTATCGATAGTTTCTTCTTTCAAAGAAGTAATATCCTGCAAGTAAAGTACCTCTTTCGGAGCAGAACAAGATGCCAACAAAGCGGTCAATCCTAACAATAAATAATATTTTAATTGCATATTCATTAAATTACTTTTTTTATTTTCCTTTGTTTTAATTAATCACCTTATCCCAGTTATTCCTCTATCTCTTCCCACGGATAGGGATTTGCCTCCATACTATCCAGTAAACCGGCTATTTCCTGCTCTTCAGTAGTCAACTCTCTCCCACCCCAACTTTTCAGAATATCATGGGCTTCACGAGACAAAGCGTCATCATACACTTCCCCATAACAATAAGTCAGCAGGCGAAGCTTCTGTAAAGAAACAGGCAGATGCGGCAGAACCTTCCAACAACAATCAAGGACCTGCTGAATATGTTCCTGCTTATTGCTATCACCGTATATAGTGGCATTATACCCCATTAATAGAGCCAGACAAACTTCCGCATCCTCTTCCGGCATAAGAGAGCCTGCTGTATTCCAAAGAGAATACAAGGTATCGCTAAGAGTGAGAACCGTACGATTTTGTCTGCAAAAATCATCAGAATAGAGAGATGCGTCTTCCTCAAAAAACAGTAATTGGTGGGCCAAACGCTGAAGCTCCAAAGCTTTCGTTGTGAATGATTCCATTATAATAATTTGATATTTTTATTCGATTGGTTTCAAATAACTTTTGGGTATTTTGATATTGGCGGTCAAAACACCCTGAATATGAATAATGACATAAGTTTTATTGGCTTCAATACCGACCTTACCTTCGATACCAGCAAATTCACCTTTCACGACTTTTACTTTACTGCCGACAACAAGAGCGCTATTATCAAAACTGACGCCGTCGGGAGAAAGATCCAATACAAAACGGAAGTCATCCATCTGCTTGTCCGGAACAACAAGCATGTTGCCGGTAAAGAGATCTTTCATATAAAAAAGCGGGATACTATACTGATTAGCCAGATCAATAGCTGTCTGCTTGGTACACTGTATAAAGATTAAATTTTTAATAAGAGGTATTTCTACCTTTTTTCGGCGATATTTCAGCTGCCTGACTACAATTCGAGTGGGAAGATAGTATTCTACATCAAGCACATTTTCTGTCCTCAATTTTTCAATCCAACTGCGAACTAAAAATTCTTGTTTATCTCTAACACGAGCAGCAAACCATTTCTTTTGTATATCAGACACTTATTATAGTTTAGTAAAAGATTAAAACCAGGATTTTGGGTGCGCTTCGCAGTTTGAACGAGACATTTTTCTCTATCAAACCGTAACTAATTCCGAAATATTTTTTATTGAACGAAACAATGATAAAACTGAAAAAGTGTTTCAATAGACGTTCGTTTAATTGAACACCTTTTTTGAAGGTATTTTATAAATAGGTATTTGTTAAATATATACATTGAAAATCTCAGTTCTATTTTCTTAATATACGTCTATTTAACAGTCGGATAAAAATAACATAGCACACAAATTATCAATTTATACAATAATGAATTTCTCCTTATTATAATACCTTTTAAAATTGTGTTCAATTAAACGAACGTCTATTGAAACACTTTTTTATTTCATCATATCACATTGTACTTCAATTGAATACTACTCCAAACATTATCTTTTCATTATATTCTCCCCCATTCATTTATCTTTATTCAAATTACTTTATTACTTTTGACGTTTTTAAATATTTTAACCATTAACAAAACAAGAACAGAGATCATGAACAAAAAAGAAAGACAAAAGGATGTAATGAAAACACTTCTGAAAGCAAGTCAACAAAACCGTTAAACACTAATAACCAAATTATTAATGAGCACAAACAGAAAGATAACAAAGAAGAGATAAAAGGTATTATTTCCAACCACGAAGACGTCATCAGATATTTAATTTCCATTTATCATCAAGGAAGTATGGGTAGAAATATCAAGACATCGCAAGCCTCACTTGCACGATTTATAGCAAAGACGGAAATACTGGGATACATTGTGGACGGGAAGTACAAGCCACTAAATATCAGCTCCATTACAAACTACATCTCCACCATCATAAACGAAGACAGGAAAGTTAAAAAAAAGGCAAAGGAATAAAGAAAAAAACGAATGAAAAAAGACAGGCATTTTCTTAATCCGTTTCAGAGACGGACAGACGTATCTTTGCCACCGCCTAAAGCTGCATAGACGCAGCAAGGTATTCATCATTAAAAATTATATCATGAAAAATTTAACAAGGACGGTATCAGAGAGCGAAGCCATGAAACGGAAATGGGAAAAACGTATTATGCAGGAAAAGAACTATTCCGAAAATACCGCCAAATGGATGGCACAACATCTGGAAGCCCTATTGGACTACATGCAATACGGACATGCCGTCATCGCATTCTACAAACAAAACGGGAAGTTCAAATTCGTGAAAGCTACGCTAAGGTATTATGAAGCGGAATTTCACAAAAAATATAATCCCGCAAACGTGGAAGCCGCAGTAGTCTATTGGGATATAGATGAACAGGGATGGAGAACATTTCAAATGGAGAATTTTCTGGAATGGAGGGTAATGGGATAAGATGTTATGGCAATAGAATATATCGGAATCAATTACTTTCCGTTACTGACGGGATTTTTCCATTGCGACAAAATAGAACTGCTCACAGCAATATTCGGGATAAAAGGGCCGTATGCGGTGATCATGTTATTGTGCAAGATTTATACGGACGGATATTATATCCCTTGGGGAAAAGAACAGTGCATGATTTTTGCAAGAAAATTAGGACCGGAATACGACAAGGAAACTATGGGAGATATCGTAAATATGCTTGTGGAAAAAGAATTTTTCGACAAGGAGAGTTACGAAAAATATGAAATTCTGACTTCAACGGAAATCCAGAAGGTGTGGATGGAAGCTACAAGCCGGAGAAAGAGGGATTTAGCCAAGCTCCCGTACCTACTGATAGAGTGTACAGACAGCAAAAGCAACAACAAAAACAACAGCAAAAATGAATGCAAAAAACAGGACGATGCAGACAATATGCAAACAGAAATGAAGCTGAACACGGAAAATGCAGACAGTGTGCAGACAGAAACGGAGTTGAATGCAGAAAATGCAGACATTTTCCGACAAAGTAAAGTAAAGCAAAGTAAAGCAGAGAAAAGTAAAGAACTTCCCCCCTCTAATCCCCCCACGGGGGAGAAGGATGGATATGAGGATAATTATGCACTCCTGCCCTTGCCCCCGGACTATACACTCGATGAACATACGCACAACTACTACGGACTGTTAGAGAACCTCAAATTGCACAAAGTGAAGGAGATCGCAGAAATTACAGCCATACTGAGACTGTCCGATTACGGCAGGAAAGGAACAGCCATATGGAAACTATTGGCAAAAACACACTGGAACAAAATTGAAGCACCGGGAAAATATATCATAAAAGTGCTTAGAAGTTCCTGATGGTCAAAAGCACAAAAATACCGGAAAAAGGCGTGCCGGAAAAAGAACAAACGGGACACAACCGATAATCGGCTATTCCGGCACGCCCATTTAAGTTGCCAAATCAGCAAGTATCAGTCAAGACTCCTTGTCATCCCGGCAAAACACATTGTTTTACCATCAGTTATCAGAAAACACATAAACCACTGTATATCAACGTATCATATAAAAGAAATCAGAAGTAAGAAAAGCAATATTTCTCTTGACAAGAAATTAATATTAACATCCTGTTAAATACTATCTTTTGTGATCAAAGAATGCATTCTTTTATACTCAAGATATGTATATCTTACACAGCAAAGACATACATCACGAAATCTTCATTAACATTGTTAAATTTACTAACGGGGGAAAAGCCTATCTTCTCATATATCCCCTACAGCATTTCCGCCAACTTCCAGGCTTGTATATGGCGTATACCTTCTTTTGACGGCAGCATCGTTTTGTCAAGAGATACCACCCACTTTTCATAATTATCCTGTATCGACTCCAGCGAAGCATACGAAGCCTGCATAGCTACCTCATTCTCCAAAGTAGAAACACACTGAATATAGATAATGCGATCGTCCTTGCGAGCCATAAAATCAATCACCTTATTGCGGTGTACACCTACATTAACCCGATATCCGGCGTGCTTCAATTCAAGACAGACATGATTCCTGAACTTCACCTCCCGTTCGCGGACAAAGAAAGGATAAAGATAATGCATAAAAGCCCAATCGTTGATATAGTAACGACAAGTGCCTAATACCACCTCTTTCGTGCGAACCTGGCAACGCTCCACGCGGTGGATAAGAAAAACATCTTCCAGATAACTGATATAATTGGCAATGGTATCGTAACTCGTCTTCCGTTTCTGCGCAGTGAAATGAGAAACGAGATTGGTGACCGATACCAACCCGGACAAATGCTCCACCAGATAAATAAGCGTATCTTCAAAAAGACGGGGATCTTTAATGCGGTAGCGCTTTACGACATCACGAAACAACGCGGTATCTTTGAGAGAGGAAACATAATTCCACTTTGACTCTTCCGACGGAAAAGCTGAAAGACGGGGCAAACCTCCCTGTTCCATATATGAAGCATAACTCTTATCCGAAACTTCTTCCGACTCCTTTTCGATATATTCGGCATAACTGAAAGGAAAGACCTCAAAACTGACATAGTGCCGGTCCGGGATTCCTTCGGTATCGCAAGGAATCATTCTTCTGTTCGAACCACTGATAAACAGTTCGCAACTATTGACGTAATCTTGTGAATGTGCACGGACAAACTCCTCCCAACCATCGATATTCTGTATTTCTTCAATGAATATATAGATCTTCCCCACGGGATGAAGCCGCTCACGATAGACGGAAAGAAGTTCTTCAAGCCCTTCACGTCCGGAAATGAACCCGGAATCGGTAAACGACCGGCTGATATACAACACGTTTCGCGCCGATACTCCTTCATCCAGCAAATGTACCATAATCTGACGCAACAAATAAGACTTGCCTGCACCACGCTGTCCGAACAACACCTTTATCAACTTGTTACCTATGTAGCCAAAGATACGGTTGGTATAGCTCTTACGGGCAAATCCTGTATCCGGAAACCGTCCGTCCCAATAATTGGAAAGAGTCAATTCATTAAAAGAATCATTCATATCAGAAAATATCTATATTAACAAATAATTATTCAAATAAAAATAAATATTACGAATTGTATAATAGAATATTCATTTATATCCGAATAATATTCAGCAAATATATATTTTTTCTATCAAATCTAAAAGATTAATCTTAAAATTAATTTTCTATCCGAAAGAAAAGCCCGAATATTGCATCGGAATAATATCACAAATCAATAAACAATTATCTATCATGAAGAAAGCTCTTATTTCGGGAATCACCGGACAGGACGGTTCATTCCTCGCGGAATTTTTATTGCAAAAAGGTTATGAAGTACACGGAATCCTCCGCCGTTCTTCTTCATTCAATACCGGACGTATCGAACATCTCTATTTTGACGAATGGGTGCGCGACATGAAACAGAAACGTACGATCAATCTGCATTATGCCGATATGACGGATTCAAGTTCACTGATACGCGTGATTCAGATGGTGCAGCCCGATGAAATATACAACCTCGCCGCCCAAAGTCACGTAAAAGTTTCTTTCGATGTTCCTGAATATACGGCAGAAGCGGATGCCATCGGTACACTGCGTATGCTCGAAGCGGTGCGTATTTTAGGTTTGGAAAAGAAAACGCGTATCTATCAGGCTTCTACATCCGAGCTATATGGCAAGGTACAGGAAGTACCCCAGAGCGAAACGACTCCTTTCTATCCGCGCAGCCCTTATGCAGTGGCCAAACAGTACGGTTTCTGGATTACCAAGAACTATCGTGAAAGCTACGGTATGTTTGCCGTAAACGGTATCCTCTTCAATCATGAAAGCGAACGCCGTGGTGAAACATTCGTAACCCGTAAAATCACATTTGCCGCCGCACGCATCGTGCAAGGCGAGCAAGACAAGCTTTATTTAGGAAACCTGGATGCCCGCCGCGACTGGGGATATGCCAAGGACTATGTGGAGTGCATGTGGCTCATCCTGCAACACGACGTTCCGGAAGATTTCGTTATCGCTACCGGAGAGATGCATACCGTACGTGAATTCTGTACGCTTGCTTTCGCCGAAGCCGGCATCAACCTGCGCTGGGAAGGCAAAGGACTGGACGAAAAAGGAATCGACACAGCTACCGGAAAGGTATTGGTAGAGGTTGATCCGAAATATTTCCGTCCGGCAGAAGTAGAACAGTTGTTGGGAAACCCCACCAAAGCAAAAACCGTATTGGGATGGGATCCTTGCAAAACTCCATTCCCGGAATTGGTGAAAATCATGGTGCGCCACGATATGAAGAAAGTACAAAAAATGATTGCAACTAAACAGGAATAAAACCGATGGATAAAAATGCAAAGATATATATAGCAGGACATCGCGGCCTCGTGGGTTCTGCTATCTGGAAAAACCTGCAAGAGAAAGGATACACCAACCTTGTAGGCCGTACTCACAAAGAGCTCGATCTGCTGGACGGAGCAGCCGTTCGCCGCTTCTTTGATGAAGAACAACCGGAATATGTATTTCTGGCTGCTGCTTTCGTAGGCGGTATCATGGCCAATAGCATCTATCGTGCCGATTTTATCTACAAAAACTTGCAAATACAGCAGAACGTGATCGGCGAAAGCTTCCGTCACCAAGTGAAAAAACTGCTTTTCTTAGGAAGCACCTGCATCTATCCGCGCGATGCGGAACAACCGATGAAAGAGGATGTGTTGCTGACTTCGCCATTGGAATATACCAATGAACCGTATGCCATCGCCAAGATCGCAGGACTGAAAATGTGTGAAAGCTTCAACCTGCAATACGGAACAAACTATATTGCCGTAATGCCCACCAACTTATACGGCCCGAACGATAACTTCGATCTGGAACGCAGCCACGTATTGCCCGCTATGATTCGCAAAATACATCTGGCTCACTGCCTGAAAGAAGATAACTGGGAGGCTGTCCGGAAAGACATGAATCTGCGCCCCGTAGAGGGTATCAGCGGAGAAAACTCCAAAGAAGAGATACTAACGATTCTGAAAAAGTACGGTATCAGCAATACGGAAGTATTATTGTGGGGAACCGGAACACCGCTACGCGAATTTCTTTGGAGCGAAGAAATGGCAGATGCCAGCGTATTCGTGATGGAACATATAGACTTCAAAGATACCTATCAGGAAGGAAGCAAAGATATCCGTAACTGCCACATCAACATCGGTACCGGCAAAGAAATAAGTATCCGTAACCTTGCCGAACTGATCGTAGAAACCGTAGGCTACAAAGGGAAACTCACCTTTGACAGTACTAAACCCGACGGAACCATGCGTAAACTTACCGACCCTTCCAAGCTGCACCAATTAGGGTGGCACCATAAAATAGAAATAGAGGAAGGGGTACGGAGGATGTATGAATGGTACTTGTTTAGTTGAAAATTGAAAGTCTTAATTTAGTTGAAAGGTGAAAGTTGAAAGTTGAAAATTAAAAGGCCTGTTTAGTTGAAAAATGAAAGTCTTAATTTAAAAGTTGATAGGCTGCATACAACGTTACAACAAATAGCGCAGCCCAACTTTCAACTCTCAACTTTCAACTTTCAACTAAATCAAGACTTTCAACTAAATCAAGACTTTCAATTTTCACCTTTCAACTAAATAAGTTTTCTATTCTCAATATAATAGCTATATTTGCACAATTTAATCTCAAATGTGCAATAAACAATGGAACAAAGTTTTATAGCTTACATTGAAAACAGTATCAAGAATAACTGGGATCTGGATGCCTTGACAGACTACAAAGGAGCCACCCTACAGTATAAAGACGTAGCCCGCAAAATCGAAAAGTTGCATATCATTTTCGAAGAAAGCGGCATTCGTAAAGGAGATAAAATAGCCGTCTGCGGGCGGAACAGTTCCCATTGGGGAGTCACCTTTCTTGCTACTTTGACTTACGGCGCAGTAATTGTCCCCATCTTACATGAGTTCAAAGCCGATAATGTACACAACATCGTCAATCACTCCGAAGCCAGATTACTCTTTGTCGGCGACATGGTATGGGAGAATCTGAACGAATCGGCCATGCCACTGTTAGAGGGTATTCTGATGATGAACGATTTCACCTTATTGGTGTCGCGCAGCCAAAAACTGACACATGCCCGTGAGCATCTCAATGAACTGTTCGGAAAGAAATATCCGAAAAATTTCCGGAAAGAACACGTGGAATACCGGAAAGACCAGCCCGAAGAGTTGGCAGTCATCAACTATACATCGGGGACTACAAGTTATTCGAAAGGGGTAATGCTCCCCTACCGCAGCCTGTGGTCGAATACAAAATTCGGTTTTGAAGTATTATCCCTGAAACCGGGTGACAGAATCGTTTCTATGTTGCCTATGGCACATATGTACGGACTGGCGTTCGAATTCTTATACGAGTTCGCCGTGGGTTGCCAGATTTACTTCCTTACCCGCATGCCGAGCCCCAAAATAATTTTCCAGGCTTTTGCCGAAGTAAAACCCAACTTAGTGGTAGCCGTACCGCTTATCATTGAAAAAATCATCAAGAAAAATATCCTGCCGAAACTGGAAACCCCGACCATGAAACTGTTGTTGAAAGTACCTATCATCAATGACAAGATCAAAGCAACCGTACGCGAGCAAATGATACAGGCTTTCGGTGGAAATTTCGAAGAGATAATCGTAGGTGGCGCCGCTTTCAATCAGGAAGTGGAGCAATTCCTCAAAATGATCGATTTCCCCTACACCGTGGGATATGGTATGACGGAATGCGGCCCGATCATCTGCTACGAAGATTGGAAACGTTTCAAGCCGGGATCATGCGGTAAAGCCGCACCACGCATGGACGTACAGGTTCTCTCATCAGACCCGGAAAATATACCGGGAGAGATTGTCTGCAAAGGACCGAACGTAATGTTGGGATATTATAAGAATGAAGAGGCTACGGAACAGGTTGTCGACAAAGACGGCTGGCTGCACACAGGTGACCTTGCCTTGAAAGATGCCGAAGGAAATATCACGATCAAAGGACGCAGCAAGAACATGCTATTAGGGCCGAGTGGTCAGAACATCTATCCGGAAGAAATTGAAGATAAGTTGAATAACCTGCCTTATGTATCGGAAAGTATCATCGTGCAGCAAAACGACAAACTCGTCGGACTGGTTTATCCGGACTTTGACGAAGCCTTTGCGCATGGATTGAAGAACGAAGACATGGAGCGTGTGATGGAAGAAAACCGGGTGGCGCTGAACGCGATGCTGCCGGCTTACAGTCAGATTTCAAAAATGAAAATATATCCGGAAGAGTTCGAAAAAACTCCGAAGAAATCGATCAAGAGATTCCTGTACCAAGAGGCTAAAGGATAAATAATTGATCAATGTGCCAATGTGCTAATGTGCCAATTAAAGAATGTGCTAATTAAATAATGGAGGGAATTGAATAATGTGTTAATGCGCTGATTACCATTCAGAATAATAGCACAGTTAATTGGCACATTGATATATTGGTGCATCGACGCATTGGCACATTGATGCATTACCTCATTGGCACATTGGCATATTGGCACATTGAAACATTATTAATTATGAGAAACAAACTGTTATTATCGGCGGCCATACTCCCGATATGTGGCATAACGGGTGAAGCCCAAGCGGCAGAAACTCAGAAACATCCCAATATCATTATGTTTCTGGTAGACGATATGGGGTGGCAAGACACCTCTCTGCCCTTTTGGACGCAACGTACACATTACAATGACATTTATGAGACGCCCAATATGGAGCGCCTGGCGGCACAAGGCATGATGTTTACGCAAGCGTATGCCTGTAGTGTAAGTTCGCCAAGCCGCGTCAGCCTGTTTACCGGAATGAATGCGGCACGACACCGGGTGACCAGTTGGACACTGCATAAAAACAAGACACACGAACAACCGGACTCTGTGCTGATATATCCGGAATGGAATGTAAACGGCATATGCCAGGAACCGGGAATAGAGCGCACCACTCAAGTGACGACATTGGCGCAAGTATTGAAAGAAAACGGCTATCACACCATACATTGTGGAAAGGCTCATTTCGGAGCCATAGATACCCCGGGAGAAGACCCGTTGAGAATGGGGTTCGAAGTGAATATAGCCGGGCATGCGGCCGGCTCTCCTGCCAGCTATTACGGAAAAGAGAATTTCGGGAATAAAACCGATAGAAAGAATCCGCCGGCTGCCGTACCGGGATTGGAGAAATATCACGGCACAGATACATTCCTTAGCGAAGCACTCACGCTGGAAGCGGAAAAGGCATTGGATGATGCACAAAAAAGCGACAAACCATTTTTTCTGTATATGGCTCATTATGCCGTACATACACCGATACAACCGGACATGCGCTTCTATCAGAAGTACATCGACAAAGGGCTGCCGCCGGTAGAAGCCGCTTATGCCACTCTTGTGGAAGGGATGGATAAAAGCTTAGGCGACCTTATGGACTATCTGGAAGAGAAGAACCTACAGGAAAACACCGTCATTCTATTTATGTCGGACAACGGCGGACTGGCCGCACATACGCGTGCCGGACAGCTCCATACACAGAACTACCCACTCAACAGTGGTAAAGGTTCTGCCTATGAAGGAGGCGTACGGGAACCGATGATCGTAAGCTGGCCGGGTACAGTAAAACCCGGAAGCAAATGCGACCGTTATCTGATGATAGAAGATTTCTTCCCTTCCATATTGGAGATAGCAGGAATATCGGACTACCAAACAATACAACAACGGGACGGCATCAGCTTTATGCCGCTACTCACCGGAAAAGGCAAGATGAAAGATAGAGATATCTACTGGCACTATCCGCATAGCTGGGGGCCTTCGGGACCGGGAATCGGCGCAACCTGTGCCATCCGTTCGGGAGACTGGAAACTGGTGTATTACTTTGATTCCGGTAAAAGGGAACTATTCAATATTCCCAACG
This sequence comes from Bacteroides salyersiae WAL 10018 = DSM 18765 = JCM 12988, assembly GCF_000381365.1. GTDB lineage: Bacteria > Bacteroidota > Bacteroidia > Bacteroidales > Bacteroidaceae > Bacteroides > Bacteroides salyersiae. Next base: position 25,931 of record NZ_KB905466.1, read on the forward strand.
ATATCAGCGAGAAACATGATCTGGCAGCTCAAAAGCCACGCATCGTAAAACAACTGGCAGGAAAATTAAGTAACTATCTTCGTTCGGTGAACGCTCAACGACCTACATTGCGTGCAACACAACAACCTGCACCATGGCCGGACGAAATTAAATAAAAAGAAGAATGAATAAAAGAAAACTATTTCTATCCCTTGCATTGTTTTTGATGGCAGGCAGTACATTGTCTGCACAAAACAAGAGTGCAGGTATCAATCTGTCCATATGGAAGGGAGTCAGCACACAACCCGCAGACAGTGCCCAGACTACCTATTTCAATTTGGGTATCCTGTCGGCTATGAACCGGCTAAACGGTGCAGGCTTCAATGCATTCGGAAGTGTTATCAGCCACAACATGAACGGCATACAGGCATCGGGACTTGCCAATATGGTGGGTGGAAGCATGCGCGGCCTGCAACTCTCTGCAATCAGCAACATTAACGGCAACAACATGGTAGGATTCTCGGCTACGGGACTTGTCAACATCGCCGGTAACGAAAGCAAAGGAGTGTTGTTCTCCGGGCTGACCAATATCAGCGGTGACCATACTTACGGTATAATGGCAAGCGGTGTGATGAACATATCGGGCGATAAAGCCGGTGGTGCACAGCTATCCGGACTCGCCAATATCACAGGTTCTACTTTTAATGGAATAATGGCCGGAGGATTATTGAACGTAGTAGGCGAGAATCTGAACGGCGTGCAACTGACAGGGCTTGCCAATATAGTGGCTTCGCGCATGAACGGTGTGCAGATAGGTTTAGGTAACTACGCGACGAAAGTGAAAGGATTGCAAATCGGTTTGGTGAATTACTATAAAGAAGAGATGAAGGGGTTTCAGTTGGGACTTGTCAACGCCAACCCCGACACAAGAGTACAAATGATGGTCTTTGGCGGAAATGCCACCAAAATCAACATAGGTGCCCGGTTCAAGAATAAATTATTCTACACCATCGTAGGTGCCGGTACGCATTATCTCGACTTTAGCGATAAATTCTCCGCTTCATTGTTTTATCGCGGCGGTATCTGGCTGCCTTTATGGAAAGACCTGACCATCAGCGGCGATTTGGGATACCAACACATCGAAACCTTTAAAAATAAAGATTACGGTATTCCGGCGCGCCTATACGGCTTGCAGGCACGCCTGAATCTGGAATATCAGATTACAAAGAAGTTCGGTATTTTTGCAACCGGAGGTTATGGAGGAAGCCGCTATTACAACAGAGATGTCACTTATGACAAAGGAGTAATCGCAGAAGCAGGAGTCGTACTGTTTTAGAAGCCTCTCCCCAACCCTCTCCGTAGGAGAGGGAGCTGAGTCAGCTTCAGCAATCAATTAACAAATAAATAGTAGCATTTCTTCCTCCCTCTCCCACGGAGAGGGCTGGGGAGAGGCTTTCCCTTTTTACTGCTTTTCCTTTATCAACCCCGTCCTATACGCCACCAGCAATTTTTTCAAATCCTGGATTTGCGTTACCAATTCTTTTCCCTTATCCGTATCTTTCACCATCATACGTTGAGAATTAAACTCGATTACAAAAGTGGTCGATTTGATATCCTGCCCCTCTTCTATGGCTTTCTGTGTAGACTGAAACGGTTCATGCTGCACTAATTGCAGGCCGTGGGAGTGATAAACCAATGTATATCCGGCAATACCGGTTTCCGGTTGATAGGCTTTCGAGAACCCGCCATCGATCACAAGCAGCTTGCCTCCCGCTTTCATCGGCTGTTCGCCTTTGATCGTTTTTACGGGTACATGCCCGTTGATAATATGAGTATGCACACCGGTAACTCCAAATTCTTCTAAAATCCGGTCGCATATTTTTTCATTATCACGCAGCGTATAATAATATCCCTTCTTCTCTTTATGCAGTGCCTTGTCCGCAATGAAATAACGCTCAAAGGTTGCCATCTTGTCTTTATCGAACGACGGGGCATCCGGCCCACACCACATATACCAGATATAATCCATGGCGAAAAGTTTTTCTTCATCGCCGTCTTCGTCAAAATAAGCAGTACGGATCAGCTGGTCGATCTTGTCCATCAGTTTCTTACCCCAATATTCCTTTCCTCGGATATTGACACGCTTGAAACTGCCATCCTCGTTCAAAGGCACGGAAGCATGATACAAAAGGTTAGAATTACATACCAGATACATGCCGCCATAGGTAAACAGACAACGCATGTGCTTTTTCAGCTTTTCACTATTCATGAACGAATAGTGCAACTTATCTACCAGTTCTTTTTCTTCATCCGTCAGGCGATACGGATCTTTCGGATCTACTGTCGGGAAGTTCGTATCACGCATCTCGTACTCCTTACCTTCATAAACAAAAACACCGCGCTCAAAATCGATCTTCTCCAACAGCTTCCGGTTCTCCATGCCAAATTCCGGACGGCGGTTGATGATATCCGCTTCCAGTTTAAACTGAATAATCGTAATCGCCTTGTGCATCTGCGTGATGAGCCGCAAAGTCTTTTCGTTATAAGCAGAATCCGCAAAGTTCATTTTAGGAGCGAAAATAGTACAAGGATCATCGGCATAAGTATCCATGGCAAATGTAGCCAAGGGAAGAAGATTGATGCCGTATCCGTCTTCGAGCGTACCTAAGTTTCCATAACGCATGGACATACGGATGACATTTGCCATACAACTCGTATTGCCGGATGCAGCACCCATCCAGAGGATGTCGTGATTCCCCCATTGAATATCGAAATTGTGATAATCGCACAAGGTATCCATAATGATATGTGCACCGGGACCACGGTCATAGATATCTCCCACAATGTGTAGTGAGTCGATCGTGAGGCGCTGAATCAAATTGCACATGGCAATAATAAAGGCATCTGCCCGCTTGGTGGTAATGATCGTACTGATAATTACATTGATATAGGCATGCTTGTTGGGTTCGATGCTCGATTCGTGCAACAGTTCCTGGATGATATATGAGAACTCTTTAGGCAAGGACTTACGCACTTTGGAACGGGTGTACTTGGAAGATACGTTCTGGCATACCTTCACCAATTGGTTAAGGGTGATCAGATACCAATCGTCAAGGTCTTTCTCCCGCGCCTTGACCAGTTGCAGTTTCTCTTCGGGATAATAAATCAGCGTACTGATCTCTTTCTTCTCCGACTCACGGAGCGTATTGCCGAAAATTTCGTTGACTTTTCGCTTCACCGCGCCGGAAGCATTCTTCAATACATGCTGAAACGCTTCATATTCACCGTGAATGTCTGTCAGAAAATGCTCGGTGCCTTTGGGAAGATTCAAAATTGCTTCAAGGTTAATGATTTCCGTGCTGGCATCAGCAATGGTGGGAAAACTACGCGACAGCAATTGCAGGTAACGCAAGTCACTAATAATGCTTTCAGGGGTTATATTACTTTGGGCAGTCATTATATTTACGATTGAACGATTTACTATTTACAATTGAAATTACTTCTATATGGTTCTTGTTTTTCCGTTTTTTTATTCTTTCGCCATTACAGTGCGGCAATTATCAACACGGTTTCAGCCCAACAGGAACATGAGCAATATCTGGGCGATTATTACACGCAAAAACATGCACAACGGATACACTGTGGCATAAGCAACCGAGGGATTATCTCCCGGAATGGTATCATTCACATAATTCAAAGCCATCGGATTGGCCATGCTTCCACATAGCATACCGGAAACCGAGCCGAAATCTATTTTCATTATCTTAAAGGCAACGGCTCCCACGATTACCGTAGGAATAATAGTCAATCCGGCACCAAGACCAATCCATAACAGCCCTTCGGGACGAAATACAGTATCGAAGAAATGCGCTCCTGCGTCCAGTCCAAGACAAGCCAGATACATGGATAATCCTAATGCACGAAGCATCAGATTGGCACTGCGAGTGGTATAGGTAATCATATGCATACGCGGCCCGAATGTACCGATAAGGATACCTACAATAATAGGACCACCCGCCAAACCTAACTTCACCGGAGCACTGACGCCCGGAATGGAGATCGGAATGGCTCCAAGGGCCAATCCTAAAATGATACCGATAAATACAGCGACCAGATTCGGTTCTTTCAAACTCTTCACTGCATTACCCAAAACCTTTTCTACATTTTGGATAGCGGCCGCCTCTCCTACCACGGTCAACCGGTCGCCTAATTGCAGCGTCAGTTCCGGAGTAGCAAGCAATTGTACGCCCGACCGATAGACACGGCTGATATTAATGCCGTAATGGTTGCGCAAACGGAGCGCACCTAATTTTTTACCATTCAGTTCGGGGCGAGTCACTACGATACGTTGTGAGATGAGCTGACTGTCGATGGCATTCCAATCGATGTCTTCCTTATTCCAATCCGTATTTTCCTGTTCGCCGAAGAGGACGGTCAGTGCCAGTGCATCTTTCTCGGAAGTAACGACCAGCAAGCGGTCTCCCTCTTTTAAAATCTTTTCAGAGGTGGGAATACTTACATTGCCATCCCGCCACAAACGGGAAATCACAAACTTGGGATAGCTCATGTGAGCAATATCTTTAATGCTCTTATTAAAAATGGCCGGATTGTGCACTTGAAAAGCAGCAATATATGTTTTATTGTTATCGTCTTTCTCCTTGACTTCCAGATCTTGCTTACGCACCAGCGCTTTGCGAATAAGCAATACGGCAAGAATCACCCCGATCACCCCTAACGGATAAGCCACTGCACACCCCAAAGCGGGAGTACTGCTTTCCATGCCCATCTGCTTCAAGGTTTGTTGCGCCGCACCCAAGGCAGGGGTGTTGGTAGTGGCACCGCAAAGAATGCCCACCATATTCGGCAGAGAAACGCCGGTCGTATAGCTACATATCACCGTAAGCAATGTGCCCAGCAGCACTACTGCAAGCGCCAGCATATTCAACGTTACTCCACCTTTACGAAAAGAACTGAAGAAACCCGGACCGACCTGCAACCCCAAAGCATAAACAAAGATGATAAGGCCGAAACTTTCTGCATAGTTCAGCATCTGTGCATCTACCGAAAGACCGAAATGACCGGCAAGAATGCCGGCAAAAAACACGAAAGTCACTCCAAGGGATATACCGCAGATATGTATTTTGCCCAACCCCAACCCGATGGCGGATATTAGTGAAAGTACGACTACGGCCTGCAAAGCAGAATGCTCGATGAATAGACTATATAACCATTCCATAAATAATAATTATTCGACGCGTACCGATTGGCAGACGGACGCGCTATTTCGCTGCAAAGATAGGAACATTTTATGCCTGTACAAAACTTTTATGTACCCATTTCATGCTATACCAACGACGGACAAAAATAATTCCCCGGATGTTTTCGTCCAGTAAAAAAGCAACCCACATTCCACACAATCCCCAAGCCCAGTGAACACCAAACAGATAACCTCCGCCTACTGCCACGCTCCACATTACGATCAACCCCACATAGAAAGGGTAATTCACATCGCCTGCCGCCCGTAGCGCATTAGTGGCAAAAATGTTGATGGGGCGCCCTATCTCGAGAACGGTATCTATGATAAGCACAATAACTCCCATACGGATAATATCGGGATTAACAGTCAGCCAACTCAGAATGGTATGTCCGAAAACGGCAAGGATACAAGAGAGAATAAAAGTAATCATCACCGATTTTTTCATGACATACTTTCCTAACAGAAAAGCGGCACGGGGCTTCTTCTCCCCTATCAAATGGCCGATGCAGATAGCCCCTCCCTGAGCCATCGAAATACTAAACAGATAGACAAACATTATAATATTGACGCAATAGGTACGGGTGGCCAACGCTTCAACTCCCAACATATTAATAAAAAAAGTGATTACCACTTGCGAAGAGCTATAAGAAAGCTGTTCGCCGGCCGAGGGTAACCCGACCTTCATCAGATTTCTCAGTTCTATCCAGGGAAAAGGCCGGAAATAGGCCAACGGAAAGCGATGGATATGTTTGCGGAAAAGGATTATAAATAAAATCACCATCGATACTCCCCGACTGAATGCCGTCGAGATAGCAGCCCCTTCTACTCCAAGTTCGGGAAAACCGAACTTACCGAAAATCAATGAATAATTTCCTATGATATTGAGAATATTGACGACCACCGTCACAAGCATCGGATAAATGGCCTTGTTCGCACTGCGGAGGGATGCAGACAAAGTGAGAGATATCGCCTGAAAGAAAGCAAAAGCACCAACAATACGCATATAATCGGCTCCATCGGACATCAATTCCGGGCCAAGCCCCATCCATCCGAGTATAGTAGTATTCATTAAACAGAGGAAAAGGCTGATAACTCCCCCTACAACCAGATTCACCAGCAATGAGACACCTACTACCTGCACTACCTTCTTCTGGAGTTTGGCACCCAAATACTGGGAACATAAAACGGACGTCCCCAAATTGATTACCTCAAACACCAGGAATGTCAACATGATAATCTGATTGACAACTCCAACCGCAGCAACGCTGCTATCGGAATGACGGCTCAACATGATGGTATCCACCGCACCAAGCATCATTATCAGCAATGTCTCTACAAAGATAGGAGCAGCCAGCTTGACCAGCCTTCTCTTTACGCTCTCCTGTTGTATTCTGTGTGTCACCTTTACCCTTTATTTTCGGGGTGCAAAGGTATTCAAAATCAATGGAACCGTAAATTGATTTACGTCAAATAAACAACGGTCATCTCCCCCTGAATACCACATAATTATCCCAACCATCCCAATAGCCTGTCAATTGATCCCCCCAGATTCTTACTTCATCCAGATAGGAAATATCATTCGGAGCATACATCATGCGAAGAGATGATTGTGACGAGTCTTCCCAATTCCATCTGAAACGGTATTCATTTTCAGATATTCCACCATTGGGATATTGTACACGAATATAATCGATCCCGGTCCTGTCCAGATAAAAATCGATCTCCTGACGGCAGTAGTAACCATCTATATTATAATAAGATCTTACCCAAGTACGACTGCACAACTCACGCGACTTGTTGTAATAACCGCCACCTATGTTATCATCGTCATAAAAGCCATCGATTGCCACTTCACAAGCAGCCAGACTTACCATAGCCAAAACCAATAGTACCGATTTAAAATATTTCATAGTTTTTGTTTTCATAATCTTTCTTTTTAAAGTGTTTCGTATAAAACAAAAGTAGGTAAAGGTTTGATCTCTGAAAAAAGAAAAATCCTACTTTTAGCGGGGGAATAACCTAATCTTAAGCGGGAATTCTCCCTTTTCTGCTACAAAGAGTTAAGAAGACCGTATAAAATCTTAATTTATATTATAATACAATGATTTACAGTCCGATTATTTGCTATTCTATAGAAAGTACGTATATTTGCAATGTGTTTTTCATAGTATTAGATTTAAGGTTAACAAAAAGATTGGCTGTCTGGGATAGATAGCCTTTTTTTATGCCTGTAAAGTACTTATTTTTTAGATGAGTATAGCAATTATAAAGACAGAGCAGAGTACCCATCGCTTATAAACACCATTACTAAAAGAAGAAAATAGATAGTTTACAACTCCAACCTATAAATTATTTTTTCTTTAAACAGTCTTTCTTCTCATATTATCAATAAGCTCCTCCCACCCATCATAAAAAACAACTAAAAAAAATTCACTGTTTAACATTTGAAACATAGACAATTAACGATAATCAGAAAAAATAGTAGAAAAAAATCTTTCAAAAAGTTTTGCATAGTCCAAAACTTCCCCCTATATTTGCACCGCATTTGAGAGAGAATGCGGGTTCAAGGAAGTTTGGGTGAGTGGCTGAAACCACCAGTTTGCTAAACTGACGTACGGGTAACCGTACCGGGGGTTCGAATCCCCCAGCTTCCGCAAAATTCTCAAAAGAACAAAAAAGAGCTAAGTTATAAAACTTGGCTCTTTTTAAATCTCAAATCGGTGGGTTCGTCTAACGGTTAGGACACATGCCTCTCACGCATGTAATACGAGTTCGATTCTCGTACCCACTACAAAATGAAAATCAGCTCTTTAGTTAAACTAAGGGGCTTTTTTATTTATTTTCCAATATATCACTCGTATTCTATTGTATTCCGGTTTACTCTATTAAATTTGATAGCAAATAAAATCTTACGATAATCACTAAACAAAAAGAGGAGCCATTATTAAAAACAGCCCCTCTTTAACGATAATTTCAATCAAGTCCTAATTAAAAACAAGTATGGGGATAGCTTTAAAAGCCCCATACACTGCCGGCATTGTTATTTGTCCGTTCAATAAACCAGACAAATGCACTTTTTACCTTTTTCATAACTAATAATTTAACTAATACCTAAAACTAACTGTTTTTAATCAAAAAGGGGAACAATCAATGTAACATTACATATCCCCAAATCATCGGATCAGCTTGTCCGATTTTACCTAACAATCTAATTACCTTTTTCATAACTAATCTTATATTTGTGTGTACCTTTTGAAAACGATGCAAATGTAACCGGTCTGAAAATAAAACGAATTGATCTAAAGCAAAAACAAATCTTTTTATCCCTATTTATTGATTTACGTCAAGCGTTTTTGTACTTTTGCAAACACAACCCAATAATAAGATATCAGAAGACGCTATGGACATATTAAAAGAAACAGTAGACGCTGTAGTTAATTCCAGATTTCCAGAAATGAGTAAAGAAGGACGCCAGCAACTGGCAGAAGTCTTGATACGCAAAAACGTAAATAAAGGTGAGATTATCCTGAACGAGGGACAAATAGCACACGATCTGATATTTGTAGGGAAAGGTATGGTTCGCCAATTCTATTATAAAAATGGTAAAGACGTAACCGAACACTTTTCTTATGAAGGTTGTATAGTGATGTGCATCGAAAGTCTTCTCAAGCAAGAGCCCACCCGGCTGATGGTGGAAGCATTGGAACAATCGGTTATATATCTTTTTCCTTATACAGTATTGCAAAAATTACTGGAAACATGCCCGGAGATCAATCTGTTCTACAGAAAGGTGCTGGAATATTCATTGATCGTTTCACAAGTAAAAGCGGACTCCTGGCGTTTTGAAACGGCAAGAGAACGCTATAATTTATTGCTTGAACATCATCCGGAAATTATCAAGCGTGCACCTCTGTCACACATTGCTTCGTACCTGCTGATGACTCCGGAAACATTGAGCCGGGTTCGTTCGGGAGTATTATAAGCTTGCTTAGCTCCGCCTGTATTCTTTAGGAGACATACCTACATAATGCTTGAAGTATTTACCAAAGAAAGACTGATTGGCAAAATGGAGGTATTCGGCTATTTCCTGTACACTCATTTCAGAGGACTTCAATAAGGCACGAGCTTCCAAAATTACAAAATTATCAATCCACTCACCGGCCGTCTTGCCACTCACCTCTTTCACCACACCCGAAAGATGTTTAGGAGTAAGACACAGTTTATTGGCATAAAACGTCACCGAACGATCTATTTTATAATTGGCGGAAACTTCACGCATAAATTTCTCAAAAAGTTCTTCCTTCCGGCTCTTAGGGCGAATCTCATTCGCAGGCATGTGCTTGCGGCAGAAATTATAGATATCATAGAACATAGCAGCAATAATACCTTTCGCTATCTCCTTACGGAATGCATTATCTCTCATCTTTACTTTTTTCCATAAAAAAGAGTGATATTCCATCATACACTCCTGCTCCTCTTTGTTCAGAGGGATACAAGGGTGTTCTTTGATATAAAACATAAAGGAGAGCAGTTCTTTCATTTGTGTAAAAGTCCGGTCGATAAACTGTGGTGAGACAGCAATAAAAACACCGGAAAAGTCATCGCTTCTACCTAAACTTTGAATAATCTGCTCAGGAAGGGTCATCAATAAATTGCCGGCAGTCAGTTTGTATTCCTGCAAATTTATGCAAACGGTACCTTCACCGGCAAGACAAACCGCTATTACGGCCGCATTAATACGGTTTGGATATTCATCCATAGGAATATCCCAAGCATCGTTGAATATAGCAAAATCATTGTCTATAAAATCTATCTTCCGCAGTCCGTGCTCAGAAGAGATGTTCACTTGTGGGATTACTTCATTATCCATTTTATCGTATTTTTTCGCAAATATATATATAAATTCCATTAATACTATCCCATTTCTCCATTTATTAGGAAATCTGAACAATCCTAAAGATAAATTCTTTATTATCCTCTATACAATGTTCATTTTCTGATTCTTAAATAAAAAAGTGCGATGCATTCACAAGAGAATGACATCGCACTTTTCACTGGCCTGCATTACCTTTTTTGAGAATCATGCAGAAAATATCCTATCGGCATAAATCAATTCGTTATCTTAACGCCGATAAAATAAGTCCTCGGTTGCGTGGGGCCATAAAAATAGCCGGAATCACGAAATTCACCCTTATCCAGATCTTTCTGGAAACTATTAAAGATATTCTGTACCCCTGCATTCAGTTGTAATTTGATGTGGTCATGCAATATAAAGGTATAATTCAGTTTCAGATTAAGATCAAAGAACTGGGGAGTATTTTCCATACGGTCTTCATCAATATAACCGGCCATATGAGGCACAATCATTTTCCCGGTATAAGTACCCGACAAAGAAAAATCAAAATGATTCGTCGGTGCAGAAGTAAACGTGAAATATCCGTAATAATCCGGAGTACGAGGCATACGGCGGGTAGTCAGATTGGGAAGCCCCTCCTCAGTTTCCTCACGCCACACTACATCCCGGGTATAGCGGCTACGTTGTGCCGTAAATCCTAACTGGAATTGCGCTTCACGTCCGTGGGCAATCTTTGCATCGAGGTTTGCACCATACACACGGGCACCATGTGCGTTACGGCGTTCTTTAATAATATCTCCGTTTTCATCCTCACCGATATTAGTAAGCATGAATACATGACGCAAATCCGTATAAAATCCTTCAAGCAGAATATTCGCCTGCCAGTGCCCGATTGGTAAAGTCCAGTCTACAGAGCCACTATAACTGTTAGAACGTTCTTCACGAAGGTTATCGGCCAGTTTTATCTGAATGCCCTCACCTCCTACGGCTGTAACATGCAGGTCCTCGTCATAAGCCTGCGGAGCACGGAAACCGGTAGAATAAGTCAGACGTGCCTGAAATTTATCAGTAGGCTTATAAAGCAAGTTCACACGCGGACTAAAAATAAGCTTGTCAATCAGATTATGTTTATCCATACGCAATCCGACGAGCATTGCCAACTGATTCATACGCCACTCGTTTTGGATGAAAGTTCCTGCCACACGGACGTTCTGTTTCATATCACGGTGATAGCCGGTCATAACATCGTGTAACGAGTTGTCTTGATATTCGAAACCACCGGTAAAGGTTGCAGGAGCAAAGAAACAATTATCCATCTGACCTACATACATGCCACCCAACACCCAAGTCAGATCTTTTGTCTTACCATAGGCCTGGGTATTCTGTTGCGCACCGTAATAACTGTTACGATCCGTATGTTGAATAGAGCCATATAAAGACATTTTGTGTTTTGCCTCGTTCCAATAATGATCGTAACTCAAACCACCGCTATTGATAATGTGTTTGGTCTGTTCGGTAATATCCGTTTCATGCGGTTGCAAGTCAAACTTATTCCCACCACGACGGAACTCGTTGGTGGTGTGGTATTCTATATTAATACGGCTATTGTAAGACGGACGGTAGTAAGCACGCATCCCGAAAGTATTCATATTCAGTTTTCCCAATTCGGAAAAGCCGTCTCCATCAGCATCATACGGATTACGGTTGCGATATGTCTCATAAAGAGCAATACCGTAACTATTATCCTTGGCTACCAGCGAGACATTCCCCCCCATGTATTGTTCCCAAGACTTACCGTTCATGTTCGACATCATACTGGATACCTGAAAAGAGTTGCTGACAGGATCTTTTGTGATAATATTAATCGTTCCTCCCACGGCATTGGCACCAAACAAAGCCGACCCGCCGCCACGCACGACTTCTACCCGCTCGATCATATTTACCGGAATCTGTTCCAGTCCATACACCCCGGAAAGGGCACTGATAATCGGACGGCTATTTATCAATATCTGAGAATAAGGTCCCTCCAGACCATTGATACGCACTTGCGGAAAGCCACAGTTCTGACAGTTGTTTTCCACGCGAAGCCCGGACTGAAAATTCAACGACTTTGCAAGATCAGTAGAATTTACCGCCTCAAAAAGTTTGGCGCTCATCACATTGACCACTACGGGAGCCTCACGACGGTTCACTTCATTGCGATTGGCCGATACAACAACTTCATCAGTCATAAAACTTTCCTCTTCCATCTGAAAATGGAGAACGGCCGTAAAATCCTTGCTGACTGTCACACTCTTTTGCTGGGTCTTATACCCCATCGCCTGCACTTGCAAAGTATATTCACCCGGGGTAAGATGACGAAATTCAAATTGCCCCTCATCATTAGACACGGCACCCGATGCACGGTATTTATCGGGGACACTTCCTCCGTTATAACTGATAATGCGTATCGTAGCATAAGGGATATTCTCTTCGGTTCCTTTCACAATAACGTGGCCGGAAATCATATTGCCTTCCTTAATAGGATTGACGGCATAAGTAATCATGCTCAGGCACAAAAGCATGAGCAGGATGATAGATTTCTTCATTCTGATATAAAAAATAGATATGTATAATGTATAAGTAAGAAAAAATGAATATTTATCCTATTCTTACTACCGGCGGAGCACGAAGAGACACTACACGCATGTGTGTCTCCGGCATAACAGGAATATCCGTTTGCTGCTGCAAGCAGTAAAGCAACGGACGTATCGCTTCTATATGGATAGGCGCATCTGCCTCCAATGAATGAAATGAGGACAGACGGGCAATGATTACAACTTCAATTTTAGAGTGGGTATGTTTGCCATGACTGGGGTGAGAATGTACTACCATGACTCCATTTACATAGTGTACATGGGTAAACATCGTAATGCTCACCTGATATACAATAAATAGCGTCAGCAACAGAAGGGATGATAGAACTCTTTTTACACGTCTCACCTGTTATACTCTCTTTGTTTAAAATTGAAAGTGCAAAGATAAGTATTATTTGGAAGGATTTTAAATAAAAAATGACTATTTTAACAATAGATTCATAAATAGCCGCAAAGTTGTTCAAGATATTCTTTATCAATCTCATCGAACATACCCAATAACTCACTATCGATATCCAAAACTCCCCACACTTCACCTTCTTTCATCAAAGGCACTACAATCTCTGATCGTGAAAGAGAACTGCAAGCAATATGTCCCGGAAACGCATCGACATCCGGTATTACCAAAGTCCTCTTTTCCCGCCAAGCCGTCCCGCACACCCCTTTTCCTTTTCGGATACGCGTGCAAGCTATCGGCCCCTGAAAAGGTGCAAGCACCAACTCATCCTCTTTCACCAGATAAAAACCCACCCAAAAGAAATGAAAAGTTTCTTTCAAAGCCGCAGTCACATTAGCCAAATTAGCGATCAGATCTGTCTCTCCCTCAATAAGAGACTTTATCTGGGGTAATAAAGAAGCATACTGTTCTTCCTTGCTACCGGATATAATATTCAAATTCTCAGCCACGCAGTTAGTGATTAATAATTTAGTGATAAGCGATAAATGATTAGTGACAAACGGTTAGTGATAAGTGATTGGCAGGCTGCGTTATGATGCCGAATGACACTAATCACTTATCACAAAATCACTAATCACTAAATAAGTATTTATAGTCTCTTTTTGCCGCCGGCCCCGTCCAGTCTTCAGGAATAAATTTCCATTGATTCAATGCACGGGGATCGAGTGTCCCTTTCTTCTCAATATAATTCATCAGATAGAAACGGAGATCTTTGTCCGTGGAAAAGATAATACGGTCTTTTAATTGTTCTTGGGGGATACCGGCACCTTTAGTCAAAAGTTCTCCTCCCCCATTGCCACGATATGAATTCAAAGCAACTTTATATACTTTATTCAAATCGAACGGTGCGCCATCCGCCATGCTGACAACCGTGATCTTCGCTCCTTTCGGTTTGGTCACATCTACCGTATAGATTATTCCTGCTGCCGAATCAAAATTAAAACTGAAATTTTGAAACGATGCCCGATCTTCCGCTCCTTCGCGGCGTTTTTCCTTAAACCACAACAAATGATCTTGCGGAGATTTCATCTGATTGGTCCACATATAATAAGAGTCTTCAAGAATATCCTTGATTTCTTTTCCCGAGAGTGTCATCACATAGAGCATATTCTCATATTTATAAAGATTGAACATATCGCTCACATGAATATCCCCTTTCTTAATCTCCGCATCAAATGATAAAGGAGCAACCAGCGAGATGTCTGCACCGGAAATATCGAGTTGCAGCGAGTGAATGAAATCAACGAAAGCCGACGGACCGAAAAAAGCCGGGCGGGTAGAGATGTCTTCGGTAAAAGTCCCTATCTTTTTGGATACGAACTGTTCCACTGTATTGTACTGAGGAGCGAATTTCTGCATGAATTCTTCGCTGACACCATAATTCTTCGTAGCAGAAAGAACCCCTTTTATCTCTTTACTCTGCACTTTCCCGTCTTTCAGCTTTATCGTCACATCAACATTAGACACCACCGCCGCATTGCTTGCCGGATCGATAATCAATACAGAATCTCCTGCCACATTCGCAATCTTTTTGCATTCGCGCGCATGATCATGCCCCATCAATACCATATCAAATCCGGGAACATTCTTCGCAACGCTCAACGATGCATTTTCATTATATTTACCCGACATTAAAAAAGCATCCTGCCCGGCATGAAACAATCCGATAACAAGATCCGGTTTTTCCTTTTCACGGATAATTTTCATCCACTTTTTTGCAGTCTGCTCCATATCATCGAAACGCAGTCCTTTCCATAAATTCTCTGACAGCCATGCAGGAATGGCAGGCGTAATCATGCCCAATACGACTATCTTCACTCCGTCGCGTTCCATCACCTTATAAGGCTTTAAATGAGTTTCACCGGTAGCCGTATCAATAATATTGGCTCCTAATACCGGAAAGTTACATTCACTGATCCAACGGTCGAACACCCGGCGGCCGGTTTCCACATCATGATTCCCCATATTGCCCGCATCATAGCCCATGTAGTTCATCATTTCGGCACAAAGATGAGGCGAAACCGTATCTATATAATTATAATAATAAGCAGTGGGCTGCCCCTGCAAAATATCACCATTGTCCAGCAAAATAAGGTTATCTTTATAAATTTCCCGTTTTTTCCGTACAAAAGCATGAACACGCGCCAAGCTGCCGGCCCAGTCCTTTTGAGTTATAAAATTATAAGGATAATAATTACCGTGTACATCACTGGTCTGTACGATTTTCAGTTTTACTTCACGTTCCTGCGCTGTCAACGACAGAGCAAAGCCAAACAATACGACAAAAATAAAAGCAAACTTTTTCATAAAAATATCATTCAAATTCCAATATGCAACAAAACTACTCCGACACGGGCATTGAGAACACAAAGCGGGCACCTCCGGTATAATCCGGATCAACCCATATCTCTCCTCCCCATTTTTCAACGGTAAGTTTACAAATGGAAAGCCCTAATCCTGTGCCCTGTGCATATTCATTCAATTTTTCAAAACGCTCGAATACCAGTTTCTGCTTCTCTTTCGGGATTCCACAACCGGTATCGGTTACGGAAAAGAGTGCAAACTTCTGTTCCCCGTCCACCGAAAAGCCCAATGTTATAACCCCGTCTTGAGTAAACTTAGCCGCATTGGATAATAAATTAATTATAACTTGCTGCAAACGCTGCACATCCGTAGTCAATACAAAACTCTCATAATCGCTGGCAAATACAAATTTATTATTCGATTTACGGGAAAAGTCAACGGAAGTCAGCACTTGCCGGCACACTTGAATCACATCACACGCCTCACAAGTCATTTGTACTCTATCAGCTTCCAGACGAGAGAGATCGAGTATGTCATTAATCAACCGCAGCAATAAACTGGAGTTGGATTTTATAATCTCCGAATAAGATTCTCTTTCTTCATTGGAAATACCTTCGTCGGTCAACACATCAGAGAAACCTACGATAGCATTCAGAGGTGTACGGATTTCATGACTCATATTGGCCAAAAAAGCACTTTTAAGACGATTAGACTCTTCTGCACGGTCTTTTGCATCACGCAAATCGACTTCCGACCTCTCCAAGTCATCCTTCAAACGCTTGGTTCTGAAATAAAAGAAAAGAGAAACCACAAGTCCGCCTATCAAAATCATCAGGATTGCAAAAACAGCCCATATCTGATAAGTATATTGTTGATAGAACGAAACCGGCTGGTTGATAATTTCCATATCGGCAGGAAAAGACTTTACGTCCAGTTTCAGTTCTTTTACTTTCTTATAATCAAGTACGTTTTTACTGCCTATCACTTCCACATGACAAGCCGTATCATTGGGATTGGCAAATTTGCGGATAGCCTCACGAGCCATATCACGTCCCAATGGACGATAAGCAGGAATCACTCCGCCAATGGTCCAATACCCCAACCCTACCGATGCCGGAGCGAAAGCCGGAACATTAGGATTAGCTTCCATCATCATATAAGTGGCATTCCTCATAAAGTAACTCTCATTCATATCCACCCGCCAGGTTCCTACCATCACCGCCGTATGCTCCGGCAAATGGTGAAACTTATCCATAATGCTATAAATCGTATTGGAACGCCCGTCCAATAATATCAGATCGAGTCCGGGAAATTTCTTCATTTCCTCCCTGACAAGTGCCTGCATGGCAACTCCGCCATAACTGTTATCCGAAATGAAAGCGATATGACGTGTATCAGGATAAAAATGCAAAATCATACGAATATTACCTTCAATGTCATAGTCATATATAAAACCGGACTTTACCCTTCGATGCCCCAAATGATCCGAAAAGAAATCCACCGTTTCGGGCATCCATTCCTTTAAGTCAGTAGTATCTTCCGGCAGAATAACCGCATTGCGACTTGTCAGACTACACATGACAGGTATGTTTGCCACCAGCGAGTCTTCTTGTGACAAATATGCCGCCCAAGCTTCCTGCCCTAATAAAATAATGAGTTCCGGACGTTCATTTCCTTTATATCTGGAAAGTATCTGCTGCATCATCCCTTTCCATTTGGGAGATTCAGAGAAACTCTTGCAGTTCATATTCTCAATTTCTATATTGTATTTCCCGCCACATTTGGTATATTCATCCATGAAATCGGAGATGGTGACGGAAGTTTGATGAGCGGCCGGATTATAAGAGCAAATGATCAGAATAGACTGTGCATCCTGAGCTGCATAAGCCACCGCCGGCAAAAAAAAGACGATGGTAAAGAGACAGGAGAAAACATATCTGGTAAATGACAGCATAATTCTTATTGCATGTATTTTGTTGCCGCAAATATACTAAAAATTAGTATCCAATAGAAGATTAATACGTACATTTGTCAGCAAATCATTATAAAAGCAATTATGGAATTATTTCACAAAATGATTTCTGCCGCCCTGAATATATCGGAAAAGCAGATCAACAACACTCTGAATTTACTAAAAGACGGCGCTACCATCCCTTTTATCAGCCGTTACCGTAAAGAGGTAACGGGAGGCCTGGACGAAGTACAGATAGAAAATATTAAAAACCAATACGATAAACTTTGCGAAACGGCCAAACGTAAAGAAACCATCCTCAGCACGATCAGCGAGCAGGGCAAATTAACCGCCGAGCTGCAAAAACGTATCGACGATACTTGGGATACCACTGAATTGGAAGACATTTACCTGCCGTACAAACCCAAACGAAAAACCAGAGCGGAAGCTGCCCGGCAAAAAGGCCTCGAACCACTTGCCGTAACACTGATGCTGCAACGTGAAAACAACCTCGAAGCCAAAGTCGGCTCCTTCGTGAAAGGAGACGTGAAAACAATAGAAGATGCCTTGAAGGGTGCACGTGATATTATAGCCGAACAGGTGAATGAAGACGAACGAGCCCGTAACGCCATACGCAATCAGTTCAGCCGGCAAGCCGTAATCAGCGCCAAAGTAGTGAAGGGCAAAGAAGAAGAGGCAGCTAAATACCGCGATTATTTTGAGTTCTCCGAACCTCTGAAACGTTGCACTTCCCACCGCCTGCTGGCCATTCGTCGTGCAGAGTCCGAAGGAATGTTGAAAGTATCCATCAGTCCGGATGACGAGGAATGTATCGAAAGGCTCGAACGCCAGTTTGTTCGCAGCAACAACGAATGCGGCCGCCAAGTAGCAGAAGCCGTACAGGATGCATATAAGCGTTTACTCAAACCATCCATTGAAACAGAATTTGCCGCCATCACGAAAGAAAAAGCCGATGAAGAAGCCATTCGCGTGTTTGTAGAAAACCTGCGCCAACTGCTGCTCGCCCCTCCATTGGGACAAAAACGGGTATTGGCCATAGACCCCGGTTTTCGTACAGGTTGCAAGATCGTTTGCCTAGACGCACAAGGCAATCTGCTACACAATGAAAACATTTATCCGCATCCACCGGTAGAAAAGAAAAAAGAAGCAGCCGCCAAACTCCGCAAGATGGTGGAAGCTTATCAGATAGAAGCAATTGCCATCGGTAATGGTACGGCCAGCCGGGAAACGGAATATTTCGTTACCACCCAGCAGTTCGACCGTCCTTTACAGGTATTCGTTGTCAGCGAACAAGGGGCATCGATCTATTCTGCCTCCAAAATAGCACGTGATGAATTTCCGGAATATGATGTAACCGTACGCGGTGCCGTATCCATCGGACGCCGCCTTATGGACCCACTTGCCGAATTGGTAAAAATCGATCCGAAATCAATCGGTGTAGGACAATACCAACACGATGTGGACCAGAGTAAACTTAAGAAAGCACTCGACCAGACAGTGGAAAATTGCGTAAACCTGGTAGGTGTAAATCTGAATACAGCCAGCAGCCACTTGTTGACGTATATTTCGGGGCTCGGTCCGCAGTTGGCACAGAATATCGTAAACTATCGTGCGGAAAACGGTGCTTTCGGTTCACGCAAGGAGTTGATGAAAGTCCCGCGTATGGGCGCAAAGGCTTTCGAACAATGTGCCGGATTCCTCCGCATTCCACAAGCCGTGAATCCGTTGGACAATACTGCTGTACATCCCGAAAGCTATTGCATCGTAGAGCAGATGGCAAAAGATTTGAAATGCAGTGTTGCAGAATTGATCGGTAATAAAGAATTACGTACAAAAATTAATATATCGGCATACGTGACTTCCACAGTAGGCATGCCGACCTTGCAAGACATCATGCAGGAACTTGAGAAGCCGGGACGTGACCCGCGTCAGACAATCAAAGCTTTTGAATTTGATAAAAACGTGCGTACAATCGATGACCTGCGCGAGGGGATGATACTTCCCGGTATCGTAGGCAACATTACTAACTTCGGTGCCTTTGTAGACATAGGTATTAAAGAGAACGGATTGGTGCATCTCTCACAGCTTGCCGAACGTTTCATCTCTGACCCGACGGAAGTGGTGTCCATTCACCAGCATGTAATGGTAAAAATCCTAAGTGTAGATTATGCCCGAAAACGGATACAATTGACCATGATCGGTGTAGAACAAAACTAAACACGATTTCTCCATACATCAGGTAACGTCCTATATTTTTTTAGACAGAAGAACAGGAGAACAAAAAAAATGAAATCAAATATGTTCTTCTGTTCTTTTGTCTAAAAACTAAAAAGACATCTGTTTTTTTCTTTCAAAATACCAAATGATGCATCCCGTCATCAGAATCATTAATACCGTACAGATAATAGAACCTTCGAATCCAAAATCCCCCCCATTCAAAATGTTATTATCCGGAAATTGCAACTGCAACAAAGAAGAACATAGTATAGTACCGCTTACTTTATACCCCAAAACCGGCCCCTGCAGCCAATTCCAAAACAGATGCAATGAAATGGGAAACCATAAATTACGTGTATAAAGAAAAGTAACTCCTAACAGGCATCCCGCCAACACCAAATTCAATAAAGGCAAAAAGGCAACATTCGGATTGAAGAAATGCATCAAAGAGAACAAGACAGAAGAAATTCCCAAAGAAAGAAATTTATTAAGCCGTGTCCGTAATAAACGTCCCAAAATATATCCACGTACCATTATCTCTTCCGTTAAAGCAACCAGAATAAAAACACCAAAGCTACCGGCCAAATCAACCACACTCAACTGTACTCCCGTCACTTTCACCTCTCCCGATAACAACGAAAGCCCAAAACCGACACCATATAAAACCACAGCAGCCAATAATCCATACAGGATATCTCTTCCACGCCCTTTGATGCTGAGCCCCAAGTCCGATAACGGCCGATGATCAAAATACTTAAGAATAAAATATGCTGGAAGAACCGCCGCCAATAATGTGGCCGACTGAATAATCGCATACTGGGAAAGAGTAAGCGAACTCGTTCCGGGAAGTCCGATGACGATATACCCCAACATCGAAAAAACCACGGAAAGAAATAAAAATGCCACCACATAGACAGATAAGCTTACAAGCACGTGAGCCCCTTTAGATTCTTTTTTCTGAATATCTTCTTGTTCCATTTTATAAATTGTTAATCCGAAAGCAAAAATAACTATAAAAATCAAAAAGGCCGGTTCAATCTCTCTTTTTTCTGTATATTTGTCTGAATAAAACTTCAATCATGAAAATAAAACATTTATTTATAGGTATATTATTAGCTACAACAGCGCTGAACGTAGCGGCACAACCAGTTAGTAAACAATATTTTGTTCCCAAAGCAGGAACATTGATTTCTCTAATGACAGAAGACGAGGCCAATAGCATTACTCACCTCACCCTGACAGGAAAAATCAATGCAGAAGACTTCAAACACCTCCGCGACGAGTTTCAAAACTTAGAAGTACTGGATATCTCTAATGCGGAAATCAAAATGTATACCGGTAAGGGCGGAACATACCCCGATAAAATCTATGTATATATGCCCAACTTTATCCCTGCTTATGCTTTTTGCCGGGTAGAAAACGGACAAGCCAAAGGAAAGCTCTCATTGAGGAAAGTCATTCTTTCGGAAAAGACTAAAAACATAGAAGACGCCGCTTTCAAAGGTTGTGACAATCTTGCCATCTGCCAGATTAAAAAGAAAACACCGCCCAACTTGTTGCCGGAAGGATTAGCAGACAGTATTACTGCCATTTTCGTACCCTTAGGTAGTAGCGATGAATATCGTTTGAAAAACAATTGGAAATCATTCGCCTTTATTGAAGGAGAGCCACAGGAGGTCACCCTGCAAGTAGGAGCAATGGGCACATTAGAAAGTGAAATCCAAAGAGCAGGATTGCAACCCAGAGACATAAACTTCCTCACAGTAGAAGGGAAGCTGGACAATAACGACTTTAAATTGATAAGAGACTATATGCCCAATCTGGTTGCCGTAGATATATCAAAGACCAATGCCGTATCCATACCCGACTTCACCTTCTCCCAAAAAAAATATCTGCTACGGATAAAGTTACCTCACGGACTGAAAGTAATCGGACAGCGCGTATTCAGTAACTGCGGCAGATTATGCGGTACTGTAGAATTACCTCCCAGTGTGACAGCTATCGAGTTCGGTGCATTTATGGGATGTGACAATCTTCGCTACGTAGTGGCCACAGGGGACCAAATCACTACATTGGGCGACAGTCTCTTTGGCGAAGGAGGGGGTAACAAACTGATATACAAGAAATAGAATAAAGGGAGAGAAATAAAGGGAGATGGGAGAATTGAAATTCTCCCATCTCAAGTTGCTAATTTGATAAATATAAGCAGAGACCGTTTTTTGAACCGATGAGGAACCTTTGATGCGGAAAGATGATTGCAAACGACATTAATCACTGTATATCAAAGAATTAATCATTCATTTATCTAACAAATGAACTGATATTCTTTACCTGCAAGAATACGTATTTAAGACTGTGTTAAATACTATCTTTTACCATTAAGAATACGCTTCTTTATAAACAAGAAATTAATCTTCTGTGAAAGGAGAAACAATATGCCGGAAACCGGATTAACAATGTTAAAATCAGATGTGCGATTTTCCCACTGAATTCATAAGAAAATGACCGAAATACTATCGGATGAACCGGAATAATTAAAAAATAAAAAAACGAGCAAATTCTTTTTTAAGAATCCCTCGCCTCCCATAAGAAAAGCCAATAGGCTTTTCTTTTTTTGTTACCTCTTTTTTCCTGAATACTAATCTTTTCTTTACCTAAAAAACTTCAACTACCTATTATTGTTATCCTTTTCAAATCCTTTACCTCTATTTACCTATTGAAGTTCTTATTTAATACCTTAAATCTAATACCTTAAATTTTCTTTTTTACCTTTTAAACTAATAGCAATTTCCCAATTGCACTGCAAAGATACAGCTTTTTTCCGTGTCCGCAAACGGTTTTATATTTTATAACACAATTTTACGGTTATAAATCTTTCACATCGCTCAACTCAACCAGCTTATTCACAATAGCATAGATCGTTAAGCCGGCAGCACTGTGTATTTGCAATTTCTTGCTGATATTCCTACGATGAGTAATGACCGTATGTATAGATAAAAACAATTTCTCTGCTATCTCCTTATTTGTCATTCCCTTCACTACGCAAATTACGATTTCTTTCTCCCGCTGGCTAAGAGTTTCCTGTCCGTCTCCTTCATCATCGGGTGCAATATTCTGCAAACGGATAATCTTATTGGAGAGCGTTTCCAAATCATCAAAAATAGAGATGGAATCATCGTATTTACTCAATAGCGTGGCATCGATAAACGAGCTTACCAATGCCACAACCCGGATACCTTTTCCAGTTGTTTCTTCACGGAAACGAGCTACATCAAAATAATCACCGAATGTGGGATTCACTACCAATATATCGGGATATTGCGTACGCAAACAATCATGCAGGGCTTCGACGGACAAAAGCTCTACCGGCTGAATTTTCAAATTGGGCAAACGTTTCAACGCTAAAGTAAGCCCGCTACGGATAATCACAGAATTCTCGGCAACAGCTACCCGGATTGTCTCATTATTTTTCATGATCCATCATCCTCCTTTCCAAATTCAGAATAGCAGGAACAAATATATAATCCTCTACCTTGCAATGCGATTCGAGTCCCTCCTCACAAGCATAGATATCAAACAAGGCAGCATTAAGCAAATTCGTATTCGCTTTGGCCGGACAATATTTAATAATGATGTTCTTCAACTCCGTCAACTTCTCTCCCACCTGATCGTGATGTTTCGAGAAAGTGCTGATCTGATAATTTTTCGGCGCATTGTTCTGAAGCAAAGCATCTACATACTTAAATACGGTTTTTTCTTCGTATTCCATATGTTTGCGTACTTCACGCATATATTCGTCGAAAAATTTCAATATAAGAAAAGAGACATCATTTTCCGAACAATCGATGGCTTCCAGCAGCTTACGCCGAATGGCAGGCAGACAAAAATCAAGGAAATAGATGTGGGCTTGGCGCAAATAGTCTACCAATGCCGGGATAGATAACTCATCCGTTTCTCCATCCATGCGTGAAAAGCCTTCGGCCATAAAATTCACCACGACAAGAAAAGTACGGCAATCCACCCCGTTCATTTCACAAACCTCCTTCACGGTTTTATCACCGAACCCCAACGAAAGCCCAAAACGACTCATAACCTGCAATAAAGAGTAATTATCACTGATAAGATCAATCATTTTATCAGAGGGCTTGTATTTTTGTAATCTATCCATATTATACCTATTATATATTACGAGTGCAAAGAAACGGATAATTTCGCGCGCGCGCAATCCCCATTTATAGGTATTTTGGAGATTTATGAATTACGAATTCTGATTTATGAATTATTATTTACTGATAAGTATAGTCCGCCAATCACCATTTTTTAGTAATTTTGCGTTCAACTGACAAATCATAATTTATAAATCATAATTCAAATTCATTCTCATGGCAAACGAATTAGCATTGAAATACGGCTGCAATCCCAATCAAAAACCGGCCCGTATCTTCATGAAAGAAGGCGAACTGCCTATCGAAGTATTAAACGGACGCCCCGGATACATTAATCTGCTGGATGCATTCAATAGCTGGCAGTTAGTACAAGAACTGAAAGAAGCTACCGGACTTCCGGCAGCCGCATCTTTCAAGCACGTCAGTCCTGCAGGCGCCGCCGTAGCAATAGAGATGAGCGAAACACTTAAAAAGATTTATTTTGTAGACGATCTTCCGCTTTCACCTTTGGCTACTGCCTATGCCCGTGCCCGTGGTGCGGACCGTATGTCGTCTTATGGTGATTTCATCGCTTTATCCGATACCTGCGATGTAGAAACAGCCCGCCTTATCAACCGGGAAGTATCCGATGGAGTCATTGCTCCCGATTATACGCCTGAAGCATTGGAAATTTTACGCAATAAACGGAAAGGGACTTACAATATCATCAAAATAGATCTTGCATATCGCCCCGCTCCCATCGAGCATAAAGACGTTTTCGGTATTACTTTCGAACAGGGACGTAACGAACTCAAAATTGACGAAACTCTGCTGCAAGAGATGCCTACCCGGAATCAGGAAATTCCTGCTGAAGCCAAACGCGATCTGCTTATTGCCCTTATCACGCTAAAGTATACACAATCCAATTCGGTATGTTATGCAAAAGACGGACAGGCAATAGGTATCGGTGCCGGACAGCAATCACGCATTCATTGTACCCGCCTTGCCGGCAATAAAGCCGATATCTGGTATCTGCGCCAACATCCCAAAGTGATGAATCTCCCTTGGAAAGAGAAGATCCGCCGCGCCGACCGCGATAATACGATCGATATTTATATCTCCGATGACTACATGGACGTATTGACAGACGGCACATGGGAACAGTTCTTCACAGAAAAGCCAAAAGTGCTGACCCGTGAAGAAAAACGTGAATGGCTGGATACACTGACCGGTGTAGCTTTAGGTTCGGATGCGTTCTTCCCCTTTGGCGATAATATCGAACGTGCACATAAGAGCGGAGTAAACTACATAGCACAACCGGGTGGTTCCGTACGCGACGACCATGTCATCGAAACATGTGATAAATATAATATTGCCATGGCATTTACGGGTATCCGCCTGTTCCACCATTAATTGCATATATAAATAAGGTGTCGGTTTTTCATCATGCCGACACAGTCTCATCATATCCCCATTTATAATGATAACGTACGTGTTATTCCATTATAAATGGGGATTTCACATTTCATCCTTCGCCCTTATCTTTGCATTATCATAAAAAAAAGAAATTGAAAATGAGTAAGATTGGTGTTTTTTACGGTTCAACAACAGGAACCACAGAGGATGTAGCTCGCAAAATTGCAGAAAAGCTGAATGTTCCTCAAGGAGATATCCACGATGCTTCGACATTGACCGATGCATTGGTTAAAGAATACGATGTGCTGGTGCTGGGCACTTCAACTTGGGGCGCCGGTGAATTGCAGGACGACTGGTATGATGGTGTCAAGGTTCTGAAAAAGGCAGATCTTTCCCATAAATTCGTTGCTCTGTTCGGTTGCGGAGATTCCGACTCATACAGCGACACATTTTGTGACGGCATCGGTATTCTGTATGAAGATTTAAAAGATACCGGCTGTACATTTATCGGAATAACAGATACGGCCGGATATACTTTTGATGCGTCTGTAGCGGTAGTAAACGGTAAATTCGTCGGACTCCCCATTGATGAAGTGAACGAAGACAGCCAGACCGACCAACGTATCGAGCAATGGGTAGAAGGACTTAAAAAAGAAATCAACTAAAGCCAGCCTGATTTTCCCAAAAATCATGCAGGCCCAATAAACTCTAATATTTTATCACAATCTTGCATTATGGCTACCGAAAGAATCATTCCCGGCGAAGTACGGATTTTCCTAAATCATATTTACGAGTTTAAAAAAGGAGTTCGCAACATGGTGCTCTACACAATGAACCGTGAATATACAGAATTTGCCATACGCCGTCTGGAAAATCAGAATATCAGCTATACGATACAAGAAGTAGGAACGAACAAAATCAATTTGTTCTTCGGCAAACCGGAGTGTATGGAGGCCATACGCCACATTATCACTCGTCCGCTGAACCAACTGACACCTGAAGAGGATTTCATTTTGGGAGCTATGTTAGGATACGATATCTGCCAGCAATGTAAGCGATATTGTGGGAAAAAAGAAAGTATTAAGATTGCTGTTTAGCGTAGTTTTGTATGTGTTAGCTTTGTTGTATGTCTTTTTTAGCGTAGAAGCCGTTTCATTAGGGGGAACGGCTTCTTTTTTTTCATATATATTCAGTTTTATAATTACCTATTAATACTGAGACTCGTGTCAATATTCATTATTTATAGGTATTGTCCGCCTTTCCATTCGCTTCTATCTTTGCAGCCATAAAAAATTATATAAAACATGAGAAAATTAACAAGCTTATTTATTCTCTGCTTCCTGTTATCATTCGGTAAAGTCACCGCACAGGAAAAAAGCTCAGTACAAGAAGAAAAGAGCTCTTATACAGAAGAATACGACAAATTCCGTTTTGGCGGATACGGTGAAATGGCGGCAAGCTATAAAGATTATGATTTTAACCGTTTTAAACATTCCAGCGGTTCTCCGAAAAGAAACAGAGGTGAAATCTCCATTCCTCGTTTTGTATTGGCCTTTGACTACAAGTTTTCTCCCAAATGGATACTCGGTTCAGAAATTGAATTCGAATATGGAGGTACAGGAGTAGCCCGTGAAATTGAATGGTTCGAAGAAAACGGAGAATACGAAACCGAAATTGAAAAAGGCGGAGAGGTAGCTCTCGAACAGTTCCACATTACACGTCTCATCAACAAATATATCAATGTTCGTTTCGGACATATGATTTTACCGGTAGGACTAACAAATACACATCACGAACCTATCAATTTCTTCGGAGTATACCGTCCGGAAGGCGAAACAACCATCTTACCGTCAACCTGGCATGAAACCGGTGTGGCTATTTTCGGAGAAGTGGGAAAATTCGACTATGAGTTTCAAGTAGTAAACGGTCTCGATCCACAAGGATTTCGAAGTGAAGACTGGATCTCCAATGGAAAACAAGGAGCTTTTGAAATCAGTAATTTCACGAGTCCGGCTTTCGTAGGACGTATTAATTACAATGGAGTAAAAGGCTTACGTGTAGGCGTTTCGGCCTATTATAATAAAACAGCGAAAAACGGAACAAAACCGGATCGTAACAATGAATATGATTTTCCGGTAACCATATTTACCGCCGACATGCAATACAAAAGTCCGAAAAACAATCTCATCGTACGTGCCAATGCCGTATACGGGCAATTGGGAGCAAGTGCGGCACTTAGCACAATCAACAATAGTTCCTCCGGTGCTTCCGGTTATCCCAATACAACAGTTGCTAAAAACGCAGTCAGCTATGCAGCCGAAGCCGGATACAATATAGGCGCTTTCTGGGGCTCCAAAGCACCCCGAATCTATCCTTTCATGCGCTATGAATACTATAATCCGATGGAAAAAGTAGAATCAAGCAGCCAATTGGCCGACAAGCGTTTCCAATCTTCGGTTATTACTGCAGGACTAAACTATTATGCACTCCCTAATCTTGTTATAAAAGCCGATTATTCCAATCGCCGGATCGCATGGGGGAAATATAATAATGAAAATACAGTATCAGTAGGCATTGCTTACATCGGCTGGTTCATCAAGAAATAAGAGTATAATATCAAATCACAAAATTTAAAATAAAATGAAAAAGAGAAGTTTATTTCCAATCCTGTTGATAGGATTCACTTTAGGATTAACATCCTGTAATGAAGATTCTAAGAAAGAAGACATCACCACCAATCCGTTTGCCAATCTTCCGGCAGATAGTGGACAAAAACCTACCACTGAACAAATGGATGCAGCGATAGCCAATTTTGTCGATAATGTCGCAATACCGACTTATGCCGAATTAGTAAACAAAATGACTCTCTTAAAAAATGCAGTCGACAAATTCATTGCAAGTGGAACTAAAACCGACCTTGAAAATGCTTGTGATGCCTGGAGAGATGCCCGTAAGCCTTGGGAAGAAAGCGAAGCATTTCTGTTTGGAGCTGCCGACAAAAAAAGCTATGACCCAAGCTTGGATAGCTGGCCTCTCGACAAAGAAGGTATAGACCAAATTCTGGAAACAGGTAACTGGGACGCCATCGAAGGAGATGTAAATGAAGATGAAAGTGCTGTAAATCCTCCACAAAATTTACGTGGTTTCCATACTGCCGAATATCTGCTTTTCAATGAAGGTGATGCACGCGATATCGCCGACTACACCAACAACATGAAAATTTATCTACAGAAAGTAGTAACCCGTATGCTCTCTGACGTCACCAATATGCACAAAGGCTGGACAACCGGACTTCCCGGAGATGAAGATCTTCCTACGGCATACGGAGCTGCCTTGAAAGAACATAACGGCACATACGGTATCAGCAGTATTTATGTAGCTATCGAAACGATGTTGAATGACAACAACGGAATGGCTGCAATCGCCAATGAAGTAGGTACCGCCAAGATCGCCGATCCTGTAAACGCATGGAATAGCGGTGATAAAGAAGGTGGCGTACTTGCTGTGGAATCATGGTACAGCTGGAACTCACTGACAGATTATGTAGACAACATCGTCAGCATCAAAAACTGTTACTTAGGCGGACGCAATGGTGAATACAACGAAGCAGAAAGCCTTTCAGCACTCGTCAAAATCATAAATCCGACACTTGACCAATTAATTCGTCAGCAGATAGAAGATACAATGGATGCTATCAATGATATTCCCAAACCCTTCCGTAACAATCTGGGCGCAAGTGTAGAAATCAAAAAAGCACAAAATGCATGCGCTTATCTAAACACTGGTCTGGGACTCGTAAGAGGTAAACTGGCATCCAATTAATGAAATGAACGAAATACATACAATATGAAAATTAGCTTATTCATTCCCCTAAAGAATAGAGCTATCAGCACCATATGGGGATGCAGGAGCCTTACCGGAGCTTGTATCCTCTTTGGTACGTTGATAAGTTATACACTACAGAGTTGTGACAATCAACTTGATGATAAGCTTATACTGAAACCTAACGGTGAACCGGCACTCCCTGCCGAACTGTCTGCCGGATATTCTACCATATTCTCTTCATCACCAGATGCATACGACACGAATGCAGACTGGGTTACCGGAGAACTTCTGACACGCTTTAACAGAGGAGACGGCCTGTATGACGGTTCACGCGGAACAGGAAGCAACACAGGCGGAGGATTGGGACCAGTATATGCTGGATATTCCTGCGGAAGTTGCCATAAAAGTACCGGTCGTACCAAACCGGCCCTTGCCGACGGCGGTTCGGGCAACGGATTTTCGTCCATGTTAGTGTATATCAGCCGCAAAACCGGAGGATACTTCCCGGAGTACGGACGTGTATTGCACGATCAATCCATCTATGGTGTAAAAGCAGAAGGAAAAGTAAAAATAACCACTACAACACAAAAATTCCGTTTTCCGGATGGCGAAGAATACGAACTGATGACTCCGCATTACGAGATCTATCAATGGTATGCCGACAGCATTCGCCCGGAGGATTTGCGTATCAGTGTACGCCAGCCCCTACGTCATGTAGGGTTAGGCCAAATGATGGCGCTCGATCTCGACGAGTTGCAAAAAGTGGCAGCCAAAAGTAATTATCCCGAATACGGTATCAGTGGACGCCTGAATTATATCACTGAAAAGGGCGTAAAACAGATCGGATTATCGGGTAATAAAGCACAACATGCCGACCTCACCGTAGAACTCGGATTCTCATCGGATTTGGGGGTAACCAACGACCGTTATCCTCACGAAGTCTGTGAAGGTCAAAGTCAGATGATGGGATTTTCCAACTACGGGATTCAGATATCCACTGAAGACATGGAAAATGTAGATCTTTATATGCAGGCTTTGGGCGTACCCGCACGGCGCAATGTAACAGATGAAACTGTACAAAAAGGAGAGAAACTCTTCCACCAGGCAAAATGCCATTTATGTCATGTCACTACATTACACACCCGTCCAAGAGGTTCCAAACTTCTGAACAACACCCAGTTACCCTGGTTGGGCAGCCAAACGATTCATCCCTATTCCGATTTCTTATTGCACGACATGGGAACAGAACTGAATGACGATTATACCAGTGGCCTGGCTAC
This sequence comes from Bacteroides salyersiae WAL 10018 = DSM 18765 = JCM 12988, assembly GCF_000381365.1. Taxonomy (GTDB): domain Bacteria; phylum Bacteroidota; class Bacteroidia; order Bacteroidales; family Bacteroidaceae; genus Bacteroides; species Bacteroides salyersiae. Next base: position 56,274 of record NZ_KB905466.1, read on the forward strand.
CGGATACGAGTGGAGAACTACTCCTTTATGGGGAATCGGACTGCAGGAGACAGTTAACGGACATACTTATTTCCTGCACGACGGACGCGCCCGCAATCTAACAGAAGCTATCATGTGGCATGGCGGCGAAGGTTCTGCCTCACGCACTCTTTTCTCACGGATGAGCAAAGAAGAACGTGCTGCACTCATCACTTTTCTTGAAAGTTTATAATCAGATAAAAAACAACAACAAATGAAAAAGCATACATTTGCAGCCGCTTTATGCGGATTGCTAACCTTGACATCCACTCACCTGTCAGCACAGGAGGTAGACGATAAATATGTAGAAAACGATGTGGTATCCCTGGCAGGGAAGAAAGGATTTTCTTTCAGCACTAAAGCCGGTGATTTCCTCTTCAAACCTTATGCATTGGTACAGGCCAGTGCCTGTCTCAACCGATATGATGATCTCGGACTCGAAACTCCTTATGCCGATAACATCGCCAATACCGGTTTTGCCATTCCAAACGCCATATTGGGATTTACCGGAAAAGCATTCGGAAAAGTGACTTTCAACCTTTCCATAAATGCAGCTAAAAGCGGCGGAGCCCTGTTACAACAAGCTTGGTTTGATATTGCAATGAAAGAGTCTCTCCGAATCCGTGTAGGTAAATTCAAAACACCTTTTATGCATGCATACCTCAGCACATTGGGCGAAACCCTGTTCCCGGTACTTCCTACCTCCAGTACGGCAACAGTCGTTCTTCCCTACGATCTTCCCTATGTCAACCCCAATTTTGCCACAGGTTTCGATTTGGGTATACAGTTACATGGGTTGATCCATGGTAAATGGAATTATCAAGTAGGCATTTTCAATGGTACGGGTGCAGATGTAAACGTTGCCTCCAAAACCATGTGTGATGATCACAAATGGTTGCCAGCTTTACTCTATTCCGGACGTTTTGCCTACATGCCCAAAGGTGAAATGCCCGCTTCACAGGGTGACCCCAATAATCTGAAAAGCGATAAAATGCTAATAGGCGTATCAGCATCCTATAATGCTGAAGCAGAATCCAAGAGTAGTAGCGATCTGCGGGTCGGAGCAGAATTTGCCATGATGAAAAATCGCTTCTATCTGGCAGCCGAAGCTTATTACATGAACATGCATTTCACTAAAATCCAGAACAAATCAGATGACATGAATTTCTGGGGCGGATATGTACAGGCCGGATATTTTATCACCTCCAAACTGCAAGGTGCATTACGCTATGATTTCATGGATCGTAACGGATTAGATACCGGTGGACTGCTAAACATGCCCGCTATAGGTGTAAACTATTATTTCTTCGGAAACAATCTGAAATTACAAGTGATGTACCAATACATGGGACGTACGGGAGACAATTCTCAGAATGACCGTGATGAAGCCGGTATCGGTCTTGCCCGCCATAACGCTACTGCTATGTTGCAATTTACTTTCTAAACAAGAACAATGAATTCTATTTTAAATATAAAAAACGGTTTATATATCCTTGCCGCATTATTCATTATTTCTTGCGACGAAGGAAAAATATATCCTGATGACACAGTGGATTCAGGCCGGACAGCCACTGTTACCCTCACCTTCGACGGACTGGGAGCATGGCCTAAAAAGAATTATCTTTCACTGGCTGCCATCGGAGAAGACGGCTCAACAATCACACTGACCAAACGAATCAACAAACCGTCTAAAAGTGATCAAAAGGTAACCATCCGACTGAACAATCTAAAAGAGAATACCAAAAGCATAGATATAGCTGTTATCAGTAACGGACAAAGCTTAATCTATTCATATTACTCTTTTCCGATTGACAACTCAATGGAGACAATAACGCTTCCTATCGAAAACTTAAATCTGGCAAGTTTCGATCGGATACAAAAGCAGGTTTTCGAAACCAGTTGCATAGCATGCCATGGAGGAAGTACCCATATTTCGGGCAACCTCAACTTGACCGAAGATAAAGCTTACGCAGCATTAGTTAATGTAGAAGCTCCTTTATCTCCCGAAAAAAAGAAATATGTATCTCCCGGAAATGCAGAAGAAAGCTACTTAATAGACATTCTGGAAGACAACGAATATCATAAGGATATGTTCAACAGCACCGGTAAACAAGAAATATTAGGACTGATAAAAACCTGGATAGATGCCGGGGCTGAAAATAATTAAAACCATATGGACTATAAAAAGTATATAAACGAAGATAATAATACCATAACAGATTTATCGGAATTTATTTGTGATAACGGAGTTTCGGAATACCAGGTAATGATACACATCACCCAGCCGAACCTCACCTATCAAGAACAACTCGCCGGTATATTAAATACTTTCACCAACTTACTGACAGGTGAATTGAAAGGTGCCACTGCCGTATTCAAACGTTATTTCCTCAGCGATGCCGCCAATCAAGCGGATACGCTGCTGGCATTGACAACCGAATATTCCGATTGTGCCCTCTCCGTTGTGGAACAACCTCCTCTCAACGGTACCAAAATCGCACTGTGGGCCTATCTGCAAACCAACGTACAAACGCGTGTACTGCCCAATGGACTATTTGAATCGGTGCATGGCAATTACCGGCATTTCTGGAACGGCAGCGCTTTCAATCGTGCAGCGAACTCCGAATATCAAACGCGGCTATTGCTCAACGACTATGTAATGCAACTCATGGAACAGCAATGTACACTGGCAAACAATTGCATTCGTACTTGGTTTTTCGTACAAAATGTAGACGTAAATTACGCCGGAGTAGTAAAAGCCCGCAATGAAGTATTTGTCACACAAAATCTGACAGAACATACTCACTATATCGCCAGCACTGGTATCGGCGGCCGGCATGCCGACCCTAAGGTAACCGTGCAAATGGATAGTTATGCAGTAAAGGGTATTTCTTCCGAACAAATACAATACCTTTATGCTCCCGATCATCTTAACCCGACCTACGAATACGGAGTCAGTTTTGAAAGAGGAACTTGTGTAAAATACGGTGACCGCCGCCAAGTATTCATTTCCGGCACGGCAAGCATTAACAACAAAGGAGAGGTGGTATATCCCGGAGACATTCGTAAACAAACTCACCGGATGTGGGAAAATATAGAAGCTCTTCTAAATGAAGCCGAATGTTCATTTGATGATGTGGCACAAGCGATTGTCTATTTACGCGATCCGGCGGACCATCAAGTTGTAAAAGAAATGTTCGAACAGCATTTCCCGTGTCTACCCAAAGTTATCCTCCTTGCTCCTGTTTGCCGTCCGGGATGGCTTATAGAGATGGAGTGTATAGCAGTAAAAGCCGATCAAAATGAAAACTTCGCAAACTACTAATGAAACAATTCATAGTTAGCTGTTACTTGTTGATTATTGTATGTTTGGCTGCAACTACTTTTGTAGAGAAGGCTCAAGGAACCCCATTCGTCAATGAACATATTTATCATTCTTTCTGGTTCATTGCCCTATGGGGCATTCTGAGTTTATCGGCCTGCTGGTATCTGATCAAACAAAAGGTGTACAAACGAAAAGAGATTTTCTTACTCCACGTATCTTTTATTGTCATTCTTACAGGTGCTTGTCTCACCTATTTCACCGGACAGCAAGGCGTCATACATCTCCGCCAAGACAAGGTAACCACACAGACATTCAAAAATACGGATACACAAATGGAATATCCTCTCCCATTTGCCATAGGGTTAGACACATTCTATGTCAGTTATTATCCTGGTACGGAAGCTCCGGCAGACTATGTCAGCCGAATTTATACCGATGAAATTCCTTGCCGGAAAGCAGAAGTTTCCATGAACCGTATCTTCTCACATCACGGATACCGGTTTTATCAAAGTTCATTCGATGAAGATTTCCAGGGCACATGGCTCAGTGTCAACCATGATCCATGGGGAATTCCCGTAACCTATAGCGGATATGCCTTATTATTTATTTCAGCTTTATGGATACTCCTTTCCCCGAAAAGTAATTTTCGTCGGTTACTGAAGCATCCGTTGCTACAACGAATGGGGGTCGTTTTCCTCTTATGTTGCTGGGCCATTACAACCCAATCCAAGCCTATAAAACGAGAGGATGCAGATGTATACCGCACCAAACAAGTGATGTACAACGACCGGGTGGTACCTTTTAATACACTTGCCCGAGACTTCGTTATCAAGCTGACCGGAAAAGACAATTACCAGGGATTAAGTCCCGAACAGGTTTTGCTGGGTTGGCTCCTGTATCCGGATGAATGGCAGAACGAACCGATGATACAGATCAAGAATAAAGAGCTGCAACAACGCTTAGGATGTGGTTCTTATGCCCGCCTTACAGATTTCTTCGACCGGGAGAAAGGATATCGTTTACAGGAATACTGGAACCGCCTGCATCAAAGCGGCAAACAAGATGCATTATTAAAAGCAATCACCGAAACCGATGAAAAAATATCCCTTATCGCCATGCTGCGACAGGGGACATTGGTTCGACCGGTTCCTGATACCGGAGTCCAACGCTTGTCTGACAGAAAAATACAAGCCGAATTACTTTATAATCAGATTCCTTTTTCAGTCATTCTATATAGGATAAATCTTATGGGAGGAATATTGCTACTCCTTTGCCAATGGAGTAAGCGCCCCTTATTCCGCTTTCGAAGTTTTCGGAGAATTACTTTCTGCCTTTTATTAACCTCTTTCCTATTCCATACCTTCGGAATGATATTACGGACGTATATCAGTGGCCGCTTACCGATGAGCAACGGATACGAAACGATGCAATTTATGGCATGGATTATCATGTTGATAGCCTTGTGTCTGCAACACCGCTTTTCACTAATGGCATGTTTTGGTTTCCTTCTCTCCGGATTTACATTATTAGTGGCAAGCATCGGGCAAATGAATCCACAGATAACCCCGTTAATACCGGTACTCTCTTCACCACTGCTCAGTCTGCATGTTTCACTAATCATGATGTCGTACGCTTTACTCGGCTTTATAATGTTAAATGGCATTGCTGCCATCATCTATTTCCGGAAGAACGAAGAAGAACAGGTAGAACGCCTTACTTTACTCAGTCGTATTCTACTTTATCCTGCCACACTGATTCTGGCTCTCGGTATCTTTATCGGTGCCGTCTGGGCAAATATATCTTGGGGACGTTATTGGGCATGGGACCCTAAAGAAGTATGGGCACTAATCACACTATTGATATACGGTATCGCGTTTCATACTCAAAGCATCAAGGTTTTCCGTAAACCTATATTCTTTCATATCTTCCTGATAGCAGCTTTCACAACTGTATTGATGACCTATTTTGGAGTAAACTACTTTTTAGGAGGAATGCACAGCTACGCCAACAATTAGCCTTCAATATCCAGTATACAGGCATCCTCATCAGCTACCGTGTCAACCAGCCCCATACACTTCCGTAACAACTCCTGCCCGCTTGAAAAGATATAGCCTCTTTTCCAAAGGAGCTTAATTAAAAAAGGATGAGTAATCAACCGTATCACTCATCCTTCTTTATTTTACTTTATAAACATAAAAAGTAACTTTTAATATACCGCCACTTTCCTATCATTTACAATATACAGCCCGGCCGGCAAACTCTTTGTCGTACGACCCTCAGGAGCTTCAAACGAAAGAATCGCCCGTCCGTCAATACCATACACCTGTACCTGACAAGCAGAAAGCGTTTCAACTATCAATTCACCTTTTCCTGCATAGGCACGAAAACCGGTATCTGCTGCCGGAGCCGAAACTATACCCGTAGACAATGATGAAATATCATGTCCTGTAAAGACACATGCGCGATAATTGTTATCACCGTTATTTATCACATTCAGCGTCCAGTCACATCCCGGGAAAGTGGCTGTCCGGTTGGCATTCATTGCCGAAACAAGCAAATCACCGACCACTACGCCCCCTTGGGTCGCAGTACTGATCGAGTTTTTCAAGGGATAAGTTTTCAGGCTATTGCTTGTAAGATCCGTATCGAGTGTATAAAGATAAGAAGCGGCATACAGATCGTATCCCGGAGCCAATAGATTACCATCTTTCGGAATAATATTCTCTACCTCAGTCAGTGCGCCGTCTATCATAATACCGGCTTGTACAGCACCATTTTCTGCGTTACACTTCAAAATAAAGGCACGAAGTCCGTTGGTCTGTTTATTCGGATTTTCCAGACAAACATTCTCACCATCCATAACATTACCGTAAAAGCTACCCCCCATGTACAGTTCATTACCGGAAGCAGCCAGACACATCGGCTTCATGCGTGCCCCATCCTGTGTCACCGGATGTTCTACTGTCTGCAACAGACGCGCCCACTTTACACTTCCGTCTGCCGGAGCAATGCAAGCATAGAACAAGCAATCCTTTATACTGGGTGTCAAGCGATCGTTACCCAACATCACGGCAGACTCGCCATCCCCTTTCATATAGCCGCTAACGTACAAATTTCCATTATCAAGAACGATATTTTTGGGAATCTCGCAACTTATCACCTGTCCTTTTGTCACTACATTCCACTGTGCCGTACCTGCTTTATCCAATTTAACTACAAAAAGATCACCGCATGTTTTCTGTACATCACCATCCCAGCCCTCGGCATTACGGGGAGATGAAAGATTGGCATTCCGTCCGAAATTGATGGAAGTACGATAAGTACCCGTCAGATAGATATTATCCTCTCCATCCGCTACCATATCACGCAGATCAAAATTATCATAAAGTTTTTTCTGAGTACCACTGACGGTTACCGTTTTATAACCTACATCGATACGCTTCGTCCACTCCACTTTTCCGTCCTTACTGATCTTTGCCAACACAGGTTGATATACACCACCATACGTCTCATAATCAGGAGCATCCCATTTGACGGAAGTCTCTACCCCATCAGCATCAACCAACTGACAAACGATGTCACTTTTATAAGTCGAACGGCTCGAATGTCTCATTTTGAGAGCAATCACTACCCCGCCATCCGAAGTAGCAGCCATCGCACCATCTGAGAATTCTCCCACATTGGTATGAATCCCCCATAGCAGATGTCCGTCTGTTCCGACTTTATAAAGTGTCATGTTATAATTACCGTTTGTCTGCAGTACATCGGGTACCCCCGTACTGGTTTTCTCCGAAGCCTTTGTGCCATCAGCAATGTTATAGAAAAAATAATCCGTTGTCAGAGAGTATCCTTTACTTACACTCCCATCCGGATCATAAGAAGTTTCTTTATCACTGGAAGCAAAGTTATTCATAAGAAACACATATCCGTCTGACGATGCTTTAATTGCCTGGGGAATCTCAAGCCCCATACCATCTTGCGAAGTTACCCATTTCAATTGGGGTTCCTGTGCAGACAGGCCGGCTACAGACAACAGACCGGCCACAGCCATTGTTAGTAATTTTCTATTCATCATATTTCATAATTAAAGGATTTATAAACTAAAAGCGCGGTATCACATATTTATCCGTACCGGAAGTAAACGACAAACGTAATGGAAATACATATTTACCAATTTTCTCTGCCGCAGAAAGCTCTTCTGCAGGAAGTTCCATTGATTTAATCAACGAATAATCATCAGCATTCACTGCATAGTAAACTTCGACTTCAGGACGCGTCACACGCAATGTCCAATCGAACATATTGCCAAAAACAGCCAACGCCTCTTTCTCCGGATCAAAGGAAGGAATACCAACCTTTACTACCTCATAAGTCTTATTCCTAAGTACATAGAAAGACCGGTCGGCATCTGTCATGAAAGCCAATGTCTTCCGGTTTTTAAACTCCGTCACAAACACGTGCTTCAACTGTATCCCATCAGGCAATTCAATACTACGCACGTACGGTCTGCCTTTCATCTGTTTCAGATGAAACAATCGGCGATCGGCATCCAACAACAGATATCCTTCGTCATATTCCTTGCGCGTGGTAGGATTACCGGCTATCTCGGTGGCAGGAAAATGGAATCCTTTCTTCTCCATCGCCTCAGTAAAACGCCGGCTTTTCTCTTCGTCCACCGTATTGGAAGCCATGCGGATAAATTCAATTCCTTTTCCCGTAATACGGAAAACATCATCGGGCATCTGTAAGTCCACCCTGCCGGACATACCTTCGAGCAGAGGATAAAGTCCGATATGGGGAGCATTGATATCCGAAGGGACTACACGGAAATTAAAATTCTCCATCTGTGCCATGCGTGGTGTGACCGGCACTCCGTTGAGCGTATCCGGAAAACGTTCGTCCGACATCAATTGCCGGAAATAAAACATAGGAAGGATACTGTCAAACTGAGCTTGCGTATAAGTCCTGCCGGAAAGATCGCTACGGAGCATACCTTTATCACCCGACGGAGTCATCATGGCAAAATCTCCGATGACGGAACTATATAAAGTAAAAGGCGCTTTTGTAGAACGTGCCGTCAGGAAATTGTAACACCAGGGAAGCTGCCAGATCAGCAGACAGACGATCGTAAGTCCTAATAATAGTTGACTAAAAAGTTTCATTATCTATTCTTCTTTATTATAAATGTAATCCCTAATCTTGTTTCCCCTCTTTAAAACGTACAATAGAGAGCCATGAGAATGTTCCTGTCAGCAACGTACATACGGCAAGCCACGGCAAAAATCCATTATAAGCTTCCGGCGTAGTAGAAAGGAAAAAGATACGTAACACCAGTACAGCAACAATCAGGTTGAATATACGCCGCTTCCATGAAGGTTCCAGACAAATCCAGGACACAAGCAGATATCCGGCTATTCCGGCCAAATACCAGGGAGCAGCCGTCAACAAGATATGACGGACCAACTCGGATGCCAATATGCCTTGCAAGTAAAATCCCATCAGTACATAATTAAATCCGAAACAGACCAACAGTACGAGCAAACCGTAAAGCAACATCAGCATGACCATACGCAACTGCGAATACGGAAGATGCAGAGTCAGTTTCAAACATTTACGGTGCATCTCCGGAACAAACTGTACCACAGCCAAAAGTATTCCGGCAAGTAAGGGAATGTACTGCAATAAATCAACAAATACGGCATCCCTTTGCAGCATTACTTCCCATACATGTTCCACTCCTTTCAGTGTCACCACCCGGTTGATACGGAGCATTGAATAACCGGCAAAACCCACTGTTACTACCAAAGCCAGCAACAGATACCAACGGGTCTTGATCCATTCTTTATAAAATATAGCATTCATCTTTCAATTCTTCTCTTTCAATATTTACCGGTAAGGCCGATAAAGGCGTCTTCCAGACTCACTTTCTCACTATGCAAACCGGAATAGGGTACTCCTGTTTTTATTAAAGCATTCTCCGCTTCAGCAGGTTGAAGGAAAGAGTAGGTTTCAAGCGTCCGGCGAATCACCGAAGGATGGTAGAAACCGTCCATCTCCTGCGGCTCATAGCCTTCGGGCACAGTACACGTATAACGACGTACCGTATCCAGCAATTCCTTTACCTCCTGTTGTACCAGTATTTTCCCATAATCCATGATTATACAGTCGTCGATCAGACGTTCCATATCCTGTATAATGTGTGATGTCAGAAATACGGTTTTATTCTCCGACCGTGCATAGTCACGCAGGTAATCGGTAAACAGGCGGCGATAGCCGGGGTCGAGCCCGAGCGAAAAATCATCCAAGACCAGCAGATCGGGATTTTGCGCAAGAATCAGTCCCAATGCCACTTGTGAGCGTTGCCCGCAAGACATACGGCTGATACGCTGCCCCGGTGCGACCTTCAATTTATCCATCAGTTCATAATAGGCATCTTTCCTCCACTGTCCCGGATAAAAAGCGGCATAAAACTTCTCGATTTGGGTAATGGTCATAAACTGATATTGCACATGGCCTTCGATCAGTAGTCCGATATTCCGTCTCAAAGCAGGATCCATTGTTTGAATGTCCTGTCCGAAAATACGGCATTCACCCGAACGGGGTTTCAGATAACCACTTAGAATATTGATAGTAGTCGTCTTTCCCGTACCGTTCTTCCCCAATAATCCGAGTATACGCCCTTTGGGAACAGTAAAGCTGAGATTTTCGTATATCAGGCGTTTACCGTAGTAATGTGTAAGGTTATTACACTCTATAATTTGTTCCATCTATTTCTATATGATAATAACTAAAAGCAGAATAAAAACAATAACGGGACAAGTATCCCCGCCAATAATTCTATTCCGCCCCTTCCTATAATTCCGTTTTTTCCTTTCAGCATAAACATGCCCGAAAGAGTTATTACAATCAGAGCCACTGCAAAGATATCGGCGAAATGTGTCCACCACTGTCCGGGATTATAATGAAGTCTCGTCATACCTCCTAATATAGGACGTTTCTTCACCGATTCATAAACGGCAGCTCCGGTCTGTATATTCACTTGCAGACTGGAACCGCCTTTTAAGAATACTTTCATCACCTCTTCGCGCGGAAAGTAATGTTTGGTATAGTTACCCGCTTCTCCCAACGGTTCTAAAAGGGAGAGCACGGTTTTCTTGTTTATCTGAGCCTTTGCAGGCAAAGGCTCAGACAGAACATATTCCTGCTGTTTCACGGTGAAGTTCGGATTAATGGAATCCCGGTGATTCATCACGATCCCCGATATGGCATATATCAATACCATACCGGAGAAGAAAAATGATAAATCCCGGTGAATCACCCTACTCCACTTTCGAAAACTGCTGCTACTGAATTTCATAAGAAGAAGCTTCCACAAAATAGAATGACAGATAATCTTTACCGGTTTTGGCCTTTCTGTCGGCTATCTTCGCACGGAAATCAGCAATACGCGCTTCCGGGGTATTAGCCGTTTCACCACGTGCTTTCTTTTCGGTACTGCATCCGGCTTCGCCTTCACCATGTTGTTCGGCAGCTTTGGCCTTCAGTTGTGCTTCCCAATTCTGAAGGTAAGCCTCATCGATGCGCTGTTCTTTTAAATCGCCTGTCACACGAACAATCGAATTGACACATTTCTGATCGAACTTACCGACACTGCCACCTTCTACACGAATGGTCTGTGTATCGTCACTTCCCATTAGGAAAATCTTACGTCCGCCATGTTTACAGATATGTGTACACACACCTTCTATGGTAACCTCTTGTCCGGCAAGCTCACCGGCATTTGCCAAAAGGCTGTCTATCTCCATCGCTCCGGAAGCAACTACTTCCGTAGTCGCCCCTTCACTGTTTGCCTGCTGTTGCTTATTTCCGCAGGATGCATTGATTATACCAGCCACTGCAATAGCAGCAATTACCGTCATCTTTCTAATCTTCATTGTTTCTTGTCTTTTTATTGATTTACACTTTTATTTAACAACCACTTTATAAGAAGCATCGCCTATTTTCAATATATACAGCCCCCGTTCCAAAGGATAAGATACCGTACCGGCCTCCGCTAACTCATTTATCAGGATACGTCCGTCTGTTCCGGCTATCATTACAGAGGTTTGTTGAGGAAGTACTACATACAAAGTAGCATTAGAAGTCCACATACGAATAAAATCAGCCTCATCCTTTTCAATCCCTACACCACCTGTTTTGAAGGTAGCGGCAAGCATTACATCAGTAGCAGGCATCACAAAAGAATCATCCGTCAGTGTAGCGGGTTCTTCATTAACCGTCAGTACATCCAACTGGTAACCTTCATCCGGTGTGATGGTCAGTTTCACAGGATTACCGGCCACAGCATAGAATTCCGCTTCCTCATCCTGCGTCAACAGAACAGGTAAGGCAAGAGTACCGTTAACCATTTCCGTAGATACCGACACCTTATAAGCATCACCGGCTTTTACGCTGCTGCTTACCGGCGAGTGCTCTTCCGTATAGGTCCAGCCGGCAAGATCACTTCCCGTCGTACGATTCAAATAACCGGCATAAGCAGTCATCTCGTCAGCCAATGCTTGCGATTGTATATCTGCAATTTCAAGAGCCGTACCGGATACGTTTTCATTGGCAGCCTCGACAATACTTTCCTGACGGTAAGAACGGGTAACCACCGGATTATATCCATCACCTAAGATAGCTCCACCTTTAGCTCCGGAAACAACCTTACCCGTACTCAAACAAGCAATAACTTCTCCCTGAATGTATCCTACGATACCTCCAACTTTATCCGTACCGGAAACGGAACCGGTAGAAGAACTGTTGATAACCTTACAACCGCTACCGGCATTTCCGACCAATCCGCCGGCATAGGTAGAAGATGTAGTAATACGACAGGAGTCATTGTTACAGTTCAAGACAACCGCCTTCGAATTCAAATAACCGGCAATTGCTCCCAGATAATTAGTTCCCGTTACCGATGATTTACCGGAAATAGTGACATTGGCAATCGTATCACCGGAAACGTAGCCGAACAACCCACCATAACCGGTACCTGCATTCACAAGCATATTCTTCACACTATGGCCACGACCGTCAAAAGCACCCTTGAAATTCTTGGATGAACTACCGATAGGCAGCCAGGTAAAGGCAATTCCATCGGCATTCTCGCGAGTAAGGTCAATATCGGCTGTCAAAGCCACTTGTTTACCTGCCATCATATCACCGCCATTGTTTACTTTATCAGTAATATAAGCCAATCCGAGCGGAGTATGAATTTCATAACCGGTTTCAGTCTCGGCATAATCTGTTCCCGCTACGGCCTCAGAAGCCACTTGATCCCAACGTCTCGGAAGACTGAACAAGACTTCTACTTCCACATCACCGGTGGCAGTACGGAAATTATTCACATATTCAGTTTGTAAATCACCGTTCACGCGTAGTGCGTAGAACACATACCCTTCATCCGGAGTAGTTGCAAACTCCACAGCAGTATTCTTCTTCACAAAAATAGTAGTGGAATCCTGTGCCAATACAGCAACCGGTTTCACTAATTCATATTTTCCATGTTCGGGCTCCTTCACGCTTAAAATGTAAGCAGATGCAGCAACAGTGTTTTTAGCATCAAAATTCGGGCAGGAGTTAGCTACCTTCACCCATTGCAAATAAGAAGTCAATTCCTTGTTATTCAAATAACCGGCAAAGTTCGACATTTCCGTGACAAGAGCCGATCCGTACATCTGCTCTGCAGTAAGGGCATTTCCGCTCGTATTCATATCGGAACCGGATGTTACCGTATTTTCAAGATAATAGCAACGGGTGATTGGGCCGGGGTTGTTTTTGTTATTATTATTACCGACAATACCACCTGCATATTGCTTAACGGCAGACACCTTGGCACTGCTTACGCAGTTCTTTATTTCGGAGAACATATTGATTTGTCCCACTATACCACCGGCGGTATTTGCATCAGCAGTTACATCGCCTGTATTATAACAGTTAGCTACTAAACTCTTGCCTGTACCGGCAGTCGGTGTTTGTAAGAAGGCCACAATGCCACCGGCTGTTCCTTTAGCCGAAATAGCCCCTGTATTAAAGCAATTGTATAGAACGCATACCGCATTGTTATCTCCTAAACGGGCCGTTATTCCTCCGGCCATATTCGCTGTGGTTGTAACAGTACCAGTATTGGAACACATTGAAATAACCGTCTTCGCTCCAGTTGCATCTCCCAGAACTCCACCGACATACATAGCGGTCGAAGTCAGGTTGGCAGCATTATGGCAGTTAGTCACCAAAGTATTGGATACGGCACCCGCCACTGCTCCTAAATACGTCTGTGCAGAAGAGATACGGCTATTTTCGCCAATCTTTATATTCTTGATTTCTGCACCATCGGCTTTTCCGACCAATCCGGCATACTTCTCTGCCGTTGCATTTATATGCATATAATCAACGGTATAATCAGCTCCATCGAATATTCCGTTAAAAGGATGATCGTCTGTTCCCATCGGCATCCAGAGTAAAGTATCTCCGGCAGCATTAGGTACTCCCAAATTGATATCACTACCCAAACGGATAAATGTATTTTCACTACCTTCGCCTGCATTTACTTTGGAAGCAGCATAAGCTAATCCTTTGGCTGTATAAATTTCATAGTTTTCTCCTTCTAACTTATAGTCCGCACCGGCCTCGGCATACTGCGCCATATCTGCCCAAGTCAAGGCTTCGCCGGAATCAAACAGCAGGGTTACTTCCACATCTCTTTCGGGCATGGTAAAAGTATTGCCCTCGCTGATCTCTCCATTCAGTTTAAGCCCGGAGAATGTATATCCTGCAAAGGCTTTTACATCTAAAGTCACTTGCGTTCCGGGAGTATGATAAAATGCCTGCGCATCATCAGTTGCCAACGGATGAGTAACAAGTTCGCCCATCAGAGAAACAGCTACATTAACACGATAGGCATTCGCAGCCACATCGGCATCAGGTACCGGATACCCCTCTTCACCCAGTTTCCAGGCAGTGGCGCCAAGCACTCCTCCCGAAAGAGCATTCTCATAACCGGCATTTGCCGTGAGCTCTTTGAGCAGGGCTTCACTCTTTAACTGCTCATCAGTCAGCACAGTAAAAGCGACCCCGTTTTCACCGGATTTTCCTCCGTTATCCTTAGAATAATTACGGCTGATAAACGTATAACTGGCACTTGCCACAATACTATATCCTTTTTTATCATCCAAGCTTACCTCACCCATATTAAGGTTGTTATTCAAACGCCCGCGAATACCGGCATAATAAGAACCAGCTACCGCTTTCCCAACAATGCCACCACCACGAATTACCGAACCATAATTTGCATTGTTCAACACGCGTGAATCTTCATAAAGATAACCGACTATACCTCCTGTATAAGAATTATCTGCATCTTTTCCCGTTACTTTACCATAGTTGACGCAATTGACCACTGTATCCGCTTTATTGGTACTGGCAGTAATACCTCCCACAGAACCGGGATTACTTACTTCACCATAATTCTTACATCCTCCAATGTAGCCGCTCACATTCATACGCCCGATGATACCACCCACATAAACATTGGTTCCTCCGGGAGAAGACACTGGCATATGATTGGTACAATTCAAGATACGGCTTTTAGTCAGAAGACCGGCAACAGATCCAATCTGGGCACTTGAATTGGTGGACGTAACAGAAGAGTTGGAACCGATAACCAGATTACGGACAGTCGCGCCGCTCAAATTACCAAAAAGTCCGACAGCTTCTATCGTTCCCGATACTTGCATGCCGTCAACAGTATGTCCCTGCCCGTCAAATGTTCCTTTAAAAGGAATATCGATCTTGTGGCCTTTGATATAAAGACCGACAGGAGTCCATAAAACAGTTTCTTCACCCACCGTCTTAGCTAAACTCACATCATTACCCAACTTAATGGTTTTCCCTTCGAACGTATATTGATAAGTATTCACCAATACAGAAAGGCCGGCCAATTCTTCCGGCTTTGTCAATGTGTATTCTGTTCCTTCTTTGTGTTCGGTATACCACAAGGTATCCGGTTTCTGGCTATCATCCGTCCAGCTAATACTCTGTGCAGCTAAGGGAAGAGAAAAGGCTGTCAACATCATTCCTCCCATTAGCAATAGTAATTTTTGTTTCATACTCATTTTACTTTGTTTATTAATATAAATACAAGTTATCCATCATCTCTTTAAAAAGCGACTCCTACAGAAGCCGTCAGGCTATTTGCTGCAGAAGGCCGCGTATCGTGTCCATATACATACCGAAGCTCCAAAAACAAACCATAGGCCTTATGTCGGGAATAATCTCCCCTCATTGCTACCTGAAAACCCGCCTGATTGGCCGCCAAGTAACCATAATTGCCATATACCGGCTGATTCAACTTCTTTGCTTCTTCCGTTTCAACTGCCGGCAACTGCAATTCGGGGGTAAGGGAAGCAACATATCTTCCTCCCAACTCTCCACGCAGCAGCCAATGACCGCAAGGAAACATCGCTTTTAGCATCAACTGAGAATGCAACCGGTGAATCTCCATTTCACGACGAGGATATACATAACGGGTATTCATATCGGTATATCCTATGGAGGGAATGATTGAAAAAACAGTCCCCGACCGATACGTATATTCGTAAAAGCCCGACAGTACCCCACGACTTATCCGATTCATATACATCTCATCTTCTGCTATCTGCGGATAAATATTACCGGAAGCGTCTCCGAACAGATTCTCCGTTCCGGTACGTTTGGTAAATGCGGCTTCCAACTTCATCCCCCAACGTGAAAATCTATCTTTGCTACTACGCCAGGCAATCTCTCCTCGCAGGTCATGTTCACCGACGGATGCCATCGGCAACTCGTTGAGGGAAGAAATTATTTTATCAAAAGAGAAATGATCGTAAAGCAAAGAAACGGCAAAACCTCCCTCACCGGCATCGAAAGGTGAAAGATTCACACTTCCGCCAAAAGAACGTCCTTTATAAAACGACTTCCCTTTTGCCCCACGAAAACGATAATAATCGGTACCCAATCCGGTGAAGTGATAAATATTGGGGACTCCCAATTCGTTATAAAACTGCAAATCGTTGGTCTGTTTATACTTGCGGGCATGCAAAGAATATCCCAATGCATAATGGTTGCCGGTTTTCCAAGACATGCCGATTGTAAAATACAAATCACCCGTCAGGTTTTTGGGACGGGGATCCGCATTCCGATACTCGATATCGGCACCATAAGACCCCTCCGCACCGATGGTATAGCTTCCTTTGCGATAAGCATATCCTCCGGAGAAATAATATTGCTCGGATTTCAGATCGCCACCTACTGTATCTCCCATCACATAAGGATATAACAGCAGATAATCCGAAGTCTCATTCCAACGCCGTCCTGTTTTCTTCCCGTTCTTATAGCGGGCTTCTCCCCACAGGCTGCTATTCCCCTTACGGATAAAAGAGCGCACATCCACAAAACCCATATATCTGCCATCCCCTTCCTCCGCCAACGAAGGCTGTTCTTCATGAATATACTCTCCTCCTGCACGCAATTCATTCAGTGTCGAGGGATGCCAGACGTATTTCATTGCCGGATTATCATAAACCAAAGAGAAAAACCCGCTTTCTGCCGTCGTACCGTTACTTCGCATACGCCCGTACAAAGACAGGCTGTCGGCGTCGGCAGCATGCAGCCCTAAAAAGGAAAAGAATAAAACAGTCATTAAATAGTATCTCATGATAGATGTCGGGGTTAAAGTCATTCTTCAACGGGTTGTACTCCGTCGTATGTCAACGTTTCTGCCTTCCTACCATCGGCACTTATCGCCGTATTTTGTTCTTCGATAAGAGAAGGTATACATTCTGTATTGAAATCGTCCGTCGAGTTATCCGTATCTTGCAATACCCTGTGACCGTTCTCATCCAGATAAAGCATTTTCCGCCGGACACTCTTGAAATAACGGTCCTTATCATGATCTATCTTTCCGCAATGAGTCCATCCGGCATCTACGGTAGCCGGTAATACGTTCCATTGACGTTCTGCTTCCACACTACAATTCACTCCGTCGACAATCCAGTCGTTCGGCAGTTTATAAGCCTTCTGAGACCAGGGATAATTGCCTTGCGGACTCGATATAATGTATTCGTATTTATAAAAGAATTTTTTCAGATATTCCTCTTTCGGAACTTGCATACGCGCCAGCGCATACGAACGGAAACCGCGATTATGAAGCACAAAGACAGAAAGCGTATAGCAATACCATTTATCGAGGTTCTCCACCGTTTCACTGTCAATATCCATATTGTCCGGTGAAGTGGAGACATCATACCATTCAAAATTGGCTTCACTAAGATCAAAAGAGTTCGGATTGGCCACCTGATGGTTGATGCCGGTATCACAAATCACCATACTCTCACCGGGCTGTACCGGATGCTCCTCACCACTGCCCGGAACAACGTAAATGGCATGTACCGTCATCGTGTCCTGACGGATGTCCGGAGTATAATCATACTTCTGTGTAGAGACGAATTTGGATTCCACCAGCGCCAGACCATCGGCATACAACACATGGTCCGTGTTATTGTAGATTTTCACATACGAATCGCCATAATATTGTTTACCGCTCTCCCGTAACGTACCCGTAAAGAAAATTTCTTCGATAATAAAATCATCCTTATCAATCAGCAGATGGGTATTCATCGTTAATGACACATTCCCGGATGTAAGATTCACATTTTCCAAAGCGCCACGCAAGCGCCCTTTCACTGTACGTCCTTCATCTACATAGGTTACATCGGCTTTATAGAAACAGTTGTATAATCCCTGAGGCAATTCCGGTTTCTCTGTAGCCGGCACTTTTACAGACAATCCACTGGATATGTTCTGGAAAGTAAGGGTATCGTTCGCTATCGATGCACCGGACAGGTCGTCGGGAAGCTTCACGGTAACCCCGGTGACGGTTCTCGATACATCCTCCAATTCATTACAAGCAGTAATACCTGACAACAGAATAACAAATACCGATAAAAACAAACTCTTTTCGTACTTCATATATCGAATAATTTATTTATAAACTAAAATTCAACTCCATGCCGAAATAAGGTTCTACATTCCGGCGTACTGTCAATCCACGACTTTTAAAGTCGGGAGTATAATCTAAGAGCTTATTGGCAAAAAATGCTAAATTAAGATACTTCCCTATCTTCTTCGTAACTTTCAGATTGACATAGAAGGCCATCGGAACGGTATATTTATCAAAAGTTCCCGAACTGATGGGAATAATCAGATGTTGCAGATAAAGGTCTTCTTTCGATGCCTCCGTATAGGGATGTTCCTGTCCATCCTCTGCCCACAGGTAGCTTTCGGGCACTCCGTCACGATAAAAAGCCTGCTTGCTGGTAAACCACATGCATTGCAACGAAGTAGAAAAAATCAATCCCCACTCCGGTATTTGCGTATCGAACATCAGGTTCGTGTTAAACTGCTGATAGACATTCCCGTCGTCCCAGTTATAGATACCAATGTACGAATCGGATATCGATTGGCCATCCACCATTTCGGATACGGTGCGCGGCATACGGATACTGTTGGTGTAAGTGGAACGGAACCATGCCCCACTGAGATTTACCACCGTACGTAACGGCTTGATACGCTGTGAACGGAATTGGAATTCCACTCCCTCTTTCAGCAGACGGCTTCCATTGGTCGCTTTATTATATCCTCCCAATATTTTCTTATCAGTGTAGGGCAGATCGTCCAGTGACGGAGGTCCCTGCAAAGCCGAACCGGTAATCTTACTTGCATCGTACTCCTTATAAGCATAAGAGGTATAATTGGCCACATAGCGAAAACCGGTATTCATGGATTCGCGGAAATAGCTTACCGACAGACGATTCCCCCCATAAGTAAAGTCTGCACGCAACTCCCATTTCTTATTACGCGCCGGACGTAACTCATAGTTGGTACGGTCTTCGATATAACTTCTTATGTTGAAGCGGCTGTTCTGCTCTGGATTCAGAACATCGTAATAGCCAAGCTGCACAATGTCTTTATAATAAGCATCGGGGAAGAGATAATCGAGCGTAGGCATCTTGGTAGTCCAGCCGATACCACCCCCCAGTGCGATTTCAAGATTATGGGTTTTGCCCAGATCGATTGCAGGGAAATTCCACAATCCGTTGATACGGGGATCCAGGTAAAACTTATTATTCAGAACGTATCGTTTGTCAAGCCCGACAAGTGCCATCGCACGTATACCCCCCATTAATTCCAGCTTATGGCGACCGATTTTCGCTGTCATTATATCTTCAATAAATACACCCACATTCTGTAATGCAGGAATGTCTTTATAAGCTCGCGGACGACTACTCCATCCTCCGGCAGCCAACGGCCGGGTGAGATCGTACACTTGCCCGCGACCGAAGTTCTTCGTATAACTCCATTCACCTCCCACCTTGGCGTTATTCTTTACCGGGCCATTGGTAAATGAAAAGTCTCCTTTCAATTTGATAAAGGCGTTGAACGGTTTTCCATCCGACAGATAATCTGCCACATACTCTTTAAAAAGGAGAGTGGCATCATGTTCGCCCTCACCCGTTGTGGAAGGGACAATCATATAACGCTGCGGCGCTACCAATTTACGACGCGTCAAACGATCGAACTGTGCATTGGCAGATGTGTTCAACTCGATGCCTTTGACAGCCTTTACTTTGGGAAAAGTCCAAAGGAAGTTATTGGTCAGAGCTACCCGGTTATAGGTAGATTTATAAGTATCCGTGTTGCCGTAGTTCAGTTCGGGATCTTCTTTGGCATTATCAAACGAACCGGTATAGTCAATACCCGGAGCATAGCGCATGGTCCAGTTATCGTGGCTATAATTCCAGGTAAAACGTAGAGAGGTATTCATCCGTTTGTAGTTCACTAAATTATTACGGGGATCCGGTTTGGAATCCAGATAACCTACATCTACATTCACTACCCCATCTTCAGCACCCGGCAAGGCAAATCCCTTTCCGGCAGAGAAAAGTTTACTGTATCCGTCTGCCTTGAAACGCGCATTGAGAGGGGTCAGTTTACGCACCTTTTTTATATTGACAATTCCACTCGTAAGGTTTCCATATTCTGCGGACGGGATTCCTCTTACCACTTCCACACTTTCGATGTCGTCCGTAGAAATAGAACGCATATCTACCCCCCGGTTAACAATGTTACGGCTGCTCTCCGCCGAATTATCCGATACAGGCGAAGCTTGAAGGTTAGCATCGGTATTGATCGGAATACCGTCTACAATAAATTGCGTACCGAGTGAAGTAATGGAATAATCACTCCCGGCATCTCCTTTGGTTCCATCTGCTTTGATCACTCCCGTTTCGCGCAAAGTGATCGTATTGGCAGACCCCATATCCGGATCACGTGACATACCTCCGGGCAACAATTCCAACAAATCGGCAAAACTGGTAGGTTGCAGATGTTGCATAGCCGGACGGTCTATTTTAGAGGAAGAAACGAGTCCTTTCGACTCAGTGGCAGTAATAACGACTTCTTTCAATTGGTTATCGGAGCGTAATCCGATAGTCATATACGTGCTTTTCTTTAATTCTACCGTACGTTGTTGACGTCCGTAACCAATAAAAGAGACCGTGAGTTTATAAATGCCCGGAAAAACATCGGTTATCCGGAACGTTCCATCGTCACCGGCTATGGCCGAATAGCGGCGTGTCTCCTCACTTTCCAACAAAACGGTTGCATAAGGAAGCGTCTCATGAGTAACCGCGTCACGTATAATACCGCTAAATATTAACTTATCGGCTGTATAAGCGTTCCCTGCATATAATAATAGAAATAAAAATAAGAAACAATATCTTGTCTTTTTTTGTCTCATAAGTCCAGAACGTATTTCAAGCTACAAAAAAAGGCTAAAATAAGATAGCAGGAAATACCTATAGATTAGTATTCATTTACATTGCAGTACTTATATATAGGTAATTTTTTATCCATAACAATACAATGAATAATAATCACTTAAGATGATCAGATTCAAACAGGACAGCCGAAGAAGAAAATATCTAAAGATATAAAAAGGTAACGTTTTCCAACTAAAAATAAATAAAACGGTATGCCGGTAACCGCAAGCAGGGTATTTACCTCCACCAGGAACTATCCATACAAGCAGTATGCACCGTGCTCGATGCATCTAACCACGGTCTTCAGGAGACTTTAGCACGGTACATAAACCAAGGCCCCCGCTCACCCGGTAATGTCGAGAGGTAAAGGGTATCAATTGCCTGTGCCACCACCCCGAATGGCACATTGGCACAGTATCCTCAATAGCTAATCTTCACCCCTGCAAAAAAACTTCTGGGAGTGGCAGGACCATAAATATAGTTGGAATCCCGGTTGGCTCCACGATCGAAATCTTTCTGATAAGCCTGAAAAATGTTTTGTATACCGGCATTGAGCTGAAATACGGTCGATTTACAAAACTTAAAATCATAGGCTGCTTTTATACCGAGATCGAAGAAATCGGGGGTCATAAGAGCAACTGCCGGGCGTTCGGGCATCTCTCCCATCGCTGCATTCTCGGCAGAGATGGCGGCACGCTGTACGAGCATGCTACCGGTATATGTACCAGACAGAGCAATGGTCAGCGGTTTTATCGGCGTATAGGTAGCGGTGAAATACCCGTAAGTATTGGGAGTACGAAACATCTTTTTCTCAGCCGGTGCATCATCGTCCCACTGATACGGTTCGTCGTAACGGCTACGCTGTAAAGTTACACCGGCTTGAAACTGGAATTGTGTCAGATAAGCCAGTTTGCCTTCCAATGTCAACCCCATCACTTTGGCACCGGGACCGTTATAGCGTGTCCGCACCAATACTCCGTCTCCCCGGTCTTCATACGGACCAAGAACAAAAACATCTTTCAAGGCAGTATAAAAACCTTCTACAAGGAAATTCACCTGCCATGCACCGAAACGGCGATACATATCGGCAGAAGCACTCAGACTTTGAGATTTTTCTTCTTTCAACCCTTTGGCACGTTCGATCATAGAAACCGTACCACCGACGTTTTCAATATGCATGTCTTCATCAAAGGCTTGCGGAGCACGGAAGCCCGAAGCATAACTGAGCCGGAAGTTAACATCCTTTGTCGGGTTGAAACGCAGGTTGGCACGAGGACTAAAGATCACATGATCTACCATATTATGCTTATCCAGACGACCGCCCAGAAGAATACCCCACTTTTCGTTTTTCCACTCGTTCTGCAGAAAACCGCTATAAATATTCACCGTCTGCTCGGTATGGCGGTTGTATCCCCACATGTTATCTTCCAGATGATCACGGTTGTACTCCAATCCTGCCGTGAGATCGGCCGGCATGAAAAGACAACGCCCGAAGCTATACATGTATTGTGTGCCTCCCATCACAGTGAAATCGGTAGTCTTGCCATAGGCATTCGGATCTTGTCCGCCACCGTAATAGCTGTCCCGGTCGGTATTGGCAGCCGAAGTAAAAACACTGAAACGATGTTTCTCATTGGGTGAAAAGTAATCGAATTTCAAACTACCGCCATCAATGGCATGCTCCAGTTGCTCGGCGATATTGGCTTCATGAGGCGGACGGTTCAGCATATCTCCACCCCGGCGGAACTCTTGCAGATGATGATATTCAAAAGTAAGTTTCGAATAAGTACTGGTTTTGAAATAAGAACGGAAACCTACCGTCTGGTTCTTCAACTTCGGTAATTCGGTAAAACCGTCGCCGTCATAATCGTATCCCGAGCGATGACGGTTTTGCCCGAATATATAGACTCCCGCACGATGATCGTCGGTCACAAGAGAGAGGTTCAGAGAGGTATTGTTATCAAAAGAATTGCCCCCGCTGAAACCGGTGATCGTATGAGAAAGTTGGCCGGAATTGCGCAACGGCTCTTTTGTGATGATGTTAATCGTACCGGCAATGGCAGACGAACCGAACAGAGCCGAACCACCGCCACGCATCACCTCCACCCGTTCGATCATACTGGCAGGAATCTGTTCCAGACCGTATACTCCCGACAACGCACTGAATACGGGACGAGAGTCTATCAATATCTGCGTATAAGGACCATCCAGCCCATTAATACGAACTTGCTGGAAACCACAATTTTGGCAATTGGTCTCTACACGTACACCGGGTTGGAAATTCAACCCCTGTGAAAGCGTACTGGAATTAGTCGATTCAAACAGCTTTAAATCGACTACATTGACAAGTGTAGGCGCCATACGCCGGGTAGTCTCATTACGATTGGCAGAAACCACGACCCCATCGAGGGCAATGGCGTCTTCCTCCAGTTCGAAGTTCTCTTCCAGCGTTTTTCCTTTCTTCAGGGTCACACTGCGGGTGATGGTTTTATAGCCCACCGAACTCACTTCCATCACAAAATTCCCCTCCGGGAGGTTCTTTAGGAAATAATGCCCCGTAGCATCTGTCACAGTTCCGATAGTCGTTCCTTTAAGGGCAATTGTAATATACGGCAAATGTTCCTCACTGTTCTTATCGAGTACATGGCCGATGATATTGGCATCGGACTTTTTCAATTCGGAGTGTTCCAATGGAGCGGGTTGTCCGGACATAGCAGAGGTAAGGGCACAATACAGGCCCGCAAGAATAAATATATATTTCTTCATTTTCGTTTGTTTTTTAGGAAGTAACCGCACGGTACAGGTATAGGCGGACCGTGAAATAGCCTCATACTCCCATATAGGAACATGATAAGCATACTTCTCCCCTAACCGCCATCCGGCAGCCACTTGTTTTGAATAAATTAAGAGCAAGAATAAAACAGGCTCTCAGAGATTTTTCTTTTCCACAGACATGCGGAAGTATTTACTACAAACGAAAAGAAGGAGGTGCCCTCAATGAAACCACTCCCACACAGGGAGTTAAATGCCCCGTCCGCTGCGGACACCACAAAAGCGTACAAAGCAGTAAAGCGATGAATGAGGCAAATACAGGAAGAATACCTGCATCAGTGGTCTGAAAATGATTTAAGAAATGGATTAACTGGAACTCGACCGTAGTGTGGCTATGCTCGACCCCTTTTTTGAATGGATGGGAATGGACAATCGTTACCCCATTCACCACGTGCGAGTGAGTGAAGAGCGTAATACCTGCCATGTACGAAATAAACAGTACAGGAAGGAACCATTTCATGATATTCAAATACAGTCGTTTCATCTTGTTAGTCCCGGGGCAAAGATAAGCAGATTCA
The DNA here is from genome assembly GCF_000381365.1 of Bacteroides salyersiae WAL 10018 = DSM 18765 = JCM 12988. Classification (GTDB taxonomy): domain Bacteria; phylum Bacteroidota; class Bacteroidia; order Bacteroidales; family Bacteroidaceae; genus Bacteroides; species Bacteroides salyersiae. The sequence goes on from NZ_KB905466.1 coordinate 80,867, forward strand.
TGATACAAATCAACCCTTACCGGCAATGAATCAGCATTATACCCTCCATTGGGTACAACTAAATACATCTTTTCATCATTATTAGGTATTTCGTGTTTACCGAAACCTCTCCATCTTTGCAACTAAACAATAAATAACACTCGGCGATATGCAAAAGTTGAAAAGCGACATACAAAAAACAATACTCGATGCAGCAGAATATCTTTTTATCCGTAAAGGATACAAGAATACTGCCATGCGCGAGATTGCCGCAAAAGCAGATGTAGGGCTGAGTAATATCTATAACTATTTCCCGAACAAAGACAGCTTATTCAGGTACATTTTGCAACCGGTAGTCGACGAGCTCTATACCATGCTCTACAACCACGACGTAAGCAAAGCAAATCTCGAAATGTTCACCAGCCATGATTATCAGAAGAAAGAGATAGAGTTGTATATGGCATTGGCAGGACGCTATCGCAAACAACTGAAACTGCTCCTGTTTCATGCGCAAGGCTCCTCATTGGGTAACTTCCGCGAAGATTATACCAATGAAATGACACGTGTGATAGACATCTTCTTTAAAGATCTGAAAACAAAATATCCGCATCTGAATATACAAGTCTCCAACTTCTTCGTCCATCTGAATACCGCCTGGCTATTCACTTTGCTCGAAGAACTGGTGATGCATCACATAAAGAAAGACGATATGAAAATATTTATCTCCGAATACATTGCCTTTGAAACGGCAGGATGGAAAGAGCTTATGCATGCATAAGCTCTTTTTTTTGAACGTTCCGGAACATTGTTCTTTTTTGAACGAAATCCGTATAACTATAATAATAGAATAAATATGAAAGAAAAAGTAACCATCAACGACCAAATAGCAAATACGCTATTTATTCCGCTTTACATGAGGTTTAAAGAGAGTCGCCGTCCCAACGGTATTATGAACGACCACCTCGCCTGTGAACTGATAAACCGCATCGACTATGACTTTTCACAATTCGACAAAGCTCCACTCAGCGAATTGGGCTGTGTGGTACGCGGCTGTTACTTCGATCGGAAAGTACAGGAATTCATCTTACGGGAACCTTCCCCGATAGTAGTCAATATCGGCTGTGGACTCGATACCCGTTTCCAACGAATCACAGAACGGCGCAATGCCACATTCTACGAACTCGATCTGCCGGAAGTAATCGATCTGCGAGAAGAATTTCTCCCGATAGAACCTGCCGATATTAATCTGCGCGGTTCTATGCTCGATACCGACTGGATGGATCGGTTGAAATCGAAACACCCTCAATCCCGGTTTATCTTTATCATCGAAGGAGTAGTCATGTATTTCACGAACGAACAAGTGAAATCCGTACTATCCCACCTTGCCAAGCGCTTTCCGGGCGGAGAGATTCACCTCGATGTTTGCGGGTCTATGTTCCAGAAGAAAGGAATAAAACCCGACGCATTGAAAAATAATAATGAAGCCCGTATGTTGAGCGCCATAGATAACGGACGTGTCATAGAACAATGGATACCGCAACTGAAAATGACGGATAATATCCTTTATCAAAACATCGAAAAGAAACGTTGGGGAGCATTCGGCGTATTCTGTAGGATGTTTCCGGGGCTTTCGCGTAAATTCAGTCACCTCTTAGGATATAAAATTATAGAATAATGGAAAAGAAACAAAAGAAAGGAGTCGCCCGCCTGTTTGAGATAGCGGGTGAACGAAAAGGTCTGTTGATACTGGCCGGCATCTTGTCGGCAGGAAGTGCCTGTTGCATGCTGGTTCCTTATTTATCAGTATACCAGGTAGCCAACGAACTGTTGCAAAATGCAGGAAACATCTCACAAGCAGACAGCGGACACATGATTCGATGGGGATGGATTGCCTTTGCCGGCCTGACAGGCGGATTACTGCTGTTGTATGCTTCACTAATGGCATCACACGTAGCCGCTTTCCGTATCCTGTACGGACTAAGGATAAAACTTGCCGAACATATCGGCCGGTTACCTCTTGGCTACTTAAACGGGACTTCGACCGGAGCTATCAAAAAGACAATGGAACAGAATATTGAAAAGATAGAAACATTCATCGCCCACACCATCCCCGATCTGGTGAACGTACTGGCAACGGTGGTCATCATGTTCACCTTATTCTTCACCCTCAACGGGTGGATAGCAGCAGTCTGTCTGTTGGCTATCGCATTGGGGATAGGTCTTCAATGCACCATGATGTTCGGCAAGGCCGGTCAGGAATTTATGCAGACCTACTTCGATACACAGGAAAAGATGAGCGCCTCTGCCGTGCAATATGTACGGGGAATGCCGGTAGTCAAGATATTCGGACAAAGCATCCGTTCTTTCCGGCAGTTTAATAAAGAAATCGAAGCATACAAGACCTATGCTCTGAAAGTATGCGATACCTATCAACCCGGAATGGTGGTTTTCATGGTGTTGCTCAACTCCATCGTAACTTTTATCCTGCCGGTAGGATTACTTATCCTGAGCGGGCAACCTCAAAACATCGCCTTCGCAGCCGTCTATCTCTTTTTCATCATCTTGGGGCCGGGTGTAGCAACCCCGATTTACAAATTGACTTTCCTCGGTTCGAGTACAAAAGAAATCGATGAAGGAGTAACCCGCCTTGACCGGATTTTTTCGGAAAAAACAATGCCGGAAAGCTTAAATCCTCAGAAGCCACACGGGTATGATATTACTTTTACCGACGTCAGTTTCGCCTACGAAAACAAAACGGAAGCCACCCGGACAGACGCTTTACACCATATCAACTTCACAGCCCGTGCCGGAGAAATCACAGCACTGGTAGGTCCGTCCGGTTCGGGAAAATCGACGATAGCCAATCTCATACCCCGTTTTTGGGATGTGGAGCAAGGGGAGATCAAAATAGGAGGCACTAACGTAAAGAATATTGCCACAGAGCAGTTAATGGACCTTGTGTCTTTTGTTTTCCAAGACTCATTCCTTTTCTTCGATACGATTTACGAAAACATACGCGTGGGTAATCCCCATGCTACCCGCGAACAAGTGATAGCTGCCGCACAAGCAGCACAATGTGATGAATTTATCCAACACCTCCCCAAACAATACGACACGATAATCGGAGAAGAGGGCGTCTACCTTTCCGGTGGTGAAGAACAACGCATCTCCGTAGCACGTGCCATTCTGAAAAACTCCCCTATCCTCGTACTGGATGAAGCAACCGCCTTTGCCGATCCCGAAAATGAATACAAGATGCAACTTGCCATTCAAAAACTCATCCGGGATAAGACAGTCATCATTATCGCGCACCGGCTATCATCTATCCTATCGGCCAACCGTATTGTGGTGCTGAAAGAAGGATGCGTTGTGCAACAGGGCACACACGAGGAGCTGTGCCGGCAAGAGGGCGTTTACAAAAAAATGTGGGATGCTTATACCGATGCATCTCAATGGACATTAAATAAATAAGGAGGAAAACAATAATGAATGCAATAAACAACATAACGATCGGACATCCCGAACGGTTACGCAAACCGGTAGGCTACACCATGCTGGCCAACTTGGTAAATATATTCCCTTTCATGCTTTCTATCGAAGCAGTCAACGTATTGTTCAAGGCTTACGACGGAAGCGGAACGGGACTGGATACTACCCGCCTTTGGTGGATATGCGGGCTTTTAGCTGTATACATGATTGCAATGGCTCTTGCCGAACGGGCCTCATTCCGCCATAACTTCCGTAGTGCCTACGAACTAAGCGCCGAAGGACGCATCAACCTGGCCGAACATCTGCGTAAACTTTCGTTAGGATTCTTCAGCCGGCACGATCCGGGAGACTTATCGTCCATGATGATTACCGACTTCACCATGGCAGAAACAGGTATTTCACACCATCTACCACAATTGATGGGGGCACTGGTCATGCCTATACTGGCCTTCTTCGGTCTTCTGTGGATTGACTGGCGGATGTCCCTTGCCATGTTCATAGCCTTACCGTTGGCCGTATTGGTGCTTATCTTAAGCAACCGGATACAGATCTCCTTAAGCAAAAAACAGATTCATGCCAAGATAAATGCCGGTAACCGTATGGAAGAGTATCTGTTAGGCATCCGCGTAATGAAGGCATATAACCTGTTGGGCGACCGTTTCATCCGCCTGCAAAATGCTTTTCTGGAATTAAAACGTGCCAGTATGCGCCTTGAAGCATTAATGGGACCCTTCATCCTGCTTTCTGTTACGTTAGTACGTGCCGGACTGACGTTGATGATACTTTGTGGAACCTACCTGTTATTGGGCGGGGAATTATCCGTGCTGACTTTCGTCATGTTCCTTATTGTCGGTTCACGGGTATTCGATCCTCTTACCTCGGCACTGACCAATTTCGCAGAGTTCCGCTATTTCTCTTTTGCCGGCGGACGTATACTGAATCTCATGAAAGAACCGGAAATGCAAGGCAACCGGGTATCTCCCGAAAGCGGTGATATCGTGATGGAACACGTATCCTTCGGCTATCAGAAAAAAACGGTGTTGCATGATGTATCGGTAACAATGAAAAAAGGAGCGCTTACCGCATTGGTAGGTCCCTCCGGAAGCGGCAAAAGCACTTTATTGAAGCTCTGCGCCCGTTTCTACGATCCACAAACAGGAAAAGTTTTCTTTAACGGAACAGATATATCGAAAGTGGACCCGGAATCACTGATGAAGCACATCTCTATGGTATTCCAGAATGTCTATCTCTTTCAAGACACGATAAAGAACAACATTCGTTTCGGCAAGCCCGATGCTACCGATGCCGAGATAGAAGAAGCCGCCCGAAAAGCCTGTTGCCACGATTTCATCATGAAGTTGCCCAAAGGATACGAAACTTTGGTAGGCGAAGGTGGATGTACTCTTTCCGGTGGCGAAAAGCAACGCATTTCCATCGCCCGTGCCATCCTGAAAGAAGCTCCGGTCGTACTACTTGACGAGGCTACCGCTTCTCTCGATCCGGAAAATGAAGTGGATGTTCAAAAAGCTATCAATACCCTGATTGCCGGACGTACGGTTATCGTGATAGCCCATCGATTGAAAACCATCAAAAATGCCGATAAAATCATCGTTTTGGAAGAAGGACACGTAGCAGAACAAGGTACACACCAAGAGTTACTGGATCAAAAAGGACTTTACCACCGCTTATGGTCCATACAGGAGAAAACAATGGGTTGGAAATTATAAATTGTGCTACATACATCAGTCGTTTCCAGTGTCGTACATCAATAATAAATTCATGTCGGATATTTATGTATTTTATAAAATAAAGAAATGCATATATCCCTGTAGTACTTAAGATATATTCTTTGTACACACAACATCCGGGTGTTGTAACTAATAACATCCGGATGTCTTGGATTACAACATCCGGATGTTGTGAAGGCGCAAAAAGAAGATTACTTTTTCATATATAATGACTATATTCACAAAACATTGAAAAAATTAAGATTATCATGACCGGCTCTTTAATTAATCGTTATCTTTGCAACAAGGCTTATCCCAAAAGAGTTGAACAAATAAAAGGATAAGAATTTGTTTAAATCATGAAACAATTAATAGCATGTTGCGGATTAGATTGCGAAAGTTGTGATGCCCGTATAGCCACTGTCGAAAATGACAATGAATTAAAAGAAAAAACTGCCCGGAAATGGAGTGTGATGAATAATGCTCCGGAGATTACGGCAGCAACCATAAATTGCATGGGTTGCCGTGCAGACGGAGCGAAATTTGCATATTGCAGCGAGTATTGCGAAATCCGAAAGTGCGTACAAAAGAAAGGATTCAACACTTGTGGTGACTGTATGGAATTGGATACTTGCCAGATAGTAGGTTCCATTTTTCAGCATGCACCTGCAGCAAAAGAAAATTTAAAACAATAAGACGATACATCAATCATCGTCCGACATAATAAAAACAGAAAAACAACTATGAGAACCAAAGACTGGAAAGCCATAAATACACCTCAAATACTTGTAGTAGGAGAAGATTCAAATCTGCAATGGTCCGAAACAGTAGCCAAATATGCCATGTTTGCCGATTATTACTTCCGTAATTTTCCGGAAGATCATGGAGAACGAAGTAGAAATGTAGAATCGCGCAATCTGTTTGATTATATAATGGAACTTACCGACCATCAACTGACACCGGAAGATGTATATATAACCAATCTGTGCAATGATGAAGTGGAAGCTGCACCCAAGGGAAAAAGAACATTCATCCCGGAAGAAAAAGCAGCAAAAGGCATCGAACACATCAAATGGATTTTATCAGAAAATCCTTCGATAAAATGTGTATTGGCCATGTCCTTACAAACAAACTACTGGCTTCAGAAATTGGGTTTCTATGAAAGTAATGCCGATTTTCTGCAGGCTGCCGAACCCAGACGCATCGGACAACAAAACTTTCCCCCATTTTACCAACCGGTAGACGGCAAAGCATTTATCAGTATCTGCGGCAAAATTTATGAAGCAACGGACTTTCCGGTAAAAGTATTTCCCGTTCTTCCGGCCAAAGACTATCCACTGTCCGAGCAAAACAGAGAACGTTATGCAAAAGGATTGGAACAGGTAACCAAATTTTTTAGGGAAAATAAAATTTTCCAAGAGCCTGTCTAAATATTACTCGGCATTCTTTTGAAAGTTATTTTTAAGAATCGACTGATATAGCATTTAGATTGTATTGGCAAATTATTTAAACCGTTTCAGATTGCTTTTATTAAAGACCCATTCCGTGGTATGAATTGTCTCCTGAATCAGAAGACAATTCATACCACGGTGAAAGAGAACGATTCGATAGATTAACCAATAGGTGTATCGACTTTCGATACTCTATCCGTATCCGAAAAGAGTACACAGTAGCCATGTGGTACTAACAAGAAATAATTTCTTCATCCGAATAGTCTCTGATTTTCAACTCAATCGTTTATCGTTTTTAATAAACCACCGTTGCTATGATCTGTATAAAAAGAATAAGGAAAACCATAGCAATGGGATAAACTGTCGCATAAGCTACACTCGGAATATTACTATCGACCATCGAATCGGCAGCAGCAAGTCCCGGTGTACTGGTCATTCCCCCTGTAATGGTTCCCAACAGATCGAGCACGTTAATTTTAAATGCCAGACGTCCCACAAGCACGGCGACAAGCATGGGTACGATTGTAATAGCAGCCCCAACACCGAATAACAATAAACCGCTTTCCTGGAAAGTAGCAACCAGGTTCTTTCCGGCGGAAGTACCCACTTCGGCAAGAAACAACAGCAGCCCCAACTGTCGCAATAGCTGGTTGGCAGGGCCGGACATAGACCAAAGAATAGGCCCCGTCTTACCTACTGCACTCAGCATCAACGCTACCATTAATACGCCTCCTGTCAATCCCGGAGAAAAAGAAAGACTATCTGAGAATGAGATATTGAGTTTACCGAACAAAACTCCGAGTACAATTCCCATCGCAATAGGAAAGAAATCGGTATCCGACAGTTTCTTGGCATCATTGCCCAACAAACGGGCTACTCCTTTAATGCCTTCTTTCTCGCCTACCACCATCAGCTTGTCCCCAAACTTCAAAGCCAAATCAGGAGACGGGGAAAGATCGATACCACTTCGACGGACACGCGTCACCGTACATCCGAAATTCCGTTGCAAGTTCAAATTCCCCAATTGTTTATTAATCATATCTTTCTTGGTGAGCAGCAATGATTCTATTTCCTGCGTTTTATCCAAGGGGAGCTCTCCCTCTTCACGTTTGCCGACCAGCACAGATAATTGATCCAAAGACTCCTCACTGCCCACAGCCTGAATATAATCTCCTTCGCAAAGCACCGTATGCGCCGTAGGTATTGATATTTCCTCGTCATGCTTCAAACGGGAAATAACCGCTCCTGTCATCGCACGGGCATTAATCTGCATCAAACTGCGGTTAAAAACACTTGGATTGGAAACACGGAAAATACAGGTATTCAATTCCGGAAATTGTCCGCGACGTTCTATTTCCAATCGACGTGCTTCCTGATCAAGATCGACACGCATTATCTTAGGAAGTAATTTCACAAAAAGAATAACCCCGATCACACCAAACGGATAAGCAATACCATAAGCGATGGATGCCAACGGAGAGTTCGTACTGTCGATAGCCACGGCAAGTCCAGGTGTACTGGTAAGTGCCCCGGCAATCAGTCCCACCACACTGGGAGTATCGATATCAAACAAGTACTTCAAACCGACTGCTGTGAGAGAAGCCGAACAGATAATAAGAATTGTAATCAGGATCAATGTTTTTCCTTTACTCCGAAAAGAATCGAAGAATCCGGGACCGGCCTGAATACCAATAGTAAAAATAAAAAGCACTAAGCCGAAATTGCCTAACTCTTTAGGAATAACAACTCCGAAATGTCCGAAAAGCAGGGCAATAAAAATCACTGCCGATACATCGAGCGATAGCCCCTTAATCTTAATTCTTCCCAACATGAAGCCTAACGCGACAATGAGAAAAAGCGCGAAATAAGAGGAGTTCAATAAATCAGTAAACATAGGTTTAAAAGGGTTTGTTAGTTTAGGCAGGCAAAGGTACGCAAAAAAGCCTCAATCAGCAAGTTTCTTTATCACAGGTGCTGCCTTCGCATTCAAACTCAAGAGTGACATGATGAATACCGGTATCCTCTAACACATGCCTTATAAGGTGTTTGGCCTCCTCCATATGACACATATCATCCAATACGATATGAGCGGTAAGTGCCGTCTCGGTAGTACTTAATGCCCAGGGCAGCCATATGCAGATAAGTACCTTTCACATGGAGGTCTCTCTCCTTATCCTTCATAAAGAGCCAGGCGGTAAAAGCGGTAAGACACTCCTTCCTGCCAGTTAGTTCAGAGAAAGATCCTGCAAAAAGGTAAGTCCGAAGTCTTGCAACACTTCTTCATCTGTTTGTAAAAGTACAAGTGTTTTCAACTCTTGCAATTCCGCATTTGTCAGACAGAAATAAACATTCTCCGATGAAAGCCGGAGAAATATCTTACGATTACTCATCAAGCCATGATTCATCCGAGCCGCTTCCGTCCCATTAATGCCGACTACATAATTACGAAAATGTAAAAAACCATCTTCAGTGAAACGAAAAAAAAGATTACCGAATTCAAGATGATAGACTTTGCAATGATCACAATAGGAAATCATCCCGGAACGGGTTTTATTGATTAGTTCCATAACAATAACATATATTTTGTAAGTATGAAACAAAGATAAGCCACTCTCTAAAATGCTACAATACGCATATATAGTGATTTACACCTTCTTTATTAGCATTTTTCAGGTATACCGGTATTCTCTCTCTCCCTAATTATAAGTATCATAAAGGCGGTAATACCTACAAATAGTGATTGATCATTCTTTTGTCCGTTCATAACTTTGCACTGAAAAATAAACATACAATTATGGTTACCCCGTCAAGGTCTCCCAAAAGACAGTTACATTATCGCAGAAACCTCCTACTGCTTCTTTCAATTCTGATTATTGGAATTGTCTGTCTTTGTGTTTCGTTGACAATGCACGACAAAACCAATGCTGACTGCCACTGTATCCAATGCCTGACAAATCGCATTCCGGAGGATGGAGAGTATCTCTATAATCGATATCTGCCGCTCATCAGTCTTGTATGGATCTTGCTGATATTCCTGCCAATCTATTTTCTTAGCCACAAAAAGAAATAAACCGTATCATTGACATAAATCAAAAATTCACCAAAAAGAACAGCCTTTCTTCCGTGCCTCCTATTTTTTTAATTACCTTTGCCCGCAAAATAGCACTATTTGTCTTGAGAAAACAGATATTTTTCAGAAAATATTAAACCAAAATCTAATAGCCGTGTTATAAACATCATTGTACGACTCTCCTAATGGAGATAATAGGAAAAGGTATTTGGATTTAAGGATTAATAAAGAGAATAATTTATGTTATCAGGCGAACAAGTGGAAGATATTTCCAACATAGACAGTTGCCAAGCAACAGTTACTTCCAAAGAGACGATACAAACAGTTACTGCATACACTACAAGTACGGTAGTCTCAACACCGGTACGCAGAACATTCGAAGAACAAAAGCCCTTCATTTTTGTCATTGTCGGCTTTGCTGCCTTTTACATCATCGCCCTCATTATTGCCCGGATTGTAAAAAATCAGTTGGCGCACTAATTTCAACTCTATATATAAAACAAGCCACCGGAATGACTACTAACAATATCATTCCGATGGCTGTCCCCTTTAAACACCTTTAAACAAAATGGAAAAATATGCCTCGATCTAACTAAACTAACTAACCCTTAGAGGCATATTTTTGAGGAGGCTGATCACTCAGCCTCTTTTCTATTTACGAGCCTCAGCAATGTAACCCAATGCTTCAGCACATTTAGCTGTAACATAAGCCCAATCTTCAGCAGCGACTTTATCTTTCGGGAAGAGTTTAGACCCCATACCGACACAGAATACGCCAGCCTTAATCCAAGCTGTCAGGTTCTCCTTGGTCGGTTCCACTCCACCTGTCACCATCAATTTAGACCATGCCATCGGAGCCATCAAACCTTTCACAAAATTAGGACCATACACATCTCCCGGGAATACCTTGCAAAGATCACAACCTACTTCCTGTGCAAAACCTACTTCGGATACAGAACCGCATCCCGGAGTATAAGGAACCAAACGACGATTACAAACCTTTGCTATTTCCGGGTTAAACAACGGACCCACCACAAAATTAGCACCCAACTGAATGTAAAGGGCGGCAGTAGCCGGATCAACGATAGATCCGATACCCATAGCCATATCCGGGCACTCTTTGGCAGCAAATTTCACTATTTCGGCAAATACCTCCTGAGCAAAATCACCACGATTGGTAAATTCAAAAGCACGAACACCGCCGTCATAACAAGCTTTCACTACTTTCTTTGCCACTTCTGCATCTTTATGGTAGAATACAGGTACCATGCCGGTTGAACCTATTTTATCCAACACAGCTATTTTATCAAATTTTGCCATTTCTTTTATATTTACGATTTAACAATTTACGATTGAAATTTCTTTTAATTATATAAAAAACAATACGATTAGACTTGTTTAATCTGATGAGCCTTCAAAGTAACAATTGAACTGACTATAATCTTATAGAGTTCATTAGCTTCTTGCAATAAGTCTTGCAACTTCTCTGCCTTTATCATACCACTATCCCTTATAATTTCCAACCAATGTATTGTTTCATCAAGTTCTTCTTCTACCATTTTCAGTTTATTTAAGAAATCCTTATCTGATTTACCTAAACAAGCCGCTCTATAATTAGCAGCAGGAGAAGTACCCGAGCGAACAATCTGCTTGGCAATAGCGTTTCCGGAAATCGTATTGGGCATACCATCTACCATCTTTATTATTCTCAACGAGAACATCTTAAATCGTTTTTTCAAATCTTCAGCGTCCATCAATGAAAGTAATTCCAATCGTAAATAGTAAATCGTCTAATCGTAAATAAATTTATCGTTGAACACGTCCGCTTGCATCTCCACCGGCCAGTGCTTCCACCTCTTCTACCGATACAAGATTGAAGTCACCATTGATTGTATGTTTCAGTGCAGAAGCAGCTACGGCAAATTCAAGAGCCTCGCCTTGATTCGGTTTTGTCATCAAACCGTGAATTATACCACCGGAGAATGAATCGCCCCCACCTACACGGTCAATGATCGGATCGATATCATAACGTTTTGAAGTATAGAACTCCTGCCCGTTATAGATCATCGCCTTCCAGCCATTATGAGTAGCAGAGAAAGACTCACGCAAAGTAGAGATTACATATTTAAATCCGAATTCTTTCATCATCTGCTGAAAAATACCTTTGTAGCCTTCAGCATCGGTATGACCTGCTTCAACATCAGCATCCGGTTTGAATCCCAGACAAAGTTCTGCATCTTCCTCGTTACCAATACATACATCTACGTACTTCATCAACGGTTTCATGATAGACTGTGCTTTCTCCTTTGTCCACAGTTTCTTACGGAAGTTCAAGTCCACAGAAACAGTCACACCGTGACGTTTAGCAGCCTCGCAAGCCAAACGAGTCAGTTCAGCAGCTTTATCAGAAATAGCCGGAGTAATACCAGACCAGTGGAACCAGTCAGCACCTTCCATTATAGCGTCAAAATCAAAATCAGAAGCATCTGCTTCGGCAATAGAAGAGTGAGCGCGGTCATAGATTACTTTGCTCGGACGCATAGAAGCTCCTGTTTCAAGATAATAGATACCTACGCGATCACCACCACGGGCTATAAAGTCTGTTTTAACACCATATTTGCGCAAAGCATTTACGGCAGACTGACCAATTTCGTGTTTAGGCAATTTAGATACGAAGTATGCATCGTGACCATAATTTGCACAACTTACAGCAACGTTAGCTTCACCACCACCGTATACAACATCAAAAGAGTCAGATTGAACAAAACGGGTATTACCCGGAGTTGATAATCTAAGCATGATTTCGCCTAACGTAACGACTTTCTTTCCCATAATTCTATGTTTTAATGAAATAAGTAATTAATATTATTAAGTTTCAATTTATCATTTCAAGCCCTTTTCAGCGCTTAACTCACTGATACCATGCATTGTAGTTTAACACTTATCATACATTGCATAACTTTCGTGTGCGGGCACAAAGATACAATAATTTTCGTAATTACAAAAATTGTTATATATTTGTGTCGAAAATATTAATATTATTATTGTGTACGAGCACAGTGCTATTTACTATTTGACGATTTATTTAAAGAATTTCTCATGAAAACAGAAATAATAACATCAAAATAATAAATAGCTAAATAGTAAACAGATCAATGAATAAGTTACCTGATAGAATTAGAATCAAAGATATCGCCCGTTTGGCCGATGTATCAGTAGGAACCGTAGACCGTGTCATTCATGGCCGCAGCGGAGTTTCGGAAGCAAGCCGTAAACGGGTTGAAGAAATTCTGAAGCAACTGGACTATCAACCCAATATGTATGCCAGTGCACTTGCATCCAACAAGAAATACACTTTCGCTTGCCTTTTGCCTAAACACTTGGAAGGAGAATACTGGACCGACGTAGAAAAAGGAATCAACAAAGCGCTGAGTACGTATTCGGATTTCAACACCACAGTAAAAACCACCTATTACGATCCATACGATTACCATTCTTTCGTTGATGCCAGCAACGATATTGTCGCACAGCATCCGGATGGAGTGATGGTAGCTCCCACCATACTCAAATACACCCAAATATTCATAGAGCAACTGACCGAACTGGATATACCTTATATATATATAGACTCTAACATAAAAGAAATACCACCGTTGGCTTTTTTCGGTCAAAATTCCCGCCAAAGTGGATATTTCGCCGCACGCATGCTGATGTTATTGGCAAGAGATGAAAAAGAAATCGTAATCTTCCGTAAAATACACGAAGGTATTGTGGGCTCCAACCAACAGGAAAACAGAGAAAAAGGATTCAGGCAATATATGAAAGAATATCATCCTTCGTGCAACATCCTGGAGCTCGACCTTCATGCCGAACGAAATGATGAAGATGCTCTCATGCTCGATGCTTTCTTCCAACAACATCCTACTGTGCGTAATGGAATTACATTTAATTCCAAAGTATATATCGTTGGTGAATACCTATTGAATCGCAATAAAAGCGACTTTAATCTCATCGGCTATGACCTTTTAGAACGGAATGTCGCCTGCCTTAAACAAGGTAGTGTCTATTTTCTCATTGCCCAACAACCCGAATTACAAGGATATAACGGTATTAAGGCACTATGTGACCACCTCATTTTCAAGAAAGAGGTAAATTGCATCAACTATATGCCCATCGACTTGCTGACGGTGGAAACAATCGACTATTACAGCAATAAGTAAAAGGATTTACGATTATAAATAAAAAGGACATCATGGAAACAAAGTTTTTAAAAATCAATCCTGCTGACAATGTAGCCGTAGCTATTGTCAACCTGCCTGCAGGAGAAAGTCTTTCAGTGGACGGTATCGACATCACCCTAAACGAAGATGTGCCCGCCGGACATAAATTTGCTTTGAAAGACTTCGCCGAAGGAGAAGATATCATCAAATACGGTTATCCTATCGGCCATGCCAAAATGGCAAAAAGGCAAGGTGACTGGATGAATGAAAATAACATAAAAACCAACCTTGCAGGACTGTTGGAATATACCTACAATCCGATACAGGTATCACTCGATATTGCTCGAAAAGATCTCACTTTCAAGGGGTATCGCCGTAAAAACGGAGATGTCGGTATACGTAATGAGATATGGATTATCCCCACTGTAGGTTGCGTAAACGGTATTATCAATCAATTAGCCGAAGGATTACGCCGTGAAACACAAGGTAAAGGCGTAGATGCGATTGTCGCCTTCCCTCACAATTATGGCTGTTCACAGCTGGGCGACGACCACGAAAACACGAAAAAAATTCTTCGTGACATGGTGCTTCATCCCAATGCGGGTGCCGTATTAGTCGTTGGATTGGGATGCGAAAACAACCAACCGGATGTATTCCGCGAATTCTTGGGTGATTACGATCAAGATCGTGTAAAGTTCATGGTTACCCAGAAAGTAGGTGATGAATATGAAGAAGGAATGGATATTCTTCGTGAATTATATGCTAAAGCAGTGAAAGACGAGCGCACCGAAGTTCCCCTGTCCGAACTGCGCGTAGGATTAAAATGTGGCGGTTCTGACGGTTTCTCCGGTATTACGGCAAATCCGTTATTGGGTATGTTCTCCGACTTCCTCATAGCACAAGGCGGAACCAGCGTGTTGACGGAAGTACCGGAAATGTTTGGTGCAGAAACAATCCTAATGAATCGCTGCCGTAACAAAGAATTGTTCGAACAGACTGTCAAGTTGATCAATGATTTCAAAGAATACTTCCTGTCTCATGGTGAACCTGTAGGTGAAAACCCGTCACCGGGAAATAAAGCCGGCGGTATTTCCACTTTAGAGGACAAAGCTTTGGGATGTACACAAAAATGTGGAAAAAGCTATGTAGAAGGTGTATTGTCCTATGGAGAACGTTTACAGGTCAAAGGACTTAACTTGTTATCGGCCCCCGGAAATGACTTGGTAGCTGCTACTGCATTGGCCTCTTGCGGATGCCATATGGTATTATTTACCACCGGACGTGGAACTCCTTTCGGTACTTATGTCCCCACAATGAAGATATCTACCAATTCAACTCTGGCAAAAAACAAGCCGGGATGGATCGATTTCAATGCCGGTGTGATTGTTGAAAATGAACCGATGGAAAAAACATGTGAACGTTTCATCGATTACATCATTAAAGTGGCAAGCGGAGAATTCGTTAACAACGAAAAGAAAGGATATCGTGAAATTGCTATATTCAAGACAGGAGTAACGCTGTAAAAAAGAAGCTAAAAGTTAGAAGTCAGGAGCCGGTAGTCAAAATCAGAAGCATGTAGCACGCAGACATAAACATGCTGAGTTGATTTTAGCTATCGGCTACTATTTTTTTATATTGATCACTTAGCGTCCGCCAACCACTAACTACTAACTACTAACTACTATCTGCTAACTTCTATCTTCTTATTATTATCTTTGCACTCCAAATACAAGTACAATTCAAAGAATGAACGAAGAAAAGAATATAAAAAGAGCATCCGGCTGGTGGGCACTTAGTCCTCTACTTGTTTTTCTATGCCTATACTTGGCTACTTCAATTATCGTCAACGATTTTTATAAAGTACCCATCACTGTCGCATTCTTAGTATCCTCATGCTACGCTATCGCTATAACAAAAGGACTAAAGCTGGATCAACGAATATACCAGTTCTCCGTTGGCGCTTCAAACAAAAACATCATGCTCATGGTTTGGATCTTTATTCTTGCCGGAGCTTTTGCCCAAAGCGCCAAACAAATGGGTGCCATCAATGCAACAGTAAACCTCACTCTACATATACTTCCGGACAACCTACTTTTAGCAGGTATCTTTATAGCTTCCTGCTTCATTTCGCTCTCTATCGGTACCAGTGTAGGAACAATCGTAGCTCTTACTCCGGTCGCTACCGGATTGGCACAAAGAACAGGAATAGATCTCCCTTTCATGGTAGCCATCGTAGTAGGCGGTTCTTTCTTTGGCGATAACCTGTCATTCATCTCCGACACCACCATCGCCTCTACCAAAACACAAGGTTGTGTAATGCGCGACAAGTTCCGGGTAAACTCCATGATCGTAGTCCCAGCCGCACTCATAGTACTGGGCATTTATATCTTTCAAGGATTATCAGTCATTGCTCCGGCACAAACACAGGAAATCGAATGGCTTAAGGTCATACCCTATCTCGTTGTATTGGGAACAGCCATCGCCGGTATCAATGTAATGATCGTCCTTCTTCTCGGTATCATCAGTACAGCTATTATCGGAATTCCCACGGGCAGTTTCAGTATATTCGAATGGTTTGGCGCAATGGGTAGTGGCATCACCGGAATGGGCGAACTTATCATCATCACCCTATTGGCAGGAGGCATGCTTGAAACAATCCGCTATAACGGAGGAATCGATTTCATTATTGAAAAACTCACACGTCATGTCAATGGTAAACGTGGTGCCGAACTAAGTATTGCCGCCTTGGTAAGTATCGCCAACCTTTGCACAGCCAACAACACCATCGCCATTATCACTACCGGCCCGATTGCTAAAGACATTGCCGGAAAATTTAATCTCGACCGCCGAAAAGTAGCCAGCATTCTCGACACCTTCTCCTGCTTTATACAAGGTATCATTCCTTACGGAGCGCAACTTCTTATGGCAGCCGGATTAGCCAATATCTCCCCCATCAGTATCGTTGGAAATTTGTATTATCCTTTTACGATGGGAACATTTGCATTATTAGCCATTCTTTTCCGCTATCCACGCCGGTATTCATAAAAACAGAAAATGCCATCATACTGCGATTTCGATTTTAGAAACAGAACCACTGCCTTGTTTCTTTAATCGAAAAACCTCGTTTATATCCATAGCAAAAATCAAAATTCGCATCAGAAATTCATTCATAACTTTTAGATTTATAGCACTTTATTACAAATTCCAAGTTCACTGATTTAAAAATATTATCTATCTTTGTGCCCTCCAAACAACAGTAATAGAAAAATATGCTAAATCATAATTCCGACAAGTTCACCCGACTAACTTCCATGGCGCAGATTGGTTGGTTTGAAGTTAATTTAAAAACCCAACAATACACTTTATCAGAATTTGTTACGGATCTTCTATGTCTCGAAAAGAAGACAGTCGGTTTTAATGATTTGTATCATCTGGTTCACGAAGATTATCGCGAACATTTAAAAGAAGAATTTAAAGTCCTTCACAGCCAACGCATATTCGAACAGATTTTCCCTATCCACACAAAATATGGAATGAATTGGGTACAACTGAAAATGGAATCCGATTCAGATATCGGCCAGGCAAATATCCACTGGTTCGGTTATATCAGATGTCTCGATGATATTGAAAGCACTGAAAAAGGATTGGGCAATAAAGAAGAACTAAATAAATTACTTTATCGCCAAATAAGTATATCACATTCTCTATTGTCATTTCTGCAAACAGACGATATTTCCGATACAATCCGGGAAATTCTGAAAGATATATTGATACAATTCAATGGAGACCGGACTTACATATTTGAAATATTCCCGGAAGAAAAGATTCAAAACTGCATTTATGAAATAACAGCAGAAAATGTATCTGAAGAACAGGAGTCACTCCAAAATATTCTGTTCGATGAATCCTCGTGGTGGAACGAGCAGATATCCGGTCAGAAAGCCATTATTTTAAATACACTCGATGCCATGCCTCCGGAAGCAAGATATCACAGAGAAATTTTAGAACGCCAAGATATAAAATCTCTCATGGTTGTCCCATTGCTATCCAAGAAAAGGGTATGGGGATATATGGGTATAGACATCATTAAGCAATGTCGTAATTGGAGCAATGCCGATTATCAATGGTTCACTTCATTGGCAAATATCATCAGCATTTGTATTGAATTACATAAATCCGAGCAAAAAGCCATAGAAGAACAGCAAATATTACAGCATAAAGAAGAGGTGCTCAATAACATTTTCCAAAACTTACCGGCCGGCATCGAATTATACGATAAGGACGGTTATCTGACAGAAATCAACGATAAAGAACTCGAGATGTTCGGTATCGGGAACAGAGAAGACGTATTAGGAGTAAACCTGTTTTCCAACCCTAACATACCAGACAATATTAAAGACAACCTCAGAAGACAGGAAGATGCTTTTTTCAACACAAACTATAACTTTTCCAACATAAACGATTATTATCCTTCTTTGAAAAAAGAGACCATCAATATAGTGACCAAAGCTACGGCATTGCGTGACTCTAAAAACAATTTCACAAACTACTTACTCATCAATGTAGATACCACAGAGGCTGCATCTGCCCGTTCGAAGATAAAAGAATTCGAAACCCTGTTCGCCCTTATAGGCGATTATGCAAAAGTCGGGTATGCCGTATTCGATGCTTTAAGCCGTGATGGTTATGCCCTTAGTAGCTGGTATGATAATATCGGTGAAAAAGACGGAATTCCCCTCCCCGAAGTTATAGGTGTTTATCGGAATGTGCA
This sequence comes from Bacteroides salyersiae WAL 10018 = DSM 18765 = JCM 12988, assembly GCF_000381365.1. Taxonomy (GTDB): domain Bacteria; phylum Bacteroidota; class Bacteroidia; order Bacteroidales; family Bacteroidaceae; genus Bacteroides; species Bacteroides salyersiae. The sequence continues at coordinate 99,574 of NZ_KB905466.1, forward strand.
TCCCGATGACCGGGCAGTTTTAAAGGAGTTTGTAGGTAATGTCAAACAAGGACATACTACCTGCCTGCGTAAAGACATACGTATCAAAAGAGCATCCGGTAACTATTCCTGGACCAGCGTCAACGTACTTGTAAGAGATTTCCGCCCTCAGGACGGAATCATTGAAATGGTCTGTGTCAACTATGATATCACTCCACTGAAACAAACGGAACAAAAACTTATCATTGCCCGGGATAAGGCCGAACAGTTAGACCGGTTAAAATCAGCTTTCTTAGCTAACATGAGTCATGAAATCCGTACTCCCCTCAATTCGATTGTCGGTTTCTCGACTTTACTGACCGAAACGGATGATTTAGAAGAACGCGCAGAATATATCAGCATCATACAAAGGAATAACGAACTATTGTTACAACTGATTTCAGATATATTGGATCTTTCCAAAATTGAAGCCGGTACATTCGATTTTGTAAAAGAGAGATTTGAGATTGAACAAGCCTGCCAAGAGATTGTACAAGAGCTCAAAGCAAAACCCCAAAAAGGAGTAACACTTCTTTTCGAATCGCATGCTTCACCCTGCCATATATATAGTGACAAGAACCGATTTACTCAAGTCCTCACAAACTTCATCAATAATGCCATCAAATTTACCTCACAAGGCAACATCACCGTAGGTTATGAAATAACATCCGACAATGCAATAAAAATCTATGTACATGATACCGGGTTAGGAGTTCCCAAAGAAAAGCTCGACAATATATTCGACCGTTTTGTGAAGTTAAACACCTTTGCTCAAGGTACCGGAATCGGATTATCGATCTGCAAAAGCATCATTACACAAATGGGAGGTGAAATAGGAGTCGAATCGGTCGTGAATGAAGGTTCGTGCTTTTGGTTCACACTTCCCTTGCAACAAGGGAAGTGAACTTTGAAAATTAATTGATTCATTTCCAAAATGTTAATTTCATCATAAGATATATATTTAAGTAAAACATTTCTTATCTTTATTCAGCTAAACATTCTTTTCTTATATTTAAATCAATACTTTTAATGAAAAAATGCGTCATTATAATCCTTGCCTTTTTATATATAATACAAGGAACTGCAAAAGATACCCGAGAAATAATCATACGTGGTGACAGTGCTTTCCCACCTTATGAATTTATAAACGACAAAGGAGAACCGGATGGTTTTAATATTGATCTAACCCGTGCCATTATGGACGAATTGAAGCTACCCTACGACCTGCAACTGGAAGATTGGCCGGATATACTTCAGCAATTCGAAAAGGGGGAAATCGATCTGATTACCGGCATGGCAAAGTTCGAATCTCCTCAAAACGGCCCGTCCAAACTGAGCAAAGCCCACAGCTATATAAACTACAAATTCGTCTGCCGGAAAGATGCCCTTATCCAACATACAAAGGATTTATCACACAAAAACGTTATCGTACAAAGGTATGCCCTACCTCATAAAAAGTTAAAAGACATGGGATATGATTCCCATCTTATTCCGGTTGACAATATGATGGAAGGATTGAATATGCTATCCGAAGGTAAAGGTGATATGGCAATATGCCTTGACAACATGGCGCAATACATAATTTACAAAGACGGACTAACCAATCTTAGTATTATAGATTCCGAATGGCCATTACAAGAATATTGCTTTGTAGGTACTGACACCCAATTATTAGAACAAATAAACTCAGCCCTTCTGAAATTGAAGAAAAACGGAGTATATGACCGGATACATGTGAAATGGTTGGGAGAAAAGCCGACATTCAGTATTCCTACATGGTTATATTTCCTTTTGGGGGCTCTATTACTCACCGCACTATTGCTATCCATCTTCGTCACAATCTATAAAAAAAGAGCCCAAAAGGGAGAAATTCTACTTAAAGAAGAAAATGAAAAACTCAATGCTTTATTACTCGAAAACAAAAATTTTCTAAACCGATATCAGACAGTATTCAATACTACTCTGGTGGGACTAAGCTACTATGATAAAAAAGGTATATTGGTAAGCGTCAATGATGAGATGGCCAGATTATTTCAAATGGATAACAAAAACAAATTGCTGAAAGAACAACTATCCATATATGCGAACCCTGTTTTGCGAAATCACGGTATTATAGACGAGCAAAACCAAATTCACGAATTTCATGGTATATTAAAATACGACATGCGTAAAGAGCAATGTCCGCAATACTTCGCCCGCTTTACCCCTTTCGATCAGATATTCTACTTCAAAATGGATGTTACACCCATAAAAGACCAGGAAGGAGAGCTTATCGGTATTTTAATTACAGCCATAGACCGGACGGCCGAGGAAAAACATGAACGGCAAATGGCCGAACAAGAAGCAAAACTCAATATGGCAATGAATGCAGGCAATGTCACTGCATGGATTTACGAACTGCACACACAAGAGTTCATGTTACGCGGCAATATGCGCACTGAAAAAGGACTCAATATGGAGAAGTATTTAGGCATGCTCCATCCGGACGATCGCATAATACAAAAAGAGCTATTCGATACAATCTTACATGGACAAAAAGAATCAGCGGAAACCGTATTCCGTTATATGCACGAAGACGGTACTTATCACTACTACGATAGTCGTATGATATCCAAAAAAGAAGAAGACACTGTGACAGCCATATTGGGAACCCAGAAAGATATAACACAAGAAGTACTTAACAACAAAATTCTGAATGACACGATTGAAAAACTCCGTTTCGCCATTCAGACGGCAGGTATGGCCATGTGGGAATATAATTGTGACACACAACTGTTCACCACATATAATGAACCGGTAGCAGATTACAAGGACGGTGCAGTAATCTCCATGAGCACTTACGACTGTTATTCACAAAAAGACGACGAAAATCTGGAACTAATTGAAAAAGCAGCGGGTATCGTAAAAGACAGGAAGGATGAATCTTACAACTTCATTGTAAAAATGAAGACCAAATACGATTCGGATTGGCAGTATTGTACAGTACGCGGTGTCCCTATGGAGAAAGATAAAAATGGAACGGTCATAAAGTATCTGGGTGTCAGATTAAATATCACCGAACAAATCAATTATCAGAAATTTTTGGAACGGGAAAAAGAAACCGCCCAACAAGCCGATAAGCTGAAATCTGCATTTTTAGCAAATATGAGCCATGAAATCCGTACTCCGTTGAATGCCATCGTAGGCTTCTCCGAACTGCTTCAAACCACAGAAGACGTTAATATGCGAAAGGAGTTTATGAATATCATCAACAATAACAACGAACTGCTGTTAAGGCTTATCGGTGATATTCTGGACCTGTCGAAGATAGAATCGGGACTTATGGAATTAAAGTTGGAATCTTTCGATTTGGCAGATGCATACAAAGAAACCTTTATGGCTCTGAAGCAACGATGTACTAATCCCGAAGTAGAGTTCATCGGCCATAATCCCTACAAGAGTTGCCTGGTAAAACTGGATAAAAACCGTCTGGTGCAGGTAGGAACGAATTTTATCACCAACGCTATAAAACACACTGACAGAGGTCGCATCACTATGGGATACAGTTACATTGACGGAGGCATAAAATTATATGTAGAAGATACCGGACATGGTATACCGAAAGAAAAACAGCACAAGCTATTCCAACATTTTGCCAAGCTCGACGACTTCACGCAAGGTACCGGTTTAGGATTAGCCATTTGTAAAGCAATCACTGATGCACAAGGTGGTAAGATCGGTATGGAAAGTGACGAAGGAAAAGGAAGTAAGTTTTGGGCCTGGTTTCCTTGTGAAGCAGAAATTGAGAGATATGAGGAAACGGAAGAAATTGCAGAGGATATCCTAAGAATGGGGCATAATCCGACTCTTAGCACTTCACAGGAGTCTTGTACCAATGATGTTCAGAAGAAATCCATATTAGTAGCCGAAGATATCGACAGTAATTATATGCTGGTAAAAGCCCTCCTTAAAACATCTGAATTAACCCGTGCCTATACAGGTAAAGAAGCGGTGGAACTTGCATCAAGCCATCATTATGATGCCATTCTGATGGATATGAAGATGCCGGTTATGGGTGGTTTGGAAGCTACCCGGGAAATACGGAAATTCGATACGGAAACTCCTATCATCGCCGTTACTGCCAACGCTTTCGAGTTCGACAGAGAAGAAGCCATGAGGGCAGGATGCAATACGTTCATAACGAAACCCCTCAACAAAAAAGAATTGAAAGAAGTATTAGGTGACTAAGAAGCTGTTTAAATTTTGCTCAGTATTATTCTTAAGAGAAAAAATTAAACAGTCTCTAAGAATTAAGTGATTTTATTTTATGTAAATGGAAATATCTCTTCATAAACAGAATATAAATAACGCTTAAAAGCAGTATAGTTCCCCCCATATACCAATATCCATTATCTTGAAACAAAAAATATCCGATTATCACCAATGCCTGTACCAGCATGTATACAGATGAAACCACCACATGAGGGATCTTCAGTTCATTCGCCATAATCTGATACAGATGCTTCCGGTGTGGCAAACCGATATTCTCATGAAGCATCAGGCGATGGATTATCGTCAGTACACTATCCACACCGTATACGGCCAACAGGATAATCCAACTGAAATCCTCCGTCCGGATAACTAACTTGCCGATAAAGAACAGCAGAACGAATGCAATGCAGACAGAACCGACATCACCGGCAAAACACTTGGCACGTTTCCGGAAATTGAAGAAGTTGAAAACAAAGACACTGCAAAGCACCGTCAGAATAAAATCCTGTTCTACGAAAGAAACGACCGCCTCATTGATATAAGCAAGGGCTACGAGAACAACCAATGAATATCCGCCGGTGATGCCATTGATGCCATCCATGAAATTGTAGGCATTGATGATACCCGTACAAACGATCAATGCCACAAAAAGCGTCCACCAGGGGAGTGAAAACAACCCCCATTGATAAAACATCAAAGCCATGGCGGAGAAATGAAACACCAGTCGGAGTACTTGTGAAGTGGAACGGATGTCGTCTACAAAGCTGATAAAGGTGATCAATGTCAAGGCAAGCATAAACCAGGGGTATTCAAAATGACTCGTCAGAAAATAAGCCAATACACCAAAATAAAAGATGATCCCTCCACCACGCAAAGTAATGCGGGTGTGAGAACTACGTTCATTCGGCTTGTCGATGATATTACATTTATCAGCGATGCGGAAATAAAAAAGTTCTGCAAGGAAGAGCAGAACTAAGATGATTAGATAATACACAGTCTTATATATTTAAAAAGTATCTTCGATCATGGAAATAATAAAAGAGCCAATCATCTGATTATAAACGGATAATCTTGACCCGATCACAAATCACTCAAACGATTGTATGGTCTTTATCAAGCCCTCTTTGGCAGTCACCGGCATTTTTTCAATGCCCAATGCGTTCTTTATTTTGGCATTACTAACCACATAATTCTCCGTCAGCTTCCGAAGACGCTCCTTGTTTAAAGGCAGATGCAGTAAGCTTCCAAGCCCGGCGAAACCTTCCATCAAACTTTTATTTATTTTCCAGATATGCGGTTGCTTGCCCATAGCCTCACAAATGGTAGCAATCAATTCATTCGTAGACATCGCTTCATCGTCTCCCATGTGATAGATACCGCCCGGAACAGCTTTCGTCAGCAATCCTTCTATCACATAACAAAGGTTATCGATCGAAGTAAACGAACGGCGGTTCTCAAAACTGCCCAATGGCCAGGGAATACCTTTCTTCACCACATTATAAAGCAGATTCAGATTTCCCTTATTCCCAGGCCCATGAATCATGCAGGGACGGAGAATATACACTTGCCTATCCAACCCCAAACGACCAGACTGACCAACAGCACCACAAACTTCTCCTGCTCCCTTCTCAATTTTCCCTTCTCCCTTTAATATGTATTCCTCCGCCTTAATTTTACTCTCGCCGTAAGGACCTACCGGAGCAGGAACGACATCCTCCGTCAGTATATCCCCCACCACACTGTCGGCAGCAGCTTTCACTGAACTGAAGAAAATAAATTTCTTGGAAGAGGACTCTAAGAAGAAATCGAATATCTTCCGAGTCAGACCGGTATTGATATCAAAATAGGCTTGAGCCACCGATTCGTTCTTGGTATCGTGAGCTTTACCGGCAAGATGGATGATGGCGTCAAACTGAGGAAAGTGGTGCAATGGGAAAGATGTTGGTTCAATATCTTTCCAAGAAAAAGTTTTCACCACACCGTCTTTCACCGGTGTAACAATATCCAAACCGTAAAGGGTGTGCCTGCCTTTCAAAGAAGAAACAAGATTGGAACCTACAAAACCATGAATGCCGGTAATCAAAATATTCATTGCGCGATATATTATTTTCCGATACAGTAATATGAAAAACCTATTTTCTGAAGTTCCTTCTTGTCATAGATATTACGCCCGTCAAAAACAACCGGTTTCTTCATCGTCTTTTTTAACACTCCCCAACTCGGCATACGAAATTCTTTCCATTCAGTTACCAAAAGTAAAGCATCCGCATTGAGTGCAGCATCATACATATCGGTGGCGTAATTCACCTTATTACCTATTTTGCGTTGGCATTCCTGCATAGCAACCGGATCGTAGACCGTCACAATTCCACCGGCTGCTACAATATTATCTATCAAGACCAGAGCCGGCGCCTCACGCATATCATCCGTTTCGGGCTTAAAGGCCAATCCCCAGAGAGTAATTTTTTTTCCGGCCAGTTTCCCATCATAATGCTTTGTAAGTTTTTCAAAAAGTATATTTTTCTGAACTTCATTGACTTCCTCTACAGCTTTCAACACCCGCATCGTATATCCATTTTTATCAGCCGTCTTTATCAATGCCTTTACATCTTTGGGAAAACACGATCCTCCGTAACCACACCCCGGATACAAAAACTTACTACCAATACGGCTGTCTGCACCGATACCTTTACGAACCATATTCACATCCGCTCCTACCAACTCACACAAGTTTGCAATATCATTCATAAAACTGATACGGGTAGCCAACATTGAATTCGCAGCATACTTTATCATCTCCGCACTGGGTACGTCTGTAAAAATCAAACGATAATTATTCATCATAAACGGCTTATACAGTCGTTCCATAATACTCTTAGCCTCCTCGGATTCTACTCCTACCACGACACGGTCAGGTTTCATAAAATCATCAATGGCATTTCCTTCTTTCAAAAACTCCGGATTAGAAGCTACATCAAAATCAATGGCAACATTACGTTTGTCCAGTTCTTCCTGAATAGCGGCTTTTACCTTTTGGGCCGTACCGACAGGAACCGTACTCTTCGTAACCACAAGGACATATTTTTTCATATTTTGTCCAATGGTACGAGCTACTTCAAGTACATAACGCAAATCAGCACTACCATCTTCATCGGGAGGTGTACCTACCGCACTAAATACAACTTCAACCTCATCCAGACAGGAAGCCAACGAGGTAGTAAACTTCAAACGCCCGGCATTATAATTACGATGAACCATATCTTCCAGTCCCGGCTCATAAATTGGAATAATTCCTTTTTTCAAATTCTCGATCTTAGATTCCATCACATCTACACAAGTGACATCCACTCCCATCTCCGAGAAACAGGTTCCTGTTACCAAACCCACATAACCAGTTCCAACAATTGCTATTTTCATATTTCTTTGATTTGAAATTTTAGTATTTACAAATGATAAAAAGAACGATACCAATCTACCGTTTCCTTTACTCCCTCTTCAATCTCTTTATCGGGCTTAAAACCCAACTCTTTCTGTAATGCAGTGGTATCCGCATTCGTCTGATATACATCCCCGGGCTGCATCGGCAGATATATCTTTTCCGCAGCATATCCGATTGCCTTTTCTATGGCCTGAATAAAATCCATCAGCTTTACAGGATGAGAATTCCCAATATTATAAATCTTATAAGGAGCTTTGGATGTACTCGGATCCGGCTCTTCCGGATTCCATGAAGAATTGGATTGCGGAATTGAATCAACCACCCGTAATACTCCCTCCACAATATCATCTATGTATGTAAAATCACGAAGCATATCCCCATTATTAAACACCTTAATCGGACGCTTGTGTAAAATAGCATCCGTAAACAAAAAAGGAGACATATCCGGCCTCCCCCAAGGGCCGTATACAGTGAAAAAGCGAAGTCCGGTAGATGGAATGTTATACAGATGGCTGTATGCATGTGTCATCAGTTCATTCGATTTTTTAGTTGCGGCATATAAACTTACCGGATGAGCAATACTATCTTTTTCAGAGAAAGGCACTTTGCCATTCAGTCCATAAACACTGCTGGAACTTGCGTATACCAGATGCTTTATTTTATAATGCCGGCATCCCTCGAGTACATTAAGAAAACCGTCAACATTGCTTTCCACATAAGCATACGGGTTTTCGATTGAATAACGTACACCTGCCTGTGCCGCCAAATTTATTACAACATCAAACTTCCCATTGGCAAAGAGCATTTGCATGGCCTGTTTATCTTCCAGATTCATCCTCACAAAACTAAAAAGAGAATAAGTGCTGCTCGAAACAAACTTATACCATTCAATATCCTCCCGGGAAACACCCAACGTGACAAGACGTCCGTATTTTAAATTTATGTCATAATAAGAATTGATATTGTCCAATCCCGTTACTTCGTCACCACGTAACAAAAGGCGCTTACAAACGTAAGAACCGATAAAACCGGCAGCACCGGTAACTAATACTTTCATAAATTTCCGGTCATTAAAATCTCATAAATCTCCAAATGTTTTGCGATAACATTTTCTATCGAAAAATCTTTTTCTGCCAAACATCTCGAGTTCTTACCCATTTTTTGTCTCAATGCCTTATCTTCAATCAAAATTTCCAACCGGTCCGCCAAGGTTTCACTATCTTGCACCGGAATCAAATACCCATTGTATCCCTCTATCACAGTCTCCTTACAACCTATAGAATCCGTTGTTATAATAGGTCTTCCCACGGCAGTCGCCTCTATTAATGATTTTGGCAATCCTTCTTTATAATAAGACGGAAAAGCTACTATATGGCAGTCTTTTAACAAGCTCAATACATCCGTCCGATATCCCAACCATTGGATATACTCTCCATCACACACTCTTTTTAAATCTTCCTCTTTTATCGCTTTCGGATTGTCATCCAACCCTCCACAAAGCAGAAATTGAACCTTATCCCGATATTTCTCTTTCAGTTTTATAGCAGCATCCGTAAGAATAAAAATTCCTTTCTCCATAATCATACGTGCCGTCAATAGAACTCTTATCTTGCCGCTTTCCGGTTCCGGAGTATAACAGAATTGCTGTAAATTCACACCAGATCCTTTAATCATATACGCTTGTTCCTCTCTTATTATGTGGTGTTTCCGAAATAGAAATTTATCTTCACCATTTTGGAAAATAACGGCGAGATTACTGCGATGATGAGAAAATCGAAGGACTTTCGGAAGTATTTTCGAAATCACAGACCGATTCTCTTCCGAGAAGAAAATCCCTAAGCCACTTACAGCATTTACCACCCCACGAACACGAGATAGTTTTGCAGCCAATGTTCCCCAAAGTATTGTTTTAAGCCCCACATGGTGCACGATATCCGGCTTTTCATGGCGATATAAATTATAAAGGAACCAGCAAGTGCACAGTTCCTCTCTAATATTCTGCCCCGAGCGATTCATCGGCAAGTCGATCACCTGTAATCCAAGAGCTTCAATATCTTTTTTCTTTCCGGTATCTTTGGTTACAATAGTGACGTTATAACCAGCTTTTTGAGCTTCTAATGCAATATCTTTACGATGTGAAAGGAAGAACCAATCAACATTGACAACAACAAATAGTTTAAACATCACGGAACAAGGTTTTGTATATTTCTAATCACTTACTATAAAATCGGATTATTCTTGCCGGATTACCAGCAACAATACAATTATCAGGAATGTCTTTCACCACAACACTGCCTGCCCCAACAATTACATTATCGCCAATATGAATATTGCCGATAATAACTACATTGGCACCTAAATTTACATTATTACCGATTATAGGCCTTCCATTATTTTTAGCCCCCAAAGTAGTACAATGCCTACAGGAAAAATTATTACCGATAGATTCCGCATTTAAAATGGTAGCATAAGGATGAGCCAATAAAAAACCTCCCCCCATCTTCAATGTATCAGAAATAATAAAATATCTGTCACCTTTTCTATACCAACCTATCATGAGAGAAGCTATTGGTCCAAGGCGATAATAAAAGAGTGATCTAAAATATGCATTGTTATGTAAAAAGTACAAAGTACCCCAGAAAGGGGATAGCCTTATTTTCAAAGAGGGTAACATAGCTGCGACATCCGAAAAAAGTAATAGCCGCATATCTTTTTTTATTAAAAATAAAAGATGAGGAATATATATAAATGAAAAAAAAATGGCCATACAAAATCTCACCAAATCTCTACAGTATTTTTTTCTATCCGTATCCATCATTTACCCCAGATTAAATATCTCGTTTTTTTCAGTACGGCTCTAAATAATGCAATACAATAAACTAAATAAGCCTGAAACTTTCCTCCTCCATTTAAGCAGATTACTTTCATTATTTCAGTTTTTTTCTTTTTCAGACTATCGGAAGTTGCCCCTCCGATCCGAAATAATGTTATATCATAATCTATATACAAAAACGAAGCTCCCTTATCATAGAATCGAATCAATAAGTCTTTATCCATTTGATATTTCAAATCAATACGATAGGCCCCATACAGTTCATAAGCATCTTTTCTAATAAAAGTACCTGGATGTGCCACACGGATATTAAAAGAGACCAATGGAAACTTCATGGAAGGTATATCTCTCCATTTAGAGTCACTATTTTCATCATAAACAACAACATTTCCTCTATATACATCCACGTTCTTATCATAGCATTCGGCCAACTTGAATAAAGCACCAGGAAGCAATAAATCATCAGAATTTATAATTCCTACTATCTCACCTGTAGCTCGTTTTATCCCTTTATTAAAAGCATCGCTAATTCCTTTATCTTTTTCAGATATCGTATAAGATATTTGACTCGCATATTTATCTATTATTTCTAAAGTTCCATCAATCGAGCCACCATCAATAACTAAATATTCAATATTAGGATAATCTTGGGAAAGTATGCTTTTTATTGTTTCTTCTAAAGTTCTCTCACTATTTAGAGTTACAGTTATTATCGATATTTTGGGATAAAAATTTAATTTATTCCTCGACTCCATACTTTCTTCTCCGTCTATCATATTCATATTTACAATGCCATAATTCATACTTATATTTCCCTTTTGACGATTTATACATTTCGATACGAGCCATTAGTGGATAGAAAAAATCTACAATAGAACAATACAATTTAGAATGAGTAACTTTATAATAATATCTCTCACTATTATAAAACCACAATGCTTTTCTTTCGATATTACTTATACTCTGACTCTCCAAATGTTGTATTCTTGCCGTTGGTATCGATAAAATATCATATCGTTTACTCCTTATTCTATAACACAATTCGGTTTCCTCACAATACATAAAAAAGCCGGGATCAAAAGCTCCTGTTTCTTTCAATACCGAAGCCTTTACCATCAAATCCGCACCAATGATAAAAGCTACGCGACGTTTACGATCTGTGTAATTATGCAAGCGTTCTTTACCATAATATAATTTTAACGGTAATCTAAAAAAGTCAAATATAGAAGGAAAAAAAAGACTGTAAGATGTTGTCGGATTCATTGCTGCATTATATAAATTACCACCACAAGCTCCCACTTTCGAATTTGTATCCAAAGCGTCAGACAATATTTTTATGGCATTATTTAGCAATACCGTATCTGGATTCAAGAATAAAATATTACGACCTTTTGCCACCTTGACTCCTTCGTTATTGGCCCTGCCGAATCCTACATTTTGAGACAACCCTATATATACAACCTTATCTGCATATTTTTCATACAAAATAGATTTAGAACCGTCTTGCGAATCGTTATCTACAACTATTATTTCAAATGTAATTTCTGTTGTACAAGAAAACACTGAATCAATAGCTGCAAGCAATAAATCCGCAGTCTTGTAATTAACTATGATAACCGAAACATCCATTATTCCAAAATCTTATTTTTGTGCAACACATATTTATAGAAATCATATATGGCAGACACATATTGTTCTTCAGAATACAGATGAGCAACTGTATCTTGCGCCGCCTTTATCATAGGAAAATATGTTACGACCCCATTCTCCATTATCTGATTAAACAGCGATGCCAATTCATTTATAGAAGAAAATCTTAAACCGATCTCTCTTTGAGAAAAAAGCAGACCATTATCAAATTGCTCTTTAGTACCCGCCGTATTTCTTCCAATCACTAAACACCCTGCAAACATAGCCTCTGCTGTTACGCGACCAAAAGCCTCCGCTTTGGAAGCAACTACCAGTGCAAGAGCTTTATGCATTAGAGTTTTCACTTTATCAGATGCAACACCTCCCATAAAAATAATTACGCTTTCCAATCCAGATAAGATCACTTTATTTTGCAACTCATCATGTAGTTTACCATCGCCTACAACAATAAGTTTACATGTATTTGTATTGGCATATTTTCTCTGTTTGCAAAATAAAATATATGCATCAATAATATCATGTATCCCTTTAGCTTCATCCAATAAGCCCACATAAAGAAAATAGTTCTCTTTAGATTCTTCAAAATGCAAATCCTCTGATCGGGCAATTCCATTATAAATAATCCGATTGTTATCAGTTTTTTTTATATAGTCAGCTATATCTTTGGTTATTGAAATTGAATAACTTTTACTAATTGCCCGATTTAACCATTTTCTTGAAGGTATAGGTTTTAGCCCATAGTCTTTCTCCAAGTATTCACGAACATGCCAGATATGAGGTATTTTTAGATTACGTGCTACAAAATATCCATATGGAATTGCTGATGTATTCGTATGAATAATATCAGGGGAATATTGTTTTGCAAGCTTTCTTATTTTCCATGTCGAAACTATATATCCTCTGATAATATGTAGCCATCTGGGAAAATATAACAATTTATTCAGAACAGAATTCAACCTCGGATAAGACGCCATCCGATAGTATATCGTTTCGTGCCGAACCCCCAATATATCCAATTCATGGTATAACAATTTATGTTCTATTGGAGATACGACCAAAACCTCAACTTTCTTACTGATAATACCATTTAATAAAGACAATAAAGATTTACTACTACCACTAATAAATGATTCGGGAGAGTAGGCCGTTAGTATAAGTATCTTCATTTCAAACTATATTTCATCACAATTTTTCTTTTCTTAAAGCTGTAAAAAGTCATAATTCCAATAAATGCCAAAGCATACATTTTTTGAATATGCCAAGTGAATATCATATGCATAAGCACAAAAAACAGATAAAATAACAAACAATACAAGGGAACTGAAAAAGATTTATAAAAACGCTTTATCAATAATCTAAAGAAAATTCCAAATAAGAACGGAAATATGAAAATCCCCAATACACCAAAATCAAGATAATGATAAATTGCATTTGTATATGCGTAATTAGCTACCGTATCTTCCCCAACAGAAATCCAACTATCCTGAAAAAAATCAGTTGTATTTTCAGATACCAACGAAATTGTTATACCAAATTTCTTTAATATAATCCATGCATACCTGTTTAAACCATCAAAAGTAGATAAACCATACTGATACCCTATTTTATCCAAATATTGATTACTCAAAGCATAGTCAAACAATCGGAAGGGTAACAAAGAATAAGTGATAAACTGCTTATTCAATTCCTCGCTTCCATGGATAATCGCCTCCATATTAAAAGTAAAATAACCACTCCTCATTGCTGTAATCCAACTCATCATTATATAAGCTAAAAGAATCAGAATAACAATAAGAAGGTATGCAAATTTTGATACTTTTATTTTTGCAACATGGAAAATATCCCTACATATAAAATAACAGAATAATAGAGCCATGAAAAACACTAAAAAAGATGCACGACCTCCTCCTATCAAAGAATAAAGAACTAAAAACAACAGAAAAAGAAATATCTTTCCCCACCGTCTATAACATAATATCATGTAAGCAGATATTGCACATAAAGAGTAAAATAGCGGAGGACAAAGAAAAGAATATATCTGAAAAAAAATGTTACCTTGGTTTTCTTTAGCTATCAAAGATATTGCATCAACCCTACTATCCAAAAGAAATAACAAAGAGGCATATTGTCTATAAATATTAGTACATACTAGAATACCCAACAACACAATACCCAAAAAGAATTTACTATTAATAATCTTTTGCATTGTAGACAAAACCGACACATTTTCCGTTACCAAACAAGATACTTGTAAAGGAGAAATATGAATACAAGAAAATCCGATCAAAAAAGACATTACGTTTAGTATTAACAAAAAATACGCATATGATGAAACTTCATATAGTCCATACGGATTGTATATAGAAAATAACAAAGCTAAGAACCAGTATCCTACAAATGATAATATAATCCACTTTGATAAATGATCTTTTATAAAAAACTGAATAAATAATAAAGCCAATATAAAAACAAAAAACACTCCGTACAACATATTCAAATTATCCTTTCATATACTTTAGCCATTTCATTGATCCGCTTCCTCTGCGTTCTATATAATGAATGATACGACATTGAACCCAATAACATATTATAGCCAATAAATACAAAAACGCCCATTTTACCATCCAATTATCCAAATAAGAGTTTACAACTCCTACAAAAGGGATATGCCATAAATAAAGCCAAATGGTATTTCGACCTATAAAAGAAGGAACGTTCAAATATCTATTAGAAATTAACGATATTGGGATTTTCTTCAATAATATCCAAATTAAAAGACTCATCAATCCACCATATAACAGGAAATAAGAACGAGGAGGATATTTGTATATAGGAGAAAGACAAATAGGAGTTCCCTTTTCTATCATCCAATAAGAAAAAGCAAACAAATTTGCCAACAGGAAAGAAAGAAAAAAGACTTTTAATATTTTATTAGAAGTTTTTTTTGCACGCAATCCTAATAGAAACATAAAAGAATATGACATATACAATATATACTCACCCAATATTGACGATAATTTATACGAAGCTATTTCCCTAAAAAGAATAACCAATAATTCTTGCCCTACCAATATCAATAATAACAGCAAAAAAAATGACTTTATAGAAACTATACGATTATTAATATACTGCAAAATAGGAGTCAATAACATGAGTATTAAAAACACTCTCAAAATCCAGACAAAACCGATACCATACATTAAAAGATAACTGGAGAGAATTGTTTTTAAACCATATTCCACACTAATAATGCGGAAAGAAAACAGAATATAAGCAATAATAAAATAAAAAGAAAGAAAAATATATGTAGGAACCAATAACCTTAAAACCCTTTTTTTAATATAGGGCCAATAATCTTTCAAATCAATACCCCGTTCAGACATCACCAATCCTGAAACAAAAATTATTAATGGAACATCAAAACAGCGAAGTTGCAAAATAAAAAAAGGCGGATTCACATGAGCTAAAAAAATCAGTGAAAGGCTAATAAAACGCGCAAAGTCTATTGTCTGCTCTCTCTTAATACAATCATTTGCCATATTTCATCGGATATATATGTTTCAATATTCTTTCGCTCAAAAACTTTCTTTCGTTCTTTTGAAGTCCTGTGAAAAATATGATACTTGCAACATAAATCAAAAGCCCCAAAGTATATAAAACCAATTCCCCGAAATTGGTAGCGTCAGAACAACAATAAAAAGGAATAAAAAACGACAAAATAAATATCAACAAATTCTTTAAAACAACTTGTTTCATATAAGCAGTTAACGAAATGGATAAACTTTGTTTCAATATCCAAAGTCTAACAAAGAGTCCTATTATCGTAGTAAATATAGCAATATACATTACTGAATAAGAAGCATATCCAAATTTCAAAAGACAATATGACAAAGGAATATCCATCAACATTACAAGTGCAATACAAATCTGAAATTTTTTTATCCTTCCTGTTGCTTGTATGGCTGTAACCAAAGATCCGGCCATACTATGTATCAAACTCATTATTAATACCAAACGCAAAAACATATCTGTGTTTTCAGGAACAACAGTCAACCAAAGTTTAAGAATATAGGATGTATTCAATAATACAGGAATTACAACCATCAATAAGAGGTAAAAGGAAAATCTCGACCCCCTGAAAACAAGACTTAACATGGCTTGTCTTTCTCCGGAAGCATATAGTTTTGTTATTTGAGGATTCATTGCCATCTGGAAGTTTTGGACAAATCCTTGAACCACCCCACTAACTTGATAAGCAATTCCACGGGCAGCATTTACAACCGGACCTTCAAATAAATTCAATAATATATTAACTCCTTGGTCTTTGGCTACGAATCCTAAGTTTCCAACAAAACTCCAACCTGCAAAACCCATCATACGCATAAACAACAATTTATTCCAATACATAGAATAATGACACCCCGAAATTCTATATTTACAATAAGTAACATATACAATGCGAATAATGAAAGCAGATAATAAGATAAGAACTGCATAAAGTTTCAGTTTATCCCCAAAAAGCAAAGTAGATAATAGAAACGCAATCAATAATTTTAAAGAAACTTCCAATATACAAATATAGGCATAGACCTTCATTTTCTCATGAGCAACGATAGCCGCATTATACGGTACCCCAATAATATTGATGACTAAAGCGAATATTGAGCATTGATATACCCAATTTGCAGCATTCAAACGATGTACAGGGATGTTCATTTTCACATTTAAAAACCAAACCCCAATCGTTTCCGATAATAATAAAACGACAGCCGCTATTAAAAAATGGATGTTTATAGACATGGAAAAGACCTTCTGAAGTCTTTCCCATGTCCCTCTTCCTAATTCATATGCAATAAAGCGTTGAGAGGTAGCAATCATCGCCGAATTCAAAAAACCAAACATCGCTACTACCCCACCTACAACATTATAAATCCCATAATCTTCTACATCCAAAACTGCTAAAACAATTCTTGATGTATAAAGACCAACAAGAATCGTAAAAAACATTCTGAAATACAATAAAAGCGTATTCTTGGCAATCCTTTTATTATCTTGAAAGTTAGTCATTATTGGATAATAATGTAAATACTGTTTTTTAAAAGATACTCCAACTAAATAATCAATAATCAAACACCCCATCGGCATCTTTCAATCGTGGATGCGCCTTATCTTTCTTACTTAAAACTATCTCAGCAGCAGGAATACGCCAATCAATACCCAGATCCGGATCGTCCCAGGCCAAAGCCCCTTCCGATTGCGGTGCATAGTAATTATCACACTTGTATTGAAACACAACCTCTTGGCTCAAGACGCTGAATCCATGTGCAAAGCCTCTCGGAATAAAGAATTGACGATGGTTTTCCGCAGTCAATTCTACCGCTACATGCTTGCCGAAAGTGGGAGAACCCTTGCGGATGTCCACTGCCACATCCAAGACTGCACCTCTCACTACACGTACCAACTTACTTTGTGCAAAAGGAGGCTTTTGAAAATGCAACCCACGAAGTACACCATACGAAGATTTACTTTCATTATCTTGTACAAATACGGTTTTACATACTTTTTCTTCAAATTCTTTTTGGGAAAACGATTCAAAAAAATAACCACGCTCATCTTTAAATAATCGTGGTTCAATGATAACTACACCATCGATAGCCGTTTTTATTATATCCACTGTTGTCTGCTAAAAATTAAAATTGGAAGTTCTTTTTTAAGGAAAGATAAAATGAAATTTTAGAGAGAAAGTTCATCAATCACTTGCAGAAGATACTGCCCATATTGATTTTTCCGCATGGGTTCAGCCAATTCACGCATTTTTTCAACCGTTATCCAGCCGTGACGCAAGGCGATACCTTCCAAACAGGCAATCTTCAACCCCTGACGTTTTTCTATTACTTCAATGAAAGTGCTTGCTTCACTTAAAGAATCGTGCGTGCCGGTATCGAGCCATGCAAAGCCACGACCCAAAGTCTGTACTTTCAATTCTCCGTCCTTCAGAAATTCCTGATTGACAGTTGTAATCTCCAACTCTCCACGGGCTGACGGTTTTATATTCCCGGCAATTTCCACTACTTTGTTAGGATAAAAATATAGTCCCACTACCGCATAATTGGATTTGGGAGATACCGGTTTTTCTTCAATACTCAAGCAATTCCCATCTTTATCAAATTCGGCTACCCCATAACGCTCCGGATCTGAAACCCAATATCCAAATACGGTCGCTTTCTTTTCTTCTTCAGCCATACAAACAGCTTCTTTCAGCAATTTAGAAAATCCGGCACCGTGAAAGATATTGTCGCCCAGTACTAAACAAACAGAATCATCGCCAATAAAATTCTCACCTATGATAAAAGCTTGCGCCAATCCGTCCGGTGAAGGTTGTTCGGCATATTCAAAACGGACCCCAAAGTCAGAGCCGTCTCCCAACAAACGTTGGAAACCGGGTAAATCATTAGGAGTAGAAATGATCAAGATTTCACGGATACCCGCCAACATTAAAACCGAAATGGGATAATAGATCATCGGTTTATCGAAAACCGGAAGAAGCTGTTTGCTTACTCCTTTGGTGATAGGATACAGCCGGGTACCGGAACCACCTGCTAAGACAATGCCTTTCATTGTATTTCTATTGTTTGTATTTTTTTATATATCGGCACCGACCAGACTCTTCCGAATAATAGTGTGCCGATAATTATCTTATATGATTGGAAATCCTACAAATAAAATTCCGCCCGCTAACGTTTTAAAAAACGGAAGACAGTTCTCTTTATACTTTCCAGTTTCCCGCGTTTATGCCTATGCGTATCATTACCGTAGCCATAACCGTAACCATAACCGTAACCATAGCCATAACCGTAGCCGTAACCTTTACGCTCATAAGATACGCCATTCAAGATTACAGACATATTACGAAGCTGTTCCTCACGATACATCTTTTCCAACTCCGGCAACTGACGACGATCCATCACTCCCGAACGAACCACAAAAATAGTAAGATCGGCAACCCGGTTCACAATCGAAGCATCGGCAACCATACCGGCAGGAACATTATCCACAATAATATAATCGTACTGTTTGCGAAGTTCAGCTATCAAATGGTCAAAACGTTCACTCAACAATAGTTCTGCCGGATTGGGAGGAACAGGGCCGGAGAAAATAATATCCAGTTTACCATATTCCTCACTTGTACCTATAATATCATTCAAATCATCGGTCCGTCCCGAAAGATAATGAGTCAGCCCCATGCGTCCTGAAGAATTCGAGAAGATACCGCTCAATGTCCCCTTACGAATATCGACATCCACCAGAACGACCTTCTTGTTTGTTTGGGCAATACTCATGGCGAGGTTACTGGAAACAAAGGTTTTACCGGCACCCGGATTGGCAGAAGTAAACATAACGACTTGCAGATTCTCCGATTTCACACGCATGAATTCCATGTTTGTACGAATAATACGGAAAGCTTCGGATACGGAATCACGACCATTTTCATGAACCACAATAGCATCGGCATTTTCATCCTTATAGGTACTATGGCGAGGAATGTCACCCAAGAAAGGTACACTCAATGCGTCATCCAATTCTCTACGGGTACGCACTTTCGTATCTGTTACATTCAACAGCCACAAAACACCCATCGGAATAACTGCGCCCAAAACAACAGCAGCAAAAAGAATCATAATTGACTTCGGTGCTACCGGTTCGCTACTGCCCGATGCAGGATCTATAATACGGGCGTTACTTTCAGTGATTGCCAACGTCAGACCATTCTCTTCACGCTTATTCAGCAAATACAGATACAGTTCTTCTTTGATCTTCTGCTGGCGTTCCACAGTAAGAACATATTTTTGCTGGGTAGGAACGGCTTCAATACGCTTCGTGGTCTGTTCTTCTTGGTCACGGATATTCTTCAGTTGGATATTAAGCCCTACAATAAGATTATCAACAGAACGGATGATCGTCTGTTTCATAGCTCCCAAAGAGTTGTTCAAGTCGATCACAATAGGATTCTTATTACTGCTGCCAGATACCAGTTTATCCCGTTTCAGCAACATGTCATTGTATTCTTTTATTTGGGCTTCGACACTGGTATCAGAGATCCCTGTATTGGCCGGTATCAGATCTGAACTTTTCTGGGGATCAACCAAATACTCTTTTATATATTTTACAATGCTCAACTGATTTTCCAAACTAAGTCCTTCCTGTTTGTAACGGCTGGTATTAGCTAAATACATACCGGTCTCCGAAGTAATGTCCGTCAACTGGTTCTCTCGCTTGAAGCTTTCAATATTAGCATCTACACTGCCCAGTTCACGTTCTATTATAATCAGACGGTCATTAATAAATTTAGAAGTATTTACGGCAATCTGGTTCTTATCATTGATCACATCCTCATTATAAACGGCAATAAGCATATTCAAGATATCTTCTGCACGAGCCGTAGAGACGTCATCCAATACAAGATTAATGATGGTAGCCGTTTTGCTGGCAAGCGAGATCTTCATTTTAGATTGATACCCCTCGACTACCTTTTCCATATTCGCCTTCGTCACGAAAACCGGATTACCATAGTAAGTATCCGTGTAATATAAAGTGGGAGTCACCACCATCGTACCGACAGGGGTCAAAATCGTATCATTCAAACGGGCATCAACCACTTCCGCAGACCGGATTTCCTCACCGGCTATACTCAGACTAAAATCTGAAAGCCTTACCGTGGCAGAATCCACAGGAGTCACTGTCATTTCTATGACTTGCCGTTCTTCCGATTCGGGAAACAAAACAGTTATTGGAGAATGAGTATAAAGCTCGTCTTCGCGCAAGCCGTTCTTCACTTTATAACTCATATCCAGATGTAAACGACGGGCCACTTTCTCCATCAGATGACGGGATTGAAAAACAAGTACCTCATTATCCACATTGCGCTTACCGCCTAAAAAGGAGATGTCGGCAAAGGCGGTGGACTCACTGATGGAGCCTCCCTTTGAATCATCACGGATCAATACGGAAGCTTTCCGGCTATATACCTTTGAGGATGATTTCAGATAAAAGAAAGCAATACCTGCACAAATTAAAATTGACAGAACGAACCAATACCAATTGGCTATGACAAGATGGAAAATATCAACAATACTTATTTCAGACTCCTTTTCACGGAGTTCACTATTTTGCGACTCAATACTCATTATCGTTTTTATTCCAAAATTGATTATTTAAACATGGTTACCATTAAAGAAGTAATAGAGGCCAGCACTGAAACGGCGGACAACCACACTCCTACCGAGTTGTTCGAGTTGATGCGGCTCTGGCCGGTCTTAGCTTTATTAGGCTCTACGTAAACAATATCGTTCTGTTGCAAATAATAGCAAGGCGACTGGAAAATATCCGAAGAGCGCAAATCATGATAGAGGATACGACGCTTGCCGTCCTTTTCACGAATCACGGCGACCCGGTCACGACGGCCATAAATCGTCAGGTCACCGGCCATACTCAGTGCTTCGAGCAGGGTAATGCGGTCACCGGAAATATCGAACGTACCCGGACGGGTCACCTCACCCATCACGGAGACTTTAAAGTTCAGGAACTGAACGGTGACAATCGGATCTTTTATCAAGTCTTCACTCATCAGTTTTTGTTTTATCAACTCGGTAACCTGCATACGGGTCAAACCTTCTACATGAATTTTACCTAAAATGGGGAAATCGATATCGCCGTTCTGGTCAACAAGATATCCCAACAAACGTTGTTGAGCCGTAGTCTGGGCGCCAATCTGGTAGGTTACTACCGGCATATTGAAAGGCAAAGCCAATTCCGGATCCTTACTGTTCACAAGGATGGCCAACAAATCATCCTTATGGATAATCACTTCATAATTCTTATCTATATTCTCTTCTTTTATAGAAGCAATATCCTGCAAATAAAGCACCTCTTTCGGAGCTGAGCAGGATGCTAACAAGACTATCAGACACAACAGCAAATAATGTTGAACTTTTGTATTCATAAAAACACTTGTAAATATTATTTTCTTATATTATGCTTTCTCTCCCATTTCATCCCACGGATAAGGATTCTCTTCCAAAGCCTTTAGCTGTTCCACAACCTCACGCTCCCCGTCTGTCAACTTACGACTTTCCCAACTATCCATAATAGCACGAGCCTCCTGAGCCAATTCTCTATCAAAAACTTCACCATAACAGGCAACCAATAACTGACATTTCAATAAAGAGGATTTCAGATGTTCAAGCACTTTCCAACTGCGTTCGAGAATAACCTGTATTTTCTCTTCCTTATCACCATTATTATAAATAGTGGCATTATACGCTGCCAAAAGAGCTACGCAAAGAGAAGCTTCCTCTTCGGAAGTACTGCCATGTTCACAACTAAGAGCTTCCGCATAATTATAGACATCTGCATTAAGCTGCTGAAAATGATCGGCATAAATAGGTTCCCCATCCAAACCGAGACAAAGAAGTTCGGACGCAATGCAATGCAATGCATCTATTTCAGACTGTAAAGACATAAATAGATTGACGATTATTCCCTATGCGATCATGACCATCATCCGATTATAATACATAGGTACGTTGACAATTAAGAATTTACGGAAGGTTGAATTATTTTTCAACCATATTTAAATTAACTGGTTCTATTAAAGAGGGGTGAATAAAGGCAGTAGCTATCGCCATAACGCCCTGAATAGAAACAACTACACGACGGTCTCCCTTTACACGAACAAATTCTCCTTCAACACCTTCGAAAAGCCCGCCGGTAACACGAACACGCTCTCCTTTCTTAAAGGTGATGGTAGTGGGATCGAGATACACAACTTGCTGATCATGGCTACCGGCAACAGCAATAAAACTGCGCATCTGAGTTTCCGGTATGGTGATAGGCTGGTTGGTTTCCCTGTCCATAATATAACGAATAGGCAATTGAGTACCCGCAGTCGTTTTCATTTCATCAATTTGAAGTCTGGAGGCATATACGAATACTAAATTATGAACGACAGGAACCAATTTACGTATTTTCCTCTCCCCCTTAACCACATATTCATAACGCATGGGAATAAAGTTTTCTATATTCCGATCGTCAAGATATTGTTTAAATGCGAGTTCACGACTATAGGTAATGCGAAGAGCATACCAAGCTAAACCGGTAGATTTATTCACAAATGGATATACTTTGGGGACATCGGGATAAAGAAATATTTCCCGATCAAGTGGATTAATTCAATTATTATTATTGATCTTGTATTCATTTACTTCTATTCATTCCCCTATCCCAGGTGGTCAGATTCAAAAAGTATAGAATCACACAGATGTTCTTTTTCGAAGCGCAAAGATATAACCTTTTTCTCTATATACAAAGTGCTTTATCAAAAAAAATGTTCCACAAGATTCAATACATATATAACAGTCTGAATAATAAAGCTATAAAGTCTATGATTTTCATCTATGTATCAATCACATAAAAGAGAGATTCCAAACAAGAGTCTGTGAATCGACTCCGAACACATTCCTTTTCTTTGAATTGCAGACAAAACATGGGAAGAAAAATCTCTTATCATTCGGTATAAACTTTCAATTGTCGGGTAGAAAACTATTATTCCCTCTTTTTATAATCTACGATTTAAAGCTTTGGTTTATATTTCACTGAAGACTACTTTTCCTTCTATGGAGAGATACTTATTTTAGGAAGAGTAACAATAATGAATAAAGTTATGCCGACAGGATATGCCATAAAAAAAGCTGCGTGACAGTGGTCCGTCACGCAGCTTCTATTCAAAAGTATCTCAATCTCAATAAAGATTACTTATATTCTTCCCAGCTTTTTATAGCAATATCATCAATACTCATCGTACAAAAAGCACTGATAAATGCGCTTGCCAAACGAGCATTGGTAATTAACGGAATATTCAAATCAATAGCTGCACGACGGATTTTATATCCGTTGTCAAGTTCTCCGGCCGTAAGATTCTTCGGAATATTGACCACCATATCTATCTCCTTATTATGAAGCATTTCAAGAGCCTGCGGGTACTGATCTGTCTCGCTCGGCCAGTAAACAAGTGTACTTTCGATACCGTTTTCCGCAAGCGTACGATGTGTTCCTCCGGTAGCAAAAAGTTTATAACCCTTATCTACCAGCATACGCGCAGCTCCCATCATATCTACTTTCTGCTTCGGAGTGCCGGTAGACAGAAGAATGTTCTTTTTTGGAATACGGTAACCCACGGAAAGCATCGCTTTCAGAATTGCACAGGAAGTATCACTTCCGATACAACCCACTTCACCGGTAGAAGCCATATCTACCCCCAGTACGGGATCAGCTTTCTGCAAACGGTTAAATGAAAACTGAGATGCTTTGATACCGACATAATCGAGTTCGAAAAGATTTTTCGAAGGTTTCTCTACCGGAAGACCGAGCATCACTTTTGTAGCCAGTTCGATAAAATTGATCTTCAACACCTTGCTGACAAACGGAAAACTACGCGAAGCGCGAAGATTACATTCGATCACCTTGATGTCATTCTCACGGGCCAGATACTGGATATTGAACGGACCGGAGATATTCAACGCCTTTGCAATCTCACGACTGATACGCTTGATACGGCGAACCGTTTCCACGTAGAGTTTTTGCGGTGGGAACTGAATGGTCGCATCACCGGAATGTACGCCGGCAAACTCGATATGTTCACTGATAGCATAAGCGATAATCTCGCCGTTTTGAGCCACAGCATCCATCTCCACTTCTTTGGCGTGCTCGATAAACTGGCTTACCACTACCGGATGTTTCTTTGATACATTGGCTGCCAGTTTGAGAAAACGTTCCAATTCTTCTTGGTTGGAACAGACGTTCATAGCCGCACCACTTAACACATAGGACGGCCGGACAAGCACCGGAAAACCGACTTCATCGACAAATTCATTGATATCGTCCATCGAAGTAAGTTCCCGCCAACGGGGCTGATCTACCCCGATGCGGTCGAGCATGGCAGAGAACTTCTCACGGTCTTCGGCATTGTCGATGCTCTTGGCAGAAGTGCCGAGTATATTGACCTTCTGCGCATCCAGCCGCAAAGCAAGATTATTCGGAATCTGACCACCGGTAGAGACAATGACTCCATGCGGATTTTCCAGTTCGAGAATATCCATCACACGCTCGAAGGTCAGCTCATCGAAGTAAAGACGGTCGCACATGTCGTAATCGGTAGATACTGTCTCCGGATTATAATTGATCATGACGCTGCGCCAGCCTTCCTTGCGGATCGTATTCAACGCCTGCACGCCACACCAGTCGAATTCAACGGAAGAACCGATGCGATAAGCACCGGAACCTAACACAACGATCGATTTACGATCGCCTAAATAGGTTACATCATTGGCCACACCACTATAAGTGAGATACAGATAATTGGTCTGTGCCGGATATTCGGCGGCCAAAGTATCGATCTGCTTTACAACCGGAAGCACACCTACACTTTTACGATGCTTGCGGATAAAAAGAATGCCCTCTTCCATATCGCCTTCATAGCCGATGGCACGGGCTATCTGAAAGTCTGAGAAACCTTGCCGCTTGGCTTGCTTCAACAGTTCGAGAGGTAACTCTGCGATCTGTTTATGATTGTTTCCCCAGCTATGCAACTCTTCGGAAGTACGCATGATGTTCATCAACTTCTGAAGAAACCACTTATCTATTTTCGTCAGTTCGTGCACCTGATCGATCGTATAGCCGGCACGGAAGGCCTTAGAAATAACAAAGATACGTTTATCCGTAGGTTCCCGCAACGCTTTATCGATGTCGGCGATGACAAGTTCCTTGTTTTCTACAAAGCCGTGCATCCCCTGCCCTATCATGCGAAGCCCTTTCTGGATAGCTTCTTCAAAAGTACGGCCGATGGCCATCACCTCACCTACCGACTTCATGGAAGAACCCAACTCTTTATCGACGCCATGAAATTTACCTAAATCCCAACGGGGAATTTTGCAGACAACATAGTCCAATGCCGGTTCGAAGAAAGCACTGGTCGTTTTCGTTACAGAGTTCTTCAAATCGAACAATCCATAGCCGAGCCCTAATTTGGCGGCAACGAAAGCCAACGGATAACCTGTTGCCTTGGAAGCCAATGCGGATGAACGTGAAAGGCGGGCATTAACTTCGATCACGCGATAATCTTCCGATTCGGGATCGAATGCATACTGCACGTTACATTCACCCACGATGCCGATGTGGCGTATAATGCGAATGGCAAGCTCGCGCAATTTATGATATTCTTTATTCGTCAACGTCTGAGAGGGAGCTATAACGATAGACTCACCGGTATGGATCCCCAACGGATCGAAATTTTCCATATTACAAACCGTAATACAGTTATCGAACCGGTCGCGCACCACCTCATATTCCACCTCTTTCCATCCTCGCAACGATTTTTCTACCAACACCTGCGGAGAGAAAGCAAAAGCTTTTTCCACAAGTACATTCAGTTCCTCTTCATTGTCGCAGAAACCGGAACCGAGTCCGCCAAGAGCGTAGGCGGCACGGACAATCACCGGATAACCTAAAGCAGTAGCGGCACGACGGGCATCTTCCACATTCTCCACCGCTTCGCTCTTGATGGTTTTTACATCGATCTCATTCAGTTTTTCTACAAAGAGCTCTCGGTCTTCCGTGTCGATAATGGCCTGTACGGGTGTGCCCAACACTTTCACATTGTATTTTTCAAGAGTGCCTTCCTTATAAAGAGCCACACCACAGTTGAGCGCGGTCTGTCCGCCGAAAGCGAGCATAATACCGTCCGGTTTCTCCTTCTGAATAACTTTCTCCACAAAATAGGGAGTGACGGGGAGAAAATAAATCTGATCGGCTACTCCTTCACTGGTCTGCACCGTAGCAATGTTCGGATTGATAAGAATCGTTTCTATCCCCTCTTCTTTCAAGGCTTTCAACGCTTGCGATCCGGAATAATCGAACTCACCGGCTTCGCCGATTTTCAAAGCGCCGGAGCCGAGAAGCAATACTTTCTTTATATTTTGTTCTTTCATTATAGTCGGTTATTTTAGCAGATTTACAAATTCATCAAACAAGAACTCCGTATCCGTCGGCCCACTGGCAGCTTCGGGATGAAACTGTGCAGAGAACCAAGGATTTGTCTTATGCCGGATACCTTCGTTCGAACCATCGTTCATATTGATAAATAGGGGTTCCCAATCGGCACCCAATGTATTGTTGTCTACTGCATAACCATGATTCTGGCTGGTAATAAAACAACGTTCCGTCCCCACCATGCGTACCGGTTGGTTATGACTGCGATGTCCGTATTTCAATTTGTATATCCTGGCGCCCCCGGCTTTCGAAAGCAACTGGTTGCCCATACAGATACCGAAAATAGGTAGTTTCGTATTCTGCATCGCTTTACGGATGTTTTGTACGGCAGCATCGCAGGTATCAGGGTCGCCCGGCCCATTGGAGATAAACAGTCCATCAAATTCCAGTTCATTGAAATCATAATCCCAGGGAACACGGATCACCTCGACATCACGCTTCAACAAGCAACGGATAATATTCGTCTTTACACCACAATCTACAAGTACAACTTTCTTTAGTTGAAAGTTGAAAGTTGAAAGTTGACAATTAAGCTGCGCAATGGGGGTGGTTAATGGAAAAGAACGGGATGTTCCATCGGGAAGATAGGAGATTATTTCTTTGCAGGACACACGGTCTACATAATTCACGGTAGCGTAATTGTCCATTGTCAATTTCCCATTGTCAATTTCCCATTGTCCATTGTCGAAGACTATGCGCCCCATCATCACTCCATGTTCACGAAGAACTTTGGTCAGCTCCCGGGTATCGATCCCCGTAATGCCGGGCACTTGCTCACGCTTCAACCAATCGGCAAGGCTCTCCACTGCATTCCAGTGACTGTATTCCTCCGAATAATCACTTACAATAATGGCTTCCGCATGGATTTTTTCACTTTCCATAAAAGTAGCCAGTCCATTGGGCTCGACCGTAAAAGGAGGTACCCCGTAATTACCTACCAACGGATAAGTAAGGGTCATCAACTGGCCGGCATACGAAGGGTCGGTCAAACTCTCCGGATAACCTGTCATGGCGGTATTGAAAACCACTTCACCTGCCACCGGCTTTTCGTAGCCAAACGACTTGCCATGAAAACGGCTCCCGTCGTTGAGGATTAAAGTTACATTTCGCATCTTTTATATTTACGATTTGACGATTTACTATTTACGATTGAAATTACTTTTTGGATTTACGATTGGACGATTTACTATTTACGATTGAAATTACCATTTTATTTGTGACCGAAGTCCTTTTCTACTTGTTTATTTAAACAGTGACCTTAATCGTAATTCGTAAATCGTCTAATCGTAAATCTCCTCGATTGTATCTCCTCGATCATAAATCTCAAAATTGGTATACTTGTTCTATATAATTTATAAATGCTTCATTCAACAGCTTCACGCCACCCGGTGTAGGATAGTCCCCACTGAAATACCAATCTCCACTATGATTAGGGCAAGCCTCATGCAAACCGCTCAAAGGCTGATATACAATTTCCACTTTGGCTTTTGTGCCCTTCGGAGTAAGCAACTCCACCATCTTGGCAGAAATTTCTTCATCAGTGAACGGCGCATAAATTTCTTTCACATAGTTCACCATCTGCTCTTTCGGCAGTCCCGCCTGGTCTTTCGATTTACGGTAAGCAGCGGCGATCACATCTTTCATGTCCCGGTCTTTCAGTAATTCGACTGCCGCTTTAAAAGCAATAAACTCACTCATCTTTGCCATATCGATGCCGTAATAATCGGGATAACGTACTTGTGGAGAAGAACTCACAATAACAATCTTCTTCGGCCCCAGTCGATCGAGAATGCCGATGATACTTTGGCGGAGTGTTGTGCCCCGCACAATGCTGTCATCGATAATCACCAAATTATCAATACCGGCACGCAAACTACCGTAGGTAATATCATACACATGGGCCGCCAAGTCATTGCGACTGTTACCTTCGGCAATAAAGGTGCGCAGTTTGATATCTTTGATAGCCACCTTTTCGCTACGGATACGCCGGGAAAGTATAAGTTCCAGTTCCTCCATGTTCGGATTATGCCCCAAAGAGGCTATCTGCCGTACTTTCTCTTCATTGAGATAGTTGTCCAGCCCTTCGAGCATTCCATAAAACGCCACTTCGGCCGTATTGGGGATAAAGGAAAAAACCGTATGGTCAAGGTCATTATTGATCGCCTTCAAAATACGCGGGATTAATTTCTCACCCAGCAGTTTGCGTTCCTTATAGATATCCACATCACTACCCCGGGAGAAATAAATACGCTCAAAAGAACATGCCCTTCTCTGACGGGACTTATTGATCTGAGTAGTGCGGAGCTGGCCCGCCTTGTTGATAAGGAGTGCCTGCCCCGGCTGAAGTTCTTTAATCTCTCCGACAGGTACATTAAGGGCAGTTTGTATGACAGGCCTTTCGGAAGCCAAGACGGCAATTTCGTCATCCTGATACCAAAATGCAGGACGAATGCCCCACGGATCACGGATTGCAAATGATTCACCGCTTCCTGTCAATCCGCAAATGACATATCCCCCATCCCACTCTTTACTGGAAGAACGCAGCACGTTGGCAAGATCGATATGCTCTTCGATATAGTTGGTCACCCCCATACCTGTCAGTCCCTCCGCCTCTGCCAGATTGAAAAGACGCTCCACTTCACGATCAAGGCGATGTCCTACCTGCTCGAGCATGATATAAGTATCGGCATATTTACGGGGATGCTGACCGATAGCTGTAATACGGGCAAAAATCTCATCCACATTTGTCATATTGAAATTACCGCAAAGTGCCAGATTCTTGGCACGCCAGTTATTTCTTCTCAAGAAAGGATGAACATAAGAGATACCCGATTTTCCGGTAGTAGAATAGCGTAAATGCCCCATATAAGCCTCTCCGGCAAAAGGCAGATTACGTTTGGCAAAGCCGGCATCGTGCAACTGTTCGGAAGTCAGGTCCTTAAAATTGCCCTGTACCGTTTCAAATATTTCAGTAATAGCTCCCGACCCCAACGCGCGTTCACGGAACATATATTCCTCACCGGGATTGGCAGCGAGCTTCACACAGGCAAGTCCGGCACCTTCCTGCCCACGGTTGTGTTGCTTCTCCATCAAAAGATAAAGTTTATTCAACCCGTACATCCAAGTGCCATACTTTTTTTCGTAATACTCCAAAGGCTTAAGCAGGCGTATCATGGCGACGCCACATTCATGCTTTAATTGTTCCATAATAATAATGTGCCAATATGCCAATGTGGTAATGTGCCAATTGGCTGCGCACACAATATATTAATTATTGATATTATTTATTTTCAGTTCATTGGCAAATCCCTTCATTGCCACATTGGCTAATCGACAAATTGCCTCATTGGCACATTATTCTACCGTTACCGACTTCGCCAGATTTCTCGGCTGGTCCACATCCATACCTTTGCACACAGCTACATGATAGGCCAGCAACTGCAAAGGCACAGTAGTAACCAACGGATCGAGACATTCCAGTGTTTCGGGAAGTTCAATGCAATAATCGGCTATCTTGCTTATCACCGTGTCTCCCTCGGTAACAACGGCTATCACTCTTCCTTTACGGGCCTTGATTTCCTGTATATTACTAAGCACTTTTTCGTACATACCGTTTTGAGTGGCAATCACCACTACCGGCATCTCCGCGTCGATCAATGCAATGGGACCATGCTTCATCTCGGCAGCAGGATACCCTTCAGCATGGATATATGAGATTTCTTTCAGCTTCAAAGCGCCTTCCAAAGCTACCGGATACGAATATCCGCGACCAAGATAGATAAAATTATGCGCATACGTGAATATTTTAGATAATTCTGCAATTTCATCATTTAGTTTCAATACTTTTTTCATTTTTTCAGGGATGAAATTCAGTTCACGCACAACACTGAGAAAATGAGCCTCATCGATGGTCTGTTTTTCACGTGCCAATGTCAAAGCCAGCATTGTGAGTACAGTGACCTGCCCGGTAAATGCTTTAGTGGATGCCACGCCAATCTCCGGTCCTACGTGGATGTACGAACCGGTATGTGTGGCACGCGGAATGGATGAACCGATCGCATTACAAATGCCGTAAATAAACGCACCGCGACTTTTTGCCAATTCTACGGCTGCCAATGTATCGGCCGTCTCGCCACTTTGCGAAATGGCGATCACAACATCATCTTCACCAATCACCGGATCACGATAACGAAATTCAGAGGCGTATTCTACCTCCACCGGTATACGGCAGAAACTTTCGATCAGATGCTTGCCGATCAATCCGGCATGCCAAGAGGTTCCACAAGCCACAATAATAAAGCGTTTTGCTTTCAAAAGCCTTTCCTTATAGTCGATAACGGCAGAAAGCACAACACTGGTACCTTCCACATTGACACGTCCGCGCATACAATCATGAATGCAATCGGGCTGTTCGAAAATCTCTTTCAACATAAAATGTGGGTAACCGCCTTTCTCAAGCTGTCCCAGGTTAAGTTCCACTTTAGTCACTTCGGGTGTCATTTCCACATTATTAAGATTAACCACCTTTAGTTCCTTGCCCCTGTGTATGACAGCAATTTCCTCATCTTCCAGATAAACCACTTTATCCGTATATTCTACAATGGGCGTGGCATCTGAAGCCAGAAAGAACTCATCTTCACCAATACCCACCACCAACGGACTACTTTTACGGGCAGCAATGATCTCGTCCGGACGGTCTTTTTCCAATACGGCAATGGCGTATGCACCGATCACCTCACGCAGTGCCAGTTGTACGGCGGTCAGCAAATCCAGATGATTGGTCACCTTCATGTATTCGATTAATTGTACGAGTACTTCCGTATCGGTACTGCTTTTAAATGTATAGCCTTTGGCCTGAAGTTTTTCTTTAAGAACGGCGTAGTTTTCAATGATACCGTTATGGATGAGAGCGAGATTTTCGGAGGAGGAATAATGAGGATGAGCATTAGCAGAACAAGGTTCTCCGTGAGTGGCCCATCGCGTATGCGCAATACCGATATTGCCAGAAATGTCTTTTTGTGTGACAAAATTTTCAAGATCGGAGACTTTTCCTTTCGTCTTATACACATTTAACTGCTGGTTGTTACTGATTAATGCTACCCCGGCACTGTCATATCCACGATATTCCAATCGCTTCAAACCTTTTACAAGGATGGGGTAGGCTTCTTTTTTACCAATGTAGCCTACAATTCCACACATATTATCCTATTTTTTTGTTTTCGGGAGCAAATATACATATTATTAATAACACATAGATTAGTTTTTCTATAAAATATAGACATAAGAATAGGAAAAAGTGATTTTTATATCAAAAAGTTAATTTTTCTATTATTTTAATCTCAAAAAGAAAGATATTACAAATTAAAACCAAAACAACTTTCCACACTTTCATATTAACGCAAAAACAAGACTGCCCACTTTCAAATTATCACCACTAAACGAGATCAATCGAAATCGTGTAACACAAAACCAAATAAATAGTATCATTATGAAATTAAATACATATTTTTGCAAAACATTTTGATAGACAAAACTGGTATTATCATACAATAAAGCTAAAAAGAATGAGAAAAAGAGAACTTTTTATCAGCCAAACAAAGAAATCACCTTACCAACGACAACCCGAACAGTTGGGATTGTATGATGCAGCAAATGAACACGATGCATGCGGAGTTGGCATGTTGGTAAACATTCATGGAAAAAAATCGCATGATATCGTAGAGTCGGCACTAAAAGTGCTCGAAAACATGCGTCATCGCGGTGCTGAAGGAGCTGACAACAAAACAGGAGACGGCGCAGGTATCTTGTTACAGATTCCCCATGAATTTATCTTGTTGCAAGGTATCCCTGTCCCCGAAAAAGGGCGTTACGGCACCGGACTGCTCTTTCTGCCTAAAAACACCAAGGCACAGGCAGACATCCTGAGTATCATCATCGAAGAGATAGAAAAAGAAGGACTCACGTTGATGCACCTGCGTAATGTACCTACTTGTTCCGAAATTTTAGGAGAGTCGGCATTAACAGTAGAGCCGGAAATCAAACAGGCATTTATCACCGGATTCACAGAAACGGAAACAGCCGACCGGAAATTATATATAATAAGGAAAAAGATCGAAAACCGGATAATGAAATCAACAATCTCCGGGAAAGAAGATTTTTATATCGTTTCGCTCTCAACCAAAAGCATTATATATAAAGGTATGCTCTCATCGTTGCAATTGCGCAACTACTTCCCGGACCTTACAAACAGTTACTTCACCAGTGGGCTGGCATTGGTACACTCCCGTTTCAGTACTAATACTTTTCCTACATGGGGATTAGCGCAGCCCTTTCGCCTACTGGCACACAATGGCGAAATAAACACAATTAGGGGAAATCGCGGATGGATGGAAGCACGCGAAAGCGTACTCTCTTCTCCTGCCCTCGGCGACATCAAAGAGATACGTCCCATTATCCAACCGGGCATGAGCGACAGTGCATCACTGGATAATGTCTTGGAGTTTCTCGTTATGTCCGGACTCAGCCTGCCGCATGCAATGGCAATGCTCGTACCGGAATCATTTAATGAAAAAAATCCGATCAGTGAAGATTTGAAAGCTTTCTACGAATACCACTCTATTCTGATGGAACCTTGGGATGGTCCTGCCGCACTGTTATTTAGTGACGGGCGGTATGCCGGTGGCATGCTCGACCGCAATGGGCTGCGTCCGGCACGCTACCTCATCACCAAAAATGACATGATGGTAGTAGCCAGTGAAGTAGGTGTTATGGATTTCGAACCGGGAGATATAAAAGAAAAAGGCCGCCTGCAACCGGGAAAAATATTATTGGTTGATACGGAAAAAGGAGAAATATACTACGACCACGAACTGAAAAAACAACTGGCGGATGCCAAACCTTACCGTACTTGGTTGGCGACTAACCGTATTGAACTGGACGAACTGAAAAGCGGGCGCCAAGTATCACATAGTGTAGAAAGATATGAGCAAATGCTGCATGTATTCGGCTACTCCAAAGAAGATGTCGAGAAAATTATCACTCCGATGGCTACTACCGGAGCAGAACCTATCAGTTCTATGGGTAATGATACGCCGCTCGCTATACTTTCGGATCAGCCGCAATTACTATACAATTACTTCCGGCAGCAATTTGCGCAGGTGACCAATCCTCCCATCGACCCGATCCGGGAAGAGCTGGTAATGTCACTGACGGAATATATCGGTGCCGTAGGAATGAACATTCTCACCCCAAACGAAAGCCACTGCAAAATGGTACGCCTCAACCATCCTATCTTAAGCAATGCACAATTGGATATTCTTTGCAATATCCGCTACAAAGGGTTCAAAACGGTGAAGCTGCCTATGTTATTTGAAATTTCCCGTGGTAAGGCCGGCTTACAGGAAGCATTAACTACCATATGCAAGCAGGCGGAAGAATCAGTGGCGGAAGGTGTGAACTATATCATACTGACGGACCGGGATGTGAATGCCACGCATGCAGCCATTCCTTCGCTACTGGCAGTAAGTGCCGTACACCATCATCTTATCTCGGTAGGAAAACGTGTGCAAACCGCTCTTGTAGTTGAAAGTGGCGAGATACGCGAAGTAATGCACGCTGCCCTGTTGCTTGGTTTCGGGGCAAGTGCCTTGAATCCATATATGGCCTTTGCCATACTCGACAAACTGGTTGCCCGAAAAGAGATCCAACTCGACTATGCCACCGCAGAAAAGAATTACATCAAAGCTATCTGCAAAGGATTGTTCAAAGTGATGAGCAAAATGGGGATCAGCACCATCCGTTCATATCGTGGTGCGAAAATATTCGAGGCCATAGGTCTGAGCGAGGAATTGAGCAATGCTTATTTTGGCGGTCTCCCGTCACGAATCGGCGGAATCCGGCTTGAGGAAATAGCAAGAGACGCCGTTTTTTCAGTTGAAAGTGGAAAATTGAAAGTGGAAAGTTCTATGCAGCAGGAAGACGTAGCAAACTCTCAAAACAGCTCTCAACCAAATAACTTTCAACTTTCAACTCTCAACTTTCAACTAAACAACAGGGGGTTGTATTCTTTCCGGAAAGATGGAGAAAAGCACGCTTGGAATCCGGAAACAATCAGCACACTGCAACTGGCTACGCGTTTGGGTAGTTACAAAAAATTCAAAGAGTTTACTTCTATGGTAGACAACAAAGAAGCCCCCATTTTTTTGCGAGACTTCTTTGCATTCAAACGTAACCCCATCAACATAGACCGCGTAGAACCAATAGAAAATATTATGCGCCGTTTCGTAACCGGTGCCATGAGTTATGGTTCCATTAGCCGTGAAGCACACGAAGCAATGGCAATAGCCATGAATAAAATTCACGGACGTAGCAATACAGGCGAAGGTGGAGAAGATGCAGCACGTTTCATCCCCCGTGCGGATGGAACAAGCCTGCGAAGTGCCATCAAGCAAGTAGCTTCCGGACGCTTTGGGGTAACAACGGAATATCTTGTCAATGCGGATGAAATACAGATTAAAATAGCCCAAGGAGCAAAGCCCGGCGAAGGCGGGCAGTTACCGGGATACAAGGTGGACCAGGTGATAGCTAAAACCCGCCATTCCATACCGGGCATCTCACTCATATCTCCCCCGCCCCATCATGACATCTACTCCATAGAGGATCTGGCACAGCTTATCTTCGATTTAAAAAATGTAAATCCGAAAGCCAAAATCAGCGTAAAGCTGGTAGCAGAAAGCGGAATAGGAACAATCGCCGCCGGCGTGGCGAAAGCAAAGGCCGATCTCATCGTGATATCGGGTGCGGAAGGCGGTACAGGCGCTTCTCCCGCTTCTTCCATTCGTTATGCCGGCATTTCACCGGAATTGGGACTGAGCGAAGCACAACAGACTTTGGTATTGAACGGACTGCGCGGGCAAGTCATGCTACAAGTAGACGGGCAGTTGAAAACCGGACGCGACATCGTACTAATGGCTATGCTGGGTGCCGAAGAATTCGGATTTGCAACTTCGGCATTGATCGTACTGGGTTGCGTAATGATGCGTAAATGTCACATGAATACCTGTCCGGTAGGCGTTGCCACTCAAAATGAAGAATTGCGTAAGCGTTTTCACGGCCGGAGTGAATATCTGGTCAACTTCTTCACTTTCTTGGCACAAGAAGTAAGGGAGTATCTTGCCGAAATCGGTGTGGAAAGACTGGATGATCTTATCGGGCGCACCGACCTCATCGAGCGCAAAGCCGATAATAGAAATCCCAAACATGCGCTCATCGACTTCAGCAAATTACTGGCACGAGTAGACAGCAACGCTGCTATCCGCCATGTCACCGATCAGGATCACGGTATTTCTACCGTCAAAGATGTAGAAATACTTCATGCCGCACAAGATGCCATTGAGTATCAGAAGGAAATCTCACTGGAATACACGATTGCCAATACGGATCGCGCCGTAGGCGCCATGCTTTCGGGTGCAATCGCTGCCAAATATGGCGAAAACGGTCTGCCGGAACACACACTGAATATAAAATTCAAAGGTTCTGCCGGACAATCGTTCGGTGCATTTCTTACTCCGGGAGTCAACTTCAAACTGGAAGGAGAGGCCAATGACTACCTCGGCAAAGGATTGAGTGGCGGCCGCATATCCGTACTACCGCCGGTACGAAGCAATTTTGAAGCAGAAAAAAACACGATAGCCGGTAACACTTTATTATATGGTGCCACCAGTGGAGAAGTCTACATCAATGGACGCGTAGGTGAACGTTTCGCCGTCCGTAACTCGGGAGCCATCGCCGTAGTAGAAGGCGTAGGAGACCATTGCTGTGAATACATGACAGGTGGACGTGTAGTAGTACTGGGACAAACCGGACGAAACTTTGCAGCCGGCATGAGCGGCGGAGTAGCATACGTCTGGAACAAAGAAGGGAATTTCGATTATTTCTGCAACATGGAGATGGTAGAATTATCTCTCATCGAAGAAGCAAGTTATCGCAAAGAATTACATGAGCTCATCCGGCAACATTATTTATATACCGGTAGTAAACAAGCACGTATCCTACTCGATGACTGGAACCGCTATGTAGACGAATTCATACAAGTAGTGCCCATCGAATACAAAAAGGTGCTACAGGAAGAGCAAATGCGGAAATTGCAACAGAAGATTGCGGATATGCAAAGAGACTATTAGGATTTACGATTTTACGATTTACGAATTACGATTGAAGTTACTTCTTTAAATGAACAAGTAGAATGACTTCAGTCGCAAATAGATGGTAAATTCAATCGTAATTCGTAAATCGTAAAATCGTAAATCAAAATGGTAATTTCAATCGTAAATTGTAAATCGTAAAATCGTAAACCATCATGGGAGATTCAAAAGCATTTTTAACCATACACCGTCAGGAGGCCGGATACCGCCCCGTACACGAACGTATCACCGATTATGGAGAAGTAGAGCAAACCCTTAATACCCACGACCGGAAACTACAAGCATCGCGCTGCATGGATTGTGGAGTACCTTTCTGCCATTGGGCTTGTCCATTAGGCAACAAGCAACCCGAATGGCAGGATGCTCTCTACAAGGGAAAGTGGAAAGAGGCTTATGAAATCTTGGCTGCCACATGTGATTTTCCAGAATTTACAGGACGCATCTGTCCTGCCCTTTGCGAAAAAAGCTGTGTACTAAAGCTATCGTGTGACGAACCGGTAACCATTCGCGAAAATGAAGCCGCTATTGTAGAAGCCGCTTTTCGTGAAGGATATATCACTCCGGTAATACCCGTACGTAATGGAAAACGGGTAGCAATAATCGGTGCCGGCCCAGCGGGATTGGTAGCTGCCAATCAGTTGAACAGAAAAGGATATACCGTCACCCTTTTCGATAAGGCAGAAGCACCGGGCGGCCTACTCCGTTTCGGTATTCCGAACTTCAAACTGAATAAAAACATCATCGACCGCCGCATGGAAATATTAAAAGCCGAAGGGATTCTGTTCAAAATGAATACAGCGATAGACACGGCTCATCTGCCCGAAGGATTCGATGCTTACTGTATTTGTACCGGTGCAGAAACGCCTCGCGATCTTTCCATACCGGGACGTGAACTGAAAGGAATCCATTTTGCATTGGAAATGTTATCACAACAGAACCGGATTATAGAAGGACAGACTTTTGCTAAAGATAAGATGGTGAATGCAAAAGGGAAAAAAGTACTTGTCATCGGTGGAGGGGATACCGGTTCGGACTGTATAGGTACCAGTGTACGACAAGGAGCTGTCAGTGTAACACAAATAGAAATCATGCCTCAGCCCCCTGTCGGACATAATGATGCGACTCCGTGGCCACAATGGCCGGTGGTACTGAAAACGACCTCTTCACATGAAGAAGGCTGTATGCGCCGATGGTCACTTGCTTCCAACCGATTCATCGGTAAAAACGGTAAAGTCACCGGTGTAGAGGTAGAAGAGGTAGAATGGAGCACTCCTGCCGCAGGTGGACGACCAGTCATGAAGCCCACCGGCAAAAAAGAAATCATTGAAGCCGATATGGTATTACTTGCCATGGGATTCCTGAAACCGGAACAGCCGGAATATCCGGAAAATGTATTCATAGCCGGTGATGCGGCAACAGGAGCCAGTCTCGTAGTACGTGCAATGGCAGAAGGACGCAGAGTAGCGAAACTGATTTATGATTTATAAATTAGAAATCATGACCGAAGCTATCAGAAGAAGCTATCAGAAAAGGAAAAGACCGGCTTAACGGGGGGCAGCAAAAAGCCATAATTCATAATTCACAAATCCAGAAATCATAATTCATAAACCATAAATCTCAAAATCATGTGTGGAATAGCAGGAATATTCAATATAAAGAACCAGTCGAAAGAATTGCGGGACAAAGCATTGCGTATGGCACAAAAAATCCGTCATCGCGGACCGGACTGGAGTGGTATCTATGTAGGCGGCAGTGCCATCCTGGCACACGAACGCCTTTCTATCGTCGACCCGGAAAGTGGAGGGCAACCTCTCTACTCGCCCGACCATAAAGTGGTACTTGCCGTAAACGGTGAGATATACAATCATCGGGACATACGTGCACAATATGCCGGACGTTATGAATTTCAGACAGGAAGCGATTGCGAAGTGATACTTGCGCTTTATAAAGACAAAGGCATACACTTCTTGGAAGAGCTTAACGGTATTTTCGCATTCGCACTCTACGATGAAGAAAAAGACGAGTTTCTCATTGCCCGCGACCCTATCGGCGTTATACCTCTTTATATCGGGTATGATGCAGATGGAAAGGTGTATGTAGGCAGTGAATTGAAAGCTCTCGAAGGTTTCTGCGAAGATTACGAACCCTTCCTTCCGGGACACTATTACCATAGTAAAGAACAAAAAATGAAACGTTGGTATACCCGCGACTGGATGGATTATGAAGCTGTGAAAACCAACACTGCCCATGTATCCGATGTACATGATGCCCTTGAAGCAGCTGTACATCGCCAATTAATGAGTGATGTCCCTTATGGGGTATTGTTAAGCGGCGGTCTGGATTCCTCCGTCATTTCGGCCATCGCCAAGAAATATGCAGCCAAACGCATTGAAACAGATGGTGCCAGTGATGCCTGGTGGCCACAGCTACACTCTTTCGCCATTGGCTTGAAAGGTGCTCCCGATCTCAGTAAGGCTCGTGAGGTAGCCGAATATATCGGAACCGTCCATCACGAAATAAACTATACCATTCAAGAAGGGCTCGATGCACTACGTGATGTAATCTATTTTATCGAGACTTACGATGTGACTACCGTACGTGCCTCTACACCGATGTATCTGCTGGCACGTGTCATCAAGTCGATGGGAATCAAAATGGTACTTAGCGGTGAAGGAGCGGACGAGATATTCGGCGGTTATCTCTACTTCCATAAAGCACCGGACGCCCGTGCTTTCCATGAAGAGACCGTACGCAAAATCTCCAAGCTGTATCTTTACGACTGCCTGCGTGCCAACAAGAGCCTTGCCGCTTGGGGTGTAGAAGGACGTGTCCCATTCCTCGACAAAGAATTTCTGGACGTTGCCATGCGTCTCAATCCGGAGGCCAAGATGGCATCGGGAAAGGTGATTGAAAAGAAAATAGTACGCGAAGCCTTTGCACATATGCTACCGGAAAGTGTGGTCTGGCGTCAAAAAGAACAATTTAGCGATGGTGTAGGATACAACTGGATAGATACGCTGAAAGCCATCACCGCAACAGCCGTAAGCGACGAACAAATGGCACAGGCTGCCAAACGCTTTCCCATCCACACGCCACAGAACAAAGAGGAATATTATTATCGTAGTATTTTCGAAGAGCACTTCCCCAGCGCATCGGCAGCGAAAAGCGTGCCGAGCGTGCCCAGTGTAGCCTGCTCCACAGCAGAAGCACTGGCTTGGGATACCACCTTCCAAGGCAAGAACGAACCCAGTGGACGGGCCGTAAAAGGGATACACGAAGAAGCATATTGAAAGTGTCTCCAACAATGACCGTTATTTTCTTGCTTTTTATTTACATAAATGTAACTAATTGGTTTCATTTATGTAAATAAAAAGCAAGAAAACAGATATTATGCTCGAAATTAGTAGAAAGACGAAACAGATATGCAACTTTCCAGCTTCCTTTCTTTGTCTAAGGCATTGGGGATTAAATTGAAAACTGAATATTAGCAATCCATATTAAGAAACTAAAGACAGGCAGGTGGCTATGCACACATGTTAAAAACAGCCTTCGGAATCAATATAGCATGTTTTTATGGTGCGGCAGACATAGCTTTCTCCGTAAAAATGAATCTTGATATATTAACTAAGATTTAATAATGATGTAAAACAATCAAGACTTTCTTTCCTTACTTTTGCAACATAGTAAAAAAACTATTTGCATATGATGAAAATAAAAAAGATTCTACTTGCCTCCGCCCTCGTCCTATCAACATGCGGCGTAATGGCCCAAACTCAGGTTATCGCCCATCGCGGCTATTGGAAAACAGACGGTTCGGCACAAAACAGCATTGCCGCTCTTCTTAAAGCCGATTCTATCGGCTGCTACGGTTCCGAATTCGATGTGTGGCTCACGGCAGATGATAAGCTTGTGGTGAACCATGATCCTGTTTTCAAGCTAAAAAGCATGGAACGCTCTACGGCAGCAAACCTTACTTCACTGAAGCTGGATAACGGCGAGAGCCTCCCTACCCTTGAACAATATCTCAAAGCTGCTCTAAAAACCAAGACACGCCTGATTCTGGAACTGAAAGAACTCAGCAGCCCGGAACGGGAAACGAAAGCCGTAGAAAAGATAGTGGCGATGGTGAAAAAACTCGGGCTGAACGACAGAATGGAATACATTACCTTTTCATTGCATGCCACTAAGGAATTTATCCGCCTGACTCCTGCCGGAACTCCTGTCTTTTATCTGGATGGCAAACTACCCCCGAAAGAACTGAAAGAGATGGGGTGTGCCGGACCGGACTATCATCTGAACGTCTTCCGAAAACATCCCGAATG
Source organism: Bacteroides salyersiae WAL 10018 = DSM 18765 = JCM 12988 (assembly GCF_000381365.1). Taxonomy (GTDB): domain Bacteria; phylum Bacteroidota; class Bacteroidia; order Bacteroidales; family Bacteroidaceae; genus Bacteroides; species Bacteroides salyersiae. Next base: position 141,391 of record NZ_KB905466.1, read on the forward strand.
GATAAAAGAATGCCACGATCTCGGCATGAAAGTAAACGTCTGGACAGTCAATAAAGAAAAAGACATGAAATGGCTTATCGAAAAGAAGGTTGATTTCATCACGACTAATGAACCGGTATTGCTGAATGAAATAATGAAAGAGTGAAATAATGAATTAGTGATAAGCGGATCAATGATAAGTGATTAGTGCCATGCAGCATATAGTGCAGCCTGTTTATCTCTTGTCATTAGTCCGCTTATCACACCAATTACATCACCAATTTCAGAACTCTTCCAATACCAGCCGGAATTCATCAACAGTCAGTTCCCCGATTTGCCGCCACAATTCCTTTCCACGGTGCAGTAACACAAAAGCCGGAACAGTTTCTATATTATAAGAATCTGCAACAACTTTGTCACTTTCAATATTCACTTTTACAAGTTCGACGACTCTCTTTTCATATGCATTAATAACCGGTTCCAACCATTCATAGTGGGGAGACCAATCTGCATAAAATAAAATCAAAACCAGATGATTGGTCTGGGCTGCTTCTTCTAATCGTTTAGTTACATCGTCCATCATTTATTTACTTTTTTAATTATACTGCATCAACAAAAGAAATAGAAAAAGGTTTCATCATGCCTTATCGAATTTCAATAATTCATCCTTCGAACGCCTTATACACCGGATATATAGGGGATGAAACGTCGCTGGCAGAAACAACATGCCACACCGGTAAACCCAAGCAGGGTGCTTATCTTCTCTAAGCACTATCCATACAATCCATATGAACCGTGCAAAGCACTCCTGAGAATGGTGCTTAGCTGTGCTTTGCACGGTTCATAATAACTGGAACAAACTTTCCTCCTCAAACACCGACAAATAAAGAAATGCGGCAAAAAGGTCAAGATAGAGGAAAAAGATACATTCCATGTGATATTCCGCAGTTTCGAACCGCCTATACCACCAAACCGGCAACACATTGTTTCACTAAACGCCACCTCAGATTGATCTAAATCAAGATATTATTTCTTTCATATATACCGGAAAAATATGCAAAACAAAAAGGCCGGATAATAGTTTATTTAAATAGAAGGCTTTCTTGTTTCAAATTAAAAGAATAAAAGCCCCTATAAAAAAAGACTGAAAGTAGCAGAAAAATAAATAGATATTCGATCTAAATTCGAACCAATTACAGAGCAAAAAGTCATATCTTTGCATTATAATAAAACAAAAGGATAGGATAAACAATCAATAAACAACAAAATGACAAGAACAATTCAATTCACAAAAATGCATGGAGCGGGAAACGATTATATTTATATAAACGCCATCAAATATCCAATTGCAGATCCTGAAAAGCGTGCGGTTGAATGGAGCGCATACCACACGGGAATAGGAAGCGACGGACTTGTATTGATTGACACATCCGACAAAGCAGATTTTAGCATGCGCATTTTCAACGCAGACGGTTCGGAAGCCATGATGTGTGGAAACGCAAGCCGTTGTATCGGAAAGTATCTGTTCGAATATGGATTGACTACGAAAACAACCATAACACTGGATACGCTCTCGGGGATCAAACTGCTGAAACTCCAAGTAGAAGACGGCAAAGTGGCAACGGTAACAGTAGACATGAGTGAACCACAAGACACGGGAACTATTGATTTCAGAGACAAACTGCCTTATGTATCTACCACTGTGTCAATGGGAAACCCGCATCTGATTACTTTTGTCGAAAATATAGATGAGATAGACCTCCCGGAGATAGGTCCCAAACTGGAAAATGATCCGCTCTTTCCCGACCGCACCAACGTGGAATTCGCACAAGTATTAGACAAAAACAGAATAAGAATGCGCGTATGGGAACGGGGCTCAGGCATCACCCAAGCCTGCGGAACAGGAGCATGCGCCACCGCAGTGGCCGCCTTCATAGAAGGTAAAACCGGCAGAAAAACAGATATTATTATGGATGGCGGCACACTGACCATCGAATGGGATGAGCAGACAAATCACGTATGGATGACCGGCCCTGCCGTAAAGATTTTCGACGGTATCCTAAAAATAGAAGAATAGCAACAAAAAAATAAGGATAAAAAGACAGGTATCAGGATAACTAATTGAATAAAAACAAAACTTAAAACAAGAACAATATGGCACTCGTAAACGAACATTTTTTAAAACTACCGGGCAGTTATCTGTTCTCGGACATCGCGAAAAGGGTAAATACGTTCAAAATAACACATCCGAAACAGGACATCATCCGACTGGGCATCGGAGACGTAACCCGTCCGCTGGCCCCGGCGTGCGTCGAAGCGATGCATAAAGCCGTAGAAGAGATGGCACACGCCGAAACATTCCGGGGATACGGCCCGGAACAGGGATATGACTTCCTCATCGAAGCGGTGATAAAAAACGACTATGCCCCACGTGGCATCCACCTTGCCAACTCGGAGGTGTTTATCAACGACGGTGCCAAAAGCGATACGGGAAACATCGGAGACATCCTCCGTCACGACAACAGCGTAGGCGTAACAGATCCCATCTATCCGGTATACATCGACAGCAACGTGATGTGCGGACGGGCAGGCGTATTAGAGGAAGCTACCGGAAGATGGAGCAATGTGACCTACATGCCCTGCACCAGCGAAAACAACTTCATCCCCGCAATACCGGATAAGCGTATCGATATCGTTTATCTGTGCTACCCGAATAACCCGACAGGAACAACATTAACGAAAGCAGAACTGAAAAAGTGGGTGGATTATGCGTTGGCCAATGACACACTGATATTATTCGACGCCGCCTATGAAGCATATATACAGGAAACAGACGTGCCGCATTCCATTTACGAGATAAAAGGAGCGAAAAAATGTGCCATCGAATTCCGGAGCTTCTCAAAAACGGCAGGTTTTACGGGCATACGCTGTGGATACACAGTGGTACCGAAGGAACTCACCGCAGCCACCCTCGAAGGCGACCGCATTCCGCTAAACCGCTTATGGAACCGCCGCCAAAGCACCAAGTTCAACGGCACTTCCTATATCACCCAACGGGCGGCCGAAGCCATCTATACTCCGGAAGGCAAAAAGCAAATACAGGCAACCATCCAGTACTATATGGACAATGCCCGTATCATGAAAGAGGGACTGGAAAGTACTGGGCTGAAAGTCTACGGAGGAGTCAACGCTCCTTACCTCTGGGTGAAAACCCCGAATGGAACAAGCTCTTGGAAATTCTTCGACCAACTGCTTTACGAAGCAAACGTGGTAGGTACGCCGGGCATAGGCTTCGGGCCGAGCGGTGAAGGATACATCCGCCTTACGGCATTTGGCGAACGTCACGATTGCATAGAAGCCATGAGACGGATAAAACAGTGGATTTAAAGATATAAAAGAAAACCGGAAAAAAGGAAACCGGAAAGTCAAGAATGAAAAAAACGAAAATAACACACCTCCACAACTTTTATCTTCCAATGGACGATTTACAGATAAAATGAGATAGTACTTGCGCGCTACTATATATAAAAGTTGGACCGTACATCCACAATTTTCTAACATAAAGGTAAAAAGACGATGAAAACGACAATTAACGGAAAATTAAGGGGAGTAGCAGTAGCGTTATTGAGCATGCTTATTCCGGCAACGGTGACGGCACAAGACAAATTTGAGATTTCACTGGGTGCCGAGGTAGTAAGCAAATATGTATGGCGTGGTTTCGACCAGGCATCGGGCACTTCTGTCCAGCCCTCTTTAGGACTGGCTTACAAAGGAATATCCTTATCAGCCTGGGGAAGTACCAGTGTCACAGACCTCGAACCCAAAGAACTCGATCTCACGTTGGCATATGGCATTGGTAGATTCGGCATTGCAGTGACCGACTATTGGTGGTCCGGTGAAAGTGGCAAATACGGGCATTACAAAGAGAGCCACTATTTTGAAGGCGCATTGAGTTACAACTTCGGCGATAAAGTTCCTCTGACCCTCTCGGCAGCCATGATGTTTGCCGGAGCAGACAAGAATCCGGATGGCGATCAGAATTTTTCAGCCTATTTCAATGCCGCATATGACATTGCCTGTCCGGGGAAGGTTACACTGACTCCCTCCGTAGGCATATCCACCAAGTCTTACATGTACACAGGTGAGAAGATAAGCGGCTTCACGGACATTTCGCTGAAAGCGGCCAAAGAGGTAAAAGTGACGGACAGTTTCTTGATCCCCATCTTTGTGCAGTTCATCGTATCGCCCGTTATGGACAAGACATATCTGATATTCGGTATGAGTTTCTAAGGATTTACGACAAAAACACATTAATTCAATAAGGTATATGAAAAAGATTGAAGCAATTATCCGTAAAACCAAGTTCGAGGAGGTGAAAGATGCACTTCTGGAAGCGGACATCGAATGGTTCTCTTATTACGATGTAAGAGGTATAGGTAAATCACGTCAGGGGCGCATCTACCGTGGCGTAGTGTATGACACAAGTTCCATAGAACGAATACTTGTTTCGATAGTAGTACGCGACAAAAATGCAGAAAAAACCGTGCAGGCCATTATCAAAGCAGCGCAAACCGGAGAAATCGGTGATGGCCGTATCTTCGTTATCCCCATAGCAGATGCCATTCGCATCCGTACCGGCGAACGGGGAGACATTGCACTTTATAATGCCGAACAAGAACGATAAACGGCAAAACACAGAAGTCCCGATATTCATCTCCGGGCCTTCCCATCAGTACTAACAGGTATTACAAATCAACAGATTAACATTATGGATACATATAGAAAACGCAGCATTACAACACTGCGTATAGCCGGTGCTATGCTTTTTGCACTGTGCTTCGCGACAGAAACACTCGCTCAGGAAATATCGACTGCCATCAACGATGCATCGGCAACGTCCACAATAGCTGTGACGGAAATAGCCGCCACAACAATAGAAGTTCCGGATACGGAAACGCCTCCGAACACCGTAGAAGAACTTGCCAACGGATTAAACACCGTATGGATGATGCTTGCAGCCATGCTGGTATTCTTCATGCAGCCGGGATTCGCACTGGTAGAAGCCGGTTTCACACGAGTAAAAAACACTGCCAACATCCTGATGAAAAACTTCGTCGATTTCATGTTCGGCTCCCTGCTCTATTGGTTTATCGGTTTCGGCCTGATGTTCGGCGCAGGCGGATTCATCGGGATACCACACTTCTTCGACCTTTCATTCTATGATGGCGGAGGATTGCCATCCGAAGGCTTTCTGGTGTTCCAGACGGTATTTTGTGCCACAGCAGCCACCATCGTTTCGGGAGCTATGGCGGAACGTACCAAGTTCTCCATGTACCTCATCTACACAGTCTTCATCAGTGTACTGATCTACCCCATCTCCGGGCACTGGACATGGGGTGGCGGCTGGCTGATGAACGGTGAAGCAGATTCTTTCATGATGAACCTTTTCGGAACGACTTTCCACGACTTTGCCGGTTCAACGGTGGTACACTCCGTAGGTGGCTGGATAGCCCTGACAGGCGCTGCCATTCTCGGTCCGCGTATCGGGAAATACGGAAAAGACGGAAAATCAAGAGCCATTCCCGGACATAACCTTACGATTGCCGCTTTAGGCGTATTTATCCTTTGGTTCGGCTGGTTCGGTTTCAATCCCGGCTCACAATTGGCAGCCGCCGCCACAACCGATCAGATAGCCATCTCACACGTATTTCTCACTACCAACCTCGCTGCTTGCGCCGGTGGATTCTTTGCTCTGACAGTGAGTTGGTGGCGATACGGGAAGCCGTCTCTGTCATTCACATTGAACGGTGTCCTCGCCGGACTGGTAGGCATTACAGCCGGATGTGACTGTGTATCGGCAACGGGAGCTGTGCTAATTGGCGCTATCTGCGGTATTGTTATGATATTCTCAGTCGATTTTATCGACAAAGTGTTAAGGATAGACGATCCGGTAGGTGCAAGTTCGGTACATGGTGTCTGCGGTTTTCTCGGAACGATACTCACCGGATTATTCTCCACAAGTGAAGGTGTATTCTATACAGGTACATTCGGATTCTTCGGAGCACAGCTATTCGGTGCCGTGATCGTAGGTTGTTGGGCGGCCGGCATGGGTTTCATCATCTTCAAGTCGCTCGATAAGATTCACGGGTTACGTGTTCCGGCACGTATCGAAGAAGAAGGACTCGACATTTACGAGCACGGAGAGTCGGCATACAACTGATGATTTATGGATTATGATTTATGAACTATGAATTGCTATGCAGATCAACAGCATAGGTTGTTCATAAATCGATAAACCATAATTCATGAACCATAAAAATCATAAATTCACAATTTCATAATTCATAAATCCCTAAAGCTTATGTCAAAACTTAGATTCAGAGTTGTAGAGACAGCTTTCAAGAAGAAAGCGGTGGAAGTGGTTACTCCCACAGAACGCCCTTCGGAATATTTCGCGAAGTATGTGTTCAACAAAGAGAAGATGTTCAAGTATCTGTCAAGCAGAGTGTACAACAAACTGACTGACGTAATTGATAACGGTGCTCCGCTGGATCGTAGTATTGCCGATGAAGTGGCTGCCGGAATGAAAAAGTGGGCCATTGAAATGGGAGCTACTCATTATACGCACTGGTTTGCTCCACTCACCGAAGGTACAGCCGAAAAACATGATGCTTTTGTAGAGCACGATGGCAAAGGAGGAATGATGGAAGAGTTTACAGGCAAATTGCTCGTTCAGCAAGAGCCGGATGCTTCTTCCTTCCCCAATGGCGGTATACGCAATACATTCGAAGCACGCGGATACTCCGCATGGGATCCCTCATCACCGGCATTCATCGTAGACGATACTTTGTGCATCCCCACTATTTTCATCGCTTATACAGGCGAATCGCTCGATTACAAGGCACCGCTTCTCAAAGCACTGAGGGCAGTAGATAAAGCGGCTGTCGATGTTTGCCATTATTTCAATCCGGAGGTGAAGAAAGTAATCGCCTACTTGGGTTGGGAACAAGAATACTTTCTGGTGGATGAAGGTCTTTATGCCGCCCGTCCCGATTTATTGATGACAGGCCGTACACTGATGGGGCACGACAGCGCTAAAAACCAACAGTTGGAAGACCATTATTTCGGTGCTATCCCTACCCGTGTGGCAGCTTTCATGAAAGATCTCGAAATTGAGGCCTTAAAATTAGGAATACCCGTCAAGACCCGTCATAACGAAGTTGCCCCGAACCAGTTCGAGTTGGCTCCCATCTTCGAAGAATGTAATCTGGCAAACGATCACAACCTGCTCATCATGTCACTGATGCGTAAGGTAAGCCGCCGTCACGGATTCCGCGTATTGCTACATGAAAAACCGTTCAAGGGTGTAAATGGCAGTGGAAAACACAACAACTGGTCATTGGGTACAGATACAGGTATCCTGTTGATGGGACCGGGTAAAACACCGGAAGACAACCTCCGTTTTGTGACATTTGTAGTCAACACGTTGATGGCCGTCTACCATCACAACGGATTATTAAAAGCATCCATTTCAAGCGCAACAAACGCCCATCGCCTGGGTGCCAATGAGGCACCTCCTGCAATCATCTCTTCCTTCCTCGGAAAACAGTTGTCACAAGTACTGGAACATATCGAGGAAAGTACGAAAGACGACTTGGTAAGTCTCGGTGGAAAACAGGGTATGAAACTGGATATTCCACAGATTCCGGAACTCCTAATCGATAACACCGACCGGAATCGTACCTCTCCTTTTGCCTTCACCGGAAACCGCTTTGAGTTCCGCGCAGTAGGTTCGGAAGCCAACTGTGCCAGTGCCATGATTGCCTTGAACTCTGCTGTTGCCGCTCAATTGAAAAAGTTTAAGAAAGATGTCGATACTCTGATAGAAAAAGGAGAACCGAAAATCTCTGCTATCCTCGAAATCATCCGTAAATACATTAAAGAATGCAAAGCCATTCACTTCGATGGCAACGGATACAGTGACGAATGGAAAGAAGAAGCCATGAGGCGTGGTTTGGATTGCGAGACCAGCGTACCCCGCATTTTCGACAATTATCTGAAACCGGAAACAATCTCCCTATTCGAATCGGTCGGTGTAATGACGAAAAAAGAACTGGAAGCCCGCAATGAGGTGAAATGGGAAACGTATACAAAGAAAATCCAAATCGAAGCCCGTGTATTAGGAGATCTGGCAATGAACCACATCATCCCGGTTGCCACCCGGTATCAAACGGATTTGATAGATAATGTATACAAAATGAAATCTCTCTTCCCCGAAGAAAAAGCCGCCAGATTATCTGCCAAAAATCTGGAACTTATCGAAGAGATAGCTGACCGTACCGCATTCATAAAAGAGCATGTAGATGCTATGGTAGAAGCCCGAAAAGTAGCAAACAAAATAGAGAGTGAACGCGAAAAAGCCATTGCCTATCACGACACTATCGTACCGGCTCTGGAAGAAATCCGTTACCACATCGACAAACTCGAACTCATTGTCGACAATCAGATGTGGACACTTCCCAAATACAGGGAATTATTATTTATCAGATAGACGTAAATAAGGAATAACAGAATAGGGATTAGTGATAAACAGCTACGCTATACATGAAGCATGACACTAATCACTATTTCTTATTTCTTTTGTTGGTTGTTTTAAGTTTGCAGAGGAGGATTGCCGTGAGGCAGGCCTCTTCTTATTTCTTATTCTATAATCTTTGCATCCTCTATATCATCCGATACAGGTTTCTGCGGCTTACGACGGGTAAACTTAAACCAATTGATCAATTCGGAAACTGCGTAAACAAGACTACTGATACCAATAATCATAAATGCCGTGTTACGTGCTCCTGTGGGATTGAACAACGCCACAATACCGGTAAGCAGGATAAGAGACGGCACCACATAGAATGCACCGGGCACTATTGTCCAACGGCGTGCCATCGAAAGTGAGGCAATCTGCTGTACACCTCCCAAAATCAATATGAATCCTAAAAGGAACATCAATACATCGGCAAAGAAAGCCGGCATTATTATCAACCAAAGGCCGAAAAGCAAGCTACCCGTTCCTTCTATCGGGAAACGGCGCGACACACCTTCCTCGGGTTTGGATCCGAAATAACTGATAAGAGAAATCAAACCGGGAATAAGAAACAATACCCCAAGTGTAATCACAAGATACTGCACCGCAACATCCGGCCAGAGAACAAGTACTAAACCGATAATCAATGCACAGACAATACGGACAAGAGAATAATTCATCGTTTTCATAATTTTCTATCTATTTTTAACAGGCTTCAGCCCAATCCTTTTGCGAATATACGTGTTTCTATCTACATATTAAAACAACAAACAAGTTTTGTAATAAGTTCATAGCAAAAATGTAATATTCATTACATCTCACTCCCGTACTTTTGCAAAAACAAATTTATAGATACTCACTCTCATGAAATCAGACGAAGAGAAATCTCAAAACCTCTATATAGAGCGGGACATCAGTTGGATGTACTTCAACCAGCGTATCTTACTTGAAGCAACCCGACCGGAAGTTCCGATACTGGAACGACTCACCTTTTTAGGTATTTATTCCAACAACCTCGACGAGTTTTTCCGAGTTCGTGTAGCTACACTAAACCGCATAGTAGAATATGCCGATAAAAACATAAAAAAAGAGCAGAACATCGCAACCCAAACACTAAAACAGATAGGCAAACTGCATAACCGCTACTGCAAACAATTCGAAGACACCTTTGCTACCATTACGGAAGACTTAAAACAAGAAAATATATATATAGTAAAGGAAACCGAGTTATCAATAGAACAAGGCGAATTCATAAATTTCTTCTACCGTAACCAACTAAATGGCTCTACTAATCCGCTTTTCCTTACCAATTCCTGTTCACTGGGTGAACAAACGGATGAAGACATTTATCTTGCTGTCCGCCTTATACGACAAACCCCGGAAAAGAAAACTAAGGAAAAGGATTACGCCATTATCCCACTCCCTGCTACCGAATTCGGACGCTTTATCCGTCTGCCGGACTCTGAAGGAAAGATTCATCTAATGTTTCTGGATGATGTTATTCGTTATTGTTTACCAATGATTTTCGTCGGTATGAAATATACAGACTACGAAGCGTACACATTCAAATTCACCAAAGATGCCGAAATGGAAATGGACAGCGATCTTCGCACCGGAGTATTACAAAAGATATCAAAAGGAGTAAAAAGCAGGAAAAAAGGAGAACCAATTCGTTTCGTTTACGATGAAAGTATGCCGAAAGATCTGTTGAAAAAACTAACCCATCTATTAAATGTGGATAAAAGTGATACGCGTGTGGCAGGCGGACGATATCATAATTTCAAAGATTTGATGAAGTTTCCCGATTGCGGACGAAAAGATTTGAAATATCCCGTATGGCCGCCCCTTTTCAAATCCGAACTAAACGGAATGGAAAGCTTGATAACACTCATTCGCCAAAAAGACAGATCTTTACATTATCCGTATCATTCTTTCGATACATTCATACGAGTACTACGCGAGGCGGCTATCAGTAAAGAAGTGAAAAGCATCAAGATGACCCTCTACCGGTTAGCAAAAGATTCAAAAGTAGTAAAAGCGTTAATTGCCGCCGCTCGTAATGGAAAGAAAGTAACAGTAATCATCGAACTGCTGGCGCGTTTCGACGAAGCTTCCAACATAAATTGGAGTAAAAAATTACAAGACGCCGGAGTACATGTCATTTTTGGTGTAGAAGGGTTAAAAATCCACTCCAAACTTCTGCATGTCTCGACCAGATATGGAGATTTTGCCTGTATCAGCACCGGCAATTTTCATGAAGGAAATGCACGCATGTATACAGATTATACAATTATGACGGCACACCGTCCCATCGTACGGGAAGTAAACTACGTGTTCGAGTTCATAGAAAAGCCATATACCCCCATCGTATTCAAGGAATTACTTGTATCGCCCAATGATATGCGTAAGAAATTCATTACCCTTATCAATAAAGAAATAAAAAATAAAGAACAAGGCAAAGAAGCTTATATCTTGTGTAAGGTGAACCATATCACCGACAAAGTACTGATAGAGAAGCTCTATGCCGCATCTGCTGCTGGAGTTAAAGTAGACTTAGTAGTACGAGGCAATTGCTCACTTGTCACCGGAATATCGGGAATAAGTGAAAATATCCAGATTAACGGAATCATAGACCGTTATCTGGAACATTCGCGTATCTTTATTTTCGCCAACAATGGTGAGGAACGTTATTACATCGGTTCGGCAGATTGGATGCCCCGTAATCTGGACAATCGCATCGAAGTCATAACACCAGTATATGATAAAGAAATACAAAAGGACCTGAAACGCATAGTCGAATATGGACTTAGAGATACTGCAAAAGGTCGAATTGTAGACGGAAGCGGAGAAAATCGTCCGTGGCAAACGAAAGAACATACATTATTCCGTTCACAAGAAGAATTATATAAAAGTTATAAGATATAATGAAAAAAGTAAATTATGCCGCCATCGATATCGGCTCTAATGCTGTACGCCTCCTGATAAAACGTGTAAATGAAGAGGGTTCACCCGAAGGATTAATGAGTAAAGTTCAGCTTATCCGTATTCCCCTAAGATTGGGTGAAGACGCTTTTACTTCCGGAGAAATTTCCACAGAAAAAACAGAAAAACTCATCCGTCTTATGAAAGCCTACCGGCAACTCATGAAAATATATGAGGTAACCGATTATCGTGCTTGTGCCACATCGGCCATGCGTGATGCTCGCAACGGAAAAAGTATTGTTCGCAAGATAGAGAAAAAAACGGGAATACGTATCGAAATCATCGATGGACAAGAAGAGGCTCATATCGTGTATGATAATCACATCGAACAACTCTTCGAACCCGGAAAAAACTATCTATATGTAGATGTAGGTGGTGGCAGTACAGAAATCAACCTCATAAGTGAAGGAGAACTGAAAAGTTCCCGCTCGTACAATATCGGCACGGTACGTATGCTCAGTGGAATGGTGAAAAATGAAGAAAAAGAGCAGATGCATACCGATTTGGAAGTATTGGCTAAAGAATATGCCCCCATTCACATTATCGGTTCGGGAGGTAATATCAACAAATTATTCCGTTTGGCAGATAAAAAAGACAAGAAACAATTATTTCTTCCACTCGCTTCCTTACAAGATATATATCGAACTTTGAAAGATTTACCTAAAGAACAACGCATCAAACTGTTTAAGTTAAAACCCGACCGGGCAGATGTAATTGTTCCGGCAGCAGAAATTTTTATGGAAGTAGCGACAAGAGTACAAGCGAACGGAATCATCGTGCCTACTATCGGACTTTCAGATGGTATCATCGATAGCTTATATACAAAGAACAGACAATGGATGCAATAACTTTTTTTTCGTGATACGGGTGACAGTACCAATGTAATTGCAATATTGACAAGTTCGGACGCATTGTCTTTTCAAAGCAGGTAGGATAAGGGAATTTTATGAGAAATGGTATATAATTCAAAACACTATATATCATATATTTAAATTGGGAAATTTTCAAGAAAAGAATACATATTCATCAATGAAAGAAATTAATATTAACATAGTATTAAAATGCATTCTTTACCATAATAAATATGTATTCTTCTCTTAAGAATTTAACGTCTTGTTGAGCAGAAAACAATACTTGAAAAAGACGACTAACAAAATTAAGAGGAATGTCTTTAACGGGAAAGTTTACAATGCACTTTCCAATATTTCTTTGGCAACTTTACCTGTCACATCTTCATTCTCGCCGTATTTCGCTCCACGGGCATTAAAACGCCGTTCTATTTCTTCAATCGTTTCTTTGCCGATACCCTCTTCACTTAATCGGGTAGTCAGACCCAATGAACGGAAAAATTCTTCCGTACGTCGGACAGCCTCATCAATGCGTTCTTCCCGAGTGCCGGAAGTGATTCCCCATACTCTTTCGCCATATTGCAGTATCTTATCTCCTTTCGATTTACGCAGTACGCGTAAAGTAGCCGGATAAACGATAGCCAACGTATGGCCATGTGTCAATCCGTGCAGAGCAGTCAGTTCATGACCAATCATGTGAGTAGCCCAGTCCTGTGATACCCCCATAGCAATAAACCCGTTCAATCCCATCGTAGCCGAAAGCATGAAGTCTGCCATCAACTGATAGTCATGCTGGTTCTCGCGGATTTTCGGTGCAATCTCTACGAGTGTTTGCAGAATCCCCTCTGCCCAACGATCCATAAGGCGGCTTTGTCCCGGAGTCGTCATATACTGTTCTACTACATGTACAAAAGTATCAGCGATACCACAAGCCACTTGATGAGGGGGCAACGTAAATGTTACTTCGGGATCCAGAATCGAAAATAACGGATAATTGGCATAAAAAGGATACTTCTCCTTTGTTTCGTGCCTCGATATGACAGCACCGTTGTTCATCTCAGAACCCGTAGCAGGCAATGTCAGTACGGTAGAAAGAGGAACAGTATCCGTCACAGGACGTCCGGCTGTTACTAAATCCCAGGCATCACCTTCATACAACAATCCGGCAGAAATCAATTTCGTTCCGTCTATCACCGAACCACCACCTACTGCCAGCAGATAATCCACCTTATTTTCTTTCCCCAAAGCAATTGCTTTTCTTAATGTCTCAATAGCCGGATTGGGTTCTATCCCCCAAAACTCCACCGTGAAATAACCTTTAAGGGCCTCTTTCACTTGCTGGTATACTCCATTCTTTTTCACACTTCCTCCGCCGAAAGTAATCATGATCCGTTTATCGGACGGGATCTCCTTGCTCAACCGGGCAATCATCCCACGGCCCATAATGAGCTTAACAGGATTTTGAAAAATAAAATTATCCATCGTTTTTTACTCTTTATTTTAATAACAGATACAAAGATAGCAATCTTGCCACAATATCAGAACAGTTTCCTACAAAAACAATTGGCTACCCATTTCACGAGAAAAGCAGCCAATCATTGTATCAATTTACGGGAAGCCATGCATTTATATCTTCAGCTACAAAAAGCCAGTACAACAATAATAAAATAAAAATAACGACAGCAATTGCTATAAGAACTTTCCTTTGTTTCATAATTGGTTTCTGTTTTTAAATATGAATTGCATAAAGAAACAAATCTAAGAAAGAAAATGTTTATGCAGCAAGTTTATTTTTAAGTGATCACTTGTGCTGACAATATTTATAACAATTTAAGGACAATAAGTATAACAAACGATTTAGAAAAATGATTTTTTTTGAATTAAACAAAATTATTGCCATGTGAAGAATACAAAAAAATCACCAAACAAAGAAGCTAAAAAAGTACACGAATAAACAATTAAAAGAAAGAGTTTCCTCACGATTAAAATATTAAAAACATGGTATTCCACAATTATAGTATCATTGTTGTAAAATTAAAAGTTGTGTATAAAAACTTCAATTTCATCATATACAATATTTATACACAACTTTTAAAACATTACGATCTACTATTTACTACCATAAAAAGTATATGTATTAGATCCTGTAGCAAAAGTTAAATTTATATTCTGATCAATAACAGTTCCATTTACAGCTTTTGAACTAGAAGATAATTCATAGGAATTTCCATTCTGCATAATATCAAGAATAACAGATTTTAAATGCAAATCTATTTCGTCACAATCTACAACTACAGATATCGCGTTGTCCGACTTTCTAGTCAATGTTGCATAAGCAGTAAACTGTTCTGTATATCCTATAACACTTAATTTACCACTATAATCTCCAGCTATAGTGGTCGCTATATCTGTAGGGATATCATCATCATCTCCACAGCTTACCATACAAACACTCGTTACTACCATCACTAGTAACATAGATAAATACTTCATTGTTTTCATACGTTTTAATGTTTAATTTATTTTCTGCAAAAGTATGGCAAAGAAGTTAAAGAAAGAACAAAAACATATTGCAGAAATGCCACAGAATTATCGCGAATCATGCAGTTGTTCTTTCTCCTTTACGTAATCAGACAAATCAGAAAAGAAATCTTTACCTAAAAGAATAGAAATTCGGACAAGAAGATTCGTATCAATACTTTCTTTTTGAAACAGACGATAAATATTAGAACGGTCACAAGATAGTTTGCGTGCAAACCAAGTGATACTTCGTTCCTGTTTCTCTAATTCTTCCTTTATCAAAATACCAATAGGCTTCATTGTAACGAATAATCCCATACATACTCCCCATGTGTGGCAATTAGTTCAACTTCTAAGATAGGCATAATAAAAAACGTGGGAGTCTTTGTTCACTTATCCCACAAGTAGGCTTCTCGCATTGCCCTAGAAAAGGATAAGCAACACAAACAACCCACGTTCATACGATATTATTGAGCACACCAAAAATTTGGTGTACCTATAACACACATACGAAGGAGATGTTTCGTTGCGTTTTCTCCTTTTCTTAATAAATTTTGCGAGAATTTACTTGTAGAAGAATACGTTCAAAACGTCTTTCAAATATGTCTTATCTTTCTTGTTCCTAATATATAGGAAGGAAAGACCATGCAAAGATAGTACTTTCTATTATAATATACATATGAAAAAAACTTTAAAGAGGAAAATTTAAACAGGAACCAATATTTTTAACCAAAAAGATATTATTTGAGAACGAACTATATTGAGCATAATAAAAAAAAGACAGATTTTATTTGTAGTTTCAAACAATGTGCTTATATTTGCCCCCGTTAAACAATAAAAGACAATGAGAACAATGTTAGTAAATACATATTGGTGGTGGCGCCTATTACAACTCCGACAGTCGTAAGGGAGCAGTGCTCGTATGTATATACCTCAATAAAGATATAACAGATTTGAAAGGGCCCTGTCGCAACTTGCGGCAGGGCCCTTTTTATTTTCCGGCCATTATCGGAAACCGGGATTGCCGGTACTACCAAACAGAGTTCAATTATAAAAAAAAAAATATATGAAAAGTTATCAAGTTGACAAAGACGGTTATTATGGAGAGTTCGGCGGAGCATACATCCCCGAAATACTTCACAAATGTGTAGAAGAACTGACAAACACTTATCTGACCGTATTGAATGACGAAAGTTTCAAGCAGGAGTTCGACCAATTATTGCGTGATTATGTGGGCCGTCCTTCCCCACTCTATCTGGCACGCCGCCTCTCGGAAAAATATGGATGTAAAATATACCTGAAACGAGAGGACCTCAATCATACGGGAGCCCATAAAATAAACAACACCATCGGGCAGATACTTTTGGCGCGCCGCATGGGAAAAACACGTATCATTGCCGAGACGGGAGCCGGACAACATGGCGTGGCAACAGCTACCGTCTGTGCATTGATGAATATGGAATGCATCGTCTATATGGGGAAAACAGATGTGGAACGCCAACACGTCAATGTGGAAAAGATGAAAATGCTCGGAGCGACAGTCATTCCGGTAACATCGGGAAACATGACGCTGAAAGATGCCACCAACGAAGCCATACGCGACTGGTGTTGTCATCCGGCAGATACATACTACATTATCGGTTCTACAGTCGGCCCTCACCCGTATCCGGATATGGTAGCACGTCTGCAATCGGTCATCAGCGAAGAGATAAAAAAGCAGTTGAAAGAGAAAGAAGGACGTGACTGTCCCGATTATCTGATTGCCTGTGTAGGCGGTGGCAGCAATGCAGCAGGTACTATCTATCATTATCTGGATGACGAACGTGTGCGCATCGTATTGGCCGAAGCCGGAGGAAAAGGTATAGAAACCGGCCAGACTGCGGCTACTATCCAACTGGGTAAAATGGGTATCATCCACGGAGCACGAACTTTCGTTATCCAAAATGAGGACGGACAAATCGAAGAACCGTATTCCATTTCTGCCGGACTGGATTACCCCGGCATCGGCCCGATACATGCCAATCTTGCCTCACAACACCGGGCTACGGTAGTGGCAATTAATGACGATGAAGCCATAGAAGCCGCATACGAACTGACAAAACTCGAAGGCATCATCCCGGCACTGGAATCTGCACATGCCCTCGGAGCATTGAAAAAAATTAAATTCAAACCGGAAGATGTGGTGGTATTAACCGTTTCGGGACGAGGAGACAAGGATATTGAAACCTATTTAGCTTGAATAATCCATGTATAGTAGTCAAGTAGTTAAGTAATAAATGAAATCGTGAAAACATTTTCCTATAAAACCAATAGCAAACAGGTGCTCGGTGATTTACATACACCGGTCAGCATCTATCTCAAAGTGCGGGATATGTATCCGCAATCAGCACTAATGGAAAGTTCGGATTTCCATGCCGGAGAAAACTCCATGTCTTACATTGCCCTTTGCCCCTTGGCGAGTATCGGTATCAACAACGATGTTGTTACTACCATCTGTCCCGACAATAGCCGGGAAGAAAAGCCACTGACAGAGACATTCACTGTGGAAAAGGCTATCGACGGATTTATCTCCCTTTTCCAGGTGACAGGAAAACATCGGGAAGCATATGGTCTTTATGGATATACCACATTTAATGCCGTAAAATACTTCGAACATATTCCAATCAAAGAGAGTCACGATGAAATGAATGATGCACCGGATATACTGTATATCCTTTATAAATATGTCATCATCTTCAACCATTTCAAAAATGAACTGACTCTGGTAGAAATACTCAGCGAAGGAGAAGAAAGCGGATTGCCCCAACTGGAAGCCGCCATCGAAAACCGGAATTATGCATCGTATAATTTTTCCATAACCGGCCCCGTGAGAAGTCCCATTACAGATGAACAACACAAAGCAAACGTCCGTAAAGGGATTGCACACTGCCTTCGGGGAGATGTGTTCCAGATCGTACTGTCCCGAAGATTCATCCAGCCTTATGCCGGAGACGACTTCAAAGTATACCGTGCACTACGCAGCATCAACCCTTCTCCATATTTGTTTTACTTTGACTTCGGCGGTTACCGGATTTTCGGCTCTTCACCCGAAACACATTGTAAAATCGAAGGGAAACAGGCTTGCATTGACCCGATCGCCGGAACAACCCGCCGTACCGGCGATTCCATAAAAGACAAAGAACTGGCTCAAGCACTGCTTGCCGACCCGAAAGAGAATGCAGAACATGTAATGTTAGTGGATCTGGCACGAAATGACCTTAGCCGGAATTGTCACGACGTACAGGTGGTATTCTACAAAGAACCGCAATATTATAGCCACGTCATTCATCTCGTCAGTCGTGTCAGTGGAATATTGGACGAACCAAGCAGTTCGATGAAAACTTTCATCGACACTTTCCCGGCAGGTACACTCAGTGGTGCACCCAAAGTGCGCGCCATGCAACTTATCAGCGAAATAGAACCTCACAACCGTGGTGCTTACGGCGGTTGTATCGGATTCATCGGATTGAACGGCGACTTAAACCAAGCAATTACCATTCGCACTTTTGTCAGTCGTAACAATGAACTATGGCTGCAAGCCGGAGGAGGTATTGTAGCCCGTAGTCAGGATGAATATGAATTACAGGAAGTAAACAATAAGTTAGGAGCATTGAAAAAAGCAATCGATCTGGCAGAAACACTCAAAAACTGAAAACAATGAAAATTTTACTTTTAGACAATTATGACTCTTTTACCTACAACCTGTTGCATGTGGTAAAAGAACTCGGATACACCGATATAGAAGTATTTCGTAACGACCGGATAAGCCTTGACGAAGTGAACCGCTTCGACAAAATCATTCTCTCCCCCGGCCCTGGCATACCCGCAGAAGCCGGCCTGCTTTTACCTATTATAAAACAATATGCACCGACCAAAAGTATATTAGGTGTCTGCCTCGGACATCAGGCTATCGGTGAAGCATTCGGTGCCACACTCGAAAACCTGGTGGAAGTATATCATGGCGTACAAACCCTCATCGATATAACCGGGAAAGATATATTATTTCAAGATTTAGAACACGAGATTCCCGTAGGACGTTATCACTCTTGGGTGGTCAGCCGCAATCACTTTCCCGACAGTCTGGAGATCACGGCAGAAAGCAAAGAGGGACAAATCATGGCATTACGCCATTGCACGTACGATGTACATGGCATACAGTTCCATCCCGAATCAGTACTCACACCACAAGGAAAGATTATCATCCACAATTTCTTAAAAGCATAAATGTATGAAACAGATTCTATATAAACTTTTCGAACATCAATATCTGGGACGGGAAGAGGCCCGTATCATCCTGCAAAACATAGCACAGGGAAAATACAACGATGTACAGGTAGCTTCGCTGATCACCGTTTTCCTGATGCGTAATATTTCCGTTGAAGAATTATGCGGGTTTCGTGATGCATTATTGGAAATGCGACTGCCGGTCGACCTCAGCGACTTTTCTCCGATCGATATTGTTGGTACGGGAGGAGATGGCAAAAACACATTCAATATTTCGACAGCAGCCTGTTTTACTGTGGCCGGAGCCGGATTTCCGGTTGTAAAACATGGAAATTATGGTGCAACATCCGTCAGTGGCGCCAGCAATGTGATGGAACAACATGGAGTGAAATTCACAAACAATGTTGACAAACTGCGCCGTTCCATAGAGAAATGCAACATCGCTTATTTGCATGCCCCCCTCTTCAATCCGGCATTGAAGGCAGTAGCTCCGGTACGAAAAGCATTGGCCGTACGTACTTTTTTCAACATGCTCGGCCCACTGGTAAACCCGGTATTACCGCAATACCAATTGTTAGGTGTCTACAATTTACCACTACTCCGTTTGTATAGCTACACTTATCAGGCAAGTAATATAAAATTCGCCGTAGTTCACAGCCTCGACGGATACGATGAAATTTCACTGACTAATGAATTTAAGGTAGCAACCAGTGAAAGCGAGAAAATCTACAGTCCGGAAAGTCTCAATTTCCATCGTTACACAGAAAAAGATCTGGATGGAGGAAATACCCCGGAAGACGCTGCCAAGATATTCGATAACGTCATGGCAAACCGGGCTACCGAAGCACAAAAAGAGGTAGTGATAGTAAATGCCGCCTTTGCCATCCACGTGATTTGTCCGGAAAAACCGATAGAAGAATGTATCGGTCTGGCACGTCAGTCATTAGAGAGCGGTAAAGCACAAGCCACACTCCGGAAGTTTATAAAACTTAATCAATAAAAAAGCAAACAATGGAAGATATATTATCAGAAATTATCGCAAACAAGCGTAAAGAAGTAGATTTGCAGAAACAGGCAATCTCAATCGAACAGCTTTCCGAGGGTATTGGCGACCTCCTTCCCACCCGTTCCATGAAGCAGGCCATCGCCTCTTCTCCAACAGGAATCATTGCTGAATTTAAGCGCCGGTCGCCCTCCAAAGGATGGATAAAAGAAAACGCCCGTCCGGAAGAAATCGTTCCTGCGTATGCCGCTTCCGGTGCTTCGGCTGTTTCCATTCTTACAGATGAAACATTTTTTGGCGGTACCCTGCGGGACATCCGCACAGTACGCCCTTTGATAAATCTGCCCATTCTGAGGAAAGATTTCATCATTGACGAATACCAACTTTACCAGGCCCGTATCGTAGGAGCCGATGCAGTACTTCTGATTGCAGCCGCATTAGAACAAACCCAATGCCGTGCTTTAGCGGATAAGGCCCATGAACTCGGCTTAGAAGTACTGCTTGAAATTCATAATACTGACGAATTACCTTATATATATAAAGATATCGATATGGTAGGCATCAACAACCGCAACTTAGGCAGTTTCCATACAGATGTAGCCAATTCTTTCCGTTTGGCGGAACAGTTACCACAAGATACGATACTGGTATCTGAGAGTGGTATTTCCCAGCCGGTAACCGTCTCTAAACTCCATGACGCGGGTTTCAGAGGTTTCCTTATCGGAGAAACTTTTATGCGGACCGAGAAACCGGCCGAAACCTTGAAAGAATTCATTTCACAGGTAAACAAGCAGTAACAACCAATCTTTTATAAATTATGATAAACGGCAAATTAATAAAAATATGCGGCATGCAGGATGGAGAAAATATCCGTAAAACGGAAACGCTCAACATCGATATGATCGGTTTTATTTTCTATCCTAAATCTCCTCGTTATATCTATGAAATGCCCGACTACATGCCCGTACATGCCCGGCGTGTAGGTGTCTTTGTGAACGAACCCAGACAGACGATAGAAATGTTCGCCGATCGTTTCGGATTGAACTTCATCCAACTTCACGGACATGAGTCGCCGGAATACTGCCGTTCACTTCAATCAAACGGCTTCAAGTTGATCAAAACCTTTTCCATCTCCTGCATAAAGGACTTACATTCTGTTTACGATTATGAAAAATACTGCAACTATTTTCTTTTCGATACAAAATGCCAACAATACGGCGGTTCGGGCAATCAATTCGACTGGAGCATTCTACATGCCTATAATGGCAATGTCCCTTTTCTGCTTAGTGGCGGTATCAATCCATATAGTGCGAAGGCCCTTCGTGAATTCCATCATCCCCGCTTAGCAGGTTATGATCTTAACAGCCGTTTCGAAACAAAACCGGGAAGGAAAGATACGGAACGTATCCGCCTATTTCTAAACGAATTACGTCAACAATAAAAAAACAAAGTATATGAACCGAATTAATCAACTTTTCAATAGTGATAAAAAAAATCTGTTATCTATCTATTTTTGTGCAGGCACTCCCACTCTGAACGGTACAGCCAACGTTATCCGTACGCTTGAGAAGCACGGTGTAAGCATGATTGAAATCGGCATTCCTTTCAGCGATCCGATGGCCGATGGCATTGTGATACAAAATGCAGCTACACAGGCCCTTCGCAATGGAATGTCATTAAAATTACTCTTTGAACAACTCCGTGACATTCGTAAAGATGTAAATATCCCACTCGTTTTCATGGGATACCTAAATCCTATCATGCAATTCGGCTTCGAAGAGTTCTGCCGTAAATGTGTAGAATGCGGTATCGACGGAGTCATTATCCCCGATCTCCCCTTCCGTGATTATCAGGAATACTATCGCCCCATCGCCGAACGCCATGATATCAAAGTAATCATGCTTATCACTCCCGAAACCAGTGAAGAACGTGTCCGGGATATCGATGCCCATACGGATGGATTTATCTATATGGTATCCTCGGCAGCTACCACCGGTGTACAACAAGATTTTGATACGCAAAAACGAGCCTATTTTAAAAAGATAGACGGAATGAAACTACGCAACCCACGCATGGTAGGTTTCGGCATCTCCAATAAAGCGACTTTCCAAGCCGCATGCGACAATGCCCGTGGGGGTATTATCGGAAGCCGTTTCGTCACCTTATTAGATGAAGAAAAAGATCCCGAAAAAGCCATCCTCCGTCTATTAGAAGCCATCCGATGATTGATGAATCAAGAATTATGATTGATGAATTACCAATGAAGAATCATGCATAGACGACCATAGACTCCGTGCGCTAATTCATCAATCATAATTCATAAATCATAATTCTTTTGTATCTTTGCCGTCGATTTAACAAGAAAGCCACAAATATGATAGCCAATTACCCTTCCGTTTTGTTAATATATACCGGAGGAACTATCGGAATGATAGAAAACCCGGAGACCGGTGCTTTGGAAAATTTTGACTTCGACCATCTGTTAAAACACGTCCCCGAGCTAAAACGCTTTAATTACCGAATCTCCTCTTATCAATTCGATCCTCCTATCGACTCTTCGGATATGGAACCCCTCTACTGGGCCAAACTTGTGAAAATCATCAACTACAATTACGATTACTTCGATGGTTTTGTCATTTTGCATGGAACGGATACAATGGCTTACACAGCTTCGGCATTGAGCTTCATGCTCGAAAATCTAAGTAAACCGGTTATTCTTACAGGTTCTCAACTCCCTATAGGAACATTACGAACCGATGGAAAGGAGAATCTGATAACGGCAATTGAAATAGCAGCTGCCAAAAATGCAAACGGCACAGCAATGGTTCCGGAAGTATGCATCTTCTTTGAAAACCATCTGATGCGTGGAAACCGTACAACCAAAATTAATGCTGAAAATTTCAATGCTTTCCGCTCTTTCAATTATCCGGCGTTAGCACGTGTCGGAATCCATATCAAATATGAACCTAACCTTATTCACAAACCGGACCCGACAAAAGCCTTAAAGCCACATTACCTGTTTGATACCAATGTGGTAATATTAACCCTTTTTCCCGGCATACAAGAAAGCATTATCACCTCCTTACTCCATGTAGAAGGACTGAAAGCCGTAGTATTAAAGACATTCGGTTCGGGCAATGCCCCGCAAAAGCCTTGGTTCATAGAGCAACTGAAAGCAGCTACCGAACGAGGAATCATTATTGTTAATATTACCCAATGCTCTTCGGGAGCCGTAGAAATGGAACGTTATGAAACAGGTATTCAGCTACTACAAGCCGGTGTCATCAGTGGCTACGACAGCACACCGGAATGTGCTGTAACAAAACTAATGTTTCTACTCGGACACGGTTTAAGCAATAAAGAAATCAGATATAAAATGAACTCCTGCCTGATTGGAGAAATAACAAAACCTAATCAACAATGAAATAGCGTTATAACAAGGCAACATTAATGGCTATTGTATCAGAATAGCTACCTAAAAAGAGTATTCATAACAAAAATATTCAAGAAAGCCGTATCCCTATTTTAAATAGTAAATACATACGGTTATTTACATTTGTGTTAACATTATTAATTCTCTATCTTTAAACCGATTCCCTGTATATTCAAATACACATCTCAACAAAACAATATCATAAGCCCCTTCATCAACCTAAAAATTATATTCAACATCACACAAAGCACATACTTGTACAAAATAAGCAAACGCAATTTATATTTCATTTATCATCCTATCAGATTTACAGAAAAGCACTAAAGGCTAACCAATTTATAATCAACACAAACACTATGCGATTTACAAATAGCACCACAATCCTGATATAAACCGTCAAATTATATACAATCCCAATTATTCTACACACAAGAATCTTATATAACTTTCTTCACAAAAAATCAAAGCACAATCCAAATATCGTATAGCAAACGAGCGTCTATCCTATTCATTCTCATTTTACAAATACAGACAACACAAAATAGACAGAATATACAATTATAGAAATAATGAAAGAAATAACAGACAGTACAACTAAATCATATTTTATTAATAAACAAATAGTTACATCCAACACACAAACCACAATAAAAAGTTGTAATATCCATCCAACAACCATTTAAAAGATGTTAATAAAAACACTTTTCCTCTCACAACACGTTAGTATATTATAAATTAATAGATACCTTTGTGACCAATAACAAACTAAGACTTGTTATCTATTTAATAGTAATAACAGAGCAAGCAATTAATTATGAAATTCAATCTTTGCAAGTCAAGTACTGTTTCACTCCTTGTGGGAGCAGTCGCATTTACCAGTTGTGTAGATAATGACAAAAATCTCTTTGATGTGGAAAAAACCAAAGAACTTTATCAGAGTTCTTTTCCTGTACAAAACATCGATCCAAGTATGGATTGGAAAACGACTCAAGGCGTTAATGTATCCGTCAGTGTGAATGAGGATATGGGAACTAATTACAAAGTGCAATTGTTCGACGCCAACCCATTAAATAAAAACAGCAATGCCAGACTCTTAGCAGAAGGATACGCCAATCAAGATATGAAACTTGAAACAACGATGGATTGTCCGACTGCCTTAACTACCGTCTTCGTTGCCCGAGTAGACAACAAAGGACGTTACATCGTAAAACCGGCAAACATCAGTAATGGAAGAGTTGCAGTTGCTTTTGGTAACGGCAATACCATCGTTTCCCGGGCTACCCGTTCTGTGGACTTCACAGTCCCCACAATGGAAGCGCCTTATAGCGAACAGGAAATAGCAAGCAAATTGCAAGAAGCTACCGAAATTCAGCAAGATTGGAATCTGGGAGCTATGCAAAATTGGGATAAAAACAAATACGAAGGCTATGATATATTCAATACACCGAATAATCAACCACGTTTTTTCAAAATAACCTCTCCTTGCACCGATATATTATATTCTTCGGGAAGCGCCACCATTAAAGTAATAGTGGCAACCAAGTTAACTTTGACTAAAACACCCGATTTATCAGGTCACGTAGAACTAATCGTCGTTGCAGGAGGTGAAATTGTCATATCCGATGGATTAAAATTAAGCCGTACATCCCAAATAACCGTATTAGGCGATGGGAAAATAACAGGAGAAAAGCTTGAACTCACCAATGTAGGTTCTGCAAATCCCAATTACAATGCAGGAACCATCGAATTGGACAAGTTCACAATGAGCGAACCTAACGGACTGATTTATAATTGCGGTACATTCAAAGTCGACAATCTGGATATAAGAAATAACACCACTAAATTAGTCAACCAAGGAAAAGCCTATATCGAAGAAACACATACCCGTTGTACAATTGAAAACGGCTGTTACCTTGAAGTCGAAGATTTTGACGGTGTTCTCAGATTAGGTGAATTATCTTCTGCTACCATTGAAACTTACAATAAAAACAGAGGTGACAACCCGGATTTGACATTAGGCAAAAATTCCATATTGAATATTGAAAAAGCATATTTGACAGAAGAACACTTCCACGGCCCTTCAAACGGATATGCATTGGTAAAAATCGAAGAGGTCGAACAGTTAAACAACTTCCAGTCAGCAGGTAACATCTATTATGAAATAAAGGAATTTGATGATGACATCAGTACAGAAAAATGGATGGACCGTTTCTACGATGCACTGAAAAACTCAGAAGGAACAATCTCTAAGTTCGGAGAGTCTCCTATCACAATCCCTGCCGGAGATTGCACAGGAGAAGGTAATACTCCGAACGAAAGCGGTGAAGAAATCGAAGTGAATCCGATGAACTATACCTACGCATTCGAAGACAATTATCCTTCAGCAGGCGACTACGACTTTAACGATATCGTGTTGAATGTTTCAACTGAGTATACAAAAGAAAAATCTACAAACGCAATAAAGTCTATACAGTATAACATCACATTAAGTGCTGTTGGAGCAACCAAACAATTAGGAGCTGCCTTACGCTTGGTAGACGTTAATAAAAGTGCTATTGCAAGCGTTTCATTTGACGGCAGAACAGAGATGCGTTCGACATTGGCTAATTCCATGTTCGAAAACAGTGCAATAGAAAGTAACGGCAACGAAGTTGTCATACCTCTCTTTGGAGATGCGCACCAAGTATATGGATTCGGTGGAAATTCACGACCGATGCTTAATACCGACCAGCAACGGACCAATGAAGTTTATACCCTGAAAGTAATCATTACACTTACTGATCAAAGTAAAACAGCACCGGTTTTGACCAAAGACAATCTTGATTTCTTTATAGCATACTCTATGGGTAACCAAAGTCCGAGAACTGAAATCCACCTATACGAGTTCAGAAAATACGGTGCTACCGCTAATGGCAATGTACATAAAGAAAATCTGGATGCTGCCGGTAATCTGACTTGGGGAATTTCCGTACCGGAATTTAAGTACCCGACAGAGATGACCAAGATCACCGACGCTTATCCACAATTTGAAGCATGGGCACAAAATCATACAAGTAACTTAGATTGGTACAAGTATCCTACTGATAAAACTGATAAGAAATATATCTTTGAATAATCCGAGAGTCTTTCTTAAAAAATAAAATAAAAGCCGGAATTAAAACTTACCGGCTTTTATTTTGTCCCAAATAACAGACTTTATATAAAAATGGGCAAATTACTCTATTTTATAGAGCGCAGTTATTAAAATAATATATATATTTGCACGGATTGAGAAAGGGAATCGTGTATTAATCGTAATATTAACGAAGCAAACAAAGTAAAAAGGTTCGATTACTGATATGAAAAAAAAGATATTACTCATCGATGATAAAGCATCCATAGCCAAAGTAGTTTCGATCTACTTAGGTAAAGAATATGATTTCACATATTGCGAAAACCCAATAAAAGCCATTGAATGGTTACACGAAGGAAACATGCCGGATCTTATTATTTCAGATATACGTATGCCGGAAATGATGGGAGATGAATTTCTACTTTACATGAAACATAACGAATTATTCAAATCGATACCTATCATTATGCTTTCAAGTGAAGAAAGCACAACCGAACGGATCAGATTATTGGAAGAAGGTGCAGCCGATTATATTCTAAAACCCTTTAATCCTCTTGAGCTTAAAGTCCGCATAAAAAAAATCATTGACTAAGATTCCCTATGTTACATCTTGTCTATATCGGAAGATACGAAAGAACTATCGAACATTTTTCAAAACAGGTAAAAGAATCATTCTACCATGTATTGACATATGCCAAAGCTACAAAAATTATAGACAAGATACGGGAGAAATACGATATTATCATATTATTCGAACAAACTGACATACAGAAAGACATCCTGGACATCGAATATCTACGGAAGAAATATCCCGGAATATACATGGTACTTGTGATGGATTCACTCACCAAGGAGGAGAGCCTGCAATATTTGAAAGCCGGAATCAATAATACAATACCATTCGAAGCTCCTCAAGAAGCCATCGAAAGCTTGATCAATTTTCAGAAACGTAGAAAGCAGCAAAAAATAAAAGATATTCAAAAAAAAGGAGAGAACATACAAACGTTTAAACTCCCCGTCTGGAAAAGATGCTTCGATATCGTTTCTTCCGGTTTTGCACTGATTATCTTGTCCCCTTTGTTGATCATTACCGCCATAGCGATCCGCATGGAAAGCAAAGGGGCAGTCATCTACAAATCCAAACGTGTAGGAAGCAATTATCAGATATTCGACTTTCTGAAATTCCGCTCTATGTACACAAACGCCGATAAGCACCTTAAAGATTATAATTCATTAAATCAATACCAGACAGATAGCATAGAAGAGGATATCATCTGGGAAGAGACACCCGATTTCGAAGAAAATGAAAATGAAATCGTTTTAATCTCCGATGATTTCGTGATTTCTGAAGAAGCGTATATTAATAAAAAAACACAGGAGCAGAAAAATGCGTTCGTCAAATTGGAAAACGACCCCCGTATTACACGGATAGGACGTATCATCCGCAAATATAGTATCGATGAACTACCTCAGCTTATCAATATTCTGAAAGGAGACATGTCCGTCGTAGGCAATCGTCCCCTTCCTCTTTACGAGGCAGAATTACTGACCAGCGACGAATACATCGACCGTTTCATGGCTCCTGCCGGATTAACAGGACTTTGGCAAGTTGAGAAACGGGGGAATTCCGGAAAGATGTCAGCAGACGAACGTAAACAATTAGATATTAAATATGCAAAAACATTCTCTTTCTGGCTGGATATGAAAATTATCCTGAAAACCGTGACAGCATTTATCCAAAAAGAGAATGTATAATATGTATGTCTGAATGATAGACACCCTTTTTCATATCGCAAATGATTTCTTTTTCTTCTGTATTATATTATCCGGTATATATCTGTTTATTTTTGCCCTGATAGCGTTATTCAGACATTCCGGTAAATATCCTGCAACAGAAAAAAAATATCGTTTTGCCTTATTAGTTCCCCTGCAAACTCATATTGAAGATTTAAAATATCCGAAAGAATTATATACTGTCATTACATACAACGATCCCGTTTTAGCCGTCAGAGAACTTGATGAAAACCAATATGACATTGCAGTGATACTGGGAGAAACCACTCATGTTTCCCCGCTTTTGCTACAAGATATCAATGATGCATATGATGCAGGCGTAATGGCTATGCAGTTGCATCACATTATCGAACACCGGCCCACCGGAAAGATTCGCCGGAAAGCCATTCGTGAAGAGATCAGAAACTCAATCTACAGACAAGGGCATGTGCAGGCAGGCCTTTCTTCCGCACTCGAAAAAACAGATATTGCCATAGACGCCAAATGGCTAAAGCAAAATCTGAAAAGTCCGAAAAGCAATCTTGAAAGCAGACTCCTAATGCAGAATATTTTCATAGAATATCTGCACTATGCACATGTATACAGTGATTCTCCCCGTCCACTTCCCTATTCCATGTCCAAATGGAAGGCACTATCCAAACTTCCGGTAACACTGCTTGCAGGAAACTGGGATTATGCCGACAAACTGTTCCGACAATTGGTTCCCTCCTGGAGAGTCTTGTTCTTGATTTGCAGCATTTGGTGCATCATCGCCACATGCTACGCCTGGACTCTCTCTTTAAGATGGTGGTTCTTATTATTCGGCCTACTGTTTACCCTATGCCTGGCCATCCCCGACTACTTGATAGAAAAGAAAAAGAAATAACCCTAAAGTCTTCAATGATATGAATATCGGAAAACTTAAAAATAACATCAAGCAACATGCAGGCTTAAAGAAAGCCGTACACCGATTTATTATGCACCCGGTAAAAACAAGACCTAATTGGTGGATCCGATTATTCTACTTCATCTATCTGAAACGAGGAAAAGGCTCGGTGATTTACCGTAGTGTACGTAAAGATCTCCCCCCCTTCCGCCGTTTTTCATTAGGAAGATACTCGGTTGTAGAGGATTTCTCATGCCTCAATAATGCCGTGGGAGATTTAACTATCGGGGATTATACCCGTATCGGATTGGGTAATACTATCATAGGACCGGTACAAATAGGCAACCACGTCAATCTGGCACAAAACGTAACCGTCACCGGATTAAATCATAATTATGCAGACGCCGACAAACCGATTGACGAGCAAGGGGTGACTACCCTACCGGTCATCATCGAAGACGATGTATGGGTAGGCGCGAATGCTGTAATACTGCCGGGCGTCACGCTTGGCAAGCACTGCGTTGTAGCTGCCGGCAGTGTAGTCAGCCGTCCGATACCGGCTTACACAGTATGTGCAGGAAGCCCCGCACGTGTCATCAAACGCTATGATCCGGTAACCAAAGAATGGAAAAAAGAACAAAAGTAACTATATATAGTTAGAGGAGCTATGTAATATACCTTATTCAAGGGATTGTGCCACTGCCTGGAACGCCCTATCTTTGCAGTATCAGAATTTAATTAATTAGTCATAATTTTATTACGTAGCCACATTTAAGTAAAATGAAACAGTGTCCTGTCGAAGTGATTTCGCCAGGATTTTGTTTTATTTCTACTTTCGGTAAGCTCTCCACGAAAGCCAGAAAGCAAATAAAATAGCCAATAACGTGGCAGCAAATGCCCAATAGTTAGGAATACGTGATTCTGCTGCAAGTTCATAATCGCCTGCCAAAAGGCGAAAAGCATCTACCTTCCAGATTACAGCCGAGTCTCCCTGTTGAAACATCGCATTAGAAGCAATCACTTTTCCCGGCATAATCAATTCATTCCGCATCGTATATCCGAACAATTCCACTATCCGCCCACGGTCTTCAGCCATCTTGTCGATATCCTTCTCATTGGCTTTATATACATTCGAGAAATATTTCGTTTGCCATAAATCATTTAAAAAGTCACATACTTCTTCCGGAGTACTCTCCTTCTCTTTCTTAGAAACATACTTGCTATAAATATCTTCCTTAGATTCTTGCAAACGCCGTATATAAGACGTATCACCTTGCAGGGATGTAAAATGCGCCACGACTTCAAAACTGATTTCATACTGACTACGATTATACCATTCCCAAAACTTATTTTCAATATCATCCAGCCGATTATTCAATTCAATACCGTTCCATCCGGCAAAAGCATTCTCATCACCGCGAAACCAGATCTGCCGTTCTTCGTCACTAAAATATCGGTCCAAAGGTACAGGACCTTTATCCGGGAGTTCCGAATAAATAGCTTTGTATGAATAATAGGTATAGAACCAACGGAACTTCTTCTCTAAAATTTCCTGCGGAACAGCTAAGGGAGCAGCATATTCTTTTGTATCCGATACCTCGAAATACTCCCCGGACATTCCCGGAATATCCCGGCATACTTTTACATTCAGTTCCTGTTCGTTTCCCCAAAAATTAAATTTGATTGAAGAGCCCAATCCAACCAACTGCCAAGTATCAGAATCTATCTGAAACAAAAACGGGTTTTCTGCCCTGTCACCCGCCAGAAAAGCAGAATCGCCATAAGCATACACCTCTCTATACAGGCTGCCATCCGTTTTTATACGGGAAACCATACGGTAAGAAGTTTGACACGAAGCCATACTGAACAGGATAACGATTGCCACTATTAAATTATTTGTCTTCATACTATATCTGTTTAATCTGTTTTATTCATAATTTCCGACATACGCTTTTGTTTCTGCTGCTTATGCTTTATATAGCGGACAGAGCAGTAATTCCCCTTTTCCATAAGGCTCATCTTTTTCCAGTTTTCCGGCAAAGAGAAAGAGGTACATTGCCAGGCGCTGTATTCCTTTTCCGCCCCATCAGAGAAAGAGGGAAAGAAGGTCTCACCTAAAAGCAAACACAACCATACTGCGGCAACTGTTCCCAAGACACAACTTCTAATTATAAAATTCCGCCTTTTCCTCTTTGAAACCGTTTGGCTTATTCTCTGCACAATAGCGGAGGTCAAGTCTTCCGGATGGTCCAATACCGGTTGCCCACTTCTTATTCCAGACAACCATTCTTCATAACGCTTATCTTCCTGTCTCATAAATCGGGGTCTGTTTGATTCATTTTATTTCGTATATTCTTACGTGCCAGATAAAGATTCGTCTTGATCTTCCCGGCAGAAAGCCCGGTTATCTGCCGCACCTCCTCCACTTCAAGTTCTTCTACATCCCGCAACATAAAAACCAACCTCTGCCGGGGAGTAAGTTCATCCGTATATTTCAGAATGAGTTCCTTCAATTGTTTATTAGACACATTTCTTTCAATATTATCCCCGGATGCCATATCGACAGAAGTCGAAGTATCCGAACTGTTATCCAAAGGCGAATGCCGCATCGAGCGTAACCGGTCATAGCAGGTATTACAAGTTATCTTGTAGAGCCAAGTGGAAAAACGGCATTCTCCGCTATATTGTCCCAATGACAGCCACACCTTCACAAACGTCTCCTGCACCATATCTCTGGCCTCGTCTTCATTGCACAATAACCGGAAAGCAAGCCGGAATACAAGCGGTTGAAATTCGGAAACCAAAAGAGCAAAGGCGGCCGTGTCCTCTTGTCTGCTCTTATCTACAAGTACTTGTATTCTTTCCTGCTCCATCATTATAACATCTTGTTTATAATATGATACGTAACAAAACGTATCCGGTCGATTGTGAAGTACCAAATATACAAAAAAAATCCCCGGACAAATAATTTTATCCGGGGAGAACATATATAATTAAGGTCCGGCTTACTGGCCTACCTCACTCAATTTCTCTTTCACATCATTGGCTTTATCGGCAACTTTACCGGCTACTTTCACACCCGCCTTCACAGCTTTTGCCTTGGCATCCTCCATTGCAGTTTCCGCATCTGCCTCTATTTCGCGAAGAGCATTGAACACATCATTTTTCAGTTTCTTAGCTTTTGCAGTGCGCGAAAAATGATAAACCAGCGCACCAATAGCAGAACCGATCCCGAGTCCTACTAAAAATTTAGTACTTCCACATTCCATAATCAAATCAATTTATGTTAGTTAATATAATAAATGTATCGCAAAAAATTAGCGGGAATGGCTGAATAATGAAGCAATCCACAGAAACAGGATAGCCCCCACAACGGAAGTTATCAAACTGCCGATGATGCCTGTTGCCGCAAGTCCGAGCAGAGAAAACACCCAACCGCCCAACACACCACCGATTATCCCCAAAACAAGATTAACCAGCAGGCCAA
Source organism: Bacteroides salyersiae WAL 10018 = DSM 18765 = JCM 12988 (assembly GCF_000381365.1). Classification (GTDB taxonomy): domain Bacteria; phylum Bacteroidota; class Bacteroidia; order Bacteroidales; family Bacteroidaceae; genus Bacteroides; species Bacteroides salyersiae. The sequence continues at coordinate 174,255 of NZ_KB905466.1, forward strand.
AGTCACCGCCTCTTGTTATTTTACCGGCCACATAGCCGGCTATTATTCCTATCAGAATATACCAGATAAAGTTCATAATATTCTTTTTTGTATGTTTATACGATAGGAACATATCTGTTCGGAGAAAGGTTCGGAACGACAAAAGGGAATTAACGAGAATTTAGAGTAAGACATAAAAAAACAGTGTAGAAGTTTCCTTCTACACTGCCCCTATCTCTTATAAAAATAAGAAAATCTTATTTATTAGTACCGTACATTCTTGCCCGTAACTCTTTAATATGATCCGAAGTGATATATTCGTCATACTCCATCATCTTATCGATAATACCATTAGGAGTCAACTCTATCACACGGTTTGCCACGGTCTGAATAAATTCATGGTCATGTGACGAAAACAGGATATTGCCTTTGTAAGTCTTCAAATTATTGTTGAATGCCTGAATAGATTCCAAATCGAGATGATTGGTCGGTGTATCCAAAATAAGACAGTTGGCATTGCGAAGCTGCATACGGGCAATCATACAACGCATCTTTTCACCTCCCGAAAGCACACTTACTTTCTTCAGCACCTCTTCACCCGAGAATAACATACGTCCCAAGAAACCTTTCATATACACCTCATTTCCTTCACCATACTGGCTCAACCAGTCTACCAGATTCAAGTCAGTATTAAAGAAACCGGTATTGTCCAATGGCAGATAAGCGGTAGTGATAGTCACTCCCCAGTTAAAACTTCCGGCATCAGGTTTCATATTCCCATTAATAATCTCGAAAAATGCAGTCATAGCACGCGGATCACGTGACAGAAATACAATCTTATCCCCCTTCTCCACATTGAAGTTCACGTCGTTGAACAGCACCACTCCCTCTTCCGTCTTCTTGCTCAGTCCGGAAACTTCCAAAATCTGATTACCCGGTTCGCGCTCGGGCGTAAAGATAATGCCCGGATATTTACGTGAAGAAGGTTTAATCTCTTCCACGTTCAGTTTCTCCAACATCTTCTTACGGCTTGTAGTCTGCTTACTCTTTGCCACATTGGCACTAAACCGGCGGATAAACTCTTCCAATTCCTTCTTCTTCTCCTCAGCTTTCGCCTTTTGGTTCTGCTGCTGACGAAGTGCCAACTGGCTCGATTCATACCAGAAACTATAGTTACCTGCAAACATATTGATCTTTCCATAATCGATATCGACCGTATGCGTACATACAGAGTCGAGGAAGTGACGGTCGTGACTAACCACCAGCACGGTATGTTCAAAGTTCGACAGGTAATCTTCAAGCCACATCACGGTTTCCATATCCAAGTCATTGGTAGGTTCGTCCAGCAACAGATTGTCCGGATTACCGTAAAGCGCCTGCGCCAACATCACGCGTACCTTTTCCTTACCGCTCAATTCACCCATCAGTGTATAGTGCTTGTCTTCCTTCACTCCCAGGCCACTGAGCAACATGGCGGCGTCACTTTCGGCATTCCAACCGTCAAGTTCCGCAAATTTCTCCTCCAATTCGGACACTTTCAAACCGTCCTCATCGGTAAAGTCTTCTTTGGCATACAATATTTCGCGCTGTTTCATAATATCCCACAATACGGTATGCCCCATCATCACTGTATCCATCACCGTAAAAGCATCCCATTTGAAGTGGTCCTGGCTCAATACCGAAAGGCGTTCGCCCGGGCCTAATGTAATCGTTCCGGTAGTCGGATCCAGATCGCCATAAATAGTACGCAGAAAAGTAGATTTTCCTGCACCGTTGGCACCAATTATACCATAACAATTCCCACTTGTAAACTTCAGGTTTACATCATTAAACAATACCCTTTTACCAAACTGTACCGATACGTTTGAAACTGTAATCATCTTAAATAATTAATTAATGTGCTAATATGCCAATGTGCCAATTACCATGCAGTGTATTGCCATAGCGCAGCCAATTGGCATATTGGCACATGGACACATTGACACATTATTATTTCCGGCCGCAAAGATAGGTATTTTTAATGAATAACATACTATACCGGTTGTGTCAATCTGACAGAAAAGTATTACCTTTGCTGCGTTTTTTGGCATACAAAGTAAATTGGCAAAGTTTTTGCTGATGTGCCACTATATTGTAACGTCTATCGACATGAAATTGAATCCATTTAATAAGAACAAAAAAAAATAAAGATATGAATCCAAAAGAAAAAGAAGCAGAAAAAGAACTGAACAGCCAGGAAACCGAAAACATCGCAGAAGAACAACTGCAAGAAGAAACAACTGATCAGGAAGCTCCCCTTACCAAAGAAGAAGAGTTGGAAAAGGAATTGGAAAAAGCGAATGAAACAATTGAAGACCAGAAGGATAAATATCTTCGCCTGTCGGCAGAATTTGACAATTACCGGAAACGTACGGTAAAGGAAAAGGCCGAATTGATTTTGAATGGAGGTGAAAAAAGCCTTAGTAGCATACTTCCTGTCGTAGACGATTTGGAGCGCGCTCTTCAGACAATGGAAAAAGCAACTGATGTGGCAGCCGTGAAAGAAGGCGTAGAACTGATCTATAACAAATTTATTTCCGTGTTGGGACAAAATGGCGTAAAAGTAATCGAAACCAAAGACAAACCATTGGATACCGATTACCACGAAGCCATCGCAGTAGTTCCCGCACCGTCTGAAAAACAAAAGGGAAAGATTCTGGACTGTGTACAGACCGGATATACACTGAACGATAAAGTACTGCGCCACGCTAAAGTGGTAGTTGGAGAATAAAATAAATATATGGAAAAGAGAGACTACTATGAAGTGCTGGAGGTGACGAAAACCGCAACAGCAGAAGAAATAAAAAAAGCGTATCGTAAAAAGGCAATCCAATTTCATCCGGATAAAAACCCGGGTGATAAGACAGCAGAAGAGAAATTTAAAGAAGCTGCCGAAGCATACGACGTGCTGAGCAATCCGGATAAGCGTGCCCGTTACGACCAGTTCGGCCATGCAGGTATGGGCGGTGCAGCCGGCAACGGAGGTCCGTTCGGAGGTTTCAGCGGAGGAATGTCTATGGATGACATCTTCTCCATGTTCGGTGATATTTTTGGCGGCCGTAGTGGCGGTGGCTTTGGAGGTTTCAGTGGATTCGGCGGTGGCGGTAGCCAACAGCAAAGACGCTACCGTGGCTCTGATCTCCGTGTAAAAGTAAAACTGACATTGAAAGAGATCTCCACAGGAGTAGAAAAGAAATTCAAATTAAAAAAATATGTACCTTGTACGCACTGTCACGGAACAGGTGCAGAGGGTAACGGTGGTTCGGAAACCTGTCCGACCTGTAAAGGAAGCGGTTCGGTAATTCGCAACCAACAAACGATTTTAGGTACGATGCAAACGCGCACCACCTGTCCTACTTGTAATGGTGAAGGTAAAATCATTAAAAACAAGTGTAAAGAGTGCGGCGGAGATGGCATTGTATATGGAGAAGAAGTAGTTACAGTGAAAATTCCTGCCGGAGTAGCCGAAGGAATGCAACTGTCTATGAGCGGAAAAGGAAATGCCGGTAAGCATAATGGTGTACCGGGAGATCTGCTGATCCTGGTTGAGGAAGAACCGCATGAAAGCCTTATCCGCGATGAAAATGATTTGGTATACAACTTGCTTCTCAGTTTCCCGGCTGCCGCCTTGGGTGGTGCTGTCGAGATACCTACCATCGATGGCAAAGTAAAAGTAAAGATCGATGCAGGAACACAACCGGGTAAAGTTCTTCGTCTGCGTGGCAAAGGATTACCGAGTGTCAACGGATACGGTACAGGAGACCTGCTGGTAAACGTAAGTGTTTATGTGCCGGAAGCATTGACAAAAGACGAAAAGAACATACTTGAAAAATTAGATGCTTCTGATAACTTCAAACCGAACACTTCTATAAAAGAAAAGATTTTCAAGAAGTTTAAAAGTTTCTTTGACTGATAACGCAAAGTCATTGAATTGATAAATATTGAAACGCAGATTTCCATGAGTTAATAAACCTCTTGGAAATCTGCGTTTTTCGTTTTTATAAAGACACAGACTTCGACAGATTGCCGGCAGGAAGTTATCAAATTGGCAAGTATAAACATTTCGTATTCAAAGCTCAATAGGTTCTACTCAAATCTAAAGCAGCAGCACAGTCCCACTCAAACAATTATATATCAATGATATAAACTACTAATATCAGATATAAAAGATAAGAATTTTCAGCAGACAAAGAATAGTAATTAACACACTATTAAAATCATATTTTTATATACCAAGAAATACATTCTTTATACACAAGAAATATATCTTTTGTAAGACTGATAATGAAATGCGGAAAAATCAATTAACAATGTTAAAAGGCACCATCCATGATTTTGTATAAATAAAAAACAATGAGTATTTATTCCCAAACGTTTTTGTATTTATACAGACTATTATTATTTTTGCCGCAAAAACAGGTATGCGTGAAAATATTTCAATCATCGGAAGAGGGATCGGACAAGTAATGTTTCAAAATAACGCGCTTTCCGGAATAATCATGTTAATCGGAATCATCTGCAATTCATGGCAACTTGCCATATTAGCCGTTGCAGGAACCGTTGTCGGCACAATAGCCGCCTCTCTTTTAAATTACGATAAAGAAGATATCCGTGCCGGTCTTTATGGTTTTAATGGCACTTTAGTCGGCATTGCCATAGGAGTGTTTATGGAAATTAATATCGTATCTGTTGCATTATTAGTAATAGGAGCAGCCATATCCTCATGGGTTGCACATTGTTTTCGCCGGCAAAGTTTATTACCGGGATTCACGGCCCCGTTCATTCTTGTCGTATGGCTTTTACTCATAACATGCCATTATCTATATCCCGCTATACTACTACCCTCTCTCTCTGAAAATCCGGATAATGCAAGTCATTTTTTCCAATCATTCAGTTTAAATATCGGTCAAGTGATGTTTCAGGGAAATATCCTCTCCGGACTTTTCTTTCTGTTGGCTATCCTCATAAACTCCCGTATAAACGCTTTTTATACTGTCATCGCTGCTGCTCTTCCCTTACTCATAGGCTTGTTTCCAAACATAGACCTTACGGCATGGAATATAGGATTATTCGGATATAATGGGGTTCTTTGTGCTATTGCTTTGGGAGATTATACACATAAAGGAAATGTCAAAGTAATACTATCCGTCATACTCTCTATTCTGCTACAAATAGGGGGCATGCAAATAGGAATAACTACTCTAACCGCCCCATTTGTCATTTCGGTTTGGATGATCAATCTACTATGGCGTATAAAGCAAGCATAAGGCAACACTATTTTTTTCTGCTGCTTTTATATTCACCTCTGGTATAAACCCCAATCCACTTATCCATGTCAGCATACCTGTATATCAA
>NZ_KB905466.1:179862-183819 GCF_000381365.1 Bacteroides salyersiae WAL 10018 = DSM 18765 = JCM 12988
AAAATAAAAAATTAGCAACAAATATTAGTTTTACAAACAATTTCATTTTAATATCCTCCTTTTTTACACGATCTTCTACTAATTTTATTGTATGATAAATCCAAATTATACTAATTCTGATACAAGACTTGTCTGTTCTGATGTCATCAATAAACACCCCAACTTCTTCGTCTACAGAAAGACATATATTACAATTTGGAAAAAATATGTATCACTATATACTTCCAATTCTTCTTTGGAAATATATTCATAATGTAAGTGCAAATAATGTCTTATACTGGATCCAAGTTTAAATATAGACAATGATTTCCCCATAATTAATTCCATTGACTGCTTTTTATCTTTTTAAATTCCGTCCATGTTCTTCTCCTTTATTCTTAAGTTCACCAGTTTGCCTGATTGTACTTTAACTTAGTAAATTTGTATAAATTGAGTTCGTCGGGATCACCAATATATTGAAATAGATACCAAGGAGGAGTATTGTTAAATAATCCTTCTCCTGAAATGTAAAAACACATAAAAAGTACGCCTTCCTTACTAATTATTATATTATATTGTTTATTACCTAAGTCATCTTTATCTCTAAATTCCCATTTACCTTTGTAACTCAACATTTCTGTACATAAATATCCACTATATATAATGTTCTTAATTACACAGATACTGTCTTCTTGGAGAATAATCTCCCCTCCAGTGGACGATTTCCAGATTCCTATAAAATCTACAAGTGTAGGCTTTTTATAAGTACATCCTCCAATTGACGATAAAACACCTATCAGAATAAGTACGTTCAAAAGTTTTCTCATATTATTTCAAATTAAATATTTCAGTCCATTTAAAAATCGCTTTTTGCGATATCATTCATAGAATTTGCTACAGATAAATTTACTTTAGTTGAAAAAGTAATGCTATTATCATCTTGTCCGCTAAAGGAAATAACATTCATAGTTACACCGATTAAATTATATCCGCCATTTTTGTTTATAATATACTCCCCATTTTTATCCTTTTCCCATTCATAGGAAAAAGATATTTCTCTTCCATCCGGATCTACAAAATTTACTGGATTATTCGCACAATAAACATACCTGATATCAAATGATCGAAACTGTCATAATCAAAATATTAAGCATAAGGCAATCTACCTGTTTTGATACACTACATCAAAAATATAAATATAGATCAATCATTCACAAAAACACCATAATTAGATACATTAATGGAACGAATACGTCCTCTCCAAACAAAAAAAGTCAACCCAAGAGAATCAAAATAATAAACTTTGTAAATACGACCATTTTTTTTAGTCCCATGAATATATATATCACTTACGTCATCAGGCAACAAGTTCACTAAAGTTAAAAAGTCATCATACAGCATGTTAATCAATTCATGGTTTTTATACACACAAGATACATCTGTTTCTATCCCATATATTAATTTATCTGTTTTCTCATCAGTTGAAAGTGATATTCCAAAATCCGGAAACGTATATGTATCGCTATATACTTGCATTTCCTCTTTTGAAATATAGTCATAACCCAGATGCAAATAATCCTCCACATTTGTTCCTAATACAAAGATTGATAACGATTTCAGTGGTATCAATATGTTAACGACCTGTCCTTCCATGTTCTTCACCCTTTTGATTTTTATCTTTAGCTGTTCCTTTTCTTTTCTGTTTTCTCACTTTTCTGTGAATTATCTTCTATTTTGTAAGAATCCATAAAAAGATACTCTAATACAAATTGTGGTACATGTACAGATGACACACTCGAAAATACTTGCTTATTATAAATATCCATATTAAAATTCTGTATAGAAAGCCAGTCTGACACACTATTCTCTCTACCATCCATATCAATATATTTTACAGGATTTCCCATACGATATACATACGAACTCCAATCATAATGCAAAATTCACCATTTTCATTCTTTCAAATTTATAAAAAACACTATTTTTTTCTACTGCTTTTATATTCACCTCTGGTATAAACCCCAATCCACTTATCCATATCAGCATACCTGTATATCAAAAAAATAAAAAGAAAGAAAAAACCGGTAATACACATATCTATTTTGGTACTTCTCAATTTAAATCCTTGCTTTCCAATATAACTTAGACAAGGAATTCGCTTATTATAGTACACATTATCTTCATAAAAATCGTATTCAGCAATCCTTGGTATTCTAATAAACTGTTTCGATTCATACACTTTCTGATCAACAACATATTTATAAAATATTGTTTTTGTTTCCTTTATAGAATCAATCTTAACATGAGTCTCAAGCTGTTCAGGTTTTACGTATTCAAAAATATCACCAAAACCATTATATGCGATAAATTGGAAAAAAGCAATTAAAAAGCCTCCACCCCAAAATAAAAAATTAGCAACAAATATTAGTTTTACAAACAATTTCATTTTAATGTCCTCCTTTTTTTATACGATCTTCTATCAATTTTGTTGTATTAGTTCCTACAGTCCCCATCCCTCTTGTTATGCCACTTACTGCCGTGGTTACAGTTCCTTCAGAAATACCTTGTTTTGTTAATGCTGCTGCCGTTGTTGTAATGTTTTTAGACATAGTTCCTCCACAAGTGCAAGAATCGGTTAAAAGCTACTCCGATACAAATTGCGATATACGCACAAACGACATATAGTCGAAAATATTCGCCCATAAATTTCCAATTAGAATACTACATAAAAATTTAGAGCACACTATTTTTCCTTATCAATCATATCAACATATTTTACAGAATTCTCTATTGCTTATAATATACCTCATTTGTTCTCTTATTTATTAAACGATATTTACTATACAGAAAACATTCATTCAAAACTTCCGAATTTCTACGATTATAAATATCCAAGGAATCTATAAATAACTCGTTATCTACCAATTTGTATTTAATTTCAACAGATGATCCTATTCCACCATTTCTTTTATTATACTTTAAAACTGAATCATTTACTAATACAATAAATCTTTTCACATAATTTTTTGATAGTTTTTCCCTTATAATATCATCATTATCAGAATCACCAATAGGCAAGAATTGATAAACTTGAACTCTAAATCCTATTTTGCAAGATGCCGCAAAGAATGCCACAAACGCAAAGAATAAAAACATTACTATTAATTTCATTTCTTGTTTTGAACGTAGTTCCATCATTCATTTATATTTATTACATATGTATCACAGTCAAAAGTACAGTCAAAATTATGTTTTAAAACAAGTGTTAAACTATCACCATTAAAACAGTAGCTGATTAAAATTTTATATTTCTCAAAAGTACCAAGAATAATTTCTTTTTTAGTTCTATTATCTTGTTTCCGAACTTGGATGCAATCATTACTTGTAGCTCCTCCCCCTATATAATAAAAATTAATAGTCTCAAGATAATCATATTCTATTTTCCCGAAATGATTATTTTCTGTATATCCCCGATATTCTTGTGATAAGAGGACAGGTTTAGTTTCCAACAACTGGAAAGAATAAAACAACACAGAAGCAACTACAATTCCAAGGATAGCCGAAATTATAGCTATTAAAATAATATATTTACGATAAGAATTACTCATTTTATTCTTATTTTATAGAAATACGACCATTTTTTAGCTCCGTGAATATATGTCATTTACATCATCAGGCTAACAAGTTCGCAAAAATTAAAATTGTTCCTAACACAAAAATTAATAACGATTTTAATGGCATCAATATGTTAACGACCTGTCCTTCCATGTTCTTCACCTTTTTGATTTTTATCTTTAGCAGCTCCTTTTCTTGTTTTAGCATTCTTCACATCTGACTCAAGTCCTTCCAATCTTTCTTTTTCCTTTTCAAGAGTTCGTCCACCATCTCCATGTTTTTCATTCTTGCTACTATCAGTTGCCTCATCAACTGTACGTTTAGGAGAGCTATCCCCTTGAAGTGTAAGTATAATAAAAATCG
>NZ_KB905466.1:183854-184733 GCF_000381365.1 Bacteroides salyersiae WAL 10018 = DSM 18765 = JCM 12988
ACTGTTGTACCAAATGCTTCTGCTGCAGTACCCAGAGTCGTTAAAACTGGAACAGGAAGAGCTGTTGCAGATTTTTTCTTTTCCGTTTTTTCACTTTTCTGTGGATTATCTTCTATTTTGTAAGAATCTATAAAAAACATGATTTGTCTTCTCAATTGTCCCTTGCATCCAGAACGCTTTTAATCAATCATTCACAAAAACGTCATAATTAGATACATTAATGGAACGAATACGTCCTCTCCAAACAAAAAGAGTCAACCCAAGAGAATCAAAATAATAAACTTTATAAATATGACCATTTTTTTTAGCCCCATGAATATATATATCACTTACGTCATCAGGCAACAAGTTCACTAAAGTTAAGAAGTCATCATACAGCATGTTAATCAATTCATGTTTTTTATACACACAAGATACATCTGTTTCTATCCCATATATTAATTTATCTGTTTTCTCATCAGTTGAAAGTGATATTCTAAAATCTGGAAACGTATATGTATCGCTATATACTTGCATTTCCTCTTTTGAAATATAGCCATAACCCAGATGTAAATAATCCTCCACATTTGTTCCTAATACAAAAATTGATAACGATTTTAGTGGTATCAATATGTTAACGACCTATCCTTCCATGTTCTTCACCCTTTTGATCTTTAATAGCAATTTCTTTGATTTTTTAGATTTTTATCTTTAGCTGCTCCTTTTCTTTTCTTGTTTTAGCATTCCTTACATCTGACTCAAGTCCTTCCAATCTTTCTTTTTCCTTTTCAAGAGTGCGTCCACTATCTCCATGTTTTTCATTCTTGCTACTATCAGTTGCCTCATCAACTGTACGTTTAGGAGAGCTATCCCCTTGAAGTGTAAGTATAATAAAAATCG
>NZ_KB905466.1:184743-741442 GCF_000381365.1 Bacteroides salyersiae WAL 10018 = DSM 18765 = JCM 12988
TTTAGGAGAGCTATCCCCTTGAAGTGTAAGTATAATAAAAATCGGACCAATATAAGATACAACTGTTGTACCAAATGCTTCTGCTGCAGTACCCAAAGTCGTTAAAATTGGAACAGGAAGAGCTGTTGCAGATTTTTTCTTTTCCGTTTTTTCACTTTTCTGTGGATTATCTTCTATTTTGTAAGAATCTATAAAAAGATGCTCTAATACAAATTGTGGCACATGTACAGATGACGCACTCGAAAATACTTGCTTATTATAAATATCCATATTAAAATTCTGTATAGAAAGCCAGTCAGACACACTACTCTCTTATCAATATATTTTATAAGATTCCCCATACAATATGCATACGGATTCCAATCATAATGCAAGATTCACCATTTTCATTCTTTCAAATTTATAAAAAACACTATTTTTTTCTGCTGCTTTTATATTCACCTCTGGTATAAACCCCAATCCACTTATCCATGTCAGCGTATCTGTATATCAAGAAAATAAAAAGGAAGAAAAAACCAAAAACAACCATACCTGATTCCGGACTATTCAATTTCAATTCTTTTGTTCCAACATAACTTAAAAAAGGAATTTTCTTATTATAGTACACACTATTCTCATAAAAATCGCATTCTGCAATACTTGGTATGTAAACAGACTGTTTCGATTCGTATACTTTCTGATCAACAACGTATTTATAAAATATTGTTTTTGTTTCCTTTATAGAATCAATCTTAACATGAGTCTCAAGCTGTTCAGGTTTTACGTATTCAAAAATATCACCAAAACCATTATATGCAATATATTGGAAAAAAGCAATTAAAAAGCCTCCACCCAAAAATAAAAAATTAGCAACAAATATTAGTTTTACAAACAATTTCATTTCAATGTCCTCCTTTTTTTATACGATCTTCTACTAATTTTGTTGAAGCTTCGGTTACAACTGATGTAACAGTCTCCACTTTTATCATCGATTTTGTAGTATTAGCTCCTACAGTTCCCATCCCTTTGGTTATACCACTTACTGCCGTGGTTACAGTTCCTTGAGAAGCACCTTGTTCGGTTAATGTTGCTACCGTTGTTGTGATGTTTTTAGACATTGTTCCTTGAATAGCTTGCGTAGAGGAAGCTGCAGTTTTTCCCATTACTCCTAACAATCCTCCACTAAAACCGGTTATTGCACCACTTATTGCACCTCCTTTAGCTTTATCTGCAAAATTATCAGTCGAGATATTACTTACTGCTTGAGAAAATGTTTTATTTTCATTTTTGGCTGTAACAACTTGCCCCACAACATCTCCTGCAATCGCTCCTGTAGCCCCGGCTACCGTTCCTGCAGCAACACCCGCTCCAATTACAACCAAGGCCCCACCTCCAGTAGCAACCGTGGCTGCAACAGCAAGATCTACAGCCGCGCCTGTTATAGCACCAGCTACCATTCCTTCTGCAGCCCCTGCCCAAACATCAGTGCCATTCTTATGAGCCTCATATGCTCCCTTTATTCCTCCAACAATTGTCCCTATGGCAGTTCCTATAAATCGTCCGTCCGGATCAACATACCTCATCGGATTATTTGCGCAGTAAGCATACAAACTGATATCGTAATACTCCTCGCATAACGGATCCCGCGTCGTAAAATGAGGAATCTGAAATTCCTGCATACGCGCATCCGAATCATACTGATTCAATCCATGCATGGAAATTAACTCCTTACCTGTGTATTTATTAGATTGCAAGTCATAGTTTGTACTACGAAAAATCAATCCGGACGGATAATATTCCAAACTTTGTACAACATCCCCCGTCACAGCATCACATACTTGACGAATGCTACCCAGATGATCGCAAATATATGCATAATAACCGATAGCATTTAAAGCACCGGATGTTTTATTTACATCTAACTGTAAATAACCGTCTTCAATATCTACCCGTTCCGCTATACCGTTTTTATAATGTATCCCTTCATTACGCCATTCCGTAGTTTCCACATAAGGATCAGCACTATGAGTTACTCCATCCAATGGGACCGACAGTGGAGTCGTATAGGTGCGTGACACACTCCCTAACTTAGTACCATTTGAAAGATAATAATTCACTATACGATTTCCATTCCCAAACTGCACTGTATCAGGTAAATTAAGAATATTGTAACGGGTGGCAACAATGTTCTTATCGAGATTAGCTATCTCGTTCCCATTACTATCATAATAATATTCTTGTTCGTGGTCAACAAGATCAGGATAAATAGCAAAATCATAAGTTGCAGGAAAACTATGATTTCCATCCGTCACTTTCAACAATTGGTTTCCACGATAATGAATATCCAAATCATTCACCGACCCCGATTCTTCCAAACGAAGTAAAGAGGTTATATTACCCATTTTATCGTAATCGAAAAATTCATCATTCCTCATACGACTACCATTCACTCCATACATCATACCCGACGTTAAACGATCAAAACCATCATAATCAAAATGATAGAAATACAAACGCCCGCCCTGAGAAATGGATATATCAGCTATATTACCATTATTACAACGAGACAATTGATAGGGTAACATAGAATTGCCGAAATAAAGAGTTTCATTAAAGCCATTCATGCTGCCAATATTGAACAACGTTCCGTCATTATGATAACCATATGTCATCTTAACTTTATTTCCTTGCATCATTTTTTCAGAAATACGACCATGGGAATCATAAGTAAAAGCACGCAGAGGAGAAGTATAATGAGTGGTCCCATATCCCAAAACACATATACTGTTCTTTTCCCGTCCTGCATGATCGTAATTATAATCCAATCTCAAAGAATAACGATTACCGTAACGGGAGTCACTTCGTATCAATGCTCCACTAAAATTATAGCTATAATCGGCAGACAATGTATTGTTCGACAGAGTCTCTTTAGAGTCGCGACGAATCAAGCGTGATTTATCATCATATTGATTAATCGTAAAACGTCCTTTATCAGGTTGATTTAACACAGCTTCAAATACCCCTGTCAGCAAACCTTTGGCAGAAGCGGATGACGCCATATTAGCAAAAGACCAATCAGAAGAAAATTCTGTAAAAGCATAATTATCATAATAACGTATACAAGTTAAAATATAACGATTCTGTCCCATCTTTATATGATCTGTGTATCCACGACAAGGTCCTTCAGTTCCAATATATTCTTCGTGTACCAATACATCCTCATATATATCAGCCAAATCATCGCGAGTACGTTTATCTTTAACTATGCCTTCTATAACAACACGCCCTAAGCCGTCATATTTAATAAAACTCCATTCATCCCGTTTCCGCTGATTACCATCTTGGGAAAGAATGGGGCGATAATCTCCATCATATACTGTGTAAATCCAGTCCGCACCCGGATATTTTACGCCAACACATTGGTTATCGTTATCATAAATATAAAAATAAGCATACAAGTCGAGAAAATTACCGGCTGAAAGACTTTGATCATCAAAAGAAGAGTAAGCATCTACAGCAGCAGGTGGAAGAACACAACGTAAATGGTCGTAAGCATCGTATACCATATATGTATCGTGATATACATCTCCATCTACGCGACGCTTTAGCACCGTATGCCCATCGCTATCAGTAAACAAAAGAATACGATGTCCATCCTCATCTATTTCTTCCACCACCTGATAAGCCCCTCTCGCAGCCATACGTTTATTTATTGTAGTATTGTTCTGCATCCTGAATTCTAAAGCCGATAACTCCGGTTCTGAAGAATTACTTAACCGATAATCATATTTTATACTTTTTCCTCCGACATGCATCCCGGAAGTTTCTACTATCCGACCTTCCGTAGAAGCTTCATACAGATGCGTACGAGACCATGTCTGGGTGCTTTGTTCAAATTCAGAGACAGGTACAAAGACTCCATTATTTCCGGTAAAAGGAGTAGAGAGATACTCTTTCGCTATCCGGCCTGCTTCATCAAATTGAATATAATCCGCCAAATCTTCACCATTCGGTCCAAACCCTTTCCGTATCGTTTGTATCAAGCGGCCTGCCGTATCATAATACTCAATAGTAGTGACCGAGTTAGCATCATTTACTTCTGACACTTTTTGTACCGGTTCACGCAAAACGCGAGAAGTCAGAATATTCTCCTGTGCACTGAGAGACAGTGAAGTCCAAAGGAATCCTATAATGTATAATCTACTAAAACGTTTCATTTCTCGGTTGCTAATTTAAGATGGTTTGTTTGAATAATATTATAATCATTATCACGTACACAACTCAACCGCCCCATATCATCATATTCATAATAGGTCGTCATTCCACGTCCATCCGTTTTTGAAGTAATACCAACTTCCGGTTCATAGGTCATCACGCTCACATCCGCTTTCGGGAGTTTACTTCGCAAAGCATGTAAAGCCTGCCACTGTGTTGCAGTGGGCTCGGCAGTACCACCTATTTTTTCAATGTCAACTCCTTGTGCTTTGACTTCTTCCAATGTCGCATTAAATATCTGAGCTATCACATATCGTCTGTGGTATCCCCAAACATAGACAGCACTTTGCCCCATACGACTTTCAATAGAAGTATGGTTACTCAAAGAATCATAACCAACATAGCGGATATCCGGTTTCTTATACAAACTAAAGTCACCGTACCGTACAGTAGGCTCTGCCAAACTTTCCGGCTGATAATAAGTATACTCAGCATCCGGAACAAAATGCCCTCCATGTATATTTTGCTTATTTTCTTTGTACGCATGCAAAGTTTTCTTTATGAGCCTGTTTTGTGCTCCCTTATAAAAATTCTCTTCTATCGGAGTACAAACCATATTAGCCTTGCTACACATTTCTCTATAAGGAGAACGATCCTTAAAATCAGTAGTATAAAACAATTCTTGTGTTTCACTACGGTTACGGTCTGTTACCACTTTAGTAATTTGCCGAGGTTGAAAATTATCCGGATTATATTGATAACTAATTAAATTTGTATGAACTACTGGAAGCTCGGCAGAATTATCAATAACAGAATCACGACGCTGAAAAAGCCCACAGAACTTCACAGGTATCTTATAAGGAGAAATTAGAAAGAAATTTCCTTCATCCTCCCGAAGAGCTTTCAATTCATATAACGGAGTTTCCTGATAAACAAATCCGGAAGATTTTACCAATTGTCCATCCCGATAAATACAATGTCGTTTTAGTTTTCCGTTAGTAAACACAAATTCTCCCGGATATCCCGGAATTACCGGTTCTTTTTCTTTTCGATTATAATAATAAAAATCTTCTATCAAATCACCGTCTTTCGTATCAGTCAATACTCGTACTTTGCTATATCCGAATAATACTCCCGCTGTTTGACTCTCTACCGGATTAACCGGCATTGAACTTTGTTTTAATACGGCTACAGACCCTCCTTTTACAAACAAATTACCACCAGCAGATACTTCTTTGTTATAAAAGGAATAAGTTTCGCGAACCGTATGTAACAAATCACGAAGTAAAATGCCGGTACTTTGGTTGTTACTATCAACATATTGAAACCTTTTGGTTGATAAAGGAGATTTCACTTTCGCAATACGAACACCACAAGAAGGCGGAAGGCCCGTGTAATAAGGGATTTCATAGAATTTTATGGTTATCTCCGATTCAACCACTGTCGTGTTGGATTGAAGGTCAATCGTACTTATCCCCTTAAATAAATGAAGTTTATGTTTATTCATTATAAAATTTTCCCTGTCGTCAATATCCTGAATAGTAAAGTAATATTTACCAAAAGCAACCATAGCCGTCCCTTTTTCTTCTGCGGCATGAAATTCATTACCATGATACCGATACTCAAAATCGATATAACCATCACACGGCATATTAAAAACAAATGTACAAAGGTGTTCTTTAGCAGGTTTTACAAAATGTACTGAACCTCTATATACTCCATCTGATGATAGAGGAATACGTACCGTTTCTCCAGCTATTTTGTTTGGCTCATATGTAAACTCGGTACGTCCCCCTTCCGGAGTTTCAAAAGCCGTCAACATGGACGAAGTAACAAGTGCTGGATTAGCTGTACGGTCAGCACCGGATAAAGAAGTTCCTTTATGCATGGCTATCTCACCTTGTAATCCCAAGTAATCACGATCTGTTACAACCGATGGATAAAGGCATGTATTCGCTTTTCCGTTATAATACCCCCAGTAATCACATGAAAAACTGTATTTAGCAGGTAAAGCATGTAATGTATCATACTCCATTTTATACATTTGACAACATTCGGATGCCCCCTTTAAAGTTATAGAGTCTAACCTCAAACGAAATCTCAAATAAGGTTCACAAAATTTATCTGAACTAAAATAAGAAGTATGGAATTTATATGTTTTTAAAAGCCGATTATTTTTCCCCGAACTGTAAATTCGAATTTCTTGCAATGAACGGGCATAATCATTTTGGGTTGTCCCCCAAGAATGTTTATAATCATCCAAAGAACGTATATCCTTTCTTTTAGCTTCAGATGCGACAAATTCAATATACCCATTCTCCCATGTGATACGCTTTAAACGAGGATATTCAACAGTCAAATCTGCGGAATATATTCCTTTCGAATCCAATAAATAAGCTGGATGCTTTTCGCCTTCTTCTGCTAATATATTATACAAGTATTGAGAGACGCTGACCGGAGATAGATAAGCATTACGTTCTTCTTCATAATCAAATGTTATACGATTACCATTGGGGTAGTAAATATCTTTCAGATACCAAGCTGTCGTATAAGCATTATTGTTTACGAAAATATCATTTTGCGCAAATGGGCCTTCGTAACTATGCATACTGGCTCTCTCGTCCTTTATTACTTGCGAGTACTTCATTTCAGGTTGTACAAAACCATAAGCCGTTCCATCTGGTGTTGTTATTTTAAGACCAGCAATAGCTGTTTCACTGCCCAAATGTATTTCCTCTATTTTAAGGTTATTTTCCGGCTCAGCACAAATAAAGCCACTCCCGGGATTTATCGCTTGTAGTTTATCACCTCCGCGTTTGCAATAAAAATGTCCAGAATAATCTGCAAAATTATAATAAAAAATATCTGGTTCTACATCACATCCGAAAAGTAATCGGCAATAATCCAATTTACTCACCGGATCCTTCGTAAGACCTGTATAACCACTTTTTTCGATATCCGAAGTTTTTTCAGGAATCTCTTCTTCATTATAATAATAACCCTCAAAATCATCATGCCCCCTAATTGTCCGCATAATAGCTCCACCGGCATTCAAAACCCATCCCAATCCTACCCAAGATGCTTCCTGAGCCACTCGAATACCAGAAGCGTGATAACTCAAATTTATAGGAAACTTATAGTCTCCCAAATCAATCGTATAAATAGGTATGTCAATAGCAGGAGTTCCAGTATATAGAGATACTGGAAAGTCCGCATACTGAGCCAACGCGCATGAATTAGGAGAAGGAATAATATCTCTGAACGGTGTCAGGCCTTGACTTTGCGCTTTCAAAATAGCACAACCCAATAACAAGCAACAAAATAACGCGTATCGTGTCTTCATAATAACAATAATTTATACGAAGTTAGTAACAGATAATTTTTTGAGATTCCTGTTGCCCATTAACAATAGTACAAAGAACAAATTCATTTTCTCCTTGTCCGGCAAGACTCACCTGTTCGGTATAAATTCCATTAGAAACGGTATGAACTGGTTGATGATAAAGCACAATACCCGAAATCGTCGTAATAATCACTTCCAATTGTACCGGTTCATCAACCTGATAATGTAATGTCAGTTGTTTTTCGGAAGTCAGCATATAGTTTAATAAAACATTGCCATATTGTCCGCCGGAGGTGAATGAAAAATCGTTCGATTCTTGTTTGAAAGCTCTTTCATCAAGCATAGCTAACCGATCGCGAATAATACGATTTTCCGGGTCGTCTGCAAGATAGCACTGTTCCGTAAGAGGATAATAAAAAGCTGTATTAAAATGCTTGTACAAAGAACCGGATTTATAAATAGAGTTCTCAAACGTTTCGAATACCGGATAGCGATAACCGGGAACATACCACTGGCAATGAACAACATGCCACCTGGCCGGATCATGTTTCAGCCATTGTCGTACACTATCCGGCAAACAAGAAATACTATCGTTCATAAACTTACTTTCAGCATGATAAACTTACCCTATATATTGATTGTGACGAATACGGAGAACCTGTCGTAAAGTATCTACACCAGGGAGCAAAAGAGAACCTAAGCCATCTGCTACGGTAGAAGTAAATCCATAAGAAGAAATTCCTAAAGAATGGCTGTAACTACCCTCGCCATAAAAGTAAGACCCGATAGAATCACCATAAACAAAAGGGTAACATAAAGTAACTGCCGGAAGCTTATTTTCGATACGGATATTGGCATTTTCATAACCGACAAAAAGTAACGAATCTCCTGAAAGCCTATATTTATACTGTGTCCTTGATTCCGAAAGACACAATATTGAATCAATCTTACCAGAATAACTTACTTTGTAATTATCATCACGTACTGTCTGTTTACGAAAATCCCATATCACCTCTCCCCCACTCGCACCAGAAGTCGTGTAATCTAACTGTGTCTTATCAAGTATATCTCCCGCACGAGGAAGAGATATCTCTTGAGATAACTCCTGCGCAGATACCCGTATAAACACAAAAGACAGCAAAAACAATAAAATGTAATTTTTCATATCATCATTTATAGGTTAACATATTTCAGATAACTTTTAATAGTTTTTTTTAATTATCGTAAAAATACAACAAGAAAACCTGTAAAACAAATAAATAAATATTTATTTTACAGGTGATTAGTATGTTTGTTAGCATTTATCAGCCAACAAAGCATTTTATATATTAATTATAAGTAGAAACTAAAGGAAAGTTGCATACCCCTCTCATTCATCATTTATACCCCGGATTCTGAATCAGATTCGGATTCATACGTCTTACCTTATCGGGAATCGGAAATACGGTAGTATACCCATTTCCCTCATCCGGCAGTTGTGGCCGGCTGCTATATGCACGGGTAAACAAGTCGAATCTGATAAGATCTTGCCGTCTCCAACCCTCCCAGGCAAATTCTAATTGTCTTTCGGCAAGCAAATTTTCCAAAGTAGCTTCACGATACGAAGCGCCCACTCGGGAACGAACCCGGTTCAATTCTTCATCGCCCGCTCCACCGTTGCGGATTTTTGCTTCACTCTTCATCAGGAGCACATCGGCATAGCGATAAAGTACGATATCATTTTCCATCAGTTTACCGTCTTTCGTGGCCGTTTCATCCACTTCATATTTCTTCATACGGGCTCCTGCCGTTTTTTCATATGGGGTGTCGGATATATCTAAAGCAGCTTCCCAAGGCAGATACTCAAGTACCGTGCCATCGTCCAATCGGACTACATTCCCTTTCAAATCGTATACAATACCGGCAAAATAACAAATATCAAAACGGGGATCGACCTCCGCAGTGCCATACCCAAAAGTGCGCAACGCCTCGATGGTTGCACTGGAGCCATTCTCGCCGCTCAGTCCGTAGGCTTTGGCATGATTGTAATGGCGGGAACGGAAAAGATATTGCATTTGGTTAGTATACAGGTTTTTATTCATTGGAATAATAAATATATTCTCGGCCGACGACTCATTGAAAACTGCGAAGTTCATCTTATAGTCTTCTTCAAGACGATATCCGAATTTCGTAATAGAATCACAGTAGGCTTCCACTGTCTGCCAGGCATTCAAACGCTTTCCGTCAACAGTAAAATAAAGTTCCCGTCCATCCGGACGTACTCCGTCCGTCCAGTCATTATCAGCATATACCTCTGCATTCAAAGCCAATTTTGCTAAAAGGAAATAGACAACCGGACGGGTAATACGTCCATAATAAGTGCCGGGTAAATTGCTATGAGCCGTACTCAACTCCGGAGCTGACTCTTGTAATTCCTGTACCACGAAATCATACACTTCCCTGCGGCTCTTCTGCGTCACCTCTTTCATCGACGTGGAAGAAGAAAGAACCAAAGGGACATTTCCAAACAGATCTATCAGATGATAATAATACAGTGCCCGTAATGCACGCACCTCAGCCCGATAAGCCGCCAACTCCTTATCAGTGTGAGTCTCAGCGTAAAGATCAATTCGCTCCAAAGACTTATTGCTGAGTACTACTACCTTATACAGATACTCCCAAGTTGCCTGTATGGCATCATTATTGACACCCCAATCATGCAAATAAAGTCCTTGCCAGAAACCACCGTCATACCAGTCACCTCCCCGAGTCGGCATAATGGCCTCATCGGTAGTGAAAGTGTTCAGATCGTAAATACCACGGCCGGTTCCCTGCAGCCCTTGACTGTCGCTATAACCGCCTATATGGTTATATAGAGAGGCTACCGCGTTCAGATAGAGCTCCGAAAGGTTCCGATAGGCTTCTTCCTCACCTATTCTATCCCGGGGATTTTCCCGGAGAAAGTCATCACAGGATATTTGTGACAATGACAACAACAAAAAATATAGTGCATAAATAAATGAACGTTTCATAGTGCAACCTTTCTTTAAAAGTTAATACTCAATCCTAATGTATACGTACGTGCCAACGGATACCCCCGTTTATCATCTACTCCTAATGTGGAATTTACAGTGGAACTGTTGATCATGGGCGACAGTCCGGAATACCCGGTGATGGTAGCCAGATTGTTCACCGTCAGTGCCAGGCGAAGCGACTGGATATACTTCCGGCTCTTACCCAATGGCACATCCCAGCCGATAGTCAGATAATCAAAATTGATATAATCTCCCTTTTCCAACCAATAATCGGTAGCAGTCTGGTCCTTGATGTTCCGTCGGGGAGCCTCTTCCATAACGTTATAATCGGGAAAAATATTCATATTCATGTAAGTAAGCGAGGTGCCGTTGTAGATTTTATGCCCGAAAGCGCCATTGACCTGCAACGAAACGTCAAACCGTTTATAGCGAAAGCTAATATTGGAGCCCAACAACGTTTTAGGCACCGCCTGCCCGGCCACATAGCGGTCTTCGCCATCTTCAAGACTGACTCCGCCACCATTCAGATCAGCAATACCATAGGTATATCCACCGTTGCCGTCGGAAACGAGTCCACTGGAATGAGGAAGATAAAAGACACCCAAAGGCTGGCCTACTATCTGATAAACAATATGATTGTATCCGCCGTGAAAGCCGGCTCCGTCAAGACTCGCCAGACTCTTATACTCCGGCGCCGAAATATTCTCTCCATTGTAATCGCCGCTCAAGGATAGCAATTTGTTTCTTTGGAAAGTAATATTGGCATTGATGTTCAGTTCCATATCCCGGGTTTTAAGCGGAGTGATGCCGATGGCTATTTCAGTACCGCTATTGCGCATGGAGCCGATATTGGCCAGCAATGTATTGTAGGCAAATGGCGGGACGCTGACATTGTACAGATAAAGCATGTCGGTCGTTTTAGAATTGTAGTAGTTGATAGAGAACAACAGGCGGTTCCCAAACATCCCCAAGTCTGCTCCGGCATTAAAAGTGTGCTTCACTTCCCATTTCAAATCAGGGTTTATATTCTGCATCTCGCCCAATGTGACTACGGCAGAATTTCCCACAGGTACTACTCCGTTGGGGCGAACCAATCTCAAAGTGGTGTAAGAATCTATTCCATTCTGATTGCCGGCCAATCCGTAACCCACACGAAGTTTCAGATTATCCACCAAAGGAATGCGTTTCATAAACTTCTCCTCACTCACCGCCCATGCCGCCGAGACAGATGGGAAAAAGCCCCATTTATGATTATTACCAAACTTGGAAGAGGCGTCCGTACGGGCATTGACCGTAAGAATATAACGGTCGGCATAAGTGTAGTTGAAACGCCCCATAAAAGAAGCCAAGTGTGGCTCTTCATAATAAGAATTCGTCCCCTCCCAAAGCCGGACAGCTCCTGCCTGAAGATTGTCATAGCCGAAAAGATCGGTACTGAAATTAGTGACTGTGGTGTAATATCCGGTATATGTCTCCTTTTGAAGCTCTGCCAACGCCAACACATCAAAGTAGTGTTTCCGCCAATTCTTCTTATAGGTCAGCATCAGATTACCCAAAAGCGACTCCATCTTTTGGGTTCCTTTATAGGCTTGCCCATGTGCCCATACCGAAGTAGGAAGATACTGGGAGTTCTCTACTATATTATAAGTATAAGACCCGAACATGACGAGTTTCAGTTCATCAAGCAGGTTAAATGTCAGCTTCGCATGGGTGCTGATGTGAGACGTTGCATCATGGTCCTTCACTTCCATCCATGCCAGAGGATTGGTTATCTGGCTGGCATTGGTGATTTGATCCCAGGAACCCGTCTCCGTATTCTTATGATTCGGAAAAGTAGGATTAAAGGTAGCTGCCGAATAAAAAGTCTTCTGATAATCGAAAAGATTGTGATTTTTCTGTACCGAACCGAACATACCCAACTCGCAACGGATAAAATCACCGAAGATTTTCTGTGTCATATTCATATTGGACGTGAAATTCTTCATATCCTCATTCAAGATCACTCCTTGCCGGTCAACATACCCTAAAGAGACACGATAATTGGAAGCATCGGAACCACCATAAAAGGCAATATGATGATTTTGCTGGAAGCCGGTCTGTTCAATCTCCTTTTGAAAGTCCGTATTATTTCCCAAATCGAGAATGGAAATGCCCTGCTCAGCTGCTACTTGACGGAAAGCACCTGCCGGAAGCATTTTAAGATTCTTATAGACAGTGGCTATACCAAAACTACCGTTATAGCTGATCCGATTTTTGCCGCTAACGCCCTTTTTAGTGGTGACTTCAATCACTCCGGAAGCTCCGCGAGATCCATACTGGGCAGTTTCGGAAGCATCCTTCAAAATGGTGAAACTCTCAATATCAGTGGGATAGATAGACGAAAGCATATTCAGATCACCGAACACGCCGTCTACAATAATCAAAGGATCGTTGCCACTGGTAAGCGAGGTCGTTCCGCGCAGGCGGACGGCATCCAAAGTGGCCGTACCGTTTGTTCCTTTTTGTATGGTAAGTCCGGGAACACGTCCGCGAATAGCATCGAGAGGATTCAGTATCTGATCGCGGTTCATCTGTAACTCGGTGATTTTTTCCACAGAACCGGAAAGGTTCTTAATGTTGCCGGTGGCATATCCTACAGTAATCAAAGAGTCGAGAGGAACGGCCGACGGCTTCTGAGAAAAGCCATCCAATGACATTGCCAACAGAGAAAAACAGAATGAGACAGTCTGAAGAAAGATGAGTCGGTGTTGTTTCATGTTATCTTTATATTAAGGAATATAAAGATAAAACAAAAAAAGACTAAAAGCTGTTCTCCGGATACGGTCTTTTTTATCCGGAGAACAGCTTTTTTTAGCGGGAACGGAAAGTAGAAGCCGGCAAGCTCTGAGAGTTTACCAGATTTGCCCGGGTAAACGGCCGCCAGGCATAACGGACATGGCATGGATGTTTCACCCGGTCACTGTATACCTTCACCTGGTTTCCCACAACTTCGGCTTTAGCCGGATAATATACCCCTTCCGTCTCGGCTATTTCAAATTCCCTGATTGGCCTCCCGTCAGCCGTATGCAATCCGTCGGCATAATCAAAACTCACATAAGCCGCATCCTCCCGGAAATCCACACTACGAAACAAAGGTCCCGACGGAACAACCTGTTTCTTATCATAAGTACGGTTTAATGCCCAATGTGCCAACCGTTCGCCTATGGGACGTTTATTCTTTGGATGTACATCCAGTGAATCGCCATAATCGCTCGAAACCGCCATTCCCGTATGAGGAATCGCATCCATCAGCCTTCGTTGGCTATCGCGAAACCAAGGCCATGACGGCCTGTCGATAGAAGACAACTGTACATAGTAAAAAGGCAAATCCGGATCATTCCAGTTCTCACGCCAGCTACCGACCAACAAACGGAACAGTTTCTCATGTGCCTCATAATTATGGGCATTCGATTCTCCCTGATACCAGATAACCCCTTTTATGGGATACCTATCCAACGGCACTATTCCCGACTCAAACAAATAGCAAGGTTCATAGGGATGGCGCTGTAATTTATCAGTTGTCAGCTTAATATTCAAAGCCGCACGCCCGTGTACCCACTTCTGAACAAAATCATTCTTCAGCCAATCGCGCATAATAGCCGGAAATTCATATTCCAAAGCTTTACGACCTACCCAAGCTTCCGTAGGCGAACCGCCGATAGCATTGCAAATCAACCCTACAGGAACCTGCAAGCTGTCTTGCAGCATCTTCCCAAAATAATAGGCAACGGCTGAAAAATCCGCCACCGTCTTCGGGGAACATTCCACCCATTCGGTATTTGCATAATATTGCAAATGATTCAGTGAATCCAGCACGGAAGCATCCCATTTTACTGCATTCGTACGCCAACGGGCTTTCATATCGAACAAACGAATGCCCGCATTCCCACTCTGTGGAATATCGACCTTGCCATCCACCCCCTCCTTCATCATGAATTCCATATTGGACTGTCCGGAACAAAGCCAGACTTCTCCTACCAGCACATTCTCAAAATGCAACCGGCGCTTTCCGGTAGAGACGGTCAGAGCATGAGGGCCTCCCGGTTGTAGCGGTTTCAAGCATATAGCCCATTTACCGTTTGCACCTGCTTTCGTACTTTCTGTCTGTCCGGCGATACTGACGGTGACTTTTTCACCGGCATCGGCCACACCATGAATATCCAACGGACATCCACATTGTAACACCATGTTATCACTGTATATTTCGGACAAACGCAGACCGCCGTAATCTCCGGTAATGGCAGAATACACAACTCCCGCTAAAATACCCGCTCCCTCTACCGTAGGATGTACTGCATCCGGTAACATGAAAGGATAACGATAAAGCGGTTCATGAAAATCAATCAACTGTACATTGGCGTATCTTGCAACGGTCTCAATGGCTTGTTGTATCTCTCCATGCCAGTCACGCGTACCGGACTCAAAACGCGGATGACGATCGGCAATAGGAGTCATCCGTGCCACCAAAATCCGTACATCAGGGTTTACTACACGAAAAGAGTCGATCAGTGCCAGATAATCCCTGACAAAAAAATCCCGATAGTCGGGCCAGTTTCTCGGATCCGTATCATTAATGCCCAAATGAATGACAACGATGTCTCCGGCAAAAGCCAGCGCCTTTTGAAACTCTTCCTGCTTCATATAAGGACGGTGACCTTTATTCAGCAAAGTCGCTCCGGATTTTCCAAAATTTCCAACGGTATACCCCTCACCCAGCATACGTTGTAACTGGGCAGGATACGAATCTCTTTCCCTGTTTTCAATCGTATAGCCATACGTAATGCTATTTCCTACACAGGCAATCTTTACAGGTGCTTTGGCCGATACCCCCAAACACAGCAAGAGACATAAGGCTCCTAAGAATATCTTTTTCATTTCTTCGAAATATAAGGTTTCACAATCTCTACCCATTTCAAATAACCTTTCCCCAAAAGATGGAGACCGTCATTGGTATATTCAATATTCATCTTACCCGTCTTTGAGTCTACAAAGTGGGAATAAAGATCGATATATGTCAGTTTTTCCTTCTCCGCCAGCCGGATTAATCCTTCATTTATCTTCGCCACTTCTTCCCAATGTGCCGTATGCCCTTTGAACATATTATAATGATCGCTTACCGGAAGCACACTTTGTAAATATAACCTTGTTTTAGGGGAATCTTTTTTTATTTTAGCAGCAATCATCCCGATATATCCGACAATGGTATCCGCCGAAGTCCCCCGGCTCACATCATTGATACCGATCAACAAAAAGATCTTTGCCGGCTTTCCTTTTAAAACGGCATCCAGACGATCATAGACCCCCATACAGATATCCCCGCTGATCCCCCTGTTCTTGACATGCTTATTACTGAACAGTTCCGACCATTCCGCTCCATTCGTAATGCTGTTTCCTAAAAAGATAATGTCTTTCGAAGTGACCGGAAGTTCTTCAAATAAAGTTGCCCGTTGATAATAGAACGTTGAATATTTCCGCTCCTGAGCATTGCCTGCCATCGATACAAGCAACAATAAAATAAAAATCCATTTGTGCGTCATCATATGCTTTAATCATTTTACTTGATTGTAATTCTGCTGATTTCTGCGGTACGAATACCCGGTTTCAGTTCGCCTCCTACAATAAATAATTGCTGTCCTTTCCCTAATAAAGCAGCACCGGCCCGTGCCAGGCAAGCAGATTCCTCCCATTCCTCCCAATGGTTCCGGCGGGTATTGTATGCCATCAACCGGCCATTAAACCGATACCAAGCAACGGGTTGCAGCAAATAATCTTCTTTTGCAATTCGCTTATAATCACCACTGATAGCATCCAGAAAAATATCTTTATCCACTCCACCTGTACATAGAATAATACTATCCGACCAAACGCAGGAAGTTCCTCCGGTCAAAGTAAGCGGCTCTCCTGTTTCTGCAACGGCAGGCGCCGGTACCGGTTCCCATTGTTCTTGTAAAGGCAGATACCGGTAACCATCAGTAGCTACACTGGCTTCGCCCCCATTCTGTGAAGGACAAAAGCCTCCCCACAGATACAACATACCATCTTGTACGGCACAAACTGGCTGTACACGTGCAGCACCCGGAAATGGAACTTCTTCTTTCCAACCGAGCTCCGGTTCATTGAGATTTAAAGACAACATCGAAGTAGAAGGAGATCCATTCCGGTTTCCCCCCGCCACATAAATCGTATTGCCGGATGCAGCACCGGACATATTGTCCTGTGCAAAAGGCAACGCTGGCAATGTATCCAAAATAGCCCCGCCATCCTCTGCCAGTTTCAGACGGAATACGGAGGTAAGCCCTCCGTCTGCATTATTCCCTCCGATAAGAATCATCTCACCGGACCGTGAGATAGAAACTCCATAGGCTACCGGTGACGGCAATTCTCCAACTTGTTTCCACACGAGCACGGAATCTTTCGTTATTTCGGCTGTATATATGCCTTTATAAAAATATTTCGGCCCACCTTCTGCCGCAGATTTCCCTGCAAAATTACAACCTCCGGCCATAACCAATTTGTTACCGATAATACCGGCGTAACAAGCAGACACTCCCAACTCATAACCGAATTCCTGATTCGGAAAGCCGGACATCTGCTGCACATGGATATCCTGCTTCCGGGACGAGTTTTCCCGAACACACGAAGCTGCCAAAAAGAAAAATGGCACAGCACTGCATAACAAAACCTGTCTTACCTTTATCATCGTTTCATCCTTTTTATTTTTGAAGTAACCCTGTTCAAACATTTATAAAGAGCAGATATGAAAAACCGAATTAATACAGTAGTTAAGTAGTCAAGTAGTTAAGTAGTAAGTAGTAGATAGTTAATGGAAACACATCAAACAAACTATTTCTACTTAACTACTTACCACCTGACTACCTACTATTTGACTATCTACCACTTACTACTTAACTATCTACTACTTGCTACTTGACTATCTACTACTTGCTACTTAACTACTTGACTACTTAACTACTTAATTATTGCATATAAATCATTCCGGGCAATATACCGCTTCCCGGGCAAGTTCGGAAAACAACTTTGCATATTTTTCCGCAACGGCTTCTGCATATCTTTTTCCTTTTTCTGCCGTAGCCAGTTTAGGGTTTCCGATCCCCGTATCATCAGACACTTTCTGCCAGTCACGTGGGATCCACGCAACCTTTTCTTGTAAAGACTTTATAGCAAACGGCTTGTACCGGCCCTCACCGGCTTCCTCCAGATTTACCAATTCAGGATGATAATGCATCATTACGGAAGTCTCCAACTCATCGGCATGATCTCCCGGCTGATCAAAATAATCTTTTGCAGGAAGCACTGTAAACCACTCACTGCAAGCAATCAGAAAATCGGGATAATCCATTGACAGGTCACGGATCATATTCTTAAAATTGTTTCCTCCATGTCCGTTTACAATAACCATTTTACGGATACCTTGCGTATGAAGCGAAGCTACAATGTCCGTAAGGATTGCTTTCTGTGTTTCATACCGGGCATGTATACAAAACGGCAGTTCGCGCTGTCCGGGGTTTTGTGATCCCATCGTCACAGGAGGCATCACCATACAACGTACACCATATTCTTTTTTAGCCCGTTCTGCCGCATCGACTGCAATCGAATGAGATAATATGCAATCCGTCAAATAAGGTAAATGCAAATTATGGGGCTCAGTAGCTCCCCAAGGAAGAATTACTAAATCGTAATCCAAATCTTTCGTCTTTCCGTAGCATGATACGGATAAATCAATTTCTTTATTCATCACTATCGTTATTATCAGATAAATCTCTTCTACCGAATCCTGAATGAGGAGATAATCCTCTTTTTCTTATGAAATTTCCGGAATCGTTCTTATTTCAGTTTCTTCTCAGGAGAATAAACCAACCCGTCGACAGCACGTTCACCATCAAGCGTGACAAAAACAGTAGTAAACATCCATTTCACCAGACGTACCTGATGAGTTTTAAATTCTCCTACGGGAAGTTTCAGCAATACCTTGTTCCATCCTTTATTCAAATGCACCTTCAAGGGAGGACGAGCCGTGAAGTTCTCATTCCCCAAGGGTATCTCATTATCCAACACAGTATGGTTGGCTGTCCACACAGGAGGAAGTATCTCGGTGTCATTCAACCAGATACGACTTCCTTTATAATCCCACTTACCGGCAGGAGGAGGCAGATCTTTCTCGGAACGTCCATAGTTCTGAAACTCTGCCCACAAACCAACCTCCTGGCTTTTGGGAGAATAAACCCAAGTATATGCATACGCCGTATGATTTTCTTCAGGTTCTTTATAGAAAGCAGGAATCAGAGTTCCCCACACATGACGCAGATAGATACCGGCACCAATGGCTTGTCGCACATTGTACTCCTGTCCTTCGTATACATATGATTCTTTCAACTCGGATTCGGGAGGAAACGTACGTTCCAAATCACCTTCATTGGGAAATGCATCCGTAATGTTCCATTTCACATTGGTTTGTTTCACATAGGCAAAAGGATACCCCTTGAAACAATGCTCTTTGTGCCACAACATTCTTCTCTCGAAATCGGCAAAACTCCGGAATTCGTCTGAATCCTCTCCCGGAAGAATCGTCCCGTTTTTATCGAAATACTCAAAGCCGCCTCCTTTCCAAGACCGTTCGGCAAAAGCCAGCATATTGGGATAAAAGGAATTTTCTCTGATAACATTCACTTCCGGTACGACCCATCTGTCCTGCCACACAGACAGAATACTTCCGGCAATATCATCACTGCCATAGGGCTGGTTATAGATGCGGCTATTGTACAAAGCAATGATATCGGCAAACACATCAAAATGATTGAGATAATGGAATCTTGAATCGATGGCCGGAATACCCTCCTGCGCCTTCCCTCTATAACTCCATAAATGGGTCATATCTATCTCCCCCGGCTTATAATGCCAGCCCGGATTCCAGGAAATCGCCTTTTTCCCTTTAGCACGGACATAGGCCACCATTTCCGGCACAAACTGCGGATTGGTAAATGCCACCTCATCCGTCCCGATATGCAAATACGGCACATCGAATGTCTCACAAATTTCATCCACCAATAATTTCAGGATTTTCATACCGGCTTCACTCTGCATATCGTGTCTGAAAGCCCGCACAAAAGCCGCACTATGCCCCGGCATATCAATCTCCGGAATAAGCATCACCTGCCTTTGTTTACAAAACTCCACCAGATCCCTAACTTCTTCCAGTGTATAAAACTTGCCGGGCATACGTGTCATATTGCAACTATCATTCAATACCGGAAAGATTTTGCTTTCAAGACGCCATGCCTGGTTCTCCGTCAGATGCCAATGAAATACATTGATTTTATAACGGGAAAGAATATCTATTTCCCGTTTCAATTCCTCTACGGAAATATATCCCCTGCCTACATCCTGCATGAAGCCACGAACGCGAAAAGCCGGCCAATCTACAATCTCCCCTCCATGAATGAGAGCCGTTCCTTTACAATGTAGCTGTCTTAAAGTCTGTAACCCCCAGTATGCTCCCTGTTCCGTAGTTGCTTCGATAGATATTTTATTCTTCCTCACAACCAAACGATATGCCTCGTTCTCATTCAAAGCTATTCCATCCAGTTTTTCTACTAAATGGATCTCAATTACGGAAGAGGATTTGCCATCTATCATGCCTCCTAATTCCGACACCAGCAGTCCCAATTGAGGAATGAGAATATCACCGGATAACCTTACTCTCTTTATACTGAATTTTTCATTCGTCAGCTTTACCTGTTGCGGTTCGGGCAAAAAATGGATATTACCTGCCCGAACCGTAGCAAATGTGCACAGCAATAGGAAACAGATGGCACAACAGGTTCTATTTTTCATTTGATTATGTCTTCTATTTTTATTCGCTGAAAAGTCATATGCGCTACGCTACTTTCATACAGAATACCAATCGTTTCCTTATCAATCAAAGTAAGGCAGGAGTATCCCCATCCCTCGGCTTCATCTATCAGCAACTGATGTTCGGGCAGCCAGGTCACTCCACCGTCGAGACTGGCCTTGATGGTAATATGATTCCGTCCCTTTATCGTATTGGGGTTGGAAAACAACAAAATGTCTTTTCCCAGTACATTCTCTTTCGCATCTATCTTTATCAGACTTGCCATGCAAACCGGTTCACGCAAAGCACTTCGCGAAGAGACATGCTCTGTCCATGTTTTCCCTAAATCCTTTGTAATAGCCACCGCACGGCTTCCTCCCCGGTTATCACGCATATTCAACATCAGTACGCCGGGTTCTACCTCCGCCACTTGTGCCTCTGTAGTGTTTATACGGGCATAATTATGAATTTTCCATGTCTCCCCACGGTCTTTGCTATACATAATTCCGGCATTAGGTATACGGGCGGCATCGATAAACTGAATAGGAAAAACCAGCGTACCATCACTCATCGTAATCCCACGCCCCGGCCCTTGCAATAAGAAGTACCAGGAAGGGTCTTTCACCTGTTCTGTGATATTGATCGGAGCCGACCATGTTTTTCCGTCATCCGTACTCTTCGTCATTACCAATTGTGCCGTATGATTCATATCCATTCCCGGATGCGAACTCCACCACGCACGTTGATTTCCCATTCCATGTGTCCATGCAGCAACGATCCAGATGGTATTTGTTTTCGTATCTACCAGAATAGAAGGATCTCCTACCCCATTTTGTGCGGCCGGCAATCCTCCGTGTTCGCCAAACGCCAATGGCAAACGCATCTTTTCCCATGTCTTTCCGCCATCCGTACTACGGCTCAACCCCACATCCACATGCTCTTGTAAATCGACGCTGCTATTATAACGCACGTCATATACTCCCAATAAAGTACCTTTATTAGTCGTTACCAATCCCGGAATACGAAATGCTGCCGAATGATCATCTCCGGCATGGCGCACTCCCACACCCATATAATGCTCGATATTTTCAGGAGAAACCAGATTTAAGAGCGCATTTTTACCATCTAAAGTTGCCGAAGCTATCTTTGCCTTCACTTTGGCAGTAAGCGAAGTTCCGGGTTTCATTTGCAAACTGATCCAGAAATAATTGATACCCGGAAACAGTTTTTGTTCACCTTTCAGTACAATCTCATTTTTAGGATTATTCACTTCGGCTTTTTTTATCGAATAAAAAGGATTGGCAGCCAATGTTTTTCCCGGAGCATGGCTGGATATATATTCAACGGGAGCAAAACGCTTTTTACCTACATCCTGTAAAGCTTCCGTACCTCCATAATAAAGCTTCACAGATTGAATATCCGAAAGCACGGTTTCTTCATCAAATTTCAACACAACCTTGTCCAGCACCTTACTATCCTTTGCGTCCAGACGCAAATAAAACAAGACATTATCTTGCCTTTCTATCAAAATAGGAATACGTGTTTCTTTGATAAAAAGGGTATCGGCCGCACAAAGTGTAGACACTGCACATAACAAACAAAAGAAAGGAAGTAAAAACAGAGTTTTTTTCATGGTATTGACTAAAATTATATTTACGTTATTGAGGACAAAGATACTATTTTTCATTTTATATCGGTTTACACACTTTTTTATTTCCAACCATACCGGTATTGAAATCCGGAGAAATCATCCACATCACTGCATATTATCCGTTTTAGGGCGCAGGAAGTAGAGTTGCAATGCCAATGCTATTAAAACAACTACACTCAGCCAGGCAAAACCCAATCCTAATTCGCCACCGTCGGTCCATCGCCCTAATAAACTGGTGACGGCAGCCCCGGCAAACACCCCTGTCATATTCATGATACCATAAGCAGTTGCACGATATTTAGCCGATACGAACTGGCAAAGAATAGGCATATTATTCGCATCAAAGATTCCAAAACCGATGCCAAACAATAATCCGGCTCCCACAATACCTACCGTATTGTGTCCAAACCCTAATAGCATCAATGCCGGGATAGTAAGTCCTAAGCCGATAGCTCCTGTATAAACCCGGCCACGAATATTCTTTAATACCCATCTGTCCGAAAGGATTCCACCGAGAAGCACTCCGATAAAAGAAGAAACAGCAATAGTAATAGTTGACATCGGACCTGCTTCCGACATCGGGATATTCAGATTCTCGGCAAACAGGGTCGGCAACCAGTTTTTCGTGGCCCATCCCGGAAGGCTGGGAGCAGCAAAATAAAATAATATCACCCAGAATGCAACATTACTGAATAACAAAGACAAACCTTTAAAAACAGATGACTTCTGCTTCGGTTCCTCCCGACGCAAACGCTCTATCTCCATATGCTCCTTATTTTCGCGCAAAAAGACAACTAATATAAAAGCATAGACAATACCGATGATCCCAAACCAGTGAAAAGCCGTATGCCAGGAATAAGCGGCTGCTACGGTAGCTCCAAATCCGCCAATAGCCTGACCTGTGTAAAGTCCGGTCATATGAATTCCCACTGCCAACGAACGCGACTTATCCTGATGCCAATCTGCAATCAAAGAAAGTCCGGCCGGAATATAAAGCGCTTCACTCACTCCCATCAAAGCGCGTAACCAATATACTTGAGTGAACGTTTCGGCATATCCCATACCAAAAGTAACGGCAGACCAAACAAAAAGACTTCCTACAATCAGCCATTTTCGGTTTAATCTGTCAGCAATCATACCGGCAACAGGGCTCATAAATCCATATATCCAAAGAAAGACAGCCATCAAACGGCCGAAATTAGTAGCTGACTGTAATTCTGCAATATCCAATTGCATAGCATCTTTCATAGTCGAAAGCATCTGACGATCCATATAATTGAGTAATGCTACTCCCCAAAGAAGAGCTACTACAATCCAAGGATAAATTTTTGAGTTTTTCATGATTTCCTGTTCGTTTTCAATTATAATAGCGTATGCCCTCCTGCTTTTTTGCTCGTTATAATTTACTTGCTATAAAAACAAGTATATTCTCTCCGATTATCAATGATAAGAAAATAAATATTCCTGTCGCTTTCATCTTCAAAAAAAATAATCAACTGAAAAACAACAGTTTCCGTGGAATATTCTTACTATTTACAAAAGTATATACTAAACGGCACATTAAGTATATACTTTAACCACATATAAATATATACTTTTAAATATCAAAAATATATACTCTTATAATGGAGAATTCAGGGCCTTAAATTTCTAATTAACAATGTTAAAACGGGTGCCATCGGGATACGCTATAACCCCTATGGCAAGCCGTACTCTCTCTATTCCGAATAATTCATGAGCTATTAAGTAGTCAAGTAGTTAAGTAGTCAAGTAGTAAGTAGTTGAATGATGAGGTAGAAAGTAGTTAAAGAAAACACATCAGACAAGTCATTTCTACTTGACTACTTAACTACTTGACTACTTACTACTTAAGCACTTCTTAGCCACTGTCACAAATTATTCAAACTATATATTCTTAAGGTAATAATTCCCGGCAAAGCTCATACCCCTTTGTCATCATCCGAGGGATGTGGAAAGGTCCTTTAAAGATATTACCTTTTGCCGGTTGTGAGACTGTTCCATCGCGATGAAGGTATCCGTACCACTCTCCAAATTCA
The DNA here is from genome assembly GCF_000381365.1 of Bacteroides salyersiae WAL 10018 = DSM 18765 = JCM 12988. Lineage (GTDB taxonomy): Bacteria > Bacteroidota > Bacteroidia > Bacteroidales > Bacteroidaceae > Bacteroides > Bacteroides salyersiae. The sequence goes on from NZ_KB905466.1 coordinate 208,892, forward strand.
TGATCAGGGAAATGGGCATATGTCCAATCACTGACCTGCCGGTGCATAGCAAGATACTTTTCATCTTTCGTAGCCTGATAAGCATACAGAGAAGCAATGATCGCTTCGGTCTGTGGCCACCAGAATTTCATGTCATGTGCATAATCCTGTGGGGGCAGGTTACGACAGTCGCGGAAGTTTATAATACCACCATATTCTTTATCCCATCCCCACTCCCACGACCAGTCGAGGATAGTAAGCGCCATATCGGTCAGTTGTTTATCCCAATTACGATATTTAGCCTCTTCAAGAATAAACCAAGAAGTTTCAATACAATGCCCCGGATTGATAATACGTCCATTAATCGTATCGATGAATTCCCCGTTGGAACCAACCGTCTCCAATAACGCATTGAATTCCGGATGCATAAAATCTTTCTGTAACAATGCAATCGAATCATCGATCTGCTTATCGAGTGCCGGATCGGCGATAGCAGCACGAATACGTGAAGCTGTATTGATGAGAATCATAACGATGGAATGGCCTTTCGACTGCACCGTATTCCAATACTTAGGTTCCAATACACCGGGAGTATTGAGAAAACGCTGTATATCTTTAAACAGTTTCAAAGCCTTTTCCGCATATTCCCTTTCACCCGAAGCGATAGCATATTCTGCCATAGCAATAGCTGCAAAAGTTTCAGAAAAGACATAACGACGTTTGCGCAAAGGCTCTCCCGATGCGGTAACTTCAAAAAACATACGCCCATCAGAATCAAAACAATGTTGCTCTATAAAGTCAATCGTACTTTTTGCAGCAGCCAGCCACTCCGGATTTTGTTCAATATGATTATAAGCATAACTGCATGTGAACGCAAAACGCCCTTGAAACCAAACTGATTTGGTAGTATCTATCAAAGAACCGTCACGATCCAAGCAGGTATAAACACCTCCGTTCCGAAGATCCAACCCATGCTTCAACCAAAAAGGCATTATATTTCCCAACATGTCGTCCCGGTAAGAGACTGACCATTTTTGTAGATATTCGGTTACATTCATAACATAAACGGATTAAAACTTATTACAACGATCAAAAAAGTGAATAGCTTCCAATTCTGCTTTCATACGAGCCTCTTCCTCGTCGGTCATATTCTGGAAAGGTGTACGATTCTTGCCCAAATCCAAGCCGATCAGTTTCATAATGCGTTTACCACCTACAATATTACCTCTATAATGACAGATCACATTGATCACTTCCTGAGAGAAATTCTGAAGTTGACGCGCTTTCTCCAAATCACCGGCATTCCAGGCATCGATAATACCTACCAGATTACAACCGTTGTAGTTAGTGGTACCACCTATTCCTCCCTGAGCGCCTCCCATTGCCAGACAAGGAAGAATAGTCTCATCCTGCCCATGCAACATATCAAACTTTCCATCCTTATAAAGACGGCATTGATTGTACTCATACAAGCTCTCATAGGTGTATTTGATGCCTGCAAAATTAGGAATACGCCCGTCTACCGCTTCAAGAAAAGCTACCATAGACAGAAATGCCCCGTTAAAAGCAGGAATATGATAAAAATAGAAAGGAAGCTCGGGAGCACCGCAAGCAATCTCTTCACAGTATTTCACCAGTTCTTCTACACGACCTACCTTAGGGAAAGGAGGAGCCATCGCACCAATACCCCATGCTCCGATCTTTTGTGCATGCTCTGCCAAGCGACGACTCGACTTCACGCAAGTACTACCCACATGAACAATTACTTTAAAATTTTCCGGAGATACTTCGATCCAGCGTTCCGCCAACTTCATGCGCTCTTCTTCGGTGAGCATATAGCCTTCACCCGATGAACCGTTAATAAAGACACCTTTCAAACCATTTTTTGCCAACATCGCCGCATAGGCAGCAATCGGTTCGTAATTCACCTCACCATTTTCATAAAAAGGAGTGAAAGGGGCATTTATCAACCCGATAATCTTTTCCATAAGTATACAGTTTTATTCTATCAAACATGTGATTTAAACATTCATGCCACAAATATAGATATTTCTTAATTAACAACAAGATTATTTTTAAAATTTCTTATTATCAACTCGCAAATAAACAAAAATGATTTATTATATAATCCCTTATTAGACTATAAACAAAGAATATTAATAAATTAAAAAGGAAAAACAGAGCAAAATATTCAAATAACCCGTATATTTGTTCATCATAAACCACTAATATGGCATACATGAAACATAATTTGCTCAAAGAAATAGAAATAGGTTCCAAAAATGCTCTCGTAAAGAAGAGAATTATTACGCATTATATATATAATGGAAGCTCAACGATCACCGACCTTTCAAAAGAAATGGACTTGAGCGTACCCACCGTAACCAAGTTTATTGATGAGATGTGTGAAGACGGGTATATCAATGATTACGGCAAACTGGAGACAAGCGGCGGGCGCCATCCAAACTTATACGGACTTAATCCGGAATCCGGGTATTTTATCGGAGTGGATATTAAAAAATTCGCCATCAATATCGGACTTATCAACTTTAAAGGAGATATGATGGAGCTCAAAATGAATATCCCCTACACTTTTGAAAATTCAAAAGAAGGATTAAATGAATTATGCAAACTCATATCGAGTTTCATAAAAACACTTAGTATCGACAAAGAGAAAATATTAAATATCAATATGAACGTATCCGGTCGGGTCAATCCGGAATCCGGATATAGTTTCAGTCAATTCAATTTCGAAGAACGCCCGTTGGCAGATGTACTAACAGAAAAACTGGGCTACAAAGTAACCATAGACAATGACACCCGCGCCATGACCTACGGAGAGTATATGCAGGGCTGCGTAAAAGGAGAAAAAAATATCATATTCGTCAATATCAGTTGGGGATTGGGCATTGGCATCATCATCGATGGGAAAATATATACCGGAAAATCAGGTTTCTCCGGTGAATTCGGGCACGTAAGCGCTTATGAAAATGAAATCATCTGTCACTGTGGGAAAAAAGGATGCATTGAAACAGAGGCATCGGGATCGGCCTTGCACCGAATATTATTGGAACGTATCAAAAACGGAGAAAACTCAATCTTATCCAACCGCATATCATCGGAAGATCCGATCACTCTTGACGAAATCATTGCATCCGTCAACAAAGAAGACGTCCTCTGTATTGAAATAGTGGAAGAGATCGGCCAGAAGTTAGGGAAACAAATTGCCGGACTTATCAATCTCTTCAATCCGGAATTGGTTATTATCGGTGGCACTTTATCGCTTACAGGAGACTATATCGCCCAACCGATAAAAACAGCCGTCCGCAAATACTCCCTCAACTTAGTAAACAAAGATTCGGCTATCCTCACTTCCAAACTGAAAGACAAAGCGGGAATTGTAGGAGCCTGCATGCTTGCACGAAGCAGAATGTTCGAAGATTAAATCTCGGACATCCGCTTCATAAAAGCCTTGATTCCCTCCTTATCGGCAACATCAGGCGCCCAAGGAGCCAGATTTTCAGGGATCAACGGAGCATAAGGCCCCTGCTTTATTTCATATATCACCGTATTGGGCTCAAGCACTATAATACAATGCCATATGCAAGGCGGAATTTCTATACCATACATGCCCTTATCCGGATTCAAATTCACTTTATCCGTAACATTACCTTCTTCATCAAACAGAATAGCAAGCAAACTACCTCGAAGAACGATATAAATCTCTTCCTTATCCGGGTTCTTATGACGATGGGGCGGCAAATACGTATCCGGCTCAAGTGCATTCAGCATACGATGAATCGGTGCATCCATTGACTCATGAAAATTGTAATTCATGCGCAGGCGCGGATTCTCTTTTGCCTGCCCGGATACATTATTCAGTAAAGAATCGGTAATTAATTTCATAGAATCCTCATTTCGTTTTTTCAACAGAATCAGCGGTAACTACAACCAAAGCGGAACCTAACCCTACAATACGAAGCATCAGTTTGTCTTTTCCCTGATAATCGACCAGTTCTCCTTTCACACCTTTGAGCTGTCCATGAACAACTTGAACCATCACACCAGATGCCAATTCTTCTGTAAATTCAACAAGTTCATCTGTATTTTCTACCATACTGCGGAAAGTTTCCATCTGATCTTCCGGAATAGAAACATATCGCCCCTCTTCCCGAAGAAGAAAAGAAATCCCTTTTATACTTTTAATTCTGGTAACTTCGTCCATCGGCAAACGTACAAAGACGCATCCCGGAATAACCGGAACCATCACCTTCCTCTTACGATTATTCCATGAACGAACTATAGACTGAAGTGGTAAATAGCTCTCAATACCTGCTTTATCAAGCTGTTCTTTTACACTCTTCTCAGCCTTTACTGCTGTATACACAGCATACCAACAAGATGTTTTTTCTTCTATTTTCCTGTTTGTTGTTTCCATCCCTTTAATAAGTCTTTCACAAAAAGCATCCATCTTATCCAACCAATATCCGCCAAAAATAAATAAGAATCAAGATATTACCTAATAAATCCGGCTTCCAAAGTATCACCATTTATCATACTGTCACTTACACAATCATCAGTCCGCACTTTGCTTATTTGCAATAGCTGAACTGTCTGACTATATATATCATAAACAATAAATCTACGCATAAGATATTCAGATTAATCTTTTTGAGTCTTTTATAAACTGGTCACAAAGGTAATATATTATTTTCATAATATACATTTATTTTATTACTAAGTTTTAGAATTTGTATCAAAAGCCAGTTATAAGTCCCCTGACAACTTAGTAACTTTCGCATACAAAAGCCGTTTTTATAGGATATGCAGCAAGATTAAGATTCGAAAAATCAAATATATATTAAAAACATATCATTTTGCCAAGGCTATTACCTTATAATAAAAATCACCAATCATCTTGCCTTTTATAAACGCTCTCATTTCAAATATGACAAATAGTTTCTTCAATATATTCTCTATCCACATCCATTTTTTCAATGCTATAGCTTTACAAATTCCATTCCATAACTGCTTATTTATCTCCAGAGAAATCCCATGCTACTATTCTTTTTTTAATAAGAGAATGCCAACTAACTGAAAGACAGAAACCAAAGAAAATAATAATCAAAAAAAAGAAGATTTCTTTTTGATTATTCGAATAAAGCTGTAATTTTGCATGCCGTAAACGGACAATGCCGCTATAGCTCAGTTGGTAGAGCAACGCATTCGTAACGCGTAGGTCGCCAGTTCAAGTCTGGCTAGCGGCTCTTTCATTAAGCACTGATTATTTTAATCGGTGCTTTTTGCTTAAATAGAATAATGTATTCAAAAAAAACACCTATAATCGTTATCTGAACAAGCGTACTAATTGCGATACCGGTAGTTTTTTCAAGTTAATCCTGTTTTAGTAAAAAACGCATCACAATCAGTTTTAGCCATGTCATGAGCCGAAAAAGGAATCAAAAAAAGAAAAAAGCCCAAAAATATTCCCAAATAGGATGTATTATTACTATCCTAGTTTTAATACCTGTTTTTTATGGTTTATACCTTTATTTTCAACAATCCGAAACGCTCCCCTCTTTTCCGGACAAGACAGTCAAAATTCCTGCTACATCCATTCGACAGCCGATACCGACAGCCGAAGAGCTTACGATACCGCGAATGATTATTCCCAGAAAAGAACAAATCATCCACCATACCGGATATAGCGTATCATATAATGAAAATCTCCGCCTGCCTAACTGGGTCGCATATGAACTGACACGCCAAGAGACACAAGGCAATGCTAAAAGAACCGACCGTTTCATTACCGACCCTTCGGTAAAAGGTATCATTGCTACCAATGCCGATTACGCACGCTCAGGATATGACAAAGGACACATGGCGCCCGCAGCCGATATGAAATGGAGCAATACGGCAATGAAAGAATCATTTTACTTTAGCAATATGTGCCCGCAACACCCGGAACTGAACAGACGCAAATGGAAAGACCTGGAAGAAAAAATACGTGATTGGGCCATTACCGACAGTGCTATTATTATAATTTGCGGACCTATTATAGAAAAAACGCCACAGAAAATAGGAAAAAACAAGGTAACAGTTCCACAAAAATTCTTCAAAGTAATTTTATCACCTTTTACCACATCACCTAAAACCATTGGATTTCTATTCAAAAACGGACGTTCCGTATCCCCACTCGCCACTTACGCAGTATCAGTGGACAGTATTGAAACGCTGACGGGAATGGATTTCTTTGCCCCTCTGCCTGATGATTTGGAAAACAAAATAGAATCACAAGTGAATTGCGACCAGTGGGGACTTTAAATCCGGGCAATAACCCTAAAACGCATTTATACCAATAACATCATCGGCATTCAAAAGCAAATAATAGCTAAACACTCAAAAAACAGTCTCCACCAAGTCGCCTATTTAGTCGAATTCTTATTACCTTTGATGAGTTTTTATAATGTGAACGTCTTTTTATGGACAAGAAAAAGAAAAAAATCCTTATCAGCCTAACGGCTATCTTCTTTATAGTCTGCATAGCAGGAATCGGTACTTTTTATTACTACCTCCTGTATCCGCAATTTCATCCCGCTAAAACAGTTTATGTGTACGTAGACCGTGACGACACGGCAGACTCCATATATAATAAGGTGAAAGCAAAAGGACATCCCGGTAACCTTACCGGATTCCGTTGGATGGCAAAATATCGTGAATTAGAAAAAAACATCCACACCGGCCGCTATGCCATTCGTCCCGGAGAGAATGTATACCATGTTTACAGCCGGATATCCCGTGGTTATCAAGAGCCGGTCAACCTGACAATCGGCAGTGTAAGAACGCTCGACAGGCTGGCACATAACGTAGCCAAACAATTAATGATAGATTCTATCGAAATTGCAACTTTACTATTCGATTCCACTTTTCAGCAAAAAATGGGATATGACAAAGAAACAATGGCATGCATGTTTATTCCCGAAACTTACCAAGTATATTGGGATATGAGTGCCGACAGCTTCTTCGAGCGTATGCAAAAGGAACATAAAAGATTCTGGAATGACGAACGTCTTGCCAAAGCACAAGCTATAGGAATGACTCCGGAAGAAGTGTGCACGCTGGCATCCATCGTAGAAGAAGAGACAAATAATAATGGGGAAAAACCTATGGTGGCAGGATTATACATCAACCGGTTGCAAAGAGGCATGCCGCTTCAAGCAGATCCTACGATCAAATTTGCATTGCAAGACTTCGGATTAAGAAGAATCACCAACGAGAACCTACGGGTTGAATCTCCATACAATACTTATATAAATACCGGACTTCCTCCGGGACCGATCCGCATTCCTTCCACTAAAGGCATAGATAGCGTTCTTAATTATGCAAAACACAATTATATTTATATGTGTGCAAAAGAAGATTTTTCGGGTACCCACAATTTTGCATCCAATTATACCGACCATATGGCTAATGCCAGAAAATATTGGAAAGCATTGAACGAAAGAAAGATTTTTAAGTAATCCTGTAATAAAATGATCTTAAAAATGTATCTTTGCCCAAATAAATAATAGAACTGTGACTAACACTAATTAAAAAGATATATGAGCAAGCAACTCTTACTTGGCGATGAAGCCATTGCACAATCTGCATTGGATGCTGGGCTTTCAGGCGTTTATGCCTATCCGGGCACCCCTTCAACTGAGATAACGGAATATATCCAATCATCCCCCGTCACGAGTGAACGGAACATACACAGCCGTTGGGCTGCCAACGAAAAGACAGCAATGGAGGCTGCCTTGGGAATGTCATTCGTAGGTAAGCGGGCACTGGTTTGCATGAAACATGTAGGCATGAATGTAGCAGCCGACTGTTTTATCAATTCAGCAATCACCGGTGTAAAAGGCGGACTTATCGTTGTTGCAGCTGATGATCCCAGCATGCACTCCTCTCAAAACGAGCAAGACAGTCGTTTTTATGGTGATTTTTCATTGATTCCGATGTATGAGCCGAGCAATCAGCAAGAAGCTTATGACATGGTTTACAACGGATTCGAATTTTCCGAAAAGATCGGCGAACCATTATTGATGCGTATGGTTACCCGCCTGGCGCATTCCCGTTCCGGAGTAGAACGAAAAGCCCAAAAGCCGCAGAATGAAATATCTTTTGGAGAAGATCCGCGTCAATTTATTCTTTTACCGGGTAATGCACGCAAACGCTATAAAGCATTATTATCACGCCAGGACGAATTTATCAAAGCATCCGAAGAATCTCCCTATAACAAATATACCGACGGTCCGAACAAAAAGACAGGTATCGTAGCCTGTGGCATCGGATACAACTATCTAATGGAAAACTATCCGGAAGGCTGCGAATATCCGGTATTGAAAATAGGGCAATATCCGCTACCCAAAAAGCAATTAATGCAATTAGTGGAGACTTGTGATGAAATTCTTGTTTTGGAAGACGGGCAACCGTTTGTAGAAAAACAATTGAAAGGGTATTTGGGTATCGGATTGAAAGTGAAAGGACGTCTTGACGGTACACTTTCACAAGACGGAGAATTAAATCCGGATTCCGTAGCACGTGCCGTAGGAAAAGAAAACAAATCCGAATTCAAAGTTCCGGGTATTGTAGAGATGCGCCCGCCCGCCCTATGCGAAGGTTGCGGCCATCGCGATATGTATACCACTCTGACTCAAGTACTAAAAGAAGAATATCCTACTCATAAAGTATTCAGTGACATCGGATGTTATACATTGGGAGCCAATGCGCCGTTCAATGCCATAAACTCCTGTGTCGATATGGGGGCATCCATTACGATGGCAAAAGGTGCTGCCGATGGAGGATTATATCCCGCCGTAGCCGTTATAGGCGATTCGACTTTTACCCACTCCGGAATGACCGGATTGCTGGACTGTGTTAATGAAAATTCAGATGTTACCATTGTTATTTCCGACAATGAAACAACAGCTATGACAGGTGGCCAAGATTCTGCCGGTACAGGACGTATCGAAGCAATCTGTACCGGACTCGGAGTAGATCCTGCACATATCCGTGTAGTAGTTCCCTTAAAGAAGAACTACGATGAAATGAAACGGATAATACGTGAAGAACTTGATTATCACGGTGTATCCGTTATTATCCCCCGCAGGGAATGTATACAAACATTAGCACGTAAAAAAAGAAGTAAATAAGCCATGAAAAAAGATATTATACTATCAGGAGTAGGCGGGCAAGGTATCCTGTCAATCGCCACAGTCATCGGCAAAGCAGCCTTGAAAGACGGACTTTATATGAAACAGGCAGAAGTACACGGGATGAGTCAACGTGGTGGAGACGTACAGTCTAACCTGCGCATCAGTGACCAACCTATCGCTTCAGACTTGATACCATCGGGAAAATGTGACCTGATCATATCCTTAGAACCCATGGAAGGATTACGGTATCTTCCCTATCTCAGCCCGGAAGGATGGCTGGTGACCAACGAAACACCGTTTATCAATATTCCAAATTATCCGGCAGAAGAAAAAGTACTGGAAGAGATTAACAAACTGCCTCATAAAGTGGTCTTGAATGTGGACAAAGTAGCTAAAGAAGCAGGATCGGCACGTGTCGCCAATATTGTTCTATTAGGAGCCACTATCCCATTCTTAGGAATAGATTACACAAAGATACAAGATAGCATCCGTGAAATATTCCAGCGCAAAGGGGATGCCATTGTAGAAATGAACCTCAAAGCGTTGGCAGCCGGAAAAGACATAGCAGAAAAATTAATGTAATCATGTGTATCCTGCCGATATGTCAATCGGCATAACAACTGTTCAAAACATACAGTTGGCATATCGGCAGGACAGCACATTGAATAATTGTTCAAACCATGAATACAAGATACTGGGAAGAAGAAATAGAAACGATGAGTCGTGAAGAACTAAAAGAATTGCAATTACAACGACTCCGTAAAACAATTTCCATAGCAGCAAACGCTCCTTATTATAAGGAGGTTTTTGCCAAACACGGCATTACCGCCGACTCCATCCGGTCATTGGAAGATATTCGTCAAATACCATTCACAACCAAAGCGGATATGCGTGCCCATTATCCTTTCGGCCTCGTAGCCGGTGATATGAAAAATGACGGAGTACGAATCCATTCATCCAGTGGCACAACCGGTAATCCAACTGTCATAGTACACTCACAGCATGATCTTGACTCATGGGCAAACTTGGTGGCACGATGCCTTTACATGGTTGGAATCCGTAAAACCGATGTATTTCAGAACAGCTCCGGATATGGAATGTTTACAGGCGGATTAGGATTTCAATACGGTGCCGAACGCTTAGGAGCATTGACCGTACCTGCTGCTGCCGGTAACAGTAAACGTCAGATAAAATTCATCAATGATTTTAAGACGACTGCCTTACACGCAATCCCCAGCTATGCCATACGCTTGGCAGAAGTATTCCAGGAAGAGGGTATGGATCCGGCAGGCACCACCCTAAAAACCCTTGTCATCGGAGCAGAACCGCACACCGATGAACAAAGAAAAAAAATAGAACGCATGTTGGGAGTGAAAGCCTATAACAGCTTTGGAATGACAGAAATGAACGGCCCGGGAGTAGCCTTCGAATGCACCGAACAAAATGGTATGCACTTTTGGGAAGATTGCTATTACGTAGAAATTATCGACCCGGAAACCGGCGAACCTGTCCCCGAAGGAGAAATAGGAGAACTGGTACTGACCACACTCGACCGAGACATGATGCCCCTGATTCGCTACCGGACGCGCGATCTTACACGTATTCTTCCGGGCAAATGTCCTTGCGGGCGTACTCACTTGCGTATAGACCGAATCAAAGGACGCAGCGATGATATGTTCATCATCAAAGGGGTTAATATTTTCCCAATGCAAGTCGAAAAAATATTGGTGCAATTCCCAGAATTAGGCAGCAATTACCTTATTACCTTGGAAACCGTCAATAATCAGGATGAAATGGTCGTTGAGGTAGAGTTAAGCGATCTTTCCACTGACAACTATATTGAACTGGAACGTATTCGTAAGGAGATTACCCGCCAATTGAAAGATGAAATATTAGTAACACCTAAACTGAAATTGGTTAAAAAGGGCTCTTTACCACAAAGCGAAGGAAAAGCAGTACGAGTAAAAGACTTGAGAGATAACAAATAATTCAATATAATTATATGTCTAATGCGCCAATTAAGAAAATTGTTTCTTCAGTTGGCGCATTAGTACATCCATACTTTAATCATACCTTATGCAACTATTAAAAAAAAGAATCCTGCAAGATGGAAGATGCTTCGAGGGAGGCATTCTGAAAGTAGACAGTTTTATAAACCATCAAATGGATCCCGTACTGATGAAATCTATCGGAGTAGAATTCGTACGCCTTTTTGCAGGAACCAATGTCAATAAGATTATGACGATAGAAGCCAGTGGTATCGCTCCGGCCATTATGACCGGTTATCTGATGGATTTACCGGTGGTATTTGCCAAAAAGAAATCTCCTAAAACCATACAGAACGCATTAAGTACCACAGTTCATTCTTTCACCAAAGACCGTGATTATGAAGTTGTCATCAGTAGTGATTTTCTAACCCCCGAAGACAACATTCTTTTCGTTGATGACTTTCTGGCATATGGAAACGCCGCCTTAGGTGTTTTAGACTTGATCAAGCAATCCGGAGCTAACCTGGTAGGAATGGGGTTCATTATAGAGAAAGCCTTTCAAAACGGGCGTAAAACACTCGAAGAAAGAGGTGTACGCGTAGAAAGTCTCGCCATTATAGAAGATTTATCCAATTGCCAGATTAAAATAAGATAGCTTCTTCTATTTTTCATTCGGATTAAAATATTGTCCTTTTTTCCCCGTCACGCTCCCGTATTGTACAGCATTTTGGGGACAGATATGATAACAGGCCAAACAAGAAGTACAATCTGTTCCCCAAACAGGTTTCCATCCTACCATTACAATATTGTTCATAGGACAAGCTTTTTCACAACGTTTGCAAGCTATACAAGCATCTGTGGTATGAAACTTCCTCGCAGATATCCCCCATTTTGTGAAAAACGGATTAATTATCTTCGTTTTTATAAAAGGGAAACTACCTTCATGGCATTGAAACACCTCTTTTCCTTCTTCCAACATACTGCCTATTTCTGCCAATTTTGGAATCGCATCAGTCAGTTTCCGTTCTTCAATCTCTTTAGAGTCCACATCAAACCCCGGGAGTAATACATAATTATTAGGCATAATAACAGAAAATCCGGCATCACATTTCCATCCCCTTCTTGATACAGCATTGCAAAACACCTGCTGAGTCAATCCGGTGTCATCCCCGCAAGAACATACAAAAAAAAGATACTGCTTATCATAGCGCTGAAGATTCAGTTGTTCTATAAACTGCAACACAATGGGAGGAGGCCCCCAGGAATACACAGGAAACACAAAGCCGATTTTTTCTTTATCAGCCATTTCATAATCAAATATCGCGTTTCGCATTGTTTCCGGAATAAATATCAATTGCTCCTTAAGCCTGTCAGCAAGCTGTTCTGCAATCCATTTAGAGTTTCCTGTACCCGAGAAATAAAAAATCATAATTGAGATTTTTTTAATAAATCAATATAAAAAGAAGGGCGGTAGTCTTCGAATGATTACCGTCCTTCTCCGTTATAAAAAAGCCGCACCGACGATGTGATGAAACTCTGATAGAACAAGATTTGAGTGCTCGCCCCCTTTGTAATCCACCGGCTAAAAGCTGTCCCGAAAGATGTGGCCCGCCATTGAGAGCAGAAGCGTTCTCGGTATATCAGATTAATTTGAAGAGTTTCCCGATCAAGTCGATACGGCTAATACTTTAACTACACAAATGTAGTAACTTTGTATGAGATAAACAAGAAAAATATAGAATTTGTTTATTCTAAAAGCCACTTTTTATAGCCTGAAAATTCTTTAGTAATAATAAAAATGCCGATCACTTTTCAGTAATCGGCATCTATTATTCTTAAACTGTGCAACTTAAGCCGCTTTAGCTTTAGCAACTACAGCTTTGAAAGCTTCCGGATGATTCATTGCTAAATCAGCCAAAACCTTACGGTTTATTTCGATACCGGCTTTATGCAAGCCACCCATCAATTTAGAATATGACATTCCTTCAAGGCGTGCAGCTGCATTGATACGTTGTATCCAAAGAGCGCGGAAGTTTCTTTTCTTGTTTCTACGGTCACGGAACGCGTATGTCAAACCCTTCTCCCAAGTGTTTTTAGCTACGGTCCAAACATTTTTTCTTGCACCAAAGTAACCTCTGGTCAATTTCAAAATTTTCTTTCTTCTTGCTTTTGAAGCAACATGATTTACTGATCTTGGCATAGTTTTACTCTTTTTTGAATGTTAGCGCCGTTACTTCACGTAGCGAACTTAAAGCTAATGCATTCGGTTAATACTTTAATAATACTTTTACGCTTTTGATTACTTCATAGCTAAGAGTTCCTTAACCTGGCTTACATTTGTTGTATCAACAGTTGTAGAGTAGCACAGATTTCTCTTTCTCTTTTTAGTTTTCTTAGTCAAAATATGACTATGAAAAGCGTGCTTTCTTTTGATTTTACCTGTTCCGGTAAGGGTAAACCTTTTTTTAGAACCGGAGTTAGTCTTCATCTTTGGCATCTTACTTGATTTTAAATTATTAAATTATATGGCAACGCACTATACCTGCGCGTTACGCATTTCTGTCTTATTCTTCTGCTGCCTTATCCGCAGGCTTTGGAGCTGCAGGCTTCGGTGCAGCCGGCTTTTTTGGAGCTCCTTCTTTCTTTTTCGGAGAAAGCTGGATAGTCATACGCTTACCCTCTAAAACAGGCATTTGATCTACTTTTGCGTAATCTTCCAAATCATTGGCAAAACGCAACAACAGCACTTCACCCTGTTCTTTAAAAAGAATGGAACGTCCTTTAAAGAAAACATAAGCTTTCACTTTGTCCCCGTCTTCAAGAAACCCTTTAGCATGTTTCAACTTAAAGTTGTAATCATGATCATCCGTTTGAGGTCCGAAACGTATTTCCTTTACGTTCACTTTCACCTGTTTCGCTTTTTGTTCTTTCTGACGTTTCTTTAGTTGATAAAGAAATTTTGAATAGTCAATAATACGGCAAACCGGGGGTTGTGCATTAGGGGAAATTTCTACGAGGTCTAACCCTTTTTCTTCCGCCATTTTTAATGCCTGGGAAATAGGATATACCATAGGTTCCACTTCGTCGCTTACAATGCGAACTTCCTTGGCGCGAATCTGCTCATTGATTCTGTACTGCCCTTTTAAGCTGTCATTCTTCATCAAATAACCTTTACTTCCGAATTGTTTTTTATTGTCTACCAAAATTTGTTTATTTATTAATTGGGCGCAAAGTTACCATTTATTTATCATATTTTGAACTTCTTCGTTCAAAATTTTAGCAAAATCTTCAAATTTCATGGTACCTTTATCACCTTCGCCTTGTCTACGAACTGAAACTTCTCCATTTTCTGCCTCTTTCTCACCGACAATCAGCATATAAGGAATACGTTTCATCTCATTATCACGTATCTTACGGCCGATCTTTTCGTTACGATCGTCAACGATCGCACGAATTTCATGTGTCTTCAGATACATTTTCACCTGTTCGGCATAATCATTGAATTTTTCACTGATCGGCAGGATAGCAACCTGGTCCGGAGTTAACCACAATGGGAATTTACCTGCAGTATGCTCTATCAACACTGCTACAAAACGCTCCATTGACCCGAACGGTGCACGGTGAATCATCACCGGACGATGTTTCTGGTTATCAGAACCCATATATTCAAGTTCAAAACGTTCCGGTAAATTATAATCCACTTGAATCGTTCCCAACTGCCAACGACGGCCAATGGCATCTTTCACCATAAAATCAAGTTTCGGGCCATAGAAAGCAGCTTCGCCATATTCTATCTTCGCCTTCAAGCCTTTTTCTTCACAAGCTTCAATAATAGCCTGCTCTGCCTTTTCCCAGTTTTCATCGCTACCGATGTACTTTTCGCGATTCACTTTGTCACGCAAGGATATCTGTGCCTCAAAATTAGTGAAATCCATGGAACGGAACACGATCGAAATAATATCCATCACCCGAAGGAATTCACCCTTCACCTGATCGGGACGACAAAAAATATGCGCATCATCCTGTGTAAAGCTACGTACACGGGTCAAGCCGTGAAGCTCGCCGCTTTGTTCATAACGGCACACCGTACCGAACTCAGCAATACGCAAAGGCAGATCCTTGTAAGATCTTGGGAAGTTCTTATAGATTTCGCAGTGATGCGGACAGTTCATCGGTTTCAGGAAATACTCCTCTCCTTCTTCCGGAGTATGGATCGGCTGGAAAGCATCCTTACCGTATTTAGCATAGTGACCGGAAGTTACATACAATAACTTATTGCCGATAGGCGGAGTTATTACCTCCTGATAATCATAACGGGTCTGAATGCGGCGCAAGAATTCCTGTAAACGCAAACGAAGCGCTGTTCCCTTCGGCAACCACATCGGCAAACCTTTTCCTACTGTTTCGGAGAACATAAAGAGTTGCATTTCCTTACCAATCTTACGATGGTCGCGCTTCTTTGCTTCCTCCAGCAATACCAGATATTCATCCAGCATTTTCTTTTTCGGGAAAGTAATACCATAAATACGAGTCAGCATCTTACGATCTTCATGACCACGCCAGTAAGCGCCTGCTACAGAAGTCAGCTTTATGGCTTTGATAGGTGCTGTCGTCATTAAGTGAGGGCCACGACAAAGATCGGTAAACGCCCCTTGTGTATAAGTAGTGATATGTCCGTCTTCCAATTCAGAGATCAACTCGCATTTATAAGTTTCGCCACGGTCACCAAACATTTTCAAAGCATCGTTTTTAGCGATGTCTGCACGAACTACGGCCTCTTTCTTAGCTGCCAGTTCAGCCATCCTGGCTTCTATGGCAGGCAGATCGGATTCCTTAATGATCGCTTCTCCCGGATCGACATCGTAGTAAAATCCATTCTCAATAGCCGGTCCGATACCAAATTGTATCCCCGGATAAAGTTCCTGCAATGCTTCGGCCAGCAAGTGGGCACTTGTATGCCAGAAAGCATGTTTACCTTCCTCGTCCTCCCATTTATAAAGCACAATAGAGGCATCCTCATTAATAGGACGGCCTAAATCATAAATCTCACCATTCACGCCACAAGCCAGTACATCCTGAGCCAGACGCGAACTGATACTTTCTGCAATCTGCAGACCGTTCACTCCTTCGCTATATTCACGAACAGAGCCATCGGGAAATGTTATCTTTATCATAATGTGATGTTATATTTTTCTTTTTAGCACGCAAAAATAACTAATTCTTTTTGAGTTTTCTATTATTTATCAAAAAAATGTTATTCGCCCTGATCGGTGAAGCGCTTGATTATATTGTATGCCGAAACAATTCCCAACTCTCCGGCCTTACTCAAATCGGTGATACCTTGTTTATTATTCCCAAGGAATATATGGGTCAGCCCACGGTTAAAGTAAGCGTCGGCAAAATCATGATTCAAGTCAATAGCCTTGTCATAATCAACCAATGCAGCCCTGTAGTCTTTCAACATGGCCAACACATTGGCACGATTATAGTATGCATATACAAAGTCCGGAGCCAATGCAATAACTTTATCCAAATCGGCTTTCACAACATCATAATCTATTGCACCAATTTCCTTCGAGCCATCCCCGCCTTGTTTTGCATTTGCAGCCTCCTCTGCTTTCTGATACTCCAACTGCTTACAACGTACTAAAGACCGCATAAAGTAAGCCGGGAAAAATTTATCGTCAAGTAAGATAGCCTGCGTCAAATCATCCATTGAGCTCGCAAAGTCCTGTACCAGATAAAAATCGAGTGCACGGGCAAAACGCTTCGCAGCACTTTTCTCATCTTCCACAATTGCCGATGTATGTGCATCGATCAAGGCAAAATGGAATTTAACCTGCTCTTCTGTCAGTGGCGCTTCCATATTAGTTATACGCAAACGTTTTGGAAATATCCCCGACTGGTTCAATTCATCAATAAACGTATGATAATTCACAGAGCGTTTTACATCGCTCATCTTTTCATAATAAGTAAGTGCAAACAACGGTTCCGGCTTAATCGTCACGTTACGATCCTGTACCCGTCCCCTATAATCGCTCTTGTATTGACGTTCCTGTTCGGAATCGTCGGCAATTACTATCTTCCGATAGTTATTCATATTCTTATCCGACTTTTTACGTGTCTTGCCTTCATCCTCCTCATTATCATCCTCCTTGTTTTGATCATTCTGTGCCACATCATTTTTCGAAACGCCATTCTGACGATCCAACTGCGCTTTCATTACCTTAAACTCATCCGCCTCGGCTCCTTTACGGTCTCCAATTTTTTTACGCGCTTCAGCACGCTGGTAATAACCGGCCAAGAAGTTAGGATATTGGTTGATCACAGTCGTATAGTCTTCTATCGCCCCACGATAATCTCCGGTCTGCGCACGTAGCAAACCTCTATTAAATGTAGCCATCATGTTATCGGGCTCCATCTCGAGCACAAAGTTGAAATCTTCAATCGCACGATTATCATCACCTACCTGAGCACGCAACAGACCACGGTTATAATGTCCGATAAAGTTATTAGGATCGATATCCAATGCCAGATCATAATCACTCATGGCACCTCTCAAATTATTCTGATGAAAACGGGCCAACGCACGATTTATATAATTTCCGGCATTCCGTGCACTCAGGCGAATTGCTTGATTAAAGTCCGCTTCCGCCTCGGCATACTTGGATTGTTGCAATTGGACAATTGCCCGGGAAGACCATGCATCCGGATCGTATTTATCCAATTCGATAGCCGTATTGAAATCTTTTAACGCCCTAATAGTGTCTTGTTGTTTCAGTGCAACCTCTCCCCGCATCAGATAAGCGCGTGTATATTTAGGAGAGATTGTAAGCAGCTTTTCCAAATCATCTTCCGCAGCCTTGTAATCTTTCTTTTGAATATGGCACAAGGTCAGATTATGCCAAAGTGTAATATTCTCCGGCGCGTAATGCAAAGCTTTTTTATAATCTTCAATCGCCCCATCGTATTTATTTTGACGAATACGTGCCAAGCCACGAATCTGATAAGCCCCCACTACAAAAGGATTACGTTCGATCGCTTTATCACAATCAGCTTCCGCACCTTGAAAATCATCCAGATTTATTTTTGCCAATCCCCTGAAAAAATAAGGTTCATACAGATAAGGCTTTGCATTAATCACCTGGTTAAAATATTGAATAGAAAGCACATAATCCTCAAAATAAAGAGCATTACGGGCTATCATCATTACCCGTTCCGTATTTATCTGAGCACATACCAGTGTAGGTAGCAGCAGAAGAGCTACTAATATCTTTTTTATCATTGGCTTTTGAATATACTTAATAAATGAAACAAAAGTAATGCTTTTCGTCTATTATACAGGGATATCAGATAACTTTTTATATTTTTTGAGCATTTGATGCGACATAAAAACTACTTCAATATGAATTTAAAACAAACTCTCTACTTGTCAATATGACAAGTAGAGGCAAACTGTATTTTTTCGAGTTTGCAATACAAGAAGATTTCATGGAAAGCAGTACATCAAGCCAAGCAACTGTATATCAATCATATAAACAAACATTTCCTAAAGAAGAAGGGTCTATTTTCTCTAATACAAGAAAGCGTTATTAAGACTGTGTTAAATAGTATTCTTTGGCAATAAGAATACTATTTCTTGCACTTAAAGAATTAATGTTTTATCGGGAGGAAACCGTACTTTGGAAAAATCAATTAACAATGTTAAATAATTATCCTGCCAAAACGGATTTAGTAATGTTTTAAAAATAATCTGGCACCTATTGTTCCGGTTTGATCGGATCATTTCATTTTGGAAGTTTCCTCTAAAGGACGTTTTTGTCCATCGGAATATATTATTCACATAGAATCTCCCCCCTTCACCGGCTTCACCTTTTTTAATCAAGCTCCCTATTCATCTGTAATACAGGGTGAAGGCACGCTCCAGTCTCTCGGTAATCGTGTTTGCCGCCCGTATGCCCGGTACTCACCACCCGTATGCTCGGTGTTCATCGCCCGTATACCCAATACTTGGGAGACATTTGCACAGAGACAGAAAAACGACAACCGCCCTTCACCCAGTATTGCCGATGAACAAAGCAGTGAAGCAAAAAGGTGAAGGCGGTGAAAGGGATGAAAAACATACAAAAGAGACATTCTGAAGAATAAAAAACATTCACCGGAAAAAAGATGCTACATCTTTTTTTAAAACCTGCACATCTTTCCGTTGAAACCTGTTACATCTTTTTCGGAGAGATGCTACGTCTTTCTTTGAAAGGCACTATGTCTTTTTGAAAGAGATGCTACGTCTTTTTCAAGCAGGCAGGAGTTACATTGATGTGAAGTATATGGGTTGGATTAACGCTCTGTCACAACTTACCTTTTCACGATTACTTAGAAACCGTTTCAATTTTTATAATATTTCTTTTTTGTTTCTTGATCAATAAACAGAATATCTGCCCACCCAATAAGCCTACATACAGTATTATTTTATTTGCTTCATTTTATAAGAGCTGCGAGCCTTTCCTTTCAGCATGGTATTCAATTTACCCTTTATCATTTGCTTGCGAAGCGGCGAAATATGGTCAATGAACATTTTTCCATCCAAATGATCAAATTCGTGCTGCATCACACGTGCAAGATATCCTTCAACCACTTCATCATGCTCTACAAAATTTTCATCCATATACTTCACGTGAATCCGATTCCCTCTTTTCACCGTTTCATGAATACCCGGCAAACTGAGACAACCTTCTTCCATTGCCACTTCCTCGCCACCGACTTCAAGAATGTGCGGATTAATGTATGCCCGGTTAAAATCTTTAAATTCAGGGAACTCATCCGACAGAGGATCCAACGTAATTGTCACCACCCGGATAGGAAGTCCGATTTGAGGTGCCGCAAGTCCCACACCATCCGCATGCACCATCGTCTCAAACATATTTTCAATCAGTTTCTTTAATTCCGGATAATCAGGGGTAATGTCTTCGGCCACTTTTCTCAATACAGGTTGGCCGTATGTGTAAATTGGTAAGATCATATTTTACTATTGCTATTTTATTATATTATTCTCTATATTAAAAACGTTTGCTTTCAAGATATGTTTGCAAAATAATGGTAGCACTGATTTCATCAACCAAGGCCTTATTTTGCCGATCTTTTTTCTTTAATCCGGCCTCCAGCATGGTACGATGTGCCAGTACAGAAGTGAAACGTTCATCCACAAATTCAACAGGGATTTCCGGCAGTCTTTTCTTTAGAGAACGGACAAACGGATCAATATACTTCATACTCTCGGATGCTTCATTATTCATCTGTTTAGGCAGACCTACAAGAATACGCTCTACCGGTTCTTTTTGTACATAACCGGTTATAAAATCCAATAATTCATGCGTAGGTACAGTAGTTAAACCGTTTGCAATGATCTGCATCGCATCACTGACAGCTACTCCCGTACGCTTCCTACCATAGTCTATTGCTAATATTCTACTCATAATTGGGGACAAAAATACAATTATTATTTTGATTATAACCCATTGCCATACAAAAAAAGGATGCCTATTTACAGACATCCTTTCCCTTAAAATTCAGAGCAAAGCTCTGTTAATCCATATTTTATTCCAGAATTACTACACGATTCAAGAAATCTTTGCCGAACATATTAGCAGTACCACCATAGCCAATGAGTTCCATTTGTTTTTCACTAACTCCCTCATTCACAAGAGCATCATAAACTGCTTGAGCACGTTTTTCAGACAACTCTTTATTCCATTTTGCACTACCGGTTGCACTGTCACAATATCCTGCGATTTTGTACTTCTTATCAGGATTGGCCTTCATCAATTTAGCAGCCAACTGAATGTTGACCTTTCCGTAATCGTCGATCTTAGCACTGCCTATCTTAAAGAAAACAGCACGCGGACCGGCAACTTCAACTTCTTTCACAACCTCCTGAACAACAGGCTTAGCATTTGCCATCGCGTTTTTAGTATCAGCCAAATCGCTCTGAGCTTTGGCTAATTCATCGCGATACTTGTTCAACTCGTCGTTAATAGCATTCTGATCGACTTTAGAACTGCAAGAAACAAACTTCTTGCCGCCAAATGTATAAGTAGCACCGGCTGTCAGATGAAGGTAACCGTCGGTGTTACCACTGCTATATGCACCCAAAACAGAAGGAGTAACCTGTCCGCGAGCTTCTACGTCGATGGCCCATTTCGGATTGATATTGAACTTAGCACCTAAACCAAGACTGGCACCAACTAAACAACGAAGTTCATGACCGGTAGGTCTTGTACGATCATAATCCAACTCTTTCTTGATAACCGTATGTCCGTCTTCCACCGTCTTATGTTCCGAATAAACGACATCCCAATGGCAATAGTTTTTCACTACATTCATAGAAGGACCGGCAAAAAAGTTCAATTCAAATACGCGCCCCGGTTTATAGCCACAGAACAAGTTTGTCAGGTTCAAAGTACCATCCAAATTGATACCAATGTAGTTTTCTTTTCTTTCCACTTTCGGCGCATTCAAACTCTCAAACGGATAATTTGTTTCCATCTTCGAGCTCCATCCGTATACTTGGCCACGGAATCCCCAGATAGGATTAATCAATTTTCCAATTGACAGATTCACCAGAGGGGTAATAGACTTCCCGAATTTAGTATCCGGATTCGTTGTAGCCTGCACTCCACCTCCTACACTGATATAGATATTATCCTTCCAGCTCTCGCTGTAGTATTTATCTTTAGTCTGTGCAGAAACAGCAGTTGCAGTTCCAGCTAACAACAGAGATAATATTACTAATTTACTATTCATTTTTTCTCTTTATTAATAAATTCAACTCTTCTTATTCATATCCGCTCTTTACCATCATTTCATTTCAGACAAAATCTGAACATCAATCCGCCGGTGAGGTATTTCATTCTCTGCAGCTCCACCTGTGCATGCAAATGATTAAAAAGCAAATAAGTGGCTCCCATCGCAAAATCTTTGGAATCGTATTCGGCTATCAATCGTAGCTGCGGATGAAAAGACGGATTATAACTAATTCCGGCAGCCACACCATTCAATTTATAATCTTTTCTTCGATTATATAAATAAGAAAGGTGTATCCCTATCGTCTCTTTTCCTATATCCACATGCTTGGAAGCGGCAATATAGAAACGACTGTAATATCCGTTCCCCCGTTCTGAAGCAATTACATCTCCCGAGGATGTAAATGGATCAGAAGTTCCCAACACGACGGCAGGTGTATATTTCCAAAACTGTCCTTCTTTCAATGCTCGCAAACGAACCGAAAAATACCGGTCCTGATTCGTAAAGCCTGTATAACCGTAAGGCTTCAGCCCCAATGCTTCCGCTTTGAAAAGCGTACAAGTATAGGCAACTTCCAACCATGGCATAATGGTTACATTCAGGTAATAATTGTACGTATGGTAATACCACGTAGGAGGAGTTATCTCCTTATTTAAAAAATTAGCACCCAACATTACTGTCTTATCCTTTTGCATTTCCGCTGAAGGGGCATGCAGCAATCCTGTAGTACCATAGGTCAATTGAGCCGAAAGCATAAATGTACAGCACAAGCATACCAAAGTGGTTATGATTCGTTTTAGCATTTATTTCTACTTTATTATTTATACTTTCGGTTCAAAAATCAGTATATCTTATTATTCGCCTACAATGATACCGCCTCCGGCATTCAAATCATTGCCATGACCATGACTGTGACCGATATGTGTCATGTCTTTCTCCAAAGTAACCACCTTCAAGTATTCAACTGTAAGAACATTAAATTGGATCTGAATATTGTTTACAGTAACAGTACAAGGTTTTGTAACTTCTTTAGTTTCAACAGAAACAGAGTTCAACAGAGTAAATGCCGGAACTTTAATATCTCCTTCAAGCGTTACCGTTTCAAACTCCTTCTTAACGTCTGCATAAGCATCCTGAATAGCGGTAAGCACTACATTCTGCACATTCTCATTAGAGAATTTCTGTTTCACTTCTGCTACTAACTGATCATAATTCTCATATTTAACACCCGCTTTCAAACCAGTACAAGTCACATGAACATCAATTTCTACATCATTATTATTCATGCGTCCTACAGGGAATGAAGTATAATCACTCTTCACAACTCCTGATTCTTCTGAGATACCTAAATCAATAGCTGCGCGGAATTTAGAGAAGTGCTCAATATTCATCGTGTAAACACCACCTGACAGTTTAACCCCCTTATCACCCTTCGGATCAAGAGACCATACTCCGTCAGTTCCTTCATATTCCAGATTAAGATCACCCAACTGACCGTTATAATCATCAGCAAAGCTAATAAGCAACGGATTTCCAGCAAATGCCAGGCCATCAGGCAAACCGATATAGCTACGAATTGACAATGGCGTAGTTCCTGTTTTATCATTATCGCCCGGAGCAGCTTCATCAGCCAAGTTTCTAACCAAAATCAGAGTTGCATCTGCCGGAGTAATCACTGTATTTTCTTTCAAAGTAACAGTAGTACCGTCGGCCATAATATTAGATACAGTCTCAAGCACCTTACCATTTGAATCAACATCCGGTATTATTGTACCTGTAGCGCCCTCACCGGCTTCGATCACCTCTTTACCATTCTCAACCTTACATGGGTAAGATAAAACCTGATAATAAGCAGTAACATCCGTTATGGTAACTTTTCCCTTTGCTGCAATCACTCCGGTAGCTGTCGAGTTAACCACTTCCGAATAAATGGTATAAGAAGAAGCGGCATCTTTTTCAACTGTAAAATCAAAATTAGAACTATTATAAACAGGCTGAATATTAGCGCCTTCCAGTCTTATTACTTGTGATTCAGCCAAAACTCCATATTTATCTACAGTTGCACCGTAAATTCTAACATATTCAATTTCCGGCTTTTCTTCTTTTACCATTTCAATATCGATCACACGATATACTTTATCACCGGCCTTGCCATATACCACTTCCAAAGCTACTTTGACTTCTGCCTTCTGATATCCGGTTGCAGTTGCAGTAACAGTATAAATACCTGCATCATAAGAAGCCTGAATTGCAGCACCATTTATTTTCACCTCGGCAGTTACCGGAAGTTTCGTATCTGCATCAACTACGTTTACATCCAATACATAAGGCAATTTTACAGTAGCCTCTTCACCTATTTCAGTAAATACCAATATACAATCGTAATTTCCACCATCTGCATTAATCTCAGCCGATTTAATTTCAGTAGCCCCTTTTTTAGCACCAACCTGATAAGTCACATCAGCCTTTTCCACAGTAAAGCGGAATTCACTGGCAGCAGAAATAGTTTTTGCAACCTGTCCATCTGCATACAATACAATTTCGTCAGCCTCAAGCGCCTTACCGTTTTTATCTGTTACCGCACCGGAAATATTGATATAAACAGGTTCCGTAATAGTAACCGGTTCAACCAACAGTACAATAGCCTTGCTGATTACATTATTTTCACCTTTTTCTACCTGCATAGCCGGAAGGCTCACAACTGTTACACTTGAATAATACTTATCATTAGCAGCAGTTTTCACAAGATATTCACCTGCTGCATATTTACCCTCACTATTCGCTGCAGGAGTTACTTCGGGAGTAATACCTTCAATAACTGCTCCTGTCTGTGCATCCTTCACAGCAAATGTAAGATCATATACAACGTCTACATATTCTTTTGCAGGAATATCCTTTTTCATAACAACCGACAGAGGATATACTACAGTTTGCCCATCTTCTATTTTAGCAACAGATACAGTTCTTTTAGCATCTTTATATCCTTCAGCTTTGAAAATCAAATTCACCACTTTCTCACTCTCAGTAAATTTGCTGATTTTTACAGCATACGAACCGTCACCTAAGATAGTAGCAGTACCAACATTTGTTTCAACTGCTGTTAAGTTAACACCATCACCCGTTTCAATATCTGTGACAGATCCTGAAATTGTATAAGCAGCATCCGGTAGTGTAACAGTTTCGCCGGGCTTACTGGCATCCAGTCCGTCCTCTTTGTAACATCCGGTCATTAACGCCCCGGACAAAGCTAAAGTGAGTAGCGCTATCCTTGCACTCACAACACCTAAAAAACTTTTCTTTTTCATCTCAATAAAATTAAAAATTTAGTAATTCTGATTTAATAAAATATGGATTAAAACTATTTGCTTGCATAATGTTAGCTCCTGGATTCGCCCGGTATCCCTGATAATAATATCGTTCATTCCCCGCATTATACGCTATTCCCATATTCTTTGAAGGCGTAACACGCGGAATATATCCCTTTCTTTTATATCTGTAAGGCGGCAAAGCTATTTGAAAACGAAAACCACCATTTGCTTTTACGCCATCTGCTTTCATGGCATAAAACCCGATAGAGGCATAACGGAAATGTCTGATCACATCCAACCGTATGCCTTTTTCACCTAATAAATATTGTTCAGCCTTTAATGTGGTCTGAACGTTGTATTCCGGCCAATAAAAACTCCCACCGACACTCCACGTCACCCTCCGCTTGGTGCCGTATATCAATTCAAAGCCATCCCAATAATAAGCTGCAGTTACCCCCAACCTACCCTCTACACTGAAACGTTCGTTTTTAAATGGATGAAACAATTTTAAATCCGCTCCATATCGCCCAGCATTGAAAGTACCTACCTCCAACGTGCCCCATATATTATAAGGCAACCGTACCGTTTGCTGTAGTGTCAGAAACCCCGGATGGATTTTCCCCAACCGATCACCATAACCATCATTGTATACCGGAAACACCATCTGAGCCGTTAATTTCATCCCTTTCCAAAAAGAAACTTCAATAGCTGGTGATAAATTGAACAAAACTTGGTATATTTGCGTTAATACTAAGTTTTTCAATGACAATTCGGGATAGACCACAACATCTACCTTAAATAGAGAACTATTCAAGCCATTACCTTTGATTAGTTTCCTCCAGTTATCTCCAAGATTATAGCTCACTACCCAATCCTGGCGATTGACTTCGGGGATACTGTCACCGATAACGGGTTGATAATAAAGAGAAATTTGAGGTACATTATTGTCAAGTATAATTATTCGACATGGCTTTTTCTCCGGTAAACCCATCCTTTGAACAACATCAACAGCTTTACCGAGTCCTACCCCATTTAAACGATATGCAGCATTTTCCATAACATACACACGTTCTTTATCGTTCTCATGCCAACCTACGTTTTCAAATCCCATACCAACTAATACATCAACAGTCTCTTCACCTGTCTGACACACACCTTTTAAGGGAAGCAAACAGAAAAGAAAGATCGCTATATAACGCGTTATATTGTTATGTATCAAGTTTGTATTCATGTAAGAGATCCTATATCCTCATCCTTTTATTTTCACTTATCACTTGCAATGTTGCAAAACACGTTACAAAAATAGAGACATTTTTAATAATAGCAAAGAATCTTACACTAAAAATTAAAATATTGTATCATTTTTTTTTATCCATATTGCTCTAATTTGAAAAACAAGCCACTTAACATTGCAAAATATTCGATAAATGACTTTTTTAATACCAAAATACAACTGAAAACGAAAAAATATTTTATTCCATTTTCGATCTTTAGCTAAAACAGAGATTAATTGTAATATGTTGTGAAATATTATTGCATAAGGAAAGCAATTGCGGATTAAAATTAAAAATATGTACTTTTGAGATACAAAATACATATTTAGCTAAAAATTAAATACGTACTTTATATATACAAAGGTACACACTTTGGGCCGTAAAAATAACAGTTATCGCGATATATTGATTATCAGATTTGTGTCAGATCGGGTATTAAATCAATTGCTTTGCTTTTGGTTTCGTCGACAATCTTTGCATAGATTTGAGTTGTTTGAATATTTGTATGTCCCAACAGTTTAGAAACTGTATAAAGATCTGCTCCCAATGTAATCATCATTGTTGCATGTGTATGCCTTGCCACATGAAAGGTTATATGTTTATTGATACCGGCAGCTTGGGCCCAACGCGATAAGATCTCATTTGTCCTTCCCAATGATATCAAGTCATGGAAAATAATATCTGTATCTAATGCGCCATTGCGTTTGGGTAACTGTTTTAAAGCCTCTTTGCTAAGAGGTAAAGAAATAACTTCTTGGGTCTTTTGTTGCACTATATGTAGCTGGGTTTTACCCATATTATCTCTTTTAAGATTCCCCCACGTCAGAGCAACAATATCACAATGCCTTAACCCGCAAAAGCAACTGAAAAGAAAGGCCTGTTTCAGTGTTTTATTGTAGAAATCCGTTTGAGACAGGGCTTTAAGTTCTTCAATGGTCAGGAACTCCCGTTCTGTCTTTTTTCTTTTAGGTTTGTCTTCATTTCTTATCTTGTTCATAGGATTTAAGAGCAAAATATCTTCAACAACAGCATAGTTTAGACAGTAATTCAGCTCTTTAAAATAACAGACTTGTGTGTTGGCGCTAATTTTCTTTTCTTTTCTGCTATGTTCTTGATTAGCTGTACTTAAGTATTTTATAAATTTTAAAATATATTCCTTATCTATATTTTTTAATAAAATACCTTTTTTGTCATATCGTTGAAGATGATAAATCAACGTATTCATCAACGTTTTCTTTGATTTTTTTACAGAGTCTCTGTGTGCCAGATACTGGATATAATCTGTGAGTGATATGTTTAACCTCTTCTTATTCAAATTAAAGCCATATTTACCGTTTTGTAATGCTACGATTTTTTCAGCTTTGATAGCATTAGCTAACCTTAATGTTTCTGCATTTCTTTCTTTATCGACTTTACTGCGTTCGGGGATTATATAAAGTTTTAAAAATTCATATTTTCTCTTTCCATTTATGTAGATGTCGAGGTAAAGAGAATAACATCCGTTTAGCAATTCTTTTGTCCGAAGCCTTATCGGCTCTTTTATTTTAATTTCTTTTTTCATTTTAGAATCCTTTCCATGTAATTAATGCATACAGCTCTACATAGGGAGTAACAAGTCAGTAACATCCTGTGTCGTGGATGATTAAGAAAGTGTTACCGGCTTTTATTATTTTCAAGAAAATAAAAAATGCTCTTTCGGTTAAAATACAATGAATAATTTATTCAAAGTGCCCTGTAATGTATTGTGCGTCGCCATTTGTTTTTGCTATTCCTTTTTTAAATAAATCAAGTGTAGAAAAAAATTCCTCTTTTACCATAAAAATAGAAATATCAAATTGGTAACAAATATAACGTTATTATAGGTAATAAACGCACTTTTTATTCTTTTTTATTTTTTACCTGATGAACATTTAATATTCAGTTATATAACAGTTTAGTTTCGTAAAATTTCTTCTTTTATATCGTTATTCCCATATCCGGAGAAAAAGCCATGCCGGCTAATCATATTAGACAACAACATTCCACAGATTTCCCTTTACTATCAACCAATTAGCGAAGATAGTACATCTAATGTCAACCGTCAAGACTGGGAGGTAAGTTACAACTTAGGTAAGAATTGGAAGCAAGCAATCAGAGAAAAGAGAAAAAACAGTTCGCTATTCAAAGTAGATATCACTGTATACCCGGAACTTTCACTTAAAAACCTGGTAATTACACAAATATACCAAGTATTACTTAATCTGTCACCGGCCATAGAAGTTTCTTTTTGGAAAGGAATGAAATTAACAGCACAGATGGTGTTTCCGGTATACAATGATGGCTATGGAAATCGCTTGGGAAAAATCCATCCGGGATTTCTAACGCTACAACAAACGGTACGCCTACCTTATAATATATGGGGGACATTGACAGTAGGAGCATTTAACGGAGACCGGTACGGAGGTGATTTGAAATTATTTCATCCATTTAAAAACGAACACTTCAGTATAGAAGCCAGATTGGGTGTTACCGGAACTTATTATTGGGACGGTTTTAGCTGTACCTATGGCACAAAACGAAGGATTACTTGGAGCATCGGAGGGAGTTTTTATTGGCCGGAATACAATATTCAGACTACATTAAAGGCTGAACAATATTTATTAGGCGAAAAAGGCATGCGGTTGGATGTGATCAGACATTTCCGTTATACTTCTATCGGTTTTTACGCCATGAAAGCAAAAGGGGCAAAATCGAATGGTGGCTTTCGTTTTCAAGTAGCATTGCCTCCTTATAAATATAAGAGGAGAGGATATATCCCGCGTATTACACCATCCCACAACATGGGGATAGCTTACAACGCAGGAAATGAACGATATTACTACATGGGATACCGTACGAATCCAAGCGAAAACATAATGCAAAATAATAGTTTTAATCCATATTTTATTAAATCAGAATTACTAAATTTTTAATTTTATTGAGATGAAAAAGAAAAGTTTGTTAAGTGAGCTTAGTGCAAAAATAGCATTACTCACTTTGGCTATATCCGGGGCCTTCATGACCGGATGTTATAAGGATGACGGCTTGGATGCAAATTCTCCCGGAGGAAACAGTAATCCCCTAACCCCTGTTTATGTAATATCAGGAGTTGTAACAGATGCTGAAACTGGAGAGAATATTCAAGGAAATGTAACCTATACTGATGGAACGTCTCAAACTCTGTCTTTTGATGGTTCTTATAGCATAAAGATCGCCGAGTTCAATGAAGAAACTAAAACCGTTAGCCTGTCCTTCAAAGCAAATGATGAAACATACAACGGTGGAAAAGCCATTGTACGGACTGTTGTGTTGAACAAAATAGAAAACGGAAATGCAGTTTATCCTGTGGATGTAATAATGAAGAAAAATGTTTCTATGTATCCGAGACCATACAATTTGACGTTTATTTATAAAAATGCTGTTACTGGAGAAGAAATAGCATCGGATATAAGTGACCAAATGGGAATGACTATAAAATCGGCTGATGGAACTGCCGTAACGAATTATAACGGATTAGCATCCGGCAATTACACCATCAGAACTCAAGCTATTGAAAAAGCATTTAAATCAAGTGTCACATTGCTTTCTCTACCTTATGTAGAATCAGAAACAAAAGACGACTACATAAACAAAATCGTAGAACTTCTTATTACTCCGGCAGATCCTGATAAAGAAGATACTTATACAACATTAGCTGGCGTTGTTGTTGACAAAGATGGTAATTCCCTGTTGGCTGACAAAATTGAATTACTGAAAGATGGTACAGTGGTAAACGAAAAAACGATTACAAATAGTGCTAACTTTGTATTTACTGTAAATGACAAAGAAAAGGGTGAATATAAAATTCAGGTTACTGTAGGAAATTTGACTCCTGTTATATCCGGTATTTACAGTATTCCTGCTTGTGGTAATCAAAATATTACAATCATAGCCCAAAAGCCAATAGCACCTACATACCCAAGAAATTACATGTTGACGTATGTTTATAAGAATGCACTTACAGGTGAATCTATAAACAAAGAAACTGAGGGAATCACCAGTAATCCGGCAGAAGGCAAATTTACCCCTGGTGAATATGCCATTACAACCACGACAACAACAGATAAATTCAAATCAAATGTTACCCATATTACCCTTGAGGAAGTAGCAGAATCAGCCACGGAGAATGATTTCATCAAGAAAACGATTGTAATCTCACTGACTCCGGTAGATTCAAAAGAAACATTCACAACTTTGTCAGGTACCATAATCAATGACAATGGCAACGCTGTAATGGCCGATAAGATTGAACTTTTCAAAGAAGGGACAACAACAGCCGTTAAAACGATTACCAAATCTGCAAGTTTCACATTCACTATAAATAATGAAGACGAAGGAAAATATAAAATAAAAGCCACCAAAGGTACAAAAGACATTATCACAGAAGGATACACTGTTCCTAATTGCGGAAACCAAATAATAACAATTGTATTCGAAAGTGATAAACCGGCAGAGCTTAAAGATGTTGTTTATAATTTAACATTCAAGGCTTTTGACATTGATACAAAAGTAGAGATAAGCGGTGTCACATTTAATTTTAATGGAAATCCAGGGTCTACTGCATCATCAATTGCTCACGGAACTTACACTTTGACTGCCACAGCAGACAAATACTATACAGGACAAGTGACTATTGAACTGCCAGCCATGAAAAACGAAAGTGGCATAGCAGCACAAACAATTATAGTATATTTGCAAAAAGAGCCCACTAAAGAAGATGAACCTACAAAAGTCATATTAATGGGTGAAGTAGTTGATGCACTTGGCAACATGGTTATGGCCCAATCTATCAAACTTAATGATCCAAGTACTGCCGTATACAACACAAATCATTTCTCATTTGAAATAGAAATACCGGCAAATAAAGCTAAAGCCAGCAATCTGAAACAATGGCTAATAACTGCAAAGGTATCCAAGATTAACTCAAAAGGAGAACCTTTGGCTCCTATAGAAATGCCTGTAACATTTGTATACGATCCTGCTAAAGGTACTACAGCAATCAATAAGAACATTTCTATCCCATTCACAGCAAATAAGGATGGTATCATTGTTATAAATGAAACAACCGAACCAGGCGATGGTGAACAAGGTCAAGTTACTCCGGATGTAGATCCCGAAACCGGTAAGGTTGAAGCCGAAAAAACGACTGTAATGAACGGCAATGGAACTCCAGAAGACAAAACTGTCATTGTGATTGAAAAAGGAACAACAATCCAGACATCTGAAGGAACTCCGTTAATATCACCGATTATATTGACCAGAGATGTAAAAGAAGAAAAGGCCCCTACGGGAAATCTGGATGCAGAAGGTACTCAGCCCAAAGTTTTACGTAGTTTCTACGGTAATCCGGATGGTGCTATGTTCGTAGGAAACCCGCTTAAAGTCACATTTGCTGACCCATATGAAGGAGAATTAGGTTCATTGCAGCTTGAATACAAAGACAAAGTTACAGGTCTTTGGGGAGTTAGTGGAAACAATGATAATGACGAAGTTGTTACCGACAAAAAGGAATATACAATGTTAGTATCGCACTTCTCACAATTCCGTGCAGCTGTTGTAGGGACACTTGATGATGGTACTTCTGGTGAAAATGAATATGGAAACTCATATACTAAGGAAGTTAACCAGCAGAACAACACAGATCAAACGCAAAATTTGAAAATCACATTCAAAGACGCACCTACAGGGGCTATCTATCAATCTTTGGAAGAATCTATAGCTAAAGTATTTAAAAATGAAAATGCTCAAAGCATAGTAAAATCAACCATTGAAAATATATTTACTTCCAGAGGAGAGCCTATAAACAGTGAGTTTAAAAAAGAAGACAAAGAGTTAACATTTACCGTTGATCCTTTTACTTATGTAGAATCAATTCAAGTAAAAACTGTATATACCATTACTACTTATAAATTTATATTGAATGGTAAGACAGTTGAAGTAATCGTTAAATCAGTATCGGGCCATGAGGTTACAGCAAAAACATTACCTATCGGTCATGGCCATGGTCATGGACACGGTGATGACTTAAATGCCGGTGGTGGTATTATTGTTAGCGAATAAATATTGAATCATTGAACCGAAAGTATAGATTAAAGTAAAAGGAAATAAGATGCAAAAACGAATTATAGTTAGCTGTCTGTTTTTATGCTGTACATTTATGCTTTCGGCTCAATTGACTTATGGTACTACGGGATTGCTGCATACTCCTTCAGCAGAAATGCAGAAAGATAAGACGGTGATGCTGGGTGCTAACTTTTTGAATAAGGAGATAACTCCTCCTACATGGTATTACCATACGTACAATTATTACCTGAATGTAACCATTATGCCATGGCTGGAAGTAGCATACACCTGTACGCTTTTTAAGGCCGAAGCGTTAGGCTTAAAGCCCTATGGTTACACAGGCTTTACGAATCAAGACCGGTATTTTTCGGTTCGTTTGCGAGCATTGAAAGAGGGACAGTTTTGGAAATACATGCCGGCGGTTGTGCTGGGAACATCCGACCCATTCACATCCTCGGGAGATGTAATCGCTTCAGAACGGGGAAACGGATATTACAGTCGTTTCTATATTGCTGCTTCCAAGCATGTGGATATAAAAAAAGAGACGATAGGCATACACCTCTCCTATTTATATAATCGAAGAAAAGATTATAGATTGAATGGTGTTGCTGCCGGGATTAGTTATAATCCGTCTTTTCATCCACAATTACGATTGATAGCCGAATATGATTCGAAAGATTTTGCGTTAGGTGCCACTTATTTGCTGTTCAACCATTTGCATGCGCAGGTGGAATTACAGAAAATGAAATATTTCACCGGTGGATTAATGTTCAGGTTTTGCTTGAAATAAAAAGATGCTGGGAGAATAAAATAGCGAATATGAATAAAAAGAGTTGAATATAAAAAAGAAAAACAATGAAAAATAAATTAGTATTATTATCTTTATTATTGGCTGGAACTACAACTGTTGTTTCTGCACAAACTAAAGAGAAATCCTACAGTGAAAGTTGGAAGGATAATATCTTTATCAGTGTGGGTGCAGGAGTACAAGGAACTACCAATCCGGATAGTAAATTCGGCAAAAATTTGACACCACTGATTAATGTATCAGTGGGTAAGTTCGTTACTCCAGTCTGGGGATTCCGTGGCCAAGTATATGGATGGAACTCCAAAATGACTACCAACTATCCATTTGAGAGCGTTAATGCTCCCGAAGTAAAAAGAGAAGAAAATTACTTCGGCATTAATTTGGATGGTATGATGAATCTGACAAACTTGTTCTGTGGTTATAAACCGGGACGCGTGTTTGAACTGAATTTCTTCATCGGTCCTTCTATGAATGTAGTGAAAAATTTCAAAGGATGGGATGCATTCTACAATTCAGAAAAGGTAGTGGAAAACGGACAGACATACGTCAAGGGTGTTCTTGTTCCTGAAAAAAGTACTCCAAAAGATCATGAGGTCCGTTGCCTGGTCGGTGCAAGTCTTGGCTTGGGGGCAAAATTCAATATCAATCCGAAATGGGCCATCGATATAGAAGCTCGCGGACAGGTTACCCCTTCCATTCTGGGTGCATACAGCAGTGGTAAAACAGACGGATATATTCACTTGACAGCCGGTGCAACTTATACGTTTGGTGGCAAAAAATTTGTATCTTGTAATTCTAAAATTGACCAAAGCGCTATTAACGACGAATTAAACAAATATCGTAATGAATTAGCTCAGGCACAAACTGATTTAGCTGATACAAAGAATGCTATGGTCAATGCTCGTCCTGTAACTCAAGAGGTAGTAAAAGAGGTGCAAGTTGCTGGTCCACGTGCTATTTTCTTCAAAATAGGTAGTACTAAGATTGACGACTATGGCATGGTTAATATTCAATTAGCAGCCAAGATACTGAAAGCTAATCCCGATAAGAAGTACAAAATCGCAGGTTATTGCGATCAGGCTACAGGCAGTGTTAAATGGAACCAGGAATTGTCTGAAAAACGTGCCCAAGCTGTTTACGACGCCTTTATTAAAGAAGGTGTAGACAAAAAACAACTTGAACTGATCGGAAATGGCGGAACTCCCAATATGTTTGATAAAGACTCACTGAACCGTGTAGTTATTATGGAATGACAGCAAAAATAAAAAATAGAGATAAGGTGTTCGTTCCAATCGGACACCTTATTTTTTTATACTTTTACTCATGACATAAGAATATCTTAAAAACAACAGAAACAGATATGTGACAAGATACAAAAAAGCGAGCTGCAATCTAACCGATTACAACTCGCTTCCTTTATTATATATACCTTTTATACTTATCAGTAGATCAACTTCACGTTATCCACCCAGAATGTATTACCGGGAGATCCGATATAAGCACCACCGTGGCTGGAAGTAAATTGGAGCACCATATGAGTCGGTTCATCTCCTTCTTCCCCCCAAGCAACTTCGTGAACGGGAACGCTTTCACCTTTACTGTTAAGCGCATAACGTTCTTCAACTTGTAAACGCATCATATGTGCCTTATACGCCGGATTACCGGTTATATCACCATAAAGGATCTCATAAGTAGCATTATTGTGCCAATCGGTTGTCGTATAATACCGTACTACCATCGTACCAACACGTTTCGCAAAAATATTACCGTCTGCATCTTCCCACCTTTTCTGAAGCAATAAAATAGCAGCCGGAAAATCTTTTCCTGCAACATCTGTAATCTTACTAAATCCGGTTGCACGGATTCGATTCTCCCGATCGGACATTTTCACTTTATAATCAAACTGAAGGGCAATCGGACGCTTTGTAAACGGTATTCCCATTTCCAGCATCTTGTTGGGATTCTTAGTCCCCTTAATCGGTTCATGAACAGACCCAAGAAACATAGAGCCGGCTGCAAGCACCGTAATATCTACCAAGCCAAACACTTTCACGCTTTCCATACGGGTATCCAAGCGAGCACAATAACCATCGCCCCGTTCTTCCGGAAACACAGAAGTATTGGTCTTAACCACACCGGCAACTTTAGCCAATACATTGGAAGTAGCCCACGGAGAACCACCTAAATTTTTATAGGCTTTCGCACCGGTAATCGTCTGAGTAGGACCCACGGCATATACATTTTTAGTATGGCCGCCAATTATACCGGATTCCTTAATTTCTCTATTAACCCACTGATCCATATCCCCAAACGGGAGCATTTCGACTTTATGCTGCGCTATGGCAGCCGTTGAGCATAGTGCAGCAAAACCTGTTGCTAACAAATGGCGACATGCATTCCTCATCATCGTTTCTCCTTTCTTTTAAAGACTATATCCCCACTGTTTCAAAGCAAAATCCCAATTGGCCTCTACCAACTGAACAGTACGGTCGTCATACTTATATTTATTCTTTTTATACCCTTTCTTACCGCCTACATATTTCTCTATGGCCTCACGTGCCTCTTCAAAACCGGGAATAGAAAGTTTTTGGTATATATTTTCCGTCATTGCCATAGCATCCGCTTCAAAATCCTCAAACTTCACTTCCATCAGGTTTCCTTCCGGAATAAATTGTTTATCGGCTTCATATTTATGATATAACTTGGCATAGATGGACAGAATATTCTTTTCAATCTCTTCATTACTGATATTTTCGAGCTTCAACGGCTGAATCGTATTCGTAAAAAAGCTTCGTGTAGATTCAAAAACCGTATACGGATTACGCATCAGATAAATGAATTTTGCGTTTGGGAACATTTTCACGAGTTCTTTCACACGCCCGGTATGAGGCGGGTTTTTACTCAAAAATTGAGTTCCCTGTGTATTCCACAATGATATTTTTATCAACTTAGTGAAAGTTTCTTCAAAGACCTTTAACTCCGCTTCGGAAATATCATCAAACAGCAAATATTTATCGGCATACTCCTGCTGATACTTAGGCAAGAACCAAAAATTATAATAAGTATACGGCATCATGTTTGCCAACGCAAATTCTTCTTCCTGCGGTAAATCTACAGCCAATTCCATATTATCAGTCGGACGTTTATCCGGCATCAGCCAACTCATATTCTTTTTAAAGAAAGGTTGCCCCCACATCATCAGATGAGGAAAAACAGTCTGATAAGTTGTATTATACCCGAAATGCTTGTCACAAGAAAAAACATTGTGCACGAATGTCGTACCGCTACGCCAGTGCCCTAAAATGAATACCGGATCGTGCTCCAATGGTTTATCTGCCAGAAGCTTATTATAGCGACTGTCTTGCAAAGGAGCCAATGTAGAGAGCAAACGGCATACAGCCTTTGTCAAACGATATTTTCCTTTATAAGCAGCGTCGATATCTCTACCGCCTGTAATGGCTTTAAAAGTTTTCCAGTCAGCCCCTACCAAAGTATTTATCGGAAGTTTATTGAATTCAAGTAATCCCATCTTAATAATATAATTAATAATTTTTCAATATGCTAATGTGCCAATATGCCAATTGGCTGCGCTATTACAACGAATTCCCATACGGCAATCGCATACCATTATGCCAAATACCAATGTGTCAAGTGTGTCAATTGCCCGCTATTATACCGAATAGCCAATGCCCCATTGGCATATTGGCACATTGAATAATTATTTAATAATTTTCACTGCAATACCCTGGCGTTCCAATTCTTTCACCGCCTTTTCTATCGACTCATAATGTTCCGGCGCAATACCGAGTTTCGGAAGATCGAGCACAGGAATATCATCTGTCGTATTCATGTCTTTCACCTCGACCCGGTCGATAATCATGCCGACAGCACTGGTATTATTAGTTATCGGATCGATAAGAATAAAGGAACCGCACGATTTATTTTTCTGATACGGATCAAAGAACAGCTCTTTGGCAGTAGTCAATACCACACGGGCGATTTCATTCAATGACAGAAACGGTACGGCGGAATGTTCCATCGTATTCACATCCACCTTGTATTTGATGCTGTCGATACGTGTACGACTCATATTGGTGGTCTGCTTGATAAAGAACGATTTGTTTACATCCATCGGTTCCTCATCCATCCATACCAACATAGCTTCAAAGTTACGGTCTACAATAGGAAGATTATCCGTATGAACCAACATTTCCCCTCTCGACACATCGATCTCGTCTTCCAATGTCAAGGTAACGGATTGTGGCGGAAATGCATAATCCAATTCACCATCATAAGTCACAATACTCTTGACACGTGAAGTTTTTCCGGAGGGAAGCGCCATCACCTGATCTCCTTTACGAACCACCCCCGAAGCCACTTTCCCGCAGAATCCACGAAAATCAAGATTAGGACGAAGTACGTACTGTACAGGAAAACGGAAATCTGTTAAGTTATGATCATTGTCGATATGCACCGTCTCAAGAAAATCGAGCAGAGAAATACCTTTATACCAAGGAGTACGCTCTGATTTTTCTACTACATTATCGCCATCCAATGCGGAAAGAGGAATACAATTCACATCGGGAATCCCAAGTGGGTCTACGAATTTCTTATATTCCGAAACAATCTCATTAAAACGTTCTTCGGAGAAATCCACTAAATCCATTTTATTCACGGCCAACACAACATGTTTGATACCCAGCAACGATACCAGGAATGTGTGACGGCGCGTCTGAGTAATTACCCCCGTACGAGCATCGACCAATATGATAGCTAAATTGGCAGTCGAACCGCCGGTAATCATATTACGCGTATATTGTTCATGTCCCGGAGTATCGGCAATGATAAACTTACGGTTGTTGGTTGAGAAATATCGGTATGCCACATCAATCGTAATGCCTTGTTCGCGCTCTGCTTTCAAGCCATCCAGCAATAAAGCATAATCAATATGCTCGCCGGCATTTCCCATGCGTTTGCTGTCACGTTCCAAAGCATCCAGCTGATCTTCGTACAACTTCTTGCTATCAAACAACAGACGGCCAATCAAAGTGGATTTTCCATCATCTACCGAACCTGCCGTCAGAAGACGGAGTAAATCTTTCTGTTCGTCTTTATCCAGAAATGCTTTTATATCTAAAGTAGTTCCCATCTTTAATTTCTAATTTTCAATTTTTAATTTAGAAGTAACCTTCACGTTTCTTCTGTTCCATACTCGCATCCTGGTCGAAGTCGATCACACGTGTCGTACGCTCACTCTTCGTAGTGGTCATCATCTCTTCTACAATCTTTTCGATCGTATCGGCTTCACTTTCTACTGCACCTGTCAACGGCCAGCAGCCCAATGTGCGAAAACGTACCATACGCATCTGAATCTGATCGCGATATTTTTCCGGCAGACGATCATCATCGGCCATTATCAAATTACCGTCTATCTCTACACACGGACGTTCTTTGGCATAATAAAGCGGTACGATAGGTATATTTTCAAGACGGATGTATTGCCAGATATCCAATTCCGTCCAGTTACTCAATGGGAAAACACGGATACTCTCCCCTTTATGTACACGGGCATTGTAGATATCCCACAATTCAGGACGTTGGTTTTTAGGATCCCATTGATGGAATTTATCCCGGAAAGAAAAAATACGCTCCTTTGCACGGGATTTTTCCTCATCGCGGCGGGCACCGCCAAAAGCCGCATCAAATTTATATTTATCGAGAGCATGTAGCAGAGCTTGGGTCTTCATCAGATCGGTATGTACCTTACTTCCATGAGTAAACGGACCTACCCCCGCATGAAAAGCCTCCATGTTACTTTCTACAATCAGATTCCATCCGTACTTTTTTGCATATTCATCACGGAACTGAATCATTTCCTTAAACTTCCATTTTGAATCGATATGCATCAAAGGAAACGGAACTTTACCCGGATAAAAAGCTTTT
This sequence comes from Bacteroides salyersiae WAL 10018 = DSM 18765 = JCM 12988, assembly GCF_000381365.1. Taxonomy (GTDB): domain Bacteria; phylum Bacteroidota; class Bacteroidia; order Bacteroidales; family Bacteroidaceae; genus Bacteroides; species Bacteroides salyersiae. Next base: position 248,309 of record NZ_KB905466.1, read on the forward strand.
TCCGCCAAGCGAACCATTACAGAAGAATCTTTCCCTATACTATAAAGCATTACCGGATTCTCGAATTCCGCAGCCACCTCGCGGATAATATGAATAGACTCAGCTTCGAGCTCTTTCAGATGGCTTAATTTATACTCTTCTTTCATTATATTCTTGTTTTATAAAATCTCTCTTTATCTTTTTACTTTCGGCAGAATCAGCTCCAACAAACGGTTGACCGATTCTTCAAGTGAAAGTCTGGAAGTATCCAACTCCAATGCCGGATGTTCCGGAGCTTCGAACGGAGCCGAAATACCGGTAAAATTCTTAATTTCTCCTTTACGGGCTTTGGCATACAGGCCTTTCACATCACGTTTCTCGCATTCTGCAAGCGGAGTACTGACATAGATTTCCAGAAAATCATCTTGCCCGATAATATTTGCAGCCATTTCACGAATATCGTTATTAGGACTGATAAATGCGGCAATCGTTATGATACCACTATCGATAAACAGTTTTGAGACCTCTGCTATGCGACGGATATTTTCTACTCGGTCAGCTTCGGAGAACCCTAAATTATTATTAATTCCACTACGGATATTATCACCGTCAAGAATACGGCATAACAATCCGCGTTTATGCAATTCGCGTTCCAATGCAATGGCAATCGTACTCTTTCCGGAGCCGCTTAATCCGGTAAACCATATCATCACACTGTGTTGCTTCAATAAATCTTCTTTGTCTTCCCGCGCTAACATGCGGTCGAATATAGGGTAAATATTGTTTTTAGTTGAAAGTTGAGAGTTGAAAGTTGAAAGTTCTTCGTTCCCATCATTCTTTTCTATTTCATTATTATTTTGCTCCATATAGGTTATTTTTAGTCGTTTTTACAATACTGGCTGTCAGTTTAATCAATTCACTACAATTTTCATTCATCGATTCATATTCCGTTTCCGATATATAATCTGTTTCTTTTAACAACATCAGCCAATATTCTGTTTCATTGGCTTCTTTTAAAGCTATATTGACTTTATTTATGAAATCTGCAACAGATTGTGCATGTTCTGCTTCTTTCAACAAAGCACCAATGGCAGTACCACTACGTAACATCTGTTTCGATAATACATATTCATTTCTTTCACACAGCAACTTATAAAGTCTCACTACACGAATAGCAAAAACAAAAGCTTTCTCCCTAACTATACTCTTCCCCATTTCTTTGTTCTCATTTTCAACTTTCAACTCCCTATCTCCTCCAAACTTTCAACTTTCAACTCTCAACTTTCAACTCTAAAAGGGCCAAATTAGGGGTATCAGAAATACAGATATAAGGAAAGTTATGATATTTAGCGGCAAACCTATACGAACAAAATCCGTAAATTTATAGTTGCCGATACCTTGCACGATCAGATTTGTCTGATAGCCGATAGGAGTTGAAAAGCTGGCAGAAGCCGCCATACAGATAACCACAAAGAATGGTGTCGGATCGACTCCCAACTGTTGGGAAATAGCCAGTGCCAGCGGGAATGCCAAAGCCGCTGCCGCATTGTTTGTAATAAGCTCTGTAAACAGATTGGTTATGATAAACAGGATAGCCAACAAAACGTGAGGACCATAATCGTTGCTCAAACTGATTATATAAGCAGCTACGCCATCGGCTACACCCGAATTCACCATCGCCTTGCTAATAGCAAAGGCACAGGCAATCGTAATCAGAATATCCCATGAAATGTATTTGGTATACTTGCGCGCAGGAAATATCTTAGTCCACGCCATTATGATAGTAGTAACCGAAACAAAGAAAAACATGTCTAATTTAATATTCGGAAACATCTCCTGCGTCACCGGCAACTCACCCACCGTGGCACCCAAAATCATCAGAATAAGCAGAATCAAAGCAAACCAACGTTTTTTCTTTCCGGGAACAGGCTCGGTGTCTTTTCCATTAGCAAGCAGCACAAAGACCGAAGACTCTCCCCAAGTAGGAACAAATGTTTCATCAGCCATCACTACCAAAGTATCGCCTTCACGGAGCACCACCTCATTAAGATTATCAATAATCCGTTGTCCGTTACGGGTTTTTATCTCCTTCACTTCCGCTCCATAATGACGCTGAAAATTAAACTCAGCCAAAGTTTTATTAATACCTGGAAAACGAGCTCCCAAAACAGCCTCCACACGATGCAAATTCTCTCCTTTTTCCACCTCTTCATCAGGCACAGCGGTATCCGGACGTGCATCAGGCAAGAGCTTCTTAGAAAAAACAAAAAGATAAATAATACCCGCAATAGCAATAAAAATACCGACTTTCCCCAACTCGAACATCGTAAAACCTTCATATCCGGCTTCAAGAATCATACCATGCACAACCAAATTGGTAGAAGTACCGATCAATGTACAGATACCTCCCAAAATAGTAACATAAGAAAGAGGAATCAAAAATTTAGTAGCCGGAAGATGAACAGCCCGTGCCCACCGTTTAATAATAGGAGCAAAAATAACAACGACCGGAGTATTGTTCAGAAAAGCAGAAATAAAAGCGATAGAAGGCAACATTCTAAGTTGTGCCTTAAAAACAGTCGTTTTACCCTCCGGAAGCAGTTTTTTGATAACTTGCCCCAATGCTCCCGATTGGCGAACACCTTCACTTACCAAGAAAAGCATGGCAACAGTAATCATCCCTTTATTACTAAACCCTTCAAGCATCTCTTTCGGACTAAGAATGCCGGCACAAAGAAAAAGTACCACTACCGAAAAGAGTACCATGCCTGGTCGCATCTTGTCCATAATAAGAGCAATCACCATTCCCAATAGCGATAGTAGTACAAATACAATTTCAAATGTCATAATCGGTACAAATCAATTAGTGATTTACTCTTTTCTTCTCTACAATAAACCAAGGATTCAGCAAATCCTCCTTATTATATTGTAGCGGCCACTCTTCGCCGGCCTGATAAACTTCCATACCAGCAGCCCGTGCAATGGCATGCCCGGCAGCAGTGTCCCACTCCATCGTCGGAGCAAAACGGGGATATACATCTGCCTTTCCTTCGGCAACCAGACATATTTTTATCGAACTTCCACTCGAAATCAGTTCAACATCCGCATGTTTCCGTTTCATCTCATTAATATATGTTTCTGTTTCAGGGGTAAGATGCGAGCGGGAAGCTACAATTACAAAATGATCTTTCCGGGAGTCTTTCCCGGGCAAACGAACAGAAGAAGCTATCAACTTATCCAAAGAGGCAGAATCATCCAAAGCGGTAATTCCCGAAAGCTTATAAGCGCCCAAAGACTCTTCGGCGAAATATAGTTCCTGTTTTACCGGAAGATAAATAACCCCCAACACGGGAATGCCCTCATAAACCAATGCTATGTTAACGGTAAATTCTCCGTTACGCTTTATAAATTCCTTTGTCCCATCCAACGGATCGACAATCCAAAGCGTATTCCAACCTTTACGCACTTCATAATCCAAATGCTTTCCCTCTTCACTCAACACAGGAAAAGGAGTTTCATTCAGGATCATGGCAATCGTTTCATGTGCCTTACGGTCAGCAATTGTTAAAGGGGAGTTATCGGCTTTCCTCTCTATCTCAAAATCCGACTTCGGATCATTATAAATAGAAAGTATCTTTTCACCTGCTCTCAGGGCCGCATCAACAGCAACAAATAAATATTTCTGTTCCATCTTGTTATCTTATTATAACCCTGTTTCCAACAAGGCATACTATTTCATTCTATAAAGAGCTACAAAAGTAAAAACTTTATTTTCTCCCAAAGTTTCCACACTATCATTTATAACTTATTTTAGCAGTATGGCTAATATTACCAAATATTACTAAAATAAGGAAAGAGATATTTGTGAAAAAGGCAGTAACTTCCCAGCTACTGCCCTTGTTCCGGAAGGGTGCTTTCCCACTTCCGATATTACCAAAAAGAAATTATTAAAATACCCGATAAAGCAACCAGGCACCCTGGAAGTCTTTACGGTTAGGATATTTAGCTTTAAATGCGTCACGAGCCTGTGCAGCAGAAGCACGATCAGCGAAAGTACTTACAATCACACGATACATTGCAGACTCTGCATTGAATGCAATTGTCGCGTTGTAACCTTCGGCATCCAAAAATTCCTTCAAACCTTCGGCATTTGCCTTCAATCCAAAGCTGCCGCATACCACGCTATAATCTTTCAGGTTATCTCCATTGCCCGATACGACCGTCACCTTTTCCTGACGGACACCATTAGCCGCATCAGTAGCTTTTTTCACTTCTACCGGAGCAGCAACAACCGGAGTCACTTCTACCGGAGCTTCTACCTGAGGTTCTGCCAGTTCTTGTTGTTTTGCTTTCTCGTATGCTTTCTTATATGCACTTTCGCTTGATTTACAGGAAGCAAATGCCAGTACCATGCATACACCCATTCCCAATACTACTAATTTTTTCATAATCTACATTTTTGAGTTAATAATTTCACTTTAATATTTTCTAAAGACCGATACAATCCCCTCATAATTAAGCCGAAGCGAAGAAGAAGAAAGTTCATCCACATGGAATATACGCTTATTTTCTTCCCATCCTATATACTTATCATATTCCGGTCCACCGTATTCAGGCAGCAAAATAATAGAAATTTTATCATCCTGCAAAGAATAATTCCCAAAAAAGGTTTGATAATTGCCATCTGCCAACAAACAAATGGCCGAAAAACTACCTTTCTGAAAATTATAAAATACGCTATCCACCGTTTGCGTTGTGCCGTCCGGAAATTCATAACGCCTCAACTGCCATTTATTAGTCAGCTTATCTTCATCGTCCGAACAGGCCGTTGCCACAGAAAACAGCAAAGACAGACATAAAACAACGTATAACCATTTTCTCATCATTCCATTTTCTTTTTATAGGAGATTGTCCCTGTAGCCTGATAGGTAGGCATCACCAACACTTCCGCTATCTGAATATGCTCGGGTGCCGAAGCTGCAAAATATACCGTTTCCGCAATATCCTCTCCGGTAAGCGGACGAATTCCTTTATAAAAATTGTCGGCCGCCTGTTTATCACCACGATAACGCACTACTGTAAAATTCGTTTCCACCATGCCCGGCTTCACATTTGTCACCCTCAACGGAGTATCCACCAAGTCGATACGTAATCCATCCGACAAAGCTTTGACTGCCGCTTTAGTAGCACAATACACACTACCACCCGGATAAGCGGCATCCCCCGCAATAGAACCGATATTAATAATGTGTCCGCGTCCACGTTCCACCATTCCGGGAACAACCAGACGGGTTATCGCTAACAAAGCTTTTATATTCGTATCTATAACAACATCCCATTCATCCAGATTTCCTTCAAATTCTTTATCCACCCCGATTACAAGACCTGCATTATTTACCAATACATCAATGGCTTTCCAATCTTCGGGCAGCGAAGCCAATGCATCAACTGCCGCCTTACGGTCACGCACATCGAAAGGTAACAAAAACACCCGAATACCATAAGCCTTCTCCAGTTCCTTTTTCAACTCTTCCAATTTAGCAACGTTACGGGCATTAAGTATCACATCCGAACTCTGTGAAGCAAACTTCCGGGCACAACCTTCACCAATTCCGCTACTTGCCCCGGTTATAAAAACAATCTTACCTCTCATATTGTTATCTATTATATAGAATTGAGCAACAAAAGTACGGCTTAACCCGCTATCTTTCGACCTTTCTCTTAGTTAAATAAGATTAAACCAATCGATATAAAAGTATTTACCACACAAGTTGGCGTATCTTTGCATAAAACAAGTGCACTTCAGCACAGTTCAAGCAAATTTGACTCTGTATTCGTTTGCATTATTTTGTCCTATAATAAATATAACAGAGCCGCGAGGCTCATTCAATTTTTTCACATGATATTTGAAAATTTAAATCTGATAGAGCCCATACTTAAAGCTCTTCAAGAAGAGGGATACACCTCTCCCACCCCCATACAAGAACAGTCGATCCCCGTTTTACTCCAAGGAAAAGATTTATTAGGATGCGCACAGACCGGCACCGGAAAAACAGCAGCTTTTTCGATCCCTATCTTGCAAAAACTATATAAAACGGACCACCGTAAAGGAATAAAAGCATTGATACTTACTCCTACACGTGAACTCGCCATCCAAATAGGCGAATGTTTCGAAGCATACGGTCGGTACACGGGACTGAAACACGCAGTGATATTCGGCGGAGTAGGTCAAAAACCTCAAACAGATGCGTTGCGCAATGGAGTACAAATCTTAGTAGCGACTCCGGGTCGCTTATTAGACTTGATCACTCAAGGATTCATTTCGCTCAAAACTCTCGACTTTTTTGTTTTGGACGAAGCCGACCGTATGCTCGACATGGGCTTTATCCATGACATTAGACGCATACTGAAACTCCTGCCGGCAAAACGACAGACGCTTTTCTTCTCCGCCACTATGCCTCCGGAAATCGAAACTTTGGCCAACTCTATGCTGACCGATCCGGAAAAAGTAGAAGTAACTCCGGCATCCTCTACTGTAGATACCATTGCACAACATGTGTATTTTGTAGAAAAGAAAGAGAAGAAAGACTTGCTTCTGCATCTGCTGAAAGACAAGTCTGTCGAATCGGTTTTGATCTTTACACGTACCAAATACGGCGCCGACAAATTGGCACGCACCTTGACAAAAGCGGGAATACGCGCCGAAGCCATACATGGCAACAAATCGCAGAATGCCCGTCAACGAGCTTTGACCGAATTTAAGAACCACACGCTTCGTGTACTGATAGCAACAGACATTGCGGCACGTGGCATCGATGTGGACCAACTGTCACATGTCATCAACTACGAACTCCCCAATGTCCCGGAAACTTACGTACATCGCATCGGCCGTACCGGTCGTGCCGGACACGAAGGTATCGCCATTTCTTTCTGCGAATCGGAAGAAATCCCTTATTTAAAGGATATTCAGAAGCTGATCGGAAAAACAATCCCGGTCGTGAGCGAACATCCGTTCATCACCAACGAAGGCATGAAAGCGCAAGAGGTGAAAACAGAAGAGATCAAAGCTAAAGCCAAAGAAAATAAAGTTTACCGTGGAAGCCGTTCCAATGGCGATTTCTGGCGTAGAAAGAAACAGGTACCCAAAAGAGAACAAAAAAAATAATCGGAAAAGACTCAAAAAAATCATGCCTTACAGAACATCCTTATCAATAAAAATGTTATATTTGTAGTATTATCATTTTAAAACATTAGAATTATGAAAGGACTTAATGTATTAGCAGCTTTTTTGGGTGGTGCAGCCGTAGGTGCAGCCCTTGGTATCTTGTTTGCTCCGGAAAAAGGAGAAGATACTCGTCATAAAATCGCAGAAATTCTTCGTAAGAAAGGTATCAAACTGAATCGTAGCGAAATGGAAAACCTCGTTGACGAAATTGCAGCCGAACTGAAAGAAGTAACCGATTAAAGAAGAACCCAAAAAAACAGAGCCATCATGTTTGCAGACGACAAAAGTATTGAAAACTTCCAGCAATTATTTTTCGAGTTCAAAAAATATCTGGAACTCCAAAAAGAATACACCAAACTGGAATTAACGGAAAAGCTGACTATACTCCTTTCCACCCTAATTATGGTTTTGGTACTTATCATTCTCGGGATGGTGGCTCTGTTTTATTTTTTATTCGCCTTGGCATATATTTTAGAGCCATTGGTAGGCGGTCTCATGGTAAGTTTCGGCATTATTGCGGCTATCAACATCTTACTAATTGCCATTGTCATTATTTTCCGCAAGAAACTCATCATCTCCCCGATGGTAAACTTCCTTGCCGGTCTGTTTCTTAACGATTCAAAGGAATAAGTCATGAACAATCAGCAACAAAAACCTCAGACAATCACATTAGAATACATCGCCCGGCTCAAAGCGGAGAAACTGGAAGAAATACGGGAACAAAAAAGGGCAATGAGCCGGACTACGCGAAGAATATTTGCACCACTTGCACCTGCCGCTTCTAAAGGAGATGCGCTGATGAGATCGTTCAATACAGGAATGGCGGTCTTCGACGGAGTCATGTTAGGATGGAAAATACTAAAACAAGTCCGTCGCTTCTTCAGAAGAAATTAGGAAAAATCTATCAAGAGCTACAATTCAGCAGCCATTGGCACAATCAATTTACAGCCATAACCAGCAGATAACCAGCATTTATAAGGATGTACACTTTTACATGGCAAGAGTATATACTTTTGTAGTGTAAGAATATATACTTCTATATGACAAGAGTATATATTCTTCCGACCCTCTCTTTCATCCCGATTTATCATATCATAAAAAATCTTTTCCCTTAAAGACAAGATCGGCAGCATTCTTTGCCCCTATCTTAATCATCAAGCGTTTGCGATAAGTTTTAATCGTATTTTCACTGAGATAGATTAATTCTGATATTTGCTTGTTATTGAATCCCTTAACGATATATGCCAGTATCTCTTTTTCCCGTGAGGAAAGGTTCGGCCCTTTATTCTCCGTACAGATATAAAACTCTTTTCCATGCCGGATCATATCGAGAAACACCTCGTTGAAATAAGTTTCTCCACTCCGCAAAGTAGAAATCGCTTTTTGTAGCTCCGACAAATCTGCATTCTTCGAAACCAAGCCATCAATATCGGCATCAATAAGTTTAGCCAGCATCCAAGGCTCTTCATGCATCGTATAGATCAGAATACGACTATCCGGTGCCTTATCGCGAAGCATTCGGAGTACACTGAAACCATCCGCTTGGGGAAATTCAAGATCTAATATATACATATTATAAGGAGAACGCACAGAAAAATAATGTTCCAGTTGTTCCACTTCCATAATACCATCGCATTTCACACCTTCCAATGCAGAAGCTATCTTCTTTATACCCTCTAAAACAATCGGATGATCATCGACAACCAGTATTTCACAGCATTCCACTTCCATACACCACCTCTTTTAGATTAAAACGTAAGCAAGAAAACCGTTCTTCCACTTTCGTTCAATGTTTCAAAAACGGCCGATATCGATTTGGCACGGTCTTGAATTGTACGTATACCGATACCTCCTTGCTTATTTGTCGCATCCGCAGCCATAGCAGCAGAGAAAGCATTGCCATCATTCTCTATCCTCAACCGATATTTTTCATCGGTCACAGCACTGAGTGATACACTGACTGAGTGTGCTCCGGCATGTTTGGCAATATTCGTCATCAATTCTTGGGTTATACGGTATACTTCGTAAGCAGTTTCTTGTGGAATCCGTTCCCAACATGTGTCCGAAGCTGCTTCGTAAGCCAACACGAATCCATATGTTTTCTGCATATCGGTCAGATAGTAACCGATAATCTTATCGATACTTAAATGATTGAATTCGGGTGGCATCAATTCATGAGAAATATTGCGGACATTCTGCCTAAGCTCATTTACAGACTTCACCATTTCCTCCTTTTCATCCGGATTGTCTCCCACCGAACTCAATTTCATCTGTAATCCTAAAAGATCGTTAGCTACCCCGTCATGCAGTTCTTTGGCGAAACGTTTACGTTCACTTTCCAGTCCTTCAATGTATTTTCTGGCAGCTTTCAAATCGCTTTCCTGTTCCAAAAGCTTCATATTTTTCTCAATCTGTTTTCTTTTTTGCGTTGCGATAATAATGCTGATAGCCAACACCGCTATAAGTATTGTACCGATAATTCCCATTGCCATTCTATTTGCTTCCTGTTTAAGTTGTTCTTGTTGCAGACGAGCTATTTCCAATTCTTTTTCACGAGTTTCATATTTAGCGGAAAAATCCGACAGTTGCGTTTCCACCTTTCGCCGGGCAAGCGAATCGGTCCACATACGAGCACTATCCATATAAACATATGCTTTATCCTTTTCTCCAAGGTTCTGATAGCATTTTGCCATTCTTAAATAGAGCGCATCTATGGCCGTCTGTTCGTTCTGTGGAATATTTTTAAGATACCGCAACCACTTGACGGCTTCTTTATACTGCCCATATTCCAGTAATAATCGCGCTTTCATTTCAATAAAGCCCAACCCTTCCACTGTTTCCGGCGGTGTTATTTTAAGCAATTCATCGCCTCGGCGCATATAGTACATTACCGAATCTTTTTCCTGCCGGTTGGAATACATCGCCATTATATTGGGCAAACAACGCAACTCTGCCCGTGGAAGGTTGTGCTCTGAAGCAACCGCAATGGCTTTTCTGAGAGAAGGTATCCCCCGCTCCGACTCCTTCCTTAACATATATATAGAACACTCTATCTGATATGCAAAGACGATATCCGAAGCATTATCCGTTTGCTCTACATAAAAGATAGCCTTACGAATGTAGGTCAATGCTTCGTCCAGCCGCTTATTATTGGCATAAAACACAGCAAGATTATTATAAATATTGGCAAGCCATTCATCATTTCCAAGCTTCTCGGCCGAATCCAAAGCTTTTTCATAATAGACAAGAGCCGAATCCGGCATCTGACGGCGACGATAAATAATGCCGAGCGTACTGTAAGCATCAACCAATCCTTCAAGATCCGGATGCTCTTTCCGGTTCAGCAATCGAACAGCCTCCAACTTATCTGCAAGGGCACTGTCCATATCGCCTGTTGTATAATATAAAAGCCCTCTTCCATTGATTATTTTCGCATACCAATCTGTACTTTTCACTCCATTCTGACTTAGGGCCGCATTGTAGAAATAGAAAGATGAATCATATTTCGCTTCATCCATGCACCTTTCTCCCTGTTTACATAAATTCTCTATAATCACATCCGAAGATCTTACCTCCGCCAAAACACCTGTAATTCCTACCAATAAACATATAGCCAATAGAAATTGCTTCCTCATAATATAAGATAAACTTTAGTTTTGTTTTTTAGCGAGACAAAAGTAGCATATTTTTCTACATACATCCCTTATCAAGTTCATACTTTTAACCGCCTAATCGGGCGAACAATGCAAAATCACCCTTTTGGGTGACAATGACGCATATGTAATTGACCTACCTTTGTTGCAATCAATAATATTACTAATTTTTTCTTAAGCTTATGAAAGAACAAATTACCACATGGTTGTTTCTACTTCTATTGGGAAGCGGTTACAATATCGAATCGGTGCAGGGACAGAATGTGATTAATGAATTTCCTTATGAACTGTCTCCCGAATCTTATAGCAAATGGACTTTGGAAGAAGGGTATGACTGGATTGTCACCTCCTCCATGGGCAAACCGATCTATGGGTTTAGCGGAACAGGATTAGGATCTTATGTAGTCTCACCACTTTTTGATTTCTCATCGCTCGATCATCCGGAAATTACATTTACAGGAGAAAACTTTCGCTTTGAAACATTAGATAAGCAAGGGAATGTTCTCTTCAGCAGTTCGGTGCTTGAGGGAAAAAGAATAGTAACTTTCAAAATAGACAAGGAATGTTGCCAATTCAGATTTTCCAGTTATCATTCTATCGCGTCGGTAGAAGTGCTTACAGTAAAGGATCTGATTGTCGGTGAAGCAGGAACTACTGATAAAAGCCCGATCTCGCAATTTCCTTATACTTTAGAGCCACAAGCTACCGGTTGGCTACTGACAAATGGGAATTGGGGGACTACAACTCCGCTCATCAATGGCAGTAGAATCGCTTTACAATCCCCCAGAATTAACTTACCGGAAGAAGGCGGTTCATTATATATCAGCGGAATAGTTGGCAGTTTCACTATTTACGGTGGGACAGATAGAGAAACGTACAATCCGCTCGGCTATGCCAACAATGCCAGCCCCACAAGCAATATCATCTTATCAAAAGACATTCATTATTTGAAGATACAAAGCAGTTATAACGGACAGATAGGTGCACTAACTATAAACGGTTTTAGTAATGACTTGAACTGGACTGTCAGCGATGACACCTATACTCTATCGGGAGAAGAATGCGAAGCCGGCCAAACTGCCTTTTGCTGGTTACCGGAAGTTTCTTTATCAATAAGTGAAAACGGCACAAAAGGAGCGGTTTCCTTTAAAATAGCAAGCTCTTCCATGGAAAACATAGAGCTATATTTTATAGATCAAAATAACATAAATAAAGAAACCCTCATTACTACTACCAATGGAATAGCTACGGTCGACCTTGGCACTTTGCCCACGGGCACATACAAAATGATACCCGGTTTTAAAGCAGTAGCAACCAAAAAAGGAAAAACACCTACAGTAGTAATCAGTAAATTCTTTGCCGGGACAACTAACGGAGGAACCATGCAATTCGACTTGAATTACTGGTATGACGAAGATAGAGACGGACAAATGGAATTCTGTTTCGGACAAGAGATATACAGAAATTATTGGATATATTATGGGAAATACAAATTAATAAATGGCAGGACGCTGAAATACGAGGATCTTCCAGAGGGTATCAGTAGCCTGATGCCTTGCAATATAAACAACGACAAGGCCATTGACTATTGTGGAGGCATATTACGAGGTAACTATGAGAATCATTCTTTTAACTACAAAGTCTACACAAACGATGAACAAGGTGAAAACAAAGATTCTCAAATATTTGAATCTTGGGGAACATCCCGTATAACCGGAAAGTCCGGAGAAATTTTTGTCCCCTGCGATTACAATAATGATGGATTAACGGATTTTTTGTTACCCCATTCTAAAGTTGCCGTACAACTGATAGATGGCTCGTTCGAAATTCACCAATTAGAGATATTAACGCAAGATGAATATCTCAACCGTGACAAAACAAATGACGAATGGTCACAAAACGGAAATTATAGCGGAGTGGTCGTTCAAAATAAAAATGACGCATTCCTTAGCGGAAAAGACATGTTTATCGGTGGAAAAGGAGAATACACCGGCAGCATGGGTTATCAGACAAGCAATATCGATTTCAACAAAGACGGCTATCCAGATATCGTAAACACCGGTACCGGAGAAATCCTATTGTATGTAGCAAAAGATAAATATGTGGGATTGCCAATGGGAGGTGCCATTTACTTTAGAGACTTAAACAACGACCAACGATTAGATTATATCGTTTATGAGCCTGCCAGTAAAACCGTTACTGCACATGTATACCAATCAGATGGAACAGAGAAGACACAACAACTCATCAGCAATCTGAGTATGGATCAGCAAGTGTGGTGCTATGACTTTGATAAAGACGGAGATATAGACATCTTGTTGCCGTTCAGTTATCTGGAATCCAACGGAGCAGCCTATCTTGTCGTTATGGAAAACGACGGAAAAGGTAAATTCAAAATGCACGAAACGGCTTTTGACGAAGCACTGACGTTTAGGGCTTGTGCAGATATCGACCATGACGGATATTATGATATTGTGGCCCAATATGCAAAACCCAACGTAGTCAATGACGTGCTGCTGCTGAAAGGCAATAATAAAATGCAATTCGAACTTCAGCCTACTCCTCTTATCCACTTGCCAGAGTCTAAAGATGAATATCGCATACAAGTGGCAGACATCGACAATGATGGTTATTACGACATAATGACCAATGATTACGTTTACTCTGTAAAAGATCTCTTGCCTGATATTACCGCTAATCAAGCTCCGCAAAAGCCGGAAAAGCCCTCTTATTTGTTCGAACCTTCTACGGGATTCCTAAAAGTAAACTGGCAACTCGGAAAAGACACAGAATCCTCTTCCGTTGATTTAACTTACGCATTACGCATTGGCACCGAGCCGGGCAAGGGAGATATCTACTATGCCCACGCCAAAGAAGACGGAATGCGGTTAAATCTATTGGATGGCAACATGGGATACAACCTTGACCGTATCTTGGATGCCTCGGGATGGAATGCCGGAAAATATTATATCGCGATACAAGCCATCGACCCGATGCATAACGGTTCTATGTGGTCGGAGGAAACGATATTTGAAAAGTCACAATCCGGTTTCGGATTCCGCTTATCCGACGAGAGAACGGTATGCGATACAATAACCTTGGCCTTGCTCGCGCCTAAAGATCCTTCTTTAGAGTATAAGTGGGATATGGCAGATGCAACCGTCATTTCCGAAAGTAATAATAGTTCTGTCTACCAGATACGGTTTACTACTCCCGGCAAGAAACGTATTTCGCTGCAAACAATCAGTACCAAAGGAGAAGTATCAGCAACGACAGACGAAAACATCTATATCTTTTCTAATAAAATAGTTTTAGATACACTGACACTCACACCGAAAGACTATACAGTGGTATATGGAGCCATAGACATGAATGGTGATGGCACAATGGAGTTACTCACAAGTAATGGAGTACATGAGTATGACAGCAAAGACACATACAATAAAATCAAAAAGATATACAATACAAATCTCTCTTTCGACGAAGACATGTATATCACCGATATAAACAAAGACGGCCTGCCGGATATTGTATATTCCGCCTATAACTCCAGTCAACACAAAGACTATCTGTATCATTGCATTAACGAAGGAGACAAAGTACTTTCTGTAGAGACTTTCGAGAATCGCTCTTTTAGTGACGGAAAATACTATTTAGATTTTAACCACGACGGACACATGGACTATAATACCGGCAGTCGCACTGAAATAAATCTCGGAAATGATATGGATTTTGCACCGGTTGAGATAGGCTATGTCGGTTCTTACATGAGTTATGAAATGCCTTTCATTACAGACTTAAACAAAGATGGTTTTTATGATGGAGTCAGTAACTATTTCAAAAGTGACGCTAATGTAGAAGTCTACATAAACAATGGAGATGGAACAATAACGCGGCAACAAATTCCAATAACAGATACTTCGCATTTTGCAGACAAAGAAAGGTTCACCATCTCAGCCGTTGCCGACATGAACAATGATGGCTATTCCGATCTCATCATTCAGAAAAACGCCCAAAGCATTCTCATCGCATTGAACAACAAGAATGAAACTTTCGATGAAGTTAAAGAAATCATCCTGCCAATGGACTTATATAAGGTAGAAATCGGAAATATTTTTGATTTCGATAACAACGGATTTCTCGACATTGCTTTATATTCTTCCCAAAATGCCTCTATTCTCTATTTCTACAATGATTTGGAGACAAAGATGATGAATTTTGGAGATAACAGATATAATTATGATGGTATTGGACGATATAAGGCTGCTCTTGAAATAGACCTGAATGGGGACGGAATACCGGATTTTATTGACACGGACTATGGAAACTATACTTACTTCAGAAACAACACAAGCATCACCAATACCCATCCGGAAAAACCTACAAACATCCGTAGTAATCAAACCGAAAAATTCGTCACGCTGCAATGGGATGCGGCAAAAGATGCTGAAACACCTTATACCCAGATGCGTTATAACATCAGTGTAAAAAAACAGGGTTCGACCGGTGCAGGAGCATTCATCCTTTCTCCAATGAATGACCTGAAAGCAGAAGCGGCTATCATACCCTACTATATGTATCCTAACGCTACAGAATATTCCATCCCCCTATCAGTACTTCCTACCGGAACTTACGAAATACAGATACAGGCTATTGATGGATGGAACGCTACCTCTCTCTTCTCCGAACCCTATCTGCTGACGGTAGAATCCAATCCACAGATGCGACTGCCGTTATCCGTTTGCGCAGGAACATCTGCCATAGTCGCCTACACCGGCAATGCCAGTTCATCCGGCATTACTTGGGATTGGGACGGAGGAAAACAGATATTCTATACGGACTATGGTAAAGAAATACAGTATGAGGTAGTTTGGGATACGGAAGGCAAGAAACAGATATCCGTTACTTCCGACGGGGTAACGTCTACTGCCGAAATTTGGGTAGCTCCCGCCATCAACCCGGAATTCTCTATCCCTTCGCAAGCACTGCTCGTTGCCGAAACACCGATGACTTTGCCGGAAGGCGACTACGAATATTCATGGGAAGTCAGCAAAGACGGAAGTGATTTCAAAGCACTGGGCGAATACAGAGTTCCACCGGTTCGCATCGTACGCAACGGAAACAGCAACCAAGCAAAAGCAACCTTTATGAGCACCGGCAATTTCGTATTGCGCCTGTCTGTTTCTACTCCTTGCGGCATCGCTACTTGTGACAAGAGTATTACAGTCGCAGACGAACTGTCCCGACAGGAAATCAACCTGATTACAGTAGATCCTGCCACCGGAAAATACAGCATATCCTGGCAGTACCCGACTGCAATCCCTGCATTTGTCAGCAATGTAAACATCTACAAAGAAGGAAGCAAGTACAATGACTTCTATTTATTAGCTACCGTCCCTGTTTCGCAAACGAGCTTTGTAGATATGACATCCAACCCGCAAGTTCAAGCATCGCGCTATCGTCTGACATTGCAAACCAATTATGGTGCAGAAACCACTCCTGGCACACCTCACCAAGGTGTACATGCCATGATAAACAAAGGTACAGGTAATGGATGGAATGTTACTTGGAGCCAATACGAAGGAGCGCCCATAGAGACATACCGTATCTTAAGAGGTACCACCCCAAATAACCTGACCGTAATAGCAGAGATCTCGGGCAATAACACCTCTTACTCAGATCTCAATGCTCCCGCAGGCATCCTCTACTATGCATTGGACTTTGATGCCAAATACGAAGACAATTGGAAGCCGATGCAAACCGGCCGACAAAGCAGAGCCGGCAAAGCAACCGTACGCTCAAATATTGTCAGTACTGACGGTGCAGCCAATGTAATTTTTGCAGAAGATATTATCGTTCATTCAACAGAAGAACCAACCCTTTCACCGGAACAAACCAGCATCCATCTGACTGCCGATATCTATCCGTTAAATGCTACATTCAGGGCGGTCAACTGGACAATAGTATCGGGTAATGACATTGCAACTGTCAACCAGAACGGAATACTGACTGCCAAAGGCGATAAAAACGGTTCAATAACTGTACGGGCAAGTGCGATCGATGGTTCTAATGTGTACAAGGAAATAACCGTCACTGCAGATGGGCTGACCTCGATAAACGAACTGGAAAAGGAAGACAATACTCTTATATATCCTTCACCCGTAACGGATATGTTATATATCAAAAACATGCCCGAAGGTAATGGAAATAAAAATAAAATTTACATTGTCAGTTTAAACGGTCAATTGCTTTATATGGAAGAAACAGCAAGCTCGGAAGCTAACATTTCGTGTAGCAGTTATTCCACCGGCATCTATCTATTGAAGATTGTATCCGAAGACAAAGTGACTACCCGACGGTTTATAAAAAAATAAACTCAAAAAACTTCTATTCAAAAAAAGATCCCTGCTTCGGTGTTGAAGCAGGGATCTTTTTTTACTTAAGTTTCGACCGTATCAAACGGATATAATCTTCTTTGGGGCAATTGTCTCTTTTTTAACATTGTTAATCACCTTTTCCAAGTATTAATTCCTGTTCTACAAAACATTAATTCTTTAAGTGCAAGAATACGTATTCATGGCTATAAAGAATTAATATTAACAGAGTGTTAATATTAATTTCTTTTTCCGATGAATATGCATGCTTCTTCTTAATAAAATACCACATTATATACTTGATATACAATATTTTATCTTAAAAACATCATTTCTCTGTTCTATCTTGCTTTGCCGTTTTTTCAAAAGGTAGTTTATCTATACTTATCAATACAACAACTATATCAGTACTACCACCTCACAGTTACTCCGGATATATACGCCTTCTTCTATACCTCCCAACATTTCCATCCTCGGTTGGCACAGATGTAAACCACATACGTACGCACCTTATAATTCGGGAAATGCCGCAGTGTGTCTTCGGCATAGCGGTGCACCTGTTCCACATGTTCGGGCAGGGGCGCATCCGATGCTAACATCTTTTCCGCCTCTTTGGCTTTGTAATATTTGAATTCCACCAGGCGGTCGTCCGTGTAATAATCCGTGCCCGGTATGCCGGTCATTTCGAAGTCGGCGCGTCCTTCCGAATTGTTCTGTTCGATGGCAAAGGTATAGCAACTGCTCAGGTAGCGGGATACCAACTCGAAGAAAGAGCAACGGATGAAATTTTCATTGATCTTGTCGAACACCTGCGCGGGGAACTGGCCGAGGTATTGCTCGAAATAATTCCGGACAAGCGATTCAAAATCACGTTCGTCAACGAAGCGTTCGTAAGTAGGGACATACCGGTTGGCGCCGCCGTCTATACGGTTCAACACGTTGTAGTAGTCCATATAGATGCTGCGCATGGTCAGGTTGGGGAGTGCCATCCGGAAGTTGTTTTGCAGGGTCGTCATGCCTAAATAGAAAAGGCTGACGGGATAGAAATTCTTGTCAAAGAACTTCTGCTTGTTGAATTTGCTGGAGAGGTCGGCTACGTTGTAATATAATCCGTTGTCTATCACTAATGCATCCAGCATGGCTTTCGAGTTTTCCAGCGAAAGGGTGAGCCGTCGCAGCCAGCCGATGTCGGTGCGCAGGTTCTCGTCTATCATCTCTTCGGGAACTTCACCTTTATTGACTGCAAATTTCTTCAGGAAATACGTCAGTATCGTTGCATTGAACAGTTTTTCCCCCTTGGGGCTGAAACGGTAACCGTCGTAGTTGTTGACGATGAGCTGCCATATTTCGTCGTAGCGTTCCTGACTTCCGGTATACTTGTCGAGCACGTAGCGAAGATAAGCATCCGCTTCGGCATGGGTAAAACCCAACATATTGATAAAATCGGATTCTAATGTCAGTATCTCGGCAATGTTATATCCACTGGTCAGGTCGTCCATCGTCACAGGCAGCACACCGGTGCAGAAACAGGTACGGATACTGCCCTCGCCGATACCTTTTTTGATTACCTTGAAAAAGGTGCGCAGGAAGCTGTCGGCAGTGGTTACTTTCTCGTAGAGCGGGTCATTGTAAGAGGTCAGCAACTGGTTGGTGAAGTTATCGTATTCGTCTATCAGGATGTAAACCGGAGGGAACCCGTGTCCACGGGCATAAGCCAAGGCTTCCTCCAGCATTTTCGAAGCATTGCCACGAGCTGTGAATTTAAAATCGCCGAAGAGGTCGTGATTGTGTAATACCATGATTTCCACAGGGCTGCAATTCAAGTCGTTAAAGTTCTGTTCCAACCCTTCCATATTATCAGCCATCACCATTGCCGAGAAGTCATAACGAATGATCATATAACGATTGTGCTCCGGTGTAGGATGGCTTCCGATATATGTTCCACCAAAGAGATCCTCAAACCGGTGGGCCAATGTACGGTCGTAATAATGCGCTAAGGTAGATACCAGCAGGCTTTTCCCGAAACGGCGGGGACGCAGGAATACGGGCGCTTTATAGGCCTCGAGACGTGGGATGTAATCCGTCTTATCCACATAATAAAAACCACGGTCACGCATTTCGGCATAGTTGGCCACGGCATAGGGAATCGTTATACGTGCTTGAATTTTCATATTCTATCACTCTTTGTTACACTAACAGTTACAAAGTTACAAAAGTTTTTGCATTTAAAATGATAAACAAGCAGAATATCTTCTCACACCCTATATTATTGCGAACAATAAAAATCCCCTATCAAGCAATACGCCTAATAGGGGAAATCCCATCAGAGAGATCGTATCATGTAGCGATACCGACCGTCTTATTTCTTATACATATGTCTCAAGAATCTTCACACTGCCTCCTTCTTCCGGAGTAATTGTGACATCTTCTGTTGAAGCAGGCAATAAAACTGTCTCACCGGCACGCAATGTCAGCTCATTGTTTTCATTGTCTTTCAGTTTACAAACTCCTTCGATACAGATAAAGATTACGAACGAATCCAACTCCGAATAGTCACAACTGATCTCTTCGGTCATATCATATATAGAAGTAGTAAAGTACGGACAAGCAACCAATTCTACAGGTTCATCTTTCACAGCATCGTATTTCGTACGGTAATCGTCGAGTACCTCGTAATTGATGGCTTCACGTGCCAGATCGGTATGCAATTCACGCGTCTTGCCATTGGCATCTTTACGATTGAAATCATAAATACGATAAGTGATATCCGACGTTTGCTGAATCTCCGCAATGAACGCGCCGGCACCTATACTGTGAATACGTCCTGCAGGCAAGAAGAATACATCTCCCGGATGTATTTCATATTCTTGCAGAACATCAGTTATTGTGTTATTGTAAACGCGTTCCTTATACTCTTTCGGTGTGATCTGCTCTGAGAATCCGGAACGAAGTTTCGCACCTTTATCTGCATCAACCACATACCACATTTCAGTCTTTCCCATAGAGTTATGACGTTTTTTCGCCAACTCGTCATTGGGATGTACCTGGATAGAAAGATCTTGCTTGGCATCGATGAATTTTATCAGCAAAGGAAACTTATTGCCAAATCGGGCATAATTTTCTTCACCAACCAATTCGCCACGATATTTCCTTACCATATCGGTCAACGTCAGTCCTTTGTCGGGGCCGTTAGCCACTACAGACTCATTGTCTTCTACGCCGGAGATCTCCCAGCTTTCCCCTACTCCCGTTAAGTTATCACTTAAGTGCTTGAACGGAACAATTTTGTCGCCTCCCCAAAGTGTCTGCTTCAGGATCGGTTCGAATTTTAACGGATACATTTTGTTTTTCTGTTATAAACTTAGATTAAAATAATCAATGAATAATCGAGGACAAACTTACAAAAAATATCAAATAATACACAAATTCAAGGCTTTTAATTAAAATCAACCGCAAAAATTTATGGATTCGTTATCAAAATATGCTTCGACAGACAAGAAACAAAACGCTAAACTTTCCTAAATGCCCATCCATATTTACTGTGAATAATTTGGGAGTACGGAAGAATTTCCCTTTATTTGCAAGAAATTTTAATATATCAGACATGAATAACACATTCCCAACAGAAGGAAATTTATCCGGTCTAAACCGAGAAGATTTTCAAAAGGATATAAATGATAAGAAAACAGACTTATTTATCCTGAAAAACAAGAAAGGAATGGAAGTTGCCGTAACAAATTACGGTTGCGCCATTCTCTCTATAATGGTTCCCGACAAAAACGGAAAATATGCCAATGTCATTCTGGGACACGACAGCATAGACCATGTAATAAACAGTCCCGAACCTTTCTTAAGCACCACTATCGGCCGATACGGAAACCGAATTGCCAAAGGGAAATTCACTCTCTATGGCGAAGAACACTCGTTAACCATCAATAATGGCCCGAATTCTCTCCACGGAGGTCCTACCGGATTTCATGCACGTGTCTGGGATGCCGATCAAGTCGATGAAAGCACAATCATTTTCAATTACGTATCGGCTGACGGAGAAGAAGGATTCCCAGGTAATCTGGAAGTAGAAATGACATACCGACTCGAAGAAGAGGAAAATGCACTGGTAATAGAATATCGTGCCACTACCGACAAAGCTACTGTTGTGAACCTTACCAACCACGGTTTCTTCAATCTGGCAGGAATTGCCAATCCTACTCCGACCATAGAAAACAACATCGTCACTATCAACGCGGATTTTTATACCCCGATAGACGAAGTTTCCATCCCTACAGGAGAAGTCTCCAAAGTAGAAGGAACACCTATGGACTTCCGTACCCCTCATACAGTGGGGGAACGTATCAATAATTCATTCCAGCAACTCGTATTCGGAGCCGGATATGACCATTGCTATGTTTTGAACAAAGCAGAAATCGGTTCACTTGATTTGGCAGCTACCTGTACTGATCCGGTAAGCGGACGTATTATGGAAGTGTATACTACAGAAAACGGTGTACAGCTCTATACCGGAAACTGGCTGAATGGATTCGAAGGCGCACACGGAGCCACGTTCCCGGCACGCAGTGCGATCTGTTTTGAAGCACAATGCTTCCCCGATACGCCCAATAAAGCCCATTTCCCATCGGCAGTATTGCTCCCGGGAGATGAATATCAACAGATTACGATTTACAAATTCGGAACGGTCAAGAGTTGAAAGTTGAGAGTTGAGAGTTGAAAGTTACCATACGGCATAGACAGCGCAGCCTAATTTTCAACTTTCAACTCTCAACTCTCTCCCAGCATCATCATGTTTACAACTAACCTAATTTTATAAACTAACAACTTTTTTAAAACCATGACACAACAAAAAAAGAGCTATCTATTGCCTATCGCAATGATGTTCGCCCTCTTCGCAATGATTTCGTTCGTAACAGGACTTCCTGCTCCTTTTGGAGTCATTGTACAGAATCAATTCGGTGCAACCAATTTTCAGGCTACTTTAGGATTTGCCGCTAACTTTATCGCTTATTTCTTCATGGGTATCCCATCCGGTATGTTACTCCAAAAAATCGGATATAAGAAAACAGCATTAATCGCTATCCTCGTCGGTTTCACAGGTGTTGGAGTGCAAGCGCTTGCTTCACAGGCAGGACCGGATTACGGTTTCACCGTTTATCTTTCCGGAGCGTTCATTTCCGGTTTCTCCATGTGTATGTTGAACGCTGTAGTAAACCCAATGTTGAATACACTTGGTGGTGGCGGCAAAAAAGGTAATCAATTGATTCAGGCCGGCGGTACACTCAACTCTATTTCAGCTACAATCGTTCCGGTATTGGTAGGTTACCTGATGGGAACTGTTGTTGAAGAAAGAACGATTGCAAAGGCACTTCCTGCTTTGTACATCGCCATGGCCATCTTCGCTGTTGCTTTCCTTGTATTGTTCTTTATGCAGATTCCGGAACCACGTTTGGAAAAAGCTGCGAAAACAAAAACAAAAGATCCTCACAGCCCATTGTCTTTCCGTCACTTCATTCTTGGAGCAGTAGCCATTTTCGTATATGTAGGTGTAGAAGTCGGTATTCCTCACTTTGCCAATTTGTTTATGACTACGCAGGCAGGTGGTGGTGGTTTGGCCATCGATACCACTATTGCCGGATCGGTAGTAGGTACCTATTGGTTCCTTATGATGATCGGCCGTTTGACCGGTGCTTCTTTAGGTGCAAAATTCTCCAGTAAAGCTATGTTGACATTTGCCTCCTCTTTAGGACTGATTCTGGTTGCAGGTGCTATATTCCTGCCCACTACCATACATGTAAGCATGCCGGTATTCCAGTCTGATATTTCATTCGGTATGGCTCAGGTTCCTGTCAATATCATGTTATTGATTCTTTGCGGCTTGTGTACTTCCATCATGTGGGGCGGTATCTTTAATCTTGCAGTAGAAGGTCTTGGCAAATACACAGAAGCAGCTTCCGGTATCTTCATGGTAATGGTTTGCGGTGGTGGTCTTTTGCCATTATTGCAAGGTGGAGTAGCCGATTCTCTCGGTTTCCTGTCCAGCTACTGGGTTATTTTCATTGCTTTTGCTTACATGCTATATTATGCACTGATCGGTTGCAAAAATGTAAACAAGAATATTCCTGTTGAATAATTTATTAACTCTTAATAATTTAAAAGTATCATGGATATAGAACACGTAAGAAGTCGTTTCATCAAACACTTTGACGGAACTACAGGATTTGTTTATGCCTCACCGGGCCGCATCAACCTTATCGGCGAACATACCGACTATAACGGTGGATTCGTATTTCCGGGAGCTATCGATAAAGGAATGATTGCAGAAATCAAACCGAACGGAACAGATAAAGTACGCGCTTACTCAATCGACTTGAAAGACTATACAGAATTCGGATTGAACGAAGAAGACGCTCCCCGTGCCAGCTGGGCCAGATACATTTTCGGTGTATGCCGCGAGATGATCAAACGTGGTGTTGACGTAAAAGGATTCAATACAGCTTTTGCAGGCGATGTGCCATTGGGAGCCGGTATGTCTTCATCCGCCGCATTGGAAAGTACTTATGCTTTCGCACTGAATGAACTGTTCGGTGATAATAAAATAGATAAATTCGAATTGGCAAAAGTAGGTCAGGCTACCGAACACAATTATTGTGGCGTGAACTGCGGTATTATGGATCAGTTTGCTTCCGTATTCGGAAAAGCCGGTAGTCTGATTCGCTTGGATTGCCGTTCTTTGGAATATCAGTATTTCCCATTCAAGCCGGAAGGTTACCGCCTGGTTTTGGTTGATTCGGTGGTAAAACACGAATTGGCTTCTTCTGCATACAACAAACGCCGCCAGAGTTGCGAAGCTGCTGTAGCCGCTATCCAAAAGAAACATCCGCATGTAGAATTCCTGCGCGACTGTACAATGGATATGCTGAAAGAAGCGAAAGCAGACATTAGCGACGAAGACTATATGCGCGCCGAATATGTGATCGAAGAAATCCAACGCGTACTTGATGTTTGCGACGCTTTGGAAAAAGACGATTACGAAACTGTAGGTCAGAAGATGTACGAAACTCACCACGGTATGAGTAAATTGTATGAAGTAAGTTGCGAAGAGCTCGACTTCCTCAACGATTTGGCCAAAGAATGTGGTGTAACCGGATCACGCGTAATGGGTGGCGGTTTCGGCGGTTGTACCATCAACTTAGTAAAAGAAGAACTCTACGATAACTTCATCGCAAAAGCGAAAGAAGCATTCAAAGCTAAATTCGGCAGAAGTCCGAAAGTATACGATGTGGTAATCGGAGACGGTTCGCGCAGATTAGCATAACCCTATCTTAATAAAAAGAGGAAGAATATAAAATTTCGTCCTATAAAAATTTTACTTGCCCGGGAAATATGTTTTAAACATTTACCCGGGCAAGTTTTTTTGCTTTTCACACCCGAATCCCTCTGTTCAAGCCATATACAACAAACGATTTCTTCCCTCATCCACACGAAAATTCACCCCACAGTCAAGCCATACGACTTGTAAATAATAAGATTTTATATTACAACAAACAAAATATATGCTGCACAACATATTAAAGTGTAATATTTACACCAAACAAAAGTGTTACTTTTACACCCAAAATAAGATAAGTATCTCATTTACATAAAATACTAATCCATGAAAAAGCAAATCTTATTAGTGGGACTCTCCACATTGATGCTGATGGCATGCCAACAGAAGCCAGACAAAGTATCTACATTATCCGGACTTGATCCGGTAAAATTCAGTACAGAAGTAAACCATTCCCAAACCAATCTTTATACATTAAAGAATAAATCGGGAATGGAAGTTTGCATTACCAATTTCGGAGGACGCATCGTATCTATAATGGTGCCCGACAAAGACGGAAAAATACAGGATGTCGTGTTAGGATTTGATAACATCGATGACTATATCCGCATACCCAGTGATTTTGGGGCTTCCATCGGGCGATATGCCAACCGAATAGCTCAGGGTCGCTTCGTGCTGGACAATGACACCATACAATTACCGCAAAACAATTTCGGGCATTGTTTGCACGGCGGACCGCAAGGATGGCAATATCAAGTATACGATGCCAACCTTATAGACAATACAACATTAGAACTGACACGCCTATCTCCGGACGGAGATGAGAACTTTCCGGGAAACGTAACAGCTAAAGTCACATTCAAACTATCGGATGACAATGCTTTGGACATAAAATACAGTGCCACCACAGATAAGAAGACTATCATTAATATGACAAACCATTCTTATTTCAATCTTTCGGGAGATCCGTCACAACCCGCAACAGATCATATACTATATGTGAACGCAGATAATTATACCCCGGTAGACAGCACTTTCATGACTACCGGAGAGATAATTCCGGTGAAGGATACTCCTATGGATTTTATCACTCCGAAAGCAATCGGTCAGGACATCACTAAATATGATTTTGTTCAACTCAAAAACGGTAATGGCTATGATCACAACTGGGTATTGAACACCAATGGAGATATTACAAAACCTGCTGCCCGACTGACTTCCCCCCAAAGCGGCATTACATTGGAAGTATATACCAATGAACCCGGCATACAAGTATACACCGGCAACTTCCTGGATGGAAGCATACAAGGCAAAAAAGGCATTACCTACAATCAGCGAGCTTCCGTATGTCTGGAGACACAACATTATCCCGACAGTCCCAACAAGCCACAATGGCCCTCTGTAATACTGGAACCCGGGCAGACTTACAACAGCGAATGTATCTTCAAGTTTTCAATAGCAAAATAATATAAACTTAAAATCATTAATATCGTGGAAGCATTAGATTGGATTGTAATCGGAGTCTTTGCCCTGGCTCTGATCGGAATTATAGTTTGGGTAGTAAAACAAAAACAAAACGACTCTGCCGACTATTTTTTAGGAGGACGCGATGCAACATGGCTTGCCATCGGTGCATCTATATTTGCATCGAATATCGGTTCGGAACACTTGATAGGCCTCGCAGGTGCAGGAGCATCCAGTGGTATGGCTATGGCTCATTGGGAAATTCAAGGATGGATGATTCTTATCTTAGGATGGGTATTCGTACCGTTCTATTCCCGTAGTATGGTATACACGATGCCGGAATTTCTGGAACGACGTTACAATTCCCAGTCACGCACCATCCTTTCAGTCATTTCTTTAATCAGCTATGTACTTACCAAGGTAGCCGTTACGGTATATGCGGGCGGTTTGGTGTTCCAGCAAGTATTCGGTATCAAGGAACTTTGGGGAATCGACTTTTTCTGGATCGCTGCCATCGGTCTGGTGGTACTGACTGCATTATACACCATTTTCGGAGGAATGAAGTCCGTGCTATATACTTCCGTATTGCAAACTCCGATTCTGCTATTGGGCTCTTTGATCATACTTGTACTCGGTTTCAAAGAGCTCGGAGGATGGGACGAAATGATGAGGATTTGCGGTGCAGTCACTGTCAATGATCAAGGAAACACCATGACCGAACTCATTCGCAGTAATGATGATCCCAATTTCCCATGGTTAGGCGCATT
Organism: Bacteroides salyersiae WAL 10018 = DSM 18765 = JCM 12988; assembly: GCF_000381365.1. Lineage (GTDB taxonomy): Bacteria > Bacteroidota > Bacteroidia > Bacteroidales > Bacteroidaceae > Bacteroides > Bacteroides salyersiae. The sequence goes on from NZ_KB905466.1 coordinate 275,110, forward strand.
GATCGGATCGGCTATCATCGGATTCTGGTATTGGTGTACGGATCAATTCATCGTACAGCGTGTTCTTTCCGGTAAAAACCAAAAAGAGGCCCGCCGGGGCACTATCTTCGGAGCCTATCTGAAGTTGTTACCGGTATTCCTGTTTCTGATTCCGGGTATGATCGCTTTTGCACTGCATCAAAAATACATCGGTGACGGTGGCTTCCTTCCCCTACTGGCTAACGGAACCCCGAATGCAGATGCCGCCTTCCCCACCCTTGTAGCCAAAATACTGCCTGCCGGTGTAAAAGGCTTGGTTGTATGCGGCATTCTGGCAGCATTGATGAGTTCACTGGCCTCTCTGTTTAATTCATCCGCCATGCTGTTCACCATCGATTTCTACAAGCGTTTCAAACCCCAGACTTCCGAGAAGAAGCTGGTAGTAATCGGCCAGATAGCAACAGTAGTCATCGTAATTTTAGGTATCCTGTGGATTCCTATCATGCGTAGTGTAGGAGATGTGTTATATACCTATCTGCAAGACGTACAGTCGGTATTGGCTCCGGGTATTGCGGCCGCCTTCCTATTGGGTATTACCTGGAAAAAAACTTCTGCACAAGGCGGTATGTGGGGATTGATAGCCGGTATGGTGATCGGATTGACCCGCTTGGGAGCTAAAGTTTATTACAGCAATGCCACCGTCACCGACAGTTCTCTGTTCAAATATCTGTTTTATGACTTGAACTGGCTGTTTTTCTGCGGATGGATGTTCCTATTCTGCATAGTCGTCGTAGTGGTAGTCAGTCTGTTTACAACTCCTCCGACTGCCGAAAAGATACAAGGACTTGTATTCGGAACAGCTACCTCCGAGCAAAAAGCAACGACCCGTGCCAGTTGGAATCATTGGGATATTATCCATACTGTAATCATATTGGCTATTACAGCAGCTTTCTATTGGTATTTCTGGTAAAAACAACTGCATAAACAGATTTAATAAATGAATAATTATTATTCTTCGAATCCTACTTTCTATGTCAGCGTCGACTGTATCATTTTCGGCTTCAACGAAGACGGACTGAGCCTGTTACTGCTGAAAAGAAACTTTGAACCGGCTAAAGGAGAATGGTCTCTGATGGGTGGGTTCATTCAACAGAATGAAAGTGCTGACGAGGCAGCCAAACGCATTCTCGCAGAACTCACCGGACTGCAGGATGTGTACATGGAACAAGTGTATACTTTCGGAGAGATACATCGCGATCCGGGTGAAAGAGTAATCTCCATCGCCTATTATGCACTGATCAACATCAATGAATATGACCGTGAACTTGTGCAGAAACACAATGCATACTGGATGAACATCAACGAGCTCCCGCCTCTGATATTCGACCACCCGCAGATGGTGGAAAAGGCACAGGAGATGATGAGGACACAAGCATCTACAGAACCTATCGGGTTCAACCTCCTGCCCAAACTTTTCACCCTGTCGCAACTGCAAAGCCTGTACGAAGCGATTTATGGCGAACCGATAGACAAACGGAATTTCCGCAAGCGGGTAGCCGAAATGGACTTCATTGAGAAAACGGATAAAATTGATAAAACAGGATCCAAACGGGGAGCAGCCCTATACAAGTTCAATAACAAAGTATACCGCAAATCCCCCAAATTTAAATTATAATTGATATGCTGGAAGAACTGAAAGAAAAAGTATTTCATGCCAATCTGGAATTAGTAAAGCATGGATTGGTCATTTTCACTTGGGGAAACGTATCGGCTATCGACCGCGCAACAGGATTAGTCGTCATCAAACCCAGCGGCGTCAGCTATGAGAAAATGAAAGCGAAAGACATGGTAGTAGTCGACCTCGACGGAAACGTAGTGGAAGGAACACTTAAACCCTCTTCGGACACTCCTACCCACGTGATACTCTACAAGGCATTTCCCGAAATCGGCGGCGTAGTACATACTCATTCCACCTATGCCACTGCATGGGCACAAGCGGGATGCGACATACCGAACATAGGAACAACCCATGCCGATTATTTCCACGATGCCATTCCCTGTACGGCAGATATGACCGTCCAAGAAGTGGAAGGAGACTACGAGTTGGAAACCGGCAATGTCATCGTAAAACGATTTGAGAAATTAAATCCGATGCATACGCCGGGAGTATTGGTAAAAAATCACGGTCCGTTTGCATGGGGAAAAGATGCGGGAGACGCTGTACACAATGCAGTGGTCATGGAGCAAGTGGCCAAAATGGCAAGCATTGCTTACACCATCAATCCCAATCTGACCATGAACCCGCTCCTGATAGAAAAACATTTCAACCGTAAGCACGGGCCGAACGCTTATTATGGACAGTAAGAATGAATGAAAGAGTGAAAGAATGAAATAACCAACGAATTAATAATTAAAAAATAAAAGAAGATATGAACAACGCATTTGATCAATATGAAGTATGGTTCGTAACAGGAGCACAGCTTCTGTACGGAGGTGACGCAGTAATCGCAGTAGATGCACACTCTAATGAAATGGTAAACGGATTGAACGAGTCCGGCAAACTTCCTGTTAAAGTGGTATACAAAGGTACGGCCAATTCTTCCAAAGAAGTGGAAACTGTTTTCAAAGCTGCCAACAATGACGAAAAATGTATCGGTGTCATCACCTGGATGCATACTTTCTCTCCTGCCAAAATGTGGATTCACGGTCTGCAACAGTTGAAGAAACCATTGCTGCACCTGCATACCCAGTTCAACAAGGAAATTCCATGGGATACAATGGATATGGATTTCATGAATCTGAACCAGTCAGCTCACGGCGACCGCGAATTCGGACATATCTGTACCCGCATGCGTATCCGTCGTAAAGTAGTGGTAGGCTATTGGAAAGAAGAAGATACTTTACACAAAATTGCTGTCTGGATGCGTGTTTGTGCCGGTTGGGCAGACTCACAGGATATGCTGATCATCCGTTTCGGAGACCAGATGAACAATGTTGCCGTAACTGATGGTGACAAGGTGGAAGCCGAACAGCGTATGGGTTACCACGTAGACTACTGCCCGGTAAGCGAACTGATGGAGTATCACAAAGAGATCGAGGATACAGATGTGGACGCATTAGTAGCTACTTATTTCAAAGAGTACGACCATGATGCAGCATTGGAAGACCCATCAACGGAAGCCTATCGGAAAGTATGGAATGCCGCTAAAGCCGAACTGGCTATCCGCGCTATCCTGAAAGCAAAAGGAGCAAAAGGATTCACTACCAACTTCGACGATTTAGGTGATATTGAATACAACGGTTTCGACCAGATACCCGGACTTGCTTCCCAACGTCTGATGGCAGAAGGTTACGGCTTCGGTGCGGAAGGCGACTGGAAATCGGCCGCCCTATATCGCACTGTATGGGTAATGAATCAGGGACTTCCGAAAGGCTGTTCTTTCCTCGAAGATTATACACTCAACTTCGACGGCGCAAAAAGCTCTATCCTGCAATCGCACATGTTGGAAGTTTGTCCGCTCATCGCTGCCAACAAGCCCCGTTTGGAGGTACACTTCCTCGGCATAGGTATTCGCAAGAGTCAGACCGCCAGACTGGTATTCACCTCAAAAGTCGGTACAGGCTGCACGGCTACTATCGTAGATATGGGGAACCGTTTCCGCCTGATCGTAAACGATGTAGAGTGCATCGAACCGAAACCGTTGCCTAAATTACCCGTCGCTTCCGCTCTCTGGATTCCGATGCCCAACCTCGAAATAGGTGCAGGAGCATGGATTCTGGCCGGTGGAACGCACCACTCTTGCTTCTCCTACGACCTGACGGCCGAATATTGGGAAGACTACGCCGAAATCGCAGGTATCGAAATGGTACATATCAATAAAGATACCACGATCAGCTGCTTTAAAAAAGAGCTGCGCATGAACGAAATTTATTATATGCTAAACAAAGCTCTCTGCTAATTATGGATAGTAAATTTGTAATAGGACTCGATTACGGTAGCGACTCTGCACGCGCTATCGTAGTCAATGCACTGACAGGCGAAACGCTTGCCACTGCCGTGCAATACTACCCCCGTTGGCAAAAAGGCCTGTATTGCAATCCTGCCATCAATCAATACCGCCAGCATCCGCAAGACTATATCGACGTGCTCGAAGGCACTGTAAAGGAAGCCCTTGCACAATGTCCGGCGGGTACTGCCGAACAAGTAGTCGGTATTGCTTTCGACACTACCGGAAGTACTCCCGCCCTGACAGATACCAGTGGAACCCCACTTGCCCTGTTGCCCGAATTTTCCGAAAACCCGAATGCCATGTTCATTCTTTGGAAAGACCACACCGCCATTCAGGAAGCCGCCGAGATAAACAAAGCCTGCAAAGAATGGGACATCGACTATTCAGCCTATGAAGGCGGAATCTATTCTTCCGAATGGTATTGGGCAAAGGCCTTGCACGTATTGAGAGCAGACGAAACGATACGTGCCAAAGCATATAGCATCGTAGAATATTGCGAATGGCTGCCTGCACTTATCACCGGAGTCAAGACAAGCAGTGATATTGTGCGTAGCCGTTGTGCCTGTGGTCATAAAGCGATGTGGCACGAAAAATGGGGCGGACTGCCTTCTGATGAATTCCTTACCAAGATAGACCCGTTGCTGACAGGATTCCGCGACCGTCTGTTCGAAAAAACAGAAACCGCCGACAAACCGGTCGGACATCTGACCGAAGAATGGGCGGCACGTCTCGGACTGACCACCAAAGTAGTGGTTGCCGGAGGGGCATTCGATTGCCATATGGGTGCTGTCGGTGCCGGAGTGACTCCCCACACATTCGTCCGGGTGATCGGTACGTCTACCTGCGATGTGATGGTAGCTTCCTATGAAGAGATCGGACACAATCTGATAAAAGGCATTTGCGGACAAGTGGACGGCTCCGTTATCCCCGGCATGATCGGTCTGGAAGCCGGGCAATCCGGATTCGGAGATATTTATGCCTGGTTCAAACGTGTTCTCGAATTCCCGTTGCACAACATCATCGGGCAATCGGCCTTGATCGATGAAGCCACCAAAGAAAAATTGATAGCCGAATCAATCGACCGTATCATCCCGGCTCTGACTGCCGAAGCAGAAAAGATTCCGGTAAGCGAAAGCACGGTCATTGCTACCGACTGGATGAACGGACGCCGTACACCCGATGCCAATCAGTTGCTGAAAGGAACAATCACCGGACTGACATTGGGCAGTACGGCTCCCCGTATCTTCCGCGCACTGGTAGAAGCGACCGCTTTCGGTTCAAAAGCCATTGTAGACCGATTCCGCAGCGAAGGCGTACAGATAGACAGCGTGATCGGTATCGGCGGTATTGCCCTGAAGTCCCCTTTCGTGATGCAGACATTAAGCGATGTGCTGGATATGCCTATCAAAGTTTGTCGCACAGACCAAGCATGCGCATTAGGCGCCGCCATGTTTGCCGCCACCGCCGCCGGTATCTATACCAAAGTCGAGGATGCACAGAAAGCAATGAACTCCGGCTTCGCCAACGAATATCGCCCCAATGCCGAAAACGCAGCTGCCTATAAAGAGATATACGAAAAATATATCAAACTCGGTCAATTTACAGAAAAAGAGCTGTTTAAATAGCTAAGCAGTTTAGTAGTTAGTTAAGTAGTTAAGTAGTCAAGTAGTTAAGTAGTCAAGTAGTCAAGTAGTCAAGTAGTCAAGTAGTTAAGTAGTTAAGTAGTTAAGTAGTTAAGTAGAAATGACTTGCTGATGTGTTTCTCTTGACTATCTACTACTTGACTACTTGACTACTTAACTACTATATATATTGTATCATTTCCAATTCTCAAAAGTAAAAATCAATAAGTATGCAACTGACGTAAAACCAGTTAGTAAATAGTTTGTTATATATTCAGTATAACTCGGATTACGGTAAAAGCTTATTGTATTCAAAACAAGAACCATCTTTCAAAAGCCACAAAAAGATGTATGTTTTGTATTTCTAATTACACATAAAGAGTTATCTTTGCCAAAGAAAAGAATGAAATTTATAAATTTTAAGAGATATGAATGATAATAAACTTATGAACCGTGCAGCGGACAACATCCGTATCCTGGCTGCTTCGATGGTTGAAAAAGCCAATTCCGGACACCCGGGAGGTGCAATGGGTGGTGCAGACTTTGTAAACGTACTCTTCTCCGAGTTCTTAGTATATGACCCACAGAATCCGCGCTGGGAAGGACGGGATCGCTTCTTCCTCGATCCGGGACATATGTCGCCTATGCTCTATTCCGTGCTGGCTCTCACCGGCAAATATACGCTGGCCGAATTGGCACAATTCCGCCAATGGGACAGCCCCACTCCGGGACATCCGGAGGTAAATGTAATGCGTGGTGTGGAAAACACTTCCGGTCCTCTCGGACAAGGACATACCTATGCCGTAGGAGCAGCCATCGCCGCTAAATTCCTGAAAGCACGGTTCGGTGAAGTAATGAGCCAAACCATCTATGCCTATATTTCGGACGGCGGTATCCAAGAAGAAATTTCACAGGGTGCAGGACGCATTGCCGGAACATTAGGACTGGATAATCTGATCATGTTCTACGACTCCAACGACATCCAGCTTTCTACTGAAACAAAAGATGTCACAACAGAAGACGTAGCCATGAAATACAAGGCATGGGATTGGAAAGTAATCGAAATCAACGGTAACGACCCCGATGCCATCCGCGCTGCCCTCAAAGAGGCAAAAGCAGAAAGTGAACGCCCTACCCTGATCATCGGTAAAACAACGATGGGTAAAGGTGCACGCAAAGCCGATGGAAGCAGCTATGAAGCCAATTGTGCTACACACGGTGCTCCGTTGGGCGGAGATGCCTACATCAACACCATCAAAAATCTGGGTGGTAACCCGGACGAACCGTTTACAATCTTCCCCGAAGTGGCCGAACTGTATGCCAAACGCGCTGAAGATCTGAAAAAGATCGTAGCCGAGAAGCATGCCATAAAGGACGAATGGGCCAAAGCAAATCCGGAACTGGCAGCTAAAATGGCCGAGTTCTTCTCCGGCAAAGCTCCGAAAGTGAACTGGGATGCCATCGAACAGAAAGCAGGTATCGCCACCCGTGCCGCTTCGGCAACTGTGCTCGGCGCTCTTGCTACTCAGGTGGAAAACATGGTAGTGGCTTCTGCCGACCTCTCCAACTCCGACAAAACCGACGGCTTCCTCAAGAAGACACACGCATTCAAACGCGGTGACTTTAGCGGTGCTTTCTTCCAAGCCGGTGTATCCGAACTGAGCATGGCTTGTATCTGTATCGGTATGTCGCTTCATGGCGGTGTAATCCCTGCATGTGCCACTTTCTTCGTATTCTCGGACTACATGAAACCTGCTATCCGTATGGCTGCCTTGATGGAACAACCGGTGAAATTCATCTGGTCGCATGATGCTTTCCGTGTAGGCGAAGACGGCCCTACGCACGAACCGGTAGAACAGGAAGCACAAATCCGCCTGATGGAGAAACTGAAAAACCACAAAGGCCACAATTCAATGCTGGTACTTCGTCCGGCAGATGCCGAAGAGACGACTATCGCATGGAAGCTGGCTATGGAAAATGTCTATACCCCGACTGCATTAATCCTGTCTCGTCAGAATATTGCCAACCTTCCGGACGGAACGGACTACGCCCAAGTAGCCAAAGGCGCATACGTCATTGCCGGTGCCGATGAAAACCCGGATGTTATTCTGGTTGCTTCCGGATCAGAGGTTTCCACACTTGTAGCCGGAGCCGAACTGCTTCGTAAAGACGGTGTGAAACTTCGTATCGTATCCGCACCTTCCGAAGGTCTGTTCCGCAGCCAGGACAAGGCATATCAAGAATCTGTTCTCCCGACAGGTGCAAAGATATTCGGTCTGACAGCCGGTTTGCCCGTCAACTTGCAAGGTCTTGCCGGTGCTAACGGCAAAGTATTCGGACTCGAATCATTCGGTTTCTCCGCTCCATACAAGGTATTGGATGAAAAATTAGGTTTCACTGCCGAAAACGTATACAATCAGGTAAAAGAAATGCTATAATGAAAACAATCGGATTATGTTGCGACCATGCCGGTTTTGAGCTGAAAGAATTCGTTCGCGGATGGCTACAGGCAAAAGGCTGGGAGTACAAAGATTTCGGAACTTATTCTACCGAGAGTTGTGATTATCCGGATTTCGCTCACCCGTTAGCATTGGCTGTAGAAGCCGGTGAATGCTATCCGGGAATTGCTATCTGCGGAAGTGGAAACGGAATCAGCATGACACTGAACAAGCATCAAGGCATCCGCGCCGCACTTTGCTGGACAGCAGAGATCGCACATCTGGCCCGCCAACACAACGATGCCAATGTGCTCGTGATGCCGGGACGCTTTATCAGTACTGAAGAAGCGGATATGATTCTGACAGAATTCTTCTCTACACCATTCGAGGGAGGAAGACACCAGAAAAGAATAGATAAAATTCCCGTAAAATAAGAACATAGTACAAGAAAACCCGGTTCAGACTGACTGAAGCCGGGTTTTCTTTTCATATTAAATCAAAAAACCCACCTTTTCAATCAAAATACATCAGATAGAGATGCGCGACAGTTCGTATTTTTGCAACCATAAAATCTATTATCCATCAAAAACAACCCAAAACAAATGAAAAGAATATTTGGATTCCTATCTTTGTTGTTAACAGCAGCAATCACTTTCGCCAATCCGATTGACTTTGACAAAGCTTTCAAAGAGAGCAAAAAGATCGAAAAGCAGATCAAGAAAACATCGTTCCCCAAACAAACGTACCACATCACGGATTTCGGAGCAAAAGCGGACAATGAGTCGGTACCTTGCCATGAAGCAATCAACCAGGCAATCCTTCAATGCAGCCTGGCAGGAGGCGGCACAGTGATTGTTCCCAAAGGAACATTCTACACCGGTCCTATCACGTTGAAAAGCAATGTGAACTTTCACTTGGAGGAAGGAGCCGTACTGAAATTCCTCACTGATCAAAGCCTGTATTTCCCCGGTGTGATAACCCGTTGGGAAGGGTTGGACTGTTACAACGCGCGCCCTTTGATCTATGCTTACGGTGAAACCAATATCGCCATTACCGGCAAAGGCACCATTGACGGACAAGGCTCCAACGACACTTGGTGGCCAATGTGCGGTGCAGCCAAATATGGCTGGAAAGAAGGCATGGTGGCACAGCGTAACGGCGGTCGCGAACGTTTATTAATGTATGGAGAGACCTCCACTCCCATCTACAAGCGTGTGATGACACCGGAAGACGGTTTACGTCCGCAACTCATCAATCTGTACTCCTGCCACACCATCCTCATAGAAGATGTCACTTTGCTGAATTCTCCTTTCTGGGTGATTCACCCGCTTTTCTGTGAAAGCTTGATCGTACGTGGAGTGAACATTTTCAACCGTGGTCCCAACGGAGACGGATGTGACCCGGAATCCTGCAAAAACGTGCTGATAGAGAATTGTACATTCGACACCGGTGACGACTGCATCGCTATCAAATCGGGACGTAATGCCGATGGACGTAAATGGAATATTCCGAGTGAAAACATCATTGTACGTAACTGTAAAATGAAAAACGGACACGGCGGCGTAGTGATCGGCAGCGAAATATCCGGCGGATACCGCAATCTGTTTGTAGAAAACTGCCAAATGGACAGCCCCAATCTGGATCGTGTGATCCGTATCAAAACCAGTACTTGCCGGGGCGGCATCATCGAAAATGTATTTGTCCGTGATATCACCGTAGGCCAGTGCCGGGAAGCAGTATTGCGTATCAACTTGCAATATGAAAACCGTGAGAACTGCAACCGCAACTTTCCTCCTGTTGTCCGCAATGTACACCTGAAAAATGTAACTTGTGAAAAAAGCCGGTTAGGAGTGCTCATCATCGGGTTGGACGACGATCAACATGTATATAACATCAGCGTGGAAGACTCGCACTTCAATAATGTTGCAAAAGGAACCAATGACATAAAAGGAGCGAAAAACGTTACTCTCAAGAACCTATACATAAACGGAAAACTTGTAAAAGAGTAAATCCATAGAACCAGTCAAAAAAGATGTAGCATCCTTTCCAAAAAGACGTAACATCCTCTCCAAAAAGATGTAACGTCTTTCAAAAAAACATATAACGTCTTTAAGAAAAAGATTTAGCAGGCTTTAGAAAAAGATGCTAAGTCTTTTTTTATTGGTTACTTTTATACTTGAAGCATATGGAAGTGTTTGATTTAAACCTTTTATCCATAGAGCCTACAGGGTGAAGCGACACTAAAGAAGAAAAGAACCGGCAGACCAATATCCCGATGCCGGGTATATACTCCCCCTGAGACTCCTTCTTACTGGTCATATGCACCGTGCTTGACGCACGTAAGCACCGTTTCCGGATGGTTTTTGAACGGTACATAAAAACAAAGTTTGCCTTCACCCCGTAACGCCTATGAACAAAGGGTTTGATAGAAAAAGGTGAAGGCGGTGAACGGGGTAAAAACAAGTTGAATAGAGGTTATTTGCCACGAAATCCACAAACATACGGATCTTCTCCCTGCATCCGGAGTCAAAAGACCTCCTTACAAATTGTAACTCAGCCACTTCCCCGTAAAATAATAAAATGACAAATTGTCGTTAAAATCCCTTTATATCCTCTCTATTTTAAATAGAAAAAGAATAAAAGGAAGAAATTTAACCTGTTTCATGAGCAACGAATCTAAATAAAAAACTATCTTTGTAGTGCAAACTCTGAAACTCAACAGATATGGAACAAATGGAGACCATAAAAGAGCTTATCAATCAGGGAGATGTAAATAAGGCGATTGAAGCCCTCGATACTCTCCTCACTCAATCAGACTTCGCCGGAAAAGACGAAGTTTACTACCTACGGGGTAACGCTTACCGAAAACAAGGAAACTGGCAACAAGCCCTCAACAATTATCAATCCGCTATTGAGATCAACCCGGAAAGCCCGGCTTTGCAAGCCCGCAAAATGGTAATGGATATTCTGGAGTTCTATCACAAGGACATGTATAATCAATAAACGTAATAAAATCGATAGATTATGGCAAAAATTAAAGGAGCAATCGTAGTCGACACAGAGCGTTGCAAAGGCTGCAATCTGTGTGTGGTGGCTTGTCCGCTCAATGTAATATCACTCGCCAAAGAGGTGAACGTAAAGGGGTATAACTATGCCCGGCAGGTGTTGGAAGATACCTGTAACGGGTGCAGTTCGTGTGCAACGGTCTGCCCGGACGGTTGTATCTCAGTGTATAAAGTTAAATGTGAATAAAAGAAACGAATATGGCAGAAGAAGTTGTATTAATGAAAGGTAACGAAGCCATCGCTCACGCAGCCATCCGTTGCGGTGCCGACGGATACTTCGGTTACCCTATTACTCCGCAATCGGAGGTATTGGAAACGCTGGCTGACCTGAAACCATGGGAAACTACCGGTATGGTAGTGCTTCAGGCAGAAAGTGAAGTAGCAGCTATCAACATGGTATATGGTGGAGCCGGAAGTGGCAAGATGGTACTGACCTCCTCTTCAAGTCCCGGCGTCAGCCTGAAACAAGAGGGTATCTCCTATCTGGCCGGTGCCGAACTTCCCTGTTTGATTGTAAATGTGATGCGCGGCGGCCCGGGATTAGGAACCATCCAACCCAGTCAGGCAGATTATTTCCAGACAGTAAAAGGCGGCGGACACGGTGACTATAAACTGATCGCACTCGCTCCGGCTTCCGTACAGGAAATGGCTGATTTCGTCGGACTTGCCTTTGAACTTGCCTTCAAATATCGTAATCCGGCTATCATCCTTGCCGACGGTGTTATCGGACAGATGATGGAAAAAGTAGTGCTACCGCCTATGAAACCCCGCCGTACCGACGCGGAAGTAATCGCACAGTGCCCGTGGGCCAGTACAGGTAAAACCAAAGACCGCAAGCCTAATATCATTACATCACTCGAACTCCGTCCGGAAGAAATGGAAAAGAACAACATCCGTTTCCAGGCCAAGTATCGTGTAATCGAAGAAAATGAAGTGCGTTTCGAGGAAATCGATTGTGAAAATGCAGAATACCTGATCGTAGCGTTCGGTTCAATGGCGCGTATCGGACAAAAGGCAATGGAACTGGCACGTGAAGAAGGTATCAAGGTAGGTATGCTTCGCCCCATCACGTTATGGCCTTTCCCCACAAAAGCCATTGCAGCATATGCCGGAAAAGTGAAAGGCATGCTTGTTACCGAGTTGAATGCCGGACAGATGATTGAAGATGTACGCCTTGCCGTAAATGGGAAGGTAAAAGTAGAACATTTCGGCCGTCTCGGTGGTATTGTTCCCGATCCTGACGAGATAGTGACTGCTCTTAAAGAGAAAATAATGCAATAATAATTTACGGTTAGACTCAAAGAAATTCCAATCGTCTAATCATAAACCGTCTAATCGTTAAATAGAATAAAGATGAATCCCGATAAAATAAGAAATGTATTGAACATACTTTTCATGATACTTGCTCTGGCAGCTATTATCGTTTACTTCGTGGCAGATGATTTCAAGATATTCATCTACGTCTGCGGTGCGGCGATCTTCGTCAAGCTGATGGAGTTTTTTATACGATTCACCAACAGATAAGGAGAACAAGTTATGACTAAAGAAGAAATAATCAAACCCGAGAATCTGGTTTATAAAAAACCGACTCTGATGAACGCCAATGCCATGCACTACTGCCCGGGTTGCAGTCACGGCGTGGTACATAAACTCATTGCCGAAGTCATCGAAGAGATGGGAATGGAAGATAAAGCCGTAGGTATCTCTCCGGTAGGCTGCGCCGTTTTTATCTACAACTATCTTGATATCGACTGGCAGGAAGCTGCCCACGGACGTGCCCCTGCACTGGCCACCGCCATCAAACGCCTGTGGCCGGATCGCTTGGTATTTACTTATCAAGGTGACGGTGATTTGGCTTGTATCGGTACTGCCGAAACCATCCATGCACTGAACCGTGGCGAAAACATTACCATTATCTTTATAAACAACGCCATTTACGGTATGACCGGCGGACAGATGGCTCCTACTACCCTTGTCGGCATGAAAACAGCTACTTGTCCTTACGGACGCGATGTGAATCTCCACGGTTATCCGCTAAAGATTACCGAAATAGCTGCCCAACTGGAAGGAACGGCATACGTCACCCGCCAATCCGTACAATCGGTTCCGGCTATCCGTAAAGCCAAGAAAGCCATCCGTAAAGCATTCGAAAATTCAATGAACGGCAAAGGTTCCAATCTGGTAGAAATCGTATCGACTTGTAGTTCCGGCTGGAAGATGACACCCGAAAAGGCCAATAAATGGATGGAAGAACACATGTTTCCATTCTATCCATTAGGTGATTTGAAAGATAAATAATGACTCAATATGCCAATGTGCCGATATGCCAATGAAGACAGGAAATGTAGTTTTGGACAAAAGTTTTGCATTTGCATTATCAATTATAAGCTATTGCGAAACTCTGGAACAAAACAAAAAATTCGTAATTTCCAATCAGCTTCTAAAAAGCGGTACATCCATTGGTGCTAATATCAATGAGGCACAGAACAGTGAAAGTAAGGCAGATTTTATTCATAAATTAAAGATAGCTGCAAAAGAAGCGGAAGAAACCAGATATTGGTTATTACTTTGTGAGGAAGCAGTTAACTATCCTTACGAATCAAATTTGCTAAACGATCTGGGAGACATATTGAGATTACTCAATAGCATTATAAATTCAGCCAAGCAGCAAATGTAACCGACAATTGGCACATTGGCATATTGGCACATTATCACATTATTACATTATTAACATGAAAGAAGAAATCATTATAGCAGGCTTCGGTGGACAGGGTGTACTGTCTATGGGCAAGATTTTAGCATACTCAGGATTGATGGAAGGTAAAGAGGTTACCTGGATGCCGGCTTACGGACCAGAGCAACGTGGAGGTACGGCCAATGTTACCGTTATCGTAAGCGATGAAAAAATATCTTCACCCATCCTCAGTAAGTACGACACCGCCATCATCTTAAATCAGCCGTCACTCGAAAAGTTTGAAAGCCGCATTAAACCCGGAGGCATACTTATCTATGACGGATATGGAATTATCAACCCACCCACGCGCAAGGATATCAAAGTATATCGTATCGATGCGATGGATGCAGCCAATGAAATGAAAAATGCCAAAGCATTCAACATGATTGTGTTGGGTGGATTATTAAAACTCCGCCCTATCGTAACATTGGAAAATGTCATCAAAGGCTTAAAAAAGACACTTCCCGAACGCCATCACCACTTGATACCGATGAACGAAGAGGCCATCAAAAAAGGGATGGAACTGATAAAAGAGTTGAAAATTGAAAGTTGAAAGTTGAAAGCTTATTCAGTTGAAAGTTGAAAATTTGGAAGAAATAGAGAGTTGAAAGCTTATTCAGTTGAAAGTTGAGAGTTAAAAGTTAAAAGTTACTATGCAGCATCACAGCGCAGCCAACTTTCAACTTTCAACTTTCAACTTTCAACTTTTTAGTACTATCTTTGCGCCCAATTATGAGACGATTCCTACTTACATATATATTACTTGCCATTGTAGGTCAGTTGGCTATCCAAGCGCAAGTCAACCCTAATAATCCGTATGACGACCGGATAGATGAATTCGGTAATATCGTAGATCAATACGGCAATCAGATTGATCCTGCCATGCGTCCGCAAAACCCGGATAGTAGCAATGTAGAAATACAAGGACTCCCCCCCAAGCTCTACATGTGGCACATCAGTGAAAATCTGGGAACTGTAACCCGTACACCTGCCGATACATTACGTCTAAACTTCCAGAATACCAATCTTACGGAAGGAATGACAGGGCACTATAATTATCTGTCCAATATGGGTGCCCCGCGTATATCCCGTATCTTTTTTGACCGTGACGCTACCCAGGAGCCGACTATCTTCATGCAGCCCTACTCCTTTTTCTTTATACGGCCGAACGAATTCAATTTCACCAACAGTAACGTTCCCTACACCAATCTGACATACTATAAAGCCGGTAGTAAAGTAAATGGTGAAGAACGTTTCAAAGCATATTTCTCAGTCAACGCAAATAAGCAGTTGGCTTTCGGTTTCAATATCGATTACTTATACGGACGAGGATATTACAACCATTCGAGTACCTCCTTTTTTAATGCCGCTCCTTTCATCAGCTATATGGGAGAGCGATATGAAGGAACACTGTTATACAGCTATAACTATCTGAAAAACAACGAGAATGGAGGAATCACGGACGACAACTACGTCAAAGATCCCGAAGCCGTATCCGGTGGGCAGCAAAGTTATGAGTCGATCAATATGCCAACGGTTATGAGTACGGCTACTTCCCGAAATTCAGATAGCTATGTTTTTCTGGCACAACGTTATAAGTTAGGTTTTCACCGCGATCTGCCACAAGAAGAAAACGACACGTTGCCACCTGTGCAGGAGTTTGTCCCCGTCACCAGCTTCATCCATACGATGCAGGTAGAATGGAGCAAGCATAAGTTTACTTCAGAAGACCAGTTGAAAGACTATTATCAAAATACATACATCAAGCCGGGCGTCCCTTATATCGTCGACGATTCCACCTCCTATATAGGAGTAAAAAACACATTGGGAATTTCCCTTCTCGAAGGTTTCAATAAATACGCCAAAGCCGGACTGACCGGTTTTATCTCACATAAATTAAGTAAATACGAACTGATGAATAAAGACTCGGTCAGCATAGATCGCTATACCGAGAATGAAGTCTTTGTAGGCGGTGAATTATCTAAACGGCAGGGCAGCATCCTTCATTATCATGCCATTGGCGAAGTGGGATTATTGGGAAAAGCCATCGGACAGTTTAATGTAAAAGGCGACCTCGATCTGAATTTCCGTTTGGGAAAAGACACGGTCAGTTTGATAGCACGCGCAACGGTAAGTAATACATTACCCTCATTTTATATGCGACATTACCACTCCAAGCATTTCTATTGGGATGATGATAATATGGATAAAGAATTCCGTACACGCATAGAAGGCGAACTGAACATCGAACATTGGAAAACAAACTTGAAAGCCGGTGTAGAAAACATTAAAAACTACACTTATTTCAACCAACAAGCCCTTCCGGAACAATTCGGAGGCAACATCCAAGTACTTTCGGCCACATTATCCCAAGACTTCAAACTTGGAATTCTTCATCTGGACAATGAAGTTACCTGGCAAAAATCGAGTAACAGCACAATCTTACCCTTACCGGATCTCTCGTTATACCACAACCTGTATATAGATTTCAAACTGGCGAAAAAAGTACTGAGTGTTCAATTGGGTGCTGATGCACGTTACTTTACCAAATACCATGCACCGGCTTATATGCCTGCTACGGGACAGTTCCACCTACAGCCAACCAATGATCAAGTGGAGATAGGCGGCTATCCCATTGTCAATGTATATGCCAATCTTCATCTGAAACGGACACGTTTCTTCGTTATGATGTATCACGTAAACGATGGATTGATCAATCGTCCGAATGCATTCTATGCACCTCACTATCCCATCAATCCCCGACTGCTGAAATTTGGTGTATCCTGGAATTTCTATGATTAATCCTACCATGCATCTATGAAGCCCATCCAAAGGAAATATCTGAAATATCTGCTTATTGCCATCGTCTGCTTCCTCGTATTTGCTTTCTGGCCTCAAAGAAAGGAAAAGGAAGAAGGACATCCGCGCGATTATGCGGAAATAGCGGCAGACGGTATTCTCCGCGCGGCAACAGAATACAATTCCATCAGCTTCTTCGTTGACGGCGATACGGTGAGCGGATTCCACTATGAACTGATAGAAGCCTTTGCCCGTGATAAAGGAATTCAGGCACAAGTCTCTCCAGTGATGAGTTTTGACCAACGTCTGAAAGGACTTGAAACCGGTAAATACGATGTAATAGCATATGGCATTCCAGCCACCAGCGAATTGAAAGACTCGCTGCTCCTCACCTCGCCCATAATCCTAAGTAAACAGGTATTGGTGCAGCGAAAAGCAACGTCCGAAAACGATTCACTCTTTATCAGAAACCAACTCGATCTGGCAGGACGAACCTTGCATGTCGTAAAAGCCTCTCCATCCATCCTTCGTATCCGTAATTTGGGAGACGAGATCGGGGATACGATTTATATCAGTGAAATAGAAAAGTACGGTTCGGAACAACTGATTGCAATGGTAGCTCATGGAGACATCGATTACGCCGTCTGCGACGAGAGCATTGCACAAGCGGCCATAGATTCACTGCCCCAACTGGATATCAGTACAGACATCAGTTTCACGCAATTTTACTCTTGGGGGGTAAGCAAGCAATCGCCTGTCCTGCTGGATAGCCTGAACACATGGCTTACAAGCTTCCGCCAAGGAAAAGAGTATAAAGAAATATTGCATAAATATTATCCTGTTAAGTAGAGAGTAGTTTAGTAGTAAGTAGTTAAGTAGTAAGTAGTTAAGTAGTAAGTAGTTAAGTAGTAAGTAGTAAGTAGTTAAGTAGTAAGTAGTAAGTAGTAAGTAGTTAAGTAGTAGTAAGTAGTTAAGTAGTAAAGTAGTAAGTAGTTAAGTAGTAAGTAGGAATGACTTGCGTGATGTGTTTCTCTTAATGACATACTATTGGACATGAATTATTCAGACTAAAATCAAAAGTACAAGTGTTTCGGTCAAAAACAGCACATTTATAAAAAGCGAAAAGCCCTATTTTTGCCAATATTAAATTCTGAATATGAAAGACCGGATGATCATGAAAAAGATTTGCCTTATCAGTTTACTTTTTATTCTATATGGCTGTGCCCACACCAATCCCCATCGCCAATCAACCCTGTCCGATGCCTTGTATGGTTTCGAAAATATACAAGATTCAGCCCGCACGAAGGTATGGTGGTTTCATGGAGAAACAGAAACTACCCGGGAAGGAATTACTGCCGACCTAAAAGCCTTTCGAAAAGCGGGTGTCGGTGGGGTCGTCTTCTATGATCAGGTACACTTAAAAAAGCCTGTGGCATTGGATGCCTTTTCCGATGAATGGTGGGCGATGCTCTATTATGCAGCCCGGGAAGCTGAAAGATTGGGGTTAACTTTTGAAACGCATATCTCCAACGGCTTCGTAGCAGGAGGTCCATGGATCACAAAAGAGTTAGGCATGCAGATGCTGACAGCATCCGATACACTGATTCAAGGCGGAAAAAACTTTTCGGGCAATCTCCCTCTTCCCGCAAATGCAAACGATTATTATCGTGATGTAGCCGTATTGGCATTCCCGGTTTCACGCGAGCAATGGTTAACCAGCGATGACATCAAGCCAACAGTAACATCAAACCTGACCGAGCTTCCGGCAGCCGACCTCTTTTCCTCCAATGCCCCAGCAGTAGAGATACCGGCTCAACCCTCCGGAAAATCCGTTTTCGTAAACCTCGATTTCCATAAAGATTTTACAGCCCGTAGCATCACCTACCAAGTACACCCCAGAGGAAAAGCAACCACAAGCGCCACTAATGTCCCCGCCCCTCCGGGAGATACGTTCGTAGGAACCGGTTACCGGGTATTACCGGATTTGGGTAGTCTGGAGGTGTCGGATGACGGTATTCATTATACCACGGTATGTGCACTGAAACCCATCTACAGAGCCCACTCCCAGTGGAAACAAAAAACAATCGCATTTCCTCCCGCTACCGGACGATATTTTCGTCTGAACTTACACGATTGGTACATGGAAGACGACCGACGCCCCGGTATGCAATTAGGAAATGTCACCTTGTCTCCACAAGCAAAAGCCGACCAATGGGAAGAAAAGAACGGACTTTTTTCCGAATATATCGAAAAGGACAACACTCCGGCTTATAAAACCGATGAAACGATACGCCCGGACCGGATAACGGACCTCAGCCACTTGTTGAAACCGGACGGATCCATCTCTTGGGATGTACCCGCAGGTGACTGGGTAATCATGCGGTTTGTGCATGTTCCTACAGGAAGTAAAACGAAACACGGGCGTCCTAATCTGATGGGACTGGAATGTGACAAAATGTCCTCTTTGGCGGCCACCGTACAGTGGAACAACTATTTCAAGGTCATATCAGATTCATTGGCCAAACATCATTTGCCGCTACATGGCATGGCTATGGATAGCCATGAAGCCGGCTCGCAAAATTGGACTCCGGGATTTGACAAAGAATTCCATAAAAGACGGGGATATGATCTAAAACATCTTCTACCAGCCATGATGGGGCACATAATCGGCACATCCGAAGAGACCAATGGAATATTATATGATGTCCGTCGCACCATAGCCGATCTGATTGCAGACAATTATTACGGGACACTAAATAAGCTCTGCCAAGAATCCGGTGTCAATTTTACAGCACAGGCCACCGGAAATGCACTTTGCATCGTAGCCGACCCTATCCAGGCAAAAGGAAAAGTAGACATTCCTCAAGGAGAATTCTGGGCCATACATCCGGATGGTAATTATGACATCAAGGAATCCTCCTCCGCAGCACATCTCTATGGTAAAAAAACAGCTTCTGCAGAAGCCTTCACGGATGCAAAGTTCAGCCACTCACTCGCCTATCTTAAAACATTGGCAGACTACGCTTATTGTTACGGCATCAATGAATTCGTCGTGTGTGCATCAGCTTATCAACCCTGGCTGGATAAAATTCCCGGAAACACAGGAGGAGGCCGTCACTATTGTCTGAACAGAAACAATACCTTTTGGGATTTCAGCAAACCTTTCTGGGATTATCAGGCACGTTGCGCCTATATCATGAGACAGGGGATGCCATTGATAGACCTCTGTGTCTATCTGGGAGAAAATGCCCCTGTGAAAATTCTCACACACCGTTTGCCCGATATCCCCGGTGGCTTCGACTTTGATGCTTTCACTTCGGACGCCCTGTTTACGAGAATGTCGGCAAAAAACGGACAAATCGCATTACCGGATGGTATGAGTTACCGAATGATGATCCTTCCCGGAAATGGAGAAATCACTTTAGAAGCATTAAAGAAAATTGCGGATTTAGTCAATCAAGGAATATCGGTATATGGCACAAAAGCCAGATATTCAGAAACATTTGCAGACATCGGCAAGAAAAAAGAATACGAAGCGTTGGCCCATAAACTATGGGGAAAAGAAACACCTTCGTCCGGATATCGGCATTATGGTAAGGGAACTGTATACTGGGGAATGCCTTTGGAAGAAGCCGTCTATCAAGCAGGTCTACAACCCGACATTAAAATGGAGCATGCTTCTATCAAACAGGAAAAAGTGTGGTTTGCACATCGCCAACTAAAAGATGCGGACGTCTATTTCTTAAACAATCACAAAGATACGGCAGTCGACGATATATTCACCTTCCGTTCATCAGGCAAAATTGCCGAATTATGGAATCCCATGTCCGGCCAAAGATATACCCTGCCCACAAGTAGCGACAGACAAGGACATATCTCTGTTCGTTTGAAAATGGCCGCCTGGGAGTCCTATTTTCTGACACTATCAGATACCGGTTCCGGAAACCTTCCCCTTCTTCATTGGGACCGGCAGGAAACCGTAACTCCGGTTAGCGACGATTGGAGTATATACTTCGACCCGGCTATGGGCGGACCGGGAGAAGTAAAATTCGATTCACTATCAGATTGGGCTTTGCACCCCGATCCATCAATAAAATATTATTCCGGTACAGCCCTCTACCGGAAAACACTGAATCTGCAAAAAACAGAAAAAGATGAAAAAACATTATTGCGTTTTTCGGAATTGGGATCAGTAGCCCGAGTTATCATAAACGGACAAGATATGGGTATCGTATGGTGTTCTCCCTGGGAAATAGATGTCACAAATGCTATCCATGACGGAGAAAATGAATTGGAAATCCATGTGGCCAATTCATTAATGAACAGAATGATTCTCGATTCTCAACTACCGGTTGAAAAACGCATTACCTATTCATATCCGGAGATAGCTTCTCCGAAAGACGCGCTAATACCGTCGGGCATCATCAAAGGAGTAGATATTATTTACAAAAAATGAATTGAATAGAAAATAGTCTTAATTTCACTTTTTATTCTTATTTTTGTGATTCTTAAAAACAAAATAGGTATATGAGTGAAAAGATTATTAAGTGGGGCTTCATCGGTTGCGGTGAAGTGACAAAGAAAAAAAGCGGCCCGGCATTTCAGAAGGTAGAGGGTTCGGAAGTCGTGGCCGTGATGAGCCGTGACGGTGCCAAGGCAAAAGCCTATGCAAAAGAGAGAGGTATCAAAAAATGGTATGACGATGCCCAAGAGCTTATCGACGATCCGGAAGTAAATGCTATCTACATCGCCACTCCTCCCTCATCACATGCTACCTATGCCATCATGGCCATGAAGGCTGGAAAACCGGCTTATATAGAAAAGCCGATGGCCGTTACCTACGAAGAGTGTACGCGTATCAACCGCATCTCGCGTGAAACCGGAGTACCTTGTTTTGTGGCATACTACCGCCGTTATCTCCCTTATTTTATCAAGGTAAAAGAATTGGTAGAAGAGGGTGCCATAGGTAACGTGATCAATGTACAGATTCGTTTCGCCCAGCCTCCCCGTGATCTGGATTATAACCGGGATAACTTGCCTTGGCGGGTTCAGGCGGATATTGCCGGAGGTGGATATTTCTATGACCTTGCCCCACACCAGATAGATTTGTTGCAGGAAATGTTCGGCTGTATCCTTGAAGCCAGTGGATATAAAAGCAATCGTGGCGGACTTTATCCGGCAGAAGATACATTGAGCGCTTGTTTCCAGTTCGATAACGGCCTTGTAGGTAGTGGCTCCTGGTGCTTTGTAGCACACGATTCCGCCAAGGAAGACCGCATCGAAATCATTGGTGACAAAGGCATGATCTGTTTTTCCGTATTCTCATTCGATCCCATCGCTTTGCATACCGAACGCGGACGCGAAGAATTCTACATTGAAAACCCGGAACATGTGCAACAACCGCTCATCCAAGCCGTAGTAGATCACTTATTAGGAAAATCAATCTGTACCTGCGACGGTGAAAGCGCTACGCTGACAAACTGGGTGATGGACAAGATATTGGGAAAGATATAAAAATTAATGATAAATACATTAGTGATAAGTGATAAGTGTCATGCCGGTATATCGTGCAATCTACTTATCACTAATTACTAATTCGCTAATCACCAATTCATTATTTCCCCTTTTTCCTCCTTTCTCAAAAAAAGTTCCATTCACATGTCACGTTTTCCCTACCTCTCCGTCTTATAGATGTAAATGGAACTCAAACAATTTAAAATAGACGTGCTACCCCTCCGCGATAAGTTATTAAACTATGCGCGGAAATTGACAGAAGATCCCTCCGATGCAGAAGATGCAGTGCAGGAAATCATGCTGAAGCTATGGAACATGCGGCAAAAGTTAGATGAATACCAAAGTATCGAAGCTTTGGCTATGACAATGACACATCATCTTTGTATGGATATCTGGCGAGCCAAACGACCGGATTCTCTTTCGCTGGAACAGGTACAAGCCCCCAGCCAGTCAGCCACACCGGAACGGCTACTCGAAGAGAAAGATGAATTCCGGCTGATGAGAGAAATCATCGACTCGCTGCCTACCCTGCAACGTACCATCATACAGATGAAAGACGTGCAAGAGTACGAAACAGAAGAAATAGCCGAGATCACCGGATGCAGTGCCGAAGCCATCCGCAGCAATCTGTCAAGAGCACGGAAAAAAGTGAGAGACATTTACTTGCAAACCATTCAAGAAGAAAAAAGGAGAAGAAAGGTATGAATATAGAAGAGTTGTTAAACAAATATTTTGACGGTGACACCACTTGTGAAGAAGAACGGGAATTACGCCGCTTTTTCACTCAGGAGACCGTTCCGGAGCATCTGAAAGAGTACAGCCCATTGTTTGCCTTCCTTGATAAAGAAAACAAACAGGCAAAAGAGGCCTGTACCGATCATTCCTCTCTGACAGTCTCCTCACGAAAAACAGTTTTTCGCCGTCGACTGATATACTGCATGAGCGGAATAGCTGCCGGATTACTGCTTCTATTGGGCATTGCCGGCATTCATCGCCACTTCAACGCAATGCCGGATAGCTATGTCATCATCGACGGCAAATGCTACACCGACGAGAATCTGGTACGTGAACAGGCGATGACTGCCTTCCGGAATGTGAGTCTCGATGAAGACGAACTGCTGAACAGCCTTTTCGACGGAGAATAAAAGAACCTAAAAAATAAAGTAACCAACACATAGAAAGTATGAACACAGTTATTCGCACAATATTCATCATCCTGCTGCTCTCTGCCGCCACCGCAGAAATAAGGGCACAAGAGGGATTACACAGTGCTTCCATATTTCAGAAATATGGTAAACAGAAGGGCGTGACAATGGTGGAACTGTCTAAAGACATGCTGGACTCTTATCGCATAAGCCTATACAAAAGTTTAGTATTCAAAGATGTAACGGAAGAACTGCCCTACATCCTCGACTGTCTGGAAAAAGACAGAAAAGAAGGAACCATGAAGAAATTGCAGGAAATTGTAGAAGACGGCAAACTGCTGACAGCCTATTACCAGTTGCCGCAACTAAAGAAAAACAACCAAACGCTCAACCGGTTCATCCTCTTCAAAGTGGGTAAGAAGAACAGCGCCACCTTTATTTATATCGAAGGCAATCTGAACTCGGACGAACTGGTCGCCCTCCTATTTCAAAGAAAAAATTAAAACTATAAAAACTAAAAAAAAAATGAAACAAATTATCTTAGCATGCCTGATACTTTTCCCGCTAACGGGCGTCATGGCACAAGAAACGACAAGAAGACAAACCATTGTAAACACAAGCGGTGACTCGATTATCATCCGGAAAGGTGACGGTGATGTGAAAATCAAAGTTTACGAAGAAGTAACTACGGACGGAGATGCCAAACAGGAAGAAAAACTATTCGAAGGAGTCTACCTGACACGTATCGATACAGACCGCCCCAGCATATTGGACGCCCTGCCTTTTGCCCCTAAAAAGCGCAATCGCTTTGATCCGCACTCCAGTGGCCTCTATATGGGATTCAGCAGTCTTTCCAATGATTTCTACAGTTTCAGTGCATCCGACAGAGCATCACTGAATGCTTCCAAATCATGGGAAATAGGTGCAAACCTTTTCACCAGCTATCTTCCCCTCACGCACGACCGTCATTGGGGAATGACCTTCGGGTTAGGCTGGGGGTACCGCTCTTTCCGCCTGGACGGTAACCAGGCTTTCCTAAAGACCGACGGTGCTACGCAAATCGTATCCGGCGATGATGAAACCAATTATAGCAAAAGCCGCCTGCGTTACTTTCATTTCCGCATCCCTATCTCCATCGAATGGCAGACCAGAATCAACGGACACCGCCCTATCTTCGTAGCTGCCGGTCCGGAAGTGGAAATACGCCACGGGATAAAGTCTATGGCAAAGGTAAACGGACATAAAGAAACGCTCGGTAAGGGTATGTATGTACATCCCGTCGGCATAAATCTGCTGGCACAAGCCGGATATGGCAATTTAGGCTTTTACTTGCGCTATTCCACATACGGCCTATTTGAAAAAGGAAAAGGGCCGGATGTATATCCATTGTCTTTCGGCGCATGCTGGTATTGGTGATGTTCCATTCTTCATAAATGAAAAAAGAGGATAAAGAGATCATTAAAATCTCTTTATCCTCTTTTTTTATTATACTATCATCCATACAGTATCAACAATAAAAAAGAAAAACTTAGTTGCCAATGATTATCCGAATGATTATCTTTGTCTTAAACTAAAATACTGAAAATAAATGACTAAGGAAGAACTAATGCGGAAAGCAATCGAGCTTTCCAACGAAAACGTAGCCAATGGTGGTGGCCCTTTCGGTGCTGTCATCGCCAAAGACGGAGAAATAATT
This sequence comes from Bacteroides salyersiae WAL 10018 = DSM 18765 = JCM 12988, assembly GCF_000381365.1. GTDB lineage: Bacteria > Bacteroidota > Bacteroidia > Bacteroidales > Bacteroidaceae > Bacteroides > Bacteroides salyersiae. The sequence continues at coordinate 300,112 of NZ_KB905466.1, forward strand.
GCCACCGGTGTGAACCGCGTAACAGCTTCATGCGATCCTACAGCCCATGCCGAAGTTAGTGCCATCCGTGCCGCAGCCGCCAAATTGGGAACATTTAACCTGAGTGGTTATGAAATATATACCTCATGCGAACCCTGTCCGATGTGTTTAGGAGCAATCTATTGGGCCCGTTTGGATAAAATGTATTATGGCAACAATAAAACCGATGCGAAAAACATAGGTTTCGATGACTCCTTTATCTATGACGAACTGGAATTAAAACCGGAAGATAGAAAATTGCCGTCAGAGGTGTTGTTGCACGATGAAGCGATAAAAGCTTTTGAAGCCTGGATGGAAAAAGAAGACAAGATAGAGTATTAAATACGATATGGAACATTAAAACACAAGAATCCCCGGAGTACTGCAAATTCTCCGGGGATTTCTTTCACACATAAAAGTTATTATTGCAATTGAAACTTTCTATTAAAAACGCATACCAACAGTAAACAGTACCTGGCTACGTGTATTAGTCACCTCTGTTTTATTAAGGTAAAGATCATCGAAAGCATAAAAATCTTCTTTATAAGAACTAAACTTATATGCCAAGTCAGCGTAAAACATGTTACCGCGATACCCAATACCTAATGTATAGTTATTAAGAGCCTGGGCATTGGCAAAATCAGTATCAGTACTTATTGAATTTTCAGGTAATTGCTTATAAGCCTCGCCTTTAAAAGCAGTAGTACTATGATTATATCCCAAACGGAAAGCAAACTGAGGAATTACCTTGTATTCAGCACCGACACGGAATGTATGCACACCTTTCAACATATCAGTCTGATTATTTTCAAAAAACATAGCATCTCCCTCAGGATAATTAAACCTCATCGTCGAATAATCTTCATATTCGTACTCCGCACCAATTGCAAAACTATTACCGACCGTATATCCTAAACTAAGATTATAAATCCACGGCGTACGGAGACTGTATTCACGATTCATATCACCAACTAAATTATATGTATCTATATCGGTACGCTTCAATTTACCATCCAAATACATATCGGAAATAAGACGTGCACTTGTTGTCAAAGTAAGTTTATAAAATGTTGGAGAGTGCACAGATGCACCAATACGGAAAGGGGAAGATTCAAACGGACGTACAATAGCTCCCATCTTAAAGTCAAATCCACTACCAGAAATCTTATTCCAGCTTTCCAACAGATATCCGGTCTCTTCTCCATAACTTTCGTCATACGAAGAATACTTGCTATAATCTACATCATAAGCCCCAACAGTCAATCCCAAATAAACACGGTCATTAAAATTAAACGATACATTAAAATCATATGCATCAATTCCTCCTCTCTCTTCGGAACGGAATAAAGAATAAGGAATATCAGTAGTTACCGGCATGTAACGATAAGGATTTTGGGGATCCGATTTATCCTCCTGAATCAAGTATCCCTGCCATCCTAACACAGACATCCATCCAAGATCCGGATCACGGAAAGCTTCCCTACCATCAAGATATTTACTGTCTTTCACACCATTCGTCAAATTAGCCATCTGATAAGTTTGGGTTACGATCCCACCATTAGGATCTGTATTCAACAACCCCTCCATACCCATATTCTTATAAAATGATTTCGATTTATGATAATTAAAACCAAAATTCACATAGCGTAACGGAGTCTGATTACCTATTTTCGATGAAATTACAAAACCTATATTATCGTACGACCAATGATTCTTATCCAACTTAGAATTATAAGTATTATCATACCCTTTATATTTACTTTCTGATCCAAAGGCAGAAAAACTGAAAGATGTCATTGCGTCATTACTGCGATAAATACCGATACCTGCCGGATTTGTGCCCATAGTGGAAATATCCCCACCCAATGCGCTCATCGCACCACCCATACCAACAAAACGGGCAGTTCCATTTAAATCTTTACTCGCTATTTTGGTAGCATCATATATGCTTTGTGCATTAATACCGCTTACAAACAAAGCAGTGGCTACCGTAATCATTATCTTTTTCATAATCCTGAACTTTTACATTAATACCTACATCAGCTTATCTTCTGCTACTACTGCGACTGGAGCTACCGCCACCAGAACGGGAAGAACTTCCACCACTATAAGAAGAACTGGAACGCGAACTACTACTGCTACTGGGAGAGTAACTTCTACTGCTACTGGATGGCGCACTGTAAGAGCGTCTTGAACTCCCATTAGAATAATTACTACGGCTGGATGACTGAGTTGAACTTCCGCGGTTATAGCTTGATGAAGAACGAGTACTACTACTTCTGGAAGAAGAACGACCCGTACTTGGCCGAGAGCTACTGCTATTGTAAGTACTACGGGTACTACTTGGGCGTGTGTAAGTAGAACGACGGGAAGACGACGCTTCTCTTCTATCCGAACTTACTCCCGGCCGGGTACTGGAAGAAGTACGCGTACCTACGACACGACCTGATGACGAAGTACTGGTACGACGGGAAGAACTTACACTGGCACGGTCAGACTGCCCTCCTGTATAGGAACGCCGGGAAGTTCCCGAAGAATACCTGTCTCTACTTCCAAATGAACGTCGACTCGTATAACTGTTATTGGCCCAGTAATGACCGCCGCCACCCCATCCGGGATAATAGCCATGATGGTGTCCCCAATGACCACCCCAATAGCCGCCACCGTACCAACCACCGTACCAACCGCCATACCAGCCACCCCAGTAACCGGGATAGTAACCACCCCATCCATAGTAAGGATGTGACCATCCCCAGCCCCATCCGGGACCATAGGAATTATATCTCCAATCCCACCATAACGGATTGCTGAATGTAGGGAATGCATAGGCATAAAGTCCATCGGTATATACGTTCCAGTCCCATGAATTCATTCCGTATACAACATCCCAATAGAACGGGCTGCTAATGCTAACGGCAAAACGAGGATTACGGAAACGAATGATACGCTCGGCATATTCATAATCATCCTGTGAACCGTTAAACTCACCGTTCACCCATTCTCCGTCCAGATCCGGCTGGTCTTTTTCCTTAATATATAGCGTATCGTTATCCATTTCGAAGTCGTTATCACGTGCATCGTAACGGCGATTATACTCGTCTACATCGCGAGTGTTTCCTTTCCGGTCCTGAATCACAACAGTGGTTCCGGGAGTCGTATAAATATTCGTCGTGGTCTCTCTCCGAACCGGTTCCTTCTTGGCAGGTGCAGGTTCTTCTTCCTTCTCTTTGGAAGGAATGAAATAGAGATCATCATCATAGCTCTGTGCCATCAAACCTATAGGGAGACACAAGGCAATCAACAGTAAAAAAACAATCTTTTTCATATCTCTGTGGTTTATGGGTTATCTTTAATCCTTTCATTCACGTTACAAAGATAAGCAACGTATCCATCCTTTCGGGGAGATTTTCCCCAAAGGATGATAGGGATTTCCCTATTTATAAAAGATTCACGCATGATTTTATATGTAAACAATACCGGATCAGAGGTTACCTATTAAATAAAGTTATCGTCTGTTTAAAATTCACCCGATAATTTTTATGAGGAAATTCCGAACAGAAGTTTCTAAATGTAACTTTCCTTTGTTTTATCCTCATTTAATCGTAATTTTGCAAATAAAAACAACTATGAAGTATTTTGAGTTCACGTTTGATACCAACCCTTGTACGGAAACTGTTAATGACGTATTAGCTGCTGTTTTGGGCGATGCCGGGTTTGAAAGTTTTATAGAACGCGAAGGTGGTCTGTCAGCATATATCCAACAATCTCTCTGCAATGAAGAAGTAATAAAAAATGCTCTTAATGAATTCCCGTTACCGGATACGGAAATCACTTACAACTACGTAGAAGCCGAAGATAAGAACTGGAATGAAGAATGGGAGAAAAACTTCTTCCAACCAATCGTAATCGGTAATCGTTGCGTAATTCACAGCACCTTTCATCACGATGTGCCAAAAGCGGAATATGACATTGTAATCAATCCGCAGATGGCATTCGGTACAGGACACCATGAAACGACCAGTCTTATTATCAGCGAACTGTTGAACAGTGAACTGGAAGGAAAATCTCTTCTTGATATGGGATGCGGTACCTCTATTCTTGCAATCCTGGCACGTATGCGTGGCGCTACTCCCTGCACAGCAATCGATATTGACGAATGGTGCGTGCGTAACTCGATTGAAAATATCGAATTGAACAAAGTGACAGACATAGATGTAGAATTGGGAGATGCCGGCACATTGCAAGGTAAAGGTCCTTTTGATGTAGTTATTGCAAATATCAATCGGAACATCCTACTGAACGACATGAAGCAATATGTGGCTTGCATGCATCCGGGATCAGAACTTTACATGAGCGGTTTTTATGTAGACGACATTCCCGTTATCCGTGAAGAAGCCGAACGCAATGGATTAGACTTCATCCATCATCAGGAAAAGAATCATTGGGCTGCCGTAAAATTCATTCTGAAAGGATGAATGGCTGGGGCAAATGAAAAGCCAAATGAAAAAAATGAAGGAATGAAAGAATGAAAGGCTATGCCAAATGAAAGAATAATTTAAAATGAACAAATGTGTCCATTATCCCATCATTCTTTCATTTGTACACAGCGTGATTAACCGGCACATTAGCATATTATTTCATTATTCCTTGTTTCATTTGGCATAGCCTTTTATTCCTTCATTGTTTCATTTGGTTTTTCATTTGTTTTTACAGCCACATTATCAATCGTCATCTTTTTCAATTCTTCTAATGTCCCGTTGAATACATTCAGATCCACATTCTCTTCAATACCGGGTACGCTGCCTACATCCGTATGTTGCCAAAAATGCCATTTGCCTTCATACTTTACTGAATCCACATAGTAATGGGCTATCCAATAAGGATAAGTATCAAAAATAGAATCACTCAAATAACGTGTTTTAAATTTATAAGAGGTGTACAAAATCGGTTTCACCCCATAATGTGCTTCTATTCGGTCGAGCCAACGTTTTATATTCCCTTGTAGTTCTTCCTTTTTTTTCTTGCCGGTTACTTCCACATCCAGTACCGGAGGAAGATCTCCCGGAGCAAGTTTCACTGTACGAATAAAGAAATCCGCCTGTTTTAAAGGGTCAGTAGCCGGAGAGAAAAAATGATAGGCACCACGAATAAATCCGTGCTTTCCCGCTTCGGAAAAGTTACGGGCAAAAGTATCATCGCCATGATCTCCTCCCTCAGTAGCCTTCATAAAAACAAATTCAATGGGAAAATCAGTCAAACGGCTCTGCGTCAGTTGCCCCCAGTCGATATTTCCCTGATAATGCGATATATCGATACCATGCACATCATAACAGCAAGGTACACAAATTCCATATGCTTTCAACCCATAACAAGGTTTCCAACGATAAGCATAAGGCCTAATAAAGAAATAATAAAATGCCACCGAGAAAAAAGCGACAATGACGGCAACGAGCACATTACGCAGCCATATAGGCATAGTAGTACGAACGGCCTTTTTCGTTGTCTTTCGCGGAGAACGACGGGAAGTAGCAGATTTTTTTTTACGAGGTATAGGTTGACGGGAGTTAGTCATATTAGAAGTTAGAAGTTAGTAGATAGTAGTTAGAAATGAATGGTCAGGAGTCAGAAGTGAATAGTCGGTAAATAGTAGTTAGAATCTAATGGCATAATGCTAACACGCTACATAGATTTTAACTCCTAACTACTGACTCCTGACTCCTAACTTCTATCTACCATCTACTTACTACTTATTTTGCTTGTTCCAACTGCAAAGTCTTAGTAGGCTGATCGCATACTTCAGTCGGACCGAAGTATTGAATAGGACCCGGATATACATAATCCGTAGTCATAGCCCACTGGTCACGCATAGCGGCAAATGTCTTGAACGGAGCACCATCCAGTTTCACAAGAGCTTTCTGGATAACCGGTTTCATTTCTCCATGACGACGTTCCATATTCATCATCATTGTGATAGGCACACCGCCTGCAATCCATTCTTCTGCAGGAGCAGTCGTATTGCGTACAGACGACATATACCCCGTCTTGCCATTAGCAATCAACATAGAAGCAGTATAACCCAATGAGTAGCAATAGTCTGCGTCATAATTTGACGGAGCAGCGCAACGCCCTTCATAACCGAAGAAGTGATGTTGTGCAGCAAACTTACCTACATATTTACCTTCTGCTTTCCAAGTAGCCAGTTTAGTGGCAACCATTTCCGACAACAGTTTTTCCGTTTCAATCAGTGATACCTGTACGTTTCCGTGCGGGTCACGATCCAACGTCAACTGACGGGCCACTCCTTCGGGAAGACTTGCATAGATAGCCGAGTTTTCCGGAGAAAGTTTACGGATGATATAATCACGCTGGTGAGACTTCTTAATCTGAGAGAACTCTTCGGCATTCGTAGCCAGGAAGTCATTCAGTTCGGCAATCAGACGCTTCATAGCCGGAATAAACTCTACCAAGCCTTCGGGAATAAGAACCGTACCGAAGTTATTACCCTGTGCAGCACGATCGGCCACTACCTGAGCAATGTAAGTCACTACGTCGTCCAAGGACATATCTTTAGCCTCAACTTCTTCAGAGATGATACAAACATTAGGCTGAACCTGCAAAGCACATTCCAAAGCGATATGAGAAGCCGAACGCCCCATCAGTTTGATGAAGTGCCAATATTTACGCGCTGAGTTACAGTCACGCTGGATATTTCCGATCACTTCCGAGTAAACTTTACAAGCAGTATCGAATCCGAAAGAAGTCTCGATCATTTCGTTCTTCAAGTCACCGTCGATTGTCTTCGGACAACCGATCACCTGTACACCGGCTTTCTTAGCTGCGTAATATTCAGCCAATACACAAGCGTTTGTGTTAGAGTCATCACCGCCGATGATCACAAGTGCTTTGATACCCAACTCTTTCAGAATTTCAAGACCTTTCTCAAACTGATCTTCTTTTTCCAACTTCGTACGACCGGAACCGATAATATCGAAACCGCCGGTATTACGATATTCGTCGATGATATCCGAAGTCAGTTCCATATAATTATGGTCAACCAGGCCGCCGGGGCCGAGGATGAAACCATACAATTTGCTATCCGGATTCAGCGCTTTGATACCGTCGAACAGGCCGGAGATCACGTTATGTCCGCCCGGAGCTTGTCCACCGGAAAGAATAACACCCACGTTCATGGCAGGCAACTTTACAGCTTCACCGGCCTCGAACTTGATCAATGGCATACCGTACGTATTAGGAAATAATTTCTGAATAGCTTCCTGATCGGCTACAGATTGAGTAGCAGCGCCTTCTACAGCCTTAACAGCTCCTTTCAGCGCTTTCGGAAGTTTGGGCTGATAAGCAGCCCTCGCGATTTGCAATGCACTTTTAGTCATTTTCTTTATTTTTATTTAAAGGTGTTAGTAAGTTCGATTCTAAAAAATCAAAAGCGATGCAAATTTCGTGTTTTTTTCTGAATTATGAAAGAGCATGCGTAAATAATGTTAGCAACTATTTCGGTTATAGAGACTTTACATCGACAAAGATGAAAAACGCAAATGACGATTAAAAAGTTTTATGATCCATTAATATAATTCAGCCGTATGTAACGGAACAATGAAAAGACAATAAAAAGCAACCAATAACATAGGAATACAACACCGGAAGAGAGTACTATTCTCATGAAATTATGAACGTAATCGAATCATAAAAACATCCCCATGTTTCAACCGACAACATCCGGATGTTCTGCATAAGAACATGGGGATGTTGTCAACCAAAACATGGGGATGTTTTACAACTAAGAATATAATCCTGATTAAATAACATATTGGTAACTAAGCATATCAGAGTACAGATACCTTACTATCCAATACTCTATTTGCCTTCGTCTTTTACCTGCCAGCCGCCACCCAGTGCTTTATACACCTGTACAACGGCAATCAGTTCATCGCGAATCGCATTGCTCAAACCGATCTGGGCATCAAAATATCCACGCTGGGCATCAAGCACATCGAGATAGTTAATAACACCATTGATATACTGAAGCTGCGCCAAATCTACATAGCTCTTTGAAGAACGTTCCAGCTTGGCCCTCAAATCATATACCTCCTTTATCTTATTAAAATTGACAATGGCGTTATGCGTCTCTTTAAAAGCAGTAAGGACTGTTTTTTCATAACTGTGTATCTCAGCTTCATAAGCCGCTTTTTTCGCTTTCAATGCAGCGCGATTCTTTCCCCAGCCAAAAATCGGAGTCAATAAAGCACCTTCCATAATACCATAAGGAGATTTCAGGAGATCGGAAAGAACCACACTTTCGGCTCCTGCCCCGCCGGTAAGTGAAATACGGGGAAACATATTTGTATATGCCACCCCTACTTTGGCATTTGCAGCAATCAACTTTTGTTCGGCCTGACGGATATCCGGACGTCGTTCCAGCAAATCGGAGGGTAAACCTATGGGCAATTCGTTCGGGAAGTTGAACTCCTGCAACAAACGGCTGCGGGCTATCTTATTAGGATACTCCCCGGCAAGAAAAGCTATGTCATTTTCCTTAAGGCTGATCTTACGCTCCAGATCGGGCACCAACGTTGCCGTACGGGCAAGTTCCACCTGCGACTGGCGATAAGAGGTTTCGGATGTCAGTCCTCCCTCGAAACGAATACGCGCTAAGCGCATCCCTTCTTCGCGGGCTTTCAAAGTCTGGCGAACGATCTCCAACTCCGTATCGAGAGCTACAAGTTCATAGTAGGCTTGGGCTACTTCGGATACAATCGTCATGCGAAGTGCACGTTGCGCTTCTACCGATTGCAGATACTCAGCAATACTTGCCGAGCGTGCCCAGCGCAGATTCCCCCATAAATCCAGTTCCCAAGAAAACAGTACTTGGGCTTCAAAAGTATCATTACGTTTAAAAGCATCTCCACCATGATTTTCAAATTCGCGTTCACCGGTCACCGTTCCTTTTATATCGGGAAGCAACGCTGCCGTCGAAATTCTTTTTTGCGCCGCCATCTCTTTCACACGGGCGGCGGCAATCAGAATATCTTTATTATATTCCAAAGATTTTGCTATCAGTCCACGGAGGGTGGAATCTGTATAAATGTTCCACCAATCCATATCCCCAAAGCTCAACGAGTCCTGATGTTGTGCAAGGCTATCGGGCAAATGAAGATCGGGACGGGTGTAGCTCTTCCCTACCTTGCAGGCAGAGAAGGTGACAAGGACAAGAAGGGTTACTAAAGTTATATAGATGTTATTTCGTTTCATAATCATTTACGTTTTAGTTTGGAAGCAAACGGAATTTTCACCCCACCGCTTCTGTGGCGTATCTTAGTAGTCGTTTTATATACCATTACAAAGAAGAACGGTACCAAAATAATGCCCAGGACAATTGCAAATATCATTCCGAAGAATACTCCCGTACCGATGGCCTGGCGACTGGCAGAACCGGGACCGCTTGCCAATACCATCGGAAGCATACCGAGCACAAAGGCAAGAGATGTCATCAGAATGGGGCGGAAGCGCAGACGGGCGGCATTGATAGCGGCCGTAACAATATCTTCTCCGTTGTCGACCTGTACTTTGGCAAATTCTACAATAAGAATAGCATTCTTTGCAGCCAAACCTACCAGCATCACAAGGCCGATCTGGAAATAAACATCATTCTCCAACCCACAGATCCATACCCCTAAATAAGCACCTAATGCAGCAATCGGCAAAGAGAGCAATACGGCAACCGGCAAAGTCCAGCTCTCGTATTGTGCTGCCAAAAAGAGGAAGACAAAAAGAAAAACCAATGCCAACACGAGACCGGTCTGCCCTCCGGCTTGTTTCTCCTGATAGGAAAGACCGCTCCATTCCAGACCGATATTATCCGGCAAATGATCACGGGCTATCTGTTCCATAATCTCCATGGCTTGTCCCGAACTGTATCCGTGGGCAGCCTCACCACGGATAACGGCCGTTGTAAACATATTAAAACGTTTAATGCTACCGGGACCTGTGGTGTACGAAGCATTACCCAAAGAGGTCAAAGGAACCATCACTCCATTGGAAGCTTTCACAAAAAACAGATTGATATTGTCCTTATGTTCACGATAGGGAGCTTCTGCCTGAATATACACCTTATATATACGGTTAAACATGTTAAAATCATTCACATAAACAGAACCGGTATAGGCTTTCATCGTAGAAAAGACATCAGCCAAAGGCACACCTAACATTTTCACTTTATCACGGTCCACATCGAAATATAACTGAGGGATTTCCGCCTGTAAGGAAGAAGAGAGCCCGGCCAGTTCTTTATGCTTGGAAGCATAGTACATCAACGTATCGGCAGCCTGCACCAAATTATCGAATGTGGCTTCGCCGCGAGCCTCAAGCTGCATTTCAAAACCTCCGGAACTTCCCAAGCCGGGAATAACCGGTGGAGTGGAAAGATAGACCTTGCATTCGGGATACTCCTCCAAGTGTTTCTGCACTTCCGACATGATTTTGTTTATGCTGGTTTCCTTACGTTCTTCCCACGGTTTCAGAATAACGGTCAACTCACTACGCGCCTGATTACTCCCGACACGAGGACTGCTTCCGGTTACATTCTGCACATAAGCGATGTATGGATTCTTACCAAGAAAAGAGATGGCACGCTCCGTCACTTGGCGTGTACGCTCCAAAGTAGCCCCTTCGGGCAATTCGAGCTCTATTTTGAAATATCCCTGATCTTCTACCGGAAGGAAACTGGTGGGAATAATGCGGTGCAACAACAAAATACCGATCAATACTACGCCGAAGGCACTCAACACGCGTCGCGGATTACGAATAACCCGGGTAATGATACTCACGTATTTATTATTACCGACGTTCAGCCAATGATTAATTTTACGGAACACGATATTCTTCTTCTTTCCGTTATCCGGTTTCAGAATCAGAGAACACATGACAGGGCTGAGCGTAAGTGCAACCACAGTAGAGATTAATACCGACACGGCAATCGTTATGGTAAACTGCCGGTAAAGTTGTCCGGTAATTCCACTTAAGAAGCTAACAGGAACGAATACTGCGCAAAGCACCAGCGAAGTGGCAATCAATGCACTGGTCAGCCCCTCCATTGCTTTCTTAGTGGCTTCGTAAGCACTCAACTTTTCGGTTTCCATGATATGCTCCACACTCTCTACCACCACAATCGCATCATCCACCACAATACCGATGGCAAGGATCAACCCTAACAGAGTAAGGATATTCAGTGAAAAGCCGAATATCAACATAAAACCGAAGGTACCGATCAATGAAATAGGTACAGCCACAATCGGTATCAATGTGGCACGCCAACTCTGTAAAGAGAGAAAAACAACCAACACGACCAGGACAAGTGCCTCAAACAGTGTTTTATATACCTCATGGATAGACTCGGAAATATAGGTAGTCATATCAAACGGTATTTCGTAATTCAATCCTTCCGGAAAGTTCCTACTGATCTCTTCCATGGCCTCCTTTACATTGTCGGCCACTTCAATGGCATTGGCACCGGGCAACATATAAATACCGAGTACTGCGGCATTCTCTCCATTGATACCACTTTCCGTATTATAGGAAGAAGCCTCGAGCGATACACGCGCCACATCCCTCAGACGGATAATGGAACCGTTCGAATTGGCACGTACTACGATATCTTCAAACTGACTGACAGTGGAAAGACGACCTTGCGTAGTAATAGGGATGGTGATATCCAACCCCTTTACAGGTTGTTGACCGAGTACACCGGCAGCCGACTCACGGTTCTGGTCTTTCAATGCGTTCTGCAAATCCTGTACGGTAAGACCGAAATTTGCCAGTTTATCGGGCTGCGCCCATATCTGCATGGCATAATACCGGCTACCTATATTCGACACACGCCCCACACCGGGAATACGGCGAAGCACATCGAGCACATTGATAGTAGCAAAGTTACTCAGATAGATTTCATCGAATTTCGGATCGGAAGAAGTCAGACAAAGCGTCATCAACTGACTGGGTGCCTGCTTCTCCACTGATATACCATTCTGAATTACTTCGGCGGGAAGACGGGATTCGGCAAGTTTCACCCGATTTTGAATCTCAACAGCCGCTAAATCCGCATCGGCAGACACGTCAAAAGTAACTGTTGCAGAAAATCCTCCGGAATTGGAACTGTTGGATTCCATATAAAGCATACCCGGAGTACCGTTTATCTCCTGTTCGATAGGAGTCGCCACAGCCTGCGAAACCGTCAGTGCACTGGCTCCGGGATAAGAAGCACTGATCTTAACAACGGGAGGCGTAATCTGCGGATATTGGTCCACCGGAAGCATGGTCAGACCGATAATTCCGATGATAACAATAACAATAGACAATACCGCAGAAAAAACCGGCCTATCTATAAAAAAACTTACTTTCATTACTTAATCCTTTTTAGCATTATCCACACTGTCAACCGTACCGGAATCCATCGCACCGGCTTCTACCACCCGGACTTTCATACCCGGATTCAATTTGTGGAATCCTTCAACAACAATCATCTCTCCCTGTACAAGTCCCCGTTCTACAACTACTTTATTGCCAAATTCGGGTCCCAATTCAATGAAACGCCTTTCGACAGTAGAATCTCTGCGCATCACATAAATGTAAGCTCCTCCTTTTTCAATCGTTACTGCTTTCAACGGCACCACAACGGCTCCCTCACGAACATCGAGCAGCAGTTTCACTTTGGTAAACTGTCCGGGTAATAATACCTGCTTCGGATTGGGCATTTCAGCACGAACAGAGAATGTACCCGTTTGGGGGTCTACCTGCGGTTCGGCAAAATCCACATAACCTTTATAAGGATAGACCGTATTGTCGGCCAATGTAATCGAAATGTTCGGCTGCCAGGAACGGCTGGAATCCTGTTGGCCGATATTGATGTTACGTTCTTTACTTTTCAGATAATCCAAAGCCGTCATATTGAAATCCACCAATACCGTATCACTCTTGACAATCGTAGCCAGCAAAGATTTCCCACCGGGACCGACTAAAGTTCCCAAATCGACATTTCTTTCGCTGATATGCCCCGAGAGTGGAGAACGGACCAGCGTATACCCCAATTCCAACTCTGCCTGTGCCAGATCGGCTTCACTCATGGCAACCGTAGCGACAGCGCTTTCGTAAGCCGCTTCGGCATTATCAAGATCCAATTGACTGGCGGCATTCTGTGCATACAGAGGTTTGATACGTTCAAAATCACGTTGTGCTTTCAATGCTTGTGCCTCGTCTTTCTTCAACTGAGCCCGGGCTTTATCTGCTTTAGCCCGATATTGCTCCTGGTTAATGACAAAAAGTACCTGATTCTTATTTACGTAAGTACCTTCGGCAAAAAGCATCTGTTCCAGATACCCTTCTACCCGGGCACGTACCTCTACAAACTGTTGGGCACGGATACGGCCTACATACTCACCATAAATTTCTACATCGTCTTTTGCAGCCGCTTCTACCATGACCGTAGGAATTTCCGGTTCAGCCTTACGCGGCCGGGTCAGTACCCAATAAATGCCTAACAGCAGAATGATGCAAACAACAGCAGCAATGGTTCTCTTTCGCTTTAACTTCAATTCTTTTTTTGAGAAAAATAATCTCATAATCGGATGAATTATTTAATTTAACTTATGTTTGTTCTTAGTTTTGTAGCATACAAATTGTATACCAAAGTAATTAATATTGTATTTTTCATTATAAATCAGTTCATTATATCCCAAACAGTATATTCACAGAATTGTAGATTTTCTTTTCTAATTGTGGAATTTATCTACAAATCCGACTTTCGGACCAAAAAACGAGATAAATATCTTCTACTACTAAACAAATTATCGCATACATTTGTACTTTATAATAATAGATATAACAAATATCCTTAATGAAAAAACATTTATCTCTGACATTGGTTCTCCTGACTTGTCTTTTTTTTACCTTGCCCTCTTCCGCACAGCAGCGCAAAAAGGTAGGCGTGGTTCTCAGTGGTGGCGGTGCAAAAGGAGTTGCACATATCGGAGCACTCAAAGTTATCGAAGAAGCCGGTATTCCCATCGATTATATCGTAGGCACCAGTATGGGATCTATTATCGGAGGATTATACGCTATCGGCTATACCCCCCAGCAACTGGACAGCATGGTGAAAAAGCAGGACTGGACTTTCCTGCTCAGCGACCGTATCAAACGAAGCCAGCAAACGATGTCCGAAAGAGAAAAATCAGAAACCTTCGTGCTATCGCTCCCTCTCACCGGAAAACGTTTCAAGGAACAAGCTTCGGGAGGAGTTATCAAAGGACAGAATCTTGCCAATCTATTCTCTGACCTGACCTTAGGATATCACGATTCAATCGATTTCAATAAATTACCGATTCCTTTTGCCTGTGTTTCGGAAAACGTAGTAAGTGGAAAAGAAATCGTATTTCATGACGGCGTGCTTTCCACTGCCATGCGCGCCAGCATGGCTATTCCCGGTGTATTCACTCCGGTACGAATTGACGGCATGGTATTGGTAGACGGAGGTATGAAGAATAATTATCCGGTAAATGTGGCCAAAGCCATGGGAGCGGAAATCATCATCGGGGTAGATGTTCAAAATAAATTGCGAACGGAAGAAGAATTGAATACGGCACCTGATATTCTGCTACAAATCATAGATCTGACCACACAGGAAAATTACGCAAGAAACGTTGCCGCATCAGACGTCCACATTAAAGTAAATGTAAAAGGATACTCTTCAGCCAGCTTCACCCCGAACGCACTCGATACACTGACGAACCGTGGAGAAGAAGCCGCACTTGAGAAATGGGACGACTTGTTAAAACTGAAGAAGAAAATCGGCATCCCGGAAGATTATAAACCGGAAGCTCACGGGCCGTACACTTCTCTCTCTTCTTCCCGGAAGTTTTTTGTAAAAGAGATTAATTTCTCCGGCATTGAAGATGCCGACAAAAAGTGGATGATACGGAAATGCAAGTTGAAAGAGGATAGTGAGATCAGTGTGGCGCAACTGGAAAAAGCCCTTTCGGTACTGAGAGGAAGCCAAGCCTATTCCAACGTCAGTTATAAACTGACCAATATGCCGGAAGGCTACAAACTCGACTTTCTATTGGAAGAGAAATATGAAAGAAATATAAATTTAGGAATTCGCTTCGACTCCGAGGAAACAGCCTCTGTGTTACTGAATGCCACATCAAACCTGAAAACCCGTATTCCCTCTAAGATATCCGTCACCGGACGTTTAGGAAAACGATATGCCGCCCGTGTAGACTATACTCTGGAACCAATGCAGATGAGAAACTTTAATCTCGGTTATCTCTTCGAATACAATGATATCAATATCTACAATCATGGTGACCGGGCATACAATACCACTTATAAATATCATTCGGGCGAATTCAGTTTCTCCGATGTCTGGTACAAAAATCTGCGCTTTGCTATCGGAGCACGCTTCGAATACTTTAAGTATAAAGATTTCCTGTACAACAGTTCGGAATATAATCTGAAAATTCAACCGGAACATTTTTTCAGCTATTTTGCACAAGTACATTACAATACGTTCAACAAAGGATATTTCCCGAATAAAGGAGCCGATTTTAAAGCCGGCTATGTGCTCTATACCGACAACTTAGCAAAATATAAAGGACATGCCCCATTCTCCGCACTCAGTATTTCATGGTCGGAAGCCTTTCAACTTACCAACCGAATCGCACTGCTCCCCTCTGTATACGGCAGGGTACTCATCGGTAGAGATATTCCCTACCCGTACACCAATGCATTAGGAGGTGACTATTTCGGACGTTTCATCTCCCAACAAATGCCATTTGCAGGAATAGACAACATCGAAATCATGAAAAACTCCGTCGTGGTAGGTGCATTGAAACTTCGTCAACGCTTATGGAGCAAACATTACATAAGCCTCACCGGAAACGTAGCGCTGAACAACAATAATTTCTTTGATATTCTGGAAGACAAATGCATCTATGGTTTCAGTTTAGGATACGGAATCGATAGCATGTTCGGCCCCTTGGAAGCTTCATTAGGATACTCCAACCAATGCAAAAAAGTAGGATTCTACGTAAATTTAGGATTCTATTTCTAACGGGAGGAGGAAGTCACACCTACAAGATGTAAGCTATCATTACTAACGTTCCAGAATAGCGAGCCTCAATGGGCACACCCCGTCCAGAATGCCTCCCGGACGGGGTGAGGATGAAAATACGACTGATCATACATGAGAATACGACTGATAATTCCTTATCCAACGGGCAAAGCCACTATTTCCTGCAATACACTGACCGCCGTTTCCACATTCGGAATGTCTTTTATCAGCATCGAGCGCCTTCCGTTTTGCTCACGCAAATCACAACGGCGGGTGTATTTCATCATATAATCGATCACTTTGCCAAATGCCTGACTTTGATAGAACGGGCTCTCCGGGTTGGAAACGAAAAACAAGGTCATCCGGCCGGCCTTAAGAAAAACCTTCTCAGCACCCAACCGGGCAGCAAGCCGACGAAGCGGCACGATCCGCAACAGTTCTTCCGTCTCAGGGGGTACAGGCCCGAAACGGTCTTCAAGCCGCGAACGAAAAGCATCTACATCCCTATCCAATGTCAATCCGTCCAATTCGCGATACAAAAGCATGCGTTCACTGCTACCGGTAACATAAGTGGCAGGCAGCAGCAACTCCAGATCGCTCTCTACCTGGCACTCCTCCACAAACTGTTCGCCGCTCACTGCACCTTCTCCTTTTATCTCGTCGGCATACAGTTCGGCAAACTCATCCGTTTTCAATTCGTGCACAGCTTCGGAAAGGATTTTCTGATAAGTTTCATACCCTAAGTCGGCTATGAATCCGCTTTGCTCGGCTCCCAACATATTTCCTGCACCGCGAATATCGAGATCCTGCATGGCAATATGAATACCGCTACCCAAATCAGAAAAATTCTCAATAGCCTGCAAACGCCGTTTCCCCTCCGGGGTAAGTGACGACAACGGAGGAGCAAGCAGATAGCAAAATGCTTTCTTATTGCTACGCCCTACCCGCCCGCGCATCTGGTGAAGATCGCTTAAGCCGAAATTCTGTGCCTGATTGATAATAATCGTATTTGCATTGGGAATGTCGATACCGCTTTCTATAATAGTGGTAGCAAGCAATACATCATAATCATAATTTACAAATCCGAGGATAATCTGTTCCAATTCCGACGGTTCCATTTGTCCGTGCCCGATGGCAATACGGCAATCGGGAATATGGCGAAGAATCATTGCTTTCAGTTCCGGCAAGTTTGCAATACGGTTGTTGACGAAAAACACCTGTCCGTTGCGACTCATCTCAAAATTAATGGCATCGGCAATAATCTCTTCATTGAAAGTATGTAGCTCGGTTTGTATCGGATAACGATTGGGCGGTGGTGTGGAAATCACACTCAGATCTCGTGCACCCATTAATGAAAACTGAAGCGTACGCGGAATAGGAGTAGCAGTCATGGTCAGTGTATCTACATTTACTTTCAGTTGGCGCAACTTCTCTTTCACGGATACTCCGAACTTTTGTTCTTCATCGATAATCAGCAAACCGAGATCTTTGAAATGTACATCCTTTCCCAAGATGCGGTGTGTACCGATAAGAATACCGACCTCTCCGTCGCTAAGGCCTTTGAGTACTGCTTTGGCTTGTGCCGCCGTACGGGCACGACTCAGATATTCCACCCGGCAGGGAAGCCCTTTCAAGCGTTCACGGAAGGTCTGAAAATGCTGATACGCCAATACGGTTGTAGGCACCAGTACGGCCACCTGCTTATTGTCGGCCACCGCCTTAAATGCGGCACGAATAGCCACTTCCGTTTTTCC
This sequence comes from Bacteroides salyersiae WAL 10018 = DSM 18765 = JCM 12988, assembly GCF_000381365.1. GTDB lineage: Bacteria > Bacteroidota > Bacteroidia > Bacteroidales > Bacteroidaceae > Bacteroides > Bacteroides salyersiae. The sequence goes on from NZ_KB905466.1 coordinate 318,001, forward strand.
GAAACCTACATCTCCACAAACCAGACGGTCCATGGGGCGGTCACGTTCCATGTCTGCTTTTACTTCAGCCGTCGCTTTACTTTGGTCAGGGGTGTCCTCATAGATGAAAGACGCCTCCAGTTCCCGTTGTAAAAAGCTATCCGGACTATATGCAAATCCTTTTTCTTCACGACGTTGTGAGTAGAGTTTTATCAGATCACGGGCAATGTCTTTTATCTTGGTCTTGGTGCGTTCCTTCAACTTCTCCCAAGCACCGGTTCCCAATTTATTCAAACGGGGCGGTTCTCCCTCCTTTCCTTTATACTTCGATACCTTGTGCAACGAATGGATCGAAACAAAAACCACATCGTCATTCTGGTAAACCAATTTCATGACCTCCTGTGTGGTATCGCCATTAGGGATACGTACCAATCCGGAAAAACGCCCTACTCCGTGATCGGTATGCACCACATAATCACCGGGAGTAAACTGATTGAGTTCCTTTAATGAAAGAGCCACTTTACCCGAACGGGCCTTGTCGCTTTTCAGATTGTATTTATGAAAACGATCGAACAACTGATGATCCGTAAAAACGCAAAGCCGCAATTCATTATCTGCAAAACCTTCGTGAAGAGTACGTTCCACGGCTATAAAAGAAATTTTATCCCCCCTATCCTCAAAGATGGCACGGATACGATCGGTCTGTTTTGTACTGTCACTACAGATATACAATGAATATCCTTTTTCCTGATACTCTTGAAAAGAAGCGGCCGCCAAATCAAAGTTCTTATGGAAAATAGGTTGTGCCGTAACATCAAAAGACACCGTGGCATCGGCTGTACCGGTAGGTTTATTACCAAACTCCAGACGCCGGAAATCAAGCGCATGAACTGTAAATTCACTCCCGTCAATCAGTTTCCCTTCAAGTGTAATGCCCCCGTTTTCTTCGGCCTCCTGTACGGCAATCGCCTGTGGAGTCAACGTCTCATCATGCACGCTCTGTATACGTTCACGCAACCACAGGAAATCACGCATGGCAAGTACCGTATCCCTCGGAATGAAATCAAGAAAAGAGGTCGATGCCATCCCTGTCACCGCCAGATCGGGCACTATGACAATACTGTCTTTCTTTTCACGGGAAAGTTGCGAATCCACTTCAAACGTACGGATGCTCTCCACTTCATCTCCAAAAAAGTCAATACGATAGGGATACTCCGATGAGAAAGAAAAAACATCGATAATACTTCCGCGAACCGCGTATTGACCCGGCTCATAAACATAGTCAACATACTCGAAACCGTAACTATGCAACACATCGGTTACAAAAGTGGAATCAACACGTTCGCCAACACCGAGCTTAAGCGTCTTATCGCTCAACTCTTTCCGGGAAACGACTTTCTCTGCCAATGCATCGGGATAGGTAACCACACACAGCCCCTTCTCCCCTTTCTGCAAACGACTGAGAACCTCGGTACGAAGTATCTCATTTGCCGCATCTTTCTGTCCGTATTTGATAGCGCGACGGAAAGAAGAAGGAAAAAACAGTATCCGCTCCCCTCCCAATACTTGCGTAAGGTCATGATAGAAATATCCCGCTTCTTCAAGATCGCTCAAGATAAAAACAAACGGACAGGTCTCTTTCCGCACCAATACAGAAAAGAAAAGCGAAGCGGAAGATGCACACAATCCCCCACAAAAAATATGTTTTACGGAAACATCTTTCAGCAGCCGGTTCATGGCCGTCACATTGGGATGGACGGCATATTGTTGTTGCAGTTCAGTGATAGTCATTATTCCTGTTTTTTTTAACTCACCATCTAACGGATAAAGCATCGTTCTGTTTCTATAAAAAAACACAACGATGTAAGACTCTGCATCCTCTGTGGTGAAAATCCCCGCAAAAGTACTAAATTATCCTTAGTTTTAATATACTATTTTTTGTAAGTAACGGAAAAACGTTACATTTGTCGCAAATACAAATACGCTTATGCAAACACCATCGGACAGCATTGTTATCATCCCCACTTACAACGAGCGGGAAAATATAGAAAATATTATCCGCGCGGTATTCGGATTAGATAAAGTGTTTCATATACTCATCATTGAAGATGGTTCACCGGACGGTACGGCGGCTATCGTCAAAAAGTTGCAGGAAGAGTATCCGGACCGTTTGTTCATGGTGGAGCGTAAAGGTAAATTAGGATTAGGAACTGCATATATTGCGGGATTCAAATGGGCGCTGGCCCACAACTATCAATATATTTTTGAAATGGATGCCGATTTCAGTCACAATCCCCAGGATCTGCCCCGTTTGTACAAAGCCTGCGCTGAAGATGGAAGCGATGTAGCCATCGGTTCACGCTACGTAAGTGGAGTCAATGTAGTAAACTGGCCTATGGGACGTGTATTAATGTCATACTTCGCATCCAAATATGTCCGGTTCATCACCGGAATTCCGATACACGACACGACTGCCGGATTCAAATGCTATCGCCGCCGTGTTCTCGAAACCATCGATTTGGACAATATACAATTCAAGGGATATGCCTTTCAGATAGGAATGAAATTTACGGCCTACAAATGTGGATTTAAAATTACTGAAGTACCGGTTATCTTCATCAACAGAGAGTTAGGAACTTCAAAGATGAATGGCAGTATCTTCGGTGAAGCCGTATTCGGAGTCATCAAGTTGAAAATAGGCAGTTGGTTTCATAAATATCCGAAATGCAGCAATCCGTGATTAATACCCCCGAAAAAATGAAAAGAACTTTTATAAAAAATGCAATCATAGTAAACGAAGGACGGCAGGTAGCCGGTTCCGTAGTGATAGAAGGAGAAAAGATAGCAGAAATATGGGTGGGCGATGAAGGGCCTGTCGTACCTTGTGATGAAACAATTGATGCTACAGGATGTTATTTATTACCCGGAGTGATTGATGATCATGTACACTTCCGCGATCCCGGATTGACTCAAAAAGCCGATATTACAAGCGAAAGCCGGGCAGCTGCGGCAGGTGGAGTAACTTCGATTATGGATATGCCCAATACGAGTCCGCAAACAACCACCCTGGATGCACTGAATGCAAAGTTCGATTTAATGGCAGAGAAATGTTCCGTCAATTATTCCTGCTACTTCGGAGCTACCAATAATAATTATCCTTTATTGGAGCAATTGGACAAGCATCGCGTATGCGGTGTCAAGCTATTCATGGGATCGAGCACCGGTAATATGCTGGTCGATAAAATGACAAGCCTGCTGAACATATTCAACAGTACGGATTTATTAATAGCCACTCACTGTGAAGATCAAGGTATTATCAAAGAAAACACTGAAAAATATCTAACCAAATACGGAGCAGACGGTGATGTTCCTTTAAGATATCATCCGAATATCCGGTCGACAGAAGCCTGTTACCAGTCGTCAGAACTGGCAGTACGCCTGGCGCGGATAGCCGATGCGCGTCTACATATTCTGCATATATCGACTGCCAAAGAATTGCAGTTACTCGAGAATATTCCCCTCGTAGAGAAAAGGATTACAGCCGAGGCATGTGTTTCCCATCTTTTATTTACTTCGAGTGATTACCAAGAGTTGGGTACTCGTATCAAATGTAACCCGGCCATCAAGAAAAAAGAACGGAATGCCTTACGTGATGCCGTCAACTCCGGCCTGATCGACGTAATAGCCACCGATCATGCTCCGCATTTACTCAAAGACAAAGAAGGTGGTGCACTGAAAGCGGCATCAGGAATGCCTATGATACAATTTTCACTGGTCAGTATGCTCGGGTTGGTAGACGAAGGAGTATTCACCATCGAGAAGATAGTGGAAAAGATGTGCCATGCGCCCGCACAGATTTACGAAATACACAATCGAGGTTTTATCCGTACCGGTAATCAGGCCGATCTGGTACTCGTTCGTCCTAATACGGAATGGACGGTAACCAAAGATTGTATTTTCAGCAAATGCCAATGGAGCCCGTTGGAAGGACATTCTTTCCGATGGAAAGTCGAAAAGACATTTGTAAATGGACATCTGTTATACTCGGACGGTGCAATAGATGAAAACTATAGGGGACAGGAACTGAGAATCAGAAATTAGTGATTAGCAGATCACTTATCACTTACCACTAATCATTAATTTTTAATCGCTTGATTACCATTTTACATTATAAAGTCCATGAAGTCAGCTCCTATATCAACTGGATCTACTTCTTTCATGCGTGGGGATTCCAACCTCGCTTTGCTGCTATTGCCGATATACACGGATGCGATGTTTGTCGCGCATCCTGGTTGACATCTTTTCCGGAAGAAGAACGTCCGAAAGCATCAGAAGCGATGCAGCTTTTTAAGGAAGCCAATCGAATGTTAAATCTGCTGGACGAAGACTTCGAAGTAAAAACAATTTTCAAGCTATGCAAAGCTAATTCGAAGGGGGACAATCTCATATTAGACGGGGTTACGTTCCCTTTGCTCCGCCAGCAGATGAAGAAGCGCGAAGGAGGTCCGTTCCTTTGCCTCAGTGATTTTGTACGTCCGCTATCTTCCGGAATAACTGATACGGTAGGTGCTTTTGCCGCCACGATCGATGCGGATATGGAAGGGTTATACGAAAAAGATCCATACAAGCATCTTTTAGTACAGACTCTCTCCGACCGTCTTGCGGAAGCAGCTACGGAAAAGATGCACGAACATGTGCGTAAGGAAGCTTGGGGATATGCTAAAGACGAAAATCTGACTATTCCGGAACTACTTATAGAGAAATATCAAGGTATTCGTCCGGCTGTAGGTTATCCGTCTTTACCCGACCAATCGGTAAACTTCCTTTTAGACGAGCTCCTGAACATGAAGCAAATCGGCATAAAGCTAACAGAAAACGGAGCTATGTATCCGCATGCCTCCGTCTGTGGTTTAATGTTTGCACATCCTGCCTCTGAATATTTCTCAATTGGAAAAATCGGTGAAGATCAGCTACAGGATTATGCCCGTCGCAGAGGAAAAAGTGTAGAAGAAATGCGGAAATTCCTGGCGGTTAATTTACAGGATTGAGATTTTCTGAATTTCTTTTCCTATCCTTCAATGGAATCCCGAAAAATAAAGACTGCCCAATATCCAAATCCGGTAAGATCTTATTGTCCTGCTAACCTTCTCTACCTTTTGATTTTGAGTCTCCATTTCTAATAGAGCATTTTATTTCGGTTTGAAATACCCTGATATCGATTTTTTTTATTTATCACTATCTTCCACTCTTTAAATCCTCTATTTGTTTTCTATAACCCTCTATCGCTCGTTTGTGAGCCTCTATTTCTCTTTTCCCTGCACTTGTAGGATTACTATTGTAGCGTTTTTGAGCATGTTGCAAGTATTCAGTTTCATTCGCAATGTTTTTTTCTACTTGTCTGATACGATTTTGCACACCATCACTCAATCCGCCACTATTTGAAGAATTACTTGACCCGGTAGAGTTAGAAGTAGATGAGTTATGCCGTCCATCATCATTTGCAGTACTATGAGAATTCTTGCCAATATTTAGCGAAGAAGCGTTAATCGATTTTACCGCAGCTTGTTTCAACCCTTCGGAAATACCTGCAAGTATTGATTTTAGTAATTGGTTCCCAAAACTATTTTCTTTTAATTGTGCATGATATGTTTCCAGTAAATCTAAGTACACATCGCAATTATTTATATTTTCTTGATATACTTTGGTTCGCAAGGTATCTTGGCTCATTGCTGACTCAAGTATCGTCTTAGCATCATTTAGAAGGCTTTTTATCTCGTTATAGTTGTAATCTTTCAATTGGTTGGCCGAAGGGGCTTGAACATGATTTTGAAGTTGTATCACTTTTAATATAGCAATTGTTTTTAACGCAGAAGCTGAATATAACTTTGAATCAGCATCAGCTACACCCTCTGTAGCATAATATTTGATGCAGTCTTCATATTTTCTTTCAACGTAGAATTGTTCACCAGGATTTTTAGGAATAAATTTTTCATTCATTGTCTTGTTGTAAACATGAAATTTATCAGCAGGATGTAGTTTCACTTCAAATTCTCTTTTACCTGAGATTGTACGTATTTCCGAGTATTCAATCGGTACAATTGAATTTAAATCCTCCAAATAGATTGCTCCCATACGATTTTGATTATTAAAAGCAAATACATTATTGAAATTTCCGGAAGCTTTGTTTGCTATGATCATCAAAAACATTTCATCATTAAAAATTTCAATGCCATTCCAAGTCATAAAACGCATGTTTTTAGACTCATTATTTACAATTATTAATTTTAGAACGCCATCCAACTGTCTTGTGTATATTTCCTTTGTATTTATCAGCAGCCAACTACCCAAGTATGTGATTTGTCCTTGTATCCCACTCTTCAATATTTTACCGTCACAAGTACATATCAGTTTTTCATGCGTATCAGCTTTTTCTAAAATAAAATGATCCAGCATCATATGGTTATATAATTTAAATTCATCAGTTCCTCCTGACATAGAATTAAATGTATAATTGACATAACCATCTTTATAAATACCATTGATATAAATAATATCTTCATACTCACATTCAAATATAAAGTTCCCGTTTTTGCTAATAACTCCATAACATTTTTGATTTCCCTTTTTCTGAGAGACTAAATAATACCAGAATCCATTATCTCCCATTTCTATTTTTATAGAGCTTAACCCATACTTCACCTTAAGTTCTTTCATCGTCTGTTTGTTTTCACGTTTCAAGCTACTTAAGGACTGAGCGTAAATTGACGAACACCACATTCCCCAGAAAAGGAGTATTAAAAAGATTAATTTTGCTTGCATAATAACAATTAATTTTACAGATGTTTAATGATAATATTATTTAGTAAACTAAACACAATTTATTCATAAAACATCACATGTAGAAAACATTTTCATAAAATGACTCATATCGACTCATTTTATGAAAATGGATGTAAGATTTCATTTGAATTATAAATCAATATATTGAATATCAAGTATTTTACTAAAAAACCGAGCTATCAACAATTTCAACATAGCGTATTCTCTTTCGACTTAAATGAAAAGCCGTTTACACATGAAGATTTGAATTCTATTTATAATAAGTGTACGAAGTAGATGTTTCAGCAGAACCAACGCTATTCTGAACTTTACCTTTATAATAAATCTTCGATTTGGAACTTCCCATTACAAACGACTTAAAGAAAATATAATTTTTAGTGGCAGTAGCACTACCACCATAATATCGTGAACAAGTTTTTGTTTTAGTCATCGATGATTCAGAAGAACCATAATACAATGTAACGCTAACATTATCTTCATCGTCATTTGCTTTAACTTTAAAAATAATATTAAATTCTGTCATATCAGTAGTAGCAGCAACAGTGGAAATAGTTGGCTTTGATTTTTTAGAAGGGGTCGGAGATTCTGTATGCCCCCCCGATGAACCACCATCATTATCATAGCCATTATCATCATCATCCGTACTACAAGAAATACAACATCCAAAAACTAAATTTAACAATATCAATGAACAATATTTATATGCCCGTCTTCTACATATCAACTTTTTCATATTTTCTCCTGTTTTTTTAATTTCTCTACTCTATTACAGGCTTTTCGAATTCGCCTTAAAACAACATGTCAGCATCGTGTTATCAACTGTAAATTGAGTCATAAAAAACGTAATTAGCAAACAGCCTTTTCCTTTTTCTTATCCAACACGATCCAAGCGAGGATATCAAGACAAAAAAAGGAATTAACAGGGTAAAAAAAATCACAGTAAAATAATACAAAATCAATATAATAGTCAATTTTCTCTCAAGTGACAATTCTATTTAAGACTTTATGCTCACAACAAAGAGAGAGCACATTGATGCAAATGAAAAAGAGCAAAGGCCTTATTTTTCCATAGTATGAAAAATAAAGCCTTATGTCAACTCTAATCAAAGATAAAACATTACTTCATTTTAATAAATTTCTGCAAAATCCAATTCATATTTTTTTCCATCACCACATAATAGATTCCTCTTGAAAGTGGAGATACATCTATACTTTCTCCCGAAATCAACTGCTCCACTTGAACATATATCCGCCCGGAAGAATCAATAATCGAAATATGTTTCAGACGATCAAAATCGCCCCGAATATATAAACGGTCGGCTACAGGAGAAGATATAAAAATCACTTGTTGATCAAAGGATTGTATTCCGGTCGCAAACCCCTGAAGCGAAACCGTTACTTCATCATATGCATTAGACTGATCTACAGCAGTAGCACGAACAACAACTTCTCCATCTTTTTTCACTCCGTCAATGGCTTGAAGTACCCCGTTCTGGGTTATTGTCGCCAAATCATCAGCACTTTCTATGCTCCAAACTAAATCTTTGTCCGTAGCATTCTCCGGTAAAACAGATGCGGAAAAATGAAGAGTTTGCTGATTCGGGGTCAGCAAAAGTTGATCTTCTTCACAGGTTATTTTTACCGACGCCACTAAAATCGGTTTAACTATTACCTGACAAGTAGCAGTAAAATTACCATCAACAGTAGTAGCCGTGATTGTAGCCGTACCGGCTTTCATACCTATAACGACACCATTTTCATCGACAGTAGCAATGGCAGCATCACTACTACTCCAAATGACAGACTTATTACTTGCATCGATAGGATCGACATTGGCAATAAGTGTATATGTATCGGTAGTATTCAGCGTCACTGACGTTTTATCAAGACTGATTCCTGTCACAGGTTGTGTAGCAGTCAATTGAAACAAATGACTCAATGTACCATGTTGTTCACCATCAAATAATAATGATTCTGCCACCATTAACTCCCGACCCGTAGCTTGATTATAGCATTTAAAAGTTATATTATCACCTTGAGACTTCTTGCTATGCACCCGGAGTTCATAATACTTCTTGCCCTGTGATACAGTAGCTTTAGCGATTCCACAGCATTCATTTCCACAAAAAGCGGCAACTTCAAATGTTGCATAATCTTCCACATCCATACCATTAAATGTCAATGCCGCATGAACATTCATATCATACGCATATTCAGCCGGATCGAATGTCCAATGGGAAGCACTGCTGCCTGCACCCCAAACAAGAGGTACAAACAACAAACTAAAAAGTAATACATATATTTTTTGATCTTTCATACTCTTTTCCATTAAAAAAGTTCATCCTTTACTTACTACTTTGCACGATTCGATTTCACAAACTTCTGCCGAATGAGATCCGTATCCGTCTGAATTGTAATAAAGTAGATACCTTCCGTTAACGAAGTCACATCCAGTCCTACTCCCAACGGCAAGGTGTCAGTAGTCAGTAATACACTTCCTTTCATATCAATAATGCGTATTTCCTTCACATTCTGCAAATCAGTCCGGATAAACAGACGATCTTTCACCGGATTAGGATAGATCAACAAACTACTACCGTTTTTATCAAGACCGGTTGCCGACCCCAAATGGAGTATAAACGGATTAGTCAGACTCCCAACCACATTAGCGCCAAAACGGATTGTCTCTTTTATATCGAACTCCTCACCCGTCAGAGTGTTATAGGCACGGAACGTCACCTTTTCGTTCGTCTGCTCACCGTGCACAGTGACGAACTGATAACCATCCGCCTCTGACGACATGCCACGACACTCTTCACCGGTAAACGCACCAATCAGGAATTGACCGGCGGGCAATTCTTGCCCGCTACTGCTGTAAAGCCGGGAGATAACTCCCATATTATCGGCATATTTACGCTTGTCGTACTGCCATTTCGCAAAATAATAACTTTCTGATGCACGATAGGAAAGCATAGGAATAGCCATCTTGCTACTTCCCGTCGGATAATTAAAGGATTTCACCGAACCGGAATAATATAGATAGGCATTACCCGGAGCAAGAACAGAAAGACTGCCCTTCCAAGCTGCACCATCATAAGTGGCAAACTGATCCTGTGCCATCACAATGTCGCCCTCTTCGGCCATCAAATTGCATAATGCAGCATTGACGGACATTTCCATATTCGGAGTATACCCCATCCAATTCCAACCTTTATTCAGGGTTATAGTCACTTCATTCTCCGCGAAAGGAATCCCCTTCAATGAAAAATCAACATCCTCTTTTACGCGTACCTTATACCCCCTATCCGGTTTGAAAGCTGTCAGCGAACCGTATAGGCCGTATTGATCATCGTAAACCAAATCTTCCTCCCGTCCCAAGACAGAGACGACAGATTGCTTTATAGGTTCCAACAATGCGACGGGATTATTCAGATTCTCGTCTTTCACATTGATTGAGAACCAATTCCAACCGGTAGGAAGCTCATAAGAGACCGTTGTATCGACCGGTATTTTCGTAAAGACAGCTTCGATCTCCACATTCTTCTTTATGGTTAAGGAGAAAATTACATCCGTCGAAAGAATCTCGCCATCCACTCTCCAGCCATTGAATACATAACCGGTATTGGGTGACGCCGAAAGCTGAATATCCGTATTATACTCATATTTACCGACCCCTTTACCTAAAGAGACTGTCCCGGCCTGAATATCATAATCAATGGTAACATCATATAATTTAGCCTTGAATTCCGCTTTTATGGTTCTGTCTGCCACAATCTGATATTTATAGACCGGCTCTTCCGAAATCTTTTCACCATTTATTTTCCAACAAGCAAAGTCGTATCCTTCGTTTGCTTCGGCCTTCAGTTCCAAATTAGTACCAAATACATACTCTTGCTTTTTAGGAGTTACTACCCCTGCCCCTTCCGGAGTGACAACAACAGACAGGGCAACCTTTCCGCCTACGAACTGATTCCATGTGGCATTTTTACCGGAACTACCGCAAAAACCATCCAGATCCTCTATACCCGCCGTTTGAACGGTCAGTACATGATAACCATCGCGAGGGGGCAACAGGGATAAATCCAGTTTGTATTGGGTGTCGGACACGGGTTCTATAACGAGTTGAGACAGATCAACTTTAGTGTTCTGGCAGTACAATGACAGATCGTCCGCCGTAAAAGTCGCGGTATTTATAGGTTTATTGAATGTCACCAGGATTTCCGTCAAAGCGGAGTGTATGTCTCCCGTCGGTATCCCGCCAAATGACTCTACTTCCAGCACCAGATCGGGTTTGGGAGTGAATGTCAAGACGTAGGACTCCTGCGCGTTGGCCAGATAATCGGCAAAACGAAGATTATTTTCGTACAGTGGATCTTTACCGTCTCTCAACGTCCTGTCCGTTTGCCAGAAATTCTGCAAATCGATCACGGCGCCATCACTCATACGGGTCACGGAAGCCAGTTTCTGTCTGCCATTGGTAGGATCATGAATCGCTCCATATACCCAGCCTTTTGCCCCTGATAATGTCAGGGTATACTGATTATTGCCCATGCTGCTGCAGGAAGCCGACTCTGAAACAATGGTTACCCGGTCATCCACAGTACCGTCCGTCAGATAGACACAATCGGGCAGATCGTTCGCATCTTTTATATCGTTCACCATAAAAGCAGTCAATGAAGTATTAGGTACTTTCAAGCTCCTAATCAGTTCATGACAACCTTCTATCGACAACAGGTTGAAATCTTCGTTTCCATAACTCGATCCTTTCGTTATAGTGGTGTTGTACTCGGTGAAATGTCCCAATAAGGAAGAGGTGAAATACCACTGGGCATATGCCTGCTTACCGGCCTGTATCGAACCGAAGTCCAGATTGGCGAAATCAGCAGTGGCCGCTTGCCCGTTCATGCTGGAACCTATCATCTCAAAATGTATAGCCAGTCCCTTTTGGTTATCGACTATCTCCGGCTGTCCCGTAGCTATTTTCACACTATTCGCATCCCCATATCCGACGTTATTAATCAACAATGAAAACTCTGCCGGTATGCTCGGTTCTATTTCCGCCGTTTCCGGATCATCGCCAAATACATCACGTTCCACAAAATAAGAGAGCGACAAATCCGGACACGGTTTCACGGTCAACGTAACCGGATACAAATCCCGCGTCACAAACAGCCCGGTGAAAGGATCTTTATAAGTAATCGTTCCTCCGAAAGAGTACTCTTTCGGCTCTGTGGGGGCAGCATATTTGGAAGGTACAAACAGAATGGTAGCTGTTCCCGTCTGCTTTGCTTCCAACGTCCACGGACCTTTCAATTTTCCACCAAAATGGTCGATGCTTTCATTCGAAACGGCAAACTGCTGGGAAGTAGCCAACTTTCCTTCATTATCTCTCACTTCCAGATTCAACTGCAAGCTATCTATGGCTTGGGCTTCATGGCCGTTGAACATGGTCAACGTTCCTCTGAACGCCTGACGGGCAACCGTTATTGTCTGTTTGAAAGAGAGAGAAATGGTAGAGCAGACACCTTTGGACGGCTCTTTTTCATCAGTATCACCAAAATCGAATATTTTATTTTCATCAAAAACATCAACAACACATTGAGCTGTCAATCCTTTAAAAGAAGCCGTTAGCAACGAAGTTCCTATTTTCTCACCAATAATCGTTGCATCCTGATTATTTATATATCCAACTTCATCTTGAAGTGAAATAAATGGAGTGACCACTGTTACTTCACCATTACTCCATGTACAATGAGCTTTGAATGAACGTGTTTCTCCAATAGCAACATACGCGGTATCATATGGTAGCGACAGTTGCAACGGATATACACTTAAAGCTATATTTGTATCAACCAAAGTATTATCCATTACCAAATTCCCTTCCTCATCCGTTCCCATTACACAAATGGAAATTGATCCTTCATGAGTAGCAGGGATATCGCATGTTACAGAATTATTTGACGCCACGATAGATGAACCATCCGAAAAAGTACCAACGACTACCAAATGGTTTAAATTAAGCGAAGCGGTATTCACTTGAATAGACAACTTCCTCTTTTCCACATCAACTTTAGCATCTATTATTATATTCTTTTTAACAACAGACAACTTTGAATCTGCGGCAGCCATACTCAGCAATTTATTAGACGAAGACACAACGGGAAATCCATTCATACTGAACACGCCAGAATCATCAGCTTTATTCATTAATAATGAATGAATACGTTGATGGATAGTAGCGGCATTCGGAGAGTCACAGTGCCAGAAGCCATCCGTATTATCCGTATGGGGGCTATTCAAGCCTCCTTTTTGACTATCCAGAGAAACCACCATGTCACTCGATCCTAAAAAAGAAACAATCTTTAATGCTTGTCCTATTGCAGATAATCGAAACAAAGGATCAGTCATAAATATACCTTTATCCAAATCGCCGAGCGATTCATTTAATATAGTAGTAGTCAATGCATATACAGGAATATCTTTCATCCTCTGCATTACATTTTTATTATTCAAATAACTCTTCATCGCATCTGATCCTATCGCCAGATCTTTTATAGCATGGTCTCCTTTGAACCCCATCAAAATTCCTCTTAAAATTTCGGGAACATCACTAGGGATAACAACGGCCAAAGATCCCAAAGGACTGCCTGTATGAGGGGTATTCAATGTTATTACCTTGTGTACATTGGTGTTATCAACATATTGAACATGTAACCGCGACAAAATACCTCCCATACTATGGCCTACCAAATCTACCTTATCAATCATATAACCATTAAAGGCACACGCTCTTTTCAATATGGATATTCCCCTCTGTACAACCCTTTCGTTCACTCTGAAATAGGAACAATTAGTAGGTTCATAATCCGCTCTAAACAATTGGAAACTTTGATATTGTCCGGATTGCTCAAGATAACGTTGCAACTCCCAGAAACACATGGCATCTGAATTCAGGCCATGAACCATCAGCACAGGAACACGAATAATTTCAATATCCACACTCGCAGAACCGGAATTATATTCACTTGAATAATGCATGGTCGCTGTTATTTTATGTACGGCATTCATCTCTCCGTCCGGATAATTATCCGGCGCAACATATACAATATTCGTCCATGAATCGGTATTTTCCAAATGTCCAAGTTCTTCTGACAAAGACCAATGAACCTCATAACCACATTCATCTGACGGTATTTTCGAATTTACGACGTCCAACATAATTCTCACTTTGCTTTTCCCATCAGCAGCGACACCTTTTACTGGCTTACTGGAAGTATTACTTTTTTCTGCCGCCAATATATATTTCAAGATGGGCTCTTTCTCACAAGGCTGTTCTTCGGGTTGCTCATCCGCTCCGTCATCGCCATTATTTTTCTTTGAACAGATTTCTATCGAAACTTTGTTTCCCGATGAAGACGATCCATAAGAAGAGTTTCCGCCACCGCTTAATGACGGGAAACCACTGCCACTACCACCACCAGAACCACCGGAACCACCGGAACCACTTCCCGGTTTATTGCACAGCCCATTCGGTCCATAGAAATAATCGTAATAATCCGACGCCGTCTTATACTTTCCGGCACAATAATATTCCCAATACTTTTTCCATCTGAAGTCCAAGCATTTAGTGCCCCATCCGGCCCTCGCTTCCGCTGATTTAAATTTCGTGCGATAAGATACAATCCGGGACGGATCATCGACACCAGCACCGGAAGAGGTGTTCGTTATTCTGGAATGCGTAAAGACAACATCATCATATTCCACCTCTGCCGTTACACGTACGGGGACAATGATCGACTCCTGTGCCCGCAACTGAGCGATGGGATTTTCACACAACAGTTCAAACTTCAGTCCTTCTACCTCGGGAACATCGATTGTTACGTTCTGGGCTGTAATCAATCCCTTGTTAGTCAGAGTTAAATTGAAAATGTAGTTTTTACAGTAAATCTCGCTGGGATAGGTAGTCACAACTACCGGAACCGGAACATTGGTTTCGTATTTCACTACCGTCTCGACTTCATACTCATCCTGTACTTCCGTTTCGACCACATTCCAATCGTACGTAATAGCTTGGAATGTCAGATCCACATCTACTTTGGTCGTCTTACCGGGATCTACCAACAAATTGTTTGAATAACTGTCATGCTTTTCGGCCGTCACCGTTATTGCATAATACCCTTCGGGAATATCGCCCACCGTAAACAAACCATCGGTACCGGTAACTCCCTCATAAATAACCTGTCGAGACACCGGATGCATAATAACAACCTTCGCCCCTTCCACATGAGGAGCCTCATCGGTAAAGTAAGTGTATTCGTCTTTTACATCGACTACCAATGTTCCCTTAGTCTCCGACACCGGTTCGATGCTGTAAGACAATGGGATGCCGTTGCCATTGCGGCAATTGATTCCAATCGTACCTGTCACCGGAACATTCAATTGCATTTCATCGGTTGTGGCAAGCCGTAGAACGACCACTGCACTATCACCGCCGGCAATAGAAGGCATTTCAAGAGGAGTAACAGAGGTCATCCACTTTTGATCGGACGGTAATACCACAGAAACAACGCCTGTTTCTTCTTTACCGGTATTGGTCAGGATAACCGAATAATCACGGACAGTCCCTTTCGTCACCGTTGTATGAATGGATGATACATTTGCACGCAATACCGGTTTCTGTGATTTGCAATGATAGAAAACAGTAGTGGACAAAGAAGCACCTTCGGCTGTCGTTATCTTCAAAGGCATCCGTTCGTAATCGATAAGATTGGTCTGCTCGTTGCCGGTCACCGTATAAGCGATCTCTCCCATGCTATTGGCCGGTATGGACGACAGGACATCGAACTCTACCTGACATCCGTTCACCAATGAAACCAATTCCGCCTTGACATTTGTCAAAGGAACGTTGCACGGATTAAATACGGCAATCTTGTCGGTGTAAGGTTCATCGGTCGTTACGTTCCAAGTGATCCAGGAATCGGATGTACGCCGGATGCCATAAATATCAAACGAGGCCATTTCAGTTTTCAAACCTTCACCAGGATAACAAGCGCCAACCATAAAATGTCCCATCTGCCTGGAAGCCGGTTTGAAATTCAGCGTGTAATTTCCATCCGAATCCGCCTGTGCCTGCAGGACTTCCCGGGCTCCGTTACTGATGATATAAACCTCCAATTTTGCATTAGCGACATCTACACCGGACACTTTTCCGGTAATAACGATCTCTTCTCCTTGCTGATAAAATTCTTTTCCGACCGATGCCGTTACAGAGAACTTGGGATTCATGGTCAAAGGAAGCACATCTGAAACATTGTTTACAGACGTCAGTTCCTTAACCGAATGATCTTCATTGACAATTGCCACAATGCTGTATTTTCCGGTTACATCCAGCAATACGAAATTCCTCGAAATAAGTTCCTCTTCACCTACCATTAACGCCTTTTGCGTATATAGAGTGGTAAGGAAGGTCTTTTTAGAGGTACTGCTATATTTCTGGTCAGACGTCAGGTACACCATGACCTTCGTCTTTGCCGGCAATTCTACCGCACCTTTATTGATAACCTTCGCACTCACCGTAAGTGTATCACCGGCCAATGCTTCCTTCTTTGAAAGTGCCAAATAGCTGATTGCGGCATCAGGCAATGTCTGATCCGTTATCATCACCCAACAGATACCTTTCGTATATCCCTCCGAAGTGGCAATAATCGTGCTGGTCCGGTCGCCTTCGGAAACATCATTCGCCTTAGCATACACCTTGACATCGACAGAAGATACGCCTGCCGGTATAATAATCGTTTTGTCGAAAACCAAATCAGTTTCATTATCGCTTGTCAGAGTTACGGTTATATCAGCATTGTCCGTATTATTTCTGGTAACTTTCAACACGATGCCTTCGGCCACTCCCTCCAATATGGTAGGTTGTGAAGTGGTTAATGATAATGACGGCCCGTCATCATCAAGTATTTTAAAAGATTTCGTGACATGTCCGCCGCTTGTTGCCGTTGCGGAACAATTGCACGAAGGGAGATAAACCGATGCGGTGACAATCACCTCGCGATCGCCGTCCTTCAATGCATTATCGACCACTCCTATCGAAAATTCCTGTGAACTAACTCCCGCAGGAAAAACCAATGTTTCATAAGACAGGTATGCGTCCTGCGAACTGACCGTTAACTTCACCGTTATCTTACTTTCCAAGTTAGTGATGCGGGTCACCCGTCCGACGATGGCTGTACTTCCTGCCGACTCATTGACCTCTTCCGTAGAAAATGACAACTGTATCTGCGGAACATCATTGTCATTCAACAGGATGATACATTTTCCACTGTTGTATCCATCCGCCGATACTGTGAAATCGACATCGGCCGTTACATCCGGAATATTATCATCAACGGCCAACACTTCTACTGCCACACTCTTCTCACCCGCCGGAATCATTACCTGAGCCGGAAATTTAAAACGGCTTTTATGGCTGGTCGACAGATACACTGTCAATGGAGTATCCCTTTTACTCTCACGTTCAACAGTGAGTGTAAAGGTGTCTCCCTCCGTCAGTTCTGTTTTAGAGGGGATTAAAGTCAAAGCAGGCAGTTCGTCATCTATAATATGGACTTCGCCCGTTATGGTCTCGTATCCGTTTCCTTCAATGGTGATCGTTACAACCGAATCAACATTCAGCACCTCATTGTCTATCGCATGGATGTAGAAAGTGCCGCCAGATTGCCCTGCCGGTATAGTCACCGATTGTGGTACATTCAAACGCTCCGGCTTATCCGCACGAAGACTGAAAACCTGCTCATTCGCCCAAGTGCCACTCCGATACAATTTGCAACGAATCAAAGAGGTATTATTCTCTTTGATAGCTGCCGTGGGAAGCTCTACCCGTAGTTTTTTGGCAATCGTACACCCTGTTCCGGCATAAGCCGTATTATTACCTATGGCAGCAGCCAGTTCACCTAAATTGGTCCCGGGAATCAACTTGACTTTGGCTTTTACCATTCCATCGACTCCCGGCAAATCCGATAAGGTAAATTCTGCCTGTCGGTTCACAGTCCCGCCGTCTCCCAAGATAGATTCGTAATAGACCTTGCCTAAGTAAACCTCTTCGCCATTATCCGCCACCAAAGAAACCTGTTCGCTCCAACCGTCCCCCGTCTCCTTATCTCCTTCATTGGTTACCAACCAAGAGACCACAATCTTATCACCGGGAGCATAAGACGACTTATCGACCTTGACGGTAGAGACTGCTACATCCGGACGCGGATCAGCTATCATGATCAAGGCGCCGGCTTCGGACGATGTCCATACGTTACTGCCATCGCGGGCACTCAATATGGGGTTTTCTATCACAAAAGGATATTTGCCACCGACCTCCCAATTTTCCGGAACTTGCAACGAAAAGTTGATCAGGTTTCCGGAGTTTCCTCTTAAAGGTGTGTTTGTAAGAGAATAAACGACGAACAAATAATGGGTACTGCTCATCCTTCGCACAGACAGACTATGATCTGACTTGCGATCGGTCAGGCTCCAGGAGGAACCGGTGATGGTACTTCCCGATGGCAACTGCACGTCGAATTGCAGGGCGACAATCTCGCTGTCGTTACTTATTGCTACCGGAACGTTGATCGTTTTGCCCCGTCCGCACTCCATTTCCGGGATATATATTTTATTTGTCACCTGCTGTGCCACCATCGGCAAAGAGGAAAGCAACACTCCCCACAGCAGCATGAAAACCATTTTACGCTTCATAACTCATCTTATTTTGAAATGACTACTTTTTGACTCTTATATACCACGCTACCGTTTGTTTCCAACTGCACCCTCAGAAGATAAATTCCCGAAACTAAATTCGATACTACCTTCAAAGTTCCTGCGGAGGGAGATTCGAACGCTTTCTCATCGATCGGGCAACCGTCCATGCCGATTACATCGACCGTCATACGTTCTGTTTCAACCGGTAATGTGACAAAGACATCATTGCCCACTGTATAAATGGAAACTTCCCCGGAGACACCTGCATGGATACCTGTTGGAGAAACCGTTGACACAATGCGCTGCGCTTCTTTATCCGCCAAATCGACATAGGTAACAACCGGATCTTTTGACGAGAGTTCGGCAAGTACCGTGCGTCCTGCCGGCATCACCTCTCCTGAAGTGGAGAAGATAACCAGACGTACTCCCCCATCCTTGTTCTTCGTAGCCGACTGGAATTGGTTTACATTCAACAACATGCGCAATTGAGACTGCTGGCAATGGTTCAATACAATATCCACAGCAGCAACTTCAACATCACTATACATCACGAGCATTCCGTCTTCCACACAGACACGTGCGGAAGGCAGCATTTTCGAGCGGGACGATGCCATATAGTCCGCAGTAGAAAAAGTTACAGGAACAGCACCCTCCAACACAAGATTGACAATCAGGACCATATCCTGAACGGTGAGGTTAGAATCCTCATAGACATCCGCCGCCGCGTAAACAAACGGATACCGGCTATTACCCAAAATATAATTCAACGTTTCCTGCACATCCAATATGTCGATTGCCGAGTCCACATTGACATCTCCTTTCTCAAAGGTAACCATCCATGGAATGGTACTTCCGTAAGCATCGTTAGCATTCGATCTTAATAAAAAACGGCTACCGGACGGCGTCCGCCAATCAGACCAATTCATAGCGTATATACCGGAGTCGTATCGTAAAGACGCCGAAGCATACAGCCCGGACTCTTCAAAATACATATCCAGAGAAGAAACCGGCTTATAATTCTTGCCGGAATGAGAATAGGTGAAAATAGTAGGTAAATCGAAATGCTGTTTTACAGCCAACCGCATCGTTTGCACCTCTTCCACAGACACTTGCTGATAATAGATACTCAGACTCTTGATTGCATCCGATAAAGGCCGGGATAGCTCAGAAAAACGATTATTACTCAAATTTAATGTTTCCAAGCCGGGAAACGCATCTGCCAAAACAGAAATATCTCCCCTCAGCCGGTTAGCATTCAATATCAGGCTCGAGACAGTCGGTTCAACAGCATGCTTGGCAAGGGTATCAGCCAAGTCCTGCACATCCCAATCCAAAGAATTATTGCTCAAATCGAGTTGTTCCAAAGTGGAAAGAGACAATACGGAAGGAGGTATATGCCCTCTCACTCCCCTACCATTAAGATTAATCTCCGACACATGTGTATCGATAAAAGTAACTCCACGCCAATTATTACCGTCGATCATGTCGCTATCGATATTCCAAGGTTGATACCATCCAGCACCATTCATTTTATGATACATATCGCACAAGGCGGCATAATCCTCCGGCCCCATTTTCTTGGGTGCCAAAGTCACATTCAATCGGACACTAAATGTACTCAGTTCTTTTTCAATTCCATTGGGCAATGTTACTACTACATTATTAAACTGTATGGTATAATATCCGGGCTTCACTTCCGAAGAAACCGTCAAAGGAATATTCAGTATTGCTCCCGAAGTTCCTTGTATGTTCTGTTCACCGGAAATGACAAAGTGCCAAGAGTTCCCCTCTTCATTCTCTGTGATCTGCAATGTATGTGTATTGCAACGGTTACCTAACGTCACCTTTTCTTTATCGATCACAATGTTATTATCCGGTATGAGATCAAAGGCCAAGCCGGAGACATTTCCCGAATTAACCAGATAAACCGGAAAATCGACTGTGCCGCCCTGCTCTACAGAAGTAGAATACCCTTGAATATAATAATACTTTTCATCCGGCGTACTGGGTTCACCGGGATTGTAAGGATCGAACACGAATTTCGCTTTCAAGGCCACATCTTCCTTCCCCATCGTGAAATCCAAAGACGCATTGGTGGAGAGCTTCAACGTATCGGCGCCTTCTATACGATACCAATAAGCCAACTTATATCCATTATTTCCATATGCTCGTAAATACAGCTGTTCGCCTTCTGCAAATGTGCTGCCGCTACTCCAATTAAAACTGCCGGCCCCTACCGGATCGGACTCTAAAAAGAGCTGATGCCGGATAACCGGTTCGGGAGGATTGGGAGGACTATACACAAAGCGAGCCGTCAAAGTAACATCCGTACTCCCCATAAGATAATTAAAGCCGGGGGAAATAGAAATGACCTTACCGTCTTGTTCCCATGCTACAAAACGATAATCACCTTTGGAATAAGCATATAAATAATAAGATTCCCCTTCGGTTACCGCCATTTCCTTCTCACAATTGAAGTATCCGGCTTCTGCCGGTTCGGCCACCAGAGAGATACGCAAACTTCCTGCCGGTTCGGGAGGATTGGGAGGGTCGTATTGCCCCCAAGCAGTGAGGTTACTCAACAGTAACCCCACAAGGAGGATATATTTCAGTCGTTTCATAATGAATTATTTTATTAATAAACCACTGATTTACTGATAGAATTACCAGCTTTTATCACATAAACGCCTTTAGTCAGAGGAACAAATGTACCCGTTTCTTCAACCGGAAGCTCGGCTATCTTCACTCCGGCCACTGTATAAACCTCCACCTTCTCTCCAGCTTGCCCTTTAACAAGGATACCCCCGTCAGCAGACGTTACTTCACAAGCAACATCCGACCGTTCTTCTTTCACCGACGTCGGAGCTGCACCGAAACGTAGAACAAAACGATTGTCAAAGTTACCGGCTTCGGATGAAAAACGATAACCTTCGGCAGACAGCGCTACCGTACGATCGGTTACTGCATCGTACAGCCATGCATCGACATCGGCCTTATCCGCATAAAGAGTATATTCTCCGGCACTACCGGCATAATATCCCAACCGGACAGACCCACCTTCGATAAAAGGCCGTGCATTAATAGCATATTGCAAACGTGTATTATCCAGTGTGTAAAGTTGCGGCACTGCGGCCACTGGACTCATGAACTTAGCAGCATCCTCCTGCATATCATATCCCGCAGAAGCATTCGAAACAAATGCGATACGAGTTTTATCAGCATATGTGCCGTCGGTCAAACGCAAATTAATCAAACTGCGGGAACCGGAAACACTCCTCATTGAACGTGTAGTCCATTTTCCATCGACCAACGCCGCCTTAGCAAGACGCTGTTCCGGCATAAAATGAATCGTCTCCGTTCCTTGAGGAACCTGCACGAAGAAAGCTTCCATCGGTGCAAAGACATATTCATCCGCATCCAGTATGGAATAAGCGTCATAGGTCCATGAATCCTTGTTCCATACCGTAATGGGAGATTTAAAATCGATACCGTTCATATTATAATAGCAGGGATACGGATTACCGATCAAGTTCCAACCCTGATTGGAAGCGTAGTTTGAAATATTCTCACTAACAGGTATTTCTTTCGAAGCAGGAGTCAACATCTGCATTCCACTATCCGTATCTCCTCTTACAGTCAGGTACACCTCCATGCTCGCCTGGAAAATATAACCTTGTCCGGCATGTAGTATACCCTCCGTCACATCTTTCCAGCTTTGCCCAGTTCCATTCAAGGCACGTTCCGCACCGTCATAATATCGGAATACATAACCGATAGAACCCACTAAAGTGGTATCTATTTTTTCAACCGTGATAGCGGACATATCCACATCAAACGGGAAAGATAAGAAATACCAATTGCCAGCTCTACATGCATATTTTATTTCCATATCAGCGACCGTAACATCACAATTAGTCACAATGGCAGATGAAGCAAGCGGTCGCCCCTCGACAGGATATCCATGATAAGAATCATAGAACCATTCACGCAGGTTACTGTCGCCTTGCTGCATAACTAACGAATTCAGAGAGAAAGTACCACTGCCATCCAATGTCAAAGAACTTCCATATCCCAATGTTAAATCAGTAACCGGTTCAAGTAGACTTCTATCCACATGCAAAGAACCGTTAAGCGTCATTGATTCCTGTACTTCTTCCAGAGATTCCATATTTGGAAATTCTCTCCAATAAGTATGTTCGGCATAGTCGCGGACCGAAAATCCAGGTACTCTCAGATGACACATACCCTTATCCAAATCCCTAAAAGGATCATTGTAAATTTCCATATCTAACGGAGCCGGCATATGACAAGTAATCTGTTGCAACTGCCAACATCCGGCGAACGCATTATTGGATAAGTAATTTAAAGAAGACGGTAATTCTATTTCCTGCAAATTGGAACAGTATGCAAAAGCATCATCGAATATACATTTTAACCCTTCCGGCAGAACGACCGAGAGCAAATGGTCATTCCAACCAAATGAGCTATTAGAGATATAATCCAATCTGGCATGTTTCAAGTTCAGCGACTCCAGTTTCCACATGTCACTATTTATAAATCGAAGGTCTTCTTCATTCAATGGACCGGTTACCGTCAATTTTGTAATTTTATCAGATTCCATAGACGAAGCCCATACTTTTTCGTGCAGCGTTCCCGGCATATCCACCTCCACCTCTAAGGAAGTATCGGGTATGATTCTATCACCATATGTTTCCACATACGATTCTTGCAATATTTCCTTATCGTCTCTTCGCTCAAAAACAGTTTTCAACGGAAGTCCATTTTCGTCGTATGTACGATCGTATGTATATATACTCGAATAAATATAATCCCCATCAATCTCTTTCGATTCATATCTGATTATATCCCCTTTTTCATTGAATATTTTAGTTGTCGTAAATGTCCAATCATCCAAAACATTAGCATAGGTATACGAAAAACTGCCATTATCATCCACGTAAGTTTTCGTTTCAACAAGCATTGGAACTTCTAATTCCTGTTCTCCCACAATCACTTTTATCGTACGGGTATATCGATCTTTTTCAGCATCATATTCAGATACCACATGTCCTTTCATAAGGACAACCGTACCGTCTTCATCCGCTTCGCTACCTATTACTATATCAGCATTGAAAAGAGAAAAATCATCTCCGTCATTGTCAAAGAAATATTCGTCCCAGTCATCGGAGAAACATAAATAAGGATTCAATTTTTCCGTCTCATACATAGGCACGATGTTCGTAAGTGACAGGCTGTCTCCATAAGATACCAAATAAAATTCAGACGGAAAATCGTCTTTCCAACTGATTTTAACTTTAGCCCTATCATTACTGCCGTATGACTCGTAAATCCAAGTCAGGTATCCTTTTTCATTAAAAGTGGCCTCCTGAACGATGCGGCTATCAATTCCGGTACGAATGCCATTTTCATCCAAAATAGTAGTAAAAGACGAATTAGTTGAATATTCCACCCACTCTTTTCCATTCCATTGATAAGTAATCTCACTTAATTTCATCTTTCCCTGTACTCCACCATAACTACACATTTTCCTATAAACATCACCCTGTTCTTCCAACAATATATTTCCCAAAGAATCAAATTCTAAATAATAAAAATCTTTACGGGAAACCGTTCCATCACCATTATAATAGGTATATTCCCGATTCACTTTCGGCGGATAATATTTATTATTCGAAACACTTCTCGTCAAAAGACTTCCATACCTTCCCAAATTAGACTTTGTAAAGTCTTGGTTTACCCTTGACTTCACTATCTGTTCTCTACGATTAGTCTCATGGCGTTTCAACCAATCGCCAAATGCATTTTGAGCATTAAGTTCCACACCCAACAAAAACAACAAAATAGAAAAAAGTAGTCTTGCTTTCATATGTCTGAAAATTTAAAAATTTACAATAATATTAGCATAGGTAAAGATATACTGTTTTAAAATATTAGAAAAACGGTATTTTTATCAAAAGTGCCCAAACTGATAAAATCAATGTCTATCACTCGAAAAACAGTAACTATATTACATATTTTTTTTCAAAAGCATCTTCTATCATTACCTAATAGGCTGAAATATGATAAGGAAACGACGTGAATCCACAAATTCTTTTCTATCTTTACCCACTTTCACTGTGATTTTTTTAATTCCGTAACGACCAATAATCCAAAAAGCAATCGAAAAAACCAATGGACTCAAGAGCCACGCAAGTCAACGAAAGCATAGAGCAGGAATTCCTATCCGTTATCCGGGAATACGAGCGGGTGATATATAAAGTGTGCTACCTGTACACCACCCCTACGGCTACCCTCAACGATCTATATCAAGACGTGGTACTCAATCTATGGAAGGCCTTTCCTAAATTCCGCAGAGAATGTAAGATATCAACATGGATCTATCGTATCGCGCTGAATACCTGTATCAGCTTCATTCGTAAAGAAAAAAATGTGCCGGAGTTTGTTACCTTAAACCGGGAGGGGGACTGGATGACCGAAGAGAACGATCCGCTTCAGGAAATGCTTCGCCAACTTTACCGGATGATTAACCAATTGGGACAGCTCGACAAATCCATCATACTGCTTTATCTCGAGGACAAAAGTTATGACGAAATATCAGAAATTACCGGCTTGACCGTAACAAACGTAGCAACCAAATTAAGCCGAATTAAAGATAAATTAAAAAAAATGAAGAAGGAGGAATAAGATATGGAACTGGATGAACTTAAAAAATCATGGAATGCATTGGATGAACATTTGAAAGACAAAAAGCTTGTCAAAGATGAAGACATATCCCAGCTCATCAACCATGCCACAAAGAATATCAATGCAATCAGCCGCTTGAACAAAAGATTACGTATCATCTCTCTGACAATTATTGCATTATTCATATTGGCCCTGTTATACGACGGTGTATTCCCGGATATCTACTATCAGATTATTCTCATAGCTCTGATACCGGCTTTAGGATGGGATATATTCAGTTCCCGCTATCTCAGCAATACAAAGATAGACGAACAGCCGCTTGTTACTGTTATTTCCCGCTTCAACCGTATGCATCGTTGGGTAATCCGTGAACGGATCATCGGTATCGGTTTTATTTTGTTTATGGCTGTATTTTTCTTTTTTTACCGGGAAGTATGGCAACACGGCACCGGAATGATCGTTTTCTTTTTCGTGATATGGGCAATAGGCATTATCATTCCTCTCTCGATATATCGTAAGAATCTGGGGCGTCTCCGCGAGATAAAGAAGAATCTCGGAGAGCTAAAAGAATTAAAAGATAATAATTAGCTCGGATCCGGTTTAAATTTTCCTCTTACAAGTTTTTATCGGCATTATTAAAACCGACCCTTAAACCATATTCTTCTCTCTAACCTGAATAATTCATAATCAGTAGTAAGTAGCTAAGTAGTAAGTAGTTAACTACTTAACTACTGCGTATAAATTATTCAAGTTAAGTATAGCGGAGAAGACTTTATACTATTGTTATCTCACTCTTTCCATTCACGGATTTATGCAACTGTATCTGTACGGAAATACGTTCGCTCATCTCCTGCACATGTGAAATCACACCAATCTTGCGCCCTTGCATTTGCAACTGTTCCAATGCCTCCATAGCGGTACGCAAACTATCGGCGTCCAATGATCCGAAACCTTCGTCAATAAAAAGAGATTCCACTTTCAGATTATTACTCGATAAAGACGAAAGCCCCAAAGCCAACGCTAAAGATATCAAAAAAGACTCTCCGCCAGACAACGAATAAACGGTACGTACTTCATCGCACATATCACAATCAATAACTTGCAAAGCCAATGTACCAGGCACCTGTTGAAGTCTATAACGCTTGGAAAGATAAGCCAAATGTTTATTGGCATGCAACAGCAACAAGTTCAATGTGTAACTTTGAGCAATCACTTTGAACTTTGTTCCATCGGCACTTCCAATCAATTTATTCAGCTTGGCCCATTGCTCGGCAACAGTCTGCTTCTCCTTCCATTCCGATTCTATTTCCATCAGCCGCTTTTTATTCTGTTCTTGCTGCAATAAACGGGCCTCGACAACGGAAAGCAAACGCTCTGTCTCCCGGTTTGCCGATTGACAGGCGACAATATCTTCAGACAAATGTTCCGGATTTTCTATTTTCTCCTGCTGATCGGACAGCTCAATAACAGTTTGTGAAAGCTGTTTGATTTCTCCTTGTATCCCCAAAATACGAACATGAACCGATTCCATGTTTTTACGGGCAAGTTCCAATGCCTTATTCAACTCTTTCTCCCGCCGATGTACTGCCGCTTCAGCCTCATCCGCCGGTTTACCTTTCAAAAGCCCGGCACGCGATTGCTGTAATTCGCCCAATTCCTTGCCTATTGTTTGAAAACGCAACTGCTCAGTGGCCTCCGCCTGCTTGGCCATAGTCAATTGTTCTTCAATGGCAGTCAATTGCTGAGTCAATAACCGGACTTGATTCACTTCTTTCCGAAAAGCCTCATAATGCATACGCAGTTGCTTTAATCTGCCGTCATGTTGTTGCCATTCGGCATAAAGAAGCTGATACTGTTTTATCCTCTCCTCCAATGCACAAAGGCACTGCTGTAACTCAGTCAAATGCGCATCCAGATACTCCGGTGCACGTTCTGCAACTGGATAGTCCGCTAAAACCTCTTCCTGGGCTTTCTGCTGAACGGCATAGTTATTTATATCCCGTTGAAGGGCAATCACACGATTATTTAATTGATTATAAATGTCTGAAGCTGATTTATACTCTTTCTCGATCGAATGATAAAGAGTATCGGCTACTTCATTATCCTGTCGATAAGGATGCGATTGACTACCACATACCGGACATGCTTCCCCGTCATGTAAATCACAACGTAAAGCCACCACATCTTTACTGATCGCCATACGGGCATTATCATAAAGTTTCTGTAGGGAGACGATTTGTTCTTGCTTCACAGCAAGTTGCCGCATTAAAGCAGCCAGTTCAGTAGAAGCTTCTTCTCGCTTTATACACAATTGAGCAAGTAATTGACTGGCCTGAAAAGCACGTTGCATCTGCGCCTGCTGTTTCAGAAGTTTATTCTGTTCTTCACTGACAGACTGAATTCCAAAAGTATTAAGGCGTGACACACGATTATCATTTTCCTGCTGAAGAGTCGTCAATTGTTGTTCTTCATGAAGTAAAAGTTGCTCTATACGTTGCAAATCGATGGGCAGAGAGTTATCAAAGTTATCTTTGCCTTTCAACAATCTGCTCATGGAATTTTGCGACCCACTGAGGGTCTCTTTTCCTGTACGGTATTTCTTTTCAATTTCTGCTGTCTGCTTCCGGGCAAGTAGTAAGGTCTGTTCCGATTGTCGATACTGAGTTCGTAAACTCTGCAAACGGACATCCAACTCGCGTGCCTTGCGCAACTCCGGTTGTAAAGCCTCCCATTGCTCTTGAAAACGAGCCAGATAATCCATCTGTTCCGCAAGGCCCGTTTGAAGTCTTTTTAGCTCCTCCACACCTACAAATTCCTCTTGTTGCTTTTCGTATAACTGTTTTTGCCGTATTTTGAGAGATTGTACAATGCTAAGTTGAGCATTCAGTTCCGTAAGGCGTTTTGTTTCGATAAAACGAAGTCCGATAAGGCGCTCCTGTTCCTTTCGCAATGACAAAAGTTCTTCCTCCGGGATAAGTTCGATGAGACTGATCGTATTTTTGAGAAGATTCATCGCTTCGTCAGCCGCCTTACTACGGGCATAAATCTCCCGGGAGATACGCGAATAGATTTCCGTACCGGTAAGTTTTTCCAATAATTCCGCTTTCGCAGATTCACGGGACTTCAAAAAAGTAGCAAAATCATTTTGGGCAAGCAATACCGTGCGTGTAAACTGTTCGTAAGTGAGCCCTACCAAAGCTACCAATTGGTTCAACAGTTCCGTTTTCGTACCTTGTAGTTCCTCTTCCTTATCCAAATCAGTAACCTGAATGGTTTGAGGTTGCAAAGAACCGGTAGCCTTGCTACGAGCGCGCCGAACCGACCAACGGGAACGATACCGCCTTCCGGTTATCCCGATAAAATCTACCTCAGCAAATCCTTCTCCCGTCCCCCTGCGAAGAATATTCTTCACATCCGACTGATTCACTTGATTTTCACCTACATCAGACAGGTAAAGATTCTCGCCTGATGCTGCAAAACGGGGTGTCTTATCATAAAGTGCCAGACACAAAGCATCCAATATCGTCGATTTTCCAGCTCCCGTAGGACCGGAAATGGCAAATATACCGGCAGAACGAAGAGGTTCGGCAGTAAAGTCCACCTCAAAAGTCCCTTCAATAGAAGTTAGATTCTTTAATCGTATTGTCAATATCTTCATAATAAATAATGTGCCAATAATTCAATGTGCCAATATGCCAATTGGAGAATGAATAATGAATAAAATGAAAGAATGAAAAAATCTGCCTATCAACTGTACCATCATCTGCCAGACATTTCTCCCCGCTTCCTTTCCCTTCTCTCCATTCTTCTCCCCGCTCAATTCTCCTTTCCCCCTTCCCTCACCGCTTCTTCAAACAACCGTTCCAGCTCTTCCGGCATTTCTGTCTGGTAAGTATTCTCAAAAGTCATCTTGAGTATTTGTAAAGGGTTCATTTCCTGCAATCCGGTAGCCACCAATGCTTCTTCTTCCCTCACGTCTGTTTTAGCCTGTCGATATACCGAAACAATACGTGCCAGACGAACAGCTTTGTCAGACAGTATTTCTTCTATCTGTTGTCGAAGCATCGGTTCCGGTTCTGTCAACAGTACTTTCACTTCCAAATACGGATAGTGAGAATTACCTTTGGCTTCTTCCATCTGTAACGGTAACCGGGCAAGTTCATCCAGTACTTCCTCCGGACTGACAGCCTTTCCTTTCGGCACGCTCAGCAAACGAACCAATGGAGTATATTCCCGCTTCTCTATTTCCACAGCCCATCCTTCGGCAAGAGTCACCATCACTACGCCATGATGATAATCCCTTTCTGCAAACGACATCGGCAACGGACTACCGGCATAACGTATGTTCTCCCGTCCCGACACACGCTGGGATTTATGAATATGCCCCAAAGCCGTATAAGCAATCTGCTCTGTAAAAGTGTCGGGTGAGACACATTCCAAACCTCCAATAATGGTTCGTTCGCTGAAATCACGTTCTGCAATTTCCGACCCCGTAGCTTGCAGATGACCGACGGCAACTATTGCCTGATCCTTTTTTCTCCGTTCCATCGCCCGATTTTGCAGACGCGTATAAAGTTCCTTTACCCCCTCCGCATAGGGATTCCCATCAGTTACCACCACCGGATAATCTCCTTGCCGCAGGAAAGGTACTGCCAAACAGAGAGCTTCCACTTCTCCACTACGATTCTTCAATTCCACAATCAAATCATCGTAATCGATCTCTCCATCACGCCGCCGAACAATTCCTTTGATATCGGTACGCATTTCCTGCAATAGCGGTAAAGGAGCTTCAAGACGTGCAGCAGAATCATGATTGCCCGCCACAATCACCAATTGTAATTGCGGATTTTCCGTTGTCACTCTTCGGATAAAGCGGTAGAACATGCGTTGGGATACAGCCGACGGATTGGAAACATCAAAAACATCGCCAGCAATGAGTAACACATCAATCTCATTTTCTTTTAATTCACGGGCCAGCCAATCCAAGAAATGCGCATGTTCTTCCACGCGATCGTAGCCGAAGAAGGTCTGTCCCAAATGCCAGTCGGCAGTATGCAAGATACGTATCATTCGGAATATCTATATCAAAAACATTTATTCAAAAATCGACTAAAGGACAAGTAAAAACAACCGTAGGTCCATCATCTGTTTCTACATTTACTGTATAAGTACCACCAAAATAACGAATAAAATGAATATTAATTTCATTACGGATCAATATCTTTTTATCTTTTACGTTTTCTTGTGCAAACAATGTACCGACCACACGAAAAACCAACATCGAGTCGACTTCGTCTCTTTCTATATAAAACATTACAAGATCCTCCCCTTCTCCCGAAACGAGTAATCCACGTAATAAAGACATCAGCCATTTCCTGTCGGTACATATCGTCTGAGACTCTACGGCAGTCTGTAAAACCACCTTTGCATTTTCATCTTCCACTTGCCCGTTGATAAAACCGACAATTTCACGACAAAGTGCAATTGCTTCTACTTCTGTCTGTTCATACTGTATTTTTCCAGATTCTAAACGTGAAAGTTCCAATATGTTATTTACATAATCCAATAACTGTTCAGCATTTTCCTGTATGATTTTCCCGTACCCCAGCTTACTCTCCTGATCCAAATCATCTGACTCGGCCAGTAATTCCGCAAAACCGACAACCGCATTCAACGGAGTACGCACATCATGACTGATCTCCATCTTCAATCGTTCTTTGGCCATATTATCCTCTTCGGAATGTGCCGCCGCAGAGGCAGCGGCACATTCGGCCAATACTATCTTTTTGGAAAGATGACGCGTATAAACGTAAAATAAAAAGGCTAAAACCAAAAGAATCAGTAATATGACAGAGACCCGCAAATAATTTGTATTCTTGATTTTCTGCTTTTCGAGCAACAGTTCGTCAATGTGATAAATCTCCTTCACCTGATTCAACTGGTCGGCAGAAAAAGCATTGTTTAAAGAGTCCTGCGTTCTTACCAGATAACGACGGGTTTCAATCGCCGCATCAATATCCCCCTTATCAAACTGGGTAATCGCCTTGTAGTTTATCAGCGTTCCGAATATAAATACATAATCTTTCAATACGATAGGAGTCACCTCATCAACAAAAGCAATACTCTTGTCATACTCCTTGGTGCGTGAAAAATACTGCAAGCGAACCAGTTGTACATTCAACCAGAATACCGGATCGACATGGGGTGCAAGCAACTCCTGAGCACGTTCAATATGCAACAGAGCCTGCTCAAACTTTCTTCTGTTCAAATAATGCAATACATATTTCACTTCACAATCTATCGCCAGATCAGTCCAGTTATTTTGCGCCTCCGGTTCGTTGCTCATCACTTCCTGCAAAGTCTTATCCATCTCACACAAGTAAGGCATCTTCGACTTGTCATCTCCTCCATTCCCGTAAACCTGAGTGATCCGGGAAAGAATATCTACCTTCAAAAATGGTTTTGTTCCGGGTTTAAACTCATGATATGCCTTCATCAAAACTTTAAGAGCCTCTTCCGGACGGCTGGATACGGAATAAGCACACCCCAAACTATTGTATGCAGCGATCTTCCCATTATTGCTATTATGAGCTATGGCCTCTTCCAATACCTCCTTAGTAACATGTACAGCCTTCTCTATCATCCTTTTAGAAGCCAATGCCCGGCCGATGGCCGCTTTCCGTTCCAAGTAATAATCATAAGTCCCCACCCCGGACACCAGTTCTTTCAACTGATTCACCCAATAAGTCAGGCTGTCCGGATCATGCTTTTTATCGTAATAACCTGCCAGATAATAAGCTCCTTCATTTTCATAAAAAATATTCTTCTGTCGTTTTGCTTCTTCATAAAGGGCGGTTGCAAAATATCTGTTATAAGGAAAATACTGATGACAGTAAGCCATACTTTGAAGATAAGCCAATCGGACAGTATCCGAAGGCATGCTTTCTGCCAAAATCAAAATACTGTCGCGATAAGCAATTCCTTCATTCTTCTCAGCCCGCAGACTAACGGACAGAAAAATAAGATATATGAAACACAGGATTAATCTTTTCATGACAACAGCCGTTATATTAGTTTGGATTCACTCTTCAACGGATGCAAGAAACAAAAACGCGCACCCTCCGTATACTTATCGTCGATCCAAATCTTCCCTTTCAGCCTTTTCAAGATCAACAGACAGATAGACAATCCCAGCCCGGTTCCCTGCACAAAGTCATTCAGTTTCTCAAACCGTTCAAAGATAAGTTTCTGTTTTTCGAGTGGAATACCACATCCGGTATCGGTCACAGAAAATAAAGCCATATCAGCATCATCAATGCTTCTCTCTAACCGCAGAACAATAGATCCCTGAGTGGTGAACTTTGTGGCATTGACCAATAAATTAATCAACACCTGCCGCAGACGAGAATCATCGGTATCTATCATTAAAGAGGTAAGTGAAGTGTCAAAACGCAATTCAACCTGCAGTTTATAAGAGGCAGCTACCGTCTCTATAACTTCACGGCAAATTTTCACAGCATCCTGTCCCTTGATAGTCATACTGATATTATCTTCATCAAAATCTGAAAAATCAATAATATCATTTATCAATTTCAGCAATTGATATGAATTGATCCTGATAATTTCACAATACTCTTTTCGGGAAACCTCGTCCACTTCTATCTCTTCCGAAGCCATTAAGGTGGAAAAGCCAACGATCGCATTCAACGGTGTACGTACTTCATGGCTCATATTAGAAAGGAAGAGATTCTTTTTACGAATGGCATTTTCCGCTTTCCTATTCATCTCTTCCATTTTTTGTTTCGATTGCTTCAGACGAAATATCTTTCGCCAGCTGAGAAATATAAACAACGCCAGCACCAGAGCACATCCCCCGATCGCTATCGTATAATAACGAAGCGAACGGTTACGGTCCTGCGTTATCTGATAAGTAAGTTGATCCGCCTCGAAGCGTGCGCAAAGCTGATCAATCTCTTTCGGATAATTCGCCTTAAATTTAGAATTTATATAAGAATAAATAGTGTTGTACAAAGTGAAAGCCTCCTCCTTACGTCCCATCTTCTCCAATAATTGTGCTTTCTTCTCCATCGTACTAATATACAGTTCATAATTATTCCCGGCATGCTTCAAGCTGAAAAAGTAATCGTATATTTCCAAAGCCTTTTCCAGCGCATTGCTCTGTTCCAGATAGTAAGCCTCTGCCACCAGAAAATATTCCAAAAGCCCGGGTATTAACTTGTCCTGCTGCTTCCGTACTTTTTCCAAGTAGCTATCGGCCTCTTCCAATGCTCCTGTATGGATCTTATAATATGCATTAAAAATAGACATCACCGTCTGCTCCAATTCAGACTGGCTATCAGTAGAATACTGATTTAACAACCTCACATATTTAGCCATCGCTCCTATATCCTTCATACGCAGATTGTATTCGGCCAATTCCACCAGCAATATTTTTTTCATTGTTTCACCCCCACCATACTCTTCAAAAAGTGCCAACGAACGCTCATAAGCATCACCTGCCTCTCTTTCCCTTCCAATAGCGGTATAAATTTCACCGATGGCATTGAGAGAAAGGGCCATGCCCAAAACATCTTTCAAAACCCTGGCCTTGGAATACATTCTGTCGCTATGGGCAATTGCCATCCCCATCTTCCCTTTGAGTATTTGAGATTTTATTATAATTCGGGACAATTCAAAATAGGAATCAAATTGTTCATGCAATTCGAGTATATCCAACAGACTATCGGCATATACAAAACTACTGTCTTTTTCTTCCAGCACATTAAAGCCGAGACTGTTACAGAAAGATTGGATGATTTTCCCCTGTAAAGCGGTATCCTCTCCGACCTGATCGGCAGCATCAGTAGCAGCAGTGGCATTGCCCGCTAAAAACAAAGCACAGAAGCCCAACAGCAGATATTTCAGTAGCTTTCTCATCAGACAGTAAAAAGTGTATGTTCTGTTTGCATTGATCTTACAAATTATCGACAAATCTACATAAAAAATATCAGACTCTCACAGTAGTTTGACCGAAAGAAATGAGAATCTGTAAAAAAAATCTCCAGAAAGTTTATTATAAGTATTATTTAGATAAATAACGTTCATGTATGCAAATTGGATATATCATCAGAAATACAGATTATCGTCAGCATTTTAGATATCCCCTGATTTTTATCCGTTTTGAGACACGACAATAAAAAGAGATTCTGTATCTTTGTCCTTCGAAAATCCAACACTCATGAAAATACTGTATTACATCTATCAGATTTGTATTGCATTGCCGATACTGTTAGTATTGACTATTCTCACAGCCATTGTAACCATCATTGGTTCACTGGTAGGGGGAGCACATTTCTGGGGCTACTATCCCGGCAAGATATGGTCGCAATTGATCTGCCTTTTCCTGCTTATACCAGTAAAGGTACGCGGCCGTGAAAAAATACATAAGCATACATCTTATATATTCGTTCCTAATCATCAAGGATCTTTTGATATTTTCCTTATTTATGGTTTTTTAGGGCGTAATTTCAAATGGATGATGAAGAAAAGTCTCCGCAAACTTCCTTTCGTAGGTAAAGCATGTGAAAGTGCAGGGCATATATTCGTAGACCGTTCAGGACCTAAGAAAGTGCTTGAGACCATACAACAGGCCAAAAACTCGCTGAAAGACGGTGTATCATTAGTCGTATTTCCCGAAGGAGCACGTTCATTCACCGGACACATGGGATACTTCAAGAAAGGAGCTTTCCAATTGGCAGACGATTTACAGTTGGCAGTTGTCCCAATCACAATAGACGGATCATTCGAAATTCTTCCCCGTACCGGAAAATGGATTCATCGTCACCGTATGATTCTGACAATCCATGATCCGATTCCCCCCAAGGGTAAAGGACCGGAAAACATAAAAGAGACGATGACAGAAGCCTATGCTGCCGTAGAAAGTGCATTGCCGGAAAGATACAAAGGAATGGTAAAGAATGAAGATCAAGATCGCTGATCCTCATTTTCCATGCCCATCAGAACCTTTTTAGTATCCAATTATTTATAAAAAAATAGGGCTGGGATATGCTCCCGCACTTCCCAACCACTCAATCAATCGTGTGTATTAAAAAAATCCCATTATGTAATTTAGAAAACCAGAAGGATTTAAGAATCTCGCATTATAGAATAAGATGAAACTATATCCCATATTTTTTTATTATTCTCCGACATTTCTTTTCTCAACTTATCGGATATAGTTTCTAATTCACGTGAAGAGAGTTTTAAAGCAGATTTTATCTCTTTCTGAAACTGATCAAGAGAAAAATATTCATCCAGTTCTCCACCAATTTTACCAGCAAAATAATTGTGATATTGGTCTACCACATTATCCTGTGTTAATATGCCACCCGACCCATAATCACCAATAATGATAACGGGCTTTTTATGTAAAGCTCCTTGTAACGCTACATATTTACTACCGATAACAAGACTGGCGTTTTGGATCATAGTGTCCAATTCAAACTCTTCACGTACGGTCACATGAGACGCATAACCTACTTCATAAAGTTCCTGTTCACCCGAATAAATGATGTTAATCTTATATTGGGTTAAAGTATTTAAGACGATGAATGTTCTTAATGCCGAACGTCCATTACCAGCTCCAACCAGAATAGAGGGTTTGGAATACGGATATTTAAGATAAGCATCCGTCTCTTCAACGAAAGGAAAAAGCAGGTCTGTAACACAGTCACCGCAAAAATGAGTTTTTTGGGGTGCAATCAACAGTAAATGCTCATATAGAGTAGCACCTCCTATAAACTCTTCCTCATAATCATCTGCCAAGATGGAATAAATAATAGGAATGGCAGGATGTAACGTCTGTATTCTCTCATAACCTCTCTTATTAAAAGCAAAAGCAAGATCATATAAACTCCATCTCTCTCTTACGACGCTTCCTGCCATATCCACTTGATAACGTCCATCTTTCAACAGCCTTATCAAACCTTCACAGGCTTTTTGCTGTGTATATGTGTTACAACAAGCAGAAAATAGAATTTTCCTCATAATGATGAATTACATTAATGTAAATTCGCCATAAACATAACCATCTTTTGAGTTTCTAAATTCTATTATATAAGTACCGGCTTGATAATTTTCCACGGAAATGGCAACTTGTTGTCCAAAAGCAGTTACATCCATAGAAGATGTATATACTACATTCTGGGTCGCATCTTTTATTGCAATATCAACATTACCTACAGGAGTAGTAAATTCAACATACAGGACATTTCCTTCGAAAGTTGCAGAAATCGGGAGTTCTGGTTTTACAGAACGACCACCAATTTGAGAAAATTCTCCCTTTAACACCAACTCATCTTCAAGAGGAGTACCGGCAAAAACATTGCCTACGATAAACAATGCCGTCAATAATAATACAAACAAACGTGATTTCATAATTATATTGTTTTTTGTTTCCCCAAATGTACGGTGTCACTATGAGAAAAGCAAAAAAACGACCCGGACAAATCACGCAATGCTTCCAATTAACAATATACTGAATATCAACATATTAAAGTTTAAGGTAAAAAAATCACCCGGACAATTGAAAATATATTTTCTTAGTAATTTCGTATAAAATGATCCAAATCTTCTTGAGGAGATACGTTCAACCTTTTTTTCAATCGCCCTTTAGCCTTCGTTATAGAATCAGAAGTAGTCAAAAAGACTCTTTTCAATGCATCATTTGTAAAACCAAACTTTAGCAAACAACATATTTCAAGATCATGTTTTGTCAATTGAGGATGTTCTTCTTGTAGACGAACAACAATACCTAAATACAAATAATTAAATAAATCAAACAGATGTTCCCAGTCATCACGAGATAATTTTCCTTTAAAAGAACCGGATTTCAAAGAAAGTAACATACGGAATATGGATATATACTTACCATCCACTGGTGAACAAGAATTACCAATATCACCACCTAATGAATTCAGACGTTCTACTAATGTTCTATTTTGACTTTGTAAAAGCAAAACTTTACCATTCAACTCACCTATTTTACTTCTATAATCTTCTGATTCACTCTGCAGTCGCTGATAGTTAGCTAATTCTTCTTGATAAAGCAAAATTTCTTCTCTATTTACAATAATCTGCTGTTCAATCTCTCTCATCCTCTTTTTATTATGGCGATGCTTATAATAAACATAAAAGCCGCAGAGAAATATCAAAAAGAATAAAACAAAACAAAGTAACAAAATATTCTGATTTTTAATACGAAGTTGAAGGTTTTCTCTTTGCAATTTTTCATTTTTATATTTCTTTTGTAAATTAGCAAAAGCTTCCTTCACTTCTATTTTTTGAATTTCTTTATTCAAAGAATCCGATTTTTCCTTAAACTCAATAGCTTTCCAAGGATTCTTTCTCAATTTTTCAAGTTTAAAAAGTAATTTGTAAGCATCTGATTGAGTATAGACATTTGCTACTGTTGTTGCTTTTTCCAGATACACTTCTGCCTCAGCTTGTTTTCCCATTAGCAAATAAGTATAGCCTAACGAAAGATATATTTCAGAAAAAACAGTAATATCAGTATCTAAATTTAAAGCTTTCAACAAATAATGTTCAGCCATCTTATAGTCTTTCTTCATTCGATAGAATAAACCTAACTCTTGAAGTATTGTCAATTCTGAATTACAATTATGTTCATGAGCAACAGATAAAGCCTCCTTATAATACATATATGCATTATCAAAATCAGCATGAACAGATAGATAATAGCGCCCGATACTTCTAAGTGCATAACTCATAGATAAAGTATCTTTAGCCAAACCATAATATTTTAAAGCTTCTAAATAGTTTGAAAGTACCTCATCTACTATATCTTGATTCCAATTCAAAGTACCTATCTCATCCGAAATAAGTCCCAACATTTTATACTCCTTACTTCCGTCGAATATACTTTTCGCTTTTAAATAGTACCTCATAGCATCCTCCGGGCGATTAAGTTCTTTCATTACCCTTCCATAATAAAAGAATGACTTCCCTTTCGCAACCCATTGATCATCAAGAGAGCCATAGTATCCTACAGCTATTGAAATTAAAGAATCGGACTCCGGCTTTATGTAATTCTTATCCATAGCCTGTGCCTTGCCATGCAAGCTTTCAGGATTTGGAATACGTTTTAATAGATTGAGAGCACTATCCGGATGTGCCTCCATACAATTTTCTGCAGAAGAGAGAGTCTGCACAACAAAATCCGGAGTTTTCTGACACGAAATTACCCACAATGGTAATATAAACAGGAGTATAAGATTAAAAGCATATTGTCGTAACATAGTCTATTCGAGTTTTGCACAAAAATACGCAAAAAACTCCTAACTCAGTTACCGACAGAGGCGTTTTGTTCTAAACGTTGATGTTCTTCAATAAGCTGCATATTTTCCTTCGCCTTAGAAATGAACTCTTTCACCATTTTATTCATTCTAAAGGAATAAGGAGCATCTTTCATTATATCTTCTATCTGAGGAGTCATTATTGGATAAGGAAGATTACTACACAACATCATAAAGACGCTCGGTCCTAAGACAGTTTCATAATTATCGGAAATAAACTTTTTCACATACCGATTCATATCATCGACCAACGCTTCTCCTTCTTTAGTCAACTGTTCATGGATATCAGCCAAGTCCGCTCCCTCCATCACCATACGCGCCTCTTTACGTTCAAGTTCTTCAATCTTTATGTCCATCGCATTTTTCTTATCGATGAAATCATAAAGAGCTTCATTGAGCGGGGTACCTTCTGCCGACAATTCGGTATTAGCAATCGTTATTTTGATATTACCCTTTTCAATTACCAAAGGCATAATAGCCTCATTATCCATATAAAGAGTAGCCATCATGATGGAATCTACCACACCTTTCATCGTAAACAAGCCATGAATTACCTCCGCCGAGTCTATTTTCACCCACTTTCCGTCCTCCAAAGTTTTTATAAACAGCATTCTACCGTCAAGGCTACTCACCGATGATACCCCCTCAATCTTATACTTACGGCTACAGGAAGTAAAGATCACGAGGAAAAACAATAAAGGCAAAAACTTATTCACACGTATCTGTTTATAGATTTTCATACTGCAAAGGTACAACGGATTCAGATTTGAATGAAACATTTTATCAATATTTAAAATTTGTAAGACTCTTTTCTTTAATAATCCTTATAAACATCTGTTTTTGGTATGTATTTTCATTTAGTTTACCTAAATTTGCAGACTATGACTTGACAAATAGTCAATAGAAAAGCCTCATGATTCATAATTTATAATTCGTAAACAGAGAGATAGAATGTCAACTTATGCCCCCTTTGCCAAACCGCTCTACGTGATGCTAAAACCTGTCGGAGCTGTATGCAATCTTGCATGCGATTATTGTTACTATTTAGAAAAATCCAAATTATACAAAGAAAATCCGAAACATGTAATGAGCGAGGAACTCCTTGAAAAATTCATAGAGCAATACATTAACTCGCAAACAATGCCACAAATACTCTTCACATGGCATGGTGGAGAGACATTGATGCGCCCGCTTTCTTTCTATAAAAAAGCGATGGAACTGCAAAAGAAATACAGCCGGGGACGCACTATTGACAATTGCATACAAACCAACGGCACAATGCTGACGGATGAATGGTGTGAATTCTTTCGCGAAAACAATTGGCTGGTAGGCGTGTCTATCGACGGGCCACAAGAATTTCATGACGAATACCGGAAGAATAAACAAGGAAAACCTTCTTTCGTAAAAGTAATGCAGGGTATCAATCTACTCAAGAAACATGATGTACAATGGAATGCAATGGCGGTAGTCAACGATTATAATGCCGATTATCCATTAGATTTTTATCATTTTTTCAAAGAACTCGATTGTCACTATATACAATTTGCCCCTATCGTAGAACGTATTTTCGAACATGCCGACGGACGTCAACTGGCTTCACTTGCCGAACAGGAAGAAGGAAAGCTCGCTGATTTCTCAGTCACTCCGGAACAATGGGGAAACTTTCTTTGTACTTTGTTTGACGAATGGGTGAAAGAAGATGTAGGCAATTACTACATACAGTTATTCGACTCTACACTCGCCAACTGGGTCGGTGAGCAGCCGGGAGTGTGCTCTATGGCTAAAAACTGTGGTCATGCCGGTGTCATGGAGTTTAACGGGGATGTATATTCCTGTGATCATTTTGTATTTCCGGAATATAAATTAGGCAACATCTACAATAAAACTCTGGTAGAAATGATGTATAGCGAAAAACAAAATGCTTTCGGACAAATGAAACAAAATTCTCTGCCAACACAATGTAAAGAGTGCGAATTCTTATTTGCATGTAATGGAGAATGTCCTAAAAACCGCTTTATCCGAACTTCCAACGGAGAATCCGGATTGAATTACTTATGCAAAGGTTATTATCAATTCTTTAAGCACGTAGCCCCTTATATGGACTTCATGAAAAAAGAACTGATGAACCAACGCCCGCCGGCAAATATAATGGAGGCACTGAAAAAGGGAGAGGGGAAAATGGAGAAGGGAGAATTATTATAAATCATAAGTCGTAAATAGATTGTAAATCAATTATAAATCATAAATTAAAAAGATGAATAAACTAAAACTTTGGGGACTGGCGCTTATGACGCTGGTTGTTGGTTCCGCTAAAGCGGATGAAGGAATGTGGTTGTTACAATTAATGCAACAACAAAATTCCATCGACATGATGAAAAAACAAGGATTGAAACTGGAAGCAAACGACCTTTACAATCCAAACGGGATATCCCTAAAAGATGCAGTAGGTATCTTTGGCGGAGGCTGTACAGGAGAGATTATCTCTCCGGAAGGCCTTATTCTGACAAATCATCATTGCGGATATGCCTCTATCCAACAACATAGCTCGGTAGAACATGATTACCTGACAGATGGCTTTTGGGCTACTTCAAGAGACAAAGAATTACCTACTCCGGGCTTAAAATTCACATTTATCGAACGGATCGAGGACATTACCGATCTGGTAAATCAAAAAATAGAATCGAAAGAAATCACAGAAGCTCAATCATTTACAACAGCTTTCCTCAATAAGTTGGCAAAAGAGCTTTGTGAAAAAAGCGATCTGAACGGCAAACCGGGAATCGTGCCTCAAGCTCTGCCTTTCTATGCAGGCAATAAATTCTACATGTTTTACAAGAAAGTGTATCCGGACGTACGCATGGTAGCTGCTCCTCCCTCATCTGTCGGTAAATTCGGTGGTGAAACGGATAACTGGATGTGGCCACGCCACACCGGCGATTTCTCCATGTTCCGCATTTATGCCGATGCAAATGGTGAACCGGCCGAGTATAGCGCAAGTAATGTACCGTTAAAAACCAAAAAACATCTTGCCATCTCTCTCAAAGGGCTGAAAGAAGGAGACTATGCCATGATTATGGGGTTCCCGGGAAGTACCAGCCGTTACCTTACCGTATCGGAAGTAAAAGAACGAATGAACTCAACCAACGAACCGCGCATACGGATACGTACAGCCCGTCTCAACGTGTTGAAAGAAGTAATGAACGCCAGCGACAAAACACGTATCCAATACGCCAACAAATACGCAGGCTCCTCCAACTACTGGAAGAACTCTATCGGCATGAACAAAGCCATCATCGACAATGATGTATTGGGAACAAAAGAAGCGCAGGAAGAACGTTTCGCTAAGTTTGCCAAAGAGAAAAACAATCCGGCTTACATGAATGTAGTAAAAGAGATAGATGATGCGGTAGCCATCACTGCTCCTCTTGTATATCAGGCCACTTGCCTGACAGAATCATTCTTCTCCGCCATTGAGTTCGGCAGTCCTTACCAAATCATGGAGAAACTGGAAAAAGCATTGGAAGAGAAGAATGATTCGGCAGTCAATGCCAACATCAAAGTATTGGAAAACGTTTTTGCCAGTATACACAATAAGGATTATGACCATGAAGTAGACCGTAAAGTAGCCAAAGTTCTGTTCCCGCTTTATGCTGAAATGATTCCTGCAGAACAGCGTCCGGCTTTCTACAGTACGATTGAAAAAGAATATAAAGGAGATTACAATAAGTTCATCGACGCAATGTACGATTCGTCTATCATGGCTAATCAGGCCAATTTTGATAAATTCATCAAAAAACCGACTGTAAAAGCCATCAAAAAAGACTTGGCTACTCAATATTCGCGTGCAAAATATGAAAGTCTGATGTCACTCAGTTCTGCACTCAAAGCGGAAAACGAAAAATTGGCTTCTTTGCATAAAACCTATATCCGTGGTTTGGAGGAGATGAAACTTCCTGTTCCCTCTTATCCCGATGCAAACTTTACCATCCGTCTGACATACGGGAATGTAAAACCATACAGCCCGAGAGACGGTGTGTTCTATAAATTCTATACGACAACGGACGGTATCATTGAAAAAGAAGACCCCGAAAACCGGGAATTCAACGTACCTGCCAAATTAAAAGAATTAATCGAGAAAAAGGACTTCGGAAGATATGCCATGCCTAACGGTGACATGCCGGTTTGCTTCCTGTCCACTAATGACATTACCGGAGGTAATTCAGGAAGCCCGGTATTGAACGAAAACGGTGAGCTGATCGGTTGTGCATTTGATGGCAACTGGGAGTCGTTGAGTGGAGATATCAATTTCGATAATGACCTGCAGCGTTGTATCAACCTGGATATTCGTTATGTGCTCTTCATCCTCGAGAAACTGGGTGGTTGCGGACATTTGATTAACGAAATGACCATTGTAGAATAATTATTCAATATGTGAAACCGTTATTATTGATGAAAAAACAATTATTAATAGCCGTCCTTTCTCTTGCAGTCTTCACAGCCCGTGCCGATGAAGGTATGTGGATGTTGACCGATTTACAGGCACAGAATGCCGCCGTCATGAGAGAATTAGGACTGGAAATACCGATTGAAGAAGTATATAGCCCCAACGGAATTGCCCTCAAGGATGCAGTTGTACACTTTGGCGGCGGTTGTACCGGTGAAGTTATTTCGGCAGAAGGTCTGGTATTGACTAATCATCATTGCGGCTATGGAGCTATCCAGCAACACAGCAGTGTAGAGCATGATTACCTGACAAATGGATTCTGGGCAATGAACAGGAATGAAGAATTGCCGTGCAAAGGATTGACTGTCACCTTTATCGACCGTATTTTAGACGTTACCCCTTATGTAAATGAACAGTTAAAAACAGATGAAGATCCGGATGGGACCAATTATCTCTCTCCCAAATATCTGGAGAAAGTAGCCAAACGTTTTGCCAAAGCAGAAAACATTGAAGTAACCCCGGCAACCAAATTAGAGTTAAAGGCTTTCTATGGCGGCAATCGCTATTATCTTTTCGTAAAAACAGTGTATAGCGATATCCGTATGGTAGGAGCACCTCCTTCTTCAATAGGCAAATTCGGTGCTGATACAGACAACTGGATGTGGCCTCGTCATACAGGAGATTTTTCTCTGTTCCGTATCTATGCCGATAAAGACGGTAACCCTTCAGAGTATTCGAAAGAGAACATCCCCTTGAAAGTAAAAAAACACCTGACAATCAGTCTTGCAGGTATACAGGAAGGTGACTTTACCTTTGTTATGGGATTCCCGGGACGTAACTGGCGCTATATGATTTCCGATGAAGTGGAAGAACGTATGCAGACCACCAACTTCATGCGTCATCATGTTCGCGGCGCACGTCAAGAGGTATTAATGGAACAAATGCTGAAAGATCCGGCCGTACGTATTCACTATGCCAGCAAATATGCCTCTTCCGCCAATTACTGGAAAAATGCAATCGGTATGAATGAAGGTTTGGTCCGTCTGAAAGTGTTGGATACCAAGCGTGCCCAACAAGAGCAACTTTTGGCACGCGGGCGTGAAAAAGGAGATGACTCTTACCAAAAAGCATTCGATGAAATACGCTCTATCGTAGCCCACCGCAGAGATGCAATGTACCACCAGCAAGCTATCAACGAAGCACTGGTTACTGCGTTGGATTTCATGAAAATACCATCTACTACGGCATTGACTGCGGCACTGGAGAAAAAAGACAAGGAAAAAATCCAAAAGGCCCTTGATGACTTAAAAGAAAAGGGTGAGAAGTATTTTGCTTCCGTGCCCTTCCCGGAAGTGGAAAAGTTGGTAGGAAAACAGA
Organism: Bacteroides salyersiae WAL 10018 = DSM 18765 = JCM 12988; assembly: GCF_000381365.1. GTDB lineage: Bacteria > Bacteroidota > Bacteroidia > Bacteroidales > Bacteroidaceae > Bacteroides > Bacteroides salyersiae. Next base: position 362,470 of record NZ_KB905466.1, read on the forward strand.
TGCTGAAAACTTACATGGGTTATATACCGAAAGATCAGCGCATTGGCATATTCAAAGTGATAGACACCCGCTTCAAAGGAAACAGCGATGCGTTTATAGATGCCTGTTTCAAATATTCTATTTTTGGAAATAAAGAGAATTTCGAGAAATTCCTTAAAAAGCCAAGCTTGAATAAGATGGATAAGGATTGGATGATTCTCTTTAAATATTCCATCACAGACGGATTGATGCAAACAGCATTAGCCATGCATGACGCCAATAAAAACTATGATGCCGCCCATAAGATTTGGGTGAAAGGAATGATGGACATGCGTAAAGAAGCCGGTATCCCGATTTATCCGGATGCAAACTCCACACTGAGATTAACCTATGGCAAAGTGGCCTCATACGAACCGGCCGATGGAGCCGTATACCAATACTACACGACCTTGAAAGGTGCCATGGAGAAAGAAGACCCCGACAACTGGGAATTTGTCGTACCTGCCAAACTGAAACAGCTATACGAAGCAAAAGACTACGGCCGCTATGCCATGAAAAATGGCGAAATGCCGGTTTGCTTTATTGTAGATACAGATAATACAGGAGGAAATTCCGGTAGTCCGGTATTCAATGGAAAAGGACAATTGATAGGTACCGGTTTCGACCGTAACTATGAAGGTCTTACCGGTGATATCGCCTTCCGCCCTTCTTCTCAACGTGCAGCCTGTGTAGACATTCGCTATACACTCTTTATCATCGAAAAATATGCAGGAGCTTCACATATCATAAAAGAAATGGATATCAGTGATTAGCGGTTCAGCGATTGGTGATTAGTGACTGCGCTATATGCCGTATGACACTAATCACCAATCACTAACCACTAAACCGTTAATCACTAAATAAACTCTTCTACCAAATACATTTCATCCAGAAATTCCTCCATTGTCTGCTGCAAATTTTCCACAGCTTCCTCAGGAGAGTCTCCATACGCATTACATTGTATATTCACGACAAGCCAAGCATAATAACCTCCGTCAGAGGTACGTTCTAATATATAGTCCGTTCTTTTTAATTTCATATCGGCAAATAATTTGTTAATGTAGGTATATTTACTATTGATTGATGATCTGCTAACTTTTCCAATTCATCAATGATGTGGCGTTCGCTACTACGCGCCCAGTAGATAAATTCCCGATTAGGGCAATAGGTTTCCGAAAACCGGAGTAACGATTCCAATTCGAACGAGTCGCTCATAATTCCCGCACCGGAGCGAACTGCGTCATGTGCATTGCAGTCCTGTTCGATATGGGCAGGCACCATCAATACCGGCTTACCTAAGTACATGGCTTCACAGATAGACTCAAAACCGGCCGTACTGGCATAGGCACTACACCCTGCCATGTAATTAAGAAACTTCACATCATCGATCCGATGAAAACTCAGTGTTTCATCTACATGCATCTCCTCTTCAACATCAGCTTTATCCCAAAAGAAATGCAAGGATATTTCAGGATGAGTTGTATGAAAAGCCTCCACGCTGTCCGAAAATCCGGAATTCACCATATAGCCATGGATATAATGTCCCGTTTCCGGACGGATAGCCGCCACTTCCTGCCTGAGTAAAGGAGGAACGACCACAATATTATTCACCGGATCTTGGGCCATCTTACGAAAAGACAAGGCCAACCGTTTTTCTGCTTTCAAACTTGTCATCCGGGTAAAAAAGCGAAGCAAAAACAATTGTACCGGGCTCTTTTTCGGAAATTCAAACTCACGATGCAAAAACAAATATTGATGGCCGATACATATATACGGAACGGAGGGACGGAAGAATGCATAGGTAAGGCCGGTTAAAAGTTCGTAGAAGTTGATCACAACTTCCGCCCCTGTCTCCCTGATCCGTTGGTTTATATAACACATACTCCGGAAATATTCCGGTAAATGTATGAGATTATAGACAAAACTCTTTTTTAAATCAGCCCGTTTGTTATCTGGTGCAGGCATGAAGTTCGGACTAAGAAAACGCTTCACCGGCGCTTGTATATTACGGTTAAAGAATCCCGGCAAAGTACGCGACGAACTCTTGCCAACGAGTACCTCCACCACTTCGTGCCCATTACGCCGTAATATCTCTTCAAGCGTCAGCGCTTGGGTCAAATGCCCTCTCCCTTCCCCCTGGACAATAAATAAATATTTCATGAGGCTATTGTTATTTGTTCGGTTTCTTTTTCTTTCAACTCTCTGTCAGGCATCGACATACTATCAAAATAACGCACGCTCCAGTTTCCATCCTCGTCTTCCGTCAAAGCCGAAAGCGTCTCTACCCAATCACCGGAATTCAGATAATGAATATCATCATAATATGTATTGGCAGGATGATGAATGTGCCCGCAAATGACTCCATCACATTTTCTGGCCCTTGCCAACGTCACCAACTCCTTTTCAAAATCAGAAACATAAGAAACGGCCGATTTCACTTTATTCTTGATAGACTGGGAAAGCGAATAATAGGGTTTCCCCTGCTTCATTCTCCGGGCATTGTATACCTTGTTGAGCCAAAGCAAAAACGTGTATCCGGTATCCCCCAACTTTGCAAGCCACTTCATACGGGTAGTCACTGTATCAAAAATATCTCCGTGCGTCACATAGTAGCGCCTGCCATGACTTTCATAAATGCAGTCTTTAACAATCTGTATATTATAAAAGTTCAACGGTGCCAGATTATCAAGAAAATCGTCATGATTACCACGGACATAGATAACCTGCGTACCGAAATTTTCCATCATCTTCATTATCACTTTGAAGAAATCCGTATGCTTCGCTTTCCACTTGCTTAAACCACTTTTTTGTAAATGCCATCCGTCAATGATATCTCCATTCAATATCAAACGGTCGCAATTGATTGATTTAAGAAAACGGGTTACCTCCTCAGTTTTGGAGTGCTGGGTCCCCAGATGAATATCCGAGAGGACAACGGTGGGATAATACGTGCGTAAATACATAATCTTTGAATTTTTCGATATACAAAAGTCAGTATTCGGCATTACAACCAGATGTCTGCAAGATTACTATTTTATGAACAAAAACCGCATTCCGGCGTTATATATTTAAAAATAGTAATTATATTCGCAGCCTGAAAAGGCTGGTAATTCATTTTAAGAAAGGAAAAATCATGGAAAAATTTGATGAATTAATACAGTCACCGGTTCCCGTATTGGTAGATTTCTTCGCAGAATGGTGCGGTCCTTGTAAGGCAATGAAGCCTATACTCGAAGAAGTAAAATCTAAAGTAGGAGATACAGCACGCATTGTTAAAATTGACGTAGACCAGCACGAACAACTGGCAGCCAGATTTAAGATACAAGCCGTACCTACATTTATATTATTCAGTAACGGAGAATCGGTATGGCGTCACTCCGGAATGATACATGCCAGCGAACTGACAGGAGTAATAGAACAGTATTCACATAAAAATTAAGAATGAAGAAAGTATTAGCTATGGTAGCTTTCGTCATGATTGGCGTCATCGTTTACGCTTTCAATGACGAAAACAGAATAAATGTAGATCAACAAAGTAAAAAAGAGGTAAAAAGTGGTGAAGTCATTGTGATGAATAAAGAAATGTTCATCAAAGATGTATTCGACTACGAAAAAAGTGAAGAATGGAAATACAAAGGTGACAAACCTGCCATTATCGACCTCTACGCCGACTGGTGCGGTCCTTGCCGCATGACAGCTCCCATCATGAAGTCGTTGGCCAAAGAATACAACGGAAAAATTGTAATTTATAAAGTAAATGTAGATAAAGAAAAAGAATTGGCGGCTTTGTTCAATGCAACAAGCATCCCTCTTTTCGTATTTATCCCCATGAACGGAGAGCCTCAGCTTTTCCGTGGTGCGGCAGATAAAGCCACCTACCAAAAAGCGATAGACGAATTTCTATTAAAATAGCAGTAAAATAGTGGGTTAATGATAAGTGATTAGCAAGTTGCGCTGTAATCCGCAAGGCACTAATCACTTATCATTAATCCATTATTTATAATATCCCACCGGATGATTCATCAACGCCAATTGGCTCTCTTTCAATTTCAGTACACTTTTCAGTTTTGCAGTATCCATCGAAGCACGCGGTACAGTCGCCAGATTAGCTGCGGCACAGAAAATAGAAATATTCTGTGAAACGATACCGGCATCCACCGCCCCCATCAATTGAGTATGGGTATTCTTTGCATCGCCCAGACGTGACAAATCACTGACCAGTAACAGAGACACCGGTGCTGTTTTTACAAAAGCCTGCCCACCTGCTACGGCATCACGATGATCACCCTCGGCAACCAAGTTCAACTGATGCGCTTTGGCATCATACAAATAAGTACCCTGCGGCAACACGACGTAAACATCTACATCCTGCTTGTTCATCGCCGACGGTGCCGTACGTTTCCCATCCGCCGGGCGATTTACACCATTGGCAGCCCATAACAAATCCGATAAATCGGCAGAAGTCAATGCTTTGGCAGCATATTCACGAGTAGAATGACGTTCAGACAATGCATTCATCACCGATCCCGAACGGTTCATGTTGGGTTTGGGCAGTTTGATTACTTTCTCAGCAGCAAAAGCAGCTACCGAAACCAATAGACACAATAATAACAATTGTACTTTTCTCATAATCTGTGAAATTAAAATTGATGCACAAATATAACCGTATCTTATTGATTCCTTGCATCCTATAAGAAAGTTTAATAAAAAAAGGCCTGTACCTTTCTGAAGATACAAGCCTTTCATCCATTTACGAATTATACTGATTATTTCTTTCCGAAATAACGGTTGTAAAGTCCCTCGAAACCTTTACCGTGACGGGCTTCGTCCTTACACATTTCATGAACCGTATCATGAATAGCATCCAGGTTCAATGCTTTAGCACGTGTAGCGATACGTTTTTTGTCTTCGCAAGCACCGGCTTCAGCATTCATTCTCTTTTCAAGGTTAGTTTTGGTATCCCATACGCAGTCACCCAGCAATTCTGCAAATTTAGAAGCGTGCTCTGCTTCTTCCCAAGCATAACGCTTGAAAGCTTCAGCTACTTCCGGATATCCTTCGCGATCAGCCTGACGGCTCATTGCCAAGTACATACCAACTTCTGTACACTCACCCATGAAATGGTTATTCAAATCCTTGATCATCTCTTCGTCACAACCTTTGGCAACACCGATTACATGTTCGTCAACAAAAGTAAGAGCACCACCTTCAGATTCAACAACTTCTACGAACTTGCTTGCAGGAGCTTTACACAAAGGACATTTCTCAGGAGCTGCGTCACCTTCATAAACGTAACCGCAGACAGTACATCTAAATTTTTTCATTTTGTCTTTAATTTTAATTAATTAGTCAATACGTATCTTTTCTTAAACAATTCTTACAAATACCCTTATAATAATAATGTATTTCTTTCACTTCGTGCCCATCTATTTGAGTTTCTTCCACCTCTCTCACCTCTCCCGGAAAAGCCAGATCATAAATTTTCCCACACTCTTTACACAAGAAATGTGCATGTTGTGAAGTATCTGCATCGAAGTTGGCATTCCGATCGTCAATCGTAAGCATCAAAGCAGCACCTTGCTCTGAAAACAATTTCAGTGTATTATAAACGGTTGTTTTCGAGAGTGTTGGCATCGAAGGAGATAATGCCGTATATATTTCATCGGCCGATGGATGCGTACGATGCTCCATCAAATACTCCATAATAGCAATACGCTGCATAGAAGGTTTTATACTGTATTTTAATAACCGATCATATGATTTCATCATTTCTCCTTTCCAAAATTGTAATCAGTACAATTTTAAATCTGATGCAAAGATAAAGATTTCTTTTATTACCGCAAACAATTCAAAGATAAATTTCACAAAAAACATGCGACAAATTATCCGGATCATCAGAATATGGCAGTAAACAGGCAGAATCTGGCAGTTAATCTTATTAAAGATATACATTCATATATATAAGAAAGCTATTTAGTATTTATCGCACGATTTTCTCAAAACTATTTCCTACTTTTGCAACAAAATAAAATTATTATCATCGTTCATATGTCAAAAGAAGCATGCTATACATGGTAAAGAGCCCCATTGGCATATCGATAAATTAAAGAATTACTCATTATGAACTACGGATTTGTAAAAGTAGCGGCAGCAGTACCCCGGGTGAAAATAGCAGACTGTAAATACAACGCCGGACAATTGGAAAGCTTAATTGCCATTGCAGACGGTAAAGGAGTACAGATTATCACATTCCCTGAAATGTGTATCACAGCCTATACTTGCGGTGATTTGTTCGGGCAGCAACTTTTATTGGAAGAGGCCGAAATGGGGCTGATGCAAATACTGAATAATACCCGCCAACTGGACATTATCTCTATCTTGGGAATGCCGATAGCGGTAAATTCTACCGTTATCAATGCAGCCGTAGTCATTCAGAAAGGGAAAATCTTGGGAGTAGTCCCCAAAACTTATCTTCCGAACTATAAAGAATTTTATGAACAACGCTGGTTTACTTCCGCCCTACAAGTGGTAGAAGACAACGTACGCCTGTGCGGACAGATAGTACCGATGGGAACTAATCTGCTCTTTGAAACTTCCGATACCACTTTCGGCATTGAAATCTGCGAAGATCTGTGGTCTACCATTCCTCCCAGCTCAACGTTAGCGCTCCAAGGTGCGGAAATCCTGTTCAACCTTTCTGCCGATAACGAAGGTATCGGTAAACATAGTTATCTCCGCTCGCTCATCAGCCAGCAGTCGGCACGGTGCATTGCAGGGTATGTCTTCTCTTCCTGCGGATTCGGAGAATCGACCACTGATGTCGTTTTTGCCGGGAACGGTCTTATCTACGAGAATGGCAGCGAGTTGGCTCATAATAAGCGTTTTAGTCTCGAAGAGCAATTGGTAATCAGCGAAATAGATGTAGAACGTTTACGTGCTGAACGTCGTATCAATACGACATTTGCCGCAAGTAAAGGCACTGTCCCTTCCGACAAGAAGCCACTGCGTATCACAACGGAATTCGTAAACAGCAAAGAATTGAATCTGACACGTACTTTCGATATGCACCCGTTTGTCCCGCAGGGAGAAACGTTGAACGAACGTTGTGAAGAGGTGTTTTCCATACAGGTAGCCGGACTGGCACAACGCCTGGTTCACACAGGAGCCAAGACTGCCGTGATCGGTATTTCGGGAGGATTGGATTCTACGCTTGCCTTGCTTGTCTGCGTGAGAACTTTCGATAAATTGGAACTGCCCCGCAAAAACATTATCGGAGTCACTATGCCAGGATTCGGTACCACCGACCGGACTTATCATAATGCGCTTTCGTTAATGAAATCCTTAGGAATTACGATTCGGGAGATCAGTATCAAGGAAGCATGTATACAGCACTTCAAAGATATAAATCACAATATAAACATACATGATGTAACTTATGAAAACTCCCAGGCACGTGAACGCACGCAAATATTAATGGATATAGCCAACCAAACATGGGGAATGGTAATCGGAACCGGTGATTTGTCGGAACTGGCATTAGGATGGGCTACCTACAATGGCGACCACATGTCAATGTACGGTGTCAATGGCAGTGTCCCAAAAACATTAGTGAAATATCTGGTAAAATGGGTGGCGGAGAATGACATAGATGAAGAGTCACGTATCACCTTGCTCGATATCGTAGAGACACCTATCAGTCCGGAACTGATCCCTGCAGATGAAAATGGAGAGATACAACAAAAAACAGAGGATCTGGTAGGTCCTTATGAATTGCACGATTTCTTCCTCTACTATTTTATGCGCTTCGGATTCCGGCCATCCAAGATATATTATTTGGCAAATATAGCATTCAAAGATATTTATGACGAAGAAACAATCAAGAAGTGGCTTTCCACTTTCTTCCGTCGTTTCTTCAATCAGCAATTCAAACGTTCCTGCCTGCCCGACGGCCCCAAAGTGGGCAGTATCTCTATCAGCCCGCGAGGTGACTGGAGGATGCCCAGTGATGCAAGTTCCGCTACATGGCTTAAAGAAATAGAGAACCTATAAGCAGGAAGAATATCTTCAATACTTACAATGACTACTTATATAGGAATAACAACGGGAAAAGACAACTGATTTAGGTTATAAAAAGAATTCATCCTATTGAAACGATTGGTTTCAATAGGATGAAACTCATGGTTCCATATAATGGAAACGGGTAGTTCCAATAGGATGAAACAAACTGTTTCAATCCGATGAAACAAGTCCGATAACAGAATCAAAGCACCCCTTTGCTGGATGGTAATTCAAAGTGATAGATATCCCGCTTCAGCGCCATCTTCCATGCACGGGCTAATGCTTTGAAGATGCCTTCAATTTTATGATGCTCATTCTGTCCTTCCGCTTTTATATTCAAATTCATTTTTGCGGCATCGCTCAACGATTTGAAAAAGTGCAAAAACATTTCCGTAGGCATCTCTCCTATTTTCTCACGTTTGAATTCTGCATCCCATACTAACCAGGGACGCCCACCGAAGTCAAGGCACACCTGACAAAGACAATCATCCATAGGGAGAGCGTAACCGTATCGCTCAATCCCCCGCTTACTCCCCAAAGCCTGATAAATGCATTCGCCTAAAGCAATAGCAGTATCTTCAATGGTATGATGTTCGTCCACTTCAAGATCGCCTTTCACTTTGATAGTCAGATCCATTCCGGAATGCTTTCCTATCTGTTCGAGCATATGATCAAAAAAGCCAAGCCCTGTAGAAATATCACAGACCCCATTGCCATCGAGATTTAAAGCAACAAAAATATCGGTTTCTTTCGTTGTACGTTTCACTTCCGCTTTACGTTCACCGGCAAAAAGATATTCGGCAATCTTATCCCAATCGGTAGTAGCTAAAGCACAAACCGATTCAAGACCTTTTTCTTCCAACAGTTCGGTAGAGTCTTGCAGATAGATGGCCCGGCAACCTAAATTTTTAGCCAGTTCTACATCCGTAGGACGATCACCGATAACAAAACTACCCGCCAGATCATAGTCCGGGTGATCGATATATTTCGTCAACATTCCGGTACGGGGTTTACGGGTCGGTGCATTATCTTCGGGAAAGCTGCGGTCTATCAGGATCTCATCGAATGTTATTCCTTCACCGGCCAACGTCTTTAACATAAGATTATGTGCCGGCCAGAAAGTTTCCTCTGGAAAAGAATCTGTTCCCAATCCGTCCTGATTAGTGACCATTACAAACTCGAAGTCAAGCTTACTACGGATAAAACCTAAATTACGAAACACCTTCGGATAGAACTCCAATTTTTCCAATGAATCGAGTTGGTAATCCACAGGTGGTTCTATAACCAAAGTGCCATCCCGGTCGATAAACAATATTTTCTTCTTCATGATTAATAATTATTTAGAAATGGGGGCCTCTCCCCAACCCTCTCCGTAGGAGAGGGAGTACAAATACTCCTGTTTATAATTAGATACAAAACCAACACTCTTGTTTATTAATTAGTTACAAAACTAACTTAGCTCCCTCTCCTACGGAGAGGGCTGGGGAGAGGCCCCATTCTTTTCAACGCTTCCAACAATTTGTCGTTCTCCATACGCGTACCAACAGTTACACGAAGGCAATTACAGCAAAGCGAGATATTATGGCGATTACGGACAATGATTCCCTCGCCTACCAGATAATTGTAAATTTTTACAGCATCCGTCACGCGTGCCAAGAAAAAGTTGGCATCCGAAGGAAACACTTTTAAGACACAAGGCAAGCCGGTAAAAGCGTCTTCCAAATACTCCCGTTCCTCCTTCAACATTTTCACCCAACGTTCTATCTCATCGTGTTTATGCAACATCTGCATCCCCTGTTTCTGGGTCAAGTCATTCACGTTATACGGATACTTGATTTTATTCAGGATATTAATAATATCGACGGAAGCAAAAGCCATCCCCAAACGGATAGCTGCACATCCCCATGCTTTGGAGAAAGTCTGGAGCACCACCAAGTTAGGATATTCCTTCAGATTGGCAAGGAAAGAAGGAGCCTCAGAGAAATCATTATAAGCCTCGTCAAGAACTACCAACCCTTCAAAGTGGTTCAAAACCTTTTCGATCTCCGTACGCAGCAAATCATTGCCTGTCGGATTATTAGGAGAACAGAGAAAAATCAATTTGGTATGTTCATCGGTTGCTGCCAGCAATTTATCGGCAGAGAATTGAAAATCCTCATCAAGCAGAACTTTCCGGTACTCCACATTATTCACATCTGCACAAACCTGATACATGCCATAAGTGGGATCGATAGCTACCACATTGTCTTCACCCGGTTCACAGAAAGCACGAAAAACAAGATCGATAGCCTCATCACTGCCATTTCCCAAAAAGATATGTTCGGAATCGACTTTTTTGATCCTGGCCAGCTCTTTTTTCAAATCACACTGCAACGGATCGGGATACCGGTTGTGTGGAAGATTATACGGATTCTCATTAGCGTCCAGAAATACGGAAGCAGCAGCCCCCTTATATTCATCCCGTGCCGAAGAATAAGGCTTCAGCTTCCAAATATTGGTGCGGGTTAGTTCTTGCAAGGTTTTCATGTGAATGTTTATGATTTATGATTAATATTTCTCAGACGGACGGTTACGGCATTCTTATGAGCATCCAACTGCTCATTGGCAGCCATCGTTTCGATAGCCGGACCGATAGCTTTCATACCATCAGAACAAATTTCCTGAAAAGTGATCTTACGGATAAAACTATCCAGACTTACACCGCTATATGCCTTTGCATAACCATTAGTAGGCAGCGTGTGATTGGTTCCTGATGCATAATCCCCTGCGCTCTCCGGAGAGAACGATCCTAAAAAGACAGAACCGGCATTCACTACGCGTTCCGCCACTTCCATATAGTCTGATGTCTCTACGATTAAATGCTCCGGAGCATATTCATTGGTCAGCTCTACCGCTTCATCCATGTCATTGACCAGAATCAATTTACTGTTAGCAAGTGACTTCTCTGCGATTTCACGACGAGGCAATTCGGCCAATTGCCTTTCCACTTCCTCCACTACGGCAGCCTGCAGTCGCTCAGAAGTCGTAATCAATATTGCCTGGCTATCAACTCCATGTTCTGCCTGCGAAAGTAGATCCGCAGCCACAAATACCGGATTTGCCGAATCATCAGCCAGCACCTCTACTTCCGAAGGCCCGGCAGGCATATCGATAGCGACATCACGCAGGCTGACCAACTGTTTGGCAGCAGTCACATACTGATTTCCCGGTCCGAAAATCTTATAAACTTTCGGTATACTTTCCGTTCCATAGGCCATAGCTGCAATAGCCTGCACACCACCGGCTTTGAATATTCTATCCACTCCCGCCAACCGTGCAGCAAAAAGGATAGCCGGATGTATTTTTCCTTTGCTATCGGGAGGTGTACAAAGAATAATGTCTTTGCAACCGGCAATCTTAGCCGGAACTGCCAGCATCAATACGGTAGAAAACAAAGGAGCCGTTCCTCCCGGAATATACAATCCCACTTTCTCAATACCTACCGCCTTTTGCCAACAAGTCACGCCCGGCATTGTCTCTACTTTCTTACCTACGAACTTTTGTGCCGCATGAAAACGTTCAATATTCTGCTTTGCCAAAGAGATGGCGGCTTTCAATTCTTCACTAACCAAAGCCACCCCTTCTTCCAATTCTTCATTCGTCACCGCAAGTGATGTCAACTCCGCCTTATCGAAAGTGGCTTCATACTCTATCACCGCCTTATCGCCCTCTGTCCGCACGCGGTCGATAATGCCACGTACAGTATCAAACAGACTTTCCGTATTGAGCGCGGGACGTCTCAACATCTCCGCCCACTTCTCTTTTGAAGGATATTTTATTACTTTCATCTTATTATTATATTATTCTTTCTTTTGTCTTGATACAAAAGAAAGAACCAAAGAAAAAATCAAGGCTGCATTTCCTACGCTACTGCACTGCGGTAAAAAGCTAAAGGGGCTCGAACTCGCTACGCTCAGACAATCGCCCCTTCTTACGCTTTTTACCTACGTTCCGTTTGACGCTACGGAAATGAGGCCGGGGGAACCATTCGGATGGAAATAGGATGTATATGCATATCTTACAAAGACATTTCGAAATACTATTCATATTCCTACTAATCCATACTCTGATTAATTCACACATTTTCTCAACTCATTCCTATTTTTCCATAATCAAGAATACTTTTCCATTCTTCCGACCATAGTTCGGGAATTTCCGTAGGGGCCTCATTTTCTCTCCGTCAAGCGAACGCCCGCAGTGGAGCGTCAGAAAGGGGCGATTGTCTGAGCGAAGCGAGTTCGAGCCCCTTTAGCGAAACGGAGGAAGTGAGTAGGAGAGAAAATGCAGCCTTGATTTTTTCTTTTGGTATCTTTTCTTTTGTATCAAGACAAAAGAAAAGTACATCACAATATCATTTTCTCTATCGGCAACACCAATATCCCCTCAGCCCCCAGTGCCTTCAGTTTTCCGATGATCTCCCAAAAACGTTTCTCGTCGAGCACCGTATGTACCGAGCACCAACCTTCTTGTGCCAACGGCATTACTGTCGGACTTTTCATTCCCGGAAGCACCGCCACGATCTCCTCCAATTTATCTTTCGGGGCATTCATCAATACATATTTCTTATCTTCCGCCGTTTTCACAGCATTCATACGGAACAACAGCTCGTTCAGAATTTCCTTTTTCTCATCGCACATATTCTTATTACCGATCAACAGCGCTTCCGACTTCATCACCACTTCCACCTCTTTCAAGCGATTGCTGACCAAAGTAGAACCGGAACTGACAATATCAAAAATAGCATCAGCCAACCCGATACCCGGAGCCACCTCTACCGAACCGGTAATGACATGTACTTCCGCATTCACCCCTTTCGTTTTCATGTAATTCTCCAGAATCACAGGATAAGAGGTTGCAATCTTCTTGCCATTAAACCATTCCACACCGGGATAATCGACATCCTTCGGCATTGCCAGCGACAAACGGCATTTACTGAATCCGAGACGTTTGATGACTTCTGCGTCTTCCCCTTTTTCAACAAACTCATTCTCTCCCACAATTCCCAAATCAGCCACACCGGTAGCTACCGACTGAGGAATATCGTCATCCCTCAAGAACAACACTTCTACGGGAAAATTAGACGACTGTACCAACAACGTACGTTTAGTCGTACTCAATTTAATGTCTGATTCTTCCAAAAGTGCCATCGTTTCTTCAAACAAACGCCCTTTGGCCTGTACTGCGATTCTTAATAAACACATAATTTCATTTACTATTTAACGATTACTATTCACGATTGAAAAGAACTTCTATTTACGATAATAAAAAAAGGCTTACCTCACCGGCAAGCCTCGTTTTCTATATCATATATACACAATATCATACACGCCCACCGAGTTATTCGATCGAAAAATGATGATGATGATGTGTAGTTGTATATTTCATATTTTCATTCTTTACAGCGACAAAAGTATAGCATTCCATTCAAACCACCAAACATTTATCACAAAAAGTTCGATTTTAATTTCAAATTAAAGGAAGAATCTCTTCCGGTTCTACATCGCACGCCAAAAAGTGCATCTCGTTTTTCGACTTCTCCTGAGAGAACGTGAAATACGTACAAAGCGCTTCCGTACAAAGCTCACCGGCTTCATTGTAAAGTTTTGCATCTACCAAAACAATGTTGCGCTTTATCTCACGAATAGAGGCCCGCAATACCACATGGGAGTCTTTTGTACTGATCGACTTGCGATAGCGTGTCTCCATTTTAGAAGTCACCCCGGTAGTTTGCAGTTTCCGAAGAATCACCCAAGCGCAAATCTCATCCAATAATACCGACTGGATACCTCCATGCAGCGTATCTATCCAGCCCTGATATTCCGGACGTGGCTTCCAAATACTTACTACCTCATCTCCATCTTCATAAAATTCCATCTTAACACCTGCTTCATTGTTAGGAGCACAACCGAAGCAATTATAACCTTCCAAACCCTTCCACGGGTTGATAATCTTTTTCATATCCCTGTTTTTTTATTTATAATATACATATTCACGTTCTTCATACAGCACCGGAACGTCGTTTATGAACTTCACCCTTGTCTTCCAATTGCCATATTCATCATTATAATTGTATCTTTCAGAACGATATTCCGGTCAGCATCCAATACCGTCTTACCATCTACCCGTCCCTGTTCGTCATAACTGTACCGATAAATCCGCTTAATTCCTTGTTGTTTTACCGAAGCGGTCATCTCTTCTCTTATCCGGTTGTTTTTATCATAATACATAGATCAGTTTTGTTTTGGCACTACCGTCCGGATTTAATAAATTCTCCACCGATATTCGTCCTTGTTTATCGTATCGGGCAAAGTAAATCTGATCGACAATAACACCGGGAGTCCATGCCGTATCTTTCCGGACCGCTTTATGCACAAAGGTACGGGTAGATTTAAAAAGAGGTACTTCTTGTTGCACTTGTGCAAAAGAAGGCATCCCCAAAAGTAGAAGAAACAAGAGGAGAAAGGCCCTCTTACATGAGCATATTTGATTTTTCATATTGCATCATTTATATAAAGTCCGCCACTCAAAACGGCATTGAAGAGTCACAAATATAAACGATTATCTTGAAAACAGTACTATCGTCCGTATTAAAAGTATATTATCAGAATGTAAAACTACACTCCACGCCTACAATATGCTTCTTTTTATCCGGCTCATACTGATAGCAATAAAACACATCCAGTGACCATCTGTCAGTAATATCAATCTCCACACCGGGCCTATAGCGCATGCGTGCCACATCCCAAAAGGCAGCATCCCCAATTGCCTGATACAGTTCGATAGAAAAATAAGGAGAAACGATCCCTCTTTGCGGACTATAGCCTGCTTTCAGCCTTGAGCGCAAACGACTTTCAACGTTCCCATTGGAAAAAGTCTGTTGAAAACGCTCGCGAAGTGAAAAATTGAAATGTTGCCATTTTACACTTCCTGTTGCTCCTACACGATATCGATGTCTGAATTTCCATCCTTCATTTCCTCTGTCCCGATGATGAATTTCATAACCGGCTTCTGCTTTCAAAAAAGAGAATATCTGATAGTTAGCTTCCGCAGCAAATCCCCAACGGTCAAATGACTTCATAGAATCTTTTGTACGCAATTCGAACTTTCCGGCTACCGTAAGTCCGGACACAGGGCGATGAGCGATTTTCAGACTCGTCCAGGTAGTAAAATCATCTTGTGCATGCAATTCTCCGAAGATACAACACAATAGAAATATGATCCAACTTCCTTTTTTTGCTATTTTCTTATTCACCATCTTAATTTATCTTCATAATTATGCAAAGATATGGCAATAATTTTGAAATCATTCTGAAATACATGCGATTAGTTGTCTGTCTTCTCCAAAAGAGAAATCATCAGTTTACTTGTAAAAACTTTATCCTTACTTTATTTGTTATTAGTATAAACTATTTAAAGAAAGGAATTAATATGAAAAAAGTAATAGATAAAGCTGCTTCAAGAGGTTATTTCAACCACGGTTGGTTAAAAACCCACCATACATTCAGTTTCGCTAATTATTATAATCCCGAAAGAATACATTTTGGTGCTTTACGAGTGTTAAATGACGACAGTGTCGATCCGTCTATGGGATTCGATACTCATCCGCACAAAAATATGGAGGTAATATCCATCCCTCTAAAGGGTTATCTAAGACATGGTGACAGCGTGCAAAACACTAAAACGATCACCCCGGGAGATATTCAGGTTATGAGTACCGGAAGCGGTATTTTTCATAGTGAATACAACGGAAGCGATAAAGAACAATTGGAGTTTTTGCAAATCTGGGTATTTCCAAGAGTGGAAAACACCAAACCCGAGTATAATAATTTCGATATACGCCCGCTACTGAAGAAAAACAAATTGGCAGTGATCATTTCTCCCAACGGTGAAACTCCGGCATCTATCAAACAAGACGCCTGGTTTTCAATGGGTAGCTTCGATGCCGGACAAACGATTGATTACAAAATGCATCAAGAAGGAAACGGAGTATATATGTTTGTCATTGAAGGTGAAATAGAAGTAGACGGCGATCACCTGTCAAAACGTGACGGTATCGGAATTTGGGACACCAAAGAATTCCAGATAAAGATTACTAAAGAGACTACTCTTTTATTGATGGAAGTGCCAATGAGATAAATAATGATAGGATAATATGCCAATGTGCCAATTGATGCGTAAAACATAGCGCAACAATTGACACATTAACGTATTGGGGTATCGGTCGGTTATTTACGATAATTTTCCAAACCGGTTCTCAAGAATTCGATATATTTAGGAATATCCTCGTTATAGGCATAAGACTTATTCAGAGGTTTTCCTTCGTTATCCAGAAGAACATAAAACGGCTGGGCATTGGCACCGAACTTGACACGTTGCAGATAACTCCACTTATCACCTACCGTACGTAAAGTACGCTCAGTTCCATTTTCCACAATCTTTACCGGTTTGGTAAGAGGGGTTTTATTATCAACATACAGGGTAATCAGCACATAGTCGTCATTGATTATTTTGCTAACCGTAGGATCCGTCCATACGGCAAGTTCCATCTTACGGCAATTTACGCATCCATAACCGGTAAAATCGAGCATGACAGGTTTATTATGCAATCTTGCATATTCCATTCCCAAATCATAATCATCAAACTTGGCATGTACCTCATTGGTGTATAGATTAAAATCCTGTGTCTTCATAGGCGGCGCAAATGCACTGACAGCTTTCAATGGCGCTCCCCACAAGCCGGGAACCATATAAACCGCAAATGCAAGCGAAACCAATGCCATGAAGAAACGCGTCACACCTATCTTATTACTATCATCATCATGAGGAAACTTGATTTTCCCTAACAGATAGAAACCGAGCAGTGCAAAGATCACAATCCATAAAGCTAAAAACGTTTCACGATCAAGAATTCTCCAACCATAAGCAAGATCGGCAACCGACAAGAATTTCAAAGCGAAGGCCAGTTCAAGGAAACCGAGAGTAACCTTAATCACATTCATCCATCCTCCTGACTTCGGCATAGACTTCAACCAAGACGGGAACAAAGCAAACAAAGTAAACGGCAACGCCAAAGCAATGGCAAACCCCAACATACCGATGGCAGGAGCAACAACACTACCCGTGGTAGAAACCTGTACCAACAGGAAACCGATAATCGGACCGGTACAAGAAAAAGAGACCAAAGAGAGCGTAAATGCCATCAGGAAGATGCTTATCAAACCACCGGTCGACTCCGCTTTACTATCCACCGCATTGCTCCATTTGGAGGGTAAAGTTATCTCGAAAGCACCAAAGAAAGAAGCTGCAAAAACAATCAACATCAGACAGAAAAGGATGTTGAACACAGCATTGGTAGACAAGGCATTCAATGCACTCGCTCCAAAAATAGCTGTAATGGCCAATCCCAAAGTCACATAAATAACAACAATGGAGGCCCCATATGTCCATGCATCACGGATGCCTTTTTTCTTGTCTTTACTGCGTTTCAAAAAGAAACTCACAGTCATGGGAATAATAGGCCATACACAAGGAGTGAACAAAGCAAGCAATCCCCCTAAAAATCCGGTAATAAAAATATAAATCCAGGACATATCATCTTGGGAATGCTCTTCACCTAAATTCTGTAGCTCGTTGATTACCGGTTTCCAAAGGTCGATTTCTCCATCGGAAACATTTATTCCGGTTGTTCCGTCCGCCCCACCGATGGTTGCAACAGAAGCAGTATCCGTAACGGTTTTCACAGTAGCTTGTTGCGGTGCAGGCTGAGTCCCGGACTGTGGAGCGGCTACAGCTTCTTTAGAAAAATCACCTTCGGCCTTACCGGAAAAGTGAAATGGAACCTGAGTAGGCGGAAGGCAACTTTCATCGTCACAAGCTCCATACTCCAGATATCCGTCCATATCGTAAGTACCGGCGGTAAACTTTATCTTTTGAACAAATTGCGCGGTATTTTCAAAATAACGGACTTTCATTTCAAAGAGCTTATCGAATGTCGAAACTTCCTTCCCCACAGGTTTCAACTTGCCTACAATCTCTGCACCGGTCATCTTATCCACATTAAATGTAGCAGAAATAGGGCCACCATCTCCTAAATCAGTGGAATAGACATGCCATCCCCTATCGATAGTACCGGTAAAAATAATCTCTCCCTCCGTATCAGACAGGGTTTTCAGTTCTGTCTTAAACTTTACGGGATCTTGGATCTGCGCATGAGCCGCCAAAACGACGAACATCAGCAACAAAAAAGAACATACTTTTCTCATTCTCTATTCGTTTTTCTTATTATAACAGTCGGAAAAGCGATCCGGTTCATTAAACTATTTCATAGTCTACGCACGAACGGCTTTCCTTTGCTTCGGCAATAATCTTACCGGCAGCCACATGATCGGGATGAGTGGCATAGAATTTTACATCATCCAGGTTGTCAAATTCACTATACAATGCAATATGCCAAGATTCTCCCGGGTTCATATTCAGTCCCACTTCAATCTTACGAATAACGGATATTTTTGCAGGCAGAGCCTCTATCGCTTCTTTAAATTTATTCATTACAACAAGTTTATCAGTTTCCGGAACTTCATCCTTTAACTTAAATAATACAATGTGTTTTACCATAACGTTGCTATTTTAATTTATTGTTTATATATTTGTCAGCCGAAGCTGCATTTATTTCAATGCAAAATTACTCTATTTGTTTCAAATATACACTATCAACAGATGTTAATAATAGGAATAGCAGGCGGAACGGGCTCAGGAAAGACCACCGTCGTACGGAAAATAATTGAAAGTCTCCCTGCCGGTGAAGTAGTACTGCTCCCCCAGGATTCGTATTATAAAGATAGTAGTCATGTACCTGTGGAAGAGCGCCAAAATATCAATTTCGACCATCCGGACGCTTTTGAATGGAGCCTGCTCTCGAAGCATGTCTCGATGCTGAAAGAAGGCAAGAGCATCGAGCAACCGACCTATTCATACCTCACTTGTACCCGTCAGCCGGAAACAATCCATATCGAACCGCGTGAAGTAGTTATCATCGAAGGAATTCTTGCCCTTTGCGATAAAAAACTACGCAATATGATGGACCTCAAAATATTTGTAGATGCCGATCCGGATGAACGCCTGATACGCGTCATTCAACGGGATGTGGTGGAACGCGGACGGACGGCTGAAGCCGTGATGGAACGTTATACACGTGTATTGAAACCGATGCATCAGCAATTCATCGAACCTTGTAAAAGATATGCCGACCTCATCGTACCCGAAGGAGGCAACAATGAAGTGGCAATCGATATCCTGACCATGTACATCAAGAAACACTTAGGATAGACATGACGGCCCGGCGCTCTATATTGCCCGTTTTTTTCATTATTCTTTTCTCCGTATTGGCCTGTAAACACAGACATCATCCGGCAGAAGAGACAGGAGCCTATGATTTGACCCAGATTAAAGACAGTGGAGAGCTGGTGGTACTAACGTTATACAGTTCGACTACTTATTTTATTTACCGTGGACAGGAAATGGGATTCCAATATGAATTAAGCGAGCAATTTGCCAAAAGCTTAGGAGTTAAACTGCGTGTTGAAGTAGCACGGAACGTGTCTGAACTGATCCAAAAACTATTATCCGGTGAAGGAGATCTGATTGCCTATAACCTGCCCATCACCAAAGAATGGAAAGACAGCCTCATTTATTGTGGAGAGGAAGTGATTACACATCAGGTAATCGTACAACGGAACAATGGCAAAACAAAACCGATAACAGACGTCACAGAACTCATCGGCAAAGAAGTATATGTAAAGCCCGGTAAATATTACGACCGGCTTGTCAATCTGAACAATGAATTGGGAGGCGGCATACAAATACACAAAGTGACGGGCGACAGCATCACGGCGGAGGATCTGATCACACAAGTAGCACAAGGGAAAATACCTTATACGGTAGCTGATAACGACCTGGCCAGGCTGAACACCACTTACTATCCCAATCTCAATATCAAGCTTTCCATCAGCTTCGACCAGCGAGCATCATGGGCTGTACGCAAAGATTGCCCGCAACTGGCGGCAGCAGCAGATAAATGGCACGAAGAGAATATGACCTCACCGGCTTATACGGCGAGCACGAAACGATACTTTGAAATCAGCAAATCGGTTCCCCACTCCCCCATCCTCTCGCTCCGTGAAGGAAAAATTTCCCATTACGACAATTTATTTAAGAAGTATTCCAAAGAGATTGACTGGGACTGGCGTTTACTGGCCTCATTAGCCTATACGGAATCGAATTTCGATACGACAGCCGTATCTTGGGCAGGAGCCAGAGGATTGATGCAGTTAATGCCGCAAACAGCACGGGCTATGGGAGTGCCACCCGGTAAAGAACAAAATCCGGAAGAGAGCATCAAAGCAGCAGTAAAATACATCAAACTAACAGACAGAAGCCTCAGCGCGATTCCCGATAAAGAAGAACGTATCAAATTTATCCTGGCGTCCTATAACGCCGGTTTAGGGCATATCTACGATGCCATTGCCTTGGCCGACAAGTACGGAAAAGACAAAAACACCTGGAACAACAACGTCGAAAACTACATCCTGCTGAAAAGCAATGAAGAATATTTCACCGACCCGGTCTGTAAAAACGGATATTTCCGTGGAATAGAAACATACAATTTCGTAAGAGATATCATATCAAGATACGAATCGTATAAAAAGAAAATAAAAGAATAATCGCTCAAAAACTATCCCTTGCGGTATTGCTGTGGTGACTGTCCTGTCTGTTTTTTGAAAAATGTGCCAAAATAAGAAGCATTCGGAAAGTTAAAAAAATCAGAAATTTCCTGAATGCTTTTTTGAGTGTTTTTAAGTAGCGAAATGCTTTTTCGGATATCAGTTGAATCAGCCTGATAAATATCTCATACTTATGTCCGACAGAGGTTTTCAGATTCATCAGTTTTCGGTTGTAGACGGAGCATATCCGATATGTTAATCCAAGAAGCTGCAGTAACTTGACCCAGATAATACATTTTACAAATTTGCAGGATGAAGTAATATAAAGAGTCTGGTTATAAAGTGACATCTGCAACTGTAACCCTACATTGGACCATACCGCAAAGTATGGGTTACGTTGTAAGGCGTACCGTAAGCAGAACCGTCGGTTACGGATACGGAGGGATCGATATTGTCATTGTAATTGGCAAAACCGTTAATTTGTGGAAGTAGCTTAGCGCAGTTTTCAGAAATGCCATATCTGCCTTTCTGTATCTCATTGCGCTTACTCTATAAAGACGGATTATTTTCTATACCCATCTCAAGACAGTTCTCAAGTGTCAGTGTTTCTTGTGCGCTGACACTCGTAACCGACAGGTAGAAAAACATAAGTAAAATATCTATTCGTATTTCCAAAATGGAAAATGTTCTTAAGGTCAGCAAACAGCCACCTGTTTATATCTTTCCTTTAGGTGGAATTTATTGATAGTGTATTTTCTTTTCATCATACTTTTGTTTCGGTTGCTGCTGCACCGCAGGATATCCGAAAGGAATGACACAAAGCGGAAGAATATTCTCGGGAAGAGCAATATACTTGCGCACTACCTCCATACGGTCTTCATAAGGATATGCCGCAGTCCACACAGCACCCAACCCCAAACTTTCAGCAGCTAAAAGAATATTCTGCGCGGCAGCCGAACAATCCAGATACCAATAAGAAGAACGGGTGGAATCACCGCAAACCACAATGGCATAACGGGCCTCAGTAAGCATCTTAGCATAGGGCAAAGCCGCAGCCATAGAATCGAGAGAAGCACGTTCGGTTATAACGTAGAACTCCCAAGGACGCAGATCTTTACCAGAAGGGGCAGCCATACCGGCGCGGAGCATCAAGTCGATCTTCTCCTTTTCAACTCCTTTATTCAAATAAGTACGCACACTCTTACGCGCAAAAATATTATCCAAAGCAGCGTTAGCAGAAGCAGGCTCCGAGTTTTGCGGAGCAGAAGAACAAGAGATGACACTTGCCAACAGAACCGCCACCGGCAATAATAAGAAACAGATCTTTTTCATACTTATATCAATTAAAACAGATTCAGTTTATTCTTTTGCGCTTCCTCGAGCGACACTGTTTCACGACGCATCATTCCACTCTTATCACGCAATTCTTCATATTCTTTCGTCAGTTCTATCGCCAACTCTTCCTTTGTTTTCGGATTAAGCAGACGCGCCGCTACACCGGCATTTTGAGAAGCGTCTTTCAAATGAACGACCGGAGCATGATAAACAGGAGCAATCTTCAAAGCGGTATGCATCTTTGAAGTCGTAGCACCACCTATTAACAAAGGAATATCCAAACCGGCCTTTTCCAATTCCATAGCCACGTGAACCATTTCTTCCAAAGAGGGAGTGATCAACCCACTCAGGCCAATCATATCTACTTTTTCCTCAATAGCATGCTGTACAATGGTTTCGGCGGGCACCATTACTCCTAAATCTACAATATCATAACCGTTACAAGCCATCACCACAGATACTATGTTCTTACCGATGTCGTGCACGTCTCCTTTTACAGTAGCCAGCAACACCTTACCGGCAGAGGAAGCTCCTTCCTGTTTCTCCGATTCAATAATCGGCTGTAAAATAGCCACTGCTTTTTTCATCGTACGCGCCGTTTTCACAACCTGAGGTAAAAACATTTTCCCCGCTCCGAACAACTCGCCTACATGATTCATCCCATCCATTAAAGGGCCCTCTATCACATCGACCGCCTTTTCATACAACGGTAATGCTTCCGCAAGATCCTCTTCCAGAAAATCACCTATCCCTTTGATCAATGCATGTTGCAAGCGTTCTTGTACTGTTCCGTCGCGCCAAGCCTGATGAACGGACAATTGAGAGTTGGAAGTCGACAACTGTGCGTCCGTGCCCTTACCGGCCTTCAATGCTTCGGCAAGTTCGATCAAACGCTCGGCAGCATCCGGACGACGGTTAAGAACGACATCCTCTATCTTTTCAAGCACATCAGCAGGAATATCCGTATACAGAACAGAAGTAGCCGGATTGACAATTCCCATATCCATTCCCTGCTGGATAGCATGATAAAGGAACACGGCGTGCATTGCTTCACGAATATAATTATTCCCTCGGAAAGAGAACGAGAGATTACTAACACCGCCACTCACATGCGCACCGGGGAGATTCTTCCGTATCCAGCCCGTCGCATTGATAAAATCGACTGCATAATTATTATGCTCTTCGATACCGGTAGCTACAGCCAAAACATTCGGATCAAAAATAATATCCTGCGGATTAAAACCGACTTTATCCACCAATAGCCGATAAGCCCGTTCGCAGACCTCTATCTTACGGGCAGCAGTATCTGCCTGACCTTTTTCATCAAATGCCATCACTACGGCAGCAGCACCATATTGCCTGATAATACGGGCATGTTCCAGAAATTTCTCCTCACCTTCTTTCAAAGAGATAGAGTTTACCACCGATTTGCCTTGAAGGCATTTCAAACCGGCTTCAATAACTTCCCATTTAGAAGAGTCGATCATCACAGGAACACGGGCTATCTCCGGTTCGGAAGCTATCAGATTGAGGAAAGTAGTCATTTCCTGACGAGCATCCAGCAAACCGTCATCCATATTCACATCGATAATCAGCGCACCGTCTTCCACTTGCTGACGGGCAATGGAAAGTGCTTCGTCATACTTCTTCTCATTAATCAGACGCAGAAATTTACGCGAACCGGCCACATTACAACGTTCGCCGATATTCACAAAATTTATCTCGGGCTTTACTTCCAGAAGTTCAAGCCCGGAAAGCCAAAGACAATCCGGTTTCCGAACCGGCACATGTGGGCGGGCCCCTTCTATTAAAGCCGGATATTCGGCAATGTATGCATCGGTAGTGCCACAACAGCCACCAATGATATTAATCAAACCTTCATGGATATATTCTTTGACTTCATGGGCCATATCAGCCGGGCTCTGGTCATACTGCCCCAAACTATTGGGAAGTCCGGCATTCGGATAAGCACTGATATAATAAGGAGCACGGGCAGCCAGTTGTTCAAGGAAAGGTTTCAACTGCCTCGCACCAAACGAACAATTTAATCCGACAGAGAAAATATTGGCATGTTGCACAGAAGCTAAAAAAGCATCCAGCGTCTGACCGGAAAGCGTACGTCCACCTGTATCGGAAACAGTAACAGAAAGCATTATGGGTACTTCGACCCCTGTTATCTTTATAGCTTGTTCGGCTGCATAAACAGCCGCTTTAGCATTCAACGTGTCGAAAATCGTTTCAATCAGAATCGCATCCACTCCACCTTCGAGCATAGCTTCCATCTGTTGCTGGTAGGCATCGGCCAATTCATCGTAACTCAAAGCGCGGAAAGCCGGATTATTCACATCCGGGCTCATAGAACAAGTCTTATTGGTAGGTCCCACAGAACCAGCTACAAAACGAGGCTTTTGCGGATTTTTAGCCGTATACTCATCAGCCACCTCACGGGCCAGTTTTACAGCTGCCAAATTTATTTCACGTACATACTGCTCTACATGATAATCGGCCATAGAGACTGTGGTCGAACTGAAAGTATTTGTTTCAATAATATCGGCCCCGGCTTCAAGATATTTACGATGAATATCCTGAATCACATCCGGACGAGTAAGACAAAGCAAATCATTATTCCCTTTCAACTGTCCGGGAATATGCGCGAAACGCTCGCCACGAAAATCTTCTTCTTTTAAGTTGTATTGCTGAATCATGGTACCCATCGCCCCATCCAATATAAGGATACGCCGGGATACCAATTGCGGAATAGTTATTTTATCCATCTCCATTTATCACCTGTCTACTTTATCACTCACCGTCTATCGCTAATCACCATCACTAATCACTTACCACTAAATCACAATCTTCACCTTTTGAACATTCTGTCCATATCGCGACGGTCATCTTTTTCTTTCAGAGATTCACGTTTATCATACTGCTTTTTACCTTTTGCCAAAGCTACCACAACTTTAGCCAATCCTTTTTCATTGACGAACATACGAACCGGTACAATAGTAAAGCCGGTTTCCTTGGTGCCACGTTCGAGTTTCTTCAACTCTTTTTTATTAAGTAACAGCTTCCTGTCTCTACGAGCTGTATGATTATTGTACGAACCATAGAAATACTCGGCGATGTGCATATTCTTCACCCACAACTCACCTTTGGCAAAGTAGCAAAACGTATCTACCAGACTTGCCTTTCCCATACGGATGGATTTGATTTCCGTTCCGGTAAGCACAATACCTGCCGTATAAGTATCGATCAGTTCATAGTCGAATGTAGCACGTTTATTCTTTATATTTACAGGAGCCAGTTTCATTTGTTTCTTAATTTAATATTGCTGTTAGCTTATTGAACACGAATTGAATCACCGCCGGACACAGTATTAACAACAGGGATGATAAAATGGTGAATCGTAACCGATTCTTTTCTTCAACTTGCATCACAATCGGCGCACCTTCCCACACCACATAGACGATATAAAACTGCAATAACCAACCGATAATACTGAAATCCGGCAACAAACCGGTAATTATTTTAAGCAGGAAAGTGACTACCAATGCATATCCGGCAAATTGTTGGGTCAAAGGAACATCGTCGGACATCCCGAACATTTGTACCCGTAATTGATTGATGGCATATGCAGCCAGAAAATAACCGCCGAACAATGCCACTGCCACTGCACAACACTGCGTCATAGCTATCTGAAAGCTTTGCGGACCACCCCAACCGTTGACCAACAGAGAACCTATAAATACGGCAAGACCACATAAACCAATCATAGGATAGACAAAAGCTCCGAAAACCTTTCGCCTATCCTCTTCCAAACGAATTTCCTCCCAGGCCTTGGCCGGAGAGGAAATCAATAACATCGATATCTTAAATAATTCTTTGTAATTCAATATTATTCCTCTACTTTATAAGTAAGAGAATACTCTCTCTTCTTAGTTCTTTCATCATCCAACTTGTTATTGACAGTGTTCTCATCAACCTCAACAATAATCTTCACTTCTTTTCCCGGCAAAGTAGGCAAATAATTCGCAAGATCAAAGCTCTTGTAATATAAATACGGATAAGTACCTGCCACATTTGCAGAAATCAAAGTAACACCATCTTTTTCAGGTGTTCCACCATGACGCAAATAAAACTTAATAACGCCATCCTCAACCTCCTCATTAGGATAGTTTACCAATGTAAACGAATGCTGCTTTTCCTGAACATAATATGATATTCCAGCAAAAAGATAACGATTATCCAAAATATAGAAATTTTCTTCACTCGTGGAAGAAGAGCTCATCACGTTGGTAACACGTATGATAGGAGCTGTAGCAACAGAATCATTGGAGGCTCCTTTTTCTGCTACACTCTCCACCGTACCATCTAACGATACAGCATAATTTAAAGTTACATTTTTCAACGTATTGGTTGCTCCCGAATTTCCACTCGCTTCATCATTGGAATAAGTGCAAGCAATATAGGCCATCTTGGTGGAAGAAGGATCAAATTTATAAGTTTCCTCGACAGCCACTAATGAAGTAGTAGTAGGTTGTATTTTAAGTTCACCTATTTTAAAATAAGTGCCTCCGTAAACAGAAGAAATAACCTCCACCGGTCCTTGCCATATAGGAGTATAATTATCATCTGAATTCATACAAGAAGTAAAACCAATACCCATTAAAACAATCAGGGTCAATACCAAAACTTTCACTTGTTTCATAAATCTATTTTTTAGAGTTTGCAAAGATATAAATTCTAATTCACAATTAGTAAATGCAGAGACTTAAAAAATACTGCACCGGTTATTTAATTATTTCTCCAAACTCACTTTCTTGTATAAATCGGATGGACTAAATAGCATATCTTTATTTTTAACACCTAAATTATGATTATACGAAGAAATAAAGAACAGCCTTTTACATCACTTTATTATCTCTCCAAACAGTTCTAAATGTTCATCTACATAACTTGCAATGATTACCGTCACCTGTTCCTCCATTTCAAAATACTCTTCTTCCAGCTCATCAAAAGCTTCATACTGTTCATACATTGCCATGAATTCATCTTCGGTACGCTCTTTTTCAAGATCTTCACGATGGGCATCATAAATTTTCTTTGCCCGATAGACAAGCTTAGAAAACTCTTCCGCCCCCCATAAACGCATTACTTTAGCAAAGGGATTATCAAAAATATAACCACCATATCCATTCTGAATCAATTGACAGAAACCGCCTACCATAATCTCATCACGGAACATCTGATAAGCCAATAACGAATGTTGCTCACCCGTAAGCAAAGCCATTGTTCCGGCAGTCAGCTCACCTCCTATCGCTTCTTTATATTTATCGGTAAACACTTGGATAAACTCATCCATTCCCTCACCTGCCGCTTTTTGCAAGACCGCATCTGACAATTTTATCATAACTCTATTTGCTATTTATATTAATGTTGCAAAGTTACGAACTTTATTAAAGAAACCTCTTTTTGACAACTACTATTTTCAAGTATATATAAATGTATGGTTTGAGAACATATATATTATGTTTGTTTGTGTGTGTAATAGGTAGGTGGTACCACCTACCTATTACACACACAAACAAATTAAATTATATACTTAAGAAACACCTAAAAAAAAGATATAATAGTAATGTAAAATCAACTATCAATAGATGACATACCTATTAACAATATATGTAACAGCACATTACATATATTGATATATTCTATTCATAAAAGCCAATAGTTACACATAGAAAAATAATTTATCCACATACCTAAAGAAGATAATCCCGAACTTTGCCTAAAAATAAAATAGATAAGTAGTTTATGAAACGAATCATTACTTTATTTTCGATACTAATCATAGTAGCAGCGTTAATCAG
Source organism: Bacteroides salyersiae WAL 10018 = DSM 18765 = JCM 12988 (assembly GCF_000381365.1). Classification (GTDB taxonomy): domain Bacteria; phylum Bacteroidota; class Bacteroidia; order Bacteroidales; family Bacteroidaceae; genus Bacteroides; species Bacteroides salyersiae. Next base: position 390,509 of record NZ_KB905466.1, read on the forward strand.
CGATCTTCATGCCCAGACAACTCCAGCTTTCCCGGGTGCAGAAGGCTTTGCTCGTTATACCACCACCGGAGGGCGTGGCGGTAGTGTATATCATGTCACGAATCTAAACGACAGCGGTTCCGGCTCGCTTCGCGAAGGATTGAAAAGCGGTAACCGTATTATCGTATTCGATGTATCCGGAACTATTGCATTAAAAAGTACACTTGAAATAAAAAACGGAAACATAACAATTGCCGGCCAAACAGCTCCAGGAGATGGCATCTGCATCAAAAACTACTCAGTTGTAATTAAAGCGAGCAATGTTATTATCCGATTTATCCGTTGCCGGATGGGAGACGAAGAGCAAACAGAAGACGATGCTATGTGGGGACGCAATCAAAGTAATGTAATCATTGACCATTGTACGATGAGTTGGAGTACAGATGAATGCTCTTCTTTTTACGGAAATAAAAATTTCACAATGCAATGGTGTATCCTGAGTGAAAGTCTAACCAATTCCGTACATGGAAAAGGTAGCCACGGATATGGCGGCATCTGGGGAGGTGAAGGTGCTACTTTTCATCACAATTTATTAGCACATCATAAAAGTCGTACCCCCAGACTTTGCGGAAGCCGTTATACAGGAAGACCCGATGATGAAATGGTCGATTTGCGCAATAATGTATTTTATAATTGGGGACCGACTAATGGCGGATATGCCGGAGAAGGAGGTAATTATAATTTTATCAACAACTATTATAAACCAGGACCTTCAACTGCAACTAAAGAAGGTATCACCTATCGCATTTTTTCACCAAACGCAGATGATGGGAAATACGTAAACGAAGCTGGTGTTTGGGGAAAATTCTATGTATCAGGAAATTATTTTGATGACACTTGTTCTAAGCTGAGTAGCAAATCTAAAGCCAATATCGCTAAAACAAATGCAGACAATTGGGTTGGAATCCATCCGGATACCGATAATGCCCCATTACCCGGAGGGAGTATTGAAAACATCAAAAGTGTAACAGAATTTGAAGCTGCCCCTACTACTACCCATACAGCAATAGAAACATACGAAAAAGTGTTAACCTATGTCGGAGCAAGCTTGAAACGCGACGTGATAGACACTCGTATCATGTCTGATGTACGCAGTGGCGGTTACACTTTTGAAGGTTCCAATAAAAGCACTAACGGACTCATCGACTCTCAGACCAATTGTGAAGGTTATATCACCTATAACTCAGAAAGCAAACCTACAGACAGTAACAATGACGGAATTCCCGATGAATGGGCCAATAAATATCTGCCTCAAGGTAAAACATACAAAGATATTGATGAAGAAACCGGATATTGTTATCTTGAACTATATATCAACAGCTTGGTAGACGAACTGATGAAAGCCGGATATGAAAACGCAGAGTTTTCTCCGAGCAAAGACGATTTCGGTTTAAAAGGATCACCTACAGGTATCGGAGAAACGAGCACTTCTTCAAATCTGTCTCTACATAAAGAAGGTAATAAGGTTGTTATTTTAGGATTAGAGGGTAAAAGCATTATTGAAGTTTATGATTTGATGGGGCGACTGCTGAGTTCGCAAACAAACTACAACCCCAAACAGGAAATCACCCTCCTGCAACCTGTGATTATCAGAGTAACCGACACTCAACAAACAAAAAGTTTCAAAGTCCTTTAACAAAAGGACTTTTCTTTTTTAATGATGGGACATCCCTAAATACATCCCAATAAAATAAGGTATAAGCCAAATACACCACACAAAAATACTGAAACGATTAAAATGTGCTTTTGCAGTAGAAGAACCTTTCGTATAAGTCCAAATAGCCCACATCGCATGTACCAGCATCAGTAAAATGGCAATCACACCGGTCACCGTATGTATTTCATCATGAAGATGGGTCATATGCGCGATACTCTTCATTAATCCCGTTCCTACTGCATCACACACCAATCCGGAAAGAAAAAAGAGAATGTGCCAGAATTTCAATTTTCCCTGCACATGCTCTCCCCATACTCCAATAGTATAAAATATCAAAGCACCCGTTATCACACAAATGGCTGCTATCAAATAATGCATATCTACTTGGTCGAACTCCATAATCATAAATTTTATCAAAGAACAAACTGTCCGGTGAATAGTTCAATCCCAAAATGTAATCTCCACATTACAATAAGCGAACTCCCTCCCTCCTATTTTATTCTTTTCATAAAAAAGTAATAAAAGCCGATTTGCAAAAACCAATAAAACGAGTACCTTTGCGTGCAATTTGAGAATAGTGACTACGTATTTTTAATTATATTACTTAAAAAAGAGCTAATTATGACTTATTCACACGAAGTGGAACACATGTGTGTTGTAAAGAAGGGTCCTAACCACGGACCGGCTCCCATACCCGAAGAAGGAAAATGGGTAAAATCAAAAGAAATCGTTGATATTTCAGGTCTGACACATGGTGTTGGTTGGTGTGCTCCTCAGCAGGGTGCTTGTAAACTTACTCTGAACGTAAAAGAAGGTGTCATCCAGGAAGCTCTGGTTGAAACTATCGGATGTTCGGGTATGACTCACTCGGCTGCTATGGCTGCAGAAATTCTTCCGGGTAAAACAATCCTCGAAGCATTGAATACCGACCTTGTTTGCGACGCTATCAACACTGCTATGCGCGAACTTTTCTTACAGATTGTTTACGGACGTACTCAGTCGGCTTTCTCAGAAGGCGGTCTGATCATCGGTGCCGGTCTGGAAGATTTAGGTAAAGGTCTGCGTAGCCAAGTAGGTACACTGTACGGTACTTTAGCTAAAGGTCCTCGTTATCTTGAAATGGCAGAAGGCTATATCAAGAACATCTTCTTGGACAAAAACGATGAGATCTGCGGATACGAATTCGTACACATGGGTAAGTTCATGGACGAAATCAAAAAAGGAACCGATGCTAACGAAGCTTTGAAAAAAGTAACCGGCACATACGGACGCGTAACAGCAGAACAGGGAGCAGTTAAACATATTGATCCACGTCACGAATAATATAAGGAGGAAAAGAAACTATGATTAGAGAAGTAAAATTTGAAAGTCAAGACCGTCGTATCAAAGGTATCATCGAAGCTTTGAACGCTAACGGCATCAAAGACATCGAAGAAGCTAACGCAATCTGCGAAGCTGCCGGACTTGATCCTTATAAGACGTGTGAAGAAACTCAGCCTATCTGTTTTGAAAACGCAAAGTGGGCTTACGTAGTAGGTGTTGCTATTGCTCTCAAAAAAGGCTGTAAGAATGCTGCTGATGCTGCCGAAGCTATCGGTATCGGTCTTCAGGCATTCTGTATTCCGGGTTCAGTAGCCGACGACCGTAAGGTTGGTATCGGTCATGGCAACCTGGCTGCAATGTTGCTGCGTGAAGAAACTAAATGTTTCGCATTCTTAGCCGGTCACGAATCATTCGCTGCTGCCGAAGGTGCAATCAAAATCGCTGCTAAAGCAGACAAAGTACGTAAAGAGCCCTTGCGTTGTATCTTGAACGGTCTTGGAAAAGACGCTGCTCAGATCATCTCACGCATCAATGGCTTTACTTATGTTCAGACTCAATTCGATTATTACACAAGTGAACTGAAAGTAGTTCGCGAAATCGCTTACTCTGACGGTGAACGTGCAAAAGTAAAATGCTATGGTGCTGATGACGTTCGCGAAGGTGTAGCTATCATGTGGAAAGAAGGCGTAGATGTTTCCATTACCGGTAACTCTACTAACCCGACACGTTTCCAACACCCGGTTGCCGGTACATACAAGAAAGAACGCGTATTAGCTGGTAAGCCCTATTTCTCAGTAGCTTCCGGTGGTGGTACAGGTCGTACTCTTCACCCGGATAACATGGCTGCCGGACCTGCTTCATATGGTATGACCGACACTATGGGCCGTATGCACTCAGACGCTCAGTTCGCTGGTTCTTCATCAGTTCCTGCTCACGTGGAAATGATGGGATTCCTCGGCATCGGTAACAACCCGATGGTAGGATGTACAGTGGCTTGTGCTGTAGACGTGGCTACTGCTTTGAGCAAGTAATTTAAGTTACTTAATACAGATAAACTCCTGTAATCCTTATGGTTGCAGGAGTTTTTTATTTGTGGTAACTTGACTTAGATAACAGATTGAAGCACCTTGCATCACTCATTATTTGGAGTGAATGAATGGTGAATCAGTAAGGAGATAACAAGATAAATCCTGCTTTATTTAAGTCCAAACAACTCATGTAAAGAGTAGCCAATTACCCCTCAAATCAAGCCATAAACAGGTTACTTTTGCAGCCGATTTGCAGCCGAATTTGCCATTCTTAAAAAACGGCTGCAAGAATTGGCATAATCAACTATAATACAATGCGATACACTCCATATAACATTTAATTTAAAATGGAGAAACATTGTACAATGGTTTACTTTTCATTAAGAGAAAGTAAGCAAAACAAAAAAGGTCTATCACCTATTGAGGTTTCAATCACCACTAACGGAAAGAGAATCTACTTTAGTACAGGTAAACACGTACCTGCTGCTGACTGGAACAAAGAGAAGCAAGCTGTAAAAGGCAAGAGTGAAGAAGCGCAGCTAATCAACGGTTATCTGATTCAACTACGGAATAAGATATATCAAAAAGAAATTGAGCTACTCCAAAAGGGGTATCTTATCACTGCTGAACTATTAAAAGAAGCTATCACAGATAAGGTGGAAGCTCTGAACGAGAAGACTTTATTGGATGTTCTGAACGAACATAATACAGAGCGCAAAGCAATGGTAGGTAAAACTGTTGCCCCTGCCACTTATTGGGTGTTTGAATATACAGGCAGATTATTCAAAGAGTTTATTCAGAAGAAATATGAGCGTAAGGACTTATATTTAAGAGAGATAAACTTGGGCTTCATTCAAGGATTCCATGCTTTCCTTTTAGGAGAGAAGAAGATGGGACAAAACTCCTGCACCAAACATTTAAAGTTCTTAAAGAAGTTGCTAAATTTAGCTGTCGCCAACTCTTATATATCCTACAATCCTGTAAATGCTTATAAAGTAGAACGCGAACCCGTAGAAGTGGATTTCTTGGATGAAGAAGAATTGAGGAAGATTATCAACTTTGATACTCCCCTACCAAGATTGGAACGAGCTAAAGATATGTTTCTCTTTGGGTGCTTCACAGGGCTTAGCTACATTGACATTAAGACCTTGACACCAGAACACTTTGAGAAAGATAACACTGGCAGAATATGGATTAAGAAACGTAGGGTTAAGACAGGGGTTCTATCACGCATTCCCCTACTCCCCATCGCCAAACTGATATTGGATAAGTACAAAGGTGGAGAGAAATTACTCCCTATTCAAGACCCTGCGGACATCAACAAATATCTAAAGGATATAGCTATACTTTGTGGAATTAATAAACGAATTTGCTTCCACACAAGTAGGCACACCTTTGCAAGTACAATTACTTTAGCCAATAACATATCGCTGGAAGTTGTTTCTAAGATGTTAGGACATACCAATACACGAATGACTGCCCACTATGCAAAGCTGATAGACAAGTGCATAGGTGAGCAGATGGATAAACTCATGGATACGTTTACAGGAGCTTCTGATTACTAAAGCATATCCTATCCACAAATTCCTCACTTGTAGCAATGCAGGTGGGGATTATTTTTTAATTTTGCCTTAAACTAATAATTATGGAGAAGCTAAAGGAAGATTACATAAGCATTGATACTCGTTTGGAATACATGGAAGCCATAGCCGTTAAATATGTTCCAGACGTAGATATAGACCCAGCCACAGGAGAAAGATACGTCTGCGGCACTACCGCCTTACCCCTATTCATAAGAAGATACAATCAGAATGAACTATATGGTAATTTCACATACGAAGATTATATAGCCAATGAGGACATACAGAATACATTGAAAGGTTTGGGAGTTGATATAGATAAGTTCTGGTTTCTACTTCTGTTCATCTTTGACTATACTTGTGGAACGTGCTTGGACGGAATGAAAGCTACAGGCATTGGAATAGAACAACTCATCAAATTCGCCAAAGCCATAGCTGACAACCATAAGGAGATTAACCAATTTGGAGTAAGTTTTAAAAAGCCTATTACCGTCTCTGTAAAGATTGAAGGCAAGCATCAGATAGTAATTGACAATGCCAATGCAATAGGTTACTTGGCTACTATCATTGCCAACAACCTAAAAGAGATAGAGGAACATCCTTGGATGCAGAACCAACAAGTCAGCATAAGCACCCATGCAGAAGAAAAGGAATCCGTTCAGATATGGCTGTTCTATAAGATGTTCAATGACTTCTTCAATTTAGAGCCATATAATAAGCTGTTTAATGTCAGACAGAAGAAAGGAAGCACCATATCACTTAGTAAGACATTGCTCATATCAAGGCTTATCTACTTCACTAAGCTATCTAAACATAGTAAATTCTCAGATGATGAAGATGTCCTAAAAGGTTACATCAAGCAATATAAAGACAAGAGAATTGATACTGCGAACAGCATATACTTCTAATAAACTTCTGATAATTAATACAGTCCTGCTCCGTACCATTAAGAGGGTACATAAGAGCAGGACTTTTTTTCTCTCTTTTAATCCTGCCATTATATCCCATCTTTGCAGCGTCAAAACGATAGCGGACGAGCTGACAATTAAGAGGGGAAGTAAAACCACCCATTAATTTCTCTCTTTTAATCAGCCCAGAAGCAAGTAGTTTTGCAGCGTAATCAGAAAGCCAAGTGCGCATAGGTTGGACGGTTACAAAGAACTTAATTTGATAATTAAAAACAAGATGACAATGAAAACAATGACTAAGACAGCAGGAAAGACTGCAACCAGCAAATCAGTAGCTAATGCTAAAGCAGGAAAGGCAGTGCGCACTCTCAGCTTACAACAACAGTTGATTAAAGCTGAAAGAGATTTGAAGAACATAGTTAACAGACAGTTGGGAGAAACCGTTCTACACGCCCAAGAGTTAATTGTGAAACAATTAAAGCAGGCTATTGAAGAGAAGAATAGTAAAGCCCTCACACTTAAAGACGAACCTATTACATTCCAATTAACTAAAACTGAGGAGAAGGTCTCTAAGAAGATTGCCTTTGTAAAACATAACAGAAGCATTGATTCAAAGAAAGTAGATACGTTCATTGCTATTATTGACAATGGCAAATATGAAGAAGCCTATCCCATCATCGTGATAGAAGCTTCAAAACTAATAAAGGCAGGATATGTCGTAACAGATGTAAACGGTAGAGTTCTGACAGAAGAAGAGGCAGAAGGCTACTTTGTAATCTTGGACGGTCAACACAGAAGCACAGCATTTGCCAAACTAAACTCTGTCAAAGGTAATATGACTATCCCCAATGTCTTTGTTAAGGATATTAAGGATATAGGAACTTATTTGGAAGAAATCAACAGAGTTGGTAATTGGGATATGAAAGCCAAGATAGGGGTTGCTGCCTTGACATCCAAAGATGAACTCTTTGAGAATATGGCTGAACTAATCCAACAGGGATTCAATCCTACGACAGCAGGTCTGATTTATACCAAGAAGAACATTCCAGAGAAGATATTGAACAAGGTTTTAAGAAGAGAAGAATACAATCTACCAAAAGATGCCATAGTTGACATCAAGAGAGGTAACGATTTTATAACTCTATGCAAAGCTGCCAAAATCAGCGTCACATTTCTCACTAAACGTTACTTCATTAAAGGATTTAACAGTTATGCTAAAGTACATGGCGAAGAACAAGCATTCAAGGCTTTGGATAAGCTAAAACAATTAGAACTTAATGATGACAAACTAAAGAAAATAAAGGAAGATGATGATTTTCAAGCAATGCTACAAAATGCTTTAGAAGCATAATACATACTACGGAGCAAAGCCCATGTGACAGGTGGGCTTGTTCTCCCCAAGTTCTTAGAAATTCTGAATAGTCTAAAGTCTGATTACTAAATGTGTGGTCTTATCATTAGTTTCTCACTTATGGAGTTACTATCTTTACAGTACTACAAGCAGATAATCCCACCACATAGATTGACGGACTTACAAACTATTCAGAATATCTAAAATGGAAGAATTTACTTATGAGCAGATAAGAGTTAAGGCTCTTAAACAGGGAGTAAAAGATAACAAGGTTCACATTGGATTGTGGGCTAATCTTAATAACTATCTAAAGACAAGGAGAAAGAAGAATGGAAAGGTTGCTACCTATTATATCTCATTGCAGAAGTTGGCTTATTAATTCACTGATATTTAAACTGATATGATAATTCATCTGCCAACAGGAAAGAAGTTTCACAACAGAAAGGAAGCCAAGATATACTTTGGAACTGCCTACTATTACAGGATGGAACGAGAGAAGAAAGATTTAATGTTTACCAATACTATTCAATCAGCTACTAATGAATATGAAGATACCTCAAAGATACCTGCAAAACAGGACAAGTAACATTAGGCAGGATTATGCTACCATTAACAAGTCTATTGTAGATAAACTCAATCCACCCAATTTGTACAGGTTCTTCTGTCTGTCCTTATATAGAAACGACTATTATAAGGTCAGATGGAGAATCAAAGACTTAGCCAAACGAACTGGAGAGAAAGAGGACGCATTAAAGAACTTCAATAAGGATATAGAGGCAGTGCTGATTAGAAAGAGATATAGGGAAGCTATCAACCATCCTCTTATAGAATTTGTAATGAGGAGCATTTACTGCATTCCACCCATTGAACATCCCAACTTCATAACACTGTCCTACCTCTTTATGACAGTGGATTTGAATATTAAAGTGAAAGGATATTATATCAAGCTCCTATTAATAGCAGAGAACAACAAGATACTGCTTACTCCTAATAAGTTGGCTGACAAATTGGGAATGGGTAAGAAGAATGTAGAGAGTTACAATCTGGAATTATATAGTGCAGGTTTGTTAAGATATATACCCAAAGGGATAGAGCTTACTCCCAATGAACTATTATTAGACAACAACATAGCCAAACAGCGCAAGGAGTGGAATCCAACCAACTCAAAAAACGTGGTTAAGATAGCTTTCAAGTCCAAATAACAGGCAAGTAGGATTTTTCGTACTGTTTATTAATATATTAAGAGATAGTACGAATAATCCCCACTCTGTCTTATTCTGACTTTAGAAGCATCTAAAGTTGAATTTCTACGATAAGGGTAAGCAGCCCTTATGAATGCTACTTCGTAATGACAATTTTAAACCATCAGAGTAATGCACAAGACACCCCTACCCACATAAACACCCCCTCATAGCTCTTAAATAAAAAGAATGCTTTAGAAATGCAGTCTGATAGTTGGCAGGAATAAGCATTCTTATTAATCCAAGAGCAGGCACGATGCACTATTGCCATAGCTAACCAATAATTTACTAATGCTCCTCATTTCCTTTGAAAGAATCTTTAGGGAAAGACATAGGACAGCCTAAGATACAAGCGAAGAAATTCACTTGTGTTTTAGGTTTGTTCCTATTAAATCCATTCAATCAATAACCATTTAATTCAATTTCATTATGAGAGATTTAGTAATTATGCCAGCTATGGCACAGCGTAGAGAATCATTAAACATGGGTGAGTTTGCAGAAGAAGCAATCATTGTGGAAGAAGTAGCAGCACCCAAGAGAGTAAACCATTTCATTGAAGCCAACACGCAGGAAGTAACCTTACAGCACTTACAGCAAGACTGCATCATTCCAAGTTTTGCATCAATGGAGGAAACCATAAGCCACCAATCCTTTATAGGTGCAGTAGTAGATGCAGCTAAGGATTACTTTCATGGAGAACAGTTTGATATGCCAGAGATTAGAATCTCACACCCTATCAATGGCAGAATACCAAGTGCATTAGGTAAGAAAGCATCTGAATTGACAGACGAAGAGAAAACTTTGTTCTATCAGAGAATGTGTTTCTGTTTTGAAATTCCATCCATTGTACATGATGAATACGGTAATCGTTTAGCGTTATCCATTGGTGGAGTGAGAGCATATAACGAGATTAACCTATACAGTAAGAAGTCTGTTGAGAGATTTAAAATCTTCATAGGCTTTCGTAATCGTGTGTGCTCAAATTTAATGCTTACTACTGACGGCTTGCAGGATAAGATAGAAGTCCTAAGCGTACAGGAACTATATGCAGCAGCATTGAATCTGTTCCATGCTTACAACCCATCCAAAGACCTGCATCTGTTAAGGACACTTGGGCAGATGTCAATCTCAACGAGTGAGTTCTGCCAGATAATAGGCAGGATGAGATTATATCAAGCTCTTACACCCAACCAACAGAAACGCTTACCTCGTCTATTGTTGGGAGACAGTCAAATTAATGCAGCTTGTAGAGCATTCGTTTCTGATGTGAATTTCAAGAGTACTGGGGACAGCATTACAGGCTGGCAGCTCTTAAACCTGCTCAATGGTTCTGTAAAGTCAAGTTACATTGATAACTTCTTGGAGAGGAATCTTAACTGTACAGAGTTTGTACAAGGCATTCAACGTGCCAAATTAGGAGATAGTGAATACGCTTGGTTCTTGGGCTGAGTGGATTGTTGATTGAGAGAGGAAGGGACATCATTAAGTTGGTGTCCTTTCTTTATTTCTACCAACTTATTAAACATTGTACATTATGGATATAGATTATACTGTGGGTGAAGTGGAACTGTCCTACAAACCAAAATTTAAAAGTCTGCATCAAGTAACTTGTTCAGAGGATGCTTATAAATACTTGCTTCCTACCTATAAGGAGGGTACAATCTGTTACAAAGAATACTTCAAAGTACTGTTTCTTAACCAAGCCAAGCAAGTTTTAGGTTACACTCTTATATCAGAGGGTGGAATTACTGAAACTTGTGCTGATGTAAGAGTAATTCTACAAGCTGCATTGCTCACCAATTCAGTAGCCATTATCCTTGCACATAATCATCCAAGCGGTAATCTGAAACCAAGCAGGCAGGATATGGAGATTACTAAGCAGGTCAAGAATGCAGCCCAACTTATGAGGATTACAGTTTTAGACCACCTCATATTAACAGATGCAGGATATTACAGCTTCTCTGACGAGGGAGAATTATAATAAGGTAAATGGCACTCAATTTTTAAGTTGGGTGTCCTTATCATATTCACTTTGATAATTAGTGAATGTTCCTTTAGTAATCAGTGAGTTAGTAAATCCAACTCAGAATTAATATTCACTTCTATTCATTTCATTATAAAACAGAACATTATGTCACTTAAATATTCAAGCACAACGGCAGACTATCTTGTTTGGTCTGATGCAATGAACCTCATAAGGAAGTTAGCCAAAGACGAGAATTATAAAATCTCACTCCTTATAGCTTTAGGATGCTTCACAGGATTAAGAATATCTGATATTCTATCTCTAAGATGGAAGCAGATATTAGATACTGACGAGTTTACAGTAATTGAACAAAAGACAGGCAAGGTAAGGACTATCAGACTAAACCCACAATTACAACATCATATTAAAGAGTGCTACGAGCATATAAATCCAGTTGGAATCAATGCGCCAATCCTTATCAGTCAGAAAGGCACTATCTTCACAATTCAGAGAATCAATATCATTCTTAAAGAGGTGAAGAAGAAGTACAGGCTAAAGATTAAGAACTTTAGCTGCCATTCTCTTAGAAAGACTTTTGGTAGACAGGTCTATAACATGAACAGTGATAATGCTGAACTTGCTTTAGTAAAGCTGATGGAACTGTTCAACCATAGTTCTGTTGCCATTACTAAAAGATACTTGGGATTAAGGCAGGAAGAAATCTTACAGACTTATGACTGTTTGAGCTTCTAATTGATTGGGACAGGATTATTAAGATACATCTTTATAGTGGTCTGAATGGTTCTGTCCCAAATCAATGAAATATTGAGCTTAGATACATCTAAAGCCCAATCTTGACAGTTTGGCATTTCAGCCTTATAGAAGTAATGCAATTCCATTAGTTTACAGAGTTTATAACTATCTCAACTCTTATTAATCATGTTACAGGTAGCACTTCTTGAATATCCAACAATATGCTGACCTAAAGATAATAATTCAAGGTAGGTAAGAATATTCAGAATTTAGTCCTTATATGGGGAGAAGTGAATTTGATACCCACATGGATTTAGAGAGTTCAGATGCAATTCTGCTTAAATATCTTATTCAGACTATGTTTGAGGGCATAGAATTTACTATTAATCCACACTTCATGCCTATTAATTTAGAACCTTTCATTATCTTTGCATCAATTCCAATGAACTAATGCGTTAGGGAGTTGGAAGGACATAGTTAACGAAAGGTGTTATTGAAATTATCTTCTACTGACAAATTCTCGCAAAATTTGAAATGGAGTGAAGATGATAGCAGTAGCACCCACACTTGGATATATACCTACCTCATAGTTGCGAGGTTTCTATATGCCCTTTGGTGTGGGTCGCTATTGTTTTATCTACTCCAAAGGCAATGCGAGAAGCCCGTCAGTAAGATAAAGCAAATAGTGTTCCCACATCTTTTTTATTTATGCTCATCTTTGGGAACAGATGAGCGCAAATATCCTAATTATGACTAAAATGCAATATAATGGGGAAGACCCCAAATTATCAGAATTCTTTGTTATCCTTATAGTTCTGGTAGTAATTGGAATAGCAGCATGGCTGTTCTCTTAATAATTGAAAGGCATACTATGAATAATATATTTGCCAGACTATTCTGTTCTAAGAATCATTCAACAAGTGATGAAGCATACAATATTGTTGAGAGCATGGCTAAAGCAAAACCGCTATACAAAGAGCTTATCAAACAAGCTCACCCAGACAAACACCCCAACAATAAAGATGTAGCAGAGGAACTAACAGCAATGATTAATAACAACAGATTCAATTACAGAGAACTCTTAAAGATTAAGGATTTAGTAAATGATAAATTAGTGTAATATGAATATTGTCGATTTCTTTAAAAACTTACTCAATTCTTTAGTAGGTACTTCATTGGAGCGAATGAAGTTGATAAATACGATGAATCAAACTTTCAAAGACAGCTATTGTTCTGGTGCGTTAGATAGATTCTGCAAAGTCTCTATAACAGTTGGAGATACAAACTATGCGCATGAAATGAGTGCATTCTTTTTAAGAAGTGGGTTTAAAATCTCCATAGAGAACGATAATAATATAAAGGATTCTGAATTTAGAGATATATCTCAATACATATTATCAAACAAACCTTTCATAAGACAACTGATGACTTTAGGATTTGATACTCTTATCGTAACAGGTAAAACTTCAAGAAAGGGAATGCAATATTGTTTAAAAAGTTATACGCAATTAGGAGGTTTCTCATTAGAATAAATCATCATGTGGCATTCAGTTATAGACATTTACTCAATACATATCAGCAGACTATATGGCAGTTTGCATAATAAAGAACTTATTCAAGGATTAATAGCACAAACATTTACTATTGAGAGAAAAGATATTAGTAAATGGTACTCACCTCATAACAATATGCAGGAAACTCAAAGATTACACCTTGAACATAAGTTGCTTTTTACTAATGGAAAGATTGCGAGTTGTGACACAATAAGCTATCTAAATGGATTTCAATCAAGACTTTACACAAGAACATTTGAAGGCAGCAAAGTACATATTAAAGAATATATGCTTAAAGGATATATGAATCCACAGCCAGCTCCAACTCATGAAGGTTCTACTATTGAGAATATAACTCGTTATATTAAAGACACAGAAAAGGAAGGACAGTTAGCAGGCAGAACAATAGTATCTGATTGGGATGATAACGGTGTAAAGAAACAAGCTATCGTTAAATATAATCATTTAGGACATATAATCTTATATGACTCTTGGTGGAATGGCAAGAGAATAAAGAAAGAGTTTGAATATCAATACGACAATCATAATAATTGGGTAGAATGTAAAGAATATCATGATGGCAACTACGTGAACTTACATTTATGTCAATATAAGTACAAATGAGAGCGATTGAGAGAAAAGTTTACATATTACTAACTAAAGAACAATTTAATAATGAAAACTTTAAGATTAATTGGAATGACCTTGTTAATGGTCATGTTGGCTGTAAACTTTACAGCTTGTAGCGATGATGAAGAAGAACAGACAATCATTGACCAAGCCAACCTTATAGGTAAATGGCAGTCCACTTGGGAGAAGGTTCACAAAGTGGAGAATGGCAAGGAAGTTGTCACCTCTGATGAAGCCTACACCAATGGCTTATGGGAGTTCAAAGCTGACGGTACTTGCACAGAAGGCTATGCGGACGGTGGATATACAGAAACAAGTCGCTGGTCTTTGAAAGGCAATAAGCTGACTATCTCTTACGATGACGGTTATTCGGATGTCCTTACTATCAATGAGCTTACAGCTAATAAATTGGTTCTCGCCTTTGAGGATTGGGATAATACGGATGACGGTGGTTTAGAGTTAGACGATATTACTACGACCACCTACAAGAAGATTAACTAATTGCCAAACTAATTTAAGGCAGGGCAGCATTTGAGGGAACTCTTATGCTGCTTCTCTTTTATAGAATGTTCCACAACACCCCATTCGCAAGAATATAACAACCAAAGCATTGCTATTAAAAGAGGAATGATTACCTTTGTCTTAAACTCATAATCAAACAAATTATGGAATACATCAACGAATTTCACAAAGAATGGATAGAACGCACTCGTCAATCAATAGCCTCTTGGAGCAAGCGACCTGCATCGCCAGAAGAAGTAAGGAAGCAGCAGGAGAAACTGAATCAACAGAGGGCTATAAGAGAAGACAAACAGAAGAACTGATAAAGTTTGCCAATGACAATGGTCTATGGATTGACTTATCACACCTCAATATTACTTATATGGATAGAGGTGGTGAGAATGAAGTGTTCCATGATGGTAATGTGTCTGTTGTAAAATTAAATAACTTTGAGTACGCAGGGGATGATTTAGAGAACTTCTTCATCCGCATTGCTGCACATAACAAGTTCTTTGGCAATGTGCCTTATCAAATGATAGGCTTCGCTTATAACAGTCAGCAAGAATTTTGCGCAGTTCTCGTACAACCTTATATATTAGCTGAACGAGAAGCTACGGAAGACGAGATAGCTGCTTATATGCAAGCATTAGGCTTTGAAATGGACTATTACGACGAATACCATAATTCGGATTATGAAGTGTTTGATGCAGTTCCCAATAATGTACTTTATGGCATAGACGGAGATTTATACTTCATTGACACGCAAATTAGATTACGGTCTTAACTCCATTTGGAGTACTCTCATCTAAAGGGTAACGCATAGGCATTTGCCCATGATGCAGCCCTTTTTGATAATTCGTTCTTTTATTTACTAACAAGGAGTTTACCCATTGCTATTATAGCATTGATTAATAACAGCTTGCAAATACTTACAGGGATGCTGTGTCGCTGCTTCTTATGGTATGACCGACACGATGGGACGTATGCACTCAGATGCTCAGTTCGCCGGTTCTTCATCCGTTCCCGCTCACGTAGAAATGATGGGATTCCTGGGAATTGGTAACAATCCTATGGTAGGTTGTACAGTGGCTTGTGCGGTTGACGTTGCTCAGGCTTTGAGCAAGTAATTATCTGATATACAGATTATATATGAAGAGCTTTCTTTTTCGGAAGGCTCTTCTTTTTTATATAACTATACTCTATCCTGTTCCCTATTTATTTGTACCTACTCTCCTATTCTATCATCGTCCAACCAACTGTGACGGTATCGTATGTTATACTCTATAAGTTCTCTGTAAATCGCCACATTCTTGGTAATTCTATGACGTATCTGTGACGGACTTTTTATACCGTCACAAGAAATCAATAGTCTATAAACTACTAATTATCAACGCTGTTTTCAATTAGCCACTCATCATATTCACACCTCCTATTATTTTTCTGTGACCGTTTTTAATTTCATATACCTCCCTCCTTGAAGTAACTATAATTTAGTTCTTACTTGTATAAAAAGTATCTTTTGTGCAAACATACTTTCCCTCCTTGGTTTCTTTATATTGAATCCAAAGTTTCTTAACAATGTCACTACAGGGGTCTACAACTTCAAACCAAACATTATACTTCACATCAACGGAAACCGAAGTTGTATAATTTACAATTTTATACCTCTTTTTCTGAATCGTTCCATTGACATAACAAGCAACTTCTTTCTGTTTAACTCTTTCTAATGCAAGGTTAATAACTTGCTGTGGAACTTTAGGAGTAAAATCTAAAACCGTTTTCTTTTGTGAAGATTGTGCCATTACCTCACTAACCGTAAAAGAAAAAAGGCAAATCAATAAATAATATTTTTCATCATATCTTATTTGTTATTATCATCTTAGAATATTGTAAGCATAATGCCAATCTATAAGACTAGCACTATGCTTTTAAATTCTATTATTGTTTAGTAAAGGTTTCTGTATGCCCTCCTTCTTCGATTAACTTCAAACTGTTATCAGAAATTTCAACTGTATAAGTTTCAGGGTCATCATCTCCCCAATCAAGAACCAACTTAGTACTACCGTCAAATGTATAAGAAAATGATTCTGTATTAGACTCATCATCATACACATCATAAGATTCCCAAGTTCCTTTACCGTCTGATTTAAAAGTAACAATTTCTTTGTTTCCACCTCCCCACGTATAAGACCAAACACCTACTAACGGATTTTCATCATCGTCGTCACTACAAGAAGTAAAACCTGCACATAAAGCAATAACCAATAAAGTCGCAAAAAATCTAAATGTTTTCATATTCTGTAAATAATCTTTTTCGTTAATAATTTAATTTGTAGTATAAGCTGCTCAAAAAATGAGTTGGCTACTTAAAAGATAGTAGCAAAAGTTGTTTCTTAATGTCTGATTCGTAGTCCTATATCGTTTTATGTATCCTGTTCCCTTTGGATATATTATACAATGAAAAAAGCGTGGGAACTTGAATATCACAGTTCAGAGGTATCGCCAAACACCCACAACTCAATGATAAACAAGCCCACGCCAAACGATATATAGACTATCTTAACAAGATAGGTATATAACATTGACGTGAGCGTTCTTGCCTATCACCTTGAGTTGTTCATTAAATTGGCGATTTTCTGAACAAGGTAATATCTTAAACGCTCTTCGTTAACTAATATGTCCTTTCAGTCCCAACACATTAGGTATCTGAAATTGCCACAAAGTTACGAAAAGCGTTTGTAATAGCAAGAACTATTGTTTATTAAAAGTTGAGAGCAATCTCTGCTTTGTAAATCTATGGTAGTGGAAAAATTCAAGACTGCCCATATAAAAACTATATTTCTGAAATTTTCCACCCCACCGATATTTTATGCTTATGGCTTTATAAACTGATTTTTTATCCGTTGAACGGTGGAAATACCAATACTTTGTAGCTTAGCTATATTTCTGATTGAATAACCTTTTCTTAGTAAAGTTATGACTTCTTTATATTCTTCTTTCTTCTTATCATCCGTTTTGGTTGAACCTGCCTTTCTGCCAAGTTTTCCACCTTTAGCAATATAATTCGCTCTACCACTATTCAAACGATATTGGATGTTGCTTCTTTCGATATTTGCCATTTCTGCAAGTACTGTCACCATGATAGAAGCTATTGTATTAACTTCCCCATTTGGTTGCAAAGTATATAAGCCCAAGTACTGTATGTAAACCGATACTTTCGATTCATGCAATATATCTAAAGAGCGAAGAAGCTGTAATGTGCTTCTTCCTAGTCTTGACAATTCAGACAAAAGTAGAATATTCACAGATTCACGTTTACAGTATTCCAGACATTCTCCTAAAATCTGTCTTTTCTCTATCTTCTTTGCACCTGAAATATGCTCTTGGAATATATTCACAATTTCTATATCCTGTGAGATAGCATATTTCTTTAAATCCTCTATTTGTCTGCTCGTGTCCTGTCTGTCATTACTTGACGAAACACGAGCATATATTACGGCTGTTTTCATTTTATTCTTTAATTAAATTGATAACACGAAAAGATGTATTCAAAACAGTCTATCAGATTAATTTGAACACATCCTTGATTTGAACACAAAAAGAGGATACCACCTTTTCTCAGTGATACCCTCTTCGGTGTATATCTTTTTCTTATGGTAGTTTTTTTTGTTCTGACAGTGGTAATACTTGATAAAGTCTTAGCCGACCTATTAATTGACAATACTGTTGAATTGTTAATCTAGTGCGTCCTATATTCTCTAAAAGTCTTAGATTTACTTCTGATTCAAAAGACGTGAATAGTTTTATTGCCGATTGGTATATATCCAAATCAGACATAGCTTCCAGTTTCTCTTTTAATCCATCACAAGTTAGCATGAGATTTGAACAAACCTTTAATCGGTAGCCGATGAATATTTTAAATTTCTCCGGACTTTTCCTTGAATAAAGATTTTCTTCGTGATAACTGCGTACACCGCCTATACAAAGATATACTTCTTCTCCATTGAGTGTTTTACTTATGGATTTAATCTCAAAGCAAAATGCCATTCTTTGATAAAACAAAGTCTTTTCATCTTCTCTGAGTTCGCTTGCTTTTTTATGGAGAGCAGTCGGAATTCTGCCAATAACCAGATCAGACCAGTTTCAATCTTCTCAAATTTGGTCATAATTATTCTTCTGTTTTAAATCCTACGGGATTTGGTTTCTGTTGAGTTCTCCTTTTAATAAAGGATTCTATGTAATCAAACGCTTCCAAAAGATGCGCTATGATTCCTATAAACTTTACTACTTCAATAATCAATTTTAATTTTTTCATTTCTATTTTCCCCTTATTTTTTAATTGTTAATAATTTATTGTTTCTATTTATTTCATTAATAAGGCGATCAGAGGAGTATGGGAGGTGAGGTAAACAGGTGAGCAGTGAGAAGAAAAAAAATAAAGAGAGCCTTTAGCTCCCTGATTGAGAAAGAATATAAATACGAGAAAATCCCCACTTCCAGTGATTATATCTAATGTATAATCTAACTAAAAACAGGGATTTGGTCTCTCGGTAGCTGATTCGGAAACTACCGTTTTATTTAATCTTATTTTTATCTATTATTCTTCATATATAAGGATTTGGAGGCTTTGTAGGAGTGTTTTTTGAGTAAAGTTCATAATATGTATCAACTTATCAATAAAATAGTTGTTTAATATTCACATATTAACTACATTTGCATAAACTCATACTCATAACAAAAGATGGAATACATCAACAAATTTCATAAAGAATGGATAGAGCGTACCCGCCAATCAATAGCCTCTTGGAGCAAGCAGCCTCTATCATTAGAAGAAAAAAGGAAGCAGCAGGAACGCTTGAACCAACAGAAAGTTATAAGAGAGGGCAAATCGAAGAACTGATTTCATTTGCCAATTCTAATAACTTATGGATTTCTCTCTCTGAACTGAACATAGAATTCTTAAGTAAGGGAGGAGAAAATGAAGTTTATACAGGGGACAAAGACAATATTGTTGTCAAGCTAAACAATTTTGAATACGCAGGCGATGATTTAGGAAATTTCTTCATTCGTATTTCTGCACATAATAAGTTCTTCAGTAATGTTCCCTATCACATGATTGGCTTTGCCTATAACAGTCAACATGAATTTTGTGCAGTTCTTATACAGCCCTATATCTTAGCTGAACGTGAAGCTACAGAAAGTGAAATTGCTTAATACATGGAAGCACTTGGTTTCGAGATGGACTACATAGATGAATTCCATAATGAACAATACGAAATCTTTGATGCTGTTCCTAACAATGTACTCTATGGGATTGATAATGATTTATATTTTATTGATACACAAATAAGAAGGAAAGAAAAATAAAACCACTATCTTTACACAGTGATAAAGGGTATAAATAAGTTCTTTATGACTTATTCACGACCAATTATTCAAAATACAGAGATTTGTAATCTGGAGCGTTCTTTTAAGTACTTAAATATTTATCTGTAAAATAAGCATTTAGAATAATGTTTGATTGTTTTACGGGGATACAGTGTCGCTGCTTCATATGGTATGACGGACACGATGGGACGTATGCACTCAGATGCTCAGTTCGCCGGTTCTTCATCCGTTCCCGCTCACGTAGAAATGATGGGATTCTTGGGAATTGGTAACAATCCTATGGTAGGTTGTACAGTGGCTTGTGCGGTTGACATAGCTCAGGCTTTAGCTAAGTAATTTAACTATTACAATATAATAAATCCCTGTAACTGATAATGTTATGGGGATTTTCATTATATATACTGCATGAACAGATAGTATTTCTTCATAACTTCTCGCTTACTATTCTCTCATAATCGGCCGTGATTAAATGACGAAATTGGAATGAATCATAGCACAAATTGAAATTGTTTATCTAAGGTTAAGCGTGACTTATTGTGATCATTCCACCAAATCTTAATAAGAACACTTATTCAACAGATCTGTAATGTCAAAAAATTAAAAGAAGAAAAAGAATCGTACACCAATAATTGACTATATTTGCATGTTTTTTAAAAGAAGCTTATACAAGTCAATAACATAAAAGAATTTATAAATATCTTAATGAACGCATTATCTAATCTTTACCATACTATAGAAGCAAAGCCGAAAACAGCTTTTGGCATTACATTTTTATTCCTTATCGCCTATCAACTAATTTCTGCTTTTATCGGATTCGAGTTATGTGACTCCGGGTTTTATATGGTTTTTTACGATAACATATTTCAAAATCCGGAATGCGTGGAATACAACTTTATGTATTACTTGAGCGGGGTCATTGGTGGTGCTTTTATGACACTGTTTCCTGATGCAGGGATATTCGATATGCGCATATTGGGAATAGTCAATAATATGATAATCATCTATCTATTATATAAACTATTTAGAAAACAGATTCCAATGTCGGCTATAATCATAGGTTGTGTCTTGGTCACGATATCTTATATAGCCATGCCAATGACTTTTTACAATGATCTTATAACCAGTCTCTTGTATACGACAGCTATCTTTTATATATTTAAAGGGCTAAACAGAAATAAATATCTATATTTCATCATAAGTGGTATCATAATAGGAATCAACTCTTTCTCACGCATTCCCAATATATTAGATTACGGAATCATATTATTGGTCATATTGCATGCTCTTTATTATAGAGAAACAGTTTGTCTCTGCATCAACAGATGCCTGGTATTTACAGTTTCGTTTATTATAGGAATAATGGGTATCATCAGTCTAATGAAAGTCTGGGGACATTATGAACCTTTCGTCAATAACATGCGTGAGTTGCTCTTTATAGCAGAAGATGATAGTGGTACGAGTTCCCATACCCTATCCAATATGATATTTGCACAAGTACGAATCTATTATTTAGTTCTCAAATTAGGAATAAAGATTGTTTTACTTTATATTATATTTTGGGGATCTGCTAAATATATAAAAAAGGAGGTGGTATTATTGCCTGTCCGGATCATCGTTTTCTCTTTACTTGCCATTCTCTTTTATAAAGAGAACGTAGTATTCACTTTGTGTGCTTTCAGTATGGTCGGGATATTGGGAAATATCGTTCTGAACAAAGATAAAGAGATAAAAATGCTATCATGGGCCGGACTCTCGATGATCATGATCATACCTCTCGGCAGTGATGGAGGCATGGTCAATAACGGAAGCATCATCTATTGGTTAGGGATGCCTATGGCAATCTCATTCTATCTATCGATTCAAAATATTCATATTCCAGCCATACCGCAATGGGCTGTCAGACAAACATTGCTGCTTACATTGGGGGTATATATCCTTGCATGTGGAGCAAAGGCCATATGTGACGGAGTATACTTTGATGGTGGTCCGCTTTTCGAAAAGCGATATTCTATTCAAAACGACAGAGTTAAACATATTTATACGAGCCGGGAAAGGGCACAGATTCTCAATGACTTGTTAATAGGAATAAAACCTTATATCAAACAAGGCGATCACCTATTTGCTTATGGCAGTATTCCAGCTATAAATTATATGACACGCACCAAACCTTTTATCGGATGCTCCTGGCCGGAATTATTAGGAGAACCTCTGTTTAGACACAAATTAAATAATTACAGTGGTCCGCTTCCTGCTATATTGCGACAAAAATTCAACAGTATAGGCAAAGAGTTCGGAGAACCAAGCGAAAACTACCTGATTGACTGTGGTATTGAGACAGGCCCTTTCAGAAGTAATAAAAAGCATAGGGTAATAACCGAATTTATAGAAAAAAATAAATATAAGACTGTATTCGAAAACCAATATTTTGTGCTATATCTGCCCGAAAAATAAGATGATAAAAGAAAAAATCTTATTTCAAATACCGAAATTGTTTTTTCATTGAAATACATCCATAGAATATAGACTTTTCATTATCTTTGTTCATTGAACGATAAATTCTTTGAACTATGAAACGGACAGTCATTATCCCGGTTCTTCTTTCTTGCCTTTCGATTATCATCATTGGCCTGAACTCATGTGCAGGCAGTCAGAAAGAAATCATTCCTTCTTCGGAATTTGCTCCGTACATCGATGCCTACACAGGCGGAGTTATCTCACAATCGTCTCCCATACGGATAGAATTGACCCAAGATCAGCCTGTAGTAGACTTAAATAATGAACTGAAAGAGAACCCGTTCCGTTTCTCACCTTCACTGAAAGGAAAAGCGTATTGGGTAAGCAACAATACGATTGAATTTCTTCCGGAAGAAGGAGCTCTGAAACAAGGAACAATGTACGAAGGCTCATTCCAATTGGGAGAATTCGTCACTGTGGATAAACGATTGAAAGAATTCAACTTCTCCTTCCGCGTGCAGGAGAAGAATTTCTCATTGGCAATGGAACCGTTGGATATAACTGCTACAGCTCCCGATTATGCTTCGGTAAAAGGAGAGATTCGTTTCAGCGACAAAATAGACAACGCACAGGTAGAAAAAATCCTATCAGCCAGTGGTAACGGGACTTCTTCCTATAACATTTCAATAGAGGGGACCGGGAATCCGACACGATATACTTTCAACATCGGCCGTATTCCGAGAGCAGAAAAAGATTATGAACTGGAAATTAAGCTGGATGGAAAAGCGGCCGGCATCGACCGGAAAATGGTAGAAAAGATCACAATACCTGCCAAAAACATCTTTCGCTTCATGTCTGCCCAACGAATCGAACAGCCCGAAAACGGAATACAGATCTCTTTCTCGGATCCGGTATCGGACACTCAGGACTTGAAAGGGCTGATCGAAATTCCGGAACTCTCTTCGTATACATTCCAAGTGATAAACGATAAGGTAAATGTGTACTTTGAACCTAACCGGGCCAACAAGTTGACATTAAGAATATACGAAGGAGTGAAAAATATGGAAGGGAAAAAGTTAGGTACCTCCCACTCTATCTCTTTCAGCCAGCCCAGCCTGAAACCACAAGTGGAACTGCGTACGGAAGCAGCGATCCTACCCGACTCAAAGAATCTGATAGTACCTTTCCGGGCAGTCAGCCTGCATGCTGTAGATCTGAATGTTATCCGCATCTACGAAAGTAATGTACTGATGTTCATGCAGAGTAATTCTTTGGCATCTTCCAACGAATTGAAACGCTCGGGGCGATTGGTTTATAAACAGACTTTGCATCTGGACAGAGACCCTTCGAAAGACATTCGCAAATGGGAAGATTATTCGATCGACCTTTCCGGATTGATAAACCAGGAGCCGGGTGCTATTTATCGCATCATACTTTCATTCAAACAGGCATATTCCGCCTATCCATGCGGAGAAGAGGATAAGGAACTACAAATTTCCGAGGGTCCGGAAAGATTGACTAAAGTTTCTTCGGACCAGCTGTCGGAAGAAGATGAAGCAGAATGGGATACCCCGCAGGCCTACTATTATTATAACGGTTCGGAAAAGATGGACTGGCGGAAATACCGTTGGGAAGAACGGGACAATCCTTGCCATATTTCTTATTATATGGGTTCGGACCGCACGGCATCCTGTAATGTACTCGCCTCCAACTTAGGCATGATTGTAAAACGGAACTCTGTTAACAAATTATGGGTAACAGTCAACAATATACTCGACACAGCTCCGGTAGAGAAAGCCAAAGTAACCGCTTATAGCTTTCAATTGCAACCGGTAGGTGAAGCAGAAACCGACAAAAACGGGTTTGCCGTTATTGACACGAAAGGAGTGCCTTTCATCGTAGTAGCGGAAGCCGGAAAACAAAAGGCCTATGTAAGAGTAGCCGATGGTGAAGAACAATCCGTAAGTCGTTTCGATGTCGGTGGCAAGGATATACAGAAAGGGTTGAAAGGCTTTATATATGGCGAAAGAGGGGTATGGCGCCCCGGAGATACCCTGCATATCTCGTTCATGCTCGAAAACCGTAACAAACGAATACCCGACAAGCATCCCGTAGCATTGGAAATTTACAACCCGAGAGGGCAATTCTACAATAAACTCATTTCTACAAACGGAATGAACGGACTCTATACATTTGCCGTACCGACAAAAACGGAAGACCCTACCGGATTATGGAATGCTTATGTAAAAGTGGGAGGAACCGCTTTCCATAAATCACTGCGGATAGAGACCGTAAAACCTAACCGATTGAAAATAAACCTGCAATTGCCGGGGAATATACTGAAAGCCACAGACGGAGAAGTACGAGCCACCTTGTCATCGGCATGGCTGACAGGTGCCAAAGCTTCACGGCTGAAAACCAAAGTAGAGATGTCGTTATCCAAAGTCAACACGCAATTCAAGAATTATGGACAGTATATCTTCAACAATCCGGCTACGGAATTTACCTCTTCACGGACAGATGTATTCAGTGGAATGCTGGATACAGAAGGAGACGCTTCGTTTACGCTCAAACTGCCGGAATCGGGAAATGCGCCCGGAATGTTACAGGCGAATATCACGGCCAGAGTATTCGAACCGGGCGGAGATGCAAGTATCTATACCATGAGTGTGCCCTACTCTCCTTTCAGCTCGTATGTAGGTATCAATCTGAATCAGCCTAAAGGCAAATATATCGAGACTGATAAAGATCATATTTTTGATATTGTGACTGTAACCCCGGAAGGGAAGCCGGTAAACCGTTCGGGACTGGAATATAAGATTTATCGTATCGACTGGAGCTGGTGGTGGGAAAACTCCCGCGAGTCTTTTGAGACGTACGTCAACAGTAGTTCCTACACGCCGGTAGCTACCGGAAAGATAAACACTGTGAATGGAAAAGGCAGTTTCAAATTCCGGATTGACTATCCGGGTTGGGGACGTTATCTGGTGTATGTCAAGGATACGGAAAGTGGACATGCCACCGGAGGCACGGTATACGTAGACTGGCCGGAGTGGCGTGGACGTTCGTCTAAAACCGATCCTAACGGTATCAAGATGCTGGCCTTCTCTATCGATAAAGACTCTTATGAAATAGGCGAAACAGTAACAGCTATTATCCCTGCATCGGCGGGAGGACGGGCACTTGCCACGTTGGAAAACGGTTCAACCGTACTGCAACGCGAATGGATAGACGTTTCGGGCAAGGAAGATACGAAATATCAGTTTAAGGTAACACCGGAAATGGCCCCGAACGTTTATCTGCACATCAGCCTGCTGCAACCTCATGCACAAACGATCAATGATTTACCGATCCGTATGTATGGAGTGATGCCGGTATTCGTAACCAATAGAGAGACTATGCTCGAACCGCAGATTCAAATGCCGGACGTACTGCGCCCCGAAACGGAATTCAGCGTAACAGTAAGTGAGAAGAAGGGAAAAGCGATGACCTATACCTTGGCGATTGTGGACGACGGGTTACTGGATCTGACCAATTTCAAGACTCCCGACCCCTGGAATGACTTTTATGCCCGTGAGGCATTGGGCATCCGGACATGGGATATGTACGACGATGTGTTGGGCGCTTATACCGGCAGTTATAGTTCGCTATTCAGTACCGGAGGTGACGAAACCTTAAAACCCGCAGACACGAAAGCCAATCGTTTCAAACCGGTAGTACGCTTCATCGGCCCGTTCAGCCTAAGCAAGGGAAAGAGCCGGACGCACCGGATAACCCTTCCGATGTATGTAGGTTCGGTACGTACCATGGTGGTAGCCGGAGAAAACGGTGCTTACGGACATGTAGAGAAGACGACTCCGGTACGTACACCACTGATGATTCTTTCCACACTCCCACGTGTACTCAGTACCCAAGAAGAGATTTTGTTGCCGGTCAACATATTCGCCATGGAGAAAGAGGTGAAAAATGTAAAAGTATCCGTTTCTGTATCAGGCAGTGCACAAGTAAATGGCGAACATCAGCAATCCGTAACGTTTGCAGAACCCGGCGACCAGTTGGTCTATTTCAGACTAAAAACCGGTAGTAAGCCGGGGAAAACCACTGTACGGCTGACGGCTGAAGGAGCTGGCAAGAAAGTTTCGGAAACCATCGAAATAGAAGTGCGTAATCCGAATCCGGCCATCACCCTGCGCGAAAGCAAATGGATAGAAAGCGGACAAAGCTGCGAACTCTCTTATAAGCCGGGTAGTAATTCACCCGAAAACAGCGTGAAATTAGAGGTGTCACGTATCCCATCGGTGGACATCAGCCGCCGGTTCGATTTTCTGTATAATTATCAACATTACTGCACAGAGCAGTTGACATCGAAAGCCCTTCCGTTGTTGTTTGTCGGCCAGTTCAAAGCAGTAGATGAAGCAGAAGCCGGTAAGATAAAAGCGAATGTACAGGAAGCTATCAAGCAACTTTACAGCCGGCAGTTACCCAACGGAGGATTCGTATATTGGCCGGGCAATGCTTCTGCCAATGAATGGATCACCTCCTATGCCGGAATGTTCTTAGTAATGGCACAAGAAAAAGGATATGCCGTAAATGCCAATGTGCTGAATAAATGGAAACGATTCCAGCGTTCGGCTGCACAGAACTGGCGTACGCCTCAACAAGACACCGGCTATTATTGGCAATCGGATTTACAGCAGGCTTTCCGCTTATATACATTAGCGTTGGCAGGCGCACCGGAACACGGAGCGATGAACCGGATGAAAGAGATGCAGCAAGATCTTTCGTTGCAAGCCAAATGGAGACTGGCCGCCGCTTATGCGCTGAACGGAAAAACGAAAGCCGCCAATGAACTGGTATTTAATGCCAAGACAACCGTAGAGCCTTATTCGCCTTCGGCCGGAAGTTATGTGTACGGTTCGTACGATCGCGATGAAGCCATGATATTGGAGACCTTATTGCTCATGGGGCGTGAACGGGAAGCATTCACGCAGGCACAAAAGGTTTCAAAGAATTTGTCACGTGAAGATTGGTTCAGCACACAATCCACCGCATTTGCATTAATGGCAATGGGCCGGTTGGCAGAAAAATTATCGGGTACTCTCGACTTCACCTGGACGATATACGGCAAACAACAACCGGCAGTAAAATCGGCTAAGGCCGTATTCGAGAAAGCGTTGTCTGTTGCACCCGGTGGCGGCTCGGTTACTGTAAAAAACAATGGTAAGGGAGCCTTGAATGTGGACTTGATAACCAAAACACAACTACTGAACGATACCCTGCCGGCCTTGTCAAACAACCTGCGCCTTGACGTAAAGTATACGGATATGAACGGAACAGCTATTGCCCCCGAAGCCCTGAAACAAGGCAGCGACTTTATGGCAGTGGTCACCGTAGCCAACATCAGCGGCACTACCGACTATTCGGATATTGCCCTGACTCACATCATACCATCGGGTTGGGAAATATACAATGAACGCATGACAACCGATCCGGAAAAGGCCAACAGTGCAGATAGCAACAACAGCTATTCCTACCGGGATATCCGCGATGACCGTGTACTGACCTATTTCAACCTGAAACGAGGACAGTATAAAACATTCACCGTACGACTGCAAGCCACCTATGCAGGTACATTCGTACTACCGGCTATCCAATGCGAAGCAATGTATGATGCCGGAGCACAGGCGAGGACACAGGCCGGCAAAGCAATCGTCGAACGGTAAAAACTGCGAATAAACGCAGGCAAGAGACAGGAATGAAAAGATGGAAAAAGAAAAAAAGCCGGATAATCGGAGGGGGCATTGCCCTTCTGATTGTCTGGTATATCTTTTGCCTTCCCCGGCAACTGTTTCATGTGCCCTACTCTACCGTTGTAGCCGACCGTCACCATGAACTGCTCGGTGCCCGCATCGCTCCGGACGGACAATGGCGCTTTCCTCCACGCACCACCACACCGGAAAAGATTAAGACCTGTCTTTTAGCATTCGAAGACAATCATTTCTATTGGCACTGGGGAGTAGACCCGTTGGCAACCGGCAGGGCCATCTATCAGAACCTAAAAGCCGGTCGCATCATCAGTGGAGGAAGTACGCTTACGATGCAAACGATTCGCCTTGCCCGGAATAAGCCACGCACGTTCACAGAGAAATTTATCGAAATGATATGGGCCACCCGGTTGGAGTTCCGTTATTCCAAAGAAAAGATACTCTCTTTATATATCTCCCACGCCCCTTTCGGAGGAAACGTAGTGGGGCTGGATGCTGCTGCCTGGCGATACTTCGGGCATGCAGCAGAAGACTTGTCGTGGGCCGAAGCGGCCATGCTCGCCGTACTTCCCAATTCACCCGCCATGATACATCTTTCCAAAAGCCGTCAGTCCTTGCTCGACAAGCGTAACCGCCTGCTGACACGTCTTCACAAGAACGGCACATTGAGCGACTCCGATTATGAGCTTGCCCTCAGTGAACCTCTGCCACAGGAACCCAAACCCTTACCACAGACAGCCCCACATCTGACCGACTATTTCTATCGGACCCGTAACGGAACTTACTCGGTGAGTACCATCGACCGTGGAATACAACTACAAGTGGAAGAACTGGTAGAACGCTGGAACAACGAATTCTCCCGCAGTGACATCCGCAACATGGCCATACTCGTTATCGACATAGAGAAAAACCAGCCCATTGCCTACTGTGGCAACCTGCACTTCAACAAAGAGAGAAGCGGTAATCAAGTAGACATCATCCGTGCACCGCGTAGCACGGGAAGTATTCTAAAACCCTTTCTTTACTATGCCATGCTGCAGGAAGGCAGCATCCTTCCCCACACGCTGCTACCGGATGTTCCTATAAATATCAACGGCTTTGCTCCACAAAATTTCAGCCAACAGTTCGAAGGTGCCGTTCCGGCATCGGAAGCGATTGCGCGCTCTCTGAATATTCCGACCGTCAGCATGTTGCAGCATTACGGCGTTCCCAAATTCTATAACCTGCTCAAACAGATCGGTCTCACTACCCTTACCCGCCCGGCTTCCCATTATGGATTATCACTTATCTTAGGAGGAGCCGAAGGTACTTTATGGGACATTACTGTGGCTTACGCCGAAATGGCACGTTGCCTGAAAGGATTGGATAAGACAGATTGCTCTTTATTACTCTCCGATTCCACCCGGCATCTGCCATCTGCCAACTCACATGTCTCACTTTCTCCGGGTGCCGTCTGGCAAACCTTCGATGCCATTAAAGAAGTAAACCGACCGGAAGAGATAGACTGGCGCACCATCCCGTCTATGCAGACCATTGCCTGGAAAACGGGAACGAGTTACGGCTTCCGTGATGCATGGGCCGTAGGAGTTACTCCCCGTTATGCTGTCGGCGTATGGGTGGGCAACGCTACCGGAGAAGGAAAACCGGGCTTGGTAGGAGCACGTACGGCAGGACCTGTCCTATTCGATGTATTCAATCTTCTTCCGTCTTCCCCATGGTTCGACAGACCATCCGGAATATTTGCCGATGCCGAAGTATGCCGACTTTCCGGACATCTGAAAGGACGTTTCTGCGAGGAGACGGACACGACACTGATACTCCCTGCCGGATTAAAAACCGAAGCCTGCCCGTACCATCATCTCATCAACCTGTCGGCCGATGGAACTTCCCGCATCTACGAAAGTTGCATCGACATGGAGCCTACCATTCGAAAAAGCTGGTTTACCCTGCCTCCCGTATGGGAATGGTATTACAAACAGCACCACCCGGAATATAAACCACTCCCTCCTTTCAAACCCGGATGCGGCGAAGATGTGTTCCGCCCCATGCAATTTGTCTACCCTACGATGAATGCCCGGGTATTCCTCCCTAAACAGTTGGATGGCAGCAAAGGGCAACTGAACGTTGAACTGGTACACAACAATCCGAAAGCAACCGTATACTGGCATCTCGACAACAACTACCTGAGCGAGACACAAGACTTCCACAAGATATCTTTCCTTCCCGCTTCCGGAAAACACTCCCTGACAGCAGTAGACAACGAAGGAAATACGGTTTCGGTGACTTTCTTTGTAGAGTAAATCCAATCTTCGTATCTTTGCCCCTATGAAACAGACTTTGAAAGAAAACGGAGGACTACCGGCATCCATACTTTGGACATTGGCTATCGTTGCCGGCATATCCGTAGCCAACCTCTACTACAATCAGCCGTTGCTGAACATGATACGCCACGATCTGGGTGTCTCGGAATTTAAAACCAACCTTATAGCAATGGTCACCCAGATAGGCTATGCACTCGGATTATTATTCATCATCCCTTTGGGTGACCTGTATCAACGAAAGAAAATCATTGTCACGAACTTTGCCATACTGATCGTCTCCCTGCTGACCATTGCGTTAGCACCCAATATACACATTATATTAATAGCTTCATTTCTAACAGGAATCTGTTCGGTGATACCACAGATATTTGTTCCGATAGCTTCCCAATTTTCGAAACCCGAGAACAAAGGAAGAAATGTAGGTATCGTTATCTCCGGATTGCTGACGGGTATTCTTGCTTCGCGTGTTATCAGCGGTTTTATCGGTGAAGTGTTCGGATGGAGAGAAATGTATCACATCGCGGCCGCATTGATGTTGATATGCGGAATTGTTGTAATGAAAGTATTGCCGGATATCCGTCCCACATTCAAAGGAAAATACAGTGATCTGATGAAATCGTTGTTTCTTCTCCTGAAAGAATATCCCTTATTGCGGATTTATTCCATACGGGCAGCACTGGCATTCGGTTCATTTCTCGCCATGTGGTCGTGTCTGGCATTCAAGATGGGACAAGCCCCTTTCTATGCAGGAAGCAATGTCATCGGCATGTTAGGACTCTGTGGAATAGCAGGTGCACTCTCTGCCTCCGTAGTAGGGAAGTATGTCAGGAGAGTGGGAGTTCGCCGGTTCAACTTCATCGGTTGCGGGTTGATACTCTTTGCCTGGTTCCTGCTTTTTGCAGGAGAAAACACCTATTTCGGTATTGTAGCAGGCATCATCATTATCGACATAGGCATGCAATGTATCCAGTTAAGTAATCAGGCCAGCATCTTCGAGCTCTGTCCCGGCGCATCCAACCGTGTCAACACGATTTTTATGACAACTTACTTTGTCGGCGGTTCGATGGGGACCTTTTTGGCTGGAAGTGCCTGGCAAGCATTCGGCTGGCATGGAGTCATAGGAATGGGAGTTTTACTGACAAGTTGCTCACTGCTTATCACTTTTTTTTCGCGAAAGTGAACCCAAAGGGTGGTTTCATTTGTTGTTAAGAACATCAATCCAAAATTTAATATATGAAATACGGGGTCAACAGACAAATTTTACTCATTACTGCCGGTATCGTGTGGATAGTGGCAGGAACAAATATACTGCGGATAGGAATCGTGACATGGCTCAGTGATTCACAGTATTGGCTGTTTAAAATAGGAGAGGCCACGATCGTATTTCTTCTTTTCTTTGTACTCATATTCAGAAGATTATATTACAAGCATACCGAACGCATCATTCAGAAGAAACCGGAAAAGAACTGCCCGTTCTCTTTCTTTGATGTAAAGAGCTGGATCGTCATGATTTTCATGATCTCTATGGGAATCAGTATTCGAAGCCTGCATTTGCTACCCAACAGTTTCATATCCGTATTTTATACCGGACTGTCACTGGCCTTAATCGCCACCGGTGCACTGTTCATCCGCTATTGGTGGCAGAAACGCCATCAACTGAGCACTTAACGCTGTACTCGTCCGGAAGCATCACCGTTCATCAGTGCTTCCACTTCAGCGACAGTCGCCAGATTGAAATCTCCGTAGAATGTATTTTTCAGACAGGAAGCCGCTAAAGCAAAATTCAGTGCTTTCTGATCATCATTCGGATAAGTCAACAATCCATAAATAAGTCCACCGACAAAAGCATCTCCCGTACCCACACGGTCTACTTCATGCGCAATGTCATAAATCCCCGTATGCTTTAATGTATTATCCGAATAAAGCACGGCAGCCAACAGATTATGATTGGCCGACAAAGAATTCCGTAATTCAAGGAACATCTTTTTACAACGGGGCACCAATGTCTCCACCTGCCTGCCGACCTTCTCAAATCCCTGCAAATCGAGTTGGTAATCCGTATTTATCGCCTTGAAACCGACAGGAGAAATGCCTAATATCTCTTTATATTCCGGCTCCGCACCAAAAATCACATCACTATACTGCACCAACGGATACATGACATCAGCAGCCGTACGTCCATATTGCCACAAATTCTTACGGAAATTCAAATCACATGAAATAGTCAATCCCATACGATCTGCCGTTTGCAATGCTTCCAAACAGGTATCAGCTCCACTTTGAGACAAAGCAGCAGCAACTCCCGACCAATGAAACCAACCTGCATCGGCAAAAACAGTTTCCCAATCAATCATCCCGGGACGAAGTGTGGAAAAAGAAGAACCGGCACGATCGTACACCACTTTCGAATTGCGAAAAGAAGCTCCGTTTTCAAGGAAGTAAATGCCCATACGATCACCTCCATAAATTATTCCGTCTGTACGAAGTCCGTGGGAACGTAAATCACTGACACAGGCACGGGCTATTTCATTGTCCGGTAGCCGGGTCACAAATTCTGTAGGAATGCCAAAGTTGGCAAGAGATACAGCTACATTGGTTTCACTACCACCAAAAGCGGCCACATAGTCACGAGCTTGTGAAAAACGGAGATTTCCGGGAGCAGTAAGGCGGAGAAGCACTTCTCCGAAAGTAACGATCTTCTTCATAATGTTTCAATAGATTCATTAAATATCCAAAGGTAGTATCAAAAATCTAAGGAGAGATAAACTTTTAATAAATTTTATTGCAAAAGTCACGTATGTAAGCACGCACTTCCTGCCGCTTCATCAACATTATCAGTCTGTTAATGAATATAACGATTGATAGGATCAGATATAAAATTGTGGCGTGCAGATGAACAATATCAAAAATATCTTGTTCTTGCAATAAACGAACAACGTTATTAAACCTAAACAAAAACAAGTTATGAAAAAGTTAATTGCATTATTAGCATTAGTATTGGTAAGTGCATCTACCATGATGTATGCACAAGAATCAGAAAGAGCAGTACGCCGTGCCGACCGTAAAGCACAAAGAGATGCAGAAAGAGCAAGACTGAAAGCAGAAGAACAGGCGGCTGATGCAGTGGCCTACCAGCAAGCAGTACAGGCACTGAAGAACAAACAGTTCGTACTTGAAGCAGATCAAGTAATCTTCCGTAACGGACAAAGTGCGTTCGTATCATCCACAACAAACTTTGTAATGATGAACGGTCAACGCTCTACCGTGCAGGTCGCTTTCAACACTCCATATCCCGGCCCTAACGGAATCGGTGGTGTAACAGTAGACGGTAGTGCATCGGATATGAAAATTACTACTGATAAAAAAGGAAATGTAAACTGCTCATTCAGTGTACAGGGCATCGGTATTTCGGCCCAGATATTTATCTCATTGACCAATGGAGGTAACAATGCTACCGTGACCGTAAACCCGAACTTCAACAACAATACCCTCACATTGAGTGGTAACATCGTACCGTTAGACCAATCGGATGTATTCAAAGGACGTTCCTGGTAATACAAATAAGACGGGCTAAAGGTAAAACCAATCAAGAATTTCAAGAGTGTACACTTTTCACATGCAAGAGTGTACACTCTTCTTATATAAAAGTCCATACTCTTGTCCTGCAAAAGTATAGAGTCCCATAAATACTGGTTATCAACACTTTGAGTTATTTTCACTCGTGTTATATTTCAAAATTCATCAAGGTACGAAACGGTTTATGGAAATAATGAGTATCTTTGAATGGTCAATAAATAAAAAGTAACAATGAACAGTGTATTACGCAAACTCCCGATCGGGATACAGACTTTTGAGGACATCCGCAGAGATAATTATCTGTATGTAGACAAGACCGCTTTCGTGTGGAGAATAGCGAATACAGGAAAACCTTACTTCTTGAGTCGCCCGCGTCGATTTGGAAAAAGCCTGTTGCTTTCTACTTTTGAAGCTTACTTTAAAGGTAAGAAAGAGCTGTTCGAAGGACTGGCCATCGAACAGATGGAAAAAGAATGGAGGCAATTTCCGGTACTGCATCTGGACTTGAATGCTAAAAAATACGAGACCCCGGAAGATTTAAATGCCATGCTTAACCAACATCTTGAAAAATGGGAAAGTCAATATGGCGATGAAAAGAAGGACCGCAGTCCGGAAGAACGATTCAGTTATGTTATCAGCCGTGCCAGTGAACAAGCAGGATGTGGTGTAGTAGTATTGGTAGACGAATATGATAAACCCCTGTTGCAAACCTTGTGTAACATTCCTTTAATGGAAGAATACCGTCAGACACTGAAAGCATTCTATGGTGTTCTGAAAAGTTCCGACCGTTATCTCCGTTTCGTCTTTCTTACCGGAGTGACGAAGTTTGCACAAGTCAGCGTATTCAGTGACCTGAATCAACTGAATGACATCAGTATGAAGCCCCAATATGCCACGATCTGCGGTATCACCATGCAAGAATTAACCCATACTTTCGCACCGGAAATACAACAGTTGGCGGAACACAATGGTTTGACACAGGAAGAAGCTCTTCAAAAGATGAAGATATCGTATGACGGTTATCATTTCTGCGAATTCGCAGAAGGAGTCTTTAACCCTTTCAGTGTACTCAATCTTTTCGACGGATACAAATTCAGCAACTACTGGTTTCAGACAGGTACTCCTACTTTTCTTGTGGAACTGCTCAAAAAAAGCGAATATGATTTACGTACATTGATTGACGGAGTAGAAGCATCCGCCTCTTCATTTACCGAATACCGGGTAGATGCCAATAATCCGATTCCACTGATTTATCAGAGCGGTTATCTGACAATAAAAGACTATAATCAAGAATTTGAGATTTATCTGTTGGAATTTCCCAATGATGAAGTGCGCTATGGCTTTATCAATTTTCTAATACCCTTTTACACTTCCGTATTGAACAACGACCAAAGTTTCTATATTGGAAAATTTATTCAAGAGCTACGTACCGGCGATTACGATTCCTTCCTCACCCGCCTACAAGCTTTCTTTGCTGATTTCCCATACGAGTTGAATGATAAAAGCGAACGCCATTATCAAGTGGTATTCTACCTCGTTTTCAAATTAATGGGGCAATTCACCGACGTAGAAATACGCAGTGCACGCGGACGGGCAGACGCTGTTGTGAAGACTCCCGCCTACATCTATATATTTGAATTCAAACTAAATGGAACGGCAGAAGAAGCCTTACAACAAATAGACGATAAAGGATATTTGATTCCTTACCAAGCCGATGGACGCAAACTTATTAAGATAGGTGTTGAGTTTAGTGCCACCGAAAGAAATATCAGCCGGTGGTTACCATGATAAAGAATACGATTCATGAGAGAATATATCATAGCAGATAATCAGGATATCACCAAAGCAGGCATGATGTTTCTGCTCAGTAAGCAGAAAGATGTATCACAACTGCTGGCCGTAGATAATAAAACAGAACTTATCAGAGAATTACGCCTACACCCACAAGCGGTAGTGATCCTCGATTATACTTTATTTGATTTTGCCGGAGCAGATGAATTGATAGTGCTTCGTGAACGTTTTAAGGAGGTGGACTGGCTGCTGTTCTCCGATGAATTGAGCATCGGATTTCTCCGTCAGGTATTATTTAGCAGTATGGCATTCGGAGTAGTTATGAAAGATAACTCGAAAGAGGAGATACTCACCGCTCTCCAATGCGCTTCACGCAAGGAACGTTTCATCTGCAACCACGTAACTAACCTGTTACTGTCCGGAAATATCCAACAGGTATCTTCAAGCACAAATATACAGGAGGATCATTTACTTACCGCCACAGAAAAAAACATTCTCAAAGAAATTGCATCAGGCAAGACTACTAAAGAAATTGCCGCAGAAAAGAACCTGAGCTTTCACACCATCAACAGCCATCGTAAAAATATCTTCCGGAAACTCGGAGTAAACAATGTACACGAAGCCACCAAATATGCAATGCGGGCGGGGATTGTAGATCTGGCGGAATACTATATTTAGTTGAAAGTTGAGAGTTGAAAGTTGAAAGTTGGCTGCGCTGTTATGCTGCATAGTAACTTTCAACTTTCAACTCTCAACTTTCAACTAAATAACCACTCCGCTTCCTACACACACCTCCGCCTTCTCATCGTAAATCACTCCGAACTGTCCGGGAGCAATACCTTGCAGTTTCTCAGAAGAAAGTACATGACAGGTGTTACCTTTACGGACAAGACGTCCTTTAATAAATTCCGGAGTATGACGAATCTTGAAGGTTATATTTACTTCATTCGAGCCTTCCTCCCAAGGGTTTCCGGTGATAAAATGAAAATCGGAAAGAGAAAACTCCGTACCATATTGTGCTTCTGTGTCATAGCCATGAGACACATAAATAATATTCTCTTCAATGTTCTTCTTTATCACAAACCAAGGGCCGCCACCCAATCCCAATCCTTTACGCTGACCGATAGTGTGAAACCAATATCCCCGGTGAGTTCCGATCCGTTTCCCTGTCTCCCACTCGACCACCGCTCCTTCTTTCTCTCCAAGAAAACGGCGGACAAAATCATTGTAGTTTATCTTACCCAAGAAGCAAATGCCTTGGCTGTCTTTTCTACGCGCATTAGGAAGTTTCGCATTTTGTGCTATCTCGCGCACTTCATGTTTCATCAAATGACCGATAGGAAACATCAGTTTGGAAACTTGAAGATAATCAATCTGAGCAAGAAAATCAGTCTGATCTTTCACGGGATCTTTGGCTGTACCAAGCCAAATCTTCCTATCCCGCAATAATGTAGTAGCATAATGCCCTGTTGCCGTAAAGTCGAAATCTTTCCCGACACGCTGCTCAAAACAACCGAATTTAATCAACTTATTACACATCACATCGGGATTGGGTGTCTGCCCTTTCCGTATCTTATCGATAGCATAGGCTGCCACATTGTCCCAATATTCACGATGCAGATCGACTATTTCCAATGGCAAGCCATACCTCCGGGCCGTAGCCGTGGCAAGTTCTATGTCCTCTTCGGCAGAACAGTCCATGTATTCCGCACCGTCCATACCTATTTTAATATAAAACAACGACGGTTTATACCCCTGCTCACAAAGGAGATGAACGACTACCGAGCTGTCTACCCCACCCGATACTAAAGCTGCTATATTCTTCATGACGGCAAAGATAAAGCAAACGATGTTTACAGGCTATCACACATTAAAGGCATTTTTATACCACAATTGTGGTAGATAAGCGAAGTATTTCCTACATTTGCAACTTCTAAAGACGATAAAGATATGAAGATAAGAAACATACTGTTCACCCCTATATTATTCATCGTGATGATATCCGGTCTTTTCTCCTGCGGAGTAGACCGTTGGCCGGAGTATGCGGAAGAAACCGAACTGGATATATGGATAGACAGCGTGATGCGTCAGGAATACCTCTGGTACAACGAAATGCCTTCGGTTACTCCCAACCAATATTTTCTGGCTCCCGCAGAATTCCTCAAGAAAGTGATTTATACTACTCTCGACAAAAATTATTCTTATATAGACACACTGAATAAGGTGCAGTCTCCCGAATACGGCTTCGACTATACACTTTATAAGAATGCAGATGTAGATACACTTTATAATGCTTTAATTACAAATGTTCTTCCCGGCTCTCCGGCTTCAACAGCCGGTCTGGAACGTGGCGAATGGATAGTGAAAGTAGACGATGAATACATCACCAAGAAAAACGAAAAGACCCTTCTCCAAACAGGAAAAGCCATGACACTGACTTTGGGAAAGTATGAATTGCAAAATATAGAGGATGAAGACAAGAAGACCGAGAAACAGAAAGGAGTGGTTATAGAAACCGGAACTGCAAGTATTGGTGCCGAACAAATAGTAGAAGACGACCCGATTCCCGTATACGAAATAGTAACCAGTGCTACAGGAGTAAAAGTAGGATATATGGTCTACAACCATTTCACAGCAGGAACTGCCGATGACAAGGAGAAATACAACAACAAACTTCGCGATATCTCCCGGGTATTTGCCAGTGCAGGTGTGACTCACTTTGTGCTCGACTTACGTAACAATACGGGAGGATCATTAGAATGTGCGCACTTGTTAGCTTCCCTATTAGCACCGGGGAGTGAAGTGGGAAAAATCTGTGCCCATCTGGAATATAACGACAAGCAATCCTATAAAGACTTCGACTTGCTCTTCGACCCGCAACTGATAGGAAACGGAGCGAATATGAATATCCAAAAAGGCTTCATACTAACCAGCAGCACTACTACGGGGATAGCAGGGACTTTTTATGACTGCCTGTTCCCGTTTGATAAATGGGAAATATTAGGTACGGCACTGCCTGCTATGGGAGTAGCTACCGAAAGTTTTGTCAACCCTAAATACGGTTGGTCGTTGAATCCGGTAGTATGTACTGTTTATAACAGTGCAGGCGAAGCACATATGGGAGGAAATTTTACTGCCAAATATACAATAGATCAGACATCAACCACTAATTTAGTGACCTATTTGCCACTGGGAAATAAGGAAGAGACATTATTCAGTGCAGCTCTCGGAATTATTGACGGAACCTATCCCCCAAAAGAGGAAGAACCGGACGAAGAAACACCGGAAACCGGCACTACATACACGGTCCGAATCGGAGACGGAATGAGGCCTTAATAAAAATAAAATAATGAAACGAATACAACGCAATTTTCTTTTTTTCCTGTTTTTTTCCTTGATGCTGACAGCATGTAATGAAAAAGAAGAAGAAGATACGGAAGAAAAAATAGCATGTCTCACCATTACCGAAGCAACCGGTTCCGGAGAAGAAAGAGTAACTACCGAACAGAAATTTATCTATGAAGATGGAAAATTAACCCGACACATCACCAAACAGACTTATACGGACAGACTGCTCGAAGGTGAATATACGCATAGTGTCAGCAGCCAGATCAGTTACGAACCGGGGAAGGTTATCGTAACCGATGAAACCGGCACCGTATCTACTTATCAGATAGATGAGAAAGGGTATGCCACCATGTGTACCCGCAAAGAACCCGGCGGTAAAATCCGCACATATACATTCTCTTACTCAACAACAGGAGATGAAAATCTGACCGGAGTGAAAGAAAGTATCGACGGTAGCCCATATTCTGAAATATCGATCATTATCCCGGACAATGGTACAATGAATATAACGGAACAAGTAAATACCTATCAAAACACGTTCACCACCGGTATCAATGAGAGTTGTCCCGGCATATCCAATGAGAAAAGCAAGTTACCATGCCTGTTCCTCTCAGAGCGCTACCCTCTCTCTTTCCATACAGAAGCTTTCTATGCCAACATACTCGGAGCTCCTCTTTCCCTTCTTCCGGGTCAGTTGACAATAAAAAATAGCGAAGAAGTTACTACTTATAGCTACACGGAGGACGAAAAAGGATATATCACTTCATGTGCAGTAAAAATCAGTATCCCGGGTAGAAACTGGTACCGTTATGTGCAGTATTCGTATCTCTTGAATTGATCACTTTTTTGTCAAGAGCAGATTTACGCATTCTTAACTAAAAAGCGAGGGTTACAGGAACAAAAGAACGTTTTATCTGAAAACAGTATCAATTGTACTGCGACAAGTAATGAAAGGCATCGTAACAAGTAATGAAACATGTCGTAACAAGTAATGAAACATGTCGTAACATACCGGCATATTCTCCGTAAAGACCGTCCTTAATCACCCGGAATACCCTGTTCAGTAGGTTTCTCAAGCAGAAAGAAATAAAAAAAGGAGAAAGCTAAAGCTTTCTCCTTCCTGTGTAATCTAACTGAATCTACTATATGATTATGTCTGTAAAGATACGACATAAAAACAGTAAATCAAACTTTCGATCAACTATTTCTTACTGCTTTTCACTTCTTAAAGAATTTACTGAAAAAAAGAATCTGATAATCGATGGAGTTATTCCAGTACTCACCGTTGTGCGCTCCCGGACGGGTGATGAAATCATGATCGATCTTCAGTTCCAACAAACGGTTGTGCAGATTCTTATTTACATCCAGAAAGAAATCCGCTTCCCCACAATCCACAATCAATGCCAAATCACCATTCTGCAACTTATCCACCTGATTAATAACCGTATGATCATCCCACACCTGTCTGTTTTCTTCGATTGTTCCCAATTGCTCGGACATCAACCAATTCTTCGGGAACGGACGGATATCGACTCCACCACTGGTACTACCTGCTGCACCGAACACATCTTTATGCCGGATGGCATTCCAAAGTGCTCCATGCCCGCCCATACTAAGCCCGGTAATGGCGCGTCCACGACGATCGGCTATCGTTTTATAATGTTTGTCTACGTAATTGATCATTTCTGAAGAGACAAAAGTCTCGTAGCGATAATCCTTATTCTTCGGGCTATCCCAATACCAACTGTTTTTACCATCGGGACATACAAAAATAATTCCTTTTTCATCGGCAATCTGCGGAAGTTCAGGGCGAATGCCGATCCACGTCTTGGCATTACCGCCAAAACCATGCAACAGGTATATCACCGGGCAATCAACACCCTTTGTGCCCAAAGCAATATCAGGAACAACCACTACCACTTGCACTTCCTTGTTCATAGAAGGGCTTTTTACCATCAGCGTATCTACCTGTGCCGCATAAAACGGAAGTACTGACCACAACAGACAGAGCAATAATAAACTTTTTCTTTTCATCGCATTAAAAACATTTGCATTAAAAATTAAATCCGGGATTCTTCTTCTCTCTCATAATCCGCAGAAACCGGTTTATCGAAGAGAGCCTTACAACGATTGCATTTATAAGTCCAATGATTGTCTCC
This sequence comes from Bacteroides salyersiae WAL 10018 = DSM 18765 = JCM 12988, assembly GCF_000381365.1. GTDB lineage: Bacteria > Bacteroidota > Bacteroidia > Bacteroidales > Bacteroidaceae > Bacteroides > Bacteroides salyersiae. The sequence goes on from NZ_KB905466.1 coordinate 431,841, forward strand.
GGGAGGCGCCATAACCAGCAAAGACAATACCGCAGCACAAGCTGCCCGCATCCGTCTGTCGCTCCGCAACTTAAATGTGATATCCGCCGAACCGCAATAAGGGCAACATTTCAGATCCTCCGGAAAGCTCTGATTATCACGCAACACCTGAAGGGCACGTTCATAATCTTTCTCATAAACGAAAATATCGACGCCGGAAATATTGCTTACACAACTCTTCAGCAATGATGACAGATTTTCATTATGCAACAATGATTCTATTCCCTCATTCTCTAAAGCTCCCTGAAAGATATGCGCCTGCATAGCATCATTGCATGTTATCAATCGGACTGTTCTCATGATGATTATCTACTCAAGTGATTAATGCCAACAAAAATACCGGATAATAATGAAAAGAAAAACATTTTTTATGTAATTTTGTATTCAAAATAGAAAAGGAAAAACCAAACCAATGAAAAAACGCTCCGTATTTCTTCTGTTCTTTCTCTATCTCCTCATAACGGCAACGGCACAACCACTCCACGAGATAAGAGGTACCGTTATCGACAAAGCCAGTCGTAAGCCATTGGAATTTATCAACGTAGTGATCGCCGGTTCGGGTATGGGCAGTGTCACGGATTCAGTGGGGCATTTCACCATCCAAGCAGTCCCTCCCGGTATCTATCGGTTGCAGGCATCTGCCGTAGGATATAAAACCACCCTGACCTCCGAATATATCCTTTCGACCAAAAATCTGAATATAGACATCGAAATGGAAGAAAACCCGACGGAATTAGAAGGAGTCACAATTACCGCCTCTCCTTTTCGTCGCGATCTGGAAAGTCCGGTAGGCCTGCGCATTATCGGGGTACAGGAAATCGAAAAAAGTCCGGGAGCCAACCGGGACATTTCACGTGTAGTACAGTCATATCCGGGCGTAGCATTCTCGCCCGCCGGATACCGCAACGACCTGATTGTACGTGGCGGTTCTCCATCCGAAAACCGATTCTATCTGGATGGAGTCGAAATACCGAATATCAACCATTTCAGTACGCAAGGAGCATCAGGAGGTCCCGTCGGTATCATTAATGCAGACTTTATCCGGGAAGTTAATTTCTACACGGGTGCTTTCCCGGCAAACCGGGGTAATTCGCTCAGTTCGGTACTCGATTTTAAACTCCGCGACGGAGACATGGAACGGAACTCACTGAAAGCCACGCTCGGCGCATCGGAAGTATCCCTTGCTTCCAACGGGCATTTGGGAAATAAAACTTCTTATCTCGTATCTGTCCGCCAATCTTATCTGCAATTTCTGTTTGATATGCTGGGGTTACCTTTCCTACCCACTTTTACCGATGCACAGTTCAAACTGAAAACCCGTTTCGACGAACGGAATGAATTACTTGTGCTCGGCCTGGCAGGCATAGACAATATGCGCCTCAACACCAAACTGGACGGAGAAAAAGCAGAATACATATTGAGTTACCTTCCCAAGATACAGCAAGAAACATTCACATTGGGAGCCGTATACCGTCACTATGCCGGGGCACATGTACAGACGGCAGTCATCAGCCACAGCTATCTGAACAACCGCAACACTAAATATCTGCACAATGACGAATCTTCGGAGGACAACCTCACTCTCCGGCTACGTTCTGTAGAACAGGAGACGAAACTCCGACTGGAAAACAGTTCTACCTTCGGAGCCTGGAAAGTAAATTTGGGATTGAACCTCAATTATAGCCAGTACACCAATACCAGTTTCCAACGCGTGTACATCGGAAAAGGAGAGACATCCGACTATCACACAGCCTTAGGGCTTCTCCACTGGGGTATATTCGGAACAATGAGTTATGCTTCGCCCGACGAACGCTTCACGGCATCATTAGGGGTAAGAGCGGATGCCAATAACTATTCGTCAAGGATGAAACACCTCTCCGAGCAACTTTCCCCACGTCTCTCCCTCTCTTACCGCCTCATCGACGGACTGTATGCCAGTGGTAGCGCCGGACTATACTATCAATTACCGCCCTATACAGGACTCGGATTCAAAGGGAACAACGGGAAACTGGTAAATAAACAACTCCGCTACATGAGCGTAAGTCAAGGTAGCCTCGGCCTGAATTGGCGTACCAACAGTACATTCGAACTTTCCGCCGAAAGTTTTTATAAGTCCTATGACCGGATTCCCCTATCCGTTACAGACGGTATTCCGCTTGCCTGCAAAGGAAATGATTACGGGGTAATAGGCAATGAAGAACTGACTTCTACTGCACAAGGCCGTTCATACGGCATAGAAATATTATTGAGATGGCTCGTTGCAAAAAAATTGAACCTCGCTTCTTCGTTCACCCTTTTCAAAAGTGAATATCGCAACAACAAGCAAAGCGAATACATTGCATCGGCATGGGACAACCGCTATATTTTCAATCTGAGCGGCACATACAACTTCCCCCGCCATTGGAGCTTCGGCATGAAAGTAAGCTGTATCGGCGGTGCTCCCTATACCCCTTATGACGAAGAAAAATCCCGGCTCGTAACAGCCTGGAATGCACAGGGCAGACCCTACTACGATTATAGTAAATACAATACGGGCCGGCTCCCCGCTTTCGGGCAACTGGACATCCGGGTAGACAAAACGTTCTACCTCAAGCGCTGCATGTTAGGCTTTTATATCGACCTGCAAAATGTGACAAAGAGTACCTTCAAACAACCGGATATTTATATGAGTACCGGAGTGATTGAAAACCCTTCGGATCCACTGCCTGAACAGCGATACAAAATGAAATACATCGAACAGAAAAGCGGCACACTGATGCCGACTCTCGGAATCACTTTCGAATATTAACACGGAAAAGCGTGTGGCACGCATGAAAGCGAAAGCAGACGAATACACCCAAAACAAATAAAAGAACGGGCGGCCCGATACGACCGCCTGTTTTGTATAATTAAACGAAGCCTCATAAAACGTTAAATATTCATTAATATACTCTCCATATAGATAGTGTTTCAATAGATTCAAGTAATTTTCGGGACAGAAACCATTCATATATTATATGGAATTTATAATTATTATTCTCTTACTTCTTTTAAATGGCGTCTTCGCCATGTATGAAATCGCCTTAGTATCTTCAAGTAAAGCACGTCTGGAAACCCTTGTAAGCAAAGGAAACAAATCCGCACGAGGAGTTCTGAAACAATTGGAAGAACCCGAAAAGTTCCTCTCCACCATTCAAATCGGTATCACACTGATCGGTATCGTATCGGGTGCTTTCGGTGGTGTAGCCATCGCCGATGACGTAACACCACTCTTTGCCATGATTCCCGGACTGGAAGCCTATGCCCGGAACCTTGCCATGATTACTACCGTAGCCGTCATCACTTATCTGTCACTCATCGTTGGCGAACTTGTTCCGAAATCCATCGCACTGAGCAATCCGGAACGATATGCCACAATGTTCAGCCCCATCATGATCCTTTTGACCAAAGTCTCTTATCCTTTCGTATGGCTGTTGAGCGTTTCTACCCGACTTCTCAACAAACTCATCGGACTGAAAAGCGAAGAACGCATCATGACACAGGAAGAACTGAAAATGATTCTTCATCAAAGCTCCGAGCAGGGAGTGATCGATAAAGAAGAGACAGAGATGCTGAAAGATGTATTCCGTTTCTCGGATAAACGTGCCAACGAATTGATGACTCACCGCCGTGACCTAATAGTACTCCACCCCAACGAAACCAAAGAAGAGGTGATGCGTATCATCGATACCGAACACTTCAGCAAATATCTGCTGGTCAATGAAAACAAAGATGAGATCATCGGTGTGGTTTCAGTAAAAGATATTATTCTCATGGTGGGCAGCGAACAAGAGTTCGATCTGCGTAAAATAGCCCGTCCTGCCCTCTTCATACCCGAAAGTTTATACGCAAAAAAAGTTTTAGAGCTATTCAAGAAGAACAAAAACAAGTTCGCGGTTGTTGTTAACGAGTATGGCAGCACAGAGGGTATTATCACCCTGCACGACCTGACCGAAAGCATCTTCGGAGACATTCTCGAAGAAGATGATACGGAGGAGGAAGAAATCGTCCGTCGTCAAGACGGTTCGCTGTTGGTAGAGGCTTCTATGAACATCGGCGACTTTATGGAAGAAATGGGTATCCTTTCTTACGAAGATATAGATTCGGAAGATTTCACCACATTGGGAGGTTTGGCTATGTTCCTTATCGGACGTATCCCCAAAGCAGGAGATACCTTTACTTATAAGAATCTACAGTTTGAAGTGGTAGACATGGACCGTGGAAGAGTTGATAAGTTGCTTGTCATACGAAAAGAGGAGGAAGAGGAATAAGCAACTCACTTTTTATATTAACTTAAAGCACTTAACAATGAAAAAAGTAATTATGTTGGCAGCCGTTGTAGCTGCTCTGGCATCATGCCAATCAAAAGCAAACAAAGCCGCAGAGGCTGAAGCAGACAGCATTGCTATCGAAGCAATGTCACCCACAGTAGAAGCAACCGAAGTTTATGAAGGAACACTTCCTGCTGCTGATGGTCCGGGTATCCGCTATGTATTGACTCTGAATATGCTTGCCGATGCAAACGATACCACCTACACGTTGGACATGACCTATCTGGATGCTGACGGACAGGGAAAAGACAAAACATTTACATCGGCCGGTAAACCTCAGATGATTCAGAAAACCGTCAAAAACAAAAAGAAATCGGCCCTTAAGCTGACTCCGAATGACGGTAGCGACCCTGTCTACTTCGTTATTGCCAACGATACGACCCTGACATTATCAAACGATAGCCTTCAGGAAGCAGTCAGCGACCTGAATTACGACATCGTACGGGTAAAATAAGAAAAACAAATCAAAGGAAAGGCTTCATGAGTATTACCCCATGAGGCCTTTTTTGTTACAGACAAGTTACATTCCGACAATCTCGATTCTCTTTTTATCATCCCAGCCAAACCTTTATTTTTTCAGTTCCAATACCCGAAACACCTGCTTATCAGTTCTATCTTCCCTATTTATCAATTCCATTTTCTCGCAAGACTTTCATTTCTTTCATCAAGAATACTTTCGAAATGTCGGTATTCTGATAGTTTTTCATATATTTGTAATCGCTATGTACTAGATATTTGGCTAACTTTGAATCGTGGAAAGAAAACTAATATATATATTAGAGTCACAATCGTGGTGTAAAACAAACCTAATCCGTTGAAAAAATAATATAGCTTAAAAGGGGATTTATTTGATGATTAATGAAGAAATTATAATTCGTCAAATGAAGGAAGGCAACCAACTGGCCTTTACTTTATTATTTAACGAATACAGTAAACAGGTGTATTCGCTGGCTTTTAAATACCTATATAACAGGGAACTTGCAGAGGATGTCGTCCAAAATGTCTTTTTCAAAATCTGGGAAAAGAAAAAAGACATAGACGAATCAAGACCGTTTAACCGGTATCTTTTTACTATTCTAAAGAACGATCTGCTGAATGTTCTGCGCGACAAAGACAAGGAGATATTTCGTATCTCAGATAATTTAAACCTTTTAAATACGCTTGCCAACGAAACCGAAGAACCGGAATTGGATGAAGAACAATTACGGTTGGTTCGTAGAGCCATTGAACAGCTATCTCCCCAAAAACGAAAAATAGTAGAACTGAAAATCTCCGGAAAATATTCGAATCAGGAGATTGCCGATAAGCTGAACCTATCTATCAATACCATCAAGTTTCAGTATAGCCAGGCACTGAAAGAATTGCGTATGACAATCAGATTATCCTCTTTCATGCTTCTCCTCTTGGGTGGTTTATAAATAAAATATCTTTTTTTAAAAAAAATTCCATTTTATATAATACTTTTCTCACCGACTTGTGTATTACCAATAAAAGACAGCAATTAAATGACAACTCAAGATAAACAAACAGCATTAAACGCTATTTCCAAAGCAATGGACGAAGATATCGAAGATATCATCGAAGGAAAGGAAATAGATATCCCCGAAACAGAGGAAACCTGTTTTCGCCAGGAACAAGTCTACGTGCACCTGATGAATCGGATTAATTCGAAAAGGAAAAAATTCTCTTGGTTGAAAATAGCAGTTGTCTTATTGCCATTCCTTATTTTGAATATGGCATTTTGGATATATTCGGGTAGCGACAACCGCGAAGCGGTAACCAGAGACATTTATGTGCCATGTGGAGAAAGAATGACGGTAATGTTGGCAGACGGAACAAAAGTATATCTCAATGCAGATACGAAACTGACCTACCCGGAACAGTTCGTCGGAAAAGAACGAAAAGTATCTGTAGAAGGAGAAGCCTATTTTGAAGTAAAGAAAGATGCAAAGAAGCCTTTCATTGTCGATGTCGCCTCCATGCAGATCAAAGTACTGGGAACTTCGTTCAACGTAAATGCATACCCGACAGAGAGTAAAGTGTTGACAACCTTAGACGAAGGTTCCGTAAAAATACGAAATGCACAAAGCAACTCATTCGACTATATAATGAAACCGGGTGAAACAGCTATTTATGAAAAAGAAACCGGTACGTGTATCATACAGAAAAATAAAGATTACAAAAATGAATCCGTATGGATGAAAGATGTATTGATATTTAATGATACTCCCCTGGAAGATGTACTTAAAGTATTGTCCAGAAAGTATAACGTACAATTCAATATAGAAAATGAAGCCATCTATTCTTATACGTATACATTAAGAAGCGAAGGTGAATCCTTACAGGAAATATTGGAAAGCATGAGACATATTACTCCGATCAAATATGAGAAAACGAATCGGAGAGAGATAAAAATAAGTCCGAGATAAACAAAAAAGATAAAACCTAATCTGAAATATTATACTTATGAACGCGCTATTACAAACCTTATCAGAAACTTCAACATAAGAATACCGACATCGTCTTCTTTGTTGATTAGAAAGCCATTAATATATTAGATTTCAAAGAGTTAAGAAACGAACATTTCTTAGCAAGGGATTCTATTGCTCAAATTTAAAATAATCATAATTCTAAAAAACACACAATGAAAAATTCTCTGAAAAAAAATCATTATTGTCTTTGCTCTCATGTGAGACAGTGGATTTCTATTTGGTTGGTATTATGTATATTTCCTTTAGCATTACACGCACAAAATAGGGAAATAACATTGGACCTGAAAAATGTAACGCTTGAAAATGCGGTTACCCAAATCGCCTCACAAGCAAAGATATCGGTTGCTTACAGTAAAGAATTTGTCGATACGAAGCAATTGGTAAGTATTTCTGTGAAAAATGCAACTTTAAGAGATGCTTTAAACAGTTTACTGAAAAAGACGAATGTAGGGTATAGTATTTCGGGAGATAAGCTGCTTCTGTTCGACAAAAAGACAGAAAACAGAGTTACTCCGGAAAAGAAAGTGAAAGTCCGTGGCCAAGTCATCGATCAGGTTACTACGGATCCTATGATCGGAGTCAGCGTTTTTGTGAAAGGTGGAAAAGAAGGGACTATCACTGATATAGACGGTAATTATTCGATAGAAGTCGATCCCGGAAAAACATTGGTATTTTCCTTCATCGGTTATAAAACCCAAGAAATTGAAGTCGGTTCAAAAACTGAAATATCAGTTCGTATGACGGAAAATACCGAAATGCTGAATGATGTAGTAGTTATAGGCTACGGTGTACAGAAAAAAGTAAACCTGACAGGAGCTGTATCTGCCGTAAAAGGCGATGAGCTATCCAGCCGCCCAATTACCAATGTAGGTAGTGGCTTACAAGGTATGTTGCCCGGTGTATCCATCGTACAGCCTTCCGGCCAACCGGGCAATGATAAAATGTCGATCGTAGTCCGTGGTATCAGTACATTGAACAGCAAAACCGATCCTCTCATCCTGATCGACGGAATTGCCGGCGGAGATTTAAACCTGTTGAATCCCGATGATATAGAAAGCGTATCCGTATTGAAAGATGCTGCATCTTCTGCCATCTACGGTGCTCGTGCAGCCAACGGAGTTATCTTGGTGACAACCAAACAAGGTAATCAGAAAGAAAAAACCACAGTAAGTTATTCAGGATACGTAGGCTTCCAGACTCCGACCGCATTACCCGACTTAGTAAACGGACGGGAATATATGGAATTAGCTAATGAAGCGTATATAGCTGCCGGTTTTGGTAAACTATATCAAGATGAAGCATTCGAAGCATACGATCGGGGCGACTCTCCCAATGACTATTCAAACACCGATTGGGTAAAAGAAGTATATAAAAAATCAGCAATGCAAACAGGACACAATATCAGTGTCCGTGGTGGTACGGAAAAAAGCGGCTATTACATGTCATACGGATATTTAGATCAGGACGGTCTTATCGTAGGCGATCCGTTCTCCTCAAAAAGACATAACGCCCGCCTAAGCATGAATACAGAACTCTATGACCGCCTGAAAATAAACGGTAATATCAGTTTCGTAGACTTTTATCGCCAGGAAAACGGTGTATCCGGAACGACTGGTGTATTCCGAACCGTTCAGCGTGTCTCTCCCCTTCTTCCTGTAAAATGGAAAGAACAAAATGAAAAGGGAGAGTGGGTAGATACCGACCATTACGCATATACTTCATTGATGAATCCGGTGGACATTGCCTATAATTCCGGTTATAATAAACGTAATTCACGTACTTTCAACGGACAGGTAAACGCCTCTTTGAAAATAATAGAAGGTCTGTACCTAAACGGACAATATGCCGCCAACTATTACACCCGAGATACCAAAAAATATGTCCCGGCAATGAATCGCTGGATGTCTGATGGTACGGAAGACCCGGGAAACAAATTAAGAAAGAACTCAATCAGTGAATCTCATATCAATACATTGACCCAAACTTTGAATGCCACTGCCACTTACCAGAAAAACATCAATTTGCATGATTTCAAATTGTTGGGTGGTTTTTCTCAGGAATGGGCACACACCAACACATTAAGTGCCGGTAGAAAAGTACTGTTGCTGGATGGAATTGAAGTAATAGATGCCGGAACAGATGAAATCACCAACGGGGGCAGTGCGGAAGAATGGGCTCTCCGGTCTTTCTTCGGCCGTATAAACTACAATTATGACGAAAAATATCTGCTCGAAGCCAATGTCCGCTACGATGGAACTTCCCGTTTTGCAAAAGATAACAGATGGGGATGCTTTCCCTCCTTTTCTGCCGGATGGAATTTCTCTAAAGAAAAATTCATGAGTTTTGCAGACCCTGTCTTGCAGATGGCCAAACTACGTGCTTCATGGGGAGAATTAGGTAACCAGAATGTAGGTGATAATTTTTATCCATATTTAGTAGCAATCGAATCCGTAGACAAAGCTTATCCTATCGGCAATCAGTTGAACACTGGCTTTCAACAAATCGCTTTAGGAAACAAAAACATAAAATGGGAAACGATACGCATGCTCAATATAGGTGTCGACTTCGCCCTCTTTAACAATCGTCTAACGGTCAGTGCCGACTGGTTCAAGAAAAACAACATGGATGCTTTGGTACGTCCTTCTTTCCCTTTAGTGATAGGAAAATGGCAAAAAGACTCAAGCCGTGACTACCTGCCATTGGAGAATTTAGGAGAAGTAGAAAGTAGAGGATGGGAAATAAACTTAGCTTGGAGAGATCAAATAGGTCAAGTGAAATACCGCGCATTCTTCAATTTATCCGATGCAAGAAACAAAATTATAGATTTAGGTTCGAGCGCCCCCGTATTAGGAGACCAAATTCGCAGAGTAGGCGATCCGATTGATGCGTACTATGGGTATAGAACAGACGGATTGGCACAAGTGGATGATTTTGAAGGAAAAGACAGTTTCGGCAACTATGTAAATCCGAAGTTTCCGGTGATACAAGACGGTGTTGCCGTTCAGCCCGGTGATATCAAATACAAAGACATCAGTGGCCCGGATGGAAAACCGGACGGAATTATAGATGATTACGACAAAGAAATAATCGGTGACAAGACTCCACGATATTCTTACTCATTCAAAGGAGAACTGGAATGGAAAGGAATCGACTTTTCTTTCTACCTCCAAGGAGTGGGCAAAGCAAACGGTTATTTAAGTGAAGAAGCCAGACATTGTTTCATCAACGACTACTCGGTTCCCAAAAAGTCTCATTTAGACAGATGGACTCCCGAAAATCCGAACGCATCATATCCACGTATGTATTATGCACAGACCCACAATCGCAGATTCTCGGATTTCTGGATAGAAAATGCAGCATATCTCCGCTTAAAGAATGTGCAATTAGGATATACGTTTCCACAAAAATGGATGAGAAAATTTGGAATCAACAGATTGAGAGCTTATGTCTCTGCCGATAATTTGTTTACCGTCACCAAATATTTCGACGGCTTCGACCCCGAAGTTCAACAATCTTCCGGAGATACTTATCCACAGGTAAGAACATATGTATTTGGATTGAATCTGACATTCTAACTTAAACAAATAAGAAATAACATCATGAAAAATAAAATAAAATATATTCTGGCAGGCTGTTGCCTGATGACTACTTTTAGTTGCAGTGATTTTTTGGAAAGATATCCTTTAGACAAAGCGGTCAACGATACATATTGGAAAACGGAAGCCCAACTGCGGGCTGCCTTGTATCCCTGTTATGAAGGTTTGCAATATGACCTGATAATCAATCTGGGTGAAGCTTGTGCGGAAACAGTAATATGGGGAGACCCGACATCCGGCTTGAGTAAAGTGAGCGGAGGAACCAGCAGTGCGCAAGACAACTTTCCATTCTACAATTATTGGAGAGACATTTATGGCCACATTTTTGATTGCAATAACTTTTTAGATAATTATAATGCCGCAGATGTCCCTCAAGAAACAAAAGACGTGTATGCGGCCGAAGTGAAAGTAATCCGGGCGTTACAGTACTTTTGGCTGACTTCTGTATGGGGTGATGTACCTTTGATCGATAAGGTTATCAGTTCTGAAGAAGCTTATGGCCCCCGTAATCCCAAAGAAGAGGTCGTCGACTGGATGATCGAAGATCTGAAGTGGGCAGCCGAGAAACTGAGTCCGGAAATTCAGACCGGTCAAGATGTAGGCCGTATCGACAGATGGGGAGCCTTGGCACTGATGGCACGTATCGCTCTCCAAAATCAAAGATATGAACTGGCGGAAAAGGTCTCCAAATATATCTTGGATAACAGTCCTTACGATTTATATGACTATGAAAAGGTTTATCACTTGGAAGGAAATTCTGAAAATGATCCTGATAATAAAGAATCCATCATTTATAGCTTATACGTAAAAGATATCCGGATGAATAATATGACAAATTATACTTGTACACCGGTAAATTATATACGTTTGAACGCTTCCAAAACATTTGTCGATGCATTTCTTTGTACAGACGGCAAACCTGCCACTACCGGTTTGGAATATTACAAAAGAACCGATGTTGCCGTTTCCCCTCTATCAAAATATCCGGTAACACATTATGCCGATTACTTCAAAGATAGAGATCCACGTATGAAAATGACCCTCTATACCCCGGGAGATGCATGGCCCGGCGGTGATGATGGTGATGCCGGCAACAGAGTAAATGCAACTTTCGGCTTACCTCGTTTTGCTTCCTTGCAAGGGAACAATAATAACGGTGCCAATACAAAGACCGGATTTTATTTCAAAAAATATAATTCTCCGGAGTTGGCCGGTCTGACAGACCAAGATCACAATAACATCAACGTAATTCGTTATCCGGAAATTATCCTTATTTATGCAGAAGCCTTATTTAACCAGCAAGGAGAAACTTTAACCCAAGACCAAATCGATGAAACGATCAATCGCCTGCGTAACAGGGTAGGAATGCATCCGATGAAACTCTCTGAACTGGAAGCATGGAATATGGATTTAAAAACAGAATTAAGACGTGAAAGACGAATTGAAATGTCATTCGACGGTATGCGGTACTTTGATATTCTGCGCTGGAAAGAAGGTTTCCGCCTCGGCCGTGCTATTACTTGCCCCAGCTTGGAAGTATGTATGAATGAATTGGGTGGCTGTCCGTACGTGGACGATCAGGATAACCCGATTGTAGATGAGTTCGGTGATGTGGTTTATGATAAATCTACTGCCGAAGGCGGTTCACGCAATTTTGATGAAAGCAAGCATTATCTATGGCCTGTCCCCTATCAGGAAAGATTAAAAAACCCATCGTTAGGACAAAATCCAGGTTGGTAAAAAAACAATATCATGAGACATAAGAATATATACCTGTCCATATTCACTCTGATGGCTCTCTTCTGTTCCTGCGGAACAGAAGAGAATGCTCCGGAAACTTCCGGGAATGGCGGAAACGATTCGGATGAGGATACGAAAAACTAAAATAAACAAAATGAAAAAGTTTCTATTAATAACATTACTTTCAATCTTTGGGGGTAATTGGGCTTTCGCTCAAAAACAAGACACATTGCGCATCCGTGTCATGACTTATAATCTCCGTTTTGGTGAGCTGGCCTCTCTGGAACAAATAGCCGAACACATCAAAGCTTTCCAACCGGACTTTGTCGCTTTACAAGAAGTTGACAGTAAAACCTACCGTGAAAGAGCCCCCAGACAGAATGGAAAAGATTTCATTACAGAGTTAGGATACCGCACCGGAATGTATCCTTTGTACGGAAAATCAATTACTTATAAAAATGGATATTACGGTATAGGAATGCTTTCCAAACATCCGTATTTCAGAGTAGAGAAAATGATGTTACCTCGCCCACAGGAAAAAGAACAAAGGGTGATGCTTCAAGGTACTTTCGAAGTAAACGGTACCGATACAATTACTTTTGCCTGCACGCATCTGGATTATTTTTCAGAAGATACCCGTTTTTTACAGATACAAAAGATTACGGAAACATTGATGCAATCGCCTTACCCTGTCATCTTAGGAGGTGATTTCAACGCACGCCCAGACTCCAAAACGATACAAAGAGGAATGACCGGTTGGAATTTACTGACAAATGACGATCTTACTTTTCCATCCCATAAACCATCTATAAAAATTGATTATCTCTTCGGATATCCTAAAAACGCCTGGCGTGTTGTTCGTACTCAATCCATACAATCGCTGTTATCAGACCATTTACCTATTATCACAGAATTAGAATTAATAAAAGAAACTAAATAATTAACAGTATGAATAGACTCAATACCGCTTTACGCTGCCTATTGGTGACTGCCATAAGTCTCTGTTATGGATTGATTCAGGCACATGCAGACGATTCGGGAAAACAACTGACGATGATGACCTATAATATTCAAGGGCACACCATCATCAACTCGCGTCAAATAGATAAAATTGCATCTGTCATCAAAAGTGTAACTCCCGATGTAGTAGCCATCCAAGAAGTAGATCAAAGATTTGTGAAAGACTGTGCCGAACAATTGGGTACTAAAACCGGAATGAAATCCCGTTTTTTAATTACTCATAATACCTACTACGGTATCGCCTTATTAAGCAAAGAAGAACCGCTTGGAGTAAAAACCCATCTTATTCCTAAAGGAACAGGAGGAGGAACGGCAAAACCCGATCCGGATGACAATCGTGGAATCATAATTGCAGAATTTCCCGATTATTATTTCCTATCTACCCATTACTCTCTGAATGCAGAAGACCGAGATGTAGCAACCGACTATATCATCAAATTTGCAAAAAGTGTCAGTAAACCTGTTTTTTTAGGAGGTGATCTTAACATAAAAGAGACTTACCGGGCGATGGTTACATTCAAAAATAATGGATTTTCTATCTTAAATAATACCAAACAGTTCACCTATCCGTCTACGGCTCCGGCAGACTGTATTGACTTTATCTTAGGTCACAACCAATCTTCCACATCCTATCGTGTTGTAGAAACCGGAATTGCTGATCAGAGTGAAATCGACCTCACAGCAGTCTCAGACCATTTACCTGTCTATGTAAAAATCGACTTATCAAACGCTACCGGTAATAAACCGATAACGGATGAGAAAAACAATATAGAGATTGTAAAAGACGGTAACAATTATCGTATAACAGGAATTGAAGGAATAGCTAATGTAAAGCTTTACTCAATCACCGGAGAAATCATTTTCGATACCTATATCCAAGATGGAGACAAATTACCTATTTACAACCAAAAATCAAAGATTGTTTTGCTATGGTTGAGAAACGGTAATGAGATCTATACACATAAGCTGGTGTTATAAAATCGAACTTTGGAACTTTTATCTGATATATCATTTATTAATCAATTAAAATTGTATTGTTATGAAAAAACAAATTTTACTTTCGGCAATATTAAGTTTAGCAACATGTAATATGTTTGCAGCAGACCTTACGGTGACAAGTGCCAGTGGCGACCCTTCAGTAGAAGGTTCTTTCCCTAACATTATGGCAAGTGCACAAACTGACGATGTTATCAAGTTTAATCTTGCAACGGATGACATCGAAGAATTTGATGCTGTCACCATAGATTCCAAATCATTGACTATCGATGGTATGAACCAAGCTACCGGAAACAAAATAAAATTTACCGGTGCCAAGCAAACATTATCAATGAAAGGAGCTTGCACGATTATGATTAAAAATTGCGTCTTTACAGGGAAAAATAAAGCTCAAGCATTATTCGTACAGACAGGAGCCAACCTAAATATCCAAGATTGTGACTTTATCAAGAATATGCACAGTAGTTCGGGTGGCGTATTAGGAGTAAGTCAGGATGTAACCTGCTCTATAAAGAACTGTCTTTTCGACGGTAACTCGGCAACAGGTGATGGAGGCTGTATCCGCATTTATAATAATGCCAAAGTGACTATTGAAAACTCTACATTCAAAAACAACAATAGTTCGGCTTCCGGAGGTGCCATTTATATGTATAGCACCAATGGTAAAAACGAATCAGCATTTGCATTGACAATAACAAACAGTACATTTGTGAACAATTATGCCGGAAACCGTGCCGGTGCTATTTATATCTACTCACGTGATGTATCAAAACCACTTGACAGTGTAAAAATTATCAATAGCACCATCACAGCCAATTACTCAACCAAGAATTTAGGTGGCGGTATTTTCGTATGTTCCAATACTGATTGTTCTTCAAAACTGGTATTGGTAAATACCATTATTGCCGGAAATACAGGTGGGTTGGTTGATGGAGCTTATTTCGTTCCTACTGATTTAGGTTTCTGGAAAGGAGACAAAAAAGACGGCGTTGAAATCGTAAGAAACTATGATTGGGAATTAAAGAACTGTGTTTATGGAGCGACTTATGCTACCGCAGACGATACCCAGTTAAACAATGTAGACCACTCTGCCCTGTTTGATAACTCCAATATCAAGGTTACTGATTTCGCAACCAGCAAGCTGTTTACTTCATTGTACAAATTGGATAACACAGTATTTCCCGATATTGAAGGAGATGAAGTATGGAGCCCGACTCTGAGTAATGATGCCACACCTATCGCTTCTCTTTGTGAAAACAGTATTGCAATAGCCAAAGGAACAGCCAGCTATGCAGGAGTAACGATTCCTACAACAGACCAATTAGGTACTGCCCGCCCGGCTACTCCCGCCATCGGTGCTGTAGAATATGGAAGTGCAACCGGTCTATGGAACCCGGCAGCCCAAAAGTCAAGTATTAAAATCTGGAATGATGGTAACCAACTGTTCGTAGATGGTTTCGAAGGTACTGTGTCCGTATCTGTTTACGACTTGACCGGCAAACAAGTATACGAAGGTACTATTCAGAAAGATGCTTCAACCACTTTGAATATAGATAAAGGCATCTACGTTGCTAAAGTAAACAATGTTACGGCCAAATTAGTCATGAAGTAATGTAATCTTAACACAATCCAACTATCATTTTTCAGCCGGCAACCGGGGAGATTCCCCTAATGTCTTTGGTTGCCGGCTCTCTTTTTATTAATTTTGAAAATCTAATTGTATGAGAAGCTTCTTTCTTACCTGTTTTTCTATTGTCTGGGTATTTTTTACGGGCGCCTGTACCGGTACTTCCGGTTCCACCGATATTGTAACTCCTGCCAAACACGTCATCGAGCGGCAAATTGGAGAAAAAGTAAATGGTATTAGTTTTCAACAGATAAATCCCGTTGACGGGAAAGAAACCTTTGAAATAGAAGCAAAAGAAGGAAAACTAACCCTCAAAGGAAGTAGCACAGTAGCACTTTGCTATGCTTTTCACACCTATCTGAGAGAAGCATGCCATAGTATGAAGACTTGGAGTGGCGAACATTTGGAACTTCCCTCTTTATGGCCCGATTATTCATTAAGAAAACAAACCACGCCTTACGACTTCCGGTATTTCCTGAATGTCTGTACCTACGGATACACCACTCCCTACTGGGACTGGGCGCGCTGGGAAAACGAAATAGACTGGATGGCACTCCGAGGAGTAAACATGCCGTTGGCCACTGTTGCCAGCGAAGCCATTGCCGAACGAGTATGGCTGCAAATGGGATTGACAAAAGAAGAAACCAGAGAATTTTTCACTGCTCCGGCACACCTCCCTTGGCATCGCATGGGAAATCTGAATACTTGGGACGGACCTCTGTCCGACGAATGGCAGAAAAGCCAGATTGAATTACAACATCAGATCATTAACCGCATGCGCGAATTGGGAATGCAGCCGATAGCACCGGCCTTTGCAGGTTTCGTGCCGATGGCTTTTGCCGAAAAGCATCCCGATATAAAGTTCAAACACCTGAAATGGGGTGGCTTCGATGATAAATTCAATGCCTACGTGCTCCCTCCGGATTCTCCTTTCTTTGAAGAAATCGGAAAACGGTTCGTCAAGGAGTGGGAAAAGGAATTCGGAAAAAACACTTATTATCTCTCGGACAGCTTCAACGAGATGGAACTTCCTGTTGCAAAAGACGATGTGGAAGGAAAACATAAATTACTGGCCCAATACGGAGAATCTATCTATCGCTCCATCACGGCAGGAAATCCGGATGCCATCTGGGTGACCCAAGGCTGGACATTCGGCTATCAACATGATTTCTGGGACAAAGCAAGCCTGCAAGCATTATTAAGCCACGTCCCGGATGATAAAATGATCATCATCGATTTAGGTAACGATTACCCGAAATGGGTCTGGGGAACCGAACAGACCTGGAAAGTGCATGATGGTTTCTACGGAAAGAAATGGATATTCAGCTATGTGCCTAATTTCGGAGGAAAAACACCTTTGACAGGCGATTTACAGATGTATGCCACCTCCTCAGCCGAAGCACTGAAAGCCCCTTCTCACGGAAACCTGATCGGTTTCGGCTCAGCACCCGAAGGGCTCGAAAATAACGAAGTGGTCTACGAGCTACTGGCAGATATGGGATGGACCGATCAGGCAATCAATCCGGAGCAATGGATGCCTTCATATTGCACGGCCCGTTACGGTGCCTATCCGGAAAGTATGAAAAATGCCTGGGAGCTATTCAGAAAGACAGCATACAGTTCGCTGTATTCCTATCCCCGTTTCACTTGGCAAACGGTAATTCCGGATCAACGGCGTATCAGTAAGATAGACGTAAGCGACGATTTCCTGCACGGAATAGAATTATTCTTGGCAAGTGCAGACAGCTTAAATCGTTCCAAACTCTACGTCAACGATGCCATTGAATTTGCTTCCTATTACATCGCTGCCCAAGCTGACAAACTTTACAAGCAAGCACTGACTGAAGATACCGCCGGAAAGCCGGTTGCCGCACATCAACATTTAAATCAAGCTATCGACCTGCTGCTAAACGTTGATAAATTGCTGGCTTCTCACCCGCTCTACCGTTTGGAGGAATGGGTGGAACTGGCCAGAAATAGCGGTACTACACCTGCGGAAAAAGATGCTTATGAAGCAAATGCCAAACGGCTGATTACCACTTGGGGAGGATTCCAGGAGGATTATGCAGCACGTTTTTGGAGCGGATTGATCAAAGATTACTATATTCCGCGCCTAAAGCTCTATTTTTCCAAGCAACGCGGTGATTTGGACAACTGGGAAGAAGAATGGATACGTACTCCTTGGCATAATACCACTACCCCATTTGAAAAACCATTGGATATGGCAATCGAATTGGTACAAAAAGCCAAGGAAATAAAAAATTAAAGTCTTATTTTTGGTGAATCAAAAAAGGTTTGATTATAAAGAGGTTTTAATTAAAACGATGCACAACCATGAAAAAGATACTTCTTGCATTCGACTCATTTAAGGGTTCAGTTGGGTCTCTCGACATTGCCAAAGCAGCAGAGAAAGCTATTTTAAAAGTATATCCTCACTGCAACATAGCCACGTTTCCGATTGCAGACGGAGGCGAAGGAACGACAGAAGCCATCTGTACGGGATTAAATGTCGACAGAATATCATGCCTCGTACACGATCCGTTGATGAACCCGATTGAAATAACCTACGGAATTACCCGAGACGGAACAACGGCCATACTTGAAATGGCCGCCGCCAGTGGTCTACCGTTAGTCCCGGATCTACTACGAAACCCGATGAACACTTCTACCTATGGCACGGGAGAAATCGTTCTGGATGCACTGAACAGAGGTTGCCGGCAGTTCATCATGGGGCTTGGAGGGAGTGCGACGAATGATGCCGGGATAGGTATGCTGGCTGCTTTAGGCGTTCGTTTTCTTGATAAATCGGGAAACAGGCTGGATCCACAGGGAAGCAACCTGATGCACATAGCTTCCATTGACGATTCACATCTCCACCCGGCTTTGCAAGAATCTTCTTTTATTATTGCCTGTGATGTAAACAATCCGTTTTACGGTCCGCAAGGAGCCGCTTTTGTATATGCTCCGCAAAAAGGAGCCTCCGATGAAGAAGTAATAGCACTGGACAAAGGTTTACAACATTATGCTGCTGTAATCGAGGAACAGAAAGGTATAAACATCGCTTCCATCCCCGGTGCCGGAGCAGCCGGTGGTATGGGAGGCGGTTTGTTGCCTTTCCTCCGGGTTACCCTAAAACCGGGCATCGACACCATACTGGAAATACTGCATTTTCACGAATCGCTGCAAGATGCCGATTTAGTATTCACGGGAGAAGGAAAACTCGATGCCCAGACAGCTATGGGAAAAGCACTGGGTGGAATACTGAGAATAGCTCACGAACAGCATGTTCCCGTAATAGCATTGGGAGGAGGAGTAGAAGCTACCACCCAACTGAATGAAATGGGATTTACCGCCGTACTGTCCATTCAACCGGCTCCTGTTTCCTTAGACCAGGCCATGCAAAAAGAATTCACCCTGAATAATATAGAGCGAACCGTCACCCAGCTCCTCCGTATCATACAGCATTTCACCCCGAATTCCTAAATCCCCCGAATCCAAGCATAAATCATAAATCACAAATCATAAATCAAATCCTCTTCTATGACTGCCATCGGTGCTTTATTCGGATTATTAATATCCGTCTTTTTAATTATAAAGAAAATATCTCCTACCTACAGCCTGATTGCCGGTGCTATTGTAGGCGGATTATTGGGTGGACTGTCACTGGCAGATACCGTAAGCGTGATGACGGACGGTGTCAAGGACGTAACTCCGGCCATTATTCGCATTCTTACGGCAGGTGTGCTATCGGGCATACTAATCAAAACAGGAGCAGCAACTACTATTTCCAATGCCATCATCAACACACTCGGTGAGAAGCGTGTATTTGCCGCTTTGGCTCTGGCCACTATGTTGCTGTGTACAGTCGGCGTCTTTATCGACGTAGCGGTTATCACCGTAGCCCCCATCGCCTTATCCATCGGAAAACGTCTGGGACTGTCGCCATCCGTGCTGCTGATAGCCATGATCGGCGGTGGAAAATGTGGTAATATAGTATCTCCCAACCCGAATACCATCATTGCCGCCGAAAACTTTAAAGCCGATCTCTCATCGGTCATGTTTTATAATGTTCTGCCGGCAGTTATAGGACTACTTTTTACGATTTTCGTCATCATGCGTCTTATCCCTAAAAGATTGACAAACAACGGAACCAAACAAGAAGAAGAAGTTGCAGACGACAAACAATTGCCGTCTCTTGCCAGCAGTCTGGTAGCCCCCATTATCACAATCATCCTACTCGCCCTGCGGCCTGTGGCAGGAATCACCGTCGACCCTCTCATCGCATTGCCCATCGGCGGCATCTGCGGCATTCTCTGCATGAAACAATGGAAAAACATCTTGCCGAGTATGGAGTACGGTCTTCAAAAGATGTCCACCGTAGCCGTACTGCTGATCGGAACAGGAACAATTGCGGGCATCATCAAGAACTCCACCCTTAAAGACTGGATACTGCATCTTCTGGAACAAGCGCATTTCAACGAAATAATGATAGCCCCGGTATCGGGCGCGTTAATGTCCGCCGCTACGGCATCCACTACCGCTGGTGCTACGCTTGCTTCGGCTTCCTTTGCCGATGCCATCCTTGCCGTAGGCATATCAACCGCCTGGGGAGCTGCCATGATAAATTCCAGCGCTACCGTTTTGGACCACCTGCCCCACGGCTCTTTTTTCCATGCCACCGGAGGCGTTTGCGAACTGACGTTTAAAGAGCGGTTAAAACTCATCCCCTACGAAACCCTCATAGGAGCCGTATTAGCCACCTCCACCACCCTTCTATGTCTCATCTGGTAGTTTCCGTTTCACATAATTCATAATTCATAAATCATAATCCATAAATCATGAATCCCCCTATATCCACCCACCAACGTCTTCTCTCTCTCGATGTTTTGCGAGGTATCACTGTTGCCGGCATGATACTTGTCAACAATGCCGGTGCATGTGGATATGGCTATGCCCCACTACGGCATGCAAAATGGGACGGCTTTACTCCTGCCGATCTCGTCTTCCCGATGTTCATGTTCCTAATGGGAATTTCCACGTATATCTCCCTCCGGAAATACAATTTCCAATGGCAACTTACAATCGGAAAAATAATAAAACGTGCTTTTCTTTTAATTCTGATAGGCATTGCGATGAAATGGCTCATCCATTCCTTCGAAACGGGAATCTGGAACGACTGGGAGCACATGCGCATCTTAGGAGTGATGCAACGGCTCGGCATCTGTTACGGGATCACTGCCGTCATGGCATTATTCATCCCACACAAACGTTTTCTTCCGATAGCCCTGCTCTTGCTAATAGGCTATTTTATCCTTCAACTGGCAGGAAACGGACTCGAGAAAAGTCCCGATAACATCATGGCCATAGTCGATTCCACCGTTTTAGGAACCAGCCACATGTACTTGCAAGGCCGGCAATTCGTTGAGCCCGAAGGAATTCTGAGTACCATTCCTGCCGTAGCCCAAGTAATGATCGGTTTTGTATGCGGTCACATGCTTATCAACCGGAAAAACAACCAGGAGAGGATGCAGCAACTCTTCTTTATGGGCACTCTCCTGCTCTTTGCCGGATTCCTGCTCAGCTATGCCTGTCCGCTGAATAAACGCCTGTGGTCACCGAGTTTCGTGCTGGTTACTTGCGGAATAGCTGCTTTGGCATTGGCTGTACTAATTGAAGTAATCGACGTCCGAAAAAAGAAAGAATGGTGTACTTTCTTCAAAGTCTTCGGGGTTAATCCATTGCTGCTATATGTAGCAGCCGAGATATTCGGTGACCTGTTCCGCACATGGCATATCAATACTTTCCTGTTCGATACCTGCCTGCAACCTCTATTCGGCAATTATTTCGGTTCGTTCATGTATGCCGCCCTTTTCCTGTCCCTCATTTGGCTGGTGGGATATATTCTGTTTAAGAAACAAATTTACATAAAACTCTAATTAAAAATGATGAAAAGAAACATTTGTCTGGTTATCGTAACCCTATTCCTCTCCCTCGCGGCGGGAGCGAAAGAGAAAGACGTAGTTGTCATGCAATCGATGGTGAAACGTCTCATTCCGGCATACGCCGAAAACTTTCAGTTCAGAAAGATGAAACCGATAGACGGGAAAGACTGTTTCCGCCTGGACGCTTCCGATCCCCGGAAAATCATAATCAGTGGCAACAATGCCAACTCGATGGCTATGGGACTGAATCACTACTTGCGATATTATTGCCTGACCACTATCTCCTGGTATGCTGACATTCCGGTAGAAATGCCTGAAACACTTCCGGCTGTCGAGAAACCCATTCAAATAGAAGCGAAAGTAGACCGGCGTTTCTTCCTGAATTATTGTACATATGGCTACACCATGCCTTTCTGGCAATGGAAAGATTGGGAACGCCTCATCGACTGGATGGCGCTAAACGGCATCAACATGCCCCTGGCCATTACCGGACAGGAAGCCGTGTGGTACAAAGTATGGAAGAAAATAGGACTGACGGATGAAGAAATACGCTCTTACTTTACCGGACCGACCTATCTTCCCTGGCACCGGATGGCCAATATAGATGGATGGAACGGCCCTCTACCCATGCACTGGCTGGATAGCCAAGTGGAATTACAAAAGAAAATTCTGACCCGCGAACGCGAATTGAACATGAAACCGGTACTTCCCGCCTTCGCCGGACATGTGCCCGGTGCACTGAAGCGTATCTTCCCCGAAGCGAATATTCAAAATCTCGGAAAATGGGCAGGTTTTGCCGAAGAGTATCGCTGTCATTTCTTGAATCCGGAAGAAGCCTTATTTGCTACTATCCAAAAACAGTACATCAAGGAACAAACCCGTCTCTTCGGGACAGATCATATTTATGGCGTAGACCCTTTCAATGAGGTAGATCCTCCAAGCTGGGAACCGAAATACCTCAGTAAAGTATCCGCGGACATGTATCACACCCTGACTGCTGCCGACCCGAAAGCCGAATGGATGCAAATGACCTGGATGTTCTACTTCGACCGTAAAGACTGGACCGCACCGCGCGTGAAAGCAATGTTGACAGGAGTGCCGCAAGGCAAAATGGTACTTTTAGATTATCACTGCGAGAACGTGGAATTATGGAAAACCACCGAACACTTCCACGGCCAACCTTACATTTGGTGTTATCTTGGTAACTTTGGCGGAAACACCACGCTCACCGGAAACGTAAAAGAAAGCGGTGCCCGTCTGGACAACACCCTGATAAACGGCGGAAGCAATTTTAAAGGTATCGGCTCCACGTTGGAAGGATTGGATGTGATGCAGTTCCCCTACGAATATATCTTCGAAAAAGCCTGGACACTGAATACGGACGATCGCAGTTGGCTGAATGCTCTTGCCGACCGTCATACCGGAGTTACCTCCGAACCGGTTCGCGAAGCTTGGGATATCCTGTTCAATCAAGTGTATGTACAAGTTCCCAGAACCCTGGCCATACTACCCAACCTTCGTCCCGTAATGAATAAGCCCAACAACCGTACTTCCATCAACTATCCGAATACCGCTCTGCTTCAGGCATGGCAAAAGCTGTTGCAAGCTCCCGATTGCAATCGCGATGCACTCCGGCTGGATATCATCACTGTAGGACGCCAACTACTTGGAAATTATTTCTTGACGGTAAAAGATGACTTCGACCGCATGTATGAAGCCAAAGACCTGCCGGCATTAAAGGCAAGAGCGGCAGAAATGCGCGAAATACTAAACGACCTGGAACGTTTGAATGCCTTCCATAGCCGTTGCTCGCTCGACAAGTGGATTTCCGATGCCCGCAAATACGGCAATACCCCGGAATTGAAAAACTATTATGAGAAGAATGCCCGCAATCTGATTACCACCTGGGGAGGCCGTCTAAATGATTATGCCAGTCGTACTTGGGCAGGACTTATCAAGGACTACTATTCCAAACGTTGGGACATGTATCTGGACGCGGTCGTTGCAGCAGTTGAAAATAATCGGGAATTCGATCAGGAAAAGCTGGACGGAGAATTCAGACTGTTCGAAGATTCATGGGTGAGTTCCACCCGCCCTGTTGAAGTAACTCCGGAAGGCGACCTGCTTATTTACGCCCGTTTTTTATTAAATAAGTATGAACGAAAAATAAACTAATCATCAGGGTAACGACAAAAGACAATGCAACTTGCAGTGAAATGTGATGCAACTTGCAATTTTGAAAACAGTATTTAAGTCCCTAAAGACGCAGTATCCTCTGTATGAAAGGGTATAACTTCTTTCCGAAAAAGATGTGGCAGAATAGAAAAAACTGCCACATCTTTTTCATAAATCCCGACTATCTGCAACATCAGAAGAAATATTCATCTGTTACAGACATAAAACATGTCAGGACTTAAACTCTTTCACAGCCCTTTCCAATCTTTCCAAACTCAATTCTCCGGATTGTCTCCACAATTGTTCACCTTTTCTCATCAAGATGAATGTAGGCGTACTTTCAATCGTATAAAATTCGGCAAGAGCATTTTCCTGATCCACGTCCACCTCCACGACTTCAAGAATACCTTCCATCATTTTCTTAAACTCTTTCACCACCGGATGCATACGCTTACAGTGAGGACACCAAGTTGCATAAAATTCCGCCATGACCCAATCGCCATGACTCAGTTTTTCCTCATTTCTATTTTCACGGGCTATTTTCTTTTCTTCCATTTCGATAAATACTTTAAATTGATTAACTGCTGTTCCAACAACGCAAAAAGGGAGAATGTTTACGATACAGACAAGAATAAAGATAGATTAATACATCGGGCAACCAAGCCCTTCAAAAGTATCGATCCATTCTCAATATTGACAAAAAACGATCCGCTTATGTCAAGGTATGCCACTTGAACGTTTCTTCATCATACTACTTAACTTCAATTATATCATTTTATTCAAATATTCTCCTGCTTTTTTTTGCCCATCGCTAATTTATACATATTTTTGTTCAAAATTTAAACCAAGCAACAAACAAAATCATAAAAAAGAAATGAGGAGCATTTTAAAAGCAATCATCATCACCCTCTGCTTATTAGTAAAAACCTACTTGTCATACAGCGAGAACACTGGTACCAACATCAATCATATTCTCGTTCTTAATGCTTACAGCAGTTCTAATCCCTGGAGCAATAGTTTCATCACTCCAATTGTAAACATGGCATCACAAAACAAACAAATCGGAGTGTATGTAGAAAACTTAAACATGCTGACATTACAAGACGCTGAAGCAAGAAAAAATCTGAAAAAGGATATACTTTCAGAAGTATATTCCTACTCTCCCAAAGTTATTGTACTTATAGGAAATGCAAGCTTCATCCTACACGATGAATTGAACCGGCGCTGGCCCGACATCCCTATGATATTGTGCGGTGAACGGGATTACACAGGGCCTATCGACTCGATCATTCAAGGGCATCCCCTCACAGAAGAAGAACGTATTCCTATAAATAGCCTGCAAGACAAATATAACCTGACAATGATGCAGGCCAATATTTATATGGAAGAGAATCTTCAGCTTATGAAACAACTGATCCCGCAAATGGATAAAGTTATATACATCGGTGATGAAACATATATCTGCCAACAAAACGATTACGATCTTTCCAAACTCATCCGTGAGAAGTATCCGGAAATGGGATACGAGTTCATTTCTGCCAAAAACACTTCGACCGACAGCCTGTTTTCCATCTTGAACCAGCAAGACCTGCAAACTACCGGCATTCTATTTTCCTCTTGGCTCCGTGCCAAGGACTACAATGGCAATACCGTACTGATAAGTAATTCGCATCGGATCATCGCCACTTCATCCATGCCTTTATTTTCATTCAGAACGGTAGGGGTCGATGAAGAAGGCGGAATCGTAGGCGGCTACATATATGATGAAGAAAAATACGTCGACCGGCTTTTAAACACGATTAAAGAAATTCTCAATGGAAAACAGGCACGTGATATCCCTTTTTACTATGCCACAGATGCTGCGCCAAGGTTCAATTACCAATCATTAATCCAACACAATCTCAGTCCCGAGCGTTGTCCTGAAAACACCGTTTTCTATAATGCCCCTCCTACTTTCTGGGAACAATACGAATATATAATCATCGGAAGTATCTGTTTTATTATCGTTCTTTTGCTATCTTTCCAGTATCACCGCCTGCACGTACTCGAAAAGATGAAACGATTACAACAAAAAGAACTGGAAACCACTACAAGATACTATAGCCTTATCAATAACATGCCCATTCTTTATATGTCGGAAGAACTGATAAAAAATAAAGAAGGCCGTATCATCGATACCAAATACACCGATGTAAACAAACACTTTGAAAACAGATTCTTCAAACGAAATGAAATCATAGGAAAGTCGGGCAGCGAAATGTTCCCGGAATCAATGCCACAATTCCTGTATTTCATGAATATAGCCTTACAGGAAAAACGTTCCATCACTTTCTCTTACTATTACAAAGAAATAGATACATTTTATGATATCGTAGTAAACGCTACCAGCGACGGACGCTTTATGGATGTATTCTGCCTGAACAGCACAGAATTACATCATGCACAAAAACAGTTACGCTCTATCAACCATAAGCTTTCGATGGCTCTCGACATAGCCAACATTGTGCCCTGGAAATGGAATCTGCAAACTCACACCATACTTTGTGACATAAACAAACCTGTCGAATTAAGTGATAATAATAAAATAAATGAAGAACAAATGGCTGTGCCCGATAATCAATATTTTGCCAAGATATACAAAGAAGATCTTCCTAAAGTAAAAGAGGCCTATGCCGATCTGATTGCCGGACGTATACAGACTGTTAAAGAAGAATACCGTGTTGTGAACCGTGTCAATGGTTGCAAGCACATCGATTGGGTAGAAGCCCGCGCTGCCGTAGAAAGTTATGATGAAAAAGGAAAACCGCTAACACTGGTAGGTTCTTCATTGGTTATCACTGAACGAAAAAAGATGGAGACAGATTTAGTTTCTGCCAAAAACCGTGCAGAAGAATCCAACCGTCTGAAATCTGCTTTCCTTGCTAATATGAGCCATGAGATTCGTACCCCTCTTAATGCCATCGTCGGATTCTCCGGAATTCTGGCCTCTACTGAAGCGGAAGAAGAGAAACAAGAATATGTCAGCATTATCGACAACAACAATACTTTATTGTTACAACTTATCAGTGACATCCTCGATCTTTCTAAAATTGAAGCCGGTACGATGGAATTCATAGACACTGATTTCGAACTGAACAAAGTCATGACAGAGCTGGAAAGTTCTCTTCGTCTGAAACTGTCTCCGGACAAAGAGGTCACGCTTTCGTTTGAGCCCCAATTACCGGAACTTTATATTCACGCCGAACGTAACCGCATTTCACAAATAATTATTAATCTGGCTACTAATGCCATTAAGTTTACCAATAAAGGCAGCATACGTTTCGGCTACGAAAAGCGTGACAATGGCACTCTTTATTTTTACGTCACCGATACCGGATGTGGCATTCCGGCCGAAAAACAAAAAGATATATTCGAACGTTTCGTTAAGCTAAACAATTTTGCACAAGGTACAGGTTTAGGTCTTTCTATCTGTCAAACCCTCGTCGAACATATGGGAGGGGAAATCGGTTTGAAATCCCAGATAAACGAAGGTTCTACTTTTTGGTTTACCCTACCTTATGTTCCTGCAACTAATCAGCATCATGAAGAAGAGACAAAGTCAGAACCGATAAAAATAAAAAAACAAAAAATCACGATTCTGGTTGCAGAAGATCATGAAAGCAATTATCATCTGATAGAGTCCATTCTCAAAAAAGACTACACTTTGGTGCATGCCTGGAATGGAAAGGAAGCGGTTGCTCTATTCAAAGAATATGCTCCACAACTCATTCTGATGGATATCAACATGCCTGTTATGGATGGATACGAAGCGACTAAAGAGATACGCAAATATTCGACTCAGGTTCCAATCATAGCTGTCACCGCTTTCGCCTATGCTTCTGACGAACAAAAAGTCATGGAAAACGGCTTTGATGCCTATATGGCAAAACCGATAAATGCCGACCAATTGAAAACACAAATAACTTCCATGCTAAGGCAACATATTATTTTCATGTAACAAGTTACTTTTGAAAAAGCATATTTAGCAATGTTTAGAACCTGTTTAAATTTTCCTCTTAAAAATTTTTATCAGTTTATTTTGAGCAAAATTTAAACAGACTTAAAAACACTTGATATATTGTTCCGGTTTGATCAGGCCATTTCATTTTAGAAGCTTCCCCTAAGGGACAATTTTGTTCATCGG
Organism: Bacteroides salyersiae WAL 10018 = DSM 18765 = JCM 12988; assembly: GCF_000381365.1. GTDB lineage: Bacteria > Bacteroidota > Bacteroidia > Bacteroidales > Bacteroidaceae > Bacteroides > Bacteroides salyersiae. The sequence continues at coordinate 460,000 of NZ_KB905466.1, forward strand.
GGTACATTATCCACATAGAATTTACCCCCTTCACCGGCTTCACCTTTTTTAATCAAATCCCCTATTTATCGGTGATGCAGGGTGAAGGCACGCCTTGTTTTTCCGGCAACCGTGCCCACCGTCTGTATGATCGGTGCTCACTGCCCGTATGCCTGAGGCTTACGCCCCGTATGCCCGGTTCTTGGAAGGTATTTACACAGAGAGCGGAAAGTGGCAACGGCCCTTCACCCTGTACTGCCGATGAATAGGGTATTTGATTAAAAAAGGTGAAGCCGGTGAAAGGGGGAAAAAACATACAGAAGAGTCAACATTCTAAAGAATAAAACATTCACCGGAAAAAAGATGCTACATCTTTTTTGGAAACCTGCACATCTTTCCGTTAAAACCTGTTACATCTTTTTGGGAAAGTTGCTACGTCTTTTTCTTGAAGATGCTACAACTTATCACAAAAAGAAATAGTCCCATAAATCATTGATTTACAGGACTATTTAGAAAACATTTCTATTATTTCAGCGGAGAGACAGGCTCTCGAACTTATACTTTCACAAAATATCATAAAACTGCAAACAACTGATAATCAAGTGTAAATTACAATATAGAGTAAAACTAAATGTTTCTAAATGTCTTTTGCTATCTCAATAATTGGGTGTATATTTGGGTGTAGAATTTCAAACGCACCCAATTATGAATATCAAACGCAACATCATTTTTGCATTGGAGAGCCGGAAAAAGAACGGTGTGCCAATCGTAGAGAACGTACCCATCCGTATGCGTGTCATCTTTGCCAGCCAACGCATCGAGTTTACAACGGGCTACCGGATTGACGTAGCCAAATGGGATGCAGACAAGCAGCGGGTAAAGAACGGATGTACCAACAAGCTAAAGCAAAGTGCAGCCGAAATCAATACGGACTTGCTGAAATACTATGCCGAAATCCAGAATATTTTCAAAGAATTTGAGGTACAGGAGGTCATGCCAACGACCCAACAGTTGAAGGAAGCTTTCAACATGAGAATGAAAGACACCAGCGAAGAACAGCCGGAAGAAGCCCCTGTCAGCTTTTGGGAGGTGTTCGATGAGTTTGTAAAAGAGTGCGGTAACCAGAATAACTGGACGGCATCCACCTATGAAAAATTTGCAGCAGTGAGGAACCACCTCAAAGAGTTCAAGGAGGATGCAACGTTTAACTATTTCGACGAGTTTGGATTGAACGAATACGTCAACTTCCTACGTGATACCAAGGATATGAGAAACAGCACCATCGGCAAGCAAATGGGATTCCTCAAATGGTTCCTGCGCTGGAGCTTCAAGAAAGGACATCATCAGAACATTGCATACGATACATTCAAACCGAAACTGAAAACCACCTCGAAAAAAGTAATCTTCCTGACTTGGGATGAACTGAACAAGCTGAAAGACTACCAGATACCGCATGACAAACAGTATTTGGAACGTGTCAGGGATGTTTTCTTGTTCTGCTGTTTTACGAGTTTACGATATTCGGATGTTCGCAATCTGAAAAGAAGCGATGTGAAATCCGACCACATCGAAATTACCACAGTCAAGACAGCGGACAGCCTGATAATCGAACTGAACAACCACAGCAAAGCCATTCTTGAAAAATACAAGGATGTTCATTTCGAGAATCACATGGCATTGCCCGTCATCAGCAATCAGAAGATGAATGATTATCTGAAAGAACTGGGTGAGCTGGCGGAAATCAACGAGCCTGTACGGGAAACCTACTACAAGGGGAATGAACGTATAGATGAAGTCACACCCAAGTACGCTTTGTTAAGCACCCATGCCGGAAGAAGGACATTCATCTGCAATGCGCTGGCTCTTGGAATCCCGGCACAGGTGGTCATGAAATGGACGGGCCACAGCGACTACAAGGCTATGAAACCCTACATTGACATAGCGGATGATATTAAGGCAAACGCCATGAACAAATTTAATCAACTATAAAAGTATCAAACAGTTTCATAGATAGTTACCAATGACTATATTTGTAGAAATTATCATCACAATATGAGCAACAAGGAATCCAACATAGAAAAAACGAATTTTGATGCATTCATTCAAGCGGTCGGTTCGGAAATAGAACAGGCACAAGTAAGGCTGATTGTTGCAGCCAATGCACAAATGCTGTTCCATTACTGGAAGGTAGGCAATTACATCCTTTATCACCAGCAGCTGCACGGATGGGGAAGCAAAATCATCAAGCAGTTGGCAAAGGCTATCCGACTGCATTACCCTGAAAAGAAAGGCTATTCGGAACGCAACCTTACCTATATGTGTCAGTTTGCAAAGGCATATCCTTTAAGAGCGTTGCAAAGTTTCATAGAAACGGATGCAAGACTGTCTGTCCCAACCATACAGAGTGTGACCAATGAAGTATTGAAACTGAATGACAAACAATTTACGCAGGAACTTACTGCGCAAATACAATCTATTGATTGTCAATCGTTAGCAATTACGCAGGAGGTTCCTGCGCAATTTGAAGATGTGGGAAAAACCGTTTCTGCCATTTACAGGATGGGAATCAGGGAAATAGAAGAAATTTTCTTGACCTCTCCTATAGCCAAAATAAACTGGACAAGCCAAATGACTATACTTGACAGTTCGCTACCTTTAGGTCTAAGCTACTGGTACATGAAGCAGTCTGTGGAAATGGGATGGAGCAGCAATGTATTGAAAATGCAAATTGACAGTGATTTGTATAGCCGACAAATCAGCAACAACAAGGTAAACAATTTCACGACCACACTTCCGGCTCCACAAAGCGACCTTGCCAATTACCTGCTCAAAGACCCGTACATCTTTGATTTGGCAGGAGCCAAAGAAAAAGCAGACGAAAGGGATATTGAAGAACAGCTGGTGAAACACGTTACCCGCTACCTGTTGGAAATGGGCAACGGTTTTGCCTTCGTTGCCCGGCAGAAGCACTTCCAAGTAGGAAACAGCGATTTCTTTGCCGACCTGATTCTATATTCCATTCCGTTGCACGCATATATTGTCATAGAATTGAAAGCCACTCCTTTCAAGCCGGAATATGCCGGACAACTCAACTTTTACATCAATGTGGTGGATGATAAACTGAGGGGAGAGAATGACAACAAGACTATCGGGTTGTTGCTATGCAAGGGAAAAGACGAAGTTGTGGCACAATACGCATTGACAGGCTACGACCAGCCCATCGGCATCAGCGATTATCAATTGAGCAAAGTGATTCCCGAGAAACTGAAATCAGCGTTGCCCAGCGTGGAAGAAGTGGAAGAAGAACTGGCTTCTTTCCTTGACAAAGACAATAACACTCAAAAATAGTTGCGTCCATGAAAGATGTAATTACAACGCTGATTCCCCGATACGGAGAATTGAACAGAATATACAAAGACTGGTCTGATAATAAAGGTTTCTCTTTTGAAAAGCAGAAATTCATTACCAAGTTCTATCTGGACTACAATGATGTAACGGTTCTTGAAACAGCCATTCTTGAACTGGTATTTCATCTTCCACAGGAGCAATACACACTGATTCTGAACAGCCTGAAAAAGGAAGTATGCGAAAACATAAGTTATTACAAGAAAGGATGTATGCCGGATGAACAGACCGTTTACAATATCTGCTTCCGAGTTTCAGAAATCTATAAAGAAGCCATAGAAGAACAGCAATACAAGACGACCAAGCTCCATGCTCCGCTAAACGAAGCATACCACCGATACGATTCCATAGGTTATCGGGAACACACCGCAGAGGATGAAAAGCGTGCGGAAATGGAATATGAACGGTTCAAGGCTGAATACGAGGAGGAAAAAAACAAGCTGACCGAACTCTACGATCTGCAAAAACAGACCAGAGAGAAAGCCCTGCAATATGCAGAAAGCCGTTTCAATGAAATCTATCGGCTGGGCTGCCACCTCAAAGAGACATTGGCGAAATATGTATTTGATGAAACAAACGAGCCGGAAGAGCCAGCCAAACAAGAACCAAACGCCCCCAACATACAGGAAGAAGTGCTGGGAACGAAACAGACTGAGTATTTCAATATGGAACTGCTTTCGCTCATTCATGTAACCTGCGTGGGAGAACAGTTCGAGAATATTTCCGAACATAATTTCTATACCTGCATGAACCTGCTACCAAGCGACACCAAACCCCAAATCAGACCGAGAGAAAAAATACGTACCTGCTATCTGATATTCCTGATGAGCGAAAAACTGCCCAAACAGGACAGGGAGAATTGGAAGAGGAATATCCTGAAAATATTGGATATTGAGGAAAGCTACTACAAGTCAAAGTACAAAGAGCCTGTTTCCGATTTCCCCAGTGACAGCAACCGGAAATTTGCCAAAGAAATGGACGGTATATTCCGATAATCTGTGATATGCCCTGACATTTTACAAAACAACCACTTTTACCACTCAAATTAAATTTTTGAGTGGTATTTTTATTATCTGATATTCAGATAAATAACAAGATATTCCATTTGTATCAACCACATCCTTACCACTTACAACCCTACCTAATTTTGCATCGTTCGAGAACAGAGATAACAGCCAGTGCGCAGGGCTGATTGTTAAACGACTAAATAGATTGAACGATGAAAAATCTTCAAGAATTATTATCAAAACCCGTCTGGCAGATGACAGGTGAAGAGTTCATATTCCTAAGCAAGCACGCTTCCCGTCAAACGGAAACGCAGCCACAGCCCGTTACAGACACAGAAAGAAAATATGTGTACGGAATACTGGGCATAGCCAAACTGTTCGGGTGCAGCCTACCCACCGCCAACCGTATCAAGAAAAGCGGAAAGATTGACAAGGCAATCACTCAGATAGGACGTAAGATTATCGTGAATGTTGAGCTTACCCTTGAACTGGCTGGAAAGAAAACAGGAGGACGGAAATAACGGGAGACATGGCTATGGACTATATGAAAGAGACTAAGGAAATATCGGCTGAAGAAGCCATAATCCTTTGGCAAGCCTCACGTTTGAGCTTGTCGAAAAGTTATGAGAAAGCACCTGAAATCCTTAAAGTACATGATTCTGTCATTGGGACATTGGGTAATTTCAGCGCATCCATCGGCAAAGCCAAAAGTAAAAAAACGTTCAATGTATCGGCTATCGTAGCCGCTGCATTGAAGAATGGCACAGTGCTGCGGTATGTAGCTGAACTGCCTGAAGATAAGCGGAAAGTGCTTTATGTTGATACAGAGCAAAGCCCTTACCATTGTCTGAAAGTCATGACGCGCATTTTGCGAATGGCTGGTTTGCCAGATGATAGGGACAATGAGAATCTTGAATTTCTTGCCTTAAGAAAATACACGCCTGAGCAGCGTATCAGGATTGTGGAACAGGCTATTTACAATACACCCGAAATCGGTCTTGTAATTATAGACGGCATACGGGATATGGTGTATGACATCAACAGCCCCGGTGAATCAACACGCATCATATCCAAGCTGATGCAGTGGACGGACGACAGGCAGATACATATCCATACGATACTGCATCAGAACAAAGGGGATGAGAACGCAAGAGGGCACATCGGTACGGAGTTGAACAACAAGGCGGAAACCGTATTGCAGGTAGAAAAGGACAAGGGCAACGGTGACATCAGCCATGTTTCAGCCATTCACATCCGGGCAATGGACTTTGAGCCTTTCGCATTCCGTATCAACGACAAAGCCCTTCCCGAACTCATTGAGGGATACAAACCTGAAACAAAGAAGCCGGGAAGACCCGAAGAAGAGAAGTTCGACCCTTACAGGCATATCACCGAGCAGCAGCACCGTATCGCATTGGAAGCCGTTTTCGGGCTGAAAGAGGAATACGGCTACAAGGAACTGGAAGATGCCTTAATCAAGACCTATATGTCAGTGGGTGTAAAGCTGAACCATAAAAAGGCGGTATCGCTCATCACCATGCTTCGCAACAAACGGATGATAGTGCAGGAGACAGGCAGAAAATACACATTCATGCCTGACTTCCACTATTAGCCCATTTCCCTGCAATCACTTCACTTTATTCTCGGGGTGTATATATTAGGAATATAGTGAAGTGCTTGGGGAATGGGACTAAATCACTTCACTTTATTACCGTATCCTATATATACGAGAATTTAGTGAAGTGATTATAGACCGTACTTCCTAAAAAGGTACGGGCAAAAAGAAAAATAAACCAATTCACCAACTACTAAAACAATCATTTTATGGATATACAGACAGCCAAGCAAATCAGAATAGCGGATTATCTGCATAGTTTAGGATATTCTCCCATCAAGCAACAAGGTGTCAATCTGTGGTATAAATCACCGTTAAGGGAAGAAGCCGAAGCCTCGTTCAAGGTAAATACCGAACGTGAACAATGGTATGACTTCGGTTTGGGTAAAGGTGGTGGCATCATAGAACTGGCTGCACACCTGTACGCTACCGACCATGTACCTTACATCTTGAAACGGATAGCAGAGCAGACACCGCACGTGCGCCCGGTATCTTTCTCTTTTGGAAAGCAAAACTCTTCCGAGCCGAGCTTCCAACAGTTGGAGATTGTTCCGCTGTCATCTCCTACCCTGCTTGCCTACTTACAAGGTAGAGGAATTAACATAGAACTGGCGAAAAGAGAATGTAGTGAAGCACGTTTCACTCACAACGGCAAGCGGTACTTTGCCATCGCCTTTCCCAATGGTTCGGGTGGATATGAAATCCGCAACCGCTATTTCAAGGGCTGCATCGCCCCAAAGGAAATCTCCCACATCAGGCAGTCGGGAAAAGCGAGGAACACCTGTTATGTGTTCGAGGGATTTATGGACTACCTCTCCTTTCTGACATTGAGACAAGAGAACTGTCCGAATTATCCGGAGCTGGATGGACAGGATTACATCGTATTGAATTCCGTATCGAATGTGAACAAGGCTCTCTATCCGTTGGGCAATTACGAACGCATCCACTGCTTTTTCGACAACGACCATGCAGGAATGGAAGCACTCCGGCAAATCCGTGAGGAATACGGCAGAGACCGATACATCCGTGACGCTTCTCAGACTTACAGCGGATGCAAGGACTTGAACGAATATTTACAGGAACAGGCTGAAAGAAAAAGGCAAGTTCAATCCGCCAAAGGGGTGCGCAGCCAATCACCGGAGAAGAAGAACGGCTTCCGGTTATAGCCCACTATAACTACACGCTCCGCTTTCGTAGTTGTGGGCTCTCCCGAGGGGATTAGGGCTTTGCCCTAATGACCCACTCAAGGCGTTTCACCCCTGAGAACCCCGAGTAAAGAGTGACCCTCTCTTTGCAATCTCCGCTTATGGGTTACCCCTAAGAACCCCTCTGCGAAAGCGAGCAAAGTAAATCAATTGTAAACAAAGAAAAGAAGCTATGGCAACAAAATCAAGCATACACATCAAGCCTTGCAACATCGCATCGAGCGAGGCGCACAACCGAAGGACTGCCGAGTATATGCGTAACATCGGGGAGTCCAGAATCTATGTCGTTCCCGAACTTTCCACCAACAACGAACAGTGGATAAATCCCGACTTCGGCACTCCCGAACTGCGAACTCATTATGACAATATCAAGCAAATGGTCAAGGAAAAGACCGGACGTGCCATGCAGGAAAAGGAAAGGGAACGCAAGGGAAAAAATGGAAAGATTATCAAGGTGGCGGGATGTTCACCCATCCGTGAAGGAATATTGCTTATCAGACCGGACACCACACTGGCTGATGTACGCAAATTCGGTGAAGAGTGTCAAAGACGCTGGGGCATCACTCCGCTACAAATTTTCCTGCACAAAGACGAAGGGCATTGGCTGAACGGTCAGCCGGAAGCGGAAGACAAGGAGAGCTTCCAAGTCGGTAACAGATGGTTCAAACCAAATTATCATGCTCATGTCGTATTCGACTGGATGAACCATGAAACTGGAAAAAGCCGAAAGCTCAATGACGAGGATATGGCAACCATGCAGACCCTTGCTTCCGATATTCTCCTGATGGAACGTGGACAGGCTAAAGCTGTTACAGGTAAAGAGCATCTGGAACGGAACGACTTTATCATTGAGAAGCAGAAAGCCGAACTGCAACGTATAGAGGAAACCAAGCGACACAAGGAGCAACAGGTAAGCCTCGCCGAGCAGGAACTCAAACAGGTAAAAGCAGAGATACGTACGGACAAACTCAAAAGTGCAGCTACCGATGTAGCCACAGCCATAACCAGCAGTGTAGGTTCTCTTTTCGGAAGCGGTAAGCTGAAAGAACTGGAACATCACATCGAGCAGCTACATCAGGAAATTACCAAACGGGACAAAGCTACTGATGAATTGAAAATTCAGATACAACAAATACAGGAACAGCATGGCAGACAAATTCGTAATCTTCAAGGAATACACAATCAAGAACTTGAAGCCAAAGACAAGGAAATATCACGATTGAATACCATTCTCGAAAAAGCATTATGCTGGTTCCCATTGCTCAAAGAAATGCTGAGAATGGAAAAATTATGCTATGTCACTGGTTTTACCAAGGGGATGGTTGATTCTCTTTTATACAAAAAGGAAGCTCTCAGATGTAGTGGAAAAATCTATTCCGAAGAATATAGACAGAGATTTGAAACAAAAAATGTAATTTTCAAAATTGAACGAAGCCCGATCGATAAGAATAAATTGATGCTGACTATAAACCAACAGCCAATCAGCGAATGGTTCAAGGAACAATGGGAGAAGTTACAGCAGCATCTGCGTAACTCAGTGCAGAAAGAACAAAAATCCAGAGGATTCAGGATGTAATATAGAGAAGTACAATTCATCATGGATTGTACTTCTATCGTAATATATAGTACAAAATCTAAGTTGTCTAACTATTCTAAAGTAAAATAAGCAATAAAAGAATATCTTATTCACTATTAATATACCATATTGTCAATATCTTTCCCTCATTTAGTCAATCGTATCTTTTCGTGGTAGAAATAATTTACGATAACCGGCTTGCCTTTTTCCGAGCGCCCGTAAGGCAAATCATTTATTCTATATGGAAACCCCTGTGCCTTGGCGTATTGGGAAATGTCCTGTTCCAATGCCTGCCAGTAATCAAGCCTCTTTTTGTTGTATATTTCTTCGTATAACGGAAAGAGGTCGGGATGCTTCTCACGGATATACGTCATTATCCCTCCCTTGAACTGCCCGCGCAGATTCAGGTTTTCGAGCCATATCAAATCGGCATATCCTTTCACTTTCTCGATAATCGCCTTCATATCGGTTATTCCGGGGAATATGGGCGATACAAAACACACGGTACGGATGCCCGCCTCATAGACCTGACGCATTGCGTTCAGACGACGTTCTATGCTCACGGCATTGTCCATATCCGTACGAAACCGCTCGTCAAGCGTATTGACCGACCATGACACCGTTACTTTGGGAAAACGCTTCAACAGGTCGAGGTCGCGCAGGACAAGGTCGGACTTAGTGCATATCATAATCTCGGCGTTGCTCCCACGCAGCTCTTCGAGCAGCCTGTGGGTACGGCAAAATTGCTCCTCATACGGGTTGTAACCATCCGTCACGGAACCTATCACAATGCGCTCTCCGTCATATTTGTGCGGATTGGCTATCGGTTTCCAGTTCTTCACGTCCAGAAATGCACCCCACGGTTCTGTATGCCCGGTGAATCGTTTCATAAACGATGCGTAGCAATACTTACAGGCGTGGGGACAGCCCACGTAAGGGTTGACCGAATATCCTCCGACCGGCAGTGAGGATTTGGTCATAACGCTCTGTACGTCTATTTCTTTGATTATTTCGGTATTCATTGTAAGCGTTTTGTAAATTGTTCCGGCAGTTCCTGAATCATCCTTTCTTCGCCCATTATAGGCAGCAAATCCTCTTTCATAAACACGGGGACGCCCTGTGTTTGGGCTTGGTCGGCAATGTGAAGCACCCATTCGGGACGGGAATCCACTTTGCCTTTCCGATGTCCGGTCTCCGTACCTATGACAATCCAGTCGATACCCTCGAAATCTATATCGCCGATTTCATCGAAAATAGGTTCGAAAGTGACATGGTAGTGCTTGGCCTTGATATTTCTTTTCAAATCGTCTAGCCGCTTTTTTTCGGAATTGCGCGTGACGGTCACGCCCATCCATACATTCTCGTCATCTGTAGAGAAACTGATCTTGTCCGGACATTTCGTAAGGAATATATAAGCGTGTTGCGGATTGCTTTTCATTCGTCTGAATATTTCCGCATTCCATTCAGGCTTCCAATCGGAGAAATCGCTCATTCCGGTCATCAGCCATACGTGAGGCTTGGGCGTGTCGATGATACGCAGCTTTCGCACCATATATTCCGGTACGGAGAAGTCGTCCGTAATATGGAAGCGGCGGCAGTTGTTACGGGCATAGCAGTAGCTGCACCCGATGGAGCAGCCTACCACTATGTTCATATTCTTTATCAGGGATTTTATACAGATAGTCATCTGCTTAGAGTTCCTTTTTAGAATCATTTCGGAGAGACTTTCCATTTTACCGGTTCTTTCAGTATGATTCCGTCAGTGGCATCCTCCTGTGAGAATGTATTGCTGCAATATTGTATGCAGAGCATGAGGAGCGGAGTCGTTCCGTTGTTACGGACACTTCGTTTTCCTGCAGGAGATACCCTGACAACGCTACCTTCTTCCACTGGGAACACTGTTCCGTCTACTTGAAATTCACCTTTACCGGAGAGGAAAAAATAAAGTTCCTCATGACTCTTGTGACTATGCAGAAATCCGGTTTCTGTACCCGGGGCGAATGACTGGAAAGAAAACTCGCTTCCCGTAGTTCCGAGAGCGGTGCTGCAGAATACTTTTCCGGGAATTTTCACATCCGGGCCAAGCTGAAGTTCGTATTCATTCAGTTCATTCAACTTACCGACACTGATCGCGGCGAAATTCTGTTCTACCGCGATTTTCCTAATCTTTTTCATCTTTCTAATATTTTGAAATGATTGTTTATACAGTTATTTAAGTGTTATGCTTTCTCCGTCTTCCGGTATAATCAGTCGGCTCATATCCGTCCCGTGATGGCGAGCTTCGTTGCGAAGGATGGCACGGGTGGTCTGGCAATGATCGATGGCATCCATGTGTACGGTAATCAGCTTGATGTGTGGGGGGAGTGTGTCAAGCATCGCCATTACTTCCTGTTCATTGGGGATGATACAACCGTCCGTCTTAGAGAATTCGGGGAATACCGCACCGCCACTGTTCACCACAATATAATTAGGACGATACTTTTCCACGGTAGCAAGAGTACATTCTTCCCATTTGCAATCGCCCATGATATAAATAGTCGGAAGCCCTTCGGACATCAGCACATAGCCCGAAACAGGTCCCATCATCTGGCCTATCTGACCGAAACCGTGATGGCCAATAGCACGGTGGATGGTCAGATGACCTAAGGTTATGCTCTCTTCAATCGCTTCTACATTTGAGAAACCATCTTTCAGGATGGCGGCCTTATCTTGTGGCTGGGTGTAGAAAGGAATGTCTTTCGGCAAATGCTGCTTTACACTTGGTTCGTAATGGTCGATGTGGTTGTGGGTGAGCAGTACCATATCAACACCTTCAGTAATGTCGCTAATAGGCATTACGAGATGTACCCTCGGATTCTTATATACACCGAGAGCTGATTGCAGGGTTCCTTTGTCGGCAAATACGGGGTCAATAAGAATGGTATGTCCTGCATAGTTGATTTTCAAGGTGGCACTGCGTACCAACCGAATAATTGCTTTTTCGTTCATGATGTTATGTTTTGTATTATTTTTCGGGTACAAAGTTCGAAAGGATATCCCAATGTCTCTATGCCTTAAAAACAGGAATATATGCCATTTTGATAAAAGAATGATGTATATTTGCAGAAAGCAAAAACAAGAGTGATGAAAGCTATAATCAATCCCGAAAGACTTGTAAGCGTTCCGTTCAATAAAACGCAATGTGGCGTAGACTTCTACATTAACACAGGCGAAAGCAAGGACATCTGTGGTGTCTTGACCGAGCATAAGGCGTTTAAGACAGATTTTTTCAGCTTCTATTTCTTTCGTCGTGCCAATGGATATTTGTTGCTGAACTTCCGAAAAGTGGAGTTACGGGATGGTATGGTGCTGCTTTTGTCGCCGCACCAGCAACAGGAATGGCACGTGAACGAGGTAGAACTAGATTACACTTTTCTTATTTTCCGCGAAGACTTTATGCGCACGTTCATTGCTGACAAGTTCTTCGTATATCGGCTGTTGTATTATTATCAGACTGATACACCGCCCTACTTGTTTGCCGAGCCGGAGGAGCTGACGGAATATATGCGCCTCTTAAAAAAGATAAAACAAGAACTACAACATCCTGTGGTAGACACTTACAACCTCATTGTGTCAGTGCTTTATTATCTACTGGTAATTATCAACCGGGCATACGCTCAAACTTATCGTCTACCTGTCGAAGTGCCAAAAAACAATTACGCATTCAAATTCAAGGACTTACTCGAAAAACATATCCGAACGACACAGCGCGTTCAAGAATATGCTGATATGCTTCGGGTAAGTCGTATCACCTTGAATAATTCTGTCATGGCGCAATTTGGTGTATCAGCCATTCACTTACTCAAGCAACGTCTTTTGGAAGAGCTGAAAAATGAGCTACTGTTCTCCAATCTGAATGTGAGCCAACTGGCAGACGAGTTCCACTTTTCCGACCCCAGTCACCTCATGCGTTTTTTCAAAAAAGAAACAGGCAAGACTTTTACCCAATATCTAATGAATTACAAAAGAGGAATATATGAATAGAAATTTCATATTTGGCAAATGAATTCCATATTTAAGATATTTATTTTTTTGAATAACTATATTTTTCGTCATAAAGGTCCATTCTGCCAGTCCATAGAAATACCAATCGCTTTGTAATTGACATTCTTTTGAAGAATCTTAAAAAATACAAAAACACCCAATTTTACATTCTTGGGTGTAAAAAAGGGTGTAAATCTCGCAAATGCTTGATTTACACCCTTTATTGCGGAGAGACAGGGATTCGAACCCCGGGTACCTCGCAGTACAACGGTTTTCAAGACCGCCGCAATCGACCACTCTGCCACCTCTCCAAAACTTCTTCTTCATCTCTTTCTCACGAACCTCATCTGTTGTTCGTTTAAATTCAAATCAGAAGCGCTTTTCGTTAAAAGCGGTGCAAAGATACAAAGAGATTCTAAAACTCCAAACGTTTTCATAAAAAAAATGATATAATCTTTTATTCTCATTCCCTATTTATAGGTATTTTATGCTATTAAACACAAAATGGAGAATATTTATACCCATAATATGAAAAATGGTTGTAACTTTGCACGCTCTAAAGAAGATGGATACCCCCAACCACTAACTAAATATTTTATTATGGAATTGAATAAAACCTTTAATGACGGACTTTGGAGCAAAGAAATCAATGTGAGGGACTTTGTCAGCAACAATATCACTCCCTATTATGGAGATTCTTCTTTCCTGCAAGGCCCTACCGAACGTACAAAAGCGGTGTGGAACTGCTGTCTTAAAGCACTCGAAGAAGAAAGGGCAAATAATGGTGTACGATCACTCGACCACAAAACCGTATCAACAATAACTTCGCATAAAGCCGGATACATCGACAAAGAAAATGAGCTAATCGTCGGCCTGCAGACAGATGAACTGCTGAGACGTGCCATCAAACCGTTCGGTGGAATCAATGTGGTGGCTAAGGCATGTCATGAAAACGGTGTGGAAGTAGACGACCGTGTAAAAGATATTTTTACTCATTATCGTAAAACACACAACGACGGGGTATTCGATGTATACACCGAAGAGATCCGCTCGTTCCGTTCATTGGGATTCCTTACAGGACTTCCAGACAACTATGCCCGTGGACGTATCATCGGTGACTATCGCCGCCTGGCCCTCTATGGCATCGACCGTTTGATTGAAGCGAAACAGGAAGATTTGAAACACCTGACAGGCCCGATGACTGAAGCCCGTATCCGCCTTCGCGAGGAAGTAGCAGAGCAAATCAAGGCACTGAAAGAAATGAAAGTGATGGGCGAATATTACGGACTCGACCTCAGCCGCCCCGCATACAATGCCCAAGAAGCCGTTCAATGGGTATACATGGCCTATCTGGCAGCTGTAAAAGAGCAGGACGGCGCCGCAATGTCCTTAGGTAATGTATCATCTTTCCTTGACATTTATATTGAATACGATCTCGCTCACGGAAAGATTGACGAAACATTCGCACAGGAACTAATCGACCAGTTTGTCATCAAACTGCGTATGGTACGCCACTTGCGTATGCAATCTTACAACGATATTTTTGCAGGAGACCCTACATGGGTAACCGAATCAATCGGCGGACGCTTCAACGACGGACGTACCAAAGTTACCAAAACTTCTTTCCGTTTCTTACAAACCCTATACAACTTAGGACCGTCACCGGAGCCTAACATGACTGTATTGTGGAGCCCCGACCTACCGGAAGGTTTCAAAGAATTCTGTGCAAAAGTTTCCATCGACACCTCTTCCGTACAATACGAGAACGACGATCTGATGCGCGAAGTACGTCAGTCGGACGACTATGGTATCGCCTGCTGCGTATCCTATCAGGAAATCGGTAAGCAGATACAATTCTTCGGCGCACGTGCCAATCTTGCCAAAGCACTGCTGTTGGCTATCAACGGTGGACGTTGTGAAAACACCGGTACGGTAATGGTAAAAGATATTCCGGTGTTGACGGGCGAGGTGCTGAAGTTTGAAGAAGTAATGGCTAACTATAAAAAAGTACTGACCCAGATAGCACGTGTATACAACGATGCCATGAACATCATTCACTATATGCACGATAAGTATTATTATGAGAAAGCACAAATGGCACTCATCGATACTAATCCGCGCATCAACTTAGCTTATGGTGTAGCCGGCCTTTCGATTGCTATCGACTCGTTGTCCGCAATTAAATATGCCACGGTGAAAGCCCGTCGCAATGACATCGGACTGACGGAAGGTTTCGACATCGACGGTGAATTCCCCTGCTTCGGTAATGATAATGACAAAGTAGACCACCTGGGTGTAGACCTTGTGTATTATTTCAGCGAGGAGTTGAAGAAATTGCCGGTTTACAAGAACGCCCGTCCTACCCTTTCATTGTTGACCATCACCTCCAATGTGATGTACGGTAAGAAAACCGGTGCCACTCCCGATGGACGTGCCAAGGGCATTGCCTTTGCTCCGGGTGCCAATCCGATGCACGGACGTGATAAAAACGGTGCGATTGCTTCTCTGAGCTCGGTAGCCAAACTGCGTTACCGTGATTCACAAGACGGTATCAGCAATACCTTCTCGATCGTCCCGAAATCACTCGGTGCCACAGCAGAAGACCGGATAGAGAATCTGGTAACAATGATGGACGGATACTTCACCAAAGGCGCACATCACCTGAACGTAAATGTATTGAACCGCGAGATGCTGGAAGACGCCATGGAGCATCCGGAAAAATATCCGCAACTCACCATCCGCGTTTCCGGATATGCTGTAAACTTCATCAAACTAAGTCGTGAGCATCAATTGGAAGTTATCTCACGCAGTTTTCATGAACGCATGTAATGTGAAAAACTGAATCGATCAAGAAGATGATAAACGTACATTCATACGAAAGTATGGGAACATTCGACGGGCCGGGTCTTCGGCTCGTCGTTTTTCTACAAGGTTGTAACTTCCGTTGTCTCTACTGTGCCAACCCGGATACGATTGCCGCCAAGGGAGGAACTTCCACAAATCCGGAAGAGATTGTTCGTATGGCAGTAAGCCAAAAACCTTTCTTCGGAAAACGTGGAGGAATCACATTCTCCGGAGGTGAGCCCACCTTGCAGGCGGAAGCATTATTACCTCTGTTCCGCAGGCTGAAAGAAGAGGGAATCAATATTTGTCTCGACAGCAACGGTGGAGTATGGAACGAGCATGTAGAAGAATTATTGAAGTTGACAGACCTCGTACTGCTGGACATCAAGGAATTCAATCAGGTACACCACCGGAAACTGACCGGACGAAGCAATGAGCAGACATTGCGTACGGCAGCCTGGTTGGAAGAAAACGAACGGCCGTTTTGGTTACGCTATGTATTAGTGCCCGGATATAGTGATTTTGAAGATGACATCCGCGCACTCGGCAGACAACTGGGAAACTACCGGATGATTCAGAAAGTAGAGATACTCCCTTATCACACCCTTGGCGTACATAAATACGAAGCAATGGGACAGACCTATCAACTGAAAGGAATCAAAGAGAATACGCCGGAACAGACCGAACGCGCTGCCGGTCTATTCAGAGAGTACTTTAAAACCGTACAGGTAAACTAAGATAAAAAGACTGACAAGCTGAAATAAAAAGAAGAAAAAGACTTGACTTACACATTTTAAGTTCGTATCTTTACGGATGTAATCATGAAATAGATTCAATTAAACTACACCTAAAGGAGAAGGCCGCCGCTTCCTCCTTTCTTTTTATAAATACAGGAAACCAAAGTTCCAAACACGGTATTTTCACTATCCGAGCACGATACTTTCATAAAATAACACGGCATGTCACGATGAATAACAAGCAACGTTACGATGAATAACAAGTAACGTCACGATGCCTTTCATTATTTGTCGCGGTACAAGTGTTGCTATGGGGCAATGCCACACACTTTCTCCTGAAAAAACAACTATCCGAGTTAATAATACATAAATCCGCTCTTGACAGATTTATCAATAAGTAAAGCGAATCCCCGCCTGAAGATTGAAATTGAAAGGAGTATCTTTACGAATCGTCTGCACATCGGAACCATCGTCAAAGAAATAAGCAACTCCGGGCTCTACATAGACACCGATATGCTTCGTTGCATTAAACTGCGCACCCACCGCACCGGAAACCGAGAATTGCAACGGATTTACCGTCAACTTGTCATTTCCTAACTTGCCATATACGCACTTTTCTACCATTCCGCCGGCAGCTACGTACAATGTGAAACGATCTTTATCAAAGAAATTCCAGTTGGCACGAACAGGAATACCGATATAATGCAGCTTCTGATCAATCCGGGCATCGCTAACCACCGTCTGTACATCGGAAGAAAGCAAAGTATATGTCACACCTGTTTCCACGGAGAAACCTTTCGCAAGTCCTTTACGCACCGACAGCCCGAAAGAAACCGGCTGATGATGTTTGATATCTACTATTTCATCCGTCCGTTTTAAGTAAGGCACCCCTTCTTTAAATACCACCACCTGATTATTGGGAATCTGAATAATCTCATTCCCGGCAGTAGGTGCCAAGTTCAACCGTTGGTCGGAAAACGAACTGTGCAGAGGTTCTACTGTCCCGTTACCGGAGAAAGAGGTACCGCCACCATTCCCGACAGCCGCTCCCACAGACCAACGCCCTTTCTTTGCTTTGGGTTTCTCTGCCGGAATATGCAATTTATCTTGCCCCGAACGTTGATGAGGACGCACGACTGTACCTGATTCTTCTTTCGTCTCTTTCGTTTCATCCGGAAGAGTCTCTTTCGCTTCTGCTTCCGGTATCGGGTTTACCTCTTCTTCCACCGGACAGGTAACAGTTTCGGCAGGTACCGAGGGTTCGATTCCCTGTCTCTCCGTCACTTTCCCCGCTTGGGCAATTACCGGACGTGGCTGCACAGGTTCCACCTTTGCCACTTGCATGTCGGGATCGTGTGCCGGTGGCAACAGATCGGGATCGGAGGCCAATACCGGAGCAACCGTATGACGTATTTCATCGGCCGTAGGAGTATTCAGAAAATAAATACTCAAAGAAGAAGCCACCACCAGTAACACTGCGGCCGCTGCTGCTCCCCATCTGCGATAAGGATACAGTATTCTTTTTTTGACAGGCGGCACCAGCTCCTTCTCCAGTTGTTCCCAACCGAAAGGAGGTATCGGCTCAGAGTAGTTTTCCAACTTCTCTTTCAGCTTGTCCATCCACATCTCTCTATCTTTCATCTTCTCATCCTTCATCTGTCATTCATCATTAACCATTCTTTCACTTTCCTGGCCAGCACGGTTTTGGCACGAAACAATTGCGAAGCCGAGGACTTTTCGTTGATACCCAGCAATTGGGCAATCTCTTTATGCGACTTATCTTCAAACGTGTATAAGTTGAATACGGTACGATAACCGGCAGGCAACTCTTCTACAAAATGCATCAAGACCTGCTGTGGAATGGCCTCCACCTCCGAAGCATCCGGTTCTTCGTATGTTTCAGGAGCATCTTCCAGTGCCATCGACTGGCTCATCACATCATTTTTGCGCAGATATTGCAGTGCCACATTCACCATCACACGTTCCATCCATGCCCTAAGAGAACCTTCACCACGCCAGGTGAATTTATCGAACGAACCGAAAATCTTCAGGAAGCCGTCGTGTAGCAGATCCTGGGCGGTCTCTCTGTCTCCGGCATATCGGAGACAGATACCGAGCATCCGTCCGGCATACTGCTCATAAAGTTCCTTGCGGGCACGGTTGTCGCCTTGCCTGCATAGCTCTGTCAGCTCTTGTTCTTCCATTCTCTTAAACACGTGTTTATCTTATAAATGCAGCAAAGATAGAAATACTGCATATAGAGAACAACACTTTTCCCACTTTTGTTTCTTTAACAATATTCCGTGCAATATTCTTTTCTTTCCTGCATTTTCCATACGGATGCTTCCCACACAGGGAGGTGCACCGGGCAAATGAAAGCCTTTACAATTTAAGTGTAATATTCCAAAACCAAAACGAACTTATGAAGAAATTGAATTTATTTGCAGTAACCGTGATCTTGGCTCTCGTTCCCTTCCTCCAGTCTTGTCTGGACGACGATGATGCCGTTTATTCCGATTTCACAATTGCCACTCTCAGACAAATTGATGACACGGATGATTATTATTTCGGTCTGGACAGTGGCAGAAAGATGTATCCGGGCGATGACTCCGCTATCCGTAATTATCCGATTGTAGACGGAAAACGGGTGTTCGTATGGTTCCATCAGTTTGAAGAACAAGTCCCCGGATATGATTATAATATTCAAGTAGTGAGAATGGATTCCATCCTGACCAAAGACATTATCCCGCTGACAGCCGAAACAGCCGACAGCATCGGAGACAACCGTATCAATATGACTTACCATTGGATTGCACAAGGCTATCTGACAATGGAGTTCCAATATCGCGGAACAAGCAATCCCAACAAAAAGCATATGCTGAACCTGGTATATGATACGGACAAAGATCTCATAGATGAGGAGGGGTACATCAACCTCGAATTCCGCCACAATGCATATGACGACGACGAAGGAAGAATAGGTGACGGCATCGTATCCTTTAAACTGGATAAAATAGCGGAGGAGATGAAAACCGCCAAAGGCTTGAAGATACGTGTAAATACGATTTATGATAATGTGATATACAAGAAAATAGACCTTGAAAAACAATCGAAAAGCAGCCAAATACCTACTGCTAATCAACTCAAACCGATGAGTTACACGACTGGAACGAACTATTAATTCTGATATAATAAAATGATGAAGCGGCTGTTTCCCAAAACCGGAAACAGCCGCCTTTTTATAAGCACAGGTTCGAAGTCTATGAAAAAGAACCTTTCTGCCTTCTCCTCACAAATCAAACAGGCATTTATTACTTATCAGAAGAAAGTATTTTCCAGATTCCGGCACTTAATGCAGCACCGACAAACGGAGCCACGATAAACAACCATAACTGAGACAACGCCACACCGCCCTCAAACAAAGCCGGACCAATACTACGTGCCGGATTGACAGAGGCACCCACCGACCGGTCTTCACTAAACCAAGCATTGTACAGCCTGCAAAGTAAGCATCTCCTTAGGCACAGCAGTCCGTATCTCTTCCTTAAGCACAGCAAGCAGGCTGACACGTATAAAATCCTTATTGGTTGTCAGCACAATAGGCCGGGTGGGACGAGGAATAGCAAACGGACGCACCAACTCTTTCTGCGATTCGGAAAGCTGATACACGGCCAGCTCCGGGATAAATGTAATTCCTTTCCCGCTTTCCACCATCCGCATAAATGTCTCCATACTTCCCAAACGATAAGCCATCTGATGGAGCTTCACGGCTTCCATCTGGCAAAAACGAACCAACTGGTCGCGAAAACAATGTCCTTCATCAAGCAACCATAACCTCTCACCGGTAATGTCGGAAGTACGGACTACCTCTCGCCCGAACAAAGGTTCCTTTCGGGAAACATATCCATAAAACTGTTCATAAAAAAGGATCTCCTCGGACAAAGCCGCATCCTCTAACACACTTGCCAGAATAGCAGCATCGATATCTCCTGTATGTAAAGCCTGGCGAATATCCTGTGTCTTCATTTCTGTCACACGGATATCCAGCCCGGGATATTTCTCCATCATCTGCGGGAAAAAACGTGGCAACAGATAAGGTGCGATGGTTGGCAACACCCCCAGATGGAAAGTGCCGGTAAGCGTCCCCTGCTCCTCATTGATAATATCCTTCACCTGCGAAGCCTGTGTCAATATGGTACGTGCCTGCGCAATCACCTTCTCTCCTATCCGTGTAGGACACACCGGTTGCATGGTACGGTCGAATAGCTTCACTCCAAGTTCTTCTTCCAGTTTCTGAATCATTGCGCTCAAAGTAGGTTGAGTTACCCGGCAATATTCCGCAGCACGGGCAAAATGCCTGAACTGATCTACGGCAAGTATATACTCCAATTGTTGTATCGTCATCTATCAAAGTTTTACGGGTTATAGATTCTGTCTATGCAAAGATAGAAATTATCAGTTTGACACGCATACATTTTCCCCCTATCTTTGCAATACGAAAAAGAAAAATAGTATAAACCAATTAAAATAAAAAAAGTTATGAAAACATTAGATTATATCAAACTGAACGAATCGGGAGTGAACAACGTAGTAGCATCTTTGCAACAATTACTGGCAGATTTCCAGATATATTACACCAACCTGCGTGGTTTCCACTGGAACATTAAGGGACATGACTTCTTCGTACTGCACAGCAAATTTGAAGATTTGTATAACGACGCAGCCGAGAAAGTAGACGAAATAGCAGAACGTATCCTGATGCTGGGCGGCACTCCGGCCAACAAATTCAGCGATTATCTGAAAATGGCTAACATCAATGAAGTAGACCGCGTAAGTAACGGTGAGAAAGCTCTGGAAAATATCCTCGAAACATACAGCCACCTGATCGGTGAAGAGCGCAAACTTCTCTCCATTGCATCACAGGCCGGCGATGAAGTAACAGTAGCATTGATGAGCGATTATCTGAAAGAACAAGAGAAAATGGTTTGGATGCTGACAGCTTACAGCAACAAGTAAGCCCTCATGGCATATTAAATCAAAAGAGACACAATTTACGGTTATTGTGTCTCTTTTCTTTTTTACAACATCAGAATGATTTCATATCTATTTTATTACGATCTCATCCGTGAAAAGCCAGCCACCTTCTATTCCATTAGATAAAGCTTGATAACGGACATAGCGGGCCGAAGCTTTACCGTCCCATTCGTAGGTCCGGAATACCAACCGGTCTTCCGTAGTCGGCACATCGGTATGAAGGCGAGCCTGTTCGGTAAATGTATTTCCGTCTTCCGAAATAGAAATAATCACTTCACGTGGAAGCCATACATAAGGACCGGACAATTGCATAAATTCGGCAGCAATGGAAGAGATTTCTTTCATCTCACCCAAATCGACCGTAATATCCATATCCGTATTGAGGAAACCCTGCCAGCGTTTATCACCGTACGTCCATCCGCCACGAAGCCCGTCAACCAAAGCAGTATCTCCTCCGGCCGTATACTGCGGCGCATAAGGGCTGGTATATTTTACCGTTTTCATTAATCCTAAATGTTCAACAGGAATAGCCGCCTCCGGACGTTCTCCCACCTCCTTACTCAAATCGAAAGGATGATAGCCGTTATCCTGCAACCATTTTACCTCTTTCAATGCGCAACGATGGAAATGTTCCCAGTTTTTCTTATCCGGTTGTGTCCAGGCCACTTCTGCCAGAGCCAGCAGACGAGGATAAACCATATACTCCATATGCTCGGCAGTTGTTATATACTCTGCCCAAACATTTGCCTGCACACCTTGTATATAATCTGCTCCCTCTTTCGTCAAAACTTCCGGAATCGGATCATAAGAATATACTTTCTCCAAAGTCAGGTATCCGCCGATCGCTTCGGGCTGAGTCGTCGGAGCATCCTGGTAAGAATCCAGATAACAAAATCCGCCCGGTGTCATGATCACGTCATGCCCTGCTTTGGCTGCTTTAATTCCGCCTTCTTCACCACGCCATGACATCACAGTGGCACGCGGTGCCAAGCCGCCTTCAAGTATTTCATCCCATCCCAACAACTGCCGGCCGTGCTCATTCAAAAATTTCTCCATCCGATGAAT
Source organism: Bacteroides salyersiae WAL 10018 = DSM 18765 = JCM 12988 (assembly GCF_000381365.1). Classification (GTDB taxonomy): domain Bacteria; phylum Bacteroidota; class Bacteroidia; order Bacteroidales; family Bacteroidaceae; genus Bacteroides; species Bacteroides salyersiae. The sequence continues at coordinate 482,490 of NZ_KB905466.1, forward strand.
GAGATAGCTCTGCAACTCCTTCACATCCGCCAGTCCTTCCTGCTTCATCCTCTTCTGACACAAAGGACACTTCCTCCAACTATCCATATTGGCTTCATCTCCGCCGATATGAATATATTCCGAAGGAAATATCTCCATCACTTCCAACAATACATTCTGCAGAAAAGTAAAGGTATCTTCATTGCCGATACAAACTTCAGAATTAACATACGGTTTTCCGGAGCAAGACAAATGAGGAAACACAGCCAGCACTTCTTCCGAATGCCCCGGCATCTCTATTTCCGGAATAACCGTGATATGACGTTGCCGGGCATACTCCACAATTTCCCGTGCATCTTCCTGAGTATAATATCCACCGTCTGCACCGGGGGCATCCTTCGTACAATACTTGCGCCCGCCTTTCCACCAGGCTTTCCAATTGGGATAAGGGCGATAGGCTGCCTGCTCCGTCAGTTCCGGATAACGTTTGATTTCCAATCGCCAACCCGCACCGTCTGTCAGATGCCAATGAAAGCGATTCAGCTTATAGCGCGCCATGGCATCGAGTTGTTTCTTGAGAAATTCTTTGGTACGGAAATGACGCGAAACATCCAGATGTAAACCTCTGTATGAAAAACGGGGGGAATCTTTTATCTCGATCAAAGGGAAAGAAAACGTTCCGTCAGCCTCTTGTTCCGCTAACTGCAACAGGCTCTGAAAGCCATAAAATAATCCGGCAGCCGATGGAGCAACAACAGAAATTCCTTTTCCGGTGATAGATAATTGATAGCTCTCCATCGATTCCTGATCGGAAACGGGAGCTATTATCGTAAAGCTAACCACACTCTTCTGGGTACCCTCTGCTTCCGGCTGTAATGCAAACGGAGATGCCTGAAGATATTCGGTAAATTCTTTCTTATCTTCTTCCGGCAAATTAGTGCTAAATACAGCTTGCCGGGGCAATCCGTATGTTCCGGAAGAAAGTTCTGATGACTGGGGCTGAGGTATAATCTGCACCTCGACCTCTTTTCTCTGCTGGCATCCGGCCAACCAGAAACTAATAAACAACAAACACGAAATAATTCCTTTTCTCATAATATTAAATATAAGAGATTGATTTGACAATACCGGGCGCAGTTGAAACGGGCTCCGCTTATCTATAATACAATCAAGTGAACAAAACTACTAAATAAAAATGAGGCTGTCCTAACAAACAATGTCCGGACAGCCCCTCTCTTTTTACCTTCACATAGACTAATAGCGAAAACTATTACCTAATAGAAAACTCCAATCGTCCTCCATGTACCAGCTCATCATGAGTGATACGGAATCGATTGAGCTTTTTGCCACCAATTTTTACATTATCAATATACAAGGCGTCAGGTTTCTGACGGGTAGACTCAATCACGAGTTCTTTTTCCTTGTACCATTTAGGATCAAGACGAATTATTACTTCATCAAAGACGGGAGTTGTCAACGTATACTCCGGCAATCCCGGACAATCCGGATAGAATCCCATCATATTAAAAATAGCCCAAGTAGACATTGTTCCTGTATCATCATTACCCGGAATACCATCCGGCTGCGTAGTGAAATATTTAGCCAACAAACGTTGCGTTTCTTTTTGAGTACGCCATTCCTCTCCCTTAAAATAAGAAAACAGGTAAGGATAAGCGATATCGGGTTCGTTCGCCGGATCATAAAGCCCTTCGTCAAATATCATCTGTAATTTATTGACAAAAGATTTCTTGCCTCCCATTAAGCGGGCTAATCCATATACATCATGAGGTACATAGTATGTGTAATTCCATGCGTTTCCTTCGTGGAAACCGGGACTGGGTTCGAAGTTCTCACCCTGTTTCGGGCTGAAAGGAGAATAGAAAGTACCATCGGGAAGTATCGGGCGGAATGTGCCGAACTCTTTGCTATAATAGTGTTTATATCCCAACGAGCGATTATAGAACAACTTGGCATCTTCTTTCTTCCCTAAAGCATCGGCTAAGCGGGAAAGGGCGAAATCGGCAATGTAATACTCCAACGCATGAGATACCGAGTTGTCATATTGTTCGCGTAAAGGTACATAACCTTTAGACATATAATCATCATTATCCGGACGCATTAAATTTTCCGCACCGGGAAGCGTTGCCGATTTATACATCGCTTCATAAGCAAGATTAATATCAAAATCCCGCAATCCCTTCATCCAGGTATCCACTATAACGGGAATACTGGGATCGCCCTCCATAGTCAGCGTCTCCCGGCCATACAATTCCCACTTGGGCAACCATCCGTGTTCACGATACATATCGAGCATCGTACGTACCATCTCTATCTGGCGCTCCGGATATACCAATGTCAGTAATTGATGTACATTACGATAAGTATCCCACAGCGAGAAGACCGTATAACGGTTACCTTGGGTCGTCAATATCTTATCACTCTCCATTGCCGGATACTCTCCGTTTACATCCTGCAATACATTGGGATGAATCAGCAGATGATACATGGCCGTATAGAAAACGGTCTTCTGCTCTTGCGTCCCTCCCTCAACAAGAATACGAGACAGATCATCGTTCCAACGTTCACGCGCTTCGGCATGTACCTGTTCAAAATTCTTGCCTTCCTGTTCTTTATTCAGATTGAGACGGGCATTTTCTATACTCACAAAAGAGACACCCAATTCCACTTCGATCTGTTCGCCCTCTGCGGTATCGAATGAAAAAAACGCTCCGATATCATCTCCGGCTATTTCTTTTCCATATTTGGTATAAAGCTTATACTTACCGTTATCCGGATCCCACTCCGCCTCCACACCGGTCATAGACCGTTGCTTCTTCCAATACCCGGTTTGCTGTGGGACCTTGTTGACGCGCATCACAAAGTAAATAGGGAATACAGCTTGCGGATTATAGCAAAAAGTACCCAATAACTTCACTCCCTCTATCTCCTGTGCATTTACCCGACGAAGCATAGCACCGGATTCATTGGTGAGTCCTTCACCCAAATTCAACAGGATGTGGCTTTTACCCTTAGGAAATGTAAAACGAGTGACACCTGTACGGGGAGTGGCGGTCACCTCGGTTTTCACATCATATTTAGTCAGATAGTTGGTATAATACCCCGGTGATGCCTGCTCATCTTTGTAACGGCTTCCATATTCCTTATAATCGACATTCAATTCTCCCGTAGTAGGCATCAATAAAAGAGAGCCCAATTCCGGACACCCTACCCCACTCAAATTTACATGAGAATAACCGGTAAAAAAGCAGTTATGATACTCATAAGGAGTAGACCACCAACGGGCATCTTTATCATATCTATTATCGGCCGACCCCATCACGTTGAAAGGTACGACAGACATCATACCATTGGGACAAACCGCTCCGGGATTTGTAGTACCAAAGTTGGTAGTACCTATAAAAGGATTGACATAATCGGCAGGAGAAAGCTTCTCTCCGCTTCCGGCTTTTACCGGAAGCAGAAAGAGAGCTAATGTGTAAGTTAATAAAAGTCGCTTCATAAATCAGAATTACGATTAGACGATTTATAATTTACGGTAAAAAACTCTCTCTTTATCTTCTCTATACCTTTCACCATAAATTATAAAATCGTCTAACCAAATAAAAACTCTCTCTATCTATTTCTCTCTTATTCTAAATTATAGGTCGTTGAATCCGAATGATTAAACAATATTTGTTTTCTTGATAAATTCTATAATGTCAGCAATATAACCGAAAGCCATTCCGACTACAGTATCTGCTGCGCCATAATATACCGCCACTCTTTCGCCGTCCTGCAAAGCGGCACATGGGAACACGACATTAGGAACGTCTCCCTGCAATTCATAAGGAGCAGCCGGTGCAAGCAGATATTCACGCGTACGATATAATACTTTGTCTGGATTATCCCTGTCTAAAATGGCAGCACCCATAGAATAACGGAAACCGTTACAAGTAGTTATTACTCCATGATAGAACATCAGCCATCCTTCTTCCGTGAGGAAAGGAACCGACCCTGCACCTATTTTCGTACATTGCCATGCACTTTCCGGGAACGGAGTTACTTTCATAACACTACGATGTTCTCCCCAATACTTCATATCCGGGCTATAACTGATATAGATATCACCGAACGGTGTATGTCCATTATCACTCGGACGACTCAGCATCGCGTATTTACCATTTATTTTCTGTGGGAAAAGCACACCGTTACGGTTGAACGGTAAAAAGGCATTCTCACACTGGAAGAACTCTTTAAAATCAAACGTATAGGCAATACCGATTGTCGGTCCATGATAACCGTTACACCAAGTAATCCAGTAACGGTCTTCAATCCATGTGACACGCGGATCGTATTTATATTCCGACTCGATCATCTCTGTATTGCCTGCCTTGAACCGGATAGGTTCGTGATTGATATCCCAATGGATACCGTCCTTGCTGAAACCGGCAAAAATATTCATCTGTACCGCTTTGTTATCGCAACGAAATACTCCAGCAAAACCATCTCCAAACGGTACAACTGCACTATTAAAAATACTATTTGATGAAGGAATATGATAACGTCCGATAACGGGGTTCTTTGAATAACGCCACATCACATCCGTACAACCGGCAGGGCGTTCTTCCCATGGCATATTAAATCTCTCGTTCATAATCTTTTTATATTAATATATTAATGTTTATTTTTTAGTATCCGGATAAGTAAACGGCACAAAATAAGTAATCAGGAAAGCCGGAATAGTGGCAAACAAAATAAAGATGAAGAAGTCGCGATATCCCAGCCAATCGCTGACAAATCCACTGACCATTCCCGGAAGCATTACTCCCAAATTCATGATGCCGGAAGCAAAGGCATAATGCGCCATTTGATGTTTTCCGGGAGCCACCTGCTGCATCATAAACAGCGTAAGTCCTACAAAACCGAATCCATATCCGAAATATTCGAGGACAATGGCACCGCCTATCAACATACCGCTTGTAGGTTGGTAAATAGCCAATAATGTATAAGCAATAAAAGGTAGATTGAAAGTACAGCAAAGAGAAAACAACGTTTTTTTCAATCCCCGATGCGAAATGTAATAACCGGCCAATAAAGAACCCAACACAAAAGCTGCTGCGCCATAAGTGCCATAATAGATACCGATCTCCTGTTCACTCAATCCTAATCCGCCAATCTCTCTACCCGCTTTCAGAAACAACGGCACGATCTTCATCACAAAGCCTTCGGCAAAACGATAAAGAATAATAAAGGCGATATAATACCAAATATGTTTTTTCTTGAAGAAATCAAGAATGACTTCCACCAGTTTGTCGAATGTTTCCTTAAACGAAGTAGCCTCGGAAGTTGCAGCACCGCCGGAAGGGAGCATTCGTGTGTGATAAAGCCCCAATGATATCATTACGATCGCCATCACAAACATTACGATCATCCAGGCATGAACATTCGCTTCATACACCACTTCACCGGAAGCTCCTTCAACTCCTCCAAACCGTTTAACCAGCCATCCTGCCAGATATACCAATCCACCGGAAGCCACAATCTTGGCTATATTGTAAAAAGCACCTTGCCAACCGATGTACTTAGCCTGATCGGACTTACTCAGTTCTGTCATATAAACCCCATCCGTTGCAATGTCATGAGTAGCTCCGCTAAAAGCGATCACCGCCAATAACGCAATGGAGCAGGCAAAGAAATGAGGAAGCTGTAATGACAAAGCAACAAGCCCGAAACCGACTCCTGAAACAATCTGCGTGAAGACAACGAAGAACTTTTTAGTTTTAAACATTTCCAAAAACGGACTCCAAAGAAATTTCAGGGTCCAAGGCAACATAATCAACGAAGTCCAAAGAGCAATTTGTGCATCGGAAATATCAAGTCCTTTAAACATCAGGACGGAAACCATATTCAATACAACAAAAGGCAGCCCCATCGCAAAATAAACAGTAGGAACCCATGAAACAGGGTAAAAGGCTTTTCTATTCATTAATAAGTGTTTTATCGGTTAACGATTTTAATACATTTATATATAATACAACCGAAGCCGATAAAATACTAACCGGCACACGTCACTTTTTTATTAAAAAGTATTTCATTTGCTTTTCATCTCTAAAATCACTCTCAAAATTCCGTTCGGATAAAACCGTCAATATAGAAAAAAGACTATCAAAAAGCAAATAACATCAGTCATAAAAAACATCCTTGACCATCTTATGAACAATACTGCATTTCCCTCCCCAGTTCCACCACTATATTTGCACCGGCAAAACCAGAATAAGAACAAAATTCGTACAGTAAAACCATGAAAACAAGAAAACAAGTAAAAGTGCTATTAATCGTACTTATAGGAATATTTATTCCCTACCCACAAAAGGCACACTCCCAAAATTACGTCCCTATGAAAGACGATACCAAAATGGCGGTCAAACCGAAGATAGAAATCAAAGCCTATTCTTTCCACCTAAAACAAATCCGTTTGTTAGACAGTCCGTTTAAAACAGCAATGAACGCTGACAGAAAATGGTTGATGGAAACCCTTAAACCCGATCGTTTCTTACATCGTTTCCATGCAAACGCCGGACTACCCACTAAGGGAACCATTTATGGCGGTTGGGAAAATACCGATCAAAGCGGTTTTTCATTCGGACATTACATATCTGCCCTGTCCATGTTATATGCAACCACAGGAGAAGAAGACATTAAAATACGTCTTGATTATTGCATTTCTGAACTGAAAAGATGCCAAGACAAGCGTGGGACCGGTTATGTGGGTGCCATCCCCAACGAAGACAAACTGTGGGATGACGTATCCAAAGGAATTATTGATGGACGCAATTTTAATCTGAATAACGTATGGGTACCATGGTATAATCTTCATAAACTATGGTCAGGATTAATAGATGCCTACATTTTTGGTGAAAATGAAACAGCCAAAACCATTGTTATTGCACTTACCGACTGGGCATGCGACAAATTCAAAGATCTGACTGAAGAGCAGTGGCAAAATATCCTTACTTGTGAACACGGTGGTATGAACGATGCCTTATATAATGTATATGCCATTACAGGAGATACCAGACATTTGGAAATAGCCAATAAATTTTATCACAAAAAAGTATTAGATCCACTATCGAAAAGAAAAAATGAATTAGCCGGACTGCATGCCAATACGCAAATCCCCAAAGTAATCGGCACTTCACGTTCTTATGAACTTACCGGCAACCAAGACCATCATACCATATCCAGTTACTTTTGGCACACGGTTACCCACGAGCATTCCTATTGTATTGGAGGTAATAGTAATTACGAACATTTTGTAGAACCGGGGAAATTATCGGGAGAATTATCGAATAAGACAACCGAAACCTGCAATACCTACAACATGCTCAAGCTCACACGCCATCTTTTTGCATGGAACCCTTCCGCAGAACTGATGGATTTCTACGAACGTGCATTATATAATCATATTCTTGCTTCACAAAATCCCGAAACAGGAATGGTTTGCTATTGTGTTCCGTTGGCAGCCAATTCACAAAAGAACTACTGTAACGCTGAAAACAACTTTTGGTGCTGTGTAGGTACAGGATTTGAAAATCACGTAAAATACGCTGAACAGATATACTCACACAATGAAAATGAGCTGTATATCAACCTATACATTCCTTCCGAATTGGACTGGAGTGAGAAAAACATGAAACTGAAACAAACAAACAATTTTCCGGATACTGACAACACAACCATTACCATTACAGAAACAGTACCCCAGACACTGACTTTTCATGTACGCTTTCCCAACTGGGTGCAATCCGGATATAGCATAAAAATAAACGGAACAGAACAAGTATTCAACAGTCCCCCCGGTTCATATGTGTCTATCACCCGAGAATGGAAAACAAATGATAAAATAGAAATTAATCTTCCCAAGACCCTCACTAAAGAACAGCTATTAGGAGACAAATATAAAACCGCATTTCTCAATGGTCCTATTGTATTGGCAGGCAAAACAGATATTACCCAAACTCCCCCCGTCTTTATTCGCCATGAGAATAAAAACATTTCTGACTGGATGACTCCAGGTACCACCCCCGGTAATTTCTGGGGCAAAGATGAATCAAATAAAGAGGTTAATTTCCTACCTTTCTATAAAATGCATAATACTCGTTATACAGTGTATTTCGACTATTTCACTCCTGAAGAATGGGAAAAAAAACGTGAGGAATACAAAAAACAACAGGAAGAAGAAATGGAATTGGAGCGTTTGATGGTGGATTATTTCCGAGCCAATGAACAACAACCGGAAATAGATCACAATTTTAAAGGAGAAAATGTGAACAAAGGAACAGGCATTTCCGGTGGAAAATGGTGTTCAAGTAAAGGAGGTTATTTTTCTTTTGAGATGACAGTAGACCCTGATATCCCCGTCGATCTGTCGCTTATGTATTGGGGAAATGATGGCGGTAAAACCAATCAATTTGACATTTTAATAGACGGTGAAATAATTGCATCTGAAAGTTTAACAGCCAGAATCAAACCTAATGAGTTCTTCCGTATTGCTTATCCTGTACCATTTCACTTGACAAAAGGAAAAAACAAAGTGGTTGTAAAATTACGAGCTATCAATTCCAATAACACAGCAGGTCCTATTTATCACGCCAAAATATTTAAAAAGAAATACATGGCTGAAAAGACAGTAATCATACATGATTATTTGTTACCTAAAGAACCCTACCTGATTGAACACAACTTTAGTTTCACCGGTAATAAAAGAACTGGTATTAACATGGGACACCCTTGGGTGGATGCCAACCAAACAAATGCAAGCATATCATTCGATATGAAATGCTCGGCAGATAAAGCCAATATTTTACAACTAACCTATTGGGGTGGAGAAGCTAACGAAAGAAAATTCACTATCCTCATAGATAACCAAGAAATAGGCAAGCAAGAATTACTGCAAAATAAGCCCAATGAAATATTTGAAGTTCTCTATCCAATAGCAAAAGAACTGACAATAGGAAAAAGCCAAATAACAGTCACCCTAAAAATGACACAACGAGCTGCTGGAGGATTATACTATGCATATACATTTTCGGGAGGATCAATAACTGATATACATACAATAGAAAAGGAACGTCAAGTTCCTTTCTCTGTTAGTAACAATAACTCGTATATCACTATCACCAATCATTCCGGACAGGATTTTACAGGAACAGTCACACTGATCAACACAACAGGTGTTATTTTTTATAAAGAAAAAGTTCATATACAAAAAAACATAACCTTAAAAGAGAAAGTCGGTAAAGGGCTTTTTTTCGTATACCTAATTACCGACAATGAAAAAAAACAGCAATGTATAAAAATTGTGATCTAATTTTTATCTATGATATTGAGTGAACCAAAAAACAAAGCCCGTTCAATGTACTTTCAAACGGGCTTTTATTCTTATTTACTTTCACTTTGAAGGTTTAGAACAGCCTTCTTTAATCCACGCCCGATAGCTTCCAGAACAATATCTCCCGGTTTATCCGTCGTTTGGACAATGGCCGTCATCATACCGCTGAAAACCTTCATTTTCGGTAACTGGAAAGATTCCAACGACGCCGGATTTCCATTGGCTCCCGCACAATAAACACCTGCGCCTTTCACTTTAAAACTGATTTCATCAGTTGCATCCGGACAAAGATTTCCTTCCTTATCCACCACTCTCACCGTTACAAAACAAAGATCTTTCCCATCGGCTTGCAAGAGAGTTCTATCCGGAACAAGTTCTATATGATGTGGTGCACCGGCCGTATGTATTTCTTTCTCTGCAACAGCCATTCCATTTTTATCATAGGCAATAACTTTCACAGTACCCGGTTCATATTTAGTATCCATCCACATCAAACGATAACGCTGCTGGCGTTTCAAATTCATCATAGAAACAGAATCGGCACTGTTGTGAACCGTTACAGATAAGTCTTTAGTACGCTTTCCCTGACTTTTTCCATTTATAAATAACTCTGCGGAAGGATAATTCGTATACACGAAAATCGGAGTTACCTCTCCTTCACGGCCTTTCCAGTTCCAGTGAGGTAAAATATGCAATGTCTCCTTTTCCTTATTCCAGTGGCTGCGATACAGATAATAACGGTCTTTTGGCAATCCCGCCAAGTCGATAATCCCGAACAAAGAAGAATGACTTGGCCAGTCCGTATAATAAGGAGTAGGTTCTCCCAAATAATCAAAACCGGTCCACACAAATTCACCGATACAATATGGCAAATCCTCATGCTGGATAAAGTCGTCTTCGGGTAAATTAGACCAGCCACAATGTTCCACATCATAAGAGGAAGCCTGATGGTCATCATACTTTTTCATCCATGCACGCACTACCGGAAACTTATATACCCCCCGTGAACTTACCGTAGAAGCAGTCTCGCTACCCAAGATTATCTGTTGGGGAAGCTTCTTATAAGCTTCCGGATATTTATGAGGACGGTAATTGAAACCGGCAACATCCATTACAGCAGCCATATTATTATTTATTACAGCATCCGGTGCATCCATCCCCTGTGTTACCGGACGAGTAGGATCTTCCCGATGACAGATATCCTGCAAATAGCGTGATAGTTTCGGCCCCTGATCTCCGTTCCACTGATCCGGAACTTCATTACCGATACACCACATCACCACACTCGGATTATTACGATAATGCCGTAATACATTTACCAAATCCTTCTCTACCCATTCATCAAACACTTTATTATAGCCATTCTCACACTTGGCTGCCTTCCACTCATCGAAAGTCTCCACCATAAGCATCATTCCCATCTCGTCACAAGCCCTCACAAGCTCGGGTGCAGGCATATTATGAGAAGTACGGATTGCATTACATCCCATATCTTTCAATATGCGTATCTGACGACGAATCGCCGCATCATTCACGGCAGCCCCCAAAGGCCCCAAATCGTGATGATTACAAACACCTTTAAACACTGTTTTTTTTCCATTCAGAAAGAATCCTTTATTCGGAATAATCTCTATAGAACGAATACCGAACGGAGTGACCGATTCATCCTTCACTACATTGCCTTCATAAACTTTCGATTCTGCCGTATATAAATAAGAGGCATCCGGAGTCCAAAGTTCCGGCTTTTCTACTACAAATTCCTGAGAGAACGTTTGACCGTCAAAGTCAGTAAGTTGCTTCTCCCCCTTACAAACGACACTTCCAACCGCATTTTTTATTTCAGTGACAATACGATAAGACGAAGATGATTTTCCTTCCGGCATCACCAACGATGTATTCAGACGTACCCGTGCAAAATCATTTTTCACTACCGGCGTAGACAACTGCGTCCCCCACATGGGAATATGCACATCTTCATTTACAATCAAATGTACATTTCTATACAGTCCTGCACCCGGATACCAACGGGAAGATTCCACATCATTCTCCAGACGTACAGCCATTATATTTTTTCCACCGGCATTCAAATACGGTGTCACATCCAAATAAAAAGTATTATAACCATATGGCCAATAGCCGGCTTCTTTCCCGTTGATATAAACTCTGGCATGGCTCATAGCCCCATCAAATACCAGAGTCGCCTTTTTGCTTCTATCGAATGCAGGAACTTCAAAGTCCAACCGATACCAACCCACACCTACGAATGGCAATCCGCCCGTACGTCCGGCATGCTCCATGGCCTCTTTCTGCCCGTCTTGTGTTATAGCCACCTTTTGCCGGTCATTCTGAATACTGAAAGGACCATAAACAGCCCAATCGTGAGGTACCGTTACCGACTGCCAACGGCTGTCATCATAATCCGGTTGACTGAAATCCGTATGATCCGAACGAATAAATTTCCATCCTTTTTCAAACGTATACCGTGTACGCGTTGGTCCTGCATCACCGGCAGCTCGTATTACTTCGCAATTGGTCAAATAGAGTAATGTTAGTGCAACAACAAATAAAAATTTCTGCATGGTATTCAAATTAAAAGTAAAGAATAAATCTATTTTGAGACAGGCAAATATATACAAAATCAGTTCAATCATCCTAATTTTCAAAACACAAAATATTAGAAATCAACTATTTTAAGAACTGTCTATAAAATAATCACTTTTAGGTTAGTACTACTCGCTTTACAATTGTATTATATAATAAAGGAATTATCAATAACCCATTAAATTACTACTTATGAGTTTATCGAAGCACTTTCACAGAGTACTATCCGTATCTCTATGCACACTCCTGTTAAGTATGACTTCTTGTCAGGAAAAAGGAAACAAAGATCAATGCTCCCTCATCCCTCAACCGAATGAATTAAAAACGAACGCGGGACATTTTGCTTTCAATCAGTCTACCGTTTTTTACGTATCTCCGGAATTGGACAAAAACAGTCTTTCCATTATTGACTCATTCGCTCAGAATTTGAATGCAATATCCGGATTTCAAACGACATCCCAACCTTTGGAAGGAACAGAAGCCCTCCCTAAAAAGAACATTGTTTTTAAAGCCAACAAAGACATAGTCCCGGAAGGGTATGAACTAAGTATTCAACCTGATGCTGTTATAATACAGGCCTCCGACCGTAGTGGTATTTTTTATGCTATACAGACATTAAAGCAACTGTTACCGACAGCTATCTATGGAGATCAGCCAACATCGGATGCTCAGTGGACGTTACCTTGTATGGAGATAAAAGATGCTCCACGATTCGGATATAGAGGCTTGCACATTGACGTAGCCCGCCATTTCTTCCCCAAAGAGGAAATGAAAAAGATACTCGACCTTATGGCCCTCCACAAACAGAATACATTACATTGGCATCTGACAGACGACCAAGGATGGCGTATTGAAATAAAAAAATATCCCCGATTGACAGAAATTGGAAGTATCCGTAACAAAACCATGATACGCAAAGAGTGGGATAATTATGACACGACTCCTTACGGCGGGTTTTATACTCAGGAAGATATAAAAGAAGTGGTAAAGTATGCAGAAGAACGTTGCATCAATATCATTCCGGAAGTCGATCTCCCGGGACATATGATGGCAGCATTGGCAGCCTACCCCGATTTGGGATGTACGGGTGGACCATATGAAGTATCCGGTCAATGGGGAGTACGTGACGACGTATTGTGTCCGGGAAAAGAGAAAACCTTTACTTTCATAGAAGATGTATTGACAGAAGTAATGGAATTATTCCCCTCGGAATACATCCACATAGGTGGTGACGAATGCCCGAAAGTCCGTTGGGAAAAATGCCCGAAATGCCAAGCACGTATTAAAGCCGAAGGATTGAAAGCGAATGACAAACATAAAGCGGAATTCTTCCTGCAAAGTTATGTTACGGCCCGCGTAGAGAAATTCTTAAACGATCACGGACGTAAAATAATCGGCTGGGATGAAATTCTGGAAGGAGAACTGGCCCCTAATGCAACAGTAATGTCATGGCGTGGAATGGACGGTGGAATTGAAGCGGCACGCTTGAAACACCCGGTAATCATGACACCTAATAATTATGTATATCTGGATTATTACCCCACAATGAACACACAGGATGAACCTTTGGCTATCGGTGGATACAATCCTGTGGAGAAAGTATACTCATTGGAACCTGTTCCGGCTTCACTGAATGAAGAAGAACGTAAATACATTATCGGTGCGCAAGGCAATCTGTGGACGGAATACATATTAAGCAATGAGCATCTTGAATACATGCTGTTACCTCGTTTGGCGGCATTAAGTGAAGTGCAATGGACCCAACCGGAAAACAAGAATTGGGAACGTTTCCTCGGAAATCTTGATCATATTCTGGCTATATATAACAAGATGGGTGTGAATTATGGAAAACATATTTATGAGATAGCGGCAAAATACGATGTACCGTCTTCGGATGGCACAGTGGAAGTTACATTGAGTACAATGGGGGATGCCCCGATCTATTATACATTAGACGGAACAGAACCGACCGAAAAGAGCACACGCTATAATAAACCTATCAAAATTACAGAGAATTGCGTATTGCAAGCTACTGCCATAAGAGAAAATGTCAAAATCAGAACTTTCAAAAAAGAGTTCCAATTCAATAAAGCTACCGGCAAAAAAGTTACTTTAGCCACTGCCCCCACAGAAAAGTATACATTTGCCGGAGCTTCTATACTCACAGACGGATTACGCGGTGATTTCAACTATAGCACCGGATACTGGCTGGGATTCTTCGATGAGCCGATGGATATCACGATCGATCTTGGAGAATCGACCCCTATATCTTCTGTAAAAATAGGTGTTATGATACAGGTTGGAGAATATGTTTTCCCACCGACGAAAATCACAGTATGGACTGCTACCGGCAAAAACGGTGAATTTGTAAAACAGGGAGAAACAAGTATTCCTCTGGCTACAGCCGATATTAAGGACGGGTTGGCAGAATACAGTTGCCAGTTCAAAGAAGTGGAAGCTGACCGAGTAAAAGTATTAGTAAACACAACTTCCTGCATACCCGATTGGCACGGTGCCCGGACAGAAAAGGGACATCTCTTTGTAGACGAAGTTATCGTAGAGTAAACATCTGATAATCAATCAAAATAAAAGTGTACACTTTTGACATGCAAAGGTGTACACTTTTATTATATAAGAATATAGACTTCTGCCTGATAAAAGTGTATACTTACTTATAAGCCATTCATTTATGCGATGCTCTCGTTGTATAAATCAAATATCAGAGAGAAGTTTATATTCCATTTTCATTTATTGAAACAGCTATTCTACATCTTCAATGCTTTGATATTCCTAATATATAACCCATTACATATGCTTCTTATACATTATTGGGAACAAACCAATACTACTTTATTTCAGAAATAAAAAATCCCTCAAGATGGTGAAAATAACACCAATCTTAAGAGATCTATTAAGGAATCAATGGCTAGGCTAAATAAAAAATTTATTTCACCGCTGACAAATAAACATCTTTACCTTCTATCTTATATTGAAAGTGCTTCGTTAAAGACAGAACTGCCAAAATATTATTAATGTCATTATCCGTATGAAATTCGCAGGTAAACACTTCCTTTTTTAATTGTTCATCCTGAAAATGGAAACTAACATCAAAATGCTTTTCCAAACAACTGGTAATATCCACAAATGCGGCTTTATCAAAGGTTAGTTTTCCATTTATCCACAAAAGTACATCCCGCGCTCTGGACGAATCTACAAGTTCAGACTGTAATGTTTTGGAATTAACATTAAGCATCTGCCCGGGCTTCAAAATAAGACCTTCCTGTTCCCCTCCGGGTATATCAACACAAACCGACCCTTTCAACAAAGTAGTAACCACTTTCTCTTCTTCTGCCCGGGCACGCACATTAAATTTAGTACCCAATACTCGTGTTTGTATATTCTTACTGCTAACAATAAAAGGGGAATCGTCATTGTGTACCACCTCAAAATACGCTTCACCAACAAGAGCGACTTGCCTTTTCTTACTCCAAAAAGAATTTCTATAAGACAACTGAGTAGAAGAGTTCAGCCACACCTTAGAACCATCAGGCAATACGAACTGAGCACGCTGGCCGGCTGGAGTCGCCACAATATAATTCGAAACTTTATTATTTAATGTTATATAAGAAAGACCGACAGTTAAAACGATTCCGGTGAAAAAAGCAGCTAATGGAAATACATAACGCTTCCACTTGGCAGAACGGATTTTTGTAGTCGCATCTTCCTTTCTTTTTATGGCAGTCTTCAATCGATTCAAAGATTTTTCTACGTCAACAGACTCCATCACCGCCGCACGCTCTCCAATAAACATTGTATAATACAACTGTTCAAGCATTTTCTTATTGTCTGGAGAAGCCTCATACCAAGCCTCTACCTGCAATATTTCCTCTTCACTGAGTTCTCCTTTTAGATAATTCAGTAATCTAATTTCATCCATTACACTTCAATCTTATACCTTTTATATACTATTACCTGTAAATAGTACAATTATGAGTGCAAATATACTAAATGAGAAACAAAAAAAATATTATTTAATGATTCATTTTGAAAATGGAGAAATTATAATTATGTTTGTGTACATTTTAATTAAAACGATGGGGAACTCTACTAAACCTTTAGATATAACTGACAATAAATCTGTAATTGCCGCAATAAAGGGTAATGATGAACAAGCTTTCGAAGAGGTATATCGTTATTACTTTCGTGGATTATGTGCATTTTGTTCTCAATATGTTTCACAACATGAATCAGAAGAAATCGTACAAGACACCATGATGTGGTTGTGGGAAAACAGATCCAGTTTAATAGCAGAGCTCACACTAAAAACTTTACTTTTTACCATTGTAAAAAACAAAGCATTAAACCGGATTACCCATCATGACGTTCGTCGCAAAGTGCATCAAGAGATAGCTGAAAAGTACGAGCAAGAATTCGAAAACCCGGATACTTATTTAGAGAATGAACTAATCCGACTTTACAACAAAGCTTTAGGAAAATTACCAGCCGAATTTCGGGAATCATATGAACTGAATAGAAAATATCATCTTACACATAAAGAAATTGCAGAAAAGTTAAAAGTATCTCCCCAGACTATAAACTATCGGATAAGTCAAGCCTTGAAAATCTTACGTATAGAACTAAAAGACTACTTGCCATTATTATTACTTTTATACAATTTTCGACTGTAGAACAGATGAATACCTTTATTATTGTATCATTTTTTCAGCCAACAACCGACATTGACTCCGATCTATTTTGCCATTACCCGTCAAAGGGATTTCAGGGATAAAAAGAATTTTTCGGGGTTGCTGATATTTAGGCAATACGGCACAGATTTTCTCTTCTACTTTTTCAATCCCGGCACCTTCTTTCAGCAATAACACCACTGCCTGCCCTAATTTAGCATCCGGAACAGAGGTTATAGCGAACGGAATAGTGATAGAGGATTTTAAAAGTTCCTCCAATATTTCTATCTGTATTTTTATCCCTCCACTATTTATTATATTGTCTTTTCTCCCAAGAATTACAAAACTATGATCCGGATACAGTTGCGCCACATCGTTAGTAAACAAAATATCATCACAAACCAAAGGTGCCTTTATTACCAACGTATTTTCTGGAGAAAGAGAAAGTTCCACAGATGAAAAAGGCCGATAATACGGTGATGCTGAAGAACCGTTCAAGCGTCGTAAAGCAATATGAGACAATGTTTCGGTCATACCATAAGTAGAATAGATTTCGCCAGGCAACAAACGTATCTCATTTTCCAAAGCAGCATCTATTGCTCCTCCCCCTATTATAAGGATATCTGTGTGACAAAGCCGTTCCTTTTCCCGAAGCACCTGCAAAGTATTAAATACTTGTAAAGGCACCATAGCTACAAAACGAAGCGGCACAGTAACATCAGCCAAAGGATGCCCGGAAGGAGTACGCAATATAAGATTCAAGCCGGCAACCAATGCACGGACTACCATCATTTTTCCGGCTATATATTGCAGAGGCATACAGAGCAATGCCGTATCCCCAGTATGAAGATTCAAAAACTCACAGGTCATGCGAGCGCTTTGCATCATTTGTTCTTTACGGACTGTCAACACCTTTGGTGTTCCGGTAGAACCGGAAGTATGTACCGTCATAAAAGGAGAATCACTAAACCAGTCTGCAAGAAAACGGTATAAATCCAATAAAAAAGAAGAAGTATTATCTCCGGTAGCATTGGCAGATAAAGACATTAATTCTTTCCGGGAATACTTCTTACCCTCCAATATTAAACTTTGTTCTTTTATATCCAGTTGCATAATAATAAAACAGCAATCTACCCATACTATTATTTCAAGTACCACAAACTATCTTTTCTTACTTCAAGCGGCATATCTACATTATTTGTAAAAAGTGCACCTGTACCAAGACCTTGCGGCAGAGGATTATTGAATGTGGCACACCAGTGTGCTATCGCATTCAGCCCTATGTTAGATTCCAATGCAGAAGTAATCCACCAACCGATATTTCTCTTTTCCGCTTCTCTTATCCACTCGTTTCCACCAGCCATCCCCCCATGTAGTGACGGCTTCAGAATGATATACTGAGGATGGACACTATCAAGTAAGCATTGCTTTCTTTCAGGAATATTAATCCCGATCAATTCCTCATCCAACGCGATGGGTAACGGAGTTTCAGCAGTCAAACGTGCCATATCTTCCCATTGCCCGGCACGGATAGGCTGCTCTATAGAGTGTAAGTCGAGTTCCGCCAAACGTTTCAGTTTTTCCATCGCATCGGCAGGAGCA
This sequence comes from Bacteroides salyersiae WAL 10018 = DSM 18765 = JCM 12988, assembly GCF_000381365.1. Lineage (GTDB taxonomy): Bacteria > Bacteroidota > Bacteroidia > Bacteroidales > Bacteroidaceae > Bacteroides > Bacteroides salyersiae. The sequence continues at coordinate 500,748 of NZ_KB905466.1, forward strand.
AAAGCCCCATTGGCATCCACACGAAGCTCTACTTCTTTTGCAGAAAAGTGGGAACGGATGAAACGCAACAGTGCCAATTCTTCTTCAAAATTGATAGCACCTATTTTCAATTTTATGCAACGGAAACCGACAGCCATTTTAGCTTCTATCTGTTCCAGCATCTTTTTGTAATCTCCCATCCAAATAAGTCCATTAATAGGAATACCGACTTCACCACGTGAAAAAGGCGTATCCCAAAGTTCAAAACATCCTCTCTCTAAATGTCGGAAAGCAGTTTCAAGTCCGAAAAGAATAGAAGGATAATCACGAAGCGATTCAACTGAGAAACCGCCCTGCTCAGTTACTTCATTACAGATATGAGCCAAAACCGACTCATATCCCTGCATATCATCACAACTCAACTTTGGAAGAGGAGCGCACTCACCAATACCGACCCTATCCGGATATTTATCGGATGTAAGATGGAGATACCACACATCACGAGTGGTATAAGAGCCTCTTGAAGTTCCTGCCGGCTGCTTAAAATGAAGCCGGCGAGGAACAATCTTTATAGTATACATATGAAATCAAATCTCTTAAAAATTATGTACTCGTATAATCCGGATCAGCCAATTATATGAGTACAATAAAAACAGAAAAACATCCTCATGAATAACTCTCAAATAATGCTGGGCAAAATCAAAAGCAGGCTCTTAACAAAAACTATGGCAGTTTGGGGAATTGCTTAAAATCCGGTTTACGTTTTTCGAGAAAAGCATTCTTTCCTTCCTGTGCCTCGTCTGTCATATAATAAAGCATGGTAGCATCGCCTGCAAGCTCCTGAATACCCGCCTGTCCATCGAGTTCCGCATTCAATCCGGCTTTGATCATACGCAAAGCAAGCGGACTGAGCTGCATCATTTCTTCTGCCCATTGCACATATTCATCTTCAAGTTGTTCCAAAGGTACGACTTTATTCACCAATCCCATATCAAGTGCCTCCTGCGCATTGTATTTCCGACAAAGAAACCATATCTCGCGTGCTTTTTTCTGTCCTACCACACGAGCCAGATAAGAAGAACCAAAACCGGCATCAAAACTTCCTACACGGGGACCGGTCTGCCCGAAAATAGCATTATCAGATGCAATACTTAAATCACATACCACATGAAGCACATGACCGCCACCGATAGCAAATCCGTTTACTGCGGCAATAACAGGTTTCGGGATACTACGAATCTGCTTTTGTACATCAAGTACACTCAAGCGGGGCACTCCATCTTTACCGATATATCCACCACGCCCCTTTACATTCTGGTCACCGCCACTGCAAAAAGCCTTATCACCGGCACCGGTAATAACAACCACACTGACACAAGCCTCTTCGCGGCAAATACGCAGAGCATCACTCATCTCTCCGGTGGTGGTAGGCGTGAATGCATTACGATAACGCTCCCGATTAATAGTAATACGGGCAATTCCATTATAATAATCAAAAAGAATATCTTCATATTCTTTGATTGTTTCCCATTTTCTTTCTGTTGACATAGTAAATTAGTGATTAGTGATGAACAATAAGTAATAAGTGATTTCTAATCACTTATCATTCCTTTTATTCTTGTGATAATAATCTTTCAATATTCTGGCATCTTTATTTTTATTAGTAAAGACCTCTACCAATACCGGATGTGTCATCGGTTCCGGTTGTGTAAACATGGCCATAGTTTCTTCCAGTTGTACTTCATCTTCCACTTTCTGATAAAGAAAGCCACGCTCTTCGGCCCAGCCACGAGCAGAGGTCTTATGAACAGCTGTTATGAATTTATGCGACGTACCGGACATTTCCAGCCCCGGCAAGGTATGAAAGATTTCCCCTCCTCCATTATTTAAAAGGAGAATACGCAGATTCGGGCCCAAGTTGGTATTCCACAAAGCATTCATATCATAGAAGAAACTCAGATCGCCGATCACTACAAAATTCAATTTATCCGAAGCCGCAGCATATCCCACAGCCGTTGACAAAGAACCTTCAATGCCACTCGTCCCCCGGTTGCAACACACCTCAACCGATGAAGCAACTGTAAACAACTGTGCATAACGTATCACAGAGCTATTGGCCAAATGGAGCGCACACTGTTCCGGCAAAGCTTTTATCAATGCACCGATAGCAGCCATCTCCGAATAAGGAAATTCCGGCTGAGGTAATCCTTTGCAATAATTTTCCCACAAAAGAGGATATTGAGGGGTTTTGTTCTCTAATAAAAAAGCAATCTTCTCAAGGAACTCAAAAGGATCCATTTCAATGACGGTAGTCAGAGAACCATAAAGATCGATCACCTCACCATCTGCCGAGACATGCCAATGTTCTTTCGGAGGATTCTTACGAAGGAAGTTCTTCAACCGTTTGGAAACCACATGCCCACCATAAGTTATCAGTAGTTCGGGTACCATCTTTTCCTGTGTATCCTCATCCATAGCATAAAGTGCCACATCGAAATTCTTCACAGGAATACCAGGAATAGTCTGATTACTGATATGTTCAGTCAGCCATGCAAAATGCTTATAAAGCAGCTTTGAATACTTTTTCTCAAACAGATAAATAAGGTTCATCTGCCCGACAATGATCATACGTTTCTGATATTGGTTTAAGCGCTTGATAAGCTCGTTATAATCACGATCATAGACGTTCAGACCTTGGTAACGGGTAATAACACGCACCTCCGGAAGCGATTCTACAGTAAAACGGAATATAGGTTCGGTAACCGGAACATTAATATGTACCGGCCCTTTGCCATGATGATGCGTTTCGAGCAGAGCCTCATTGATGAGCCGATTGCAATACCACTCATCTTCATCTGTATAAATCTCCGGAAGATTGACTGATTTCTTCACCAAATTGCTAAAAACACCGGGTTGCGGTAATGTCTGTCCATCCATCTGACCGATCCAGGCAGCAGGACGATCGGCTGAAATTACAACAAGAGGGACATTTTGATAAAAAGCCTCAGCCACAGCCGGATGCAGATTAAGCAACGCCGTACCCGATGTACAGCAAACAGCGGCCGGACCTCCCCCGTTCAAAGCCAGCCCGATAGCAAAAAAGCCGGCACTCCGCTCGTCCGTTACAGGATAACAGGTAAAAGAAGAATGTGTAGAAAGCGTGTGTACCAGAGGTATATTACGACTTCCCGGACATAACACGATTTTTTTTACTCCATGAGCTTCAAGCAATGCTACTAACTGGAGGATATTCTTTTTATCTGTATACATGATAAATAATTATTCAATACGTCAATATACCAATGTGCCAATTACCATGCAGCATATTCAACACATTATTAGATTCTTCATCGTTCGCATTTTCTTTTCTGTCTCTTGCCACTCATCTTCCAATTCGGATGAAGCAAGCAATCCACCACCGGCATAAAGAGTCAATACCTCCGATGTTATATTCATACATCTCAAATTGACATACAAATCTGTCTTCCCATCCGGATTCAACATACCGATAAATCCTGAATAATAGCGCCGTTCATGATCCTCATGATCCAGGATAAACTGATAAGCTTTTTCTTTGGGAAGCCCGCAAACCGCAGGTGTAGGATGTAGCAGTTTAAGTAAATCTCCCAAACTGTCATTATCCGGCAATGAGAAATGAAAATCGGTTTTCAGATGAGACAACGCTCCGGCAAAAGCCGGATAAGGACCGAATTCTGCAGGCTGTATACCCAAAGATAACAACTGACTCCGGATATAAGAGGCAACATACTCCTGTTCCTCCCGATTCTTGTCATCCCACTCTCGCGGCAGTTCCCCATTCTGTAAGGATTGTGTACCTGCCAGAGCCACCGTATTCCATTTATTCCTTTCTCCGGAAAGAATTATTTCCGGAGTGCTCCCCAACCACGCCCCTGTATGTGGAGTATAGCAAAAATACACATACGAATAAATATACCTTCTACATGCTTCATAAAATGCAGTAGCGGGAGAAAAAAGAAGCGGTACATTCACTTTCTGGCTACGAGAAAGTACCAACTTATTAAATTCCTTTTTTTTCAAAGCATCCATAAAAACATCAAAACGGCCGGCATACCCTTCCGTAGACGATCCGTCTTGCAGCGATACTACCTGATTATTAAGCATCTGCCGATAAACATCCGGTTGTATTCCGCCCGGGCATTTCAAAGCAGGATCAAAGTCCACAACCATTTCTCTTTCCGGCCTCAACAACACGATCGGTGTAGTCGGCCCTACGTTAAAAGGGGCAATCACAAACCCGGCCTGCCCGTTCAACTCTTCAATATCATATAGCAAGACGCAAGAGTCTCCAGGATCTTTCGACACGAAATGAACCACATTTTCTCCCGGAATACGATAAATGGCAAAAGGAATCTGAAGTTTTATAAACCGGTCTATTCCGGCACAAATATCTTGTTCTAACGTGTCCATCATCCTTTTTTCAAAATACTGTTAACCACCCGTATCGAAGATACCAGTTTGGCAGTCGAAGTAAATACATCCACATTCCATACGTGTGACGAACGCCCTTTATGAACAATAGAAGCCACCGCACGAACAGTATCTCCTTCATGAGCAGAAGAGATATGATTTCCACTGACTTGCATACCCACCACTATCTCGTCGGGTTTACAAAGTATCATCGATCCCAATCCGGCAACTGTTTCAGCCAGTGCCAAAGTAGCCCCTCCGTGTAGAATACCAAAAGGCTGGCGGGTACGTTCGTCTACCGGCATGGTAGCTTCCACTCTATCTTCGGAAGCATAGGTATATTGAATTCCCAAATTTCCCATCAAAGCATGACGGGCACGTTGATTCAGCTGATCCAAAGGAACTTCTGCCGGACGAATCTCAGCAAGTATTGCTTTTTCCACCGCTTCCGCTACCCCGTCTTCATCATTGGAGGCAGTAATCCGGTCGGCACAAACCTTTACAGAATCCTGCGCATTTCCCATTGCAACCCCCAGCCCGGCAGATTGTATCATCGAAACATCGCAAACTCCATCGCCAATAGCAATCACTTCTTCCGAACTAACATCCAGTTTCTCGAGTAAAGCGCCCAATGTATTTGCTTTATCAATTGAACAAGGTACTACTTCAAGGAAATAAGGTTCCGAACGAAATACATCCAATGCCCCATTCAATCTTTTGCGCCAATGCTCTTCAAGCCCTATCAAGGCCTCCTCGTCGTCACTGACCAGCATACACTTGCAAGGTGCAAAATCCACTGCAATAGAAAATTCGGGTTCCACAATTATCTTCAAACCGTTAAGCTGCGCTTCCTTGCGTATGTGTTCGTTTTCGGGTGAATCGGTAATAATCGTATCATCGTGATAGGTAAAGATAGCAAAACCGTTCTTACGGGCTTTCTTTTCCAGATAAGGCAACATTTCGGGATTTATTCTGCGTTCAAACAGCAGTTCGCCATTCTGTGCATTGATAATCTGGCCACCATTATAAGACAGAATAAAGCCTCCATAATTTCCAAGTTCCAATGTCTTAGCCAAAGGCATCAGACCATATGTCGGTCTGCCGGAGGCCAATACAATACGTACTCCCATCTGCTGTACTTTCAATAAGGCAGCCAGTGTACGTTTACTTATTTCTTTTTCACTATTCAGCAATGTTCCGTCTACATCAAGAACTAATAATTTGTACTTCATGACTTATCGGTTTTGAGGTTCTTGACAGCAAAGGTAGGATTATTAAATTAAAAAATGAGAATTAAAAATTAAAAAAGCTTTGCCGTTACAAATTTAGAAAGACGAAAAGGTAGATATAAGTCTGAGATAGATATATCACAAAAACAGTACAAACCCATATAAAAAAACTGCGCGACAATTGTTTTACCAACCTACCGCGCAGTTTTCTTTTATTTTCAATATTTACTTTTTAATCTGATCGCCCATTGTCAATTCCAATGTGCCTCCATTTACAATATCCTGATGAGTAAAGAACGGTTTATCCAAAGCCTTTCCATTCAATACCATAGACTGAATATATTTATTCTCACGGCTATTATTTTTAGCTATCACTGTGAATTTCTTTCCATCTTTCAGATTGACCGTAGCTTTATTAAACAGCGGACGCCCTATCGAATATACCGGATTACCGGGACATACCTGATAGAATCCCATTGCATTGAGAATATACCATGCAGACATCTGCCCACAATCTTCATTGCCCGACAGACCATTCGGATCATTGAAATACAGCGTGTGCAATACACTGTCTACCAATTCCTGTGTTTTGTAAGGTTGGTCTACATAGTTGTACATATGGATAATGTGATGGCTCGGTTCATTACCATGTGCATACTGACCGATTAACCCGGAAATATCGGCAGAAGTCATCTCGCCTTCCAGTGAAGAGTCAGCAGTAAAGAGCGAGTCGAGCTTGTTGATAAAGCCCTCACGACCACCCATCAATTCCACTAATCCGTCAATCTGATGAGGAACAAACCAAGTCCACTGCCAAGCAGTTCCCTCACAATAATCATCGCTGCGGTGTGTAGACGAACGGGGACTGAAAGGTGTACGCCAGTTACCCTCGCTATCCAGCCCGCGCATAAAACGGGTAGTCGGATCAAAATAAGTTTTATATCCTTCGGCAAACTTCGCATATTTGTCGTGATTGGCAACATCTCCAAGGCTTTCGGCAAACACAGAGATACACCAATCATTATATGCATATTCCAATGCTTTGGCAACCGCTTCGTTGTCCTTATCACAAGGCACATAACCGATCTTATTCTTCCAGTACTTAGCCTGCGGCATCAAATGAGGCAATACCAACGGAGGGCATTTAATTCCGGTCGTATCGTACTCTGCCACCCGCAAACAAGCCTTATAGGCTTCATTGACATCAAAATCACGATATCCTTTCATATAAGCGTCTACCACCACAGGCACCGCATGATATCCGATCATCGTACCGGTATAGTTTCCGGCCAACTCCCACATCGGGAACACACCGCCTTCACGATGTTTCTGAATAAGAGAACGGATAAATGCTTCATTCAGATCCGGATCGATAATTGTCATCAGCGGATGATAGGCACGGAAAGTATCCCACAAAGAGAATATGGTATACATCGGCTCATTCACGTCTCCCTGATGAGTTTTTAAGTCCATCCCCAGATAACGGCCGTCTACATCTGTAAAAAGATTAGGTTGCATGCCGGTATGATAAAGAGCCGTATAGAACATGATCTTCTGATCTTTATCATCTGTATCGATATCTATTTTTGAAAGATAATTATTCCATGATGCACGGGCTGCGTTACGAACACCTTCAAAATCCCATTCCGGAATTTCTGCTTCTACATTCTTACGCGCCCCTTCCATATCGACAGCAGAAATGCCGACTTTTACATATACCTCCTCATTGGCTTTTGTATTGAAGTGAAGCAATACTTTTGCAGTAGGCAGCAACGGGCCACCCTCGTCAAGAGCCATTGAGTCGGTTACCATTGTATAAGTAAACGGCTTGGAAAACTTTGCGTAGAAATTAATATATTGGTCAAAAGCCCAGTAAACTGTTTTTTTACGTCCACGGATTTCTGTATCACTGATCACCTCCAACTCCATCTCTTCATTTTTCTGGCGTTGCAAACTATAATCAAAATCCAAGATAAATCCGGCTTCAGCCGATTCCGGGAAAGTATAACGGTGAATGGCCGCACGCTTGGTGGCAGTAAGCTCGGCTTTCACCTGATAGCGATCGAGCATAACCGAATAATATCCCGGTTGCGCTTCTTCATTCTGATGAGAAAAAGCAGATGCATATGCCATTTGCTGGCTTTCCGTTCCCATGGCGTGATAATCCTGTTTACCCACCGTAGGCATCAACAAGACGTCGCCATAGTCACCACAGCCTGTACCGCTAAGGTGTGTATGAGAAAAGCCATTGATAGTAGCATCATCGTAATAATAGCCGGAACAAGCGTCCCACTGATAAATACGCGTATCGGGGCTGGGCTGAATCATACCATTAGGAACAACTACCCCCGGATAGGTATGTCCATGTCCTCCGGTTCCAATAAATGGATTTACGAAATTCGTGTAATCTTGTGATGTGGATGTCTGAGTACAAGCGCCCATTCCCAGTAACAAAGAGCATCCGATTAGTGCAGAAATAAGTTTCATATCTATTCGTTTTTTTGAAATGTTTCAATGTATATTAGTTTAAGAAAGCAAAAGTGCATCCTCTTATTATATAATACAACCGAGAAAGCAAAAACACTAATAACTAAAGTGACAAAAGTAACAAAAAAACGATAATAAGTAACTATTATTTAAGAAAGAACCCGGATCGGTCGGAGTAAATTATCCGCCTGCATCCATCCGGGTCACTTTAATCAAACAAACTTATTTCCACTACCTATTATGGTTACGATGCATATTTCCTTTTTTAGCTTCAGGACGTTGTCCCGGCTTTTGACCCTGCCTTTTTTTCCATTCATTCTGAAACTTACGGGCATTCCCCTTTTCCAATTGATAAATCTTCATGATTTGCTTGGGAGAAAGTATTTTACGGAATTCATTATAATACTTTTCACGTATATCCAATATTTTACGGCTCTGTGCAAACCGGTCTTTTATAGCTTTTTCCACTTCGGCATCCGTAGGGATTGACTTCGGTTCCGTTTTTTGTACATTTTCTGGCGTTGCTGTCTCCTTTGCTTTCAGCTTTCTCGAATTGCTGATACGACTTTCACTCAACTCCTTAAGATATTGCATATAGACAGGTGTAAACTTGGCAGCAGTAGCATCGTCAAGCAGTAGGGCTTTCACCACTTGGTTGCATTGCATAGCTTGAATTTTTTCTCTGTCCGGACGCTTTCTTTCTTGTGAAAAAGCGGATTGGCTATACATTGCAAAGATAGCCACAAGCATAAAAATAATCTTTGTTTTCATCATTCGTTCTCCTTTTTTAAATGATTCATTAAAATAAAAATATATCCGTTTCCGAAAGTTCGGCCAGTTCCTGAAGTTCTTCATCCGACAAACTTTCAATAAAATTATCCATCGCTTCGAAATTCCCCGATTCCGTTCCTGCCATCAGTATAAAAGCAGATGACACATCGGGTATGTCGCTTTTCTCATGAGAAAACGGCATAAATAAAATCCCGACCAACAATGCAGCTACAACAAGTATAGCCGGAACAATGACACGAAACCGGTTTCTCTCATGACGTTCTTCCCCGCACGTATGCTTTAATATTTCACGCCGATTATGTTCAAAAAAAGTTTCAGGCGTTCTATAAGGTATTCGTTTTCCGATATCATCAAAATCAAACTCTTTGTTCATAACTCTAATTATTTACAATGTACTCCTTTATTTTCTCTTTTGCATAGTGATAATTCACTTTGAGCGTTTCCACCCGATCACCCGTTATCTGACTGATAGCCTCATAATCCAGTTCATCGTAATAACGGAGATTGAATACAATCCGTTGTTTCTCAGGTAATTTCAAAACAGCCGTTTGAAATTTTACGGCTAATTCATTATCATAGTCTACATAATCGGAAGTTTTCAACTTATCAAGCAATTCCTCCTGTATCTCTTCGGCAGAAACCACCTCTGCCTTACGGCTTTTCAGAAAACGAAGGCTTTCGTTAGTGGCTATCTTATAAATCCATGTAGCGAGCGAACTCTCTTCACGAAACTGTTTCAAATGCCGGAAAACACGAATAAACACCTCCTGAATAATATCTTCCGCATCTTCGTGAGACACGACAAGACGCCGTATGTGCCAGTATATCGGTTCTTGAAAACTGTCTACCAGCATTCGAAATCCCCGGTCTGGATCGGAAGCACAAACCTCCCGAATTTTATTTTCGTTTATCATTTGTATTTTCTGAGCTTTATTAGGTTAGAACTCAAACAAAGAGGAAAGTTAAAAGGAGGAAAGTCTGTTTTTATATTTCTTAACTCCACTTGTGATCTATAGACATTCCCTAAATTCCGATTCACACAAACTGAATACCCGAATCCAACACTTCGAACATTCGATCCGTGTGAATCTGTAAAAGAACAGAGAGTTTTTATCACACCCCTTACGATATATCGCAAACGCCTTTCCAATGGACATTACAGAGCGTAAGGGGGTACAAAAGACCAAGAGATCCAAAGAAAGCAAATCATACCCGGAGTTTTTCTTTTCAATCAAGAGAAATTTACCGTTGACAGCTATCAAAAGATAGCTCTTACGCACGCAAAGCACGATGAGCAAAGGAAAGCGGAAGGGGGTAGGGATAAAAACAGATAATATATCAATTGAGCAATAAAAATCCCCGTAATGCCGGTATGCATTACGGGGATCCTTTCATTATTGCGGAGAGAACGAGATTCGAACTCGTGATACCCTTTAGGGGTATACACGCTTTCCAGGCGTGCCTCTTCAACCACTCGAGCACCTCTCCTTATGGTTATCGGGCGGCAAAAGTAATGGTTATTTTTGAGATTCGCAATAAAATACTCCTTATTTTAATTCTCTATCAGCAGAAAGATTGTATTTCTCCTGCCGACGAAACTAAAATAAGGAGTATAAACCATGTTGTACCTAAAAGAAAATTCAATTAATTGCTAAGGACAACTCAATTAATTCCCAAGTACGATAATCTTAAATTTGCAAATTTCTTTTGAAACTGTATGTACTTGCAAGATATACATACCCGGCGTTAAACCCTCAACCGGAACAGCTCGCTGATTATCCTCTATCGAGACGACTTCAACCCCTTCCAGATTAAACAAATGTGCTGATGTGAAATTTCCTTCTATGAAAACTTCTTTACGAGCCACTGTAGGAGAAACCTTAATTTCATTTTGTGTAGCAGCAGCCAGCCCTGTAGTAGAATTTAAATTAGGACGAGTTTCCTGTACAAATTTCCGCATAAACGCAGCTTGTTCTTTTGTAAACATGCAAGCGCAGTCCAAAGCATAATCCATATAATTCTCTGTCTGTACCAGATGTCCGCATTGGTAAACCGGTTCTTCACAACCAAGCACAGCATACTGTGTAAACTGAGTATATGGAGTATCCTCAAATCCATCATCCATCGGAACATAAATGCCATTTTTTTCTACAAGGACAATATTGGGATGACGTAATCCGAAATAGTGTCCTAACTCATGAATGGCTGTCTTGAAAGTCGCTCTATCATTTATTTCATTTTTACCTCCAAAAGTATAATAAACATCCACCGTCAGACCATCCAACATAGAACCTTCCTCTGAGTCAAGCCAGTTCTGCCAGAACGTCATATCCTGTTTTTCTACCCAATTCAGATAATCCTGATATGCCGAACCGGACTCAGGGTTAGTAACAAATCCCCCTACCGTGCTCAGTTCATTCCAACCTCCCAAGTCAACGACATAAATATTGATATAGCGTTTGTGATCCCAATTACGGGGAGACAAGTCATCATTAAACTTATAAGCATATTTCTCCCAAATCGTCGTTCCCTCCAACAGGTAAGCATTTTCTTTTGTCTGATAGAAAACCACCCCGGTAGTCGCATTCCCCGACGGATCGACTTTTGCCAATTCAAACTGGATATGCGGGTTACCTATTACACCTTTAAATTGCTCACGCACACTCGCATCATTAGTCGAGCCATACGCTTTATTCAACTCATCAATCATTTTTTGTGCTTGCGCTTCCGTAATAGACTTTGACGGAGTATTCGGATTGTATACAACGTGCACTACTACCGGCAATTTGATTACTTCATTCTCACTTAATGACGCAATGGGCTGAGACATTACTCTGGTTTTAGGCGATACGGTAAACGCCGCACTGTCTGACATATGAACCGGACTTGCCATATTCATACTTCTGGCAACAGAAGGTTCCGGAGCCTGCAGTAACTCACAGTAACCATCATCGTAATCTTCATAAATAGAAGGGTTATTATTCTTCATATATTCCTCCAAATTGGGAGTAACCAATGACATACCATTCACTTGGGCACACAACATTCCGGCAGACATTTCATACATTTGCGGAGCGTATACCACTCCATTGGCCGCAGGAGTAGGAGCACCGCTACCAGACACCTCCCAAAAGTCGATATTGAAAAAGCCATTCAGTGTAATACGGGCAGTAAAATCTTCCGGCTTGGTGTAACGGCTATAACAAGTCGGAGCAAATTTAATGACCGGAACTTTTCTGCCATCAATATCCAATTCTTTCTTATAGCTGACCTCCACCCAGTCGTAAATCGTATTACCATCCTGCCCGAACTGGGTAATAACCCAAGCATCTCCCGGTTTTGCATCCATATCGATCCATTTAAACCAGAATTTCTTAGGCATATCTCCAACAGTGAAATCCACGTCGCGAAGAATATATGATTTGTTTCCTTCCCTAAAAGCATAAAACGTACCACTCTCTTTGACTGCCTTTCCTTGTTCCGACATATTATGCCCTGTTTCATACCGCCAGAGTTCTATTTTTGCCGCCAATATTTCCTCTTCAACTTCGTCGGCATCTTTCTGACCGTTTCCATTACGATCCACAGCAGCCTTTATAAGTTCATGTGCTGTTACTTTGTATTTACGGAATCCATAACTATATTCTCTGGCAATCCAGTAATTCCAATGAGAACCGATTTCTGCCAAAGGCTTTGTCCCTCCATCTGTCGGAGCAGCAATAGCCTCGGCAAGCGAGAAACTTGCCAAGGCTACACATGCGAATATATATGAGAAGAATTTATTCATAGATATATATTTTTTCATTATAAATCTTACCATCAACAATCAATGTAACAATATACAACCCGGCTTCCCAATTACTTGTATTCAAAGCATACTGATTAGAATTCAATCCTGACACACGTATCAACTCTAAACCGGCAATAGAATGAATGAAAACAGCACTGATAAGACCTTCCGTTTGTACACATATCTCTTTTGCAGAAATATTATAATATACATCTGTCTTTTGTGATGTTTCCGTGTTATGTATAGAAGTAGGAACAAAAGGACTGTAAAAATAAGTAATAGGGTTGTTAGGCACCCAATCATTTTTATACGACTGATAGGTTTCTCCTGTTATTTTTTCCAAATTATTATTTGCATCGTAAGTATATGTCACTTTTGCATTTACCTCTATTGTACCTGTAGAGTAATCTTGTCCGGCAGATTCTTTATATGTTACCTGGCCATTATCATTATAAATATACGATTCCCACGAATATAATTTCCAATCTCCAGATTGGTAATCCTGATTATAGAATTCTCTCTTTGCCAACAGGTTTTTATCATTATAAGTGAGTACCGAATAATTACTTAACCTCCAAGTACCTTCTTCGCCGTCTGTTCCTGCTGTATAAAAATAATTTTCTGCCTTTTTAGGCAAATCAATGCCGGCAAATTCCATATATTCTGTTTTTGAACTCTTTTCCATAGGTTTAATCCCTGTTTCCCACGGAGCACCGGCTGGACGAGCCGATTCAATCTTCGTTTTCAGTGACCCATCCTCCAGATATTCATAGTCATTAATAGAATTATCTACAAAAGCTTCAATATTGTCATTATACCGATAGGTCGTTGATTTTATCAACTGCCCCTTCGCATTATATTCATAATCTATATAACTGTTCAATTGATATTCGGGTGTACCACCGTAAGAATTATTACGATAAGTAGACTCTTTTAACAAAAGACCTGCTTGGTCATACGTATATTCAATCGAATCTCCATATGCAGGTGCATAAGCCGGAGTAGACCACTCACTATAACTGATAGACACTTCATATGCTTTGCGCTTTTCCGAATCGTATCCGTACACAACTTTCGCATTCGGTTTGCCTTCCCTTGTTTTTGTCACAACAGAATCTAAAACAAGTTCAGCATTTTCACTTGTTATTGCCGCTGCCATATTCCGGTTTACAACCTGTCCCATCATAGCACTGCTTGCTATCAATGCCATTCCCAATAGTAGTACTGTTTTCCTCATAATACCTCGTTTTATAAATTAATACTGAAAAATAGTTTATACTTCTGTCCCCACTACGATCGTAGAGACAGAAGATTATATATAAAATAGTTAGTTAATAAATGGATACTGTATCGGTTCCTTGGATAGGATAATTGTATTTGTAGGACGATCATCCTGTGTCAACTTAATCTTAGTCGGACGTCTCGGATCATCAACCGCAGTAATCGTATAAGTCTGTTTTCTCGACATGAAAAGCATGATACTCCACCACGTAGCATAACCATCCGGAATAAAATTCTTATACTCCCCACCCATATATCCACTGTACTCCATAATTACTTTATCCTTACCGGATAATTCATAGTACATCAGTGCATCCGAAAAACCAAATCCAGACTCATTCGTATACCATACATAATCTAAAACGCCTTCCCCATAGGGTTCAAATCCTACATATTGTACCTTTTCAGCTCCGACCGGACTGTTTGCATCTATAATTTCCTGCCAAAACCCTTGTCCGACAGGACCAAGACCGCTAAATGAAAGATACCATACATTATTCACAAACATGGCGTTCAACGGATAATCCGGTATAAAATGTACAGACGGATATTCCGGTGAATACAGATAACTATCTTCCCCCTCATCTTTATAAACCAATGAAGTAAACGTTTTACCATTCAGCGTAAAGGGTTGATAAAATTCAAGCCCATCCGATGTCAACACGAAGGGAGCATATGTATATACAACATTATCATCCTCTTTTTGGGTGATTACCAAACGGTTCCAAGAAACAGTAAGATCCTGTGAATAACTACCGTCTTCAAAAATGAATGCAGGATATTCTTGCATGATATCATTCATCTTGAAAATCTTCTCTATATATTCATCCCAATCAACTCCATCGGCTACCGGAGTCATAACTGCCAATGAACCGGATTTCGTTCCTTTCAATACAACTTTTTCCGGAGTACATTCTTCCATAACCGTAAAGTCGTAGTCACCTTCCATACCGGTTCCTATACTCCCCACACCACTATCAGGTGAGGCAAAAAAGTGAATGATGGAATTATAAGTATCAAACGACAATACCGCACCGGCCGACTGTTTCAATGAGTATAAACTTGTCATTCTCTCACCGACCCCGGCTACGTCACTGGCTGCCGTCACCTTTCCATCTGCAGAAAAATACAGGAACAAGTTATACCCCCCATACTTTTGATTTGCATTAGGATAATATTTCATCAACCATCCGTTTTTTGCACTTAAAAGTACCTCATTCACCTGTGCCAAAGAAGCTTCTATACGATTGGCTGATGAGTCGTCAAACAAATCCTTTTCCTCCGGCGAACAAGCGATCAAAGTGAACGCAATAAAAAAAGACAATATATAATTTATTCTTTTCATAATTCGTATCTTATTTTAAACTACTTAAATCAAGGGAAGATATCTCGGCCGAACGGCGCTGAACAATAGTACGAAGTTCGTCCAGACTGATGTTCCAGGAAAGGTCTAAATACTCCTTCACCAACTCCAGTTTTTGCTGTAAGGCCTCTTTCCCATCACCAGCCATGTCCATTCTTTCTCTCCACCATTGTGCATTGTGGGTCACATAATTGGCAATCATTTCTACAAAGTCTTCCTGAGGTTCCGTACTGGCATAATTAGATATAAAACCCAACTCCAAAGCTTCTTCTTCAGTCAAGTTTGTCCAACTGGGACCTGTATACTTTCCGACTGTAATTTCATTATATTCTATCGGATAATCCTTGGTCTGATGCAAAATATGGGCAAATTCATGATGCATCGTTTTAAAATACCATTCATTCAGTATTTCCACATCCGGATTTTCCGTATCCAACTCATTTACATTATATAATACAACTTTCAACCCACCTTCGGCGGTTCCCAATACAACCGAATGAGAATCCGGATTATAGGCTTTCGACCCAATCAAAGTGATGATTTTCGGACAATATGTTTTAATAAATTCTCCGTTGTCGTCCATCAATTCTTCATAAGATTGCAACCAAAGAAACTTTACCAATTTGGCCAATGCCACAGACTTGCCATACTCCGCCGGTACCAGATTATATTGTTGGTCGGATTCCTTATCCTCAAATCTATATTTAAAATTAATGTTATACGGATCTACATATTCCGTCAGAAGCCAATTATCAAATTCATTTCTTTCGGGAGTTTCCGTATCGAAAATGCTGTTATCACTCAATGCATCTTCATTGCAGGAAGTAAGAAATACTCCCGCCATTACTGTTACAATAAATATCCACTTATTATATTTCATAGTTCTTTCCTTTTTTATTTTTTATCTTGGATTAGCTTGCAGACCTGCACTTATAACATCCTGAGGCAACTGGAAAGCGCGGCGCGGATCATCTTTCTTCAATACGATATCCGAATTTCCGTCACGATTATGAGCAAACTCAATACCATAACGTTTCAAATCAAACCAACGCATACCATCGTGAAGCAATTCGATACGACGCAAATGAAGAATCAATTGAAGCATATTTTCTTGCTGTGAACCCTCTTCTATCGCAAAACCAATAGGATTCAAACGCTTTTTGATACTGCGTAGCTCAGTATTCTCTGCAGAAGCGTAACCTATACCATCATAGAAACGGTTGATTTCCCGTAGAGTGGTAGAGGTTTTAGTCGTACTGTGCGACTTAATCCACATATTGATATCAGCCAACGCCTTATTCTCATTTTCTTCTCCACCCAATACCGTATAGGCCTCTGCACGACAAAGAAGAGTTTCGTCTGTTCTGAAAGGTATATCTAAATAATGTACATAACCGACACCGCTCTCTTTATCGATATATTCAAAATATATCTGAGTCTTAAAGAAATTATTCTTGGTTTCCAATGCACTGATCTGATTTAGCATAGCCAACTTGCCCCAAGGACAGGTATTATCACTATAATAAGCTGCCACAGTTTCGTTTGTAAAAATATCATTACCGTGCCCGTAACGTTCACCCAATGTGTAAGAACCCAATACATAACCAGTGTTCGAATAAGAAGGTAAAAACATCAAATTACAAGCCAATTTCGGATCATTGTATACATTAGCCACATCCTTTGAAGCCGATTTAGTGATAGCGCTCCAATCACGCAACACCTTGCTGGGTACACTGCCGAGTACCCGGTCGGCAGCAGTAATCACTTTATCCCATTGCTGGGTAAACAAATAAAAACGGGCAGCAAATGCATAGGCAGCTTTTATGTTGAAATGATATTTGGGAACCGAATACAGATCATCATTTATCAATGGCAACCCCGCCTCCAAATCTTCCTGAATATGCTTATATGTCTCAGCCAACGTACCTCTCTCATAGTATGGTCTTACTTCCGTTTCCGGTTTCACAGCATACGGAATACCCAACTCCGCAGAAGCGGTAGCAGAATTATAATGCACACAGAAAAGATTTGCCAAAATGAAATGAGAATAGGCACGACACAGCAATGCCTCTCCTTTATATGCATTCATATGAACCGGATTCCCTGCTTCTTCTATTTTCTGAAGCACCTGATTAGCAGCAGCTATGGCATTATAATGAGCATCCCACAGCATTTTTGGAGAATCATTCGATTCAATGGTTATATCTTTCCACAGATAAGCTTCTTCTTGCTCCTGCCCTATCAAATCATAACTGATACCATTATCCATTGCATTATCCGATGACATTTCCGTCAACATAATATAAGTAGTAGTAGGATAAGCAGAAACAAGCAACTTGGCCATTTTGTCTGCCGAGTCTATTTCGGTACGATTGTCCGGAAGAGTATCGAGAAAATCACTACAGGAAGCCAATGCCAAAACTCCACTCAACGCTATATATAATATATTTCTTTTCATAATTATCTTCAATCTATTAAATACCTAATCTCAATGTCAATGTAAATTGTTTAGGAACAGGAACTGCTACACCTCCAGAATTGAAAAATTCAGGATCTTGCCCGTTCAATTTCTTATCGGCATACAGCAAGAATAAATTCGTACCCTGTACCTTCAATGACAAATTGCTCAAACTCAACTTGGAAACCATTGTCTTGGGAAATTCATAAGTTACCGAAATCTCTTTCATACGAATAAAATCTCCCTTAGCAATACGTTCTGTAGAATAATTATAGGCATTATAAGCCTTATTCAAATATGAATTCATCGTGTTCTGACGCAAATCTGCAATGACCGGAACAGTGGTTATTTTTTCGTCACCAGCCACCGTCCAACGATTTTTAAACTCCCTTGGCGTAGCATCCAAATCTGAATAAGCATTATGGAATACCGGATCCAAACGAATCACATTACCGAATGAATAAGTCATGAACACATTCAATTTAAAGCCTTTGTAAGAGAATATATTACCAAAACTACCCGTAATGGTAGGATCCGTTGAACCTTCATATACCAAATGTGACTTATTCTCACGCTCTTGAAAATTAATATCCGTTACCGTCAATTCACCTTTCTCATTGATAAAAGTCGGCAAACCTTCTTTATTCAGCCCTTGGAAGTTCAAAGAGTATAACGAACGTACCGGATTCCCTTCCAACGCAAAGCCACTACCCGAAATCATAGACATGACATTCGCATCCGACTTCAATTCTGTCACTTTATTTTTTGCATTGGAAAAAATAAAGTCCGTAGTCCATTTAAAATTCTTTGTACTTATATTACGAGTGGATAAAGTAAATTCCACTCCATGGGATTCCATACTCGCTACATTGGCTAATTTTGAAACCTGGCCACCTACACCCATGGTATTTATTAAACCGATCAAATCATAGTTATTACGTTTATACCAATCGACCGCCAGATTAATCCGATTCTCCAAAAATCCCACTTCTGCGCCAATATTCAACTCATGTTTCTTCTCATAGGTCAACTCACTGTTCTCCAAATCGGTAATCTGCAATCCGGATTCATTGACACTCGATAAAGGTCGCCAAGGATTATACCCCATAATGACAGCCAAAGAATTCGTTACGTTAGCGGGGCCACGGTCAGCAGTCAAAGAGTAAGACGCTTTCAGTGTAAAGTTAGAGAGAGATGGGCGTAATGATTCAAAAAAACTTTCTTCATGCATATTCCATGCCCCCGAAACGTTCCATGTAGGTAACCAACGCGCTGAACGGCTTCTTCCCAATTTATTAGAGCCTTCATAACGCATCGTTCCATTTATTGTGTATTTTCCTTGATATGAATAAGTAGCTGTACCGAAAAATGATACTTCACGGGATTTCGTACGACTCACAGTATAATAAGCGGTATTTTCCTCATTTCCTTGTTTAAAATAACGATAATCATAATTAGAGAGCATTCCCATGTCGTACTGCATACCGACACCGTTAAACCAACTCCTACTACGATCGGTACCATTCAATTCCATACCACCGAATACATTCAAAATATGATCATCTTTGTATACATCATTGTAAGTCATAGTAGCACGAAAATCATAACTACTCATGCCGTATTTCGTTTCACGATAAAAACCTCCCACAGGAAGTACGCTTACCGGCAATGAATTTGTATTATCCGGGTCCGTATACAACCACGGATTGGCGTTACGCATAGTCGCATCGTCCATAGCACGAAATGCCCAAGCCTGATTGGAATGATCCGTTATCGAATGAGTCTGGGTTGTGGTAGAATACTTGTAAGCTCCCAAAGCCGACACTTCTACTTTCGGAATAATTTTCCATCTCGCCTCACCCTGAAAACGCATATCAACCACATTCAAATCCATGTAGTTATTTTCCAATTCGTGAAAAATATTGAATGGAGCATAATTGCGTACATAATATTCATCCGGATCCAATGTACGCGATGTATTCAAAGCAAATGAATACGGATTGATATCGAAATCACGTTTCACCTCACCACTGACAGGATCTGTTTGTGAGCCTAATGCTCCCGGAGCCTTTTGTTTACGATAAGAGACATTACCGATCAGATTCAAAGAGAAATTCTTAAAAATATTATATAGCGCATTCATGTTGGCTGTATAACGTTGAACTGAACTTTGAGAATACCATCCCGGATCATTCAATACACTAAGTGATGTATAATAGGAAGCTTTATCAGTACCGGTCGACATGCTGACTGCATGATTCTGAGAAACACTATTAGAAAACAGAAGATCGAACCAATCCGTATTCCGGTATTCGGCATCACGCAGATAGGCGTTCATTGTTTCCGGCTTGTTAGCAAGCATATATTGTCCTGTGACCGGATCATAAGTATTCATCAAATGATACATTTTTCCATAAACACCACTGTTGGCCGCACGATAAGATTCGGCAAATTTCAAATAACCACCGGCCTCCATTTCTTTATATACTCCCATCTGTTCTTGGGAGTTCATAATATTGAAGTTACGGTAACTCGGTTTCATACGCATGGAAAACTCTCCCGTATAACTGATCTTATTAATACCGGACTTACCTTTCTTTGTCGTTACCACAATTACACCTGCCATTGCACGGGCACCATATATGGAAGTAGCCGAACCGTCTTTCAATATCTGAAAACTTTCAATATCATCGGCATTCAAACCGGCAATAGCCGAACTGACCAACGTTTCCGCATCACCGGAAGAAAGTTCATCAGCGCTGACTTCTGTCACATTCTCCATAATAACTCCATCTACTACCCACAACGGCTTAGAGCTACCATAAATAGAGGTTGCTCCACGTACACGGATTTTGGGAGCAGTACCAAATGTTCCGGAAACATTCTGTACGGAAACACCGGCAGAACGCCCTTCCAAAGCACGGCTAATATCCGGGATACCATCCAACTTAGTAGCTTCTCCCGACAATTTATCTGAAGCACCGGTAAAAAGACGTTTGTCCATTTTTTGCATACCGGTCACCACGACTTCATCAATCATCTCACTATCCGATTCAAGCACTATTATCAAATTAGGCTTAATCGACACTTCCTGTGGTTTCATGCCCACATATGAAATCTGGATTTTTTTTGCGTTGGACGGAATGTTAGATAAAACAAATTTACCATCAATATCGGTCACTGTACCGATCCCCGTATCCTTAATTAATACGGAAGCACCAATAACGGGCTGACCGTCGTCAGCTGAGGTTATAACACCTGTAACTTTTGAAATTTGGGCCACTATCAAATTAACTCCCATCAAACAAAAGCATAGTAGTAGCAGTAGTTTCTTTTTCATATTAACTATTTTGGTTCATTTTCAAAGAGAGAAAAAGTGTCAATTATACGACTTCTTCTGTTAATGAACGCAAATATAGCCCATCTGATTTCCCGAGAATATTTTTGTTGTATTTATAACTACTTTCAATATAATAGAATATACTTCAAAACTACGCACATGGGATATAATCACTTAATAAACAGTATTATATAGATTCAAAAAAAATCAAGTTATATTCTCGTTCCGATATATATTTGTTCTTTCCGGAAGTGTGTTTTTATTCATTAAAAGAGATACGATTTGCCTGTCAAATCCATAAAAGAACATCTTGAAATTCATCATCAACTTTGTTCTATCTCCAATAAATAATCATAAATATCCTTTGAAGTATCTAAATCAAGCTTCTTCTTTAAACGAAATTTTCCGCTTTCTACCCCTCGTACCGACTTATTGGTTAAGTTGGCTATTTCCTTTGTATTCAAACCTAATTTTATTAATATGCACAAGCGTAAGTCCAATATACTCAAATCAGGATGTTTCTTCTTCAATTTATTATAAAAGTCCTGCGCTTCTTGTTCCACATAAAATGCAAAATCTTTTCCCAACTTCTCTGGGGTCAGAAACCCCAATATATCTTCAATTTCCTTTATCCCTTTCAATACATCCGATTTGCTTCCAGCCATACTTTTAATACGTGTCACGATTTTCCAGAACTGGGGCATTATCTCAGTCAAAGCCATCGTTTTCAACAACATATCATTTCCATTACCCGATTCGGACAAAGATTCACCATTCTCTCCATTGGAATCACTGTCACTCAAAGGAGTTTCCACCTCCATTTCTGTTCCAACGCCTCGTATTACTTCTTTCTGCTTTTTAACAGCCGATCTCCATTTGCAGAAAACAAAAACCAATAATAATAAAGTTACTATCCAAAGACAACCCTTTATTGAAAAGTGTTCTTTCTCTTCCAATTCAGAGAGAATCCGTAAGAATTTAACATTATACTCATCCAATTGCGTATATTTAGAACTCTTAATAGCCTCCATGACGAGTGAACGAGCCTTTTCATATTCTTTATTATCAATTAAGAACTCACAATACCCGGTCAGAATAATAGAATACACTACTGGAGCCTCCTCTTTAGACATCGCAAGGCTTTCAATAAAATATTGCTCGGCTAATCCTTTTTTTCCCAGATGATAATATGCAAGAGCAAGATTTCCGGTAGAGATAGCTTCATGCTTCTCTAAAATAACAGATAATCTTCGAGTCTCCAGATATTTCTCCAATGCTTTTGCATATTGCTCAGTTTCCACATAAATATCCCCCAAATTGGACTGAGCATGAAACATGGCTTCAGTATCATCAATCTGTTCGGCTTCATGCAGGGAATACAATGCGTATTTTTCTGATAAATCATACATCTTTTGCATTCCGTATGTGGAAGACAACCCCATGTAAGCCATAGCTCTCTTATGATAAGCGCTATCCGGCAATTCCTGCACTAATCTTGTATAATTATACTCGGCCTGAGAGTAATTCTTCGTCAACGCTTGACTCCATGCCGAAGTACTGAGTAACTGATAATAGATATTTCTAACTGTTTTATTCTGCTTTTGTTTTGCAGGAAT
This sequence comes from Bacteroides salyersiae WAL 10018 = DSM 18765 = JCM 12988, assembly GCF_000381365.1. Classification (GTDB taxonomy): domain Bacteria; phylum Bacteroidota; class Bacteroidia; order Bacteroidales; family Bacteroidaceae; genus Bacteroides; species Bacteroides salyersiae. Next base: position 523,532 of record NZ_KB905466.1, read on the forward strand.
ACTTTCATAACAGTCCCATGCCTCTTTATTGAAAGTACTTCCTCTCATCAAATCTCCATTGTTATTACAATAAGAAATGGAATCCAATAACCCGGCAAGACTATCACACATTAACTTCAACGAAATATCACTTAACGGCACAGCCCAAACTTTCTGTCCCAAAAGCAAAAACAGAACTAACCATATTCTTATTATACAAATCCTAAATTCGATCTTCTTCACCGACTTCATACACACATAACCCCACTAATATTATTCTCCTTCTAACAGAAATAGTAAGTCTTTTTTTTGCAAATTTAATAATAATATTCGCAAAACGAACGAATTTTATATATTAACAAGATCAAAATATTAGAGATTCCTGCATTTTGTATACAGATTCATTTTTATTCTAAAATAAAAAAAGAGTAAATAGATTAATCCTGTATAATAACTGTATAGTTATCAAAAAAAAGCAATTATCCATTCAAAACATAATTATTTCACGGAAGATATACAGATTCATATCTGTTATTACGAATATGTAAAGTTGATCAGTACAATATTCTTAAATTTGTAGATCAAGACAATATGATTATCACAGATAGGTGAAATACGACAGTTATATTACCCCCAAAGTATAAGGTCATTCCGGACATAAGCAGACATATGATTCCAAAAGTATACTCTTTTATGCACTAAAAGTATATACTTTTGAAGTGTAGAAGTATATACTTTTAGAATACAAGAATATATACTCTTACAAATGAATAATGACCATTGATATTGAGTGAGAATCAAAAAATTATGTGGGTACAACTTCACTCATGAAGAAATCACCTATCTACGGAAAGCATCATAAAATAATTCTACCATCAAGATTGAATTATTGATGAAAAAAGAGATGTATTACGGGAGGAAATCACACACTACCGGAAGTCCCTCCCATAATGATCGAAATTACTTTATCAGCGCCTTATTTACAAAACGCGGATGAGCAAACGGTTTACCAGGCTCAACATATACGGCAGTACTGCGTGTCCGTCCTCCATTCCTTAAATCAAACTCGACAAATTCTTCATACGTACTCTTAGATGCCCCGGTAGCTGTCTTCATCGTCCTGTCGTATAGCGCTTTGCGCGAAGGTGCATTAAATCCCAGTATGTTACTTCTCATCATACTCTCTTCTGAAGGACGATAAGCCCCTTTTATATAAGTACAGGCGCCTTCAAATACTCCCAAATTATCGGAAGTATACCGCTCATCATTCAAAAACGCAGACCAAAGCACTTCATCCCATTCAGCAGTAAAATCGACATTCTGCGCCCATCCAAAGCTTTGCAAGGTTCTCGTATTATTAATTTCCGAAACCGGTATTCTTCCTTGTTCTTCATAAGCATACTCATCCAGCAACTTTCCAAAGCCATGCCCTATCGCTTCATGCACAAGTACTTGTCTGAATGTTTCACTCTCCAGATTATAAATAACCGGACAATAAGCAATTGCAAACTCTACAAAATCCCGGCTACCGACCTCAGAATATCCGAAATAGGTAGTACCGGCATAAGCCGGAGTATTTAATACCACCACTACCAACGTCTCTCCCAAATCGATATTCTTCACACATCGGGCATATTCCATACAAGCAGCATCATCTCCGGAAATCCCCGTACTGTTTCCACCTTCCAATTCGCAACTAAAAGCAGTACTATATCCGTCTCCAAAAGTGTTATTAGCAGAAACAGCCGTCACTGCATATACATTAAAATAATTACGAAGAGACTGTATAGGTTCTTCCGTAAAAAGATTTTCAAAAGCCTTGTCCATCACTTGGTCATAGGTTCCGTCAGCAATCTCTTTATCGATAAACCCATCCCCCACTATAACAATAGGAATGCCTTTCCCGATACTCGCTGTCTGTAATACGCGCACTTTTTTATCTTCTGAATAATCGGTAGACTCCCCTGCCGATACGCCCTGTTGGGTAATAGTAACGGTCCTCAAAATTTTCTGCTTTCCATCGATCTCCTGTACAAAATAAATATAAGCAGTACGGGATGCAGATTCCGCATTCGGTAAAGCCTTCAGACGAAGTATATAAGAAGAAGCCCGTGTATCCGGTTGTTGGGTCAACCATTCATCGGCACCTTTTGAAGCACCTATCAACAGTTCATCTTGGGCAATACTTGTAGAGAACCGGATCTCCAACACCTCACCGGCAGCAGCTACACTATAAGCCGTCTTTTCTAATTGAATAATCGGTTCCTGTTTCAGAGTTATATTTTTCCTCAGCGTTCCGGAAGTCAATGTCAATGTTGCTGTCCGAGTATAGTCATTATCATTCAAGCTATTAGCAGTAACCGTAATACTTACTGCACCGGCATTACCGGACATCGGAGAAATCGTAATCCAATCGGCAGTAGTACTTGCCTGCCATTCGCGAGAACTCGTAAAGCTGATTTGGATTTGTCCCCCTGCTTCCGGAGCGATTTCTATATCTTCCGTAGTTCCAATAGAGAAACTGGGTTCTACCTCATTTTCAGTACAAGATACCGTAAAAAGTAAATACAGGAAAAATAAAAGGAAAGAATTTGCTTTCATATTAACAGAGTATTATTTCATTTCACAAAAGTAAGATATTATCTTAAATAATAGAATATTTTTAGACAAATAAGCACAAAAAGAAGCAAAATAATCATCCTCTCTTTCTAAACTCCTTTTTCACAAGCAATCATTTTCAGCATTCAGAGTACCGATATACATTATTATATAATTCTCAGATTCGTTTTTGACTATTTTATTAACTATCTTTGCATATAGCTAAAGTATTATTTAAACTGTCATTGACGGCAAATGAAAACAAACCTTTTATGAAATATATAATTCTTCTACTCGGAGCTCCGAATGACGAGCAAGGCAGATTAAGCCAAATGGCACAAGACCGTATCGACTGTGCGTACAATTTATATGCAAATAATGAACACATGACTTTCCTCTGTACCGGCGGATACGGGCAGCATTTCAATACGACCAATCGGCCCCATGCCTATTATGCCAAGCAAGCACTCATTAAAAAAGGAGTGAGAGAAGAAGATTTTTTACCTTTTATCTTATCTACCAATACTTATGAAGATTTTAAAATTTCAAAAGAGATCATTGAAAAAGAACTACCGGATATGCTAATCGTCATCACTTCCGATTTCCATATCCGAAGAGCTAAATTATTGCATGACAGAATTATCAACTATCCTCATACCCTATTCTTGCCTGCCAAATCGAATCTTTCTGAAAAAGAATTGTTGTCATTGATTGAACACGAACAAGATGCAATAAAAGCGATAGAAGAAAACAGATTCGGCAATCATTGAGAATGCAATAAAATGAACAGTATAATCAAATCAGTAAAGTCAAAATTCCCATCCATATTATGCTAAAATTTACCGATGACTTTGAAAATAACGAGAAGCTGATCCTTCGTGACCATCTGGCACTCGAAAGAACAAAGTTAGCCAACGAACGGACATTATTCTCTTATATCCGTACTTCCCTTTATCTGCTTACTGCCGGAATCGGAATTTTCCAGATTGAAAATATTTCGCGACTCGACGGTCTTGCATGGGTATGTATCATTTGCGGTATATTCATATTTATTTTAGGATTTGTCCGTTTTATGCAAATGAGAAGACATCTGAAAAGTTATATAAAAACATCTTCCAAATAGCAGGTTTTAAATAATTTCTATTTTAACATTGTTAATTGTCTTTTCCAAGTATTATTTCCAGCTTCGCAAGAAATGCATTTCTTGTGTACAAAGAATACTATTCTTTGCCGGCAAAAGATACGATTTAACAGAGCATTAATATTGTTTTTATATAAAAGAAAGAAACAGTATTCCTATCCCCATAAAATAAGCATCATATAGTTGATATATAACACATTAGTATATTAAGAGCCGAAATTAAAAAACAAAAAGATTTTATTCTGCAAACATACACACCAGATTATAGTTATCAATTAAACAACTACAAAATCATAGATTCATTATTTTTTCAGGAAAGCAATAATAATTCATAATCGAATACATCCAGCCAACGCCCAAACTTCATGCCTACTTTTTCAAAATGAGATACCGGCTTAAATCCAAGTTGTAGATGCAAAGAATTACTTATTTCGTTTCCAGCTGTGATACAAGCAATCAATGCGTGATAACCTTCCTTACGACATTCTCCAATCAACCGTTGCATCAACTGCTTGCCAATGCCCTTTCCGGAATATTCCGGAGACAGATAAACAGCCGTTTCCAAAGTATATTTATATGCGGCCCGTTCTTTCCAAGCATGTGCGTAACAATATCCTACAACTCTCCCATTCACTTCGTAAACAAAATACGGATAATGCGACGATATTTCAGATATGCGAACATACATTTCCGCCTCGGATACAGCTTCCGTCTCAAAAGTAACTATACTATTTACAACATATTCATTATAAATTTCCGTAATGTCTCCAGTATCTTTCAGCTCTACGCGTCTAATCATAACGGTTCTTTCTCAGTTCTTTTTAACTAAAAACTTCTTACTCAGCCATTTCCTTATCGGCTCATCATACAGTTTTAAGCAAAGATAAGCCAATATAATACTTCCGAAGAATACAAGTAAAGCCATCGGCCAAGCCTGAGAGAATGTAAACGTCTTGCTCCATACCCAAGCATAAAACAGGTACATGAAAGGATAATGCACAATATATAGCGGATAAGATATATCCCCTAAGAATTTACAGATTTTGGCCGATTTCTTATCAGTTGTTTTTCCGGAAGCACCCAGATAAACAAGTAGTGGAAAAATAACGATGGTACATACAGAATCATAGATGCCATTCATCCAAGGAGACTCACCATCGCCAATATAAGGCATGGAAAACAAAACAGCAAGTACTAAACTGCATATCCAAAAAGCCCCCTTTATCTTAACCGGCTTGAAAACGCGCGACATCAACAATCCGATAGAAAAGGAAAACAACAAGCGCAGGAAACCTCCAATCAAATTATAATCTCCCATTGACCATCCTACACCCAAATGTCCATAACCGGAAAAATTGAATATGGCAAATGACGCCAATCCGATTCCCGCCAATCCGACAAGTACCGTAAGTACCTTTGTAGGCAACCGACGAAGAAACAGGGCGTATAGTATATTTCCGATATACTCGAAAAACAAAGACCAACTGGGCCCATTCAGAGGATACATCTCACCATTTCCCCGCACCTCAGGACCTGTTCCCGGTACAGCCGGAATCAAGAAAAGCCCCATAAGCATGGCAAGCATCACCATGGACATGGAAACCGGTGTTCCATCCCATTTCTCTGAACCTTGTATATAAAATGTAATAGCACCTAAAACTGCTCCCAACACAACCATCGGATGTAAACGGATTAATCTGCGTTTGAAAAAATCTTTTGTTTTCATCACTTTCCAACGATCATCATAAGCATAGCCGATAACAAACCCCGACAGAATAAAAAAGAAATCGACCGCCAAATATCCATGATTAAATCGCTGATCGATAGGGCTTGTTGCAAAAGCTTCAAATATATGATACCATACTACCAGAACAGCAGCAACTCCTCTCAGTCCGTCAAGAAGATCATAATGTGGTTTTGTGTCTAAAAGTGCAGTAGAAGATTTTTTTTGCATGATAAATTTATAAATTAAATGATTGATTCCTAATTTAACGGTTAACTAATAATGTGCTGCAAAGTTACACAACTTAAAAACTCTAAAATTTGTCCTATGACAAAATATCATCGGTTTAAATATTATTTTGAGCTCTAAGGCGACTGAGCGTTGAAAGCGTTATTCCCAAATAAGAGGCAATATATCCTAAATTCACTCGCTGATATATCTGAGGAAACTGCTGTTTAAACTCTTCATATCTCTCTTTTGCCGGCAACGTAAGTCGGTCTTTATGAGAGCGGTGCAAACGCCTGTATTCATCTTGATGAATAATTCTTCCCCAGTTAGCCAATTCGATATTGGTTTGAAAAAGCCTGTTCAAATCAGACAGTGATATTTTATACGCAACAACCTCTTCAAGTGTTTCTACAAATTCTTCGCTCAATTTATTATAATAAAATTCATCCATGCTAAAGACAATTCCTCCTTCCCATGAAAAGGAAGTTGTTATCTCCTCTCCATTTACAAGCCAAAAAGAACGGGTTATTCCCTTTTCTATGAAATAAGCCGATCTGGAAAACGTATTTTCCTTTATCAACAGATGTTTTTTAGGAAAATGGCAAATAGTCACACTCTCTTTCAACGTGCGTATGGTATCATCGGAAATTGGATACAAAGAAGTTATCTTATCTATAACATTCGTCATAAAGCAAAAAGAATTTAAGAGCTATATAACCTTTAATCGAAATAAAACCCTACATAAAACAAAAAGACCCAACTTTACATTTTCAGGTGCAAAATCGGGTGCTATTTTCTTAATTTATTGATCTTCAATATTTATTGTAAAAGTTAGGGAGTTATATCCTTTGTTTTTTCTCCACTATCTATCAACCAATTATCTACATCCGAAATGACAGGTTGCATTATAAAGAAAGTTCTCTATTCTGATATTAAAACACCTATTTTTTAACCCCATCTTTTATATTGCAAAGATAGGTCCTTGAGTCCGTTTCTCAAAAAAATCCGGCACTTTTTGTCACCAGGCCCTATCCTTTATTATTTATTACGATCTCTCTCATCTTTTCTATTTTCCTATTATCGCCACTTTAATGACTCCGTCCAACTTATTTTCAAAAATACGGTAGGCCTCCCCAACTTCGTCTAACGGAAACCGATGCGTAATCAAAGGAATGGTATCTATCTTGCCCTCCTCAATCAGGCTAAGAATCTCAGCGCAGTCACAACCATCTACTCCACCTGTTTTAAAAACCAGATTTTTACCATACATATCCGGTAAGGGGAGAATCTGAGGTTTATCATAAAGAGCTACAATAGTGACAATACCATTCGGACGGGCACATTCCCATGCCAGACAGAAAGTATCCTCTACCCCTGCCACTTCCAACACAACATCCGCCCCGCCATGATCGCTATTGATTAGCACAAAATCCTTACAGTTTTCCGGATTTGTCAACAGCACATCAGGATAATGCTCACGAACAAACTGGATTCTTTCGGAAGACTTCTCACAGACAATGATACGTCGTGGCTTCTTCAACATCGTACACAGCAAAGTACATATTCCAGTAGGACCGGCACCAATGATAAGGACCGTATCCTCTTCAGAAATCTCCGAAATGCGAGCTGCCCAAAAGCCTGTTGCAAGAACATCACCAACGAACAACGCTTGTTCATCACTAACGGTATCAGGTATACGGTTCAAACCTTGATCGGCATATGGAACCCTGATATATTCCGCCTGCCCACCGTCAATACGGCATCCCAATGCCCATCCCCCATTGGAATCAGTACAATTATTAACATATCCGTGCCGGCAAAAAAAACATTCTCCACAAAAAGTTTCAACATTTACTGTCACCCTATCTCCGGGCCTAACCGAAACAACTCCGGAACCGACTTCTTCCACAACGCCTACCATCTCATGACCGACCGTAACTCCAGGTACGGCACGCAGCACACTGCCATGTTTGATATGCAGATCGCTGGTACAAATACTACCAAGCGTTACACGTACAATCGCATCCCGTGTATCCTTTATTTTCGGTCTCGGCTTCTCCAATAGTTGGAACTTTCCATGTTCAATATAAGTATATGCAAGCATAAATATCTTCCCAATTAATTAATACATCTATTACACAACAAAAATAATAATTTCATCGACAAAACGTAAATTCTAATCAAATTAAAATCACAATCAGAGTTTCTCCACTCTGACTTAATCCCATTCTGCAGACATAGTACTATGAACGGAATATATTATTCTTTCCATCTTAGCAGTTTCTAAATCAAAAACTTTCTCAGGCAAAATAATAAATACAAATCACAAGACACTGATAAACAATAAAATAATCACAAAGTGATATGCTTTTCTTTAGACATAATCAAGCATACCGAATAGTAAGCAAAAGAATATTTTCATATACTTATCTTTAAATGTGCCAAAAACAAGAAATCCCTGTAAATTATTAATTTACAGGGATTTCCTTTGATTTTTATTTCTTTTTCGCGGAGAGACAGGGTTTTGAACCTACAAATCTAACCGCTTATATTTCAGCTACTTTGCTTTCAAAATTTCAAATAGGTAACGAAACAGTAACGATTTTCAGATGTTGGGCTTGTCCAACTTTGACCGCTGTTTGTCTGCCTAACTTTCGGGTTCAAAGATACGGCTTTCTTTTGAAACTCGCAAATATCTGATAATAAATATTTTTGGGTTAGTGCAAGGTGCAAGCTATATATATAAATATATACTTGCACCTTGCACTAAAAAAGCACTGGGGTACAAATGCTTAAAACAAAATCCGTATCTTCGTAACCGATTAAAAACAAACGTGTATGATAATAACTAACCGTGAAGAAGTAATAGATAAAGCGTTCGGCGTATTTGTCAGGATGAACTACGAGAAAGCAAGCATCATCACGCTTGCCAAAGCCTGCGGGGTGACAAAAACGGGTATCGTTTATTATTTTCCGCACAAGCTGGATTTATTCATGGCTGTGGCGGACAAATACGTGTTGCAAATGCACGAACCGGAAAACAAGTTTGCCGCTCCTGCCGATACGTTGGCGGAGTTCATCGGGCAATACGTGGCGGGGGTAGCCGCTTCCATGAAAAGGATTGTTGAACTGATTGGTGATAATAGCAGCCCGCATGATTGTAGTCCTAACTTCTACTACTTTCACTTTCTGTCACAAGTGCGTATGTACTATCCGGGCATCAGGCAGAAAATTGAGAAAATCTACCGACAAGACTATGACCTATGGGAGAAAGTCATACAGAAGGCAAAAGAAAGCGGGGAAATCAGGAGCAACACGGACGTGAAGAAAACGGCTATCATGTTCCGGCAAATGTTTTTAGGACTGTCATACGAACAAGCATTTCTAAACGGTTTGAACGTGGACGAACTGGCAGAAAATTTTCGCCATATCTATTCGCTGCTTAAAGCCTGATACTCTTTTGTTTTTTTAACCTCGATTATTTTTGAACAGATGTTCAAATAATGGTATTTTTATCTTATCTTTGGAGCGAAGCAAAATTCAGCGACATGGATAAGGTTCAGAAACAAAGAGGAAGCATCGTGCTACACAAAGAAACAAGGGACGGTGCGGACTACATACGGATAGAATATGCGAACAGTCAGGCTGTCGCCCTGCTGCTCGCCCAAGACACGGGCATGGAAATGGCTGGTAACGGCTCTGCATACATAGCGTCAGCCGCTTTCAGCCTGCCGGATTTTTACGACCGCTATTCGCCCCACGCCTATATTGATTACAGCCGGGTTTACGTGCGGCATCCCAAGCCCAAAAGGGAATACACACTGCCGAAAGGCTATCTCGAACTGCTGGAACAAAAGCGTTACAGCCCCTCGACCGTCAAAACATACCGTGCTTATTTCAGCGATTTCATGGAATATCACAAGGGACGGAACATCGACCGCCTGAAAGTGCCGGACATCAACAAGTACATACTCTATCTTGTGAACGAGAAGAAGATTTCGGTGTCGCAACAGAATATGCGCATCAATGCTATCAAGTTCTATTACGAGCAGGTGAAAGGCGGCAAACGGCAATACTATGGCGGTATCACCCGTGCCAAAGAGTACAAGAGCCTGCCCGAAGTGTTGAGCAAGAATGAAATTAAGCGCATCCTTGCACAAATTTCCAACATCAAGCATCACTGCATGATTTCGTTGGTTTACTCTGCCGGACTTAGAAGAAGCGAATTGCTTAACCTGCCCCCGCAGGACATCAACAGTGAAACAATGTCGGTTCGTATCATGGGCAAGGGGAAGAAATGCCGTTATTCGCTCCTTTCGCCCAAGTTGCTGGAAGAACTACGGCACTACTTTCGGGAATATCGTCCACAAAAATGGTTGTTTGAGGGCGAAACACCCGGAGAGCAATATTCGGCAAGTGCATTGGTGAAAGTGCTGAAAGAAGCCGCACATCGTGCAGGCATCAAACACCGTGTACACGTACACATGCTGCGCCACTCCTTTGCCACACACTTGCTGGAACAGGGGACAGACCTGCACACGATACAGGAATTGCTGGGACACAACGACATCAAGACCACAACCATTTATCTTCATGTGTCAAGTGCCCATAAAGCAAAAATCCCTAATCCTCTTGATACACTGGATAATTCGTGAGGTGCAGTTATAGAAGTGTAGGAACGACACCATAAGGTGCGGTTATAAATAACATTAACATTAATATATTACAATATGATAGAAATAGAACAGTGGGGAAAGATGATAATCTGGTTATGGAGCAGGTATATTAAGAAAAAACCTATTCCATATATTGATCTCGAATTCCATTATCCCATGTGGATGTTTTATCTTGTTGGTGGAATATTAGGAGGATTGATACTTGGAATCGCACTGTTCTATTTTACTATAATAAACTAATAGCTTTATAAATTGAATGTTAACAAGGTCGAGCCAACAGCTTAACGCTGTTCCTCACCAAACCATTAGCTGTAATTATATGACATGAAAATCTATGAGAATAAAATATTGAGAATACTTGGATTTATTTTTATTTGGATTTATGTATTCGGTGTGGGCATTTGCTTTGCTGCAAAATGGTATGCTATTGGAATATCGGGAGCTATCTTATTGGTTGTTTGGTTGAATTCCGGACTTATTGGTGATACTATTTATAAATATAGAGTAAAACAGGCTACAAAACAAATAAAAAGGCATGGAATACAATTATTTGTTGATTTAAACCAATGTAAAGTCACTACACAGAAATGGAATACCAAGAAATCAAGGATGCAAGAGCCTATCTTTCGGATATTCCATACATGGGAAATCCAATTTTGGAATGGTGTCAGTGGCTATTTATTCCCTGACATTTATCATAGTGAACAAATTGTGTCCACTACAATATGCACCGTAACGTACACAACCAAATACAATGGAAAGACAAAAACATTTCGCAGTGATGCAATCTTGAAGGAAAAAGTTTCATTGGAAATGCTATTGCAACACTATGGAATGACAACGATTTACATAAATCCGAAGAATGACAATCAATATTATTTTGATTTGGATTTTCTAAAATAGATACAGCTAACAACGCAGGATAACGGCAAGCCGTTCCCTGCTGAACCATTAGCGAAAACATATCAAAATGAAACGAATAGAATTATTTTGGAACATATTATACTATTGTACTTATACACTTTTGTATAGGTGCTTTCGTGCAATTGATCCGTTCCGTTTGATTGACAACAAACACACACGGAAGTTTTATAAGAAAGATAGTATCTTTTGGCAATCACTGGATTTTATGAGGCGAACAGAAGAAAGAGAAAAGGATTTTTCTCCTTTTATTCTTATGGAATCCATTGGAGGAACTTGCATTTTCACGATATTACTAATCTTTACTTTTTTGAATGTGATAATGATAGCAACCCATATACCTTTGTATGGAGTTGTATTTAGGGACTTTGGAAATACTATTAGTTTTCTGCTTATTGTTCTCTTGCTGTTATATGTTCCCAATCAATTATTCTTATTTAAAAATGGTAGATATATTTCCTATTTCAAACAATTCAGGAAAGAGCCTACAAATAAATATCTGAAATGCTATTATTTATCTTATATGCTGGCTTTGATAGCTTGTTCCTTTAGTTTCATTTTGATAGAACTGACAAAGGATAAAATAGAATATTTCGCTAACAACGCAGGATAACGGACAAGCCGTTCCCTGCTGAACCATTAATAATAGATAATTATAACGTTCAAAAAACATATATAAAGGCGCAATTATGGATGATGTAACAAAAAAAACGATTGAAGAACTCGTTCTAAATTTTATTTCAGAAATGAATGAATGGGAAAAATTTTGCAACAACTTAAAAAAAGAAAATACTCAATTATCATGGAGTGAAAAACAGGATATGATGAAACAAAAGGTAGCTTCTATATTCATCAAATATTGTACAAATAAAGAACGAAAAATGAGTCGTCCGAATGCTTTATCATGGGGAAGTGAAGGAAGTTACATTTATGATTCTAAAGAGGAAAAAATAGTTGACATACAAGAAAGTAGAAAGAATAGATTTATTGTAATAACACAAAATGACAACAAATATCTACAGTATGTAATTGTCAAAAAGGATAATAAATACTTGATAGATAGTAAAAAAAGAAGATTTTTGGACGAAGATAAATGGTACGTGGATTATTTGTAAGTCTAATAAACTCTATTATTAACAAGAAAAGATAACCCCTGAACGGAGTTCCTTTTCAACCCATTATAAACACTGTTGATTGAAAATGACGAAATATAAATTATTGTATATATTTTTTGGTATCCATATCTTATGTGGAATACTTGGTTTTATAGTAATATGTACAGTTCCAGAAACAGATCATATACGATGGAATATCGGATACATTATCGGATATACTTTCGTGTTATCTTTGATTTTTTCCTTCTTCATACACATTCCTAATAAATTACCCAAGGGGATCAAATATAGCATAAGAATATATAGAGGACTCTATTTGCTCGGTCTTATTATAGGTCTATTTGTTCCTAAAGGACTGTTCATGTTGTTGATATTATTCATTGATTATTCAAGCAATTCCAAGAAGATAGCCGAAGACGAACAATATATAATTCGTCATTATGTCACAGCATCACTATTTGATGACTATAATGAAAAGAGAGTATATAGGAAACAAGGAATAGTCGAGAAATATATTGGTAGTTTTGATGGTGGTGATATTATTCCACATAAGAGGTATGAGATACATTCTTTTCATATAGATGAGAGTAAAAATGTATTTATAGGACATGGTCATTCATTACTTGATGCCAAAGATACTGTCATGTCTTTTCCAATTGTAAAATCTTATAACTGAGTTTATAACAAGGTCGAGCCAACAGCTGAATGCTGTTCATCACCAAACCATTAGTAGCAGTTTAACGACCAATAAATTATAAAAGATATGAGTAAAGTTTATATTTGGATTGGACAGTTTCATTCAAATGCTGAATTTGAAACTTATATAGATCAATCAAAATTCCGTCAATGGTGGGCAGAACATGACGAAGATAATTTAGAGTTAAGTTGTCAATTCTGCAAAGAACTTAATATATCAAGTTATGATGAAGATTTTTTGGTAACGAAATTTTCACCATGTGGTATAGATGAATTGGTTAAAATGATACCAGCTAAAACAGAAAAAGTAATGCAACTATGTAAAGAGCAAAACATACAAAAAGCAAATGCCGCTATCTGTTATAATACTGGAGAAGATATAACACGTACACAGGCAAAGAAGGCTAAAAGTATGTTTTTCTTAGGAACATTTGATTTTCAAGCAGACGAAATAGAAGGTATATCATCTTCCTTAGCTGGGTTGCGCAATTTAACTTGGGTTGGAATAACACATAAAAGTAAAGATGAATTTATGCAATACTTCAATCAAGATGAATATCTTGAAGAATTGCGTAAATTCAATAATGGAGAGACAAAAAAGCGTCCAAGTCCAATGTTAAGATGCCAATTTTGTAAGGTTTTAGGGATAAATTTTTACTATCCAGAATTTTTGCACATAGAATTTGCAGATAATATAATTGAAGCCAAAGAGTTAGTACGGAACGTTATTAAGGATGAATTTTTATATGATGCAGTAGATTTTACTTTGGAAAAGCAAAAAATTAGAATGGCAAATTGTGCGTTCTGCTATATCCCTAATGGCTTTCGTGATAAGAAAAAAGACCAAAAAATATTCATTTTCAAAAAAGAATTATTCCGTAACGGAAATAAACCCAAAAACTATATTGAAGAATTGGATAATTATAACGGTCTTACTTTTTTAGGGGGATTTATGTGGGATTAATGAAGCTACTAACAAGCCAAGTTAGCTGCTAAACGCAGCTCCTTGTCAAACCATTAATCAATATGAGTAACCTTATCACAGTAAATAGATTTGGAAAAGTTCTGATATGGGTATGGAACAGATGTATAAAGAAAACTGCCATTCCTTATGAAGAACTTGATTTCCATTACCCCGATTGGGCTTTCATTATTACAGGTTGTATCTTTTTCGGGGTTGTGGTAGGTGTTACCCTGCTTTATTTTGCTTTTATAAAACAATAGACTATTTACAATGAAAGCCCGACTTAAATACCCGATATTCAGCTTTGCCCCCAAAGGCAACATGATATACGTGTTTCGCAAGGAAGAACTGTACACAACGACCAATACCGAGTTGTTGAAGAAGCGGAAGAACTACATTGTAGTGGATGCAACCGGGACGAAATATGTTGAAAAGGGGGCGCACAAAGTGAAGTGGCAAGGGATATTCGGATATTGTATCAGGATGCAGGGACGTGTGATTTCCATTGAATACGAGTACGGGGACAACCCCGAACCGTTCCCACTACGAAAACTGCAAGAACTGGTAGCGGAACGATACCCCAAGACACGGTGGTTCAAGGAAGAATGCTGGAACAGCGCAGACGAGTTCCGGCAAGCGATTTTCGCCTGCAAGACCTTTGAGGAAGTGGCGGACATACTGATGCCCGAACGAAAAACGAGCGTTTGGCAGCGCATTGAAGAATATTTCCTGCGGGCAGGTTTTCTTATGCTTGCCGCCATGTTCCTTTATCACGTGGTTTGGCGGCTAATCCAAAAGTTTTGGCTATGGGCTACCGGGTAACGTACAGAAAACAAATCAATTTATTCAAATATGGAACAACGGATTACATCATTATTGCTTCCCGCTCCCGAAGCGGAGTTGGAAGCGTCCTGCAAGGAACTGGACGAAAAGGTAACATGGCTGCTGCACAACAGCCGGAAAATGGACAACTACTTGGAACTTGAACCGTTCAGCAAGGACGGGCGGCTGTGCGCCCACGTGTGCGACACGCTCAAGAGCCTGCCGGAAACGCCGACACTGGCGGCATACAAGGACTACAAGGCAATCATTATCCTGCTGGGTATGTCCACCACCCATTACGCCATACTGGACGAACTGGCGGAACAGCACCGCAAGCGGGACGAGATACCCGAACTGACCGCCTACTGCGATGCGCTCCACTGGATGCGACCGGGACGGCAGTACCTCTGCAACGTGTACAACACGGTATGCCACGCTTTCCACCTGCTACGGAGAAACCCGGTAAGAGACAACCGCCTGCTGGTGACGGAAAAGGAACTGCGCCACGCCGAACGGATGCTGCCGGAGCTGGGCAGGCAGACATTCACCGAAATGGTGCGTCTGAAAGGCTACATGGTCTATGATGCCGAGCAACTGGCGGACAAATGCGGCATGGAATACGGCTCGTTCCGACGGAAGGTAAAGAAAATGACCGGGTACACGGCTAAGGAATGGGTGATAAAGGAGCGTGCAAAGGACGTGGAACACTACCTGACGAACACCAACCTCACGCTTACGGAAGTGGCGTTCACCACCGGGTTCGCATCGACATCGAACCTGAACGACTTCTGCAAGGCTTACTTGCTGGACACACCGGGCGAGATACGCAGAAAAGCGCAGGAAACAAGAAAATGCACAGTTACAAGAACGTAATGTGAAAAATCAAGAATAAAACAGATTTTTTATGCCCGTAACTTTGTGCTTCATAAAAGATAAGCACAAGGTTATGGAACATAAGATACCGTTGGAAACATACTTCGCCGGACTGCTTCAAAAAGTGGAATGGCAGATACAGGAATACGAGGACACCGCAGCGGACACGCTGACGCTCTGCCGCCTGTGCGTGGACTACCTGCAAGAGATACTGGGCGAACTCAAAAACTTTATAATCTCCTACCCGTTCGCCAGCACGGAAGAGGAAATACACTTCTTCAAGGAACTGAAACCGCTTTTAGCGAGCAAAATCATCTATTACAACACCGTTTACAAGATAGAGGTGCGCTTCCCCAGCGGCAGCGAGGAAGTGCAAAGGGACTACCTGCTGTCGGAAACCGACCGGATTTCAAGGTCGTTCCAGCGGAACTTGGCGTTCTACCAGTACCACCGAACGAAAGCCACCTACTTGGACAGGCAGTATTTCATGCGTGGGAAGCCTGACATACAAATCATCGTGGACAGTTTCTATTACGAAACAGACCCACAGTTCAGCACCAGTCACGATTTCAAGGTAGCCAAGATTTTAGCCAACGAACTGCTGGAAATATACCTCACCAACCGTCTGCACGAGCTGGAACGCCGGGAACAACGCAAGCGGGTGAAGAACGGCTTCATGGGAAAGGTGTTGCGCTGGACGGGGACGAAAAGGGCGTTGGTGGAACTTATCTACGCACTGGACGCCTGCGGCTGTCTGAACAAGGGGACGGTTGATATTAAGGAGATTGTAGCCTACTTTGAATACGTGTTCGACATCGACCTCGGCGACTTCTACCACACCTACATGGAACTAAAAGCCAAGACCAAAGACCGAACGGGCTTCCTCTCCACCCTGAAAGACAGGTTGCTGATGCGCATGAGGGAGCAGGATTAGGCAACCGTGCTTTAACAAAATTTATTTCGCCACAGGTGGGTACATCTGTGGCGTTTTATTTTTCAGGACACCCGAACTTTGCGGCAAATCAATCAGTTACCGTTATGGAAATAATAACATTCGAGTCCAAAGCCTACAAGGAACTGGACAACAAGATTACCGCCATTGCCGACTACATCTTCAACCACATGGAAATGGCAAGGCAAAGCGAGGAAGACATGTGGGTGGACAGCTACGAGGTCTGCACGTTCCTGAAAATAAGCGAAAAGACCCTGCAACGCCTGCGGGTGTCGGGGACTATCGCCTATTCCAACATCAGGGGACGTTACTTCTACAAGGTCAGCGAGATACGCCGGATGCTGGAAGAACGCCTGATAAGGAGCAACAAGGAGAACATCGACAACCTGATAACCAACCACCAGTTGTATGCTAAGGAAAGAGGAAATCTTAGAAAGAACAAGTAACGGGCTGGCGGTGTTCAAACACTACCTGCCCGGCAATTGGCGCATAGGTCGCAACTTCCTTAACCCGCTGTACGAGGACAGCAAGGCTTCCTGCAACATCTATTTCGACCGCCGGGGCGGTATCTACAAGATGAAGGACTTCGGCAACGACAGTTACAGCGGCGACTGTTTCTTCCTCGTGGGGCAGTTAAAGGGGCTGGACTGCAACCGGGCGGCTGACTTCGTGGAGATACTGGAAATCATCGACCGGGATTTGGGCTTGGGGCTGGCTTCCGGCATTCCGGTTTCCGTTCCCCCGGCAACCGTCCGCCGGGCAGTGCCGGACAAACCCGAAGAAACGCCCGAAAAGCCCGTCAAGCCCTACCAGTTCCGGGAACAGAAGTTCCCGCGTGCCGAACTGGTGTACTGGCAACAGTACGGCATCACGCCCGAACTGCTGGAACGTTACAAGGTCTGCTCGCTCCGGGAATACAACAGCGAAACGGCAGAGGGCAAACCGTACACCTACACTTCATCGGTGGCAGAACCCATGTACGGCTACAAGGGCAAACAGCACATCAAGCTGTACCGCCCGTTCTCCACGCCCCGCTTCCTCTACGGCGGCAGCTTCGGCGAGAACTACTGTTTCGGGCTGGAACAACTGCCAGCCAAAGGCGACACGCTATTCATCACGGGCGGCGAGAAAGACGTGCTTTCGCTGGCGGCGCACGGTTTTCACGCTATCTGCTTCAACAGCGAAACGGTGACTATACCGCCCACGCTGGTCTATCGGCTGACATTCCGCTTCAAACACATCGTCCTGCTCTTTGACATGGACAAGACGGGCAGGGAAAGTTCATGCAAGCAGGAAAAACTGTTGGAAGAATTTGGCGTGAAACGCCTGCTGCTACCGCTTCCGGGAACGAAAGAGGAAAAGGACATATCCGACTACTTCAAAGCCGGGAACACCCGTGAAGATTTCCTGAAGCTGTTTATCGAATTTTTAGACAACCTGTATAGCGACACATTGATTATGCTTAAATCGTGCGAGATAGATTTCAACAACCCGCCCGCCAAAGCGCAAGAGATTATTTCGGCGGGTGACGTTCCGCTGGGGACACAAGGCAACCTGTTCGGCATCACCGGGGGCGAGGGAACGGGAAAGAGCAATTATGTAGCCGCAATCGTGGCGGGCTGCATCTGCCCGGCTGGTGCGGAAGTAGATACGCTGGGCATACAGATAACCGCCAACGGCAGGCACAAGGCGGTCTTGCTCTACGACACCGAACAGTCGGAAGTGCAACTGTTCAAGAACGTAAGCAACCTGCTGGCACGTGCCAAACAGCCGGACAAACCCGATGAACTGAAAGCGTTCTGTCTTACCGGTATGTCACGCAAAGAACGCCTGAACGCCATTGTACAAAGCATGGACAAGTTCTACTACCAGTACGGCGGCATCCAGTTGGTCGTCATTGACGGCATCGCAGACCTTGTTAAGAGTGCCAACGATGAAGCGGAAAGCGTGGCGGTGATAGATGAACTTTATCGGCTGGCGGGTATCTACAACACGTGTATTCTGTGCGTGCTGCACTTCGTCCCCAACGGATTGAAACTGCGGGGACATTTGGGCAGCGAGTTGCAGCGCAAGGCGGCTACTATCCTGTCCATTGAGAAAGACGAAGAACCTACCCAGTCGGTGGTAAAAGCCCTGAAAGTAAGGGACGGAAGCCCGCTGGACGTGCCGCTGATGCTCTTTGCTTGGGACAAGGAAGCCGGGATGCACGTGTACAAGGGCGAGAAACCACGTGAGGAAAAGGAGAAGCGCAAGGAAAGGGAACTGGTGAATGTCGCACGTGACATCTTCGGGCGGCAGACACGCATCACCTACATAGACCTTTGCGAGCAGTTGCAGCAGGTATTGGACATCAAGGAGCGCACCGCAAAGAGCTATATCCGCTTCATGCGGGAAAGGGACATCATCACCAAAGACACGGCGAACCAAAGCTGTTTTGTCATCGGTTCATATCATCTTCAAAGGAACGCAAGCTGCCCGTAGGCGTATAGGCTGAACTTGTGTATTTTTAGGTGCTTGTGTCCTGCCCTGTTGTGATAACACGGCAGGATTTTTTCTGTTTGCACGTGATTTTTCAGGGTATTTGCTTAACTTTGCAGAAGTTACACGGAAAAGTAACGGCAGTTGGACGGCGGTTGCCGGAATATTGCCTTTATATATAACATATACGTTCGCCGAACGTCCCAAAGTAGAAAACTGGCACTTTTCAAAAAGAGGGGATATTCAGCGCAGGATATGCTATGCGTTTGTCATAGCGTGGCTGCACTGTTTCCTCTTTTGGGTATGCCAGTACCTCTACTTTGAAACAGCGTCATGCCACGCTTTCTTTTTTGGGGTGGCGGCTAACGTGCCAAGACAGTAGGGATTTATATCACTTTAATACCTGACAATATGGAACAAATCAAAGCGCACATCGCCGTATCGCTGGACGGGCATACCGCCACGCCGGACTATGAACTGGACTGGATGCCCCGTGAGGTCAAGGAACTGGTGGCAAGGGAACACGCCGCCGCAAGCTGCCTGCTTATGGGGGCGAACACCTACAACTACATCTTTGAACACTGGGGCGGGTGGCCGCACAAAAGCAAACGGTCTTTTGTGGTGTCACACTACGACACCAACGTTACACCGGACTGCGGGGTGGAGTTCCTGACCGAAGAACCGCTGCAAAGGGTCTATGAACTGAAACAGGAAACCGACATGCTGGTGGTGGGTGGCGGCAAGCTGCTTACTTCATTGATTAAAGCCGGACTGCTGGACAGCCTGACAATCTACACCGTCCCGGTCATGGCGGGCAAAGGCATCGGTTTTGTCGGGGAAACATCCGGCTCGCTGTGGAAGCTCTCGGAAAGCAGGGTGCTGGATAACGGGGTGGTCTGTTCGACCTATCTGTTTGGCGGGAACATATAAAAAATGCGCCCGGTTTCCCTCCGGGCGCAACCACTAAAATTTCAATTATTATAAGCTGTAAAACCTATCACAATGAAATTTCAGCGGCAAAGATAAGCTATTTCTTCGGTTTCGCTTTCTTTTCGGGGAATGAAAAACCGACATTGAACTGCTCGTCCAGTACCAGCGAAGCATCGAAAGCCTTGCCGTTCTTGCCCTTGAAGCCCTTGATTAGCCCGGTCTTGCGTTTCGTCACCAGCTCGACAATCTGCTTGTCGGAAAGCTGCTTGTCGCACTTGTTGCGGAATATGGTTAGCGTGCAGTCCACGTTGGAACACTTCGCCACTTTCGGGTAGAACAGGATGCGCCCGCTGCCGCATTTCGGGCAGGGGCAGGTTTCACCAGTAGCGACAGATAGCTGCACCGATAGCAGTTCTGCGGTGATTTGCGTTGCGTACACCTCGATGCCCTTCCGGAACGTGTCGGCATCCATGCTGCCCGCTTCTATCTTGGCAAGGGCGGTTTCCCACATGCCCGTCATTTCGACATCGGCAATCTTCTTGTCCTTGACAATCCCATAAACGGCAAGCCCCTTGTCGGTAGGCACAAGGTTCTTCTTCTCACGCACGATGTACTGGCGGGCGAACAGCGTTTCGATAATCGCCGCACGGGTAGCGGGCGTGCCTATCCCGGCATCTTTCAGGCTGGCTTTCAGTTCGGCATCTTCCAGTTCCCTGCCTGCGTTCTCCATTGCCGACAACAGGCTGCTTTCCGTGTGCAGCGGTTTCGGCTTGGTCTGCTTTTCGAGCAGATCCACGCCGGAGAGTGGCAAACATTCTCCCTCTTGGAGTGGCGGCAGGCTGGCGGCTTCTTCATCCCCGCCCGTTTCCTGCTCGCCGAACACGGCACGCCACCCGGCTTCTTTCATCACAGACCCTTTCACCGTGAAGTCGGTATCTCCCCCTGACAGCAAGGCGGTGGTAACGTCTTTCACGCACTTGCCCGAAAAGGCTTCCAGCATACGCCCGGCTACCAGCTCGTAAACCGCCCGCTCGTCTTTGGAAAGTTCGCCGGGCAGGTTCTCGGTAATGATTAAGGCGTGGTGGTCGGTCACTTTGCCGTCATTCACGCTGCGGCGGTTCAGGGGTGTGCCGTCCAGCCCGGCGGCATACCCGGCAAAGCGGGAGTATTGCCCCAGCAGGGCGACACGTTCCGGCATTTCATCGAAAACGTCCTCCGGAATATAGCGGCTTCCGGTTCTTGGGTAGGACATCACTTTCTTTTCATACAGGCTTTGCGCTATGGAAAGCGTCTTGTCAGCCGAGAAGTTCAGCTTCGTGTTCGCTTCCTTTTGCAGCGTGGTAAGGTCGTACAAAAGCGGCGGTTCTTGACAGGCTTCTTTCCTCTCAACGGATTTAACCACAAGTTGCCCGGCATCCTTTACCCGTTGCAGGGCGGCTATGGCTTCGGGCTGCTGTTCCCACTTGGCGGTCGATTGGGCGGTAAAATTTATTCCCCCGCTGGCGGTCGCCGCTTTGAGTTGCCAAAACTTGGCGGGTACGAAATTCTTGTTCTCCAAATAGCGGCTGCATATCATCACGAGCGTGGGTGTCTGCACCCTGCCCAGCGAGAACACCCCCTGCCCGGCGGCAACGCTCAACGCTTGGGTGGCGTTTATCCCTATCAGCCAGTCCGCTTCGCTGCGGGACTTGGCAGAGAAGTAGAGGTTATCGTAACGCTCTCCCGGCTGCAAGTTATCCAGCCCCTCACGGATTGCCTTGTCGGTAAGGCTGCTTATCCACAGGCGCACAAATGGTTTCCGGCAGTTCAGGTAATGGAAGATATAGCGGAAGATTAACTCACCCTCACGCCCGGCATCGGTGGCGACAATAATCCGGTCGCACTGGTCGAACACTTCCTTTATCACTTTCAACTGTTTCAGAACGCCGGGGTCTGCCTTGTAACCTTTCTCCGCTTTCACCTGACGGGGGATTAGTTGGAAATCGGGCGGCAGTATGGGCAGGCTCTCCCTGCGGAAGTTCGCCACGCCGTAGGCTTCCGGCATGGCAAGCTGGATTAAGTGGCCGAACGCCCATGTCACCATATACCCGTTACCGGAAAGATAACCGTCATTACGCCCGGTCGCCCCGATGATGCGGGCGATGTCCTTTGCCACGCTGGGCTTCTCTGCTATCAATGCAATCATAATTCTTTACTTTTTAATGGTGGATATTACATTTTCATTCCTCTGGACTTCTTGGGCTTGTCCGCTTTCAGGCTCTTGTCCTGCGCCTTGTCCTGCTTCTCTTTCTGCTTGGCGGTGGGCTTGTCCTGACCCTGTTTCAACGGCTCTTTGCCCTGCTTGGTGGCTTCGTTGGTCTTGCCCCCCCGAATTGACCGCTACCTGCGTCCGGCTCTCGGCGGTGGGGGTAACGTCTTTCGGCTGCACCTTGTCGGGGGATTTGCCCTGTGCGCCGGGCTGTACGTGACCGTTGAACTCAACGCCCTTGCCGTCCTTTAGCCCGGCGACCTGCCGCTCTGCGGGCTGCTGCCACTGCTGCAAGAACTGGACGGCGGCACGGGGCAGGAACTCCAAGCCACGCTCCACCGCACTGACCTGCAAATAGGCACTGCGCTGCGTGCCGTCCCTGAATTGCAGGTTTTCCATTTTCACCGCTTGCCCGGCTTCAAAGGCGGCTTTCTGTTCCGGGCTGACTTGCACGTTACAGATTGTATCGGGGCATTTCCACTTGTCAGCCCGCATATACTCCAGTTCGTGCGTGTACCTGTCCCGGCTGACGAACACGGGGATTTGCTCGCCGCTTTTCGGGTCTTTGATTTCAGCGATGCCGCCCAAGTTGCCAGTGCCTTGCAAGTTGCCCTGTTCCTGCTTGGTGAACTCGTGTTCATGGAACGGGCGTTGCAACAGTTTTTCGTCCTGCTGCACGCCGTGTAGCTTGGGTACTACCGTGCCGTCCTTTGCCTGATAGAAAGAGAACTTGACATCGGTAGGTTTGAGGTAGAAGCCGCCCACCGTCCCCGAAACGGTGTAGGTGTTGCGGGACTTGTAGCCACGCATCACCCGGTCGAAGTCCCTCGTGTTTTTCAGGGTGTCGGCGGTGATGCCGACTTTTTTCAGGTTCTCCCAGTCGATTTTTGCAGGGTCGAAGCGGTAGCCCTGCTTGAACTCGTGGAAGTCGGGCTTCGGAACTCGAAGCATTTCAGCCCGCTTGTCACCCTCCGGTGTAGGGTTGCGGTGGTTGTCCTCGATTGCCTTTGCGTCCCGCTCCGCTTCGGAAGCCTTGACGCTGAACAGTTCCAGCCCGGAAGTGTCCTGATACTTGCGGTAGAAGTTGGAAATGAAGTTGCTGAACACATCGCTGTTCTTGTCCACCTGCATGAACTCGC
Organism: Bacteroides salyersiae WAL 10018 = DSM 18765 = JCM 12988; assembly: GCF_000381365.1. GTDB lineage: Bacteria > Bacteroidota > Bacteroidia > Bacteroidales > Bacteroidaceae > Bacteroides > Bacteroides salyersiae. Next base: position 547,015 of record NZ_KB905466.1, read on the forward strand.
CACCGTGTCCGGTAGTGGGTGGCACGGTCTGCAAATTGCCCTCCTTGTCGATACCCTTAACGGCACTCACCTTTCCCTGCTGTTTATCCAAGACCAGCAGCACGTCTTTTTCCTGCCCCTCTGCGGGCGGGGTCATTCTGTTTGCCATAAATAATTGGAATTTTAGTGGTTACGGGAATAGTCCCGCCCAAAGGTAGCGACTAAATATGCTATATTTGGACGGGCGGCAAGGACTGTCCGAATTTGTCCTGCGCTGTCTGAAATTGTCCGGGTGGGATGAAATTCTGCAACCATTGGTTGCAGAATTGAAAAGGGCATAAAAAAGAGAGCGAAGTTAATCACTCTCTTAGAGTGAGCCATTTATGAGCCATTTAATTATAGACCTTATGCCTTATAATCAACGACTTATTAAAATTTGCATTATGCTTGCGAGCCATTTGTGAAGCGTTTATGAAACGTTTGCTATTTTATCAATAGGCTAATAATGAGCTACATATCAAAATTAATACTGAAATACAGCTTATTTTTGGAACGTTTGTGAAGCGTTTGGCAAGCCTTTGATTGAGTTTCCGTTATTCTCCTATTATCAGGTGACACGACAAAAAGAAAACATCTTCGGCAAAATCTTTGTTATGTTTTTGCAGGTGATTACATAATATACTATCTTTGCATATAGAAACAAAGGACATAAATATGGCTTCATTCAGAAAAGAGATACTTGGGCAGATTGAACGGATAGATACCGGGCGTATATTCACGTTCCGGGATTTGTCGTTTGAAACGGAAAAGACCGCCAATGTTGCGGTGCTACTTTCCGAACAGAGCCGCAAAGGGGTACTGGTACGGGTTGAAAAGGGGGCGTACTACCGTCCCAAGAAATCAGTGCTGGGACTGGGAAAGCTGCCTGTCTATCAGGATGAACAGTTCCGCTACCTGACTGAAAAACTGAACGGCTATATCACTGGTGCTTACGTCTATAACAAAATGGGGCTGACCGAACAGGTAGCCACAACCATAACGATAGCCACTCCTAACCCGGTTCGCCGTTTCCGTTTCAAGAACTTGGATATAGAGTGCGTGAAAGCCTACTGCATGGTCTATCCGGATGAAAGCCTTGTCCCGTACTTGCGGCTGCTCGATGCGATAAAGGACATGAAGCGCATACCCGGAACAACCGGGCAGGACATCTACAACCGGGTCAAGAGCCAATATTTCAACGGGTACAGCCTGCCGGAACTGGAAAAAATCGTATCTTTGGCGAAAAGTTACCCGCCACGTGTCAGAAAGGTGGTGGCGGACATACTGGGCGACATCAGACAAACCGTATTGCAAACAGAAATGGCAAAGACCATTCTTCCCACGACACGGTTCAACTTGGATTATAAAACGGCATAGGACAGAAATATGAATTTACATTCGGACAAGGAAGCGTTCAAGGAAATCATCGCACTGGCGGCTGAACATTTCGGCTACGAGCAGTCGCACGTGGAAAAGGATTACTGGGTATCGAAGATACTGCGGGATATTTCCATGTCCGAATATGCGGATAAGACCTACTTCAAAGGCGGAACTTCACTTTCCAAAGCCTACGGGCTGATAGAACGTTTCTCGGAAGATTTGGACTTGTTCGTGTTCACGGGTGACAAAGGTGCGTCCAAGCAGGCGGAAAAGACATTGAACAAGAAACTTTCCAAATACATAGCCGAACTCAATAGTGACATATACAAGGAAGATTTGTCGGAAACGGGCGGTAATTACCGTAAACTGTATTTCTCGTATGACAATGTATTTCAAGGCGTGGGACTGAAAGAACATTTGGAAGTAGAGATAAAATCCTGTGACCTGCCGGACAAAAAACTGATGTTCTACCCGGCGGACAAGCGGGTTATCAAACCGATTGTGACCGCCTTTCTTGAAAGCATCGGGCAAGAGGAACTGATAAGCACCTACGGGCTGGGAAGTTTTGAAACGCAGTGTATCAACCCCCGAAAGACTATCTGCGACAAGGTTTCAAGGCTGGTAAAGCTGTCTTACAATGAGGATGCAGCCGCACTGTTGGCAAAGCATATCCGTGACGTTTACGACTTGTCGGCACTCTACCACAATCAGGAATATAACGATTACCTACATTCGGAAGATTTCTTGGATGCCATGTACCGGGTGACGATAGAGGACGGACTAAATAAAAACTCCCGTTCGCACTTGTCGCTGGCTGATGCACCGATATTCAAGGATGCCGAAGCGGTCATGGCGTTGCCCGAAGTGGCTACGGCGTACACTGCCGATTTGAAGAAACTGACTTTCGACAAAAGCAAGATGCCGCCGATAGGCAAGGCTGTGGAAGCATTGAAGAACCTGCACGAAATATTAGTGCGTTTTGAAGCCTACCGCACCAAAAAGCAAAATGAAGAACAACCGTAAAGCTACATCGGCTGTTCTTCACTCCATACATTATTATATACAGCTATTCTTCCTCCTTAATCAAGTGGCATAGCTCCGGGTCGTTTTTAATCCGGGTTATCTCGTCCTCGACAATCTGCCGGACTTCCTGACGGATGCGGTCATAGTTGGCTTGTATCTCCTCCTGCATCCGGTCGTTGCCGTCCTTGTCGGTGAAGTCGATAATCTGCGGCAACTTCACGTAACGGGCGGTTTCCCGCTTCACCTTTTCATTATCCACCACGATTTCACAGTGGAAAATCTTCTGCTCTATCCGTTCATCGAAGTTGTCCGCCACCGCACCCACGAACATACCTTGCGTGAGGTTGGATATTTTACTGGCGGGTATCAGGCTGTCCATTTGGGTGCTTATCGAGGTGGATTTCTCCCGTTGGTTGATTGTCATGCTCTGCCTTTTCTGCAAAACCTTACCGAAACGCTCGGAAAGGATTTTCGCCGTTTCACCGACTACCTGACCGCTGAACACGTTACCCACCGTATTTTGTATCACACGGCTTTCCTTGTCCCCGTAATCACGGGTAAGCTGGCTGTAATCTTGAAAGCCCAGCAGAACCGCAACCTTGTTGCTTCGGGCGGTGGCAATCAAATTATCAAGCCCACGAAAATATATAGTCGGTAATTCATCTATTATCACTGAACTTTTAAGCTGACCTTTCTTGTTTATCAGCTTCACTATTCTACTGTTATATAATCCCAGTGCCGCCGAATAGATGTTCTGACGGTCGGGATTGTTGCCGACAACCAAGATTTTAGGCTCTTTCGGGTTGTTGATGTCCAGCGAGAAATCATCACCTGTCATTACCCAGTAAAGAGCGGGTGAAATCATCCTTGAAAGCGGGATTTTCGCACTTGCTATTTGACCCTGCAACTGCTCTTGAGCGTCTGATTCCCAAGCATCCACGAACGGGGAAAGGTAGTTTTCCAGTTCGGGATAACTGCGCAAAATAGTGAATACATCGGCGTATTTCTTGTTCAATAGTTCAATGGCATGGGGGAACGTGCAATACTTCCCGCCCTGATAGATACGCAAGTACCAAATAATGGCTGCAAGTAGGATAATCGGGCTTTCCACGAAGAAATCGCCCTGCTTGCTTATCCAAGAGCGGTTAAGGTTAAGCATAATCGTGTAGCTGGCTTCGTAGGCATCCGCAATGTCCGACATGAAGCTGGCGTTTATCGGGTTGCATCGGTGGCTCTTGCGGGGGTCATCAAAATTGATAATGTAGAATTTAGGCTTTACCTTATACCCGTCCAAGTGGTTAAGCAAATGATTATAAGCGATTTCCGATAAATCGGGAAACTTATAATCATAGCAGTAAAGCGCAAAACCTTTCTCGATTTGCTGTTTTATGTAACCGTTTACCACCGCATACGATTTGCCACTACCCGGCGTACCCAACACAAGGCTGGCACGGAACGGGTTCACGACATTTATCCAGCCGTTATTCCATTTCTTCTTATAGTAGAACCGGGTAGGCAGATTTACGGAATACTCGTTCTCGATAAGCCTTGTTTCCTGCTGGAAACTTTCGTTCTCTGTATTAAAGACATCATCCATTAGGTTGTTCTTCAACAGCCGGGACATCCATGTACCCGCCATGAGCATACAGATATAGCCCGCCGACAGCGTGGCGATATAAAACACGGCATCCGCCGTGTGTGGCAGCGGAAGTTCCAGCAACCACCAGTTCAGGAAAAACAACACGACACCCGCCGCAAGACTGCAATGTATCTTCGCCCACGTTATCTTTTCCTCTTTCACGCCCTTAGTGCCGATGCACGACAGGGCGAGGAACACCACCGAAAATAGTTTTGTCCAAAGGACGGACGAGAACAGCCCGGTGGTGCGCTGGAAGTTCCACAGTATCTTGTCTATCACTTCAAACGTCACTCCCCACTCTTTCAGGGTGGAGTAACAGAACCAGTACACGTTTATTCCCACGAATAGAATACTGACAGCCCGCATAAAGTCCATGACCCGTGCAAGCCCTCTCAAATCATCTTCCTGTTGCATGATTGTAATGTTTTTTTAAGTTAGTCAATGCGCCTTGTGCGCTTCTTTTTCTTCTTTCTCTTTTGGCGGGCGGTGTCCTGCGGATCGTCACCGCCTGATGCACCGCCGCCCAACAAACCGCCGAAAGCACCCAGCACGGAAGCCACGCCCGGAACGATGTCGGATTTTGGCATGAACCCCGGTTGTTCCTGATGCGTGGGCTGGTCTTGCTGCGGTGCTGACACTTCGGGCTGGTGCATCTTTCCGGTTTCGCCCGAAAAACGTTCGTTGAACACGTTCGCCGAATACTCCTTGCCCAAGCGTGAACCGTTCAGCACCACCCGGCTGTCGTCGTCGATGAACGTAACGCCATAGATGCGCCCGCTGTCATTCTGACGGAATACCACGTCAATGCCCTGCTTCTTTAGCTGTTGTTCCAGTTCCTTGCGGCTGCGGGTAGTCTGCATGGCAGTGGCTACAATCTTCCGGGTGCGCTCTTTCAGTTTCCCGTTCCTGATTGCTTCGCCCGATTTCTCCATTCTGCGCTGCACCGCTTCATAACCCACCGACTTGCCGATGCGGGAAGCCTTTACCGGGTTGCCCGCCTTTTCTCCCTTGTCGTTCATGGCGGAATAGACAATGCCCTGATAGGGCTTGCCGTTCACTTCACCCTTGACTTCCTCGGCGCACACGTTGTAAGCGGCAAGCAAAGCCTTGTACTCCCCGAACGACTGGAAGCGGTAGCCATAGCAAGCCGCTTTCACGGTATTGCCGATTTGGTGCTTCACGTCCCCGGCGGCATAGTCCACCTTTTTAAGTTCCGGGCGTTCGGCACGTTCCTTTCGCTCTGCCGGGTGCAGCCCGTATTTCTTTTCCAGCTCACGGGTGATTTGCTTGCTGCGCCGATGCTCGAACCTGTCATTCAGCGGCTTGCCGTTCTCGTCCACTCGCAACCCCACGATGTGGATGTGGTGGCGGTCGATGTCGGTATGCTTGTACACCAAATAGGGCTGGTCGCCATAGCCCAATTTCCGCATATACTCTTTGGCAATGTCGGAAAGCAGCTGGTCGGTCAGCACGTCTTCCGGGTGCGGGTTTATGGAAATATGAAGTATCGGCTTCTTGGTGGATAGCTGGACGGGCATCTGCATTTCAAAGCTGCGCATACACTCGCCGATAGAGAAATTCCCGTCCTCGCTCAACAGCATCCGGTTGGAGAAAAGCACCTTTGCTTCCCCGCTGTCCACCTTGTTTTGGTTGTACGCCAGTGCGCCGAACATATTGCCGCCCGTGCTTATTTTGGCAACCATAGTTCCTTGCACTCGTTTGTCAGGTCGATAACCTGACGGTTCAACACAGCCAGTTCGGTGGTCGCTTTCTCCAGTTTATAGAGAAAAGCCAGTGCCTTTTTCTCCGAAAAGTTGCTGTGCAACGCCTTTACGACTTGGTTGTAATTGACCGCTACCGCTCTGAATTGGGCGTAAAATTCGGTCAGCCGGGCGCAATACTCGACCGCCGATTTGTCCACTTTCACCACCCGGAACGGCTCGCCGAACAACCGGGCGGCGATGAAACGGGACTTGCTCGTGACGCCCGACTGCTCCCATTGCGAGAGGAAGCGGGCATTCTCCCGGTCGTTCAGGTAAAGGACATGGCGATGCTTCGCCGGGTCTGCGAGGGCGGGGCGACCGCCCTTGTTAGGTTTTCTTGTTTCCATGCTTCTTTGGATTAAAAAATTACGACTTCGGAGTGATTTTTACCCCCGCAAGGGGCAAGGCGTTTTCAGGCACGGAAAACGGTTTTGTAGCATACAAAACACACCTTGCTATTTTCTGACGAAAATCGAAATCCGTCACGGACGGATTGGGGTCAGCGTGGAACGGTAAGCCCAGCCATTCACCAGCCCTGTTTTACACCTGCGCCCCCTGCGGTTCGTTACTCCGCTGCAAAGTAACGGTGATTTATAATGCTGTAAAATAGGTGGTTGGTGGACAAAACGGGACAGCGCAGGACAAATCGGGACAAGGTTTTCAGGGGACGTTTTTTCTCCCTTTTTTTGCATCGGATTTCAAGATTGAAAGCAAGATTGAAAGAAATATTCCAATCAGGAAAGAATGATTGAAAGCATGATTTCAAGAAAACGTGATTGCAGGATTTCAATATTTCAAGAAAGAATGAAAGCAGGAAAACAAGATTGAAATAAAACAGTCTTTCAATATTTCAAGATTGCAATATGGAATGAATGATTGAAAGCAATAAATAAATCTATCAACCAATAATGAACGGAAGCAATATGGAAAACGAGAAAACACCCCTTTATGTCGCCTTTTCCACCCAAAAGGGCGGGGTCGGCAAAACCACCTTTACCGTGCTGGCGGCGAGTTACCTCTATTACCTCAAAGGCTACGATGTGGCGGTGGTCGATTGCGACTACCCGCAACACTCCATTGCCGGGATGCGAAAGCGGGATGCCGAGCAGGTCGGGGCGGATGAAGATTACAAGCGAATGGCGTATGAGCAGTTCACCCGGCTGGGGAAGAAAGCCTACCCGGTATTGTGCAGTTCACCTGAAAAGGCGATTGCAACGGCTGACGAACATATAGCCGCCGGACACGTGCCGGATATAGTGTTTTTCGACCTGCCCGGCACGGTGAACAGCGAGGGCGTGATAAACTCCCTCGCGGGCATGGACTACATTTTCACCCCCATTTCAGCCGACAAGGTGGTGCTGGAAAGCAGCCTGTCGTTCGCAATGGCTATCCAAAAGTTATTGGTGAGGAATGAAGCCTGCCGACTTGCCGGGCTGTACCTCTTTTGGAACATGGTGGACGGTAGGGAGAAAACAGACCTTTACACCGCCTACGACAAGACCATTAAGGAACTGGAACTGCCGCTGATGAAAACCTTTATCCCCGATACCAAACGCTACAAAAAGGAACTGGTGGCGGATAAAAAGGCGGTGTTCCGCTCCACGCTCTTTCCCGCCAGCCGCCCGCTGGTAAGGGGAAGCAACTTGGAAGAACTGATAACCGAAATAGTGTACTACATCAAATTAAAATGATATGGCAAAGCAAAGCGGCGGGATGCCGAAGATAGACGAGGATTTCATGAAAGAGCTTATCTCGCAGGGTGTTCCCAGTAAAGAAGATAATAAACCGAATGATGCACCACATACCAATCTTGCATCACAAGTTACCCAAGAGGAACAGCAGACGGAAACGGTGCGGGTGGAGAAAACGACAAACCGCAAGCGCAAGGGCGGCACGGGCGACTACCGGGAAACCTATTTTCAGAAAGTGGAACTGGCAGACCGACAGCCCTTGTACGTGAGCCGTACCACGCACGAGAAGCTGATGCGTATCGTGACAGTGATAGGCGGGCGCAAGGTGACGGTAAGCAGCTACGTGGAAAACATTCTGCTGCGGCACTTCGAGCAGTACCAAGACGAGATAAACACCCTGTACGAAAGCCACTTCCAAAAGCCTGTCTGACTATGGTAATCTATTGCATACTTACCGGGCTTTTGGTGTACTATATCGCCCTATGGCTGTGGTATCGCTACACGGACAGCCGGACATCACCGGGCAGAACAGATGATGCGCCACTCCCACGAAACGGGGTTTCGGGCTACACGCTGATAGGTGAAAGCCGATACAAGGGCGGACTAATCGAGACAGCGCAGGACAAATCGGGACACATCCCGCAAGCGGCTGAAAATGATACTATTTTTGCGCCGCAGGCTGACGGACAGCCGGAAGAAAACATTCCGGAAACAGCAGCCGAAGCGGAAGAAACGCCCGGTTACGAGAATGACGAACCCGACTACGAGGACGAGGAAATAGCCGGGTACATGGACGGTGACGATGATACCGGGCGGGCTACGGGCGTGAGCTTCGATGAACTGGGCGAAGCGGTACGCACGGCGAACGCCGACAACCCCACCGAAGCGGAGAAACGGCAAGCAGCCGGGACACTGGCAAGCATTGAGGGGACGAACCTCTACGATGCGGTGGTGGAGAACATCAACGGCGGGCTGGCAAAGGTGGCGGAACTGCTGGGACGCAACGAAGCGGAACTGGCTACGGCTGCTGTCCCTGCCGGAACTGGCGATACAAGCGAGGAACACGAAGCGTTCGACATGAACGATTTCCTATAATATAATAATGTATAAGCCTGACAGCATGAAACAACGGGATTACGGTTGATTGGCAACCTGAAAACCAAACAGACAAACGGGACTATCCCCGACCACTAAAATTTCAAATTATTCACCAGCCGGGAAAGGCGGACTATCCACCCGCCGCCCGGCATTAAAAACAAATCACAATGAGAAAGAAAATCTTCTTGTCGGCGGCTATACTTGCCGCCGTGGTAAGTGCCTACGCACAAGGAAACGGGCAGGCGGGCATCACCGAAGCCACGAACCTAATCACCGGGTATTTTGACCCCGGAACAAAACTGGTGTACGCAATCGGGGCGGTCTGCGGCTTGATTGGCGGGGTAAAAGTATATAACAAGTTCTCAAGCGGCGACCCCGACACCTCAAAGACCGCCGCCAGTTGGTTCGGGGCGTGCATCTTCCTGATTGTCGCCGCCACTATCCTGCGTTCGTTCTTCCTCTAAAAAGGCGGTAATGTCTGAATATCCGGTAAACAGGGGTATCGGGAAGCCGGTGGAGTTCAAGGGGCTGAAAAGCCAGTACCTCTTTATCTTTTGCGGCGGCTTGCTCGCCGTCTTCGTGGTGTTCATCATCCTGTTCATGGCAGGCGTGAACCAGTGGCTATGTATCGGTTTCATCGTGTCGGCTTCGCTGCTGCTCGTGTGGCAGACGTTCCGGCTCAACGCCAAGTACGGCACGCACGGGCTGATGAAAGCTGCCGCACGCAAAAGACACCCACGCTTCATTATCAGCCGAAAGGCGATACCCCGGCTGTTCAACTACAAAAGAAGAAAGGAAGAAAGAACATGAGGAATATGTTAAAGGCTACCACGCTGGAAAGGAAATTTCCCCTTTTGGCGGTGGAGAACGGCTGCATCATATCAAAGGATGCAGACCTGACGGTGGCTTTCAGGGTGGAACTGCCCGAACTGTTCACCGTCACCAGTGCCGAGTACGAAGCCATACATTCGGCGTGGTACAAGGCGGTCAAGGTGCTGCCCGACTACTCCATAGTACACAAGCAGGACTTCTTCATCAAGGAGAACTACCAGCCCGACACCGAAAGGGACGAGCTTAGTTTTTTAAGCCGCTCCTTTGAACGGCACTTCAATGAACGCCCGTTCCTGAACCATTACTGCTACCTGTTCCTGACGAAAACGACAAGGGAGAGAAGCCGCCGACAGAGCGACTTCTCCACCCTTTGCCGGGGAAGGATTGTACCGCAGGAGATAGCCGACAAGGAAGCGGCGGCAAAGTTCATCGAAGCGGTCGGGCAGTTTGACAGGATTATGAACGACAGCGGGTTTGTCACCCTTACCCGGCTGGCGGCATCGGAAATCACCGGGCAGGACGGAAAGGCGGGCATCATCGAGAAATACTTCTCGCTCTCGCAAACCGACACTACTTGCCTGAAAGACATCGGGCTGTACCCGGAAGAAATGCGGGTCGGGGACGATATACTGTGCCTGCACACGCTTTCAGACGTGGAAGATTTGCCCGGAAAGGTCGGGACGGACTGCCGATTTGAGAAGCTGTCCACAGACAGAAGCGATTGCAGATTAAGTTTTGCCGCCCCGGTGGGCGTGCTGTTGTCGTGTAACCACATCTATAACCAGTTCATCTTCATAGACGACCACGCCGAAAACCTGAAGAACTTCGAGCAGACCGCCCGGAATATGCAATCGCTCTCCCGCTACTCCCGTGCCAACCAAGTGAACAAGGAGTGGATAGACGAGTACCTGAACGAAGCGCACAGCAAGGGGCTTATTTCGGTACGCTGCCACTGCAACGTCATGGCATGGAGTGACGATAGGGACGAACTCAAACGCATACGCAACGATGTGGGAAGCCAGCTTGCGCTAATGGAGTGCAAGCCACGCCACAACACCACCGACACGCCCACGCTCTTTTGGGCGGGCATACCCGGCAACGAGGCGGACTTCCCCGCAGAGGAAAGTTTCTACACGTTCTTGGGGCAGGCTCTCTGCCTGTTCGTGGAAGAAACGAACTACAAGAGTTCGCTTTCGCCGTTCGGCATCAAAATGGTGGACAGGGTAAGCGGTCGCCCGCTGCACATCGACATATCGGATTTGCCCATGAAGAAAGGCATCACGACCAACAGAAACAAGTTCATACTTGGGCCGAGCGGGTCGGGTAAGTCCTTCTTTACCAACCACATGGTGCGCCAGTATTACGAACAGGGTGCGCACGTGCTGCTGGTCGATACGGGTAACAGTTACTTGGGGCTGTCCCAGCTTATCCACAACCGCACGCACGGCGAGGACGGGATTTATTTCACCTACACCAACGAGAACCCGATAGCGTTCAACCCGTTCTATGTCGAAGACGGGGTATTTGACATCGAGAAGAAAGAGAGTATCAAGACCCTGATACTCACCCTGTGGAAGCGGGACGATGAAGCCCCCAAACGGTCGGAAGAAGTGGCGTTGTCCAATGCGGTAAGTGCCTATATCGACCTGATAGGCAAAGACAGTTCGGTAACGCCCTGCTTCAACACGTTCTACGAGTTTGTCCGGGATGATTACCGCCGACAGCTTGAACAGAAGAACGTCAGGGAAAAGGATTTTGACATTGACAATTTCCTGAACGTGCTTGAACCGTACTATCGTGGCGGTGAGTACGACTACCTGCTGAACTCCAACAAGGAACTGGATTTGCTGCATAAACGCTTCATTGTCTTTGAGTTGGATAACATCAAAGACCACAAGATTTTATTCCCGGTAACGACTATCATCATCATGGAAGCCTTTATAAACAAGATGCGCAAGTTAAAGGGGATAAGGAAGTTAATACTAATCGAGGAAGCGTGGAAAGCGATTGCATCGGCGAACATGGCGGACTACATAAAATATTTGTACAAAACCGTCCGAAAGTATTTCGGGGAAGCGATTGTAGTCACGCAAGAGGTAGAGGATATTATTTCTTCCCCTATCGTGAAAGAAAGTATCATCAATAACTCGGACTGCAAAATATTGTTAGACCAGCGAAAATATCTCAACAAGTTCGACAGCATACAGAACCTCTTGGGACTGACCGACAAGGAGCGTTCGCAGATATTGTCTATCAACATGGCGAACCACCCCGGACGGAAGTACAAGGAAGTGTTCTTCTCGCTGGGCGGCACACAATCGGCGGTATATGCCACGGAAGTTTCATTGGAAGAATATTACACGTACACGACCGAGGAAAGCGAGAAAATGGAACTGTTCGCCCTCGCCGACAAGCTGGGCGGCAACCTTGAACTGGCTATCAAGCGGCTTGCAGAAAGCAAAAGAAATCCCCAATCATCAACAACTTAAAAATTAGGAATATGAAATGGATTGACAATCTGATATACACGCTATTGTCCGCCTGCCTGCTGGCGGGCTGCGAGGACAGCGGAAGCAAGGAGCTGGAAAGGATGCAGGGCTATTGGGTACACGTCAAGGGACACCCGGCTTTCACACTCTCGGAAACGGGCGGCAGATACACCGTCACCCGGAAAGCGAATGTCAGGGGCAGAATACTGGAAACGGCTTACCCGGTAACAGAACGGAACGGCTGCCTGTTCATCGAAACGGGCTTCCGCATACAGTTCACCTATGACAAAAAGACCGACCGGATAACGCTCATGCCCGGCGGCGAATACAAACGAGTTACAAACCCTGAAAACAAAAGATAATGAAAAGAACAATTCTCCTTATGGCGGTATGCCTTTGCTTCATCGGCAAGGCATCCGCACAGTGGGTGGTGTCAGACCCCGGCAACTTGGCGCAGGGCATCATCAACACCACCAAGCAGATAGTGCAGACTTCCACCACTGCCAAGAACACGCTGGACGGCTTCATGGAAGCGCAGAAGATTTTCCAGCAGGGTAAAAAATATTACGATGCGCTCAAAGCGGTACACGATGTTGTCAAGGGCGGCATCAAGGTGAAGAAGTCCATTGAGCTGGTGGCGGAAATATCCGAAATCTACGTGCGAAACTATCAGAACATGCTGGCAGACCCGAACTACACGCCGGATGAACTCACCGCCATTTCAGCCGGGTACGCCAAGCTGCTCTCCGAAAGTGCGGACGTGTTGCAGGACTTGAAGAATGTAGTGAACGTGACGGGCATGTCGCTGACGGATGCCGAAAGGCTGGCGGTAATCAACAACGCCTATAAAAGCCTGCTCAACTACCGCAACCTCGTGAACTACTACACCCGAAAGAACATATCCGTGTCCTACCTGCGGGCGAAGAAGAAGAACGACACCGACCGGGTGCTGGCTCTCTACGGCTCGGCGGATGAACGCTACTGGTAACATATAAATCGGTATGCCTATGTTATTAGCAGCGGTGGATTTTGACAACCTGCACCAAGTGTTGCGGGTGCTGTACGATGAAATGATGCCCTTGTGCAGCAACATGACGGGGGTAGCCAAAGGGATAGCCGGGCTGGGAGCTTTGTTCTATGTAGCCGCCAAAGTGTGGCAGTCGCTCGCACGTGCCGAACCCATAGACGTGTACCCGCTCCTGCGTCCCTTTGCGTTGGGGCTGTGCATCATGTTTTTTCCAACTTTCGTGCTGGGGACTATCAACACGGTGCTGTCGCCAGTGGTGAAAGGGTGCAACCAGCTTATGGAAACGCAGACTTTCGACATGAACGAGTACCGGGCGCAGAAAGACCGACTGGAATATGAAGCCCTGATGCGAAGCCCCGAAACGGCTTACCTCGCATCGGACGAGGAATTTGACCGACAACTGGAAGAACTGGGCTGGTCGCCCTCCGACATGGTGACTATGACGGGCATGTACATGGACAGGACGGCTTATAATATAAAGAAGTCCGTCCGGGACTGGTTCAGGGAGTTATTGGAAATGCTCTTTCAGGCGGCGGGGCTGATTATAGACACGCTGCGCACGTTCTTCCTAATCGTGTTAAGCATACTGGGTCCGCTGGCGTTTGCGATTTCCGTCTATGACGGTTTCCAAAGCACGCTGACCCGGTGGATTTCACGCTATATATCCATTTACCTGTGGCTGCCCGTGTCGGACTTGTTCAGCAGCGTGCTGGCACGCATACAAACCCTGATGCTCCAAAAAGACATCGAGCAGCTTTCAGACCCGGATTTCATCCCGGACGGGAGCAGCACCGTGTATATAATCTTTATGATTATCGGCATCGTGGGCTACTTCACCATTCCAACGGTGGCAAGCTGGATAGTGTCGGCTGGCGGTACGTCTGCCTATAACCGCAACGTGGCACGGGCTGGTTCAATCGCCGGGGCTGCGGTCGGTGCGGCTGGCGGAAAGGTTTCGGGAAAACTACTCAAATAAACAACATCAATTTATAGGATATGGAATTTAAGTCATTAACGAACATCGAAACGAGTTTCCGGCAAATCCGGCTCTTTGCGCTGGTATTCATCTGCCTGTGCGCACTGGTGACGGGCTTTGCCGTGTGGAACTCGTACAGCTTCGCCGAAAAGCAGCGGCAGAAGATATACGTCCTCGACAACGGCAAAAGCCTGATGCTGGCACTCTCGCAGGACATGGCGCAGAACAGACCCGTGGAAGCGAAGTCGCACGTGCGGCGTTTCCACGAACTTTTCTTCACCTTATCACCCGAAAAGGGGGCTATCGAAAGCAACATCAAACGCTCGTTGTTTCTCGCCGACAAGACCGCTTTCAACTATTACAAGGACTTGGCGGAAAAGGGCTACTACAACCGGGTGATTTCCGGAAACGTCACGCAGACGGTGGAGATTGACAGCGTGAAGTGCGACTTCGACCAGTACCCCTACAAGGTGAACACGTATGCCCGCCAGTTGATTGTCCGGGAAAGCAGCCTGACGGTGCGAAGCCTTGTCACCTCGTGCCGGTTGCTTAACGCCACACGGAGCGACAACAACCCGCACGGCTTTATCATCGAAGCGTTCACCATTACCGAGAACAAGGATTTGCAGACCATTAAAAGATAGCCTTATGGAAAGAAAACGAAACCACATCGAAAAGGTGCGGGACTGGGCGGACGACCGCCTGCGCCGAATGTGCGGACGGATTACGCCGGGCAAAAGGCTGGCGGTTATCCTCCTGATGTTCTTCTTTTTCGGCGGCTTGTCTATCTACATCACCGTTTCATCAATCTACAATATCGGGAAACGGGACGGGCAAAGGCTGCAAATAGAACACATCAGACAACTGCCGTTGCACGGCAATGACACAACCAAAAGTATCAACCCGTTAAACAGACCGCAATATGGAAGAAGTACAGAAGAATGAGAACGGCACGACCGTACCGCAGGCGGACGGGAAGCCGAAAAAGGAAGATAAACCCAAACGGGAACTTACCCCGCAGCAGGTGCAGCAGCGCAGGAAAATGATAGTCTTCCCGCTGATGTTCCTTGCCTTTGCAGGGTGCATGTACCTGATATTCGCACCCTCCGGCAAAGAGGACGTGAATGTGGAAAGCGTGGGCGGCTTCAATGCCGACATACCCCTGCCCGCAGAGGACGGGATTATAGCCGACAAGCAAAAGGCTTACGAGCAGGCGGTGACAAACCGCAAACAGCAGGACAAGATACAATCCTTGCAGGACTTCGGTTTCACGCTGGACGATGATACGGAAGAACCACAAGAGGAAATCAATCTGATGCCGGAAGAAGATCCGAAGCCACAAAGGGGCGGCGGTGCTTCTTCAAGGGCGGCTTACCGGGACATCAACCGCCAGTTAAGCACGTTCTACGAAACGCCCCCTGTGGACGAGGAAAAAGAAGAATTGAAACGGCAGGTGGCGGAACTGACCGACCGACTGAAACAGCAGCAGAACGCCACGCCTACGGCTGACGACCAAATGGCACTCTTGGAAAAGTCCTACGAGCTGGCGGCAAAGTATATGAACGGGCAGGACGGACAAAGGGGGCAGATTGCCCAAATACCGACAGCCGGGCAGAACGGCGGCGGTATCGGCACTCCGGCTATTCCGGTGCAGGCTATCCGGGAAACGACCGTTTCGGGATTGCAGCAGCCCATGAGCGATGCCGACTTCATCCGGGCTTACAGCCAGCCACGAAACTACGGCTTCAACACGGCGGTAGGTACGGGCTACGCTATGGGAAAGAACACGGTAGCCGCCTGCATCCACCAAGACCAAACGCTGGTGGACGGGCAGGCGGTGAAACTACGGCTGCTCGAACCCATGCAGGCGGGAAATATCGTTGTGCCGAAGAATACCCTTGTGGCGGGGACGGCAAAGGTGCAGGGCGAACGGCTCGACATACTGGTGTCCTCGATTGAGTACGCTGGCAACATCATCCCGGTGGAACTCGCCGTGTTCGACACGGACGGGCAAAAGGGGCTTTCCGTACCGTCCTCTATGGAGCAGGAAGCGTTCAACGAAGCTATGGCGAATATCGGAAGCGGGCTGGGTACAAGCATTTCCTTTGCCCAAAGTGCCGGGCAGCAGGTGGCTATGGACGTGACAAGGGGATTGCTGCAAGGAACGTCCGGCTACCTCGCCAAGAAGTTCCGAACCGTGAAAGTGAAGCTGAAAGCAGGCTATAAAGTCATGCTTTACGCCAAACAACAATAACCATTTTATCAACCGTTAAAATTTCAATTGACAATGAAACAGATTTTTGGATTGTTCGCCCTCTTGCTGGGCATGTGTGCGGCAAACGCACAAACCGCTGACACCGTGAAGTATGCGGCTGGCAACGACTTGTACCGGGGGATTACCCGGAAACTCCCGTACCGCCAAATGGTTACGCCCTACGGCGTGGAAGTGACCTTTGCCAAGACGGTGCATATCATCTTCCCCGCCGCCGTCCGCTATGTCGATTTGGGAAGCAACCACATCATAGCGGGCAAGGCGGACGGTGCGGAGAACGTAATCAGGGTGAAAGCCACGACAGAGGGCTTTCCGGGAGAAACGAACTTCTCCGTTATCTGCGAGGACGGCAGTTTCTTTTCGTTCAACGCCAAGTACGCCCGTGAACCGGAAATGCTCAACATCGAAATGAAGGACTTCTTGGAGAATGAAGATACGTCCGACTTCTCGCATACCCGGATGAACATCCATTTCCGGGAACTGGCGGGTGAAAGCCCGCTATTAGTGAAGCTGATAATGCAGAGCATCTACAAGAACAATGACCGGAAAGTGCGCCACTTGGGTAGCAAGCGTTTCGGCATACAGTTCTTAATCAAGGGGATTTACACCTATAACGGGATGCTCTACGTGCACACGCAGACAAAGAACAGTTCCAACGTGCCTTTCGACACGGACTTCATCAGGTTTAAGATAACCGATAAGAAAGTGCCCAAACGCACGGCTATTCAGGAAACGGTACTGGATGCGGTACGCAGCTACAACGAGGTGATAGAGATTGCCGGGAAATCGACCGTGCGCACGGTGTACGCCCTGCCGAAGTTTACCATTCCTGACGACAAGCTGCTGGTCGTGGAACTCTACGAGAAGAACGGCGGGCGGCATCAGACCATACGGGTGGAAAACGCCGACATCGTGAACGCAGAAGTGATTGACGAACTAAAAATCAAATAGGGAATGAAAAGACACATCTTTATAATGATGCTCTTTGCGCTGTGCCTGACCTCGTTTCAGGCACACGCACAAAGATACCTGCCGGGCATGAAAGGCTTGCAGGTCACGGCGGGCATGACGGACGGGGTGCATTGGAACGCCAATACGGATTTTGCCTACCACATCGGGGCGGCGTACAGCGTTTACACCAAGAACGCCAACCGCTGGGTGATTGGCGGCGAATACCTGCACAAGAAGTATGACTACAAGGATATGCAGATACCCGTGGAACAGTTCACCGCAGAGGGCGGCTATTACCTGAAATTCCTATCGGACAGGCGAAAGACTTTTTTCCTTTCATTGGGCTTGTCGGCTCTCGCCGGGTACGAAACAAGCAACCGAAGCGAAAAGCTCTTGCCGGACGGCTCTACCTTGCTGGATAAGGACTGCTTCATCTACGGCGGTGCGCTGACGCTGGAACTGGAAGCCTACCTGACTGACCGGGTGGCTCTGCTACTGAACGCAAGGGAACGGGCGTTGTTCGGCTCGGACATCGGGAAGTTCCACACGCAAGTATCTTTGGGACTGAAATTCATTATCAACTGACCGCTATATAATAATGTATATGAAGAATGTAATGTATAAAATCATCATGGGCTGCTGCATCGTGGCCGCCCTTGTGCTTGTCACCGCCTGTAATGACAACTTGGATATTCAGCAGGCGTACCCGTTCGGCATCGAAACGTTGCCAGTACCCAAAAGGCTGAAAGTCGGGGAAACCGCCGAGATACGCTGCCGACTGGTGCGTGAGGGTTACTACCAGCCGACTACCTATCAGATAAGGTATTTCCAGCCGGACGGCAAAGGAAAGCTGGAAATGGATAACGGCACGGTGTTCCTGCCCAATGACCTATACCCGCTGGAGAAAGAAACGTTCAGGCTCTACTACACCTCGGCATCAACCGACCAGCAGACGATTGACATTTATATCATCGACAGCTTCGGGCAGATGCAGCAACTTACACTATCATTCAATAATGACAACAGCGAAGAAGGAACGGAAACAATAACCCCCTAATAACAAAACGACATGGTAAAAATAGAATTGGATATAGAAGGCATCTCGTGGTACATAGAAACCACGTTGGAAACAGATACAGTTCCGGCAGTAGGTGACATCATCATTGTGGACAAGGACTGTATTTCCGAACGTGACAGTGCTGAATTATGGAAAACGCCGTCCAATCAGGTTTTCAAATGGGCGGACGAAGAAGACGATGCGCCCGTAATGGTATGGTTCGATTGCGAAACGGAAATGCTTGTCAATAAACGGACATGGAAATATGACATCGAGGAAGAAGAAACCGTGTGCATACTTGGTGTAAAATTTATTCACTATGAGGATTTATAGTTGCGACATCCGTTTTTATCATCCTCTTGGGAAACCGGGTATGGAATGATACGCAAAGCGTAAATATCGGGCAGACAGCCCGCCGGGAAGCATCGGCGGGCTGTTTCCATGATAGGGAAAACGAAAGGCTTCTTTGTTACTTTCTTCACCCGCTGGCAGGCTCACGGAAGAAAGTAACGGCGGCAAGCAGCCGCCGTCCTCTATCAACTGGTTTTAAGGCTCTTTATGGACGTGTATTTCTCTAACCACACCTTTACCTGCTCCATGTTATATTCGCCCGTGATGATTGCCGTATGGTCGTCTAT
This sequence comes from Bacteroides salyersiae WAL 10018 = DSM 18765 = JCM 12988, assembly GCF_000381365.1. Taxonomy (GTDB): domain Bacteria; phylum Bacteroidota; class Bacteroidia; order Bacteroidales; family Bacteroidaceae; genus Bacteroides; species Bacteroides salyersiae. The sequence continues at coordinate 565,868 of NZ_KB905466.1, forward strand.
GGCTACAAACCGGACACTTTCGTAGCTTATGTAAATCTTTGCATAAATTACGTTATGTATAGGGAATAATTATGTAAAGTTTGTTTGGTTTATTTTTATTAAGTTACTGATTTTCATCTGTTAAATAACATAATATCCCAAACAAACTTCACATAAGTTTTAATACTTAGTCCGTAAATCCTTTAGATAACCCAACAAGGATTTGTCTTTTTGCCATGTCGTTTTACCCTCTTTTATTATTCCCGGATTTACACGTGACAATGCCTCCAGCTTCTTCTTTTCACTTGCACGAGCATATATTTCTGTTGTAGTTGTTGAAACATGCCCTAAAAAATCCCTTATATAAACCAAATTTATATCCGCCTCCAATAAGTGCATGGCTTTGGAATGCCGGAAAGAATGGCATCCCAAATTTTCAGGGATTAAATCAGGGGACTTTTTTCGAGCTATCTCTGCATATTTCTTTACAATATTCAGGACGGCAACACGGGAAAGTTTCTCTCCGTGGAAATTACAAAAAATAGGAACACAATGCCTGTCCTCTTTCATCAATCCCTCATCATACATATATTTTTTGAGATTGGATGCTTGTTGTTTTGATAAAGGTACAATCCGTGCCTTATTACCCTTTCCGCATAATTTGACAGTCGCCGTATCATTAAATTCTATATTAGGTGGCGTAAGGTCAATTAGTTCCTGAACTCTTGCCCCACTGTCATAGAGTAGTGAAAGAAGAACGAAATCCCGACGACCATATCGTGTTTTCAAATCAGGTTGACTTAAAATCAACTTTATACCATCTATCGTAAGATAAGCCATTTCAGGAGCAGCAGTTTTCTTTTTCCTTATTGACATTATTTCATGATAACGGAACATTCCTTTTACATCTCGATATTGCAGGTAACTATAAAAAGACCGAATGGCTGCAAGACGTGCATTTCGCGTGGAAACAGAGCAATGCCTGTCTTCTTCAAGCCATTGCAAGAAATTTATAATCCGTTCTTTGGTTATATCCGCAAGGGTAACACGCTGTGGATTTATAAATTCTTGCTCTTTCAGGAACTCAATCAACAGGGAGAATGTGTAACTGTAAGTCAATATCGTATTTTGGGAAACGCCACATTCTATTGGCAGATATGTGCCAAAAAAATCGGTCAGATATTTAGAAAAATCAGTAGGTTTCATAATTATTCTTCTGTTTCAATATTAATATCAGGGAATACACAACGATAGGTATCATCAACTTTTGCAATTAATTGAGGATACATTTGCTGCGTCATCCGTACATACTGGTTTGTTGAGTATAAAGATTTATGTCCGACATAAGTCATAAGGAGTGGCAATGAGTTGTATAGGTCTTTTCCTGATTCTGACATTTTAACAAGAGATTCCACGCAAAAAGTATGGCGCAAGTCATGAAGTCTGGGCGTTTTGCCCTTTGCCCCTGCAAATATTCCTGCCCGTTGCAACACCGCCTTGAACAATCTGTTTATAGATGTTCCTCTGCATCGCTTTCCGTCAGCAGAAGAAAAGAAGGGCGCATCCGGTTCAACAGACATATTACAGTGTTCTTTATAAACAACATAGTCCTTACAAATTGCAGTCAAAGACAAAGACATTGGCACGATTCGGTCTTGTCCGTTCTTACACTCATGCAGGGTTAGTGTACCCAAAGCGAGATTAACGTCCTTATGGCAAAGTTTTAACGCTTCTCCGATACGTATTCCCGTTCCGTATAGCATCCTGATAATTAAAGGAATTACACCTCTTATCGAATTGTAAACGCATTGTGTGCTTCCCATTTTGTCACACTCCTTAAAAATTGCAGCCATCTCTCTTTTGGTGTATATATGAGGGATGAACGAACGCTTGGTTTTACGCAATTTCGGGACATAGGAATCATATCCCAAAAGTCTAAGATAACTTGAAAAACCACGAAGGTATAACATGCGTGTTTCACGATTTCTTTCTGATTCCAACGGATTCAGGTTTTTCCAAGCGTTGAATAAATCTCTTGAAATGCCTATTTCTGTTTCGTTGCGTTCAATAGTGAGCATGTCAAAACGGTGTAATCTCCTTTCAATATCAACCATCTTATATCCTTTTGAACGCTTATAATCAGCATATTGCTGGATTAATTCGGAATATATGCCATAGTTATTTGCTTTCTCCATATAGATTATCATAAATTGTTGTCGGAATAAAAGGTACATCCAATGCGCATTGTCGCAAAAGGTCAACAGATACACGAAGATATGCCGTTGTAACTTGGGAATTGCTGTGTCCCAATGTTTCAGATATGACAGGTAATGTCACTTCGTTACTCAATAAGCTTGTGGCAAGGCTATGGCGCAGGATATGGCTCCCATGTCGTCTTGTTGCAAAATCAACTCCGGCATTGTGCATCCATTCTGTTATGGTATTTGCTACAGCATTTTTAGCCAGTGGGTTATAGGGAGTCTTAAATGACAAGAACACATAAGGTAAATCCACCTTAGGACGGCTATGTTGTATGTAATCTATTATTGCCATGCCAACTTCTTCCGAAAGTGGCAATGTAACCCTCTTGCCCGTTTTTTGCTGTGCAAAACATAACCTGTTATTCTCCCAATCCAAATTGCAGAAACGCAGCCCTCTAATGTCAGAATTGCGCAAACCGTATCGGGCTCCCAATAATATAATGGCATAATCCCTTTTCCCTCTTGATGTCGTACGGTCAATGGCATTGATAATCGCCTCTACTTCTTGGGGCGTATAAACGGACGGTATTTTGGGGCTTTTGAGAAATCTGTGTTTAAAAAGTTCCTTCCAACGTTCCGGATTGTTGTCCGGTAATAACCCACGCTCGCACATATAAAACAAAAATGCACGTACTTTCGTAATAGCTTCTTCCCGTCCACCTGTAGTCAGTTCCTTATCAAGTTTTTGTATATATAAGATTCCTTCTTGCAACCCGAATGTTGCGGCATCCAAATCGGCAGATACCCAATACTTATACAAATCATATAATCTGATTTCACTTCTACGGATAGAAGCGGACTGCCTTCCGGTAGATTGTAAATCTTTCAGGAAAAGACGAAAGGGATAACCTTTTTCCCCACCGAACTCATACGGCTTTTTGAGTGTCCGTGCTCTTACCTCATTCGATTCCAACAACTGGTTTAAAGCGTCAATATGCCGGTAACGCAGTTTTTCCCGTACTGTTAGGGTCTGGTAATCCCTATTCAAGAACCTATATTGAAGAAACTGATACCCTACGGAATTATCATATTCCGCTATTTTCTTCTGTTCCATGAAGTGCGCCAATTCATTATAAGTACGATTGTACATTTTGAAACTTCCTTGTTTGTAACCTCTTGATTGCAAGAAAGACATAACACGCTCTCTTAGTAAATCTAATTTTCCTATTCGCATAATAAATCATGATTTAAAAATGGATAAAGACAAAAGTATTATGCGAAGATGTTATGTGAATAGTTTCTTCTGAAATATTTGATATTCTTATAGTTGGTTGTTAGCAATATGTAAGATTAATGTAAACTTTACATAATTATTCCCTATACATAACATAGCTGTTTACCCAACCTTGCAAGGAACAGACGCCCCACGTGTCCACATCTGCAAAAACACTGCGGTCTATCCGGCTGATTGGCTCGCCGAAAACTACCGTCATTATCTGAAAGTCCGGTTTGTCCTCCAACAGTTGCAAATGATGCAGCGTGCCGAACTCGTCTATTTTGCGCCCCCACGCCCACACATCATTATACAAATCATCGCCCCACTGGTGCGGGTGGTCGAAACGGACTTTTACCTCTATGGTGTGTTCGTTTTCTTCTGTGTCCTCGATAACGCCCGTTACCATTAAGCCCGTAAAAATACACTCGCAACGCCTGCCGATAAGCTCCTTGTTTACTTCTGTCGTTTTCATGTCCCTAAAATTTACTTGTTTATTACTCCGTTCTTCTTCGCTACCCATTCGTCACGCCTGCGGCGGCACTCGTCCAGCGTTTTGGCTACCGTGCTGAAAAGTTCGCCGTCCGTGTGGCGGTAGTCATATTGATAATAAATTTGTCCCCTGAAAGCCCCTAAACGGCATTTCACGAACTTTTCTTCTCCCGGTGTTTGGGTGATGCTTACCCCGTTTTTGTTAAGTGACTGCATGATGTCTTATTTTTTTATGGTTATAAACTTGGTTGTTTTAAGCGGGCAGGGCTTTGACACCCCGCCCGGATTGGTTGTTATGCCGCCCGGAACACAAAGCCGTCATCAAACCAGTAATCGCACATGAACAGGTCACGGGCAAACTGTTTGTAATCGAAATAGGTCTTTGCGAACTCCGGCAGGTCGTAACATTCCTCTACAATTTCATAGGCGAAATCTTCTTCATCGTCATATTCCCCTTGATATTCATCCCGGAAATCACGTACAAGGTCGTCCGCATCTTCCTCGCCCAAATCATGGCTTTTATAGTTGCACCACACGAAAAAGGCTTCCTGCTCGGTGTCGCTCAAATCCTCCACCGCATCACGCAGGGCGAAGAAGTTTTCAGAAATCCAGCTTTCGTCGATTAAGCCCTCCGGCACGTTCTCCCAGTCCTGAAACATGTATTCCGCATCTTCCTCGTCCTTGTGAAGTTCCCGGCAGGCTTCATAAAATTCTTCCTTGTCCGAATAGTCCGAAAGGTCGAGCCATGCGCCGGACAATGAACCGTTGTTGTACTTGGCATAAGTGCCTACATAAACTTTTGCTTCCGATAATACCTTTGCTTCCATATTGCTGTAATTTTTAAGTTTTTAATTTTATGCGGATTTGAGAGGTGAGGGAGTTGAAGTTTCACTGAACTTTTTTCCTGTTTCCCGTAAATCCGACTTTTTTTTTTATGCGTCTTCCGGTCGGGTCGGTCGTTTTCGTTTCACATAGGCGTAAAAGGGTAGTGTTTAGAGTTTGCAAGGTTTTGGGCAAAAAATACCTCGCAAGGCAGGGAAGATTTTTTCGCCAAACCGGAACGGCTCGACCTTGCAAAATCGTGAAGAACACGTAACTACCTTTGCCTATTGAAATGATTAAAACGACTGTCCCGGCTGGGGGACTGCGTAAGAGGAAGATTTACAGATAGGGAAACCGGGGAAAAGTGCCTGTTCTCTTTCATCTTTTAGGGAACACTCCATGCGGGCGGGAAAGGCAAGGGTGTTGTGAGCTTGCTTGCAATACGCTTGTGCGGGTTTCCAACGGCTCTTTTCACGGAATACAGTCAGCCATGCCACGCACGGCTGGCGTTTCGGGGAATGTGCCAGTTGGAAAAGGATATAAAAAATGCGGGTAGTCGGTGGACTGCCCGCAAGGTGGAAGAATGTACTTCATTGGGATATAGTTTGTTAGGCGGAACTTCGTTACCGAAATCGTTACCTATTCGTTTTTGTCACGGTTATAGGTAACGAAACCTACCGGACGGCGTTCTTTCTGTTGTTTCGACTGGCTCAAAAGCTGGGTAAGGGCTTGGTATAGTTCGTTGAACTGCGCATCGGTGCTTACCTCCAGTTCCTCGATGCGCCTTGACAGTTCCTCGTAACCGATTGCCATTTGGCGCATGAGGACAAAAGCCCGCATGATTGAAATGTTTACTTCTATGGCTACTTTGGAGCGGAGAACCGAAGAAAGCATGGCTACGCCCTGCTCGGTGAAAGCCATAGGCATAGCAACGCCGAAGTTGTAATCAGGGGGTATCACATTTTGTGATACCCCTATGGATAACAGCAAGTTAGCTTCCTCTTGGGTGAGTACAAACATAAAATCACCCGGAAAACGCTCGATATTGCGCTTGACCGCCTGCTTCAAGGCTCGTGTTTCCACTTGGTAGAGTTCTGCCAAATGATAATCGAGCATCACCCGGCAACCTCTGACCTCAAAAATCTTGTTTTGGATAATCTGCAAATCCATAATCGTATATTTTAGGAGATTTAGCAATGTTGGAATAATAGTAAGGACTGGTCACAAATTGTGACCAGTTCCCAATAATCAAGATTACATGGCGACTTCCTTGTAAATCTTCTCGATGCCGATAAACTTCTTGTCAAGCCCCTGCATATCGCTGCCTATCTTGCTGTTGGTGATGCGGGCGTAGATTTGCGTAGTTTCTATGTTTGTGTGTCCCAGCATCTTGGACACCGTTTCAATGGGTACGCCCTTTGACAGCGTGGTGGTTGTGGCGAACGTGTGCCGGGCAAGGTGGAACGTCAGGTTCTTTTTAATACCGCATATATCGGCAATCTCTTTCAAGTAGGCGTTTAGCTTCTGATTGCTGATTACGGGAAGTATCTTCCCGTCCGGTAACTTGCCCTTGTACTTCTTCAAAATCATCTTGGGAATATCCAGCAGGGGGACATTCACGTCCGTATTCGTCTTTTGCCGCTTGGTGATTATCCAAAGGTTGCCGTCAAAGGACTTTTGGATATTCTCCTGCCGCAAGTTGGCGACATCGCTGTAAGCCAAACCGCAGAAACAGGAAAAGACGAACAAGTCCCTGACGTGTTCCAGCCGCTCGGAAACCATTTTCTTTTTAAGGATGATTTTTATCTCGTCCTCTGTCAGATAACCCCTGTCCACTTTCTCCAGCCGGATTTTATAGCTGGCGAACGGGTCGCCCACCAGTATGCCGTTGTTACGGGCAATGATGATGATACGCTTGAAGAACTGCATGAACTTGGCGGTGGTGTTGTAGCCGCACTTGCAGGCGGTACGCAAATACAACTCAAAATCGGTAATGAACATCGGGCTTATCTCCTTTATGGATATGTCCGATACGTTGTACTTGCTTTGGATAAATTCAGCGAGGTGGCGGCGGGTCACTTCATACTTGCGGTAGGTCGCTATCGTCTTGGATATGCCCACAAGCTGCTTCACATCGTCATTGTGCTTTTGGAACAATGAAAGGATTGTTTCGTGGCTCTCGCTATGACCTAAAAACTCGTTTTTCACTTTCTCGGCGGTCACGTAGTTGTCACGCCGCTGCATTTCGTGGTAAATGGTATTCAGGGAAGAACGTATGTCGTCCAAAAGGGCGTTTATCCTCCCGGCATCCCTGCCTTTGGCTTTGCCCGCAGCAATGCTCCAGTTGTCGGGCTGGATGCTCTGTTTCGTACTGAACTGGCAAAGTTTGCCGTCTATGGTGATGCGTGCCATAATCATAACCTCGCCGTTTTTCTTTTCAGAACCTTTCTTCAAATAAAAAAGAACCTTGAATGTCGATTTCATAACTCAAAATTTTTAGTTGCAAAATTAGTTTTTACCTCTCGTTTTCGAGTTATGCAGACTATGGACTAATATAGTCATTATCAGGTCATTTATGGACAATTCGTTACCGTTTTTGTCCGGCAGGGAATAGGTAACGATTTAGTAACGAAACTTTGTCTTTTACCGTACTTTTGAAGTCTTGGAAGCAGGACTTTCGGGCAATAAAAAAAGCCACAAATCATTGATTTGTAGCTTTTTGTCCGTTTGCTGACCATTTCTGTCCAGCACGTTCAGCGGAGAGAAGGGCTCTCGAACTTATACTTTCACAGAATATCATAAAACTGCAAACGACTGATAATCAAGTGTAAATTACAATATAGAGTAAAAGTAAATGTTTCTAAATGTCTTTTGCTATCTCAATAATTGGGTGTATATTTGGGTGTAGAATTTCAAACGCACCCAATTATGAATATCAAGCGCAACATCATTTTTGCATTGGAGAGCCGGAAAAAGAACGGTGTGCCAATCGTAGAGAACGTACCCATCCGTATGCGTGTCATCTTTGCCAGCCAACGCATCGAGTTTACAACGGGCTACCGGATTGACGTAGCCAAATGGGATGCAGATAAGCAGCGGGTAAAGAACGGATGTACCAACAAGCTAAAGCAAAGTGCAGCCGAAATCAATACGGACTTGCTGAAATACTATGCCGAAATCCAGAATATTTTCAAGGAATTTGAGGTGCAGGAGGTCATGCCAACGACCCAACAGTTGAAGGAAGCTTTCAACATGAGAATGAAAGACACCAGCGAAGAACAGCCGGAAGAAGCCCCTGTCAGCTTTTGGGAGGTGTTCGATGAGTTTGTAAAAGAGTGCGGTAACCAGAATAACTGGACGGCATCCACCTATGAAAAATTTGCAGCAGTGAGGAACCACCTCAAAGAGTTCAAGGAGGATGCAACGTTCAACTATTTCAACGAGTTTGGATTGAACGAATACGTCAACTTCCTGCGTGACACCAAGGATATGAGAAACAGCACCATCGGCAAGCAAATGGGATTCCTCAAATGGTTCCTGCGCTGGAGCTTCAAGAAAGGACATCATCAGAACATTGCATACGATACGTTCAAACCGAAACTGAAAACCACCTCGAAAAAAGTAATCTTCCTGACTTGGGATGAACTGAACAAGCTGAAAGACTACCAGATACCCAAGGATAAGCAATACCTGGAACGTGTGCGTGATGTTTTCCTGTTCTGCTGCTTTACGAGTTTGCGGTATTCGGATGTTCGCAATCTGAAAAGAAGCGATGTGAAGTCCGACCACATCGAAATAACCACAGTCAAGACTGCCGACAGCCTGACGATTGAACTGAACAAATACAGCAAAGCCATACTGGACAAATACAAGGACATCCATTTCGAGAATTACATGGCTCTGCCCGTCATCAGCAACCAGAAGATGAACGATTACCTGAAAGAGCTGGGCGAACTGGCAGAAATCAACGAGCCTGTACGGGAAACCTACTACAAGGGAAATGAACGTATTGATGAAGTCACACCCAAATACGCTTTGCTCAGTACCCATGCAGGAAGAAGGACATTCATCTGCAATGCGCTGGCTCTCGGAATCCCGGCACAGGTGGTCATGAAATGGACGGGACACAGCGACTACAAAGCTATGAAACCCTACATTGACATAGCGGATGATATTAAGGCAAATGCCATGAACAAGTTTAATCAACTATAAAAGTATCAAACAGTTTCATAGATAGTTACCAATGACTATATTTGTAGAAATTATCATCACAATATGAGCAACAAGGAATCCAACATAGAGAAAACGAATTTTGATACATTCATACAAGCGGTCGGTTCGGAAATAGAACAGGCACAAGTAAGGCTGATTGTTGCAGCCAATGCACAAATGCTGTTCCATTACTGGAAGATAGGCAATTACATCCTTTATCACCAGCAGCTGCACGGATGGGGAAGCAAAATCATCAAGCAGTTGGCAAAGGCTATCCGACTGCATTACCCTGAAAAGAAAGGCTATTCGGAACGTAACCTTACCTATATGTGCCAGTTTGCAAAAGCATATCCTTTAAGAGCGTTGCAAAGTTTCATAGAAACAGATGCAAGCCTGTCTGTCCCAACCATACAGAGTGTGACCAATGAAGTATTAAAACTGAATGACAAGCAATTTACGCAGGAACTTACTGCGCAAATACAATCGATTGATTGTCAATCATTAGCAATTACGCAGGAAGTTCCTGCGCAATTTGAAGATGTGGGAAAAACCGTGTCTGCCATTTACAGGATGGGAATCAGGGAAATAGAAGAAGTTTTCTTGACCTCTCCTATAGCCAAAATAAACTGGACAAGCCAAATGACTATACTTGACAGTTCGCTACCTTTAGGTCTAAGCTACTGGTACATGAAGCAGTCTGTGGAAATAGGATGGAGCAGCAATGTATTGAAAATGCAAATTGACAGTGATTTGTATAGCCGACAAATCAGCAACAACAAGGTAAACAATTTCACGACCACACTTCCGGCTCCACAAAGCGACCTTGCCAATTACCTACTCAAAGACCCGTACATCTTTGATTTGGCAGGAGCCAAAGAAAAAGCAGACGAAAGGGATATTGAAGAACAGCTGGTGAAACACGTTACCCGCTACCTGTTGGAAATGGGCAACGGTTTTGCCTTCGTTGCCCGGCAGAAGCACTTCCAAGTCGGAAACAGCGATTTCTTTGCCGACCTGATTCTATATTCCATTCCGTTGCACGCATATATCGTGGTAGAATTAAAGGCTACCCCATTCAAACCGGAGTATGCAGGACAACTGAACTTCTACATCAATGTGGTGGATGATAAACTGAGGGGAGAGAATGACAACAAGACTATCGGGTTGTTGCTATGCAAGGGAAAAGACGAAGTTGTGGCACAATACGCATTGACAGGCTATGACCAGCCCATCGGCATCAGCGATTACCAATTGAGCAAAGCGATTCCCGAGAAACTGAAATCAGCGTTGCCCAGCGTGGAAGAAGTGGAAGAAGAACTGGCCTCTTTCCTTGACAAAGACAATAACACTCAAAAATAGTTGCGTCCATGAAAGATGTAATTACAACGCTGATTCCCCGATACGGAGAATTGAACAGAATATATAAAGACTGGTTTGATAATAAAGGTTTCTCTTTTGAAAAGCAGAAATTCATTACCAAGTTCTATCTGGACTACAATGATGTAACGGTTCTTGAAACAGCCATTCTTGAACTGGTGTTTCATCTTCCACAGGAGCAATACACACTGATTCTGAATAGCCTGAAAAAGGAAGTATGCGAAAACATAAGTTATTACAAGAAAGGATGTATGCCGGATGAACAGACCGTTTACAATATCTGCTTCCGAGTTTCAGAAATCTATAAAGAAGCCATAGAAGAACAGCAATACAAGACGACCAAGCTCCATGCTCCGCTAAACGAAGCATACCACCGATACGATTCCATAGGTTATCGGGAACACACTGCAGAGGATGAAAAGCGTGCGGAAATGGAATATGAACGGTGCAAAGATGAATACGAGGAGAAAAAAAACAAGCTGACCGAACTCTACGATCTGCAAAAACAGACCAGAGAGAAAGCCCTGCAATATGCAAAAAGCCGTTTCAATGAAATCTATCGGCTGGGCTGCCACCTCAAAGAGACATTGGCGAAATATGTATTTGATGAAACAAACGAGCCGGAAGAGCCAGCCGAACAAGAACCAAATGCCCCCAACATACAGGAAGAAGTGCTGGGAACGAAACAGACTGAGTATTTCAATATGGAACTGCTTTCGCTCATTCATGTAACCTGCGTGGGAGAACAGTTCGAGAATATTTCCGAACATGATTTCTATACCTGCATGAACCTGCTACCAAGCGACACCAAACCCCAAATCAGACCGAGAGAAAAAATACGTACCTGCTATCTGATATTCCTGATGAGCGAAAAACTGCCCAAACAGGACAGGGAGAATTGGAAGAGGAATATCCTGAAAATATTGGATATTGAGGAAAGCTACTACAAGTCAAAGTACAAAGAGCCTGTTTCCGATTTCCCCAGTGACAGCAACCGGAAATTTGCCAAAGAAATGGATGGTATATTCCGATAATCTGTGATATGCCCTGACATTTTACGAAACAACCACTTTTACCACTCAAATTAAATTTTTGAGTGGTATTTTTATTATCTGATATTCAGATAAATAACAAGATATTCCATTTATATCAACCACATCCTTACCACTTACAACCCTACCTAATTTTGCATCGTTCGAGAACAGAGATAACAGCCAGTGCGCAGGGCTGATTGTTAAACGACTAAATAGATTGAACGATGAAAAATCTTCAAGAATTATTATCAAAACCCGTCTGGCAGATGACAGGTGAAGAGTTCATATTCCTAAGTAAGCACGCTTCCCGTCAAACGGAAACGCAGCCACAGCCCATTACAGACACAGAAAGAAAATATGTGTACGGAATACTGGGCATAGCCAAACTGTTCGGGTGCAGCCTACCCACCGCCAACCGTATCAAGAAAAGCGGAAAGATTGACAAGGCAATCACTCAGATAGGACGTAAGATTATCGTGGATGTTGAGCTTGCCCTTGAACTGGCTGGAAAGAAAACAGGAGGACGGAAATAACGGGAGGCATGGCTATGGACTATATGAAAGAGACTAAGGAAATATCGGCTGAAGAAGCCATAATCCTTTGGCAAGCCTCACGTTTGAGCCTGTCGAAAAGTTATGAGAAAGCACCTGAAATCCTTAAAGTACATGATTCTGTCATTGGGACATTGGGTAATTTCAGCGCATCCATCGGCAAAGCCAAAAGTAAAAAAACGTTCAATGTATCGGCTATCGTAGCCGCTGCATTGAAGAACGGCACAGTGCTGCGGTATGTGGCTGAACTGCCTGAAGATAAGCGGAAAGTGCTTTATGTTGATACAGAGCAAAGCCCTTACCATTGTCTGAAAGTCATGACGCGCATTTTGCGAATGGCTGGTTTGCCAGATGATAGGGACAATGAGAATCTTGAATTTCTTGCCTTAAGAAAATACACGCCTGAGCAGCGTATCAGGATTGTGGAACAGGCTATTTACAATACACCCGAAATCGGTCTTGTAATTATAGACGGCATACGGGATATGGTGTATGACATCAACAGCCCCAGTGAATCAACACGCATCATATCCAAGCTGATGCAGTGGACGGACGACAGGCAGATACATATCCATACGATACTGCATCAGAACAAAGGGGATGAGAACGCAAGAGGGCACATTGGTACGGAGTTGAACAACAAGGCGGAAACCGTATTGCAGGTAGAAAAGGACAAGGGCAACGGTGACATCAGCCATGTTTCAGCCATTCACATCCGGGCAATGGACTTTGAGCCTTTCGCATTCCGTATCAACGACAAAGCCCTTCCCGAACTCATTGAGGGATACAAACCTGAAACAAAGAAGCCGGGAAGACCCGAAGAAGAGAAGTTCGACCCTTACAGGCATATCACCGAGCAGCAGCACCGTATCGCATTGGAAGCCGTTTTCGGGCTGAAAGAGGAATACGGCTACAAGGAACTGGAAGATGCCTTAATCAAGACCTATATGTCAGTGGGTGTAAAGTTGAACCATAAAAAGGCGGTATCGCTCATCACCATGCTCCGCAACAAACGGATGATAGTGCAGGAGACAGGCAGAAAATACACATTCATGCCTGACTTCCACTATTAGCCCATTTCCCTGCAATCACTTCACTTTATTCTCGGGGTGTATATATTAGGAATATAGTGAAGTGCTTGGGGAATGGGACTAAATCACTTCACTTTATTACCGTATCCTATATATACGAGAATTTAGTGAAGTGATTATAGACCGTACTTCCTAAAAAGGTACGGGCAAAAAGAAAAATAAACCAATTCACCAACTACTAAAACAATCATTTTATGGATATACAGACAGCCAAGCAAATCAGAATAGCGGATTATCTGCATAGTTTAGGATATTCTCCCGTCAAGCAACAAGGTGTCAATCTGTGGTATAAATCACCGTTAAGGGAAGAAGCCGAAGCCTCGTTCAAGGTAAATACCGAACGTGAACAATGGTATGACTTCGGTTTGGGTAAAGGTGGTGGTATCATAGAACTGGCTGCACACCTGTACGCTACCGACCATGTACCTTACATCTTGAAACGGATAGCAGAGCAGACACCGCACGTGCGCCCGGTATCTTTCTCTTTTGGAAAGCAAAACTCTTCCGAGCCGAGCTTCCAACAGTTGGAGATTGTTCCGCTGTCATCTACTGCCCTGCTTGCCTACTTACAAGGTAGAGGAATTAACATAAAACTGGCGAAAAGAGAATGTAGTGAAGCACGTTTCACTCACAACGGCAAGCGGTACTTTGCCATCGCCTTTCCCAATGGTTCGTGTGGATATGAAATCCGCAACCGCTATTTCAAGGGCTGCATCGCCCCAAAGGAAATCTCCCACATCAGGCAGTCGGGAAAAGCGAGGAATACCTGTTATGTGTTCGAGGGATTTATGGACTACCTCTCCTTTTTGACATTGAGACAAGAGAGCTGCCCAAATTATCCGGAATTGGACGGGCAGGACTACATTGTATTGAACTCCGTATCGAATGTAAACAAGGCTCTCTATCCGTTGGGCAATTACGAACGCATCCACTGCTTTTTCGACAACGACCATGCAGGACTGGAAGCACTCCGGCAAATCCGCATGGAATACGGCAGAGAGCGGTACATCCGGGACGCTTCGCAGATTTACAGAGGATGCAAGGACTTGAACGAATACTTACAGAAACAGATTGAAAGAAAAAGGCAGCTCCAGTCCGCCAAAGGGGTGCGCAGCCAATCACCGGAAAAGAAGAACGGCTTCCAGTTATAGCCCACTATAACTACACGCTTCGCTTTCGTAGTTGTGGGCTCTCCCGAGGGGATTAGGGCTTTGCCCTAATGACCCACTCAGGGCGTTTCACCCCTGAGAACCCCGAGCAAAGAGTGACCCTCTCTTTGCAATCTCCGCTTATGGGTTACCCCTAAGAACCCCTCTGCGAAAGCGAGCAAAGTAAATCAATTGTAAACAAAGGAAAGAAGCTATGGCAACAAAATCAAGCATACATATCAAGCCTTGCAACATCGCATCGAGCGAGGCACACAACCGAAGGACTGCCGAGTATATGCGTAATATCGGGGAGTCCAGAATCTATGTCATTCCCGAACTTTCCACCGATAACGAACAGTGGATAAATCCCGACTTCGGCACTCCCGAACTGCGAACTCATTATGACAATATCAAGCAAATGGTCAAGGAAAAGACCGAACGTGCCATGCAGGAAAAGGAAAGGGAACGCAAGGGAAAGAATGGAAAGATTATCAAGGTGGCGGGATGCTCACCCATCCGTGAAGGAGTATTGCTTATCAGACCGGACACCACACTGGCTGATGTACGCAAATTCGGTGAAGAGTGCCAAAGACGCTGGGGCATCACTCCGCTACAGATTTTCCTGCATAAAGACGAAGGGCATTGGCTGAACGGTCAGCCGGAAGCAGAAGACAAGGAGAGCTTCCAAGTCGGTAACAGATGGTTCAAACCAAATTATCATGCTCATGTCGTATTCGACTGGATGAACCATGAAACTGGAAAGAGCCGAAAGCTCAATGACGAGGATATGGCAACCATGCAGACCCTTGCTTCCGATATTCTCCTGATGGAACGTGGACAGGCAAAAGCTGTCACAGGTAAAGAGCATCTGGAACGAAATGATTTCATCATTGAGAAGCAGAAAGCCGAACTGCAACGTATAGAGGAAACCAAGCGACACAAGGAACAACAAGTAAGCCTTGCCGAACAGGAACTCAAACAGGTAAAAGCAGAGATACGCACGGACAAACTAAAGAAAACAGCCACCAATGCTGCTACCGCCATAGCAAGCGGTGTAGGTTCTCTTTTCGGAAGCGGTAAGCTGAAAGAACTGGAACATCACATCGAGCAGCTACATCAGGAAATTACCAAACGGGACAAAGCTACTGATGAATTAAAAATTCAGATACAACAAATACAGGAACAGCATAGCAGACAAATTCGTAATCTTCAAAGAATACATAATCAAGAACTTGAAGCCAAAGACAAGGAAATATCACGATTGAGCACCTTGCTTGAAAAAGCCCACAAATGGTTTCCCATGTTCAAAGAGATGTTGAGAATGGAAAAATTATGCGCTGTTATCGGGTTTACCAAAGACATGATAGAAAACCTCTTGACAAAGAAAGAATCCATACAATGTAGTGGCAAAATTTATTCCGAAGAACACAGGTGGAAATTTGACATCAAGAATGATATTTTTAGGGTTGAGAAACATCCGATGGATAGTGGTAAGCTTATGCTGACCATAAACCGACAACCCATAGTACAATGGTTTAAGGAACAATGGGAAAAGTTACAGCAGAATCTACGTAACTCGGTGCAGAGAGAGCAAAAATCCAGAGGATTTAGAATATAGAATAGCCTATTATTAATAAAATCAAGTATCTATGCATCCAAACAGATTGTTTTTATTACAGAATCAAAATCCTAAGAATTTATAAAAAATGAAGCCTAAAGAAGTTTTGGAAAAATGGATAGATTGCTTTAACAAAGCAGATGCTTATCATATAGCAGAGCTGTATGCTACTAATGCAGTAAATCATCAAGTCGCAAACGAACCAATAATAGGTAAAGAATCAATCTACAAAATGTTTGTGAATGAATTTGCCACTGCTAAAATGGTTTGTATGGTGGAAAATATTTTTGAAGATGGCGAATGGGCTATCATGGAATGGAAAGACTCTCTTGGACTTCGTGGATGCGGATTTTTTCATGTAAAAGATAACAAAATCGTCTTTCAAAGAGGGTATTGGGATAAACTTTCATTCTTGAAGCAACACAATCTTCCAATTGAATAAGTACTATCAGAATACGGACTGGGAAATTGAAATACCCAGTCCGAGTTATATAATGAATTTTACTTGTTAAACTATTTAAAGTCAGTTGGATAACAAACCATACCTTTCACATTCTCAGTAGCTCCAGGTATTAATTCAGCCACCATGCAATATTCATGAGAGACTTCGAAAGGAAATTCAATTCCTAAATCGATAGCCTTGCGATAGCCAAATCGAGGATAATACTCTTTATGCCCCAATACGACTGCTGTGCCGTAACCCAAAAGTGCTGCCCTCTGATGGGCTTACTGAATCAACATCCCCCCCCAATTCCCTTACGCTGGAATTCCGGCAAGACTGCCAATGGAGCTACACTCAGGGATGTGACAGACTGGGTGTCACTGTCTATCTTTACTTCTGTAAGTAAGATATACCAGACAATTTGTTTTTCTGTCATTTTCTTGTTCTTATCTAATTGTTAGGCTCATTGTTGTTATACATTGTTTAATTATAGATAAATCGTGAATATCCTTCTCTCTTAAATCGTAGCCCGAATGGAATACTTGTTGCCCTTTTGCAGAAATGCAAGGGATGCTTCTGCCTTCAAAGACTGCTGTTCCAAAATAGTCCGGTTGAAATTCATACCAGCCTCCATCCAAGTCGGCTTGTTTGGAAGTGCCGTCCGCATTCAAGACAAAAGGATGGATATCAATATAGCCTAATTCTTTGCTATACAGTTCCACACGGGTGGGCAACCAATTTGTTTCAATTTGATATCCTCTCTCCTGCAAAAGACCAAGGAGTTGGTCTGTATAATTGGCATCAAAATCAATGTCAATATCTCTATGCAAGCGGGTTTGCTGTCCGTACAAGACATCCACTCCCCAGCCTCCATCCAACCAAAACTGCATGTCCAGGCTTTCCAACAAGTCCAAAACTTGAAATAACTCTGTAATCGTAGTGTGTTCTTTCTTTGTCATATAATAATTCTTTAATAAATAATACTATGCGTAATTATCCAACTGCTTGATTGAAGAAATAAAATTTGCACCCACTCCAATCAGAAAGATAACCCATCCGCTGATCATAAAGACGGATGTGATACCCCATGCTTCCACCCAATATCCTGAAGCTACGATACCCAGCATTGATGGAAAGGTACTCAAACTAAAGATGAGAGAAAAAGTCCGTCCAAGCATGTCCGAAGCCAAGTTCTGCTGAATAATAGCGATGAAAAGCGCATGGTAAATGGAATAGGCTATGCCTCCTGTAAATGTTAGGCAAACAAAACCTATAAATGCGCTTGATGGTAAATAACTGGCGCTAATCAGATACAATCCCAATATCACATAAGCCGTATGCATCACTAATGTTTGCTTGCTTTTCAAAGCCTTACAGGCAAGTACTAAACCGCCCAACAATGCCCCTGAGCCCCAACCCATTTCCACAACTCCCATTTGCAAAATGTTTCCGTTGAAATGCAGAAGCGTCATAAAAGGAAATAACGTAAAAACAGGCATAAGGACAAAAGTCACCAGCGTAAAGCATACGAATAAAGGCAAAATGCCCATTGTACGCCGCAAGGTATGCCAACATTCCGTCAGTTCTTTTTTGAAATCTGGAAGAACTTTCGTTTTTTGAAGAGAAGGAATCTGGACACAAAGTAAGGTCAGACAAGCAGCAACAGCTCCGATCACATCTATGAGCAGAATATACTGTATGGGAAGCCAAACAACGAGGCTTGCCCCTACAACGGGAGCTATCACCTCACTGAAGGATTGAATGGAATGGTACAAACCTGATACCCTGACAAGATGGTGCTTGGGAACCAGTAGAGGGATGCTTGCCTGTAAAGCAGGTGCATGAAACGTACTGCCTATTGAACGACAAGCAGTCAATAGATAAAAAAAAGAAAGGTCTTTATAACCCTTGGTTATCACAATAAAAAGACATAGGGTACAGAACGCGATGAACAAGTCCGAATAAAACATCGTTTTCTTTCGATTCCATCTGTCAACATAGACCCCGGTAAACAAGCCTAATACAAATTGTGGTAAAAATCCAGCTAAAATAGCCAGAGATAAAGCTGTCGGGGATTTAAATTCGTTGCTAATCCAAAAAATAATGGAGAAGCCAACAATCGTACTTGTTAAAATAGATATGAGTTGGCCTATTCCTATCACGGCCAAAGTTGATTTCCAATGATTCATTGTGCTAATATTTCATGCGTTTATAGATAAGTACTTTCGTACATTAAGCAAAACGAAATTCTATCCACACAAAAAACTTGTATTATAATCCACTCCTGACGTTGGAATACAATAACAAATACTTTCAGGACGATGTAAAGTCCTGAAAAATCAAAGTGAATGGATAGATAAATATTAGTCTTTTCTCATCGGATTCTTTTAATATCGCTACTCTTTTATTATGTAGTGGTTGTATTATCTTAAATAAAACAAAAACACCAGACTTTACATTCTTGGGTGTAAAACTGGGTGTTTGTTTTGCAATCTGCTGATTTTCAGCGTTTGTTGCGGAGAGACAGGGATTCGAACCCCGGGTACCTCGCAGTACAACGGTTTTCAAGACCGCCGCAATCGACCACTCTGCCACCTCTCCAAAACTCCTTTATTAAGAAGCGCTTCCCTCCGAAAGCGGTGCAAAGGTACGTATTCTTTTTAAATCTGCAAGCATTCTGACGATTTTTTCACGAAATAATCGTATTTTTGCTTCGTAATTCAAATTGCAACAGCTAATCTCAATCATAAATCATAAATAGATAAATCGTAAAGATCAATGATATACCCTCAAAACTTTGAGCAAAAAATAGGATTTGACCAAATCAGACAACTACTGAAAGAAAAATGTCTCAGTACATTGGGAGAAGAAAGAGTGACAGATATGACTTTCTCTGACCAACACGATAAAGTGGAAGAGTTACTGAATCAAGTTATGGAGTTTGTCCGTATCATTCAAGAAGAAGACAGTTTTCCCGATCAATTCTTTTTTGATGTCCGTCCTTCACTAAAACGGGTAAGGATAGAAGGAATGTATTTGGACGAACAAGAACTGTTCGATTTGAGACGTTCACTTGAAACGATCCGTGACATCGTTCGCTTCCTCCATCGAAATGAAGAGGAGGAAGAGTCGGACTGCCCCTACCCCAGCCTTAAACGGCTGGCAGGAGATATTGCCGTATTCCCTCAATTGATAGGAAAAATAGACAGTATACTGAATAAATATGGCAAGATAAAGGATAACGCCTCCACAGAGTTGGCACGCATCCGTCGAGAATTGGCAAGCACGATGGGAAGCATTTCCCGTTCACTGAACAGTATACTGCGCAGCGCCCAATCCGAAGGATATGTAGATAAGGATGTAGTTCCCACCATGCGCGATGGCCGTCTGGTGATCCCCGTAGCCCCCGGACTGAAACGAAAAATAAAAGGTATCGTACACGATGAGTCCGCCAGCGGGAAAACCGTCTTTATCGAACCGGCAGAAGTAGTGGAAGCTAATAATCGTATCCGAGAACTGGAAGGAGACGAACGACGGGAAATCATCCGTATTCTTACAGAGTTCTCCAATGTATTGCGACCCTCCATCCCCGAAATACTCCAATCGTACGAATTTCTTGCCGAGATAGATTTCATCCGGGCGAAAAGCTACTTCGCCATACAGACCAACGCATTAAAACCGGCTCTTGAAAACGAACAATTGCTCGACTGGACAATGGCTGTACACCCGTTGTTGCAATTATCGCTTTCCAAACATGGAAAGAAAGTTGTTCCTCTTGACATCGAACTCAACCAGAAGCAACGTATTCTTATTATTTCCGGCCCTAATGCCGGCGGTAAATCCGTATGTCTCAAAACGGTAGGTCTGTTGCAATACATGTTGCAATGCGGAATGCCGGTTCCGATGCACGAACGCAGCCATGCCGGGATATTCAGTAACATATTTATCGACATCGGTGACGAACAGTCCATCGAAGATGATTTAAGTACCTACTCTTCTCACCTCACCAATATGAAAGTGATGATGAAAAGTTGTGATGGACACAGCCTCATCCTTATCGACGAATTCGGAGGTGGAACAGAACCACAGATAGGTGGGGCAATCGCAGAAGCGGTATTAAAGCGTTTCAATCAAAAAAAGACATTCGGAGTTATT
Organism: Bacteroides salyersiae WAL 10018 = DSM 18765 = JCM 12988; assembly: GCF_000381365.1. Lineage (GTDB taxonomy): Bacteria > Bacteroidota > Bacteroidia > Bacteroidales > Bacteroidaceae > Bacteroides > Bacteroides salyersiae. Next base: position 586,263 of record NZ_KB905466.1, read on the forward strand.
ACCACACATTATCAGAATCTTAAGCACTTTGCCGAGGATAATGAAGGGGTAGTAAACGGTGCCATGCTTTACGATCGCCACCTTATGCAGGCACTTTTCCAATTACAGATCGGTAATCCCGGTAGCTCGTTTGCTGTAGAAATTGCCCGCAAAATCGGATTACCGGAAGATGTCATTGCAGACGCTTCCGAAATTGTGGGCAGCGAATACATCAATGCAGACAAATATTTGCAAGATATCGTTCGTGACAAACGCTACTGGGAAGGAAAACGCCAGACCATTCGCCAAAGGGAGAAACACATGGAAGAGACCATCGCACGTTATCAGACAGAGATGGAAGAGTTGCAGAAATCCCGCAAGGAGATTATCCGTCAGGCTAAGGAAGAAGCTGAACGATTATTACAAGAATCAAATGCACGGATCGAAAACACGATACGTGCCATCAAAGAGGCACAGGCCGAAAAAGAGAAAACCCGGCTTGTCCGTCAGGAATTAAATGATTTCCGTGCTTCGGTAAACGAACTTGCTTCCAAAGAACAAGAGGACAAAATTGCCCGGAAGATGGAAAAGCTGAAGGAAAAGCAGAACCGGAAAAAGGAAAAGAAGCAGGTTTCTGAAAGTCAAACACCTTCACCGCACCCCCCTAAAATCACTCCGATTACCATTGGCGAACATGTAAAGATTAAAGGTCAAAGTGCCATAGGCGAAGTATTAGAAATCAACGGTAAAAACACCGCCGTAGTAGGTTTTGGAAGTATCAAGACAACAGTAAAATTAGACAGACTGGAACGCACCAATGCAGCTCCACAGAAACAAGAACCTGCAAAAAGTACATTTGTCAGTAGCCAGACGCACGACCAGATGTACGAAAAGAAACTTGGCTTCAAACAGGACATCGATGTACGCGGAATGAGGGGCGACGAAGCTTTACAGGCAGTTACCTATTTTATAGATGATGCCATCCTGGTAGGTATGGGACGCGTACGCATCCTGCACGGCACAGGAACAGGAATCTTGCGTACCCTGATCCGACAGTATCTGGATACAGTACCGGGAGTACGTCACTTTGCCGATGAACATGTACAATTCGGTGGTGCCGGAATTACAGTAGTAGATTTAGCTTAAAAGAAAACAAAAGCACAGGACAGCTTGTTCTCATTATAGTCGTGAGTAGCTTTCAAATTAATACTCATTAAAGAAAACCATTACCTTTGTCGTAGTGGTCTTCTTAAACAAAAAATAAAGCATGAAAAACAACCTGTTAAGTGAAAAATTAATTTATACGGGTGAGAGCCAGACTCCTACCCATCTGCATCTCTGTACATACAATCTCAATGAAATGCAGGAATCTTCAGGAACAAACTTTCATGAAGTCAGTAATTCACTGAACAATGAACGTATCAACTGGTTACAAGTACACGGTTTGAAAGACACAGAAACGATTCGTGAAATCTGCGAACATTTCGAAATAGACTTCCTTGTACTGCAAGATATTTTAAATGCCGACCATCCTACCAAAATAGAAGAACATGATAAATACATCGTACTTATTCTAAAGCTCTTCCACCCTGCTAAAAAAGAAAATGAAAACGATCTGGATGAATTGGAGCAGCAACAGGTATGTATTATCTTAGGTGCAAACTATGTATTGACCTTTCTTGAAAAGGAGACTAATTTCTTTGACGACGTAAGTATAGCCTTGCGCAACGATGTATTAAAGATACGAAGCAGACAAAGCGATTATCTGTTGAGCGTACTCCTGAACAGCGTAATAGGGAATTATACTTCAATGGTCTCGGATATAGACGATGCACTTGAAGACCTTGAAGAAGAATTGCTCAGAATCAGTGACGGTGATGATATAGGCATTCAAATTCAATCTCTCAGACGCCAGTATATGTTGATGAAAAAATCCATATTTCCTCTAAAAGAACAATATATCAGACTGCTGAGAGGAGACAGTACATTGATGCATAAAGCCAACCGTGCCTTTTTCAATGATGTAAACGACCATTTGCAATTTGTTCTCCAGACAATTGAAATATGCCGTGAAACACTGTCATCTCTGGTAGACCTCTATATATCCAACAATGATTTACGGATGAACGATATTATGAAACGGCTGACAATCGTATCTACCATTTTTATACCGCTGACCTTTCTTGTCGGTGTGTGGGGGATGAATTTTAAGATGATGCCGGAACTGGACTGGAGATACGGATACTGTTTCGCTTGGGCATTAATGATCATTATAGGGATCATGGTCTATGCATTTTTCCGGAAAAAGAAATGGTATTAGAGGAGGGAGAGTTGAAAGTTGAGAGTTGAAAGTTTATTAGAAAGAATAACAAGAGTACAATAATATGAAGTCAATCAAAGAGTTATACCGTATTGGCACAGGTCCTTCCAGTAGTCATACGATGGGGCCGCGAAAAGCGGCTGAAATGTTTGTAACACGCCATCCGGATGCAGCAAAATTCAAAGTAACACTTTACGGGAGTCTGGCAGCTACAGGAAAAGGCCATATGACGGATGTCGCTATTATCGATACCCTCGAACCGACAGCACCGGTAGAAATTATATGGCAACCCAAAGTCTTTCTCCCTTTTCATCCGAACGGAATGACTTTTGCAGCTTTCGACACTGATGATAAGCTCATTGAAAACTGGACGGTATATAGTATCGGAGGAGGGGCATTAGCCGAAAACAGCGATACGCCTTCCATTGAAAGCCGTGATGTATACGGAATGAACAGCATGACGGAAATTTTAGAATGGTGCGAACGTAGTGGAAAAGGCTATTGGGAGTATGTAAAAGAGTGTGAGGACTCTGATATCTGGGATTACCTGAATGAGGTATGGAAAACAATGATAGACTCTATCCGTCGGGGATTGGAAGAAGAAGGGGTCCTGCCCGGTCCGTTAAACTTAAGAAGAAAGGCTTCCACTTATTATATACGTGCTACCGGATACAAACAATCGTTACAATCGCGCGGCCTTGTATTTGCATATGCATTGGCAGTCAGCGAAGAAAATGCATCCGGCGGAAAAATTGTAACTGCGCCCACTTGCGGCTCTTGTGGTGTAATGCCCGCAGTGCTCTATCATTTATACAAAAGTCGTGATTTTAGCGATATACGTATCTTACGCGCATTAGCCACAGCCGGCCTTGTAGGAAACATTGTAAAATTCAATGCTTCTATCTCCGGAGCAGAAGTAGGCTGTCAGGGAGAAGTAGGCGTAGCCTGTGCCATGGCATCAGCAGCAGCCAACCAATTATTCGGCGGTAGCCCTGCCCAGATAGAATATGCTGCCGAAATGGGCTTGGAGCATCACTTAGGAATGACCTGCGACCCCGTTTGCGGATTAGTGCAAATCCCTTGCATTGAGCGCAACGCCTATGCCGCCGCACGTGCACTGGATGCCAACCTCTACTCTTCATTCACAGATGGCATGCACCGCGTTTCTTTCGACAAGGTGGTACAAGTAATGAAGCAAACAGGACACGATCTCCCCTCCCTCTATAAAGAAACAAGTGAAGGAGGACTGGCAAAAGATTACGAATTTAGCTAAAAGAGGATTATAAAAAAAGGGGACAACGGGAATAAGAAGAATAAAGGGAAATGGGAGAAGTACTTTGCATCATGATAGCGCAATCACTTCTCCCATCTCAACTCTCCCCTCTCCCATTATTCCACGTCCGGCCAGTGTGTGTCATCCGCATCGGTAATATCCTTTTCAAGAAGGAGACCGCCATATGCGGAGTAATACAAAGCACGTTCCTGTGCACCTCTCTGAACTTCAAAGACAAATTCTTCCGACTTATGCGGAAAGGTTAGCTTAGTAAGGTTGTCAATCACCCAATCACCGTAACCACTCTCCTCGTAAGCCGTATTGACGGCTGCGGGTAGCTGTTCACGAAAAATCTCCATCTCCGTCATGATCCAATTGGCATTTGCATCAAACCACACATCCAGTTCCGACCCATTTACCCAACAATCAGCTACATAATAAACACCCTTCTGACTCCATTCTATATCCTGTACATCAGGATAAAGTTGCTTTAACGCTGTAATGATGTCCTGATTAGGTGGCATATAATCATCATCGTTGTCACAAGCACTGAAAGAAAACAGGATTATCGCCAACATTACGGCTCCTAAATAATATTTAAATTTCATCATCTCTAAAATTATATTGGTCAAGGTTCTATATCTTACAATCAATCATCCGCTTTACGGAACTTACCATTCTTATCAAACTTAAAAGTCAAATCGGTATTCAGTTCTACTTCATACCCTTTACGGTCCCGTTCGATCTTAGTAACGAACTCAGTAGTGAAATTATTCGTCTTCAAATAGTTACTGACGAAAGAGGGGATAATCGTTACCGGTACCTTTCCCTTTTTAGCATCCACTTCCTGCCAATTCCCTTTGCCATCAAAATCAATTTCGATACCATTGGTCAATAAAACTTCGTACTTCTTAGATAAAACCTCGCTGTCTATTTTAATATGGGCCACTTGGGGCTTGGTGAAATGCTGGTTAATGAAATTGCGTGCCGACAGTGGCAACTGGTTAATATCCTTAGTAATCACATCACCGGCAAATGCAAACTGAACGGCTACGATAGCCATCACAAGAACAGATAAAATTTTCTTCATAATCGTTATTTTTTAATGTTAATAATATAGTTTCCTATGTTTTTATAATGCAAATAACGATAGTGATTCTGGAAAGATTTAGGAATAACAGAGTGAGATCACATTTTTCAGTTTCTTTAACTATCAACAGAATGAAAACAGCATAGTGTCAATACATGTCGAATCAGCCTGCATATTCACAGATTCCGTCAAAAGAACCAACTTTTCATTTTGGGCAGTAAGTATTAAAACAACTATCGCCAGCAAAGAAAAAGAAAAAATTTAGATATTATTCATAAGATGTCAGTTCAGCATCCTCATTCCTCTTATAAATCATAACATTTATTGACTCCGCTAAAATACGAAAGGCAACCTGACGGTTGCCTTTCAATTGTTTTAAAAAGTATTACATTTGTGTAAATCCATTGTCACGAATGCATTAGAAAGCTTAAACACCCTCTTCATCATAAATTTCTTCCAATAACTCTTCCCGTGCCATCGTCATTTTACCATCAGCAGTAATCGTTATGGAAATAGGAACATACAAGTCCGTCTGCGGATAACACACACTGGCAGCATATACAATTCCTTGCGGGGTAGTCTTGTTGTATACCATTCCTTCCAAAATAGACTTTGCCAAAAAGTCCTCTCCTACTATTGAAACAAAATTTCTCTTTGTAAAAGTCATATTGAAGATTTGCTCATTGCCACGCGTTAAACGAAGCTGAATCTTATTATCAACAAACTGATTCCCCCTATCATCTTTTACCAACGGCAAATCCTCATCCGGAGTGCGTGATATAAAAGAGTGATAATCCTTACCTTTAAACTTGATATCAACATCCGCCTTCGATACCTGCATACGTTGTAAGCCACGTGCATCAACGCTATCCTGCATAATCAGCAATGATTTTTCTTCTGCTTTCTTATTTCCACCACAAGCGGTAATAACAATGAAAAAGCAATAGGCAAGCAGGTATATGAGTTTCTTCATAATTTATCCGTTCTTTAATTACAATGACAAAGGAACAAAAAGAGACGGAAATACACAAATGTTCGGAGTTGAAAGTTGATTACTTCCTCTCTCTCCGCCCCTCCTTCATCCGTTGTTCACGTTCGGACTGTTTCTTCGTATAAGAAGCATATTGCTCTTCCGTCATAATCTTTTGTAACTGTGCATTATACTCGTCATTGGCGTTTTTCATTTCCGCACGCATCTTTTCCCGCTCTTCCTTTGTCATCTGGGGAGCTTTTTTCCCGTCTTTCTTTCCATTTACATCCGGACGCATAGACATACGGGCATCCATTTTTTCACACCGTGCCAGATTCACCTCCAACAATTGTTTCTTCTGCGCATCATTCAAGGAATACTCTTTTACCATACGTTCCGTCATCTTTTCCGCCCGTTCTGCCGGAGTCATCTTTTTATGTTCTCCACGCTGACCTTGAGCCATAACCACCCCACCTATCATAAACAAGGCGATCATTAAAAATGCTATTCTTTTCATACTAACTTTTTCTTTTTGTTAAAACTACTAAATCTATTTTTCTGTTGCAACTTTATATATGACCCAATAAAAAACGGGAAGTTTAATTCAACTTCCCATTTTAATAATAAATAACCTTATAATCCTCTTAATCTATGCTTTAAGAGCATAATTAAATAATGTACCAATTGGCTGTGCTACCATTCCGCGCAGCTAATTGACACATTGGCACATTGGCATATTGGCATATTGGCAAATTATCTAATTATTTATCAATACTTAAAGTCTGTCGGCTTCACATAGATGCGATATTCCTTAATCATTCCCGGATACCCTTTTTCGGCACGGGGCAGATAACGGAAACCTGTGAGCGTTTGCTCTTTATCCAAATCGATAACCAGTTGATGAGGATAGGCCACATTATCCACTGTCATCCAGAAAGTAGATTCCTGAAGATCGAAAATTTTATCGGCCGTACGATTTCCACTGCGGGTTTCTTCACTGTCGGCATACCGGATTTTCCAATGCTCGCGGGAAACCGGTTTACCATCATCACCCAAGACATCGAACTCTGCAATAGCGGCTATATTATCCTCGGCCTGTGGAGAAAGAGCTTCCAGACAGAAATAACGTCCTTTCACCGGATTGGCAAAACGTACCTCCTGCCAGCCGTTACCCGGAATGAAAGCACCTTTATGAGCGGGAGTTTCGGCTGAAAGATTCAAATGTTCACCCTCTTTGCGGTGAGTTTCGGGAGCTTTTTCGCGCAGTACATCGAGAATTGGCTTCTTCAATCCCTTTACCATAGCTTTCTCAGGACCTTTCAAGTCGAGAACGATAATCTCATTCACTCCCTTTTTCAGCCAGCAACCCGGCATAAAGAGCGTCTGCTGCGGACCGATTTCCCAAAAACGCCCCATCGCATGGCCGTTCACCCACACCATACCTTTGCCCCAGGTACTCATATCGAGGAACGTATCATCCGTTTTCGAAAGTTTGAAAGTCGCTTTATAGTAAGCGGGCATCGCCTGCTTGCCACCCGAAACGTACTGCTTATTGCTCGCAAAAGCATAATCGACCGGCAGATTATACACCTGCCAATTCTTTACTATTTGCTTATTACCGTCCGTAGCCGCCAGCACCACACTCTCCGTGATACCTTTACGGTCGTGAATGGACTTATCGAAATTAACACGTCCCATAGCTTCTACCAGAATATCGAGCTGGGTACCCTTTTTCAAAGCAGGCAATGTAACGGTAAATTCTCCTTTCCGGCGATCCAGACGCGCCAACAGGGTATTGTTGGCAAAGACTTGCGCCCAATCGTGCACTTCGGTGATTTCGAGCACTGTTCCGGCTTTTACATCCTGTGGCAAAACAGTGCGGTAGAGGATACTTCCCCAACCCTGATCGAATTGTTCCATCGGCTGAATATCTATTGCCTGTTTTGCTACGGGCAGATTGCTGAATAAAGGAGCCACCTGCGTGAATTTGATCTCTGGAATTTCCATTACCGGCAGAGCTTCGGGAATAGTCGGCAAAGACTGTCCGGCAGGCAGATAACCCTTCAATAAATCACGAAGCAGGAAATATTTCTCAGTAGCCCATCCGGCTTCACTAATCGGGGCATCATAATCATAAGAGCTGCACATGGCAGAATAGGCAGGATTATTGGCTCCTCCCCAGTGTCCGAACGTGGTACCTCCATGAGTCATATACAGGCTGAACGAAATATTACGGTCGAGCATATCTTTCAATCCCTGCACCATATCCTTGGCCGGACGTGTTTCGTGTTTACGCCCCCAATGATCGAACCATCCGCTCCAAAACTCGCTGCACATCAACGGCGTTTCCGGACGCAGTTCCTTTAGTTTCTTAAATTGCTGGTCTATGTTGGCTCCTGTTCCGAAGTTGACCGTCCACAGCAAATCATCCAAAGCATTGTTGGTGAAATTACTGCTCCAATCGCACTGAAACAAAGGTACTTCCGTGAAACCGGCACCACGCACCATATCGCGAATGGCAGAAACGTAAGGCTTATCCGTGCCATACGAACCGTATTCATTCTCTACCTGCACCATGATAATATTACCGCCACGAGTAATCTGCAAAGGGACAAGCTGTTCACCCACCTTTTTCATAAAGATTCCCACGCGCTCCATATAATAAGGGTCGAGCGTACGCAAAGCAATGTCTTTTTTCTTCAACAACCACCACGGCAGTCCACCCATCTCCCACTCCGCACACACATAGGGGCCGGGACGCACTATGACATACATTCCATGTTTCTGTGCCAGACGACAGAAAGCAGCTATATCGTTCTGACCGGTAAAATCGAATTGTCCCTCTTCCTGTTCATGAATATTCCAAAATACATACAAGCAAATAGTATTCATCCCTAATGCTTTACACATTTTGATCCTATGCTCCCAATAAGGTTGTGGAATACGTGTATAATGCAGCTCGGCCGCTTTTACAATGAAAGGTTCTCCATTCAGTAAAAAAGTCTTTTTTCCGACTTCAAAAGTTTTAAATTGCTGAGCCTGTCCCGGAAGTGCCAGGCATGTACAAAACAGTAACAGATAAATAATTTTGTTCTTCATGTTTATTTCATTCTTTATTCTGCTACAAAATTAAAGCAATATGATAAAACCAAGGGTATAATTATAAGTCAAAAAAGATACAATTATCAGTCATTTTATCTTTTTCCCATAGAATTGTTTATAAAACAACCAACAAAATCTTCGTTCTCTTTGTTATATTAAAAGTAATCCATTAAAATATCTAAAATTATGGAAGAGAAAAAACTAACATCTGCCAACGGTCGTCCCATTGCCGACAACCAGAATTCACAGACAGCAGGCCCTCGTGGCCCGATCACCTTGCAAGATCCGTGGTTAATTGAAAAACTGGCTCATTTCGATCGGGAAGTAATCCCCGAAAGACGTATGCATGCCAAAGGTTCCGGTGCTTACGGAACATTTACCGTCACACATGACATTACAAAGTATACTCGTGCAGCCATTTTCAGTGAAGTCGGAAAAAAGACAGAATGTTTTGTACGTTTCTCTACCGTAGCCGGAGAACGCGGAGCGGCCGATGCAGAAAGAGATATCCGAGGTTTTGCCATGAAATTTTATACAGAAGAAGGAAATTGGGACCTGGTAGGAAACAACACCCCCGTATTCTTTCTTCGTGACCCGCTAAAATTTCCCGACCTAAACCATGCCATTAAACGCGATCCGAAAACAAATATGCGTAGCCCTAACAGTAATTGGGATTTCTGGACACTGCTTCCCGAAGCATTGCATCAAGTCACCATCACCATGAGCCCGCGCGGTATTCCTTATTCTTACCGTCATATGCACGGATTCGGCAGCCACACTTACAGTTTCTATAATGCAGAGAACAAACGCACCTGGGTAAAATTCCACCTTCGTACCTTGCAAGGTATTAAAAATCTGACAGATCAGGAAGCAGAGGCGATCGTAGCTAAAGACCGTGAATCTCACCAACGAGACCTTTTCGAAAGTATCGAGAAAGGTGATTTCCCGAAATGGCTGTTCCAAATCCAAATAATGACGGAGGAGGAAGCTGATAATTATCGTATCAATCCATTCGACTTGACAAAAGTATGGCCGCATAAAGACTTTCCTTTGCAAGACGTAGGTATACTCGAACTGAACCGCAATCCAGAGAACTACTTTGCCGAAGTGGAACAATCCGCATTCAACCCGATGAATATCGTAGAAGGAATAGGCTTCTCTCCGGACAAAATGTTACAAGGACGTCTCTTCTCCTATGGAGATGCCCAGCGTTATCGTCTCGGCGTGAATTCCGAACAGATACCGGTGAACAAACCACGCTGTCCGTTCCACGCTTACCATCGTGATGGATCGATGCGGGTAGATGGCAATTATGGCGCAACCAAAGGTTATGAACCCAATAGTTACGGTGAATGGAAAGATTCTCCGGAAAAGAAAGAACCGCCCTTGAAAGTTCACGGTGACATCTATAACTATAACGAACGGGAATATGACGATGATTACTACAGTCAACCGGGCGACCTTTTCCGATTGATGCCGGCAGACGAACAGCAATTACTCTTCGAAAACACGGCTCGTGCCATGGGTGATTCCGAACTATTCATCAAGCAACGCCATGTACGCAACTGCTATAAGGCCGATCCTGCTTATGGCACAGGTGTTGCCAAAGCATTAGGCATCAACTTGGAAGAAGCTTTGAAAGCCGACAGATAAAGTCAAAATTAAAGTGTATACTCTTGTCATACAAAAGTATACACTTTTGTATAGTAAAACTATATACTCTTACCATATAAGAGTATATAGTTTTAAATTATAAAGCTTTCCACAATTTCTGGAAGTCTTTGTATTTACCGTAACACACCAGTTCATCCCCTTCCTGTATCTTATCATTCTCCGGTAATTCATTTACAATCTTACTATCAGTCAACGATATACCAAGACAATTTTCTATTTTTTCCGCACGCTTCAAGCCTATGATCTTCAAATGAAACTCTTCGTTCAGCTTCAACTCATTCACAAAATAGCCGATAAATTTTTCCGGAACACGGAACTTGACGATATAATACTCTGCATCTATCCGGAAAACTTCCATGGAAGTACCAAAATCAAACAGACGAACCAAGCTACGGGCCGCATCTTCTTCCGGTGTCAGAATCTTATCCAAACTGAAAGCTTCCAGAACTGCTTTATGTACATTATCAATGGCGCGCGCATAGATATGCTGCACTTTTTTTTGCTTCAACAAAGCCACCACGCGGATAGAAGCACCAAAATTTTCACCAATCGCCACAATCACCACATCCACACTGTTCAATGGAAGTACACTCAATGACTGCTCGTCCGTAGCATCGATCACAAAAGCCGTAGCCACTTTATCCTTAATGCTGTCTACACGACTCTCACTAATATCCGCCCCTATCACTTCATGCCCCAAAGCAGAAAATTCTTCTGCCAACACATGCCCATAATTTCCTAAGCCAATAATAATGTATTTCATATCCTCCTATTTTTTCAATTAACCACTGCCTTCGTCTGCACATGACGTTTTTCCCATTATTGCGCAGCCAGTCGGCACATTGGCATATTAGTTAATTATTATATCATCACTCGGATAACGATATTTCGTATTCTTTTTCTGTTTCACAATTCCTAACATCAAGGTTATCAACCCTACACGCCCCACAAACATCAACAAAGCCACCAACAATTTGCTTTCATCGCGAAGCAGAGGAGTAGCGTTCAAACTCGAACCAACCGTGCTTAGCGCAGACACACACTCAAACGTAAGTGTCATGACCGACATTTTCGGTTCTAATATACTCAATACGAAAATAAACAAGAACAATACCCCGAGAGACATCACCACCGTTGCATTGGAACGCCGGATAGAATCGTGGGAAAGTTCGCGCCCGAACACCTCGACACGTTCCGTTCCGCGTAGAACAGCTATTAAATTGAGAACCACAACTGCAAAAGCGTTCACCTTGACACCGCCGGCAGTGGATTGAGCCGCACCGCCAATCCACATTAGAAATATATAAATCAATATAGTCTGCACACTCAAGCTCGTTAAGTCCACACTACTGAATCCTGCTGTTCGCGGACAAGTGGCATTGAAAAAAGCCTGTGTCCATTTGTCGGCTACGGACATTCCGGCAAAAGAACCGTTCCATTCGAAAGCAGCAACCGCCAATGTGCCCAATACTAACAATAATAAAGTCACAATCAGCACAATCTTCGTATTCAGGTTGTACAAATGTTGTTTTTTATGCCTGTCAAGCTTCAGAGTACGCACAAATTTCCAGAAACGACGTAAATGATAGAGTACTATATCTTTGAAATTCACCAGAATAGGAAATCCGATTCCTCCTAAAATAATCAATAAAGAAACTGAAATATAAAGAGAATTGTGCCCGGTCATCACCATCGGATTGCCTAAATTTCCGGGAAGCGTAGAAAAGCCCGCATTACAAAAAGCGGAAATGGAATGAAAAGCCGAGAATGCCAGTTCTTCCTCCAGACTCATCCCCAACGTGCCGTGTATACCCAGCCAGATAGATACCATTCCTGCACCTTCTATCACCATGGTAAAACCTAAAATATAAAGTAAAGTAGACAGTAAAGATCCCAGAGAATTGGAACTTACCATATCACGCACTACCAATTGATTATACAACGAGGTATTTCCCATGAAGAACATCGCAAAGAAACTGGTCAATGTCATGACTCCCAAACCTCCGACCTGAATCAAGAGAATAATGACCGTCAGCCCCATCGGCGTAAACGTTGCCGATACATCCACGGGCACTAAGCCTGTTACACATACGGCGCTTGTCGAAGTAAACAAGGCATCCACCCACGACAATACGACCCCTTCTACTGTGCAACGAGGCAATAACAACAATCCCGTACCAATCAGAATTATTACGAAGAAACTCACTGCAAGAATCAATGACGGATTGGTTCTCCGCCCCAGCAAACGTACCAGTCCGTTTGATAAATTAAGAAAAGAAAAAAGAAGCAAAAGAGGAATATGATAAAGTTTGCTACCCAAAAAATCCCATACATACAAAATGGCTCCCTCTTCATCGGGACGATGGAATATAACGGGAACTAACGTCAGATAAAGTAGCCAACTCAATATCCACGCCAACTTCCGGAAGTTTTTCTTTGTTCCTTTATATTCAAGAAAAATATGTAATGTAACATCTATCAGGAAGATGATCCATACCGCTTTATACAAAATTTTCAGATGCGAAATATCGGTTGCAGAAAGAGGAAAACCATGTTCATAAACCACACCCACAATCAAAAGTAAAGAAGCCATGTAAGTAAGAACCGCCATCATCCTAAGCAAAATACGTACATAGGGTTGTAGTAGTTTATTTTGATACAGTAGTATTTTATGATAAATCTTCATAATCAATAATGTGTTAATGTGCCAACATACCCATATACCAACCGGCTATACAAAATAATGTACCCATGCATTCACTTTCCAATTCGTGCACAATTAAGTTATCCCATGGAATCCGGGTCATTAACAGATTGCCGCATTGACACATTATTTCAGTTGCAAACTTAAACAAAATAACAATTAATTCTATTCTTTGTTGCGTATTTAATCACCGTATTAAAAATTATGTTTATTTTTGGCAACTAAAATATCAAAAACCACAATATTATGAGTAATAAAACTAAAAGGTATATACTACCCGAAGATGAAATTCCACGCTATTGGTACAACATTCAGGCTGACATGGTAACCAAACCGATGCCTCCCTTACATCCCGGTACCAAACAACCTCTGAAAGCCGAAGATCTTTACCCGATATTTGCAGAAGAACTCTGCCGCCAGGAATTAAACCAAACAGATAAATGGATCGAGATTCCCGAGGAAGTGCGCGAAATGTACAAATATTATCGCAGTACCCCTTTGGTGCGCGCTTACGGACTGGAGAAAGCACTGGGTACTCCGGCACATATTTATTTCAAGAACGAAAGTGTAAGCCCGATGGGATCACACAAACTGAACTCTGCCATTCCGCAAGCTTATTATTGCAAAAAAGAGGGTGTAACAAACGTTACAACAGAAACCGGAGCCGGACAATGGGGGGCGTCACTGGCATATGCCGCTAAACTTTTCGGACTGGAAGCGGCCGTATATCAAGTAAAGATCAGCTATGAGCAAAAGCCATACCGCCGCAGTATTATGCAGACATTCGGCGCACAGGTTACCCCTTCCCCCTCCATGTCTACCCGCGCAGGAAAAGATATACTGACTGCCCATCCGAATTATCAAGGTTCATTAGGTACCGCCATTTCCGAAGCGATCGAGCTGGCACAAACAACTCCGAACTGCAAGTATACCCTCGGTTCGGTGCTCAGTCATGTGGCTTTACATCAAACCGTCATCGGACTGGAAGCTGAAAAGCAGATGGAGATGGCCGGAGAATACCCCAACATGGTGATTGCCTGTTTTGGAGGCGGTTCCAACTTCGGCGGAATTTCTTTCCCCTTTATACGTCACAACATCCTTGAAGGAAAAAAGACACGTTTTATCGCAGCAGAGCCGGCTTCTTGTCCGAAACTGACACGCGGAAAATTCCAATACGACTTTGGAGATGAAGCAGGGTATACCCCCTTATTGCCCATGTTCACTTTAGGCCACAATTTTGCTCCGGCAAATATTCATGCAGGCGGCCTTCGCTATCATGGTGCAGGTGTCATCGTTTCTCAGTTGTTGAAAGACGGACTAATGGAAGCGGTAGATATCAAGCAGCTCGAATCCTTCGAAGCCGGTTGCCTTTTCGCACAGGCCGAAGGTATCATTCCCGCTCCCGAATCCTGCCATGCCATTGCCGCCACCATCCGTGAAGCCAATAAATGTAAGGAGGCCGGAGAAGAGAAAGTGATCTTATTCAATCTTTCCGGTCACGGCCTCATCGATATGGCATCGTATGATAAATACCTGGCAGGAGACTTGATGAACTACTCGCTCAGTGACGAGGATATTCAAAAGAATCTGGATGAAATAGGTAATCTGGCGTAAAGTTTTCAATTATCACTCTGTTTATAATCCCCTCTCTTGCCATCGACAAAGCGAGAAAGGGGATTCATATTTTCACATGAATATCCGTACACCCCAGTGGAGTACCTGTATCTTTCCCACATATCACAGGTTTCAAATTCCTTGCCGATCCGTGGCATAACCAAAATTTCTTCTTGGTCTGCATGAAAGAAACATTTATGGGTTACTCCTTGTTGTATCAACGGGAATTTATCTATCTTTGTAAACCAAACCAAGTGCTTGAAAAAGCTATGATAAACCCCATTAAAGAAGGAACGGATCAATGAAAAAGGATACCTTATCCCATACATCGCCGATGGAAGGACACTCGTTAAAGTCGGAGTCAACTTCTCACAAAAAGAACGTAATATAGAACATTGGATTATAGAATAAAAAAGAAACTTCATGAAATATATCGGAGCACATGTCAGTGCATCGGGTGGTGTAGAAAGCGCTCCCGTCAATGCACACAAAATAGGCGCAAATGCCTTTGCACTTTTCACTAAGAACCAACGCCAATGGGTAAGTAAGCCATTGACGGAAGAGAGTATACGACTTTTTAAAGAGAACTGCGCCAAGTATGATTTCCAACCGGAATACATCCTTCCGCACGACAGTTACCTGATCAACCTCGGACATCCGGAACCGGAGGGATTGGAGAAAAGCCGCGCTGCCTTTTTGGACGAAATGCAGCGTTGCGAACAGTTAGGACTGAAATTGTTAAATTTCCATCCCGGCAGTCATCTGAACAAAATTTCTGTAGAAGATTGCCTTAGCCTCATCGCGGAAAGTATCAACATCACTTTAGAAAAAACGAAAGAGGTGACGGCAGTCATCGAGAACACCGCCGGGCAAGGCAGTAACCTCGGTAATGAGTTCTGGCATTTAAAGTACATCATCGACCGTGTGGAAGATAAAACCCGCGTAGGGGTCTGCTTGGATACCTGCCATACTTTTACCGCCGGCTATGACCTGTTGGAAGATTATGAAAGGGTTTTCAATGAGTTTGAAGAGGTGGTCGGCTTTCAATATCTTCGCGCCATGCACCTCAATGACTCGAAGAAAGCATTGGGTAGCCGCGTGGACCGCCACGACAGCATCGGAAAAGGTTTTATCGGATTCCCTTTCTTTGAGAAATTGATGCGTGACCCACGTTTCGACAATATGCCGCTTATACTTGAGACGATAGACGAAACACTATGGCCGCAGGAAATCGCATGGTTAAGAAAGCAGTCGGAATCCAAATAGAGTTTCATTCGGCAAATGTACAATTGCAAAAGGAATAACTCGAAAACCCAATGCGATGTAACCGGCAGTGGAATGAAATGCAATTGATAGTAGAAACGCAATCGGATTAAGAAAAAGACGTAGCAGATTCTCGCAAAAGACTTCCGTCTTTCCCTAAAAGATGTAGCAAGTTAAGAAAAAGAATGTAGCATCTTTTTTTAAAATCTGCTACATCTTTTCTTTTATAGTTTAAAATTCCCTTTATAACAGTCGGTATCCAACATATTCTTCCCGTCTTCACCACCTTCACCTTTTTTGCTCAATCCCTTTATTCATCGGGCAGACAAGGTGAAACCCCGCTAAAAAGGAACGACGCGGCATGTCAACAACCGTAAGCAGGATGCTTACTTCCTCCGAGCACTATCCATACAGTGTGAATGCACCGTTCTTAGAAGAACTTTGCACGGTGCACAAAAGACCGAGTGCCCCTTCACCCTGTATATCCGATGAATAAGGGGATTGAGCAAAAAAGGTGAAGGCGGTGAAAGGGGTAAATTCTCAGTGGTATTTTAATAAAAAACACACTATTCCATCTATTTACGTGCAGCCACAGCCAAGAATATACCAAGCACTACCCCTAACAGAGCAGCAAACAACACACGAGCATCACCGGGCAATAAAAACGTAATCGTATGGGCAGGAAACCAGAAAAAAGGAATGGTTTTCTTAAACACGAATCCCCATTGCACTTTCCAATTCAACCCCTGCAATATTTTTCCCATAGGGATGGGAGTAAAGAAACCTTTCAACGTCCCTCCGGTAGCCAGAATATGGGTATCGGTAACCTTGTGCAACGTCATAAATACCGGCCCGAAAATAGTATTCATAGTCACAGAAATGGCCAATGCAAGTAATACCTTATCCAATGAAAAAGGACCGGACATAATACCGGAAGCATCCTGCACTCCCAAATAGGAAGCAAATGCAGGAACTCCCGCCGAGAAAACCACAAAAGC
The DNA here is from genome assembly GCF_000381365.1 of Bacteroides salyersiae WAL 10018 = DSM 18765 = JCM 12988. GTDB lineage: Bacteria > Bacteroidota > Bacteroidia > Bacteroidales > Bacteroidaceae > Bacteroides > Bacteroides salyersiae. The sequence goes on from NZ_KB905466.1 coordinate 603,250, forward strand.
CATGTTTATCCCCAACCCAAGCAAGCCCCAGACAAAGGCACGCGGCAGAATGCCAAAACCGGAACGATGATAAACACCGGTGCTGATACGCAGACCGATAACTTCGCCCAAAGTGGAGAGAATGGCAAACTTGATAAAACTCATCACCATGCCGTGGGAGGCATTGAACTGCTTATAAGCATCATATACTGCATCACTCAAGAAAAAAGGGAGGAAACAGACAAGCACGCAGAGAAAGAAAAGAGAATCGTGTTTTTTCATCTCAGTAGGTGTTATTTTTAAGTATGGCTGCAAATATAGACAAAAGAAATAGAAAACAAAGAATTATTAGTAAAAAGCATCGAAATAGCCTATAACTATTACAGTTTTGCTCACCATTCAAGCCTTTTCAATAAATATTTGCCATACTAACCAATGGTTCGTATAACTTTTCAATATCCTGTGCATCCATTTCTATCTGCACCTGATCACCCGGAATCAACCGTATTCCATCCGGTTTCAGATCCTTTCGGTCACGGTGTACATTGATGATGATACAGCGTTCGGGTAACCGTAATTCATCAACCTCTTTACCATCCAGATAGGAACCGGTCATGATTTCAACGGAAAGAGTATAGCGTTTCTGCTTCTGAAAATCCGGAGTATGAATCATATCATCGTAAAGAGTGACGTTGAAAGGCTGTATCTGAAGCAATTCCGTAAAATAGTAAGTCAATCCGCCCACCACCACAGAGGGATAAAACACTTCGAAATGCCCGGTGATTTCAGTGATTAAGACAATAGCCGTCAATGGCGTCCGGATAACAGCCACCAAAAAAGCGGACATACAAATCAGCATCACATAACTCACATTCTCCTGTGCGATGAAACCTCTCTGCACCAATATCAAAGCGATCACTTGCCCGAACAATCCTCCGGTAACCAAAGTAGGAATGAAATTTCCTCCCGGCAATCCGGAAGAAACGGAAAGCGCTGTAAACACAAAATGAAGCATCATCATAGCTACCACCCACATTATTTGGATGCTGCCATTACCGGAAGCCTGTTCCAGCAAAAACTGCTCTCCTCCCCCCGTCAGATTTACCTGTACCAGCGAGATAGAGTAAGCTACTACCAGCAAATAGAGCATCTTCATATATGCCGGATGCTTTACACCGGTATAAACTTGCTTAAAATACAAGGTCACTTCAGAATAGAACTTCCCAAAAAGAGAAATCACCACCGCCAGCAATAAAAACAGTTTCAATTGGGAAAGAAAAGGGAGCAACGGCTCAATGGCATCTATCAGATGGTAGGGATTGACAGGAAACAGCCAACTGGCCACCCCTCCTGCCACAACACCCGCAAGCAATGTAGTGATGGCAGTTTTTGGCGCATCAAAACGCTCAATAGACTCGATAACCAATAATGATGAGGCCAACGGAGCTGCAAAAGCGGCTGCCAGCCCGGCTCCTGCCCCGGCAGCAAGAAGCTGTTTACGCTCTCCCGAAAGTACCCTTGTCCATTTGGAAACAAGACACCCCACATAAGAACCGATCTGCACCGATGGTCCTTCACGCCCCAAGGACAAACCGGCTGTAAGTGCAAGTACACCGCCCGCAAATTTGGAGACCATCTCGATGAAAGGATGTTTATAGGAAATACGGCCGTTAATCACTCCGCGTGTCTGCGGAATACCTCCCCCGGTAATAAGCGGCATTTTGCCGACCAGCCAAGCGACAAAAATAAGAATACCCCACAATGCCAAAAACAACGGAATATGCCAATACCAACGAGGGTGAGCATCGAAAAAAGTACGCCGGGTATCAAAAAAGAACTGTAACAGATAATGATAGGGTACGGCAACAAGTCCCGTCAGTAATCCCACAAAGATACTGACGAAATACAATCTGGCATCAATCAGTTTTAATTTCCAAACATGCCATCCTCTGACTCCTTTCAAGCTTTTCCAACGTGCGAACATACCCCGATATATGTTTTGGGGGTATAACAACCAAACAGCCGGAGATGTTTGTGAGGATTACCAAAACTTATTATGTTCGGGGCTGTATTCAAAACCGACAGCTTTCAGCCGGCCGATAATATCGTCTTTATCAATGTGCAGATCATCACACAGTTCATCCAATGAAGAATAATGATCACGAAGTTTCATATTGACAACGCTGAACAGCATCATCGGGTCTTTAGGTAATTCCATATCAAAACGCTATTTTACAATCGGGCACAAAGATACAGTTTTTCAGAATAAATGGATATGTATACCATGAAGTTTTAACAGCGCATTTCTCACTGCCATCCGCAGCACTCTGCTTATCCGTTCATCTCTAACAAATGAATCAATGCCACACGCTGAATGGAAAAGGTGTTCCCCGCTTTCTGAACATATTTCAACAACTCCATCCCCTCCTGCCGGAGCTTGGATTTCTGTAAAAGATGATCGGCATCCGTTTCATCGGACATTTTCAACAAAGTCATGGCAGCCAGCTCTATCTTCCCCATTCTATCAGGATCGCCTTCGTATTGCTCAATCAGTTCCTGCATATCCATACCTATCAGTTGTTCCGCAGGAAAGCCCAATATCTGTCCGGTCAGACAATCATACTCCACCCACTCCTGCTGACGGATTTTCTTTTTATTCAGTATCGCATTGGCTATCAGCGAAATAATCTCCTGAATCATACGTAACAGATAATCTTGTTTAATCATAACTTATTGTTTTCAAAAGTATTGCGTCCGGATTATAGCTCCCCGAATCTCCTCCGTTCTTTCCATGTCACCTCAAAATATATAAACCGAAAATACTGGAAAAGATGACTACAAAACTAATGAATATTTTCGGAATATCTCTGATAATAAGATGAGTTATGATTCTCCTACAAGCTCATCTGGATTCTTCCGGATGATCGATTTGCTCGATCTTTAATGCCACTTTTTCGATAATCCTGCTCAGTTCCTCTTCCAATGGAATAACATTGAAATCTTCCCAAAAACGTTCATCGTATTTGAAATTCATGTCCGAAAAAACCGCATGAGTAGGTATCCGCTCGGTACGGGAAAAACGAACGACATGCTCTGTATCCACTCTGCAAGTCACCATCTCAAACCAAGTATGCAGTGTAGGGTTACTGAATAATACACGCTTCTTCTTCATTTTGAAATACAGATCGCCGCGAATATGATGGATATAATACGTTCCGTTCCATGGCTTATAAGAGATGGTATATACTACCTTCTGGGTAGTCAAGTTTACATTCTGCGCTTGCCGGACAACAAAAATCCGCGTAGCCCTCTTTATATATCGAGGTTGTACTTCAATACGGGCCTTCAGCAATGCACCATTTTCCGAATCGATATACAACTCGCCACAATAGAGCGGTTCTTTGACTCCCGGCTTTTGCCCGAAGCAGACTACATTGACACAACGATCGTCCAAAAACGTAATACCGCCGGAAGTATATACATATGGGTTATCCTCCGAATCGACCGACAGAAAATCGGGTAAATCCTTCATCACATCAAGTTGCAGGCAAGCCTGGATACCTGCCCGTATTTTAGCTATCAAACTGTCGGTATTTTCCCGGTTATTCATCCGGTTCATCTTCAACAATTTCACTTGGTCCGGCATCTCGGAGTCCAGCAAAGAACTTTTATATACTTTGAAAACTGCTTCCGTCAAGCTTTGAAATTTACCTTTCAATTGAACTCCTTCCCGATAGAACGTTGTCAGATAGACAGGATTCAACGAATAATTTTCTTTCCGGCACTCGATCATTTCCCGTAACAGCTTTCCGGGTTCTACCAACCGAATCAGAAGTTCCTGTAAAGGAACAACCTTCGGTTCCAGACTTAGTATGTTATCACGGTCAACCAAAACAGCCGCTTCAACATCCTGTGCTACATATCCCAGATGAGAAAAGGAAAGAGTGCAATGTCTTAAAGAATCCGGCAGATGAAGCCGGAACCCGCCATCTTTATTCGTAACATTTCCCATTGAAGTTCCCTGAATAGCGACAGATGCATTTACGATAGACTCTCCCGTCTCTTTGTCTCGCAATCTACCGGAAACCGTAAAATAGGCTGGATAAGACAGTCCGGTTTCTTTCTCTATTTCAGTTCTTCTGCCATCGGCATGTAAAATAAGGATATGCTGCCCTATCACCTTAAGTTCCAACGTTTTATTGCCTATTATCCCGTAAATGGCCTGTCGAACCGTACACTCTTTACTCTTTATCCTTACCACGGCATCATTGTTCACAATTTTACTATCGTAAACAAAAAGGTATCCGGAACATTCCGAAACCTTGCCTAATAAAGCATATACCGTACCTTTCATCTTAGGCAACCTGATGAGGCGATCAAGCACATCGTCTCCGTCTGCTCTCAGCGTACCGGCAGCAATGAGAAACAATCCCAAGAAGAACATAAAGAGACGGCAGTATTTCATAATTCTATATTTAAGAAACCGTTATTTGCCTATTATTTAGAGAGATCATCATCCAGCCTTATTAAAGATATTATTATCCGAAATGATTTAAAGAATTCTCATTCGGACAGTATCAATTTGCCGTCCTCGCGCGAACACTTCAAGCCCAATGCATAGCAGATCAATTCAGCAACCACTTCAGGAGAACTGTCCGAAAATTCAATAGTCAGTCTCCGTCGGTTTAAAGCTGGAGAGCCGACCTGTAACCGTAATGCGGAATTTTCATCATTCACCACCCGCAAAATATCTTCCAGACATTCATCCTTAAAACGTATATTTCTTGTATAACGTCCGGACTCGCCAGACTCCCGGGTATCACTCAGTTGCAACCGCTCTTCCTGCAATGTAACTGTCTTCCCGGCATCTACCAGTACACTGTGTCCTCCCTGCTTCATCGAAACCCTTACCCTGCCCCGTCGTACAGACAGGCAGAAAAGACCTTTTTCGTTACTGCGGACATTAAAAGCCGTACCCAACACTTCGATCCGCACTTTCTCTGTTTCGATCAGGAAAGTCTGTTCATGTTTTCTGGTCACATCAAAAAAAGCTTCTCCACGGAGATTTACTTCCCGCTTATCCGCAGCAAAGTGTTCGGGATATTTCAGAGTACTTTGTTGTCCTAAATAGACAATAGAACCGTCTTCAAGAGTTGTAACCAAAGTAGATGCTTCGCGATTTTCCTGTATCACCAAATTCAAGCCGGTATGCCTGTTTCCCGGTGCAATCCACAGAACCGATGCCAAGCAGACAGCTCCTATAAACACAGCCGCAGCCACCCTTCCCCATTTCAAGAAAAGCCTACGATGTATCGTCTCTTCTCCGGTGGCCGGAAGCAGATTATCTTGGTTCAAGCGGCTATATAAACGTTTCCACGCTACATCCGTCCTTGTACTATTTTTGTTCACTTCAATCATTTCGCTAAAATATAATCATCGATTTCTTTTCGTAAAGTACAGAGTGCTTTCGTCATCTCCGCCTCCACTGTCTTCACTGAAAGGGAGAGAGCCAGGGCAATCTCGGCATACTTTTTACCTTCCATACGATGCATCTCAAATATACGAAGCCGGCGTCCGGGGAGTTTGTCAAGCGTATGCCGAATCAGTGCCTGCAATTCTTCATACTCCAAATCCCGTTGGGGATCCGTTCCCTGCCCGAAAGTATCGGTAGCCAGTACATATTCGCGATGCCGCTCTTCAACTTCTTTATGGCGGCAATACTGAAGCGCTTCATTGCACGCTGCTTTGTACAGATAACTTTTAATTGACCGGAATATCTGTAATTTTTCCCGATCCTTCCAAAATAGATAGAATAGTTCTCCTACTATCTCCTCTGCCGTCTCCATTTCACCCGTAATGCCTGCTGCATACCAGCAAAGAGGAGAATAATAACGTCTGAAAACATTCTCAAACGCTTTTATATCACCCTCTTTTATCTTAGCCAGTATGAACAGTTCATTCAGCATATACCGGAATTATTGTGTTGGTATCAAATATAAGAAAAACTATCTGAAATCTAATGAGATTGCTTCTTCAATTTATCTACGGCATGTTCTAAAGACTCGGTAGGTTCAATAATATTATACTCTTTCCAGAAGTCTTCATTCCAATATTCGTTTACCAGGTCATAAAACACCTGTTTCTCTTTAAAAGCATTCTTATTGGAAATAGCCGTAAAGCCATCCTCTTGCCGGTCCGTCACCACCATTTCGGAAAATACCGTATAGCCGGAAGAGAACAGGCGTTTTTTCCAGTCGCACTTGAAGCGAATCGTATTCCAAATATAATTCAAATAGGTCTTTCCGTTCTGTTCCTTATAAGTCACCAGATAAGAAACCTCTTGTGGTTTGAACCGTAGCCCAAGAGGTTTCCGATGGAGAATAGCTTCTACGGCTTTCGTCTTATTCCGCATATCCAATGAAAACTCCGCACGAGTGAACGACAGCTTTTCAAAGTCAATATAAAATTTCCCGTAAAACAAAGCATACATTAAATTGACTCTTGGATGGAAGCTGACCACATAGTGCATACGGTTATCGAAATTCACCGGCTCTTCAAAGTAAAAATCGTAGAAATCTAAATCTCCTGTACTCAATAGTGCATTCTGGTTCTTCACTACATCAAGATAGATTGACAAACTGGGACCACCCACCACTTTTACAGCAAGCGTATCACTCGTCTTTTGACTCAACAGGCGTCGTCCTTTTTGGAGTTGTACCCGGTCATTAGCCGCTTCCCGGGTGGCATAGCTCGTTTTGTATACATCGATCACGGCTTCCGACACACTGATATAGCGACGCCTTTTTTGTACCGTCTCCCTATAAAATGCCGTGAGCATATTCGGACCCGATGAATAATTCACCGGTATTTTTCTGATAGCCTCTTCTACAATGGCACGCCCGTTATTGCCAAAAATCACAATTTCACTCAACAGATTAGGAGCCGGTATCATCCAGATAGTCAGATCGGATAAATCTTTGTTCCCCTTCAGAGAAATCTGGGTATTCAAATATCCGATGTGAGATACTTCCAACCCCCAGGCGCTTTCTGCATCCTTTATCTTCAAGGCAAACACTCCATCCGAATTCGTAACAGTACCTATATTCGTACCGGGAACAGATACATTTACATTTTCCAACTTTTTCTTATTTTCCTTATCTTTCACAACTCCTGTAACGGTGAAGTAATTTTCCACTTCTTCCTGTGCTTGCAAGGGAGTAATACCCAGTATCCCCCAAAGCATCAACCAACCGATTGCTATTCCAACTCGCTTTTTCATCTCCGTATAGTTTAAAAGGTGAATAATTCTTGTTTCTACCTATAAGATGGTTTGGAATTGGAAAACCCTATCAATATTTGGTAAAAAAGAAAATAAATAAAGGAAAGATTTTTATTCATAAGCAAGTTAATGTAAACACATAAAAATCATAAGAAAACAGTAATTTTAACAGAATATATGATTTTATCCTTACCTTTGTGTACATTGAGTTATCATACTCGAACAACAATCAAGAAAACCATACAGATACATAACAAGTTCAAATTATAAAACAACTTATTATATTGAATATATGTCAATATGGAGCAGACTCATAGGAATCAAGAAAACTGAGGACACAAACAATGTCATCGGTAATAAAACCACATCTGTACCATACGATACCTCACACTATAACTATACTATAATAGATATTGAGGTTAGTTTGAAGGAACATAAGATCCATGACATTGGAGCACTTCGCTACGATGGCGCCGCCTATCATAAAGCTTCGAAAGAAGAATTATTTGAATTTATTAATGAGACAGACTATATCTGCGGCCACAACATTATTCATCATGATGCTAAGTATCTGTTCGCAAACAAAACATGCCGTTGGATTTTAGTCGATACACTTTATGTATCACCTTTATTATTTCCGGAACGTCCTTACCATAGGCTTGTGAAAGATGACAAACTGACAAGCGAACAAATAAACAATCCGGTGAACGACTGCGAAAAAGCGAAAGCACTACTATTAGACGAAATAGCGCGCTGGCACTCATTGCCGAACGAAAAGCGCAGGCTATTTGCATCGCTGCTGAAGGATAAGAAAGAATTTAAGGGGTTCCTGAGTATGGTGGATGCGGAATATACTAATGAAGGAATACCTGAACTTATAAAAAAACTTTATGCAGGAAAGATTTGCCAACATGCCGACCTTGACATGCTTATCGAACAATATCCATGCGGATTGGCATATGCTTTGGCTTTGATTGATACTACCGATTATCGTTCCATCACTCCCGGATGGGTACTTCACAATTATCCGGAAGTGGAATTTATTGTAAAACTCCTACGTCACACCAGTTGCCAGAAAGGCTGTAACTATTGCAATACGCAATTAGATGTGCACCATAACTTAAAAGCATTTTTCGGATATGAACAATTCCGGACCTATGAAGGTGAACCACTACAGGAACAAGCAACTCAAGCTGCGGTAAAAGGCAAATCACTGCTGGCGATATTTCCTACCGGTGGAGGTAAATCGCTTACCTTCCAATTACCGGCACTAATGGCAAGACGTTCTGTACACGGACTTACGGTCGTCATCTCTCCCTTACAGTCACTAATGAAAGACCAAGTAGACAACCTTGCCGACAGAGGCATTACAGACGCTGTAACCATAAATGGAATGTTAGACCCCATCACAAGAGCACTGTCAATACAAAGAGTACAGGACGGAGAAGCCTCACTTTTGTATATATCTCCCGAAATGCTTCGCTCAAAAACTATTGAAAAGATATTGACAGCACGCCACGTTGTAAGGTTTGTGATAGACGAAGCACATTGCTTTTCTTCATGGGGGCAGGATTTCAGAGTTGACTATCTCTACATAGGCAAATTCATCCGAGAATACCAGCAAAAGAAAAAATGTAAAAATCCAATACCCATATCCTGCTTTACAGCTACAGCAAAACAGAAGGTAATACAAGACATCTGCGACTATTTCAAACAAACATTGAATTTAGAGTTAGAATTATTCGCATCAACGGCCTCAAGAACAAATCTGCGTTATTCTGTCATACATGCCGATAGTGACAATGACAAATATTTGAAACTAAGAGAGCTTGTGGCTGAATCCAATTGTCCGACAATTGTTTACGTATCACGTACCAAACGAACGAAAGAACTGGCAGCCAAATTGACCCGCGACGGTTATAAGGCACTACCTTTCAATGGTAAAATGGAAGCTGAGGAAAAAATTGCCAACCAAGACGCATTCATGAATGACCAAGTACACATTATCGTGGCTACGTCTGCATTCGGTATGGGAGTCGATAAAAAAGATGTTGGTCTTGTAGTACATTATGATATTTCCGATTCGTTGGAAAACTATGTTCAAGAAGCAGGCAGAGCCGGTCGTGATCCTAATCTCAGCGCACGTTGTTATGTGCTTTATAGTGACAATGATTTGGACAAGCATTTTATACTACTGAACCAGACAAAACTAAGTATCAGTGAAATACAACAAATATGGAAAGCGATAAAAGATCTTACCAGACAACGTATGAAAGTCAGTTGTTCTGCATTGGAAATTGCCCGGAAAGCCGGATGGGATGATTCGGTATCTGATATTGAAACCCGTGTACGAACAGCATTAGCAGCTTTGGAACAAAATGGATATTTGGTAAGAGGAAACAATGTACCTCATGTATATGCTACAGGTATCACTGTAAAGAATATGGATGAAGCAAGAAAACGCATATCAGCATCGCTGCTCTTTGACAGTGACGAAATAGAAAAGGCAGTCCGAATCATCAAATCATTGATATCTCAAAAACACATTGCCAAAGCCCAAAATCCAGAAGCAGAATCACGAATTGATTATCTGGCAGATATATTGGGGCTAAGTAAAAAAGAAGTAATATCCGTAGTAGAACGAATGCGACAAGAAGGTATATTGGCAGACAGTAAAGATATATCTGCCTACTTGCTGGATGCAGGTGACTCAGAACGAAAATCACAAACACTTCTCGAACGTTTTGCCAAACTTGAGCAATACATCCTCAACCATATTCCTGACGAATCTTTACGAATATCATGCAAGCAACTGAATGACAATGCAGTAAATGACGGAATCAATACATCCAAAGAAAAAGATATTCGGACACTACTCTATTTCCTCACCATCAAAGGCTATACTCGTAAAAAAGAGGATGCTGCCCGCAATATAGAAATAAGTCGTCAGGCAAACTTGGAATCAACCATCAAACGTTTTGAAAAACGATTGGAAATAAGTCGTTTCACCATAGAATGGTTGTACAGAATCGCCTCTGATACGGTAAAGGAGAATTCATCAAACAAGGCCATCCAATTCTCCGTAGTAGAACTTCTGAATCAAATAAAATCAAGCCCCCAATCCCTTTTCGGCACACTTGATGACATTCAGTTAGAAGATGTGGAAGAAGCACTTCTGTACTTATCAAAAATCGGTGCACTAAAACTTGAAGGTGGATTTCTGGTTCTTTATAACGCCATGAATATCCAGAGAATAAAAGACAATAAATCGAGATACAAGCAAGACGATTACCGGATGCTCAATGAATTCTACAAGCAGAAGATTCAACAAGTACATATTGTAGGCGAATATGCCAATCTGATGGTGAAGAATTACGACGCAGCCTTACGATACGTTCAAGACTATTTCCAGATGGATTACAGGAAGTTTGTCACAAAATATTTCAAAGGGGACAGAGTTAGTGAGATACAACGTAACCTGACACCACGGAAATACGAGCAATTGTTCGGGCAACTGTCCAAACGTCAAATGGAGATTATTTCCGATAAGGATTCGCGTTGCATTGTGGTTGCAGCCGGGCCGGGCAGCGGGAAAACACGAGTATTGGTCCACAAACTTGCCTCACTTCTGCTACTTGAAGACGTAAAACACGAACAGCTCCTGATGCTGACATTCTCAAGGGCAGCCGCTACGGAATTCAAACAAAGACTCATGGAGTTAATAGGCAATGCTGCCCATTTTGTTGAAATAAAAACCTTCCACTCCTATTGCTTCGACCTTCTGGGACGGATAGGAAATCTTGAAGATGCAAAAAATGTCGTTTCAAAAGCAGCCGAGATGATTGCCCAAGGGGAAGTAGAGCCAAACAAAATTGGCAAGACGGTGCTGGTCATAGACGAAGCTCAAGATATGGGAGTTGAAGAACATGCGCTTGTTAAGGCTCTGATGACCAACAATGAAGAAATGCGTGTGATAGCAGTGGGAGACGATGACCAAAACATCTATGAATTCCGTGGTTCCGATTCAAGCTATATGTACCGACTGACACAAGAAAGTGGAAGCACATTTGTCGAGATGACCGAGAATTACCGCAGTGCGCGCCATCCGGTGGATTTTGCCAACGGGTTCTTGAAAGCTATCGATAAAAGAATAAAAAGTGCGCCAATCATCTCCATGAGAAAAGAAGAAGGTTGGGTAGAAGTGACACGCCATCAATCAAAGTATATGTATCAGCCACTCGTCGAAAACTTGCTTCAACATAGGGATAAAGGCACTTCGTGTGTACTGACCCAAACAAACGAAGAAGCTGTCATCCTGGTGGCTCTTTTGCGAGAACATGGCATAAACTGTAAATTAATACAGTCAATGGACGGTTTACGCTTCTGGAATATGGCCGAGATAAGGTATTTCTTAAGATATATAGACAAACGAGTAAAAACGCCACTAATTACAGAAGAACTATGGGAGGAAACCAAGCATGTAACCTTTTCCACTTATGACAGGAGTCTAAGTTTGATGTATGTGAAGCGTTGTATAGAACAGTTTGAACAAACCAATAAGGTGAAATACCTGAGTGACTTCAAAGAATTTATATTTGAATCGTCAGTGGAAGACTTCTGCGATGTTTCAGGAGCCGATGTTGTAGTGTCGACCATTCATAAAGCCAAGGGCAGAGAATTTGACGATGTGTATATGCTCATATCCGATAATTATTCAAAAGACGCCCATCTGATGCGCCGGTATTATGTAGGAATAACTCGTACGAAAAACCGGCTGTTTGTACATACGAACGGAGATTGTTTTAATCGTTTAAATACAGACCGATATTTTGTCGACCAACGACAGTATGACATGCCCAAAGATGTTGTTCTGCAACTTTCTCACAAAGATGTCTATTTGGGATTTTTCAAAGAACGGAAGCAAGAAGTCTTAGCATTGAGAGGAGGGGATTCTTTGACTTACAATAATTTCTTTTTGTATAGTTCGCTAACCAATAAGCCTGTAGCAAAGTTATCATTAAAAATGCAGGATACATTATCAGAATGGGAAGAAAGAGGTTATAAAGTAAAATCCGCATCTGTACGATTTGTTGTGGCATGGAAACCCAAAGATGCACAAAAAGACGAATCAGAAACAGCTGTTCTTTTAGCAGATTTGATTCTTTCTTCATAAGTTAAGATACATGAAATTGCTACAATCACTACCTTTTAATGATATGAAATAATTAGTTATCAACGATGGCATTGATGATACGTACAAGATCATTTCCCGTAATATTTTCATTAATTCTTTGAGGAAATGGTACTGCTTGGTTAGGGTATGTAAGGACGAAAATGTAACTTTGCCATAAAGAACAACTTATATACCTAAAGCTACATCTTTAGGCAATGACAAAGCCTTGGCTTGAGAAAGTCTGGTCTTGGTGCATAAAAAAGGAGATGTGCCGTTATCGGCACACCTCCTTTTATTTTTATATCTGTTCTTAATCTATCGATAATTATCGACCTTACTTCACTTCCTCAAAATCCGCATCCTGAATATGTTCGTCCTGTCCACCGTTGGACTGACCACCACCGGATTGTCCGGCGTTCATATCAGGACCGGCTTGTGCACCACCTTGGGCACCGCCCTGAGCGTACATCTCTGCACTTGCAGCTTGGAATGCAGTATTCAATTCGGCCATAGCACTGTCAATAGTTGCCAAATCCTGAGCCTTGTGAGCATCCTTCAGTTTCTGCAAAGCAGCTTCGATCGGAGCTTTCTTATCAGCAGGCAACTTGTCACCTAATTCTTTCAGTTGATTTTCAGTTGAGAAAATCATACTGTCAGCTTGATTTAACTTGTCGATCTTTTCACGTTCTTTCTTATCAGCTTCAGCGTTTGCTTCGGCTTCAGCTTTCATCTTTTCAATTTCTTCTTTGCTCAAACCACTGGAAGCTTCGATACGGATAGCTTGTTCTTTACCTGTAGCCTTATCTTTAGCAGATACCTTCAGAATACCGTTGGCATCGATATCGAATGTAACTTCAATCTGAGGAACACCACGACGAGCCGGAGCAATACCTGTCAAGTTAAACTGACCGATAGATTTATTCTGCGCAGCCATCGGACGTTCGCCTTGCAATACATGAATGGTCACTTCAGTCTGGTTATCGGCAGCCGTAGAGAAAGTTTCGCTCTTACGTGCAGGAATCGTTGTATTAGCGTCAATCAATTTAGTCATTACACCACCTAAGGTTTCGATACCCATTGACAACGGAGTAACGTCCAACAACACCACACCCTTAATCTCATCTGTTAAAACAGCACCTTGCACAGCAGCACCTACCGCTACTACTTCATCCGGGTTAACACCCTTAGAAGGAGCTTTGCCGAAGAAGTCTTCAACTAACTTCTGAACAGCCGGTATACGTGAAGAACCACCAACAAGGATTACTTCGTCAATATCAGCATTATTCAAACCGGCATCCTGCATAGCTTTCTTGCAAGGTTCAAGACAAGCCTGAATCAAGCTATGAGCCAAAGATTCGAATTTTGCACGAGTCAAAGTCTTAACCAAATGCTTAGGCACACCTCCTACCGGCATAATGTACGGTAAGTTGATTTCTGTACTTGTAGAAGAAGACAATTCGATCTTTGCCTTTTCTGCAGCTTCTTTCAGACGTTGCAAAGCCATCGGATCTTGAGTAAGATCGGCACCTTCGTCTTTCTTGAATTCTTCAACCAACCAATTAATGATTACTTGGTCGAAATCATCACCACCCAAGTGAGTGTCACCGTTTGTAGAAAGTACTTCGAACACACCGCCACCGAACTCAAGGATAGAAATATCAAATGTACCTCCACCAAGGTCGAATACGGCAATCTTCATATCTTTGTGAGCCTTGTCAAGACCATAGGCCAACGCAGCAGCCGTCGGTTCGTTTACGATACGTTTTACTTCCAATCCGGCAATCTGACCAGCTTCTTTAGTAGCCTGACGTTGTGAATCCGAGAAATAGGCAGGAACTGTGATAACGGCTTCCGTTACTTCCTGTCCCAGATAATCTTCAGCAGTCTTTTTCATTTTCTGCAAAATCATTGCAGATATTTCTTGAGGAGTGTAAAGACGACCGTCGATGTCGACACGCGGCGTGTTATTATCGCCTTTTACCACTTTATATGGAACGCGAGCTACCTCTTTCTGTACTTGATCCCAATTTTCACCCATGAAACGTTTGATAGAAAAAATCGTACGTTTCGGGTTTGTGATAGCCTGACGTTTAGCAGGATCACCTACTTTACGTTCGCCACCGTCCACGAATGCAACGATAGAAGGAGTCGTACGTTTACCTTCACTATTTGCTATTACTACCGGTTCGTTTCCTTCAAATACGGAAACACATGAGTTTGTAGTTCCTAAGTCAATACCAATAATTTTTCCCATAATCTTTATACTTTTATATTATTATTATTCAAATTTCCTTTTGTCCGGCTGTTGTCTTATTCCTTATTTCTAAGGGTATCTTCCAAACGGACGACAATCTAAAAACAAACCGTATGCCAAAAGGAAATTACATTAGTCAGTGACATATTTTCTGCCAAAAAGACAGTTTTTAACTACATAGCTTGTGCAATAGATGCAAACATAACCCGCAGTTGACTCATACAACAAATGTAACTGACTCTGGTTCGATACGGAAAAATAAAATTATGTTTCTTCACGGGAAGATATAACAAACAGCCTTTCTCTCCCAACTGCCATACTGGCGGACCGTACATTTTTTAATGGGAATTATAGAGCCTGTTTAAATTTTGCCCAGCATTATTTTGAGAGGAAAATTCAAACAAGCCCTACATTTTATAATTAAGGATAGAGCCATAAGTACATAATACATCCAAGTCTGTAAATCAACAGACCCGGATACACATGCATTGCATATCCGGGTCTATCTCTTCCCCCTACTTATGTAGAGCAAGATTATTTCTATATATAGTATTGACTACTTCTTGACAAGTACCAATACCAATGTTCCATTTGCATCATACAGTCCGATACCGCCACCGGCAAGCTTACCAAAAGATTTCACTTCATTCAGTGCACCCATGATTTTTCCTTCTGTTTCCATATCGGGACAGGCCATCATGGTAGACGCCATACCCGGAAAAGAGATCGAAAGAGCATTTCCTTCTTCTGTTTTAAAACCGCCGTTTATCAGGTTACATCCTGCATTACCATGCACTCTCTGCTCTTTTACGTCAAAAGCAATAAAAGGCTGTTTTTCCATTCCTGTAGGAACGGCTTCACCATTCACATCCGTAATTTTCCACTCTCCCTGCAAATCCGCAACCTTCACATCGGCAGCTTTCTTTGCAAGGATAACAACCGGACGATTGGAAGCATTACAAAGAGCCATATTCTCTTTTCCCATTTTTTTATATCCTTTCACCTGTGCCAAGGCACCCAATACATTCTGTTCCAAAGTCATATCCGGACAGGCCATACGAGTACTCCCCAATGCCCCCAAATCAATGGTACCAGGTTTGGCATTCACATCAACCGAACCGATAATACGATTACAGCCACTATATCCGTACACTTTTCCAGTAGTGGTATCAAAGCCTATAAAAGGAAGTTGCTGACCCTGACCCGGCACGACAGCCGAACCGTTTATTTCAATAATATTCCATTCACCGTTCATAGAAGACAAAGAGAGGGCCTCTTTTGAAGAACGGCAAGAAAACATTACAAGTGCTGCACTTGCAATAAAAATAGAAACAATTACTTTTCTCATTATTCAATAACGTTTAAGTTAAATATCGGTGCAAATATATTGAAAATAACATAAAGTTCATACATTTGTCTAACAAATATCAACAGTCCGAGCCATTCAATAGTTCATTAACGCCTAATTAAAGATGAAAGAAACCATATTTATCTTACTTTTTATCATTCCGGGAATGATAACCATTACTGCTCAAAATGATTACATTGTGAAAACCTTTCAACAGACAGACAGTAATATGAGCGAAGAAGATCGGTTTGTTGAAAGTAACTTTCCGTTAATAACCTTATGCAAATGGACACCGGGATTGAAATTCATGTTTATCCCCGATGGCAACGACCTGTTTGTACCTGTCTTCAATTCTTATGAAACCGGAAAAGAGGCAGACAGCAGCAAACTTAAACACAGATTCTTTGAGTTTCAAGGTATCGAAGAAAAAGCAAAAGAGATTCATGTAGGCACCAATTATTCCACCCGTTTTATCTTTAACTGTGAAGGGAATAAATACTATTATGAATTTAAGGGGCAGAGACTTGATGACATTTGTGAACGGAATCCTCGTGCCAGTATTAACGGACTGGTATATCTACCTGACGTAGACACTGCACGAAATTTACTTATCGGAAAAGTTGTTTACACAAACTTTACTACTGCACGGGTAGATGACAGTAACAGTTATGCCGGTTATAAAACAATAACCATCCCCAAAGATGAGAAAGTAACCATTACAAATATCGGAGTCGGAAGTAAATCATATCCCGTAAAAGTGATTTTCGAAGATACGGCAGGCAATTCATACTATACTGAAGTAGCCCTGTCGAGAACAAACTCCGGAATGGATAAATCCGACTTTCAGGCAGAGAAAAAAATGAAATATTTTCCGAATGCATTTTCTTTCAATAACCGACAAACACTAACGGCAGAGAACTTAAAAAACAAATACACGGGTATGGCTGTTTATCCCAAACAGACAATGAGTGTGAAATGTTTTATAAATGTAGACGGAAGGAAAACAGAAAATCAAGTACGCTTATTACGTTACACTTCACTGCATATAAAAGATATTGAGATAAAACTCCCTGAGACAAAAGCAAAATTAACTCTTGAAGATGTAAACGGAAGTATTTTTGAACTTGAAGTTGATTTGAAATATGACATTATTACCAAAAATGAAAACTATATAGAAGATCTACTGGCTTTTGGAGATATCCGTAAACAGTATCCACATACCACAGAGGAGAACTGGAAGCTCATTTCTCAAGGCGAAGTGCAAGAGGGAATGACAACCGATGAATGCCGTCTGGCACTCGGCAATCCCATCCAGATAGAATTCAAACAAGACACCCGGTTCGAGACTTGGCTGTATGCACGGAAAATGCTGGAATTCGAAAGCGGACGGTTACTTCGTTATAAATAAATAAGGAAAGTAGGAACGGTTTTCTGAAAATAATGCCGTATATTTGTTCCATAAACAATTCTTAAATTCTTAATTTTAAATTCTTAATTAAAGAAATGGGTAGAGTTCTTATTATCGGTGCGGGCGGTGTAGGTACCGTTGTTGCACACAAAGTGGCACAAAATGCCGATGTATTTACTGACATCATGATTGCCAGCCGTACTAAATCCAAATGTGACGATATAGTAAAAGCAATTGGCAATCCCGATATAAAAACGGCTAAAGTAGACGCAGATAACGTAGATGAACTGGTAGCTTTGTTCAATGACTTCAAACCGGAAATGGTAATCAATGTTGCCCTCCCCTATCAAGATCTCACCATCATGGAGGCCTGCCTTAAAGCCGGAGTAAACTATCTGGACACAGCCAATTATGAGCCTAAAGACGAGGCTCATTTTGAATACAGTTGGCAATGGGCTTATCACGAACGTTTTAAGGAAGCCGGATTGACAGCTATTCTCGGTTGCGGTTTCGATCCGGGGGTAAGTGGTATTTATACAGCCTATGCGGCAAAACACTACTTTGATGAAATACAATATCTGGATATCGTTGACTGTAATGCCGGTAATCACCACAAGGCATTCGCTACCAATTTCAATCCGGAAATCAATATTCGCGAAATTACTCAGAATGGCCGTTATTATGAAAACGGCAAATGGGTAACCACCGGCCCGTTGGAAATTCACAAAGACCTGACTTATCCGAACATCGGTCCGCGTGATTCATATTTGCTCTATCACGAAGAGCTCGAATCATTGGTAAAACATTTCCCCAGTATCAAACGCGCCCGATTCTGGATGACTTTCGGACAGGAATATCTGACGCACCTGCGTGTAATCCAAAACATAGGTATGGCCCGTATCGATCCGATTAATTACAATGGCGTAGAAATCATTCCGCTACAATTCCTCAAAGCCGTTTTGCCTAACCCACAAGATTTAGGTGAGAACTACGAAGGAGAAACTTCCATCGGTTGTCGTATCCGTGGTTTAAAGGATGGAAAAGAACGAACTTACTACGTATATAATAACTGCAGTCATCAAGAAGCCTACAAAGAGACGGGAATGCAGGGAGTAAGTTATACTACCGGTGTGCCGGCCATGATCGGTGCCATGATGTTCTTCAAAGGTGAATGGAAACGTCCGGGCGTAAACAATGTGGAAGAGTTTAATCCGGATCCGTTTATGGAACAACTAAACAAACAGGGACTGCCTTGGCATGAAGTGTTTGATGGTGACTTAGAACTATAAGAATGGATTTCTATCGATTATTAAAACTATTCGGTAAACTGAAAAGTCCCAAAGCAAGACTCCTCGGGTTGTATGTAATGCATACGGCCCGAAGAAGATATATAGGAATATATCTGGATCCGGTATTAAGTTGTAACTTCCGTTGTAAAATGTGTTATTTCAGCGATGAGGAAAAAAGAAAAGAAATGCATGGCATACTCTCCGAACAGGACATGGAGACCATTGCCAAAGCTCTTTTTCACCGCGCGTTAAAGTTGCAGATAGGATGTGGCGCCGAACCCAGTCTTTACAAAAATCTGACTGGTATCGTTCGTTTAGGCAAACAATACAATGTGCCATACATATCGCTCACAACCAACGGTAATCTGTTGACAAAGGAACAATTATTCAGCATGGCAGAAGCCGGTCTGGACGAAATTACGCTTTCTACACACGGTATCCGTAAAGAAACGTACGAACATTTAATGACGAACGGCAAATATGATCTTTTTCTGCAACTGCTGGATAATTTGAAAGAGGTTAAAAAACAATACCCGGACTTCAGAATTCGCATTAACTATACGATGAATGAGGATAACACCGAAGAGTTGAAAGATTTTTGGAAAGTATTCGGAGACATCCCTCTGAACATCCTACAACTGCGTCCTGTACAGGAAATAGGCAATAGCGAGTATCAGAACTTCAGCCTTCAGAAAATATCCGAATTGCTCGACAGTGTAGTCAATCCGTTAGTAGAAGAATGTAAACGAAAAGGAATCATCTGCATGGCTCCTGAGCATAAGAACCTACAAATACTAGAACAGGAAACACCGGATAAAGATAAAACGTTTGAAGAACTGACTTACTGTTATGTATCGGCTCGCTCGTGTTGGAATGAAGATTTCGATTATCATACAGAGACTTTCGAATCTTACTGCCGGCGAAAACGAATGGGGAAGTATATATTGCAAAAGTTATTTTCCAGAACAGAGAATAAACTGGATAAACCCAAACATGTGACGAGAAAGATGAACTATTCAGTAAAATAAACCTTATTATAATTATGGGATTAAAGGTAGGAGATAAAGCTCCCGAATTATTAGGAGTAAACGAAAATGGCGAAGAAATACGCCTGAGCAGCTATAAAGGAAAGAAAGTCGTGTTGTATTTCTATCCTAAAGATAATACCTCCGGATGTACCGCACAAGCTTGTAGCTTACGTGATAACTATTCGGAACTGCGTAAGGCCGGTTATGAAGTTATCGGCGTAAGTGTAGATGACGAGAAGTCACATCAAAAGTTTATTGCGAAAAATAATCTCCCTTTTACACTGATTGCCGATACGGACAAGAAATTAGTAGAACAATTTGGAGTATGGGGAGAAAAGAAACTGTACGGACGTGCATACATGGGGACATTCCGTACTACTTTCCTTATTAACGAAGAAGGAATCATAGAACGGATCATTACCCCGAAAGAGGTTAAAACCAAAGAACATGCTGCACAAATTCTACAATAAATAAAAAAAGCATTAACCATACATCGTAAACAAGTAAATTGTAAATAGAAAAATGGCAAAAAAAGATGAACTTAATTTTGAAACAGATAATAATATGGCATCAAGCGAAAAATTAAAAGCCTTACAGGCTGCCATGGACAAGATAGAAAAGAGCTTCGGTAAAGGTTCTATCATGAAAATGGGTGACGAAGTTGTTGAACAGGTAGATGTGATCCCCACCGGCTCTATCGGGCTGAATGCGGCATTAGGCGTAGGTGGCTTCCCCCGTGGAAGAATAATTGAAATCTACGGTCCGGAATCTTCCGGTAAAACGACTCTGGCTATCCACGCCATTGCTGAAGCACAGAAAGCAGGAGGTATCGCAGCATTTATCGATGCAGAACACGCTTTCGACCGTTTTTATGCAGCCAAGTTAGGCGTAGATGTAGACAATCTTTTCATTTCTCAGCCGGACAATGGAGAACAAGCATTGGAAATAGCCGAACAACTAATCCGCTCTTCTGCAATCGACATTATCGTAGTAGACTCGGTAGCTGCTCTGACTCCTAAAGCAGAAATTGAAGGTGATATGGGTGATAACAAAGTCGGTTTACAAGCCCGCCTTATGTCGCAAGCATTACGCAAACTGACTTCTGCCGTAAGTAAAACCCGCACAACTTGTATCTTTATCAACCAGTTACGTGAGAAAATCGGTGTAATGTTCGGTAATCCGGAAACAACAACCGGTGGTAATGCACTGAAATTCTATGCTTCCGTACGTCTGGATATTCGTGGTTCACAACAAATTAAAGATGGAGAAGAAGTTATCGGTAAGCAAACTAAAGTAAAGGTTGTAAAAAACAAAGTAGCACCTCCTTTCCGTAAAGCAGAATTTGATATCATGTTCGGTGAAGGCATCTCTCATTCCGGCGAGATCATTGATCTGGGAGCAGAGATGGGTATCATCAAAAAAAGCGGTTCATGGTACAGCTATAATGATACCAAACTCGGACAAGGACGTGATGCAGCCAAACAATGCATTGCTGATAATCCGGAACTGGCTGAAGAACTGGAAGCATTGATATTTGAAAAGCTGAAAGAACACAAGTAAATTATAGAAATTAAAAGAGTTAAGGCTGTGCTGTATACCGGTTTATATTCCGTTATCAGCGCAGCTTTATTTTTTATTTATAGAATATTTTTCTTTTCTTTGTAACAACATCTACCGGATTACGTCTTACTGGTATAAACACATTGCTACTAAAAAGCCCATGGACGCTGAGAGTTTTAAAAAAGAATTTCTACCTCTTCACCGCAAACTTTACCACATAGCCTACCGGCTATTGGAAAATGAAGCCGATGCCGAAGATCTGGTACAGGAAGCTTACTTAAAGCTATGGGATAAACGGGAAGGATTGGCAATCATCAGTAATCCGGAAGCATTCAGCGTGACACTCGTTAAAAATATGTGTTTTGATCTTTTACGCTCAGGAAAATATACTGCCAATAAACAAACAGTAGAGTTAAACGGTATCCATTATACCTGTCCGGCAGATGATATGGAAACCCGGGATGAAGTCCGGCAAGTAAAAAACATCATAGCGCAACTGCCCGAGCAACAACAAAAAGTGGTCATACTCAGAGATGTAAAAGAATGCTCGTATGAAGAAATAGAACATATTACCGGGCTAAATTCCATAAATATACGTGTGCTACTATCAAGAGCAAGAAAAAGAATTCGTGAACAATTTAATAAACTGAACAACTATGAGAGTCGAAGAAATTGAAAGGTTACTGGCCGAATTTTACGAAGGAAATACCAGCGAGAACCAAGAAGAAAAGTTGAAGAAATACTTCGAAACACAGAATGTCCCTGAACATCTGGAAAAAGATAAGAGATTATTTCTTTGCTTTCATAAAGATGTACCCGTGGAAGTACCCGCAGCGCTGGAAGACAAATTAAGCCGGATGATCGACACGAAAGAACAAGAGGAAATACACTTTTTCCGTAAAAATAAATCAAAGCGCAATTGGCGCTGGGTTGGTGGAATAGCTGCCAGCATAGTATTGTTGTTCGGACTCGGGTACAGTATCAGTAACATAAGCGACACAATGGAGAAACCTAAAGAAACCTTTACGGATCCGGAAGTGGCTTACGAAGTACTACAGGCCACCTTAATGGAAGTTTCTATGGGATTGAACAATGGAGTAGATGAAATGATAGACACTCAAAAAGATATCAGAAGAA
Source organism: Bacteroides salyersiae WAL 10018 = DSM 18765 = JCM 12988 (assembly GCF_000381365.1). GTDB lineage: Bacteria > Bacteroidota > Bacteroidia > Bacteroidales > Bacteroidaceae > Bacteroides > Bacteroides salyersiae. The sequence goes on from NZ_KB905466.1 coordinate 625,705, forward strand.
CAAACAGAGAGATAAAAAAGGATCTACAATTACAATAGAACAGCATTAATGATTATGAAAACGAACAGATTATTCCTTGCAGGCGTATTATTACTACTGCCACTGCTTTGTCAGGCACAAGGCCTGTTTGCCAAATACAGTGACATGAACAACGTGTCATCGGTTTACATCTCCAAAGCGATGATAGAGATGAATCCGGAACTATATACCAAAGACGTCAATGTCGGGAAACTTGCCAAACAATTAGAGTTGGTACAAATACTCTCCACAATGGATAATGGTATAAAAAGAGAAATGCGGCGGGATATTGAAAGCGTAGTGCGTGCACAAAAATATGAATTGCTGATGAAACAAAAAGGCATCGTTTCGCGTATGGCTTTTTATGTAAAGCGTAAGGGGGAAACCGTACAGGATCTCATTATGGTAGTCGATGGTGCCGCTACGTTAAAATACGTCCGGTTAGTAGGCGACATGACCATAAAAGATATTCAGAATATCATGAAATCGCAAAAGACAAGTGACAATACCTACTTCAGCATTCCCACCCATGAAATCAATAATGCATTCAAAGAAATCAGCATAGCCCTCGGCGAACTAAAAAAGATAGAAGGCATCACTGAGCTGAAAGATTTAAAGAAGGAAATGAAAAAACTTCAAAAAGAGACAGAAGAGATGGGATTATCGTACATTATCTTCTAAGAATATTGATTTTTCAGTATACTGAAACGATTTGATTCTTCTTATTGGAACTGCTTGATTCTTCTAACTGGAACTACTGGTTTCAAGCGTTTGAAACTCTTCGTCCCAATTCATCGGAACAAAATAAGACTTATTCTCCCCAAACATATAAAACCGAATAAGGTTTCGCATGTCTGTAGAACATACAAAACCTTATTCGGTTTTTAATTATTCCTATCGGAATCTATGCTATATAAATGAATACAACTGTATGATTTTTAGAACCAATAAATGTAGGCTAATGTACTACAGCTGATAACCACCCACAGCAATACTCCCTGGACCAAAGGTTTAAGGCCAACTGATTTCACAACATCAATAGACAAGGAAGCACCAATAAAAAACATGGTTATAGTCAGAGTTTTGCGTGCCAAGCCATTAATAGCGGCACCTACCTCCGGAACACTTCCCAATAGATAAGTATTCACAATCATAGCCAATACAAAAAAGAAAATAAACCAAGGAATGCTAATCTTCTGCCCTTTACTTTTGAAAATAAACGAAGTGGCAAATGCCATTGGAATAATCCAAAGGGCACGTGTCAACTTAATGGTAGTCGCCACTTTCAAGGCTTCCTCTCCATATGCCGCACCGGCTCCTACCACCGAACTCGTATCATGAATGGCAATGGCAGCCCATGTCCCGAATTCATGTTGACTCATACCCAAAGCATGGCCTATTACCGGGAAAATGAACAATGCAATAGCATTCAAAATAAAAATAGTGGCTAAAGCAACAGACATTTCGCTATCATTAGCTTTCACTACCGGCCCTACCGCAGCAATAGCGCTACCACCGCAAATAGCAGTACCCGAACTGATTAAATAAGAAGTATTACGATCTACCTTCAATAATTTACGTCCGATAAACCAGCCAATCACCAAAGTTCCTATTACTGAGATAACGGTAAATTCCATACCTTCTTTACCGGAGGCAAGTGCCGAATGGAGATTCATACCAAACCCCAAACCTACTACGGAATATTGCAACAAATATTTAGAAGTCTTCTTATTAAATTTCGGATGTGCCTGCCCGCAAACCAATGCAAAAGCCAATCCTAAAAACAAAGCCAAAGGAGGAGTAACCCATGCCGAAAAAGCTTGCATGCCCGGAATATAATCCAATAATAAGAAAAAAGTTAAAATCGAAAGTAAGGATACATAGACAATTTTATTATTCGTCTTTAATGTTCTTGTAATAGCTGACACCATATCTTTATTGTTTAATTATTTTTTCGAGTGCAAAGATACGGTTACTTTATGGCATGCACCAATTGTTTCTATTTATGCACTATAACCTTTGGTTATAGTGCATAGCAAACTGCATAAACACCTGTGGTAATCCTCCCTCCTGCCCTTGCTGATGAACAAAACAAAACTCACGTAACATCTGCATCTCTTTTATCTCAACGACACGGAAATTACCGGAAGCCAATTCTTTATAAATAGAACGTATAGATACAATACCCATACAATCCGTGTTTTCCAGAAATAATTTTATACTCTCTGTACTGCCGAGATACATCAACACATTGAGGGAAGAGAGTTTAATGCTATGTTGGAGCAGTGCACGTTCAAACACGTCGAGAGTACCCGAACCACGTTCACGAAGGACAAGAGGAATATGCTGCAAGTCTTCGGGAGTTATTTCATCCGGCAAGGAAAGTTTGCTTTGAGCATGTACGATGGCTACTAACTCATCATCAAGGAAGGTAGTATATTTCAAATTGGGCAAGCGAAAAATCCCTTCCACCAATCCCAAATCAATCCGGTGTTCCTGCAATGCAGTCTCTATTTCACGGGAATTACCGTTCAAGAGAGACAGATTCACCTGTGGAAATTTACGGATAAAATTTCCTAATAAAGGTGGCAGCACGTATTGGGCTATCGTGGTACTGGCACCAAGTTTCAACTCACCGATATAATCGCCGTGCAAAAGATGCATTTCATATTCCAGACGTTTGTAAGCATCAAGAATACGTTCACTATGTTCCAATAACAATTTTCCGGCTTCTGTGAGAGATATTTTATTTCCCTGACGGTCAAAAAGTCTCGCCTGATAACAGGCTTCCAATTCTTGAATATGTTTGGTTATGGCCGGTTGGCTGACAAAAAGCTCTTGCGAGGCTTTTGTAAAACTGAGATTTTTTGCTACGCTTTGAAATACTTTTAAACGGAAATCGGACATATGAATAATGATTAACGATTAATAACAGGACGAACCACAAGAAGCGATTCTCTTACAATTCATCCCCTTTGATACCCAAAGCCTGCATTAACGGGAATGCCAGCATTTCCCAATGATACTCCACCACTCCGTCAGGTTCACTCATACGGAACTGAATAACCTCTTTTTCCTTCACGGCATTCAAGGCGATTCTCACCTTATCTCCATATTCTTCATTAAAAGAAATCACAATAAGCTTCTTCACATCTGCCGAATCCGATACTATTCCCAACAAATCAAGAAACAGTTCTTCGCGGATCACCATTTCTTCACAAGGAACCCCGGCGAAAGAAAATTCACCGAACTGGCTTGAAAAAGCAACCCCGTTCAGTTCTTCTTTCAGATCTGCCGGTTTGCAAAACAGCAACTTAGAAGAATCTTTATCATACACAAACAGCAACTGTGCCTTGTTATCCCCCTCACTAATGCCGGCATCCAACGCCAGATAAGTAGTCAACAATGATAAATCAATTTCCCGTAAAGGCCGATTCAGCATTTTCTCAAAATAGCTTTTTAAATCCGAAATTACATAATTCAAGAATGCGGCATCAATCAGCATAACAATCTCAGGCAATTTTATCTTTTTATCCATAAAAATTATTCCATTATAAAATCCGTATATTGAGGGATAAAGATACAATAAAGCTTTTATACACGCATCATCAATCTTCTAAAAGTTTAGGCAGTATGCCCCGACTGTATAAATAATCATATCTCCATGTCCCAATCATAAAGATAGTACAGAGACAATTATCCCCCTCAAAAGCTCTATATACCCTATGGATATAAAGCAGACATTTTGTCAACTAATTATATAATTTTACTGAAAAAATGGCATATTATATGTATTGGCAAATCTTTTGCGCCCCCTTTAGTGTTATTGAAAACGTGAAAATAAGAAAGGAGATTATAAGATATGAACTTTAACAACTTTACCATTAAATCCCAGGAAGCGGTGCAAGAAGCCGTAAACTTGGTAAAAGCCCGGGGGCAGCAGGCCATTGAACCGGCTCACTTACTGGCAGGGGTAATGAAAGTCGGTGAAAACGTAACCAACTTCATTTTCCAGAAGTTAGGAGTGAACGGACAACAAATTGCGCTGGTTGTCGACAAACAGATAGATTCATTACCGAAAGTATCCGGTGGAGAACCTTATTTGAGCAGAGAATCGAATGATGTGCTTCAGAAAGCAACACAATATTCAAAAGAAATGGGCGATGAATTCGTTTCACTCGAACATTTATTATTGGCGTTACTGACTGTAAAAAGTACCGTTGCCACCATTCTGAAAGATGCAGGAATGACAGAAAAAGAGTTACGCAGTGCCATCAACGAATTGCGTAAAGGCGAAAAGGTGACCTCACAATCAAGTGAAGATACTTATCAATCACTTGAAAAATATGCCATTAACCTGAACGAAGCAGCCCGTAGCGGTAAGCTCGATCCCGTTATCGGACGTGATGAAGAGATACGGCGTGTGCTTCAGATATTAAGTCGCCGTACCAAAAACAACCCCATACTTATAGGTGAACCGGGTACCGGTAAGACAGCTATTGTAGAAGGGTTGGCCCATCGTATATTAAGAGGTGACGTACCCGAAAACCTGCGTGACAAGCAAGTGTACTCACTGGATATGGGTGCATTGGTAGCAGGTGCAAAATATAAAGGTGAATTCGAAGAACGGCTGAAGTCGGTAGTCAATGAAGTGATGAAATCCGATGGAAATATCATCCTGTTTATTGATGAAATTCACACGTTAGTCGGAGCAGGTAAAGGAGAAGGGGCAATGGATGCCGCCAATATTCTTAAACCGGCTTTAGCACGCGGTGAATTACGGGCAATCGGTGCCACCACCCTCGATGAGTATCAAAAATATTTTGAAAAGGATAAGGCATTGGAACGTCGTTTCCAGATCGTACAAGTGGATGAACCGGACACACTCAGTACCATTTCCATCCTACGTGGATTGAAGGAGCGTTATGAAAACCACCACCATGTACGTATCAAAGACGATGCCATCATTGCTGCCGTGGAATTAAGCAACCGGTATATCACCGATCGTTTCTTACCCGATAAAGCGATCGACCTGATGGATGAAGCTGCCGCCAAACTCCGTATGGAAGTAGATTCCGTCCCGGAAGATCTGGATGAGATATCACGCAAAATCAAACAATTAGAGATCGAGCGTGAAGCTATCAAACGTGAAAAAGATCAACCGAAACTGGATACGATAGGCAAAGAAATCGCCGAATTGAAGGAACAGGAGAAATCTTACAAGGCCAAATGGCAAAATGAAAAATCACTGATGGATAAAATCCAGCAGAATAAAGTAGAAATAGAAAACTTGAAGTTCGAGGCAGAAAAGGCAGAACGTGAAGGAGATTATGGAAAAGTAGCGGAAATCCGTTATGGAAAGCTACAAGCATTGGACAAGGAAATCACAGAGATACAGGAAGAATTGAAGCTGATGCAAGGCGATTCGGCTATGATCAAGGAAGAGGTGGATGCCGAAGACATCGCCGATGTAGTATCCCGCTGGACCGGTATTCCGGTAAGCAAAATGCTCCAAAGCGAAAAAGACAAGTTGCTCCATCTCGAGGATGAACTTCACGAACGTGTGATTGGTCAGGATGAAGCTATTGCTGCCGTTGCTGATGCCGTACGTCGTAGCCGTGCAGGATTACAAGACCCGAAACGTCCGATAGGTTCATTCATATTTCTCGGTACCACCGGTGTAGGTAAAACAGAATTGGCAAAAGCACTCGCAGAATTCCTGTTTGACGACGAGACGATGATGACCCGTATCGACATGAGCGAGTATCAGGAGAAACATAGCGTTTCCCGTTTGGTCGGAGCCCCTCCGGGATACGTAGGATATGATGAAGGCGGACAATTGACGGAAGCGATCCGACGTAAACCATACTCCGTGGTATTGTTCGACGAAATCGAGAAAGCCCACCCGGATGTATTCAACATTCTGCTGCAAGTGCTGGATGACGGGCGACTGACGGATAATAAAGGACGCGTGGTCAACTTCAAAAATACCATTATCATCATGACTTCCAATATGGGTAGTTCCTATATACAAAGCCAGATGGAAAAACTAAATGGTTCCAATAAGGAAGAGGTAGTTGAAGAGACTAAAAAGGAGGTAATGAACATGTTGAAAAAGACAATCCGTCCGGAATTCCTGAACCGTATTGACGAAACCATAATGTTCCTGCCTTTGACAGAAAAAGAGATTAAACAAATCGTTCTGTTACAGATTAAAGGTGTCCAGAAGATGCTTGCAGAAAACGGGGTAGAACTGCAACTTACAGACAATGCCATCAATTTCATAGCACAAGCCGGTTATGATCCCGAATTTGGTGCACGACCTGTAAAAAGAGCCATCCAACGCTATCTGCTAAACGACCTGTCCAAAAAGTTACTTGCGCAGGAAGTGGACCGCAGCAAAGCGATCATAGTCGATGTGGCCGGAGACGGATTATCTTTCCGTAACTAAACAAGAAGTAAATTCACTATCAAATGCCGATATGCCACCGAGCATACCGGCATTTTCCGTATAAAACACTCAATATATAAATCTTCGTACAGCCACCTCGTAGACAGGATGAAGCAGTACAAGTACATATGCACCATGTTTCGGAAGTTGCATCATCAAAGATTGCTGTGGGCATTGTTCTTTCGCTTGCAAATTTCCATGATCGTCATACAAATAAACCATTGTATCTACAAACAGACCATTTAGTTGCAAAACTCCTTTTTCGGTGTCCAGCAGGAGTTCGAATGTTTTATTAAACCGTTTATTCATACTTTATTTGTCCACCTCTCAGCCCCTTAAGAGATCTTTATGTATAAAAAAGCGTGGGAACTGTTGCCATTATCGTACTTGAGGCTCTGGACTGCCACTATTCAAATAATGTACAACAACCCACGCCCAGTACTATATATTTTCATATACAGCAGAGCATGAGCGCTTGTTAGCATTATTCCTGAATAGTGAAATTGTCCAGATTTCAAGTACAGAATAATATCGTAAACGCCTTTGTTCTAATTTGTTATTTTATCCTATCGCCTGACACTTCAGATGCCGAAGGATTGCAACAAAGATAAGTAAAAAAGCATTGAATCTTACAAAAGAAAGCCCAAAATATTCCTGCAAATACATAGTACAGAGAGAACAGAGAGTATTTTCTTTTGTTTTGAACTTACCAATAAAAAAACAAAAAGCGTGATAAACATCCTCAATGACATTTATCACGCTCCTATATTTCAACACTTTACAATCCGGCTTATTCTTCCGTCTCTTCTTTTGCTTCTGTTTCTTTAAATTCTGTAATTCCGTTGGTAACAAGAATATTATACCATAAAATCAACTTCTTGATATCGTTCACGTAAACTCTGTCCCGATCAAAATCCGGCAATACTTCTGCCAGATAAGAACGCAGTTCTTCAGCAGTTGCTTTCTTCGGATCGATAGAAGCAACTGCTGCGTTCTCTTTCTCCTTGATTGATTCAAGCACATCACGCAAAGGCACCTCAGCATCATTCGTATACATTGCAATATCTGCCAATGAAATAATCTTCTCGTTGCCATAAGCCGGAAAACGTTTCTTTTCAGCACTGATAGATTCTACAATCAGCATATTCTTTCCCTGTGAAATGAGTTTATATAATCCCGGCTTGCCGGAAATTGACAAAATAGTCTTCAACATAATATATTCAGTTTTTTATTATTGATTATTTTTTCGGTTGGCAAAGATAGTGTAAGCCGAAGACAATACAAAATAAGCTCGCTTATTTTTATTGCTGAGACAGTAGCTATTTTTCTGAAAGGTAATCCGTTTTTTTAGATAGCAAAGAGATTAATTCCAAAACCTGCGGGATGAGCGGCATGTCATCATCATTCACAATTACAAAATCAGCCTGCTTACGCTTTTCCTCATCGCTCATCTGACTCTCAATACGTTTCACTATAAGTTCACGCGAAGAGTTATCCCGGCATATCGCCCTCTGTATCCGTATCTCTAATGGAGCATAAACCATTACTATCACATCTACCTCACCTGCAAATCCCGATTCTATCAAAATCGCCGACTCCATTCCCACTATAGGAAACAGTGCCCGTTTCTCCACCCACTTACGGAAATCCTCTTTCACCCGCGGATGAATAATTCCATTAATTTGCCTGGCATGATCCGGATGTCCGAAAAGATAGGAAGCCAAAAGCGGTTTATTTAAAGCACCGCCTGCAAATACCTTTTCTCCCAGTAAAGAAGAGAGTTCTTTCTTTATATACGGATCAGTATTTGTCAAACGTTTAGACTCGACATCAGCTATATAAACAGGAATCCCCATCACTTCCAGCAATTGCGAAACGACACTCTTTCCGCTGCCAATTCCACCTGTTATACCGATTTTAATACTCATTGGGAGATACTTGTTCAATCAGAAAATCTACTTTTTCGGGTACAATACGAATAATGTGACTTACGTCCCGTGGAACAGACTTGAGCTTCACGGTATATTTATTCGATCCTAACTTCAGTAATTCTTCATAAGATACATTTATCATGAAATTACCGGCATCGACTTTATCAAACCTCCCCAAACCGATCTTAAAGGTAATCTGCACCTTCGACGGGAAAGTACGCAAAACTTTATCTGCCGGGAAATTGACTCCATGCAAAGGCACTTCAACCGTTTTTTCCGTATAAATATCTACCGGTAAAGTTAAATCTACCGCACCTGGCACAAACTTGGCCCCCTTTACTCCTACGAGAGAAACATGATAAGTCAGCGTATCTGCGATATCATTCAATTCGACCTTTTGCGTGTATGCAGTCGTTATCGTATCGAGAATATTGGCAGGTGCATAAACCAGCACAGAATCAGGAGAATAAATCGTATCGGAAATATAATATTGACGGCTTGCAGTTACCGTTCCCCGCATCTTCACCGGCACCTGTTTAGACTTTCCGGTAGAATAAATATACTCCAACGTATCCGGTTTCACCGACAGCAAACGAGTAGACACATTAAGCTGGCTCATGATCTTTTTCTCAAACTCTGAAGCATATATCCTCACATGATTATCCCGTCCGCTATAATCAGCAAAGTCAAGATTCACCGGAAAGAAACTCTTCCCGAGCATATAATTCAGCAAGACAGTTCCTCTATCCTTTACTTTAACACGCAGTTCCGAAGACGGTTCCGAGGTTATAACTACATTATTGGGAACCCCTTTCAAGCGGACAGGAATAGAAAACTCGGCTTCATAATCGCTATTTAATGTTTGCAAAAGCCAGAATCCTCCGGCAATAAAGAAAAAAAACAAAAAGATTAAGAATTCTCTGCTCTTATCACTAAGCAGAAAATTCTTAATCTTTTCAGATAGTTCTAAATAAATAGACTTTATGTCCCTACGTTCGAACATAGGCTTATTTATATTATAACTTATTTAGCAGGTTGCTGGCTTGCAGCAGATGCATCTGCAAAAATAGAATTCTTATCTATCTTAATCTTTACGTTAGATGCAATTTCAAGTACGATATGATCGTCGTTAATTTCTTTGATCACTCCATGTATTCCCCCAGCAGTAATAACCTTCTGGTTTACTTGAAGAGATTTACGAAAGTTAGCAATTTCCTTTTGTTTTTTATTCTGCGGACGAATCATAAAGAAATACATGATAACAAACATTGCTATCAGCATAATCCACATCAGGCTTCCGTCGGGACCTGCAGCAGGAGCTTGCAGTAATACAGTCAATAAATTCATAAATAATTTCGTTTTAGTTTTTTAATCTATAAGAGCAAAGGTATCAGTTTTTTGTCAACTTACCTTCTTTTTTCAATTGATTAACAATTCCATCCAATGTTCCATTGATGAAACTACCACTCTTAGCCGTACTGTAAAGCTTAGCTATTTCTACATATTCATTTAACGAAACACTGACCGGAATGTTCGGAAAACTTAGAATTTCTGCCAAAGCCGTCTGCATAATAATTACATCCATAAATGCTACACGGTCCAAATCCCAGTTTTTGGTGTTTTCACTGATAAGGTGGCGATAATAGTCGGCATTCAATATCGTACGACGGAAAAGACGACGTGCAAACTCCTGATCTTCATCATCTTTAAATTCGGGAAGCAACGGTTGGTTGGCCCCTTGTTTTTCCTCAAAGCGTTTGATTGTTTTCAACACAAATGTATCTACAATCTCTTTATCGTCGTTCCAATACAAACTTTGATCTTCCAATACCTGATCCAAAGAATCATTGTTGAATACAAACATCTTATAAAGTTTCCGCCACAACTCACGGTCTGCCTCGTAAGAGTTGTCAGTTGAAGCCATATATTCCTTATAAATATCCGACTCCACTATTTTATCATAAAGCTCTTTGACAAAATCCTGATCATTCGCCCATGTCCTTTTCTGATTGGCAACGAATTCCGTCAATTGTTTATTCACTTCAAGTTGTGCAATAAATTTGTTTTCCACAAACTTCATGTTCGGATACAACTCTTCTTTTGTAGGTTTCAGTTTGGCTTTAGCTGTGTCAATGCGTTTTTGTGCGTAGTCCGTCAATGCAATCATAAGCATCAACAAATAGTTATAGAGGTCATAAGCCTTTGACAGGCTAAAGAACAACTCTTTCTCCGCTGAGTCTAAATTTTTGCTGCCGTTCTGATAGTAAGCATACACTATTTGTATGATTTTTAGACGAATAAGAACTCTGTTAATCATAATCTTTAATAATACTGTTATTAACGAATTGCAAAAGTAGATATTTTTAATGAGTTTCTGCAAATAAATCACATTTTTTAATGCAGTATTTCATTCTCTGCCCTTTTTCTTTTGACAGTTAAAAAAAAAGTTCCAATTTTGAAGCCGATTATAAACGGACCTAATGATATGGAAGATTTAAAAAAGAAAATGAACGCAGATATGAATGACAAAGAGATTGTATTCTCAAAATCCATCAAAGCCGGTAAACGTATTTATTATCTTGACGTAAAGAAAAACCGGAAAGATGAAATGTTCCTTGCCATCACTGAGAGCAAGAAAGTGGTTATGGGTGAAGGTGACGATTCACAAGTCAGTTTCGAAAAACATAAAATCTTCTTATATAAGGAAGATTTCAATAAATTCATGACCGGACTCACTCAAGCAATAGAATATATCAATGACCAGCAAGGACATGCAGCCAGAGAAGAAGTAACCATAGAAGAGGCGCAGCCGGCCGGTGAAATAAAGATAGATATTGATTTTGAATAAGTATTTTTTTGATATTTCAGAAAGAAAGCGTACTTTTGCACCGCTTTTTTGCAACATCGTGTGGAATACCACATCGTGTGATGGTGAATTAAGCACTCAAATCACTTAATTTAGAGTAACACAAAAAATTAAAAAAATGAGATCAATTGAAGTAAAAGGAACTGCAAGAACTATTGCAGAACGCTCTTCTGAACAAGCAAGAGCTTTGAAAGCTATTCGTAAAGACAACGGTGTACCTTGCGTACTTTACGGAGGTGGTGAAAATATCCATTTCACAGTACCTGTTGAAGGTCTGCGTAACCTGGTTTATACTCCGCATATTTATGTAGTAGACTTGGTTATCGATGGCAAAAAAGTAAATGCTATCTTGAAAGATATCCAATTCCATCCGGTAAAAGATACTATCCTGCACGTTGACTTCTATCAAATTGATGAAGCTAAACCTATCGTTATGGAAGTTCCGGTACAATTGGAAGGCTTGGCAGAAGGTGTTAAAGCCGGTGGTAAACTGGTTCTGCAGATGCGTAAACTGAAAGTGAAAGCTCTCTATAATATTATTCCGGAAAAACTGACAGTAAATGTCTCTCACTTGGGTCTTGGTAAGACAGTAAAAGTAGGTGAGCTTAACTATGAAGGTCTTGAATTGCTGAATGCAAAAGACGCCGTTGTATGTGCAGTTAAACTGACTCGTGCAGCAAGAGGTGCAGCTGCTACAGCAGGAAAATAATCACAGGAATACTTCTATCAGAATATTTCGGAACGCAGATTATCACAGATTTTGGTCTGTGTTAGTCTGCGTTTCTTTTTCATCTCAATACATATTAATTACTTATGAAATATCTCATCGTAGGATTGGGCAACATCGGCCCCGAATATCGTGATACACGCCATAATATAGGTTTTATGGTAGTAGACGCTTTGGCAAAGTTGAATAACACTCCTTTTACAAGCGGACGTTACGGTTCTACAGCATCTTTCTCAATAAAAGGGCAACAATTATTGCTCCTTAAGCCATCTACATTCATGAATCTGAGTGGATTGGCAGTTCGATACTGGATGCAGGAAGAGAAAATTCCATTAGAAAATGTATTGATTGTAGTAGATGACCTGGCGTTACCTTTCGGTACTCTTCGCCTGAAAGGAAAAGGCAGCGATGCCGGCCATAACGGACTGAAACATATTGCCGCCACACTGGGAACTCAAAACTATGCACGTCTCCGCTTCGGAATAGGGAATGATTTTCCTCGTGGCGGACAGATAGACTATGTGCTCGGCCACTTCACAGACGAAGATTGGAAAACAATGGATGAACGTCTGGAAACAGCCGGTGAAATTATAAAAAGCTTCTGTCTGGCGGGAATCAATATAACCATGAACCAATTCAACAAAAAGTAAATAAATCTGTAACTAATCATTTAATTACAAATAACCTCATGCCTGAAGCAAGAATAGATAAATGGATGTGGGCCGTACGTATTTTCAAAACCCGTACAATTGCCGCCGAAGCATGTAAAAAAGGCCGTATCAGTATAAACGGTTCTTATGTAAAAGCCGCGCGCATGATTAAACCCGGTGACGTGATTCAAGTGAAGAAACCACCCATCACTTACTCATTCAAAGTATTACAGGCCATAGAAAAACGAGTGGGTGCCAAACTTGTTCCGGAAGTTATGGAAAACGTAACGACTCCCGACCAATACGAACTATTGGAAATGAGCAAGATAAGCGGGTTCGTAGACCGTGCACGCGGTACAGGACGTCCGACTAAAAAAGACCGCCGAAGCATAGAAGAATTTACCACTCCGGAATTCTTGGATGATTTCGAATTTGACTTCGATTTCGAAGAAGAGTAGTTAGTGATGAGGGTATGTCAAAACGGCACTATAAAATATTTTGTGTAAATGTAAAATACGGGCTTCAGTATGGGTTCCGTATTTTTTATTTAATAGCTTTGCAAAATGAAGAAAATTATGAAAGAGAAGAATCATGTAGTGCCTGATGAGGTATTAAGTAAGGAGTTCCTTAGCCAGTTCAAAACAGAAGCTGATGTCAGCAAGTTTCTGAAGCAGTTACACGCGCAGGTATTGGAGAAAATGCTTGAAGGTGAGATGGATGCCCATCTGGGTTATGAGAAGAATTCGGTTTCCGGTCATAACAGCGGCAATTCCCGTAACGGCAGCTACCCCAAGAAAATCCAAACCGAACACGGTGAAGCGGTCATACCTATTCCCCGTGACCGTAACGGTGAATTCGAGCCCATAGTTGTTCCCAAACACGAGAGTCGTGGGCTTTCCATAGAAAAACTTGTTATCTCCCTATATGCCAAAGGAATGAGCGTGTCCGACATAGAAGAGGAGATGCGTGAAATCTATGAGATAGAACTGTCCACATCAGCCATTTCCATCATCACGAACAAAGTCAATCAAGCTGCTCAGGAATGGCAGAACCGCCCTTTGGACCCGGTCTATCTTATCGTTTGGATGGACGGTATTGTCTTCAAGGTTCGTGACAACGGCAAAATCATCAACAAGACTGTCTATCTCTGTATCGGTCTGAAACAGAACGGCTTGAAGGAAGTCCTTGGCATGTGGGTTGGAAAATCAGAAAGTTCTTCATTCTGGATGGGTGTCCTGACAGATTTGAAGGCCCGCGGAGTGCAGGACATACTGATTACCTGCACTGACAACCTGAACGGATTTACCGACACCATACGTGCCGTATTTCCTCAATCTTCCACGCAAATATGTGTCGTACATCAGATTAGGAACTCCTGCAAATATGTCGTTTACAAGGACAAGAAAGAGTTTACAGCCGATATGAAGAACATCTATAACGCGCCCAACAAGGAGGCTGCTGCCGTGGAACTGGATAATTTGGAAAAGAAATGGGGAGGGAAGTACCCTTATGCCATCCTCTCATGGAGGAATAACTGGGATGACCTGACTGTTTTCTTCCAGTTCCCATTGGAAATCAGGAAAATAATCTACACAACAAACCTCATAGAAAATCTGAATGGAAAAATCAGAAAGTACACTAAATCAAAACTTTCATTCCCTTCGGATGATGCTGTGAAGAAAATGGTATACCTTTCTCTGATGGAGATTGAGAAGAAATGGACAATGCCGATTACTAACTGGGGATTGATTATGAATCAATTTATGCTTATTTTTGAAAACAGAATTCAGATATAAGAGAACTTATAACTGAATCCCGTTTCTATTTACACAAAATTATGGATACTGCCGTCAAAACTCTCATAAACTAAAAATCACTCTCGCCACAGTTATAGCGAGGGTGATTTCGATAAAAGGGGAGTTTTGACACATTCACTCCACTACTTACAGTTTCTCCTTTATCGCCTCAATCAGTTCCTGATATTCTGTATCCGTCAGATATACTTTCCCCGGATTCATCTGGAATGTACCTCCATAGTCAGGGCCATCCACATATTTAGGAGCCAAATGAAAGTGCAGATGGGAAAGCTTATCGGAGTAAGCGCCATAGTTTATTTTTTCCGGATGGAAAGCTTTATCCATCGCACGGGTAACACGGGCCACATCGGCCATAAATGCATTACGGTCTTCATCACTCAGTTCGTTCAAGTCATTCACATGATCTTTGTATGCTACAAGACAACGACCACGATAGGTCTGTTCTTTAAAAAGAAACACACGTGATACACTAAGCTGTGCAATCTCGATCATCAGATTGTTCAGCGTTTCATTGTTCTGGCAATACAAGCATTCTTTAGGATCGCTTTTCATGATATAAATTCTTTTTTAGATTGATATGCCGGCAAAGATAAGCATCTTACCCACATGTAATGTCGATTTTTTAATTCTTTTGACCGACTAATTGGTATACATCCTCCTTTTCACCGACTACCCATAGCACATCCCCCTCTTCAAACGGTGCATTAACGTCCGGTGTCATCAACATCTCTTCTCCACGTTCCACACCGGCTATCAGGCAATGATATTTATCACGTATGCCCGATTCGCGCAACGTTTTACCTAAAAAAGCGGAATCGGCATCGATCATAAACTGCTTTAAAGTCATCTCGCTCTTTTCAAAAACATCACTGTCTACGTAAGCCTCTTTTGACATCTCCTCGCTGAATAGGTTAAGTTGCTCATCGGTACCGATTACCTGTATTTTATCCATCGGAAACAAACGGGTACCGCCTCCGGGTATATTGATCCGCCGTCGTCCCCTAAGGATAGAGACTACATGTATTCCATACTTCTTACCAAGATTTAATTCAAGCAACGTCTTGCCCGCCCAAAGAGATTCCCCCGGAAGTTCGAAATCGGCCAGATGCAAATCACGGGAAAGCAAACGTCCCGCATATTCCGGTTTCTTCTCACCCATATATTCAGCCCGCATATCACGAGAGCGAAGATTCTGAAAAAATTTCCGTTCAATCAATATGGATTGTTTCTTTAAACGACGCGAAAGTACCATCAATATTACAATCAAGATAGCAACACCAATCAATAAGCCGATAGAAGATTTAAACAACCGGGCAATCACAAACATCACAAATAACACGGCAATCAGCATACGGAGCACAATCGTTGAAACCAATGGTGCACGGTTGGCACGATGGGCATTCCATAATGTAATAAACTCCGCCGAATGATTCTTTTTGACCATGATGGCACGGAGAAAAGGCGATATACAAAGAATGGTAAATACAGCTCCTAACAACGAGGCCCAGAAATGCGGCAGATTCTCACGGAAAACCGGAACGACCAACCGGAATGAAATAGCCACAATAGAGATGCTTACAATGGAATAAACCACTACGATACGGGCCATGGCGAAAAGAAGTTTCCGCCACAGGTTTTCATGGTTTACCGTCTGCGGACCGGAAGAATAACGGGCAAGAAAACTCTTCCAGGATTCGGGCAAATGACGATCGGCAAAATCAGATGCCGGCTCTGCCAGACGAATCATATACGGAGTAAGAAAGGTCGTGATAACCGAAACCGCCACTACGATAGGATAAAGAAAATCACTCGTCACATGAAGAGATACTCCCAAAGACGCAATAATAAAAGCAAATTCACCTATTTGTGTCAAACTGAACCCGCATTGCATCGCTGTCTTTAACGGCTGCCCTGCCAATATCACTCCAAATGTACCAAACAATGCCTGTCCGGCAATGACGGCAAGCGTTATCACCAGAATAGGTAATGCATATTCTCCAATCATCGCAGGATCCACCATCATACCTACAGAAACAAAAAAGATAGCACCAAACAAATCCTTGACCGGCTTGACCAATCGGTCGATAGATTCGGCTTCTATCGTTTCAGCAAGAATAGAACCCATGATAAAAGCACCGAAAGCTGCCGAAAATCCGGTATTGGCAGCTATCACCACCATCCCGAAACAAAGCGCAAGAGATACAATCAGTAATGTTTCTTCACTCATCAACTTGCGGCAACGCTTTAAAAATTCGGGAATGAGATAAATACCGACCACGAACCAAAGAATCAAAAAGAACAGCAGTTTTCCGATGCTTTCGAGCATCTCGGTTCCTTCAAAGTTATTACTCACCGCCATTGTAGAAAGCATCACCATAAGCACGATAGCAAGGATATCTTCCAATATAAGAATACTCAGCACCAATCCGGTAAATTGTTTTTTACGCAGTCCGAGATCATCAAATGCCTTATATATAATAGTCGTAGAAGACATGGCTATCATACCTCCCAAAAAGATGCAGTCCATCCGTTGCCATCCGAAACTCATCCCCACGCCCATTCCCAAAAGAATCATACAAAATATAATGGTACAGGCGGCGATGACTGCCGTACCTCCGACTTTCACTATTTTCTTGAAACTAAACTCGAGTCCTAATGCGAACAGAAGAAAGATCACACCTATATCGGCCCAAGTTTTAATATTGGCAGAATCCATTACCGAGGGGGTATAAGGCATATGCGGACTGGCCAGAAACCCGGCAACAACATATCCCAACACCAAAGGCTGTTTTAATTTTTTAAATAACAGTGTCATTACGCCGGCACAAAGCAGGATCAACGCCAAGTCGGCTATCAATGTAGGTAAGTTTGACATCTCCGTTAATGTTTTATTGCATGCAAAATTACACGAAAATCAAAAGAGAAACCGGCTTAAGGACAAAAAAAATTATGCCTCAGGCTAAACTTTGTTAACCTAAGGCATACACTTAGTCTGAGTGATTCATAATCAGTAGTCAAGTAGTTCAGTAGTCAAGTAGTAAGTAGTAGATAGTAGGTAGTTAAGGGAAATATATTAGACAAAACATTTCTACTTGACTACTTAACTACTTACTACTTGACTACTGAACTACTGAACTACTGAATTAACAGTTTTGATGATCGTTTTACTTCCTGAACGGAGGTCTTACCACCACCGCTTTCAATTTACGTCCCCGCATATCGATAAAAATTTCTGTTCCCAACTTGCTGTATTCCGGTTTTACATATCCCATGCCGATACCGATTTTCCTCATAGGAGACATGGTTCCCGAAGTTACAATCCCTATCTTACCACCATCCTCATCTACCAATTCATATCCATGACGAGGAATGCCACGATCGATCATCTCAAAGCCAACCAATTTACGTACGGTTCCTTCGGCCTTTTGTTTCTCAAGCATCGCACGGTTAGTAAAATTCTTCCCATCCACAAATTTCGTAATCCACCCCAACCCCGCTTCAATAGGAGATGTGGTATCATCCAAATCATTGCCGTACAAGCAAAATCCCATTTCAAGCCGAAGCGTATCACGGGCACCCAGCCCGACAGGCTTGATCCCGAATTCCTCGCCAGCTTCAAAAACTGCGTTCCATATCTTATCAGCAGCGTCCGGATAGAAATACAACTCGAAACCTCCTGCACCTGTATAACCGGTATTTGAAATAATCACGTTTTTCTCCCCGGCAAACTCACCGACTTTGAACGTATAATAGGGAATATCCGAAAGATCGATATCCGTCAGTTTCTGCAAAGCAAGAATTGCTTTCGGCCCCTGAACTGCCAACTGCGCAGTACGATCCGAAGAATTTTCAAGTTCGGCTCCTTCGGTATTATGTGCAACGCACCAATTCCAATCTTTCTCAATATTAGAAGCATTGACCACTAACAGGTATTTCTGCGGATCATACTGATACACTAACAAATCATCCACAATCCCGCCTTCTTCATTCGGAAAGCAGGTATATTGCACCTTACCGGGTGCAAGTGCAGCTACGTTGTTAGAAGTAATCTTCTGCAGAAAGGGCAACGCACCGGGACCTTTCACCCAGAACTCTCCCATATGGGATACATCGAATACACCTACGGCATTGCACACCGTGAGATGTTCGTCAATAATGCCGGAATACTCGATAGGCATATTATAGCCGGCAAATTCGTGCATCTTGGCACCCAATGCAATATGTTTGTCGGTAAACGGAGTGGTTTTCATGATTTATGAATTATGATTTATGGTTGATGAATCAAGCTTTTTGAGCAACAAGTTCCGCTATCTTCACGATCACTTTCATCGCCTTTTCCATATTCTGAACAGGCACGAATTCATAGCGACCGTGGAAATTCAATCCGCCGGCAAAGATATTGGGACAAGGCAAGCCCTTGAATGATAGCTGAGCCCCATCCGTACCACCACGAATAGGTTTCACATTCGGTTTCACTCCTACCGCTTCCATCGCTGCAAAAGCAGTATCGATAATATGCATCACAGGTTCTATCTTTTCACGCATATTATAATATTGGTCACGAAGTTCGAGCACCGCAATGTCTTCTCCGAATTCCGCATTTATTTTTCTCACCAGATGAGCCATTTCACGTTTGCGGCTTTCAAACCTCGAACGATCATGATCGCGGATTATATAAGAAAGAGTTGTCTGTTCCACATCTCCCTGAATGCCGATCAGATGATAGAACCCTTCATACCCTTCGGTATGCTCGGGCGTTTCATGACGTGGCAACATACTGATAAACTGATTGGCTATACGAATGGAATTTATCATTTTATGTCTGGCATAGCCCGGATGCACGTTACGCCCTTTGAATATGATTTTGGCCGCCGCCGCATTGAAATTCTCAAATTCCAGCTCCCCTACTTCACCGCCGTCCATCGTATAGGCCCATTCACAACCGAATTTCTCCACATCGAATTTATGTGCACCTTCACCGATTTCCTCATCAGGATTGAAACCGATACGAATTTTACCATGTTTAATTTCCGGGTGCTCTTTGAGATAAGCCATTGCAGAAACAATTTCTGCGATACCGGCCTTATCATCGGCTCCCAACAACGTTTTTCCATTGGTAACTATCAAATCTTCCCCCTTGTGGTCAAGCAATTCCGGAAATTGTGCCGGACTCAGTACTACCCGCTCTTCAGCATCAAGCACGATCTCCGAACCGTTATAATTTTCCACGATGCGCGGTGTCACATCCTTGCCACTCATATCAGGACTCGTATCCATATGGGCAATAAAACCGATAGTGGGAATTTCCTTATCCGTATTCGCCGGAAGGGTGGCGAAAAGATAACCGTGTTCGTCCAATGTAATCTCTTCCAGGCCTAAAGACTCCAGTTCCGATTTCAAATACTTGGCAAAAACCATTTGTCCCGGAGTACTGGGAGTAATCCGTGTCTCTTCACTTGATTGAGTATCAAAGCTTACATACTTCAAAAAACGTTCTACTAAAGCCATATTATTTACAATTAAAAGATTCACTATTTACAATTGACAATACATTTGCCGTAAAGGTAGAAAAAGAGCCGTGAATTGACAAGCAAATCCCGGCTCTTTTTCTATAAAATGCATTTCCACCCTATCAATGGTTTCTTTTTGATAGTACAGAATATTTTTTTATGATCATGTACATTCGTCATATTCTGACTGTTTGTTGAAATTTTCAGAAGATACCCAACCTTCTTAGTTCAGAGAAGACCATCTATATCTCACTCTATCCCTCGATTTTTAATAAATAATGCATTTTAATAAAAGTATCTTTATCTTATATGCTTTTTTTACCGAAATTATGTTATTTTTGCTCGCAATTAAACAACACCATGAACAAAAACAACCTGAAGCATAAATACATATCAGTTTCCATTATTTTGTTATTTGCCTTTATATGCGGACTAAATTACAAACAATGGCATGTCACTAATAACATGGCAACGAAACATCTCTCTCTTATCTATTCTACTGCCAAAGATGAAATTGGACATGGTAATATCGAAGAATGTTTGCAAAAAGAATTCAAAAACCAAGGGATTAAGGTAATATTCGATAAATTCTATCTTGGTTACTCTTATTCTAACCGGACAGAAGAAACCGGATGTATTGAAAAATACCTCGAATCGCTTAAAAATAAATCCATAGACCTTATTTTGCCCATAGGAGATCAGGCTACCGGTGCTTTATTATCTACCCATCACCGACTATTATCCTCTATTCCCGTGGTAGCTTGCAATGTGCATTTCCCCAATGAAAAATTGATAGCGGAATATGATTTGCAGAAAGTGTATATATTACGTGATACTCCCGACTTAAAGCGCAATATGGATTTCATTAAAACACTACACCCTCATACCGGCTTAGAGATCTTCTATAATATAGATATGACTGCTATGGGAGGTGAGTCTTTTGATATGCTCACCCACGTAGTTGAACGAAAAAACGTAAAGTTTCTAGGATATCAGAAAGAATTTACACAAGAGTCCGATTACGAGAAGCTATGGAAAATGATCGCGTACTTCAATTTAATGCCCGGCATCACAAATGACAGTTTAGCAATGAACAAGCTGACTGTCAGCCTTTGTCCGTTCCGTTATATAAAAGGAGCCTCTTTGCTGATCATGCTCGAACGCTCGAGACGTATACAGGAAGACCAAGTCTTTTTACTGGATAAATTCGATAGGATGGCTATTCCGATTGTGAATGCCTTGAACATTCCTTCTTTCAGTTGTATTCGTGAGGGATTTAATGAAAAAGCCAAAATTGTAGGCGGATATATGGCCACGAAAGAGATCTCGGCAAAAGCGGCTGTCGACTTAAGTGTCCGTCTTCTGAATAAAGAGAAAACAGGCATGCCTAAAATAAGGGATCTGAACAAAGAATATGTGCTGGATTGGACTTATTTTTCCGAATATGCAGGGCATATGCACAATGTCCCCCAAAATGTCCGCATCATTAATTATCCATTTTATGCCCATTACCAAAAGGAGCTTTATTTATTGGGGACATTGTTTGTTCTAACTTTCATTTTGATTTCCATTATTTTACTGCGCATGCACCGGCGTTCACTAATAGAACACAAAAATCTTCAAATGCTGGAAGAGGTTCAAAAGCGACTGAGTCTCTCTATGGATGGAGGACAAATCACGCTTTGGAATATTCAGGACGACATTATTGAGTTCGACGGCAATTACGGTTACCCAATGGGACTTGAACAACGAAAATTCACCAAGGATGATTTCCGGACATATATACATCCGGATGATATTCCGTTGCTGAGTTCGTTTTATGAGACGCTGCACCAATCTCCCAATATGCAAATACAACGTATTCGTTTCTGTTTCGATAAGGAGAAAGAAGACTACCAATGGTTTGAACTCCGATGCAGCAGCCTGAAAGATGCACAAGGAAAAATTATGATGGCGGGTATCATGCAGAATATCCAGAAACAGACAGAACACGAAGAACAACTCATATTGGCAAAGCAGATAGCAGAAAAAGCAGAACTAAAGCAATCGTTTCTCAATAATATGAGCCATGAGATCCGTACTCCGCTAAATGCCATCGTGGGTTTCACGAATTTACTGGTAGGCGAAGAAGCCGACAAATTAGATCCGGAAGAAAAAGCGACCATGCTCGAGCTGGTGAATCATAATAACGATTTACTATTGAAGTTAGTCAATGACGTATTGGAAATGTCTCGCATGGATTCCGGTATCACCTTTTTCGAAATGGAAGAATGTAACTTGACAGAGGTAATAAAAGAGATCTATATGACCCACCAAGGACTGATACAGCCCTCTTTAAATTTCCATCTTGAACTCGATGAAAGTGTTTCGTTACCTGTCAACACGGATCGTCTCCGCTTCACCCAAGTTATCTCCAATCTCTTGAATAATGCCAATAAGTTCACCAGCAAAGGGGAAATAACATTAGGATGTAAATTAGATAAGACCCATCATGAGGTACGCGTTTATGTAAAAGATACCGGCAAAGGTATCGATGAAAAAGAGCTCCTCATGATTTTCGACCGCTTCTATAAAATTAATGAGTTCGAGCAGGGCAGCGGTTTAGGACTTTCCATCTGTAAAGTGATTATTGAACGGTTGGGAGGACGCATAGAAGTACAGTCGGAAGTAGATAAAGGCAGTTGTTTCACGGTAATTCTATCTTTGGCAAATGCGATATAGTCTGCATAATGGAGATTTTAAAAGAAAAAAACAAACAATGAAAAGCAAAATGAAATCCTGGCAGGAATGGTTGTTATTTAGCAGTGTAATGATTTTGGTCTTTATGCTTGGAATAGGCATCTCATCCTTACTGGAGTCCAGAAAAGAAATAGCAACTATCACTTACACTCAAAAAGTAAAGATAACCGGCGTAGAAGCACGTAGCCCCCTTTTCAGCAAAAGCTATCCCCGCGAATACCAGACGTGGGCAGATACGGTAACGCCTCATTCCCTGAGCGATTTCCGAAGAGATTTTTCCGTAGATATTTTAGCACAACGTCCCGAGATGGTGGTATTATGGGCCGGTTACACCTTTTCAAAAGATTATTCCACTCCGCGCGGACATATGTATGCACTGAATGATGCCATCCATTCTCTCCGTACCGGTGCGCCCATGAAAGCGGCTGACGGTCCGCAACCCTCTTCGTGCTGGGCATGCAAAAGCCCGGATGTCCCCCGATTGATGCAAACGATCGGTGTAGATTCTTTCTACCGTCAAAAATGGGCGGCATTGGGTAGTGAGATAGTAAACCCTGTGGGGTGTGCAGATTGTCATGAACCGGAAAACATGAATCTGCATATCAGCCGTCCGGCACTTATTGAAGCATTCAGTCGTCAAGGCAAGGATGTAAACAAAGCTTCTCCACAGGAAATGCGCTCATTGGTATGCGCCCAATGCCATGCGGAATATTATTTCCAAGGAGATGAAAAACGGCTGACCTTTCCTTGGGATAAAGGTCTCACGGTAGAAAATATAGAAAAATATTACGATGAAGCTGATTTTACCGACTACATTCATAAGTTGAGCCGTGCCCTTATATTGAAAGCCCAGCACCCCGATTATGAAATATTCCGCATGGGTATCCATGCTCAGCGTGGGGTATCATGCGCCGATTGCCATATGCCATATGACGAAGAAGGGGGTATAAAGTACAGTGACCATCATATCCAAAATCCACTGGCAGTAGTGGAACGTACTTGCCAAACTTGCCACCGCGACAATAAGGAAACACTTCGTCATAACGTATATGAACGACAGCAGAAAGCTGATGAACTGCGCAATCTATTGGAAAAGGAATTGACTACAGCGCATATCGAAGCCAAGTTTGCCTGGGACAAAGGAGCTACCGAAAACGAAATGCAAGAAGCATTGACATATATTCGCCAGGCACAATGGAGATGGGATTTCGGGGTTTCTTCTCATGGCGCTTCTTTCCATGCTCCACAAGAGACCATGCGGATCTTAGGGCATGGGCTGGACAAAGCATACAAGGCACGCATGGCTATCGCCAAAGTTCTGATACGGCATGGATATTCCGATGATGTGCCGTTACCGGATATTTCCACCAAACAAAAAGCCCAGCAATATATCGGTTTGGACATTTCTACCGAAAAGGCAGCCAAAGAAAAATTCTTGAAAGAGGTGATCCCGATGTGGATACAGGAGGCGAAAGAGAATAAACGCATTGCAGGTATATAACCCGCTTTTACAATTCGATCTTATATCTTATATTAAGAAGTGCATGCTTCTACAACCCTCTGTAGAAAACATGCACTTTTCAATCTATATTTTAATTTCCAAATTCCTAAAAATGGCTGCTACCATCAAAACAATGGGTACAAACCTGACATTTGGGTAAACCGATAGCCTCTATCAAAGTTTCCAGTGTATTGAACTTCAATGAAGAAAGCCCGAAACGCTCGGCAATGACACTCACCATCTTCTCGTATTCCGGCGAACCGGTAGTGGCATATTTCTCAAGATTCTTGTTCTCGTCTCCTTCAAGTTCTTTAATAATGCGCCGGGTAATTAACTCAAGTGCATTTTTAGAAGCAGTAAAACCGACAAAAGGACAGGCATAAATCAACGGAGGGCAAGCAATGCGCATGTGTACTTCTTTCGCTCCATAATCGTAAAGTACTTTCACATTATCACGCAATTGAGTTCCACGTACAATGGAGTCGTCACAAAACAACAGACGTTTACCATTGAGCATGGCACGATTCGGTATCAGCTTCATCTTTGCCACGAGTGAACGCATCTCCTGATTACTCGGAGTAAAGCTACGCGGCCAGGTAGGTGTATATTTGGAAATAGCCCGATGATACGGCACTCCTTTCCCCTCTGCATATCCCAATGCCATACCGACACCCGAATCGGGAATACCACATGCACAATCCACCTCGAACTCATCTTTCTGTCCCATCTTCAAACCACTGGTGAAACGGACTTCTTCCACATTACGTCCTTCATAACAAGAGGTAGGAAAACCATAGTATACCCACAGGAAAGAACAGATCTGCATTCCTTCGTCCGGCTTACGCAACTGTGTGATTCCATCGGCACGCAAATGCACTATTTCACCCGGTCCCAAATACCTTTCTATCTCATAATCCAGATTCGGAAAACTACTTGACTCACTGGTAGCAGCATACGCTCCCTCTTTTTTGCCTATCACCACCGGCGTACGCCCCCACCGGTCGCGTGCAGCAATAATACCGTCTTCTGTAAGCAGAAGCATGGAGCAAGAACCTTTGATATGCTTATACACATTCTCGATACCTTCTACAAAAGTTTTTCCCTGAATGATAAGTAAAGCGATCAGCTCTGTTTGATTGGTACTGCTGGAACTCAGTTCAGCGAAATGCATATTTTTGGAGAGTAGTTCGTTTTCTAATTCTTGAAGGTTGACGATTTTTGCGACTGTAACGATGGCGAAGCGCCCGAGATGAGAATTGATAACGATAGGTTGTGCGTCTGTGTCGCTGATGATGCCGATCCCGGCATTGCCTTTGAATTTATCCAGATCGGATTCAAACTTGGTACGGAAATATGAACTTTCCAGATTGTGAATGGAACGGATAAACCCTTGCTCTTTACTATAGGTCGCAAGACCGCCCCGTTTTGTCCCCAAATGTGAATTATAATCTGTGCCGTAGAACAAATCGGTCACACAGGCCCTTTGTGAGACTGTTCCGAAAAAACCTCCCATATAAGATTCTTTTTAATTAGTGTTAGTTTTGAAAAAGATTGTGCAAAAGTACAAAAAAGAATCTGACCGGAAAAGAAATTATGAATAATGTGCCTATTGAATAATTTGCCAATATTAATAATTTGCCAATGTGTCAATGTGCCAATATGCCAATTAAAAGAATGTACTCATTAATAATGTGTCAATGTGCCAATGCATTAATGCCAATGTGCCAATCAACCGGCAAAATGAGAGCGCAGCTAATTGGCACATTGGCATATTGACACATTGGCAAATTATTTAAATTTCTTCATTTTCTTATCTGCCGGAGTAGCTTCGATAATGCTCATTGCAAAACCACCGCTACGGGCAAGTTTAGTAGAAATCTTTGTTTTGTTGGTTACCAATCCTTTTTTTATCTGGTAGGAAGTAGGATTGGATTCATAATCGGCATCTTTTCCATCGGCATAAAGAGTGGCTACATATTGTTTCCCCGGATCCAAAAAGTCTAACGTGAAAGTTGCTGTACGGGCATTTTCATCGGTAATGCCACCCACAAACCAATTATTAGTGCCTTTCGCCTTACGGGCTACGGTAATGTAATCTCCCGGTTCGGCTTCCAGATATTTGCTATCGTCCCAGTCCACTGCCACGTCTTTGATAAACTGGAAGGCATCCATGTGACGTTCATAGCTTTCGGGAAGATCGGCTGCCATCTGGAGCGGACTGTACAACGTCAGATAAAGAGCCAACTGTTTAGCCAGCGTAGTATGTACAAAACTATGCTCTCCCGTCAGGAAAGAGAGTTGCGTATCGAAGATACCCGGAGTGTAGTCCATCGGGCCACCAATCTGTCGGGTAAAAGGAAGCAGTGTGGTATGGAAAGGTTTGCTGCCGCCAAATGCTTCGTATTCGGTACCACGGGCAGATTCATTACCGATAAGATTCGGATAAGTACGGCACAGTCCGGTAGGCCGAACGGCTTCATGGGCATTTACACAAATCTTATAATCGGCGGCTTTGGTCACTGCATAGAGATAGTGATTGTTCATCCACTGTCCGTAATGATGTTCACCACGTGGGATGATATTACCCACATAACCACTCTTCACTGCATTATATCCATTGTCCACCATGAACTGATAAGCCTTGTCCATATGGCGTTCGTAATTACGTACAGAAGCAGAAGTTTCGTGGTGCATCATCAACTTCACACCTTTGCTGGCAGCGTAGGCATTCAGCATCTTCACATCAAAATCGGGATACGGAGTCACAAAATCGAATACATAATCTTTTGATTGGCCGAACCAGTCTTCCCAACCTTCGTTCCAGCCTTCTACCAATACCTGATCGAATCCGTGTTCGGCTGCAAAGTCAATATAGCGTTTCACATTTTCGTTGTTGGCACCGTGCTTACCGTTAGGTTTCGTTTTTGAATAATCCGTTTCGCCTAATTTTACGGAAGGCACATCATCCGTGTAAGCCCAACTGCTTTTTCCGGTAATCATTTCCCACCATACACCTACGTATTTCACCGGTTTAATCCAAGAAACATCTTCATATGCACAGGGTTCATTCAGATTAAGGGTCAATTTGGAGGCAAGGATGTCGCGGGCATCATCACTTACAATCACCGTACGCCACGGAGATTTGCAAGGAGCCTGCATATATCCTTTATCTCCCACAGCATCAGGAGTCAGCCATGATTCGAATACGAGATTCTTGTCGTCCAGATTCAAGTGCATACAAGAGTAATCTACCAAAGCGGCTTCATGCAGGTTGATGTAAAGACCATCGGCCGTTTTCATCTGCAAAGAGGTCTGTACGCCTGTCGGTGAAAAGGAGGTCTGTGAAGCATTGCCGGTAATAGCGCCTTTCATCAATCCGCGAATCTCCGAAAGCTTGGATTCTGTATAGTCATATTCTTGCGTGTCATAGTCACCGGGAATCCAGAAAGCTGTATGATCACCCGTCATGGCAAACTGCGAATGTTCTTCCTTGATCACAAAATAATTCAGATTCTTCTGCAATGGAAATTCGTAACGGAATCCCAAGCCATCATCGTACAAACGGAAACGGATAACGATGTTGCGTTCCTGCGCTTTCTGATCCAGCGTCACAGCTAACTCATTGTAGTGATTGCGAATGTATTTCACCTCTCCCCAAACCGGTTCCCAAGTTTCATCGAAAGTGCCGGTTTTCACGTCGGCCAGTGTAAATCCGCTCATCAATCCGGGATCATTCTTTAACTCCAATCCAAGCTTGGACGGTTTGATTACCTCCTTATTCTTATAAGAAAGTTCGTACACCGGTTCGCCTTGCGCGTTTACCGTAAAACTAAGTTTCAAAAGCCCGTTAGGAGAAGTAATACTTTCGGCCATAGTTGCTGTACTTATTAATAATAAGGAAAGCAGCAAGAAAGCCATTTTAGTGGTTAGTGTTTTCATGTGATTCATGATATGAATTTAATAAATTAATAATCGTATGGCAAAGATAAGCAGGAAACATTCAGGTTCGTTCCGCATATAAACGGAATATAAAAGAAATATCTGAAAACGTTTGCATAAACTTCTTACTATTAATAAGATAATAGAGAATAAAAAAGAGTGAAATATAAATCGAATAACAGGAAAATTTAATGATAACAGGAAAATAGCGGCGAATTTACATTAAATAAACAAGCATATAAATGTTTATATTTCGGATACAAGAAACAGGAAGGAAAGAAATAAAAGCACAATTTACACATCAAAAATAAGAGACATTTCCATCATCAGACAATCATTTGAATATCAACACATTAAACAAACCATTATTCCCCTCTACGAGAATCGACCCGTTCCCCGTAGAGAAACACATCGAGTCTCGTAGAGGAACGAACCTTTTCTCGGTGAGGAACCGACCGGATATTTATATAATATGACAAACACTTTAAGGACAGAAATAAAAGCATGTATACACTGTAACAAAATAAGAAATAAGGAAAGAGACATACACTTTACTTCAATTCTGTTTTAATAAAGGAATTCGACTAACATAATTTTCAGACATCCAAAGAAATGATTGAAGTCGTTTGATTGACAAGCCACCAAAACCTCTTTTTTTGCGAAATACAATCATTCCAGCACACCGATTTTCATAATTTCCTCTTCGAAGTTTTCCCGGTTGATAGCCTTGTTTTTCACTTTGTTCCGATAGGTATAAATCGTATTGATGGAATAATGAAGAAAGTTAGCAATTTTAGAACTGTCGTCAATGCCCAAACGGATAATTGCAAAAATTCTCAGTTCGGTATTCAACAGTTCACCCGGCTTCATTATAAAACGTTCTTCCGGTTGCAACAATCGATTGAACTCTGTTACAAAATCAGGATACAGGTGCAGGAAAGCATTGTCGAAGTTGGCATAAAATTCCTTTTGTTCCATTCCGGCAAACTGTGAAGATTTTGTAAGTTTAAGCAATTCCTCTGTTTGTCCGGCAGTGATTTTACGATTTACCGTACGACGAAAATTATCCAGTTTTTCAATATAAAGGGAGCAAAGATTAAGGAAATGTCCGATATATTCTTCCTTTATGTGATTGGCCTGCCGCAAATGACGCCGGGCAACAGAAAGTTTCTTCACCTGCTTGTATATCAGAACGACCGATATAATCAGGAAAACGGAAAGCAGGCTGACTATGATCAGAAAAAGAACCAATTGACGACGCTGGCGCTCTATCTGCAACTTATAGGCAGCATCTATCACAGGAAGCATACCCGAAATCTCGATGGTACGTAAACGCGCGTTACAGAAAATGGCATCTTCGAGCGAACGCTTGATATAATGATAAGCACGGGTTATATCACCTTGCCCGTAAAGAACAAAAGCCAGACTGGGCAAGGCGGCATTCTCCTTAACCGATGCCTTTATATCCGAAATGGTGGAGAGTATCAGATACTTTTCATACTCTTCCGGACGACCCTCGTCCCGATACAACTGTGCCAACGAAAAAGCCGCACGGGCAAAAACATTCGATTCCTCCGGCTGGCTATGTACCAATTCCTGAAATATTTTTTTAGCCTGCATGTACTGACGGGTAGCGACAAAGCGTTCGGCTTCATAAAGACGGTACTCGGGCAAAGCAGGCGAAAGAACGGTCAATAGCGAATCCCTGTATTTATTTTGGAGTGCTGCATACTTTGCAACATAGGCGCTATCGTGAGAATAACTGGCCAGAAAAGAATTCAACTGCCGCCCGCAATTATAAAAAGCCGGTAACAAGCTATCGGGAAGCGTGGTACGATTGATGCCGTGCAACCTGTCCCAAGCCTCTTTATACATTCCGGAAACAGACAAGACAGATACCTGGCAAAGCCGAATCTCATCCGCCCAAGAGACATTATGCAAAGAATCGGCTATCGACAAACTACGGTCGAAATATGCCATGGCCGAATCCGATACAAAAAGTTCATACTCCGTCCCTAACCTCTTATTGAGACGGAATTTTTGTTGCAAAGTCAACGACGGCCGGGTCAGTAGCCGTTTCAAACTATCGATACGGCCTTCTTTTTGTTTCATATATATCTGTTGCTGGTCCAACACCTTATCCAACCGAACGAGAATGGTATCCGTTCCCTTACCCGCACACACGGAAAGAACGCCCCAAAAGAGTGATATCATTACAACAACCAATCGTCTCATAGCCTGTTTTTTCGCATAAGCGTTCAAAAGTACAAAATTTATCCCAAAATATCCCCTCCTTTGCCATATGAAATGCAGGCAACCCTTCAACATCCTACAAATAAATTTGTTTTCGCTTTCGGTTTGTTGTACTTTTGCCTGAACTTGTATGCATAAAAAATGAAAGAAGCAATTTATATATTCATTGGAGGCGGTGCCGGAAGCGTACTCCGCTATCTGGCGCAAATAGGACTCAACGAACGGATGTCCGGCATCGGATTCCCGTTTTCATGGGGAACATTTGCCGTAAACATCATCGGGAGTTTCTTTATCGGCCTGTTCTATTCCGTATCCGAGCGCTGGAACCTGCCTATGGAAATGAGACTCTTTCTCACAACAGGCCTATGCGGGGGCTTTACCACATTTTCCACTTTCTCCAATGACGGGCTAAGCCTGCTGAAAGGAGAGTTTTACGGTACCTTCCTGCTCTATTTTTTTCTAAGCGTTGTTTTGGGATTAGTAGCCGTACTGGCCGGTGGATTCACCGGGAAATTATTAGGATAACTTAAAAAAGAGATAGAGAGAATGAGAACGACTAAAACTGCCAAAGCGTCCATTATACGCATCGCACCTCCCATTGTGGAAGAACCATCCGAAAGTCTCGAACCATTGAAAGAACTCTTTGAAAACGAAGAAACCGCATACCGGCTTTCCTTCACCAAAAGTATGGAAACGGGAATCTACGCTTCCTACCGGAGTATCAAAGAGTGTGCTTTCAGTAACATCACTTTTATTGATTCCGCTTTCAAATCGGCCCAAATATCCGATGTTGTTTTCCGGCAATGCGATTTCTCCAACATTTCTTTCGCCGGAAGCTCCTTCTACCGGGTAGAGTTCATCGACTGCAAATTGATGGGAACCAATTTCGGAGAGTCTACATTCAATCATGTACGGATGATAAATTGTAACAGCCGGTACATCAACCTCGCCATGAGCAAAACGAATCAGATGCAATTTAGCCGGTGCGACTTACAGAACGGCAGCCTTAACGACTGCCGCTTACAAGCGACCGCATTCGAACACTGTTCGCTGATACAAGCAGACTTCTCGCATACGCGTCTGCGGAGCATAGACTTGCGTACTTCGCGTATCAATGGCCTGCAAATCAATATTTCCGACCTGCAAGGCGCAATCGTCAGTTCCATACAGGCAATGGAGCTACTTCCATTGTTGGGAGTAGTCATCAATGACGACTTCCACCAGTAAATAATTTCCCCAAACATTAGTAGACAAGCAGGCGTACCTGTTGCCCAATTTCAAAATTTATCAGTTTATAACTTTCATTATAACACCGGGAAGCGAACCAATTCCCTCCTTTCATTGTTATTTAAATACTAACTAATAGGGAACAAAACAGGGCAGAATTACCTATTCATAGTGATTCCCCACTTCCCGGATAGTGAGTACATTTGCAAGTATCTAAAATATAAGAGAAACAATGAAAATAGAAAAAATTATCGGACGTGAAATCCTCGACTCCAGAGGTAACCCCACAGTGGAAGTAGACGTAGTATTGGAATCAGGTATCATGGGACGTGCATCCGTTCCATCAGGTGCGTCAACCGGTGAACACGAAGCACTGGAATTGCGTGACGGTGACAAAAAACGTTACGGTGGAAAAGGTGTACTGAAAGCCGTAGAAAACGTAAACAATATTATCGCCCCGCATCTTATCGGCATGTCTTCTCTCGACCAGATGGGTATCGACCATGCCATGCTGGCACTGGACGGAACAAAAACCAAATCGAATCTGGGCGCTAATGCCATCCTCGGCGTATCACTTGCCGTAGCCAAAGCGGCAGCCAGCTATCTCGATATTCCTCTTTACAGATATATCGGTGGAACCAATACTTATGTATTGCCTGTTCCGATGATGAATATTATCAATGGCGGTTCACACAGTGACGCCCCGATCGCTTTTCAGGAATTTATGATCCGCCCTGTAGGTGCAAATTCATTCAAAGAAGGATTGCGCATGGGTGCAGAAGTATTCCACGCATTGAAGAAAGTATTAAAAGATCGCGGACTTAGTACTGCCGTAGGTGATGAAGGCGGTTTCGCTCCCAACCTCGAAGGTACCGAAGATGCACTGAATTCGATCATTGCCGCCATCAAAGCTGCCGGATACGAACCGGGTAAAGATGTAATGATTGCCATGGACTGTGCTTCTTCCGAATTCTACCACGACGGCATCTACGATTATACCAAGTTCGAAGGGGACAAAGGTAAAAAACGTACAGCCGACGAACAGATAGACTATTTGGAGAAACTGATCAACGAATACCCGATCGATTCTATCGAAGACGGTATGAGCGAAAATGACTGGGAAGGTTGGAGAAAACTGACCGAACGTATCGGTAGCCGCTGCCAGTTGGTAGGTGACGACTTGTTCGTAACCAATGTAGACTTCTTGGCTATGGGTATCGAAAAAGGTTGTGCCAACTCTATCCTGATCAAAGTAAACCAAATCGGTTCATTGACAGAAACATTGAATGCTATCGAAATGGCTCATCGTCATGGTTACACTACCGTAACTTCCCACCGTTCCGGTGAAACGGAAGACGCAACGATTGCAGACATTGCCGTAGCAACCAACAGTGGACAGATCAAAACCGGTTCATTGAGCCGTTCAGACCGTATGGCCAAATACAACCAACTTCTCCGTATTGAAGAAGAACTGGGCGACCGTGCCGTATACGGATACAAACGTTTGAAATAATTAAAACTGTTTGATAGATAATAAAGAGAGGTTTAGCTTTAGGAATATATTCCGGCTAAACCTCTCTTTTTATATTAAGAAGATAAAAATCTTCGTTTGATTACGAAAACGATACTTTATCAATCATCTTCCGACCTACTCCATCACAATCTTATAAGTTTTCTGTTTTCCCGGAACCCCCGTTTCTATCCGGATCAGAACAACTTTCTCATTCAACGGACTCAAATCGAAATAGTTTCTACCTCCGGCAATCCCGTTTATTTTCTGCAATAGGGTTCCTCCCAATGTATAAAATGCCGCTTTCAAGCAATCCTCAGTTTCAATAACCACACGCTTGGCCTGTTTGTCGTAATAGCAACGGACAGAAGCATCATCTACTTTCTCTAAAGAAGTAATCTGATCCCAGTCTCCTTGCTGAAATCCGGAACTCATAGACTCATTGCAAACCACAATCGTCTCTCCCATCGAACTTTGTGCCCGTTCATCCTGGCTACCCCAACAACCGAAGCTCTCTTGGGCACAGACAAACCCGCACCACATTAATAATAGATACAGAATACTAATCTTTCTCATAATTAATAACCGGGATTTTGAGTTAGGTTCGGATTCTTACTGATTTCACTTTCCGGTATAGGCAACAATGAACGGAAACCCGAAATTTTTAAATAAGAGGCTGTATTTCCCAAAACCTGTAAGATAAAGCGTCCTTTACCCTCTCCATGTAGTTTATCCAAATAAATCTGTGCTACAGAATCATCCGTAAGCACTGTATCTACAGATATATTACATCCGATTTCCATAAATATTCGTTTCGCCTCTTCCATTCTCCCTGTTTTATACAATGCCACCGCATTTACCAAAAACGAATCGATCGAACTGTAAGGAGAAAGAACCGGAGTGGAGTTTTCTATTTGTCTCATCGCATTTTCCCAACGACCCAACAACAGATATGCCTGTGACATCACAAAAAAAGCATCATTTTTTGAAAAATACCCATTACCGTTTTCCACAGGTAAATATACCCCTGCTTGAGCAAGATCTTCAATAACGAAATTCAATACCTCTTCTTTATTTACACGAGAAAGATTCAATTCTTCATTCTGTATATCCAAACTCACTGGAACATCACCAAAAGTTTCTACCAATTTCATGTATGCCTCGGCACGCAATGCACGGGCTTCTCCCTTTGCCGTATTAGCCCATTCAGTTTGAGGCATGGATACCATAATCAGCATATTGGTGTGAGTAATATAAGCATACATCTCCGCCCAGATCATTTCCAACTGACGATTGGATGCCGTAAAAGTATGATTATAAAACTCAGGAAGTTCATCATTCTGTTTTACATACGAATTATCTATAGCTTTCAGTTTTTGCATCCACTGCTGCCGATTCGCATAAACCATATTCAAGAAAGATCGTGTATCCGATTCACTCTGCCATGTTGTTTCCTCACTCGTCCCCGGATCTTTACTTGTTTCCACCTTGTATTCGAAAGTATATTCTTTAGTTATTCCGGCATTGTTGGAAACTTTCAGCACCAAAGGGTAATTCTTCGACTGTACACTTTCCGAACAAGACATACGAATCTTAAAAGAAGTACCATAAACAGACTTTCCACCATACTCAACTGTATAAGTCATTCCAGCCGGACATCCTTCCAACTGCACATTGATATCTTGCTTTTCTTCGTTCAAAAAGAATACCTGCACCCATCCCCACGAATCTTCGTCGGACATCGTTTCACCATTCAATGGATTCGGCACTTCATCAAAAATCAATCTAAAGTCAGCTTTCCGCACAACTTCCCCCGATCTTGCCGCATAAAGAGCATAAGGAACAGACATCATCTGCTGAGTAGAAACTTCCGTATAATTAGAACCACCCTCTGTATCAACCTCTACCTTTATAAAATACGAATCGTCATATCACTGAATCGCGCTAAAATTGCCTTCCGAAGTACCATGCCCCAGAATCAGATTCAAAACACCGTATTTGTTGGTCAACGCCGTATGTGTTTCCATATAAACAGTTTGTCCTTCAATTCCTCCTTTCAGAATAGAGAATCGGACCGATACATTTTTCTCCGCTACAATTTGCAGTTGGGCATCCCTTATCACCGCCTGATAATTTACTCCATATGGAACTTGGGCTGAAACTGTAGCCCCTAACAATAAAAAGAATAAAATGAAAGTCGTGATTTTATTCATAACAATAATGCAATTAATATTTAAAAATTATATTGTTTGTACTGGCAAAAATACAGCATTTCATAAAATCAGCCAATAGGTTGGCTCAATCATCGTAGTAAACAAAAAAACACCTCGGAGATACCGAGATGCTTTCTTTAATTTTGAGCCTCTTGTCGGATTCGAACCAACGACCCCGAGATTACAAATCACGTGCTCTGGCCAACTGAGCTAAAGAGGCGGGTGGGTAAGCTTACTATATCGCGCCGCTACAACCAACTACCTTTGCTGCGATCAAGCCCTGGAGGATTCGAAGGGAGCTGGCCGTATAGGACTTACCCGTTTTGCGGTTGCAAAGGTACATCTTTTTCTTTAATCTGCAATAGCTAATATACATTTTTTCTACAAAAAAGAAACAAAGCGCTACCTTTCAACCGCTTAGCAAACAAAAAATAATTCTATCCCCGCTACTTTCCGGGCTTTATTAACTTTAACAGGCTTATCTCCCCTATCAAACAATATTATTTGTACCTTTGTGCGCTATTTTAAATGAAAAAATGACAGAAAACAGAAATTACTTACAGAAATACGCCATGCATTTCGGTACATATATGGGGATGTATTGGATACTGAAATTTATTTTATTTCCGCTGGGATTCACTATTCCGTTCCTTTTGTTCTTATTTATGTGTCTTACCCTCGCGGTGCCCTTTTTAGGATATCACTATGCCAAAATGTATAGAAACAAAATATGTGGAGGCACAATCGGCTTTGCCCATGCATGTCTTTTCACCTTGTTTATGTACATGTTCGCTTCGCTGCTCGTGGCAGTGGCTCATTATATTTATTTCCAATTCATCGATCATGGATTTATCATGAATCAATATGTGAACCTGATGCAACAAGTGACGACAGAGCTTCCCGGAATGGCAAATGAAAAAGAAATGCTTAAGAATGCAATAGACAGTGCACAAGCGTTATCTCCAATCGATATAACCATGCAGCTTCTATCCAGCGATGTATTTTTTGGCAGTTTAATCGCTATTCCTACCGCACTGTTTGTGATGAAGAGAAGTAGAAACACACCTGCGGGAACGGCAGAGCCCCCACAGGGATAATTCATTAATCATAATTCATTAAAAAGATGGATATATCTGTAGTGATCCCTTTGTTCAACGAGGAGGAATCGATTCCTGAACTGTTTGCCTGGATTGAACGAGTAATGAAAGCCAATGGTTTTTCATACGAAGTCATCTTTGTCAACGATGGTAGTACGGACCGTTCGTGGGAGATTATCGAACAACTCAAAAGCCAGTCTCCATTCGTAAAAGGAATAAAGTTCCGCCGTAACTACGGCAAATCACCGGCCTTATACTGCGGATTCAAAGAGGCGGAAGGGGATGTTGTCATCACCATGGATGCCGACCTGCAAGATAGCCCCGACGAAATACCGGAGCTCTACCGCATGATCACAGAAGACGGTTACGACCTCGTATCCGGCTGGAAACAAAAAAGATATGATCCACTCTCCAAAACCATACCGACCAAACTATTCAATGCTACGGCCCGTAAAGTATCGGGTATCAAAAACCTGCACGACTTCAATTGCGGACTGAAAGCCTATCGCAAAGTAGTAGTAAAAAATATCGAGGTATATGGCGAAATGCACCGCTACATCCCCTATCTGGCCAAAAATGCCGGATTCAAGAAGATAGGAGAAAAAGTAGTCCATCACCAGGCACGTAAATTCGGTAAAACTAAGTTCGGTGGCTTGAACCGCTTCTTCAACGGGTATCTGGATTTAATTTCACTCTGGTTCTTATCTGCATTCGGAGTAAAACCGATGCACTTTTTCGGTCTTTTGGGTTCGCTGATGTTCATCTTCGGATTCATCTCCGTAATAATAGTGGGCGCTACCAAACTATATCATATGCACAACGGCATGGCTTACCGATTGGTGACCGACTCTCCCTATTTTTATCTGTCGCTCACAGCCATGATCATAGGAACCCAGCTATTTATGGCCGGTTTTTTAGGTGAACTGATTTCGCGCACCTCTCCGGAACGTAATAATTATCAGATAGAAAAAATAATATAAAAAGAACCCGAACCGTAAAATGATGAATATATGAAGAATTTAATCCGACTTTTTTTAATCCTCTTTGTTGCAGGTATTGCCATTGGGACGCACACTTCATGTTCCGAAGACAGTGATTGTTCCATCGCCGGACGTGCCATGATCAACTGTACGCTCTACAGGATGCCGGCTCCGTCAGAAACAATTTTACAAAATGACACGTTGGATTCATTGACGGTAACTGCCCTCGGAACCGATTCTATCATTATAAACAATCAGAAGAAAGTGCACACTTTATCACTACCTTTGCGCTTTACATCGGATTCTACCGTATTTATCTTCTATTATGCATACCGGGAAGATCCGACTTTATGTGATACGGTATACATCAAGCAGGATAATACCCCCTATTTTGAATCGATGGATTGCGGATATAGCATGAAACAAAGTATACTCGGACTTGGGCACAGCGAAGTAGAATTAGACTCCATATACATAAGTAATAAACAAGCCAACACTGATGGGACAGAAAATCTTAAGTTATTCTACCGCAATCGCGATTAGTCTGCTTCTACTCTTACCGGCAGGATTTACGGTACATGCCCAGCAACGGCCATATGTTAATCCCACTCCGAAAAGAGATCAGAAAAAAAACGTAAAGGAAGAGCCGAAGGAGATTGTTCCGTTATACAACGGTACCTATATTGGTGTGGATTTATATGGCATAGGAAGTAAACTTTTAGGAGGCGACCTTCTCAGTTCGGAGATTAACGTGGCGGTGAACTTAAAAAACATGTTTTTACCAACCGTAGACGTAGGTTTTGGCACGACAGATTCTTGGAGCGATACCGGTATTCATTATAAAAGTTCCGCTCCTTTCTTCCGTATCGGAGTAGATTATAACACCATGGCCAAGAAAAAAGAGAAAAACAGTTTTTTATATGTCGGACTTCGCTATGGTTTCAGCCATATGAAATACGATATCAGCAGTCTGGCAATACAAGACCCGGCATTCGGTGGCGAGATGGGAAATCCGAGTCAGGAAGACGGTATTTGGGGGGGTAGTGTCCCTTACGATCATCCGGGGCAAAAAGCGACTATGCAATGGTTCGAATTCGTGGCAGGAGTACGGGTACAGATTTATAAAAGTTTTTATATGGGATGGGCTGTCCGGATGAAATATAAACTCTCGGCATCAGTAAGCGAATACGGCAATCCATGGATGGTACCCGGATTCGGAAAATACAACTCTAACAACATGGGAGTGACTTACTCTTTAATATATAAACTACCTTATTAAACACAATGACAGGATTAGAAGTCTGGCTGCTTGCAATTGGCTTAGCGATGGATTGTTTCGCTGTTTCTATTGCGAGCGGTATTATTTTGAAACGCATCCAATGGCGACCAATGTTCGTGATGGCTCTATTTTTCGGTGTTTTCCAAGCATTAATGCCGCTGTTAGGTTGGACAGGCGCCAGCACATTCAGTCACCTTATCGAAAGTGTAGACCATTGGATAGCCTTTGCCATTCTTGCTTTTCTGGGTGGGCATATGGTGCGGGAATCTTTTAAGGAAGAAGATTGTCGTCATGATTTCAACCCGACCAGCTTAAAAGTCGTACTCACAATGGCCATAGCCACCAGTATCGATGCTTTAGCCGTCGGCATATCCTTTGCTTTTCTGGGCATCCGTGATTTCTCTGCCATCCTCTCCCCTATCTGTATTATCGGATTTGTATCATTCGCCCTGTCGATGGCGGGCTTAATCTTCGGCATAAAATGCGGTTGCGGATTTGCACGAAAACTGCGTGCCGAACTATGGGGAGGCATCATACTGATGATCATCGGAGTCAAGATCTTAATTGAACATTTATTTTTCAGCTAACGAATAAAGAATGATATGAAAGCAAAAAAAAGTTTTATCTGGTTAGGCATTCTTCTGCTGGCAACAATCTGGATATTGGTTCGTAAAAACAACGTCCCTTACCACAGCATCAACGGATTGGTATTCGGAACGATTTATAACATCACTTATCAATATGATGGCGATCTGAAATCGGAGATAGAAGCCGAATTAAAACGGTTCGACGGTTCACTCTCACCCTTCAATGACACTTCCATTATTTCACGCATCAACCGGAATGAAGAAATTGTAACAGACAGTTTTTTTCAAACCTGTTTCAATCGTTCCATGGAGATATCGGAAGAAACCAATGGCGCTTTCGACATC
This sequence comes from Bacteroides salyersiae WAL 10018 = DSM 18765 = JCM 12988, assembly GCF_000381365.1. Lineage (GTDB taxonomy): Bacteria > Bacteroidota > Bacteroidia > Bacteroidales > Bacteroidaceae > Bacteroides > Bacteroides salyersiae. The sequence goes on from NZ_KB905466.1 coordinate 665,345, forward strand.
ACAATCGCCCCTCTGGCAAATGTCTGGGGATTCGGTTTTAAAAAGGGAGAGTTTCCGGATTCAATGAAAATAGACAGCCTGCTGCAAATCACCGATTATAAAAAGGTAAAACTGGTTGACGGCAGGGTAGTAAAAGAAGATCCGCGTATCATGCTCAGTTGCAGTGCCGTCGCTAAAGGTTATTCGGTAGATGTCGTAGCACGCCTGCTTGAAAAAAAAGGTATTCAGAATTATATGGTAGATATCGGTGGGGAAATTGTTGCCAAAGGAAAAAATTCACGCAACGGGCTATGGCGCATCGGTATCAATAAGCCGATAGACGACTCATTGTCCGTCAATCAGGAAATACAAACCATACTTGAACTAAGCGATGCAGGACTTGCCACATCGGGAAATTACCGTAATTTTTATTATAAAGACGGAAAAAAGTATGCACACACCATTGATCCGCGAACAGGATATCCGGTACAACACAATATCCTTTCCGCTACCGTCATTGCCGAAGATTGCATGACAGCAGATGCCTTGGCTACAGCTTTCATGGTGATGGGGCTGGAAGAAGCATCCGCCTTTGCCAATGCACATCCGGCAATAGACGCTTATTTTATCTATAGTGACGAAAACGGAAAATTCCAGACTTTCTTTACAGACGGAATGAAAAAGTATATGCCCGCTAAATAATTCGGGGCATAAAGTATCTTTTTTTCACTAAATGAGCGCATCTGATAAATATATCTTTTGGCAACTCCGACTCATGCCGTACAAAAGTATATACTATTATATGATGAAAGTGTATACTTTTATATGGCATAAGTGTACATTCATCTTGGTGATAAATACAGACTTATGCATTCGTTGTCCAATCGTTTTATTATCTTCTGATAATCAATCTATTATCAATCATTTCATAAACACAAAATACACAGCCAGAATCAAACAAAGAAAAGCGGCAAGATGATTCCAGTGTAAAGATTCGCCTTTAAACAATAAGGTGGAAAACACAGTAAACACAATCAGTGTAATCACCTCTTGAATTACTTTCAACTGCATCAACGTAAAGGGACCGCCGTTTCCATTGAATCCGAGCCGGTTGGCCGGTACTTGGCATGAATACTCACTTAACTAAATAGACTTGCCCAAGTGAAATTTTATACCTATATTTACTTCATAATCAACATATTACATTATGATAAAAATTATAGGATACGCACGAGTTTCTACTACAAAACAAGACTTATCTCGACAAAAGCTAAAGATTAAGGAGTTCTGTGAGAACAACAATTATGAGTTAATTGAAATTATTGAGGACTTTGGAATATCTGGTGTGGTTGCAGACAGAAAAGGTTATATCGAATTACAAAGTAAAACCTACAAAGATGCAGACATGATAGTAATCTCTGAGTTATCACGTTTGAGCAGGCAAGAAGATGTAACAGAGACAGTTTACAACATTCAACAGATTATTAATAAAGGATTATCTGTAATACTCTTAGATAGTCCCAGTAAAATTTATGAAGCTAATAAACTTTTAGACATTACAGAAATACTTATCCTCACTATCAAAGCATGGGCAGCAGCACAAGAAAGATTGGATATTAAAAAGAAGAACCAAGATGGGAAGCAAGCTCTCTTCCAAGCTTATCCTTATGCAGTTGTAGACCAAAAAATACCTTATGGATATAAAGCAGTTCCTAACCCCAATGGGAAACGTCCTAAATATATTTTAGAAGAAGTACCAGAAGAAGTAGAGAATATAAAAAGACTCTTCGCTTTAGTAAACTCTGGTAAGACACTGGGAGCAGTAGCCAGATATTTCAATGAAAGGAATATTACTTTTAGAGGATATTACAGCACTGTTGCCATTCTAAGCAACTATATCCATAGTGATATTTATAGAGGAATCAGAAGAAGAACACAGAGATTAGGTAGAGAAGAACCTTATACCATCGAGGTTAGAATAAAACCTATTATCAGTGAAGAGGATTTTATGAAAGCACAAGAACTGATTAAAAACAACTATAAAAATACTCCAACTGGAAAAGTCAATCATAATCCATTAAAAGGAATCATCAGATGTAGATGTGGGAGAGCCATGACTGTAAAAGACAAAAAGCCAGCAGCAGGAATTTCAAAACTAACATATAGATGTAGCTGTGTTGATAGGAAATCTCATCCAGACTTCTGTAAATATAATATTGATGAAGTTTCTTACGACCTTACGAATGAAATATTATATAGTCTTTTCAAATCTATGCACACAGCAGAATATATCAACTTCTTTAGGAACCAAACAGACAATAGAGTTACAGAGCTACAAGAGGAAATAGCTGGAATTGAGAAACGTTTATCTACCCTATATCTTGATAAAGAGAACTTATCTAATGAAAGTCAAGAAAATGCCAACAAGTTTCTACTAACCACCAATCCTACCCTTTTAAACATTATCCAAGAGAAACAGAACCAGTTAGATGAGAAGATAAAATCTATTAATAAAGAAATTATAAGATATAAAAAATCACAAAGTAAAAAGATAGCAGACATCGAAAGGATTAAAGATAATAATGGTAAAGAGAAGCTTCAAAACCTCAGCATCGAAGAACAAGGAGAACTATATCATAAATATTTGGAGAGAGTGAATTATATTCCTGTCACTACTATGCAGGGATATTATATTGTACAGTTCCTTAATGGAATTAAATTCTATATAGCTATCACGAAAGTCAGAAGCATTGCAATGGCTTCTCTCCTATTAGACAACTGGACGATTGATGAAAAAGGAATTATAACAGCGAACTATGATACTTTAAAGTCCAGTGATATGAAGAACTTTAGCATAGAAATGATTAGGAAAACAAAGACTATGACTTTACAAGAATATCTTAAATCAGACCTTGCAAAAGAAAGAGCCTTGCATCTTGACCTTAGTTATAGAGAAAGATATTTAGAAGAACTACATAAAGCAGGGTTGGATGGTAGGCTCAGACCATTAAAAAAGGAATAACTTCATCCTTTTTAATTATCTTTGCTTCCAAACCATATAAGCAAAGATATGAGACCAATTGAAAGACTTGAAGAAACTTATTTCCCTAAAGGCATAGAGTTACTTGAATACATGGAGGAGGTAGCAGTACTTTATGTACCAGATTATGATATAGACCATGAAACAGGAGAACAATATATTTATGGTACAACCGCCTTGCCCTTATTCATAAGAAGATACAATCAGAATAAACTATATGGTAACTTCACATACGAAGATTATATAGCCAATGAGGACATACAAAATACGCTGAAAGGCTTGGGTGTTGATATAGATAAGTTTTGGTTTCTGCTTCTATTCATCTTTGACTATACTTGTGGAACGTGCTTAGATGGAATGAAAGCAACAGGCATTGGAATAGAACAGCTTACCAAATTTGCCAAAGCCATAGCTGACAACCATAAGGAGATTAATCAATTTGGAGTAAGTTTTAAGAAGCCTATTACAGTCTCTGTAAAGGTTGAAGGCAAGCATCAGATAGTAATTGACAATGCCAATGCCATAGGCTACTTGGCTACTACCATCATCAATAACCTAAAGGAGATAGAGGAACATCCTTGGATGCAGAGCCAACAAGTCAGCATGGACACCCATGCAGAAGAAAAGGAATCCGTTCAGATATGGCTGTTCTATAAGATGTTCAATGACTTCTTCAATTTATCCCCATACAATAAGCAGTTTAATGTCAGACAAAAGAAAGGAGGCACCATATCACTCAGTAAGACATTGCTCATATCAAGGCTTATCTACTTCACCAAGCTATCTAAACATAGTAAATTCTCAGATGATGAAGATGTCCTAAAAGGCTACATCAAGCAATATAAAGACAAGAGAATTAATACTGTGAATAGCATATACTTCTAATAACACACTGATAACCAATCAAGTCCTGCTCCGTACCATTAAGAGGGTACATAAAAGCAGGACTTTTTTTCTCTCTTTTAATCCTACCATTATATCCCATCTTTGCATCGTCAAAACGATAGCGGACGAGCTACCAATTTAGAGGGGAAATAAAACCACTCATTAATTTCTCTCTTTTAATCAGCCCAGAAGCCAGTAGCTTTGCAATATCAAAATTAACAAAAGCTGGAGCGCACCAGTCTAAAAACTGCAAAGAAGATATGATGACTATTTATTTTTATGGCAGCAATCGTGAAATCGTAGCAGAGAATGTAAAGAAGTGCTATTCAATGATTGAGAAATATGGCTTTAATGCTGCAATGGGTAAGATTAAGTTAGTTGGCAGCGAGGATTTAACAGGAGAGAAATTATTAAAGGTTTCCATTGTTCCTAAGTCCAATGCCAAACCTCTTTCAATAGACAACTGGATGCTGAATACAGAAGAGGTTACAGATGCCACTGAAAGAGCAGCAGCTAAAGCCCCAGTGGATGGACAACACAGGATGATAGCCATGTTCATACTGGAGGTAGAAGGCTATATTGATTTTAATGAAGAAGAAATGACTGAAACCATTAAGAAACCAGAGAATATGAGTTTGGCATTATTTACAGCCTCTATCAATAACGGCAGACCTTGGAATTACAAAGACTTTAGCAAATCAAAGTTCCAAACAGGAGACGAGAGAATTGATTATATTGAAGCACAAATTCAAGAAACAGGATTGAAGTCTGACGTAATCTATAGCTTTTATACATTAGGGCAACCAGAGGTTAAAGCTAATGTCGCCAAAGACCTTAAATTGGGCATAAATAGACTACCCAAATCTTTAAAGTTAAATGCAACCACCCAAGAGTTAGGCGATAAAGTTCTAAAGGCTTTTAAAAGCAGTAAAATCTCTGAATCTACATACGATAATGGAAGATTAGCAAAAGGATTTAAGCTGTTCTACAATGAATACAAACCAGAGATTAGCCAACTCCAGCAGTTAATCGCCATGATTAGCAAAGATGTGTGGTTTGGTAGTCAGAAGCCAGACGGTAGTGCAGAAGCCAAACAATATTACAAGAATTTTGAAAAATGGTTCCAATATATGAATGAGAGTAACAACAAGTCTGTAGAAACTGCATAACCAACTAACAATAAAGCCCATGTGACAGGTGGGCTTTATTCTTAACCAACTAAATAATAAAACAATGAACCCATATATCATACAATCCAGTTTATATTTAAGCACTATCTACGAAGCAATAATTGCTAAGCAAGAAATACTAAGAGCTAAAATGCAGCAATACAATGATGTCAAGCTCTACTTGTTCAGTTTCATTCTCCCAGAATATAGTTCTAATGAATATATTGCAAATAGCCTCAAACTTTATAATGAAAATGAACTGTTCCCCATTATTATAACTTCCATTACATATAAGGAAGTTAATAATCCAAGAATAGCTTTCAAGAATGAGAATGGAATTATACACTTAGTCCTATGTTTTGAACATAACAAGGAGGATTGACAAGGAGCAGGGAAATGTGAGAGGTTTCCCTGCCTACTTAATACTTCTGAATTGTGGTCTTATCATTAGTTCCCCACTTGTGGAATTACTACTTTTACAGTAGCACAGACAGATAATCCCACCACACAGATTGACGGACTACAAACTATTCAGAATACCAAAATGGAAGAATTTACCTATGAGCAGATAAGGGCTAAGGCTCTTAAACAGGGAATAAAAGATAATAAGGTTCATATTGGATTATGGGCTAATTTTAATAACTATCTAAAGACAAGGAGAAAGAAGAATGGAAAGGTTACTACCTATTATATCCCATTGCAAAAATTGGCTTATTGACAAGATAAAAATTGAAGCAGAGAGATTCATATTGTTAAATCTTTGGGGTGTGCTTATTCACTTTTTACTGCGTGTCTAAACACCCCCTCTCTACACTCCTACGCTACATTCCAATAAGACCCATGCAATGTCCTTACGGACACCGCAAAGGTAATCTGTAAGCTGGGAGTGACTAAAATCAATGATATGTGGATTTATAACAATCATTTCTATAACAAGCTGAGCGAACTTAGAAAATCCAACAGGTTAAGTTCCTCTAAAGTGAGATTCTTATTAAAGACCAACCAAATCATTTTAATTAAACATATTGAGCGATTGCCTTATGAGTTACGAGAAATTACCATTCAAGGAATATACAGTAATGAGCAACAATCTGATTCAGAAGTTAGGTTGTGCTGATGTTTACAGGACATATGTGTTACTATTGACAGCAGACAAATATACATTGACCACTGACACTACAATAGACCAACTTGCATCATTCGTTGGTGATAAACCTGCCAACTATAAAGGTGGTAAGAGTTCCAAATCATTCAATGACAAGTTAAGAGCCACAGGAGAAGTCAGCATACAGGATAAGGACAGTGGTAAGAAAGATAGGACTTGGACTGATTATATATTCTTTCCTGTCAGCTTTGGACATTACAGAAGAATTAACAGGGAGTTTTACGATTCATACAACAATACTCTGGATTTAAAGCTCAGAGGATTTATACTTAAACTGTTCAGTGCAGCAGAGCCATACAGTCATACTATTACCTTATCTGTAAGAATACTGAAAGAACTAATCCACATGGGACATGGCACTATCTCCAGCTACATAGACCAACTAAGGGAGATGGACTTATTGGATGAAGTTGGAGATTCAATCATTTTAAAGGCTAAAGGTTTGCTTATAGACCTACCCAAAGATAAATATGTGGAGGAAGTGAAAGCAGACTTTGAACACATGATAGCATTTAATGAGAGCAGAGGAAACCCCATTTCAAGGGAGTGCATGATTTACAAGAAGTACAAGGAGAATAATTTTGAGGAAGTAAAGGATATGCACGCTCTTATGAAATCATTATCAAGTGGGTTGGTAGGCAGAAAGCAGGAGGTAAAAGACAAGGAAGAACTGCCAGATTTAACCTTATAAAGATATGGCAATAAAAGCTCCAGACTACTAAAAAGATTTAGAGTTCTTTCTTTTAAAGGCATATTAGTTATATATTTGCAATATAACCTTATACATCAATTCAATGGCACAAATTTATCCTGACTTCTATACAATCCAGCATCTCCGCCAACCAGCAACAGAAGGAGAACTAATCCTATTAGACTTTTTACAAAAGAATCTAAATATGGAGTTCGAGATATATTACCATCCTTTCATAAATGGTGACAGACCCAATATTGTTATTCTTAAAAAGGGATGTGGAGCTATAATCATATCTGTAAATGATTGGGATTTAACTGACTATGCTATTAATGATGATTTGGATTGGTGGAATAATTCAACTTCAACAAAGGTTCAATCACCTTTCTCTCAAATAAATTACTATAAAGAGAATCTTGTCTCATTACACATAAGTACTTTCTTAGAGAAGAAAATGAATAAGTGGTACTATTCAAATATTATATATACACTTGTTTACTTCCATAAGATGTCCCAAGATAATATTGAGAAGTTTATACATGAGAATATATCCAAGGAAGATAATAAGACCAAATTTTTAAAAGACATAAAATATATACAATATTGGGGATATGATTCTCTTACACTGCAAAACTTAGAAGAATATTTCAGCAAGATAAGAATAGAACAACCTTCTTTCTTATTTGATGAAGATATTTACAATAATTTCAAACGCTACCTCAAGCCACCTTTTCATCAATTAGAAGAAGGGATTGATATTAAGTACACTAAAGCACAAGCAGAACTTATTAGAAGTGAAAGCAGACCCAGACGTAAAATAAAAGGGATTGCAGGAAGTGGTAAAACTCTTGTCCTTGCAAAGAGAGCTGTCAATGCATATCTAAGAACTAATAGTGAAATATTAATTCTAACATTTAATCTATCCCTTAAGAATTACATTCGCGACAAAATCAATGATGTAAGAGAGAGTTATCCTTGGGAGAAATTCTATATCACCAACTATCATCAGTTTATTAAATCAGAAGCAAACAACTATAACCTACCCATAAAAGGATTAAAATCTTATACGGATATTAATTTCTTTGAGCCTGTAAAGAATCACATTAAGAAGTACAAGGCTATATTCATAGATGAGGTACAAGACTACCAAACTGAATGGCTGGAAATAATTACCAAATATTTCTTATACGAGGATAGTGAATTTGTTGTGTTTGGAGATGAGAAACAAAATATTTACAGAAGACCGTTAGATGAGAACAAAGAACCAATAATTAAAACAATCGCAGGAAACTGGAACAAGTCTCTCAACGCTTCCAAAAGATTCACAAGTGAAATAGGGAAGTTAGCGATGAAGTTCCAGCACCATTTCTTAGAGAATAAATACACCATTGACAATATGGTTGTGTTAGATAACCCTATGCTTGATTTTGAACAAAGGAATATTAAATATGCCAATATTGGAGCGAAAGCCAGCACAGAAAGGATATTCAATATCTATAAAGGGACTTGTAAGAAATATTGCCTTAACCCAGCAGACATTACTATTCTATCTGGTACTGCTGATATTTTAAGAGAAATAGAATACTCTATAAGAACTCAATTAAAAGAGAATACAACCACTACATTTGAAACTAAAGAAGAATATGATAAAAGCGAATTAGAGACCAAATCTAAAAACAACTTTGAAGAGAGGATAAATACAATCAGACGATACAGAAGAAATCACTTCTCAATAAAAACAGGAACTGTAAAGCTATCTTCTATACACAGCTTTAAGGGCTGGGAATCACACACAATCTTTTTAATCATTGAGCCACATAAAAGTGATTCTATACAAGATTTTGAATCTGTTGAGCTTATATATACTGCGATAACAAGGGCACAAGTTAATTTATTCATTCTCAATATAGGTAATGAAAAGTACGATTCATTCTTTAATGACAATATCCAAAATTAATCTAACAGAACCACAAGCGAGACACCCCTACCCACATAAACACCCCCTTATAGCTCTTAAATAAAAAAGAATGCTTTAACAATGCAGTCTGACTGCTGACAGAAATAAGCATTCTTTTTAATCTGAGAGGGGGCACGATGTACTATTGCCACAGCCTACCAATAATTTACTAATGCTCCTCATTCCCTTTGAAAGAATCTTTAGGGAAAGACATAGAACAGCCTAAGATGCAAACGAAGTAATTCACTTGTGTTTTAGGTTTGTTCTTGTTAAATCCATTCAATCAATAACCATTTAATTCAATTTCATTATGAGAGATTTAGTAATTATGCCAGCTATGGCACAGCGTAGAGAATCATTAAACATGGGTGAGTTTGCAGAAGAAGCAATTATTGTGGAAGAAGTTGCAGCACCCAAAAGAGTAAATCATTTCATTGAAGCCAATACACAGGAAGTAACCTTGCAGCATCTACAACAAGACTGCATCATTCCAAGTTTTGCATCAATGGAAGAAACCATTAGTCACCAATCCTTTATAGGTGCAGTAGTGGATGCAGCTAAGGATTACTTTCATGGAGAACAGTTTGATATGCCAGAGATAAGAATCTCACATCCTATCAATGGTAGAATACCAAGTGCATTAGGTAAGAAGGCTTCTGAACTGACAGACGAAGAGAAAACTTTGTTCTATCAGAGAATGTGCTTCTGCTTTGAAATTCCATCCATTGTACACGATGAATACGGTAATCGTTTAGCTTTATCCATTGGTGGAGTGAGAGCATATAACGAGATTAACCTATACAGTAAGAAGTCTGTTGAGAGATTTAAAATCTTCATAGGCTTTAGAAATAGAGTTTGCAGTAATCTTATGCTCACCACTGATGGCTTACAGGATAAGGTAGAAGTTCTAAGCACGCAAGAACTATATGCAGCAGCATTGAATCTGTTCCATGCTTACAACCCATCCAAAGACCTGCATCTATTAAGAACACTTGGGCAGATGTCAATCTCCACAAGCGAGTTCTGTCAGATAATAGGCAGGATGAGATTATATCAAGCTCTTACACCCAACCAACAGAAACGCTTACCTCGTCTATTGTTAGGAGACAGTCAGATTAATGCGGCTTGCAGGGCATTCGTTTCTGATGCAAACTTCAAGAGTACAGGGGATAGCATTACAGGCTGGCAGCTCTTAAACCTGCTCAATGGTTCTGTAAAGTCAAGTTACATAGATAACTTCTTGGAAAGGAATCTTAACTGCACAGAGTTTGTACAAGGCATTCAACGTGCTAAATTAGGAGATAGTGAATACGCTTGGTTCTTGGGCTGAGTGGATTGTTGATTGAGAGAGGAAAGGGCAGCTGTTCAATTAGTTGTCCTTTCTTCATTTTATCAATCATCAAATATTACAATCATGAATAAATCTAAAATTGAAAATGCTATCAATCATATCACCTCTTTACAAGAAAGACTATGCTACTGTGAGAACAACCTACAATACATCAAACGCTTGCAAGCACTTAAATATTGGCTGCACAAGTTTGATTCATTTTTAGATAGGAACAGCAAACAGCATGGTGAATATGCAGCAGTTTATGAAAGTTACTTCCATACTTGTTGCGGGTTCTCATTCTACGACAGAGTTTGTAACTCAATTCTTGTTTATGAATATGGTGACAGACCATTTTAAAGAATTAATGCAAAAAGAAAGAACATTATTTTAAGTGTTCTTTCTGGCATTGTTCTATTAGTCCTTGCAAATATTCATCACTTACAGAACAAAGTAAGGTCTTAGCGGTTGAAGATTTCTTAAAATCTATATTATATCGTTTTATCTCGTTTTTATAGATTTCTTTAATTGCTACCAATGTTGAATTTAAATTAACAATAGATAAACTTAATATAGGTTCAAACAACTCCTCGCTCTTGTCCAAGTCACAATTACTTATACTTAAGCCATGTACAAACACTGATAAATAACTTGCATAAGTTGAGAAAGAGGGATTTGAATCGACCATTTTATATAAAGAGTTCCAAGTAAATTGATTTTTCTCTTTGGGGTTAAGAAGAGGTTTTAAACTCTTATATTTCCAATTTGCATTCTCAATAATCTGATTAACAATTTTATTATTATTATAGAGTGGGCTTCTTTTTAATTCTTTAATTATGAATTCCTTTGCAATCATATCAGATTTATTAGTATCTCTTACTTGGGTTACTAATGCTATAAACTCATCTTCTTTAATTCGTCCATTATTAACTATTTGATTATAATCTGGATAATCCTTATATCTACAAAGAATTCCATCCAAAACATATAAATAATGTTTGAACACCTTTTCATCTTCGTTGGAGTTCATATATACATGATAGATAGTGGCTAAATTATCAATAATATTTCTACATAAGGTACAAGCTGATACATAATCATGGTTATGTGAATAAATAAGGAATATAGACTCCCATGTTTCTAACATTTTTTTTACAAGTCGCAATACATAGCTGGGAATATCATTAATTCCATCATTATTATACAACTTTTGTAATTCAGTAGTCAAATAGTCTAATTCTGAGAATGCAAATAAATAGACATCCTCATAATTCCATCCCATTCTTTCTGCTTCTGGATAAGAAATTCTCATAATTAATTAATTTATATCCAAAGATAATCGTTTGAATACAATAAACAAAATATTCACTTTGATAATTAGTGAATGTTCCTTTAGTAATCAATGAGTTAGTAAATCCAACTCAGAATTAATATTCACTTCTATTTATTTCATTATAAAACAGAACATTATGTCACTTAAATATTCAAGCACAACGGCAGACTATCTTGTTTGGTCTGATGCAATGAACCTCATAAGGAAGTTAGCCAAAGACGAGAATTATAAAATCTCACTTCTTATAGCTTTGGGATGCTTCACAGGATTAAGAATATCTGATATTCTATCTCTAAGGTGGAACCAGATATTAGGTACTGACGAGTTTACAGTAATTGAGAAGAAGACAGGCAAGGTAAGAACTATCAGACTGAACCCACAATTACAACAGCACATTAAAGAGTGCTACGAGCATATAAATCCAGTTGGAATCAATGCACCAATTCTTATAAGTCAGAAAGGCACTATCTTCACAGTTCAGAGAATTAACATCATTCTTAAAGAGGTGAAGAAGAAGTACAAGTTAAAGATTAAGAACTTTAGCTGCCATTCACTTAGAAAGACTTTTGGTAGGCAGGTCTATAACATGAACAGTGATAATGCTGAACTTGCCTTAGTAAAGCTGATGGAACTATTCAACCATAGTTCTGTTGCCATTACTAAAAGATACTTGGGGTTAAGACAGGAGGAAATATTGCAGACTTATGACTGTTTGAGCTTCTGATAATTGGGACAGGATTATTAAGATTCACCTTATATGGTGGTCTGAATGGTTCTGTCCCCAATCCATGAAATATTGAGCTTAGATACATCTAAAGTCCAATCTTGGTAGTTTGGCATTTCAGCCTTATAGAAGTAAGTCAATTCCATTAATTTACAGAGTTTAGAACGATTTCAACTCTTATTAGTTAAGCCACAGGTAGCACTTCTTGAATATCCAACAATATGCTGACTTAAAGATAGTAATTCAAGGCAGGTTAGAATATTCAGAATTCAGTCTTTATATAGGGAGAAGTGAATTTGATACCCACATGGATTTACAGAGTTCAGATGCAACTCTGCTTAAATACCCTATTAATTCCCTGTTTAGTAACACAATAATTACTATTAATCTTCACTCCATGCTGATTGATTTAAAACCTTTTGTTATCTTTGCACCAATTCCAATGAACTAATGAGATAGGGAGTTGGAAGGACATATTTAACGAAAGGTGTTATTGAAATTATCTTCTACTGACAAATTCTCGCAAAATTTGAAATGGAGTGAAGATGGTAGCAATAGCACCCACATCATTTGTTATATACCTACCTTTTATAAGGTTTCTATATCTCAAACTGGTGTGGGGCTATTGTTTTATCCACTCCAAAGGCAATGCGAGAAGCCAGTCAGTAGGGTAAAACATATATAGTTCCCACACCTTTTTTATTTTAAATAGCTTATCCATAGGGAACAGGTAGGCATAATATCATTATTATGGAATTAGTTAATAGTTTAAGTGCCAAAAGTCCTCTATGCTATGATACAGGGTGTAGATTATATATGCCTTCATCATTCTTAGAGAAATCCTTTAAGTTACCATATATCGAATACACTACTAAAGGCAGAATAAGTAAGAAAGAACGAGAAGAAAAATATATTCTAAAAGAATGGGATAAACTTAGATTCTTATATAACTGCATGAGTCAATGTACAGACTTTTGCATATCTCAAGATGAAGTAGATTACTTATTATCTGATTCCTTCAAGACTTTATGTAACATATTTCAAAAAGCATACCCACCTGTTATTGATGAAGATGGATGCTTAATCATTAAATCTTTTGATGAGCCACCTAGAACTTATGTCCCTATAGCTAATCATGTGGGAGAATATTGTAGATATAAAATAGAATATTTTCCAGAAGAGGGTACATTATATGTTCAAACCACTAAGAAAGGAGATACTAAGAGTGAAATTAGAAATCTTAAAGTTGAATGCTCATTCGAGTTTTATAAATATCTACAAATATATTGGGGCATAGCATATATTGAATACCTGTCTGAAGGGGGTGAATATAATTGTTGCCCTAAATATGAAACACGCAGAATTTATGACGCTATAGATAGAGGCATGATTAGAACAATGAAATCAATATAATAACAATGAAATCAATTAGATTATTGGCAACCTCACTATTGGTTGCATTAAGCATGGGAGTTTGTTCCTGTGGGGACGATGAATTGGAGGTAAATCCACCTTTAACCAATGTAGAACAAATGTGCTTGGAATATGGAATTACAGACTATAAGAATATCGAATTGCTAAGTCTGTTTGAACATGGAAATAATACTATTATCAATTTAGGTCAAGCAAACTTCTCTGGACTAAAGGATGATAAGCTATGGCTTGCATCATTCAACGTAGAGAACAAATCACCTATTATTAATTGGACTGACGAGTTGCCATTTAACAGGAATCGCAGAATTTACAAAGGCTATGGAGAATATGAAGATGTTACGATTCAACAGATAACTCTGTTACAAGTAATGCCATTCAATCAAGACTTTGTCGCATCATTAAGTTACAGCTTTGGAAAAGACTATAGCTACTATGCCTTACTTTTCAAACAGAGTTCACAAACTAAAGAAGTTCAAATTAAAGAGGGTGGTTTCGGCATAGGCTTATGGTACGAAAACTCTATCATAAACAACAGATGTTGCTACTCGCTGTCTGGAGATACTATCTATGTAGCAGAGAAAGGTTTTGGATTTTCCAATAATGTAGGAACTCTCTATACTTCTGAACTTTTATCTTATGAAGAAGCAATCTACAGTCATAGAGATAATAAAGGCTTCTTCGTGGGTAAAAGAAGTTTTAAATTGGGAGAGGATTTATGGCATATCCAAGTACCACAGCTTAACGATGAACCTGCTGATGCCAAGATTGAGGTCAGTGTAGAAGATAAATCTACGCCAGTTTGGAAGTTCAATGTCAATATTACACATTATGATGGGGCTAAGAAGAATGTAACATTTGAAGTAGATACTGATAATGGTACAATCAAAGGACAGGATGATTATGCTTCCCTCATTATAGGTAAATGGAAGATGACAAGTGGTAATGCTGTTGCCACCCATGTAACTTATAAGAATGATGGTACATTTGAATACACAAGTACAGAAGATGGCTCTTATAACGAAGTGGGCAAGTACAAGATAGACGGTAAGAAACTCTATGAAATGTACAGTGATGAAGATGAATGGATTATCAATGATATCCTGTTACTTAATTCAATGACCTTATCAGTGCAGGAATTGGAAGCTGATGGAGTTACCCCCACAGGTCAGAAGTACTCTTATCAGAGAGTGGAATAAAGGACTTATTCATACTAAAAGTGAGCAGCATTTGAGGAAACTCTTATGCTACTCTCTTCTATAACTATTTCATAAATACAAAATAGACAGCCAATATTAAGCAAACAAAGGCAGCTACATGATTCCAGTGCAAAGCTTCACCTTTAAAGAATACAGTTGTAAAAACTGTGAATATAATAAGAGTTATTACTTCTTGAAGAACCTTCAACTGCATCAAGGAAAATGGTCCTCCATTACCAATATATCCAATGCGATTCGCTGGAATTTGACAAGAATACTCAAGAAAAGCAATTGACCAACTAAAGGCTATTACCCCTATCAATGGAAGAGTAGCAAACCAAGAATATTCCTGTTTCATCTTTAAATGACCATACCAAGCAAAAGTCATGAAGACATTCGATACTATAAGCAATAAAATTGTGTAGAGAGCTTTCATATTATTCTAATTCTACTATACATTATTATATATATCAACGTAAAGTGTTAAATTCCCAGTTGGGTTTTTCTATTTTATTATACTCGGCAAGAGCAATCAGCCAGGAAAACAATATAACGCCATACAACGGCCAATTGCTTATCACTTTAGTCTCCTGCAATTTTAAGTGCCCATACCATGCAAACGTCATGAATATATTCGAAACAATCAACAACGAAACAGCATAAATACCTTTCATCATATTTTTTCTGCTTTTAATATAACCTAATCTATTTTATCGGGTAATAACTCTTCCTGTACATTTGTCATACTTCCCCACAAGCTATAACGTGCTTCGGGATTCATCGCTTCAAGCTGTTGCAAAATACCTTTCATATCACTGCGACTCGACTGGGATTCATAAGGGCAGTTTTTCACCTGCTTCCGATATTCATGTAACGCAGCAAGCTCTGTCAGGTCTTTTTCGTGTACCAGACACATCGGACGGATGATGGTCATATCGAACTTTTTCATTGCCAACTTAGGAGGCATCGTAGAGAAAGCACCTTGAAAAGTTATATTCATCAATAATGTTTCAAGGATATCATCCATATGATGTCCTAATGCTATTTTGTTGCATCCCTGCTCTTTGGCAACCGTAAAAAGAGCTTTCCGTCTATTCCAGGAGCAAAGAAAACAAGGCGACTTACGAGTGTCGGTAGTTGGATCGAAAGAGGTCTCATACACCACCAAAGGCACTCCGAAAGCCTCGGTATGTGCTTTCAGATATTCCAAATCGCTCTGATAAGGAATATTTTTCATTACTACATGTACGGCTACGACCGAAAATCGGGGTTTGAATATTTTCGCCCGCTTTCCCAATAACTCGACTAAGGCCAGTGAATCCTTTCCGCCCGAAAGACCGATTAGGATTTTATCACCTTCTTCTATCAGCCCATACTGCACCACTCCCTTATTAAACCGCCGCTCAATGCCGCGCAAGGTCTGTTCTTCTTCTGTAAACTTTGCCATATTTATAAAATCGGCTGCAAAAGTAAGCGAAAAGAATGATTTAAAGAAGAATTAACATAATAGAATAACAGTAAAACAGAGAATATTCCCGATTAATTTGTATTTTTGAACTTCTGAATTGCTACAAGTCACAAACCCTTGGTAGCAAGTAGTTTTGCAAAAGAGCAACGGACTCATTATCGGTCTTCCTTTGTTCGTAACTTGTAACTTAAAAGACAATGAAGAAAAAACATATCTTATTCTTTTTATTCTGCTTTGTACTGATAGGCATTTCTGCACAAACACTGGAGCAGGCTAAAGTCATGTTCAACAAAAAACAATACAGCGAGGCCAAGCCTGTTTTCAAGAAATACGTAAAATCTCAACCGGCTAACGGCAATTATAATTTGTGGTACGGTGTCTGCTGCCTGAAGACAGGAGAACCGCAGGAAGCCGTGAAATATTTAGAAACAGCCGTCAAGAAGCGCATTCCCAGCGGACAATTGTACTTGGCAGAAACTTACAATGACCTGTATCGCTTTGAAGACGCCGTTAAAAATTACGAAGCTTACATAGAAGATCTTACCAAAAAGAAAAAACCGACCGAAGAAGCCGAGAAGTTATTGGACAAGGCCAAAGCCAATCTCCGTATGTTGAAAGGTGTGGAAGAGGTATGCATCATCGACAGTTTTGTTGTAGATAAAGCGAACTTTCTCGATACTTATAAAATAAGCGAAGAATCAGGAAAGTTGTTCACGTATAATAAATTCTTCAAAACAGAAGGAGACCATCCGGGAACTGTGTATGAAACCGAACTCGCCAACAAGATATATTATAGCGAAAAGGATAAGAACGGTTTGCTCAATATTTTTTCTAAAAATAAAATGCTCGATGAATGGAGCAAGGGATGGGAACTTCCAAGTAGCATAAACGCTTCGGGAAATACAAACTATCCATACGTCTTGACAGATGGAGTAACCATTTATTACGCTTCGGACGGAGAAAGCTCCATCGGTGGATATGATATCTTCGTAACACGTTATAACACGGCCACCGATACGTACATGAGACCGGAAAATGTGGGTATGCCTTTCAATTCTCCATACAATGATTATATGTATGTGATCGATGAATACAACAATTTAGGTTGGTTTGCCTCAGACCGCTATCAACCGGAGGGGAAAGTCTGCATCTATGTTTTTATTCCGAACGAATCCAAGCAAGTATATAATTACGAAGCAATGGACCCGAAGCAAATAGTAGCCCTTGCCCAACTTCATTCGCTGAAAACAACCTGGAAAGATCAAAAGGAAGTGGATAGCGCCCGGAAAAGGCTGGAAGATGCCATCAATCATAAGCCTCAGGAACAGTTTGTAGCTGATTTTGAATTTGTGATCGATGATCATGCAACGTACTATCACCTGGATGATTTCAAATCTCCACAAGCGAAAGATCTCTTCAAAAGATATCAGACAAAAGAAAAAGATTATCGCCAGCAAGAAAATAAGCTGGACAACCAACGGCAGTGGTATGCACGTGCCAATAAAGAAGAAAAAGCTAAAATAGCTCCCTCTATCCTCGATCTTGAAAAACGGGTAAGACAAATGTCCCGTGAACTTGATGAAGAGGCTATCATCATCCGCAATACAGAAATACAATATAAAAAATAACAAAACTATGGACGTACTGATAATCATTGTACTCATCATCGCTGCAGTTATACTGTTTCTGGTGGAGTTATTCGTTATTCCGGGAATCAGCTTTGCAGGGATCGCAGCACTGGGATGTATTATTTTTGCCAACTATTATGCATTTGCCAATCTCGGTACGGGGGCAGGATTTATCACATTGGTCGTATCGGGTGTGGCCTGCGTCGGCTCACTGGTCGGTTTCATGCGTTCAAAAACACTGGACAAGCTGGCTCTAAAGAAAGATATAACTTCCAAAATAGACAACAGTGCCGCAAATAAAATCAAAGTAGGCGATATGGGTATAACCACCACCCGCCTGGCACAAATCGGTTATGCCGAAATTGAAGGTAACATCATAGAAGTAAAATCGACAGAAGGATTGCTGGACGAGAAGACTCCGATTATCGTTAACCGTATCGCTGACGGCACTATCTTTGTAGAAAAACAAAAACCATAATATTCACTTAATTCAAAACTCATCATGAATATCGAACCCATGTATCTGACTATCTTACTGATAGCGGGAGGTATTATTCTCCTGGTTCTCTTTTTTCATTATGTGCCTTTTTTCCTTTGGCTATCGGCCAAAGTATCAGGAGTAAACATCTCATTGGTACAACTTTTCCTCATGCGTATCCGTAATGTTCCGCCGTATATCATTGTGCCGGGCATGATCGAAGCCCACAAAGCCGGATTAAACAAAATCACCCGTGACGAACTCGAAGCACATTACTTGGCCGGAGGACATGTAGAACGGGTAGTACATGCGCTCGTATCTGCCTCAAAAGCCAATATAGAACTTCCGTTCCAGATGGCAACTGCCATTGACTTGGCAGGACGTGACGTATTCGAAGCTGTACAGATGTCTGTTAATCCGAAAGTGATCGACACACCCCCTGTAACTGCCGTTGCCAAAGACGGCATCCAGTTGATAGCCAAAGCCCGTGTAACGGTACGTGCCAATATCCGCCAGTTAGTAGGTGGTGCGGGCGAAGATACGATTCTGGCCCGTGTAGGCGAAGGTATTGTGTCTTCTATCGGTTCTTCCGAAAACCACAAATCGGTTCTTGAGAATCCGGACTCCATTTCCAAACTGGTGTTACGCAAAGGACTCGATGCAGGAACGGCTTTTGAAATCCTGTCTATCGATATCGCCGATATCGATATAGGTAAAAACATCGGTGCCGCCCTTCAGATAGACCAAGCCAATGCCGATAAAAACATTGCACAAGCCAAAGCGGAGGAACGCCGCGCAATGGCGGTAGCCACCGAACAGGAAATGAAAGCAAAAGCAGAAGAAGCACGGGCTAATGTGATTCAGGCAGAAGCGGAAATTCCTAAAGCAATCGCAGAAGCTTTCCGTAGCGGCAACTTAGGTATTATGGATTATTACAAGATAAAAAATATTCAAGCCGATACTTCCATGCGCGAAAATATAGCAAAACCGATCGGTGGAAATACGAACATGCCGCTTGGTGATTAATCCATCGCCACAAAATGATGCAGAGTTTCATAAGAACCTGTTTAAATTTTACTCAGCATTATTTTAAAAGTTATTTTTGAGGATGTTTTTCTGTTTTTAAAGGAGGATAGCGGGCTATCTGACGAATGAAAGCAGGAAAACAGACCGAAAATGAGCTTAAAATAAACTGATAAAACTTTTTAGGGGAAAATGTAAGCAGGCTCGAAGGTTTTCATTTTTAATAAACACTTTGTGGAGCTCTGTGTTATTTTTATAGAGAACTTGTTTAAAACTTAATCCTTATAAACATGAAAAAGTATTTTCCTTCCTCGGAGTTGATCATCAATGAAGACGGATCTGTATTCCATCTCCACGTGAAACCGGAACAACTGGCCGACAAAGTCATTTTAGTGGGTGATCCCGGACGTGTGGCACTCGTAGCTTCTCATTTTGAGAATAAAGAATTCGAGGTAGAAAGCCGCGAATTTAAAACGGTCACAGGAACCTATAAAGGCAAGCGTATTACGGTTGTCTCTACCGGTATCGGTTGCGACAATATCGACATCGTCATGAACGAATTGGACGCATTGGCCAATATCGATTTTCAAACTCGTGAAGAGAAAGAACACCTTCGCTCATTGGAATTAGTGCGCATCGGCACTTGCGGGGGATTACAGCCCAATACTCCGGTCGGTACTTTCGTCTGCTCACAAAAATCAATCGGATTTGACGGATTGCTGAACTTCTATGCCGGACGTAACGCTGTTTGTGACCTTGCTTTCGAACGAGCTTTCCTGAACCATATGGGATGGTCGGGCAACATGTGCGCCCCCGCCCCTTATGTGATTGATGCCAATGCCGAGTTGATTGACCGGATTGCAAAAGAAGATATGGTACGTGGTGTGACTATCGCTGCGGGAGGGTTCTTCGGTCCACAGGGACGTGAACTGCGTGTACCGTTGGCTGATCCCAATCAAAACGACAAGATTGAGAAGTTTGAATACAACGGCTTCAAAATTACGAATTTCGAAATGGAGAGCTCCGCTCTTGCAGGACTGGGCAGATTGATGGGACACAAGGCTATGACTGTGTGCATGGTAATAGCCAATCGTTTGATTAAAGAAGCGAACACCGGTTATAAGAATACCATCGATACTTTGATTAAAACCGTTCTCGATAGAATCTGATGAATTTATCTTTTGTCGCCATCGACTTCGAAACAGCTACAGGCTACATGGAGAGTGCTTGTTCGGTAGGTATCGTCACCGTGACCGACGGTATCATAACAGACGAATATTACAGTCTCATCCAACCGCCGGAAAACGAATATTGGCGTTCAAATATCCTCGTACATGGCATTACCCCGGATATGACCGAATCATTGCCAGGGTTTCATGCCATTTATCCCGAAGTGAAAAAACGGTTGCAAGGAATGACAGTGGTTGCCCACAATGAACAATTCGACCGTAATGTATTGCAGCGCACGATGCGTATGTATCAACTTGATTACGATGAATTGCTGCTTGCGGAACGTTGGGAATGTACTTTACGCATTTACCGTTCTTTAGGCTATAAACCGGCAAATCTGAGTGCCTGTTGCGAACGACAAGGTATCGAACTTACACATCACGAAGCCCTGTCCGATGCTCGCGGATGTGCCAAATTATACCTTAATTTTCTGGAACGCTACTGTCCGGCTAATACCCTATGGTAAATCGTTCTTGATGATGGGCAGGTTTTTCAAACTCGTCAATCATGGCAGCCGCATAATCCTGTACGGAAATATGGCTGTTACCTGCTACGTCTACCACCATATCATCTTTTCCTAAACGATATCTGCCGGTACGTACTCCGGGAACCATATCGGCAGCCGGTGAGAAAAACACCCAATCGATTTCTTTTTCTTTTTTCAAGAAATGAAAATAAAAATCACTTAATGCCTTGACTCCGGGTAATAGTTTTTCGGGTACCTCACCGGAATCTACCAAACGTATGCCCGGAGCTATAAACAAAGACCCGGCACCGCCGACCATCAGGAAACGGCTGACTCCGGATTTCTTCACTCCGTCCATTATTGTCAGATAAACCTTAATCGTTTCATCGTATATATCCGGATTATCCCATCCGGGATTGAATGCACTGATCACCGCATCGGCTCCTTTACATACTTCGGCTACCTCATCCAAGGAAGAAACATCCGCTTTCTTTATGATCAGATTTTCATTTTGTATCTTGATCTTCTCCGGATGGCGAACCACTGCCGTAACTTGAATTTCACGGTTTAAAGCTTCATTCAGAATAGCCGACCCCACGAAGCCACTCGCTCCTATTAATACTACCTTTTTCATATCCAATTTGTTTTAATGTTCAATTTATAATACTATATTATAACACACCACCCTACAAATTGTTGTGACATGAAAAAGAGGATCAGATATACTTCTCGATTGCCACTTTTAACTGCTCCATGGAATAAGGTTTAGATACCACCTCATTACAACCGGCAGCAAACGCCTGCTTCTGTTCTGTATAAAAAGCATGGGCCGTCACTGCTATAATGGGGATATCAGCAGACATGGTGCGAATTTTTGCAGTAGCTTCAATACCATTCATCACCGGCATACGAATGTCCATCAAGATTAAATCGGGAGTATCCCGTAAGAAACTTTTCACAGCATCTTCCCCGTTCGTTACCCACAAAATAGTATATTCTTTTTTTAGAAAAGCATTTATCTGCATAAAGTTGACCTCGATATCTTCAACCACAAGAATCCGCTTTTGCCCTGTCTTATACGCAGTCCCCTCATCTGCTGACGAATGGATTTGTCGATAAGGCAGATATAAAGCGAACACGCTCCCTTTACCCAATTCAGATTCTACTTCGATCCGTCCGCCAAGACGTTCTGCAATACTTTGGCAGATAGGTAATCCTAATCCTGTACCCTGTACAAAAGCATTCAATTTCTCAAAACGGGTAAATATCAGGGGGAGCTTCTCCTTAGATATACCGCAACCGGTATCACGGACGAACAACTTTACCCAATCTCCCTCTTTACACATCCCCAATGTTATAGTGCCCTGTTTCGTATTCTTGATAGCATTGGAAAGAAAATTGAACAATACTTGAGTAACCCGATTACGGTCCGTCACCGTAACTATTTCCTCTTCCGGACGTACTACTTTAAACTCAACATTCTCTTTCATCTTCAATCGATGTACTTTCCCGACCTCATCAATCAACGTACAGATCTCCGCCGGTTGAAGTTGCATCTCCGACTTCCCCGATTCAATACGTGACAAATCAAGGATATCATCGATCAACTGCAACAACAAATTGCTATTCTTACGGATGATGCCTATGTATTCTTCTTTTTCTTCGGGATCTTCCGTAAAAGCAACAATCTCAGAAAAACCGACAATAGCATTGAGTGGAGTACGTATTTCATGGCTCATATTTGCCAGAAAAACAGATTTCATCCGATCCGCCTCTTCCGCTTTCCGTTTTGCTTCGATCAATTCTTTAGCGTGTTGCACCCTTTCTCCGATATCATGGATCAAAGCCAACACGTTGTTACCTTCAAAAGGAGCAATACGTGCCTGAAAATAATACCTGCCATTCTCAATGTCCAACGGGTATTCTATCTCTTTCATTTCCCCGTCTTTCAAACATTCATTAATATTCCGAATGAATAAATCACTGACTTCAGGGCTATAGATAGAACGTCCGTCAGCACCTTTTAAAACGTCCACCGAATGCAGCAAAACCGTATCAGGAGCCATTAAGACATCTGTTATAAAGAAATTATTATCGAAAATAAAGATAAATTCAGGCAAAGCTTCAATAATCTTCCGGTTCCGTTCTTCCAGTCGCCGGATATGCGACTCTTTCTCACATTGCGAAGTAACATTAATAGTATATGCAATTATCTTTTCGGGGTGTCCCGCTTCATTCTTCTGATAAGAGAGGAAATGATCCTCCAGCCAGATAATCTCACCATGACACCCCATACAGCGCACCTGTATCTGAGATGTCTTGTCCTCCGATTCAAGCATCTGTGAAAAAGCATTCCGGTAAGGCACGATATCTTCCGGATGGGCATATTGATAAAAGTCATCAATATTTTCAAATACGATGCCTGCTTCTCTCAGACCCAATATACGAAAATAGTCATCCGTAAAACTACATTGTCCGGTAGAGATATCATACTCCCACAATGCTATTTGATGCGCGGCCAAAACGGAGGTTATCTCTTGATATTTATTTTTCAGTTCATCAAAATCCTCATCCTTTGTCAGTGAATTCATTTCTTCTATTACCATGGTATGTATTGTTTTGCTGTATGATAAACAAAGATATGAATTATAAAGAATAACTTGCACCAAAGTTATCTCTTTTTTCTTCAGAAAGTTTTATCTTTGCCTTTCATAAAATAAAAAACAATGAATCAAGATACCATCTGCGCCATCGCCACCGCTCAAGGTGGTGCTATCGGAAGTATTCGTGTTTCCGGCCCCCATGCCATTGACATCACTGAACGGATATTTATTCCTGTGAAAGCTGAGAAAAAATTAACCGGCAGAAAGCCATATACCCTCACATTCGGCCATATCTACAACGGAGAAGAAATAATAGATGAAGTGCTTGTCAGTCTGTTTCGTGCTCCCCATTCTTATACAGGAGAAGACAGTACTGAAATTACCTGCCATGGTTCCAGCTATATCCTCCAGCAGGTATTGCAGTTGCTTATCAAAAACGGTTGTCGTCTGGCGCAACCCGGTGAATTTACACAAAGAGCTTTCTTAAATGGTAAAATGGATCTCAGCCAGGCGGAAGCGGTAGCGGATTTAATTGCTTCAACATCAGCAGCAACCCATCGCCTTGCCATGAGTCAGATGCGAGGCGGGTTCAGTAAAGAGCTGACAGATCTCCGGGAAAAGCTACTCAACTTCACCTCTATGATAGAATTGGAATTGGACTTCAGTGAGGAGGACGTAGAATTTGCCGACCGTTCCGCATTGTTGCAACTGGCAGATAGCATAGAAAAAGTAATAGCCCGTCTGGTGCATTCATTTAATGTAGGTAATGTTATCAAGAACGGTGTTCCTGTAGCTATTATCGGTGAAACGAATGCCGGAAAATCAACACTCCTCAATGTTTTGTTAAATGAAGACAAAGCCATCGTCAGTGACATTCACGGCACCACCCGTGATGTCATCGAAGATACCGTAAACATCAATGGTATCACCTTTCGCTTCATCGACACGGCGGGCATTCGTGAAACCAATGATACAATCGAGAATTTAGGTATAGAGCGTACCTTTCAAAAAATTGATCAAGCGGAAATTATCCTTTGGATGATCGATGCTACAGACGCCCCCTCGCAAATAGAAGGACTATCGAAAAAGCTCCTCCCCCATTGCGAAGGCAAACACCTGATCCTCACTTTTAATAAATCCGACCTCATCAGAGAAGAGCAGAAAGAAGCCATTTTGTTTCTCCTAACGAATTTTCCCAAAACTGATATAAATTCGATCTTTATCTCTGCAAAACAACATTCAGGAACAGATGAATTACAACAGATGCTGACTGAAGCTGCTCATTTACCGACAATCACTCAAAATGATGTTATTGTCACCAATGTTCGTCATCACGAAGCACTTAGTCTTGCTTTGGAAGCCATACACCGTGTACAGGAAGGATTGAACAGAAATATTTCCGGAGATTTTTTGGCACAGGATATACGCGAATGTATTTTTCATCTATCGGATATCGCGGGAGAGGTTACTAATGACATGGTATTGCAGAATATTTTTCAAAATTTCTGCATCGGCAAATAACGGCTTGTAAACAGCCATAAGCAACCATAACCATTTAGAATAAAGTCGCTGAAATACAGCGACTTTTATTTTTATGTCCATTCCTGTCAATTCTGACAGACTACCGATTTTCAGCATCTTTTTGTACCATAATTCTACCGCCGAACAAATAAGCGGACTTCTCGCACTCATCATAGCGACATCTTAGGCACGATGTGAGACGCTATGAGAATGAGCGGAACCGCTATAGAAGACACAGCGTGAGACGCTGTGAGAAATTGTGAGACGCGTTGAGACGAAATCGACGAAATTAAAGGCGACCAATATATGGAGGTACAGAGAAAATGCCAGTGGTGCGGCAAACCATTTATAGCACACACGATGGTAACACGGTTTTGCAGCAAATCGTGTACAGAAAAAGCGTACAAGGACAGGAAGCGCAAGCAGAAATTGCAGGAGTACGAAGCGAGGCAAAGCGAACAACCGATGCAGGAAGTCGGCATTGTGGGTGGCAAACCGTTCCTCTCCCCTGCCGAAACCGCTACCCTTTTAGGCATCAGTCGTGCCACCATCTACCGACACATGGCTGCCGGTATCATTCGGGCTTTGCAACTTCGCGGGCGTACCATCATACGCAAATCCGACATTGAAAAGATGTTCGACAATGCACCCGACTACAAGAAACGCAACTATGGACGGAAACAGACCGTCATCTATTACACCACGAATGAGATTCTGGAGAAATACCAAATCCAGAAGAAAACCCTGTATCGTCGCTGCAAACTATACAACATCCCAAAAGTTGAAGAAGGTAGCCGTGTGTTCTACAACCGCACCCTCATAGACAAGTATTTTGCCGACCTTGCCGAAGAAATCAATCCGGACTGTTATTACACCCCGGAGCAGGTCATGGAAAAATACGGTATGAGCCGTAATGCCGTTGTCACCTTTGCCCTGCGGCACAACATTCCCCGAATCAACCGTCACCACGAGGTGTATTATTCCCGTACCCATATAGACACAATCAAAGAAAAACAGGACAAACTGAATCCCGACTATTATACCTATTCGGAAATCACCAAGGAATACGGGCTTACCAAGATAAACATCAGTTACTATGTCAACAAATACGATATAACGAGGTTCAAACAAGGAAGCCGGACTATGGTATTGCGCACCGAGTTTGACAAGGTATATCGTGAGCATCGGGACGGTACATATACACCCAAGAAGCGCGAAAGCAAATCCGGTCAGCAGGTACAGAAAGAGCCTTTTACAATTCCCGATGGCTACTACTCGTCGGAACAGATTGCAGTCACATATCAGATGACCAAGAAAACCATTTGCAGGCTGTGCCGTGAAAACGACATCCCGAAAATTAGTCACGGAGGGTTCAACTACTACGAACAACTGGCAGTAAACCGTTTCTTCGCCAAATACAAAGCTGCTGACAATATCAAAGAATGGATTGGCGCAGAACAAATGGAAGAAATATACGGTATGAGCAAAGATGCCAGATGCTCGTTTGTACATCGCCACAAAATCCCCTCCCGTGTAGTCTATGGCAAGGTTCAATACTCCAAAGACCATATCGACATCATCAAGAACGGAGGTTTCGACCAACGCGAAAAGTATTACAGCGTGACTGAGGCGATGGAAAAATATGGTTTGCGTAGGGATGATGTCTATAACTATGCACGCTATAACAACATCCGAAAAATGCACCACGGCAAATCCATGTTCCTGCTAATAGAGGATTTTGATAATGTGATGGCTGAAAAATCCGTCACCTGAAAATTATTCTATTGCAGACAGGAAAATTATTCAACAATGGGCATGGTCTGCATAGAACCATTTCGTTGGTTTGCAGCAAATTATTAATAACAATATAATATAGAAGAGTATGCACGAATGTAAAACTGTAACATTGAGGACAAGACCTCTAAAGAACAAAATGTTGTCGTTCTATCTGGATTATTATCCGGGATATAGAGACAAGGAAACAATGAAAGTAATCCGTCACGAATCGCTTGGCATTTATATCTATGCCAATCCGAAGAACAAACGGGAGCAGAATTTCAACGATGTAATGACCGAGAAAGCCGAAGCCATCCGTTGCCGCAGATTTGAATCTGTTGTAAATGAACGGTATGACTTCTTCGACAGGTACAAACTCAAGGGTGATTTCTTGGAGTACTATCGCCAGCAGCTCCGCAAGCACGACCAGAAATGGGAGTTCGTCTATCTCCATTTCAAGAACTTCGTACACGGCAAATGCACTTTTGAAGAGATTGACATCGACCTGTGCAACAAGTTTCGGGAATACCTTCTGAGCGCCAAAAAACTAAGACGCAACGGACGTATCACACGAAACTCTGCATCAGGATATTGGTCTACTTTCAGAGGATTCTTGAAAATACTATATCGCAATGGGATGATAAAGACCAATGTCAATGACTTCTTGGAAAAGATTGAAACAGAAGACACTATGAAAGAAGCTTTATCTGTTGAAGAATTGTACCAGTTAGCTGAAACGCCATGTAAAAAGCCTATTGTAAAAATCGCATCGCTGTTTTCCTGTATGACCAGCTTGCGCATCAGCGATATCCTCGCCCTACGTTGGGAAGACATAGTGGACTACTCTGCCGGAGGAAAATGTGTGCATATCATCACACAGAAAAACAAAGCGGAAGACATCATTCCCATCAGCGAGGAAGCATTAGGGCTGATAGGATACAGTTCTGAGAAGAAAGGACTGGTATTCAGGGGACTTATGCGTAGTTGGACACAAGTACCAATGAAAGAGTGGATTCGTTCTGCCGGAATAACCAAGAACATAACATTCCATTCATATCGTAGAACATTCGCAACCCTTCAAGGGGCTGCCGGTACTGACATCCGTACCATACAAAGCATAATGGCGCACAAAAGCATCACCACCACGATGCGTTACATGAAAGTCGTGGACAGCAACAAGCGTGAAGCCAGCAAGAAAATCACTCTGATACGCAAGGGGTGAGCTCCCCTATTTTGCTACATTTCATAGGCTTAGAGTATGATAATCACTCGAAAATCATACTCTAAGCCTATATTTTCTTAAAAATTGACCGATTTACTGCACTTATTTATAACTATCTGGAAATGTGCTTATAACTTTGCACTATCATTTCATCCAAACAACAATAGATTATGACAGATAGTATTCAAATTCACAGGAAAAAGGCAAGTTTCATACTTGCTGTAAGCGTTACTTCATACTCGGTAATCGCCACTTATCTTTATAACTGCCATCAAATAAACCTGATGGAATATACCACACCTATTATATTGAGTATCGTACTCTTAACTCTTTCATGCGCGTTTTCTCAAAGATTTTTCTATCGCCACCTTATCAAGAATAACGTATGTATTTCTTTTGGCAAGCAAAAAGAATTCATCCCACTTGAAATCACGCAGCCATCTGATACCATTACCCCGGAAGTAGAAGTTATGAAAGTTATAGAAGTGCCGACTGTAAAGAATGATTACACAGATGGTTATGACGAACGCATAGCTGAAATAGAACGGGTAAAGACAGAGCAGCAAGCTGACATTATGCGTGTTATGCACGAATATACAACATATAGTATGGCTGAATTTCTTTCAAAAAACGACCTTATTACACTTCACGAAAACATAGAGTGCTTTGCCCATGGGCAATGTGATTTATACAAGCCCATACGTTCCAAATTCGACACCCCATTAAACACTCTTGATATACGGCATTTTGTATGGAATATCGGTATAAGGTTGAATATCTCGGTGGAAAAATGCGCAGAATTCATAAAAACCATATTCTCACACGAATTGAAAAATGCTACTCTGTTTTATCTATCAAAAAATCTACGGACTACAGGTATTTGTAAAATCCCACTTGACATTCCCCTAAAAGGAGAGTATTATTTCAATTGCCTCAAAAAAGCAGACGACGAGACAGTGGTTTTGACCGACTGAAATGATTCCATCGCTGACTGAAAAATTACCCTCTGCTGGCGAAGGTCTGCATAGTATCATTGTGTTGGTTTGCAGCATGTTTAACAAATAAAACATTTGAATCATGTCTAAGAATCAATTCACATTCAATGACCTTCCCGAAGTGCTGGGAGAGTTATGCGACCGAATCGCAAGTATGGAAAGTTTGCTGACCGAAAAACTTTCCAAGCAGAACGAAGTCAAGGAGAACACGCACGTCCCCATGACCGTGCAGGAGGCTTGCGCCTATCTCAAAATGCCACTATCGACCTTTTATTACAAGGTCAAAAAGGACGATATTCCGGTTATAAAACAAGGCAAGCACCTCTACATCTATCGAGATGAGCTGGATAAATGGTTGGAGTCATCCCGTAAGACTGCCGTTCCGCAAAGTTTCGAGGAAGAGAATGATGCGCTGCTCGCTTCCCATCGTCGTAAACCAAACTCTAAAAACTGGTAGGCTATGGAGAAGACGAACAATAACATTCCATCCGCTGAGGAACTGGCTATTTACATAAAGGAGGCTACCGTGAGCGTAGCCAACACATACGAACAGTCGCCTGTGGTGCTGATGGTGGATGACTCCATTATCGGAACATTGGGAAACTTCAGTGCATCCATCGGTAAAGCCAAGAGCAAGAAGACTTTCAATGTTTCAGCCATTGCCGCTTCCGCATTGGCCAATAGTACTGTACTCCATTACCGTTCATCGTTCCCAGAAAATAAACGGACGATATTGTATATCGACACCGAACAAGGAGAACCTCATTGCCAAAAGGTGCTACAACGCATTCTATGTTTGGCTGGATTACCAAAGGATGCCGATTCTGACAATCTGATTATGTTAGGTCTGCGGAAATATTCTCCCGAAATGAGACTTGCAATAGTCGAACAGGCCATTGGCACAATTCCGAATTTGGGATTGGTCATTATAGATGGCATCAGGGATTTTATGTACGACATCAATTCTCCGAATGAAGCCACCAATATAATCTCCAAATTCATGCAGTGGACTGACGACCGTCAGATTCATATCCACACCATCCTGCATCAGAACAAGAATGATGAACATGCCCGTGGTCACATTGGCACGGAACTCAACAACAAGGCAGAAACCATCATGCAGGTGGAAGTGGATAAAGATGATAAAACTATCAGTTGTATTGAAGCCATTCATATCCGAGACCGGGAATTTGAGCCTTTCGCTTTCCGCATAAACGAATGTGCCTTGCCTGAACCAGTGGAATCCTATATATCCAAAGAGAAGAAACTCGGACGACCGACCAAAGAACCTTTTGAGCCATACAAGGAAATCCCGGAGAGCGTACATCGTGCTGCGTTGGATGCCACTTTCGCCGATGGCAATATTACCGGTTACGACAACTATCTGGAGCGACTGAAAAACGGCTACGGGTTACAGGGTGTAAAACTCGGTCATAACAAAGCGGTCAAAGTAGCTACCTTTCTCGGCAATAAACGGATGGTGATAAAAGAAGGGAAAGAATACCAATTCAATCCTGACTACCATTATTAATCTTGATGAATCAGTACAACCGTAGAACTTTACTTTAGTACAGGGGGCGTATATATAGGAATAAAGCAAAGTGGTCAAGGATTGCAGTATGCAGTATTCATTCCTACCCTTTTATTGTAGGATATGTCAAATCCTGATTCCAATCCATTTGCCGATTCTGTGTGTACATCTTATACGGCTTGCCGTGAAGCATCAACAGGTAACTGTTGCGAGATATGCCAAGGTATAACCTCACTGCGTTACGGTTGTACATTGGCATCCTTGCCCGCTCAGAGACTTTGCTGGTGCGGTACTCGCAAGCTCGCACCTATTCACTATTATAACAATGATTTATATGGAACAAAATATTGAGGAACAAACACAATCTCCAGAGGAGAAAAAAGAAACAAGATCCGTTTTTATCGGAGCAAAAGTAACTCCCGGTCAGAAGGAGTATATAAAGTCACAGGCCGATCAATGCGGTATGACAGTAAGCGATTACTTGCTTGCCTGCGCATACAACTACCGCCCCAGACCGAGGCTCACAAAAGAAGAAACAGACCTATTGCAGAATCTGGACAACTGTCGGTCAGACCTTGTAAAATACACTTCTGCACTTCGTGGAATGTCCACAAAGCAACGAATGATATTGTTCAATCAGGTGCCGTTCATGGTAGGCTGGCTCAAAGAGCTTGGCAATATTGCTGAAAGCGTCTGCCAATTTCTCAACGCCGTAAAAGAGAGAAATAAGATTCCATCTAACGAAAAATCCGAAGAAGTATGATAGCAAAAGCTAAAGCAATATCGCACGGCATAAACGCCATCCGTTATATTACCGGCGAATCTCTGAACAAAAAACACCCGGAGAAAATCTATCGGGTATTGGACAATCTGATGCCGTCGCAACCGGATACTCTGGGGATATGGAACTCCATGCAACTGACCTTATCACGTTTCAAACCCATTAAGAACTCGGTCATCAGAATCGAGCTAAGCCCCTCTGCCGAACACACCCGTTTCTTCGACATCGAAGACTGGCAAAAGCTCTGGCAGGATTTCGCTACGGAGTTTGACAAACAAGTGTTTACCGGTAAGGACGGAAAAGTCCGTTCCTGCCAGACCAATCTGGCTAACAGCAAATATACAGTTTGGCTACATAAGGAATCCGATGGCGAAGTTCCTCACCTTCATGCTGCTGTCTGCCGTTTGGATGAAGACGGTAACATCAACAACGACCACAACATTCATCTTCGTGCGCAACGTGCTGCCGAGCGAATAGCAAAGAAACGGGGCTGGACTACTGCTGTGCAAATCCGATATACCAATATCCATCAGGTGAATCGTGATTGTATGGATGCACTGAGATCAATGTCTGAATGGTCTTGGGAAGAATACAAAAATGCCCTCACAAGAAAAGGTTACTCTGTACACGAAAGAAAGGATGCGCAACACGTTATCAGGGGCTACGCACTTGTAAACGGCAATACCAAATACAAGGCTTCCGAATTAGGTGTTGCCCGTAATCTGATGATTTCAAAACTCCCTAAAACATGGGACAAGCTGCATCATAAGCCGCAAGTTGCCGCTGTTAGCAATCAGCCTAAGGAAACTCAAACGGAGCAGAATCTCAAACCGTCAGCATCCGCAGAGCATTCCAGATATAGCACTTATCATCCCGATACTATTTCCTATACGCTTAATCATGACGATAAGGAACATCGGTTCTATATTCCGGAAAAAGTACTTGAATATTTCAACGATAAGTTTGACTACAGAGATACTGAGAACAGTCAGGAACTTACCGATATGGCTGTAGCTATTTTTGTCGGACTGCTTGAAACGCCCAACGTTACCACCGGAAGTGGTGGTGGAGGTTCACAAAGTAATTTGCCTTGGAGAGATAAGGACGAAGACGATTTGCAATGGGCACGAAGATGTGCTCGTGCTGCCGGTCGCCTACTCGGAAAGAAACCAAAATCAGGATTAAAACGATAATCAAATGAAAAAGAAATTCGACTTTTCCGCAGAAATGGCTGAAGCGGAAGCAATAAAGTCCAATCCTAAGAATGAATATCAGGAGGAAGAAAACCGCCTGCTCAATATCAATGCGCAAGAACTTGCCAAGCTGAACGACAACGTGTTCAAGTTGAGAACGGAGGTCGAAAGTCTGTCCGGTTCTATCCGAGAGTGTAAACCTATCATTTCTTCAGAAATGCAGAAACTGGCAGTGGAATTTGGGGCAAGGCTTCTATGTGATTTTCTCGGTCAGATTGAGAGCAAATGCAAGGAAGCCGAGCGAAGAATGAAGAAATCCGGCAATGCCATCCATATTCCGGCTACCACATTTTACATCACTATTGTAATACTGGTAGCCCTATCTTCTTTTTTCGTTAGCATGATAGTGGCAAACGCTGAGATATTGCATTCAAGTCTGATTTGGAAAGCAGTTGCCATCTGTGCCCTTATTGCAATTTCGGGGACTGCCATGGCTATAATCGTACCGAAGATTTTGGATAAATGGACATAATTGAAAGTTACCGAATCTTTAGGAATCAATTATCATTGGCGTTTGTTTGGTCATATCAGAGATTATTTGTAATTTTGTAACCGCCGTAACTGTTACGGTGGTTACTATAAATAGCAGGGAATTTACTATGAAGTTTTATAATCGTACATCTGAATTGCAGGAGCTGCATCGCATTCAAAAGCTCTCATTTGACAGTCATTCACGCATGACGGTGATTACAGGTAGGCGTCGAATTGGCAAGACATCGCTTGCAGTGGAAGCCACAAAAGGAGACTACCCTACTGTGTATCTGTTTGTAAGCCGCAAGAATGAGGCTGCTCTGTGTGCGGAGTTCTCACAACTGATTGTCTCTGTTTTAGGCTGTTATATACCTGCGGAGATAAAAAGTTTCCGCTCACTTTTCCAGATGATTATGGAACTGGCAAAGGCACAAAAATTCAATCTCATAATTGATGAATTTCAAGAATTCGAAAAAATAAATCCATCTGTTTTCAGCGATGTGCAGAATATTTGGGACCAATATCGTAAGGAAACTCATGTAAATTTGATTCTGATGGGTTCGGTGTTTTCGATGATGCACCGTATTTTTGAAGGGGCAAAAGAACCGCTATTCGGCAGGGCTGACAATATCATCCGTCTTACCGGATTTGGCACAGATACTCTTAAAGAGATAATGAACGACTACCGTCCCGGTTATGATAACGATGAACTGCTTGCACTATATTCAATCACCGGCGGTGTCCCGAAATACATAGAATTATTGTGTGAGAATACTGACTTGTCCATCTCCGGAATGTTTGACTACATCGTGCGCGATAACTCTCCATTCACAGATGAAGGTAAGAATATTCTGATTGAAGAGTTTGGCAAAGACTATGGCATCTACTTCTCAATACTCAGTTGCATTGCCTCTGGCATAAACAATCAGTCTGATATTGAAGTTGCGTTGGGAGGAATAAGTATCGGCGGACAACTCCGTCGTCTGATTGATGACTACTCTCTTATCACTCGTCAGCGACCGATAATGTCGAAAGAGCGCACACAAGCCATCCGCTACGAAATCAACGACAATTTCCTGAAATTCTGGTTCAGGTACTACGACAAGAATCAATCCATCGTAGAGATACGGAATTTCGTACTTCTTCGGCAGATAATCGAATCGGATTACCCTACATTCTCAGGACTGATGCTCGAACGATATTTCCGTCTGAAGATGATAGAGAGCCATCAATATTCAGCCATCGGCTCGTGGTGGGAACGCAAGAAAGGCAAAGAAGCCAACGAGATAGACATTGTAGGCATACGAGCCGAAGGAAAAAAGGCATTGGTAGCCGAGGTTAAACGTCAACGACGCAACTACGACCACAAACTCTTCACCGAAAAGGTCGAGCATCTCAAAAACGCCATTCTCTCAAATTACGACATCGAGACTTGCCTTTGGACAATGGAGGATATGTAACTTATTGACCACATTTTATCTGCCACCAACCGTTACGGCGACCATTGACACGAATAAGGATGCCCTTTTCTACAAGACAGGATGTGATATTTTTCACTGTGCGTTCTGATTTGCCAATGGCTGTTGCTATGTCTTTCTGCGTAATTTTGGGATTATCTTCAATGCAACGCAATACAGCACTCTCTTCTAAAGTGTAATTCAAAGTGCAAATTTTGCTCTTTGGAACTTCTACTCTTGCACTTTTGAGCCCTATTTTAGAAATATGCATATCTCGGTTATGAAGCTCATTTTGCTCACCGAGAATCAAATTTCTGAAAAACAAGACTAAAAAGGAATTGTCGTATGCAATGCCTTTAGGGATGTTCTGATAATTGGCACGAACAAGAGCATTACGAAAATACCACGATTTTTCAGCAAATAAATCATTGGTTACATTAAAGCCCATCGAACGGAGATACTTGATAACAAATACTGCCGTTGTCCGGGTATTACCCTCCCGAAACGGATGGATCTGCCATATTCCAGAAGTAAACTTTGCCAACTGCAAAATAACAGCCTCCATACTAAGTTGCGTATAATCAACCTGTTTTTCCTGACTCAGATCGTATTCTATGGTCTGACGGATTTCATCTGCCGACACATAACGCACTGTATCACCTTCAAGTATCCATTCCTTTTTAGTGATATTCACAGTTCGTAACTGACCGGCAAACTTGAATACGCCCTCAAATACCCGACGATGAATTGCCATCAGGCCTGCCAAAGAAAACGAAAAAGTCTTCTCATTTAACAGTTTGACTATATTTGAAGATACGCAGTCTGCCTCTTCCTGTTCGGCACTTTGGTCGTCATGTGCAGACTTTGTTTCATAATATTCTTTCAGATCCCGTCGTACTTCATCAATAGACATTTCGCCCTCGATATGCTTCCTGGCAGATTCTATCAGATAGGATGATACTTTCAGCCCATCGACATCTTGCAGTCCGATAGCCGTTTGCCATGCCTGAGCTTTTTCTTTTCGTCCCGGCTCACCTTGCTGTATATATTCGTCAAAATTTATCATAAATCATTATTCCTGTTCGTAATAATACGAAGCCAATTCCCTCTCTCCGTCAACATTAAGCACAGAAAACTACCATTGGAGTTTCCTCTTCCTAAACTGCCCACACCTCTCAATCATTATAAAATATGTTGATGTTTTGCTCATAACAAATACATATTTTTCTATATCAAACTGAACCCAAATTCACGAATAGTTTCTTCGCTATCTCTTCCTGATACAGATTTACCCGTTGCTATTTCTATTCTATCAAGCAATTGTTTTGCTCTATCAACGAAGTAAGCGTTGAAATCATCTGATACAAGATGAGCATAATTTATCTTATGAGATTCTATTGCTTCCTGAATTTGAACTTGCATTAATCCTTTATTAGCCATAGTACCAATATAAATACTTGGTGCGTGTCCTCCAATTGAACGGTTGGAGGAAGCATATATTGGAGTCTTATTTATAACGGAATTCCATTTTATACGTGGAAGATTTTTTCTTTCACAATAGGTTTGAGGAAATATATGATGAATATCAGCATCCTCATCAATATAAGATGCTATATCCATACGATGACCTGTCATAAAGTCAAGAGGTGAATCTTGAAGAATAAGTGCCATAATCCCCTTGTATGCAGCACTGTTTCTTGTCTGCATTGTCAATAAACGAGTGGGCTGTATACTGGAACGATATACAGTTTCTGGCATTTCGCCTCCTTCCATCCAACGAAATATTCCAATTATATCTGTTGCAAACCGGGCTTCATTGGCTCCACCATATAATTCACCCATCACGCCACACCAATACCAACGAGATAATAAACTTTGATTGCATCCAAGATGTAGCATCCTTTTGTTTTCATTATCGTATGCAAAAATTGCTGCAAGAGGAATGAGTTGCGAAGAGTAAGGTAGATCTATAGAACGAAATATGCCCTGATGCACCAAGAAATCCGCTGCATCGCAAAAACCTTTAACTAAAGCACCGTGGTATTTCAGATAATCCTGTAATTCAAGTTTAAGAATATCTCTTTTCTTACACGTAACTGCCACACGTTCATCATCACCAGAAACAACTCTTTTATAATATGATACCAACAGAGTCATTGCTGCCAAAAAATTGGCTCCAGTAATTTCTTTTAGAAGTTCGCCATTCACTTTTTGCGCAAACATATTGCGAATGATTTCCCAGTCTTTTCTCAGTTCGTGACCATCAGCAGCAAAAGTTGCTGTGACAAGTTCAAAAACAGTCAAAGGTACACCTCCTGTATTTACATTCTCGAAAATCTGACAGACAGCTTCCTTTGGGGTATCTTTATCAAGCTGAATTACAGGCATATTATACTCCAAAATAGGACGAAGTATTTGTTGTGAAAAGTCACGGAATAAATTGCGGTATTCTTTATCATTTTTATAATAGTCCTCCATATCATAGTGCCAATCTTCTGTATCGTTATGAGAGAACGTAATGTTCAATGGAAACATCAAATTTTCAAATTCCTTTTCTCTTGTGGATAAATCCAAAGTTACTGTGCGACCTATATCCGTTGTACGTTGTTTCTTCTCGGATACAGATACTATCGCTTCCAACCTGTCAACCTCAGGATTAAGACATTTACGAATATCAAGATAGTAATAGCGTTTTATTGTTGTATCCCTATTAGTCTCCAGTCGAGTGTTAGTTGCATTCTTACTCTTCAAAACCTGATACAACGTTGTAAGCCTCTGTTGTCCATCAAGCACAAGCCATTCAGGTGTAACTTCTTTTGTTGAATACACCCCTTCAAACTTACGATATTTAAAACGAATATGCTCACCACCATTCGCCAAAAACATAGCTGCTCCCATTGGGAAACCAGATGTAATGCTTTCGATAAGTTTACATATCTTCGTATCATCCCAAACCCAGCTACGCTGAAAATCCGGCAATTGAGCCTTACCTTCCTCAACCATCTTCAGAAGGTCGTCAAGTTTTTTATCATGTGATTCTACTGCCATAGTCTATTCCTTTATATTTATGATTTTCTTTATTGTTTCTAAATTCATCGTATCTGTGGTAGAAATACGATGTGGACAAAGACCAAACTTTGTGAGTAATTGATCTTTGAGGATATCTCGTGATTTCTGTACATCGCTTTTCTGGTGAAAATGCCAGCCATCAACCTCAATCGTTTGGAGTGGTTGCTTGGTGAGTGAATTGTAGATAAGGAAATCCACATGAGAAAACGGACTTTCTGCGAAAGCCTTTTCTTCTTCACTAAGCAAATTCCAATCGCCAATTAGTCGAGAGAGCGGATAATGACATAATACTTCCGCATTAATCAAATTCAAATCTGCAATAGCTTTTACCAGAACCTCATAAACGAGGTTTTCAGATAGATGGTTCGATACCGAAGGATGGGTGGCTTCATGCGCCAAACGCTCTACGGTGTATTGCTTATAGAGCAAATCAAACACAGAGTGGAGTTTACTTTCCTTAACCTCAAAGTTGTTGTATTGTACATAGGCAATGAGTTGGGCTAGATTCGATTTTTTCGGCATCTCATTACCATTAGTCACAATACGCAAACGAGTCTTGGCACGTGATATAGCAACATTGAGCAAGTTGGCATCATCGGAAAACTCCGTTGGTTCGTTATCAACTGTGCTTATGATGATGGTATCGCACTCTCTACCTTGGTATTTATGTACCGTGCTGGCTATATCTTGCCCTAAAACCTTATTTACTTCTTCCGCTTGATTACGATATGGAGTAATAATACCAACGCTATCCATATCCTTACATTCTGGCATCACTTCCTGGGTGATGACATCAATCTCTCGCTGATTAAAATGTGCTCGCGCATGATTGCCTTTAGCTGTACGGACTACTTGCAACACATTCTCTTCACCGTTGTCGGTGGTCATAGCCACCAATTCTCCATTATAAAATCGTTGATTGCAAAATTCAATAATCTTGGGATGGCAACGGTAGTGTTCACGCAGTAACGTGACAGGGGCTTCCGTGAATACCTCTATACATGATTGCAGAAAACTATGTGTCACAGCGTTGTATCTGTTATCTACACTATATGTTGTCTGAATGGCATTTAGTGCAAGTGATTCTTCACGGCTCACTACATTAGGCAATTGCTTATCATCGCCAACAATCACAGCATTCATCGCACACGAGAGTGACAATGCCCCGGTTTTAATGTCCACTTGCGACGCTTCATCCATGATTACATAATCGAAAACCATATCCTTATTGATGCAACTCTTGGCGGAATAGGTAGTGCTAAGTACGACAGGGTATTCTTTCAAGAATTCATCGGTTCTTGGTTTGATGTCTCTAATAGAGAACCTTTTTCTTTCAACGGTTCCATATCGTTTGGTAATTTTATCCTTCAAAATTTGCAAGGAAGAGGAACGCAGATCTTTTACAGACTGATTAATATCAATGGATTGAAGCGTATGGGTTATGAAGCCCAATTCTTGCTCGATTTCAGCCTTACGAGAGAAATAGTAGGCTTCTTCCAATCCAGCTATCACTTCGGCAACTTTACCGTTAAGGAACGAGAATGTCTTCATTCCCATAGCAAATGACCACTTCAAACGAAACCAAAAACCGGGCTTATGCTCTTTCTCTACCATCATTCGGTAAAGGTTGAGCAGAGTCATCAGTTTGGAAGATGGTTTACCATGAAGCCAGTTGTTATCTGTATTGTATGTTCCTAATAGCGCATTATATTTGCTCTCTTTCAGCAACGCATCATATTCCGTCTTTAGTTGAGCTTGACGTAACTGTCCGTCAAATCCTTTAGAAACGTTCTGGAGAGAATCATTCGCCAACTGATATATTGTTGATTTGTCCTCAATATTCCAATCTGTCATATCAGGATAACCCTCTTGATTGGCAATAAACGTCTCTTTATTCTTGGCACTACCGAGCTTGGCCACGATAAAACCAAGTCCTTCGCTCTCCAATTTTTCTGCCACATTTTCTACGGCTGAATTGTTGTTCGATACGACAAGCACAGTTTTTCCTGCCACAAGCAAGTTTGCTATGATATTGAGAATCGTTTGTGTCTTACCTGTTCCCGGAGGCCCTTGTATGATACTCACCTGATGTGTCAATGCTTTCTCCACCGCAGATTTTTGGCTGGCATTGCATCCAAATGGATAATAAACCTGCTTGGGCAAATAATAAGTTACCAATTTCGTCTTATTACCAAGATATTGCGCCAAAGGCACATTATCGCGCATTATATCTACTAAGTCATATTGTTTAGAGAGGATGTTATCTTCATCCTCTGTTATCAGACCTGTTTCAGCAGCCAATTTACGAAGATATTCCCAAGTAGAGCCACCATTTTTGTCAATGGGAGTACGAGTGATATAGACATCATTTCCCTCAAAGTTCTCATAGTAACCATTGTGATAGGTCACTCGATAGAATGTATGACAAGTGTCAGAAAACCGCAATACTTCTGCCACATTGTTGATGTGCTTATTCTTGATATACAATCCTTTTTCGCTGAGATCTACGGCTTCTGGATCGGTAAAATATAACAGACGGGCTTTATTGTAATTGAACACACGAGTAGATGACGAGAACCGAACAGCCCAAAGACCGTTCTTGTTCTCGCGGATAAAGGAGACTTGTTCGGTGATAAACATTCGCTTATCGCCACGTCTCTCTAAATCTACTATCATGTATTGTCTTGTGTCCATTTTTGTATCTTATCAAGAGTTCTTCCCATATAGGGTACGAAGAGTAAAATCTATTTGGTCTATGTAAACAACCTCTTGGATGTTATCATAAATAAAACCTCCTATATGATGCTCTTCGTATTGCATTTTAATATAGGCATCTCTATTTTCTTTTGATTGAGCAATAACTTCAAGAAGAAATAGATGTCCATTAAGATGTAGAGTGTAAAAACCATACTTCTCAATTTCTTTAATGCAACTATCTGTCATTGGAAAAACTGGATGTTGCATATAGTCTCCAATCAAATAGATCCCTCTATTAAATATATAAAATAATTTTGCATCACCTTCATTATATCTTGCAAATCTACGAATGTTATCAAACCTTGAATCTAATCCATTGCCAGTTTTATTATGGTAAGTTTGAAGAAATATCTCGAATATACCTCGCTTAAATTGTCTTGCAAAAAATAACTGGAATTTTGTGGTTTGCCAATTCCTTTGTTTGTATACGAGAGTTCTTTTAGATTCATAATAATTAAATAGTAATGATTTTAACTTTTGTTTTTTATTTCTTTGATTTAAGAAAAAATGGCGTGAAATATTCATCACTTCTTTTACACAAACTTCAACTGCAAATCTAGGTGGAGCTGGTATTAAAAAATCCGGATTACCAAAGTAACTGTTACAATCATCACAAATATCTACACCAACAACATCTCCACCCATTGATTTGGGTAGGATGTGAGGTCGGTGCTCAAATTTTACTTCTGGTGCTGACTTTCCACAGAATATACACACTCCAGTATTTACAAATATTTTCTTCATTTAAAAATTCAAAATCAAAATTCTTCCAATTAAGGAATTAAAGATAAATGCTATTTACTTTGTTACAACATTATACAAATCCTGATAGGTCTTCACCACACTATACACCACATCACCAGTACTGATAGCTGCAAAGTGGCGGCGGGCACATTCTATCTTGACATCCTCGGAATGACGAAGCTGAGATACCTCAATGTCATTGCCTTTGGTTTCCGCTACGAAATAGACGTGCTTCACAGTGCCTTCCCGGAAAGCTACAGCCCAGTCGGGATTGTATTTGCCCATTGGGGTGTTGATGTAGAAACCTCCCGGCAGTTTGCTATATACCACCACATCATCCTCGGCTTCCAGTGATTCGGCAAAGCTCTTTTCGATGCCCTCGCTATCCACTACTACAAGGTCGTAGAGCGACTTGGTGCTTTCGATGGCATCCCTACCGAGCGTACCGCGCAGTGTAGCTTCCTCAAAGATGTCTGTGCCAAAAGTACCGGTACGTTTTTCGTATTGGATATGTTGGATGAGGGAAATTGCCTTACAGTCATTGATAATGCGACCAGCCTTAATGATAAACT
Organism: Bacteroides salyersiae WAL 10018 = DSM 18765 = JCM 12988; assembly: GCF_000381365.1. GTDB lineage: Bacteria > Bacteroidota > Bacteroidia > Bacteroidales > Bacteroidaceae > Bacteroides > Bacteroides salyersiae. The sequence continues at coordinate 707,293 of NZ_KB905466.1, forward strand.
CCTCAGGGTTGAGCTTGAACTGATGGAAAGTTGCAGGATTGATACCTTTCAGCATTTCCACAATAGTACGGCGAGTAAGCCCCGTAGCCTGTACCAGTTCGCCCACAAGGTCATACGTTACCTCTGCGCCAATGGCTTCCGTCACACGGATAGTCTTCACTGTGGCTGCGCTCATAGCAGCTCCGGCTTCCAACTCCTCTCGATCACGGATGCTTTCTATACCGCCGCTCTCCACTACGATGCGGATTTCTGTAACATTCAGATGCTTGTCGAGCGCGTCAATGGCACTCTTGATGAGTTTATACGTTTCAAAACTCACGTTATAGTAGGTACGTGTATTGATACGCTTCCACAGCTCTTGCCACTCTTTTTTGTTGAAGTTGTCTTTCACGAAATGAGCTTCCGTCTTGTTGCGACCATTGGCTGGTTTGAACGCATCGGGATTGAATACCTTATCCAACTGCTTGACGATAAACGAGCGTAGATTGTCCACTTCACCAAAGCTGAGCGTTCCAGCTTTCTTTTCATCAAAATACATCTGCGTCAACTTACCCTTTTTGATGTAACCCTGCCCAATCAGTTCCTCGTGGATTTCCACAGCCTGCTCAGTGGTTATCTTTATGTTATGTCCGTCCTCAGTTTGCGTTAGCTGGTCGGTAAACAACGTAGGCGTTACAACCACCGGACGGTTGCCGCAGGCTTCCGCCATGTCTGTTTGCAGTTTCTTGGCAAAGTCGTCATAGCTTTCGCTGGCGATAACGGTCAGTATATTGGTATCAAATACACGATCGCCTAATACATCGGCATCTTGGCGTTCTCCCTTGTCGTTAACACATAAGCGCATACCACGCCCCACCTCCTGACGTTTCTTGATTTCGTTGGAGGTGTCTTTCAGGGTGCAAATCTGGAACACGTTAGGATTGTCCCAACCTTCCTTTAAGGCCGAGTGAGAGAAGATGAAGCGAACGGGACAACTTTGGCTAAGCAAACGCTCCTTATCCTTCATGATAAGGTCGAAACCACGTTCCTCATTTTCGCCTTCCTTATTCTTCGATTCCACGCTCTTTCCTTTTTTATCGATAGAGAAGTAACCATCGTGAATATTTTCGGGTGCATTCCTCGGGTCGGAAAGAAAGCGTGTGTAGGCGGCATCCGTAAAGGTAGGCATAAACTCCTGCAAGGCACGTTGGTACTCCTCTTCAAACATCTTTGCGAACTTACCCTTTTCCACGTTGTCTTTATCGTAGATGCGGTAGCTATCCACGTGGTCGATAAAGAACAATGACAGCACTTTGATACCGCGAGCGAAAAGTTGGCGTTCACGCTCCAAGTGAGTTTTGATGGTTTCTCGTATCTGGTTGCGGCGGAGAATGTCCTCGTTCACGCTGCCCACCACCTCACCGGGATGAAGCGTGAGTCCGTTGAGGAAATGCACGGTATTGGTCAGTCCGTCTATGCGCTCCACTTTGAAATTGTCGGCATACTCCTGCAAACCGCCGCTTTGTTCTTTGAGGTCGAATCCTTCACCGACCAAGTGAATGGTCTGACGTGGGCCACTGGTTGTCTTGACATCGAAGCCCAATCGAGCTTGTGGATTACCTTTGCTTATGACGATTTCATCCAGATAAACATAGCCATTGGTGGCTGTAGAACCCACTTGATGCACACTGCGCACTTCTATCTTCTTGACCAACTTCTTGTTGTAAGCGTCGATGGCATCGAGGCGATATACTTGGTTGAATATCTCACGATGTGTGGCACTGTATAGCAAGGTAAAGAGTGGATTAAACAGTTTGATACCTTTTCGTGTGGCATTGCCTTTGTCCGTACCCAACACGCTTTGCGGCTCGTCAATGATTAGGATGGGATTCGTCTTTGCCAAGATGTCAATCGGCTTTCGCGAGCCAAACTCATCACGGCGTGAGAAGATGATACGGGCGGCTGCATCACCGGCACGCCCTTCCTTGTTTTTATCTTCGTTGAGCGAGGCATTAAAAGCCTGTGTGTTGATTATCATCACATGGATGCTGTTGTCCGAGGCAAAGGCATCAATTTTGGCAAGCTGCTTGGAGTTATATATGAAGTACTGCATACGCTTGCCGTACTCTTCGGCAAAATGTTCTTCCATACTCTCAAAACTCTTGAACACGCCTTCGCGGATGGCAATACTTGGCACTACAATCACAAATTTCGACCAGCCATAGCGAGCGTTCAACTCGTACATGGTCTTAATGTAGGTATAGGTCTTACCCGTACCTGTTTCCATCTCGATGGTAAAGGTACGTCCGTCGCCCTCCAGATGTTCCACGGGCTTCAATCCTTCTGCCATCTGTATGCCACGCACATTCTCGCAAATGCTCTCATTGTCAAGCACAAGGGGCAGATTGCCGAAACTGTCGAAGTTGAGCGCACCAAACTTGTTCAAGAAAGTGCGGCTACCGTCATGCTTGGGTTGTCCCTGAAACACGTCGCTCACGCATTTGGTGGCTTCAGCTTGAAATCGCTGATGTTTATATTTGATTCTCATAAGCTACTATTCCTCCATACCATCTATGATGTTATTTAATTGTGCCTGCAGCTCTTCTTTCTTAGGTAAGTATAATTGATAACGTGCAGCAAACAACTGATTGCTGATGCCTTCAAGCGCATATTCCATCAAGAGTTCGTCTTTCTTTGCGCCCAATACGATTCCAATAGGTGGATTGTCGTCTGGTTGGCAAATTTCTGCCTTAAAGTAGTTCAGATATAGATTCATCTGCCCGATGTCTCCGTGTTTGATTTCAGCACGTTTCAAGTCTATCAGCACATAGCATTTCAGTATGGCATGATAGAACACCATATCTACCTTAAATCTACGACTCCCAATAGGTATGACATATTGACGACCAATGAAAGCAAAACCTCTACCTAACTCCAGCAGGAAAGTTTCCATATTTGCTTTCAGAGCTGTTTCCAACTCACTTTCTTTGTATCTCTTGCGAACAGGCAGACCGGTAAATTCAAGCACGTAAGGGTCTTTAATGATGTCCTCCGGCTTTTGAACTATGTGCCCCTCGTTTGCCAAAGCCAGTATTCCTGCCTTATCCGTGCTCAGTGCAAGCCGTTCATACAAAGAACTGTTCATCTGTCTTTTCAATTCCCGCACTTTCCAACCTTCCTTGATAGCTTCGGTCATATAGAATTGCATTTCCAACGGATCTTCGCACTTCAACAACTCAAAGTAATGACTCCACGTCAAAATGTGAGACACTGTCTCACATTTTGGAAACTTGAGGTAAAACATACGCATGTATGTTAAGTTGGAGCGACTGAACCCCCTGCCTCTCAACCGTGTCAAGTCCTTGGAGAGGTTCACTAATAGGCGGTCTCCATAGCGAGCTTTGGCGTTACCTTTTTGCTCAAATTCTATAATATATTGTCCTGTCGCCCAATTCGCCATCAGTAACGAATGGTTCACTGCCTTGATAGCTTTACCACGAGCATCATTCCAAAGTTCTGAAATATGTGAGACAAGTTTCACATATTCAGAATCGCCTTCTTTAGGATGCTGTATGATGATATTCTTTTCCATTGAAAATGTCGTTTTATTATATTACTCTGATATTATTAAACGCATCATTATCCGCCCAATCCAAGGCTTGCTTGAATTGCTCATAAATGTTGATTTTCTGAGCATCTTCCTTAAAGCAAGCATCACGGAAGAGTACACGCAAGGGACTCTTTTCGGCCATCGCAGCTACTACCTTATCGGTAATGCCTTCGGAGAAGCAAGCCACGAGGTCGCCTTCATTGACGATGTAGATAGTGCAGCCATCCACGGTTTCTGTCTGCAAAGGTAAGTCCAAGCGAACACCCCATGCCAACATTGAACCATAGAGCAGGTCGAGATCGGTACGGTCAGCCTTGATATTGTTAGCAAAGAGGTCGAGCTGGTCTTGTTTGTATTCCTTGGGCGAAATTGATACTTTCTCGTAGTTGCTTTCATCGAGGCGATAGACACGGAAGCCGGTGTCGAGATTTTGTGTAGTAAGCGGAAAATCAGCTTTGATTTTTGCACCGGCACGACGGATGCGTTCTTTTCCTATTTCGCAGATATTTTTATAACCTTGGTCTTTTTTTGTATCACTTACTTCTTCAGGTAATTGAACCATAATAAATCGACAATCAGTGTCCTTATCTGAATTAGTCTTCATCAAGGCATGAGCGGTACTTGCCGAACCTGAAAAGAAGTCCAATACGATAGAGTCTTCTTTCAAATTGGCCAAAGTAATAAGACGTTGAAGCAATCTTACAGGCTTTGGTCCGTCAAATACACCTTTATCCCCAAAAAGAGATACTACTTCTTTTGCACCTTCTTGACTATGCCCAACTTCTTTATAAAAAAGTATAGATGTTGGAGCCATACCATCAAACTTAAGTTCAGATAAAAACCTTTTGATACATGGTACGCTATTGCCATCGACACCGAATGAAATTCGGTTGTCGCGGAGTCTCTCGAAGAACGCGTTCTTCGAGAGACTCCAGCAGCGTCCTGCTGGAGGCTCTACGATCTTCCCCGAAGGGGTCGTGATGGGATAGTCACATGCTGCATTATATGTCTTGACAGACATATCACTTGGTTTCCAAACACCTCGTGGATCATTGTCTGGATTAGAATAACGAGCATTAGCTTCTTCTGTTCTCTCTAATCGTCCAATCGTAAAGTCTTCTATTTGTTTGGCAAACATCAAAATATAATCATGGCTATTTGAGATGTATTTTGCGTCATTTTTGGGTGAGTAAGCTCTTTCCCACACTAATTGTGCTACAAAATTATGTTCCCCAAATACTTCGTCGCAAATATTTCTCAGATTGCGCACCTCATTATCATCAATCGAAATAAAGACAACTCCATCCTCCGTCAATAGAGAACGAGCCACCAATAAACGCGCATAAATCATTGAACACCAATCCGAATGAAACTTACCATTCGTATCGGTATTCTTACGGAAGCGATAGCCCAATTCGTCCACATTGCCGGCTTCGATATCCTCCTCGGCTGCGGTGCGGGCAAAGTCATCGTGATAGACAAAGTCATTGCCCGTATTATAAGGCGGGTCGATATAAATCATTTTCACCTTACCCATATACGAGCGTTGCAGGAGTTTGAGCACTTCAAGATTATCACCTTCGATATAGATATTCTTTGTGTTGTCCCAATCCACGGAATCTTCCATCACCGGGCGCAAGGTCTTATCGGTTGGTTTGGCAGCTTCCGCACGAGCAGCGTTCTTACCGACCCATGTAAACTGATACATCTCGCCATCGCCATCTGTGGCATGGTCGCCAAGCAATCGGCGAAGCACCTCGAAGTTTACCTTTCGAGAGATTTCACCCGTCTTGTCATCACGTACTTCGGTAAATGCCGAAGGTGCAATCTGATAGAGCGCATCAAGATTGAGTTGCGTTCCGTCTGCGGAGTTCAAGTCCAAATGTTTTAATATGTCAGCCATATATGTTGTTTCTTAATTGTTTTCTAATGTTTTTAAAGCCTCTTCCAGCTTGGCAATCTCACGCTTCAAGGTACGAGCCTCGCTGTTGAGTTCCATCTGTTTGGCAAACTGCCTTTCATTCCGTACACGCTTCTGCAAGGCTTCCGCTGTCCGTCGTTTACGGGACAATTCATCTTGCAATGCCATAATCTGCTTCGTATCGGTAGCGTTGGTAGTACCGAATCCGGAAATCTGACCAGCAAACGCTTCGTAGATATTATCCAGTGACGAACCTGCCAGTTCCAACTTTACCTCTGTCAATGGCATCCATTCCATGCGGAAGGTCTTCAAAATATTGAATCGTGTTTTGTCCGCATCTGCCCATTCCTTGTAGTTGAGCAACAATCTACCACGATTGGCATATTGCAGCACAAACACCACATGGCGCGGCATCTGGCGGTCGATAGCAAGAAACACATCATCCGGCGTATCTTCCACTTTGAGCGTCACCAAGAACACCACAATTTCATGCACCGCCTTACCCTCGTCCACATTCATGGTGGATGGAGTCAACTTATAGAGCCATTGTATGCGTTCCACATCTTCCACAAATCGCGTCTTCAAGCGGGTGTTAATCTCCAAATGCTTGTAGAAAGCTGTCTTGGGCACCAATCTGTCCACGTGCGTGGAGGTGGGGAAGTTAAGTGTATTGTCCATTTTGTCTCATCTAATTAACCTCATTATTATGATGCCGTTCATACGAATCCCATAAAAAGCGCACGAGAGTTGTACTACTTCCAATCGCTAAACTAGCATGACGAGATTCAAGCCCTTTATATGAGCTGGACTTGCCATGTCCACTACCATACAGATTTCTCAGTTCTGCAACGCCTTGTGCAATAGCTTTAAGATTACCGAGAATTGCCTTTATAGACTTAGCTCCTTTAACATCATCAGGAATGTTTTTAGGCATCAGATGAAAGTGTTTGAAAGTTTCATCAACAAGACGTGGAACTTCCCAATCTTTATCAACAGTACAACCTTCAAGTTCAAGTATTGTTTTACAACAACTTTCAATTAGTTCTTTAGCCTTACCAATTGCTTCTGTTGGATTTTCATCCTTCAGATTGAGCATCAAATCAATTTGAGCTGATATGTAATCGCTGTCAAAAGCTTCTTTTAAAGTTTTAGCCGTAGCGGTCATAACCATTGTACCACCTGCTTTATCAAGTATGCCACGGCACTTCTTATAAGCAATAGCACGTTCTTTGCGGTTTTCCTCATCATGTTCCTTCATTGAAGAAAGTTCGTAGTGCCTGATTAAATCGCTAAGTAACTTTATTTTATCTTCATATTTTGCATCGCTAATATAGGCTATAAGGGATCTTCCTTTGGACTTCTTATATTTCTCACAAAGAGGTATGCCAATGCTTTGAAATGTAAAAGAGTTGAAACCAGCTGTGGTAAAATCCAAAACATAACCATCTTCATTTAAGAAGTTGATTATTGTACCTATTTCTATATCTGATATTCTCATTTTTCTTTAATTATTAAGAACGTGATTAACTCAAAGTCGTCCAGCCCTTTGATTTCTCCCTGCAAGGCAGTTGTCTCACCCACAGAGAAAAGGCTCTCAATGTCAGTCTCTTCCTTAATACTTACGATGCTGTCAATAGCTGTTTGGAGCAACGTGTTGTACTTGGTCATGCGGCGGCCGTCATGCGTTTCACGGTTGACTGCAGCACAGAGCGCACGGTCATAATCGTTTTGATTTTTACAGAGCGCACGCATGATGTCGAGCAGTTGTTTAGGGTGCAGATGGTCGCAAATTACATCACCGTCATCGGCTAGATAGACCATATAGAACGGATGCAGTTGATTCTTACGGTCAATATTAACAGCATTGTTGCGGTTCTTCAGCACAAACATTACGCCCGGCTTCGCCAATTCGAAACCGGCTACCACCGCATTCAATCCGAAAGGTGCATGTTCAATATCCGGATGTTCCCTGACATATTGCAGGAGGTCAAGCCGGAACTCGTTCAGTCCCAAATCCATGATATTGATACCGGTGTCCATATCTTCAATATCCACCACTTCATTCTGCAACTTCTTTAGTTGTCCAAGGCGATATTCCAAATCGGCTTCTTCGCCCATAGAAAGCGGATTACCGGTACCTGCTGCGGTAAGGATAGTAGCTTTCATTCGACTTTCTACCCGCCCTTTGAGTTGAATATAGTCGTCAAGTTCCATATCCGGCCAGTAGTTGACAAGCTGGATTTGTTTGTTCCGGCTACCGATACGGTCGATACGCCCGAAACGCTGGATGATGCGTACAGGATTCCAATGGATGTCGTAATTGATGAGGTAGTCGCAATCCTGCAAGTTTTGGCCTTCGCTGATACAATCAGTAGCTATAAGTACATCAATCTCATCCGTGGCATTGGGAAAGAGGGCTGCACGGTCTTTCGACAAAGGTGAAAAATAAGTCAGCACATTATTGAACGACATAGGAAACTTCGGCAATGTGCATCTGCCATCGGTAGAGCCGGTAATAAGAGCCGTATCAAGTCCGCAAGTTTCCTTTATCTTCGTGGACAACTGCTCATAGAGATAATTGGCTGTGTCGGCAAATGCCGTAAATATAAGCACTTTCTTGTTTTCTCCATTTATCGGGTTGCTGAACTTATGTTTCAAATCCTCGATAAGCATCTGCAACTTGCTGTCATGTTCGGGCGTAATATCCTTCAACATCAGCAAGAGCAGGTCTAACTGTTCAAAATCGGCTTCAAGATCGCGTCGCCAACTCACATAGTCCATGTCAGCCAATGAAATCTTCGACTTCTTGGTAGCAAATGGGTCGGTGTCGCCTTCGGATGAATCCATATCATCAGTGAAAGAAGATACATCAATGGTTGCACCGGAATGTTTCTTGTCGTATGCATCTATCAGTTCCATTGTCTGCCGAATGTACTCATGGATGCGGTTAAGCGTCAGTCGGAAAGAATTGACCGAACTTTCCAGACGTTTCAACAGGTTGGTGGCCATGAGTTTGCGCAAGCCTTTCTCACGACCGTCAATAGACAGGCCTTCACCATCGTAGTCGATACTGTAACCGCTACGGGCACAATCGAAGAGATAGAGCGAAGGGGTGTATATGGAAAGATTCAGGGCATTGAGCTGTTCAGCAATATCTTTGAAATTGATGGCATCGCCCAAGTCCGTCAAGCGCGGACGGCGAGACAAGGGAGCAAGCCGCTTGGGAAACTCGCCAATATCCTTCGTGTCGTAATACTTGATAATATGGCTACGACTACGTGCGATGGTCACGGCATCGAGCATCTGAAAAAAGTCAAACTGAAGACTTGACAGCAATCGTTCCGTAGTCCGTTCGTTTGGCTCCAACTTAGCCCAACGATTATAGGCAGTTTGAGCAGACTTGAATATGTCGTCAATGTCACGGTCAAGTTCAAGGGCTTCATTGATATTCTCCACACGCCCCTCGTATGCCAGTTGTAACTGGTTCTTCAAATCACCGAACCGATTATTGACCGGAGTTGCTGAGAGCATGAGCACTTTCGTCTTCACACCTTGACGAATAACACGCCACATCAACCGCTGATAACGGTTCTCCTTGTGGCGGTCTGTTTCTACGAGCGTATCAAAATTCGCCTCATCCTCTTCGTCCACATTACCGCCATTGCGGAAATTATGGCTCTCGTCAATCACAATCAAGTCATAGTTTCCCCAATTCACATGTTCCAAGTCGAGACCATTACTCAAACCACGGTCGCGTGAAAGGTCGGAGTGGAAGAGGATGTCATACCTTAGCCGATCGGCAGCTACGGGATTGTTCTTGTAATTGGCACGGAAAGTCTGCCAGTTGTCATTCAACTTCTTCGGGCAAAGCACCAGCACCGACTTGTTGCGATTCTCGTAATACTTGATGACCGCCAACGCAGTAAAGGTCTTGCCCAAACCTACTGAATCGGCAAGGATGCAACCATTGTATTTTTCCAACTTGTTAATGATAGCCAGCGCAGCATCACGTTGAAAGTTGTAGAGCTTATTCCAAATGACACTGGTCTTGAAGCCCGTGCGCTCATTGGGTAGCACATCTTCGCTGATGTCTTCCAAGAACTCGTTGAAGATATTATAAAGTGCGATGAAGTAGATGTATTCTGGAGCGTTTTCCTGATATACAGTGTCTATGTACTCCAATATACGCTTCGTTACATCCTCAAACTTCTCATCATTGTTCCACTGCTCATTGAAAATATCCAAGTAGGCACTTGCTGTTGGTGAAGGCAATACATTGACTACATTATATACATTGGCACCACGCTCACAGCCCAATTGTGTGGTGGTAAACTCATTGAACGGGAGATAAACCTGTTGAGTTTCGTTGTTGACGTGCATAAATCCACCCATCTGTTCTTGCGAAGCATTGGAACGAAACTGCACTTTCCTGCGAATCCAGTCGGCACATTCTTTGGCAATGGCTTTCTGTGACAACTGGTTACGCAGACGAATTTCAAAGTCCGTACCATACAAATTGCGCTCTCGGTTAAGTTTAGGGATGAAAAACTCTCGTTTCTCTTTCTTTGATTTATCCTTGATGAAAGTAGGAGACGTAAAAATGAAACGCAATTGCTCCACCTGCTCCAGTTCTTCTTTCAATGCTTCGTAGGCATAAATGGAGAATGAAGCCGCAGCAATAGACACACAAGCCCCTTTGGATAACCGTCCTTTGAGGTCATCCACAACACGCTCGCTTATGTTGTTTATCAACTTAGGTTGTTCCATTCCTCTATTCTTCTTTTGTATGACAAATCAATTTGTGTATATCCACATCCAAAACTTCTGCTATCCGTGCCAATGTGTATAAATCGGGTTGTGAATGATTGTTGCACCACTTTGATACCGTTGCCGGATCTTTCTTCAAAGTTTTGGCAAGCCACTTACTCATAATCCCCTTTTCAGCTAAAACAGCCTTTATACAATTCAAATTCGCCATATTGTATTCAATTATAGATTGCGTCAAATGCAAAGTTACACATTTTATTTGAATTATGAGCATAATAAAGGAAATTAAATCCGATATATGTGGTGTATGGCAAAAAACTTAGTGGAAAGTAATGGTAGTATGGGATTTATTTGCTAATTTTGCATTGCTTTTGAGAGAATAAAAACACTAACAATGCAGAGAAACAGAATGAACATATTATCAATAACAACCACAATTCAGAGCAATAAACGCACTGAATCTGTGTCGAGTGTTCATGTTTCACGCATCGAACCTCGTATAGTAAATACTTTCCAACGAACATAGCGAGTACACTTTTGTACTTTGAGTGAGAATATAAACTGAATAGTTGGAGAGTCCTTACCAAACCTCCAACTATTTTGTTTTTATGCCCATTTGCGACAGTCGCCTTTGTGATGCTCTTCTGCCTTTTCCGTCTAATGGGCTATAAGTAACCAGATTATTAATGTGCAGTGATGCACACATAAATTGAAAAGAAATGAACTATAAATTTGATGGCAACAAGGTGTTCTTTACATCTGATACCCACTTTTATCACGGGAATATCATTCGTTTCTGCAACAGACCGTTTAAGGATGTGGAAATGATGAATGAAACTATCATCTCCAACTGGAATAATACAATCGGACAGGATGATATTGTTTTTCACTTGGGCGATTTTTGCCTTGGCGGTTCAGCTGAATGGACTAAAATGCTTGACAGATTGAACGGCAGGATATATCTGATTATGGGCAACCACGATTTGAAAAATATACGCCAAGGATACATTGACAGATTTGAACATGTGGCAATGCAGATGCACATAGAGGTAGGCAAGCAAAGGATATATTTGAACCACTATCCTTTTCTATGTTTTGATGGCGGATACAAAGATGTGTGGCAATTGTTCGGTCACGTTCACACAAGGAAAAATAACACCGGCATTGACGCTGCCAGGCTTCAGTATCTCTACCCGACTCAATACGACGTCGGAGTTGATAACAACAACTTTACACCTGTATCATTTGAGCAGGTTAAGAGAATTATATCCAAACAGATTGAAAAAGGAGGACAGTAAGATGAAGATACAATACATGAGCGACCTGCATTTGGAGTTCAGTGATAACAGCAGGTGGTTAAAACATAATGAATTACCTGTAACGGGTGATATTTTGGTTCTTGCCGGAGATATATTTTACTTGAAGAACAAGATTGTACCTTTGAATAATTTCTGGGAATGGGCTTCTGCTAATTATCGTCAGGTACTCATCGTGCCCGGAAACCACGAGTATTACAATTATTGTGACGCGATGGATAAGGGGTTGCAATGGAATTGGTTATTCAAGGAAAATGTAGGGTATTATCAGAATCAGGTGATACGGATTGATGATACAGATTTTATCATGAGCACTTTGTGGTCTCAAATCTCACCAGCTGACGAATATTTTGTGTGGAAAGGCATGAACGACTTCCGGCAGATAAAGTATAATGATAAATTGCTCCAAACAGAAGAATTTAATCAAATGCATATTTTCTGCTTGGATTTCATCAAGAAAAGTCTGGCAGAAAGCACCGCAAAACACATTGTGGTGGTAACACATCATCTTCCCACATTGGAAGTGGTTGCCCCTCATCATAAGGGTTCAGTGCTGAATAGCGCATTTGCTACCAATTTGAGCAAGCTTATAGCTGACAGTCGCATTGACGCTTGGATTTATGGGCACTCGCACACTAACATCGATGCTGAAATAAACGGAACAAAGGTCGTTTGCAATCAAATGGGATATGTTTGTCAAAATGAACATATCACCAATGGTTTTGAACCGGGCAAGAACCTTACCTTGTGACAAGCATAGACCTGCCAAGTATCTGTTTTTAAGCCTCAATGTATCATATAGTAAATGAAAAAGCATCTTTTTCTATATTATATGATATGTTGTAGCTTAGGATTTTCTATTAAAGTTCATTGACCTAAAAAACGAAAGAGGCACTTTTGCGGAAACCAATAAAAGATCAAAATTTATTTTATTGGCAGTGACATCGGAGAGCGAATAAACATCTTCCATAACAGCCACATTTTAAACTTCTCGGGAGCAAAAACACTAATAATAGTTCAATTATAAACTATTATTTCATAGAATTCGATAAAACTATTTTGCCGACCAAAAGAAAAACGACTTTACTTTATCCTCGTATTCATATATACGTCCATTAAAGTAAAGTCAAAAAGAGGGAGAAAGAAAAACATTCGACAAGCAAACGATTTTTTCTTTTGGCCAGCACCGTTATAATACACTACATCATCTTCAACCTTTGGGAAACAATCAGCTGAATAACCACGAACATCACCACCGACAAAATGCGATGCAATATATTCCATACTTTTCACTAATACACCTCAAATCAGCCCTTCAAAAATGATTTTGCACAAAGTTTTTCACTTGCTTTCATAATCCGAAAAAATGCACTAATTTTGTACTCGTTCAGCGAAGAAAAAGAAGTGCAAAACGGACTTTTCTACCATTTTATTTATAAAATATTGGTAGTCAACTGGTCTAATATGCTGCATCGATATACAAGGCTCAGAATACATTCACATAGAAAAACAAGAGACTGACTCTAAACAATAAGAACCAGTCTCATTTAGTATCGACTAATTGGAATATAACAATTCCTTCATTGAAACCTTATTAATCATAATTATAAGATAAACATTCGTATCCCCAAATATAAATAGCTTTCCAAATAATCAGCTCATTCACTTCCTCCACCCAATGAACGATACAGATTAATGATTCCCTGTATCTCATCAAAACGATCTGAAACAGCATCCAACTCCGCTTGTAGCAATGCCTGACGGGCTGTCAATACCTCAAGGTAATTTTGCGAACTATGTTTCATCAACAACTCTGCACTACGCACAGCTGATGTTAAAGCAACAACCTGCTGTTCATCAAGTTTCAATTTTCCTCTTGCCGTCTGCCATTGTACCAACGCGTTATTAACCTCTGTACCGGCATCGAGTAGACTTTGACGGAAAGACAATAACGCCTCTTCTTGCTGTGCCTTGGCTACTTTCAAATTAGCAATATTCTGTCCACGATTAAAAAGTGGTTGTATAAGCGAGCCGACAACAGAAAACAACCATTGACCAGGATTGGTTATTACAACACCTGCTGCATTAGTCCACCCAGCAGAACCCGAAAGCGTAATTGACGGAAAGAATGCGGCTCGGGCTTGGTTTGTTACATAGAATGCAGCAGCCAGCACAGCCTCACTTTGTCGTACATCCGGACGACGTTGCAGAAGCTGTAACGGTACACCGACTAAAAGCGTATCAGGAAAAGACTGGCTGGAAAGTGTTGAACGTGTGATGTCTCCTGGAACAGATCCCAATAATGATAACAAGGTATTTTCCAATTCGGTAATCTGTCGTTCAAGTGAAAGCAATGAAGCATCTACAGACAATTTACTCGCTTCAGTCTGTGCAACAGCCATATCAGTGGTCTGACCGGCATTTTTAAGAGCTTTCATCACACGCAGATTCTCACTCCAGTTTCTGGCTGTACGACGACTGATATTGAGCTGTTCATCCAACATCAACAATGTATAATAACTATTGGCAATAGTAGCTATCAACTGAGTTTGTACAGCCTGACGGTAAGCTTCACTCTGTTCCAGTACAACACGAGCTTCCCGTTTAGTATTGGTCAGTTTACCGAAAATATCAATCTCCCAACTAGCCGAAGTAGCCAAATCGTAACTCTTGGTTGTTTTACTATGTTCCACCTTGCCTATTGTTCCTTGAGGGCTAAGGCTAATAGATGGTAAATATGAAAGACGTGCCGACTGAAGAAGTGCTTCGGCTTCTTCGGCACGAAGACGGGCAATACCCAAATCTGAATTATTACAAAGACCAGTCTCAATAAGTTTCTGTAAATGTGGGTCCGTAAACAATTCTTTCCACGAAAGGTCGGCAATGGAAGCAACACTGTCGGCAGGCGAAATCTGCTGACGGTAAAGACTGTCTATAACCGCCACATCAGGTCGCTTATAGGTCCGATAAACCGAGCATCCCCCCAGTACCACCGACAAGCATATACATATAATTATTTTCTTCATTGTACAAATATATTCTGATTATTAATCTTTTTTTCCAACTTCGGCAATTGACGCTCAGGCATGAAACGTTCCTGCAAATATTGGAATATAATAAAAAGTACCGGTACAATAAAAAGTAGGGCAACCGTACCGATTAGCATACCGCCAACCGTCCCCACACCGATAGAAATATTACCATTGGCTCCCACACCCGAAGCAAACATCAGTGGAAGCATTCCAAAAATCATAGTCAGTGAAGTCATAAGAATCGGACGCAAACGAACTTGTGCAGCAGATACCGCTGCCTGGGAAATGCTCATACCTTGACGGCGGCGTTCTGAAGCATATTCAGTAAGCAGGATTGCCGTCTTAGCCAGAAGTCCTATCAGCATCAACAAGCCAATTTGCAGATAAATGTTATTTTCCAAACCGAACATTTTGGCAAAAAGGAAGCTTCCGGCAAGCCCAAACGGAACAGAAAGAATAACTGCAATCGGAACGAAAAGACTCTCATAAAGAGCACATAGGATCAGGTATATGAATACTATGCAAATGACAAAGATAATAGTCGTGGAACTGCCTGTTGAAGCCTCTTCACGCGACATACCGCCAAATTCATAGCCGTAGCCTGCCGGAAGTGTCTCCGCAGCCACTTCACGCACCGCCTGGATAGCCTGACCGGTACTGTAACCGTCAGCAGGGGTACCGTTAACACTAATAGCCGAGAAAAGATTGAAACGGGAAAGTGTCTCAGCTCCATATACACGCGTAAGTTTCAGATATTGCCCCACGGGACTCATCTCACCTTCATCGTTCCGTACAAACATATTATTCAACGCTTCCGTATCCAAGCGATATTCGGGAGAAGCCTGTACCATCACACGATATAATTTGGAAAAACGGTTCATGTTGGAAGCGTAGTTACCACCGATATAGCCAGACAATACTGAAAGTACATCGGATGGAGAAATACCGTTGCGTTTGCAACGAGAAGCGTCCACCTCCACCAGAAACTGAGGAAACTTGTTATCAAAGGAAGTTGTAGCACGTGCAATTTCAGGACGGGCATTCAGTTTGTCAATCATCTGCCGTGTAATAGAAAGTAGATCTTCTATCTTTCCTCCCTTCTGATCCTGTACATAGATTTCAAAACCGCTACTCACGCCATAGCCCGGGATCATAGGGGGAGCAAAAACCATTATATCAGCTGAAGCGATATCGGCTGTACGGCGGTAAATTTCAGATATTACAGAATTAATATCATCTCCCTCTTCCGTACGTTCATTCCAATCCTGAAGACGGACAATGAACATACCATTAGCTGCCCCCTGTCCGCTAATCATAGCGTTACCCGTAATTTTAGAAAACATACGGATTTGCGGAATGTCCTTGATACGACGGTTGATCTCATCCATCACAAGCTGTGTCTCTGCCAGATTACTTCCGGGAGAAGTACGTACATCAATGAAAACTGTACCCATATCCTCCTGAGGCACAAGTCCTGTCTTGGTTGTTCTCATCAAGAAAAAAAGTCCGCTACCGGCTACCACCAGCAAGACTACGGCCAGCCATTTACGCTTGAGCATGAAAAACACACCACTTTTATACTTCATCACAACCCGATGGAAAGCCGTATCAAAAGCAACATGAAAACGTGAGGAGAAACTCATCTTTCCTCCATTACCAGTATCCGCATGTGGGGTCATGATAAGCGCACAAAGAGCCGGACTAAGAGTCATGGCGTTAAGAAGAGAAATACCTACTGCCACAGCCATCGTAAGACCGAACTGGGTATAAAACGTACCGGTCGTACCTCCCATGAACGATACGGGAATGAATACCGCCATGAAAACGAAAGTAGTAGTTACCAAAGCTGAAGTTATATTGCCCATAGCATCTATAGTGGCAAGATAAGGAGATTTGTAGCCCTCGTCAAATTTCGCCTGCACAGCCTCGACAACAACTATCGCGTCGTCCACCACCGTACCGATTACCAGTACTAAAGCAAAAAGAGTTAACATATTCAGGCTAAAGCCCGCCACAGCCAGAAATGCAAAAGTTCCGATCAAGGAAACAATAATTGAAACAGCAGGTATGAATGTGGAACGAAAACTCTGTAGAAAGACATACACCACCAAAATAACAAGGATTATAGCTTCAATAAGCGTTTTGATCACATTTTTGATGGATGCGTCAAGAAAGTCTTTCGTGCTCATCAAGTCAGCTATTTCCATGCCATTTGGAAGATTTTTTCGAATATCTTCTACTACCCTGTCAATCTCCTCAATAATTTCATTGGCATTAGAACCCGATGTCTGGGCAATCATACAATTAGAACCCGGATGACCGTTCACCTCACCTATATAAGTATAAGTACGCGATCCCAATTCGATAGTGGCCACATCTTTCAGTTTCAGTTCTTCACCGCCAGGAAGAGACTTGATAACCATATTCTCATAATCCTGTTCAAATTCATAACGTCCACGATATTTGAGCACGTACTGGAACGTATTTTCCGATTCAGTACCCAAAGTTCCAGTCGGGGCCTCAAGATTCTGTTCATCAAGGACTGCCGTAATATCACTCGGAACAAGGTTGTAACGTGTCATTTTACCCGGGTCAAGCCAGATACGTAATGAGTAGTCTGACCCCATTACATTAACTTCACCCACACCGGCTATACGAGCTAAACGAGGTTCGATATTAATTTTTAGATAATTATTTAGGAATTTCTCATCGAAAGAATTATCCGGACTGTACAGAGCCAAAGCTTTGATATTACTGGTTTGGCGTTTACGTACCGTAATACCGCTTCGTGTGACCTCGGTTGGAAGCAATCCCTGTGCGGAAGCAATACGGTTCTGCACATTCACCGTTGCCATATCTGGATCCGTCCCTTGACGGAAATAAATACGGATATTAGCCATTCCGGCATTGGTAGCTGAAGAAGTCATGTACATCATATTCTCCACGCCATTGAGGGCCTCTTCCAAAGGCACAACAACACTCTTCAGCACAGTCTCGGCATTAGCACCCGTATAGTTAGCCTGTACACTTACTGTAGGCGGCGCTATTTCGGGAAACTGTTCAACAGGTAATTGAACAAGGCTGATAATACCCAATATAAGGATGAGGGCGGAAATTACACCCGCCAAAATGGGTCTGTCAATAAAAGTCCTTATTTTCATGACGCAGATTATTCATTAGTAGTCGTGTAAGTATCTATTTCAGTTCCTTCGCGTACAAGACCGGCACCTTCGGCAACAATCACATCACCAAGAGACAGACCGGACTCGACAATATATTCCGTCCCGTTATTCAACCGAAATACATCAACCGGAGTTGACTTCGCCTTGCCATCAACCACTTTATATACGAAGACACGGTTCTGTAATTCATAAGTGGCAGCTTGAGGAATAGCAATCACACTGTCACGATACGAAGGGACAAATACCGTACCACTACCACCATTACGGAGTAGTTTCTCCGGATTGTCAAACTCCGCACGCAAACTTACCGCACCTGTACTCTCATCTATGCTCCCACTCACTGCGTTGATCTTACCGGAATGGGAATAAGCCTTACCGTTGCTCAAGGTCAGCTCTACATCAGGCATCTCAGCCATTGCTTTCTGAAGCGAACCGTATTGTTGCACCAAATCCAATATCTGATTCTCATTCATTGAAAAATAGGCATAAATTTTCTCATCATCGGAAACTGTTACCAATGGTTCCGCAATATTGCTACCCACAAGAGCCCCCACACGATAAGGAATCATACTGGCAACCCCGTTAACAGGACTTTTAACTTCTGTATAAGACAGATTATTACGGGCATTGATTTCCTCTGCCCGAGCCTGAGCAAGACTGGCCTGAGCTTCTGCAAGGGAATTGCGAGCGGTTTGGAGATCAAATTCCGAAACCACATCCTCTCGGAACAACTCCTCTTTACTCTCCGCCGTAAGCCGGGCAGTAGCCAGACGGGATTCCGCACTCTTTACATTAGCTATTGCCATTTCGAGTGCAGCTTTATAAGGAACCTGGTCAATAATGAACAATACCTGTCCTTTTTTTACCACGTCACCCTCATTCAAACGAATTTCTGTAATGATGCCATCCACCTGCGGGCGTATCTCAACATACTGCCTACCTCGCAAACTAGCCGCATATCCGTTTTTTAGTGTCCGATCAGTAAATTCCACACGAAGTGTCTTGTACTTGACACCCGGCTCTTGCTGTTGTTTAGAACTACACGAAGACAGCAATACCAAAACTGATAATAAAACGAAGAAAACTTTCATTATTTTTCTGTTTGTTTATTTATTATTATTGAATGAAAATTAGTTTCCCAAAACAGTCGGTGACAAATCTAAAAAGATTTTGCATACATTCTAAGAATGTGTTGACGAACAGTAGAAATGTGTTGACGAACGACAACAATCCAGCGTTTGAAGTATGAGAACAAAGAATTATCTTTGCAGAAACAACTTAATATTTAATATAAAAAGACCAAGTATAGATGTTTCTAAAAAGAATAAAGAAAAAAGTGAGGGGAACAGCAGAAAGTGCCGTTGCATATCCCAGAATAACCCTCTATGTAGACCTGCTCTTTTGTATAATCATATTGCCCCTAACTATCCTGCTTGTCCCAGTAGACAAATGGTTTGTAACTCAGCCTGCTTTTGTAGTGACGCTGGTCATATATCTTTACCTACTTTATTTCGTCTACCGCAAAGTGAGTATTCCATCACTGTTCATGCGTAAAAGGTATGGATGGATTATAATGACAGTTATCATGCTCTTGTTTGTAACTGAACTAATGACTCATTTCCCCTTGCCGGAAAATCCTCACTCCAAACTGCCTCTGGATTTCCGCCGCCATTTGCATTCCCAAACCGTATGGTTCTTTTTCCTTATCATATCCGGTTTTGGACTGGCCATTGAAGTCACCTTCGAACTTTTCCGTCAAATGCTTGCCCGTCAAGAAGTGGAAGCAGAGAAAAACCGCGCCGAACTGGCCATGTATAAAGCACAGATAAATCCACATTTTCTATTCAACACTCTCAATACTCTGTATGGACTGGTTATAACTAAATCTGACCTGACCGAATCCGCCTTTGTCAAGTTCTCCAATATTCTCAAATATATGTACCATAATGCCTCAGTCGAAAAAATAGACGTAAAAAGTGAAATAGAATATATCCGACAATATGTTGAACTACAACAGTTACGTCTCAACCATCACACCAAGGTCATATTCGAGAGTCATACAGATCAGGAATATGTGAAAATTCCTCCAATGATCCTAATCACCTTCGTGGAAAATGCATTTAAATATGGGACATCTTCTTCCGAAGACTGTACCGTGCTCATACGGATTGTCGTAGAAGACGGTACATTACTTTTCAAGACATGTAATTCCATCATGAGAGAGAAAGAACAGGATAGCCCCTCCATAGGTATAGAAAACTGCCGAAAGCGTCTGAGACTACTTTATCCTGAACGTTTCACATTGCTTACGGAAAAGGATGAGAACAAACGGGAGTTCAGAACAAAATTAATCATACAGCTTTCATGAGAAAAATTAACTGCATAGCCATAGACGATGAACCCATCGCGCTATTTATCATCAAACAGTTCTGTGATAGAAAAGGAGGTATGGAAATAACCACCTTCTGTGATCCCCGCATTGGGTTGGAAGAAATCATACGAACAAAACCGGACTTAGTATTTCTTGACATTGAAATGAACGGTCTCAATGGTCTGGATGTAGCAAAAGCTTTACCTGTGGAATGTACCCTTATCTTTACTACTGCACACGCCAAATATGCACTCGACGGTTTCAATCTGGATGCCGTGGATTTTTTGCACAAGCCTATAGCTTATAAACGTTTCGAAAGGGCTGTGGAGAAAGCTATGCTACATATAGGAGGACTTACAGAACCATGGAATGAAGCCATGCAGGAAAATATTGTCGTAAAGCAAGACTACACCAGTATAACTGTACCTATTTCCGATATATTTTATATTGAAGCAATGGAGAATTATAGCAAAATATTCCGAATCTGTGGAGAAAATATCATTTCGAGACTTAATATAAAAGCTCTCCATGGAATGTTGCCCAAAAACTACTTTTTAAGAGTGCATCGTTCTTTTCTGATTCCATTAAACAAGGTCAGCCAATTCTCCAAACAGGAAATACATCTTCAAGGACTTGAAAGAACCATTCCCGTAGGGAGAAGCTATGCTAAGTATATATATGAAGTACTGTCTCAAAACAAAAGAAAATAGGGGGCATCTGGATAGCCACGAACGTACCGATGCTATCTTGAAATCTCTTATGCTGTCCGGAGATAAGTGACATGCCTACACAAACAAGGTTCTGTTTTTATAACCGATATCTCTACCATTATTTAAGGACGTATAAAAGATAGACTTCTGTCTTCTTCCGCAAACAAGATTGCCGTATTCACCAGTGCCAGATGGGAATATGCTTGTGGAAAATTGCCCAGTTGTTCTTTGGTATTGAAATCGATGTCTTCACTAAACAATCCCAAATGGTTTGCATATTTCAGCACCTCATCAAAAAGACACCTGGCCTCTTCTCTTCTACCTGTAACAAACAACCCTCGTATCAACCAGAACGTACAAATGGTAAAAGCGGAAGAAGGCATGCCAAAATCGTCCTCACTGTTATAGCGATACATCAATCCCTTATAAAACAACGCTTTCCGGACAGCTTCCACCGTCTTATGGTAACGGATATCATCAGCTTGGATGAACCCGTAAGGCTCCATCAGTAGCAAAGATGAATCCAACGCTTCGTTATCGTAAGCCTGAGAGAAACTTTGCATTTTTTCCTTCCACCCATGTTCCATCACATCCTGGCGGATATTATCAGCTTCCTGCATCCAGCGCTCGGAATCACCGTATTTGCCCAACATACGGGCTATCTTTACACCCCGATCCAAGGCCACCCAGCACATCACTTTAGAAGAAACAAAATGACGGCTTTCCCCCCTGATTTCCCAAATACCTTTGTCTGGCTTCTGCCAGTCTTCCTGAACAGTGTCAAGAATACTTTTCACCATTTCCCACATGTCTTCTATCTCATCCAATGTTCCCGGCATCAAGCGATAATACTGGTAAATTAAGTCCATTAAATATCCGAAAGAATCATTCTGCCGTTGATGATACGCATCGTTCCCTATACGGACAGGTCTGGAATCTTTGTAACCAGAAAGATGCTCCAAAATAACTTCAGTCAATTTGCGTTCTCCGCGTATCCCATACATAATCTGGTAGGATCTCCTGTTAGCAACAAATGTGGACTGTATAAATTTCATAAAACGCCTGGCAGCACCCGCATGCCCTACTCGGAACATGGTTTCGATTGACATGGAAGCATCCCGCAACCAGCAGAACCGGTAATCCCAATTTCGAACATCACCCACCGTTTCGGGCAGACTCGTAGTTAATGCCGCCAGTACAGCACCCTTATAGTAAGACATCAGTTTCAATACCAACAAGCTTCGTTCTATCACGTCATTATAAAGTGTATACTTTTTACTTCGATTTGTCCAGTTCAGCCAGTAAACCAACGTCCGACAATACTCCAGTTTTTCACGTTCAATATCTATCGGAATCACTTTTTCATTATAGGAAAGCAACATAAATTCGTCTTTTTCAAGCTGTACGGTTCGCTTCAACGAGATGTCCTCCAAAGGCAAGGAGGAATACAGATATTGCCTGTCTTTGCTATCGGAAGAACAATAAGTCTCGATATAATCAGAGGTTGTATTATAAATGACTTTCCCACGGGCATAATTCGGAGCTGGACTATATTTAATTTTAAACTCCGGTTTACCTCTTACCAGATGAATATAGCGGTACAGCTCAGCCGGAATATATTGCCCCTTACTATCATTCTTAAAACGATAACAGGGCATGAAATCGAGTACATCAAATTCTCCCGCTTCTGATAAGAACTTGGTAGAAAGTATATTAGTATGTGGAACATACGTTTGTAATATCCGATAATCAGAATTTACCTCGAAACCGAAGCAACCTCCCTTCTCCCGGTCGAGCAACGCTGCAAAAATAGATGGGGAATCAAAATCCGGGAAACATAACCACTCCACATTCCCTGTTTCGGAAATCAGAGCAGCAGTACGCCCATTGCCTACAACACCATAATTCAAATTCATCGTACAATCATTTTATAATTTCTTCAATAAACCTTTCAAAAAATCGACAGTTGTCTCTATACGCCTCTTTATCATTTCACCTTTACGGTGTCTCTGCTCCCTTCTGGCAAGTGCACTAAGAAACGGCAGGACATCCTGCTGTGAAGGTAAATTATAAGAGGCTATTTCCGAGATACTGCCAACCTTTATCGCCACCGCATTACGTGGTAATGCCTGAAACATGTCGTCATCGGTTGTATCATCCCCTATGGCCAAAATAAAATCATAATGCATATCAACCATCAGACGTTTTACTTCAGACCCCTTGTTATAATCAGGTGATTTTATCTCTACCACTTTGTTGCCCTGCATAATCTGTAATTTCTGCCGAGAACAAATGGAGATCAGTGCATTTACCAGTTGTTGGGCACGCAAAGCCCCCAACCATGCATCACTTTCCCTGTAATGCCAAACAAGAGCGGTCTCTTTCACTTCCAGACGGGCGCCCGGAGTTTTGCTGACAAACAATCGCAAAATAGACAGCAAACCGTTTTCCCAATCCATTTTTTTCATATTGTTGTGCCATACTCCATGTTCCTTGTAGAAAGCTCCATGTTCTGCCGCAAAAGAAACGGGAAGATTACCCAGCCATTTCTCCAATGTATAATGGTCACGTCCGCTATTTATCACCACATGGTTTGCCGGGTCATCAGCTAATCGCTGCAACAACGCGATCAGTTCCGGTGTCGGCTTCGCATCTTCCGGTCTGGCTTTGAAAGCAACCAATGTCCCGTCATAATCCAGTAAAACCAACCGGCGTACCGCCTGATCATACCGAAGTTTAAGGGATGCAATCGTAGCTGCCGTAAGCCGCTTATGCCGTAATTGTTCATTCTTCAAATAGGTGTTTCTCAGTTCATGGATAAAATCGAAAGCCCATTTATCCACTGTCTGAACGGATATGACGGCTTGCATACGTTTTAAGCGGTGTACCTGTTCTTGCACAGGCATTTCCAATGCATGGCAAATGGCATTCTCTATCTGCTCTGTATCGTTCGGGTTGATTTGGATGGCACCGGTCATCTCTACGGAGGCACCCGCCATTTCACTCAGTATTAAGACTCCCGGAGTATCAGACTTTGCCGCCACGTATTCTTTCGCCACCAGATTCATACCGTCACGCAAAGGTGTCACTAAAGCAATATCCGCCACACAGTACATGGCTACCAGTTCCTCCCACGTAAAACTGTGATAGAAATAACAAACCGGTGTCCAGTCCATAGTGGAATAACGCCCGTTAACAGAGCCTATTTCTTCGTCTATACGGGTTTTCAATTCAGCATAACTACCCACATGATCGCGTGAAGGCACAATGATCATGGCAAGCGTCACTTTTCCGTGGTACTCAGGATGATGTTCCAGAAAAGAAGAGAATCCATGCAGACGATGCAAGATACCTTTACTGTAATCAAGTCTATCTACGGATAATATCAACTTGTGATTTCCAAAAAGCTTGCGAGTATGATCAATAGCTTGCTTTACTTGAGGATTACAAGAGGCCTTATGATAGGAGTCATAGTTGATTCCCATAGGCAATGCATCTATTCGCGCCACACGATTTCCAAGTTGTACTTCATCCAATTTGAACTCAAGATGCAATACACGTTCCACGGCACTGATAAAATGCCGCATATAATCGTGCGTGTGGAAAGCAATAAAATCAGCTCCCAATAAACCTTTCAATATTTCAGCCCTTTCCGGCAGTATACGGAAAAGTTCGTAGGAAGGGAAAGGTATATGGTGGAAATAACCGATGCTCAGATCCGGATAGACCTTGCGCAACATGGCGGGTAACAACATCAACTGATAGTCCTGTACCCAAACCACGTCTCCTGGGCGTATCACACGGCAAATTTCATCACAAAACAGCTGGTTCACCTCTTTATAAGCTTGCCAGAAAGATTTCTTATACAATGTATAGGCATAAAAATAGTGACAGAGAGGCCAGATTGTACTGTTACTATAACCTTCGTAGTAATCCCTGATTTGTACTTCCGTAAGGAATACCGGATGAAAGTTCATTTTATCCAGTTCAGAGGTAATTTCCAATTTTTCCTCTTCTTTGTCAACACACAATCCTGGCCAACCGATCCAGTGTTTCTCATAGGAAATCTGAAGGGAATTAAGCCCGGTGGTCAATCCGCCTTCACTGCGTACAAATGAGAAAGTCCCATCTGCACTGGTAACCTTTACCGGTAATCTGTTTGATATAATATAAAGTTTCATGATATTTCTATATCAATATATATACCAATATGGTCAACTACAACACAACACACTGATAAATAATCAACTAACAAGAATATATTCAATTGCACATATCTCCTAAAATGAAAATCCCCTTTCCATTTTGAAAGAGACAGGGATTTCATACCGGCAGTAAATTACTAAATGCCCATTATTTGTATCAATAGTTGAAACTTTTTCTCTACAAAAACACCTTTTAGAAAAAGGAAGTGAGGGAAATGGTACTTCCCTTACTTAAAGAGAATGCCAACCAAATGCTAAAAAGGTAAAGGATATATAGCAAAAAAAGAGTTGACAATTAATTGCCAACTCTTCTCTAAATATACTTTGATTCACTTGTAACCACCAAAAACATTGCTTATCTTTGTGTTACAGAGATATTTGAAATGATGCAAAGCAATGTAATATGTGGCAGGACTTTCACTATTATATCATTACCTGCCTTTTTAAAGAAACGCTTTTAATCGCTGATGTCCCATAAAAGAAAATATCAACACCAATAATAAAAAAGACAATGAAAAAAGAAATTCTGTTTGTACTGTTAAATAACTTTGCCGATTGGGAAGGAGCTTATATTGCCCCGAACCTCACTTTGGGTGTTGAACCCGGAAGTGAAAGCAAATATGTAGTTAAAACTGTGGCTGTCACTAAAGATCCGGTAGTATCATGCGGTGGCTTTAAGGTATTGCCCGATTACGGTATCGACAACATTCCTACCGATTATGCAGGAATAGTACTCATTGGCGGTATGAGTTGGTTCACTCCGGAAGCTGAAACCATCGTTCCTTTGGTAAAAGATGCCATTGAGAATCGAAAGTTAGTAGCAGGAATCTGCAACGCTTCAGTCTTTCTTGGAATGCACGGTTTTTTAAACAAGATAAAGCACACCAGCAACGGATTGGATTACCTAAAGGCTTATGCCGGGGCAAACTATACAGGTGAGAACTTCTATATAGACGGACCAGCAGTCAGAAGTGAAAACATTGTAACCGCCAACGGGTTTTCTGCTCTGGAATTCTGCCGTGAAATACTCTATGCGCTGGAAGCAGACTCTACCCAGAAGATAGAGAGAAGTTACCGTATGCACAAAACAGGTGTTTGGGAAGACCCGGAAATGGAATAAACGGAATAGGCTGGATACAGATATAGTACAGAAAAACGACTCCGGATAAAGAACGATTATACGATACTGAAAGATGGATGACAAAGAACTTATTTTTGAAACCAGGGCATTGTTTCGAGAATGGCTGGAAAACGCAGGTACAACGAGCGACGGGATTTGGTTGGTATTTGCGAAAACCAATACGCTAAAAACACTGTCGGCTCATGAAGCACTCGAAGAAGCATTGTGCTTTGGCTGGATAGATGGTCAGATGCAATCCATCAATGAGGACAAGTATAGAAAATATTTTGCCCGGCGAAGAGAAAAAAGCAATTGGTCGGACAAGAACAAAGAGCTGGCTCGGAAACTTATTCAAAAGGGACTAATGACTCCGAAAGGAATGGAAGCCGTAGCCTGTGCAAAACAAAACGGACAGTGGGACAACTCCAAACGTAGCACCGCCTCCGAAGAACAAATCCGGATGTTCAGACAGCTCATTGAGCCACATGAACCTGCTTATACAAATCTATTGGCTATGTCCGATTCTGTGCAACGTACCTATACATTGTTTTATCTGGATGCCAAATCGGATAAAACTCGCCAAACTCGTATGGAAAAGATTATCGACAGACTTAATAAGAACCTCAAACCCATGTAGCCACGACTTTTATGAATGTTGAAAGGGAAAGATAAAGCCGCATATCAGCACCGTGCTTAGCGACACTAAGCACGGTGCATACTACCTGTATGAATAGTGCTTAACAAAGGTAAGCACCCGGCTTATGGTCATTGGTATGCCTTTTCATTTTTTCTCTACGCCCTTTCACCCAGTACCCTCCCGATATAAGCAAGAAAATTTAGCTGTACCGCATCAGAACGTCACATCCATCTTCACCATAAAGGTACGCGGAGCTGCTACCGACATCGGCCGGGAAGAATACTCCTTATTCAACAAGTTATTAACCATAAACTGAAATGCAACCTCTTTTGTAGCCTTTACTCCCAGACGGATATCCACCGTAGCATAATCCGTATTGTGTTTTTTCCAATAAGTAGCTAATGTTTCGCCATCGATACTACCGAAAAGCAAACTACGCACATAATCCATCACTTCCGGATTGCCATTCGGTTTTTCACGCTCGTCCAACATGATATAATCCACCGCAAGCGTCTTACTTCTCCAAGCCACATTCATACCCAGATTTATACGTTTCCACTCAAAATCGAGCGTAGTTTTAAAAGTATGTTTCTGGCAATATTTCAAATATTTGGAATTATTCGACTTCTCTTTCATCTGCAAAGGATCGGTATAAGTATCCTCCAATGCATTACGTTCTTTATAATCCGCATCACGCGGCTCAGTGTATACATAGCCCAAGTTATAATACAGTTTCGTGTTCTTATTAAAATTATATACACCATTTGTGCTGACTTCCATCCCATAAATCCGCGCTTTGGAAACATTGTGGAATTGTGCTCCAATACCGAACCCTCCTTGACCAAGCAACATCTCGACCGCATCCGAAATGCTGTTTATCATCTTGTTATTGCCATTATTGAACAATCCGAACTGGAATTCGATCATATCTTTATACTCGGTATAAAAACCTGCCACGTCCAACATCCCCTGAAGATTACCAAGCTTATACCCTTGCTTGAAACCAAGTTCGGCATTGAAACCTTTCTCCGCACGAATATTTTCATTCGGATATACACCTACCCCACCGATGTCCTTACGCAGATATTTCTCTACTACCGACGGATTGCGATACCCCTGTCCAAAGCTGGCGCGCAGAAAACTATAATCGGCAAGCTGATAATTCAACCCGGCACGCAAAACCGGACGAAAAGGAACTTTTGTCCCAAAAATCTTTGTTTCGGCCTCCCGGTAATGATTATTTATACGATAATATTCGGCACGCACTCCGGCCGAAACGCTCAGACGATCCCCAAAACGTTGATCGTATTGAAAAAAAACAGCCAGATTATCACTCTTATAAACCTGATCGATGGCCGAAGAATAGTGACGAGTATGCCGGAAAGTGGTTCCGGCAGTGATCTGTGCACCACTATCCCAGCGTTTATTAAACTGATAATCGAGAAAATAATCGTTGCACTCATCCGTTCGCGTACTACCATTATTCTGTTCCGGATTAAGAATATCAGAGAGCCAAAGCACCAGATCACCGGGCATCTGCCCATTCTGCAACGCACCCAAATCAGAGGGCAGACCGCTTGCCATCATCCAGGCAATAAGGTCACAATAATCGGCAGTAGTAGCATTGGGGAAAATAGGATTCAACAAACCGAGCGCTCCGTTGACCGCACCATTCAAATCACCTTGCAAAAGCGGCTGCACCAAAGGCTAATCTCCACAATGGCTGATAATCACCCGCATCCTTCAATATACAAGTTAAAAAAGTCATTTTACACAGGACTAAAATCACCAAGATTTACCCATGATTCTCAGAAGTTTCTTATGTTTGCACACATAAATTATCAGTTGATCCTTTAATTCAAATTCAAACCATGAGATTCATTGCATTACTACTTACTGCGTTTATCAGTTTACAATCGTTCAGCGAAGAAAAATTCCCGGATGGAACTCCCATTCCCGACTGGTTCAGACAAAATGAAGTTGTCAATATCCAGACATTAGGTAAGAAATACAACATTCTTGAATACGGTGTCATCAACGACAGCACCCTTCTCCAGACCGAGAAAATCCAATCGGTCATCGACCAGGCATCCCAACAGGGAGGTGGCGTTATCGTCATCCCTAAAGGCACATACCTCAGCGGCTCTCTTTTCTTCAAACCGAAGACCCATCTGTATCTGGAAGAAGATGCCGTTTTAAAAGGAAGCGATGATATCAGCAACTTTCCTATTATCGATACGCGCATGGAGGGACAGAGCTTGACATACTTTGCCGCATTGGTAAACGCCGATAAAGCAGACGGGTTCACGATCTCCGGAAAGGGAACCATCAACGGTAACGGGCTGCGTTACTGGAAGTCCTTCTGGCTGCGCCGCAAAGTGATACCCAAATGCACAAATATGGACGAATTACGTCCACGGTTGCTATACATCTCTAATAGTAACGATGTACAAATTTCCGGCGTCAGCCTTATCAACTCCCCTTTCTGGACTACCCATCTTTACCGTTGCAACCGTGTGAAGTTATTGAACCTGCATATTTTCTCTCCCGCCACCCCGGTAAAAGCTCCGAGCACCGACGGTATCGATATAGATGTTTGCAGCAATGTGTTGGTGAAAAATTGCTATTTATCAGTAAATGACGATGCCATTGCCCTGAAAGGCGGTAAAGGGCCGTGGGCGGATCAAGATCCCAATAACGGCGGCAACAGCAATATCATTATAGAAGATTGTACCTACGGTTTCTGTCACAGTGGCCTGACGTGCGGAAGCGAATCCATCCATAACCGCAATATTATCTTCCGCCGTTGCAAAATCAACAATGCGACCCGCCTTTTATGGCTGAAGATGCGTCCGGACACCCCACAAAAATATGAATATATCCTCGTAGAAGACATCACAGGAGATGCCAAAAGTTTCTTATATATCAAACCTTGGACACAATTTTTCGATCTCAAGGATCGCAAGGACATTCCGATGTCTTACTCCGACCATGTGACCCTGCGTAATATCGATCTTGAATGCGATGTATTTTTCCACGTAAGTCAATCCGACCAGTATAAACTGACAAACTTTACTTTCGAAAACTTGAATATCAAAGCAAAGAAACCAGAATGCAACAAAGAAATAATCAACCCGTTCATCTGGAAAAACGTAAAAGTAGTGCCTGTACAGGGAAATCCCTCAAGTAAGCATTAAAGATATGGATTCCACAACCCTCTTTATTCTGTTACAAAACAAGAGATTTGTGGAATCCGTATTTAAAAAGGTCAGATGACAGACCCTCCCATCTCGCAGTAAAAGAGCCCTCTCTTTGCAGGATATCAGAATTTTATCAATCGTTTAGGAGAACCGTGCCATGAACATCCCAGACAATACACTTCCGTAAAATCGAACCCTTCCGTCGAAGCTTCCTCATCTTTGGGAATCACAACTCCTTCTTTCGTGATATATACCAACAACCGGTCTCCTTGCTCGTTCTTTACATACATGCCGGCAATTTTACATTGTGGACAAAGCATTTTTCTCATCCGTTCTATTCTCCTCTTTTTTTAAAATTCGGCTGCAAAGATAATCCTATTATCAGAAACTAATAGAAAATAATGCCTCAACCTGAAACTTTCCATAATCGATCGGCTGAATCAACCGCACGCCTGTTGTGATCGGATAGCTCATCCGCAATACATTCCAATCGAAAATAAGGTCCGTTCCGAAAGAGCTTTGAGTGGTCCATGCACCCTTGCTACGGGCTTGATTACGTGACAAGTCATAGAACAGGTTGGCCCGCATTCTCCGGATATAGATCAGAGAACCGATACTGAAATCGGGAGAAAATATAGGAAGGGCATAATCTGCCTTAAACGCCCACTGCCGGTGCGTCTGATATTGGAAATTATATCCTCGCGGTTTCTCCAGCAAGTGTTTGGGAAGGTACAAAGCCTTGCCGTCAAGCTCCTGATACTGATATCCGAAACGAAGCATCAGCCCGTGATTACGAAGAATACCGGGCCAGTAAGTCGTTAACCGGCCTGCATAAAGGGCACCGTAATTCTCCTTGTTGAATGGAGTGGTGAGATACTGCAAACGGAGCTGGTAACCATTACGGGGTAAAATATCCCGTTGCGCTTTCCGCCTGTAATTATAGAACAATATTTCCGGCAACACATATTGGAAAGCATGAAACTCCCGGCTGCCATATTCCTGATACCGGTTATTCGTAAAATAATAACTCACCGCAGGCTGTATGCCGCGTATACGATGGTTACGGGTCAAGTTGAAAGGAAGATAAATCCGAGCTTCAGCCTCCAGATAAGTACGATCGGTATAATATCCCCGCGTCACCTGTTGCCCCTTGTCGTTCTGAGCCCAAGCCATATCAAAAGCTTTATCACCATAATCGGCAGCAATATTAACGACCGGAAACCAGCCTTGATAAGTAAACGACAGTTTGCCGTGATGGTAACCTTTATCATAATACCAGCCAGCCTGCATAATAGCCGTGTTCAAGGTGTTTTGAGACATGATGGTCGCCCCGGGTTTAACGATCGTACTCAGATCGGAAGCACTCGTGTTCATAGCTTCGGCCACATCATAATAGAAAGGCGCCCAACTATGAATCTTGAAAGTATGCACACCCTTCCGATAACGCTTGGGTTGAAAATCCACCGGTTCCAAACGAGCCGAATCCAGATTAAATTTCTCTTGTCCGGCCAAAGTCTCCACAAAGGGCATAGAGACCGGACGATCAAAATCTGTCTTCTCCGCTAAAAGACTATCTGCCGGAAGAGAAGCGATCCGGTAACCGTTTGCCTGATAATCAGCAAAGAACAGGCGATTTCCCGAATGTGTAAATGAAGGATCAAAGGCACCGAAGCGCGCACACGTCAAACGATAAACCTGATGGTCCGCCAGATCCAAACAATAAAGATTATTAGTTCCATTCGCCCCGGATTCGAAGTAAATCCGTCCGTCTTTCCAGACAGGAGAAGTAATATTAACAGAAGCAGTGCTCAACAGCTCTTCCCATTGCCCGGAAGAAGGGGTAAACTGCAACAGGCTGATTCCGGCATCTGTCACTGCAACCGCTACCACTTCATCCTGATCCGTAAACGTCAGTTCTTTAATAAAAGCATTGCCCGGCACCTGAAAAGCAAACAGTTCTTTACCATCTTCAAGCTCTACCAGTACAAGCTGATTCTTTCCGTCGACCGTAGTCCGTGAAACAGCAGCCACCTTTCCGTTTTTATCCACCGACGGAGAGAGATAACGCTGTCGGGGAGTGATACTTTTTATACGTCCCTCTTTCAGATCATAACACTTCAGCACGGAATAATTCTCATGTGTCCAGCGAAGACCGGGAACGATCTCTGTCCAGTATATCTTCCCGTTACGGTAGTCGAGACGGCTATTGATACTGCCGATATAACTCAACCGTTTCTCTTTCCCATGAACGATTGTCACCAGCGAATTGATATCTTTCAATCCCGACTTCACGGCAACCACCGTAGAATCATCGACCGGACAGGGATACCTGTACGAAGTATAATCTTTTTTATCGGGCGAATGATAGGATGGAACAAGACTGCAAGTATCCTGTTGTTCCCATTCCTTCCGCAAATAATCGAAAGTATCCTGATAAAGCCGTTTAAAGCTGCTTCCCGTATAATGTTTGAACGAACCCTCAAAGAAAATATTACGGACATAGCGGCTGGTCGTTTTATCCCAAATATCGGCTCCGTACCGTTGTCGTGCATAGGAAGTGAGATCATAACCCAGCGCGTAATACGTACCGGTATAATTCTTGTACGAACCCAATAACCATTTATCGAAAGAATAAAACTTATCCCCTCCCAACATTTGTGCACGATAAGCCATATTAAACTCCGGCAACCGTCCTCTACCACCGTTAGACATAGCCGTTTCAGTACCTACCGCATCGCCCTCCAGAAACCAGACCGGCAGAAAAAAGGCAGCAACGCCCGCCGCCTGCTCACCTATCAGATAATAAAAAGGCTTGAAAATTCCACTCATCACCTTTCCTGTCTGAAATACATGACGTGATTCGTGCAGTACCAGATGTTTATCCCACCTCTGAACTCCCAGATCGGAAGAAGGAGTCGTGATAAGTTCCATTCGGCGGGGAGCCCACGACACCATACCGTTGGACTGCATATTGGCAGGATGAAGAATAACGGGAAACCGGGCTTTTATCGGCTTACCGATGGTTTTCTGTATATGGGGGTAAGCATTTTCAAGATAAAGTGCATAATGATAAGCCATAGAATCCGTTCCCTGCGGATAAACCAGATTATAGTGCGGTAACCGCACGATATTCCATTTAAAACGGGCCGGATCCGAACCATAATCCATAAATTGGGCGCGAATACTAATCGAAGCCGACAGACAGATAAACAAAAGAAAGAGATATTTCGATTTTGACATTTACAAGGTTCATTTAATTGACAGCTACAAAACTATAAAAAATCTTCTGGGTTATCAGCTAAAAGTAAATAAAATCGGAAATAAGTACCACAATATTCAAATAAAAGAAATGATTGTCCGCATGAACTCACAAAGCTACACAGACTTTTTATCCGATAATTGCATATGCAGAATCGGGAAAGGCTTTCCCATTCCATCTACAGCATCCCGACCGACAACTTCAAAGCCTCTGTTCTGATAAAAGTGAAATGCTTTCTCATTTTGCTCGTTCACGTCAACTTTATATATCCGTTTTTCATGAACGGCAAAATCAATCAAACACTTGCCATATCCCCGTCCCTGCTCATCGGGATGCACGAAAAGCATTTCTATATTATCTTCGCTCAATCCTAAAAATGCCGCAATCCGGCCGGTACTGCCGCGAAGCATATAAAGCTCTACGGCCTGAAAATACTCATCCCGCACCAGAGGTTTATAAAACAGAATATCATTTTCCGTCAGAAAGTGATGAGTACTACGGACTGCCAGCTCCCATATCCGGAGCAATTCATCATAGTCTTGCCTATCGGGTTGTTCGATCATAAAATATTCCGGTATTAATTCGATTGTAAATATAAAGCTTTTTTCTATTATGCTACCTTCCGTTCCGTACAAATGTTCTCAGCCTTCATTCAAGACCGTTTCACAATGCAATAATCCCTATGATAAAAGAACCTTCTTATCAGAACTAATCCAATGCCAGACACGTCAATATATCCCTAATAATCAAACAGATATATTCCATCTTCTCTGAAGTCATATTTCCCACATCCAAAACATGTAGTGTACTGAATAAGTTGACACTTTCTAAATCAAAAAAA
>NZ_KB905466.1:742692-1509101 GCF_000381365.1 Bacteroides salyersiae WAL 10018 = DSM 18765 = JCM 12988
CTGTTTTACAGAGAGAACGGGATAGACATCAGCGGGTTGATACATCATTCAGACCGTGGGGTTCAATACTGCTCAAACCA
The DNA here is from genome assembly GCF_000381365.1 of Bacteroides salyersiae WAL 10018 = DSM 18765 = JCM 12988. Lineage (GTDB taxonomy): Bacteria > Bacteroidota > Bacteroidia > Bacteroidales > Bacteroidaceae > Bacteroides > Bacteroides salyersiae. The sequence goes on from NZ_KB905466.1 coordinate 742,773, forward strand.
ATACGTTGACACGTTAAAAGCACAACATATAAGCATAAGCATGACACAGTGTGGTGATCCTCTGCATAATGCATTGGCCGAGCGGATGAACAATACTATTAAGAACGGATGGCTCTTTGACTGCGGGAAGGAGACTTTTAACCAGGTGGAAGAACGTATTAAACAGGCTGTGTACACATATAATAATATCCGGCCACACCAAGCTTTGAAAATGCGCACACCAATGGAAATTATAAAGGAGGAGAAGGTATGAAAGTGCCCCGACTCAGGTTGTGCTCGTCGGGACGGGTGGTCACGCCCCTTGCCGCACGGCGATCCCCGACCAAGGATATTTCTTGGCAAACGAGATAATAACAAAAATCAGTTCAACAACATTGGAATAAATAGAATAATTAGCATTATATTTGGAAATCCAAATAGGACAACTACAGTAGGGCTAACAAACAGAAATGTAAACCTATTCAGGTATTGAAAATTGTTGAGTGAACGAATACAGTAATAACAATCGAAGTTGTCAACTAAATCCAGTACACATCAACATCCGGATGATTTCAGTAACAACATCCGGGTGTTCTGCATAAGAACATGGGGATGTTGTCAACCAAAACATGGGGATGTTTTACAACTAAGAATATAAACCTTGATGCAGTAACAATATACCTGCAAAATATGGAGAAGTAGCGTCTTCCATATATTACAAACATACTTATCAATACTCCGCTTTCCTTTCGAACTTCATCACCTGGCCTGATACCGGATGTATAAATTCTAAATATTCGGCATGCAGATAGAGCCGTTCTGCCCTTCTTCCATAAAGTTCGTCGCCTGCAATAGGGCAGTTCAATCCGAGGGGATGAGCGGCATGCACACGCAACTGATGTGTGCGTCCCGTCAATGGATAGAAAGCAATACGCGTCCGGTTCCCTTTTTTTTCAAGAACCTTATACCGGGTAATGGCAGGCTTGCCCGATTCTTCATGAACCACTTGCCGGGGCCTATCCAAAGGATCCGGACAAAGCGGTAGTTTTATCTCTCCTTCATCCTGCGCAGGCGTACCGTCCAACAAGGCAATATACCGTTTTTTCACCGTGCGGTTCTTAAACTGCGCCTGAAGATGCTGATGCACCTCTTTACTTTTGGCTATCAATAACAAACCGGATGTCGCCATATCCAACCGATGCACGATTATCGGCCCCGTAGCATCCGGATATAGCTCTTTCACTATACTATACACAGAACCGGCACTCCCCTTCCCCGGAACGGAAAGCATACCAGCCGGCTTATCGATCACCAACAACCAGTCATCTTCAAAAAGGACCTCCAGTTCCGTATCGTCACACGGACTTTTTGATAACGGATCGGGTTCCACATCCAGTCCTTTCAACATATGTTGCAGTATCGGTTCACACTTTCCTTTACAAGCAGGGTAGTAATAGCCGTGATGCCGAATCTCCGTTTTAGGCGAATTTCCCCACCAGAATTCGGCCATAGCAATCGGCTTCAATCCATGCATATAAGCATATTGCAACAACTTCGGAGCAGCACATTCGCCGGCTCCTGCAGGAGGAGTTTTCTGTACCGTCTGCTCGAAGATCACACATAAATCCTTCACCTCCCCAAGCCCGTTTCTCATCTTAAATTGTTCGAAAAGTCTTTGTTGTAATTCTGCCGAGCGCTTCTTTCTTTCTATCTTAAGCGATTCCATCTGCCTATCATATGCATCAACCTCTGTTTGCAAGACAGCCACTCTATTTTTCCAATACTTTTCCAGACGCTTTAATTCGGCTTTTTGGTATTGGCTCTCACGCACCATAGCAGCCTGCTCCTCCTCATCCGGGTGTTGCTTCCGACGCTGTGCACGTGCTTCTTTGGCAACCTTCAAAACAGATTTGGCTTTCTCCGTCTCCTGCCTGCCCGCATGTATCTCTTCCTCCAATCTCTGTTTCAAATCCAGATAATGCGGATGCTGCTCCAACTTTCTGATCCGGACATTAATGGCCGATATGTTTTCCTCTTCTATCTTAAAGAAGCCATCCGGCTGCAACAAGTCATATACAGGAGGAACAAAGAATGAATGCAGATTTCTACCGGCCAGATTACCGGAAAAAGCAGCCAAATAACCAATCTCGTCCTCTTTGGTCTGTACGACCAGTACACCGAACATCTTGCCCTCACGCAGTTCTTCCTGCCAGTCGTCCTGTGCCGCGATGTAAGCCTGTACCTCTTCGGCTGCCATGACGCACAAAGGATGGGGAGTATAATGAAAAGGATAAGTGAATTGTCCGGGCAAAGCGATGTGAACAATAGATCGGGCAAAATGATGCAACATATATTTTCAAACTATTTGAAACAGGATTGTCTTTGAACTCCTGATGGAGTTATTGCTTGCAAAATAAATTCTATTTGCCCAGTATTGCAAATATTACCAATGAAAGTTTGACCCGTTATCATAAAAAAACATCATTTTTCTGCATCTCTTTTTGAACAAAAAATCATCTGATGCGTTTATAATTATGCAAATCAGCCTGAAGCTCTTTATGCATATGCGAATACCCATAATGAAGCGACCGTATGCCTCCCCGGCATAAACAGGTAAGATTGCATAGTAGTTTTGTCGTGTTTTATTTTGTGTTTGTGTTGTGACGGTGCTGCGATGTGAATCGAAGTACCGTTTTTTTATATACATGTAAAGATTATCATTTTTAATCGAAGCGGATTTGCTATCAGAAAGTTTCTCCGTATCTTTGTCCTATCATGGCAGAAAGGAACGAATTACACCCCAAAAACAAGCATAACGGACAGTATGATTTCACCAAACTGACCGAAAATTATCCTCCGCTCAAAAAGTTTGTATCACTCAATCCATACGGTTCTCAAACGATTGATTTTTTTAATCCACAGGCAGTAAAGGCACTGAATAAAGCATTGCTGATCAGTTATTATGGCATTCGATATTGGGATATTCCGAAAAATTATCTGTGTCCGCCTATCCCGGGAAGGGCCGACTACATTCATTATATTGCCGAGTTGATCGGTACGGAAAATACGGCAACCGGAATATCCGGACGGAAATGTCTGGATATCGGCGTAGGAGCCAATTGCATTTACCCGATCATCGGGTGTACGGAGTACGGCTGGACTTTCGTGGGTTCGGACATCGACCCTGTTTCGATAGCAAATGCCAGAAAAATAGTAACCTGTAATCCGGTACTGGTGCATCGGATTGAACTGCGGCTTCAGAAAGACAGACGGAATATCTTTGAAGGAGTTATATTGCCCGACGATTTTTTCGATGTCACAATATGCAATCCTCCTTTTCACAGTTCAAAAGAGGAGGCGGAAAAGGGTACGTTACGCAAACTCAGCAGCCTGAAAGGAAAGAAGGTGTCGAAAGCTCAATTGAATTTCGGAGGGAATGCCAACGAATTATGGTGTGAAGGTGGAGAACTCCGGTTTTTGCTGAATATGATCACCGAAAGCCGGAAGTTCCGAAAAAACTGCAAATGGTTCACCAGCCTGGTATCTAAAGAGAAAAATCTGGATAAGCTATATGCCAAACTCAAATCAACCGGTGTTGCCGAATATCGAACGATACAAATGCAACAAGGCACAAAAAACAGCCGGATATTGGCTTGGCGGTTTTAGCCAACAAGCCCTTCTTTTTCAGAGCCGGATATCAATGACGACGCAACAGATGCAGAAATAAATGATTAATGTGCCCCACAACCGACTTCCCGACAACAATAAAAGTCACGGCAACCAGTATCATCAGTATTCCTAAGACAAGGCGGGGGGTAAGTCGTTCACCGAAAATCATCACACCGAAAAAGAGAGCGGTGACGGGTTCCAATGCTCCCAAAATGGCAGTAGGGGTAGAACCGATGCTATGTATCGAGATGGCCGTACAAATAAGTGAAATAACAGTAGGCAGAAAAGCCATTGCCAGTATATTGACCCATGCCGGAAAAGAAGGAACTGCCTGTAGATCGGTCATAAAATTCAGACGGACTACATAAATGGACAGCCCGAAAAGCAAGGCATAAAAAGTCAGTTTGGCTGTCGACATGGTTTTGAGTGTGGAATGGTTGACGCCGACAATATAGATGGCATAGGATAATGACGAAAGAATGACCAATAACATTCCTATCAGACTGAGCGTTTCTCCGCTATCCCCCTTATACAACATGCCGATACCCGAAAGTGCCATAAGAATACAAAATACGGTCAGCAATGATATCTTCTCATGAAAAAACAAAAACATAATGACCGCTACCATCACCGGATATACAAAAAGAATGGTAGATGCAATGCCCGCGTCCATATGCTTATAACTCATGAACAAAAGCAGTGAAGAAGCAGAAAAAAGCAATCCTCCTGCCAGTAGCGGAAGTACTTCGTTCTTTTTCAGAGCAAACGACTGCCCTTGTATTTTCATCAGAATACCTAAAATAAGCACAGCAAATGCATACCGGTAAAACAATACGGAATCCACACTCAATCCTTCTTTATACAAAGGAAGGGTAAACAACGGATTCATGCCATACGTGGCAGCAGCTACGGCTCCACATACAAATCCTTTCGCTTTATTGCTTATATTCATAACAAGGCTCTTAATTTCGGGGTGCAAATATACATCTTTTTAAAACAGGATGGTTATATTTGTATCTCCTAAAAAAATGAAAATTGAGCAAGAACCGTATAACCCGTGAAAAAAAGACAGTAGAACTGATGATCCGCCTCTACTGCCGTAAAAAAGAGAAAAACCAAACTCTCTGCCCGTCATGTGAAGAGCTGTTACATTATGCCCACGCACGACTGGACCGTTGCCCCTTCGGCGAAAAGAAAAGCTCCTGCAAGCAATGTACCGTACACTGTTACAAACCGGTCCTATGCAAGCAAATGCAAAAAGTGATGCGCTTTTCCGGCCCCCGTATGCTGATCTATGCCCCGTGGGCGGCAATAAGGCATCTGTTCGGCCTATAAAAGATATTAGCATACTTACATTATTGCTTTATAATAATTATCTTTGCGTAATTATCAAACAATAAAACCATGGTATATGCAAAAAGTGCTTCAGCCCTCTATTCTATGACACCCCAAAATAAAATATGTACCATTGAAATGGTTAAAGAAGCCGTATATCAAATTATCGACTCATTCAAATATACATATTCCGAGAAACTTATTAATAATTATCCATATGAGCCTGAAACATAAAGATTACAAAGAAGCCAACATCCGTTTTCTGGAAGAAAATCTGGAAAAGGAGGGGGTTATGGAACTACCCTGTGGCATACAGTACAAGATTCTGCTAAAAGGTACCGGACCGGTACCCACTGCCAAAAACACGGTAAAGGTACACTACCGGGGGACATTAATAGATGGCAAAGTATTCGATGATTCATTTGCACGCAAACGCCCGGAAATTTTTAAAGTGAAAGAGGTTATCGAAGGATGGCAGGAAGCACTGAAAGCCATGCCGGTAGGTTCACGCTGGATCGTTTATATTCCTTACGAATTGGGATACGGCACACGGGCTTGCGGAAATATCCCCGCCTACTCCACACTTATTTTTGAAATAGAACTGCAAGGTATAAAATAAAGTAAATCAACTACTCACCCATTTTTCGGAAGATTTAATTATCTTTGTCTCTGCCAATAAAAATACGAATCATATAAAAACAAATAATGAAGCGAGCAATCATCATAGGGGCTACTTCCGGAATAGGCAAAGAAGTTGCCAAAGGATTATTGTTGCAGGGATGGAAAATAGGAGTTGCCGGCAGGCGAAAAACCGCGTTAGACGCATTCCGTACGATTGCTCCTGACAATATAGAAGTGGAAACACTGGATGTGACACAGGAGGATGCTACGGAAAGACTACACAGCCTCATCAAGAAATTGGGTGGAATGGATCTGTTTCTCTTAAGCTCCGGTGTGGGACATCAGAATATGGAATTAAATGCAGATATCGAACTGAACACTGCACGTACCAATGTCGACGGATTCATACGAATGGTCACTGCCGCTTTTCAGTATTTCCGGCAACAAGGGAACGGACATCTGGCCGTTATCAGTTCCATTGCCGGTACCAAGGGCTTGGGTGTTGCTCCGGCATATTCGGCTACCAAACGGTTTCAAAACACCTATATCGATGCCCTCGAACAACTATCGAACATGCAAAAGTCAAACATCCGCTTCACGGATATCCGCCCGGGATTTGTATCAACTGAACTACTGAATGATGGAAAAAACTACCCGCTACTAATGAATGTAAATAAAGTAGGAATACACATTGTACGAGCCCTCAATCGCAAACAACGGGTAGTAACTATCGATTGGAGATATGCTGTCATCGTCTTTTTCTGGCGAATGATTCCACGTTGGTTATGGAAACGGCTACCTGTAAAAACAAACTGACTTAGCAAGATCGGATAACGCTCTTTTATAAGTAACCGCCATATTTGCCGGCAGTGCAAAAAAAAGCTTATCACAAAAAATAATAACTAAAAAACAAATGATGGAACAGAAATTTTGCCAAAGTTGCGGAATGCCATTGAGCGATGCGACTGTATTAGGGACAGAAACGAATGGTAGCAAAAATGAAGAGTATTGTTGTTATTGCTATGCCGACGGGCACTTTACAGTGGACTGCACGATGGATGAAATGATCGATCACTGTGCACAATTCGTGGATGAGTTCAATAAAGATTCCGAAATGAAAATGACAAAAGAAGAGGCTGTTGCCAACATGAAGCAGTTCTTCCCTCTATTGAAACGTTGGAAAAAAGCCTGAGTATTCCCGATAAGACAAGGTATATCCGGTATTCATACATAGCCGGATGCACATTTTGTGTCGTACACTAAAGTCGTACACTAAATATGTATCCGGCATATTATATCATATGAAGAAAAGGTAATGCTCCTTTTTCTTATTTCTCTGCTCCTTCCAATACTTCCGGATGGCGTTTCAACCATGCTATGGCATATGTACAGGTAGCTTTCGGCTTTAATCCGTTAGCCATTGCATAGTCATATGCCGCTTTTACCAGAGCGGCGGCTATCCCCTGCCCTTCAATGGGGCGTGGAACAATGGTGTGAATAATATCGAGACTTCCGTTAAGTAAACGATATTGAACAAAGGCCGTGCGGCCATCTACTTCCGTTTCAAACAGCTTCTGTTCGGGCTGATGTCTAATTTCATAATCCATAATCTATCAGTTTTTTTTAAATGTATCTTGTCTGATCTATCCACAACAACCGGTTCGTATCATATCCCCGGCGTAATGCGGCGGTCAGTAATAATCTTTTCACATCTTCAGGCAATTGGGGAGTCCGGCTCAATATCCACAAATACTTATCGGAGCTACTGCCTATCAGTGCATAATTGTATCCCTCCCGATCCAATTCGAGTATATAATAATCGGAATAAAACCAAAGGAAGAAAGAGACTTTCAGACGTCCCGGCCTGGCGGTATCGGGAATCTTTGCACGGCCCACAGCTCGCCGGAATTTACTCCTGCCATGTGTATCCCGTTTATATCCGGCATTCAATACACTGATACTACCGTCAGGAGAAAGCTTGTAAGTAGCCGTAACCCCGGACATTCCCCGTTCGAAACGATGATCGTAACGGGCTATCTCATACCAACGTCCCATATACCGGGACACATCAAGACGATCGATCGTACTACGGTCTACTCCTCTGAAAAGCTGTCCGACTGTATTATCGGTAAAATGAAATCCTGCTTCCTCCAATCGCCTCGGGCGTACATATTGTCCGGTAGTAAGGAAAGCGGCACCTTCGCCATACATGATCCGGAAGATAAACCGGGGGACAATAATCGTGCCCCAGGCATGATAGGCTTTTGCCAGTGCACGGGTAAAAGCAGCCTGCGTAATTTGCTGTGGAGCAACAAGATTGAAAACGCCTTGCAACGTATCATCTTCTATAAAAAGAGCCATCGCACGGCAAAGATCATCTATACTGATCCACGGAAAAGGTTGTGTGCCGGGACCGATAGCGGCGGCAAACTTCATGTTCAAGGGCCGGAGCATCTGTTCCATTGCTCCGCCGTCCGGAGAAAGTACAAGTCCGAAACGTGCTATGACCAAACGGGTCTGTGGCGGACAACGGCGGGCCTCCTTCTCCCAGGCATAGCAAAGATCGGGCAGAAAGCCTTCTCCGCGTGTATTGGTATATTCATCAAAAGTTCCCGCAGAAGGATAATATCCCACGGCAGAAGCCGATATCATCAATCGGGGTTTCTGACGGCCTGCTCCCAGAGCGCGAACAATACGCTGCGTTACCCGTATACGGCTATCATATAACTCATGTTTATATTCCGGCGTCCATCGCTTATTGACAGGAGCACCGGCCAGGTTGATAATGACATCACAATGCGACAATGCCTGTACCAGGTATCCAAGCATCCCTTCCCGGAACATAGGTCTCCCTAACGGAACGACCCGATGTCCCTGTTCAGTAAAAAATGCGGTGAGATGTCTGCCTATAAAGCCACTGGCTCCGGTAATTGCTATATTCATGTGACGTAAACTGTTGTTAATGTATAGTACAAAACGTATTAAAAGCACGAAAAGTTCTTTGAAGCTGCTAAAATGAGTTTATCTTTGCAGAGGAATGACTAACCCGTAACCCATAGCCATATGATTGAAGCGCCCGAAGCCTGCTGCCTGTCAGAACAACTGAACAGAACGGTCAGAGGAAAGAGAATTACCAACGTATTCGCACAGTATACCCCCCATAAATTCGCCTGGTTTTATGGTAATCCGAAAGAATACCCCGAACGGTTGACCGGAAAAACCATCGATAAGATAAATCCCTGCGGCGGTATGATTGAAATCGAAGCCGGTGATATGATGCTTATCCTTACCGATGGTATCAACCTGCGTTACTTTACTCCCAGTGAAAAATTACCGGCCAGGCATCAATTGCTTATCGGATTTGAGGATGAGAGTTGCCTTGTTGCTTCCGTACGGATGTATGGAGGTTTATGGTGTTTTCCGAAAGAAGGATTCAATGCGCCCATAGCGGCTTATTACGAGACAGCCAAGAATAAGCCGCAAGTAATGACGGATGAGTTCTGTGAGTCGTATTTCAGAAAATTAATTTATGCGGATGAAGCACAAAAGAAAACAACAAAAGCTTTTCTGGCAACCGAACAGACCATCCCGGGATTGGGTAACGGAGTGCTACAGGATATCCTGTACAATGCCCGCATTCATCCGAAAACGCGAATCCATTCCTTGTCTGCCGGACAAAAGGAGGAACTCTATCACCAGATAAAATCCACTCTTCAAGAGATGTATAACTTGGGAGGGCGCAGCACAGAGACCGATCTCTTTGGCAAAAGCGGAGGATATATACCGCATCTCTCTAAAAATACAGCCGGCACAATCTGTCCTCGTTGCGAAGATATGATAAAGAAAGAAAACTATCTGGGTGGCAGCATTTATTATTGTAGCGGTTGCCAACCGATTCAATAATGCGCACACCGCATTGAACAATGATTTTATAGAATGAAAGAAAAACGTATTACTCTAATTTTAAGTATTGCTCTGGCAGTCTGCGCCGGAGCCACCATCCCGACCCTTATCAGCAGTATTCCACCTGTCGAACCGTATTCGGTAAAATCTGAAGTGCCCTATTGTGTCACCCCGCCAAGTGTTCCCGAGCAGGCTACTTTTGACGGCGAAACCATTGACTTGCGCCGGTATGACCGCCGTGAACGGATGGACCGGGAAATGATGTCCTTCACCTATATGCACTCTACTACCATGTTGATGTTGAAACGTGCCAACCGGTATTTTCCTATCGTGGAACCGATACTGAAAGCCAATGGCATCCCTGATGACTTCAAGTATCTGATGGTTATCGAGAGTAGCCTTAATCCGATTGCCCGCTCTCCGGCCGGAGCTGCCGGACTATGGCAATTCATGCCGGCTACCGGACGTGAATTCGGTCTGGAAGTGAACGACAATATAGATGAACGCTACAACGTGGAAAAAGCAACTGTTGCCGCCTGCAAATATTTCAAACAGGCTTACGAAAAGTATGGTGACTGGATGGCTGTATCTGCCGCATACAACGCAGGACAAGGACGTATCACCGCACAACTGGATAAACAATTGGCCGACCATGTCATGGATCTTTGGCTGGTAGAAGAAACATCACGCTACATGTTCCGTCTGTTGGCTGCCAAAGAGATATTCAACAATCCGCAACGTTTCGGTTTCCTGTTGAAACGCGAGCACCTCTATCCCCCTATTCCCTATAAAAAAGTGACGATCACCACCGCCATCGAGAATCTGGATGAGTATGCCAAACAAAACGGCATCACTTATGCACAATTGCGTGACGCTAATCCATGGCTGCGCGAACACTCATTAAAAAACAAAACACGCCGTACATACGTTTTACACATACCTACCCGGGAAGGAATGAACTATAACCCCAAGAAAACGATTCCACATAACCCGAAGTGGGTAATTGATTAATAATGGCACATTATTCATTGGCACATTGGCTAATTATTTTATTATTATGAATTTAAGAGAGCACTTCAAACATTTTCTACATAACAAAGAGTTAAAACATAAACTCTACATTATTATTTTCGAATCGGATACTCCGGCAGGAAAGTTGTTCGATGTGGCTCTTATCATCTGTATCACATTAAGTATTCTGCTTGCCATTCTGGAGAGCCTGCAGGGGCTTCCGTCCTACCTGACGTTGCCATTCATCATACTTGAATACTTGTTTACAGCTTTCTTTACCTTTGAATATGTAACCCGTATTTATTGCTCTCCACAACCGAAGAAGTATATTTTCAGTTTTTTCGGTATCATTGATTTATTAGCCACACTGCCGTTGTATCTGGCTTTCTTTTTACCGGGAGCAAGATATCTGCTGGTGATCCGGGCGTTCCGTATCATCCGGGTTTTCCGTATATTCAAACTTTTCACTTTCTGGATGGAAGGTGAACGGTTGCTTACTTCACTAAAGGAAAGCAGCAAGAAAATAGCCGTCTTTTTCCTGTTTGTAGTGATACTCGTTGTTTCTATCGGTACCTTAATGTATATGATTGAAGGTACACAGCCCGGCACACAATTCAGCAACATACCCAACAGCATTTATTGGGCTATTGTCACCATGACAACAGTAGGTTATGGCGATATTACACCCGCAACGGCTTTAGGGAAATTCCTCTCTGCCTGTGTAATGCTAATGGGTTATACCATTATAGCAGTGCCCACAGGCATCGTATCCGTATCGATGATGAAAGAATATAAAAAGCTGAAAGATATGCAATGCCCTAATTGCCATAAAGCGGGACATGATGAGAACGCAGCGTACTGTAAATATTGTGGTTTTCCGTTACATAAAGATAGCTTACCCAAAGATAAAAAGTAAATGTTTCTTTATACTTTGTGTGTAACGTTATCGTATTTTTCAAAGATACCAATGGGTCCGTTTTTTATAACCGATAAACGAGCGGGCTGCTTTTCTGCGTTGCACTATTTTACGTTCTGCATACTCCACCAACCCAAAAAGAGAGCACCCCACCGCGTAACATAAAATATCTTTCCAATCAAAAGTAGCCCCCAGAACAATCCGCGCAAATCCGTTATTTGACAATTCTAACCTATCGGCCAACTGAAAATACTGAAGCAGCTCAATGAAACAAGCAAATACAAAGACATAAACGGGTAACCGCCGCAAAGAACGAAGTATGAAAATCCTGATAAAACAACAGATAAGTATCACTACCAATACATCTCCTATATAAGGACGGATAAATGCATCATGAATGTATACGCCGATAATAATTTCGATTATCAATATCACAAAAAAGCAGGAAGCATAGATTATTCTTTTTTTCATAAATAAATCAAGTTAGTTAATGACCATACGCTTTAAAGCACGTTTCAATGTAGCCGGAACAATGATGGAATGAAACGGACGAATAAAGAAAAAGTACGTCCGCCCCCAATTATTATGAAACTGCACTAAAGTGGAAACGGTGACCTCTTTTACATTCGCCTCCATAGGACGCACGATTGCAGAAACATAGAACTGCAAATGTTTATCATCCGCCGTAAATACCGCTTCCTCCCTTGTCATATCCGGATGAGCAATTGCGAAATCTGATATTATCTTATGATATTCTGCCACTTCAGAGCCTTTCCCGCCTTTCAGTCCGAATGGTTCCACAAGACAATTACGAAGTTTCATCAAAGCCTCCACCCATTGCGGATAATTTGTAAACATAGTAATGAGTACATCCGCCGGACGAATATCTCTTTCAGCCGTTATCCTACAACAAAAGGTATCGACAAAGTCAACAGGGTCTATACGAGACAGAACAGATGTACTTATCATATTCCCGGCTTTCCGGATTTGTAGTGATTCATTCATAATAAAACTCGATACTTTTATGGAAAAAGAATGGGAGATGAACGTTCTCTGGCGAAGATACGGAATTTAGGCATACATCGGTTATCAAATACTCCAAAATCTACTCTAAACAGTTCCTTTACAATAAAAAGATGCCCGAACTATAAAATATCCCTAAATGGTAGAAAGAATTGAATAACCTCACTTCTGCTTTTCGGTAAGGTATTTCCAGTACCTCACAGGCATGTCTTGCTTATGTTTTCTCGGATTGAGCCTTTCCTTGATTGTAATGGATTTAAAATAGGTCTTCCAAAGCTGTTGGAACAATTTTTCATCTTTATCCATCAAACTTTCATCAAGCATTCCGGTTATCAGATGCGAGGCGTTGCTGTCATCATCAAAAGTAACTTCTTCTACGGTTTTCAAGTCATAATAAAAACCATAACGGCGTTTCATATCATAAATCAACCATTTCTGATCGGCAAAGCGGTCTTTAAAATGTTCGATAGTCAAAGGTAATGCGTTATGCTGCGGTTCAAAGGCTGCAAAGAAAGTACCATCCGCCGCTTTCTGAAAACGGACAAACTGAAACATCCGCAACCGTTCCCAATCCACGCGTTTCCATATTTTAGAGAGTTCCAATACATCCGGATCACCGAAATTCGTTTCAATGGAACGGGGAGCATCGATGGCCTTACGAATATAACGAAACAGTAACATACCGACTTCCGGCAACTCGGAAAGCCAACACCAAGTAATGGCCGAAAGAGCGGAGGCCGAAAGTTTCTTCTGTAATCCGCGCCATACCCGTCCGGCCTTTTCTTCATCAGTGGTTACCGTAAAGAATTCATCGTAAAATAAAGGTAAAGCCTCCCCCTCCGATAATAGCATATCGGGAAAAGATTTGCGAAAGTAAGCATCAAAAACAGCCGTCAGCAAGCCTTCAAAGGTTTTATCATAAACAAATAGGACCATGGGATTTACGATTAGACGATTTACAATTAGACGATTGATATTACTTATGAATCTCTATATGACCTCAATCGTAAATCGTCAATCGTCTAATCGTAAATATCTTCATTCTTTAAAATTTAATATTAGTTGGTTTTCATCTATTTTCTTTTTAGGCTTCGGAAGTAGCAAGCTACGTACAGCCTGTGGAGTCATTTCGTTGACAGTTTTCATCGGGAGCTCACTGCACGTAATGAAATACTGTGCTTTCTTCATCACTACTCCTATTTTTTTGAGCTGATAATACCCGAGCTTGGAGTATCGGCGGGAAGCAATGATTAACTTTGCCGACTTTACACCGATGCCCGGCACACGAAGAATCAACTCATAATCCGCCCGGTTGATGTCGATCGGAAACTTTTCGGGATGACGCAATGCCCACGACAATTTAGGATCTATCTCCAGATCGAGATCGGGATATGCATCATCTACAATCTCATCTACTTTAAACTGATAAAAACGCATCAACCAATCTGCCTGATAAAGACGGTTCTCGCGAACCAGAGGCGGTTGCTTCAAAGCCGGCAAACGGGTGTCATAGGTATTGACAGAAACATATCCGGAATAATAAACACGCTTCATCGTGGGGCGCTGGTACAGGGCAGAAGAAAGAAAAAGAATATCCTTATCCGTTTCGGCCGTGGCACCTACAATCATTTGCGTACTCTGTCCTGCCGGTGCAAACCGAGGTGCATGGCGGAATTTCTTCCTCTCTTCACTACTTTCCAATACCCCCTGCTGGATATACAGCATAGGAGCAAACACACTCTTATGATCTTTTTCGGGAGCTAACAGTTTTAGATTTTCTTCTTTGGGTATTTCGACGTTTACACTCAGACGGTCGGCATATCGCCCGGCCTCATTCACCAGTTCACGACTGGCCCCAGGGATACTCTTCAAATGGATATACCCGTTGAACCGATGGACTTCACGCAAGTCCTTGGCAACCCTTACCAGACGCTCCATCGTATAATCGGGATTCCGAACGACTCCCGAACTCAGAAACAATCCCTCGATATAATTCCGACGATAAAACTCAATCGTCAGATCCACCAATTCGGATACGGAAAGAGTGGCACGCGGCAAGTCATTACTACGCCGGTTGATACAATAGGCGCAATCATAAATGCAATAATTGGTAAGCATGATCTTCAGAAGCGAAATACACCGCCCGTCTTCCGCAAAACTATGGCAAATGCCCCATCCGCCTACGGTGTTACCCAACGTCCCCGGCTTGTTGGCACGAACTGTACCACTGGAAGCACAAGATACATCGTATTTGGCAGATTCAGCCAGTATTTTAAGTTTCTCAAGTACGTTCGCATTCATAATCCATATAGTTTTTGCATTTTTTTCATCTCACTTCTCATCACATCACGCAAACTTTGAGGTTCCAATACTTCAATCGTTGCTCCCTTCGAGAACAGTTCTTGAATAAAATCATAAGTATGTGAGATATAAAGTTCAAAATCGGTATATTCCTCCGTCGTTGTTATCTCTTTCTGGCTGGAATGTAAAGGAAGATTACGCAGATAAGGCACCTGCCCGGCAGCAACCCTTAACACGGTACGCTGCGGCGGCAATGTTTCATCCTGAATAATACCGAAACAATCGCGGAAATAATCTTGCGGCGTAAATTTACGGGGAAAGCGGAAATTCTCTTCCCCGACAGACAAACTTTTGATACGATCTAATGAATAAGAGCGGAAAGCATCATAGGACCGGTTGATCCCTATCAGATACCAGCGATGACGGAACAGTTTGAGAAAATAAGGTTCCAAAACGACCTCTTTAGAATGTTCCCACGTATATGCCTGATATTCCAGACGAAGCACATGTCCGGTTCGCATGGCATCTATCACCACATCCATATGCTGTAACCCCAAAGGAGCCTCTTCAAACACGATCCGGTTCTTCATATCCATATTTTCCTGCAGGATACTGTTCAATGAGAAACTGTTGAGCAGCCACATTTTCAGTTTATTTCCCAACATTCCCTCCGCATCGGCTATATAATAGGTATTCGTACGCTTGTCACATTCTATATTAATGTCGAACATCTCTTCGATAGCCTGCCGGTGATTATGAAAAGTGCGCAAGGGAATATCGGTACGCATAGCGTCTCCCGCCCGCCAACGGCGATTGATCTCACTAAATGTAATACGCCCACTACGATAGATAGTATCTACCAACCAGATGAGTCTGTTGAATTGTTGCTTTGCCATACATCTTTTCTTTATTATGCTGCAAAGTAGCACATAGTTTGTGCCAAAAATAAGCATAATAAAAAGAATAAAGCAGTAACCAAACGTTTTTTAATGTATTCCCTTCAGAAACTGTTTTGATTTTTATTCGGAACTTAGAGTCTGTTTAAATTTTCCTCTTAAAAGTTTTTATCAGTTTATTTTGAGTTTATTCTCGGTCTGTCTTCCTTTTAGGAGCCGGTCTATATGACTAAAGACAAAGTTGCAAACGGGCAAAAAAGAAGGTTGAAGAAGCCCGAAACAAACAAAAAGAGAAATCCTATAAAAATCCAAACTGTTTCTCAGTCTGGCAGCGTGAAATAAATAAAAAAATTCCGTCGGCATTGTCAAAAAGAACAGTTATATTTGTTATATATCATATGAAAGAGATAAAAATAACCGTTATATTCATATTGCTCTTAACGAGCTATTTGCAAGTGATGAATGCACAAAATGTGCAGAGTAATAATCTTAAAAAACAGGAGAACCAAAAAATGAAAGATCAAAGTGAAATATACTTCGCCGGGGGATGCTTTTGGGGGACAGAGCATTTTCTGAAACAGATCGGAGGTGTTGAGAGCACCTTAGTGGGTTATGCCAACGGAAATATCGCAAATCCTACTTATGAACAAGTATGCAGTGGAAATACCAATTTTGCCGAAACGGTGAAAGTTACCTACGATCCCCGTAAGGTAAGACTTCCCCTGTTGATAGACCTCTATTTCAAAACCATAGACCCGACCAGCGTCAACCGTCAGGGAAATGACCACGGATCACAATACAGGACCGGTATTTACTATACAGACCCGGCGGATCTTCCGGTCATACAATCAGCGGTAAAGACCTTGGCCGAGAAGTATTCCAAACCTCTCGCCGTAGAAATCAAACCCCTCGCCAATTTCTATAAAGCGGAAGATTACCATCAGGATTATCTGGATAAACATCCGGGAGGATATTGTCACATCGACCCATCCCTGTTCGATCTGGCCAAAAAAGCAAACAGCCCTAAAACAACAGCTAACCCCATTTACAAAAAACAGGATGAAGCCACACTACGTTCTACCCTTACCAGCGAGCAATATGCCGTAACGCAAAAGAACGCCACCGAACCGGCTTTCCGTAATGAATACTGGAACGAAAAACGCCCGGGCATTTATGTAGACATCACAACCGGAGAACCTTTGTTCGCTTCTACCGATAAATTCGACTCGGGATGCGGCTGGCCCAGCTTCACCAAACCGATAGAGAAATCGCTGATCGAAGAAAACATAGACACTTCTCACGGTATGAGACGTGTGGAAGTCCGCAGTAAAACGGGAGACGCTCATTTAGGACATGTATTCACGGACGGTCCTGCGGACAAAGGCGGATTACGTTACTGCATCAACAGTGCTTCTCTCCGCTTCATCCCCAAAGAAAAAATGCAAGAAGAGGGATACGGTGAGTATTTGAAGCTATTGCCTTAAAGCAAGCCTTATTAAAAAAGAAAAAGCCAGTCCTCACATGGACCGGCTTTTGCATTTCTTCGTATACAGCTAATTATTTTTTAGACTCTTCCAAAGATACTTTACGGAATTCTTTCATTGCTTTTTCAATTTCCAATGAAGCTTTACGAGCACGGGTTCCTGCTGCTTTGTTACCGTTCTCGATTTGTGCATTTGCATCTTTGTTAAAGTCAGCTACAAGAGCTGCGATTTTTTCTACTAATTCTTTCATGATCCTTTTTATTTTCTTCGTTAATAATGATTGGCAAAAATACATTCTTTCCCGAAATAAACGCATAAAAACAATCTTTTTTTTGAATTAATCTGCTAAAATAACGCTAAAAAAGGCGGTTTATGCTTTTTTCTTTACCTTTGCAATCATGAAACCACTTACAGATACCGAATACATACATACTTTAATAGCTGAAGGCGAACATCAGCAACAGGATTTTAAATTTGAAATTTCGGATGCCCGCAAGATAGCCCGCACCTTGTCGGCCTTTTCCAATACCGATGGGGGCCGTTTGCTCATCGGCGTAAAAGACAATGGAAAAATAGCCGGTGTACGCTCGGAAGAAGAGAAATATATGATAGAAGCGGCCGCCCAACTCTATTGCCTGCCGGAGGTGCATTATACCATGCAAACATTTCATGTTGAAGGACGCAATGTATTAATCGTTCAAATAGATAAAAGTGATAAAAAGCCGGTGTATGCCAAAGATGAAACCGGGAAACCACTGGCTTATATCCGTATTAAGGATGAGAACATCCTGGCGACTCCCATACACCTCCGCGTGTGGCAACAGAGTGGCAACCCGGCAGGAGAATTGATACAATATACCGAACGGGAGCAACTGCTTCTCGACTTGCTTGAAAAGAATTGTTCGCTTTCATTGAACCGGTATTGCCGCCAAGCTAAAATTTCACGTCGGGCTGCCGAACATTTGCTGGCCAAGTTTATCCGGTTCGATATCGTGGAGCCGGTATTCGAAAATCATAAGTTCTATTTCAGGCTGAAATGAAGCCTCTCCCCAACCCTCTCCGTAGGAGAGGGGGCTGAGTTAGTCTTGTGACAATTTTACAGTAAGCTGTGTACCAAGTATACTATTGATTGGCTGAGTTAGTCTAAATAAGAGTATCTATCTGCCCCCTCTCCTCCGGAGAGGGCTGGGGAGAGGCCTCTTTTTTATCAGAAATGAATATAACATAAATTGCAGAATACGAATAGTTGGTGTAAATCAACTTATTTAGTACTTTTGCAACCGGAATACGAAATTCATAATTTATAATCTTAAAATTGTAATTCATACATATATGGGCATATTTGCTGACTTATTCAAGAAAAAAGCCGATGCCAACGGAAAGGCGGTAGGTAATGTAGAAGATTTCGTGTCACTGACACGCGTATATTTCCAATCGGTAATTGCCGTAAATCTCGGTATCACCAATATCCGCTTCCTGCCGGATGTAGCGCAATTCAAACGTCTGTTTAAGATACCGACCCAGGGCGGCAAACTGGGATTGGGCGAAAAAAGCGCTGCCCGCAAAATGTTGATGGAAGATTATGGTATCAATGAGTCATTCTTCAAAGAGATAGATGCTTCCATTAAGAAAAACTGCCGTACACAGAACGATATACAGGCTTACCTGTTTATGTATCAGGGATTTTCCAACGATTTGATGATGCTGATGGGTAACCTCATGCAATGGAAATTCCGTATGCCGTCGATATTCAAAAAGACACTGCGCGGAATGACAGCAAAGACTGTGCACGATGTATGTACAAAAACCGTATGGAAAGCAGACGATGTACACAAAACCGCAATGGCCGTACGTCAATATAAAGAAAGGCTCGGCTATTCCGAAGAATGGATGACAGAATACGTTTATAACATCGTTTTGCTGGCCAAGAAAGAGCCCAAGCATAAAAATGAAGATACAAAAGCATAAATGTAACCCAGAGTGTTAGAAAATAAAAAATAACTGTAAAATAACGTGGTGACATAAAAGCGGAGGAGAAATTCCTCCGCTTTTTTTATTATATTTATAAGCAAATAACATGCCAATTTAACAATTGTAAAAAATAATAGCTTATGAAACAAAAGAAAATGCTAACTCTCACCCTTTCTCAACTTAAACAACTATACCAACAAGAGCTACCGGAACTTTACCAACTGGCTAATGAAACCACTAACGAAACGGACTTCAAAAACAACCTCGATAAATTCCTGTCTCTCCATCCACAAGCAGAAAGCAATACGGGTAAGCAAATTCGACTCCTTATCAATTACGACGGAAGAAGTATCCACGAACTTTCAACAGAACAAGACATGCCGGTGCAAACCTTTTCATTACTCCACCGATTCCTTACCGGAAATCTGGAAAACACCGACATGGCCACAGATTTATTCATCGACCTGTTCTACCTGTTCAAAAGACTTGAAATGACGGAAATCCCCCTCCCCTCTCCGCAACGGATAAAGAGCCGTACCGAACGCTGGCCTACGGGACTGAACGAGGAAGTGATGGAGATCCGTGCCCAAAACAAGGAACGGATACTGCACATACTGATCCAGAAGATTGAAAACAGAAAATCCGGTTCCACCCGTTTCCGGTTTGACGAAGGACTCAGTTATGACGAAAAATATCAGCTCGTCAGCCAATGGTGGAATGATTTTCGTTTTCACCTGTCGATGGCAGTAAAAAGCCCCACTGAACTGAATCGCTTTTTGGGGAATTCTCTTTCCAGCGAAACGATGTATTTGCTGTCGCGCGCACGCAAAAAGGGTATGCCTTTCTTCGCTACCCCCTACTACCTTTCACTGCTCGACATCACCGGTGACGGATATAATGACGATGCCATCCGCAGCTATATCCTCTATTCTCCCCGCTTGGTAGAGACATATGGCAACATTCGCGCCTGGGAACGGGAAGATATCGTAGAACCCGGAAAGCCGAATGCTGCCGGCTGGCTATTGCCGGACGGGCACAACATCCACCGCCGTTACCCGGAAGTGGCTATTTTGATACCAGACACGATGGGACGTGCCTGCGGCGGACTTTGTGCCTCCTGCCAACGTATGTACGACTTTCAAAGCGAACGTCTCAACTTCGAATTCGAAGCGTTGCGTCCCAAAGAGAGTTGGGACAAAAAATTACGCCGCCTGATGGGGTACTTTGAGGAAGACACCCAATTGCGTGACATACTGATTACCGGAGGGGATGCCCTGATGAGCCAAAACAAAACATTGCGAACGATACTGGAAGCCGTCTACCGAATGGCCGCCCGCAAGCGAAAAGCCAACCTCGAACGGCCGGAAGGAGAAAAATATGCCGAATTGCAACGGGTACGTCTCGGCTCCCGCCTGCCAGCCTATCTGCCCATGCGCATCAATGACGAATTAGTAGAGATTCTCCGGGAGTTTAAAGAAAAAGCGTCTGCCATCGGAGTGAAGCAGTTCATCATCCAAACCCATTTCCAGACACCACTGGAAGTTACCCCCGAAGCACGGGATGCCATCAGCAAGATACTTTCTGCCGGCTGGCTGATTACAAACCAATTGGTCTATACCGTAACAGCTTCCCGACGGGGGCATACGACCCGGTTGCGCCAAGTGCTCAATTCATTGGGAGTGGTGTGCTACTACACTTTCTCAGTAAAAGGTTTCAATGAAAACTATGCGGTGTTCACTCCCAACAGCCGTTCTCTGCAGGAACAACATGAAGAAAAGATATACGGACAACTCACCTCCGAGCAGGCTGCCGAGCTATATACCCTGCTCGAAAATGGAGAAGACACGGCTACCCGTATCCGCCGTTTTATGAGAAAGCACCACCTGCCATTCCTCGCTACCGACCGAAGCGTACTCAATCTGCCTGCCATTGGCAAAAGCATGACATTCAACCTAATAGGTATCACAGAAGACGGTAAGCGTATCCTTCGCTTCGATCATGACGGAACACGCCGCCACAGCCCCATTATCGATAAAATGGGACAGATCTATATCGTAGAAAATAAATCGCTCGCCGCTTATCTCCGGCAATTAGGAAAAATGGGAGAAGATCCGGAAGATTATGCCACTATCTGGACGTATACGGAAGGCAAAACGGAACCACGGTTCAGCTTATACGAATATCCGGAATTCGACTTCCGAATCACGGACAAGATGAGCAATCTGGAGATTGGATAATATACGATAATACTGCTTATGCATACCGGTGATCGTAAGCAGGGTACTTACCTCCGCTAAGCACCGTCCATACCGCCTGTATACACCGTGCTTAGCGCTCTTAAGTACCGTTCTGAGGAAAGCTTTGCACGGTGCACAAAAACCGGGGTATTCCCTCACTCTATATGCCCGTTTTCAACCACTTTTCACCAATTACGGCCGGTATCCCACCAAAGTCTTGTTCCGGCATTATCTTCTTCTCCCAAAGCATCGACCAATGCACGGTATTGGCTTTCGTTTTCTGTGATCAACGAACCGGGAAAATTCAAGCGACGGATCATAGTCTCCGTATCGATACAACCGTTCTTGCTATTATTAAACCGCACCGGGAAAAGACGCGGATAGCCCGTACGACGCTGTTCGGCCCATGCTTCACAACCCTCGGGAAAGATAGCCAGCCACTTCTGAGTTATGATCTTCTCCAGTTTCACCTCGTCATCGGCCTCCTCTATCCAGCGTGGGGATACCAGACAACGGGCTTCTATATTATTCTCGGGATCATAGACATCTATAAAGTCAGAGGCCACTTTATCGCTGTTGAGATATTCATCCACTTGGGTAACATTGTGTTGTTGGAAAGAGACAGTTACCCCGTTCTCATAACAATCACTCTCCTCTTCCGAAGTCCAACCACGTAAAGCAGCTTCCGCACGGAGAAACCAAACTTCTGCCGCAGTCATCAGAACGGCATCCGTAGCCTGAGTGACAGTAAGCTTCGACAAGACATTGTAACGGTTGTGAGCAAAGCAAGTGCCTTGACGAATCCCTCTGTATTCTTGTTTCAACTCATCAGCCGAACAGTGTGTAAAATAGGATTTCCTCCGGGGATCATCGTAACCATTCATGATAGATTCCATCGAAGCACTCATATACGTTTCTTTCCATACAAGGTTCAACTCGCCAAGCGGATTGCTATAACCGCCCTGAGTGGAGACAGCAGCCTGCTCATCAGAGGTTTCAAAAACACCGTACGAATTTTCGAATGCCTTCACAAATTCCATGCGCGCCTTATCAGGAGATACCACCGCCAAACGCATGGCAAGCCGCATTCGCAGAGAATTGGCAAACTTAATCCAGGAGGAATATTCGCCATCCAGCAAAATGTCGAAACGCGCAAATTCGGAAGCGTCCGGTTTCCGCTCTATATAATCGGCCAATGCCGTTACTGCCGTATCCAGTTCAAGAAAAAACTCATTGTATACTTTCTCCTGGCTATCCGGCAGATATTCCCCTTTAGGATCGGCAAAATTGGTGTACACAATCGGGCCGTAATAATCGGTCACACGGTGCATGACCGCCACCTTCAATATTTTCGTTATACCGAAAAAAGCCGGTTGCCCGGTACGGGTAAATTGTTCCGACTGGTAGATCTGAGGGAAAACATAAGCATACGTATGTCCCCACATCGCACTGTTCCAACCATCTTGCAGATTATAATCCGAGTTATGGCTACCCCCATTCAGTGGTTTGGCATCGTGCATATATCCGCTAAACATATCCGCGTTCAGATTTTGTATCAGTTGGAAAGGCCAGTTTTTCCCTTTACCGTAATCATAATTAAAATAAATGCCCTGCTGGATAATTCCCAAACGGATGCCATGATCGTTATTATCCACTTTCAGGTCTTCATCCGTAATGCCGGCCAAATCGGTATTGAACTCTCTAAAACCGGAAGTACAGGAAACAAAGAAACCGCCCAGCACTATAAATAAAAATACCATGTCCTTTTTCATCTATCCACCCTCCGTTTTAAAAGTCACACTTAATACTGAATCCCAAGCTACGCGTAGTGGGCATTCCATAAACATCGATCCCTTGATTGTCATTTCCGGTAGAGAGTACCAGATCCGGATCAAAAGGCGCTTTCTTATAGAAAAAGAAAAGATTGCGCCCCACAAAAGAGAGCTGTATTTCATGAAAGATCTTCATCTGTTGTATCCAGTTTGCCGGCAAGCGATAACTCAACGAAAGCTCCCGCAAACGAATATTCGTGGCATCATACATATAATATTCCGTCACACCGGCACGTCCGCCGACTACATTCTTATAAAACCTCTTCACATCCTCTATACGACGGCCTTCCAAAAGGACATATCCGGCATCCCGGGCATCGGCCGTGGCTTTGGATACCCCATACATATCCATATCCGCCTGTGTCTGCGAAAGAATATCTCCGCCATACCGCCAATCGATCAGACAGTAAAGACTGATTCCTTTATAAGAAAGAGTATGGCTCCACCCCATAGAGAAAACCGGATTGGCATTTCCCACTTTTACCGTATTCCCGTCACCCTCCACCTGCGGCAGGCCTTTGTTGTCTCCGTCGGTTTCATAAACGATATTTCCCTCTGCATCACGCACGAATGCCTTCCCGTAAATATCACCGATGGAACCACCTTCCACCAACTTCATGGCATAACTCGAGGAAAAGCTGGTAGGCCCGTACACAAACTCTTTCAATTTCTCATGCAATTCGATAATTTTATTCTTATTGGACGAAAAGTTCAATGTAGTTTTCCACATAAAATCCCTGTTCATCACCGGAGCAGCATCCAATGTCAACTCCCATCCTTCGTTCTGTATATTGCCGGCATTGACATAGCGGTATGCAAACCGATCACCGGAAAGAGCCGGCAACTTGAAGAACTGGTTACGGGTATTCGTGCGATAATAAGTGGCATTGATGCCTAAACGGCTTTGCAGAAAACGCCATTCCGTCCCCACTTCTACAGAATAAGTCATTTCCGGTCTCATCTCCTCAAAAGGAGCGGCATCATTTGCCTGTATTCCTCCACCGGCCACTACATGCGAAACAGAATTGGTGATAAACAAAGGAATATCATTCCCCACCTTACTGTATGCCCCACGCAATTTTCCAAAAGAGATCCATTCGGGTAAAGCCATCCATTTGTTGAAAATAAAAGAAGCACCGACCGAAGGATAAAAAAAGCCGCTCTTCTCATGTTTCGTAAAAGCAAGCGTCGAAGCCCAGTCATTACGGGCCGTCACGTCGATAAAGACGCTTTCCTTATATCCCAATTGTGCCGTGGCAAATACAGATTGCAGTTGTCTGTGTGCATCGATCCTCTGATCAAGCACAGCGGCACTGTTCATCAGGATATTGGCCAAAGTAAAGACATTGGGGTATTTCAATGAGGCCGTTTTTGAATCATAACGGGTGGAATTCACCACCTTATCATTGATGCTGCCACCGATAGCGGCATCCAACGAAAAATCATTCCATTGTTTCTTTACAGTGGCCATCACATCGCCATAAAGCAATACTTCCTGATAATCCATCTCAAGATACCGCCCGTTCACACCTGCCAAAGCCGGAGCGGTAGACGCATAAAACTTCTGCCGTAACTTATCACCTATATAATCCATATTACCGCGTGCCTGAATGTCCAGCCAATCGGTTACTTTCACCCGCGCCGATAAAGAAGCGATCACCCGTGCACGGGTATCCTTGCTCTGAATCCGGTTTACAATCCAGTAAGGATTCTGCTCGAAGTCGTCAGAAGGCGCATGCCAGTTCTGCACATTCAACTTACGGTCTTCATCGTACACCTCAAAATTATCGCGATAATAAGAAAGGTCTTCACCACGCGGAAAACGATATAATCCCACAAGCGGATTCATATAAAATCCTCCCGGAACCGGTTTGTTTTCCACTACCTGCCGCATGATATTTACATTTCCATCGAGTTTCAAACGGCCGTTGAACAGTACGGAAGTCTCCCGCAAATTCAAATTATGCTTCGATAACCGGTTTTTATCGACAATACCCCGCCCGGTAGTATTGGCATAAGAAAAATAATTTTGCAGTTTCTCATTCCCATGACTCACAGAAAGGGAAGTAATAGAGGTAAAACCGGTACGAAAGAAATCATTCAGATGATCTTGTTCAGGCAATGCTTCCTGTGCTCCCCAACTATCCACACCATCACTAACGCCATAGCGATTCTGCATTTCGGGAAGACTGAAAGCCTTATCAATAGTCAGACTGGTAGAAAAAGAGATTTTATGTGCGCCCGTACTCCCCTTTTTGGTCGTTATCAGAATCACGCCATTGGCCGCTTGACTTCCATACAAAGCTGCTGCCGGTGCACCTTTCAATACAGTAATGCTCTCCACGTCTTCCGGATTCAAGTTGGAAATGCCATCCCCCCCGTCACGATTGCCCGCATCAGCAGTCCCGCCAATAGCCGAATAGGCCTGTTCGGAAGTGGAATTCAGCATCGGCACTCCGTCTATCACATACAGTGGCTGATTATCACTGACCACCGAACGGATGCCACGAATGCTGACCTTAGCCGAAGCCCCCGGACCGGAAGAGTTTTTACTTACCTGCATACCCGCCGCCTTTCCGGCCAAAGCGGTAATCATATTCGTCTCTTTTACCCGGTTCAACTCATCACTCTTCAACTGCATGGCCGAATAAGACAAAGATGAAGCCTTCTTTTCAATGCCCAATGCAGTCACAATCACGTCATCGAGCATCACCGCATCTTCTTGCAATACGATCTTGAAATCCGTTTTTCCAGATACGGGAACCTCTACGCTTTCATATCCTAAAAAAGAGACCACCAAAGTAGCATCCGGATTTACGAGCAAAAGAAATTCACCGTTCACATTGGTCACTGTTCCTTCCGATTCTCCTTTTACCTTAATAGTAGCACCAACCAAAACATCACCTTTGGAGTCGTATACCGTCCCGCTTATCTTTTTTTTTGAAGAAAACTGATCATGATGACCATCATGTTCTACATTAACGGCATAACCGACTGTTGTACAAACAGAAAAGAGGAATGTCAAAAAAAAACAGATAAGTATTCTCGCACTAACTAACATGTTCATTAATATCAATTTGTATATAGACAAATATACATAATAAAATCTAAAAAGAGGTTATCCCAATATCATTTTGATGAAAGAGTTCGCCAAAACGCGTATTATCACTATTTTTGTTGCAAATAAAACGATGAAAATGGAAATAGAAATAGAGAATCATCCCTTGCAACCTTTTCTTCCGGTAAAAGCCCGGTTATTAATGCTTGGAAGTTTTCCACCACAAAAAAAGCGGTGGTCTATGGATTTTTATTACCCAAATCTAAATAACGATATGTGGAGAATCACCGGAATCCTATTCTTTAACAACAAGGATTACTTCTTGAATGAATCGAAAAAAGCCTTTTGCAGAGAGCGCATCATCGACTTTCTTAATGAGAAAGGAATTGCACTTTTTGATACGGCTTCTGCCATACGCCGCCTGCAAGATAATGCTTCCGATAAATTCTTGGAAGTTGTGCAACCTACCGATATCCGCGCACTGCTCCTGCAACTTCCGGAATGCAAAGCGATCGTCACTACCGGTCAGAAAGCCACGGATACCCTCCGTACGCAATTCAGTATAGAAGAACCGAAAGTGGGTGATTTCTCCGAATTTTTATTCGAAAACTGCCCGATGCGTTTATACCGTATGCCATCTTCCTCGCGTGCCTACCCTTTAGCACTGGACAAAAAAGCTGCCGCCTATCGCATCATGTATCAAGATTTACAAATGCTTTAATCAATATATATATAGGAAACCTATGAAACCGATCTTTTTGCAATACCCCGCATGCAGCACTTGCCAAAAGGCAAAAAAATGGCTGACAGAGAACAACATTGAGTATACCAACCGGCTCATTGTGGAAGATAATCCCACAATAGAAGAATTAAAGGCCTGGATTCCCCTTAGCGGATTGCCGGTAAGAAAGTTTTTCAATACCAGTGGATTGGTATATAAAGATCTGAATCTCAAAGACAAGCTACCTACCATGAGCGAAGAAGAGCAAATCGCCTTATTGGCCACCAACGGTAAATTGGTGAAACGTCCGTTGGTAGTCACCAATAATTTTGTACTGGTAGGTTTCAAACCTGCCGAGTGGGAAAAGCTAAAATAGTTGAAAACTTCTTTGCAGAAGCGCTTGCAGATTCAAAAGTTTATTCTACCTTTGCACCCGCAAACACGGGAGTAGCTCAGTTGGTAGAGCACCGGTCTCCAAAACCGGGTGTCGGGAGTTCGAGCCTCTCCTCCCGTGCAAGATTTCAATAGCTGTGAGTTAATAACTCGCAGCTATTTTTCGTTTTCAGGTCGGACAATAGCTAAAACAGCCCATTCATTCTCCTAAAATTGAATCTCCAAAGTCACTTCTCCCCCTCCGACAGTCCATTGCGGACCTTCCCGCACAAGACGTATCGCTTCTTTATCAACGGAAGGACATAAACTTCCCTGTACCTTTATATCGATAGGACGCCCCTCGTCATTCACATAAAAAGTCAGTATCACTTTCCCCTTTACCCGCTCACATTCTTTATCTGTCGGACGGTTCAGATTCTTTTTCAAATATCTCCGATAAGCCTTTTCCCCGATTACCGGACGAGGCATCGTCAATTGTTCTACGGTTACTGCCGCCCCAGTCAGATTCGCTTTCCGCTGAGTCCCGTACCCTACTACTACCACTTCATCCAATTCTCTACTGTCTTCATTCATGGCAATCAGCATCTCCTTACTTGTATCGGCTGGAAGAATAACCGGTTCATAGCCTATATAATTGACCGTAATCTCTTTTCCGTCATTCATCGGCAAAGTAAAATTACCATTCACATCCGATACAGTTCCATTATTAGTACCTCTTACAGTGACGGTAGCTCCCACAATAGGCTCTCCAACCTTATCAATGACACGCCCTTTCACTCCGTTTACTTTTATCCCGCTTACCATTCCGCTCAGTTGCTTTGCAATACCATTATTGGTAACGGCAGACAGGGCGGTACTAACCGGTTTGGCAGCTACCGAATCCACTTCAACAACATCAGCCATTACACTCATCCCTGCTTCATCGGCAATTTCTTCCCGCATCTTCGCAGGAGCTGCCTTTGATAGTTGCCGTTCCCGACTGGCAAACACCTTCACCGAATCTCCCCGGACAGTTCCAGCCAATTTTCCCTTTTCTTCCGGATGTACCGATTTTGCTAAAGGTAACTGAGGTGTTTGAGGCACAACCTGCAACACGGTATCCCGTTGCAAGGCTTCCAATGTCATAAAAACATCTTCCGGTAGCCTATTTTTCTGATATATGAAATAGCTGCTCAAACAAACACCTATCAATAAGCTCGCCGCTACACTCCACACAACAGCATGATTCCGTTTTCCCTTTGCTTTTCCCCTGATCCGGCGACGTAAAATCTCTATCTGATACTCCTGGTTCTCCCCTACGCTGTCATAACCATCCATAGCATCGGCAAGAAAAGGATCACGCATCGCCTCTTTCTGCAAGCGATGAGCCTCTTTCCCCTTTCGAGTTCCTCGTATGTAGTCTAATAGCTTCATTGGATCTGATTCTTTATGCAAATCTTTAAATTTCTTTTCCCGTTCTGAATATAACTTTTCACATGGTTCAGTGTTAAACCTGCCTGCTCCGCAATATCGGCATATGACATCTCTTCCATAAAAAATTGCGTAATGCTGATACGTTGAAGTTCTGGCAGTTTTTCAAGACAATGCTTCAAGGCATTCAATTGTTCTTCCGAATGATCCTCCTCAGATAACAGATGCAAAAATTCATCGGATTCCATAATATTAATCGTATAATCAAGCGGAATTTCCTTATTGTCTTTCCTTAATATCTGCAGACAATGATTTTTAGCTACCCGGTACAACCACGTTTTGAAAACTTTTATCTGATAATTGGATACTTTGGAAAGCAGTTCTTCAAAAAGTTGCATGACTGCGTCCTGTGCACGAGCCTCATCACTCAGATATTTAAGACAAAGTCCGTACAGCAACGGAATATAGCGGTTGTATAATTCACCGAAATATTCTGTTTTACCCGAATCGGTATACTGCTGTAACAGTTCTTCATCAGTCAACTTTGATATGTTTTTCTTGAAAAACAAAAATTCTTTTTAGGCAAAGTTAAAAAAAACAAGTAAACATCAAGTCATATCGGAAAATTAAAAATAGACCCAAAGTATCCAAGTATAACCAATCGGTCTAACAAGAAAGCATTCATACACATAACACACTAATAATCAGTCATTATCAAAATATATACTTTTATGTAGCATGAATATATACTTTTACCCAACAAGAATATACACTCTTACATGACAAGAATATATCTTTTTGCAATCACATAAAAACGAAGCAACTCTCCGACATTACAAGAAAATACCCCCGTCAAGCTGAGAACATACAGCTTTTCGGGGGTATACTGCCAAAGGCCTTCTATTTACCAGTTTGTTATCCTTTTACCAAACAATTACCTTTTTCGTTATCATCTCATCCGTCAACATTATTTTTACCAAATAGATTCCTTTCGACAATTCAATAACCATATCATTCAATAAAACCGACTCCGAATATACATTTCCTCCGTCCATTGAATAAACATTAACCACACCTTTCAAATCACACTTGCCGACAATACGTATCGCATTTTCTTCACTTATTATTTTTACAGGAGCTACCGCCGGCTCTTTATCAATACCGGTTCCTGAGCCAAACATGGCAAACGGACCACCCACTTTTGCATTATCGACCGCCTGCACTCCCCATGTATAATCACCGGTCAATCCTGTCACTTTATATAACACCCTCTTGCTGATCAATCCGGAAACTTCAGACACTTTCAAACGTCCGGTAGCAATATCGGCAGGAACCGTCATTCGGACAACGTCTCCTTGCTTGATATACAAATTATATTTCAAAGCATTGGCCGAAGTCTGATCATCTTCCGGAGCATCCCATGAAAACATGGCAATACCATTGGCACCCGGAGTCACTTTCAAATTCTTAGGTGCACCGGGAGCTTTATTAGACGCGACTCCTTCTCCCAAAACATTCTTCATCAAACGGGTATGCGATCCTCCTGCATCACCATAACCTACCAAACACGCATCCAAATTGCCATCATTATCAAAATCCACAAGATTGGCAGTCCCTCCTCTCTGTGCTGCCGCACCGGCATACACAAGTGGAGAAGCTATGAACATAGGAGCACCAAGCATACCTCCATTATTCAAATAAACAACATCATTCTCACCCGTCGCATTCATATAAAGAATATCACTAAAGCCGTCATTGTTAACATCACCGGCATCAATGGAAAGCTCCTGCCTGTTATTGGGTAATCCCGTCGTAGCAGCATCGTACTTAGTGAATCCTCCTGCTGAATTAAGATATAAATCGCCACGCCAGTTCCAGCTCACATTCTCATCCCATCTGACTCCGGGAACAACAAAATCAAGCTTTCCATCATTATTATAATCAAGCCAGGCCGGATTTCCTTCTTCTATACCTGCAAATTCAATAGGCTCGGCAAAAGTTCCGTCTCCATTATTTTTATAAACCGCCCCGTTATAACTGCCATGATAACCATAATCGGCATCGTATTTATCAGCATCTATTCCCTCACCCGAAACAATAAGGTCCAAAAACCCATCACCGTCATAATCACCCCAAGCTGCACCACCGCCCGATAATTGTATAAACGGCTTAGCTTCACTACCCAGTTTGTTTTTCACCGGTTTATCGATACGTTCGAAGTTCTGTCCATTCACATTTCTGTACAGATATGCTATTCCTGTATTTTTATCTCCTCCATTTGTACGCCCTTGAATATACAGATCGGTCCAACCATCCCCATCATAGTCCGCAGCTACTACATATCGGGTAGAGCGATTCCCATCACCATTATTGATTAAAGGAAACAAGCCGGTAAATACCTCTTCAAAGCCGGCATCTCCTCCTTTATTTTTCCACAGACCCGAGTACAGTTCTCCATTACTTTTCTTCCCCGCCAAAAATAAATCCAGATTTCCATCATTATTATAGTCAAACCAAGTGGCATTGGATGTTCTCAGATCCGGAAAATTATGTTCCACTTTCTCAAATTGCCGGCCATTTTTATTTTTATAAAGCAGTGTCTTTTCTCCCTGTGAAGTCACACCAGACACGATCAAATCCAAAAAGCCATCATTGTCATAATCCCCCCATGCAGCAGCAGCTTCATAAATTAGAGGAATATTTTCTGTTCCGTCATCTACTACAACCGGATTCAATATCTCAGAGAAAGAGACATTTTTCACCTGAGCAAAAGCAGAAGTACAAACAAATCCGGCTAATACAAATGTATACTTAAAGATTTCTATATTTTTCATAATATATCCGATTTTCATTAATAGATAAAAGTCGTTGAAGCCAATGCAGGCGCCGTTTTCACGGAAACTACATATATTCCTTTATTAAAGTCTGATAAGTTTATTCGTTCGGAATAAACATCGTCATTATATTTCCGGGCAAATAATGTTTGCCCGGTGATATCATTTATCCTTACATCCTCTATCCTCTTTTCCGTCTTGATATGGAGCGTATCCGTCTCTTTCTCAACATAAACAATAAGAGGATTTTCTTGTTTCACTTCTGTAATTCCCGAACCGGAAGCATGAAGCAGCCGGATGGCAAATCCTCCTCCTTTAGCCATCGGAATGGAGAGTTTAGTATCTTTTGTGATTTCCATTCTTTCGCATACATATTGTTTAGGTTGCTCTCCCGATGCAGAAGTATCTTTAAAAATATCAGCCAGATAAGAAACGCCAGCTTCCAAGAAGCCGAAATCGACTTCCAGCGTTCTCGCAGTCCAGTCAGTCATGCCACCTACATACCAATCTTTTCCTTTCTGTTTCGCCACCAAAATATAATCTCCTAATTTAGCATCCAATGGAACTGTTTTGTCCCACACCACAGGTACAGTCGACAGAAAACTTAGTATATCCGAATATTTATTGTATTCGGTCGGAGAATCACACAAATAACCTATCCACTGATCATAAATCACATACATCGACAGTTCGTGTGCTCTGGTTCCCATACTCATCGGTGGAGTATCATCCTTATCAATCGGCTGGAATTCTTCTTGAGTTACATTTCTCATAGAACCTGGAGTATAATCTTCAGGACCGACCAACGAACGTATAAAAGGAAATTGTGTATGATATTCCGGTGTCAAAGTTTTTTCCCAGAAATTACATTCTGCACCACGAACAGCCTCAAAATTCAATATATTAGGAAAAGTACGATTTATTCCGGCAGGAACCGGACAACCATGAAACAATGCCACCATTTGGTGATTTGCCAAGCGTTGTGCAAAATCCCGTCCCCAACGCATAGCAATCTGATCATTACGTTCGAAAAAGTCAATCTTTGCCCCAGACACACCATAATCTTTCATCTTCTTAATCCAGTCTTCCGGATTTTCTCTAACACAACTCGCCCATGTCCAAACGATAATTTTCACATTCTTCTGTTTAGCATAAAGACACAAAGTACGTATGTAGCTCTCGGACCAACCCGCATCAAGTGTCATATATTCAATTCCATGTTGAGATGCCCAATCAACATAATACTTATATAACTGGAACGACAGATTATTATTTCCCGATGGGAAATCCACTCCCTCTAAAACAGCTTTATGCCACCATTCCCAAGCACTCTTACCAGGTTGAATCCACGAAGTATCGGTAAGACGGCACGGTTCCGCCAACATATACACCAATTCATTATTCAGTAAAGATTTATCATCATCAGAAACAATAATAACCCTCCAAGGGAAAGTACGGTTTCCTTCTGTTTTTGCAATATAATTTTCTCTTGAAATAACCAAATGGTTCGAATACCAATAATTAGGGTTCGAAGGATCTTCATCCATTACCTCTTTAGGATATTGGGCCCATTTTCCACGCATAGAATTCGGACCGTTTTGTTCCATATATAACCCCGGATAATCATATGTATCGGATTCTGTCACTACTATTTTATAAGAAGTGTCAGGATGAGAAAACAATACCGGAGAAACAGAGAAACGGTTATTGGTTATCTCTGTGGGAGCATTATAAATTTTATAGAGTCTTTCGAAGTTCCGGTATCCTTGATGAATCTGATGTACCTTTCCTTCTTGATCTTTTTCCCCAGAATAATTAGTATCACATTCCGGAAAATAAACTGTCGGAGTGAAAGTGAAATTAAATACGGCATCTTCGCTATTTATGATAATTTCTCCGCCCAACCGTGTGATAAACCGATAAGCTATGCCTTCATCGTAGGCCCTCACCAGAAGATCATAATCTTCCGTGAAAGAGATCAAAAGCTCGTTATAGGCCTCTCTCAGTGTTTTATTCTTTCCTGCTATAACTTCAATTGTCTGATCGACAACGTTTCTTGTAACATTTTTCACCGTTCCCCCTCCTATAATCATACCATTGGAAAGGTTGAGTCCGATAGGGGAAGATGCAATCAGTTGTTCGTTACCATGCCAAATTTCATAAGTAGTTCCTTTGTCTATCCGCAACTTTATTTTCAACATTCCATTAGGTGACATCGTTTCATATTCTTCAGCCTGTATATTCCATAGACAAAAGAAGATAAATAATGAAGATAAAATTAGTTTTCTATTCATATCATCTTATACATTAAATTGATTATTAATATAAAATTCAATACCCCGGATTCTGATCTTCCTCGCTTATGTCAGAATTATTCTTAATTTCTGTATCTGGAATAGGCCAACGCATATGGAACTCTTTTATCGTTCCCGATTTCTTAGCCCAAGGATTACGCTCTTTTATCAACTCAACAAATTTACCGGTACGAATCAAATCCATCCGTCTCCATCCCTCAAAACAAAGTTCACGAATACGTTCGTCCATTATCTGTACCCGAAATTCATCTTGTCCATAATTCCAAGCCATTTCATTAGGAAGAGTCCCGCCCCAAGCACGTGCACGTACTTGATTTACTACTGTATTCGCTTCTCCGGTTTCTCCAAGTTCATTCAAGCATTCGGCGTAACACAATAGCACATCCGCATAACGCAATACAATGAAATTTTTACCAGAATACCATTCGTTAGCCAAATTTCCGTTAAATTGGTCCGTACGTTCGTCTTCATACTTTTTAATATGCGGATCCAATTCATCAGCTCCCCAAGAAACCTCTGTAGGAGTAATGCCCAAATAAGTAAAATCATAGCGGATACTTTCATCTCTACGCAAATCTCCCTCTTCCCAAATACCTCCTTCAGACTTCGATTTATATGCATATTCCGTAGGTAACGCCACATCATATCCAGCAAAATAACAGCCCTCACCAAATGTAGCGACTACTGTACGGGATCCCATATCGAATTCCCAATGATTAATGCGGTTTACATTATCATAATCTAATTCGAAAATAGACTCAGGTGAATTAAACTCTAAATTTTCATCGAAAAGATTACTGTATTCAGAATCCAACTGATAACGGTCAAGCATTGCCTCAAAACTTTCCTTTGCCAATTTAAAATCTCTCATGCCGGTTTCCACTGGGACTGACATATAGGCTTTTCCCAACATAGCCAACGCCGCACCGGAAGTTGCACGCATCTTATCAGCAGATTCCGTATACCTATCTTTCAAAGACACAGATGCAAAAGTAAAGTCATCAATAATCTGTTTCCATACTTTCTCCAATGGCTGACGAGCCGAATTATTCATTGTAGCAATATCAACCACCGGAACCTCACCCCAATACATCGTAAGCTCCATCATTACCATAGCCCGTATAAAACAAGCTTCACCCTTCAACCGTTCTATTTCATCCAGCATTTCTTCTTCCTTAGTCGTCTCGGCAATTACGTCAAGTGCATAAATAGCATTCGCTGCAGAAATAACAATCGGCCACCTTCTTGACCACATTTTATCTACTTGTGTGGACATTGAATTCAATAAACCGTTGTAAAGATCGAGGCTGGCTTGAGTTGCATCGTCCATCTGTACTATGCCTTGTTTACTCTCGTCCAACCCCAACAGTGAGAAAGTCAATCCTTCCCGCCCCGATTTTGATTCACGAAACGCAGTGTACAGCCCATCAACTGTTGGTATAATATTCTTTAAATCAGAAAAAGCTTCCTGCTCCGTCAGTGATGTCTTAGGCTCTTGATTTAAAAAATCCGAACAAGAATATATGCTTAAAGAACCTGCTAACATGCAGGCCGCTATCAATCTGTTTATTTTTATCACGTTTTTCATAACTAACTATATTTAATATACCAATGAAGACTATTTACAATGAAACATTCAATCCGAAAACAAACATTCGTGTAGGTGGATACCAATCTCCCGTTTCCGGATCATATCCTTTATAAGGAGTCAAACAGAACACATTGGATACTGTAGAGTAAATCCGAAGATTTCCAATTCTCATTTTTTCCGATACTGACTTTGGAAACGTATATGACAAACTCAAAGTAGATAAGCGTAAAAACGAAGCATTCTGTACAGAAAAATCCATTTGACTGGCAGAAAAAGTATTGTAATACATCGTTTCGGTATCTGTAGGATCATTATAAATAGGACGTGGAAATTTAGCATCCGTATTTTCCGGTGTCCAACGATCAAGTAAATCAATGGAAGCAATTCCCGTCCCCCGACTCGTGATCAATGATTCATAGTAAGGACTCAACTTTTTACCTCCACATGAATAATTGAATACAGCATTCAACGTCACCCCTTTATATGAAAAATCTGTTGAAAAACCACCATAAAATTTAGGATCGGGAGAACCGACAATCACACGATCCTTATCATCGATCACTTTATCATCGTTTATATCCAATGGATAAAGATCTCCCGGATTAACCTGTCGTCCCGAAAAATCAATATTTTTTAAATGTTCCATATCTACCACTTGGGCAATGCCACCTGTTTTCCATATATAAATCGTATTACGTGACTCACCTAAAAACAAATTCCCTTCCTTTTGAAGATTACGATCAGCATCAATATTATAAACCGCATCATTATCACCGTAAAGTTGCGTAACCTTATTTCTATCGGCCGAAATATTGGCAGAAACATTCCACTGGATATTTCTTGTTGCAATCAGTTTGGCATTCAAGGCAAATTCGATACCTTTGTTTTCAATTGCACCGATATTTTCTATCGCTGAACTAAAACCGGATGTCAACGGTAAAGAACGCGTCATCAACAAATCCTTATTTTTTATAAAGAATGCATCCATTGTTGCAGTAATACGCCCATTCAAGAATCCCATATCCAAGCCGACATTGAATTGCCTCTGAGATTCCCAAGTAATATCTTTTGTACCTCTACTTCCTTTAGGTACATAAGTAACCTTTCCATCCTCAAGTTTGGCATCGTAAAGTGTATAAAATGCAAAATCATCAATACTCTGATTACCGACCAAGCCATATCCCAAACGTAATTTCAATTGGTTAAACACACGCTGTTCTTTCATGAAATTCTCCTCTGCAATGTTCCATGCAGCAGAAAAAGAAGGAAATAATCCCCATCGATGACCTTTGGCAAACTTAGAAGAACCATCATAACGCGCGGTAGCTGTCAAATAGTACTTACTTGCATAATTATAATCGGCACGTACTACATATGACATCAAGGTAGCCGTTACAAAATCAGAGCCGATAGACCGTTCATCCGTTTTGTAAGAAGCACCTATGTTATAATAAGAAAATCGATCCGTACCGTATCCTTTCCCTGTAGCATACGTATAATCCCGATCTGTCTGAGTAGCACTGGTACTAAACAAAGCATTTATTTTGTGTTTTCCAAATATCCGGTCATAAGAGATGGAATTATCCCATTGCCATACCATTCTTTGGTCACGGGTATGCTCTGCCTGTCCATCCTGAGAATAACGAATAGATTCCTGAATATCTTTCGGAGTGTATTTAAACCGATCTTCTTGAAAAAAATCAAGAGAAAACGAAGTACGGATATTCAATCCCTTTAGTGGATTTATATTCAAAAAATTGGTAGAAGACAAGCGATTGCGCCTGCGGTCATTCTCTATTTTTAAAGTGCGTATCGGATTAAAGTAATTATTATCCTCTATTCCACCATAATTCAAGGTGTAGATTTCCGAGTCAACCGGTAACATAGGATTAGCCCCACGTGCTTTATCATAAACACCATCATCCGAAAATATTTCAGATTCAGTATGAGAAAATGAGGTATTAGTACCGACTTTTAACCATGATTTGATGGAATAATCTGAGTTAATACGCCCATTATACCTCGTATCCCCAAGATTCTTGACCATTCCTTTTTTATTAGAATATCCGAAACTTAAATAATAGGCACCTTTTTCGGAAGCTCCACTAAAACTCAACGCATGATTTTGCTCTACACCAGTACGGGTCACTGCATCCAACCAGTCATAATTATCATTATTCTCATAGGCATCAAACTCATATTGTGCAAAGACATATCCTCCCGAGCCATCTTTAACATAAGGTGTCATCACCCGATTGGCCAAAAACGCATCAATTTCATCAACTGTTGCCTCCGGGTGACGCGCCGTAAACGAATTCATTGCCGCCTCTTTTCTCAATTCAAAAAGATCTCTTGTACCCATAGTTTCAGGAAGCTTCGCTTCCGTTTGAAAACCAACCCAACCATCATAGGTAATTCTGCCACTACCAATTTTACCTTTTTTAGTTGTAATCAAAACCACTCCATTAGAAGCACGCGAACCATAGAGAGCTGTAGCAGAGGCATCTTTCAATACCTCAATAGAAGCAACATCATTCAAATTGATAGAATTAAATCCACCTCCGAAGTTATCCATAACCAAACCATCCACTACATAAATAGGATCGGTAGTAGTATTAATGGTATTGATACCACGAATTTTAATAGTTGCATCATCACCCGGTTTGGCAGCATTAGAAATCAAGACTCCTGCAACACGCCCCTGTAAAGCTTGGTTTATACTGGTAACCGGTTTTTCTTCCAGCACTTTCGCACTAACACTTGATACAGCACCAGTCAAATCACTTTTTTTCAAAATAGTACCGACAACAACGACCTCTTCCAAATCTTGTGAACTGGTTTTCAGAGAAACGTTTATCAACGAGCGGTTCCTTACAGCAACTTCTTCCGTTTCATAACCCAAATAACTGAATACTAATATAGCATCAGACGGTACAGAAAGAGAATACTTCCCATCTATATCCGTAACAGTCCCCATTGTAGTACCTTTTACAGAAATACTTGCTCCTATCAATACTTCCGAATCAAGATTTCCCGTGACTGTACCCTCAACAGTTATGCTTTGAGCCGCCAATAAAGTACAACAAAATAATAGGGAGAAAAACCAAATTAATCTGTTTCTTTTCATAATACATCAAGATTAATAATTAAATGAATTTTATGTTATATATCCGGTTGTTAACTGCCCATTTAACAGATAATCAGAAAATGACAATAAGGTCCGGAAACTCTTTAAGCATATTATGCATATTACTGTTTCTTTTAATTATAAAATAAAATAGTAATTAATAATTTAATACATGCAAAATTAGGCAAAGACACATGAGCACACAATGGAGAAATATACTATAAACATGGACAATTCTATGGTTAAAAAAAAGATAAATATCCTTTCCTAAATTAATATGAAAAAAATAAGAACCCCTTTATGGAATCCTGTTCAAAACTGCATCTATAGAATAAAACATAGGATTTATGTATCACATTTAATTTAAATAAGGTATGAAAACAAATCGATTAAGAGCTACGATGTTCGGATTGCTGGTAGCAATTATTTCTTTGGGAAACGTGAATGCAGAAACATTCATAGTAAAAGGTAAAGTAACTGATGCCGCAGACGGTTCCGGTATTATAGGTTGCACAGTGCAGGTAAAGGGGACTACTCGCAGTACTATAACCAATGTGGACGGCGAATATACGATTCGCGCTGACAAAGGTGAAAAATTAGTATTTTCTTATATCGGTTACGAAAAGCAAGAAGCGGAGGTTAAGTCCGAGCGCCTGAATATTCGTTTAAAAACAAGTAGTCAGGTTTTGGAAGAATGTGTCGTAGTGGGCTATGGTACACAGAAAATGGTAAGCTTATGCGGTGCTGTAGGGCATGCTACTCCCGGCATCATGGCAAGCAGAATGGATGCCGACGGCATGAATGCAGAAGAGTATAAGGAGATTGCAGAAAATAATTTTAAGACCGTAAGCGAAAGCCCCCTGTCTACATTCTCAATTGACGTAGATGCCGCTTCTTACAGTAACATGCGCCGCTATATTAATAAAGGTGAACTTCCCCCTGCGGATGCGATCCGTACGGAAGAATTAATAAACTATTTCTCATACGACTACCCTCAACCTACCGGAAATGATCCAGTGAAAATCACTACTGAAGTAGGTGCCTGTCCATGGAATGTAAAACACCGGTTGGTCCGTATCGGATTGAAAGCAAAGGAAATTCCGACAGACAAGCTTCCGGTATCCAATTTAGTTTTTCTAATTGATGTTTCCGGTTCGATGTACGGTCCTCAACGTCTGGGATTGGTCCAGTCTTCTCTCAAATTGCTGGTAAACAATCTGCGTGATGAAGACAGAGTAGCGATTGTCGTATACTCCGGTTCGGCAGGAGAAAAATTGCCCTCCACCAGCGGAAGCGATAAACAGAAAATCCGTGAAGCTATCGATGAGCTGACCGCAGGAGGTTCTACCGCCGGTGGTGCAGGTATCAAACTGGCTTATAAGATGGCAAAGCAGAACTTTGTAAAAGGAGGAAACAACCGTATCATCCTTTGTACGGATGGAGATTTCAATGTCGGAGTGTCTTCGGATGAGAGACTGGAAAAACTCATCGAACAGGAGAGAAAGAGCGGTGTTTTTCTGACTGTATTAGGTTATGGAATGGGAAACTATAAAGACAGTAAAATGCAGGTCCTCGCAGAAAAGGGAAACGGGAACCACGCATACATTGACAATTTGCAGGAAGCCAACAGAGTATTAGTCAATGAATTCGGAGCTACGATGCACACAGTGGCCAAAGACGTAAAATTACAAATAGAATTTAATCCGTCGCAAGTACAGGCATATCGGCTCATCGGCTACGAAAGTCGTTTGCTGAAAGACGAAGATTTCAACAATGATGCCAAAGATGCAGGTGAAATGGGAGCAGGACACACAGTAACGGCTTTCTATGAGGTAGTACCCGCAGGAATCAAAAGCGATTTTACGGGTAAAGTGGACGATTTAAAATATCAAAAGACAAAACCGGCTCCTGCTGTGACAAACAATTCAAAAGAACTCCTTACTGTAAAACTGCGCTACAAAGCACCGGACGGAAATACCAGCAAGAAAATCGAACAACCCCTTATCGATGATAAAAAAGAAAAAGTATCTTCGGACTTCCGCTTTGCTTCTGCTGTTGCCATGTTCGGACAGCTATTGCGTGATTCTGACTTTAAAGGAGACGCCACTTATGATAAAGTAATATCCCTGGCTAAAACATCGCTTGACAATGACGAAAAGGGATACAGAAGAGAGTTTATCAGATTAGCAGAGACAGCCGAAGGATTAGCAAAGGATTAGCTGAATAAGAAAAGAAGAATAAAATGCCCCATGCCGCAGAAACTTGTGGCGTGGGTAAGAAACGAGAACTGTATCAAAATGTCAAAATAATATTCTTAAGTATGACTATCGGGCTTATTTGCAAACGGTAACAGTGCCAATTACAAAAGCCGCCTTCATTCCCACTTTGCGTTAATCAAATAGCTCATAATATAGTATATTTTGATGCAACATGCTTGCATCCTTTGCTTTTACCGGACAATTTATTCTTAAATATCCTATATTTACGTTTTTATTCTATTTACAAATGGTCAGAAGTCAAACAGCAATGAGTATAAAATCAAGAGTCTGATAGCGAATCTCTCGTTCTTCTAAGGTAATCTTTCGGTTCCTTTACGAGTCTTTTATCGTTCCTCTACGAGCAACAGAGGGAAACTCGTAGAGAAACCGAACCTATTTCGTAATGATAAACAGATTTACATGCAAAGATAAATACATATTTATCCGGATCAGGCTAAAATATGCGAAATGAAATGCATTTTATTACATCATTTTATGCATACGGTTCTCTATATCTGACTTTTCCAACAGAATACCTGTCATTAAAAAGACTGATATAGAAACAAAAAGGTTTATTTTTAAGAACAAATGCATCCCGGCAAAAAATAACTATGATCAGATAAGCTCATAACTGCTACTCTGAATAGGCATATCGAGATTATGCAGCACTTTCTCCAAAAGAATACCTTCACGGTTATCATACTCATAACCGAAAGTAGCGCGAATTCCTTGTAAAATAAACTGTGTAGCACGGTCAAGTGCAATAGGAAGGCTGTCACCTTGCAACAAAGCCCCGGTGATTACACTTGTAAAAGTATCCCCGGTTCCGGGATAATGAGCAGGCAGATAAGGACAAGTTACTTTCCAAAAGCGATTGCCGGTACGATTATAGGCGTATACAGATGTCTTATGAATGTCATTCAATACAGGAACACTGGTTATAATCACCACTTCCGGCCCTTTATCAGAAAGTTGACGAAGGTAGGATTTCAACTCTTCATCGGTATTTTGCTCTTTATAAGGCAGATCCAACAAATAAAATAGTTCGGTGAGATTGGGAGTGATCACATCGGCTTTCGTTACCAGTTGCCGCATCTCCTTGATCATCGAATCATGAAAATTGGCATATAGCTTGCCGTTGTCACCCAAAACCGGATCTACCACGACAAGGCTTTCCGACTGCCGGAAATCATCTATAAAATCAGCAACAATCTGTATCTGGAGTGGAGAACCAAGGTAGCCGGTATAGAACGCATCGAATTGTACACCAAGTTTCTTCCATTCGGAAATAATCTTTGGCATTTCATCGGTTAAATCCAAAAACGAAAAATTGGGATACTGTGTATGACTGGATAACACCGCCGTAGGCAACGGACAAACTTGAAAACCCATTGATGAAAGAATGGGAATAACTACCGTAAGCGAAACCCGGCCTACCCCTGAAAGATCATGAATTGCTACAACTTTCTTTACTTTATTTGCATACATAATATTAATAATTTGCCAATTAAATAATGTGTCAATGTGCCAATGTGCCAATGTGCCAATTGGCTGCGCTGTTATTTAATTGGCATATTGGTCAATTGATGTATCATTTAATTGGCACATTGACATATTGGCACATTGACACATTATTTATCATTTTAAAATTACCAGCACATCCCTCGCCCCGTGTGCTCCCATAACCAAAGCCTGTTCGATATCGGCAGTCTTTGACGGACCGGAGATAAACGTACCGAATTGATATTTCTCTTTTTTCACTTCCTCATAAGCTTCATGCATATTACTGACAATCCGGTTACGATCAAGAATAATCACTAATTTCTCTGCTATAAAATAGAGAGCTTTATACTTCACCGTTTGAGGAATCCAGACAGCACCATTCTCCGCAACACCGATTTCTCCGGCCACCACAGCTATCTCCGTACCGTTCAAATCCTGTGCACGGTCCAATTCATCCGGATTGAATGTAGCACATGTTATTTCATCCAGATTCGAAGCAATTCGACCGGCATCCGGATAAGTACGGCGAATGACCGCATTTATATCCTCCCCCTTACCCAATAGCACAGCCTCACCGCCTACCGCGCGACTTACCTCACAAAACTTCTCTATAACATCAGGATAGGTAGTCGCCTTTATCTCCCATTCCGGATAATCAAAACGCTTTTGCGTATTCTTACGGATATTAGCCAATATTTCTTCCCGACTACTCATTTCGTTTCCTCCTTTCCCTGTACCTTATTCTTCTTCCACATTTCATTGAACGATTCACCGGCAAACTTCGGCAATTCACGTCCCTTTCCCCAGGCATCCAGATCATTGTACTTGATAAAACGCGGCAAATGATTCACCAATGGTGCTGCCCACAAAGCCGCATTGAACCAAACAGGATGATCCATCAATATTTCCATACCACCGGACATTATTTTTTTCCCGGTATCAGCTTTTCCTATCTTATCCAATACCTGACGCCATTTATAAATTTGCTCTGCCAGATCGACTTTCGCCGGACATACATCGGAACAAGACAGACAAAGCGAACAGGCAGAAAGATTATCGTAATACTTTTCCGGATCGTGCGCCATACCTAAATTTATACCGATAGGGCCGGGAATGAAATAAGTATATGAATAACCACCACTACGGCGATAGACCGGACAAGTATTCATACAGGCGCCACAGCGGATGCAATTCAAAGTC
Organism: Bacteroides salyersiae WAL 10018 = DSM 18765 = JCM 12988; assembly: GCF_000381365.1. GTDB lineage: Bacteria > Bacteroidota > Bacteroidia > Bacteroidales > Bacteroidaceae > Bacteroides > Bacteroides salyersiae. The sequence continues at coordinate 786,361 of NZ_KB905466.1, forward strand.
TTGATATGATCGGGATGGGCAAGTATCTCGCTCCGCCCGTTATCTACGATAATGATATGATATTCGCCCCCTTCACGCGGTTTGCGATAGTGGGAGGTATAAGTCGTAACAGGCTGTCCCGTAGCCGAACGGGCCAGTAGCCGGGTAAATACCCCCAATGCATCCATATCGGGAACAATCTTTTCAAGGCCGAAAGCGGCAATATTCAAGGTAGGACAGGAAGTTCCCATATCCGCATTCCCTTCGTTGGTACACACCACTATATCCCCGGTAGACGCTACGGCAAAGTTGGCTCCTGTCATGGCAGCTTCTGCATTCAGAAAGATATTTCTCAGATTCTTACGGGCGGCATGCGTCAGATAAGTAGGATCAGAATTCCCTTTCTCCGTACCCATCTCTTTTTCGAAAAGTTCTCCCACTTGCTCACGCTTAATATGGATGGCAGGCAGCACGATATGACTGGGCGGCAAGTGCATCAACTGCAAAATACGCTCACCTAAATCGGATTCCACCACATCGATCCCTCTTTCTATCAGAAACGGATTCAACCCGCACTCTTCGGCAAGCATAGACTTGCTTTTAACGAAACGCTTCACCCCGTGACTGTTCAGAATCTCATAGACAATGGCACAATATTCATCGGCATCCTTTGCCCAATGCACTATGGCGCCATTGGCAGTCGCATTCTTCTCAAACTCTACCAGAAGTTCATCGAGATGGCTATTAGAATAAAGTTTCAGTTCACATGCCTTCTCACGCAGATCCTCCCATTCGGGAACCTCCTTACTCATCTTATCTCTTTTGGCACGAACCATCCAAAGGGTTTCGTTGTGCCATGCCGCCATCACAGGGTTCTCTAAGAACTTCCCGGCAGCCTTTGCATGCTTGGTACTCATAATTGTGATGCTAAGATTTCTACTATATGAACAATTCTGATAGGCAGTTTCTCACGCTCGATGATGCCTTGCATATGCATCAGACAGGAACTGTCGGCCCCGGTGATATATTCGGCCCCGGTTTCCATATGATGCCTTATTTTATCACGGCCCATACAGACAGAGACCGCCTGCTCTTCGACGGCGAACATACCGCCGAAACCGCAACATTCGTCTATATGGCTCGGTTCAAAGATTTCAATACCATCGACCAATTGAAGCAGGTCACGCAGTTTATTAAAATAAGGGATATTCAGTTCACTCGGAGCAGACAGGAAAAGTTCACGTACGCCATGACAGCTATTGTGGATGCTCACTTTATGCGGAAAACGGGCTTCCAGCCTTTCTGGCTTTATCACATCATGAATAAAATCGCAGAGATCATAAATCTTACCGGCACTTTCGCACAAATGTCCTTCTTTGGCAAGGATACCCGGATGATTCAGTTTGACAAATGCCACACAACTACCCGAAGGCCCAACAATATAATCATACTGCTTGAACAGATCATCGAACCGTAGAGCGAGTTTTAAAGCTTCGCCTTCAAAACCGGCATTTGCCATAGGCTGTCCACAACAAGTTTGATCCAGGGGATAATCTACATCCACACCTAAACTTTTCAAAAGTTTATACGATGCCACCCCCACATTGGGATAGATGGCATTGATGTAGCAAGGAATAAATAAACCTACTTTCATAATCAATAATTATAAGCTACGAGTTACGAACTACGGGCATCCTTCCGAAAGAATACCATATAGCCGGCAGCAGCCCGTAACTATTACAAAATATTTATCAGTTTGTGCGTTTGCAGGCTTAGTCTCCATTTGGGGTGTCGCATCACGCAATCCACCGTTGCTGCGGTGTTATTACAAGAACAAGGCTGGAGGAAAAAATGTTCGGCGGGAAGTAACTCATAAACGTCAATATTTTGTCCTTCGTACACTACTTTCACTTCATCCATTCTGTTTAAACCCAATTTTACACCTTGCTTGGGCGAACAGGTTATCCAATCGATAGCCGCCGGCAGAGGGCGGGTACCATTCGTCTCGATACAAACATATTTCCCGGCCTGATGCAAAAGACCGATCAAGTGATCGTCAATCCACAAGGAAGGTTCGCCACCCGTAAGTATCACCATTACAGCCGGGTATTTCTTTACCTCGGCTATAATCTCCTCATCCGTCATCATCACCCCCTCTTCATGGCGGGTATCACAAAAGCCACACTTCAAGTTACACCCCGAAAAACGGACAAAAACAGCGGGAGTACCTGTGTGATACCCCTCTCCTTGTAAACTATAAAAAATTTCGTTAATCTTTCTCATAGACAGCCGTATTTGACTCGGATTCCTGCACTTCCACTTTGAAGCAATGAGGCACTTGTTCACAAACCCAACGGGCTATATTTTCGGCAGTAGGATTAAAAGGAAGTACTTCATTCAGATTACGGTGGTCCAATCTTTCTTTCACCGCTTTTTTGATCAGGCTGAAATCCACTACCATTCCGTCGGCATTGAGTTCTGCAGAACGGCAGTACACCGTGATAATCCAATTGTGACCGTGCAGATTCTCACATTTACTGCGATAAGAGAGGTTCAGGCTATGCGCAGCCGATACCTCGAGGCGTTTTATTACTGTATACATCGTCATATATATTAAAAAAAGTCCCTGCATCTAATGTCACCTCGATGCAGGGGCAAAGTTAATACAAATTCAGATTTTCATTCTGCAAACCTCGTTATTTTTTCTACATTTGCAGCATGAAAACCATCTGTATCATTTTAGGAACCGTTTCGCTGGCATTAGGTATTTTAGGCATCTTTCTGCCATTATTGCCTACCACCCCTTTCCTGCTGCTGACGGCTGCGCTCTATTTCAAAGGGTCGCCCCGCTTGTATCAATGGTTACTGAATCAGAAACATCTCGGCCCTTATATCCGTAACTTTCGCGAAAATAAGGCGATCCCCTTGCGTGCCAAAATCATCTCGTTAGTGCTCATGTGGGGCACCATGCTCTATTGCATATTCTTTCTCGTCCCTTTAGTATGGGTCAAGATACTCCTTTTTCTGATTGCAGTAGGAGTCACTTATCATATACTTTCCTTCAAAACATTGAAAAAGTGAGACAACCCGGTACGGGCATCAGCCAATTTATCTTCCCAATGCTTCACAGAATTCTGACCGATCACATCAGAAACATATTTTACCGAAATAAAAGGAATCTCTTTAGAATTACATACGAAAGCCTGTGCATATGCTTCCATATCTACCACATCTCCCTCTATATCAGTCAACTCTGTAAGAAAACTATCTCCGGTATTGCAGGTAGCCGACTCCGTCCAATGCTTACAGAACCCTTTCTGTTCAAGCAACGCAGAAGTATCCAACTGATAGCTTAATCCGAGTCCTGCCAACTTCTGCATATCACGGTCAATAAAATGACGGCAAACAAAAATATCGCCTACCTTATGATGAATCGTCCCTGCCGTCCCCATATTTATTACAATATCCGGTTCCACCTGACGGATAGCTTCCGCCAAATGAAAAGCTGCTTTTACTTTGCCGATGCCGGTACGTACATAATACACTTCTGCATCGGGCCACTTAATCTCTGCGAATTCGCCTTGTACAGCGTAGGTTACTAATATTTTCAACATAAAATCATTCTTTAAAAACCTGTTTTTTATACGCAAAGATAAAATAATAATCTCAAAAGCTAAAGTATATTCCTGATAGATAGCAAATAATCCTCGTCCATTCACCATTTATTTTATAATATAACTTTTCAGCGCTTCCACGTATTCTTCAAACGCATCCACTCCCTGTGGGGTAATCTTACAGATCGTACAAGGCATTTTTCCTTTAAATGTTTTCGTTATCTCCACATAACCGGCTTTGTTCAGTTTATCGATCTGTACACTCAAGTTTCCGGCTGTAGCCCCCGTCTGCTGACGAATATAGACAAAGTCCGCTTCCTCAACAGAAATAAGCAACGACATCACCGCCAAGCGAAGTTCGGAATGGAGTAACGGATTCAGTTCTTTAAACATTGCTTCTCTTTGCTTTACGATTAACCATATGTCCCGGAATAATCATTACGACTGTAATGGCAAGGGCAAAAGCAAAAACCTGTCGTAAAGGTCCTTCCACAATTGAATTGATATTGAAAAGCATCCCTAACGAAATAGCGATTCCAAAAGCGGAGCAGTTATAAAACGATTTCTCTTGGATAACAGATCCTGTTATTCCTGCACCCACGGATAACACCAACAGAAGCAACGGCAATATAGCGATATTATTTCCATAATTCAAGGCCAAAAGGGCAATGATAGCACAAGTTCCTCCTACTATTTGCCAAACATTCGAAATCACTTTATCGACATAACTCATCGTTTTCTTACCATTCCGCCGGGAAACCCAATAAGTATACAGACATCCTATCACCGGAATCACAGTCCCCAACCAGAACCAGCTCTGATTTCCGGTAATATAAAGTAATAGGAAAATTGCTATGGAGACGGCAAGAGTCAAATATCCCCAAAATAGAAAACTATTACCGCTTCCTACAACCAACCCTTTTTTACTATTCTGAATCATCTGGGTAATCAATGCCAGACTTTCTTGTTCATTCAATTTCTTATTTTCCATGTTCTTATTATTATTTTAATTGTCTGCTACTCAACAATGCATACAAAGAGATCAGCAGCAAAGGTAAATGATATATTCCTAAATAAAATCCGGTGGGATTGGCAAACTGCCCCATATTATAGATACCGATAATTAACCCTACCATAGCAGTGACCCGGTAGGTTACCATGTTTATAGTGGGACGGCACAAGGTAAGCAATATCAGAAACACGGGTGTCATTGGGCAAAAAGCAAGTGATGCAAAACCGGAAAACAGATAAGCGGGATTGAAATCAGGTTTCGCATTCTGTAGATTCATCGGAAACCACAAACAGAAAAATGCAACGGGAACCAACCAAGCTGTTTTCCAGTTCAAATTCGAAAATGTGTACTTATTCTCTCCTTTCCAAGAATCACGAAACCAGACAAAGGCCACAAACAGCATCATCACCAGATTGACCGTCACTACGCTGACACCATATTTATTGGTTACAGCAATGCTTTGAATGATTGCATACAGCAGATAGCAACATCCCACATAAGCGGAAAAGAACCGGCCGATCCTGTCACGAAAAAACAACAGGGCAACAATCAGCGCAAGCGCCATCCACTGAAAAACAAATGAATAAGGATAGAATCGGTTGATCAATGCATGCCCCAATGTAGTAAAGACAATCTGTCCGGCCTCTTCAAAACGGAAACCTTTCGTTGCCATCGGCATCAATACAAATTGCAAAGCTATCAGCACTAAAAAGAATTTCCAGGAAGTGCAAAAACGTCCGAAACGTGTTGAAGTCTCTTTCATAATTATTTGATTTTTATGTCCAGTCCGTTTTCAAATATGACACGATCCAAATAAGTCTTAATCAGTACCGGCTTTTCATGCCTGCCAAACAAAAACGTACCTATTCCTCCAAACACAGGTATCAAAAACCAACCATACATACTATAATACTGATGTGTCAACATCCAGCCTGCATAAACCAACAGAGAAGTTAAAACCGTAGCGTATCCCCCAATCAAAGCAGGGCCTCCGGCATTCTCCCTCACATTCCTTTTGCTGTTTCGAATCATCCGGGCAATAAGTTCCAGGCTCTCTTGCTCATTTAATTTTTTATCTTCCATGACACGTATTTATTTGTTGTTAAATGTATTATCAGAAATTCGAATCCGTGGCAAAGATAAGTAGTTTATTTTATAAACCAAATTGTATTATAAATTATTTTATGCCATCAGATACCCCGTTATGCTATACAAGCCCAATTATGGTAAATAATAAGAAATAAAAGTATATCTTTGGAACATAAAGATATATACATCAAAATCACTATATATCAAACAGATACATACATCCAATGTAATGTACTGAATAAGTTGACACTTTCTAAATCAAAAAAAAGTATGTCAACCAAAAGAAAACCTCACAGAAAGTTTACAGAATTGGAAAGTAAGTCTTATATTCGCGAGTATCTTTCCAGCTCCGACCGTCGGAAAACATTTGAACGACGTAATGGATTAAGTTTAGGTACATTGTCCCGCTGGATGAAAATGTACGAGATAGAAGATCCTAAGATGCAAAAATCCATCATTGATCCACAGCTGATAGACGAAGACTCAGCGGCCCTTATCGCTCAGCTTCGTGCTGAAAATGAAACGTTACACAAGTCTAACCGTCAACTTCAACGGGATTTGGATACGACAAAGATGCTTCATGAAGCCTGCGAAGTGCTTATTGATCTGACAGAGCAGACCTATCATATCCCCGTGCGAAAAAACTCAGATGCCAAGTAATCGACACCTTGTCACAGAGAGGCTCGGTCAACCGTAAATGCGGTGGTCTGAACAGACTCTGTGGTTACTTCGGCATAACCAGACAAGGTTACTATAAACATGTGGACAGACAGTGTGAAGTTAATGTTTTGAAGACAAGTATTGTTCTGTATTGCAAAGAATTAAGAACTTTAATGCCCCAATCGGGTATGCGTGAGCTATATGTATGCTGTGTTCGTTACTTTAAGGAGAAAATGGTGATAGGTCGTGACCAGTGCTATGAGATATTCCGCTCTAATGGTCTGGTCCAGAGGAAGAAGCGTGTACGTCCCAAAACAACGAACTCCAATCATAATTATTATATATATCCTGATTTGCTGAACACGGCACCTAAGTTCGTAGCAAGCACAAGCGGAAGTATGGTTGTGGCAGATATTACCTATGTCTCCACCAGGGATGGCTGGGCATACCTGTCCTTGCTTACTGATAGCCACAGTCGTGCAATAGTAGGCTATTCGTTCTATCCTACATTGACAACGGAAGGCCCGATGAAAGCTTTGGAGTCAGCTTTCCTGTTTTACAGAGAGAACGGGATAGACATCAGCGGGTTGATACATCATTCAGACCGTGGGGTTCAATACTGCTCAAACCAATACGTTGACACGTTAAAAGCACAACATATAAGCATAAGCATGACACAGTGTGGTGATCCTCTGCATAATGCATTGGCCGAGCGGATGAACAATACTATTAAGAACGGATGGCTCTTTGACTGCGGGAAGGAGACTTTTAACCAGGTGGAAGAACGTATTAAACAGGCTGTGTACACATATAATAATATCCGGCCACACCAAGCTTTGAAAATGCGCACACCAATGGAAATTATAAAGGAGGAGAAGGTATGAAAGTGCCCCGACTCAGGTTGTGCTCGTCGGGACGGGTGGTCACGCCCCTTGCCGCACGGCGATCCCCGACCAAGGATATTTCTTGGCAAACGAGATAATAACAAAAATCAGTTCAACAACATTGGAATAAATAGAATAATTAGCATTATATTTGGAAATCCAAATAGGACAACTACAGTAGGGCTAACAAACAGAAATGTAAACCTATTCAGGTATTGAAAATTGTTGAGTGAACGAATACAGTAATAACAATCGAAGTTGTCAACTAAATCCAGTACACATCACAATCAGAATTAGGCTATCAAAACATCCGGATGTTGTCCATCAAAACACCCGGATGTTGTCCACCACTACATCCGGATGTTGTTACCTAAAACATCCGGATGTTTTCATCGCCAATTATAAGAGTGATCAACATAAAGAAATTAGAGGAATACAATTTAAAAGTATATCCTTCATTCCAGCTTAATAATGTTCTCATCTATTCCTTCAATAGCAATTTTCAAGTAAAACACGCAATTTCTGCTGCAAAGTTTTTGTAATACCAAACTTAATCGTATTTTTGTGTACAATTTTGGTGTAGTAATGACAGAAGAAGAAAAAAAGCTATTAAGTACCTTTGAAGCAAGACTACGGCATTTAATCTATCTTCACGATGAATTAAAGCGTGAAAATGCTGAACTTAAGGAACTTCTCAAAGCAGAGAAGGAACAAAACGAAAAGGTATTGGCTGAGTACAAAGAACTGGAAACAAGCTACACAAACCTAAAAACAGCAACGACAATCAGCCTTAACGGCAGCGATGTAAAAGAGACAAAGCTGCGATTGTCTAAATTAGTGCGTGAAGTCGATAAGTGCATCGCTTTATTAAATGAATAAATAATGGAGATGTATGGACGATAAATGGAAAATAAATCTGTCGATGGCCGATGCTACTTATCCGGTCTGGATCAAACCGGAGGATGAGGAGATAGTAAGAAAGGCCGCACAACAGGTAAACGATATTTTAAAAGAATATAGGGAGAAGTGGCCTAACGTAGAGAAAGAAAGGATTATGACAATGATCGCTTATCGCTTTTCATTGGAAAGTTTGCTCGAAAAACAACGTAACGACACGACACCTTATACCGAAAAAATAACAGAACTGACGAAAACACTTGAAGAACACTTCAAAAAGGAGTAGAATCATTGCTTTTGTCAGTGGGGAATAGAAAATCCACGCACTGCAAAATATACGGAAGGAGGTTTTTCCGCATATTTGGCGGTGCGTTTTTATTTATACTTAAATTAAATTACAATGTTAGTAACAATAGTAGCATCCATTGCTTGCTTCATCGTAGGTGGCATATTGTCATACGTATTATTTAAATACGGACTGAAAGCCAGATACGACAATATCCTCAAAGAAGCGGAGACAGAAGCAGAAGTAATCAAGAAAAACAAATTGCTGGAGGTTAAGGAAAAATTCCTCAATAAGAAAGCAGATCTGGAAAAAGAGGTAGCCCAGCGTAACCAGAAAATTCAGCAAGCTGAAAACAAACTGAAACAACGCGAAATGGTATTAAGCCAGCGCCAGGAAGAGATTCAACGCAAAAAGGCGGAAGCTGATGCCGTAAGAGAAAATCTTGAAGCCCAATTGGGAATCGTTGACAGAAAGAAAGAAGAACTGGACAAACTGCAACAGCAGGAGATAGAAAAACTGGAAACAATCTCCGGTTTATCTGCCGAAGAAGCGAAAGAACGCCTGGTAGAATCATTGAAAGAGGAAGCCAAGACACAGGCACAGTCGTACATCAACGATATCATGGACGATGCGAAACTGACGGCCAGCAAAGAAGCCAAACGAATCGTAATACAATCGATCCAAAGAGTAGCGACAGAGACAGCTATTGAAAATTCCGTAACCGTATTCCACATTGAGTCCGACGAAATCAAAGGACGCATCATCGGTCGTGAAGGCCGTAATATCCGTGCTCTGGAAGCGGCTACCGGTGTAGAAATCGTTGTAGACGATACTCCGGAAGCAATCGTTCTTTCCGCATTCGATCCTGTACGTCGCGAAGTGGCTCGTCTGGCCTTGCATCAATTGGTAACAGACGGACGTATTCACCCGGCACGTATTGAGGAAGTGGTAGCCAAAGTGCGCAAACAAGTAGAAGAAGAAATCATAGAAACCGGTAAACGTACTACCATCGACTTGGGCATTCACGGATTGCATCCGGAACTGATTCGTATCATCGGTAAGATGAAATACCGCTCTTCCTATGGTCAGAACCTGTTGCAACATGCTCGCGAAACGGCCAATCTCTGTGCTGTGATGGCATCGGAATTAGGTTTGAATCCGAAAAAGGCAAAACGCGCCGGACTGTTGCACGATATTGGTAAAGTGCCTGATGAGGAACCGGAATTGCCACACGCATTATTGGGTATGAAGCTGGCAGAGAAATTCAAAGAAAAGCCGGATATCTGCAATGCCATCGGTGCCCACCATGACGAAACGGAAATGACAAGTCTTCTCGCTCCTATCGTACAGGTATGTGATGCTATCTCCGGAGCACGTCCGGGAGCACGCCGCGAAATCGTAGAAGCGTATATCAAGCGTCTGAACGATCTGGAGCAGTTGGCCATGTCTTATCCGGGCGTAACAAAAACTTATGCCATCCAAGCCGGACGTGAGTTGCGCGTTATCGTAGGTGCAGACAAGATAGATGATAAGCAAACGGAAAGCCTGTCGGGCGAAATCGCTCAAAAGATACAGGATGAAATGACTTATCCGGGCCAGGTGAAGATTACCGTAATCCGTGAAACACGTGCAGTAAGCTTTGCTAAATAATAAGATCAAGAAGAAAAATCATCAAGATAAGGGCGAAGCAATTCGCCCTTTTTTAATACCGTTTTATAGGATGAGCAAATACCAGTTTGAGATATGTGCCAACTCAATAGAAAGTTGTCTTGCCGCACAAGCAGGGGGAGCCGACCGTGTAGAGCTATGCGCAGGCATACCGGAAGGAGGTACCACTCCGTCTTATGGAGAAATAGCCGTTGCAAGAGAAGTTCTTGATATAAAACTCCATGTGATTATTCGCCCTCGGGGAGGTGACTTTTTATATTCACCTATCGAAATAAAAACAATGTCAGCAGACATAGAAATGGCTCGTAAAACGGGAGTTGACGGAGTTGTTTTGGGATGTCTCACGGCAACGGGAGACATAAACATGCCGGTAATGAAAGAGCTGATGAAAGCCGCCGAAGGATTGTCTGTAACTTTTCACCGTGCATTCGACGTCTGTCGCAATCCACAAAAAGCAATGGAAGAAATTATAGACTTAGGATGCGACCGGATATTGACTTCCGGCCAACAGGCAACAGCAAAAGCCGGTATCCCTTTACTAAAAGAACTCCATGCACAAGCTGACGGAAGAATCATTCTGTTGGCCGGCTGCGGAGTAAACGAAGAAAACATTGCTCATATCGCTTCGCAAACAGGTATCGAAGAATTCCATTTCTCGGCAAGAGAAAAAAGAATAAGCGAGATGCAATATCGTAACCCCACCGTCTCTATGGGAGGAACCATACAAATCGATGAATATTCCCGTCAGATAACAACAGCAGAAAGAGTCAGAAATACGATTGCAGAATTGACGATAAATGATTGGCGATAAGAGGGAATCACTCCATATAAAGAACTACACTTTATACCCTCACAAACCATGCACAACTTTCATCAACTGTTCGCCCAGACCGATTGTATATCCTTGGGATACAAAAACCACCCTGTTGAAAGTATCGGCAATGATAAATACCGGAAGCGCTGCGGAACTTGATAATTTCATCGATTCCGTTATCTGCTTCTGAATATTGCCATCTGTATCTATGCCATAGATTATAGTGGAAGGCAATCCCGGAAATTCCGTCGGCTGAAACTTCTTGTATTGTTCTTCATCCGGGAAAAGCAATACTATCTTACGTCCCCATTTCTCAAAATCCTTGCCCAATGCTGCCATATCTTTTAAAGCATGATTGGTAGGTTCCTGTCCGGCAGACAGTATACCCACTACAAAATAGCCACGACCACAAGCTTGCAGAATACTTTGCATCTGATTGTGATCGCCTACCGGACGAAAAAGTGACTCTGAATTAAAACTGCCAATTACCTGTACTTGGGTTTCACTCTCACGCATAACCAAATCCACCGTAGCATTATGATCTTTTTCTACATTAAAAAAAGAAAGATTGGCAAGTACACCCCCATTAGCCAGACGCGTTCCGGTGGTAAGCATATAATAACCGGTATCCAGCCGTGTGCCATTTTTCAATAATTGTTCCCAGGAGGTAGTACCTTCATCATAATTCAATAAGCGGAAAGTCCCCTCTTCAAACCGGGACAACGTAAAATGAGAATAGTATTTAGGATTGTCAAGCGAACGGATAGGACGATAATTGGCCCTTACAATCGCCGAAGGTGCCCAAAGTTGCTCTGTTGCTTCGAAATCCACATCGTATGTCTTGCCATTTTTCAACCGCCTGTCAGTCAAATCCTGATATTGAACCTTCCCTGTCACCTCATCTATCCAGGCAGGAATGCCCAAAGCACGTGCCAAAGCCACAAAAAAGATATCCCTGGATCTCTCGTCAGCTACGGAAGCTCTCCATACACCAACAGGAGACATGGGAATGCGTTGCGAGTTCAACTCATTGTCAATACCAATATTTTTTTTACACCAGGCTACCAACAATTGCGGATTCCTACGATAGCTTTCTGCATCGGCAGCCGGCACTGCCTCTTGAAAGAACTGCTTATACGGAGTCAGCATCTCATTGCCCACGCGCGGATTGAGAACAGACGAATAGTAATAATCTCCACCAGAAGCAACTGTAGAATAATGAAGATGATCCAACAACACTTCCGGAGATATATCACGTAAATCTTTGTCAGAGATAACACCAAGCAGTCTAAGGGCAAGATCAGCCTTTCCCTCTTTGGCAGCAACTGTGAGGAAATCAGTCAAAGTCCGGTAATTGCCTCTCGCCGCAAGCAACAACCGGATAACCGTCTGGGGATTCATGGCATATTCCCGGGCAAAAGCTCCGGCCTCTGCTTCAGTGATAAAAGTAGAAACGTAGGCATTGCGAATAGAGTCTTCCTGTGCCATACGACGATTGTTTTCGGCACGTTGCTCCGGAGTCACTTCGGGCAATCGGGTTTCTTCGGCAGGAGGAACAATATCCAAGTCCAACGAATACACATCGCCCGGTTTCTTATCCAATACAAGTGTCAGTTCTTTTTCTTTTCCAAAAGACAACTTGCCAAAACCGAAAACCTCTCCCTTAGAAGCCCACACCAGCATATCTCCCTTTCCAGCCGTCAATGAAGCCTGTCCGGAAGTATCGGTATACTTCGTTGCTACGGAATAAAACTCGGCATAGTTATACACTTTAAACTCCACTTTCGCCCCCTCCACAGGATTACCACCCGCATCGGCAACCGTGATAACCGCTTTCGCCGTAGGAGCATAGTTTTCTATGACATTGATTTCCGTATAATTGGGAGTTTCATACATGATTTCTTCCGCACCTTTATAACGTCCAAAGACTTTAGTATGCATCAACATACCACGACTCGCAGGGGCATTAAACCATCCTAAATTCAATACCGGCTCCGGCTCACAAGCTCCAAAGAAATACCATTTACCATCTGCCCAAGCTTCTACCCAAGCATGATTGTCATCGGTATGTGCCCAACGGGGAGTATATACCTGACGGGCAGGAATACCTACAGAACGAAGGGCGGCAACGGTAAAGGTAGACTCCTCACCACAACGGCCATAAGCCGTCTTAACGGAAGCAAGCGGCGAGCTGGTACGAGCATCGCTCGGACGGTAAACCACCTTTTCATGACACCAGTGATTTACCTCCAGAATGGCATCCCGCATGGAAAGATACTTGACACGCTCCTTCAATTCATTATAAAATACCCGGCGGGAATCATCCAGATTCTCATTATTCACCCGGATTGGAAGTACAAAATGCCGGAATACATCTTCGGGAATCGTTTTCCCCAAGGCATCTCACGCTGTGCCTGTTCAGTCAGACGTATATTCTCCAAATAATAATCTCCCGAATAGTCGGTAATATCACCAATAGGCATATAGGCATAAAGGAACATCAATGCTTCGCGCTCTACGGCAGTAAGCGTGGAATCCCGGAAAACACCGAACAGATCGCCGTATGGAAGTTGCAACTGCTTCATTGCAAAGTCAGCCTGTACTTGGTTACGATAAGCCTCGTCCTTCAAAAAATGCTCCTCCGTACACGAAAGAAACATAAAAAACAATAGTGAATATAGAAAATAACAACCCGATGTTTTCATACGATTCAATATAAATAAGGTATAATCAAAATCCATTCAAAGGGAACAGTACGGTAGGGATCAACAATACCAACCCCAATATAATAAACAGTAATAACAATTTCCAGAACCATTTCACCCATATTTCATAAGGTATGCGGGCTATTCCCAATGCCCCCATCAGCACGGCGGAAGTAGGTGTTATCATATTCGTAAAGCCATCTCCAAACTGATAGGCCATCACCGTAGCTTGCCGCGAAAGGCCGATTACATCGGAGAATGGCGCCATGATAGGCATGGTCAATGCCGCTTTGGCGGAACCGGAAGGTATAATCAGATTTATCAATGTCTGTATGAAATACATTACCCCCAACGAAACAAATCTCCCGGCCTCTCCCATCAACGAAGCGAGCGAATGAAGAATAGGATCGATAATATGACCGTCTTGTAATATTTGAATAATCCCACCGGCAAGGCCGACTACTATGGCAGCCGAAAGCATATCCTTTGCCCCGTCCAGAAACTGCTTGATAATCGTATCCGTCTGTTCGCTGTTGGCAAAACCGGAAAGTATCCCCATCGCCAAAAAGATAGCGGAAATCTCGGGCAGATACCAACCATGCCCCATTACACCGACAATCAAATACAGAATAGTAAAAGCAAGCAGGACAAGAATAAAAAAATGATTGGATTTACGCAACCCTAACCAACCGAAAACAGCATACAACACAGTAAGAAAAGGAACAGCATACCAACTGACGGACGATTCTCCTAACACAAACGTACTTTGAGGATAACAAACAGAAAATACAACCAATGCCATCAATACCAATACATAGACTATATACGCCGAACGTGTGGTAGCATAAGCAATCTGTTCCGACATCCCTTCTCCTCTTTTTCTCCAATAAGCATCGGCACGATACATTGGCGACTTCTCCGGATTCCTTTTAATGACAGAGGCATAACGGAGCACACAAGCTATAAGTAGGACAGTGAGCACCACCCAGCAAAACATACGATATTCAAAGCCCGAGAACAGGGGTAAATCGGAAAGTCCCTGAGCAATACCTATCGTAAAAGGATTGAGTACAGCACCGGAAAAACCTACATGAGCCGCCACATACACCATACAAAGCCCCGTGATAGAATCATACCCCATAGAAATAGCCAACGGCACAATGATAATAACGAATGCCAGCGTTTCCTCACTCATACCGAACACTGCTCCAAAAAGGCTGAACAATATGATAATCAAAGAGATTACCACATTATTAACTCCCAGCATCTTAATAAACCGATACCTCTCGAGCCCTTTCGTGAATCCTAAAAAAGAGAATATTCCGGCATCAATGGCCCGGCTGCTATTCATAATCTGAAAAGCTCCTCCCATGATTAAAAGAAAAGCGATGATGCCGGCCTGGCGTTCAAAGCCATCCAGCAAAGCACTGAACACCTGCCAAGTCTGCGGAGCCTGTTCTACCGGATGAAAAGAGTGGTCGACAATCACGGTACGCGGCACTCCATTGACCTCCACTGTCTGACGCACATATTCTCCGGCAGGGATAATCCAAGACAATACAGCACAAAGTAATATCACAGAAGAGATGATCGTGTAGGTGTGAGGAATTCGTTTCAGCATATTTCAGGTAATTGATCTGCCACAAAGTTATGTAATATATTTGTAATATTCATCCGGACATACACACTCTTTCGAGAGAAAAGAGTCTCAAAAGCATATTTTTTATGTTGTAGAACATATTTTCGTGAACTTTTTGTATCTTTGCAACGTTATTAAAGAAAACAAGATGTAAAACCCGCTCTTCAAAACGTGGAGAGCAAAAAAAGATGAAGATTATGAAAAAGAATTCAAATGAAAAGATTATGATGTTGCAGTACCGTATCAAACGTTATCATGCAATGGGAAATGGAACCATGTGCCAAACCTTGAATGGCCAACTTCAAAAACTGCTTTCAAAGCAGACTGCCATGTAAAATACACTACCTCATTATATGAATAAAGCAGAGAATCATTTACCGGTTCTCTGCTTTTTTTATATGGTATTTTACAAAACACAATTCTCACTGATCATTTGTTTTACTGAAAAGTATTCTTACTTTTGCATCCAAACTAACGAAACTCTAAATAAAAAATGACAGACATCTCAGAATTTGAAACAATTTTCCGATGCCATTATCGTCCACTCACCATGTATGCTTTGCGTTATACGGAAAACATAGATGACGCAGAAGATATTGTACAACAATCATTTATAGATATATGGGAAAGATTGTCCGGCGGAATGGCTATTGATAATTTGAAAGCTTATTTGTATACAGTAGTTCGAAATGGCAGTCTGACCCGTGTTATCCATTCCCCTCAGAAAAGTACGATTCAAGAAAACGAAATGGAAGATATCAGCGAAGAAGAACGAATCATCCGTTCAGAACGGGATGCACAATTATGGACAGCCATTGACAGACTGCCTAAAGCTCGAAAACGTATTTTCTTGCTATCAAAACGTGACGGACTCACTTATAAAGAAATAGCCGATGAGTTGGGAATATCGATCAAAACCGTCGAACACCAGATCAGTAAGGCCATTAAAACCTTACGAAATACAGCAATCAAAGTTTATTTTTTCTTTTTCTCATAAAAAAACAAAGGAAATGATGGGGGGATTTTCCTAAAAACATGTCTTACTAATAAAAGACAAACTTTCAAAACATGGAAAAGAATCCTAAATACCCCACACCGGAAGAAGAGAGTATCCGGTTCATAAGTCGTTTTTACAGTGAAGGAAAGGCCGACACTTCAGCAGCATGGAAAAAGATTACCAGAGCCATCCACAAACAACCTTCCTCCAAACGCCGTATCCCGATATACCGCATCGGTATAGCAGCGGCTATCCTTACCGGAATTATTGCAGGGATAGGTTACCACCGGATGAAAACACAGGCAGACTGGATCATAATTGCTGCACAAGCTGAAAAGCAGGAAATCGTTTTACCGGATCATAGCGCCATAACTCTATCTCCGGGAAGTTCCATCCGATACGACCGTTTGTCTTTCGGTAAAAAGGAACGATATATAGAATTAGCCGGAAAAGCATTTTTTAATGTGAATCACCTCAAAAATGTCCCTTTTCATATCAATACCCCCTTAGCTGATATACAAGTATTAGGAACACAATTCCAAGTGGTTTCCACTAAAGACAGCACAGTGACATGGATTGTTTCCGGGAAAGTCCGCTTCAGCACTTCAAGGCAGTGTACAGACCTTACACAGAATATGCGGGCCATAGTAAACCGGGAAAACGGACAAATTCAAGTCTCCGTAAAAGATCATCTGAACGAACTGGCCTGGAAAACCCACCGACTCGTTTATCAAAACACCCCGTTGCGAGAAGTAGTGGCAGATTTGGAAAAACTCTATCAAATAAAACTAAAAAATATACCTCCACAAAATCTGAAACTAACGGCAACTTTCGACACAATGGAGATTTCAGACATACTTTATATTATCAACCAAACACTCGACACGAACCTAACTATCACCATACAACAATGAAAGAATCTGTTATCTGTTTCAAATTTCTGTTGATCGTGCTGCTGAGCCTCTTGCCTACGGCAAAGGTGAAAGCAGCACCATCCGGCGAACCGCTCATCAGTCTGGAAGTTGCCAACGCCAGCCTGCAAAAGTTGTTACCCTTGTTGGAAGAGCAGGCCGGAGTTACTTTCACTTATGAATCTTCCCTGCTAAAAAATATGCCACAAATTAATATTTCTTTTTACCGGACTCCATTTTCCGAATGTATGCGTAAACTGTGTGTGCTTCTGTCTATCAGCTACAAGCAAGAAGGACATTTTATCATTCTGAAACGGACAAACATACATGAAGTTTCTACCAACGGATTACAATTCGACAGTATTCAGCATCTGCAAGAGGTCGTTATCAGTGCAACGTCTTTGCAAAAAAACTTATTGCTAAACCCACAAATGGGACAAGCCCGATTCGGCTATGAAAATATTAAAAGTACCCCTGTTCTTTTCGGAGAGGCCGATATTATAAAGATAATACAAACACAGCCGGGAGTATCGCCCGGAATAGCCGGATTTGCCGATATGTATGTACGAGGCGGCAATAACGACGAAAATCTCTATCTATTGGAAGGAAATCCACTCTATCAAGTGAACCATGCGGCAGGACTCTTCTCCGGATTCAATGTCGAAGCGATAGAAAGTACAGATTTCTATAAGTCAGCCTTTCCTGCACGCTACGGAGGCAGACTTTCCAGCGTAGTCGACATCCGGACTAAAGACGGAAATTTAAGAGAACACCACGGTAACATCATGTTGGGACTCACCTCTGGCAGCTTCAATCTGGAAGGTCCCCTTATTAAAGATAAAACTTCTTTCAATTTAAATCTACGACGCACCTGGTTTGATATACTATCGGCTCCGGCATTGGCAATCATGAATGCAACCAAACAGGACGGAGCAGATAAAACCATAGCCCGCTATGCCTTTACTGATCTCAACTTAAAACTCACACACCATTTCAACTCTCACAGCCACGCCTTTGCCGGTATTTATTTTGGTCGTGATTATCTCAAAGGAGGAAGTAAAAGTACAGACGAAAATGACAAAGAAGAAGATATCAGCCGATTACGCTGGGGAAATGTCATGGGATTTGCCGGATGGTCACATTCATTCAATTCCAGATTTTACAGCAACATCAACGTTGCCTACACCCATTACGCCTCCAAACTTCAAAGAAATCTTAAGGAACAGAATGACGAAAAACAAACCTATTACCAAACATCCAGCCTAAATGGAATAGATGATATCAGTCTACGAACCGATTTTAATTATCTACCGACAACCAACCAGCACATCCGCTTCGGAAGCCAGTATATCTATCACCGTTTCCGACCAGAATATAGCTCCGTCCGATCCTCTTCCGATGCAACCCTCAACAGAGACAATCGGAATCAGCAA
Source organism: Bacteroides salyersiae WAL 10018 = DSM 18765 = JCM 12988 (assembly GCF_000381365.1). GTDB lineage: Bacteria > Bacteroidota > Bacteroidia > Bacteroidales > Bacteroidaceae > Bacteroides > Bacteroides salyersiae. Next base: position 804,949 of record NZ_KB905466.1, read on the forward strand.
CTCCATGCACACGAATTAGGAATTTATGCCGAAGACGAATGGAAACTCAACAATGCAATCCGTTTAAACACCGGTCTACGTTTCAGCCTATACAAAATAAACAATAAAACATACACCAATTTAGAGCCACGCATAAGTACCGCATTCCATGTTGCCCCCCAATGGAGCATAAAAGCATCATATGCCAGAATGAATCAATATGTACATCAGATCAGCGAAAGTTACATCAATTTACCTACGGATACATGGATGCCCGTAAATAATAAATTCAAACCCTTGTGTAGCGACCAACTTTCCGCAGGAGTTTATTACACTCCAAATAAGAATTATGCTTTTTCTGCCGAAGGATATTATAAATGGTTGAACCATATTTTAGACTATAAAGACGGTTACAACTACCTGTCTTCCTTTGCCGAATGGGAAAACAAATTCACTGCCGGTAAAGGTAACACGTATGGTATAGAACTTTTTGCCCGAAAAGAAACGGGGAAAATAACCGGCTACATCGGTTACGCTCTAAGCTGGAATAACCGCCAATTCGACGAAATCAACCATGGAAAATCTTTTCCGGCCAAATTTGACAATCGCCATAAATTAAACATTGTAGCCAACTGGCAAATAAACAAAAAGGTCGAACTGAACGCATCGTGGACCTATATGACGGGAAATAGAGTGACCGTATCTTTTGAAAATCAGCAAATTCTGGGACAGGTACAAAGCCCACAAACCGGGAATATCTACCCGGGACAGTCACTGCTCCCTCACTTCCATCCGGATGAAGGAGTCGGATATTACACCACCCGAAATAATTTTCGTCTGCCGGCCTACCACCGTCTGGATTTAGGTATCAACATTTATCGTTCACTAAAGAAAGGTAGAACCGGCATATGGAACATCAGTATCTATAATGCTTATTGTTATATGGCGCCTGTAGGTATATACAAAAGATTCTGGACCCAGAATCCAATGGGATCGGGTTACTACCCGGAAAATAAATCAGATTGCTATTTTGAAACTCTCCGGCTTATACCAATAATACCATCCGTATCGTACACTTATAAATTTTAACATTATCATGAAACAGAAATATTATACATTTATTCTTTTACTTCTCAGTTTGTCATTAAGCAGTTGCTACAAAGAAATAGACTTGGATAAATACCGTACACAACCCAAAATAGTCATAAACTGTGCCATTTCACCGGATAATGTCATCATGGCCAGTGTCACACGCACCTGGTTCTATCCCGAAAGTACCCCTTACGTTAAACTTCCTCATGCCAAAGTAGATTTATACATCAACGACGAATATGTCGAACAAATGAAATGGGAACAATACAACAAAAATGACCATTCAAGCGCCTCTCCCGATTCAGTTTTCACATCGCACATCACTCCAAAAGAACAGGACAAGGTAAAAATTGTAGTTTCCGCCAAAGGCTATGAAACCGCTGTTGCCGAAGAGACAGTTCCCCGTCATGTTCCCATCCTAAAAACCGGTTATCATAATATCACCAAACGTCCTAATACGGATGTTACATATATCGATCCTGACGGCAACCTCATAGAACAATTTATTTATGAAATAGAATACGAAATCACTTTTCAAGACAAAAATGAGACATCCGACTTTTATGCGTTGACTACTTCAAGAACAAAAACATATTCCTGGGGAGAGGATTTCTATCAAAACGAACTGCAAACAACAGATCCGGTTTTATCCGAGAATATAAATATCTTGGACGGTGCTATGGGATTTGATGGTTTGGATAATCATTCTTTCCTATTCACAGACAAACAAATATCCGAGCAAACATATACACTCAAATTTAAAGAGACTTGTAAAGAAAATCCCGACGGCAGTACAATCTCAATCTATCTTTACAGCCTGTCTCAATCTTATTACCAATACATCCTGTCAATACAGAAAATATCAGGAAGTACTCTGGAGGGAGCATTGGGAAATCTTGGCTTCGGAGAACCTATCCGTGTATACAGCAATATAGAAGGGGGAAGCGGCATTTTAGGTGCCTGCAATATATCTGTTCAAAAAACAACTATCCACTACAAAGAGCCATAGACTTTGACCGATCACTCCCAATCACTGAACTCAAAACTCAGTTGTTCCCAAGCACCATGCTCCTCTGCTTCTTCCTTCGGATTGGAAACAGAAAGCCCAATCAGACGGATCGGATGATGTTCGTAGTCCACCTCTTTCAACAGTTGTTTGGCCAAAGGAAGTATTTTATCCAAAACCGTTAATTCCTGTGCTTGAGTGATGCTACGTGTAATCTGACTAAAATCATGAAATTTGATCTTTAATGTCAGTGTATTCCCTTTAAAATCTTTCCGGTTCAAACGTTCGACCAACTCTACCGCCACATGATACAATTCTATAATAACAGAGGAATGCAAAGAGATATCTTTTTCCAAAGTTCGTTCACAACCGATCGATTTACGTATACGGACAGCTTCTACCGGACGCAGATCCACACCGCGGGCAAAATCATAATACAATGCCCCCACTTTGCCAAACTGCCGTACCAACATATCCAATGAGCACATACGCAGTTGCAATCCGTTATGAATCCCCAATGTATGCATTTTTTTTGCCGTTACCGGTCCTACTCCCCAAAATGATTCGATAGGCAAAGCACCGATAAAGTTCATAGCCTGATCCGGATGGATGGTACAAAGCCCGTCGGGCTTACGATAGTCCGAAGCTATTTTAGCCAGGAATTTATTATAGGATACACCTGCAGAGGCTACCAGATTCAGTTCGCCACGAATACGTTTTTTGATCTCTTTCGCTATATCCACAGCCAAAAAGATACCTGCCTTGTTCTCTGTAACGTCCAGAAAAGCCTCATCCAAAGAGAGCGGTTCGATGATATCCGTATACTCGTGAAATATTTCATGTATCCGGCGTGATACGGATTTATATACCTCCATTCGTCCGGGAACAAAAATCAAATGAGGACACAAACGCTTCGCCTTTTGCGACGACATAGCCGAACGTACTCCATACCGGCGCGCCTCATAACTGGCTGCGGCAACTACTCCCCGCTCTTCAGCATGTCCTACAGCAAGAGGTTTACCACGTAATTCCGGATTGTCCCGTTGCTCTACAGAAGCATAAAATGCATCCATATCAATATGTATGATCTTTCGTTCCATGATCTTGATTCAAGAGTCAAATATAAGGAAATGCAGGTATACACGGCAAGCATTTATTCACAAATTTCGATAATAGAAACAAAAAAATCCGCATGCCGGTCATGCGGATTTCTTTCTCATTATCCTCCTTTCCTTACAAACTATTCACAAACTTCCTGGGAGATTCTCCATAATATTTCTTAAATACCTCCCGAAAATATTTCGGATCACTAAATCCGGTAAGCTCGGCTACTTCCGTCACCGTATACTTCTTGCTTATCAGTAAAACCAGTGCTCTGTTCAGCCTTACGGTACGAATATAATCGGCCGGTGCCTGATTGGTAACCAACTTTATTTTTGCATAAAAGCCGGAGCGGCTCATATTCATCTCCGCACTGAGCATATCGATATTAAAATCCGGATTAGAAAGATTCTCCTCAATCAATTTGCGTACCTTGCCAATAAAGTCCTGTTCGTCTCCCGGCAACGTATTTTCAATGTCCGGCCCTAACATGTCCTCAGCCCCCAATACCAGTTTGATGTATCTTTTCCTTATAATACCCCGGTTAAATATCAAGTTGTCTACTTCGGCCCGCAGACGGGAGATGTCAAGAGGCAACGTCAGACAGCAGTCGGCTATCCGATGACTGTCGTTCCCTATATTTACGGGGTCTTTCAACAATACAACGGGGATATGAGCGGTTTTTACATCCGATTTAACTTGCAGACAAAGCGCTTCTCCCGACAAATTCGTAAAGGTACTGGCCAGTAGAATAACATCCGGCTGTTCTTTAACTATTGTTTCACAAGCAGACTCCGCCTCGGATACGGCACAAATATTATACTCCCCTGATAAAACCTGTATCAGGAAAGAACGTAATTCTTCATTTTCTTCAACCAGCAGAATGGTATTTTTTTCTTTCAACTTCTTTTGGGAAAAATTTTCCGAAGTTAAAGCACGCTTTATAGAAGAGAATGTACCGTCTTTTTCATGGTTCTTATCGACAGGCTGTGACCGAAACAACGAAGTTCCCGGCAGTAGTTCCGGCAACTTTGAGAAAGACTTAAGAATGATAGGAAAAATCAAAATGACAGAGATACATCCATTTTTCTTTGAAGAAAAGACAACTTTTCCTTTATGTAATTGTATTAATCTCCGGATTAACAACCAACTTGCTACACCTAATGAATTGGTACCGGTTCCTTTTTTGCTGAATAGAGTTTTTTTTTAACACAACCACCATCAGAAAATTCCAGTTTCATCTCCCAACTTCGGGAAGTATAGGCAGTGGTCAATTCAATTTCTTCCCCATCGTCCACATTATCCACGATTATTTCCAACATTCCTCTTATGATAGCCGTCATTTTCTCTTTATCAATCCAGACGCGCAGAAAACCGGGAGTACCATCCCAATGCAATTCTACGTTTTTCTGTTCTATTACCGGAGTTAACTGTTCTATGGTTTCATTCAAAAACATAGTCAGCTCCGTTTCCAGTAAGAAAAGTTTCTTAGGATGCGATGAAATACGCCCTATGGTAACTAAGTTAGTAAACATATAATCTATTCCCTTCACTTGCTGCAAGATGTCTTTAAATGTGTCAGAAGAATACTTTTGATATAAATTCTCCAACGGGCTCTTTATCAATGTCAAAGGCATACATATATCTTTGGCGGCATTGATAAAAACCTTTATAGTCTCGTGTGACAGATTCCTGTCTCTCCAAATCAATATGAACCGTACTGACAATATTCCAAGCAATACGACAACAATACCGTAAAACAAAAAAGCCCCTTTTGTTTGCCACAAAGGAGGATGTATGATTATTTGCATGTTTCTTTGTGCAATAGGATTACCATTTCTTACAGACAGGGCACGTACGGATACAAGATGTTTTCCCGAACTAAGATTTGAAAAATGAATAAGGTTCTTTGAAGTAGGCGTAGTCCATGCCTGGTTATTCAATTTCCATGAATACACAATACCCTCCGGTGCATCATAATTGATAGAAGTGGCAGTGAAAGAAAAAGTGTTCTGATTATGATTCAATTTCAGAATTCCAGTATAATTGATAGATAACTGTAAAGGAGACTTCTCTGAGGAAACCGTTACAGGCTGATGGAATACACTGAAATTATCCAGATATATGCACGGATGATTCCTATACAAAGTTTGAAGCGTATGTTTACCAAATCGGAATACCCCGTCGGACGTGCCCAACATAAAAGTTCCGTCGTCCAATAAAACACCGGAAGTCAGATAACCGTTCACACTGGATGAAAGCCAATGAAACTGTTTGGTATCCGGAATAAAGCTATAAAGAATTTTATCCGTACCGACCAACAACTTTTCCTTATCCGGCAAAATGAAAGAAATATTACGAATATCCCCGGATGTCTGTAATTTCGCTTCTTTTTGTCCCGGTGTTACTACAAACATCCCATACCCCCGGGTACCAATATACAAACCACTTTTCTCCTCATACAAAGCACATACAGGAACCCTGTGATATCCGGAAAATCCGATCGGCTTCAATGTGGTATCTTTCACATTAAAAAGCGATAATCCGGCATCCGTACCAACCCATATGTTGTCAGCATCCTTCCGAAGCAAAACATTGACAAAAGGAATATCGGCATACCTACTTCCGGTTTTCATCTTATCCTTGCTAATGATAAACAGTCCATGCATATAATTGCCCGCACAAATCTTTCCCGGAGATATTTCACAAAGAGAAGTATATTGCTTACAAGATAAATCGGAAGCCACATGTCTCCATTTTCCCGTTCGCGAAAAATAACAGGAAATACCATTATCCGTAGCAAACCAGATATCTCCTTCCGAATCTTTCAACAATGCATTTACCCGATCGTTGATAAGTGACTGTTCATCTCCCGACACATGTTTATACCATCCATGTTCCTCCAAATCGAGACCATCTACCATACTGACCCCGTCCGGAAAATCAGCTACCCATATACGTTGATGCTCATCCACAAATAAATCGGAAATCCGGTTGCTGCGAATCGATCCCCCTTTCTCAGAATCAGCATTCAGAAAGGAGGAAATCTGATAATTATCCATATTCAGACAATAGACACCAATTCCTTCGGTAGCAATCAGCACTTTTCCATCCCTATACTTTTTCAAGGAGGAGACCCGGTGTCCTTTCCAATCGCTTCGCGCATGCAACAACTGTTTCGTAGAACAATCATATACCTCCATTCCAGCCGAACGGTCGGCAAGAACAAGACGATGAACTTCCGGAACATAAAGCATCTTATAAACCTGCGTACATTCACTGAACAAATCAGAAGAGACGTTGATCGGAGTATCACCGGAAGAGACAAAAGAATAAACTCCTGTTTCGGAAGCTAAATAATATTTCCCGTCTCCCACAGATAGTAATCCGGAAATATTTCCAAAAACATGCTGCATCCGATGTAACTTTCCTGTCGGCAAATGAAAAATGTATAGCTCCTTATTACTACCTAACCACGCATTATCTCCATCATCCATACAAAGGAAAGAGAAAGTCCCCCTAACTTTCTCTTTTAAATCAATGTACTTTTCAAACCGATCGCAGAGACGATTGTATAACCATATATTCCCATCTTCGCTAAACAGCCACAATTCATTCTTACTATCCGTACATAAATTATAAGAGTACAGACACGAGCGAACAGAATCATTACCCCAATTTAAATCATACCGCTTCAGGTGTGTACCGTCATAGCGGTTTATTCCATCGTAAGTCAAAAACCACATATATCCGCACAGATCTTTCTGTATTTTGAGAACAGACCGGTTATCCGTTTCGGTACCTCCCGAAACATGCTTACAGATGGCTGCATGACACAATATGCCTTGTATCATCATAATGATGAATAAAATATATCTCATTGTTTGTATAATTTTAAAATAAGAAAGTCACTTGTAAGAATACCACACAGAAAGAATGAGGGGGGAAAAACAGCCCTATCCATACACAATGGGTAGGTGATCTGATTCTTTGTGTCTCCGTCATACGCGCTAACATACAATCATACATGGTATAGGAAAACAATCAAAGAAGCCAATTGAATCATCATACACTAATTATTAATCAACTCATAAATACAAAATACGAATTTAGCGATTACATATTATCAACAGACTTATAGACTAACGAATTTAGCTTTTGAATTGTTTAGCAGAATAGCAAAGATGAACAAAAAAGAAGCTACAACATTCACACCACCGACAAAAACAATAAAAGCCACTTCCAATATTATATTGAAGTGGCTTTTATTATCTCCGGTGGACCTGGAGGGAATCGAACCCTCGTCCAAACGAGGAAATCATAAGCTTTCTACATGCTTATCTTTGCCTAATTTTTCGTGTAACGGCAGAACCAAAGCCATCAACCATTACCTTATCCTCTTAATTTTCACCAAAAGTGCGAGGCCACTTTAGGCTATCCCCGATGTAACTGCACCACTGGATCGGAATACTTCGGAGCAACAGCTTCCGAGTGATGTCTCGTCCTGGCACCTTGTGCCTGGATTAAGCTAATCTACTATGATTCGATTAAGCAGCAAGAGCGTAATTAGTTTCGCCAGATAAAATTTTGAGGACTGAGATTTAAGTGCCAATCAACGACGCACTGCATGCTTACTCACCATTTCTGCCCGCTGTCAAATCCAGTCAAGCCCAAATTATGATTTTGCAAAGATAAAACTTCTTTTGCTATGTTGTGCAATGTATTCACAAATATTATCAATAGCAGGAATAATAAGACAATATGCAAATAGGTTAATGTGCCAATTGCCATATGACATATCAGCACAACCTATCGGCACATTATTAAATTAAAAAGTCAGTGGAAAAAGGGGAAATATTCTCAAAGAGAACTATCTTTGTGGCATTATTTTTATTCTTTGACGCAGTACTTTATTGGATGCATAATGTATTGTAAAAAAGCTAAAGCTCAACAATAGAATAAGTTGTCAAATTCAATAATCATGAAAAAGAAATCGACCATTTCAATTCTTACATTACTATGCCTTTTTGTTCTGACAGGCTGCGTATCTAATAAAAAAACTTCTTTAGAAGCATTCAAACAGGATGTATATACGCCTGAATATGCCACCGGATTCAAGATACTGGGTGCAGATAACAGTGCCAGTACTCTGATACAAATCTCTAATCCGTGGCAAGGTGCCAAGAATGTAGAAATGTCCTATTTCATTTCGCGCAATGGCGAACAGGCCCCAACCGGATTTACCGGCCCGGTGATTCGTGCCGGCGCCAAACGTATTGTGTGTATGTCTTCTTCCTACATTGCCATGCTCGATGCCATAGAACAGACAGACCGGATTGTGGGAGTATCAGGCATCGACTATGTATCGAATCCCTATGTCCTTGCACATAAAGAATCGATCAGGGATATGGGTGCTGAAATGAATTACGAACTATTAATCGGACTGAAACCGGACGTCGTTTTGCTTTACGGCATCGGAGATGCCCAAACTTCGGTAACGGACAAAATGAGGGAACTTTCGATTCCTTACATGTATGTAGGAGAATATCTGGAAGAATCGCCACTGGGCAAAGCCGAATGGTTAATCGCACTATCCGAACTCACAGACAGCCGGGAAAAAGGGATCGAAGTATTCCGTGAAATTCCGAGACGCTATCAAGCGCTGAAAACTCTCACAGAGTCTGTTGAACAACGTCCTACGGTCATGTTCAATACCCCGTGGAACGACAGTTGGGTAATGCCTTCAACTCAAAGTTATATGGCGCAATTGGTTGCCGATGCAGGAGCAGACTACATTTATAAAGAGAATGTTTCTAACAGCTCGACACCTATCGGACTGGAAACAGCCTACGAACTGATACAGAAAGCAGACTACTGGATCAACGTCGGTGTTGCCTCCACGCTGGATGAACTGAAAGCGGTCAACCCTAAATTCGCAGATGCAAAAGCCGTACGTGAAAAAACAGTCTATAACAACAATCTGCGACTGACTCCCACAGGAGGAAACGATTATTGGGAATCGGCTGTCGTACGTCCCGATGTAGTTTTACGCGATCTGATCCATATCTTCCATCCCGAACTTGTAACCGATTCACTCTATTACTACCGACACCTGGAATGAGACAAACCCGTAAACGCAATGTTCTTTTATTTACCACATTAGGAATTGTTGCCGTACTGTTACTACTGACAGATATGGCAACAGGAGATGCTTATATTCCTATCTCTAAAATAGGGGCGGTACTGACCGGAGGTGAATGCGATGAAATGACACGCAACATTCTCCTCTCTATCCGGTTTATACGGGTAGTAGTGGCGGCACTGATAGGTATTTCCCTATCCGTTAGCGGTTTGCAGATGCAGACCGTTTTCCAGAACCCACTGGCCGATCCCTATCTGTTAGGAGTCAGTTCCGGGGCAGGATTGGGAGTAGCCCTGTTCATATTAGGAGCTCCATTATTGGGATGGTCGGAATTTCCATTACTTCAATCGATGGGAATCGTAGGCTCCGGATGGATAGGAACTGCCGTTATCTTACTGGGAGTGGCCATCATCAGTCGGAAAGTAAAAAACATTCTCGGTGTCCTCATTATGGGAGTAATGATCGGCTATGTAGCAGGTGCCATTATTCAGATTCTGCAATATCTGAGTTCCGCCGAACAACTCAAGATGTTCACATTGTGGTCGATGGGATCACTCAGCCATATCACAACGACTCAGTTAGGAATCATGATCCCTATCGTATGTATCGGTCTGCTGATTTCCATCTCCTGCATCAAATCACTGAACTTATTATTGCTCGGAGAGAATTATGCGCGTACAATGGGAATGAATATCAAACGTTCGCGTACCCTTATCTTTGTATCCACCGCACTACTGACAGGAACCGTCACCGCTTTTTGCGGACCGGTAGGTTTCATCGGGCTGGCAGTGCCACACATCACCCGATTGATATTCAATAATGCCGATCACCGGATACTCATTCCCGGCACAATGTTAACAGGATTAATCGGTATGTTGCTTTGCGATATTATTGCTAAAAAATTTCTATTACCGGTCAATTGTATCACCGCTTTATTGGGAGTTCCGGTTATTTTATGGGTAATCGCTAAAAATCTGCGTATAATCAAATGATTCAACTCAAAGAATTGACATTAGGATACGGGCAACGAATCTTGTTGGATAAAGTTTCTGCCCGGATAACAGGGGGGCAACTCGTTGCGCTGTTAGGACGTAACGGAACAGGAAAAAGTACCCTGCTCCGTGCTATAATGGGACTGGAAAAACCGCAAACCGGAGAAATCGTGCTACAAGGAAAGAATATCGCTTCACTGAAACCGGAAAAGCTGGCCCGGAATATCAGCTTTGTAACAACTGATAAAGTACGCATCGCCAATCTGCGTTGCGAAGATGTCGTTGCATTGGGACGCGCTCCCTACACCAACTGGATCGGGCAATTACAACCGGCAGACCAGGAGCGCGTAGACAAAGCCATGCAACTGGTAGGCATGTCCGGATATGCCGATAAAACAATGGATAAGATGTCCGATGGTGAATGCCAGCGTATCATGATCGCACGTGCGTTGGCACAGGACACTCCTGTCGTCCTCCTTGATGAACCGACTGCTTTTTTGGATCTGCCCAACCGCTACGAACTTTGCCTGTTGCTTAAAAAGTTGGCACAAGAAGAGGGAAAATGTATTCTCTTCTCCACGCACGACTTGGACATTGCTCTGTCTCTCTGCGACTTTATCATGCTGATAGATAATCCGCAACTATATAGCCTGCCTACCCCGGAAATGGTGACCAGCGGGCATATAGAAAGGCTTTTCCGAAACAAATCCGTCACATTCGATGCACGGGAGATGAGAGTCCGAATCAAATAAGTACAAGTAATCATACGGTAAATCATACTGAGACGAAGCTCACTTTCAGACCTCTTGGATATTTTCACTCCCGTTTATGGACAATTTTATCCATCTTTTCTCACAAAGATGCATTATCTTTGACACTCAGAACATAATTAATAAAAAGATACCATGAAAAGACTAATCATCGCAACCCTTTTATTAGGAAGTATCTCGCCGCTACCGGCACAAAAATCAATGAAAATACCGGCCGTATACAAACCTGTGAAAACCGAAATGTATAAAAAAGGCTGGATCGATTTTAATAAAAACGGAATAAAAGACATATACGAAGATCCGACTGCCCCGATAGATGCACGCATCGAGGACCTGCTCAGTCAGATGAATCTGAACGAAAAGACCTGCCAGATGGTGACTCTTTACGGATATAAGCGGGTATTGAAAGACGATCTGCCTACTCCCGAATGGAAGCAGATGTTGTGGAAAGACGGCATGGGTGCCATCGACGAACATCTGAATGGTTTTCAACAATGGGGGTTGCCGCCATCGGACAATGAATATGTATGGCCTGCTTCCCGTCACGCCTGGGCACTGAATGAAGTACAACGCTTTTTTGTAGAAGAAACCCGTCTGGGAATACCGGTGGATTTCACCAACGAAGGTATCCGGGGAGTGGAAAGCTACAAAGCAACCAATTTCCCGACACAACTCGGTTTGGGACATACCTGGAACCGTAAGTTGATTCATCAGATAGGACTCATCACCGGCCGTGAAGCCCGAATGTTAGGATATACCAACGTATATGCTCCCATCTTGGATGTAGGGCGTGATCAGCGTTGGGGACGTTATGAAGAAGTATATGGTGAATCACCTTATCTTGTTGCCGAATTAGGCATCGAAATGGTTCGGGGCATGCAACACAACCATCAAGTTGCCGCTACGGGAAAACATTTCATCGCTTACAGCAACAACAAGGGTGCCCGTGAAGGGATGGCGCGTGTAGATCCGCAAATGTCACCTCGCGAAGTAGAAATGATTCATGTATATCCCTTCAAACGGGTGATACAGGAAGCCGGATTGTTAGGAGTGATGAGTTCGTACAACGACTATGACGGATTCCCGATACAAAACAGTTATTATTGGCTGACAACACGCCTGCGCGGTCAAATGGGCTTTCGCGGATATGTAGTTTCCGACAGTGATGCCGTAGAATATCTCTACACCAAACACGGCACAGCCAAAGATATGAAAGAAGCCGTGCGTCAAAGTGTGGAAGCCGGACTGAATGTACGCTGTACTTTCCGCTCACCGGACTCTTATGTACTGCCACTACGCGAACTTGTACAGGAAGGCGGATTAAGCGAAGAAGTCATCAACGACCGTGTACGCGACATCCTGCGTGTGAAGTTCCTTGTCGGATTGTTCGACGCTCCTTATCAGACGGACTTGAAAGGAGCAGATGACGAAGTAGAAAAAGAAGAGAATGAAGCGGTAGCTTTACAGGCCTCCCGCGAATCGATTGTCTTGTTGAAAAATGAAAACAACACCCTTCCATTGGATATAACTTCTGTGAAGAAGATTGCAGTTTGCGGTCCGAATGCAGCAGAGAAAGCATATGCACTGACCCATTACGGCCCATTGGCAGTAGAGGTTACTACGGTAGTAGACGGACTTCGCGAAAAGCTGAACGGAAAAGCGGAAGTGCTCTATACCAAAGGTTGTGATCTGGTAGATGCCCACTGGCCGGAGTCGGAAATCATCGATTATCCACTAAGCAAGGATGAACAGTCGGAAATTGATAAAGCCGTGGCCCAAGCCCAAGAGGCAGATGTAGCCGTAGTAGTGCTGGGAGGAGGACAAAGAACTTGTGGAGAGAATAAATCGCGCAGCAGCCTCGACCTTCCGGGACGCCAGTTGGATCTGCTGAAAGCAGTACAAGCCACAGGAAAACCAGTGATATTGGTACTCATCAACGGCCGGCCGTTGTCTGTAAACTGGGCGGATAAATTTGTACCGGCCATTCTGGAAGCCTGGTATCCGGGATCTAAGGGAGGAACGGCGATTGCCGATGTACTGTTCGGTGATTACAATCCGGGAGGTAAACTCACGGTGACTTTCCCAAAGAGTGTAGGACAAATACCGTTTAATTTCCCTCATAAACCTTCTTCACAAATCGACGGTGGAAAAAATCCGGGAACCAAAGGAGATATGTCACGCGTCAACGGTGCTCTTTACCCTTTCGGATACGGTTTAAGCTATACCACATTCGAATATTCGGATATAAACATCTCTCCCAAAGTAATTACTCCCAATCAAAAGGTACAGGTACGCTGCAAAGTTACCAATACAGGCAAACGTGCAGGAGATGAAGTGGTTCAGCTTTATGTACGCGATCTTCTCAGCAGTGTCACAACATACGAAAAGAATCTCGAAGGCTTCGAACGCATTCATCTACAACCGGGTGAAACAAAAGAGGTATCCTTTACCCTCGACCGGAAAGCACTGGAACTTCTGAATGCGAAAAATGACTGGGTAGTAGAACCCGGAGATTTCAGTATCATGTTGGGAGCCTCCTCAGAAGATATCCGGCTAACCGGTACATTGACCGTAAAAGAGCACGGAAGCATCGACATGGAAAAAGCAAAAACAGACAATCCCGTCAGTGCCAGCACCAATATGGAGATGACCGGCAATACGCTTGATCATAATTTATCCACCTCTTGGGAGGGAAATAAAGGAGATTATATTACCTTTGCCTTAGAGAACGGAGCCAAAGTGGACGGACTTTCCATCGCTTTCAGCCGTGAAAACGGACTCCCGGCAGAATTCGAAATTCAACTTTCGGGTGGTGGAGGACAGTTCCTCACTGTGTATTCCGGAACAGTCAATGAATACAACAAACTGCTCCCGTTCCGCTTTAAAGGAACCACCGCCAGCGACCTGCGTATTGTATTGGGCAGTGACCGGGTAGGTATCTCCGAAGTGAAACTGGAACAATTGAAAAAGAAATAATTATGTTCAGTAAATTGATTATGGGAGTGTGTGCCGTCAGTATGCTGTCATCAGCCTGCACCACCCGGAATGCTTCACAGCAACGGGCAGAAAATGAATTGACTATGCTTGTGGGGACTTATACTTCGGGCAATAGCAAGGGAATCTATACTTTCCGTTTCAACCAGGAGACAGGGAGTGTGTCTCCACTCAGTGAAATAGAAGTGTCCAATCCGTCTTATCTTACCTTATCGGCAGATAACCGTTTCGTTTATGCTGTCAGCGAACAGAACGACAGTACGGCAGCCGTCCATGCTTTTTCCTTCAATAAGAAGAACGGGACGCTCCAACTGCTGAACAGTCAAAAAACAAGAAGCGAGGATCCCTGTTATGTATCTACGGATGGCCGAAAAGTACTGACCGCCAATTATAGTGGCGGTACCATGTCCGTTTTTCCTATCCGGTATGACGGTTCTCTCGATCCTTCTGACACGTTGTTCCAAGGATCGGCCTCGGGACCGGATACCGACCGGCAAGGCACACCGCATATTCATTGCGCCATCTTCTCACCGGATAGTAACTATATTTTCGCTACAGATTTCAGTGCAGACCGTATCCTACGATATGCAGTACACTCCAAAGAGGAACTTCCACGCCCCCTATCCGAAGCTGTCGACATACAGCCCGGTTCGGGCCCCAGACATCTGATATTCAGCAAAAACGGGAAATACGCCTATCTAATCAATGAACTATCGGGCAAGGTAATTGCTTTTGCATATGCCGATGGAAGATTGAATGAAATCCAAACCATCACAGCCGATACCATTCAAGCCCAGGGCAGTGCAGACATTCATCTGAGCCCGGATGGTAAATATCTATATGTCAGCAACCGATTGAAAGAAGACGGTATCGCCATCTTTGAAGTCAATCCGGAAAAAGGGACATTAGCAAAAGTAGGTTATCAGCTAACGGGAAGTCATCCACGCAATTTTAATATCACTCCGAATGGGAAATACCTGTTGGTAGCTTGTCGGGACAGTAATGCCATACAGATATTCGAACGGGACATCGTAAGCGGTTTGCTGAAGAAGACGGGAGAAGAAATAAAAATGGACAAGCCGGTATGTATTCAGTTTGCTGGAGAATAGTAAAGAATGAATAGTTTTCTGTAAAATAGGATAAAACAGTTGTCAATACAGACTAAAAAGCTTATATTTGAAAAAACTCTTAAATCAACAAAAAAATAAAAGGTATGAATAATAAAAAGATTGGAAAAGAGACAGATGAGGAAGTTCTGATACAAACTGCTTTATCAAAATATGGCAGAAGAGCTTATGATACCTCTATTGCTGAAGGGCATTGTGTTTCTGTCCTTCGCGGAAACAGCATCCTTTGGGTAGATTCAAGTGGGATCAGAAAAAAAATAGCGACCGTTAAGCAAGCTAAGACTAAAATTACCCAACGGAAATTCAGTTTAAAAAAATAAAATGAAAAGGTTAAGAAGGGACATTCAGTAAATGTCTTTAAAAAGACACTGGCATATGAAGATGACTTATTACTATCATCTCATATGCCATTTTTATTATATATTTTCTCTCCCTGACCTAAAATTTTATCCGTTTGGGCATGATGTTCTGGAAGAAGCCTGACAGCTTCTTCTAATAGTTTCTTTATACTCATGCTATGCGGCTTTCTTCTGTCTGTTTTTGGTTTTATCAATCATCAATATGGCGTTTGCTGTATGTATTCCAAAGAAAATCCACAGGATTTCCGTTTTCCTGTTCCGTGCTTTGACTTTCGATAGCGAGTAATGCTGTTTTTGCGTACCGAAACTGCCTTCAAGCCTGGTGGCTCTTTCCCTGGAGAGTTCACTCCTGAGAACCTTCCTCACCGCCTCGTCCTTTGCTGCTCTTCCCTTGCGTACAAAGGAGGTTGATATCCCATATCTTGTACAGAACTTCCTGTTGGCATTATTGGCATATATAGAATCGGCGGCCACACACCTTACCCTTACATTCATCAACTTCTGATGCATACGGATACAATCCTTCAGACGTATTCCTTCATTGAATGCCTTGAAAGAGACGTGCTCGATGAACGAGATCCCGTCTATCTGTATGTTATTAACCTTTGCACCGAACTCGACAGATTTTGTCTCCTTACCCCTTACGATAGGGTGTACGTAATGACGGTCAATACTGACAATACGGTCACTGACCTTCTGACCTTCAAAGAGTTTCTTTTCCTGTACAAGAACCTTTCTGATTATGGAAAGCCGTTTCTGATAATCCTGTGTGTATCTGAGTGAAGATCCGTGTTCCCTGTGAATGTCATCCCGTTGTATGATGAGTTTTTCCAGAAGGCTGATCATGCGACGTTTCAGCATCCTTGTCCTCGAAGCCTTTCTCTTTCTTTTCTTGCAATAGGATAGATAGGATGCTGCAATATCTGTGTATTTGTTACGGGGACGTCTTATGCCGAGTTTCCCACAATGCATGCAGATATGTCGGTAGAGCCATTCGATGCTTTCCCAAAGGAGCTTCATGTCCGTAGGGAAACGCATATGACTTTCATAGCATGTAGCATCGGTCATACATACGTGAAGGTTCTCAAGATAAGGTTTCCAGTGTGAGGCAAGAATCTTCTGAAGGGAATCGATGTCAAGACGGGATGCAACCTCATTACGGATCGCACTGATTATCTTGTAGTTGGTCATAGGGCAGGACGGGTCTATCATGATACCGCAAAACAGCTGATAATGTATGTTTCCGTTAAGATGTTCTACCAGCAGCCGGTCAGAGAAGCCCGTGTAAGCCTTCAGTACCATAAGAGCTATCTTCGAGGAAGGACTGAAACAGTTCCTGCGACCCAAGCGGGATTGTGAAAGGCCGATCTCTTTGGCTATCCTCTCGAACGGAAACACGGAATAAAGGCTGCCAAGTTCACTCGCATGAAAACTCTTACGGTATTTTTCCAGAATATCGAATTCTGTAAAACCCAAAGTAGGGTGAATTTCTGAAATATTTTGTATCTTCGCCATATCTTTGTGTGGAGATTTCCCCCGTTTTGGTCGTCAAACCCTATTTTAGGGGGAATATCTAAAGATACAAAAAAGCCAACTAATTCGCAATACTATAAGTATGAATTAGTTGGCTAATTTTATAGGATTTACTGAATACCCCTAAGAATATTTGCCGGTCCTAATGGTTCCGGCAAATCTACTATTATAAAAGTAGTAACTGATGCAGGAGTTCATCTTGGTTTGTATATAAATGCAGATGAATATAAAAAAGAACTGAATAAGACACATTGCTTTAACTTTTCCAATCTAAATATCATACCATCCGAACAGGATTTTCAAGACACATACCATAATTCATTATTATTCGATTCATCGGATGGAAAAAATATTTCCCGACTAATAATGTTCAACAAAGAGGGATTTGCATTACCTTCAGAATATATGGTAAATGATTATTTCACCTCCTTTCTTGCCGATTATGTGCGAAATAAGCTATTAGGTAATTGCAATAAGTTTACATTCGAAACAGTCATGTCCCATCCTTCTAAATTAGATTTTATTTGTAAAGCCCAAGAAATGAAATATAAGGTTTACTTATATTTCGTTTCATTAAGCGATCCTACCTTAAATCTAAATAGGGTACAACAACGAGTTCAACAAGGAGGCCATGACGTTCCACCAGAAAAAATAAAAGAAAGATATTATAGGACAATGGAACTTCTACTTGATGCCATCAAACTTGTAGATAAAGCTTATATATTCGACAATAGTTATTCCGAACCTAAGCTTTTTGCATCAATTGAAAATGATGAAATTAAGATTAGTGACAATATAGACTACATTCCTACTTGGTTTCAAGAATATGTACTGAATAAGCTATAAATCACCACTACTATACTATCATTTCTCATACAATGAACAATCCCGGAGTTACCGCAGAAACGTATTACTCAAAGAAAAATACTTCACCGCCATCAGAGCCGGCATATTTTCTCAATAAATCCTGTATCATAGCAGCAGCCTCAGACAGACCTGCCTTTCCGCTATATCCATTGACAATAGCAAGGATATGAGTCGTATCCAATCCCATTTTTGTACGTTCATTATCACTGGTAGGCGTACCGATACCTCCGATTTCATCCCTATACACCGGAAGCCCTTCAATATTCAATATCCCCCTGCCGATACCTTCAAACGGTTCGCCGGATTTGCCTATTCCGAGTTCCAGTGTCTTGCCCTGTATCTTATCGGCATCAAACCCACCGATGGAATACCCTGTACGAAGTGAAACCAGATTAATCAAATCCACCAACGTATCAATCTGATACAACGGAATCCCCCGCATCAGACGCCGGCGCAAAGCTTCGGCCGAAGGACGATAACGTCCGGGATCTTTTCCACATCTTTTATATGCCTCACGCGTAGCGGCAATAGCAGGTTGCAACTTGATATCTTCCATCTTTGTGTTCGAAGTCAACTCCCGGGTAAAGGCATCGATTTCCTTCCAAAGTCCTTCACTGTAAGTTGTATTTCTTACTTCCGCATAAACAGCTACTCCTGCAAAACCAGGACATGCAGCTTTTATTTCATTTGATAATGTAATCATAAATAATGTGTCAATGAGTCAATATGCCAATGTATCAATAAGTCAATATGCCGAATGCCATGCCATGCAGAACAACACAGTTCAAACATCCTAAATAACAACGCAATGAATATACCCAAACCGAATGCAAGCGCAGCCAATTGACACATTGGCATATTGGCAAATTAATTAATTATTAGTATTCCCGACAAAATACGACCGGAAGCAATTCCCAACCGTCGAGCCGAAAAGAACTCTTCATGATGAATATAGGTACAAATACCGGCTACCTCGATTTGTGAAGAAGGAACACCGAAATCCAACAACTGCTGACGGTTTGTTTCCCATAAATCGATATGAAACTTTCCCGTATTCGCATTCCGGCAAGATATCCGTGACATATCGAAACCATTCAAACGAAAAGCTTCATAAACCTCATCGCCCACTTCAAAAGATTCCAATGAGATGCCAGGACCGATACAAGCCACAACCTCTTCTCCCACCGTACCATAAACCGCCCGCATGCGCTCCAATGTATGGCCGACTATAAAATTCACCGTTCCCCGCCACCCGGCATGCACCGCAGCAATTGCCTGATGCTGCTTATCGTACAATAATATAGGAATGCAATCGGCCGTAGAAATACAGATACAGCAGCCGGGAATATCAGTCATCAGCGCATCGATACCTTCCAACCGCACACGTCTTTCTCCTTCCGAAAGCGCAAGAAAAGCTCTGTCTATCACCAGATTTTTCACACCATGCGTCTGATGCGGAATAATCAGTTCCGAAAGTTTCACGGGCATCGCCTCAAACAACAACTCCTGATTCCGGCGTACATGCTCCATTTCATCATCGGTAAAAGGCGAACAATTAAATGTGGCATACGCATCCTTGCTGCAACCGCCTCTACGGGTCGTCACAAAATGAGAAATGTTGGAATACGAACCAAGCGACCCGTATCCCAACATCTTTTTATCTTCTGCAAGCGAAATCATTTCTCTTCCCAGTCTTCTTCTTCGTACTCGTATTCCAAGTCATCGTCATCATCCTCTTCCTCATATTCATATTCAAGGTCTTCATCCTCTCCCATGGCTTTGAGTTCGTCCTGCAATTTACTTACGTCCTTCGGACGATGTACGATAGCCTCTATTTTATTGCTCTCTTTGTTCAATTCTTCCCACAGAATGTCTTTCAGAACAGAAATACCGAGACCGGAAACCGAAGAGATAAACATGTGTGGAATATTATCCGGCAACGTAGGTTCTATTTCATCCATCAGCTCCTGATCGAGCATATCGCTCTTGGTAATAGCAAGCACCCGTTGTTTATCGAGCATTTCCGGATTAAAGGTTCGCAATTCATTCAGTAAAATCTCATACTCCTTACGGATATCATCACTGTCCGCCGGTACCATGAATAACAACAGAGAGTTACGTTCAATATGACGCAAGAAGCGCAATCCGAGCCCTTTTCCTTCACTGGCCCCTTCAATAATACCGGGAATGTCTGCCATCACGAATGATTTTCCATCGCGATAAGAAACGATACCCAAATTCGGCTCCAATGTGGTGAAAGGATAATCGGCTATCTTCGGCTTGGCAGCAGAAACAGCCGACAACAATGTAGACTTGCCCGCATTCGGAAAACCTACCAGGCCGACGTCCGCCAAAAGCTTTAACTCCATAATTACCGTCATCTCCTGCATCGGTTCGCCAGGCTGTGCAAAACGAGGCGCCTGTCGGGTAGCTGTCTTGAAATGCCAGTTACCCTGTCCGCCACGGCCGCCCTTCAGCAGAATTACTTCTTGTCCGTGTTCGGTTACATCGCAAATGTACTCTCCCGTTTCGGCATTGTACACTACTGTCCCACAAGGTACTTCAATTACTTTATCTGCTCCGTCCTTGCCGAAACTCCGGTTTTTACTACCCGACTCTCCATGACCGGCCAATGCATGACGGTCATATTTCAGATGAAGCAGCGTCCAATAGTTACGATTACCGCGCAGAATAATATGGCCTCCTCTTCCGCCATCGCCCCCATCGGGACCTCCGTTAGGAACATATTTCTCGCGCCTCATGTGCGTAGAGCCTCTTCCGCCCTTACCCGAGCGACAGTATATCTTTACGTAGTCAACAAAATTCGATTCAGCCATACTATTTAGTAGTTAGAATTTAGTAGTTAAGTAGTAAGTAGAAGATAGATTTAGTAATATTTCAGCAAACCCTGACAATATGCATTTAACATTTTACTCACTTCGGAAGCCGACACCAACAGTATCGTTTTATCTTCCTCTGTTATATACTCCAAGTCTCTGGAAAGAATAACAAAATTTCTTGTTTCTTCTAACGATCCTTGTGATATATTGTAAAAATGCAATTTATCTTTTTGCCCTATTCTTACAAACCCTTCTGCGATGTTAGCAGTAATAGAAGCAGAAGCACGCCTCATCTGATTAACCAACCCAAACATTTCTTCTTTGGGAAATCCCTTAGTTATCCGGTAAATGCTTAAAACATACTGATGAGCCTTTTGCCATACTAAAAGATCCTCAAATGATTGCGTCGACATTACTACTTTACTACTTACTACTCACTACTTAACTACTTTCATTATTTATAATGCACTCACCGCCTTGCAGATGTCCTCAAAAATAGCTTCCATCGAACCGAGTCCGTTGATATGCTGATACTTACCCTCACCTTTATAGAAATCTTTTAGCGGGGCAGTCTGAGTATTATATACAACAAGGCGTTTCTTAATTGTCTCTTCATTATCGTCGGCACGACCGGAATCTTTACCGCGTTTGATCAGACGGGTCATCAGTTCATCCTCAGGCACATCCAGATCGATCATTACAGAAATATCCTGTCCACGTTCTTTCAACATGACTTTCAACGCTTCTGCTTGCGGAATAGTTCTTGGAAATCCATCAAAAATCACACCTTTACTATCTTTGAAGCTATCAAATACATTTGCCAGTATATCCACCATTAATTCATCGGGAATCAATTGTCCCTGATCGATATACCCTTTAGCAGTTTTACCCAATTCTGTGCCGTTTTTAATTTCTGCACGCAATACATCTCCGGTAGAGATATGGTTGATACCATACTTTTCTACGATACGTTCGCTTTGTGTTCCCTTTCCAGAACCGGGAGCACCGAAAATTACAATGTTCAACATTTTGTTATTAACAATTTTACAATTTAAATCTATTACCTATCTTGCAATCTATTATTTTTATTCTCATTTTATTCTCAATCAGCAGTTCCATCCTACTTAACTACTCTGACTACTTGACTACTTAACTACTTTATTACTCTGACTACTTAACTACTTGACTACTATTCTACCACCGTATAAATATCAGGATAGTTACGTCCGAATCCATCATAGTCGAGTCCGTATCCCACGATAAAATCATTAGGAATCTCCATTGCAACGTACTCAATATTCAAATCGACCTTGAGTTTTTCCGGTTTCACCAACAATGAAGCAATATGAATCTCTTTCGGACCACGCGTACCTAAAGTCTCGAGCAAACGCTGCATAGTCAATCCCGTATCCACAATGTCTTCTACAATCACTACCGTGCGTCCGGAAATATCCTCGTTAATACCGATCACCTCCTTTATCACCCCGGTAGACGATACCCCCTGATAAGAAGCCAACTTTACAAATGAAATTTCACAAGGGATTGTAATATGTTTTATCAAATCGGCCGTGAACATGAATGATCCGTTCAGCACACTGAGGAACAGAGGATTTTTACCTGCCAAGTCGCGGTTAATTTCGTTCGCTACGCGAATCACTTCTTTTTGAATGTCCTGTTCTTTGATAGAAACAGTAAATAGTTTGTCTTTTATCTGAATGGTATTCATAACCGGTAGTTTAAAAAAGTTGGATGCAAAAATACGATTTTTATTCCACTCCATGCATCATCTTTTGCAATTTCTTTGATAGAAGGAACAGAATCAGAGAAGCAACTCCCGACATCACGACAAACACCATAAAGAAATCATACATGCTGGCAATCTGATATCCAAAGAGACTTTTCACCTTTCCTGCTTCGGGATAGAGACCTGCAAGCATCCCGGCAAACTTATTGGCCGTAGCCGTAGAGAGATACCAGATGCCCATCATCAGTGAAGCAAAACGAATCGGAGTCAGCTTGTTCACCATTGACAACCCGATAGGTGACAGAGCAATCTCTCCCATTGTATGTATAAAATACAGCCCTGTCAGCCAAATAATACTTACTTTTACTCCCGGTTGGGCATCTTTCACCCCAAAACAGATGAAAAGATAACCTAAAGAAAGAAGCAGTAATCCGATGGCCTGTTTGGTAGGTGAAGAAGGCTCCATATGACGCTTATTAAGAAATCCCCAGATACCGGGCATGATATAAGCAAGTAGCACGACAAAGAACGGATTGAAAGATTGGAACCAGGATGCCGGCATCTCCCAACCAAAGATATCACGGTTGGTCTGATCGGCTGCAAAAAGAGTCAAAGAAGCTCCTGCCTGCTCATAAGCCGCCCAAAAGAAGATAACAAAGAATGCCACAATATAAATTACAAAAATACGGCTACGCTCTATTTTTGTCAAAGAGCCATCCAGCAAAATGGTAATCGGAAACACGATACAAGCTGTAAAAATGCCGATGCTGATCCAATCGTCACCGAACCATGCGTAAAAAAGAGTTCCCAATACCAACGTCAATGCAATCAGGATTACCGCATTCCGCTTTTTCCGGCTATTACTCAATTGCGGATGTATTTTCTTCTCTTCCGCATCTATCTTCTTTTCTTTCTTCGCATCCGGAATGATCCCCAAAGGTTCTCCCGTAGGAGAAATCAGATACTTATTCTTTTGTGTTTCGAACAGCAGAATTGTCAGTACAATCATAAATGCCGCTATCAAGAAACCCCATTTGAAATCTTCGGGATTACCCGTATCCCCGAAATATCCGCATACCAACGGAGCGATAAACGAACCGACATTCACCCCCATATAAAAAATGGTATACCCGGCATCAAGCCGTTTATCTCCGGGCTTATAAAGCTGTCCCACCAACGATGACACAGTAGGCTTAAAAGAGCCGTTTCCTAAAATCAGGAAAGTCAATCCACCATACATCAGCCAATGAGACAATACCACCCTATCCAACATAGAAGCACTGAGGAACATCATCAACTGCCCGATTCCCATCATTACGGCACCCCAAAAGACGGAACGACGTATCCCCCAATATTTATCGGCAATGTATCCGCCAATCAAAGGAGTAAGATACACCAAACCGGTATAACTGCCATAAATAGATGCCGCAGACTCGGTATCGAATAATAAAGCTTGAGTTAAAAAAAGAATAAAGATGGCGCGCATTCCATAATAGCTGAAACGTTCTGCCGTGCTTGTAGCAAAAATAAGATAAAGGCCTTTCGGATGGCCTTGCAATGTCCCCATGAAATTCTATGTTTTGTAGTTTATGGGACACAAAGGTACGAAAAAACGACAAAAAACAAATTTATCTCCCACAAAGAAAAACTTATCTATTCACCTTCCACAAGCTATCTACCAACAATTAGCATGTTTTCTTCATGCAACAAACGGAAAAAGTCGGAAGAATCATGTACATTTGTAAGTCGAAAACTAAAAAAGAACATCACAATGAAAATATTTCCAAGTAGTACTATCAAAAAACTGGATGCTTATACCATTGAACATGAACCGATTCAATCGATCCAACTAATGGAACGTGCCGCCCATGCATTAACAGAAGCCATCATAAACCGATGGGACAATGGAACGCCCGTTACGGTTTTTGCCGGACCGGGCAATAACGGTGGAGACGCTTTGGCAGTAGCCCGCATGATGGCGGAAAAAGGATATAAAGTAGAAGTTTTTCTCTTCAACACCAAAGGAGAACTTTCACCGGATTGCCAAGCCAACAAAGAACTGGTAGAAATCATGGACGAAATAACTTTCCACGAAGTCAGTACCCAATTTGCTCCTCCCGCTCTGACAGAAGACCATCTGGTAATCGACGGCTTGTTCGGTTCAGGGCTGAATAAACCACTTAGCGGAGGGTTTGCAGCCGTAGTAAAATACATCAACGCATCACCGGCCACTGTAGTAGCCATCGATATCCCGTCAGGGTTGATGGGAGAAGAAAACACCTTCAACATCCGGGCCAATATCATTAAAGCGGATGTTACCCTCAGCCTCCAATTACCCAGACTGGCCTTTCTCTTTGCTGAAAATGCAGAATTCCTCGGAGAATGGGAATTGCTCGACATCCATCTGAGTGAGGAAGGAATCGAAGAACTGGATACCGATTATGAAATGTTGGAAGTGGAAGAAATACGTTCCCTCATCAATCCCCGAAAGAAATTTGCCCACAAAGGCAACTTCGGACATGCACTATTAATAGCCGGTTCTCGAGGAATGGCGGGAGCATCCGTCCTGTCAGCCCGTGCCTGCCTGCGTTCCGGCGTAGGGTTACTCACCGTACATGCTCCCATTTGCAACAACGACATTTTGCAAACTTCCGTACCGGAAGCAATGGTCGAACAGGATGCCAGTGAAACCTGTTTTGCCGTGCCAACCGATACGGACGATTATCAAGCAGTAGGCATCGGTCCCGGATTGGGGCAGAACGAAGAAACGGAAGCTGCCCTTCTGGAACAATTGGACGGTTGCCAAACTCCCCTTGTCGTAGATGCCGATGCGTTAAATATATTAGCCAATCATCGCCATACGCTCACCAATCTCCCTAAAGGTTCTATACTCACTCCCCATCCCAAAGAGCTGGAACGCCTCGTCGGCAAGTGTCAGGATTCTTACGAACGTCTGACCAAAGCCATCGAACTGGCTCATGCAGCCAAAATCCACATTGTCTTGAAAGGAGCCTATTCAACCATTATCACTCCTACAGGAAAATGCTTTTTCAATCCTACCGGTAATCCGGGCATGGCAACTGCCGGAAGCGGAGACGTACTTACAGGTATCATTCTGGCACTACTCGCCCAGGGATATCCGGCCGAAGAGTGCGCTAAAATCGGCACATTCGTACATGGACTTGCCGGTGACTGTGCCTGTAAAAAGTTAGGGACAATCAGTCTGACGGCAGGAGATATCATTAGCCATCTGCCGATGGCATGGCGCCTTGTAAGCGAATAAAGGTTAAGAACTTATGGATTTATCAATAAGTTCATTAACTTTGTTATCAAATCAGTTAAAAAGAAACCAATATGAAAAGACTAATTATACTGACAGGATTGCTGGCTACCACCATCATAGCATCTGCACAGACAGAAGTTGTAACCGGCGTGATGCGCGGCAAAGATTACGGAGTGACTTATGCACTTCCGAAAACCCAGATAGAAATCGAAGTTAAAGCCAATAAAATAACCTATATCCCCGGAGAATTCAGCAAGTACGCCGATCGTTATCTTCGTTTGAATAAAGTATCCGCCGATCCGGAAGAATATTGGGAATTGACGAGCGTACAAGTCAAACCGGTAGGTATACCGGACAAAGACAACGTATATTTCGTAAAGATGAAAGATAAAACCGTTGCCCCACTCATCGAATTGACCGAAGACGGTATTATCAAGTCCATCAATGTCCCTATCGATAAGAAAGCGGCAATTCCGGTCCAATCATTAGTACCTGCACAAAAGAAAAAAGTAAATCCGCGTGATTTTCTTACAGAAGAGATACTAATGGCAAACTCTACCGCAAAAATGGCAGAACTTGTCGCTAAAGAGATCTATAACATCCGTGAAAGCAAAAATGCCTTAGTACGCGGACAAGCCGATAACATGCCCAAAGACGGTGCACAACTCAAACTGATGCTCGATCATCTGGATGAGCAAGAACAAGCTATGACTGAAATGTTCTCGGGAGTACTCAACAAAGAGGAAAAAATATATACCATCCGCCTAACTCCCGGTAAAGACATGAACAACGAGGTCGCTTTCCGCTTTTCTAAAAAGCTGGGAATAGTAGCCAACAATGATCTTGCAGGTGAACCGGTATACATCACTCTTAAGAATCTGAAAACGGTCAAAATGCCAGAAGACGACGGAAAGAAAAAGGTAGACGGTGTAGCCTACAACGTCCCCGGTAGGGCTTCTATCGTATTGAAACAGGAAAAAGAGATATTGTTTGAAGATGAGGTGCCTGTTACCCAATTCGGAACAGTAGAGTATTTAGCTCCTACTTTGTTCAATAAAAATTCAACGGTAAAAGTAACATTCAATCCCGTAACCGGTGGATTGGTAAAAGTAGATCGCGAAGAGAATAAATAACCGATTATCCTACAAAAAACAACTTATGATATGGGTGGTGAAGGACATATGCTCGACATGATCCGTCGACTGAAAGAGGGAAGAGATTCTTCCCGCCTGCGGCGTGAACGGACCAATGAAAGGATGAAACGCCTGCAAAAAAGAGAGCCTTACCCCATGCCCGATACATCCCCAGAAGAGATGGGACGCATTATCCGTCAATCAGAAGAGAAAAAAGAGGCGGACGACCGTTATTTCGTATTCGGGACCCTCATCATCATAGGAATCCTTCTCCTATGTGCCGTTATACTATGGGCCATCTTCATTCGCTGACAGCTAATTTAATGAACCCGTCTTTTTGTAACTGAGAGAAATAAGCCAATACACGAGACTCGTAGTTCTCTTCATCGTTGAAGTGGGCTGCGAGTTTCTCTATAATCTCACGCACTGTACTTTTACCATCGATCAGCTCCCACACAGCAGTACCATGTTCCTCCAGACGGACATGAATATCAGGAGACATTCCTTTAGGAAGCAGAAAGCGACGCATCCAGTCGTATTTAAACCGGGGAAAAGCGATGACAACAGTGCCATCGCTTTCTTTTTCGGTCGTTATATGCGTACTACGGAAAGGAATAACATCCAACAGGTTTATTTTTTCTTTCGTAGCCATATCGTTTATTTCTTTATGTTAGCTTCCTGCAAACCATAACCTTTCTTCTTGTCTTCCGCTTTCAGCATCAAGGCTACAATCAAAGCCAAAACACCGAACACAGCAAAAATACTCATTGGCAAAGTATAGTCATACGTCTGTATACCATCTACAACAGGCCCCTTGCAGAAAGAGTTCAATACCCATCCTATCAAGAGAGGAACCAGCATCAATCCCCAATTCTGCACCCAGAAAATAAGTGCATAAGCTGTTCCCAACTGGTTTTCGGGAATAATTTTAGGTACGGAAGGCCACATCGCAGAAGGAACCAAAGAAAAAGCAATCCCCAACACGATCATTACAAAAGTAGCAAACCACCATGCATTCAGAATCGGAAGTGCAAAAAGCACGTGTACACCGATCAACAGCCAAGCTCCCGTAATCATCAAAGAAGCACCTTTTCCTATACGGTCATACAAAGTTCCGAAGAGGGGAGTAAGGAATAAAGTCCCCAATGGCAAAAGACTTGGAATGGTACCGGCCAACTCCGGATCCACATGATATTTCTGTACCATCAGATCGGCTGCATACTTAATGAACGGGAAAACAGCTGAATAGAATAATACACATAATAAAGCGATCAGCCAAAAGCCTTTATTGCGCATAATAACAAACACATCTTTTGCGCGGAAAGGTTCCTCCGGTTCTTCACCTTCCGCTTCAAGAGAAGCATCCAGCTTTTTATCATAGAAAGTATAAATGAAAAATGCAATGGTTCCTACACAAAGCATCACCAGACAGAACAATACAGGAGCCGGAATATTAGAATGGAATACTCCGCTTTCATCCGTATGCCCGAAGAAGTTGGAAATAGGTACGGTTATTGCCATAGCCAGCATGGTTCCGATACGAGCCGTAGCCATTTCAAGTCCCATAGCTAAAGCCATTTCCTTCCCTTTAAACCA
This sequence comes from Bacteroides salyersiae WAL 10018 = DSM 18765 = JCM 12988, assembly GCF_000381365.1. Classification (GTDB taxonomy): domain Bacteria; phylum Bacteroidota; class Bacteroidia; order Bacteroidales; family Bacteroidaceae; genus Bacteroides; species Bacteroides salyersiae. Next base: position 833,507 of record NZ_KB905466.1, read on the forward strand.
CTTTACAATAATCTTGGAGACCGTAATACCGGCAATCTCCACTCCTACACCAAAAATAGCAAATCCCAATGCGGCCAATGCAACTTGAAGTTTCAATGTCATTCCGAAAAATTCCAGATTTCCGGTAATATCCGTAGAAATGGCATAATATTTAAGTCCGCAACCGAAGACCATGAATAAACAGGCTCCCATTCCGGTGAAACGTACCCCCATTTTATCAAGAATGATACCACCGAAGATAAGCATCAATAAAAATACATTGAACCACCCGTAAGCACTGGTAAAAATACCATAATCCAAACTATCCCAAAGGAGTTCTTTTTCAAGCATCGGTTTTAACGGAGACATTACGTCAGTGAGGAAATAGCCGCACAACATTGTAAAAGCGACCAAGGCGAGCACACTCCAGCGTAGTGCTTTAGAGTCACTCAGATTTTTTTTCAATTGTTCTGTCATTGTAATATTTAAAATCTTTATTAGTATTAGTACAGTTTACAAAGGTAACTAAATATATAACAAAAAGATAGATTTATAAACAAAAAAGAAGCGAAACTATAACTTTCAAATGAAAATTATAGCTTCGCTTATAACCAACCAAAAGCTTCTCTGTTATTAGTTAGCAGGCGCTTCTGTTGCCGGTGTTTCTGTTGCAGGCGCATCAGCGGCAGGTGCTTCAGTAGCAGGTGCGGCTGTACCTGTAGGCATATTGTACGGATTTGTTTTTTCTTCTTGCTTAGCTTGTTCCAGAATCACATCTTGTGTTTTTGAGGAAGAAGTAGGAACAACATAAGCTGTAGCGATGCTCATTACAACCATAAATGCAGCTAATCCCCAAGTAGCTTTTTCCAAGAAATCTGTAGTTTTGCGAACACCCATAATTGCATTAGATGATGAAAAGCCTGATGCAAGACCTCCACCTTTTGAGTTTTGAATCAGTACGATAAAGCACATCAATATGGCTGCAATAACCATTAAGATAACGAATACTAAGTACATTTTTTGTTATTTTGATTTAGCGTTAATAATCAGTTTCTCCAAAAATCTTATTTGGTCTGCAAAGTAAGCATTTTTTTTTGGATATTTCAAACTTAATTTTTTAATAATTTCAAGAGCTTTGGAATATCTTTGCTGTTTAACATAGATTTTCGCCAATGTTTCGGTAAAACAACTATCATCTTCCTCCTCTTCAGACTTCGATTCGTCAGAAGACAAATCCTTGGCAGCTTCCTCTGCGACGGAATCCTCTCCGGGCAGAAGAGGTTTCAATCGGATAGCCGATTCATTCTCACTCTTTTCTATAAAGCCGTCGATCAGTTCAAATCCGCGAAGTTTAGGAGCTTCAGGCTGTTCGCCGACAGAAGCGTCATTGTCTTGCAACAAGTATGCCGTATAATCCATCGCATAATCCAGATCGGTCCGGGCAGTAACTTCCTCGGGAACCGTAGACAAAAAAGCGTCGATCAATGTCAATGTCCGATCAAGACTGAGCTCTGTTTCCGGCAACTCTTCCGTAACCGCCTTCTTCTTACGGGAAAGTACATACTTGTCCCCTTCGATCAGATAAAACAGTGAACGCCGATCGGCTACGTATAAAATCGCTTTCCGTAATTCCGCCCCGAAAGTGATATCATGCAATAAATACAAATTCTTAAGATACAACAGACGGAGCGACTGAAAATAAGGATAACGTGTGAGCTGCGTACGAAGCTCATACAACGTGTCTTTATTCAACATTTCAGGATGCTGAATCCATTGTCGAAGGTTAGCAGAGATCATTTAAATTACCAATTTGCCACAGTCGCGTTAAATATCTGATCAGTTATCTCTTTGGTTATTTCAGCAATCGTTGCGTCCGGTATATTGGGCAATAAAGAGTTCGGGTCGAGGTCGGAACGGAAAGCCGAGAATTGTTGTTCAAAATCTTCCTGATGGTTCGTGTTGTTCACATAACGTACATTTACCGTAATGGTCACTTTGGCTTTCGAAGAATAACCATCGGCTGCAACGGCCTCATTATATACATTAATACCGGTTATTTCTCCCTCGATCTGCAAATCTGCATTGGCCGATCTTACCAATTGCAACCGGGTCTGGCGGGTAAAGATGTCTTTCAAATCATCATTAAACTTATTAGCCAAAGGCTGATAAACGTAAGTAGACTTTATAGGGAAATCAGCAATCGAAATCGTCTTTACCTTATCATAGTTAATAGACGCCCCGTTAAACTTATAAGAGACGCTACACGCCAGAAGTATTGCCGGTAAAACCAGCAATAACATCCATTGTGGCATTTTTTTAATCCAAACCATATTCTTTTATTTTTCTATAAAGGGTACGCTCGGAAATATTCAGATCCTGTGCTGCACTTTTTCTATTTCCGTGATGCTTTTCCAAAGCTTTGCGTATCATTTCTTTCTTCACTTCGTCCAACGAAAGGGACTCTTCCACATATTCCTCTGTATCTTGTATATCGTCATCTACCGGACAGGGAGCTTTCACCGGATGAATAATCGTAGGTACCGACGCAGGAGGTACCGGTGTCACAAGCGACACATTTCCCTTTTCCGCCATCAGATTATGTACCATCTTCTTCAATTCCGATACTTCCTGTCGCATATCAAACAAAACAGAATAAAGAATCTCACGCTCGCTCTCGAAGTTCTTACTGTCCTTTATCCCGAACAAAGCAGGAAGCCGTTGCGTGTTCTGCACCGGAAGATACCCTTGCAGAATAGCAGCGTTAATTTCCCTATTGGTCTCTATTATCGAAATCTGCTCTGTTATATTCTTCAACTGGCGTACATTACCCGGCCATGGATAGGCAAGCAATACCTGCTTGGCATCTTCCGTCAGTTGAATGGCAGGCATACGGTATTTCTCTGCAAAATCACCGGCAAATTTACGGAACAACAATAAAACATCCTCCCCACGCTCACGCAAAGGAGGTATCTGGATAGGAACCGTATTCAAACGATAATACAGATCTTCACGAAAACGACCGTCAGCAATCGCTTGTGTCAGGTTCACATTCGTTGCGGCAACAATACGTACATCTGTTTTCTGCACTTTTGACGATCCTACTTTGATAAATTCACCGCTTTCAAGCACACGAAGCAAACGCGCCTGAGTAGGCAAAGGCAACTCCCCTACTTCATCCAGAAAAATCGTTCCACCGTCCGCTTCACCAAAATATCCTTTGCGCTCACCGATAGCACCGGTAAAAGCACCTTTTTCATGTCCAAACAATTCCGAGTCGATTGTCCCTTCGGGAATGGCGCCGCAATTCACTGCAATATACTGTCCATGCTTCCGACGGCTATATTGATGAATGATCTGCGGAAAGCTCTCCTTTCCCACCCCGCTTTCTCCGGTTATCAGTACGGACAAATCAGTGGGAGCAACCTGGATGGCTACATCAATGGCGCGCGACAAAGCCTCCGTATTACCAATAATACCGAACCTGAGTTTTACTTGTTGAATCTCCGCTTTCGTCATAACTGCACTATAAATTCCTTCTCCAATTTCATTTATACATCATCGTCCACAGTGTCAAGTTTCAGCTTGTCACTATCGTCACGTTTCTCGTAATATTGCTTTCTCAACGGATTGGCATGAGCAGCCTTATCACGCTGCCGGTTACGGAATACATCTATCGCCACATATACCGCCTGACGGAAAGAATCTTCACAAGCCAATCCCTTACCGGCGATATCATAGGCTGTTCCATGGGCAGGTGAAGTACGTACCACCGGAAGACCGGCCGTATAGTTCACTCCTTCATCCATAGCCAATGCCTTGAATGGCGCCAACCCCTGATCGTGGTACATAGCCAGCACACCATCAAAATGAGTAAAGTTACCTGATCCCATAAAACCGTCTGCCGGATAAGGTCCGTAGCAGAGCATTCCTTTCGCAGCCATTTCCTGAATAGCCGGAATGATAATTTCCTGTTCCTCCGTACCGAGCAATCCCTCATCCCCGGCATGCGGGTTCAGTGCCAATACAGCTATGCGAGGTGCACCGATTCCAAAATCCTGTTTGAGGGACTGATGGAAAATAGTCAGCTTGTCTTGAATAAGCTCTTTAGTGATAGAAGAAGCAATTTCACGAACGGGAATATGTCCGGTCACTAATGCTACCCGGAAATCATCCTTCATCAGAATCATCAGCGACTTGCTGCCATTGCCCAATTTCTCCTCGATATATTCAGTATGGCCGGGAAATGAAAATCCCTCCGACTGAATCGTATGCTTATTAATGGGTGCCGTCACAATGACATCGATCAACCCTTCTTTAAACTCTTCGATTGCTTTTTCCAGCGCACCGAGAGCAGCCTTACCGGCTTCCGGATCGGGTTTCGAAAATTCTACTTTCACCTCGTCGTCCGTACAATTCACTACACTCAAACGATTGTGAGCAGCTTCCGAGGCAGAATTAACAATACTGAAGTTAGTCGGCAAATCCAAAGACTTACGATGATAAGCAGCCACTTTAGGCGAACCGTAAATAATCGGAGTACACAACTCCAACATAACCGGATCTGCAAAAGCCTTCAATATCACTTCATAGCCGACGCCGTTAATATCTCCCTGGGTAATACCAATCCGTATTTTAGAATCTTCCATGTGTCGTTATTTATTAGTTTGTTCCTCTCTGGCGACGTTGCCCATCGGAATTTCTCCCTGTACTTTCTCTGCAGGAAGTTTCAGCGTATAGAGTGATGCTTCGAGCATGCGTACCAGATTGCGTTTTAATTTATCAGGTGAATATACAAAAATCTCTGCTGTAATTATACGCTGGTTGGCTTTATCCAAACGGGTATGCGATACGAACGGGCCACCCATAAAATCGCCCTTCATTCGCCAAAGCCCACGGGCTTCCATCGTATAATCTCCATGTACATCAATAGGTCTCACGTCCACCGTTATAGAATCCGTAGACATATACATCCCTTCTTTTGCCCCCGGAATATTCGCTTTCATCACCGAATCACGCTTATGAATAAAATATTCCTTCGTGAATGTATTCTTATCGGTATACGGATAAGAATATATAACAAAATTCTGATCGCCGGTAGCTGTATTGGTAGATGCCCAGAAGAAATCCTTTCCCTCTTTGGAAGAAGCGAGTTCCGCCGGAAGCCAGATATCACAATCGAATTTACTACCTACTTTAGTAGATATATAATCATTGTGCTTATGCTGCAACTGAGCTATCTGACGATTCATCTCGGCGCGCGTAAAGAAATCGATAATCTGCTGCTTATTCTCTTCTACAAATTTCTCAAATTCCTGTTCATTAGGTGCCTGTATGGTAAGAATCAACTGCGGGGCCGCATAAACATCCTTAGCATATTTAAAAGCCGGTTTTGTATAAATATCGCGTACGTCCACGATGATGATATTACGTATCAGCTTCAAAGTAGAATCGTAATCTTTCGGAGAAGTATACATAATCCTAAAAGAACGTTCCGACTGCGGCAAACCCGGCACATCCGTGTCGAGCACATCATACAAAGCCCTTCCTGCCGGACGCTCCCACAAAGCATGATCAACAACTACAAGAATCTCATACGCACGACCGCTGGAGGTCGGGGTAAATACACCCTTCTTACCATTACAAGAAGAAAAAATCAATGCTACAAGAGCCATACCGAGGAAAAACAGATACTTCTTCATATTGATCATTTTTTATGTTTTTACAAAACTACGACAAGTTCGTATATTTTCATCCGATAAGTTAATAATTTATATTAATTCTTGTTATTCTCTTCCTGCTTCGCCGTAGACAACATACCACAAGCAGCAAATATATCCTCCCCTCTTGAAGAACGGATAGTAGAGAACAAGCCATGCGAAGTCAGATAATCACGGAAAGCCGTCATCGTCTCCATATCAGCACCGTTCAGATCGACATCGGGAATAGCATGAAAACGAATCAGATTCATCCGGCAATCCAACCCACGAAGCAATTTCACAAGTTCCTTAGCATAAATCAACGAATCATTAACACCCCTAAAAACAATATATTCGAACGAAAGTCTACGTTGTTTACTAAAATCATAGTTCTTTAACAAATCTACGATTTCAACTATTGAGAAAGCACGTTCGGCAGGCATCAAATCCGAGCGTTGAGAAGGAAGCGGCGAGTGCAAGCTAATCGCCAGATGGCAATCGCTCTCTTCTATAAAATGCTGCAGCCCCTTACGCAATCCCACAGTAGAAAGAGTGATCCGTTTAGGACTCCACGCGTAGCCATAAGAAGCTGTCAAAATTTCCAAAGCCTTCAGCACCTCATCCAAATTATCCAAAGGTTCACCCATTCCCATCATGACAATATTGGTCAGCTTATCGCACTCCGGCAATGAGTTTATCTGATTCAGTATTTGATTAGAAGTCAGATTCGCCGTAAATCCCTGCTTTCCGGTCATACAGAACTTGCAATTCATTTTGCACCCCACCTGTGAAGAGACACAAAGAGTAGCACGGTCGTCATCCGGAATATACACTGCTTCCACGAAATGATTCTCTCCTACCCGATAAAGATATTTAATAGTGCCATCGACCGAATGCATGGCATCGACAGGCGCTTCCCCTCCTACTTCATAATCGGCCTTCAATGCTTCCCGGTGTTTCAATGACAAATTAGTCATTTCATCAATAGTAGCCACCTTTTTATCATAAAGCCATGATGCAATCTGCTTAGCGGCAAATCCCGGCATTCCCAAGCCTCTGACTACCGATTGCAACTCAGCAAGAGTCATTCCCAAAAGAGGATATTTAGACATATTCTTTACAAATCAACGTTATTTATGCAAATGTAAGGAATTAAAGTTAATTTCAGAGCAGACTACAGACAAAAGTTAACGTAAAAAGGCCGTTCCCATCCAGGAACAGCCTTTTACATATCTTCATTCAGTTTTAGACCCTATTTAAACAGCCTCTTATTATCAGAAGAATAAATAACGTGAATCCTTCACTTCACCCTTCAGATAAAGATCATTCATCAAACGTCCTGCCAAACGAGCGTGCATATTTTCCAATGTAGCTTCTTCTGTTTTCGCATCAAACGTTTCATTTAGCTTATCTTTCGCATACATCTGCAGCACAAACACTCCGGCATTTCCTTTAATCGGAGCACTCAATTTATTAAGTTCTGCTACTGAAGCATAAGCACCTACCAACGGCTCACTGCTACGCAAAGCGGCAATATAAGCAGGAGCAGCGAAAGTAACATGTTTCACAGAATCACTCACCGCATTGGCCATTGACTTGTACTGATCAAAAGAAGTTGCATTAGCAGCTTTCATATCGGCCATTATCTTTTCAGCCTTCTTATCTTTTACAATCTCCGCTCTCAACTGATCTTGTACCTGTTGCAACGAACGATAGCCTTCAGGAGTTACACCAGCCAGCGCAACCACCAGCAGTCTGTCGCTTTCACCACATTCATATAATCCGGAAACTTCACCCGGCTTAGCAGAGAACGCCCATTTCAAAGCTTCTTTGGTACCTCTGACACCACCAATTCCATGCTCAGAGCTATACAAATCGTTTCTTTCCAACAATCTATATCCGGCTTCTTCTGCATTCGCCACCATTTTATCCAAAGAAGGATTAGCAGCAATAAACTGGCTGAAATTATTATAAGCTCTATTATAAGTTTCCTTGCTGAAATTTACCGGACGCTTGATCACGGCTACTTTATATTTATCCTTAACAGCCTTTTTATTGGTCACTTGAAGAATAATATTAGCCTGTCCGAAAGCCAAATTAGCTACCTCTTTTACTCCCAAATTATTGATAGTAGAGATAAATTTCAAATTCTCATTATCAATCTGTTGATTCTCATAACTTGCAGCAGCCAGCCAGTTGGCATCTCCGGTCTGACCATACTTCTTTGCCAGTTCAGCAAAGTCCGCACCACCTTTAATGGCATTATAAATACTGTCGGCCAATGTTTTTGTTTTGGCAGCATCTTCTGCATATACCTGAATCTGACGGAATTCGATTGAGTCGGGGGCAGCCGCCTTTGCAACTACCTTGAAAGAATTAATCGTATTATCAGCACCGTTATAATAAGGACCATATACTTTACCGATCGCAGCAGAGTCCATACGGGCAATTACATCTCTCGGGAAAGCTGTTTTGTTATAAAACAAATCAACATACGGCTGTTCCGAACCGGTAAAACGGATGAAAGAAGTATAATCATTATCCGTAGCAGCCAACTGCTGAGTATAATCCTCAACCTCTTTTTCGATAGCAGCTCTGTCTTCAGGGCTTGCAGTTACCTGTACATCGATATATTTGATGTCACGGGTTTCCACATACTGTTTGAACTGTTCCTTTTTCTTATTATAAAGATCTTTCAATTCCGATTCCTTCACTGTAATTGTAGAATCCACGATAGAAGAATAAGGCACTGCTGCAAGCAACACATCCATTTGATTTACTCTTGCATCAAAAGCATCCTGTGCCTCTATCGGATTAGACAAAAGTGATTTCGAAATCAAAGCCTGATATTTTTCTGCCAGACGGTTCTGAATCAAACTCTTTTCTACAAACGACCAGAATTTATACATCATAGTGTATTGTTCCACGTACTGAGCCGGCATTTGAGAAGGATTCATTTTCGAATACTCTACCAAGAACTTCTTCAACATATCTTTATCAAAAGCACCTGTTTGTGGATTCCGGAACGGAGTCTGCTGCAAAAGCGGATGAACACCGGCATCGATGATTGCCTGAATCTCTGCTTTTGACACAGTAAGTCCGAGTTTTTTTGCTTCGTTTTCAAGAAGTTTATTATTTACGTACGTACGCCATACTTCATCTTTTACTTGATTGGTCTGATCGTCACTCAACGAAGTCGTCCCACTTGAGAACTTTATTATGTCAGTATACTCTTCTACCAATGCCTGATAGTCTTGAGCGGAAAGTGCGTCCCCGTTCACCTCTCCTACGTCATGTGACTGGTGCGGCTGCAATACTTTCCATGCGTCACCCGCAATGAAAGCAAACAACGCCAAGCCAATAACGATCACCAATAAAGGTCCTTTCGATCTAATGTTTTGTAATGTTGCCATTTTAATTAATACAGTTTATTTGTTTATTATTATTTTCTCCTTAGTTGTTTTAGCGCACGAAGATACAAAAAATGCTAATATACATCTATTTATTAGCGAAAAAAATGGAGGTATACAGCATTATTCCGCAACTTTCAGCCGTACAAGCTCTATTTTTGTCGGTGTAACCTTAATAATTTTAAACTCATACCGCCCGATAGAAATAATTTCATGCAATTTCGGGAAGCTCTGATATTGACTAAGAATCAATCCGCCAACCGTCAGATAATCGTCTGATTCGGGCAGGTCAAGATCAAAGGTTTCGTTCACTTTTTCTATTTCCAGACGTCCGGAAAGCACATACTCCCCTTCTCCTATCTGCTTACAAATATAAGATGTATTATCGTGTTCATCCTCTATATCACCGAATATTTCTTCTACCAGATCTTCCAAAGAAACAATTCCGGAAGTTCCTCCGAACTCATCCACTACCACGGCAATTGTTTTCTTTTGCTGCATAAAAAGTTTCATCAATTTGTGGGCGGCCATTGTCTCCGGTACGATAGGTACCTCCTTTACGTTCTCCCGCCAATCTTTGGGATTACGGAACATTTCCGACGAATGAATATAACCCACCACATTATCGATGTTCCCATCATAAACAATAATCTTGGAAATCCCGGATTCCACAAACCGGTTTTTCAAATCTTCCAGCGTAGTAGACAGATCGACAGCTACCACCTCTGTACGGGGCACAATACAATCCCTTATTTTTATCGTTGAGAAATCCAGAGCATTCTGAAATATCTTCACCTCCGTATCCAGTTCTTCACTGTTATCGGCATTATCTATGCCGGACTGCACAAAATAATCCAAATCGACCTTTCCAAATGCCTTTGCGGATGCCTCCTTGTTTATTTTCATCCCGAACAGACGCAGGAACAAATAAGATACTCCGGAAGCAAATTTAGAAATAGGATAAAGAATAATATAACAAAAGAACAAAGGAACCGCACAGACATTCAATACCAGATTAGGGTTAATTTTAAACAGCGTTTTGGGCAAAAACTCCCCTGTCACCAAGATAATCAGAGTTGAAATAACAGTCTGTACCAGAACCATCACAAAGTGATTCGTAATAAATCCGGATAAAAGATTATCACCAATAATCTGTGCCATCAAAATACCGTAAATAACCAATGCTATGTTGTTACCCACCAACATAGTAGAAATAAAGTTATTCGGATTTTTAAAAAAGATAGATAAGATTCGCGATGAGATTCCTCCTTTCCGTTCCAGTTCAAATCGCAATTTGTCTACTGAAATGAAAGCAATTTCCATTCCCGAAAAGAAGGCTGAGAAAGCCATGGTTATCAAAAGGTAAATAATAATGCTCATAATCTAATTTACAGAATCCGCAGGTGCCTTTTGATCTTCTTCGTCCACATAGAACACCCCTCCCATATTTCTTATCTGATAATTCGTCATTTGCTGGTTCGAATCAAAACCATATCCGGTGATAATCCGATCCGGTTGCTCGATACGTATGAAACGATCCGAATAAACCTTTTCCGTCGCTTGATTCCAATACAACAGCTCCGTATTGAAACGTTCCCCTTTCCGGTTCTTAATATCAACATGTCCCATCAACTTCCAGAGTTTTTGCTTATCATAATAATAAGCAGTATCCGCTTTTATACTGGCATCCACATTAAACACAGAATCGAACTGTTCCAGATAGACCCCTTTTTCAAAAGCCCAATAGGAAGGCTTCTTGCGGTCGTATACCAGCCATTCGTCAGCATCCATGCGATAGCGCGTCACTCCTGAATCAGAGATATAGGTAACCACGTCCATAGTAGCCATCGAAGGCAATGAATCCCGTTCCGTTATGGCCTCGCCGAGTTTTTTCTCCTTTCCTCCGCAAGAAGGAAATAAAAGAAGCATAACAATTGCCCCAAAGGCAATTGTTATGCTCATATTTTTACTAAATAAAAAGTTACTTTTCTGTTGTAACATATATTATCTGATCGTCGTAGTCTCCCCGATCCATCCACCAATAGTGATACGGTCTCCTGCTTTATAACCCAACATAAAGAGGTCTTTAGCTTCCGGAGTATAAGCTGAATAAGAAGAGATTAACTTATTTGCTTCTTCAGCAACACTGGGATCTACCGCTTTTGCTCTTTGCAACTTGTCAATAGCAGCAAAGAAAGTACATTTATTCAATGCCGGCTCATCGTTCCATTTATAATTACCTGCATACAGCTGCGCAATCAAAATATAAGGAGCCCCAAAGTTCTCATTGAAGCTGATAGCCTTTTGTGCATAACTTCTTGCCTGAGAAAGTTTTTTAGCTGAAGCCAATACACTCGCAGCTTTATAAGCGTTATCCGCTTTCTTTGCATTGTCTGTTTCAAGGTTTATAGCTTCATCAAAAAACTTAACCGAACCGTCGATATCTCCTTTCTTGAATGCCATTGCAGCACAACCTACGGCAGCATCCGCACTCGGTTCCAGTTTGTATGCATATAAAGAAGCCTGCAGATATGCATCACTGTCTTTACAGCCCATTAATGCCATTACCTTGATCACTTCTTTCAGCGCCTCCAGATTAGCCTGGTTAGCTTCAACTTTCGGAGCATATATTTCCTGTAATGATTCACAAGTAGCAGCACCACTGTTAATAAACTGAGCGTCCAATCCTTCTCTTACCGATTTCAAAGCAGTCTTAAGAGCTTCTTTATCTGTATTGGCAATAGCTTCATCCGTATATTGAGTATCAAGCAGATAATCCTTGATAAACTGCTCCTTGTGAGACGGATCAGCTTTCAACTTCTGCAAAGACATATCCAAGAAGAAATGCATTACATTAGGAGAAGCTTCCGCTTTCGTGTTTTCAAGAGATTCTTTAAACCATGCATAAGCTTGGTTCACATCTGGTGACGGAGCATACTGAATATATGCAAGCGCCTTATCTCCAAGCGCATCCGCAACAGAAGGTACTCCTTTCATTCTCGTCTGGAAATCTGGAATATACTTCATACGTACATCATGCGTATGCATCAACTCCTCAAAATACTTTTTATATTCAGGACTGTTCTTATCACTGATTTGTTTCATTAATCCCTCTAAAATCAAGAATCCGTCCTTAAATGTATAATAACGAAGTGTAGGACAAGTTTCCAACACAATCTTCCACGGCGCATAGGCATCCTTGAAGTTACCTGCTTTCACAGCTTCATGTGATACACTACTGTTAGGGATACAGATACTGTCACTCTGTGCCATAACAGAGGTTGCACCCGCCGAAAGGAACAACACAGCCATTAGCGTTTTAATCTTCATTGTATCTAAATTTTAGTTGTTATATAATTTGTCTATTCTTCAATATTAATCCACCTTACGTTTAAAGAACCAACGTTCATTAAATGTAATGCCGATACTGAATCTCAAAATATTTTCATTCAGCATGCCTGCCTGCAAACCTTCCACGCGCACATATTGTGCCGTAACACTGACAATCGAACGTGAACGGGGAACAGGCAAACCAAAACCGGCCGTTACACCATATTCACGAGAAGCTCTTTCACCGGCTTCCGTTTTATAATAAGGAGTCGTATAATACCCTCCCAAACGATATTTTACATGTCCGAAATAGTTTCTTCCTATTTTTGAAGGAATATACTCCGCACCCACAGAAATCTTCGTACGGTCACAAAAAGCGTTCGGTTGATTCATGTACGTTACATCTCCCCATTTCTGCAGACTATAGTCAACACCTACAGTCAGCCGGTCGTCGTATTTATAAGTAACACCTGCCCCGAAGCAATTCGGTGTACCAAATGTCGCTATCGTATCTTTTACGGTAATTACGCTCGTATTTGTCTGCACATAAGTATCATTATTCAAATTGTGCTTCGGGGTAAACACCGCTCCCAGCGTCACAGAATGTTTCTTCCCAATCGGCTGAGTATACTGTATACCAAAATCCAGTTTATAATCACGCACTGACATACCGGTAGTTTCTACATACGAATTCGACACCGTCTGTCCGTAAATATCCGTGTAAGAAGGATAAACCATACCCAATGTCCGTGTGATATCTCCCCAAAAATAAGAGACATTCGCACCGATAGACAGGTTATTCAAAACCTTCACACCCAATCCGACATATAATTGATGCAAACCGCCGTCACCAAGCAATTGTTTTGTATAAGCAGGGCTGGTAGATGTTTCCGAATACGATTGCGACACATTGTATCCCACATTCGAAAAAGGTAACAACCCGATACTCATCGCCACTCTTCTATGCAGACGGAACTGCATGGCAATATAATCAAAGCTGGAATTCTTTACATTCAGCTTTACCGAACCGTCACTTATGTTAGAATTCTGCAAACTCGCCCCACCTTCAAACAAGAATGTCAGCGAATCGATAGCTGTATATGAAGCAGGATTCAACGGATTAATCTGTGAGCCGTCTCGCAATCCAAAAGCAATCCCTCCCATTGCTTTGCTGTTTCCAAAATTCTGATTGACTAAATCGCCATAGCCATATCGTGTATAGGGAGAGTTTGTATTATTTTGAGCGACTGTCACCCCTGCAAAAGCCATGAGCAAAAGCGCACAAAGTGTCTGTTTAAATCCTACCATTATTATAGTTTAAAATTCTATTTAATCCTTTCAACACTAAAAATCTATCTGCAAAGATGACACTTTTTACGTTCGTATCAAAAGAAAAATCATCTCCACCCGTTAAAAAAACCAAAAGTTCAGGATATTTATGTTTCATAGCCGTAATATAACCTGATATTTCATACTCGATTCCTTTCTTCACACCGGCACGTATGGCAGTCTCCGTATCCTTTCCCAAATCCAAAGAACGTCCTTGAGGGTCAACCAGTGGCAGGCGTCCGGTAAATTGATGTAACGCTTTGAAGCGCATCTGCAGCCCCGGTGAAATATTTCCACCATGATATTGTCCTTCAGAATCAATAAATTCATAGGTTATACAGGTACCGGCATCGATCACCAATATATTTCTATCCGGAAATTGTTCATGGGCAGCCACCACAGCCGCCATCCGGTCATACCCCAAAGTATCAGGAGTTTCGTACAAATTGATTACCGGTAAAGGAGTATCTTTATCCAGCCAGAGCAAAGGTATAGGAAGTTTACGCAAACGCTCGGAAACACATTCATTCAGATCGATAACAGTGGCTACAATTCCCTGTTCAACCGGATGCTCAATGCAAATATTCTCCAGGCAATCCAATGACTGATTAGAATCATAAATTACATTCACCATCGTCTCCCCATCAAAAAGGGCTACTTTGGCTATCGTATTTCCTATATCGACAATTAAATTCACTATACTTATCGTTTTTGAGCGTGCAAAGATAGGCATAAAAATTAAAGCATGTAGCACACTTATACAAAAAACTCCCGGGAAGTTCTTTCACCAAACTTCCGGGAGTCTCCTTAAATCAATTATATTTTCTTATTTTAGAATGTCATTGCCTGACCACCTATTACGCCTGCAATAGCACTTGCCACTGCAATAACCACTTTCAAAATTGTATTCCAAACCGTTTTCTTCATATTTCCGTTCTTTTTAATAATTAAGGAGCAAAAGAATCAAGTTCTGCGCAGCCACCTTTTACCCCTCAACTTTCAATTTTCAACTCTCAACTTTTAACTAAATAAGGCTTTCAGCTAAATTAAGCTGCCGGATCTTCTCCTTCTCCGGCTCCCCCGACATTGCTATCCACCACTTTTCCTATCAAGTCGGCATGGGCAAAAGTCATTCCCTGTGTCAATGCACGAGTAGTGCCCACTGCTATCGGACGGAAATATTCGGGAGTAAACCGGCAATGTACCGAGGTGATCTGATTCGGATTCACCTTTTCTTCCGTATCCACCCCTTTTCCTCTCGACCGTATTCCCATGGTAAAAGTTCCCAATCCTTCCAGACGTACAGAATGGCTATTCAACAGATGCACACGCATCACCGAGAGCAGGTTTCGCACCACATTCTGTACATCACCCGGCGTCAGTGAAGCCTTCTCTGCAATCCCTTCCGCCATCGTTTGTGTATTAATCACTTTTTTCATTTTCACCAAAGCCGGATGCCATGTTTTCACCCCCTCCTTATTTGCTTTTGCAGCTTGTATTCCCTTGTAAAATAAAGGCATAGTTACCTCCTGTTTTTAATGTTACCAATCGTTTTTTTCATTCACTTGTTTTGTTGATCAACGATACAAAGGTGAAGTTTTATTTTCAGTGCACCAAGCAAAAAAATACCTCCGAAGCAATTGGCAACGGAGGCATTTTACAATTATCTATATATCAGCATTTTACTTTCACAGATTTTCATCTGATTTTACTTTCCAACCATCTATATTTCTCGTCTTCGAACTAAAATTAACCCCCATTACGATCAATTGCCTTGGATCTTTCCGGAAAGGAACGGCATATCTTTCTTCTATCTGCTTCAAAGCCTCATCGGCCGTACCATCAAATTTAAACTCCATCACATAAACATACTTATCCGTTTTCAATATCATATCGATACGACCATTAGAAGTATGATATTCCGCCTGAACATAAAAGCCGAGTAATTTATAGATGATAAAAAGAACATTCTGATAATGCAACTCCAAATCGCGTACAAGCTCATAAGGAGTATCGGCAAAGAAACTTTGCAAGCGACAGAGAAAAGCATCATAATCGCCGTGCTCTATTTCATAAACAAAACGGGATATATGAAATATGGATTTCCCTTCGTCCATATTGACATAAAAAGGAAGCAGATACTTTATAAAAACCTCTTCCACCTCGCGATTGGGAAATCCCAAACGGTACAGATCGAAGCGTGCGTCATATCCCTTGATAGTCAGATAACCGCTCTGATAGATCACCGGCAGAGGATTTCTTGAAGCAGAATCAATGCTGTTCAACATATCGGAAGTGACTTCATCATGTGCCAAACGCTGCAAGTCATAATGATCACGTTGCAAGAGTTTCACCAGATAAGAAGGAGTACCCGTCTCGAACCAATAACTGCCGAACGACATCTTATAAAATGTATTGAGCAGACTAAAAGGATTGTATATCCCCACGGAGTTGTAAGTGAAATGATAACCATCATAACGTTCCTTTAACTCCTGACACGTCTGTTCATATGTCATCCCTTGAGATTCGGAAAGTTCATACAGATCAGGCTCCAGATCACGGTGAATTTCTGATTCCGTGATGCCACATAGTTCCACGTATCTCCTGTCCATAGAGATATCATTCAGATTATTCAAGTCACTGAACACGCTGACCTTGCCAAACTTCGTGACACCCGTCAAAAGAGCAAAACGGATATAGCCATCCAAACTTTTCAGCACCCCGTAAAAAGGTTTCAATGCATTGCGATATTTCTCCTGCAAGTCCTCGTTACCAATAGTTTGCAACATCGGTTTATCATATTCATCCACCAAAACAACCACCCGCTGTCCTGTCTTCTCAAATGCTTTTTGAATCACCCAATAAAAGCGTTCTTCCGGTGCACGGTCTGCATAAGGGGAATCATATTCTTGCTCCCACTTTTCCAGATGCTTGTTCAACTCTTGCAACAAAGATTCTTCTTTGTCGTATTTCCGGGCATTAAGATCCAAATGCAAAACAGGGTATTTCGTCCAATCTTTCTCCAATTGCTCTATAGCCAAGCCCTGAAACAACTCCTTCTTTCCTTGAAAATAGGCTTCCAAAGTAGAAATAAGCAGACTCTTCCCAAAGCGACGGGGACGGCTCAGAAAATAATATCGACCGGTATTAGCTAATTCATAGACAAGTTTCGTCTTATCAATATAAAAATACCGATCTTTTCTTAAACTTTCAAAGTTCTGTATGCCGATAGGATAAAGCTTAGCCATAACACTTATTCAATTAACGTTTCACTCACAAATATACAGGATTAGTCCCATTTTAATAGCGGATATGACAAAAATAAATTTCCTGTATAAATGGAATACAAATATGATTTTTGAGATCTTTAAAATCAAAGATAGCCAAACTCCTCCATAAAACGGAGAAATTTGGCTATTGATAGCTACATTTGAGATGAAAAGAATGCAGCATCATTATTTTAAAAAGGATACATCCAAATAAAGGCCCTCCTTTAATTTAATAAACCACGCCAGGCCTTATAAAGGAGGGCTACACAAACAAACAATAATATTAAGCAGAATTACTATGATTCACATCAGAGTAATCCGGCATTCCTTACGTCATCTAAATCTTTTTAGTAAGGAAGAAAGCATTGAACGAATTCAATGTTTACTTTATACGGTCGTTTTCTTCTGTTTCCAAACAAAATAGGGAACGCAGAAAAACAAGAAAAGTCCTTTCAGTAAATTCAAAAAAGTACTCATCAAGAGCTTATTTCTTCATACAGTTTTTAATCTCTGTAACTATATAAGTTACATTCTCATCCGTTACACAAGGACCTGCAGGGATACAAAGTCCCTTATTAAACAGTTTCTCGGAAGTACCGTCTATGTAACAGGGATTATTTTTGAATACCGGTTGCAAATGCATAGGTTTCCACAACGGTCGTGTCTCGATACCCTTAGTATCAAGAGTTACCCGCAGTTCTTCATAATCAAACCCCGTAAGTTCCTTATCGATCAGAATTGTGCACAACCAATAATTCGCATTAAAACGGCTGTCCGGATTAGACATTAAAGTAATACCTTCCATATCGGCAAAAGCCTTCTCGTACAAATCATGTACATGCCGGTGATGGGCGATATGGTCATCCAGAACCGTCATCTGCCCACGACCGATACCGGCACAGATATTACTCATACGATAATTATATCCGATATGTTCGTGTTGGTAGTACGGAAACGGTTCACGAGCCTGAGTAGCATAATACATCGTCTGTTTCTTGGCAGCTTCATCCGCTACGACCAAAGCGCCTCCACCGGAAGTCGTGATCATTTTATTACCATTAAAACTCAAAGCGCCGAATGTACCGAACGTACCACATTTGCGCCCATTAAATTCCGAGCCTAAAGCCTCCGCAGCATCCTCTAATACAGGTATTTCATATTTCTCAGCTATCGCACAAATCTCATCGATCTTTGCCGGCATGCCATAAAGATGAACGGGAATGATCGCTTTGGGCTTCTTACCTGTCTTCGCCATCCGGTCTTTAATCGCTTTTTCCAAAAGAACCGGACTCATATTCCAGGTATCCTCTTCACTATCCACAAATACAGGTGTAGCGCCTAAGTAAGTAACCGGATTGGCGGAAGCACAAAAGGTAAAAGACTGACAGACCACCTCATCACCGGACTGTATCCCCAATTGGATCAATGCCAAATGGATAGCAGCCGTACCGGCAGACAAGGCCACTACTTTTTTATTATCACCTACAAAACTTTCAAGTTCTTCCTCAAAAGCATTCACATTAGGACCAAGAGGAACTACCCAGTTGGTATCAAAGGCTTCCTTTATAAAACCCTGTTCTTTACCGCTCATATGAGCGAGACAAAGATAAATTCGTTTGTCCATTGTTCTATTATTACTTAATTAGTTACAGATTCGACATTCCCATGACCAGGAAAGATTTTTGTTATATCAGCAAGAGTCAATATTATTTCTGTAGATTTTGCAGCTTCTATCCGATTACTCTTAGGAAAAGTCGTCACGACTTTTAAGCCGGGTATGTAAGAGTCTCCCGTAAACAACCAACTACCAATTTTGTAAGTCAAACAACTCCAATCATGACCAGGTGTTTTAATTATGTGTAACATAACACCAGGCCACAACTCCATTATCTGTTTATCCGACAAAATACACACATTACTTCCCGCATAAATAAACGGACAATGGTGATATCGAGAAAAATTCCATTTATCAGAATACAATCCTTCCCGGCCTTCCGGTGAAGTGAAAACTATCATATCCGGATACCTATCCAGTAATTGATTCAATCCATAAATATGGTCAAAATGAGTGTGAGTCAACAATACCCCTTTCAACTTTTTTGAATGTTCTTCAATCCATCGGATAATAACGTCCGCATCTCCTACATCCACCAACCATGCTTCATCGTGCTGAAACCGGTACAATATGTAAGAATTCGAAGCATATACCCTATTTACAATTTGCGTCACTTCCATGTCACCTGGCAGTATATCCTCCATCGACACACAAATCAATACCTGTCACCCATTTTGAAGCATCGGACAAAAGGTAAATACATGCATTAGCTACGTCTTCCGTTTCACCCAACCCAAGGAGATGCTGCTGTTCTAAAACAGCTCTTCTTTCGGGATCAGCAATATGAGGTAAATTATAATTAATAGGAGTAATAACAACTCCAGGAGAAACCGTGTTAACACGGATCTTTTTCTTTGCAAGTTCACAAGCCAGAGATCGTGTACCGGAAACTAATGCCCCCTTAGTCATCCCATATAAAGATTTTCCATTTTCACCGACCTTTCCCATTACAGAAGAAAAAAAGACAATGCTCCCCCCTTCCTTTGAGAAGTTCCCCATCTTACAAACCTCCCTTGTCAGATTATAGGCTGAGAAAACATTTGCTTGAAAGAACTCATCCAATTTCTCAGGAGTAACCAACTTTAAAGGTAACGTGGTCGAGATTCCCGCACAATGTAATACTCCGCTAATTCTTCCAACCTGACTTACGATATTCTTAACCACCAACTCTACCGTGGCATACTCTGTCAAATCAACAGGAATAATAACATGCTTATCCGGATTATCCATTATTGATAGAGTCTCATGTAACCGTTGTTCATTACGCGCCAACAGAACTACAGTTGCCCCCATCCGGCTACAACTTACAGCACATTGTCTGCCTATACCGGAAGAAGCACCGGTCACACAAATCACCTTATTACTCAGATCAAAGGGATTCATACCTCCACGATATCACTAATTTTACAATTATTGAAGTTAATTATTGCAGTAGCCCAAGTCATACCAACCCCAAAAGCGCTCAATAATAACTTCTTATCACCATCCAATTTCCCTCTAAGCTCGCTTACAATGGTCAAAGGGACAGAAACAGATGAAGTGTTTCCGTATTTGGCTATAGTAGAAGGAATCTTAGTTGTGTCCAACTTAAGCTTTTTAGCCAGATAAGAATTAATAAAGTTATTCGCCTGATGAAAAACCATATAATCAAATTCATCCTTATCAGTTTCCGCATATGCAAGCAGTGCCTTAATATCTTTAGGAATTTCCCTTATCACAAAATTAAAGACATCCCCTCCATACATATATCCCTGTTCCTCACTACGTATATTACCATACTCATCAACAACGCGCTCTTTCACAGTCTCTACAGAACTCATTTTTCGGTAACCTCCCGCATCAACCTTAATAAGTCCTTCACGTGATCCGTCCGAATTCAGTGAGAAATAACTTTTACCAAAACATTCACCTCTCTCTACCAATGCAGCTACCCCTCCATCGCCAAAAAGAAATGCAGTACGTCTATCTTTTGGAGAGTAAACTTTAGAGCGTGTTTCCCCATCCAAAATCAAAGCCTTACGCAATCCTTTTTGTTGCATCAAAGCGTATACCACACTCATGCCATACATAAATGCCGAGCAACCTAAATTTATATCAAACGCAATCGTAGAGTTAGACAAGTGCAACCGATCCTGCAAAATAACCGAAGTAGCCGGCATTCTATAATCAGGGGTTTGAGATATGAACACAAGCAAATCTATTTCCGATCGATCTATATTATTATCGGCAATCAACTTTTCAGCCGCAGCATAACACAAATCGGAAGAACAGGTATTCTCATCAGCAAACCGACGTTCAAATATTCCCACTTTATCCACAACCTCTTTTACCTGATCAGCCGGAAAATACTGGGTATACTCATAATTATTTATCACAGTGCGAGGTACAGCTGCCGCCAGTGCAGTAATACCTACTCCTTCATATTGCAAAAAGGCCATTATTATTTTTTTATTGCAGCGTTATACAAATCTCCAATTGTCTGTAGTTTACGAAAATCAGCTTCTTCTATTTGGCAATCGTACTCCTCGTCCAGCATTGCAATAACAGACAAATAAGCTAATGAGCTCCATTCTTCATATTCCCGAAAATTATCATTCATATTTATTTCACGGTCTTCAATTTCCAAAACATCTTTGATTAATTCTATAAATTTCTCTTCCATAACGTTTATTTTATTGATTAGTTATTGTATTCTTATCATTTTCGCTGGGTTACCAAAATAACTCATGCCGTCTTTTGTTTTTCTCATAACAACGCTTCCGGTCCCTATCCTCACACTATTTCCTATTGTCAAACCTTGCAATACAGTACATCTGACTCCTAGAAAGTTAGCATTACCGATATTTGTTTCTCCGGATATTCGAACCTCCGGCTGCATCACGTTACAATCTCCGATTGTAACATCATGTCCCAATGAGACACAGCCATTCATCAGATTGAAATTTCCGATCGTGACACCGCAACTTACCCTTCCTCCGAATGTAATTACATTTCCCTGTCCGATACGAATTGACTCCTCATCAAAAAAAAGAACATTAGGTGCTATAATGTTAGGAAAATAGATACAAGGATTATGAATCCTGCCTGTGATGTTTTGCAATACAGCAGGAGAAGCAATAGCCATTACAATAGCAAGTGGTGATCCATTGTACTGATTTACAGTTTCCATATTCCCCAAAACCCTGCCATATTTATTCGCTTCTCCAACAGAATGCCCGTCATCAAAATAGCCGATAAAATTCCATGTCGGAGTAGCTTGATTGATGGCATTGATGACACAAGCTATTTCCCGGCCAAATCCACCAAATCCATAAATTGCAATATCTTTCATAATCTGCTAATTCTTACCATTAAAAGGTTCCATCGTGGTCTGCCCTTCCTGAGAAATCCCCTCCCGTATGAATACCTTTTTTATTGTTTTAAAAATAATACACAGATCCAGCCATAACGAACAATGATCTACATACCACACGTCAAGTTCAAACTTCTTTGTCCAACTGATTGCATTACGCCCATTCACCTGTGCCCAGCCGGTAATACCGGGACGGACTTCATGCCTGCGCGCCTGTTCCTTCGAATAAAGCGGAAGATAACGAACCAGTAACGGCCTGGGACCAATCAATGCCATGTCGCCTTTCAATACATTGATTAACTGAGGAAGTTCATCAACAGAAGTAGAACGAACCAATTTGCCGATTTTAGTAATTCGCTGAGAGTCCGGTAATAATTTGCCATCGGCACCCCGTTCATCGGTCATTGTTTTAAACTTAATTACTTTAAAGATTTTTTCATTTTTCCCTGGACGTTCCTGAAAAAAGAAAATTCCAGCTCCTTTGTTGGCAAAATGGAGCCAAATACTTATAATAAGTAAAAAAGGCCAAATAAGCAGAAGAACTATTAAAACAATGATAAAGTCAATTGCACGTTTAAAACAGTTTTTATACATAATTTTGTGCATTTCGATATGTAAAATCTTTCGCTGCATTGAATGAATTGCCACTCAATCGTTTCTGCAATTCCGAATTGTTTTTTAAAGTTAAAATATAGTCCGCCATTAAACGAACCTGTTCCTTATCAAAACAAGCCCCATTATCATAACGATCCACCAAGTGTGCCAATTCCGAACATTTAGGTGCTATACATAACAATGGAGCTCCTACAGCCAATAAATTGTACGTTTTACTAGGTACGCTCACTTGTGCCGTTTCATCATTCAAGGTCACCACTCCCACATCAGCAGCAGCCAATGAATAAGGTAATGTATCCCTATCCTGCCATGTAAAGAAACGGCATGAAGACAATCCATACTCTTTCGTCAGGTTAATCAGAGTCTCTTTCTTTTTTCCCTCTCCAATTATTAAAAACTGAATATCAACTTCGTTTTTAAGCAAACGTGCAACTTCTATCAAACACTCCACATTATGTGTATATCCAATATTGCCAGAGTACAAAACGATAAACTTTTCACCCAAAGAATGCTTATGTAAAAACAAATTGTCATTTTTCTTTACAGGACGAAATTTTTCAGATGCAGTCCAATTAGGAATCACACGAATCCGGCCTTTATCCACATACTTCTCCAAAACTTTCCTCATACCTTCACTTAACGTAATTACGTTTAATGCTTTGGAGAAGACAATTCGATTCCATCCTATCCACCATTCATACAAAAAATTACTTTCCTTTATGCCTATATTCCGCAATGCATCTGGATATATATCATACACGATCACCGAAAAAGGATGACGAAGTAATAAAGGCAACAAATAACACATAGGCGGGTTAGTAACATACACTATTTCATATCCCCTATAATTAAATAAGAGTTTAAAAAAAATTTGTATGGTTCCCCAACACCATGTAAAAATCCTTTTCAAAGAAGAATCTCTGTTGTATGCTATTATTTTATCTACTTCTACCCCATCTTTCAGAGAACGTTCCGTTACCTTGATACTGCCTGCCATTAAAGAAACGCGATCGTATTTACTTGCATAGGCATTAACAATATCAACCATTAAATATCCTGTACTCTGATTGATCAGAACTACTTTTTTCATTTCTGTTCCGAAGCTATTAAATCCCCCAATTCGCTCGATGTCATAAACTCTATATCCGGCCATTTTTTAAGCATTCTGCTCAATAACTCTTCCAACTTCTTCAATGATCTTTCCCTGTTTTCCGAGTGCAGAAAGCCAATATAATTCACACGGTGAGAACTGATAGTAGCCGGTTTACGCCACAAAAATGCAACTTCCATCTCTTTCAGACAATTCCCCACCCAATCCGTACTGGCAGGGCTTTCCATACTGGAAGGCTCAAAAAAACAGTTACGTGTCAGATAAATCTGCCCTACCCCATTCTTTTGTCCCAAAAAACGTATATGCTTTTTAAATTCCCCATTACCTAAAGGTTCCATCTGAATTTTTCCGGAATTAACATACCTCACCCCGTTATCAAACAGAACTTTTTCCAACGAATTATTAAAAGGTCCATTAGTAGGAACAAAATACTTCGAACGATAACCGTATAGTCTTTCAAATAGATCCAATCCTGTATTTAAGACCTCCTCCATATAAGGAAGGTCATCCATCGTATCCAAATCGAATGCCGCTTGAAATTTGGGTATCGGTTCTCCATCAATTCCATTATAGATTCCTGTAACGCCATTTTCAAAAGCAAGTAAAGTAGAACGATGCCCACTTCTTAAAGCACGTAGCCAACGTTGTACATTCAGATGCTCACGTCCATGAAAAATAGGGACAAACAATCGTTTCTCAATACCTTCTTTCCATAATTCATACACCCTGTCATGAGCCGGATAACGTTTTAAAGTTTCCGTATAAGGTTCATAAAAATATTCCGTATATCCGGTTTCTTTAATTCGCTCAAATACCGGATTGGCGACAACGTTCACTCCCGTCATTACCGGTGCTTTCCCATTCTTATCCTTAAAATTAGATAACGTTTCAAACAAGCACTCCAAATCACGATTGCTTTCCAATGAGTCATACAAATTATAATGATTGCGATCCTCTCTCATACCTGCTTTTAATAAATTTTTAAAAGCTTCTAAAGAAGACATCCGAATGCTACCCCAATCGTCAGATTCAATAACGACTATTTTTCTATTTGTACGCCATCCCGGTATATTGCTGACATGTACCGACAATAAAGATTTCCATGTATTTCTATACATAATTATAATAACGCTTTATATAGTTCTATATAATCCTGATAACGTTCTTCTTTATTGAAAAGAAGTTCGGCACGTTGCCTGCAAAAAGTCTGATAATATATTCTATCTCCGCTTAAAACCTCTGATATAGCTTGATATAAAGCTGAAATATTCCCTTTTTCAACCACTCGTCCTGTATCTTGCGAGATAGCTTCCGGACTCCCCCCGGTTTGATATGTAATCACAGGGGTTCCACAGGCCAAAGCCTCTATATTAGTTGTAGGAAAATTATCTACCCAAGTAGGATTAACAAAAACATCTGCCATTGAATATAGCGCGGCTAACTCATGCACATTTTCTGTGCGATTAATCCCTATTATTCCTTTTGGCAAACATCGAATTTGTCCTGAACTTAATCCTACCAATACAATCTGTTCGTTTTTTGCCAGTAATTGGTTTAGTTGGACAAAATCGGCTAATCCTTTTCTACGATCCCATATACTGGCAACTCCTAAAATAATTTTGTTATTAACATCCAGACCATACTTTATCTTTATACTTTCAGAAACTACAGGTTTGAAAACAGCTAAATCCACTCCATTATGAATTACCCTCACCGGATACGCACTCAAAAAGGAACGTTTAACAATATTCTTTAACCAATGGGACGGAGTCACAAAAGTTATATTATCAACAGATGTAAAAGTTTGCTTTTTTCTAACAAAATTATCTTTCGACCTGTCTACGAACATGGTAGCAGGATACCCTTTCAAATTGGGACACTTATGACATTCCGTTTCCCACTTATTACAGTTCACATAATCAAAATAGGAACAATGTCCGGTCATTGGCCAGCAATCATGTAATGTCCAAACGACCGGTATTTTTGTCTGAGATAAATAACGAAATAATATTTCTACATTCAAGTAATAACCGTGCAAATTATGAAAATGAATAATATCCGGATTTATTCTTTCCAGTTCAGCAATAAGCTTTTTGGTTACACGAGTAGAAGAAAAGCCGTGCCCATCCCACAACCGAGTAGCCAAAACATGACATTTCACATCCCAATCATCTCCTATACGGATAAGAGTAGATTGACTATCTCTAGCTACCCTACCGTAAGCAATGTAACTCTCCATCCCATTACTAATGGCAGTTCTACCGATTTCTTCTGCAATACGTCCGGTACTGCCAGTATTCACGGTAGTATTTAGTTGAAGAATTTTCATTTCAAATTATAAATTTCTGTACTACATTTTCCGGTAATACATTATGAGCAAATCTAAAAGGTAGATTCTCATATTTCAATAAGTCAATATATTCCAAAGCCCATTTCAAATTAAATACATCAATTTCTGAATCACCAGTATTAGATGTTATAATTCCGTCCTCAGCTATATAATAACCTTTTAACCGAGGATTATATTTTTCCACACAATTCAAGATTTCCCATACACCCTCTGAAGAATTTGTAGAAATAACAGGAGTATTCAAAAACAAAGACTCTATTAATACACCAGGTAATCCTTCACTAAAAGAACAGGAAACTAAAACTTTAGCCATTCTCATATACTTATAAGGATTTTTTCTTACTCCCAAATAATGTACATTTTCAGTTATTCCCATTCGAGCCGCCATTGTATCCAATCCATCCCACAAATGATCAGTATCTGTACCGATATATACCAAATGATATGAATTTTGCAATAAATTAGATTCTCCGAATGCCCTTAATAATCTCTCTGGAGCCTTATTTCTATCCAATCGACCACAATAAAGAACCACAGGGTTTTTAAATATCTTTTTTTCCTCATCATTCAAAGACTCAACAGATAAAGTAGAGATTCTATCCGTATCGTGAATGTTATATACTACTTCTACTTTCTTGGATGATATAAATGGAAAGGATTCCAAAATGGATCTTTTCACCTCATTACTAACACAATATAATTTATCCAAAAAAGGATATACTATATTATAAATTAACAGAGTCGATAAATATACAAACATTCCCAAAGGCTTCACTTGTTGGTGAGGAGAGTGAAATATTCCTATTTTAAAATCTCCTCCTCCAGTAAAGACATTTATCGTAGAACAACTAAATAAAGTAGAAATAGTAATATCCGGAACGAAATTCTTTTTGATTTTTTTTAACCAAATAAATTGTCTAATAGCTTCCCTAAAACGTTGTATCCCCGATGAAACATAATCGACACACCATTCACAATCTTCAAATTCTTTAAATCCGTCCGAATATTTATGAATTACTACACATTTTACAACTATGTTTTCAACCTTTCGTAATGCAGTATATACATTCAATGAGCACAAAGCTATTGTCCCTTTATTACTTGGCACAACAATAAGTACTTTTTTTTTCATTACATCAATTGAAGTTTACTTTCATACCATCTTTCTTGATAATTTTTGCAGGAATTCCAGAAACGACACAATTATCCGGTATATCTTTTACCACTACTGAGTTCGGAGCTATAATCACGTTATTCCCAATAGAAACTTTACCTATAATCTTTGCCCCTAAAGCAATCTCCACATTATCTCCAATGGTTGGTACGTTATCAAAAGTATGTTTCGTTCCTATTACTACTCCTGGAGTTATTATGCAATTTTTCCCTACTCGTGATCTTGCTACAACTATAAGAAAACCAATATGAGGTATATACAAACCCGGTCCGCAGGTATTTATACCAATCCTCATTTTTGTTCTAAAACATAAACGTCTATAATTCCAAAAGGCATAATAATATTCTATCTTCCGAAAAATATTTTTCTTTATATTAGTTAAATACTCCAAACGGCGTAAAACTCTCAGATACTTCAATGTCTGATAATTCTCACTGAATATAAAACGATCTATAAACCTTACATGATATCGTTTCAAATCCTCTGCAAGATAATACTTGTAGTCAACTTTATTCCTTATCATATTAATTACCTACTATATTTCTTCCTAACTCATCAGAAGATATAAATTCAACATCAGGCCATTTTTTCACAATCCCATTTAATAGCTTTCGAAATAGAATCAAATTTCCATCCCTATTTTGGCTATCTATATTTCCAATAAAATTCAACCTATGCGAACTTATTACTGCCGCTTTTCCCCACCTAAAAGCAATATTAATTCGTGATAAGCACTCATCTACCACATCAAACTTACCTCTAAAATGGGACGGTTCAAAAAAACAATTCCGCATCAAATACACCTGACCTAATTTAGTTCTCTTTCCTTGATAATTATTTTTCTTAAAATAAAATTTTGTTCCCGAATCAAGAGGAATACGTTGTGATACTAATCCTTGAATATATTTAACCCCATTTAAGTTCAAACTTGATTCAATAAGAGGACTCCATGTATATGTAGTAGCAATAAAAGATTCCGAACGGTATCCAAATAAATTTTCAAATAAGTCTAAACCTTCTTTAATTATCTTATCATATCGCTTAATATCATCTTTCTCTGCAGAGTCAAATGCTCCCATATAATTACCTTGTATACTCTGATTCACTTTAGAAGTCAACCCAAAAGTACCTAATTCAAATGCCCTTTTAGTAACAAGGTCTTTCCCTTCTCGAAGTACAGAAAGCCATTTTTTTACATTCAAATGCTCTCTCCCGTGAAACTGTGGATGAAAAATACCTTCTTTAATCCCTTCTTTCCATAAATCAAAGACACGCTCATGAGCAGGACTATTTGCCATAGTCACAGTAATTGGTTCATAAAAATACTCACAAAAATCAGCTTCCCGTATCTTTCTGAAATCAGGATTAGCTACTACTGCATCAGCTGTAAATACAGCATAATTACCATTTTTATCCTTAACAGAAGTCAATACATCAAACAATGCTTCCAGATCTTCCTTATTCGCTAAACTATCATATCGACAATAAGGATCATTATCTACCCTAATTCCTTCCTTTAAAAACTGATTATAAGCCTCCTTAGATGGCATACGTATAGCTCCCCAATCATCCGATTCAATAACCACTAATTTACGCTTAGTATACCAACCGGGAATATTAATTAAATTATGTGATAGTGTCTTTATCATTTTATCAAAAAACATGCAGTTTATTTTATCAAATTAAGAAACTGAGAAGCAACATTCTTTATATCATATATTGACAAATCAGGCACTTTTAATTGGTTATTATATATTCCAGATAAGAACTCATCTACCTTCTTTTTATCCAACACATATGAATTTATAGATAAAATCGGTCGATTTGCTAAAGCATAATCAATTAATTTACTCGGAGACTGAACAGATGTTACACCATTTTCAATATTAACTAAGAAATCAGCTCTGCTCATCTCTGTTATCAGTTCTATTCGTGAAATATACCCTTTTATAATTAATTTATGCCCAAGAATATGCCTAAACGAATCAATCAAGTTACTATTATTTGTATAAATTATAAACTTGAAATTTATTGAAAGGTTAGAAAGATATTCTAAAAATATTTTAGGATCTCTTATATGTGGAATTAATGTACCTGCATAAATAAATGTCGGCACTTTATTTTTTGAGAAATTAGAATTTAAATTTATGCCATCAAAATCAAATCCTTGAGGAATAATACGTATTTTATCATGAAACTCAGAATAATATCCAGACTTCGCAGATTCAACCGGAATAGTTATATAGTCACAAAGCCGACACCACCGTTTCTCTATATATTTAAAATAAAATAAAGGTTTAAAAGAATCCGTTTTACAACCCATATACGGATCTCCACAATCCGCTACCCATGTTTTACATAAGTCTTTATGCGATTGTATATAAAATGAAATACCCCAATGAATTTGATGCGGAACAGCAATAGATACAAGTAAATCATACCCACATTCCTTTTTAAGTATCATTGGCATTTTACAAGATATTTCAATGGCCGGAAATGCAATCAACAAAGATAGAATTCGATTAATACTTCTTGCAATCAATGACTTACTCTGAAAAATAGAACACTTTAAGTTCACAATTTGAACTTCTACATTATGCTCTTTCTCAAAACCGGAATAATCCACATCAGATAGTAATTTACTAAATACAATCACTTTTACTTGATGTCCCTGTCTGCCGAGTTCTTTGGCCAATTCAGTAGTTCTAAAACTGCGAGGTGTATTTATCGGCTCAAAATAGCCGGATACAATCAATATTTTCATAATCAAATTAAATTTTTTATCCAACTAATAATCGGTACATCCGTTTGTATAAAAAAAGCTGTTAAATAATTGCATATCAATAACGAAGCTCCATAATAATCAATACCGACACGTAATTGGAAAATAATAGAAAACAGCAATACAGGCAATACCACATTACATTTTTTAATTAAATCATTATACAGATATTCTATCGAAAAAATAATAGTAGGCAAAACAAACATATGTGATAGAATTACGAAACGTCCACCAGAGGGTATTAAAGCCAAAATATTGGATATGCCATAAATCAACAATGAAAAAGAGAATAATTTTAATATTTTCTCATTTACCATATAAGATTTCCTCACCGCCATCCATGTCAATACAATATAAAATTGAACAATCCAATATGCAATCTTGTTAGCCAAAACAACGTGTAAAGACAATTGCTCTTTTGCTTCAACCACCTTTTCCATATACATTTCTCCTACATAACTCAACATGCGTTCTCCAACAATCGGTACATTTACTAACAGGTTTCTAATAAATTCAACATCAATTTCTTTTATAAATAAAGTGACAATATAAAACGCGAAAAGGGCATTCAAATTAGTTACTTTCAAAAAAGAATAAAAAATCAGTATAATCAATGGAATAAAAAATGAAAAATGAACAAATAGTGCCAGAACACAAAACAATAGTTTTGATTTATTCCCCTCATAAACAAAAGGCATTGCACCATAAATAAATATATGCAAAGCTGTCCACATACGAACACCGTTAATATTCCATATAGGACATATCAATATATAAAATAATATCAAAATCCATGTATATTTTTTCAGATTCAGAGGTAAACGGTCAAAAACATACCATAAATTACGAGTATAGAAAAACCCAAAAACCAATGAAAAACATGCAAACAGGACATGAGGGTCATCTGTAAATCTTGACACAATGAAAGTCAATATGGGCTGATATAAATCAACATTACCTCCTTCTATCCATATATTCCCCAAAACAGCAGAAAGAGAACTCAGATTATACATCCTATACAAATCCAAAGCATATCTACCCGCATCAATTCCATCACCTAACATAGTACCTTCAGGATGGTATATAAATATCAGTCCAAGAAAAACACAAATCAGCCATGAAATATTCTTTGCCCACTTGCTTCTCCAATGCAATATTGTACAGACAAGACCACTTATAGGAGATAAAACTGTTATAAACAGAGCTAATTGTTTATTTATTATATACCTATTTACACCGAGCATAATAATTTAAAGTTAGTACTCAAATTAGAGCCAATCTGTTTAATTCATATTTCAGTTTGCATTTATGTAACATCACAATTTTGGCTTGTTCATTTCTCTCAATTTCCTAACTTTACTCAAGTCTATTTTTGAGCCAAGATATTCATACCAAACTTCACTATGAGAACCATAACCACTGGTAAATGTCATCTCTCCCAATACAAGACGACCATCGATGTCATAGAAATCTACCCGAACCTCAGGGAAATCAGCAGAAAGGATGGTTGCATACTTTATCATTCCATCCAAACACTTCGGTCTTGGCAAATCAATGCCATCAAAATGGCAGCTGTTTTTGTTGAGTGCCTTATCCGAAATGTTATTCCAGCCGAGATCGTAGGCTGATGTTTTATAACCCTTGCCTGGACCTCTGATAATCCTATCGTGGACGACAAGAATATACTCCGGCTTTCCTTCAAAACACCATACCTTATAATCTATCAAAGATTGACGCTTTTCATTTACAGACAGATATTCTTCCGCAATAATACACGGTTCAATGCGCGAGTAGTGAATCTGTGCATCGATAAATCCGTATTTTAGTCTCATCCACGTGTTCAGCAATTTGTTTGTTTCCAAAATATTGAGTTCGGACTTATCCGGGACAATAAGCACTTGTCCACAACCATTCGTTGTTTTCAGTACGAAACTTTGCGGTAATTTGTCGTAGTCAATATCTTCCGCCACTTCCCAATGACCATATAATTTAGGAAGCAGATGACCGCAACCCTTGCTTTCCACATATTCACGCATACGATATTTATCAGCGCATTTTGTCCACAGTGTCGTGTCTGTAAACAGTTGCAGCCAATAAATTTTTTCAATAAGATTCCGAGGGGATTCCCAATCAATGTCTTTATGAAAGACATTTTTGTACTCGCGATTAGCATTGATACGGGGATCTTGCAATGCTCTTTTTCTAAATGTACGTTGACGATAAAGTTTCAGTATCTGCTTCGAACCGGGAATTCTTTCCATAACAGCGACAATCTGATTCTTAAAGCTCATATTATAATTCTGTTTTAGATAACAATTTGTTTGCACGTATCATAAGCCAACGTGTACTCTCTTCACGTAATTGGTGCAAAAAAAGACGCCTGTTCACTTTCAATTTTAAAAATCCCACAAAAATGCGGCACATTTGTCGTAATGACTTCGGGTACATTCCAACAGCCCCATAACCACTCAACAGCCATTTTTCGTATTTGGAATATAGAGAGAGAACGAAACGGTTGACCTCTTTCATATAATCGGAGTCATCGGTCAGTATGTTGCAAAGGTGACGGAAGTGTCGTATAGACTCCACCCTCGCGTCAACCTCAACGACATGATCCTCGTTAAGGTAAGTCAGTATAGGCTGCACTTGTACGTCCTTTTCGGTGATTTCTATCAACACTGCCACACTATTGTACCAATGCAACAAAGCGCACCGATCATCCTTCTCAAAAGCGAAATTCCCAAGACTATAGAAAATAGGTTTTCCTGCATACATTTCAAAACCTTGCGGAACATGGGGATGGGATGCCATGACGGCATCCGCACCTGCATCAATCAACGACTTGTAAATATCCCTCCATTCAGGAAGAGGTACATCCATATATTCCACTCCGGCATGCGGCAAAACAATGAGATAATCACATGTACCCTTTGCTTCTGAAATAATCGATGATACAGAAATATGATTTATCCACGCACAACCATACTTACCATCGTCAGTCCATCTGTCTTTCAAAGTAGCCAAATCCGCAGAAGAAGCCGAGAAAAAGCCTATAGTCTTATTCTTTACTTTCAAATACTTTACCCCGTAAGCCTCATTCCATTTCCCACAACCGATAGCAAGGACGCCTTCGAATGCTTTCTTGGTCGCCTTTAGCCCCTCTTCTCCGAAATCGAAAGCATGATTGTTAGCAAGCCCGATCACATTGAATCCATTATTCAACAGCCATTCCGGAGACAGGTGAGATTGCCTTAAGTAAAATTCACCGGCTGTATGTTTCTCCCCTACTTGCAGAGGACCTTCAAAGTTAACAACTCTGATATCACTGAGGTTTATGATTTTTTTCAGCTCATGACCAAGTGACATCCTTTCGGGATGATATACACAGAAGTCACCTGCTATAAAAATTTTAATTCCGTTACTTCTTTCCATTCCTACGCGAATTAATGAGTAAAACAACCGACTCAAGATATTTGAGACCAAAAACTTTTTGGGTAGCAATCAACAGAAGATAGAAAAAGCATCCTGAGATTACGATAAACAAGAACACGTTCATTTGTGACATTAAGGTATGGCGTAAAATCAACAGCATGCCAAGAACGGTGCAACAATGCAAAGTGAGCTTCCCCACATACCGAAGAACCTGTCCCGGAACAAGTGAAATATGCGTCTTCTTAAAAATGAAGATAAAAGCCGTAATAGAACATGACAGATGAAAAAGACTGCTGACAAAAACAATTGAAGGAGGCGGAACAAAAAATCGAACCAAAAGGAAATCAACCGTCCAAATGGCTAAAGCTCCAACAACGTGCATATTCATGTACAGCCTTGAATAACCGAGAGCCATGAGCACAGAGAAATAGGGGAATATTTGTAGAAAATCCCTAATTATGTAAAGGCGCAGATAACCTTGCGAAACACTGTATTGTCCACCAAACAATACGACCATGACATCACCGGCAAAAAACAGACAAAAGAACAGCATCGGCATGATAATAGTCGCTGTCTTCTTAACGGCATTGTTATAGGACAAGACGGCACTACTCATGTTGCGTTCCGCATCGGCTTTCGAGAACAAAGGCAGCAGTACATTCTTGACACTGGCCGCAACCATTCCTACTATAGGGATGCTAAAACAACCGCTGGAAAACTCGGCAAATGCCTGTGTACCATAATAGCGGCTAACAAAAAACTGGTCTGCCGAATTGCAGAAGAATCCCGCTATGAAAGCGCCTGTAAGAGGAAGCGAATAACTAAATACCTCCTTATACAAATTCGGTATCGTCTTGTTGTCAACATTCTTGTAAGGAGAGTTTTTCATGTACATTGCCACAAGAAAGGTTACGAAAGAAGCAAATCCCCACCCTATGATGGCTTCCCGATAACCTGTATGCCACACCATAACGGGTAGGACGATACAGAAAAACATCAACGTTTTAGAGAATATATGATAAATGGCAATCTCCTTTGTCCTACGGATTGCCGTGTATATTCCCTCAACCCCCATGGTAGGCAATGTGAACAACGGAAATGGAGAAAACAACTTAATACCAGTAGAAAGTTCCGGATTCTTCAGCAAACCTGCTATGAGGTCAGCTCCAAAGAACAGTGCCAAAGAAAAAATAGCACCTAAACCAAGAAACATCAAAGTGAGCCTGTTTATGAGCAACTTCTGTTGTCCCGTATTCAATCTCGGAATGAAATAAGCGAACACGGAAGGAAGCCCCATGGTAAACAATGCCTGAAGGCTTGAATAGACATATAGGATTTGCCTGTATGTGCCGTATTCATTTTTATCAAAATATCTAACAAGGATGGGCGCGGTAAGAAACGCTATGAGAAATGTACACAGCGAACCTATTCCTAACCATAGGGCCTGATTGAAGTTACTACTTTTATTATTATCCATTATCTTATTTTACAAGTTATTATTTCTTTACTGTCATACCAAGTACTTCGCGATGGGACTTTCTCTCAACAGCCTACTAACTACAACCCTTTGAACAGAATATATAATGACAGCAGACATAAAAACCAAGTGGTACCTTGTCGTCCAATTGGGGAGACAGTTTACCCACTATGGAAGTACTGCAATGCCATTAAAATACTGACACACACCAGCACACCTACATCCGACCTGATTTTCCTATTGACGAAGATCACAAGCGGAGTGACCAGCAGCAGAAACACCTTAAATCCAGATATAGCCTATACCGTTGTGAAGCAGGAACGAGTCTATAACAGTTTCCACTTTATAGAAATCAAACACGATGCCGGTATGATAGGCTACATAAAAAATAAGAAATAGACGACAAGGACTATCCAAACCGAAAAAAACAACCGTTGGGTACGCTTCCTTATATATTCTTTGTAACCCGTAATAGTTTTTTTGCCCGCTGCCAACCCCAACACGAACACCATCAAGCAAACATCAAACGCCCTTAGCTGTTTAAGCATGCATGTACTATATGATCGAAGCAAGCCCCAGAAAATGCAAAAAATCTATATAAGCGTCTCTTTTCATTTATATACTTAGATATGATATATTTTCTCCCCATCCATGTGAATGACATTACAGCAGTCGAGGACTATTTTACCACGCAACTTTTCCTGATTTTCTATAATTTGAGAATGTTTCACCATTACAACAACAAGGTCTACATCCCCAATGAACTCATCAAGGTCGTGGAACTGATTCTGTACCACATCCTCCCCGATGAATGGATCATAAACTTTCAGTGGACGGGCAAGATGACACGCTTGTGACTCAAGCATCTGGAGAGTCGGACTCTCGCGACAATCATCAACATTTTCCTTGTATGTCAAACCATAGAGACCTACCTTGCGGTTATCAGTAATGTTATTTTCTTCCATGATATCATAGATACGGTTTAACACATACTCCGGCTGTGCATCATTGGTTTTCATTGATTCATCAATAACCTTGGCAAGACGTGGATAGTCACCAACCAAGAACCAAGGATCAACAGAGATACAATGACCACCCACCCCGGGACCGGGCTGTAGGATGTTGACACGTGGATGCATGTTGCATATCTTGATGATTTCATAAACATCCATGTTGTCGTGGCGGCAAATACGTGCAAGTTCATTAGCAAAGGCGATGTTGACAGCACGGAATGTATTCTCAACAACTTTGGTCATCTCCGCTGAGCGAATGCTTGTCACTACAATTTCACCCTGACAGAACGAAGTATAATATTCTTTCACTCTTTCACCGATAACACGATCATCAGCACCGATAGTACGGTTGTTATGGATCAACTCGTAAACCATATTACCCGGGATAATACGTTCTGGAGCATGGACGAGGTTGATATCCTCACCAATAACGAAACCAACTTCCTCGATAGCAGGACGGACAAAACGGTCTATAGTACCGGGGCTGACAGTTGACTCGATAACCACTATTGCACCTTTCCGGCAAACCTTCATAACTTCCTTGACAGCAGCCACTACGTAACAAGCGTCAACTTTCTTCGAAAATTTGTCATAAGGAGTAGGAACGCTGACAATGTACATGTCGGTCCTCTGATACTCGGTTGAGAACTTGATACCGGCTTTCACCGCAGCATCGAAAAGTTCATCGAGACCATCCTCCTTAAAAGTGGTCTTCCCTGCATTAAGAGTTGCTACAAGCTCCTTGTTATAGTCTGTTCCAATCACTTCTACACCATGCGATGCCATCATCAATGCTGTAGGCAGACCTATGTAGCCCAATCCGATTACGTTTACCATAATTCTATACAATATTAAAGTTCTAATTATTATTTTTTCATTTTAGCACACATCATAACGATCAGTTTCCTTGCCTGCAAGCACATCTGCAATTCGGCGGCATGCTTGTCCGTCACCATAGGGGTTAACAGCCTTGCTCATTGACTCGTATGCCTTAACATCATCAAGGAGAGTACTGACCTCATTCATAATCTTATCGTAATCAGTACCTACAAGATGAACAGTACCGCTGGCGAGAGCCTCCGGACGCTCGGTGGTGTCACGCATCACGAGTACAGGCTTGCCAAGGCCTGGAGCCTCCTCTTGAATGCCACCTGAGTCAGTAAGAACGATGTTAGCTTTGCTCATTAGATAAACAAACTCAAGGTATTGCAGTGGTTCGATGAAGAAAAAATTGGGACGGCTGAGGTTTTCACCAAACACTTCGTGGACGGACTTGCGTACGTTGGGATTGAGATGCATAGGGTATACGAAATCAACCGTGGGATACTTCTCAGAGAGATCCTTCATGGCGGTCACCATGCGAATAAAACCATCACCAAAGTTCTCGCGGCGATGACCGGTGATCAGAACAAGTTTCTTACCATTAGCAAGACGAGTTATATCATAACCTGCTTGTGAAAGTACATTGTCCTGCTCCCTGGCAAGGGCATCGTCAGTCTTCAACTTATCTATCACCATATGAAGAGCATCGATTACGGTGTTTCCTGTTACATAGATGCTTCCGTGAGCCTTCTCCTCCTTCAGATTCTTCTCAGAGAGTGGAGTTGGTGAGAAATTGTAGACAGCGATGCGACCTGTTATCTGACGGTTCATTTCTTCCGGCCATGGAGAGTAGATATTATGAGTGCGTAGACCTGCTTCTACATGACCGACAGGGATCTGTGCATAGAAAGCAGCAAGGGCACCTGCAGTAGAGGTTGTAGTGTCACCATGAACGAGAACAATGTCCGGATGACACTTTTTGAACACATCACGGAGTCCGGTGAGGACTCGAGCTGTTACATCGGTAAGATCCTGACCTTGCTTCATGATGTTGAGATCATAATCCGATGTCACATCAAAGATTTTGAGAACCTGATCAAGCATTTCGCGATGCTGACCGGTTACACAAACGACAGTTTCGAATTCATCCTTACGCGTCTGGAATTCCTTTACAAGCGGACACATCTTGATAGCTTCAGGACGGGTGCCGAAAACAAGCATAATCTTTCTCATATTTAAAATTGTATCTTTTTACAGAGGTATATTACATCTTACACCATCTTTTTTCTTTATAATAGCAGGATTACCTACTACCAGACAATTATCCGGCACATCTTTAACCACTACACATCCAGCTGCTATGGTTACATTATCACCTATATTTACTCCACCTATTACGATTGCACCAGTCGCAATTCGAACATTGTCACCTATTACAGGTGATTTTACCCCTACTACTCCAATGGTTACATTCTGGTTTACATAACAATTCTCCCCCATTGATTTACAATTAATAAATGTAGAATCTCCATGGACTACTACTAATCCTTTGCCTATTCGAGATCCAGGAAAAATATGTAAAGTAGGATTTCCTTTCATGAAAAAATTTAGAATTATACCAATTTTACCAAATCGATAGTATAAAACATTTCTAAATTCTTTATTTATTACTAAAACTCTTAGTAGATTTAATCCCCCTCGATATTGTAGTCGGTATAAATCTGCATCTATTATACACCGCCTTTCTTTATTAAAGAAATAAAGAAAGAGACAAATGACTAAAACAGGAGAATATATTATAAACTTGAAGAAATAAATTATACGCATTGTGTAAAAAAAAATAATAGAACTGTTATTATGATCCATATCTTTTAAAGATAATGTTTCAAAATCGGGAGAAAAGATTCTTCAAGCTTTTACGCTTTTTGTTATGACTATGGCTCTCGTTTCCATAACCATAACCATAGCCATAACCATAGCCATAACCATAGCCATAACCATAGCCTTTATGGTCTGAAGGAACACCATTCAATATCACAGACATATTACGAAGCTGCTCCTGACGATACATATTCTCCAATTCTGGCAACTGACGACGATCCATCACACCCGAACGGACTACGAAAATGGTAAGATCGGCTACACGATTGACAATAGAAGCATCGGCAACCATACCGGCAGGAACATTGTCAACAATGATATAATCATAACGTTTACGAAGTTCCGTTATCAGACGATCAAAACGTTCGCTCAACAACAATTCGGCAGGATTGGGAGGAACAGGACCGGAGAAGATGACATCCAATTTATCATACTCCTCACTCCTACCAACAATATCATCTAACTTATCCGTACTCCCCGAAAGGTAATGCGTCAATCCCATACGGTTGGAGGAATTAGAAAAAATACCGCTCAAGGTACCTTTACGGATATCAACGTCAATCAGAACAACCTTCTTGTTCGTCTGGGCAATACTCATAGCGAGATTGCTCGATACAAACGTCTTACCTGCCCCAGGATTCGCAGAAGTAAACATGACTACCTGTAACTTTTCAGACTTCACACGCATAAAGTCCATGTTTGTACGGATGATACGGAAAGCCTCGGAAACAGAATCACGACTGTTCTCACGGACAACAATACCATCCGAATCCTCACCCTTATTATTGCCGTGACGGGGAATATTGCCTAAGAAAGGAATAGTAAGCACTCCATCCAATTCCTTACGAGTACGAACCTTGGTATCAGTCACATTCAACAACCAAAATACACCTACAGGAATAGCTAATCCTAAAACAATGGAAGCCAAGAAAATTGTCATTGTTTTAGGTGCCACCGGAGCACTGCTACCCGAAGCAGCATCTATGATACGGGCATTACTCTCGGTAATAGCCTGTGTCAAGGCATTCTCCTCACGCTTATTCAACAAGTAAAGATAAAGTTCCTCCTTGATCTTCTGCTGACGCTCCACTGTAAGCACATATTTCTGCTGGGCAGGCACAGCCTCAATTCGCTTCGTGGTCTGTTCTTCCTGTTCACGAATATTCTTCAACTGGATATTCAGACCGACAATCAGATTATCAACCGAACGGATAATCGTCTGCTTCATAGCACCTAAAGAATTGTTCAAATCCATCACAATCGGATTTTTACTGCTACTGCCTACCACCAGTTTATCACGTTTCAAAAGAATATCATTGTATTCCTTGATCTGGGATTCGACACTGTTATCCGATATACCAGTATTGGCAGGAATCAGATCCGAACTTTTCTGAGGATCCGTCAAATACTCTTTAATATATTTGGCAATACTCAACTGGTTCTCCAGACTAAGTCCCTCCTGCTGATAACGACTCGTATTGGCAAGATACATACCCGTCTCGGAAGTGATGTCCGTCAACTGGTTCTCGCGTTTAAAGCTTTCAATATTGGCATCCACGCTACCCAATTCACGTTCAATGATAATCAGACGTTCATTGATAAACTTGGAGGTATTTACAGCTATCTGGTTCTTGTCATTGATCACATCTTCATTATAGACGGCAATAAGCATATTCAAAATATCTTCCGCACGGGCAGTGGATACATCCTCCAAAACCAGGTTGATAATAGTTGTTGTTTTACCGGCAAGAGAAACTTTCAACCTGCCACGATACCCTTCGATGATACCCTCCAAATTGGATTTAACCACATTTACGGGCTTACCATAAAATACATCTGTATAATATAGCGTAGGGGTAATTACCATCGGACCGATCGGAGTAGAAACCGTATCATTCAGATGTACATCCAAAACTTCCTCCGAATGAATTTCCCCTTCGCCTACAGCCAAAGAAAAACCGGAAAGACGTACCGTAGCGGAATCAACAGGAGTAACCACTACTTTTATAACCTGACGCTCCTCCGCCTCAGGAAAAGAAACTGTTACCGGAGCATGGGTGTAAAGCTCATCATTACGCAGGCCATTCTTCACTTGATAACTCATATCCAAATGCAAACGGCGGGCAACCTCTTCCATCAAATGACGGGATTGAAAGACAAGTACCTCATTATCCACATTACGCTTACCACCCAAAAGAGAAAGGTCAGAAAAAGCCGCCGACTCACTCATACCACCACCTTTGGAATCATCGCGGATAAGAACGGATGCCATACGGCTGTATACCTTGGAAGAAGATTTTAAATAAAAGAAAGCTACCCCGCCACAGACCAGAACAGAAAGTACAAACCAGTACCAGTTAGCCAATACAAGATGGAAGATATCGCTGATATTAATTTCAGACTCCTGCTTACGGGCATCGTTGTTTTTATATTCAGTATTCATTGTTCTTTTTATATCCGGATTATTTAAACATGGTTACCATTAAAGAAGCTACGGAAGCCAATACCGAAACGGCAGACAGCCAAACACCTACAGAATTATTGGAGTTAATACGACTCTGTCCTGTCTTCGCCTTGTTAGGTTCTACATACACGATATCATTCTGCTGCAAATAGTAACAGGGAGACTGAAAAATATCAGAAGAGCGAAGATCATGATAAAGAATACGACGTTTACCGTCTTTTTCACGGATAACAGCCACACGGTCACGACGGCCATAAATAGTCAAATCACCTGCCATACTCAAAGCTTCCAATAGCGTTATTCTATCACCGGAAATATCAAATGTACCCGGACGAGCCACTTCACCCATTACAGAAACTTTAAAATTCAGAAACTGAACAGTGACAATAGGATCCTTTATCAAATCCTCATTCATTAATTTCTGTTTTATCAATTCCGTCACCTGCATGCGCGTCAGTCCTTCTACATGAAGCCTGCCTAAGATGGGAAAATCAATATCACCATTCTGGTCGACAAGATAACCTAATACACGCTGTTGTCCCAAATTTTGATTTCCAATTTGGAAACTTATCAACGGCATATTGAACGGCAACGCCAGTTCCGGATCTTTACTGTTCACCAAAATAGCCAATAAATCATCTTTATGAATGATTACCTCATAATTCTTATCGATAGTTTCTTCTTTCAAAGAAGTAATATCCTGCAAATAAAGTACCTCTTTAGGAGCAGAGCAGGATGCCAAAAGTGCCAATAAGCACAGCAAACAATTATTCAGAAATTTCATTCTCATATAATAGCTATAAATGATTTCTTACCGTTATTTATCTTAATTATTCATCCAATTCCCAAGCTGTCCAGGGATTAGTTTCCAAACTATTCAGATATTCAGAAACTTCCAACTCTGCCGGAGACAATTCATGATCTTTCCAAGTATCGATAATGGCATGCGCTTCTTGGGCCAGTTTCTCATCATAAACCTCACCATAGCAAGCTACTAAAAGCTGGCATTTCAACAACGAAACAGAAAGCTGTTCGAGCACGTTCCAACTACGGTTAAGAATAGATTGTATTTTTTGATTCTTATCACCATGATCATAGATGGTGGCATGAAAACCGGTCAGCAGAGCATAACAAAGCCGTGCTTCTTCTTCGGCAGTAGAACCATGTGAAAGAAAAAGAGCCTCGGACTGACGATAAACCTCCGTATTCAATTCACAAAAACGATTGGAATAAAGAGGAGTGCCATCAAAACCTAAATTGAGAAGCTCATTGGTAACATGACACAGAGCGTCAATTTGTGATTGCAAAGACATATATTTGAATATTTAGATTGAACGATGACTATTTACAATTGAAATAAAATCAATATGGATAGAGTCCAAATGAACAGGTCGCTATTTATGAACAGGGTCGGAAACAAGTTCCATTAAAGAAGGATGAACATAAGCAGTAGCCACCGCCATAACTCCTTTGATGCAGACTGATACACGACGATCGCCTTTGACACGAAGAATAATTCCTTCAACTCCCTCAAAAACGCCACCGGTGATACGAACACGGTCACCTTTCTGTAAAGCGGTGACAGCAGGGTCGAGATAAACGATCTGCTCTTCATAATTGCCCGAAACGGCAATAAAGCTACGCATCTGCGAATCCGGTACAATAAGAGGCCGATTGGTCTCACGATCGATAATATAACGGACGGCTAAAGAAAGTCCGACAGATTGTTTTATCCGATCGATACACGCAAGTGAACTATGAACAAATACGAGATTGTGCACTACGGGCACTAATTTACGCACCTTACGATCTGCTTTTTTCACATACTCGTAATGCATCGGAATGAAGTTCTCGATATTTTCGGCATCAAGAGCTTCCTTCAAAAGAAGTTCACGGCTATAGGTAACACGGAGCGGATACCAAAACACATCGGTAGATTTGTTCACGAATGGATATTCTTTAGGGACACCGAAATTATAGAATTACTTTCGGTCAAGCGTGTATAAAACAAAAATTTAATATTTTAGTACACTGGCTCTCAACTGTATCCCTATCCCAGGAGATAAACAGGAGGAGAGAAATATGTAATGCACAAAGTTTTGTTCAATTTAGTGCACAAATCACTATAAACGAGATATTTGACACATAAAAGTGTTTCAATAAACGTTCGTTTAATGGCACACTTATATATCGTCTTCTCGTATTAGATTAATATTCGACAATATATAGTAGGTGTACATATACTTATTTAATTTTATTTATTGATTAATAAATTAATATCTATATAAATGAATAAGTATAAAATCATCAAATTGGGAAATATTAATCTCATTAGAAAATCGGAAAAATATTTGTGCCATTAAACGAACGTTTATTGAAACACTTTTAGGAAAAATAAAGTCCAAAATATCAATATTATATTCCGTAAAAGTACTTTTCTCAATTTTTTCATCATTTAATCATCTCCGAATCATCATTTTTAACAATCTTTGCACGATATAAAAATCATTTAAAACCTAAAAAAATGACAAGCAAAGAAGAAAAAAAACGGATTTTAGTGGACACATTAAAATCGAACTCACCGATGGAATAATCATAGAAGGCAGTATTAAAGCACAAAGCCATGACAAACAACCGATTGATGACAGGACAGTTATCAGAATAGCCAAAGGAGAATTGATAAAAGCACTTACTCGTTCGTTGACAGATGAAAAAAGAAACATCACAACCGCTACTGACATTGCCAAAGAAATCAGAAGAATATTCCGCATTGAATATAGAGATCATGGAACTTACAAAGAAATGGAATACAAATCATTAGTAACAGAAGTGAGAAGAATTTTAAATAGTATGAAAAGAAAATAGAGATAGAAAAAAGAAGACATAAAAAATCGCCCAAAAGGCGATTTTTTATGTTAAATAGAGCGATTAGTTCTATCCAAATATAATCCCGACATTGCGGCCTTAATTCAAAAAAATACAATCTTATTAAAGTAAACGCAATGAAAAAAAGAAATTCAAATTTTATCATGGAGAACACAAAAAATCAGTGGGTAAAACTTATTATGCAAGAAAAAGGATATACGGAAATTACTGCCACATGGATGTCAAATCGTATTGAAGCCTTAATAAATCATATGCAGTACGGACATGCAGTTATTGCTTATCGCCGGGCTATCGATGGAGAATTTCAATTTGTAAAGGCAACCCTGATTTATTACCGGCATGATTTCAAACGGGAATATGAAGGAAATAAAATACAAGAAGCTGTCATGTATTGGGATGTAGAAGAGAGAAAATGGAAGCGTTTCCGTATAGAAAACTTCTTGGAATGGAAACCAGTGGTATAATTGATAGTTAGGAGCTGGTAGTTAGGAGTCAGAAGTTAGGAGTTAGGAGTTAGAATCTATGCAGAGGGTTAGTTTTGGCATATATACAGAAAGAATTTTAACTATCGGCTACTTACCACTAACTTCCAACTACTAACTTCTAACTACCAGCTTCTAACTACCAACTTCTAACTACCAGCTTTTAACTACTAATTACTAATCACCAACCATCATGGCTACAGAATTTTTCGGGATCGTTTATTTCCCTACCAAATCGGCTTTCTTTGAGGGGGCTATTCCAGAATCAATGGAAGCAAAATACGGCATCAAAGGACCTTATTTTCTTATAAAAATACTTTGCAAAATCTATAA
The DNA here is from genome assembly GCF_000381365.1 of Bacteroides salyersiae WAL 10018 = DSM 18765 = JCM 12988. GTDB lineage: Bacteria > Bacteroidota > Bacteroidia > Bacteroidales > Bacteroidaceae > Bacteroides > Bacteroides salyersiae. Next base: position 878,309 of record NZ_KB905466.1, read on the forward strand.
AGAAGGATATTACATCCCATGGGATGAAGAACAGTGTGAAATATTTGCCTACAAATTGGGTAGAGAATACAGCAAAGAAGAAGTGACAAGCATGGTAAGCCTGCTACTCGAAAAAGGATTTTTCGACAAGGAGAGCTATCAGAAACAGCAGATACTGACTTCGCTGGATATTCAACGTGTCTGGTTGGAGGCTACAAGCCGCAGAAAAAGAGATTTGACCAAACTCCCCTATCTGTTGGAAGAAATAAAATGCAGACAGAACACAAGTTCGAAGTCAGAATGTGCAGACATTCCTCCTGCTCAAATGGAATTGAATCTGGAAAATGCAGACATTTCCCGACAAAGTAGAGTAGAGGAAAGTAAAGTAGAAGAAAATAGGAAGAAGAAGGACGAAGATCTTGTCTTATCTCCTCCGCCGGAATACGCACTCAATACAAAAACACACAATTACGGTGGCCTGCTATTGGCACTGGAGCAAATCAAGATAATCGATATCGGAGAAAAAAAAGCGATTTTACGAATGTCCAATTATGGAGAAATCGGTACAGCCGTATGGAAAATACTGGCACAAACTCCGTGGAATAAAATCGGAATGCCCGGGAAATATCTTATAAAATCACTTAGAAACAGTTGATAATCAACAGATATAAGAATATATATTTTTGTATACCAAGAGTGTATATTCTTATCATCCAAAAGTGTATATCTCTGTACAAAAGAAGTTTATACCTTTATAAAAAGCTTATAATCATCACTGAAAAAAGTCACAGGGAGATAGCACGATGAGCAGTCATTTTCTCATAAGGCAGCGTAAACCAGAAAGTAGAGCCTTTCCCAAACTCGGACTCCACTCCTATCTCGCCTTTAAGCTCCTTGATGATGTTCTGCGAAATGGCCAATCCCAATCCGGTACCTTGCTTGAAAGAATCCAACTTCACAAACCGGTTGAATACATCCTGCACATTTTCGGGTGGTATACCGGTACCGGTATCTGTCACGAAAAAACGAATATGTCCGTCTCGAGGTTCTTCATACCCGAACAGGACGCTTCCGTTGCGGGTAAATTTCATGGCATTGCTGATAAAGTTGTTCAAAACCTGTGTCACTCTGCGCCGGTCGGTATACAAAAAAAGATCGGGCAGAGATGTCACCGCACGTATAGTGACCTCCTTGTTCGTTTGCTGCATTCTGGCAGCTTGTTCTATTTCCAGCAACATACTATTGACATCTACGTTCACATAGACATACTCCAACGTACCTGCTTCCATCTTCGACAAATCCAGAATATCACTGATGAGTTGCAGCAATATGGCATTGTTGTGCTCGATAATACTCAGATATTCAATTCTTTCCTCTTCGGAAACATCCGTAGCCAATAAACTGGAAAATCCGATAATGGCGTTAAGCGGAGTACGTATCTCATGACTCATATTAGCCAGAAAAGCCGACTTTATGCGATTGGATTCTTCGGCCTCTTCCTTCGCCAAGCGCCAGTTCCGCTCCAATTTCTTCATGTCGGTAATGTCCCAGGCCGTATAGATGATCCATTTGCGCCCGTTGGAAAAAGAGAGCAGATTATTATTCTGAAAAGTAAACCGTTCTTCGTTCTTATTAGTAAAGAAATGCCGGACACCGGACTGTGCGATACCGGTTCGTACCAATTCTTCGTCCTCTTCCCTTATCATCCCGGCAGCTTCGGGCATGGTATCGAAATCAGTCTTCCCGATAGCACTTCCGGCCGGATATTCAAAAAGCTCTTCAGCCTTCTTGTTCCAGAAAGTATAACGCCAATTATTATCCACGTCTTTCACCTTGGCGGCAATCGGAAGGTTATCAAGAATCCCTTCCAACAGGCGCAAATGTTCTTCCTGATCCTTTTCTTTCAACGCCTTTATACGCATCTGCATAAAGAAAAACAAGGTAAGCACAATAATCACTCCTGCTATACTTACCATATAAACAATATCTTTTTCTATGAAACCGACCGGAGCGGCATCATAAAAAAGACATAAGAACAGATTCTGATTAGGCATATTTAAGGTAATATTTTAATATAAAACAGCAAAGAATCACTCGTTTAGTTTTCGCAAAGTTAGAAAAAAATAAATGATTCAGCAGTTTCCGCCTCCTTTATTATACTGTCTATCAGCGAAATATTTACAAAATTCCTCATATTTGTACTGTTTTAAAAAAACACATAGCGGAATTGCAAATTTGAGCAAAGTGTAGCGAATTAGCTAAAACAGCGTTCGTTACGTTTTGCTTTTCTATTGGGCAGAGCCAACGGAATGCCACCTCGAAGCCAAACGGTGCAGAAATTCAGTTACCACCTCATTACCCCCGCAACGGGTGCGGATTTCTTGCTAAATAATTCTTTTACTGTGTTTTGCGGCATTTTACATAGTTGTCGGTAACTCACTATAAACTACTGAAACTGTAATTCCCTCATTACATTAAAGTACAATAAAAAGTGCCGCTCATAAACGGCTGATGTGCGGTATTTTTGCTAATTTTACATCGAATAATATGAAAAATGAAAAGCAAGAGAGGTATAAACACTATATAAAAACAAAGTAATTAATCTTACAGAATTAAATAATTGAGAATAATATATTTACATAAGATGCTTGAAGAGAAGAACTATTACGGAAACCTTTGTACAGAGATGTACGAAATCTTGCATGCAGAAGCACCGCAAGACGAATTGAATTTTTATCTTTCTTATGCTGAAAAAGGAAAAAAGATTTTAGAACCTTTATGCGGCAGTGGACGTTTTCTTGTCCCATTCGTGGAAAGAGGGCTTGATATAAGTGGCATAGACTTATCCAATGAAATGTTACAAAAGTTAAAACAGAAATTGCCTGAGGCAAAAGTCGTTCAGGCTGATATTATGAAATATTCTCCAAGAGAAAAGTTTGATTATATATTTATCAGTTCGGGCTCTGTGTCATTATTTACCGATATTGATTTGTGTAAACAAATCTTGTGCAGAATAAAAGAATGGTTGTCTCCAATGGGTAAGTTTGTATTTGCTGTTGATACAATCGCCAATAGATGTACGGATGACAATGATTATGCGATTGCGGTTTCTGTAAAGACAAAGGAGAATTTTGAACTGGTGCTAAAGTCGAAGAACCATTACGATGAGCAAAGTCAGACCCAGCTCTCTCCCGGAATTTATGAAATGTACAGTGATACGGAATTGATTCAAAGCGAATTTATGGATTTCCAGACGCACCTTTATAAGTATGGTGAAATGGAAGAATATTTGAAAGAAGTCGGGTTTACTCAAGTCAAAACTTATTCTTCTTTTGACAAGGAAATAGCCATTAACGATCGATGTGAAATGTTTTTATTTGAATGTGGGTTGTAACAACCATAATAACAAAGTCTAAAATGATTATTCTGATTGCGGGAGATACCCATACGGGGAAGACCTTGCTGGCGCAAAGGTTATTGGAATACTATAAATACCCTTATCTGTCAATAGACCATTTGAAAATGGGGCTTATCAGAAGCGGGCAGTGTGGTCTTTCCGCTGACAGCAGCGATGCAGAACTGACGGAATATCTGTGGCCGATTGTTCGGGAAATGATAAAGACCTGTATTGAAAATTCTCAGAACCAGATTGTGGAAGGCTGCTATATTCCGTTTGGTTGGGAAAAAGATTTCTCCCTTGAAGATTTGCGACAAATCAAGTATATCTGTTTAATATTTAGTAGAAAATATATAGAAACTCACTTGGATGATATTCTTCGATTCGAAAAAGTCATAGAGAAACGATTGTCTTCTGATGTAATCTTAGACGAGATAATAAAAACAAACGAGTATAACTTGGAACAATGTGTGTTACGACACTATAACCATATTCTGATTGATGATACTTATCAAATTGACATTGACTGCATATAGTTTTTTGATTGGGACATTGTAGTTTTGAATATTTGTTCTAACTTTGCATTTAGAAAATTTATTTGACAGCATAGCAACGCAAAACGCTGAAATTTGCACGGTTGCTAAATCGTTACCTATATATCTCAATAATCCGTTAAAAGTTTATTACTCAATCGGTTAAATCAAACCGATAAAAATCTAAAATAATTAAAAAGCATGTTTTTCCTTTTTTTTCGTTAGAGATACAGATTTAATATAAGCTTTGTATTACTTTTGCATGCGATTGTGGTAATCACTCTGAATAATTGTTCATTATGAAAAGAATAAAAACAATATTAATTCTATTTCTCGTATGCCTGACAGCGAAAGGAGAAGACGTTTTCCGTAACGATAACGATTCTATCCGTCTCAGCCTTCTGACTTGTGCCCCCGGAGAAGAGATATATTCTTATTTCGGACATACTGCCATCCGTTATGAAGATCCCGGCAAAGGAATCGATGTTGTTTTCAACTACGGATTGTTCAATTTCGGAGCGCCCAACTTTATCTTCCGTTTTGCCCTCGGACAAACCGACTATATATTGGGAGCCACTCCATACAACCGGTTTGCAGCCGAATATATATTCGAAGAACGCAGTGTATGGCAACAAACATTGAACCTGACTCCGGATGAAAGCCGGAAGTTAGCTTCACTACTCATAGAAAACAGCAAACCGGAAAACCGGACATACCGGTATAACTTCTTTTACGATAACTGTTCGACCCGTCCGAGAGATAAGATAGAAGAGTGCATCGAAGGAAAAATTATTTATGACTACCCGGCAAAAGACGGCACGAAGTCATTTCGGGAAATTGTGCATCAATACACCCAAGGACATCCGTGGTCGCAATTCGGCATCGACCTTTGTATCGGCAGTGAGGCAGACCGCCCCATCACCAGCCGCCAGATGATGTTTATTCCCTTTTATCTGGAAGACGCAATAGCATCGGCCAGAATTGTAAACAACGGTAATGAACGCCCTCTGGTACTGGAAAGCACATCACTTATCAGTTGTGAAGACGACGGCTCGTCACCCGGAACGATAGGATTTTGGGACCTCCTGACTCCCATACGTGCAGCATTGCTTCTGCTCATACTCACAGCAGCAGCTACCATCTACGGTATCCGGAGGAACAAAAGTCTTTGGGGAATAGACATTATATGGTTCGGCACTGCCGGCATTGCCGGTTGCATACTTGCCTTCCTCGCCCTGTTTTCCGAACATCCTACTGTCAGTTCTAATTATCTCCTTTTCGTTTTTCATCCGGGACAGCTTGTTTTCCTCCCGATCATGATAAATGCCGCCAGAAAAGGCCGAAAATGTTGGTATCATGTGTTGAACTTTACAGTTTTAACACTTTTTATACTGCTTTTTCCGCTAATACCGCAAAGAATTGATTTAGCTGTCGTACCTTTGGCACTTAGTTTGTTGATACGTTCTGCAAGCAATCTTATTTTGACTTATAAAAAAAAGAAATGAAAGGATTACTGACTTCCATAATAACCGTACTTACCATTACCGGACTACAGGCCCAGCCGATGTCATCTACTCCCAAACTGGTGGTAGGACTGACAATCGACCAGCTTCGTACGGACTATCTGGAAGCGTTCTCCTCCTTATACGGTGAAAAAGGATTCAAACGGCTCTGGAAAGAGGGAAAAGTATTCCGCAACGCCGAATATAAATTCAACAGAGTAGACCGGGCATCGGCCGTGGCCGCTATCTACAGTGGAACCACTCCGTCGATAAACGGCATCATCGCCAATCAATGGCTGGATATTTCTACCCTGCGATCGATGAGTTGTGTAGACGACCCCGCTTTTATGGGGAACTACACGGACGAGAACAGTTCACCGGCCCTGTTACTGACTTCCACCATCGCCGACGAGCTAAAAATCGCTACACGCAATAAAGGACTGGTATATGCCATTGCCCCTTTCCGCGATGCTGCCATCTTTGCAGCAGGACATACCGGGAACGGTGCTTTCTGGCTGAACGAAAATACCGGAAAATGGTGTAGCACTACTTATTATACGGAATTCCCCTGGTGGGTAAGCCAATATAACGACCGGCAGGCAATCGATTTCCGCATCGGAGAGATCACCTGGACACCGGTTCATCCGATGGAGAAATATGTATATCTCCCTGAATGGAGAGATATGCCGTTTAAATATAAATTCGACAATGAACGGCAAAATAAGTTCCGCAGATTCATTGCCAGCCCTTTCGTCAATGATGAAGTCAATCTTCTGACCGAAGAGTTGCTGGATAAAAGCACTATCGGGAAAGACGAAGTGCCGGATATGCTCTCACTGATGTATTATGCCGGCAATTATGCCCACAAGACATCACAGGAATGCGCGATGGAGCTGCAGGACACGTATGTAAGGCTCGACCAGAGCATTGCTCACCTGCTGGAAGTGCTCGACAAGAAGATAGGGCTTCAAAACATACTTTTCTGTATCACCTCTACCGGATATGTAGACACGGAAGCTGCCGACCACGGGCTTTACCGCATTCCGGGCGGTGAATTCCACCTGAACCGTTGCGCCGCCTTATTGAATATGTTTCTGATGGCTACTTATGGTGAAGGCCAATTTGTAGAAGCTTATCAGGACCAGCAAATATACCTCAACCATAAACTGATTGAAAAGAAACAACTCGACCTGGCCGAAATACAGGATAAGGCGGCTGATTTTCTGATACAGTTCAGTGGCGTGAATGAGGTTTATTCCGCACACCGTCTGCTGTTAGGCGCATGGACACCGGAAATCCATATGATCCGCAACGGTTTCCACCGCAAGCGTTCCGGAGATTTATTAATCGATGTGCTTCCGGGATGGACGGTTGTCAACGAACACAATCCGTCGGAAAATAAAATTATCCGCCACGCACATATACCGGCACCGCTTATCTTCTTTGGAAATTCAGTAAAACCGGAGGTAATACAAACACCTGTTACCGTAGACCATATTGCACCCACTCTGGCCAATGCCATGAGAATAAGGGCTCCCAATGCCTGCACTGCAACTCCGCTTACCATACGGTAAAAACACTTTTTTCAATCTAAGTAAATAATAAATAAATAGAATACACAAATGGGATTTAATGAATTTTTAAGCTCGATTTTCGGAAACAAATCCACGCGAGACATGAAAGAAATTCAACCTTGGGTAAACAAGATCAAAGCTGCTTACCCGGAGGTTGCTAAATTGGATAATGACGGTCTCCGTGCGAAAACACAGGAACTTAAGCAATACATCCACGACTCTGCAAACAAGGAACGCGCTAAAGTGGAAGAACTGAAAGCCAGTATCGAAACCGTAGAGTTGGAAGACCGTGAAGAGATTTTCACTCAAATAGACAAACTGGAAAAAGAAATTCTTGAAATATACGAAAAAGCACTCGACGAAGTATTGCCGGTGGCTTTTTCTATCGTGAAAGATACCGCAAGACGTTTTACGGAAAACGAAGAAGTGGTGGTTACGGCTACCGACTTCGACCGTACACTGGCTGCAACAAAAGACTTCGTACGCATCGAAGGCGACAAGGCTATCTATCAGAATCACTGGAATGCCGGCGGTAACGACACGATATGGAACATGATTCACTATGATGTACAGCTTTTCGGTGGCGTAGTGCTTCATAAAGGTAAAATTGCCGAAATGGCGACAGGTGAAGGAAAAACCTTAGTGGCTACCCTGCCTGTGTTCCTGAACGCACTGACCGGAAACGGTGTGCACGTTGTAACCGTGAACGACTATCTGGCAAAACGTGACTCGGAATGGATGGGACCGCTTTACATGTTCCACGGACTGAGCGTCGACTGTATCGACAGACACCAGCCTAACTCGGATGCACGCCGTCAGGCTTATCTGGCAGACATCACTTTCGGTACAAACAACGAATTCGGTTTCGACTATCTGCGTGACAACATGGCCATCAGCCCGAAAGACCTCGTACAGCGTCAGCACAATTATGCGATCGTCGATGAGGTAGACTCGGTATTGATCGATGATGCCCGTACACCGTTGATTATTTCCGGTCCTGTACCTAAAGGCGAAGACCAGCTTTTCGAAACTCTCTGCCCGATGGTGGAACGTCTTGTGGAAGCACAGAAAGTATTGGCAACCAAGTATCTGACAGAAGCGAAGAGACTGATTGCTTCTGATGACAAGAAAGAGGTGGAAGAAGGATTCCTGGCTCTTTTCCGCAGTCACAAGGCACTCCCGAAAAACAAGGCATTGATTAAATACCTCAGTGAACAAGGTATCAAGGCAGGGATGCTGAAAACAGAAGAAATATACATGGAACAAAACAACAAGCGTATGCATGAGGCTACGGACCCGTTGTATTTTGTTATCGATGAAAAACTGAACAGCGTAGACCTGACAGACAAGGGGGTAGACTTGATTACAGGCAACTCGGACGACCCGACATTATTCGTCTTGCCTGATATCGCAGCACAGCTCTCCGAACTGGAAAATGAAAAAGATCTGAGCGACGAACAGAAGTTGGAAAAGAAAGATGCCCTGCTTACCAATTATGCCATCAAATCCGAACGTGTACATACCATCAACCAATTGCTGAAAGCATACACCATGTTCGAAAAAGACGATGAATATGTCGTTATAGACGGACAAGTGAAAATCGTTGATGAACAAACCGGCCGTATCATGGAAGGCCGCCGCTACTCGGACGGACTGCACCAGGCTATTGAAGCGAAAGAACGTGTGAAAGTGGAAGCTGCCACACAGACTTTTGCAACGATTACCCTGCAGAATTACTTCCGTATGTATCATAAGCTGTCCGGTATGACCGGTACTGCCGAAACGGAAGCAGGCGAACTTTGGGACATCTACAAACTGGATGTGGTAGTAATCCCCACCAACCGTCCTATCGCCCGTAAAGATATGAATGACCGCGTTTACAAAACCAAACGCGAAAAATACAAAGCCGTTATCGAAGAGATCGAGCAACTGGTTCAAGCCGGACGCCCTGTACTGGTAGGTACCACTTCCGTAGAAATTTCAGAAATGCTGAGCAAGATGCTTACCATGCGCAAGATCGAACACAACGTATTGAACGCCAAACTGCACCAGAGAGAGGCGGACATTGTAGCCAAAGCCGGTTTGAGCGGTACGGTTACCATCGCTACGAATATGGCAGGCCGTGGTACCGACATCAAGTTGAGCCCGGAAGTAAAAGCTGCCGGCGGTTTGGCCATCATCGGTACGGAACGTCACGAATCCCGCCGTGTAGACCGTCAGTTGCGTGGTCGTGCCGGACGTCAGGGTGACCCGGGTTCGTCCGTATTCTTCGTCTCACTGGAAGACGACTTGATGCGTCTCTTCTCATCCGACCGTATCGTCAGTGTGATGGATAGATTAGGATTCCAAGAGGGAGAAATGATCGAACATAAGATGATCTCAAACTCCATCGAACGTGCACAGAAAAAGGTGGAAGAGAATAACTTCGGTATCCGTAAACGTTTGCTTGAATACGATGACGTAATGAACAAACAGCGTACGGTAGTCTATACCAAACGCCGGCATGCATTGATGGGTGAACGTATCGGAATGGATATCGTAAACATGATATGGGACCGTTGTGCCGCAGCCATCGAGAACAATGCCGACTACGAAAGCTGTAAACTGGATCTGCTTCAGACTTTGGCCATGGATGCTCCTTTCACAGAAGAAGAATTCCGTAATGAAAAGAAAGAGAAATTAGCAGAAAAGACATTCGATGAAGCAATGGCTAACTTCAAACGCAAATCGGAACGTCTGGCTCAAATAGCCAACCCGGTAATCAAACAGGTATATGAGAATCAGGGACATATGTATGAAAACATTCTGATTCCTATCACAGACGGCAAACGGATGTACAACATCTCCTGCAACCTGAAAGCGGCCTATGAAAGCGAATCTAAAGAGGTGGTGAAATCTTTCGAAAAATCAATCCTGCTCCACGTTATCGATGAGTCGTGGAAAGAGAACCTGCGCGAACTGGATGAATTGAAACATTCTGTACAGAACGCCAGCTATGAACAGAAAGATCCGTTGTTGATCTACAAACTGGAGTCTGTCAACCTGTTTGACACAATGGTAAACAAGATCAATAATCAGACAGTCTCTATTCTGATGCGCGGACAGATTCCTGTACAGGAAGCCCCCGAACAGCCACAACGCGTGGAAGTACGTGAAGCCGCTCCCGAACGTCGTCAGGATATGAGTAAATATCGCGAACAGAAACAAGATCTGAACGATCCGAACCAGCAAGCCGCCGCACAGCAGGATACCCGCGAAGCAGTAAGACGCGAACCGATACGTGCTGAAAAAACAGTAGGACGTAACGATCCTTGCCCATGCGGTAGCGGTAAGAAATACAAGAACTGCCACGGGCAAGGGAAGTGATTAAAAGATAGGAGATGGAAGGTAGGAGTCAGAATCCATGCAGAGTATTAGCTTTGGTACACATGCCGAAAGGATTCTAACTACCAACTACTAACTTCTAAATTCCACCTCCTAACTACCTGCTCACCTCCTAAAAAAGTTCAAAACAATTAAATATTGTTTTGGACTTTTTTTTATCCACACAAAATCGTATTTTTGCTAAATAAAGAAAACAAGACTATGGCAAAATATTCATTCTTTCTTACATTGCTTTCTTGTCTGATATTTGGTTCATGCCAAACCATCGAACAGATATCCATCGATTACATGATGCCGGCTGAAATCAATTTTCCTCCCGAACTGCGTCGGGTAGCTATTGTAAATAATGTCAGTGCAATCCCCGACAATAAATGGATAGAAGCAGAAAAGCCGATATCGGGTAATGAAGTAGCCCGTGCCATAGCCTACACCCACGGAGATGCGGGCATAGCAACAGAATCATTGGCCAGAGCCATAGCGGACGGAAATTATTTCGATGAAGTCGTCATTTGTGACTCTGCATTACGTGCCGATGATAAAATAGCACGTGAAGAGACATTAAGCCAAGAAGAAGTAGGCGAACTGACCGACAAATTAGATGTAGATTTTCTGATAGCTTTGGAAAACCTGCAATTGAAAGCCACAAAATATATTCACTATCTTGCCGACTGGCAATGTTATTATGGTACTATCGACCTGCTGGCACAGCCAACGGTAAAAATTTACGTTCCGAACCGGATACGCCCCATGCTAACTATCACTCCGAGTGACAGTATTTTTTGGGAAGAATACGGCAACACGCCTGCTTATGTGGAAAACCATATGATCAAAGAAGAACAGATGCTGAAAGAGGCCTCCGAATTTGCCGGAACCATTCCCGTCAAGCATCTCCTGCCCTATTGGACTTCGGCAACACGCCAGCTTTATGCCAACGGCTCTGTATATATGCGAGATGCCATCATATACGTCCGTGAGAATTCATGGGACAAAGCTTTCAATCTCTGGCAACAAGCCTTTGAAACAAGCAAAAGTGACAGGAAGAAGATGTATGCAGCGCACAACATCGCCGTTTATCATGAGATGAAAGATGACATCCCGGAAGCAGAAAAATGGGCATTAAAAGCACAGGAACTCGCCCGGAAAGTAGAAAAGATCGACGATGAAAAGAAAGGGAAACAAGATCTTTCGCGAATACCGAATTATGTGATGATCAGCCTTTATTTAGTAGACTTGCAGAAAAGAATGAACGGATTATCGACATTAAATATGCAAATGAGCCGATTTAATGATGATTTTTAATGAAATCATATGAAGGTTGGCATTTTTTTTATACCTTTGGACTAAATAACTAAGGAGGAAAAACCCATGAAACTGAGTCAACAATCACAATCTGTAATCGAATCGGCTATCCGAAAGGCAATCGGCAAGTTTGCTTGCGGTTGCGAACAAACGATCGTTACAGATATTCATATACAGCCTAATCAGAATTCCGGCGAGCTTTGCATCTTCGATGACGAAGATGATGAACTGGCAAACGTACTAATAGAGGAATGGTCAGCATACGAAAATGATGATTTTTATGAAAATGCCGAGCGTATACTACGTCCCATTCTCTGTAGAATGAAGGAAAGCGGAGAATTTGACAAACTCACCATCCTCAAGCCGTATTCTTTTGTCCTGGTTGATGAAGAAAGAGAGACCATTGCCGAACTGCTTCTGGTAGACGATGATACGTTACTGGTAAACGACGAACTACTGAAAGGCTTGGACCAGGAGCTTGATGCATTCTTGAAAGAATTGCTTGAAAAATAATAACTGCTTCTTTTCCTCTCCTATTTTCCGATAATAGTTTTACAAATAGAAATACCTAATAAAAAAGGCATCCCAATAATTGAGATGCCTTTTCTATTAGACGAAAAATGAAAATCATGCTTTCTTTAAAGCAGCAATACTTTCTTTCAAAGATTTTATAATACTCTCCGCATCCGACTGCTTTTTGCGTTCTATCTCGATCACAGCTGCCGGAGCATTGTTTACGAATTTCTCGTTGCTTAGCTTTTTAAGCACGCCTTGCAAGAATCCTTCTTTATGCTTGAGTTCGGCTTCCATACGGGCAATCTCCGCTTCCACATCGATCATATTTCCCAATGGTACAGCAAATTCCGTAGTTCCCACCATAAAGGATGCCGCTCCTTCGGCTTTGGCATCTACAACTGTAATAGCAGATAAATTACACATCTTGGTAATCACTGCATTGAACTCGACTACCGGATGCTCTCCTACCACCTGCAACTCGAGCGCCTCTTTCTGTGCAATGTTCTTCTGCAAACGAATAGTACGGATATTACTGATTACCTCCTTCACCACTTCAAACTGCTTCACAAAATCCGTATCTACGTACGAATCCAATGTAAGCGCACTTACCATCAGACTTTCGCCATCTTCACGCTCACACATCTGCTGCCATAACTCCTCGGTAATGAAAGGCATAAACGGATGAAGCAGATGAAGCAGATTATCCATGAAACAAAGGGTAGCATTATAAGTGCAACGATCGATGGCCTGTCCGTAAGCCGGTTTAATCATTTCCAGATACCAGGAAGAGAACTCATCCCAGAACAACTTATAAACAGCCATCAACGCTTCGCTTAGGCGATATTTACCGAACAAGTCGGCTACTTCCGCTGCCACTTCGTTCTGTTTCGATTCAAACCAATGTACAGCCAGACGGGAAGCTTCTGGTATTTCGGCATGGTCGTCCACCTGCCATCCCTTGATCAGACGGAAAGCGTTCCATATCTTATTGCAGAAATTACGTCCCTGCTCGCACAATGCATCGTCAAAGAGAATATCATTACCGGCAGGGGCTGCAAGCATCATTCCCATACGTACGCCATCAGCACCGTATCTATCAATCAGCTCCAACGGGTCTGGTGAATTGCCCAGTGATTTTGACATCTTACGTCCCAGTTTATCGCGAACGATACCGGTGAAATAGACATTCTTGAACGGCATCTGGCCTTCGTACTCATAACCGGCCATAATCATGCGGGCTACCCAGAAGAAAATAATATCCGGACCGGTGACAAGATCACTCGTAGGATAGTAATATTTTATCTCTTCATTGCCCGGATTATTAATTCCATCGAACAAAGAAATCGGCCACAACCAAGAAGAGAACCAGGTATCCAGACAGTCCTCGTCCTGACGGAGATCCGCCATCGTCAATGCCGCATTTCCGGTCTTCTCTTTTGCCAACTTCAATGCTTCCTCGTCCGTAGAAGCTACCACATAGCCACCCTCCGGCAAGAAATAAGCCGGAATACGGTGTCCCCACCACAGCTGACGGCTGATACACCAGTCTTTGATGTTCTCCATCCAGTGACGATAGGTATTCTTATATTTGGGAGGATAGAATTTCAGTTCGTCATTCATTACAGGAGGCAATGCCATATCGGCAAAATGCTGCATCTTGAGGAACCATTGCATAGAAAGTTTCGGCTCGATCACAACATTAGTACGTTCCGAATAACCTACTTTGTTGGTATAAGCCTCCGTCTTTTCGAGCAATCCGGCAGCATCGAGATCTTTCTCTATCTGCTTGCGGACATCAAAACGATCCATACCGATATACAGGCCGGCAGCTTCGCTCAGTGTTCCGTTATCATTGAAAATATCGATGCTCGGCAGATTGTACTTTTCACCCAACATATAGTCGTTCACATCGTGGGCAGGAGTTACCTTCAGACAACCGGTACCGAATTCGATATCCACATAATCATCTTCAATAACCGGAATCACACGGTTTACCAATGGCACAATCACCTTCTTACCTTTCAACCAGGCATTTTTAGGATCGTTCGGATTGATACACATAGCCGTATCACCCATAATCGTTTCCGGACGAGTGGTAGCCACCACGGCATAACGTCCTTCCGGATCACCTTCTACTTTATAACGCAAGTAATAAAGTTTTCCATGTTCTTCTTTATAGATTACCTCTTCGTCCGAAAGAGCAGTCAATGCTTTCGGATCCCAGTTCACCATGCGCACACCGCGATAGATAAGTCCTTTATTATAAAGATCGACAAATACTTTCAGCACACTTTCACTACGCTTCTCATCCATAGTGAAAGCAGTGCGATCCCAATCGCAGGAAGCTCCCAGTTTACGAAGTTGTTTCAGGATAATTCCTCCGTGTTCATCCGTCCATGCCCAGGCATGTTTCAGAAACTCATCACGGGTCAAATCCGTCTTTTTAATACCTTCCGAAGCAAGTTTATTTACGACTTTCGCTTCCGTTGCAATAGAAGCATGGTCCGTTCCCGGCACCCAGCAAGCATTTTTGCCTTCCATACGGGCACGACGAACCAAAATATCCTGAATGGTATTATTAAGCATGTGTCCCATGTGTAACACACCAGTGACGTTAGGAGGCGGAATGACGACGGTGTAAGGTTCACGGCCATCGGGTTTCGAACTGAATAATTTGTGGGTCAACCAATACTGGTACCACTTTCCCTCCACGTCAGCGGGACTGTACTTACTTGCTAATTCCATGTTACGTTTCTATATATTTAATTTATTTCGAATAATGGGTGCAAAATTAATAATTTAAATTCAAATCTTACCACTCTCCGGTTGTTTCTGCATATGGAAGGAAAAATATAGAAGTAATTTTTCGTGCAGCATTTAATAAATGCATATTTTTGTTTCCTGAAAGGAAAGACGGATCATGAAGCGAAGACAAAAAATACGATATATTGTTTTAGGAATTCTTTTATTGGTTGTGTGGAGCACTCAGGCAATATCCGTCATGGGCGAATTTTATGCACGATCCGTCTATCCTGTCATCTCACTGTGTCTGTCTTCTTTTTCCCGTCTGTTTCCTTTCGCCATAGGCGATCTGTTCATATTCCTCAGCATTATCGGCGTAATTGCTTACCCGATTTACGGACGGATAAAAAAACAACCGTGGAAAAAGATAGTGCTACGTGACGGTGAATATCTATTATGGATATATGTGTGGTTTTATTTGGCATGGGGGTTGAATTATTCGCAAAAGAATTTTTACGAACGCACCCATATTCCTTATGTGGCATATACCCCCGATAAATTCAAGGCATTTGTAAAGGAATACATCCGGCATCTGAATAATTCGTATGTGCCAATTACCGGTATCGACAAAAATAGAGTCTGCAAAGAGGCTGTCAAAGGATACAAGCAGATTAGTGACACCCTGGGGATACACCGCCCTCCCTATGATTCGCCCAGAGCAAAAACGATGTTATTCACTCCTCTCATCTCGATGGTAGGGGTAAGCGGCAGCATGGGACCTTTCTTTTGTGAATTCACCCTGAACGGAGACTTGCCTCCGTCACAATATCCGGCAACGTATACACATGAACTCGCTCATCTATTGGGAATAACCAGTGAAGCCGAAGCCAACTTTTATGCTTACGAGGTTTGTACCCGCTCTCAGGTGGAGAGTATACGTTTCAGTGGGTATTTCTCCATACTGAGCCATGTTCTCGGTAATGCACGAAGACTCCTGACAGAAGAGGAATATACGGAACTATTCAACCGTATCCGCCCGGAAATTATAGAATTAGCCCGTTCCAATCAAACCTATTGGATGGCAAAGTACAGTCCGCTGATCGGTAACATACAGAATTGGATATACGACCTTTACCTCAAAGGAAACAAAATAGAAAGCGGACGGAAAAACTATTCGGAAGTCATAGGACTATTGATCTCATATCATGCTTCCCGCACGGAAGAGAAGTCATCAGGAAAGTAAATATCACAAAGAGAGCTCATGGATTATACATAAAAGTCCTATCTTTGCTACATGAAAAAGTTAGTAATTGTTGGATGCGGACGACTCGCCGATATCGTTGCGGACGCAGTTGTCAATGGTTTATTGCCCGAGTATGATTTAACGGGCGTTTATTCGCGTACGGCATCAAAAGCCGAACGTATTGTGACAAAAATGGAAAAACACGGGAAAACATGCCGTGCATGCGCCACATTGGAAGATTTGTTGGTACTGAAACCGGATTATCTGGTAGAGTCGGCTTCTCCTGCGGCCATGAAAGAGCTCGCCTTGCCGGCACTAAAGAACGGTACTTCCATTATTACTCTGTCTATCGGTGCCTTAGCAGACACCGGATTCTATCAGGAAGTGATGAAAACAGCCAAAGCAAACGGTACACGTGTATATTTGGTTTCCGGAGCTACCGGAGGATTCGATGTACTGAGAACTGCTTTTTTAATGGGAAATGCCAGTGCACGCTTCTTCAATGAAAAAGGACCGAATGCATTAAAAGGAACGGCTGTATACGATGATTCCTTGCAATCGGAGCAACGCATAGTATTTTCGGGGAATGCAACGGAAGCAATAGGAATGTTTCCAACTAAAGTAAATGTAGCAGTTGCCGCTTCACTTGCTTCGGTAGGACCGGAGAAAATGCAGGTATCCATGCAATCCACACCCGGATTCGTAGGAGACACTCAAAGGGTAGAAATAAAGAACGACCAAGTGCACGCTGTGATAGATGTATATAGCGCTACATCAGATATTGCAGGGTGGTCGGTTGTGAACACCCTGATCAATATTACATCACCCATTGTATTCTGACAAATTGGCAAGCACCTTTTCGCTCAGGCGGTCAAACGCCTGACGGGTGCGCCCTGTAGACACCTGCATGCAACGCACATGAGGATGATCGAGAAAACGGGTTCCCCCCAATGCGCCTACCGTATCACAAAAACAAAGGTTATCTCCTTCCAGCCATCCGGCAAAAGCCGCTTCATCCCATGCCGGGGACAAACCTGTATTAAACAATATTTTTCTGTTGCCAAGCCGACGGAATTCGGCATCATGTAATAAAACCGTGTTTTTGTTAAGGCAGCAACACACAACTTCGCTATGGACAAGCAATTCCTCCAATGGCAAGAAACGATATCCTTTTTCTGCGGCATCCTGTTTCACGCTACGGGCATAATAGGTAATATCAGCACCCAGAAAATTCAGAGCATCCGCTATCATCCCGCCGGACTTTCCCAATCCCACGATCCCGACTTTCAATCCGGTGATTTCACGAGCCATCCCGTCCCACGGTTCCTGGCCAAACCCATGCAAACAACGCACTAATTCGCTGATCACATACTCTACCACTCCTTCATCCCCATAATCACGAATGCCGGTCACAGTTATCCCCCGCTCATTGGCATAACGGATATCTACATTGGCACTTTCGGGAGAATAGAGCGAACAGCACATACCGATATATTTAACATTCGGGCATTTCTCCAAAGCCTCCCGAGTAATTCGGGAAGTATAACTCAAAAGAACGGCATCGGCATCACCGATACGGGCAGCCACTTCCTCATCCCCCGCCGGTACATCGGGAAACAGGATCACTTCCTCTGCAAATGAATACAGTTCTTTTTCTGCTGACGGAACCAGACTCACCGGCTCTATTGCTACAAGTTTATGGAACATAATTATTTCAATTTGATTTGTGCGGTAAAGTTAATAAAAAGGAACCGGATAAGAAGAACGCCTTGTGATGAATTTCCTTATCTTTGCCCAGAGCGAAGACAAGCCGCACCTCGGCATAAAAAATGAACGAGTTCATTTTATTCTGCTCTCGGTTTGCATTATCTTTGCAAGAGATTTCAAATTCTAATATTCTCATATCAAACTCATATTTATAAAAAGATGCATTCAAGAAAAGAACAAATGGAAGCTTTCGGACGCTTCCTGGATATACTGGATGAACTACGTGTAAAATGTCCTTGGGACCGAAAACAAACCAATAAGAGCTTACGCCCTAACACCATTGAAGAAACTTACGAACTCTGTGATGCCATCATGCGTGATGACAAAAAGGAAATATGTAAAGAATTGGGAGATGTACTGCTACATGTCGCCTTTTATGCCAAGATAGGATCGGAAACAGGAGATTTCGATATCAAAGATGTGTGCGACCGGCTTTGTGAGAAACTGATCTTCCGCCATCCTCATGTATTCGGAGAAGTAAAAGCCGATACAGCCGGACAGGTGTCTGAAAACTGGGAACAACTGAAACTAAAAGAAAAGGATGGAAACAAAACTGTGCTCAGTGGTGTACCGTCTGCTTTACCTTCACTTATAAAAGCCTATCGCATACAGGATAAAGCCCGGAATGTAGGGTTTGACTGGGAAGAAAAGGAACAAGTATGGGATAAGGTAAAAGAGGAAATTGCCGAATTCCAAGTGGAAGTAGCCAATATGGATAAGGAAAAAGCAGAAGCCGAATTCGGGGATGTAATGTTTAGTCTTATCAATGCCGCCCGCCTATATAAGATCAATCCGGATAATGCACTGGAACTTACCAACCAGAAATTCATCCGCCGTTTCAATTATCTGGAGGAACATACCATTAAAGAGGGAAAAAACCTTAAAGACATGTCATTGGAAGAAATGGATGCAATCTGGAACGAAGCAAAAAAGAAAGGATTATGATAAATAATGTGCCAATTGAGCAATGTGCCAATATGCCAATGAAAGAATGCTTTAAATAATGTGCCAATTGGGCAATGTGTCAATGTGCCAATTATCCTGTGGAAACATAGCGCAGCTAATTGGCATATTGGCACATTGTCATATTGGCACATTATTTCTTCGCTTTTTTCAGTAACTCCTTATGAAAACGCATTTCGGCTTTCTGTACCATATAAATCTTCTTATTTGATAGAATTTTCTTATATTTCTCATAATAGGTTCTTTCCAACTGATCCGAAGCGATACGGGCATCGTACACTCCTTCCATTATTTCAGCATATTGAGCCTCTGTTGTCTTATCGTCTTTTCCTTTGCGAATCAAGCCCCAAGCTTTATCATTCAATGCTTTCTTTTTATCCTGAAGCTCAAAGTATACAGGAAAGAATTTTGCAGCTTCTTCTTTGGTCAAACCTGCCTTCTCAATGATAAACGCTTTTTGTTTGGCACGGAATTCCTCAGGCGACAAGCGTTCTTGATTACATCCATCCACCGCCCAAATCAAAGGAGAAAAACCACAAATAATAAACAGCAGAATTATCAGTCTTTTCATTTCTATAAAATCAATTTAGTTTATTTTATTCCACACTGGCATCAGTGAGATATACATACAACGAATAATCATCCATCATCGATCCTTCGAGCACCGCGTTGATATACTCGTCGGCATCGCTGTCAACTTCTACTGCTTCAATAGATGCTGTTTCAGTAGTTTCAGGCTTATAGTTTACAGAGGCCACACGAATAATAAGTGCCGCTCCGACAAACATGGCTGCCATATAAAAAAGTGGTTTCAATTTATCCCACTTCGTTGGTTCTTTCACTTCAAAGGCAGGTTGTTTTTGCTCGGGAAGCTTGTCCATAACTTCTGAAGTAAGATTTTCAAAGTAACCTTCGGGTACTTTAAAAGCATTCCCCGTGCCCACTTTCCTCAATATTTCATCTTCTTCTTTCATATAATCTTCTCCTCTCTTTTTCTTAGACATTGAATGATTTAAAAGGTTTAATCGATCCCTTCCAAAAACTTTTCGATTTTCTTCACCGCGTGATGATAAGATGCTTTCAAGGCACCGACGGATGTTCCGAAGATATCCGACATCTCTTCATATTTCATTTCCTGATAATATTTCAGATTGAAAACCATACGCTGTTTCTCCGGCAAAGACAACAAAGCCTTTTGCAACATCAATTGTGCCTGGTCGCCCGAGAAATAAGGATCGCTCTCCAGCCTCTGGACAACTGCTGCTTCCGGATCGTCAATGGCTACGGTATTCATGGCACGTTGCTTATTCAGAAAAGTAATACATTCGTTTAAGGCGATACGATAGAGCCAGGTGGAAAGCTTCGCTTCCGCCCGGAAATAATCAATATTCATCCATGCCTTGACAAACGTATTCTGAAGCAAGTCGTTCGCATCATCGTGAGAAAGCACCATCCGCCGGATTTGCCAGTACAACTGTTCGCTATATTGCGACACAATCATCTCAAATCCTTTCCGCTGTGTACTCTCATCCTGAAGGAGCAACAAAACCTCTCGTTCATTATAAGGGTTCATAAGGTTATTAGTATTCAGTATGTTATGTTTTTATGGTTCAATTTATTCAATGCTTCAAGTAAAGGAGCATCGTATTTATAGATATCATCACAGTAACTGAGCTGCCCGGCGGCATCCAGATACATTGTCTGATAATCCAGATACACAGGAACAGACTCCTTCAAACTATAATGTTTGAGTTCCCGATACGCCTGGCTGCGAGTCAGTTTCTTTCCTTCATCGCTTTTCGGTGCTATATCCATTGCGATCCGTATGCGGTCTTCCAGCAGTTCATCGGGTTCTTTCAACAGAAAGAATGCAAAATCCAATGCTTTCTCCAATCTCACACAGCCATGACTCACAGCACGATTAGCTCTGGCAAATGTTCGCCGGGAAGGTGTATCGTGCAGATAGACAGCAAAAGAATTAGGAAAACGAAAAATAATACGGCCCAATGAATTACCTTCTTTATTATCCTGTTTTACAGTAAAAGGAACACCTGCCTTGTATTTAGACCATTTTATATCACGAGGGTTTACCCGAACTCCGTTTTTATCGTATACTTTCATACGATTTCGGGTAAAATAAGTCGTATCACGAAGGTAAGACGGAATGATTTCCTTACGTATGATATTCTGGGGAACATTCCAATACGGATTTAATTCCATATAATAAATCCGGCTGGAAAGCAAAGGTGTCTTATTTCTTACTGAACCGCAACAAGTACGCATTTCAAGAATAGAATCAGTTTCTTCATTAAATGCCTGAAGCATGCAAGCCGCCACATTGACAAAGACGTATTTAGTTCCTTTCTCCAATGCATACTGCCAACGGGCACGCTCCATATTGATATGCAGCAGATCTTTGTAATAAGAAAAAGGATGATTCAAATAGCGAATGGTATAAGTACCGATTGAATGATCAGTAGCCAAGCGGTTGTTTATCCGAAAGCGGTTGACAGCTTCCAGCAAAGCAGGAGTCAACACATTCTCTATGGAATCCGAATCCTGTTGCAGTTCTCCCGTTTGCAAAAGCCTTTGTGCTATCAACGGTACAATCCGGTGTCTCTCTCCTACTTTCAATAATGTATCACCAATAAGAGGAATCGGCTCGAACTCAAATTCACCTAAAGAATCCAGACGATCCGACTCTTTCTGCAAACTCAAATAGAACCGGGAAGACGGCTGAACCTGACGAAAAGCGGAACAGGCATCTTGTTTTAACCTATCCAATGCTCCTTGCGCAAACTCCTTATCACATTTCTTCAACGGAATAAGAGATACATCTTCTTTCTTCGATTTCGTAATTGCCAGTTTACGGACATCGGAAGCCTTTTCTTCCAGATTGTTCAGGATTTCGGAAGGAGAAAGAAAACCGAATGCAAGCCCACAAGCATAATGTAAATAGGAAGCCGTCAATCGATATTCCAGACCAGCCAATAAATGGTTGACACTCTTTTCGTTCAACTGCAAAGAACGAAAACGTTCCAGATCACTGCGCATACCGGAAACAGCAAAAAGTTCGGGATTTATACCGTGGCGATAAGAATTCTCCAACCAATAAAGCAAGGAGTCCGTACGTGAACCGATTTCATCTCCGAACCAGATCAGGGTATCATTAGCAGTATAATATTCGGTAACGACCGAATCCCAAACAGCAGTATCACGGACGGCCGACAGATTCATACGGATATACCGGCGAATACTATCGGAATTTATCAAATAAGCAGGATTTACCAATTCATGAAAGGAAGACAAAGCAAGAGCTTCCAAAGTTTTCGGTTCCTTTTGCTTTTTGCAAGCAGACAATGCAACGAGCAGAATAAAAAAGCTTAATAATATCCGCTTCATCATCCGCTCTTTATTTTATTACTACTTTCCGGACCGTATCGCCTACTTTAAAAATATAATATCCTTTAGGCAAGTTCAAAGTAACTGTTTTATCGGCTGTATCAATACGTACAGACGTAATCTTTACTCCGAGAATATCATATACTTCCATCGTTGAACCCGGAGTAGCATTCTGAACACGGATCGTTGTTCCGGACACGGTAATAGTAAGAGAAACCGGCTCATGTTGAACCGTCTCCACCTTTCGTCCGTCCTGTGCCATCACAGAAGAAAAAGACAAAAGAGCCAAAACCAAGAAAAAGTATAAAAATAACCTTTTCATCTGATGCGCATATGAATCTATTTTATTCTCTACAAATATACGTTGTTCCATTCTATAAAACAAACTTTGCCCCCGAAAGTTGCTATAGATTAATACAGAGATTCTCTTTTGCCAAAATCGTAGAAGGGAAGATGGCAGCAGCCTCATCCAGCAACACCTGTTCATTTTCATAGCGGGCAGAGAAATGCCCAATGACAAGTTGTTTCACCTCTGCATCCAAGGCAATCTGAGCCGCTTGAGCAGCAGTCGTATGGAAAGTCTCTTTTGCACGGGCCGACTCTGTCTGTGCAAAAGTTGCTTCATGAAACAATAAGTCCACTCCGGAAATCTGTTGAACTATTTCTTTCCGATAAATCGTATCAGAACAATATGCATAGCGTCTGGGTGGAGCAGAAGGTCTTGTCAAGCGTGAATTTGCAATAACATCCCCTTCCAGAGTTACAAAATCTTCACCATTCTTAATACGATTCAATTCATATACAGGCACTTGATAGAAATCTATCATTTCGCGAATAATATGATTGGGACGAGGTTTTTCAGCAAATAAAAAGCCACAGCAAGGAATGCGGTGTTGTAAAGGAATAGTCGTAACCGCTACTGAACGGTCTTCGTAAATCACACTGGGTTCTTTCGTTGCAAACTCATGAAAAACGACCCGATAACTCATGTTCTTACAGAAGAAAGCCAACAACGGAGAAAATAGTTCCTCAAGTCCCTTAGGAGCATGAATATGCAATTCGGCTGTACGCCCGAGCAGTCCGAAAGTCGAGATAAGCCCAAGCAAGCCGAAGCAATGATCACCATGCAAATGTGAGATAAAAATATGATTCAAGCGCGAAAACTTCAACCGGGACTTACGAAGCTGCATCTGTGCCCCCTCGCCACAGTCTATCATAAAAAGTTTATCACGCAGGTTTATCACTTGTGAAGTTGAAAAATGCCGTGTAGTAGGTAGCGCAGAGCCACATCCCAATATATGTAATTCAAATCTCTCCATAACGGACACAAAGATAAAGAAAAAAGGGTATCAGCATGCTGATACCCTTTCTAAAAATATATTGGAAAAGAATTATTTCTTACCTTCCAACTGTTCTTTCAAAGCTGCCAGAGCGTCAATGTCACCCAAAGTTGTAGAAGCAGCCTGATTTTGGATCATCGGAGCGTCTTCTTTCTTTGAAGATGCTTTCTTTGCATTAGAAGCTGCTTTCTTTTCAGCTCTTTCTTCTGCTTTTGCAACATCTTCGAAAATGCGGCTATGAGAAAGGATAATTCTCTTAGCATCCTTGTTGAATTCGATCACTTTGAATTCAAGTTTCTCATCCAACTGAGCCTGTGAGCCGTCTTCTTTTACAAGATGTTTCGGAGTAGCGAATCCTTCAACACCATAAGGAAGAGCAACTACGGCACCCTTATCCAACATTTCGATGATTGTTCCTTCGTGTACAGAACCTACAGTAAATACAGTTTCGAATACATCCCAAGGATTTTCTTCAAGCTGTTTGTGACCAAGGCTCAAACGACGGTTTTCTTTGTCGATCTCCAATACCTGAACTTCGATGTCTGCACCGATCTGAGTAAATTCTGAAGGGTGTTTAACTTTCTTCGTCCAAGAAAGATCAGAGATGTGAATCAATCCGTCAACACCTTCTTCGATTTCTACGAATACACCGAAGTTAGTGAAGTTACGAACTTTTGCAGTATGCTTAGAACCTACAGGATACTTCTCTTCGATTGTTTCCCATGGATCTTGTTTCAGTTGCTTGATACCCAAAGACATCTTACGTTCTTCACGGTCCAGAGTCAATACAACAGCTTCTACTTCATCGCCCACTTTCATGAAGTCTTGAGCAGAACGCAGGTGCTGTGACCATGACATTTCAGATACGTGAATCAAACCTTCAACACCCGGAGCAATTTCGATAAATGCACCGTAATCAGCCATCACGACTACTTTACCCTTCACGTGATCACCTACCTTCAAGTCCGGATCAAGAGCATCCCATGGGTGCGGAGTAAGTTGTTTCAGACCCAAAGCAATACGTTTCTTTTCGTCATCGAAATCAAGGATAACAACGTTAAGCTTCTGATCGAGTTCAACCACTTCTTTCGGATCGCTTACACGTCCCCATGATAGGTCAGTGATATGGATCAATCCGTCTACGCCACCCAAATCGATGAATACACCGTAAGAAGTGATGTTTTTAACGGTTCCTTCAAGAACTTGTCCTTTTTCAAGCTTACCGATAATTTCTTTCTTCTGTTGTTCCAGTTCAGCTTCGATAAGAGCTTTGTGAGAAACAACCACGTTTTTGAATTCCTGGTTGATTTTAACAACTTTGAATTCCATTGTTTTTCCAACGAATACATCATAATCACGGATCGGCTTAACGTCGATCTGGGAACCCGGCAAGAATGCTTCGATACCGAATACGTCTACGATCATACCACCCTTAGTGCGGCATTTGATGTAACCTTTGATAATTTCTTCATTTTCCAAAGCAGCATTCACACGATCCCAAGAGCGAGTAGCACGTGCTTTTCTGTGAGACAGAACCAACTGTCCTTTTTTGTCTTCCTGATTTTCGATATATACTTCTACAGTATCACCTACTTTCAAATCGGGATTGTAGCGGAATTCATTCAAAGGAATGATACCGTCTGATTTGTAACCGATGTTCACAACAACTTCACGCTTGTTCATTGCGATTACGGTTCCGTCAACTACCTCACGGTCGTTAACTTTGTTAAGCGTACTGTCGTAAGCTTTTTCAAGATCTTCGTGGCTGGCGCCGGCGAATGATTCGCCATTCTCATACGCTTCCCAATTGAAATCTTCAACAGGAGCAATGTTCTTTAAGTTTTCCATTAATAATTACTTGTTTTGAAATACTTTAATTAAATAAGACATTATATTATCTATAAATCGGGCGCAAAGATAGAACATTTTTCGGGACTAACAAAAAGTTAGAACAAAAAAAGCCGTCTCACGACGGCTAATTTTCAGACACTTAAGTTATTCTGTATGCAATTTTACAATTTATGAGGTTTATTTCTTCCGGTCGAATGCACATTAACCGGATTACCTTTATAGCCTACATCACCGCTCCCCGAAATATCGCACTTCAATGTACCGGAAACATAGCATGAAATATCTCCGGAACCATTTACCGTAGCGTCTACATCTACGGCTTTCAAATCTTTCGCATCCAGGTCACCGGAGTTTCGCAGCATCAAGACAGCCTGTTGAACTGTACCTGTCACTTTCAAATCACCGGAACCATTCAACTCGGCTCTTACATTATTTCCCTGGATACCTGCAAAATTCAGATCACCGGCACCCAGTAAGCTAATCACAACATCACCTACCACATTTCCACCTTTCACTTTCAGATCACCCGAACCTTGAAGAGTAGCAGCCGCAGACTTTGCCGTCATATTATAAATATCGATATCACCGGAACCTATCAGATTCAAAGCTGCATTCCCAGCTTTCACGCTATTCTTAATAGAAATATCTCCGGAACCTTGCAAAGTGACCGCAAGATCATTTGCACAAACAACTTCACCGGCAGTAATATCCCCGGAGCCCTGCAATGTCAAAGACAAATTATCACATTCCAGTTTACTATCTAAGACAACGTCTCCGGAACCTTGCAGATGCACATCTTTCAACATAGGACTGGAAGCCATTATTTTAAGTCTCCCCTGTTTGCCAAATTCAATGCTGGTCCTATTCTTAAAAGAAATGGATAATACACCATCTGTTACCGTACAATCCACCAAGTCGATCACATTATCCGAACCATAAATTTTTAATGTCGACTTATTATTGGCAGACTGTGTATAAATGACTGTAGGACTTCCCAAGAGTTTGATTTTATCGAAGTCTTTGATCTTAACTTCTTTGGTTTTATACGTTCCACTGGCTTTTACACGTCTGGTCTGAGCACAAACCGTTGTTACAGAAAACAAGAATGAAAACAATGCAATCATTCCGATAAATCCCTTCATTTTACTATTCATAGGTTTCAATTTTGTAGTTTCTATATTAATAGACGACCAGCAGTGGGAAAAAGTTGCATGGCATAGAAACTTTTTTGTAGAAAATCAGAGATAAGTAATAATAAAAATATAAATCGGTACAGTTTTCATTCGCAGCGTTTCTCTCCTATCTATAAAAAAACAGATAGTTGACTATGAACTTACCCCCTTCATCTCCTTCACCTTTTTTGCTCTATCGGCTTATTCATCGGAAATTAAGGGTGAAAGCGATCCCCCTCTTGCTATGCACCGTGCTTGCCGTCAATAACAAGCGTGCTCATGACTCGTAAGAACCGCCTTTATGGTGCATAAGGACCGTGCCGACCAGGGCTTCACCCTGCATCTACGACGAATAAAGGCTTTGATTGAAAAAGGTGAAAGCGGTGAAGAGGGTAAAAACATACTGAATAAAGGCAGTTTGCAGAACAATTTCAGTTCATAAGTCAAAGATTCATGCTGAAACCGGTGGTTCTTTTGCACTTTAGAAGACAACTCAAAAAAAATCTTCCACTATCCAAACATCGATCGACATTCAAATAGTGGAAGATAATTGTCAACTAAAGAGAGATTATTTTAGCATCAATTTCCGTATCACCGGATGATTCTGATCTTGCATGAAGACATAAGCAATATACACTCCGGCTTCAAGATGGTTTATACTGATATCACAAGACTCTTCTCCCGGAGCAGTAAACAGAACAGGTTTTCCGTCTAAAGAGTAGAGAACCAAAGTCTCTATCCTATTTTCACTTTCCAAATGAAGCATTCCTTGATAAAGCGACATTGTTACTTCTGACAAAGAAACAGGTGATTTACAGATACCGGTTCCTGTAAATGATACAGTTACCGATTCCGAATCCGGTGTATCCCCAAAAGCACCTTCCGCGCGTACAGTATATACATTCTCTCCAGAAAGCGGAGCGATATCCGTAAAAGTAGAAGTTACGGAATTACCTATTTTCTCTCCATTGCGGTAGATGGCATAACCTGTTATCATTGAATGCTCTACCTGCGGATAAATAGCGACATCATCTACATGCCACCAGTAAGATAGCCCCGTCTGATTTGTATCGTATGCATGAAAAGCAATCTTCATGTTATCAGACATATAAGGAGATAAATCGATATCTACGCGGGTGTATTTGTTCACTACAGAGCAATCTGTTTTCAAATCCCAAATCTGCTTCCATGTGGTACCACCGTCCGAACTTACTTCTACATAATAAAAGTTCT
This sequence comes from Bacteroides salyersiae WAL 10018 = DSM 18765 = JCM 12988, assembly GCF_000381365.1. Lineage (GTDB taxonomy): Bacteria > Bacteroidota > Bacteroidia > Bacteroidales > Bacteroidaceae > Bacteroides > Bacteroides salyersiae. The sequence goes on from NZ_KB905466.1 coordinate 906,206, forward strand.
GCGGGTTATTTTTTTGCGGAGCTGTAGATTTTGAATAGAAAGTTAGCGATTTTCCATTGGCAAAAACAGGAGAAATCAGATATTCATCCTGATGGATATCTTCCCATGCCTCCAACAAGCGCATTGAATAATTTCCGGCATAAGGCTCTTTATACTTCTCGTTCTTTTGCCAGAGCCATCCCCGGTTACCCTCATTTTTGATTGTCCATTTCGCCAGATTACCCGAGTCTTCAAAATCTTCCATCAACGCCGGAGTTCCTTCATGAGGTGCCACCCACGTCAATACAACCGTATTTCCTTCTTCTTTGGCAGTCAATGCAGAAGGTGACTGTATTAGATCGGAACGTTGCGACACATTAACAATAGCAGTTATCGATGGATCTTCTACTCCCTGCAAATGAAAATCAGATATACGTAGCTGCGCATTCTCATTAGCCGATTTAGCCTGAAGAACGATTGTCGACTGGCCGGCCTCTCCCTGAAGCGGGGTAATTGTCAACCAATCGGGGACATCGACTATTCGCCATGCTACATCAGACTCAACAATAACTTGAGCAGTGCTGTTTATTGCCCCTCCCAAAGTGACATTCGGTTTAGGTATATAAATCTGCGGTGTCAGTTCCAACAAATCAAAAGAAATGGTCTCACCACAAGAGGATATATTTGCCAACGCAAATTTCGCTTCTTTACCGTCGCTGTAGAAAGGCTTAAGTTCCGCATTGCCTCCGATCGCAGTACGCCCGCTTTCTGCACTAAAAGCAGCTTTTGAGATATCACCGTCAAGTGTCACTGTTCCACCCGGACGAAACAGATACTGCTCGTCCAAGCGGGTAGTTCCATTATAATTCAGATTTCCACCCGTTACATTCGGATTAATGCGATAAACCAATAACCCGGAAGACGGTAACCCTCTATCAAATGTCCCGTCCTTTCTTCTATATTCCACTATAAAGTATTCATCCGAACCTGTCGGTTTAATCTTATATGCTATATTTTCTTTTGTTGTACCTCCTACCGGATTTAAGGTATAAGTCCCCGGAGTAGATATTTCAGGAATCTCGTCAATCCATTTACAATAGCGGTATTTAGTATAAGCGCTCATCTGCTGAGGAGTTGTCAGATTATCGGACATTAAATCCCAAACTCCTACCGGATTCAAATTATCATTTACATGATAAAGATCATATGTACCGAGCGTATGTGACATCTCATGACAAAGAACTCCTGTATTCAAAGGAACAGGACTCAGAGAACTCCAACCATTCGCATCATTGAATACCATCAGATACCCCACGATCTTTTTGCCTTTCACATAAATAGCTTTCTCATCAGGTAATGCCAAATCGGAACGGTGAGGCCATAACATATATTTACTGCTCAGATCGGAATTGCCGCTTACAATTATACAAATATTGTCGAGTAAACCATCATTATTGGCATCAATCACTACATCATCAGGAAGATTTTCAGACAAATAAGCAGCAAGCTCTTTTATTAAAGCTTGCTCACGAGCAGCTTTTTCCGTTTCATTACTATACCCTAAATCATTAATACTACTCTTTTCCCGATAATATCCACGCTCATTTTTAGCTTTATAAGAAATGATCTGTGTACCGTCTGATTGGGGAAAGAAAGAACTTTTCCAAAAAAGCTGATTATAAGAAGCTTCTCGAAAATAGCTATATACAGAATTAGCTCCTTCAACTTCAGCGTTAAACATCGTTTCGTAATAGCTGATAGGTTTGTCGAATTGCTCCTTGTTGTCTTCGTCATTAAAACGCAAAAAACAAACCAAGTTGCTCAACTCACCTTTATTCTTTTCGGCAGCCGACAGCAGTAACGGAAAGAATAAAACAACGATCCAAAGAATAGGATATCTCTTCATTGTTTTATGTGTTAAAAAGTAAATAAAAAAGGGAAAACAACTACCGTCCCATCATCTCAGATTCCAATGAGTACAAGCAGGTTTTCCCTATAAAAATTATTACCGGATAACAATCTTAGTGGTACGTTCGGTAGTACCGTTCTTTGCTTTCACAATATATATACCACTTGTCAAAGGAGACAAATTCATCTTGTCTGTTATAGCCGATGCGGCCAATACGCCGGTAGTTGTATAAACCTGCACATTTGCAACCTCTCCCAAAGAAAGGGTAATACCATCAAATTCAATTTCAGAATTAATTGATGTGTCATTAATACCGGAAGGTTTAGTTGAAGTAAGCACTTTCATTCCGTGAATATACAAAGGAGCTTTTGTCAATGATTCAAACCGGGCATAAATAGGAGCATCTGATTTTAATTTGAAATAGGGTTCATTGCCACTATCCAAAGTCTCCATTCCTGTCCATTCTTTTTGTCCGGCACTCATCAATGGCTTAAACATAGTTGAATACATAGCAGAAACAATTGTATAATCTTTAAAAGGTTTATCTTGTTCCGTCGTTCCTAACAGACGTACATAAGTTTTCACGCCGCTTGATATGAATATATTAAAAGATACACATGAAGGCATACGTACTACAAAACCGCCACCATTCGTATTCATTGCAGAAGAAGAACTGGCAGTAACAATAGCACCGGTTTTAGCATCCGCACTTTCCATTTCTCCATCAGTACCTGCTCCCTTTACAGCCGGATCGGCCGTAGAGTCTTCATAATCTCCAAAATCCGCACAAATCAACTGAATAATCTTTCCATTCGGATCTATCTTTCCATCTTCATTGTTTGCCTGACCGATATACTTGTCTATCTTTTCCTGCGTATCGAACCATATCCATCCATTGGCATCCACATCAGCCGGATCAAATAGATTATACTCTTGTGCATTTGCAAACATAACCACACTTAAAGTCATTAATAAGACCGTAATTTTTCTACTCATACATTTTTTTATTAAAGTTAATAATACATTGATTGATAAAGGTTAAACTTCCTCCCATTCTGGATTTTGTTCAACGCCATGATAACGTATTTCATCCCAAGGTATGGGATAATAATATTGCATCTGACGAAACTCACGTACACGTTTAGGATACTTGTTCATATTTGAAATCGTATATATCGGATCTTTACCCTCTTCTTTTACTATTTTCATCGCTTTCAAAGGATTAGTAGCTCCACTCATTTTTTCTACGGCAACTCCCCAACGAAGCAAATCCCAATAAGTAGTCTCTTCGAAAGCCATCTCTACACGACGTTCATTCACCAGTTGTTCCCAAGTCAGACTCGGTAACTCATCCATATGTACACGACGGCGAATTTGATTTACTTTATCCAACGCATCATCAACACGATTCTGCAAAAAATCAATTTCTGCATAATCCAACAAAACCTCTGCAAACCGCCAAATAATATAATTCTGTTTACTCGCATAAGTCTCATCACTATCAATTTTCTGCTGTTCATTTACGAATTTTCCTAAATAATATCCTGTTTTTGAAACAGCAGCATTAGCAGATGTTCCGTATGGCGTCAGATCTGCTCCAGCAATCTCTTCTTTACCTTCTTTATTATAGTGAATTTCCATTTCATGATCGCGAAAAATACAACCGTCATATAAGATATTCGCATAAAAACGATAATCCCTGTTATCATACGGGTGTGTCGGATCATAAGGTTTACCATCACGCATATTATATTCATCCACATGATTTTGAGTGGGTGAATAGGCTGCTATTGTTCCGCCAAAGAAAGGAGAAACAGATTCACGATCAAGCTTATGCCCGAACCCATCTGCGAAATCACCATCATTCGAATGTTGTACTTCCCAAATTGATTCCTGACTATTTTTCGTTAGAAAAATCTGACGATACTGTTCTTTTATTTGATCTTGTGTTGTTCCGGTTATCTGTATCAACGAATAAGGCAACTTCATCAATTCATCATATGCCTTAGCAGCCTCTGTCAACATGGCATCCGATCGATCATCCGGAAAACCTAAATACGATTTCTCCTTATTCTGAAATACCTTACTGGCTACCCAAAAGTAGGTTTTAGCTTTCAGCATTAGAGCAGCTCCTTTAGTAGCACGCCCTATATCGCTGGCTTCTAACTTATCAGACAATAAAGAAGCCGCTAAATCCGCCTCTTCCACAATAAATTCCACCATTTCTTCATAAGAGGCGCGAGGAAATTTTTTATCATCAATCAACGGATCATAATTGTTCTTTATCAGTAAAGGACCTCCAAACTGTCGCAACAATAAGTAATAATAATAAGCACGAAAAAAATGTGCTTCGCCCAATATGCGTTGTTTATGAGCGCCCTCCTGTATTTTTCCTTCATTCTCTAATAAAAGATTCACAGACTGAATACGAGCGTAATAATTATTCCAATTTACAAGTCCTCTACGAGTAATTTCACTGGAAATACTCTTCAAAATATCACCATAGGCTGTATTATACCAATCCGCTCTACTTATAGTTATTTGATCACCATACCAAGGTAAATAATCACGGCATGCCCCTTTTAATAATGATGAAGAAGTAGGCATATAAATTGAAAAGCCATTACTCATATTACGATACCAAGGCAATACATATTCATCAAGCAATAATTGGCTTCCCCAAATCGTTTCTTGGGACAATTTATTATAAGGAGCGTCACGGAATAAACCATCACATCCGGAAAGTCCGAATATTCCTCCACAAATCAAAAAAGATACTATATATTTTCTCAACTGCATACTATTTCTGTTTTTAATGCCACATTATATTAAAAGCCTAAATTCAATGTCATACCATATGAGCGTTGGATCGGATATCCGCGAAGTGACTCGGGATCCATATCTTTTAAAGTAGACCATGTGCATAAATTACTTCCTTGTAGAGAGATACTGGCTGATGACAATTTGATTTTTTTCAATACAGATACCGGTAAAGCATATCCCACCGATAAAGATTTCAAACGAATAAAATCACAGTCTTTCACCCAAAAAGTGGATGCTTTCCGGTTATTGTCATTCGTATTAGCAATCTTGACACGAGGATAGGTTGCATTCATATTACTTTCAGACCACGTATCTGTAAGATGATATTTCTGAAAACGTTGCAAACTTCCGGATTCTAATGTATACAATTCAGTCAACTGTTGCTGATACCCACTAACTCCTTGAAACATCGCATTCACAAAAAAGCCTTTATACTTTACTCCCAAACGTAAACTCATTGTCATCTCCGGATTTGAAGAATTCTTCACAGCTATTTTATCAATATCTGTAAGTTTACCATCGCCATTCTGATCTTTATATTTAATATCACCGGGTGCAAGAGTAATATTACCTTGTTCATCTTGATCTACCAGATGATTATCAATTTCTTCCTGTGACTGGAAGAGTCCATCGGCTTCATATAACCACCATACCATATAACTCTTACCTACACGACGCCGAGTCGGTTCAAGAGAAGACTCATCTCCATAATCTAAAACCCGGTCTCTGGTTTGTGCCAATGTAAGAGTTAAATCATATTTCACTTTTTGAATGGAATTACGATGTGTCAAAGTCAAATCCCATCCCCATGCTTTTATCTTTGCAAAATTCATGTTGGGTGGATTACCATCTACTCCTGTCGAAGGCGGATACAAATAAGAAGGAGCTACCATAATCATATTGGTACGGTAACGCCAATAATATTCAAATGACAATCCAAACCGATTTCCCCAAAAGCCTAAGTCGGTAGCCACATTGTAATCCCTTGATTGTCCCCACTTTAAATCCGGATTAGGATAAGCACTTGTGTCCATAACAATACCTGGCTTCAGATTCCCTCCAATATTATATCCTTGACGTACAACATACATATATTTCCGCAAATACGAATAGTCGTCTATCGCTCCGTCATCCCCCAATATACCCATAGAGCCTCGAAACTTCACATTAGAAAGCACCGGTTGATCCCAATTCTTAAAAAATTGTTCATTCGAAAGTACCCAAGAAGCAGAAGCTGTAGGGAAAAATCCCCATCGATTGTCAGGGTGAAATTTTGTAGAACCATCCACCCGAAAACTACCTTCAATAAAATAGCGGTTATCATAACCATAAGTGGCACGCCCAATCATTGAAGCACGTTCGCTATACGACTCTTCCCCATTCACTTTGGGAGTAGTAGCACTTCCCATTATCTCCGGATAAATACCCGCCATATCCAAATTTTCTCCAGTCAAATAACGATTGTGATAATCTTGATAATTGATAACCAACAACCCGGAAACATCATGTTTTGCAGCAAAAGTGCGATTATAATTCACCCCAAGCTCCACTAATTTATTATCCACAAAACGATCGGTTTCTTTCAAAGTAATCTTTGCTTTCGGATAGGTAGTTTTATCATCTTCTTTTATCTCTCCGGTCTGCTTGTCATAAGTGTAAAGAGTTACAGGACTACTAAATGTTTTTTGAACAGAATTATTATTATCAAAAGTAGCACGTAAATAGGCGGAAAGCCCCTTTACCCAAGGAATATCGTATTTCAAAGTAGCAGTAATAGTATTCATGTTCATTTTATTACGAACATATCCCCCCGAACCGTCTACAGCTATCAAAGGGTTGCTACTATTTACACTGGCCAACCTACCATCTGTAAACCTAAGTACCTCTACTGGAGAAAAATTATAGGCAGCATCAATCGTAAAATAACTGGTATTCTTATTTTCCGAACGAGTTCCGTTTACATCCAATGACAATACAAGCCCTTTTAATAATGTCGCATCCAGTTTCATTGAATAATTATAGCGATCTCGTCCTACGCCGCTATACAATCCCTTCGTATTGGTATACCCACCAGACATATAATACTTCACGAAATTATTGCCACCACTAACAGAAAGACTATGAATCATGGAATACCCAAACTTATCCAGATAGTCAATCAAATTTTCGTCACCATATACATTAGGATTAGAATGGGTACGAATCATTTCAAGCTGTTCATCGGTATAAGGATTAATACCAACAGCCGATGGTGAGTTTTCCAATGCCCGATTATACAATTTAGCAAACTCATATGCATTAAGAAACTCAGGTAGATTGGTAGCCTGTTGCAAATTAAACTGTCCTCTGTAGTTTACCGATACTTTCTGATTACCGGTAGCACGCTTTGTCTGGACCAGAATGACACCATTAGCCGCCCGTGCACCATAAACAGCAGCCGCAGCCGCATCTTTCAATACGGAAATACTCTCAATATCATCCGGATTCAAATCCGAGAGACGCATTTCTCCTTCAGTCGTATTTGTACCGAAACGAGGTACACCATCAATAACGAGTAAAGGAGCACCATTAATGCCTCTAATATGTATATTCGATTCTTTAGATGAACTCGGATCACCTGTTGTAGACATCACTTGCAAACCTGCAACCTGTCCGTTCAATGCCTCATCCAAATTTATTGTAGGCATTTGTAGAAGTTCTTCACTCCGGACCACTTCTACCGAACTTGTCAAAGATGATTTTTTCTGTGTTCCATATCCTACTACTACAATCTCATCCAATTGTTGAGCATCATCTTTAAGTACAACTTTCAGGTTATTTTCTCCTGGTTTCAACCGGATTTCCTGAGATTGATAGCCTATAAAGGAAATGATCAATATTGCCCCTTTAGCCGGAACCAATAAAGAAAAATTTCCATCCAGATCAGTTATTGTTCCGATATCGGCCCCCTTTATTTTAATATTGGCCCCAACGACGGTTTCACCCGATGTGTCCTGTACTTGCCCTTTCAATGAATAGTTCTGTGTATTCTGTCCCCACACATTATAAGAAAGAAAACACAAACAAACAAATAAGTAAAAGATTCTATTCATATAATTTATTCATTAATTATTTTTCAGTGTACGTTCTATCAGTAATAACTGATAATCATAAAAATCCCGAGTATCGCCAACAGAGGCAGCTCGACGACTCTTATACAACTGAGCTATTTTATTTAAACGTCCTACCATAACCGCTGCCAGTTGTTCTTTAGAAAGTGTCGGCAAGCCAAAATTGATTCGGGTAAATGAATCCCCATTCATATAACTATGACTACAAGGAAGAGACGGTTCACATGTTTGACGCAAAACGTCTTCATAATCAGCGAGAGCAGTAGCAGTCTTCTTCTCAGCAGTTTTGTTCAAACCAGTATAATTGATCATCAATCCGACTGCCGCCGATTGAATATTCATATCTGCAGCAGACAATTTAATTCCTTGATAAGTAGGTTTAAACATTTCAGAGAAAACATCATCCAAATAGGAATTTAATGTATAATTCGCTTTTGAATCTATTTGTCCTCCCTCACTTATACGATATAATGCAGATGAATTCAATAAAGCCCCGACTACTGATGACTGCAACTTATCATTCACATTCATATTTACATCCAACTTAGCAATCAAGTCTTTCGGAGTAAGCCATTCGTTATAAGTGCGAGCCTGATTCAGCAACCATAACACCGCTTTTTTCTGTGTAGCCTTATCTATATAATTTTTTGCTGATGAATCCTCACCCTGACGAACTTCTTGGAAACGAATACCACCGACATAAGGCATTACATGACGCAAATGCCGTGTATATTGCCTTACAACTTCAATATACATATTTTCTACTTCATCATAGCGTGCTCCCTTATCAAAAGTCCACGTCTCTAAATTCTTCATTATGACTTTCAAATTCCGAATAGCCAAATCCCCAGCTTTCAAATGATCATCTCCTAAATCCTCAGACTGGTCTGTCGGATCAACCGTACCAAAAACTTGTTGCGCCCCGAATTCATACATCGGATCAGATTTCTTTTTCTCAATCCAAGCATCAAGTACCGTTTTTTCTTTCTCGGGAGTATCCGCTCCTGGAATAAGGCGATATCCCCAATCAATAGCATATATATCGTATACACCTAAATTCGGCGGTGTTAATTTTACCCCTTTCTCCAAATCTCCCGGTTGAGCAATATAATTATTTCTTGCATAATCCATAATACTGGGAGTGGTTCCATACTTTTGTGTAAACTTCGGACTGCGTAAAGAATCTACCGGAAAAGAATAACTAGCTCCCATATTATGCATCAACCCTAATGTATGTCCTATTTCATGAGCCGCAGCATAACGAATAGCCTCTTGCATCACATCATCATCAAATACCGCTTTACGTACACGATCATCAACAGCAGCAGTTTGCACAAAACGCCAATTATGCAATAAAGAAATAACATTATGATACCATATTACGTCTGCAGTCAGAATCTCCCCTGTACGCGGATCAATATGACTCGGTCCCATTGCATTAGCAATAGAAGTAGCAGCATATTTCACACAACTATAACGCATGTCATCCGGATCAAAATCGGGATTATTACTCGGATAATCCAGTGCTTTCACTACATTTTTAAACCCAGCAGCTTCAAAAGCCATATTCCAGTCTTCAATTCCCTGTTTTACGACAGTACGCCATTTCTCTGGGAAAGCAGTATCTACATAAAATACAATCGGTTTCATCGGTTCCACCAGCTCCCCTTTAAAGTAGCGTTCTAAGTCTTGTTTCTTGGGCTCTATCCTCCAACGATGAATAAAAGTTTGAGGAATAATCTTATCTTTAGAGGATGTGTATAAACTTTTATCTGAACTAAAATATCCCACTCGATTATCCTGTAATCGCATAGCCATCAATGTATCAGGCAAAACGAACAACGAACGATGTACCGTAACTGAATAAGGCTGATTCAACGGAGTGGTAGTAAATGACAACAAACTTTTTATCTCTATGTTATTAGGAAATGTTTTCACACTCAGAATATTAGATGCATCTGCCGCAAAAGTTCCTTTTAATGAATTTCCTCCACCAAATAATTTAGCTAAAGGAGTCTCTTGCTTAATAGGGCTAATACATTTTTCATTTCCACCAAAAAAGGAAGTAACATCTATAACAATATTACCTTGATTACGAGCTACAATCTTAAAGCCTTTCAATACTGGATCTGCAAAATTCTTATTAAAAGCAGATGTGATAGGATCATTCTGGTCTACCATATTACTACTTTGCACCAAATGCATATATACTTTCTGCCCATCTTTGCTGAAACGAATCATCAATGGATTAGTTGCCATTTGCCCTGCCACATAATCATGTGTATTACTTGTTTCTGCAATACGGTTCGTCAATAGATAAGTATGCGAAAAAGCTGAATCTGGAATCTCAAAATACAAATTATTTTCTTTTTTACTCAAAAAAGTAGTAAAAAGCCCTTGCTTAATAACGGCATCTTTAGTGACTTTTTTATAGTCAGCATTCACCGAATCTTTTTTCACTTCAATAGGATTAGTCACCTTTTTTTTATTCTTTTTTCCGGTTGCCGCATAGATACCCTCGCTAACAAAAAGAAACAAGAAAGACAGTAGTATTATCTTTTTCATACAATACATATATTTTTTATCTTTTCCTAATAGTTAATTCACACTCCTATATCCTTTTTCCAATAAAAAGCAATGATAATTCCGCTATTTTATTTTTTTTTCATAGTTTTGCAAAACTAATTAATTTATAATTATTATGGAAAGAAAATTACTATTTTTATTATTATTTTGCATCGCAACAATCGTGAATGCAAAAAGCGAACCTATAATTACATTAAACGTCGAGCCAGACGGATCTGAACGTACACTTGAATTTGAAGTCAGTACCCCAAATACCAAACTATTCATTGATTGGGGAGATGGAACATTAATAGAAACCGATGTGATACAAATGCCAGATCCTTATGCGAATGCCACAGTAGTAGTAGGAATTCCTAAAGGAGAAGGGTTGATTAAAATTTATGGCGAAAACATTGTATATTTCGGATGTACATCCAAAGTAGGTGAAGCCCAAGTCACAGCTGTCGACCTGACAAAAGCAACCGAATTGACTGAATTATACGTAAATACCAATAAACTGTCAACACTTGACATTAGCAAAAACAGAAAATTGCAAAAACTTTATTGTTACTCTAATCCACTCAAATCGATTAATTTATCTGAAAACATTGCCTTAACCTACATAAATTGCAATGATATTGAAACAGAAAGCCTTGATATATCAAAATGTATCGACTTAGAAACTATTTATTGTAACAACAATAAGCTAAAAGCATTAGATATTTCCAAAAACACGAAACTCAAAAGTTTATACTGCCTAAACAATCAACTGAAAAGTATAAACTTTTCCAATAACGCCAATTTAGATTACATATCGGTTAACAACAACCTGTTAACGAGTATAGATGTCACTCCATGTACAGCATTAAGATATTTATATTGTATGGGAAATCAAATCTCGGAAATTAAAGTCGGGAATATTGGAAAAACATTAAATTGCAGTAAAAACAAGCTGACTTTTGCAACATTACCAGCAACAGCAATGGGTAGTTACACATATGCACCACAAGAAGTACTGTCTATTGCAGAAGAAATCGCTATAAACAAAGAATTGGATTTATCTGCACAAAACAATATTAAAGGCATTACAGATAAAGAACAAAAAACTGCATATACCTGGAAAACTGCTGATAATGAAAAAATCTTAGAAGCTGGTAAAGATTATACAGAAAATAATGGCAAGTTTACTTTCCTTACTCTGCAACCGCAACCAGTCTACTGCGAAATGACAAGTGATGCTTTCCCAAAATTTTCAAGCGTTAATGTATTCAAGACTACCCCTATAACAATCTCAAACGCTATAGTAAAAGAACCAATAATAACTCTCAACGTTGAAGTAAACGGAATGGAACGTACATTGGATTTTGAAGTTAGTACACCAGATACCAAATTGTCTATCGACTGGGGAGATGGAGTATTGGTAGAAACCGATGTAATACAAATGCCAGATCCTTATGCGAACGCCACAGGGGTCATAGGAATTCCGAAAGGAGAAGGACTAATTAAAATTTATGGCGAAAATATTGTATATTTCGGATGTGTATCTAAAGTAGACGAAGCACAAGTTACTGCCATTGATCTAACCAAAGCAACCGACCTGACAGAATTGTACGTAAATACCAATAAGTTGTCAATACTCGACATTAGTAAAAATACAAAGTTACAAAAGCTCTATTGTCACACAAATCCGCTTAAATTCATCGATCTATCTCAGAACGTCACATTAACATATCTGAACTGTAATGAAATTGAAGCAGAAAACCTTGACATATCAAAATGTACAGCATTAGAAACACTTTATTGTAATAACAACCAACTAAAAGCGCTGAACATTTCCCAAAATATTAAACTCAAAAACTTATACTGTGTAAACAACCAATTAGAGAGTATAGATTTCTCTAATAACATCAATTTAGATTACATATCAGTCAATAACAATCTATTAACGAGCATTGATGTCACTCCATGTACAGCATTGAGATATTTACTTTGTATGGGGAATCAAATCGCTGAGATAAAAGCTGGAATTATCGGAAAAACATTAAATTGTAGTAAAAACAAACTAACTTTTGAAACATTGCCAGCAACTGCAATAAGTGGTTATACATATGCTCCACAAGAAGCACTAATCATTGCAGAAGAAATTACCACAAATAAAGAGTTAGATTTATCTGCACAGAATAATATTAAAGGTATTACTGATAAAGAACAAAACACTGTATATACTTGGAAAACTACCGATAATGAAAAAATCTTAGAAGTTGGTAAGGATTATACAGAAAATGATGGTAAGTTCACTTTCCTTACCCCACAAATCCAACCGGTTTACTGTGAAATGACAAGTGATGCTTTCCCGAAATTCTCTGGAGTCAATGTATTCAAAACTACTCCCATAACGATCCAAAAAGGAACGGGAGTTCAAAACAACTCACAAGACGACATTATTGTAACAGCTCAAATGGGTAAAGTATATATAGGAGGTTTACAAATAGCAGATAATATTCAAATTTATACCATCATCGGAGAAAAAGTTATAGAAACAAAAGCAAACAACGATGCTATGACATTCGAACTTGCTGGTAATAATTATATTATACTCATTAATGGTAAAGCTCATAAAGTAGTCGTTTTATAAAACGTACCTATATTACAAAATAATCAAAAAGTATATCAAAATCTCTCTCTTAATAAAAGGATGAGGAAACGTCGAAAACCTCTCTGAAAAAAAGGGGATGTCAAAACTCCCCTTTTATCAAAATCACCCTCGCTACAACTGTGAACTGCACTCCTAAAGTTTTGTGTCCAACTTTTGGGGTGCAGTTTAATCCTGTGGCGAGGGTGATTTTTAGTTTATGAGAATTTCGACACACCCTCCATTTTTTATACAAAATCTATTGGAAAAATATCGTTAATATTTCTTACAATATTCATCCAAGTCTTTCATTTAGATCCGAATCACTCTTATTTATCTATTGAACAGCTCGAATGTAAATTTACACCCAACCTGTTTATATTTAAAATTCTCGCTGCTTACAAAAACACCCACATCAAAAATATGCGTACCTATACCATATCCTATTTCCATATACGGATTAAGGTGCGGAACAAACAATGTATTAACATACAGACGTTCGTTTTGAACATAGCGGGTATATTTTATCAAGTGCCGCAAAAGCAGGAAAGGAGCTTCATAAGTGAAATGCGCACGAACATATTTACGGGAAGAGTTATACCAGCGTCCATCCAATAATTGAAAAACGCCGCCAATATCATCATTCCACCCTACGGGCAGGTTACTCCTTGCCAAATTAGCAAAATCGACAAAATAAAGCTGTTCCTGATTCGTAAATGCACCAAGCCCGAAACGATAATAGATATTACGCATAGGCCCCAACGGGACATGGTGTTGAAGATCAAATTCAATTCTCTCATATTCTCCCGTACTTTTAAATACACCTTTGATACCACGCTCGTAGTCAAAAGAGAAAGTAGGAAAAGACGAGTGAAGGTTCAGCTTTCTTTTCCCATTCATATAATAATACAGGCAAGGAGTCCACTCGACACGGATACGAGGAGCAAAGCTTATATATGTATCCTTAAATTTATTCATAAAATCGGGGGTAGGAGGAACTATGGGATTTACAATCACAAACTTCGATTTCTCAATAGCCGTCCTCCTGTGAGCAGAAAAGCCGACACTTAACTCCAACCCGTTGACAATCTCGATACTATGACGGAAATTAAAAAACAAGTCCTTAAAATAATCCAAATGTATCTGGTCAAAATCAAAAATACTATCTGGAATGGCTTTCAACTCATCCAATACGTCACTGCTATAAATACGGTTACCATTACCAAAATTAACATGAATAGCCCCCCTCTTCTGCGGCCAATAATCAAAATCGGCATTTGCCGACCAATAAAATTCCTTACGGGTAAAATTATAACCAATCCGGGGTACAATCCGCAATACTTTATCTCCGGAAAACAACCGGTTGTACTTAAAATCCTGCCGCCAGGAGAAGCCGTTACTACCACTATAACTCAGCAGTAACGGATTTATAATAGGAGAACATTTGACACTACCGACATGGGACAGATCCATGTTAATATCAGATAACAAAAAATCGCCCACCTCCCCCCAAAACACACGACGCCGTGAAGGAGGTTTCGAAACGGAAGTATCTTTCCTTAAAGCATAATCCTCATACAGTTTTTTTTCATCGCTGCTCAACTCGACAGGACGCAAAGAAGCAAAATGGGCACTATCCACCAGCAGAGAGTTCGTATCCGATCTCAATGTATAAGATTCCGTAAGGTCAAACTTCTTTTTTTCTTTACGATACTTACCCCGGTCATTCAACTCGATGGAATTATAATTCAATGAAGCCAGATAACTGCCATCTACCACATTACCCACAAAATTGAAACGGACCTTAAATTCATAACACACAGGCAGAAATTCATTGTCATCCCCCACCTCTCCCATTTTAATGAGATTTTCAAAAGTCAGAAGTTCAGAACGTCCGGAAAAACGTATTTCACGCAGACTCCACACATCAGAACTGACAATCATATATCCTCCCACCAACTGGTCACTTTTCGACTTAGGAATAAAACGTATTTTATAGTGCATATTATCCTGTGTCCCCATGATAGTATCTATCTGGTAACGATAATATTTTTTCGCATTTTTGGCAAGTGGCGAGAGCAGGCGGTCGTAAAGCAATGTAGGAGAATAGGCATTAACATGAAAATATTCAAGCATCGTTGCCTGGAAGCCGCCACTGAAAACAGTACCGTAACCGGCTTTTACCTTTTGATCGTAAATATTGGGAGCTGTGAAATGCAATTCACTATACGATTCCATCAAATACTCACGCACCCCTTTCTGCATGCGAAACATTTTCGGAAGGTAGCGGAACATGAAATTCTTTTTTCGGATATTCAGTTTACCTTTTATATAAAGGTCTGCCCGGTAGTCATTCACTATTTTTTCATAGAAAGGGGTAAAGGTCATCACATTATGCAAGATAGAATCCACAGTGATGGGTTCACTCGTATACAGGTTCAAAACAGAATTGGCTCTTCCTTTCGGTACTAAAAGGAATAAAACCAGAACCAAAATCCATATCAACTTATAGTGTTTCAAAAAAAATCCTTTCCATTACTATGGAACAAATATACTTAAAAACAATGAAAAGAAAAGATCTATCCGGAGATTAACACTGATTTATAAAAAAGAGTTATAGTCAACCTTTGGCTTTGATGAGCTCCGAACGATACACGACAATGTATCCCTTTTATCATGTAATGGAACAGATATCAGGCAACGCGACAAAAAAAACAGCAAAGAAAAATTCCCCAAAGAAAGACATGACGAAACACTTATCGGGTTTGTGCCATTCATCAAGGGGGATTATCTAAGAAAAAAAGATATTTTTCAAAATTACCCCCTAAAATATAGGGGTACTATCAGAAAAAACATATAATTTTGCAGCATCAACCGATAAAAAACAGACCATTTATGTCTAAAATGAGATTTTTCGCTTTACAAGAGCTCTCAAACAGAGGCCCTCTGGAGGTCATCACTCCTTCCAACAAATTATCCGATTATTATGGCAGTCATGTATTCGATCGTAAGAAAATGCAGGAATATCTTCCTAAAGAAGCTTACAAGGCGGTAACCGATGCCATTGAAAAAGGTACTCCTATCAGTCGTGAAATGGCCGATCTGATTGCCAATGGCATGAAAAGTTGGGCTAAATCGCTCAATGTAACTCATTATACGCACTGGTTTCAGCCTCTTACAGACGGAACAGCAGAAAAGCATGACGGTTTTATCGAGTTCGGCGAAGACGGAGGGGTCATTGAACGCTTCTCCGGAAAACTGCTTATCCAGCAAGAACCGGACGCTTCCTCTTTCCCTAACGGAGGTATCCGCAACACGTTCGAAGCACGCGGATATACTGCTTGGGACGTCTCTTCACCGGCTTTCGTAGTAGACACTACCTTGTGTATCCCTACTATTTTCATCTCTTATACCGGCGAAGCATTAGATTATAAAACACCTTTGCTGAAAGCACTCGCAGCCGTTGATAAAGCAGCAACCGAAGTGTGTCAGTTGTTCGACAAAAACGTAACCCGCGTATTCACCAACTTAGGATGGGAACAGGAGTATTTTCTTGTCGACTCCTCTTTATATAATGCACGTCCGGATCTTTGCCTGACGGGACGTACGCTGATGGGGCACTCTTCGGCCAAAGACCAGCAGTTGGAAGATCATTATTTCGGTTCTATCCCCCCCCGCGTCACTGCATTTATGAAAGAGTTGGAAATAGAGTGCCATAAACTGGGAATTCCGGTAAAAACCCGTCACAATGAGGTTGCTCCCAATCAATTTGAATTAGCTCCTATTTTTGAAAATGCCAACCTCGCCAACGACCATAACCAACTCGTTATGGATTTGATGAAGCGCATTGCCCGTAAACATAACTTTGCCGTATTGCTACACGAGAAACCATATAGCGGAGTCAATGGATCGGGGAAACACAATAACTGGTCGCTCTGTACCGACACCGGCATTAATCTTTTTGCCCCGGGAAAGAATCCGAAAGGCAATATGCTTTTCCTCACCTTCCTGGTAAATGTATTAATGATGGTTTACAAAAATCAAGATTTGCTACGTGCTTCTATCATGAGCGCCGGCAACAGTCATCGTTTGGGTGCTAATGAAGCTCCTCCCGCTATTCTTTCTATTTTCCTGGGCAAACAGCTCTCTGCCACTTTGGACGAAATAGTACGCCAGGTAGGAAGCAGCAAAATGACACCGGAAGAAAAAACAACATTAAAATTAGGTATAGGGCGTATTCCGGAAATTTTACTGGACACCACAGATAGAAACCGTACTTCCCCGTTCGCTTTCACTGGAAACCGTTTTGAATTCCGTGCAGCAGGTTCCTCTTCCAACTGTGCTGCCGCCATGATCGCCATCAATGCCGCCATGGCCAATCAGTTAAACGAATTCCGTGCTTCTGTCGAAAAACTGATGGAAGAAGGAATCGGCAAGGACGAAGCCATTTTCCGTTTGCTGAAAGAAACGATCATTGCTTCCGAACCGATCCGTTTCGAAGGTGACGGCTATTCGGAAGAATGGAAACAAGAAGCAGCCCGCCGTGGATTGAGCAATATCTGCCATGTGCCTGAAGCGTTGATGCATTACATGGATAACCAATCCAAATCGGTATTGATAGGCGAACGTATTTTCAACGAAACGGAACTGGCCTGCCGTCTGGAAGTAGAGCTGGAGAAATACACCATGAAAGTTCAGATAGAAAGCCGCGTATTGGGCGATCTGGCCATCAACCACATCGTTCCGATTGCCGTAATCTATCAAAACCGCTTATTGGAGAATTTAAGAGGACTGAAAGAAATATTCCCTCCGGAAGAATATGAAATCATGAGTGCCGACCGTAAAGAACTCATCAGAGAAATTTCACGCCGCGTCACTGCCATCAAGGTATTAGTCAGAGACATGACAGAAGCCCGCAAAGTGGCCAATCATAAAGATAATTTCCAGGAAAAGGCATTTGCCTATGAGGAAACCGTACGGCCTTATCTGGATAATATCCGCGATCATATCGATCATCTGGAAATGGAAATCGATGATGAAATATGGCCTCTGCCCAAATACAGGGAATTGTTATTCACTAAATAACAGCCATATAGCGGAACCTATCGCCCCCTTTATAAAAGTGTATACTTCCATTCATGAAAAGTATACACTTTTATGATACAAGAATATATACTTTCGCCATGTGAAAGTATACACTCCTGCCATCCGCATTTCGACACACAAAATCCACTTGTGTGCAATCTTTTTTTCATTTTGTTCTTTTTCTCATTTTTTCTTTCTACATTTGTGCTTTATAACACAGTTTTGCAGCACTTATGGTAAAGACAAACTTGTCAGACATAGATATCGCGGAAAAACTTTCCGATATGTGGGCTCCTTTGAATAACGAACAAAGAGAGTTCCTGGCGAATAATTTTACTCTACAAAATTATAAGAAGAACGAAGTTATTTATTGCGAAGGTGAAACGCCTACCCATCTAATGTGTCTCCTTAGCGGAAAAGTGAAAATATATAAGGAAGGAGTCGGAGGACGCAGCCAGATTATACGCATGATGAAGCCGACCGAATATTTTGCTTATCGTGCTTTTTTTGCCAAAGAAGATTTTGTAACCGCTGCAGCAGCTTTCGAACCATCTCTCGTGGGATTGGTGCCAATGAGTGCTATCATGACTTTAGTTACTCAAAACAATGACTTAGCTATGTTTTTTATCCGTCAGCTCTCTGTTGATTTAGGAATTGCAGATGAACGGACGGTAAACCTGACCCAAAAACATATTCGCGGCAGATTGGCAGAATCTCTCTTGTTCCTCAAAGAAAGTTACGGGCTTGAAGAAGACGGATCGACCTTAAGCATTTACCTCTCACGGGAAGACTTGGCAAACCTCTCCAACATGACGACCTCCAATGCTATCCGCACCTTATCAAACTTTGCAACTGAACGCCTTATCACAATCGACGGAAGGAAAATAAAAATCATTGATGAAGAAAAGCTGAAGAAGATCAGCAAAATAGGATAATTTTTTTATCTCAATTATATAACTTAACACACATTTAGTACCATGAAAAAAGGATTTTCCTTCTTTCTTTTGTCTCTCCTGTTCATCACCCCCGGATGCAAGGATTCAAAAGAAATCGTGAACGAGTACAACGTCGTTCCGTTGCCCAATCAGATGGTCCCCCAACAGGGACGGTTTGATTTGAATAAAAAAGTAAAGGTCATTACGACCGGTTGCTCACCGGAAGTACAATCGATTGCCGACAGTCTTATCAACCGACTGGCTATGACAGCCGGTATCTCATTGGAGCGGACAGATAAAGAACATACCGGAATTCCTGCCATCACATTCAACACACAGGAAGGATTGCCGCAGGAAGGATATAAGTTATCCGTAACCCCTGCCAATATCACTATTACGGCTTCACAACCCAACGGTTTTTTCTATGCTTTGCAAACACTTTATCAACTTCTCCCCCCGGAGGTTTACGGTAAAGTACGTAACAAACGCGCCAACTGGTCTGTACCAGCCGTCGAAATAGAAGATGCTCCCCGTTTCTCTTACCGTGGAATGATGCTCGATCCATGCCGGAATTTCGCTTCGATAGATTATGTATACAAGTTTATCGACATGCTTGCCATGCACAAGATGAACATTTTCCACTGGCACCTGACGGATGATCAAGGATGGAGAATTGAAATTAAAAAGTTCCCCAAACTGATGGAAATCGGTTCTAAACGAAAAGAAACTTTGGTAGATTACTATTATACCAACTATCCTCAAATCTTTGACGGGAAAGAAGTCGGAGGATATTATACTCAGGAACAGATAAAAGAGGTAGTGGCTTATGCAGCCAGCAAATACATTACGGTCATCCCGGAAATCGAAATGCCGGGCCATGCCATCGCTGCCATAGCCTCTTATCCGGAGCTTTCGTGCACGCCCGATACGACTTATGACGTGACGGGTACGTGGGGAGTATTCGATCAAGTGTATTGCCCCAAAGAAGAAACTTTTGCCTTTTTGGAGGGAGTGCTGGATGAAGTCATAGAACTCTTCCCAAGTGCATATATCCACATAGGAGGCGACGAATGTCCCAAGACATCCTGGAAGAATTGCACACACTGCCAAGAACTTATAAAGAAATTAGGATTAAAAGACGATACGACTCCGAATTCCATTGACGGAAAACTACACAGTAAGGAGGACAAGCTGCAAAGCTATTTCGTTACCCGCATGGAGAAATACCTGAACGGTAAAGGGCGCAACATCATCGGTTGGGACGAAATCCTGGAAGGAGGTTTGGCCCCCAACGCTACCGTCATGTCATGGAGAGGTGTGGCAGGCGGAATGAACGCTGCCAAGTTGGGACACAATGCTATCATGACTCCAAGTCCGTATATGTATGTGGATTACTATCAGGAAGATCCGGAAACAGCACCGGTCACTATCGGCGGATATGTCACCCTTAAAATGACCTATACCTACAATCCGGTAGAAGATAATGCTGATGAACTGGTAAAGAAACACATCATCGGCGTACAGGGAAATGCATGGGCGGAGTACATGCAGACCGACGACCGTCGCGACTATCAGATATTTCCCAAAGCCATTGCCATTGCCGAAACCGGTTGGACACAAAATCAAAATAAAGGCTGGGAAAGTTTCTGCCGACGTATGGCCGGAGAGTTCGAAAGACTGGATATCATGAATGTCAAAGCATGCCGTAATTTCTTTGATGTAAACATTAATACCCACGTAGAAAACGATACGCTAAATGTAGTATTAGAATGCTATTATCCGGATGCGGAAATTCATTATACGACCGACGGAAGCGAACCGACACTTCAATCTACCCTCTATACCGCACCTTTCCCGCTACAAGGAAATATCGATTTGAAAGCAGCCGCTTTCAAAAACGGTAAAATGTTAGGGAAAGTTCGCCACAAGCCTCTCTACGGCAACCTCATCAGTGGAAAAAGCTTCACCGTGACACCTGGTACTGGATGGATAGCCGGAGATACTTTTGGAGAAAACGATCTGTTCGGAGCTGATAAAACAACTTTCGGACTGACTAACGGTAAACGTGGAAACAATGCCTCTTACACTCCGTGGACCAGTTTCGCCATGAACGATCAGCGTACAGAAGTCATATTCACAGTACAACTGGACAAACCGGTACAGATTAGTAAAGTCGTATTCGGTTCGCTGTTCAACCCGGCTTACCGTATCCTGCCTGCCGGCAGTGCAAAAGTAGAAGTCTCCGATGATGGAAAACAGTACCGCGAAGTAGCAACTGCTTCATTTACAAGGCAACTGCCCGAAAAGGGAAGGAAAGCATACACCGATTCTCTCTCTTTTTCCCCTACCGAAGCCGGTTATGTAAAAGTGACCATCCGCAATGGAGGTACCCTGCGCAACGGAATCGATTTCAAAACCGATTCTCCGAAAAAGCTTCTGCAGGCCGACCTCTACATTGATGAGATAGAAATCTATTAAAAAAAGAGATTAAAACGGATTATAAAATTCACAAAAACGGGCTGTGCAACTTTTCATCGCACAGCCCGTTTCTTTTAAATCCTATTTTCTATTTCTTTAATTAAATAAGTCCCTTTTCCGACAAATAACGTTCAGCCTCAATAGCAGCTTTACAACCGCTTCCGGCAGCCGTTATCGCCTGACGATAATGCGGATCGGCCACATCTCCGGCGGCAAAAACACCCGGTATCTTCGTACAAGGCTTGTCGGGTGTCGTTATGATATATCCCACTTCATCCGTATCCAGATAAGGTTTAAAGATATCAGAATTCGGTTTATGTCCGATGGCCAGGAAGAAACCATCGACAGGCAATGTGTAACGTTCCTCATCCGGTTCTCCCCAACGTTTCACAAGGCTCATACCTTCTACACCGTTTTCACCGAAGAGTCCTGTCACATTATGTTCAAACAGCACCTCGATCTTCTCATGATTCCGCACACGTTCCTGCATAATTTTCGACGCACGCAGATAGGGTTTACGAACCACCAAATATACCTTTGAGGCTAATCCGGCCAGATAAATCGCCTCTTCACAAGCCGTATCACCACCGCCGACAACAGCAACCACTTTCTTCCGGTAGAAGAAACCGTCACAAGTGGCACAAGCGCTCACACCCATTCCGGCGTATTTCTTTTCGTCGTCCAATCCCAAGTATTTGGCCGTAGCTCCGGTTGCAATAATCAATGTTTCCGTTTCGATTTCCTTGTCGCCGTCAATTGTAATCTTATAAGGAGCCTTACTCAAATCAGAGGCAGTGGCAATACCAAAACGGATATCCGCACCGAAACGCCCTGCCTGTGCACGTAAATCTTCCATCAATTGCGGCCCGCTGATCCCTTCAGGGTATCCGGGAAAGTTCTCCACGTCTGTGGTTGTAGTCAACTGCCCGCCGGGCTGAAGTCCTTCATAAAGCACAGGAGACAAATTAGCACGTCCTGCATATATCGCCGCCGTATATCCGGCGGGGCCCGAACCTACAATCAGGCATTTCACTTTTTCTATTTCCATCGTTCTATTTGTTATTTTACAATTTACTATTCAAGGTTGAAAAACTACTGTTTATCTCAAATCTATGACTTCGGCAGTAGGGTATTGTTTCTTATCGAACACAAACACAGAGTCAGCCAGCTTTAATCCTGTCTGATACCGGGTGATTGTTATCTCGCTCCGGCTGCCGTCTCTCTGTTCTACAGCAATAAAAACAGGTTCGTAAGTATCTTTCGTCACATAAAGCACAATGCGCGATAAATCCTGTTTCTTATTCGTTGCAGTAAGAACAACCTCGCTGACGGGCGTTCCTCTAAACTTCTTTTCAACTCCCAGTTTATAATCAAAGCCTTTCTTATAAAGATAAAGCAACGCGTAAGGATTCATACCCTGCAATTCTTCTTCCGTAGGAGTACTGATGTTCACCTCATCATTTTGCGTTAAATAGCTCCATTGGGTTTCCCCGTCAAACCAAGAAATTGTTTCAGATGTTTTCAATAGAAACTTCTCCCCCTTCAGTTTTATGTTCCCGATGGCTTTACCTAACGAGCCTCCCTTATTAAAAGCCTCTACAGTAAAATCGGCTTGTACACCGCTGGCCTTCTCAAAAGCAGCAGCCGTCTTATCCAGCATGAGTTTTGCCTGCGCTTGTTTTTGGGCAAACACAGGCAAAGTCAGTAAAGCTATCAAAATGCTAAAAATGTACTTTTCCATTTGTTGTATTAACGCTTACTTATTGTAAATTGTTCAATCTCATTTCCAGGTCGTTTTCATCGATACACAACACATCGCGCGCCTTGCTTCCCTGAGTAGGGCCTACGATTCCTGCTTTCTCCAATTGGTCCATAATACGGCCGGCACGGTTATAACCGATAGAGAACTTACGTTGTATCAACGAAGTAGAGCCTTGTTGATGAATAACAATCAGACGAGCGGCATCCTCAAACAACGGATCGAGACGTCCCATATCCACATCACCCAGATCACTGCCCCCATCTTCACTGACATACTCGGGCAGGAAGAAAGCAGTGGGATAACCTTGCTGCTTCGCTATAAACTTCGTTATCTCTTCTACCTCCGGTGTATCGATAAACGCACATTGCACACGAACCGGATCGGCACCTTGCAGGAACAACATATCTCCCCGTCCAATCAGCTGGTTGGCTCCCGGACGGTCGAGAATGGTACGCGAGTCCATCATAGCCGATACACGGAAAGCGACACGTGCCGGGAAGTTCGCTTTAATCGTACCTGTTATAATATTCGTCGTCGGACGCTGGGTAGCGATAATCATATGGATACCTACCGCACGGGCCAACTGGGCAATACGGGCAATAGGCAATTCAATCTCCTTGCCGGCAGTCATGATCAAGTCACCGAACTCATCGATCACCACGACGATATAAGGCATAAACTTGTGCCCCTTTTCCGGATTCAAACGACGATTGACAAACTTCTCGTTATATTCCTTTATATTGCGCACATGTGCCATTTTCAACAAGTCATAGCGGGTGTCCATCTCCACACAGACAGAGTTTAAAGTCTGCACAACCTTGGTTACATCTGTTATAATGGCATCTCCACCATCAGGCAATTTGGCAAGGAAATGGTGTTCTATCACCGAATAAATACTGAATTCCACTTTCTTCGGATCGACCAGAACAAATTTCAGTTCGGCAGGATGTTTCTTATAAAGCAGCGAAGTAATGATCGCGTTCAGACCGACAGATTTACCCTGTCCGGTAGCACCGGCCACAAGTACGTGGGGCATTTTGCAGAGGTCGACCATAAACACTTCATTTGTAATCGTTTTACCAAATGCAATCGGCAAATCATACGTCGATTCCTGGAATTTCTTACTGCCGATAATACTTTGTCCCGAAACGATTTTCGGATTGGAGTTCGGAACTTCGATACCGATCGTTCCCTTCCCCGGAATCGGAGCAATAATACGGATCCCCAATGCAGAAAGGCTGAGAGCAATATCATCCTCCAGTCCGCGTATTTTGGAGATACGCACCCCTTGTTCGGGAGTAATTTCATAAAGCGTCACTGTGGGTCCCACCGTTGCCTTGATCGTGCTGATCTCAATACCAAAACTACGCAATGTATTGATAATCTTATCCTTGTTTGCATTTTGCTCTTCCATATTGATGGTAGGTTCATTATTTTCATAATGCCTCATCAGGTCAATGGTAGGAAAACGGTAATTCTCAAGATCGAGTTTCGGATTATAAGGCTCCGTCTCCTTGCCACGGTAGTTTTCATCATCATCTTCAGCAACCTCTATTTCAAATTCCGGTTCTTTATCTGCCTGTTTATCCACCGCAGGCAACGGATCGGGAGTTGTTGGTTCGAATGTCATCGTCACTTCCTCTCCTGCCGGCAGTTCATGCTCCGTATTCGCCGGAACAACAAATTCCGGTTCCCGCACATCCGGTTCCTGTACCTCCGGCTCTTTCACCTTTGTCTCTTTCGAAGCAGGTACCTGCTGGAAAGTCCTGTCCATGGAGAATTCCACTTCATGAGGTTTTGGATTGACAAATTCCGGTTTCGGCTGTTGATCGGCAAAAGCCGGTTTATCTTCTTCTGTCTCTTCCTTCTTAGTACGCTTGAGGAAACTAAGAGTAAAAAGTTTACGCAACCATATCACCGTACGTGCACTGACATAAATCAAGAAACAGATGGCTGTCACGAGCAGTATCAGCCACACTCCCGGCTGTCCGACTTGAGAAGTCAACCAATTGGCGACATTATATCCATGCCGGCCTCCCAGATAGATAAATGAATCCTGATAAGTATCCATAAAGGCGAAACCGAAAAATACGGAAAACCAAACAAGCAATAACGAACAACCGATAAACCATTTCCACAACCGGACAATTCGCACACGCATCAGCTTCAAACCGGCCACCGCCAGAAAAACAAGGATAAAAAACGACGATATACCGAAACAGTCGTTAATCAGATAGCTGGCCAGTTGAGCCCCGCGTGAACCGGCATAGTTTTTCACATGATTATTCACCGTCGATAAATCATGCGGATTTCCACTGTCAATAATGCTCTGGTCGGCTGCCCCTGTAAAGAAGAAGGAAGAGAATGCCAACAATAAATATACAGAGAATATCACCAGTACCAACCCGATGACAAAATGAATCGTCTCGTTCTTAAAAAATGCTGTAAACTTATTAGTAGAAGGTACTTTAGATTCCGTATCTTTCTCTTTATCTGATTTCTTTTTTGCCATGAGTATTCTTTTACCTTTATATTATATTAGAGATGCAAAAGTAGTAAAAAAACAATTTTCTTCCTAACTGTTACCTTTAAAGTTATTGCCTATTCCCAATTATCCTCCGGCCATACAAGATACAAGAAGCCCGCCTTCTGCCATATGACGCTGTGTATCTTTAAGCAGCTTTAGATTGTTTTATTACTAATCCCCGCTCTCTTTCAATCCTTTTTCTTACCTTTGCGTTTCAAATTAAGCAGATATGAAGAAAGAGAGTCAGACTATATTCGATAAAAATGTAATAGAATTCGTTACGGTAGCCGCAGAATTCTGTGCTTTTCTGGAACGTGCCGAGGGCATGAAACGTAAGGCTTTTGTCGATACAACCCTAAAAATACTTCCATTGCTTTATCTCAAGGCATCCATGCTCCCTAAGTGCGAAACAATAGGTGATGAAGCACCGGAAACTTATGTGACAGAAGAGATGTACGAAGTTTTACGTATAAACCTGTCGGACATTCTGGCTGAGAAAGACGACTATCTCGAAGTTTTCCTACCGGACATGGCATACAGCGACCAACCGATCAAGAAAAACATTTCGGAAGATCTTGCCGACATTTATCAGGATATCCGTGATTTTATTTTCGTATTTCAACTCGGTCTGAATGAAACGATGAACGATTCTCTTGCCATCTGCCAAGAAAACTTCGGAATGTTATGGGGGCAAAAGTTGGTAAATACCCTTCGTGCACTCCATGATGTGAAGTATAATCAGGAGCCGGATGAAGAAGAGGAGACTGAAGAAGAAGATGAGTATGAATCAGACAATGACCATTGCCATTGTGATGACGAAGACTGTCATTGCGAAGAGGGCGATTGCCACTGCCACGACCATGGCTGTCATTGCCACGACGATGAATAAGAAAAGAAAATGGTTATAAAAAGAACAATAAGCAAAGAAGAGATAAAGGAACTGCCGAAAGCTGTCTTTGAGGGACCGATATATGTGATCCAAAGCGAAAAGGAGGCCGACAAGGCAGTAGCGTATCTGCAGGCGCAACAGATATTGGGTATTGACAGCGAAACCCGCCCGTCATTCACCAAAGGGCAGTCTCATAAGGTAGCGTTACTGCAAATCTCGTCAGACGAATGCTGTTTCCTGTTTCGTTTAAACATGACAGGACTCACACAATCGTTAATAGGACTATTGGAAAACCCGGAAATAATAAAAGTGGGATTATCACTTCGTGACGATTTCATGATGTTGCATAAACGTGCACCGTTCAATCAGCAGGGTTGCATAGAACTACAGGATTTCGTACGTCCTTTCGGCATTCAGGACAAAAGTCTGCAAAAGATATACGGCATTCTGTTCAAAGAAAAGATTTCCAAGTCACAACGCCTATCCAACTGGGAAGCAGATGTACTGACGGATGCTCAGAAACAGTATGCGGCAACAGACGCATGGGCCTGCCTGAACATCTATAACCGGTTGCAAGAGCTAAAACGTACCGGCAACTTTGAAATAGAAGAAGCCACCGTAACCGCCGAAGACGAATCGCAGGCAAAATAGCCTTTCTTCCCTTTTCATAAATCATCATCATTCATAAATCATAATTCACAATGTATAAAGTATACTTAAAACCCGGCAAAGAAGAATCATTAAAACGTTTTCACCCCTGGATTTTCTCCGGTGCTATCGCCCGTTTTGACGGAGAACCGGAAGAAGGTGAAGTTGTGGAAGTATACACCTCTAAAAAAGAATTTATAGCCGAAGGACATTTCCAGATAGGAAGTATCGCGGTGCGCGTGCTCTCTTTCAAACAGGAGCCAATCGATTCCGACTTCTGGAAGCGTAAATTAGCAATAGCCTATGACATGCGCAAGAGTATCGGAATCGCCACCAATCCCACCAACGACACCTATCGTCTGGTGCATGGCGAAGGAGATAATCTGCCCGGCCTGGTAATCGATATATACGCCAAGACAGCCGTCATGCAAGCCCATTCTGCCGGTATGCACGTCGACCGGATGGCCATTGCCGAAGCTTTGTCGGAAGTGATGGGCGACAAAATAGAAAATATTTATTATAAATCAGAAACAACCCTGCCCTTCAAAGCCGATCTTTTCCCGGAAAACGGTTTTCTGAAAGGCGGAAGCACCGATAATATCGCCCGCGAATACGGTTTGCTGTTTCATGTAGACTGGTTGAAAGGACAGAAAACAGGCTTTTTTGTAGACCAACGTGAGAACCGGGCTCTATTGGAACGTTATGCCAAAGACCGTTCGGTACTGAATATGTTCTGCTATACGGGAGGATTCTCGTTTTATGCAATGCGCGGCGGTGCCAAGCTTGTCCATTCCGTAGACAGCTCGTCCAAAGCAATTGATCTGACAAACAAAAACGTCGAACTGAACTTCCCCGGTGACCCACGTCATGAAGCATATGCAGAAGATGCCTTTAAGTATCTTGACCGGATGGGTGACCAATACGACCTGATCGTTCTTGATCCGCCCGCTTTTGCAAAACATAAAGACGCGCTACGCAATGCCTTGCAAGGTTATCGTAAATTGAATGCCAAAGCTTTTGAAAAAATCAAACCGGGTGGCATACTGTTTACTTTTTCCTGTTCACAGGTAGTAACCAAAGATAATTTCCGTACTGCCGTGTTTACCGCAGCTGCCATGTCGGGACGTAGCGTACGTATTTTGCATCAGTTGACGCAACCGGCAGATCATCCTGTCAATATTTACCATCCGGAAGGAGAATACCTGAAAGGATTGGTTCTATATGTGGAGTAAGGCCCGATAACAGAATAAAGGAATTACCAAAGTTAATTAAGGTTAACAAACCGCAGATTTATAGCAAAACATTATGTTCTAAAACATAAAACCATTTATCTTTGCACTGTGTTTTTCATGGTATTAGATTTAAGGTTAATAAAGATTGGCTGTCTGGGATAGATAGCCTTCTTTTTTTTATATACCTGTCCCATCCCTATTTTCCTCTTGAAACAGGCTCTTTTCTCCACACTTTTGGTGCGCAATCAACGAAAAACATTATATTTGCAGCTATATTGAATAGTAACGAGCTACAAACGAAGTCGCATTGTACAGTAATACCACCTGACTAAAATTGCAGCTTATTACCCGTAACCTGTAACTAAATGAAAACAATATGAGCATCAAGTATCGATTGATTATTATGAACTTCCTGCAGTTCTTTGTGTGGGGATCGTGGTTAATTTCGTTAGGTGGCTATATGGGCGGTGTTCTGCACTTTGAAGGTGGACAAATAGGTGCCATCTTTGCTACAATGGGGATCGCTTCACTTATCATGCCGGGCCTGACAGGTATTATCGCCGACAAGTGGGTAAATGCCGAAAGACTGTACGGTATTCTTCACCTTTTGGGCGCAGCCTGTCTTTTCTATGCTTCCACAGCCACTGATTACAACCATATGTATTGGGCAATGTTACTCAACCTGTTGGTATATATGCCAACCTTGTCATTGGCCAACACCGTTTCATACAATGCTCTTGAACAATATAAATGTGATATCGTCAAAGATTTCCCTCCCATTCGTGTATGGGGAACTATCGGTTTCATTTGCGCCATGTGGGCGGTAGACTTGACAGGATTCAAATCCTCCTGTGCGCAACTTTATGTAGGCGGTGCGGCAGCACTCATTCTAGGTTTCTATTCTTTTACGCTTCCCGCCTGTCCGCCTGCCAAAAGCGAAAACAAAAATATGCTTTCCGCTTTCGGACTCGATGCACTGGTATTATTCAAACGCAAGAAAATGGCTATTTTCTTCTTTTTCTCCATGCTGTTAGGGGCTGCTTTGCAAATCACAAACAGTTACGGAGATCTTTTTTTAGGCAGTTTTGCTTCCATACCCGAATTTGCCGATTCATTCGGGGTGAAGCATTCCGTCATCCTGCTTTCTATCTCACAAATGAGTGAAACCCTGTTTATTCTTGCCATACCCTTCTTTTTGAGACACTTCGGAATCAAACGGGTGATGCTTATCAGCATGTTCGCGTGGGTATTCCGCTTCGGCCTTTTCGGACTCGGCGACCCGGGATCCGGACTATGGATGCTGATACTTTCAATGATCGTTTATGGGATGGCATTTGATTTCTTCAACATTTCGGGTTCTCTGTTTGTTGAATTAGAAGCCAAACCGGAAATCAGAGCCAGTGCCCAAGGACTATTCTTTATGATGACCAACGGATTGGGAGCCATCATCGGAGGATATGCCAGTGGTGCGGTAGTAGATGCTTTCTCGGTTTATTCGGATGGAATGTTAATCAGCCGCGAATGGCCGGATATCTGGTTTATTTTTGCGGGTTATGCATTAGTCATCGGAATTTTGTTTGCACTGGTTTTCAGATACAAGCATCAACCCGAAGAATTAAGTAAAAAATAACAATGGATAAAAAGATAGAATTACAAGTATTAAACATCTCCAACAGCCAGGCACAGGTAGGTGCCTATGCCTTGGTGTTAGGAGAAGTGGACGGGGAACGGCAACTGCCTATCATCATAGGTCCTGCCGAAGCGCAAGCCACTGCCTTATGTCTGAAAGGTGTAAAGGCACCACGCCCGTTAACGCACGATTTATTCTACACTTGCCTGAACATTCTGGGAACCAAAATGCTCAGAGTTCTTATTTACAAAGCAAAGGAAGGTGTTTTCTACTCGTACATTTATCTGCAAAAAGAGGAAGAGATTATCCGTATCGATTGCCGTACTTCGGATGCCATCGCACTGGCTGTGCGTTCCGACTGTCCGATCTATATTTATGAATCCATCCTCGATAGAGAGTGTATCCGTTTGGATGATGACGATGAACGTCCCGCAGAGAATCCGGATAAAGAAAATGAAACCAGTGACTCTACCAATATAAATTCATTGGAAAACGCATTAGAACAGGCTATCAAAGACGAAAATTATGAGTTGGCAGCCCGCTTGCGTGATGAGATAAACCGAAAAAAATAAAACCAGAATATGCACGTTTTTTATACCCCCGATATACTGACCAAACCGGAACTTCCAGAAGAAGAAGCACAGCACTGCACGCGTGTATTGCGTCTCGGTATAGGTGACGAGATTACCCTTACGGATGGTAAAGGCAATTTCTACCGTGCAGAAATCACTGCGGCGACTAATAAGCGTTGTTTAGTAAAACTGATTGAAACCATTCCGCAAGCACCTCTATGGTCGGGACATTTGCATATTGCCATGGCACCGACCAAGAATATGGACCGCAATGAATGGTTTGCCGAAAAAGCAACAGAGATCGGTTTCGATGAACTGACATTTCTTAATTGCCGCTTCTCTGAACGGAAAGTCATCAAAACGGAACGTATCGAGAAAATACTCGTATCTGCCATGAAGCAATCACTGAAAGCACGTTTGCCTAAATTGAACGAGATGGTGGAATTTGACAAATTCATAGCCCAAGATTATCCGGGACAAAAGTTCATAGCACACTGCTATGAAGGTGAAAAGCCCCTTTTAAAGGATATACTGGAACCGGGGAAGGACGCTTTAGTACTAATCGGCCCGGAAGGAGACTTCAGTGAAGAGGAAGTCAAAAAAGCGATCGGGAAAGGTTTCCGCCCTATTAGCTTAGGTAAATCGCGGCTACGAACAGAAACGGCGGCACTGATGGCAACAATGGTAATAAATAGCGATTAGCGAGCTGCGCTATCACTCCGCATGGCACTTATCACTAATCACTATTACTGAATACTTTTCACTTAAAAAACAAATAATTATGGTAAAGAAGATGATTTCCCGACTTTTAGTATCAGCAATGCTGATTGTATTCATTGCCGCATGTTCTCAAAAATCGGAATACACAAGTGCCATTCCGGCAGATGCCTCAGCTGTAGCGTCTATCAACCTAAAGTCTCTCGCTGACAAATCGGGCCTGAAAGACAAAGAAAACGAAGCAGCTAAACAAAAAATGATAGAAGCCTTGAAAAGCGGAACTACGGCGGCCACTTTCCAACAATTGGAGAAAGTATTGAACAATCCGAAAGAGTCGGGAATAGATGTGGACGCACCCGTTTACGTCTTCACCTCTCCTTCTTTCCCATACGCATCCTTAGTTACCAAAATACTCGACATCGATAAATTGCGTACTTCGCTGGATGTCATGGTAAAAGAGCAGATTTGTCAACCTGTGGAAGAGACTGACGGATATAGCTATGCCGTAGTGGCCAACCAAAACATATTCGCTTTCAACGAAACAACCGCAATGCTCGTGCAAGTAAACCGGAAATCGCAAATGGAAAATGCACAGAAAGCCATTGGTGAACTGATGAAACAGACTCCCGAAAAGAGTATCGCAGGCAACGCCGGTTTTCAGAAAATGCAGAAACAAAAAGGAGATGTCAACTTCCTGGCATCATTGGCCGCACTGCCACAAGCATATGCCCGCCAATTAAACATAGGACTGACAAGTATCAAGGTAGATCCCAAAGATATCATGGCCCTCGGCAACCTTAATTTTGAAAAAGGAAAAATAGCTCTGCAATTTGAATATTATACAGAAAACGAGGAAGCCAAAGCAATGCTGAAAAAGCAAGAAAAGGCAACTACAAAGCTAAACACAACTTTCCTTAAATATTTCCCGGCCTCAACGATTGCATTTATGAACATAGGAGCCAACGGGGAAGAACTATACAATTTATTGCAAGAAAACGAAGAATTCCGTAATACGGTATCCATTTCCAAAGCGGAAGAAGTAAAGGCATTGTTCGCCTCCTTCAACGGTGACATCTCTGCCGGACTGATCAATATAACCATGGGAAAAGACCCGGCTTTCGTAGCATATGCGGATGTGAAAAACGGGAATGCACTGAAAGCACTTTATGACAACAAGAAAGCATTGAATCTGAAAAGAGGAGAAGACATCGTGCTACTGAGTGATAATGAATATGTGTACAAATCAAGAGCCATGAACATTTTCTTCGGATTCAAAGATAACCAGATGTACGCCACCAATGACGAATTACTATACAAAAATATCGGCAAAGCGGCTGATAAGTCGATAAAAGATACCAGTTATGCATCGGACATGAAAGGTAAGAACTTCTTCTTTGTCATCAATATGGACGCCATTCTCGAACTGCCGATAGTGAAAATGATGACAGGCTTCGGAGGAGAAGAATACCAGACTTATTATAATCTTGCTTCACAAGTCAGCTATCTGGAAGTGAGCAATGTAAGTGACGGTGTAAGTGAAGTAGATCTTATTCTAAAAAACAAAGATACCAATTCGTTGAAACAAATCGTAGACTTCGTCAAGAAGTTTACCGGCATGTAATATTGAAGATATGAAAAGTATCCACCTGCGGCAGACACTTCCACAAGTGTTTGCCGACCGTAATTCTATCACATCGGATATCTGGCATAAAAATGTCGTATTCAGCAAGGGCGAGATGTATCTGATAGAAGCAGCATCCGGAACCGGAAAATCATCGTTATGCAGTTATATTTACGGTTACCGGAACGACTACCAGGGGATCATTAATTTCGATGAAACAAATATCAAAGCATATTCAGTGGAGCAATGGGTCAACCTCCGAAAACACTCGCTGAGTATGCTTTTTCAGGATTTACGCCTGTTTACCGAACTGACGGCACTCGAAAACATCCAGTTGAAGAACAACCTGACCGGCTACAAGAAAAAAAAGGAGATCCTTGCACTTTTCGAAACAATGGGTATTGCAGACAAAGTTCATATAAAGGCCGGCAAGTTATCTTTCGGACAACAACAACGGGTGGCCTTTATCCGGGCGCTCTGCCAGCCTTTCGACTTTATCTTTCTGGACGAGCCAATCAGTCATTTGGACGATTGTAATGGAAAGATCATGAGCAACCTGCTTCTGGAAGAAGCAGGAAGACAAGAAGCCGGAATCATCGTTACTTCCATCGGGAAACACATCGAATTACCCTATAATCATGTTTTACGCCTGTAATACAACCCAATTATGACACTCATCTGGAAGCTTCTTCGCCAACATATCAGCATCGGTCAACTTGCCGGTTTCTTTTTTGCCAACCTCTTTGGCATGATGATCGTATTACTCAGTATACAGTTTTATAAAGATATCATCCCGATGTTTACTGAAGGAGACAGCTTTATGAAAAAAGATTATATCATCGTCAGTAAAAGAATCAGTACGTTAGGATCTTTCGCCGGCAAAAGCAATACCTTCTCTCCGCAAGAAATAAAAGAACTGAAGGAACAGCCTTTCACCGAAGAGATAGGTATCTTTACCCCTTCACAGTTTAAGGTATCGGCAGGTCTTGGCATGCAGGAAGCCGGTATCCGCCTTTCCACAGATATGTTTTTTGAAGCAGTGCCCGATGAATTTGTCGATGTAAAACTCGACAAATGGCATTTTGACGAAGAAACGCGCAGCATACCTATTATTATCCCGCGCAATTATTTAAATCTGTATAACTTCGGTTTTGCCCAAAGTCGAAGTCTCCCCAAGCTTTCGGAAGGTGTAATGAGCCTGGTGCAGATGGATATCACTCTACGTGGTAACGGACAGACAGAGCAATA
The DNA here is from genome assembly GCF_000381365.1 of Bacteroides salyersiae WAL 10018 = DSM 18765 = JCM 12988. Lineage (GTDB taxonomy): Bacteria > Bacteroidota > Bacteroidia > Bacteroidales > Bacteroidaceae > Bacteroides > Bacteroides salyersiae. Next base: position 940,568 of record NZ_KB905466.1, read on the forward strand.
CAAAGGCAACATTGTCGGTTTTTCCAATCGGTTAAATACGATATTAGTTCCGGAGTCCTTTATGGCATGGGCCAATAATAACTTTGCACCGGAAAAAGAAGCACAACCGGCACGTCTTATTGTTGAAGTCGGTAACCCTGCAGATGCTTCTATCGCCAAATACTTCCAACAAAAAGGTTATGAAACGGAAGACGGAAAACTGGATACCGGAAAAACCACTTACTTTTTGCGCCTAATCGTAGGCATTGTGCTCGGTGTCGGTTTATTCATCAGTATTCTGTCCTTTTATATCCTGATGCTAAGCATCTTCCTTCTTCTTCAAAAAAATACGACTAAGTTGGAAAACCTGCTACTGATAGGATATAGCCCTGCACGCGTAGCACGCCCTTATCAAGTCTTAACTTTAGGGCTGAACACCATTGTACTGGCCATCTCTCTCTGTTTGGTCGCCTGGATACGACATTCCTATACCGGTGCACTCTATCTATTGTTTCCACAACTGGAAATCGGATCGCTTTGGCCGGCCGTCAGCGTAGGCGTCTTCCTGTTTATCATTGTATCTGTCATCAATATTCTGGCAATCAGAAGAAAGATACTATCGATCTGGATGCATAAATCCTGATGTCTCCCGAGTATGGGTGATCCCCGAGTATGGATAATATTCCATCTCCATTGAGGATATGAATAGATAAGTTACTAACAATAGGATATAAACATCTTTTCCTTAGGAGAAAAACATCTTCGTATCCTATTCTAATCTATAACCGCAACTTTTGGTTTTACATCCAAAAGTTTTAGTTATACAATTACAAGTTTTAGTTTTATAACCAGAACTTTCGGTTATAGATTTTCTCTAACCTTAAACAACTTTATTACCGAAGGAAAGGTACTTCATAAAGGAAGAAATAGGATTTACAAATATATGTTCTACAAGGGTAGATCCCCACAGCTTCATCACACTACTCTGTATACTGATTAATGGTTGTTACATATCGGCAAACTTTTCCATTTCTATCCACACCTTCAATAACGACATCTTCCGGAGAGGTGCTGTCCGGAGTATATGAGTTGCTTGTAACAGACAGCAGAAAGTACAATGCCCTCAGGACGGACAGGAGGGAGATCAAAGCGCTTGATGACATGATCGGATGAGGTGAGAATGGCATGATAAGATTCCCCAGCTACCGGAGTCAAAGTAAATGATCCCATTCCGTCGTGCTCAGAGCAGATATGCATAAGAGTATCTCCACGCGCATTCAACACGTATCCGGCTGCTTCCCTCGACAGTCCGTCCGCTCCCAGGATTTTGAATGCTATGTTCTGAAGCAGAACAGGCGACAACGGGCCTCCCTCCGGGAAAAAAGCAGCATCAAAATCATTGGAAAACACCGGTAGATAAAAAGTCCTCCGATAGATATACTCAGGGCTGTCGAATTTCACTTCAATCCTTCTCCGTCCCGGCTCTTTAATCCGGCTGAGCAATATATATATTCGTCCGTAATCGTCGGTTTTCTCTCTTCCGCGCTTTTGTGAAGTATCGATATTTCACCGGTATATTACTTAACGCCTTGCTTCCGCTACGGGTAAAAAAGAAACGATACTGTCCGGGGTGCTTTGTGCCGGAAGTGTCCGAGAATAGACCAACCATAATTGAATAGAAAAGACAACAACCAAATACCGGCTCGCTTTAACAGAAATATATTTTTTCATCGTAACTTATCTTTCTTTGATCTACTTTTTTTCTTCATTAGCTTACTAAGCTTCGTTCTTTTGTTCGCTTTATAAACTCTTTTATATCTTGGATCGTTGTCATTTAGAATGAAACGATCTCCGGTAAACTCTATTATTTCATAAACAGACAAAATATTCTTACCGGACAATGTCACCCAGTAACGTCCGCGTTTCATATTACCAACTTTCTCATGTTCAAAAACAGAAGGAACAGAATCAGAAAGATAATAAGGATAAGTCCCCCAATAGCTACATTCGTATTCATTAGGATAATGAGTAGCATAGAATGGATTGTTGCTCCGTCCATAAGCCAAAATAGAAACCGAATCTTTATCAAAATGATAATAGATTAGAAAATTAGTATTTACTTGCCATATCCAATCCCGACGAGTCAAGGCTTTCAAAGTCAGTTCTCTTTGTGTTTGGGCATGCAAACTTAGGCTGCAAAAACACAGTGTACAGACAGCCATTAAAAAGATAAATATTTTAATACTTTTCATCAAGGGTTTATTTTAAGTTGTTCCCGTACCTTCTTTTTCATTTTACTTATAAACCTCTTTTTCTCTGCTGTATAGACAACGGGATGCCCTCCCCCGATACTTCTATGCAAAGAGTCCAAACAAAGCCTTATTACAAGAGAATCGGATGTTAATTTCATTATTTCAAAGACATCCGTGTCCCGTCTTCCTCTTTCCACAATATATTTTCCATTCTTCACCATCCCGACACTATCCTCTTGATAGGAGCGTACAATTGTATCAGAAAGATAATAATCACGGCATCCACTTAACTCTTCCTGCTTAGAAAAGAAAGTACTACATTGCTCTCTTTGATCATATTGCTCATACACAAGACTACCTATCCTGAAAGCTTCTTTATATACCCAATACTTATTTTGCAATAAATCCATTGTTGTAGGAGCAGGTTTCTGAGCACACAAAAGTGTCCCTATCCACAAATTTCCAACTAACAACAGTAAAGCTTTATAATTCATTTTGTTCTATTTTTGAAAATATTAATTTCATCAAAGATAGCCCTGAAAGATTCTTTCAAGCAATCATCTTCAGGGGCTATCACTTTAAGATCAGTTTTTAATAATTTATCATTTTCTATCTACCATTTTTTTCAACTCTTTCTTTTTAATTGCCCTATAGAATGTTTCATTTTTTGAGTAATTATCTCTTAGGACAAGACTATCCTGATCAATTTTTACTATCTCAAGAACAGATGACATAATAATTCCTCTTGTAGATAACACCAAATAGTGCCCTCGTTTCGTATTATTAACTTTATCATATTCAAAAACGGTAGGAATAGAGTCTGAAAGATGATAAGGATGAGACTCGGAGTGAATACTATTATATTTATTTGGAATATGAGTATTAAACCTCCAACTCCAACTGCTACGACTATACATTGTTGCAGTAACAGTCTTTTTATCAAAATGCATATAAATAAACATGTTATCAGAACATTGCCATATCCAATCCCGATGAGTCAAACTTCTGATAGTTGTTTTTCCTGTTTCTTGGGCATCTAAATTTAGACTACAAAAACACAGTGTACAAACAGCCATCAAAAAGATAAATATTTTAAAATCCTTCATCAAAAATTTATTTTAAATTAGATATACTAAAATAATAATCGCCTAAGAAAAAAGACTCTGGAGCTTCTCTCCAATGTCCGACTTCAGGATCCATATAGATGAGATCGCCATTCGTATGATATCCTATCACTAATACATTATGTGCAGAATTAGCCATTTCTGAAGGGATATCCACCATAACAACATCACCTCTATCAATGGAACTCTTAAAATCGGAAAAAGGATTCAACTCGAAGTTCTCTCCTACAAAATCTGCCAATAAGGATAATTCTACACCTCCTGTTTCAGTATTAAAATAAGTATCAATAGTAATATCAAATCTCCCTTTGGAATTTGCCAAATTTATATATTCTTGAATAAGCTGTCCTTCTTTCTTTATATTAATGTGATCTCCAAAAATTCTATAAATTAATTCCATTACAGCAACAACACATCCATTAGGCAACTGTTTCTCCATCGTTGCCGGCAATTTTCCAACCACAATTTTATCTCCAACTTTAGATTCAAAATCTTTTCCTTTTGCAGGTGGAGTAAGTGGAGGAGGATTATACCCTCCGGAACCGCCATCATGAGGTTCATTTATATATCCGTCATTATCATGATTATAGCCATCCTCGTTATTATTAGGATAGTTATCGTCAGGGTGCTCTACCCAGCCACCACCAGGAGGATAATCCCCCCAATCCGGTTTAGGATCAGGTGTCACAATTATATCCGGGAATGTTCCTCCATCATAGAGCGGATCATCTTCCATTCCAGCACGCGTAGCAGGTGGAGTATAGAGTTGAGGAGTTACCTCGTACCGTGCAGGTATTGATCGGAAAACCAATCTGTCAGCATCCGGAAAATCATCCCACCGTTTTTTACGTATTTTGCTTACCACTTTTCCTCTTTCATATTTCCATCCGTTTACAAATTTACCATTTAAATCATGGAATAATAATAGTCATCAAAAATCCTGTTTCTGTATTCGTTTTATAGTTTTTCATATATACAAAACGAGTATATGAACGACGATATTTCCATTCTTTTGTCTGTTGATAGAAATCCCAATTCTCTTTCGTCACAAAATCCTGACATACACGATCCGTTAAATCTACATCTACAACTAATAAAGAATCATTCCGGTTTATAGCGTAAAATTCCCAACTGGGACTATCTGATAGAACCGGAATAGGATTCACATCAAGATTATCACTACGGGTTTCCATTCCGTGAGCAATCTGTTGCTGGTTATACCAGTTTCTCGCAATATCAAGATCTGACTTTATATCGATATCCCTTGATTTATTTGTCAAGATATCGTAGTCCTCCGTACATGCACACAATAGTAGTATGATTAAAGATACTCCTTTTAAATTTTTTAAATGATTCATGTTTTTATTTTTAATTAATTATATATTAAAATTACAATCTCCTGATTACATCACAAAACACCTCCTTTCTTTGCCTGTTTCAAATAATTGCTCACTCTCTTCTTTATAAAATTAGTCTTGGCCGAAACTATTTTAACAGGCATATTAATGATATTCTGTGCAGTCTCCAGAGCCAAATCATCTCTTCCAGTGGCCACATATATCCGAAAAAGTTCATATAAGGGAAGTAAACGGCAAGGAATCATATTAGAAGCTGTTTTAAAATACCCTTCTGCACAATGCATATTTTCCATTTCTAAATAATTATATCCTTGAAGTAACTGTACATCATAATCATTCATCTTTTTACTGCATTTCAACAGGATATCATTACTTTTTCTGTATTCTCCTGCTTGGTGTAACACAACACCATAATTATATAAGAAAGCAGATTGTTGTCCCAGAAAAGAATTTTGATACAACTCTTCATAACCACACATATTTTTTACATCGCAAGGATTTTCACTCTTCAATAAGTCAGTCCATTTTATGTCATAAAATCCTTGATAAAATGTATTTATTAAAAGAATAGTTGAGAGAAAAAAGACAATCCATCGATGTACTTTTACTTTTACTATTCTTCTATTATCTGATATGAGCGGATGAAGTATCAGTATAAAAAAAGAAGATATAAATACTACCCTTACAATCTCATATTCAAACGAATACGAGAAAAAAGAACATATTGCTATCGCGACAAGACTCCAAAATGCACTTTTTTGTTCCCGGGTACTATGCCCATAATAGCTGTTAATAGAATAGACTATAATACCAATAATCGGAATAAAACCAATTATACCTCTTTCCGCCACAACCTCTAAGTATTCATTAAAAGGATGGCGAATATTATCACTCAACAGTATAGCCCAGAGTTCATTGGAATGTTTTGTAAGAAAACACGCTTGATCTAACATATACCAAGCCGTGAATTCTCCTGCTCCCAATAAAGGATTATCAATAATGGTTTGGGCACAACATCTCCAAATCAAAAGTCTTCCGTTTGCAGAATCAGGCTTCATTAAATAAAGTAGTACCAATAATAATCCCACGCAACATACAAATAGAAGTTTTCTCTTTAAAAAATAACCCAAAAAAATAGCAATCATTGCAAGTATAGCTGCTCTGGCATTAGATAGAATAATGGAAATCACGACCATTACACAAATTATAATTGACATATTACGACTCAATTTACTTCTTGAAGAAAAGAAATAAAAAGTAAAAGGCAATAAAGCAGCTAATACAGCCGAAATACCAGCCGGATTATCAAATGTAGCTGTTATAACAAATGTAGAACTATAAGAGCTAAAAATACCGAACAGTTGCAAAAAAGCAATCAAACATACGCTGCCAGCCAAACTTATTAACAAGAAGTAAAACGGGGAATAATATGAATGATTCGCAAAATAATAATATAATAGTAACAATACCATATTATCTGTAAAAAAGAGACTAACCGAATTATAATTTAAGGAAGATGTAAGCACCCAACTAATTCCCCAACATAGGTATAAAGCTATCAAAGAAACAGGTATATGAAATATCATGCCTTGGTATTCCAGAATGGATATAATAATCCCCAATATACCCAACAAACACCCTATCCAAAGCAAAATCGGAGTATGAAACCTGTCTGCACACCAATCCGGTATAAAATAAACAGTCCCTATAAATAAAAAGGAAATGCAAACGAATATTATCTTAAAAGAAATATCGTGATTATGTTGCAAGGATGTTTCAATACAATTCTTCATCAGTATTATATCAGGTGAATTGAATAAGTACAATTTTATAAGCTAAATTAGATTCAAGATTTATCAATACAACAACAGCTACATAAATTCATTTATAAACACCTGCCGGCCATTCCTATAAAAAAAGGGCAATTCTTCTTTTCCTTTATCTAAGTTCATCAACCAATATATGGTATTCGCCGGAACAGAATCAATATCTAAAAAGTTATATTCTGAAATTACTTCCTTAAATTCAACCCACTGATTATTTTGATAATACAACAATCGATAATGACACCCTGGTTCTATGACGTTCGTTGCAGTTCGGGGTAAGAGACGAATATGAGTTATACAAACTGGCTGCTTAAAATCCATACCGAAGAAGCCCCACCTTGCAAAAGTTTCCGGATTACCATCATAGGCTTTATAATACAAAACTCCCGTATGCATCGGCTCGCCATTTATTCTCTTCAGTGATTTACTTTCCACTGACATATCATTAGTTTTAAACACCGGTAATGCAGACGGTCTATCTGTATTATGACCAGCAGCATCTTCTCCTAAAAATTCCAATTCGGCAATGTCTATCGGCACGCTATCACGATGAAGCCGGTAATAACGGTACTTCTTGTTATTTCCCAATATGTATTCTTGCCAATACGGATCCGGAACTTCACAAATGGTGTATAAAGTATCGTATGGCCCCGTCCATTGGTCGCTACCTAAAATACGTGTACCTTTCAGATTCCTTCTGTCGTGCACCAAATGTCGTTTGGAAGGGTATTTACGCAATAGATGCATCCGGACGGTTTGAGCCGTATCGCATTTCAATTCTTCCTTAATGGCACAATCGGTGATGCTGTCTTTACGCAATATAAATGGCTTTCCGAAAGGAACAATTCGTCCATCTTCGGCTATATAAGATGGAAAAAAAAGCATATTAAATGGAATCTTCTTAAAAGTAACGCTATGTTTCCAACTACTAATTTTACCCCATGCCACAGGAGACAATTCTTCCTTAGTATTGAAAAATGAGAGATAAGCCAATCGGTTAGAAGTATTAACATGCATCGGTATCGTTATTTCCGTACATTGATGATATCTGTCCGTCACATCCTTAATAGTAGGAACATCGAAAACAGAAGGAAGCATCTCATCCTCGTTTTTCAGAAAATAAGGAGAATCTTTCATCGCAGCAAATGTTCTTTGGTACACTTTACCGACATATTTCAAATCTAAAGGCCAATCTTCCAACAAATTATTGTAGGGAGGAGTATACGGTTGGAGTACATCGGTAGAGTCTGGAGATGCACACCAGTAATGCCTGCTATCCTTATCGGGCCATTGTGGTGTGAACTCGTATACGGTAGGTATACCGCAAGCACGGAAATAGTTGCAAGTGTAAACAGCCAGATTACTGCAATCCATTTTGAATGCAGGAATAAAAAGATCGAACGGACCTATATGTTTATCAGAAATCACCTGCCTGTTCATCTCCTTTTGCCACCGGACATATTTTTTATAATTCTCAATAACTTCATAAATAGTTCCGGCATTGCCAGTAAACAGTTTATCATAGATGATTGACCTTAGCATCGGTTTATTTCCGACAAAATCCTCATCGACAGTGCGATATGGCAGAATCCACTCTTTAAAATCATCAAAAGATATGCTTTTGAGCAACGGAGAATGCTGCCATTCATAAAAAGCATCATCTATATTCTCTATCAGAAATTCTGCTGTAAATCTTTGAATATCATCTAACGTATTAACTTTATCATGCGGAAAGGCCAACGAAGCGTATTGTTGTCCCAAAACCTTTGTCAATGAATCATTATGATTGGCATCAGGAATTAGAGTTCCCATGGAATCAACCATTTTAAAATACGTAAAATACGATTTTGGTAACTCTATATTATATCCACTTTTATGATATGGCATATTACTTATCAGAAAGCAAGCAGCTTTAAACTTCAATCGGTCGTTACTCCTATAATGCTCTAAAACCCGGACTAACTCTGCCCGGTTATTGCCTAATACAGAAAGAGCCTTTTCCACTTCTTCGGGATAAGAAGAACAAGACGAAAAACAAAACATACATACTACATGAAAGATAAACAATATCTTATTATAAGCCATAGTCTTAGATTTACAAAATTTTCATACAGCAAAAGTAGATACATTCCAACAATCTGATGTTCGAAAACATTCTTTCTTTTTCTAAAAACATACCGAATCGAACGATATAAATACAAATCAAGAAAAGCCGATCGATGGATAAAAGATTTAATTGTCCACCTAAAATATCAGGAAGCACACTTAACAAAAAGAATTTCAAACAATTAGCCTGTCCCCCATTATTCATGAAAATATTTATAAAGTTTATAACATGATTTTACCCTCTCCTCTCCATTTTTCGCAGCCTTTTTCCTATCTTTGTCCGCATCTATTATTAATAAAGAGAATAAACTATGCCGGACTATGATTTAATCGCCATTCTTGGTCCCACCGCTTCAGGGAAAACCCCTTTCGCCGCCGCACTGGCATCGGAACTAAACACCGAAATCATCAGTGCCGATTCGCGACAAATATACCGGGGCATGGATTTGGGAACAGGCAAAGATCTTGCCGACTACACCGTCAACGGTCGTCAAATCCCCTATCACCTGATTGACATCGCCGACCCGGGTTATAAATACAATGTATTCGAATACCAACGGGATTTCCTGAAAGCCTATGAGGCAATCAAACAAAAAGGCTGCCTACCTGTTCTATGTGGAGGAACGGGAATGTATCTGGAATCGGTATTGAAAGGATACAAGCTAATGCCGGTACCCGAAAACACGGAGCTGAGGACAAGATTGGCCGATAAGTCGCTGGATGAATTAACCGCAATCTTGAGTCAATACAAAACGCTTCACAATTCCACAGATGTAGATACAGTGAAAAGAGCTATCAGGGCAATTGAAATAGAAGAGTACTATGCTGCCAATCCGGTAGCAGAACGGGAATTTCCACAACTCAACAGCCTTATCATCGGTGTAGATATCGACCGTGAATCGAGAAGGGAAAAAATAACCAGACGGCTGAAACAGCGATTGGAAGAAGGTATGGTAGATGAAGTACGACAACTGCTCGCACAAGGTATTCCAGCCGAAGACCTGATCTATTACGGATTAGAATACAAATACCTGACACTGTATGCCATTGGAGAATTGAATTATGAAGAAATGTTCAGCCAACTGGAAATAGCCATCCATCAGTTTGCCAAGAGGCAGATGACCTGGTTCCGGGGGATGGAACGACGCGGATTTACTATCAATTGGGTAGACGCAACGCTATCGACAGAAGAAAAGATAGCCTTCGTAAAGCAGAAACTCGAAGGGATTTAGTATCTTTGGCATCAGAAAGATAATAAGAATAATCCCGCAACAGAGAAAGCATAAAGGGAGAAGTTAAAAAAGAATCACTTGTAATCAGGCGATTCTGCATAGAGGCAGCGAGAAGCGAAAGGTGATAAGAAAATAACATATAGGAGCAATGAGCGTAGAAGCTGGAAAATGGGGGGTGATCTATAACCCTAAAGCCGGGACACGGAAAGTGCAAAAACGATGGAAGGAAATAAAAGAGTACATGGACCAGAAGGGTGTGGCATACGACTATGTGCAATCCGAAGGTTTTGGCTCGGTAGAACGGCTTGCCGGAATTCTTGCCAACAATGGATATACCACCATTGTCGTAGTGGGAGGTGACGGTGCATTGAACGATGCCATCAACGGTATCATGCTTTCCAATGCCGAACACAAAGAGGACATTGCCATTGGAATTATTCCAAACGGTATCGGAAATGATTTTGCCCGATACTGGGATATCGGAATGGACTATAAGCAAGCAGTAGACTGGATTATCAAAAACCGCCATAGAAAAATAGACGTGGGATTCTGTAATTTCTACGATGGTGAAAAGCATCAGCGCCGTTATTTTTTGAATGCCATTAACATCGGGTTCGGTGCACGCATCGTAAAAGTAACCGATGGAACCAAACGTTTCTGGGGAGTCAAATTCTTGTCTTATCTGGCAGCTTTCTTCCTGTTATTCTTCGAACGAAACCTATATCGGATGCATCTCCGCATTAACGACGAACACATCCGAGGACGTATCATGACGGTATGCGTAGGCAGTGCCTGCGGATACGGGCAAACTCCCAGTGCCGTACCCTACAACGGTTGGCTGGATGTTTCGGTTATCTATCGCCCCCAACTCCTGCAAACCATGTCAGGATTGTGGATGTTAATTCAAGGACGGATATTGAATCATAAAGTGGTGAAAAGTTACCGCACCAAAAAGGTAAAGGTGCTCCGTGCCAGAAATGCCGCAGTTGACTTGGACGGACGAATCTTACCCAAACATTTCCCATTGGAAATCGGTATTCTACCGGAGAAAATTACATTAATCATACCGGATTGATAATGATTCAATGCGCCAGTATGTCAATGTGCCAATTATAAAGAATAACCAAACGGGTGAATGGACAAACACAGGCGAAATGGATCAGTAAACGAATGGGAAATGCAAGATCAAAAAGGTTAGGAAGTAACCGGAACTTTGATAAATTTACATATTATACATTATGATAGAGCAATTAAAAAACAATCCCGCCGGCAATTTCTTTTTACTTGCCGGTCCCTGTGTGATAGAGGGAGAAGAAATGGCAATGCGTATTGCCGAACGAGTAGTAAACATCACCGATACTCTAAAAATTCCGTATATATTCAAAGGATCCTATCGTAAGGCCAACCGTTCTCGTCTCGACTCATTTATGGGAATAGGCGATGAAAAAGCACTTAAAATTCTCAAGAAAGTGCATGATACTTTCGGTGTTCCTACCGTTACCGACATCCATTCTGCCGATGAAGCGACAATGGCTGCCGAATATGTGGATGTGCTGCAAATACCCGCTTTCCTTTGCCGCCAAACAGATATCCTGATTGCAGCAGCCAAAACAGGAAAAGTAGTGAACATAAAAAAAGGGCAGTTCTTATCTCCCATGGCCATGCAGTTTGCAGCCGATAAAGTGCTGGAAGCCGGCAACAAAGAAGTGATGCTTACCGAACGCGGAACGACATTCGGTTATCAAGACCTGGTCGTTGACTATCGTGGCATTCCCGAAATGCAGACATTCGGTTTCCCTGTTATCCTGGATGTTACTCACTCTTTACAGCAACCCAATCAGACCAGTGGAGTAACAGGCGGCATGCCACAATTGATCGAAACCGTAGCCAAAGCCGGAATCGCGGTGGGTGCTGACGGGCTGTTCATCGAAACACATGAAAATCCGGCGGTAGCCAAAAGCGACGGTGCCAATATGTTGAAACTCGATCTTTTAGAAGGATTGCTCACTAAATTAGTAAGAATCAGAGAAGCGATAAAATAACGAGCAGCGATTTAGTGATAAGTGATTAGCGAGTAGCGATAAAATCGCAAAGAGTGCTAACCAATGACCTTGTATAGCGCAGCCCGCTTATCACTAATCACTATTTTTATTTCTCTTTTTTGTGATTTATCCCACCCCTCTCCGACAGATAATGCAAAATACTCATTAAAATTCATTATATATGAAACAATTACTTCATGGTTTATTTGTTGCAGCCGCAATCGTATGCTGCAGCTTCCAGCAGGTTTTTGCCCAGCAATTGCCTCCTGTTCCTGTAGATCCGAACGTACGTATCGGTAAACTCGACAACGGACTAACGTACTATATCCGTAAAAACGCACTTCCGGCAAACCGGGCTGATTTCTACATCGCACAGAAAGTAGGTTCAATCCAGGAAGAAGAAAGCCAACGGGGTCTTGCCCACTTCCTGGAACATATGTGCTTCAACGGAACGACCCACTTCCCCGGCGATGCCCTGAAACAGTATCTCGAACATATCGGCGTGAAATTCGGAGAAAACCTGAATGCCTATACTTCAGTTGACGAGACTGTCTACAATATCTCGAACGTCCCTGTCACCATGCCGGGAGCAATCGATTCTTGCCTTCTAATCCTCCATGACTGGTCTAATGATCTGACTTTGGATCCCAAAGAAATAGACAAGGAACGCGGCGTCATCAATGAAGAATGGCGTACCCGCATGAGCGCCATGCAACGTATGCAGGAAAAAATGCTCCCGCAGATGTTTGCCGGAACGAAATATGCCACCTGTTTCCCGATCGGTACGATGGATGTAGTAATGAACTTCAAATATCAAACATTGAGAGATTACTACGAAAAATGGTATCGTCCCGACCTACAGGGCATCGTTGTCGTAGGTGATATCGACGTAGATGCAGTGGAAGCCAAAATCAAAACAATGTTTGCCGATATCCCGGCACAACCCGATGCAGCCGAACGTATCTATTATCCGGTAAATGACAACAAAGAACCTATCATCATTATCGAACAAGATAAGGAACAACCTCATATTCAAGTGCTCGTATTCAACAAACACGACGCTACCCCCGACGACCAAAAGGGTAATATGGGATATCTGGTACAAAACTATGCTACCAACCTTATCAGCAGTATGCTGAACGCCCGCCTGAACGAATTGACACAAACGGCTAATCCTCCGTTTATCTATGCCGGTACTTTCGAAGGCGATTTCTTTGTGGCTAAAACGAAAGACGCATTCACCGGTGTAGTCGTTTGTAAAGAAGGCACCGTAGAAGACGGCATCGCCAATCTGTTACGCGAAATGGAACGTGCCCGTCAATTCGGCTTTACAGAAACAGAATACAACCGTGCCCGTGCCGAATACCTCCGCCAGTTGGAATCCGCTTACAATGAACGTGACAAACGTAAAAATGAAGAATACGTAAACGAATACGTTCGCCACTTCCTTGATAAAGAACCGATTCCGGGCATTGAAAACGAATATGCCATCATTAATCAGATCGCTCCGAATATCCCGGTAGCGGCACTGAATCAAATGATGCAGGCTTTGGTGACAGATACCAACCAGGTAGTTGCCATCTTCGGCCCGGAAAAAGAAGGTATACAGATGCCTACTAAAGATGCTGTATTGCAGACTCTGAAAGACGTAAAAGCCGAAAAATTAACGGCTTACGTAGACAAAGTATCCGATGAGCCATTAATGGCCGAGAAACCCCAAGGCGGAAAAATCATTTCCGAAAAAGAAAATCCTATTTTCGGAACCACCGAGCTGACTCTGTCCAACGGTGTAAAAGTCATCTTAAAAAAGACAGATTTCAAAGCTGACGAAATTCGTATGAAAGGTACCAGCCTGGGTGGTAGTTCACTGTTCCCCGACTCGGAAATCATCAACATCAAATCACTCGATGCTATCAGCGCAGGAGGTTTGGGTAATTTCAGCGCAGTAGACCTGGAAAAGGTTTTAGCCGGAAAGAAAGCATCCGTCAACTACGGTATCGGCGATAAGACAGAGAACGTAACCGGTAGCTGTTCTCCTAAAGACCTTGAAACTATGTTGCAGCTCACTTATCTCACCTTCACTGCCCCACGCAGAGACGATGACGCTTTTGCTTCTTACAAAAACCGCAATAAAGCTGCCCTCCAAAATCAGGAACTCAATCCGAATGTGGCATTTGGCGACTCCATACAGGCTGCCATCTATATGCACCATCCGAGAGCTATCCGCATGAAATCCGATATGATCGACAAAATCGATTATGACAAACTCATGGAAATGTACAAAGACCGCTATAAAGATGCAAGCGACTTTACATTCATTTTCGTTGGGAACATCGACATTGCAAAAGACAAAGACCTCATTGCCGAGTATCTGGGTGCCCTCCCTGCCATCAACCGCAAAGAGACATTCAGAGACACCAAACTGGAAATGCGTAAGGGTACTTACAAGAATGAATTCATCAAACAGCAGGAAACGCCGAAATCATCCGTGTTCGTGGTTTACAACGGTAAATGCAAATACAATCAGAAGAATAACATCCTGATGAGCATGACCAGCCAGATCCTTGATTTGGTATACACAGAGAAAGTCCGCGAAGAGGAAGGCGGCACATACGGAGTATATGTAGGCGGCAGTCTTTCTAAATATCCGAAAGAGACAGCGCTCCTGCAAATTATCTTCGACACGGCTCCCGACAAAAAAGACAAGCTGATGAAAATAATCTTTGCCGAAGCTGAAAATCTTGCCAAAGCAGGTCCGTCGGATGCCAATCTTAAAAAGGTAAAAGAATATATGTTGAAAAAGCATACCGAAGATTTGAAAGAAAACAGATTCTGGCTGGGTAGCATCGACGAATATATCTTCACCGGAGTAGATATGATAAAGGACTATGAAAATCTGGTCAACAGCATCACAGCAAAAGAAGTCCAGAAATTTGCCGATGATTTGATGAAACAGAAGAACGAAGTAGAAGTCACGATGGTTAGCCCTGAAAAGAAATGATGCTTTTTAACGAATTGCGCAAACACGGTAAACTGGCTGCCAAGCGGCACCCGATGTACGATAAAAACCGGTTCGGAAAATACGCCATGTATGCCATGGCGGTTTTCTGGGCAGCGTATCTGATCTTCTTCGGAACCACTTTCGCTTTTGCATTCGATACGAATAGCATGGAGCCTTACCACATCATGAACAGTGGTCTGGTATTTGTCCTTGCACTCGATTTCATATTGCGCTTTCCGCTACAAAAGACCCCGACACAGGAGGTAAAACCTTACCTCCTGATGCCGGTCAGGCGGAACAGGGTAATTGATTTCTTATTGATCCGTTCCGGACTGAGCAGCTACAATCTTATCTGGCTCTTCATGTTCGCACCATTCGCTATCATCACCATTCCGAAATTCTTCGGGCTTTGGGGAGTTCTCACCTATTGTGCCGGTATCTGGCTGCTAATGGTCTTCAACAACTATTGGTTTCTGTTGTGCCGCACACTGATCAGTGAACGAATCTGGTGGGTACTGTTGCCTTTGGCCGTATATGGAGGCATTGCCGCCGCCATTTTCATTCCCGAAGACAAGAGCGTGGTTGCCAACTTATTCATTGATCTGGGCGAAGGATACATCGAAGGGAATTTATTGGCTTTCATCGGTACATTAGCGGCAATCGCCCTCATGTGGCTTATCAACCGGAAACTGATGGCAGGCCTGGTGTATGCAGAACTGAACAAAGTGGAAGACACGAAAGTCAATGCTTCCGAATACAAGTTCTTCGAAAAATACGGAGAAGTAGGCGAATATATGCGTCTGGAACTAAAAATGTTGCTGCGCAACAAGGTTTGCAAAAACTCGCTCCGAATGGGCATTCTGGTCGTAATAGCTTTCAGCCTGTTACTGAGTTTCACCGAAGTATACGACGGTACAGGTATGAAAAACTTTATTACAGTTTACAATTTCGCCATTTTCGGAATTCTCTTCCTATTGCAAATTATGAGTTACGAAGGTAATTACATCGATGGGCTTATGAGTCGTAAAGAGTCTATCTATACCTTACTCCGTGCCAAATACATACTATACAGTATCGGTATTCTCATTCCTCTCATCCTGACGATACCGGCAATGGCCATGGGTAAAATCAGTGTACTGACTTCCATCTCATGGGCAGTGTTTACCATCGGCTGTATCTACTTTTGCCTGTTCCAACTTGCTGTTTACAACACCAAAACGATACCCTTGAATGCCAAAATCACCGGCCGGCAAAACTCCGGTTCAGGATTGCAAAGTCTGATTAGCGGCGCCACTTTCGGTATCCCATTGCTACTTTATGCCTTGCTCAAAATTTGGTTGGGAGAGACTACGACTTCATGGGTGTTGCTCGTTATCGGACTGGGATTCATTCTCACTTCGCGCATATGGCTGAAGAATGTATACAACCGGTTTATGAAACGCCGTTACAAAAACATGGAGGGGTTCAGAGACAGTAGACAGTAGGAGATTTATGATTTATGAATTATGAATTAATTAGTGGAATGTAAATTCCGGTGATGCCTAATAATAATTTTCCGAACCATAAATCATAATTCATAAATCATAAATCCTTTAACTCATCAATCATAAATCTTAATTCATAAATCATCAATATGATTACCATAAATAAACTTCAAAAAAACTTTGGTGAAAAAAAGGCTGTAGATATCGAGAGCTACATGATCGATCAGGGAGACATGCTTGGCCTGGTAGGTAACAACGGAGCCGGTAAAACCACCCTCTTTCGCTTGATACTGGATTTGCTAAAGGCAGATGCAGGAAATGTAACGATCAATGATGTAGATGTCAGCAAAAGTGAGGAATGGAAAAAATTCACGGGTGCTTTCATTGACGACGGATTTCTGATAGATTACCTGACGCCTGAAGAATATTTCTACTTCATCGGTAAAATGTATGGATTGAAAAAAGAAGAAGTAGAGGAACGTTTAAAGCCATTCGAACGTTTTATGAACGGAGAGGTGACCGGACAAAAGAAACTGATCCGTAACTTCTCAGCCGGAAATAAACAGAAAATCGGTATTATCTCGGCAATGCTCCATTATCCGCAGTTGCTCATTCTGGACGAACCGTTCAACTTCCTCGATCCGAGTTCACAATCCGTCATCAAACATTTACTGAAAAAATACAACGAAGAGCACAATGCTACGGTTATTATTTCCAGCCATAATCTCAACCACACGGTAGATGTATGTCCACGTATCGCTCTGCTCGAACATGGTACCATTATCCGTGACATCCGGAATGAAAATAATTCGGCCGAAAAAGAACTCGAGGATTATTTCAATGTCGACGTGGAAGAATTTACTCCGGAAGAAAATATTCCGGAACAGGAGGTAGAAGAACCGAGAGAATAATTTTTCAATGTGATAATATGCCAATGTGCCAATTAGTTGTGTTATAATGACAGAATTCAAAATTAAGAAAACAGGCTAATTGACGGCATTATGGCAATGGAATACAAAAAACGGGAAAAGATGAGAAAAAACTTTTTATATATTCCGGTAATATTGGGACTGATATTCAGTCTCAGTTCCTGCCGTTCAGTTGCCCCCAGATTGGATTATAAGACATTAGCACGTGCTTCTGTCCGTTTGGGCATAGACATTCGTCTGGAAGATAATCACAAACTCTATCTGGAAGCGGCCGAATGGATCGGCGTCCCTTACCGCACAGGAGGAGATTCGAAACGGGGGACCGATTGTTCCGGATTTACCAGCCATATATATAAAAAAGTATACCACACGAAACTGTCCCGCAGTACGGACGGACAAAAGAAAGAGAGTAATAAGGTGGCAAAACGCAACTTGCGGGAAGGCGATTTGGTCTTTTTCACCAGCAACCGCTCCGGAAAGAAGGTAGCCCATGTAGGCATCTATCTGAAAGAAGGCAAATTCATTCATGCCAGTACTACCCGGGGTGTGATTGTAAGCCAACTGAATGAGCCCTACTACACAAAGCACTGGATTTCCGGCGGACGAACACGTTAATAATAAAAAACAATTCATTATGAAAAAGTATTTGGGAACACTTCTTTTATTTTGCGTTGCAATCAGTACAAATGCACAGTTATTATGGAGAATATCCGGCAACGGGTTGACAGAGCCTTCTTACATTATGGGAACGCATCATCTTGCTTCACTCAGCATCAAAGACAGCATCCAGGGATTACAGGCAGCACTCGACCATACCCGGCAGGTATACGGCGAATTGAAAATGAGCGAAATGCAAGATCAGACCAAAGCTGCTGCTCTATTGCAGAAATATATGACGACAGAAACGGATACGACTTTCAAGTCGCTCTTCACTGACGAAGAATACGAGCTGATCAACAAATGTTCGAAAGAAAACCTGATGTTTGATATTGCCATGTTACCAAAAGTCAAACCGGCTTTTCTCAGCAACAATCTGATAGTTATCCTTTATATGAAACATGTCGGCGGATTCAATCCGCAGGAGCAACTGGATACCTATTTCCAGACACAGGCAACTGAAAAAGGGAAAAAGACAGAGGGCTTGGAAACGATGGACTTCCAGATGGATCTGCTTTACAACCAATCTTCTCTTAAGCGCCAGGCCGAAACATTGCTCTGTTTTATAAACAACATCGATGAAAACATCGAACTGACTAAAAAGCTCACTTCGGCTTACATGACACAAGATTTGGCCGCCATGGAGAAAATCTCCGACGGAGAACTTTGCAGCATGACCCCACAGGAAAAAACAAATATGATCGATAACCGAAACCAAAAATGGGTAAAGGCGTTACCGGAAATCATGAAAACAGCGCCGACCTTTATCGCTGTCGGCGCCTTGCACCTGCCGGGAGAAAACGGAGTCCTAAACCTGTTGAAAAAGCAGGGCTACGCGGTTGATCCAGTAAAATAACCAATTGATTTTCAAAGCATAAAGAGATATATACTCTTACCTGCCAAAAGTATATATTTCTAAGGGGTAATAGTGTATACTTTCGACCGATAAAAGTATACACTATTATTTTTTCTAATTCCCCCCTCAAATCATATTATATAAAAGCATTTTTGTTTTCATAACTATCCTTTCGTATCTTTGCCAAAAATTCCGGCAAATGAAATACACGACTTACTTATTCGATTTTGACTATACACTCGCCGATTCATCCCGAGGCATTGTTATTTGTTTCCGCAATGTACTCCAACGACACGGCTATAAAGACATCACCGATACAGCTATCAAACGTACCATAGGCAAAACCCTCGAGGATTCGTTCAGTATTCTGACCGGAATTACAGATATGGAGCAACTGATCGCCTTGAAAGAGGAGTATTCCGAAGAAGAAAATCAGCACATGAACCGGAATACCCGCCTTTTTACAGATACCCTCCCTACCTTGCATAAACTAAGGCGACAAGGGGCACGTATCGGAATCATATCCACCAAAAACCGTTTCCGTATTGAAGAATTCATGAAAATGCATCTTCCCCAAGGATGGTTCGACATCATTATCGGAATGGAAGACGTAAGTCGTGCCAAGCCCGATCCGGAAGGTTTGTTACTTGCCATCGAAAAGCTGAAAGTGTCTCCGGAAGAAACTCTGTATATCGGAGACAGTACCGTAGACGCCCAAACCGCCGTTTCGGCAGGAGTCTGTTTTGCCGGGATAACAAGCGGAATGACGAAATTCGGAGAACTGGCCCAATACCCACATGTCAGCATCATCAGTAATCTTAAAGAGCTGGTATCCCCACCCCCAAAATACGGATAATCAGAATTCCAACGACCGTCTTCAAAGACATCTATTAATCATAAAGCGAGAACGAAAAAATAAGCTTTTAAAGCAGTTCTCAAAAAATAAAGAAGAAATATTTGCCTGAAAAGAATAAAAACAGTACTTTTGTGGCCGATTATTCCGCACCGGGTTCAACAAAGTGTTCTCTAAGTGATTAAAGACCACCCGACGGAGCTAACTTATACATTTATATATAAGATGTACGCAATTGTAGAAATTAACGGTCAGCAATTCAAAGCAGAAGCTGGCAAAAAACTGTTTGTACACCACATTCAAAATGCAGAAAACGGTGCAACAGTAGAATTTGACAAAGTTCTTTTGGTAGACAAAGACGGCAACATCACTGTAGGTGTTCCTACTGTAGAAGGTGCAAAAGTTGTTTGCCAGATTGTTTCAAGCCTGGTTAAAGGTGACAAAGAGCTTGTTTTCCACAAGAAAAGAAGAAAAGGTCACAGAAAACTGAACGGTCACCGTCAACAGTTTACAGAGTTAACAATTACAGAAGTAGTAGCTTAATCAATTAAAAAGTAAAAAGAAATGGCTCATAAAAAAGGTGTCGGTAGTTCTAAGAACGGCCGCGAATCACACAGCAAGAGATTAGGCGTTAAGATATTTGGTGGCGAAACTTGCAAAGCAGGTAACATCATCGTTCGTCAAAGAGGTACTGAATTCCACCCGGGTAATAACATGGGTATGGGTAAGGACCACACTCTTTTCGCTTTAGTAGATGGAACAGTTAGTTTCAAAGTAACCAAAGAAGATAGAAGATACGTATCTATCATCCCGGCTGAAGCAACAGAAGCATAAGCTTCGGGCATAACCATATTGAAAAACGGAGATGTAATCCAAGTGATTGCATCTCCTTTCTTTTTTACATCCTAAAGAGCCGCATCTCTGTATTTTTATTTATCTTTGTACCCTCAAAGAGAAATGTTCATAAAAAAGTATTGATATGCTTACTATTAAACAAATTACAGAAAACACCGACGCGGTAATCCGTGGCCTGGAAAAGAAACATTTCAAAGACGCAGCAGCAACCATTGCCAAAGTCATTGAAGTGAATGACAAGAGACGTAACACACAGAATCAATTAGATAAAAATCTGGCAGAGGTAAACTCGCTGTCGAGAACAATCGGCCAGTTGATGAAAGAAGGTAAAAAAGAAGAAGCGGAAGCAGCACGCGCACGCGTTGCCGAACTGAAAGAAGGCAACAAGGTTCTGGATACGGCCATGACCGAAGCGGCTACTGAACTTCAGAATCTTCTGTATACCATCCCCAACGTTCCTTATGACGAAGTGCCCGAAGGTGTAGGTGCGGAAGACAACGTTGTGGAAAAAATGGGAGGAATGGAAACCGAGCTTCCCACAGACGCCCTTCCCCATTGGGAACTGGCAAAAAAATACGACCTGATAGACTTTGACCTCGGTGTAAAAATCACCGGAGCGGGTTTTCCCGTATATAAAGGTAAAGGAGCACAGTTACAGCGTGCACTCATCAACTTCTTCCTGGACGAAGCACGCAAATCGGGATATACGGAAATTATGCCTCCGACAGTAGTCAACGCCGCTTCCGGCTACGGAACAGGACAGCTACCCGACAAAGAAGGTCAGATGTATCATTGTGAAGTAGACGATCTTTATCTGATCCCGACAGCGGAAGTACCGGTAACCAACATCTACCGTGACGTTATCTTGGACGAGAAGCAACTTCCGATCATGAATTGCGCTTACACCCAGTGTTTCCGTCGCGAAGCCGGCTCTTACGGCAAAGACGTTCGCGGATTGAACCGTCTGCACGAGTTTTCTAAAGTAGAGTTGGTGCGTATCGACAAACCGGAACATTCCCGTCAATCCCACCAAGAGATGCTGGATCACGTAGAAGGCCTGTTGCAGAAATTAGAACTTCCCTACCGTATTCTTCGCCTTTGCGGAGGAGATATGAGTTTCACCGCCGCTCTATGTTTCGACTTTGAAGTATATTCGGAAGCACAAAAGCGTTGGCTGGAAGTAAGTTCTGTTTCCAACTTCGATACCTATCAGGCCAACCGTCTGAAATGTCGTTATCGCAATGGCGAAAAGAAGACAGAACTCTGCCACACCCTTAACGGATCCGCATTGGCATTGCCGCGTATCGTAGCTGCATTGCTCGAAAACAATCAGACACCGGAAGGTATCCGGATACCGAAAGCATTGGTTCCCTATTGCGGATTCGAGGTTATCGATTAAAGGAAATGGTCACAGATGCATAAGAAGCCGCCCCAAAAAGGCGGCTTTTCTTTTATTATTCCCAAATAAGCTGTATCTTTGCCGAAATATCATTCTGATAGCAGTTACGTAGTAATTCCAACAAATTAATTAGATAATGAACAAAATCATTAACAAAGAACATTTTTCCGAGAAAGTGTTCAAACTGGAGATAGAAGCTCCGCTAATAGCAAAATCGCGTAAAGCGGGACATTTTGTCATTGTTCGCGTAGGCGAAAAGGGCGAACGTATGCCATTGACTATTGCGGGTGCTGATGTAAAAAAAGGAACCATCACTTTGGTTGTGCAAGAGGTGGGACTTTCTTCTACCAGACTCTGTGAACTTAATGAAGGTGATTACATCACCGACGTTGTAGGTCCACTGGGGCAAGCCACACACATCGAAAACTTCGGGACAGTAGTCTGTGCCGGTGGTGGCGTAGGTGTTGCTCCGATGCTGCCTATCGTTCAGGCTCTTAAAGCTGCCGGAAACCGTGTCATCACCGTTCTGGCCGGGCGTACCAAAGAACTGATTATCCTTGAAAAAGAGATGCGCGAAAGCTCGGACGAAGTGATTATCATGACAGACGACGGTTCTTACGGCCGTAAAGGACTCGTAACAGAAGGTGTGGAAGAGGTCATCAAACGCGAAAAGGTAAACAAATGCTTCGCTATCGGTCCGGCCATCATGATGAAATTCGTATGCCTGCTGACTAAAAAATATGAAATCCCTACAGATGTATCACTGAATACCATCATGGTAGACGGCACAGGTATGTGCGGCGCCTGCCGTATTACCATCGGCGGTAAAACAAAGTTTGTGTGTGTAGACGGTCCGGAATTCGACGGGCATCAAGTGGACTTCGACGAAATGCTGAAACGTATGGGTGCCTTCAAAAACATCGAGCGTGAAGAAATGCACAAACTCGAAGAACACTGTGAAGCCATCCCAACCACAGATGAAAACAGCCGTAATGCCCCTTGGCGCGAAGAATTACGTAAAAGCATCAAAGCCAAAGAACGTTCGAATATAGAACGTTGCAAGATGAACGAACTCGATGCCGAATACCGCTCTCACAGCCGTAAAGAAGAGGTAAATCAGGGATTAACCAAAGAACAGGCCGTCATGGAAGCCAAACGTTGCCTGGACTGTGCCAATCCGGGATGTATGAGCGGTTGCCCGGTTGGAATCGATATTCCCCGTTTTATCAAAAACATCGAACGCGGTGAATTCCTCGAAGCAGCCAAAACACTAAAAGAAACCAGTGCTCTTCCTGCCGTATGCGGCCGTGTATGCCCACAGGAAAAGCAATGCGAATCCAAATGTATCCACTTGAAAATGGGTAAAGAGGCGGTAGCTATCGGCCATCTCGAACGCTTTGCTGCCGATTACGAACGCGAAAGCGGACAAATATCCGTTCCCGAGATTGCCGAAAAGAATGGAATCAAAGTAGCTGTTATCGGTTCCGGTCCCGCCGGACTTTCCTTTGCAGGAGATATGGCTAAATACGGATACGATGTCACAGTATTCGAGGCATTGCACGAAATCGGCGGTGTATTGAAATACGGCATCCCCGAATTCCGTTTGCCGAACAAGATCGTAGATGTCGAAATAGACAATCTGGCCAAGATGGGTGTCACTTTCATTAAAGACTGTATCGTTGGAAAGACTATCAGTGTGGAACAACTGGAAGAGGAAGGTTTCAAAGGCATATTCGTAGCTTCAGGCGCCGGACTGCCTAACTTCATGAACATACCGGGTGAGAATTCGATTAACATCATGTCATCCAATGAATACCTGACTCGTGTCAACCTGATGGATGCCGCCAGTCCGGATTCCGATACTCCGGTTGCCTTCGGCAAGAATGTAGCCGTTATCGGCGGTGGAAATACAGCAATGGACTCCGTCCGTACAGCCAAGCGTCTCGGTGCGGAACGCGCCATGATTATCTATCGCCGTTCGGAGGAAGAAATGCCTGCCCGTCTGGAAGAGGTGAAACACGCTAAAGAAGAGGGAGTGGAATTTATGACCTTGCACAACCCGATCGAATATCTGGCCGATGAGCAGGGACGCGTAAAGCAAGTGGTGTTGCAGAAAATGGAACTTGGCGAACCGGACGCATCCGGACGTCGCAGCCCCGTAGCCATTCCGGGTGCTACCGAAACAATTGACATCGATCTGGCTATCGTCAGCGTAGGGGTATCTCCCAACCCGATTGTACCGAGCTCGATAAAAGGCTTGGAATTGGGCCGTAAAGGCACCATTGCGGTAAACGACAATATGCAATCGTCCATCCCGACTATCTATGCCGGTGGCGATATCGTACGCGGCGGTGCTACCGTTATCCTGGCCATGGGCGACGGACGCAAAGCGGCAGCGGCCATGAACGAACAATTAAAGAAGTAAACCCATTCCATCGGAATGATCCAATAAAAAAATCCCGCTTACTACCATGTAAACGGGATTTTTTATATATCTCAAGAGCGATGTCCTACTCTCCTATTTCACCACACTGTTCGTTACCGGATCCGGAAAAATCACTGTCGGCTTAAACGATTTTGCTTCT
Source organism: Bacteroides salyersiae WAL 10018 = DSM 18765 = JCM 12988 (assembly GCF_000381365.1). Lineage (GTDB taxonomy): Bacteria > Bacteroidota > Bacteroidia > Bacteroidales > Bacteroidaceae > Bacteroides > Bacteroides salyersiae. The sequence goes on from NZ_KB905466.1 coordinate 965,106, forward strand.
TCAAAATCCATCAGCGCATACGACATGATAATCACAATATCATCCGGTTGAACCTTCCGGGCTGCAGCACCGTTCAGGCAGATTTTGCCCGAGCCACGTTCACCTTTGATAATATAGGTTTCAAAACGCTCACCATTGTTATTGTCAGCGATATACACCTTTTCACCGGCAATCATGTTCGCAGCATCCAGCAGGTCTTCATCAATCGTAATGCTACCCATGTAGTTCAGATTCGCCTCCGTGACACGTGCACAATGAATTTTCGACTTCAACACTTCAATCATCATAAGGGTTTGGTCTTTTTTTAGTTTAAACTTCTTTGTATTTAATGTTATCGATCAGACGGACTTCTCCGCAAAAAACTGTAATACAGCCCACTGCATACGATGTCTCATTCCAATCTCCAATCTTCTGCAAAGTGTTTCCGTCTACTATCTCAAAATACTCCAGACGAAGCCCCGGCGCAGCAGCAATAGCATCTTCCACCATCTTTTGCGTTTCACTCACCGAATGAGTGGCTGCAAAGGTACGACTTTTAAATAATGTCCGGGAAATATTTAAAGCATTTTCACGTTCATCGGACGACAAACGGGCATTCCGGCTACTCAATGCCAATCCATCCTCTTCACGGACAATGGGACAACCCACAATTTCAAGATCAAACTTCATTTGACGCACCATCTCACGAATAATAGCCAATTGCTGGAAATCTTTCTCCCCGAAATAGGCACGATGTGGCTTCACTGCATCAAACAATTTACTCACTATCTGGCATACCCCATTGAAATGTCCGGGACGAAACGCACCTTCCATTACCGTATCCAGAGGTGCATAACCAAACTGGCGTGTATCGGGTTCAGGATACATCTCCTCTACCGAAGGAGCAAATACCAAAGTCGCCCCACAATCCTCAAGCAACTTACAATCGGCCTCCAGCGTACGCGGATATTTTACCAGATCGTTTTTATCATTAAACTGAGTAGGGTTTACAAAAACACTGACTACCGTTACGTCATTCTCATTTACACTACGCTTCACAAGTGATGCGTGCCCTGCATGCAAAGCACCCATAGTAGGTACCAGCCCCACCTTTTTCCCTTGGGCTTTCAGTACCGAAAGTCCGGCCTGCAAGTCCTCGATCGTATGTATTACTTTCATTTCAATTCGCTTCTGTTTCTTTTTTGTTTGAAAAACTGTGCAAAATAAACTATTATTTACCATATAAAGAAGAAATATCGCAAATTAATGCAAAAGGCAAGCATAGGACAAAAATAAGCAAAAGGCATTTTATTACTGAAAATCAACCACTTAACAATTCATAAGGAATTATACCGGCCGATGACTTGCTTTAATGCCCTTTTTTTTTTATATCTTTGCAGAATATTTACGAGAAGGATTGTTATTATGACAAAGGCGAATAAGGTTTTATTTATTACACAAGAGATTACCCCTTACGTTTCTGAATCTGAAATGGCTAACATTGGCAGAAATCTGCCCCAGTCCATTCAGGAAAAAGGCAGAGAGATCAGAACATTCATGCCCAAATGGGGAAATATCAACGAACGCAGAAATCAGCTGCATGAAGTGATACGTCTTTCCGGTATGAATCTGATTATCGACGACACCGACCACCCGTTAATTATTAAAGTCGCATCCATACAATCAGCACGCATGCAGGTATATTTCATCGACAATGATGATTATTTCCAAAACAGGCTGCAAACATCCGATGAAAATGGAATTGAATACGATGATAACGACAGCCGTGCTATCTTTTATGCCAGAGGAGTATTGGAAACAGTAAAAAAATTGCGTTGGACTCCCGATGTGATTCATTGCCACGGCTGGATGACTGCGTTGGCTCCCTTATACATCAAGAAAGCTTATAAAGACGAGCCTTCATTCCGCGATGCAAAAGTTGTATTTTCAGTATACGAAGACGATTTCAAAAACACGCTGAGCAGTGATTTTGCTACCAAATTAATGTTGAAGGGCATCAACAAAAAAGATGTGGCCATGCTGAAAGAGCCGGTAGATTATGCAACTTTATGCAAGTTGGCTGTCGACTACTCGGACGGAGTGATACAAAACAGCGAACATGTCAATGAAGAGATTATGGATTACGCACGCCAATCCGGAAAACCGGTTCTCGAGTATCAGACTACCGAAACATATGCCGATGCCTGCAATGAGTTTTATGACAAGGTGTGGGAAACAGAACAAGAATAAAAAATTGAACTAAGATACGACGATCATGAAAGTAAAATATCTATGGGTTATCCTATTGTCTCTAACTTTCTTCGGATGTGATGACAATACCGGTACATTGGGATTAGGGATGTTTCCGGGTGGAGATCAGAACATAAACGGTAAATTGGCAACGTTCGACGTCAAAACCCAATCGGAACTCGCCGGAAAAGTTTTTGCAAAGACAAGCGTCGGCTATCTGGGAAAATTTACTGATCCGGATTTCGGCTATTATGAGGCAGGTTTTTTGGCACAATTACATTGTAATGAAAATTTTACCTTTCCGCCGCTTTATAATAAAGATAACCCAAACGATCCCAAAGCGATCATGGTGAAAAATGAAGTATACCGCACAGAACTGTCATTGGCTTACAGCAGTTATTTCGGTGATTCACTGACAGCCTCCCGTTTGAGTGTCTACCAATTAAATAAAGATCTGGATAAGGAATCTGCCTATTATACCGATATCAATCCGGAAGATTTCTACAATAAAAATGACCCCAGTGCTTTATTGGGACGAAAAGCCTATACGGCAGTAGATTTATCCGTAGCCAGTTCGGTTAGAAATCAGAGTGGTTATATTCCTTCGGTTACTGTAACTTTACCACAGACCTTAGGCCAGAAGATTCTTGAAGCCAGCAGAAAGGCAGATGAAGATAATGTAGATTTCGCAAATGTATTCAGAGATATTTTCAAGGGAATCTATGTAAAAAATGACTATGGTGACGGTACGATCCTCTATATAGACCAAATCGAACTGCGTGTCATATATGAATGCTATGTGAAAGGAGACGATGGTGCCAATCTTAAGAAAAGCGACAATGAAACAGACTCTACTGCATACGGTTATCGGACATTTGCCGCAACCAGGGAAATCATTCAGGCTAATGCATTCAACAGTGACGAGGATAAAATCAAAGAGAAAGTGAATGAACGGGAATGGACGTATCTAAAAACTCCTGCCGGCATTTATACGCAGGTTTCATTACCTTTGAATGACATACGGGAAAAGCTAAGTCAAGATACATTGAACGTCGTTAAATTGGCATTGACCAATTATAACCAAAGTAATGATAAAAATAAATACGACTTTAGTATGAATATTCCCAGCTACGTATTGCTGGTTCGCGAAAAAGAGAAGGAAAGTTTCTTCCAGGACAATAAGATCAACGATGATGTAACCTCCTACATTGCCCAACACAATGCCATAAACAATAATCAATATGTATTCTCCAACTTATCGAGACTCATTAATACTTGTCTGGCAGAAAGAGCGGCAGCCGTAACAGCACTCAAGAATGACGGAAAAATAGAAGGTATTTTAGATGTCGATACAGGAACACCCGTTACTACCATTGAGGCATGGGAAAAAGCGACTTCATGGGATAAGGTTGCCATCATACCGGTAACTATTACAAGAGATAAAAATACCAGTACCACAAGTGGAAGTATCATCAGTATTCTCAATGACCTTAAACCCGGTTACACGAAGTTGAAAGGAGGATTAGACAGTCCACCGTTGTCATTGGAAGTTATTTATACTTCTTTCTAAACTAAGTCCAAAAGACAGATAAAAATAAAAAGGAACAGGTCGGAATTTTAAAGTTCCGACCTGTTCCTTTTTTAATGTATTTTCTTCAGTTTCTATTCTGCTTTCTTCTTACTTTTTGGAGCAGCTTTCTTTGTTGCAGTCTTTGCAGCAGTCTTTTTAGGAGCTGTCTTTTCCTCTTTTACAGCTTTTTCTACAGCAGCTTTGGGCTTGGCAGCAGCTTTTACAGCCTTTGCCTTTTCCTCTTTCGCGCGTAATTTATCCAACTCTTTATGAAGCTCTGCGATCTCTTCACCTTGATTATGGATAGTAGTCAGCAATGAATTCAATTCTTCATCATCGATATCTTCCGGGTACAGCGAATTTACCCTCTTGATAAAATCACCCAAAATATTCATATAATTGGTGAAAGCATCATATGGAGAATCATAAATACCACGATTGAGATAAATCCCCGTATTCTTTGTAGTCATAAACCGGAAATTATTACTTGCCTGAAGATAATCCCAGTCCTGCTTTATACGGCGGTCATCAGACATATGCACACGCTCGGCCACACTATACAGTTTGTTGAATGCCTCGCGTTGCATGACATTACCCAACCAGCAACTTGTATCTCTCTCTTCGTCCACCCAAGAGATAGGATACGGTACATCCAGTTGGGAAACCGATTTTAATTTAGTTACAATCTCTGTAGGCGTAGAGAAAGTGATTCCTTTTTCTTTTGCACAATACGGAAGTGCTTTCAAGAATTCCAATATATTGGAAGAAAGCGGCTGCACCATACCCAAAGCACTCAATTCCATAAATATATTGATAACCTGCTCTTCCTGAGGTAAAGCATCGATCCAGTTAATGTACTTATCGGCAAACAACGGATATTCACTCCACTCGGAATTAGAGAAACGCAAACCGATATCATCCGATAGTTTATAATCTCTCAACAACAATTTCAAGCTCGGAGCCTGATTGCAATGATATACATAATGAGGACTCTTCCAACCCAAAATATATTTAGCACCTTCCGTGAGCATACCTTTGAAACCCATAGCAGCTACTTGAGCACCAATTTCATCGGAATAAATCAGACTTGAATTACGGAATACCTTCGGTGCCTTACCAAACATCTGTTTGATTTTATCGCTCATACGCATCACCTCTTCCCGGAAGCAATCTTCATTAGCTAATGACGATAAGCCGTGTGAATAAGGCTCAGCTAAGAATTCACAACAGCCGGTATCATTAAGCTGGTGCAGCAAGTCAACTACGGCCGGCGCATGAATCTCGAGCTGCTCTAATGCAACGCCCGAAATAGACAGCGCTACTTTGAATGCCCCATTAGAATTCTTAGCCATTTCGATCAATGTGCTAAGTGCCGGAATATAAGAGCGTTCGGCAACCTCATTTATACTTATCTCATTGGCATAGTCATCATAATAGTAATGATCGGCACCTATATCGAAAAAACGATAACGTTTCAGATGAATAATTTGATGTATTTCAAAATAAAGACAGATTGTTCTCATATCTATATTATTTTATTATTTATAATTCTTTATTACTTCGTCATAGATACCACGCACTTTGTATCCGACGTTTTCCCATTTAATCTGGTCCACTTCTTTCTTCCCTTCGTCACACAGATATTCATACATCGCAGGATAAGTACAAATGGAATAAATTGCATCTGCCATCGCATGAATGTCCCAATAATCCGTCTTAATGCATTTCTCCAAAATCTCTGCACAACCGGACTGCTTGGAAATGATCGTCGGTACACTACACTGCATCGCTTCCAACGGAGAAATACCAAATGGCTCGGACACAGAAGGCATAATGTAAACATCGCTGGCTTTCAACACTTCATATACTTGCCGGCCTTTCATAAATCCGGGGAAATGGAAACGATCGGCAATTCCGCGTTCAGCAACCAAACGAATCATCTGATTCATCATATCGCCACTACCGGCCATTACAAAACGTACATTCTTGGTACGCTGCAACACCATAGCAGCCGCCTCTACGAAATACTCCGGTCCTTTCTGCATAGTGATACGTCCCAGGAAAGTAACCACTTTTTCTTTCGGATTCTTATTCGGAACAATATCCAGAATATCCTGCGACAACGGTGAAACCGCATTGTGCACGGTAGACACTTTCTTCGGATCCTGATAATATTTATGAATAACAGTCTGCCGGGTCAACTCACTTACGCACATGATGTGATCGGCATGATCCATACCGTTTTTCTCTATTGCGTATACAGTAGGATTTACATTACCACGGCTACGGTCAAAATCGGTGGCATGCACGTGGATCACCAACGGCTTACCCGATACCTGTTTGGCATGCAGACCGGCCGGATATGTCAACCAATCGTGTGAGTGTATGATATCAAACTCCTGCTGACGGGCTACCACGCCGGCCACAATGGAATAGTTATTGATCTCTTCATGCAAATTGTCCGGATAACGCCCCGAGAATTCGATGCATCCCAAGTCATTTGTATGCAGATAATTGAAATCGGCATAAATATGATCACGTAAATCATAATAAAGTTGCGGATCCATATAAGAGCCCACACGGTCTTTCACGTACTCCCAATTCACATCTCTCCAGACTACCGGTGTACTGTTCATACCGATAATCTTCAAAAAACTCTGATCTTCATCACCCCAAGGTTTGGGAATACAAAAGGTGATTTCCATATCCTGCTGGAGAGACATTCCTTTCGTTAAACCGTAACTGGCAGTTCCTAAACCACCTAAAATATGCGGGGGGAATTCCCATCCAAACATTAATACTTTCATTTTCGTCCCTCCTCTTATAAATTATACTTTGACAATAATTTCAAAATACGCAAAATCTCAGCCACGTTCATTGCAAACGACACAGCCCCACGTCCTTTGAAAGGAGGGTTACCGTCAAACAATTCGGGTAATGAACTGATGCAATGACTTGTCATCTCATCTTCAAAACCAATCAACTGACGTTCTACAAACGAAATACCGCTCATCTTATAAATCCGCAGATAAGCTTCCATATAAAAGCCCATCAGCCACGGCCAGGCAGTTCCCTGATGATAAGCATAATCACGTTGAATCTGAGGTCCTACATAATTAGGATTATAGCCGCCGCTCTTCGGACTTAATGTACGAAGGCCTTTCGGGGTAAGCAGTTCTCTCGTCACAATATCCAACACCTGTTTCTTCTGTGCCCGATCGAGAGGAGAATAATCAAAGGCTACCGTAAATATCATATTAGGCCGTACACTCCAATCCATCATATTTCCGTCTACGTAGTCGAGTAGATAGCCGTATTCATTGCGGAATACTTCTACAAAAGACTTGCCTGTCACTTCCGCCTGTCCGTCCAGCAAATCGGCCAATACCGTATTACCGCCTTCCCGAACCAAATCGGCCACAAAACGAAGCGCATTATACCACAAAGCATTTATTTCTACGATATATCCGGTACGGGGCACCACCGGACGGCCATTAACCGTTGAATTCATCCAAGTAATGGCCTTATCCGTACCGTTGGCATAAAGCAGGCCATTTTCGTGTAAGAAGAGATTGTTATGTTTTCGCTGACGGATAAATTCGATAATTTCCTCCAACAAGGATCCGTATTTCGCCCGGCATTGATCGCGTGAAGTTTCCTTGGCATACTGTTGCAATGCCCATACAGCCCACAACAGAACGTCCGGATCTTCCATTTCATAAATTTTACACCCTATAGGTTCGTCATTGATATAATTGCGAATGGCTTTCTCTGCAGTCTTCATGACATCCTCAAACTCATCCACTTCATCGACAGCCAACGTCAATCCGGGCAACGATACGAACATATCGCGTGCACGACACTTAAACCACGGATATCCGGCAAGAATATAATGCTCTTCTTCTTGTTTGTTATGAAATTGGTGCGCTGAATTTTTCAAGCAATGATAGAAGCTGTCGCGTGGCGTCCGGTCTTCTGCTTCTGTTTCAAATACCTGTTTCAAACGTCGGGGAGATATTTCGGAAATACCGGCAGAAAAGACGATACTTTCACCTTTCTTGATATCCACTTCGAAATAGCCGGGTACATAAAGGTCTTCGTTGAAATCGTATCCTCTTTCCTGTTCTTTAGGATACTCGATACCCCGATACCAGTTGGGGTCAAAATGGAATTCATTTTTCTTGTTCAATTGCATGAACAATTCCGGATAGCCGGGATACATACAGGTTTTTATACCGTTTTCCACCAATTGATAGTCACGGCTTGCCTGTGCATTTTCATGGGTATACTCCCGCACGCTTCGGAAAGCCAAAAATGGCCGGAAACGCAAGGTTGTTGCCGAATGGGCGTCGATCAAAGTATAACGAATCAGAATCCGGTTTTCGTGATGTACAAAAATTTTTTCTTTACGGAGAATAACTCCTCCCACACGGTAAGTCGTTGCCGGAATATGTTCACAATCGAATTCACGGATATATTTATGCCCATTCGGACTATAATTATTTCCCTGATATTTATGTAATCCCAGGTTAAACTCCGCACCGTGCTGAATTACCGTTTCATCAAGAGAAGATAGCAGCACATGATTCTCATCATCCAGGTTGGGAACAGGAATCACCAACAAACCGTGATATTTGCGTGTGTTACAATCTACAATCGTTGTACAATGATAAGCTCCCGCACGGTTCGTCCTAAGAATTTCTCTGGGAAGAGATTCCTCCAGATTGACCATCAGAGTCTTGTCAAAATGTAAATAACTCATAGTTGTGCATTATTTAAAGGTTAATTATATTTCTGTTATCATAATTCTAAGTATGATTCCCAAAAATACGAATTAAAGGTAAAAACAAAAATAAAATCGGTTTTTATTTTCCTTTTTCCTTAAAATATTCGCAACATTGTGTATATTTAACCAAAAAAAAGAGAAATGAAGCAGGATTTACGAAAAATTCTCTTAGCAATGATGCTTCCGTTGTTCCTTATTTTTATCCTTTATATAATAAAGATATTAGAGGTAGGTATGGATTGGGACTTCACACGCTTAGGAGTATACCCTATGGAACAAAGAGGGATGTTTGGCATTTTCGCACATCCGCTGATACACAGCAACTTTGCTCATTTATTTGCCAATACGTTACCTCTCTTTTTTCTTACGTGGTGTTTATTTTATTTTTACCGGGGGATTGCCCCTTATATATTCTTCATTATCTGGATAGGTTGCGGTGCCATTACTTTTATCATCGGAAAACCCGGATGGCACATCGGAGCAAGCGGTGTGATTTACGGATTGGCTTTTTTCTTGTTTTTCAGTGGATTATTGCGAAAATACGCCCCTCTGATTGCCATTTCATTATTGGTTACTTTCTTATATGGCGGACTCGTATGGCAAATGTTCCCTTACTTTACACCTGCCAATACTTCATGGGAAGGGCATCTTAGTGGAGCAATCATGGGATCACTCTGTGCTTTTGCATTTATCGGATACGGACCACAAAAGCCAGAACCATTTGCAGAGGAAGAAGAAGAGGAAGAAGAAGAAAAAAGTAACACTAATGAAGAAGAAATAATAGAGCAAGCGGTATCAGAAAAAGAAGAACTCACACATCATGCAACCGGCAATCCTATGTAATATCACTAACAAAGACTATAAATAAAACTCGATCCAGAAAACAAAAAAGGAAAGAGATAATTCATACTAATACCTCAGTAATATAATCAGTTTTTCATTGCTTTTCGTCTCTTATATTCATTCGGTGTGCACTGCATCTGTTCTTTAAATACGCGACTGAAGTACTGCGGTGAGGAAAATCCGCTTTGATAGGCAACTTCCGACAAACTGTATGTGTCGGCATCCAATAACTCCAAAGCCCGTTTCAAACGCATCTCTTTCACCAAATCGATCGGAGAAGCTCCTGTAAACGTCTTTATCTTACGATAGAATACGGCACGGCTCATATTCATTGTTTCAGCCAAGTCATCAATCTTGAAATCCGGATTCTGCAGATTCTCATCGACTAACCGGATCACCTCCTGAATAAAAGTGTTATTAAAGGATGGAACCGATTCCAGCACCTGCTCCAATTTCACATCCGGCTGCTTCTTTTCCGTTTTATCCGAGTCTTTCAATGAACTCCCGAGATAATACGCTGCCAAAGAGCTGCGTTGCCTTATCAACGACTCAATCCGCGCTTTCAAGTAAGCAGAATTAAACGGCTTGGCTATATAGTCATCCGCACCATACTCCAACCCTCTGACACGATCGTCAACAGACGCTTTGGCCGAAAGCAGGATCACGGGAATATGACTGGTATCGCGATTGACTTTTACTGCTGCCAGCAATTCAATGCCATCCATTTCGGGCATCATCACATCACTGACAATTAAATCCGGCAATTCCCGACCTATTATTTCCAGACCTTGCCTGCCGTCACCGGCTTCCAATACATGATAACAGTCTCTCAATATCATAGCCAGAAAACGACGGAGCTCGTCATTGTCTTCTATGATCAGAATACTCCTCTCCTTCTCCTCCTGACGGGATAACTGTACTTCCACAGGGTATTCGAACTTTACTTCATCATTCAAAACAAATTCAGCCATCGAATCGGCAGCATATGCCTCGTAAGTGCAGGGTAAGGTAACGGTGAAAACGGTTCCCTGTCCGGGAATACTTTCAGGCTGTATCGTGCCGTGCAGCAAATCCACGAATTCTTTCACCAGAGAAAGCCCGATACCGGTAGAACGGTTCGGATCTGTTTTTCCGAAAGTCTCGAAGCGGCCGAACAAGTTATCGATTTTCCGGAGATCCATCCCCTTGCCCTCATCACGTACGGAAACAAACAAGCAACCGGACTCCATACGTACCGCCATGGTAATGGACTTACCATCCGCCGTATATTTAAACGCATTGGACAGTAAATTGAAGAGTATCTTTTCCAATTTATCCATATCCGTATAACAACGTATTTCCGGCGTTTCGGGAATCAAACGGAAATGAATGGAACGTTCGTGAGCCAATTGTGTAAAGTTCTCACCAACCTGCCGACACAAGGCAACCACATCTCCCTGTTCAATACTCAACTTCATCTTTCGCCCCTGTATCTTCCGGAAGTCCAAAATCTGATTGACAAGCCTCAACATACGGTTTACATTGCGCCGGGCTACCTGCATATTCTCTGTCCCGCTCTTTTGCAGTTGTCCTCGTTCTACGATTTCTTCAATCGAACCGGATATCAAAGTCAACGGTGTACGGAGCTCATGCGAAATATCAGTAAAAAAGCGTAGTTTCAGATCGGTCAACTGCTGTTCTAAAGTTACTTTCCGTTTCAAGTTCGTGATATAGACAATGATACCGGATACCGTAAGAATAAGGATGATCGCTATAAGAACGTAAAGCACCCATGCCCATGCCGTCTCCGTGAAACGAGGCTGAATATGTATGTAAAGAGGAGTAATATTATCGCACCATACACCATCGCCATTCGTAGACTTCACCTCCAATACAAAATCACCGGAAGGCAAATTGGCAAAGCCGATGGAATGGTTCTCTCCGATATATCCCCATTGATCGCTGATACCCTTCAAACGGTAAGCGTATTGAAGTGCCTCCGAATTTGTATAATCCAATGCTGAAAAGGCAATGGTAACATTCCGTTCTTTTTTGCCCAACACCAGTGAATCGGCGGCCAGTACGGAATTGGAAACCGTACCGTCGCTGTTCTGAATATCCACTCCGGCATAAACGATGCGCGGCACAAAACTGCTCTTCTTCAAATCGTATAAACGGAGACGAAGAACACCCTGATTCGTACCGATATACATAGCTCCCTGCTGATCGATAGCCGGATGGGCCTCAGTAATCTGCAAATCCGTATGCAGATTGGCACTGTCATACGTATCGAATCCTTTGCGGTCCGCCTTGTACTTACTTATATAATTCTCAAAACAAATCCAGATATTCCCTTCTCCATCTTCCAACATCGATTGCGGTAAATCGGACGGAAGCCCGTTTTTCATATTAAGGTAATGAAAACGGATTCGTGTATTCAATAATGAATCCACATCAGCCATACAAATTCCCCCACTGTAAGCGGCAATATAGATTTTACCATCCCGGCTTTCAAGCACATCCATGACGTCATTATTACTTAATCCGTCCTCACAGTCATTGTGAAAGAATTCGATGTCTTCCGGCTTCTGAAAATCATCCGAGAAACTCAATAATCCTTCCGTAGTGCCGGCAAGTACGACGCCTTTCCGGGTACAATACAAACTACGCACTTTGTGACACATATCACCGGGGTACCCTTTCATCAGATTCTCCAAATGAATAAAACGGGGATTATCCAACGTTCCGGAAAACAGATTGATTCCCCCGCCAAGTGTACCGATCCATATCCGGTTCCGGGTATCCCGACAGATGGAATAGATGGCATCATTGCTTAAAGCATACGGATCTTGTTTATCGTGACGGAAAGTGTGAAGTGTAAATTTCCCATCATATTCCGTCGCCACTACTATCCCGTGGTTTCGTGTTCCCAACCACAAACGATGCTCGCTATCCTCAAAGAAAGTATAGACATTCCTGCCGAAAGAGATATTCCGGTTTTGCAGCAGTTTGCCTGTGGAATCCATATTACCCACATAATTACCCTGTTTGTCATACACCTCCAGCCGATTCTCCTTAGAAGCAACCCACAAGCGTTTTTTCGAATCGATAAAAACACCCCGTACCTCTTGTTCGGCCGAAGTATGGATGTAATCATAATTACGATTGGTGAAGTAAATTTTATCAAAACCGTATTTACGGCTTACCCACAGATTTTTATGGGAATCTCGCAGAAAAGCTCTTCCTTCTGTCCGGTAAGGCTCTTTCTGTCCGGTTGTATATCGATAGGCCGGTTCCAATCCGTCAGTAACAGAATTATAAGAATAAAAACTCCCGCTACGGGTCATAAACCAAATTCCTCCAAACTCATCCTCATGCACATGCCGGAAAGTATCCGTGCCGGTCAGATTCACTTGGAAAGAGGTTACTTTCCGGTCGGCAGGAGTATAACGTAGCACTCTTTGTCCGGACAACATCCAGATTACGTTTTTTCTTGAATAGTGCACACCTGTGACATGCAAAGGATCGAGAGCTGCTTCCTGTCTGTATAACTGTTCAAAAAACTTTTTCCGCGTATCATAAACAATCACTTTCTCCGAATCCGGAATCAACAATCTGCCGGATTTTATAGAAACCAATCCACTGACCGGCTTCATTGGAAAAGGATTCGGGATATGCAGAATCCCGGCATCCGGCACAAATGTATAGAGTTCTCCTCCTTCCGTCAAGAAATAAGTACTTTTATCTGCCTCCTTGACATATCTCAACCGCACATCGGTCTGTATTTCGGGATGGTTGTAAACAAAAGTACCCTGTTCGGTCAATATCCACTCGTATCCTCTTTTGTCTTGATAGACAGTGTATATCTTCTGCCCATGTCCGGCACAGGAACGGCAGGGCAAATGCACAATTCCATCAGCTTCACCCAAACGTTCCTCATCGATCCGGAACAATTCTCCGGCTTTATTACTAAACCAAAGGATCCCGCCTGTCTGCTTATATATTCGCGCTACCTCTTCATAACCAGCCAAATGAGGATAACCGGAAAAGACATTGCGAAACTTTTCAGTACGTGTATCAAAGAGATAAAGCAGGTTGTTGTAGGTAATACACCAGATGTTTCCCTTTTGGCTTTTTATAATTTGCTGAATACGATTGTATTCAAGGCGGGTATCGTCCGTAGGATATGACTTATAGTTCTGAAATGTATAGCCGTCAAACTTCTCCAATCCATTCCAGGTAGCCATCCAGATATACCCTTTATCATCCTGCAGGAAATCCGCCACAGTGTTTTGAGACAACCCGTCTTTGGCTGAATAATAACGCACGTGCATCAGGCTTTGGGCAGAAAGCACAAACGGACAAACAAGATAGAGAATGATGAGAAACAATTTAAGCATAACAAACCTTTAGACAGACAAAGGTAACGTATTTCCGGCAATCCCGAAAAATTATCGCCGGACAAGAGAGCTTACAGCATAAAAAAAGAGAGAACATTTTGCAATGATGTCCTCCCTTTCAGCTATTTATTGATTGTTCGTTATCAATTTACCGGTAGTTCGTTATCAATTTACCGATACTTTCGTAACCGAATCGTTTGCCTTCACAATATACCGGCCGGCCGGAACGGAAAGCGATACATTACGGTGAACTTCCAGATTTTGTATCAGCGTGCCGTCTATGCCGTACACATAAATACGGGTCGGTATCTCAATACCACGTACAGAAATCGTTCCTTTACTTCCTATTACGATAACCGGGCTTTCCATTGCTGTATTCTCAAGCCCCGTACCGGTATTGCCTACCGTAAATTCATCGGAAGCTTCACTCAATGCACCGTACTCATTTACCGACTGTACCGTAACCACGTCATTCAAATTAGCTTCATAACGAGTATCAACGGTAAATCCGGCAACTTTCCCATTAATAGTCACCACATAACAGATAGCATACTCATCAGCAGTCCAACCAAATGCCGTATCCCCTTCTTTACCATTGATTACCGGTTTAGAAGTCTGTTCCACCATCGGTAGCGGATTCCACATACCGGTAACAGCATCGGTACCATCACCTCCAAAAACATTTTCCAACGTATAGGAAGCGGCTTCCTCATCCGTCAGGAAGTTCTTTGCCTTGCCGTAAATCGTCTGTCCGTTTTCCTCATACCAATATTCCTCAATCGACTTTTCACTCATCTTATATCCGTTTTTATCCCAGATATTATATACCGCCCAAAGAGCCGGTATAGCACCCATCTTAGGATACCAATAACCCTCATACGGTTTCACACGGCATTCCGTATCGATAAATACCGTTTTCGGTTCATTGTGCCAGGGACGGCCGAAATACACTTGTGTCTTATCTTCCTTACCGTCGGGAGCAGTGATCGTCGTGTTTTTGAATACATATCCCCAACGTGTACAAGCTTGTGTCACATTCCCCTGACTGTCTTTCATATCCGTATAGTGTGACGGAGCAACGATGTAACCACCCGATTCACGGACAATATTCAGTGTACAATTGTCAAAGTAGACATCGCCTCCTCCATAAATAAAGTCCACTGCACCTTCAATCATCGTATTACGGAAATAATTGCGATCGTAATAATGCGGCTGGTTATTGCCCGTATTGGTATTTCCGGTCTTAGGGCTCAGGTAGGTATCCTGATAAGAACGGATGCGGCAATTATTGAAAGCTACCCGGTCCGCTTCCACATAAAGAGACAAAGCTTGTGGCCCACGGGCTTCATTACCTTCATATTTTGTCCACCATTCATTATCGATTGTCAAGTTCTCCGCATAAAAATCATTCGATTTGATAACTAACGTAGCACCTTCGGCCACGTTATACCAAGGTTGGGATTTATCTGCAGAGTTACTTCCCGCCACACGATCCTGCGCAATAGTCACCTTGTTTACATCCTCACCGATTAAATGTATAAACGGACGATCCACCACTACGATACGGCTGTCCTCCGAAGCCGGTAACTTTCCACTCTGATCCTCCCAAGTATATTTCCCGGTGGAGAAAGTACGATTATTCAAGTCATTGTAATATCCTGCTTTAATAAAGATAAGCCAAGGTTTATTATTAGTTACCGGTACGGCATCAATCGCTTCCTGAATGGTTTTATATTGACCGATCGTAGTAGAGGTAGGTGCAATGCTCGCATCCAGACTTTGGTCTACTATCGCATTAAAGAGACGGGCTTCCGGTTTTACACGTTCCATCACCGTAAAAGTTGTGTTTACAGCCGGCGCACGATTATCCGAACGGTCTGTAACATATCCCTCCGGCAGTTCCAATGTATACTGAGTAGCATAAGCCAGATTCGCATAACGGAAAGAAACAGAAGAACTCCCATATTCCGGTTCCAATACAATCGTTTTACCATTACCTGTCAGAGTAGCTTCACCCGTTCCGGCTTGAATGCGTTCATCATAAGAAATGGTAATTTTTCCATTGGCAGATACTCCGGTAGCCTTATCGGCAGGAATAATCGCTTTAATGACAGGAGCATCAGGGTCTTCGTCGATAATCGGAGTACCGAATACATAGATATTACCCAATCCGGTCTCGCTATGATCCGTGTAATTCAAACCGCTTCCCGAATCAACCTTATCAAAGTTATATTCACCATTGTTATCATTCAGAAGCTCGTCACCGGTACCGGTAAAACGAATATAGACCATCTCCTTTTCGGCGACTTCTTCGGCTGGCAATTCAAAATCAACACTGGTAGCCAACCCGTTACTCAATTTATAAACCAATTCCTCACCATTATTGATAACGGGATTATAAACAGTACCATCTGTTGAGTAAAGTACCTTCCAATTTACATTCGCCGCATTCTTTGCCACCAAAGCAGCAGTAAAACGTACGGTCGTGAATTTCTTGGTAGAGAACTGAACCTGCATAGCTACATCCGTACTCCGATATCCGTTCATGTACAAACCATTCACCGAACTGATAACCGCTCCTTTGCGCATACGTACCACCGGAGTGCCACTGGAATTACCATCCAGAGAGTTTCCATCACTGATTTTCACTACAGAAGCAGTCGCATTACGTTCCGAGTCCCACACATAATCGGCAGCAAACGGATATGTTCCCTTGTTCGCCCAGATCTCTGCCTTATCCGAATTATAAGCGGCAATAAAATCCTGTATTTCATAGTTTGCAACAATCTCCGTATTCTGCTTTACAGTTACAGTACGCTCGGGCTTCGTCACATTGGAATTTTCAAATTCATCCTCCCAGTTCAAGAATCGTGTAATAGGGAGTTCATTGGCAACAACAGTCACTACCGTACCTTCCTCGTACTTGCCTTCGGTGGATTCCGGATTCAAGGAAATAGAACCGATCTGCATTTCCAGGTCATTTATACAACGAGTTGTGAATGTATATGTATTCACCTCTTGAAAAACAGCTTTCAATGAAGTATTCGCTTTCAGTGAGAACGAATAAGGGTTCTCGGCAGACACTTCTTTTCCGGCATTATCCACCCAATTGATGAAGTGGAAACCAAACTTCGGTGAAGCAGTAACCGTCACATTCGTGCCCTCATCCATCAGGTCGCCCGCAGGCAATTGATTGACAGTACCTGCATTTTCCGGTTGCAAAGCTGTCGTAATACTGTATTGCGGCACTTCTACAGCCGTCCCGTTGACTGTACCCGTCATCACCACATTATTGAAACCGATTTCCTTATTATTAGCCAGGTTATAAACACTGATTATCAATGATATTTCTTCATCTGTTGCCGGCATACCGGTCAATTCATAAGTACATTCGGTTGCATTTACAGAAGCCCCGGAACGATTCGGCTTGACATTACTTGCCACTGTCTTTTTCATTCCATCGGCGTATTTCAGATAAATATCGATCATACCGCCACCTGTACCGAACACTCCCATCTTAAAAGAAATACTTCCCGGTTGATACATCAGACCTTTGGCGGGTTTTATAGAATAGACCAGATCGTGACCGTCGGTCGCTGCATTCATCTGGGCACTGGGCTTATAGTTATTCATACTCAAATTCTCATCGGCTCCTTTGTATTCCTGTTGTTTGGTAAAAGTCATTTCCTTCCCCAAGACAAAAGCAGTCGTACTAAAAGCATGCTCATTGCTGACAACGGCTTGTGACGGTTCATTGGCACCGCCGGACATTCCCCAAATGGCCGTTACCGTCTCATTGTCGAAAGTCTGTGCCGTAACCCATTGTGCGGCAAATCCCAGTATTCCGAGCAAACAGCCCTTTAATAAAGATTCTTTGTTCATCATATATATTCTTATTTTAGATATAAAACTCATTTCATTTTTTAATGATACGCAGTGTCTGTATCCGGTTTCCTGTCATCAGTTTACAGAGATAAATACCATTCAAGAAGCCGCCCAGACTGATTTCATGTGCATAATCCCCCGCTTCCAAGTTATCATTATAATGATGCATTGTACGTCCCTCCATATCATAGAGAGTGATATTCACCGGAGACAACTCGGAAAGCCCATAATGCAAAGTAGTCTTATCAGTAGTGATTGCCGGAGCACAATAAGCCTTTCCTACATTCCGGGGCGTCTCTATCGAAGTAGCTCCCCCTTCCGTCACTACCCCTTTCACCGTCACTCCATAAAGACAGATCGACTTCCGGTTCGACTTACTGCTATACCAGGGGTATACACGCAGATAGAGAGTCTCTTCTCCGTTCAGTTCGATAATCTCTTTCAAAGAAATGGGGTACATCGTATTGGATACATTAGTAGGGCGGTTACTGATCAACGTATATTCCCCGAATCCCGGATCTTTGGAACACATCACCCGGAAACACATGCCATTGCCACCGGAACCACCGGCATACAGTCCGATAGAATCGATATTGAAAGTGGTTCCGGCATTAGCCGTTACCGAAAATTCAATATAGCGGTTGTAGTTTACATCTATCTCATTTTCCGGCCATTCATCTCCTTCGATGATGTTGCGCTGAGTTTTCGTTTCCGGATCTATCCATCCATCTATCCAAGTCGTCGGATTTCCCGGTTTGGCATAACGGTCGGCATACATCTGGCTGAAAACCTCTTCTGCTGCCAAGATGGGACCGGTTACCACTGCTTTGGTATCCTGACTTAACTGCCAATAGGCCTGAGCCGCGACTCCTCCTTCAAAAGACACACCCTCACCTGTCAACGTTGCCGTTTTAGTATTCGTGCCATTGCTCACAGTCAGCGTTCCATTCTTTACACCTTTCTCCGTCGGCAGGAACTTTACATAAATAGAAGTCATCGGTACATTTCCATTCTCATAACTTATTTCCAAAGTAGAGGCAAATGCTTCAGTCGCGCTTCGGGAAACTTCAAATCCTTCCGAAGCGGTCACGGTTATTTTCCCGTTCTCCGGGGTCAAATCGATACCACTGACCGAAAAAGCATATACAGAACCGGCATTGAGATAACTTTTTCCGAAGTTATGCGAAACCGGATTAATCAATATATCCGGATTTGCATTAAAATACTCCGTCAATAATCCTTGTGCCGCCAATCCCTGTACAGCCAAACGGGCATAAAGTGTAGCCCCATATTCTCCGATATGAGTACCATCGCCTACATTATAAATAAGTTCTTTTGCTTTCTCTTCACCGTATTCGTCACAAATAGCACGCGTCAAAGCCGTATGGTCCACCAATAAGCAATTCAGCTCCACAGCCACTTCTTTCATAGCAGCTACATAATCCAAATCTCTACCGGAGGACATGATCACATCCGCTCCCAGATTATGCGCCCCTTTATCCGTTATCTTATTAGCGCTGAAGTAACCGCGTACAATCGGAGTGAACAAAATAGGAGTAGCATTCAATTCCCGAACCTCATTGACATATTTCCGAAGGTATTCTTTGTAAGTAGTCCACGGATAAGTTCCGACTTCTCCATCCGCTCCCGCGTGTTTCTCATCATTATGTCCGAATTGTATAATGACATAATCTCCCTCTTTTATTTGCGGTTTCACCGTTGTCCAGAAACGGCTCTCCTCATAAAATGTTTTCGAACTCGTACCGCTCTTGGCACGATTGTTCAATGTAGCACCGTTGACCATAAATTGCGGAAGCATCTGAGGCCATCCGCGTTGGCCGTTGGTATTTACGGAAGGATCGGTCGATTTCTCTTCCATCGTAGAGTCACCGATGGTATGAACAGTAGGAGCCTGCGCAGAAACTGAAGCAAGCCCAAGACTGCAAAGGGCAGTCAGAAGAAAAGATTTTAATTTGTTTTTCATGATCGATATGGATTGTTTTTCGAAAGGCAAAGCTAATGCATGCCTTTTCTTTTTTATTGCACAATCTATTCAATCTCCCGATTGAACAAATTGTGCAATAAAATCAAATAACAATCTATATCCAATTACTCAATTTTTCCACATGATGGTCAAAAAATACCATCACAGAACTTTATTCTATCATCGAATCATGCTCTTTCAGATAAATACGCAACAGCTCAAAAAACGCTGGAGCGTCCAGCAATACAATATTTTCATCCTGCGTTTTCACCTCATCCATCACCTCACAATACCAGGTAGGCTGCTTTAAAATGTTACGAAACCAATGGAAAGGCAACGCCGAACGTTCTTTCACACGCTTCACAATTCTTCCGGCAGCAACTTTCGGATCATCGTCATTAATATCCAGATCGGCACGAATGACCGGCATATTGCCATGCAGGGAGGCAGTCACAGTCTTCTGAGGTACAATGCCATTCGGACTGAAAGAAGCATAACAGTCCAAGCCTTCTTCATTCAATCCCGGAGCCTGTCCGTCGATGACAAAACCAGTAACGGATAATCCCCACTTGTCATAGTACTTCTTACAATGCTTGCCCCATACTTTCAGTCCGGACGGAAGCCCGGACAAATCACGAGGTTCTTGCAACATACCCGGCATTATATATCCCGCACCGTTATCGGCAGAAGCAAAATAATCATTCTCAGTTGCCGTCGTACGGAAATTATGCATAATATGTGGTACACGTTCGGCCAATACAGGACTGATACACCACATCAACGGTAACTTTCCACGATTAGGGTCATCCCAAATTGAGGGGGTACGTTGTGAAATCCATGCAGAAGCATCATAGTCGCCAACATAAAAGATAATAAAATTCCGCCCGGCCACATTCACTTTTCCATCAGCCGTCAATAATCCTCTTTTTTGCAGCTCCTTATGGGAAATCCAATCCTGTGTATATTTCTTTTTTGTAGGAAAGTGCTGCCAGAAAGAGGCATTCGCCAATGCACCATAGCTAATGGCATCCGCATCCTTAAAAGCATTGTATGCACTGATAATACGGCTAAACTCCCACTCTGTCGGCACATCATCATGAATACCCGAAGCATGCATCGTATATTTATAAGCCCAAGAAGGGAAACCTCCGATATAACACATCTTCTCATGCTTATTCTGTTGATAAGCCAATAACAACATTTCTTTCAAGGTTTGCAAGTCCGTACCTACCGGCTGAGAAGGATCGTCTGTAGCCGGTTCATCTCCCCAGGGAGATAAGTCAAAGAAAAAGGCCCTCTTACTTACAAAAAAATCATGATTACTCAAGGTATGGTGATTTTTTACAGCCGCAAAAGGTTTCTGCTTCCAATACTGGTCGATGTAATAAGCGGCAAATTCCGTATTGCACTTACCGGTTTTCATATATTTCTCTATAAACCATACATAAGGATCATTCTTCAGAGAGCCGGTAGAAAGACGTGACGTTTCCGGTATTTCCATTCCTTTTTTACCTGTAAACATAGAGGTTCCGTCCGGATTCAACAGCCATCTTTTTACCGGTAGCTTCGGCCCGTGTACCACAAGACGGTCATACAGACTTCCCGGAGTATCGTCGTAACGAATGGCAACCAAATTCTCAATACCAGCCACAGAAGAGGCAACATTACTGGTGGAAGGAACATTTCCATCATAGACAACCACTCCTTCTATATAAGAAGCATATGCAGTAAATAATTCCTCCATCGTCCGGTACGTCTGCGTTTCACGTCCGTATAACCACTCTCCCTTCCGACTGTATTTATTCCACCAATAACCATCAATATCATTATTACCCTCCATTACAAAATAAACATACAAGCGGGGAGTATCCCTGTTTACCACTCCTTGCAAAGTAGACACAGCATGTACATCATCCCAAGCCAAATTGAGCCCCTGTGCTGTGCTCAAATCAGCCTGAAGGGTATAACGCAAATCATAAATACCAATTTTATTTCCGGCAAAAGTGGCATTTGCCACCAGCAATAATACAACTATTATTTTCAAATATTTATTTATCATTCTTAGAGTGTTCTATTTTCATCATTTACTTCTTACACGGTATTCTCAATATCATCAACGAATTAGCCGGACAATCGACATTAAATGTACTGCCAATTCCTGATAACTCAGAAACTTCCGGAACCACTTTAAAAGGAGTACTGAAACTATTTTCCTCAAATCGCTCATTCGCTCCTAATACAATTTTAGTCCCTTTCGAAGCAATATCCATCGCATTCTCCAACTCCACTTTGACTTTCCAGTTTCCGGACTCTGCATTTACCAATTTAACAATGATCTCATTGCGTTCCCTGTCATAACCCGATACAACATATTGCTTCGTCTGAGGAGCATACGTATATTCATATTGCAGTTCGTCATCCAAAAAACATTGCCAATGGGCACCTTTGATCTCAATCCGTACCGTATACCACTGATTCGCCTTTATAGACGTATTATTCCGATAATCAAATAAAGAAATGGAACCCTCATTGTTTATCTCACGGAAAATAACCGACTCATTGGTATGACTTCCCATATCCGCCATAAAATAGTTGTTCAGATCAGCACCGCCAAAGATAATTCTAAAACCTTCCGTACCGGATATCTTTTTAGCTTTCAACTCGATGGTACAATCTTCAAACTCACAGTCTTTAAGAACAGCAAAAGCATCTATCCCCTTCTGACTTTGAAACAGGACATCTTCTTTCACATTCCAATTCCCACGGACAACCTCCCATTTATTCACAAAATCATCCCATCCGGAAACATGTCTTTCTTCACCGTTTGCCATAATTTTCAGGTCTTTAAATTCAACCTCTGTATTATTGGTTCCCAAACCGATAAATCCTTTCGTCCGGAATGCAGGGGCGGGAGAACCAACTTTCAAATCCGTATGCAGATTTACATCCGGCCGGTTCTCGGAAAACATTTTCAATACATAATAATTAGTACGACCGTAAACAGAATCATTTTTCAACACCAGCAGATGATCTCTTCCGTGAGCTGCATGCTGAATCAACGGGGCATAAGACACCATTCGAACCTTATCCGCATTCCTCTCAACTCCTGTCAGATAGGCAGCTTCTCCCAAAGATGAATAAAGAGAAGGCCGGCCGATAGCCGCATATTCTCCTACATAGATTTTATAAGGAGTATCATCGGGCAACTTATCATAAACATCAGCGTTATTATAGAACCAACCGGCCGTTTCATAGTAGTGGGGATCTAAAATATCGATTTGCTCTGCATCCTGAATATAAGGACTGAACATGAGCGCACATATAATCTCTATCTGAGGATACTTTTCCTTGATTGCCTTATAAAAGCGATTATAGTTTTTCACATATCGGAGGCCGATATTTTCATTTCCCACCTCCACATATTTCAACGGAAAAGGTTTCGCATGACCATTTTCCGCTCTTTTTTTTCCGTAAGTGGTGGTCGTATCACCTAACGCATACTCAATGGCATCCAAAGCTTCCTGGATCAAATCATTTATCTGATGCTCGCCATTCCAGTAGTCGCCATTCCGAAACAGACAGGACATGCCGGCATTACAAACAAACATACCATCGGCATCAATATCTTCACAGAACTGTAAAAACTCGTGATACCCGAACCCATAGGTGCTGCGATAGCCCCATAAGTTGTATTCTCCCGGACGTTCTACAATATCTCCTATCGTCTCCTTCCATTTAACACGGTTATCCATGGTCAAGCCTTCGACAATACAGCCACCAGGCCAACGAACAAAATCGGGATGCAACGACTCAAGCATTTCGGCAACATCTTTTCGCAATCCGTTTTTATGTCCACGAAAAGTGTTCTCGGGAAACATCGATACAAAATCAATATATACTTTGCCTTTATGAGGTAATAACAAAGCAAAACGAAGATCATTTGCTGTTACATCAACCGTAAAAGTTCCTTCATAACGATTCCAGGAACCATCCTGTACAACCCGGAATTCCTCAGAAGCCACAACCTGTTCCTCACGATCCAGCAGGACAGCTTTCACTACAGCATTCCTCAATTCTTCCGTAAACAAATGAAATTGAAAATTATACTTTTGTCCTTCGGTTACAGCTATTCCCCAGTAACCGGCATTCATAACCAATACATCAGATACGGATGCACCGAGATTTACAAATAAGGAATGAGGAGTAGCACTGTTCAATGGTTTCTCCTCCGTTATTTTATAAGAAGGAACGGTTGTACCGGAAATACACTTAACTTCCCAGCCTTCCATAAAAAGAGAATCGCTCCATGCAATACTAAAATGATTGATGGAATCATTGGAATAGCAATGTAAAGGTTTGGCTATCGCTTTTCCATCCTTCAAAACCATACCGGAGGGCAAAGTACCATCTTCAAAACCACGGTTTCTTATCATTTCCGCATATAAACCTCCATCACCGGAATGAGTAATCTCCTCAAAAAAGATACCATATAAAGAGGAAGGTATCTCGGCCTCTTCTTTTGACAAATCAATCGTTACTACATCAATAGGTTGATTGCAGGACAGTAAAGAGAACAAACCTCCAAACTGTACCATTGTTTTCACCCATGTTTTCATACTTTATTTCCTTTTATTTCTAAGATAATGATCCAATGACTTCATAAAGACACCACCAACTACCGAACGTGCCCGAAAATTAATATAATCAGCATTCAATGTTTCATACCAATCGCCTAAAGGAACTCTTGAGGAAGTTTCATTCACATATTTCCAAATAGGTCGTATCAGCTCCTGAAAGTCACTCTCCGAATCGGCCATGGTAGCGCTCCATACTGTATCATCTATTTTGCCCCATGTGAAGCGATTATCCAAAGGTAATCCATATTTATTCTGGTTTTTCAGATAGAAAGCAACTTCCTTTTTCATTATTTCAGTAGGCAACACATTCATTCCCAAAGTTTTGTCCCACACAAAATTATACTTCTGACTCCAAGTATCCGGCCGATCAAAAGCCAAGCGATAATGGTCTCCATCATTAGCCTTACGTTCCCATTCAATAGCCATCTTTTTAGCCATCTCAGTATATTTCTTAGCTTCCTCCGGTTTATTTAACATTTTAGCCAGACGTCCATAACCAGCAATAGCCATTATAGCTTTAGCGGATAGATTTGCATTATGTGCCAAATGTCCTGCAAAATCTTCAGTACATAACTGATTTTCAGGGTCCAGTCCCTCCTCTGCCAGATAATTACTCCAAATAGTCAATGTTTCCCAATGTTTGGCTGCATAGTCCGCATTTCCATCAGCAATAGCAATCGCCGTTGTCATAATCAACATATTTCCTGTTTCTTCCACAGGCATGTCTTCCTGATAAGTTTGCCCATTTGCCAATGGATATGTACCAACATCGTGTGCTGCAAAGTTTTTTTTCCAACGTCCGGACTCACTATAATCAAATATAAAATTCAGCATGGCTTTCATTATTTCCGTATTATACTGGATAAAAACAGGACAAGAAGGATACGTCACATCCACTGTACCAATAGATCCATTACTATTATTCTCTTTTGAAAAAAAGAACAATTCATCTTCAGGACCTAAGACCAATTTATGAGCCGCTACCGCCTGACGATAAGAAGCAGCACAAAGTTCGGCATACTGTTGTCCACCAGCTTCAACCGCATCTTTCATCACCTTATAATCCCACTCGTCACATCTCTGCATGGTTTTGGTATAGTTTTTTCGGGCATCGGCCAATGCAGCTTCCATCGTCGGATATTTTTTCTTCCAATACGCCTTCAAGTTTTGCCCGAAGTATTGGACAGAGGCAATGTCGTCATAGCCAATCATCAGATAGCCTTCTGCTTTTTGTTCTTTCACATTACCCATATTTTCACTATACGCCAAGAGGGTTTCGTCCTTATCTAACCGTGCGGATGTCCGGGTTGTTTTTGTAACTGGCAGTATTCCTTTTTCGGCAAAACTCTTCTGAATAGATACTGGAGCCCCCATAGACATATCAGAGGCTTCCGTCTGTTTACCTGCCAGATAAAAATACCCCCAATCAATACAAATGATATCACCGCTTTTACCTAAAACATTCTGTTCTAAAGTTCCTGTTTTTAGTACATGAATGCCAGAAGATTGATAGCTTTCTACACTAACCTCTTGTTCCGGGCTGTTAACTGCCCATTTGGGAGTTGCAGAGAAATAGATCTGTACATCATGTGCACGCTTGTCCAACGACCGAACTTCATAACTAATATAATTAACCGGACTACTCAATAAATCCAGATCGGTAAGAACCAATGGACTCGTAAACTTCAAATCCAATTGCACTGGACCGCAATAAAAAGAATAATAAGTTTGAGTAGGTAATACATTCACCTTTATTTGTTCGGCCTCCGTACCAAAAAAGGACTCTACCTCATCCTCGGTAAAAAGGCCAAAATCAACATAAGCTCCTCCCATCGTATTATGGCAATGAGCTGCAATAAGATTATCTTCTGATGTCAGAGATTTCACTTGTTCCGCATCCAAAGGTTGCACAACATAGTTTCTCCACTTATATCCTGTGTTCACCAGCATCTGCCCATTCAGATACAATTCAAAAATATCGTCATGTGAATAAATCAGATATAACTTTTTCTTGATAACATTTTTATGATCGATTGAGAATTTCCGGCGTATCCAAATATCCCCCTGGCTCCATCCGGTTTTAACGTGAGACATATCAGCACTTCCAAATGCCCCCACACCTGCCTGCCATCCCACATCATTATACTCTTTTTTATACCAATCGGCCAAAGGCAATGTATTTGTATATTTAGCCTGCCATTCTTCGTTCCGAGCATCTTTTAGTATTGCTTTTAATACTTGCTTATCCTTCCCCATAAAACGATAGCATTTACCATCTACTCTCAAAACACCTACTAAAGGATGTTCTGTTCCCGTCCAATGCCTGACGTCATCTTCATACAGTTTATCAGTATGCGACCACGCAGAAATATAAGGGTCAATTGTAATCAATGGATAAGCAGGAGCCCTGAAATGAGAAGCCGGCACTTCTTTATTATTCCCAGCTTCTACATAAAAAGACAAAAAACTTAATAGTAAAAGTAAAATATTTTTCTTCATAATTATACTCAAATTCCTGACGTATTCAATTTTCTAACATATAAGTTATCTTCTGTCAAAACATATAACTCATTCATATCTTTACCACCCAAACATAAAGAATGTATTTGTTCACCGGGTATTGGTAATATAGCTCTTACCAACCCCTCTCTGTCACAAACCTGAACTCCCAGCAGAGTCGCTACATAAAGATACCCCCTGCTGTCAAATACCATATTTCCGTTTTCAGAAGCAAAAGAATCATTGGTACTATGCAATCTGTAATAAGGCTGTTTATCAGAGAATAAATCGTTTTCCGAGGGAACATAAGAATATATCCATTGGGAATTTACTCTCCTCTGTACTAAACGTGAATGATCAGGATATATAGCCAAAAACTTCCCTCCTACCTCATCTTCATCTATTTTTTCTTTTGATTTTCTGTTCAAATTTACTTTCCATAATATATTTCCATTATCTTTCTGCTGAACTGTATATACTACTGATTCATCCACCGGTAAAATACTTTCGGTCCCTTGCATCCCCTTCAGCAATATGTCACGTTTATCATTCATGAGTCTACCCGACGAATCCAATAATAACAAGTTATTATACAATACACCTACCAAAGAGCAATCAGAGAATCGACCTAAATTCTGTATACCATCCTGATTCAGTTTATGGATATTCTGATCAATTGTTTGAAATATAATATCTCCGGAATTATTGGCAAACAGGCTACTGGATATTACTCCTGGTAACTCTATCTCCTGCCACTGTGATTGACTGTCTATAATTTCAGAAAGCATATCATTCCTCGAAACACCACACTCCACCTCTTTCGGCCATCCTTTCCAAAGCCAACGCATTACATCCGGAAAAATATTCTCAGCATGTACTCCGTCATGTCCACCATGCCCCCAAGAGTGAGCTACCTCATACCCGGAAAAGGCCAAAGCTGATTCCATCAGCAAATTACCATCAAACCAATGCCCTAAAAGAGGATTCCATGCATCTTCTGTTCCGTCTTCCAAAAAGATACGAAGAGGTTTAGGTTCCGTTTTCCGTATCAACGCTGGATATTCATTACCACCTCTCATAGCTACAAAAGAGCCAAAAGCACTAAACACACGACGAAATGCATCAGGACGTTCCCAAGCAGCAGTAAAAGCGCAAATACCTCCACTGCTTGCCCCTGCAATGGCACGGTCATTAGGATTCTTTGAAAAGTTTAATAAACGTCCGTCTGTAGTCTTTTTAGCTTCGGCATCAGGCAACAACTCCTCTAACAGGAAACGAACAAAACGGTCGTTAGTAGTATCAAATTCATAGCTTCTGTTAGCCCGGAGAAACTTTCCATTTCTTTCTATTTTACCTGGCCCCACAAAAACACCAATAGTCACTGGCATTTCCCCAGTTGCTATCAAATTATCAAAAACGGTAGTGGCTTTAAACAAAATGTCATCCATACATACGTACAAACAGGCCGGTTTATCACCTTTATAAGCTTTAGGAATATAAATCCAATAGCTTCTCTCCGTTCCCGGATAAATTTTGGAGTTGGTAAAACGAAATTCCAATACCTCACCGGCTACACTTTCGTCAACAGGCTGCTTCGCCGGATCATATGGATATTTTGCATCATATCCGGATTGGGCTGCAACATTTACGCAACAGAAAGTTACAACAATTGCCAATAAAAATCTTTCTACAGTTTTCATATCTTTCCATTTATAATATTCGTCATGGTATCACTTCAAAAGTAAATGTTCCGGATTTCAAATTCACCGGCTCGTCCTTTTGTAAAAATAACGTTGCTGTAGAGTTAGGAGGAACTGTCACTTTATAAATAATTTTTGCCCCTTTCCTATTCCATGAAGATTTAACCATGCCCTGAGGCGTAATATACGACACTTTTACATAACTAATATCTTTCAAAAAATAAGGTCTCAATATCACATTCTTAAATCCCGGACATGCAACATCCGGATTGATTCCTCCCAATGTTTTATAAAGCCAGGCACCAATTTCACCAAACATTATGTGATTTTCAGAAGTTATGGCTTTTCCATCATACTGCCACCACTCATGTAAAGTCGTTGCTCCCCGCTCAATCCAGTTACCCCATGAAGGTTCATCTGTCTGATTGGCTATTCGATATGCCTGTTCTACATTTCCTGTTGTGGTTAAAGCATCCAATAACGCCTGGCAACCAAAGATGCCGACATCCAAATGATCATTGTCCTGTTTTACTCGTGCTGATAAGTTGGCGGCTACTTTAGCACGGCAATGTTCGGGAACAATATTCCAACGCAAAGGCATACTCAACTCCGCCTGATAACCGCTTGCATAAATACCCGTTTCTTCATTCAAAAACTTTTTATTGATTGCAGTTTTTATTTTATCTGCCATTTTTCTATAAAAGAATAAATCATCCTCCTTATTGAATAACCGGGCTGCCTTTGCTATAATATCTACCATCCGGAAGAAACAGATGGATGCCGTTAATTCCTTATTAGATACCGCTTTATAAGGACACCAATCACCCAAACAAGCATCTGGGACTAAACCAGCCGGATAATGTTTCAGAAAAAAGTCTGCATGCTTTTTCATCATTTCATAATTTTCGGCTAAACAGGTAGCATCTCCATAAAATTCATAAATAGTCCAAGGAATAATGGCTACTGCACAAGTCCAATCAACCGTATTGTCCGTTTGCCCCCAGCCACCAGAAGGAATAATACAAGCAAGACGACCATTATCAAACATATTATCCTGTAAATCCCTCATCCATTTTTCATAAAAAGTAATGGCGTCGTAATTGTACAGCCCTGTTTCTATAGCCAGATGGGCATCTCCCGTCCAGCCGTTTTTCTCTCGTTGCGGACAATCAGTCGGAATTCCGATCAAATTGGACAGATAAGAATATCGGGTTGCACTCATTATCTTGTTAAACAAAGGATTAGAGCATTCAAAAGATCCAATTTCCGGAACATCCGTATGTACAAAACAAGAATTCAGACTCTTTTTATCCAGCTTTAAAGGCTTGTCTGAAGTAATTTCCACATACCGAAATCCTTTGTAGCTAAATCGAGGAACAAAATGGTCCTTTTTCCCATCTAAATAAATAATATCCGTTTGGAATTGCTCATCATCGGGGTGCTTTCCGTAACGTTCGGCATTGTAGAAACCAGTCAAACAATCATCATACACATGTTCTCTCTTTTCATCAAGACTTTCTGCATGTTTTATTTTCACACGAGTTCCCTCTATTCCCTTAAATACTCCATCAATTATTCCACACCAATTTTGTCCGAAATCAAACACATAATTGGTATCGCTAAACTTCTTAATACTTTTTGCATGTAGTCTGTCTGTTATACGAATCGGAGGCATGTTCAGAGCCACCAGTTTTTCAGCAGGAGTAGCCACTTCTATTGCCCGTTGCCAATCCCCCCCATTACTCTCTAAAGCATACGTCTCTCTGTTTTCTCTCCTGAAATCATATCCTTCACCTAAATAGATAGCATTAAAAGTTAGCGGGCTTGCTGTTGTTTCAAAAGAACGGTCCGAGGCTATCACTTCTTCTGTACCATCCATATATACGATACGAAGATTCAAACAGAAAGAAGGTCTACCTCTCCAGTCCGCCTGATGAAAATTCCATTCAGCAACCGGCTGATGATTATACCACCCATTACCTAATAAAATACCTAATATATTCTCACCCTGCTTCAAATCTTTGGTCACATCATAAGTAGCATATAACAAACACTTCGCAAAATCCGTATAGGCAGGATCTAAAATATGGTCACCAATTTTCTTTCCGTTGATAGACAACTCATACAATCCTGCTGCTGTAATATAAGCTCTCGCTGATTTAACTTTCTTACTTATACCTATATTTTTGCGGAAATAAGGAGTCGAACGATCTTCTATATCCTTACCGTCGGAAATGAATTTACCTTTCCAATTTTGCTGATCCAACATACCTGTTTCAAAAGAAGATATTACCTTCGATGATTTTTGACCGTCTTTATCAGCAATAGAAACACACCAGTAGTATCTGGTAAAAGGCTCCAATTCTTTGCCTGTATATCTAATCAGTGTATTATTACTCTTCTTTTCTTCAGACCAAAGAATATTTTCACCCTTTAATAAAGATAAAGAATCCGTACTTACCGCTACATAATAAGCAGTTTGTAAAGCATCTGCCCGTCTATCGAATAATTTCCACGATAATCGTGGTGATCTTTCATCAATACTCAACGGCCGACACAAATATTCACATCTCAAATCTATTGGATAGCATTTCTCTTTTCCATAGCAAGAAAAAGACAATAAAATACCATATAGTAAAATCAATATTTTCTTCATAATCTGTTTTTTCTACTTCATGATAAAATGATAAACCCCCGAGCCCAAAAACAAAGTATTATCCTTCATTTCCATACATTTTCCGGATTCCATGACCTCTGTATATTGTTTCGGAATGAATAGAGTAGCAGTGGTATTTGCAGGGATCTCCACTTTCACTGAGAAACCTTGCTCTCCGTCTACCTCCCATTCCGAACGGACCATACCATACAGAGAACGGAAGCTCCCTTTACAAAAGGATAAATCACCAATCGGACGAGGACATATTATAATATGCTTCATTCCCGGCCGTTCCGAGTCATAACGAATACCCAACAATGTATCGTAGAACCATGCCACCACACTCCCAAACATCGGGTGACAACGGGAACTATTCCCATGCCAGTCTTCCCATAAGCAGGAATATTCATCTCGAGTAATGTAATGACCAAAAGAAGGATAAGAGCGTTGAGTTATAAGCTTGTATGCCACGTCGCCATAATTATTCTCTGTCAGTACTTTTAATAATAAAGGAGTTGCCAAAATTCCAGTGTCAAAATGATAACCGAGCGATTCAATCTGACGTAACAACGTGTTCAGTACTTTTTCTTTTCTATCCTCGGGTACCAACCCGAAAGCTAACGGAAAAACATTAGCTCCCTGTCTACTTTCCCAATAGCCGTTCTCGTCTTCATCCCAAAAGACTTCATTAAAATTCTGTTTAATCTGCTTAGCCAACGCATCAAAATAAGGAGTATCTTCTGTTCTATTGAGAACACGAGCGACTTTAGACATAATATCTGTTACGCGATAATAATATGCCGTATTCACGAGCGACTCCGGTAATTCTATCTTATCGGGTGTACACCAATCTCCCAAACACCAGCCATTAGGCTCTTCTTTTACTACAATCCCTCTGGCATCCAAACGAGTACCAAGATATTGAATCCAATGCTTCATACCATCATAATGTCGGGATAACAGTATGGTATCACCATATTGATGATAATAGGCCCACGGCATAATCACATAGGCTGACCCCCATGCTGGTCCACCACCACCGCCACCAAAGGGAGCAGTATGAGGAACATAACCAGTCATATGGTTTTGTGCATCTGCAATATCGTCCAGCCATTTATAAAGAAAACGAGTGCAGTCAAATGCATACAACATACTTTCAACCAACACTTGTCCATCACCTGTATAAGCCAAGCGTTCCCGATGTGGACAATCACTGCTGATGCTTCCATGCATGTTGATTTTTTGAGTATGAATATACTTCCGGTAGATACTGTTAAGTATCGTATCCGATGATACAAAAGTCCCGGTTTCATCCACATCCGTATATATCTCCTTTACAATGAGACTTTGTGCATTCAATGCTACTTTTGGAGATATTACTTCTATTTCCCTGAATGTATGCCATGTAAAACGAGGTTCCCAACACTCTTCTCCATTTCCTTTCAGAATATATGTATCCGATTGTCCAAAATCAATACCTTCCTCACCAATAAACCGAAGTTTTATGCAGTCACCCGCTTCTCCGGAAACTGTCAACATAGCCCAGCCGGCAATCATTTTCGGAAGAACAAAACGATAAACAGAATCATTGACCTGCTCCTTCAATTCGGGGTGATACATTTGCATTACCTTGTCGTACGGAGCAGTCTGGGGATATAATTTACCTTCGGGAGAACGTACTTTTATCGCTTTTTGCCACAATGAATCATCATATTCCACCGAACTCCATCCATCCATTTCTTTTCGGGCATCATACACTTCTCCGGTAAATATATTATCAGAAACCAAAGGTCCGATTGCACACCTCCAACTTTCATCGGAAACGATATTTTCCATAGTACCATCCTGATAAACAATTTCCAATTGTAGCAATAAACGTGGAGTATCATACCACATATATCCCTCAACAGTCCGCCCACGTTGATTGTACCAACCATTACCTAAAATAACCCCCAAACAGTTTTTTCCTTTTTTCAAATATGAAGTTACATCAAAAGTATTATATAGTATGCGTTTGTGTGATTGATCGTCATACGGATACAGAATATGCTCTATGGTACGTTTATCATAATTAGTAACAGCAGGAGCAAGCATCTGATCTCCGATTCTATCACCGTTAATATACATTTCATAAAAACCTAATCCACAGATATAAACTCTGGCATTTTTTATCTCTTTAACAACTTCAATATTTTTACGAAAAAATGGAGCAGGGGCTACATTAGCTTCCAAAGGAGTATCATCTTCCCGGTTGGAAATCCAAGAAGCCAGCCAATCAACTGGCTCCAATCCAATAGCCCAGTTAGCAATAGCGCTCCATTCCGTCACCTGATCATTTTCATCCCAAACTCTAACTTTCCAATAAACATGTTGGCGAGATACAAGTGCTCTCCCCTTATAAAGAATTTGTTGGGATTGAGAAGAATTGACTTTTCCGGAATCCCATAAGTCACCAATATCATCGAATAGTAGTAATGAATCACTCGCTACTAATATCTGATAAGCCGACTGCATTTTATTTCTGTTCTTTCCATTGCAAACATCCAACTTCCAACCTAACCATATGAAGTTCGCTTGTATGGCTACTGGATTTGTCAGATAGTCTGTACGCAGATCAAAAACTCTCATTTCTGGTGCCTGACAAGAAAAGAAAGACAAAACAAGCAATAAGTTTCCTACCAAAATTGTACTATATATTTTTTTCATATAAAATCAGTCATTGATGTACACCATTTGGTTAGAAAGGAGTAAAAGGACGAGTCTGAGATGCAGCCCCAAACTGATAATTAGGCTTATTCCCCATATAAAATCTCAAAGTACCTCCTTTCATTATATCTTCGTACTGAATGTAAGATTTAGAATAAGTTTTTCCATTTAATTCCACTGACTGAATATAGATATTTTCATCACTATTATGAATCGTTTCAATTGTAAAGTTCTTCTTGCCGGGTAATTCAATCTTAACATTCTCAAACAACGGACTACCAAAAGCAAAGACGCCCCAAGAAGGATTTACCTGGTAAAATCCCATAGCGGACAGTAAATACCATGCGGACATCTGTCCACAATCTTCATTACCAATTATACCGTCAATTTGATCAGTATAAAAATTCGTCAATATCTGACGCACTATTTTAGCCGTTTTCCATTGCTGTCCTGCATACGAATACAAATATGCCATGTGATGACTCGGTTCATTTCCATGTGCATACTGTCCAATCAAACCGGTTATATCAACAGAAGCATGTTCTCCCATATCTCCCTCCATTGTGAAAAGAGAATCCAATTTTTGTGTAAAGAGCTTATCACCTCCATACATCTCAATTAAATCAGACGGGCATTGAGGAACATAAAAAGAATATTGCCAACCCGTACCCTCACTAAAAAAGCCATGTCCTCCATGTACTGAAATGATCGGATCATATGGAGTAGCCCATGTCCCATCAACACTTTTAGGCCTGATAAACCGAATAGTCGGGTCAAAATAATGCTTGTAATATTTACTCCTTTTAAGAAATAGATCAAACATTTCTTTATCTCCCAACTTTTGAGCCATCGCAGCAACTCCCCAATCTCCAATTGCATATTCCATAGCAATGGAAGTAGCTTCACCCAGTCTTTCATAAGGAATGTATTCCTGTTCTAATACATAGGGGATACCTTTTTGTTTCAAATAAGTGGCCGACTGAATACATGCCTGAAAAGCTCTTTGAGCATCAAATCCCTTAATATTTTTCAAATAAGCATCAGCTATTACGTTCAGTGCATTATAACCAGGCGTCTGATCGGTTTCTCCCCCAAGTAATGGCCATACCGGAAGTTTTCCCTGCTGATCGTAAATAGCCAGCATCGAATTTATAAAATCCCCCACACGCTCTGTTTGAGTAATTGTAAACAGAGGGTGTAAAGCTCTGTAAGTATCCCAAAGTGAAAATGTTGAATAATTAACACCTTTCTCCGCTTTACTTATTTTATTATCGTGCCCTCTATACTCTCCATTGATATCACAATAGGTGGTGGGAGCAATCAACGTATGGTACATGGCCGTGTAGAATATTTTCAAATTCTTCGCATTTGTATCGGACAGTTTTATGCGACCCAATTCTTTATTCCACTTTTTCAATCCTTCTTTAGACACTTTTTCCAAATCCCAATGTGGAATCTCACCTTCCACATTTAATGCTGCATTCCGACAACTTACTGACGATATGGCTACTTTCAAAGAAATATCAGAAAGATCGTTATCTAAAACTAAAACTCCTTTTACTCCTTTACTATTCAAATCTTTACTATCGACAAATGCACTATCTTCAAAAAGTAACAGGTCTTTAATCGGCTTGTTTGTTTTTAAAACAAAATAAATACGATGCTCCGGCGCCCATCCGTTCACAAATCGATAACCTTCTATTGTATAATCGTCAACTTTTTTTAAACCAGAAGCATAATCTTCAAAACCATTACCTTCTTTCAAGTTAATAAGAATATGTTTCTCCACATTTTGCTTAGGATAATGATAACGGTGTATAGCTACACGTTCTGTTGCTGAGAGTTCGACCTTAATTCCATTCTCCATCAATAAGGAGTAGTAATTAGGACGAACTATTTCATTTTCATGCTTATAATAGGAAGCATAACTACCGGATATATCGTGTTGTTCTCCTCTTTTTGTCCGCACTTTACCCGTAAAAGGCATTACTTGTACATCCCCCAAATCAGTACATCCGGTTCCATTTAAATGAGTATGAGCAAATCCAATAATCACACTATCAGAATAATGATAGCCAGAACACCAATCCCAACCTTTATGAATATTCTGCGGTCCCACCTGTATGGCCCCAAAAGGAACGGAAGCTCCTACAAAAACATGTCCATGTCCTCCTGAGCCAATATAGGGGTCAACATATTGGACATAATCTCTTGCTTCCATCACATTGAAATGGAAGAACATGCTTATCAACAAAACAAATAACTTATTATGATTCATGCGATTACCTTTTTTGTATTCATATTCAATCAAACTAAATTAATAGTTTCCGTATAATTACTTTCTTTTCAGTATTCACTATTTTCAAGACATAGACTCCCGGCACAACAGAAACTTCCTCTACACAATTATTAGATCTTAACTCCAGAATTTTCTCTCCAGATATAGAATATAACTCAATATTGCCAATAGAAAACTTAGAAACGATTCTAAATCCTTTATCCAAAAGAGAAATATTCACTTCATCATTTTTCGACAGATTGATCGAAGTGGGTTCTTCATTTATTTTATCTAAATAAACCGCTTTCACTACTGCATTCTGATTTTTCCAAAGCATTTTCAGTTGGTGTACCCCCTCTATATCCCCAATCATCGCCTTCGAAAACTTAAATGTCTTTGTAGAAAATGAACGAACCAAAGGAACTTCCGCCATAGGAGTCAATTCATTGACTATAAATGTCCTAAGACTCGAATTATGACCTCTCCAACGAATATAAATATTATGCTTTCCTAATACACTTTGTGACAGTTTAGCCGTCATCGTTTTATATTCACCTGTCATTGTTTTCTCCACCGGAACAGAAGTTATTGGCTCAGCCGCATCCTCCAAAAAAATATCAAAAAACGATCTTTCAGATAATTCCTGAGGATTTGTGTATTCAACAGAAAAAGAATTATATGTATATATTTCATCTCCCAGATTTACACTATTAATCTTAATAGCCGTATTATTACCCGTACTGATCACTGACACTGAAGCAGCATCATATGTCCCATCACCCAATATCTGCACCGAACTATTCAAATATTTACCATTTCCATTACCCGCCATAGGGACAGATAAATTATCTGCCTTACAATAAAAAACAAAAAACAGCGCGAACAATAACCCAAATAATCTATTCATATTTACCTCCATGTTCTTCAAGATATTTATTAAATGTAGCACAGAGATCCATCGGTAGCAAAAACTCATAGGTATTGGGTAGATACATTTCCAAACGGGTAAGTTCACGTTTCAACCGTTCGTAACCATCCAAGCCACCATAATTTGCAGCGATGAGATAAACATTACAAAAAACTGGTTTTTGAGTGCTGGGCTTAAATCCTGTCAAATAATTATAGACATCCCCTTCTTTCCAACAATGTGCCCCCTGTGATATTGAAACGACTCCTTCTCCATTTTTTCCTTTTTCATAACGATAGCTCACATTGTTACCGTCATAAACTCCTTGTAATCCACAAGTTCTCATATATTCCCTATAACGTTCTTCATGTGAAGTATTCCATAAACAACCGGTATGAAAACCTGCTGTAGCCAGCCATTCATTATTCATAGCCAGCCACTCATCATATTTTCCGTCGGGATCGGCAGCAGCAGTAGCAAATGAATCACCATAAATAAACTGAAAACCGGAAGGACCTGCCATCAACTCATCATTCGGAGTCAAATTTTTATAAAAATATTCCAACAAGAAAGGATTGAGTTCCTGTAAAGAAGCTGCCATTGTCACTCCAACCGGCACATCTCCTCTTCCTGGAGCACTAAACATATTGTATAAATGATTAGCATCAAATTGAATGTTGTCTCCATCACTCCACACCAAACTCACATATATCTTCCCAGGTTTGGCTTCTATGGCCTGTCCCTTACGTTGCTGAAAAGCCTTACGGGGATAAGAACACCAGAAGCTACCATTAGAGTAGAAGTCACTCACCATAAAACCGACATTATATGGATTAGTTGCTTTATTTAGTCCGTCTCCATCATCACCCGCACCATATCCCATCACAGATGAGCCTATTGGATATTTCATATGAGCACATAATTTTTGGATCATATTAAACCCTTCACTACCCTCTTTAGCTTCCAAATAAAAAATCAAGCCTTTTGTTGCAACAGCATAATCATATAACCTCCAAGGATTAGATTCGCTGTCCTCACGCAAGCCAACAGAAAAAGATAATGTTGGATGGCATTTCCCCTTATCTACAAACTCTGTTATTACCCACTCATAGGCTTCCATTTCATTACTCCATTTATCACGAATATCTTCGACCGGTAAATTTACCCCAAGTTCATCTTGAAAAAAATGCATTATATCTTCGGTCACAGGAATTGCTCCTTCTTGTGCACAAATCATTAACGCCATACACCAAGTCCATTTTTTATCTTTTGTCCAAAGCACCATTTTACTAAAATTATTTTTATAACGTTTCATAAATGATGCAAGCCCTGAATAATTGTATGTTTTTCCGTCCTTTACATAAGAATTATATTGTTCGTCTCTCAATAAATTACATTTTCCGATACCATAAGCATCTTCGAATTGTCTAATATGATGATCTTCAATAATCAGGTAAACCTCCCCTCTCTTTTGATTGATAACTCCTTGGGCAGCCTCCACTATCAATTTAGAAGTATTATCATTATTTCGTAAATCAAAAACGGTAATTGCCTCATACGGACATTGCTCATTCTTAAAATATAATCCAGATTGCGGTTTTCTATCTGTATGATAATCAATCGGAGCAATATTTAATGGAACAGAAAAACTTGTTTTAGGCGCAACCAAATCATCATCTAAATAAAATTCAAATTTAGTGTCCTCACTTACCGGATTCTGATAAGACATCTCAACCCATATGCAATCATACTTCTTATTACCAAAATCAATATTCCCCAAATCTAAAGTCAAATTATTACTCGTTCCCACAACTCCTCTCTCCTCATCAAAACTAACGGAATTCTGTGGATCAAAAAGAGTAGTTACGTTTTGACTATTCATGGGAATAATCAAGGCGTTTTCCGTCGGTTCTACAACCTCCTGCTGAATGGCTTGCGGCATTACTGCCGCACCATTCATTCCCAATAATCCAATCAATATATATTTCAAATTCATATTAAAATTCATATTTGCTCTATTTTAACTGTTTAAATCAGGAATTACTACCTCAAGTATACGAGAGAAATTATATTTCTTTCCCGGATTATTCGTACGAACCCCTATCCTTACCCAATATTTTCCAGCAGGTAAATTTTTCACATTCTTTTCTGTTACGGTAATTGGAGTACCCGGGGTATAAGTAGTAAACTTATGAACAGCTCTCACTGTATATTTAGATTCAGTGTTATTCACCCCTACGTTGGGAGACTTACTGGATATAAAAACCTGTGCCTCACTAAGAGTATACACCCCTTTGTCCACATTGGTTATATCAATTTCTTTTTGTGTATCCTCTACTGTATATTTGATAACCAAATTATTTTGTTTTGTACCACTTAAAGTTATTTCATCAATATTCACCCGGGCATAAGGAGTAACAGCATAGTTCAATTTTGTCATTTCTCCTTTTTCCAGAGTCACTATCTCTGGATCAGGAGCATAAAAAGCACCCTCCTTCAAAGTAATACGATATTCTCCGGCAAAGATTTTTGTATTTGTAAAAGTTCCGTCAGCTTTTCCCCAAAAAAATCTGGCTTGCGTATTGGCATGACCAGCTTCCTCCCAACTCAACTCATAATATTCTATTTTATAACTATTGGCTGTTTCAGAACAGTACAATTCATTAGTCTTTTTATCAACTACCGTTCCTTCTATTCCCGAATTTGGCTCTTCATAATTATCATACTCAAAATATCCGCAGGAAGATAACATAAAGACCATCAAGCACGATAATATATATAATCTACTCATATTTTAACATTTTAATGATTAATTATAATATGGATTTTGTATCAATTTTTGGTTTTTTGCAATTTCACTATCTGGAATTCTCTCGTAATACATTTTCACATCAAATGTATAACGTTGGTCATTAGCATCAACCACTTTAAAAACATACGTATTGTCTCTAAGATCGAAGTAAGGAGATAACCCTGTATAACGTTTTGACTCCATCTCTTTATCAGCGATCCTCCAGCGTCTTAAATCCCAATACGTATGATTTTCAAAAGCCAATTCAATTCTACGTTCATTACGAACTTTATCAATGGTCAAATCAGAACTATTCAAAGTTTTTACACCTGCCCGATCACGAATATCATTTATCCATATCAAAGCATCATCCAAGTGTTGTCCCATTTCTACCGCAGCTTCAACACCGTTCAATAGAACCTCAGCATACCTCATGTCAATCCAATGATGTTCGCAATAATTTTCTTTCAACTCCTCTTTCGGCAAACTCTCATCCAAATATTTACGAACATAGAATCCTGTTCCATTACCGGAATATTTAGCAATTCCACTCTTTCCTGTAACATGATAGACTTTTCCATCTATATCCGTATATGTAGATGATTCCCAGTTTTGACCTACTGTATTAATCTCAGTACCATCTCTTTTTATTATCCCTCCTTGTATATCACATTTTTCATTTTTAAATACTGCATTCGGATAGATAATAGTTCCCCAAAAACGTGCATCCATATCCTTAAATAAGTCAGCTGGATCTGCAAAATGTTGTGAAGTTCCTCTTTCTGCAAAATTAGCAGGAGTTCCGTCTTTGCGTTCAAATCTCTCTACGAATTCCAGAGGAGGACATAAATATGAAGAATATCCTCCACTGGTATACTGAAAAGGTACACAATAAGTGTCATATCCATGCGCATTCACATTCCTTTGAAAATATTTCACAAATATATTTTCAGTACTACTTTCTGCCAAAAAAAGATCTGCGTAATTTTGCTCCTTATTGGTGTTTTTTCTATATAAAGAAAACTTACCTTCTATCTGTTTTACAGCCTGATAGGATTTTTCAAAATAGTCATTTGCCAAAGAAGAATCAATCCCAACAAGACCATCCAAATCAAGTGTGCCATACCGAGCAATAGAACCAGCATACAACATTGCTCTTGATTTTAATGCCCAAGCTGCATATTTAGTAGCACGTCCCTGCCCTAAAAGAGATTCTGTTTCAGGCAACAAATGTGCAGCCCTATCCAAATCTTCTGCAATAAAATCATAACAATACTTTTCTGTATTTCTGGGTACTTTCAAACTCTCAATATCTTCTGTATATTCCTGTGGCTCTTCCAAAACAGGTACCCCACCATAACGTTTTACCATTGAAAAATAGCAATACGCACGAATAAAGTACGCTTCCCCTAACCAAGCATCTACCAAAGCTTTTGAAAAATTTCCCTGATACTCAGGCAATGTTTTTATAAAATAGTTTACTCTACGAATACGACCATAATCCCAGGCTCCCCACCAAGTACCGTCGCCTATAGAAAAAAGTTCATCACCTAAAGTAATCATAGCCTCTCCCGACACGTGAGCCAAGTGCGCCTTTCCGGCGTTATTCACATTAAAGCCATATTGGCTAAAACGAAAGTCCTCTATCGGCAAATCAGCATACAATGTAGTCATATACGCTTTAATACCTGATTCAGATTTAAATATAGCATCATCTTGTATAATATTAATTGGAGGTACATCCAAATAATCACAAGAATGGATAGTCACTACAGCGACTAACAATATTATTTTCTTTACTAATCTCATCATAATCAAACTATTAAT
Source organism: Bacteroides salyersiae WAL 10018 = DSM 18765 = JCM 12988 (assembly GCF_000381365.1). GTDB lineage: Bacteria > Bacteroidota > Bacteroidia > Bacteroidales > Bacteroidaceae > Bacteroides > Bacteroides salyersiae. The sequence continues at coordinate 1,006,783 of NZ_KB905466.1, forward strand.
TAAAAGGACAAATTTAAACCGAAATTAAAATTTCTCATAATTGGATACAAATATCCATAACTACCAGACGTGCGTTCAGGATCAACAAAATCCAATCCTGTTATTGTAAATAGATTATATCCATTTGCAAAAATCCGACATCTGTCAACTTTAAATTTGCGAGTAAACTTAAGAGGAATTGTATAACCAAGTTCTATACTTTTCAGACGCAAATATGAAGCATCCTGAGTAGTTTGCTGAGAGTCTTTTAAATTAGATTGACAAGCAGCCGGATCTCGTGTTGTAGGCCATTTTCCTGCTATCCAGTTACCCTCTTCATCTTGATGATAGCGGTCATAAAAATGAGACAAGCCATTACCTCCAAAACATAAAGGATACTGGAGCTGTTCTAAATATCTGACATTAAATCCCGCTCCACCTTGAAATAATATATTTAAGTCAAAACCTTTCCAATTAGCAGTTACAGTTGCTCCATAAGTCATTTTAGGATTACTATTTGAAAATTCAAAAACATTCGGATATACATCATTATCATCAATTATTCCATCACCATTCCAGTCTTCATATTTCCAATCTCCTGGTAATAATGTTGAACCACCTTTTCCATCTTGATCCGGTGAATTCCAAATATCTTCCATAGAGGTATATTGCCCATTGGAGCCATATCCCCATCCCATGTCAGAATAACGATTAGAATACTTTCCTCTCCATCTATCATAAGAATTCACAGCATCACCTTCTACTAATTTTCTATTCATTTTGCGAGTAAGAGCAAAATTCAAACTAACAGAATATCTAAAATCTCTTATTTGATTACGATGTCCTAATACAACTTCAAATCCTTTATATAAATCCTGATTCAAATTTTCCTCTGGCATCTCTGCACCAATTGTTCCCGGAACTTCCTGATTTCTTTTTCCCAATAGGCCGTCTCTATATCTCCAGAAAAAGTCTATCTGGAAAGAAAACAATCCATTGAATAAATCCAGATCAGTACCAACATTTAACGTTTTAGAAGTATACCATGTTATACTGGGGTTCGGAAGCCCTCTAAAGCCTAATCCTTTATAAGCTTCTGTCCCAAAAACATAACCTGCACCCGGATAGTCATAACCGGATAAAAATTGATAGCTTGACGAACCATCATCGCCTAACACACCATAAGAAGCTCTTATTTTCCAATTTGTTAAAAAAGACAAAGCATCAGTATCCTTAATAAAATTCTCTTCAGAGATACGATATCCTGCTGAAACAGAAGGGAAAAATCCCCACCGATGTCCTTTGGCAAACTTAGACGAACCATCATAACGGAAACTCGCCTCCAATAAATATTTAGAAGCATAATCATAATTCAAACGTCCAACAAGTCCCATATTAGTCGTTTTATATATTTGACCAGCATCTGAACTTCCTTGTTGCTCGTTATCAGAACCAGAAAATAATTGATCTACAGCATCCATTTCTAAAATTCTTTTAGCCCAAACATTATCTTCCTCTTTCGATGTTTGTTCATATAAAAATAAAAGTTTCACATTATGTTTTTCAGCGAACAGGTGCTCATAATTTAAAGAAGCTTGCAACAAGTTTTGAGAAGCTTCCCATGATTTTCTTCTAACAGCAGAAGGTGCCGCAAATGTTTGTGGAATATAATCCTGTGCTCCCTCATCATACGAATATAATGTATAAGCTTTTTGAAACTCTTTCTCTTGAGACGTTTTGTAGTCATATCCATATAAAAATTTCGCACTCAATCCTTTCAAAAAAGGAGCTTCATAAGTTAAAGAGAATGTAGTATTTAACGTTTTATTTTTATATCGTTTATAACCACTTTTATCTGCATCTGTAATAACCAATGAATTCAATCCAGAATTACTCATTACATTAGCATAATAATTTTCATTTCCATTCGCATACGGACTTTCATTAGGTCTCAAAGCCCATATGGATTTAAAGAGTTCCCAAGTATCTTTATGAGGTTGATTTTTTTCATCTGAAACTCCACTAATCAACATTTCAGCCTTTAAATGATCAGTGATCTTAAAGCCCAAATTTGAACGAATATTAAAACGGTGATAATTTAAATCACCTGACTTCCAAAGTCCATCTTCTCCATAATACCCGAAAGACAAATAATAGTTAGCCCTTTCCGTATTACCACTAGCTGTCACATTATGATGTGTCTGAGGTACCATTTTTCTTAATACCAGACTACTCCAATCCGTAGCTTGAAACTCTCCACTTCTATAACGTTCCAAATCTTCTTTTGAAAAAGTATAATCAATACCACGACCCATATTTTTATCAGCTTCGCGTACCAATTCTACATACTGTCCGGGATCTAATACCTCAGGTAATCCCGTAGGATTCTGGAATCCAAAACTCCCAGTATAATCAATTTGTGTTTTTCCACTTCCTGCCCCTTTACGAGTTGTTACAAGCAATACTCCATTAGATGCCCGCATACCATAAATAGCTGCCGATGCATCTTTCAAAACCGTAACACTTTCTATATCATTGGCCTCTAAACGCTGCAAATCAGAAGCCTCACGAACTACTCCATCAATAACAATCAAAGGACTACCCAATCCACGAATATCCATGCTGGTATCATAACTTCCGGGTTCACCAGTATTCTGTTGAATACGAAGACCGGGCAATTTTCCAGACAACATATTTTGGACATTAACTGAAGGAGTAGCAATAATCTCATCATTTTTTACTGAACTAATTGCTCCTGTCAATGATACTTTTTTCTGCGTACCATATCCAACAACAACTACTTCATCAACTATTTGGGTCTCCTCTGTCATTGTCAAGTTAACAGTTGTTCTACCTTTCACTGCAACATCTTTAGAAGAAAAGCCTATCAAAGAAAACCTCAAAATAGCATCATTAGTATTGGAAACAGTAATACTATATGCACCATCTATATCCGTTATGGTACCCGTTGAAGTACCCACTAACAAAATATTAACTCCTGGTAAAGGTTCACCTAACTGGTCACGAACCACTCCCGACACCTGTTGCCGTTGATTACTTTCTGCTAATAATATTGTACTGCTATTTACAGAAAGAAACAGTAACAAAATCAAGCGTAAATAACAAGAAAACGACAAATGCTTTCTTAGTATTAAATTTTTCACATCCATGCTCATAATTAATTAAAATCGAATTCGCATTGTATAAAATTAAAATTATCCGTATAAAGCTATTATATACTGAATAATATCTACAATTCATATTGATAACTGTTCAATATGAATTGTAGATAAATTCTGTATTACTTAGCTACCTTAAATGTCGAGGTTGCATCGCTTGATACTATATTTACGATACATATACCAGTTGCATTCAAAGAAATTGTCATACTTCCTTGTGTTGCTATTTGCTCATTCAGTAACATTCCAGTTACATCATAAATACAAATAGTTTCATTTCCTTTCAGTCCCTCTACTTTGACGCCGTCAGTAGTAGCAGATACAATGTAATTAGTATCATTATCTATATTTTTAACTCCAGTACTACCAGCTTTCTGCCATTTAAATACAGGATAATCAGAGATAGAAGGATCCATTTTCCATACATTATCAAAATCAAACCCCAATTCTTCGTAAAATTCTTGTGTAAGATCAGCTTTTGTAACATCGGCTCCATTTCTCTGATCTGCATTATTATCAGTAGTAACCAAATTTCCATTAACTTTTGCAGTCTCCAATGCATAGTTTCCTGAACTCAAATCAGGAGAACCACCACCACAAATTCGCCCAATTCCTGTTGCATCATCATTACCTGTAACATCGCACATTGCTAAACATCCGCTTATAGAACTTGAAGCATCTATCATTCCTGCAATTCCTCCCAAATTATTTCTGGCAACAACAGTTCCAGATACATAAGAAGACATAATCGCAGTCATATTTTCAGCTTTTCCAACTAAAGCAGCAGCATTATCTCCCCGTAAATCAGTTTCACTTAATTTTCCATCACATACAATAGAACCATCCACAAAGTAACAATCATATATAACAACCTGACTACCTGGACCCACAAATCCTCCAGCTTCTACACCTGTACCTATATTCTTAACCGTACAATTAATAGCACCAACTTCCCGAATAGTTGTTTTTTCAGTTTGTCCGGAAATCATTCCCATACGTCCTTCCCCTATAAAAGTGATATTCTCAAAAATAACTCTTTCAATGGTTGCTCCTTCCACAACTCCAAAAAATGTCATATCATGAGCACCTGTCGGTTTTTCTACATAGAAATTCTTAATTGTATGCCCATCACCGTCAAAAGTACCATGAAAGCGATCTGCAGAACCAGAACCACTACCCCATTCACCAATGGGCCACCATCCTCCCTCATAATCAAAATGCACATTAGAAAAATCCAAGTCTGCAATTAGTTTATAAGAAGCTCCACGGGCATCACGCATCCTATCAAACTGTTGTGGAGTAGCAATCAAATAGGGATCATCAGGGGTACCTGTTCCACCTGCAAATGGACTTTCGTCCTGCGCCATTACATTAGTTGTAAACACTACACTACAAAAGCAAAGAGTCATTAATCCTTTGTAAAAATTCTTTTTCATAATACTAATCTTAAATAGTTAATAATACAGTTGATTATAGCAACTAACATGTAATTAATCAATAAAGACAATCACATTGCTAATATATATTAATTAATAATATAGTTAATTTATGTCAGTTTCTACAGATGATTGAGTGATCATACCAAATTGTTCATTCGGTCGATTTCCCATTGTAAATACTAATGTACCGCCAGCCATAATATCTGCGTGAGAGATATAAAGTTTATTGTAAGGTTGTCCGTTCAGTTCTATAGATTGTATATACTTATTCTCCGCGGAATTATTGTTTGCACGTATCTCAAAAACCTTATTTTCCGGCAGTTTTAACACAACCTTATCAAATATCGGCCTACCGAAAACATACATACCGTCAGACGGATTAACCGGATAGAAACCTAATGCAGAGAAGACATACCAGGAAGACATCTGCCCGCAATCTTCATTGCCCTGCAGCCCATCCGGCAAGTCGCTATACATATGCGATAGGATATAATCCACCTTTTCCGCCGTTTTCCATTGCTGGCCGACAAAGGAATAAAAATATACCGTGTGATGTCCCGGTTCATTACCGTGAGCATACTGCCCGATCAGACCGGAAATATCCGGAGAAGCCGCATCACCCAAATCTTCATTTACAAGGAACAGGCTGTCCAACTTTGAAACAAATGCTTCCTTACTTCCGAACAAAGATATCAAGCCTTCGACATCGTGAGGTACCAACCAAGTATATTGCCAGCCGTTTCCTTCACAGTAAGCATCGTTACGGTGAGTAGAATGCACAGGGTTGAACGGAGTTACCCATGAACCATCTCGATTTTTTCCTCTGAAGAAATGTGTATCTTTATCCCAATAGTTCTGATAAGCTAAAGCACGCTTGGAAAAATACTCATAATCTTCCGTCTTACCTAACTTCCGTGCCACCTGTGCCACTCCCCAATCGGCAATAGCATATTCCAGGCCTTTGGCAACCGATTCATTTTCTTTGTCTGCCGGAATATATTCCAGATCCGTCACATACGACAGTCCTTTGTAATCGGACATCATGGATGCTTTCATCGCCTGATAAGCACGTTCATAATTGAACCCTTTGACATCTTTCAATATCGCATCTGCAATCACCGGAACGGACTGGATACCAATCATCTCATTCGTATCCGAACCATATAGATGCCATACCGGTAAACGTCCCTGTTGCTCGTAAATGGCAAGCATCGAGTTTATAAAGTCGGGAACACGTTCCGGTTGTACTAATGTGTACAAAGGATGAGCTGCACGATAAGTATCCCATAAAGAAAATACAGTATAATTGGTAAAGCCCGGATCGCCATATATATTTTTATCGGTTCCACGGTACTCCCCACTACAATCATTAAACATGATCGGCTGCATAAAGGCATGGTACAAGGCCGTATAGAAGATACGTTTTGCCACCGTATCGGTTGTTTCTACCTGTAACTTCGATAATTCCGCATTCCATTTACCGGTTGTTTCAGCAACGATATTCTCAAAATTCCAGTCTTTTATTTCCTGCCCGATATTATCCATTGCATTTTCCATGCTCACGGGAGAAATACCGACTTTCACTCCTAATTCCTCTACTACAGGTGCAACGGCAACATTTCCTTTCACGTCCAGTCCCTGAAGACGATTTCCCGCTACTTGCACCGAATCATGATACAAAGTCAGATGTACAGGTTGGGAGAAAACTGCAGAAAAATAAATCTGCTGTTTTTTTGACCAGCCTGTGGAATACCGGTATCCTCTGATGACCGTATCATTGATTTGCTCCAGATATGTATCAGTCGGACGATCGTCTCCATTTGCATCTTTCAAGTTAATCATTACATGTTTTTCCACATCTTTCGGGAAAGTATAGCGATGGAAAGCCACCCGGTCCGAAGCAGTAAGTTCCACTTTCGTACGATGAGTTTTCAGTAAAACTTCGTAATATCCCGGCAACGCCCGCTCGTTATCTTTCGAATAATAAGAAGCATAACCGGACAAAGGGTCTTGTTGCGTTCCCGGTTGCGTACGTGCCTTACCGGTATATGGCATGAACAGAATATCGCCGGTGTCACTGCAACCAGTCCCGTTGAGATGGAGATGTGAAAAACCAATCACGATAGAGTCGGAATAATGATATCCTGAACACCAGTCCCATCCTTTATTGATATTATTAGGACCGATCTGTACGGCTCCGAAAGGGGCGGTAACTCCCAAGAATGTATGTCCATGTCCTCCGGTTCCGATATAAGGGTCTACATAAGCCACCGGATTTATCACTTCCGGTTTGTCTGCACCGGTGCACCCGAAAGCACACATGAGACAGCTTAATAATAAAAACTTCTGTAAATTCATTTATATTCTTATTTGTTTTCGTTAGTCAAAGAATAAGGGAAATCTTCATCATTTACTCCCCGCTGTGTATTTGGTGTATGGCTCATATTGAAATCAAGAACAGCACCGTTCATTAATTCCTCATGTTTCAACCAATTGTGGTTATATTCCTTACCGTTCATTTTCAAGGAACATATATATCTATTGTTATTTGTGTTGTCGGGAGCATTCAAAATAACCTGCTTTCCATTTTCCAGTGTAAGAATTGCTTTTTTAAAGAGAGGGGCTCCCATTACATACTCTCCTGAACCCGGACATACCGGGTAAAATCCTAAAGCAGAAAATATATACCAGGCAGAAGTCTGACCGTTATCTTCATCTCCACAATAGCCGTCCGGATAAGGGGTATACAGCTTATCCATTACCTCCCTTAACCAATATTGCGCTTTCCAAGGCTGTCCTGCATAATTATAAAGATAGATCATATGCTGAATAGGTTGGTTACCATGCGCATAATTGCCCATATTCATAATCTGCATCTCCTTTATTTCATGAATGCACTGCCCGTAATAACTGTCGTCGTAAATAGGAGGAACTACAAATACAGAATCCAGCATGGACACAAAGCTCTCCTTTCCTCCCATCAGATCGATAAGCCCCTGCACATCATGAAATACACTCCAGGTATAATGCCAACTGTTACCTTCTGTAAAGGCATCTCCCCATTTATACGGACTGAAAGGAGACTGAAATGTACCGTCTTCGTTCTTTCCGCGCATCAGTTTGCTCTCTTTATCAAAAACGAACCGATAGTTTTTACTTCTTTCCCGATAAAGGTCTATTTCTTCCTGCGGACGATTCAATTGTTGCGCCAATTTCATGATACACCAATCGTCATAAGCATATTCCAGGGTACGGGCCACATTTTCATTAATACCTACATTATAAGGTACATACCCCTGCCGATTATAATATTCATATCCTAATCTTCCGGTTGAAGGAACTTGTGGATGTACATGATTTGCCCCATGCAGTACGGCTTCATACAACAGTTCTATTTCTTCTGTCCGGCATCCTTTCAGATAAGCATCGGCCACCACAGAAGCTGAATTATTACCCACCATGCAATGACGGTGTCCCGGACTGGCCCATTCGGGCAAAAAACCACTTTCTTTATAACTGTTTGCCAATCCCTCCTGAATTTCCTTGTTAACAGAAGGATACATCAGGTTCAAGAAAGGGAATAAAGCACGGAACGTATCCCAAAAACCGGTATCCGTATACATATACCCACTCTTCACTTCACCGTTGTAAGGACTGTAATGAACAATATTTCCGGATTTATCTATTTCATAAAACTTACGTGGAAACAACAAGGAACGATATAAGCAAGAGTAGAAAGTACGAAGTTGTTCATCCGTACCGCCTTCCACTCTTACTTTATCCATTACATCATTCCAAGCATTCCGGGCTGCTTCTTTTACCTCATTAAAATCTTTGCTACCTATTTCTTCCAAATTCAACCAGGCCTGTTCTTCACTAATAAAAGAAGAACTTACCTTCACACCAATCTTTTCACCTTTGCTTGTCCTGAATCCTAATACAGCCCCGACATGGTTATCCTTTACCTCCTTTTTACCTTCTATAATTTTGTCTCCACTCCACACTTCTGCCGTGACGAAAGGTCTATCAAATTTCATCACGAAATAATTTTTAAAGTTATCCGGCACTCCTCCGCTATTCTTTGTTGTATAGCCGGTTATCGTGTTGTTCTCCTTATCTATCCGAATAAAAGAACCGTTATCAAATGCGTCTACCACGACATACGAATCTTCACTTTCCGGGAAAGTAAATCTAAAATAAGCAGAACGTTCTGTCGGAGTGATCTCCGTCTTTACATCGTGGTCAGCCAAATATACACTATAATAATAAGGTCTTGCCGTCTCAGCCTTATGAGAGAACCAGCTACCTCTCTCGTTTTGCAGAAACTTTTTATCCCCGGTCACCGGCATCAAAGAAAACTGCCCGTAATCATTAATCCACGGACTGGGCTGATGTGTCTGCTTAAATCCTTTTATCTTATCATCTGTATAACAATAGGTCCATCCATATCCCATATCTCCCGTTTGCGGTGTCCAGAAGTTCATTCCCCAAGGCAACGCAACGGCCGGGTAGGTATTACCTGTAGATAATGTAAATTTAGATTGTGTTCCGACTAACGGATTTACATAGTCAACCGGAGAAAAAGAAGTAGAGTCAGTAACCACCTCTTTACTTCTGCATGACACAAGTAAAATAGATAAGAATACAATTAAAGGAACTTTTTTCATGGTATCGTTTTTATTTTCGTTTGATGCAAAAGTAGGTTGATGCAATTAATGAAACCATTAACAGAACATTAATAATCGTGGCTACAGATACTTTCAAAGCACATTTCCGGATTGAAAACATTAACAAGACATTAATCGCTTCCCATAAAAGAAGATTCTGTCGCATATATTCATTTTCCCTAATTACAATTCTCCATATTTAGCATTATCAATCACTCTTGCCACATATTAATTCTTGCTTTGCAAAGAATACATTTCCTAATAAGAAGGAATATATTCTTTGCCTAATAGGAGTGGAGAATATTTATATATAAAAGATTAAAGTTATCCTCAGATAACACACATGTAAACAATTCCGTCAAACAGAAAACAGAAGAAAAACAGAATCGGGAATTTTATAAGTAGAAAATTATCAACAAAACTCAAAATTAACAGTATATTGATTACCAATACATTATAAATTGATATTTTTCCTCTACGACAAACGACCCGTTCCTCTACGACTTTCAAGTCGTTCCTCGTAGAGGAAGGTTCTATCTCTCTACGGGGAAATTAATCAAAAATCCATAAGATATAACATCCGGGTATAGGCAAAAGAATAGGGAACACTTATTTTGTAAGAAAAAAACATGTTTTTCTTCAAAAGAAGCATTCCCTATCGACAAAGATATCCTATTGTTTCGTACTTAATCCGGAAGTCTATTTATACCTACACCTTTGAAAGTCATTTCCACCGGTTTAATAAAACCATTTTCATCAAAATACATACGGTCGATACAAACCTCCCTGTGATTCGGAGCTGTATCGCCCAACGGATGACGATGATAAACAATATACCACTCGTCCTTTCCCGGGATCTGAATCACCGAATGATGTCCCGCTCCTGTACCCACTTTTTCATCCTGCTGTAATATTTTTCCGATACGTTTGAACGGGCCGAATGGCGAATCTGCAATAGCATAAGCCACACTATAGTCCGAACCGCCCCAACTGCCTTCCGACCACATAAAATAATATTTATTATCCCGTTTCAACATAAAGGGACCTTCCACATAATTCTCGGGAGTGACAGATTTATAATACGAACCATCATCAAAAGGCACAAGACTTAATAAATCCGGACTCAGCTTCACCATATTACAATGATGCCAGCCACCATAATACATATAATAAGTACCATCATCATCTTTAAAAACAAACTGATCGATCGGCTGGGCACCATTCACAATTTTATCAATCAAAGGTCTGCCTAAAGCATCTTTAAAAGGACCGGCCGGATGATCGGCTACAGCCACCCCGATTCCCCCATACTGTTCGTCATTCTGGATATCATTACCGCCGAAAAACAGATAATATTTACCATTCGCCTGAACAACAGAAGGCGCCCATAAAGCAAACTCCAGCCATTTTATATTCTCAACAGACAATACTTTGGGATGTTTAGTCCAGTGTACCATATCCTTGGATGAAAAAGCATCCATATATGTCTGGATATTATAGACCTGATGGATGGCCCGCGTTTCTTTTTGCCATCCTGTAAAATCTGTACTATCAGCTCCGGGAGGAAGATCGGACAAGGTGGGATATATCCAATACTCATTATCAAAAACGACCCCTTCCGGATCGGCATACCACCCCTCCACAATAGGATTACCGCTAAACTCTTTTTTATCACCACATGCTACCAAGAATAGCATCAACCCCAATACTGTAACAACATTTTTCATATTTCTTTCTTTAATTAACAAGTAGCAAAAATAATCATCAACCGTTAACAAAGGTATTAATAATTCATTAATAAATCTTTTCCAAGCCCAAGCAGGGATGTGCTGAACATTAACATTTTATTAATTTTTATAATCCCGCAAAGGGTCTTACAAAAATATAAATCTTTTTTTTGCAAATCTCATAAAGCATATTACCTTTGCATAGAAACAACCGCGAGTATTATGCAAAAAACGATTATTTTTCTGCTCTTAATATTAAAATCGATACTACTTGAATCACAAAATATTTCATCCGGATTATATTTTGCCGCCCATAGTGCCATTAAAGAAGAGAGGACTTCTTTAACACTGTCTCCCGATTTTGATGCCTCAAAAGGCTTTACACTGGATTTCGACATTAAGTTCAGATCAGAAGAACATAATTACGGATATGTCTTCAGAATCATAATTGATGACGAAAGAAGTTTCGATTTAATAGCCAATATCACCCCGGGAAAGAAAACGTTGAATCTGATAGAAGGTAACAATGTCTATCTGGCTCTCGACGAAGAGCTGCTCAAGCAATATACATGGAACAAATGGGTGCATATCCGATGTTCCATTTATCCGGACAGTCTCCGGCTTATTTTCGATAACGAAGCACTGCAGGACCAGTATGAACCCATAAATATCAAAAACGTGAAATTCTATTTCGGATATTCCGATCACGAAAAATTTCACTCTTCGGACGTTCCTCCGATGTCTATACGTAATATAAAAATTACAAATGACAAAAATACAACAATTGCATACTGGCCACTGAAAGAACATCAGCCATACTCCTGTTCGGACAGCCTGCATCACATTCCGGCCAAAGTAACCAATCCCACATGGGAGATAAACAAACATACCAAATGGGTAAAAGAAAAAACATTGGAGTTGCCGATATATACACAAATCTGTCATGCTCCTTCGAAAGGCGCCATCTACTTTGCCAATAGTTCATCTGTTCTCGCCTATTCGACTACCGACAACACACTGAATACGATTTATCCTGTTCACGGAGTTCCATATACGGAAATAAACAACCAACTTATTTACCATCCGTATTACAATGAGTTATGGTCATATGATTTCGATACCCCGCAATGGATATCCATTTTCAATTTTGAGAACAAAACATGGACAAACGATGACCGTGTAATAAAGAATCCGGAGTATTCGCAACACAATGCTTTTATATCCCCCTATGATTCCTGCCTGTATATCTTTGGCGGATACGGCAACTATCGGTATAAGAACCAGATACGCAAAAAGAACCGTATACAGGATAATTGGAAAACAGTGTCGTATAGTGAAGAAATACCTCCGCGTTATCTGAGCGGATCAGGCTATAAAAACAAAGATACGTTGCTGATATTCGGTGGATGCGGCAACCCACAAGGGAAACAGGAGTTAGGGGTCGTCAATTACTACGATCTCTATGCAATAGACATCAATACATTCAAAACCAATAAATTATGGTCTATTCCCGGCGATGCAAAAAATTTCGTTATCGGTAATAACATTGTTGTAGATGAGAAAAACAATAAGCTGTATGCCTTATGTTTTCCGAACGACTGCTCGAACAGCTACATCCTATTAAGATCTTTCGACCTGGATAGCGGAAAGAACAGCACGAACTATGCAGATACCATTCCTTTCTCCTTTAACGATGTAAATTCATTCTGCACACTTTATTACGATTCATTACAGTCACAACTATATGCAGTGACCAATTATAATCACAACAATCAATCAAACATTGACATTTATTCATTGGCTTACCCGCCTTTAAAAATAGAAGATACGCTGCAAGCAGATACAGAACGTAAAGCATATTCTGCATTAACAAAATTCTTTATAGGGCTGGGAATCTGCATGATTGCAGGTATGGGTTGTATCTACTTCTGTTACCGGAAAAGAAGAAAAAAAGGAAGTTTTTCTCCCGATTCTCCAACCACTACAGCCACAGACGGTCTCCACGAAGAAACTTCGGAAGAAGAAAGTTACAAGCCCCAGCCAACAGCTCACAAAAAATCATCTATTCTTTTTCTGGACGGATTTCAAGTATGGGACAAAGATGGAACAGATATCACCAAATCATTCACTCCCATCTTGAAACAGTTGCTGATTCTCATCATATTATACAGCGTGAATAATAAGAAAGGTATTTCGAACGTCACTCTGCGGGAACTGCTTTGGTTTGATAAAATGGATGAAAGTGCCCAAAACAACCGACGGGTGAACATTCGGAAACTAAAACTCTTACTGGAAAAACTGGATGGTGCCGAACTTGTGAAAGAAAGTACCTATTGGTCTGTCAAGTTTACTCAAACTTACTGCGACTATATAGAAGTATGTAACTTTATAGACAGAGTAAAAAAAAATGAACCGATCACAGCAGCCAACATCCATGATCTGCCTTTAAACTTGCTATCAGGTCAATTATTACCATACGTTCAAACAGACTGGCTGGATTCTTTCAAGTCCAATTATGCCAATTCCGTATTGGACGCGGCAATCAGCCTATCCAAACAAGACTATATAAAGGAAAACAATGAATTACTAATTCAGATAGCCAACAGCATGTTTGCGCATGATAAAACAGACGAATATGCGTTAATTCTCAAATGCCAGGCACTGTATAAAAATGGCAGAACCAGCTTGGCCAAAACCACATTCGACACATTCTGCAATGAATATAAAGCAATGCTGAATACGGATTATTCAAAAACATTCAATGAAGTAATCAATTGTCAACTATAATCTCAGTCTGGCATAAAAGCCCATAAAAAAACGTATGCTCTTGTTTTGCAGACAAGAGCATACGTTTTACTGACAAAATATTTCCAAATGCTTATTTAAAAGTTCTATTTTCCTCTTAAACAAGACTCTGTTTTCTAAAACGAAAGATTCTTCGGAAAGATTCCTTTTTATGGCAAATGCTTCTGCAACGCCTCTACCATCAAGGTTATATTACTCATAAACAGCTTTACGGAAATAGCTAACAAAATAATCCCGAAAAACTTACGAATGATATAAATACCGCCTTTTCCAAGAAAACGCTCTACCCGCCCTGTCATACTCACCACAAAATACACCCAAATCATATTCAGCACCAAGGCTATGATGATATTAACACTGGCATATTCCGCACGCAATGACAACAGAGTAGTAAAAGCACCGGCACCGGCCAAAAGCGGAAAGACAAGCGGCACCAATGTAGCTTCTTTAATGGGTCCCTGATTCTTGAATATTTCGACATCGAGAATCATCTCCAAAGACATCAGGAATATGACGAAAGCACCGGCCACAGCAAAAGACTCGATATCTACATGAAAAAGCTTCAACATCATATCGCCGGCATAAAAGAATCCGATCAGCAGAACGAATGAAATTACGGTTGCCTTCATTGCGTTTACATCTTTTCCTTTCTCCTTCAAATTGATTATGATTGGAATAGAGCCTATAATATCGATTACAGCAAACAATACGATAAACGCACTGATCATCTGTTGAAAATTAAAATCTGCAAACATATTTCCTCCTTTCTTTTATGGCAAAGATAATCTATTTTTATGCATTTCGCAATATTTCTTTTCTTGAATCAGAAACAGTTTTGATTCAAAAAAAGAAATCCTATAAAATCAAAACAGTTTCTCAGTACGTTCAATTAAGAAATAATAAAAAAAACAAAAAGAGTACCGGAATGGTTACAGCAAGCTTTGATTATAGTTACATTTGTCTCAAATTTAGAAGATTACACTATATGGAGACGATGTTTGACACTTTGCTGCAATTGCCTTTATTCCAAGGGCTTTGCCATGAAGATTTTACAAATATACTGGAGAAAGTAAAACTGCATTTCACTAAGCATAAAGCCGGAGATGTGATTGTAAAAAGCGGAACTCCGTGTGATAAATTAATCTTTTTACTAAAAGGGGAAATATCCTTGCAAACCACTTCGAAAGATGGATTTCTTACTTTTATAGAACATGTAGAAGCTCCTTATGTCATTGAGCCACATGCTTTATTCGGTATGAATCTGAGTTATGTATCTTCTTATGTAGCCCGTACAGAAGCACATTCCATAAGTATCAGCAAATCTTTTGTTCTTTCCAATCTGCTCAAATATGATATATTCCGCCTTAATTACATGAATATCATCAGTAATCGGGCACAAAACATGCACGCCCGCTTATGGGAAAAAGCACCTGTGGATATTGAAGATAAAATTATCCGGTTCATACTTACCCATACGGAAAAACCGATAGGTGAAAAGATTATGAAAATCAAGATGGACGATTTCGCCCGTTGTGTCGATGATGCACGGTTAAATGTATCCAGAACTCTAAACACCTTGCAAGAACAGGAACTGTTGAAACTGCACCGGAAAGAAATCATTATTCCGGATGTTGCAAAGCTTGCCATGTGGAATGAAGAAAGACAGAAATAAAGGCGGTTTCCAATAAAGCCGACACGACAAAACGACAATCGCATTCTTTAAATAAATACAATATGAAAAAAATCATTCTGCTTGTTGCACTGACAAGCCTGTCTTTCATAATAAAAGCACAAACCTGTTTTGGAGTTCACACGGGATTAAATTACTCTACCTTTTCGGAAATTAAGGAACTGACAGATAATTCGCCTTATCTCTGCGGATTACATCTTGGTGTTTTTATGAATTACAGAATAAATAACATCATCGATTTTCAACCCGAAATAAATTATGCACAAAAAGGCTATAAATGGAGCATCGACTACACAACCTTCCCTAATGATATTTCCAAAAAGATAAGAATAAATTTCAAATACAATTTCATTGAAATTCCTGCATTATTCAAATTCTTCATCGGTCAGAATTTTAATATCAGTATAGGCCCCCAGTTAGACTTGTGTTTAAATAGAAAGATTGCAGTAAAAGAAGGAGAAGAAGTTGTCAATGAAGGTCAGAATGGCAAAGGGTATTATCCTGGCTATCATCGTATCAGTCTTTCATTAACCGGAGGTATAGGATATGATTTCAAAAATGGAATCATGTTATCTGCCAGATACAGCAACGGGCTTACTTCAATAGACAAAGATAACATGTCGTCCAGAACAAGCAGAAACTTTCTGTTCGCCATAGGATATAAAATATTTAAGTTACCATCCAAAAAATAAAATCAGTTATACAAAAAAATCAGCTATTCACTTTTGCAAACAGCTGATTTTTCATGCTCTGAAGAGAGATTATATTGATAATCAAAAGTTTTCTTATTCCCACTCAATAGTTGCAGGCGGTTTGGAACTGATATCATAGGTTACACGATTCACCCCTTTTACCTTATTTATTATATCGTTGGAAACTTTACCCAAAAAGTCGTAAGGTAAATGTGCCCAATCGGCAGTCATCGCATCGGTAGATGTCACGGCACGCAAAGCAACAGCTCTTTCATAAGTACGCTCATCTCCCATCACACCCACAGACTGAACCGGCAGCAAGATTACACCTGCCTGCCATACCTGGTCATACAATCCCCAATCTCTCAATCCCTGAATAAAAATATCATCGGCATCTTGCAGGATACGTACTTTTTCCGGAGTAATATCCCCCAAAATACGTACTGCCAATCCTGGACCCGGGAACGGATGACGCGTAATCAAATGTTCGGGCATCCCCAACTCACGACCTACACGGCGAACTTCATCCTTAAACAACAAGCGAAGCGGTTCGCACAGTTTAAGATGCATCTTTTCGGGCAATCCGCCTACATTGTGATGACTCTTGATCACCGTACCCGTGATAGACAACGACTCGATGCAATCGGGATAAATAGTTCCTTGTGCCAACCATTTCACATCTTTCAATTTATGAGCTTCCGCATCAAATACATCGATAAAACCTTTACCTATTATCTTGCGTTTACGTTCCGGCTCGGTAATACCTTCCAATTCCGCAAAAAACTTAGCACTGGCATCCACACCGATTACATTCAAACCGAGACACTCATAATCGTGCATCACATTCTTGAACTCGTTTTTACGAAGCATACCGTGATCCACAAAGATACAAGTCAGATTCTTACCGATCGCCTTATTCAGCAAAACAGCAGCTACCGAAGAATCCACTCCGCCGCTCAAACCCAACACAACCTTGTCATCACCCAACTGTGCCTTCAGCTCGGCAACCGTACTTTCGATGAACGAAGCCGGAGACCAGTCCTGTTTGCAACCGCAAACATCCACTACGAAATTTTTCAGAATCTGCGTACCGTCTTCACTGTGGTATACCTCCGGATGGAACTGCACGCCCCACACCTGTTCACCCTCAATCTGATAAGCAGCAATTTCCACTTTGTCGGTAGAAGCGATCTTCTTGAAGTTTGAAGGAATAGCCGTAATCGTATCTCCATGGCTCATCCACACCTGAGTATTTTCTTTCACCCCTTTGAACAAAACATTGTCCTTACAGAAAGAAGTCAGATGTGCACGGCCATACTCACGCGTACCAGCCGGTTCTACTTTCCCGCCATTGGTATAGGCCATAAACTGCGCACCGTAGCAAATACCCAAAATAGGATATTTACCCCGTATCTCGCTCAAATCTACCTTGAACGCGCTTTCATCATATACCGAGAAAGGACTTCCGGAAAGAATCACACCTTTTACACTTTCATCTCCTTTGGGAAATTTGTTGTAGGGAACAATTTCACAATACGTATCCAGCTCGCGTACACGACGACCGATAAGCTGCGTAGTCTGCGACCCGAAATCAAGGATTATTATTTTTTCCTGCATATAAATGGTTGGATTTTGAATAAATTATCTGCAAAAGTATAAAAAACTATGCAATCTACTTGAACAAATAGTAAGAATTTCTATTCTTGCAGATAAAACAAGCCACAAAAAGTACTAATACCATGAAGAACTCCACCATTATACTATTGTTTACAGCCTGTATCGGATGCTCCGAACTCTTCCCGCTTTCTGCTCAGGAAACCAAGAAAGGAACAATACCTGCAAAATGTATCACTTCTGAAAAGCAAATGCAACAATTAGAAGAATCGTTGAACAACATCAGTGCCGATTTACAAAAAAAAGAATTGGAGTTCAGTTGGTTACTTACTGAAAGATACCTGAATTATTGTGATAAAACCAACAAACACATTAATATTACCAAAGATGACTATCTGAAGATTCTGACTTTTGAAAGAAAGCCGGAAGATTTGAAAGTGTTAGAAGACACTTA
The DNA here is from genome assembly GCF_000381365.1 of Bacteroides salyersiae WAL 10018 = DSM 18765 = JCM 12988. Taxonomy (GTDB): domain Bacteria; phylum Bacteroidota; class Bacteroidia; order Bacteroidales; family Bacteroidaceae; genus Bacteroides; species Bacteroides salyersiae. Next base: position 1,025,029 of record NZ_KB905466.1, read on the forward strand.
CGAAAATGCTAAAAAGGAACTGCAAGAACTCCTGAATTCAGATAAAGAATATACCAGATTATATACCTCACTCAAAGAGAGCGTCAACGAAGAAGCACGCAAACAAGCCAGTGCCGCTCTAAGCAATTATTACTCACGCCGTTGGAGTGACAATGAGACATACAAAAATTTACGGAACAAAGAACAAAAAACTCTCAGACAATATCGTATTGAAACAGTGCGTTATGCACTCAATGAATGCAAAGCCCAACAACAAGTCATGTCTACCCAATTCATTGATTACGGCGACCGGGAAAATATTCTGTCATCAGACTCTGCACTTAGACAACTGTCTGTAGAAATCAGATTACTAAAAGACCTGCAACAAGAAACCATCCGGAAATACCAACAACTGAAATATAAAGTCAGCATTCCGGAGTAACCGTTTCGGTTTATACTCATTTCTTATTTTGTTCTTTCAGCAGGTCACGTATCTCGGTCAACAGCACTTCTTCTTTCGTCGGAGCCGGTGGTGCGGGAGGGGTTGCAGGCGCAGCAGCCTCTTTCTTTGTGGTCAGTTTTGTCAGCAAACGTATAAATAAGAATATGGAAAAGGCAATGATCAAGAAATCAAAAGTAGCCTGCAAGAAGTTACCATAATTCAAGGTTACGGCAGCGATTTCTTTTCCATCCACCACTTCGGCCGGCTTCATCACCCATTTCAAATCCGTAAAGTTCACTCCGCCCACCAATAGACCGAGAGGAGGCATTATCACATCGGCAACCACCGATGATACTATTTTACCAAACGCGCCGCCAATGATAACACCGACAGCCATATCGATTACATTTCCCTTCATGGCAAAAGCCTTAAAGTCCTGTAAAAAAGTACTCTTTCCCATCTTTTTTTATATTTAATATTAATTTAATGTGCGAATATAAAAACATTTTCTTACTTTTGCACCGCATTTAAAAGATAAAACAAATGCAAGTTCGAAATATATTTGGACAATATAATAAAAACCCTTAAAAGTTTAAACAAAATGATTAAAGTAGGTATTAACGGTTTCGGCCGTATCGGACGTATGGTGTTCCGTGCTGCAGTAAAAAACTTTGGTAACGATATTCAGATCGTAGGTATCAATGACTTGTTGGATGCTGACTACTTGGCATATATGCTGAAGTATGACTCAGTACACGGTCGTTTTGATGGTGAAGTTGCTGTAGAAGACGGCGCTTTGATTGTAAACGGTAATAAAATCCGTCTGACTGCAGAGATGGATCCTGCTAATTTGAAATGGAACGAAGTTGACGCTGACGTTGTTGTTGAATCAACTGGTTTCTTCCTGACAGACGAAACAGCTCGCAAACATATCCAGGCTGGTGCAAAGAAAGTAATCATGTCTGCTCCTTCTAAGGATGCTACTCCTATGTTCGTATATGGCGTTAACAGCGACACTTACGCAGGTCAGGACATCATCTCTAACGCTTCTTGTACTACTAACTGCTTGGCTCCTATCGCTAAAGTATTGAACGACAAGTTCGGTATCGTTAAAGGTTTGATGACTACAGTTCACGCTGCTACTGCAACTCAGAAAACAGTAGACGGTCCTTCTAAGAAAGACTGGAGAGGTGGTCGTGGTATCCTTGAAAACATCATCCCTTCTTCAACAGGTGCTGCTAAAGCCGTAGGTAAAGTATTGCCGGTATTGAACGGTAAACTGACTGGTATGGCATTCCGTGTTCCGACTTCTGACGTTTCTGTAGTTGACTTGACAGTAGTTCTGGAAAAACCGGCTACAATGGCAGAGATCAACGCTGCTATGAAAGAAGCTTCTGAAGGCGAATTGAAAGGTATTTTGGGTTACACTGAAGATGCAGTTGTTTCAACTGACTTCCGTGGTTGCGCTAATACTTCAATCTACGATGCTAAAGCCGGTATTTCTTTGGATTCTAACTTCGCTAAAGTTGTTTCTTGGTATGACAACGAATGGGGTTATTCAAACAAAGTTTGTGAAATGGCTCGCGTTATCGCTAAAAAATAATCATTTACAATATGATTTTTCAAGAAGCTGCTTCGGGAGACCGGAGCAGCTTTTTTTATCCGGAAGCGAAATAAAATCAATACTTTGTTAAAAAGGGAACCATTCCTATCCTAAGTATCTACTATTTTAGTAATTTTGTAGTTCATAAGCCATTAGTCGGCTTATTCTTATCAGATTCACATGAGAAGATTAAATGTCACATTCGTTTTAATTTGCATAATTACTAATATGATAGACGCTCAAAATCCTTTTTTCGAAAAGTATAACACCCCGCATGGAACTGTCCCATTCGATAAAATAAAAACAGAACATTATGAACCCGCCATCCGTGAAGGTATACGCCAACACATCGCGGAAATAAATGCCATCACCGATAACCCGGAAGTACCTACTTTCGACAACACTCTATTGGCTTATGAAAAATCAGGAGACTTATTAAACCGTGTCGTCACCGTATTCAGCAACTTGCGCAGCGCAGAGACCAATGATGATCTGCAAATATTGGCTCAGAAAATGATGCCGCTTTTAAGCGAACACGATAATGATATCAGTCTGAACGAAAAGCTGTTTGAGCGCATAAAAACGGTCTATGACCGGAAAGAACAATTAAACCTCACGGCGGAGCAGATGAAACTGCTCGAAAACGTTTATGATGGCTTCATTCGCCAAGGAGCCAATCTGAAAGGGGAAGCAAAAGAGGAATATCGCCGTCTAACCAAAGAACTGAGCAGCCTGACACTGGAATTTAGCGAAAACAACCTAAAAGAGACCAACAATTATCAGTTGATACTGACTGACAAGGCACAACTTGCCGGATTGCCGGAAAGCGCCGTAGAAGCAGCTGCCGAAACTGCCAAAGAGAAAGGACTGACAGGCTGGGTATTTACACTGCAAGCTCCCAGCTATATCCCTTTCATGACATATGCCGGCAACCGTGACCTACGCAAAGAGCTCTACTTGGCTTACAACACAAAGTGTACGCATGACAATGAATACAACAACATAGATATTGTCAGAAAAATAGCCAACACCCGAATGAGCATTGCACAATTATTAGGATATGACAACTTTGCGCAATATACATTAGAAAAACGAATGGCACAAAACAGCGAAGCTGTCTACAACCTGCTGAACCAATTATTGGAAGCATACACTCCTACTGCGCAAAACGAATATAAAGAGGTACAGGAACTTGCACACCGGGAACAAGGAGCCGATTTCACGGTTATGCCATGGGATTGGAGTTACTACTCCAATAAACTGAAAGATCAAAAGTTCAATATCAATGAAGAAATGCTTCGTCCCTACTTTGAACTGGAAAAGGTGAAAGAAGGAGTGTTCGGGCTGGCAACACGCTTATACGGCATCACTTTCAATAAGAATACCGATATTCCGGTATATCATAAAGATGTGGATGCTTACGAAGTATTTGATAAAGACGGTCAGTTTTTAGCAGTACTTTACACCGATTTTCATCCGCGCGAGGGAAAACGTGCAGGAGCATGGATGACGGAATACAAAGGCCAGTGGATCGATAGTGAAACAGGTGAAAACAGCCGTCCGCACGTTTCTGTGGTAATGAACTTTACGAAGCCGACTGAGAATAAACCCGCACTGCTGACTTTCAACGAAGTAGAAACATTTCTACATGAATTTGGCCATAGCCTGCACGGCATGTTTGCCAATTCCACTTATGAAAGCCTGAGCGGTACCAACGTATACTGGGACTTCGTGGAGTTACCCTCACAAATCATGGAAAACTTTGCCATTGAAAAGGATTTTCTGAATACATTTGCCAGACATTACCAGACAGGCGAAAACCTACCGGAAGAATTAATGAAACGCATGGTGGATGCAGCAAATTTCAATGCAGCCTATGCCTGTTTGCGACAGGTAAGCTTCGGTTTACTGGATATGGCTTGGTACACCCGTCATACCCCATTTGAAGGAGATGTTAAAGAATACGAACAGAAAGCATGGGCAAAGGCACAAATACTGCCGGTTGTAAAAGATGCTTGCATGAGCACTCAGTTTTCACATATTTTCTCCGGAGGATATTCTGCGGGATATTATAGTTATAAGTGGGCGGAAGTATTGGATGCCGATGCATTTTCATTATTCAAACAAAAAGGAATATTCAATCGTGACGTAGCCGGCTCTTTCCGCCAGAACATTCTTTCCAAAGGAGGTACCGAACATCCGATGACACTTTATAAACGTTTCCGTGGGCAGGAGCCGACCATTGATGCATTGCTGATCAGAAACGGTATTAAAAACTAAAGATGAAATAAGTCAAATGAGAAGAGATACAGTGAAATATATCGCATTATTATTCTGCCTAACACTTGTCATCCCCTTTCTGAGCGGATGCAATGATACGGACGATGTACAAAAAATATTCACGGGAAAAACGTGGAAAATGACATACATCACCAAAAAGAATGAACATAGCTGGTATAAATTTACAGATGTCAGTGAAGCCATATACAAATCTTACGACCCGATAAACGGTACAAAAGCATTCAAAATAGCTTTTACCGGAAGTACGGAAGACAACATTATTCGCGGAGAATTCAGTGGAAGCGGTTCTGTGACTTTCACTGGCACTTGGCAAGCGGACGGCAAAAGCAACGAGTTCAGGATAACAGGTATCAAAAACCAACCTTCTTACGGTGACTCTAAAGATACACTGGCCAAACACATTGTTGAAGGACTCGAAAATGCGACCTCTTATGAAGGGGATGAAAGAAATCTATACCTCTATTTCGAATATGAAAAAGAGACACTCTGCATTGCATTCACACCCGAAAGATAAAACAATACGACAATGAATAAACAATCGGAATTAGACAAGCGTTATATACGCATGGCCAGCATTTGGGCAGAAAATTCATATTGTCAGCGACGTAAAGTCGGTGCCCTTATCGTGAAGGACAAAATGATTATTTCTGACGGTTACAATGGAACCCCTTCCGGTTTCGAGAACATTTGTGAAGACGAAAACAATGTCACAAAGCCATACGTGCTCCATGCAGAAGCAAACGCCATAACCAAAATAGCACGCTCTAACAACAGCAGCGACGGTGCTACCATGTATGTCACCGCTTCTCCCTGCATAGAATGTGCCAAATTAATCATTCAGGCCGGTATCAAGCGAGTGGTTTATTCCGAAAAGTATCGCCTGGAAGACGGTATCGAACTACTGAGACGGGCCGGTATCGATGTAGTATATGTCGGTGAAGAATAATCAGTAATCCTCCGGCACAGCTAAATTATAAATTGTAAATGATTAAATCGTAAATAAACTCATGAGTACAAAAAACTCTTCCCGTTTTACCCCTGTCATCATTGCTATCAGCGTAGTAATAGGAATCCTTATCGGTACATTCTATGCCAAGCATTTTGCGGGCAACCGCCTGGGTATTATCAATGGCTCATCCAACAAACTAAACGCCTTATTACGTATTGTCGATGATCAGTATGTAGATACGGTAAACATGACAGATCTCGTAGAGAAAGCAATGCCCCAGATTCTGGCAGAACTCGATCCGCACTCTACCTATATCCCGGCGCAGAACCTGGAAGAGGTTAATTCCGAACTGGAAGGCAGTTTCAGTGGTATCGGCATTCAGTTCACGATACAAAACGACACCATCCATGTTAACGCAATCGTTTCCGGTGGTCCTTCCGAGAAAGTGGGCTTAATGCCGGGCGACCGTATCGTCACTGTAGACGACAGCCTGTTTGTCGGAAAACAGGTTACGAACGAACGTGCCATGAAAAAATTAAAAGGTCCGAAAGGAAGTCAGGTAAAATTAGGCATCAAACGTGCTACGGAAAAGGAATTGCTGAACTTCACCATCACCCGTGGCGATATTCCTCAAAATACGATAGACGCCGCATACATGCTGAATGACGATTTCGGATATATCCAGATCAGTAAATTCGGACGTACTACCCATGTAGAACTCTTGAATGCCCTCGCACAACTGAATCATCAAAAATGCAAAGGACTCATCATTGACCTGCGTGGAAATACCGGTGGCTATATGGATGCCGCAACCCGTATGGTAAACGAGTTCCTGCCACAAGGAAAATTAATCGTTTACGCCCAAGGACGTAAATACAAACGTTTAGACGAAGTTGCCAACGGGACAGGAAGCTGTCAGGACATTCCGCTAATCGTCCTTGTAGATGAAGGATCGGCTTCCGCCAGCGAAATTTTCTCGGGTGCCATACAAGACAACGATCGGGGTACCATCGTAGGTCGTCGGTCATTCGGTAAAGGATTAGTGCAACAGCCGATCGATTTCAGTGACGGTTCTGCCATCCGTCTGACGATTGCCCGCTACTACACCCCCTCCGGACGCTGCATACAACGCCCCTATGAGAACGGAAAAGACCGTAATTATGAAATGGATCTGTACAATCGTTATACGCATGGAGAGTTCTTCTCTAAAGACAGTATCAAGCTCGATGAATCACAACGTTACTCCACAGGCCTTGGTCGCCCGGTATACGGTGGCGGCGGCATTATGCCCGACGTATTTGTTCCGCAAGATACTACCGGAGTAACCTCCTACCTGTCGACAGTATTAAACAAAGGCCTGACCATTCAATTTACTTTCCAATACACGGATAATAATCGCGAAAAGATGAGTCAATACGATACGGAAGAGGCATTGGTAAATTATCTTCGTCAGCAAGGATTAGTCGAAAAATTCATCCGCTACGCAGAAACCAAAGGGGTAAAGAGAAGAAATATCCTGATCCAGAAATCATACAAATTGCTGGAGAAAAACATTCTCGGAAATATCGTCTATAACATGTTAGGGAAAGAGGCTTACATCAAATACTCCAACCAGACAGACCCTACCGTAAAGAAAGGGCTGGAATTACTTGAAAAAGGAGAAGCTTTCCCAAAAGCACCGGTTATTACCGAAGAACCGGAAACCCAAAATAAAAATGAAAGAAAGGAAAAGAAAACTGCGAAAGTGGATAGCACAGGAGAAAACCCGGTATTGCGACTCTACGCTGAAAGATCTTTCTGCTGATATACTTGCCAACCTCGAAAAGCATCCGGCTTTCGAGGCGGCAACTACGCTATTACTTTATCACTCATTGAAGGACGAGGTGCAAACCCACTCCTTCATTGAGAAATGGAGTAAAAAAAAGACCATTATTTTACCTGTCGTCGTCGGAGAAGAGCTGGAACTGCGTCTCTATACCGGTCCTCAGGATTTAGCTATCGGCGCCTATGGGATTGCCGAACCTACCGGAAAGGTATTTACCGATTATAAAGCCATCGATCTGGCCGTTATTCCGGGAATGGCTTTTGACAAGGATGGTCATCGCTTAGGAAGAGGCAAAGGTTATTATGATAAACTCCTCCCTTACATTCCGGCAGTCAAGATCGGAATATGTTTCCCGTTTCAGTTGATCGAAGAGGTGCCTGCCGAACCGTTCGACATCTGCATGAATACAATTATAACAAAATGAAAACTAATTATCACACCCACACCACCCGCTGCCACCATGCGACAGGGAGTGACGAAGATTATGTTTTAAGCGCCATCAAAGGCGGCTATCAAGAACTCGGTTTTTCCGACCATACTCCATGGAAATACCGAATCGGCTATCTATCCGGTATCCGCATGACTCCCGAAGAATTTCCCGAATACGTACAAAGTATCCGCACATTACAAGAAAAGTACAAAGACCGTATCAGCATAAAATTAGGATTGGAGTGTGAATATTTCCCCGAATATATTCATTGGTTGAAGGAGTTGGTTCGTGAGTACAAACTGGACTATATCATTTTCGGCAATCATCATTTCCACACAGATGAGAAGTTTCCCTATTTCGGACATGGCACTACCACACAAGACATGCTCGACCTTTATGAAGAAAGTTCCATTGAAGGAATGGAAAGTGGATTATTTGCCTATTTTGCCCATCCGGATCTCTTTATGCGCTCTTACCCGGAATTCGACCGGCATTGTAAACTGGTGAGCCGCCATATCTGCCGCACGGCAGCACGATTAAACATCCCGTTAGAATATAATATAGGTATGATGGATTATAATCAGGCTTTTGGCGAGTTGACCTACCCCCATCCCGAATTCTGGCATATTGCAGCCAACGAGGGATGTACTGCCATTATTGGAGTAGACGCCCACGACACTAAAGCATTAGAATATTCCGGATATTATGACCAAGCATGTGAAACACTAAAAGAACTCAAAATAAAGACAATCGACCGGATAGAATTCTTAAAATACTGATATCATAAAACGGGATATTTATTTTTTCCTATTTCACTGAAAATCAAGGCATATAAAAGTATATACTATTACACAGCAAAAGTATATATCTTTATAGCGTAAAAGTATACACTTTTACACTGTAAATATATATATTCTTACATTAAGTTATATCAGCCTCACAGTAAAACCCACCATTAAAAGGATTTATAAAACACATAGCTGAAAAAAAACTTAAGATTATTTATCTTACATTGGCAATTTTGCTATCTTTGTATTAAATAACAGCAGCATAATGAGCAATACTCCTGAACCAATAACTTTTAATCAACTGTTTACCGACTACAAAGGGCGATTTACCCGTTTCGCGCAGACCTATGTACGGAATACGGCAGTTGCAGAAGATATTGTCATAGATTCATTGGTTTATTATTGGGAAAATCGACAGCGGTTAGATGAAAACACCAATATACCTGCCTATGTGCTCACTGTTATAAAGCATAAATGCCTAAACCACCTCCAACAGCAACAAATACATAAAGATATTGAAGAAAACATTCAGTCTCATGCCGAATGGGAGCTCAGTACCCGTATTGCAACTCTTGAAGCATGTAACCCCAACGAACTTTTCAATGCAGAAGCGATGGAGATCGTTAACCGTACCTTAGCCAAACTGCCAGCACGTACCCGAGAAATCTTCATAATGAGCCGTATGAAAAATATGTCTCATAAAGAAATTGCAGCAAAACTGGACATTACGACTAAAGGTGTTGAATTTCATATTAGTAAAGCACTTAAAGAACTGAGAATAAGCTTAAAAGACTATCTCCCTGTATTTCTATACTTATTTTTTTATTAAAAAAATCAATTTTCCACTAGGGATATATCTTTTTTATCTGCTTAACAAATAAGAAGATAAAAAAGGCGTATGCATTTTTAATTATTGATTATGAATAAAGAACTATTATATAACTTTTTTCAAGGAAAAACTTCCATGCAGGAAGAAATCCAAATAAGAAACTGGATGGAAGCATCACCGGAAAACCGGAAACTCTTTCTGGAAGAACGGCAATTATTTGATGCGATGATCTTATTAGCTGATGAGGATAAGATCCGCTCTTATCAAAAGAAGAATATCTTTATCGGTAACTATTGGATAAAAGAAGTAATGAAAATTGCTGCTGTAATTGCAATGACTCTGATAGGAGCATATGCATACGACAGATATACCCCCAAAGAAGAACTATTAGCTATGCAAAAAATAACGGTTCCCGCCGGACAAAGAATTAATCTTGAGCTTTCAGACGGAACAGTAATTTGGCTTAATTCACGTTCAACGATCCAATATCCGGCCTCATTCTCAGGAAAAAACCGTACCGTCCAATTGAATGGAGAAGCTTATTTTGAAGTAGCTCATAACGCACAAAAACCTTTTATAGTAGAAACAGCAAAAGGAAATGTGGAAGTCTTAGGCACAAAATTCAATTTGGAAGCCTATGCTGACAATAATTCTTTTGTGACTTCTCTAATGGAAGGTTCCGTAAAGGTAACATCCGGAACCAAAGAACGCCTTATAAAACCGGATGAAATGGTCGTATTAGACCATGGCGACTTAAAGGTTACTCCTATAGAAGATTATAATGTATATCGATGGAAAGAAGGTCTTATCTGTTTCAAAGATGAAACTTTCGTAAACATCATGAGCAAATTTGAAACTTGTTATGGAGTAACTATAAAAATTGAAAACCAAAAAGTTATAAATTCCCGTTACACTGGAAAATTCCGTCAATCAGACGGCATCTCTTATGCTTTAAGGGTATTGCAAAAAGACGTCAAGTTTACATTTGAAAGAAATGAAGAAAATCAAATAATTTATATTAAATAAGATATGGCCTATGGAATAGAATGAAAAAAAAATCTCCAAACAGAATTAAAAAAAGAGTGCCAATACCTTGACCCGCATCGACACTCTGAATAATATCAATTATCTAATAACTATATTAAACATAGCAAAGATATGAATAAAAAATCTTTGTGTGGTAGATTATACCCGCAAAAATTACGAACCAATCATCTTTTTAAGATCATGAGAATTACATTCTTGTTAGCCTTTATTTCTGTTTTCAGTTTGAATGCAAAAGACGTACACTCTCAAAATGCACGTGTCACTTTGTCTCAAACGAACAGTCCGTTAGAAGTTATTATCAATGAAATCGAAACTCAGACCGATTATCTTTTCATTGTTAATTCCAGTATCGATACCAATAAAAGAGTATCGATAAAAGTAAAAAACGCTCCAGTGCACAATGTATTAAACCAACTGCTTAAAGGAACTAATATAAGCTATTCCACTGAGGGTTCTTACATCATCCTTTCCCAAAATAAGTCTCAAACAGACAAAGACGAACCCATGCAGGAGGTTAAAGAAGTCATCATCACAGGTAAAATCATTGATGCACTCGGAGAACCTCTAATAGGAGTCAACGTTGTATTAAAAGGAAGCACAGCAGGAACAATTTCTGATATTGACGGAAATTACTCTTTAAAAGTACCCGAAGGAAAAGGAGAAATCCAATTCTCATACATAGGATACCGAAATGTCGTTTTACCCATTGGAAACAAAACTGTTATTAATGTAACGATGGAAGAAGATTCTAAAGTATTGGGAGAAGTGGTTGTTACTGCCTTAGGTATCGAGAAAAAAGCCGAATCTTTAACGTATGCTACTCAAAAAGTAGGAGGAGATGAATTGACAAGAGCCAAAGACGCCAACTTTATCAATGCATTGCAAGGTAAAACAGCCGGATTAGTCATTACTCCTAACTCGACAGGTGCCGGTGGTTCTTCTAAGTTACTACTTCGCGGAAACGCATCTGTCTTAGGAGAAAACTCTCCGTTAATAGTTATGGACGGTGTTCCGATGGCCAGTCCTGCTTCTACACAAATCACGGACGCTCTATTATCTGGTGGTAATACAACTGACGGCGGAGATATTTTATCGAATATCAACCCGGATGATATTGAAAACATAACCGTTTTGAAAGGTGCCAACGCCGCCGCGCTGTATGGTAGTGCTGCTGCTAATGGAGTACTTATGATCACTACTAAAAAAGGAAAAGAAGGAAAAGCAAGTATCAGCGTATCGAGCAGTACTCTTTTTGAAACTCCTTTGGTTACGCCCAAATTCCAAAATATTTTCGGTGCAGATGTTGAAAGCTACAATGATACTTCTTTAAATCCGAATCAGGTAATTGCCAAAAGACGATTAGGAAACTACTCATGGGGAAGCCGGATTGGACGCTTGTCAGGAACGACATTAGCAGAAATTCCTTATGCGAGAAATTCCGCTGTGGATAATGTTAGCAGTTTCCTTGAAACAGGTACAAACTTTAATAACTCAATATCAGCCTCTTTCGGATCGGAAAAAGTCAACAATTATATTTCTTACGGAAATACGACTTCTAAAGGTATGATTCCTAATAATAAATTTAATCGCCACAACCTGACTTTCAGACAGGGAATGAAACTTTTCAAGGATCGTGTGGAGATTAATTTGTCTGTCAGCTATGTTTATCAGGAATCTAAAAACAGACCGGGATCAGGTATTTACGGTAATCCACTGTACGACCTATACTTATTGCCCCGTAATGCCGATATCTCTTATTTTAAAGATAATTCTGAAGTATATGGACAATTGTACTATATACAAGGTATTTATGACGAAAATAACAAAATCGTATATCCTAAAGCGAGTACCAGCGGCCCTATTCAACAGTGGCCATGGATCAACGAAGAAAATCGTAACTCACCTTATTGGTACATGAACCGATTGCAAAAGAACTCAATACGCGAACGTATTTATGGTACTTTGGGATTAAAGGTCAATATCCTTGAAGGTTTGAGTGCACAAGCACGTTTCAGAGCGGATCGTATCAGAGATACAAACGAAACAAAAACCTACCAAGGTACAAAAGCGAAAACGCTCTATAATTCGATTTACGAATACTCCAGAAATAATGTTGATATGATGTATGCCGACTTTTTGATTTCATACAATAAGCGAGTGAATAATTTAGATCTATCAGCCAATTTCGGAGGTTCTACTGAAAAAGAAGATTTAAATGATGTAGGATGGAATTATTGGATGAGAGACTCTACAAGTATCCCAAACGTATTCGACCCATCCAACATAATAACCAATAAAAAAGATGGTACCAGTCTGCCCGTAACCAAATCAAAAGATCAGAACTGGACCAACTCAATATACGGTACATTCTCCTTAGGTTATAAGGAAATGATCTATCTTGATGCGTCTTTCCGCACAGACTGGTCGCGTGTGTATACTCAGTTTGAAATGTTTGATGCCCCCAGTCATTACACTTATTACAGTGTAGGTGGTAATGCGATATTAAACAGATTATTCAAGCTTGAAAGTGATGTATTAAACCACTCCAAATTACGTATCTCTTATAGTGAAGTAGGTAACTCTATTCCAAACTATGTATATGGAGCTGTAAAGCAGAACATTAGTTCGGGAACGATAGAAGCATCCCAATACCGTACATTCCGCAACCCAAAACCGGAAACGGTACGTTCGACAGAAGCGGGAATCGACCTCCGTTTATTTAGAAATATGATCGATTTCGATTTCACTTTCTATAACTCCAAGATGTTGAATCAATGGTTACCTAAACCGGCGGCAACAGGTGGAACTTTACCATTAAATTCCGGATTGATCAGAAATCGTGGTATTGAAACAACATTAGCCTACAACTTCACAACCCCGGACAACAAGTTCACCTGGCGCACTGCATTCAACTACTCTTTCAATCAAAACAAGATTTTAGAAACATATGGAGACAACAAGAATGAAATGATAGAACAAGATCCTGTGTATAACGGTGGTCTGAAATTACGCTACGAAGTAGGAAAACCTTATGGTGAATTATATGGTAAGACATTCCAATACGGTGCTGACGGTAAAATTAAAACAGACAGCCAGGGTATCCCAATGTTAACCAAAGACTATAACTGTTATTTAGGAAATGCAAACTCCCCCCACCATCTTGGATGGAGCAATACGTTTACTTATAAAAATTTCTCTCTCTTTTTCCTGATTGACGGTAAAATAGGAGGTAATGTTATATCGTATACGGAAGCATTGCTTGATGCATACGGGGTATCGGAACGAAGCGGAGAAGCACGTCTGACAGGGATAACCTATCAGCAAAGATCGGCAGTAGGCGGTGTAGAAGTTATGCTACCTGTACCGGGAATTGTTATGCCGGACGGCGAAATCACTTCTGTTCAAGGATATTACCAAAGGATAGGATTGGGACAACCGGCATTAAGTGAATATACATATTCGGCAACCAATTTCCGCTTACGTGAAGCATCCGTGGGATACACTTTCCGTAATCTTTTCGGAAGTGGAAACCATTTAAATGTTTCATTCGTTGCCCGCAACTTATTCTTCCTGCTTAAAAAGTCTCCTGTAGATCCGGATGTGTCTGTCTCTACAGCCAATAGCTATGGAGGTATTGAAGCATTCTCTTTACCGACAACCCGCAGTTTTGGTTTGAATCTTAAAGCAACATTTTAATTGTATATAGATATGAAATTTAATAATATTTTTTTAGTAAGCGCTATCGTATCTTTGTCCGTTGCCCTGAGTTCATGTTATGAATCGGCATTGGAGTATGAAGGCGATGTGAACAGTATCAATTCTGATGACGGAACAGGATCTGATGAAGGGTTCCTGGCCAGCCCTGATCTTGCAGTGGGTTTTTTACGGACGGCACAGCTTCGCGTTATTGATGCCAAAGAACATCCATACCAATACCAATATACATTTATCGGAGATGATCCGGTCGGATATATGTCTTCTCCCCACAATTTTGATGGACGTATGACATCGAGTCTGGCATTTTACAGTGATTTTGCAAGTGGTCCTGCTGCCAATCTTCAATGGGTGGCTCAACAAGCGGTCCCCGTTATGCGTTCGGCCGACACATTGAAAATAGCTCCTTTAGGTGCCTTTGCCTCCATCCTGTTCTCAGACGTTTCTCTACAATACACCAATGTACATGGTCCGATGCCCTTATCTGATTATAAGGTATTAAAAGAAGAACGCCCGTTAACATATGAAAAACAGAGCGTAGTGTATACCCAATTGTTTCAAGATCTGGTCAGAGCTGATTCCATATTGGCAGAATATGAAAAGCAACCGGTTGAAAGTATTGACGATCTTATTAAAGAGACCGATATGCTGACAGAACAAAGTACAGCCGCCAATATTGTAACAATGTGGAGAAAATATGCAAACTCATTAATTTTACGTATGGCAATGACGGCAGTTGATGTAGAAGGATATACATGTAACATCAACGGTGAAGAGAAAACGGTACGGCAATTAGGAGAAGAGGCTGTTCGTCGCGGAGTTTTACAGGCCGGTGACAAAACAATCGGATTACTCTGTGGAAACGGAACAGAGGTTGGTAATCATCCTCTCTATAAAATTGCAAATACTTGGGTGGATTCTCGTTTGAATGCTTCCTATCACAACTATTTAATCCGTACCCAACATCCTATTTTAGAATTCTGGTTTGCAAAAAATGAAGGAGCTATAACCAACCGGAATCAGTCTACAATAAAAAAAGAAGAAAAATTCTTAAGTATCCGTTCCGGTATGGAGCTATCTACTCAAGCTCTTACAACGCAGACTTATCAATACTATTCAAAGTTTAACTTAAACTTTTCCGGTGAGAAATTGGCATTTTTTAAAGTAGAGGAAGTTTTATTCTTATTGGCGGAAGCTGACTTACGCGGATGGAATGTAGGCGGAACGGCAGAAGATTTTTACAATGCCGGTATAAAAGAATTCTTCACTAAACACGCCTTTTCTGACGCTTCTTATAATGAATACATGTCTTGGAAAGGTATGGGAAATTTAGGTGTATCCCCACAAATAAAAGAAGAAGCCATCTACAAGGATTTCTTGGACAGTGATAATAATCTTCCATTATGGGGCGGATATTATATGCTTAACAATAGCTATGATAAACCTGAAAACGCAGATACCAATCCTTATATCAATGATTCAAAAGAGCAAAAACTTCAGAAAATCATTACTCAAAAATGGATTACTTTATTCCCGCTTTCCACAGTTGCCTGGACAGACTATCGCCGTACTGGTTATCCAATACTTCTGCCATACTGTCCATTTGCCTATGGAAATTCAGATGGTTCATTGGAAGAGCCGCGTTTTAACTGGGAAACCGGTGAAATGCTTACCACAGGAGTAACGATACGTCGTATACCTTATAATACCGGTAGCCTTGAAATAGCTAATGAAGTTGCTTTAACCGCTACTTCTGCCTTGAATGAAGAGACAACCGGAACGGCCAAGGGGGATACGCAAGGAACCCGTTTATGGTGGGATATCGCAGAAAAAAAGACACTTGATTAATATTTACTTAAAATTAGTATTATGAAGCTAAAACAATTTTTATTTTCAGCAGCCTTATTAGCATCCATGAATGCAATAGGGCAGAGTGTACCGACACACGAGATGTACGTGGACTTTGGTATAACGGAGAGGACAGATATTGTATCTGCATTGGATAAATGGCAACCGGGAGATAATTTCAGTAATGATCCTGATTATCAAGATGAAAATTTCTTCATCTCTCGCGTACCACTAAAATCACGTTTCATCAATCAAAATACGCAGGCCAATAAGAATCTGAATGAAGAAAATAATAAGAATCTCTGCTGGTGTTCTCCTATTGGTGAAATGACAAAGAAATGGGGACCAATGCCACGTTACAATTTCGATGGTGACAATTTTAATATGTGGCAATACATTAACATCCATGCAAACTGGTCTAACACGTGGTTCCGTGTACCTGGAACATTTAACGATGTAGCTCATAAAAATGGTGTCCGTACCGGATGTCTTTATTTTATCGATTGGGCAGAACAGGTTAGTGCAACCAGTAGTGCTGGAAAAATGTTAGCTGAGCTATGCGCAAAAGACGGTTCTGGAAATTTCAAATATGCCCGTAAATTAATTCAGTTCTTGAAATATTATGGCATTGATGGTTTAGGACTAAATCCTGAAGGTTACTGGTCGACACAACTGAATGAGGACTTTTCTTCTTTCCTGGCTGAATGCCATAAGGTAGCCAAGGAAATGAATCATCCGTTCCATGTAGAATGGTATGCATTTGTTTCTAATACAGGTGGCTTAAATGATAATGGATGTAAACTGGAAATAGGTGCCAACGACAAATGGTTCCATAAAAACGGCAATCCTGTTACCGACGTATTTTTCTTAAACTATAACTGGAGTGAAAGCGGTTTACAAACATCTGCTGAAGCTGCCAAATCTTTAGGACGCAGCACATACGATGTATATGCAGGCTTCGACCAGCAAGGACGCGGATATGGTAAATATGGAAATGCAGGATGGACAGCATTAATGAGACAACCGGTATCTATCGTTGTATGGGGAGCTCATGACCGTAGCCAACTGTATGCAGGTTCAACAGAAGGTGGAAACTCCGATCTCAGCGTTCAAAATGAATACCAAAAGAAACAAGAACTCTTATTCACCGGTGGTTCAAGAAATGTCCTTCGTACCCCAGATATTACAGACGATGCAATTACCAGTTCTTATACTGACTTGGCTAAATGGCATGGTTATTCAAAAGCTGTAATTGAAGAAAGTGCTTTGACGGAACTTCCTTTTGTCACTCGTTTTAATTTGGGTAACGGCCTTTCATTTAGCAAGGACGGAGTAGTTACATTCGAACACAAATGGTATAACCTTGGCTTACAGGATTTATTACCGACATGGCGTTGGTGGATTGACAACGGAGACGGAACTACAATACCGGCAGATCCTATCAACTGCGACTTTACATTTGATGATGCTTGGTTCGGCGGCTCATGCTTAAAATTACACGGAGCTACTTCTAAATCTAATATCCGTTTATTCAGTACTAAATTTAATGTAGCAAGTGCATCCGATGAATTCACCATTGTACTCAAAACACTCAACGGAACGGATCCGAAAATGAAACTGAACGTTTCAAAAGTTGGAACAGAGAATACTTTCACATCTTATACCTTATCTGCCGATGGTATTGTGCAAGGAAAGTGGAGTACAGTAAAAATCAAGGCATCCGAATTGGGATTAAAAGCCGGAGATGTTATCGGCTGTATCGGTTTGTCTGTTGAAGGTACGGATAAAGACTACGCTGTCCTATTGGGTGAAATGTCATTCATACCAAAACTGTATAAGAAAACTCCGGTTACTCCGGTCATTACCCACACCAATGTAATGAAGCGCGTATACAACCGTGCCGACTTTAAGGTTATTTTTGACGTTCCATTCAGTGGTACAAGAAAAGACGAATATCAGGATTGTCCGATTTATAACGAAGAAGTTAATTCTTGGTATTACGAAGTATACGTAAAACAGGGTGAAAAGGAAACACTGGTTACAGCTACTACTTCATGGGCTGCTTATGTAGTAGATGCTCCGCTAAATGGTGTAGATCAGACATTCCAAATCGGAGTCCGTTCTGTGGGATTAGATGGAAAAACTGTTTCTCCGATCGTTTGGTCTGAAGAAATCGAAAGTGAACTTTCAACAATCGAAACACTTACGATCGATAAAGAAATCATTAAACCGAAGGAAGAAGTAACCATCGGATTTGAAGATCCTAATCATGCAACAGCTACGATCGAAGTTTTGGATGCTTTAACCGGAAACGTAATTGACAGCAAAAAAGATATCTTGAAATTCACAACTTCATTACCTTCTGTTGGGACTTATGATGTGAGGGTTTCTACAAAAATGAATGTAAACGGAACATTAAAAGATACCGTAATCATAAACAGAGCCTTACTTTTAGTTACTCCCGAATCAACCGGACGTTTGCCGATAATTACTAACATCGCAGCAGATAAAACAGAAGTGACTACCGAAGAACAAGTAAATCTTACTGCAGATATTACCAAAGGTGATACTTATCTGTTAAACGGTAGAGAACGTGACTGCTCCGTATCCCAATCTTTGTATATGAAAGAACCTTATCAATTGACCATTGATGGTAAAATCATGTCAGAATATACAAACACCTCATTTGCTTTGTGGTTTAAAGTAGAAAAATTCGAGCATGCTTCTTTGGGAACATTGTTGATGACTAAGGTCAACCGCAATTATGGAGGTAGTTGGACAGAGTCTGTCTGGGGTGAAATGTGGACCGCTATCCGTCCTAAAAATTATAGTGAAAACAAATATAAGAACGGAGAAGATGAATTGTCTGTATCCGTAGATGCCCCTCCTGCAGGAACTGGTGGGTATGAACATAATGCTGATGTAGACGGTATGTCAAACGGTTATACACTATCGCCCAACACATGGTATCATGTCTGTGTTGTGAAATCCGGTAGAAATGTAAAACTTTACTTGAACGGAAAGAAAATTATCGATGCACAATCAAGAGGTGCAGGTCCTAAAGATTGGAGAGGTGCCAATTTCTATGTAGGTGGTAGTATGACTAATCTGGCAAGTTTCACTGGCTGGGTAGATGAAGTACAAATTTGGAGCAAGGCTTTGACCGAAGAAGAGGTACAAGAATCTATGGGTGGTTACCTAATTCCTCCTACCGGGCTGGAAGGCTACTTTACTTTCGAAAATACCGTAACAGATACAGACAACAACATTTATTTCCCTAATGAAGGAAATAACAGCACAGCTGTACCTGGAGCATACATGACAATCGGTACAAGCGAAAATGATAAAAATGTTGATGTGAAACAAAATCAATTAACCCCTGCTTTAGGAGTACCTTATATTACAGGTGTTCGTCCTATCAAGTTTGAATCAGCTAAATGGATACTCGACGGAGCTAACTTCTCACAAGAAGGAGATGACAAAGCTACTGCAACTTATGCACAAGACGGTCAATATCCGGTTACATTGACATTAACCAATTCTTGGGGTAGTACAACAAAAACAATCGCAGATTATATTGTTGTGAAAAAAGGTGTCGGTATGGAAGAAAACAGAGCAGATAATTTCTTAATCTATCCGAATCCGTTCAAAGAACAAGCTAATATATTATTTGCAGATGCAGGCGCATATAATGTACTTGTATTCGATATGCAAGGAAAGCAAATCTCCGCATACAATTATAACGCTGCCGCCGGAGAAGTTTGCCAATTGTCATTCGATGCTCCGCAAGGCATGTATTATGTAGTTGTAATGCAAAATGATAAATGCGTTCAATCTTTCAAGGTAATAAAAGAACGCTAATTTACAAAAAGGGGTGCGCAAGCCGACTGCGCTTTGCGCACTCTCCTTTTCTATTTACATTATTAAATGATATATATGAATTATCTAAGATTATTTATTCTGTTAAGCCCCATCGCTCTGTTCCTCACCGGCTGTGAGAATGATGATGACAATAACGGAACCTTGAATCAAGTCGAAAACATTATCAATTATAATCCGGCTGAAAATTACAAGGGCACTTATGACATCACCCTTCAAAAAAATATAGCACTCGAATTTTGCAAGGTCGAGGGAGTCATGGGAACAGATGAATTTATCGTCAGAAGTCAAGATTCAGGCGAATATACATATGTAAATTGGGGCTATAAATATGCCGGTGTCCAAGGAGACGAATATGGGTATTACGATCGTGTTTCGTATAACGATACGATTTTGATCGGACTGGGTTTCTCTGATACATGGCAAGTAGGTAAGTATGATCTTCTGTTAGTCAGAGATAACAACTATCAGGTGATAGATCAATTCAACTTTATGGTACTTAAAGATATCGAAGTTGATATAACACAAGCGAAAGGAGGAGTTCTGAAAGTAAAAGCAAACGGTTGGGACGTAGCAACTGACGCTGTTATCGATTCACTTGAATTCATAGATAAATCGACACAAACAGTCGTAGAAAAAATTGCTTCTGCATACAAAGGCGGAAATGACTATGAAAGTATTGTTTTTACAAAAGATAAGTATCAATCGGGAGATTATGAATTATGGATAGCAAGATGGAACTATGGATTCCGACAAAAAATCTGTGATTTCAGCTACTTCAGATATGAATTTGTTAATTCCGATCCGATGCAGAAAGATGCAAATGGCAACTATTATCTCCAATTCTATTTGGACGAAATCAATGAAGGAGACAGCTATATCGTAACAACCGAATCTCCATATATCGGTGCTTACATTGATAGGAATAAAAAACTCGATCCGGCCAATTGGGATCCTGAAACTAAAATTTATACTTATACATTGGACGAAGATTGCTGGATGGCAGACATGGAAGACGGAATGACTTTCGCTGTTCGTTTAACATTATCCAAGATCAGTATAAATGTAGCTGGGTCTAACAAATTGAAATTATAGAATCAATAGGTATCAAAATAAAATAGTCGCCATAGATAATCAATAAAACTGACACAGAACCAAGAAGATGTGTCAAGAGCTTAATTTCTAAAAAAAGTACTATAACAGCTTGTTGTAGACAACGGTTTAATAGAAAAATAGGCTTTTGATATGTCTTCTTTATCTATTTTGCTATTCGTATTATGAGAACAAACAGTTCTATATAAAAGCTTGGCACTATATCTTAATTATAATTATACTATAAAAAATGTATTTCTTACTAGGGATGTCTATTTCTTATCTGCTTTATAAAAACAAGCGATAATTTGTTTAATTAAAATTCAATTATTATGAAAAAACATTTTCTATTACTAGTTATTCTAACTCTATTTCCGTTTATTGCAAGCAATGCAGTAGGAAATAGGGCACTCAAACTGCAAACAAACAGTCTATTGAGTGAAGACGAACTCTCTTATTGTATCCCTGATGCAAACTCACGCACCAGTTCAACAGAACGACGGTTAGAAACAATCACGATTTCAGGTGCTACATCAAAAGGGGTATCCAGTCCTTTTTCAAACACTTTAAACAACAATCCACAACCGGAAGTATATCTGGATGTGACAGATGCAACCATCACTGCGACAAAAGGAGACGAATTAACTATATCATGGACTTTCCGCAATCAAATTTCATGGATGCATTATTATGTATACATCGATTACGATCAAGATGGTATCTTCAATGAAGAAAATGAATTAGTGTCGTATACATACTATAATGCAACCGGAGAAGGTCCGTCTACCAATAGTATCGGAGAAACAGTAGAGGCAGGTGAAGGTAAAACCGGGGCACCTGTATTTACAATTCCGGAAGATGTTCTAACCGGTAAAACCCGATTGAGACTAAAAATAGACTGGAATAGTAAAAATCCTTGTGGAAATCCGAGTCCTACAAACCCAATAGGAGGAAACAATGGAACAATAATTGACTATAGTATTGATATTCAAGCTAAATCTACAGCTACCACTTCTACTATCAACTTTCCCGAATCAATAGTAAACGGAGCTTTAACAGTTAAAGCCGGTGATAAAGATATTACCAACGGAGAAGAAGTAGCTAACGGAACAGAACTGACAATCATAGCTACTCCGGCAGAAGGATACATACTGGATTACTTGGAAGTAAATAATGTAACATTAACCGGAAACACTTATACCGTGACAGAAGATGCAGTTATTACAGTTGGTTTTGCAAAGAAAGCTGTAGGAGAAGAAAACAAGGCGGTAACGATTCCCAAATCACAAATAGGTAACTACTCTGGAACAGCTTATCGCTTGGAATTTCCTGAAATACTTTTAGGAGATCGTGATGGCGGAGATACTGATCGTAAAGGTAAATCATTTACTATTTCAACATGGGTGAATTTTGCAGAATTAACAGGTAGTAAAAATGAAGGAACAGGAGATGGTACTGTAATCATGGGACACGGTGCCCAAGCACATATGAACCACAATGGAAGCGTTTTTTTGTGTGCCAAGCCAAACGGAAAATTATATCTGGGAGGTGGAGAAAACAACATAACCGGCAGAGATTTGAATGCAGACATTACAATTGATACCTGGATGTATCTGACAATCGTATATGACAACGATGCTCAATCTGTAAGCGTTTACAAAGATGGTATGATATTGGAAACAGTGGAAATGGGCCATCAGCTAAATCTTTTTAATGATGATCCTGCTATTTTCTACGTTGGTGGAGTAATGTTCTCCGGAATGTGCGATGAATTCCAGTATTTCAATAAGGCTTTAACATCTGACGACGTATTAACGGCATACAATGATCCTAAAGGAATAGACGGATTAACAGCCTTATATGATTTCAATTCTATTGCCGAAGGAACGACAGGACAGTTTGAAAACAAAATAAAATCAAGTGATAAAGCTGATATTAAAGCAACTTTCAATAAATATACTACAAGTACTGTTTGGGCTGGCAATGAATTAGTTTCCGGTAAAGTTACTGAATTCGCTCCAACCTTCGCCGACGGACGTAATATGACGGTTCTTCCAACATACTATACAGTCACACTACCTATGGAAGTTGCTAATGGTATATTAACAGTTATGAATGGAAATACTTCACTTACAGCCGGAGACAACCAAGTCGAAAAAGATGCAGAATTAACGATTACAGCCACTCCAGCAGAAGGATATATTTTAGATTATCTGAAAATAAATGATACACCACTGACAGAAAGTACTTATACCGTAACAGAAGATGTTGCCATCACAGTTGCATTTTCAAAAGAACCTGCAAAGGCTACAGCCAAAGCAATACATATTCCAACAAATAGTGGTAAAACACAATATCAATTCCGGTTTGATGATCTCGTTTTAGGAGAACATAAGAATGGAACAAATAATAACTGGAGTAATGGTATCGTAGATAAAGGCGATTATCGTGCCCGTAATTTCACGATGTCAGCATGGGTTAGACCTCTGAATAGTACAGGCGACCTCTTTGGTCATGCACAAAAATCATTCTATGGTGCCGAAGGAACATTCGCAGTCCGCATCAACGCTAACAACCAATTAGTACTAAAAGCCAGAGCTTGGGTTAACGGATCTCAATGTGACGGAATACAAGAAATTGTATCTGACGTAACTTTGGATATTAATGAATGGGCTTTCTTAACAGTAGCCGTAGATGATGATGCACGTTCAATCAAATTGTACAAAAATGGTGTGTTATTATCCACAGGAGATTTAAGTGCAACTAAAAATGGAACAGAAGCTCATGGTATCGGTTTATTAGCAGACGAATGTATTTTCTTTGCAGGTAACGGTTCATCATCTTGTGACGTGGATGAAATACAAGTATGGAGTAAAACACTGAACACAGAAGAAATCGCAACCTCTATGAACGGTTATATCAATGCACCGGAAAATTTGGTTGCGTTCTATAAGTTTGATGAAAACTCTATCGAAAATATACCGAATCAAGGTACCGGAGGTACGTGTGATGCCAATTTGGTTTCCGGAACAAGTGCATATGACCCTTCTGTATGGGGAGATGTATATACTTGCTCTCCTATCCAAGCAACTTTGGTTGATGGCCATATTCTTCCCAAATTCGCAATAAATTATGTATCAGAAACAGAACACGGTTCATTTGTTATCAAGAACGGTAATAATGTAATCACTCCGGGTAGTGAAGTTGCACAATACACCATGTTAACTGTTGAAGCAACTCCTGCTGAAGGTTATCAAGTGAAAAGTATTAAAGTAAATGATACAGAAATTGAAGGTAATACATTTATTGTAAATGGAGAATCAACTGTTAGCGTTGAATTTACTGACAAACTGACCATTAACTATACCGTTTCCGGAGTAGGAACGTTCACAGTCATAGATGAAAATGATCCGGAAAATCCATTCAATAGCGGAGATCAATTTGACAAAAATACATCTATCACAATGGTGTTAGCTGCCGGCGAAGGTTACGAAATATCCAGTTTTATCGTTAATGGAGAAGAGCAAAAAGAGTCTATAAATGCTGCCGGAGTATATACAATAGCCAATTGTCAAACAGACCTGAACATTGATGTAGTATTTGCTAAAAAACTTTTCAGTGTAACATTCAGTTCTAATGATTTCGGTACATTAACAGTAAAACAGAACAATGTAAATATTGAAAGTAGCACTGCTGTAGAATATGGTACAGAATTAACAGTTATCGCAACTCCTAATGCTAATGCAACTTTAAGTGTATTTACGATCAACGGAGCTGACAAACTTGCAGAAATCCAAAATACATTAAAAATGAATATTATTGTTTCGGAAGAACTGGATATTCAAGCAGAATTCACTACTATCAGCCGGACTATAACTTGTAACATCATTGGCAATGGTTCTGTAAAAATTACAGATGCTAAAGACAATGTATATGAAAACGGTGTAGCTTCTATCCCTGATGGTTCTAATATCACTTTGACTTTCATTCCTGAAGATGGTTACCAATTGAATGATTTCAAATATGACGGTGATTCCATGTTCGAAGATATAATTGATGATCAATTCAACTTTATTGCTGATGAAGATTATACTTTCGACGTAGTTTTCACTAAGATCACTTCACTCCAAAACACTTCGGAAGATGCTGTAAGCGTTCGTTATGAATCGGGAATGCTATACGTTGAAGGAATGAATGCCGGTGACAAACTTGATATTTATGACATTACCGGAAAGTATATCGAGACATCAACTCTCGCAGCAACAAATGTTACAGATCTTGCAAACGGTTGTTACTTGGTAAGAATATCTCTCGGAAATACAATCAAAACCGTGAAGTTTATTAAAAGATAAGCTTGAACGCACTTTGAGAGATTAACATAAATTGAAAAGGCTGTGTCAAAGCTATAAATACTTTGCCACAGCCTTTTCTTCAAAAAAACAGTTCCCATAATGAAAAACATCCTTTTATTTACTCTGTTGTTATGTAGCATGACCCTACATGCGCAAACATATCGTGTGTATCCCGTTCCTCAAAAAATAACAATGAACGGAAATACCATAAAAATGACTCCAAATGTAAATATCGTCAAAGAAACCGGTATTAATGAGATTACCATAAACCGCGTCCAAGAGGTATTAACCAATGCCGGATTTAGTTTCACTGTCAGTAACACGCTTACCGATGATCAAACGAATATCCTTATCGGCATTAATGGTTCTAAAGAGATAGCCGATAATTATGCAACAAGCCACTCCCTGCCAAGAGATGTCTTTGCCGCAACAAGCAATAAATACGATCCTCACCTATTACAAATAAACAACCACCATGCCCAAGGAGATATAATCATCTTAGGTGATCATACCGGATCGGCTTATTATGGCATGGCCACTCTGGAACAAATATTAGACCAAGCTGACGGAAACAACCTGCAAACCGTCACTTTCGAGGATTATTCCCATACTCAATATCGCGGAATTGTAGAAGGATTCTATGGACATCCGTACAGCACGGAAAGCCGGCTTAACTTGTTGGACTATTGCAAACGATACAAAATGAATATGTTTGTATATGGTCCGAAAGCCGATCCTTACCATGCAGGTAAATGGCGTGAAGATTACCCGACAACCATAACCGACCAAGAACGCCACATGGGGCTGATCACCCAAGACGACCTGCGCGAACTGGCAAGCAAAGCGAAAGCCTGCAATGTTGCTTTTATATGGTCGATCCATCCGGCACTCGAAGGAGGAGGTATAAACTTCAGCAATCTGGATCCGGGAGTGGAAGCTATCATGGAGAAATTCGATCACCTGCACAAATTGGGTATACGGCATTTCGGTGTATCCATCGACGATATGAGCGGTCACCCGTACAACCAGTCTGATCTTGCAGATAAAGCTCAAGTCAAATTATATGAAAAATTCAACAAGACCGGAGTGTCAGAGGAAGACAAAGTAGGACCGCTTCTATTCGTCCCGACACAATATGCATTAAATTATGGAACCTCTACCCTCTCCTCTTTCAAAAACATTCATAAAGATGTGCTGGTAGCCTTTACCGGATATGACTGCTTTTCTAATATCCGGGGGAGTGCCTGTGACCGTATGGCCGACTTGATAGGACGCAATCCCATCATGTGGTGGAATAATCCGGTAAACGATGATTATGACGAATTTCTCTATATGCATGGGCTCACCGCACGTTGGATTATCGAAGATAAAACTCCGATCTCTTCACTACAAGGGTTGGTTTTAAATCCGATGAATCAAGGGCAGGTTTCAAAGATAGCGCTATTCAGTTCGGCAGACTATGCATGGAATCCGGCTAAATTCGATGAGTCAGCCAGTTGGGAAGCATCTCTTTCTTCTATCGTAGCCGAACCTGAGTTAACCGAAGCCCTTAAAACATTTATCGGTGTGATGAGTGCATACACTACCCATGATACAAGAACTCCGGAAGGGGAAAAATTCTCGCCGCTCTACACAGCTTTTCAATCGGCATATTCCAAAGAGAATATCCCCGATGCAACGCAACTTTTGAGTGAAATGAAAAAAGCGAATGAGGCTTGTAAGGTACTACAAACACTAAAAGACAGTGAAAATAAAGAATATAATTTATTCTACGAAGACATTAATTGCTGGCTGGCAAAAGTAGAATCGATGACGGACATCGTAGTCAAATCGATCTCTTTGATGAAAAATCAATCCGACCTTTCTTCATGGACCGATTTTGCCATAGCCCAAGCCAATGCACAAAAGATACATACAGATCCGAAATTCCAGTTGAGTGTACTCGAGGGTAAAGGAACAAGTTCTTACGAAGAATTTAAAGAGGTGCAACCCACCCCCAAATATCTGGATCCGTTCATTGATTTCCTTGCCGGTAAATTAAGTGACCATGCTCCACAGCTTCCGGAAAGATCACGGGAGATGGAAGTGATCACTAACATAAAAAATCTATCTGAAATCAATATTCAGGCGGAAGAGAATGTAACCAAACTATCCGGACTCAATGCCGTCACACTGAAACCGGGAGAATATATCGGCATCTTCTTCAATGCAATCAAGGAAGTTACTACCGGAATTCTACCGGCATCTCTCACCGATAATCTTTCAACAGAATATTCCATCAACGGAAAAGAATGGACCGGCTTTATACCGACAGAGGAATCAACAGAGCAAATGGCTTATTTCCGTATTGTGAACAACAGTAATTCCGACCAGCTCATTCCGATAAATGAAATTTCATTCAGAATGCCGGCTTCCGAGAGTTCAGTCCCTTTAGAAGCCACCACCAACATGGGTACTTACCAAACTTATAACATAAAAAATGTAATAGACGGCAATTACTCCACCAAATTTTGGAGCAGCAGTGCACAAAAAATTGGAGATTACATTCAATTGGATTTTGGCGCGTCCGCTGCCCGTTTTGACATAACCCTGCATTTTGCCGATGGAGACATGCCTACCGGGGAAGCTCTTATCCAGTTATCCGACAATGCTCAAGATTGGACTACGGTAAAATCGTTCACCGCTTCGGCCATATCCAATAGCATATATACTTGCAATGCCGGTGGAAAATCTGCAAGATACGTGCGTTTATATCTTAAATCGATAAGCGGTAATAATTGGTTCCAATTGACGGAATTTGAAGTAACGAGTTCACGTATCACTCCTGTTGCAGAAGACAATGAAGGAAACCCGATCACTCTGCTGGATGACCGCAGCTTGGCGGCTGGCTATCAGGCTCAAGATGCCGGATATGTAATCTATCGCTTCATTGAGAACATCTCTATCGATGAAATTCAGATTTTCCATAACAGTACATTTGTACCTACAGCAGACAAACCGACAATAACGGTGTGTGCCAATGGGAAATGGATCAACAAAGGCGAACTGGACGCTGCATGTACTTCTGTCCAAGTGGCTAATCTGAAAAATATTTCTCAACTAAAGATTATTTGGAATAAGGATAATATCCCTGTTCTTTACGAAATAATGCCGATCGAAAATCCTTTCATCGAAGAAAATAAAGCGATTACAATCCCACAGACAAGCGGGACAAGCGGTTATCGCCTGCAAGTACCGGAAACCATTCTTGGCGACCGTTCCGGAAGTGATACGGACCGTACAGGAAAATCATTCACTCTTGCATCGTGGGTAAACATGGATAAATTTACAAATGAAGGTAAGAATAAAGGTAACGTTATCATGGGGCACGGACCGCAAGTGCACATGAACTACAACGGAAGCCTCATCCTGAGTACTACAGAAAACGGAGAACTGAAAGTGATAGCAGGCGCATCCAACAAGATCGATCAAACGCTTTCTACCCGTATCAGTCTGAACACATGGACCTATCTGACTCTTATTTATGATAATGACACCCACAAAGTCAGCGTATATAAAGATGGTATATCAACCGGCGAAGAGATACAATTGAACAATAAATTGGAACTTTTCCCAGATGATCCGTGTATATTCTTCGTCGGTGGTATGGGATTCTCCGGACTTTGCGATGAGCTTCAATTTTTCAATAAAGCCTTGTCGGCTGCGGAAGTTCAACAAGCCTATCAAACCCCTCAAGATATGCCTAACCTAACAGCGTGGTACACTTTCAACAGCATTGACGGTAGCAGTGAAGGGGCATTCCTTAATAAAGCAACAGTTACCGACAAAACAGATGAAGAAGCCGTTTTCTTTGAATACACAGGAACAAAATCTTCGGACGGCGGTTTAATCAGTGGCACCGTTACAGAAGCTGTGCCGACATTAGCCGATGGCCGCGTTCCGGCAGCAGTGTTCTATACCGTCACGGTGCCGGCAGAAGTTGCCAACGGGACACTGACCGTCATGAACGGAGACATTCCACTCGTTGCCGGAGAGAATCAAATTGAAGAAGGTACTGCACTGACCATTACAGCGATTCCCGATAAAGGATATCAATTAAA
Organism: Bacteroides salyersiae WAL 10018 = DSM 18765 = JCM 12988; assembly: GCF_000381365.1. Taxonomy (GTDB): domain Bacteria; phylum Bacteroidota; class Bacteroidia; order Bacteroidales; family Bacteroidaceae; genus Bacteroides; species Bacteroides salyersiae. The sequence goes on from NZ_KB905466.1 coordinate 1,054,207, forward strand.
AAGCGTTAAAGTAAACGGAACCGAAATTAAAGGCAACACATTTATTCTTGAAAAAGAATCTATCATTACGGTTGAGTTTATGCAAGACGCCACTGCCAGGCGGAGTATCACCTGTAACATCACCGGCAACGGTACTGTACAAATCACGGATGACGAAAACAATGCATATGAAAACGGTGTCGCTTCCATCTTGGATGAGACAAAAATCACCTTAACTTTCATCCCGGAAACAGGCTATGAACTCAACGATTTTATATTCGACGGAGATTCAATGTTCGACGATTTAGTTGATAATCAATTCATTTTCACTATTGATGATGATTATACTTTCGATGTTATTTTCAGTAAGATCACTTCCGTACGAAACACTTCCGAAGAAGCTGTAAGTATTCGTTATGAATCAGGAGAACTATACGTGCAGGGAATGAATGCCGGTGATAAACTCGACATTTATGACATTACCGGAAAATACATCAGAACATCAACTATTTCAAAAACAGACGTTGCAGATCTGGCAGACGGTTGCTATCTGGTAAGAGTATCTCTCGGAAATGCAGTTAAAACCGCCAAGTTTATCAAAAGATAAATTTAAACGGACTGAGAGAGATTAATATAAATTGAAAAGGCTGTGGTGAAGCGATAAATACTTTGCCACAGCCTTTTCTATTAAAAGGATTCCAGTACAGAATAATATTTCAATCCTCTATCTGAATATAATATTAACGATCACCGTCGCCCCCACTTTCTGGTTCAGGCTACGGACTAACTTTTCACGCGCCATCATCAATTCCTGACGAAGGGCGGCTGAGGTCAGATGTACATACAATGTTTGATTCTTTATATATAAGTTCTGAGTGTATGAGGCAATGGTCGGTCCCAGTATTTGCGGCCAGGCATCCAGCAAACGCTGCTCATTCAAAGGCGACTCCAAACTTTCCTGACGAAGAAATTGCTGAATCAGTTTTCCTATTTGTTCTGCATTGTTCCGTTTCATACTTCAGTCTCCTTCATTTCCGCTATTTCACCTTGTTCTACCCGAAACATTTTATAATCGCTGCCTACCTTATGCAAAATCCGGTCCAGATGTTCACGATTCGTATCGGTAATGAAAATCTGTCCGAAACTATCCCCGGCCACCAATTTCACAATCTGCTCTACACGCGAAGCATCCAGTTTGTCAAAAATATCATCCAGCAACAACAATGGAACCGTGCTGCCCGTACGTTTCAGAAAATCGAACTGTGCCAATTTAAGCGCTACAAGATACGTTTTATTCTGCCCTTGCGAACCTTCTCTTTTTATCGGAAACTCGCCCAACAGCATGTTCAACTCGTCTTTATGAATACCCCGCAAAGAATATCCCATTATTTTATCACGCACACGGCTCTCTTTCAATACTTCAAGCAAAGAAGCGTCACGCGCATGAGAATCATATGATAATCCGACTTGCTCCTTATCCTGTGATATAAAAGAATAAAAAGATTGAAAGATAGGAATAAATTCCCGGATGAACTCCTCACGTTTACGATATACCACTTCACCCGCCTGCGCCATCATCTCTTCCCATACAAGAAACAATTCTTCTTCTACCGGAAGTTCGCTTTTCAATAATGTATTGCGCTGGGTCAACGCTTTATTATAACGGATCAACGCATCCAGATACTCTTTATCATACTGAGAAATCACCACATCCATAAATCGGCGGCGCTCATCGCTCCCTCCGGCTATCAATTCAGAATCGGCAGGCGAAACCATCACCAAAGGAAGAAAACCAATATGATCGGACAAACGGCTGTATTCTTTCTTATTACGTTTAAATTGTTTTTTGGAACGGCGCTTCATGCCACAATATATCTCTTCGGGCGTGCCGTCTGCCGCCTCATAAAATCCTTGAATTACAAAAAAATCCTGTTCGTGCCGTATATTCTGCGAATCGATCGGATTTCCGGCACTCTTACAGAAAGAGAGAAAATAAACTGCATCGAGCAAGTTCGTCTTTCCCATGCCATTCTGTCCGAAAAAACAGTTCAACTTAGCAGAAAAGTTCAGTTCAACCTGCTCCAGATTTTTATAATTTAATATGGATATACGTTTCAGTATCATGTTTACACATTAAGTTTGGTTACAAAAGTAGAAAGATTTTCGTGGTTTTAGGGTGTAAAACAAAAAAAGATGCCGCTAAATTTCGTTTGTAGATATAAAAAAACTACTTTTGCGAGTCGAAATACAAAAGTTGGAATAATAACAAAAAAGAATCATATAAAAATGGCAGGACAAAAGCACCACAATGAACAAATGAATGTGGAAGATGCACTGACACAGTCGGAAGCATTTCTTATTAAAAACAAAAAAGCAATTATCGGCGGAGTTGTTGCTGTGATCATTATCGTAGCGGGCGTTATCATGTACAAACACCTTTATGCCGAACCTCGTGAAGAAAAAGCACAGGCTGCTCTCTTCAAAGGACAGGAGCTTTTTGAACAAGACAACTTTACCCAAGCATTAAACGGTGACAGTATCGGTTACACCGGTTTTCTGAAAGTGGCGGAACAATTCAGCGGCACAAAAGCAGCTAACTTAGCTAAAGCATACGCAGGCCTTTGCTACGCACAATTAGGACAATATGACGAAGCCATCAAATATCTGACTGAATTTGACGGAAAAGACCAAATGGTAGGACCGGCCGTTCTTGCTGCTGCCGGTAACTGCTATGCACAAAAGAATGAATTGGATAAAGCTGTTGCTGCATTGCTGAAAGCTGCCGATAAGGCAGACAGCAATACGTTAAGTCCTATTTATCTGTTGCAAGCCGGTGAAATCCTGATTAAGCAGGGTAAAGCAGAAGAAGCGATCAAAGCATATACCCAAATTAAAGATAAATACTTCCAGTCATATCAGGCAATGGACATCGATAAATACATCGAGCAGGCTAAATTGCTGAAGAAGTAAACATAACCCAAAACAGAGTGAAGAGTGAGAAGTGCCCTGTAGCCTTAAGCGCAGTAACTTTTCACTCTTTGTTTTTGCCCCTCCCCTCCACCTTATTTTTTATTCTTAATACATCATTTTTTAATTCTATAATTATTATGGCAACAGCTTATCACAATTTATCAGATTACGATTTTAATTCTGTTCCGAATGCAGAAGAAATGAAATTTGGTATTGTTGTTTCTGAGTGGAACGATAAAATCACCGGCGCATTATTGGACGGTGCAATAAATACATTAAAAAAACATGGCGCCAAATCCGAAAACATTTTGGTAAAGACAGTACCCGGAAGCTTTGAACTTACTTTTGGTGCCAACCAAATGATGGAAAATAGTGATGTCGATGCAATTATTATCATTGGCTGCGTAATTAAAGGAGATACTCCACATTTTGATTATGTTTGCATGGGAGTGACTCAAGGAATAGCCCAATTAAATGCAACTGGCGATATACCAGTTATTTACGGACTTATTACCACCAATACAATGGAACAGGCAGAGGACAGAGCCGGTGGCAAGTTAGGTAACAAAGGAGACGAATGTGCAATTACTGCAATAAAAATGATCGATTTTGTTTGGAGTTTAAATAAATAGTTGTATCTTTGCACCGCAATTGAGAAACAAACCTCCTTAAGTGTAAGACAAGGATCTCAAAAGCGAACAAAAGGGCAAATACCAGAGTGGCCAAATGGGGCAGACTGTAAATCTGCTGTCTTTCGACTTCGGTGGTTCGAATCCATCTTTGCCCACAAAAAATTGCGGAAGTAGCTCAGTTGATAGAGCATTAGCCTTCCAAGCTGAGGGTCGCGGGTTTGAGCCCCGTCTTCCGCTCTTAAGAAAATCCTGATAGTCATTTAAACTATCAGGATTTTTTCTTTTAAAATATTAAGTTCCAACAGGGTGTATTCGGGGATCAACGTAAAAACCTGAGGGATTCTTCGATCCGACAGAGAGAATAACAAAAATAAAATTAGCCAAATCAACCACTGCTCACGCCATACCAGTTATTTTGTCTTAAAAGAGTAGAGAAAAGAGAGTATATAGATTTACAACTTCCTATATTTGTAACATCAAATTTATTAATTTAATTCTTCAACCAAAAATACATTGGGAAACATGAAAAAGAGACTGCATTACCCCCTTGCGGGCTTTCTTTTTAGCATCTTCGGTATGCTATCTTCCGGTCTGCAAGCAGACAATAGTTCCAAACCATATTGGCAAGACGTACAAGTGGTAGCCGTAAACAAAGAATACCCCCGTTCTTCTTTTATGAGCTACGATAACCGCACGGATGCACTTAGCGGTAAATTTGAAAACAGCCGATACTACCGGCTACTCAACGGAACATGGAAATTTTACTATGTGGATTCCTATAAAGATTTACCGGACAACATCACGTCTCCGGAAGCAAATACCGCTTCGTGGCATGATATACAAGTTCCCGGAAACTGGGAAGTACAAGGACATGGCGTAGCCATCTATACCAATCACGGATACGAATTCAAAGCACGCAATCCACAACCTCCTCTCCTACCGGAAGCTACTCCTGTAGGTGTCTATCGCCGGGACATCGATATTCCGGCCGATTGGGACGGGCGAGACATCTTCCTGCATATAGCCGGAGCAAAATCCGGGGTCTATGTTTACATAAACGGACAAGAGGTAGGTTATAGCGAGGATTCCAAAAACCCGGCAGAGTTTCTGATCAACCCATATGTAAAACCGGGCAAGAACGTACTTACACTGAAAATATTCCGTTGGAGTACAGGATCCTATCTGGAATGCCAGGATTTTTGGCGTATCAGTGGCATAGAGAGAGACGTATTTCTCTATTCACAGCCTCAAGCAGCCTTGAAGGACTTCCGCATCAAGTCGACCTTGGATGATACTTACAAAGACGGTATCTTTGCATTGAGCGCTGACTTACGTAACCATCGGCCGGCCGGAACAAATCTATCAGTCGTATACGAACTTCTGGACAAGAACGGACAAGTAGTGGCAACAGAAGAAAAAACCACTTATGTGCCTGAAGGAGAATTCCGCACTGTAAGTTTTTCTCAGAAGATTCCCGCCGTACTTACCTGGACTTCGGAACACCCCAACCTGTACAAGCTCTTGATGACAGTAAAAGAAAACGGAAAAGTGAACGAAATCGTTCCTTTCAACGTCGGTTTCCGTAGAATAGAGATCAAAGAAAGTAAACAGCTGGCAGCAAACGGAAAGCCTTACACACTGCTGTTCATCAACGGACAACCCTTGAAACTAAAAGGAGTAAACATACACGAGCATAATCCCGAAACAGGACATTACGTCACTGAAGAACTCATGCGCCGCGATTTCGAGTTGATGAAACAAAACAACTTGAATACAGTCCGTTTATGCCACTATCCGCAAAGCCGCCGTTTTTATGAACTTTGCGACGAATACGGACTCTATGTTTATGATGAAGCAAACATCGAGAGCCACGGCATGTATTATGACCTGCGTAAAGGCGGTTCGTTGGGCAACAATCCGGAATGGCTGAAACCACACATGGAGCGGACTATCAACATGTTCGAGCGTAACAAAAACTATCCGAGTCTCACTTTCTGGTCGCTTGGCAACGAAGCCGGAAACGGATATAATTTCTACCAAACCTACTTATGGCTGAAGAATGCTGACAAGGAACTGATGGATCGCCCTGTAAACTACGAACGCGCCCAATGGGAATGGAACTCTGATATGTACGTACCGCAATATCCCAGTGCAGAATGGCTTGCCCAGATAGGGAAACAAGGCAGTGACCGTCCGGTGGTGCCGTCAGAATACGCTCATGCTATGGGAAATTCCACCGGAAACTTATGGGATCAATGGAAAGAAATCTATAAATATCCCAACTTGCAAGGTGGATACATATGGGACTGGGTAGATCAAGGAATTCTGGAGACAGACAAGAACGGTCGTGAATATTGGACTTATGGTGGCGACTATGGCGTAAATGCCCCGAGTGACGGCAATTTCAACTGCAACGGACTTGTCAATCCCGACCGTACACCACATCCTGCTATGGCAGAAGTGAAATATGCTCATCAAAATATCGCTTTTGAACCGGTTGATTTAACAAACGGCAGAATATTGGTAAAGAACCGTTTTTATTTTACAAATATAAAGAAATATAAGATTTCGTATAATATAGCAGCAAATGGAAAGATCATAAAAAGCGGAAAAACCTCTCTGGATATCGATCCACAAGGTTCTAAGGAATTCACAGTTCCTGTAAACGGACTGAAAGCAAAACCGGGAATTGAATACTTCATAAATTTCTCAGTAACTACTGTCGAACCGGAACCTCTGATTCCGGCAGGTCACGAAATAGCCTATGAGCAATTCCGTCTTCCTATCGAACCGTTAGCACGGCCGGCTTTTGCAACCAACGGACCGGCATTGAAAGTACAAACCGAAGGTAAAAATCTGACAGCGACCTCTTCTAAAGTTAATTTTGTATTCAACAAGGAGACAGGACTTGTCACCTCGTATCAAGTGAACGGTACGGAATATTTTAACGACGGATTCGGAATCCAGCCCAATTTCTGGCGTGCCCCAAATGACAATGATTATGGCAATGGAGAACCTAAGCGTCTCCAAATATGGAAACAATCAAGTAAGAATTTCAACGTAGCAGATGCCGACATCGTTATGGATGATAATACCGCCATACTGACAGTCAATTATCTGTTAGCAGCCGGTAATCTCTATATCGTAACTTACAAGATTTATCCATCGGGAGTTGTCAAAGTCAATGCACGATTTACTTCGACTGATATGCAAGCCACAGAAACAGAAGTATCCGAAGCAACCCGTATGGCAACATTCACTCCCGGTAATGACGAAGCACGCAAAGCTGCTGCAAAATTGAATGTTCCCCGTATCGGTGTCCGTTTCCGGCTTCCGGCAGAAATGAACAAAGTGGAATACTTCGGACGCGGACCGGAAGAGAATTACATAGACCGGAATGCAGGTACTCTTATCGGGTTATATAAAACCACAGCCGATAAGATGTATTATAATTATGTCCGTCCACAGGAAAACGGTCATCATACTGATACACGCTGGTTAAGCCTCAGCAAAAAAAATGGCAAAGGCCTGACCATCATGGCCGACAGCATCATCGGATTCAATGCTTTACGCAATTCGATTGAAGACTTCGACTCGGAAGAGGCACTCCCACATCCACGTCAATGGAATAACTTTTCACCGGAAGAGATAGCCAATCACGACGAAGAAGCCGCCCGGAATGTATTGAGAAGAATGCACCATGTCAACGATATCACTCCACGTGACTTCGTGGAAGTATGCATCGATATGAAGCAACAAGGACTGGCAGGATACAATAGCTGGGGAGCCCGTCCCGAACCGGCATACACCATTCCTGCCAACCAGGAATATAATTGGGGATTCACTTTGATACCCAATTAAGGAATGAAAGAATGAAGGAATGAAAAGAACTAATTAACCTCAGTTCGATATAATAAGAATCATACCGCATAGCTTCTCCTCTTCTGGAAGGAAAGGGAAAATACGTAGGATAAAAGTTATGTCGAACTTAGGTTAATCAAATAATTAATAAATTATTCTGCGCAGCCAATTGGCATATTGGCACATGAATCATTAGCATATTATTTTCATCAACTTTAAAAATAAAAATCATGAAAAATCTATTCGACATTGTGTCTCATTTCGAAATCCAAGGCACCATCAGCGATATAAAACCGTTGGGTGCGGGATTAATCAACGACACTTACAAAGTAACTACGGCCGAAACCGATGCCCCTGATTACGTACTGCAACGCATCAATCACGCTATCTTTCAAAATGTAGAGATGCTGCAAAACAATATAGCTTCAGTAACCAACCACATCCGTCGTAAACTGACAGAACAAGGAGAAACCGATATAGACCGTAAGGTACTGACTTTCGTAAAAGCTGATGGAGGTAAAACGTATTGGCATGATGGAGAAAATTACTGGCGTATCATGGTATTCATCCCACGCGCGAAAACATATGAAACGGTTAATCCGGAATATTCCTATTATGCCGGTGTTGCTTTCGGTGATTTCCAGGCAAAACTTGCTGACATTCCCGAAACATTGGGTGAGACTATCCCCGACTTCCATAACATGGAATTCCGCTTAAAACAATTGCGTGATGCCGTAGCAGCCAATGCTGCGGGAAGATTGGCCGAGGTACAATACTATATCGATGAGATCGAGAAGCGTGCCGATGAAATGTGTAAAGCCGAACGTATGTATCGCGAAGGAAAATTACCCAAACGTGTATGCCACTGTGATACGAAAGTAAACAACATGATGTTTGATGAAGACGGCAAGGTACTCTGCGTTATCGACCTGGATACCGTAATGCCAAGTTTTATCTTCTCTGACTACGGTGATTTTCTCCGTACAGGAGCCAATACCGGTGATGAAGACGACAAAGATTTGAATCGCGTTAACTTCAACATGGAAATATTCAAAGCATTCACCAAAGGATATCTGGAAGGTGCACGCTCGTTCCTTACTCCGATAGAAATAGAAAATTTGCCTTATGCGGCAGCTTTATTCCCGTATATGCAATGTGTACGTTTTTTGGCTGATTACATTAACGGAGACACTTACTATAAAATCAAATATCCCGAACACAACCTTGTACGCACCAAAGCACAATTCAAACTATTGCAAAGTGTAGAAGAGCACACTCCGGAGATGACAGCATTTATCAGGGAATGTTTAGGCTGACCTCTCCCCAGTCCTCTCCGTGGGAGAGAGCAAAATTAGTTTTGTAACTGATAAATAAACAAGAGTATCTCCTTACTCCCTCTCCCACGGAGAGGGTTGGGGAGAGGCTTCTTAGAATTTCTCCCCCTTCCAAGTATAAACAATAGGGCGGCGGATAAACGGTTTCAGTTTGTCTGCCGTTTCTTTTTCCATATACTCAGGAGTAGTCAGCGTAAATGTAAGTGTATTATCAGAAGCGGAAAGATCAATTTTCATCAACAGCATATCCGCTTGTAAGCGGGCATGATTATACTCATAGGCAGCAGCAGAATCGGGAGTTTCAAAGAAATCATCCATTGCCGGCATAGCGGTAATGAAATCGGATATCGGAAGCTCCTTCCAGTCAGTAGTATAAAACTGAATATTGCTGTCACACACCGGAGCACATGCGGTAGAGACGGTGCAGATAACCTGTGTAGTGTCACTGGTTGCCAATAGCTTCATCTGCCAAGTGCTTTGCGAAGTCATCTGAACACGAATGTAATCCTTGCTCAATTCCGTCATCTCCGACTCCCGTCCAAAACGATTCTCAACCTTTGCCTTCATCTTACTTTCCAAAAAGTCGATACAATCTGCACGATTTACCGCCGTAAGCAATGGAGACAAAGAATCGGGCATATTGACAAATATCTTCTTGGCTTCTTGATGAACCTGAGTTTTGGTACCTTGTTCAGCCAGAACCTTATCCTGTTCAGTCTGAGCCTGCAACGGCGCTACCGCAAACAGCCACAAAGCCGAAAATAACATCCCCCACACCATTGCATACCTACTCATTCTCAATTTATCTATCTTTTTCATCATACCGCATTTTTAATCCATCTGTTATTATTTGAAATACTCGATCCGTCCGTTATCCGGCTGTTTTTCCATCGCCAGGCGTAACCCGATGATTTTCTATGCAAATATAAAGAATAGAATTATATAATGAAAGAAAGGCAGATTATAATAAACAAGACATCTTATTTTGCCACTTTTTTATATCATCTAAGGGACTATTTGCCCATCAGGGTACATTACCCACATAGAATTTACCCCTTCACCGGCTTCACCTTTTTCAATCAAACTCCCCATTCATCGATGATACAGGGTGAAGGCAGGTCCGGTTTTCTGAATACGGTGTTTACCGTCCGTATGCTCGGTGCTCACCACCCGTATGCCTGAGGTTTACGAAACGTATGCACGGTACTTGGGAGACATTTGCACCGAAACCAAAGAGACGGAACGACCCTTCACCCTGTATTGCCGATGAATAAAGCGGCTAAGCAAAAAAGTGAAACCGATGAAGGGGGTAAAAAAGATACTACATCTTTTCACGTAAGAAAAAAATTCACGAAAGTGCTGCTGATTTTGGCTAACACTGTCACTACTTATTTTGTACAACTACTACCTGGTTCCCAGATACAAAAAGAACATTCCGATCAATACTAAAATAAGGTCAATAGCTTTACTTTTTAAATTCTTCTCACGGAAGAGCAAGGCTCCGAAAAGGAAAGAAACCACTACACTGCCACGACGCACCATTGATACGATGGAAATCATAGAATCTTCATAACTCAAAGCATAGAAATATACAAAATCCGCAGCACAAAGAAATATGGAAATCAGAATAATCGTCCAATCCCAACGGAAAGGAGTAGTCGTTTTACGCTTCGGCCACCAAAGCAGTGCCAAGATCGGACACATGATAAGCACCTGATATACATTATACCATGACTGCACCAACATCGGATTGAGATGCTTCATCAAATACTTATCATACAGCCCACTTACGGCCCCCATCACCGCAGCCAACACAATAAAGAAAATCCATTTATCATGTTTGAAATCGATCCCTTCCTTTTTTCCCGACCGACTCAGCATAAAAAAGGAGAGAACCGCCAGCATCACCCCGATCCATTGATAGAGATTCAGACGTTCTCCGAATATCAACATTGCACCTACCAGCACCATTACAGGACGGGTAGCATTGATGGGTCCCACGATGGTAAGCGGCAGATGCTTCATTCCGAAATATCCGAATATCCAGGAAGAGAGCACGATAAACGATTTTATTATAATGAATTTGTGTTCTTCCCAACCGGCAACAGGAACTTCAAACATCGTCCCTCCCAACAAATCCGGAGCATATACAGACAGGAGAATGAAAGGCAGAAAAATCAGACTGGAAAAGATCGTGTTCAAAAACAAAACCGGAAGCACGGCATTGTCTCTCAGAGACTGCTTCTTGAACACATCATAAAAACCCAGCAAAGCTGCTGAAAGGAAGGCGAGTAATAACCACATGAAGTAAAATTATTTACAATTAGACGATTAAGAAATTGACGATTAGACAATTGACGGTTTACGATTGGAGACGCCATGTTACAGATACCATGTTGGATGATTGTCAATGGTGAGAGCTATGTTTTGACAAAAAGGGTGTCGGGATACTCGACATCAACCAAAAAAAGGGCATGGCCGGGTACCGAAGTGCCGGCTTTGCAACGATCCTGCTGTTCTATGACATTCCGAAAACCCTCTATGGACAACTTTCCACGCCCCACTTCAAGAAGCGTACCGACTATTGCACGTACCATGTTCCGCAAAAAACGATCTGCTTGAATGGTAAAGACCCAAGTCGTATCATCCACCTGAGTCCATTCGGCATGCATTATTTGGCATAGATTGGTTTTCGCATCCGTATGCAATTTACTGAAACTTGTAAAATCCGAGTAATCAAACAAAGTAGCGGCTGCCCGGTTCATCCGGTCAAAATCGAGCACGCTATGCACACGATAACGATACTGACGGTTAAAAGGATACTTGGCAGTCGTCACATAATACTTATAGGTACGTGCCGTCGCATCAAAGCGCGCATGAGCATCTTCTCTCACCGGACAGACTTTAAAAACGGAGATATCCGGAGGCAACAAACGGTTCAGTTTTTCCGTCACAGCCATTACATCCAGTTCTTCCTCATTATCAAAATGGGCCACCATCAGCGAAGCATGTACTCCGGCATCGGTTCTTCCGGCTCCCACCACCTCTACTTCTCTTCGCAAAAAGGTAGACAAGGCTTTCATCAGGCACTCCTGTACGCTGCATCCATTGGGTTGAATCTGCCAACCGTGATAGTTGGTTCCGTCATAAGCCAAATAAATAAAGTATCTTTGCACGCTTTCTATCCGATTATAAGTTTTCGCGTGCAAAGGTAATTATTTTAATCGAAAATCAGGAATTATCCGTTGAATTCGCATAGGTGGAAGGGGTTGTACCAAATGCATCTACAAAATGTTTCCGGAAAGTCGGTATATCATTATAGCCGACCATTTCGGCCACTTCCTGCACGGCATATACCTTCTGCTTCAGCAACACGGCCGCCTTACGCATACGCACTCCCCTTATCAGCTCTATGATTGTAAAATCCGTGCTCTGTTTTACCTTACGATACAGAGTGGGTTGGCTCAAATACAACACATTTTCGGATAACTCGAAAAGTGTAAGTAACGGTTCTCCCTTGGCTCTCTACTACTATACCGGAGAAAATATTGCTCCGGAAGCAGCCAGAAGGACTACAATAAAAATAACAGCGACTTCAGGACGGAATAGCAAAACGTATACAATAGAATTAGATGCCGATTCACCTAATGTTGAAAACAGAAATTATTCGATCTATCGAAATAACAACTATACTTTTAATATTAATCTGAAATAAAATATGACACTATATACTATGGAAATACTTGAAATTCTATCCAGAGAATCGGAAAATACACAACATGTGTATGTGTACGAAGAAAATGGCCGTTGGTATGCCTATGAACGTTCAGCACAATTAGTCAAGTATTTGCTTGCAGAACTTGTGAAAATCAAGCAATTTGTCAATACCACATACGACATTATACTCGACCGTGTGTAAGTTGACCTGACAGCACTCATCGAGAGATGTCCTATCACATTGTGTTCCGACTCGGAAATGGTGATAGAATGTCCCGGATTATAACCGGTCGACAGAAAAAAGAGAAATAGAAATTCCCTTTTTATAGAATATATTGTTTGTTTTGTTTGTGTTCCTCGCCCCACTTACAATGTTGTCTGTGAAGATAGCGGTAAGCGGGTGGGGATTTTTTCGCAAAATGTATTGTTTCGTATCTTCCAAACACGTATATTTGGAGGAAATAAAATACAAAACAATTAATCAATTCGCCATGAGTAGTAATATTTTTCTAATCATCGCACTTGTCACGACAGGCATTTTCGCTGTACAATTCGTCCTATCCATCTTTTTCGGTGATATAAATGCCGATGCAGATATTGACACAGACATCAGCAGTGTAGTGTCTTTCAAAGGTTTGACACACTTCGGTATCGGTTTCGGATGGTACATGTATCTACAACAAGACACAGACGTGATTTCGTATATAGTCGGCATACTCGTAGGGCTATTGTTTGTTTTTGCTGTGTGGTATCTTTACAAAAAGGCATATCAATTGCAACAGGTAAACCGTTCGGAGAATACAGAACAACTGGTAGGACGCGAATGTACGATTTACTTTAACCAAGGCAAGGGGAAATATACCGTGCAGGTGAGCCGGGACGGTGCCATGAGAGAAGTAGACGTCATCTCCGAATCTTCCAAAGTCTATCGGACAGGAGATAAGACGATTATCGCTGCTTATAGAGAGGGGACGCTGTATATTAATTAAGGGAGAAGGGAGAATGGAGAAGTACTATGCAGTGTAATAGCGCAGCAACTTTCAACTAAACAAGAGCTTTCAACTGAAGAGAGGGAAAATTAAAAGATTAAAATAAGTTGAACATTAAACATTGACAATTGACATGACGCAGGAAATGATGATTATGGCTGCTATTCTGGTGGCGGTGATTTTATTTACATTCATCGGGATTCTATCCCGCTACAGAAAATGTAAGAGTGACGAAGTATTGGTAGTTTACGGTAAGACAGGAGGAGACAAGAAGTCGGCGAAACTTTATCACGGTGGAGCGGCTTTTGTATGGCCTATCATCCAAGGATACGAATTCTTGTCGATGAAACCATTGCAGATCGACTGTAAACTCACAGGAGCACTGTCTGCGCAGAATATTCGCGTGGATGTACCGACCACTATTACTGTGGCCATCAGCACAGATCCGGAAGTGATGCAAAACGCAGCGGAACGTATGCTGGGACTGACAATGGACGACAAACAAAACTTGATTACGGATGTAGTATACGGCCAGATGCGTCTGGTGATTGCCGATATGACGATTGAAGAGCTGAACTCTGACCGTGACAAGTTTTTGTCGAAGGTGAAAGACAACATCGATACGGAATTGCGCAAATTCGGTCTGTACCTGATGAATATCAATATCAGTGACATCCGGGATGCCGCCAACTATATCGTCAATTTAGGTAAAGAAGCGGAAAGCAAGGCATTGAACGAAGCACAAGCCAACATCGAAGAACAGGAAAAACTCGGTGCGATCAAGATTGCCAACCAGATAAAAGAACGTGAGACAAAGGTTGCAGAAACCCGTAAAGACCAAGATATTGCCATCGCCGAAACGAAAAAGCTGCAAGAAATTTCCGTAGCCAATGCCGACAAAGACCGTATCTCGCAAGTGGCAATAGCCAACGCGGAAAAAGAATCACAGGTGGCCAAAGCAGAAGCTGATAAGAACATACGCATCGAACAGGCAAATACGGAAAAAGAAAGCCGTATTGCGGAACTGAACTCCGACATGGAGATAAAACAGGCAGAGGCCGGCAAGAAAGCGGCTATCGGACGAAATGAAGCACAAAAAGAAGTGGCCAAATCAAATGCAGAATTGGCCGTAACACAGGCAAACGCCGACAAAGAGGCCGGAGAAGCAGCTGCAAAATCGGAAGCCGCCGTACAAACAGCAAGAGAAATCGCTCAGAAAGAGGTGGAAGAAGCCAAAGCCCGGAAAGTAGAATCATCGCTGAAAGCAGAAAAAATAGTACCGGCAGAAGTAGCCCGTCAAGAAGCTATCTTGCAAGCGGAAGCCGTGGCAGAAAAGATTACCCGTGAAGCGGAAGCCCGTGCTAAAGCTACGTTAGCACAAGCGGAAGCAGAGGCCAAAGCGATCCAGATGAAACTGGAAGCCGAAGCCGAAGGTAAGAAACGTTCGTTATTGGCCGAAGCCGAAGGATTCGAAGCCATGGTGCGTGCAGCAGAATCCAACCCTGCCATTGCCATCCAATACAAGATGGTGGACCAGTGGAAAGAAATTGCCGGTGAACAGGTAAAAGCGTTCGAACACATGAATTTGGGAAATATCACCGTATTCGACGGTGGAAACGGTGGAACCAGCAATTTCCTCAATACACTGGTGAAGACGGTAGCACCCAGTTTGGGAGTACTCGACAAACTGCCGATTGGTGAAACAGTGAAAGGAATCATAAACCCGGACAGCAAAGAAGAAAAGAAAGAGGAAAAACCGGAAGAAAAAAAGAAATAAACGGATTCTGAATTCCTTTTTCATATAATTCATACATCATAAACCCTTTCAAAAGAAGAACGTAAAAACCGTTCTTCTTTTTTTGTTATTCACCGAATCTTTTCACGCAAAAAGTTTATCTTTGTGCCCACAAAATAAAAATGGAGTTTATATCTATGCGCTTTCATCATCATTATCCTATCTGTCTATTTCTGTCTATCGTACTTATCAGTTTTACCGGATGCAAAAAGAAAGATATGTCGCTCAAACTGAACGAGCCACGCAACATCAAAGGAGTCATCAGCTACAAACGCTCTTTCGGGGACTTGAACGATATGCATCTCAAAGCAGCTCAAAGTCTGGGAATCCGCCCGCTTGCTTCACGGGAAGAGGCAGAACGGATGAAAGAAAAATTAGTGCAGATCAGAAACAACGAACATTACAGCGTCGACTCACTGACACACTCCATTCCATTTCTCATTCCGCGCGCCGGTGCTCTATTAGACACGATAGGTGTTAACTTCCTCGACTCGCTCACTTCGAAAGGATTGAATCCTAACCAGATAGTAGTGACTTCCGTGCTCCGCACAGAAGATGATGTGAAACGTTTACGACGCAGAAATGTAAATGCATCGAAAAACTCCGCCCACTTTTATGGAACGACTTTCGATGTAAGCTGGAAACGTTTCAGAAAAATAGAGGACGAAGACGGGCGTCCGTTACAAGATGTATCTGCTGACACTCTAAAACTCGTACTTGCCGAAGTTCTGAGAGATTTGCGCAAAGCAGACAAATGTTTTATAAAATATGAATTGAAACAGGGATGTTTCCACATTACAACCAGATAAGAAAGAAGTTACAGATATACAACTTGTAATTAAAATATTTCCGTCCTAACATTCAAAGTATCCAAACCTTTCATTAAATTTGCGGATATTTTTCTTTAATACAATTCAATGATAGAGAAACTGATTGTTCTGGAGGATATCGATCCGGTAATCTTTTATGGCGTTAACAACGCTAATATACAGTTAATTAAAGCTTTATATCCGAAGCTACGTATTGTTGCCCGTGGTAATGTCATTAAAGTGATGGGTGACGAAGAAGAAATGTGTGCTTTCGAAGAAAACATCATCAAACTGGAAAAATACTGCGCAGAATACAACTCACTGAAAGAAGAAGTAATTATTGACATCATCAAAGGAAACGCTCCGCAAGCCGAGCAGACCGGAAATGTGATCGTATTCAGTGTAACCGGTAAACCGATTATTCCCCGTAGCGAGAATCAACTGAAATTAGTGGAAGGTTTCGCCAAAAACGATATGGTATTTGCAATCGGCCCTGCCGGCTCGGGAAAGACATATACTGCTATTGCTCTGGCCGTTCGTGCGCTGAAAAATAAGGAAATAAAAAAAATCATTCTCAGCCGCCCTGCTGTGGAAGCCGGAGAAAAGTTAGGTTTCCTGCCCGGTGACATGAAAGATAAAATAGATCCGTACCTGCAACCGCTCTATGATGCTTTGCAAGACATGATTCCGGCTGCCAAGCTGAAAGAATATATGGAACTAAATATCATCCAGATTGCTCCGCTCGCTTTCATGCGCGGACGTACGCTGAATGATGCTGTCGTCATTCTGGATGAAGCGCAGAATACCACCACCCAGCAAATCAAAATGTTTCTGACCCGTATGGGCATGAACACCAAGATGATCGTAACCGGAGACATGACACAGATCGACTTGCCGACTTCACAAACATCGGGATTGATACAGGCACTCCGTATCTTGAAAGGAGTAAAAGGAATCAGCTTTGTAGAGTTGAATAAAAAAGACATTGTCCGTCATAAACTGGTAGAACGCATCGTAGACGCTTACGAAAAATTCGACAAGGAGGCGAAAGCCGAGCGGGAGAAAGCTAAAAGCGAAAAATTACAGGCTACCGACCATGAGAAAACCAAAAAGTAATTTCTGATTGTAAACCATCGGCATACTTACGTGTAAAATTTAAATAATGGTCATGACCATAGGAAATAAATTGTAAACAAAATGATGAAAGCATTAACAAAAACTGAGTTCAACTTTCCGGGACAAAAAAGTGTGTACCACGGGAAAGTACGCGATGTGTACAACATCAATGGTGAAAAATTAGTCATGGTAGCTACCGACCGTATTTCGGCCTTTGATGTAGTACTGCCTGAAGGTATTCCGTATAAAGGACAAATGCTGAACCAGATTGCAGCCAAATTCCTCGACGCAACAACAGACATCTGTCCGAATTGGAAACTTGCTACCCCGGACCCAATGGTTACGGTAGGTGTGCTTTGCGAAGGTTTCCCGGTGGAAATGATTGTACGCGGTTACCTTTGTGGAAGTGCATGGCGCGCTTACAAAAGTGGCGTACGCGAAATATGCGGTGTGAAACTTCCGGACGGAATGCGTGAAAACGAGAAATTCCCGGAACCGATCGTGACTCCTACCACGAAAGCCGAAATGGGATTGCATGACGAAGATATCTCCAAAGAAGAGATTCTGAAACAAGGATTGGCTACTCCGGAAGAATATGCGATCCTTGAGAAATATACACTGGCCCTCTTCAAGCGCGGTACAGAAATCGCTGCTGAACGTGGATTGATTCTTGTAGATACAAAATATGAATTCGGCAAGCACAACGGTACTATTTACCTGATGGATGAAATCCATACACCGGATTCAAGCCGTTATTTCTATTCGGAAGGTTATCAGGAACGTTTCGAAAAAGGAGAAGCACAGAAACAACTCTCCAAAGAATTCGTACGCGAATGGTTGATGGATAACGGATTCCAGGGAAAAGACGGACAGA
The DNA here is from genome assembly GCF_000381365.1 of Bacteroides salyersiae WAL 10018 = DSM 18765 = JCM 12988. Classification (GTDB taxonomy): domain Bacteria; phylum Bacteroidota; class Bacteroidia; order Bacteroidales; family Bacteroidaceae; genus Bacteroides; species Bacteroides salyersiae. The sequence continues at coordinate 1,072,283 of NZ_KB905466.1, forward strand.
AAGTACCCGAAATGACACCGGAAATCGTACAAGGTATCAGCGACCGTTATATCGAACTTTTTGAAAACATCACCGGAGAAAAATTTGTGAAGGAAGATACGAGCAACATTGCCGCACGTATTGAAAAGAACGTAATGGATTTCCTGAAAAAATAATGAACTACCCACAAGAACATATCAAGCCTTACGGCACGGAGGGAAAAAAGAGCGAACAGGTGGAACAAATGTTCGACAACATCGCCCCGGCATATGACATGCTGAACCATACCCTGTCATTGGGTATTGACAAAAGCTGGCGACGCAAAGCGATCAAATGGTTGCGCCCTTTCCAACCGCAACGCATGATGGATGTAGCCACCGGCACAGGCGATTTTGCCATACTGGCCTACGACATGCTCCGTCCCGAACGACTGATAGGAACGGATATCTCTGAAGGCATGATGAATGTGGGACGTGAAAAAGTAAAAAGAGTGGGTCTCTCGGACAAAATCACCTTTGTCCGGGAAGACTGTACTTCTCTCTCGTTTGCCGACAATAGTTTTGACGCTGTCACCGTTGCCTTTGGCATCCGCAACTTTGAAGATCTGGACAAAGGGCTCTCAGAGATGTGCCGCGTGCTCATTCCCGGTGGTCATTTAGTGATATTGGAATTAACCACACCCGACCGTTTCCCGATGAAACAGTTGTTTGCCCTTTATTCCAAAATCGTCATTCCCGTTTTAGGCAAGCTATTTTCAAAAGACAACAATGCCTACCGCTATCTGCCGCAAACAATCAAAGTCTTCCCGCAGGGAGAGGTCATGACGAAAAGTATTGCGCAAGCAGGATTCAGCCGGGTAGAGTTCCGCCGGCTGACGTTTGGCATCTGTACACTTTATACGGCTACGAAATAATGAATAATGCACCAATATGCTAATATGCCAATATGCCAATTGGGCTGCGGCCTGTTTTTTTCGATCTGCGCAGCCCAATTGGCATATTGACATATTGACACATTAAATAATTATTATCAATATGCAGAAATATGGTTTAATCGGTTATCCGCTAAAACATTCGTTCTCTATCGGTTATTTCAACGAAAAATTCCATTCGGAAGGAATAGATGCGGAATACGTCAATTTCGAAATTCCAAGCATCAATGACTTTATGGAAGTTATTGAAGAAAATCCGAACTTATGCGGACTAAACGTTACGATACCCTACAAAGAACAGGTAATTCCATTTCTGGATTCATTAGATCCGGATACTGCCAAAATAGGTGCGGTAAACGTTATTAAGATTATTCGCCAGCCCAAAGGAAAGGTAAAATTAGTCGGCTACAATTCGGATATTATCGGTTTTACCCAATCGATACAACCATTATTATTGCCGTCACACAAAAAAGCTCTGATTTTAGGTACGGGCGGGGCTTCCAAAGCTGTTTTTCATGGGCTCAAAAATTTAGGAATCGAAGGGGTATTTGTTTCCCGTACACACAAGCCGGGAATGTTGACCTATGAAGAACTAACCCCGGAAATAATGACCGAATACACGGTGATTGTCAACTGTACGCCGGTAGGAATGTATCCGAAAGTCGATTTCTGCCCCGACATACCTTACGAACAACTTACACCAAACCATTTACTTTATGATTTGTTGTATAACCCAAACGTCACTCTTTTCATGAAAAAAGGGGAAGAGCGTGGCGCCATCACCAAAAACGGATTGGAAATGCTTCTCCTACAAGCATTCGCCGCATGGGAAATATGGAATAAATAACACAGAAGATGGAGAAAGGATTTAAAAGAGGCTGGATATTGGGAGGCATCATCTTACTGGTGATACTGACCGGTTGCATGATCGGAGGAAGTTATTATATGCTCAACTTCTCACTGACTCCGAATGCCAGGATACGTGCCAAAGATGCAGATTCCTATAGGTATCTATATGCCAATTATCCTTTTCTGCGCCCTTGGGTAGACAGTCTCAATCAAGTAAATGCCTTGAAAGACACTTTTATTTTGAACCCGGAAGGCATACGACTGCATGCCTACTATATTGCAGCTCCAAAACCTACCCCAAAAACAGCAGTCATTGTGCACGGTTATACTGACAATGCGATAAGCATGTTTATGATTGGATATCTGTATAGTCACGATTTACAGTTCAACATCCTTTTACCTGATTTACAGCATCATGGAGAAAGCGAAGGTCCTGCTATACAAATGGGATGGAAAGATCGTCTCGATGTAATGCAATGGATGCACGTAGCCAATCAGATTTACGGTGACAGTACCCGAATGGTAGTTCATGGCATCTCTATGGGAGGTGCTACCACCATGATGGTGGCCGGAGAAGAACAACCGGAATTCGTTAAATGCTTTGTGGAAGACTGCGGATATACCAGTGTATGGGACGAATTTTCACACGAACTGAAATTGGCTTTTCACTTGCCTAAATTCCCGCTGATGTACACAACAAGTTGGCTGTGCGAACAAAAGTACGGATGGAATTTCAAAGAAGCCTCTTCGCTAAAACAAGTTGAAAAGGCAGACCTTCCCATGTTCTTCATACATGGTGATAAAGACACCTACGTGCCAACCTGGATGGTTTACCCTCTCTACGAAGCTAAACCGGATCCCAAAGAATTATGGATCGTTCCGGGAGCAAAGCATGCCGTATCTTATAAAGAAAATAAAACAGAATATACCAACCGTGTAAAGAACTTCGTCGACAAGTATATCGAATAAAAGATAAAAGTAGCTATATTTGTGGACGATAACGAAAACTATTATGAAACAAATACTCACTTTTATACTGCTCACATTTCTCTGCCTGCCTTCGCAAGCGCAGGAAAAGATATATACCGTAGACAATATTCCGAAAGTACATCTGCAAAACAAACTCCGGTATGTGTGCAATCCAGCCGATATTTTGTCGCAGGCAGCCTGTGACAGCATCGACCGTATGCTCTATAATCTGGAAGAAAAAACCGGGATAGAAACAGTCGTTGCCGTAGTTCCTTCCATCGGACAAGAGGATTGCTTTGATTTCGCCCATCAACTGCTCAACCAATGGGGTGTAGGCAAAAAAGGGAAAAATAACGGTCTGGTAATTCTCTTGGTAACCGATCAACGTTGTATTCAGTTCTATACCGGATATGGGCTTGAAGGCGATTTGCCCGATGCCATCTGTAAACGGATACAAACAAAGAACATGATTCCATTCTTGAAAACAGGTAATTGGGATGCAGGAATGGTAAGCGGTATACGTGCCGTATGCCAGCGTCTGGACGGATCGATGGTAAATGACGCTGTCAACGACGAAGAAGATATTTCATGGTCGATGATCTTGTTGGCTGTCGTCGGTTTTATGGGAGTAGCATCTATTATCAGTATTATAGCAGTGAGAGCAGCCACTCGCTGTCCTCAATGCGGCAAGCACAAGTTGCAGCGCACCGGTAGCAGAGTCGTTTCCAAACGTAATGGAGTAAAAACAGAAGACATCACGTATACTTGCCGGAACTGCGGACATACTATAGTGCGCCGGCAGCAAACGTATGATGACGACTATCATGGACGTGGCGGCAGAGGTGGTGGAGGACCGTTCATCGGCGGTTTCGGTGGTGGAAGCTTCGGAGGCGGCGGTGGCTTCAGCGGTGGCAGTTTCGGAGGCGGTATGGGCGGAGGCGGTGGAGCCGGTTCACGTTTCTAAGTGCCTCCGATACGGAATGAAACGCCTCTGAAAACAAAAAGAAATGTCAGAAAAAACAAGACTATAAATAATAATTTAAAATAAGGGAATTATATACTTTATAACCTATAATTCATAATTGAGTAACCTTGGGAATTTTCTTGAGGTTATTTTTTTACAAAGTTATTAATAGAAACTTTTACAGATATGAATGAAACCATAATTAAAATCAAAATTTTAGATGATGGCAGTAATGATGCTACCATTATTGTGACAGGCGAACGAAACCGGACTTTTATGTTTGAAGAAGAATTTGCGTACGCGGATAAAGAAAAGCCTATTTTGAGATTGCATTATTTAAAGCAACGTGCTTTAAAATATCCGGAATTGTGTGGAAAACTAAGTATTGTTTGTATACGCAAAATATTAAACGGACTTTCTTTGAAAAGTAAGTCCGCAGGAATACCCGATTATAGAACGATTGAAAAACCCGCTGTTAATCAAAAGAAATGTGGTTATAAAGGCGGAAGTTGTAAAGATACAACGTGCGATGGAACTCAAAAGAAAGGGTGTCTATTAGACCAAGTGGCTAATATCAAAGTTAGCGATTGAGCCTACTCTTCAGTTCGTTAATCTGTTTTTCTAAATCATTTATTCTTTCCTCTAACAAATAACCAAGTTTTTGTATGGAATTAGGTACATTTTCAAAAGTAGTTACACCCATTGAGTTTCCACAAGTTTTACACTGTATAGAAACGAATGGATAATTACAATTATCAATATCTATATTTTGTAGAACAAATTTTGTTCCTTTACATTTTGGACATATCTGTGTCATAACTTACTGCCTTGATTCCTTGCAAAGATACAAATTTTTCCGTATATTTGCAACGTCCTGCGGGATAATTTATGGAAATAATTAGAAAGTGCCTCACAACTCTAAGAATCGCCAATTCAATCAAAGTACAAACGGGGCACAGAGAACAGCTCATATTAAGTGGGCTGCTCATCTGTGTGTTTGTACAAGCGTTTGGCGATGCTTTCGGGTTTACACGGGTGGCAGTCCACTTTCTATAAATAACATTGTTAACTTCTCTTATAGTCTGCCCGTAGAGAAAACTCGAAAAAATCGCCTATGGAAGTATTAGTAATTTTAATTGGTCTTTTGTTTGCGTTGGGAATTGCTATTGCGGCGGCTGCATTAGCATCCCGAAAAAATCGCAATCCTGTGAATTGGTTCTTTGTGTCTTGTTTTTGGGGTATTATAGGATTGATTGTATTAGCATGCTCTGAGAAATTAAACAAAGAAGAATATGAAAGTGACACGCTCGTTACAGTGATGTGGCTTATCTTACTTATACCGTTTTCGTTATTGATTATTTTATCATTATAACAATTGGGAAAGAAAATATTACGTAATGAGGGCAGGATTTTTTTTATTTCCTGCCTTTATTGTTCTTCTTAGGACGATAATTTATCATCAAGCTTACGGCTTCCTCAAAAGAAGTCGGTTTCTTATGCACTCTTTTGGGATTTTCGTCAGTATTCGATATTCGCTTCATATCGTTTACTGTCAATTCTTTCTTTTTATTCATTCCGTCAATGATTTGTAAGTGATATGATATTCTACGTTGCAAAGTAACAAATTAAATCGTTCCGTTTCATTCATTTTACGGGTATTGTAACGAAATACATATTCATTCATATATCTATGTAGGTGTTTACGACTCGTTTTATGATAGATGCCAATTATGCTTCTTTTTACCGTAGCCCAAAAACTTTCAATACTATTAGTATAAGAGTCACCATCAACATACTGTCCTTTACCGTGGTCTACAATATTGCGAACATAGATTCTACCTATCGTGTCATAACCACACCATTCATCGGTATATAACCTTGCGGAGCGTTTTACAGTTCTGAGAATAGGTACGGTAAGACTCCTTTTGGAAGTATCATTTATTACCCTACATACCACTTTGCCACCCCTTTCGAGCATTCCCAGCACTGGAGTCTTATCTTTGAAACTTCTTCCTTGAGAGTTCTTTATCTTTTTGTTAGCATGCCTATTTTTATTCTTGCCACCAACGAACGTTTCGTCCAGTTCTACTCCGCCATCTAACTTATGATCGTTCTCACAATAGAAGCATTCCCGAATACGATGTAACATATGCCAAGCCGTTTTCTGAGTTACTGAAATGTCTTTCGACAGTTGTATGGAAGATATTCCTTTCTTATGAGACGTTTCAAACCATATCGCCACAAACCACTTTATCAATGGCACTTTGCTCTTTTGAAATACCGTACCCGTTTTGACATTGAAGTTCAATCCTGTATTCTTACAACGGTATTTTCCGCCGCCATAGTTATATACCTTAGATGCTGGGTCATAGGGAGAAACTATGCCATTCTTCCATCTACATAATTCTAAATATTCAATACAAGATTGTTCCGTAGGAAACGCTTGTAATAAATCGAATAAAGATTTGAATTCAAAAGTATTCATACCCAAACTTAAACTGGTTTGGTGTGATTAACTTTGGTGATTTTTTGGTTGTTGGTGCAACTGTCTAAATAAGGCGGCTTTTTTAGATGTAAAAACAAGATAGTTTGCTGATTTACAAAGAAATGTAATTTAGAATAGACACGCGCTAAATGCAAAAAAATAACCTCAAGAAAATTCCCAAGGTTACTCAATTATGAATTATAGGTTATAAAGTATATAATTCCCTAAAATAAAAAGAAAATGAAGAAATCGATTATTATCATTATTGCCGTAGTGGCGGTTATCGTTATATGGGCTGTGAGCATGTACAATGGCCTGGTTACTATGGACGAAAGTGTAAACAGCCAGTGGGCAAATGTGGAAACACAATACCAACGCCGTGCCGACCTTATCCCTAATCTGGTAAATACAGTAAAAGGATATGCGTCTCATGAGAAAGAAACGCTGGAAGGAGTAGTGGAAGCTCGTAGCAAGGCAACTCAAATGCAGGTAAACGCCAATGACCTGACTCCGGAGAAACTGGCAGAGTATCAGAAAGCACAAGGTGCAGTCACTTCCGCTTTAGGTAAGTTACTCGCTATCACCGAAAATTACCCGGATTTAAAAGCCAACCAGAATTTCCTCGAGCTTCAAGCACAATTGGAAGGAACGGAAAACCGTATCAACGTAGCCCGCACCAACTTTAACAATGCCGCACAGGCCTACAATACAGCAATTCGCCGTTTTCCAAAAAGTCTCTTTGCATCTATGTTCGGTTTTGACAAACATGCCTATTTTGAAGCAGCCGAAGGTACCGAAACCGCTCCAACGGTAAGTTTTTAAATAAAACTCTTTCAGTCGAACTCATGCTAAAATGTTGGCTATACGGAAAAAAAACAGTACTTTTGCCGCCGTATACAAAACCCAATAACTCATGAGTAATCAACGATACATGATGCGAGGTGTCAGCGCATCAAAAGAGGATGTGCACAATGCCATCAAAAACATAGACAAAGGTATTTTTCCGCAAGCTTTTTGTAAAATCATTCCCGATATTTTGGGTGGAGATCCGGAGTATTGTAATATTATGCATGCCGATGGTGCCGGAACAAAATCATCTCTGGCCTACATGTATTGGAAAGAGACAGGTGACCTGTCCGTATGGAAAGGTATCGCACAGGATGCATTGATTATGAATATCGACGACCTGTTGTGTGTAGGTGCCGTAGACAATATTCTCGTATCATCTACTATCGGCCGTAATAAACTTCTTATTCCAGGTGAGGTTATCTCTGCCATTATCAACGGGACAGATGAATTATTGGCCGAACTTCGCGACATGGGAGTCGGTGTATACGCCACCGGAGGTGAAACAGCCGATGTAGGCGATCTTGTACGTACAATTATCGTAGACAGTACTGTGACCTGCCGTATGAAACGTGCAGATGTCATCGACAATGCCAATATCCGTCCGGGCGATGTGATTGTTGGTCTTGCTTCTTACGGACAAGCCACTTATGAAAAAGAATATAATGGCGGTATGGGAAGTAACGGACTGACCAGCGCCCGTCATGATGTATTTGCCAAATATCTGGCGGAAAAATATCCCGAAAGCTATGATGCAGCCGTTCCGGAAGAACTCGTTTACTCCGGCGGATTAAAATTGACGGATGAAGTAGAAGGTTCACCGATCAATGCGGGTAAGCTGGTACTCTCTCCCACCCGCACATATGCTCCGGTAGTAAAGAAACTGCTGGATGCGCTACGTCCCGATATCCACGGTATGGTACACTGTTCGGGCGGCGCCCAAACCAAAGTGCTGCATTTCGTAGACAAAGTACGTGTAGTAAAAGATAATCTTTTCCCCGTTCCTCCGTTGTTTAAGATCATCCAGGAACAGAGCGGCACAGACTGGGCGGAAATGTACAAGGTATTCAATATGGGACACCGTCTCGAAGTATACCTCTCACCCGAACATGCCGAAAAAGTGATTGCCATCAGCGAATCTTTCGGTATCCCCGCACAAATTGTAGGACGTATTGAAGAAAGCGATCAAAAAGAATTGATTATCAAAAGCGAATTCGGAGAATTTAAATATTAAATAATGTGCCAATAGGATAATGTGCCAATGTGCCAATTAGAGAATGAAAGAATGAAGAAATTAAAGAATTAAAAAATTCAGCAAATTATTCAGTTAACACATTCCACATTATTTTAGTGCAGCCAATTGGCATATCGGCACATTAGCACATTGGCACATTATTTTATGGCACATTGTCCTTAATCAAATTAATAATTTTCATGGCAGATAGTAACAATATATTAGAAAAATTAGATGGTCTTGTGGCTCGTTTTGAGGAAGTTTCTACCCTCATTACCGACCCGGCAGTGATTGCCGACCAAAAACGTTACGTCAAACTAACCAAAGAATATAAAGAACTTGACGACCTGATGAAGGCCCGCAAGGAATACATACAAACATTGGCCAACATCGAAGAAGCCAAAGACATACTTGCCAACGAATCGGATGCCGACATGCGTGAAATGGCAAAAGAAGAATTGGACAATAGTCAAGAGCGCCTCCCCGAACTGGAAGAAGAGATAAAAATCTTGCTTGTACCGGCAGATCCACAGGACAGCAAAAATGCCATTCTTGAAATACGTGGTGGTACGGGTGGCGATGAAGCTGCTATCTTCGCCGGTGATCTTTTCCGCATGTATGTTAAGTTCTGTGAGTCTAAAGGCTGGAAACTGGAAGTATCCAGTGCAAATGAGGGAGCAGCCGGCGGGTACAAAGAAATTATTTGTAGTATCACAGGAGATAACGTATATGGAACAATGAAATATGAATCGGGAGTACATCGTGTACAACGTGTACCTGCCACTGAAACACAGGGACGTGTGCATACTTCCGCCGCTTCCGTAGCCGTACTTCCCGAAGCGGAAGAGTTCGATGTTGTGATCAATGAGGGAGAAATAAAATGGGATACGTTTCGTTCCGGTGGTGCCGGTGGTCAGAATGTGAATAAAGTAGAATCGGGGGTTCGCCTACGCTACATCTGGAAAAACCCGAATACGGGTATTTCCGAAGAAATCCTTATTGAATGTACGGAAACCCGTGACCAACCGAAAAATAAAGAACGTGCTCTCGCGCGTCTGCGTACCTTTATCTATGACAAAGAGCACCAAAAGTACATTGACGACATTGCTTCCAAACGCAAAACAATGGTTTCTACCGGCGACCGTTCTGCTAAAATCCGTACTTACAACTATCCGCAAGGACGCATTACCGATCACCGAATCAATTACACAATCTATAACCTTGCCGCATTCATGGACGGAGATATCCAAGAATGTATAGACAAGTTGACGGTAGCCGAAAATACGGAACGCCTCAAAGAGAGCGAACTATAAAAAAGGGAGAACTCAAAAGAGAGAAGGGAGAATTGAGAGAAGGGAGAATTGAGAGGGGAGAAGGAAAGAAGAGAGAGAATTTTCAACCGTAAAATTGTAAATCGTAAATATAAAAGATGAATAAACAAGAATTATTTGAGAATATCAAACGCAAAAAATCATTCCTTTGCGTTGGGCTTGATACAGACATCAAAAAAATACCGGATCATCTCTTGGATGAAGCCGATCCGATCTTCGCTTTCAACAAAGCAATTATTGACGCAACTGCCGATCTTTGTATCGCCTACAAACCGAATTTGGCATTCTACGAAAGTATGGGTGTAAAAGGCTGGATCGCTTTTGAAAAAACAGTGAAGTATATCAAAGAAAATTATCCCGACCAGTTTATCATTGCCGATGCAAAACGCGGTGACATTGGAAACACATCTGCAATGTATGCCCGTATCTTCTTTGAGGAACTGAACATAGACTCGGTTACCGTTGCTCCATACATGGGTGAGGACAGCGTTACACCATTTCTGACCTATGAGGGTAAATGGGTAATTCTTCTTGCTCTCACCAGCAACAAAGGTTCACACGATTTCCAATTGACAGAAGATATTAATGGAGAGCGTCTTTTCGAAAAAGTATTGCGGAAATCACAAGAATGGGCCGGTGATGAACAAATGATGTATGTAGTAGGTGCTACCCAGGGGCGTGCCTTTGAAGATATCCGTAAAATTGTTCCTAACCATTTCCTTCTTGTACCCGGTGTAGGTGCGCAAGGCGGCTCACTTGAAGAAGTGTGCAAATATGGTATGAACGATACTTGCGGATTAATCGTAAACTCTTCCCGTGGAATTATTTATGCAGACAAAACCGAAAACTTTGCACAAGCAGCCAGAAAAGCCGCACAAGAAGTACAGGAGCAAATGGCAGAAGAGCTGAAAAAAGTGATTAACGATTAGTCATCACCAATCACTTACCACTAATTACATGGCTTACGAAAGAAAGATAATAAACGATCCGGTATTCGGATTCATCAACATACCGAAGGGATTGTTGTATGACATCGTACGACACCCCCTTTTACAACGATTAACCCGTATCAAACAAGTAGGATTGTCATCGGTAGTATATCCCGGAGCACAGCATACCCGTTTTCAACATTCATTGGGAGCTTTCCACCTGATGAGCGAAGCCATTATGCAACTTGCTTCTAAAGGAAACTTCATTTTCGACAGTGAAGCAGAAGCTGTACAGGCGGCAATCCTGTTACATGATATCGGACACGGTCCTTTCTCACATGTACTTGAGGACACGATTGTAAAAGGCATATCGCACGAGGAAATTTCCCTTATGCTGATGGAACGTATGAATAAGGAGATGAACGGACAACTCAGCCTTGCGATACAAATATTCAAGGATGAATATCCCAAACGCTTCCTTCATCAACTCGTAAGTGGACAGTTAGACATGGACCGTCTCGACTATTTACGCCGGGACAGCTTTTATACAGGAGTCACAGAAGGTAATATCGGATCTGCCCGTATCATAAAAATGCTCGATGTAGCGGATGATCATCTGGTGGTAGAGTCCAAAGGTATCTATTCTATCGAAAACTTTCTTACGGCCCGTCGGTTGATGTATTGGCAAGTATATCTGCACAAAACATCGGTAGCCTATGAGCGGATGCTCATCAGCACTTTGCTACGGGCAAAAGAGCTTGCCCGTAAAGGAGTGGAGCTATTCGCTTCACCGGCGCTTCATTTCTTCCTGTACAATGATATCGATCCGGAGAAGTTTCATAGTAATCCCGAATGTCTGGAGAATTTCATCCAGTTGGACGATAACGATATATGGACTTCGCTTAAGGTATGGAGTACCCATCCGGACAAAGTGCTCTCTACGCTCAGCCTCGGAATGATCAATCGCAATATCTTTAAAGTGGAAATATCTTCCGAACCCATTAGTGAAGAAAGGAAGAAAGAATTAACTTTGCAAATAAGCCGGCAATTAGGCATCACACTTTCCGAAGCGAACTATTTTGTTTCTACCCCCAGCATCGAAAAGAATATGTACGAACCGGCAGATGATAGTATTGACATTATCTATAAGGACGGCACAATCAAAAATATTGCCGAAGCATCGGATATGTTAAACATCTCGTTGCTCTCCAAAAAGGTAAAGAAATACTATATCTGCTACCAACGTTTGCATATACAAGTATAAAATATTCATTAAAGAGTAAGGATATATAAAAAAAAAGTCCGTTATTTGTGCTCTGATAGAGGTGCGCATACAAAAGCAGCCCTTATCGGACATATAAAAAACGGAAAAAAATCATATAATAATAGAGTAAAAACATGGAGTTTTCGGCTAAGCAAATTGCAGCATTTATCCAAGGAGAAGTTATAGGAGATGAAAACGCAACTGTACATACGTTCGCTAAAATAGAAGAAGGAATACCAGGAGCAATTTCATTCCTTTCCAATCCGAAGTATACACCTTATATATATGAAAGCCAATCCAGTATCATACTGGTAAATAAGGATTTTGAGCCGGAACATGAAATAAAGGCTACTTTAATAAAGGTAGACAATGCCTATGAAAGCCTCGCCAAATTAATGAATCTCTACGAAATGAGTAAACCTAAAAAACAAGGTATCGACTCATTGGCATTCGTCTCTCCCACTGCACATATCGGTGAAAATGTATACGTCGGTGCTTTTGCCTACATCGGAGAAAACACCGTTATCGGAGATAATACCCTCGTCTATCCGCACACTTATGTAGGAGATAATGTGAAGATCGGCAGTAACTGCCTTCTTTATTCTAACGTAACCATCTATCACGACTGTCATATAGGTAATGAATGTGTCTTACATTCAGGTGCAGTAATCGGAGCAGACGGTTTTGGCTTCGCACCGACTCCTCAAGGTTACGAAAAGATTCCCCAAATCGGCATTGTTATCCTTGAAGACAGAATAGACATTGGTGCCAACACTTGTGTTGACCGTGCAACGATGGGAGCTACAATCGTTCACAGTGGTGTTAAGCTGGATAATCTTGTTCAAGTAGCACACAATGATGAAATAGGTTCACATACGGTCATGGCAGCCCAGGTAGGAATTGCCGGTTCTACTAAAATAGGAGAATGGTGTATGTTCGGTGGGCAAGTAGGTATCGCCGGCCATATCAAAATCGGTGATAAAGTGAATCTCGGAGCACAATCCGGTGTACCGGGCAGTATTAAATCCGAAAGCCAGTTAATTGGTACTCCTCCGATGGAACCGAAGCAGTATTTCAAAGCAGCCGTCGTACATAAAAACTTACCTGAACTACAACAAGAACTGCGTAATCTACGCAAAGAACTTGAAGAATTAAAACAACAACTAATAAATAAGTAACCAATGCTGAAACAAAAAACTCTGAAGGATAGCTTTTCACTGAGAGGAAAAGGTCTTCACACTGGTCTTGATCTGACAGTAACGTTTAACCCTGCGCCCGAAAACCACGGATATAAAATTCAGCGTATCGATGTGGAAGGACATCCGGTCATCGATGCTGTGGCAGACAACGTGACAGAGACGACACGTGGTACTGTGTTAGCCAAAAATGGAGTAAAAGTAAGCACCGTTGAACATGGAATGGCAGCTCTTTATGCCTTAGGCATAGATAATTGTCTTATTCAAGTAAACGGTCCGGAGTTTCCTATTCTGGACGGTAGTGCACAATATTACGTACAAGAGATAGAAAAGGTCGGCATAGAAGAGCAAAATGCTGTCAAGGACTTTTATATAATCAAATCAAAAATCGAATTCCGCGACGAGGAGACTGGTTCGTCTATCATTGTATTGCCGGACGAAAATTTCAGTCTGAACGTATTGGTATCCTACGATTCTACTATCATCCCTAACCAGTTCGCAACACTGGAAGATATGAATAATTTTAAAGAGGAAGTAGCTGCCAGCCGTACATTCGTATTTGTCCGTGAAATTGAACCGTTACTATCAGCCGGACTGATCAAAGGAGGTGACTTAGACAATGCCATCGTTATCTATGAACGTAAAATGTCTCAAGAGAGTTACGATCAGTTGGCAGATGTCATGGGAGTTCCCCACATGGATGCCAACCAATTGGGGTATATTAATCACAAACCATTGGTATGGCCTAATGAATGCGCCCGTCACAAATTACTCGATGTCATCGGTGACCTTGCCCTTATCGGCAAACCCATCAAAGGCCGCATCATTGCAACTCGTCCGGGACATACGATCAACAACAAGTTTGCCCGTCAGATGCGCAAAGAAATCCGTTTGCACGAAATACAGGCTCCCATATACAACTGCAATGAAGCGCCTATCATGGATGTAAACCGCATCCGCGAACTGCTTCCTCACCGGTATCCATTCCAGTTGGTAGATAAAGTGATTGAAATTGGTGCCAACTATATTGTAGGAATCAAGAATGTCACTTCCAATGAACCCTTCTTCCAAGGTCACTTCCCCGAGGAACCGGTAATGCCCGGTGTACTTCAGATAGAAGCAATGGCACAGATCGGAGGATTGCTCGTGCTCAATTCAGTAGACGAACCTAACCGCTATTCTACTTATTTCATGAAAATAGACGGTGTGAAATTCCGCCAAAAAGTAGTACCGGGAGATACCCTTATCTTTCGGGTAGAACTGTTAGCTCCTATTCGGCGAGGCATATCCACTATGAAAGGTTACGCTTTCGTAGGTGAAAAGGTAGTATGTGAAGCGGAATTTATGGCTCAAATAGTAAAAAACAAATAAATTATGATAAGTCCCTTAGCGTATATTCACCCTGAAGCAAAAATCGGGGAAAACGTAGAGATCGGTCCTTTCGTTTACATCGATAAAAATGTGGTGATCGGCGATAATAACAAAATTATGCCCAATGCCAATATTTTATACGGTTCGCGTATCGGTAACGGAAATACTATTTTCCCGGGTGCCGTTATCGGTGCTATTCCACAAGATCTCAAATTTCGTGGAGAAGAAAGTACTGCCGAAATCGGAGACAATAACCTCATTCGCGAGAATGTAACCATCAACCGTGGTACGGCAGCCAAAGGAAAAACCATCGTTGGCAATAATAATCTTCTGATGGAAGGAGTGCATGTAGCCCACGACGCTATCATTGGCAACGGCTGTATTATCGGAAACTCTACTAAAATGGCGGGAGAAATTATCATCGACGATAATGCCATCATCAGTGGCGCCGTATTAATGCACCAATTTTGCCACGTAGGCGGATATGTTATGATTCAAGGCGGATCACGTTTTAGTAAAGACATTCCCCCTTATATTATTGCCGGACGCGAACCCATTACTTACAGTGGTATCAACATCATCGGTCTCCGTCGCCGTGGATTCTCCAATGAAGTAATTGAAAACATTCATAATGCTTACCGCATTATCTACCAAAGCGGATTAAATATTTCCGATGCTCTTACAAAAGTGGAAGCAGAAGTAGAGACGAGCCCGGAAATAGAATATATTATCAGTTTTATACGCAACTCGGAGCGAGGAATTATTAAATAACAAATCTGTCTATTGGCATATTATATATATTGAAAATTTAAAACATTATCATTATGATATACAGATTTACCATCATATCTGATGAGGTGGATAATTTCGTCAGAGAAATACAAATTGATCCGGAAGCCACTTTTTATGACTTCCATGAAGCGATATTGAAATCGACAGGGTATACCAACGATCAGATGACCTCATTTTTCCTTTGTGACGATGACTGGGAAAAGGAGAAAGAGATTACATTGGAAGAGATGGATAATAGTCCGGAAATAGACAGTTGGGTAATGAAAGATACGACCCTCAGCGAACTGATTGAGGATGAAAAGCAGAAACTGCTCTATGTATTTGATTACATGACAGAACGTTGTTTCTTCATAGAACTGTCTGAAATCATCACAGGAAAAGAGATGAAAGGCTCTAAATGCACAAAGAAAACCGGAGATGCCCCCAAACAGACCATGGATTTTGAAGAAATGGCTGCTGCCAGTGGTTCATTGGATTTGGATGAAAATTTCTACGGAGACCAGGATTTCGACCTTGAGGACTTTGATGCCGAAGGTTTTGATATAGGTGGCGGTACACCTGATGCAGGATCTTTTGAAGAAGAGAAATTATAAGCCCCAATAATATCGGATTTACGATTAGACGATTTACTATTTACGATTGGAAGTACTACTCTTCCAAGTGGCCAATCCTCTAATCGTAAACCGAATTATATGCCCAAACCCTAATGGGGTTTTCTCTCCCCAATCTTGTAATCATCCATCACCTCCCCTTACGGAGACATCAATAAAGCAAGATTCTTCAATCGTTTAATTGTAAATTATCTAATCGTAAATCCTTTTATGCCCTCTCCTACCCTTATCGTCCTTATTGGCCCTACCGGAGTTGGAAAGACAGAGTTAAGCCTCCGGTTAGCGGAACATTTTCATACAAGCATTGTTTCTGCCGATTCCAGACAGATCTATGCAGACCTTAAAATAGGTACTGCCGCCCCTACCCCGGAACAATTGAAACGGGTACCTCATTATTTGGTAGGTACACTAAAACTCACTGATTATTATAGTGCTGCGCGTTACGAGGAGGAAGCAATGACCATCCTCGAAAGGCTATTTCAAGAACATGAAGTAGTCATTCTCACAGGAGGGTCGATGATGTATGTGGATGCCATATGCAAAGGTATTGACGATATTCCTACCGTAGATACAGAGACACGGGAGATGATGCTGCAAAGATATGAAGCGGAGGGACTTGAGAATCTCTGCTCCGAACTGAAACTGCTCGATCCGGAATATTACAAAATTGTCGATTTAAAGAATCCCAAACGAGTCATCCATGCCCTCGAAATTTGTTATATGACAGGGAAGACCTATACTTCTTTCCGGACACAAAAAAGAAAAGAACGCCCTTTCCGCATTATAAAAATAGGATTGACACGTGACCGGGCCGAACTTTACAATCGCATCAACCACCGGGTAGATGTAATGATGGAAGAAGGGTTGCTTGAGGAGGTCCGGAATGTATATCCCTATCGCCCGCTTAACTCACTCAATACAGTAGGCTACAAAGAAATCTTCAATTATCTGGACGGAACTTGGGAACTCCCTTTTGCCATTGAGAAGATAAAACAGAACTCACGTATCTATTCGCGTAAACAGATGACCTGGTTCAAACGGGACGAAGAGATACAGTGGTTTCACCCTGATCAGGAAAAAGAGATCATGCAAGTACTACAAAATATGGGATATCATTAAAGAAACGACAACTCACCGATCAAGTCACAAATCACCGGTAGAAAGTTCTACCTGTATTTTTGTACCTTTTCCCGGAGCAGTATCTATTCTTAATTGTCCTTTCAGATTGCGGACTCGCTCTCTAATGATATTCATACCAATACCTGTGCCTTTGCGTTCTTTATCAAAACCTTTCCCGTTATCAGCAACCATAATCTCTATTCTGTTCTCATTCCATAATAAGCTTATGTCTATCCGGCTGGCTTCCGCATGTTTCAACGCATTTCCGGTGACCTCCTGTATGATGCGATAAATCTCCAATCCTGTATTTTGCGGTATGTTTTCCCATCCTTCTTCCGGTTGAATCGATAATGTGATTTCTGTCTTGCCCGGTTTATCGCGTTGCGATACATAATCCTCCAATATTTCCGGTAGGGTGGCATACTTAAACACAGGCGGCATCAGATCATGCGAAATAGCCCGTACTTCCGTATGCAATGTTTTAAGAGTATTCATTATTTCTTGAGGCGTACTTTTACCTCCCTCTATCTCCATACGGATAGCCACCAATTCATTCGATACATTATCATGGAGTTCACGGGCAAGACGATTACGTTCTACCTCCAATCCTTCCAGATAAGACTGCACCCTACGTTGCCGCGCCTCGTTCACCATAACTTGAAATTCATTTTCTTTTTCTTCCAATTTGGCTTTCTGAAGTTCTATAGTCAGATCAGCCTCCTGTTGTTTCAAATCGGCAATCTGTAACAGATGAGCATTCAACCTCTGACGCGAACGGTAACGAACGGCTAACAGGAAAATAACAACCAATGCCAGTACCATCATCCCTATCACAAGTTGGTTGATACGTGCACGCTGTTCACTAAGTACGGTAAGCTGCTTTACGTTGCGTTCGGCCTGATCCAGATTGTACTTCACGCGAAGTGTGTTTATCTCTCTTCGCGTATTTTGTTCATACAGCCGTCTGGAAAACAGCATGGATTGGCGTTCGGCTTCCAACGCTTTATCATAAAGTTTCTGTTCCTCATATACTTTGGCAAGTATCAAATAGCTGGAAACAATGGATTCATCATAATTTATCTGTTTTTCTTCACTTAACGATTCCAGTTGTTCCAACGCAGTCCGAAGACTGTTTTCTGCCTGTGAATAATCTCCTAAATAATAAGAGATCATTCCCGAAATATATAAGATACGCGCATCCGAATCGAACTGTTTCGGATTCATCAATTTCCGCCCTGTCTCAAAGCAGTTTCTCGCTTCCTGAATCTTTCCCTGAAAGCAATAAATGAGTGCCTGACTAAGATAATTATCCGATATCTGATGACCTACATCATATGGATTATCCGTCGTATTGTATACATCAAACGCTAAATTATTGTACATGGCAGCCGAATCGAGGTAAGCAACATCTTTCGTATTCGCATAATGTACATAATAATATTGAGCCTGCACGGATAATTTCAAAATCTGCTGAACCGGAAAGTCAACCGGAGTCTGCTCCAAGTCTTTCATCAGTTCGGCTAATCCCTTTTCATCCTGCCACAAAACATAAATGACAGACAAATTATAGAACACATCCGTCAAGATACCCGGTTTATGTTCATTCCTATTAAAGTATTCTGCAGCTTTATAATAATTCTTTTGAGCTTCTACAAAATCAGTCAGTGTCACGTGATAAACCCCTGCCGCATAATACATCATTCCGGCAATATTATTGTTAGAAAAAGTCCCTTCATAAACAAAGGCGCTATCCAGATAGTTCTTAGCAGCTTCCATATGACTTAGCTGAGTCTCCGACAAAGAAATAATGGAATACAAACGAGTAATAACCGCTTTATCCTCCCATTCTTTCGCTTCGGGTACTAACTGTTTCAAAACTCCGATCTGATGTTCCCGTGAAAGATTCTCTATATTCCCGGTCATGTAATAACGCTCCATCAAGGGGATAGATTTATTTTTCATTACCGACAAGATTGAATCATACTGCTGTGTTTCATCATTTTGTGCAGCAACTGCAAAAGAGGAAAGCAGAAATAGAAAAAGGAATATAAATTTTTGCATAATATTAAAATTCGTTTGCCTTGCAAAGAAATGTATTTTCTATAAATATTCCTAAAAACTCATTCAATTTTTATATACGAAGATACAATTTTCGGAAACTCAAGGTAAGGAATAAGAATACAATACAAAAAGAGCAAGGAGCATCTTGCCTTCAATGACCGACACCCCTTGCTAAAACAATTAAGAGAGAGAGTTAGAAACTGTTTTGATTTTTATAGGATTTCTTTTTGTGTTTCTTAGATTTTTTTCAATCTGCTTTCAAGGTAATAATCAGCGGACCGGCATCTTCTACCTTAACTTTTGCCGTTTGCATATCGATATAGCTGACAGAAAGAACAGAACCTTTCAGGGTTTCCAACTTAAAAGTTCCATTAAGATCGGTAACTGTTCCTATAGTTGTTCCTTCAACTAACACACAAGCTCCGATAACCGGATTACCATCCGTATCACAAACTTTTCCTACCACCCTATTTTCATTATCGGATGTATCCGGGAATACAGGTGTACCATTGACGCTTTTAACTGTACCTTTAAGACCACGTATCGTAATATTGGATACAGGTTTTGTTTTTATTTTCACCGCCGGTTTACCGTCTGTCTCTACAGTCACTACATCATATTCACTTGCCTTATTTTGTCTCAATGTCTGGAGTTCGGTATCAGATACTTCTTTATCATCCAAAAAGTAAGAGACTTTTTTTACATCATTGGAATTAAGCTTATTTTGAAGAGCATCTATCTTATCACCTAACGTCTTTTCATTTTGTTTGGCCTGATATTCTTCCTTGGTCATCAAAGTTATGATAATAGCCCCCTCTTTTGCACGAGAACCATAGATTGCCGTTGCCGATGCATCTTTCAAGACACTGATTGATTTTATCCAGTTCGGATCGATCGCATTGATTGTATTTGGAGCCGCTTCTTTACCGTCGATTATGAAAAGTGGTCCGCCCGTTTTCTCTTCCGAAGAAGCGGTATTGGCATTTGCCGAACTGTCGCCATCAAGCCGGAAAGATACCGGAAGTGTATATTTCACATCTACTGCTTTACCTCCCTGCGTTCCAGGTATCCAATCCGGCATGCTCTTTATGAGCCGGATAGCTTCTTTATCCAAATCAGGATCAACGCTCCGGGCTACCTTTGGAGAAACAATCTTACCTTTCTTGTTGACAACAAACTGTACGATAACACGACCTTGTGTACCCTTCTCTTTCGCTATCGCAGGATATTTCATATTCTCCCGTACATATTCCGCTACAGCTCCATTGCCACCCGGAAATTCAGGCATTTTCTCTGCAACCCAAAAGACACCGTCTTCAGACGATTTTCCAGCAGTCTCCTTTTTCTTCACATCTGCCGTGTCCTTTACTACAGAAATCTCCGGAACATCAGTAAGATTCACCACTGCATTTACCCCGGAAGCAACATTTTCCACCGTTTTTGTTTCTACAATTGCCGCTAAATCATTAACTTTGACAGCAGAAATCTCTTTTGCTTTTTGAGAGATTTCGGGACGGGCAAAAGCAGTTACTGCAATAGCTGCTAACGGAAGTACATACAAATACTTCAAACGTGCCCAAGGATTTGATTTTTCTTTTAACATCATAGTGATACGTTTTTTAAGTGTACTGTGATTAAAGCTGTTGGCCATAGAGTAGAGCCTTGTGCCGACAGCTTTTTTTATTAATAATAATTGATATTGCTTTGCATCAACACCTTCTTTGATCACTGTCTCATCCGCTTCGTATTCATGAATGTTTTGCAGTTCTTGTTTCAGTAACCACGATGCGGGATTGAACCATTGAAAAAAGATACATAGATCTGCAACCAACAGATCAACAGAATGATGATTGCTGATATGGGCAGTTTCATGAATGAGTATTTCACGTCCATTCTCCTCAAGATCGGCCTCAGAGATAACGATATATTTCATCCAACTGAAAGGAGCGATTTCTTTATTATGTATAATGAGCCTAATACCGGAATGAAATATCTCCTTTCTGCCCGAACGGAGTAACAAAAACAAACGGATAAGCGAATAAATATTACGGCAAGCGAAAAACACGATACCGGCAAGGTAAATGACCAGGGTGATCTGAATGCCGGATAAAGTAATCTCTTTTACCTCAACCGGAGCGACAGCCACAGTATCCTGAGAGTAGAAATCAACCATTGCAAGAAGCTGTTCCAAAGTCAGCATGGTATGCGCCATCTCTGTGGGTTGCGCAGTAGTCACCTCAAGCAATGGGATAAGCAACGACAAAAAAAGTATTCCCAATAAAGCGACCCGATTAAAGCGATGAAAAGTTTCTTTGCTCAGCAACAACCTATAAAAAAGATAGAATAGTGCGAGGCAAACAGATGATTTCAGTATGTAGACAAAAAAGGTTCCCATAAGTTTTTTCTTTTATGGCACATTCTATTTTTTATTATGTGCATTTTCCACTTCACGTATAAGCTGCTTAAGATCATCAAGCGAAATGTCTTCCTCACTGACTAATGAAGAGACGGCACTGAGATAAGAATTATTGAAATACTTACGGATAACATTTTTCAGTGTTCCTTTATGAAAATCTTCTGCACTGACCGTTGCATAATATTGATAGGTATTTCCATAAGTTTTATGGGCAAGGAATCCTTTATCCTCCAATCCCCGGACAATAGTAGATAATGTATTGAAATGCGGTTTCGGTTCATCATAAAAAGCCAGCATTTCTTTCACAAACAGAGGGCCTTTCTTCCAGAAAAAGCCCATGATTTCTTCTTCTTTAGCAGTTAATCCTTTCATATCTGTATCAATATTTAAGGCAAATAACGAGATTTTTTAGTTCATAAACTAACTTTTATAGTTAACAATATCTAAAGCGCTATGGAGAGAAGGAAAGAATGAAGGAATGAAAGAAGAAAAGGCCGAAGGAATGAAGGAAGGAATGAAAAAATGAATGAAAGGCTGCGCAATGATCGTGATTACATTTACATAGCGTAGCCTTTCATTCTTTCATTATTTCATTATTTACTTCTTTCATTCCTCTCATCCGCCCACTCTTTTTCAAGGCTTCGGCAATAATCCATTGAAGCTGACCATTTGTGCTGCGAAACTCATCGGCTGCCCACTTTTCGATGGCATCCATTGTTTCAGCATCTACCCGCAGGACAAAACTCTTGGTTGAAGATTCTTTTTTAGCCACAATATTAATTCCTCTCATTCATTCCCAATTACCAACCATTTCATTCTGAAAAACGAGACCAATGGGAATTCACTATTTATTTACTGTTTAAATACTCCGTTTATAAAATCAGCAATATCCTTTATGACATATTCCGGTACAGGACTGAGATGTGTATATTCAAAAGGGGTAGATTTCCCACTCCCCTCCTGTAAGGCATGGTTCAATTTAGGATACGACTTAAAAAGCACATTCGGATTACGATACAATCCAAAGCGCCACATTCCGAAATCCTGCATCGTCACCTGATAGTCACGTTCACCCTGTAACACAAGGAAAGGAAGTTTCAACATCCGGGCTACCTCGACCGGTTGGTATTCTGTTTCCATTTTCCGGTATGACTCCGGAAGCGAATTCATCACCTGCTCTACCGCCGCTTTCACATCCGGCTGCGTACCCGAAAGAGAAGAGATATATGTCATTTGCTCGGTCAATAGCTGTTCCATCTTCCGCACCGGTCCGGCCAAACTGATAATACCGCCCAAACATCCCTCACCGGCCCGTTGTGCGATACGCGGGACTAACATCCCGCCTAAACTATGCCCCAACACATAGACTCTTGCAGAGTCAATCTCCGGCAATGATTTCACTAAACGAACGGCCGAAATCACATCATCTACCACTTCATTATCGAAAGTCGCTTCCACTCCTTGAGGATATGCTGCCGTACCATACACCTTGGTACGCTTATCGTAACGCAAAACAGCTATGCCTTGTTCAGCCAATCCCCAAGCTATATCGCGAAAAGGTTTATTAGGGCCCAATGTTTCATCGCGATCATTCGGGCCGGAACCATGTACAAGGATCAGTACGGGAAGACGGGAACCTCCTTTAGGGAGAGTTAATGTGCCGGGTAGCCGGAAAGTATCGGTAGAAATCTCCACACTTTTTTCCTCCAACCTCTTTTTATTGAACTTCATAGGCTTAGCGTCAACAACAGAAGTAGCCGGGGTAAAGGTAAGCGTGCTTGCCCTGCCGTCCTCGTCGAATACGACGGTGAATCGCATAGAGTTCTTTTCAAAACGTACATCGCAATGATACATCGTGATCCCTTCCGCCATTTCCGTTTTCCACTTTCCCCGGGATTTAAATTTCCCCATCTGTTTCTCCAACTGCCGGAAACTGTCACTAAACACCACCGGGGCCACCTTCTTACGAATGGTATCACTCATACGCACATGTACGCTATCCCCTTGCCCTGCAACAATAAACTTATATAAACGTTCGGCACTTTTTAAATTTGCTTTATGATTTTGGGCATCCGCAGGTTGCAGAATTCCTAAAAGAACAATTAACAATATTACAATCCGTTGTAACATGATTCCTTCCAATATTTTAATTAATGATTCGTTAATCTCTTCACCGCCGGAACGAAGAGTAAGTTCTTCCGTATTAGTTTCGCTATCATCATAAGCATATTGTCCGGCTACCTGCCAAAGTGCCGCATCACTCTGGATCATCACAAAGTTTTCAATGATATCATTTTGATATCACAAATATATTATTCTTATATTCAAACGAGCAATAGAAAACAGGAAAAAGAGCGTGCTATTAACGTTTATTACAGAAAAACGACGTAGCAATCTACTAATGTACCCATATACCAACTGGCTGCGTTACATACCGTATATCATTGGTACGTTGGTACATCGATATATTGGCATATTGGTACATGGATCCATTACCATATAATGTGAAGAAAAGTCGTATGATCAGTTTTTCCGGATAAACATTTCAAGAAGGAAAAGACAGACACCCGGTAACCGACCTCTTGCCATCCCCGACTCAGACCTTTGTAACAAAATAGGGAGTATGCCCTAACGACTATCACAGTTAATTTTGTCAAAAGCCGTTCCCGAAAAAGATTTAAAAAAGCGATGGAATGCCCACAAATTAAAAAAGATAAAAATAAAATGTTTTTTTATTCGACTTCATAAGGATGTGTAAACCAAAAACGGCTGCCAACCCCCAATTCTGATTCAACACCGATACTCCCCTTCAAATGATCAACAATACTCCGGCAGATAGAAAGCCCTAACCCGGTACCTTTTGAAAAGGTATTGAGCTTTACGAAACGGTCGAAAACTTTACCGGCTTTTTCCGGAGCAATTCCTATGCCCGTATCTGTAACCGAAAATTCGATTTGATTATCGTTTTCCTCAAAATGATAGTCAAGAAGAACCTGCCCCTCATGCGTAAATTTCAAGGCATTGTTGATAAAGTTTATAATAACCTGCATCAAGCGTTTTTTATCACTATAGATGCGATAATCGGGCAAATCGGGAGCAAGTACAACAGGAACTTCCTTATCCTCTTTAATATCATAGTAACGAACAATATCCTCACATAAATCCTTGACGTTCAAATAACCCATATTAAAGTCAAGCGTACCTGCCTCTATCTTCGACAAATCCAGAATATCGGATATCAATTGCAAAAGCAACTCCGAATTTTCTTGCATGATGGCAAGATACTCCTCGCGTTCTTCTTTGTCCTCCGACTCGGCCAGAAGGCTGGCAAAGCCTACAATCGAATTTAACGGAGTACGAATTTCATGACTCATATTGGCCAGAAAAGCCGACTTCAAGCGATCCAGATTTTCTGCTTTCTCTTTCGCAATTCTTAATTCTTCCTCTATTTTCTTTTGATGGTCGATGTCGACACTGGTAATGACATGTGCCATTTGTCCGTCTATCCAAGCAAAGGCAGCACTGAATACGCGAAACCAGCACTTATCAAACGGACGCTGATAATCCCAGGAATAGACTTTGGTAGGCAAACCGTTCTCATCGATCAAATGTCTCTTCGGACAAAACTCGCACTCTCCCGTTTTATCGGTATAAAGCGCCTGCCAGCACTTCTTCCCCTCGAAATGCTCTATACCGCCGTAGGGAGCCGCCATAGATTCATTGGCATACAGCATATCATGAGAATCAAACGAGTTGACGTATATATCGACTCCCATATTATTCATGATACTGCCCAATGTCTTACTCGCACGTACTTCTCTTTCTTTATACTCTCTGATCGATATTTCTTTAGAAAGCGCACCCAACGCAAGATAAATGGCCTGCGACTCCTCTTTGGTAAAAGAAGAAGCGCCCTCTTCCCTGTCGGCAAATCCGATAAAGCCGATTATTTTCCCTTCGGTATCTTCAAAGTGCCGGATCAATAAGGATTTTACCTTATAAAAATCCATGATATCGATATCAGCCAACGAGCTACCCTCATAACCATCGACACAGAAAGGTTCCTTCTTATCTTTTGCACGTGCCAAATGTTGTTTGGTCATCTCGCCCATTTCAAAACGGGATCTCAGAGTATTATCCTCATTCCCAACCGTCTCTTTCAAATAAAAATAACGGAATCCGTCTGTCTGATAAACAAATCCTCTCTTGAATCCACAATAATCACAAATATCCGTTAATGATCCCATCACCTTTTTCTCGATCGATTCATAGTCGTTCAATCTCTCTAAAAAATGAAGTAGAAATGTACTCAAACTCTCTGCGCTCTTGCTCATATAACTTTTAAACCTTAGGGTTAGAGACGTTCAAAACAAGCATAAAAACGCCTCCTTTGCATAGTCTTCAAGCTGCTAATATACAAACTTTTAGAGAAAAACGGTCGCATTCCATCCTGCCTCGGTCCGGGCATCCTTCCCTTTTTAAGACAAGAACAAAATTCGACAAAGCTAATTTACTTTACAAGACAAAGAGAAGAAGGATTTCAAGAAAGAATATTCTTTTTCAAAAAGTTATTGAAATAAATTACATTAGGCTTTCCCGCCGCATCCTGTCAATGCAACCTATCGTATTTTATTAATCAACAAGGATTTTCAGATGCTCCATCCGGTAGTACTGTCATGATATCGGATAGCAGTACCGGTATATGAAACCAGTCAGCCCGGTAGGATGAATTCAGTTTCACACCGAGAAACGATCGGTTCCACACCGGGAAACCATTGGTTTCATACGGATGAAACGGACAGTTTCATACAGTTGGAACAAATGGTTTCATACGGTTGGAACGATGAGTTTCATACAGTTGAAACATTTAATAAGAAGGATACATACCGATCTGCACATCAGTCCGCCGTGAATGCCCGGCCCATATCAGCCAATAAGTCTTCTATATTTTCAAGACCGACGGAAAGGCGGATTGTTTTCTGGCTGATATCCATACTTTGCCTTTGTTCTTCGGTGAAAGTGCCATAAATAGTGCTGGCAGGATGAATGGCAAGCGTTTTATTATCAAACAGGTTAGTTGCCCTGCGGATAAGTTGCAGACGATTCATAAAACGGAAACAGGCCTCACGCGAAGCGAGATCAAATGTCAGCATCGCTCCGGGATAAGGGCCAAACTGCTCCGTACTCAACCGATAAAACGGATTGGATGCAAGTCCGGTATAATTAACCGCCTCTATCTGAGGAAAATTCTGCAAGCGTTCTGCCAATTCCAGACATGTGGACGCCTGCCGTGCATAACGAACTTCCATTGTTTCCAAGCCAAGACTTTGCATATAAGCCACCTGCGGAGTCATATAAGCTCCTAAATTGCGATGAATCTCTTTACGAAGTTTGGCTGTAAAAGCAGCATTACCGAATTGCGCCCCCACCGGGCCCAGTTTCTTCGAACGGCTCCAATCCAGCGTACCGTAATCAAGAATAAGCCCACCCAAACTGGTCGCGCCACCGGAAATATATTTGGTACTGGAAACAACCTCAATATCTATCCCGAATTCACGGGCATGGAATGTATGAAAAGGAATAACAGTCGTATCTGCTACCAAAGGGGCTCCCACCTGATGGGCAATGCCGGCAAGCGCTTTCAAATCGGCAACCTCGAGTTGAGGATTCGTGATAACTTCAAGAAAAACCGCACAAGTATTTTCATCTGCCCGCTCACGGACTTCGTCCGGATTTGTAAGGTCGCAAAAACGCACTTCGACTCCAAATGCCGCTAAAGTACTTTTGAAAAAAGAATAAGTATTGCCAAACAGATGGGGAGAGGTGACAATGTTCGCACCGGATCGGGCCAACGTAATGAAAACATTACTGACAGCCGCCATACCGGAATTCAGAGCCGTCACACTCAGCGCACCTGTAATGGTCCGGATGCGTTTCTCGAAATACTGAACAGTAGGATTGGTTATCCGCGAATAGGCATGATCGGCCGTGCGTCCGCAAAAAGCCTCTTCCATGGCTTCCGCCGTGTCGAATTCATAAGCAGCCGTATTGTATACCGGCATGGAAAGAGAATGATAAGCATCTCCTTTATCAAAAGGAGTATGCAGAAGTTGTGCTTCAAAACTGTTCTTATCCATGAGATTTTCAATTTTGTTGTATGTTGTATAAAGTGGACTATCTGTTACAGGCTTCCCGCAGTTGCCCCAATGCCTTTTCGAGTACACTGCGCGGGCAAGCTACATTCAACCGCATAAATCCTTCGCCTTCTTTCCCGAAAGTGGTGCCGTCATTAAGCGCCAGATGTGCACCGTCCACAAAAAGACCGACCAATTCTTTCTGAGCCAGTCCCAAGCCCCGGCAATCGAGAAATATGAGATAAGAAGCCTGCGGACGAATCATGCGGATGGCCGGAATATACGCCCGCAGATATTCATCGGTAAAATCGATGTTGGCCTGAATATAGGCAATCGCCTGATCGAGCCATTCGGTTCCGTTGCTATATGCAGCAGCCACGCTGAGATAAGCAAACAAATGCCCCTCGCTTAATTCACCGGCCTCCATATACTCCTGAAAACGATGTCGTATTCTGCTATCTTCAATGATACAATACGAACTTGCCAGTCCCGGCATATTGAACGCTTTGCTGGGAGACATAAACACAAGGGAGTTCCGGCGCGCCTTGTCCGATACCAACGCAAAAGTAGAATGCCTGTATGGCGGTAATGTCAAGTCGGCATGAATCTCATCAGAAATGACCAGTGTACCGCTTTCATAACAAATTTCCGCTATCTGTTCCAACTCTTCAAGCGTCCATACACGCCCGCCCGGATTGTGAGGATTACTTAAAATAAGCATTTTACACCCTTGCACATCTTTACGGAAACGCTCGAAATCAATCTGGTATTGACCGTACCGAAGCACCAACGGGCTGTAAACCACCTCACGCTGATTCTTCTCCGTCACCAAAAAGAAAGGATGATACACCGGCGGCATTACCATTACCTTATCCCCTTTTTCCGTAAAACACTGTATGGCAAACGCCAATCCGCGAACAATACCGGGCATAAAAGTAAGCATCTCGCGGGTCACTTCCCAATGATAGCGCTGCTGCAACCAATTTATAATGGAAGTATACCATTCTTCGCAGGCAAAAGTATATCCCAGTATCTCGTGCTCCAAACGTTTCTTCAGTGCATCCATCACAAACGGAGGAGTACGGAAATCCATATCCGCCACCCACATGGGAAGCAAATCATTTCGTCCCCAACGCTCGCTGACGGCATCCCATTTTACGGAATCCGTTCCGTGACGATCTATTATTTCATCGAAATTGTATTTCATCTTACATTTCATTTTTGCGGTTATCTGCTTGCAAATGTACAACTCATCTGTTGCAAAATGAAAGCAGGAGAGAGAAATTTACTTTAAGAAGAACAAAAATACCACAATTGTGGTAGAGGATATGACATAAATCAAGCTCGCCTTGATTTCTTTTTCGTATTTTTGTGCACTCTAAAAAACATAATATGACGAAAGCCCTGTTTTTTGATATTGACGGAACATTGGTGAGTTTCGAAACTCATGCCATTCCTGCATCTACCATCGAGGCACTGACCATTGCCCACGAAAAAGGCATTAAAATCTTTATTGCCACAGGACGCCCCAAAGCGATTATCAACAATCTGGCGGATATACAGGACCGGGGATTGATAGACGGTTACATCACGATGAACGGTGCCTACTGTTTCGTAGGTGATGAAGTGATTTACAAAAGCGCCATTCCTGCCGGAGAGGTACGGGCACTGGCACAGGTTTGTGAACAGAAAGGATACCCCTGCATATTTGTAGGAGAACATACGATATCCGTATGCCAGCCCAATAAATTGGTTCACGATATCTTTTATGATTTCCTGCATGTAGACGAAATTCCCGTAAAGACTTTTGAAGAAGCCGTGCAGGAAGAGATTTTCCAGATGACTCCGTTTGTCACCGTAGAAGAGGAAACAGAAATACAACCTCAAATTCCCAATTGCGAGTCCGGCCGTTGGTTCCCGGCTTTTGCAGATATCACGGCAAAAGGAAATACGAAGCAGAAAGGTATCGATGAAATAATAGCCCGTTTCGGCTTCAAGCTGGAAGAGACGATGTCGTTCGGTGACGGCGGTAACGATATCAGTATGTTGCGCCATGCCGCTATCGGTGTAGCCATGGGCAATGCCAAGGAGGAAGTGAAACAGGCGGCAGACTATGTGACTGCTTCCATTGATGACGACGGAATTGCCAAAGCATTGAAACACTTCGGAATAATTTAGCCACCGGAAAGGTACTTCCATATGACCGTAGATACTGACAACAAAGAGTTTCAGGATGCGCTGAACCTCATCCAATATACCCGGCAGTCCGTCTTTCTGACAGGAAAAGCCGGTACGGGTAAATCCACATTCCTACGGCATATCTGTGCCAATACGAAAAAGAAATATGTCGTTCTTGCTCCTACCGGCATTGCCGCAATCAATGCCGGAGGAAGCACGATGCACAGCTTCTTCAAACTTCCTTTTTATCCCATCCTGCCGGACGATCCGAACTTGAGCCTTCAACGCGGACGCATCCATGAGTTTTTCAAGTATGCCAAACCACACCGCAAGCTGCTCGAACAGATCGAACTGGTCATCATCGATGAGATCTCGATGGTACGTGCGGATATCATAGATGCCGTAGACCGCATCCTGCGCGTTTACTCCCGTAATCTGCGCGAGCCGTTCGGCGGGAAACAAATCCTGCTCGTCGGCGATGTATTCCAACTGGAACCGGTCGTAAAAAATGACGAACGGGAAATTCTGAACCGTTTCTATCCCACCCCCTATTTCTTCTCCGCCCGCGTATTCAGCGAGATAGACCTCGTATCCATCGAATTACAGAAAGTATACCGGCAGACCGATCCGGTATTTGTCAGCGTGCTCGACCATATCCGCAATAACACTGCCGGTGCAGCCGATCTGCAACTGCTGAACACACGCTATGGCACGCAGATAGAACAGAACGAGGAAGATATGTACATCACCCTTGCCACCCGGAGAGACAATGTAGACTACATTAATGATAAAAAACTGGCGGAACTTCCCGGTGAACCGGTCACCTTTGAGGGAGAAATCGAAGGAGATTTTCCGGAAAGCAGTTTGCCTACCTCCAAAGATTTGATATTAAAACCGGGTGCACAGATCATTTTCATCAAAAACGATTACGACCGCCGTTGGGTAAACGGAACGATCGGTACCATATCCGGCATCGACGACGAGGACGGCACCATCTATGTAATAACCGACGACGGAAAAGAATGTGATGTAAAACCCGATTCCTGGCGAAACATCCGATACCGGTACAACGAAGAGAAAAAAGAGATTGAAGAAGAAGTGTTGGGCACTTTCACCCAATACCCTATCCGGCTGGCATGGGCCATCACAGTGCACAAAAGTCAGGGACTGACTTTCAGCCGGGTGGTCATCGACTTCACGGGCGGTGTCTTTGCCGGCGGACAAGCCTATGTGGCACTCAGCCGTTGCACCTCACTGGAAGGTATCCAATTGAAGAAACCGATCAACCGCGCTGATATTTTTGTACGGCAGGAAATCGTAAACTTCGCCCAACGTTTCAACAACCGGCAGGCAATAGACAAAGCTTTGAAACAAGCGCAAGCCGATGTGCAATATGTAGCGGCTGTCCGTGCATTCGACCGTGGAGATATGGAAGAGTGTCTGGAACAATTTTTCCGTGCCATCCATTCGCGGTATGACATAGAGAAACCCGTGCCCCGGAGATTTATCCGCCGGAAACTGGAAGTAATCAACACACTGCGCGAGCAAAACCGGCAATTGAAAGAACAAATGCGAAGCCAACAGGAGTATCTGAAAAAATACGCCCGCGAATACCTGTTGATGGGAAACGAATGTATCACGCAGGCACACGATGCGCGCGCCGCACTGGCAAACTACGATAAAGCGCTGGAACTTTATCCGGATTATACGGATGCTTGGATCCGGAAAGGAATCACTTTGTTCAACAACAAGGAGTGGTTCGATGCCGAAAATTGCTTCAATACCGCCATACGCATCAGCCCGGCTAATTTCAAAGCTTTTTACAACCGGGGGAAACTCCGTCTGAAAACAGAAGAAACAGAAGGAGCAATCGCCGATCTCGACAAAGCAACTTCACTGAAGCCGGAGCATGCCAAAGCACATGAACTTTTCGGTGACGCCCTGCTGAAAGCCGGTAAGGAGGTAGAAGCCGCTATCCAATGGCGTATCGCCGAAGAACTCAAGAAAGCACTTTCGGAGCAGGGAAGTACGACAAGCGATGGGAATAAGGATGATAAAAAGTAATATATAAATACCTCCGGGACTCCATACCGGATTCCTTTCGGTAAATAATATGAATTTAGAACTTAAATTCATAAGCCACAGACTAATAAATAGAAAACTTTTCATTAGTTTTGCACGAACAATAACATATTAATCATAAAACCTACAAAATGAAAAAGGGTCTGAAAATTACAGCTATTGCATTGGGAGTACTCCTACTGCTGATGCTTATTCTTCCTTTTGCTTTCCGTGGAAAAATAGAAAGCATTGTAAAAACCGAAGGAAACAAAATGCTCAATGCACAGTTTGATTTCCGTAGTCTCGACATTAGCCTGTTCCGTAACTTCCCCAAAGCATCTATTACACTCAGCAATTTCTGGTTGCGGGGAGTAGGCGAATTTGAAAACGATACACTTGTTCAAGCAGGCGAAGTGGTTGCCGCGATCGATCTTCTGTCACTTTTCGGAGACAGTGGATATGATATCTCCAAAATACAAATCGAAAATACACGCCTGCATGCCATCGTTCTTGCAGACGGACGTCCCAACTGGGATGTGATGAAACCGGACAGCACTTCTACCGATACAGAAGAAGAAGAAACTACGGATGATTCACCTTTTAAAATACAACTCCAACGGTTCGTGATCAAAAACATGAATCTGATTTACGATGACCGACAGGGTAATATGTACGCTGATATCCGTAACCTCAATGCGCTCTGTTCGGGCGATTTAGGCAGTGACCGTACAACCTTGAAACTGGAAGCCGAAACGGAAGCGCTTACTTATAAGATGAGCGGAATTCCTTTCCTCTCTAATGCCAACATCTACACCAAAATGGACGTGGACGCCGATCTGGCAAATAACAAATTTACCCTGAAAGACAATGAGTTCCGGCTGAATGCCATCCAAGCCGGTATCGACGGTTGGGTAGAATTAAAAGATCCCGCCATCGACATGGATCTCAAACTGAACACAAACGAAGTAGGATTCAAAGAAATTCTCTCGCTGATCCCTGCAATCTATGCAAAAGATTTCGACGGACTGAAAACAGACGGTACCGCTACCCTTACTGCCAGTGTGAAAGGCAGCATGGTGGGCGACAGCATCGTTCCGCAGTTTGACATAGCCATGGCTGTGAAAAATGCCATGTTCCGCTATCCCTCCCTTCCGGCAGGGGTAGACCAAATAAACATCCATGCCGAAGTTAAGAATCCGGGTGGCGCCATCGATCTGACTACCGTCAACATCCAGCCGTTTAGTTTCCGGCTTGCCGGTAATCCTTTCAGTCTGACTGCTGATGTAAAAACACCTGTCAGCGATCCGGATTTCCGTGCAGAAGCAAAAGGAGTGCTCAATTTGGGTATGATAAAACAAGTATATCCATTGGATGATATGGAACTGAACGGTACCATCAATGCCGACATGCAGATTGCCGGACGATTGTCATACATCGAAAAAGAGCAGTACGACCGTGTACAGGCTTCAGGTACGATCGGGCTTACCGATATGAAGTTAAAAATGAAAGACATGCCGGACGTAGATATCCACAAGTCGCTCTTCACCTTTACACCGAAATACCTGCAACTGAGCGAAACAACCGTCAATATCGGTAAAAACGATCTCACTGCCGACAGCCGTTTCGAGAACTACTTAGGTTATGTACTGAAAGGTACCACGCTAAAAGGCACACTCAATATCCGGTCCAATCATCTCAACCTGAATGATTTCATGACAACGACAGCCGACAGCGCCGCACAGGCGGAAACAACGCCGGAAGCAACAGCAAGTATCATCGAAGTACCTCGTAACATCGATTTCCAAATGGATGCCAACTTGAAAGAGGTATTGTTCGATAAGATGGCTTTCACAGATATGAATGGAAAACTAATCGTGAAAGACAGTAAAGTAGATATGAAAAATCTGTCCATGAACACGATGGGAGGAAACGTGGTCATGAACGGATACTACTCTACCACCGACGTGGAAAAACCGGAAATGAATGCAGGTTTCAAACTAAATGCCCTGAGTTTTGCACAAGTATACAAAGAATTGGATATGGTACAACAACTTGCACCGATCTTCGAAAATCTGAAAGGAAACTTCTCCGGCAGCATGAAAGTACAAACGGTGCTGGATACCTCCATGAGTCCCGTATTGGAAACCATGCAGGGTAATGGCAGCCTTTCCACAAAAGATCTCAGCTTGAGCGGCGTTAAAGTGATAGACCAGATTGCCAAAGCAGTGAAGAAACCCGATCTGAAGGATATGAAAGTGAAAGACATGACATTGGACTTCACCATTGAAAACGGAAGAGTGGCTACACAACCGTTTGATATCAAACTCGGAGATTATGTCATGAATCTATCCGGCAGTACGGGGTTGGATCAGACAATAGACTATTCCGGTAAAATCAAACTTCCGGCTTCTGCAGGCGACCTTGCCAAGCTGACCACTCTTGACCTGAAAATCGGTGGCTCGTTTACTTCACCTAAAGTATCCATCGATACCAAAAGTATGGCAAATCAGGCAGTAGAAGCCGTAGCAGACAAAGCTGTCAGCGAATTAGGAAAGAAACTGGGACTGGACTCTGCGGCCACAGGCAATAAAGAAGAGCTGAAAGAGGCAGTCAAAGAAAAGGCCGCTGAAAAGGCACTGGATTTCTTAAAGAAGAAACTGAAATAACAATAAGTGATTAGTGATTATCAACATCATGCTGCTGAAACTTTACGAAAAGAACAATAATCCACAAGACTTGCAACAGGTAGTGGATATTTTAAATGACGGAGGACTTATTATTTATCCTACCGATACGATGTATGCCATTGGTTGTCACGGACTGAAAGAACGTGCAATCGAACGCATTTGCCGTATCAAGAACATTGATCCGCGAAAAAATAATCTCTCTATCATTTGTTATGATTTGAGCAGTATCAGTGAATATGCGAAAGTAGACAACAACACTTTTAAGCTGATGAAAAGGAACCTCCCCGGACCTTTCACTTTTATTCTGAACGGAACCAACAAACTGCCTAAGATTTTCCGGAATAGAAAAGAGGTAGGTATCCGTATGCCGGACAATCATATCATCCGTGAAATAGCGCGGCTGCTCGATGCGCCTATCATGACAACGACGCTCCCTCACGAGGCAGATGAAGATTTGGAATACATGACCGATCCGGAACTGATCGACGAAAAATTCGGGGAGACGGTAGATCTCGTAATCGATGGAGGAATAGGAGGAATAGAACCGTCAACAATAGTAAGCTGTACGGAAGATACTCCGGAGATTGTCCGTCAGGGAAAGGGGAGGCTTGAGGAGAATTAGGGAATGAAAGATTTAAGAAATTAAGGAATTAAAGAATGAAAGGCTGCGCTATGTGAATGTACTCACCGCGCAGCCTTTCATTCTTTAATTATTAATTATCCATTATTAGGCCCTGCCTTTCATTATTCATTTTCTTAAATCAATGATTCCGGATCCAGATGGTCAGCTTCAATATCCTTGAAGTAACGATACGTTCCTACCTTCAGTTCTACCGTAGCCGCATCGTCACAAACAATAATACCCTTTTCATGCATCTGCAATGCACTGATTGTCCACATCTGAGTGATGGCACCTTCCACTGCATGATACAAGGCACGGGCTTTGTTATGACCATTTACAATAATCATCACTTCTTTGGCAGAAAGCACTGTTCCCACACCCACTGTCAAAGCCGTCTTCGGCACTTTGTTAATATCATTATCAAAGAAGCGCGAGTTAGCGATAATTGTATCCGTAGTCAGCGTTTTCTGACGGGTACGTGAAGACAAGGAAGACCCCGGTTCATTGAAAGCAATATGTCCGTCCGGACCGATTCCTCCCATGAAAAGATCGATACCGCCATAAGACTTGATTTTTTCTTCATAGCGTGCACATTCAGCATCCAGATCAGCGGCATTACCATTCAAGATATTGGTATTTTCCGGTTTGATATCGATATGGCTGAAGAAATTATTCCACATAAAAGAATAATAACTTTCGGGATGTTCTTTCGGCAAACCTACATATTCGTCCATATTGAAAGTAACGACGTTCTCGAAAGAAACGATGCCTTTTTTGTTCAGGTCGATTAAGCCTTTGTACATACCCAAAGGAGAAGAACCGGTAGGACATCCCAAAACGAACGGTTTTTCTGCTGTAGGATTAGCAGCTTTGATTTTAGCAGCAACATAGTGTGCCGCCCACTGAGATACGGACTGATAGTCCGGCTGAATGATTAATCTCATTGTTCTTAATTTTATTAGATTAATAAATAGGTTGATTCAATTATTAATTTCTTGATTATTAATTATCAATTGCCTCCCCTGTCTTTTTTTAAACGTTCGGCCATCGCACGAGCCAGATTTTCACACTGCTCATAGGTAATGTCTTTCATCGCCTGTTTCATCTCTACCGGGTCGCCTACTACCTCAAACTTACTCTTCTCGGCGAATTCCGCCATACGCTTCACTGCGGCACCTGCCCAAGTGAAAGAGCCGAAAAGCCCCAAATAGCGTCCTTTCAACTCGCGGACAAGTATTTTAGAAAGCAAAGACTCGATTTCCGGATAAATCTGATTGCTATAAGTCGGCGAACCGATAATAAGCCCCTTATACTTGAATATATCGGCCAAAATATAAGAAGGATTGCTCTTGCTGACATTATGCATGACAATATTCCGGATACCCTGTGCCGACAGTTCGGCAGCAATGGCTTCTGCCATCTGTTCGGTATTGCCATACATACTTCCATAAGCGATTACCACTCCCTCATCGGCTGCATAGCGGCTTAACTTATCGTAAATACCCACTACCTTCGGGATATTTTCTGTCCATACCGGACCGTGAGTAGAACAGATAACAGAGATAGGCAGCCCGCCTAATTTCTGCAATGCCTTCTGTACAGGGCTTCCATATTTTCCTACAATATTGGAGTAATAACGCACCATTTCATCCCAATAACGATCAGTGTTGATACGAGTATCAAGAAAACCACCGTCTACCGTACCAAAACAACCGAAACCGTCTCCGGAGAAAAGAATTCCGTCCGTTTCATCAAATGTCATCATGGTTTCGGGCCAATGCACCATCGGAGTAAGATAAAAACGAAGTTTATGTTTCCCCAAAGCAAGGAAATCACCGTCTTTCACCAGATACTGCTCACCTGTCACGCCATAGAAACCCTCGATCATTCCAAAAGTCTGTTTATTACCGACAATGACAATATCGGGATAATGCTGTTTTATCAAACGGATAGATCCGGAATGATCCGGCTCCATATGATTTATTATTAAGTAGTTTATAGGACGATCACCTATTACTTTCTTTATTTTATGAAGAAATACTTCAAAATAACAGATGTCTACCGTATCAACCAAAGCCACCATTTCATCATCAATCAGATAAGAGTTATACGAAACCCCATATGGTAACGGCCACATCCCCTCAAAAAGATGTTTGTTACGATCATTCACTCCCACATAGTGGACATTTCCTTTTATTCTTGTCTTCTGTTCCATCTTATTATTATTAAATTAGTGATTAGCGGTTAGCGACAGGTAATTAGCAAGCCGGTCAAATATCTTTCGGCGTCGGTCACTTATCACTAACCGCTAATCATTCATTGCCAAACATCAATTTATTGTCCGGCAAATATACCTTTTTTTTCTGAAAATTTATACATCCTCCCTTGATATGCCCCCCTTTCTTTCATTCTTTTTTGAACACGGGCGGTAAATTCATAATTTTTTAATCCCCAGTCGGGAGCTATCAGTAATTCACGGGGAGATTGGGATACAAAGCGCTCCGGCACAATATCCGGTCGTAAGTGTTCGATATAATCTATTACGAGCTCGATATATTCATTCACATCATTAAAAAAATGAAAACCAGCGGGATTCTGCTCATATTCATAAGCCATACGGGTG
The DNA here is from genome assembly GCF_000381365.1 of Bacteroides salyersiae WAL 10018 = DSM 18765 = JCM 12988. Classification (GTDB taxonomy): domain Bacteria; phylum Bacteroidota; class Bacteroidia; order Bacteroidales; family Bacteroidaceae; genus Bacteroides; species Bacteroides salyersiae. The sequence continues at coordinate 1,109,935 of NZ_KB905466.1, forward strand.
CCATGAATCAATTGAAGCTGATGCATTTTCAAGGTGGTAAGCGGCAATTCGGAAAGTACTCCGGCTTGCGATACCATGTCGTCGTGAGACTCTCCCGGAAGCCCGAGAATAACATGTCCGCCAGTCAGAATGCCTCTGGCAGCCGTGCGTTGCACTGTTTCCACCGTATCCGCATAGGTATGCCCCCGGTTGATGCGTTTCAGTGTTTCATCACAAGTTGTCTCGATTCCATATTCCACTAAAAGAAATGTCTGCCGGTTAAGGTTTTCAAGATACTGGAGAAGTTCATCCGGCATACAATCCGGCCGGGTACCGATCACAAGTCCGACAACGTCGTCAACACTCAACGCTTCTTCATATTTTCGTTTCAGGCTCTCCAGCCCGGCATAAGTATTAGTATAAGCCTGGAAATAAGCGAGGTATTTCATCTCAGGATATTTATGGGCAAAGAAACGCTTTCCCTCTTCCAACTGTACCTTAATCGTTTTCTCTGTCCGGCAATATTCCGGATTAAAAGTCTGGTTATTGCAATAAGTACATCCCCCCTGCCCTTTAGTACCGTCACGATTAGGACAGGTAAAACCTGCATTCAGAGATATCTTCTGTACCTTATAAGGGAAATAACGCTTCAGAAATAGCGGAAATTCATTATATAAAAATTGTTGAGCCATGCTGTTCCTTCTTTATGAGGAACAAACATAAGAAAATCCGGGGAGACGAAAAAGAAAAAAACGAAACTTTACTGTTTATAGTGCCAATCTTGTCTTCAACAATTTATAACCGGAAAGACTCACTCTCAACTTATCACCATTCTTCAGCAACAGCCTGTAACTCTCCTTGCCGAAAAGCTCTACCCGAGAGATTTGCGTTACATTTACAATAGTCGAACGGTGTATGCGCACAAATCCGGCCGCCGACAAATGAGTTTCCAGATATTTCATAGTAAGCTCTTTTACGTACTGCCCTTCAGGAGTAACCAGAGTAACATAATCTCCACACGCCTGCACATAAAGTAAATCTTCCGTATTTATTAAATGAATGCGTGTTCCATCTTTTACCGTAATACGGTTCAGAAACTCTTCCACCGGTTGTTCTGTCTCTTCGACATTATTTTCTTTGACCGGTTCCTCTTCTTCCGGCATCACCTCCTCTTTAGAAAGGGATTGTCCTGCCTGCAAAGCCAACAATCTATACCACATCATTATCACTATCCAGCACAAAATGCCGGATAACCCCCTGAAAGGAGCGGTTACCGCAAAGGGAGCATAGGCAGTTGTTCCTATAAGCTCAATCCACTCCTGCATAGCAAACCCGCCGGCCAGCCAAAACAGTATGGCCAATACCGATACGACAATCTCCGTCTGTACCGACGATACAATGCCGATAGCAAACCATGACAAATATGCCAAACTGCAAAACAGTACGACAGAAACCGTACCATCTGTCAATGCCGGCCATAAACCGGCACCTGCATAAGTCATCAACAAACCGGTATATATCCCTATCGCGGCCGCTACCAATAATAAAACAGATATCCACCGCCGGGAAGAATCCATAATCGGATGTGCTTGCATTTTATTTAATTAACCTTTAATTTCTACTCCTCCAAAAGAAACATTCCCAATAACTACCAGTCTACGACTCTGATCGATATTCACCCCCGGCACACGTTTATCCTCACAACCGCCCAAGAAAGCATTGGCCTGCAAATCTACCCGCCAATCCAACGGAACATATATCTCCACACCTCCGAAATTACACTCTACATCAATATACGTCTCACCCTGTTCGATGTTCGTGCGCCGTAAATCAAGCACGGTCCCCCCAAAACTGTTACGGATTTCCGCGCCTTTAAAGACCTCATCGAGCACAACTTGCTTCACACCGCCAAACACATTGTCCGAACGCACAAAGCCATCACCGGAATGATGTTGCCGGGTAGTAAAATCTGTTTCACTCTGTATCTTCCTTTCTCTTTTTTTGCACTGCGGACGATAAAAAAAGGCGATTCCCACACATACCAACAACACAGGCCAAAGCACAGCGCTCACATTCGCCGGCCCCCACGGCAACCATCCGAGTCGCGGCAAAATGAAACAAAGTCCGATAGCGAACAAAACCACGCCCGTAAATGCCTGTCTGCGCAGGAAAGAATAAGCTCCCAAAACGACCAAAAGCATCGGCCAGGATACAATAATATGAAATATCCTATTGGGGAAAATTCCCAAATTACGTCCCAACAATAAAACACCACATGCTATAAGAATAGTAGCCATTAATTGCCTTCCCGTGAAACCCGAAGGCGTAGCAGATTTCTTTTCCATAATTCTCTTAATTTATAAATTCGATGATACGTTCGATTTGATTACAGGACAAAGATACGCTGTTCAACCTCCAAAAGAAAGGTTTTTCCGACCAAATACGATACAAAATCGATGAATACCGGACTGAGCCCCGTTAAAAAGAGAGACAATAATTATTTAATCAGCAAGTACCAATTTTTTCCTTAATAAAAAAGAGATCGGATCCGAAGAGCAGATCACGGTATAACTACCTAATAATCAACAAGCAAACCAAATATATAGTTCCCTATATAAAATTATACACTTTACATTGCGTTAAATACATACTTTTACTTCATAAAAATATAAACTCCTGCATACACAAAGTATATACTTCTACAAATAGAGATATAAGTGCGTTAAATATCCCGTTAACAATGTTAATTCAAGAAGGATGATCATAAGAACTCTATAAAAGAGTTTCCTTTTTTTGAGGTATTTCAGTTTATTACTAACTTTGCAGACATAAGAAGTTCAAAAACAAGAAAGAATGAAAAAGATAACCCTGTCTCTCCTGCTCTGTCTCATTTGTCTGAGTGGTATGGCGCAAAGTAGTAAAAAGTTAGACCTGAAAGATATAACTTCCGGAAAATACCGTGCGGAAAATATTCGTAACGTAGTGCCGATGCCCGACGGAGAGCATTATACACAAATGAATGAAGAAGGTACGCAAATCACCAAATACTCTTTCAAAACAGGAGAACCGGTAGAAGTCATCTTCGATGTAACCAAAGCCCGGGAATGTGATTTCAAGAATTTCGATGGTTACCAGTTTTCACCGGACGGGGAAAAGCTGCTTATCGCAACCGAAATAACGCCCATTTACCGGCGTTCATATACAGCCGTACATTATTTATACCCCTTGAAACGTAATGAGAAAGGAGTGACGACAAACAACATTATTGAACGGCTTTCTGACGGGGGACCTCAACAAGCCCCCGTCTTCTCACCGGACGGTACCATGATCGCTTTCGTACGCGACAATAATATCTTCCTGGTAAAAACCCTTTATGGCAACAGCGAAAGCCAAGTGACGGAAGACGGCAAACCCAATGCAGTGCTCAACGGTATTCCCGACTGGGTATACGAAGAGGAGTTCGGCTTTAATCAAGCCTTAGAATTCAGTGCAGACAATTCTATGCTTGCTTTCATCCGCTTCGATGAAACGGAAGTACCTCAGTATCAATTTCCCCTATTTGCCGGTGAGGCACCACGTATCGATGTATTAGAAGACTATCCGGGAGAATATGCATATAAATATCCGAAAGCCGGATACTCTAACTCCAAAGTAGAAGTGCGCACGTTCGATATCAAATCGAAAGTTACCCGTACAGTGAAGTTACCATTGGATGCCGATGGATATATCCCGCGTATCCGTTTTACAAAAGATGCCAACAAACTGGCCATAATGACATTAAATCGCCACCAGAACCGTTTTGATATGTACTTTGCCGATCCGCGTTCAACGGTCTGCAAATTGGTATTACGCGACGAATCACCTTATTACATTAATGAGAATGTATTCGACAATATTCAATTTTATCCCGAAAACTTCAGTTTTCTGAGTGATAAAGACGGATATACCCACCTTTACTGGTATAGCATGGGAGGCAATCTGATAAAACAAGTTACCAAAGGCAATTATGAAGTAAAATCATTCTTAGGATATGATGAGGCGGACGGCAGTCTCTACTTTATAAGCAATGAAGAGAGCCCGATGCAACAGGCCGTGTATAAAATAGACCGCAAAGGAAAAAAAACAAAACTATCCCAAAAAGCCGGTATGAACAGTGCATTGTTCAGCCCGACTATGAAATATTACATCAATACATATACCAATCTCGATACACCGGCAGTCATCACCCTCAATGACAACGAAGGGAAACCTTTGAAAACATTGGTTACCAACGATGCATTGAAACAAAAATTAGCACAAATCGCTCTACCGAAAAAAGAATTCTTCAAATTTAAAACAACGGAAGGAGTAGAATTGAACGGCTGGATGATGAAACCGGCAGACTTTTCGGTATCTAAGAAATATCCGGTGTTGATGTATCAGTACAGTGGACCGGGCTCACAACAGGTTTTGGATAACTTCAATGTAAGTTGGGAAACCTATATGGCCAGTTTGGGTTACATCGTCGCTTGTGTTGACGGACGCGGAACAGGCGGTCGCGGGGCAGAGTTCCAAAAAAACACTTACCTGAACCTCGGAGTAAAAGAAGCCAAAGACCAAGTGGAAACCGCCAAATATTTAGGAACATTGCCCTATGTAGATAAAGGACGTATCGGAATCTGGGGATGGAGTTATGGCGGATACATGACAATTATGAGTATGAGTGAAGGTACGCCGGTTTTCAAAGCAGGTGTAGCAGTAGCCGCCCCTACGGACTGGAGATTTTATGATACGATCTACACGGAACGCTTTATGCGTACTCCCAAAGAAAATGCCGAAGGATATAAAGCCGCATCCGCCTTTACACGGGCAAACAAACTCCATGGCAACCTTTTGCTCGTACATGGAATGGCTGACGATAATGTACACTTCCAGAACTGTGCCGAATATGCCGAACATCTTGTTCAACTGGACAAACAATTCGATATGCAAGTTTATACCAACCGTAATCATGGAATTTATGGTGGTAATACCCGTCAGCATCTATACACGAGATTAACCAATTTCTTTTTAAAGAACCTTTAAAGAGTTATGATTTATGAATGATGATTTATGGATTATACAGAAGTGCTATCCATAAATCATCATTCATAGCCCATAATTCATAAATCATAATTCAAATGAGAAAGCCTGAGTGGCTGAAGATCAGCATTGGCGCCAATGAACGCTACACGGAGACTAAACGTATCGTAGAGAACCATTGCCTGCATACGATTTGTAGCAGTGGACGCTGTCCTAATATGGGAGAGTGCTGGGGAAAAGGAACCGCAACTTTTATGATAGGAGGCGATATCTGTACCCGTAGTTGCAAATTTTGCAATACGCAAATCGGTCGCCCCCTTCCATTGGATGCTGACGAACCGACTCATGTAGCAGAATCCATAGCCTTGATGAAACTTTCTCATGCAGTAGTCACTTCAGTAGACCGGGACGACCTTCCGGATTTAGGAGCAGGACACTGGGCGCGTACCATCACTGAAATAAAAAGGATAAACCCGGATACTACCATTGAGGTGTTGATACCCGATTTTCAAGGACGAATGGAATTGGTAGACAAGATTATCACCGCAAATCCGGAAATCATATCACACAACATGGAGACCGTACGCCGCATCAGCCCATTGGTGCGAAGCGCAGCCGACTATGAAACCAGTCTCCAAGTAATTCGTCGGATAGCCGAAAGCGGTATTACCGCCAAAAGCGGCATCATGGTCGGACTGGGAGAAACCCCATCGGAAGTGGAAGAACTGATGGATGATCTTCTGGCAACAGGATGCAGCATACTCACTATCGGACAATACCTGCAACCTACTCGCCGACACTATCCGGTAGAGGAATACGTTACTCCTGAACAATTTGCCCAATACAAACAGACCGGACTCGAGAAAGGTTTCGAACAAGTAGAGAGCGCCCCGCTCGTACGCTCATCTTATCACGCAGAAAAACATATTAAGAAATGATCTAAACATAAATACCCCCTTGTTTGTTTTATAGGAAACAGGCAAAATGTACACTAAAATGAATCATAAAGGAATATTATCTTCCGCATTTAATATGTCATTGGGATACCTCCCCGTTATTATCTCCATTATATTATGTGAATTTATAACGCAAGACACAGCAATCTATATCGGAACCGGTATCGGAATGCTATACTCATACTATTCAATGCACCGTAAAGGTGTACGGATTCCTAATTTTATTCTTTACATTTCGACATTTATGCTGATGTTACTCACATTGGCCGCCCTTATCCCGGGAGATTATGTTCCCCCCGGAGCACTTCCGCTTACATTAGAGGTCAGCATACTCATCCCTATGTTAAGTCTTTACCTGCATAAAAAAAGATTCATCAACTATTTCCTGAAAAAGAAAGATATCTGCAGCAAACGAATGTTTGCTCAAGGTGCGGAATCAGCTATCGTATCGGCACACATCATACTGATATTGGGATTTTTGCATTTTATCATCATCAGTCTGGCCATATTTTTCTCTCATCCGATGGGAAAGACGACAGGATGGGTCATATTCAACCTCATGCCTCCCGCTATTTTCATTTTATGTATCATCTTCAATCAGATAGGCATCCATTATTTTAATAAATTAATGGCTCACACGGAATATGTACCTATTGTCAACACTCAGGGAGATGTCATCGGAAAGACGATGGCGATGGAAGCCCTTAATTACAAAAACACCTATATCAACCCGGTAATCCGTATCGCTGTAGCCTCACACGGCATGCTTTTCTTATGTAACCGTCCGCAAACAGCCATTCTGGATAAAGGAAAAACAGATATACCGATGGAATGTTATCTTAGCTACGGAGAATCACTTGCGGAAGGATGTCGAAGAATATTACGCAATACTTTCCCAAAAGCCGATGGACTGAAACCTACTTTCAGCATCATGTATCACTTTGAAAACTCAGTAACCAACCGCCTTGTCTATCTTTTTGTTCTGGACGTAGAAGATGATTCCATCCTTTGTGACCCACGTTTCAAAGGGGGAAAACTCTGGCAATTTCAACAGGTAGAACAAAACTTGGGACACAAGTTCTTCAGCGAATGTTTTGAAGAAGAATACGAACACCTGAAAAACGTTATTGGTATAAGAGAAAAATACAGGGAATTTTAGAAAGCTCGGGAAGATGCCCTTTCCACTCTTTCACCGTCCGGGTTCGGATATACTCTCCTTCACAGGTGATATTGGCAGCAATACAGAGCCGTGTCTGCGGACGGCAATTGTTCAAAATATCCTCTACCATCTTATTATTACGATAAGGTGTCTCAATGAAAAGCTGCGTCTGATGCTCGGAATATACACGCTGCTCCAATAACTTAATTTTCTTTGCACGTTCTCCCGGTTCAATAGGCAAGTAACCGTGAAAGGCAAAACTCTGTCCGTTAAATCCGGAAGCCATTACAGAAAGTATAATAGAGGAAGGCCCCACCAGCGGAACTACACGCAGCCCCTTACGCTGGGCAATCGCTACGACATCTGCTCCGGGATCGGCAACGGCCGGACAACCGGCTTCCGAAATCACTCCCATAGAAGCTCCTCCCGCCAATGGTTTTAAATATCCGGAAATATCTTCAGGAGAAGTATGCTTGTTTAATGTATAAAAAGCCAGGGCATCGATATCGATCTCACGGTCTACCTTCTTTAAAAAACGACGGGCCGAACGGACATCCTCAACAATAAAATGGCGGATATTCAAAATAACTTCTTTATTATAGGACGGCAATACGGATTCGATAGCGGTATCTCCCAAAGTCACGGGAATAAGATAAAGAGCTGTTTCCATAAAAATAATTGATTAATGTGCCAATGTGCCAATTTAATAATATGCCAATATACTAATGCGCCAATGTACCAATTGGCTGCGCTATAAAACAAGACGGAATGTGTCAATTGAATAATAATTTGCTGATGTTTCCAATTGGTGAATTTCTTTATTCTTTCATTTTTTCATTCTCCAATTGGCACATTGGCACATTATTAAATTGGCACATTATTTATAACCGGATTCTTGTAACATATGATGATAATCGGTCATCTGCAACAAATCCTGCAAGCTGACATCTTTATGGTGTTTCATATAAGAAGATACAATGCGTGTCCCCATCCAGGTTCCAATCAATGCCGGTGCATTCTCACCGAAGAAGGCGGTAAACGGTGCCGGCTTCATATACTTGCGCACAATCATCGGATCGCGGACGTAGAGATGTTTATTCTTCAACATATACTCCCACACATTCTTTTCATTCTCGCTGCACCATGCTTCTTCTTTCTCTGCATATCCCATCGCTTCGCCCGGAGAGCGATACCCTAATAGCATCTGGACAGCATAATTTATCTTTCCCGAATGCAACATCATATCGAGCAGGCAAGTCCCTTCCTGAAACGGAAAAACATACTTACTCATCAGATAAAACACCAAACAATCGGGTACAATACGATCGGGACGCATAGAACGGCACTGATAGTCGTAATAAAAACGCTTGTACAAAGCATAATCTTCTCCCATGTACTTATCCAAGCTAATGCCCAGCAACGTATCGGACAAGACTATCGACTCATTAAATGCGGATACTTGCGAATAAACAAGAGGTATTTTTATCTCAGGAACCTCTTTTTTCAATTTCTTGAAACCTTTCGTCAAGCCTTTTTCCACTTCGTCCAGATTAGGGAAACGTGTCTCCACATCGGCCATCAGACGAAGCAAGGTAGTATCCGAATAAAATGTCTTAAGTTTCTGAGAAATGGTATCGTCACTCACTTGTCCTAACCCAAGCACCTCTTCAATCAGAATCTTGGTAGGTTGACGATATTCCATGTTCATCTTTTGCAGAGCAGAAAAGCTATTGGAACGAACATATTCGTTCAACAACTGATCATACCGAACAACGGAAATCCCCTTCTCTTCATTATGCAACAACCTGTTCTCTCCCGTACCCATCCGACAGGCAACGGCGAGCATGCATATAATAAGGAGAAGAGGATTCCGCAGTTTCATAATTATTATCCGTAAATGATGTTTCCGTCTTCATCTTTGTACTCGTCGAGGCCTTTCTCATAAGTAGCCATAGCACGAAGACTCATACCGACACTCGAAAAACCGCCATCGTGGTAGAGGTTCTGCATCGTTACCTTGCGGGTAAGATCAGAGAACATCACAATACAATAATCGGCACACTCGTCAGCAGTAGCATTTCCCAACGGAGACATACGATTAGCAAAATCGAAAAGCTTATCCATCCCCTTCACACCCGATCCGGCAGTAGTGAATGTGGGCGATTGAGAAATCGTATTCACACGTACACTATGCTCGCGTCCGTAAATATATCCAAAACTACGGGCAATAGACTCCAACAGAGCTTTGGCATCTGCCATATCGTTATAACCGTAGAATGTACGTTGTGCGGCTACATAACTCAAAGCAACAATCGATCCGTAATCTGCAATCGCATTCAGTTTTTTGGCAGCCTGAATCATTTTATGGAAAGAAACAGCAGAGATATCCAATGTTTTCTCCAACATTCCGTAATCAAGGTCGTCATACGTACGTTTCTTACGCACATTAGGAGACATCCCGATCGAATGAAGAACAAAATCGATCTGACCATGCAATACATCCATAGATGTCTTGAACACATTCTCCAAATCTTCCACATTGGTAGCATCGGCAGGGATTATTTCGCAATTCAGTTTCTCGGCCAGAGCATTTACTTCACCCATACGTATGGCCATGGGCGTATTTGATAATGTAATAGTTGCACCTTCTTCTACGGCTTTCTCCGCTACTTTCCAGGCAATAGACTGGTCGTTCAGGGCACCGAAGATAATACCTCTTTTTCCTTTCAACAAATTGTAACTCATACCTTTTAAAATAGTTAAATTAGGTTGCAAAGATAGGAACTTTCTGCATAAAAACACGAGAAGTGTGCAAAGAAAAGACTAAAATGACAAAAAATCCACCTAAACCAACAGTTTATACACATCTAAGGGAATTTTCACGTCTATATTTGCATCAGATAATTAAGAGGTTTTTTCATAATATTTATTTAAGGTTAGAATTAGGTTAACATGAATCATTATTATCCCTTCCGGTAGATGGCTCGGGAGAGTAATCTGCCAAAGGATAATAAATCTCTTTATTTATCGGAAGTAAATAACCCTTTAGTATTAATCCATAGAAACATAATTTTAAATGAACACATTAACGAAAAAACTCCTGTTGCTAACGGCGATATGCCTGCCTTTCCTTTCCGGGAATCGAATATGCGCTCAGGAAGAAAATTTAATAGACAACAGTATTTATAACGATCTTCCATTCGAAATGCCCGTTGTAGAGCAACCTACTTTCCCCGACTATGAGGTGAACATTGTTGCATACGGTGCCAAAAATGATGGAAAGTTTCTCAACACGGAAGCAATCAACAATGCCATAAAAGCAGTAAATGCCAAAGGCGGAGGAAAAGTAATTATTCCGGAAGGATTGTGGCTGACCGGCCCTATCGTACTCTTGAGCAATGTAAACTTATATACAGAGCGTAATGCACTGATTCTTTTCACCGATGATTTCGAAGCCTATCCTATTATAAATACTTCATTTGAAGGCTTGGAAACCCGTCGTTGCCAATCGCCGATCTCGGCACGCAATGCGGAGAATATCGCAATCACAGGTTATGGCACATTCGATGGCGCGGGGGATAGCTGGAGACCGGTAAAAAAAGACAAACTGACTGCTTCCCAATGGGGCAAACTTGTAAAATCGGGGGGGGTAACCGATTCAGCAGGGAAAATATGGTATCCCACAGCCGGCGCCCTGAAAGGTGCATTGGCATGTAAAGACTTTAATGTCCCCGAAGGCATCAATACCGATGAAGAATGGAATGAAATCCGTCCATGGCTCCGTCCCGTACTGCTCAATATCGTAAAAAGTAAAAAGGTGCTGTTGGAAGGAGTGACATTCAAGAACTCCCCCAGTTGGTGTCTGCACCCGCTTTCATGCGAACATATTACCGTAAACAATGTAAAGGTATTCAACCCTTGGTATTCTCAAAACGGAGATGCGCTGGATTTGGAATCATGTAAAAACGCACTGATTATCAACAGCCTGTTTGATGCCGGAGACGATGCGATTTGTATCAAGTCGGGAAAAGACGCTGACGGCCGCCGCCGTGGAGAACCTTGCCAGAACGTATTGGTCAAAAACAACATAGTATTGCACGGACACGGTGGCTTCGTTGTAGGAAGTGAAATGTCCGGTGGTGTAAAAAACATCTATGTGACCGATTGTACCTTTATGGGAACCGATGTCGGCTTACGCTTTAAAAGTACTCGCGGGCGTGGTGGCGTGGTAGAAGGTATTTATATCAACAACATCAACATGATCAATATCCCGAACGAACCGTTATTGTTCGACCTGTTCTACGGCGGTAAAGGTCCGGGTGAAGAGACTGAAGAAGAGCGTGCTGCCAATACCAAAACCGATGTTCCTCCTGTGACAGAAGAGACTCCGGCATTCAGAGACATTCACATCTCGAATGTTTATTGCAAAGGTTCCGGACGCGCCATGTTCTTCAATGGATTGCCGGAAATGCCTATCCGGAATGTAACTGTAAAGAATGTAGTCATTACCGAGGCTGCTGAAGGTGCCGTCATCAGCCAGGCCGAAGATGTGCAATTGGAAAACATCCGTATCGAAACGAAGAAGAAAGGCGGACATACACTCCAAATGAAGAACGCTAAAAAGATCAAAGTTGACGGTAAGACCTATAAAGAGGCAGATGCCAAAGGGACGAATCTGAACTTCAAATAAACCACATTTTCATATTATAACAGCAAAGCAGGCAGTCCTTTGATCATTATTGACAGGACTGTCTGCTTTTTTTAGATTACATTTGCGGAGAAATAAACAAGAAAGAATATTTACTCATCATAAAACAATAGAGAAAGATATGAAAAGAAACCTTTTTATCCCCCTGTTTTTCCTTTGCTCATGCCCGTTAGCGACACTGGCACAGGCAAATGAAAAGACGCTTACTGTAGAAGTCAGCAATCCTTGGAACCGGGCAAAAAGCGATGAACCCGTAGTTATCAAGTTGAATGAACTCAATGCCGGATTCCGTATCAAATCCGCTACCGTTATGGACGGCAATACGGAAATCCCTTCACAACTCGACGACCTGAACGGAGATCGCCGCGCAGACGAACTGGCATTTGTCATCAACCTGCCCGCTCAAGGAAAGAAAACGCTAAAAATCAATCTGTCATCGGAGAAAAGCGATAAAAAATACGAGCCCCGAGTATATGCAGAGATGTTAGTAAGCGACAAAAAGGGGAAACATGTACCGGTACATTCGGTCACCATCCCCGGCAATGTCAACATCTACAACCAAATGCATCATCACGGCCCGGCTTTCGAATCGGAACTGGTGGCCTACCGTCTCTATTTCGATCATAAGCAGACAGTAGATATCTACGGAAAATTCAATAAGGGTTTTGAAATCAAAGAGTCACAGTTCTATCCTACCGACGAACAATTGGCACGCGGTTTCGGTGACGATGTATTGCGTGTAAGCGGCAGTTGTGGTGTGGGTGCACTAAAAGGCTGGAACGGCAAGAAAGCTATGCACATAGAACCGGTAAGCACATTGACAGAGAGTATCATTGCTTATGGACCTGTCCGCACTATCGCAGAAATCAAAGTAACCGATTGGGAGTATCAAGGTTCGGAACTGAATATGACCACCCGCTATACACTTTATGCCGGACATCGCGACTTACAAATAGAAGCATTCTTCGAGGAACCGCTCAAAAATGAAATCTTCTGTACCGGTGTACAGGACATTAAAGGATCGGTTTCTTATTCTGATCATAAAGGACTTATCGGCTGCTGGGGGACAGACTGGCCAGTGAACGATACAGTAAAATATGCTAAAGAAACCGTAGGGCTCGCAACCTGTATTCCTCAAAAATATGTAGTAGCAGAAGTGAAAGACAAACCCAATTATCTCTATACGCTGACAGCCAAAGGAGACAACTATTTTTCTTATCATACTACATTTACTTCGATGAAGGAAACTTTCGGCTATAAAACACCGGAAGCATGGTTTGCCTATATACGTGAGTGGAAAGAAGGACTGGAACATCCTTTTGTCGTTACAATCAAACAATAAAACAATTTATCCACTCTATTAGACAATTATTACCCATCGCGGGAGGATGTGCTTCGTAATTTTGTGCAGTAAAATAGAATAAAAACATATTGTACAACTTAAAAATTATTATTATGAAGAAACAATTACTTCTCGTGATGGCTTTCGTAGCCGCAACTTTTACAGTTAATGCACAAGGTACCTATTCTGTCGGAGAACAGTTTATTGGTGATGATGGTCAACTTACAACAACTTCTATTACAAGTACCGATTTAGGTAGTATTACTTCCGTACCGGGTGTCGTTCTTACGTTTGGAAGTAATACTTATACTATAAAGATACATAATAATCCATTTAATGAAGTGTTCACTGCACGCCTTGAAGGAGGAAGCAATCCAACCATAGACGCAGGAACCGGATGTTTCTATAAATTCGAAATAAGCGAAGACGGAGAACTTGATTTAGCCTATCAATTAGGAAATGGAAAACCAATGTATATTCTTGATAATGGAACAAGTCTAACAGAAAATGTGATGCCCGGCTTCCCTTATGAAGTTCCGGAGAAAGTTACAGAAGGAAAAACAATCAATGTACAGGCTGGGCATACCTATTATCTATTCGGTACAGGAACTAAATTAGGATTTTATGGTTTCACATTCCGTAAATCCGGTAGTACAGGCATCACTGATACAACAGCAGGTAAACAAGTAGTTGCTACAGAATACTATAATGTTCTTGGTATGAGACTGAATGAACCCACCAAAGGTTTGAATATCATCAAAAAAATTATGGATGATGGTTCTTCAGAAACGACTAAAGCATATATGAAATAACATTTCATTTGAAGTATAAAAGTAAAGCCCCTACTTGTATTTTAAACAAGTCTGGGGCTTTTTACATATAATTATTACACAACAATGCACAATAAATACACCAAAGCAATCGATTATTCACCTCCGGTTTCACCCGGAACATCTATATTTGCAACCAGGAATTCGATAACATACTAATAATAAAAAACAATCCATGAAAAAATTAGCACAGACCTTAGGCCTTTGCCTATTTATGACCCTCTCCGCTACGGCACAAAAGAACTACGTATCCGAAGTTTGGGTTGCAGATCAAGGAAACGGAACCTACAAGAACCCGATTCTTTATGCGGATTATTCCGATCCGGATGCTTGTCGCGTAGGAGACGACTTCTACATGACTTCATCCAGTTTCAACTGCTTGCCCGGTTTGCAGATCCTTCATTCCAAAGACTTAGTCAACTGGACGATCATCGGTGCTGCCGTTCCCTATGCCCTCTCTCCTATCGAAACTCCCGAACGCCCTGAACATGGCAATCGCGTGTGGGCACCGGCCATCCGTCATCATAACGGAGAGTTCTACATCTTCTGGGGAGATCCCGATCAAGGCGCATTCATGGTGAAAGCACGTGATCCGAAAGGTCCCTGGTCAGAGCCTGTACTCGTAAAACCGGGAAAAGGTATTATCGACACATGCCCTTTATGGGATGAAGACGGTAAAGTATACCTCGTGCATGCCTATGCAGGCAGCCGTGCCGGACTCAAAAGCGTTATCTCTATCTGCGAACTGAATTCAGACGCAACAAAAGCCATCACACAATCCAGAATCATATTCGACGGACACGAAGCCCACGAAACCTGTGAAGGCCCCAAATTCTACAAACGCGGTGAATATTATTATATTTTTCACCCGGCAGGCGGAGTGCCTACAGGTTGGCAAGTAGTGCTGCGGTCAAAGAATGTTTACGGTCCTTATGAGTGGAAAACCGTTTTAGCTCAAGGAAATACCCCGGTCAACGGACCTCACCAGGGAGCATGGGTTGATACTCCGACCGGTGAAGATTGGTTTATGCACTTCCAGGATGTAGGAGCATACGGCCGCATCGTACACTTGCAACCGATGAAATGGGTGAATGACTGGCCCGTTATCGGCATCGATAAAGACGGAGACGGCTGTGGCGAACCGGTATTAACATATAAAAAGCCCAATGTAGGAAAAACTTATCCTATCTGTACTCCGCAAGAAAGTGACGAATTCGATGGATATACCCTCTCTCCGCAGTGGCAATGGCATGCCAATATCAATGAGAAATGGGCTTATTACGCAGGCGATCACAGCTATGTACGCCTTTACTCTTACCCGGTAGTAAAAGAATATAAGAATCTTTGGGATGTAGCCAACGTTTTACTCCAAAAGACTCCATCCGATAACTTTACGGCCACTATGAAGTTAACTTTCAAACCGACCACCAAATACAAAGGCGAACGTACCGGGCTTGTAGTAATGGGCATGGATTATGCCGGCCTGATCCTTGAAAATACAGACAAAGGATTAGTACTTTCACAAGTAAGCTGCAAAAAGGCAGATAAAGGAACGCCGGAAACAGTAAACGAAGCAATCGACCTGAAAGACAGTACGGTGTACCTGAAAGTAAAATTCAGCAGTGACGGCCAAAAGCTCGGTAAGAGTGAAGGCGGACACGATCTGCTGGTAATGTGCGATTTCAGTTATAGCCTTGATGGCAAAAAGTTCCAAAAGTTAGGTAAACCGTTCCAAGCCAAAGAAGGAAAATGGATCGGAACCAAAGTAGGAATGTTCTGTACTCGTCCTGCCTTAGTTACCAATGATGGTGGATGGGCTGATGTCGACTGGTTCCGTATAACAAAGAAATAATCTAAAAGAGAGTTTACAGTACTCTTTCTAATAAGTTTCAGCCAACAAATTCGTGCCCCTGCAAAAGAAAACTATTGCAGGGGCATATTTGTTTTTCTACATTTGCAGAACATTTATAAAAACAGAAAACAATGAAAAAGCTCGTTATCTTCGATTTGGACGGAACATTGCTAAATACAATTGCCGATTTGGCCAATAGTACGAACTACGCCCTGAAAGTATTGGGATACCCCATCCATGAACCTGATAAATATAATTTCATGGTGGGCAACGGCATCAACAAGCTTTTTGAGCGTGCGCTCCCCGACGGAGAGAAAACAGAAGAGAATGTACTCCGTGTCCGCCAAGAGTTTGTGCCTTATTACGACCAGCATAATGCGGATAAAAGCCGCCCGTATCCCGGAGTTACGGAATTATTGGAAACATTGCAGACAGCCGGTATGCAATTGGCAGTTGCCTCTAATAAATATCAGGCAGCTACGGAAAAACTGATCGCCCACTACTTTCCGAATATCAAGTTCACTGCCGTATTCGGTCAACGCGAAGGCATACCGGTGAAACCGGATCCGATCATAGTGAAAGAGATATTACAAATAGCTAAAGTACAAGAAGAAGAGACCCTCTACGTAGGAGACTCAGGAGTAGATATGCAGACTGCAATCAATGCAGGCGTGACATCCTGCGGTGTTACTTGGGGATTTCGCCCACGTACCGAATTGGAAAGTTTCCATCCGGATCATATCGTAGATAATGCAGAAGAGATAAAGCTGCTCTGTCGCTAAAACTCTTATCCATTGTCATTAAAACACTTATTCTTTTTAATCGTTTCACAATCATGAGACGCTCGTTTCACAACTGTGTGACGCTCGTCGCTCAACCGTGAGACGAGTGTCTCATAATTGTGAAACGATTAAAACTTCTCCAGCATTCCTATTTCTTGCAACCATTCTTCCGCCAATACAGGCCATTGAGCGGTCGTTCCCGGATTATTGCGCAAAGCAATACTATGCCCTCCCTCCGGAAAGATATGTAAAGTAGATTTCTTCACATCAGCACGTTTCAACGCCGTATAATAAAGAATACTATTAAGCGAAGAAACGGAACCGTCATTGGTAGCATGAACAATAAAAGCAGGAGGCGTATGCTTCGTCACCCGTTCATCACAAGAAAATTGATGCAATAGCTTCACCGGCGGATTCTTACCCAACAGGTTATCCCGACTTCCTCTATGCGCCACTTCTCCCATTGAAATCACCGGAGAAATAAGTATCGTAAAATCCGGACGGAAAGATTCCCTGTCCAGCGTATCGCCTCCACACCCCCAGTCTTCAGTAAAAGTAGACAGACAAGCAGAGAGATGCCCACCTGCCGAACATCCCATTACCCCTACTTTGTGCACATCAATACCATAATCCGCAGCGTGCGATCTGATATATCTCATTGCCCGTTGTGCATCCTCTAACGGTGCCTGATAACTCACTTTTACGTCGGGCGACTGAGGCATACGATGATTAAGAACAAAGGCTGTCACTCCAAAAGTATTGAACCACTTCGCCAACTGCCATCCGCTAATCTGATAAGCCAAGCGGGCATATCCCCCACCGGGAATAATCAGTACAGCGACTCCTTTGTTTTCGGCTATCGACGGTTCAAACACATATACACCCGGTGTACCTACCTGATATACCCGTTCGTTGGCAATGCTATCTTTTACTGTAATGCCTTTACTATTCGGCATATTATCTTTCCATAACGAATGAAAACTCTGCGCGGAAGCGCATTGAATGACCCCCGCAATCAACCATAAACAGATTCCTTTCTTCATCTCATTTATTTCTTATCAAATTATCGGATAGGACAAAGATAGTGCTCCTTTTTCATTTTAAGGTAGAATAATTGGTACATATACACGCTAAAAGAAACATTATTTCCACAATAGACTCAAGAAACTCCTCTACATTTGTTCCGTCATTTAAAACAAATCCACATGCCATGAAAAAGAGTCGTATCCTCCTCCTTTTTTCTCTAATCCTCCTGTGTTATCATACGGAATCTGCTGCTCAGAGAAGCAACATCAAAGACTATGTCCGTATCGAAATCACTCCCGATCATGACGATTGGACTTACCGCACTAACGAACAAGCATCGTTTACCATCCGGGTAATACGTGGAAACGTAGCCTTGAAAAACATTCCTCTGACCTATGAAATAGGTCCTGAAAAAATGCCGCCCGTACAGACCGGGAAGAGCCGGATGGAAAAAGGTTTTCTGACCGTAAAGGCAGGAACGATGAAAACACCCGGTTTCACCACCTGTCTATGCCGCACGGAAGTAGACGGCATTGTGTATTCCAATTATGTAAATATCGGTTTTAGTCCTGACAAACTGGAACCGACAACAACACTCCCCAAAGATTTTACAGAATTTTGGGAACGTGCCAAAGCAGAAACGGCCCTTATACCGATAGCACCTCTTATCACTCTCCTACCGGAACAATGTACTCCGGAAACCAATGTATACCATGTGCGCCTGCAACACTACAAAAAAGGAACTTACCTCTACGGCATCCTTTGTATCCCTAAAAAAAGTGGCAAGTATCCCGCAGTTTTGCGTGTACCCGGAGCCGGTGTAAAAAAGCAACCGGCAGAAATGGCATTGGCGGAAAAAGGAATGATTACTTTTGCGATCGGTATTCATGGAATCCCGCAAACTTTACCGGACGATTTGTATCCCAATCTAAGCAAAGGCGTACTGGATAACTATGCTTTTTACCATCTCGATGACAAGGACTGTTATTACTACCGCCGCGTCTATACAGGTTGTGTCCGTGCACTCGATTTTCTGTGCAGCCTGCCCGAATATGACGGAGAAAATTTAGGTGTCATCGGTGGTAGCCAGGGAGGAGCGTTAGCGATAGTAACTGCCGGACTCGATACACGTGTAAAAGCACTCGTAGCTTTCTACCCGGCTCTATGCGATCTGACCGGTTATCTTCATGGCCGTGCCGGAGGTTGGCCTGCCATGTTCGCCCCTCAAAATCAGAAATTGAACAATAAACCGGAAAAGGTAGCCACTTCCCGCTATTATGATGTGGTTAATTTTGCCCGTTTCATCAAAGCTCCCGGTTATTACTCATGGGGGTATAATGACCCTACTTGCCCTCCTACGTCAACCTATTCGGCCTACAATGTCATCACTGCTCCCAAACAGTTATTCATAGCCCACGACACGGGACATTGGCGTACCAAAGAGCAGGATATCATAACCAACAATTGGTTCTGTAAACAGTTGATTAAGTAATACTTTTCGTCTTAAAACAAAAAATACTACCGTAAAAACAAATATTGCACATCCACTTGTTTACATCCGTATACTTTTGTAGCGATGAATTAACACTCAACGTGGGTGTAGTTAAGAAAAACAATCTATATTAATAAACTAAAAGTAAACATGCAAAGAATGTCTAACCAAGTGAAAAACATGCGCGCCCTGCTGCTTATGTTATTTGCAGCCTTATCGCTCAGCGTTTCAGCGCAGACGGTTTCAATAACCGGTAATGTGAAAGACGCGACAGGAGAACCCATCATCGGTGCATCTGTCGTAGAGAAAGGTAATGCCACAAACGGTACAATTACCGACCTTGATGGTAATTTCACTCTAAAAACTTCTGCCAAAGCAACTCTTGTCATATCTTATATCGGTATGAAAACACAAGATGTAGCCTTAAAAGGACAAACCAAAATCGATGTAACTTTACACGATGATACCCAAGCGTTGGACGAAGTGGTTGTTATCGGTTATGGTACAGTACAGAAAAAAGACTTGACCGGTTCGGTAGCCTCTGTCAGTGCAAAACAGTTAGAATCGATTCCTGTTTCCAGTGCTTCTGAAGCGTTAACCGGAAAATTGGCAGGTGTTAGTATCACCACAACAGAAGGTTCTCCTGATGCCGATATTAAAATCCGTGTACGTGGTGGAGGTTCTCTTTCTCAAGATAACTCTCCGTTGTATATCGTCGACGGTTTTCCCGTAAACAGTATCAGTGATATCGCTCCCAGCGACATTCAATCCATTGACGTACTAAAAGATGCTTCCTCAACTGCCATTTACGGTTCACAAGGAGCCAACGGTGTTATTATAATCACTACCAAATCGGGTAAAGAGGGTAAAACTCAAGTAAACTTCGGAGCGTCTTACGGTTGGAAACAAGTAACCAAAATGACCAAAACGATGGATCCGTATAATTACGCATATTATCAATATGAAATGGGATCTACTTCTTATGGTAATTATGATGACCTTGAAATATGGAAATCCGTAGAAGGAAATGATTTTCAAGACCAGATATTTGGTAATACCGGAAACCAATTACAATATAATGTAAGTGTCAGCGGTGGTACGAAAGACACCAAATACTCCATCTCCTACGCCCGTAATGAAGAAAACAGTATCATGCGTAGCTCCGGATTTGCCAAAGATAATATTAATGCCAAAATTAATACCAAACTGAACAAATGGATTAAACTGGACTTTAATGCTCGTCTGACAAATACGAAAATCAACGGTCTGAGTGGTGGAGCCGACACGAATGAGTCGAATGCCGCCAATTCTATCGTTGCCAATTCCGTACGTTTCCGCCCCATCAACCCCATAGATTCATCAAACGACGATGATGATGAGAGTAATACAACCAGACAATACAATCCGCTTGAACGTCTGGATGCAACCTATAAAAAGAAATACGATTTCAAGCAAAATTATAATGCCGGATTGGACTGGACTCCTATTAAAGGACTGACTTTCCGTTCTGAATTCGGTTACGGATGGAGAAGAGTAGATACCGACCAGGTATGGGAATCGCCAGCCGTACAAAACTCATCATTGGGTGACAATGGTATGCCTCAGGTAGTATTGACCCGCGTAGTCAACAAAAACTGGAGAAATGCCAATACCGTGACTTATGACGGCAAATTATTCGAAGGACGCGACCGTATCAATGTCTTGTTAGGTCATGAAGTTCAAAGCAGCAGACAAGACCAGCACATCAATACAGCAACCGCATTTCCATCTACAATGACACGCGATGAAGTGCTTGCCAATATGGGAGCGGCAGGCACAACTCATCCTGTTCAAAGTACATTAGGAGCTGAAGATAACATGCTTTCATTCTTCGGACGTCTTAACTATACAATGATGGATAAATACTTACTGACCGTAACAATGCGTGCCGATGGTTCTGCAAAATTTGCCAAAGGTAACCGTTGGGGATATTTTCCATCCGCAGCAGTCGCATGGCGTATTATGGACGAAGACTTCATGGAAGGCAGCAGAGACTGGTTGTCCAACTTAAAACTCCGTCTTTCGTATGGTACAGCCGGTAATAACCGAATTGGATCAGGGTTGATGTATACAACATATTCCATGGCAGCAGCCACTTCAAAGGGGCCGTATTTCGATGAAAAGTTCAACTCAATGCTGGAACATGGTTCAACACTTTCTAACCCGGGCCTAAAATGGGAAACAACCATCACACGTAACCTCGGTTTTGATTTCGGCTTCTTAAACAATCGTATATCCGGTAGCATTGATGCTTATTGGAATTCGACAAAAGATCTATTGATGAAAACCGAAATACCTTCGAATACCGGTTACTCTTACCAATACCAGAACTTTGGTAAAACATCCAATAAGGGAGTCGAATTGCAAATGAATGCCATATTGGTACAAAACAAGAACTTCAATCTCGATTTCAACTTCAATATCGCATGGAATAAAAACCGTATTGACGAACTACCCATCGACAACCCATGGCAAAGCTCTAACTGGTCCGGATCAACTATATCCAAATATGAAGATTACCGCGTTGAAAAAGGAGGTAGCCTCGGTGAAATATGGGGATTTAAAACCAATGGTTATTACACGGCATACGATGCGGTTAACAACCCTAACGGAGAATTAGTTTGGGGTAGTGGCGGTTGGCAGCTACGAGATGGAATCAAAGACAATTCAACAACAATAACCGGAGGTAAATATTATCCGGGCGGTTTGAAAGTAGAATGTGACGAGAACGGTGATCCTATTAAGCAAAAATTAGGTAATACCATCGCCCCGATCAATGGAGGTTTCGGCATCTCCGGTAACTGGAAGAACTTCGACTTTACAGCATTCTTCAACTATTCCATCGGAAATAAAATCATCAATGGTACTAAACTCGCAACTGCTTTCCGCGCAGGTTCGGCACTTGGTTATAACTTGAATTCAGATTTCGATCTGAGCAATCGTTACACATGGATCGACCCGGCAAACGGCTTGAATATAGGAAATCCATCTAATAGCACCATCAATACTTATGGCGGCATAGACAATGTCATCACCCGCCTAAATGAACTAAACCAAGGTGCCAATATGTATCATCCTGCTGCTGTTACAACCATGCAACTGATTGATTATGCAGTAGAAAATGCTTCATTCCTGCGTGTAAACAATATCTCTATCGGATATACGCTACCTAAACAAATCGTTAAAAAAGCATGGATAGAAAACGTACGTATTTACCTGACCGGATATAACCTTTTCTGCTTTACCAAATATAGCGGTGCAGACCCGGAAGTAGATACTTCAAGTAAAAAGAATGCAATGTGCCCGGGAGTTGATTACGCAGCTTATCCGAAAAGCCGTTCTTTCGTAGGTGGTATCAATGTTACATTCTAACCCATTAACAGAAAACTAAAATGAAAAAGATATTTAAAACCTTATTAATTGGTGGTGTAGCCTTAAATATGATGACCTCATGTTCCGATTTTTTAGATCAACGTTCACCATCTGAATTAACAGAAGAAACTGTTTTCAACTCTATATATTATGCCAATAATGTATTGAACAAAGTATATGGTAGCCTAACCAACGACCAGACTTATTCACAGTATTTCGCCTTTGTATGGTGTTTGAATTCTGATTA
This sequence comes from Bacteroides salyersiae WAL 10018 = DSM 18765 = JCM 12988, assembly GCF_000381365.1. Lineage (GTDB taxonomy): Bacteria > Bacteroidota > Bacteroidia > Bacteroidales > Bacteroidaceae > Bacteroides > Bacteroides salyersiae. The sequence goes on from NZ_KB905466.1 coordinate 1,132,780, forward strand.
CGAATTAGTAGACGGTTTCGGTGCCGATGCAAGCAACACTTCCAGTGAGCGTGGTAATATGAACTATAATCAAAATCCAGGATGGGCCAACTTATCCAAGGCTTGGGATGCCATGTTCAGTGCAATCGAATACGCTAATATCGTAGTGGACGGCATAAACAATAGTGAACTGATCACTGCCGGTGGTTCTACACAGACAGAAGCAGAACGTATTAAAGCTGAAGCCCAAGTTCTTCGCGCCATGCTTTATCTTGATTTAATCCGCAACTTCGGTGATTTGCCTATGAAAATGGAATCATCAAAGCCTGATTTAAGTAATGCTTACTTGGCTAAGACAGACCGGGATGTTATTTTGGATTACCTGATAAACGATTTGGAAGATGCAGCCGAACATTTGTCATGGGCAGGCTCAGTGTCTACAGAACACGTCACTAAAGGATATGCACACTCTTTGTTAGCAAATATCGCTTTGACACGTGCGGGATGGGCCATTCGCGAGAGTGCTAAGGCTGGTTATGAAACAGCCCCCAACAGCGATGCGGCTTATCCGACACAACGTCCGGGAACTGAAGAACGCCAGAAATTATATGAATTAGCACTCAAACATTTGAATATAGTTATCGGTTCTGGTAAACATCAACTGAATCCATCTATTGAAAACCATTGGGATATGGTCAATAAACTCAAATTAGACGAAACATATCGTGAGAATATTTTTGAAATACCAATGGGACTGGGTAGATCGGGCGAATTAGGCTATACTGTCGGAGTACGTATCAATGGCGCTTCTTCTAAATACGGCGAAAAAGGTAATTCATCCGGTAAGATGAAAGTATGTGCCCCGTATTTCTGGTCATTTGACCACAATGACTTACGTCGTGACTTGACATGCGCACCTTATACACTAAAAGAAACCGATGGAAAAATGGTAGAAAGCTTCGACGGAAACAAACCTTTCGAAATCTATCTTGCAAAATGGGATATCCGTAAAATGAGTGAAGAATGGCGTACCGTGGCAATCAATACCGGTAATGCAAAATGGATGTCGGGAATTAACGTCACCAAAATGCGTTATCCTTATGTACTGTTGATGTATGCCGAAGTAATGAATGAACTCCATGGAGCAGATGTAACGGGAGAATGCGGTCTTACGGCACGCGAAGCTTTGAAAATGGTACACAGACGTGCATTCAGCGATGCTGACAAAGCTGCCGCCGAAACATACATAAATAACATCTCGGCCGATAAAGATGTATTCTTTGATGCTATCGTTCAAGAAAATGCATGGGAATTAGTAGGGGAAGGCTATCGTAAATACGACTTGATCCGTTGGAATCTCTTGAACGACAGAACAGAGAAAATGAAAGCTGATTATGAAAGACAATTATCGGAATATCCGGCTAAATTATATTTCAAATATAAAGAAGACGGTGGTACCATAGACATGTCTACAGTGCAGTGGTATGCGACAGCCGAAGAACAGGAAGAATTAAAGAACGATGAAACATATTCAAATAAAGCTTTCTGGGGAGCAGAATTAACAGATGCCACTCAAAAGAATCTATTGGATTATCTTCCTAAAATAAATGGCGGCTTAAATGCTTCAGTGAAGAATCGATATTTAATGCCTATCGCTTCTACAACAATTTCCGCATCAAACGGAACTCTGCACAATTCTTACGGATTTACGGATTAATCATTTAAAATCTAATGAATAAGATGAAACATATAATAAATAAAATCGTGGCAGGAGCTTTTATGCTCCTGACCACTGCAGGAATAATATCTTGTACGGATATCAATGAATGGGAGACGGACAGCCAGTACGATCGACTGTTCAGTCCCGGTAGTTTTAGTGTTAGCGCCACTACCACTACTGCTGAAGTTACCTGGAAAGCTACTCCCGGAACCAACTATTATATCATTGAAGTAAGTACGGATTCATTATACGGTAAAACAGAAGAATGTCGTGAAAATTCAATCGTATACGGAACAAATAAAGACATTAAGAAATCTCCTTATACCCTTGAAGACCTGAATAGTAACACCAAATACTATATCCGTATCATGGGATGTTCCGAAACAAAAGGAAACTCTCATTGGAATTATCTTGAGAAATTCTCTTTTCAAACAAAGAGTGAGAATATTTTCGAAACCGTAGGAAGCAAAGACAAAGGTGAAGACTTCATTACCTTACGATGGGATGCCACATTGGCTGTGACTCACCTTGAATATGCACAGGTGACCGGTATAGATGAAAATGGAAACTCTATTTTAGGTGAAATAAAAACAATTGATCTCAGTAATGCAGAAGGTTTTGTTAAAATCACAGAACTACAAGCATCTACCAGCTATCAGTTCACTATTTATAACGGTACCCACCCTCGTGGCACCCGCATAGTTTCTACAACTAATCCCACTCCAAGCGCCAATGTGAAGAAGTATCTCTACCAAGGTGACGCACTTACTCAAGAAGATATAAATGCATTAGCATCTGCAGGTAGTGTAACCTACATTATGGAAGCCGGAATGGAGCTCGTTTGGGAAACACTTGATGAAACCACCGGTGAAATGGCAGCGATAGTAATTCCTGATGGATTATCTGTTACATTCTTTGGTGCATCCGGTGGAGAAAAGCCAACTATTAAATCGAATAAAACGATTGAAATAGACGGAAATCATAATTATATATCATTCGAAAACGTTGCTTTCATAAATACAGGAAGCACTTATTTGATTAACGAAGGAAACACATCCAGCTTGGAAACACTTTCTTTCACCGATTGTACATTCGATGATTATAGCCGTTCTATCATACGTTTAAAAGATAATGCTTCTATTAGCATTGATAATCTGATCATAGACAATTGTGTTATAACCAATCAGGGATCTGATAATTATGCCTGTTTCTATTGGAATAATGCTGCATACTCGATAGCTAATTTTATTATGAGTAATACAACTGTCAATACTGCGTTACATAACGTTATGGACTTCCGTAGTTCTAACACAACGAATATTGAAATTGAAAATTGTACTTTCTATAATGTAATAGGTGCTTCACGTTATTTCTTGGATTGCCAGAATATAGCTCCAACAATAAAGCTCACTAACTTGATTTTTGCAAAAGCCAATACGGCTGTCTTAGCTGAAGGTGTATGGACTTCTACATCAAGAGGAGTCAGAGCCAATTCTACCCCGACCATTTCGGGAGTATATTTCACAGCAGACTTTGTATTCGGCAGCAATGCTTTCAAACCCACGTATGAGTATAACAACACTTCCGAAAACTTATTTACGGATCCGGAAAGCGGTAACTTTACTATTAAAGATTCATCCTTTGATGGCAAGAATAGTGCCGGTGACCCACGTTGGTATATGAGTGCAGAATAATATTAGAAAAGCGTAAGTAAAAATCCTCTGATTAGTTATAGTCAGGGGATTTTTTTATTTATTTTCTTCATAGTCTTTTTTGTTACAATCCGGCAATATTCGTACATTGCGACAAAATCATAAAAAATCAGTTTATATGGAAGCCATTAAAGAACGATTTGAAAAAATACTCGACAGAATTGAAACATCCGGAAAATCTGCAACCGAATGGTTTGGCAAATATACCCATGAGCTATTAATGAACCCAGACAATTGGTGGGAAGCTTTAGCCGTGTGCAAATATGCATTAGATCGCAAAGAGAGCCAAAAGGAAACAGCCGATTTCTTCCGCCTGATATTTGAAGCCTACGATTGCAATGTAGAGGTAGACCTTAATGAAGAAGAATATGCTTTCTGGTGGGAAAAAGTACAGGAAACCTGTGACCGGGTAGGAGAATTTGACGGTGCGGGATGGACACAAAAAGGTTCCCAATACGCTGAAGCACGTTATGGACTACGTGATACCGGAAAATTATTGCCATACTATGAAAAAGCAGCCGGGATGGGAGACGAACATGCCCAAGCCACTGTTGCTTTCTGGAAATACATGGGGTATTATTGTCAGCCGGATCGGGAAGAAGGTAAACGTATCTTTGCCAAACTTACAACTCCGGAAGGTTTGCGCTGGAAAAAATTCTATCAGGCATGTATCGAGAATTACGCCGGTAATGAAGGGCAGGCACGACAACTTCGTCAGGAATTATTGGAAGTACTCTCCGAAAAAGACAGAATGCGTGCCCACATATACGCTGTCATAGGCGATGAACTCGACAACGATGAAACAAAAACTGCAGAGCAGGCGGAATATTACAAAAAAGCACTGGCTATTGTTCCGAACTTCTACGTCCAGAAAAGCTTAGGCACTCTGTATATGCGGAATCCGGAATTAGGAAAAAAGCCGGAAGAAGCATTCAAACTATGGGAAAGCGCCTGGAAATCCGGAGTATGGTCGGCTGCCAACTTCTTGGGATATTATTATCAAGACGCCCCCTGGACCAATATCCCCAAAGCAATTGAATGGCTGGAAAAAGGAATGCTTTATTGTGAATCATACAGTGCTTACGAACTTGCTTTAATCTATCTGTACAATGATGAATATCAAAATGTGGAACGTGGTTTATACTGTCTTGAACGTTGTGTAGAAGATAATTACGTACAAGGAGTCGAAAGCCTGGCAATGGTCTACTTCAATGGAGAGTTGGTAGAAGAAAATATCGGACGCGCCCATGAGTTGTTACAGAAAGCTGCCGAACTGGGTTCCGGAAGCGCTATATACCGCATCGGATGGATGTATGAACGCGGTTGCTTATCTGAAAATCCGGATTATGTAAAGGCATTGGAATACTATGAGAAAGCAGCCGCATTAGGAAATAATGACGGTTATTGCCGTGCAGCCCTCTATCTGGCTAATGGATATGCCGGAGTGACAGACGAAGCCAAGTCTAAAGAATATTACGAGAAAGCTGCTGCACAGGGTTCTGCCTATGCAATGGTGGAGTTGGGCTTTCTTCAAGAAAACGAACGGAATTACGAACAGGCCTTCGAACTGTTCAGCAAAGCCGCAGAACAGGAATATCCTTATGGCATGTATCGCACAGGCTTTTATTTAAGTGAAGGTATCTTGGGTGAAGCCAAACCCGAAGAGGGATTTGCATGGTATCTAAAAGCTGCCGAGGCGGGAGATACAGATGCGATGTTTGCAATTGGCCGTTGCTACAAAAACGCTGTCGGAGTAGAGGAAGACCCCGACAAAGCACTCGAATGGTATCACAAAGGAGAAGAGAATAATGAACCCCGTTGTATTACAGAATTGGGATTGGCTTATGAAAACGGATACGGAGTAGAAGAAAATCCACACAAGGCCGTAGAATATATGACCCGAGCAGCCGAAACAAACTATGCATATGCCCAATTCAAAATGGGAGACTATTATTTCTACGGATATGGCCCATGCATGGAAGACAACAAGCAAGCAGTGGAATGGTATGAAAAGGCAGTTGCCAATAACAGTCCTATGGCTATGCTCCGGTTGGGAGAATACTATCTGTACGATTACGACAAACTCAACGAATCCGAAAAAGCATTCGTCTATTTCAGACAAGCAGCAGAACAAGAATTCTACAGTGAAGGAATAGGCATTTGTTACGAAATGGGTATCGGAGTGGAAGAAAATGAAACGGAAGCATTCAAATATTATACCCTCGCCGCAAATAATGGCAACACAATGAGCATGTATCGCACGGGGCTCTGCTACTATAACGGTGTAGGTGTCAAGCAAAATCTACAGGAAGCATTTCGCTGGTTCAACGATGCGGCCGGTCAGGAAAGTGTTCACGCTTACTACTACTTAGGAAAAATGTTAATGTACGGAGAGGGTTGCACACCCGATGCGGAAACCGGATTGCAATGGCTGTTGAAAGCCGCAGAAATGAATAGTGACAAAGCGCAATTCGAACTCGGTAATGCCTACCTAAGCGGTAACGGTGTAGAAGAAAACGATGAAATAGCCATGGAATGGTTCGAGAAAGCAGCAGAAAACGGCAACGAGAAAGCGTTGAAAATTACAGGAAGACGAAAACGATAAGATTCACACATCTCACAATGGAGAACGAAAATAACAATCTGTTCCAGGTCAATCTAAAGGGGATGATTGCCCTGCTATCGGAACACATTTACAGCAACCCCAACACGTTTGTACGCGAACTACTTCAAAATTGTGTGGACGCCATCACCGCACTACGAAATATCGACGAAAATTATGCCGGACGAATCGACGTATACCTCAATGAAGATGGTTCGCTGGTTTTTCAAGATAACGGCATCGGTCTGAAAGAAGAGGAAGTATACCGTTTTCTTACGGTCATCGGTGAAAGTTCCAAACGTGACACTCCCGATGCGGACGACTACATCGGCCGTTTCGGCATCGGTTTACTATCATGTTTTGTAGTAACCAATGAAATCACAGTAGAAAGTCGCTCGGCAATGGATAAGCAAGCGGTTCGCTGGTGTGGTAAAGTGGATGGTACTTATCAGACAACTCTTCCCAATGAAGAATGGCCGATAGGTTCACGTGTCATTCTGGTTCCGAAAAAAGAATGGGCCCACCTTTTTGAATACGAAACATTCAAAAAGATACTGCGCAACTATGGAGAAATACTGCCCTATCCCATCTATCTGCATCGGCAAGAAGAAGAATTGGTTAATACCCCCTCTCCCGTTTGGCTGAATCCGAAAGCATCCCGTAAAGAGTTACTCGAACACGGAGCCAAAGTATTTCAATCTTCCGCTTTAGACGCCTTCCATATCCATACAGAAAACGGTAAGGTAAACGGAGTACTTTACATACTTCCGTTCCGCACTCAATTCTCAACACGTAATTCTCATAAAATTTATTTGAAACGTATGTTGCTGAGTGAAGATGACTGTAATCTTCTACCTTCCTGGGCCTTTTTTATCAGATGCCTGGTCAATGCCGACGGTTTGCAGTCCACTGCTTCCCGCGAATCTCTCGTAAGCAATGATCTGTTGAAAGATGCCCGAAAAGAGATCGGAACTGCCATAAAAGAGTATTTAAAAGGACTGGTCGGTAACAATCGGAAAATATTCAATAAAATTCTCGATGTACACTATTTCCATATCAAAGCCATTGCTGCGGAAGACAATGAGTTACTCCGGCTTTTCATGGATTATCTGCCATTTGAAACCAGCAAAGGGATGAGAAACTTCGGAAATATCCGCGCAACTGATCATGTAATCCGTTACACCCGTAATCTTGAAGATTTCCGACAAGTACGCCGTATTGCCGGAGCACAAGGTTGGCTGGTCGTCAATGCCGCATATACATTTGATGAAACACTATTAAAGAAGTCTGCCCGCCTCTTTCCCGGACTGACACTGGAAGAAGTTTCTCCGGCCCGCTTGCTCGAACAATTTGCAGAAGTAGAAGCCAACGAAGAACATAAGGATTTCGAAAAGAAAGCCGGCGAATTATTGAAACGTTTCGGATGTATCTGCAAACTTAAACATTTCACTCCGGCAGATACTCCGGTAATCTTCGTCGCTGAAGAGAAAGAAACCAATACCAAAGCTGCCAATAACCCGTTGGCAGCCGTACTGGGAACAATCAACCCTCAAAAGCAGACACCACCTACACTGACATTCAATGCCGACAATGAAATGGTACAGACGCTACTGAAAATAAAAGCAGATAACAAACTTTTCCAGCATATCGTATATATACTATATGTACAAGCCTTGTTGCAAGGACGTTATCCGGTCAACAGTGAGGAAATGACTCTCTTCAACCATTCACTCAGCGAGCTGATGACTACCAAAATGAACGAATTTATCAACTTCTTAAATTAATGTAATCCCATGAAGTACACACTTGAAATACAAAAAAGACTGTTGCAAGTAGAGAATGGCAACCTTTCACCACGTGAAAAGTCCTCTTTACTCAGAGAAGCCATACGCATAGCGGATGAAAATGATGACGTACAATGGGCGGTAGAAATGCGTTTAGATCTCATTTACGAACTAAATCAACTCTCCGAAGATCAAGAAGAAATCACCGTATTCTCACGTATACTGGATGATTATGAAAACAATAAAGACCTTATTCAGGAAGATGACATTCTTTGGAAATACAAATGGATATGGGGTTGTGCTTTCGATCTTCCGGAAATCCCTAAAGTACAGGTAGATGCCATTGCCGAAGACTTCAAAACCCGTATTCTACGCAACGGATATTCCGCACGTTCTTATTATCACTTATTGTCTGTACAAAATACGAGAATGCGACAATACGATAAAGCCAAAGAATATGCCGACAAGATGCAAAATGAAAAGTTGGATGACATGATGTGCGAAGCCTGCGAACTGAACTTCCTGTTAGACATCTATTTGGAAACCGGAAAATTTGATGAAGCCTATCACCGTGCCCAACCACTTATCAGCAGACAAGTAACCTGCTACGAAGCTAACTTAAGAGCTTTCCTCAAACTATCCTACTATGCGCAAAAAGCGGGAAAAGCAGAAATAGCAGCCGATATGTGCGCACGTGCCGAAGAAGCCTTGGCAGGCCGTGAAAAGGATGAATACCTATTACCCTATCTGGGCAATTTCATCACATACTACTTCATGACAAACCCACAACGAGGCTGGGAATATGTAGAATGCTGTGTTCCCTGGAGCTTAAGAACGAGTAAGTATAAAAAATACCGCTTTGGATGTGATATGGCGGAAGCACTGAAATATGAATCACGTCCGGAGGTGAAACTCCGGTTACCCGAAGAATTTCCTCTTTATAATGCAGAAGGTACCTATCAGGTTGCAGAACTGCGCGATTATTTCTATAAACAGGCCGAAGGACTGGCACATCAATACGATACACGCAACGGAAATAACGGATATATGGAGAGGATACTGTGTCAATGCGGCAATATGCCAATACAATAACTTAGAAATGAAAAAAGAATGTGCCAATGGTATACGTTTATCCCTACGCAGCCAATTGGCACATTTACACATTACGATATTACTTATTTCCCCGTCACCCTGAAGAAATCTTTCACCGATTGTATCTGAAAACAATTATTTATCTGAACATTCTCCGCTTTATCCACTTCAATCACAGCCTGTCCGGGAATAGGTTTCTTCGAACGGACTCCCTCCAATGTAATTCCGCTACTTTCTCTGAAAGTGAGCGACGGCCCTTCGGATACGGCAAAGTCCACATTGAAGAAACGGATATTCGTTGCTGTTTCAACATTAAACCCTTTTTCCGCCTCCATATTTATATTTGAGAATGAAAGCTCGTTTATCGGCATCTCCTCAATACCTTTTATATAACCGATCTGCTTCACATCCGAACCTGTAATATTACTCAAATGAATATTACGGAATACGGGAGTGCGTTCGCTCACCGGTTCCGGTTTGGAAAGCTTATCATAAAACAAATCAAAGATAAATGCATTCCGGCCGATATTTTTCATCACGATATTATCCACCCGGATATCTTCTACTACTCCACCACGACCACGGGAGGCTTTCAAACGAATACCAGCATCTGTCCCATCAAAAACGCAATTGGATATAGCCACTCTCTTCACCCCGCCGGACATCTCACTACCAATCACAACTCCACCGTGCCCGGAAAGCATGATACAATTAGTGATTGTCAGATTCTGACAAGGTTTCCCATATTTACGTCCATCAGCATCACGTCCCGATTTTATGGTAATACAATCATCTCCTACGCTGATAAAGCAATCAGAGATACGCACATTGCTACAAGAAGTCGGGTTAATACCATCTGTGTTAGGACCTTTGGGGTTCTTTGAAGGGTTATTGATCGTTACGCCATGAACCGTTATGTTGTCACAGAATGCAGGATTAATGGTCCAAAAAGGAGAATTGATAATCTTCACATTTTCTATTACGATGTTACTGCATTCAAAGAACTGAATGAAAGGCGGACGGAACATACGGCGCTCCAAAGAAGGTTTGTAGTAATCAGAGATTTCCAAATCCTTATTAGCGTCCACCCACATTTGCTGAAGCTTGTTCAGAGAAGGCAGTTTTCCTCCGTTCTCCTTTATCAACCGACGGGTATCGACTTCCCAAGCCCACCATTTGAACCCGTTTCCATCCAGAGTACCTCTTCCGGTTATCGTCAGGTTATCGGCATTGTCGGCATAAATTAATGGCGACAATGTATTCATTACCGTTCCCTCCCAGCGAATCTTCACAAAAGGAAGATAATCTTCAAAGCGATCCGAAAAACGAAGAGTGGCACCGGACTCTATATCCAAAGTAATATTACTTTTCATACGTATGGTAGCAGTCAGATAAGTACCCGCCGGAAAATAAATCGTCCCTCCCCCTTCGGCGAAAGCCTCATCAATCGCTCTGTTTATTAAATCGGTACAAGGTTTTATGCCTGTAAGATCGGCTCCCAACCGTTTCATATCAAAAGTACGGGCATGGGTCACGGCAGTAGTTAAACACCACAATGCCATGCAAAGAAATAAATGTTTCATCGACATACAAATATTTATTGATTACAAGGGCAAAAGTACATTCTTTTATTACTCCACATGAGGAATTTCCGTGCTTCATAGAGGAAGATTCAGTGGAAAAACTGGGCAAAAGAGGGTATTTTTAAGTTATTAAGAGGATACTGTTATTTTATATAGGGTGTTTTCCTTATTTTTGTGATACGAAATCACAAAACAAGATACTATGAAAAAAATCTTTCTCGTCATCGTTCTGCTTATAGCCGTTTTTACAACTATCGCGCAGCCGCTTTGCCAGATAGAACATTTTACGGTGAACAATGGGCTGGCTCAAGGAGTAGTCACTACTATATTACAAGATAAAAAAGGATTTATCTGGTTCAGCACCTGGAATGGTCTGGACAAATTTGACGGATATACATTCAAAAACTACAAGGCTTTTCCTGGAGACGGTTGCATGTTGAGCAACAATCGGATCACCTTCATTGCAGAAAGCCGATCCGGAGATATCTGGTGCCAGACCTACGATGGCCATATCTTCTTATTCGACACGAAAGAAGAAAAGTTTATCGATATTCTAAACCCCATTGAAGAAGAAACCCGGCATATCAATATTGTAGACCAAACTTATGTGCTACCCAAAGGAGTCGTGTGGGTGGCCTGCGACAAAGGATACAATTTCAGGATAGACGAAAAACTTTGTAAAGAAAGAAAAGGAATCACTCTCTACAATTCTTTCAACCAGACTTTAAAAGGAGATCAGATCTTCAGTGTTTATCAGGATTCTGAAGGAGATGAATGGATATTGACTGATAAGGGAGTAACGGTAATCGGCCAAAAGAAAGCTGACAGCGACTTTCCTTTCTATCATATTAAAGAGATGAAAGGGAAGATATTCCTTGCTTCGACTTCCGGCAAACTGGCGATTTATGACATGCAAACAGAAAAGATAAGATTTGCAGAAATTCCTTACGATATACAGGTAATCAACGGAATACATAATATTGGAAATAACGATTTAGCTCTTGCCACAGACAAAGGAATTGTTATCTTCAATGTCGAACAAAAAAGTTTCAAACAGATCGATATACGAACAGTTACTCAGACCTCAAACACCGCATATTCTATCTATAAAGACAAGCAAGGTGAATTATGGATATTCTCCAACACCCCGGGAATCGTACGTCTCAACTTAAATACCGGTGAAAAGCAACATCTTGCAACTCCTTCAAAAGAAATTATAAACTATGGACGCCCCAACCGTAATATTATCTTTGAGGATAAAGCAGGTGTACTCTGGATGATTCCTCATAAAGGAAATTTCTGTTATTATGATCGTGCTGAAAAACACTTAAAACCATTTTATACAGATCCTACTAATCCTAACTCCATGTTTACCCCAAATGTTCGTTTCTACTATACGGACAGACAAAAAAATCTATGGTTTACTGGTATACGAGGAGTAGAAAAGGTGTCTTTCTTTCCTTACTCTTACAAGCATACTCCTATAGACTACGGTTTGGAAGTACGTGGATTATGGCGAGATAAGCAAAAACGCCTTTGGGTAGCCTCTAAAAAAGGAACAATCCGTATATATGCCCCCGATGGACAATTACAGGGATACTTGAACCAACAAGGAACCATAAGCAAAGATATGGTGATATTCCCGGATAACATTTACTGCTTCATGGAAGACAAAGATGGAATTATCTGGATGGGAGGTAAAGAGAAAGGTTTATTCCGACTGGAAAAAAAAGACGAAACTCATTTCTCCATACAGCAATTTACCAACCAACCGGAAAATAAATACAGTTTAAGCAATAACAGTGTCTATTCCATCTGCCAGGATAGCCATAACCGGATTTGGATCGGATGTTTTGGCGGAGGAATTAATCTGTTGACTAAATCTACAGATGGTAAAATCCGGTTCATACACAGCAACAATGAATTAAAAAACTTTCCGACCAGCCATTTCATGAAAGTCAGATGCATTACCGAAGTATCCGGAGGAGTGATCATTGCAGGCACAACAGAAGGACTGTTGACATTCTCCAACAACTTTGAACAACCGGAAGAAATCAAATTCCATCAAAATATACGCAACCCGGGTATAGCATCCAGTCTGGGCAGCAATGATGTCATCAACATCTATACAGACAGCCGAAAAACGATATATATATCGACATTCACCGGAGGAGTCAGCAAGGTACTCTCCCGGAATCTTCTCAATAGCGACATAGAATTCAAGACTTATACCATCAGAGACGGATTAGCCTCGGATCTTGTACTGTCCACTATCGAAGACACGGAAAAGAACCTATGGATCGTGTCGGAAAACACGTTATCCCGCTTCAACCCGCAACTGGAAACGTTTGAGAATTATGGAAGTAATTTCCTACAACAAGAATTCAACTTCTCCGAAGCAGCTCCCTCCTTAAATGCAAAACAGCAATTAGTATTCGGGACAGACAAAGGATTCATTGAAATCAGTCCCTCCGATATGAAAAAAAGCGACTATGTCCCCCCTATCGTCTTCACCGGTTTAAAGATACAGGGTAGCCCGTCTCCTACGGGGATTGACGATCTGCAAGAACTGGTGTTAAATCCTTCCCAAAGAAATATCACCTTCCAATTTGCAGCCCTCGACTATGTAGCACCGGAAGAAATACAATACGCTTATCGTTTGGAGGGCTTGGAACATGAATGGAACGATGCAGACAATAACCGTTCTGCCAGCTACATTAACCTACCGGCCGGAGAATACCGGCTTCAAGTTCGCTCAACCAACAGTGACGGAGTATGGGTAGACAACACACGTACTTTAATAGTAAAAGTATCGCCTACTTTCTGGGAAACGGCTTGGGCATGGGGACTTTATGTCGTCCTATTTATCCTGTTTACCTGTACCATCGTATATATCCTATTCTATATCTACCGCTTAAGACATCAGGTAGACCTTGAGCAACAATTATCAAATATCAAGCTTCGTTTCTTTACCGATATTTCTCATGAACTGCGAACACCACTTACACTGATAGCCAGTCCGGTAACAGAAATACTGGAAAATGAACCTCTTTCGTCCAAAGCGCGCGAACATCTGACTTTAGTGCATAAAAACACAGAACGCATGCTACGGTTGGTAAACCAGATATTGGACTTCCGGAAGATACAGAATAAAAAAATGAAATTACTGGTAGAAGAGAGCGATATTATCGCCCTGCTGCGTAAAATAACAGACAGCTTCCAATTGGTTGCCGAAGAAAAACAGATTGACTTCAAAGTAGATACCGATTGCAAAGAGCTATATATATGGATAGATCGTGATAAATTTGAGAAAATATTTTTCAATCTGCTCTCCAATGCATTCAAGTACACCCCTTCGGGGAAAGCAGTTACCGTACGCATCACTACCGATACGGAAAACGTAACCATATCCGTGATAGACGAAGGTATAGGAATCGAGCCCGGTAAGCAGAAATCTCTTTTCCAAAGATTCGAGACACTGGCCAGGTATAACATATTACAACCATCGTCAGGAATCGGTTTATCATTAGTCAGGGAGTTGGTAGAACTACACCACGGAATAATAGAAGTATCCAGCCAGCCCGGTAATGGCAGCTGTTTCAGCGTACAATTTCCCACCAGACGTGATATTTTAGAACAAGACCCGCAAGTGGAATTTATCCTGGCCGACAGTTATCAGGCTGCAATTGCAACAGATCAGAATACATTCGACATGAAACCGGTAGCAAGCTCCCCAACCAGCAACCAACAATCGGACAATAAGGACGCCCTCACCATCCTTATTGTGGAAGATAATCCTGAATTACGTACATTCCTACATAATATACTGACTGATAAATACATCGTAATCGAAGCCGGCAACGGACAGGACGGATTGGAACAAGCCTTGCAGGAAGTACCCGATTTAATAATCAGTGACGTTATGATGCCTGTCATGGATGGGCTCGACATGGTGAAAAACATTAAAGAGAACCGTAATATCTGTCATATACCCATTATTCTGTTATCGGCAAAGTCATCGTTGGACGATCGCATTGCCGGACTGGAACAAGGTATCGACGACTACATTACCAAACCATTCAGTGCCACTTACCTGAAAACCCGGATCACCTCACTACTTCAACAACGCCAAATGTTGCAGGAGATTTATCTGGCCAATCTGGCAAAAGGAAAGCAACTCCCCGACCGGCAACAGGAGCTGACACCGTCACAACCGCAAATCACACCCTTTGACGAAGAGTTTATGCAACAAGTCATGGAATATATGGAGGAACAAATGGACAATTCGGAACTTACCATAGACGACTTTGCCAATAAACTGCTACTGAGCCGTACGGTATTCTATCGGAAACTAAAATCAATAGTAGGCCTGACCCCTGTAGATTTCATACGCGATATCCGTATCAAACGCGCAGTGCAATTGATCGACAGTGGCAGGTTCAACATATCCCAAGTAGCCTATATGACCGGCTTCAATGACCCGAAGTATTTCAGCAAATGCTTCAAGAAACAAATGGGAGTGACACCAACAGAATATAAAGACAAACAGAAGCAATAGTAACGCATTTCCCCTTTTTCTACCGGATATTCCCCCGATATCCGGCAAAAAGTACGTACTATTGCAAACTGAATTCATAACGTACATAATTAAAGAATCAATCATGAAACACACGTTTGTGCATATTTTATGTAAAAAGGTAACCGTATTAATGTTAGGTGTCGGACTGGGAACTACCCTTTCGGCCCAATTACCCTATCAAAATCCGGATCTGACCCCGGAACAAAGAGCAACTGATCTTCTGCAACGTCTGACTGTGGAAGAAAAGATATCGCTCATGCAAAACAATTCACCGGGTATCCCCCGATTGGGTATCCGGCCTTATGAATGGTGGAACGAGGCTCTGCACGGAGTAGCACGTGCCGGACTGGCCACGGTCTTCCCTCAAACGATCGGTATGGCCGCCTCCTTCAACGATTCTCTTGTTCAGAAAGTATTTACCGCCGTATCTGACGAAGCCAGAGCAAAAAACCGTGCATTCAATGATCAAGGACAATACAAGCGTTATCAGGGACTGACCATGTGGACCCCCAATGTCAACATTTTCCGTGATCCACGATGGGGACGCGGACAGGAGACATATGGTGAAGATCCTTATCTGACCAGCCGCATGGGAGTGGCAGTAGTCAAAGGATTGCAAGGACCGGACAGCGCACGTTACGATAAATTACATGCTTGCGCCAAACATTTTGCCGTCCATTCCGGTCCGGAATGGAACCGTCACAGCTTCAATGCCGAGAACATTGCTCCGAGAGATTTATGGGAAACCTATCTACCGGCATTCAAAACCTTAGTACAAGAAGCGGATGTGAAGGAGGTGATGTGTGCCTATAATCGTTTTGAAGGTGATCCCTGCTGTGGAAGTAACCGCCTGTTGACACAAATTCTACGGGACGAATGGGGATTCAACGGAATTGTGGTTTCTGATTGTGGCGCTATCTCCGACTTTTGGGGAGCCAAAAAACACAATACCCATCCGGATGCCGCCCACGCATCGGCTGATGCCGTCTTAAGTGGAACAGACTTGGAATGCGGCAGCAATTACCGGAAATTGACAGATGCCGTCAAAGCCGGAATCATCAGTGAAGAACAGATAGACATTTCCGTAAAACGATTGCTAAAAGCACGTTTTGAACTGGGAGAAATGGAAGAATCCCATCCATGGGCTCTTCCATACAGTATTGTAGACTGCCCGGAACACCGCCGCTTGGCTCTGCAAATAGCACACGAAACCATGACGCTCCTGCAAAACAAAGAAAATATACTGCCGCTTGACAAACATGCCAAAGTAGCCGTAATAGGCCCCAATGCAAACGATTCTGTAATGCAATGGGGAAATTACAATGGAACTCCGTCACATACAAGTACACTTCTATCTGCCCTCCGATCCAAACTACCGGCTGCGCAGCTCATCTACGAACCTGTGTGTGGACTGACTGATGATATTACTTTCAATAGCCTGTTCAACCAGTGCAGTTACCATGCAAAACCAGGTTTTACCGCTACTTATTGGAACAATCCGGACTTTAAAGGAGAAGCGGATGCAACCGTTCAGCTTTCTACTCCTTTTCGTTTCACGACCTTAGGTGCTACTGCATTTGCCCCGGGGATAGAATTAACCGGATTTACCGGCCGTTATCAGACTGTATTTCGTCCGAAAAAGTCGGGCAATGCCATCTTCCGTTTCCAGACAAACGGTGATATCCGGGTAAATATCAATGGAGAAGAAGTAATCAAGACCGGTAATATCAAAAACCCGGAAAATTTATATACTTTACAGGCCCAAGCCGGAAAAAGCTATGAAATCGTCATTGAGTTCAAACAAATAAAGGACGGTGCTTATTTCAATTTCGACTTGGTGGAAGATATTCCTCTGAATATGAATGCAACACTTGAAAAGTTGAAAGATACGGAAATCGTAATTTTTGCAGGAGGAATCTCTCCATTGCTCGAAGGAGAAGAGATGAAAGTTTCCGCCGCCGGATTCAAAGGAGGCGACCGGACCGATATCGAACTTTCCGCCGTTCAGCGCAATGTATTGGCAGCACTGAAAAAAGCAGGAAAGAAAGTCATATTCGTCAACTTCTCCGGTTCGGCCATGGCACTGACTCCCGAAACGGAAAACTGTGATGCCATTCTGCAAGCTTGGTATCCCGGACAGGAAGGAGGAACGGCCGTTGCCGACGTACTTTTCGGAGATTATAACCCTGCGGGACGGCTTCCCGTCACTTTCTATAAGAATATGGAGCAACTCCCGGATTTTGAAGATTACTCCATGCAGGGCCGCACCTATCGCTATATGAAAGAAGCACCTCTTTTCCCATTCGGTTACGGACTCAGTTACACCACCTTTACTTATGGTAAAGCCCGTGCGGATAAAAAACGTATTTCAACAGGAGAAAAAATGACGCTTACCATTCCTGTCAGCAACACCGGCAGCAGAGACGGTGAAGAAGTAGTACAGGTATATCTCCGCCGGGAAGATGACCCAGAAGGACCGACAAAAACGTTGCGTGCTTTTAAAAGAGTGGAAATTACCAAAGGAAAGAGCCTGAATGTAAAGATAGAACTACCCTATACAGCTTTTGAATGGTTTGATAACAGCACCCATACCATGCATTCCATGAAGGGAGAATACGAAGTACTATATGGTGGCAGTTCCAGAACCGAGGATTTACAATCGATAAAAATACAAATACAATAAAAACATGAAAAAACTGATTATTGCCTGTTTCACTGTCTTATCAGCTAACAGTGCACAAGCCCAGGAAACTGGAATGAAACTATGGTATGACCGGCCTGCAACCCAATGGGTGGAATCCCTTCCATTAGGAAACGGACGTTTAGGAGCTATGGTTTACGGTGATCCGATACATGAAGAATTTCAATTAAACGAAGAAACCATATGGGGAGGTTCGCCATACAACAATACCAACCCGAAAGCCAAAGAAGCCTTACCACAAATCCGGCAATTGATCTTCGAAAGCCGAAACAAAGAGGCACAAGCACTTTGCGGTCCCAATATCTGCTCACAGACAGCCAACGGTATGCCGTATCAAACGGTAGGTTCCCTCCATCTCGACTTCGAAGGAATCAGCAGTTATTCCAATTATTATCGTGAGTTAGATATTGAAAAAGCTGTCACCACCACCCGGTTCACCGCCGGAGGAGTGACCTATACCCGGGAAGCATTTACCTCTTTCCCCGATCAGTTACTGATCATCCGGCTGACGGCCTCGGAAAAAGGGAAGCTCTCTTTCACAGCCCGTTACAGTACGCCTTACCAAGAGAATATCACTAAAAGCATCTCCTCCCGGAAAGAGCTTCAAATGGATGGAAAAGCCAATGACCACGAAGGCATCGAAGGTAAAGTGCAGTTCACCGCACTGACACGTATCGAACGGAACGGCGGACACATGGAATCCGTTTCAGACACGTTACTCCGGGTCCGTAATGCCAATAGTGTAACCATCTATGTATCGATAGGTACCAACTTCATAAACTACAAAGATATATCAGGCAATGCCCGGAAAACCGCTCAAACTTATCTGAAAAATGCCGGAAAGAATTATCTGAAAGCCAAAGAAGCCCATTGCGCTACTTACGGAAAGTGGTTCAATCGTGTCTCTCTCGATCTGGGCAGCAATGCACAAGCTGCCAAACCGACCGATGTACGGGTGCATGAATTCGCTTCGGCTTTTGATCCGCAACTGGCCGCTCTGTATTTCCAATTCGGACGGTATCTGCTAATATGCAGTTCCCAACCCGGTGGACAAGCCGCCAATCTTCAAGGTATTTGGAACTATCAGCTACGTGCTCCTTGGGATGGAAAATACACCACCGATATCAACGTGGAAATGAACTATTGGCCTGCCGAACCGACCAACCTGACAGAAATGCACGAACCTTTTCTGCAACTGATAAAGGAGGTAGCCGAACAAGGCCGGCAAAGTGCCGCTATGTATGGCTGCCGGGGATGGACGCTTCATCACAATACGGACATCTGGCGTTCCACCGGTTCTGTAGACGGTCCGGGATATGGTATTTGGCCTACTTGTAATGCCTGGTTCTGCCAGCATTTATGGGATCGTTACCTGTTCTCCGGCAATCGCGATTACCTTGCCGAAGTATATCCACTGATGCGTAGTGCCTGCGAATTCTATCTGGACTTCCTGATACGTGAGCCACAAAACAACTGGTTGGTAGTATCGCCCTCCTACTCTCCCGAAAACCGTCCGTCGGTAAACGGGAAACGCGATTTTGTCGTCGTGGCAGGTGCTACTATGGATAACCAAATGGTAAGCGACCTTTTTCATAACACATTGGAAGCCGCATCCTTGATGGGCGAATCATCCACTTTCATGGATAGTCTGCAAACAGTCGTTCAAAACTTAGCTCCTATGCAAGTGGGACGCTGGGGACAGCTACAAGAGTGGATGGAAGACTGGGATAATCCGAAAGACCGTCATCGCCACACATCTCATTTATGGGGATTGTATCCGGGACGCCAGATCACCCAAAACACCCCCATCCTTTTTGAAGCAGCCAAACGCACACTCGAAGGTCGCGGAGACCATTCCACCGGTTGGTCTATGGGATGGAAAGTCTGTTTTTGGGCACGGCTTCTCGATGGAAACCATGCTTATAAGCTAATTACCGAACAACTCCACCCTACTACCGACGAAAAAGGACAGAACGGAGGAACTTATCCCAACTTGTTCGATGCCCATCCTCCTTTCCAGATAGACGGTAACTTTGGCTGTACGGCAGGAATCTCCGAGATGCTGGTACAGAGTCATGCCGGTAGTGTACATTTGCTACCCGCACTACCCGATGTGTGGAAGAAAGGAAGCGTAAAAGGGCTTCGCTGCCGTGGCGGATTTACAGTAGAAGAACTGAATTGGGAAGACAACCAACTCCAAACAGCCCGTATCACCTCATCCATAGGAGGAACTCTACGTATTTGCACTGCCACCCCGTTATCACTTAACGGAATTGCATTAAAACCGGTAAAGCGTTCCGAATGTGACAATTCACTATTGAAAAGTCAACCGATACGTCGTCCTCTGATTGCCGCCGATGCTCCAATCAATACGACCGTGCAGCCCAAAACTTATCTATATGATATAAAAACGGTAGCTGGAGAAAGTTATCTGATAACGAAAGAAAAATGAATGAATAAATAATTTAAAATCCCCAAAAGAAAGGAGTTAGAAAACCATTAGTCTGCCATCAAAGACTCGTTTTCTAACTCCTTTTATTTTAAATCAGAGATACTTCCAAACTACAAAACATCCATAAGATATAACTTTTTCAGTTCTTTATAATTCTCGATAAAATCAAACTCCAAGAATCCCTTATTATATATAGTATGTTATCCGGATGAACTTCATTTATTATCCATAATCCAACATTTCCTGCAACTATACTATTTTTTCGATTATAATCGTATCAAATGACAGTTCTCAATTAAAACAATCTATATTTCTCTTTATTTCCCCCCTCATTTCCAATAAAAAGCACCAACTTTACAAGTAGCTAAGACAAAGATTCTTTTACCTTATAAAGCCTTGAAATATGAACTATCGCCTATTTTTCTTTTCTATATTTTGGCTTTACTTGAATAACATTCCACTATTTGCCCAATCCCCTCATGTATCAGCCCGATTTGTGGATACAGAGAGAAATCATCCGCATGCCCCAATTCATGAGCAAGCCCAATAACAGGAGGTCTGAGGCCTGATCTTGTTGATTTGGAATTCAAATCAAAATAGATGGTAGAGCCCTGTTTTACTGCCGCATTTCGATAATTCTTTACCGTTACATTTTTTGATATTTCCTTTCATTGCTATCCCATTAAAATCTAAAATTGTTCTTTGAAATATTTGAAATTTAGTTAGTTACAGAGGTTTTCAAAGCGCGATGATTTCAATTTATACCTTTGCATCCCAATAAAAACTGCAATGAATAAAGAGAAATATGTGTTTTCCCAATTTATCTCATTCTTGAACGAAGATAAGTTTCGACGCATTGTCGACAAGTATCACGGGAATCGTTATGTGAAACACTTCACTTGCTGGAATCAACTACTTACTTTGATGTTCGGTCAACTTTCTAATCGTGAAAGTCTGCGAGATTTGATAGTTGCTCTTGAAGCTCATCATTCCAAATGTTATCATTTAGGAATGGGTAAAAAACATATCAAAGTCATCGTTAGCAAGAGCAAATCAAGATAGAGACTATCATACTTTGAAGAATACGCATACTACCTGGTTAGTGAAACACGACAAAAGCGTGTTAATCATATTTTCAAACTTGGTGGCAACGTTTATGCTTTCGATTCGACAACTATTAACTTGTGTCTTTCAGTCTTTTAGTGGGCTAAATTCCGCAAGAAGAAAGGGGATATCAAAGTGCATACATTATATGATGTAGAAACACAGATTCCTGCCTTCTTTCATATCACGGAAGCATCCGTACACGATTCTAAAACTATGATTGACAATCCTTATGAATCAGGTTCTTATTACATCTTTGATCACGGTTATAACAACTTCAAGATGCTATGTAAGATTCATCAGATTGAAGCCTACTTTGTTGCCAAAGCAAAAAAGAACCTCCAATACAAATCCATCAAATGGAAGCGTAGGCTACCCAAGAATGTGCTTTCAAGCGCAAGTGTACTTCTGGTTGGATTCTATCCTAAATAATATTATTCAGAGCCACTTAGACTGATTAAATATTGGGATGAAAAACAAAAAAGGGAATTCGTTTTCATAACCAATGCCACGCATATATCTGCTCTTCAAGTTGCCGAACTTTATAAAAATCGCTGGCAGGTAGAGCAGTTTTCAAAATGGCTCAAGCAGCACCTTGAAGTCAAAATATTTTAGGATATTACAGAGAACGCTGTTCGAATACAGATATATGCTGCAATACCCACTTACTGCTTGGTGGCAATCGTTCAACACGATATACAACTGGATAGAAGTACATACGAAACACTGCAAATATTGAGCATCTCATTGACTGATAAAACTCATCCGAGAGCCCTCTTTGATAAAACTAAATTTCAAAATGACAAAGAACGATTCGGACCAAATGGGCCAAGTTTTTTTTAATTTTTAATTTGTCCCAATTTTAATGGGGCACTAATGATTTTTGAATATAAAAACTTCCCCTTTCCAAGTAATGGTGTCTTTCGATATTTTAGCGTAATCGCCTTTAACATAATATTTTTCAAAAAAAGAATCATCTATTGCAGGGATTTCTATCGAAATATGGTTAATGTTCTTTTCAATTTGATACTCTTGAAATGGATCAAATCCAACTATACCATAAAATAGACCATCAGAAGTATGAGGTATTATATGCTCAGGTACAATATAAAATGTTATTGATTTAACATTATTAGGTAGCATTAACTCTCTACTACTCTTGGAGTAAATTAAATCAAATGTTTTAAAAGTATTAGTATGCACATTTATTTTAAGATTCCCCCTTTGATAAGGTATTAAAAAAGAAACTTTGATACTGTCATTTATAGTAGAATCCAAAAATTGAACTACTTTTAATCCTTTAAATCCAAAAACATTCGGTGGAGTTGAGTTTAATTCAATAAAATTAGCATCAACCCACATAAAAGTACATTTTGCCAATGTATCATTATACCAAACAGGAGTATAAATATGAGGTTCAATGTAATTAAAATTATTTCCTATTATTTCTATTTTTGTTCCAGATTTGCTAAAATAAGTTCCTGATATATCTTTTTGTCCAAACACATAAAGGCTAAAACAAATACAAAGAAACAATAAAGCTCGTACTTTCATATTACTTCCCTCCTCCTATTAATTTTTTTTGCTGTTTAAAGAATTTATTCAAGTCAATAGAATATTGATAAATAACCGGATAAACATGTTTTCCGTCATTTGTTATACCACCCACAGAATGTACATCTATACCTTGTAATCCCCTTCCTCTTAAACTACCAGGGAAAGACCTATCATAGGAGTATTGCATTTTATAGGCTTCAATTTCCATATTTGATACACTTCTTATACCGACTCCTGCATTAAGCAATTCTCCATTAGTGGAAAACCTTAACCCTCCTGCATCCAATGATTGTCGAACATGCGTGACTTCATGTATGGATAGAGCATCCGAAGAAGTTTCAATATAAACCTTTCCATCGCTACCTTGACGCACTTTATGTTTTCCACCACTAATTGAGCTTAAAGCATACACATTGCTTTGATCTGCTCCCAATAGATCAATGTCTGCCTTACTTGTATTCAAGTTTGATATACGGTTATTGGCTTCTGATATTCTGCTTTCAAGTTTACCGATTTGTTTTTCGCTCAAACCTCCTTTGTCAAGTTTATCTTGATTTCTAACTATGTCTTTATTAAGAGAAGTAATTCTATTATCTATATTCCTTTTTAGCCGTTCCGCTTCTTGTGGGTCTTCCCATATCATGCCTGTCGGATCAATAAACCTTACCGGATTATTCGCACAATAAACATATGGACTTATATCATAATACTTTTCCAGCAAAGGATCCATCGTTGAGAATCGTGGAACGAGTGTGTATTGCAGGCGAGCACCGGAATCATACATGTTGAAACCATGCATTGACAATTCTTCTTTTCCACAAAACCGGCGATTCTGAATATCATAACCTGTTCTACGGAAAATAGCTCCCGAAGGGAGATATTCCATGCTCTGAAGCACCTCTCCTGTCTCATAATCACAAGTCAAGCGAACGCTGCCCAAATAATCCTTGATATAATAATACCCTCGAATTCGCTTCTCACCTGTAGTATCATTGCGCAAAGAAACATATCCTCCGGGAGTTTCAAGTCTGGAAAGGCGGCCGTCACGAAATAGAAAATCGCCATCCCGCACCTCCTCCGTCTCGGAAGAAGGATCGGATAGAAGTTGCAAATCATCCCAAGGGACAATAAGGGCTGTACGGTAAGTTTTGGTATTCGTACGAACACGACGACCATCCGAAAGATAATCCAGCAGTAATGTATTACCTCCGGGAAAGCAGACGCTGTCCGGTAAATTATGGTTATTATAATGTGCATACTCCACATTTTGTGCAAGATTCCGAGTCTCATTACCATTATCATCATAGCCAAAAGCCCCCTCCGGTTCCCAGGAATGATAAAGAAAAGAATAAGCATCCGGCCAACGGGAGGAACTATGGTCATAAGAAGACTTAAAATGATTGCCGGTATATTCGAAAGAGAGCACATTGACATCTCCCAATGGCGTTTGCCGGGTCAAAGTACGAATATTTCCCATAATGTCATAGCCCATACTCTCTTTGAAACGTAAATAACCGGTACCGTCATAAGTATACATAGCCATATCGCACAGGGATTGCCGGTCTCCATAAGACAAAAACATGCGGTAACTATTGTCCAGCTGCCGAATAGAAACCGCAGAGATGCGCCCGTTAAAATACTCGTTCCAAAAACAAGAAGGCACATCCGAATAATGCAATGTCTGCGAAAAACGGGCGCTTTCCAAACTGCCCAATTTACCGTCGGTACGATAGACCGTGGAGATCCGTTCGCCAGAAGTGATCTGCTCGAAAACCGGACGGCAGAATTCGTCATAGGTAAGCTCACGGGAAGGGAAAGTCCGGCTTTGATTAGTCCGACCGTCAGAAAGAGATACTGTAAGAGCAGAAGCCGTCTCACGACCACCGTTATCATAATGATAAGACATATCCGAAAGGCAGGTTCCGTCAGGACTCACAAAACGCCGGTTAATGAGGACAGGAGCGTTGAGTTCATTATATTCGGTAAAAGTATAAGTAGTAGCACGGCTGACAGCATTGTAGATACTACTCCCTATAAGACGCTTACGCTTATCGTAACTGAAAGACTGGAGTTCACCGGTACCCTCTCCATCATTCAATGATAAATAACAACCGGTCAGTAATGATTGACAAGAGGAATAAGTGCCTTGAGGGCGAACCACATTCAAAGAATGGAAAAGAGGTAAAAAAAGAAAAGATTCCGTATCATAGTAAGAAACCTTCGTGATACGAGGAGATTCCCCGAGAGGAAAGCGGTTTGTATAACCGAAAGTACCTGTACCATCATAGGATTCACATACCAGTGTATCCATATAGCTACGCACCAACTCATGATGTGAGTTGGAATTCCGAACAGTGCCTTCCAAAATGATCCGGTCCAAAAGATCGTACTTGCAGAAACTCCACTCGCTGCGGAAACGCTGGTTGGGGCTTTGACTGAGAATCATACGATGGTCGCCGTCGTAAACTTTATAATACCAACCGGCACCGGGCAGCTTTGAAGAAATACAATTATTAAAATAGTCATATTCATAAAAGTACGCATAGTGATCAAGCAGATTACCGGAAGCCAACACATAACTTCCGGCAGATGACTCCCAATTCTCAGATACTGCGGGAGGAAGAACACAAACCAACTGGTCGAAACGATCATAAAGGAAATAAGTGTCATATGTATAATCCAAACCGACATGCCGTTCCAAGACCACTTTTTCGTGAGCATTTGTAAAAACATAATCACTTTCACCATCCTCGTTTGTACGTTTCACGCAAGTAAGACTACCGTCAGGATAATTTCCGTTTCTCGTCACCATAAAACCAGAAAGGGTATAATGAGTCACACAAAGGAAACCGGTTGAACCTGCATTCAATAAATACTCCGTTGTAACAGATCGCCCGGGAGTATTACGCCCTATTTCGGCTGTAACACGATTCCAAACAGAAGGCTCGTATTCATAGTCCACATGGTAATGGTCTTTATACGGAGAAGAATCGAATGCAGATGCCTGTTTATAAGAACCGTCCGAACTGTCAAAAGGCAATAATTGCCACTCCCGTTGGCAACGCCCGACATGATCATACACAATAAGATCAGCCATATCTTTTCCAGAGGGCGTAATGCCATGGTGCACCGTTTGAACCAAGCGTCCACCCGAATCGTAATAGGCTGTACTAACCAACGCATTGCTTTCATTCAAGGAAATACCCGGAGAGACCGGCTCTTTAGGGACATAGGTACGGACATAATTCGACTGTCCACAAAGATCGGAAAGAAAAGAAATGAAGATGCAAGACAAAATGCACCTGAGAAAAAGGGAATGATTAATACTCCGTCGCATATTTGTACTCTGTTTTACGTAATACATGTTCCTGTTCTCCTGTCTCTATCACTTCGCACAGCCGGTTGAATTCATCATACGTATAACGGTAAGTCACTCCACGGGCGTCAGTCTGGGAAACAATCCCTACCAATGGTTCATACCGGGTTGTCACAACCTGTGCATTAGGCAACCGGCTCCGCAACTGATTCAACAAACGCCAGTCTTCCTCCGTCGGCTCCTCACGAGAAGCAATCAAGTCGGGAACAATTCCCTGAGACTTCACCTCTTCTAATGAAGACCCGTCAATTTGGGCTATGATGTGTTGTCCCTGATATCCCCATATCAATACAACAGAGCGCCCTTGACGGGTTTGCATCGAAACCGCTTGCCCATTAGCACTGTAAGAAGAGTAAATAAGTTCCGGCACTCCCAAGTTCTGGTCCACATTTCCAGTAAACTCAGGTGGAAACGAATATCCCTCTTTATTATAATGCACATATTCCTTCCACGGTTTTATATAAGAATCCTTATAATGCAAGTGATGCAACCGCTTGACCAGAACTCCATCCGTATAGAAAGATTCCTCAATGGGAACAGTTACCAGATTATTCTGCTGAAAAATGCCGTCATTGTAGTTAGGATAATCAATAGAATAACGAATCGTATGCTCTTCCTTCGGATGTCCGGTTTGCGTAACCGTCGACTTGTTCACTAAAAAATTAGAAGAATTATACTCATAAGTCGTATATTTGTTGAAAGAAAGGCTGTTCTCTTTGCCAGGAATATGACTATAATAAGATTCATTACAATTCAGCAAAGGAATGTGATAACCTTCTACATTATATCCATGTCCATTCTCATCAACCTGCAAACCTTTCAACCGAAAAATCATCCGTTTGTCATATTTATAAGATTTGGCAGATAAACTTTTCCCATCTGCCAAGACTCCTTGCCAAGACAATTTTCCATTTAACGGCATCGGAATACTGGGGTCTTTCCAGTAAACCAAAGCAGGTTCCGCCAAATTATAAAAATTACTCGTCTCACAAATACTCTTGCCCTTATCCTCTTTCGTCACACTCACCTCCGTGTATCCCATAAAATAACTATTGTATGGATTCTCTAAAGGACGAACCGCCGACGAATTATATTCAATAAACTGATAACGGCCAACAATATTATTAGTCCCTATAGAGGATACGACATCAAGTATACCGGTCGTAGAATATTCAGCATTCCTGTGAAGAAGTCCCGAACAAAGTCCTCTTGCCCGATCCCGATATACAAACTTACGTGTAGATAAGGGAGATTTTATTTCCGCAACACGTACCCCTCCGACAAAAGGTTCACGATTTACCCAACGGGCTTTATATCGTTTCACCTGAATAGTAAGACGCCCCCACTCCGCCGTTCTCGCTGTGATAGTGGCGCTTTTCATCTTCTCAAGGCACTTCAAACGGGTTGTAAATGTATATTGCTCATGTATCTTGCTGCCTGTATTCTGAAGTCCTTCCGGAAGGCCATATTGATGAAAAGAAGGCATATCCAATTCAAACAAGCAAGTATTTTTTTCCACTTCATAGCCATATCCCTCTCCTTTACCGTCATATGTACAAACTACATCTATGTACCCATCGAAAGGAAAATCAAAACTAATTGTTTTTTCAGTCTCATTATAATCTTTTACAAGAGTAACCACTTGGGCAGAATCTTCCACTTGCCATTCATATTCATATTGAGACCACACTTGATTAGGTTCATATTGAAACTCCGTCCTTCCCTCCAAAGGAGAAACCAATCCGGTCAACATCCAAGTTCGAGACAGTGAATTTGATTCACGCATATCCTTAGGGCCTGCAAGGTGTTCTTCTCCTTCCTTAATACAAACCTGAGATTTTATTGGATAAATATAACAATATTGTTTCCCATTCTCTGTTCTCCATTCTCTTTCGTAATGATAGTAATCCTTGCGAGCCACAAAAGGGACAAAGGGAAATACCTCTTTAGAACTATCATACCCGTTATAATACCCCCATTTATCACAACAAAAACTATTTTTCATGGGCAATGCATCGGACATCTCATATTCCATGCGATATTTTTGTTTTGTTTCTCCTGTTCCTTGTATTGAAACGGAATCTAATTTTAAACGGTGAGTCAGATACTTTGCCGTATTATCTCCAACTTTTCCACTTGATCCCCTTCCCTCAAAATAGGAATGGTGAAATGTGTAAGACAAGTTGGGAACCGATTTATTCTTTGCATAAAGAAGAATCTTTTCCAGTCTTTTAGGGCGTTTAGCAGAAGTATTTCCACGCGGGACACGAATATCCAGACGTACATCGTCCGAGGGTACCAAATCTAAAGAACCGTCTTTCCACACAATCCTTCTCAACACAGGTTCACAATCCGTCAACTCCATAGAAACGGAAGTCGTGGATTCAGGTCTCATTGTTCGAAATTCATTCCAAGTAATACCCGGATTCGAAAAAAGATCCTCTGATATCATCCTGAGTTCCTTCAGCGAATGATTTATAGGACTTAAATAAGAATCGAAATATATGTCATACTCAAAGGTTATGACATCACCGGTCGGATACTCGATACGAGTGAGCAGCCACGAAGATATTGTCCGTGTCTCCGAATCAAAATGATCCGGCTCAAAAGCGGAAGCCTTACCCGGATATGATCCTACATGCTCATCAATTGCCTCCCCATACACCATTCCATAACTTTCCTTTGTTTCCCGGATACCGAAAACGTATTTCACATTTTCAGGAGTAACCACCACAAAGCTCCCATCCATTTCATCTCCTTGATACTCTATACGAAGATTTCCCTCCGGGTCCGCCAAAAGAAATTTGGGTACTATACTTGAACTTCCCGCTCCCTTATTCGCATAAAACTTACCGGAAAATCCATCAAAATTATAATGAAAAATATCCGGTTCGTAATCTTTCCGATCATGATATACCGAATACCAAATATATTCGGAATCTTCGTTCGGAATCGTATCCGTTTGCGTCCAATACCCCTTAAGATCATCCCAACCACGAACAGAGCGGGAAATAGCTCCACCAGCATGAATACTCCACCCCAAACCGATCCGACTGGCTTCCTGCCCCACTTTAATCCCTGAGGCATGATAACGTAACGATATGGGCAAACTATAATTACCTACACGAATAGTATAAATAGGAATACTTATATCCGGGACTCCGGTATATAAAGATACGGGAATTTCCGAATACTCCATCAATGAATACGCTTCCGGAGAAGGTGTATAGTTTTTCAAAACAATCTCCTGCGTCTGTCCTTGAATATCATTACCCCAATATAAGAAAACAAATAAGAGGAAAAGCATGCATGTCTTCATAATACATTTACAGGTTATCTATTCTTCAATATCTTTTCACTGTTAACTTCACCATTAATAATAACAGATAATAAATAATCTGCTGATGGTAAAGAGGTTAAATCAAATGTTTCCTGATACATACCGGCATCACATTCCGACAAGGTTTTCTGAAACAAACAAATGCCCGATAAGGAACAAAGTAACAAATCCACACTGCCTGGACCATCAAGAAGAATATCTATCTTTAGCAGTCCTCCATCTGGAGAGAAATAACTGTTATATGCGTAATTTCCCGATTTTTTTCCAAAGCTTTTTTTCTTTGTATAAAGTTCCTCTTCGTCTCTTTCTGCTTGCGTGGCAAGTGTCTCACGAATGGCCATGTTTACCCGATCCTCCGACAAATATTTCTGTTCCTCCACAGGATAATAATAAGAACGTTGAAAATGCCGGACAGGAATACCGGAAGCACAAACAAAAGTCTGTACAGTTTCAAAAACCGGATATCTGTAACCGGGAGCATACCACCGATAAGCATCTACCCGCCAGGTAATACTATCATGAGTAAGATGATAAATAAGTGAATCTTTCGAATAGGAAGACGTTTCTCCAAAACTCAATATAGCCGGAGAAGAAGCTATGCGCTGTCCTGTCCGGACAGATTCATGGACACGCAAGACATCAGACAATACTTCACCGTCAGGCAAAAACAGTATCCCTTCCGCATCCGCTTTACGGACTGTTTCACCATAGACAGCCAAATTCAATGTATGACTATATTTTCCTTCTCCGTAATAAAAAGAACAAATAGAATCCGAATAAGTCAAAGGATAATGCATAATTAATTCGGGAAGCAAATGACGCACCTGTAATAATTGATTGAAATAACCGACACATAGCAATGAATCGCCGGAAAAACGATACTGATAAGTAGCATTCATTCCAGAACAGGTAAACAAACTGTCCATTCGGTCATAAGATTCCCGATATTCATTTTCCAACGGAGTTAACTCACTGAAATCCCAAACAACATTTTTTCCGCTTCGCCCCGGAGACTTATACTGTACCTCCTGTTTAAGAATGACATCGCCCTCCCTAAACATATGAGTATCTTGCTGTAAAACGGTTTGTGCCTGCGCAGCTGCCATTCCTCCGGAAAAGAGTAATGGCAATAGCTGACTTTTCACTTTAAAATCCATGACATGGCATTTAAGGTTAAAACTGTCACCCATCTGTAAAGATAAAAAGCCGGGTAACTTTTATATATAATACAGCCGAGAAAAGAATTATACTAAACAAAACTACTTTAGAATACAAAATCTTTAATTTTTATATTCACATTTATATTCCTCCTTAACTGCCAAGTCAAAAATTGTGCTTTCCTAATTATGGATAACCTACCTATCCGCATTGATAAAGCACACATATATATAAAAGTTGTTTCTTCCTAAAATTAATCTATCTTTATAGGAAGTAAATTCTTTCTCAGTCAAAGAAAAACTATAATTGAAACTTTTGATTATAAAAGAAAAAGAAGAAGAAGTTTTCTACCTACAGAAAGGTAGTTTATATCGAATCAAAAGGCAACTTTTTATTCATATTACAAAAGTATATATTCCTATACCACAGAAGTATACATTCTTATATAGAAAGAGTGTACACTTTTGTATAGTAATAGTGTACACTCTTATTTGCCTCATCATAAGGCTTATAAACATCTGATTATCAAAGGAGAAACAATATTCATTCAAGTACGTTCCACCTGCTGTATCTCAGACAGTTCAAAACATAATTTTAACGGAACGGTCACCTGCTTTCAATACAAATACTCCTTTCAATGAGGGAAGTATCAAAGTTACCTTATCGCTCGTGCTCGTCATGCTTCTCACTACACAACCGTCTACACTTGCTAAAATAACAGGAACACCGGCAGAAACACCCAGAACAGACAGTTCATTTCCATTAATCAGAACTTGAAGCCGATTATCGACCGTCTCATTCCGGACTCCCGTACCTTTTGATGCAGTGGCCGGTTCACTCAAGCTACCGTATTCATTGGCAGCTTTCACTTGATAAGCGGAAGCATCTTTGCCGGATGCAGGAACATTAAAGAAGGTATCCTTAGTCATTCCTATCATTTCATCATCGCAGAACACCAGATAGCAAATAGCATATCGGGATGCCTTCCAAGAAAGCTGCTCACCATCTAAAACAAGATCATCCGGTTTATCCACTTTCTCCATAAACATTCTCGGGTTCCAGTTGTCATTCTCACAAATCACATTTTCGTAGGTGTATTTCACTACCTCTTCGGCTGTCAGCACGGCCTTGCAACTACCGGTCTGTCCGTCTCCATGTGTATAAGTAGTCTTACGATTATTCAAATCAATCGGATTACCGTCTTTGTCCATACTATTGTATTCGGCAAACAGAGCAGGAACTGCTCCCATATCAGTCCATCCTTCGGGAGCAATCGGAATATTCATGGTCGTATTCAGATATACGGTAATAGGAGAATTGTGCCAGGGACGACCTAACTTTTGCTTACCATCAGCAGCCGAAGCATTACCATCTACCGTACAATGATCGAAAATATACCCCCATCGTGTACCCGCTCCATGGCTGGGAGCTACAATAACAGCACCACTACGCAAATTATAGAAGGTTGTCTTCTCGACATAGGCATTACCGCCACCATAGAAATAGTCGACAGCACCCTCCAGCCAACAATCGGTGACATACGTACGGTGATTATTGTCATTTGCAGAAGAGGTCATCCAAGTATCCTGATAAGAGCGGAATTTACAGTTAAAGAAAGCCGAACGGTCATTCTGCGTACTCATTGCAAGTGCTTGCGGGCCGGCCTGGCTATCAATACCCCAGTCGTTCACATAAGAAATATTCTCCGAGTAGAAATCCGTTGAATTTATTTTCACGACTGTACCTTCAAACTGATAAACTTCGGATGCCGGATTATGAACGGAATATTTCCAGAACTCATCATTGTCACCCTCTGCAGGCTTACCACCTACATTCAGTTTATGATGAATAATTGTCTTCTCTTTATCTTGCCCGATTAAATGAATGAATGATTTTTCTTTCGGCACAATCACCTGTTCTCTATAAGAACCGTTTTTCACAAAGATGAGCCATGGCATCGAACGTCCGGCCGGTGCTGCATCGATGGCAGCCTGTACGGTTGTATAATCTCCTGTTCCATCTGCAGCAACAATGGCGTCGAACACACGTGCAATAGGATCGGGACGCGGCACCGTAGAGAAATGAAGTGTCACTCCGGGGAAAGAATTACCTACAAGATTGGTAACGGCTCCTTCCGGTAATACAAATTCATACTGAGTACCATAAGACAGATTCTTATAAGTATAAGAAGCGGTCTTACTACCGAAAACCGGAGTTATCGTCTCTCCATTGAATACAACCGGAACAGTACCGGCTTTCACTTTTTTATCAAATGTAAAAGTGATAGTTCCGTTGGCAGAGGCAGTAGACGAACCTTCGACCGGGGTAGTACTCAATAATACAGGAGGTTCCGGATCAGCGTCATTCGGATCAGCATATACAAAGAGATTGGCCAGATAAAAACCCTCGGTAGCATTATCGGCAGGCTGCCCCAACAATTCACTGCTCAAATCGGGTATCCAACGAATATAGATTGTAGATTTCTCTTCCTCTGTCAACGTTACAGGCAACACGGCATCACAAGCAATCCATTCCGTACTGATTTTTCCGGTCATGTCAATCGTTACAAGATCAAAGAACGTCGTACCATCCGTAGAATACTGCATCTTTTGTAATTTGTGTACGCATTCATTATCTGCAGCGATCATAGACTTCACATGGATATTATTATATTCACGGGCCGAGAATTTAGCCTGGAAATAACGGGGAGCTGTCTTGATATCGGCTGCAGCTGTATAGCGGCGGGCACAATCATAAGTTACACCACCGAAAGTACGGTTACTACCTCCCCAATTGGTAGAGCTTCCGTCGTAATTGTATAAACTCAGGTTTCCGGTATTATCCGTCTGATAGTAATAGTCTCCCGGACGATTGCCACGAGGTTCGGATACGGCGAAATCCCATCCGACAATAAACGGAATCACATCGAAAGCAGCAGTCAATTCCCGATCGGCATCCATAATCACCTGGCGCGATACCTCGCTGGACTGATCCTCCCAATACATAAAAGAAGTAACCGGATTATTCACTATAGTAACTGTTACAATAGTTCCTTTCTCATAACGGTTTCCTTCTGCCTCCGGACTCAATGTCACTTTTCCCCATTTTGCACCATCTCCGGTTAAGTTAACGGTCAAAGTCTGCATATCCATGGCATCAAATACAGCTACCACCTTCATATCTTTATCTATTTGGAGGGTCGCCGGATTTTCCGTCGAAAGAGTTTTACCCGATCCATCCTGCCAAAGTTTGAAACGGAAACCATAATTGGCCGTAGCGGTGAATGTTGCATTGTCTCCTTTTTCGACAGCAATACTAACCGGTGAAACACTACCGGCCTCTTTGGGTAAAGCAGCAGTCTCTACATGTACAGCATCTCCCAATGACTTTATCCAGCGAGGATCACCTACACACTGGCCATCCACACCGGCAGTAGCCAGTGGAGAACCGGACAGGATCGTAAAATCACCGTTGTCCGGATCAGGGAAACTTAAAGCAGACAGCCCCAGACCTTCCAAGGTAAGATCATTCACCTGTTGCGAGACGGCATTACTAACTTTATAACCTCCATAATTGACTATCAGGTTATTTTCCCCTATCACATTACCCCCGGTAGCTTCCAGTAAACTCGGAGTTTGTCCTGCTACACCCGGTTCGGCTATGATATTGTTACGAAAAACATAATTGGAATTAACACTGTAATTTTTGGACGTTTTACAAAGTGCACGATCGGAACTCTTTGCCCATTTATATACCGTATTGTTTTCGAACAAAAACTCCATTACATTATCCGTATCCGAAGCATTGGCTAAGAAAAAACTCTCCCCACCCGGATAATTATACAAGGTAGAGTTACGTACGGATACTTTACGGACAATGTGCTTTGGATATAGGAAGTTCCAACCTTTATCACCACAATTGCGGATGATACAGTTGGCAAACTCTATCTCACCAATGCTATATCCATTATTATTAGTGCGAATAAAACAACGGTTCACAGATTCAATCGTACAATTAAGAACCCGGATGGCAGCAATATCGCCTACCTTATCTACGCTGATAAAATAATCACCGGACGGAACGATTTTCAAACCGTCAAAAATCAATCCGCCATTCATAATTGCCTCATCATTACCGGATACACCGAACCGGATCTCCGGAAGCTCTGTTGCAGAAGCAGACTTCAAAGTAATTGTTTTTCCGGAAGGAAAGGTCACGGATGAAGCATATATACCCGGTTCGAGCAATAAAACATCTCCATCACCTGCATTGGTATACGCATCATTAAAAGTTATCGGATCCACAGATATCTCTGTCGCTCCCAAATAAGAAAACAGAAATAGAAAACAAAGAAGAAAATGTGTTCTCATGATTCAATTTTTTAGTTTAACAATATAGATATAGAAACCTACCAGATTGCAATATTAACGCAACCCTAATCGTTTAAAGGGGAATAATTAGCAGAATAGGAGGATTTTTAAAGTAAGTAGTTAAGGGAAATACATAAGATAAGCTATTTCTATTTAGCTGACTCATCACTTAATCACTTAACCACTTACTATTTACTATTTAAACACTTAATCACTCAGTTACTTACTACTTAACTACTTGACTACTTAACTACTTAACTACTATTACATAGCCTTATTCTGATTTTCCGTAATATCGCTGACAAGACTGTTCAGATAAACTTCCAAATTAGTATATCCATCTTCACTCAATGTAGTCGTAATACCATCGGAAGCATCATTCGGATTCAATCCGTTGGCAGTCTCCCATACATCGGGCATACCGTCTCCGTCCGTATCTTTCAAAGCATCAGCCGCTACACCGCCATCACTCAACTCGGGCCATGGACTTGCCTGCCCTGCGGGCATCACATCCGAAGGCAAATCAATTAATCCGGGAACATTAGCCGCACCTTCGGTAACACTACCTATATAAGTAGCCGTACCGTCTTTAGTCTCTTTAGCAATACGCTCGTCAATAATATCCCGTTGTTTTGAACATCCTGCATAAGCCACTACCAGATTGAAAGCCTGCTCTGCGGTATGAGTAGTAATGACATCGGTTTCCAAAGGAGCATCCAGACGAATCGTATCACGTGTAACAGTAGTAAACAAACCGTCACATTTACTATTGTCAATCTGTTCGTAGATACCTTTTGTCCAATTATCATTCGTTACTTCATCACTTCCTTCCACCACATTTCCATCTACGAAGAACTTTCCCCAGACATGCAGCATGGGAGCAAATGACGGGAAAGTCTCGATATATTCCGTAGTACGGATGCCAATGCCGGCAATACGATAGCGAACTGCTTTATTCTTAGGAGTGGCAGGTCCCGGTTTATAATAATTGTTGACGATATTCACTTTCATGCCTTCACCACCGTAACATCCGTTTCCGGCCCAATTATAGAATACATTGTTCCGTAAATCCATATGTTCGCGTTCCTGTGTAAACGGACGTGGGCCAAGGCGCGGGACACGACTTTCATGATGAGCCATCAAATTGTGATGATAAGAAGCGCCGGCACCTCCCCAGTTGCCACCATATCCATGTTTGCCTTTTCCATGTCCGGCAGTACGAAGGCTTTCGGAAATAATGCACCACTGGATCGTCAGATTCTCGCCACCATATACCGAACAACATTCATCCACCGACCAACTGATGGAACAATGGTCCACAATCACGTTTTTATTCTCCATTCCTCCCAATCCGTCAGGTTCTCCGCCGGATTCATTACCTACACGGAAACGAAGATAACGAAGAATGACGTTGTCCGCTTTAATCGTGACCGGATATTTGGCAATACAGATACCTTGTCCTGGCGCTGTCTGTCCTGCAATCGTCAAATCACCGTTGGAAATGGAAAGATCCCTATCCAGAAAGATGGTACCGGCCACATCAAAAACAATCGTACGTGCTCCGCTTTGCGAAACAGCATGCCGCAAAGTTCCGGATTGTGTTCCATCTGCAAGAGTAGTCACATGATATACTTTTCCACCACGGCCACCGGTGGTATTCCTTCCGAAACCTTCGGCACCGGGGAAAGCACAAAGCTCTCCCGATG
Organism: Bacteroides salyersiae WAL 10018 = DSM 18765 = JCM 12988; assembly: GCF_000381365.1. Classification (GTDB taxonomy): domain Bacteria; phylum Bacteroidota; class Bacteroidia; order Bacteroidales; family Bacteroidaceae; genus Bacteroides; species Bacteroides salyersiae. Next base: position 1,169,595 of record NZ_KB905466.1, read on the forward strand.
GCTCGGGTTCTGGTTCCGGCTCTTCCACAGAAGTACCCGGTTTTACGGGACTGTCAAAAAATTGATTGGTCTCGGTGCATCCCCCACATACTAATGTGAGGAATGCTGCGCTAATACTAAATATCAATGTCTTATTCATTTTCGTTCGTTTAAACTGATTATTACTATTACCACCATCTCGGGTCACCGGCAGTTTCCTTACCGGGGAACTTAGCCGTCGACTTCAAATGGAAATCACCATTTGCAGGATCGACAAACAAATCTTCCGACGTTCCGCTATACGGAGTGATATCGGTAAATCCATAACGGTCTATAATGATATCCGAAGTCATATAAGAAGACGTGAAAAGGAAATAAGTGGAATAATTGCTATAGGTAGCATTAAACTTCTGCCCGTTGTTCGAACCGGCAAAGATCGTATTGGTAACAGATATTGCACCGGGTTGCTTGTCAATGCGATAATAGTTTTTAGTAGCAAACGTATTATTATAAACAATACACTGATCCATCACCACCTTTTCAATTCCATCGTTGAGCTGCATCAGACTTCCCATCTCGGTCAGAGTAGATTTTGTGACCGAAACCAAGCCCACGCGGGTCTGTGCCTTTCCAAAGACAATCATGCCATAACCATCGTGTGCAATATCGGTAATCATACAATCATCGAACAGAATCTCATCTATTTCGAGTTTATCGGTATTGAAACGCAATATACTACGATTATAATGAGCAATCGTACAACCCGTAAAACTGATAGACCGGAAACAGCTTGAATTACCGATACCGAACAAATAATTCTTTCCGTCGTTCAGACCGTCCAAATGAACGTTTTCAAAAGTGATGCCATTCATAACTTCTTTCAAGGAAATAGTCGGAATTTCCAATACCGGCAGTTCACCGGCATCAGAGGCAACCCCTACAAAGACCAGATTCTCAATGCCACCCGGTATGGTCACCGAACCGGAATTATACGTCACTCCACCTTCAAACACCAATGAAACATCCGTCACTTTACGGGCGGCACAGTCATCCAACAAATAGGTAATCGTATCTGCTTCGGTAACATGAATTACTTCACCGCTCTGCATACCCGATGTACGGAATTTAATTTCTCCCCGTTTCACTTCTCCGTCAAAAGCCTGAGCCATATAGCCCGTACCACCGACCAGACCGGATACCACTATACTACATGCATCTACCATCTCCTGTGTCAACGGAATCTCTCTCGGATTAGAAAGTCCATCGTTTTCATCTCTTTCCGAGATAACCAGATGAGTGAGCGATTTCACCGGTGTCCAGGTCAGAGTCACATTATCTATTTCCGGGGTAGCTTTCGTAAAGATCTGTTCTTCCGGAGTCTGAAAGAAGAAACTGACATATCCGGACTGACGTCCGCTGATACTGCTGATAGCTTTCATACGTACGGAATACTTTGTGACTCCTTTCAGATCTTCAAAAATCGTACGATATTCGGTTTTCATCTGAGTAGTCGATTCGGCAAACGGTGTCAGAGTATCCGCCTTGATAGTAACCGTCCGGGTTATGTTCTGAAACAACATACTGTCTTCACTGAACTCAAAAATGTAATCTGTGGCGTTCACCACTTTCGTGTAACCAATCTCGATGGAGGTAGGCATTACTTTTTTCTCTTCGAAAGTCAACGAACGGAACAAACCGTCCTGGCTCCCGTCCACCGGCCAATTGTTTACTTCATCTTCGCAGGCAGCTGCCAGAAGCAACATACAGGAAAGAAAAGCATATATAATTTTTGTCTTCATATCTTCTGTAGAATAGTAAGATTAATAACCATAAGAATTTGACAGATATCCTTTCGACTCATAGATATCTTCATAATAGATTGCATATACATGACGATAATTACAGGTCTTGTTTCCTACTTCATATTGCACAAAACGACTTGATATTTCAGAGCCATGCTGTAACTCGCCGAACAAAGAGGAATAATCATAATCAGCCATCAGACCGGTAGCCGCTAACAGTACCTTCACCGGGCCGTCCACATGTGGTGTCTTGTCTCCCTTTTCGGGTTTCTCAAAGTTCTTGGAACACCACTTTGCTTCCTGATATACAGTTTCATCCGGGTTAGCCGGCAATTCTTCATAGAAATTAATCGAGTTTATGTCGATAAATTCGTTGTCATCTTTAAACTTATAATAAACCATTGTAGGAATATCAGCAGGCTGATAAGTTTTGTCGAAAATGGTCACAGGCTTCGAGCCGTCCATCATGTAGCAAAGAGCGCGCTTCATATCTTCAATCTTCTTGTCGAGCAATCCCCAACGCACCAAGTCCTGTTTACGAATGGCTTCTCCACCGAATTCCCAGGCACGTTCATTAACAATCGCCTCAAAGAAATCGGGATCATACTCTTTAACCTTAGGAGAACCGGCACCAAAAGCTCTTTCGCGTACCTGCTCCAAAGCCTGACGGGCAGAGATCTTTGCTACCGTGCTTACTTCATCCGCACCTACCAATGCATTACGAGCCTCGGCAAACATCAGCAACACATCGGAATAACGCATCACAATCCAATTGATACCGGTAGAGATACGTGAATTTGCCGTTTTATGCATGGATTTATAAGTATCATTCGTCCAGAAGAAGTTCCATTTACCCAGCATTACTGTCAGAATATCATTTCCCATCTTCTCTTTATTCTCTGAGGTATAGCTGAACCACGTAGCACCATAATCACGGCGCAGGTCCTCTCTGTCGAACGAATAAAAATAGTAACCGGTAGTAGCTACATAAGAGCCACCGAACCCACGGCTTCCGTATTGGGTATTCGCCCCTAACGAATATCCCATCAAAGAACCGATATCCCCGTTCTGTCCTAAGCCAAAACCTACTTCAAACAGATTCTCATTAAACTTATTATAATCCAGATGGCAAACAGTTTTCCAGATATTGCCAAAGTCAGGATCCAAAGCATGAGGATTTTCCGGATCACCGATCATTTCGGCACATTGTTGTTCGGCGATCTCATAAAAGTCTCTCCAGTTCTTAGGACGGCCTACGTAATACCCATTTATCTCTTCTATATCCGGATGATGTTCCACATTGGCATCCGAGAACTGATTACCGTCACGAACAGACCAACCACCGGCAAAAAGAGCAATACGTGCCAATAAACCTTTGGCAAACCCTTTCGTTATCCGTTCACAATTGTATTCGGATTCTTCGCCCAGCCATGGCAAATACTCAATGGCTTCCTGCATATCTTTTACAATGGCCGCATAGGCGATGTCTTTGTCCGTCTTATTCATGTACACATTAGACAGGTCGGATTTGGACGGTTCGTCTTTGAAAGGGACATCTCCCCACCAACGCAACAATTCGAAATATCCCATAGAGCGTAATACTAATGCCTCCCCCAAATACCGTTTCATCACATCCGAGCTACCCAATAATGAAGATTTACGGATACCATCCACCGCGGTACTGGCCAGTTCGGTCAGTTTGAACAATTCCCCCCATTGAGTAGTTTTGTTATACCAGTTACACCAGAAGTTTCCGGCTCCGGAGTCACCGGTTTTATCAATATATCCGGTGTCGGAGAATCCACGATTGGTTTCGATGTCCGAAACTCCCTGCCAGTTTACCGACAGTTTCTGTCCATAAGCATACGTACCGCACAAAGAAGAGTATATACCCATCAAAGCCGCTTTCGCCATAGACTCCGTTTCAAAAACCACCTCACTGCTTTGCTTGGAAGGAGAATCCGTATCGAGAAAATCGCTGCACGAAGTAAAGGTCAATGCTCCGCACAATAATATAGATATAAGTTTTTTCATCGTTAATAGTTTTTAGAATGTTACATTTAAACCAAACACATAAGAACGGGCTTTCGGATAAGCAGAATTATCGATACCCGGACTCAGGTTACTTTTTGAAGTACTGACTTCGGGATCCTGTCCGCTATAAGCAGTCCAGCAGAACAGGTTGTTTCCGGTAGCATAGACACGCAGATTCTGTACACCGAACTTACGGGTAAATATCTTCGGCAATGTATAACCGATAGTCAGGTTACTGAAACGGAGGAAAGAACCATCTTCAACAGCCCAATCCGTCAGGATGGTTTGTCCCATAATAGGACTCCAGATTCTGGCATTACGGTTCAGTTCCATCAATAAATCGGGGTTAGCGTTGTCTCCATAAAAAATATTGTTTCCGGTGGCGGGATCAATCGTTGTAAAACGGTTCTCAAGACTCATAAGAGAGCTTACGTTCTGATAACGTTTGGAACCGGCATAAGTCGTAAAGTCTATCTTATTCGCATTTAGAATATCGTTACCATATGACCAATTGAACATAGCCGCCAGATCGAAATCCTTCCATTGCACATTCAATCCAAAACCACCGGTATGCTTCGGAAGTGCATTTCCGATAACTGTACGATCCACATCCGGGTCAATTTGCGTTCCTTCACCTCCGAGTTTTCTCAATTTGATGTGTCCGGGGCCAAAATAACTGCCACTGGTGGTAATGACACTCGAACAATCGGGCACTCCTTCATTAATCACCCATTTCTTGGTTTCCGGATTGTATGTGAAATCATCGAACGAATACATACCGTCTGTCACATAACCGTAAATCAGTCCTAATTCCTGTCCGACAAAAACACGATAATCGTCTTTTCCGATATCAGCACTACTACCCGAAGAGTGAATCATTACAGAATTGCCATCCAAAGCATCGACACGGTTTCTGTTGAAAGCAATATTGAAGTTGGCAGCTATATACAAATCCTTCGTATCGACAATAGTTCCGTTCAACGACAATTCGATACCCCGGTTCGTGGTCTGCCCTAAGTTCTGGTACTGATTATCGTATCCGGAATTGGAAGGAAGATTAATCTGAAGAATCAAGTCCTTCGTGATATCCTTATACATATCGACCGTCACATTCAACCGGTTATTAAACAAACCGATATCCAAACCGGCATTAGCCGAGTATTTAGTTTCCCATGTCAGATTTTCATTACGTAATGTCTTCGAGGGTTTCAATGCACTCTCCACTGATTCATTCGGATAATATAAGTTCTTGGAAGCACTTTCAAAGCTATAATCCTGACGCCAATAAGAACTTACGCGGGCATTACCTACGGTACCGTAGCTCAGACGCAGCTTCAAATTAGAGAGCCAATCCTGCGTGTTCTCCATAAACTTCTCCTGCGAAATTCGCCATGCAGCAGAACCACCGGGGAATACACCCCATTTTTTACCCGGAGCAAAGACGTTCGTTCCATCAGCACGCATATTGAACGTGAACAGGTAGCGGTCATCGAACGAATAGTTTACACGTCCCAGGAAAGAATTCGTACGGCTCGGCTCGCCAATTGTCGTATACGTAGGTTGTGCCGATCCATAATTCCACATCGCCAAGATGTTCTCTGCAGTAAAATCTATCGGATAGAATTTTGAGTACATCTTCGTTTCATTCTTCTGACGGTGGTTGTACTCCAAACCGACCATTGCATCGAATTTATTCTTACCAAAAGTAATCCCATAGTTCAGGCGGCTTTGCACAGCCCATCGGTTTCCTTTCCAGTTCTGACGTTGCGCCACCGGTTGTCCGGCATTGCTGGCAGCCTCACCGGTATTGTTCAGCCAGATATTATCGGTATCTTCAAATTCAAATCCATACATCCCTTCGGCACGTAAAGACAGTCCTTTGACAATATCCCACGTAAACCCTCCATTATAGATATTGGAGAATTTATTCTGTTGCTTATACTCGTTTACAATATTATAATAAGGATCATTCAGACTGCTGATGTTCTCCACTTCATAACCATTATTACCCAAATCATCTTCAGTCAAACCATCGAGCGTACTGATAGGAGGGTATTTCACCGTATCTCTCAACTTCTTTCCTCCCGATACACTCGGACCGTCGATTACGGTTTTACTCAGTTTCATGTTAAAATCGAACTTCAACGCCTTGTTTATGTTCTTCTTTATCTTCAGGTTCAAATTATCGCGTTTGAAGCGAGAAGTATTCATAATATAAGTTTCATCATCGTGCGTATAGCTCAAGCTATATTGCAAATCCTGCGTACCGCCGGAAATAGATAAGTTATATTTTTGCTGTACACCGGTGTTACCGAACATTTTTTCCTGCCAATCGGTCCCCTCGGACGCTTTATAAATTCCTATATCCTCCCACACCCCATAACGTCCAAAGAAAGCACCGCTCTTACTACTCGGATCGAGCTCGCGTTGGTAATATACATATTCATAAGGAGAAAGTACATCATACAGATTATATACATTGCTCAAACCGACTGAGGCTCCGAATTTAATTTCCGTTTTCCCCGCCTTTCCGCTTTTGGTAGTGACAAGAATAACACCGTTGGCACCCTTCGCACCATAGATGGCAGTAGAAGAAGCATCTTTCAATACATCGATCGATTCAATGTCACCGGGAGGTATATCATCGATATTGTCGACTTGGAAGCCATCCACGATAAACAACGGAGAGTTATCCTGCGTAATAGAGCCACCACCGCGTACACGGATATTAATGGTAGCATCCGGCGAACCTTCGGTAGTAACTACATTTACACCGGCAAGGCGTCCGGTAATCGCACTTGCGGCAGATGTAACGGGAATATCTTTCAGCGTTTTTGCACCTACCGAAGCAACGGAACCGGTCAGGTCTCCCCGTTTGCTCGTACCGTAACCGATCACTACGACTTCATCCAAAGCCTGGGCATCATCATGAAGCACTACCTTGATTACTTTTCCGGTAGCGGCATCTACCTCTTGAGTTGTCATACCGATATACGATATCACCAACTTCTTGTTTTTACCAGAAACATTCAGAGTGAAATTACCATCCAGATTTGTAATGGTGCCGTTCCCGCTTTTCCCTTTTTCTATTACGGAAGCACCGATAATCGGTTCACCTTCGGAGTCGGTCACAACTCCCTTCACCGTGATATTCTGCGCAAACAACCCCAGTGGAATTGTCAGAAGCATGAGTAATAACCACGCAATACGCCTGTTCTTCATTTTACAAGATTTTCGTTTCATGTTAACAATACTAAATTGATTATGTCGCAAAGGTCTGCAATTTACGAGAAGCGATGGAGGAATATTTAGTAGAAAGAGGGCATTTTTTTGACCTATAGGCATAAAAAAGAGGATATAACAAATGTTACACCCTCTCGTATTATACCGATCAATAATTCCTATATAATGGCAAACAGTCTAATCAAGGCTTTGTTTATGAGCAATTTATCCATATACATTTTGTCCCTGTTCAAAATTCTACCAGAATGCGGAATATTTTACCCGGTGCTTCTATCCACTCTTGCATGGCTTGCAAAGCAAGTTCGGGTTTCACTACTTTGGAGATCAATCGGTCGGTCGGGAAATTTCCTTTCTTCAACAAGTTGATTACTCCACGGAAGTCGGCCGGTAAAGCATTGCGCGATCCGCAAATATTCAATTCCTTCTGAACAAAATATTTGGTTTGAAACGCCACCTCGTTTTTAGCATAACCGATACAGACAACCCTTCCCGTAAAAGCAACTTCATCGACTGCCATCACATAGGTGACCGGACTACCTACCGCTTCGATTACCACATCCGGACCGAAACCTCCGGTCAGTTCCATCAAGCGGGCATGCACATCTTCTGTCTTCGAATTGATGCCGTGAGTCGCTCCAAGCCTGGCGGCCAAAGCCAGTTTCTCGTCATCTACATCCACAGCTATCACATCAGCGCCCCGCAAAGCCGCTCTTACCACAGCCCCCAAACCAATCATACCGCATCCGATCACCATTACCGTGTCGTTATCGGTTACCTGTGCACGCGATACCGCATGGAAACCGACACTCATCGGTTCGATCAACGCACAATCACGGGGTGAAAGGCCGATAGCAGGAATCACTTTAGTCCAAGGCACAGCAACATATTCGCACATCGTTCCGTCACGTTGTACACCAAAAGTTTCGTTATACCGGCAAGCATTCACCTTTCCATTCCGGCAAGATGCACATTTACCGCAATTGGTATAAGGATTTACCGTCACACTCATACCCGGCTCCAAACCGGCCGGGGCACTTTTGCCTACCGCTTCGATCACCGCCCCGACTTCGTGTCCGGGAATGATCGGTAACCGTACCATCGGGTTTTTCCCTAAAAAGGTATTGAGGTCGGAACCACAGAAACCGACATACTTTATTTTAAGAAGAACTTCATCCTCCCCCGGCACCGGTGTATTTATGTCCACCACTCCAAGTTCTCCGGGCGCACTGATTTGTATTGCTTTCATTCTATTTTTCTATTTTATGCTTACTATGTTAACTTATCCGAAGCTTCTCATTCCGACATGTTCTTTATATAAGGCAGTTTTTTCAGATTCTTGAAACCATAAAAAGCCTCAGCATTCCGCCCCAAGAAAAGAACTTTCTCCTCCTCTGTAAGCAAATCCGATTTCAAGATAAAATCGTATGACATGCGATACGTTATCGCAGTAATCGTACGGGGATAATCCGATCCCCACATCAACTTTTCCATCCCCACCAGACCGGCAGCTTCCTTTATGGCTCTCACGGCACCGGTGAACGGATAGAACTCATCATTGAACAGCCAAGTGATTCCTCCCGATTCAATCCGGACATTCGGGGCAGAAGCCAGCCGGATCTGCTCTTTCCAATCTTTACGGGTCACCATGCCAAAATGTCCGATCGCTATTTTCAGATCGGGACATTCGGCAATGACCTCCCGAAGTTCCTCCGTCTGTAAAGCTCCATCCGCCAGATCAATCGAAAGAAGGATGTTTTTCCTCTCCATCAGATGAAACATTTTCATCATCTCGTCCGTATTCAGATAAACACGCCCTTTCGGAGTCAATAAGCGTTGGGCAGGAATCTTAATTGCTCTAAAACCGGAATCGATCAGTTGCCGGGCTTCTTCATAGAAACCGGGACGACGGAACTCGCACATCCCGCAAACGAAAAAACGATCGGGATACAAAGCGGAAACTTCACGCAGATACTCATTTTGAAACCCGTCAATAAATTCCTGTGTCACTACGGCAGCCGATACCTGTGCATAATCCATATTCGACAAGAAGACTTCTGCCGTATTTTTCCCGTCGATCATGAAAGGAGGAAGCATCTGCCGCAATTCTCCCATAAACTCCGAACGGCCATTAGCCAATGCACGTATACGCATCCCGTCCACTACCGTGTCTTGTTTCAGCCACAAATGAGAGTGGGCATCTATAATTCTCAGATCATTCATATTGCAGGTTTATCTTATTCCTGTTTCAGTTTCCGATTACGAATTGGCCCAACTCACATAACGCTGATTGCCAATAATTTCCTGAACCTCCCTTACTAAATCCCAATCAATGGGCTCTTCGGCAAAAGCGATATTCTTTAAAACATTATCCGGGTTGGCCGAACTGAATAAAGTGGTCGCAATACGAGGATTACTAACAGCAAACTGTATAGCCAGTTTCTCAATGGGATACCCTTTGCTTTCACAATGCGCCACCGCTTTCTGACAAGCCTTGACCAGACGTTTTGGGGCCGGATGCCAATCCGGTACTCCCCGTTTGGAAAGCAACCCCATCGAAAGAGGGGAAGCATTAATGACACCAACCTGTTTAGACTCAAAATAATCCAGGAATTCGGTCAGCCTGTCATCGTTCAGACAATGATGGCAAAAACTGAGCACACTTTCTACCGTGCCCTCGGGCACACAATCAACCACCCACTTGAGATTCTCCAACTGTAAATCCGTAATACCGACATGACCGACAACACCTTTTTCACGAAGCCCCACCAAAGCCGGAAGAGTAATATTGACCACCTGTCTCATATCCGCAAACTCCACATCGTGCACATTTATCAAATCGATGTAATCGACATGAAGACGTTCCATACTTTCGTATACGCTCTCTATCGCACGTTTCGCCGAATAATCCCACAAATTCACTCCATCCTTCCCGTAACGTCCCACTTTAGTAGACAAGTAATATTTATCACGCGGAATATCTTTCAGCGCCTTTCCTAATACAATTTCCGCCTTATAATGTCCGTAATAGGGCGATACGTCAATAAAGTTCATCCCATTATCGACCGCCGTGTGTACAGCTTTTATCCCCTCTGCTTCACGGACATTGTGAAATACCCCGCCCAGGGATGAGGCTCCGAAGCTGAGGTTTGATACCTTCATTCCGGTTTTTCCGATTTCATATTGTTTCATCACTATTCAGTTTGTAAAATTTGGTTTCAACGGTAACTTACCCGTACTTCATCCTTCGTATCGATCCGAAGACGGTACTGATTACCGCCCAACTTCTCGACTTTTCCGATATTCGATTTAGGAGTCTTTCGCGATGTAAAGTATAAATATCCCTTCCCTTCTCCGGCTTTCACTTTGATGTGACTGGTATCCATATAGACCGAGATATCACCGTTCGGAGTAGGTACACTTCCTTCCATCCATTTCAGACCTCCCAAGTTGGGAGCGATACGAAACTCACGGTATCCTGCTTCCTCGGGAGTAACTCCTAAGTAATACTTTCCCAACAGATAAATGGGACTGGCTCCCCATGCATGACAAAGACTTTTTCCGTAAGGACGTCCATACATGGCAAGATGCTGTGTACCGGTCTCCTCCGGATTGTACTTCTCCCAAAAAGAGGTGGCTCCCTCGCGTAACATTCCACCCCAATAATCCTTGATCTCCTGCATTACAAGTTCCTGTTCGCCCAAAGCGCACAAGGCTTCCAACTCATAAAACCGCATGTAAGGGGTAGTTATCTTCAATATAGAGTCATTGAGCAATACATTCTGTTTAATGTCTTCCTGCTTCCCGGCATCCGAATACCCGAAAATAACAGAAAACATATTGGAATACCGGGTTACGGATTTGCTTTGAATGCCATCGATACGATTGTGTACCATTGCTTTCCGAGTGTCATCCCAAAAGAACGGTTCCAGTTTTGCACGGAGGGAAGTTGCCATGCCGGAATATCTGTCCCGGTCGTCCTGCTGATCGAGTAAACGTGCGCAAAGTGCCATCGTTTCCAGACTTTTGCATAAAAGTATCTGTTCAAACGAAAGTTCCCCCTTCTTATCCAAATACCCGTCTGCCCAGTCTACAAAAACCCAGTCGCCAGCCAATCCTTCCACCATACCATTCTCATTGGTACGTCCCAACACATACTCCATCATCGTCTGCATACGCGGATAGATTTGAGCCACAAAAGCTTTGTCTCCGGTATACATATAATAATGATAAATACTCAGAAACCAATAAAAAGTATAATCCATGATGGTATTGGAATGGCTGGTCACCGGATCTTTTCCGCGCAGTAACCAAATAGTACGTTTCACTGCATCGCTGTCGAAAAACAGGTAATAATTCATCAAATAGCTCTGAATCGCATCCCCGCTCCATACCCAGCGATCACGCTTAATGCCGTCGATAAAGAATTCACGGGTAGTGAGATGCATTGTGTACGCACCTACCTCCCAGATACGGTTGACTTCTTCATCGTTGCAACGGAAAGCCCCGCGATATTCAACGGGAAGATATTCGTATTCCATTCCCACATTATCGAATTGTACGTCCGGTTCTTTCTCTATATATACATAGCGGAACGCTTTGGAATTACCCAAACAGAAATCTCCTGCGGCGGAAATTTCGTTAGTAGCCAAATCAATTACTTTGCCTGCCCGGAGTTGGATTCTGTCAAGCGTTTCGCAATACGCCGTATCCAACGCCTCCTCTTTACTTTCACCATAATAAAGGCTTAAACTCCCATTTCCGGAAAGATTCTTAAATGTTATATAGCCAAAGGTTTCTTTCCCGAAATCGAGCAGTTCCCCTTTTGAACTCTTTTCACGGGAAACGGCCTGCAACGGTTCCCGACACAGCATAAACTGAGAAGGACGCTGATCGGCCCGGTCAAAGTTCCAGTATCCGGCATTCATGTAAACAGTGGCCGAAGTATCACTGGCTTTTCCACTCTCGTCAATCCACTCTTTATCCTCATAAGTAACTTTCCAGGAAGAATCGGAATGGATAGTCTTTCCTTCGACATAAATGGCGGGAGGAGTTGCCTGATTCCAGACTTTGATATTCAAATTGTGTTTTCCGGCCGGAAGTGTCAAAGTGGACGGCATACCGAACTGTAGTTTGCCATCCAGTTTCACATTGTATTTTCCTTCAGCCGTAATGAATATGTTTTCAGCACGTTCCAAATCCACCTGCTTGCTAAACTCGATCACCACATAATGACTGTCTGTCTTCCAGAAAGGCGGGAAAAAAGCTCCTCTCTCCGTCCGGCGGTTGTTCATCCGGTTACCCAGCCATATTTCATAATCGCCGGGGTACCATATCCAAGTCTGTGCCTGCAATACAGCAACATAGAACGCAATCCCCACAAAACTTATTATCTTTTTCATCGGTCGGCTTTTTTTATTAAGTATTTATATTTTTCAGTCAGGCCGGCATTTCTCCGGATGCTGTCAGACACCATCGGACCGTTATTCTCCCACACATTACCGGGACCGTTGGCGTTCTGCAGAAACTTTTCGCTCTCTGTCCAGTTGTCTTTTACTGTAATAAAAGAAGAACCTTCGTCTGTATACAGATAAAACCAATGATTCGGATCGTGTGCATAACCGGGTGAATAAATACTGTGAACACAGTTTTCCGTCAGGTAACTTTTGGGCTGTGCCCCCAACGTATAGATACCGGCAACATCATACATGTGTTTGGCATAATGATGAATCAAGTTGGCATGTACCCGATTGTTACGCATACAATTCACAGTTTGCGTCCATCCCCATCCCAGACTGATGCCCGAATAAGAAACTTCACAAATTTCATTGTGCTCGATATTAATATCGGCCACATAGCCGGCACAGATAGCCAGACATCCCCAATCTTCGTTAGTGACATCGGTAAAATAGTTGTTCATGACCTGCAAATGGGTACAAAGTTCACGACGGTCGGCAGGATCATAAGGATAGTGCGTCTCATGTCCGGCGGGAGAGAAGCTACCGGCTACTAATCCGTTTCCTGCAATATCGCGAAAAAGACATCCTTCTACTTTTCCGCCGTACGTTCCCATCTTATAATCCAAAGCTGTTGAGCCGAGATGTTCAAAAGAGCAATCCAAGAAATCGATGAAGTGCCCTGCATGGATCTGTACTGCGGCAGCAGGACGTCCCAACCACCCTTGATTATCCAATTTATGGTTCCGGTAATCGCGGATCATCTGAGGCCGGAGTTTATAAGCATCCGTCAGATACATGCCGGCCTGCAAAGGGACGTGTCCCTTAAGGGAAGGACGCATCCAGGTGGTATATCCGAAAGTAAGATTATCAAAGCGGATATTCTCCACCGGCCGGTCGAGTGTACCTTCTACCCGGACCAGAGTCTCCAATGCAGGAACAATTACTTCCGCCCGGCTCATATCTTCACCGGAACGTGGATAATAATATACCTTACGGGAATAAATATCATGAAACCATTCTCCCTGTTCGTCTAAAAGTTCTTTTGCATTGGTCAGATAAAATGCCGAGTTGTGTCCGTCCGTAGTGACCATAGGACGCGGCCACGGGTGAGCAAACTGGATACGGCTCTCCGGTTGGTGAAAACGAACCGCAGCCGAATCTCCGTGTACTTCAATCGACTTTATACGCAGATAGGCTACACACCACATCTCATGCAATACCATCTCCGGACGGGGAGCCTTCAGTATCTTTTTCACCGCAGCCGTAGGAACCCAAAGAATTTCATTGACAGGATCATTACTTAAGATACGATACATCTTTTCAAAATCAGAAACATCACGTGCCCGGATTGCTTTCTTACCGTTTACCCAAAGCTGCCGAAAATCCAAAGGATACCCATTAAACTCAGGAACATCGGCTACCCATAGTTTACCTTGCTTTTTCCAACGGGTGATAGACATGCCACCATGTAACACGGAAGCCTCCTCTCCCATTCCTCGAATAATAGTAGGCGAATCGGCCGTACCGCTGTCTTCCGGACGAAGAAAAATCGGCTCTGACAAAGGATATGCTCCATTTTCCAGACAGATATGGATACCATCGGCTATAGCCGGATCGGACAAGCGGCGCCATTCACGCGCCTGTTTCAGTGCTTGAGTCAGGGTCAATACCGGAGCTTGCCGAGTTCCCGTATTAAGATCGTTTCCATGAGGAGACACCCATATCTCTCCGGCAAATGCGGAGGATAAGGAAGAAAAAAGCCCCAAAAGAATTCCAATGCAAATAGACAATTGATATTTCATATTTTTAGAGTTCATTGTTATAAAAAGAAGACGAAAAAAGACCGATTTTGTAATCACTTTTACGAAACGATTCGATAAGTTAGCCAATGAACCAAACCCGATACAATGCATACAGCAGGTAAACACCGTGTTTACGACAAGTATGAACCGTGCTTACGACAAGTATGCACCGTCCCTACAGCAAGTATGCACCGTCCTTGCAACAGGTATGCACCGTGCTTACGGCAACGCTATGCCGTACTTGCAATAGTTTTGCAGTATAATATGTGGTAATTTCATAGTATATACAGCCGGAATACCAAGTACTCCGGCTTAAATATCATCCATATAGAAGGAGGGGTTTATCGTTCTAAAAGCATCCAGACAGTCATTTCACTTTCTCCCCGATTGCCCCAGGCATAATAGGGAATCAAGCGGATAGGAATCCGATCACCGTTCTCCGCCACCTTGCGATATAGTTTACCTTCCCATGAATCACTGTCTACAGAATGAGCGATACCGTCGAGCACAGTAACCCGGCTTCCCGCAATTTCCGTTTTGACAGGAGAAAACTTTATATCGGCAGGAATCAGAATATCATCGATCCTTTTTCCGGCTTCGACATCCATACTTTCAAGACAATATACCACAGGGCCACGTTTGACAGCCACTTGATTGCGCGTTTCCTCCACCAATGGATGCGATTCCAATAAAACCGGTTCCATACCCATCACAAACGCTACCCGGTCTCCCTTCTTCCAAATACGTTTTATTTCGGCATACGTACCGGCTTTCAAATCGGTTGTAACAGGAACATCATTCACTGCTAACGTAGCTTTCGTACACCATTCCGGCACACGTAAAAAGAGAGACAACGATTTCTTCTCCGGCACCTCTTTCAGCGTAATACTAACTGCACCATCCCAAGGATAATCTGTCTCTTGTAATAATTGAATATGATTTCCCACCCATTCGGTATCGAGTTCGCTGCCACCATACAGATTGCACCAAACGCCCTCATCGCTCAGCGTATAAACATAATTCTGAACTTCACACAAGGTACGGAGCGTATTGGGAGGACAGCAAAAACAACTGATATATTCCGTCCGTTGCTTCGGCCAGCGAAGAGTATAAGGCAGATCGGCACTGATCCGTAACGGATTGGTATAGAAATAACGTTTTCCATCCAAGCTGATACCACTCAATATGCTGTTGTAAAGGCAGTTTTCTACAATATCAACATATCGGGCATTACCACTGGTCTGAAACATACGCCAATTGAAAAGCAGATTACCTATATTTGCACAAGTTTCATTGTGTGCCGTACTATTGGGCAGTTGGTAGGGACGGCCATAGCTTTGATGTACTTTCTGTATGCTATCCGGCTCATAACAAGTGCCATCCGGTGAGGTCCCGTCATAAAGGGCCCCACATGCACCGGTGATATACATTTTACGGGAAGTAATATCCTTCCAGATACTTTCGAGATTCTCCATCAAGAGCTTCTCGCCTGTCTCCGCATATACATCGGCAACACCCGCATACAGATAATTGGCACGGACGGCATGCCCCATTGCCTGCTTCTGGGCACGAAAAGGAATACGGTCCTGATTGTCATCCGTCCCGTTTTCAACCATGCCGCGAATATTTATCAAATTCCGGGAAAGCTCCAGATACCGGGGATTTTTCGTTGCACGATACATTTCCACTACACCCATATAATGAGAAGGGCAAATAGCATTACGTGCCAATTCAGCCGAAGCCGTTTCATAAAAATGGCAAAGGAAATCGGTCGCTTTAACGGCAGCATCAAACAATGTACGTTTTCCGGTAGCACGGTAGTGAACGATTCCCGCCATCATCAGATGTCCCAAATTATATGTCTCGAAATTCAGACGGTTGGCAAAAGCCCCTTTCTCATCTTCATCTCCTACTTTCGTACCGATCACCGCCTGCCGATGCGCCTCCGAATGCGAATCGATTCCCTTATTCCGTTCTTCGATAATCACCGGAGTATGGATATACCCATCAGCACGTTGTGCTTTCACAATGGTTCCGATCACATGATCCATCAGCTTGTCCAATTCCGGATCTTTATTGACGGCATATATGGCAGCTACCCCTTCCAGCCATTTATACAAATCGCCATCGTGAAAAGGTGGTCCCCAATGCTCACCTTCGCATGTTCCGGCAGCTATCTCAAAATTACGAAAGCCATGACTTACATCCGGATTATTCCATGTATTCCACATACTTTGCAGACTCGTATGGCTAAACACCCCGAAACGTTCTTTCCAAAAACCGTCTGTCCATTTCGTCGCATCGAGAGGGACATTGGTAATACTTGCATATTTACTTTCGCTCATGTCTATCAAACCGGAGCTTTGAGCGAAAGCACCGGTTGTCAGTACGCAAGCACAAAGCAATGTTCCCCTTAAAATCTTCGTATTCATATCTATAAAGTTTAGAAGCCTCTCCCCAACCCTCTCCGTGGGAGAGGGAGTACAGATACTCTTGTTTATTAATTAGTTACAAAACCAACTTAGCTCCCTCTCCCACGGAGAGGGTTGGGGAGAGGCTTTATTTTTTATTATAATTGATCAACGTCTAATTCTACATATTTAATTCGCTGGCGTCGCCAGGTATATACAATATGGACCTTACCATCCTTACCTTGAATCACGGACGGATAAGAATACTGGCTTATCGGGCTATCTTCCAATACAACCGCAGCATCCCAAGTCATTCCATCTTCGGAAATAGCAACGCTCAAAGGAGTACGTACTCCTTTACGGGTTCCCGGCAGTGCTCCGAAATCGTTATATACTAACAGGTGACGACCGTCTTTCAACGTGACAGCATCCGTACCGGAGTTATTGTTAACCACCTCCGTCAACCGCAGCTTCGTCCATGAGTCCCCATTGTCTGCGCTCCAGGCTTCCGCTAATTTTCCGTTCCGGGTACGGCAAAGGATTTGTAGACGACCGTCTTTATGCTTCAACAAACTCGGCTGAATAGCATAAATAGGTTTCAGATTCTTGTCACGAACCACCTCTCCGCCTTCCGGATCATCTTCCTCTTCTGCTTTACCGGCATTACTCCCTCCCTGATGCTGGGTCAATAAAGCCAGATCAGCTTCCAATGGTCCTACTTTACGCCAAGTCTTCCCCCGGTCGTCCGAAATTTCAAAATGAATTCTCCACCCGTTCTCACCTTCTGTACTCGAAGGACAGATAATGCGTCCATTGATATATTCGGGCTTGTTCTTCACTGGTCCCAAGAAACCGTCCGGCAACTTCTCGGGAGAACTCCAAGTTTTGCCACCGTTTTTAGAACGTATCAGCCATCCCGTCCAGTTGGCTACCTTATCTCCCCTTTTATAAAAAAGCATCAACTCGCCTTTCGGTAGTTGAAACAACACAGGATTCCAGCAGGCTTCACGCAAAGTCGGTGTAATTACCCCATCAGCCACCTTTACCGGAGGCGTCCACACATCACTTCCCTTTACTTTTCGGCAAACCCAGATACAGCAATCAGGATTCCTTTCCTTCGTTCCGCCAAAAAAGGCAGCTACCAGATCTCCTTTCGGAGTCTCGGCAACAGTTGCTCCATGACATTCGGGAAAGGCGGCCTGTTCATACAAGAACTGATCCTTCAAAATAGCCTTGTGCCGGGTAGGTATCTCCACATCGTAATGATAAGTCCCTGACCCCAATGTCTCCACTTTTCCATCGGGAAAGTAGACTTCAGCCGTGGTATTGACAGGAATAGTGATGTCCCATTGCAGATGAGTCAGCGTCTTGTTCCAATGGCTCTCCACCACCCCGTAAGGAGTTTTATAAGAAGCATTCACCCGGCTCACACCCTGTATCTCAAAACCGGGCTTCATCACAATCTGCTTGAAACCGACCTGCTGACGGCTACTCCGGATTCCTCCCAAACTTTCGTAACACCAAGAAAGTAAATCGCCCAACAACATAACATGATTGCCACTGTTCATCTCCGGACGAGCCGTATTTCCATTCCATAACTCCCAGATAGTGGTAGCTCCTTGTTCCGCCATATATCCCCAACTGGGATAAGTCCGGTTTGAAGCAAGCAAATAAGCGACATCGGCATAACCTTTCCGAGTCAACTCACGCAATAACCACTGCACTCCGATCACTCCGCAACAGATATGACCCCCATTTTTGGTAATGATAGCAGTCACCACATTCTTTACTACTTCCGGTATATATGGTTTCGGTACCAGCCCGAAAGCCAAAGGCAAGATATTGGCAGTAGCTGTATTATTGCCATAATAAATGCTATCCGGATAAAGCGGATGACCTGGCACGGGTGAAGTTCCCGTTTTTACTGTCAAGAAACGGGCATTGAAAGCATCTTTCATCTTCCGTTCCAATGCTCCCCATTGGCGGGCTTCTTCTTCCAAGCCCTGCACTGAAGCAAAACGATGCATCAGTTGTAACATCTTCAGATAATAGGCCGTTGCAATCAATGAGCCGTCCGTCTTACGCTCTGGATCCCGACTATGGATCAATTCTAATGATTCCGGTGGAAGGCACCAGTCGCCATATTTATCTTTTGTCAGAATAAAATCTTCCGTCATATACTCCTCACGCATATGTTTCAACCAACGTTTCATGGCATCATAATGCCTTTCTATCGGCTGTTTATTGCCATACTGCGTATACATCATATCACAAGAAAGTAAAAGAGCTGCGGGCCACGTCATATTATCCGAATAATAATTCCAGTAAGCCGGAGCCACATCAGGGATACAACCGTCTTCACGTTGGGCATCACAAATATCTTTTGCCCATTTGGCATATAACGGACCATTCCCGAACAGATAGCTTTCTCCCCAACATCCCATTACCCGATCGCCCAGCCAAGGCTGACGTTCATTACGTTGCGGACAGTCGACCGGCATTCCTTTATAATTGGATAGAATCCCCCAATAAGCATTCCTGTAAATCCGATTCAACGTACTGTCAGAACAAGAGAAAGTTCCCAAATGCTCCATCTCGTCACTTACTACTTCACCTGTAAAATCAGTTAACTCGGGAGAGGGATACCCCGTCACCTCCACATAACGAAAACCATGATAAACAAAGCGAGGTGCCCATGTCGTTTCTTTTTCAATCCCCCGGCATATATACGTATCAGTCACCCGGGCATCCCGCAGATTGTCCATATACAATTCACCGTCGGATTGTAATAACTCGGCAAAACGAAGCCGGATGCTGTCTCCTGCCGCCCCTTTTATTTTCATTCGTATCCAGCCGGCCATATTTTGTCCCATATCCAAGATATACTTTTCACCGATTTTATGAATGGCCACAGGGGTGATACGATCTACCACTTTCATATTAGGCGTCATGGACGCCCGCAATGTACCTGTGGGAACACTCACCCGTTGAACAGGCAACCACGACGCATCATCATATCCTATCTTATTCCAGCCATCCATTTCTTTACGGGCGTCATATTCTTCGCCATCATATTCATTATTACTGCGGATAGGACCGTCAGCCGTCAGTTTCCAACTTAAATCACTGGCAATGGTTTCCGAACTGCCATCCTCATACTCCACGATCAGATTAAGACGCATTTTAGGGTATCCGAAATTAGCGATCTTATAAGGTTTGTAATTCTGACGCATCGTATAGAAACGACCGTTACCCAATGTCACGCCAATCGCATTTTTATTTTGTGTAAGCAATGAAGTGACATCAAAACTATTATAAAGAATCGTTTTACGGTAATCTGTAGGAACCGGTGCCAATACTTGCTCTCCTACTCTTTGCCCGTTTATAAACAGTTCGTACAATCCCAGTCCGGCAATGTGGATAGTGGCCTGCTTTACCGGTTTGCCCACCATAAACTCTTTACGAAGATAACGCGCACTCAATCTGCTCCATTGTGTCTCGCTATCCCACTCGAAAGCTTTATCCATACCGATCCAAACACCTTTCCAACGGTTTTCCGAAAGCAACCCCATAGTCCACATGGAAGAGGTGCTCCACGGGGTTTCACCGGCAGTAGTATAACTCTTTACTTTCCAATAACAACGCATGTTGCTTTTCAATTGCTTTCCGGCATAAGGTACCCATTGAGAATCCTCACTCTGCACTTTACCGGAATCCCAAAGATCTCCTTCGTTCTTATTTAATTTTTCCGGTGAAGAAGACACCAGAATATGATAACCCGTTTGCATTACATTTCTCTCCGTCGACGTAATTTGCCAACTCAAACGGGGAGCCGGAGCATCGATACCCACCGGTGCCACTAACTGCTCTGTTCTGATTTCTGTAATAACCGTATCCGCCCGTAACTCTTCACATAGAAAAAAAAACAATAGCAAAGAGAGGGAATAAAAAAATTTGTTCATAATTCGATGTTTTATAAAAAGTCAAGAAAGTAGTTAAGTAGTCAAGTAGTTAAGTAGTAAGTAGGAGATAGACCGGTGAGTTATTAAGTAATCAAGTAAATGAGTGGCTAAGCAAAAGTAGGAGATAAGAGATAAACAAATAATTGATAATCTGTTATTAAACAACGATCCACAGAATAAATCCATCCTACTTGACTACTTAACTACTTGACTACTTTCTTGACTACTTGACTACTTTCTTGACTACTTTCTTGACTACTAATTACAATCACTGTTCAAGTGTCCTCCAATCCTTTCCAATATAATTCTTATCGGTATCGATCGCAATAAGTACCTGATCATTACCACTCATATAACCGGCATCATATTGGAAAGTAGTTATCTTATTATCATATTCGCCGATGTAAGTCAACTTTCCGTTTTTGGTGTTATACCACCATACATTTTTCTTTGCACCACTGATCTTGGTCAGGTCGATCTGCATCGGACGACCGGTATAGTTGTAGACCATCAGATAATCATTTCCCCGAGTGGCTATGGCACGGTCATAACGTTCACCGTTTACTCCGGCAATCACACTCTGATCGGGAATGCGCTCGAAATAGGGAACACTCAACATCAGACTCTTCAAATATTTCATCTGATTGTATCCGGGATCTTTCAATGCATCCACCCATGTCTTTTTAGAACCGTCTGCCCCAAAAGCACCGATCACTCCGGGTTTAATGAACTGCATAATATCGTTATGACCATAAGTATGCCCGAATGAACCTGCAAAAACCGACCAATAAGCATAACGCCGCACATCACCATCATGCCAGCGAGTCTCATTCGGATCATGAAGTCCCTGGGGAATATCTTCATAGACCGGCTCACCGTCGATCACCGGTTTCATAGGTTTCATAGCCATACTGCGTTCTACAAAACGCCAGTTATCCTCTTCCGTATTTTCCTCAATCGGATAATCACCATCTCCCTTACGT
Source organism: Bacteroides salyersiae WAL 10018 = DSM 18765 = JCM 12988 (assembly GCF_000381365.1). GTDB lineage: Bacteria > Bacteroidota > Bacteroidia > Bacteroidales > Bacteroidaceae > Bacteroides > Bacteroides salyersiae. Next base: position 1,191,267 of record NZ_KB905466.1, read on the forward strand.
TGTCCATAACGCCTGTGCCCACTCTGAAACATATTGAAATCCAACCAGTCCGCATTATTAAACCATGCAGCCGAAGTGGTTCTTCCCCGTGGATGGAAAGTCATCAGATGATGAGTATCAATGTCCCGGATAGTACGGGCCAACGCTTCCCAAACATCCGTCTTCACATCTCCGCGTATATCTCCACCGATCATCCAGACGATATTGGGTGCATCTTTATAGCGTTCCGCAAGAAATTTCCCATAGGCTTGTGCTTCTTTCACATTCATTAATCCGTCATCGACAGGTGTCCCCCAAATGCACACCATACCAATATAAATTCCTTTCTTCTCGGCTGTTTTGATAATATAATCCATATGATCCCAATAGCCGTAAACTCCTTTCTTGTCGATGTTTTTGAAATTAAACCCATCAGGCAATGAATATTGACCGTATATATTTATGGAAGGAACTTGATTCATGGTCTGTATCTGCACCACATTATATCCGGCTTGTTTACAGTTCTCCAGATAATAAGCGGCTTCCTCCCGGTTCAGACATTCCGGCAGCAACCATCCTGTTTCTCCCAGCCAGAAGAACGGTGTTCCGTTTTCATGTTTCAGATAACGCCCCTCTTCCGAAACGACCAACCTCCCATTTTCCCATGGCAACCGTTCTCCCTTCTTTTGCGCAGCAACGTTCTCACCGAATAAAGACAAAGCCAATAAAACCAGCCAGCTAAAAAAAAACTCTTTTTTATCCATTAGTTGTTATATTACGTAATTATTTATGGTTTAACTTTTCATATTCGATAGCCGCAAGAATAAAACTTCCTACGGATTTAGGATCGTTCTCGATAACCGGTTCAGATATATAATATTCATAACTTCCGTCCCGATATACCGGTTCGCCACCCAACCCGGCTACCGCACAGCAATTCGTTATCGTATAAGAGCCATCCTGCTCCTCTTTGATGAACTCCTTCAACATACCGTTGAAAGCCCTGTCTGTCATCGTTTTATAATCCGTAGAGATATATCCTTCACGAATAGCCTTACTAAAGAAATAGACAAATAAAGCAGTAGCCGAAGACTCTAAATAATTTCCTTCGCTGCCACCTTTGTCGATTACCTGATACCACACGCCCGTCACCGGATCCTGATATTTTACTAATGAAGCCGCCAGACCGTTGATCAACGTCAATATCGTATCTCTTCCGGCCGTTTTTCCGGGCAGATAATCGAGTACATCTACCAAAGCAGCAGCATACCAACCGATACTACGGCTCCAGAAGTTCGGTGAGCACCCCGTCTCCTTATCAGCCCAAGCCTGCTCACGGCTTTCGTCCCAGCCATGATAATACAATCCGGTGGCAGGATCATACGTTTTACGGGCTATCAAAGTGATCTGATTCACGACATCGGCAAATACTGTCGTATCACCAAACACCGTCCCATATTGTGACAGATAAGGAGAAGCCATAAAAATGCCGTCCAGCCACATTTGGTGAGGATACCTCTGTTTGTGCCAAAAACCGCCTTCCCGGGTACGGGGTTGTTCCGCCATCTGCTTGCGCAACGTGTCCATCGCTATTTTATACCGACTATCGCGTGTGCGTTCATAAAAATCAAACAATATCTTTCCCGGATTCACATTATCAATATTAAATGAAAGATAATTCATCGTCCGTATCCTTCCGCTTTCATCAATCAGACTATCGGCATAGATCTTTGCATATTCGTAATAAGTACTGTCTCCTGTATGTTTCCACAGCTCAAGCATAGACTTTACCACCAGTCCGTGTGTATATCCCCACCGGGGTTTCTTTGCTTTCTCGATCATCCAGGGCTCCGGGAAACGTTGTATCTCCGAACGCGCCATTTTTACACTCCAAGTCTCTTTTTCCTCTTTTCCGCCATTCGTACAGGATATGAAACCTCCGATCAGCAAGAGAGGAATTATCCATTTAATCATCTTTTTATCCATATTTGTCATCTGATTTATTTACCAATAATCCTATATTCTTTTCCCGGCTCTGTATGCAAATCGTACAAATAGGTTTCAGGTAAGTTCACTTCATGAAGTTTAGCTTGTACATTAATCAATGGAGCCGCTATTTCAGGAGTACGATACAGGGGATTCGGATTATTCCCTTCCGCCGGTTGCAACTCCTCTCCGGTCAATCGATTCAAGGAACGCAACCGACAGTTTCCACCGTGTCGTGAACGGATAACTACCTGCTCTACTTTTCCTTTTTTCCACCGGATATCCATTTCAAAGCCACCGCGCGCCACGATACCCTTTATTTCTCCCTCTTCCCATACATCCGGAAGAGCAGGAAGCAGATAAATAAAACCATCATGACTCTGCATCAACATCTCCACAATACCGGCAGTACATCCGAAATTCCCATCGATCTGAAAAGGCGGATGAGCATCAAACAGATTAGGGTACGTACCTCCTTTTTTCTTTTCATTCCGTACAAGAGTCAGTTGTTCTGTAATCAGTTTATAAGCATGATTCCCATCGAGCAAACGTGCCCACAAGCAAACTTTCCAGCCCATACTCCATCCTGTAGACGGATCTCCGCGATGAATCAACGAAGTACGTGCCGCGTCAAACAATTCAGGAGTGCGATACGGTGATATTTGGTTACTGGGAAATAAACCATACAGATGAGAAACATGCCGGTGAATATCATCCGGATCATCCCAATCGAACATCCATTCCTGCAACTGCCCCCAACGGCCGATTTGCATAGGTGGCATCTCCTTCAGGCGTTCTTCCAGATGACTGGCATATTCAGTATCGACTCCCAACAACCGGGCAGTAGCAATGATTGATGTCCATAAATCAAATACCAACTGATTATCCATGGTACACCCGGCAGCAGTCGTGGCTTTACCACCGCTTCCGGCATGCGTGTTCTCCGGAGAATTGCTCGGACACACCACTAACCAGTTATGCAACGGCTCTTTCACCATAGTTTCATCAAAAAAACGCCCCGCCTCTTTCATAATAGGATAAGCCGAACGTAAAAACTCTACATCGCCCGTATACAGATATCGCTCCCACAAGTGCCGGCAAAGCCAAGCTCCACCCGAAGGCCACATTCCCGAAGGTGCTTTATCCAAAGGACCGGTAATCCGCCATATATCCGTATTGTGGTGAAGTACCCATCCTTTCGCACCATACATGATTTCGGCCGTCTCCTTTCCAGTCTCGCTAACTTCACGCGTCATCCGAAACAACGGTTCATGGAGTTCACTCAAATTGGTCACCTCGGCAGGCCAATAATTCATCTCCACATTAATATTACAAGTGTATTTGCTATCCCACGAAGGGAAAAGTTTATCATTCCATATTCCTTGCAAATTGGCTGGTTGTCCGCCCGGTTGGGAAGAACAGATCAGCAAATAGCGGCCAAACTGAAAATAGGTGGCCACCAAACCGGCATCATGGGTTGTTTTAAATTTTTCTACCCGCTTATCGGTAGGAAACTGCTCCGTACTCCCCGTTCCCAGATTTAAACTGACACGATCCATATACGCTTTGAAAAAATCGATATGAGACTGCTTTGCTTCCGTATAGTTCTTTTGCATAGCCTTCTCCAAATACTGTCTGGCACGTTCCACTTGATCAGCGCTGATATCCTTGTAATTGATGAAGTTGGTGGCAAGCGAAACATATACAACTGCTTCATCGGCCCCTTCCACCGTGAGAACGCCATCTCTACATGAAACGGCGCCACCCTGTACCCTTGTGGCCAAACGTCCCTGAAATTCGACTTTCCCTTTCAACCCTTCATGCCACGAAGACACTCCGGAGAGCGTGACACATTCTCCATCCGTATCAACCAATGCATCCTGATGGGGCGTAGTCAACACGGCATTAAACGTTATCTTTCCGGGTCTATCGGCTGTCAACCGTACCATGATCACCTGATCGGTAAACGAAGTAAACATTTCACGCCGGTAATTAACATCGTCTACCCGATAGCCTACCTTCACACAGGCCGAATCCAAATTTAGCTCCCGATAATAATCCCGATACCGTGTATGCCCGGGAAACGAAATACGCAGATCTCCGAAGCTTTGATAAGGCATACCGGAATTTGTTTTAGACATTACTTTTTCTGTGGCAAGTGTTTGCGCTTCCAAGTATTTACCGGCAAAAACCAATTCCCTTACTTTCGGAATATACTTCAACCCTTCCGGATTTGCATTATTATTAGGACGACCGGCCCAAAGAGTTTCTTCATTCAACTGTAACTGTTCCACAGCCGGATTTCCAAATACCATAGCACCCAAACGCCCGTTTCCCAAAGGCAAAGCCTCTGTCCATACCTGAGCCGGACGGTCGTACCATAATTTATGTTCCTGTGCGGAAAGCCACTCAAAAGAGATCGCCAGTAAAAGGCAAAAGCTTATCGATATTCTTTTCATGTATATGTGGTAGTATAATTCTATATCGAATAGACGCAAATACCGGTATTTTGTACTTATTCCGCATAAAAAAAGTAAATAGAGACAGTACAAGAGATGCTTATAATACGTCCTTTAGCAAAAGTAAAATCAAACGATATGGGAAAGATAAACATGCATTCCTGGATACAGGAAAAGATCGATACCCCTCAACGATGTGCCATTCCCATCATGACACACCCGGGTATCGAGTACATTCATAAAACTGTACGCGATGCCGTCACTAACGGACAAATACACTATGAAGCCATACAGGCACTGTGCGACCGATACCCGTCTGCCGCAGTCACGGTAATCATGGATCTCACGGTAGAAGCAGAGGCTTTCGGTGCGGAAATTGTTTTTCCGGAAGACGAAGTTCCCAGTGTAAGCGGACGTCTGCTTCGTGATGAAGCAGCCATTGAATCATTGGAAGTCCCCGCTCTAAACAAAGGACGGATTCCCCAATATTTGAAAGCCAATATGCTGGCGGCGGGACACATTACCGACCGGCCTGTATTTGCCGGTTGCATAGGTCCCTATTCATTAGCAGGACGACTTTACGACATGTCCGAAATCATGATGCTCATTTATATCAATCCCCAAGCCGCCATCACATTATTGCGCAAATGTACAGACTTCATACTCCGCTATTGCATGGCTCTGAAAGCTACCGGAGCCAATGGTGTCATCATGGCCGAACCGGCTGCCGGATTATTGTCCAATGAGGATTGTATGCAATACTCGTCCATATTCATTAAAGAGATAGTCGACAAAGTGCAGGATGAATATTTCTCTGTGATACTACACAATTGCGGAAATACCGGAAACTGTACGGCAGCCATGGTTTATACCGGATCGGCAGGCTACCATTTCGGGAATAAAATCGACATGGCAGATGCATTGAAAGAAGTTCCTTCCCGGACATTAGCCATGGGAAATCTTGATCCGGTAAGTTTATTCAAGGCCGCTACGCCTGAAAAGATGAAAGCGGAAACCTTGCACTTGTTGAAAGAAACCGAAAAGTACCCTAATTTCGTCCTTTCTTCCGGTTGCGATATTCCTCCTTGTACACCATCTGAAAACATCGATGCCTTTTATGAGGCACTAAAAGAGTTCAATCAAAACAGATAACCCAGAAAATGATTGAACAACAACTCACTCTTTCCAATTTGCCTGTCTCATCATCCGAAATCTACGAGATGATGGGATATGGCAATCAAACGGTTCCTGAGCCGGAAATAGAAGCAGAGACACAAAAGTTACTAAAACAAATTTCCGCCATTGCCCGTCCGTCTTTTCTTTTTTTTAGTATAAACGGACAATTAGACACAATGAAAGAGACATTAACCGTGGAGCATATCACCTTTCATTTAGGAAAGATCATAACCCGGCAATTAAGAAAATCGGAAAGTTTTGTTTTTTTTGTTGCCACAGCAGGCTACGATTTCGAGCGGTTTCAACAAACATTACGGCAGGAGAACGATCCCTTAAAAAACTATATTGCCGATACAATAGGTAGCGTCATTGCCGAAAAGACAGCAGACTGTATGGAGCTTGCATTAGAAAAGTACATTGCCTCCCAAGAGTGGAAACATACCAACCGGTTCAGTCCCGGCTATTGCGGATGGCACGTTTCCGAGCAGCATCTTCTTTTCTCCTTATTTCCATCCCCTCATCCTTGTGGTATCCACCTCTCGGATTCCAGCCTGATGATTCCTATCAAATCGGTAAGCGGAATCATCGGAACCGGTTCCGCCGTACATAAAGTTGACTATACCTGCGGTCTGTGTACTTACGATGCATGCTATCGCCGGAAAAAGAAATAACTAAACAGGCTATGAATGTCCATTGAAAAAAAGATAAAGCCCCAACATGACAACAGCAAGCAATACCCATGCCACAACCACCCCTTTCGATGTTTTCTCCATCACCTGTTTTATATCAAACACCTGTTTTGAAGAACGTTTATCAAACAGACTGATTAATACCATACCCATACTGATAATTACAAACAGATAGAATGATAACATCATGAAATGAGGCCAAAACGAATATTGTCCGACAGGAAATACCCATAAATAAAGGACACCGACTCCGATGCTGAAAACTGTTCCCAAGGTCAAAGCCAGATTCGCCGCCAACGTAGTAGTACGTTTCCAAAATACACCAAGCAAAAATACTGCTGCCATCGGAGGAGCGATAAATCCTAATACAGACTGGAATATATTGAATAAATTCAATCCCTTGATGCTATCGATGGCAACTGTAATAACCACAGACAACAAAGCACCAACCAACGTCACAACATGCCCTGTACGGATAATCTCCTTCTGACTGGCCTCCGGGTTGAAGTTTTTCACATATATATCCATTGTGAACACCGTGCTCAATGCATTCAGAGCCGACCCGATAGTGCTTACCAGCGCCGCCGTCAACACCGCCAGAACCAAACCCACCATACCGGTCGGAAACAAATTCGTCACCATAGTCATATATGCCTCATCCGGATTGGCTAACTCCGGATAAAGTGCCAGACACAAAATACCGGGCAAAATATACAAAGGAACATCCAATATCTTCAACCATCCTGTAAAATTAGCTCCTTTCTGACCCTCTTTCAGATTCTTTGCAGCCAGAACCGGTTGTACCATCGACTGATCCGTACACCAGAACCAGACCCCCATAATGGGATACCCCAATATAATGGGAAGCCAAGGGAAAGCCGGATCATCCTTCGACAAAAACAGATTCCAGTAATTTGCCGGTACGGCATCCACCAGCGCGTCAATCCCCCCGACCTTGTATATTCCTGCAACTGTAAGTGTTGCCGACACAAAGATCAACAACAGCATTTGATATACATTGGTATAAGCCACCGCCTTTAATCCGCCCGCCATCGTGAAAAATGCAGATATAACCAATAGAATCAATGCTGATTGCCACATCGGTATATCAAAGACCTGCCGGATCAAAACTCCGCCGGCAAACAAAGTCAACGCCAGCCAAGAAATCAAAATAGTAACAATGGTGTACCAAGCCAGAATATTACGGGTAGACTGCCCGAAGCGGTATCCCATAAACTCCGGCAAAGTGGATACATGCATTCCTAAATATCGTGGAGCAAAAACAAAAGCCAATAAAGCAATAAATACAAAAGCATACCAAGCATAATTGCCTGATACAATGCCGGTAGTGAAACCGGCACTGGCCGAGGCAATCAGCATGGAAGGCCCCACATTGGTTCCCCACATGGAAAAACCGATGTGATGCCATTTCAATGAGTTCTCTGCAAGAAAAAGACTGCTCCCTTTCTTCCTTTTCAGGCTGGCCCATATTCCAATCGCTACTAATATAAAAAAATAAGTGATCAGGATACCCCAATCCAGCGTATCTAAAAATTTAACATGCATCATTCCGGTCGGTATTAAATAAAAAGTTCTACATCATTTATCTATTGACGATGAAGGCTCATCAATTCCTTTGCCACGGAAACAGCCGTGTTGGCATTGTCACTATATCCGTCGGCCCCTATTTCGTCGGCAAATCCCTGGCTGACAGGTGCCCCGCCAATCATCACTTTAACCTGCCTGCGAATACCGGCAGCCTCCAACGCATGTATCACCTCTTTCATATACGTCATGGTAGTGGTCAGCAACGCACTCATACACAAAATATCCGCATGATTATCTTTCACAGCCTCAACAAACTTATCACACGATACATCTATACCGATATTAATCACTTCAAATCCACAGCCTTCCAACATAGAAGCTACCAAATTCTTGCCGATGTCATGCAAATCTCCTTTCACCGTACCGATCACAACTTTACCAATTGTAGTAGAAGCCGTTCCTTGCAACAATGGTTTCAATAATTCCAAAGCACCTTTCATCGCACGACCGGCCATCAACAATTGGGGAACAAAAGCCTTACCGTCCTGAAAACGCTGTCCTACTTCTCCCATCGCCTTTATCATATATTTATTTATGATTTCCTGGGGAGCAACCCCATCGGCAATAGCCTGTTTCGTCACTTCCACGGCAGATTCCAGCCTTCCGCCTACAATAGCGTCGAACAACGGTTGCAGAGCCTCGTCAGATTTCTCCGAAACCCGGTCGATCTTTATTTTCTCAAGCTCGGTGTCATTGACGGAGTTTTGCTTCTCTCCGGTTTCGCCAACAGCTTCCGAATTTACTTTCGACGTATACTCTTCCACTATCTTCATGGCTTGTTCCACCTCTTTTTCATTATGAAAATCCATCTCGATATGCACCCCGTCACCACCGATGGCATCGAGTAAGGGTTTCAACTCGTCAAGTGTAACCCAACAAGCCATCACACTCTTACCGGCAGCCAATATTTTTCTATACAGATCGTACCACTTCGGCGAGCCTCCCTGCGGTTCGCCTACCCCCGGCGTCCATTGAATAGCATTCAGTTCGTCTATCTCAAGCAAAGCAGGCAGATGGTGCATCGCTCCTACTCCATCCAAATGATACAACGTATACTCGATTTTTCGACATTGCTCCCGGATAAATGGTTGCACGAAACGACGATAATCATCTTCACTGATCATAGTCGAAATATCGCTTTGCAGTTTAGTCATCTTACCCGGTGCCCACGATGAGAAATAACAGAAAGCCATTTCATCTCCTTCACGGATAATATCGTATAATTCATCGAATACCTTAAAATAGATATCATTGATTTGCTGCATCTGATATTCCAATACCTCCGGCTGCATGACGGTATCCAGCAAAACTTTGTCTGTACCTTTTAAAGCGGCCAACACATCGAGCCCTTCCATCAAATCGGGCATACCTACATAGTAATGTCCGGCAGCTTTCTTTTTACAAGCCTTCAAAAGCTCTTTATGCAATATCCAGTTGGGATGCTCCGAATTAAAAACAATATCCTCTTTGAAGTCCGGATCGGGATGTATCCAAATCGTATCCTCTCCCCCTTCGAACACACCTCCCAAAATAGCGGCTAACGAACCAGGTCCCAACTGCGTATTGGCTACGGGAAGTATATCCGCCATCAAACTGCTGTGAGCCACATACCAATCCAGATATCCGGCTCTCCATTCCGGATCAAACCATTTTTGATTCAGATCCACGGGGGGGAGAGGAGTTGCCACCCCGGCATGCGGTTCCACTCCTTCCTGAAAGTGTTCCCACATATTTAATACGATTCCTTTATGATTCCACCAATCCAAATAATGCTGTTTGGTCTCTTCTAAATTGCTTTTCCAAGTTTTCATACACTCTGCCAATGTTTTATGAATGTTAACGATCTGCCCAAAATCCCCTATAGGCATCGTCTATTTTTACCAATATGCTTTTACTCAAATCCATCTCATCCGTACAATCCACCTCTTCAGGATACATCGGAATAGTCGCGCCTCTACGTACATATACAGGCATTTCTTCAAGAGGAACGTCTACCTTCTTCAGCCAACACTCCCCTTCAAAACATTCACCTGTAAAGAAGTTTACCCATTCTCCTTTAGGAAGATAAACATCCCGGTATCCCTCACTATTCATAACCGGAGCTACCAGAAAATCATCACCAAAGTAATACTCATCATCTATATGCCAACAAAGCTTATCCTCCGGATGATGGAAAATCAATGCACGCAATACCGGATAACCGGTACGGGTTGCCTTTTCACTTTGTTCCATAATATAAGGAATCAATGCATATCGCAGTTTCCACCATTTCTTTACAATCGAAGCAATCGCCGGATAACTCCAAGGTTCCCGTTTGCTGGTCCCATGATAACGAATGTGCGATGAGAAAACTCCGAACTGCGTCCACCGCACATATATATCATCAGAAACGGGAGAATTCATAAAATCGGGCAAGCTGTGAAAGCCCGGCACATCGTGACTCCAAAAAGCAAACCCCGAAAGTCCGAAATGCAACCCTCCTTTTAGAGAACCTGCCATTCCGTCCCATGTACTGGCCGAATCTCCACCCCAATGAAGCGGATAGCGTTGGCAACCGGCCCAGGCAGCCCTCGCCCACACAATACCGTCACCAGTCACTTCCTTGGTAATTTCATAAGCTGCCTTTTGATAAAGTAATGCATATAAATTATTCAGCAATTCGGGTGTCATGCCGTAATAGGCCGCATCCATATGAATATTCTCTCCAAAATCGGTTTTAATGCATACCACTCCCATATCGAGCAGTTTTTTCAACAATCCTTTATACCATCCGACTGCCTTCGGATACGTAAAATCAATAGTACCGGCATAATCGAGCGCTGAAAAGTTCGACCCCTCCGTATCCTGTTTCTTCGTCAACGGACCGATAAAACGATTGGCTTTCGCTTCCTCTATCTGTTCGGCATCATCTGCCACATAAGGCAATTGCCAAAGAGACACCCGGTATCCTCTTTCTTTCAATCGCCGGATAAAGTTCTCCGGTTGCGGAAAACGTTCTTCATTAAATTTCCATTCACATAACCAGTCGGTTTTAAACCACCCCGTATCCAGATGAATAACATCACAAGGATAATGTTCGGCACGCATACGGTCACAAATAGTATTTACTTCGTCCGCACTAAAATAAGTCATACGACTCATCCATACTCCATAACTCCAAAGCGGCAACATTGGCGGAAAACCGGTCAAGCAACGATACCCGTAAAGAATTTCCTCCGGCATATCTCCACCGATCAGAAACACATCCAATTGCGCCTGATCATTCAGAAATTGTACCGAGCGTGTAGAGTGATCGGCTAATGAAAGTTTACAATGTGAACTGGTATGATAAAATACTCCATACATCCGGCTCGACAGATAGAAAGGTATATTTTTATAAGCACGGCGGTTATTTACACCTTGTCCGTCCTGATTCTTCAACTGAAACGTATGCCCGCTCAAATCCATCTTATAAAAACGTTCGCCTGTACCGGCAAATGCTTCATCGGGCAAACATTCGAATGAAACGGTAGCCCGTTCCTTACGCCCGTTCTTTGTGCAATATGCCAAAGGAAGAGCATCATGTCTCGGAGGAGAAAAATGATCATAGGCACTGAGCCGGACCGACTTCTTGGTATCCGGGTAAAAAGTAATATCCAACGTTTCCTGCGGGGGCGGAAGCAGATTGCTCCAATGCTCAAGTACAGGTTCGCGCAAATTGATAAGGGCACGCAACTGACCATCTTCATCACATACACTCCACAAACCGTGATCCTCACTCACTGTCAGCGGTACCTTACGAACGTCGGAAGCCATTTTCAACATTTCTGTCTCCTCCTCCCAATCGGCCTCTCCCAACCCAGTATATAAACGAAGGATATGGGGCGAATAATAACGGATTTTCAGCGTATATTCTTTCCGTGAAACATTCACGTCCGCAGCCATATCGTTTGAAAGCATTTGTTTCTGAAAAGGAACAGTCAAATATATATCCCCCCCCTTTTCATAGATAGAAGTAGGTTTACAAGCTTTCCAAAGGGATTCGTCGGTCTTCAGTTCGGTATCGAAATCCAGAAAATCGAACAAATGATAATTAGTTTGTTTCATGGATACTATCTTTTAAATAATTATATTCGGGTTGCAGTCCGGCTGCCGATTTTATTGAATCCGATACAGTCGGGCCGTTGTTTATCCACACATTAGCAGGACCGGGACGGTTGGCATCAAACAAGGGTTCCGGACACCAGTTATCTTTCACCCGGTATCCATCGGTAGCTTCATCAAAATAAATATAAAAAGCCCGGTCGTTGGTAGCATAAGGGGCATTTCCCAACTGTTCGATCCGATTGGCGGTCATCTCCGAAGACGGCTGATTGGATAAAGTATACAAACCGCCGGCATCATACAATTGCAAGGCAAAATGATGTACATAATTCGCATGAATCCGGTTATTTTTCATTCCGCTATCCAACGGTGTCCACCCCCAACCGACACAGATACCGGAATAGTTCACATAACTCACTTCATTATGTTCGATCGTCATATTACGCACGTATCCCGCACCGATACCCACACATCCCCAATCTTCATTGGTCACTTCCGTAATCAGATTATTGGCGATACGAATGTCAGAGCAATATTCTCTTTCATCTTCCGGCATATAAGGGACATGCGTCTCAAAACCGCCGGCAGGGAACGCTCCCAATGCCAAAGCAGTTCCTCCGATATCGGTGAACAAACATCCTTCTACACGACAATTATTTACCGCCCATTCATAATCCAGCCCTGTGGCTCCCAAATGTTTAAAAGTACATCCTGAAAAGTTAATTTGCCGGGCTCCTCTAATTTGCAAAGCTGCTCCCGGACGTTCGATCCAGGCTTGGTTTTCCAATTCCGCCTTTTCCGGTAGTCCGGGAACAGCAAGCTTATAGGCATCCTTCAGATACATCCCCCCCTGTAAAGTAACATGCCCATACAAAGAAGGACGGTTCCAGGATGCATATTCAAAACTAACCCCTTTAAATGAAATATAAGAAACGGTTCTTTCTAAAGAACCATCCACTTCCAACAGTGTTTCCAATACAGGTGCTACTACTTCTGCCGTTGAAAGATCCACATTTTCTTTCGGCCAATAATAGATTTTTCCGGAAAGATACTCCTGATACCACTCCCCCGGCCGGTCCAGCAAACGAATCGCATTACCCAACGTAAAGGAAGAATTTCCCTTCTCACCTCCGATAACCGGCTGTGGCCAAGGATGCTGAAACTCAAGGCGGCTTTCTGGCTGATGAAACGTGACACGGGTACGTTCCCCCTGCACCTCCCAATCTTTCACGCGCAAGATAGCAATCGCCCAGCGCTGATGCACCGTCATTTCCAACCGGGATTCATTTTCCAACCCTTTTATAGCCGGAGTAGGCACCCATATCTCTCTTTTTTCCGTATCGAAATCAAGTATCCGTTTCATCTCACCCGGCGCAAGCCAAGTCGTACGAATAGCTTTCTCTCCGTTTACCCATAATTGGCGGAACTCCAATATCCGGTTACCTATCTCGGGAGCATCCGCCACCCACACTTTTCCGCGTGCAACTTCCGGAAGCCCGGCAGGAAAATCTGTAACCGGTTTCCATCCGGTTACGCGGATTCCCCCACTAAGCACCGCCTTTCCCGGTTCCACAGCCTCTATGACTGTAGGCGAGTCCTCCGTTCCACTATCCTCCGGACGTAGAAACAGTATCTCGTCCTGCGGGTATATACCTCGTTCCAATCGAATATTAATTCCTCCTTCGACCGCCGGATCGGATAAGCGACGCCATTCCCTTGCCTGCTTCAGTGCTTGTGCTACTGTACGTAAAGGCATCTCCCGAGTCCCCGCATGCTTGTCATTTCCTGTTACGGAAACCCATATTTCACCTGCAAAAGCGAAATTTACAGTACACAATAAAGCTATAATAGAAATAGACAAACGATATTCCATATGCAATCGAATCTTTGAATAATTCAGACAATCTGCTACTTCTTAATAAACTTAATGGTTTCACTTAAGCCTTCCTGCTGAATCTTCAAGAAATAAATGCCCATCGGCAAAAACGAAACATCCAATTTACATGCTACATTCGGAGATACATTACAGGTTTCCGTCAACACGCTGTTTCCGTAAGCATTCATGACCTGAATCTTCGCATCACCGGTACTCTCGGTAGAGACGTATAAATAATCAGTCACAGGATTGGGATATGCATTAACCGCAAATTGCCTGGTATCGGATACCGGTTCAACGCCTACCGCCCGGTCTCCTACTTTCACCCCAATATTTCTTGTACAGGCAGAGCCTTCGGCATCCGTAACTGTAAAATCAACGTAAAAAATTCCGCCAAAGCTCTCTTCCGGAGTTATCTTCAGGATGTTGCCATCCACAGTCGCTGTCCCGTTATCTATCTTCGTTACTGTATAAACCGGATTCTTTTCAAATCCACGGGTATATTTCGTCAAATCGATTTCAACGGTTTCTCCGGTTTTTACTTCGTAATGCGGTGTAGCCATCCAATGCAAATATTCTTCCAGATTAGTATACCCATCCCTGTCATCATCATCATTTGAATCGGAGAAATCACCTTCCGGTGAATTCGGATTCAATCCGAACATCTCTTCCCACCAATTAGGCAATCCATCCCGATCCGTATCAAATTCATCCAGATCAATTGTTATTTCCGGATAATTCTCATAACCACCGGCATCCGCTTCATTATCTATCAAGCCTTTTTTCCCTGTTTCGCTTCCGACATATGTATAAGACCCTTCCAATGTTTCACGCACGATTCGTTGATCGTGTTCATCCAAAAGGGGAAGATTGCAACCAACATCAGACAAGACTGATTTATAAGCATCTTTGGCAGTATGTATAGTGGCATAAGAGGGGAAAAACGGTTCATCGGGAAATACCTCATAAGTCGGTTCGGAAGAACCGCTATCCAAAGTATATATACGTCCAAACTGATTGTCCGTACCGTCATTCAGCAGATCTCCATTTTTATCTTCAATGATATTTCCAGAATAATAAGCCTGCTCCGTTCCCGCTCCAAATCCTTTAATTTCCAGTTTCAAGATGTGGCCGACAGTCGTTGCCGCTCCTTTTTTATAATAGTTGTTCACAAAGTTCAATTTATGCACTTCACCATCGGTAGCACGACTTCCATAATTATAAACCACATTATTAAATACGTCGAGTTTGCTTACCCACGTTCCGCTTCCGTCAATCGCATCTCCCACACTCCAATTACGCCCATTGCAATGAGCCAATAAATTATGATGAAAAGATCCGGTTTGTCCGCTAATGGTTCCGGCATATCCGTGTTCCGTTCCCGCAGGATAATTCTGATGTCCTGCACAATTCAACGCTTCGGATATCAATGTTCTCTGCAATGTAAGATTTTTCGCTCCACGAGAGCTGAATGCTTCATCGATTGTCCAACTAACCGAACAATGGTCTACAATACTATGATTTGTACCGGCCATTCCCAGCCCGTCATAAGTAGTTCCTCCTCCCAAGCGGATCCTCAGAAAACGACATACTGATTCACTGTTAATCCCTATCGGAGCCGCCCGAAAACAAACTCCTTTGCCCGGAGCGGTTTGCCCGGCTATGGTTATTTGTTCATTCGACATTATTCTGGATTCCAAACGAACGATGCCGGAAACAGCAAACAATACGGTACGAGGCCCGCTCCCATTCGTTACCGCCTCACGAAAGCTACCGGGACCGGCATCATTCAGATTAGTAACATAGACCACCTTACCGCCACGGCCACCACGCGCATAACGGCCATACCCTTCTGCACCGGGGAAGGCCAATTGACACGGCATAAAACTCCATACTTCTCCTTTCGTCACAGTTCCGTCTTCTTCCACTTCATCCACACGCCAATAGTAAGTATTCATACTATAAAGATTCGTGCAGTCAAAAGTAGTATTCGTCTGAGAAGCTTTGTAGCAAGACGAAGTCTTATCCGCATTCGTAACCAGATTCAAATCCGTCCCCAAATACACATCATGTAACACCGCACTCTGAGCTGCTGTCCACTTCAATGTACAGTTACCATTTTCTACTTCAGCATGCAAATCCCGATCTGCGGGAAAAGGAGACTTTGCTTGTTTACCGGCATCGGGAACATCGAGACAGAAACCGTTTATCACTATATTCCATGATGCATCGCTCGGACTATCCTCGTTCGACCGGAAAGTAACCACAACCGGTTCATTCTCTTTCACATCGAATGTGACATAGGCAGTAGCAGCGTCATACGTACTCAACACCCGGTTCGACTGCATCAACCCTTCTACTTTCAACTCACCATTTACAAAGACATCAATCATACCGAACGTCTTGTCATCCGGACTATCCAGCGTATTGTGATAAGTCAATAAAGAGTGGGAGCCGGGCGCAAGACCTTCTATCGTCATATCTATTTCCGCATACATATCTCCTCCATTCACCGTCAATCCATCGCTAACCAACCGTGCATAATAAGGAGCCTGAATACCTACTTTATGCCAATGAGATTTTAAACTGGCCCCGTCAGATTCTTTTCCATTAGCCATTGTAATTTTTATGCCATTAATTACTTTAGTAGTATCTACACAGTTTGTGATAACCCAAGATTCATAACCCGGTTCGTGAACTTCATCCAAAGCCCGTTCGTCTTTATCAAAATCAACTTTAACAGGTGATTGTGCCAAAATACCAGTTGAGATCAGCAACATGGCAAAAAGAGTAAATCTGTTTTTCATAATAACCATTTATTGTAGTATATACACTTATAAACGAACAAAGCAATTCAGTGTACTCATTATTATTAGAAATAATTTGCCAATATGCTAATTGACTGTGCGTATACCGCATGGCATTGGCACATTAGCAAATTAACTCATTATTAATTATATCATGAAGCCCCTCACTACCGATTAACTGAAAAGTATGGAAGTAAATGGGCTTTTATAAACTTCAACATTGTATATGCAGCACGTACACACTTAGAAAAAAGCAATTAACAATTTAAATATATCACATAATTACGTTCTACTTATTTCTCTGAAAATCAAGGTATATAAAAATATATATTTTCACCTTGTAAAAGAGTATACTATTACCATATAAGAGTATATACCTTTATGTGGCAAAAGTATATACTCTCACAAAAGTCAAGATAACTACCGGATTTTTATTCTGTTTTCTTCTCTTTGGATGCTTTACGCTGATTCACATAGCTACTAAACAATTGACGCCAATTACGACCGTTATTGTTCAAATACTGTTCACATTGAGTTTTATAGATCTCAAAAATGGCAGAAATCTGCTTCATACTTTTGTAATCAATGGCTTGTTCCCGCGCCTGTTTCAATAAAGAGAGAATATGCATTTCTTCTTCACGGGTCAGATCGGAGACAATGGCATGGTAACCTTTCAAGGTAAAGGCAACTTTCCCGACGGTGTACCTATCGAGCACCGCTTCCACCTGTTCATCCGTCAATGCTTTGTGCAATCCTTTCATCAGACGGTCATGTACCTCTGCAGGCATGGCCGAATCGGCTATCATCTGACGATCCAGTTCAGATAACTTCTTTCCTGTTTGCGGATTAATACCCTCGGGAATAATGGTATAAGGATGAGTATCGTGCCAGTCACGCACCTGGCGAAGATGGTTGTAAATAAGGGTAGTCACGTATCCGGCCTTTTTCTCGTCTTCCAGATTCAAAGAAGCGACCCAATCGGCTGCTTTCTTCTCCAAAGCCAGATCGGAACGAAGACGTTCGAACAATGGCTTATCAAAATAGACTGCTACCTGGTCGAACGAACGGACAGCCGTCTCCGGCAACAATTCTCCTTTAGCGCCAAAGCTATACAGGGCTTGCTCCGGTTCAATGGTTATCTTACTTTCATCAAGCCGAGTTTTATCCAAATTGAATACCCTTGCAAAAAAATCATATACGGCATTCCGTTTATTCAGGCCGAAATCATGACGCTCTTTAGGGAGATGAACGTTTTCAATCTTCCCAACGGCATCATAAAAGCCATAGACACGTTGCAGATAGGGATATTCCAAACGAGGCACACTACTTGTCCAATCACCACCGTCCGAAACTATGAGTTGAGGCATCGGAGCAAACATAGCGGCCATTTCGGCATTACAAGTCCCACCACAAGCCAATTGAATGGGTGTTCCGCTCTCACAAGGACAACCACCATCAAAGTGAGATGCCAAACTGACAACAGGAGCAGCGGCCGTAAAACGCTCATCGAGGACGGTGAGAAGAACAGTCTGAGTTCCGCCACCCGAACCTCCGTTCACTCCGATACGGGATGTATCGATATCCTTGCGGACAGAAAGCAGATAATCTAAAATTGACAACCCGTTCATGGCCTGAATGACATGAGCGGCACTGGACCAATGGGCGGCTGCCCCTACCTGCAAAGTGGATTCTCCCCATCCGAATAAATCATAATCCACACATATCGCTCCCATACGGGCCAGCGTACCCATACGCTGCTGCTGGTCTTCACGGTAACGTCCCCCGCCGAAGTGCCCGTTCGGACAAATAATCAAGGCATGCTTTCCTTTCGTCCGAGGCGCATAGACAGATCCACAGACATACAATCCCGGTAAAGTTTCCAAAGCAAAATTCTGTACGGTATATCCTTCGAACTTACGAATCTTAGAGAAGATGGTTTTCGGGTCCCGTACTCTTTTGTTCAGAATAGAATCGATTCCCATTTTTTCCCGAATCTCTTTACGCAAGCAGGCTTTACGCTGTTCCCATGCAGTCCGGTCGGTATAGAGGGTATCGAGATACCCAAGTAATTTCTTCCCATCGGCTTCTGTACGACGGGGATACTCGTATTTTTTCAATTTGTACAAATTGCCGCCTTGCGCTACAAACTTAAAATCGAAAGGAGCCAGCACATTGGTCAACGACTCTTCCACCGAATAAGGCCGAATCCGGAAATCGGCATAGGACAATACCTTGCCCACCGTATCGATATCGTACTTCAGACGAACCTGAAAACGGCTTTGGATATCATTCAACACATCCCCCAATGGACGGGAGAATTGATTTTCATAAGTCTGCGCCTGCACCGATAAAGATAATCCAAGCATAGAAAATGCCATTAAACACGATCTTTTCATCTCTTTTTTACTCTTCAAGTCTTACTTCTTTTCCATTCACAATAACATCGGTCAAACGAATGCGTTCGCAATTCTCAAAGATGCACTTCTCACGGGCATTTTTCACGTTGATGTCGCGCAGAATAATGTCAGTGACAGGAGCCTCTTCCAAACCCACAATTTTGACCGGCGTCTTCACGCCGACAGCAG
The DNA here is from genome assembly GCF_000381365.1 of Bacteroides salyersiae WAL 10018 = DSM 18765 = JCM 12988. GTDB lineage: Bacteria > Bacteroidota > Bacteroidia > Bacteroidales > Bacteroidaceae > Bacteroides > Bacteroides salyersiae. Next base: position 1,210,515 of record NZ_KB905466.1, read on the forward strand.
TCAAACCGGAAATGGAAATATCGCGGAACAAGGGAGTCCGTTCGCTCATAGGTTCAACAGGCATCTTACTATATTTCAAATTCAATACGACGGCTTCCCGTTTGATGTTACTCATTATAATATTACTGACACGGATGTCTTCTACCACTCCACCGCGTCCGCGAGTCGATTTGATACGTATCCCGCGATCAGTGCCATCGAACACACAATTGCTGATCGTCACCTTTCGAACACTACCGCTCATCTCACTACCAATGACCACGCCGCCATGACCGGAAAGCATGGTACAATTGGTTATGGTAATATTTTCACAAGGCACTCCCAGACGACGGGCTTGGGCATCGCGTCCCGATTTGAGGGTGATGCAATCGTCCCCCACCGAGATGTGACAGTCGCTGATATGCACGTTCCGGCAAGATTCCGGATTGATGCCGTCCGTATTGGGCGAAGGCACATTATGAATCGTCACTCCTGTAACCACCACATTATCACAAAACTCCGGATTGACTGTCCAGAAAGGAGAATTGATAATCTTCACTCCTTCAATACGTACTCTTCGGCAACGCACAGGCTGAATAAACGGGGGACGAAAAAAACGACGTTTCAAGGTGCCGTGCCAATCCTCATTCGTTTCGGCGTAAAGTGCTTCCACATCATTTTCCCTTTCCCAAAGTGGCTGATATTTATTCAACTCACGCATACCGTTTTTCTCCAGATCGACATAAATACGGAAAAATTCCGTCCACCATGCCTTTCCCTGACCGTCGAGTGTCCCTTCCCCTTTGATTGTGATGTTCTCGGCATCCATAGCGGATATCAACGGGGAAAAACTTTTCATCATCACACCCTCGTGCCGCACTTCCATAAAGGGTAGATAATCATCGAAGTTGTCGGAAAAGAGTAAAGTGGCTCCGGCTTCCAACTCTAAAGTGATATTACTTTTCAAGCGGATCGCTCCCGTCAGGTAAGTGCCTGCCGGAAAAAAAAGAGTACCACCGCCTGCTTGGCTCAAGCGGTCGACGGTATGATTGATTAACGTTGTATTCAAGGTCTTTCCGTCCGCTTTCGCACCGGACTTTAACATGTCGACACGTTCGGCTTTCAGCGTAATCGCCATACCGAAACAGAAAACAGAGAAAAGAATTGTACGTAGTGATTCCATAATCCGATGATGTATTGGTAGTTTTATACTGATAAATAGGATTCTATATTAATGTATGTATTTTATATTAATGGGATATATCCCCGTTTATACCGACAAAAGCTTCTTCGTCTACAATAAATCGATAACTACCGCTTTGTACTTCCTGCGGTGCTTTTCCATCCGGCAGATACACTTTCGCAACGGTATTGACCGGTACGGACAAATTTAGTATAAATTTACCGCCTTTTCGGGTCCAGTCTACCGTTATCTTGCCATACAAGGTTTCGTATGTCGCTTTCACAAAACTCAAATCGCCTACGGGCTTCGGAGCGATCACAAAATGCCGGTATCCGGGACGGGCGCCTGTCAGATAATCATGTCCGTCGAGCCCGGCAGCATCCGGACGAATACCTGCTAAAGAATGGAAAAACCATTCGTCAATCTGCCCCATCATAAAATGATTCCACGAGGAACCTTGCCGGGGATCCCATTGTTCGGTCAGCGTCGTAGCACCGAACTTAAGCTGAAATCCGTATCCCGGCGCCTCTTCGTGATTGAACATACGATATACTACTTCATCCCTGCCGGAACGTGCCAAAGCCTGGATAAGATAGCGGTTACCGACATCACCGGTAGTCAACCGATTGCCATGAGCGGCAATATCCTCTAATAAATGACCGAGCACACGCATCCTCGACGGTACACCGGTTTCAGACTCTCTATTCCCATCGTCCCCTCTCGCCATACCCAGAAAAAGCGGTAAAGCATTGCTGCATTGACTGCCGGAACCGTATTGTCCGGTTTCCGGATCGACAAAACGACGGTTAAAAGAACGTAGGATATCATCAGCCAAACGGGTATAATAACATTCGTCATATTGATTTCCCACCATTGAAGCGGCAAGAACCAGATAACGGACAGTCATATAATAATGAGCCGTCGCTACCAATGGTACCGGTGTGTTCCGGGAAAAACCGGCACGAAAATCCCCATAATCGTACCAATCGCCCAAACCGAAAGAAAGGATGTTTCCGTCGGCCCGGGTAGCCAGATAGTCGACATAACGTCTCATATTGGGATAATATTCTTTAATCAGAGTATCATCTCCATAGGTTTCGTAATACATAAACGGGAAAATGACCAATGCTCCCCCCCATTCGGGAGACTGGGCAAAGGGTTCAAGCCCCGGTCCTTCAAAAAATACGTATTCGGGGGCAGTAGTCGGCATAGCTCCGTCGGGATGCTGGGCATCCGCCATATTCTGCATTATCTGAGGACCATAAGCTGCCAAGTCGTAATTGTATAACAATCCCGGCCCGTTCAAATGAACCTGCTCCAGCCAACCTAACTTCTCGCGGTGCGGACAATCGGTAAACACGGATTGCATATTGCTGCGTACCGCTTTCTCTATCAATCGGTGAGCTGCATTGAAAATGGGATTGGAACATTCGAATGACGATATCCTAACTGCGGAATTGTAAACAAAACAAGATTGTATACTCTTGATCACCGGCAATTTCCGAGGATTCTTCTGCCCTTTCAATACAGCCCCCTCCACCTGGATATAACGGAAGCCATAGTACGAAAAACGAGGATGCCACCTCTCCTCACCTTCTCCTTTCAAGGTATACTCATAGTAATGTTGCCGCCCCGTCTGGCGTTGGTTGCAAGCCCCTTCTTCCGTCAATGCTTCGGCTACAACAAGAGTCACTTTCTGTCCTTTTTTCCCACGTACCACTATTTCCGGAAAACCGGCCAGATTCTGCCCCATATCCAATACAATGGCAGAAGGATCGACCGTCCTTTTGGTGGAAATACAGGCAGTGGCTACCTGTTCCGGAGTCAGCTTATTCACCGTCTTTACGTCATAACGTTCCATAATTTTGACCGGTGCTGCCTTTTGCGGACGAAGCACCCCTTTGGGTGCCTCCTGTATCACTACCGGCCGCCATTTGTCATCATTGAATCCCGGGCAGTTCCATCCTTGCTGTTCCAAACGGGCGTCATAGTCTTCCCCCCCATAAATACAATTGAATACAACAGGACTCAGATCATATTTCCATGTCGGATCGGAAGATATCGTTTGTTGCGAACCGTCAGTATAACGGATAAGCAGTTTAAACAAAAGGGTCGGCGCACCGAAACTAATCTGTAATTTACGATAGCGACCGCCCTGCACATTATAAAAACCATTACCCAACAAGACGCCTATTGCATTTTCACCGGAACGCATCCGGTGTGTCACATCGTAAGTATTGTAATAAACGCTTTTATCATAATCACTCCAAAGCGGGGCAAATTCGCTATCACCTACTTTCTCCCCATTCAAAGAGAACTCATAAAAACCGAGTCCGCATACATAGGCGATGGCTTCGGCCACTTCTTTATCGGACCGGTCCGTACGAAACGACTTTCGCAGGCAGATACTTCTCTTTGCCAAGGTATCTACTGCTTCCCAGGCGGATTTGACTTCCGGATTCTTCAATTCGCTCCCATGAAAGTTTCTGCCTTGGGGCAAACGGGCTTCCTGCCGGGTAATAGCACCGATCCATTGCCCGGCAGCCAAATCATCGGGAACGATGTGAAAAACTGCTTCCCAGCTCCATTGCGAAGGGGTATCCGTCTCGTCCCAAACACGAACACGCCACAGATAGGTATATGTAGGTTCGACAGAGAAACCGGTTTCGGGCACAGAAACTAACTGGCTTTGGGTGGAAATAATCTTTCCACTATTCCATACCGAATGCCCTGTACAAGAGTTTTTGATTTCGATTTCATAAGCCGTCTGCCTACTACCGTTATCGGAAGAGTTCAATTGCCAGCCCAAACGGGGAAGCCGCCCTACAGCAACAAATCCTTCCTGCATTTCACTGGTCAGCTTACCTACCGAAAGAGCGGCCGGTTTACTCGTCGCAAGGTTTTCGGCTGTTAACAGAAGCGGCCAGCAAAACAGCATAAGCCATAGATATCCTTTTAATTTTATCATCTGCCTGATTACTTATTTTATTCTAACACATCTTTACATACTATTCTTTCGAGCGTATCAGACTGTCCGACTATCTTTCCATCCACCAACACCAGCAACCCTTTACCGCGATGATACCGGTCACCATACTTGTCCCAAAGAATCGTCAGATAATGACCGTGATAGAGAAGATTATCCAAACAGAACCAATCCCACCGGCCATCGGGAAGCAACGGATTCACTTCAACCGTATGATCCGCACGGGGACGCAAACCTACCAGACCGGTAATTATCAAATCATTGAAAGTGGAATGATTGTAATAACGGCTCCGTTCCTGATCGCCTTTCAACCAATATCCGGTCACTTCATCCAAATACTCGCCGATGTAGGGACGCCCCCGGTGATATTGCGATTCTACATACCGTTCCATCTGATGAAAATAGATACTGTCGGTCAGGACAGACTGTGCAGAACGATTCATAAAATTGGCCATCGCCGTTAAAGTTTGTGCTGAAGCAAACGGCCAGATAGCCCCGTCCCACTCACATTTTCCCACTCCATGCGTACGGAACTCCGGATGGCGGCGCTCGGCGGTAGTAAGACCGTAAGGAGCAGAAAAGCCGCCTTCATCCATTACCTCTTTCCACGCCACATCGTATTTGCCGGTATCGGGCAGATTAAAATACCAGGGAATATACCCGATAGCCTCACGGACATTGGCAAAAGAATCCTTACGCAAGGTTTCGAAAAACGAGTGACGCTCATTCCAAAGTTTCTCCTGTACCAACTGCTTCAAGGTGTCGGCTTTAAGACGATAGCAAGTTGCACGGTCGTCATTACCGGCCAGCTTATTTAAAGCTGAAAGTGCTTTAGCATTGCCATACATATAGCTATTGATGGTGGGACGCGCATATTGTTTCCTACGCCCTCCACTGATGGATTCTTCCATTCCATCCTGCACATCACCCTGCCAGTAAAGGCCTCCGGGCAGACGGTGAGTACTCTCCCAACGCCAGTATTCCGCTTCCAGATCGGGTAACAGATCCATCGTAAACGCACGGTCGCCACTGACAAGATAGCGATTGAACACTGCATCTGCATTCCAGGAACTGAAGTTCATCATCTTCTTCATGGGATTCCCCCCGTTGCCACGATACCAGGTACGGATGATCTGGTCGAGATATTCCGGACGGCGCAACCAGCGACTTTCATAAATATGATGTCCCACGGCACAAGCTATCAGGTTATATTGGTCGGCATAAGAGCGGTTGACCAGAAATTCCGTCATACCATATCCCACCGGAGTATCCTTAATATGTTTTCTTAAATTCCACCAACGGAAATAATACATCTCTTCAAAATTCTTTTGGGGGCATTCGAACAAAGGAATGTTCTCTTCCATCCACTCCGAAGCTTTGGCATTCGGTATGGCCTGCACGATATTCTCGTCTTCCATTGCATTGAAAGCATCGGCATAATGACGGAAACCGGCGTACTTCAAAACCGCCGCAGTGGCATCGGCATCAGTCGAAGCTGTGGAAAAATTGGCAATCCGGAATTCGGACAATGCTTCCTGTTTTCCAGCGCCGGGCAAGTCATATTCCTGATCGGCAGGCGTTTCGGGAGTGGGAAACATACGGACATTTCCCGTACGAAACAAGATACGTTCGACAGAAGCTACCGGAGCATAGAACATACGTTGCCCCACCGGCCGGCCGTCTACCGATATCCGGATATTCCGGTCCTTGACAGAGAGTTCAGCCTGTATATGATAAGTCTTTCCGGGCTCATACTTCATCATATTAGAGAAACGTGAACCGCCTTTTGCCCGTAAGATTCCTTCCGAAGTGAGTTCGATACGCGAACAGGCAATACCATCGGCATCCAGAAATTCGATCTGCAATGTACCACGATCGTTCTGGCCTGCCATGAGATCAAAAGAGACAGTCAGTTGCCGGGAAGCCGGAATCTTGCGTTCCACTTTGGCGTAATCGAACGGATCTTTATCCCGCAGGGTCAACCAAGTATTTCCCGCTTCAGTCTCTAAAGAGACAGGTGCCCACAGGGGTGAATAGATGTTCCATTCCGTCAGATCGGCCAACCGGGCGTAGCGTGAAAAATCTTCTTTAGCATGGCTGCCTGCTTCTGTACGTACCGGAACGGGAATACGGGAAATCCATATATCTTCTTTATTCATGCTATACGTCACCCACAGGTTTCCGTCCTCCGGTTTTCCATTGCCTTCTTGAATGCCGCGTGCATATTGAGGACCATACGATTTATAATTGCCTCCATAACGCATGGGAGGAATTTCTCCGTTTACCAGATTCAAAGTGGTATACTCGAGCCCGTCCTTGCTCAAGGAGATGGCCAGTGGCCAACGAAATTCGGAAGGATTGTATACAGTGGCATACATGCCGTCGCTCAATCGCTGTCCCCAGATTTTGGCATTACTGTTCACAAAACCCTCGGCACGTAACACGGGTTCGGCCCAACTGTGGCCTCCGTCTTCACTGACGGATGTCAAAGCATGCTTCCACAGACAAGCCAGACGGCCGTCGGGCAGTGTATAGGCATTGAAAGCCTTATAGCGTTTTTTCAACGGAAGATTCGGATCTTCCCTGTCGGCTTCTTCCACCCACTGCATCCAATAGAGAGGGTTATCCAATATCTCCCGGCAAGCGGCTACAAATGCCTTATCCTTACTCTTCCGGAAGGGAGGATAAGCAGTGTTCTTTTCATTAAAACCATGATTGTAATAAATGAAGTATATCGGCCCGTAACTGCCGTCTTTTTTTATTTCACGCACGACGCGTCCTATGCCGTTTCCATCGTTCGGATCATCTTTTTTGTCGAAAGCAACTCCATAATTGGCCATCGCTATCAAGCGCCCCGACTTAGAGACATAAAAACCTACCCGTTGGTGCATAATGGCAAAAAGGTCTTTGGCAACCATGCCCGGACGGGATTCCTTCGTATATCCGTCCGGAACGCGGTATGGAGGAAAAAGTACATCCGGATCCGTCCAGTGATACCCGTCCTCGGAAGTCATCAGAAAGGTTTGTGAAGGAGGTACATGTTCATCGGAAGGATCGGAAAGATAGTGCATATAGAACCGCCCGTTCCAATAAGCTAACATCGGTTGGTGGTTGTATGTCCATCCGTTTCCGTTAGAAACGTCGGGGTGTTCACGATTGGCGCGCATCACTTGCAGGTTGTGCACACCTACCACCGGAGAGAGTTGCCCGTCATGAGCAGCCGGATTGGAAAGTTCCTTTCCCGTATAGTGTATCCTGTCCTGCCCGTCAATGGCAGTGACAGGGAGAAACAGGGCTAAAAGTAAAATCGACAGTTTGTTCATATTAAAAAAGCCTCTCCCCCGGCCCCTCCCCCAAAGGGAGGGTGGAAGGGGAATGTATTGTTAAATATTTATTAATTCGTAAGACAATCTATCTTCCTTTTCATTAAGGAGAGGATATATATATTGTCAATAATTTATTAATTTGCAAGACGTTCTCTTTTCCCTCCCTTCGGGGAGGAGCCGGAGAAGAGGCCCCTCACTACCGAAGCCGGGGCTCTGAAGATCGTTCCATGCTTGTGTCCCTCGGGCATAGATACATTTGCAGTCTCATCCGTAAAATGAATGAAATCTTTGGTTTTCACAGCGCCGAATATTTTCCGGTTGTAATCGTCGAAATAGATATAATACCAATCACCCACCCTGACCACCGTAGGCCCTTCACAAAACCCGGGGGTAATCGGCGCGGAAGTAGCTCCGAAAGGACCGGTGGGTGACGGCCCGAAAGCCACTTTTATATTCCGGTTATTCCGGGTGTTATCTTTGACAACCAGTACATAATCTTTCGAAGTACGTTTCACCAAAGTAGCGTCGATGGCACTGTATCCCGGATCGTAATAAAGCCGGGTGTCAGAAATCCGGTCGAAATCTTTCGTGGTAATGTAATACAGGCGATGGTTATTGAATTCATCCTCTATCCCTTTTTCAAATTTATAAGGAATGCAGGAGGCCCAGACCACCATAAATTCATCTTTCTCATCATCGTAAAACAATTCCGGCGCCCATACATTCACCGTAGTCGAATCATGGGCCATCACCGGGATGAATTTCTCTTCCGACCAATGGATCAAGTCTTTTGAATGTGCATATCCGAAACCGAGATCTCCCTTCCAACTCGAAGTCCATACCAAATGGAAAGTACCGTCGCCCGAACGTACAATAGAAGGATCGCGCATGATCTTTTGCTTGCCGACTTCCGGCTTGAGCCACACACCTGCTATGCTGTCCCAATGGATACCGTCTTCACTATAAATAAACCGAAGGCCCTCTGTGGCCGGCTCATGAAAAGAGGTAGAGAGATACACCTCTTTTTCTGTACGACAGGAGAGTAAAAGCACTACCATACAAACTCCCATCCATAGACTTTTCAACTTTATCATTTCTTTAATTCGACTGCCTGATATAATATATGTTTACCTATCAAATACTATAAAGATAGACGAAAAGAAAATCGTTTTGTACCCATCTTTACGCAAAAGAGTACCTCCTTATGCAAGGAAGTACTCTTCTATTTTGACCATTTGCAAAATGATATTCTTAATCCTACAGAATCACTTCATCAGGAGAAGGGAGAAACGTCACCTCCAAAAACTCTCTCCATTTCCCGGTTCGTTTATTCAGATAGTCCGTATAAAAATCAATTACGCAACAAATATCTGTCACTTTCTGATTTTACCATACGATCTGTTTCCTGAGTTCAAACTAACCGTTCTTTTTAACATTAAAGATCAATCCGTATATTATTATCAGTTAGCTTCAAAAATCATTCTTTAAAGAGGATTTTATTTTTCCCGTAGAGCTTCTTGGAGTTTCCCGTAGAGTTTCGGACCGTTTCTCGTAGAGAAACCAAACCTAACATACCGGGATAATCAAGTTTACATGCCGGGATAAATCACATATGCATCCATCTAAAGCAGGAATATACAGAGAAAAGTGCATATTATCCACTTTATTATGCAATTTATCTTTTAGTTGCCGTTATATTTTCAAAGCACATGTTACAGAAAACAACCATAATGAATCAAAAAGACAGACATTTATCGTTTTCACAAACATTTATCCAACTCTATTATTCCGCACGGAAATTGGCACATTGGCATATTGGCACATTAAATCATTATTAAAGCGTTCCTCCCCGTGCCTTTACACGTTTGGCCCACTCTTCCCGTTCTTTAGTCAGATTATAACCACGCTTCGAGAGATAATTATTGATACGGCCTTTGTACTTGCCAAAGGCCTCGTGCTTTTTCTTAGAACTTTCGGCATCCATAGCATATTCGCGGGCTTCGACCAACCAGGCATATATCTGTGCTTTCTCTTCTTCCTTCAATGTCGGAATCATATCCAGTTGTGCACTGTACGTGACGTGCAATACATTATAAGTCATCCCGTCTTTCACACCTTCAATCTGCCGGTCATTCAAAAACAATGACAAGGCAGCCGGAAAAGCAAAATGAGAACGATAAAGTGCTGCATCCGCTTTGTCACGGGCAGCCTGTATGGCAGCTTCCTTCGCTTCACCGGTCAGCTTGCTTTTAGCAGCATCGATGGCCGTATCTCTCGCGGTGTAAATATCATTCAGTTCAAAGTAACGATTGGCAATAATCCGGGTCACTTCACTACGGACATTCCGGTCGGACAGATTCAATCCGTCTACAATTTTTTCCGAACGCATCTTGATAGATGCCACATATTCAGGATCCCGATTCAACGAATCCAACTCCACCGCGGCAACGGAAGAGATGGACAGTATGAACAAAAATACTGTCCAAACCATCCGGTTTCTCTTTATTTTATCCATTGATTCCAATCTCTATCACATTAATTTGCCTTTCCCGGCCAATGTATCATAATTATTTTTCAAGTCTGTCCAGTCTACTTTATTTTTCGTACTGATTCCGTTGATATATTTTTCGATATTGGTATATCCGTCTCCGGTACAGTCTTCATTGGCATCGTTAGGGTCATTCGGATTCAAGCCGTTTGCTACCTCCCATTCGTCCGGCATACCGTCACCGTCAGTGTCCACATAAGGAGTTCCTTTATATTCGGGATAACCGCCCACCTGACGAATATCGGTAATAATGCCTTGCTTATAAGAGTCTTTTGGCAAGCGGCGGTATTTGAAAAAGCCTTCCGTATCCTGTGATTTCGGAGCCAGCCCCCAACGGTCGCCATAAGCGTCTTTAGGCAATTTCTTTTCATAATAAGGAATACCGGTCTTCACTTCCTCGATCACACGTTCGTCAACAATGTCCCGACGGGGAATATTGGCTCCTGCATTGGCCAATACATAGTCATATGCCTCGGTTGCAGACATGATATTGATATACGGCATCACAAAAGGCACATTGGTACGCATCTGCTCGGTATACCCTTTAGTGTCAGCCTGATCTTCTACCTGAATACCACCGTTCCAGTTATCCTTGGTTATTTCGGGATAGCCCTCCATGATATTACCGTCCGCATATACGCGGCCATATACTTTATAATCCAGTTTACTGCGACCTGCCTCAGGTTTCAGGATACGATGCCCCACCGGAGTATCCCGGGGAGTCAACGGTCCCGGCTTATAATAATTGTTCACCATGTTGAACATGGCACGATAATCGCCTCCGTCTACCGAACGGTGTACCCAGTTGTAAACCACATTGTTCACAAAATTAAAGATCCCGAACCATCCTACAGAAGGATTACGCCCAGCATTACTTGCCCAAAGATTACGCACGAAAGCACAGTTTTCTCCCCCTAATGTGCTACCGAAAGCATGGTTGTAAGTATCCAATGCCTGAGAAGAAATCGTATTCTGAATCGTCACATTTACCGTAGGCAGTTTCTCTTTATTATATCCCTCTCCCGGGTCATACATATGCCGGTAAAAAGAGATGTTCTCATCCAATCCCCAGCTACACGAACAATGGTCTATCATGATATTACCGATCGGGTTACCGCCAAATGAATCATCGCGATGATGTACCTTGGTTTCTCCCCTGCGAAAACGCATGTGACGTACTACAACATCATGCGTGTCCACCCAGAAAGATTCGCCTGCAATGCAAACTCCGTCTCCCGGTGCAGTCTGGCCCGCAATCGTCACATAAGGAGCACGCACGATAATCGGCGATTCCAAACGAATGATACCGGATACATTGAACACAATGATGCGGGCACCTCCCGTTTCACAAGCTTCGCGGAAAGATCCGGGACCACGGTCATTCAAATTCGTCACCGTAATCACCTTTCCGCCACGGCCGCCGAAACTATACATACCACCCCCTTCGGCACCTGGAAATGCCGGAATCTTTGCCTGTGGCAAATCATCGGGACGCGAAGCCCAAGGTATATACGGGCGACCTTGTTCGGCTTCTTTTTCAATAATAGGAAGGGCTTTTGCCCAAGCCTCGTCCGAACGGCGACGCGCTTCCGTTATCATCTTATCATACTTGGCCTTTGCCTCTTCTGTCAGTTGCGGGTATTGTGCCATCACCGCAACGGGTGTGGCCAATAAAGCAACATAAGCCACTAAAACAGCTTTCTTTTTCATATTTACAGTATTTTTCCGTTTGATCTTCTAACTATATCAGTAAGACGTGGAAGATGTGTTTTTGTAATCAACAGAAACAACATTCGTTTTGCAAAAAAAATAAAGAGCCTGCAACCGGAATTCATGTGAAGTATACGTGCTGGTATGCCAAATTCCGATTACAGGCTTCTTATTTCCTGACTCTAAAAAAACACCTATTGAATCATTACCTTCTGAGTCAGATCATTTGCTTTTACAATATAAAGACCTTGCGACATAGTGATTCCCTGAGCCGCTTCCATTGCATTCACGGTCTTTAATACACGTCCGGAGATATCAGTTACCGTAATATTATCCGTTGCATTTTTAACAACAATCTTATTATCATCGACACTAATGGCTACCGTATTTTCTTGCATTGACTGAACAGAAACAGCCTCAGCAAATGTAGCAATGATATCTTTCCAGATGCGGACTCCATTGTTAATTTCCAAACGATAAGAAGCTGTTGCTGCCCGACGGCTCGTTGCAAGCACCGTAACTTCAATATTATCATTTACGGATGTTCCGTCTGCACTTGCCGGTATCTTAACTTCATACGGAGTCGATCCGGTAGCCGGCGTAAAGGTATAATCTACAGGGATATCATATTTCTGAGTTGCTTCATTATAAGCCATAATACAGCATCTCTCGTCCTTTGGAGTCATCTTGAAAGAAGTCAGCATCTTGTTATCACCATCCGGAACAATGGTCAAGTCGGCCAGACGATTCTGGGTCTTAAGCACAAACTTAATCTCATTTTCCACACCACCCGATACACAATCGACATTCAGCGTATCTTTTACATCAGCGGCTACTGCCGGTTCGATCCATTTCACCTCGCTATATTCGGCAGACAGATTGTCGACACCCAAAAGCGGTTCGTACATGCCCGGCTGCACAGGAGTTTCGGAAGTAGTAGAATATAGAATGATTGTCAGTTTTTTACCGCGAAGTTCTTTTATAGTAGTACCTACGGTTTCAGCCACTTTCAATGTCTGTTTGTTAAGAGAACCGTCTTCTGAAGTCGTGTAAACATTATCTTTAGCAAACCAAGTATAATCTTCACCAAAATATTCATTTACGGCAGCTACATTGTTTTCATTAATAGAATCCAACAAAGCAACATCATTACCTTCCTTACCGCAAGCTTTTCCCAACTCACCCAAGTTGATACTGTTCTGTCCGGTAATGACGATCATCTTATAAGAAGACGTTTTACCGGTTGTCCCTTTATCCAAAGTCATCAAGTCTAATTCGATGTCTTTGCATAAGTTAGCTATTCCGTCACTTCCATTGAACGAAATCATCATCACGGTTCTTTTATTAATACCCGGCCAAACCGCCCATGCCTGGTCTTTTCCATTTGTTTCGGGAATATCCATCAAGATATTACCGCATTTCCAATAACGGTGATCAGTACTGACAAGTGTTTCGCCTACCGTATGGGCAGCAATGAGTGAAGCGACATCTTTATAACGTTTGAATTTAGCTCCCTGATTGGTACCTTTCATCCAATGGTAATTATCCAAATAGGCAGCTACATTATTAGTAAGACCTTCCGTCGTTAAAGCAGCACCGGCCAATCCTTTCAAACTATTACAATTAATCTTATTACTTCCTTCGGAACCATCCGTATATCCTTTAGTTGTATTGAATGTAAGAATCAGACGCTTGTTACCATTCTCTAAAGCTTCCGCCCCGTTAAATCCTACGACCGATTCACTTCTATTCGTCTGAAGTTGTGCATTGACTGTACCTAATGTAAAACTACACAAGGCTGCTGTAAGTAAAACTTGTTTTTTCATCTTTTAAATTTTAAATTTAACAAAAATCATTCTATACATATTTTCTTTTATGGCATTACCACTTTGCTGGCAGTTCCATTGAACATAAGCAAATAAAATCCCTGTTCTAAAGTTACCCCTTCCAATATCGTTTCCGGAGATACCGTCATTATTTTAATACCGGACAAAGAGTATATTTCTACCGGCGTCACTGCACCTTCGACTTTAAGAACTCCATTTTCTGTATAAACCGAAGACTGCTGTCTCTCCGTCTCCTGAATTCCTGTTACGGTTTCCACTGTTTTTGCCAGTACAGTCATGAAATACCGGATACCATTATCGATTTCAACTTTATCTACGCCAGGACGGGCAACCACCCGCTTAGGAGCATTGAAAAGCAAAGTCACTTCCAAGTCATCATCCACCAACTGACCGGCTTCCGGTTCCGGAACAGTCATTGTTACCTGACTGCCACTACCTTCCGAAGGTGAATAATTATATGCCACATCTACCGTATAGTTACCATTTCCGTCATTTGCCTTAATAGCACCTGTTTCCGGGAAATTCCATCTGATAGATTGCGCAGGAAGCTTATCGGCATTGCAACGAAAGATCAAAGTTCCCCCTCTATTCTGACTCTTGACACGGAATTTAAACTCTTTCGTGGTATTAATCTGTACCTCCACCGGTACGGAATCATTGTAGTTCACATTCTGATCGACGGCAGTTATCTCGGGAGAAAGCCAGGTAGGTTGCCCGTATGTAAACGATAAATTGTCGAAGCAGACAACCGGATCATATTTACCCTCCTCTACGGCAGCAGAAGATCCCGTAGTATAAAGAAACAGATAAACTGTTTTATAACTCAAATCCGTAACATTCTTACCGATCAGCTTTGTCAAGTCAATCGTTTTTCTATCCCCTTTTGCACCGGATGTATAAATATTGTCGATCACAAACCATTTATCAGTATTATCGGCAGATGAAGCCTTTTCCAACGCTTCATAATCATTCACACCCAGTCCGTTACTGGTATCGATTCCTACCAACAATTTATAATTATTTGTTCCACCGCTTGTTCCGGCATCCGCTGTCACTAAATCGAATGTCACATCACTTTCCATATTACATCCTCTCAATGAGAAGACAACTGCCAACTCCACATTCTTATTGGCACTACCGGGAAGCATACCGAATGCCCTGTCCGTTCCGTCTATTCCGATTAATCCTACTATGGGTCTTTCTGTTCCATAAGCAGTAGCAATAGCCGGAACATCATTCAGAATCAATGGATTGCCGAAGCCATTCAAACTCTCGCATTTTCCCCTGCTCAAATCGACAGAGACAGACTCGCCGGTTTCCGTATAGGCTCTTGCATACAATCCTTTCACTTGTATACTTTCACCGGCATTGGCATCAGAACCGAAATCCAGTAAAAAGCGTTTAGTAGTTTCCGATACATTTTCCACCTTTGCTCCCAACTTCGAATTGTTTTCAATGGCAAACTGGGCATTGGCAGTATTTAAGAGGGCTGCCAAGACAACCCCCGTTATAATCATTCTTTTCATCTTTTAAATCTTATTTTTTGATAAACTTAACGGCAGACTGTTCATCGGCAGTTTGTACTTTCAGGATATATATCCCTGCAGGCAGATCGGATACATTTACCCTGCAAGGTACATTCACCGAAGTGGCAACCGTTTCTGTGCTTAATACTTGTCCGTAGAGTGTTGTAATCTCCATCCGGACGCTTTCCTGAACATCACTCTGAACACTCACATAGATATAATCGACAGCCGGATTCGGATAAACCGAGATTTCCTGATCATTCTTTGCAGAATGAATACCGGTAGAAACGGCTTTTTCACCCACTCTGACAGCAAATGAACGTACCATAGAAGCACCATCCTGGTCTGTCACTTTTACATCTACATTCACAATACCCTCAAAATCTTTTTCCGGAGTAACTTTCAATATGCCTTCGTCAACCGTTGCCGTAGCATTCTGAATGGCAGCTACCGTATAAACCGGAGTGGTCTTGGAATATCCCACAAAATAGGGAGCCAAATCAAACTCTGCCTCTTTATTCACTTCGACTGCAGTATGAGGTACAGCCATGTAGTTCAAATACTCTTCCAAGTTTGTATATCCATCTTCGTCGTCATCCGCATTTGCATCAGAGAAATCACCTACTGCCGATTCCGGGTTTGTTCCGAACATAATTTCCCACCAGTTAGGCAAACCATCCATATCTGTATCAAATTCACTCAGATCTACAATTTCCTCGGGATAGTCTTCCCAACCACCGGCATCATCCTGATGATCGATCAATCCCGGCTCTCCGGTTTTACTACCTTTATAAGTAGCTGTTCCATCCAAAGTTTCTTTTACAATACGTACATCATGATCATCAAACATAGGCAATGTACATCCGACGTCCGAAAGTACCGCTTTGTAGGCATCTTTTGCTGTATGAACAGTGGCAAACGATTCAAAGAAAGGTTCTGTCACAAAAGGATCATATTTCTTATCACCATTTGGCCATGAACCATCCACACAACCATTCTGAGGATTACTCAAATCTTCATACCATCCCTCTACGATATTTCCATTTGTATAGTATTTCTGTGTACCCGGATAATCATCATGCTGCAAATTCAAGGCAGTTTTTTTACCCCCATTCAATGTAGCCGGTCCCGGCTTATAATAGTTATTCACAAAATTCACTTCATGCGCACCGCCATCAGTCGTACGGCCATCCCAGTTGTAAACCACATTATTGAAAATATCCATGCGACCGGCAAAATTACCGTCACCATCCAATCCACCACCTAAACTCCAGTTACGTCCTTCATTATGAGCTAACAAATTATGATGGAAACTACCAATATCCCCACTAATCGTCGCCGCATAACCATGACGGGTTCCGGAAGGATAATTCTGGTGATCCGCTGCGTTCAATGCTTCGGCCAGCATGGTTTTTTGCAATGTCAAGTTTTGTCCGCTACGTGAAGAGAATGCCTCATCAATAGACCAACTTACCGACAGATGATCGAAAATACAATGATTAGCACCGTTCAATCCGGTTCCGTCATAAGTTTGACCGGCTCCGATACGTATACGCATAAACCGCATCACAGCATCACTGGTACCACTAAAGCCAAACGGCGCTCCCTTCAAACAAATACCTTTATTCGGAGAAGTTTGTCCCGCAACTGTAACAAAAGAGTCCGACAAGGTCAAGCGTGTCTTTAATGTAATAATACCGGAAACTCCGAAGACAATCGTACGGGCTCCCTTCTCTACGGTAACAGCATAACGCAGACTTCCCGGAATCGGGGTTTCGCCGATGGTAGGATCATAATCCTGCAAATTAGTCACATATACCACTTTACCGCCACGACCGCCACGTGCAAAACGTCCATATCCCTCAGCACCGGGGAAAGCCAATAAACGCGGGGAGAACTTCCAGATATCCCCTTTGGTTATCTCACCATTCGCTTCGACTTCATCTATACGCCAATAATAATAAAAACGGGAAGTTAAATCATTTAATGCAAAAGTAGTATGTGCCTGTTCCCCTTTATAACAAGAAGATGTCTTATCTGCCTGAGCTACAGTCAGTGAATCTGTTCCTATATAAACCTGATGCGCAACAGCATCCGGTGCCGACGTCCAACTCAAAGTATAATTACCATCTTCTGCATTCACATGGATATCCAAGTTTTCCGGAGAAGGAGATTTTGCTTGTTTAGCCAGATTAGGAACATCCAAAGCCAATCCGTTTATAATAACATTTATTGAAGGTGCCGATGACGAATAATTCGGATAGAAACGGAATTTGACCGGTTCTCCCTCCACCGCCTCAAACTCGATATAGGCTGTCGCCGCATCATAATTACTAAGTACACGCTGTGTTGGCGGTAAATTTTTGACTACTTGCTTCCCATTTACATCAATGCAAATCTCACCGAACGTCTTGTCAGTAGGTGCATCTACTTGATTATGATATGTCAATAAAGTATGCTTGCCTGCTGAAAGCCCCTCTAATGTCAATTCTATTTCTCCACCATCAAAATCACCTCCGTTGACAATCACTCCATCACTTACCAAACGAGCAAAATAAGGAGTTTGAAGACCTGCTTTATACCAATGAGATTTTAAAGACGGGCCGCTTGAATTTTCTCCATTAGCAAGTGTAAAAGTAATTCCATTGATAACCCTTGTTGTATCCACACAATCCTGAATAACCCATGAGACATATCCTGGTTCATGTACCTCTTTTTCCTGACGATCGCTTTTATTAAAGTCGATCTTAATAGGAGCCTGTTGGGCAAATACCGACAACACTCCAAAAAACAAAGTGAATAACGTAATTTTCTTTTTCATAATAACAGATTTCAATCAATTGATAGTAAAAACATAAATCATATTTATCAGTTATATTGTCTATATTCAAGACACAAATAACTAACCTTATTATAGAGGCTGTGCCAACATTTTGACACAACCTCACTTAATACACTATTTTTTTATAAAGAAAATTTAGTGTTTTTGACTATTCCATCAGAATTAATAGCCTTCAAAATGTAAATTCCTTTATCCAAGTCGGAAACACCCATCTTTTTCCCTTGTACTCTACGAATCTGTTTTCCTTCAACTGTGTAAAGTTCCATCGAACATTCTTCCGATGCACAAAGTTCCAAACCTTCTTTTCTGACATAAAAACATTCATCAGTAGTTCCATGTACACCTGTTGCTTCTTGAATCTTCTGTGCCATTTCAGCCCCTGTAAAAGCCGAATAAACCTTAATCTGATGAATACGCACCGGTTGAAGAACACCAGGTCTTGCATAATAATATTCTGGAGATCTGTCTTTCGGATCGAGATTATATTCACTTGCCCATGTAAGAGTATCACAATCAAATACACGGAAACGAACAGAAACAGGTGTTTCCGCATCTTCACCATCTACCGCATTTATTAATTCTTCAAATTCATATCCCTGTTCAGAAAATGTTGCATAAGCATTTGTTTCACTTGGTATAATACGTTGCGGCAACCACTCGGCACCTTCTCCGCCAAGCCTGATTTCACAAATAACTCCGCGTTTCCAACTTGTAGAAGAATAAGACCATTGAATTCGCTCTACACCATATAAATTGTCGAGCTGTATGTATCCGCATTTGCTATTAGCAGGTTCACCCGCAGAAGCCGCTTGTCTACTTAGTTCTATAAATCCTTGTTTGCCATAAACATTACCAACCAAACAAGTGTTATCATTTATAGTACATGCATTAGTATTACCGGAAGGGAGCATACCATTATCGTCTTTTGTAAGAGCACTGGTATAATGATCTGGAGCAAACACACAACGAACAAACTTAATATCATAATTATATCCGGAAGGTACATATTGTCCCTGTTCTTCAGCAGGATTATATAAAGGAACAGTTATATTTCCATCTCCGGTAGGAGACTTTAAAATATTCTGCTCATAATCTACATTATCGTCTTGCCCGTCTATAGCCCCTGTCCGCGGATATTTAGCTGCATCCGTTAAAGTTGCTGCATCCAAATCAATCACCTTATAATACTCAGACGAATTCCATCCAATAGCTTGATTTATAGGATAGTAAGTAAAATTGGGACACTGAGCCTTCGTAA
The DNA here is from genome assembly GCF_000381365.1 of Bacteroides salyersiae WAL 10018 = DSM 18765 = JCM 12988. GTDB lineage: Bacteria > Bacteroidota > Bacteroidia > Bacteroidales > Bacteroidaceae > Bacteroides > Bacteroides salyersiae. The sequence goes on from NZ_KB905466.1 coordinate 1,229,720, forward strand.
TTGCAGAAAATCCAATAATAGCTATTGCACTGCAAACCATTGATTTTGTAATAATATTTTCCATCTTATTTTTTATTAAATACATATTCTAATAGATAGACGAAACACCCATCCCGTACGTACTCACCTTTAGAGAATTACAATAACAGGATAGGTATTTATTTTTATTTTTTTAAGAATTTAGCTATTTTCGCATCACCAGCCTTTGTATAAACAGCAATAATATAGTAACCAGATTCAAGACCAGAAACAGATAATGTCTTGCCACCCTCTATTTTAACCCCCATTATCCGGGTTCCATTTATTGTATATATATAAGCACCGTCCAAATCTTCGTCACAAAGAATTTCCAGTTCCTCCGTAACAATCGTACTCGCCAACTCAAGCCGCTGATCGGCATGTTCACTTTGGATACCTACTGTAGAAAAATCATGTTTTATATTCTCGCCGACTAAGCTATTCAAATAGACTTCAAGAGCTGTGTATCCCAACTCCGTCAAACTATTACCGTCAGCAGGATCAGCCGGACTCAATCCATTCGCCAATTCCCAAGCATCATCCATACCATCTCCATCACTATCCACCACTCTATCAAAAGTATCATAAGCAAGGGGACCTTCAGCCTGCGAGGGCAAATCAATGATCCCATGATTGCCATAAGGTGCCAAACCTTCACGTACACTTTTCACTATACGTGTATCAATGAGATCACGTGGCCATGCACCGACAGCAGCAAGAACAGATTCATAAGCCTCTGCAGCCGTCTCATAATTCTTATATGTATAAGTATCCCAATCATAATGATATTTTTGATGATCATGATCACCAGAAGTCTGTATGATCGTATCTACTTTGATATCATCTATAGAATAAGAAGTACTATTTTTAAAACCTTTCCAATTATCAGCTGTCACAGCATCGTCACCTTCCATAATGTTACCACTGAAATGCCATTTGGAAGGACCTAAAGAAGTAGCACCATCGCGTTGCAAAGATTGATTAAAGAAATAATGAGTACCAGAAGGAGTAGCCGGTCCCGGCTTATAATAATTGTTAATAAAGTTTCCTTCATGTCCAAAAAATTTCCTATTCTCCGAGGTGTTTTCTCCTCCATAACAAGCCCCGCTACTACCCCAATTGTAATTTACATTATTTATATATTCCAAATAGACACTTAAGTCCTGTCCGATTGTTCCACCTCTGGAACCATTAAAGCGAGGAGAGCGCGATTGATTATTAGCTAACAAATTATGATGATAAGTAGCGGAAGAGCCTCCCCATTGACATCCATACCCACGAACACCTTTCGGATGGCCGGCATTGTATAACCCTTCATGGACGATACACCACTGAACTGTATGAAAATGATCATCAAACGTATTTATATTCTCTTCTACCGACCACCCAAATGTACAATGATCAATTATAAAATTCTCGCAATTCTCAGCTCCAAGTGAATTTTCAGCCAAAATATTTCCATTCACATCTGTCTGTCCGATACGAAAACGTATATGCCGTAAAATGAAATTGGATGAACCACCTAAATTTACCTTATTACTTGTAATACATATTCCATCTCCAGGTGCTGTCTGCCCCGCCACCGTAAAGTTGCTCTTCTTTACTTTCAATGGGGCAACCAACTCTATACGTCCGGATACAGCAAAAACAATCGTAAAATCACTTTTATACTGATTGAATGCCCAACGGAGAGACCCTTCGATAGAACCTTCGGCATCGTCTTCAAGATTAGTTACCGTCACAACTTTACCTCCACGCCCCCCTGTAGCCAATTTACCAAATCCTTCAGCTGTGGGAAATGCTTTTAATATTTGCTTATCCGTATTTTCAACTCTTACTGCTTGACTCAAAGCACCATGTTCTGCAATACTCTTTATACTATAACGACCGGTCAGGTCATCCACAGAATAAGTTGTTGCAGTAGTAGCAGCCATAAACTTCCCATTTTTCAAAATAACATAACCTATCGCCCCTTTCACCGACATCCATGTCAATTGCTTCCCAGATTGCTCAGCATACTGGGGGGACTGAACTTTTTCACATAAGGCAACAGGATCATAAGGTACCCTACTATTTGCTTTGTCAAAAACATATGCAGGCGTAAACATCTCTGCGTCTTCCTGCGCTAACTGAAAGCTCCAATCGATCCGCCCACTTACATCCAGCATATTACCCGACAAATCGCAACTTCCATATTCTGCAAAACATGCACTTTTTTCATTACCGTTCCATTCTGTCCAACCTTGCGGTTTTATATGTTTCCCCATCTTACAATTAAGATAATATACACCGGAATATTCTTTCCAAGGACGTCCCAAATAATATGTATCGACAGCTACATCAGGATCAGCCGTAATATCACAATCACGGAATATATAAGTTACCCGTAAAACTCGTCCGGTAGCATTCTCCGTTTTTCTCAAAAAGAAAGCACACTCCGCAGGAGCTGTAACATAACCTCCTCCTTTCACACAGTTGACCGTACAATTATCGTAGTACATGAGACCATCACCAAAAATAAAATCAGTAGCCCCCTGTATGAAACAATCTTTAAAGTAAGCACGTGCCCCGCTATTCGTCCTTTGTGTATCTTGGTAACCCAGGAAACGGCAATTTTTATAAGTCTGACGATCAGAAGCGACATAATGTGCTTCGGCCTGCCCCACATTTCCCGAAGAATTTTCAATAGTAAGTCCTTCTACATACATATCTTCGCCATAAAACTGGCAAGTAGTAATATCCCTAAAATCCGTGAAATCGCTACCAGCCCCACGGTCACGGTCAAAAGTAATCAGAACACCTTCTGCACTCTCTCCAATCAAGCTGATTATTTTTCCTTTAGGAACGTTAACCATTTCTTTATAGGTACCGTTTTTAATAAAAATAATACTACGTTGTTCTCCCTCTTTACAAGCATCGACTGCCGCTTGAACAGTAGTAAAATCACCGGAATTGTCAGTTGCAACTACGTAAGTAAACGGTTGCTCCTGTGCAGCAAGATTAGTCCAACAAAAGACAAATGCTACCATAAATGATAAAAAGTAATTTTTTGTGTGCATCGTAACAAAGATTAATCTATTTTCTTTTTTTAATATATAAAGAAAGACGCTCGTTAAGGAAAGATGTACTCAATCATGTACCAAAAGAATTCTAAAAAGAAAAAGGAGAGTTATCCTTTATTGCCAGATACTCTCCTATTTCCTAATTAATCTATAAAAAAACTATGACATGCTCAAAGTATACTCATTCATTATCACCTATTTATTCAAACGGATTAAAACAACCTTTTTCCACATCATATGACCACCCCATTGTCTGTAGGACAGCCGGACTACGAGTTAAAATACCATCGGGAATATCAAAGAAATTATAGTTTCCAGTAGTCGTATTCTTCAACTCTTCTTCGGTGGATACACATTTATATTCTATGGGAGAGGCCATCGGTCCGGCTGATGTCTGCGAAGCCCTCATATTTTCACTTACTTCATCCATGGTCATACCATCACGCTTGCTGGCAAATACAGCAGCATTGACTCCAAGCTTAAGTTGATAATTAACTCCCCATGAACCTTTCTTTTCTCCATTCAATTTAGTGGTTACCATCCCCAAATCCTCCGTAAACATATTGCGGCGACGTAAATCATAAAAACGACGTCCTTCAAAAGCCTGCTCTATAAACCGTTCATTCATCACAAGCTCAATCAGACTCAAGCTGGAAGCAGTTTTCAAACCATAATAATTATCACCTTCCGGAATTCCTGCACGTTTACGAAGTGCTCCCAAACACTCATACATTTTATCATTATCGCCAACTTCCAATGCTGCCTCGGCTAAATTCAGCAAGACTTCTGCGTAACGGATTTCAATCCAGTTTGTAGAGGTTTTAGAAAGATATTTTGTGGAAGGATCTAACATTTTACGACAATAATATCCGGTATTAGTCGCTGCCGAAGTTCCGGATTGATCCCCATTTTTATAAGTCCATTGCCGGAAAGAAGTATTTCCTTGATAAGGAAAATAACAACCGTTATAAACAATCGTAGAATAAAAACGAGGATCGCGATCTTTCCAAAAATAAACATCACCGACTGCTTTTTCGTAAGGGGTACCATCAGAATTAGGAAATGCCATTACTAATTTTACGGAAGGCAAATTAGAAGGACGGGATTTAGTATTACCTGTCTGTGAACCCGGACGTATACTATTCTCATATCCGTGACTATTATTTTCGCTATCATATATACGTACAAATAAAGCCTCGGTATTTTTTATGCCTCTTTCCAAGAATATTTTGTTTATATCTGTCACAGCAGGCCATTGTTCAGTAACTTCCGTTTTGCAATCCATCAACCCATATCCATCTTCCGTACAAATATCAACAGCTCTCAGATTTACATCATAAGCCGTCTTCCAACGGGCTCTCGCTTCTGCACTTTCCTGATCGGGAGTAAATTGAGGACTTGCATAATAAACCATTATACGTCCCAACAAAGCAGCAGCCGTAGCTCGTGTTACACGTCCCCATTCTGCTTCACTCCAAGAAGAAGGAAGCATGTCAATAGCATGATTCAAATCTTCTTGTAAATACTTTATACAATCAGACGTTTTATCACGTTTCGCATTTTTAAGATCATCTTCGCTGGTATATCCCACTACTTTTTTCATATAAGGCACTCCACCATGCATCAGCATCATTTTCCAATGCTGCCAAGCACGAAAAAAATACAATTGACCTGCTACACGATTGAATTCAGCTTCCGACATAGTAGAACTTTCCAACTCTTCAAAAGCAATATTAATATAACGAACAGCTGCATAAGTACTGGCAGAAAAAGCTCCTACTTGTCCAAAATCCATTGACCCCTCCATTAAAGAATTGAGGTCACCGCCTATTTCATCAGAACAAGCAGACGGACTAATACTACCATATACGTTATCTCCACCAAAAGATGGAAGGCACATTGTATATATATTGTTTACGTATAACATTGCAGATTGTTCGCTATCCCAAATAGCTGAATTAATAGCTGACTCGTCTTTTACATCCAGAAAATCACTACAGCCACTTATTAATGACATCAAGCAAAGTACTCCGATTATTTTTTTATTCAATTTCATAGTTCTTCTCTTAATTAGATTCCAATATTTATACCAAAGTTAAATGTCCGTATTTGAGGATAATCACTCCAGAAACCTACATAAGCGTCTTTGTATGGGTATGGATTAATGATAGTCCACAAATTATTGGCTGTAAAGAAGATACGACATGAAGCAATCCCCATATGGGAAAGCCACTTTCCCGGAACTGAATAAGATGCATTTAAAGTACGCAAACGCAATACATGTCCATTTCGCATCCAAAAGTCTGAACGTTCTCCCCTTAATGAATTACTATCCAAACGAGGATATCTCGCATTAGGATTTACAAGCGATCCGTCTTCATTGGAAATCGCATAATTCCCATACCATTCAGATAACTGATTGGAACTTTCAGACAGAAAAGCACCTGTACGTTTACCCCCCGAAGCTGTTGTATAAAAACCTTTATCGAATATCACATCATTTCCAAATTGTCCGTTGAACAAGGCAGAAACCGTTAAATTCTTCCAACTAAATCCCAAATTTAAACTATAACTATAAGGAGGATTATCATATTTACTTATAATACAATTATCTCCAGCCGAATTGATTATTCCGTCAGGCACTTGGTTTCCTGCTGTAGTTCCACGATCTTCATACATTAACATACCTGGTCTCAGTTGTTCCCAAGTTAAACCTAACACCCTAATACTCTCTTTACTTCCATCAGCTGTATGCGATGCCAAATATGAAATATAATCTTCAATATCTTGCCAAGAACGAGCCATTCCGTCACCTTTACCATCATTACCACGCCATACTTTATAACCAACCTCGCCACCACGTACACGTCCTTCTTCATCCTGCCAAGTTCCTACAATACCCGGATTTTGGTATTTCTTAATCACTTTACTCATAGCATATGAAAAATTAGCTTTTCCATTTATCGACCAGTCACTATTTATTTTTTTATGATATCCTAAACCAAATTCAAATCCCCAAGCATTCTGAATTCCATAATTCAATTTTGGAGTTGACTCAGTTACGCCCGCCGATTGAGGAAAAGTACTTTTTGCATCATCTAAAATATCGAATGTGTGTTTATAAAAGCCATCAACGTCAAATGAAAGTCCATTAGTCAGATTTAGATCAATGCCGACGTTATAATTATCTGTCTTTTCCCACGAAGAATTTAAAGCGACTAATCCACTCAGATTAGGTTTCAGCGCAGTCATCTGAGTAGCGCTGCTACCCAATAAAAGTATATTTGAACTAAACGCATAAGACTGTCTCCATTGCCCAAGAACAGCTTTATCATTTCCTAAACGACCATAACTCGCACGAAGTTTCAAATTATCAACTCCGCGTACATTATCTCTGAACCATTTCTCTTCTGAAATCCTCCAGCTACCAGACAATGAATAAAACAGCCCCCAACGATAATCGGGTGCAAAATTATTGGAAGCTTCGTAACGGATAGTACCTTCAAACAAATAGCGATCTGCCCAAGAATAATTTAAACGAGCAATATGAGACATACGCCGACTGATATTACCTTTACCAGATGATCCTGTTATGGCATCTTTACTGAATCCTTGAATATTTTCTACATTATCCACCAACATCTGTTTCGCTGTTAGACTTAGTGCATTACTGCCGCTTTCTGCCACCTCATACACGTACATCGCCGAAATATCATGTTCATTCAATTTTATATGATAATTCAATTGAGGGTTAATTTGATAAGAATATCCGAAATCCGCCCCATCATAATAAGAATTCCCATTTAACAATTGCTGGCTTCCCGTTAATGTATTCGACATTAATCGTCCATCATAAGTCGTATCTCCATCCGAATAGCTCACAGGAGCAAAAGTGTATACAGTATAAGGCTTATACAAACTTTTTCCATTGGATGAAGTACGGCTATAATTCATAGCCAAACTGGCCGAAAGTCCTTTTATCCATTTGATATTATAATCCAACTTAGCACTCAATGCCATATCATCACTCCGGTTTTTACGGTAAGAGCCACTGTCAAATATGGCTAAAGGATGCGTATCACTTTCTGTCATTCCATAATCAACCGGCATTCCGTCAATATAAGCCGGAATCCAACGAGACGTACGGTTAAGATCGTTGAATGTACCATACATAAGAGCAGGTTCTGAGTCCTTATTATTCAACGGCATATTAGTTGACTTAGTTGCATAGCTCATATTAAATGAAGCTTTCAAATCCTTTGTAAAACTTACATCCAACCCCATGCGCGTACTAAAACGGTCCACATCCAAATTTGAAAAATTACCGTCGCTATACATATAAGCCCCACCAATAAAATAACGAACTTTCTCGGTTCCGCCACTGACATTCAAAACATGCCGAGTATTAATCGCTGTTTTCCAAGCCTCATCCAACCAATTATAATCTACATTCTTCATGTCATTTAACTCTTGCTCAGAGAAAAATGTATATGTACTTTCACTCCCGCTACGTTGTTCTTCACGCCACATATCATTCAAAGCCGTAGCCTGTTGGTAAGCTGTCATCATATCGGGCATATGAACTCCCTGTGAAAATCCAACCGAACCGGAATAATTAACCGATACTTTCCCTTCTTTTCCTTTTTTCGTTGTAACCAATATAACACCACCAGCACCACGCACTCCATATACAGCAGCAGCCGCGTCCTTTAACACAGAAATATTATCAATTTCTGATGGATCAAGCATATTAAAATAGGTATCATCACGAATAAATCCATCAATTACATATAAAGGAGGTTCGGAATTCCATGAACCACTGGTACGAATCTTAATAGAAGCATTTGCCAACGGATTACCAGTAGACTCACTTACCGATACACCGGGCATTGTACCCATTAATACGGCTGATAAATTAGTGGCAGGAATATCTTTCAAATCATCCATCTTCACACTCGACACCGCTCCCGTCAAATTAGCACGTTTCACAGTTCCATAACCTACAACTACAACTTCATCCAACAACTCGGCATCCTCTTTCAACACAACCTTCAATGGAGTACCGGGTTTTACTGTTATAACCTGCGTCTGATATCCCACAAAAGAGATTACAAGTTTTGCACCGGCAGGCACCAATAATGAAAAATTTCCGTCTAAATCAGTTATGGTACCAGTTGTTCCTCCATCTACTTTCACACTGGCACCAATTACCGGTTCTCCATTTATATCTACAACTGTACCTTTTACAGTACTCTGCTGATCCACTGCTTGAGTTATCGCAACATCATCCGCAGCCTTAGCAGTTGTCGGAGACAGGATTAACCACGAGCACAAAATCATAGCAGCACAAAGTGGTTTACACAAACCAATATCCTGCATAAACCTGTTTTTGCTTCTTTTCTGACTCATAGAATAAAAATTTAAAGCATATTTATTTTTGAAATATTTTTTTTAGATACTCTATATTCTCACTAAAGTTCTTTTTCACATTGCGGATATCCTCTTTATTGCGGGAACGTTCTACTACCAACCAACCGCTCCATCCCATCTTATCCAATACCTTTCTGACCTTTTGCATATCCAAACGATCATTATACGGTAAGGTCACACCATCTGTGTCGGTACAATGAATCTGGCAAATTCTCTCTTTTCCCAGAATACGTAACTCTTTACAGAGATCTCTTCCATTCTCAAGAGAGTTCTGAAATTTAAAATAGATTTTTATTCCCGGTGAGTCTATCTCATTCAATAATCGAACCTCTTCTCTGGCATTCAAAGAGGTTTCTATTCCGATAACTTTTCCCATTTCTACTGCCATATCACCCACAACCTTTAATCTTTGAACCAATTCCGGACGAATTTCCGGATTTTTCTGTAAATCACATCCTGTGCCCAAGGGTAAAAAAGCAATCGGAACATTCATCACTTTCATTGTATTCAAACAATCTTGCACCAATGCTTTATAATCGGAGCGTAAAAGAAAAGACTGCCCGTAAAATCCTGACATAGCAATAGAAGATATTTGAATATCAAATTCTCTGGCTTTCGCTTTAAACAGTTTCTGAAAATACTCCTCACGCAATTTATTGTCAAAAGAATCCCGTTTTCCTAAACTTCCCATATCCAGCTCCAATCCGTCACTACCCAGCTCTTTCGCCAACTGAAATGCCCCGATTTTCTGCCGTTTCAGAATCATCCAATCGCAAACCGCTATTCTATAACGTTGATCGATATCACCTACTTGCATCCGTACACTACTGGTTGCCGATGCACTTATTACCATATATAGTAACCAAATACAGAGTATCCATTTACGATTGTTTTTCATTTTTATCAAGTTAGAAAATTTAAGTATTAGACTCTGTTTTTATCGTTTCATTGATTTTCCTCTTTATTTCGTCAACCTCCAAAACCGAAAGTTGCGGTTCAATATCCGAAGAAGGTAATAATATGCCCTTTACCTTATCCGAAACATCTTGTAAAGTCATGTCTTCACATCCCGATACATCGCTTCCGATCAGCACATCCGTAACTACCTCTACGAAATAACCTACAAATTCTTCGTCTTTGAAATAATCTTCCGCCTTGTCCAGCATCCTAACATTTTATTGATTATATACACAAGACGAAATCCACTCTTCTATGTACTCAGTTTTATAAAAAAATAGAATCTCTATTTTTAAAACTTACAAACCGCCTATATAAGAAAGTATCTGCTTAACCTGCAATTGTTTTTAATTTGGATAACCCACGATGCATCAAATTACGAACAGACTGATAATTCATATTCATGATTTGACATATATCCTCGTATTTTCTTTCTTCAATATAATACAAAATAAGAGCTTCACGCTGACGGGGAGATAACTGAGCCAACAAATGCTTTACTAATTTATTATTCACATGTTCACGTTCACGTTCCAAATAGTTGTTTTCTACATCTTCACAAGACACTGGATTCAATTCTTCTACCTTTGCATCAGAAACATACAAACGTTTACGCACTTCATCACATAGTCTATTCCGTAAAGAAATAAACAGGTAAGACTTGAAATTCTCCACATGCTTCAACTCCTCCTTCTTAGTGTACATCTTGACAAATACATCATGAATACAATCTTTCAGTAATTCTCTGTCTGTGGTTAGTTTACAACCATAACTAAAAAGAAGATTAACGTTAAGATCATACAACTTAGAGAAAGCAGTTGCATCCCCTTCCTCAAAAGCCAACAACAAAGTAATCATTTCCTGATCATCTCTCTTTTGCATTACTGTAATATTATCATTCTGTCTCATCATAGTATTACTATTTTGTTTTTGATTCATTCTTCAGACTCCGCAAAACTACCGTATAGGGAACAAATCGACTGGGAATATTTGATTATTGAACTGAAAATGCAGATACCATGCCCTACAACATATTTACCGATTAATACCTGTATAAAAAAAATCCTGCTACTCATAAAAGCAGCAGGAATATCAATTATTTCAATTTATGAATCCAGTAAACACCCTCTTTCCCTTCAGGTATCTTCAAAACATACAACCCACTGATTTTAAAAGATTTATTCAAAACTTCCACCGTACCAGAAGAGGGATCTATGTATTTCAAACTGTATTTTCCATCATCAACAAAGACAGAAATCTCTCCTGGAGATTGAGAATAAACGATAGCACCCGTATCAGATTTTACCAGTTTTTTATAAGTATCCGTATCAGTTTTTTCCACTTTCATCTTAGCAACATCGGATAAAAAGGTCTCATCATGTACAAAAATTGACGGACATGACCCTCCGGCCATCAACACAGCCCAAGCCATAGCCGGATAATTCTGAGCATAATAAGTAACAGCTTTATCAGGATATTTGGTACGGTATTCCTCTACTGCTTTATAAGCTTCGGAAAAAGTTATTTTTCCTGCTTTCATCTTACGCATATGCTGACGGGGAGCCATGTTTTTGCCACCGCCCGGAGCATAAATACCATCAGTTTTATAATGCCAGTAACGTATATCGATAATATCGACTACAGAGGCTCGTTTTGCATCAGTTAATATAGCATCCTGCACGTCTTTAGTAGTACTTAATGCAACTAAGGCATGCTTTCCCGTTTCCTTTTCCCATGCTGCTATTTCATCCAACCAAAACTGAACAAAATGAAGAGGTCCGGTAAACTCCGCACTAATCAATTGTACCACATTGCTGCAATCTGCAAAATTATCCAAACATTTACGTATATACTGCCGATGCAATTCCCTTCTCACCGGATGATTTATATCATAAAACATCTCTGCCATAAAAATACGTTTGTCACCGGCAAAAGGTACGGGTTCCGGAAAATCAGTACGGTTAATATTGTTCGCAGTGCGCCATGGACAATCCACCCAATGTGCACCTGCCTCTAAAATATTGTGTTGGAAATAGTTTTCATGAAACAACAGCAGGCCTTCTTGTTCCGCTTTACCTGCAAACTCTTTCAAGCGCGCCCAATACCAAGCATTAGGTTGAGTTAAATCGTACTTACTCAATCCTTCCCAAGCTGTTCCCTGTCCACTGCGTTTGAACGGTTGCTCATAAAAGGGTCCCCAAACATCGCCGTTCAAGCGTCGAACACGTTCATGGTCGTCCCGACGCCGGTCATACCACAAACCATAATTATGATCAATCACCAGATAATTATTCACTTTCATATAGTTGATGACCGAATCAATACGATCAGTCACCCCTAAACCTTCACGTCCGGGAACAAAGCGAGTTATGTGTGGAAGAGATTTTGCTAAATAGCTGGTTCTGAGTTTTCCACTCCACCAAGGAACATCCAGTTTTTTGCCCACAAGTAATTCCCCCCCCATAACTAAACGGCCGTCAATAATCGATACCCGCTTTAATTCACGATTCAAGATATTATTTTTCTCCTCCGGATCAGTTATTTTTAATTCATCTATATTTTTTACCTGTACCACAGATATTAACTGTTCATCTACAGAAGCTTGTTCGATCCAATGCCTTAATGTCAATTTAGGAATGAAAGCCTTTTGTGCCAACTCCATAGCCAATTCTACAGTCGGGCTACTGGTCGCCTCCAATTCTTTAGGAAGGATTCTGGCACGAAGGGAACAATCTTTATTTAAACGTTCGTTTAACTGTGCATAAAAAAGGCTTCGGGGTTCTATATGATTGTTTGATTCAGCCCATTCACCGTCACCGGAAAATTGTGCCCAGCACCCATATGCTCTGTTTTTTGCATCTTCAGCAGGAGAAAAACATTCTATCCCGGCAGCTGTACATTGCCAGAACGTACTATTGGCCGTATTCCAACCGGCACCATTTTTATCCTGTCCCAGATTTTTGTACGACAAGTTATGACCGTCAATATTCACTATATCGAATAACAGTCCACATGCCCACGAATCGATAGAACCGCTAAAACCGAAAGACTCATAAGACTCGCATTGCACAAAGGCATTAGGTCCGGCTGCACAATATCCTGCCGAGAAATCATGTATTCCATGCTCAGAATAGCAACGCTGAAATAAGTTCAACTGACCCATTGTTAAAAATGTACATCTACGCATACCTCCTATTTCCGATACAGGTTGAGTAGAAATACAATCTTCCACTGTTATTTTAGATGAAGTAGGTTGCAAGATAACCGCACTCCCGGAAAAATGTCTGAAAAAGAGCTTTCTAATCCAACAGTTTTCTGCATTTTCTACAGAAATACCTGTCCAACAATGATCTTCATCCTTCGGATATCTTTTATCATAATCTGAAATTAAGGTCATATTCTCAACTCCAACGTTCTCTATACGGCCTTTCCAAGTATAAGAAACCAACTTTGAATGAGCATATCGACTATCTAATGCCATACTAAGTGGAGAATCTATTTCTATTTTTCCATCAATCACTCCAGTAACCGTTCTATCCCACCAGATGTCGATATCACCCGGTTTCCAACCGAGTGCACTGATCCCACCACCATACTCGGTACAAGCTACCGAAGCGATCCACTCTTTGGTAGAAGGGCGTACAATCAGTACTCTATCATCTTTTTTCAAAAGAGAACACCCGGAATTTACTTCCAACCATCGGTTATTCACTGGTACATAAGCGGACGAAATGTCAATTGTATCTACAAATGTCCGGTCATCGATCCCTTCTATATAAAGTAATGCTCCTCTATCTACCCCTTTTTTCAGTAAAACGGTTTCACGGGAATCCATTCCACGCAAAACGACTCCAGAAGTATGTAAATACAAATCATTCTCTAAAACAAACGTTCCCTTATCCAGTAATACAGCTCCTCTAAAACCTTCGACATCCGGCTTCAATGAAGATGCATAATCAATGGCCTTTTGGATTCGCAAAGAATTATCTCCCTCTTTCCAAGGAACAAAAACAACATTTTTCACTACAGGAATGTCTTGCCCGGAACTTTTATATCCGCAATAAGAGTAATCCAAAACTCTGTTCCCTCGCTCATCTATCAAATAATTAACTTTTCCATCTTTGATTTGCAAAGATGGATGTTGCGCAACTAACGATCCAAAGCAAATAAAGCCCAGCATCGTCAGGAATATTCTCTTGAAATTCTTCATTGGTTATAATTTGGTTTATACCCAAAAGACGATTAACAAAAGGGTTTGTACTTAACCGGTTGCACTTTTACGCACTTCATTTATATATTCACGAGGAGTCTGGTTGTATTTCTTACGGAAACATTTACTGTAATAACCCGAGTCCTTAAATCCTACCGCAAATGCGATCTCCGAAATGCTCATATTCGTATTCTTTATCAATTCAACCGATTTATTCAGACGAATCTCCTTTACCAAATCTACAGGTGCCAGTCCGATCAAACTTTTCAATTTCTTAAAGAATGCAGAACGACTTAAACCGATGGTTGTAGCAATCGCATCAATATTAAAATCACTATTATCCAGATTCTCTTCAATTATCTGATGAATCTTCTCCAAAAATTGCACATCCTTCTTTACCAGATATTGTTCATACCCACTTTCTTCCGTCTCAGTTGCGGTGTCATTCATCTGTTTCCAAAGACGTTCTTGAAACATTTGGCGATCATTCAGCAACTGTTCAATACGAGCAATCAGATACTCTTTGCTAAACGGTTTCGTTATATAAGCATTTGCCCCCAAGCTGATTGCTTTGGTTTTAGCTTCATCAGAACTTTTGGCAGTCAACATAATAACTGGGATATGACTAATCTGAAAATCCTTTCGTATACATGTCAACATTTCCATTCCGTCCATTTCCGGCATCATCTGATCAGTCACTACAATATCAGGGTGATATAAATGTACTTTTTTAAGTCCTTCTACTCCATTATGAGCTAAATAGACATTGTATTTATCTTCCAGTTGTAGTTTTATCAGATTTCCCAAATCCTTATTATCTTCCACCAATAATAAGCTGGGCAAAGAATTATCAACCGGTTCTTTCTCTATATTTTCTTCACTAATTGATGGAATATCAGCCCCTTCTACCTCGTCTCCACTATCGGTTCCTCCCAAATAAAAATCAACTTCCAGCTCTTTATAATGTTTCTTCCCTAACAAAAGCTGGATGATAAATGCCGCTCCGGAAGGTTGAAGGTTTTCTGCTTTAATTGTTCCATGATGTAGAGCTATTATTTCTTTTGATAGAGCTAAACCAATACCTGTACCTTGATAATAAGAGGTATGGGCATTTCCTCCTTGTGAGAAACGCTCGAATATCTCGGTCAACTTATTCTGTGGAATACCAATACCGGTATCTTCTACACGGATAAAACAAGAATGCTCACCCTCAGATACACCTGCTGAAATGAATATACTTCCACCAGACGGTGTAAACTTAAAAGCATTGGATATCACATTCCTTAAAACAATTTCCAATTTCTCTTTATCGCCCCATACCAAAATAGGTTCATCGGAAACAGAAAAAGAATAAGCGATCTCATTTTCCTCCGACAAGATCCGAAACTCTTTTTGAAAAGACTCCAGCATCTCATTCAGATTGATTTGAGAAACATGCAAACGCATTTTTCCATTCTGTATCTTTCTAAAGTCCAATATCTGATTTACCAAATTCAGCATTCGATTCGTATTCTTCTCCATTAGATCCACATATTGTATCCCCTTCGGAGTCAGATTTTCTTTCTCCTTCAATTCCTGAATAGGCCCTTTGATAAGAGTTAACGGTGTCCGAAGTTCATGCGAAATATTCGTAAAGAATTTTATCTTTAATTCCGATAATTTCTGTTCAATATAAACGTCATTCTTCATTCGAATCATCAAATAGGAAACCCGTATCACCACGATAAGAAGTGTAATACCTAAAACTGCGTAAATGCAATAAGCCCACCAACTTAACCACCAAGGAGGCAATATGCGTATAGCCAAAGTTGTCTCGTAGATTTGTTCCGGATTAGCTTCATCAACCGTTCTCACACGAAATACATATTTTCCCGGACGTACATTAGTATAGGAAGCGATCCGATTCCTACCATTATAGTGCCACTCCTTTTCATAACCTTCGAGCATGTACTTATAAGATATACGATTCTGATTAATGAAATTGAGAGCAGCAAATTCGATCGTAAACATAGATTGATCATAATTTAAGGTAATAGAATCAGCATATTTGACCGACTTCATCAAAGGGTTGTTTTTGAGATCCCTGATATCCTCATTAGAAACCTTAAAGTCTACTATATAAGTCCGGTTATTACAACTAAAAGTTTCCATTTTATTGGGCGAAAAGATCAAAATACCCTCTTTACATCCCACCCAAAGTTCACCGTTTTCAATTTTCAAAGCACTTCCTTCCTCCATTTGTACACTCAAAAAACCATCATATTTATCAAAGTTTCTAAAGTGTTCTGTCTGACGGTCAAAGCGCGAAAGTCCACTTTCAGTCGCAAACCACAAATTTTGGTCATTGTCTTCTACAATAGACATCACCACGTCATTGTTTAATCCATCCCGAATACCATAAGATTTAAATATAGGAGAGTGTGTTTCTTTATCATATTTCACCAACCGATTTACGCCTCCACCAAATACACCCACCCAAATTTGATCGGTAGCATCTTTAAATAGAACATAAATATCATTATCAGCTACATTTGAACTGGCACTGTCCTTCCTATAAGTTTCAAATTCAATTTGTTCGGGATTGTCAAAATTTGAATCGAATGACATCAAGCCATCCATTGTACCTACCCATATGCGTCCCTCATTATCTTCAAGCATATTGCGGACTTCCATATACAAACCATAAGGAGGATACTTTCTCAATCCATTATGTTTATGGATAAATGTCACCCCATCCGCCTCTTCGCGAAGAAGATTCAATCCACCTCCTAACAATCCCACCCATATTCGCCCTTTACTATCCTGAAATGTGCAATACACATCGTTACTACTAATAGAAGACGGATTATTCGTATCACTTTTATAAGATATAAACCGTACTCCGTGAGGAGAATTTATATCAAATTCTGCTTTTATCAACCCGTTACCTTTCGTAGACAACCATAAATTGCCCTTATTATCTTCCATTATATGGTACACGTTTCCTAAAGAAAAAACTTGTTTGAGATGTCCATTACTATCAAGACGATACAGTTCTTGCCAACGGGTACCGACCCATATATCACCGTTACTGGCCTGAAATAGAGCTCTAATCCCCATCAGATCATCAGAAATTGCACGAGATGCTGAAAAAGTACGCAGGTCGAGTAAACGAAACTGTTTTTTCGGAAAATTCATTCGGTATACCCCCAATGTAGTAGAAGCGAGCCAAAGTACCCCATCCTCATCCAATAACTGATTTAAAAACAATTGATTTGGAAAATCATTCGAAAAAGGTTTCATCTGATTCAAACGATGCATTTCGAAAGAATCTCTATCAAAAACCAAAATTTCACCGGAAGGAGTCAAAAAGAAAACACCCTGTTCACCAGCATCCTGTACATTAAAATCGCAAATAT
This sequence comes from Bacteroides salyersiae WAL 10018 = DSM 18765 = JCM 12988, assembly GCF_000381365.1. Lineage (GTDB taxonomy): Bacteria > Bacteroidota > Bacteroidia > Bacteroidales > Bacteroidaceae > Bacteroides > Bacteroides salyersiae. Next base: position 1,246,795 of record NZ_KB905466.1, read on the forward strand.
TTCCTTCACGGGGAAACGAATAGTTCCGCTTGGACTTATTTAACGGATCATAATAAATCAAAGATTTTTCTCCTATGACAAACCAAACCTTATCATACCTATCGACAAAAGAATGAGTAATTCCCCCTTTCTCTATTCCCAAAGAAAGTTTATTTAATGATTTGTATCCAAGATTGTATTCATAAATTCCTTGTCCGTCAGTGCTTAGATAAACATTCCCTGCTTTTGTGACCAATATGTTTCGTATAGGAGAAGTTATACCAGGTAAAACATACTTATTAACCATCCCCGTCTGAGGATTGATGCAATATATTTCTCCATATTTATTACCTAACCACAACAAATGATCAGCATTGAAAGCACATGTAAAAGCATCTTTATCGGCAGTTAATATCTTTTTAGTGATAAAATCGGCAGGCTTCTCTTTCAATTCCTTTCCTTTATCATAAAATAAAATCTTATAATCCATCCCGATCCAGCTCAGATGCTGTTGGGTTTCACAAAAAAGATCATGCTTCAATCGCATATCATAAACATTGACATCCTGCCGTGAATCATGTAACAATTGAATCCCTATTTTACCATGAATATCGGTACAAGCAAGTAACAAACTTTTATCCTTCGTCAACAATAAGATTCTGCCATCTTCTGTTTTTTGAACTTTAATTACTTGGATGTTTTCCAAATAGTCTTTCATATCATCATACACGGCATGAAATGTTTCTCTCACCTTATCAAACACATACAACTTACGATCTACTGTCTTTATCCATAAATAACCGTTCTTATCTTCAACAATCCGTTGTATCTTTTTAGGAGGAATATCCGAATTTGACTCACCTTTATTGTTGTATGTTTTCACCTTCACCCCGTCAAAGCTGCAAAGGCCATACCAAGTACCGAACCAGATAAAACCATCTTTTCCTTTTACTGTACAATTCACAATATTATTCGGTAACCCCTGGTCCACTGTATAATGTTCTACTATCGCGTTAGGAACAGACCATACAGAGACGCAAATATTCAACCATATGAAGGTAAATAACAATATTTTTTTCATTCTTTGCATAGATTAACGAGGAAAATGGAATTCAAAGATAAAAATCTTTTTTATTAAATCAATCCATATTTCCACATCATTTTTCAGAATTAACACCAAATTCGGTCTGTTGTTTCTCTACTTCCATTAGTAAATGCCGTTTTTCTTCTTCCGTCAAAACTGTTTTCCGGGTATTATTCACAGGATTCACGTTACTCTTAGGAACCATACGTTGCTCTATATAACACGAAGGAAGTTCCGGATCTACACTCTCAAATTCTATTTCAGCAGGAGTTGGTGCATGTGTTCCTTCAAACTGTACATGTGCTTTGATTCGAATCTTACCTGCTTTACTTGTTGAGCGTACCAACACAGGAGCTGTTCCGAATTCAACAGTTCGCGGGTTGGCATTTATAGACCTATCTCCTATGATTTCTCCTTCACCTTCTATCGTAAACACGATATTTTCTTTTGCCAAACGCCTCACATTTCCGTTATCATCCGTTACTTCGGCAATAACGACTACAAAATCAGACCCATCGGCCACTAAAGGTACCCCTTGAGAATCAATTCTTAAACGAAGTTTGGTTGAACGCCGGGAAGGCATTTTCTTTTGCGCACAAACTACTTTCCCGTTTATAATGCCTTCGGCCAATATATTTACTTTCTGCCACTTCTTTTGCACATAACTATAATCCCGTGCTTCCCAAAAGTTCCACACATTCTTAAACACAACCGGAGCATTCGGCATATGCCCTTTTGCATGAATTACCGGCAGAGTCCAACTTTTAGTTCCATCATAAACAGAAAGACGAACAGAATCGCAGTTGCTAAATACTACCACATCGGCATCTGAAAACTGCGACATTTCATGTGCTATATATACTACCGGACCACACTCCGCCAAAGGATGATTTAAATCGGGAGCCGTTTGACTACGATACATATGATAAGCATATTTAGGCTGACGGAAAGCATCGAATATACCTCCCCAATAAGGATCAGGGTGATAACCGCGTTGATGATCGAAAGGATGCCACTGTGCTCCACCTATAAACTTTCCGGTGGTACGATACATCTCGTCATAACTCTTGGCCAACGAGAGTGCCTGCACCAACAAGGGGCGTTCTCCCCAACTACGGCTGGCACGATTGTTGTTATTATGGGCATACCAGTCGTCTACATTCTCTCCGTATTCACGAGTAAATATGCATTGCTCAGGAGAATCCGTTTTCTCATCATCGCCAGGCCATCCATATACCACGTCATAATTTTCCTCTACACCGGCGGAATGTACATCTGCTGCAGCTACCGGACGTCCCGGATAAGGATATTCCTCTTTGGTTATTCGTAAAGCTTCCAACGCAAAATCCAACGGATAACGAGTCTCATTCAGAATAGGCTCCCACATTAATACACAAGCATGATTCCGGTCACGCCGGATCATCTGCCGGGTATTCTCATGTACCAAACGGGCAAACTCCGGTTCCTTATTCCAATATTGCCAACCCGGTGTCGCAACGATAACAAACATTCCCAATTCATCGCATGCATCCATAAATGAAGGGTCTTGCGGATAATGTGCGACACGGATAATCCGGCAACCGGCATCACGCAATTTTTTGGCATCCCGCCATTGACCGGAGTTCGGCAGAGCATTTCCGACATAAGCAAAATCCTGATGCCTATTGGCACCGATCAATTGCCCGAAAGGTTTTCCATTCAGCCAAAAACCTTCTTTCCCTTTAAATTCCGCTTTCCGAATACCGGCACGGGTAATTCCACCGTCCAACGTATTTTTGCCCTCCTTCACTCTCGATTCCACGCGATACAGATAAGGAGAATCGGGTGACCATAAATGCGGCTGACGGACTTCTATCTTTTGGTTGACAGTCTTCGACTGCCCGGCATCAAGATGTACCATAGCAACTACACGCTTTATCAATGTACCCGTTGCATCGACCAACGATGATTCTACCTCCACTTTTCTCTGCCGTTTACCGTTGTTTCGAACTTCGGTATCAATAAGAATATCAGCCTTTTTCTCACTAATGCGACCATAGTGAATAAACACTCCACCACCAGCCACTTTTCCGGCGTCCACTGCATCAGTTATAGATACATCAGATTTAGCAATCATCCACACATCCCGATAAATACCTCCATGATATGAAAAATCCAACGTATACTGACGTTTGCCCGGCGGGTAACTTTTATCATCGCTATTATCCGCCATCACTGCTATTAAGCAAGAATCGCCTGCCTGTATCCCATTCGCAGTCAAATCGATATTGAAAGGAAGATAACCTCCCAAATGTTCTTTTACCAAATGGCCGTTTAAATAGACTTTTTGTTTACCCATCACCGCTTCAAAATGGATAAAAACCTGTTTCCCACGAGTAGCAGCAGGAATTACAAACCATTTCCGATACCAAACAGGACCTTGATAATTGCGACAACCGCTGGCTTCGGCAGGCATTAGCTCTACTGAGTGTGGAGTAGCAACCACTTCCCAATCCGAATCATCCAATTCTACCGTTTCCGCTCTTTCCATATCTCCTTTATAATAACGCCATCCGGGATTAAAATTATAAATATCTCTTCCGCTGCCGGACAATGGGATAAAGCCAGCTACGGAAACTTGGGGACGATAAGCAGTATTCCCCCAGAAACAAGAAGGAATAAGTAATAAAAAAATAGATAGTAAGAAATTCTTTATCATGGCGTTTTAAATTTTATGGGTCATCTAATAATCGTTAAACTTATAGATCATCCAATTGTTAATCTTAGGAACTATTTAATTGTTAATCTTATATAGATCATCTAACCTAACCCTAACTGTTAAACTTATAAATCGTCTAATTATCGACCTTATGGGATGTAAATTCCGGTAATTCAATATCTTTCCGCCGTTCTTCGGGAATTACTGTCAAACCCACTAATTCCCCATCTTTCAGTTCGGCCTCCACGGTTGTATTTCCGGGAGCATGCAGTTTGAAATGTACATTCCATTCTATAGGCCAAGCAGGAAAAAGATGTATTTTCTCTCCAACCGCCTGCAACAGCATTTCCTGTAAGCCGATCATTCCACTTCCTCCCCAGTTATGATCGGGAGCCCAGTCGTATCCGGGGCCCCAGAAAGCGGGAAAGCGAAAAGGACCATCGGCCAGTTTAAGAGCGGATAAACGGACGGCCTCATCGGTTAAACCTAAACAAGCTGCCCAAATATTGTCTTGCTTCCACCCTACATGAGAACGGAAACGAAGTGCATCCGGATCATAGAGATATGTATTACGGGCAATCTCCAAATCCTTCCGTGCCACTCCGTAAATACGCCAAGGAAATACCGGATAGAGTTGGGGAGTTTCCACATTATTGATACGTTCCCAAGTTTTGGCGGGCGAAATCATCTGCTTTCCCTCCAAGGTACGAAAAGGCAATGGAGGAATGATGGAGAGCATTTCAGGCTTCTTACCATACGCCTCAAGTACGGTACGAAGAGCGGCAATCGTGCTTGAGGCGTTGTTTGTCATTTTATAAGTCTCACAGGCCGAACCGGGAAAAAGAATCAAATGTCCCTCTCCATCCAATGCTTTGGCCCCTCTACGAGTGGCCAGATAACGATAATGTTCTTCGAAGAAAGTAAGAGTACTCTCTATCAATGGCAGATAAGCTGTTATATCAACTTTCCGGTAATTCCTTGTTTCCAGAATCATTTGACAGAATTCGAGTACTGTATCCCATTCGTATTCCAGCCAAGCATTATACTCTACCCCCTTATCAAAATAATCAGGACGTTTTGTTCCATACTCCGCCGGATTAGGCAAACCGTAGTTCTCGATCTGTTCGGCAAAACAGGCACCTGCATGTTGCCAATAGATCAAACTCCGAAGTTCTGCATTACGGAGCATCCGGTTATAAAAGTCAAATTGAGAGGTCATCATATCCAGATCTCCGCTCTTTAACATCGGCCAATAAACCAGACGCTGGTTCTGTGCTGTCATCGTTCCGCCTCCCCATTTACGGAAATCGGGAGTAAAAGCCAGAGTGGAATCTACCAGACAAGGGTCGAATGTAAATAACCCGCCATTGAATTTGGTAGGATAATCACCATAGGCATTGCATCCTAACATGTAACGGAAAAGGGTATAGTTACGCGCCCATACGCTTGCCTGTACTTCATCTGAACGGATAAAGCTACGCTGCCAGAACTCCTGCCACCAAAGACGTGTCCGCTTCTTATCCTTCGTAATGTCTACGGCAGCAAGCGTCCGCTTTGCATTTTGCAACCATTTTTCCAAATCAGTAGTTTGCTCCGTATGCAAAGCAATGTGTACCTTTTGATGTTTCATCGGCTTTATTGTCTGAAAAAGCCAGGCACGATAATCCGTCCCGGCATACACCCCATCGATAGTTCCGGCATAAGTATAACCTTCGGCTCGGAGGACACCACCGGAAACAAGATTACTCAAAGGGTTCATCAGCAAAGTCTTCACGCCATCCAAACCTTGCTGCGACACGGTATAGTCAAAGACGGTCTTTGATGGATTCTGATGAAAAAAGACAAGGTGATTACTGGTTACAGAGATGGAATCGGCTGTCGTTACCTGACCTTTCGGAGTGGTCCATTTATAGGAGTTCTGTTGCCCTTCTCCTTTACGGATCACCCGGTCACGATGACGCCAATTCTCATAATACAGTTCAGCTTGGCAGGCTATGCTACTATTTATTTCCAGATGAATTACCGGATGATATACATCTGCCCAGAGTTGTATCACAGTCTTGCCGGCGGCGATCTCTACATAACCGTCTTCCAGTTTGAGCTCTTGCCGGAAATTTTCTACGTTTAAGAAAGGATTGGGTGATAAGCGCAGGCGGATACGCCCTTGTTTCAACAAGCAATTATGCTCGTCGAAAGTACCACTCCGACTGATATAAAACAAGACATCTCCATCCTCTACCCACACATTCATACCAATGTCCCCACCTCCACAAGGCATGGAAGCGGATGAGTCGGTACTGGGTGTTCTCCAAATGAGACCGGCATGCCCACTCACCTGAACGGACATGCCAATCATCCAACCAAACACAATCAAAAAAAATCTCTTCATAGGTTACCAGTTATCCGACCGAAAAGAAGATAAAGGTAATCCTCCGCAAAACAGGTCTCCTTCTACATAATTATCGAAGGCATAACGTACAGCCACAGGATGAGGAACCTTCTCACTTCTCACATACATTTTACTGCGGACGATCCATGCTTTTGCCGGATGGAAAATCCGGTCTTCACCGGCTACGGAAAACAGTTTCGATTCGAAGCACTCCTTTCCGGATATCCACATATCCGCCCGTTCAAAACTAACAATCACCGTATCTCCCTGTATCTCCATTGATTTATAATAAGGGCTTTCGCCATTGACACCTTCGATGCCGTAGGTCTTAGTTAATGCTAATAAGCCCAAACGTTCGCCGGCCAGTCTTTTTTTGGCAGGATGAATACCTTTCTCCATGCCAGCATCGAGCAAAACGGCCATACCGGTATGAGGAACGCGATGCTCTACCTGCGACTGCGCTTCGCGAATGAGTGCCGACTGTACCGGTTCCTGTCCGGGTGCGGTGATCAAGGCATAATCGTAAGGAGCAATCTGACAATAATAAAAAGGAAAATCTCCCTGTTGCCACGCAGCACGCCAGCCATTGATCAGAGTGGTAAACATATCGGCATAGGAATGGGGACGATTCGTATTGTCTTCTCCCTGATACCAGATGACACCACGCATAGTGATACCGATGAGCGGATGCAACATACCATTGTAAAGGGTGGTAGGTGTACGGTTTGGAGAGGTAATATCGGCATCAGTACGGGGAATCCTAACTTCGGGGAAGGCACGCAACATCTCCTCCGTCATCCATGCTTCGGCAGCCGATCCTCCCCACGCAGTAACGATAAGCCCCACAGGGACATCCAAAAGTTCATTCAACAGCCGCCCGAAATAATAGGCAGTCGCGCTAAATTCACGCACAGTAGTAGGCATAGCTTCGTTCCACGTACCGGTAACATCATACTGCGGAAGCAGGGTAGAGTGCCGTTTCACTGTAAATAATCTCAAAGAAGGGTTGGTACTACGCAAAATATCCATATCAGCCCCTTCGATGGGTTGATTTTTATATCCCTTCATCGGCATTTCCATATTGCTCTGTCCGCTACATATCCATAGTTCTCCTATCAAAATATTATTCAGCACGGTTAATTCTCCATCAGAGAATGTCAAAGAATAAGGTCCACCTGCCGGCGGGGTAGTCACTGACATATTCCACTTTCCCTGAGTATCAGCAGTGGCACGGTATGTCTTTCCGTCCCAACCGGTAGTCAATGTAACAGTTTTTCTTGGGGTAGCTGTTCCCCAGAGATTGGCGGTGGCTTGTTGTTGCATGACCATACCATCGGAGAAAAAAGCCGGTAATTGCACTTTTGCTTGTGTAAAGGCTCCGCAAAGGCCCATAAGGGCAAGACTAATTGTTGTTATTCTTCTTTTCATGTCTAAAAGCCTCTCCCCAGCCCTCTCCGGAGGAGAGGGAGAAGAGAGATACTATGGTTATTAATCAATTACAAAATAAACTTTGCCCCCTCTCCCACGGAGAGGGCTGGGGAGAGGCCGGTTAGGGAGAGACTGAAAGCCTCATTTCCAAAGGTCCGAATAAGCCGGCCGGTACAAGTTCTGTTCCGTCCAGACGATACCGTGCATTGGTCCATATACCGTTAAAAGGGGGTTCTCCACGATCCATACCTCTAATGGCATTGGCCCAAGTGTTGATGATTTCTATCTCCAGCGTATTTTTGCCTTTCCGCAAAGCGGCAGTCACCTCTACCTGATAAGGAGCAGTCCATGCAGTACCACATTCCACTCCATTGACTTTTATTACAGCTATGTTCTCAACCCGTCCTAAACGAAGATACGCCACCGGCATCTTTCTGTCATCTGTCCAATTGAAGGTATTCGTATAAACAGCCCTACCCGAATAATAACGGATGGAGTGATCCTGCTCATCGGTCCAATCAAAAAGCGTATCCCGACGGATCGTTTTATTCAAACCGGCAAAATAGACAGACCAAGGCTTTTTAAAGCGAAGCGGCAGGATATCTGTCTCTTCCGATAACTCAGATGATAACTCCGATGACAGTTCGGTTGATGCCTCTTTCGATAAGTCTGTTGGCAATTCCGGTACAATAGTTTCGTTCTTCTGATCCGCCTTGAAATAACAGACTATAAATACAGACTCACCGGCTGCCAAAGTAAGTTCAACGGATGTACGCCCGTCCTTACATTTCCAAGAGCGTGCTTTATACATCTCACCCGACACCGGATTCCAACATTCAGGTTGCACTTCTTTTATTCCTCTCAAAGATGCTGTAAAATGACGTTCTTCCCCCCGTTGGTTAGACAGGAAATAAATCTCGGCTTCGGGGCCTTTGCGATGCGTCCAAGCTATATCTTCGGGTACGATGACATCGCGTTCCAGCCCATAAGCGGCAAAATCCTCGAAGCGGTAAGGCAATTCGGGAATTATTATACCGGCCTTCCGCCACTCGTCGACTTTGGCCTGAACCTCTGTAGATAAAGGCAACCCGTCCGGATCCATCGGACGCGGCAACGGCAGGACTAATACTTTATAAGAAGCGCCACCGGGCAGGCAAATCCGACCCTTATCAACCGAAGCCAAACACAGCAGAGCATCTTTATTGAAAGAATCATAGGCATAGCCACGCAATGGATTGACCCAATTTTCGGGATCGGCCATATTGGCGGAATGGGTAACGCCGACGATAGTACGAAGCGGTTGACCGATATTAGCGAGCCTGTTTTTTTCGCTCTCTACCCGCCGACTTCCGAAAAGCCCCGGCAGAGAAGGTACCAGACGTTCGGGTAGAACGGCACGACGCGGTATCTCTTCACCCGTAAACACAGCGATGTCTACCACCGGATGCCCATATTGCAACAGGGCCTGGCAACGCCGGGTATAATCGACAAAGGCTTTCGCCCCCTTTTCCCACCAAGTCTGATCGCGCTGGAAGAAAAATCCGATACCATCCAAAGTCATTCCGGGACGACGATCGAGCCACGGATTGTGCACATATACGTGAAAAAACAGGCGGTTGATACCTAATGCATAATTACGGTCGAGCAAGGGTTTCAGAAGGGCCGGATGCTCGTTCCATGTGCCCCTCACTTGTGTAAATCCTTCAGCCTGGATAATGTTCTTGCCATAGACATGCGCTCCACTGATGGCATCGAGCATGTCATTCGGTTTGTCGTGGGTAGGGCTATTGAACCAAAACTCCCCCATCGGGTAATCGACTTTCTGATAGTGTAGCATCCCGTCACTAACCATTGTGGGAGCCACACACTCGGCAGAAAAGCGACAATCATATTCCCGGGCACAAGTAGCCAATGTTTCATAGAAAACATCTTTTACCAGTTCGGCTATGGTTATACGTACGTCACGCAGAACGCGTTCACTCTCTTCCGCACTTTCCAACGGTATACCGGCAAACAGAGGAAGCCAATCAGACAGGCGATATCCGCGACGCTTCTGAAATTCATCGGGAAAGGAGACGCTCCAGTTCTGGCTTCCGCATTCCCAACTATCGACATGCATGTATTTTAATACCTTACGGGCCAATTCATCTCCAACTTCGGTGAAAGTACGCCCAAACCAATGGTCGAATTGCTTCTTCACTGCCTGCGGATTGAATTTATCGCATTCCAACCCACGGGCGGCTCCACCGGTAGCATTGGTATGCCCGGTGGAAGTGTGTCCCATCCGAAGCAGCTTCCACCGTCCGGCAGGCAAAGTAGCGGCGGTGAGGACTCCAGAGTTCATGTATCCAGTCAAGTCGATGATATCCTGCCGGTGCAGACAATCCTTTTGGGGCAGTTCGGTTTCAGTGGTAGCGGATGCAACCCGCCATACCAAGCCCGCCTTTCCTTCCCACTGGTTAAGACGCGGCCCGTCGTGCAGGCGTAATTCTTTGATTTTGAGATTCGGTTTCCATTTGGCGGCATCCATGTCTTCGCTGCCCGGTTCGGTCCCCTCCGGACTCCAAGTAAAGCGAAAATATCGTGCCGTCACAGGAGGAAGGGCATGAGTCGAGTTTTCATCAGTGTTCTGCCATCCCTGGCGGGCGGGCGTGAATTGCTTTACGAACCGGAAATCAGTCCCGTTGTCACTGACAAACAGCTTTAACCGGTGGGCTTGATAATTATTGCCGGTAAGCACCACTTCTATATTGCGACAAGTAAACGGCCGTGAATATTCATATTGTATCCATGCCGTATCGGGATGAAGCGGCATCCATGCGGCAACGTCCGAAGCATTGGCACGGAAAAAACCGTCCGCCGTGTTTATCAGAGGGCTGGTAGTGATATTTGGAATATCAGGTTCCGATCTTCCAACCGGTAAGGCCAGTAAGGCAATGTCCTGATAATAATCCTGGTAAGCCTCAGGACGAGGTAATTGTAAACTCCTAATCTGCCCTCCGGAAACAATGGTGTCGCTCCATACCACCTTCTGCATCGACTCTTGCGGAGTGATCCAAGGGCCTCCGGCAAGTGCAAAACCATCGCAAATATGCATACCGAGTTTTAATCCTAACCGATCGGCTTCCTGCATACTGAAACGCAGCATTTCCCACCACTGTGGGGAGAGTTGCCGTACAGTCCCATTAAATTCTTTTCCCTGTTCCGTATCCTTGATCGGCATGAGATAGGCGCCTCCCAATCCGACCTGCTTCATTGCTTCCAGATCGGCCGTGATGCCTTCTCGAGACACGGCACCATACATCCAGTACCAGAAACACCAGGAATCAGCATCTTCCGGCGGAGAGAGAAAGCGGTTACGTAAGGTAGCATCCGACTGTGCTACCGTCCATTGAGGAAACTGCAAAAACAAGAAAAGCAGTAATAAAAAGCTTTTACTATAATATTTCATAGGGTAATGAGTCTGTTCTTTGAAAGAAAGACGCACGGATCTGCTTTTTGTACTCAGTCTTCCAAAATACTCATCTTTCCCACATATGATCCCTTATTCCCATCAAATTTATCCCCTTCCACTATCTTCACCTTTTTGCTCAAATGCCCTGTTCATCAGCGATACGAGGAGAAGGGCCTTACCGGTTCCTTAAGCACGGTGCTTATCGTCCGTAAGCAGGGTGCTCATCCACCGTGAGCACGGTGCTGACAAGTGGTATGCACGGTACCCGGAAACCGTATGTACGGTGCATAAAGAACAGGAAAGCACCTTTTCGCAAAGAGGGTAAATGTATCAAAACTCTCATAAACTAAAAATCACTCTCGCTACAGGCAGTTGTAACGAGGGTGATTTCGATAAAAGGGGAGTTTTGACATCCCCTTTGAAATTAGCATAGCAAACTTGTAAAACTCCAATAAGATTATTCAAAGCAGAGAATGATACTTCCTTTCTGCTCCCCATCCACCCATTTCGGTTGTGATGACGGACCGACAAGATCAGTCGTATTCACCTTATTGCGTACGGGAGGAATCACTTTCATCACACTGATACCGGTGCCCGGCAACGTATAGAGTAAGGCATCGCGTCCGTCACGAGGTTGATAAACCCCGATATAACTATCAGGCGTACGATTCCAGATACGTATTACCCCTTCCTGCGTATGCAAACTCATCCATTGCACATGAGCGAAATACCCCTTGAATTCCGGATAAACAAAACTCTCTCCGGGGACAGGATCGTTGTACTCATTCTCCCAAACACCCAATTGCGGGCCATGCAAGCGGTTCTGCCACACACGATACGGACCGTCGCCCACCCAACGTTTACTTAAAACCAGCTCTTCGGGATAATCGAACATGACTCCCATCAAATCGACCACACCACTGAAATTGTAATGGAAATCAAGAGAAACCCTGCCGTCCGGTGTTATTACCCAGACTGCTTTATCGAAATTTCCCAACCGATAGCCGGCAGTTACCGTAATCTTTCCGTCCGCTTCCTCGACATCAAATCCGCAGAACCGGCCGGTATCCTCGAAAGTGGAATAAGTTGTCTTTTTCTTTTCTGCATCCGGATCGTCATGGTTATAGAACTGATCCAATGAACGGTCGGCACGCCGGGCAGCTATGAAACGCGGCCCATTCCCCAAATGAATCGTACGTTCACCTATCCGGACATACTTCAACCGTCCGTCACGCTTACTGAAAACAAATACCTTGCCGCCTGCATGGATCATCAAATCGTCCACCGTTTCTTCTCTTGATGGAACTGCCCCCATTGCCGGCACCGGGCAAGGAACCTCTTCCAATCGATAACTATAAGTAAACAGTTCACGCCCAAAAGTATCCGTAATCGTAAGCATCAATGCATTTGCTCCACGTACGGCAGCAGGAATACGGACCTCACCCGTTTCATGAGCAGGAATATCACCACCACGGACTTCTCCTTGTTCAAGAACCTTCATCTCCATTCCTGTATCTTCGGCAGTGGGCAACTGGACGTAACGGTAAGCAAACCGGCAACTGTTCAGATTCAGAAAATCATAGCGGTTTTCTACTTGCAGCTTGCCATCAAAAGTAGCATCGATGTGTCGATTCATCACCTGTACAGGACACCACACTTGCCGGACGGTGTAATAACTCCCCTCCTTCTCGTGATGCGGGCCTACGATGCCATCAGCACCAAAGTTTCCCACGTTGTCGATAAAACCGTTCTTATCCGTCCGTTTCACTCCTTCATCGGCTAAAACCCAGATAAAACCACCTACACAACGCGGATGTTTCCGCATCATCTCCCAATAATCATACAGTCCGGCGCCTGCACCACCGTCATACAAGCCGTGAAGGAACTCGGTAGGCATAAAAAGTTCGGGCAGGCGCATATAATTCTGGCTCTCACCGTAAGAACGGTAATGCATCGTTTCGTATCCTCCGAAATTACCTTGCGGATGCAATACCGGCCGCCGTTGCGGGTCATATTTATGAAACTCTCCGTCCAACTCCGTATTCCATCCTTTTTCATTGCCGTTGCTCCACCAGATAACAGAAGGATGATTCACATCGCGAATCACCATTTCACGCACCAACTTCTGCCCTACCACCGTTTCGTGCTTGCCGTGCCAACCGGATAACTCATTCATCACATACAGCCCCAAACTGTCACACGCCTCCAAGAATTCCGGATCGGCCGGATAATGACTCAACCGCACGGCATTCATATTCATGCTTTTTATTAACAGTACATCTTCTATGTTTTTTACCTTGCTCAAGGTACGTCCGCTTTCGGGACGAAAACTATGGCGGTTGACACCACGGATATTTACCCGCACTCCATTAATATACAACCCGTCACTTTCACGGGTTTCGATAGTGCGGAAACCAAACTTTTGCACCTCTTCATGAAGCACTTCACCCCCTCTGCCCGACAAGATGAAACGGGCAGTATACAGATTAGGGGTCTCGGCAGTCCAGAGATCGGGAGAGTCGGCATGCAGGCGGACAATTGCATAATCGCTTCCTGTACGTACGGAAGAAGTGGCTTCTGCTATTTTCTTCCCATGGCGATCGGTGATCACCGTCTTTATCCGGGCACCTTCCAATGTCTTGTTCAGATAACATCCGGCTGTAAAACTGCCATCAGCCTGTGCATCAATGGCTACCCTACTGATATTCTGTGCGGGCTTGGCCACGATGAAAACCGGACGGTACAGACCACCGAAATTCCAGTAGTCGGCACGACGTTCCGCTAAATTCACTCCGGCGTTACTACTCTCTTTACTTACTGTCACCTCCAGAAGATTTTTCGTATCACCGAAGAAAATCCGGTCGCTCACATCATAAGTAAAACGATAGAAACCTCCCTGATGTATCTCGCCTGCTTTGCGACCGTTAATTTTGACTTCCGTATCCGTCATAGAAGCCTCAAACACCAGTTCGATTTGTTTCCCATTCCAAGCAGCAGGCAGATAAAACTCGTACTTATACATCCCTTTTTCATCGGCAATCCCTTCCGGAAATGCCTTGCCATAAAAGCGCATCCCATATTGGTAAGTACCGAAACCCTGCAACTCCCAGCAAGAAGGCACACCTATCTTCGTCCATCGACCGGAATTATTACCTCCGGTACAATAGAAATCCCATTCTACCATATCATCACACCCTTTTCCCGACAAATACCGGCGTTCCGTATTCACTGAGGACTGGGCATGTGCGCCTATCGAGATCAGTGTAAATGCACAAATGAATGTCGACAGGCCTCTCCCCAGACGGCCTCTCCCCAACCCTCTCCGTGGGAGAGGGGGCAAAGTTAGTTTTGAATCTGTTTTAGACAGAAGAACAAAAGAGCATATTTCTTGCATAACCTTTATTGGCATGGGCAGCTTATTGGCTCTTTTGTCCTTTTGTTCTTCTGTTCTTCTGCCCTTTTGTCTGAAAAATAATAATTTATTCATGTCTTATCAATTTAAAAGCCTTTCTCCGGTCCCCTCCGTAGGAGAAGGAGAAGAAAGATACTATGTTTTATCAATCAGTTGCAAAACTAACTTTGCCCCCTCTCCCATGGAGAGGGTTGGGGAGAGGCCGTCTGGGGAGAGGCCTGTTGTGGAGAGGCCTGTTGAGTCTTTTTAAGAATCACTTTCAACCGATGTTCTTTTTTCTCGATAGCATATCGCTTAAGTACTCCCGGCCCGCAACTGCTATTCCCTAAGCCCAACACAGCAGCATCCAGACTGAGAATAACATCCGGACGTTCCTGTAACTGATAATCATGTGTAGCCCGATAGATATCATTTACCGTATAGTGTAAGGCAGATGCGGAAAAAGTCTTCCCTACCGCCTCTACCCGGATTCCTTTTCCATAATCGTCCGTCAGTTCCAGAAAACGTACGTCTTCTTTATTTCCGCTATCCTGCGGTCGCGGATAATGCGTATATTGCTCACTCACTTTACCACTCCATAAACCCACGAAACAAGAAGCCTTGCGATCGGGATAATTCTCCCAAGGGCCACGGCCATACCAAGTGAAGTGATCCAGACCGGAACGGATTGGCAAGACAATACCCAAACGGGGAAGTTCAGGCAATACTCCCTCGGGACGGAAAACTGCTTCTATCTCAAGCTGGCCGTCACCGGTAATCGTATACAGCAGCTCCGTGACAATGCTTCCGGAAAGACACCGGACAGTACAACCAGAAGTGACCTGTATCGTTCCGTCAGACAATTGCCGCCACTTCAGAGGTCTCGTATCGTAATCGGGAGCATCGAGTCGATTATTCTGCCAATCTTTAGCCAGCCAATTACCGAAACTTTTATCATTATCGGTCGGTGCACGAAATATCTGAACAGCAGGAACAGATGGAAACAGACACGAATCTCCCAATACCGGAAATGAATCGAACTGCAACTGCATCATACATCCATCCCGCAAACGCCACTGTACCATGCAACCCCCGCTTTTAACCGTCAACAAGCCCCCTTCAGTTGAAAGTTGAGAGTTGAAAGTTGAAAGTTGCTGCGCCGTCACACTGCATCTCCCATCTCCCATCTCTTCTCCTTCTCCCTTTTCTTCCCCTTCTTGAAGGCAGAATTGTTCGGCGGCAACTTCATGTCCTGCCTTGGCCCAAGGCAGGTCTTCTTTCAGAATAATCCTTATCCAAAGACGGATATCCGCACGATTCTTTCTTCTTTTCCCAATCACTTCCGACAAGTTTATCACTCCGGTCATTCCGGGAAGCACTTGCGGCATTTCCAATTCTCCCGTCTTCTCCGACCGGCCGTCCACAGTAAGTGTCCACAGGCAACGATAGCCTTCCAGACCGATATGATGGTTGCGGTTAGTCAATCTTAACGTGTCTTCCTGAAGTTGCATCTGTATGGGAGCATATACTTTTTTCATTTCCCAATACTTGGGCGTAGTCTCCCGTTCACTACGCAAGATACCGTTGAAACAAAACGCTTTCAAATTAGGCCGATCACCAAAATCTCCTCCATAAGCAATCATCTCTCCACCACCGGGAAGTGATTTATACAAACCTTGATCGACCCAATCCCAAATAAAGCCCCCCAACATACGGGGATGACTATATATCTCATCCCAATACTCCTGAAAGTTTCCCAAAGCATTACCCATCGCATGAGCATATTCACTGGTCAGTACCGGACGTACATCATTCGTCCGTTCGGCTATCTCGAGCAAGCGTTCCCAACGGGCATTCTCAGCACGTTCCTCGTCAGCCCCTTCCGGAATTCCGGGATTCAAGTATTCCTGTTTCACACGAGTATAGAAACGGCTGATCATATCGACCGTCTCCGGATCGGGGCGCCCGTTCACCCCTTGTGCCCCTTCATAATGAACAGGACGAGTAGGATCGAAATCATGAAGCCAAGCAGAAATTGCAGCGAAATTAGGCCCATATCCACTTTCATTACCCATACTCCAAACCACTATGCAAGGATGGTTCTTATCCCGTTCCGCCATCCGGACGGCACGATCCATAAAAGCAGCATGCCAATCGGAAGCGCTCGCCAGAGTACCACGCAAACCATGCTCCTCTATATTCGCCTCATCCATAACATAAAGTCCCAAACTATCGCATAATTCATACCAACGACTCACATTCGGATAATGGCTGGTACGAACCGCATTCACATTTCCTTGCTTCATCAACAAAATATCCTGTAGCATGCGTTCTTCCGTCATTACCCGACCCAAACGCGGATCATGCTCATGGCGGTTGACTCCACGGAAACGAATCGGCCGGCCATTTACCAGCATCTGCCCATCCCGTACTTCGACACTGCGAAAGCCGACGGGCTGGCATATTTGCTCCACAATACGTCCGGTGCTGTCCTGCAAGGAGAGATGAAGAGAATAAAGAGACGGAGTCTCGGCAGTCCATTGTTTCGGATTCTTTATAACCGTCGTCATTCTCCCCATTTTACGAGGTCCACGTTGGGGAAACCATTCATTCATACGGGAAGCTTTGTGTTCCAAGTCCAGAACTTCTTCGGCAGAGCAAGATAATTGCGCCAATGAAGTGCCATCCGTATCCGTTAAAATAGCTTGCAGAGTGTATCCCTTTCCAGACTCCGCCCGGTAGACACTTAACCGGGGATCAATCTGTATCGTAAAATCCCGGTAAACGGAATCGGGCAGCGTGCGCACCACATAATCACGAATGCGGATATCGGGAGTATGTATCACATATATACTCCGGTGAATTCCTCCGAAGCGCCAGAAATCCTGATCTTCCAGATAGGAACCGTCACTATAACGATAAACTTCCACAGCTATCTGATTCGTTCCGGCATTTAAACAAGAAGTGATATTGAACTCACTCGGTTCCATGCTTCCCTCGCTATACCCTGCCAACTGCCCGTTAATCCATACATAAAAAGCACTCATTACCCCCTCAAAACGCAAGAAAGTTTGTCCGGTCTTCTCCCAACCGGCAGGCAATGTAAAGGTACGTCTGTACTGACCTACCGGATTACGCTCTTTAAAAGTTGTATACTCCGCCTTCGGTTCACTCGTCACACGAGGCGGGTCGATTTTAAACGGATAACCGGCAGAAACATAGATAGGAGTGCCATAACCATTAACTTCCCAATTGGCAGGTACGGGAAACTCCACCCAACGGGAGTCGTCATAATCTGTCCGATAGAAGTCAGGAATGCGTTCCTCCGGCATAGGAGTCCAGCGAAATTTCCACGATCCGTCCAGACAAAGCCTACGGTCTCCGACATGTTCCCCATAAGGAAAGAAAGCTGCCCGTGCCGGTTCCCGGTTGATGTGTAATACTTGATGGTTCTCCCAATCGGGTACTCCCACTTGAGCCGACAAGCCGGCAGCGACACAACAAAATATACCTATTAATATCCTTCTCATCGATTCTTTATCTTACTATATGATCGTATCTTCAAATTACTGTACCTCTAAGGCATCAAAAGCCAATCCCTCCATCCCGTCGGAAGTTAGAACCACTCTATACTGTCCGGCGTTGATATAAGTTCCGGTAGTAGTACTCATCATACGCCACTTTTCAGGGGTATCAGGAAAAGTCAGTATGTCATCTTTCAATACCACCCCTTTTGAATCTATAAAGCGCAGCCTCACTTTGACGGGAACACTACTGCTGTTCATATATTTAAAACGCAGGGCATAAACCTGTGCCAGACCGGTAGATATATTCCACTCGATGCTATTCCGGTCTCCTTTACCAAAAAAGATACCGGTCTGGTTCCGATGTTGCTTCTTCACATATTTTCCTTTCAACAGGGCCGCTTCCGCTTCATAAATCACCCCGACACGTGCATTCTTGTCTTCGGGCAAAAGTTCCGCCGGTGTTTTTTCCACAACATCCCTGTCAAAGTCTTTCCAAGAGAAAGCAGTGGCCTCCGGCATTTCCTGAACTTCAAATTTTCCCTGACGGGCAATGGCAATAGCCGAAATCAATGCCTGCCCGGCTTTTACTTCGGGAAAAGAGATGATCATCTTCCCACCTTTTACTGGGACATACACTACCTTTTTCAGTGCAGTATCATGTCCGCTCTCTGCCCAGATATCCAAATCATCCATAACAACCGAATCATTGATCGCCACATCAAATATACGGAGACCTTCACAATCGGTCGCCGCACTCCCTCCCGTACCGTGCCAAGGTTCGGTGAAATACAATTCTACCCGGTAAACCCCATCTGCTAACGGAAACTCATAATTCAATTTGTGCCGTCCGAAACGAAAACTTTGGAACAAAGGCCAATCCCGCGTACCACGTATCGGATCATGTGTCGTCCTTTGGCTGGCAAGATAGGGATTCAAACCATCGAACGCTTCTGCCCATGAATGGGAAAAGGTGGAGTTATCCTGTGCCCATCGTTGTCCGTAACTGTCTACATAAGCATCTCCTCCGCAATTAATACGATAAATATAAGTGTAATCCTTTTCTCCTTGCACGTCTTGCATAACAGGAGTTACCTCGTGATAAAGATTCTCAAACGATGGCGCTTGCTCCAATCCGTTTAATAAAAGGACATCTTCCGTTACCGGTTTCCCTTTGTAATAGCCCACGGCACGAAGAACGTTATAGCGGATATCCCGGTTTTCCCACATGAAATGTGTCCCCTTCCCATGATTTATTTTGCGTCCGAGAAAGACAGCATCACCGGCATCATTGTAAAGTAAAACACTGTCACAATTACTGTATGCTTCGATGGTGGCACGCCGCCGCCCGTTGATAAAACGGTCGGGCCATGTATGCGAAACGAGATATACCATCGGCTCTTTAGCAGCCGGTACATAATTGGCTTTATACAGATAATAAATATCCAAAGGTTCTTCCCAAGGAGTAACCAGTCCTTTGTAATTGAATGGCCCCACCTTGTCGATGATCCGGTAACCCTCGTCCGGCTGACGCCGCCCTGGATTATCATGGCTACTGTAAATCCACTGGAATTGTCCGCATACGCTGTCCCGCACACGTTCTGCCTCCCGAATCTTAATTTCCATCAACCGGCACATCCGGCTCTCGCTCCAAACACCTTTCGGATCAAAGGCTGCCGGCTCTGTATGCAGCCCGATACTTCTCCAGGCGCCATATTCACCATTCAATAATTGATTGGGACGGGAAAGCTCCTCACCGTAACGCTCCACATCTCCTCCATAAGTTCCGCTCCAATTCTGCACCACATTCCAATCAGTTCCTTCTCCTCCGTTGCAGGTCGTAATGATCCGCATATGGTGCGCGGTCGGGTCCATTTCCCGAATAATAGCGGCACATTCCTCCGCAAATTCACGCGGCAAAGTACTCTCATTCTGCAATCCCCACATGACGACCGACGGAGAATTACGCCGTTCCTTCACCCACTGCCGGAGCAATTTCTTGAAATTATCCCGAAATTCAGGCGTATCATACCAGACATGTGCAGAGAATTGCGTCCAGAACAAGATCCCCTCCTTATCCCAATACGTCTGATAATCGAGATGATGGGGTTGATGGGCATCTCTGAATGCATTAAAGCCGGCAGCCCGTATCTGTTTGGCGCGGGCAGCCACCTGCTCACGACTGAATGCGTGGCTTTGCCCGAACTGATGTTCATATTCGCATACCCCATTGATAAAAACCGGAGTACCGTTCAGAAAGAAACGTCCGTCTCCATCTTTACGTTTCACCGGCCAGCTAAGTGTGCGAATTCCGAAAGGAGTAACCACCTCATCGGTCGTTTTTATCTTATCGGCGGTTTTCATATCACGCTTTATCATACTGGTCAACTTATAAAGATACGGATTCTCCGTACTCCATAAAACCGGATTCTCAACGGACGAAGACTGACGAACCGTTTTTGTCTCTCCGGGAGCCAAAGTAACCTCTTCTACCAAACGGAAAACCTGTCGTCCGTCATCATTACTCAACTTACTGACAAGTTCTACAGTCTCTGTCCGTTCCCCGTAATTTTTCACTTCGGTATCTATGTAAACCGTAGCCGCCTGATCGTCATTCCAGATGTGAACGCCAAAAGGTTCGATGCGTATTTCATCTGTAGCTTCCAAAATAACCGGACGGAAGATACCGAAAGGCTGGGAACCTTCACTAAACCCCCATTCCGAAGAACATCCACCACATACCCAAGGCATGTCAGAAATCATCTCCGGATGCTCTACTTTCAACTCCAGTTTATTGGTTCCGTCTATCAAGGCATCGGTCACATCCAGAGTCAGTGTCGTACGACCTACCGGATATCGTCCCAGCTC
The DNA here is from genome assembly GCF_000381365.1 of Bacteroides salyersiae WAL 10018 = DSM 18765 = JCM 12988. Taxonomy (GTDB): domain Bacteria; phylum Bacteroidota; class Bacteroidia; order Bacteroidales; family Bacteroidaceae; genus Bacteroides; species Bacteroides salyersiae. The sequence continues at coordinate 1,267,610 of NZ_KB905466.1, forward strand.
CTTCTTATTGAAAACAATAGTAGCATACGTCCCTACACCTTCCAAACGCAGAAAATATCTCTTTCCATCCTGCTTTTGATATACAAATTCATTCTGATACATAGCCGTACCATGAAGATTACCATGTGTCAGTTGCCTGTAACCGTAATAATCATCCCAATTATGAGGAACGGATACGGCAATGGAAGACTCCGGTCCGGAAGAGTCCAACCAAGTTTTCCAATGACCGGACAACTCGGTTATCTGGCGCCTGCCCTTTATATCCGGTTGCGGGAAACGTACGGCCGAACGCCCCATCGGTTTACTGGTGGCAATGGCAATCCCCCGCTGCTCACTATTATTAACCGCACAATAGAAATGATAAACTACCCCATTGTGTTTTATCACATAGCTTTTATGTGCAAACATCTCGTCATACTCCTTGCTTGGAATCACCAAATCCGCCCCTTTCCAATCTGTCCAATGCACCAAGTCATAACTCGCAGCAAACGTATTGAACGCCTTATACCTGCGTTCCGGATGAAAGGCGGAAAAATAAAACATTACATATACATCCCCCATTTTCTGAATATGGGCATCTCCCGTAATTGTACCATCACTCTCGTGTGCAAAGACCGGATTGCCCCCATATCGTTTCCAGTGTTTCATGTCTTTGGATAAAGCAATTCCAACACGTTCGCCTTTCAATCCTGTATCGGGGTGTCGCCCTCCCGCATTGTAAAACATAACAAAGGGTGCCCCTAACGTCCGGTCTTTATCCCAATAAACCGTACTTTTGTACTCTGTAAGTTTCTCCCACCATTGAGCGTCTTTATCATGTATGCTCACAATCGGCTCATCGGCAGATTTCCATTCGTGAGCAGTAGCAATATCCTGATCCGTCCATGCCAAACCGATATGAAGAGGAGCGGTAATAGCCTCATACCCGATACCTTCTCCACCGATATAAGTCATCCAATACTTGCCTTTATAAGATTGCAGCGTGTAGCTTCCTCCCCATTCCATATCGGATAATGCCGGAAATCCTCCCCGCTGATTACAATCCCAAGTATTCTCACGGAAAGAAAGTATACGCCCTAATGTATGCCACTCAAGCAGATTCGGACTTTCCGCTATCCAGGTTTCATACCCTCTTCCGTCCGTCGCCCCCTTTCCGTTGTACACGACATAGGTCATATACCATTTATTGCCCTTGCGAAATACCGTCGGGCAATCTATCTTATAATCATTATTTTGCGGAACAACAGCCAACCCATATTTATAAGGTGTTTTCACCTCCTCATAAATCTCCTCCATACGCTCTTGCGACACCTCGTATGGTGACTGTGCAAAAAGCGAACCGGCAAAAAGGGATAATCCGGCAATAAGCGCTGCTTTTCTCATATTCAACTGCATTGAGTAAGAATCATCCATTAATAAAACATCCAGTCCATTGTCTCCTCTGCTCCGGCAAGAGCCGCATTACGTGGAGTAACGGATTGATCTGTAAATCCTAAAACCAAAGTATACCCTTTCGGTAAGAGCAACTTATGAGTACCGGCAGGAAAATGATAACTGTGTACATTTGCCAAAGGCATACCTTTTATGCGAATGGCATTTGTCAATTTGGGCTCGGCTTGTCCATAATCATTGGCAGATGCATCCGTTTCCAGTTTCGGTGCTTTAGCATACTTTTTTTGATCATCACGGAAATAACCTACCAGTAGATTAACCGCATCATCAGAAGTAAACTCGATAGCCGTCCCTTCCTGACGCTGGTTTTCTGCATTCAGGCAGAAGGCAGTCATTCCCTCCAGTTCCGGTGCAATGGCATCTATTTTTGAATTCGGAAAATCAGAATACAATACAGCACCTTTAGTCAGTTTCACTGTCGGATAATTCTTCAATAATTTCACGTCCGCAGGACTCAAAGGAGTGATATCAGCCCCCTTTTTGATTGCATTCCCTTCTTTTTGTTCTTTCAACAAAGCAATATTGGACTTGAAGTTCTCCAACTCTTTTTCATAATGTACCAACAATTCTCCCCATGTCTTGTTATGCCCATCATCACCTCCGATAGGAATACGACGTTGAGCTGTCTGCATGCTATTCGCATAGTAATAATGCTCTTTGGTAAGATCTGCCAGCTTGCGGTAATGCTCAAGGCTCTGTTCCATTAACGGAACAGCCTCCTCAAGATCCTTCATATTCTTACCCCATTGATAATCGAGTACTAACTTGGCCGCTTTTACCTTAAAGTGAAAAGCATAGGCAAATTCCCGATAACAATGCATATCATTACGTAGCCGTTCGAATTCATCCTTGTTTCTTGTCACTTTTTCTCCGGCGGCATCTACGGCAGCCACCGCACGATCACCATGTTCAATCACTTGTTGCACTATATCCAAAGGCAATTCACCTACATGCGGTTGTCTTTTCCATTCTTTCTCCACGTATTCTATCAATTTCTCACCTTCCGGTCCGCAACTCTCGTAAAATCCGGGATAAATAGTATATTTATATGGGTTAACCAACTGACTCATAAACATTCCCAACAACAAGGTCTGCCGGTTACCTTCCGTTATTCCAAAACGACGTAACAACTTAGGAGCGATCTCGCCCGATTCCTCATATGCCACGCGGACATTGGCAGCAACTGAAGCATCCATGCCATAATAATCCCCCAACCGTGCATTCCAATATAAGATTTCATCCGAACGGTCACGGCGACAGTTCCAAGCATAACGTGCCCATGCTTTATACCAGATCCAATCCCGATCAAGCTGTAGCTCACGTTTACCATCAGGTAGTTTATCAGCTGTATAAGGCCAATCCCAATAAGATGCTTGAGGATAAAGATGTAGAGCATTTGCCCCATGTACATCGTGCATAGCCTGAACCGCTTTCTGTATAAAATCGGGAGAGCCCCACCGAAATGGTTCCAAGTTAGCTAAAATATGTACATTACTGATATGAATGCTACCCAATGAACTCAGATCCTGATGGATTTTCGACCAAGGGCCACGTGGCTCATAAGTGGTGAGAGACTCACCGTTATATTTGTGCATTGTATAAAGATTCTTATATAGCGGCAAAGCAGCATCCATCACCATTTTGCAATCCGTATCGTGTGCACGCAGTAACAAAGGAGGTTCGTCAGTACGTCCCAACGCCTTCAAACCATCCTTTACTCCGGGAATAATGGTTTGTGTAAACCATTCCACGTCATCTTCATAAGTATCCATAGCCTCCCCAAGACAGACAAGCAGACCCACGTTCGGATATTTCTCAATAAAAGCTGCGATCGATTTACGTGTATAATCACTGATAAGCGGAGTAATCGGTCGATTACGATCCTGAGTTTTAAGCCCGTAATGATCGGCAAATGGTTTGGATAGAAGAATATTATAGAACATTTGAATGACGAAAATACCACGTTTATCCGCCTCTTCTGTCAGGAAAGAAAAAATCTCTTCGTTTTTCTTAAAAGTTTCTTCATCTACTTCCAAAGCAAAAGGATACTCTTCCAACCTCACCAGTGAAGCAAAAGGATGCCCATTCCAAAGGTAAAGTGAATTCATACGATTCTCCACTAACATGTCTAAATAGCGTATCCATGCCTGTTTATCATAAAACCAAGGAAAGTTTTCCGGAGTATAAGGATATTCATATACACCATGTCCGGGTAAATAAGTAGTTTTCTGTAAACCGATACAAGCTCCCCGAAGTACCATCTCCGGCGCATCTTGACAGAAAGCAGGAAAGTCCAGGTTCTTTTTCTCGTTAATATGATCTATCAACTCACGACAGGCATAAATCACTCCGTTTCCATCATTCCCCCGAACCATTGTCCTGTTTCCCTCTGTTGTAATCAAAAATCCCTCTTTTCTCAACGTAGAATCACAAGCCTGATTCAGAAAAATAATCCTGTCAGCTTCTGTCAAGGTATCCTCAATTCCGGATAAGAGTACCCGATATCCCTCTTTTTCCAACGTTTCCTGTAGTTGCTGCACACCGAAGTTCATACGTATCGAAGCCTCCGGAGGTACTACGATATTCACCGTTTTTTTTCCACACGCACTCAATAAAAACAGGCAACAGCCAATCAAAAGCAATCTTATATTTGTCATTTCTTCATTATATAAATAAAAACTAAACTCCCTTATCTTCCTTCAAGGAAGACGCAGAAAAGATAAGTTTGTACTCATATTAAATTTTAGAAGAGACAGACAAATGAAGTTACCGATTTGACAAGTATAGGCAAAAACTGTTTTTCGAACCAATGAGAGGGACTTAATACCGGGAAGTAGTCATGATTGAATTTAATCATTGTATATCAACACATTAATCTTTCACTTAACAAACAAATAAACCAATATTCTTAACCTACAAGAATACGTATTTAATACTGTGTTAAATACAATCTTTTGTCGGCAAGAATACGTTCCTTTATAAACAAGAAATTAATGTTTTGCGACGAAAGAAACAATATGGCGAAAACGAGATTAACAATGTTAAAATCAGAGGTGTGATTTTCTCACTGCATATTATTCGATAATCGTATGCCTTAAATCCCCTATTACTAAAATCCCCAATTAAAGAAAGGAAGGCTACGTCTATCGCTTTTATTCCAAAACCCGATCTGTATTCCTTTAAGCTTCTTGGAAAAATTACAAAGACCTATCTGGAGACCATTCGATTTAGTGGCAGTATTAAACACCCCTGTCTGTAAACCACATATTTGTTTTTTTGCAAAATTGAATGCACCGATTTGTACTCCTTTTACATGATGCCCCATAGTTCCTAATACCCCGATCTGCATTCCATTGGATTGATGGGCAGTTGCCCAAAGTCCTGCCACCTGTAATCCATTATTGTAAGTCAATCCGTTATTAAGTCCGGCAAGAGACATTCCATTGACACGATAGTTAATCGTGACTATTCCTCCAAACCCTATGCCATTAATAATATGGCTATCCAATACAGAGCCGGCTACTGAAAAAGAGATACCATTCGTTATACTAAAGCGATTCTTATATAAGATTGCCGGTTCGGCAATTTGCCATCTTCGATTCAATTCCATTATCTCGGAGGGAGGTACTAAAGCAAATGGCAACATCAGCGCTAAAAAAGAAGAAGAACCTATTACATCCAGTTTTAGACCGTTAGTCGTGACATTCCGCAAATCATTTATCTCGCCAATACCCAACGAAACACCCGTTATCCGTGTGTTTTTATCATAATAGGTCCATAGGGGAAATCTATTCTTTTTTACTACAAACAAAGTATCTGTAGCTGGTATGCTATCTCTGATGACCGTTACGGCCGGTGGTCTATTTTTCAGCCGGAAGATGTTTTCTTCAATAAAAGAAGGTAGCGGCATATTCTCTCCGATACTGTCGGCATGCTGGTTCTGATTCAGATGAATAAGAACAGGCATATTTTCAAATTCCACTTTTGCCAAATAGGTGGTAGTGACTTCATATCCTCCACGAAAAGAACGATTCTGACTGACTATCCTGTCGGCTGTAAATTTGCACCCTCTGAATAGTATCGTATCCTTGCCTTCAAACAGAATCTTAGACTCCTTCTTCTTATCAAGAATCAAGTTACCCCTTGCCTGCTCCACCGCTTCATCTGTCAGATAAGAATCCCACGAGCAAACGATGTAACCGTCATTGCTTCGCCCGAACTTATAATAATTGCTTCTGAAACTCTTTAGCTCAGAGTCATATACATACACAGGCTTATTCTTCTCAAGCAAAAGTTGAGGATTAATAATCTTCTGTCTTAAGAAATAAATAGTATCCTCGCTGTTAGGGATATAAACAGAATGCGGTATATCACAATTCCATATCTTATCGACCAACTGTCTCTGATATACAGTATCTGCAACCCCTTGTTTTGAAAAAGCTACTCCCGACAACAAACAAGCTGTCACAGGCTGTATATATGCAGTACAAATAGTCGGAACACTATCCATATAGTTATGCCTGACACAAGAATAAATAGAAATATCTCCCTCCTTAGAAAACGTTATGTCTTTCTTATAACATCCAAGCAGTTTTTCTGCCAGACTCCAATAATAATCTTCATCCTTGCAATGCTGCGTCCGCAAATATCTTACAACTCTACTTTTATAGGGAGGAATCTCAATACTCTCTGTTCTTATCCGATACCCATTTCCTTGAAATATGGAACCGGAAGTTGTAAATTTTGCCTCAAAAGGTTTCCAAATCGAATCATTTGTCTGCGCCATACCGAGATGGCACATCAGGAAAAGAGCCAGCAATAAAAATAATTTTTTCATAGAGAATGTGGAATTTAAGTATTCTTTTTGCTTAAGCTATCCTTATACTCGGTAGGGGTCATCCCTATTTTCGATTTGAAGCATTTACTGAAATAACGCGGATCATTAATACCTACCATATATGAAATCTGAGTCATATTAAATTCACCGGTTTCTATTAATTGGGCGGCACGATTGATACGCATTTCTTTAATAAACTCAATCGGCGCCAACCCTGTCAGTGTTTTTAGTTTTTTAAAGAATACCGAACGACTCACAGCAACCTCTCTCACCAAATCATCTACTACCAAATCACCGTTATCCATATTCTTTTCCATCAGTTCAATAAGCTTGTCCATAAACTTACGATCATTGGGAGACATTTCCGGTAATTTTTCTTCTTCTAAAACAACCTCTTCCGAAACTGCGGTAGAAGACAGAACACCATTCATCAAATTGTCTCTGTAAAAACTTTGCAGTTTATGACGTTGAGCAAGTAAATTCTCTACACGAGCTTTCAGATAAGTGGCACTGAAAGGTTTGGTAATATAATCATCGGCACCGTATTCCAAACCTTCCAACTTACTTTCGATAGAAGTTTTGGCCGTCAGCAGAACAATAGGAATATGACTGGTGGTCATATCCGCACGGAGTTCCTTCGTCATTTCAATGCCGTCTTTCTCGGGCATCATAACGTCACTGATGATAATGTCTGGAACAAATTTAAGTGCTTTGCTCCAGCCGTCCATACCGTCTACCGCCTCAATGACACGATATACCGGTGAAAAAATGGTACGCAGGAAAGTACGTAGTTCCTGATTGTCTTCCACAAGCAACATCACTTCTTTATTAGAATCCTCTTCAGATTCTTCCTCTAAAGAGGTTACTTCCGGATTAATAATAGGAATAACAGATGCTGTTGCATCCATCACAGGAACGGAACGACGAACGGCTGCATCCTCCAGAATAAATTCAACCGTATCATCATAATGTTCCTTTCCTTTAAGGAAATCGACTTTGAAACAGCTTCCTTCGCCTAACTTACTCTCTACCGAAATAGTAGCTTTATGCATTTCGGCAAGCTCTTTCACCAATGAAAGACCAATACCGGTGCTTGCCTGATTAAACAAATTCTTATCTACCAGATTTTCGAAACGCACAAAGAGAGATTTTTTCTTATTCTCCGGTATACCGATTCCCTGATCCTGTACACCTATGGCAACGGTTCCTTCATCTTCACGGATGAAGACACGAATCAGTTTTCCATTCGGAGTATATTTAAAGGCATTAGAAAGCAAATTGAATACGATCTTCTCCAATTTATCCTCATCAACCCAAAGATACAATTCGTCCTTTTCCGTTTCAAATAAAAAGTCGATACTGTGTTCTTCCGCCAGCGATTCGAAATTATCCATTATCCTCCGAACAAAAGAGACGACGTCGACCCTTTGTACCTGCATCTTCATTTTCTTATTCTGAATCTTACGGAAATCAAGGATCTGATTGACCAAATGAAGCATCCGGTTCGTATTACGTTCCACTACGACCAGTTGTTCACGTGCGTCTTCCGGCAATTTCGAATTTTTCAAGACATGCTCTACCGGGCCGGCTATCAAAGTCAACGGTGTACGAAGCTCATGTGAAATATTTGTAAAGAACCGAAGTTTTATATCCGAGACCTGTTGTTCTACCGATACTTCGTGCTTCAACCGATAAATGGTGAAAAGAATGTAAACCGCTACAAAGATGATAAGCAGAATGAATATTACATAAAGGAAATAAGCAAGTGGCGTTTCCCAAAATGACGGTAACACAACAATTTCGAGATACCGGGTATTGGGCACCCAGACACCGTCACTATTCGTTGAACGTACCTTGAATGTATAATGTCCTTTAGGCAAGTTGGTATAAGTAGCACTGCGCAACCTGTCGGCATAGGTCCATTGTTTCTCAAAGCCTTCAAGGATATAAGCATACTGAATATTCTGCGGATTCGTGTAATCGAGTGCCGCATACTGAATAGCAAAAATATTTTCTTTATGAGAGAGTACCAATTCTTTTGTATCATCCAAACCTACCTTCAATACAGAATTATCCCCCGGAACAATGTCCTGATTAGCAATCACTAATTTAGAGAATACGATAGGAGGGACAAAACGGCTTTTACTGATAGAATCGGGATTAAACATAAAAATCCCATTACTGGCACCAAACAAGATATTTCCTTTAGAAGTCACTGTTGAAGCAGCTTCACTAAAACGCACACGGAACGTGATACTGCGATCATCGTAATTCTCAAAACGTTCTTCACCGGGAATAAATTTACTGACACCATTTTCCGTACTTATCCACAAATTGTGCTTATCGTCTTCCCGAATAGAAAGCAACACATCTGAGGGAAGTCCGTCAAGCACAGAATAAGATTTAAATGCTCCTTTTCCAGCCTCATCAATAAAAAGAAGTTTATTAAGTCCGCCACCAAAAGTGGCAAGATAAAGCTCTTTCTTTTCTGTAGCTACAATCCAGTGCACATCATTATTACTCAAACTTTTCGTATCATTCGGATTACGGGAAAAATGATGGAATTGAATTTCTTCAGGGGTACTGAAGTTTTCGTCAAAAGCAACTGCACCGGCTGTCGTCCCTACCCAAAGACGTCCATTGTTATCCGAAGTAATAAAACGGGTTTTATAGCACAGATCAATCGGATATCCCTTCAGATTGTTGCGATGATTGACAAAAATAGTATTTCCATTCTTATCCTTTGATATATAATTAATTCCATTAGCAAAGGTTGCAATCCAGATACGCCCGTTATGATCTTCATAAACACAATACACATTATCATTGCTCAAGCTATACATGTCATCCTCATCATAACGATAACGAGATAACCGATAAGACAGACCGTTCGACGCTATCGGCTCGGCACGTACCAAACCATCCCCTTTCGTTGCTATCCAAAGTACTCCTTTGGAATCCTGCATAATATAATAGACCGTACCTTTCATAGGTACCCCCGAACGGGAGACTGTTCCGTTCTCGGTTAAAAATCCCAGATATTTATGGTCAGAATCATATATACGGAGACGTCCGTCTTTCAGCCCCACCCATATATTTTTATTATTATCTTCACAAAGGGCACGCACTTCATTGCTCAACGACTCATAATTATGCTCCTCCGGTGTCATCATGCTAAACTGAACCGAACGAAATGTCACTTTTTCTAATCCTTTGGAATGGGTACAAATCCAAAGATTCCCTTGTGTATCGGAAAAACTGGAATGTATTTTATTAGAGAAACGCCAGTCTGAACTTCCCAACTCGTCGTAAAAAGGCACAAGCTGATTCTTTTCCCGATCATAAAAAGAAAATCCCCCACCATAAGGATGTACCCAAAGATATCCGTTCACATCTTCGTGTATATGAAAAGAAGGACGTGAACGGTCGGCAGCAGTAGGTTCCACGCGTATCTGCTCACGTTTTAATATTCCGGTAAAAGGATTAAAGTGTGCAACAACTCCCGGTTCTTCCTGCTCAAACCACACTTCTGAAGTTTTGTCTACATATGCCGACACAATAGGGGCGGAAGGCAAGTCACGACAAGTTACATGAGAATAATGCACATATTCTTTCGTTTTCAAATTGTAAACAAAGAAACCGTCTGTAGAAGTAGCAATCACTACTTTATCCGGTTCTACACTGTTGATGGAACTAATGCGTGAGCGAGTTGGCAACTCAAGCAATTCGAATTGCCCGTTTTCTTTCTGATAACGCCATACACGCCCTCTGTCCGATCCGAAACAAATCTCCGTTTCATTCTCCTGTACTGCATAGAAAGCCTGCTTCGGATCCGAAAAGCGCTCTTTCGTTTCTACAAAATAGGATACCGGTGTTTTCTCCCCCGGACGAATTAAGCCCAAACCATTATCCGTAAGCAGCCATTCATTATTATCAGCATCCTGATATACCTTAAAAACTTTCGTAGCAGGAAAAAGCCCCGACTTTGCAGAATAAATTTCAGTAGCAAGGCGACCGGTCTGAGCAGAAGCAGTGACACGTATTGCACCGTCATTCTCCGTAAGCAACCAGACTGTCCCTCTTCGAAGGACACTGATCGCATTCACATTGGAATTACTCCCCAGCTGTCCGGCAGCAGGAACCTGCTCAAAGGTTTCTGTACGAGGATCGAAACGATGAGCCCGATTATCATAGGTCAACAACCATAAAAATCCGTCCGGATCTTCATACATCCGGTCGACGCGATTATTTGTCAAACTGATAAAATTTCCCTGACGTGCCTTATATGCTTTAAAAGAATAGCCATTAAAACGGTTAATACCATCCCAAGTCGAAAACCAAAGATTTCCTTTATGATCCTGTAAAATGCTCATTACAGTATTTTGTGACAAACCGTCTTCGGAAGAGTAATGGGTAAAAAAACAGTTCCGCTGGGCACTAATCACCAGCGCGATACTCAAAAATGCTATCAGAAATAAGATTCTTCTCATCATTTTATAAAATTCCATGCGGTAAAGATACAAATTAAACCGAATTTTGCCTTATTTTTATTTCTATTTTAATAAGACATAGGTATGATATACCCTCATTTAGTATCTCTTAAGTAGCTGGAATAAGTATAAAAATAAGCTACAGGTAAAAAATCTTCCTTCCGGAATATGCCTTTTTTACCAAATATTATTTTGAAAGTTGTTTATTAAAGAAAGACAATATTTCTGCTTGCATTTCCTTACTACAGAAATGGGGCAATTCCCACAATTTTGTGATCAGTTTATCATCGGCATTCTGACTATTCCACACTGTATGCAACTGTGAATAAGCATTTTCTACTGCAGGAACAGGAAAAAGTTTATCATGCCGGCCATTAAAGAAAAGCATTGCTTTAGGGCAGGCAATAGAAGCGATATGCGGATAATCCAAATACCGCCTTAAACCAGGTAACACATTGGCGTAATTCGAATCACCCTTCCCACGTCCGTAATGGGGGGAAAGCTGATATTCAGTGGTCGTCAGCCAACAAACAGCAGCACCGGCCTTTACCCTATCAGACAACGCCGATAACATCCAGGAACGATAAGCCCCCATCGAGAATCCCATGCAACCTATCCGGTCAGCATCGACCTCTTTCAAAGAAGCAAGAAAGTCGGCAGTATACATATCCTCATATGAAATCGTACCGCTCCAACTGCGTCCCAACATTTCAAAGACACACGCCAAAGACTGCTGACTTTCATAACGTGCCCCCTCTTTCCGCCCACGCTCTCCCCAGAAAAGAGCGTCTATGGAAATCACCACATATCCCTTAGAAGCCAGATAGTCACCAACATACTGGTCATCATAACATTGATGCACCCAATTATCGGCATCCGCCAATATTAAAGAATCAACATCGAAAGGCCGAATCATCTTCTCTTTCCCTATCGAAAAATGCGCACCATGATCATGTAACAGCACAACAGCCGGAAACGGGCCTTTCCCCGCAGGAACCAACAAGTAAGCGGGAACCCGGGAATAACCGGAAAGGTTGAAACGAATTTTTCGAGCTTCATAACCCGCCCGTTGTTCTATAGCCACAACTTCCATACCATATTCTTTGGCAACAGGCGGTGGAGCCAACATTGCATCCAGAACAATCGTACGGGCCATTTTCCGCCACTCGGAAAAATCAGTCTGGGCACTATTCCCCCATGCCATAGGATAGGTAAGTTCTTGTTTCATCTTTTCCAGAAAAAGCGGATAATCCTTTTCTATCTCATAGGAAGTGCTTTTTTGTGCCACAGCAGTCAAAAAAGCAATAGCTGTCAATATACTAACACCGATTCGTTTCAACATCCGAGTCTGTTATTATAAATTATCTCACTACCTTTACCAATGAATCTCCATTCTTCACCGGATTCCAGCCATCTCCACCTTTCAGGATATCTTCCATACGATATTCTTTCAGATCTTTTAATTGCCGGGAGAAAGCAGCACGCGCTTTCGGAGCAGCTCCTTCACCACTACTCTGATATTCGGCATAAAACACCGTTTTTTCTGCCTCTTTCTTACCCCAGTTATGCCACCCAGCAGGTTGTATATGTCCGCCCATATTGCAATGTATAAATACCGCCTTTGCATATGGACGCCAAGGACGGGAAAGATAAACTCCTTTCACGCCCTCATCGGCAGTTAGGGTACAATCATAAAAAACATAACCGTATTTTGACTCTTTATCGGTAGAAGGAGCTGTTATATATCCGTTTCTCTTACTATGGATGTGGCAACGATTGAATACAGCCGTAGACCAACCGAAAATAAAATCGACAGAACCCTCAATATAACAGTTCTCATAATACTGGCGACTGTTTTTACCATAAGTGTAAAGCGTATCCTGAAAACCCAGAAAGCGGCAATTCTTGAAAAAAGCACGATCTGCCGACACAAAACAAGCTACTGCCTGCCCCACCGGACCGGCAGTATTCTCAAAAGTTATATTCTCGGCATAAAAATCCGGTGCATAAATATAACAGGTAGACGAACCGGAAGTCCCCTTCGTTTCTCCGAAGACATTCTTTTTATCAGCATAATCGTCATAAGAAAGAACCGCTCCTTCCTGACCTATCAAAGAAACATTTATTTTACTTTCCGGTATCACGACTTTTTCTTTGTAGATACCTTTACGGACAAGAATAGTAGTACGCACATTTTTACGAAAATCGGGTACGGCATCAATGGCATCCTGAATAGTAAAAAAGTCACCGCTACCATCTTGTGCTACCACATAATCATAGTGACGAACGTATTTAGCCAATTCGGGAACAGCCTGTGCAATGGCATCCACTGCCAGACCGGCCACTACCCGGCCACCATATATATTAAGATGTGTATTATCTTCACGCCCTTTCGGAAAGGCCGGTACTTTGTTAGGCTCTACCCACATGAAAAGTTTCTTCGATTCTACAGGTCCTAAACCTTGAACCAATTCATGGGTTATCTTATTCATATCAATAAAAGGTACATTCAGCTTCTTCGCTACATTACGGGGAGATTCGATATAAGCGCCGTGCGTATCATACAAGGTATCGCCTTCTTGCGGCTGTTTCACTTCTCCGGCATCATAACGAGTGTCTTTACTGATACTTTCGTCTAACGGACGGACAAAATTACGACGTACAATCGCATTACAAAGTATCGGAATTCCTCCTTTTGCACGAGTTTCATTCACAAAACGGCTAAGGTTAGCATCAAAAGTCGTACCGGGATCCGTATGACGGTCTGCTTTAGGTTTCTCATCATTATGCCCGAATTGGATAATCACATAGTCTCCTTTTTTCACTTGAGAAATGACCTTGTCCCAGCGACCTTCATCAATAAAACTCTTGGAGCTCCGCCCATTCATTGCATGATTGTCGATACGTACTTCTTCACTGAAGAATCCGGGAAGCATCATTCCCCACCCCCGTTCAGGATTTCCTCCGGTAATATTTTTGTTAGCCATTGTAGAATCGCCTATCATAAAAATGGTAAGCACGGGTCTATCCGCTTTAAAAGCAGAAAGAAGAAAGAATAAACTTAAAAGAACAGCCAGCTTGTTTTTCATTTTTGTCGAAATCTATTTTATTGTTGTGCAAACTTACGGACTTTTTATCTGAATGACGTCTAAAAAACGTTGCTTTAGGTGGAATAATTGTATATTTGGACGTTTTTTTAAAGCATAAAGTATGAAAACAAGAAGTAAAACATTCATTTTAGAAAAAGAAAAGGCATGGGAACCGGCAGGCGAAGGTGTAGTTCGTCAGATCATGGGGTATGACGGACAGGTAATGCTTGTAAAGGTTAAGTTTGAAACCGGTGCAATCGGAACACCTCATACACACTATCATACCCAGACTACATATGTAGCAAGCGGCAAGTTTGAATTCACCGTAAACGGAGAGAAACAAATAGTAGAAACTGGAGACGGTATATATATCGAACCGGATGCAGAACATGGATGCACCTGCTTGGAAGCAGGAATATTGATTGACTGTTTTAGTCCGATACGAGCAGATTTTCTATAAAGGGTGTGACGGCACTGCCGCACACCCTCCTCTGCAAAGAATATCTTCCCTACTACACAGGTCATCACGACTTTATAATAAGGAGACTCTCTTATCTCTTATATGGATACCAATTACTACTATCCGTAAAAATATTCTCAATAGTATAACGCAGTGCCTCTTTAGAGGTCAACTGTTTAGCCCATTTCACTCTGCCGGCTGTGGCTGCGCCTTCACCTGTATTACCGAATTCCGCATAACGGGCAGTTTTCTCATTCTCTTTATTGCGCCAGTTATCCCAGCCTTCAGGGCGGATATGGCTACCAAATTCGCAATTGAGGAAAGTAGTAGAAGCATACGGACGCCATGGACGCCCCAGATATACTTTGGTCACTCCGGGTGCAGCCGTCAACTTACAATTTTTGAACACATAACCGAATTCTACATTTTCCGGAGTCGATGCGGCCGTAATGTATGAATTCCGTTTGCTGTGGATCGTACAACGTTCAAACAATGCCGTCGCCGGACCAAAGATAAAATCAGTCGTTCCTTCTATATAACAATCTGTAAACAAAAGACGTGTTCCTTCTCTACCCGTATATATCGTATCCTGATTCCCCAATAAACGACAATGAATAAACATCAGCCTGTCTCCTTCGGTATGAAGAGCCACAGCCTGCCCAAGCGGTGCGGCATTATTCTCGATGGTCAGATTCTTAAATGTGATATCATTGCCTTCCACTTTCACAGTATAAGTGCGGAAAGTACCCATCTTATCGATATTAGCATGATCATCGTAGGTAATTATAGTACCTTCAGCACTCTCACCTACCAGCTGCACGTTCTTGACCCAAGAGGGAATTACCAGTTTTTCTTTATACAGTCCATCCTTTATATATATAGTAACGGTGTAATCCATAAAAGCCCGGACGGCCTCTACCGCTTCCTGAATAGTACGATATTCACCGGTTCCATCACGAGCAACTACGATAGTGTCTTGTTTTTGCTGTGCCTGTACTGTGCCGACGCAGGCCAGAAACAATAACAGACCTGCTTTCAATAACTTATTCATATGTTTTTATTTCTTCTGTAAACGTTCGTATTCCAAACTCGCCATAATAAACGGACCTACTGCTTTCGGGTCATTGCTGCGAATGGTTTCATTAATATAATAATCATAGTCTCCTGAACGATAATTCTTTCCGCCCAATCCGGCTACGGCACAGGCTTGGGTGATGGTGACCAATCCATCTTTGTCCACCTCGATAAAATTATCCAGAATACCTTTATATCCTTTCAATGCCACATCCAGATAAGAAGAGTCGATATATCCCATACGTACCGCTTTAAATAAAGAATAAACAAACATAGTTGAACAAGAAGATTCCAAATAATTACCCTTATCGCCACTACGATCGAGCACCTGATACCAAAGCCCGGTCTTAGGATCTTGTAAGCGTTTTACTTGTTCGGCGATATTATTAAGAATAACGAGCATGGAATCTCTTCCTGCCTCATGTTTCGGAATAAAATCGAGTGCATCGACAAATGCCATGGCATACCATCCCATAGCACGCCCCCAGCTATGTTTAGATTGCCCGGTAACAGGATCGGCCCAACGCTCCTTACGACTCACATCACAGGCATGACGATACAAGCCGTTTTTCGGATCGTATGTATGGCGAGCCACAGTGATAAACTGATTCACCACATCTGCATAATCTTTCACCCGGTTATTACGGAAAGCATATTCTGCATAAAAAGGTGAAGCCATATAAATACCATCCAGCCACATTTGATTCGGATAAATCTTTTTGTGCCAAAAACCGCCATCCTCGTTACGCGGATGCGTATCAAGCTGGCTACGCAATAAATCAATTGCTTTCTTGTATTTTTCATCCTTGGATTCCTCATAAATACGGAACAGAAATTTCCCGGAATTCAAACGGTCAATATTGTATTCGTGTAGTTTGTAAGTCACAATGCTACCATCATCATGAATCATTGTATCGGCATAAGCCAGTGCATAATCATATATCTTTTTTCCACCATAAGTATCATATACGTCGAGCATTGCTCCGAGTTCCAAGCCGTGACAATAATCCCATTTCAGTTTAGGTTGAAAATCCAGTTGCCACGATTCGGGACAACGAATCATCTCCGACTCCGTCATACGCACGGACCATGGAAGTTTATCACTCACTTTTTGGGCAGCCAACGAAACAGAGCAAAGCAAAGCCCCTATCACAAAAGTTTTACAAATTAAGTTTCTCTTCATTCTCATTTTTGTTATTGGTAATTAGATTTACTACTTAATGAGACAAAGATAGCGACTCTTTTTATATAAGGTGTGGAGTTTTCGATTCAAAAGGTGTATTTATAAGTTTTCGTGCACGCAAACATACAATTTCGTGTGCGATAACGTAGTTTTTCCGCATTTTTGGACGATTTTGGTATAAAACAGACAAAATTTACAGCAAAAGAGACAATAAATATGTTGATTTGCATCAAATAATGTGTATTTTTGGCCCAGAATCAGAACTAATAATTTTAAATCATTTATCATGAGTACAATTCAAAATGCTATGGGTAAAATGACAAACTACAGATGGACTATCTGCGCTATGTTATTTTTCGCGACAACTGTAAACTACCTCGACCGTCAGGTGCTCTCGCTGACGTGGGATGAATTTATCAAACCGGAATTCCACTGGGACGAATCACATTATGGAACTATTACCTCTGTATTTTCCATTGTATATGCAATCTGTATGTTGTTTGCCGGACGTTTCATCGACTGGATGGGAACAAAGAAAGGTTTCCTTTGGGCAATCGGTGTATGGTCGGCAGGTGCATGTCTCCACGCCTTATGTGGAGTAGTAACCGAGCACTTTGTAGGTCTTCACAGTGCTGCGGAATTAGCTTCCGCAACAGGTGCCACAGTGGTTACAATCGCTACCATCAGTATGTACTGCTTTCTTGCTGCCCGTTGTGTATTGGCACTCGGTGAAGCAGGTAACTTCCCGGCAGCCATTAAAGTTACTGCCGAGTACTTCCCCAAAAAAGACCGTGCTTATGCCACCTCTATTTTTAACGCCGGTGCATCTATCGGTGCATTAATTGCTCCGCTGACTATTCCTATTTTAGCTAAAGTATGGGGTTGGGAAATGGCATTTATCGTTATTGGTGGTCTCGGCTTTATTTGGATGGGGTTCTGGGTATTCATGTACACAGCCCCTTCAAAGAGTAAACACGTGAACAAAGCCGAATTGGAATACATTGAACAAGATAAGCACGAAGAAGGTGCCGCTCCACATGTAGAAGAGAAAGACCAGAAAAAAATGAAATTCTGGCAGTGTTTCAGCTACAAACAGACTTGGGCTTTTGCTTTCGGTAAATTTATGACCGACGGTGTATGGTGGTTCTTCCTTTTCTGGACTCCTTCTTATTTATTCACACAATTCGATATCAAAACATCCAGCCCATTGGGTATGGGATTGATCTTTACGCTATATGCCATTACCATGTTGTCTATTTACGGTGGTAAACTTCCTACTATCTTCATCAATAAAACAGGTATGAACCCCTACGCTGCCCGTATGAAAGCGATGTTGATCTTCGCATTCTTCCCGTTGGTAGTATTGTTGGCACAACCGTTAGGTACTATTTCTCCTTGGTTCCCCGTAATCATGATCGGTATCGGTGGAGCTGCTCACCAGTCCTGGTCGGCTAACATTTTCTCTACTGTAAGTGATATGTTCCCTAAAACAGCGATTGCAAGTATCACGGGTATCGGTGGTATGGCCGGTGGTTTCGGCTCTATGATTCTTCAGAAAGTAGCTGGTAACCTGTTTGTATATGCAGACGAAACTCAAATGACTTTCATGGGATTTGAGGGTAAGCCAGCCGGTTACTTCATTATCTTCTGTGTTTGTGCAGTAGCCTACCTCATCGGTTGGACCGTAATGAAGGCATTGGTTCCGAAATACAAACCTATCGTATTGGATTAATCTTTCCACACATAAATGTTTATAAATAAAAAAAGCTGTGTCGACAGGTAGTCGGCACAGCTTTTTTTATTTATTAAAAGAAGTTGACGTTACTTCCCTTTTCCTTGTCTTTACTACAAGCGAAGGCAAACTACACCCTAACATAATAAAATGAACTTGTTTATTTTATTCTACTCTCGGTTTGCATTATCTTTGCATGCATGGAAAATAAGGAGATAAAAGAATCGTTTGATATTTTGTTGACTGTCTGCCGCATCGATGATAACAAGCTCGACATAGCCTATAAACAAATGCGTGACCTGCTCGAACGCCTCTGCCGTAGCCAGATGCAGAACGAAAGCCTGCAAATGACCGACCTGTCCGCACGAATCAGTTTTGTAGCTGCACGCATCGGTTTATCAGCCATAGAACAGAATCGCCTGCATACTTTCCGCCTGACTTCAAATGGCGTACTGAACCGTAGAACAGAGCCCGAACGGGAAAAATTATTGCGCGACGCAAAGACTCTCGCTTTTTTCCTGAAAAAACTCTCGGGAACCGACATTCCGGATGAATTATATAGATTGCTGCCCAAAACAGATCCCACTTATATCATCGCTCCGCCCACTCGCAGAAAAATAGAACGTATGCGGGTATGCTTCCAACATTCCGATGAACATTTCCTATATGTAACACCACTGGACAGTATCGCCGATGAACCGTTACGGGTGCGCTACAATATCCCCCAATTCAACGAAGAGTTTGCAGAAACATGCAAACTCCTTTGGCAGCATGCACAGCTCAACCTCCTGGATATAAACGTAGACGACAACGGAATACTCAATCCTGCTTTCATCGTTCTCGAACCGGACTATCTGATAGATATCAGCTCGCTCGCCGAGTGTTTCCGGGAGTATGGTCATCATCCGGCCAATTATTTTCTGGCACGTTTACAACCCATTGAAAATGCGCGTCCATTATTATTAGGAAATATAGCCAACCTCTTTCTGGACGAATGGATCCACGCAAACGGAGAAGTAGACTACCTTTCGTGTATGCAAAAGGCCTTCCGCCGTTACCCCATTGAACTGGCTGCCTGCGCCGATCTACAAGATAAGGAAAAGGAGCGTCAATTCTTTGAAGATTGCAAAATGCACTTTGAACACATCCGGGAAGTAGTAACCGAAACGTTCCATGCCCCCGGATATGAAATGGATAAGAGGGATGCCGTACTCGAACCTTCGTACATTTGTGAAGCACTTGGTTTACAAGGACGTCTCGACTATATGCAACGGGATATGTCGTCATTCATTGAAATGAAATCCGGTAAAGGAGACGAATACAGTATCCGTAATAAAGTAGAACCGAAAGAAAACAACAAAGTACAGATGTTACTCTACCAGGCGGTACTTCAATATTCAATGAAGATGGACCACCACCGCGTAAAGGCTTACCTGCTTTATACACGTTATCCTCTGCTCTATCCGGCCCGCCCGTCATGGGCTATGGTACGCCGGGTAATCAACCTTCGAAATCGCATCGTAGCCGAAGAATACGGTATACAATTACATAACAGCCTTGAATATACTGCTACCAAATTACAGTCAATCCAAGCACAAACCCTCAATGAACGGGGATTACAAAGCCGTTTTTGGGAACAATACCTGCGTCCCTCCATTGATATATTCGCACAACATCTCGCCGCTCTTTCTCCTCTGGAACAAACCTATTTCTATGCCCTGTATAATTTTATAACCAAAGAGCTTTATACCTCCAAATCCGGAGACGTAGACTACGAAGGACGTACAGGAGCTGCTGCCTTATGGCTTTCTACACTTGCCGAAAAATCAGAAGCCGGAGAAATTCTTTATGACCTGCGCATCAAAGAGAATCACGCAGCCGACGAGCATAAAGCCACTATCATCTTATCCAGAGAAATACTCCGGGAAGAAGCTTTACCCAACTTCCGGCAAGGAGACTCCATAGTGTTGTACGAACGCAATGCAGTTACCGATAATGTCACCAACAAAATGGTATTTAAAGGTAATATCGAAACAATCACTGAAGAAGAGATACATATCCGCCTACGCGCCAGTCAGCAGAATTCCTCTGTCCTTCCCCCTGACAGCCTGTATGCCATCGAACATGACACAATGGATACCACTTTCCGCAATATGTACTACGGACTGTCAGCTTTTGCGTCGGCAACAAAAGACCGCCGGGATCTGCTTCTCGCCCAACGCTCCCCTGCCTTTGACGAATCGTTCATTCCCCGCATCACTGCCGCCACCGATGATTTCTCCCGTGTTGCCCTTAAAGCACAAGCGGCCAAAGATTATTTTCTGCTGATAGGCCCTCCAGGAACAGGAAAGACCTCTTGTGCCCTCAAAAAAATGGTAGAAACCTTCCACCAGGACGAACAGGCACAGATACTTCTGTTATCGTATACCAACCGTGCCGTAGATGAGATTTGCAAATCACTCTCTTCCATCCGCCCCAAAGTGGACTTTATCCGCATAGGCAGCGAACTGTCCTGTGACGAGACCTATCGCAGCCATCTGATAGAAAATGAACTGTCAGCTTGTATGCGCCGTTCGGAAGTGACCGACCGTATTACACGTTGCCGGATATTCATAGGTACAGTAGCCTCCATTTCCGGCAAGCCAGAACTCTTCCGCCTGAAAAAATTCGATGTAGCCATTGTCGATGAAGCAACTCAGATTCTTGAACCTCAGTTATTGGGTATCCTTTGTGCCCGTAGTATGTCGGGGGATAATGCCATTGGCAAATTTATCCTTATAGGCGATCACAAACAGCTCCCAGCCGTCGTTCTTCAACGTGAAGATCAATCTGAAATACACAATGAAACACTGCGTGCCATCGGACTAACAAACCTTAAAGATTCTCTTTTTGAGCGTCTTTACCGCAACACCCAAAACTACTCCCATCCCTCCAAAGATAATATATCTCCCTATCCCCATTTCACTTCTCCCGCCTCACTTCTCTCCGACATGCTTTGCCGACAAGGACGTATGCACCCCGAAGTAGCCCTTTTTGCCAACCGTACTTTCTACGAAGGGCGCCTGTTACCCGTAGGATTACCTCATCAACTGGAAAATTCAGCAGGCATCACGCGCCTCGCTTTCTATCCGTCCGAACCGGAACCCGCAGGAGCGCCGGCCAAAACGAATCGTTCCGAAGCTCGTATCGTTGCCCGACTGGCATTAGACGTTTATCAAAAAAACGAAAAAGAATTCAACACAGCACAAACTTTGGGTATTATCACTCCTTATCGTAGCCAGATAGCACTCATCAAACAAGAAATTGCCCGATTAAACATTCCGATGCTTAACAGGATACTTATCGACACAGTCGAACGTTTTCAAGGGAGTGAACGGGATGTCATCATTTATTCGTTCTGTGTCAACTACCCTTACCAACTCAAATTCCTCTCGAACTTAACGGTGGACAACGGAATATTGGTAGACCGAAAATTAAATGTAGCAATGACCCGTGCCCGAAAACAGATGTTTATTACAGGAGTTCCCAATCTACTGAAACTGAATCCCATTTACGATAATTTGATGAAATCAATGCCCTCAACAGTCAGAATGGACGAATAAGCAAGGATCTTTCGAAATAATACGGAAGGTTATTAATTTTTATTCTCTCTTTATGCGCTTTATTAACACCTAAATAATGAACAAACCGCTATATTTGCATCACGTTTTTTTCATAGAGATTTAGATTTAAGGTTAGAAGAATTGCGGAAGTCGTGAGACTTCCCTTTTTTTCGCTTTAACGTTTACTGCCTTTTCAATTTTTTCAAAGCAAGTAAACAAGAAAAGCCGCTTCGAGAGAAGAGGCTTTTTCATTTTCATATTTCTGTATCAAGTATTTACTCCACCGGCACACAAATTTCTGTCAATAACTCCTCAGGAGGCGTATTACCCGGATTATTCAGATACACCTCATAACCACGTGCATCACTGATCTTATAGCCGCTTTCGGGAATCCAATGCCCATAAATCGTATCATACACCGCTCCCAGATTAGAATAAGGTCCTTTATAGCGAAATACCAGATATTTTCCCCTCGGAATTTCCTTCACACCTATTTCACCCTTGGGTTGTACTGCTACGGGAACAGTAAAACAAACATCTGTCCGCAAATTCTTAGTCTCGGTCACCTTCGGATCATCATGAAATATGCAAATATATTCCATACATCCGGTATATATCTTCTCTTCATTTACATAAGCATACAGTTTTTTCCATGCTTCGCAATATGCCAAAGCCATATATGCGCCTGTCAAACGAACATAAATCACCTGCTTCGGCTGTTGTTCACGTACTTCCATTGTCACATCCAGTTCCGGATTCACTTCCATTGGTTTCATAATAATGTGGTCTTTATTGTTTCGATATTCATTGGGTGAAATACCATAAAATTGTTTAAAGACTTTCGACAACGACGAAGGAGAAGCATATCCTATCTGATAAGCAATATCACTTACAGGCATTGTACTATAACGTAACAATCGGGCTGCGGTCTCGATTCTTGTACGCACAATAAATGCTCCCAACGGTTCACCTAAAAATGCTTTCATAATGCGGTGAAAGTGATAAGGCGAGAAATGAGAAATTTCGGCCAGTCTTTCCAAATCTATTTCTTCACCTAAATGATTGTTGATATACTCCACCACCCTATTTACACACTGGTGATACTCTTGGGTTGTCGCCATTCTTTGTTCCATATTCTTTGATTGTTTCACGCAGCAAAGATAAGGACACCCACCGGAGCAAACTTTTCCAATCTTGCTAACTTCAGAAATTATTTATTTAAATTTGTGCCGTAAACATACGAAAAAGATGAAAGAGATAAAAATAATTGCATTCGATGCAGACGATACACTTTGGAGCAATGAACCGTTCTTCCAGGATATAGAACGAGAATATACCGGATTATTAAGTTCTTACGGAGAGCCCAAAGAGATATCTGCCGAGTTGTTTCACACAGAAATGGACAATCTGGAACGTTACGGTTACGGTGCAAAAGGATTTACGCTATCGATGATAGAAACCGCATTGCGCATCAGTAAGCAGAAAGTGCCATCAGAAACAATAGAAAAGGTTCTTCTTTTAGGTAAATCCCTACTGGACATGCCGATAGAGTTACTGCCCGAAGTCGAAGAGACCTTAAATATTCTAAAACAAAGTAAACGCTATCAATTAGTAGTGGCCACCAAAGGAGATTTACTGGATCAGCAACGAAAGCTGCAACGCTCCGGTCTCTCCCCCTACTTTGACCATGTGGAAATTATGTCAGACAAGACAGAAAAAGAATATGCCAAACTTATAGAAAATCTACGAATAACTCCCAATCAGTTTCTAATGGTGGGCAACTCGCTGAAATCAGATATCCAGCCGGTATTGGCTCTCGGTGGCTATGCGATGCATATACCTTTCGAAATAATGTGGCAGCATGAAGTAGTAGAACATTTTGAGCATCCCCGGCTCTACCAATTGAAAAAATTGGGAAAATTAACCAAACTACTTCAGCTCACCCACTAATGCAAAAGTTGCAGAAAACATCGGAACGAATGAGTGTCAGTAATATATGTTTAGGAGGCTTTCCATGAAAAGCTATTCGTTACGCGACTTTCTTTGTATAAGATTCCGACCATTTTGGCACATTATCCACCTAGAATTTACCAACTTCACCTTTTTGCTTAATCGCCCTATTCATCGGCAATGCAGGGTGAAAGGCTACTCTCGTTTTCCTGCATCTGTGCTTACGACCCGTATGCACGGTGCTTATAACTCGTATGCACGGTGCATACGGATCGTAAGCACCAAGCATATGGACGGTGAACACGATACCCGAAAAATATCAAACAGGCACTTGGAAGTCTATACCGAATGATATATCACTACATTGAATAATTATTCATCTTCGATTTCCGTTTTCGGTTTATCCTTAATCATCAGAATACTCATCTCGTAAAGTAGATAAAGCGGTATCGCCACGACACTCAACGTGAAAGGATCTCCTGTAGGAGTAATGATGGCAGCAGCAATCACAATAATGACGATAGCATGCCGACGGTATTTTCTCAAGAACGATTTATTGACAAGCCCCAACAGCGAAAGCAACCACGTCACCAAAGGCAACTCGAATGCCAACCCCATGCAGAGCACTAACATCATAAAATTATCTATATATGAATTGAGTGAGATTACATTCTCTATCTCTGCACTAAGCTGATAAGTGGACAAGAAACGAAGTGTCAACGGATACACCATAAAATATCCCAGCAATACTCCCAGAAAAAACATAAAAGTACCGATTGTCAGTGCTTTCCGTACACCACGACGTTCATTTGGATAGAGTGCCGGATTAATAAACCGCCATATCTCAAAAAAGATATAAGGCATGGCCGTCACTACCGACATCCAGAATGCCGTAGACATATGTATAAAAAAAGGAGCAGCCAGATTAATATTTACCAGTTTCACCTGAAACTCCTGTGTAAAAAAATCATCTGTCAGATCAAACGTCTTGCCGATGTATCGTAACAGGTCATAAAACACAAAGTCATTGTGACAAGGAGCCAGCACTACGTTATCAAACAAATAGGGCATAGCGATGAAATATCCCACCGCCAGTACAAACCAAACTCCAATGACACGAAACAACACCCGGCGCAACTCGTCCAGATGGTCCCAGAAAGTCATTTCAGCCATGGCTATTTCTTATCCTTGTCTGTTGTTTTAGCCGGTTCGTCGATCTCGTCTTTCGCTTTATTAATCTCCTCTTTCGCTTCGTTTACACCATCCTTGAAACTCTTTACGCCTTTACCAAGGCCACGCATCAATTCGGGTATCTTCTTTCCACCAAAAAGCAAAAGGATCACGAGGGCAATAATAATCCATTCGGAACCACTGGGTAAAAAGCCTAATAATAATAAGTTTGTCATAAGATAGTAAAGTATATATAAGTTTGGGGACAAATATAGTGATTTCGTTAGAAAGAGAAAAAGAACTTTGAGAATTAGTGATAAGCGATCAGTGATTAACAGGCCGCGCTGTTACACTGCATAGTACTAAGCACTTATCACTAATCCCTAATTTCCTAATCCTGATAATACACTCGCTTCACCCGCGTTGAAACGCTCGTAAGTACTTCATAAGGTATCGTATCAAGCACATCAGATAATACGGTAATCGGCAAGTCATCTCCGAAGATAATAGCAGGATCTCCCTCTTGACAGTCGATGCCGGTCACATCGATCATACAGACATCCATACAAATATTGCCTACATAAGGGGCTTTTTTTCCATTAACCAGACAGTAAGCATGTCCGCATCCCAAATGACGATTCAACCCGTCGGCATAACCGATAGGAATGGCCGCAATACGTGACGGACGCTCCAAATGTCCTTTACGGCTATACCCCACCGTATCTTCGGCCGCGACATCACGTATCTGCAAAATAGTAGTTTTCAATGTACTGACATTGTTTATGACCGAATTATCAATGGGGCTGACCCCATACAGTCCGATACCCAGACGAACCATATCAAACTGCGCACCCGGAAAACGCTCAATTCCTGCCGTATTGCAGATATGACGCAGAATTTTATGCGGAAAAGCCCGTTGCAATTCAACCGAGGCGCGTTCGAATATCTCAATTTGCTGACGTGTAAAGGCATCAAACTGAGGAGAATCGCTCCCCACAAAATGTGAGAATACCGAGCGTGGAATCAATGCATTCTGGTTCTTCAGCCGCCGTATTAACAGAGGAACGTCCCCTTCGGCAAATCCAAGACGGTGCATTCCAGTATCCAACTTAATATGCACAGGAAAATTGGTAATACCTTCTTTCTCGGCAGCCTTCACCAATGCATCGAGCAAATGGAAGTTATATACTTCGGGTTCGAGTTTATAATCGAACATCGTTTTAAAAGAGGTTAGCTCCGGATCCATGATGATAATGGAAGAGGTAATGCCTGCTTTGCGCAATTCCGCTCCTTCATCAGCCACAGCCACGGCCAAATAATCTACCCGATGTTCCTGCAAAGTCTTAGCTATTTCATAAGAGCCGGCTCCATAAGCAGAAGCTTTTACCATGCAGACCATTTTTGTTTCCGGCCGGAGCATGGCACGATAGTGATTCAAGTTGGCTACCATAGCACCCAGATTCACTTCCAGTATCGTCTCATGCACTTTCAGTTCCAAAGCATCCGAAACCAAATCAAAGTTGAATGCACGCGAACCCTTTATCAAAATCACTTCATTGTGCAAGCCGTTCAGAAGTTCTGATGCCATCAATTCGTCCGTAGTATGGAAAAAATACTTTTCCATATCGAAGCGTGCAGCAGAGGAACAAATTTCAGGTCCCACACCGATAATCTTTTCAATGCCCCTGCTTTGTACCAATTGGGCCACTTTACGGTAAAGTGTCGTCGTACTCTGTCCGGTTTCCAAAATATCCGAAAGGATAAGCGTACGTTTCATTCCTTTTGCTTCGGAACGACGTACCAGAAAGTCAAGAGCAATATCAAGTGAAGCCAAATCGGAATTATAACTATCATTGATAAGTATACATCCCTGCTTTCCCTCCTTCACCTCCAGACGCATGGCCACGGGCTCGAGACGTACCATTCGTTCTGTTATCTGATCGGCAGGCATCATCAGATAAAGACAGGCTGCCAGGCAATTGAGTGAATTTTCGATAGATGCATCATCAATGAAAGGGATACAGAAGGTATTATCCATTTCCAGATAACGATATGAAATAACCGTATGATCTTCTTTCTTCAATATCTTGCTTATATATAGAGGACGCTCGGCATCCTTGCAGCTCCAAGCTATCTCACGAGCCGTAAGCATCGATTTTGCCACGCAATTGCTTATCAGTTCATTATCGGCATTATAAATTACGACATCGCAATTTTTAAAAAGGCTGAGTTTCTCCATGCACTTTTCCTGCAAGGAGAAAAAGTTCTCCTGGTGTGCCCCACCAATATTAGTAAGAATACCGATAGATGGCTTGATCATGTTCGCCAAAGCACGCATCTCTCCCATCTCAGAAATACCAGCCTCGAAGATGGCCAGTTCCGCCTCCTCATTCATCTGCCATACGGAAAGAGGCACACCGATCTGTGAATTATAACTGCGCGGTGAACGCACAATAATACGGTCAGGACTGAGCAACTGATGCAGCCACTCCTTTACAATCGTTTTTCCATTGCTTCCCGTAATACCTATTACAGGTATCTGAAACTGTTCACGATGCTGTTCGGCTAACTTCTGAAGAGCTTTCAACGGATTACTGACGATCAGAAAGTTAAAAGCAGAAAGCCCTTGTTTAGTTGAAAGTTGAAAGTTGAAAGTTGAAAGTTGAAAATCAGAAGTCAGTGTACTGTCAACATCTCCCGTCTCCATTCTCCCATCTCCCGTCTCTTTACTCCACTCATCGAAATCCTCTTGTGATAAAACGAAATTCCGCACACCGCGTTCATAAAGATCGGGGATGTATCGTGCTCCTTTGTTTCGTTTCGTAGTCAGGGCAAAAAAGAGAGTTTCTTCGGGAAAACTGAGTGAACGGCTATCTGTAAGTAACCAGTCAACAGTGGCTTCCAAGGTACCGACCCTGCGGGCACCCATACGTTCGGCTATTGTTTCAATCGTATATGACATAAATAATTAATTAATTTGCCCATGTGCCCATATGCCAATTAGCTGCGCTATAGCAATACACCGCATAACAATCGGCACATTAGCATATTGGTGCATTAGCACATTATTGAGACATTGGCACATTATCGAGGCATTATTCAAACTCTAAGTACGGGTATTTTCGGTTAAGTCGTTCTATTTTTAACACAATTTGTCCTAAAAATCTTTTATGCTCCTCAGAGTCGGGATGAAAGGGGCGATGTGCCAGCGCTTTACGAATACTTTCACATTCATCCATAATCTTTTTTGTTTCATCAGAAAAGAAAACATCGGAAAAGCGTTCCCACAGATAATTTACTGCTAAAGGAGAAGGATGAAGCATATCATCGGCATAGAAGCGATAGTCACGCAATTCGTCAAGCATAATCTCGTAAGAAGGAAAATAAAAAATTGTGGTAGGAAAAATGCTCTGTAATTGTTCTATTGCTAAAAGCAACGTTGCCTTGCTGAGCTGGTTAGCATGCATACCGTCACGGATATGACGGATCGGGCTTACGGTAAAAAGCACTTTCAAAGTGGAATTCTGATTTCGAAGTTCTTTCAGGAATCGCGTATACTCATCGACGATCTCATCTACCGTCAACATTCTACGGGTGAACAGTTTCTCCGGCTGCTTATGACAATTCGATACGATACGCCCCGTCTCTCGTTGCTGATACACAAAAGTTGTCCCCCAAGTCAGCAGCAGCCAGTCCGTACGGCTCATCCGGTCGTGAGCTTGCCGTAAACGATCATTGATCTGCTGCAACGCCTCCTCAACCGAAACTGCTGAAAAAGCCCCGTGATGCATCGGACTATGCCAACAATCACGAAAGAAGAAAAGATCGGATGCTGTATATTGCTTTCCCGAAAGAATCTCTTGCAATGCTTCCAATACAGAAAAAGGATTATATAATATTCCGAAAGGGTTGACGTCACAGTGAAAAGAGTTCTCTTTCAACTGCCGGCCGATATTCTCGGCAAAACAAGAGCCCATCAGCAACAGTTGTTGCGCATGAGTGATAGGTGGCAAACCCTTTGGTAATTCAACAGGGGTAGAGAAGTTCATCATTGGCACATTTATCAAATCACGCGAAAATAGGGAAAAAATCGGAACGGAAAAAACAATCGGTTCATTTTTTATCAGGAAATGAAACCTCTCCCCAACCCCGCAATATTTTCGTACAAAAATATAACATTACTGCTTTTTCACATCAAAAAAGAATGTCTTTCCTTTTCTTTTCGTATTTTTGCATACTAAATTCTGTCGGAACATGAAGAACGAAACCACATATAGCTTGCTAAACGCATTGGATAACCCCGAAGACTTGCGGCGACTCACGCCTGAGCAACTACCCGAGGTGTGTCATGAATTACGGCAAGACATCATCAAAGAAGTCTCCTGCAATCCGGGACACTTTGCTGCCAGTCTGGGAGTGGTAGAACTCACCGTAGCCCTGCATTACGTGTTCAATACTCCTTACGACCGCCTCGTCTGGGACGTAGGACATCAAGCTTACGGACATAAAATCCTTACCGGACGCCGCGACACCTTTTCCACCAATCGTAAAATGGGAGGTATCCGGCCTTTCCCCTCACCCGAAGAAAGCGAATACGATACTTTTACTTGCGGACATGCTTCCAACTCCATCTCGGCAGCATTGGGCATGGCAGTGGCAGCCATGAAAAAAGGAGAACGCGACCGCCATGTGGTAGCCGTCATCGGCGACGGATCGATGAGTGGCGGACTGGCTTTCGAGGGGCTCAACAACGTTTCATCCACCCCTAACAATCTGCTTATCATACTGAATGATAACGATATGGCCATCGACCGAAGCGTGGGCGGAATGAAGCAATATCTCTTTAACCTTACCACCTCCAACCGCTACAATCAGTTAAGATTCAAGACTTCACAACTGCTCTTCAAAATGGGTATCCTAAATGAAGATCGCCGCAAGGCACTTATCCGTTTGGGAAACAGTTTGAAATCGCTCGTCGCACAACAACAAAACATCTTCGAGGGAATGAACATTCGTTATTTCGGCCCGGTAGACGGACATGACGTACAAAATATCGCTCGTATCTTGCGGGATATCAAAGATATGGAAGGCCCTAAAGTACTGCATCTTCACACCATTAAAGGAAAAGGATTCGAACCGGCCGAAAAGCATCCGGGAATCTGGCATGCACCGGGCAAATTCGACCCGGAAACAGGGAAAAGACTGATTGCCGATACGAACGGAATGCCACCACTCTTTCAAGATGTCTTCGGACATACGCTGGTGGAACTGGCCGAACAAAACCCGCGCATCGTGGGGGTAACGCCTGCCATGCCTACAGGATGCTCCATGAATTTCTTAATGGAACAAATGCCCGGACGCGCTTTCGACGTAGGCATCGCCGAAGGACATGCTGTGACTTTCTCCGGAGGAATGGCGAAAGACGGCCTTTTGCCTTTTTGTAATATCTACTCCTCATTTATGCAACGTGCCTACGACAATGTGATTCATGACGTGGCCATCCAGCGATTGCCCGTCGTGCTATGTCTCGACCGTGCCGGATTGGTAGGTGAAGACGGTCCTACGCATCACGGAATGTTCGACCTGGCATACATGCGTCCGATCCCCAACTTGACCGTCTCTTCTCCGATGGACGAACACGAACTACGCCGGCTAATGTATACGGCACAGTTACCGGACAAAGGGCCGTTCGTCATCCGTTATCCGCGTGGACGGGGAGTGTTGGTGGACTGGAAGTGCCCGCTCGAAGAAATTCCCGTAGGACGGGGACGAAAACTAAAAGAGGGCCGTGATTTGGCCGTTATCACTATCGGTCCGATAGGAAATACGGCCGCACATGCCATCGCACAAGTAGAGAAAGAGAACCCTAAACAAAGTATAGCCCATTATGACTTACGCTTTCTCAAACCATTAGACGAAGAGCTCCTACACGAAATAGGAACACGATTCAACCACATTATCACCATAGAAGACGGCATCAAAGCCGGAGGCATGGGAAGTGCCGTACTTGAATTCATGGCTGATCATGGATACAGTCCGAAACTACAGCGTATCGGTATCCCCGATCATTTCATTGAACACGGGACGGCAGCGCAGCTATATGCCCTCTGCGGCCTGGATGAAGAAGGCATCAAGAAAGTGCTAAAAGGTGAAAAGTGGGAAAAAAATGCCAGAATAAACGGTAATGGAATAAAAATACAAACTGTGGACGAAAAAGCACATCTCAGTAACTAAATAAACGAAGCATAACAGCAGACAAAAATGAAGATTATCATTGCCGGTGCCGGCAACGTAGGCACCCATCTGGCCAAACTGCTCTCCCGTGAGCGGCAGGATATCATATTAATGGACGACGACGAAGAGAAGCTCAGTACTTTGAGCAATAATTTTGACTTGATGACCGTCACTGCATCCCCTTCTTCCATCTCCGGATTGAAAGAAGTAGGCGTAAAAGAAGCCGACTTGTTCATCGCCGTCACTCCGGACGAAAGCCGAAACATGACAGCCTGCATGCTGGCTCACAATCTGGGTGCACTGAAAACCGTAGCACGCATCGACAATTACGAATACCTGTTACCCAAAAACAAAGAGTTCTTCCAAAAGTTAGGAGTAGATTCGCTCATCTACCCCGAAATGCTGGCCGCCAAAGAGATCGTATCCTCCATGCGTATGAGCTGGGTACGTCAATGGTGGGAATTCTGCGGAGGAGCACTGATCCTGATAGGTGCCAAAATGCGTGAAAAGGCAGAAATTCTGGACATCCCCCTCCACCAACTCGGAAGCCCCAACATTCCTTATCATGTGGTAGCTATCAAACGTGGCACAGATACTATTATTCCCCGGGGTGACGACACCATCAAACTGAATGACATCGTTTATTTCACCACCACCCGAAAATACATTCCTTATATCCGGAAAATCGCCGGAAAAGAAGATTATGCCGATGTACGCAATGTCATGATCATGGGAGGAAGCCGTATTGCTGTGCGAACGGCACAGTATGTACCCGACTACATGCAAGTGAAAATTGTAGACAACGACCTCAACCGTTGCAACCGCCTGACAGAATTACTGGACGATCGTACCATGATTATCAACGGAGACGGCCGCGATATGGACCTGCTCATCGAAGAAGGTCTCAAAAACACAGAAGCTTTTGTGGCACTGACCGGAAACTCCGAAACGAACATCCTCGCCTGCCTTGCCGCCAAACGTATGGGTGTGAATAAAACAGTGGCAGAAGTAGAAAACATTGATTATATAGGCATGGCGGAGAGTCTTGACATCGGCACGGTAATCAACAAGAAGATGATTTCCGCCAGCCACATCTATCAAATGATGCTGGATGCGGACGTCAGTAATGTAAAATGCCTCACATTCGCCAATGCCGACGTGGCCGAATTTACCGTAAAGGCAGACTCTAAAATTACCAAACACCTCATCAAGGATCTGGGATTGCCTAAAGGAACTACCATCGGCGGTATGATCCGGAACGGTGAAGGTATCCTTGTCACCGGAGACACGCTGGTGCGTGCAGGTGACCACGTGGTAGTGTTCTGCCTGAGTATGATGATCAAGAAAATAGAAAAATACTTTAATTAATTGTCAATTGTCAATTAAATATGATTAATTCTAAAATGATATACCGCATCACCGGATTTCTGCTATTGATAGAAACAGCCATGCTATTGTGTTGCGGAGGGGTATCGTTACTGTATCATGAAGATGATCTGATAAGTTTTCTGCAATCGGCAAGTCTCACTGCATTGATGGGAGTGGTATTACTTTTTATCGGACGCGGAGCCGAGAAACAATTGGGACGCCGCGACGGATATGTCATCGTTACTGTTGCCTGGCTGGCTTTCTCTCTTTTCGGAATGCTCCCCTTCTATCTGAGCGGTTATATCCCTTCGATCACAAATGCTTTTTTCGAAACCATGTCCGGTTTCAGCAGTACAGGAGCCACTATATTAAACGATATAGAAAAACTCCCCCACGGTTTGCTCTTCTGGCGTAGCATGACGCAATGGATCGGCGGATTGGGAATCGTATTTTTCACTATAGCCGTACTCCCGATATTCGGTGTGGGAGGTATTCAGGTGTTTGCCGCCGAAGCCAGCGGACCGACACATGACAAGGTACACCCGCGCATCGGTATCACTGCCAAATGGATATGGGGTATTTATGCCGGGCTAACAGGAACACTGATCATTCTATTAATGTTCGGCGGAATGAATATTTTCGACAGCATATGCCATGCTTTCGCAACCACCAGTACCGGGGGGTTCTCTACCAAACAGGCCAGCATCGAATATTATCACTCTCCTTATATAGAATATGTGATCTCTATCTTCATGTTTATATCAGGTATCAACTTCACCTTATTATTATTGTTCGTCAACGGAAAGCTCAAAAAATTTGTCCACGATGCCGAATTGAAATGGTATTTCTGGTCCGTGACAGGTTTTACGATAGTAATTGCCGCTATTCTCTATTATAACAGTTCGATGGGAGTAGAAGAGGCTTTCCGTAAATCACTCTTTCAGGTAGCTTCTCTCCACACATCTACGGGATTTGCAACAGCCGATTATATGACGTGGCCGGCGATAACATGGGGCATGCTAACCGTAATTATGATTATGGGTGCCTGTGCCGGTAGTACCACAGGAGGTATAAAAAGCATCCGTCTGGTTATACTGGCCAAAGTTTCAAGAAACGAATTCAAACACATCATACATCCCAACGCCGTGCTTCCGGTACGGGTAAACAAACAGGTTATCTCTCCCTCCATACGTTCTACCGTGTTAGCATTCACTTTCTTGTATACCGTACTAATTATCGCCGGCACATTGGCAATGCTCGGGTTAGGAGTCGGCCTGACGGAATCATTGGGATGTACCATCTCCAGTCTGGGAAACATGGGACCAGGACTCGGCCTGTGTGGTCCTGCTTACTCATGGAACGAACTGCCCGATGCTGCTAAATGGCTGATGTCATTTTTTATGTTGCTCGGACGTCTCGAGTTATTTACGGTTTTATTATTATTCAGCTCCGATTTCTGGAAAAAGAATTGATCCAAATCAATTCAGAGTGCTAAAAAACCTTTTTTGTCATGCAGAGATTGCAAAAAGAATGAATTTAAATTCTATATTTGCAGCCGTTTAAAAGCGAAATATGAAACAAAGCTTAAAATATGGCATATTATTGATATTTGCCCTATTGCTTCACTCAATAGTGACGGAAGCGACGGGGGAGACTGTAATGCCCGATGTTTTAAGCCATAACAAATGTTTTGTATCACAGGCACGCCCCATGCGTAATGCCATCGAAAAGTTTTATCTTTTCTGTTCTCCGCTCTCCTGTGAAATGGGACACGCCGACCTCTCGCACGTACCTACCGACAAAAATTTCCTGCGTCTGGCCATTCGTCAGTACAGATATAGAGGAATACTTCCTTCACTTTACGAACATTCGTCACAGTTATACACCCACGACCCCGAAGACCCCATAATGCACTACATTTACGGGCAGAGGAAAATCGTAATTTAACAGTAACGAACTTACTTCGGAAACCAAACGATTCGTGGTAAAGATGTATCCCCGTTGTTACATCTTTATAGTTGCGTACAGTACTTGTAAGGGAGAATCCTTTCTTATGTACGTAATATACATTTCTACCACAATCCTCCGCTTTTAGTTTAAGAAAAAATATTTCTCAATCTAAATATATACTTGGATTATGAATTTTACATTGTTAGTTGTTGTTTTGCTAACGGCAATTGCATTTGTCGGTGTAGTGATAGCCCTGTCAAGAGCTATTTCTCCACGATCATACAATGCACAAAAGTTTGAAGCCTATGAATGTGGTATTCCCACACGCGGAAAATCATGGATGCAGTTTCGTGTGGGTTACTACCTGTTTGCCATTCTGTTTCTCATGTTCGATGTGGAAACGGTATTCCTTTTCCCATGGGCAGTAGTAGTACGCGACATGGGAGTACAAGCGCTGATAAGCGTTATCTTCTTTTTAGTAATATTGGTGCTGGGACTCGCTTATGCCTGGCGGAAAGGAGCTTTGGAATGGAAGTAATAAAGAAACCCAAAATAAAATCAATCCCATATGACGAATTCATCGACAATGAGTCGTTGGAGAAGCTGGTTCAGGAACTCAATCAAGGAGGTGCAAACGTCTTTGTGGGAGTACTGGACGACCTCATCAACTGGGGACGCAGTAATTCGCTGTGGCCACTTACTTTCGCAACCAGTTGTTGCGGTATCGAATTCATGGCACTGGGTGCCGCGCGTTACGACATGGCCCGCTTCGGGTTTGAAGTAGCCCGTGCCAGTCCACGGCAAGCAGATATGATCATGGTATGCGGTACAATCACCAACAAAATGGCTCCGGTACTGAAACGTCTGTACGATCAGATGGCCGATCCAAAATATGTGATCGCCGTAGGTGGATGCGCCGTAAGCGGAGGCCCTTTCAAAAAATCCTATCATGTACTGAACGGAGTAGACAAAATTCTCCCGGTAGATGTATACATTCCGGGATGCCCGCCTCGCCCTGAAGCATTTTATTATGGAATGATGCAGTTGCAACGTAAAGTGAAAATTGAAAAATTCTTCGGCGGAGTAAATAGAAAAGAAAAGGAACAGGAATAATGATTCAATGTGCCAATATGCCAATGTGCCAATTGCCATGCGGCATGATGAGATAATCAGCCGGCATATTAGCGTATCAAGCAGCGCAATAAACAGTACAACCAATTGTCACATTGACATATTGACTAATTATTAATAGTATGCAAGAAATAAAATACATAGAACCCGCAGCGTTACACGACGAAATGGCACGCTTGCGGAATGAGCGGAAGATGGATTTTCTGGAAAGCCTTACCGGCATGGACTGGGGAGAACCTGCCGAAAATGATGCACCGGATACTGTTCGTGGCTTGGGGGTGGTATATCATTTAGAATCCACTACCACCGGAGAACGCATTGCCGTGAAAACGTCTACCCTGAACCGTGAAAATCCGGAAATTCCTTCTGTATGCGACCTTTGGAAAGCGGCAGAATTAAACGAACGTGAAGTGTACGACTACTATGGTATTGTCTTTGTCGGGCATCCTGACATGCGTCGTCTCTTTCTACGTAACGATTGGGTAGGCTATCCGCTACGAAAAGACAACGATCCCGAAAAAGAAAACCCGCTGCGCATGTGGAACGAGGACACCATCGACACGACAACGGAAATCGAACTGAACCCGGATGGAAGTATAAAAAATAAAGAAACCATTCTTTTCGGCGATGAAGAGTATGTGGTGAATATCGGACCTCAGCATCCGGCCACACACGGTGTACTCCGTTTCCGTGTATCATTAGAAGGGGAAATCATCCGTAAAATCGACCCGAACTGCGGTTATATACACCGTGGTATCGAGAAGATGAACGAAAGCCTCACCTACCCACAAACACTGGCACTGACCGACCGTCTTGACTATCTCGGAGCGCAACAAAACCGGCATGCTTTGTGTATGTGTATCGAAAAGGCGATGGGCATCGAAGTAAGCGACCGGGTAAAATACATCCGCACCATCATGGACGAGTTGCAACGTATCGACTCTCACCTTTTATTCTATGCTTGTCTCTGTATGGACCTCGGAGCACTGACAGCATTCTTCTATGGCTTCCGTGACCGGGAAAAGATTTTGGACATTTTCGAAGAGACCTGCGGCGGACGGTTGATTATGAATTATAACACCATCGGTGGCGTACAAGCCGACCTCCATCCCAACTTCGTAAAACGGGTGAAAGAATTTATCCCTTACATGAGAGGTATCATACACGAATACCACGATGTATTTACAGGTAATATCATCGCCCAAAGCCGTCTGAAAGGTGTAGGCGTATTGAGTCGGGAAGACGCCATCTCATTCGGCGCCACCGGAGGTACGGGACGTGCCAGTGGCTGGGCTTGCGATGTTCGTAAACGTATGCCCTACGGTGTATACGACAAAGTGGACTTTAAAGAAATTCTCTATACCGAAGGGGACTCGTTTGCCCGCTACATGGTGCGTATGGACGAAATCATGGAAAGTCTCAACATCATCGAACAATTGATCGACAACATCCCTGAAGGACCGTTCCAAGAGAAAATGAAACCGATCATCCGTGTACCCGAAGGTTCTTATTATGCTGCCGTGGAAGGCAGTCGTGGAGAATTCGGTGTATACCTTGAAAGCCGGGGCGACAAGATGCCTTATCGTTTACACTACCGCTCTACGGGATTACCGTTGGTGAGTGTAGTCGATACAATCTGTCGAGGAGCCAAGATTGCCGACTTGATTGCCATTGGTGGAACATTGGACTATGTAGTACCGGATATTGATAGATAAAAGAGACTTATGATTTATGAATGATGATTTATGATTTTTGAATGACGGAAACTCTCCGGTTATAATTCATCAATCAAAAGCCATCCTTTCATAAATCAAAAAATCATAAATCAAAAAAAAACATGTTTGACTTTAGTATTGTAACAAACTGGATACACCAAATGCTGACTTCCGTCATGCCGGAAGGATGGGCTGTATTCATCGAATGTGTGGCAATAGGCGTATGTATCATATTAATGTATGCCCTCCTTGCCATTGTACTGATATATATGGAGCGCAAAGTGTGCGGATTCTTCCAATGCCGTCTCGGACCGATGCGCGTAGGCCCATGGGGCTCCATACAAGTGATTTGTGACGTCCTGAAAATGCTCACCAAAGAGATTTTCAACCCGAAGGGAGCCGACCAATTCCTATATAATTTGGCACCGTTCATGGTGATTATCGCCTCTTTCCTCACCTTTGCATGTCTACCGATAAACAAGGGAATGGAAGTACTGAACTTCAACGTAGGCGTATTCTTCCTGTTAGCAGCTTCGAGTATAGGTGTAGTGGGTATCTTGCTCGCCGGATGGGGATCAAACAATAAATTTTCCCTGATCGGTGCCATGCGTAGCGGTGCTCAGATCATCAGTTATGAATTATCGGTAGGCTTGAGTATACTGACGATGGTAGTACTGATGGGTACCATGCAGTTCTCTGAAATCGTAGAAGGACAGGCGGACGGATGGTTTATCTTTAAAGGACACATCCCTGCCGTTATCGCTTTCATCATCTATCTGATTGCAGGAAACGCAGAATGTAATCGTGGTCCATTCGACCTTCCCGAAGCCGAAAGTGAGCTGACAGCAGGTTATCACACGGAATATTCGGGTATGCACTTCGGTTTCTTCTATCTGGCAGAATATCTGAATTTATTCATCGTATCGGCTGTAGCCGCCACCATTTTTTTAGGAGGTTGGATGCCATTGCATATCTCCGGACTGGACGGCTTCAATGCCATAATGGATTATATTCCCGGATTTATCTGGTTCTTCGGTAAGGCATTCTTCGTAGTATTCCTACTGATGTGGGTGAAATGGACTTTTCCCCGCCTACGTATCGACCAGATCTTAGCATTAGAATGGAAATACCTGGTACCGATATCCATGCTGAACCTATTACTGATGGTATTAATCGTTGTCTTCGGCCTGCACTTTTAGTGCTTCCAGGAGATTATTTTAATCATATAGAAGAATGAAAAAAGAAGAATATACATATTTAGGAGGTCTTGTTCACGGTATCGGCACATTGCTGACCGGTATGAAGACCACCATGAAAGTGTACTTCCGCAAGAAAGTGACAGAACAATACCCGGAAAACCGGAAAGAATTGAAAATGTTCGACCGTTTTCGTGGCACACTTACTATGCCGCACAACGAACAGAACGAACATCGTTGCATTGCCTGCGGACTATGTCAAAATGCCTGCCCCAATGACACGATAAAAGTCATTTCCGAAACGATTGAAACGGAAGAAGGGAAAAAGAAGAAAATACTTGCCAGATATGAATACGACCTCGGTTCCTGTATATTTTGCCAGCTCTGTGTGAACGCTTGTCCGCACGATGCCATCACGTTTGATCAGAATTTCGAGCATGCCGTATTCGACCGGTCAAAGCTCATACTACGGCTGAACCATGAGGGCAGTAAAGTGATGGAAAAAAAATAATACGCCTATGTGGCATTACGCTAAATGGTACCAATGTACCATTAGCAGAATTGAGAAAATAAATAAATTAAATAATAAACAAATAAGTGCACAGCCAATCGGCACATTAGCACATTGGCATATCAGCACATTATTAAATTATGGAATTTACACTTGAAACAGTAGTATTCTACTTCCTGGCCGCATTCATCTCAGTAATGTGTATACTGACGGTGACAACACAACGTATCGTACGTTCGGCCACTTACCTGCTCTTTGTCCTTTTCGGTACGGCAGGTATCTATTTTCTGTTGGGATACACATTCCTGGCTTCGGTACAAATGATGGTTTATGCCGGCGGTATCGTAGTACTCTATGTGTTTTCTATCTTATTGACAAGCGGCGAGGGCGACCGTGCCGAGAAGTTAAAACGTAGTAAGTTCATAGCTGGACTGGGAACCACCATAGTAGGAGCCATTATCGTATTGTTCATCACTCTGAGCCATCGTTTTGTATCAGTGAGCAATCCGGAACCGATAGAGATCACAATCAAAACCATCGGACATGCACTACTGTCGGGAGACAAATACGGATATATTCTGCCTTTCGAAGCTGTCAGTATCTTGCTGCTGGCCTGTATCGTAGGTGGATTGTTGATTGCACGTAAAAGATGAAAAGATTTACGATTGAACAATTTACGATTTACCATTTGCTGCGCAATGCAGAAAGAGTAAACGATAAATGATAAAATCGTAGATAAAAAGCATAAAAAAATAATAAATAGTAAATCGTCAAATAGTAAATAGATATGATGATACACATGGAATATTATCTGGTGGTTTCGACCATCATGATGTTTGCAGGCATCTACGGATTCTTTACACGCCGCAACACGCTGGCAATATTGATCTCCGTAGAACTGATGCTGAACGCAACGGACATCAACTTTGCCGTATTCAACCGTTTTCTTTTTCCGGACGGACTGGAAGGGTATTTCTTCGCGCTGTTCTCTATAGCCATCTCGGCGGCCGAGACGGCTGTTGCCATCGCAATCATGATTAATATCTACCGTAATATCCGGAGTATCCAAGTCAAGAAACTGGATGATATGAAGTGGTAAAAAGACATTGACTGATTAAATAAAGAATTAAATTAACAATATGGAATATACAATATTAATACTTCTCCTCCCTCTCCTCTCTTTCCTGTTGCTGGGAATCGGAGGGAAATGGATGACGCACCGCACAGCGGGTTTCATCGGCACGGCAGTGTTGGGAGTAGTGGCGGTGCTGTCATACGTTACAGCAGTGCAATATTTTTCGGCACCACGCTTAGAAGACGGTACATTTGCCACTTGGATACCTTATAATTTCGAGTGGTTGCCTTTCACAGAAACACTGACATTCAATATAGGAATTCTATTAGACCCTATTTCGGTGATGATGTTAATTGTCATCTCCACTGTGTCGCTGATGGTACACATCTACTCTTTCGGCTACATGAAAGGAGAAAAAGGCTTTCAGCGCTATTATGCTTTCCTGAGCCTTTTCACAATGTCGATGCTCGGGTTGGTGGTAGCCACCAATATTTTCCAAATGTATCTATTCTGGGAATTGGTGGGTGTATCGTCTTATTTGCTCATCGGATTTTATTATACCAAACCGGCAGCCATCGCAGCCAGTAAAAAAGCATTTATCGTAACACGTTTTGCCGACTTGGGTTTCCTGATCGGTATCCTTATTTACGGATACTACGGAGGAACGTTCGGATTTACACCCGATACGGTTTCGCTGATTAGTGGCGGTGCTTCAATGCTTCCTTTGGCATTGGGATTGATGTTTGTAGGTGGTGCCGGTAAGAGTGCTATGTTTCCGTTGCACATCTGGTTGCCGGATGCCATGGAAGGCCCTACTCCCGTATCTGCATTGATTCATGCTGCGACAATGGTAGTAGCCGGTGTATATCTGGTAGCCCGCATGTTCCCGCTATTCATCGCCTATGCACCGGATGTATTGCATTGGATTGCTTACGTAGGCGCTTTCACTGCGTTCTATGCTGCCAGTGTGGCTTGTGTACAGAGTGACATCAAACGCGTACTCGCTTTCTCCACCATCTCGCAGATCGGGTTTATGATTGTAGCTTTGGGAGTCTGTACTTCTGCCGACCCGCATCACGGAGGCCTGGGCTACATGGCTTCCATGTTCCATTTATTCACACATGCGATGTTTAAAGCATTGCTATTCCTCGGTGCCGGTAGTATCATCCATGCCGTACACTCCAATGAAATGTCGGCGATGGGCGGTTTGCGCAAATACATGCCGATCACACACATTACATTCCTGATTGCCTGTCTGGCTATTGCCGGCATTCCTCCGTTCTCCGGTTTCTTCTCTAAAGACGAGATACTGGCAGCCTGCTTCCAGTTCAGCCCCGTAATGGGTTGGATTATGACCGTGATTGCCGCCATGACCGCATTCTACATGTTCCGCCTTTATTACGGCATCTTCTGGGGAAAAGACAATAGCAAACAGTCTTCCCACACTCCCCATGAGAGTCCGACAGCTATGACTATTCCTTTAATATTCTTGGCTCTCGTCACTTGTGGAGCCGGATTCATCCCTTTCGGACATTTCATCAGTTCAAACGGAGAATCCTACACGATCCATCTGGACTGGACGGTGGCTGGTACAAGCATCGTCATCGCCCTTCTATCTATCGCTCTTGCCACTTACATGTATAAAGGCAGTAAACAACCGGTAGCCGACAGCCTACAACGCCGTTTCTCCGGATTGTGGACAGCTGCCTACCACCGGTTCTACATTGATGAGGTGTATCAGTTTATCACACATAAGATTATCTTCCGCTGCATCAGCAAGCCGATCGCTTGGTTCGATCGTCATGTAATAGACGGTACGTTCGACTTCATTGCCTGGGCAGCCAATGCGGCGAGCGATTCCATCCGTGGCTTCCAAAGCGGACAGATACAACAGTATACCTACGTATTCCTTTGCGGAGCGTTGGCTCTTATCCTGTTGCTTATTCTCTAACGTGATTCTCTAAACAGTAAATTGTAAATAGTTAAATAGTAATATAAAGATGAATTTCTTATCAATCTTCGTACTAATCCCACTGCTGATGTTACTCGGCCTTTGGCTCAGCCGTAACATCGCGCAGATACGTACCGTAATGGTTGTCGGTTCTTCGGCACTGTTGATAGCGGCTGTGGCACTGACAGTAGGATACTTGCAGGCACGTGCCGGTGGCGATACTGCCGAAATGCTTTTCCGGGCTGATACGGTATGGTATGCCCCGCTTCATATAGCCTATTCCGTAGGCGTGGACGGCATTTCCGTAGCTATGTTGCTACTCTCGGCTGTCATCGTATTCACAGGAACATTCGCTTCCTGGCGACTACAACCGCTTACTAAAGAATATTTTCTCTGGTTCACTCTGTTGTCAATGGGAGTGTTCGGGTTCTTTATCTCGATCGACCTTTTCACCATGTTCATGTTCTACGAAATCGCAC
Organism: Bacteroides salyersiae WAL 10018 = DSM 18765 = JCM 12988; assembly: GCF_000381365.1. Lineage (GTDB taxonomy): Bacteria > Bacteroidota > Bacteroidia > Bacteroidales > Bacteroidaceae > Bacteroides > Bacteroides salyersiae. The sequence continues at coordinate 1,310,259 of NZ_KB905466.1, forward strand.
TGATCCCGATGTATCTGTTAATCGGTGTATGGGGTTCGGGTCGTAAAGAATACGCAGCCATGAAACTGACACTGATGTTGATGGGTGGTTCGGCTTTCTTGCTGATAGGCATTTTAGGGATCTTCTTCGGTGCCGGCGGAACTACTATGAACATCCTTGAAATTGCACAACTGCACAATATACCTTTCGCACAACAATGTATCTGGTTCCCTCTCACTTTCCTGGGATTCGGTGTATTAGGTGCTCTTTTCCCATTCCATACATGGAGTCCCGACGGTCATGCTTCGGCACCCACCGCCGTATCTATGCTTCATGCCGGCGTACTGATGAAATTAGGAGGATACGGTTGTTTCCGGATCGCCATGTATCTGATGCCGGAGGCTGCCAATGAGTTAGGATGGATTTTCCTGATACTGACCGGTATCTCCGTAGTGTATGGTGCATTCTCCGCTTGTGTGCAGACAGACTTGAAATACATCAATGCCTACTCTTCCGTAAGCCACTGCGGCCTGGTACTTTTTGCCATTCTGATGATGAACCAGACGGCTTGTACAGGTGCTATACTCCAAATGCTGTCGCACGGATTGATGACAGCCTTGTTCTTTGCACTGATCGGTATGATCTACGGACGTACCCACACACGTGACGTTCGCGAATTGAACGGGCTGATGAAAGTAATGCCGTTCCTGTCGGTATGTTACGTCATTGCCGGTCTTGCTAACCTCGGACTTCCGGGATTGAGCGGTTTCGTTGCCGAAATGACTATTTTTGTCGGTTCTTTCCAGAATTTCGATGTGTTCCATCGGACACTGACGATTATAGCTTGTACGAGTATCGTTATCACAGCCGTATATATCTTGCGCCTTGTAGGAAAAATTCTCTACGGTACTTGTACCAACAAGCATCATCTGACACTGACAGATGCTACTTGGGATGAACGTTTTGCCGTCATCTGCCTGATCGTCTGCGTAGCTGGATTGGGTATGGCACCCTTCTGGATTAGTGATATGATATCCGGTAGTGTTCTGCCTGTAGTATCCAACCTAATTCCGTGATCAATCATCAATTATAACTTATAAATCACGCAAGAAATGGACTATTCACAATTTCTATATATGAAAGAGGAGCTATCACTGGTAGCTGTCATCCTCATTATATTTTTGGCAGACTTGTTTATGAACCCGGATAAACGGAACAACATGAACAATGCGCGTTTCGCCACTATCCTGCCCATTGTACTGATGGTCATTCATACAATCATCAATCTGGTACCTGCCGCCGGTAGCGCCGAAGCTTTTGGCGGAATGTATCAGTACGCCCCGATGCAGACCATCATCAAAGCCGTGCTCAATATCGGTACAATCATCGTATTTTTCATGGCTGCCGAATGGCTGAAGTTAGAAGATACTTCAATCAAACGCGGTGAATTTTATATTATGACCCTCTCTACCCTGTTGGGTATGTACCTGATGATTTCTGCCGGACACTTCTTGATGTTCTTCATCGGACTTGAAACAGCCAGTATCCCAATGGCAGCATTGGTTGCTTTCGACAAATATCGTCATCACTCTGCCGAAGCCGGAGCCAAATACATACTGACAGCTTTATTCTCAAGCGCCTTGCTGCTGTTCGGCCTGTCCATGATTTACGGTAGTTGTGGTACACTTTACTTCAACGACCTGCCTGCCCACATCGACGGCAATATGCTGCAAATAATGGCATTCGTATTTTTCTTCACCGGTATGGGATTCAAACTGTCACTGGTTCCTTTCCATTTGTGGACAGCTGATGTGTACGAAGGTGCACCGAGTGTGGTCACAGCCTATCTGAGTGTTATTTCCAAAGGTTCGGCTGCCTTCGTTTTACTGACGGTACTCATTAAGGTATTTGCCCCGATGATTGCCGACTGGCAGGAGGTTCTCTACTGGGTTACGATTGCTTCCATCACATTGGCTAACTTATTTGCCATCCGCCAACAAAATCTAAAACGGTTGATGGCCTTCTCCAGTATATCACAAGCAGGATACATTATGTTAGGTGTGATCGGTGGTACTGCTGACGGAATGTCATCACTGGTCTATTATGTACTGGTTTATGCCGTAGCCAATTTAGGAGTATTTGCCGTTATTACCATCGTGGCACTACGCAGCCATAAGTTCACGCTCGAAGAGTATGCAGGACTTTATAAAACCAATCCGAAATTAGCATTTGTGATGACCCTATCCCTATTCTCACTGGCCGGTATTCCGCCATTTGCAGGGTTCTTTTCCAAATTCTTTATCTTCATGTCTGCGTTCCAGGCAGGTTTCCACTTACTGGTATTTATCGCTTTGGTCAATACGGTCATCTCATTATACTACTACCTTCTGATAGTAAAGGCAATGTACATTACTCCTTCAGATGATCCGATACCGACATTCCGCAGCGATAACTGTACACGGATAGGGCTGGCCATCTGTGTACTCGGTATAGTAGGTTTAGGAATTGCAAGTATTGTTTATCAGACGATAGACAAATTCGCGTTCGGATTATAAATAGTGATAAACGGATTAGCAACAAGTGATTAGTTAGTAGTGGGATGCGTTTTCATGCCACATGATACTAATCACTTGTTGCTAATCCGTTTATCACTATTTTAACATACCACCGGTAAAATAAACCAGAAACAGGAACCTTCTCCCTCTTTAGAATCCACTCCTATTTCACCTCCTAACTGTTCAATGATGCTCCGGCAAATGGACAATCCCAATCCTGTACCATGAATAAATGAATTCAACTTAACAAAACGATCGAATATCTGTAGCCGGGCTCTTTCTGCGATACCGATACCCGTATCGGATACATAAAAACGAAATCTGTTATCCGCTAATTGTTCGTATCCGACTCTAATGCTTCCATGAGAAGTAAACTTAATAGCATTATTTACAAAGTTAGAAATAACCTGATGTATCCGGTTACGATCACACATAATAAAACACTCCGGCAGATGTTTGTCGAATATCAGTTCTACCCCTTCGGGCACCTTTCCTTGCATACTACGTACCAAGTCCTCACACAGTAAATTGACATCCATCTCACTGATACTAAATTCAAAAGTACCAGCCTCTATCTTAGATAAATCAAGAATATCAGATATCAATTGCAGCAACAGTTCATTGTTTTCTTCCACAATATCCATGTATTGCTTCCGTTCGTCCATATCCTCCGTCTCTGCCAGCAATCCGGAAAATCCTACAATTGCATTCAATGGTGTACGTATTTCATGACTCATATTTGCCAAGAAAGCGCTTTTCAAGCGGTCGGCTTCTTCCGCTCTTTCTTTTGCATCAATCAGTTTAGCTTCAATTTCTTTCAATTCGGTTATATCATAATTGATGCCGATAAGTTCTATCATCCCCGCCTCAGGAGCAAAATGAGACAACATTATATTCATCCGCACCCAGTTCCATTCCGATAATACATCCCCATTTTCGGTTTCCGCCATTTCCGATTTCGTCTTATGAATACGTACTTCTTTGCGGAAACTCCCGATACGTCCGGTCTGAACCTCCTGATAGAAATCAAGAACCTCTTTACGATCATCGGGATGCATCTTACCATACACACCAACGACATCGGATAATGGAGTATCTTCCTCCTCTCCCATATTTTTGAACCATTGCTTGATAGCATACCCCTGCCTGTCAAGAAGATTAAGTTTGGCATATCCTACCTTCGCATAGTCGGAAATCAAAAGAAAAAAATTCTCAAAGTCTTGTATCTTATTGATAGCATCCAAGCGTTCCGTATTGTCTATATTCAGAAAAATATGCCCTAAGAAATTACCTGCTCCATCACAAAGCCGGCTTACTTTAGAATAAAGTGCTATATATCCTTTTTTCTTCGAATCATAATATCCTTCAATACCGGAGAAAGGATAATTCATGCCGAAATCCAATGACTCTTCATACTGCATCCGTTCCTTTACATCCTCAGGTACATTAGGATTCTGATAAACATTGACACCTAATACACCCTTTTTCTCACGAACTCCGAATATATCCATATCTTTATTATTGATATCGATCATAAAACCATTCTGGTCATAGATTTCTATCCCCACGGGTATATTGGTAAAAATATTACGGAAAAGCTTTTCATTACGGTCGAGTGCCCGGTGAGCCAACTGGGTCTCTGTGATATCGACAAAGAGTGCAACAACCTCATCCTTTTCCGGAGAATAAACAATACAACGGCTGTTTTTCCCGGAAGCGGGGAAAGGCACTTCAAGTTCCTTATAGCAATTTTCATCTATAATATCGGAGATATAATTGAGATTTCCCATATAATTGAATCCCAACTCACTGGCACATTTTCCAACATATCTTTCACGCGGAATACCGATTATATCAGCAAACATCTGGTTAGCATCAGTAAGAAGATAATCAACTGGAACTCCCGCACTATCACGCAGAATACTCATATGAATATATCCTATAGGCATGTAGCGGAATAGATTACGGAGAAAAGTCCGTTCATGCTCGGACGCATCCTTAGCCACGCGCAATTCAGTACAAATACTGATAATATCGGCCAAAGAAGAGAGCCATTGACAATCATCATTACTCCAAGAGTGACTGTGTTTCACCAAGTCAACGCCCAAATATCCCCAAACTCTATCTCCCGACTTGAGAGGAACGACAAGCAACGACTTAATGTTCTGTTTACTAAGAATATCATACTCTGCAGATGCTTTCTCTTTCAACTCGTCAAGACTATTAAGAACAATGGGCTGGCCTAAAAGTATCCTCTCTGTCCACCATGGAAGACTCCCTGCCGGAATATTCTGTAATATGTCGATTTCCGGTTCTACTCCCTCGGCCAACACTTCAAAGATACAACTATGATGTTCACACTTTTCATCGTATTCAAAGATATAAGCACGTCCACCTTGAAAAAATTGGAGAATATCGTTTAATATGCTATTGATCCCAGAAGTGATATCTTTATCCTGTATAAAGCGATAAAGAGACTGAGAGATTGAATTTTGGCGGGATAATTGTTCGTTCACGCGAACCGCTAAACGCTCTGTCGTGTCTTTCTCCGCTCCTTCTACACGCCGGAGATATCCAAAAGCGACCGGTTCCCCTACTTCGTTCTCTCTTTTATCCCCTAAATGTGAGTGAACCCAAATCTCCTTCCCATTAATAACAAACGGATACGTTTGATCATATGTATTCATATAAGACAGAGAAGCAAACTCGCGCTTAATACGTTCACGATAATCCGGACGAATAAGAAGACAAAGCGAATCGAAAGTCAATTCTTCCTCTTTGTCAAACCCCAACAGATCATTAATATATTCGGAACAACGAAAACTGCGGGTTGCAAAATTTGCTTCCCACCACCCTACCTGTGCTAAAAAAGACATTTCACACAAGCGTACGTAATCGCTATTATCACAATGGGTAATTACCATAAATACCATTTTTCATTTGTAGCAACAAAAATAGATAATTAATATTGCAAAGTGCTATATTCGAAACAATATTATATATACAAATGAAAACTGGAGAATTTACGACCCGTAAACCCTCCAGTTTCAATAAATAGAGACAAGTTTAAATTACTTTTTCACAATGATTTAGAAATTATATTTTGTCCAGCCAAATACACTTGTATCAGCTCCCGTATTACTGCCGGCCTCATTCAAGACAGCTTCACCATTCAGCTTCTTACCGGTCAGTTGAAGCGAGTTCGTAATGCTGATAGTAGATGCGGCATTACCTGCACCTTTTCCATCATTCATGTCTACCAGATCGATAGCACCGCCCGTACCTTTCACCAGTGCATTCTTGATGGTTGCCTTGGCACCACGGCGAATCTTGATAACATCCTGCATGCGGTCTACATTGTCTGTCGTATTAGCAGCATTGTTCACAATGGTCATGCCGTCTACAACAAAATCCGACTGACGCAGGTGATTCGGATAGAGTCCGTCAAAGTTTCCATCCGCTTCAATGCCGCGCGGATCAGCTTCTGTACTGGTATAATCACTTTCCCAAATACCATAGCAGTTGCTCAATGTTCCGCAATATCCCTGGGTAAAATCAAACATATCGTCATCGGGATTTACAGCAAGCAGATTCTTCACGTTCACTGTACCTCCAAAAAATTCGATGGCATCATCGGCACTTTCCAAAACATAGATATTTTCAATTGTCGTACCGTTTCCTACTCCATTCAAGGTAAGGCCGTTGTGTTCAATGTCCTGTGTAGAGCGTGCACCGGCATAACAGATCGAAACATAAGTCATCACACCCGAGTTGTCGGCAGCATTGTTACCTCCATAAGGATATTTATTATTGATCTCGGCCAAAGCCGTATTACTTTTGTCTTCCTTATCACCCGAAATAGGAGCTTTACCATTGATGATGATACCTCCCCAGTGACCGGACTTGGCATTATCCTCATCGGCAGTGAAAATAATCGGTTCATCTTTCGTTCCGTTAGCATAGATTTTTCCACCTTGCGCTACAAGAAGATAATTACTAAACCCTTGGCGAGCTTTAATCGTAGTACCAGCAGGAATCGTCAGTTCCCCTCCATTTTCAATCACTACAATACCACTCAGGATATATTCCTTTGCTTCGAGAGTTTCTTTTCCTGTTAATGAGCCGGTCAGCGTATTACCGTTGAAAACGATACTGCTTCCATCACCACCATTGCCATCACCTTCATTATCATCACCACATGAAGTCAATGCTAAGGCTGATACCATTGCGGTACAGACCATGAAATTCAAAAATAATCTTTTCATTTTCCTTAAAATAAATTAGTTAGTAATAATCTTATTCGAATGTCCGCTTTTAGAATGTACACGACACTCCCAGACTGATGCTTATTCCCTTTTTATAATCGCTTAATACTATCTCCCGTCCGTTATCGTCTGCCTTACGACTCAATTTATGTGCCGGATTGAGCAAGTTACGGGCTTTCAGATTAAGCGAGATATACTTATTCAATTTAGCCTGTGAGACAAAGTCGAGAGTCGCAATACTATGTTCCATGATGTCCTGATAACCCTGCGTCCCGATTGTGTAAATTTTATCACTGACATAATTGAAAACCAGAGTATTGATAAAGCTACGATCTCCACTCGTATAATTGTGTGAAATATCAAAATTGACAATCCACGGTGCCGCACCTTCCAACTGCGAACCGGTAGTGACTGTAGCTCCCGGCACTTTAGCATGGGTATAGATGTATGAGCCATTAAAGCCGACAGAAAGACGATTCATACCCGACGTACCCTTCCCTGCCGGACGGGTAAAGAGATTCTTACGTACTTCCAGTTCTACTCCCGCTACCGTAGCATGATCTGAAATATTTTCATACGACAGATAATTACCGGCACTGGCAACCTCAATGCGTGAAATAGGATTTTTTATATACTTATAAAAGGCGGTCAGCGAAACAAGTTCTGTCGGAGTAGGATTGAAATCCCACTTCAAATCAAGGTTATAGTTATCGGATGGTTGTAACTTTTCATTACCCTGGCTGTTAAAGTTCACTCCAACATAGCGGTAAGGAGAAATTTCTTTGGGTTGCGGTAAGGTGTATGTTTTGCTGGCTCCCAAGCGGAAGGCTTGTTTGGAGGTAAGGTTGTATTTCAGATTCAGACTGGGTAGGAAATAGTTCTTACCGATCTTCCCACTACCCTTTTCTCCCCCTTTGTTCACATCATAATCCACACAAATGTCCACACGATCGTATTTAACACCCAAATTCAGGATCCATGCGGCATCAAACTGATAAACAGCTTCCACATAGGCAGAATGAATATCTTTCTTCACCGTATATTTGTCAACATTACGTTGAATCTCAAACCAGCCGTTTTTCAGATTCTCCTGATTGTAATAACTATCCAGTGAAAAATCCTCCAACCGGAAAACAGAACTGTGTGCAACCGTCATATTATATTCCGTAGCTTCAAAATCATCATTCACAAAGCGTCCGTTATACCCGATGCGGATATTGGATATCTCCTCCTGATCATCCGCCAGACGGTAAGTTAAACCGGCTTTTACATTCAAATCATTTTCATTCAGTTCGGAGAAGTAACGCTGTTGGGAATTACCTTCGAGCAAGGTATATCCTTCGGCTGCCTTACGCAGATTATTGATACGCCGATCCGGTTCCGAACCTTTTACGACGTTGTACGAAGCCCCCGCATCAAAACTCAGCGTTTTGGTCAGCCCCCAATTAGTCATCAACTGATTGACAAGTAACCAATTATCATTAGCCTGCTGACGACGGGTAAATCCCATGTTATCGTAATCATCATTGAATTTTCCCGAGTCCATCCCGTCATAGTCGCCTACCGACTGCACATTATCGTGTACCATCATAAAATTATAGCTTAGATGGTGACGGTTGCGGTAATCATAATCCAAATTAGCAAGAGCCAGTTGACTGATTTTCTGCTCATAAACCTTTCCTGTCTGGTCTTTATAGATAGTTCCGTTCGTAGTTGTATTGCGCAAAACCTCTTCGGCATATTGATATTCCGTATTGTGTGCGGCTACAAGAAAAAATGAAAGAGCATCTTTTTGCGGTCCCACATAAAACCTTTTTCCACCGGAAACCCCGTAGTTGCGGTTTATCTGTAAGTCATGCTCAGACGGATCCAGACTGTTCTTAAAATTATAATTGTTCTCCATGCCGGGTTGTGTCTTGTCAGCAATCCCCAGAAGATTGACTCCATCCATCTTAAGAAAGTCTGTCGTCAGAGTCTGTGTATTGAATCCTCCGGAAACCCCGATATTGAAATGTCCGCCACCAATCAACTCTTTTGAAGTTATGTCGATATTGGCACCACCCACATCGCTGCTACCACCGGCATTAAAGGCTTTATTCACGCCGACTGTCTGGATAATATCCGTAGAAAAAAAGTCAAGAGAGATGTTTTTATATTCCGGATCCTCCGAAGGAATAGGAAAACCATTAAAAGTAGTGGCATTGTAACGATCGCCCAATCCGCGCACAAAGACGTTTTTCACACCTTCCTGTTTAGATACTCCAGCCACTTTGGATACTGCTCCTTCCGCATCGCTCACCCCTTTACGCGAAAGTTCTTTTACCCCTACGGCTTGCACGGCAATCACCGCTTTTTGCTGTTCCAACAGAAGCATATTTTCATTCTCACGGTTCTTTTTGGCCACTACCACTACATCGGCAAGCTCCTGTGCATCTGTTTCCAGTTCCAAATTCAAAATAACCAAATTCCCATTCTCTACACGGACTTTACGACGAACTTCGGTTTTATAACCTACATATTTTACTTCGATATCATACATCCCTTCAAGAACTCCCACACCATTAAGCTCAAAATTACCATCCAAGTCGGTAACAGCTCCTGCTTGAGTTCCAACAAGGCGTATCGTTGCACCTATCAGAGGTTCTTTGGATAATTTGTCTTTTACAGCACCTTTAATTTTAATATTGGCAGCCATCGCTATAGGAGTATATAAGGCGATAAACAAGACTGCAAGGAATAGTTTTACAAGAAATAGTTTTTTCATCGAACTTTGCTATGCGTTTTTATTACGGGTGCAAAGTTAGAGGGGGACGATTACGGAAGTAATACGACTAAAATACAAGAAGTTTAAATTTGTGTTTCGATATTGTTACTGATAAACAATGTATCAATGAACCGATGTGTTTATATGCCAATCAGTCATGCTATTACTCATCACCAAAGCGCTCCATCACCTCCAGGCACATACGTCCGTTATGGTAAGGGCATTTCCAGAAACCGGCCTTATCATCCGTGCGATTCACTGTATCATCGGCACGAATACTCCAATACCATTCACCGTTTTCCCTGTCGATAAGGCGAGATTTGATAAACTCCCAGCAAGCAGTAGCTTTTTGCAAGGCTTCTTTGTCCTCAAAATACTGATAAATATTCATATAACCCACTACGGTTTCTGCCTGTACCCACCAATGACGATCAGCATCCAAATGCCCCGTAACAAGATTCTTTTCATAAATCATCCCCCTTTCCGGTGTAAACCCTTCACCAGCAGCAATAGCTATCCGCCTTATAATAGGTTCCACTTTTGCCAGTATATCTGCTTCCCCTAATTCCAAAGCAGCTTCGTGAAGAAGCCAGGATGCTTCGATATCATGTCCGTAAGAGACAATAGGATATTTACTATTCCAATCATCATCAAAAAACAACCGTAGATGGAAAGTCTTCCTATCTAATATTTTATCTGTAAAAAGCGTAATAAGATTACGCAACTGATGTCGTAATCGCTCATCTTTCCACACTCGATAAAGATTAGTATATGGTTCCAAAATATGCAGATGTGTATTCATCGTTTTGCGTTCGTTAGCATCTTTTTCACTAAGGCGCATATCCTCTATTTCTCCCCACTGACAAGTAAGTGCCTCACAATAGCCATTTTTAAAACGGTCAAAACTATGTTCTTCGATACTTTCAAAAAGCAAAACTGCATACTCAAGAGCCTCTTTGTCTGTTGTGGCACGATAATATTCACTTAATCCGTAAATGGCAAAACCGATAGCGTAAATCTGTTTTTTGGTATCGAGCGGTTCCCCCTTGTAGGTAAGACTCCAATAAACGCCCCCAAACTTTCTATCATAGAAAAGATCAACGATATATTCTTTGGCACGCGTAGCTATTGCAAGATATTCCGGACGCTTCAATAAACGATAGGCAGCAGAAAACGTCCACAAAATACGAGCATTAAGAATAGCTCCTTTTTCAGCTTCGGGCACTAATTCCTCCTTACCGGTAATGCAGCCATAAAAACCACCGTATTGCTCGTCTACCATCCGTTCCATCCAATATGGTAGAATATTGGTAGTAAGTACTTCTTGCATTTCCTGTGTTAATATAGATATCGATTTCATTTTTACTCTTTCCTTTTCTTCTCTAATTCAGTGGTAATTACTTTCATTTTTTTCTCACTCAACGGATACATACTGATAAATAAAACACTCAGTATTGTACCTATCGCAGGGAGAAAACTCAAAAACATCTTGATGCCATGAATGGTCTCCTCGCTTTGTACGACATTGGCTTGAAACCCAAAATAAGCCAATAGCCAACCCGTAACGGCCGTACCGATAGCCCAACCGAACTTCTGACTCATGGAAGAGGACGAGAATACCAATCCGGTGGCCCGGTTCCCTGTTTTGAGTTCTGAATAATCGGCGCAATCGGCATACATCGACCATAACAAAGGAAAGATACTTCCCGCACAAATACTAATTAGTATTTGGAAAGCAAATATAAGAGCAATATCACCCTTATCAAACCAATAAAAGATAATACTCAGCACAGTTGCAATCATCATTGCCCCCATATAAGTAGCCTTTTTCCCTATACGATTGCTGACCGGAGCCGCAAGGATCACTCCTATTATATTGGCGGCCTGTCCCACAGCCAAATAGATTCCACTCAATACAAATGAAACTCCGAAGAATGAAATCACAGAATACTCTTCTTCCACCACAAAATATTTGAAATAATAAACAGTCGCCCCATCCCGGATAGAGTTGAATATCAGAGCAGCAATACCCGCCCCCAGTAAAATCCACCAAGGTTTGTTGTGAAGCAAGTCTTTCAAATCCTCCTTCAGCGGACTCTGCTTCTCCCTAATAGGCTTCACTCTTTCGCGAGTCCATGCAAAGCATCCATAAAACAATGCGGCACACATCACTGCTATTATCACAACTCCCATCATCCAACCATACTGCTCACTATGTCCCTGCTTGAAATAATTCACCATAGGCATAAACAGTAATAAGGCAACAAAACTACCGATATAAGCAAACGTCATGCGATAAGTGGAAAGCGTGTTCCGCTCTTTCGGCTCAGGACTCATCACCCCCAACAAGGAAGCATAGGGTACATTAATAGCAGAATAAACCATCATCATCAATGAATAGGTTATATATGCATATACCAACTTACCCGTATCATTCAAGTCCGGAGTGGTAAATGTCAATATACCGATCAGTGCAAACGGAACCGCCAAAAACAACAGATAAGGACGGAACTTCCCCCAACGAGAATGAGTACGGTCAGCAATCACTCCTACAATCGGGTCAAAGGCCGAATCCCATACACGGGTAATAAGAAACATCGTACCGACCATTGCCGCTGGAAGTCCGAACACATCAGTATAGAATATCATCAAATAGGAACCGAATAACTTCCAAAACATGGAAGATGCCATATCACCAAAGCCATAACCTATTTTTTCTTTAAGTTTCATCATAACAAACTAAATGTAAGATAAGAAATCATATATAAAATTTTCGAATAGACGATTTACGATCTGCTCACTTCACATGTACTACTATCAAAAATTCATCTTTCTATTTGATAGTGCTCGAATTCATCACAGTATTTATCCCGATACGTCCCTTTAGATAAGGATTCGTCTTTTCGTCCAGCAATTTAACTACTTTATCTTTAAATATACTCATAGCCAATACTTTTTTATTTAGCACTCAAATTATCCTTTCATCTTCACACTGTGTTGTTTCTCTTTCCTGTACACTATTTTTAGGGAAGTAAAAAACGACATTGCAAATTTAGCGTAGTTAAAACAAAGTATTTGATACTATTTTATCATTTCATCATACTATTCTTTTCATAAGAATGTCTCTTCTGTATATTTTCTGCCCCTTCCATCGGCTTCACCTTTTTGCTTCACTGCTTTGTTCACCGGCGATACAGGGTGAAGGGCCGTTGTTGATTTCCGATCTCTGTGCAAATGTCTCCCAAGTACCGGGCATACATGCGGTGAGCACCGAGCATACGGATCGTGAACACCGAGCATACGGGTCGTAAGCACCGGGCATACGGGCGGTGAGCACAGTAGCCGGAAAAACAAGACGTGCCTTCACCCTGTATCACCGATGGATAGGGAATTTGATTAAAGAAGGTGAAATCGGTGAAGGGGATAAATCCTATGTGAATAATATATCCCGATGGGCAAAATCGTCCCTTAGGAGAAGTTTCAAAATGAAATGACCCGGTCAACCGGAACAATAGGTACCAAGTTATTTCTTAAGCATTACTGAATAAATAGAAAGATTATTCGAGTATATTGTTCCTGAAAACGTATATCTTTGTTTCCATAAATGGTATATAAACCCAATAAATAGAATTATGATAGCACCTGTTTATTCAGCCGACAATGACAGATACAAGAATGGTATGAAATACCGTCGTTGCGGAAAAAGCGGCATTATGCTTCCAGAAATTTCACTGGGGTTATGGCATAATTTCGGAGATGTAGACACATTTTCAAATAGCCAACGAATGGCTCATTATGCCTTTGACAAAGGAATCACCCACTTCGACCTGGCAAATAATTACGGTCCGTCTTATGGCTCGGCAGAAGAAACCTTCGGAGAAATTATGAAAAAGTCATTCATGCCTTACCGCGACGAACTATTTATCTCCACCAAAGCCGGACATGATATGTGGCCCGGTCCTTACGGTGAATGGGGATCACGAAAATACTTGATGGCAAGCCTCAACCAAAGCCTGAGACGTATGAACCTTGAATATGTGGATATCTTCTATTCACATCGTTATGATCCGATTACTCCACTTGAAGAAACGCTTCAAACATTAGCAGATATCGTCCGCCAAGGAAAAGCATTGTATGTAGGCATATCCAAATACCCGAAAGAGGCTGCAGAATTTGCTTACAAATATTTAGAAGAGAGAGATGTACATTGCCTGCTCTATCAAGGAAGATATAATCTGTTCAACCGCGAACCGGAAGAAGAGGGCATTCTGCAACAAGCCAAAGAAAACGGTACGGGATTCATCGCTTTCTCTCCGTTAGCACAAGGATTGTTGACCAACCGGTACATTAACGGAATTCCGGAAGATTCCCGGATTGCCCGTGGAGGTTTTCTTAAAAAAGAACAGTTGACAGAAGAAGTATTATGCAAGATCAAAACTCTGAATGAAATAGCCGAACAACGGGGACAAACTTTGGCTGAAATGGCATTAGCATGGGTAGTAAAAGACGATTTAGTAACTTCAGTCATTATCGGAGCAAGCTCGGTCGGACAATTAGAAGATAATCTGAAAGCAATAAACAATACTTCGTTTACGGAAGAAGAGAGGAGAATCATCAGTGATTAACAGTTTAGTGATAAGTGATTAGTAGCTACGCGCTATGTTCCGAATGGTACTAATCACTTATCGCTAAATCACTTTCTTCTTCTTTCTATAATTTTCCCGAAATTCTTTAGGTGAACACTCTTTCTTTTTTTTGAATATCCGATTAAAATTAGAAAGGTTATTAAAACCGCAATCATAACAGATTTCAGCCACTGACATAGTAGAATCCACCAATAACCGGGACGCAAAACCAAGGCGTATATCGATAAGATAGTCAGACAAGTTTTTTCCGGTACGCAGTTTAAAGAAGCGGCTAAAAGAAACGGCAGTCATACCCACCATGTCCGCCAACTGATTCAAGCGGATCTCCTCTTTATAGTGTAAATTGATATATTCCTGTATCTTCTGTACCCGCCGGCTGTCAGAATGAATATCGATCTTTGCAAATGAAGAACTGGATAATGTACGGGCCTCTTCTTCGAAAAGAGAAAGTTCATAAAGAATGGTCATAAACTTCAGTACGGCATAAAATCCCTGGTTCTCGGAAGCCAGTGTATCGAGCATGGAATATACCTTCAATATGGCAGACATAGGAAAGCAAAGTCCTTTCTGAGCGCGCTCCAGCATCCGGCGAATCGAATCAAACTGATTCTTATGAATGAAGCTTTTGAAAAAAAGATCAGAAGAAAACTGAATCGTAATCTCCCGTATCTCTTTTGAGTTACATTCATTCTGCTCCCAAACATGTTCCAGATCTTTACCCGTAATCAATACCAGATCATATTCTCCGATTACTTCAGCTGAATCGCCAACAATACGCCTCACACCGGCAGCTTTCTCACAAAAGTTCAATTCAAACTCTGCATGATTATGAATAGGATACGTAAACTCCGTTTTATGCCGCTCGGCAATATAAAAGCAATCCTTATCAGATAGTGGGGTTATTTCACGGATGATATGATTCTGTTGTGCATTCATGGCTAATAAAGTATTATCAGCCACAAATATAAAACACTTTTCTTAGTTTCTCTTACTCAACTCCCTAAAATCTTCACCTGTAGGATTCTGAAACACATGTAAATCAAATTCCGGAATAATGGCAAGAACATGATCGAAGACATCGGCCTGTACCCCTTCATAAGGTACCCAAGCTTTAATTGCAGAAAAGAAATAAAGTTCGAGAGGAATACCTTGCTCGGTAGGCTGCAACTGACGTACCATACAAGTAAGATCCTGATTCACCGTAGGCAGACTCTTCAAATAATTCGTCAGATAAGCCCGAAATACCCCTAAATTCGTCTGACGACGCCCATTCACTAAAATGGAATTGTCTATTCCATGTTCTTTATTATAATCCTCTATTACCTTTTCCGTCTCCTCAATGTAATCTTTCAATAACTGTATTTTCTTGTATTTAGCAAGCATTTCCGGGGTACAAAACTTCACGCTGTTCATATCGATTCTGATAGAACGTTTGATACGACGTCCTCCGGACTCTTGCATGCCGCGCCAATTCTGAAAAGAATCGCTGACAAGGGCATAAGGAGGAATGGTAGTAATAGTATTGTCCCAATTCCGTACCTTCACCGTATTCAAAGTCACTTCAATCACCGTACCATCAGCACCATATTTCGGCATCTGGATCCAATCGCCTACCCGTAACATATTATTAGCCGAGAGTTGAATACCGGAGACAAAGCCCATAATACTATCTTTAAATACCAACATCAAGACAGCAGCCGAAGCACCCAGACCGGTAAGCAAAACCATCGGTGACTTATCAATCAAAATACTGACAATAATTATACCGCCAATAAAGAAAAGGATAACTTGCACCGTCTGCAACAAACCTTTCAGAGGACGGTCGCGAAACTGCTCTTTCTCACTATATACATGAAAAAGCGCAGTCAATAAAGAACTGATAAACTTCAGAAATACAGCAATGATATAAATCATGCAAATACGCTGTATGAAACTTAACAGCCCCAAATTGGATATCGCCAACGGCAACAATATATATAGCACAATCGGCGCTACTAAATGACTGACATGAGTCAGCACTTTACGGTCGAAAACAATATCATCCCACGTCGCCTTGGTCTTTTTCACAAGTCTGGCAACAGCTGTCAGAATAATATGACGACAAATAGCATCTCCCAGAAAAGCAATTGCAAGAATTACAACTAAAATAATGCCACTCGTTAAATCATCAGCCCACGACTGACTAAATCCCCACGACAGGAGAATTTCATTAATAAAGCCTGTAACTTGTTCCATTAAACTGTTTTTCAGTTGCTGTTTTAATAAGGCAACAGCAAAACGCCTTGTTTATCATTCATCCTTTCTCAAGGAATTCTCTTACATCATCACGCAACCATTGATGAAGATACAGCGCTTTGTAAGCACTGTTTTTCTTCAGCATAATCTCCACATTTATCTGGCTGTTCTGATAACAAGTCAGTTCATTGCGGAATTGTTCATCATGTTCGGCCAATTTCTTTATTTCCTGTTCCCGCTCTCTGCGCAAAGCAGTACAAACCGGTATCAAAAGTTTCATTACCACATTATCCATAATATGATGCCCTTGAATATACAAATATGTGGTTTCCGGTACCAACCCCAACTTCTCAAGTTCAGTGCCCAAAGCATCCACCTGACTGATATAATACGGGAAACGCGTTTCCAGTTCAGACAATTTAGCCGACACCACCCTTTGCATGGCTTCCAAACTTCGCTCCGGATGCCGCAAACTTACATCCATCAAACGAATATATGAATTAAAATCACTCATTGGAAAGGTATGCGTATCATGTTGCCGGTAAAACCATACATTCCATAGAAAAAGAGGATAAGCTATCTGAGAATACCTTCGCATGAAAGCTGCAAAATCAATCAAAGAGCGATCATTCAATGTGGCCTGTACACATACCTCATGCAAGCTCTCTGCAAAGCAATGATGATTCTCGATCGCATAGGTATAAGTCTGAAAGATATATTTGTTACGGTTTATTTTCCGAGAAGTGGCAGTAGCACCCTGTAAGAGAAAATCATAGTCACTGTCTACACAAGCTATGAGACTTTTTCCCAGTTCAGCCGTATTTAATGTATTCATCAATACCATCTTCTTCCCTTTCGCCAAAGAAGTAGCCGAAGGAAGCATTACCTGAAAGTAACACTCGTCATTTTCAAACTCTTCAAACAGGGTACGCCAAAAAGGTACATCATCGTAACTCTCCACATAAGCTACAATCCTTCGGCGGGCTTTCTTGGAATACAGCCTGTTTGCAGCATTGAAGTAAGAAGATGTAAGATTGTCGCGTAAAGTTTGAGCCATAGGGACAGTTTATAATTTATGATTTATAGTTTATAGTTTATAATTTGGTTGCACCGCTTATTTTCACAACCTATCGAATGTTTATTCAGAACTTTCAACTCTCAACTTTCAACTTTCAACTAAATAAGACTTTCAACTAAATAGGTTTGTCAGCCATATTCGTTGTTATATCGCTCACCTCGGTCACTGCATCGAGCCACCCTTCCATTATAAGGGCAGGCGAATGGGTAGTAAGGATAATTTGTACGTTCGGATTCAATTCACGGATCATGGCAATAAGTTTTTGCTGCCATTCAATATGAAGTGATGCTTCCGGTTCGTCCATAAAAAGAACATAATGTTCATTATCCTGTACCAACACAGTCAGCAGGATAACAAGCATCTGCTTTTCACCGGAAGAAAGCTTGTAGGGCAATAACAACTCCCCATCCTGATAAAAAGCAATATCATTTCGCTTACGGTCTATTTTCTTCCGGGTATAACTGAAGAGTTCGTCTATCTGATCCTGAAAACGTTTCTTCGCCAATGATAAGCCGGCAGCTTCCTCCCGTCCCTTTTCCGTATTACCGGCCAGGAGTTCGATCATCTTATTTCCTATATTCACCTGATAGTCCAGATAGCGGCGCTGCAGAAGATAAAGTTGCCAGTCGAGTTCGGACTTTACATTCTTATCTGCCATCCGGGCTGTGAAATCACCCATAACCAAAGGACGGTCGTAACTGCGAATCACATCATAAGGGATATAAGTTGCCTCCGGATCATCAAAATAAATATGTACCCCCTGCTTTACACCATTCTTCATTTCACCGGATAGTTCTTCCAAGTAATTGACGGAACGGTTCAGAATCGTTGTTTTACCGACACCATTGATTCCGGAAAGGATATTCACGTCCGGACGCAAATCCCAGGCAATATTAAACCGCCCCCACAATCCGTCTATTTCAATGCGTCTGATATAATTGGCCTGTTTTTCCATGCTATTATTGCTTTATATCAAGGCAAATATAAACAATTCAAATGATAAATTGGTTACCTTTGCGGCAGTTTTCAATATAAGGTAACGAAAAGATGAATATCAACAAGAACGTACAAGGACATCTGTTTGCCCTAACTGCCAATGTAATGTGGGGTCTAATGGCTCCCATCGGTAAATTTGCTCTGCAAGAGTTTTCAGCCCTCTCTGTCACCACTTTTCGAATGGTAGGTGCGGCGGCCGCTTTCTGGATTCTATCCATTTTCTGTAAACAGGAGTATGTGAATCATAAGGATATGCTTAAAATATTTTTCGCGTCCTTATTTGCACTGGTTTTCAACCAGGGAGTTTTTATCTTCGGATTGTCCCTCACCTCCCCCATCGACGCCTCTATCGTAACAACAACCTTGCCTATTATTACCATGATCGTGGCAGCCATCTATCTGAAAGAGCCGGTCACCAACAAGAAAGTTCTCGGTATCTTTGTCGGAGCGATGGGGGCATTGATATTAATATTGGGCAGCCAAACTTCCGGAAACGGAAACAGCAGTATCTGGGGAGACCTTCTCTGCCTGCTGGCACAGCTTAGTTTCTCAATCTATTTAACAGTTTTCAAAGGACTTACCCAACAATATTCGGCAATAACCATCAATAAATGGATGTTTATTTATGCATCGATGTGTTACATACCTTTCTCCTATCACGATGTGGCTGCTATCGAATGGAGCACCATTTCAACGCTTGCTATCTGGCAAGTCCTTTATGTCGTATTGGGAGGAAGCTTCATAGCTTATATCTGTGTGATGACTGCACAAAAATTACTTCGTCCTACAGTAGTGAGCATGTACAATTATGTACAACCTATCATCGCATCCATCGCTGCCGTAATCATGGGTATCGGAACCTTCGGCTGGCAAAAAGGAATAGCTATCGGACTCGTATTCTTGGGAGTATATATTGTGACCCAAAGCAAGTCGAGGGCGGACTTTGAGAAGGCGGGGAAAGAGGTGTGAATTAGTAATCAGTAGTAAGTAGTAAGTAGCAAGTAGTAAGTAGCTGGTAGTTAGAATCCTTTCGGATAACCACGTTGACACACTGCATAGATTCTAACTACTGACTACTTGCTACTGACTACTAATTCTCACCACTCTATAAACTTACCGCGTGCCTTTCTTTTTTTCAACTCTTCTTCCAGGCACTTTTGGCGGTCTTTAGCAATATAACGACGGGCAAAGATATTAGGAACAGCAACTCCCAATGCTATACAAAGAATGATAAGAGCGGAATTGATACCGTTGAAGAAAGCAACCGTCACCTCTCCTACAACCCCATGCATGTCAATAAAGCCAAGCAAGGAACGATACATCAATACACCGGGAATCATCGGGATAACCGAAGGAATGGTCAATACGTGATTGGGAACATGAAACCAATGTACAGCTTTAACAGCAATCAGGCTGACTACAAAACTTCCCATAAACGAACCTATTACCGGACCGAATCCCAACTCAAAATTCACAAAGTTACGGGTACATACGGCAATAATACCTCCTATAGCCACCACCCAAAGCAAACGACGCTGGATATTGAAAATCATGGAAAATCCCATAGCCGCAATAGCGGCAGCAATGGCATATACATAATAAGGATCATGGGGAATCATACTTAATTCACTGAATTTCTTGTCGATAGTCACATCCTCCATAACACACAGACGGATAGCCAATACAATACCAAAAGCCATAGCCCCCACCATCATAACCGTATTAGCCGCACGGGTAATACCCACCAGCAAATAATTGTCTATCATATCGTCAACAAAATTTATCAACGGAACCCCCGGAACAATAAATAAGGCACAAGCTAAAAGCGGATGATAAGGAGTAGAAGACCATCCGGTAAATGAACTGGCATAAGCCAAACAAGTAGATACAAAAGCGGCAATCGCAATACTCATATATACATTAACACCAAACTCGATAAAACGGGCACGTACGCGAAAACCGACAAATGCAGAAATTGATGCTAAAAGAAAAGCCATCCAGTCACAGCCGAACAATTTGCAAAAGCCACCACATGCAAAACCGGCTCCCACCGCTACCAGATATGGAACATAATTACGAGGCGTGTGGGAAATTCTTTCCAACTCTTTCTCGTATTCATCCAAAGAATAGTCTTGTTCGATAGCACGCCACGACAATTTACTGATAGCAGAAATGGCCGTCATATTAATCCCATGCTTCTCACATTTCTGGAATTTAGAAAAAGAATGTGCTTCATCACTTACATTAACCATCAACATCGTATAGCTGACATCAATATGAAGCTTTTCTTCCGGTAGCCCCAAATAAGCAGCTACACGTTTCATATTCCTCACTACACGGTTTGTATCCGCCGCACTCTCCACCAGTAACTTACCTGTACGCAACAAAAGATCCAATTTACGTCGCAACAATAAAGTTTCTTCCTGCTCAATTATCTTATTATCCGTCATCTTGTAAATAGAAATAATTAATTTTCTTTGGGGGTGCAAAGGTACAATTTTCTTTTCAAATTAGAATCTAAATAATGTATCAATTGAATAATATGCCAATGGGTCAATATGCCAATGTGCCAATTTACCATGCGGAATGATAACGCAGGTAATTGGCACATTGGCATATTGATCCATTGGCACATTATTATCTATTTCTTCAATTCGTCAAAATAAGTATCAAGCAATGTTTTTGCAGCCACAAACGAGGTCAGATTCCCTCCTAACACCTGCTGTTCCTTCTCTGACAACATAGATTCTATTTTGGCATTATGATAGAAACTGTCACGTAACTGTTCGTTAATGCTTTCGTACATCCAATACTTACTTTGCTCATTACGACGATACTCAAAATAGCCGTTCTCTTTTACAAAATCGATGTACTGGTATATCATATCCCAAATCTCCTTTACGCCCAGATTGTAAAAACCGGAATAGGTCAATACTTGAGGTGTCCAACCGGAATCAGGAGCAGGGAAAAGATGAAGAGCGTTACGAAACTGTGCCGCTGCCAGTTTGGCCTTGTCTATGTTGCTACCATCGGCTTTATTTATCACAATACCGTCCGCCATCTCCATGATACCACGTTTGATGCCTTGAAGTTCGTCACCCGTGCCGGCCAACTGAATCAGCAGAAAGAAATCCACCATAGAGTGTACAGCCGTTTCACTTTGCCCTACGCCTACTGTTTCTACAAAGATCTTATCGAAACCGGCCGCCTCACACAAAATAATCGTTTCACGGGTTTTACGGGCTACCCCTCCCAACGAACCGGCAGAGGGGCTTGGACGAATAAACGAATTGGGATGTACAGACAATTGCTCCATACGGGTTTTATCACCTAAGATACTCCCTTTGCTACGTTCACTACTCGGATCGATGGCCAATACAGCTAATTTTCCTCCTTTTTCGAGTACATGCAAACCGAACACATCGATTGAAGTGCTCTTACCGGCTCCCGGAACACCACTGATACCGACACGGATAGAGTTACCTGAATAAGGCAGACATTTCTCTATCACCTCCTGCGCCACAGCCTGATGTTCGGGACGCACACTTTCTACTAACGTTACTGCCCGACTGAGAATAGTTATATCACCTTTTACTATTCCCTCCACAAACTCGGCCACAGAAAGCTGTCGTTTTTTAGGTTTACGTTTCAAATAAGGATTTACCGACGAAGGCTGTTCAATACCTTTATTAACAACCAACCCTTTATACTCTTCGCTGTTTTCCGGATGTTCCATGATGGTGATATTTAAGTTATCGTTTTACGTTGATTTCCACTTTCGGCTGTGCCGGGTCATTGGTTATCATCAGTATGCGCAGGTGATGCTTTTTCTTTCCTGTATTCTTTTTATGGATGGTTACCCGCAACTTAGTCGTTTCCCCCGGCTGAAGGACTGTCTTTTTCAGACTCACTCCTACCGAAGAATTAAATACCTGCAACTTACTTATCTGCAAAGGTGCTTTCCCTGCATTTGTAATAACAATATCATGAGAAGCTTTGTTCTTTTTCGCGAGACGGGCACTGAGATCGATATCTGTCTCAGACAGACGAATGGCAGGCGCATTTAAACTATCCTGTTCCGTCATTCCGGAGAAATCGGGAAGAAGAATGGCTGATACGGGAATCTCGTTTTCTTCGCTGACCTTATCACCGGCAAAGCGGGCCAGATAGACAGAAGCCTGCGTCAATCCCAAATCGGTCAATTGCTTGGTATCAAGGGTCAGCTTGACAGTCCCCCTCTTTCCCTTCAGAACCACATTCGGTTTCTTTTCCATTTTCAGATAAGGAGGCAGATGCATCAATACCGGTTCGTATGGACGATCGGACAGATTTACGACACTAAACGTAAGAGTCGGTTCTTCACCACGATGGGCATCCGGAAAGGCAAATTCGTTCCGGTCCAAACGAATGGAACCGATAGCATAAGGATGTGTCTTCGTAAAATCAGTAACTTCCTGCACTACCTCGCCTACAAATTTCAAATAGACAAGGCTGGGTTGTGCATTACTATAAATACCCACAGTTTTCTCAAAATGTCCGAGTGCCTTCGCATCAAAAGTAGCACTAACCGTTCCTTTCTCACCGGGAGCGATGGGCGTTTTCGTCCAACTGGCAACGGAACAGGCACAAGAAGTGGTAACATTGGTCAATACCAAAGGCTTGTCTCCGGTATTCGTAATGGTATACTCCACATTTACAGGATGTTTCCATTCTATCTGCCCGAAGTTATGTGTCTCTTTATTGGAAGAAAGACGAGGTTGGGCAATGACAGACAAAGTAATAATAAAAAGGGTAATTATAAAGGATATACTGCGTTTCATGCTCTACATATTATATTTGGAGCACAAATGTAGGAGTTTTCAATGAGAAAAGGAACGGATTGAAAGGATTATTAAGGGTAGATGGTAAAGAATGCCGGTTACATCCATCAAAAATGTAACCGGCACTGATTGGCATTTGATTCAAAATACAACTTGTCTATCCGGACAAATACAACCGGCCTTCAAGTGTAAATCATTTTATCGTCACTTTCATCGAAGCGGAGTGAGAAACATATTCGGGTGCATATGCACTTTGGATGGTTGCCAGTCCGGTTTCATACATTCCGGCACGACTGATACGATAGCTATATTCAAGAACATAAACACCTTTGCCCAATCCATCGAAGAAGAAATTGGTTGAAGCATCTTTGATATCGACATAATAACCGAAACCGTTGTTCCAGCGATAACCGGATAACATACCGATAGGTTCGAAACAGGCGGCACGCTGGTCTTTCAATTGGATGAAATCCATCGGACGATCCAAACGGACCGTAAGGCGTGAAACGACTTTATCTCCTACAGCCAACTCCGTAGCGGCTGTTATCGGTTGTAGCTGACGAACATTATTCACCAAACGCTCCACATACAGTTTCTTCTCTACACTCAGTTCGTTACCTTGCTGTTTCACTTGATCGATATCTTCCTGATACTGTGCATAGACTGCTCCCCAGGCGATACCGGTATCCCGTTTTTCGACAGTTATCTTACGGGCATCCACCACTTTCTTGTCAGTGAAAGTCTTTTTAATGTAGCCCAATCCGGGAACAATCGTTTTGGCAGGAGCCAAAGTTTCCAATACCTCATTAGCAACAGTAATACGTACATCACCTTGATTATCGAGCAGATTGACACCACGTTGCAACAGGGCAAAAACCGCATTTACCGTAGTCACCGGAGAATCCCATGCCTGCGTTTGCTTCTGCTTCAAGAGCCAGAGTTTCATTTCTTCCACCGTAGAGGAGTCGCCGGATACAAGTTCAAGAGCTTCCATTACCGTGACATGGGCCGGGATCTGTAAACCGCCCCAAGTATAAGGATTCTCATTGAAAGCAAAGAACATTCCCTGTTCGTCCGTCTTTGTCAAGAACTCTTTCAAAGAAGCAATAAAATTCAATGCTTCCTGCTTCCTTCCGGCTTTATCCAGCACAATGGCGGCAAGTGCCTTATTAGCCATGGAACGGCTGGTCAGCGTCTCCCCTACTTTCGACAAGAAGTAATTGTAAGCGGTCTGATTATCGGCAAGCGGCATTTTTTCACCGGAAATAGCAACAAGGTAGAGATACTTCAACGCCTCATCGGAGAGCCCTTTTACCTTTTCTCCGTTTTTCTCTGCTTTACGGATATTCTTATACTCTTCCAACGCTTCTTTATTCAGAAAACTGAAAGCAGAACGCTGCATCGTCAAGGCATCCCCTTCCAGCGGTTTACCGGTGAGCAAAGCGAGACGGGCATTCAATTCGACAATAAAGTTCGTGATAAATCGACTACCGTTCATACCTTTATACCATGCCCACGAACCATCAGACTGCTGAAGCTCTTTTAACCGGGTCAAGGCAGCAATGTTGTTATTACGAATGTTGTTCAAATCGAATAAAGTAGCGATGCGCTCTTTCTGTTCTTCTTCCGTCCGGGCCTCCATCACCCAAGGAGATTCAGACAACAAGATGTTCTTCACCTCCTGATTCTTTTGCAAATTACTGAGGAAAGTCTCCTTCGTTCCGCCTTGCAACTTCCAACTATCGAACACGGCTTTGATGCGTGGCTGTGAATTCATTATATAGGCAGCCAACGTATTCGCATAATAAGCGGCAGCCCAAGAGATGGCATTATTGTTCTCGGGCATACCCAACGATGGTAATGCCTGTATGGCGTACCAAGCCGGATTACCTGTAAACTCGATAGTCAGACAACGGTCGGTAGCCGATTTGCTGTGATTATTGAATAACTTATCGAGCGGGAAAGTACGTGTTTCTTCTCCGCGAACAGGCATGGCCACAGTCTCCACCAAATCCGCTTTATTGCTAAGTACGGGTAAGAGGTGCTGCTCGCCGTCACTGAACGAACCACCGTCGGCAATCATACGGCAACCCAATACATCGTATTTATCGGTAACAATAAAAAGGAAACTCACTCCCGTGGTACGTCCTGCTTCTACAGAGAACTTTTGTTTCTGCGTACTGATCACCTTTTCCGTCATCGGGTCAAAAAGAATAAAGCTAACCGTTCCGGAAATATTCTTTCCGGTAAGGTTTGCCACAGAAGCGGTTACAGAAGTTTTATCTCCCACGCGGACGAAACGCGGCAAGTTCGGAGTCAGCATAAAGTCCTTACTGGTCACAGCAGTAGCATCGATCATACCTGTCATCATTCCTTTGGTATGCGCATATCCCCGGAAATTCCAACGGGTAAGGTTCTGCGGCATGGTGAAAGAGAAAGAAACTTCCCCTTGCTCATTGGTACGAAGTTGCGGATAGAAGAAAGCGGTCTCGGCAAAATTGGTACGCAATTCTTCGGTAGCCTCAGGAAGGGTTTCTCCCGCTCCGGTATCCCTGTCGGCATCAGCCGTTTCGGCATATTCAACATCGGCTTTATCGCTGATGACGATAGACATACCCGCCTCGGCTTTCGCCATTCCGCGTACCTTTGCGCTTCCAACAACCGTTGCGTTCTGTCGATAATTACAAAGGGGTATCATTTCCTCTTCGAAAACCAGATTACTGACGTAATTGAATGGAAGCACGAAGTGGTCGTATGCCATCGGATCTACCTTCAGGCTCTTGGAAGGGAACCAATAATTATAAGAGTTCATTCCCCAATAACCATCCATCCAGCGTGTTACGGGCACAGAAAGGTTGTATCCGATTCTCAGGCTCTGATTATTTTTCCATATCTTATCCAGCGAAGCGTCATACATGGTAGCCAACATTTCAGCTGCGGCCGGCATTCCTTGCGGGTTTTTGACAGTCAGCTTCCACTCTTCTTCCTGTCCCGGACACAGTTTATCACGGAATACCTCCCATTTCATTGTCAATGTTTTATCCGGCAAGCGTTTCGTCATTCTTACCGTCTGCTGATTTACGGAACCATCCTTCACAAAGCAGAAAGTAGCGGAAAGCCCGTTGCCATACGATTCTTTATAAGGATATTCAAAACGCTCAATTGAATCGGACAAACGAAGCACCTTGCTTTCCAGCATCCGGTTACCACTGAACAGATTCATCATCACATACGCGTCTTTCTTGGAAGTTCCGAAATAGAACACAGCCGGATGAGCGGCATCAAACGAGGTATTTTCTGCATAATACCAGATCGCCTTGTCTACCGGAGGGCGCTTATCTTTGATCGAGAAGAGTATGACTTCCTCTTCGCCCGTCACTTCACGACCCTGATCATCTTTGGCAGACATAACCAACAGATATTCTCCCGACGGCACAGAAGTCCATCCCGGAAGAAGCGTCTCTTTATTGGAAACAAACGTACCCGTATAAGCCGGAGTGCCTTTCATCACCTCTTCGGACTTCGCACCACCGACTACGGGATAAAGTTTGTAGTTACCCTCTACACTAACGGGCTGGCCATCAAGATTGGTAGCTTTAAAAGTCAGCTTGATGGAATCTTCCTTGCAAACAGGATTCTGTATCTCGGCTCCCAGTAGCATTGAACGGTTTCCGACTCCTAAACTGTAAGTGGAAGCCTGCGTCTCTCCCGCCACATTCGTAACCGTCGCTTGAATCTGGAAAACATAATATCCCATATCGCACCCTTTATCACCACTCAAGGATACCGGAATCGTGAATTGTCCGTCTTCATTCAGTGAAACGGTGCCCGATGCAATAGGTTCAGCGCCCAACTGCGCTCCTTGCCAGCCAAAACGCATAAAACGGGTAACTGTATAATTCAAAGGCAAATCCTGCAATGACACACCACTAAAGGTGGCTACCGTTCCTTTCACATCGATTTTATCACCCAAGCTATACGACCCGGTCATCTTATCAAAAGTTATATCGAAAGTAGGTCGTTTATACTCTTCCACGCGGATAGTGGTCATTCCTTCATCGGTAGTTAGTGTGAACGTACCGTTCAAGCAAACGGACGGCAAAGTGAATTCCGTAGCAAAGGAACCGAACTCATTGGTACGAAGCTCTTTCTTTCCAACCTCCTGCCGATTGGCATCGGTAAGTGTCAACGTATAAGTGCGATTGGCAATGACATTAGCTGTATCCAGTTCCTGCTCATAAGCAATACCTTTCACATATACGGTTTGCCCCGGTCGATAAAGAGAACGGTCCGTCAGAAGTTTCACCGAATTCACCGGTTTCTTATCCGTGTAGTAATTATAACTACCGCCATAAATACCTTGCAAGGGCATTGCGGTATCATCGCCTTTGGTAGCGACTAAATAGCGGTATTCACGTTTATAGGGGAATGTTGCCTTTCCTTCGGAATCAGTAGTAAACTCCGTCAATTTCTTTTCATCGTTTGTATAAAGAGTGACAACAGCACCTTCCACAGGCTGTCCGCTCATACAGTCGAGGACAACCACTTCGTATTGGTCTCCCGGCAAACGAAGTGTCAATACCTTAAAACGGGTAACACTCAGCTTGCTTTCACTATTTTCCCGTGCCTTGGCATCGGGTACGATACGCATCACATATTCTCCGATTGCCGGAGCTTTCAACGTAAATACAGTATCCTGATTCTGATAATTCTGAGGACGCAATAAAGAATAATGCTGTTCGGCCACCCGCTTTTTCGATTGGTATAATTGCACCGTAAAACCATCTATATTCTTATGGTTCACCATCAACTTCATATCAGTATCCGGATAAACAACCTGGTCGGCACGTACATACAAAGCCGGATTCAAAATCTCCTGTTTCAAATTCTTTAAGGCATTGATGCGTTTATAGTCCGGATAAAGCCTGATAGCCTCATCACAAATCTGCAAAGCCATCACCTGTTGCTGTTTTTCCACAGCATAGCGGGCTTTGGCCAGATAAACCTCAGCACAGACATCATGCGATTTAAAATCAGCTTTCAGTTTATCGAGGCCAGCCAGATAAGGATCTTGAGTCAACCCGATTAAATTCTGTGGTGCCCGATAAGGCACAAAGGTAGGATCCGAATTCCGTTTCCAGTTCAGATAATCGAGTTTGCAGAGCACATAACCATCATCCATACCGGCTTTTTCATAAGCATCGAGCATACCTAAATAAACGTTTTCAACCGATGTCTGTACAACAGAATCTTTATCCAATCCCATTACATTGTTCAAGGCATCCACCCCTCTGCTACCCAGCAAATGAAGCATATCATGATGATAGTATTCACTGGTATCTCCGAGTTTCACAAAAGGAATATAAATGCGCGAAGAGGTATTCAACAGCAATCCCGTATCCTGCAAAGAACCGGCTGTATATTTCATCACCTGTTGCACGAACATATTACTGCTCCATTCCCGTATATCGGAGGAGGGAGCTTCGTCTACAATATTCGTCCGCTGACGAATCTGCCAGCGATTGCTGGATGCATAATCTGCATAAATACCGGCTATCAGGGAATTCAAAACAGCACGGTCCATCGGTTTATCCGTTGTTTCCGCCCACTGTTCCAAACCTTTCAAACTTACATAAAAGCTATCGGGAGTCAACGTTTCGCGGTATTTCATCCGCCACGTATACGCCTTCAACATCTGTGGAGAGTTTCTCTCTGTTTCCGCTTTTTTATAAATTCGATCTGTCAGTTGGATCACTGTTTGTGGCAAACTCTTCTGTTCAGCCTGCTCCACCTGTTTCCATAACTTGTCAAATGTTTGAGCTTTTGCCCAAGGTGCTATCCCTAAAGAGAGCAATACCATCATACAAATCTGCTTTATTCTCATACGTTCAAAGTTTAAGTCCTTTTATATTAAGAACAAAGAAAGAGAATAAAGTTTAAAGAAAAGCATTTTTTAGCTTAAATTTAATGACCTGTATACTATAAACACACGATTTTTCAAAATCATATCTGCCCCTAAATCCTAATAGGTTCAAACTATCACCTCATTTTAGTTCAATATGAATAAAAAGAACTTTCACATTTAGTAAAGACCAAACTACTGTCTTAACCGCCAGTTTACCATATTCTCCAAGCTTCAAGAACTCTATATATCGTCTGTATTTATCTGATAATCATCATCTATTAAAACGTGGTTATAATTTCTTAACATACACTGTTCCAAATTATAATCGTTCGTCTTATAGAGTTCTTCAATTCTTAAATCACCGGTCAGTCTTTTTTCTATGACATTTTCAAATTTTAAAATATCACAAAAATTATTCCTTATACATCCTTTACTAAATATGAGACAGATATATTTTATCTGCTGTGTATACTCAGAAGTTAAATCCTCTTCCCAACCAAAAGGTATATGGATGACTTGCACACACCAGTATAAGAATCCCTAAATGAAAACTTTTTACTTTATTTTTATTCATTCCACAATTCGTCAAACTTCTCCTTTTTAAAAACCTTCTGTAGTCTTTCATTTGCCATAACATGTTTACGGATCGCATCCAACACATCTGTCTCTCTCACTTTAAGCGTAATGTGCACAGTATATCTACCGTCTTTCTCTTTCACCGGAATTTCTTCCGCAATAGCTATATTCTTTAGAATAACTTGAGCAGCTATTTTACTTTCATTGATAAATTCCTCTTTCAATATATCATTTCCCAAATCTTCCGTCAGATAAGATTGGCTGACACTGGTTATTTTTCCATTGATCTGAGTAGCCAATTCACCTTTGGTGTTGAGTAATGCTTTCTGTTTGGCAATCATCAAAGATGCCGAAGTAGCACATTGATGTGCTACGAAAAAGCCCTCTTCCTGGTCTTGCGCTTGCAACGATAGACATAAGAAAAGAGCTAATAATAAAGAACCTACATATTTCATTTTCTTAATGATTATCTATTATTAAATCGACTATGCTGATCTGCAAGTCTTTTTTCCGTATCCTATTGGCTTGTAACCACTGAACAAATTGTTGTGAAGTCACCGACGGTAATTCGCTATATCCTTTCGGTAACTCAGGATGGGAAATACCTTCGTCATCAGCCAATGAAAAGAAAAAATCTTTTGTAAACGGAGTTTCCGAAAAAAGATAGTAAATGCGAATGACATCGTATTTTTGATCTGTAATCAATTCCAGTTCATCAATATTCTCTTTTGGAAATCCGGAAGGTTCCGATATATCAAAGAATGAGTACCATTGATTTGCTTTGACAGATACGTCGTCCACATTATCATAAGCATAATAAGGCAACATGCGTTGGGCTTTTTCCCCATTATCCATAAAAAGAGCCAAATGACCGGATTTCGAACTACGGAATTGTGTAATGAACAAATCTCCTTGATGAAATACAGAATCCTGTCCTGCAATGAGTTCACTGCCATTCAAACCGATTTTCTGCTCTACTACGACATTCTTTTTATCATTCAGTATTTTAAATTCAAAGCGGGGTAATATCTGATGAAGCTGTTTTGCATAACCATTTACCGCACAAGTCCATTCCACAGCAGGTATCTTCTTTTTAAAATTACCTTTCCGGTCCGCCCCTAATATTTCCGTTTTCCGAGAAGTGAAAACGGGTTCTGTTTTATCACTACACCAGACTCCCTGAGCAAACTGGGATTTCATATCCACAAAATGTTCATAATGTTGCAACTCACTTTCGTAAGTCTTCATAAAATTTCCATAGACAATAGATGTGCCAAACTGATTTTCAATTGCCGTTTGTTGAGCCAGACGGAGCAATTCCTGGTGCTCCAGTTTTTCTTCTTGCGGTAATTTTATAGAAGCTTCTCCTGATACTTCAATCCATTCTGCCGGTGGAGTGCCCTGAAAGACCTGAGCACTCACCGGTGAATAAATATATTGAATCCATGACAATATCAATAAAACAGCCGTTTTCTTCATTACTTGAATATTTAATTAGTAAACACTCAATTTAGAGTTTTTCTTAAACAGCCGGTTACCTCCAAAACGCCATCCCATAGAGACAAAACCACTGCCGGCTTTCTTCTCGCCATCACTTTTATAACCATAAAAAGTGGAGAACAAACCACGATACCCAAAACCGATTCGGAAATTACGAAATTCAATACCAGCCTCTGTTGTACCTCCTACTTTGAAACGGCATCCTCCCTCTTCTCCTTCGTAACCGCTATAATAAGGATCATCTATAAACAAAGCATTAAACGTTACCCCAGCATTAGCATATACACGTATATGATTATTAATCAGATATTTTACTTCACCGACCAATGGAATCCCCACACCTTGTCCCCATATAGATTCACCATAATAATAACTCTCCGATTCTTCATTCAAAGGTAACTCTTCATAATGAGCATAATAAACTCCACTTTTTATTGAAAGCGGCAGATAGAGTGGCATTATATGCCGTGGAAGTACGTATTCAAAAGAAAAACCGGCATGTGCTGTAGGCATATAAGTGCCTTCATCATCGTAATAGCGGGTTGAGTAAAAATAGGATTTAGGCATTCCACACGACCAATCTATCCCCATCCTAAATTGTGCCGAAATGGGCTGCAACACACAAAACAACAATCCTATAATTCCGATTATTTTATTTATATTTTTCATTGTTATTCTTATTATTGTAAATTAATACTCGATTTTGGTTAATACTTCACAAATGCATCTTTAGCACGAACGCTAACCTGAATAACCGGATTCTGCCGAACCTGTTCCCCCTCCAGTTCTTTCGCCAAATAAGGAACCCCATACTCCTGATTATCAGCCAAGTATTTATACAGTTCATCAAATGTAAGTACTCCATCCCCATTCAGATCGGATCTTTCCTTATCCTGCATAGCTTTAAAAAGTACATAAGAAAACAGTCCGTGTTTCTTATCTTTATACCAATTGGCATACTGTTCTTCGCTTGCAGCCGAAAGTATTACGAATTTCGCAAGTTTATCAGGTTTCGGACGCCGGGCAAACTCGGTGGCAGAAGCTTCCATTGAAATTTCTTGCCCGGAAAAACAAGCATCAGTTATCACATTCACCTTTTCGACCGGTAAAGCCCCTAATGTACGGTAAATACTCTGTAAAGAAGTGGCTTGCTCCTTACAGTTTTTGGGATTTGAACGTATTCCCAATAGATAAGGCTCACCCATAAAAGGATAGCCATGACCAGAATAAAAGAAATAGACCTCTTTTGCACCCGTACGTTTCACCAACTCTGCAATTTCTCCTTCCTTGTCATCTGTTCCAAAAATATCATCAAAATCCTTTTTATCGGCATTAGTTTTAAAAATAATATTCTTCTGGTTCACTCCCAATGTCCGTGTCAGATAATCACGCATAGTACTGGCATCGTTTACTGCATATTTTACCGGCCCTACTTTTGTAGTACCTTGCTTACCGGTCGCAACCTGATATTCCGTATTACCTATGATGACTGCAACAGCATTCGAACTAACCGATGTTACAGGAATATTCTTATCGACTTCTGAATTTCGCTCGTAGACATTTTCTTTATAAGCAGCGATTTCCGGATACTTTTTATTAAAAGCATTGTGAACCGTAATTTCAACCGCAACTCTACGATACTGCGCACCTACATTTTCTGCTATTTCTGCAAAGTGCTCATAATGCGTATTTGCTACCCGGAATTGCCCGATATGATTTTCCATAAATTTTTTAATATCCAAAGTACGAAGGTAGGCCAATTGCTCATTACTGCTTATTCCAGTTTCGGGAGTCACCGTCACATAAGCAAAGGCTCCGTTTACAAAACACTCCGCTTCATTAATATTCCCAAAAGCACCATCATAAGGAACACTATTTTTAAACTTTGTTCCATCGGTACCACCAATAATCTTTACTGTAACTTCCGTTCCGGGAGTAATATATTCTTCTAATTTAGACTCTACCGTACTTTTTATAATACCGGCTGTTTGAAGTGCAGCCTGTGAATCCTTCAGACGATATTTACCGGCAGGCCAATCTTCCGTAGTATGAGATATATTCAATTTTTTCACAAAATCAGAAACAACTTGTACATCGTAACGAACTTTCATATTATACTCTACCGTACCGTCTTTCTTCACTTCCGGCATTACTTCTGCATTTACATCGACTTGTGTATTCTCCGACAGTTCATCTTTTGCACGTAAATCGGCTATTGTTTTTGATAAATCTTCTTTTAATTCAGTTTTAATATCTTTAGTAACGTCTTCTGCCTTTTTAACCGCTACGGCCACAATCTTCTCCTGCTTTTTATCATCTTGCGGGATTTCTTGTTTTGGTTTTTCTGTCCATACCGGATTATAAGGCAAAACAGCCAGTTCCTGAACTTTACTATCGGTTTTCCCCGTTAACTCAAATTTGTGGATATCCGAACCTATTTCCACACAAAGAGTTGCTTGACTACGCCCGGACAGACTACCTGTAAACGGAATACTGATACGGCCTTTTACCACTCTCCCTTGTGCAAGAGAAAGTCTTCCGGAAGGTAATGCACAATTCTTTTTCTCCTCTATTATAACATATACATTAGTAGCAGCATCAAACATGAGAGAATTCCCCTTTTGCAATTTTGCTTCTAAATTAAATGTCATCATACTGGAATTGGAACGCTTCTGAAATTTAGAAATTACACAATAACTGGAAGGTAGCACAGAAATCAACTCCTTTTCCCTCAAATTTGCCGTTAACTTATTTACACCGGAGTCTTCCAGATAAAATGGAGTTTCGATAGTTGTGTTATAATCTCTCCATCCTACATTCTTAATGGAAGGACTTACAATAGGGTTGACAGATACTCTTTTTTGAGCTTGCATGTCACTGCCATTAGCAATAAACAAAAATAAGCAACAAGTAAAAGGTAGGAAACTTCTCTGAAAAATAGTTTGTTTCATGATCGTATTCTATAAATTAAAATATTCCTCAAAAAGTACTTAATTGCTTCAAATATAGACATTGCATCCACCACCAACAAACCTCTTTTTTTTACTTTATCAGATAAGAAGATGAAAATAAATAATAACAGAACTAAAATATACGATAACAGGACTTTTTTTTCAGAAACAGAATATTGAAAATAATGAAAGATTATGCTTATATATCGTCAAAATATTAAAACGCCCAAACCAGAAAGCTACAGGCATTCTTTTTTTATCTTTTTATGAAGCACTTTTTCATAGTAACAAATATTATCGCCAATAAATCGGCCAACAGAAATGTCGTGATTTCAGATACACATTAATGATAAAAAGACAGATAAAAAGGTGGTTTAAAAATTAAAAATATCCAACATTACCATACATATACAAACAGCTGAATTTCAACATGTTATATTAATCATTATTTTCTCTATGAGATTCGATTGGTTTCTCTACGATAATCGGGACGTTGCTCTACGAGGAACAAGATGTTTCTCACCGAAGAACAAAACTGATATCCATAAGATATAACAAACTGCATAAACATAAAAAATGGAAATGTCTACTAATTGTAACGAAAATAAAAAAATAAATTCTCTGCGTGCAAGAACATGTATTCTTACATTTAAGAAATTAATAATTTTGATGAACAGAAAGTAGTACTTAAAAAGGAACAACTTAGTAATATTAAAAACAGGAATACCTCCAAAAAGGAAAAGTCCGGTATAAAATGCCCTT
The DNA here is from genome assembly GCF_000381365.1 of Bacteroides salyersiae WAL 10018 = DSM 18765 = JCM 12988. Classification (GTDB taxonomy): domain Bacteria; phylum Bacteroidota; class Bacteroidia; order Bacteroidales; family Bacteroidaceae; genus Bacteroides; species Bacteroides salyersiae. The sequence goes on from NZ_KB905466.1 coordinate 1,345,291, forward strand.
ACACACATAATTTACACATCCCGACTTTTTATCATGAAATGACGAAACGAACAATCAACAGGTCGAAAATTCCGGATAACAAGTCTCCAATTCTACATAATAAATCAGGGTTAATGAAATTATAAGGAATAAATTTTATAAATTCGCACTCAAACAGCGTATAAAAGTCTAACAAAAGCTACTATTAATGAAAAGTATATATATTCTAATAACTTTATTTATTATCGCACTCTCAACATTGGCAGGTGCCTGCCAGAGACATAAAAACATAGGGGTGACATCACCTGATGAACAAGCAGAAATAAAAATGCTCAAACAAGAAATTCACGATTCTATTAGAACTTTCAACGTGAATTTTGCTAAAGAAGCCATTCTGAAAGGAAAAAATGTGGCAAAAGACAGTGACGATTATTATGACTTTGTCTTATATGACGTCATACTCTTATTCTACATGTCACAACCGGATTCCATGCTTAATAATCTGGCTCAGACAATGGACTATTTATCCAGACAACCAGCTACTTCCCGGCGAAATCAGATGCGCATAAAATGCCTGCAGACCAAAGCAGCCTACTATTCACAATTTTACTTAGACCCGGATTCATTAGTCTATTATAACATAGAGGCCTGTAAAGTAGCAGAGCAAGAACCGGACTTTGAGCAACAAATATTATGTCTTAACAACCTGGCAGATGCCTATAGACAAAAAGGTGAATTGGCACAAAGCGCTTTCTATTATAAAAAGGCTATCTATTTAGCCGATTCTGCTCATACAGCTAAAGATAATTATGTTCCTTTATATGGAGGACTTGCAGCAACCTATACGACCCTTCACGATTTTAAGCAAAGCAAAATATGGTTGGATAAAAGTCTGGAATTATGGGAACTTATGATGACACACGAAAAATTTAATTATTTAACCAATAGAGGAAATGATTATTACTACCAAAAGGATTATCTCAATTGCCTAAATACATTCTTGCAAACAGACACTTTTTTACGTGCGCACCCAGAACTTGAATGGGAAAAATATATATGCCATAGCAATATAGTTGACGTATATCTCAAACTGAATCAGCCCCAAAATGCGGACAGCTTACTTTTCGACAATATTGCTTTTTTCCAAAAGATGCAAAGTGAAACTGTTCTACCCTACCTCTATACACAACAGATGGAATTGGCTATGCAAAAAAAAGATTATAAACAAGCGGAGCAACTCATACAAAAGCATCCACTCCCCGAAGGAACTAAGCCCGACCATATCTTAGCCAGGTTAGATTTCTTACAAAGATATTATACCGAACAAGCGGACTGGAAAAAAGCATTTCAATACCAAAAAGCATATAATGAATTGAATGATTCACTGAGAGATGATCGAGTAAGAATGAGAACTGCCGATCTGCAAATGCGCTATGAAAGAGACGCAACAATTCTTAATCAGAAATTATATATCGGAGAAAAAGAAACACAACTTTTACAAACTTACACATGGCTTGCCATATCCGTTTCTATACTGATATTACTCGTGCTATTATATTATTACCGACGTAAGCAGATGAGATTCAAGGAAGAACAAATGCTGCACCGGATTGTAGAACTGCGTATGGAAAATATACGCAACAGAATAACACCTCATTTCATATACAACGCTCTAAATCATGAACTGCTGGCACAGCAACAAGGAAAGCCGACACAACTTCATGTATTAGTCAACTTGCTGCGACAAGGGCAAAACCTCGCCAATGTATTCTGCACATCCCTGAAAGAGGAAATGGACTTTATACAACTTTATGTCCAGATAGAGGGAGAAGCTTTGGGAGAAAATTTCAGATATGAAACGATCTTGGAAGAAGGAATAGAACCGGAACACGTGACACTGCCCTCCATGATGATTCAGATTTTTGTTGAAAATGCCATTAAACATGGACTGAAAGACATACCGGCCGAGATAGATGCCCGGATGGAAAAGAAATTAATATTACATATATTCAAAAAAGAGAATGACATCTATATTGAGGTTCGCAACAACGGTAAACCTCTAAACTTACAGAACAGAGACCATAAAACCCAAACCGGTTTACGGGTCGTATCACAAACAATCCAATTACTAAATGAGCGGAATAAACAACAGATGAGCTACAATTTAACAGAATACCGGGATGCAAAGGGAGAAACCGGATGTTGCGCTCAACTTATTATTCCCAATAATTATAATTTTAATATAAACTGAAATAACTCATGAGTGTCCCAACAAAAGTTATCATTATTGATGATGACAAACCATCCGTGACGGTTCTGACTAACGAATTGAAAGCTTATCAGGATGTAAATGTCATAGCCACCGCATTCAACAGTCACGATGGTGAACAAGCCATTCTAAAACATAAGCCTCAACTAATTTTCCTTGACATCGAACTGCCGGGAATCAATGGCCTGGAGTTTTTGGCAGCATTACGTCCTAAAATTGATTGGGAAATGAGTACCATATTTTATACATCTTACGAGAAATACATGTTGCAGGCACTCCGTATGCAGGCATTTGATTTCCTGTTAAAACCAGTCAGCAAAGACGATTTATTGTTAGCCATGAATCGCTACTATTTAAATAAAAAGAACACAAAACTTCCGCCTGTCCTTCCTCCGCACTATCCGATAGACAAACCATTGTTAATCACGACCATCACAAATGATAAAGTTATATTAAGACCGCAGAACATCGGATATTTCCGATATAATTCTGAACGTAAGTTATGGGAAATCATCTTGGATGATTTCCGACATGTGATTTTAAAACACAACACGACAGCAGAAGTTATTTTAAACTATGGCGCCGAGTTCATCCAGATACATAAAACTTATATCATTAATATAAATTACCTCAGTATGATACAAGATAGTACTTGCATTATGCTATATCCTTTTAATACCGTCACAGAGCTAAAAGTAAGCAAAATATACAAAAAGAAACTGCTCGACAAGTTCTATAACTTATAAGAATTAACACTGTTAACCCGTTTGCTTAACAATTTATTTCCCCGTTTATAAGAGTGTATACTTTTGCATATTAAAAGTGTACACTCTTAATATGCAAAAGTATACCTTTAACACACACATAAGTATATACTCTTACAAGTCACGAAACAATAGCTAAAATTGCTTTTTTATAGCTACCCGGACAAAACAATGCACAATACTTATTTCAGCAGAATCAGTATCTCAGCATCTTGCTTAAATTCAAACACACATTTCTTGTAAGCGGGCGGCCCCATGACCCCTTCGGCATTATTACTAAAACCGAACTTCTCAGTCGGACGGCCAAAAGAGCCGGTATCCAACACACCATTGCCATTCGCATCCTGAAAAACAGAAATGGCATAAGCACCGGAGGGTAAGCCTTTACAAGGAACGGTAACCAACGTATCTTTCACTTCTACCCGGAATCCATAAACAGGCTTTTTCATAAACGACTCTTCAGAACTGTAAATCCCTACATAAAGAAATCCTTCTGCATTTTCTATTCCCCCTATTTTCAAGGTCAAACTCTGGGCATTCCCCATTACACTCATAAATAACAAAACCAAAGAAATCAAAATTGTTCTCATAATTACATTGTATTTAAAAATTAGAAACATCATAAGCGGCTTTTTTTCCTAAGGTGATAAAGACACCCAAATAGAAGAAATGGTCACTGGAAGCTAACAAGGGCTTTCCATCGATCCGCCCGAATTCATTTTTCCGACAAAGAACATTGGTGGCGGAAGCATGAATGATCATCTTCTTTGTTGCCAGAAAAGTAAATCCTAAATCGAGGCTATTGTAAGGTTTCGTCTCATCATTCATCAATCCGGACCTAACGGGATTATGATAGGGACGTCCACTTGCAAAGCGTTCGGTCAAAGCGACAATGGTGCGTAACTTTGTCAGGCTGTACTTCAACACCAGTGATGCGTTGTGCCGGGTAGCATACTGAGGAGTGGTCAATTCTGTATATTCCAAATATTTCCTCTGAGAAAGATTAAAAGAATAAGAAAGATTACATTCCAGATTTCTCATTAACGAACGATCCTCAAAATACAGATCCACCCCTTTACTGCTTCCATATCCACCGGAAGTGAGACCGGCAGGAGTGTAAAGTACCAGCCGATCATACTTTTTGTAATAGAATTCTGCTTTATAAAAACGCCCTGCCGCCTTATATAAACCTCCTACATTGTACTGCCGGCATGCTTCGGACAATAAGGAGGGCTGCTGAGCTAAGTATTTGGCGTTCGGCAACTGTGTATACCGCCCTGCCGTAGCCGAAAGTACAAGATCACACCACGAATAAGAGAGCGACAAACGAGGTGAAAAATTAATTTTCCGGGCCAATGAGGCATATTCTGTCCGAAAAGAAAGCTCCGCCTTCAAATTTTCAACCGGATAATAGGAAACAGTTCCAAAAACGGCTTCTATTGTTGGAGAGATTTCTTTAGTATCGGCAACAGACACTTGAGAATATCGGGTTTCATACCAACGAAGAAAGGATTCAAAACCTACATCCATCCGAAAAGTAGGATGAAACTTTTTAGAAAGTTTAGTTTTGAAATGAAGCTCGGCCTGTTTTTCACACCAATGATCGCCTTCGGTAACAGCTCCGTCTACCTTTCGGTCAAAAAGAGAATAAGCCATTCCGGAAAACCATTCCCACCCTCCGGAAATAGCAGTCCGGAAAGTCGAGTTCAAATAAACATTGTTTTCTCCCAAGCAAAACAGATACCGGTTGTTATCCGTATAATTGGAATAATCCGTACGATCATATCCGACATATATCTTGAAAACGGATGATCCGGAAGGAGTATAGCGAAACTGGGTCGCTCCGGAAAACATCTGATAGGGCTTCTTAAAGTCGATTCGGCCCGGATATACTTTATTATAAAGCGCTAAATTCTGATAATCGAGATTCAAAGCAAGCGAAGCATTTCTAAAAGCATGATTACCTCCACCTCCTATGCCAACGGTAGACGGACTGATTCCCACTTTATTAATCCGGCTATTATCCTTCGTTTCCAAAGGAAGTACAGCCGACAAAGCTTCACCATATTCCTGCGAATGCCCGCCTGTGGAAAGATTAATGCCACTAAACATAAAAGGTGAATAACGCCCTCTGGCAGGAGTATTTTCAGCCGTTGAGGTATAAGGATTCAAAACATGCATCCCATCGATATAAGTCTGTGTCTCATCACTACTTCCGCCACGTACCAGCAACCGCCCGCTCTCTCCTTGAATCTGCGTACCCGGAAGTGTTTCCAATGCCTTATACAGATTGCCGTTTGCACCGGCTACCGTTACCAGATCAACCGGTTGAAGATCACTCCACCGGTTATTCATCGGTATCGTTTTGTGAGCCTTGACCACAACTTCATCCAACAATACGGTATCTGCAAAAGGAATAAGAAATACAGTATCTTTTACAGTTTCCTGCGCCCATATCCGGGCAGAAAACAAAACCGGACTTGCAATGAATATCCAAAATAACTTTTTCATTTTTCTGTTTGCTAACGTTTACGATGGCAAACATAAAGGAAACAATGAAAGGAAAAAAATATCCGGGACAGACAGCCCGGATATGTGACAAACGACAGATGTGCTGTGACGAGCAGCATCATTTTGTGATGAATGGTTATCTGTTATTCATTTTCTCTATCAACATTTTAACCTCTTTACTATATGCCCGCGATACAGGTATGCTATCTTCGCAATCATAAAGAAACAGGCGATATCCTTGTGAATTTCCGCTTACTTTAGATACAGCACACAAGTTGACTAAAAAAGCCCGATGAGATTTGACAATATAAGAAAAAGGTCTGCTTACTTCTTCTACTTGTTTCATAGTGGCTCGCAGCATTTTCTGTGTACACTTCTCATTCTTCCGATAAACAATCTTCACATAATTTCCTTCTGCCTCCACATAAAGCAAATCACTGGCTATTAGTTCAAACGATTCTTTCGTTCCTCCGGAAAATACAATATACTCCTTCCCGTTTTCCATCCGATTACAATTTGGAATACTTTCCGCCTTCTGAAGATATTGATTCATTTCCATTGCTTCTTGAAGATGAGAAGCCAAAAAACGATTTCGATTCAACATCACAAAAAAAGCAGTAGGGAAAATACCGACAACAACAGTCGAAGCCAGAAAACTACAAAAAATATCCCAACGCAATCCCCAACCAAATATCCAATCGGAATACAACCAAAGCCCGACAGCTATAAAAAAGAAAATAAACAGGTTATTCAACAGATGCTTCCCTACCGTCCAACGCTCATCTTCGTAAAAGTCAGGAAACAAAAACGGAAGCAAATAGACAGGAATACAAAGAAACAGGCCGGTTACCACCATATAGCCCAAGAGAATGCCCAATTTGTTATGAGAAATAGCCGATATACCAAACGGCTGAAATAAGAGCAGAATAAAAAACACAATGCCACATGAAATCAATGCTACCTTCCACCGTTGGTAAAAGAGAGGATATGGGCTACTCAGGTATTTCAATATTTTTTTCATGCAAATGCCTTTTATATCAGGTACAAAGTAAATCATTTAACGCTATTCCACCAACAAACTCTTATAGTAATATGCATAAAAAAATCGGGAAACACAGTTGTTGTATTTCCCGATCACATTTGCCATTACTGAATAGATACATAAAAGAATCACTTTTCATTCGTGTATCCCCATTTCATCATTTCATTACGGCCCACCTCGCTGAGGTACTTGGCCATAAACTTAAGAATCGTTCTTTTCATTGCTTTAAACATTTAATAAACTAATACTTCTACTGAAAACCGTTAGAAAGGATGTGTCATAACATATCCCCAAATGTTAGCGTCAGCATCGCTTAATTTTCTAAAAAACTTCTTTACCTTTTTCATAATTAAGTCTCCTTTCAATCTTGTTACCTAAAAACTTTTTTATCCTAAAAACATGTTTTACAACACAAAAATAAGACCTATTCGAATACGTTATATCGAAAAATGAAGAAAAAACATGTTTTATAGCATATTTATTGATCTGCATCAATAAAACGAAGAAATCATCATAACGTATTTGAAAAACATGACAAAACAATCACTGACAGAAAGGCACGGTAAAAGACAGAAAAACAAAAAATCCCACCCATAAAATAACGGGCAGGATTCTTTAATTTCACAGGAAGCGAATGCACGCTTTCAAGTATATCGATTAAAATATTACTTTTCCGGAGTTTGTTCCAATGTGGCCACCAGAAAATCATAGAATTTCTGTACGGTAGGAATCAGAGCGCGTTCATCCGGTGAATGCGGTGAACGCAAAGTAGGACCGAAAGAAATCATATCCAATCCCGGAATAATAGCACCGATGATACCACATTCCAACCCTGCATGAATCACTTTCACAGCCGGTTCTACACCAAACTGTTTCTTATAAGATTCTTTCATCGCATGCAAAATCGGAGAATTGATATCAGGCTGCCAACCGGAATATCCACCGGTCATTTCTACCTTCATACCCGCCATAGAGAAACAACATTCAAGACTGGTAGTAAGGTATTCTTTCATACTGTCACTGGAACTGCGAGCCAATATTTTAATATCCGCCTTGCCATTTCCAATCACAATGATAGCCAGATTGGAAGAAGTTTCTACTGTATCGGGAATAGTAGGAATCATACGCATCACCCCATTCTGACAAGCAAAGATCGCATCGATCAGATTGTCTTGAATTTCTTCGGGGACTTCTCCCTTAGGTACATCTACCCGTTCGGCTTTAAAACTGATCGGGGTTTCGATAGCCGAATATTCTTCATTGAACAGGTCTTCGCAATACTTCACCAATCCCAATAACTCCTCTTCATTTTCTGCAGGAATAGTAACTACCGCCGACGCCTCACGAGGAATGGCATTGCGCATATTCCCACCTTCCCAACTTGCCAAACGGGCTTCATAGCTTGCCACGGCCTCACGAACGAAACGAACCAACAGTTTATTGGCATTGGCACGTCCCTCATTGATTTCCAATCCGGAATGTCCTCCGCGTAATCCTTTCAGTGTCACCTTAACGGCAATATCGCCCTCTTCCGGCTCTACTTCCTTATACTCAAGCGTAGCTGTAACATCCATACCGCCTGCGCAACCGATATAAAGTTCTCCTTCGTCTTCCGAATCGAGATTCAACAGTATTTCTCCGTTCAATGTTCCCGGTTTCAAACCAAAAGCACCGTACATACCGGTTTCCTCATCTTTTGTAATAAGAGCTTCCAACGGACCATGTTTCAAATCCTTGGATTCCAGTACTGCCATAATAGCTGCTACTCCCAATCCGTTGTCGGCTCCCAAAGTAGTGCCTTTGGCTTTCACCCAATCACCGTCTATATAAGTTTCGATAGGATCTTTCTCAAAATCGTGTGCAGTATCATTGTTCTTCTGAGGAACCATATCCATATGTGCCTGCAAAATTACACCTTTACGGTTTTCCATGCCCGGAGTGGCAGGTTTACGGATAATAACATTACCGGCTTCGTCTACGAATGATTCCAGTCCCAGATTTTTTCCGAAGTCAAGAAGAAACTCAGTTATCTTTTCCATATGTCCCGATAGACGCGGAATCTGAGTTAATGAATAGAAGTGCTTCCACACATTTTGTGGAGCTAAAGAGAGAATTGTGCTCATAACGAATCATTTTATTAGGTTCTTATTTTCGTTGTCTATTGGTAAGCGACAAAGCCGCCAAACCATATATTCCCAACAAAGCTACTAAAAAGGTTTGAATTCCGTGTACAATCAAGGCAAATATTCCGGCATCCACCACATTTACTCCATAAAGCACCATCATGGAAATAACGGCAAAGTGCCACGGTCCCGCACCATTAGGAGTGGGGACAACAACAGCGAACGTACCGGCAGCAAACATGACTAACGCTGCCATAGCACCTAAATGCTCGGTAAATCCGAAACAATAGAATGTAATGTAAAAATGCAGGAAATAGCACAACCAGATAAGAACAGTATATAAAACAAACAGAGGAATATTCTTCACATTTTTCAAAGACATCACTCCTTCGTACACATTAAAAACAATTCCTTTCACCTTTTCGAAAAAAGACAATGCCCGCATTAAATAATAAAGAAGAGCAATAACACCGATAATACAAAACAACATAATATAAAACCATACGGATGTCAACAAATGCACAATAGACGGAATCTTTGTTCCGGTCTCTTTAAAAAAGGAAAGAAACACAGGCATTTGCAACAAAAAAGTAGTCCCCGTAATAAATACCATACATACGACATCGACCAAACGCTCCGTAACTACCGTACCCAAAGATTTTGTAAAAGAAATATCATCGTATTTGGCCAATACTCCACAACGGGAGATTTCTCCGACACGAGGCAACACAAGATTGGCGGCATAAGAGACAAAGATCGCATTGACACAATCACCGGTTTTCGGAAAAGCCCCCAACGGCTCCAAAGTCATTTTCCAGCGCCAACCACGAATAATATGGCTGAACACTCCGAATGCTAACGAAAAGAGCATCCACCACCAGTTTACACCATGCAACAATACATAGCCTGCTTTCGCAAAATCAAAGTCACGATAGACCCAAAACAGGATAAAGCCTCCCAAAACCAATGGTAAAATAAGTTTCAGAGTCTTTTTTATTAGTTTATTCATTCTTAATTCTTAATTCTTCAAGTAAAAGAATTACCTTTGTCGACTGCAAAAGTAACCATTTAGTTGATAAATGAAATTAGTAAAGCCTAAAAAGTTTCTCGGACAGCACTTCCTGAAAGATCTCAAAGTAGCACAGGACATTGCCGATACAGTTGATATGTTTCCAGCGCTTCCTATCTTAGAGGTCGGTCCGGGAATGGGGGTACTTACCCAATTTCTTGTGAAGAAAGGGCGCCCGGTAAAAGTGGTTGAGGTAGATTACGAATCAGTGGCTTATCTTCGTGAGGCTTATCCGTCTTTGGAAGACTGCATCATAGAAGACGATTTTCTGAAAATGAACCTGCATCGCGTATTCAACGGAGAGCCATTTGTACTGACAGGAAATTATCCCTACAACATATCCAGCCAGATATTTTTCAAAATGTTGGAAAACAAGGAACTGATACCTTGCTGTACCGGTATGATCCAGAAAGAAGTGGCCGAACGCATAGCCGCAGGTCCCGGAAGCAAGACTTACGGCATCCTCAGTGTATTGATACAGGCCTGGTATCATGTTGAATACCTTTTTACGGTCAGCGAGCACGTATTCAATCCGCCACCTAAGGTAAAAAGTGCCGTAATACGCATGACACGTAATGAAACCATCGAGTTAGGCTGCAATGAAAAACTTTTCAAACAGGTAGTAAAAACCACCTTTAACCAACGCCGAAAAACATTGCGCAATTCCATCAAACCGATTTTAGGTAAAGAATGTCCATTGACGGAAGATGCATTATTTAATAAACGTCCGGAACAATTATCCGTGCAAGAATTCATTAACCTGACAAACAGTGTGGAAAAGGCACTGAAAACAATGGATCGTTAAGAAGAGAATTAAATTACAATAGTTTTCGATCGTAAATTGTAAATCATAAAATTAGAGATGCAATTATGGAGATGAACGAGGAATACATAGACAACGTCAAACAACTTATCGAACTGAAAGATGCCGATAAAGTAAAAGAGCTTCTTGTTGACCTGCACCCGGCCGACATAGCAGAGTTGTGTAATGACCTCAACGCAGAAGAAGCCCGTTTTGTCTACCGGTTGCTCGATAATGAAACAGCCGCTGACGTACTGGTAGAAATGGATGAGGATGTTCGTAAAGAATTCCTTGAGATTCTACCTTCGGAAACCATAGCCAAACGATTCGTCGATTATATGGATACGGACGATGCCGTAGACCTGATGCGCGAACTCGACGAAGAAAAGCAGGAAGAGGTTCTTTCGCACATTGAAGATATAGAACAGGCCGGCGATATCGTAGACCTTTTGAAATACGATGAAGATACGGCCGGTGGGTTGATGGGTACGGAAATGGTACTCGTCAATGAGAACTGGAGTATGCCGGAATGCTTGAAAGAGATGCGCCAACAAGCCGAAGAATTGGATGAAATCTATTATGTATATGTAATAGATGACGACGAACGGTTACGCGGTATCTTTCCCTTAAAAAAAATGATCACCTCTCCTTCTGTGTCGAAAGTAAAACACGTGATGCAGAAAGACCCGATCTCCGTACACGTAGATACTCCCCTTGATGAGGTTGCTCAGATTATTGAGAAATATGACCTTGTTGCTATCCCCGTACTGGACAGTATAGGACGTCTCGTCGGACAAATCACCGTTGACGACGTGATGGACGAAGTCCGCGAGCAGTCGGAACGAGACTATCAATTGGCTTCCGGTCTTTCGCAAGATGTAGAAACCGACGATAATGTCTTTCGTCAAACGACGGCGCGTCTTCCGTGGTTAATCATCGGCATGCTGGGAGGAATTGGCAATTCAATGATATTAGGCAATTTCGATGCGACTTTTGCAGCACACCCGGAGATGGCTCTCTACATCCCGCTTATCGGCGGTACGGGAGGAAACGTAGGAACACAATCTTCCGCGCTCATCGTGCAAGGATTGGCCAACAGTTCGCTCGATTCCAAAAATACCCTTAAACAAGTGGCTAAAGAGGCAGTGGTAGCATTAATCAATGCGACCATCATCTCTTTATTAGTGTACACGTATAACTTCATCCGCTTTGGCGCCATGGCAACCGTGACCTATTCTGTATCCATCAGTTTGTTTGCAGTAGTCATGTTTGCTTCTATTTTCGGCACATTAGTCCCGATGACTCTTGAAAGGCTGAAAATAGACCCGGCAATCGCCACAGGACCATTTATTGCCATCACGAATGACATCATCGGCATGATGCTTTATATGGGAATCACTGTTTTATTGTCCTAAATAGAAAATAAATGAAAAAAAATCAGGCAAAAAAGTATGAAGTAATCGTTTTATTTCATTAATTTGTGACCTAATGTAATAAAAGGACTTAAATCCTAATTTCCTAAAACGAATATACAATGATGGACTCTCATGACACTAACCAACCTTTGAATCAAGGGGAGTTAGAAGAAGAAAAGAAAACAGTTGAGGTTTCCGAAGCAATAACAGAAACTCCGACTGAAGAAGCAAATGCTGAAGAACAAGTTGAAACTACATCTCGTCTGACCACCAAAGAGGAAGTGCTTGCGAGAATGAAAGAGCTTGCCTTGAATGCAGAAAGTGCCGGTAAGCAAGAATTGGACAGCTTGAAACAAAGCTTTTACAAATTTCATAATGCTGAATTGGAAGCAGCTAAAAAACAATTCATTGACAATGGCGGCTCCGAAGAAGACTACGCACCACAAAGCGATGCGATAGAAGAAGAGTTCAAAAATGTAATGGCCATTATCAAGGAAAAGAGAAGCGCACAAATGGCCGAGTTGGAAAGACAAAAAGAAGAAAATCTGCAAATCAAACTTTCAATCATTGAAGAACTGAAAGAATTGGTGGAATCACCTGATGACGCCAACAAATCATATACAGAATTCAAGAAGCTTCAACAACAATGGAACGAAACGAAACTGATTCCGCAAGCTAAAGTCAACGAACTTTGGAAAAGTTACCAGTTGTATGTAGAAAAGTTCTATGACATATTGAAGCTAAACAACGAATTCCGCGAATATGACTTCAAAAAGAATCTTGAAATAAAAAATCGTCTTTGCGAAGCAGCCGAAAAATTGGCCGATGAAGAAGATGTCATATCCGCTTTCCATCAACTGCAAAAGTTGCATCAGGAATTCCGTGATACGGGTCCGGTTGCCAAAGAATTGCGTGATGAGGTTTGGAATCGTTTTAAAGCAGCATCCACAGTCGTCAATCGTCGCCACCAGCAGCACTTTGAGGCGTTGAAAGAAGCGGAACAACATAATCTTGATCAAAAAACAGTGATTTGCGAGATTGTAGAATCAATAGAATATGATGAACTGAAAACATTCTCCGCGTGGGAAAACAAAACCCAGGAAGTTATTGCCCTGCAAACCAAGTGGAAAACAATCGGTTTTGCCCCGCAAAAGATGAATGTAAAAATATTCGAGCGTTTCCGTCACGCTTGTGATGATTTCTTCAAGAAAAAAGGAGAATTCTTCAAAACTTTGAAAGAAGGTATGAATGAAAATCTGGAAAAGAAAAAGGCTCTTTGTGAAAAGGCAGAAAGCTTAAAAGAAAGTACAGATTGGAAAGCAACCGCCGATACGCTGACCAAACTCCAAAAAGAATGGAAAACAATCGGCCCGGTTCCCAAAAAACATTCGGATACCATATGGAAACGTTTTATTTCAGCTTGTGATTATTTCTTTGAACAAAAAAATAAAGCCACTTCTTCACAACGTTCGGTTGAACTGGAAAACATGGAGAAGAAAAAAGAAATTATCACCCGGTTAAGCGCTATCGACGAGTCCATAGATACGGAAGAAGCGAGCAAACAAGTTCGTGAACTGATGAAAGAATGGGGTACAATAGGTCATGTTCCATTTAAAGAGAAAGACAAATTGTATAAGCAATACCATAGCTTAGTCGACCAATTGTTTGAACGTTTCAATATCAGTGCGTCCAACAGAAAACTCAGTAACTTTAAGTCAAACATCAGTAACATTCAGAGTGGAGGTTCACAAACTTTATACAGAGAACGTGAAAAGCTTGTTCGTGCTTATGAGAACATGAAGAGCGAACTCCAGACTTATGAGAACAACCTTGGCTTTTTAACTTCTGCATCTAAGAAAGGAAACAGTCTGCTTACGGAACTCAACCGAAAGGTAGAGAAACTAAAAGCCGACTTGGAATTGGTTCTGCAGAAAATAAAAGTAATCGACGAGTCGATTAAAGAAGAAGAGTAACGATTTAATAATGTGTCAATATGCCAATGTCATGCGGTACACGGTGCAACCAATTGGTATATTGACACATTAACATATTATCTCAATACCTGCCACCGAAAATGTGGATCACCGAATCGCTGTTATCTCTTTTCGGTTACATTGCTATCGGATACAAAGAAAGCCGCTAAAAATGCAATTTTAGCGGCTTTTTATCTGTAATTGACTGTAGTGTTGTTGGGCTATCTGGACTCGAACCAGAAATGACAGGACCAGAATCTGTAGTGTTACCATTACACCATAGCCCAATACTTATTTTTCAACGTCCAACCACTTGTTGTTCGTTTGCGGGTGCAAAGATACAAAGAATTTGAGAACCGCAAACATTTTCGGCATTTTTTTTGCAAAAATCCTCTATTTCTCCCCTTAAACAAAAAGATACATCCCTAAAAAACACAAAAAAAGAAGAGTTTTACGACATAACTTTCTTTGATACAAGAATTCAGCGTATATTTGTAAAATATATCATGTTGGTATGATAAAAAACAAAGAACGAAGTGTTCTTGTTATAAAAAGAAAAGCAAAAAACATTGACTATTAAATTTCAATTGATAAATGAACGAAACGAAATTATTAATCGAAAAAATTACAGAAGGAATTCAAGAAAAAAAAGGTAAGAACATAGTGATAGCCGATCTGACTAATATTGACGATACCATATGCAAATATTTTGTAATCTGTCAAGGTAACTCTCCCAGTCAGGTGAGTGCTATTGTCGATTCAATTAAAGATTCTGCCCGAAAAGGAGCAGATGCTAAACCTTACGGTGTAGACGGACTACGCAATGCAGAATGGGTAGCGATGGACTATTCTGACGTATTAGTGCATGTATTCTTACCGGAAATAAGAAACTTCTACAACTTGGAAAATCTCTGGGCTGATGCCAAATTAACAACAATTCCCGACATTGACTAATTTTTCAATATGGACGATAACAACAAAAAACCTAATAAAGTGAATATGCCAAAGTTCAATTTGAACTGGATGTATATGATTATTGCTTTGATGCTTTTAGGACTATGGTGGAGCAATCAAGGCGGCACTGTAAGTAAACAGGTTCCTTACGACGAATTCCAACAATATGTTCGAGACGGATACGTCAACAAAGTAGTTGGATATGACGACAGTTCGGTCGAAGTATATATCAAACCTCAGTTTGTAGGCCAAGTATTCAAACAAGATTCGAATCGTGTTGGAAAGAACCCGATGATTGTAACAGAAGCACCAACCCGGGAAAGTCTCGGAAACTTCATTGATGCAGAAAAAAAAGAAGGTCATTTCGACGGTTCTATCAGTTATGATAAAAAGAATAATTTATTCAATTCTATTCTGATAAATTTTCTGCCTATCATCTTCCTGATAGCTTTATGGATATTCTTTATGCGCCGAATGAGCGGTGGAGCCGGTGGTGGCGGTGGCGGTGTTTTCAATGTAGGAAAATCCAAAGCACAACTGTTCGAGAAAGGAAGCGCCATCAAAATTACATTCAAAGACGTAGCCGGGCTTGCCGAAGCCAAGCAGGAAGTAGAAGAGATTGTAGAATTCTTAAAACAACCACAGAAATACACCGACTTGGGAGGTAAAATTCCTAAAGGAGCATTACTTGTAGGGCCTCCGGGAACGGGAAAAACATTACTGGCTAAAGCTGTAGCCGGTGAAGCCAATGTACCGTTTTTCTCTCTGGCCGGTTCAGATTTTGTTGAAATGTTTGTAGGTGTAGGCGCATCACGTGTACGCGACCTTTTCCGCCAAGCAAAAGAGAAAGCCCCTTGTATCATATTTATCGACGAAATTGATGCAGTAGGGCGTGCCCGTGGGAAAAATCCTGCTATGGGCGGCAATGATGAACGCGAAAACACATTGAACCAGTTGCTGACAGAAATGGACGGTTTCGGTTCCAACAGTGGTGTTATCATTCTTGCAGCAACCAACCGGGTAGACGTATTAGATAAAGCACTCTTGCGTGCCGGACGTTTTGACCGCCAAATCCATGTAGATTTACCCGATTTAAATGAGCGCAAAGAGGTATTCGGCGTACACTTACGGCCTATAAAGATAGACGACACAGTGGATGTAGACTTATTGGCACGCCAAACTCCCGGATTTTCCGGAGCCGACATAGCTAATGTTTGCAATGAAGCTGCCTTGATCGCTGCCCGTCACGGTAAGAAGTTTGTAGGCAAACAAGATTTTCTGGATGCCGTAGACCGTATCATCGGTGGTTTGGAAAAGAAAACTAAAATAACAACCGAAGCAGAACGTCGGTCAATCGCCTTACACGAAGCCGGTCACGCTTCTATTTCCTGGTTGCTCGAATATGCCAACCCATTGATTAAAGTCACAATCGTACCACGCGGTCGCGCATTGGGTGCAGCCTGGTATCTACCGGAAGAGCGCCAAATTACCACAAAGGAACAGATGCTTGACGAAATGTGTGCCACGTTGGGAGGACGGGCTGCAGAAGACCTGTTCTTAGGCAGAATATCCACTGGAGCCATGAACGATTTGGAACGGGTTACCAAACAGGCATACGGTATGATCGCCTATCTGGGAATGAGTGAGAAGTTGCCCAATTTATGCTATTATAACAATGAGGAATATTCTTTCAACCGCCCATATAGCGAAAAAACAGCCGAACTGATTGATGAAGAAGTGAAAAAGATGGTAAACGAGCAATATGAACGAGCCAAACGAATCCTTTCCGAACATAAAGAAGGGCATAACGAATTGGCTCAGTTATTGATCGACAAAGAAGTTATCTTTGCAGAAGATGTCGAACGAATATTCGGTAAACGTCCATGGGCTTCCCGTTCGGAAGAGATTATGGCTGCCAAAGAGAGCAAAGATGCTGCGGATGCAGAAAAAGCACTTGCTCAAAAAGTAAATGAAGAAGAAAAGAATGAATCAAAACCGGCTACTGGCGAATCATCGGCAGAAGTTGAGCCGCAAAACTAAAATCGAAGTACTTTGAAAAGCAACTTTTTACAGAGAGCAATTACCGGCATACTGTTCGTTGGGGTATTGGTAGGGTGTATACTCTACGATCCATGGACTTTCAGTGCGCTCTTCGTCGTGATCAACGCCTTGACAATACGTGAATTCGGGCACTTGATCAATCAGGTTGAAGGGGTGAGTATCAATAAGAATATCACTATGCTGGCCGGAGTCTACCTATACATGGCGGTCATGGCATTTTGTACCAACCTGTCCGGTTCTAAGATTTTCCTTCCCTATTTGCTTTTAATCATGTATTTGATGATTAGCGAATTATATCTAAAGAAAGAAAATCCGGTAATGAATTGGGCTTATTCCATGCTAAGCCAACTTTATATCGCCTTACCTTTCGCCATGTTGAATGTACTTTCATTTCACACCAGTCCAATGGATACAAGTGTCAGTTATAACCCGATACTTCCATTGTCGGTCTTTGTTTTTATATGGCTAAGTGATACAGGCGCTTATTGTGTGGGATCCTTAATCGGCAGACATCGTCTTTTCGAGCGTATCTCTCCTAAAAAGTCATGGGAAGGTTCTATTGGGGGAGGCATAGTAGCGATCGGTTCTTCTTTCATATTCGCTCACTATTTTCCTATTATGAATATGGCAGAATGGGCCGGGTTAGCACTGATTGTTGTCATTTTCGGAACATGGGGCGATCTTACCGAATCTTTGCTGAAACGTCAACTTCATATTAAAGATTCGGGAGCTATTCTGCCGGGACACGGTGGCATGCTCGACCGCTTCGACAGTGCACTAATGGCTATTCCGGCAGCAGTAGTCTATCTGTATGCATTGACATGGATTTAATTTAATAAAATTATAAAGAAACGGGCCTATCTCCAACAGCAAAGACAGGCCCGTTTTAGTTGAAAGACACATAAGATTTTATTTCACCTTATCGGCTTCCAGCTCACTATAATCTAAATTCAATACAGCTTCCGGCACTGACATCGTTTCTTTTATATTAAATGTAATTTCCACTTCATCATTCACTGCAGAGTTCAGTTTTAGTTTCAATCCTTTCTTTCCCTCAAAATCAACAGAATTCAAATTAAACGAAACAGCTTCATCTCCCCATCTTCCGGAAAGATCGCCATAGGTATTATAACGGAATTCAAGATGAACATAATCATCCTCTTCGGGCACCTCCAATGTATTATGCACTAAACTCACGAGATGAGGCGTATATACAGGTTTGTCCTGCCTGAATACAACATTCAGATAACCATTGGCAATCCATATCCTATCTTTAAAAATAGTTACCGGATCATTTCCTATTTCTTCCTCGTTTTCAGCTGTCAAAGTTTCTACCTGTTTCGTTAAAATAGGAAAAACATTCTCTACCTTGACAGCCAAATCATAGTTATCAAAATTATCATATAAAGGATTAAAAAGAACAGCCAATCTTTGACCATCCACAGGCCTGAAACCATAAACATTGCTGGCTGCCGGCCAAAGCGTCCCATAATAATCAGAATCTAAATAATAAGTATTACCACTCAAAACACGAACTGTAGCCCAGCTACCACCAAACTGCCCGATAGAATATCCATCATTGTCGTCACACGATTGTAATGCCGGCATCAGCAGAAACAACATTGCTACTAAAAAACAACTTAACTTTTTCATATAGATGTTCCTTTCTTTTATTTCTATCTGATAAATAAAAAAGCCGGGCTTTTACTGCACCGGCTTCACGTTTATTATCAAAACAGATTCTATTTTTTAAGCAATTTCACCATTTCACGGGCTGCATGCCGGGGAGCACCGGCCGGCCCGAGCAACCGGGCCATATGTTCATATTCTTTCAGTATCTTCTGACGACACTTCTCATTAGAGAGAAGGCGTGCAAGTTCTACTTGTATATTTTCAACCGTCATAGTATCTGCCACTAATTCTTTAACAACCTCACGACCGGCAATCAAATTAACAAGAGAGATATATTTTACCTTCAATACATGCCGCCGCAAAAAAGAAACAAACTTACCACAAGTCAGGTAATAACAAACGACCTGCGGAACCCGGAAAAGTGCAGTCTCCAATGTAGCCGTACCGGAAGTTACCAAAGCAGCTTCCGAATGTTGTAACAAACGATACGTTTGATCAAAAATAATTTTTACATTCGCATCACCGATATATTGCCGATAATAGTCGGGAGAAATAGAGGGAGCACCAGCCAATATCATCTGATAATCCGGAAAAGCCGCTGCTGCCTCCAGCATACGGGGCAGATTGTCTTTTATCTCCTGCTTCCTGCTTCCTGCAAGAAGAGCAATAACCGGTTTATCCTCGAGATTATTATCTCTGATAAAAGTAGAAAAATCTTTTGAATGTGCTGCGCTAAAAGCTGTCACTTCATCTACAGTAGGATTACCCACATAGTGTATAGGATACTTATGCTTCTTTTCAAAAAAATCAACCTCAAAAGGAAGGATTGAAAAAAGCTCGTTAACATCCCGTTTAATATTCTTAATGCGGTACTCTTTCCAAGCCCAAATCTTTGGCGAGATATAATAGTATACGGGAATCCGGGTATGAGAATGAACGAATTTAGCAATATTCAAATTAAATCCCGGATAGTCCACAAGAATAACAGTATCCGGATTCCATGAACGTATGTCTTCTTTGCAACGTTTCATGTTGGCAAAAATAGTACGCAGATGAAGCAGAACAGGAATAAACCCCATGTATGCGAGTTCCTTATAATGTTTCACCATCGTCCCGCCGACGGCAGCCATTAAATCGCCACCGAAAAAACGGAATTCCGCAGAAGGATCTTCTTCTTTTAGTGCCGCCATCAAATGAGAAGCGTGCAAATCTCCGGAAGCTTCACCGACAATGAGGTAATATTTCATTATTCAAACCATTTGCTTAGTTCGTTCATAAAGCCATAAGCCGTCACATCTACTACGGTAGGGGTAATGGCAACATACCCATTGGCAAGTGCCCAATGATCGTTTTTCTCGTTTTCCGGTTCGTCGTCCTTGAACTCCCCTATCAACCAAAAATAATTGTCATCACCTTTACGCGGACAAGGCTCCCATTCATTCGTCCATCTCCCCTTTGCCTGCTCACAAATCTTAATACCTTTAAGTTCTGCCATATCGGGAAAATTCACATTAAGGCAAGTTAACGGAGGCAACCCTTTTTCCAGTACCATAGCAGCTATCTGACGAATATATGGACCGGCAGGTTCAAAGTTTGCACCGGGATCATGACTGCAAAGAGAAAAGCCAATAGACGGAATACCATTCAGACATCCTTCGATAACTACTCCCATCGTACCGGAATAATGAACATTCGTAGCCGAATTATCGCCATGGTTAATGCCACCGACAACAAGATCCGGTTTTCGTTCGAGTACCGTGTTCCAAGCCAGTTTTATACAATCGGACGGTGTACCGGAACATTTATATACAGTCAATCCCACATCTTTACGAAGCAACTGATAATGTACCGGTTGCGTTACAGTAATCGCACATCCGCTTCCGGAACGGGGCGCATCAGGCGCCATTACTACAATTTCCCCCAATGGACGGAGAAATTTTATCAGTTCACTAATACCTTTTGCCATGATACCGTCATCATTAGAGATGAGAATCAGTGGCCGTCTATTTTCCATAATGACCTCCTTAGTCTATATAATTCAGCACAAAAGTAAGAAAAAGAACGTTTACCGCCAACTTAGCCCGATTCAATCTGACATCCGCTTCACGCGTTTACAAATCTTAATCTTCTGCAAGTGAGTAAAAAAGCACTCTGTTATTTAATATAAATATGTATATTTGCACGCTAAAAAGAGAATACGCAGCAGTTTCGTCATCCAGTTATTAACAAAACAGATGACTTATCAACAGATTTTGCAAAGTTTCTCTTTTTTCGTAGGCACTCTGAGTTATTATCACTTATTTCGCTGCCGATAAAATTAGATAATATGGGAAAAATAATTGCTTTGGCCAATCAAAAAGGCGGTGTAGGGAAAACAACAACTACGATTAACCTCGCAGCCTCGCTTGCTACTCTCGAAAAAAAAGTACTGGTAGTTGATGCAGACCCACAGGCTAATGCCTCTTCAGGCCTGGGAGTCGACATCAAACAGTCTGAATGTACTATCTACGAATGTATTATAGACAGAGCCAACGTAGAAGATGCTATCCATGACACTGAGATAGAATCACTGAAAGTCATCTCTTCACATATCAATCTGGTAGGAGCGGAAATAGAAATGCTGAATCTCAAAAATCGGGAGAAAATATTAAAAGAGGTACTGACTCCATTGAAAAAAGAATACGATTATATCTTAATAGACTGTTCTCCGTCGCTGGGTCTTATTACTATCAACGCATTAACAGCAGCCGACTCGGTAATTATCCCCGTACAGGCAGAATATTTTGCTCTTGAAGGAATCAGTAAGCTACTGAATACCATCAAAATCATCAAATCCAAGTTGAATCCGTCATTAGAGATCGAAGGTTTCCTGTTGACCATGTACGATTCACGACTACGCCAAGCCAACCAGATATATGACGAAGTAAAACGCCATTTTCAAGAATTGGTGTTTAAAACCGTTATTCAACGTAATGTGAAGCTAAGTGAAGCTCCCAGTTACGGCATACCGACTATTCTTTATGATGCCGAATCGACCGGAGCAAAAAATCATATGGCATTAGCTCAGGAAATTATCAACAGAAATAGTAAATAAACGAAGATATATGGCAACACAAAGAAGAAATGCATTAGGCCGCGGACTGGACGCTCTGCTTTCAATGGATGAAGTGAAAACCGAAGGGTCTTCGTCTATCAATGAAATAGAACTTTCCAAAATCTCCGTTAATCCTAACCAACCACGCCGTGAGTTCGATGAAACAGCATTGCAGGAATTGGCAGATTCTATCTCCGAAATCGGCATTATCCAACCGATCACGTTGCGCAAACTTAACGATGACGCCTATCAGATTATAGCGGGAGAACGCCGATATCGTGCATCATTGAAAGCCGGATTGGAAACAATACCTGCCTACATCCGCACAGCCGATGATGAAAACGTAATGGAGATGGCATTGATCGAGAACATCCAGCGTGAAGACTTAAACGCAGTAGAAATTGCTCTTGCTTATCAACACCTGATAGAACAATACGAACTGACCCAAGAACGTCTCAGCGAACGTGTAGGAAAGAAACGTACTACAATTGCCAACTATCTGCGTTTGCTCAAATTACCCGCTCCCATACAAATGGCGCTACAAAACAAACAGATCGATATGGGGCATGCCCGCGCATTGATAACTTTGGGAGACCCTAAATTACAGGTAAAAATATTCGAAGAGATATTGGAACACGGCTATTCCGTACGTAAAGTGGAAGAAATCGTAAAATCACTTAGTGAAGGTGAAAGTATAAAAAGCGGTACCCGGAAAATTACACCGAAACGCTCTAAGCTACCGGAAGAATTCAATATGCTCAAACAGCATCTTTCCGGATTTTTCAATACCAAGGTACAACTGACCTGTTCAGAAAAAGGAAAAGGTAAGATCAGTATTCCTTTCAGTAATGAGGAAGAGCTGGAACGTATCATGGAAATCTTCGACACTTTAAAGAAGTAAATGACAAGGATATATAAGATATATAAACCATACTTAACCACCCTGCTTCTCTGTTTTTTACAGGTAGCAGGGATTGATGTGTATGCACAAGAGCCCATCAAAACCACAGTACAGGATTCCATCGGCATCCGCGAAGCTCCTAAAGCCCGTGCACGCCGTCATCGTGATACAAACCGACAGGAAACAGCCGATTCTCTTAAAACTGCCCGCCTGTCTCTTAACCAAGACAGTATCACAGTACTGAAAACTGATAGCATCCTTATGCAAGTAACAGCCCCTGTAGTAGCTGACAGCCTGGATAAAATCAACCAAAAGAATCTTGAACAGATAGAAACAACATTTACACCACCCCAACCGATAGACACTGTTCCTCCGAGTATCCCACAAACCGTATGGATGCCCAATCCTACCAAAGCGACTTGGCTGGCTGTTGTTTTCCCCGGCGGAGGACAAATTTATAATCGAAAATACTGGAAGCTTCCCATTATTTATGGTGGATTCGCCGGATGTGCCTACGCATTGAGCTGGAACGGAAAAATGTATAAAGATTATGCCAAGGCCTATCTGGACATCATGGACAATGACCCGAACACCAACAGCCATCTCGATATACGTGGTCTTAGCAATTATCCGGAAAACCAACAAAAAGAATTGTTACGCAAACGCAAGGATATGTTCCGCCGCTATCGGGACCTCAGTATATTTGCCTTTATCGGAGTGTATCTGATTTCCGTAATAGATGCCTATGTAGATGCCGAATTATCAAACTTTGACATCACTCCGGATCTGAGTATGCGTGTCGAACCAGCTATTATCAACGACCAATTTCACTCAAGAAATAAATCGGTGGGCGTGCAATGTAGCTTTAGATTTTAAAAATACAATTGAAGATGCAACAACTAAGAATGAAGAAACTAAAAAACTATTATTCCCTTATTCTCTTTTTCCTGTTGGTAAGCACACAGGTTAAAGCACAAAGTGTAGATGTAATTATCAAAGAAAACGGAAACGAACGCCAAGAGAGTATCGACCTTCCGGTGAGCATGACATACCCGCTCGACAGCCTGCTTAATGACTGGAAAGCTAAAAACTATATCGATCTTGGCAAGGATTGTAGTACTTCTGAAATCAATCCTCTTTTCAGTGACTCCGTCTACATCGACCGCCTTTCACGTATCCCGGCTGTCATGGAAATGCCCTATAATGAAATCATACGCAAATTCATCGACATGTATACCGGACGTTTACGTAATCAAGTTTCTTTTATGCTAAGTGCCTGTAACTTCTACATGCCTATTTTCGAAGAAGCACTCGATGCCTACAATCTGCCTCTGGAGCTCAGATACCTGCCCATTATAGAATCTGCACTGAATCCTTCAGCCGTATCCCGCGCAGGGGCTTCCGGGTTGTGGCAATTCATGCTTGCTACCGGAAAGATGTACGGACTGGAGTCGAACAGCCTTGTAGACGAACGTCGTGATCCGATCAAAGCCACTTGGGCGGCTGCACGTTATTTAAAAGAGCTGTATGCCATTTATGGTGACTGGAACCTCGTTATTGCCGCTTACAATTGCGGTCCGGGTACCATAAATAAAGCCATACGCCGTGCAAACGGAAAAACAGATTATTGGGAGATTTACAACTTCCTGCCCAAAGAGACACGGGGTTATGTACCTGCATTTATTGCCGCCAATTATGTAATGACTTACTATTGTGACCATAACATCTGTCCGATGGAAACAAATATTCCGGCAAGTACAGACACAATACAAGTAAACAAAAAACTTCATTTTGAACAAATAGCCGATATTTGCGGAGTCAGTCTCGAACAAATCAAAAGTCTGAATCCTCAATATAAGAAAAATGTGATTCCCGGGGACAGTAAGCCTTACACACTCCGTCTGCCACAAAATTACATCAGTACATTCATCGACCAACAGGACACCATCTACGTACACCGTGCCGATGAATTATTTAAAAACAGAAAAACAATCGCTATCAGAGACAATACACCTCCAAGTGCGACAAGAGGAAAAGCGGTTGTCGGCAATGGGAAATTGGTTTATCACAAAATCAGCAGTGGTGAAACGTTGGGAAGTATTGCCGAAAAATACAAAGTCCGCGTAAAAGACATTCAAAATTGGAATGGGCTGCGAAATACCAAGATTACGGCAGGAAAACGATTGAAAATATACAAATAAATACATCTTTGCTTGCTCACTGTTGAAAATTGCCTATTTTTGCAGAAAGCAATGAAAAGATGACATTTATGGATAATAATATACCCCCAAAAGAAATAGCGGAAGAAGAAATGATCGACCAGGCATTTCAACAACTGCTACATGATTATCTTGCCACAAAGCATCGTAAACGTGTTGAAATTATAACCAAAGCGTTCAATTTTGCCAATCAAGCGCACAAAGGTATCAAACGACGTTCCGGTGAGCCTTATATCATGCACCCTATTGCTGTAGCTCAAATTGTGTGTAATGAAATAGGGTTAGGTTCCACATCCATTTGTGCAGCCCTGCTCCATGATGTTGTAGAAGATACCGATTATACGGTAGAAGACATTGAAAACATTTTTGGAACCAAGATCGCACAAATCGTAGACGGACTTACCAAGATATCCGGCGGTATCTTTGGCGACCGTGCATCGGCTCAGGCGGAAAATTTCAAGAAGTTGCTACTCACAATGTCGGATGATATCCGCGTGATCCTCATAAAGATTGCCGATCGTCTGCACAACATGCGCACATTGGGTTCAATGTTGCCTAATAAACAGTACAAAATTGCCGGAGAAACACTCTATATCTATGCTCCCCTTGCTAACCGTTTGGGATTGTATAAGATAAAAACAGAATTAGAAAACTTAAGTTTCAAATACGAACACCCCGAAGAATATCAAGAAATCGAAAAGAAGCTGGACGCCACTGCCGCCGAACGCGATAAGGTATTCAATAATTTCACAGCCCCAATCCGTGAACAGCTGGATAAAATGGGGTTAAAATATCGTATTATCGCCCGTGTAAAATCGATCTATTCTATCTGGAACAAGATGCAAACCAAGCATGTCCCGTTTGAAGAAATATACGACTTGCTTGCAGTACGTATCATATTCGAACCCCGAAATCCGGAAGAAGAACTGAACGACTGCTTTGACATCTATGTATCCATCTCCAAAATATACAAACCCCACCCTGACCGTCTGCGTGACTGGGTAAGCCACCCGAAAGCAAATGGCTATCAGGCATTGCACGTCACCTTAATGGGAAACAACGGGCAGTGGATTGAAGTACAGATTCGTAGCGAACGTATGAACGACGTTGCCGAACAAGGGTTTGCCGCTCATTGGAAATACAAAGAAGGCGGTGGAAGTGAAGATGAAGGAGAATTAGAGAAATGGCTAAAAACGATTAAAGAGATCCTTGACGATCCGCAACCGGATGCCATTGACTTTTTAGACACCATTAAGCTAAATTTATTCGCTTCCGAAATATTTGTGTTCACCCCCAAAGGAGAGCTTAAGACTATGCCTCAAAATTCTACGGCCTTAGATTTTGCTTTCTCATTGCACACAGATATCGGCAGTCATTGCATCGGGGCTAAAGTGAACCATAAACTGGTACCATTAAGCCATAAATTACAAAGTGGAGATCAGGTAGAAATCCTTACTTCCAAATCACAACGCGTACAACCTCAATGGGAAGTATTCGCTACTACAGCCCGCGCACGAGCCAAAATTGCAGCAATTCTTCGTAAAGAGCGAAAAATCAATCAAAAAGAGGGTGAAGAGCTTCTCAACGAATTTCTAAAAAAAGAAGAAGTACGTCCGAGTGCAGTGGTCATCGAAAAATTATGCAAACTGCATAACATGAAGAATGAAGAGGATTTACTTGTAGCTATCGGCAATAAAACAATTATCTTGGGAGAAGCCGATAAGAACGAACTAAAAGAAAAACAAAGTAATAACTGGAAAAAATATCTCACTTTCTCTTTTGGTGGTGGCAACAAAGACAAACAACCGGAAGAAAAAGAGATTCCGGAAAAGGAGATCATCAATCCGAAGCAGATCTTAAAATTAACGGAAGAAGCCCTACAGAAAAAGTATATCATGGCCGAATGTTGTCATCCGATTCCGGGTGACGATGTACTGGGATATATCGATGAGAATGATCAGGTTATCATCCACAAGCGCCAATGTCCGGTTGCTGCAAAATTAAAGAGCAGCTATGGCAACCGTATCATTGCTACGGCATGGGATACCCATAAAACACTTTCTTTCCTGGTATATATCTATATTAAGGGTATAGACGGCATGGGACTCTTAAACGAAATCACCCAAATTATCTCACGACAGCTCAATGTCAATATCCGAAAGTTGGATATAGAAACGAACGATGGCATTTTCGAGGGAAAAGTACAGCTTTATGTACACGATGTAGATGATGTAAAAGCTATCTGCGACAATCTGCGTAAAATAAAAAATGTCAAATCCGTCACACGCGTAGAGAACTAAAGCAATGTATAATTAATAAAAAGAACCGGATTCAGCATTTATCGCTCATCCAGTTCTTTTTTTATAGATAACAATTCTTCTCTAATCTCTTTCAACCGATTAATGATTTCGAAATTACGGATCGTAGCCTCTTTATTATCTTTCAACTTCTGACGGGCACCGGGAAGGGTCATCCCTTTTTCTTTTACCAAATGATAAATCAAAGCAATGGTATCCACATCCTCCTTACGGTATTGCCGCACACCACGCCCATTGGTTTTAGGAGCAATCTGTGGAAACTCTTTCTCCCAAAAACGAAGCAAAGACTGATTGACATCAAACATCTCCGCTACTTCAGCTATCGAATAATATAGCTTATAATTTTTCTCTGTATGGATTGGCATCTTTAATCGAATACTTTACCGTGGTTAGCAGCTAATTGAACCATCTTATCATAATCTTCCGCACTCAAATCCATAAAGTAATAGTTCACGGGATTCATTACCTGCCCCTTGAAATGCACTTCATAATGCAAATGTGGTCCCGTACTCTTACCCGTACTACCCACTCCGGCAATCACTTCACCGCGCACAACCTTCTTTCCGAGCTTCGTACGATATTCCTTGAGGTGTGCATAACGCGTCCGGTATCCAAAACCATGATCTATCTCGACCGTATTCCCGTACCCTGTCTCCCATCCTACTTTTACAACCACTCCATCTCCGGTGGCATACACATCCGTGCCCGGATTGGCAGAAAAGTCCATGCCGGCATGAAATTTAGTAGTTCCGTAAATAGGGTCGATACGCGTTCCGTATCCCGAAGCTGTTTTCTTCAAATCCTTATTCGAAATCGGCTGAATGGCCGGAATACACCTAAGCATTTCATCCTGATTCTTACACATGGCAACAACATCATCAAACGATTTAGACTGAATATACAACTGCTTCGTGAGCAAGTCCAACTTCTGAGTCGTATTGATAACAAGTTTTGAATTTGCCAGATCGATCAGGTCTTCATAACGGTTCGTTCCACCATATCCGGCTCTCCGGATGGCAGGTGACACCGGATCAGCCTGCAAAATAACACGATAAAGATTATCATCACGCTGTTGCACATCCTGCAATACCCCCAAAGCATCATCCAACCGACGAGAAAGCACGTTGTATTGTGCCAGCAAACGGCTATTTTCCGTCCTCAGTTCTTTCTCGGACGGAGAGCCGAAGATGAATAACAATACAATAAAACTCCCTGCCCCCAGTCCCATACCGATAAAAAGACGGCGAAGAATACTCAACGCCCTCTGCCGGACAGTAGGATAAATTCGGTCATAAGTCTGTGTTCGCGGATTATAGATGTAATAAACTTTACGCATCTTAGGAAATATTTCGATGGTTGATGGGGCAAAAATAATAAAAACAAGCTATCTTTGCACTGTTTTTTTGAGAATATTAACCTCAACAATAGATATATAAAAAGTATGTTGACTGCAAAAGAGACAAGAGATTCGTTTAAGAATTTCTTTGAGTCGAAAGGACATCAGATTGTTCCATCGGCTCCGATGGTGATAAAAGACGATCCTACCCTGATGTTTACAAACGCAGGGATGAATCAGTTTAAAGATATTATTTTGGGTAATCACCCGGCGAAATACCACAGAGTGGCGGATTCACAGAAATGCCTTCGCGTAAGCGGAAAACATAATGACCTTGAAGAAGTAGGACATGACACGTACCACCATACCATGTTCGAAATGTTGGGCAACTGGTCTTTCGGTGATTACTTCAAGAAAGAGGCTATCAGTTGGGCATGGGAATATCTGGTAGACGTACTGAAGCTAAACCCGGAACACTTGTATGCCACCGTATTCGAAGGCAGCCCCGAAGAAGGATTGGAGCGCGACAATGAGGCAGCTTCTTATTGGGAACAATTCCTGCCGAAAGATCACATCATCAATGGAAACAAGCATGATAACTTCTGGGAAATGGGTGATACCGGTCCTTGCGGTCCTTGCTCGGAAATCCATATCGACCTGCGTCCGGCAGAAGAACGTGCAAAAATTTCCGGTCGCGATCTCGTAAACCACGATCATCCGCAAGTAATCGAAATATGGAATCTCGTATTCATGCAATACAACCGCAAAGCGGATGGCAGTCTCGAATCGCTTCCTGCAAAAGTAATCGATACAGGTATGGGTTTCGAACGTCTGTGTATGGCATTGCAAGGAAAAACCTCCAATTACGATACGGATGTATTCCAGCCGATGATCAAGGCCATTGCCAAAATGGCGGGAGTTGAATACGGTAAAGACAAACAGCAGGATATCGCCATGCGCGTAATAGCCGACCACATTCGTACGATTGCTTTCTCCATCACAGACGGACAATTGCCATCGAATGCCAAAGCCGGATACGTTATCCGTCGCATCCTGCGTCGTGCCGTACGTTACGGTTATACCTTCCTGGGACAGAAACAGGCATTTATGTATAAGCTTCTTCCGGTACTGATTGATAATATGGGAGATGCTTATCCGGAATTGATCGCCCAGAAAGGATTAATCGAAAAGGTAATTAAAGAAGAAGAAGAAGCTTTTCTCCGTACATTGGAAACAGGAATTCGTCTGCTCGACAAGACAATGGCCGATACCAAAGCTGCCGGAAAGACAGAAATCAGTGGAAAAGACGCTTTCACTTTATATGATACTTTCGGTTTCCCGCTTGACCTTACGGAATTGATTCTTCGCGAAAACGGCATGACCGTAAACATCGGAGAGTTTGACGCAGAAATGCAACAACAAAAACAACGTGCACGCAACGCTGCTGCAATAGAAACAGGAGACTGGATCATACTAAAAGAAGGAACCAGTGAATTTGTCGGTTATGACTACACAGAATACGAAGTATCTATTTTGCGTTACCGTCAGATAAAACAAAAAAATCAGACATTGTATCAAATCGTACTCGATCATACTCCTTTCTACGCCGAAAGCGGCGGCCAGGTAGGTGATACCGGTGTATTGGTCAGCGAATTCGAGACCATCGACGTAATTGATACCAAGAAAGAAAATAATCTGCCGATTCACATTACCAAGAAATTACCGGAACATCCGGATGCTCCGATGATGGCTTGTGTAGATACAGACAAACGTGCAGCCTGTGCGGCCAACCACTCTGCCACCCACTTACTGGACGAGGCCCTGCGTGAGGTTCTGGGCGAACATGTAGAACAAAAAGGATCGCTGGTAACCCCGGATTCCCTGCGCTTTGACTTCTCCCACTTCCAGAAAGTGACAGACGAAGAAATCCGTAAAGTAGAGCATATGGTAAATGCCAAAATCCGCGCCAATATTCCCTTGAAAGAGTATCGCAATATTCCTATTGAAGAAGCTAAAGAGCTGGGTGCAATTGCCCTCTTCGGTGAAAAATACGGCGACCACGTGCGCGTCATACAATTTGGCTCATCCGTGGAATTCTGTGGAGGTACCCATGTAGCTGCCACCGGAAACATCGGCATGATAAAAATCATGTCTGAAAGTTCGGTTGCTGCCGGTGTACGCCGTATCGAAGCATTTACAGGGGTAAAAGTGGAAGAGATGTTGGACACTATCCAAGATACTCTGAGCGATCTCAAGGCACTTTTCAACAATGCACCCGATTTAGGCATTGCCATCCGTAAGTACATTGACGAAAACGCCGGACTGAAGAAACAGCTCGAAGACTTTATGAAAGAGAAAGAGGTAGCTCTCAAAGAACGCCTATTGAAAAATGTACAGGAAATCCACGGCATTAAAGTAGTTAAGTTCTGCGCTCCAATGCCAGCCGAAACCATAAAGAATATCGCTTTCCAACTGCGCGGGGAAATCACAGAAAACTTCTTCTTCGTTGCAGGAACCATCGACCACGCAAAACCGATGCTGACAGTTATGATCAGTGACAATCTGGTTGCAGGTGGATTAAAAGCCGGTGATCTGGTAAGAGAAGCTGCCAAACTGATTCAAGGCGGTGGCGGTGGCCAACCTCATTTCGCAACAGCCGGAGGAAAGAATCCGGACGGGTTAAATGCCGCCATAGAAAAAGTATTGGAACTGGCCGGTATCTAAAATCAGATTTTTTCTTATAAAAGCAAAGGATTGATTCTCGTAAAAGGAGATTCAATCCTTTTTTTCTTTATAACCCGGCGAAAACAGACCTAAACATAGAGAAATTGACATAAAGTTCAGCTTTTATATTACTTATTTACCTTATATTTTTTACATTTGCGGCTTGAAACTATGTTATCGCTAAACTCTAACCCCGAACATATGAAGACATTCACCTACGCACTTTTATTTTTTTTACTACTATTCACTGCCTGCACCGCTCCTCACGAAAAAGTATCTGTAGACTACACAACGTACGTAAACCCTTTCATAGGAACCGATTTTACAGGTAATACCTATCCCGGAGCACAAGCGCCATTCGGCATGGTCCAGCTTAGTCCGGACAATGGTCTCCCCGGCTGGGATCGAATATCAGGATACTTTTACCCGGACAGTACCATTGCCGGATTCAGCCATACCCATCTGTCGGGAACAGGTGCCGGCGACCTGTATGATATTTCTTTCATGCCCGTAACCCTGCCTTATAAAGAGGCGGAAGCACCGTTAGGCATCCATTCCCGTTTCTCCCATGACGACGAATCGGCAACAGCCGGTTACTACCAGGTACTGCTAAAAGACTATAATATAAATGTAGAACTTACTGCTACCGAACGCTGCGGTATTCAGCGTTACACTTTTCCGGAAGCA
Source organism: Bacteroides salyersiae WAL 10018 = DSM 18765 = JCM 12988 (assembly GCF_000381365.1). Taxonomy (GTDB): domain Bacteria; phylum Bacteroidota; class Bacteroidia; order Bacteroidales; family Bacteroidaceae; genus Bacteroides; species Bacteroides salyersiae. The sequence continues at coordinate 1,377,164 of NZ_KB905466.1, forward strand.
CAGGCAGCCATCTTCCTGAATCTAAAAAAGGCGATGAACTGGGATTTCACCAACGACTCCCGCGTCGAGATTGTAGATTCTGTCACCATACAAGGTTACCGATTCTCCGACGGATGGGCACGTGACCAGCATATTTATTTCCGGACCCGTTTCTCAAAACCTTTTACCTCTGTACAAATAGATACGACTGCCATCATCAAAGATGGCAAACACATAGGAACCGCCGCCATAGCCCGCTTTGATTTCAACACAAAGAAAGGTGAACAAATTATTGTCAGCACTGCCATTTCCGGAGTCAGCATGCAAGGAGCCGAAAGAAATTTATCGGCCGAAGTACCCGACAATGACTTTGATAAATATCGTAATGCGATTCGCGACAACTGGAACCGGCAACTTTCCAAAATAAAAGTGGAAAGCAGCAACAACGATGATAAAGTAAACTTTTATACCGCACTCTATCACAGCATGATTGCGCCGACCATTTATAGTGATGTGGACGGTGCATATTACGGCCCTGACAAACAAATCCACCAGACAAACGGCTGGGTAAACTACAGTACCTTCTCACTATGGGATACTTTCCGTGCCGCCCATCCCCTTTTCACCTATACCGAACCGGAACGTGCCAACGATATGGTGAAATCCTTCCTTGCCTTTTATGAACAAAACGGCCGCCTTCCGGTGTGGAACTTCTACGGCAGTGAAACCGATATGATGATCGGTTACCATGCCGTTCCTGTAATCGTAGATGCCTACTTGAAAGGCATAGGCAATTTTGATCCGGAAAAAGCGCTTGAAGCCTGTGTCGCAACAGCTAATATAGATGATTATCGCGGCATCGGAATCTATAAAAAATCAGGATATGTACCTTACAATATCACAGATAGCTACAATACCGAAAACTGGTCGCTGTCTAAAACACTGGAATATGCATATGACGATTATTGCATTGCCAAGATGGCTGAAAAGATGGGTAGGAAAGAGGTCGCCGAAGAATTTCACAAACGTTCTCAAAACTATAAAAACCTATACAATCCCGCTACTTCTTTCATGCAGCCACGAGATGACAAAGGGAACTTTATAAAAGATTTCCATCCGGATGAATATACCCCACATATCTGTGAAAGCAACGGCTGGCAATATTTCTGGTCCGTGCAGCAAGACATCAACGGGCTCATGGCACTGACCGGCGGTAAAGAACGTTTCGCGGAAAAACTGGACAGCATGTTCACTTATCACCCTTCTGCGGATGACAAACTTCCTATATTCAGCACCGGTATGATCGGTCAATACGCCCACGGAAATGAGCCCAGCCATCATGTGATCTACCTGTACAACACCGTAAACCAACCTTGGAAAACCCAGCAATATGCAGCCAAAGTCATGCATGAACTTTATCTAAATACTCCCGCCGGACTTTGTGGCAACGAAGATTGCGGTCAGATGTCCGCCTGGTATGTATTCAGCGCAATGGGATTTTATCCGGTAGATCCGGTCAGTGGAAAATATGAGATAGGTACCCCCCTGTTTCCTGAAATGAAAATGCAGTTATCGAATGGTAATGCATTTACTGTACTCGCTCCGGCCGTCAGCAGAGAGAATATTTACATTCAATCCGTAAAACTCGACGGTAAGCCTTATGACAAGAGCTACATCACCCATGAACAAATAATGGGAGGTGCCACTCTTGAATTTGAAATGGGCAACACCCCCGGCCCGGTATGGTATAAGTAACCTAAAAAAACCGTGAATGAAGGAAGATTTTAATATCACCTACAAAGCTCTCTTTCGAAAGTACTATCCGAATCTGATCTTCTACGCCACCCGTCTGGTAGGTGAAGAAGAAGCAGAGGACGTGGTACAGGACGTATTTGTGGAGCTTTGGAAACGTAAAGATTCCATGGAAATCGGAGACCAGATACAGGCTTTCCTTTACCGGGCTGTGTATACACGTTCGCTCAACGTGTTGAAACACCGCAATATCGAAAGCGGCTACATGGCCATCGTAGAAGAAATCAACCAGAAACGTGTAGAATTCTATCAACCGGACAACAACGAAGTAATCCGGCGGATAGAAGACCGTGAATTAAAAAAAGAAATATATGATGCCATAAATGAGTTGCCCGACAAATGTAAGGAGGTGTTCAAATTAAGCTATCTGCACGATATGAAAAACCGGGAAATAGCAGATACAATGGGAGTTTCACTGCGCACAGTAGAAGCACATATGTACAAGGCACTGAAATACTTACGGAGCAGACTCGATCACTTAATTATCTTACTCACATTATTTTTTCTGAGATAAGTAAGTGTTTTTATTGATTGAGTTGTTTATTTATATAATATATAGAAGAAATGAATAATCTCAGCGAAGAAATAATAGCAAAGTTCCTCATGGGGAAGTGCACAGAGGAAGAACTCGTCCAGGTAAATCTCTGGATAAAAGAATCAGATGAAAATGCCCGAAAGCTATTCCGGATGGAAGAAATATACCATCTCGGAAAAGAAAAACATACAGTATCTCCCAAAAGAATGGACCAGGCGGAAAGGAGTTTGTACAAACGTCTGGCCATAGAAGAAGCAAAGCAGAACAGGACATTGGCGATCCACCGCTGGATGAAATACGCAGCCATCATCACTGTCATTTTATTGACAGGTACCGGCATCACCTATTGGATAGGACAAAATGCCCTGATAAACAACAAGATGATCGCTGTTGCCTCAGAAGGCAATGTAGAAGAAATCGTATTGCCGGACGGCACTAAAGTATGGTTAAACCAGTCGGCTGTCCTCAAATACCCACGCGAATTCTCCGACAAAGAGAGAAACGTTTATCTGGAAGGTGAAGCCTATTTCGAAGTAACCAAAAATAAAGCAAAACCCTTTATCGTGCAGAGCGAAGCCATGCAGGTAAGGGTACTTGGAACCACTTTCAACTTCAAGAGCAGCAAAGCCTGCAAATCGGCAGAGGCCACTCTGATAGAAGGAGAGATTGAAGTCAAAGGCAATAATGAAGAAGGGATGATCATCCTTGCCCCGGGACAAAAAGCAGAGCTTAACAGAGAGAGCAAACGGCTGACCGTAAAGCAAGTGGACGCCCGAATGGATGCGGTGTGGCACAACAATCTGATACCTTTCGAGAAAGCGGATATCTATAGCATAGCAAAAACATTGGAACGCTTCTACAATGTAAAAATCATCTTATCTCCTGATATCACAATCAACAATACATATTCGGGAGTATTAAAAAGAAAAGACAGCATCAATTCTGTATTAAAATCTTTAAAGAATTCAATTCCCATCGATTATAAGATCGTAGGAAACAGTATATTTATATCCGACCAGACTAAGAAATAATTTCATCGGTTTACCTTCTCCCCGGTAAACACTCAACTCATATATTATGAAAAAACTTCTTTTAATGATCTGTGCGCTGAGTAGCGCACTTCTTATCCAGGCAAAAGACTGGACTCAATATGTCAATCCCCTGATGGGAACCCAGTCTTCCTACGAACTCTCCACCGGAAATACATATCCTGCTATTTCCCGCCCTTGGGGAATGAACTTCTGGACACCCCAAACCGGAAAAATGGGGGATGGCTGGCAGTATGTTTACACTGCAAACAAAATTCGCGGTTTCAAACAGACCCATCAGCCCAGCCCATGGATCAATGATTACGGGCAGTTTTCTATTATGCCTGTTGTTGGGAAGCCCGAATTCGATGAAGAAAAACGAGCCAGCTGGTTCGCCCACAAAGGAGAAGTAGCCCGCCCTCATTATTATAAAGTATACCTTGCCGAACACGATGTAGTAACCGAAATGACCCCAACCGAACGTGCCGTTCTTTTCCGCTTTACCTTTCCGGAAAATGATCATTCGTACATCGTTGTAGATGCCTTTGACAAAGGGTCATACATCCGTATTTTACCGGAACAGAACAAAATCATCGGTTACACTACACGTAATAGCGGAGGAGTACCGGAGAATTTTAAAAACTACTTCGTTATCGAATTCGATAAACCGTTTACCTATAAAGCTACTTTTGCGGACAAGGCTCTGAAAGAAAATACGCTTGAACAAACAGCCGACCACACCGGTGCCGTTATCGGTTTCAAAACCCGTAAAGGAGAAATAGTGCATGCCCGTATCGCCTCTTCGTTCATCAGCCCCGACCAGGCCGTACAGAATCTGAAAGAACTCGGAAACGATGATTTCGACACCTTAGTCCAGAAAGGAAAAGATTCCTGGAACAACGTTTTAGGTAAAATAGAAGTAGAAGGCGGTAATCTCGATCAATATCGCACATTCTATTCGTGCCTCTATCGCTCTCTTCTTTTTCCACGCAAATTCTACGAACTGGATATAAACGGAAATCCTGTTCATTACAGCCCATACAACGGACAAGTGCTTCCCGGATACATGTACACCGACACCGGTTTCTGGGACACCTTCCGTTGCCTGTTTCCTTTTCTCAACTTAATGTATCCGTCGGTGAACCAAGAGATGCAGGAAGGTCTCATCAATACCTACAAGGAAAGCGGATTCTTCCCCGAATGGGCAAGCCCCGGACACAGAGGTTGCATGATTGGTAACAACTCGGCATCCGTACTGGTAGATGCCTACTTGAAAGGAGTGAAAGTGGACGATGTAAAAACACTGTACGAAGGGCTTATTCACGGAACAGAGAATGTACATCCGGAAGTTTCTTCTACCGGACGTCTCGGATATGAATATTACAATAAATTGGGTTACGTGCCCTATGATGTAAAAATCAACGAAAATGCTGCCCGCACATTAGAATACGCATACAACGACTGGTGTATCTACCAGCTTGCCAAAGCATTGAACCGCCCGAAAAAAGAGCAAAAGCTCTTTGCACAACGTGCCATGAATTATCGTAATATATTCGACAAGGAATCGAAATTGATGCGCGGACGCAATGAAGACGGACAATTTCAATCTCCATTTTCCCCTTTAAAATGGGGAGATGCTTTCACAGAAGGCAATAGCTGGCACTATTCCTGGTCTGTATTCCATGATCCCCAGGGACTGATTGACCTTATGGGAGGTAAAGCTCCCTTCGTTCAGATGCTCGACTCCGTATTTGCCGTTCCACCTTTATTCGACGACAGCTATTACGGACAAGTAATTCATGAGATCCGCGAAATGACCGTAATGAATATGGGAAATTATGCACACGGCAATCAGCCCATTCAGCACATGATCTATCTGTATAATTATGTCGGACAACCTTGGAAAGCCCAATATTGGTTACGCCAAGTGATGGATCGCATGTATACTCCCGGTCCCGACGGTTATTGCGGTGATGAAGATAACGGTCAAACTTCTGCCTGGTATGTATTCTCTGCATTGGGATTCTACCCGGTATGTCCGGGAACCGATGAATATGTACTTGGAGCCCCTCTGTTCAAGAAAGCGACCCTACATCTGGAGAATGGTAATAATTTGGTAATAGATGCTCCTGACAACGACGAGAATACCATGTATATAAAATCGCTCCAGTTCAACGGAGATAATTATACCAAGAACTATCTGAAACACGGGGATCTGCTCAAAGGCGGAACCATAAAATGCCATATGAGCCGGACTCCTAATTTACAGAGAGGTATTCAGCCTTCTGATTTCCCCTATTCCTTTTCAACAGAAGAAAAGAAAAAATAATCGAATTTATTCCTTTTTTACTGATTGCATCCAGACCCCAACAGTAAATCCGTTTACTCACTCCCTTCACTTTTTCCAATGTCCGACAAAGGCATGGGATTGTGAAGGGAGTTGTTTATTATCTCCCCTCCCCCCCTTTCAGGCAAGAACATTGCATTTATAAGCGAGGATATATATTTTTGCAACATCTCTAAAATGACAATTTATATAGGACTAACAACGGGAAAAGCAAACTTATCGAGGTCTTAAAAATATTGGGCAAATTAACTTAGCATAACAAGAGAAGTTGTCAACTAAATCCCAGTACAGTATAATAATTCGTTTCAACTTATTGGAAAGGAAAGTTTCTTCTACATGGAACTCCTTGTTTCATTAGGTTGGAACTCTTTGTTTCATCAGCTTGAAACTCTTTGTTTCATCCGTATGAAACTTTTTGTTTCTCGGTGTGGAACGAATGGTTTCTCCGGAGGAAACAAAGTTAATATAATGTTTCACCTCATAATCATCTATATAAAAACGCTTTTAAGATAACAAAAAACTGTATTAACACACTCCTTGAACACATAAACAAAATTATTTAAAAAAAACTTCATTTAGCAGTAAGTGTATTTTCATCTATCATTGTTTTATTATCAAAAGGGGAAACAGAAGTATCCTCATACAAATATATTACTAATGTATAACCACTAAATTTTGTTTATGGAAAGCAATCATTCTTTTCGAAGTGCTAAATCACTTCGGGCTTTACTGATTCTTTTGCTTATGGTAATCCCAGTACAATGGGCCGTCGCTCAATTGACACTGAACACCTCTCGCACCACATTAGGAGCAATCATTAAGCAAATTCAGTCTCAATCCGAGTATCAATTCTTTTATGACGATCAATTGTCAACAATCCCCGTTGAGGCCATAAAAGTAGAAAATGCATCATTAGAAGATGTATTAAATCGAATCCTCAAAAATAAAAACATTTCATTTAAGGTAGAAGATAACATTATCTATCTGAAACCTCAAATACCTGCCCAAGATCAACAACCAAAGGTAGGACAACCACGCAAAATAAGCGGGACTATTGTCGATGAAAACGGTGAACCGTTGATTGGTGTAAATGTACTTGTAAAAGGAACAACCAATGGAGTGATCAGCGATTTCGACGGCAATTACACTTTAATGGTCGATGAAGAAAACCCTATCCTCCAGTTTTCATACATAGGCTATACTCCGCAAGAAATAACCGTAAAAGAACAGGCTGTTATCAACCTGAAAATGACATCCGATACACAAGTAATTGATGAAGTCGTAGTAACAGCATTAGGAATCAAACGTGAAAAAAAAATGCTCGGATATTCCGTTCAAGAAATAAAGAGCGACGCATTGAATACGACCGGAGATCCTTCCGTAACCAGTGCATTGCAAGGAAAAGTTGCCGGCTTGCAAATGAACACCTCCAGTACCGGGTTAGGTGGTTCTACTAAAATAACAATCCGTGGTAATTCTTCTTTAACAGACAACAACCAACCATTATGGATCGTAGACGGTGTACCTTTCACAGATAACCAGACATCCGAAGCTTCCGCTTACGGAGGATACGATCGCGGAGGTACGTCTTTCGATATTAATCCTGAAGACATTGAATCAATTTCCGTATTAAAAGGACCGAATGCAGCTGCCCTATACGGATCACGTGCCGGTAATGGTGTAATTCTTGTTACAACTAAAAAAGGCAGTAAAAAAGACGGATTTGGTGTAACCTACAACGGTAGTTTCACTTGGAGCCAAGTAACCGGTACATTGAAAATGCAAGATAAATATGGTCAAGGAAGCAGAGGGGAGTTGGTATATAAGCCTAAAGAAGGTACTCAAGAGGTAGCAAAACCGACTGTTCCTAACGATAACGAGCACCAAGATGAATGGAATGCATATAATGAATATATTGCTAACAGAACCTTGAGCGGTGAACTTGCTTATGGTCCCGAACTCGACGGTCGCATGGAACGTACCTGGAATGGAGAACTAATCCCCTATTCATATTATGGCAATAAATTGAAAGATTATTTCGACACAGGTTTCTCACAATTCCATAGTGTGTCAGTAGGTAGTTCTACCGAAAAATCCCATTTTAGGGCATCATTCGGATTTAATGGCAATGATGGTTTATTCAAAGACGAGACTTTGGAAAAAATCACAGCGGATATCAACGCGGGAGCAGAAGTTAACAAATATCTATCAATAGATGGTAAAATATCGCTTTCACGTATGTCTGCCAAAAATCGTCCACTGACAGGACTCAACGGTGAAGTGGCACAACTACTCCTCATTCCGGGTAACATCCGCTTGTCCGATTTACAGAATTATACAACCACAGAACGTTTACACGAAAACTGGTTTGGTCCCAATCAACATTATTCCAATCCTTACTATGTGCGTCACCGTTATCAAAACTCCGATGAACGTTGGAGGGCATTCGGTTATTACGCAGCCAAACTGAACCTGACAGACTGGATGAAATTTTCTGCTAAATATGCATTCGATTACTATCGTACCAGACTACAGACCAGCGACTTAAGCTTGGGTGATCAGGCCATCGCCGGAAACGGAGAAAGTTGGCAGGAAAAACTTACTACGGACAATATGAGCAGAGGAGAAGAAAATCATTTTGAGCACAACATCGAATTCATGTTTACAGGAGATAAAGCATTCGGTGAAAAATTCCGTCTCGGCTACAATGTGGGTAGTAATATCATGTATCAGCAATTTGAAACTCTGACAGTAGGAGTCAAAAATATGTTAGATAAAAACAACTGGTTATTCAATACAGCCGAAAGATTGGACAATGCAACAGACAAGGGACATGAAAGAGCCATGTATTCCGTATTCGGATCATTGCAACTTGCTTACAACGAATATCTGTCATTAGACTTAACTGCACGTAATGACTGGTCTTCTACTCTGCCCCAACAAAACAATTCTTTCTTTTATCCTTCTGCCAGCTTAAGTTTTGTTATTTCAGACTTTGTCCGCTCTTTAGACAAAAATTTGCCTACATGGCTGACTTTTGCCAAACTCCGCTTATCCGCAGCCCAAGTCGGTAAAGATCCCGAACCGTATAACTTATGGAATACAAGAAAGTTCGAATTCCAAAACGGAACCCGCGTTCCTATTGTTGAAACTATTAAAAAGAACAGTAATCTCAAACCGGAAATCAAAACGTCCTACGAAATGGGATTGGATATGAAATTCCTCAATAACCGGTTAGGATTCGACTTCACTTATTACTATAGTTCAACCAAAAATCAGGCAATGCTGGTGGATGCTTCCTCACCATGGAGCCAACAATGGGTAAATGCCGGAAAAATCAGTAATAAAGGTGTGGAAATGATGATCTATTCTACTCCTGTGCAGACAAAAGATTTCCGATTCGATCTGGGCGTAAATCTTGCTAAAAATATTTCCACTGTAGACGAATTGGCCAATGGCGTAAATCATATTTATTTTAGCGGTGATCCTAACATGCCGGTAAAGGTAGGAGCAGTACCGGGAGGAAAATTAGGAAACATCTATGCCAATAATCTCATGAAACGCGATGCCCAAGGCAACGTTGTCGTAGGAAGCGATGGCCTTCCTATACCGGAAACCGGTAATGGTAATCTGGAACAATACATATTGGATCATCCTATAGGAAATATCGAGCCCAATCTGCTAATGTCTGTTACCCCTTCTTTCTCATATAAAGGCTTCACGTTATCAGCGATGTTCGATATGAAATTCGGCGGAGATATTGTCTGTGTATCTGAAGGTATGGCTACCGCTGTTGGTACTGCCAAGCGTACTGAATACCGTGGAGAATATAAAGAGATTAACGGAGTGAAAGACTATTATATGGTAGTGCCCGGAGTAAAAGAAGATGGAAGTCTGAATGACATCCCCGTCAGTGCACAAACCTATTACTCCACCATCGGTTTATACAAATCAGCCAAAGGATATGCCGAAGAGTTTGTATACGATGCTTCCTATATCAAATTAAAGGAATTATCCATCGGATACAATTTTCCCTCAAGAATTCTGAAAAAAACTCCGTTCACAGCTTTGAAATTATCATTTGTAGGACGTAACCTCTGCTTTCTGCTTAAACACACACCAGGAAATCCAGACGGAGGCTATGATACAACGATGTTCTCACAAGCACTTGACTATGCAGCTGTGCCTTATACACGCACATTCGGTTTTTCAATTAATGTAGGATTTTAATAAGTAAGATAACCATGTTTATATATAATAAATCAATCATATTCAAGACGCTACTCGCTTCTATGACTTTGTTCTTGGCAACTTCCTGTTATGACTTGGACGAAATGAATAAGAATCCATATGAGTTACCGGACAATTCTGTCAGTGGCGGTGATACGGATACAGGTGACGATGGTACCAAATATAACGATCTTAATCTTAATTTCGAGGTGACCAAAGAAGATTCTGCGGCATACAAAATAGATTTAATGGCTGCCAGTTCTACTTTCCGCAATTTCTTATACGAAGGATATTATGCGGAATATCAGATTACCACCAACTTGAGCCATGATATTTACGCCGGCTATGTAGCAAACAACCAGCCCAAACATGCCAAATCAAGCCCGGATTACAAATACGCTGATGGCTGGTCGGGAAAACGTTGGAGTGAGTTTTACCAGAAAAGAAGTGCCGAATACCGAACGTTACTAAGATCTTTCAAGTTCAATGAAACTCCGGAAAGATATACCAATATGTTCTATATTACACGTATTTATTATGCGTTCTTAGCTTTGGCCAATACTGATACATATGGTGATATGCCATTCAAAGAATACGTACAAGCGCGTATTCCTGAAACAAACAACGTAAAATATGAAACGCAGCAAGAAGTATACGATGCGATGTTCCGTATTCTGGAGCAAGCCGTAGACAGCATTGATCCTGAAGATGTATCACAGTTCTCCATTACAAAAGATGATATCTGCTATTTCGGAGATACTTACAAATGGTTGCGTTTTGCCAATACACTCCGCTTGCGAATGGCCTTACGCATATCCAATATAGATCCGGAACGTGCACAAAAAGAAGGAGAAGCTGCATTGAACAATCAATACGGATTAATGCTAAGCAATGAAGATAATATGTGTACAGTACCCAAATATGCACCTATAGATATGGGAGGTACCGATGACGGAGGTAATGAGAATGCACTTGCCATGTGTAGTGTAGCCTATAACGGCGAAAGTGTAATGTCATGGGATATGGAACAATTTTATCGTAATCTCAGTACCGGCGGTGAAGAGTATCAGATAAAAGAAGGGCGAAACGGTTATATCACCAAAATCATAGACCCACGTTGCCTGGTATCCTGGTACAGAAGCAAAATGACTACCAACGGTATTGCCACCGGCGAAGAAAGCTTACGTGAAGATTTTGTAGGTTGCAAGCGTGGTGCTCAAGAACCGGATATATCCATGTCTCCGCTTAATTATAGCATCACTCGTACACAACCCCATGGTATAAAAGACCTAAATCCAAAATATTGGTTTAACTACGCCCGTCCGACAGTATGGTTAGGTTATGCAGAATCTTTATTCTTGAAATCAGAAGCAGCATTAAGAGGATGGAATGGCGCCGATCTGACCATGGGAGTAGAAGACTATTTCCGTGCCGGTATTCAAGCCTCTATGGATTATTACATGATAGATCCAAACTTTACAACCTCTTATATTAACGGTTTAAAAATATATTCGGAAGGAAACAACCCCTTCAGCGGAGGTGACAAAGAAGCCATGTTGGAACAGATCATTACACAAAAATGGCTGGCCGTATTCCCTAATGGTAACGAAGGATGGGCAGAATTCAGACGAACCGACTATCCGGCATTGCAAAATCAATTGACCAACGAATCAGGCGGTGATGTACCACAAGGAAAAACGATCAAACGCCTATTATATCCAAACAGTGAAGCTTCCAATCAATATTTCGTAGAGAATGCGGATCTGAAAGCGAAAAACACACAAGGCACACGCCTGTGGTGGGACATAGCCGATACTAACGATTCAAATGGTAATCGCCTAAAGCCCAACAACTTTCATTCAGCAATAACCAATAAATTATTACAGTAAGAATAAAAAACGGTAGAAACAATTCATTATAGTTGTTTCTACCAAATCAAACCTATTAAATTTTATTATCATGAATCTAAAAAAGCTACTTGGACTAATGTTGTTTGCCTCTATTTTTGCAGGCAATGTACACGCGCAGCAGCCTTATGGTGCTTGTTGGCACCCAGAGGATATCAAAAACTGGTCTCCGGAAACAGACCCGGATGCAAAATTCAATCGTAGTACCGTAAAATACGCAAAAAGATTTAAAGAGCCAGAGCTGATTAAAGCCAATCAATTCCAGTTCTATGAAGGGCAGGTTTGTAACTCTACCATTTTGTATCATACTTGTAGTCTATGCCCAGCTCAAGGTGCAAACAATTTTACCGGTTATCAACCTACTTATTGGCAATACATGGACAAAGTTGTATATTGGGCAGGATCTGCTTCGGAAGGTATTATTATTCCTCCTCCCGCACCCTCTATCGATGCCGCTCACATGAATGGTGTAAAGATGTTGGGACAAGTTTTCTTCCCGCCTTCTGCATTTGGAGGTACACAAGAATGGGTGCGCCAGATGTTAACTGTTGAAAACGGCAAATATATCTATGCTATCAAACTGTATGAAATAGCTAAATATATGGGATTTGACGGATGGTTCATCAATGAGGAAACCGGAGGTGGAAGTACAAGCGAATGGGTAGCATTCGTCAAAGAATTCAACAAAATAGCAGATGAAAACGGTGATACCCAAATGGAAATCCAATGGTACAATGCCAGTGGTTATCCAAATACATCAATCTTGAATGCACACCCTAACACCTCGCAATTCTTGGAATACGGTTCGGTAGGAGATTATCGCAGTTATGCCAGCCAATTAAACTGTACAGAAGAAGAAGTGATGCAGAAAATCTACAGTGGTGTACAATGTGTAAACTCCGGACTAACCGGTTATGGTAGTGCCATGCGTACGGTATACAAAGAAACGGAGCATGTAGGTTCTCTCGATTTATTCTGTCCGGAAGAACGCGTATGGAAAGACAATGTGAAAGATATTCTGGACACTCAGAACAACTGTGGTGAAAAAGCATACGCTGCAATAGAAAAAACATTCCAAAACGAAGAAACCATGTGGGTAAACCGTGCAGGCGATCCGACAGATGTAAGCGAGCGAAACAGTTGGCCCGGTTTTTCCGGATGTATTTTGGAACGTTCCGTCATCACTTCTATGCCGTTTGTCACTTCTTTCAGCACGGGTGTAGGTAAACACCGTTTTGTCAACGGCGAAAAGATGAATACACAAGACTGGTATCATAGCGGTGTTCAAAGTATCATGCCGACATGGCGTTGGTGGATCGAAAATAAAGGAAACTTAAAAGCAAAAATAAACTGGGATGACGCTTATAATTTTGGTACCAGTATCAAAATCTCCGGTACACTGACTCAAGGTGATCACCTCACACGCCTATACAAGACCATGATTCCGGTAGAAAATGGCGGTAAGTTCCGTCTGGTTTATAAAACCAACACAGAAAACTCTATCGAAGTGAAACTCGGAACTGAAAGTAAAACAGATGGCGCTTGGATCACTTTAGGCAATCCGACCATTACTGACCAAAACGGATGGAAAGTAGCCGAATATGATCTGTCAGCATTGAAAGGAAAAACAGTTTATATTATAGCACTAAACTTTAAAGCTACTTCGGAAGTGGCTGCATACGAAGCTTTATTAGGCGAGCTGGCAATGTTGCCTGCCAACTATGCACCAGTAGCCCCAACCGTCACTAATTTGAATACTACAAGTGTTTTAGGTGAAGAAAAAGGAGATATCCGTTTAACTTGGGACTTTACAACAAACGAAGATTTCGAGCATTTTGACATTTATACCGAATTAGCAGATGGCAGTAAAAAACTTGTCGGACAAACTCGTGGCGAAGCTTTTTACATCCCGACATTCGAAAGGAACGGTAACGATGCATATGTAAACATCGCCGTAGTACCGGTATTAAAAGATATGAGCGAAGGTGCTGCAAACAAATTGAAAGTAGAATATCCTAAAGCAACAGCCCCTAAGATTTCATTCAAGTTAAGCAAAAGTTATGCAGTTGTAGGTGAAGAAGTAACCATTACAGCCAAAGGTACAGGCAATCCAAGCGCATACGAATGGGTACTGCCTTCGTCATTGCAGCTTACCGCCGGCAATCTTACCGATGCCACTATTACCGTAAAATGTCTGGCTGCCGGAAAACAAAAAGTTACAGTAAAAGCTACCAATGTAATCGGTACGTCCGAAACGACCAGTGAAGTGGTTGATGTTATGGAAGAAGCCGAAATTGGTGAAGTAAAGAATGTCGCACTGAAAAAAACAATCTTAGATTTCAGCGGCTCAACCAATAATAATGAAACTCCCAAGAACATCATCGATGGGGTAACACGACCAGGTTCAACCAGCCAAAAATGGTGTAATATCAGTTCCGACCATTGGACCGTTATCGATTTAGAAGGAGCTTATAGAATATATGGATTCAAAATATACGATTGTAACTCCGGTCCGGAAACAGGCCAGAATATTAACAGTTACCGAATCTACGTCAGCAACGATGCTAAAAACTGGGAACTTCTGGTAGATGAAACCGGACGTGAAAAAGATGATGTAAAATCCGATTTTATTGCTCCGGTCAAAGCACGTTACATCAAACTTAATCCGTACTCTGAATCAGGTATGACTATCCGTATATGGGAATTCGAAGTATATGGTAAGGATGACAATAACATGACTGTGGAATTACCTGCCACAATGAATATCAATGCAGGAGAAACCGCAACTCTTGTTGTTAATTACAATCTGAACGGAGATGAAAGAGCAGAACAATTCACATGTACGGCAATTCCATCAAATGCTTTTGTAACGATTGGTGAGATAACAGAAGATACAGAAAAAGGCGTCTTCAATATTCCTGTAACAGGAGCGAATGCAATAGGTGGTTCACAAATCAAAGTAACCGTAAACAATGGCGGTGCTTATAAAGAAAGAACAGTAACAGTGACCATCGATTCTGAAAAAGCCCCTAATATATTATCCGGTATGACGGCCCAACTTCGTCAATACAAATCCGACTATTCGTTTGAAGCAGAGTATGATGAATACACGACGGTTGATTTAACAGACGGAAATACCGGCAAAGAAGGCTTGATGGTAATTGAGAATCCATCTTCACACAAAGATGACTTCTGGGCTATATTTGAAGCGACTGAAACATGGAAACTTTCTAAGATAAAAGTATATATCCCCAATAATAATCAAGGTGAGAATGACAACGGCAATAAAGGTTCAGTAAATAATGAAATCAGCTTTAGAATAAGTAATGACGCCAAATCCTGGACTACCCTCAAAACTTTCTCTGACTTACAGGAAGTTTCTGAACTGGAATACATCCTTCCTGAATATAAAGAATGCAAATATTTGGCCATCGTATGCAACCTAAATGTTTATTTCTATCCATCATTGGCCGAAGTGGAAGCCTACGAACAGTTAGCTGAAGCCATTCCGGTAATGGCTCCGGTCGCAATCAAATCAGGATTTAATGCAGACGTGGTAGCAGAGGCAAAACCTGCTGTCGATCATAGTACAATGGTTTTGGATGACCAAGGATGGGTTCTTTACAACGAGGATATCCAGAAAGAAGGCAGCTTGCCTAATGATGGTATCTTAACCTCAAATTCCGGTATAAAATACCAACTGGCGGATTACACAGCGCTCAATGCCGTGACTTTGAAAACGACTAATTCTCCTATAACTTTGGAATTTGTATCAGCCCAGCAAGCAGAAGAACTATATTTACTAAGTATTAGTGCAAATGGTACTTCCAAATTAGAAGTAACGGTAAATTATGAAGATGAAAGTACAGATGTACAAACATTCAGTATCGGTGACTGGTGGAGTGCTTCATCCGGACAAGGAGAAGCTTATTATGGTTTAAGCCGTATTATTACTAAAAAGAATGGTTGGGATTTCAATGCCGATGATATTGACGAACGTTTCGAATTCCGTCTATTCGAACAAACTGTTACGGCCGATCCCTCAAAAAAAATAGTATCCATCACATTGAACAGTAAACAAAGCGGTTCATATCCTACAGTATTAGCTGTATCTAAAAAAGGCAAAAACGAATCTGTAGGCGTTGAAGATACTAAATTGAAAGAAAGTACAGTACATGTTTATCCGAATCCTGTAGCTGCTAACGAAACATTATACATAACGACTGATGATGTCCAACAAGTTTCATTAATAGCTTTAGACGGTACAGTACTGATACAACAACCTGTGACTAAGGACATCACGGAAATTCAGATGAACAATATCTCTTCCGGCATGTATCTGCTCATTACAAAAGGTAACAACGGATTAGAATCGGTTAAGGTGATTGTTAAGTAATCATCTTTCAGAGAGATAATAAATCTATAAAACAAGACCTACCTTAGTTCTTTTTTACTAAGGTAGGTTTTCTGCTTTATACAAGCATTATTATTAATTTTTTAATAAATTTGAAGCACAATTCACCACTTACAATGAGTGATTGACCTTTATCATAAAGGTACTTGTAAAACAATATAAACTACAAAAACAGAATGAAAAAAGCCCTTTTTATCTCCATTGCATTTATATGCGTATTGGGTAGTTGTACCCGTCCCCGGCCTACAGAAATCAACTCTCCCGATAATACGATCAAACTTGCTTTCTACCTGAATGACAGCAATCAAATGGCTTACCATATCACTGTTAATGATACCCTATTTATTGCTCCCTCCATTCTCGGTTTCGAAGCCAGAGACGGAATCAACCTATCAGAAGATTTCCACATTACCGGAACAGATTTCGACTCCAAAGATGAAATATGGACACAACCGTGGGGAGAAAATAAATCAATACGCAATCATTATAATGAAATGGCTGTACATCTGACAGACACCAAAGAGACTCTGCTAACCCTTCGATTCAGAGTATTCAATGATGGTATAGGATTTCGCTACGAATACCAGGTGCCCGATGCGGACAGCCTGTTTATCACGGATGAACTGACCTCCTTCAATATTGCACAAGACGGAACATCCTGGTCAATCCCGGCCAGTTTCGACACCTATGAACTGCTATACCGCACACAGCCCATAAGCCAAATAGACAATGCCAACACGCCCATGACATTCAAAACAGGAAATATATATGCCAGTATACACGAAGCGGCACTGACCGACTTCCCCGAAATGACCTTGAAAAATACAGGCAACTGTCTGCTGAAATCGGAACTGGCTTCCTGGCCGGACGGTGTAAAAGCCCGAATCACAGGTGGAACTTTCCAAACTCCCTGGAGGACCATACAAATTGCTCCGAAAGCCGTCGGGCTGATTAATTCGGGATTAATCCTAAACCTGAATGAACCGTGCGTATTGGAGACAACCGACTGGATACGTCCGATGAAATACGTAGGTATCTGGTGGGGCATGCATTTGGGAGTGGAAAGCTGGGTAATCAATGACCGCCACGGCGCAACAACAGAAAATGCCAAAAGATACATCGACTTTGCCGCTGCCAACCACATTGAAGCGGTGATGTTTGAAGGCTGGAATGAAGGATGGGAAAATTGGGGAGGCACACAAAACTTCGATTACACCCGGCCATATGCCGATTTCAACCTGCAAGAAATAGCCCGTTATGCCCGGGAAAAGGGAATAGAGATAATCGGTCATCACGAAACTGGCGGTAATATTCCGAATTACGAGAATCAATTGGACAAAGCCTACCAATGGTATGCAGATTTAGGCATACATTCGGTAAAAACCGGCTACGCCGGAGGGCTCCCTGCCGGACACAATCATCATGGGCAATACAACGTACGCCACTATCGGAACGTAGTAAAAACAGCTGCCAAATATCACACTACCCTCGATGTGCATGAACCGATCAAGGATACCGGTATCCGCCGTACCTATCCGAATATGATGACGCGTGAAGGTGCACGGGGAATGGAGTGGAACGCCTGGAGTACGGGAAATCCGCCCTCCCATCACGAACTGCTGCCATTCACCAGATTACTGAGCGGCCCGATGGATTATACACCGGGAATCTTCGACATCCTGTATGAACGAGTCAAGCACTCACCTTTCCGGAAAAAGTGGAATAGCATGGATAGCAAGGACTGCCGCGTCAATACAACATTAGCCAAGCAGATTGCCAATTGGGTGGTAATCTACTCCCCACTCCAAATGGCTGCGGACATGATAGAAAATTATGAAGGACATCCTGCTTTTCAATTCTTCCGTGATTTCGATGCCGACTGTGACTGGTCGGAAGCTCTGGCTGGAGAACCCGGTGAGTTTGTAGTAATCGTCCGTAAAGCAAAGGACAAATATTTCTTGGGAGCCACAACTAACGAAGAAGCACGTACAACAGATATCAAACTGGATTTCCTTGAAAAAGGAAAGACGTATAAAGCAACAATCTATGCCGACGGAGCAAATGCCGATTGGGAAACCAATCCTACTTCATACGAAATCTTAGAGAAAACGGTGACAACCGATGATACTCTTTCTATCCGCATGGCAAAAGGCGGAGGACAAGCCATTGCTTTCATACCGCTTGAAAAATAGTTAAGGAAAAGGGAGATACTTTTACGAGTGTGAAGTATCTCCCTTTTCTGTATTTACCATCGCATTCTATATTTGCCACCACTAATCAACAGCACCGCTTCTATCGACAACAGACCACATAGAAATCACCACTATATCCACTGCTCCTTCGGATAATTGACCAAATACAACGTTCGAGTAGCACGAGTGAAAGCCGTATATAGCCAACGAAAATAATCGGGTGTCAGATACTCATCCGTCATATATCCCTGATCAAGAAAAACATTTTGCCACTGACCGCCCTGAGCTTTATGACAGGTGACAGCATACGCATATTTCACCTGTAAAGCATTGTAATGCGGGTCAGCCTTCATCTTTTTCATACGATCCCTCTTAACAGGAATATCCGCATAATCCTCTAACACGCTATAAAACAAACGGTCGTTTTCCGTTTTCGGCAAAGCCGGAGCATCCGAATGAAGTGTATCCAGCAATAAATTAGCCTCCAACTCAAAATCTTCATGGTCGGGAAATGTCAATACGACCTCTGCAAAGCGAAACTCATACAGCTCGCGCGTACGACGAACCCGACGCACCACAGCAATCTCTCCATTTGCAATAAAATCCATTTCCTTGCTTTTTTCCGTCCAATAATAATTATTCTTTGCCACCATCAGCATATCACCGGTATTCAGTTCGTCTTCCCGATAGAGAATTTGCGCCCTTATACCTTTATTATATATATTGGCCCGTTTATTGGAACGGCAAACCACAATTGTCTCATCCATGCCGTCCCGCTCATAACAGGCAGTAAGTGTATCGATCAGTTCCTCCCCCGGTACTACCTTTATATCGGCAAATCCGGAAATCCGAATCTTGGGAAGAGAATAACATTCATCTTCCGCAATCAATTCACGAAGACGGGTCGCATTCCATAAAATACCGGAATCCTGTACCTGTCGCACTACCTGTGTCAGATCGACCTCCCGCACTTCCAAACCGTATCCTTTCAAAGCGTCCGTAAAAAGCGCCGGACTCAACTCCTCACCCACCGGCGGAAGCTGAGCCGTATCGCCCATCAATAACAAACGGCATCCCGTACCGGAATAGACAAACTGTATCAAATCATCCAACAACCGTCCTGTACCGAACATTGCCCCGGACAACCCTTCATTGGAAATCATGGAAGCCTCATCTACTATAAATAAAGTATGTGTAGCAAGATTGTCATTTATAGAAAAATTACCGGTCTCATTCGAAAAAGACTGTTGCCGGTATATCTTTTTATGGATAGTAAATGCCGGATGTCCTGCGTAAGCCGAAAACACCTTCGCCGCCCGCCCCGTAGGAGCCAGTAGAACAGACCTTTGCTGCAATTTGTCCATTGTCTTAACCAATGCACCCACCAATGACGTTTTACCGGTTCCGGCATACCCACGCAGCACAAACACTGCGTCATTGCTTTGCGAAAGCAAAAACTCCGAAAGAGATTTTACAGCTATTTCTTGCTCAAAAGTTGGTTGATAAGGAAAATTTTCCTTAATTTGCCTTTCTAAATAGTTATTTATCATTTTTGTACGAGAAAAAAGTTCTCGGAACCATCGAATTTAGATTTATTTATTTTAATTTTGCGATGCGAATATAACAACTAAAAAAAACATATTTATCATGAAAACAGTATTTAATATCGTATTAGGTCTGTGTGCGCTTGCTTTGATCTACATCTGCTACAACAGCATCATGGGGCCTATCAATTTTGAAGAAGCTAAAAAGCAAAGAGATCAAGCTGTTATTGCCCGCCTGATTGACATCCGTAAAGCACAGATGGAATTTCGTAATCTTAACAAAGGTCAATATACGGCAAGCTTTGATACTTTGATTGATTTTGTTAAAAATAAAAAGCTTCCTTTCTTATATAAAGTAGGTGAGTTGACAGACAAGCAGCTGGATGAAGGTATGACTGAGAAAAAAGCAATGAATATCATCAATAAAGCTAAGAAAACCGGTAATTACAGCGAAGTTAAGAAGCTTGGACTGGAAAACTTTAAACGTGATACAATGTGGGTAGCTGTATTGGACACAATCTATCCAAAAGGTTTTAATCCGGATTCTATGAGATACATTCCTTTCGGAGGTGGTGCTCAGTTTGAAATGGCTATCAAAAACGATACAGCTAAATCGGGTGCTCCTATTTTCATGTTCGAAGTAAAAGCTCCATACGATACTTATCTGGGTGGCCTTGACAAACAGGAAATTGCTAACTTGAAAGACCTTCAGACTAAATTAGGTAAATACTGTGGTTTGATGGTAGGTTCTATTGAAAGTCCTAATAACGGTGCAGGAAACTGGGAATAATAAAATCGACTTTAGTAAATCGGAACAATATACATTATCCATCCGTCTCAGTACGGATGGATTTTCTTTTTCTATCTACAATCCGATTCACGAAAGTTCGCTCTCTTTTTTTGAAAAAGAGACCAATGCTTCATTGTCCTTAACGGCAAATCTGAAACAGATTTTCCGTGAAACCGAATTTCTCACTTTACCTTATAGAAGGGTAAATATCCTCATGGCAGACAAACGCTTTACGCATGTTCCTACCGATTTTTTCGAAGAAGAACAAGCCGGAATATTGTTTTATCACAACCATTCCCCAAAGGAAAATGAAATAGTATTGCACAATGTTTTGTCAAGAAGCAACGTGACTGTCATATTCGGAATGGACAGAAGTGCTTATCTGTTTCTCAAGGAGCAATATCCCGAAGCCCGGTTCTATTCGCAAGCCAGTCCGTTAAACGAATACTTTTCAACTAAAAGCCGGTTAGGCAATAGCAAAAAGATGTACGTATCCCTGCGTAAGAATGCAATGGATTTGTTTTGCTATGAACGCGGACATTTGTTATTGGCCAATTCTTTTGAATGCGGGCAAACCGCCGACCGTATCTATTATCTGCTTTATATATGGAAGCAACTCGGCTTCGATCAGGAACGGGACGAACTTCATCTCACAGGTATTCTGGCCGACAAAGAAAATCTGGTTACAGAATTACGTAAATTCATCCTTCAGGTATTTATTATGAATCCGGAGACTAATATTGACATACAAGCCCTATTAACATGCGAGTGATCAGCGGAATATACAAAAGAAGAAGATTTGACGTACCCCGTACGTTCAAAGCGCGCCCCACCACAGATTTTGCCAAAGAGAATCTGTTCAATGTATTATCTAATTATATCGACTTTGAAGAAGGCGTCACTGCCCTTGATTTGTTTGCCGGAACAGGCAGCATCAGCATTGAACTGATATCCCGTGGATGCGACAGAGTGATCAGTATAGAAAAAGACCGGGAACATCATGCCTTTATCTGTAAAATAATGAAAGAGGTACAAACAGAAAAGTGCCTGCCTGTCCGTGGAGACGTATTCAAATTTATTAACGGCGGACGCGAACAGTTCGACTTCATTTTTGCCGATCCCCCCTATGAGTTAAAAGAACTCGGAACCCTGCCGGAGCTGATATTCAAAAACAACCTTTTGAAAGAAGACGGACTTTTCGTATTGGAACATGGTAAACAAAATAACTTTGAAGATCATCCGCATTTCGTAGAAAGAAGGGTGTATGGAAGCGTCAACTTCTCATTCTTCAAGTAGAATCACGTCAACAGGCTGTTTGGTCCACTGCCTATTCTTTACAGCAAAGGTGCCAGCAGCCTTACCACCGATTCCATTGCTTTCTGAGGCCAAGGACGTTTTATCCAGTTTTTAAGGAACACTTGTGTACATTCCCTCTGATCGAGCATAAATATCTCTTTCATCTGTAAAGCAGTCACCATATCATACATAAAAGCATTTACCTCAAAATTATGTTCAAAGCTACGGAAATCCACATTGGTAGATCCGACTGTAGAAAGCATATCGTCCGAAACCATCAGCTTGGAGTGTAAAAAGCCTTTCTTATAAAAATAAACCTTCACACCCGCCCGGAGCACGTCTGCCAAATAAGAACGGGAACCCAAATGAGTAATCCGGTTGTCGGCACGTTCCGGCAACATCAGGCGGACATCCACTCCGGACAATGCCGCAGCCTGCATCGCCGCCAATACCTGCTCTGTCGGCAAAAAATAGGGAGTCTGTATATAAAAATACCTTTGGGCACCGGAGATAGCCATCGTCAACCCCTGCATAATTTCTTTCCAAGGACCTATCGGCTCGCCCGTCACAATCTGCACCAATGAATCACCATACGAATCGATCTTCGGGAAATAACGTGAAGAGGTGATCAACGTACGGTCTACAAAATACCAGTCAAGCAAAAAAGCACTTTGCAAACCGTGTACGGCTTTTCCCTGAAGCATTATATGTGTATCACGCCAGATTCCCCAAGAAAATCCCCGCATATAACGTTCGGCCAGATTCATACCGCCTACAAATCCCACAAGCCCGTCGATAACGACAATCTTACGGTGATTCCGATAATTTACTTTACTCGTAAACAACGGGAAACGTACTTTCAAAAAGCTACGCACCTCAATACCGGCTCCCCTCATATCTTCAAAGAAAGCACTCGGCACGTGCCAACATCCTACATCGTCGTAGATAACCCGCACTTCAACTCCGGCACGCGCTTTCCCGATCAAAACATCGCGCACTAACCGTCCTACGGCATCATCCTCGAAAATATAGAATTCCATATGAATATGCTTTTCCGCCTTCTGCAGTTCCCTCAGAAGAGCTTGCAACATAGAATATCCGGAGGTATAGGTGTCCACCCTGTTCCCTTCAAACGGCAAAGCCTGATTGGTATGCTGAAACAACTTAATAAGTCGCTCATAGGCTTCCGGCAAAACAGAAGAACCCTGAGCCAGATATTCCGCCATTGGCTTCTTCAATAGCCGTCCATAACTTTTTTTCCCAATGATCCGTTCACGACGCTGGCTACGTCCGAAAAAGAAATAAAACACCAGTCCTACGATAGGGAGAAACATCAATACCAGAATCCAGGCCATCGTCTTCACCGGGTTACGATTATCGAGAATCACAACGACAATCGTACCGATAATGGCTCCGAAATAAATGATATCGAAAGCTACTGTTGCTATTTGACTAAATATGATATTCCAATCAATCATAATAGCAAATGTAGATAAAAGGATCGGCATATCAAAGCATCTTTTTCATTAATGATTATATATAAAAAACATCCGGATGTATTGCAAACACAAAATCAATTTTAATACAACGGAAAAACGATAAGAGAAAAGGTTCACAACTATAACTTACAAGTCATGAACCTCTTTTCTTTTTATGCGTAAAGTTTAGAAACGTAGTCTTCCGCCACCGTGGCCGCCGGGACCTCTACCACCGCCGGGGCCCATACCCGGACCGCGACGTCCGGGAGCTTTCCCCCCCAACGTATTGAAACGATATACAAAGTGCACCATGAAATAACTGCCCAATGTATTATACTCCGTATCGCTCATCTGCGTTTCACTGATAGAACGACTCAGGTTGGTCTGCTGTTTGAGGATATCATAAATCTTGAAGCGAAGAGTCGCTGCATTGTTTTTAAGGAAATTCTTGGATATCTGTGCATTCCAAATAAGCTCGTTATCATTGAAGCCACCTGTATATCCACTTTTAAAACGACAATTTATATCAGTCGAGAGATACATCTGCCAAGGAAGATTAACATTCGTATTACCACCCACGTAATAATCGAAAGTCTCACGATTACTATTCTCCTGTTTGCTGTTACGTACCAGATTATAATTTACCGATCCATTGAGAGACACATCAAAAGCATCGCAACGATAATTACCTGTCAGACGTTCACCCACAGCAAAATTATGAGTCGTACTTAACTCCTGGTTACTTTTATCCTTACCAACCGTAGTATAACTCACAGCATCACTATAGCGGACATTGGCATTGGAAGACATCGTAAATTTCTTATTTTTAAACGGAGTATTGAACGAGAAATATCCACGGGCATTCCAATTACCATTCACATTTTCTTTCCTGTACGTACGTGCACCCGTCTGCGGATCATAAGTCATCTTATTGGCAACAGAATTCAACGTATTCGAATAATACAAATTTAATGAATAGCTACGCATACTTTCAGGAGTGAACTTATTGTAATACAGAGAGAAAGTATTATTGAACGAAGGTTTCAAATTGGGATTACCATATTTCAAACTCATCGGATCGGTAATATCGATTACTTCCTGCAAATCTTCAATGTTCGGAGTACTGCTACGTCCACGATAACGGAACATTAATACATGCTGTTTATTAAACATATAGCGGAACATAACAGACGGCGCCCAATTCAACACATTTTGCTGAGGTAAATGACGATCGGAATTAGGACCGATTGTCGTTTCACTCAACGAAGATTGTGGGGTTAAGCTTACCCCCGCACTATACATCATTTTAGGATGGATACCCCGGATTGAAAGATCGGCTGTATGCGTATCATAGAAGTTTTCCACTTTCGTACTCAATTCATTATCATACCCCCGCTCAAAATATTCGGGATATGGATACTTATTTATACTATCATAAACCAAAGACTGAGCCAATTGTTTCCGGTGCGCAAATTCATAACGCAACTGAACGAAATGGTTCTTAAATACCGGCTCTGTATAAGAAGCCGACACGCTCCAATTCCGGCTGTCGCTCGTCCGGTTCGTATAGCGTGCTATATCCGAAATACTGTCTAACTCAAAAAACTCTGTACTGGATTCCGAATAACTGTCCGTCTCACTGTCACTATATCCGAAACGTGCTCCCACATGTATGTTACGTCCTTTATTGTTCAAGCGGCGAAACATCATCAGATTTCCATTAAGCGAATAATTATTACTGTTGGAAGAAGAGGAAGATATCTTGGCATTTACCGGATCGTGGGTGTTATTCCAGGTATCCGATCCGGAAGCATTTTCCGAGTCTGTTTTCGAATAACTGCCACTGGGGCGAAAAATAATCGTAGTAAGTGTATCCGGCCGCCACTCCAAGCGAAAATCCACACGCAAGTCGTGCCGTTTACGACGTGACGTATTTTCACTGGCACCAAACGAAGACTGTTCTCCCAAAAATGTCTCCGTTGAACTCTTCCGACGGGCGTCATTATCAGAATAACCATATTGAACGTTACCTCCTACTTGTACCTTTTTCGTGTCTTTTGCAAAGTTAACACCTAAAGAACGCGCCGTAGTAATACCCGAACCGGCATTACCTTCACCAAGCCCCTGACCGGCATCGCCAAATTCAGAGAATCCCTTATTATTTGTATTATTAGCAGCACCAATAATCGAAATACTGGCATCATCCTTAAACCGGCTGACCATCGCACCTGCTTCATAACGTTCATCACTACCGTAACCGGCAATAAGATTTCCAATCCATCCTTTCTTCATCCCCTTCTTTACAGTAAGGTCGAGCACGGCTTCTTCTTCACCATCATCAATGCCTGTAATACGGGCCATATCACTCTTCTTATCATAGGCTTTTACCTTTTCAACCATATTAGCCGGTAAATTCTTCATTGAGACACTGGGATCATCAGAGAAAAATTCCTTACCATCCACCATGATCTTTTTTATCTCCTTACCATTCAGAGTGATCTTCCCGTCTTTATCCACTTCTGCTCCGGGTATTTTTTTTACCAATTCCTCCAACATGGCCCCTTCGGCCACCCGATAAGCAGAAGCATTGTACTCTGTAGTATCCGCCTTTACCGTTACAGGAGGTGCCTCAGCCGTAATGACCGCTTCACTCAACATCACAGCATCGGACTGCAATTCAATGGTACCCACATTTTTTGCAGGAGCTTTTTCCGACAATTGGAGAGGAATATTCTGAGTAATAAATCCGATATAAGAAATCTTCAACACATACTTTCCGGCTTTCACCTTAGGCAGTGTAAATGCACCTTGTTTCTGTGTAGTGATACCGGCTGCCTGGGTGCTGTCCGGCAATGCTAACAATTGAACCGTTGCCATCTCGACAGGTTCCTTCGTGTCTTCTTCAACCACTCGTCCGGAGACGGTGATCACTTTGTTTTGTGCAAATGCAGAGAGGGTACATAGTAACAACAGTACCATCCAGATCGATAATTTTTTCATTAGTCTATGCGTTTGTAGTAGTGACAATTGTTTTTTTGACACTTGTCAACGCAAAAGGTTTAATGAGGTTACAATTATCTTTTAAATATTTTATCCACCATCGCCTTTTTCATCCCGAATTCAAGACAAAGGACGTTAATAACAAGGAAAGTCAAGAAAGAAGAGGTATCCACCGTCACCAAATCTCCCGTAGCCACCCGATAGAGCATTCCGCCAAAGACAAACAGCACAGTGAGAAAAATGGCATTACGCGTGGCCAGATTACGTATCTGTTCGGTCTCCCGGCTCTCGTTCTTTGAGAAAGCAAAAAGGATCATAAGCGCGCCTACAATCATCAGAAGCTTGGTACATTCTTTATAAAACAGTAAATTGGTATCGGTTACCTTTCCCATCATCACAAGAATAAAAGGGAGAAAAAGAGCCACGATCAGAATTACATATCCCAAAGGGCGACAGTATACAGGTAGTAATGCTTTCATTGATTTGATGTTTTAATGAGACAAAAGTAAGCAAAAAAAAGTTTTTTATATACTTTTGTAGCATAAAAAGCAAATCGAATTATGAGCAAGCAAGAAGTTATCCTGTGCGAGAGCCTGGAAGTCAGCCTCGGCCGTGCCATTGAAAAATGCCCGCACGACCGTCTGTTTATCCTGACCGATGAACATACCCATCGCCTGTGTATGCCTCAGATGAGGGAAGTTTCTTTTCTGAAAGACGCCATCGAAATAACCATCGGGGCAGGCGATGTACACAAAACATTGGAAATACTGGCTTCCGTATGGCAGGTTTTAAGCGATAAAGGCGCAAGCCGCCATTCGCTTCTGGTAAATCTGGGCGGAGGTATGGTGACGGATTTGGGAGGTTTTGCAGCCGCGACTTTCAAAAGAGGTTTCGCTTATATCAATGTTCCCACTACTTTGCTCGCCATGGTAGATGCATCAGTAGGAGGAAAAACCGGAATTAATTTCAACGGTTTGAAAAACGAAGTCGGTGTATTTGCCCCGGCGGACAGTGTATTGATTGAAACAGAATTTCTACGCAGTCTGGATGCCCAGAACTTTTTCTCGGGATATGCCGAGATGCTGAAACACGGGCTCATCAGTAATGAGACTCACTGGGCGGAACTTCTTAATTTCAATACCGATCTCATTGATTATAAGTATCTGAAGAAACTGGTAGGAGAATCTGTACAAGTGAAGGAAAATATCGTAGAGCAAGACCCTTTCGAACACGGCATCCGTAAAGCCCTGAATCTGGGGCATACCGTAGGACATGCATTCGAAAGTCTGGCACTGGCAGAAAACCGTCCGGTACTTCACGGATATGCAGTGGCATGGGGAATTGTTTGCGAACTATACCTATCGCATCTCAAAACAGGGTTTCCTAAAGAGAAGATGCGGCAGACAATACAATTTATAAAAGAGAATTACGGCAGTTTTACATTTGATTGCAAGCAATATGAACAACTTTATGCTCTGATGCTGCACGATAAAAAGAATACTGCCGGAGTAATCAACTTCACCTTGCTGAAAGAAATCGGAGATATCAGTATCAATCAAACAGCCGACAAAAATCAGATTTTCGGGATGTTTGATTTCTATCGGGAATGTATGGGAATATAAAGAGGATAGAATCCTCTTTATATTCCTTTTACTTCCTGATAAGGTATTGTAAACCAAAACACAGAGCCCTTGCCTTTATTCGATTCAACACCGATTTCCCCATTCATATACCGGACAATCGTATCACAAATAGATAATCCCAGACCAATGCCTTGAACAAAGCTGTTCAACTTCACAAAACGTCCGAATATCTTCTGCCGATACTCTTCCGGAACGCCACATCCGGTGTCGGCAACATAGAAGCGGAGCATGCCGTTATTCAAACGGGAAAAGCCAAAATGAATGCTTCCTTCGGAGGTAAATTTAATAGCATTGGACAGCAGGTTATTCATTACCTGCATCAACCTGTTCCGGTCTGCATTTACATAGCATTCCATATGCAAATCATCAAACTGTAACGCCAGCTTTTTCTCTTCCGCTTTCGGACGAAACATTCTTTCCAATTCCTGCATCAGATCATCCAGATAAACATTCGAATTCACAAATTCCAATGTCCCCGCTTCAATTTTCGAGAGATCAATAATATCATTAATCAATTGGAGCAATAATTGATTATTATGTTCGATGATATGTAAATATTCCTTGCGTTCCTTTTCACTTTTGGCAGAATCGAGTACACTGGAAAAACCGACAATGGCATTTAACGGTGTACGTATCTCATGACTCATATTGGCTATAAATGCAGATTTAAGCCGGTTAGCCTCTTCTGCTTTTTCCTTGGCGGCAATGAGTTCTTCCTCCATCTTTTTCCTGTCGGTTATAATCAGTGCAGAACCGATAAGGGTCAATGGCTTGCCCGCATCATCCGTTTCATCAACAGCTGCCCAAACCTCCAGCCAGTCATAATCCGTATAAGGGACAGTAAGTGCACGAAGTTTTTCGTTCACTTTCTGCTTTTTCCCGTCTCTCAAATCCCGAAAAGCCTCTTTTACCCGTTTTAAATCGTCTTTGTGAATTCCCTTTACTATTTCCGATACAGGCATAGCAAAAGAGTCTTCTTTCATTTCCGATGTGGCACCACTCCTAAGTTCTCTGTTACCATCAAACCAAATACAGTTCTCTACCAGATTCCATCTCCAAGGGGTAATATTTGCAATACCGAGTGCCATAGACAATTTATGATTAATGGTCCGTAATGACTGACGAGTATGAATAAGCTCGGTAGTATCCACACAGAACACATTAATCACCTCCGGAGTATCGGAGTTCATAACAAGAACGTCATAATCGTGCCCGTTTCTGGCATGCATAGGAAAAGACACTGTTTTACGTTCCCGCCCTGCTACGTCCATATACTTCTTTAAACAGGCGAAAACTTCGGAACTATTCAGTACACTTCCCCGTTTACCTAAGGCCTCTTCTTTCTTGCCAAAATGTTTTTCGAAGCTGGGATTAACATCTATAATCAAATAATCATTTACCTTGTCATCCTCTCCTCTTATCAGCCGGCATCTCAGATAAACAAGAGGCATATCATTAAACAGATCATTATAATTGCTCATTAAATAGATCTGTTTTGCCTGTATCCTACGGATATTACTCAAGAAATGGATGCGAACCAACAAAAGAATTATTCCGAAAACAATACATAGCAAAACAGCACCCAAAATATACTTGTACTGCTCTATGAAATTTGCAGGTTTATCATAAAAATAGGTATTCGACGGACAAAGACCAGGCTCCAACCCGGTTCTAAGCAATTCTTCATAATTAAAAACAGGACCGGCATTCACTTTTGTAGTCAGTATCTCAGAAGCTTTGCTTCCATTCAGAATTTTAATACTGACATCCGCTATTGCCTTACTTATATCTTTCGACAATGAAAAATAGCCACCTACCAATCCCGTTTTCCCATTCATATCGCCCAATGTGAATACAGGCTGCATGCCATACTGATTCAACAGTTTATAAGTACGTGCAGACAATAATGACGTATTGGAAGAAGGAATATCAAGCACTTCCCATGCTGCATACAATACCCCTGTATTTTTATCAGTCCGTTTAAGATAGCTCACTATTTCCTCCATGCTCTTTTGCCCCTCTGTAAAAAAACGTAATCGCAAATCGGGAAAATACTTCACCACCGCTTCTGCTACCTCCTGCCTGCACTGAGCACTAAACCATCGACGATCCGAGATGAATACCAACTCACTCATATCGGGAATCTGCCCATACATCAAATCGATTGTCTCCTTTATATAATAGGGAGCATATACTAAAACCACATTGTGCCCGTTTATGATACTTCGCAATGGTATCTGTTCTCCACGTGGAATAGCCATTTTTTGGTAATAAACGCTGGTGGGCCCCACATAATTGTTTTCTGTAAACAGAATTACCGGAGTGTCTTTCCATCGCCTTTCCAACTCTTCATGAATCAACATCCAAGTATTCCCGCCCATTATAATAACGAGTGCCGGAATTTTATTTTCATATTTGGTAAACAGATTCATTCGCACTGTATCCATCTGCATTTCGTCATACACCTGTGCCAAATTCAGGTTCTCTGGTGAAATTGCCATACCTTTGTATTCTACCGGCAAACTATGAATCAACTCACTGATAATATGATTACACAGTGGCGAAAGGTCTGAGTTTGCATTAACAATAAGAATTCCTCCGTCTTTCAGTTGCAGGTTTGTAGCAAACAAAGGACATAAGAAAACCTGCAACAATATAATTCCGCATACTGTCCTCCACCTACGTTTCCAAATCTTTTCTGCTTGTTTCATTTGTTTTATTCATTTTTATTTCTGCATTCTATACTCCAAGAGCGACATACCGGTATGTTTCCTGAAGAAACGTCCTAATGAAGACTGATTGGCGAAATTTGTCTTAATAGCAATTTGCTGGATATTCATAGTAGAGTTCTTCAGCAACGCCTTAATTTCCAAAACAATATATTCAGTTATCCAATCTTTAGCCGTTTTACCGCTTACTTCCTTGATAATCATAGACAGATATTTGGAAGTAATAAACAACTTATCGGCATAAAAAGCTACCTCTCTGTTTTCTTTGTAGTGCTCCATTATCAGTTTAAAAAACTGATCGGCTAATTCTTCTTTACGTGCATCCGGCTTATGCCCTCCCATCAACAGAGAATCATTAAGATAAGTATTATACAGATCAAGATAGAAGAATCTCAGCAAATGAATCAAAGCTTCTCTCCGGTAAGGCCCCTGTCTCTGCCTTATCCGGTTCGAAATCAGATCAAAATACATATTGAACCCAGCCACTTCACGTTCATTCAAGGAAAACCAGAAATGACTCCTCATATAAAAAAAATAATGAGGAGAAAAACGATGTACCCCGCTCAAAACATCCTCATAAAAAGAGGATGAAAGAATAAAAGTAAGCGTTATAAAGTCATCACTAAAATTCGTAAACGACACAAGCTGTCCCGGGAAAAAGACAGCTAATTCATTTTCACATAACAGATGTTCATTATCATATATGTTAATATTCGCATTGCCTTTTAAACAGAAAACGATCAGCCCCGTCTGGATATAAGAAGGATAAGTTGTCAAAGGAAGATACTTCAAATTTCTGCAGATTTTGAATTCATCGCCAAGGACACTGATTTCTAACGATCCTTTTATTTTACTATTTGGCATTCACTAATTTATCTTTAAAATATTTATGCAAAAATATAATATAGCTGATTATTGGGTACAAATACAAGAATTCTGGTATCACATTACAGAAAAAAAGCACATACTATTTACATTCTTTCATAAACAAATACGAAACATTTAAAGTTTTTATCCTATAATATATAATAACCTTTTTTCTTTATAAACTTCTGAAATCAGAATGAAAAACACTTCAAAAATAATACTTTTACAGCAGAAATTATGGATCAACCATTCACTCATCATCAAATCAAAACATTTTTAGGAAGAAATTATTCATGCGTTTCTTGGCTATTTAAAAATAAAGTACTACTTTTGCATCCGCAATTCGGGATGTAGCTCAGCCCGGTAGAGTACGCGTCTGGGGGGCGTGTGGTCGCAAGTTCGAATCTTGTCATCCCGACTACCGAAAATCAGCCATTTACAATCAAGTAAGTGGCTGATTTATTTTTTAGTGGAACACATTTGGGATCAGGCTCAGTTTGAAAAGTCCGGCCCGATACAAACGCCTGTTCCTACTCATTTTTCATGTACATGTAAAGATGCCGTCGTACTAAGCACAATATTACGGGCAATATAACTTTCATTACCTGCAACATCCGTACAATACACCATCAAATGATAATTCCCGGGAGTTGCATCTGCAGGAATTACAATATCGTGATGATGTATGTGTGCAGTTTTCTGACCGGAAACATCATATGAACGGTTGAATGAAAAAGCTGTTCCACCTCTTTCTACCCTGGTTCTTCCATGCGAATGATGATCGAAATTATTATGAATATCTATTTTGTAAGACTTCAGCATGACGTCATCCGAAAGATCCATCTCAAAATGCACACCTTCTTCCGAGCCGATCAGTAAAGCTTGCCCTTCAGCCGGTTCATGTAGTTCAATCACTGGTTTAATGGTATCACTATCATTATTATCACAAGAAAAAAATGTAGCTGCGGAAATCGCCAGTATGGCTATGAAATAATTTTTTGTTTTCATTTTAATAATCGTTTAATAGGTATTTTAATTAATAACTGAAAGTTCCGTCCCGGTTCTGGTATCTCCATCTTCCGGTAGAAACTGAGATGATTGTAATGTCGGGTATCGAATATATTCCGGGCTGTCAGTGTTATTTCAACTTTTGTTCCTCCAACCGGAAGATTTACTGTTCCACCAAGATGGAACAAATCAGTTCCCGGAGTGCGATCTTCATTACGATCTACCCGATTTTGAGAGGCAATGGCTTGCCACTCTGCATAAACGGCAAATTGATTCTTCCTCCATGTCAACACATTACGCATGGAAGCAGGAGGTGAAAAACTCAGTGGAATATGCTCGTCACAATTATAAGTATAGATATATTCGCCGGAGAAACGATAATTGAACCGATGAAAAAAATCGACACTGAACGCTGCTTCCAAACCGACGAACACAGCTTCTGCTTCCGCATACCGGTAAATTTGTCCGGCATGAGGTAACACAGACCATTCTCCGGTAGAGTGCAGAAAAATATAATTGCTAAACCAACTGACATACGGAGAAATAGAAACAGACACGCCCCGACGTTCAAAAAGATAGGAAGTATCCAATTGCCATCCTTGCTCGGAAGCCAACAAAGCATCACCCTGTTCATGACGGAAAGTCCCATGATGTACTCCATTGGAAGCTAATTCATTGGCACCGGGCAAACGGAAGCTACGACCGATATTTATTTTCAACAGATGCACCGGAACCGGATTCCATACCATCCCTAATGACAGAGAATAATCACCAAACCGCTTGTTTACTTTATGACTGTTCCAACGATAAGACTCCACCTGTTCCTCATCATAACCCTGTCCTATTAAATAAGTCGCCAGATAATTGTCTTCATGAGACGAAATATGAACCGCACCGTAGTCATAGCGTATCCCTCCCGAAACAGAAAAAGAATTGTTGGGACGATAAGTGGTAAGCCAGAGCAAGCCGGTAGAAAAACGATGATATTCCGGTAACAGAAAGGCATAACCGGAGATCGCATTTCGTTGATGTTGAACATCCCAACCGACCGTATGCTCCCAAAAAGAAAAACCGAACAAGCGTAACCTGACCGAAGTGCTAAAAGTATTCAGTTCAAAAGCCAGCTCTTTATCAGGATCTTGTTCGGGCGGCGATTGTGTCCCATAATGTGTATGAAACAGACTCCATTCTTCCCGGTGATTATTCTGAAAGCCCAAATCCGCTGACAGAAGTACCTTTTCCCAAACATACTGCTGATGGGTAGTAAACTTCACATGATTCACTTTACTGAAGGGTAATTCTATATTACGATTATCCCCGTCATCCTGTAACCGTGATATATCGGGAATCCCATGTGCCCCCGGAAAAAAACCGTTCTTCTGAAACACATTACTCACCATATAATCCGACTTATATCCACCCCGATGATACCGGGTAAAAAAACTGACATTCCGCTCAAATCCGGCCGTATTCTTCATCCTCCGCCCATATAACGGCATTTTCTGAGTCAAATAAACCACCGTATCCGCCGGTACCCGATAATCCCCGAAATGCTGTTCGGAATAACGGATTTTGGCAAACCATACATTTTTTTTAAAGCCCAGCATAAGAGAACCGCCCACCGTACCATTCACTGTTTTTCCCAAAAGCGCCGCTTCCGCGAAAAACTGATCGGCAACAGGCAAGGCAGCCTGTTGAATATCAATTACCCCTCCCATAGCATCACTTCCATAAAGCAAGGAAGAAGGCCCTTTCAACACACTGACGGTCTCTACATTAAAAGCATCCAATTCCAATCCATGATCTGCTCCCCATTGTTGCCCTTCCTGTTTCACTCCGTTCTCCGATACAACAATCCGGTTGAATCCCATTCCCCGGATCATCGGTTTCGAAGCACCGACTCCGATATCCATTGCCTGCACACCTGGAATATTAGCCATAGCTTGCATCAAGTTACCGGTAAAGTTTTTCCGCAAAAAGTCCTTGTTTGCCACATCAACCGTAAGTGCCGTCTTTTTCATCTGATATTGCCGGTACGATTCCGTAACAACCACTTCAGATAAAGACACACTTTGTATTGAATCGGACTTTTGCGCATGGACGCATAGGGTAAAGAATACACCTAACACGCCCGAAATAAATCCGATACGCATCATTTACAATTTATTGTTTATAATACTGTGAAAGAAATAAGAAGTAATTATGCTACCGGAGGTCCGCGCAGATAATGGGAATAAGAAAGCGCATATGCTATCTTTTCCGGGTAAGTAACCCGCTCATAAGGGACGAGCGGCAATATCAGTATAAAATCGGATGAATCGGCTTCCGTAAAAAGAGAAAGAGAGTATTTACAGACAGCACAATCATCACAAGCATTATGCGAATGGTGGGAATGATGAGTATCCGGACAAGAAGCAGACACGGCATTTTCCGCTTCGTGATGGTGAAATGCTTTCACCACGAAGAAAGGCATGAATGTTGCAAGCAACAACCATGAAATGCAGACTCTTTTTCTAATGCTTCTTCTCACCGGGTCTTTATTTACATCATAAAGGGAATGGCACAAAGATATATATCCGGGTCTATATATGCAACTATGCTACCTGTATTTTCATAAAATACCCATTAATTTACCAATAGATAGGTATATTAAGATATCTGTTACTCCGATAATCGAATTATGCGAAAATAAATCCTTATTTTTGCAGGTACATTAATTATTATCGTATCAAAAGCCATGCGTTATAAACTATCAGTTCCTTCCGCCGTGAAGGCTACCATACAATTACCCGCTTCTAAAAGCATCAGTAACCGTGCACTTATTCTCAATGCGCTTGCCCAAGGCACTACTCCGCCATGCAACCTGTCCGATTGTGACGACACGCTCGTCATGATTAAAGCATTGGATGGAAACAACGAAACCATAGATATCATGGCAGCAGGAACTGCCATGCGTTTTCTGACCGCTTATCTGAGTACGACTCCCGGAACCCATATTCTCACCGGAACAGAACGGATGCAGCAGCGTCCTATACAAATACTGGTCAATGCCTTACGTGAATTAGGGGCACAAATCGACTATGTGAATAAAGAGGGATATCCCCCCTTACGTATTCATGGAAAAGAACTGACGGGAAATGAAATCACCTTGAAAGGGAATGTCAGTTCGCAATACATCTCTGCACTACTGATGATCGGACCCGTTCTGAAAAACGGACTTCGCCTGCATCTTAGCGGAGAGATTATTTCCCGCCCTTACATCAACTTGACATTACAGCTGATGAAAGACTTCGGCGGACAGGCTTCCTGGCTTTCGGAAAGCAGTATCGAAGTGTCTCCGAAACCTTATATACCGGTATCATTTATGGTAGAAAGTGACTGGAGTGCCGCTTCCTACTGGTATCAGATAGCCGCTCTGTCAGAGAAAGCGGAAATCGAACTTATCGGCTTGTTTCCCAATAGTTATCAGGGAGACAGCCGTGGTGCAGAGATCTTTGCGCGCCTGGGTGTAGAAACCGAATTCATCCACGAAGGAGTTCTCCTGAAGAAAAACGGAACACTCCCGGAACGGTTAGACGAAAACTTCATAGATATCCCCGACTTGGCACAAACATTCGCAGTGACCTGTTGTCTTTTAGGCATCCCCTTCCGCTTCACCGGCCTGCAAAGTCTGAAAATAAAAGAGACAGACCGTATTGCTGCATTGGAAAACGAGTTGTATAAACTCGGCTATATCCTTTGCGACGAACAAGACAGTATACTCTGTTGGGAAGGTGAGCGTTGCGAACCGGAAGCCGAGCCGGTGATAAACACCTACGAAGACCACCGTATGGCAATGGCTTTTGCACCGGCAGCCGTCCGTTTCCCGAAGATGCGCATTGCAGATCCGCAAGTGGTGACCAAATCCTATCCGTCTTACTGGGAGAACTTGAAACAAGCAGGATTCAAAATCAGTATAGAACAACCCTGACAGTTCCAACACCACAAAGGCCAGATAATAATCTGTGTTAATCTATATAACCTGTGGTGAATAAATGAGTACCTTTGTCTCCAATTTAAGGATTTCGAGAATATGTGGATATTATTAATAAGCCTGTTATTGCTTGCCATCGTGGCAATGATTGCCGGATACATCCGCAACAGAAGGCTGCAAAAAAAGATAGACGCCGGAGAGTTGGAAAGCTTTCCCGAAGTGAAAGAAGTAGACGCAGAATGTTGCGGACAGCACGAAGTCTGTGAAAAAGACAGCCTGTTGGCTGCTGTAAGTAAAAAGATAGAATATTACGATGACGAGGAACTGGACCGATTCATCGGCCGGGCACCGGAAGCATATACAGGTGACGAAATAGAAATGTTCCGTGACGTATTTTATACCATGCAGGAGACTGACGTAGCCGGATGGGTGCGGAGTCTGCAATTACGCGGTATCAATCTGCCCGATGATATAAAAGACGAAGTTTTTCTCATTATAGGAGAACGGAGAATACATCCCTGAGATTATAATAAGTAACTCCCTTTCTCCGTTATTAATAATTAGTAAGTTAAGCATCTGGATGGATCTGTTACAATATACCTTTTTTCAACATGCCTTGTTAGGTAGCCTGCTGGCCAGTATAGCCTGCGGAATTATCGGCACTTATATAGTGACGCGCCGGCTGGTATTCATCAGCGGAGGAATTACACATGCCTCCTTCGGCGGCATCGGCTTGGGATTGTTCGCAGGAATATCCCCTATCCTTTCGGCGGCCATATTCTCGGTATTATCGGCTTTCGGAGTAGAATGGCTGAGTAAACGGAAAGACATGCGCGAAGACTCTGCCATTGCCGTATTCTGGACATTAGGGATGGCATTGGGCATCATGTTCAGTTTCCTCGCACCGGGATTCGCACCGGACTTGTCTGCCTATCTGTTTGGTAATATACTTACCATCACCACAGGAGATTTGCTGATGCTCGGTATACTTGCGACATTACTTATCCTATTCTTTTGCCTGTTCATCCATCCGATTATTTATGTGGCATTCGATCGTGAGTTCGCCCGTTCGCAAGGAATCCCCGTAGCAGCATTCGAATATCTTCTGATGATGTTTATTGCCTTAACCATCGTCTCCTGTCTTCGTATGGTAGGCATCGTGTTGGCCATCTCGTTGCTTACCATCCCGCAAATGACGGCAAACCTGTTCACTTACAGCTTCAAACGCATCATCTGGTTATCCATCGGTATCGGATTTTTAGGATGCTTAGGCGGCTTGTTCGTATCCTACCATTGGAAAGTACCCTCCGGGGCTTCTATCATATTCGTATCCATCTTAATCTATGCCGTATGCAAAGTAATAAAAAGATGAGAGGTAATGTGCCAATGTGCCAATGTGCCAATGTGCCAATTAGCTGCGCTGTGAAAAAAGTTAGCAAAGTAATTGGCGCACGGGTACATAAATTCATTGGCACATTGACTCATTTCCGCATTGGCACATTGGCACATTGGCGCATTGGCACATTATTAATCATCCTATTACTTACGGGATGCTCGACTAAAAAGAATACGAAAGGAAGCCGTTTCTATCATGCGATGACTACCCGCTACAATGTATACTTTAACGGGAATGAAGCCTATAAATCGGGATGTAAAGCTATCGAAAAGGGGAATAAGGATAACTACATGGAGATGTTGCCGCTCTATCCTATCGGTAATAAATCGACGGTCGGTACCGGAAGCGGTGATTTTGAACGTGCCATCGAAAAATCGCAAAAGGCCATCGCCGTGCACTCCATCAAGCGAAAACCTCCCCGGAAGCCGGGAAAACGCTATACACCCGAATACAAACAATGGCTGGCACGCCGTGAATTCAATCCGTTCCTGCACAATGCCTGGATGCTGATGGGAAAAGCACAATTCCAGAAAGGAGACTTTCCGGAAGCAGCCGCTACTTTCTCATACATCGCACGACTCTACGCCGGACAACCCAAAATCACGGCAAATGCCCGTATTTGGCTTGCCCAATGCTACACACAGATGGGGTGGTATTATGATGCGGAAGATGTTTTGCAAAAAGTGAACAATGACAGCCTTCCGGCTACACTGGCTCCGGCATATTCCAGAACATATGGACACTACTTGCTGGGAAGCCAACGTTACCGGGAAGCCATTCCCCACCTGCTTACTACCATCAAAAACGAAAAGAACAAACGGCAAAAATCCCGCGAGTATTTTCTTTTAGGACAACTATACCAATTGTTACAAGACCCGGCTAAAGCATATCAGGCCTATGGAAAGGTTATCAAACTCAGCCCTCCCTATGAGATGGAATTGAACGCGCGTATCCGCCAGACGGAATGTTTTTCATATGGAGAACTAAGTAATCCCGCACAAGTAAAGAAGGCCACAGACAAATTGTACCGGATGACACGCAGTGATAAAAACAAGGAGTACCTCGATCAGATTCATTATGCATTAGGAAACATCTATCTTTCGGCCAAAGACACTGCCCAAGCTATCAAAGAATATCATCTGGGAGTAGAAAAGAGTACACGCGGAGGGGTGGAAAAGGGAATACTGCAACTCACCTTAGGCAATCTTTGCTGGCAAATGGGCCGCTATGCCGAAGCACAAACGGCCTATGCTGATGCCACCGGGTTGCTGGACAAGACACATCCGGAATATGAAGAGCTCACAAGACGTTCTGAAGTATTGGATGAGTTGGTGCCTTTCGCTACTGCGGTAGAATTGCAAGACAGTCTGCAACATCTGGCGTCATTGGACAGTGCTGCCCGTATGGTGGTAATCGATACATTGATAGCACGGGTTATTCAGAAAGAAGAGGAAGAAAAAAGATTGGCAAAAGAGGCCGAACGGGACGCCATGCGTGAAGCTGTTGCTGCCGAAAATGCTGCCAATGCTCCACAAAGACCGACTACCACACAACCGACTGTCCCTACCGGAGACAATTCCTGGTATTTCTATAATTCACAATTGGTGACACAGGGTAAAGCAGATTTCCAACGTCTGTGGGGACGCCGCAAATTGGAGGATAACTGGCGAAGACGAAATAAAACCGTGGTTTCTCTGGATGACTTCGACCCTGTCAATTACGATGAACCGACAGCAGAAGGAGACTCGATCGGCAATGGAGGTACTCAAGACGAAAACATATCCGGTGACGGCGAGAGCCTGCAACCTGCTGCTCCGGGTTCGGAACTGGCTGCCGACACAACGACCATCGACGAAAAGAATCCGTTGTTCTACCTGCAACAAATTCCATTGACGGAAGAAGCGATGGCGGCTTCCAACGAAATATTGTCGGATGGATTGTTTAACATGGGAATGATATACAAAGATAAACTGGAAGATTTCCCACGTGCAGAACATTCGTTCGGACGGTTAATCCATGATTTTCCCGACTTCGCCCAATTGGATGAAGCATACTATAACCTGTTCCTGATGTTGGGACGAATGGAACGCATGGCGGATGCCAATCTTTACAAACAGCAGTTGATCGAGCGTTTCCCGGACAGCAAATATGCCAAGACACTCTCTGATCCGGACTTCGCCTACAACGCCGTTTATGGAAAGCATTTGGAAGACTCGCTCTATGCCGACACGTACAAAAAGTATCAGGCAGGGGAGTATAACCGGGTAGTGACGAATGCGGAGTTATCCGCAAAGAAATATCCGATGGGGCAACACCGCCCGAAATTCATGTTCCTGCATGCCGTAAGCGCCCTGCAAAGAGGAGACCAGAAACAATTCCTCAGCGAACTGAAAGAGCTGGTACAGCAATATCCGGAAAACGAAATTACTGATCTTGCCGCACATATCCTGAAAGGAGTACAGGAAGGCCGTCTTCTGTCGGAAGGCAGTGTTTCTTTCGGAAGTATATGGTCACGCAGAAATGCCGACATTGCTTCAGACAGCACACGGACAGCCGGAATGGACAGCATTCCGGAATTCAGCGCGGAACGTAACACACCATTCGTATTCGTCCTTGCGTACGAAGAAGGAAAGGTAAACGAGAATCAGCTTCTTTATGAAGTGGCCCGTTACAACTTCTCCTCATTCATGGTAAAGAACTTCGACCTCGCCTTCTCCCACGACCGGGGTATCGGCCGGTTAGTCATCAGTTCCTTCGCCAATTATGACGAAGCGCAATATTACCAACGCCAGCTCTACGCTGATCCGCATATGAACGAAAGGCTCAGCGGAATGAGAGCGATCCTTATTTCTCAAGCCAATTATGAACTATTGAACCAGTTCTATAGTTTTGATGATTATGACACCTTCTATCAACGCACTTTCAATCCGTTACCGGCCGGTACAGACGAAGACCTGCCGATAGACGGCAGCACGTTGGATGAACCGTTGCAGAACCTGCCACCGGTAGACGAGAACGCCACGGAAGACGAAGATGAAGGCGAAGAGATAGACGATACCGGCGGCTCTTTCTATGTATACTAAAGCGTATCCCTCACGGGTATCGCCATGAAAGCGCAACCAAATAGTAAATAGTAAACTGTAAATAGTAGATATCAAGATGAAGAAAGACCGATTACTTTGGGTAGATGACGAGATAGACCTTCTCCGCCCGCATATTCTTTTCCTCGAGTCGAAAGGCTACGAGGTTCATACTGTAAGTAACGGACAAGACGCTCTTGACCGTTGCCGTGAAACGGACTATGACCTTATCTTCCTTGACGAGAATATGCCCGGTATCAGCGGGCTCGAGACATTGGCACAGATAAAGGACATCTCTCCTACCGTGCCTGTTATCATGATTACCAAGAGTGAGGAAGAGGATATTATGGATATGGCAATCGGCAGTAAAATAGCCGATTATCTGATTAAGCCTGTCAATCCCAACCAGATACTCTTATCTTTAAAGAAAAACCTGCACCGCCGCGACATTGTGTCGGAAGTGGCGCAAACGGCTTATCAACAGAATTTCGGTAAAATAGGCATGCAGATCAATGACTCCCTGACTGCCGACGACTGGATAGAGCTCTATCGCCGTCTCGTCTATTGGGAACTGGAGTTGGAAGCAAGCGACAGCCCCATGAGCGAAATGCTGTCCATGCAAAAGACAGAGGCCAATACCGCCTTTGCCAAATTCATCAAGAGAAACTACCTTGACTGGATGAAAACAATGGATCCCACACGCAAAGGGAATGTTCCGCAGGAGGCCCCAATGATGAGTCCGGACTTGATGAAACGCAGTATTTTTCCTTTGCTCGACCAAGGGGAGAAAGTCTGTTTCCTTGTGCTCGACAACTTCCGTTATGACCAATGGCGTGTTGTAGCCAGCGAGTTGTCGGAACTTTTCACTTTCGAAGAACAACTCTATTTCAGTATTTTGCCTACGGCCACGCAATATGCACGTAATTCGATATTTTCCGGACTCATGCCCGATCAGATAGCGCGTATGTTTCCTGATTTGTGGGTGGACGAGGACGAAGAAGAAAGCAAGAATTTGAATGAAGCTCCACTGATACGAACCTGCTTCGACAGGTATCGCCGTCAGCATACTTTTTCGTATCATAAAATAAACGATGCATCTGCCGGTGAACGCCTTGTCGCCCAGCTTCCGCAACTGATGCAAAATGATCTGAACGTGGTAGTATTCAACTTTATCGATATGCTGAGCCATACCCGCACGGAAAGTAAGATGATCCGCGAACTCGCTTCTACGGAAGCTGCTTATCGTAGCCTTACCCTGTCATGGTTTCGCCATTCACCGGTACGCGACTTGCTGAAAGAACTTGCAGCCCGAAAAGTACGGGTAGTGGTTACCACTGATCACGGCAGTATCCGCGTAAACAATCCTATCAGAGTACAAGCCAACAACGGAGAAATCAACACAAACCTGCGCTACAAACTATCACGCAATATGTCGTACAATCCGAAACAAGTATTCGAAATAAGCCGCCCGGCAGATGCCCTGTTGCCATCGCCCAATGTAAGCACGAAGTACATCTTCGCCAGTGGACGTGACTTCCTGGCCTATCCTAACAACTTCAATTATTATGTATCTTACTATACTAACACTTTCCAACATGGAGGTATCTCGATGGAAGAAATGATCATTCCGCTTATCACGATGAAGGGAAAATGAGGTGATTCGAGATGGGAGAAGGGAGATTTGAGATGGGAAAATGGAGATGGAAGAATTTAGGGGGGGGGTGTTTAGAGAAAAGGGAAGAAAAACATGATGTAATTAATAGTAAACAGTAAATTGTCCAATAGGAAATAAAATTATGGAAATTAAAATTCAATCATTAGACCAGATACACGAAGCCGCACGGGAGTTTATCTCTGCTATGGGTGACAATACGGTCTTTGCCCTTTACGGAAAAATGGGAGCCGGGAAGACTACCTTTGTAAAGGCACTTTGTGAAGAGTTAGGGGTTTCGGATGTTATCACTTCTCCTACGTTCGCTATCGTCAACGAATACCGCTCCGATGAGGGAGGTGAATTGATTTACCACTTCGATTTTTACCGGATCAAAAAGCTCAGCGAAGTATACGATATGGGATATGAAGACTATTTCTATAGTGGTGCTCTCTGTTTCATAGAATGGCCGGAACTGGTGGAAGAACTCCTTCCGGGTAATGCCGTAAAGGTAACCATTGAAGAATTGGAAGACGGAAGCCGGAAAATCACTCTTTAGTAAACGATGACGCCGCACTACTTTATTCTGGGTCTGTTCGCCCTTGCCGGAACCATCTCTCTCCTTGCTTCATTATTAAACTGGGGATGGTTCTTCACTGCACACAATGCACAAGCTGTTGTCAGACGAATAGGTCGTACCCGTGCCCGAATTGTTTACGGTATATTGGGATTGTTATTGATTGGGATGGCCTTCTTTTTCCTCCATTCTCTTGGAATTACGATTAGAATGTAGTATATTTGCCAATGTAATCATAAAGTAGATTCAGTTAAACTGTACATAAAGGAGGAGATCGCAAGATTTCCTCCTTTCTTTTATATATACCCGTGAAAGGGGTTCCAAACAGGATATTTAGTATACTTTAGAACAGTGTTTGCCGGAAATATGCCGGCATGTTACGGTTCGTTTCATTACTTGTTACAACGCTTTGCATTATCGGTTGCAGTAGAAAAGGTACTTTTTGCCGGATGACGTTCTTTTTAGTTAAGAATAAGTAAATCTGCTCTTGACAAAAACAGGAGACAATGACAAACCGGCATCGATTACAATCCGGAAAATGATAACATATCAATCACTTATCACTAACCATTAACCACTTGTCACTAACCGCTTGTCACTAATCGTTTAACCGCTAACCATCATATCAACTGTCTCGACTTCATCTCCAAATATTTATTGATAACATCGACAGACAAGTTATCGGGAGTAGTCAGGACGGAATAGATGCCGTGTTGTTTTAGCGTATTTACGATAAGCCGTTTCTCATACGCAAACTTCTCGGCAATGACATGACGATAATACCCCTCAGTGTCCACAGGTTTTCCGGCAACATATTCTTTCAGATCGGCATCTTCAAAGAACACCACCAATAAGCGATGCTGGCGAGACAGTTGTTGCAGATAAGGCAGTTGCCGGTTCATACTGTTGAGGTTACTGAAATTGGTATAGAGTATTAACAAACTGCGTTTCCCTATATGTTTGGCCAAGTGCACGCACAGGGCGGAGAAGTCGGTTTCCCCGAAAGTGGTCTCCTGCGCATAAAGACT
Source organism: Bacteroides salyersiae WAL 10018 = DSM 18765 = JCM 12988 (assembly GCF_000381365.1). Classification (GTDB taxonomy): domain Bacteria; phylum Bacteroidota; class Bacteroidia; order Bacteroidales; family Bacteroidaceae; genus Bacteroides; species Bacteroides salyersiae. The sequence continues at coordinate 1,421,668 of NZ_KB905466.1, forward strand.
TTCGAGCAAAGTCTGCATCTGCCCCGTCTGCTTGGAAGCAGGGACAAAGGTATCGAAATGTTCGTTAAAAGTCACCAGCCCCGCTTTATCATCTTTACGTATAGCCACATACGAAAGAACAAGTGAGGCATTGATGGCATAATCCAACAAGGTCATTCCTTTAAAGGCCTGCTGCATGATACGCCCTTTGTCTATCACATTATATATCTGCTGCGAACGTTCGTCCTGATATACATTGACCATTAGCTGATGCCGCCGTGCACTGGCTTTCCAGTTGATCGTACGATAATCATCTCCTTTCACATAATCCTTTATCTGTTCGAACTCCGTCTGATGACCCACTTTCCGGATTTTCTTTATACCTAATTCCGTGAGGTTATCACTCATAGCAAGCAACTCGTAACGGTGTAACATCAAGTAAGAGGGATATACTTTTATCTTTTGTGGCCCGGCATCTGTAAAACGACGTTCAATCAGTCCGATACGCGTAGTAACAAACACACGGATGTATCCGAAACCATACGTCCCCCGCCGGGTGGGATACAGATGATAGGTAATCGTTTTCCCTTCACCGCTTCCGAGAGACAATTTAAAACAGATATCACGCTGCTGGAATATAACAGGCACCTCATCGATAACCGACAACCAGACAGGGAAAGCATAGCTGCTTTCCACGCGCAAATGTACCTCGTTATCATCTCCATTCGAGAAACGGGAAGAACATTGCCGGAAACTCCTGATCCCCTTCGTGCGATAGAGAAGAAAAAAATCCATCGCAACCGCAAAAATTAAAACAGCCAATGCGATCTGCCCCAACAGGAACAGAGTACCCAACATATACCCGCCGCAAAGCAGCAGGATAATGACAAGGATAAACAGATAAAAACGCCGGGACAAATACATGAATTTATTTACGATTTGACGATTTACGATTAAAATAACTCTTTTTTATACTTTATTATTTATAAGCTTCTCATTCTATGAAGTTTTTGTTCCATCAGTTTCCGTTTCAAGGCTTTTAATCGATATTCAATGACAACTTTTCCTTCTCCCATCTCAATTCTCCCGTCTCCCCTCTCAATTCTCCCCTCATTTCGGTACCTCTACTTTGTCGATGAGCCGTTGCGTCACCTTTACCGGAGAATAGCCTTCCATTTCTGCTTCTGCTGTGAGAATAAGGCGGTGCTGGAGTACATAGGGAGCTACGAACTTAATGTCCTCGGGAGTTACGAAATCGCGTCCCTGCAGAAGGGCATACGCCTTGGAGGACTGCAACATAGCCACAGAAGCACGGGGCGAAGCACCTAGATAAACCGCTTTACTGGTACGGGTTTGCTGCACGATAAGAGCAATATACTGCAACAGTGTGCGATCCACGAACACCTTATCCATCAGCTTGCGGAATGCCAGCAATTCGTCACGGGTAATTACGGGATGAACATCTTCCAGCTTCACCAAAGCAGCATTCGTATGATGGCGTTCAAGAATACTCACCTCCTCTTCCAGCGACGGATAATCCATCGTTATCTTCATCAGGAAACGGTCGAGCTGAGCTTCAGGAAGTTTATACGTACCCTCCTGTTCCACCGGGTTCTGAGTGGCAAGAATGGTATAAAGTTCTCCCATCCGGTAAGTTGAGCCGTCGATACTGGCCTGCCGTTCCTCCATCACTTCAAAAAGGGCGGACTGTGTTTTTGCCGGAGCACGGTTGATCTCGTCCACCAACACCACATCGGCAAATACAGGACCGCGATGGAAATCAAACTCATTGGTCTTCAAATTAAAAACCGTAGTACCCAACACATCACTCGGCATCAGATCGGGTGTAAACTGTACGCGGCTAAACTCAGCGTCGATCAGACGCGCCGTAAGACGGGCAAGCAATGTTTTCGCCACACCGGGCACACCCTCTATCAGCACATGACCGTTGGCAAGAATCGCTGTAAGGACAAGATCTACCGTGCGTTCCTGTCCCACAATGATCGAAGCGATCCGTGCTTTCAGCGCACCGATCTTTTCGGCAAAAAGAGTTAAATCAGTACGTGGAACTTCATTCTGTACCTCTTCCACAGAAGATGCGGAAGGCGTTGCTTCTGCCATGGGTTCATTCATATCATTCATAAGCTATCTATTATATCGGGTTCAATATTTCATTTATTATCATCTACATCCGGCTTAATATTTCATTCATGCCGTCTATATAATCTTTCATCTCCTGTTCCGAAACGTTCCGCTCCCCCTTGATGACAGACCGCAAGCCGGCAAAGAGCCTTGCAATCTTCTCTTCTTCCATACCCGTTTTGTTGGCTATTTTCCGGTAAAGGGTTCCTTCATCGACCTCCTCTTCCACATCTACCTGTATATTCCGTCGCAAAGCCTCTGCAAAATAAGTAAACTTCTTACGCACCAAATCCGCATGATTCTTCTTCTGAAAGTATAGCGTCCCTATCAGTTCGGTAAATTCCAGTGTCTTGTTCTCCGGTTGGCGGATAACCGGAATCGGTCTCTGCCGCCTACGAGCAGTAAACGCCATGAAGAGCACGAGTGCAATCATCGTCAGATAAAGCCCCCAGCGAAGAGGTGGCTGCGACAGAAAATAACGGAATGGCGAACGTTGTTCATACTCCGATTTATTATAAGCCTCCGTGCGATACAACGGCAAGTCTTTCGCCGGTGAGAGCAAACGGAAGATATAAGCGGCATTATTTTTATCGAGTACACCATAATTGGTAAACAGCAGAGGAGTAGAGATAAGGACAATCTCTCCTTTTCCTACAGGATGCCGCAGAGCAAGCACTCCCGTAGGCAATTCAACAGGAAGTCGTACCGAATCCTGCGACTCGGGCAATGTATCTTTCAACTGGCTTCGTATCAGACTATCTGCAGCTAACGTTATCGAGTCTTTTCGTGACGCGGCTGCCCGGTCTCTCCTCACCAAGGGTACGGAAAGCGAATCATATTTTGTAAAAAAGGCATCACACAGTTGCGGATAAACCTCGAAGATCGCCGCAGGATAAGCACTCGCAGAATCAGCCAACCAATACAGGCTGTCGCGACGATTGACCGCCCCTACATATTTCTTTAACTCCGAAGCACGAAACCATGCATAAGACATATCATACCCTAATGTATCGGACAGCGAAAAACCGGTAGCCGCCAGTATCACCTTATTCCCCCGTTCTGCCAGACGCATAATCGCATTTCTATCGGTTTTCGTAAACTGAAAGCGCTGGGCAACAGCAAGTATGGCAAGAGGTTCGTCCGTCGTATCATTCTCAAAATTATAGAAAGTCCAATCATTCAAATAATAATCTCCCGGCCAGGAATCCGTCAGCACATCATCGAAAATAGCACATCCAAACGGCTGGTAATCATACCGGCTGAAAGTAGGATTCCACACAAACTTCTTCGGCAGGTTATATTCCACCAGAAACATGACAGCCAGAAAGAGCACCATAGCGAGAATAAACCAACGACTGCCTTTCATACCCCACCTCCTTCTACCATTTCCTTCTGAAAGGCTTGCATCTCACGATAAAGGATAACGGTTGCTTCAAAGTTACCATAGCGAACGCGAAGAAAACGATTGGTCAATTCACGGAAAGGAGTCTTCAGGGTGTCAATCTTTATTTCATAAATATACTCGGTCGGCGTCTTATAAGGTTGCCAGTCTATTTTCCCGGCGTCACTCAAAAACTTCAAGGTCTGAAGATAAAGCAGTCTCACTGCTTCCCGGTAATCATTGCGGAAAACGGCCGCGTCTATCTCTTTCTGAAAATCCACGCCATAGATGGTATCCTCCTCCACCCCGTAGGACAAAGTTCTTTTCGAACGCATAAACAGTTCCGGACGCTTCTTATAGATAAACCAGACAATCAATAATAGCGCAACGACAAACAACGCAACCAAGATCGTTTCCGTATATTTTTCAGCAAATGTGCTACCGAATATTTTCTGCAACAACTTACCCAACCACAAATTAAGCCACGCAATGAGATCGAACTCAGGCGTGATTAATTCACGGTTATAATCATACTCCGGTTGACCTTGCCAATAGGCAACGGTGAGCGAATCATAAACGATCGTATCGGCTGGTGCAGTCATCCGATCGTACTATCAAAGATTATCGAAATTATCAATGTCTTCTTCCACAGAAACACTGTCCACCACTTCGGAAGCATGTCCGTATTGATAAGCCAGGCCGATAATGGTGAATATGGTAGAAAGATACATTCCGAAAGCCTGTAGAATCCCCATTAAATAGAGGAAGAAATTATAAACGGGAGAGATGGTAACCGCACTTCCACTATCACTCATAGCGAAAAAGTATTTCACAATAGTAGCCACATACCAAGGCAGCATTGTGATACCTTGCAGGATACCGCCAATCAATCCCATTATCAAAGCAATGAGAAAAACACCGCCCCAAGTCGCAAATCCTAAACGGTACGTCTTTTTGAATGCTTCCCAGATACCGATATTTTCAAATAAATAAATCGGCGAAAACAAAGACAGAGGAATCACACAAGCCACCAGCATCGGAAGAGTGAGAATCAAGGTGAAAGGAGTAAGAGCGGCCAACAACCCCATAACCACACATAGGATAATCATTATCAATATACCGAACAAGGTAAGTTTCAACAACCGGCCCACATTTTTAAACAACAGAGATTTCAAAGAAGAAAGGGTAACTCCTTCCAAGCGCTCTTCACGTTCATTGTAGGTCTTGATCAGTGCATAAACCAGTGAGGTAAGGATAACAGAGCCGATGAGGTAACAAATTATAGTCAATCCGTAATTCACCCAGAACATCGTTCCGAAATCTGCCAAAGGATTGGCAGCGCCGGCCTTAACCCCCATCGTGATACCCATAGAGCCATTCATCAGCCCATTCAGGCTCAATGCCTGAATCAGACACAAGGGCAATATCAGATACGTGGCAAACTTGAACAAAGGTTTCCAGTTCTCCTTTATAAAATCAAATGAAGCGTTCATCTTATCCCCGAAAGAACGCTTTACATACATTGCTACTTTAGCTTTTTGTGACTCCATGTTGTTTTCTATTTGGTAAATAAATATAGTAGAAGATAATAAATGCAAGTGAAAGCAGAATGATACCTAACCGGAGTACCGTTGGAAACTCGGTATGACGCGTAAGGAAACCTTCTATAAAACCCGCCATGATAAATACCGGAACGGTTCCCACAACTATTTTCAATCCCCTCTTGGCTCCCCGCCGGAAAGAAGCGGTGCGCGAATAAGTACCCGGAAACAGCCAGCCATTTCCAAGTGCCAGTCCGGCAGCACCTGCCACAATGATCGCCCATATCTCAAGCGTACCGTGCAGCCAGATGGCCAGCATAGATTCGGCCAACAGTCCCTCTCCGTAAAAGAAAGTCTGAAAAGCCCCTACCATGATTCCATTGGAAAGCAACATATACCCTGTTCCGAAACTGGTCAACAATCCCATCGCAAAGCAATTGAAAGATACCATGATATTATTCAGCGTAATGCCCAAGAACATAGGCATCTCCTCCGAACCGTTATATACCGCCATCGGTTCACCATTAGCTATATTTTCAAGTGTCATATCCACATAGCCATTGCCCAGAATCAACCGGACAAAGTTCGGATCATTCCAAGCCGAAATGATACCTATCACAACACTGGCAGCGAAAATGAGAAAAGATACCAACAATTCCTTACGGGCATCATGCATCGTTTGCGGCACTTCCTGCGTCCAGAAAGTAATAATCCGAGTCCACTTTTCGCGCTTATTGCGATAAATCACATTGTGCAATGCAAAAGCCAGATTGTTGAGATAAATGGTGATACGGGAAGAAGGATAATGGGTCTGTGCAAAAGCTAAATCGGCGGTAAGTTCCGTATATGCGTCGGCCAGACGGTCGGGATTAAACTTATCAGCTTTCTCCACCACCTTCTCTGTCTCTTTCCATTTTTCAATGTTCCGGCGAATAAACGTAACTTCTTTCATCGTTTAAGGGATTCGAATAGAAGTTTTGTCCGAATCCGAAGCAAAAGTAAGAGATTTATGATATATTTGCAACGGAATCACAAAAATGTTTAAAAAGAAATGGCAGAATCCACTATTATTACAGGACAGTTTGTACGTATCAGCCAGACACCAGCAAGTATAGGCGAACGTATGCTGGCTCTGATTATAGACTATTTCTTCCTGTTCATTTATGTAATAGGATTTAGTGTTACTCTGTCTTATCTTAGGATTCACGCTTATTCCGGCTTTTCATTCTTCTTTCTTTTTGTGATTGTTTACCTGCCGGTACTCTGTTATTCGTTGTTGTGCGAAGTCTTCAATCGCGGGCAAAGTCTGGGAAAACGTCTGCTGAATATCCGGGTGGTGAAAGCTGACGGATCCACGCCGAGTCTTAGTTCTTATCTGCTGCGTTGGCTTCTCTTTCCTATCGATTTGCCGATCACAGGCGGATTGGGAGTTATCGTCATTTTATTGACTAAGAATCATCAGCGTTTGGGTGATCTGGCCGCCGGAACAATGGTCATTAAAGAAAAAAATTATCGTAAAATACAAGTCAGTCTCGACGAATACGACTACCTGACCAAAGGTTACCATCCGGTATATCCTCCGGCAGCCGATTTATCACTGGAACAAGTGAATGTAATTAATAAAACGCTCTCTTCTGGAAGTAAAGACCGTGCCCGGCGTATACGGCAACTGGCTGACAAAGTACGTACACTCCTATCCATAAAGCAGACAGAAGGAAGTGACGAGAAATTTCTACAAACGCTGTTGAGGGATTATCAATATTATGCCTTAGAAGAGATATGATAAAAGAGTAGTAAGTATTTAAGTAGTGAGTAGTTAAGTAGTCAAGTAGTAAGTAGTAAGTAGTTAAGTGGTAAGTAGATAAGTAGGTAAGTAAGAGAAATACATTAAGCAAATCATTTCTACTTGACTACTTAACTACTCACTACTTGACTACTTAACTACTTAGCTACAACAGGAATTCCGGAAACGAGTTATTCTACTTGCCCCAGAGAGTTTCCATATTCCATTTCTCCCTGTACCACAAAAAGAATCTCTTCGGGATCAAACTCTCCCATTTCATCTTTCTTGGCCTCCTTAACAATATAGTCCACCACTTGCTCCAAGTCAATGTTGACATAACCTTCTTCATCGGGTTGGGCATCCAAGATACCACTTTCAGAGTAATACTCGTCAATTAAATCCAAGAAATAGTAAAGTTCATCATCAGTGAACTTTTCCTTCAGTTCCTGCGGCAAATAGTTTTTGATATACTCGATGGTTTTTTCATCATCGGCATCAGCAAGTAAAAAATCGTCTTCCAGTCCCATAGTTCAATGTTATTAAGTTGAAAGCTTATAAATTATAATAAGTTCTTCACTTTTTCCACAAATACAGGTTTGCCAACCGCACCTACCTGCTTATCTACAATCTCTCCGTTCTTAAAAAAAAGAACAGTCGGAATATTACGGATACCATATTCGGCAGCCATATCGCTATTTTCATCTACATCGCATTTACCGATGATAACCTGTCCTTCAAACTCCGTTGCCAATTCCTCGATGATAGGACCTACCATCTTACAAGGCCCGCACCAAGGGGCCCAAAAGTCAACAACAACCGGCTTTCCTTCTGTGAGGATCTCCTTATAGTTGCTGTCTGTAATTTCTAAAGCCATAATTTTAAAAGTTAATAGTTAGAATTAAGCAGCCCGGAAGTTTCATATACCCTCCGTGCTACGTTGCAAATATAATCAATTTATCCGAAACTCAAGTTCGGGACGTTCCTTTAAATAAGAGATCAATTCTCTCCCTACCGACAATTTTACCGGGCGGGATATCAGATCGACCACCATCTTTTCATCCTTATCGGTTACCTTAAAATAAAGCTCGGTATTTCCCGGATGATCTTTGGTCAATGAAGACAGTTCCGCCACAAGAGCAGAGTTCAAAGCAGACAAAGGAATCAGAATTGTAATCTTCTCCACTAGTTTCTCTTTTACATCGGGAAGCAACTCCATCGAGGTGATCTTGACATCCAATTCTTCCGGACGCCATTGCTTAGGCTGGCAACGCGCCTTTATAAACAAGAAAGTACCTTCACCCAGATAACCCTGGAAGGTAACCCAATCGTTTCCGAAGAAAGGAAGTTCTGCCGAGCCGGAATAATCTTCTATCTTGGCAATGCCGTAAGGATTACCGTTCTTGCTGATTCCTCTGCGCACACTGGTCACAATACCTCCCATCGTAATCTCCCTACCGGCCAAAGCAGTCTTATCTTCAAGTTCGGCCATATGCGTATTGCAAACATGATCGAGCACAATGGCATATTCGTCCAACGGATGAGCCGACAGATAGATACCTACCAGTTCCCTCTCTTTATTCAGACGTTCCAAATCTCCCCAGCGCTCAGCCGGCAGAATCTCCGGTGTTGCAATATCGATCACATTTTCTCCGCCAAACAACGAATTAACCGCAGCCGCCTTGTCAGCTTGGTAACGGTTACCATAACGCATCAGTGTTTCAAGGAAAACTTCTCCTTTCGAATTGACAGCAAAGAACTGTTCACGTTTCAACTCCGGAAAACTATCAAAACCACCCGACAACGCAAGGCATTCCATATTCTTCTTATTACAAGCATTCAAGTTGACCCGCTGTACAAAATCAAAGATACCCTTATACGGACCATTTGCCCGCCGTTCGTCCATGATACTCTGTACTGCAGCCTCTCCTACTCCTTTTACAGCACCAAGGCCAAAGCGAATGTCACCATGCTTGTTTACCGTAAACTTCAAGTTACTTTCATTCACATCCGGCCCCAATACCTGAATACCCATTGCCTTACATTCATCCATCAGCTTCGTGATATCGGTAATGTTCGACAAGCTTCGACTCATAACGGCAGCCATATACTCCGACGGATAATTTGCTTTCAGATAAGCTGTCTGATAAGCCACCCATGAATAACAAGTAGCATGCGATTTATTAAACGCATACGAAGCAAACTTCTCCCAGTCAGTCCATATTTTTTCCAATACTTTCGGATCGTGCCCATTCTTCCGACCACCTTCAATGAACTTTGGTTTCATGTGGTCCAGCTTATCACGCAATTTCTTACCCATCGCCTTACGCAGAGCATCCGACTCTCCACGGGTAAAATCGGCCAACAAACGGGACAGGAGCATCACCTGTTCCTGATATACAGTAATACCGTATGTATCTTTCAGATATTTCTCCATTATGGGAATATCATACTCGATCGGTTTGCGTCCGTGTTTACGATCGATGAAATCGGGAATGTAATCCATCGGTCCCGGACGATAAAGGGCATTCATGGCAATCAAGTCTTCAAAAGTCGTAGGTTGCAACTCCCTCAGGTATTTTTGCATGCCGGCAGACTCAAACTGGAACGTACCGACCGTACGCCCGTCACTATAGAGCTTGTAAGTAGCCGGGTCTTTAATGGAAATCGTATCGATATCCAGCTTTTCTCCTTTACTCAACCGAATATTTTCAACCGCTTCCTTAATGATGGACAAAGTTTTCAATCCCAAAAAGTCCATCTTAATCAATCCCGTATCTTCAATAACCGATCCCTCATACTGGGTAACAAGCATCTTTTCGCCTGTTTCCTTATCATCGGCCGTACTTACCGGCACCCAGTCGGTTATATCATCCCGGCAGATAATGGTACCACAGGCATGTACACCTGTACCACGCACATTACCTTCGAGCATCAAAGCATATTTCAATGTATCACGCACCAACGGATCAGGCGAAGCCTCAGCCGCCTGCAACTCCGGCACATAATCGATGGCATTCCGCAAATTCAGCTTTTTATCAGGTATTTTATCAGGCACCAATTTCGCCAGTCTGTCCGATTCAGAAAGAGGCAGTTTCTGTACACGCGCCACATCTTTGATAGCCAATTTCGTTGCCATCGTACCATATGTAATAATATGAGCCACCTTCTCATGACCATATTTTTCTGTTACCCAACGAAGCACTTCACCGCGTCCGTCATCATCAAAGTCAATATCGATATCAGGCAATGAAATACGATCCGGGTTCAGGAAACGCTCAAACAGCAAGTCATACTGAATCGGGTCGATTTTCGTAATCTGCAAACAATATGCAACAGCCGATCCTGCTGCCGATCCACGTCCCGGCCCGATGGAAACACCCATGTTCCGGCCTGCAGCGATAAAGTCCTGCACAATCAGGAAGTATCCCGGAAAACCCATCGTCTTCATGATATGCAATTCAAAAACAAGCCGTTCCTTTACTTCCGGACTCAAAGGGTCTCCATAAAATTTCTTCGCACCGTCAAAGGTCAGCTTTTTCAGATAATCCGCTTCGAGCTTGATACGATATAATTTATCATAACCACCCAAACGCTTTATCTTATCGTTTGCCGCCTCTTCGCTCAACACTACGTTTCCATTCTCATCTTGTGTAAATTCGTCGAAAAGATCTTTCTCCGTATACTTTTTGCGGTATTCTTCTTCCGTTCCGAAATCTTCGGGAATAGCAAAAGTAGGCATAATGGGCGCATGGTCGATGGAGTAGTACTCTACTTTATCAAGAATTTCGAGTGTATTGCTCAATGCTTCCGGAACATCAGCAAAGAGTTCGTTCATCTCCTCACGAGTCTTCATCCATTCCTGTTTGGTATAAAGCATACGTTTCGGATCGTCCAAATCCTTGCCCGTACTTAGGCAGATAAGACGATCATGCGCCTCAGCATGCTCTTCATTCACGAAATGAACGTCGTTCGAACAGATCAGCTTTACATTATATTTTTTTGAATATTCAATAAGGTGCTTATTCACATTTACCTGCAAAGGATATGCCTCGTGGTTCGCGCGGGGCACAGTAGCCTTATGACGCTGAAGTTCCAGATAATAATCTTCTCCGAACAGATTTTTATACCACTGAATGGCTTCCTCTGCTTCATCCAGCAATCCCTGAGTTATTTTCTTGGGTACTTCCCCTCCCAAACAAGCCGAACACACAATCAGGCCTTCGTGATACTTTTCCAATTCGTTGCGATCTGTACGCGGACGCATATAATATCCTTTCGTCCAAGCCTTAGACACTAACTTTATAAGATTATGGTATCCTTTCTCATTTTTGGCAAGAACAATCAAGTGATAGCCACTTTGGTCGGGTTTCCCTTCTTTCTTATCCAACGTACGGCGGGCTACATACATCTCACAACCTATGATGGGCTTGAATAATTTCGCTTCCGCTTCCGCTATTTTAGCCTTACAAGCGGCTATTTCCGCCTCCTTGTCTTCGCACTCCACTTTTCCGGCTTCAATAGCAGCCAGACGTTTCTTCTGGTCCTTTATCTCGCCTTTCGGCCCACTGTTTTTCTTATTGACATAGTTCGTGAATTCCTTGATACCGAACATATTTCCGTGATCGGTAACCGCAATTCCCTTCATCCCGTTCTTCATCGCTTTATCAACCAGCGCACTGACACTGGCCTGGCCATCCAGAAGCGAATACTGGGTATGGACATGTAAATGAACGAAATCCTGCATATTGATAGGTTGATTATTTTGAGCCATAAAAGTACAATCTATAAGGTTACTAACAAAAATAATGCCCAAAAAGTTATCAACATGTGTATTTCTATCGCTATTTACTTGCTGGATTTTCAAATTAAGTATATTTTTGCAGACAATTATCATTCATTAGCGCACATGGGTCGACTTAAGAAATTAAAAAAGATACGTATTCACCGTGAAGGCACACACATATTATGGGGCAGCTTGCTGTTACTACTACTTATCAATGTCGCCCTTTACTATGGAATAGAATGTAAACTGCCTTTTTATCTGGTGGTTCTGACCAGTATCATCGTTTACGGATTGATGGTTAACTTCTTCCGTTGTCCGAAGCGTCTTTTCGGAGAAGAAACGGAAAAGATAGTCGTAGCACCCGCTGATGGCAAGATTGTAGTTATCGAGGAAGTGGACGAACACGAATATTTTCACGACCGTCGTATTATGGTATCTATCTTTATGAGCATCCTGAACGTACATGCCAATTGGTATCCGGTAGACGGGACAGTGAAAAAGGTATCCCACCACAATGGTAAATTCATGAAAGCCTGGTTGCCCAAAGCCAGCACAGAAAACGAGCGCTCTACAGTAGTCATCGAAACCCCGGAAGGTGTGGAGATTCTGACACGTCAGATTGCCGGAGCAATGGCACGCCGCATCGTCACTTATGCCGAAGTAGGCGAAGAGTGTTACATCGACGAGCACATGGGATTCATCAAATTCGGTTCGCGTGTGGATGTATACCTTCCATTGGGTACAGAGATATGTGTTACAATGGGACAATTAACAACCGGTAATCAAACGGTTATCGCCAAACTGAAATAAAAACTGTCACAATGGCAAACATTTTCACTAAATATATCCCCAACACAGTAACCTGCCTAAATCTTTTTTCCGGTTGCATTGCTTGTGTCATGGCTTTTGAAGCACGCTACGAATTGGCTTTTATTTTTATTATACTAAGTGCGGTTTTTGACTTTTTCGATGGCATGCTGGCACGCTTACTGAATGCTCATTCCCCAATCGGTAAAGATTTGGATTCATTGGCTGACGACATCAGTTTTGGCGCAGCACCTGCATTTATCATCTTCTCCCTATTTAAAGAGATGCACTATCCTGCAAATATCGAATTCATAGCTCCTTATATGCCATATGCAGCTTTTCTTATTGCAGTGTTTTCAGGCCTGCGATTAGCTAAATTCAATAATGACACTCGTCAAACTACTTCTTTTATCGGTCTTCCGGTACCTGCCAATGCACTGTTTTGGGGATCATTGATAGTAGGAGCCCATGATTTTCTCATAACTCCGGCTTGTCATCCCGTCTACATTTTAATATTGGTAATGCTTTTTTCATGGCTATTGGTGTCGGAGATTCCAATGTTCTCATTAAAATTTAAAAATTTATCCTGGAAAGACAACAAAGTCAGTTTCATCTTTCTGATCATATGTATTCCACTACTTATTTTATTAGGCATTAGCGGATTTGCAGCAGTAATCGTATGGTATATTATACTTTCACTTTTTACAAGAAAAAATAAATAAACAATCCTTTTGGCACGTTTGTTGTACTATCAGTTTCAAACAACGTATAAAACTAATAGCCCATGCATATCTTAGGATTAATATTCATTTTTATCATAGCTATCTTTATTATCGGCGTCTCAGTCATAGGCGGCATCCTACGAGCTATTTTCGGCTTCGGACGACGTTCACGACCAACTCCGCACACTTATGCAACATCCGGTGAGAGGAGACAACAGCAAAGTTCTCAAAGAAGAGAGGAAGAAGAGGAAGTATGCAATACGGAAGAGAACATCCACCCCCGAAAGCATAAGAAGATCTTCACGAAAGACGAAGGAGAATACGTTGACTTTGAAGAAATTAATTAATAATTATTCATCTTTTCGCTGCAAAAAAGGCTTTCATCAATGCAGCACACTCTTCCGCAAGCACCCCTTTGACAACGATCGTTTTGGGGTGCAATGCCCGAGCGGCATACCGTTGATATCCACGCTTCTCGTCTTCCGCTCCAAATACTAATCTTCCAGTTTGTGCCCAAGCTATAGCCCCGGCACACATTACGCAGGGTTCCACAGTTACATAGAGCGTACATTCATTCAGATATTTTCCACCAAGAACATTAGCGGCAGCAGTGATGGCTTGCATCTCGGCATGGGCAGTCACATCATTCAGTGTTTCCGTCAGATTGTGGGCACGCCCGATAATACGCTCCTTACATACGACCACAGCACCTACGGGAACTTCTCCCCTATCAGCCGCTTTCTGCGCTTCAACAAGCGCTTGCTTCATAAAATAAGTATCATCCAGCATATCATTACATTATCAGCGTCTCATATCGTGCTCACCAAAAAGGGTGGGATAATCTTCTTCCATATTCTTATGAATAAACATAAGAATCGTCTCGCGAAGCCAACGTGATTTATTTGTGATCTTATACTTTTCCAAATAACGATCTACAATCATCTGCTCGTCTTCGCTTAATAAAATGCTCATCCTCCGTTCACGCTTTGTAACTTCGTCGTGCATTCTCAGACACTTTTTCCCTCTCCTTTTCATATATTCTGCAAAATTACTTTTCCTTCTGTAAAAACAAAGAATAAAAAAGAGTATTTTTGCATTCCGACAGCTAAATTATGGTTATTAGCCACTAAGTCCCAGCTGCCAGCTACTAAATTCTAACTACTGACTACTCAAAAAATATGGCCGAGCACAACGAATTAGGAAAAGCCGGAGAAACTGCTGCGGTAGCTTATCTGGAAGCCCGTGGTTATGTGATCCGACACCGAAACTGGCGAAAGGGTCATCTCGAATTGGATATTGTGGCAGCTAAGGATAATGAATTGATCGTTGTAGAGGTCAAAACACGAAGTAGCAATGATGTCATGCAACCGGAAGATGCAGTAACCCACCAAAAGATAAAAAACACGGTGAGAGCCGCAGATACCTATATCAAACTTTTCCAAATTGACGCACCGGTACGCTTTGATATCATCACAGCCATAGGCCGGACCGGCAATTTTAAAATAGAGCATATAAAAGAAGCTTTTTATCCACCCTTATTTTAAAAAGACATGAATGTAGAAAGAGCCAGAGAATACTGTTTAAACAAAAAAGGAACGATTGAATGTCTTCCATTCGATGACGTGTCACTCGTAATAAAAGTAATGGGCAAAATGTTTGCTCTTATCGATCTGGAAAGCGCCAATACCATCGCCTTAAAATGTGATCCTGAGTATGCCCTTGAACTGCGTGAACGTTATACCGCCATAGAGGGTGCCTATCACTTCAATAAGAAATACTGGAATAAAGTCTGCTTTGACCTGGATGCAGACGATCGTCTGATAGAGCAGTTAATAGATCACTCATATGAAGAAGTCATAAAAAAATTCACGAAGAAATTACGCGCCGAATATGATGCACTTCCCTAAAACATTCCCTGTCCCTTTGATTCATTTGGAAGAGACAGATTCGACCAATAAATACCTGAATGAACTCTGTAACAAACAATGTGTAGAAGAGCTGACTACCATAACCGCCGATTTCCAAACTTCGGGCAGAGGTCAACGCGGCAACAGTTGGGAATCGGAAGCCGGACAAAACCTGATGTTCAGCTTTGTCCTCTATCCCACTTTTCTGAAAGCTCGCAGACAATTCCTGCTATCGCAAATCATATCATTGGCCATTAAAGAAGAATTGGAAAGATATGTTTCGAACATTTCTATCAAATGGCCGAACGATATATATTGGAAAGACAAGAAAATTTGCGGCATGCTCATTGAAAACGATCTGACAGGTGTACATATCAGCCGCAGCATCACAGGGATCGGGATCAACGTCAATCAGGAAACGTTCTGTAGTGACGCTCCCAATCCCGTATCTCTGAAACAAATCAACGGTCAGTCGTATGACTGTCCCCAGATACTCGCTTCCGTGATGAAACGGATAAAAACTTACTATAATTTGCTGGCAACCGGAAAAGCCGATATCCAATCTCTTATTGCCGACCGCTATGCCTGCTCCCTTTTTCGCAAGGAAGGTTTTCATCGGTACACCGATGCTAACGGAGATTTTATGGCCCGCTTGTTACGAGTAGAACCAGACGGACGGTTTATCCTTGAGGACCAAACAGGAACTATACGAAATTATCTATTTAAAGAGGTACAATACATACTTCATTAAAACTTCGCATTGCACAAAAACACAATCAGTCTGCCTTTTCAAATACCTTAAGCAGCTATTTCATTTCCGCTTCCATCTTTTTTATCTTCTCCAGCGTTTTCATTACCTCTGCAGAGGGAAACTGTCGGATCACATTCTGTAAATATTCTTTCGCCTTACCGTAGCCATCTGTCATAAGTTTACTTAATCCGTCTTTATAACGGGCATACTGCATCCGGGTAGGCGAACTGATCTTTTTATAATCACGCATCAGTTGCTGCTTTTCCTGCTCCGCCATCAGATAATAATAGTTTCCGACAAATATATTAGCGGCCAAATGATTTACATCCAGCGAAAGTACCTTCTGATAGGTCAGCAAGGCATCTTTTTCTTTTCCACGACACACTTCTGTTTCCGCGCAGGCAGCAAGCCACTTCACGTCATTAGGATTCTTTTGAAGCACTTCTTTACAGAAGAGGTAGGCTTTGTCATAATTCCGCATAGTTTTGTAATGAAAAGCAAGTTCCTGAGCCATTTTAGTACCCACACTGCTAGCCTTATCAACGCTTGTCCAATAAAACATCTCCGACTTATCAGCATTCAACTGAATAGCCTGGCGGAACAAACTGACCGCTTGCTCCCACTGTTCGGCAGTCATGGCCACCGAAACCTTCTGCAGTACACCTTCGGCGGACTGAGCCGAAAGTGCCAACGGAAAAGAAATTAAAAAAGTAAATAGCAAAGTTAAGGTTTTCATCTCATTAATATTTATTTAGTTAAGCGCTCTGCAAAGATAATGATTTTTATTCTCATTTGTTTATTACGAACTATTTAAATAGCGTTATTGTTCAGTTAAATTTCATGATATATATTTTTTAATATAACTTTGCCTTCAAATGGATAAAAAGAGATCGATCAACACCGGAAACAAACGCATCCTCAAGATAGCAATACCCTCTATTATTTCGAATATAACAGTCCCTCTGCTGGGGCTGATCGACGTCACGATCGTAGGTCATTTAGGTTCCGCCGCCTATATCGGAGCAATTGCCATAGGAGGCATGTTATTCAATATTATTTATTGGATTTTCGGTTTTCTGCGTATGGGAACAAGCGGAATGACCTCGCAAGCCTACGGGCAACGCAATTTGGACGAAGTTACCCGCTTATTGTTACGATCTGTCGGCATAGGATTGCTGATTGCGCTTTGCCTGCTACTACTCCAATATCCCATACAAAAAACAGCTTTTACCCTTATCACTACTACCCGTGAAGTAGAGAATCTGGCAACTCTCTATTTTCGTATCTGTATCTGGGGTGCCCCTGCCGTACTCGGACTTTATGGTTTTGCAGGATGGTTTATCGGGATGCAGAATTCACGTTTTCCCATGTATATCGCGATCACACAGAATATCGTGAATATAATAGCCAGCCTCAGCTTTGTCTACCTACTGAATATGAAAGTAGAAGGAGTCGCCTTAGGCACACTCATAGCCCAATACGCCGGATTCCTGATGGCTCTCCTATTATGGATGCGCCATTACAAACCGCTACGTAAACGTATTGCCATAAAAGGCATTTGGCAAAAGCAGGCTATGTCCCGTTTCTTTTCGGTGAACCGTGATATTTTCTTCCGTACCCTTTGTCTGGTAATCGTCACGATGTTTTTCACATCTGCCGGAGCCGCACAAGGTGAGACCGTACTTGCCGTGAACACTTTGTTAATGCAACTATTCACCCTTTTCTCTTATATTATGGACGGTTTTGCCTATGCCGGCGAAGCTCTGGCCGGTAAGTATATCGGTGCCCGTAACCGGACAGCCCTTCATCAGACTGTCCGGCAACTGTTTGGCTGGGGCATCGGACTTTCTCTATGTTTTACCCTGCTTTACGCTATTGGCGGTAGATCCTTTCTCGGATTACTCACCAATGAAGTCGATGTTATCAACGAAGCAGAAAATTATTTTTATTGGGTGCTTGCTATTCCTCTTGCCGGATTTTCCGCTTT
Source organism: Bacteroides salyersiae WAL 10018 = DSM 18765 = JCM 12988 (assembly GCF_000381365.1). Lineage (GTDB taxonomy): Bacteria > Bacteroidota > Bacteroidia > Bacteroidales > Bacteroidaceae > Bacteroides > Bacteroides salyersiae. The sequence goes on from NZ_KB905466.1 coordinate 1,439,451, forward strand.
TCTTTGGGACGGTATCTTTATCGGCGCCACAGCTACCCGGCAAATGCTTGTTTCTATGTTTATAGCTTCCACCTGCTTTTTTGCCACTTATTATTCCTTCCATAGCCTGATGGGAAATCACGCCTTATGGATGGCCTTTCTCATCTACCTTTTTCTACGCGGAATCATACAGGCTTTCCTTTCAAGAAAAATCCTGAATATCTTTCCCACTACTTAGAAAGTCCGTTTAGATTCTACTTTTTTTATACAGATCTCTATTTTGCATAGACCTTTGTGGAGTAAGTTGCCCTACCTTCATTCTGTATATTAGATACCGGCATGGATAAACCCGGTCATAGTCCCCCCTTTCACCCAGCTATTCTCCAATGAACTCATATAGATACAATTCTGATCGACGTTCGCTTTCGAACTGGCTGGAGTACGCTCGAAAGAGATGTGTAAATTCTCGATACCGATATTATGACGGATAGTCGTAATATTATTTATCTTATAAATATAGGCTTGTGCATAAGTCTTATCGAGCGTGTAGTACAACGGCGCATCCAATGTAACGACATTCCCTTCTATCTTCTTGATATTCGGTGATAAGACATGTCTACATCACTCGTTTTCCACTTCATCGATTCATCCGTATTCCGATTGGAGTTCCCACCATGCCACACAGCCTCCAGCCAAGCCGTCGTCGTGAGATACTTCACGCAAATAAGATACCCCACTTTGTAGGCATCCGCATCTGCCACACTGAAACTATAATCACCCGGCATCACTTTTTCCGTAGTAATATTAGTACGAGCACTTACCTTATTGATGGCAGCCTGAATGTGCGCCGTATTATCCGCAGCAACATCCGGCAGTGGACTGATCGTTTCCGTCCGGTCCGGCATATCTATTATCGGTACCGGTTCTCCATTCCTATATCCAGCCTGACTGAAATCAGGCAAAACAAATCCGTCGGCATTTTGAATATAAGTCAGTGCTCCGTCACCGGCCACCTTTAAGAGTTGCGACTGCCAACTGTCCTGGGCTCGGAGAATCCCGCAATAATGCAGAAACCACTCCCGTTAAAAGCAATTTAATACTATTCTTCATAATAATTATTTTTTTGACCTCCAAAGAAAGGCAATATCCCTTATACCGCTTTGCAGCATTGTCCCAAATGTTATTACAATTATCTCAATCCGAAGCCGGGCAGACAACCCCTCTTTTCCGTAAATTACAAACAGTCCCCGATTACATATTTCTCACATCCTGTAAGCCAAACAATATGATATTCATTTATATTCCTTATATTTGCACAAACTAAATAATATATATCTTATGACAAAATACAAGAGAATCCTATTAAAGCTCAGTGGTGAAAGCTTGATGGGAGAAAAGAAAAGCGGTATCGACGAGAAAAGACTGGCAGAGTATGCAGCCCAAATCAAAGAAATTCATGAACAAGGAGTACAGATAGGAATCGTAATCGGCGGTGGTAACTTCTTTCGTGGATTGACCGGTGCAGGTAAAGGATACGACCGCGTAAAAGGAGACCAGATGGGGATGTTAGCTACCGTAATGAACAGCCTTGCCCTTAGTTCGGCATTGGTGGCAGCCGGTGTGAAAGCCCGTGTACTGACAGCTATCCGTATGGAACCGATAGGCGAATTCTACAGCAAGTGGAAAGCCATTGAATATATGGAAGCCGGAGAAATCGTGATCATGTCTGCCGGAACCGGAAACCCCTTCTTTACTACTGATACCGGTTCTTCTCTCCGTGGCATCGAAATAGAAGCAGACGTCATGCTGAAAGGCACACGGGTGGATGGCATTTATACGGCCGATCCGGAGAAAGACCCGACTGCTACAAAATTCAATGACATCACCTATGATGAAGTGTTGAAGCGCGGCCTGAAAGTAATGGACCTCACAGCCACGTGCATGTGCAAAGAAAACAATCTGCCGATTGTAGTATTCGATATGGACACCGTGGGAAATCTGAAGAAAGTCATCGAAGGAAAAGAAATCGGTACAGTCGTGCATAATTAACAGTATATTTGCAGATAAGCAAAAAATAATCTACTTTTGTTCTATATTCAGTAAAAATAGCAAAACTATAAAAACTAAAAGATATGATAGACGTTAAGACTTGTATCAACGATTCACAAGAGAAAATGGATATGGCCATCATGTACCTGGAAGAGGCATTGGCTCATATTCGTGCCGGAAAAGCAAGTACGAGACTATTGGACGGAATCCGTGTGGATTCTTACGGAAGTATGGTACCAATCAGTAACGTGGCAGCTGTAACTACGCCGGATGCGCGTAGTATCACGATTAAGCCGTGGGACAAAAGCATGTTCCGAGTTATCGAAAAGGCAATCATTGATTCCGACTTGGGTATCATGCCCGAAAACAATGGAGAAATCATCCGCATCGGTATTCCTCCGTTGACTGAAGAACGCCGTAAACAATTGGCAAAACAATGTAAGGCCGAAGGTGAAACAGCCAAAGTCAGTGTACGCAATGCGCGCCGTGACGGTATAGATACACTGAAAAAAGCAGTTAAAGAAGGTCTTGCAGAAGATGAACAAAAGAATGCCGAAGCCAAACTGCAAAAGATCCATGATAAGTATATCAAGCAGATCGACGACATGCTGGCTGAAAAGGATAAGGAGATAATGACAGTGTAAATTTAGTTGAAAGTTGAGAGTTGAAAGTTGAAAGTTACTATTCAGCGTGATTGCATAAGTAATTTTCCACTTTTAAGTGACGGGTAACTCTCAACTATCTAAGAATTCTCAACTTTCAACTCTCAACTTTCAACTAAATAAAATATGCGTGGATTAGTTATAAAGAATACAGGAAGCTGGTATCAAGTCAGGACAGATGACGGACAATTTATCGAGTGTAAGATAAAGGGGAATTTCCGTCTGAAAGGAATACGGAGCACAAATCCTGTGGCAGTAGGCGACCGGGTGCAAATTATACTGAACCAGGAAGGTACTGCATTCATTAACGAAATAGAAGATAGAAAGAATTATATCATCCGCCGGTCTTCGAATCTTTCCAAGCAATCACATATTCTCGCCGCCAACCTTGACCAATGCATGCTGGTGGTGACAATCAATTACCCCGAAACATCCACCATCTTTATCGATCGTTTTTTAGCTTCGGCGGAAGCTTATCGTATACCTGTCAAACTGGTATTCAATAAAGTCGATGCATATGATGAAGATGAACTTCATTATTTAGACAGTCTCATTAACCTTTATACCCATATCGGCTATCCCTGCTTTAAGATTTCCGCTAAAAGCAAACAAGGAATCGATGCCATTCAAAAAGAATTAAAAGGACGGATTACGCTCTTCTCCGGACATTCGGGAGTAGGAAAATCCACACTTATCAATGCCATACTTCCGGGACAAGAAGTCAAAACGGCAGAAATATCTACTTATCACAACAAAGGAATGCATACCACCACTTTCTCCGAAATGTTTCCCGTTGAAGGAGGAGGGTATATCATCGATACTCCGGGCATCAAAGGGTTCGGAACATTCAACATGGAAGAAGAAGAAATCGGACATTACTTCCCCGAAATATTCAAATTTTCTGCCGACTGTAAATACAACAACTGCACCCATCGTCAAGAGCCTGGTTGTGCAGTAAGACAAGCCGTAGAGCAGCACTATATCAGCGAATCACGCTATACCTCCTACCTCAATATGCTCGAAGATAAAGAGGAAGGAAAATACCGAGCAGCCTATTAATTTATTAACTCTTTTTCACGCTACACATATTAAACTTTCCTGCCATACTCCTGTCTAACCTACAAGATTATCAATTGCTATATTTAACAGGTGCACTGCCACATGTACCTATATAACATAAAACATACATGGACAAGAGAATTAAATGGGGTATTATTATTCTTGTAGGTGCCGGATTAATAGGAGGTGGCATCTACTCTCAAATGCCTAAACAAAATGAAGAATTGGCTGCTGCCGATAAAGTATCCAAAGCTCAGAAAGGGAACAAGAGAATTCTAAATGTAAATGCACGGATTATCAAACCGCAACTGCTTACTGATGAAATCCGGATTAGCGGTAGCCTGCTGCCGGATGAAGAGGTAGACCTTTCATTCGAAACATCCGGAAAGATTGTAGAAATAAACTTTGACGAAGGTAGTACCGTTCAGAAAGGACAGTTACTGGCCAAAGTCAACGACCGACAGTTGCAAGCCCAACTTCAACGTCTCGTTTCCCAACTGAAACTGGCGGAAGACCGCGTATTTCGTCAGAATGCACTTCTTGAAAGAGACGCCGTAAGTAAAGAGGCTTACGAACAGGTAAAAACAGAACTGGCTACCCTGAATGCCGACATAGATATCGTAAAAGCCAATATCGCACTGACGGAACTCCGTGCACCGTTTGACGGAGTGATAGGTTTGCGCCAGGTCAGTGTCGGTGCATATGCCTCTCCCAGCACCATTGTAGCAAAACTCACAAAAATTTCCCCTTTGAAAGTAGAATTTTCCGTTCCGGAACGCTATGCCGGAGAAGTGAAAAGAGGAGCGAACCTGATTTTCAACCTGGAAGGAAAACTGGACGGATTCCCGGCTAAAGTATATGCCACAGAGTCTAAAATCAGTGATATGCACACCCTTACCGTACGCGCACTTTATCCGAACAGCAACGGGAGCATACTCCCTGGCCGATACGTCAGTGTCCATCTGAAAAAAGAAGAGATTCCGAATGCCATTGCAGTACCTTCGGAAGCGATCGTACCGGAAATGGGTAAAGATAAAATATACCTTTATAAAGACGGAAAAGCGCAACCAGTGGAAATATTGACCGGTATCCGTACCGAAGCAGAAGTGCAAGTATTGCGGGGATTGCAAGTAGGCGATACAATCATCACTTCGGGAACCTTGCAACTCCGTACAGGATTACCAGTAACTCTTGATAACATCGATTAAACCTGCCGCCTTATGAATATATCCGAATTAAGTATACGCCGGCCGGTATTATCGACGGTATTAACCCTCATTATCCTTCTCTTCGGATTCATCGGATACAGCTATCTCGGCGTCCGTGAATATCCGTCGGTAGATAATCCTATCATTTCGGTTTCCTGTTCCTATCCCGGTGCAAATGCCGATGTTATCGAGAATCAGATTACCGAACCGTTGGAACAGAACATCAACGGTATTCCCGGTATCCGCTCGCTTTCAAGCGTCAGCCAGCAGGGACAATGCCGCATTACCGTAGAGTTCGAATTGTCCGTCGATCTGGAAACCGCAGCCAATGACGTGCGCGACAAAGTATCGCGTGCACAACGTTATCTTCCCCGCGACTGTGATCCTCCTACGGTATCGAAAGCAGATGCCGACGCTACGCCGATCCTGATGGTAGCTCTCCAAAGCGAACGGCGATCGCTGCTGGAACTGAGTGAAATAGCCGACCTCACTGTAAAAGAGCAACTTCAGACAATATCAGATGTGAGCAGTGTATCCATTTGGGGTGAAAAGCGCTACTCCATGCGTCTGTGGCTCGATCCGATCAAGATGTCCGGTTACGGTATCACTCCCGTAGACGTGAAAAATGCAGTCGACAATGAAAACGTGGAACTTCCCTCAGGCAGCATTGAAGGAAATACGATAGAACTGACGATCCGTACTTTAGGTTTGATGCATACGGCAGATGAGTTTAATGATCTGATCATCAAGGAAGACAACAACCAGATTGTGCGTTTCAGCGATATCGGTCGTGCCGAATTAGGCCCGGCAGATATAAAGAGCTACATGAAGATGAACGGCGTTCCGATGGTAGGTGTGGTAGTCATCCCCCAACCGGGAGCTAACCATATCAAAATAGCCGATGCCGTGTACGACCGTATGGAAAGGATGCAAAAAGACCTTCCCGAAGATGTACATTACAATTACGGATTCGACAATACCAAATTTATCCGTGCTTCTATCGATGAGGTCGAACAGACTGTATACGAAGCATTCATATTGGTCATCATCATTATCTTCCTCTTCTTACGTGACTGGCGCGTAACACTCGTGCCTTGCATCGTGATCCCCGTTTCATTGATCGGTGCATTTTTCGTCATGTATCTGGCAGGATTTTCCATCAATGTGCTTTCCATGCTTGCCGTCGTACTATCGGTGGGACTTGTGGTAGACGATGCCATTGTAATGACAGAGAACATCTATGTGCGTATCGAACAAGGAATGGCACCTAAAGAGGCCGGTATCGAGGGAGCAAAAGAAATTTTCTTTGCCGTTATCTCCACCACCATCACACTGGTAGCCGTATTCTTCCCCATCGTATTCATGGATGGTATGACAGGTAAACTCTTCCGTGAGTTCAGCTTGGTTATTTCAGGATCGGTTATCATTTCCTCTTTCGCCGCATTGACTTTCACACCGATGCTTGCCACCAAGCTATTGATAAAACGTGAAAAGCAGAATTGGTTTTACAGGAAAACAGAACCCTTTTTCGAAGGGATAAACCGCATTTACAGCCGTTCACTGGCAGCTTTCCTGAAAAAGCGCTGGTTGGCACTTCCGGTTATCGCCGTTACCATCGGTATCATTGTCTTTTTATGGGGATACATTCCGGCAGAAATGGCTCCGCTTGAAGACCGCTCACAAATCAGTATAAATACACGCGGAGCAGAAGGAGTAACCTACGAATATATACGGGATTATACAGAAGATATCAATGATTTGGTAGACTCGATCATTCCCGATGCGGAATCTGTGACAGCCCGCGTTTCGAGCGGTAGCGGAAACGTGCGTATCACATTGAAAGACATGAAAGACCGAGATTACTCTCAGATGGACGTAGCCGAGGAGTTATCAAAAGCCGTACAGAAAAAAACAATGGCGCGTTCTTTCGTGCAGCAGTCCTCATCTTTCGGCGGACGTCGCGGTGGCATGCCGATACAATATGTATTGCAAGCCACCAACCTGGAAAAACTGCAAGAGGTACTGCCGAAATTCATGGCAAAGGTTTATGAAAATCCGGTATTCCAAATGGCCGATGTCGATTTGAAATTCAGCAAGCCCGAAGCCCGTATCAATATCAATCGTGATAAAGCCAGTATCATGGGAGTCAGTACCCGTAACATAGCCCAGACACTCCAATACGGTCTGAGCGGACAACGTATGGGATACTTTTACATGAACGGAAAACAATACGAGATTTTAGGTGAGATCAATCGCCAGCAACGCAATAAACCGGCCGATCTGAAAGCCATCTATGTGCGAAGCGACAAAGGGGATATGGTACAGCTCGACAACCTCATAGAACTGACAAACGGTATCGCCCCTCCGAAACTGTATCGTTACAATCGTTTTGCATCGGCCACGGTTTCCGCAGGATTGGCAGAAGGAAAAACTATCGGTCAGGGGCTGGACGAAATGGATAAGATAGCCAAAGAGACATTGGACGACTCTTTCCGTACCGCACTGACCGGAGACTCCAAAGAGTATCGCGAAAGTTCATCAAGTCTGATGTTTGCTTTCATATTGGCTATTTTCCTGATCTATCTGATCCTCGCTGCTCAGTTCGAAAGCTTCAAAGACCCGTTAATCGTAATGCTGACCGTGCCCCTCGCCATTGCCGGTGCACTGATATTTATGTACTTCGGTGGAATAACGATGAATATCTTCAGCCAGATCGGTATTATCATGCTCATCGGATTGGTGGCTAAAAACGGTATCCTTATCGTGGAGTTCGCCAACCAAAAACAGGAAAGCGGTAAAGATAAAATGAACGCCATCAAAGATGCTTCATTACAGCGTCTGCGCCCTATCCTAATGACGAGTGCATCTACCATATTGGGACTGATACCACTTGCCTTTGCCACCAGTGAAGGCTGCAACCAGCGTATCGCCATGGGAACGGCAGTAGTAGGCGGTATGCTGATCTCCACACTGATGACGATGTACATCGTCCCTGCCATATACAGCTATATTTCAACGAACCGTAATAAGTTAAGAGAATCATGAAACGAATCTTAATGCTCGCTATCGTTTGCAGCCTGCTCCTCACCGGACAGGCTCAGAAACAAGTATATACTTTAAAGTCCTGTCTGGAAGAAGGACTACAGAATAACTATTCGTTGCGCATCACCCATAATGAAGAGCAGGTCAGCAAAAACAATGCAACGTTAGGAAATGCCGGCTATCTGCCTACGCTCGATTTCAGTGCCGGATACAAAGGAACTGTAGACAACACACGAACGAAAGTCCGTGAAAGCGGAGAAACAATCAAAGAAAACGGTGTATTCGATCAAACAATCGATGTAGGGCTTAATCTCAACTGGACTATTTTCGACGGCTTCAACATTCAGGCCAACTACCAAAAGCTCAAGGAACTGGAGCTACAAGGCGAAACAAATACCCGTATAGCCATCGAAGACTTTGTGGCCAGCCTTGCCGCAGAATACTATAACTTTGTCCAGCAAAAAATACGTCTCGCCAATTTGCACTATGCCGTAAAACTGTCTAAAGAACGGCTCCGCATCGTGGAAGAACGCTATCACATCGGTAACTTCTCCCGTCTCGACTATCAGCAAGCCAAAGTAGACTTTAATGCAGACAGTGCCAAATATATGAAACAGCAGGAGTTGCTGCATACCTCCCGTATCAATCTGAATGAGCTGATGGCAAATGCGGATGTAGACCAGCCGCTCTTCATCGAAGACTCCATCATCAAAGTAAACGCCCATCTGAACTTTGAGGAGCTATGGAATGCCACGCTGCAAACCAATGCGTCTTTACTGAAAGCCGACCAGAATACTACCATTGCCCAACTGGACTATAAAAAAGTAAATTCACGTAATTATCCGTACCTGAAACTGAACACCGGTTACGGATATACTTTCAATAAATACGACATAGCTTCCAACAGTCAACGGGGGAACTTGGGATTCAATGGCGGACTGACCATCGGTTTTAATATATTCGACGGAAACCGCCGGCGTGAAAAACGCAATGCCAGCATTGCCGTAAAAAATTCCCGTCTGCAACGTCAAGAACTGGAACAAGCATTACGGGCAGACATCAGTAACCTGTGGCAAGCTTATCGCAATAACCTGCAATTGCTCAATCTGGAACGCCAAAATCTTATAGCCGCCAAAGAAAACCATGAGATAGCTATGGAACGTTATATGCTCGGTGACCTCGCCGGTATCGAAATGCGTGAAGCTCAAAAGAGCCTACTGGATGCCGAAGAACGAATACTCTCTGCTGAATATGATACAAAGCTGTGCGAGATCTCACTTTTACAGATTAGTGGCAAGGTATTGAAATACATGGAATAGGGATTAGGTATAAGTGATCATTTTTTCTCCCACATAAAACAATATTTACCTCTTCTTCCCCCTGTTTTCCCCTATCTTTGCCACATACAATAAGGTAATAAACAACAGCAAACCATGAAGAAAATTTTATTAATTGCCCTGTCATGCTTCTTTCTGACAGGTCTTTCTGCCCAAACGGACACCAATTACAAAGAGAAACACCCATATAAAGACTGGGTAAAGATTGCACCGAAATTTGACGATGCATTTTTTAAAACGCCGGAAGCCATCCGCATTGCCGACAATGTATTACTGTATCAGCAAATTACCGGAGGATGGCCTAAAAACATTTATATGGCGGCCGAACTGACAGACCAGGAACGTAAAGATGCTCTCAAGATGAAAGAGAACGTGAATTTAAGCACAATCGACAACCGTGCTACCATCACAGAAATGAATTATCTGGCCCGTATCTATCTGGCAACTCAAGATGAAAAATACAAAGACGCCTTCCTCCGTGGACTACAATATCTCTTCGAAGCACAATATGAAAATGGAGGTTGGCCACAATTCTATCCACGTCCCAAAGGGTATTACATCCATATCACATACAATGATGACGCCATGATCAATGTGATGAAGCTTTTGAGAGATATAACCAAAGCGAAAGCTCCCTATACTTTCGTTCCCGATGCGGCACGGCAACAAGCACAGGTAGCTTTGGACAAAGGAGTGGAATGCATTTTGAAAACCCAAGTAAAACAAAATGGCAAACTCACCGTATGGTGTGCACAGCACGACCGCGAAACACTTGCTCCTGCCAAAGCACGCGCCTACGAACTTCCTTCGCTAAGCGGACAAGAATCAGACGATATCGTACTCTTCCTTATGTCCTTATCTAAACCGACTCCGGAAATGATTGCTTCCATCGATGCTGCTATCGAATGGTTTAAGGAATCGGAAATAAAAAATATAAAGAAAGAGTATTTCACCAATGCAGATGGCAAAAAAGACTACAGAATGGTACCTTGTACAGATTGTGAACCACTATGGGCCCGTTTCTACGAATTAGAGACCAACCGCCCTTTCTTCTGTGACCGTGACGGAATTAAGAAATATGATATCTCCGAAATCGGTTATGAACGCCGTAATGGTTATAGTTGGTACAACAATGGAGGTCTGAAAGTATTGGCAAAGTACAAAGAGTGGAAGAAGAAATTAGAGAAGTAATCATCCTCCCCAATATATAAATTATTAAATCCCATTATTTGCAGTTAGTACACCTACTGTAAATAATGGGATTTTTATCATAACACATCAGATAGTTTCTACTTATTGAAACCAATGGTTCCATCGGCATGGAACTGTTGGTTTCGTTCGTATGGAACTCTTCGTTTCATCCGTATGGAACCAATGGTTTCTCCGAAAGAAACCTTTCGTTTCATACGGGGAAACAAAATCAAACACAACATCTACAAAAACAGAGCAAGAAGCTTCATCCTATTGATTTTCATTAATCTTTATGTGTTTTTCCAAATTTCCCTCGATGAATTAATAATAAATTCTTAATATTGCAAATGTTACCATCATCAACTGCTATGAACAAATCGTTAACCATACTCCTCATTACTTTATGTAGTTGCTATTCTTATGCTCAATTACCGGTGATTCCGGTACCTGTTCCTAATGCGATGGATACTTATGGAACAAACATTAATTTCCCGTCTTCTCCCGGGCCATCTGCTCCCTTTACCCCAAGTAAACAGCAAAACAATATATACGACCCCAATGAACTGATACGCCGGAGACAAAGAGCACAACAAGAGATAGAGGAGGCAACCGCCATAATGAGAGAAATAGAAGAATGTTACAGTATAGCGAGCTCTCTGACAAAAAATGGCTTTCCATCTCAAGCCAATATCCCCGGCACAGAATATTTCCGTTCTGCTTATCAAGAAATTAGCGACATGTTGCATGACTCCATTACTCTAAATCTGAAACGGGCTATTTTCCTGATAGAAAACGCATTCCTGAACAACCAATTAAACTTTAACGATTTTCAAAAAGTATCAGTGAAAAGGCAGACTATTGTAAATGGAGAATGAGAGAACTAAAACTCAATCCGCATGACAGACTGGCACAAAATATGGCTATCTTCAGCTTGCTCACCGATACCTTGAATGTCCGGCAACCCGGAAACATTAAAGAAAATATCACCGGAAGCTTATAAACATTATGAACATATGCATAAGCTCTATAAGGAAATCGACAACAGTGGCTATGAGGATATGCCTAAAGAAATCTATGCACGTCGGTTACGCCATGTAGAGAAACTTAAAAAAGAAGAAGACGGACATGACTAACCCGCTATAAGAAAAACAGTGAAATAACAATCTTAAACAAAATATGGACTGGATCGGATAAAAAGCAAGGTCACTCGATCATGGATTTTTATGACCAAATAACCAATCTTCCAGAGGGACGTTATCAATTTATAGATGGAAAGTTTATTTCATATTAAATTACGTATACAATGAAAGCACTATTTTCTAAAAAGAGTATCATAACGCTGTCGATCTTATTGGTAATTGATATAATTATGATTGGTTGTTGGACGTTGTATAGCCAACCTGATGAAAGTATGACTATCATATTATTATTCATTATTCCTATGGTATTTTTAGCCAATTTAATGATTGCCGGTATATTCTATTTTATCAAAATATATTACACTCCTTTTTTCGTGATTAATGCTTTTTTATCTTCTTTTTTAGTGTACCTTTTTTTTGTACAATATATTGAAATTGATAAACGTATTCGTATGGATAGTTGGAAGTTTTTTATTGGTGGAGTTGAATATACCATATCGTGCGACGACATCAATAAAGATGGTAGTTATTATAGCATACAACATAGTCCTGAACCGGGTTTATCAATTGGTGGTGAGAATGAAAGAGGAATAGTTTTCACTCGAAACGATACTGTATATTTCACTGCCATAGATAGTACAACATATTTCATTTGTAACAATTATTTATATGGATACAAAAATATTGATAAAGTAAAAGTGAAAAAGAAGTATTAGTCGGGGGTTATTGAATTATTAATAGCAATATCATTGTAACATAATTCTCCCATTCCGCTTTCTGATAAATAATAAAAGACAAGAAAAAGATACATTATTAAAGCATTTCACTAATTATCAATCATTTTTTCATACTTTTCTTGATCAAGTAACAATAAATTCTTAATATTGCAAATATTACCATTATCAACTGCTATGAACAAATTGTTAACCATACTCCTCATTACTTTATTATGTAGTTGTTATTCTTATGCTCAATTACCGGGTATTCCGGTACCCGTCCCTAATGCGATGGATACTTATGGAATAAACATTAATTTCCCGTCTTCCCCCGGACCATCTGCTCCCTTTACCCCAAGTAAACAGCAAAACAATATATACGACCCCAATGAACTGATACGCCGGAGACAAAGAGCACAGCAAGAGATAGAGGAGGCAACCGCCATGATGAGAGAAATAGAAGAATGTTACAGTATAGCGAGCTCTCTGACAAAAAATGGCTTCCCATCCCAAGCCGGTATCCCCGGCACAGAATATTTCCGTTCTGCTTATCAAGAAATTAGCGACATGTTGCATGATTCCATTCCTCTAAATCTGGAACGGGCTATTTTTCTGATAGAAAACGCATACCTGAACAACCAATTAAACTTTAACGATTTTCAAAAGAGTATCAGTGAAAAGGCAGACTATTGTAAATGGAGAATGAGAGAACTAAAACTCAATCCGCATGACGGACTGGCACAAAATATGGCTATCTTCAGCTTGCTCACCGATACCTTGAATATCCGGCAACCCGGAACAGAAAAGACGGTCACACATTATCCCCTGAAATACAATTTGGACGATTATGACAGCCAAAAGAATTTTACCAGTCATTTTGTAAATACCCTACTGACAACCAATGTAGGGCAATGTCATTCGATGCCTCTTCTTTATTTGATTTTAGCAGAAAGGTTAGGTGCAAAAGCTTACTTGGCTTTGGCTCCTCAACATTCGTTTGTGAAAATACAGGATGATAATGGAGCCTGGTATAATCTGGAGCTTACTTGCCGCTCCATCTTGAGTGACTATCACTATATGAACAGTAGTTATATCAAAAGTGAAGCCATACGCAATAAACTATATATGAACCCACTAAGCAAGAAAGAAACGGTTGCTTCTCTTCTTACCACGCTGGGGCAATATTATCTCATGAAATATGGTTATGATCCGTTTATTTTGGACTGTTTACATACGGCGGAATCCTATTCACCTCATGATATTTATAATAAAATCATGGAAGCCGACTATGAAACCAGATTAACTTTGGAAATAGCCCGTTTGTTGAATGCCCGCCACCCGGAAACATTAAAGAAAATATCACCGGAAGCTTATAAACATTATGAACGTATGCATGAGCTCTATAAGGAAATTGACAACAGCGGCTATGAGGATATGCCTAAAGAAATCTATGCACGTTGGTTACGCCATGTAGAGAAACTTAAAAAAGAAGAAGACGGACATGCCCAACCCACTATAAGAAAAACAGTGAAATAACAATCTTAAACAAAATATGGATATGAAGAAATTTACGGGACTTATCATGTTGGTAATTGCAACCTGTTTGAAATTACAAGCCCAGCACTCCGAAGGAAATCCATTTGCACGTTTGGGGTATAAAGCCGATGTGTATACTTTCGGAGAGAAAGAAGAATTTCACGATCAAGAAACGATTGTAGAAATTGGGGAGGTACTGTTTAATACGAAGACAAACGAGGTAGTCGGCTTTGTAAACGGTGCAGATTCGTTGATAGAACTAAAACCGGAATTACAAAGTATGTCAATTGATCCGCACTGTGAGAAGTATTACTCGATTAGTCCTTATGCATATTGCATGAATAATCCGGTAAAATATATTGACCCAAATGGAAAAGATGCCGTTCTTGTCGTTTTTCCTGATTATAAAATATCAACTCCTATTGGCAAAATGGGAAATTTAGGGCATGCGGGAGTTCTTCTTATCAATAACAAAACAGGACTTACAAAATATTATGAATATGGACGATACGACAAAGAAGGGAAAGGAGAAGTTCGCAACATTAAAATCTCTAATGTAAAAATAGATAAAAACGGTAAACCAACCACGGAATCATTAAACAAAGTCATGGGAGAATTATCAAAAAAAGCAGGGCAAAACGGACGTATAGATGGAGCATATATCGAAAGCGATAAATTTGAAAATATGGATAAATATGCTACGATAAAGGAAAATGAAAATTCAAACCCATCCAGAAAAACATATAGCCTCACAGGGAATAACTGTGGAACATTCGCAGCTGATGTTGTAAATCAAGATGAAAATGTAAATAAGAAAGCACCTATTATAGTTGATCCACGCCCCAACAGTATAGTCGAAGAATACCAAGACAAATTTAAAACAATAACATATAATCCCAATATAAACAGAACTGAACTCAAATAAAAATGGAAAACCAATACCCTATTTCACTAATAGATCTAATAATATTAAACATATATTTAGGAAGTATTATATTCATATTAGGAACTATTTTACTCTTCTTTCTTATTAAAAGAAGAAACAAACTAAAAATTTCTTTTTTGGCTACAGTAGCGCAATTAGGTGGTAGTATCTTTTTGTCTTTATTAATATGGAAATTATGGCCTTTTAAAACAGATATAATGTACAGTTTTATCTTCTACCCTGCATTATGTTCAGAAATAGGAACTATTTTATTAACTTGGGGCATTTTTAACAAGTGGAATCCCCACTAATCAAATATTTTCGATAGATGAATCGTCTTATAAATCCCATTAAAAGAACATTGCTTACTTTAATGACATTAATAATACTATTAATCATAGGTGGGACTATCTTCATTGAAAAAGAAAAAGTAGACACTTTAACTTTTTTAGTATACTCTTTTTATCCAACTCCGTTTATTTGCATGGCATCTTTTGTTATAAGTTCGTTTTTTTTATCGGTCTTGGGTAAGGAAACACAAAATAGTAACTATTATAATCTCAACAATTCTAATCAGCTGGGTGTCATATATCTTTTTCTATATAAGTTCACTTTAAATAAAATATGTGGCACATTAAAACAAAGAAGTATAGATTATAAGAGATGGAAACAAAAAAATCGCTAACCCCAATCTATGAATTAGAATTGTCAGATGGCATTTCTTTAAAAATTCATGTAAAGAAAGCAAAAACAGGTATACTAAGTATTATTTTATTTTTTGCACTTTCAATCTTTTTTATTCCAATAATAGTCTTTATATATTTAGCTACAACCAGTGAAGGTATTCCTTTTGGTTTCATTATCACTTGTATAGTAGGTTTTCTTTCTTCAGGTTATTTATTGAAATTATATTTATGGAATAAATATGGGACAGAAGTCTTTATTATAAAAAAGAAAAATTTAGTACTATATTATGATTACAAACTATTCAAAGATAACTATAAAAAGATTCCTTTTGAGTCAATTCAAGTTTATTTTGAAGACAACGGTATATTGATGAATGCACCTCAGGGAGTTAATGTTCCTAAGGGGAATACGAATGTAAACAATGTGATTTGCTTTGATTTAGATGGTAAAGAAGTAAAATCTGAAGGTGAAATACCTCTTGAAGTAATTATAAAAATCAGCAAACATTTGCATCAAAATCGCTAATAAGTAGTTCATATATAGTATAATATCAGGAAAGTGCTTATAGAAAATGATATAGTTTTATCTCTCCTAAAGATAAACATGAAAGCATTAATTATTTCAGTAAAGATACTGGTTCCAAAGTTAATTTCAGATGTATCAAAACTAAAGAAAAGAAATATAGGATGAAAAGACTGATAAAAGCAATCGGGTTATTGTACGCATTATTAATCGTAACTGCATACCCTGTATATTCCCAGGCCGCCTACTTCAAAGAGCAATTAACACTTGCCAACATGCTTTCCGGCAAAGATTCTTTGAATCTTCAAAAAGCTGTTTATGCTGTCGAAAACGCTTATTACAACGATAACTTGAACGAAGAGGTTTTCAATCATCAGATAGAATGGTATGCTAATTTCTGCCGAGGAATTATGCAATCCGGCGACATCCGATACGAAGGACAGGGAGACGAACAAGCTGCCAAAGCACAATGTGCTGTTTTCGTATTCATGACGGATTCTATTCCTATGCAAATAGGAGATACAGTGGTAGCACATCTGCCTTTCGAATACAACTTCGATGATTATGCCGGACGTCAAAATTGGAGCAGCATGTTCGTATCGTATATGATGGAAACAAGAAAGGGAAATTGTCATTCCATGCCACTACTATACAAATTAATCATGGATAAGCTCGGTGAAAAGTGCTGGCTTTCATTGGCACCGAATCATATGTACATAAAAGCATGGAACAAACGTGCCGGATGGTACAATATAGAATTAACCTGTGCGGATTTTCCAACCGACGCTTGGCTGACAGCATCCGGATACATACACCTGGATGCAATAAGAAACGGCATATACATGGATACACTTTCCGTACAGCAATCAGTGGCACTATGCTTGACTGATCTGGCGCAAGGATACATGCATAAATATGGAACCGAAGACGGGCATTTCATTGTACAATGTTGTGACACTGCCTTGAAATATTATCCGGATTACATCAATGCGCTATTGCTAAAAGCACAAATCATTGCAGAGCAATATAAACGAAGCCCTTCGGTTACTTCCCAAAAACACATGAATGAATTATATGCCAAAATCCATCGTCTGGGATACCGGAAAATGCCGACCGATATGTATCTGAACTGGCTATATTCACTAAATGAATACAGTAACGAATACCGGATAAAGAAAATAATCAGCTATTCAAAGTAACGCTTACCAGAGAAAAACAAAAGGAGCGCATCAACAGTAATCTTTCTGACACACTCCTTAAGAAGAATTGAAAGCATTTTTACCCTATCCCACAATGTACTTCGCTTTCTTTCCGCAACAACGGTAGATCACCCAAACGATAAGCCATGATACGGCAAAAGCAATCACTGCCGCTACCGGAATCTGAACCGGGGCGGGTACACCGAGGGCACGTACCAACTCTACGCTCGGCCCTGTCAGGAAGTAATGCACCATATAGACGCCAAAACCGCAAAGGGTAAGATTAGCCAAAGCTTTCTGTACTTTCTCCGAACGGATTTGTACTTTCTTCGCCAGCATAAACACGGGAATCGTCATCATCACCACGTTGATGGAGCAATAAGTGAAAAAGAGTTCATACATTTCGTCCGTATATTCCGGCAGTGAAGAAATATAACGGAAACCGAAGAAAGTAATCGCATAACCGACAACAAACATCGGAATACCGATAGCCAAAGTTTTACTCAAAGACCAATCTAATTTTCTCAAATAATGCCCCAACAGCAGATACCCATTGAAACCGGCAAAAGCATAGAACATGCCAAACGCATTCCAGGAACATGTGCCCCACAGATACGAAGCAACAAACTGGTGATAATAAGGCAATAATAAGGTGACTCCCCAAGCTGCAAGAAACCAGAGCTTGGCACGATCGGACGCTTTTTCTACCCAAGCCGAAAAGATCGGCAGATAAAGATAAAGCCCTATCAGCAAGTAGATGTACCACATGTGTACGGCTATCGGAGAAAAATTCAGAGGAATCTGCGATATATACTCCAAAGCCACAGAGAAGGACTGACGCATCACTTCTTCACCGGCATAAGGGAAAAAATTAAGTATAACCTGCGGTTCAAAGCCCAATACTCCCGTTATCCACGGAAAAAGATTGTAAAGCACGGACCAGATGAGGAACGGAAAAAATACACGTGGAATACGTTTCTTATAAAACACGGAGGCATCGCCACGTACGGGCAAGAGTAAAGCTCCCGTAATCATTACAAACAGTGGAACGCAAGGACGCAGGACTGCTCCGTAAACCGCCCCCCAGAATTTTATTTCATCAATATTGGAGGCTGTGCCCGGATAGAAATTGAACGGATCGGTGCAATGGCAACAGACCACGGTAAACATGGCTATCAGTCGCACGACATCCAGCCAGACAATGTGATTTTTTTGTTGTAGCTCAATCGGTGCTTGTTTCATGATATGTATTAGTGTTTTTATTACAAAAAAGGGCATCTGTACTTAATAAGAAGATACAGATGCCCGGAATTATTTCAGTCGTTACAGGTCGTACAACGACGCAATATGAATATTATTTGCCATCACAACTACCACCTGCACAACGCGGCTTAATCTGTTTGAAGAAGTCATTGCCTTTGTCGTCTACCAGGATAAATGCCGGGAAATCCTCCACTTCGATCTTCCAGATAGCCTCCATACCTAATTCAGGATACTCCACGCATTCGATGCTCTTAATGTTATTCTGAGCGAGGATAGCAGCCGGACCACCGATAGAACCGAGGTAGAAACCACCGTATTTCTTGCAAGCATCGGTCACCTGCTGGCTACGGTTACCTTTAGCAAGCATAATCATACTTCCACCGTGACTTTGGAACAGGTCTACATACGGGTCCATACGTCCGGCAGTAGTCGGGCCCATAGAACCGCAAGCCATACCGGCAGGAGTCTTTGCCGGACCGGCATAATAAATAGGATGGTCTTTGATATATTGAGGCAGATCTTCACCACGATCCAAACGTTCTTTCAATTTGGCATGAGCGATGTCACGTCCTACGATGATCGTACCGTTCAGCGACAAACGGGTAGCCACCGGGTACTTAGTCAACTCTTTCAGAATCTCCGGCATCGGACGGTTCAAATCGATCTTCACTACGTTGCCTTCACCGGCATTGCGAAGTTCTTCAGGAATCAAACTGCCCGGATTTTCATCCAGCTTCTCAATCCAGATACCATCCTTGTTGATTTTACATTTGATGTTACGGTCGGCAGAGCAAGAAACTCCCAAACCGACGGGACATGATGCACCGTGACGGGGCAGGCGGATGATACGTACGTCGTGTGCCAGGTACTTACCGCCGAACTGTGCACCGAGGCCGATCTTATGAGCTTCCTCGAGTACCTGTTTTTCAAGTTCGATATCACGGAAAGCACGTCCGTACTCATTACCTGTAGTAGGCAATTCATCATAATAATGAGTAGAAGCCAATTTCACAGTCAGCAGGTTTTTCTCGGCAGAAGTACCACCGATTACGAATGCGATGTGATAAGGAGGACAGGCTGCCGTACCAAGGGTTTTCATCTTTTCGACTAAGAACGGAACCAGCGTAGCAGGGTTCAAGATAGCCTTTGTTTCCTGATACAGATAAGTTTTATTGGCAGATCCACCACCTTTTGTTACGCAAAGGAATTTGTATTCCATGCCCTCCGTTGCTTCGATATCGATCTGGGCAGGCAGGTTACATTTGGTATTCACTTCATCGTACATATTCAAAGGAGCATTCTGCGAATAACGCAGGTTCTCTTCCGTATAAGTTTTATAGACACCCAGCGAAAGGGCTTCTTCGTCGGAATATCCGGTCCATACCTGCTGTCCTTTTTCACCATGAACGATGGCCGTACCGGTGTCCTGGCAGAAAGGAAGTACACCTTTGGAAGCCACTTCCGCATTGCGCAGAAAAGTAAGTGCCACATATTTGTCATTCTCGCTTGCTTCGGGATCGCTCAGGATCTTCGCTACCTGTTCGTTATGCGAACGGCGAAGCATGAACGACACATCACGGAATGCAGCATTTGCCATAGCTGTCAGACCCTCTTTCGCCACTTTCAGAATCGGATTTCCTTCAAACTCGCTTACCGATACATAGTCTTTCGTAAGCAGATAATACTCAGTCTTATCTTCGCCATGCTCGAACATGGGCTGATACTTAAACGGAGGTGTTGCCATATTTTTACTTTTTATTACGTAATGTTAGTTAGTGTGGCAAAGGTAACAATAGTTTTTCGAAGTACAGAAAATGGAGGGCTAAAAAAGATAAACAGAAGATTATAGACATATTAGGACAAAAAAAGAGCGAAAAAAAGAAAAGGCTGAGCAATTACTGAAATCTTGCCAAAAACAGTCCGGTTGATTTTTATGAACAGTTTAAATATCAATATCATATAAATTAAATAATCGTTCCTTGATCTCATTCTTTTTCTGTTCTACATCTTGGCAACTATTCCGATTAACGATAAGATAAGAACTAACTTCCGGAAACTCATAGTCCTGAAAGATAGAATCACCAAACAAATGTTCAGCAACGTATTTATATAACCTAAAGCGTTGATTATTTGCTTTACTTTCAATTTTATCCGACTTCTTATCTATGGTCTGCGCACCATTGATAACAAACGAAGCAAATGGATGGTCAGACAGTATCAAAGGGACAACACTTGCACAAGTCAGAAAGATACGTAATGTTTGTGAATAGTTATATGCTTGAATAAGACGATTGTATTTGTTATCTAATTTACCATCACGTGCTGCATAGAACTTAATAGCAAATAAATCGCCAATAGCTTCCACCCGTATGATATACTTTAAACTTTGATATTTTACTGTTCTTTCCGTACGGAACTTATAAATATATGAAAAATCAAAAGCGTCACCATTGCTTGTCGGAGACGCTTTTTGGATAAAGTGAATATCGTATGGTTCTATACTGTCTAACATCAGGGAACGAGTTTAACTCTTGTAGAGCGGCATGTTTTTACTACTGGTATACCATCCCCTACAACAGTTCTTAAAGGCACAGGCCTATACCCGGACAAAGATTCCCATCCGAGACGCTCTCCTTTACTCTTCTTCTGGCCTTTAGTTTGGACAGAATTTTCTTTTCTTACATTAAATTGGTTTCCCATGTTGATCTTTGTTGTAATAACATTGTGCAAATATAGTGATTTTATTAAACTTATTACAGAACAGCCATTACATTTTGTATATAATTCACGATTTATACAATTCATCATGCTAAAAGTATACCCTCATATTTTTCCTTTCAGCAACAACCTTATTCCGTTTCAACGGTCAGTAGCGCTTTCTTCAATCCTTTTCCGGTTGCTTCCAGAACGATCTTCCCGGCTTTATCCGAAGATTGCACAATGGCTGTCATCATGCCGTTAAACACGTGCATCTGTGGCAAATGAAACTGTTCCAAGCTGGCCGGATTACCATTAGCACCGGCACGATAACTCCCTTCTCCTTTCACCCTGAATTGAATCAAAGTCTGTGCATCGGGACAAAGATTCCCATCTTTGTCAACCACTTTGACCGTCACAAACGCCAAATCTTTCCCATCTGCCCGAAGCCGGTTTCTATCGGCAACCAATTCAATGTGATGAGGCTTTCCGGCAGTATGCATTTCTGTTTCGGCAACCGCTTTCCCGGTTTTATCGTAGGCAACGACTTTCACCGTTCCCGGCTCATAACGTGTATCCATCCACATCAGACGGTAACGTTGCTGACGTTTAAACTCGAATATAGAAGTAGAATCGGCACTGTTGTGTACCGTAACGCTAAGGTCTTTCGTACGCCTTCCCTGGCTCTTCCCATTGATGAAGAGTTCGGCTGACGGATAGTTGGTATACACGAACACCGGAGTGACCTCTCCTTCGCGTCCTTCCCAATTCCAGTGGGGCAAAACATGCAAAATCTCTTGCTCCTTGTTCCAATGGCTGCGATAGAGAAAATACCGGTCTTTAGGCAATCCTGCCAGATCGACTACACCAAACAGAGAAGAATGGCTGGGCCAATCGGTATAGTATGGAGTCGGTTCTCCCAAATAATCGAATCCGGTCCATACGAATTCGCCGATGCAATAAGGTAAATCCTCGTGCTGGATAAAATCATCTTCCGGTAAATTAGACCATGCACAAGATTCTACGTCATAGGAAGAAGACTGATGATCATCGTATTTCTTCATCCACTGACGAGTTACGGGAAATTTGTATACTCCACGGGAACTGACGGTAGAAGCTGTCTCACTTCCTAAAATGATCTGTTGCGGCAATTTATCGTAAGCAAGCTGATATTTGTGAGGGCGATAATTGAATCCGGGAATATCCAACGTAGCAGCCATATTATTCTTTATAACGGCATCCACGCCATCCATCCCCATTGTAACCGGACGCGTAGGGTCTTCCCGATGACAGATATCCCGCAGGAAACGGGTAATCTTTGCTCCCAATTCTCCGGCTCCCCACTGTTCGCTCACTTCATTCCCGATGCACCACATGACAATACTTGGATGATTGCGATACTGATGCAACAGGTTTACCAGATCCTTTTCCGCCCATTCGTCAAACACTTTATGATAACCGTTCATGCATTTTTCTTTTTTCCATTCATCAAACGATTCGGCCATAACCATCATTCCCATTTCATCACAAGCCTTTATCAGTTCCGGAGCCGGCATGTTATGTGAAGTACGAATGGCATTGCACCCCATATCCTTCAAAATACGAATCTGTCGGCGGATAGCCGCATCATTGACAGCAGCACCTAACGGGCCTAAATCATGATGCATACAAGCACCCTTGAAATAAGTCTTCTTTCCATTCAAGAAAAAACCTTTATCGGGGATGAACTCAAGCGAGCGGATACCAAAGGGGGTGGTATGCTCGTCAATCAACTCCTGCCCGTCATAGACTCTCGAAACAGCAGTATACAGGACAGGAGTTTCAGGCGACCATAATTCCGGTGAACGTACCACAAAACTCTGCTCGAACACATTCCCGTCGCCATAAGCCAGTACCTTGTCACCACTCGCAACCACTTTACCCCACTGATCTTTCAGTTCTGTCACAATCCGATAACCGCTTGCTTCGGGTTGTCCCGTTTCCAAAGCCGTATTCAAATGAACTTTAGCATATTCACTTTTCACAACCGGAGTAGTGAGGTAAGTCCCCCAAACCGGTATATGCACCGGCTTATTCACCCGTAAATGCACATTACGATACAAACCCGCTCCCGGATACCAACGGGAAGACTCGGTCTCATTCTCCAGCCGGACAGCTAACAGGTTACTCTCTCCCGGCTTCATATAAGGAGTGGCATCCAGATAGAAAGAGTTATACCCATAAGGCCAATAGCCAATCTCATGCCCGTTCAGGTAAACTTTAGCATGACTCATCGCTCCATCGAATATCAATGTAGCTTTATCGGAGGAAGTAAACGCAGGTGCTTCAAACCGGAGACGATACCACCCAACTCCGACAAAAGGTAATCCGCCCGTACGTCCGGCATGTTCCAATGCCGCCTTTTGCCCATCCTGCACAATGGCTACTTTTTGCTGATCATTATGAATGCTGAAAGGGCCGTAAATAGCCCAGTCGTGAGGTATTTTCACCGATTGCCAACGGGCATCGTCATACCCGGGTTTCATAAAGTCTGTCCCGTCTTCACGGGTAAATTTCCATCCTTTTTCAAACAGGTACTCCGTACGTACCTGCGCCTTCGTACACAAAGTACACAACACTAAAAATAACAGTACACTCAAATTCTTCATCATACAATTCTATTCCTTACAATAATTATAAACTTTCAGATTCTCAACGCGACTCTTAAAATCACCGGCTTTTTGCAACGGAAAAACAAGTGTGCGGAAATACGGCATGGAATCTTTTCCGCAGTTATAATAAAGTTTCCGGGTATTCAACCGGTCAATCAGCTTTCCATCCACTTTAAGTGTTGTCGAATGAGGCGTACCTTCTATCTGTACATTCACTTTCTCACCTTCACGCACTTTGTATCTAAAGGTATCCAAATAGCCGTCACGTGCAAACCCAACCAATCCTTTCACTGGGTCGGCCAGATAAAAGACAGCTTCCGGAGAACGGAAAAGTATGGTGCCCGGAGTCTCTTCCCTGCCGGCCAAATCAAAGTTCACCATATAATCATACCCGATTTCAGTTAAACCATTTTCACTTCCTGCCGGAACATCCGATTTCTGATAAACTAAAGTCCCCGGCTTCCCGGCTCTACCCAACCGATTCACTCCCGGTGCCTCACTTAATGCGGCACGAGCCTCATCAAACACAGCATAAGGCAACGTCGGATTCTTACCCGTCCACATCTTCACTGCCAATGTCTGTAAGGCAGGAAAAGCCCGGTAATGAATATCTTTCACCGTAATACCATTACCCACATGATCATTCCATAGAGCAAACATTCCTCCGAGAATGGACGGATGCTTTTCTTCAAATACACTTTTTCCGATAACGGCAGGAGTCCACTCATTATACAACTTTTCTTCTTCCAGATAATCGTGATAGTAGGATGCTCCCGGCACAATATATACCGACTGGTCATTCATACTAATCAATTGATATCCTTCCGAAATCATCTCTTGAGGATCGGCAAAACCGGGATTCCATAAATTCATAATTACATTTTCCGACTTCACGGGAGTAGTCCCCTTGGCATGGGTCAATGCTCCCCATACGCAAGCCTGTTTCCCATATCCTTCTACCAGATCGATATAGTGATCCGTAAACTCACGAAACTTCTCCACCAATTCCTGCGTTTCATTCGAGTATTCATCCGTACCGATGTGTACGCGCTTTCCGCAGAATACCGGTTCATCACCTTCCAGATACTCTTTAAAAAGAGCATCGATAAAAGGATATGTTTCGGGAGCAAACAAATCCAGATGATCCATACCATATTTTTTACTGCCTATCCTTGGGGTATACTGCGTGAAAGCCAACGAATGAGCCGGAACATCGATTTCCGGGATAATCTCCACCCCTAACTCCATCGCCTGTTTCTGCAAATCAATAAACTCCTTTTTAGTATAAAACCCATCATAGGCAGCCAATCCCGGATACGTTTCCGACTCCAGACGGAATGCCGAATAAGTCTTACTCCAATCATGCTCGAAATACTGCTTGAAACCATTGTCATTCAAATGAATCTGTAATGTATTCATCTTATAGTAGGACATGATCTTTACCAAATCCTGCAAATAAGATATCGGGATAAACTTCCGACCGCAATCGAGCATAAAGCCACGTAAGGAATAATCGGGATAGTCACGAATTTCTCCTTTGGGCAAACAACCGTTTTCATTTTGTTCAGCCATTTGCAACAAGGTACGGGTTCCCCAGTACACACCTTCTGTCTGGGAAGCCGACAAAAATATTTTATCGGATATTTTAATGGAATATCCCTCTCTACCCAGATGCTTATCCGGCTTCAATGCCAATACGATATCACCGTTTTTTGCCTTGCCGGATACAACCTCCGGCTTCCGCTGAAACAACCTGAAACAATCATCGGCCATCAGTTCGGCTATACGGAGTAACTCCGGCTGCTTCGCGTCATACACAATTCTTGTTCTGCTGCCTAAGGTCATGCTTCCCTGGGCGGGCTTCCACTCTTTCAGTTCCGGAACCACAAATGGTTTTCCGGAAAAAGAAGCCATCAGCTTGGCGCTCATCACCAAACACAATAGCAACAGACTCCATTTTCTACAAATCATACTTTCCATTTTTTAAGGGGCTATCAAATACAAACGACTATAATTATTCGGTCAGAATACCGATCTCTCCTACGGTAACCAATTGTTTTCCATTGATTTCTGTCAGTGGCTCCAATTTCAAATAACGTGCAGATTGTTTCTGCCAACGTACAAACCGAGGCAAAGGATTGTGCATGATATTACTAAATTCTCCACTTACATCACATTTCGTCCATTGTTTGCCATCCCATGTTAGTAGTTGTTGTATAGTCAATCTTCTTATCATAACTTATATTCTCATAAAAGAAACGGTGGACAATATACGATTATTTTATCATTATTGCCCACCACCTCCAAGATTTATTTATAAAAACCTATCAAAAAAATCCACCTTATGGCTTCACTCTATCATCTCTATCTATCCTCATTTACTATATCCCGGATTCTGGTCATTAATAGAAATCATATCATTGGTGGTCAATTCCATTTGTGGAATAGGAATCAACTGATTACGTACCAGATAACTATTCCAATCCTCTTCTCCATCACTCGGATACCAATACTCTCTCCACGGAGCAGCATACCCATTTTCAAGGCCATAATGATAACAAGCAGAAGTTATATGGTGATTATTATTACGTTCAAGCAGTTTCTTGCGCCATTCAATACCTCTCCTTCTTGTGTCCGTAAACCCGTCAAACTCTGCTGCCAATTCGAAAAGACGTTCATGGAAAATATATTCCCTCACTGCCTCTTTCGACAAGCCGGCCGATAAATCTTTCGGATAAGTGGATGCCGGTTTCACCGAAGCACGTGCACGCGACAAAACCCTGTTTACCAAAGACACAGCAGTACCAGTATTCCCCAACTCATTCTCAACATCTGCCATCAGTAAAAGGAAATCAGCAAAACGATATACATATAGATTGTTATTAGCATAACGTCCGGAACAATCGTTAGTCATATACTTCCCAAAATAAGGCCAGTCATTGATGTTCCAATCAGACGGTCCTTTCGTCTTGCAATACGCTTCCTGTAACAAAGAATCCAGTTCTTCCACTTTCGGATTCGTCGGATCCTCATATCCGCCATTGATATAATCGATAGAATCTACCAATTCTCTGTGAGTTGTTACTACCGGCACCTTTATAGGAGGTCTTCCCGGTCTGACAATCGAATCTACCCAAACCGTATCATTAAAAGATTTCATCACATACGGATAAGCAGCCTGCCACTCGTCCGACGGCATTTTATTAACATACTTCACCCATTTAGAAATGAAAGTGACTTTCAAGCGTGGATCATCCTGATAAGTGCCATGCGCCCAGTCATAAAAAGATTTATTAGGTTGCGAACGTCCCCAAGTTTCCCCCTGAGAAGAGTTCTGAGGAGAAAATGTCCAATGTAGTGAATTGTATCCTACATTCTCTGTCGTATTTTTAGTAGCATCGATTACGAAGACAAATTCTTTAGAAAAGCTGAGACGTGTACCATTATATAAAGTATTAAAATCCGGTTCAAGGTCAAAATCACTTTTATCCAACACCAAGTCACCATATTCCTTCGCCTTCTTAAAATAAACAGTACTGGCCTGCATTTCCGGCCATGTTTGTTTCAGAATACCCGTAGCCCAATAGTCACCGTTTTCAGCAGCCCAGGCATTACATCCCATTACCCAATAAAGTTTTGCCAGATAAGCATATGCCGAATATTTATTAGGAGCAGTAGGCTTATTACTTGCCAAAGAAGAAGTTTCATCCAAATCAACAGCAGCCTCTGTCCAATCCTTTATAATTTGGTCGATTGTCTGTTGCCGGGTAGCACGTGATATCGCCAAACTTTCCCGATCAGACGGTTCTAACCGTAAAGGTACTCCTCCATAAAAAGAATAAAGAACATAGTAACATACTCCCCGCATAAACTTAGCCTGGGCCACCATATTGGCTTTCGTACTCCAATCAGCACTTTCACTGTCTTCACATGCCTTTATAAAAATATTACAGTTCGCAATAGCCTGATAAAGCGCACCCCATACAAGATTATTAAATTCATTTTCAGTAGGAATAGCTCCTGCAGTATACTGGCAACGGTTATCGGAGGTATTATAAGAAGTCCAGCACAAGCCGGAAGCCTCGGTATTAATCTCAGGAAGCAATTGTGCAAAGGATCCTTGTACAGCCATCAGACCATAAATTCCGGTCAGAGCCATTTGTGCTGACTGTTCGTCACTGTATACCACTTTAGAATTTGTAGTATACTTCGGATCCTCGTCCAAACAAGACCCGAAAACAGCCAACATTAAAAACAGATAAATTATATTGATTCTTTTCATAATCAAACCAGAATATTAGAATGAAACATTAAGTCCAAAAATAAACGAACGGGTATGAGGCATAGAACTCGTATCGATACCCGGACGCGTTCCGTCAAAAGCGAAGCTGTTTACTTCAGGATCATAACCGGAGTAATTGGTTATTATAAACGCATTTTTCACTGATGCATAAATCCCAATGCTATTAAACCCAATCTTTGAAACCAGATTTTTCGGCAGATTGTATCCCAATGTAATGTCCGAACAACGCAGATAACTTCCATCCTCCACATATCTGTCCATTATGACCTTAGGAGTGACCGCACTTGGTGAAGGCATTTCATTTCCATGATATTCCCCTATCCACGGATTATCGTTTCTCCACATTTTTTCAAAAGAGCTTTTATAAATCATACTGGTGGAGTTAGACGGCAAGATAGAATAACGTGCATTCGTATTTAAAATATCATTCCCCTGTACACCGGTAAATGCCATAGAAAGTGATAAGTCTTTCCATCTGAAATCAGTCTGGAATCCATAAGTAAAGTCCGGATTCGGATCTCCCAGAATGACCCGATCTTTTTCATTAATAGCGCCGTCACCGTTCTGATCTACAAACTTCAAGTTACCGGCCTTTACCGTTCCTATAGATTTTGTCGCATCTATCTGTTTTATATAAGGATCATTCTCCTGAATAATTCCATCCGTCTGATAGCCATAAAACAAACCGGGAGCTTTTCCGGCAATAAATATATTCGCTTCACCGAAGTGATCACCCAAACTGTTTCCCATATAGGCCTTCCAATTTTGTCCGGTTCCCCATTCTTCCTCCGGTAATCCGAAATCCAGAATTTCAGGCCGATTGAAAGCTATATTACCGGAAAGCGACCAAGTAAAGTCCTTCGTACGAATAATATCTCCATGCAACGAAACCTCCAAACCGTTGTTACGCAAACTTCCCTGATTGATTGTCATTGATTTATAACCTGTTGAAGGTGGCAAGTCACGCTGTATCAGCAAATCTTTCGTCTTTTTGGAATATAAATCAACAGTACCTCCGATACGATCCTGAAAAAAGGAAAAGTCAACTCCGACATTATAAGAAACAGTTCGTTCCCATTTCAGTCCATCATTTTCCATTTTGTCTACTACAAGTCCTATCAATTTATCACCACTACCGGTTGCTCCTTGTGCCGGTTTTTCCGCCCCCTGCGGCGTATTTGTAAATTGCGTACCATAGCTTGAGAATGTGCTGTACGGGTCAATAGATTGAGAACCCGTTTCACCGTAACCGGCACGTAACTTTAATTGATTAATCCATGAATGGTCTTTTATGAACTCTTCCTGTTCCAGACGCCATGCAACTGTTGCGGCAGGGAAGTATGCCCATTGGTTACCTTTTTTAAACTTACTGGAACCATCACCACGAATAGATGCCGTCAGTAAATAGCGCCCTTGCAAAAAGCTCAAATTGGCACGTGCCAGAAAAGACAACAGTTGATAATCCCGTTGAGCCGGTTGTTTATATTCCACATTGCCGGCCATATGCATGCCATTTGAACGGAAACTATAATTATTAAAATCATTTCCGACAGTCAGTGTATTTAGCGAACGGTAGGTATCATACGTAATACCGGCCGTAGCATTAATATCTACAATGCCCTTTACCTCGTGATTAAACTGGAACACGTTCTCTACCGAATAGTTGCTACGGTTAAAATCCGACTGAGTAATATAACCGTTCTGTGCAGAACCGGTATAAAGCGTAATG
This sequence comes from Bacteroides salyersiae WAL 10018 = DSM 18765 = JCM 12988, assembly GCF_000381365.1. Taxonomy (GTDB): domain Bacteria; phylum Bacteroidota; class Bacteroidia; order Bacteroidales; family Bacteroidaceae; genus Bacteroides; species Bacteroides salyersiae. The sequence goes on from NZ_KB905466.1 coordinate 1,469,345, forward strand.
TTGAACCAACGATCACGGTCTTGAATAGAGATATTACCACCGGCACGTAGGTTATAAGATAAAAACTTGAATATTTTCCAATTCAAATCCAATGATCCACGGAACGTTTTCTCAATAGTAGTGTCGTCATAGTCTTCCACCCATGTCCAAACCGTGGCCCGGTCGGCAAGATTCGGAGTCGTCAGTTCCATTTCTTCCTGTGATTTAACATAAGGCGCACTCGACAGAGCCACATTCGAGATAGAACCTGTAGCACCACCAGTCGTATTACCACCGGACATCATATCATTCTGTTTGATAGACCCATTCACAGAAATTGCCATTGTGATATTCTTGGCAAGCGTAGAATTCAAATTCAAGCGAAAGTCACCTTGTTTCAGGCCAGTGCCTTCCACTAATCCTTCAATATCCTTATAAGAAGCCGAAGCAAAATAAGTTGTTTTCTCAGAACCACCATTTAGTGTAACTGAATAATTCTGTGAGAAAGCAGTACTATATATCTCTTTCTGCCAATCTATCGGATTCAACAGCGTCCACTTCTCTTTCAACTTAGAGTTTTCACCATTTTTCCTGTACACACCGCCATCTTGTAAAAAGAACTGGAAAGCATCGTTCCATTCATTTTCGCCTGTTTCCTTATTTATCTTCCATAAGTTCCAATCCCCGTTGTCATCCTTTTTATAACCTCCACCATATACCAAACGATATTGAGCATATTCCTCAAGACTCATCAAATCCAGCAAATTGGCAGCATTAGCAACCGTAAAGTTAGCCGATACTCCCACAGTCGTCTTTCCCGACTTACCTTTCTTGGTAGTAATCAAGATAACCCCGTTCGCACCACGAGAACCATAAATTGCAGTAGCCGAAGCGTCTTTCAACACTTCGATACTTTCAATATCGGCCGGATTCAAAGAGCTCAATGCATTGGTTGCAATGGTAAAAGTACCGTCATTACCGGAATTTGCAAATTCCCCAGTAGAAGCTTGGGGAATATTATCGATAACATACAAAGGCTGGTTATCTCCACGCAATGAATTGGCACCACGAATCGTTACCGACGAAGCAGCACCCGGAGCATCGATAGAAGCTCCGATCGAAAGCCCGGCAATCTTACCTTGCAACATGTTATCGATAGAAGCTATTTTACCAACTTCCTTTTCATCGGGACGATAGGAAGAAACGGCACCCGTCAAGTCACTTTTCTTCATAGTACCATAGCCTACCACTACCACCTCATCCAACATCTCACTGTCATCTTTCAGAACAACGTCAATAGTGCGTTGCTTACCCACGGTTATTTCCTGCGTAGACATACCGATGAAACTATAAACCAGTACCGATTTTTCGGATGGAACAGATATGCTGTAGTTACCATCCACATCAGTGATAGTGCCATTTGTAGAACCTTTCAGTAGTACATTGGCTCCCGGCATTCCAAAGCCGTCTTCTGCTTTCACTGTTCCTTTCACCATTATCTGTGAAAAAGCCAAAGCAGGAAGAAATAACAAACAAAACAACGCTAAGATGCGTCCCTGTGTTTTTCTTTCCATAATATTAAGATTTAATTAATATGTATTTTTTGTGTGTAATTTCCATTATGGGTACGTACTTGTATCAAATAAGTCCCCTTTGTCAAAGATAACGGAATTACATTTGTAACGGCATTCAGACACTCTTGCATTACAACCTTACCATCTATTGTACAAATCTCACAGAAAGCATTTCCTGCATCCTCTTCTACGGAAAGAGTTAAAGTTATCTGATTACCGGATGGACTGAGATAAAATGAAAATGTTTCAGTTTGACCTTTCTTTTCCATATTCTGTATTCCTACCGGTCCCAAATCCACATTCGTAATCAATGTATCCACATTGGATGCAAGTACATCATTTTGTGCACGTATCAAACTCTTATAATCACTGACAGGTTGATCATTCCCCATATCAAAGTACATTGTTCCACGACAATCTTTTTCTATAATAAACTCTTGCTTACGTTTCGTTTGATTCACCCCATTATAATACTTGACAATACCATCACAATCCCATGAATTCAAAGCCGGATCAAAATTACTATCATTCATTCCGTATTTTTCAAACAGATCTTTATAGCCTTCCTCGCCATTATTAACGAGCAATACTCCACAAGACATCAAAATCTTATCTTTAGGAAATCCGTAATTTATAAACCAATTGTAGGCTTCCGGATAATACTCCCAATAATAAGTCTCTTTATTAGGTCCATAGAGTTGGAAGGTAAAGAAATCAACATCATTTATCATTGCTTTATCAAATCCACCATAAGACACTTTATGCAATGAACAAGAAAATGTTTTTGTATCTCTATGACCTGCCATGACTTCGTCAATCAGACGTTTTACGACGTGGTTATAGATAGTCCAATCAGACGAACTGTACATCCATTCCAAATCAACATCCAAACCATCACAATATGTCAATAGCTTTTTTGCATCATTAATCATATTATCCAGATATTCCTCTTTATTCAAAACACCCCATTTCCATTTTTCTCCATCCGGATAAATAATACCCATACGAATTTTCATACCACGATGTCCGGCATAATAATTACGGATAAATTCGATCATACCAATATAGCTCTGAGAATCCTTACCTATATTTTCAGGGTCATCCCCTTTCCAATAGGCATTTAAGAAAATATTATTCCAACTTCCGATATTCCATTGATAACCGTTTTCAGCATCATTCTTCGCCGATCCGGAACGGTCACTTCCCCAAACCATAACCTCATCCAGTTTTCCATCCAGATTATCTCCTAACGTTATTGTGCTATTTGCAAATACCGGTACCACTTTTATTGTCATATCTTTACCACTAAGTTCTACGGTTTTACTGGAAATCTTATCATGTATTACATAATCAACACTTATAAAAATCGGATTGAATCTACGACCTGTTATTTCTCCTTCGGATGGTTTAAAACAAACACTCAAATAATGCCATTTTCCAACTTCCACTTGATTCTTCAGAGTAGCTATAGTTCCGCAAAAATCAACAACAATCTCTTTATTAGTCTCTTGTCCCAATTTAATAATCATACAATTATCTTCGTCCTGATAATTAGAAAATATTCCAGCACCTTCTACCCATTTATCAATATAAATCCAACCCGAGACAGTGGCAACGTTAGGAGTACCACAACCAAATCGTTCAGTTGGATCAAAAGGTGCACGACCATCTTCTGCTACCATCTTAGACCCTATTCCATGAAAATCCATCACTCCCTTATGTCCCTCAAATTCGTCCAAATAAGATACATTTACAGGAACGGCAGAGTTATCCGGGTATTCTGGAAACAAAGATCCGTCTTGCTGTACTTTAGCAGAAAGCAGAATCAAATCATTGGTCATTAGAAACATATCCCGATTAATATTACCCCGGTCTGTAAAACGCATCAGATTCGTATATCCGGTCACGATACGATAGCGCATCACAGCATTATCTTCAACAACCACGCGCTGTAAATTATTAATAATTCCATGATGAGCAAATTGGTAATCAACTAAATTCTCACATTGTTCCTGATCGCATTTCCAATAAGAGACCAATGTATCATAATTAGGATTAAACTTATTCAACGTATTGTTCCAAAAAAAGTCTTTCTGTTCCAATGCTTTCTTCCAAACACGTATTTCATCTATTTGCCCTTTAAAGTTCTTACCAATATAACAAGTATGCACTGCATCCGGTAAAATTGCCGGTAATGTGCCTGTTGTCTCTTTCAGTTCATTATTTACATATAACTTTACTGTACCATTATCGTATACCATGGTCAATTGCGACCAGGTATTCAGTGCAATTTCCGGAGTACAAGTAACAGAAGAAGTCCCGGCTTTTACAATCAGCGACCGGTTTTCTCCCAATTCCATAATCAGATTACTTTGATTATAAAGCTGAGCACCTTTCACCCATTCTACTGGTTTAATCCATATTTGTACGGTAGCTTCCGCCAGTCCGTTCAACTCATTTATAATGGTTGACGTTTGAACAAAACCAGTGCCATCATTATTTATCGCATAATTGGTTGTTTGCGAAAAAGAGTTTAAAAAGAAGCATCCCAAAATGCATGCTAACATAACTTTTTTTAAAACCATACTAATCAATTTAGATCATTAAATACATGATTAACAAAAAAAGAAACGAATCTTGACCCCTGCTATGAAGTTGTAAAGATTCGCTTCTTAAATTTCTCAAAATTACAACACTATTTTTCTACAACTTTCTCCGATCTTAACAATATAAACTCCCTTTTGAGCTACAGGAATTGTTGTTACACTTGAAATAGGAGATTTGAAGGAAACCAATTTTCCTGAAACTGAATAAACCTGAATAGGAGATTTTGCATCTACCACCGTAATTTCACCGTTAGATGCCCAAACAACAGCGTTCTGGTCAGCTATCTTATAGCTTATTCCGGTTGGAGAATCATTCCACTCCACATCTTCTATTTTCCCCGGAACATACTTATTATCAATTGTTTCTATTTTCTCCAGTTTTATATCACTAAACAATACAATCGCATTTTCAATACCACTACCTAACCACATCTTTATTACCAAAGGCAACTCTTTATAGTTAGGATCTGTATTATCTGCAATAGTTATATCCATGGTAGCAGTACTCCAATAGTCATTAAAGTCAGCATAGAAAGGTAGTTCCAATTCGCGATAAGTCCCGTTAGCCAAATCAGTACCATTATCTATTCCATCATAAGCAGAAGTAGCCAAAGTCAATTTCATTGCATTATTCCCTGAATTTGCAATAACCCGATATCCCATAGAAACACGGTAATTTGCTGCCAAAGGAATATCTGTATTTGAAAGCCAGAACATAGTAGCATTAGGCATTGCCTTGCTATTCTTTACAGCTCTGGGGTCAGACATGGTAGAAGCACTACCTTGATAGCAGAACAAATTGCCTAACTCACCACCATCTACAATCTGACATGCTTTATAAAACTCTTCAAACACAGCTTTATCTGCATCAGTTACATTAGCATACAAATCACTTCCCGGTCCTGTCACATCACCACCCACAGCGCATGCCAACCCGATAGAACCATCTAAGGCGTCTCCTAAACGGAAAGGAGCTTTACAGTTCCAGTTCGTAGAAGCCATTTCTTTAATGAATAATCCTGCTGCGCTACCCTGCTGTTGCTTACTAAATGTCCATGCAGCAGGAGCATAATTCTGAGCTGTTGCACCTAACGAAAAAAGACAAACAGTTGAAACCAAAAGTAAACTTCTTTTCATAATAATAAAATTAAAGTTAATAAATAAAACATTGATGTAACATCAATCAAATTATCATATTATATAATAATTCGATTTTTATTGGTGCAAACATAGATGATTAAATACAAATTAATGTTCAAAAACGGCTGTTTGTTATTCCAAAAATGTACCAAACAACGCATGTATAGGAGTTTTGAACGATTTTTGAAAATATATGATTGATTTTGAAAATAGCCCGGTTTAACAACTCATGATACCAAGACAAATGAATATATACACATATAAAGTAAAGGATATACAGTATCCATTACATATATTTGCAATTATTTATGTAGTATGCTTTCTGTTCGTCTCTTTTGTCTTCAAATGCGTGTTAGAATAATAGGACATCAACGCAAAATCACATAAAATATTCGTTTTTTGAAGCATTATTATATTTAACTTGAATTCGATATAAGATTAAAATTATCTTTCTTAGAAATAAAATTTTGCACAATCTTTCTTTTATATTGATTCGTGATATCCTACTATGTTCATCTACTCCAAGCATCACTTTTGTAACAACAAATCCGTTTCTACCGACTTTAGCGGTCTCTTCTCTGGTAATCCTAAACACCTAGTACTTGAAACAACTTCAAACATAATAAACAATTTTAAACACCGGAGACAATAAAGCACACCGTCTATTTATACTTATTTAAATCACAATTAAAATTACAGAAACTTGGTAATAGAGAATGATTACAATAAAATAAATCGCTATAACAATACCACCATAACATACTCATATTCAATAATTAAACAAGTAAATTTATTACTATTGCAAAAGTATACACTTAAGCTTGTGTTAATAACGTTTCTTTATACAATAACAGTATATACTTTTGCATGATAAAAGTATATATTATTGTATTCATTAATTTTATAGTTAAAGAAATAGATTAACAATGTTAATAACTACCCCCCGTTATCTTTGCTTCAAAAAGACATTATTTTCCCATACCCTTTGTTTATCTGTCACATTTGTTTTAATTTTGTCTACACTAATCAAAAAAACGATTATGAAAAACTATGGAAACGTACTAACCAGTTTATGCCGGTTTGTCGGATGTGTTCTATTGATGCAATGCTCCGTTTCTTCCTTACACGCTTTTCCTGATTATTATTTCAAACAACTATCCCTACAAGAAGGGCTATCACAGACAACGGTCAACTGCGTACTCAAGGATTACAAAGGAATCATCTGGATTGGTACTCAAATGGGATTGAATCGTTTTGATCAGTATGAACTTAAAAATTACTTTTATGATTCATATTCTCCTAATTCATTACCAGACAATGATATCTGCTTTCTAAAAGAAGACTCCCTGCTCAATCTATGGATAGGTACTCAGGAAGGATTGGCAATTTACAACCGGGGAGAAGATAATTTCACTTTGATCTATCATAACAATGCCCCTGTACAAGCAAAGGCCGCTTGTCTGCTGACGGACGGAATATTATTTGCAGGAACAGGACTGTGGATATACAGCTATGCCGATCGCCAATTGCACAGTCTCCCCATTATTAATAAAGGCAAAGCAATTAATGACTATTTTAAATATATCAAACCTTGGAAAAAAAATACGTATGTGGTAGGCACCCAATGGAAAGGTGTTTATCTCTACCACACAGACAGCCACCAATTAACCCCTTTCACCTCTTGCAAAAAACAACATATAAGTTCTTATTTTATTGACAAACAAAAAAACTTATGGTTATCACCTTATGGTGAAGGTATGATATGTTATGATGTAAACGGCCAAGAAATCGCCCGCTATTCCACACAAAATTCCGATTTGTGCAATGACATTATACTTGACATGCTCATTTACAAAGACGAACTGTGGATAGCTACCGACGGAGGTGGCATTGCGCGTTTAAATCTCGCAGACCGTACCTTTCGCACCATCGAACAGCAAAGCGGAAACAACAACTCACTGCCCAGCAATTCAATAAAAAGCCTGTATGTGGATCATTCACAAAACCTATGGGCCGGTACCATCCGAAACGGACTGTTGAATATTCGCGAAGTATACATGCACACCTTTCAAGATGTACCTTTAAACAACCTTTATGGTCTGAGTAATAAAATAACCTTATGCTTGTATGAGGAAGACGGTTTTATGTATATCGGGACAGATGGCGGAGGTATCAACCGGCTAAACCAAACTGAAAATATATTTAAGCATTACCCCTCATGCAGCAAAGAGAAAGTAGTATCGATAGCAGGATATAATTCAGAAGAACTGATCGCCTCCTTTTATGGGAAAGGACTCTATTTCTTCAACAAAAGAACAGGCCTCTGCCGTCCGTGCAACTTTATAAGCCCGAATCTCAGAGAGCAAATCAATTCCATGGGAATAGCTATCAACATATATCAATTTTCTCCCGGAAAATATTACATACTGGCAGAACAAGTATATATTTATGACCTGAAAACAGCCCGGCTTACCCCTGTACAGATGACACAAATACGCAAAGATACAGACACTCCAATCAGTAATCTTAAAGTTATTGCCTCAAACGACTCCATCACCTACCTTTATGGAGTTAAAAATATTTTTTGTCTGAACAACCGCACCCAAACACTGTCACCGATCTATTATTCCGATTTCAATATCACTATCAACTGTGTCTGCTGCGATTCGCAAGGAGATTTCTGGATAGCAACCAATCGCGGGTTACTAAGATACAACCGTCACAATAAATCTGCTGAAAAAATCGAGACGTCTCTGTTCAGTGAAGCCAGAACAACCGTTTATGATCCTACAGACCGAATTTGGATCGGTGCCCGAAACATGCTGTTCGCTTATTCCATATCGGATAAACGATTTACCATCTTCGACGAAAACGACGGGGCTTTAGCCAATGAATATATGTATACCAACGTTCCCATATCACAATCGGGAGACATTTACCAATGCGGAGTAAACGGCTTATTGCGTATTTGCAAAAATTACCCGTTTAAAGACGGCAATATTCCCACCATAAAATTAATGGATATAGAACTGAATGGAGCAACCATCACCAATCAAGTCTCAGCAACAGGCAAATTGACCATTCCCTATCATTACACCTCACTTATCATCAAACTGATAAGAAATGAAGAGGATGTATTTCGACGGAGAATATACCGGTTTCACATTTCCGGTTTGGCACGCGATATCGAATCGTATGCTCCTTCTTTGGCTCTCTATTCACTATCTCCCGGTCATTATGAAGTATCCGTTTCGTGCAGTAACAGAGATGGTAGCTGGACAGAAATGACACCTATATTAAATCTGGAAATCCCCACTCCATGGTGGCAAAGTCCTTATCTGAAACTGGCACTGATTATTCTCTTTATCATTATCTGCATAGGTTATGTGACTTATTACAACCGGAAAAAAGAGCGTAAACTGCAATGGGAGCTGAAAGAACACAAGCAAAATATGAATGAAGAAAAAATACGTTTCCTCATCAATATGAGCCATGAGTTGAGAACACCCCTTATGCTTATATATGCACCGCTCAAACGTCTGCTTAATAAAGAGGCAATAACCGACAATAAACTAAAAGAACAACTGGAAAGTATCTGCCGGCAAGTCAGACGTATGAAAAATCTGATTGAAATGGTACTTGATGTACGTCGCATAGAAATGGGGCAGAAAGTATTACATCTTTCCACTTGTACGTTCAACAATTGGTTGGAAGAAATCGCCGGGAGTTTCACAAATGAATATGCCAACAAGAATGTACGTCTCCTATATAATTTTGACAACCGTATTAAAGAATGGACATTTGATACCAGCAAATGTGAAATGATAGTATCCAATCTATTAGCAAATGCATTAAAATTCACTCCGGAAGGAAATTCCGTGACATTAACAACGCAAAAAGAAAAGGGAAACATACGTATTTCCGTCATCGATGAAGGTATCGGACTGGACGAAGAAGACATAAAACAGCTTTTTGTACGCTTCTATCAGGGAAAAGACTCAAAAGAAGGAAGCGGCATCGGGCTATCCTATGTGAAAGTACTGGTGGAACTGCAAGGAGGAAAGATCGAAGCCTATAATAATGAGAAAACAGGGGCCACTTTCTGCTTCGAATTGCCCGAAAGAGAAGATAAAAAAAATCCTTCTGAACAGTCCGTCAATATATCACTCAACGATGTGCTCCGTTTTTCCGACAGAGAAAGACAAGAACAAAAACCATCCCAAGAGGAAGAGAATTTCGACACACGCAACTATTCAATACTAATAGTAGAAGATAATATTGAACTGTCCAACTTTCTCAAAGAGGCCTTGAAGGAGCACTTCCAAAAAGTATATACAGCCAACAACGGAGAAGATGCATTCAACATTGCCACACAAAAATTACCCGATATCATTGTCAGCGATATCATGATGCAACAAGGCGATGGTCTGGAACTATGTCAACAAATAAAAAGGCAAGAAAAAACCTGTTTCATTCCCGTGGTGCTACTCACTGCGCGAACGGACATGGAAAGTACAGCATCCGGCTATAAATCGGGAGCTGATATCTATCTTACCAAACCTTTTGAAGTAGATGAATTAATAGTTATAGTACGCAATTTATTGAAAAATCGTAAGATATTACAAAAACACTATCGTAACTATGTGAGTAGTATATCCTCCTATCCAAATATAGAAGAAGAACCGAGTAATGCGGACGAAAGATTTCTCTTCAAACTAAATAATATTATCATAGAGAATCTAAGCAACAACCAATTGGACGTAGATTTTATAGCAGACAAAATGGGCATGTCGCGAACCACGCTCTACAACAGAGTAAAAGCAGTAAATTATGTGGGTATCAACGACTGCATCAATAATTTCCGTATAGAAAAAGCCCTTCAAATGCTACGTGAAACAGATTGCAATATGCTCGAAATATCAGAAGCGGTAGGGTTTAGCAGCCAACGTTATTTTAGCACATTCTTCAAAAAAATGGTAGGTTGTACCCCATCTAAATACAGAGAAGAAAATCAGAAACAGGAGTTAGAAGCAGGAAGTTAAGAGTTAGGAGTTGGGAGTTAGAATAAGAAAATAGCGAAAGGCATCCTCTACTTACTACTTGACTACTGGCTACTAACTACTATATTCCAGCTCCTAAATTCTGACTCCTAACTCCCAAATTCCAACTCCTACCCCAACTGTCCGATACGATTTATCAGTTCGTCACCCAATGCATTCTTATCATCGATATGCTCCAGTACGGCAGTTACAAATGGATTACTTTCAAAATCTCCACGAACTTGCTCGAAATCAAGTTTCATCTCATCTTGCGACCCGTCAGCTCCAAAACCAGTCATTGATGACATGGAGAATTCCTTACGTGCATCGTTATACACCATACGATCCAGCCCGATAACAGCTTCTTTCCAGGATTTTACAATACAGATAATGTCTTTGGCGGTAATTGTCTCCGGATCAAGACCATAAAACTCCTGAATCTTATTATAAGCCCATGTCCACTCATAGGTATAGTAATTGTTGTGCATCTCGGCAAAGCGGGCATTTATTTCTTTCAAACGATTAATTTCACCACTTTCTATCCCGGCCATCAGCTTTTCTATTTCACTCTTCGGAGCGATCAATCCGGATATGTCAACCCATTCTCCCAAACCTATCTCCGTATCCGGTTTCAGCCGTTGGCGAATTTCCTCGTTACTCTGGAACTTAATACCTTCAAGACGTTTGATGATAGAATTGCCCAAAAATTTATGAATGGCTATCTCATAATAACGAATACCGCTATTCAGGGAAGAATTCTTAATCTTGGCACTCTGATAAGAATAAGTTTCGGAAGTTTCGCCGGATACACGTTTCAAATCCTTTAAAATAAAACGCCCCTTAAACATTTTCTGAATAGTATATGGGCTCAGCAAATTATAATTAATATAATCGAGCTTGTTCGGATCTTTACGTTTATCGCGTTTCGGCCATTTCTGGGCATCACGAATGGTACCCACACTCCGTAAGTTCACTCCCGGTACAAGGAAAGTGGTATTCTGCTGTTCGATCAGATAAGAAAACGGCAGATTGGATGTATCGGCATGGTTCACATGACGTCCCATTACCAATGAAAATGCACCGACACGGGCCGGCCAGAGGATATAAGAATCCGAAGTGGTCTTCGCTCCACGTTCCAATGTACCTTGGTGAATAGGACCGAGTTTATACATGTGGTTACTCTGATTAGACCCGGAACCGGCATTCATAAACGAAAACATACCGGCAATCAGCAAGGTCGACTTATGATGTGTAACCGTATAAGGGCCGGCGAAAATAGCACAAGCCTCTCCGTTTTCTCCCTGACAATTACTGAAAAATAAGGAATCGGAAGCCGAATAATTATGCCCTAACTGACAAGCTTGTCCCACAAAACAACGAGTCAGCAGCGCACCGTCATCCACGTGTGATCCGGAAGAAATAATGAAATCGTCACAGATCACCCCGTGTCCGATATGAACCGGTGCCACCGCATTACTATTGACACTACCATTCGATAAACGGCATGTACCGCAAATATGACAACAATCGCCTATCCGTACATTTTTAATGGAACCGGTATTAAGTATCATCACATGATTACCGATTGTCCCCACAGTGGAAGCATGCTTATTAGAATAATAATCGGTAATCTTCTTCATACGGTCTATCAGCTCCGGACGATGACGATATAAAGCTAAGATATAAGCCTGATGCGCTGAAAGTTTGTCATTAATCAGCACTTCCCGGCCACCCGTTTCATTTAGAACAGCAACTTCTACTCCATTGCCAAAAGTCGTACGACCATCTACCAAAATGATATCTACATTTTCAATAAATGCATTATCCCCAATTTCATAGTTCGCAATGTAGTTCTGAATATTTTCAATGCAGCAGTTATCCCCTACTGTCACATTGTGCAGTGTCACATGACGTAGGCCGGCATGTTTTTTTATTCCACCCGGCAATGTAAAATCCGAATGAAAAACTCCTAACTTTACTTCACCCGAAAAGCGGGTGTGATGAACGTACTCGGTGGTAAAATCTTCTGCTACAAAGACTTTTCCCCAATCATCCGCCAGACACGACTGACTCTTTAACTGAAGAATTTCGTCTTCAGTCAATCCTCGGTAAATTTTTCCCATAATGTAAGTAATATAATGATGTGCCGATACAACAATGTATCCATACGACAATTGGCCGCACTATATTATTTACTAATACACCGCACGGCAATTGGCACATTGGCGTATTGACACATTAAATAATTATTCCTCCTCTTCTTCGTAAGTCTGATAAAGGAAATCATTATAGGGATACTTCTGTACGTGTAACTCTTTTACGCGTTTATAAACTACACTCTTCAGTTCTTCTATATTGATTCGTTCGCGGGCGGAAATGAACAGGCAATTGTCTTCCATTTTTGCCATCCACGTCTTCATCAGTTCTTCGAGTGTTAAGTTTTCTTTTGTTCTGGGGGTAAGGTCGTCTGCCGCTTTCTCCACGTAGGTATAAGCGTCTATTTTATTAAATATAAGTATCATAGGTTTCCCGGCACCACCGATATCGGCCAGGGTTTTATTCACCACCTCTATCTGTTCCTCAAATCCGGGATGGGAAATATCGACAACATGCAGCAACAAATCCGCTTCACGCACCTCATCGAGAGTAGATTTGAAAGAGTCTACGAGGTCCGTCGGCAATTTACGGATAAAACCGACGGTATCGGACAGCAAAAAAGGCAAATTGTCAATTATTACCTTGCGTACGGTAGTATCGAGAGTTGCAAAGAGCTTATTCTCGGCAAACACTTCACTCTTTGCAAGAAGATTCATCATGGTCGACTTTCCGACATTGGTATATCCCACAAGAGCCACACGAATCATTCTGCCACGATTTTTCCGTTGAGTAGATTTCTGTTTGTCAATTTCTGCTAAACGTTCCTTCAACAACGACATACGGTTCAATATGATACGGCGGTCCATCTCGAGCTGAGTTTCACCGGGACCACGAAGTCCCACTGAGCCACCTTTACCACTACCCGATCCGGAACCACCCCCCTGTCGTTCAAGGTGAGTCCACAAACGCTGCAAACGGGGGAGCATGTACTTATACTGAGCCAGCTCCACTTGCGTTTTCGCATTGGCAGTCTGTGCACGCATCGCAAATATGTCGAGGATAAGCGAAGTACGGTCCAATATCTTGACTTTCAGTTCCGCTTCGATGTTACGTATCTGTTTAGCCGAAAGTTCATCGTCAAAAATGACCATTCCGACTTCCCGTTCGTTTTCTTCTTCATTCAGGATATATTCTTTTATCTCTTCCAACTTTCCTTTTCCCACATAAGTTACAGAATTGGCGGTCGGCAACTTTTGGGTAAACTTTTTCACAACTTCCGCCCCAGCCGTCTCGGCAAGGAATGCCAGTTCATCGAGATACTCGTTCGTTTTACGCTCATCCTGAACTTGCGTAATAATACCGACAAGTATCGCTGTTTCGACCTGAGCTTCGGAGATTACAAATTCTTTCATTCTTTATTTCTCGTATATAATATGTGCGCAAATATATAGTTATTTTTGCAGAAAGCCTTGTTCTATAAGCTTATTTAATTCGGAAACAATATTTTTATAGTCCGCCCGCCGTCCGCATTCATGCCATTCAGTGATAGGGTCTTTATCTCGGATATGTGCTTTCAACTCCTCCATAGAGGGAGCTGAGGACAATCGGCTATACTCTTCATAAGTATAAGAAAGGAAAGCGACATTCCGACCTATTCCCCTGTTGTCCAACCAATAGCCATCGTTCAGAAGAGTCGGCAGGCAGAGTTTTCCTCCAATAAAAAGATCACGCGGATGCGGATAAGAGAGAATTTGTGTACGGGAATCGTCCATCAATACCGGAACCAGATGAGAATAATCGCCTTTAGTCTTATAAACAAACACTCTTGGGGAACTGACAGCCGCAGACCCTCCCCGTACAGGTGTCTCTATAATCATTTGATTTCCCATATTCTGCTCCTCTTTCAATTGTGTAGCCGGAGTACGACAAGCACTCAACATCAGTGCAAAAAACATACAACCGGCCGTGATACAAACAATCTGCTTCATGTAGATAACTTTGTGATTTCAAACAAAAATAGAAATAAAACACAAAACCGGCAAGTTTGAATGCTATTTGTTTCAAACTTACCGGTTACCTTTATTTAATTATATTTACACCTATCCGGATCGTTTCTTAATAAACTTCCCACGATAAATCTTATCCTCAGAATGTAATATAAGAATGTAACCTCCTTTAGTCAGAACGTCTACCGGCAAAGCATAAGTCTCGCCATCGTGTATAGGTGGATATCATTGCCATACAAAAAAAGACCATTCTTTCACAAGAACGGCCTTTCAAAAACACTTTATTTATAATGTAAAGGGACGAAACCCTTTAAACATTTCATTGATTATCAATTCAAGCAGTAGATCACAACCCTTCATTCAAGTCGGTTTCTCCAGTAGGTATCGACCACTTCCAGAATGTCTTGTCACATACTCCGTCTTTGTAGCCGAATGTTCCGGAAACAGAAGCATCATAGTTACCGCCTTCTGCAAATGATTTTCTGACAACAGCAATTCCCCAACGTTTGCAATCGAGCCAACTATGTCCTTCACCCCAAAGCTCCAAACGTCTATACTTAGCTATTTCCTCAAAAAGCTGCTCTCCTGTCAAGTCACAAGAATACTCCGGATCACGGCCGGATGTTTTATTCAATTCAATCAGATTATCCCGTGCCGGTTGAGGGTTACCGCTATTCAGGAAATAATTGGCTTCTGCTTCAATTAGCAACATTTCCGAAGACCGGATCAACGGAATGGAACCGATTCCCGGCATACCTTCACAGGCATATTTAAGGCTGGTATAAGCATTATAAGGAGTCTCTGTCATATCTGAGAAATTGGTTTTGATGTATTCTTCTGCATTTGCATATGCTTCATCGCCGTCAGCACCGTCAGCAAACATTCCAACCATACTGGAAGTCTGTGTATCCAAAACTTCTTCTACAGTTTTGCCCTCAGGAAGGAATGTTCCTTTGTGTAAGAATAATCCTTTACGAATATCACTGTCTGATATCTCATCGATAAAATCACGAGCTACACAAACATGATAATGTTGGTTGGTAGCATAATAACCGTTTCGAGCGAAAACGACTAAAAAAGCACCGTAATACAGTGTTTCCTGCGCATCATTAAATGTTCCCCAAATCCATTCGCTGTTGTTCTGGTAGAATCCTGCCTTATAGTCTGATACACTCATCAGAGAGCGACCTTCACGAGCTGCCTTGGCATTGTCGAGTGCAGTCTGGTAGTCGCCTTTGGAAAGAGCCACACGGGCTAAAATAGCTTCGGCAACATTCTGATCGGGATAACAGGCAGCCGACGTTCCATAGAAAGAATCACGAGTAATGTCACCGTTAGCTTTAAACAGGGAAATTGCTTGATTCAGATCCGAATAGATTTGCTCGTAGGTCTGAGCTAAAGTCGATAACGGCATATCACCGGTAGATTCATCTATACGCAGAACGATTCCTTCGGATCCTCCGTTATTGCTTTCTTTCCATGAATCGCAATATATCTGGCTTAAGCGAAAGAAAGAATAGGCACGAAAAGTAAGTGCACCGGCTTTAATATAATCTTTTTCGCTTTGTTCGCCTTCGGCAGCATCGATATTTGCTAAAACCGTATTGGCGTTTCCTATGATGCTATAGTAGTAGTACCATGGATAAGCACAGTAACCGGATGTTACATTCTGTGTAAACTTATTATTAAATATAACAGACCATCCCGGCGACATCAACGGATAATTGAAATCACGCCCCGGATATTCTAAATAGTATTGTATGACAGTACCTTCGCCATTATTTGCAAAGTAATCCCAATATGCTCCGTGTTGCATACTCATCAATTTACATAAGCCATTGATTGCTTTTTTGGCATTTTCTGTCGTACTGAGAACAGCTTCATTCGAAGCCTGATCGGTCGGTTCGGTCTGCAGCCAACTGTCAGAGCAACTGCTACCGAAAATTAATATTCCACTTAAAGCGGAAGCAAGTATATATTTAGTCGAAATTTTCATATTTCTGAATTATTTAGGGTTAAAATTTCAAGTTCAATCCGAATGAGACAACACGTGCGGTCACATAAGTCTGGTCTGCACCTCCACTGTAGCTATACTGTGGATTCATACCTTTACGAGCAGCAATTGTAAATGCATTTTCGACTGAAGCATAGACACGTAAACCATCTATATTCAATTTATTAGTAATTTTAGATGGGAAATCATATCCCAAGTTAATATTCTTCATCACGAAATAAGATGCATTCTGTAACCACCGGGAACTTGATATACCAAAATATTGAGAAGCAGTAGACATGGCTGCACGAGGAATTCCGTTCGGATCGATACGATTCGGAGATGTCTCTGTAATACCTTCGGGAGTACCATTCCATGATTGAAGCATGTCTTCATGTAATGCCGATGCACTATTGGCAGACATTCCCATCAAACTGGCATAATTCGTATCATACACTTTCCCGCCTAAAGAGAATGTTCCCAACATAGATAAAGAAATTCCTTTATAAGTCAACGAAGTATTGATACTGCCGTAAGTTTTTGGCAGAGCAGAGCCATGCCATTCACGAAGGCCGTAACTACCCGGATTATAACAATAATATTGACCATTGATTTCAAAAACATTTCCACTACTGATATTATCGTCCGTCACTTTTTCCGGATCGGCTACATATATGGCCATACCATCCATTTGATCGACACCCGCATAAGTGTAAGTAAAGAACTCATAGATACTCTTACCCTCACTCAACTTCTGCACCCCTTTAGTAATGTCTTTATGATCAGGCAGTTTGACTATTTCATTCTTAAGGAAAGTCAGATTGACACCTAAATTCCAACGCCAATTCTTATTATAGATAATATCAGCATCCAATGCCAAATCCACTCCTTTGTTGGATACAGTACCGATATTTTTAGTTATGATAGAACGTCCGGTAGGATCAACCGTAGTGGTTCCCCAAAGATCTGTAGGACCAGCTGACAACGGGTTATAAACATCGAATAACAGATCTTTGGAACGTTTGTCAAAATAATCGATAGAAAAGTTCAAACGATCAAACAGTCTTCCTTCCAACGCAATGTCAATAGAACTGGACTTTTCCCATTTTAATTCAGGATTGGCAAGCTGGCTCTTGATGTATGCTCCCTGGTGTGCATTGGTATCAGCCAGATATAATGCTTGATAAGCATAATAAGCAGCACTTTGGTCATTACCCACTTCACCATAAGAAGCACGAAGCTTTAAGTTATTAATCCAATTGAGTGATTTCATAAAATTCTCCTCCGAAATGATCCAACTGGCACCGATTGACCAGAAGTTACCCCAAGGATCTCTGAAACGGGATGAACCGTCCCTACGAAATGAGAGATCTGCAAAATAACGCATAGCATAACTGTAACGTGCTCTTCCCAAATAACTTTCCGTAGTATAATTATCCTCATATCCGGTCGCGCTTGTAGTTTCTGCAAAATTGGAACCTTGCGTATTCCCCTCAAGCATCATGTTGGTTTTGGAATACTGATTCAACGAGTAAGTCATTTTATATGCTTCGTGTGCCAACAACACATCTACATGATGAAAATCAAAGTCATGTTTCCAATAAAGCTCCTGACTGAATCGATATTCACGCTGGCGGTCATCATAGTTAAACAATCGTCCGTTATTGGCCGCACCGTCTCCTACATTGGTATTATTAAAACGTACCCGGTTTTGATTATATGTATAAATATCTCCCTTGACCGTCGCTTCAAAATCTTTTAAAAATGAAACAGTACCATAAGTCTGTCCACTGATTGTGGTTCTATTTTTACGGTCAAAGTCATTTTTCATTTCATAAATGATGTGACGGTCATTCAAGTAATCATTGGCACCTCCAATGTGCAGATTATATTCTTTACTTCCTTCTTCGTCAGTCATAATACTACCATCGGCATTATGTTTGTATATCGGGTACACCGGTGCCATCATCATAGTTTGATAAAACGGATTAGCATATGCTGCTCCACCTTCGCTGGCCCCCTCCGAATAATTATTCTTACTGACAGCTCCGTTAAGATTGACACCTGCCTTAAACCATTTCACCGGACGGAAATTAGCATTCAGACGAGCGGAGAAACGTTCAAAATCAGAACTGATAGTATATCCCTGCTCTTTCAAATAACCGAATGATGCAAATACGTCATATTTGTCTTTTGCGACATCACTGCTCATATTGTATTCCTGACGGTGTCCGGTGCGTTCCACTTCTTTGCTCCAATCCAAATCGTCATATCCCGGAAGTACATTAGCGATGAAATTACCGTTACTATCAAATAACTTATCATTTGCCGCATCAAATATATTCGATTTGATAATTCCCATCACATTCTTAGTTGCATATTCTCCCGGTGTCATAGAGCCCAACTTGTCAGCCATGTCTATGGCTGCATATTCAGCTTCCCCTTTCCACATAGTTTCCATCCAATCTTTGATACCCAACCGATCATATTGTGGAAGACCACGCATATACATACCCTGTTTGATGCTAACCCGGAAATTAAGGCGTTCCGATTTACCTCTTTTGGTATTAATAAGTATGACACCATTGGCTGCCTTATTTCCATAAAGAGCAGAAGAAGCAGCATCTTTCAATACCGAGATACTTTCGATATCATCACTGTTAACGTCATTGAGACTACCGCTATAAGGAGTTCCATCGATAACAATCAAAGGAGAGTTCTCACCGTTCACAGAACTAAAGCCTCTGATTCGAATAGACATTTTGTCGCTTCCGGGCTCACCATATGTATTATTGATTTGGATACCCGGTGCCGAACCTTCCAATGAACCGGCGGCATTGGTAACAGGACGCATCTCTATATCTTTTGCATCCAGGGCAGATACAGCACCTGTAATAGACTTTTTACTGGCTGTACCATAAGCCACTACTACCACTTCTTCAAGTGACTGTGCATCAGACTTTAGCACAACCTTTACAGTCGGTTTGATCGCCACTTCCTGTGTCTGCATTCCGATGTAAGAAATCTGCAAAGTCTTTGCAGAACTATAATCATTATCAATGTATTTATAATCAATTGATTACATTTATTATTTTAACTTTGAAATATTATTTTTTATCATACTATCAATTTGATAATCAATTATATATCGTTTTTGACTCTCCTGGTATAGTTATATATGAGATACCTATTTGTTGTTAAAATCTATATGTAATTAATTGGTATTCAATCAATAGTGGTTTGTAATAATAATAAATTGAAATACTATTTCTTCACTTTATAGTTAATTGATTATTGTAATGTTAATTATTATTGCAGACCTTAAGGCAGTTTTATAATATCGAATATAAAAATGAAATCATAATTGCACTTGTAAAATGTGTATAAATATATTACTTGCAAATAGGCTCTTATTAGTGTTTTACAATAAAACATGAACTCTACCTATATTTAAATTGCCATATAAAAATGGCGCATATAGTTAAAATTGCAATTTAAAAGTTGCAATTTATTTGATTATTGCAACTTTTATCTGGCAGTTTTGTATCTTTGTACTATAAACTTATATAATATGGAACAATTATTTGAACTTTTCCGTAGATTACTGAATTTGACAGATACATCCTACATTCGCTATTTACACGACGATATCAATTGGTCTGCCAGAATGTTAGGAATAATAGGACCCAGAGGAGTAGGAAAAACAACTATGCTATTGCAGCATATAAAGTTACATCACTCACTGGAAGATACGCTTTTTGTCAATGCCGATGATCTTTATTTCGCAGAACATAAGCTTTTCGATTTAGCTTCTGTTTTTTATAAAAATGGTGGGAAACACCTTTTCATTGATGAAGTCCATAAGTACCAGAACTGGTCTAAAGAATTAAAAATGATTTATGATTATTTCCCAGACTTTCAAGTTGTATTTACCGGTTCCTCTATTCTTGATATTTACAAAGGAAATGCTGATTTAAGCCGCAGGGCATTGAGTTATTTCCTGCCAGGGCTTTCTTTTCGAGAGTATATAATGTTATCTAAGGGGATACAAATACTACCTTATTCTTTACAAGATATATTAAATCATAAAGTAGAACTTCCGGGAGTTAATCACCCGTTACCATTGTTCAAAGAATATTTAGAAAATGGTTATTATCCATTTTTTAGTGATCCCGGATATGACCAACGCCTACGTAATATCATTAATTTAACTGTCGAAAATGATATACCAATTTATGCAAATATGAATGTAGCAACTACCAAAAAAATCCGGCAATTACTTTATGTTATATCACAAAGTGTACCTTTTAAACCCAATTTTACCAAAATTGGACAACTGATAGGCGTACATCGTAATCTTATTACTGATTTTCTATATTATTTAGAAAGAGCTGGTATAATAGCTCAGCTACGTAATGGTACAGGAGGAATTCGTTTACTCGGAAAAATAGAAAAGATCTATTTGGATAATACTAATTTAGTCTATGCCTTGGCTGAAAACAAACCCGATACAGGAAACATTCGGGAAACATTTTTTCTCTCTCAAATGAAAGTTCACCATAAAGTGATTTCATCAGAGAAGTCAGATTTTGAAATAGATAACTATACTTTTGAAATAGGAGGGGCAGGAAAACAGCAAAAACAAATACATGGTATAGAAAATGCTTATGTGGTAAAAGACGATATAGAATATGGATACAATAACACAATACCTTTGTGGCATTTCGGATTCAATTATTAACATTGCGGTAAATAGTAGCGCATGTTAAATCCATCCTATATTCCCAACAATACAATAAATAATTCAGATGGTCATGTAAAGAAATGAAAAGAGGGTGCGCTTCACAAAAGGGTACCCTCTTACTATATATGCAATATAGCATCATTTCAAATAAATGTTATGAATTATAAGCCAGATATAAAATCGACGATTTTGACTATGCTTTCTGTATCATTCTTTATTCGATTCTTCTTTATAAATAATGCTATCTCTTTCTTTAGATCAGGAAACAACTTTACCAGTTCTTTGGCTTTAGTAAATTTCTTCAATTGATTATCTACTTCAATATAATACAGAACGTAAGGTTCCGCTTTATAGTTTTCGGGTAATTTCAATTGATAGATTTCCCCGGATGTGTTTAATGATGAAATATTATCAACAGCCGTAGTTGAAGAAGTACCATAGCCGATGTTTTGTGCTTGAATACTCATCCGGCAACGATAAGAAGCGTATAAAGTATACTTATTCCGTGACAAGACTTCATAAAAACGATTGTCAACCGGAACAAACTTTCGTTTATCAAAATAGACCGTATCAATCTGATCTATCGGATACAATGCCATATTCTTACCTTCTGGTGAAATATAAATCATCTCTTCTGTGGCTTTATTATAATTGAGTGCAGTCCGATTTTCCTTCTTGTTTTTGTATAAAATCGTGGCGTCTCTAAACTGGTTGAACAGAAAATGATTATCTATACTCTGTCCTACAACATTAACTCCCCAAAACAATAAGGGGGCTATTTGTATGATACGGATTTTTAGCAAATTCATTCTATAAATATTTTTCGTTTATACATATTGTTTCCGGATAGAATGGATACAATATAGATACCTTGAGAAAATTGTTTCAACGAAAGTTGGTTCGTGTTTTTAGTTTGTTCCAAAACTTTGCCTGAAATATCTGTTACGACAATAGACTCAACGTTTTCATCTGATGACACATACAGTGTATTATCCACCATTTTTAGTTGCATCTTTCTATCATCAAAAAGATTTTCAAAGCCAGTAGGAATATCTTCTATTTCGAAAGTCAACTTATCATCTTCCATGATCACATTTCTAATTCTCAGGCCACCGTCCGAATTATCTGACAAGAAAGGCTTAGGGAATGTTTTATCTGTCATTACAGCACCCGAAGTTGTCTGATAAGCGGCTTCATCCAAAAAACCATTTTCCGTTAATGAACCAAAGGGACGATAAATATAAACTTCATCAGGAGGACCGTTGCGATTCCCTTCACTGACCGTTGTATTGATTCTATAAATGAGTAGCCCTGACCGGATCAGATTTTTTTCATACTTTCCTTCTTTTTTCCGGTATTCCAAAACAAAATATTCATTTGGATTAGTAGAGTTAACTTTATAACAACTATTTTCTGCACTCTGAGATAATGGAAGTAGTGTATAGGTACCCGGTTGGGTTATTGTAGGCATATCTTTAATCCAACTTTGGCCTGCATACATCCATTTCATATAGGCTCCCATGTGACACCAACCACTGTTCATCAGATCCCAACTACCCACAGGATCGAGATTCTGACTTTCTTCACTATAATGATATAAATCCGGTGCACCTAATGCATGGAACATCTCATGGCAAAGTGTATTCACGGTAACTTGGTTCTCGGGTTGGAAAACATAATCCATCACTCGCTTACCATGAATGTAGCATTCCTTAGTATAAAGCGACCAACGGTGTGCCCACAATAAATCACTCCAGCCATCACTATTTCCTTGAATGACAAAACAGACATTGTCTATATAGCCGTCGTTGTCATTATCCAGCTCATCCGGCGTAAAATCTTGTTCGATACTGGCTTTTACTGCATCAATAGCATTTACTATCAAGTTATGTTCTCTATTTGTCGACTCGTCACTTGTTTTATAGCCATCAGGGTTAGTTGTTGCATTATAAGGGCGATAAAAGCCTCTGTTATGAAAATCGATGTAACCATTAGCGGTAGAAGTCATATCCGAAGTTTTGGGATAAAAATGTGAAGTGATATCCAAATTACTGTATGATACCTCCTTATAATAGTCTTTCAATGATCCGCTCGAAGATGTAGTACTATTGAACCGACTGTCATATACCGATCTCTTTTTTGAGAATGTGGTAGCATCTTTAAAAGAAACAAATATGACGATATTGTTTAATGGATTTTTATGAGAGGCATATTGAGGTTTAGTAGTTCTGGTCATTGGCTGAATTTGCATTCGTTCCCGGCGTTTGTCGTATTGTTGTTTTGATATTTTCAACCAAGGAACGATTTTTGTTTTTGATGGTAATTCATCATCCACCCGATATATTGAAGGTACCAGTTCTCCTTTATCGTTTTTAATTGCATAATAACAATAACCATCTTCTGCTTGTACAATGGTGTACCCGTCTTTATCATGTATCCAATGATAAAATTCGTCACCAGATGCATACAAAGCTAACTGACTTCCATCGGCTTGAGTAACAATGGTTTCCAAAAAGCGGAAAGGAGCTGCATATATACCCAAACATGTGCAACACAGAAAGACAATAAATAATAGATTCCTTTTCATAATATATTTGTTTTTAGACAAATAAGGTCACCTTAATATCAGGTGACCTTATCAAGTTATTGATTACTCATTTTATTACTTTTTTGTAAAAGTAACACTGCCTTGCATCCAATATTCAAACCATGCATACGGAACACCTAATTCATAAGCAAGGAATCCAAATCCATTATCTTCATTCAATGTAATTATCCCATTATCATAAGTTGCCATTACATTATCAGTTTCGCTATAATATTGTTTCCCATCTTCGACTGTTGTCCATACGAAATGAGCAATATATCCAGCTTGTGCTTCTCCTACATCTTGATTCTTATAGAATGTGATAACCGTCTCCCCATCTTCTTCACCAACAGAAGCTAAAACAACTTCCGGATATCCAAAGTCAACTTCTATTTCGTTCAATGCTCCAGCATCGTGTGCTGCTATTGTAACATCATATCCATTAGGAGAAGCCTGTCCTTGAGATATCAGAATTCCTTCCATTGCATACGTTCCAAACAAATATGATAACGGATGTTCATCGTCTGCAATGGATATTTTTACAGAGTTCTGAACGGATTCTTTCAATTCAGGAGTACTACTTGCAATCGTAAGTGTAAATGTCTTTTTTCCTGTGAATACATTATTATCAATAGGACGAATTACAATATTCTGAGTTCCATAGCCTTCTTCAAAAGTGATTTCTTTATTGTCTATTGTGAAATCTTCACCTTCAATGGCTGGATTCGTATCTCCCTCTGTTGAAACGGCCAATGTAACAGTAACTTTACCGCTTCCGGGGATACCGGCCAATACTAATGGAATCTCTAAAGGTTCAGTAGCATTTTCATTTACAGAGGCAGTTGTTTTTGAAAAACTGGCGTTGCTATCTTCTGCATTGAATGACTGCGGAATGTTATCATCACATGAAGCAATAACAAATAAAGTTCCGACAGCCAGAATTAAATATTTCAATTTTCTCATTTGTTTCTGTTTTTAGAATTAATATTTGTTCTGAATCATATTTTCATTTGCATCTATTTCTGACTGAGGAATAGGCAATACATAATAAGGGCTGTCAGCTGACACTTCCTGTGCATCAGAACTTGCACCTGTGCCATCAGCAAGGAACCCTTTATCGTCACGGATCACATCTTCGTGACGACGCTTCAGATCAAAGAACCGATGTCCTTCAAATGCAAGCTCCAAACGTCTTTGTAACTGAATTTCCTTTTCCAATGCAGATCCGGCTTCAGTACCTTCTTCATAATCAGAATAACGTTTTGCACGTAATAGATTCAAATCACTCAGCGCCTCCGGATAATTCTTTAAGTTGTAATTGGCTTCAGCGCGTGTCATATACATTTCAGATGTACGGATAAGAGGAATGTCAACCAAACCTACAGTAGCTCCACCATTATTCCATTTCCATACAACGTTGCACAAACCACTCTTACAGGTCACTTGCTTTATAACTGCATTACGACAGTCTGTACCTGAATACAATGATTTTAATCCATAAGAAACAGAGTAGTTAGCATTATAATTGCTTACACTTCCCTGTCCCCAGTCATTACCTGGCAAATAACCGTCATCAGACTTCAACGCAATACGTAATATAACCTCTGGAACATCCATGCTCGTAGTGTATATTTTACTAAAGTCATCGATACCGGCAATATCAGAACCGTCACCAGCTATCGCTTCAGTAGCATTATCCACAGCCAATTGGTCTTTTCCCATCGTCAGATATACGCGTGCCAAAATTGCTGCAATAGCCTTTTTATTTAAACGATAATTGATTGTCGTATTATAATCATCGCTCATCATCCCTTTGGCTCTTTCCAAGTCTTCCGTCAACCAGGTATATACCTCTTTTACCGTGTTACGAGCCGGAAGCGTTGTTTCCGTATCTTTTTTATAAGTTACCCCCAAGTCAGAATCGGAAGCTTGGAGATAGTTTTTACCATAAAGGCGTACCAGGTCAAAATGGATCATTCCGCGCAAAGCGAGACATTCAGCCAACAAGTTCTTACCTAATTTTTCATCTGAAGCAATGATTGAAGGATCACTTTCCATGCGTGTAATAACCTCGTTTGCTCCCAATATGGCATTGTATGCAGCACTCCACATTCCACTTACACCATAAGTGTCGGCATAAAATTTAAATCCGGCAAACTCGTTATAGATAAGACGTCCGTCACGGTTCAGAATCAGATTGTCTGACATCACATCAGGTACCATCAACATAAAATTGGCTGTGTAGGATGAAGAACGCATCGATTCATATACACTATTTGTGGTATTATTAAAATCTTCTAAAGATTCTAATGCGTTATCGCTGTTCAGTGAGTCATGGGGAGTTGTGTCCAAAAAATCAGCACATCCCGTAAATGAAAGACTCAAAAAAGCGATTACCGGTATTATTGTTTTTCTTGATAGTTTCATACTTTATTTTTTTAATGAAAAAACTTTATTAAAAACCTATTTCGATACCAAACATAATGGTACGTGAAGCAGGGAAGCTAAAATCGAGTACAGCCGCTGCTGGACCTGCTGTAGCTGCCAATCCTGTTGTAGGCGAGTCCCCAACTTCCGGGTCAAGACCACGGAAATTCGTAATTGTGAACAGGTTCAATCCTTGGGCAAAAATTCTCAGATTTTCAACTTTTAAAGGTTTCAGTAAACTTTTGGGGAATGTATAGGCCAAAGTCAGATTTCTCAGACGCATATAAGAACCGTCTTCAAGATATCTGGTAGACATATAGGTGCTGTTATTTAAATCCTGTCTCGGTACATTGGTTATATCTCCCGGTTGCTTCCATTGGTCATACAATAAACTCTTATCTAAATTCTGTCCGATTTGTGCACCATCGCTTTCCGTAAAGAAACGGTTGTGATTATAGATGTAGTTGCCACCTGAGAAATAAAAATCAGCATTCAATTCGATACCTTTGTATGCCACTCTCGCCCCAAACGAACCAAAATATTTCGGGTCCGGAGTCTTATCATCCAAAATTACCGCATCGTTCGAATCATATACATTTGTAATTTTACCGTCTTTGGTATAGTACAAAGCATCTCCATTTGCAGGATTTACACCAGCCCAACGTACCATTTTGTACACATTGATAGGATATCCCTCTTTGATTAAGTTATTCCAGCCAACTGTTATGTCATTCCCTTTGTATAATTTCTCAATTTTGTTTTTATTTTGGGATATCATTCCATTCAGACTGAATGTCCAATCATTGGTCTTTATGATATCACCGCTAATAGCCAATTCATACCCTTTATTCATCAATTCTCCAACATTATCAATACGGCTTGAAAAACCGGAAGTCATTGAAAGCCGTGTTGCTAAAAGCAGATCGGTTGTTTTACGTTTATAAAGGTCGAATGTGATATTCAAACGTGAATCAAAAAATGCGGCATCCAGACCTACAGATGATTGCATACTCTTTTCCCATGAAAGTTCCGGATTTGGTAAACGTTTCGGGTAAGCAGTCGAAGCACCGTTGTAGCTACCGTAACCATATACACCTTGTGCGGCATAATCACCGATGTTATTATTACCGGAAGTACCTACACTGCCACGAAGTTTCAAACGGCTCAACCATTCTACATCTTCAAGAAAGCTTTCTCTTTCCATATTCCATCCTAAACCGATAGCCCAGAATGTACCGAACTGATTGTCTGCACCAAAGCGGGAAGAACCGTCACGACGTATTGCAGCATCGACAATATATTTATCATCATATGTATAGCCTGCTGTAGCCAAGTAAGAAAGCATTCTCCAATCTGTAGTAATACCTTCAACGTCTTTATCGGTTGCACCAATATCTATGGCATCCAATTTTCCGGTAGGATATCCGCTGACAGCAGCAGCAATATCACGATAATTGCTGGATTGTGCCTCCATGCCGACAATAGCCTTCACTTGATGCACATCATTGAACGTTTTATCATAGCTCAACATATTCGTCCATACCCAAGTAGCTCTATGTGCATATGAATCACGACGATACCCATAAGGAGAACCTAATATTTGAGACAATTGAGATTCCGGATGATTGAACTGATACTGCAGATTTTGGGTATAATCAATACCTGCAACAGTAGTATATTTAATCTCGTCCCAAATTCTCCACTCGAGACTGAAAGCGCCAAGCATTTTCAACTTATTGATATAGGATGGGTTATTATCGATATTCTCGAATATATTCAAAGGTACACCACCGACAATTATGTCAGTATTGTAAGTGCCATCTTCATTATAAGGTGCATCATATGGGTTTGCACTATAAATATAATTAAAAGGATTCAATGCATTACGGTCAGTTCTCAATAATCCTTCCTTAGATACACCAGCCGATGAAGAGAAATTAATCTTCAAGCGATCTTTAATTTTGTGTTCGATATTAGCACGAACGGTACCACGAGTCAGATACGAACCCGGCACAATTGCATCCTGATCAAAATATTGACCGGAAATATAAAAACGGGTAGCATCCGTACCACCGGATACGTTCAGTTCGTATGATTGAGTAAAGCCGGTACGGAAAACTTCATCCGCCCAATTGGTATTTGGTGCAGCTGCAATTTCTTCATCTGTCATTGAAGCTCCTTGACCGCTACCCAACTGGCGCTCATAAAGTAGTTTCTCCTGTGCATTCATCATTGTAAAATCACCGTCAGTCAATGTTCTGGTCGAAATTCCAAATAAAGCCTTCGCATTTACAGTTGTCTTTCCACTTTGTCCCTTTTTAGTAGTAATAAGGATTACGCCATTAGCACCTCTGGAACCGTATATAGCAGTAGCAGAAGCATCTTTCAATATAGACATATATTCTATATCGTTGGAGTTAAGAGCCGCAAAATCAGTAGAAGAAACCGGTACACCATCAATTACATATAGCGGGTCATTACCTGCAGAAATAGAACTGGTACCGCGAATCTTAATATTTGCTCCGGCACCTGGTCTACCGGTAGAAGCCGTAACTTGTACACCGGCTGCTTTTCCTTGCAATGCCTGATCGACACTATTTACCGGAACTTTTGTTAATTGATCCGCTTTTACAATATCTACAGATCCCGTCAATGAACTCTTTTTTGCAGAACCATATGCTACAACTACAACTTCATCAACCATCTGTGAATCAGATTTTAATATTACCTTTACAGTTGGTTTGATCGTTACCTCCTGTGTCTGCATTCCGATGTAAGAAATCTGCAAAGTCTTTGCAGAACTTGGTACGCTCGACAAAGTAAAATTACCATCTACATCAGTTATAGTACCTAAATTGGTACCTTTTACTAATACAGAGGCCCCAACAACTGGTTGCCCATCTTCTTCAGAAATCACAACACCTGTAACCTTCTGAGTCTGGGCAGTTACTAGACCTATACTTACAAAAAGGCAGGTCAATAACAGCATTAATTTTCTTTTCATAAATTCTCTCTTAAAGTTTAACTTTACATTAATTGTTTCTTTACTCTAACAAAATGCAAATATATTAATAAATATGAAACGAGCAATTATTTTTGCGAAAAAAGCTTGTGTTAATAACAAATTGTTATCAAAATGAGCTTGTTTATGCTCAACAGCATATAATCATAGCTTAAAAAACCTAAACAGAGTATCAAATAATAACATGTTGTATTGACGAAAAGTACGATTTTATCGTTCATTTTCTGTTTTTCACTGCAAATTTTGGCAAAAAGCTCTCCATTTTGACTAATGGAAAAGCTTTATAAACAAAAATTCCGCATTTTTTTTAAAAGAAATTCATTAGTTATAATATATGTTTTTACGCTTTTAGCAGATATTAAAACTTATTCAGTTCTTATATAGGCCATATATACGTCTTATTTGTTTATAGTATTAATTCAAAATTAACCTAATGGAAAAAATTATCTACAATTTAGTATTCAACAGAAAAAAAAGCCTGAATAAAAAAGGCATGGCTTTAGTTCAAATAGAAGCCTATTTGAATAGAAAGAAAAAGTACTTTTCGACTAAGGTCTATTTGAAACCGGAACAGTGGGATGCAAAAAGAAGAAGAGTAAGGAATCATCCGAATGCAGATGCAATAAATCGGATGATTTATGAGTATATGGCTGAGATAGAAAAGAAAGAATTGGGGTTATGGCAGCAAAGGAAAACGGTTACATTGGATGCTTTAAAAGAGGCATTGGTAAGCGTGCAAGAGGAGGAGGAGTCTTTTCTGGCTTTTTTCCGTAAGGAAATCATCAATTCCAGATTGAAGGAGAGTACAAAGCAAAATCATCTTTCAACGCTTGAATTACTGAGGGAGTATAAGAAAAATGTTTCATTTACCGAACTGACTTTTGAGTTCATATCTTCTTTTGATCAATACTTGCAAGCCAAAGGATATCATGTGAATACCATAGCCAAACACATGAAACACCTGAAACGTCATATAAATACAGCAATAAACAAGGAGTATATGGAAATACAAAAATACGCTTTTAGGAAATATAAAATTAAAAGTGTAGAAAATAACCATACTCACCTTTCGCCGGATGAACTTAATAAAATAGAGAAACTTGATTTGGGAGATAGATATACCAGGCTGGAAAAGACTAAAGATGCTTTTTTGTTTTGCTGTTATGCGGGGCTACGTTATTCAGATTTTGTGAATCTGTCTTCCGAAAATATCGTCATAATTCAAAAAGACACTTGGTTGATATATAAAACAATAAAAACCAGAATAGAAGTGAGACTCCCTCTCTATCTATTATTTAAAGGAAAAGGTCTTGAAATATTGAATAAATATCAGAATAATCTTTCGGATTTTTTTAATCTCAGAGATAATTCGAATGTGAATAAAGAACTGATTATTATATCAAGGCTTGCAGGAATACATAAAAAAATATCTTTTCATACCGCAAGACATACTAATGCCACCTTATTAATATACAATGGAGTGAACATTACTACTGTACAAAAACTATTGGGACATAAGAGCGTAAAAACAACACAAGTATATACGAATGTTATGGATATGACTATTGTCAGAGATCTGGAAAAAGCTAAAAGTACCAAACGTTCTCCGGTGTAAAATCAGGAAATATCCTTTCCGGGTATCGTGCCCACCGTCCGTATGCCCGGTAATCACCATCCGTATGCTCGGTGCTTACGCCCCGTATGCCCGATACTTGGGGGGGGTATTTGTACAGAGACTGGAAAGCAGCAGGGCCCCTTCACCCTGTATCGCCGATGAACAAAGCAGTGAAGCAAAAAAGGTAAAGCCGGTGAAAGGGGAAAAAATAGACAGAAAAGATATCCTGAAGAATAAAAACATTCATCAGAAAAAAGATGCTACATCTTTTTTTGAAACCTGCACATCTTTCCGTTGCAACCTGTTACATCTTTTTTTGAGAGATACTACGTCTTTTTTTGAAAGGTGCTATGTCTTTTTGAAAAAGATGTTACGTCTTTTCAAGCAGACAGGAGGTACTGATGTATATGGGTTTGGGTTGACGCTGTCACAACTTATTTTTTGCGATTACTAAGATTATTATATATACTATTGATTTTTTCATTTATTTAATTTATACATAATTCTGTTTATAAAAGGTTGTTATTTCAACATCATCAGATGACCTTTCAATCGACAGATAGTTTGACCGGGAAAATATCAGATACATTCGCTATATTCTTACAGGATTTTGAAATATTGATTCAGCGCAATGGTTTCATAAATTACTATAACTAATTATATTAAATACTATAATAATTATTGACTTTACGATGTGTTAATAACTAAATAGTATCAAAGTGGTATTTCTGTATAATATATATATACATTATTAATTATTGATTATAAGATGATTAAATCTCTATTTAGGCGAAAATAAGGTATACATATTGTACAATAATATTCATATATTTTATATATAATACACTGATTTATAATAAAATAATATATGGATTAATAAATACAGCAAAGTACTGATGTTTTTCTATAAACAACTAATTATAAGCAATTTAAAATAAGATTAGTTCTGCAAAGACTTTGCAAATTTCGTTTATTGGTATGCAGACCCAAGAAGTTGCAATAAAGCCGTCCCTGAAAATATTCCTTAAATCCGATTCTCAGATGATTGATGAGGTGATGGTAGTAGCTTATGGTACTGCCAAGAAATCGTCGTTTACCGGTTCTGCATCGACGGTAAAGGCCGATAAACTGGCCGAGCGTTCTGTTTCCAATGTAACGAATGCATTAGCCGGCCAGGTATCCGGAGTACAAACCATTGCCAACAATGGACAACCGGGTAGCGCTGCTACTGTCCGCATTCGCGGTATCGGCTCCATGAGTGCGAGCAACTCTCCTCTATATGTAGTGGACGGTATTCCTTTTGATGGAAGTATTTCTTCTATCAATCCGCAGGATATTGAAAGTATGACCGTATTGAAAGATGCGGCTGCAAATGCCATTTATGGTGCCCGTGGTGCCAACGGAGTTATCTTGATAACTACTAAAAAGGGAGATTCTAAAGAAGCTGTTATCACTGTAGATGCCAAATGGGGTTCTAATCGTCGTGCAGTGCCTACCTATGATGTAATGACAGATCCGGGTATGTATTATGAAACAATGTATCGTGCATTGTATAACTCAAAAGCATACAATGGTTCCAGTATGACAGAAGCTTATGCTTTTGCCGACGCGGCTTTGCTGGATGATAAAAATGGTGGTGTCGGTTATTTGGTATATACAGTTCCTGAAGGAGAAAAACTGATAGGTACAAACTTCAAACTCAATCCTAATGCTACATTGGGATATTCTGACGGCAAATATTATTATAGACCGGATGATTGGTATGATGAAGCATTTGGTAATTCCAATCTTCGTCAGGAGTATAATGTATCTGTTGCAGGTGCTTCCGATAAAATAAACTACTACATGTCAGCGGGTTATCTGGATGACTCCGGTATTGTTCCCGGTTCGGGTTTTACACGCTTCACCGGACGTGCAAAAGCTGATTATCAAGCAAAAAAATGGTTGAAAGTCGGTGCTAATATAGGATATACCTATTATAATATACAATCCCCGAGCGGACAAACTACATGGGGCTCAAGCGGCAACTTGTTCCAGCTTACCAATATGATTGCTCCGATTTATCCTGTATATGTACGTAATCCAGACGGAAACATTCAAGTGGACGAACGCGGATTGACTGTTTATGATTTTGGTTCTTCTACGAACTTTGTCCGCCCCAGTATGTCGGGTAACCCCCTGGGAACAATGGACTTGGATAAGCAAAATGCTTATACAGATGTAATCAACAGTAAATGGTATGCCATTTTAACTCCGATAGAAGGGTTGTCTATTACAGCCAATATCGGTGCTAATGTACGTAACCAGCGCAGCAATGAGTTATCAAATCCATTTTATGGTTCGAGCGTAAGTAGCGGTGGAGCAGTTTATGTGGCTCATTATCGGGAATTTGCAATCAATCAGCAGTATCTTGCAACTTACAAAAAGACTTTTGCAAATTTACATAATTTTGATGTTTTGGCAGGATACGAATCATATAATTTGAAAATACAGGAATTACAAGGTAGCAATACTAAAATTTATAATCCGACTATCGGTGAATTAAGCAATGCAATTGCATCTCCTCCTAAGGTGGCTTCTTTTACGAATGAATATACTACAATGGGATTCTTGGGCCGTATTCAATATGACTATGATGGTAAATACTTCCTTAGTGCATCTTATCGTCGCGATGCTTCTTCCCGTTTCCATCCGGACAACCGTTGGGGTAACTTCGGAAGTGTAGGTCTTGCATGGCTCATCAGCCAAGAGAACTTCATGTATAATGCAAAATGGGTAGACATGTTAAAGTTTAAGGCAAGTTATGGTATACAGGGTAATGATAATCTTGGAAACTACTATGCGTACGCCGACCAATATTCAGTAACAGACAGTAACGGTGATTTTGCAGTATCGTTCACTTACAAAGGTAATAAAGATATTACATGGGAAACATCGTATGCATTCAATACCGGTGTCGATTTCGAGTTATTCGGTAGCCGCTTAAATGGTACAATTGAATATTTTAATCGTAAAACGGTGGATTTGCTCTATAACCAACCTGTGCCTATTTCCATGGGATACGCTACTATTCCGATGAATGTAGGTTCAATTGTGAACCAAGGTGTAGAGATCGATTTGAACGGAGTACTTTACAAAAATAACAATATAGAATGGCTTGCTAATGTCAATGCAACTCATTATAAAAATAAGATTACCGATCTTGCAGAATCAGCTAAAAATAACGGCGGTATAAAATACAGCAATGCTATTTACCGTATCGGTGGTTCTTTATATAACTCATACTTGCCGGTATATGCAGGCGTTGACCACGATAACGGTAAAGCATTATATTATGTTGATCCTGACAATGGTGATTATAACACTACTGATGATTATTCAAAAGCAAAACAGTCTGACTTAGGCAGTACTTTGGCAAAAGTATACGGTGGTTTCGGTACACAGTTGAATGCTTACGGTGTCGATCTTTCCGTACAGTTCTCTTATCAACTTGGCGGTAAGTTGTATGATGGTACTTATGAAGCTTTGATGCATCGTGGTGACGGTGCAGGAACCAATTTCCATAAAGATGTTTTGGAAGCATGGACTCCGGAAAATCCGAATTCAAACGTTCCACGTCTCTGTGCTTCGGATGACACTAACCAGAAACAGTCATCCCGATTCCTGGTCAGCTCGGATTATTTGAGCTTGAATAGTGTCATGTTAGGATATACATTCCCGAAACGTTTGACAAATACACTCGGTATCTCAAGTTTACGTCTGTATGTTTCCGGCGAAAACCTGGCCGTTATATCCGGTAAAAAAGGATTGGATCCACGTCAATACTGGGGATTAGGTAGTTCTACTACTTCCGGTAGTTTCCGATATTCGGCACTGAGAACAATTTCCGGTGGTATTACTTTGAAATTCTAATGTTAATAACTAAACGATGAAATTATGAAAATGGCAAATAAATATTTAGTCCTGGTCTTAGGAGGTTCGTTGATCGCATCTTGTGCCGATCTTGATACGATTCCTGAAGGCGGAACATTTACAAATGAACAAAAGCAACAAGTAGTTGAGATGATGCCCGAACGATTACAGGCCGATGTAACCGGTATGTTTTCTCAAATATCGGCATCCTATAAGGTCATATTCACCAGTGCCCGTGATGATGATTTCGGTTATCCGGCAGTGTGCCTTTCCCAGGATTTGAATGGTCCGGATATGGTTTCAACCAACTCTGATTATAACTGGTTCTCTACCTGTAGCGAATTTTCTGATCGTAGCGATACATATGCCAATCCGTATTTACGTTGGGCTTTGTTTTACAACCAGATCAAGCAGGCAAATGACATCTTGAAGTCTATTCCTGCTGATACGGATAATACGACATTGCTTCGTTATAAAGCGCAGGCAAAAGCGGTTCGTGCATTCGATTATTTATGTATAGTTCCTTATTTCCAGTTTAAATACAAAGGGAATGAAGACAAGCCTACCGTTCCTCTTGTAACGCATGATATGGAAGGAGATCCGTCAAGCAATCCACGTGCAACAGCAGAAGCTGCTTATAAATTAATCATGGATGATTTGAATGAGGCGATTGACATATTCAAAGACTTAAACTACACCCGTTCTTCTAAAAACGAAGTGGACTTGAATGTGGCTTATGGACTTCGCGCCCGCGCCAATCTGTATATGGAAAATTGGGCCGAAGCAGCATCCGATGCTCAGGAAGCAATGAAGGGATATGCTCCCTATACTCGTGAAGATGTTTCCAAACCGACATTTATAGATCATAAGGCTGCAAACTGGATATGGGGAGCGATCATAGCAGAAAGCAACATTCAACGTCAGCTTACTACCTGGCCGGCTGCTTATAGCTCTTTCGCCGGTAGAGGATATGCAACCGGACAAGGCTGTTATAAGATGATCAATAACTTGTTATTCCGGAAAATCCCACATACAGACGTGCGTAAAGGCTGGTGGGTAGACGAAAATTTACATTCGGACAATCTGGCTGATTTGACTTGGGGAGATGCAATTGGCGATGAAATCGCATCATTATCTATCCCGGATGTAAAAGTTCCGTTTGCGCCTTATACCAATGTAAAATTTGCACAATACGGTGGAGTAGGTAATGATAAAAATGCAGGTGACTGGTGTATGATGCGCTATGAAGAGATGTTGCTGATTGCCGCCGAAGGTACGGCTATGGCAGGGGATCTACCGGGAGGTAAGGCTATTTTGGAGAACTTCATAAAAGCTTATCGTGATGAAAATTACGTATGTACTTCTGCAGATGCAACTTCTTTCCAGAATGAAGTTTGGTTCCAACGCCGTGTAGAACTTTGGGGTGAGGGATTCTCGATGGCAGACATCATGCGTCTCGGCAAAAATATCGTACGTGTAAGCAGTGCGGTAACAACCAATTTTCCTGGTAATTTCGCATTTAATATTGCATCCAATGATGGTTGGTTATTGATGCGTATACCTCAAGATGAGACTAATAGTAATGCCGGTATTCCTTTATCAGCAAATAATAATGGCGGTCGTCAACCTCAACCGGGAGACGGTGCCGGCTTGAAAGATGGTGTAACGGACTAATAATAATCGTTTTAAATAAATATGAAGAATATGAATAAATATATTAAATTTGCAGTATTAGGAGTATTGTCATGGGCTCTTGGTGCTTGCTCTGATGATCTTGAGAGAGACCCCTCTCCAACGGTAAGTCCTGATTGTGTCGGTGTTTATTTCTCTGAATCCAATACCTATAATTATGAACTCGATCCGGCTATCACTTCATTAACTCTAACTGTAGGCCGTGATAAAACGGACGGGGCAGTGACTGTACCTGTAAAAGTGATAAACAATTCTAATAATGTTTTCGTAATTCCGGAGTCGGTATCTTTTGCAGCCGGTGAAGCTGAGACAACTATGGTAGTTACGTTCCCGAATGCAGAAATGGGAGTTGAATATAGTTTTGAGTTGACTTTTGATTCCGATTATGTCAACCCGTATAAAGGAGCAAGTCTGGCCAAAACCAGTATACAACGTATCAAATGGGAAAGTATCGGTATGGGTGTTTATGTAGATGGTACTGTTTCCACTTTCTTCGGAGTTAGTCCGATGGCAGTAGGGATCGAGATTGAAAAAGCTGATTTGGGAAGTTCTATGAAATATCGTTTTAATAACGCTTATGCTCCAGCAGAATATTATATTAGTAGAGATCCTGTAATATATGACGGATATCCCTATAATGAAACATTCCTGGGAGAGCGCCAGTTTGTATTGACATCTACTATTGATGGGGTGACGATGCAGGTCGCAAAAACCGGTCTAAACCTGGGGTATGGTGAAATGATAATTGGTACTGTTTATGGAAACTTGTCAAATGACATTAAAACATATCCATTGGGGACGATTGCAAACGATGTGATAACGTTCCCTGCCAACTCTCTCTTTATTCAGGATAATGATGGCGCAGCTCCCGCCAGCAAAAATCCAACGAAATTATATTTAAGCATTGATGTTTATAAAGCGAGTCTTACAGATGAATAATAGCTGACTTTGACAAATTGAAATCCCCTTGCTCTTCTCAAAAGTAAGGGGATTTTTATTCTGGAGATTAATAGTTGCCGAGTATCGAACCTTTATTATATAAAAATATATATTTATGAGACGTAATCTGTTTTGGCTTTTTCTTTTTTCATCATCATTGTTATGGGCAGATAATGTAACCGTGTCGAGAGCGGAGCAATTAGCCCGCACATTTTTCGAAAATCAGGAAACAACCCGTTCCGTTGAAACGAAATATGAATACGTATGGAATGGTGAAAGCGCGCAAACGCGTACTGATGCCATACCGGCCTTTCATGTTTTCAATCGTATTCCTCAAGGCGGGTTTGTTATTATTGCCGGTGATGATGTGGCAGTTCCTGTATTGGCATACAGCAATACTGGAAAATTTGAGGTTGAAAACATGCCATCTAATTTACAAAACTGGATGACATGCTATCGGGAAGAGATTAATTGGAGCAGAGCACAAAATAGGGTTCCGTCTGCATCAATAACAGCACTGTGGAACAGTTTGGAAAATGGATACTTATCAGACAATGCAGAAAATGAAGTGCTGTTGGAAACTGCTCTATGGAACCAAGGCACTCCTTATAACAAAATGTGTCCGCCGATAGATGGGATTATAGCTCCAACGGGTTGTGTAGCAACTGCATTGGCTATCGTCATGAAATATAACCGTTGGCCGGATAAAGGAAATGGCGCTACATTTTCATATACGACACGGACTTATGAAAGAACCGTTTCTGCAAATTATACGGTAACTTACGATTGGGACAATATGCCGGATATTTATGAAGAAGGTGTTTATACTCCGACGCAAGCCAATCAGGTGGCAAGGTTGATGTATCACTGTGGTGTGCTTTCCCAGATGGATTATACACCTAAAGAAAGTGGAGCTTTCACTTTGATAGCCGCCCGGGGAATGGTAGATTATATGAAGTATGATAAAAGTATGACTGTACTGGAAAAGGAATGGTACACAAGTGACGAGTGGGATGCTTTGTTAAAAGCGGAATTAAATACCGGCCGTCTTGTGATTTATGGTGGAAGTAATAGCCAGCGTGAGGGGCATCAATTTGTTTTTGATGGTTACAAAGCCGATAGGTATCATGTAAATTGGGGATGGGGCGGCACAGCTAACGGGTATTATTTATTATCAACGCTGGAGCCTGACCAACAAGGTATAGGAGGTAATTCCGGCGGAGGATTTTCTATCGGACAAAATGCAATAGTAGGTATAAAGAAAGCTGAAACCGGTTCAAGCTATCGTGATATGCTGGCCTTTTTTAAAGGGAGTTCAGGTGGAGTTACTTATAGCGGATTATCTACGACAGAAACAAAATTCTTACCTAATACTCAGTTTGATGTAATGGCTGCGTTTATAGCGAATTATGGTCTTCGCAATTTTGCCGGTACCATAGCCTTAGCATTGGTTGGCGAGAATGGGGATGTAAAAGAGTTTATATCCAGAGAATATGCCGTTTCTAAATTGGAGGCAATGGATGGTAACAGCGGAAGTATGCCCGGTAGCGGATATTCGCTCACCTGTACCATTACCAAAACTCCGGAAAGTGGTGATCGGATTTGGTTAATGTATCGTGCAAATGATGTTGAAACATGGAGTCAAGTGAAAGGAGGTCGGGATGTAACTACAGAAATTGTAGTAAAAGCAGGAGGAACAGGTCTAAAAAAAACGGAGCAAAATAATATATCGAATGTTATCGTCACAAATGATAATAACCGGATTTTTATAAAATCTCCTGTAACAATGACAATGTTGATGATCTATGATATAAAAGGACAATTACAAAAGGCAATCGAATGCCCGGAAAACGTAGAGTTCAATTTTTCATGCGAAGATTACGATTCCGGCATATATATACTAAAGGTAATTACTACCGAAGGGGTAAGTTCCGCTAAATTTATTAAGAATTGATTGCTGATTTAAGGAGGATATAAACGAATAACGTTTATAATATCTTACATCAAAGAAAGGGTAATTATCGTATTTCGACAGTTACTCTTTTTATTGTTCTGCTCATTTATAAAGTAAATTAATTAGTAACGGACATATTATTAGTGACTTAAAAGTATATCTTCAATACGACACAAATAAGATAAGTAATTTATAATCTACTATAATACAGGTGGTTATATTAAAAACAAAGTACTGTAATAGTAGAAATGACTAAAACAAAGTTTTACTACAAAATAGTTAACATTTTTATTTTCAGCAAGTTATATTCTTTTCAATATTCTTTTATTAGTTCTTCTTGCTTTTGTATCTATATGTATATCAGTACAATAACATACTGATAGTTCTGCAAAGACTTTGCAGATTTCTTACATCGGAATGCAGACACAGGA
>NZ_KB905466.1:1509206-2360768 GCF_000381365.1 Bacteroides salyersiae WAL 10018 = DSM 18765 = JCM 12988
AATCAGATTTTAATATTACCTTTACAGTTGGTTTGATCGTTACCTCCTGTGTCTGCATTCCGATGTAAGAAATCTGCAAAGTCTTTGCAGAACTAATCTTATTTTAAATTGCTTATAATTAGTTGTTTATAGAAAAACATCAGTACTTTGCTGTATTTATTAATCCATATATTATTTTATTATAAATCAGTGTATTATATATAAAATATATGAATATTATTGTACAATATGTATACCTTATTTTCGCCTAAATAGAGATTTAATCATCTTATAATCAATAATTAATAATGTATATATATATTATACAGAAATACCACTTTGATACTATTTAGTTATTAACACATCGTAAAGTCAATAATTATTATAGTATTTAATATAATTAGTTATAGTAATTTATGAAACCATTGCGCTGAATCAATATTTCAAAATCCTGTAAGAATATAGCGAATGTATCTGATATTTTCCCGGTCAAACTATCTGTCGATTGAAAGGTCATCTGATGATGTTGAAATAACAACCTTTTATAAACAGAATTATGTATAAATTAAATAAATGAAAAAATCAATAGTATATATAATAATCTTAGTAATCGCAAAAAATAAGTTGTGACAGCGTCAACCCAAACCCATATACATCAGTACCTCCTGTCTGCTTGAAAAGACGTAACATCTTTTTCAAAAAGACATAGCACCTTTCAAAAAAAGACGTAGTATCTCTCAAAAAAAGATGTAACAGGTTGCAACGGAAAGATGTGCAGGTTTCAAAAAAAGATGTAGCATCTTTTTTCTGATGAATGTTTTTATTCTTCAGGATATCTTTTCTGTCTATTTTTTCCCCTTTCACCGGCTTTACCTTTTTTGCTTCACTGCTTTGTTCATCGGCGATACAGGGTGAAGGGGCCCTGCTGCTTTCCAGTCTCTGTACAAATACCCCCCCCAAGTATCGGGCATACGGGGCGTAAGCACCGAGCATACGGATGGTGATTACCGGGCATACGGACGGTGGGCACGATACCCGGAAAGGATATTTCCTGATTTTACACCGGAGAACGTTTGGTACTTTTAGCTTTTTCCAGATCTCTGACAATAGTCATATCCATAACATTCGTATATACTTGTGTTGTTTTTACGCTCTTATGTCCCAATAGTTTTTGTACAGTAGTAATGTTCACTCCATTGTATATTAATAAGGTGGCATTAGTATGTCTTGCGGTATGAAAAGATATTTTTTTATGTATTCCTGCAAGCCTTGATATAATAATCAGTTCTTTATTCACATTCGAATTATCTCTGAGATTAAAAAAATCCGAAAGATTATTCTGATATTTATTCAATATTTCAAGACCTTTTCCTTTAAATAATAGATAGAGAGGGAGTCTCACTTCTATTCTGGTTTTTATTGTTTTATATATCAACCAAGTGTCTTTTTGAATTATGACGATATTTTCGGAAGACAGATTCACAAAATCTGAATAACGTAGCCCCGCATAACAGCAAAACAAAAAAGCATCTTTAGTCTTTTCCAGCCTGGTATATCTATCTCCCAAATCAAGTTTCTCTATTTTATTAAGTTCATCCGGCGAAAGGTGAGTATGGTTATTTTCTACACTTTTAATTTTATAT
This sequence comes from Bacteroides salyersiae WAL 10018 = DSM 18765 = JCM 12988, assembly GCF_000381365.1. Lineage (GTDB taxonomy): Bacteria > Bacteroidota > Bacteroidia > Bacteroidales > Bacteroidaceae > Bacteroides > Bacteroides salyersiae. The sequence goes on from NZ_KB905466.1 coordinate 1,510,829, forward strand.
TTCCTAAAAGCGTATTTTTGTATTTCCATATACTCCTTGTTTATTGCTGTATTTATATGACGTTTCAGGTGTTTCATGTGTTTGGCTATGGTATTCACATGATATCCTTTGGCTTGCAAGTATTGATCAAAAGAAGATATGAACTCAAAAGTCAGTTCGGTAAATGAAACATTTTTCTTATACTCCCTCAGTAATTCAAGCGTTGAAAGATGATTTTGCTTTGTACTCTCCTTCAATCTGGAATTGATGATTTCCTTACGGAAAAAAGCCAGAAAAGACTCCTCCTCCTCTTGCACGCTTACCAATGCCTCTTTTAAAGCATCCAATGTAACCGTTTTCCTTTGCTGCCATAACCCCAATTCTTTCTTTTCTATCTCAGCCATATACTCATAAATCATCCGATTTATTGCATCTGCATTCGGATGATTCCTTACTCTTCTTCTTTTTGCATCCCACTGTTCCGGTTTCAAATAGACCTTAGTCGAAAAGTACTTTTTCTTTCTATTCAAATAGGCTTCTATTTGAACTAAAGCCATGCCTTTTTTATTCAGGCTTTTTTTTCTGTTGAATACTAAATTGTAGATAATTTTTTCCATTAGGTTAATTTTGAATTAATACTATAAACAAATAAGACGTATATATGGCCTATATAAGAACTGAATAAGTTTTAATATCTGCTAAAAGCGTAAAAACATATATTATAACTAATGAATTTCTTTTAAAAAAAATGCGGAATTTTTGTTTATAAAGCTTTTCCATTAGTCAAAATGGAGAGCTTTTTGCCAAAATTTGCAGTGAAAAACAGAAAATGAACGATAAAATCGTACTTTTCGTCAATACAACATGTTATTATTTGATACTCTGTTTAGGTTTTTTAAGCTATGATTATATGCTGTTGAGCATAAACAAGCTCATTTTGATAACAATTTGTTATTAACACAAGCTTTTTTCGCAAAAATAATTGCTCGTTTCATATTTATTAATATATTTGCATTTTGTTAGAGTAAAGAAACAATTAATGTAAAGTTAAACTTTAAGAGAGAATTTATGAAAAGAAAATTAATGCTGTTATTGACCTGCCTTTTTGTAAGTATAGGTCTAGTAACTGCCCAGACTCAGAAGGTTACAGGTGTTGTGATTTCTGAAGAAGATGGGCAACCAGTTGTTGGGGCCTCTGTATTAGTAAAAGGTACCAATTTAGGTACTATAACTGATGTAGATGGTAATTTTACTTTGTCGAGCGTACCAAGTTCTGCAAAGACTTTGCAGATTTCTTACATCGGAATGCAGACACAGGAAGTGGCGATCAAACCGACTGTAAAGGTGATATTAAAGTCTGATTCACAAGTAATTGACGAAGTAATGGTAGTAGCTTACGGTACTGCCAAAAAATCTTCATTCACAGGTTCTGCCGGTACTGTGAAAAAAGACAAGATCGAAAAGATGCAAGTTTCCAACCTTTCTAAAGCATTAGAAGGCGCTGTAGCTGGCGTACAGACCACTTCATCTTCGGGTCAGCCCGGATCTTCATCTTCAATTTATGTACGTGGAGTAGGCTCCATATCAGCATCCAAGGCCCCGCTTATCGTAGTAGACGGTGTTCCTTATGAAGGCTCTCTAAACTCCATAAATAATCAGGATATCGAGTCCATGACTGTATTGAAAGATGCAGCAGCAAACTCTATGTATGGTGCTCGTGGTGCCAACGGAGTTATCATTGTCACAACAAAAAAAGGTAATTCTGGTAAAACAAAAATATCATTAGAAGCTAAATGGGGTATTAATTCAAGAGCCGTAAAACCATATAACACTATCAGGGATGAAGGTGAGTATTATGAGATGTTTTGGGAAGCTATCAAGCATGAAGCAATGTACGGAACCTTAGGATTAGAGCCACTCCAAGCTGGTATCTACGCATCAAAAACTCTTATAGATCGTTTAGGATACAATAGTTATAATGTAGCCAATGATATGTTAATAGATCCGGTGACAGGACGTTTGAATCCAAGTGCCCAACTACTATATCATGACGACTGGCAGAAAGATCCATTCAAAAATGGCTTACGCCAAGAGTACAATCTATCACTTAGCGGAGGTAATGAGAAAACAACATTCTTTGCTTCATTAAACTATTTGGATGACGAATCATATCTTCGTAATTCCGATTTCAGACGTTATTCAGGACGTATCAACTTAGACCATCAGGCTAACGACTGGTTAAAAACAGGATTTAATGTAGCTTATGGTCAAACATCAACGAATGCAACTATTGCAAGCTCATACGCTTCAAGCATGTTTTCTTTTGCACAAGGTATTGCACCTATTTATCCGATCTGGGAACGTGATGCGCAGGGAAATATCATGACCAACCCAACGACGGGAGAAAACCTGTTAGACTGGGGTGACGGAGATCGTAAAAGACCGTACAATACAGGTACAAACCCGTATAATACGATGATAAACGATATTCGTGAAACAACTGTAGACAATTTAAGCGCACGTGTATATGGCGAGGTTAAATTCCTCAAAGATTTCAAATTCACAGCCAATTTGAGTATTGATAATTTCACTACTAATAAAATTGTATTCCAAACACCGATTGCAGGTGATGCAAAAGATGTAAACGGACGTTCCACAAAAGAATCTCAAAGATATTTTGTACTCAATACCAATCAATTATTGTCTTGGATTCATAGATTTAACAGCCACAATGTAGACGTGTTGCTGGGACATGAAGTTAAAGCAGATAACGTAAATTATCTTGGAGCCAGAAAAGAACAATTTTATATGCCCGGAAATCCGGAGTTAAACAACGGTGCGGATATAAAATCAGCCTCTTCATATAAAAACGATTATCGTCTGGAAGGTTTCTTCGGTCGCGTTCAATATGACTATAATGATAAATATTATCTAAGTGGAAGTTACCGCCGTGATGGTTCTTCTAAATTTCATCCGGACAATCGTTGGGGAAACTTCTGGTCAGCCGGCGCCTCTTGGAGAATGAAAGAAGAGAGTTGGTTGGCAGATGTGGATTTCCTGACAGATCTGAAATTAAAAGCAAGTTATGGTACACAAGGAAATGATAATATCGGTAATAATACGCCTTATATGGATCAATACGAAGTTGTTGCACAAGATGGAAAACCTGGTGGTGTAAAAGTATGGAGAGGAAATAAAGAAATCACTTGGGAAAAGAGTAACAACTTTAATATCGGCGCAGAATTCGGCTTTTTAGATCGCATTACAGGAAGCGTGGAATTCTTCATCAAAAAAACGACCGATTTGCTTTACGGCAAACCGCTTGCTCCATCAGAAGGTTCTCCTAATGTATTATGGGTAAATGATATGGACATGAAAAACACCGGTGTCGAAGTAGAACTGAATGCTAATATTATCAAGTCAAATAATATAAAATGGGACGTTAGCTTAAATCTTACTCATTATAAAAATGAAATTACTAAGTTAGCAACCGGCAAGGATCCCAATGGATATGCAACAGGAAATATCTGGAGAAAAAAAGGAGGTACAATCTATGACTGGTACATGTACAAATATGCAGGTGTGGATTCTAACACAGGTGAAGCATTGTACTATCGTGATGTAACAGACAAAGATGGGAATGTAAGCACTACAACAACAGCCAACCCTAATGATGCAACACGTTACGAAACCGGCAAATCGTCCCTACCCGATGTATACGGCGGTCTATCAACTTCTTTAACAGCCTATGGATTTGACTTGAATATCAACACAGCTTTCTCTATCGGAGGTTATGTATATGATAGCGGCTACTCTTCATTGATGGGCGGTGGACAAGAAGGTTCAAACTGGTCAACTGACATCTTTGGAAGATGGACTCCGGAAAATCCACAAGCAACTGTTCCAAGAGTACAATTGAGTACTCAGAATCTTTCGGCTATGTCCGACCGATTCTTGACAAGAGGTGATTATTTCAATATCAAAAATATATCATTAGGATATAGTTTCCCAAAAATGTATACACAAAAATTGGGAATCGAATCATTAAGACTTTTTGCTGTAGCTGATAACGTTTGGCTTTTATCAAAACGTACAGGGCTTGATCCCAGACAGAATCTGGACGGTACTATTGATTACGGAGTTTATGCAGCAATCCGTACTGTATCTTTTGGCTTCAACATTAACTTTTAAATAAATGCAGGATATGAAGATTATAAAATCATTAATAATAGCCTTATTCGCTGCCACAGTTGTATCTTGTGGAGAGGACTACCTAACAACTAATCCGACGGATGTAGCAACCGGAGATGCAATGAATGAACTGGCGAAAAATAATCCGGATAAATTAGTAACCATAGTAGAACCCTTACTAAAAGGATTATATGCAGACTTTCAAACCAAATCGGGTACAGACGGACAATATCAACATTGTGATTATGGTTTTCAAAGTTTCTTTTTGATGAGCGATATCATGAGCGACGATATGGCTCTGCACGTAAACGGATGGTTTAAATTCGATCACTTGTTCGATTATCGCGACGAACCTTATGTGCGCACATTCGGATATTGGAATTTCTTTTATACGATGGTTAATAATGCCAACGCGATAATTGAAAAAATTCCGGATGAAAGCCTTGATGCGGAATTACATGCGATTAAAGGACAAGCGTTGACATTCAGAGCCTTATCATACAGTTATTTGATTCAGATGTATCAACAGACTTACAAAGGTAATGAAAATCAACCGGGTGTACCCTTGATCATCACTACATCCGAAGGGGAAAGCCGTAGAGGTCGTGTCCCTGTGGCAGACGTGTACGATCAAATAGAGAAAGACTATCTGAAAGCCATCAATTTCTTGGATGGATGGGATAGAGGTACAGATAAAGGAAGGATTGATAAAAGTGTGGCACAAGGTCTACTTTCGCGTACATATTTAGTAATGAATGAATGGCAAAAAGCAATTGATATGGCAAAAGCTGCCAGAAGTGGGTATTCTTTGATGAATACAACTGAAATTGCCACCGACGGTTTTAATGAAATTAATAACAAAGAATGGATGTGGGGAATGGATGTAACAACAGCAAATGACAATATTTTGGGATTTGCATCATTCTCTTCATGGATTTGCACTACTGGTATAGGCTACGGTGGCAAAAGTGGTTATTATATAAAGATGGATGCAAAACTGTATAGTAACTTCTCTTCGACAGATGCCCGTCTGGCTCAATTCGTTAGTCCCGAAGACGCAACGGCAGTATATCCTCCTTATACTAACTTGAAATTTAAATATGCTGCCAGTTGGATGGCCGATAATGTATTTATGCGCGTGTCCGAAATGTATCTTACAGAAGCAGAAGCTCTCGCGCACTTGAATAAAGGAACAGAAGCCGCCATTGTATTGAAAGACTTAATGGTAAACCGTGACCCGTCATGGAATAAAGCATCTGTCACAGTAGACGATGTATATACCCAAAGACGCCTGGAACTTTGGGGCGAAGGCTTTGCGCTATATGACCATTTACGCTTGAAAAAAGGAGTGGACCGTACTTATGCAGGATCTAACTATTTTGATGCAGCCAAGTTAAAAATAGAAGCCGGCGATTGGAAATTCTTATACCAGATTCCATTAAGAGAAATTCAAGAGAACGAATCTATCTCAGAAGCCGATCAAAATCCTTAAATAAGGAAAAATGAGAAAATTGTATAATGATAAAAACAAGATTATGAAAAATAAGATATATAATATATTCTTTTCCTTTGCTTGTGTCTCTATTTTGTTTGCTGCATGTAGCGAAGAAAAGAAAGAAGACTATAATCCGGTTTTCGACTCCAGTAAATTGGCAATAGTTGAAACGGGTGAAGCATTAGGTAACTATGGCACAGCACTAAAGCTGAGTATGAAAACAACGAGTAACAATGCACTGGATACCGTCATACAGCAAGGTATAGTACTGGCCACCTCACAAGATCAGTTAGATTTAATTCATGGAGTAGTTTATCCATCGAATTCACGCAAAGTAGGAGAAACAAACGTGGTAACTATAAAAGAACTGGAAGCACAAAAAGAATACTATTATTGTGCATATGCACAGAACCGTGAAGGGGTAGCTTTTGGAGAAGCTAAGAAACTGACAACAGATAAGGCTTGGGATAGAGCCCCGGTTGTATATGAAAACTTTAGTACTACCAGCTTCCTCCAAAATTTGGCATTTATAAATCTCGGTGCCGATGATGGTTTTCAAGCCGGAAACGTAAGTTCTTGGGAGTTGGGATTAGTTAATGACGCATCTTTTGCAATGCTTCTTTGGTCAATAGATGGCAATACTGGCGCTCTCTTAGCTGCTGATGACTTGATAGAATGTACTGCCGATTTTACAGACGGTGTATTTCCGGAATTTACGTTTTTACCCTATTCGTACGGAGCAATGCCGGTTCAAACGAGTGATATCTATTTTGACTCTTTTGAAATTATCGCATCCGAATCACCTATCGAAACAAAAGAGCAGGCCGATGCAGCTAAAATTTATTACAAAGCTACTCTAAATAAAGATACTGTAAACAAAATGCACACTGTGGACTTATCTGATTTCGAGAATAAAGTATGTTATATCTATATCAGGCATAAAGCTGAAAAAACGGGTTATGCTCTTATGATTTCACATGTAGAAGCCAATGCGTTATTCGCACCGATAGAATAACAATAGTAGAGCTATTCAAATTTAATAATAGGGCAGGCAAAGAGGCCTGCCTTATTTTATTTCCCTAAATCGCAAAACACACCTATTTATTATGAAGAATTTCCGTAATATATTAAATTGGGTTCTTATCTGTTTCCTCATCACACAGGTAGGAAATATCTGGGCAATACCTGCTGATCCGACGCCTTTTAAGCTACAACAACCGGACGGAAAAGAATTTCATGCAAAATTGCATGGAGATGAATTCTTACATTTTATAACAACAACAGATGGATATACAATTATAAAATCTCCAGATGGTTTTTACAAATATGCAGTACAAAATCATGATGAAAATATCCTTCCCGGAAAATATACAGCGAAAGATCCGACTGAACGTAGCAATGATGAAGTTCTCTTCTTAAATTCCGTCAAACGGTATTTACACTCCAGGCAATCAAAGCCCAAGCTCAGCCGTTCTCTGGCAAATTCTTTGATAAGAGAGAACAGTTTAAAACGAATTTCTTCAACACAATTTAAAGGAATTATTATTCTGGCTCAATTTACCGACCGCTCATTCTTGCCCAATAATTCAAGAGAATTATTCGATGCGACCATCAATCAACCCAATTATCGAGAAGATGATTTTACCGGTAGCGTAAGAGATTACTTCTATGATACTTCAAGAGGAATATTCGAACCGCAGTTTGATATTGTGGGTCCTGTAACCTTAGACTATAAACAAACAGATGCATTGGGATCAGACAATGGACAGGCTTTAGTTCGTGATGCTTGCATAAAAGCAGACCAATTTGTAGATTTCTCTAATTATGATTTAAATGATGATGGAGAAGTGGATATGATATATGTAATTTTTGCAGGAGGAGGATCTCATGCAGGAAATAATGCTGATTTCATTTGGCCTCATGCTTATGCTTTAAATTACAGTCGTGTAAAATTGGACGGAGTTTATTGTAATCGCTATGCATGCTCTACAGAACTGGCCGGAAGAGAGAATAATAAGATCAGAGACGGTATAGGCACTATCTGTCATGAGTTTAGCCACGTATTAGGGTTACCGGATTTTTACGATACCGACTATGAAGAAAATGGTTCTGCACCGCATCCGGGCGATTGGTCTTTAATGGCAAGCGGAGGATATCTGAATAATGGAAGAACCCCCTGTAGCTACTCTGCTTTCGAACGTTATGCCATTGGTTGGGCATCGCCTGAATTAATAAAAGAATCGGGAAATTATACTTTACCTCCATTGACTACCTCTAATGAAAGTTTCCGCATAAATTCAGCAGTACCCAAAGAGTTTTTTATTCTGGAAAACAGAATTCAGGAGGGATGGGACAAATACTTGCCAGGAAAAGGTATGTTGGTTTTTCGAGTAGATTCAACTAATCCGAATGTATGGATACAGAATACCATTAACAATAACCCCAATCACGTATATTATGAACTTATAAGAGCCAATAATTCATTGGCAGATGGAGGAGGGAACACTTTTCCCGGAACAACTCAGCGTGAATCATTGACAGATGACACAACCCCTTCCTTAAGAAGCTGGACCGGTACTCCTACGGAAACCTCCCTTTTGAATATTAAAGAAGAAAATAATATAATATCTTTCACTGTCAACAAAACCTCATACAATCGATTGGTAGAAACTTTTGAAAGTATCTCCAAACCTAACTGGAATCAAGAAAACGTAAGCGGAATACTGGGCAGTTGGAACTTCTCAAATGCAATAACTTACGCCACTACAGAAACCAATATGGGAAACGGATTACGGGTAGCTTCTATCAAAAGAGGAAAAATAGAAATGGAATTCAATACTCTTGAAGATATAAAATCCGTTAGCCTCATTGCCGGGAAAAAGACAGCCACTTCCCCCCCGCAAACAATTAAAATAGAGATATCCAAAGACAATGGCAGCAATTGGGTAACATATGGATCAACTATTACCCTGACAGAGAATAAAATGAATACCTATATCATAGATGAAGAAATCACGGCACCTGTCAGATTCAGAATTGTAAACATTGGTACTTCAGAAGCTTTGGTAGATGATTTTACAATAACCGAAAAACGAACATCTACAACGATCACTCGCCAACAAGAAGATTCCATAAAATTCTATACTTCAGAAAGAAACCTCTATGTACAGAGTGATAAAGACAAGCAATTGGTTGAAATCTTCAGTATTGAAGGACGACAAATTTTGAGTATACTCTGTGATAAAGGCTGGAACGAGATTCCAATAAAATCTCCCGGAATATATATAATAAAAATAGATAATCATATTTCTAAACTGATATGTAATTAGATATAAAACGCTGTCTCAAAGTAAAAAAGATAAGACAGCCCTTATATTTTGTAAGTCATAGTATAAAAATCTCCCTGTTCTTGCCTTAATTCATTACAATACAAGACTAAAACAGGGAGATTTTCTCTTCTAAAGTTTCAATTTATAAACTTTTCAACTTTCAAATCCCATTTTGAGACAGTCTCTGAAGTTTTAACATGAACACTACCATATCGGAGGAAGTTAATTCCGCAAAAATTGATCACTTTTTAAATACAGCTTGTTTGAGATAAAATAACACATAAGCTACATCCGATTACAAAGTCTGTTTTATCACATCATCCCCTCTTTTAATATTCCTACCAAAATCGGTTTCAGACCGCTGACAAAACACTCTACGGCAATTACCATCAATATCAATCCCATTAAGCGCATCATCACATTATTACCAGTCTCTCCCAAAATCTTAACCAGACGAGTAGAAGCACGAAGAATAAGAAAAGTTATAAAGTAAATTAATGCAATCATCCCAATCAAAGTACTTTTCATCTCAATTGTATGGGCATCCTGCATTAATACAATAGCATTGGCAATCGCTCCCGGACCGCATAACATAGGAATAGCCAAAGGGGTAATTGAAATATCATCGGCATAGGTTTTAATTTCTTCATCTTTCAACTTCATAGGTGTATATCGAGCCTGCAACATATCAAAGCCAATCTTAAAAATAATAACTCCACCTGCTATACGAAACCCATTAGTGGATATTCCGAAGAACTTAAATAAGAATTGCCCGGCAAAGACAAAAACCATCAAAGTAATAAAAGAAACAATAGTAGCACGCTTAACCACGGATTGCCGCTCTTTGTCTGTCATTCCATGCGTCATCGTAAGAAACACAGGCATGGTACCCAATGGATTTGTCAATGTGAAAAAGGAAGTAAAACAAAGTAAAGCAAAAGGCAATATAGTATCCATAGCAGTGATAACTTTATACGTTATTTTTCACCGCAAAAGTACGACTTATTCACAAATACTACAATATTTGCATCAACTCTTTCAAGTCTTTCAAAAGATAAGTAGGTTTAAAAGGAAATTCGGTGCGACCGGACACATTATAAAAAGCATGATGCATCCCTACTCCATTGGCCCCTACCATATCAGCCTCCCAACTATCGCCTATCATCAATGAATCACGCAGTTCAGATTGAGTAGCCGAAAGAGCAAAATAAAACAATTGCGGAGCAGGTTTCAAAAGTCCGATATCATCCGAAAGAATTACTTTTTTAAAATAGTGATCTATTCCCGCAGAATGCATCTTACGGGACTGGAGTTCATGAAAACCGTTCGACAGAATAAAGAGATTATAACGGGAAACTAAATACTCAAGTACTTCTTTCGCGTGAGGCATCAGCCGGCTCTTGGTGGGAATAACGGAAAAGAAACCCTCCGAATATGCTACCGCCAAAGCAGAATCGCCAGCACCTACTGCCTCAAGAGGATACAGAAAGCGTTGGCGATTGAGTTCCTCTTTTGTGATCCGACCATTACCGTATTCTATCCAAAGTTCCGTATTTCGCTGTTGATAAAGCGAATAGAAATGTTCGAAAGAATCAAAGAAAGCACCCAGTCCGTACTTATCATACATTTCTTCAAATGTATCACGCGCATTCGCTGAAAATGCCCATAATGTATCGTCTAAATCAAAAAAGAGATTTTTATATTTCATTATTTAACCTGGATAACCAAATATTTCGACACACTCCAAAACTCTTTTGGATTTGTAATCTTCAAAGTAAGTTGTCCTTTGTCATCTTTCACTAATTCGTAAGAACCAGCCGGATGAGTAGTCAATAACTCTGCACGTTTTGAATACAATTTAATCTCTTTAGTTGTACGAATATCGATCTGAGTGAAATAGTCCTTATTGAAATCAGCATTCTTCAAGACATCTCCACTCTGAAGAATCTTTTGCGACTTCAATTCTGACTTCGTGCCAAATACGAACCAGGCAGCATTAATAGCCTTATCCTGTTCAGCCACGGTTCTGGCTTTTGCTTCATTTTCTGCTGCAAGAGACTCTTTATCAGCAGACAATCCGCTGACGGCAGCATCCAATTCCTGAATACGAATATTCTTAGATGCAAGTTCGGCTTGCAACTCTTCAATACGTTGTTGTTTGGTAACCAGTTCCTGAGTCAGAGATTCCACCGCTTTTTTCAACTGAGCAGAATTGTTCTTACTACTCTTCAACATAGCCTGCAACTTTGCAATCTGAGCTTTGTTCTCTTCCATTTGTTTGGTAATAAACTCAATATCAGAAGCAATTTGCTGTTTGGCTGATGCCGAATTCTCGGTTATTGTGCCACGCTGTAAGTCTACACGACTCTCAGCATCATTAATTTGACGGAAACCTTCTTGAATTTCATTAAATGTTCCCATCATTTCGTCCAACTCAGCATTACGCTGTGACAATTCTATCAATAAGGAGTCATTTTCAGCCTTAAGATCTTTGCTACCACCTTTAAAGCCATCACACGAAGCCAACATGGCTGCGCATACAATTAAAACTGCTAACTTTTTCATACGTTTACGTTTTACGTTTTTAAATGAAGTTATTTAATCGTCTATTCCTGTAATTACAATCACTATTTCTCCACGGGGTTCCGTTTCGGTAAAGTGTTCTATCAATTCACTTAAACTACCACGAATGGTTTCTTCATGAAGTTTAGATATCTCTCTGGATACGCTTGCCAAACGTTCTGCCCCAAAATATTCGGCAAACTGTGTCAAGGTTTTCAGCAAACGATGGGGAGATTCGTAAAACACCATCGTACGCCGTTCTTCTATCAAAGACTTGAGTTTCGTCATGCGCCCCTTCTTTTGAGGAAGAAATCCTTCGAAACAAAATTTCTCATTAGGCAATCCCGAAGCTACCAATGCAGGAACAAAAGCCGTTGCTCCCGGTAAGCATTGCACTTCAATACCATTGCGCACACACTCGCGTACCACCAAAAAGCCAGGATCCGAAATACCCGGTGTACCGGCATCCGAGATCAAAGCAACCGTTTCACCGGCCTTTATTCTATTAACAACGCTCTCCACCGTTTTATGTTCATTAAATTTATGGTGAGATTGCATTGCATTCTTTATTTCAAAGTGTTTCAGCAAAATTCCGGAAGTACGGGTATCTTCTGCCAAAATAAGATCAACCTCTTTCAAAATTCGGATAGCCCGAAAGGTCATATCTTCCAAATTCCCTACCGGTGTGGGCACTACATATAATTTTCCCATACGACTAATGGTATCAGATTAATTAAAATACTTTTTCAGAATCTCCATAAAGTCTGCCATAGCTTCATTTTCTTCATTGACATCTACTTTGGAGCCAAGAAAAGCAACAGCAGTTTCCAAGGAGCTCATCTCCGATATCTGCTCTATCACCCGATTCATCTGTTCATTATCACCATTAAACAATTCGCGTGAGAAACGAAAAGAATCATTCAAGCTAATCGAACGCCGTAAATCCGCGGCAGGCCTAATACGTTCACCCAAAATCGGGGTAGAAGGTATTTGCACCTTTTCATCTATCTGGATATTCACCGGGGATACAGGGTCCATTTCTGGCAAAACTTCTTCTTCAATATCCATCGGCACCTGCTTCTCCAGAATCTGTTCTTCCAACCGAACCGATTCCACTTTTTCTTCAAAAGACTTCTGTTCCGCATCCAGCTCTAACAACAATTGATCCAGCCGGGCACGCATTTGCAAGATACTCCGTTTCAATACCTCACGTAAGGCAGCATTCGGCTCACGCGAAAAAGCATCCATCAAATACTTCAACTCTTGAATATCCAGTTCTATATTGGTCAATAGTGCTTGCATACTATTCTTATTTTCCTTTTTGTAGATGCCACAAATGTAGAAATAAATAATGAAAAAACATCAGAAAGCGAACAAAAGTGTTATTTTTGCAACCAAATATAACACACTAAATCATGGTATTATTTTCAGAAGATCACATACAGGAAACCAGAAGAAGAGGAAGAATTGAAGTTATTTGCGGTTCCATGTTTTCAGGAAAAACAGAAGAACTGATCCGTCGTTTGAAACGTGCCAAATTTGCCCGTCAACGTGTAGAAATATTCAAGCCGGCTATCGATGTCCGTTACTCCGAAGCAGATGTAGTATCGCATGACAGTAACACAATATCCTCCACTCCTATTGATTCATCAGCCAGTATCTTATTATTCACTTCCGAAATAGATGTAGTAGGTATTGATGAAGCACAATTTTTCGACAGTAGTTTAATCGAAGTATGTAATCAACTGGCAAATAATGGTATAAGAGTGATTATAGCCGGCTTAGATATGGATTTTAAAGGTAATCCATTTGGTCCGATGCCGGGTTTATGTGCCATAGCCGATGAAGTATCAAAAGTGCATGCGATTTGTGTGAAGTGCGGGCAACTTGCTTCTTTTTCCCATCGAACAGTAAAAAATGACAAACAAGTGCTATTGGGAGAAACTACAGAATACGAACCACTATGCCGGGAATGCTATTTACGGGCATTGGAAGAAGATAAAGAAAAAGGATAAAAACATCTATAAATATGGAAAGAAAGAAAATAACATTCGACAGTTTTATACGTGGTACTATTTGTTGTGTCCTTATAATCGGACTATTAATGCTGGTCGAAAGGCTCAGCGGAGTGTTATTACCTTTCTTTTTGGCATGGCTTATCGCCTATATGATTTATCCGTTAGTTAAATTGTTCCAATATAAACTACGTTTCAAAAGTCGGGTACTTTCCATTTTTTGCGCATTAATATCCATTACCATAATAGGAATCACTGCCTTTTATTTCTTAGTACCACCAATGTTAGAAGAGTTCGGGAAAGTAAAAGACCTCTTGGTGCTGTACTTCACTAATGGCATATCCCACAATTCCAATGTGCCCCAAAGTCTTTCAGATTTTATTCATGAAAACATAGACATGAATACACTGAACCGCATCTTAAGTGAAGAGAATATAATTAACACGATAAAAAACACAGTACCTAAACTATGGATGTTATTATCCGAATCTATAAACTTCCTATTCAGTATTTTAGCATCTTTCATCATTTTATTATATGTCTTTTTCATATTACTGGATTACGAAGCAATAGCAGAAGGATGGATTCATTTATTACCCGCCAAATATCGCACTTTCACAACCAATCTCGTTAAAGATGTGCAAAACGGCATGAATACTTATTTTCGCGGACAAGCACTTGTAGCCCTTTGTGTCGGTATATTATTCAGCATCGGCTTTCTCATTATAGACTTTCCAATGGCCATCGGCTTAGGGCTTTTCATCGGTGCTTTGAATATGGTTCCCTATCTTCAGATCATCGGTTTTCTTCCTACTATCTTGTTGGCTATCCTCAAAGCTGCCGATACGGGACAAAACTTCTGGATTATCATTGCTTCTGCTTTAGCCGTCTTTGCCATCGTCCAAATCATCCAAGATACGATAATCGTTCCTAAAATCATGGGAAAAATAACCGGTCTGAATCCTGCTATCATCCTCCTATCTCTTTCGGTCTGGGGCTCACTTATGGGAGTATTAGGTATGATTATAGCACTTCCATTAACAACACTGATGCTGTCATACTATCAACGTTTCATTATTAATAGAGAAAAGATAAGCGATTCTGAAACAAAATCCACTGATGATCAATACGATTAGAAAGAAAGCATAAAATAATACGATTTTTTTTACTCACTTTACTTGCAAATAAAAAAAAAGTCACTACCTTTGCACCCGCAATCAGGAAATAACTGATTTGCAATAAGGATTGATTCGCTAGCTCAGCAGGTAGAGCACAACACTTTTAATGTTGGGGTCCTGGGTTCGAGCCCCAGGCGGATCACATAGGAACAAAGCCAAACGGCGACAAAAAAGAGACAAGTCCTACAATATCAACGTATTGTAGGACTTTTTTTATGTTTCCGTCTTGCCTGAAAGACAAAAAAGGGGCACGAAAAGACACACTTTAGTATCCAAATCGTACCCCCTTCCCCAAAAAACGATTAGGGGGTACGATTGTCGGAAAATGGCTTACTTTTGACGTGATTTGTCTATACTCTATTCATCTCATTTACAGTGATTAAAATTAGTTTTGCAATCTAAAAAAAGTGAGATTATGAAGAATGAAAAGAGTACATTCAGCGTATTGTTTTACCTGAAAAAAGACAAGATGAAAAAGAATGGTTTAGTACCCATTCATGCCCGTATCACGATTAACGGCAAACAAACCCAATTCAATACCAAGTTAGAAGTCCTTGAAACGAACTGGAAATCCGGCAGAGCCGTAGGTAAATCAATGGAGATACAAAGGCTTAACTCCATGCTGGACGATATTAAGGCAAATATTCGTTCCCACTTCCACAACCAATTAATGCGGGACAGTTATGTTACCCCCGAAAGCGTGAAAAATGCACTATTGGGAAAAGAGGAAGAAGCAAATACCATCATTTCTTTTTTCATCCAGCACAACGACCAATACAAGAAAAAGGTCGCAGCAGGTGAAGCAACCCCCAAAACGTACAGCCGATATGAACTGACAAAGTTACGCCTGATAGAATACATGAAAGATGAATATCGTGTATCAGACTTACCGATACGTCAAATTAATAAGGTATTTATTGAGAACTTCTACCTATATATAATAAAGAACCACGATTGTTCACCCAATACAACAATGAAGTTTATCCAACGTTTCCGTACAGTGGTAAACTTTGCACAAGCTACCGGATTAATTACTGCTGACCCGTTCGCTCATTACAAACTTAAATTCGAGTATATCGAAAGAGGGTATCTTGACAAGGACGAAATAAGCAGGTTATGCAATAAAGAATTTGCTTCAAAGAGATTGGAACAGGTACGGGATATTTTTATTTTTAGCTGTTATACCGGACTTTCATACGTGGATATATGCGAATTAACCCGCAGCGACATCCGTATGGCATTCGATGATAATTTGTGGATTATAAAGAAACGTCACAAGACAAAAGTAACATCAAACATCCGTTTACTGGATATTCCGAAAGCTATCCTGAACAAATACGAGGGAAAACTTAAAAACGGTCAATTGCTACCTGTTATCAGCAATCAAAAAATGAATGATTATTTGAAAGAAATTGCAACGGTATGCGGTATTGACAAGAACGTCACATTTCACCTTGCAAGGCACACTTTTGCAACGACCATAACTTTAGCAAATGGTGTACCCATCGAAAGTGTATCTAAGATGTTGGGACACACCGACATTCGCACTACTCAAATCTACAATTGTGCGTCAAAGGTGTAATCTTAACTTTTATTTATATTTATCTATGATTTGCAGCCAAGTCATTTAATCTCCTCAAAGCCCAATTCTTCAAAGAATATTCTAAATTCTTATAACGTCCTCTAAATACCTCTGCTAATGAATCTTTCTGCAAAAGCAAATTAACTGATATTTGCTGACAGAAAGACTATTTAATAATCACATTTAGCCATCTAACATTCTCATATATGCCAAAAATTCAGTAACTTTGCATCTGTCAAGCTGATTGCTTGACTGGTCTTCTGCAAAGACTAAATGCGGTCTTTGAAATGTTGTGATTCTGTTTCACTGCAAGCGTCTTGCAGTTATTATAAGAAGACGAACAGCACGACTACAATCATTTTCTAATTGTTTAATTTAATTTTTTCAGATTATGAATATTGAAAAATATTTATTAGAGAATGAAGCAAGCATAGAACTTGCTACTGTAACCGTGTTAATTAACAATGAATCAAAGGATATTATTCCTGCGTTCACCAAGTTTTCAATCAAGCGCAAAGACCTCTCAAAGAGTAAAATCTTAGAGAATCTTGACAAGGGTAAAATCTTGCCAACTATCTTTGCGTTTACAAGCACAAAGCCATTCAGAGATGAAAATATCATCCTGTTTGACTACAATGGGGTAGAAATACCCCAAGAGTTAGACAATGATGTTTTGGTTAGTCTTGACAAACCTGACACTATCAATTTGTTAGGCTTGCTTGATACCCCTCTCACTTCTGCTGTGGTAAAGTGCAAATCCGTTGCCGAAGCCTATTCTTATGTTGCTACAACTTGCGCCATTGCACAACTCCCTACAAAGGATGAGTGGATTGGAATAGGTGCAGCTACAACCAAAGAAAATGTCCTAAGCCAAATTCTTCAATTTGCAAAGGAAAGAAGAATGAACGGAACGGCAGCACAAGCCTATTTCGGGCTTTCTTGCCGCGTAGCTTCATTACAGAAAGCCGCCATAACAATGGTAACCCCATTTGAAGATTTTAAGTTTCGTACTTTGGAAGAGGCAACAAGATTGTTTCAAGCGACAGAGAAAGCCTTTGGAGCAAGATGTGCTGTGCAAACTCGCTATATCAAAGCATTAAACACAAGCATTAAAATCAATACTTTGGATGAAGTTATTGAAGCTCTGAGTGCTATTGATGAAGTGACGAGACAAACAATCATAGACGCCCGTTGTGAGGACAAACGTCAATACATACAAGACTTTGTTACAAAGCAAATTGGAGTGCACAGAAATGCTGCATAAATAAAAGAAATATGAATCACAACAAACATTTAGAGGGCATTCCGCATTACACGGTTTGCCCTCTATTCGTTTATTCTATTTCATACAAATAACCACGCTCGCCATTTGTGGAAACTGGTCTGTGCCGCATAACTTTCAATCCGTACAAGTCTGACAAGTCAGAAACCTTGCCTTTCTTTTTGACACCATATCTTGAATACACCTCATTCATTGCAGCTTTTATCTTATCCGCACTTATTGTCCGCTTAGAGAAAATCCGTACAAATTCATTTCTAAGCCTGTTCCTCATATTACGCAAAGCCACTTCATTTTTCAACTCACACTCTTTATAGCCAAGTGCCTTAATCCGCTCACTGCCCAATTCATCATAGAACAGCCGAAGTTCCGGGTACTTCTATTCAATAAGCATGGCTGCCAAATTAAACATCGCACCGCCTCTATAATCGCAGTAGCTTTTCATCCTGTCCGCAAACGATTCCTTTCTGATAATATGCCCTAACTGTTCCTCATATTCCTTATAGCATTGCGGCTCATTATAAACTTGCGGTGCTGACACATCAAATCCGCTTTCTACCAACTGATTTTTGACTACTATGCCGTTCTCATAATTATATCTCTGCAAGTCGTAAGAATAACGCTCGTTCAACATAGCCATTTCGTTTGTCACGAACTTGTCCTGCAAAGAATCATACATGATAAACGATTCATCATATTTCAGCATCTTTTGAAGCCGACAAACATCCCTTATACGTTTTTGCCTTAATGCCTTGTCGCTTATAAGATTGTTGCTTTCCACTTCCGCATAAGTCAGCCGTAGTTTGTCCTGCAACTCTTTTTCAAACATTTCTTCCGACTTGTCAAACATACTCATATTATAGACGAACACGATATGTTTTCTAAACGGATTTTCCGCCAACCGTTGCCGACCTGCAATCTATACCAAGTCAGTAGCAATGTCTATCGCAGTGTTTACACGCTTGCTGTCACTTATAACAAAGGAAGTGGCATTCGTGGAATAAAAGTCGCACCCTGCAAAAGCTGTCGAAGTACAGAAAGTGAACATCTTGTGCTTTTCTCCTTTTAATGGAATCCTGCCATTCATGAAATCTGCCCCCAACTTCTTTATCTGTGAATCGTTGTCCGTAGAATTGCCGACTATGATATTCACCTCATCGGGCTTTAACCCTGTCTGCTTTATGATATTTAGAATGTTGTTCACACTATTCAAGAAGATAACACACTCTTTGGAATATACAGCAGTTCCGTCTATCTCCATTCGTGGAAATGCCCCCTGCTGATAAGAGCGGACTATTTCAACAGCCGCATCAATAGGGCGTGGAGTACGCACTCGAATCACTTTTATTTTCTCAACATCCTACCACTTCATTTGATAATACGGCATATTCTTGAAGTCGTTTATCTGTCCGATATACTTGTCTAAAATGGGAGTTGCTGAAAGAAATGTCACATATTTAAATTGTTTCAAATATGCCATAAAACGGTGTTCCACCTCCGACTTGAAACCGCTGTCCGATAACAGATATTGAAATTCGTCTGCAACCACACGCCAATCCGATTTATCCTCTATGCACCCTGCCACTTTCGGCAAAGAATCATACGACACCAATATCTTAGGTGTTTCCGCACATCTGACATACTCTTTAATCTCTGATTCTGTAACACCACCGACAACGAGCAAAGTGTTTCTGTACTGCTCATGCTTGTTTACAAGCAAGTTGTTCCGAGGACTGCATACAATGGCCTTGTGCCTGTCCGTAAGTGCCAATGTGGTAGCCCCACAATTCGGAATGCCTTTGTTCAGAATACCATTCGGCAATTCAAAATCTTTAATTTCACTGACATACTTTGTGCCTTTCGGCACGACAATTCTAATTTTCCTCATACTACTTTCTTTTAATTCAATTACAATGATTTATCTGCTTGTTCTCCGTCCACTGTTCAGAAGTGGTCTATCTTCTTTATTAAGAGAACGAGGAAGATTTTTTGGACTGCCCGACCGAAATAAAACCGAAATCAGAAGTTTCGGCTCTATTGCTAAAAGAAAGTAATTGATATGTTGAAATTACTGCAATAATTATGTCAGACAGTAATGCTTTCTCTTCTTAATTTTCTTACATTCAAATATATACAACTTTTCGGACATCTCCAAACGGAAACAGCTCCAACCACAAAAACAGCACCTGACAGCTTGTTCTACTCAAAATTTCATGCTTGAGGTCTATTGCAGAGCGGTTTACTGCCTATCCCCAATTTTTCAGAAATTGCGAAAATTGAAAATTCCCGGCTACTATATGGCTACATATAACATCATACAATCTTATTGTAGCACTCAATCAACAAGACCCTATAAGAAGATATAACCTATTCCTGCAAAAGAACCTATCCTATAAATAGACATACGCACTGTTATAAGCCGATAATATCAAAATACCCCCTCCGTCTATACTGTTGTCCTGTCTTTCAAAAAGGAGAATGCCATATACAAGCGAGCATACTACACTTCAAGTCCCCCCACCAATGATTGAATAAAAACAAAGAATAAACAAAATCATTCACCAATTAAATTTTTCGTTTATGGAAAACTTAGTTTTATTGCCAACTATGGCACAGAAAAGACGTGGTAACTTTGGGCAGTTTGCAGAAGATGCGACTATCATTTCAGAAGAAACCACAAGAGTGAAGAAAGTAAACCACTTCATAGAGGCAAACACTATGGAGATTGATTTACAACACTTGCAG
This sequence comes from Bacteroides salyersiae WAL 10018 = DSM 18765 = JCM 12988, assembly GCF_000381365.1. Classification (GTDB taxonomy): domain Bacteria; phylum Bacteroidota; class Bacteroidia; order Bacteroidales; family Bacteroidaceae; genus Bacteroides; species Bacteroides salyersiae. The sequence goes on from NZ_KB905466.1 coordinate 1,531,184, forward strand.
AGTGATTGCATCGTACCCGTTTTCAGTAAGGACAACGAACTGACAATTTCACACAATGCCTTTATTGAAACAGTTTGGGAAGCTGCAAACACTTTCTTTACAGGTGAAACGATTGATAAACCTGACATTCGTGTTTCGCACATCGTGAAAGGTCGCATTCCTGAAGCGATACACAAGCCAGCAAACCAACTATTAGAGAGTGACAAGACACAGTATTTTGAGCGCATGATGTTCTGTTTTGAAGTACCTACCATTTATGAAACGGTAGAGGGAAACAAGCTCACTCTTTCAATAGGTGGTGTCAGAGCCTACAATCAGATGAATCTTTACAGCAAGAAAACAGTTGAGAGATTCAAGGTTTTTGTGGGCTTTAAGAACATGGTTTGCTGCAACTTGTGTGTTTATACGGACGGTTATCTTGGCAACTTGGAAGTTTCAAGTACAAATGACTTGTTCCGTTCTGTCTTGGATATGTTTTACCATTACGACCCTGCAAAGCACATTCACTTGATGCAGACATTTGGAAACAGCTATCTGACAGAGCATCAGTTTGCACAGATACTTGGCAAGATGCGTCTTTATCAATGTCTGCCACAAGGCTATCAGAAAAGCATACCCCGATTGTTAATCACTGACACACAGATTAACAGCGTGGCAAAGGCTTACATTCAGGATGAGAACTTTGGTGGATTTGGTGGTGACTTGTCTATGTGGAGATTTTACAATCTTCTGACAGGTGCTAACAAGTCAAGCTACATAGATTCTTTCTTGGATAGAAGTCTGAATGCAACGGAAGTTGCACAGGGCATTAACATGGCTTTGCACGGTGACGAGCGTTATTCATGGTTTATTGATTGATTCACTTTACAACGGTGGGGGATATTCAGTAATTGGATATTTCCCACTTTTTTACCAACTTCTAAAATCTGAATTTTATGGCACAGAAAAATAATGAAAATTGGAATTTTTATGGAGCAATATTCGTTGTGGTCTTTATCGTGTTCCTTTGCATCAGTCCGCTTTATACGATAGGAATCTTTTGGATATTGGCTACAATTTACTCTATGTTGATTCACTAATTAGCAAAGTGAATGTTCCGTTGATGTTCAGTTAGTTAGCTAATTAGAACATACACCGGACATTCACTTTTATTGTTTAACCCTCAAAAATGAACATTATGAGCTTGAAATACAGCAACACAACGGCGGACTTTCTGCAATGGGATGAAGCAATGAACTTGATAAGAAAGTTATTCAAGGACGGCAATTATAACATGAGTTTGCTTGTGGCTTTGGGCTGTTTCTTTGGCTTGCGGATAAGTGACATACTCGCACTAAGGTGGAATCAGATACTTAATGTGAGTGAGTTTACTATCATAGAACACAAGACAGGGAAGAAAAGGACTATCCGCATTAACCCACAACTGCAAAGGCATATTGCGGAATGTTACAAGGCTATCAAGCCATTAGGCAAAAGTTCCCCTATTTTGGTTAGTCAGAAAGGCACAGTCTATTCAATCCAACGGATAAACATTATTCTGAAAGAACTGAAACAGAAGTACAAACTGCATATAGGTAATTTCAGTTGCCATTCGCTTAGAAAGACTTTTGGCAGGCAGGTTTATAACGTGAATAGTGAAAACTCTGAATTGGCTTTGGTCAAACTTATGGAGCTTTTCAATCATAGTTCTGTTGCCATAACCAAACGCTATCTTGGACTAAGGCAGGAAGAACTTTTGAATACATACGACTGCCTTAGCTTCTAAATTCTCAGTAGGTAGAAAATTTGAAAAATGGCTCTTTTATGGGTACAAATGGATTTTCTACCTACTTGATTTTCATTTTAATATACTCAATCCTTGCATTTGAAAAGGTAAATTCGTAATTTTGTGTCGTAAATTTAAGAAGAACTGCCTATGTAACATTACAGACAATAGACATAAAGATAAAGAAGCGTTAGCTTTATTCTTGCACTCTGAAAATTGGGGAATTGGACGAATGCTGCAAAGAGTAAAAGTTGATGCTCACGCTTATGGCGTGGGCTTTTACTCGTATATTGCAGCAAAAGGTTATCCCCAATACCGACAGAGTGCATAGACGAAGTTATTAGTCCACGTTTTTTTATTGTCTTACCCCAGCTTTTGGACTACCCCCTAATTAACAACATTTTCAAGCAATAACAAATAAAAGAAGAAAAGACAATGAAAACATTACGTTATATCGGCATTGCTATTTTAGCCGTAATTTTGAGTGTGAATTTCATCGCTTGCTCCGATGATGATGAAGATGAACCACAAACCACTCCTGCAACTTTGGCAGGCACAACTTGGAAGATTGCCACTTCTGACGAAAACGGCATGGAAGGTGCAACCTTTACTTTCAATGAAGATAAAACTGTTACAGTTAATCCGTCCATGTGGTCAAAGGTTACATATTCGGTTAATGGCAGCAACTTGAAAATCGTCTTTAATGATGATGATTATATTGAAGGTGCAATCGCTATCAACGGCAATTCCGCTACTTATCAATACAAGTGGTACGATATAGACGGAACTGTGCAAGGTGACGGCACACAGCATAACATGACTTTGCAAAAGCAATAATTATATTTGATAACCTCACACGTTGGCGGCATTTGATAGAGTAATCATTTGCCGCTCTTTATGAATCTTATTCAGATGAAAGCAATACGGATTTTTAAGGCAGCTATGATAGCTGTTGTGGCACTTGCGAGCATAACATCTTGCAGTAGCGATGATGAGCAAGAAAACGAAATTTCTACTTATCCGGCTAATGCAAAAGGTGTTTGTGTTTATTGGGGTGATAACTTCATAGACACAGATGAAAGTTACTATTTGTGGATAAACGATTATATTGTCAAATACATTGCACGTGAAGAAAACATAGATATAACTCAAAGGGCAGAAAAGGACATCACTTATCACCCTTTAACTATGGATATTGTCTATGAGTTACTTACTGATTTTTACGGTACAGAGATTACTGCCAATACAGATTTCAGTGAATTGTCACCAAATCCCCAAACACTAATACAATACATACAATCCAACAAATCAAGATACAGATACATAATATCATACAACAGCGATTATATCTTATTCAACAGAACATCCGATAAGAATTATTAAAGCATACCCACAAACGGCATTTGTGCAACAAAGCATGAGTGCCGTTTGTGTTCCCGTCCAATTTTTCTTCCTGACGCTCTTGATAAAAACAAGTGAAAGTGTCTGAAAAATAGACATGAATCATTCAAAATAAGGTTGGTTTGCAATGCCCTCAATCCAATATTCCTTTTGATATATCAGCATATCCATAACCTCTTTTGCAGTGTAAGGAGTGTCCTTTATTGTTGGAAGTGCAAACTTGCTGTCTGAAACACGATGGGGAATCGGCACCAAAATTGACCGATTTTGCTCGTCAAATTGAAACGAATGCGGCAACTCAACCACTTCTGCTGATTTTGCCTTGATATGGATGCAGACTATTTTTCTTGTACCATTCTTGAAGTCAACAACAAATGTGCCCCTTTTCTGTGTTTCCGAATAATATACGACACGGTTAAGGTACTTTTTGAACAGACGTGCCTTATCCTCTATGGAAAAATTATCGAGTGTTTCAATGGCAACATCGTTGGCTAATTCTGCCTTTGAGACTTCTTTTTGATATCGTTCTGCTTTCAACTGTTTTATTTCATCCTCTGCATCTGAAATAAACTTCTCCTTGCTCTCATATTGCTGTTGCTGATGAAGAAGCAAGGCCGGGTTGGTCAGTATCTTGATACTCTCCAAAATGGATGCCTGCTCTGATTTTGCAGTGGAGATGTCAGTATTAAGCGATTGGATTTTACTCGTAAGATTGTCTATTTCCCTGATTATCTTGGCAATTTTCTCATTGCTCATTTCCATGAACTCATCTTTGGCAATGGCAGTCTTTACGATTACCCATATTGTTTTTAATGCAATATCTGCATTGACACCACCATTGGCGCAAATGGTTTCATCATATTTGTTCTTTTTGACTGCACAGCGATAATAACGTAGCCCCGTACCCGTCTGTCTTACAATATACATATTCTTCCCACAAGGACATTTCAGGATATATCTCAAAGCATTGTAGTTCACTCCATTGTTTGGAACATCTACAATCCTATTCTGATTGAGGATGGCTTGCACCTTATCCCATGTTTCTTCTGTAACCAACGCATCACCCTTGCGTTCTATCGGCTCTCGCCTTGTCTGCTCTGTCTTGTTCTTGCCGTCACGGTTTGGCATAATACGCCACACACCCTTGTAGCATGGATTATGCAATATGCGGTAAATATTCTCTGAAAAGAAATCATTGCCCTTTACTGTCTTTATTCCACGTGAAATCATTTCATGCTGAATCTCTTTTGCAGTCAAACCGTTAATACACATCTGAAATATCTCTTGAACAATAGGAGCATTCTCATCACGTACCAATATGGATTTTGGTGTTTTCCCTCTGACATAGTTCGGATTAGGCACAGCCGAATAGCCAAAAGGCACAACGCTACCCTTGCACATCAATTCCTCCGATTGGAGAAAGCAGCGTACTTTACCACTTCTCATACGCTCGGTTATCTTCAAACGTTCAGCCCTTGCATATTCTGCGGCAATGGCTATTCTCATAATATCCACAAGGTCTAATACCTTGCCACCCTTATAATGTGCTTTGGTATCAATGAATATTACATCCAATCCATTCTGCAACAGGCTGTTCACATCATTCATTACCGACAAAATTTCCGTTTGCCTTGATAAACGGCTCAATTCGCTGACAACAACCACATCTGCATCTTCAGCAGTCAAAGTCAGGAGTTTCAGGTAACTTGGTCTGTTCTTGACAGCACCACTTATGCCCTCATCTTTGAGAACATCATTCAAACTATAGCCATTATCCCTGCAAAAATCCTCAATCTGCAAACGTTGCCGTGCTGCATCTTGCGCTGTCGTGGAGACACGAATATATCCTATGGCTCGTTTCTTCTTTTCCATAACCATTGTAGCGGTCAGCAACGGATAGCGGAATTGCTACCCTCGTAACCACACTGCAAAGATAAAAATAAATAGTTACACCCACAAATCATAGTTGTATGCTAAAGTTATAGATGCGAAATTAAGTAACGATATGGAATTACTGGCACAGAAAATTAATACGAAAAAGGTAACTGCTGCCATATAAAAGATTAGGAACTGGTCACGATTTGTGACCAGTTCTAAAGATAACTTATCACTTAACAACTTAAAATATTGAATTATGGATTTACAAATCATTCAAAACAAGATTTATGAAATTAGGGGTTGCAGGGTTATGCTCGATAGCGACCTTGCGGCACTTTATCAGGTGGAAACAAAAGCGTTGAAACAGGCTGTTAAACGTAATATAGAACGTTTCCCCGAAGATTTTATGTTTGAACTGACAAAGGAAGAAGTGGAATGTTTAAGGTCACAAATTGTGACCTTAAAGAATAATCCCGATGAAATGGAAGCAGCAGCCGGTTCAAAACGTGGCAAACATACCAAGTATTTGCCTTATGTTTTCACGCAGGAAGGTGTAGCGGCTTTATCGGGTGTGTTACGTAGTCCTATTGCCATACAGGTGAATATTTCCATCATGCGGGCATTCGTAGCCTTGCGTCAAATGATAACAGGCTATCAGGAACTACTAAAGCGTATTGAAGAACTGGAAGAAAGTACGGATGCACAATTCAGCGAGATATACCAAGCACTGACCCAATTACTAAGCAAGCCCGAACCGAAGCCACGCAAACCGATAGGATATAGAACCTATGACGAATAACGGTTTAAGGTATTCGGTTGTCTAAGGGGTGCCACCAGTGATACCCCTTTTTCAGTTCCCTAAAGTAATGTATCTCAATCACAAATTTTAGCAAAGTTACAGCCCGGTGGGGACAAATACCAAATCCGAGCCGTTCCGGTTTTCTAAAAAATCTCCACACCTACGGGTCGTATTTTTTGAAAAGATATGGTTGAAGTCCCCGCCAAACTGTGGGTGTCCGGCAAAATTTCTTATTGTTTAATTTAAATTTCAGTAGTCATGAAAACAACAGAATTTACCATGCCGGAAATCACTATCTCTTATAAAGACAATGTAAAAGCATCCGAAAGGGTGAAAATACTCTCATCCGAAACGTCCTGTTCTTACCTGAAACCGTTCTATGCGGAATGTATGGAACACCACGAAGAAAGTTATGTAATGTTCCTCAACCGGGCTAACAAGGCTTTAGGCGTTTCCCTTATCTCTAAAGGTGGCATGGCTGAAACTTTTATGGACGTGAAAATCATCCTGCAAACCGCCCTAAAAGTCCACGCTTCGGGGATAATCCTCTCACATAACCACCCATCGGGCAACCTGCGTTCGAGCGAACCGGACAAACAAATCACCTCAAAAATAAAAGAAGCCTGCAATGTCTTGGATTTACACCTGTTAGACCATATCATCCTGACAGAAGAAAGCTATTACAGTTTTGCAGACGAGGGGCTTTTATAAGCCCTTTTTTTACTCTCTCATTACCCAATACAAAAAGCCTGATGGCTTTTACTTCTATCCTCTTAAACAAGAGAAAAATTTTCCCTAAAACTGATTGGAACATTGTCAAAGGTATATCCGTGCCTGTTACTGTTCAAATTATTTTTTAGAAATCTCCACACCTGCGGGTAGTATTTCATAAATAATAATTTGCCCTGTACCATTCCCGAACCTTTGAAAAGACAATGCTCCCATTCAGTTAAAGGAAAAATTTATGTGGTGGGCGACAAGCGATGTAAACAATTAAAATACAAAAGTCATGGAAGCAGTAACATTATCAGAAGCAAGAGTTTATGTAGGTACGTATGCCAAGTATAACAACGGTTCACTTTTCGGCAAGTGGTTAGACCTTTCCGACTATTCGGATAAGGACAAATTTTTGGAAGCGTGCCGGGAACTCCACGAGGACGAGCAAGACCCGGAATTTATGTTTCAGGACATCGAGGACATACCCGAAGCCCTGATTTCCGAAAGTTGGCTTTCTAATAAGTTCTTTGAGCTACGGGATGCCATCGAAAAACTAAGCGAAACCGAGCAGGAAGCGTTTTTCGTATGGTGCGACCATCACAACAGTGATATAAGCGAAGAGGATGCAGACGACCTTGTTTCTTCCTTTGAGGACGAATATCAGGGAGAATATAAAGACGAGGAAGATTACGCCTATGAAATCGTAGAGGAATGTTACGAACTGCCGGAGTTCGCAAAGACCTACTTTGATTATTCGGCTTTTGCCCGTGACCTGTTTATGACTGATTACTGGATGGAAGACGGTTTTGTTTTCCGTTGTGCCTGATTACTAACCGGGTGGAGCAATCCACCCGCAACACACCAAGACAGTGAAAGTAAATAATAAGATAGCGACTTTTTTACGATGGTTCATACTTGCTTTTATCATCTATCAGGCAGCCACCAGCACCGCCGGAATGTGGATAGCCCTAATCATAGGCTTTTATATAGTTCGGTTCTTTCTCTGGCTGTTTATCTCTGCCGTTTACTTGTTTTGTATGGCGATTATTTTCATTGTGTTGCTCTCATTTTTGATTATCTGATAACTCTTGTAAATTATAACGATATGGAAACTTTAAACAAAAACGGGGTAAGCATTCCCCAAATACTGGGAGAAGAAAAATATATAAAATGCTGTTTAGGCGCATTCAGAGGTCAAATTCTTCTAATATAACTATCGGCATATAAATAATACTTTTTTCTAAAATGGAGAAATGCCTGAAATATGTTACCAAATGCTGGACGAGTGGATAAAACGCCAAAAGTAACCATTTGTTTACATCCTATTTTCAGATGGACGTATATGAAATTAAATTGAGCCGAGGTTATTTCGGAGGTTGTTTCTATGAAGAAAGAAACATTGAAGTGGTATAGAAAATGACCTTAATCCTCATTAAGAGGAAGTTGTTATGTTGGAATGTTATATTGATGATTTTTCAAAATTGTAATTTATATTAAACCAAACTCTCCCCAGTTATTTTATTTTGTGAGCTTATGCGGGAAAGAAAGTTGTAAATAAACTATTAATATAAATCTAGTGATTAGAGTAACTCCATTAATTTTCTTCTTAAATCCATCTTGAATTCATTTGTAAAAAAAAGACTATCAAATAAATCCATGTTTTTTATATAGAAGTATGAACTCGTTTTGATTATTTTTACATTTATTTCTTTAGAATCAATCTTTGCAAGTTTATTTATCTCAAATTGTTTTCCATTGAAAAAACATTGATAGAATCTATCTTGAATATTATTATTGAGCAATAAATCAAAAATAATAAACCCCTTTGATACTTTTTTAGATAATAATTCAATTTCAACATCATGTATGTAATCATCAAGTCGAGACATACTAGTTGTCAATAATAAATATGAATATTTATTATCAGTAGTCTTTTTTAATATATAATTACTTTCCTTCATGTCAATCTAAACAAACTTTTGCTCCCTCAATTAATTCCAATGTTTTCTTGATAATATCATCAGATTCTTGTTTTGAAATTGTTTTTGTTGTTACCACTCCTCCATCTACATGGAACAAGGCATGTCGATGAATATTATAGTACTTATATAAATTACAAATTTTGTTCTGAATTTCACTGTTTGAAATTTTTCCTTTGCCATCATCTGTAAAAATATAGTTATTCCCACTTTTTACTATGTATTCACCAAAACCTTCTTTGGGAATTATAACATCGTTTTTTTTGAATATTTGTTTTAACACTCCTTCAAGTGCTCTTAAAACGGGGAATGCATATGCAGAATAATCCTGAAGTTCTATTCCTATCTTTGATAATGCTAAGCTAGGCGTTAAAATTACTTTTATTTTATCTTCAATTAATCCATGTGTAGTAGGTAATTTATTTTCTAATTCACCTAAAATATCACTTGTGGTTAAATTGGTTTCATAAAAAGCTAATTGTTGCTCAATAACATCTTTAAATGGCATTAATTCTGATAACAATTCTATTACTTCATTAAATAATAACATTGGTTTTCCTTGAACTTGAAATGCATTATTTGAATGTTTTGTAATAGTGATAGAATCACCTTGCTTCCCTTTTATACTAACAATTCTTTTTCCTTTTTGTTCAGTGTTATCATTTTTGATAGTATTACCTCCATCAACTAAAAAGGACAGCATAGCTTCAAAATCTTCATCTCTAATACTTTTTATATAAAAGCTATTAGATTTAAACTCTTTTATCTGACAAATACTTACCAATTGCTCTGCAATCTTCTTAGACAAATCTTGGTTTGCCCCAACTTTATAATTCAGAGTTGTTGTTCCATCCTGATTCTCGTAGATATTTAACATTGCTACGGGAGAGCCTGTAACTATAAACTTAAATATGGTTAGATTATTAGGTTTTATATCTTTAGTTACCTGGTAATTTTTAGAAAGCTCCGTATCTATGTGATTATGTAGTTTCTCTCTATTTAATTTAAGACCTTTCATTCATTTAAATTTTGTGCAAAGATACACATAAAAGTACACCCAGCAATATTGTACTGGGTGTTTCTCAACATATTAATATAAAATGGTTTATTCTTTTTCTTTGCTATTGTTACTATTGAAAGAAAACGTCAGTTGTTCCAACTGCCCGAAACTATCCTGAAAATACACATCTATCGTCTGTTGGTCGGCTGATGCAGAGGTATAGTAAAGCCGGAATGTTTCACCCGGAAGCGGGTACAGGTCATTCGGCAGTAAGACCGTACCATCCGACATTTTTAAACTTCCTGCCCCGTTCGGTTGGAAATAGCGGATGAAATACACTGTTTCCTCATAGTGTCCATCCCGGTGAAGCTGACACCTGATTTCTGCCGTTTCACCGACTTTTAATTTCTTCGGTACTGGCATCGTTTCGATACGGAACGGGTAAGACTGCTGTATATCCACGTTGTCATTACAGGCACTCACTAATAACAAGGTGGCCACCATGTAGCACCCTGTTAGTATCTTATAAATTACATTTCTCATATACATTATATATAATAGGTTAGTTTATCACATTATTATCTTTAGACCGATACCGAACTGTGTATGGAACTTTCCGACTGAAGAACCGAACAGGCATCTTTCCCGTGCGTTAATCAGGAACACCACCCGGTCGGTAATATAACTTTCCAGTTCCAGCGTCAGCGCACCGCCATAGACAAAACCGTCCTTATCCGTCAGCATCGAGCCATCGGGCAGCTGCTTGTCACCCCAGTTGCTTGTTTCGTATCCGGCAAGGGCAGACAATCCGAGCGAAAGGAAAAAGGTTTTCTTCCGGTCTGAAAGGAAGTTCATATAGTAACCGCCCTCACCTGTGAACTGGCTTACGGGTATCTGTAAATCCTTATAGGGGTAATGCTTTTCGAGGTATTCCCCGCCGATAACCCACCTGTTCCCGTTTTTGGTATAGGTGGAAAGAGCCGCCCCGAAGTAATAGGCAAAATCACTTTTACTGTTCCAGTGAACACCGTCCGCCATGCCGCCCGTGACCTGCAAACCTTTCATTCCCGGCAGACATCTTTGTGCGTGTGCCTGGTTAAAAGTCAGGCACAGCGCAAAAAGGAACATCATACAGAATATCCTTTTCATGTTCATTTGATTTTAAGTTCATTAATCACTTTGGCTGCCACTATATCCGAATTTTCCACCCGGATAGTTTGGTGCCTGCCCCCGTTCTTTTCCACCAGTTCGATAACCAATATCTTATCGTCAGGGATAGTGAACTGTGGAACGGTGTACACGGTGCGGACAGTACTCTTGCCACCGATAACCAGTATCTCGTTATAGCTCCGCACCGGGTCGATAACGGTTTCCTGAATAGCCGTTCTTTTGGCTACTTTCTTATCCACAATCTTGAAACGGATAAAATCGGTATCAAACGGTACGTTTGAACTGTTCCTTATTTGTGTGTGGTAGTAGAACAGTCCGTTATGCGAATAAATGCCCTTTACCAAGAACTGCACCCCGAAACGCTTGCATCCCAAATGTTTTATTTCCCGGTCATTGTTCTTGTAGATGGACTGCATAATCAGCTTTACCAAAAGCGGGCTTTCGTTACCCAGTTCACGGAAATAGATGTTCATCCGGGTATGGCTGAAATCTGTCGTGTCCTCATTCTCCAAGAAATCTTTCATTTCGATGTTCAGCATTTCCGGTTCGTGTGCGTATTTCGCATTAAAGGAATAAAAGCTGCCATCCTCACAGATAACGGAGAAATTGGTTTCACCGGGAAAGCCCTCTGTCGTAGCCTTGACCCTGACAACATTTTCCGCCCCGTCCGCTTTTCCGGCGATAATGTAGTTACTGCCTAAATCCACGTACTTAACGGCAGACGGGAAAATAATGTGTACCGTTTTTGCAAACGTCACCTGTACACCGTAAGGTGTCACCATTTGGCGGTAAGGCAGCTTCTTTGTAATGCCCTGATACAAATCGTTACTTTGTGCTTTCACTGAAACCACGCCCAAAAGCAGGGCGAACATGATAATTAACTTTTTCATTTTGGATTGAAATTTTTATGGTTGATAAATAAATTACTGTTGTTTGGCGTAAAGCATCACCTGATAGTTCGCTTTCAGGTGTACTTTTACCGTTCTGAACTTCTTGGCAAGGTATTGCGACCCGCCCTGCATCAAGCCCCTTGTAATATCCATTGCGACCTGCTGCCCGGCACTTTGCGCAAAGGAAATGCTCGTACCCAGTCCCGCACCGATGTTCGCCATCGCTTCTTTGGCTGCTTCCTGTTCCAGTGACGAGGGTACGGAAAGCCCCTTTTGCCCGTCACTGTCATAAACGGCAAGTTCCACCGGAATGATGTTACCTGCATATTCGAGCGAGGACACCAGTATGTCGAGCCGTTCCCCCTGCACTTTGGCACTTCCCGATACAAGGCTGTTTTTCGGGACAATCACATTACCTGCCTGTAACGGTTCTAACAGCCGGAGTTTAACGGTCTGCCCGTCCATAAGTGTTTGGTCGTTATGAACACACGCCCGGATAGTATTCTTTCCCATCGAATAACCACTGCCGACCGCCGTATTAAACCCGTAATTGCGTGGCTTACTGTATTCGGTGATAAATTCGCTGTTGCTCATGGGTTGCTGCAATCCTGAAACCGTCCTGTCCGATACCGATTTTACAGGTGTGGCGTTTCCTTTGCCCTGAACGGTTGCGGACGATGCGACCTGTGCAATCTGTTCCGGTTGCGGTGGTACGCTTTGCCCGTTCTGTCCGTTCATGTATTTTGCCGCCAGTTCGTATGACTTTTCCATAAGAGCCACCTGTTCATCTATGCTGCCCGCCCCGTTTTCTTTGGCATCGAGCCGGGCAGTAAGTTCTTCCACCTGACGTTTCAGTTCCTCTTTTTCCTTGTCCTCTTTCGGCGTTTCATAGAAACTGCCTAACTGACGGTTCATGTCCCGGTAAGCCGCCGCCGAAGACTGGATAGAGGAACGGCTATTGTTCGGCGCACCCGCCCCGAAGTCTATTACATTGGTTTTCGGCTTTTCCGCCGGAGCATCATCTATCAGGGTCAAATCTTCCCCGTTCCCGTTTTCCTCTCCGAGCGAAAAGGCAAAATCCTGTAAGGAGCGCATCTTGTCCGCCTGTTTGTTCTCCATCTGTTCCTGTTCGTAAGCTGTCTTTTTATCGCTGATTATCCCGTCCCCTTTGGGTTGCGGAATATCGGCGTTAAATCCGCCCACGCTTTCCGCCTTTGTTTCGTCCTTATCGGACGGTGCAAAAATCAGGTACATAGACCCCAAGAATACCAGTCCCATAAGCGGGTAAACCAGCATCTTCTTTCGCTGCTGTATCTGCTGGGGTGTCAGTTCCTTTTTCTCTTTTTTCTGTTTTTCAGGTTCTTTTCCCCTTGCCGTTTCCGGTGCGGGAGTTTCATTCTTCACTTCTTTTTCTTCCATTGTCTGACTGATTAAAAATATTCGTACTGTCTTTACTTTGAAGTTGTAACTGCCTGATATGTTCTATCCGTATGGTTTCGCCATCCTCTTTGCCTATCCGATAAATGGATGATACCGTAAAGTAGATGGATAGCCCGCCGAAGAACAGGAGCATAAGCAGGATTACCGCCAGCCTTATTTCCGGTGTCATGCGCCCGCACAGGTGGCGAAGTTTTTCATCCGCCCAATCTTGTATACAGGTAATTACCTGATTAACCGGAGAGAGAATTTTCCGTATCATGGCTTACCGCTTTATGGTGTTCAAGTCCTTGTTTTCCGTTATCTCGAAACTTTCCATCATAAAACCGTGCGGGTTATTATCACTTCTAACGGCGTTCAATAACCGGCAACGGGTGACAAGGCTTCTTTCGGTCACGCTGCTTTCACGGATAATCATTTGCCGGGCATAGGTAGCCACCGCATACGGGTACACATCGAAATTGCATGAAACGCTGTCTATCCGTATCGTTTGGCTGATATTGCCCGATATGATACGGTTGTAATACCCTTTTTCCGAGAGGTCACGGTAATAGTTAAATGCGCTCTTATCGGCAAGGAACAGCGACCGTTTGATATTGCTTTCGATAGCGTTCTTATCGGGTGATAACGTGAAAAAGAGTTCGTGGAAACGCTTCACGTGTTCCCTTGCTTCGACCGGACGGTTTTGCGAGAGGTCTTGCGAAAGCGCAAGCATCAACGATTTACCGCCATCCAAGACGTAAATCTTCTGCCGTTGCGCTTCGGCAAACGTATAGGAGTTCCAAACGGCATAACCTGTTATCAGGGTGCACATCACGACAAACACAATACCGAAAAGCCGTATCTGTTTGAAACTGGTTTCAATGTTCTTTAAACTTTTAAATTCCATCTTGATTTTTAATTATTGATTACCTTTGATTAGTTTACCGCCGACCCTGCCGCCAGCGTTTCCGGTTGCTGCCCCGGCTACCGCACCGACACCGCTACCCGCTTTGTTAGCCGCACTGTTTATATTCCGGCTCATGTTACCCATTCCGCCCGCCTGAATAATCCAGTTCGATACGGTGGGGATGGTGAAGTAACCGACAATGCCGATTATCATAAAAATTATGTACACGCTATTGCTGCTGTCTGGTATGAAATTGGGGTCTGATAGCTCTTGAATATCCTTTTGCAGCATAAGCACCTGTATTCGGGCAAGAATGGAACTAAACAGGTCGGAAACGGGCAACCACAGGTAAACGGAAATGTACCTTGTTATCCATTGGGTCAGTGTCGCCTGAAAACCATCATACACGCTGATGGCAAAGGCTATCGGACCCAGTATGGCAAGGACAATCAAGAAAAAGGTTCGGATAGTGTCTATCACAAGGGCTGCCGCCTGAAAGAGCAGTTCCAAAAGTTCCCTGAACCAGTCCCGGACGGATTGCTTGATATTATGTACCGCCCTATCCATATACATGCCGCCCATCGTGGCTATGTCTTTGGCAGACCACCCCAGTTCATCTATCTGCTTGTCAAACGCTTCATCCGAAACAAGATAAGCCGTTTCCGGATTACGTACCATCGCTTCATATTCCAGCTTGTCCTTTTGTTCCCGGTAAGCGTTCATATCGAAAGTTTGCGTTTCGAGCATATTGTTACAGCCCTTGACTACTGGCGACATCACGCTGTTAATCGTACCCAGTACGAATGTGGGAAAGAACATAATACAGAAGCCAATCACAAAAGGACGGAGCAAAGGGTAAACGTCTATCGGTTCGGCACTGGCGAGCGACTGCCATACTTTGGCAGCCACATAGAACAATGCGCCCAGTCCCGCTATTCCTTTGGCTACCCCCGCCATGTTCCCGCATAACGGCATCATGTCCGTGTACAGACTTCGTAAAATCTGATGCAGGTTATCAAATTCGATAGCTAATAACATACTTGTCTGTTTTTAGAGGTTACCAGTAACGTTCATCCGCCGAGCCGTAAAGAGCCATTACCCGGTCGGTGTCCTTTTTCTTTTTCGCCCGCAGGTAGGAAACGGAAATATTCTTGCGGGTATAATAACTCACCAAGTCCCGATAGTTCCTGATGGCGTTATACGTCCGGTCGATTACGTCCATCCGTTCCTTGTCCGACATGGAAAGCCCGTTGATGTTCACTACGCTTTTCATTTCTTCCAGTACATCGGAACTTTCCTGCAACAGTTGGGTATAGCCGTAAGCAATCGCCGAAAGTTCGTCCGGTGTATAGTTTTCATCCGAAAGCATCTTCTGAAAACTGTTCACGTATATATCGGAAATCTCCCCGATAAGCAGGATGGACTTTTGTACTTTCCGGGCATCTTTGACAAGGTTATGCACTGATTTTAAGGCATCGTAATATTCTTTACCTTGTTGATAAATCTTTACCGTTTCCTGAAAATTCTTTATCATGTTCTGTGCGGTGGATGATGTCTGTACGATGTTCTTTGACGCATTGATAATCCCTTGCGCCAAATTACCGGGGTCACTCACCACCCACTGTGCACTGACCTTTCCAGCAAACAGGCTGCATACTACGAGCAGCATTATAATCTTTGTTCTCATACGCTTATTTCTTTATTGGTTGTTTACTCCGTTTGTATTCTCCACCGGGTGAAAGTAGAATCCGGTCGTTCTCTTTGTCGTAGGTCAGCAAGACGGAAAGCCCCGTTTCGATGAACAGGTTTCCGTCCTGTTCTGAAATCTGATAGGTTTCCGTTTGGATAGTTCCCCGGTAGGTCTTTCGATAGGTCGTTACCCGGTAATGTCCGTTTTCCTCAAAGAGAGTAAACGCCGGACGGTTTTTCACGCTTTCCCAGTCACCACGCATCGCCCTAAGACGGTCGGCGTTCGTTTCCTTACAGAAGGAAAGCCCCAGTAACAGGGTGCATAACAGCACCGGAAACAAATATTTTAAATGTTTCATACTGATTGATTTTTAAATTGTTGATTGATTATTTTTCAGGATTGCGCTTGCTTTCGGCAAGCCGTTTGATAGCCAGTTCGAGGTTGCCGCCCAACTTTTCGGACAAGGCGAAAAGTTCCATCTTTTCCGTTTCTTCCGTTGTGAACGTATAATATTCTTCCAAACTTACTTCTGTGGCGTAAACGGCTGATTGTGTACCGCCTAAGCCTATCCAAACTTCCTTATATTTCCGGTTGGGATGGTTGGCAAGGTTGATGGAAAGCACCTGTGAACGTTCCTTGTCGGTCAGCCCTAAAAGGTTCTGTATGCTGTCGAACTTGTTCAGGTACTTTCTTTGGTCGAGTAGTATCTTGCAATCCGAATTGTTTATAATGCTCTCTTTTACAATGGGGGAAGATATAATATCTTCCACTTCCTGTGTGACTACAATCGCTTCGCCGAAATACTTTCTGACGGTTTTATAGAGGTACTTAATATAATCCGCCATATTCGCCGATGCAATCGCTTTCCACGCTTCCTCAATTAATATTAATTTCCTGATACCCTTTAGTTTACGCATCTTGTTGATAAATACTTCCATGATGATAATCGTAGTAATCGGAAATAAAATTTTGTGGTCTTTGATATTATCCAACTCAAAGACAATGAAGCGTTTATATAGTAAATCAAGCTCTTTATCGGAGTTCAGCAGGTAATCGTATTCGCCCCCTTTGTAGTAAGGTTCTAATACATTCAGGAAGTTGTCTATATCGAAATCCTTTTCCCGGACGTTCTTTTCTTGCAGGTGCACCCGGTAGCCATTCCTCACATACTCGTAGAACGTATTGAAGCAGGGAGTAACCGAACTGTCTTTGGTAATCAGTTCGATATAGGAACTAACAGCGTTCGACAAAGCCACTTCTTCCGCCCGTGTAGGTGCTTCATCGTCCCTTTTCCACAGGGTCAAGATAAGGGTTTTGATACTCTCTTTTTTTTCAATATCGAATACCCCATCTTCAACGTAGAAAGGATTAAACGCTATCGGGTTATCGGTGGTATAGGTAAAATAAATCCCATCTTCCCCGTGCGTTTTCCGGTTTATCATTTCACACAGACCTAAATAACTGTTTCCGGTATCAACCAGCAGGACGTGCGCATTCTGTTCGTAATACTGGCGCACCATGTGATTGGTGAAGAATGATTTACCGCTACCACTCGGCCCAAGTATAAACTTGTTGCGGTTGGTAATAATACCCCGCTTCATGGGTAAATCTGAAATATCAATGTACAACGGCTTTCCCGTGACCCTATCCACCATCTTGATACCAAAGGGGGAAAGCGAACTTTTATAGTTCGTTTCTTCGGTGAACAGGCAAAGAGCCTGTTCAATGAATGTGTAGAAACTTTCTTCCGCCGGAAAGTCCGCCTGATTGCCGGGTATTCCCGCCCAAAACAGGGTCGGCGTGTCGGTGGTGTTATGGCGTGGCTTGCATTCCATAAGTGCGAGCTGTGACCCCACATCATTTTTAATGTGCTTTAATTCGTCCCGGTCGTCACTCCAAGCCATGATATTACAATGGCATCGCACGGAGATAAGCCCCTGTGAATGTGCTTCATTCAAATATTCCTCTATCCAAGACTTGTTTATCTGATTGGCACGGCTGTATTTGGAAAGGGAGTGCATATTGCGAGCCATCTTTTCAAACTGTTTCAAGTTCTCCGTATGGTCGTCAATGAAGATATACTGGTTATAAATATGGTTACAGGAGAGCAGCACACCCACCGGGGAAGCAAACGACAAACGGCAATCGCTCCGGTCAGTGGATAGCTTTTCATAGCGGGTATCTGTTCCTACCTTGCCCGGCATATCTTCTGTATCCGAAAGGGTATGCAGGCAAAGGATATTGTCGCCAATCTTCATTTCGTCAGCACCCAGTGAAATATCTTTCAGTGTGGTGGTGTCGGTCTGTGAGAGTGAAAAGTATTTCTCCACGATACCCGCCGTTTCCCTTGTTCCGGTGATTTCGTCCGAGTTCAGGCGGGTAAGGGTAATAAAACCACTATCGTTCATAATGCTTTCAAACTGCCCCACCGCTTCGAGGAACTTTGTAACCGTTTCCTTGTCCTTAATCTCTTTGGGGACAAGGAAACCCCGGCAAAGGGTGGAGAAGTTACTCTGCATCCGGCTACGTTCCTTTGTGGTTTTCGTCAGGAACAAATAGCAGGTATGGTTTAAGAACGGTCGTTCATTGAAATGCCGTTCAAAGGAACGGGAAAGGAAACTCAAATCATCCTTTTGGATGTCGGGCGCATAGTTCTCTTTGATGAACCAGTCCTGTTTGTGTACGATGCTATAATCGGGCAGCACCTTTACCGCCTTGTTCCAAGCGGAATGTATCGCTTCGTATTCGGCTGTCGTGACGGTAAACAGTTCGGGCAGTTCAACCCGGAACGCCACCGTTATGTCGGCATCTTTGGAAACGATGCACCCGTTTTCCACAGTGAACAGTGGAAACTTGTTTTCCAGCGTGGTAGCTTTCAATATATTTCTCATTTTGATGCTTGTTTTAAATGGAATAATCTGGATATGGCTTTGCGGTTGATGATATGGAAAGGGTGGCTTCTGCGTGCGGACAATTTCATTAAACCGTGTGTCCCGTACTTCTCGTTCAGCCGGAATGTCTGCCATACAAGCAGCGTTGCCGAAGTAACGCCGAAGATGATGCACACCCACTGGTTGATACCTACCATGTACATGATGATGAAAAGCACGAACAGGGCTAACAGCCCGCCCGCAAAAATGAAAAGATATTGACTTTTCAACCCTTTAAACTCAACTGGCTTGCCTATCCCCCTGTTAATCGGATAGTCTGCCATAGTCCGTTCTTTTAGAGGAAGAATGAACGTAAGATGGTGGCAGCCACAATCAAAAAGATACACGCACCGAACCATGAAGCCGCCGTTTTACTGGTATCAGGGTCGCCACTGCTGAACTTTCCATATACTTTCACGCCGCCAATCAAGCCGACCACCGCACCGATAGCGTAAATTAACTTTGTCGCCGGGTCGAAATAACTGGTTACCATGTTGGTAGCTTCGGTAATACCCGCCATGCCGTTACCCTGTGCAAAAGCGGAGGATGCAGCCAAAAGAACGGCTGCCGAAAAGAGAACTTTCTTTTTCATTATAAATACATTGATTTTTAAATTGCCGGACGGTTGGATAGTCCGCCCGGCGGAGTGATTAATAATTGAATTTTTGTGGTTGCGGGGAATGTTCCCCATGTTCTAAAAGGTTTGTCTTAACCGTACTCTCTTTGTTTCATTATCTTGTTATTTAAAGTTTACTATTAAAGAAAATCGTTCATATCAAAGGCTGCCATTTCATCATTTCCGGCAGCCGGAACGGTGGCGGGTACGGATATCTCATGCTTTTGTAAAAGTTCCGCTACCCGTGACCTGCCCCCGTTAATCTGTTCCACCAGCGAATGAAACAGGTTTGTTTCCGTCCGGCAGATGGTCTGCACCGCTTGCCGTTCTTCCGTGTCGGGTGCTTGTTTAACCTGAATGACCTGTACCATTTGCCCCAGTTCACCCAGTGTGATACCCTGTGCCATTTCCGGCTCACCGTCACCCATGTAACAGGCGATTTCTTCCGCTTCAATTTCATCTGGCGAAACGTCCGTTTCTTCCGCATCTTCTGTTTCAAACTCCATCTCAAACTCGGTTTCAATCGCTTGCGGGGTATCAGCGTTTTTTTCATCTGCCAGCTCGTTATCAAGCGTTTTCGTTACCGTTTCCTCGCTTTGCGGGACAAATATAGAAGCATTATCAACCCCTTTTGAAAGGTGTCCTAAGATGTCCCCGCTTGTCCTCATTTGTCCCATCCGGTAACGGCTTGCACCTACAAGAGAATCACCGTTTCCGGTTTTCACAGTCGTTTTACTTTCCGGTTGTTCCGGCTGCTTTTTCCTATCCGTGAACCATGTTCCCAAGCTATCCCGGTATCGCCATAAGAGAACGGCGTAATACAGGAGCGTTCCGATAATAAACCATTTCAACATATCAGAACGGCTTTTCAAATTTGCTTTCGTACAGTTCGTTTATCTCGTCCTGAAACTGGTCGAAATGCCGGAGCAGGATATTTTCTACATAGCTGCTGACGGTTGCCTTGCGTCCGCCAATAACGGTTACTATCTTCATCAACTTTTCGTGTGTGGCACGGCTGACATATAACGGCTGGCGGTCGGTCAAGTCCACCCGCATGAAGTAGGTTTCCCGGTAATCGCCCGGAGTGTTCTTTTTCCGGCGTGCAGGTTCTTTCACCGCTTTTTCTTCCTTTGGTTCTGCCTTGATTTCCGGTTTATCTCCCGTTTCCACTGCACCCGTTTTATCTTCCGGTTTATCCGATGTTTCTATTTCCGTTTTCACCGTCACCGATGGCGTTTCCTGTTTCTTCACGGGCAAGCCCTGTGAAATAATCTCTTTCATAAAATCCTCGTCAATTTGTGGTTTCCCGCCGCTTTGCTTTGCCATATCGTTACAGTTTTATAAGGTATGCGATTTCGGTTATCAGTTCTTCCATGTTGCTGCCCTTTACCAGCCGTTTGTCCGCCGGGAACAGCGTGGAACGGAACACGGTTTTACGCTGTGCGTCCAGTTCCTTTTTGAATCGTTTCGTGTCCGGGATAAATACTTTCATAAGGGGTAGTTCCAATTCCCCGATAGTCTGTTCATACAGGGTGTAGAGGTCGGTTTTTTCCCGTCCATCTACCATGTTCCAAAACAGGTGCAACCCTTTCAGTCGGCACGCTTCATTCTTTACCAGTAGTTTATGTATAGCTACCGCAAAGGAAAGGCTGCTTTCCAATACCACCCGGTCGGCGGCTATGGGGGTGAAAATATAATCCACCCCTGAAAGGGAGTTGATAACGCCCTCACTGTTCACCGTTCCGGGCAGGTCGAAAAAGACTACATCGTAGTCCATCCCGGCAGACGTAAGAAATTCATCCGCCGTTTTTATCGCTTCGTCCGGTGAACTGCACAGCACCGGGTACGCTTTCTTTCCCAGTGTTTTGAACTGGCTGAAAGCAAGCCGTTTGTAATACTCATCACTGTTCACCTGTTCGGCATCCCGTTTGCGCATGGCGGAAATGGAATGTTGCGGGTAGTCGCAATCCACGACTGCCACATTATACCCTTTGAGGTAATACAGGTAACTCGCCACCAAGACGGTGAACGTTGTTTTGCCGACCCCGCCCTTTTGGGTGGAGAAAGCCACATACAAGGTTTCTTTCTTCATTGTCATTTTGAATTATTGTGATACATCTTTATTTCATTACATCCGTACAGATTGACGGATGGTTTTCTTTTGTTCCATGTTGAAAGCCCGAAAGCCGGAATGATTGTTTTCTTTCTGCAAAGACAGCCTGTTTTCTTTCTTGCTTCTTTGTTTTCATTCATTCCACAAAGACAGCTTGTTTTCTTTACAGACAGTCTGCTTTCCCGATTGAATGACTGTTTCCTTTCAATCATTCCATCCGGTTTGCTTTCCTGCTTTCTTGAAAGATTGCAATCTTGAAATCTTGTTTTCAAGTTTTCAAAACCGTTTTCTTTCCGCACGCTTTTCAAGCTATATTTCCATCTATCCATATTGCTTTCTTTCTTAAATCCGGGACAAATAAACGTAGAAAAACAACCCCTTTCGAGATGTGTCCTCAAATGTCCCCGTTTGTCCTCATTTGTCCTATAACCCGCTATTTCACAGCATTTTTAATACCCGTTACTTTGCAACCGAAAGGTATCGGTCAGGCTAACCAAGCCCCCGCCGCCGGGAGCGTTCCAATATCCGCTAACCCCAATCCGTCCGTAGGCGGATTTTTATTTGCACTGGCAAATAGCAAGGTGTGTTCTGCGCTGCTTGAAATTCTTTCAGCAGCTTTGAACGCCTTGCCCGGACGAAGCCGGGATAGGGTCACTCCGAAATCGTAACCCTTAAAAAAATGTAGCATGAAACAGAAAAATGAAAATGCGCCCCGTCCGGGTGGCGCAGGACGAAAGCCCAAAGCAGACCCGGCAGTGTTCAGGTACTCTATCAGCTTCAATGCGATAGACCACGCCCGCTTTTTGGCATTGTTCGACCAATCCGGTATGCGCACGAAAGCGCATTTTATCACCGCCCGCATCTTCGGCGAACCGTTCAAAGTGATTAAAATAGACAAGGCGGCAGTAGAATATTATACCCGGCTGACCGCTTTATATTCCCAGTACAGGGGTATCGCTGTGAATTATAATCAGGTAGTAAAGGCTCTCAATACCAATTTTTCAGAGAAGAAAGCACTCGCATTTCTCTATAAACTGGAAAAGGCAACGATGGAACTTGCCGACCTGAACCGCCAAATTATAGAACTGACCCGTGAATTTGAAACAAGATGGTTGCAAAGATAAGCGTAGGCAGTTCCCTGTTTGGTGCGCTCGCTTACAACCAAAACAAGGTGGATGAACAGCAGGGAAAGGTACTTTTAAGTAACCGTATGTTTGAAAGCGAGGACGGGAATTTCAGCATCCGGCGATGTATGGAATGTTTCGATATGCACCTGCCCGCAGACCTGAAAACGGAAAAACCGATTATCCATATCTCCCTGAACCCGCACCCGGACGATGTGCTTTCTGACAGCCAGCTTGCGGATATTGCCAAAGAGTATATGGATAAGTTAGGGTATGGCAATCAGCCGTATATGGTTTACAAGCACGAAGATATTGCAAGGCATCATATACATATCGTTTCCATCCGGGTAGATGATACGGGCAAAAAGATAAACGACAAGTTCGAGCATATCCGCAGCAAACAAATCACCCGTGAACTGGAACAGAAGTACGGGCTGCATCCGGCAGAGAAGAAACAAGCAACCGAACGCCCCGAACTTAAAAAGGTGGACTACCGGGCAGGGGACGTAAAGCACCAGTTATCCAATACGGTGAAAGCCCTTGTCGGCAGTTACCGTTTCCAAAGTTTCACGGAGTACAAAGCCCTGCTATCTATATATAATGTACAGGCGGAAGAAGTGAAAGGGGAAGTGAACGGTAAACCTTATAACGGTATTGTCTATTCGGTAACCAATGACAAAGGAGAAAAGCAGGGAAACCCGTTAAAATCTTCCTCTTTGGGAAAGTCGGTAGGTTACGAAGCCATCCAACGACACATCAAGAAATCCGCAAAGGACATTCAGGACAAAAAACTGAAAGAGCGCACCCGCCGGACAGTCGGCGCAGTGATGAAATCCGCCCGAAGCCGGGAACTGTTGGTTACAGACTTGAAAGCGAAAGGCATAGATGTACTTTTCCGGCAGAACGATACGGGCAGGATATACGGCGTAACATTCATCGACCACGAAAACCGTACCGTCCTGAACGGGTCACGGTTGGGAAAAGACTTTTCCACCAATGTGTTCAACGACCTGTTTTCCGGCTCCCGTACTTTGACGGGAAACAGCAAACAGAAAACGCAGGAACGCACGCCGGAATTTAACTCTACCGGACACCTTGAAAATACAGGCAAAACCATTGCGGGACTGTTCAGCCTGTTATCCGGTGGGAACGATACGCCACCCGACAACAGCCAAGTTCCACCATCCAAGAAAAGGAAGAAGAAGAAACAAAGACGTATTTAATAACTATAAAAATTTCAATTATGCAGAATGAAGATGATTTAAGAGGACTTGCAAAGGTTATGGACTTTATGCGGGCAATCAGTATTTTATTTGTAGTGATAAACATTTACTGGTTTTGTTACCAGTCGTTCCGGGAGTGGGGTATCAATATCGGGGTAGTCGATAAAATCCTGCTGAACTTCCAGCGTACCGCCGGGCTGTTCTCCAATATCCTGTACACCAAACTTTTTTCGGTGGTGTTCCTTGCGCTTTCCTGTTTGGGTACAAAAGGAGTGAAAGAGGAAAAAATCACATGGAATAAGATTTATGTGTTCCTGACAATCGGTTTTATCCTGTTTTTTCTGAACTGGTGGTTGTTGGCTCTTCCGTTACCATTAGCTGCAAATATAGGTTTGTATATCTTTACCATGACCGCCGGGTATCTTTCCCTGTTAGCTGCCGGAGTATGGATTTCACGTTTGCTGAAAAATAACCTGATGGATGATGTGTTTAATACCGAGAATGAAAGTTTTGCACAAGAAACACGCTTGATAGAAAACGAGTATTCCATCAACCTGCCGACACGGTTCTACTATAAAAAGAAATGGAATGACGGATGGATAAACGTTGTAAACCCGTTCAGGGCAAGCATGGTATTGGGTACGCCCGGTTCGGGAAAATCGTATGCGATAGTCAATAACTACATCAAACAGCAAATCGAAAAAGGTTTTGCTGTTTATATTTATGACTACAAATTCCCTGACCTTTCGGAGATAGCTTACAATCACTTAATCAGCCATTTAGACGGGTATAAGGTGAAGCCTAAATTTTATATGATTAACTTTGACGACCCACGTAAAAGTCACCGATGCAACCCGATAAATCCGGCGTTTATGACGGACATATCGGACGCATACGAAGCCAGTTATACCATCATGTTAAATTTAAACCGCAGTTGGATAACCAAGCAGGGGGACTTCTTTGTGGAAAGTCCGATTATCCTGCTTGCTTCTATCATTTGGTTTTTGAAAATCTATCAGGGTGGAAAGTATTGTACATTCCCGCACGCCATCGAATTTCTGAACAAGAAATATACCGATACGTTCACAATTTTAACGAGTTATCCCGAACTGGAAAACTACCTTTCACCATTTATGGACGCATGGGAATCGAATGCCCAAGACCAGTTACAGGGGCAGCTTGCAAGTGCAAAAATCCCGCTTTCAAGGATGATTTCACCCGCCCTATATTGGGTAATGACAGGTGATGATTTTTCACTGGATATAAACAATCCGGAAGAACCTAAAATATTGGTGGTAGGCAATAATCCCGACCGCCAAAATATCTATTCCTGTGCTTTGGGACTGTATAATTCCCGTATTGTGAAGCTGATAAACAAGAAGCACCAACTGAAAAGTTCCGTGATAATTGACGAGTTGCCAACCATTTATTTTAGAGGATTGGATAACCTGATAGCAACGGCACGAAGCAACAAGGTAGCGGTCTGTTTGGGCTTTCAGGATTTCAGCCAGTTACGCCGGGATTATGGGGACAAGGAAAGCAAAGTAATCGAAAATACGGTTGGTAATATCTTTTCCGGTCAGGTGGTTTCTGAAACGGCTAAAACGCTTTCAGACCGTTTCGGAAAGGTACTACAAAAGCGGCAAAGCATGACTATCAACCGGAATGACAAATCAACCTCAATCAGTACGCAGATGGATAGTTTGATACCGCCCAGTAAAATTTCCAATTTAACGCAGGGTATGTTTGTGGGTGCGGTCAGCGACAATTTCGATGAACGCATCGAGCAGAAGATTTTTCATTGCGAAATTGTGGTGGATAACGAGAAAGTGAAGCGGGAAACAGCCAGTTACAAGAAACTTCCCCAAATCATAGATTTTAGGGACGAGAACGGGAATGACTGGATGCAGGAAGAAATACACGCAAATTACAACCGGGTCAGGCAAGAAGTCCAGCAGATTGTCACGGACGAAATGGAACGGATAAAAAATGACCCGGACTTACGATATTTGTTAAAAAAAGTAGAAGAGTAAAGTTAATTGGAAGTTAAAAAATAAACTCCACCTCTACTATAGTTATCTAAAGCAGAGGTGGAGTTGCTAAAAATATTTTAAGAGAATATAATGGATAGTTCCAAAAATTACTTTATATATTATTTGATAAAAAGTCCTCTAATTCTTTTAAATTCATTATAATCCTCTATGAACTCTGATAATTTTGGTTCGTTGTCTATTTCCGTTGGGTTACTATGTCCTTTTATATAGCCACAACTCCTTTCAAATATTTCATTCAACTTATCTTTGCATTGGTTAAGCAATTCTCCATTAATTTTCACAAAAGAAGTTAATGCTATGTTTTTTTGATAACGTTTTACTGTTCCTTGAAATATTTCTTGTTCAACACATAATTCTATAGCTGAACGCAAATATCCATATCCATCTGAAGCAACGTCACTTTCACTTCTTCCTTTAGGCGTATTATTTATTAAAGGGTTAATTTTTGACATATATTTATTCACACTATTTATTTCTTCTTCCGCTTCTGTAATAACCCCTGTTTCTCCGAATTCACTTTTAGAGTTGAGGAAAATGCATGTAGTATTTTTAAATAAAGGCTGTTTACTAAAATACAATATACTATTAAAAAGTAGTACACTATGTGTAAAGATAACAACTTGTCTTTCATTAGAAAGCCTTATTAATCTCCTTGCCACATCATCTATTATATTGTGATCTAAACTATTAACAGGGTCGTCAAACACTACAGGAGCTACATTTTTGTCTAATTGCAGCTCAGTGAGAAATTCAGCGAGAGCAATAGCTTTTTGTTCTCCTTCACTCAAAATATCTGATAGAAAATATTTAGTATTTAGTTTTTGCTGTATTTTTGAGACACCTTTTGTTGTACCAAAATTTAATTCGACATTAATATATGTTTTTCTTAGAGACCTTAATTCCTGATTGAAATTTTCTATAAAATGACTTTTTATCAATTCTTCTCTTGCATCTGTAGTTTTTTTACTAATAGAGGTTGTATTAAAGCAACTACGCTTTTTATCCAATAATTCTTTTTTCTTTAAAACTTCGATTGCATTTATTATGTCTCTGTAATGTTTTGAAAATATTTGTCTGTCTTTTAATTCATTGATTACGGTTTGTATCTTACTTTCTTGGTTTTCAATATTTTGAAGTATTTCTTTCTTTTTAGAAACAATATCACTTATTGTTTCTTTTGTGGATAGTAAAAAAGATTTTATAGCTTCATAGTTTACATCAAATACTTTATCAAATATATTCTCATTATCTTCAATTATTAAGTTGATTAAGGAGAGTATTTTTTCACGAAATTGAACAATTTCACTGGGCTGTTTGCTACTACTATCTTCATTTGTACCGAATGTAGGCTGATGGAAGATAAAGTCTATGTTTATATTTTTCAGACTCTCAATTAACTCATCTTTCTGTTTTTTTAAAGAACGGAGCTCATCCTGCGTGGTGTCATTCAGTAATTGATGGTAATTTTTGAGCAAATTTCTTGCTTCATTTGTCATTAAAGGTTGCCGACAATATATACATATATCATCATGTGAAGGATAATCGTCTTTTCCCAATATTTTTATATATTCTTCTGCTGAATTTATAAAATTTTCAAATTCTTTTGTTTGATAAAAATCAACACCATTAGATTCTGCAATATCTTTTATCCCTAATTTTGATTTCTTGTTAAGTTCAATGATTTTCTTTTTTGTATTTACGAAATTTTCAAAAATAGAAGAATTTATTTTTTTATTTACACTTTCCAAATTTGCAATAAATTCATTTAATTCAGAAATTTGCAAGGTAAAATTTTTAAGTTCTGTTTCTAATAGCGTTTTATTAAGTCGTTTTAACTCCTCTTCTTTTATTTCAATTTCTTTTTCCTGTTCTGTACTAAACATCCTTAATTCATCTAATTTCACTTTTGATGATTTAGAACTAAGTGTTTGTATATATGTAAAATGGGGCGTATTTTCATGTAAATCTTTAGTCCACTCTAAAGGACATTGAAGTTTATTAATTTTTTCATTTAACATTTTATTTAGTTCGCCTAATTCCTCTGAAACCAAGTTAAACAAATGGAACCCAATTGGCGACACAATCAATTGCCTACCATCGTTAAGTGAAATATTTACACAACTATTATTGAATACTGATATTGTTTGTAAATCCATATTCAATGTTACACCATCCCAATTGAAAGTATATTCATTTTCTTCTGCTTTGTATTTTATACAAGCTGTCATTGGGGTAGGTTCAGCGTAAATATTGGGTAAAATTTTAGTCGTATTATCATAGCTGAAACCCAAAGATCTTAATATCCTACTATATCCAGTTTTTCCTGTTCCATTTTCTCCATAAATAACAGTTATATTTTTGCTGAATTTTATACACTGATTTTGAGCTAATTTATTAACACCTTGAATATCAGACAAGGATAACAATTCTATTTTCTTAGAAACAGGTATATAGGTAGGTTTAGCTTTTGAAATTGCAGGAAGCCCATTTCTTAATCCTACATCTTGTAAAAAATACTCAAAAATCGTATCTCGTTCAGATTGAATAAGAGGCTTTTCAGACGCAACAATACTACTTACAAGTAGTTTACTCCATTGTCCATAGCTTTCTGCCCAATCCCATAAAAAATCTATTAAGTTTCTTTTTGTTCCTGTTGTTGAACTCATAATTTCTTAAATTTAATGTGTTATTCACAAATGTATGATAATTTTATATACCAATCAAGTTTTAACCAATTTAGTTATGACAAATGAAGCCAAACGAGGACTAATGAAGCCACCCATTCCCAAATCCTTAAATATACTCCATTTCATCCTTACTTTTACTTCCGAAATATTTATTTACTCACTAAAATTCAAAAAGTTATGGATGTAAACACAGCCAACCAATCCACCACTGACGAACAGATGATGGATATTCTTCTTGTACTGGATAAGGAGAAAAAGACAATCAGCGCAGTGAAAGGCGTGGATGAAAACGGGGAACTCCAAACCGTACCGCCGGAGAACAACAGCGAACTTCTGAAATTCGACCGTCACGGTGATTTCTTTTCCAACTTCTTTTCCAACATGATAAACCAGTTGAAGAACCCGACCCGTTTTAACTTCTTCAAAATCCCTAAGATTGAACTTCCCAAAATCGAGCCGATAATCAGGGATAACTTCAACAATCCGACACCTGAAAACGAAGCGGGCATAGAGCGTTACCGGGTAACACCTGAAACCGTGAAGCAGGAAGCGAAGAAAGAACAGCAGGAAACCCAAGCCCAACCACAACCACAGCAGCCAGCCAAAGAAGCGGGAGCAACGGCACAAGCACCGCAGCAACCCGACAAAAGCAAGTATGTGATTGACCCAGATAAAGTGGACTGGGAAGCCTTGAAGAATTTTGGTCTATCCAAAGAACAGCTTGAAAAGGAAAAGGCTTTAGAACCCATGTTAAGGGGGTACAAGTCGCCCGGTGCGTTCTCCATCGCAGGAAACTACAATTCCGCCATTATGAAGCTGGACGCACGCCTATCTTTCCGGCATGATAAGGACGGGAATGTGGTTTTGGCGATACACGGCATCCGCCAAAAGCCGGAACTTGAACATCCGTTCTTCGGGCATGAATTTTCCAAAGAGGATAAAGCCAATCTTCTTGAAACGGGCAATATGGGACGGATTGTAAACCTGAAAAACTATATCACGGGGGAAATGATACCTTCTTTCGTCAGTGTGGATAAGGTGACGAACGAACTGGTTTCCATGCGTGCAAGTAGCGTCCAAATCCCCGATGAAATAAAGGGTGTCAAACTTAGTAAGGAACAGCAGCAAGCCTTACGGGAGGGAAAGGGTGTATTCCTTGAAAATATGATTTCCAACCGTAAAAATCCTTTTTCCGCTACCGTTCAGGTCAATGCCGACAAGAAAAGTCTGGAATTTATTTATCCCAATGCCAAACAATCACAGGAGCAACGGCAGAAACAGGAGCGGCAGAACAACCTTGTCACCAGTGACGGTGTAACCATCCCCAAGAGCATTTCAGGAATAGAACTGACACGCCAGCAACAGCAGGATTTAGTCAATGACAAGACCATCTTTGTTGCCGGGCTGAAAGACAAGAGAGGGGTCGAATACGATGCTTATATACAGGTGAATCATGACAAGAAGAAACTCGGCTTTTACAGCGATAATCCCAGTTTTGACCGTTCCGCCGTGAAAGAGATTACCCCGGCAAGCAAGAACCGCACACAGGTAGCGGTCAATTCGGAGGGCAAGACCAACGAAGCTACCAAGAAAGTGAAAGAACCTTTGAAAAAGGGTCAGGACAAGCCTACTGAAAAACAGAAAACCAAGCAGGATAAAAAGGAGAAGCAAGAGCAGACGGATAAACCCAAACAAAGCAGGGGACACAAAAGATGATAGCGGTATTAATCCTTATCCCGGTTATCGGTTTCGTCCTGTTTCTCTTTGCCTGTTACAAAACGGACTGGAAAACCATAGACGAGCAGAACCGACAATATTATATAGATGGCTATCACATCTATTATGACCGGAAAATCCTAAGACAAAAAGAGGTGGAACAATTAAAATCAAAATTAGAATGATTGCAGTAATCGGAGAAAAACCAAGCGTGGCAAGGGATATTGCCCGCATTTTAGGAGCGAGTGAAAAACAGGATGGCTACCTTTCAGGTAACGGGTATCTCGTTACCTGGGCGTTCGGCCATCTTGTAGGATTGGCAATGCCGGAAGCATACGGCATACAGAGTTTCCGTCGGGAAAGTCTGCCTATTATCCCGGATAGTTTTCAACTTACACCCCGACAAGTAAAAGCGGAAAAAGGGTACAAGGCAGACCCCGGAGCGTTGAAACAGTTAAAGGTAATCAAAGAAGTATTCGACCAGTCGGATAAGATAATTGTCGCTACCGATGCAGGGAGAGAGGGAGAACTTATATTCAGGTACATTTACCAGTATATCGGATGCAACAAGCCTTTTGTCCGCTTATGGATAAGCAGCCTTACGGACAAGGCAATCTGTGAGGGACTGCAAAACCTAAAAGACGGTAGCTTGTATGATAACCTTTTCCTTTCGGCACAGGCACGCAGCGAAGCGGATTATTTGATAGGAATTAATGGTACACAGGCTTTAAGCGTGGCAGCCGGACAAGGAATATTCTCTTTGGGACGGGTACAATCACCCACGTTGGCAATGATATGCACCCGCTTTTTGGAGAACAAGAACTTTGTCTCGCAAAAGTATTGGCAACTGAAATTACAGTCGGCAAAGGATAATATAGCTTTTACGGCACTATCCGCAGATAAATACGATACGCAGCAAGCCGCCATCGACACGTTGCAAAGGATAAAGGAAGCGAAAACGGTTCAGGTGAAAACCGTAGAGCGTAAGGAAGTGAACCAAGAACCGCCTTTGCTCTATGATTTAACCACGCTGCAAAAAGAAGCGAATACCAAGCTAAATTTTTCCGCAGATAAAACATTATCCATTGCACAAAAGCTATACGAGGGTAAACTTATCAGTTACCCCCGAACCGGAAGCCGTTATATATCACAGGACGTATTCGAGGAAATCCCGGAACGTCTTGTTAATTTGGAGCAGTACGCCCGTTTTGCCGGATATGCTGCCGGGATGAAAGGCAAAGCCTTAAATTCCCGTTCCGTGAACGATGGCAAGGTAACAGACCACCACGCCCTGATTGTGACGGAAAACCTGCCCGGTAAACTGGAAGCGGACGAACAGGCAATCTATGAACTGATAGCCGGACGGATGTTGGAAGCCTTTTCTGAAAAATGTGTCAAAGACGTTACCAGTGTAATGCTGGAATGTGTAGGCTCACTTTTCACGGTCAAAGGGGCTATAATCAAGTCCGCCGGATGGCGTGCCGTATTCGCAGAAAAAGAGGACGGGGAAGATAACACCACTTTGCCCGCCATGCAGGACGGAGATAGTTTACTGCTTTCCGGCATTGAACTACTGGAGAAACAGACCAAGCCCAAGCCGTTACACACGGAAAGCAGTTTGCTTTCTTCAATGGAAACAGCGGGTAAGGAACTGGAAAACGCCGACCTGAAAGCCAGCATGAAAGATACGGGTATCGGCACGCCCGCAACACGGGCAGCCATCATCGAAACGCTGTTTTCCCGCCAGTACATCATCCGGGAGAAAAAGAACCTTGTCCCGACCGAGAAAGGGCTTGCCGTTTACAATATTATCCGGGATAAAGAAGATAGCAGACGTTGAAATGACGGGAATGTGGGAAAACACGCTTGCCAAAATAGAAAGCGGAGAAATGAACCCCGACACGTTCCGCAAAGGTATCGAAGTGTATGCACGGCAAATCACGGCTGAACTTTTGGGCGTTCAACTTTATTTCGCTTCGGGTAATGATTGTATCTGTCCGAAATGCAAGACCGGACACATCCTTTTCTATCCGAAAGTCGCCAAATGTTCCAATGTGGATTGTTCCGTTACCATCTTTCGCAATAAGAGCGACAAGCAGCTAACGGACAAACAGATTACCGAACTGGTGACGACTGGGAAAACCGGGCTAATCAAAGGCTTTAAAAGCAAGAACGGCAAGGTCTTTGACGCTTCACTTGCTTTTGACGAACAGTTTAATGTTACTTTCGTGTTTCCTGAAAAGAAAGGCAAGCCGAAGAAATAAGCTGGAAATAGCTATATTTGCCACAGAAAGTTTCATTATAGATAGATTTATAATTGAAATTTTTGTGGTTGAAGCACCCGGAGGGACACCGGGTGCTTTTTTAATCATTCTCCTTTATACTGGTAGGTCAGGCAAACGACCTGGTTATCCAGTATCTTGTTTTGGGTCAGTTCCCACTTCGACCCGAAAGTTTTACCTATGAACTTGATACCATTCCCCAGCATGACCGGGATAATATACAGGGTTATTTCATCCAGCAGGGACGCTTCAATCAGGGATGTTATGAATTTACCGCCGCCGATAACCTGAATATCGGTTTCCGAACTTGATTTAAGTTCATTGACTGCACGTAATGGCATATCAGTAAGAAAGGTTACATTCTCCTTTTCCGACACATTGGTATCGTAGTGGGACACTACAAAAGTTTTTTTGCTTTTGTACGGCCATCCGCCCCAATGTTCAAAAATATAGGTATAGGTATTAACTCCGGCAAGCAATACATCCGGCTGTTCATAGGTTGCCGAAATCTCTTTCCTTACGTTTTCAGGCATCCAATCCAATTCATTATCCTTTGTGGCTATGAAGCCATCAAGAGATACGGCAATACAAGTCTTTAAATGTTTCATGATTGAGTATTTAACAGTTGCTTTTTATAAACTGTTCGCCAGTACATCTAAAAAAGAAGCGTGAACTTACACTGCTTCAAAGTAGAGGTACTGGCATACCTTAATGACGAAACAGGCAAGCCCACGCTATGTTAAAACATAGCATAGACATTGCGCTGAAAATCTCGTCATTATTGAAAAGTGCCAGTTTTCTACTTTGAGACGTTCTGCGAACGAATATGTTATATATAAAGGCGAAATCACAGGTTACTATTCAATCGCCGTTATTTTCTTATGTAACTTTTGCAAAGTTAGATAAATCCCTGAAAACTCCTGCATACAATACGAAGAAATCCTGCCTTATCTCACGACAAAACAGGATTGAAAGCCATTAGAAAAGAAAAAATTAATCGGTTTTCTCCCGGATTAATTTGTGTACATCCGTTGCACGGTAATAACACCTGCCATCCAGCATAAGGAAAGGGAGTATTCCCTTTTTCCGGTAACGGGTCAGTGTCCGGGGGGCTACTTTCAAGAGCAGGCACAAGTCCTGATTATCCAGCAGTTCTTCCCCGTCCAAGCAATTACGTCCCTTAATCACCCGGTCTATTTTCTTGTCCTGCATATCGAACCTATCCATGATACGTTCCATCCATGCGGTAAAATCGTCTTTATCTATATACATAAGGCTGTCTGATTAAATTGAACCAATCATAAAATAACTTTGGTTGGACGGGTCTTTGATGATAATATCCTTTTCCCGCATGAAGCGGATATAGCTTTTTGCGGTACGTTCTTTCACGTCCAAGATTTGCTGTATCTGTTCGCATAGGTCTATATAGGTGATATGTTCCTGTCTGCCGAACACGTCACGGGCAACCCCGACCAGTTCCTTTTCCTTGCGCTTCTCTTTTTCCTCACGGGTCTTTTCGCCCCTGTAAAGGTGCATCCCGGCTGCTTTATCCCATGAAAAAAGTATTAAGGGGACATCCAACGGGCTGCCATCCCTTACTTTCAGGGCTTTCACCACTGACAAAGCCGGGTCTTCGTCTTTCTCTATCGAAAGGATGGCAGCCGCTTTGCGTTGCAGTTCCGAGCCTAAATGCCCCCGGAGCTTCAAACCGTTGGGTATGAAATGCAGCACGCAAATAATGCAGGTCTTATATATTCCTGCCAGTCGGTACAGTTCATCTATGATTGCCACGCTTTCCGCTTCGTCATTGGCACACCGCACAAGGTCTGCGATACCGTCTATCACCACCAACTGAATGCCATCGTATTGGTAATAATATCTATCCATGCTCTGAACAATGGCGTGAAGTCGTTCTTTACGGGACATACCCGTAAGGCAGAATGCCTTAAATTCATCCGGTTTGTCTGTCTGTTTCGCCCTCTTTATCAGGTTGGTTACATTCTTGAACAGTTGTACTTCCGATTGCTCCGTATCATAAAGCAGGACGGCTCTATGTTTGGTATTCTCGCTGACATTGATACCCAGCGTATCAACCTGAACATTTGCCGGACGGATTGAACCTGCCACAAGTGCAGCCACATAATTACTTTTCCCTGTTCCCTCTCCGCCTGTGATGCAGCACAAGTTCCCCTGTGTGCCCAGTGGAACGTCACCTGCCGAGATAATTTCCTGCGCTTTTGCCGGGGGATTATTAAAATCAATCTCACATGATTTAAGCATAGTCATTGTTTCATTATAGATTGTATCTAAGAAGTCGATAAATAGCTTGATGAAGTTTTCCCGGCTGTTCCCCGTTCGGAAATAATCGGAAATATCCTTTTCCGTCTTTGTACCGGAAAGTGGTAAGAACAGCCGTTTCACCCCGTATTCACAGAGTTGTTTTTCATGTTTCCTCGCACTCTCTATCCCGGTGGCATCCATATCGTAAAGCAATATGATATGTTTGAAACGGAATGTGAGTTTATAGATGATGTTCGGCGGGACGGTAACTGTTTCACTGTTGAAACAAATCGCATGGAATCCCCTTACAGCCAGTGAAAGGACATCTTTTTCCCCACCTGTTATAAACAGGATGTCGCCTTTGCTGGGTAGTTGTTCCAGTCCGAAACAATAATTCTCGCCGATATTACCACCATACAGGAAACGTGTTCTTGAAAACGGTCGATACAGTTTGATGAAGCGTTTGCTCTTATACCCGTAAATGGGTTCTTCCTTAGTGGAAGTATAGGAAAACGGATTACCCTCTGCATTTTCACTTTGGAACTGGACGACTGAACAGACCTTATACTGTTCCAGTATTTCAGGGGTAATGCCGTACTGTTGCCAGTATTCCAGTTCGGAAGGGGTAAGTTTCCTCTCCTTAAATGTGTAGGGTCTGCCAGTACGTTCTACCGGAGTAGGCACAGGCTTTTCCTGTTCTTTAAACGGTTGGGGTAGAGGCATCGGATTACCCTCTGAAATCCCCAATGACAAATCCCGGTCAATAATCTGCAAAATCTCGATGAAGTCCCCTGAATTGTTACAATCCAGCCCTTTGAGCCTACCTACGAAAAAGAAACAGTCACCGGAATAGCTGTCATTCCCGAAATCTTTCATTTTGTATGTTCCGTTACGGCGGTCAAAATAGATGTTGCAGGATGCTTTGCTGTCCTCATACAACGGATTGAGAAAATTACGCCCCACACGCCATGTACCGGAAATGTAGTGCTTGAACACGTTCAGACCCTTATTTGTCCTCTCTAAGATTTCTTCTTTCCTTAACATACAGTTTGTGGTTGGTTATAAGGTTACGCATACATTCGTCATTGCTCTTTATCAAACGGCTTTCAAGCAAGCGTTTAATCTCTCCGATTTTATAGAAATTGCGTCCCCGGATGGTGGAATAGGCTATTTCTCCTTTGGAACGAAGCCGTTGCAGGGTGCGGTCGCTTATCTTTAGGAAAGTGCATACTTCGTAACTATCTACCCAAATATCATCCTCATTTTCCTTGCAGTCGTCCTGACGGGAAAATACATAGCTGGCAATCACGTTGATTTTTGCCATCAATTCTTTAAAGGCTTTTGTTTCTACTGTTATTACGTCCATTTCATTAACTAATTGATTTGCGGCAAAGTTGGGCGGTTCGGGAAAATAAAAAGCCACAGGTGAACCCACCTGTGGCGAAATAAAATTTGTTAATCGAAGAAAGCTCACTCCTGTTCTTCCATCCGGCGTAGCAACCGTTTTTGCAGGGTGTTCAGGTAATGTGTCCGGTCATTTGTGCGTGATTTAAGTTCCATGTAGGTATGGTAGAAATCACCTAAATCTATGTCAAACATATCTTCAAAGCAAGATACAATGTCCTTTATATCAACCGTCCCCTTATTGAAATCGCCATTGGTGTAGAGTGCGTAGATAAGTTCCACCAATGCCCGTTTTGTCCCCGTCCACCGGAGTAGCTTCTTTATATTCCCGTTTTTGACCTGCTGGCGTTGGAAACGCCGTTCAAGTTCATTCAATCGGTTGGTGAGGTAAATGGCAAACAGTTCGATGGCTAATATTTTGGCTACTTTATAATCATAACTGGTGCTGAACTGTGGGTCTGCTTCATAATAGAAATTGTCTATAAGTATATGAATATCAGGTTTCCCACGCAGGAAATATTTATGGTCTAAATAGGTGGCTTTTGTCCGGTAATACTGGTAGAAACTTATATTGCGTTGAAAATGCGCCAAAATACGGTCGGTTTCCGCCATGATGAACGTCTTTTGCGTTTCTTCGCTGCCGTTGGGAAAACGTAGTTCAAACTGGTAAACCGTATTGTAATAGATGATTTTACTCGCTATCACGGGCTTTTGTTCCTTGAAGAAACAAATTTCTTCCTCCTTGCTGGTGAAAGAGTAGGAAATGATAAAGGTTTTCAGCTCCCCCACGATTTCTTGCAGGTAGTCAATGACCTGCTTACACAAGCTGAAAGGGTCGTTATTGTTATCTTCAAAGTCCTGTATCTGCAAATCGACCTTTTGCAAAAGGTCGGTAAAGTATTCATTCAAATTCTGTTGTCCCATAATTAATCGTTCCTTTATTAATCGGGTACAAAGTTACAGGCTTTAAATCAACACTTTATACTTCATTTTTCACATTCTATTCTTCATGGTGAACATTCCGTTGTCCTTTCAGGCTTTTACGCAGCACGCCGGGAGTTCCGAGCATATATTTTACACAGAAATCGTTCAGGTTACTGGTGGACGAAAACCCGGTATCCTCTGCAATCTCCAGTAATCTCTTGTCGGTATATTCCAGCAGGTAGGTTATCTCCTTTACCCGCTGTTCACGTATCCACTGGCACAATGTCTTTCCAAATTCTGCTCTGAACCTGCGGCGGAACGAACGGTATTCCATATCACAGCATTTGGCAAGGATGGTCGGTGAATAGACCTTATAGCCTTTTATCTGCACCATTTCCCGGAATGACCTCTGTCGCAGGTATTTCAGGTTTCGTTCGGCACGCCGGAACTGCGTATCGGTGATGTAGCTTCCTTTTCCATGATAGGCTTCCCGCCGTGCCTGAAAGAAGTAGTCGCACACCCAGTTATAGACACCCGACAAGTATCTGTGATTGTCGAAAACCTGCCGGAGCATATCTGTAAAGGACAACAGTTCATCCAGTTTATTTTGCTCGATATAAGGTACTACAAGTTTTTCTTTGAGATAGAAAAAAGCGAAATCTTCGGGACAATATGCCAGTAAGAAAATATAGGCTTTATAATCCTTCTGCTCCAATGTCAGCAGTTCCCCGCTTTCTTTCAGGCTGTCGGTAACGAAGCGCAGCAGTTCACTGTTTCCGGCAAACGGTTCTAAGGTTTCCAACTCTTTCAGCGAACGGCTGTTATTTGCCAGCCATTGTATCTTGTCCGCCAATTCTTGCACAGGGAGCAATATCTCCGGACGCTCCGCCGCTTTGGATAATAAAAATCCGGTAATTGTTTTCATAATGATTTAGAACTATGTTGGTACATTCTATTCTTCTTTATTGTCAGCAACGGTATTCGGATAACTGCAAATGCTTAGGTTATCCGACATTCCCGTTCATCATATCATTCCAGTTTTGCACCGCTTTTATGGCGCATTGGTAGTAGCAGATACCCCACAGGATTAACCAATATACCAGCACGGAAGTTACCTTGAACAATCGCTTTTTCCTTGTATCATCCACCTGTTTCCCGATAAAGCGGAAAAGGAATATCAGCATACCCCATAATACAAATGTCAGCACTTCACATTCAATCGTTGTGTATATATTGTTTGCGGCTATATCAAAATCGGGCAGAGCAGATGTATGGTAAGAAGTGATACGCCATCCCACAAATAGCGAAATCACGGCATACAGAACGTTTTCAGTTCTTTTATATGGCATTGTTGTTTTCATGTTTCTACATTATGGTTTAAAAGGAATATCGTTAGATATTATTTTTCGTTGTTACTGATGAATTTTATTTCATTCTTATTTCCTACAAGTTTATATACCTCAATTTCTCCACTGACATATTCGGTATCGTCTTTATCTTTTACAATAATAGGCTTTAAAATCTCCTCTTGTTTTCCAATATATACGATACGGGGAAACGTAAAATTATTACCAATGAATAATCGTGCGTCTATATTATCCTCTGCATCACGATAAGAGATAGATAAATAATCCTTTTGTTGATTACCGGAAACGAATATTGTATCTTGCTTCAACTTACCATTTGTACAACTAACAGCTTTCATTACTGCTAAAGGATATGCGGTCGCTATCTGGCTTGTCCCTGAAAGCAGGTAATAACTTTTATCCAATGCTTGAATGGAATAAATAGTATCATAACATATCCCCATATCATTATCATCATTCATATCAAAGAAATAAGATTGTTCTTTATCCTTATATTGCATATAAGAAGCAAACAAGGGCATAGTACCGCCCCAATAAGTGTTTCGGGAAAATACCCTCATATACCCGTCTGTTGATACCGCAATAGTAAATTGCCGTTCTTTTTTCCTCAATTCTCTAAAGTCGTATTTCATCCCTTTATCGGCTGTACAAAGTTCTTTCAGCAGGATAGAGAATCTGTTTTGTAAAGAATCACAGTAATTATCATTCGTATAGAAATAATTTTGCCGTAACGTATATAACGTGTCTTGAATAAAGCAAAGCTGTTTTTCCAAAGCAGACAAATCAGTGCCGCTTTGTGCTTTAGCATCCTTCATTGCTATAAAACAAAAGACAAAACAAAATATGTATTTTACATTCTTCATGTTTATGCACTATTATCTGTAATGGTTTGGTGAGAAACAGTGTTTAGCTGCTATCTCGACCTTGTTATAAACTTAATTGTTCTTGCTCACTTACATTTTCGTTTATTAGTCTGCACATATATTCTTGCAGGTAACAATGATATTTTTCAGTAGTAAGCAATGATTTTATATACTCCATGTTTTCATATATGTATTTCATTTTATAAGCTAACACTTCAAAGGGCATATCTTCGCTATTGTAAGCAGCTATTATCTGCCATAAGTTTGAAAGCGTTTGGCTAATATCATTATTTTGAAGTTTCTTATTCGTTTCCATATTCTGATATTTATGGATATAATACTCTGTGTATGCAGGTATGCGGTACGTTTCATGCGTGAAGCCCGTACCACCCCCGGCAATACATCTCAACATATCATTTACACAATAGAACATTTTGTTTAATGTTTTACGTTCTCCACGAAATTGTTTCCTATTATTGGCATTGAATTGTGCATACCACGTGCAATACAAATCAAATCCAGCTTCTCCATAAAAATAGCCTTGCAACAAATTGTATTGTTGACTGTATAATGTATCGGGATAGATCGATGCTGAATTTACAAACAATCTTTCCGCATCTTCTTCTATATACCGATACTCTTTCTTACTTTGCTTACGGAATTTATCCACATTGAGTATCACATCTTGTATGTTACTTTTCTGGAAAGTTTTACTACAAGAACATCCCATTACCACGAAAATGGCAGGAACAAATAATATTATGTTTGCTATGCGGTACATATTTTATAATGGGTTTTGAATAGCTGACCGTTAGGGCGGCTCATTCACTTGTTATTCACATAATTCCTATTTATACAAATGGTTAGTCCCATTCTATTTTATCTCTTTTTTCTTGGAGGATTTTATATATTTCCTCTTCATTTTCAATTAAGGAGATAATAATATTAGCAAAGCGTTTTGCTTTTTCCTCATTCTCTTCATTTTCTGCAAAGTAAGCGGCGTATGTACCAGCTTCGGGATCACTATCAATACTTTGCAAAATATCAGGTGCATTTTCAGCAAGATAGTAATTCAAGAAAGCGCCCCAATTATAGCCATTCATGTATGCTTCTCTGTTTATCTCATACATTTTTTGACCTACTGCCAAAGGCTTCTCTTTTTCGTCTTCAAAAAGCAAGACTATGTTACCATAACCATTTGTGTAAATTTGAACATACTCATATTTCAAAATCTCTCTTCCTTCTGTTGCTTCCATATTACTTTTCTTTTTCTATTATTTTATATTTGCGGATAATAGCTAAGCAGATAACGGCGTAGTCCGTTATCCCGGCTTGTTATCAACTTTATACTATAATGAACTATTATACATGCCAATATATTTAAGTCCATTGAAACTTTTCTCCTTATTTGGAATTGTAAGAGAAACATCCGTTAAGTAAAAAACAGCGTTTCCCTTTACAAGCTCCATTGCCTTACATTTTATCAGTGCATTCTTTATATCACCCATATCAATAGGTACTTGTTGTAATAAAATGCTAATATCCTGTTCTTCATTGAATAGAGGAATAATACCGATAAAATCTTCATCAAATTCATCAGTATTTATATCTATACAGAATCGGCAAGGAGAATCTTGGAGATTGAAGTAATCTTCATAATCTTTTTCACTTCCGGAAAAAGTTCCAATCCATATATGGACTTTTTTCATTCTTTCTAATAGACTTAAATACATAACAGTTTATTTAGAGTTGTTGATAATGGTTTGACGGGGAACGGCGTTAGTCCGTTATCCCGGCTTGTTAGTATTCTTTTTTTGTTAGAATAGATGTTTCAAATGTTCCATGCCATTGTGTGGAATAAATTGTAGTTGTATGCGGTCAGCATAGTTTTGTTGTATATATTTGTCTATATCATCTACGTCATCCATATTTACATTAAGCCGCAGTCCACCACCATGAAAATGTATCCAAATCCCATTTTCTGACTGTTCCAATGAATATCCTTTTGTCATTATGTGATAAATCCAGCCATGACTTTTTAATAGACTTTCATTGTTTGTTAGTTCTGATTTTATCATAGGGGATAAGGAGTTGAATTGAAGTAGCATTACTCGCTGTATGCCCATAGATTTAATTTTTAGACTTCCACAGGTAATGGCTCTTTTTACTATTTCTTTAAGGAAATCAATGTATGCTTCTTTATCATACTTCATATCGCTAATCAAACTAAGAGGTCTGAAAGTAGTCGAACATATAATAATGAATTTTTGGTGCGAACTACCTTTATCCATTAGGTCTAATATATGCTTTCGTATGTTAGAAGAAATTAGAGCTAAAACGTACAAATGTCTACTACAATATTCCCATACAGACTTTTTCTTGTCAAACGCACATTGCATAATAAAATCAACATCTTCCGTCATGTTCGCACTATTTTCATGTCGCTGAAACATTTGAAACAGATTATTACTCATTTCTTCCGAAATCCTTATTTTATCGTTATCATTCATAATCGCTCTATCAAAATGAATACTAATGGTTCAGCGGAGAACGCTGTTAGGCGTTATCATGCGTTGTTAGCTACCTCTTTTGTATTCTCCAGTTCTTCAATAGTTCTCCAACACATTCCTTTAATGCTTTTGTTTGAAGATTTTTGATATACTAAACGCAAACTATTTAGAATATCCATTCGCTGATTTTCTGTCATAGTTCCACCAAATATATGTCCGTCATTTACGTTTACTTTAGCGCAAT
This sequence comes from Bacteroides salyersiae WAL 10018 = DSM 18765 = JCM 12988, assembly GCF_000381365.1. GTDB lineage: Bacteria > Bacteroidota > Bacteroidia > Bacteroidales > Bacteroidaceae > Bacteroides > Bacteroides salyersiae. The sequence goes on from NZ_KB905466.1 coordinate 1,573,136, forward strand.
GGTGTCCTATTCCCATTGTAATATGACTTATAGTAGGAAAATCTCTTTTCTTCAACATAACATTACAGAATATATCCCATACGCCATTATCTCCCATGTATCCCATTATAGAGCCGGACATTTACCGGACTATCGCACTTGAATGGTGCGAATATTGTTTTGCCATTTCATAAGCTCGTTGTTTAAATTCCACACAAGCTTTCTCTTTTGCAAAATCTTTGGCATAACAGGAGTGATCTATGTACCTTCGGCACACCCAATACAATATTGATAAGTACTCCCAAAGCAACTTATCTTCAGTTTCCTGATGTAAAGCCTTTATCAACTTCTCCCGGTTTTCTAAAGATAAAAACCAAGTCTGTACGCCTAATGTGTCACACCTTTTGCCGAACAACTCACTACAAGATGCCATAGTTATAAATCTTGCACTTTTCTTTCGCTGCACTACATTTTCAGATTGTAGTCCTTCCAGTGCGACATCTAATGTTTCTTTGGCGTATTTATACTTTCTCATTTTAGTTATAATTTTATGGTAGCTAATGGTTTGGTGAGGAACAGCGTTTAGCTGCTATCTCGACCTCGTTATGAACTCACTTTCTAAATAAGGAGAACTAACTCAAAGAAAGTATCTCATATATTTTTGTTTTAGCTGCTTCTATCTTTGGTGACAAGGTATATTCAGTTTTTTTTAAATATGGAATGAATTTTGACAACACTTCATGTTCTATAAAGTCGATAGATTTTCCTTGCAAATAGCGATAACGCATAAGTGCAATAATTTCTATTGGAAACACACGCCATTCAGTAGAATAAAATTCATTACTTATAAACGACTCTATGTGAGCCGTTTTTCTGTGGTGTTTCATCATGTCAGAAAGAACCGAGTTTATTTCATCTTCATTATCAGAAAGGATGATATCAAATCCACGTTGATAATCTTGAATAAGCGGTTTGGTTATATATTCTTTCCAAATCTCATGGTTTGCGGCATTGGTATATGCGTCATATAGCAAGAATGCTTCCTGCAAAGTTCGATCTTGATGATTTATAGAACATTTTTTGTTCAAAGCATCACGGATTAAACCTATTATTGCGTGGAACATTAAGTTTATCTCCTGTTCTTTTCCAAAAGAAAGAATAGATAAAAACAAAGGGACACCTTCAACTAAGGTTCTCATGTATTTCTTTTCTTTATCATACAAATACATGATATGTACAATATATGTCATTGCAAACGCATCTATTATCCCTTTGAAATCTTCCTCATTAGGATTATACCAAAACGAATAATAATGTATTCCAAAACAAAGCATACTGGCAGAACGCCATTTATAATAATCTTGCATTTTAACCGTAGGATTATTATAAAATTCTTGAAGGTATTCGTGTTCTTCAAGAGGCAAATTGATATATTTATTCAAATTTTTATCAATAACCTTGTCAAAAGAGTTCTTTTTCATATTTGATACTTTCTATTCTGTTGGGTTCTTCTTTAGTTGTCTATAATGGTTTGACAAGTATCTGCGTTTAGCAGCTATCTTGGCTTGTCACCAGCTATCATTTACCTATTCGTTCATTATTTTCATTTATTCCAAAATGTTCTAACCGATATTTATTTCGCTCTTTTTCATCCAATAACAAAACTGTTTTTGGGCGTTTGATACCGCCAAATAACATTTTGTCATAATATGTGGCATCATATAATACATTCCACGGCTCTAAGCCATAATACGCATTACATAAGTTCAACAAAGTTGAGTCTCCTATAATTCTTTTCTTTGACACTTTCGCATTTGCGAGAGGGGCTACATTAAATAGTATCTTAAATGTCTTATTACTTAAATATTCGTTGTCTGTATTTTCAATGGAGATGATTCGACTTTCTATTAATTCTTTATATGTTACTTGGTCTGTTTTCTTTTTGATTTCAAAAAGGCAGCAGGTTGGCGATTTATGCGTCAAATGCGTGTCAATAATTTGCCCAAACATGAATGTTTCATCTTTCAGTTTTAAGCTGAATACATCTCCGACTTTCCATTTCGCAGCTTTCGGTCTTTTCCACGTTTTTAGTTTTTTGAGAATTTCCCGCTTTTCATCGTTGGATAGATAGGCTTTAAGCTTTTCTATTGTCAGATTATTTATAATCTCCACCACTTTAAAAATTGTATCTGCACTTCGACTTTCAATATAGGTATTGTCTGCTTCATAATCAATATTCGGTTTGGGTTTTAAATCCACACAATTTTTCAATTCGCTTTTTAATAAGCCAACCGCTTCATATTGATATGTCACTCCAAAAACATTTACCAAATCTTGGAAGATTAAAAAACATCCAAGCGTTTCATTTGGAAGTACAATTTCTATATTTCCGTAATTTACTATTTCATCCATATCATTCCAATTTATCACTACCCCTTAATAGCTGGTAATGGGTTGACAAGGGGCTGCGTTCAGCAGCTATCTTGGCTCGTTAGCTACTTCTTTTGTTTTGGACAGTTTTCCAATCGTTCTTAAGCACATTCCCTCAATACTTCTATTCGAGGAGTGTTCATAGACTGATTGTAAGCTATTGAGAATATTAGTTCGTTGGTGTTCTGTCATAGTTCCACCAAATATCTGTCCGTCATTTACGTTTACTTTAGTACAAAACCATACTATACCCAGTGTTATGTGACTGATTGTAAGGTAGTCTCTTTTCTTTGCCATAACATCGCAAAAAATGTCCCACACGTCATTATCTCCCATGTAGCCCATTATGAAACCAGACATTTACCTGACTATTGCACTTGAATGTTTCGAATATTGTTTCGCTATTTCATAAGCCCGTTGTTTGAACTCAACACATAATGGCTCTTTTGCAAAATCTTTGGTATAAAAGGAAGCATCTATATACCTGTCACATACTGAATCTATTATTAACAGATACTCCCAAAGTAACTTTGGTTCAGTTTCTTGGCGTACAGCATTTATTAACTTTTCCCGGTTTTCTAGTGATAAGAACCAGCTTTGTACATTAATTGTATCACACGTCTTGCCGAACAATTCACTACGTGATGCATTGGAAATAAATTTTATGTATTTCTTTCGTTCCGCAACATCTTCGGATTGTAGTCCTTGCAGTGCTACATCTAATGTTTCTTTGGTGTATTTATACTTTCTCATTCAATTATAATTTTATGGTAGCTAATGTATTAAATAACTACACATTGTGGTGTAGTTCCTATTCTCTATTAAATCGTAACTTAATCATTATCCAAACTATCCAACGGATTAGGAATTTTGGCTTTGTAAGCATTCGACACGTGTAGGTAAATAGAGGTTGTTTTTATATCGTTATGCCCCATAAGTTCTTGAATAGTTCTTAGGTCAGTCCCTTGTTCCAGCAAATGGGTAGCGAAAGTGTGCCGGAGCATGTGCAAATGTACCCGGCGTTTTATTCCGGCTTTTCTTGCCGCTTCTTTCAATATTTTCATCAATGCGCTGGGTGAATATTGTTCACCTGCCTGTTCGCCCTCAAAAAGCCAATTTTGTGGTCTATATTCTTTGTAATAACTCCTTAGTTCTTTGAGTACCTTTTCTGAAAGTAGAGAGTATCTACATTTCTTCCCCTTGCCAGCTATCTTAATCAGCATCCGTTCACTAATAATATCTTTCGGGGTCAGGTTAAGAAGTTCACTACGCCGTAATCCGGCAGAGTATATCAAGGAAATCATGCACCGATGTTTCCGGTTGGTTATCTGTGTAAAGATGTTTTTCATTTCTTCCCGGCTCAACACTTCGGGTAAAGCCTTATATTCTTTGACACGGGCAATCCCGCCGTAGTATTGCCGTTTACCCTTTCTGACCTTTTCGTAGTAGAACTTAATTGCGTTGATACGCATATTTTGTTGGGTGGCAGATATATGTTTCTCCTTTACCATATAGAGCATATAGGTATTTATATCCTCGACTGTCAGCAGGTCGAGGTCACGCCCTTTGTAGTACTCCATAAAATCACTGAAATAGATTTTATAGGCTTTTATGGTAGAAGGACTGTACCGTTTTTGTTCCAGCAGTTCCAGATAACCTTTAGGTCGTATATATTCACGTTTAGGTTTCGGATGCCGAATATATACCCGGTTGTAATCAATATAGGCATGGGGAGAGTAACGTTCATAAAAAACAGGAAGTCGGAATGTAGATGCCGGCACATAGGCGCGACCATTTCCGTCCATCTCGATTTCGGTATCTTGGGATAAAGCCAAGGCAATAGCCTGACTGTTTGCATAATCTATCCCTATGTAGTCCTGTCCATTTCTTATTTCTTTGTACAAGACGATGCTTTCCCGTTGTTTCTGTACATTATCCATGTTGCTGAAAATAGGTTCATGCTCCAAAGATAGGGAAAACAACAAGAAAACGAACGCTCATTCGTTTTTATTTGACCCAAATCAGTAAAAAATGAAAATCACGCTTTTAATAATGAATATATATAGCGAAAATTGCTTGCCAGTTCTTCCACATCAAGCCCATTTAAATAAGCCTGCTCGTATGATAAGCCGAAATACATTTGTCTGAACATGGTAGCAGCCCTTTTAACATCCGTATCGGGGCGTATTTCTCCGTTATTCTTTGCTTTCTGTATGATATTCATCCAAAGGTCGTAATCCTGTTTGAAAAAATGTGCAGTCTTTTCCTGAATATCAGGGTAGTACATTCTAACTTGCGTAAAAAAGTGGTAATAATAAAAATTAGGGCTACATCCATAGGGATTATTGCCATCGTCCATAAGTTCCACCAACCGTTTCATGGTGATATTTACCCCCTTTATATACTGTTCGATAAACTCTGCCAGCGTACATTCAGTACTATCGAATTTATTTTTCGGGTGATGTGTTTGAAATATGAATTTATCCACCACAGCCACAAACAAGTCTTGTTTGTGAGGGAAATAATGAACAATGCCAGTCCTTGCCAGCCCGCAGGCTTTGGCAATTTCTGTAAAGCTCGCTTTCTCATAGTTCATCTTCACAAAAACTTTAAATGCGTTTTCCAGCACTTCATCCCGGTTAGTTATCATATCACATACAGATTTTATATTTTCAATCACGAAGATACACTTTTTCTCCTGTTTTATTAGCAGCTAATAAAACATTCTGTAAAGCTATTTTAGGACAAGTCAAAAGTTAGGTGCAAGGTGCAAGCATATATTTATATATATAGCTTGCACCTAAGTTGAAATATTAATAATCAAACACTTGCATAATTCAAAATGATTGCGTACTTTTGAACCCAAGATAAATGGAGACAGACATCTGCCAAAAGCAGACAGAAACCTATAAAAAAGTTAGTATCCAAATCGTACCCCCTCAAAAGGGTAAGGATAGATAAAATATTGATATTTAGGATAGTGAACCGGATAGGTTAAAGACCCAGGCGGATCACTGAAAACAAAATTAAGCCTCTGATTTTCAGGGGCTTTTTTCTTACCCTACGGCTTTACTCCCCCATTATATTTATCAAACGATATTCCTAAACATTCATTCGTTTAATAATCCATTCACGTAAAAAGGAATACCCCTCAGTAGTAGTAAATAGAAACAGATACAATTTGCGCAATATTAGCAGGTACAGATTTTCGGAACCAAGCATTAGCATAACACTATTCAATTCAAAGGAATACTTTAGAAGTGTTCTATGAACTTTCACCACTACTAAGCTAAAAGAATGTATTTCAAAAACATACTATCATTATATTTAATTGTCTACCTTTGCAAAAAACAAAAGTACATGAAAGATAATCCTATTATTACAATAGATAGTGAATATATAGAGTGGCTAAAAGCCATCAAACAGCAAATTCGTTCTACTAAAATACGAATGATAAAAACAGCTAATACAGAGTTGATACACTTTTATTGGCGGTTAGGACAAATAATCTCTCTAAAACTGAAAGAACAAAATTGGGGTGATAAGGTAATAAACAAGCTTTCAATAGACTTGCGCAATGAGTTTCCTGATATGCAGGGCTTTTCTCGTCAGAACCTATACTACAGTAAGAATTTTTATGAGTTTTATGCAAGACAAATGCATATTTCACCCAATAATTCAATTGTCCCCCAAGTTGAGGGACAATTACAAATAGCTGATAATTATAAGATTATCTTTGATATTCCTTGGGGACACCAAAAGGTGATAATTAGCAAAGCTCAAAATATAGAAGAAGCATTGTTTTATGCACATCAAACTCTATCTAACAGTTGGAGCAGAAGCATTTTAGAAAATCAGTTCAAGCAACAATTCTACGAACATTACAGACAAGGACAAACAAACTTCTCGCACACCTTACCAACCCTAACAGCGGATATGGCACAGGAAGTAGTAAAAGACCCATATTGGTTTGATTTTGTGTCTGTATCTCAAAAAGCACGAGAGCGGGATATAGAAAAACAACTTGTAACTCACATCACCCAGTTTCTTCTTGAATTGGGTAAAGGGTTTGCATTTGTAGGGGAGCAATATTGTTTGAACTTGAACAACAAGGAGTATTTCTGCGACCTCTTGTTCTATCATATACCTTTGAGAGCTTACGTCGTTATAGAGCTTAAAAATGGAAACTTTAAACCTGAACACTTGGGACAGCTAAACTTCTATCAAAACCTTATCAACAACACGCTAAGAGGAGAATATGATAATCCGACCATAGGGATGCTACTCTGTCGAGATAAAGATAGGATTGAAGTAGAATATGCATTACAAAATATATCCTCTCCAATTGGGGTTAGCGAGTTTAATGTAAAGGAACTATTACCTGAAAACTTAAAAAGCAAGCTGCCAACAGTTGAAGAAGTTGAGGAGGAATTGAATAAATTAGTAGAAAACTAATATAATATTTCATGGAAAATAAAAAATGGGATGCTTTTATATCTCATGCATCAGAGGATAAAGATAGTATTGTTAGAGAATTAACAACAGAATTACAAAAATTTCATCTAAAAGTTTGGTATGATGAATTTTCCTTAAATGTAGGGGACAGCCTATCTAAATCTATTGATGAAGGATTAATATATTCAAATTTCGGTATTATTATTATATCTCCTGATTTTTTAAAAAAGAGATGGACTGATTACGAATACAGATCTCTCCTCTCCAAAGAAATCGATGGACAAAAAATTATACTTCCTATTTGGCACAACATTACAAAAGAAGAAATACGGAAATACTCACTCTATCTATCTGATAAATTTGCATTAGACTCATCTAAAGAATCAACTAGACAGCTCACAATAAAACTATTGAAAGTTATTAGACCTGATATTTATCAAGATTTATGCCGCTACATTTCATTTAAAAAGTTAATAGCAAATAGTGAATCAGTCGTTGTAAATAGAAGTGAACTTAAACATCCCAAAGAAAGAAACAGTATACTATCTAAACAATTACTAGTTCGAGCTAAATCTATATTTTATGGAATCGGACAGAATTTATCCATGTCTCTCAATGAAAGTATATATAACTATGAATTGGATATTAGACCTGAAAGAGAGATACAAACATGGGAAATTATGAACAGTTGCTATCTAGAATTTATCCATAAGCACAACATTAGTGATCTAGTAATAAAAAAAGAAATAACTAAAGTACTGGTGACCTTCTCTATTGGTAAAATACCTTCAACAACTATCTTGTCAGAAGAACAAATAATAGAAATTACAAAACTGTGGAGTAACAATATTTACGAATATTAATTTTAGGTGCAAGGTGCAAGCATATATATATATGTATATATAGCTTGCACCTAAGTTGAAATATTAATAATCAAAGACTTGCGTATTTTTAAAAGAATGTATTCTTTTGAACCCAAGATATAAGCAGACAGGCACTGGACAGAAGTGGACAGTTTTTTAGGACTAAAACGTGATAGGTACAAAGCTTATAACTCCAAAGATATTGATTTATAGGAGAATATACCGCTTGGTTCATGAACCAAGCGGATCACTGAAATAAAATTAAGCCTCTGAATTTCAGGGGCTTTTTTCTTACCCTACGGCTTTACTCCCCCATTCCGGATTCTCGTCTTCTCTCCATAATACAAAAACGTTCTGTTTCGATTTCAGATTAAAGTACAGTCAAAGAAAAAGTATAAAAAGAAAGTTTTTTATATTGAAAATACAAGACATACGAAGATCCACACAATCAACTAATTATCAATAAATTATAAAAACCTCCATTTCCTCTACGAGAATCGACTCGATTCTCGTAGACAAACACATCGATTCTCGTAGAGTTCCGAGTCGTTTCTCGTAGAGGAGTGAACTAAATATCCATAAGATACAACAACCAATGCAAGCAAGAAAAACATATCCGACCGGAATTTGTAATAAAAACAACTCAGATTTTGATTTAAGACAACTTTTAATAGAGTGAAAATCCGATATATTTGCACATCATCTGCTAATCATAGCATAAATTAAGTGCAAATACTAAAAAAACAAAATTATTATCATATCCCAGAACGCTCAATTGTATTATAATTAAGAGACTTTCAGTTATCCACAGAAAGTTAACGGCAATAAAGCTCAAACGAAATTTGATTTTAAATATATACTACATGAAAATGGTAAATCACAAAAACACACTGTATGCAGGAATTGCATGTATATTGATGTGCGGTAATCTATCGGCGCAAGAGACTAATTTCGATCTGTCTTCCCAACGTTCAGAAAAACAAGATGTTTTGGCAGTGCCCGGGGAGAAAGTAGACCACCGGGGAATAATCATTAATCCTACTCCCCAAAAGCTGGTATTTAACGGAAATAGTAAATTGAATATTTCCCAAGGATTCATATTGAAAGACAAACAGAAAAAATTCACAAAAGATCTGGAGTTTGTTACGCTTAATAAGAAAGGTATAAAGTTGTCTATTGATTTTGGAAAGAAAGTAGCGGCAACACAAAATGTAAAAGAAGTATCGGGAGCTTATGCCTTAACTATCAGCTCTAAAGGTATCTCCATTATCGGTTATGATGAAAGAGGTGCATTTTATGGTATTCAAACCTTACGGCAATTAGCAGAAAGCCCGGCAACCGTAAACGGACAATTGCCCTACCTGGAAATCAACGATTATCCGGACTTGCCTAATCGTGGAGTAGTAGAAGGATTTTATGGCACTCCATGGTCACACGAAGTACGGATGTCTTTAATAGACTTCTACGGAAAATTCAAGATGAACACTTATCTGTACGGTCCAAAAGACGATCCTTATCACAGTTGCCCTAACTGGCGTCTCCCCTATCCGGAGAAAGAAGCCAAAAACATCCGGCAATTGATTGAGGCCTGTAACCGGAACCGCGTAGATTTCGTGTGGGCCATTCACCCGGGACAGGATATCAAATGGAATGAAGAAGATTATAACAACTTAATCAACAAATTCAATGGGATGTACGATCTCGGCGTACGCCACTTTGCTATTTTTTTCGATGACATCTCAGGGGAAGGAACTAACCCGTTGAAACAGACTGAACTATTAAATAGGTTGACCGATGATTTTGTGAAGGTAAAAGGTGATATCACTCCACTCACGGTATGCCCGACTGATTATTCCAAACTTTGGGCAAATCCGACTCCGGAAGGAAGTCTTGCCATTTACGGTAAAACATTGTATCCGGAAATAAAAGTATTCTGGACAGGCGATGTAGTCTGTAGCGACCTGACAAAAGAGACATTGGAATTTGTAAACTCACGAATCAAGCGTCCTGCATATTTCTGGTGGAACTATCCGGTGACAGATTATGTGCGCAACATTCTCCTGCAAGGTCCGGTTTATGGCCTAAACACCTCATTAACAGAAAAAGATGTTTGTGGAGTCATCAGTAACCCAATGGAACATGGCGAGGCTTCCAAACTGGCACTATATGGTGTAGCTGACTACACTTGGAATATGGCAGCCTACAATGCAATCGACAACTGGGAAAGAGGGTTGAGCGAACTAATACCGCAAGCAAGAGAGGACTACCGGAGATTTGCCATCCACTCAAGTGATACGGAAACCGGTTATCGCCGTGACGAATCTTGGGAAACAAAAACATTCCGACTTACTGATTGGACGGAGGAAACCGCACAAGCCTTAGAAGAAGAATTCAAGAAGATAGAAAACGTACCCGCCAATCTGGAAAAAGGATGTACCAACAAGAAGTTACTGAAAGAATTGCGTCCGTGGTTGACAGAATTCGGCAAATTGGGAACGAGAGGAAAGCGGGCTATAGAACTTGCACGTATCTATCGTTCCAACCAGGATGACGCACTCTTCTGGAGTAAATTCGTACAAAACCTAATGACGAAAGAGGAACGTAAGAACTACGATGCTCATAAGTCGGGCACCATGAAATTACAACCTTTTTACGAAAATACGATGGATGACATGGCACATGGATTCCTGAAAAAACTGAGCGGTGAGATTCCGATGGATTACAAAGGTATCGGTTCGTTCGCAAATTCCGGTACAATCCAGACCAAATTGATGCTTGACAGAGACACCACTACTTATTATACTTCCGGCATGGCTCAAAAAGCCGGAGACTGGATTGGTGTCGATTTAAGAACCATCCGTGATGTATCTGAGATATCCATCCTCCAAGGAAGAAATTCAGTGGATGATGTCGATTATTTCGACCACGCCATATTAGAATGTTCAGAAGACGGAAAGACTTGGAAGCCTTTGACAGAAGAGTTAAAACAACAATATATTATCCAATGGCAAGGAGGAGCTGTAAAAGCCCGTTATGTCCGGTTGAGAAGATTGGATTCCAAACGTACAAACTATGCTTCCATCCGCTCGTTTGAGGTAAATCCACTTCGCATAGAGGATTTAAGATTCAAGTTGCAAACAGAAAATCCAGAACAGGCACTTTATGCATTTGATAAGAACTTAGGTACATCATTCAAATCCAAGGACCAAGATTGCCTGGAATTCGAAGTAGCAAAAGGCACGAAAGCATATACTCTGCTAATGAATGAACTTCCGATGCCACTGAAATGTAAACAGTTTGATGTAAAAGGGAAACTCGTGTCAGAAACATCAATCGACTCTCCTTATGCCAAGATTGAGTTATCCGGCAAAGATGTAGCAAAAGTCAGCATAGAGGGAGCGGCAGAAATATTCGAGATTATTGCCGAATCAGAATAATTAAAATAGAAAAAACAATAGAAGATAATCAAAAAAGGGGATGTTTAAAAACTCCCCTTTTAACACACCTTCTTCCTCTAAGAAATCAATTTTAAATACTTCTCCATCAGTATTGGCTATATTTTCTTCCCAATGTAAAACACATACCCATAAAACTCCTTATATTTATAATACAATTGAGTTTCATACCGCTGATTAGCAATAAAATCTTCAGCAACCTTATTACCAGCATATCTCCTTAAGAATATTTCTTGTGCTTCCACTTGAGGAGCATAAAAATGTTCTATCCAGCAGTTTTCCGGTAAAATAAAACTGGCAACAGGAACATAACCGGCTTTTTGCATCTGACCGGCCTTATTGGGAATAGTATCAATCTCGGGATAGGCATCCATCCAAAAGTCGTTAATTTCCGCAGGACGCCAGTCGGTAAACCATGAAACTTCCGAAACAGCTACGTAACCACCTTTCTTCAAATATTCCCGCCATTCATTCAGTCCACGCTGAAAACCGATATTGTAGATTGCCCCTTCCGACCAGATTAAGTCCAACGTCTCTTTTTCAAATGGCAGATCGTCCATTGACCCGACAATGCCTTTTATCCGATTTTGCAAATGATGCAACCCTGCATTGCGATTCAAAATATCAATAAAATCGGGAAACAAATCCAGACCAAAAATCTCTCCCGGAACATGCTCACCCAACAGGATGGTTTGCCAGCCGGTACCACAGCCAAGATCGGCAATACGAGAATGCTCATTCAGATTATCAATAAAGCTAAGAGCCTTGAGAGTCACCTCCCGGCTACCGGGTCCCTGCCGTTCGACACTGGCAAAATATTCACAGATTAAATTAAAGTCGAATTCGTGAATTGATTTATTTTCGTTACTCATGATGTTTTAATTTTATAATTAAAAAAATAAAGGACAATACCCACGTAGGGTTATTGCTGATTAATTGATATATAAATATGAAAATAACTCTGACAAGAACATGCCTAAGTCAAATAACGGATAACCTTAAGCAGAAAGCACAAAGGTTATTTACTTCACGGAATCCTTCTTAAATTTAAACATCCAAACTTTTTTAACTGTCACAAAGATAAGAACCTTTTTTATTCCGGCAAAATCTAACGATAAAAGTAGAAAAATTTAGTTCCTTTAAAAAAGACATTCCGGAATTTGGTTGTCACGAAAACAATGCCCAACTTTGCACCGCAAAAATAAAGACAGACATATAATTCCTCATCGGAGGGCATTATCACAATAGTCATAGTGCCGGATAAGATGAATGGTGGAAAATCATTCGTCTTATCCGGCATCATTTTTTAGAATAAGACAGAACGGTATAGAGTAAACTGAAAATTAAATATTTAAAGAAATGAAAAAGGTAACCAGTAACAGTACAACACCTGCGAAGCCAAGCTTTGCCTTTGTAAAAGCAATGACTGTCAAGTTCATTCCAAGCTTCTATACGTCCTCATGTATAACGATTTAAATAATGTGCTATGACTATCCTATACTTCGTCGCATACTCCTTTTGCTACATGGTATCCCTACTTCCCTTCTGGGTATTATACCGGATATCAGACCTGTTTTATGTTCTGCTTTATCACATTATTAAATATAAAAGAAAAGTAGTCCGTAACAACCTCCGCATCTCTTTTCCCCAAAAAGGAGAAAATGAGATTCTCGCCATAGAAAAGAAATTCTATGCTTTTTTGTGTGACCAGTTTGTCGAAACGATCAAGCTATGCTCCATCACAGAGAAAGGAATAAACAAACGTATGGCTTTTGAAGGATTACCCGAAATGGTAAGTGAATTAGAAAATGAAAACAAAAATTTCGCTTTCCTCTACATGGGACATTACGGCAATTGGGAATGGCTGTCACTGTTGGCCACTAAAGTACAAGAACATAACTCAAAAATGGTCAATGGCTATATCTATTATCCGTTAAAGAATAAGATTTTTGACAGAATCCTTTTGAAACTACGAAATCGGTTAGGTGGAAAAAGCATCGCTATAAAAGATACGATCCGCCGGATCATCGAGTTGGAAGAGAATTCCCGGAAGGCAATAATCGCCTTTGTATCCGACCAGGCACCCCTGTGGAGTGGAAAATATCATTGGAGCTATTTCTTCCAATGGGAAACACCGGTATTCACCGGTGCCGAACAGATGGGTAAACATGTGGATGCACTTATCTTTTACGCAGAGATGGAACGTACCCGGAGAGGATACTACCGATGCACAATCAGCCGTATGGTAAATGATATACAACAGCATGCCGATTATGAAGTCACCGACTTATTCATGCGCAAATTGGAATGTACTATCAATAAAGCTCCCTCCTACTGGTTGTGGACACACGACAGATGGATACGGACACGGGAAGAGATCATAGTTTGGTATAGACAATTCACACATAAGAAAGAGTAAGATTGATGAAAGAGTTAAATCTGACACAAGGAAGCGTTCCAAAGGTATTGCTCCAATTTGCAGTACCTTTCTTAGTAGCCAATATCCTCCAGGCACTCTATGGAGGAGCAGACCTTTTTGTTGTAGGACAATATGACGATTCGGCAGGAGTAGCAGCCGTAGCGATCGGCAGCCAGGTGATGCAAACCATTACAGGTATCATCCTCGGCATCACAACAGGTACTACCGTACTGATTGCCATAGCAACCGGTGCCAAAGATAACCGGAAAGTGGCTTCAACCATCGGATCCTCCATCTGGCTGTTTTCAATTACCGGTATCATACTGACCCTGCTCATGATACTTCTTCACAGTCAGATAGCAGAATGGATGCATACCCCGACAGAAGCGATGTCCGACACTAAAAGTTATATCTTAGTGTGCTCCACCGGAATACTGTTCATTATAGGATACAATGTGGTATGCGGTATCCTGCGTGGATTGGGCGATTCAAAAACGCCCCTTTACTTCATAGCGTTAGCATGTATCATCAACATCGTTCTCGATTTTATATTAGTCGGGTATTTCCATCTCGGAGCCACCGGAGCAGCAATTGCCACCGTGACGGCACAAGGGGTCAGTTTTGCCACCGCACTCTGTTTCCTTCACCGGAAAGGTTTTCATTTCGAATTTACACGCCGCGACATCCGATTGAACGGTGTCCTATCCAAACGAATCCTGGCGTTAGGTGCCCCTATTGCATTACAAGATGCACTGATCAATGTCTCCTTTCTGATAATCACTGTTATTGTGAACCAGATGGGAGTCATCGCATCAGCTTCTTTGGGTGTTGTCGAGAAAATTATTGTTTTTGCCATGTTGCCCCCAATGGCCATATCCTCTGCCGTAGCCACAATGACGGCACAAAATTATGGTGCCGGACTCATACGGAGAATGAACCAATGCCTTCTTTCCGGCATCGGGCTCGCTCTCATTTTCGGAGTTACGGTCTGCCTGTACTCGCAATTCTTGCCGGAAACACTTACGGCCTTTTTCTCCAAAGACCCTGCGGTAATATCGATGGCAGCAGAATATTTGAAAGGATACAGCATCGACTGTGTCATCGTCAGCTTTGTGTTCTGTATCAATTCTTATTTCAGCGGGCAAGGCAACTCACTGTTTCCAATGATACACAGTTTGATAGCGACTTTCCTGTTTCGTATTCCGCTTTCATACTGGTTCAGCCAAATAGACAGTTCCTCACTGTTTATCATGGGATTTGCACCCCCGCTCTCAACAATCGTATCACTCCTGATATGTATATGGTATTTGAGATACACAAAAGATAAAAGATCAACAACTCATCCTTGTTATTCACAACCCAGTTAACCGGGTTGTGAATAACAAACAAGAAAACCAACAAACAGACAGAATATCAATAAATTAACCTGTTGATAACTTTGTTTAAAGAGAGACTTTATCTTGTAATGATTAAGTAAACCGATCGTTACGAAGTCATAAATGATTTTACAAAAAGTCCGTATATACCCAAAAGCTCCGGAAACTGAACTTTCTCCATACCCGGTATGTTATAATAGCATAAACAATAAAAACATTGAGGTTATGGAAAAATATCTAATTCACAGTAATGAGCTGCATCTGATTGATAAAGCTAAAATCCATCAAGCAGTAGAAAAGATGGTAGAGTCTCTCGATATGGCAGCCGGGTCTACCTCTTGTTTCGACCTCTACAAAGTGGTGGAGACTTATTTTACAGACTTGGAAAAAAGAAAAAAGATGAACCAACTTCTGGGCATAACAGATGCAACAGAAGAGATAGAAGAAGAGTTCGGCGTGTGTTAACGTCCTAAAACAGAAAATATAAGTTGTCATAAAGAAGGGCTCCCCCCTTATTTATTTTCAAAAAAATGGAGCCACGGAGGTTATAGCACCTGCCGTGGCTCCGTCTTTTATATATACAACAAATTTAATTTCCCTGATGAACCGTAAGTTGCGGGAACGGGAAGTTGATACCTTTTTCGTTGAAAGTATTATAAATAGCCTTATTCGTATCAAAATAAACACCCCAGTAATCCCCGGTCTTTACCCATACGCGAACAATCACGTTCACACTGCTTGCATCCAATGCATGAAGGGCAATAAAAGGCTCCGGAGTATTCAATACCCGGCTATCGGCTGCCAAGACTTCACGTATCACACGTTCCACTTTGTCATAATCCTCACCGTAATCCACACCGAATACCCATTCCACACGGCGGGTTTCCTGCGTATTATAATTCGTCACCACACCACTGCTCAATGAACCGTTCGGTACATAAACCAGTTTGTTATCTCCTGTAGTCAGAATAGTATGGAATATTTGTATCTCCCTCACAGTACCCGAGAAACTCTGGCTTTCAATCCAATCGCCCACCTTATAGGGTTTAAACAACAAGATGACCAACCCTCCTGCAAAGTTCTGAAGATTACCCGACAAAGCCATACCGATGGCCACACCGGCAGATGCCAACAATGCAGCAAATGAAGTAGTCTCTACTCCCAATGCACCGACAACCGAAATAATCAGAAGAACTGTCAGCAGGATATTGACAAGGCTTTTGACAAATGTCTTGATACTTATATCCACATGTCGCTTATCCATCATCCGGGCGGTCAGCTTGTTCAACATCGAAACAAGGAAACGACCTACTATGAAAACAAGTATCGCCTTTAAGATACTTGCACCGGCATGCACACCGGCATCGAGCAATTGCTGAGTGATAAGAGACAACTTATCAAGGCCATCCGCATTCGCAATAGCCTGATCCAAATTGTCGGCTGCAACCTGTAAAGAGTCGGCAACAGCCTGAGTAACTTGTAATAGTAGCATAATTTAGTTTATTATTTTAAGTAAATAAATCGTGATTTTAATTCAATCTTAACAAGTTGCAAAGTTACTTTGTTCCAAGCAAATATAAAAGTTTTTTTGCTTTCTTCGTCTGAAAGCACTAATTTTGCCGGCGATTTCACGAGATAGGGGGTGCCTTAACATGACGGGCTGAGAACATACCCATAATACCTGAACCGGGTAATGCCGGCGTAGAGAACGAATAAACTGCAAAATGAAAAAGAATTTATCGGCTGCCGTCTTCCTGTTGGCAGCCAGCGCAAATGCCTTTGCACAGACCAGTGCCAAAGACAGTTTGAGAGTAGTCAACCTGCAAGAGGTGCAGGTAGTATCCACCCGTGCCACTTCTAAGACTCCGGTGGCATACAGCAACATTTCCCAAAAAGAGATTCAGAAACAGAACTTCGGGCTCGACCTTCCGTTTCTACTGACGGCTACCCCCTCGGTACTCACCACATCAGATGCCGGTAGCGGAGTAGGCTACACCAGCATCCGTGTACGCGGAACAGATGCCACACGCATCAACATTACCGCCAACGGGATCCCGATGAATGATGCCGAGAGTCATTCCATTTTTTGGGTAAACACACCGGACTTGGCTTCTTCACTCGAAGACATGCAAATACAACGTGGAGCAGGAACTTCAACCAACGGTGCAGGAGCTTTCGGCGCCAGCATCAATCTGCGTACAGCCGGTATCCCCTCCAAAGCCTATGCCGAAGTTTCCGGTTCTTACGGTTCATTCAATACACATAAAGAGACCGTGCGTGTCGGTTCGGGATTGTTGGGCAATCATTGGGCTTTCGATGCCCGCATATCGAATATCCAAAGCGACGGATACCGCGACCGCGCCACATCCGACTTAAAATCCTACTTCCTGCAAGGAGGGTATTACGGTGAAAACACCACACTGAAATTGATCGCTTTCGGTGGCAAAGAGAAAACCTATCATGCCTGGGACGGTATCAGCCGGGAACAACTGAAAACAGACCGGACGTATAATCCGAATGGAGCCATCAAAGACGATAACCTGAACAAAGGAAACATTATCGGCTTCTATGACGACCAGACTGACAATTACGAGCAGACGAATTATCAATTGATATTCAACCACTTGTTTTCACCGGAATGGCATCTGAACATCGCTTTGCACTACACCGACGGATTCGGATATTATCAAGAATACAAAAACGGACGTACACTGGAAGAGTACGGATTAAAGCCTTTCTATCTTTCGGAAAATACAGAAGCCCAAACCAAAACCAATCTGGTACGTCAGAAACTGGTGGACAGTGGTTTCGGCGGCGGGGTATTCTCAGTCGATTATAAAGATGAAAAATTAAGCGCTTCTTTAGGAGGAGGATTGAATCATTACAGTAATGACCACTACGGTAAGGTAATATGGGTGAAGAACTACACGGAACCATTGAATCCGGACCACGAATACTATCGTAACAATGGCAGCAAAACAGACGGAAACATCTATGCAAAAGCCAATTACCAAATTACAAAAGGGCTGCATGCCTATGCCGACCTGCAATACCGATACATCAGTTACAAGATAGAAGGAGACAATGACAAATGGGATTGGACGGCCGATCCGGGACACCTGCAATGCCTGAACGTAAACGAAGACTTCAGTTTCTTCAACCCAAAAGCCGGTTTGTTCTGGCAATTCAACCCGAATCACAGCGCCTATGCTTCCTTTGCGGTCGCGCAGAAAGAACCCACCCGCAACAACTATACCGACGGGCTCTTCGACGAGCTTCCCCGTCCGGAGAAAATGCTGGATTACGAGCTGGGATATACCTTCCGCAACAGCCGTTTCACAGCCGGTGTAAATCTCTATTATATGGATTATACCGACCAACTGGTGCTGAACGGAAAAGTAAACGACATCGGAGAGGCAATGGCGGAAAACGTAAAAGACAGTTACCGTATGGGTATAGAACTCTCTTTGGGCGCCCGCATCACAGACTGGTTACGCTGGGATCTCAACGGAACATGGAGCAAGAACCGGATCAAGAATTATACCGGCTATATGAGCGACTATAACCAGAACTGGAAAGAACTCTATACACAAACGGCCATCTATGCCGGCGACACTCCGATCTCCTTTTCCCCGTCGTTCATGGGGAACAGCCTGATCAGTTTCAACAACAAAGGCTTTGATGCATCTTTGCAATCACAGTATGTCAGCCGCCAGTATCTCGATAACTTCGGTATAGACGAGAATTCTCTCGATCCCTATTTTGTAAACCATCTCAGTCTGGCGTATAGCTTTAAACTGCCATCCGTGAAACAGATCACCGTAGGTGCCACAATCTATAACCTCTTCAACACCCGATATGAGACGAACGGTTATTCGCAAAATGCCGCCGTCTACGAAGGAGGCGACAAGAATCAGAAAGCGGTCATCTCTTACGACCCTCGTTTCTATCCAATGGCGGGAACCAATGTATTGGCGCACATAACCGTCAGATTCTAAAACCTCCCGGTATGGCAATGAATTATCTTGAAATCATCGGTACCATTATCGGACTGCTCTATCTGTGGTTGGAATACCGGGCAAGCATTTATTTATGGATAGCGGGCATCATTATGCCTGCCATCTATATCTTTGTATATTATAAAGCCGGATTATATGCCGATTTCGGCATCAACATCTACTACCTGCTGGCAGCCGTCTACGGGTGGATAATCTGGAAATACGGCAGCAAGAAACAGGAAAAAGCAGAATTGCCGATCACCCGTATCCCATTGAAATATCTTCCGCCATTAACAGCCGTATTCATAATCGCCCTTTTGGGCATTGTCTGGATACTGATAAACTTTACCGACAGCACTGTTCCCTGGCTCGACTCTTTCACCACAGCATTGAGCATTGTCGGCATGTGGATGCTCGCCCGTAAATATGTAGAACAGTGGTGGGCATGGATACTGGTAGATATCGTTTGCTGCGGACTCTATATCTATAAGGAATTGTATTTCACTTCCGGACTTTACGGACTTTATTCGATTATAGCTATCTTTGGCTACTTGAAATGGAAAAAAATGATGCACGGACAATCATCGCCGACAGAGCCATGTTAAATGTGCATCCGGTATTTCCGCAACCAATCAATGAATATGACAACAGAAGCAGTAATTCTTGGTAATGGCGACTATCCCTCGCATCCCTATCCTCTGAACGTATTGCGGCAAGCTCCCTACGTAGTATGCTGTGACGGTGCAGCCGATGAATACATCCGTCACGGCTTTCTCCCGGATGCAATCATCGGAGACGGTGATTCGCTCTCATCCGAAAACCGGGAAAAGCTTGCGACAATCTTTCATCAGATAAAAGACCAGGAAACGAACGACCAGACCAAAGCCGTCCGCTTTCTGAAAGCACAGGGAAAACGGCAAATAGCCATCATCGGCGGCACAGGCAAACGGGAAGATCATACATTGGGGAATATCAGCCTGCTGATGGATTACATGCAGGAAGGACTGCAAGTACGAATGATAACGGATTACGGCGTATTCATCCCATCTTGTGATACACAAAGATTCGACGCCCACCCCGGACAACAAGTTTCCATTTTCAACTTCGGCGCTACCGGATTACAAGGGGAAGGATTGGCCTATCCGCTAAGCGATTTCAACAATTGGTGGCAAGGAACGTTAAACGAGGCAACAGGAGAGGAATTCTGCATTCATGCCACAGGCAAATACCTCGTATTTATTAATTTCTGAATTCCAAAATAAGAAAGAGCTTCAACAGGGACATATCCGTTTTTTATGAACCGTCCTAAATCCCCCTAAGAACGGTGCTTGGGTGTGCCAAGCACGGTGCATATGAACGGTATGAACGGTCTTGCAGGAACATAGGCATCCTGCTTACGATTATCAACCTTCCGATTGTTTTTTCCCAATGGAACTTCACCCTGTATCGCCCATGAATAAAGGGATTCTTCCAAAAAAGTGAAGAGGATGAAAGGGGTAAAAACAAACGGAATAACAGCAGTTTTACAAAATAAAAAAAGATGTAGCACTTTCTGAGGAAAAATACTACATCTTTGAGAGATAATTCCGGTACCGGATATCAAAGAGAAAGCAGGTATTTCTTAAAATCCGCAAACTCTTTTGTCATCGGCAGACTCTTTTTTTCGCCTTTCATAAATGCCTGCAATTTTGCAGGAATCTCTACTTTATCGCCAATAATACCTTCTACCGTATCGAGGAACTTGGCCGGATGAGCTGTTTCAAGAAATACACCGGTTTCTCCGGGCTGCAATCCCTCTTCAAGTGCCCGATAACCGCAAGCGCCATGCGGATCGAGCAGGTAATGCGTATCTTCGTAGGTCTTCTTCACCGTTTCGCGTATCTGTTCGTCGGTATAAGCAGCTCCTGTTATCCCGGCCGAGATAGCAGCATGCGAAGCTCCATAAAGATCGAGCACACGGGCAAAGTTACTCGGATCGCCCACATCCATGGCATTGGCAATCGTAGCAACGGACGGGCGCGGGCTATACTGTCCGGTCTGCAAATACTGATAAAAGATATCGTTCTTATTATTGGCAGCGATAAAACGCTTTACGGGCAATCCCATCTTCTTGCCGAACAGCCCGGCAGTGATATTACCGAAGTTTCCACTGGGAACACAAATAACGGCATTGTCCGCTTTTCCGGCCTTCTTCAACTGGGCATAAGCATAGAAGTAATAAAATGCCTGTGGCAGGAAACGGGCTACATTAATGGAATTGGCACTGGTAAGTTGCAGGTGTTCATTCAAATCTTTGTCCATAAAAGCAGATTTCACAAGCGCCTGGCAATCATCAAAAGTACCCTCTACTTCAAGAGCGGTGATATTCTGTCCCAACGTAGTAAATTGCTTTTCCTGTATTTCGCTCACCTTGCCTTTGGGGTAAAGTACATACACATGAATTCCCTCTACACCAAGAAAACCATTCGCTACGGCACTACCGGTATCGCCGGAAGTGGCCACAAGCACATTTACCTGCCGCTTGCCCTCCTTACGGATAAAGTAACCCAACAGACGTGCCATAAAACGGCCGCCTACATCCTTAAACGCGAGTGTAGGGCCATGAAACAGTTCAAGAGAGTAAATGCAATCTTTCACATGCACCAATGGCACATCAAAATTCAACGTATCGTAAACAATCTGTTTCAAGGTTTCTGCCGGGACATCTTCGCCAAAGAAAGCATCAGCCACACGATAAGCAATCTCCTGGAAAGAAAGCGTTTCGATCGTATCATAAAATTCCTGTGGCAACGGTTTGATCGTTTCGGGCATGAAAAGCCCCTTATCGGCAGCAAGGCCCTTCACTACGGCTTCTTCAAGTGTAGCGACAGGTGCCTGACGGTTAGTGCTGTAATATTTCATAATTTAAACAATGTGCTCAAATGCCAATACATGAGTCAGCAGGGCACTCTTTTTTAATTAATTGATTAATCCTCTTATTTACCAACGGATACACCCGTACATTCGGCAAAGTATCGCATCGGCACGTTACTCATTCATAAATGTCTTTATGAATTCATCTTCTTTCATCAGCCCGTAGACGCCATTGCAAGCGGCTACCTCATCATACGTCTGCACCTCGTCCGGTTCGATGCCCGGATACCAGATAAGAAACGGAATCGGTTCATTGGTATGTGTACGAAGTTCACAAGGAGTAGGATGGTCGGGAAGCACGGCAATGGCTACCGGTTCGTCCCAGTCCTTTACCGCCTCATAAATCGGCCCTACGGCACGTTTATCCAGATTCTCTATCGTAAGAAGTTTCAAAGGGATATCTCCTTCGTGTCCGGCCTCATCGCTCGCTTCGATATGCAGATAAACAAAATCATCGGTTTTCAATGCTTCCAATGCGGCAGCCACTTTATTTTCATAATTGGTATCATATAGCCCTGTCGCCCCCTCTACTGCAATCCGGCGCAACCCGGCATAGTAACCGATACCGTTTATCAGATCGACGGCAGAGATAACAGCCCCCTTTTTTACTTGCGGGAAAGTATCGGAAAAGGTTTCCATCTGCGGACGATATCCCGGACTCCAAGGCCAGATGCTATTGGCGGGGTCCTTACCTTCGGCTATACGCTTCAAGTTCAACGGATGATTCTTCAGTAAATCCTGTGATCTTAAAATCAGGTCATTGATAAGAGCAGCTGTCTCTTCCGCCTCCGGAACCAACGGTTTTACCATCAACGGCCGGAAAGGTTTCAATGGGACATCATGGGGAGGAGTGCAATCCAATTGCTTGTTTCCTCCTTTGATAACCAGCAGATGCCGGTATTGAACACCGGTGTGGAAACGTACCCGGTCAGAGCCCAAATGCTCCTGCAAATATTGAATCAGGACATCAGCCTCTTCAGTTGAAATATGCCCGGCAGAATGATTCTTTATATGATCTCCCTCCATACAAATAATATTGCAACGCATCGCCATCTCTCCCGGTTGCAAGTCTACCCCGATGCTTGCCGCTTCGAGCGGGCCACGCCCTTCGTACACTTTCGGAAGATCGTATCCGAGTACTGACATGTTTGCCACCTCACTACCGGGATGAAAACCAACGGCAACTGTCTTCAGCCTGCCATTACGCCCCATGCGGGCCAATTTATCCATATAAGGCGTTTTCGCATATTGCAGGAGCGTCTTGTCCCCCAATGATTTTACCGGCCAATCGGCCATTCCATCACCTAATATAATAATATGCTTCATAATAGTTGAAAGTTGAGAGTTGAAAGTTGAGAGTTGAAAGTTGAAAGTTCTATTCAGTTGAAAGCTTTATTTAGTTGAGAGTTGAAAGTTGAGAGTTATAAGCTAAAACCAGAAAGAGCAAGTATAGCCACCACTGCGCAGCAACTTTCAACTTTCAACTCTCAACTTTCAACTAAATCAAACGTTTGCTATACTCATTATGTCTGCAAAGACCCCGGCAGCAGTTACACCCGCTCCGGCACCGTATCCCTGAATCATCATCGGATATTCTTTGTAACGTTCTGTTGTCAAAAGGATAATATTATTACTTCCCTCCAAACCGTAGAACGGATGATTGGCCCCTACCTCCTGCAGGCCGACAGAGGCTTTCCCGTTTTCCAGTTTGGCAACAAAACGCCAATGCTTATTCTCCTTTTCCAATATCTGCCGACGGGCTTCGAAGTCCGCATCCAGACTCGGTACGCGTTTCCAAAAATCATCCAGCGAGCCCTCAAAGAAATCATTCGGCACAAAAAGATTCTTTTCCACATCTTCCTGCTCCAAAGTATATCCCGCTTCACGTGCCAGAATAACAAGTTTACGGATTACATCTTTCCCGCTCAGGTCGATACGCGGATCAGGCTCGGAATACCGTTCCTCCTGCGCCATCTTTATCGTGCGGCTAAACGGAATATCGGCACTGATTTTGTTAAAGATATAATTCAATGTACCGCTTAAGACAGCCTCTATTTTCAGAATCTTATCACCACTATGAATCAAATCATTTATGGTATTGATAATAGGAAGTCCCGCTCCCACATTCGTTTCAAACAAGTATTTTACACCCCGTTGACGGGCTATCTGCTTCAGTTCACGATAATTTTCATACTTGGAAGAAGCAGCTATCTTATTGGCAGCCACCACGGACACATTGTGCAGCAACAGATCTTTATAAAGAGAAGCCACCCCCTCGCTCGCCGTACAATCCACAAAAACGGAATTAAAGATATTCATGCCGATAATCTCGTCACGCAATGATTCGAGAGTACTCTCTGTTCCTTTTTCTTCCAGTTCCTGACGGTAGTTTGCCAAGTCGAAACCGTCACGGCTGAACATGGCTTTCGTAGCATCGGCAATACCCACCACATGAAGTTTCAATCCGTTTTCCACTTTCAGTTTCTCTTGCTGACAACGAATCTGTTCGATCAGGCTACCTCCTACCGTACCGATACCGCAAATAAAGAGATTCAATACTTGATACTCCGACAGGAAGAAGGAATCGTGAATAACGTTCAACGACTTGCGCAGTGATTTGGAATCGACAACAAACGAAATATTCGTTTCCGATGCTCCCTGTGCACAAGCTATTACATTTATACCGTTACGCCCTAACGTACCGAACAGTTTACCGGCTATTCCCGGGGTATGCTTCATATTCTCACCGACAATAGCTACGGTAGCCAAGTTCTTCTCCGCTTGAATAGGAGAAATCTCACCCATCTCTATCTCTTTCACAAACTCCTCGTTCAGCACCTCGCAAGCCAAATCGGCGTCGGCATTACGCACACCGATAGAAGTACTGTTTTCCGAAGAAGCCTGCGACACAAGAAATACACTGATACCATTCTTTGCCAAAGCTTTGAAAATGCGGTAGTTCACACCGATCACCCCCACCATTCCAAGCCCCTGAACGGTAATCAGGCTGGTGTCATTGATGGAAGAGATACCTTTAATGGCTTTCGTACGCGGATCGGACACTTCTTGCTTGATCACCGTTCCCGTACCTTCCGGATTGAAAGTATTCTTTATTAATATAGGTATATTCTTGTGGCAAACCGGATAGATGGTAGGCGGATAAACTACTTTGGCGCCGAAATTACAGAGTTCGGTTGCCTCCACATAACTCAGTTCGTTGATGGTATAAGCAGTAGAAATAACCCGTGGATCAGCAGTCATAAAGCCATCCACATCAGTCCATATCTCCAGACTGGCAGCATCGAGGGCTGCAGCAATCACAGCCGCCGTATAATCCGAGCCGCCACGACCAAGATTCGTAACGTTTCCTGTCAGCTTATCCGATGAAATGAATCCCGGCACCAACGATACTTTCGGAATCTCCCGGAATGCCTCTTTCACCAACCGGTGGGTCAGTTCCGTGTCGAGAGTATGTTTGGAATGTTTCCGTTCCGTCTTTATAAAAGTACGCGAATCAAACCATTGGGCTCCTTCAATCAACTCAGCCACAATAATGGAAGACAACCGTTCACCATAGCTCACAATGGTATCCGATGTTTTCGGGGAAAGGTCTTTAATCAGATAAATTCCCTGGAAGATGTCTTTCAACTCATTAAGCAGTTCCCCTACCCGACGCTGCAAAGAAGCTTGTCTTTCACCCACCGGGATCACCTCTTTGATCATCTCTACATGACGATAAACAATCTCACGGAATTCTCCCTCATAAGCCGCATCGCCTATGGCAGCCATCTTCGAGGTGTTAATCAACTTATCGGTAATGCCGCCTAATGCGGAAACGACTACAATAACCGGTTCACCGGCCGACTCTACTATTCTCTTTACGCTTAAAATGCTGTTCACGGAACCTACGGATGTTCCGCCGAATTTCATTACTTTCATGCAGATACTTTATATTTAGCAATGCTCCCTTTCACGGAAAGCAATGGTTTATTTACAACTAAAATAATTAAAATTGAATTTGCTTACTTCCTGCAAGCGTGATTCACGTAGAAACACAAATACTATCCCTCAACCCCTAAGGGTCATGGTGCACATGGATGTGACTGTATGCGGATAGTACTTCATCATAGTCATTGTTTCTCGTTACTGTTTGATAAGATGTCGCAAAAGTAACAATAAAAACGTTCAATCTATCACTTTTTACGATTATTTTCTAATAAAAAGATTTTCAGTTATCCGAACCCGTCGAGAGTCAGCCATCAGTTTTCTGACATTTTGTTAGAATATATAAGATATATAATTATCTTTGCAGTAAATAATCGCACAAGAAACGCTTATGACCCCTTCAAATACTTCCGTATTGCTAATTTACACCGGTGGTACGATTGGAATGATAGAAAATACAGAAACCGGAGCGCTTGAAAACTTCAACTTCGAGCAGTTGCAAAAACATGTCCCCGAATTACGGAAATCTAACTGCACGATCGACTCTTATCAGTTTGATCCTCCCATGGACTCATCAGACATGGAACCGGAGGCATGGCGCAAACTGGTAAAGATCATTTGTGATAATTACGACAGGTTCAACGGCTTTGTTATCCTTCACGGTACGGACACAATGGCATATACCGCCTCGGCACTGAGCTTTATGCTTGAAGGACTGGACAAACCGGTCATCCTCACCGGCTCGCAACTCCCCATCGGTGTGCTGCGCACAGACGGCAAAGAAAACCTGATGACAAGCATTGAGATAGCATCCGCCCAGGATGCCGACGGAAAACCGCTCGTACCCGAAGTATGCATCTTTTTCGAAAACCATCTGATGCGTGGCAATCGAACCACCAAAATGAATGCAGAAAACTTCAACGCTTTTCGCTCTTTCAACTATCCTGTGCTGGCGGAAGCAGGCATACACATCAAATATAACCATTCGCTGATTCATCACACCCGTGAAAAACAGGAATTAAAACCTCACTACCTGTTGGATACCAATATAGCCGTATTGAAACTCTTTCCCGGTATACACGAAAATGTAGTGGCAGCTACACTCTCCATAGACGGATTGCGTGCGGTGGTGCTGGAAACCTACGGTTCGGGCAATGCCCCCCGTAAACAATGGTTTCTTCGCCTGCTGCGCGAAGCAAGCGCACGGGGCATCGTGATCGTCAATGTCACCCAATGTAGCGCCGGAACAGTGGAAATGGAACGGTACGAAACCGGCTATCACTTATTACAATCCGGCATTGTCAGCGGATATGACAGTACGACGGAATCAGCAGTCACCAAATTAATGTTCCTGTTGGGACACGGCTACACCCCTGAAGAAATCCGCGAAAGGATGAGTCGTCCGATAGCCGGAGAAATCACTTTATAATCCGATAAGATTGTACAGATCGGCACAGATTATGCTTTTTAAGAAAATAATCTGTGCCGATCTGTATAATCTGTGCTGTAATATCCTTATTTTTGCCCATCTTATAAAAGAAGGACAAAGAGAATGGCAAAAGAGAAGACCGTATATGTGTGCAGTAACTGCGGACAAGAATCCCCAAAATGGGTAGGAAAGTGTCCGTCGTGTGGCGAATGGAATACGTATGTAGAAGAAATAATACGCAAAGAACCTGCCAACCGGAGACCGGTATCAGGCATTGAAACGGCTAAAGCCAAACCGGTCACTTTAAGTGAAATAGAAGCGGACGATGAACCGCGCATCGACATGCACGACGAAGAGTTGAACCGGGTGTTGGGCGGTGGGCTTGTGCCGGGCTCTTTGGTCCTGATAGGCGGCGAACCGGGCATCGGAAAATCGACCCTTGTACTCCAAACCGTACTACGTATGCCCGAAAGACGAGTTCTGTATATTTCCGGTGAAGAAAGTGCCCGGCAATTAAAGTTACGCGCCGACCGCCTGACAAGTGCATCCAGCGATTGCCTTATCGTTTGCGAAACTTCTCTGGAACAGATTTATGTTCATATCAAAAATACCCGTCCCGATTTAGTCATCATCGATTCCGTACAAACCATTTCTACGGAAAACATCGAATCGTCTCCCGGTAGCATCGCCCAAGTGCGTGAGTGCTCGGCCTCCATCCTCCGCTTCGCCAAAGAGACACATACCCCGGTATTACTGATCGGACATATAAACAAAGAAGGCAGTATCGCCGGTCCTAAAGTACTGGAACACATCGTAGACACCGTGCTCCAGTTTGAAGGTGACCAGCATTACATGTACCGCATCCTGCGAAGCATCAAGAACCGTTTTGGAAGTACTGCCGAATTGGGTATTTACGAAATGCGCCAAGACGGACTCCGACAGGTCAGTAACCCGTCGGAACTATTGCTTTCACAAGATCACGAAGGCATGAGTGGCGTAGCCATTGCATCTGCCATCGAAGGGGTACGTCCGTTTCTCATCGAAACCCAGGCACTGGTAAGTTCTGCCGTATACGGCAATCCGCAACGCTCGGCCACAGGTTTCGATATCCGACGGATGAACATGTTGCTGGCAGTACTCGAAAAGCGGGTAGGGTTCAAATTAGCACAGAAAGATGTATTTCTCAATATAGCCGGAGGGTTGAAAGTCAATGATCCGGCCATCGACCTCGCCGTAATCAGCGCCATCCTCTCATCTAATATGGATGCCGCTATCGAGCCGGAAGTTTGCATGGCAGGAGAAATCGGCTTATCCGGAGAAATACGCCCGGTGAACAGAATCGAACAACGCATCGGGGAAGCCGAAAAGTTGGGCTTCAAACGTTTCCTATTGCCCAAATATAATTTGCAGGGAATCGAAACAAAGAAATTAAAAATAGAGTTAGTGCCGGTACGAAAGGTGGAAGAAGCGTTCCGCGCACTATTCGGATAATCATATTATGACAGAAGAGTATCAACTGAGAGTATTGCCGGAAATTGCCGCCAGCGAGCAACGATTGAAAGAATACTTATCAAAGGAAAAAGGTCTTACCTTACAGAGCATTACCGCAACGCGTATTCTGAAACGAAGTATTGATGCGCGGCAGCGTACTGTCTTCATTAATCTGAAAGTACGGGTGTACATCAATGAAATACCGACAGACAACGGGTATGAAGAGACCATATATAATAATGTGGAAGGTAAACCGCAAGTGATTGTAGTAGGTGCGGGTCCCGGAGGATTATTTGCCGCCTTGAAATTGATAGAATTAGGGTTTCGCCCTGTCATCGTAGAACGTGGTAAAAATGTACGTGAACGCAAAAAAGACCTTGCACAGATCAGCAGGGAACATACCGTCGACCCGGAATCGAATTACAGCTTCGGCGAAGGCGGTGCAGGCGCTTATTCAGACGGTAAGCTCTATACCCGAAGTAAAAAACGCGGCAATGTAGATAAAATCTTAAATGTATTCTGCCAGCATGGAGCATCTGAAGCCATTCTTGCCGATGCCCACCCGCATATCGGTACGGATAAATTGCCACGGGTAATCGAGAACATGCGGAATACCATTATCGATTGTGGTGGAGAAGTTCATTTTCGTACCCGGATGGATGCCCTGATTATCGAAAATGAAGAAGTCAAAGGAATCGAAACCAATACGGGACGGACATTCCTTGGCCCCGTGATACTGGCAACAGGACATTCGGCACGGGATGTATATCGCTGGTTAGCAGCAAACAACGTAACGATCGAAGCAAAAGGAATTGCCGTTGGCGTTCGTCTGGAACATCCGGCCGAATGGATAGACCAGATACAATACCATTCCAAAAACGGTCGGGGAAAATACCTGCCGGCTGCCGAATATAGTTTTGTCACTCAAGTAGAGGGCCGTGGCGTATACAGTTTCTGCATGTGCCCCGGAGGATTCATCGTTCCTGCTGCCAGTGGACCGGAACAAGTGGTAGTCAACGGAATGTCTCCCTCCAATCGCGGATCACGATGGAGCAACTCGGGGATGGTAGTAGAAATACAACCGGAGGACTTACTTTGCGGACAATGGGGAATGAACAACGGACAACAGGCAACATCCTCCAATGACTCCCGCTTTTCCTCTTCCAATTCCCGGCTTTTGCAAGTTATGCATTTCCAAGAAGAACTGGAACGGCAGTGCTGGTTGCAAGGCGGCATGAAACAGACAGCACCGGCGCAACGTATGGCGGACTTTACACGAAAAAAACTCAGTTATGACTTGCCGGAGTCTTCTTATAGTCCGGGATTGGTGTCTTCTCCCCTACACTTCTGGATGCCGGAATTTATCAGCAAACGTCTGTCACAGGCATTTTTACAATTCGGGCGAATGAGCCACGGCTTTTTGACCAATGAGGCGGTTATGATCGGGGTAGAAACCCGGACTTCTTCTCCCGTTCGTATTGTCCGCGACAAGGAGACCCTTCAACATATTACCATACGCGGGCTGTTTCCTTGCGGTGAAGGAGCCGGCTATGCCGGTGGTATCGTTTCGGCCGGGGTGGATGGAGAACGATGTGCCGAAGCAGTAGCAAACTATTTAAATCGATAGCAGATCATGAACCAAAAACCAGAAATTGCCATTATCGAACCGAACACCCTTACTGCTCTCGGTTTGAAAAGCATATTAGAGAAGATCATCCCGATGGCAGTCATTCGTACATTTCACAACTTCGGCGAATTAGTGGATGACACACCCGATATGTACGCCCACTATTTTATAGCTGCTCAGATATATGTAGAGCATAATACTTTCTTCCTGCCCAGAAAGAAAAAGACAATCGTTCTGGCAGGAGAAAGCCAACCGTTCCAGTTATCTGCCGTACGGACACTGAACATTTACCAACCGGAAGAATCATTGGTCAAAGATATTCTGAAACTCCACCAACATGCCCATCACGACGGATATCCGGTGGAAGTCGCACCTCCGGTGCCAACCGTCGAACACGAATTATCCGCACGAGAAATTGAAGTACTTGTCTTGATCACCAAAGGACTCATCAACAAGGAAATAGCCGATAAGTTAAATATCAGCCTGACTACCGTTATCACCCACCGGAAAAACATTACGGAAAAATTAGGTATAAAATCAGTTTCCGGGCTTACCATTTATGCCGTAATGAACGGATACATAGAGGCCGACCGAATTTAAAAACAGACAAAAACCCTTCCACCATATGTTTTTGAAAAGTGATCATAAAAAGGAGAAGCTACCAGATTTACAGTACTCTTCTTATCCAATCCCAATAATTTTCTTTCGTAAGGTAAAAGCCAATACCCAATTCGTGCGCTGAGTATACCTATACCTGCACCGGCCAAAATATCATTGCACCAATGCCGTTCGTTATAGAGCCGTAAAAAAGCAACTCCACAAGCTATAGTATATGCACCTATACCATAAAGCCGAGAAGTATCTTTATATTCCATTCTCACTAACTCGGCTCCCATAAAAACCGTAGCCGTATGTCCTGACGGAAAAGAGTTAAAAGCTGTTCCATCCGGACGTTGTTCATCCACTATCCACTTCACCCCGTTAACCATAATTCCCATAGCAGCATAAGAAGTAGCGGTAATCAGAACACGGTCCACATAACTGTGCCGGGCTTTTGCTCCTAATAAACTCAAGCCGAAATTAGCAATTACCGGTACGTATTGTATATAATCATCTGCATGAAAATAACGTCCGTCACGCCATTCCGCCAATCCATCACGTACTTCTCTATTTAAAGACCTAAACCAGGGAGTGGAAACGCCCACTGCGCCGACAGCGATAAGAGATGCAGGAAGTATTAATTGGGTAGTACGGAAACCATGACTCCGTTTCATGATTTCAAGAGAATCTGCAGAAGCATTTTGTGCCCGGAAATGAAACGGACACAGCAATAATATAAGAAGAAAAAATAATCTGATTTTCATCTTTCATTGTTGTAAATAAGTTGAATACTGAATGTTATCTTAACTGTGCATTTCTGTATCAGAGACGCAACAGGTACACATCCAATTCCAACTTTCACAACAATCCGGGAAGAAAGCAAAAACAAGATCTGCCCCATTGCATTCCTCCGGTCATATAAAAATATTTTGGTCGTTTTTTCTATAAGAGAAATGCAAATGAGTTATTTCTAACTGCGATATGTCACTTAATCTGATTTATACCATAGGCTATATTATTTAAAGGGTGATTAATAAAAAAAGTGTGTTCCCGACAATATCCAGACTATAGTTAGGTACGACCAAGAACCTATGACCGACTGAATATATCGATGGAACACACCCTGTTTCAGGGCGCATTCACAAAGCATATTCTTTCGGTCAGTTAAAATTGGTCGTTTTACTATAGAAAGAATGACAATGTAAACACTCTGTATCTTGTTTTCTTAATTCAAATAAAGCCGCTACTTTTATTTCATGTCTATTTGAAAGACAAAAATAAGAATATCTTTCTTCATAGACAAACTTTATTTTGCATTATCTTATAAACCGGACACAAGAATAAATTCGCCCTAACTCTGGTTATAAATAAACAAACAGAAGTTATATCTCTATATTTAATAAGGAATAAACACAGAATATGTTTAGAATCCGGCTACATTTTACCATAATCCTAATAAATGAGGATTGTGTAACCGAGAAGTTTGCCGTTCCTTTGCAAGCAAAATAATAATATGATGAAAAGAAACTGCATTCTCATGGCCTTAACCTTTTTAACAACGGGTAATATTTGGGCCGAAGAGATTCCTAAAGACACGATCAAGGTAGTAGACGTAGAAGAAATTCTCATTATTGCTTCACCGAAAGAAAATCGTAAATTACGCGAACTCCCGACAGCCAGCACTCTCTTGTCACAACAGGACATGCAGGCAAACCAAGTGACTAACTTAAAAGGACTGAGTACATTAGTCCCCAATATATTCATTCCTGATTACGGTTCCAAACTGACATCGGCTATTTACATCCGTGGTATCGGTTCGCGCATCAATACACCATCGGTAGGATTATATGTCGATAATGTTCCCTATATAGACAAGTCCGCTTTTGACTTCAATTATTCCGATATCGAACGTATCGACGTGCTTCGCGGACCACAAGGTACCTTATATGGACGTAATACAATGGGAGGCCTCATCAAAGTACATACAAAATCACCTTTCAGCTATCAGGGCACCGATTTACGTTTAAGCGCAGGAACGTACGGAAATTACAATGCATCGGTTACCCATTATCATCGGATGTCGGAACAATTCGCTTTTTCTGCCGGAGGTTTCTATGAACATGCAGACGGATTTTTCAAGAATGCAGCCAAAAACAATCAAAAGACCGACCGTATCAATGCCGGCGGCGGGCGTATCCGTGCCATCTATCTGCCAACAGAAAATTTAAAACTCGATTTTAACGTGAACTATGAGTACAGTGATCAAGGTGGATATCCCTATTTCTATACCGGAAAAGTCAATGAAGAAGAAAAAAAGAACGATCCACGGCAAGATAAAATAGGTCTGATCTCCTATAATGATGAAAGCAGTTATTATCGCAGTCTGCTGAATGCCAGCGCTAATATCGAATATCAAACACAACATTTCACGCTGAGTGCCGTAACCGGTTATCAACATTTAAAAGATCGTATGCTACTCGATCAGGATTTCACGGAGAAAGATATATTTACTCTTAATCAACAGCAGAGACTGAATACCTTATCTGAAGAGATCGTAATGAAGTCGAAGCCCGGAGGAAATTGGCAGTGGGCCAACGGCATATTCGGATTCTACCAATGGCTGAACACGGATGGTCCGGTTGAATTCAAAAAAGATGGAGTAACAGAAGTCATTGAAAATAATGCCAACAACAATTTCCCAAATTCTCCTGCCGCGCCAACCATGAAGCTGACTATCAACAACCCGACATTGAATGTGAGCGGCAATTTCGACACCCCGACATTCAGTGCTGCCATCTATCATCAATCAACTTACAATAATTTCCTGATAGACGGATTATCCATAACGGCAGGGCTACGTCTCGATTATGAAAAAATGTCGATGAACTACAATTCGGCCTCCACTCCGATGGACTTCAATTTTAAATTTTACATGCAGATGCCCCCCCCAAGACCGACTATCGATCTTGAAAGTAAAAACATGATAGCTCCGGCCGGCATCAACGGCAAATTATCAAATGATTATCTGCAATTACTCCCCAAATTTGCTATTCAGTACGAATGGAAAAAGGGGAACAATGTATATGCCACCGTTTCACGCGGTTATCGTTCGGGAGGATATAATGTCCAGATGTTTTCTGATCTGATACAGTCGGAATTGAAAAATTCGATGAAGGCTGCCATGATAGCAAATAAAGATTTTGCATCCATAGCGAATATGATTGAAATGATGATGCCGGAAGAAGACATTGACATAAAAGCCTCTACCACTTACAAACCCGAATATTCATGGAACTACGAGATCGGTTCACATCTCACTTTGTGGGAAGGCCGTTTATGGGCCGACCTTGCTGCATATTACATGGATACCAAAGACCAACAGATTTCCCAGTTTGCCGAGAGTGGCTTAGGACGTATCACCGTCAATGCCGGAAAGAGCCGCAGCTATGGAGCGGAGGCTGCCTTACGCGCCAGCATCACCGATGCATTCAGTATGAATGCATCCTATGGATACACCTATGCCACATTTACCGATTATGTTGTGAAACAAAAAGATAAAGACGGAAACTTACAGGATAAAGAAAATTATAACGGCAACTATGTTCCTTTCGTCCCCAAACATACACTCAATGTAGGAGCACAATATATTTTCCGGATCGCCCCCCGTCACTGGTTCGACCGCATCCAAGTAAATGCTAACTTCAATGCCGCCGGACGCATCTATTGGACAGAAGCGAATAATGTCAGCCAGGCATTTTACGGTACACTGAACGGGCGTGTCAGCTTAGAAAAAGGGAATGGTGCTATTGCCTTCTGGATACGCAACGCGCTGGATAAAGAATATCAGGCATTCTATTTCGAAACAATGGGCAACGGATTTATGCAGAAAGGACGGCCCATGCAATTAGGAGTGGACGTACGCTGCCGATTTTAAGCAAAAATGCAACTATAACAAGCTGATAATCAAAGCATAAAAGAGTATATACTTTTGTCATACAAGAGTATATACTCTTACTATATAAAAGTATACATTCTTACCAGACAAAGGTTTATAGTTTAACTTTACAGTTTCTTTCAACTGCACGACTAAGACACAAGGTATCATTAACAAGCCAATCATTCATTGATCGCCCCGCAATGAGGACAGATACCTTTATCGTGCAACTTTTCTCCACAATACCCGCAACGATACTTATAACCGCTTCCTTTACGAAGTTTCTTTAAAAATAAAACAACAAAACAAAGCAGAAAGAGATAGCCTATATAAAATTGTGTAGTAAGGATGAAAAAGAAGTAACAGAAAATACAGCAGGAAGTCAATCCGAGCAGATAGAAAACAGCCGCCGCCGGCGTAAGTTGCCGGAACAGATCATCGAGTACTGCCAGAAAAACAATAAGAAACACCCAGATACTCAACAAAAATACCGACAAGACAAACGGTACCTTGAAAGGTGAAAGCGTAGGATTAAAATAAAAATGCTGCCAGGTATCCGGAAAAAACACCTGCATCGATTCATAGATAGTGGCACTAAAAGCCATCAACAGACAAAGGAACAGCGGATAAACACTATCGATGTCATTAAAATAGACCATTTGTAACTGCTTACGACGGAAAGCCCGAAACAGATAAGCACCCATAAACAGGGCAAAGACAATGACAAAATACGAAGCATGCGTATCGCTGAATAAATAAATAAACTGCGAAATGCTATCCGTAGGAACAAACGAATGAATCAGATCCTTTTCACGTATCCAACCTTGTGCCTCCTGTGAATGGGCAAGTTTCACCCAAACACTGTCTACGCTATCTGCCGGATGAATAGCAAACTCAGCCACAACTACCCGATCCCCACGGTAAAGACTGATAAAAGAATCTTTAACCGGAAGCCGCTCTAAAACAACAGAATCCGCTTGTACTTCAAAATTTGTATTATAAGTATAATGCCGCTCGGCAAGATAGGTTAACGAATCCTTCACCTGATCGCTCATCCCTTCTTTCTGAAGATCCGGCCGGGGATAGTGACAAGCAGTAAACAGCAGAAGACAAACCACAGAATAGCACAAAACACCCCAGAGCCGTTTCACATCCGGTTTCATATCCGGCTCCATCACGCATCGCATCGCTCTATGGTAAAACGTTCTCATTGTGCGGCACTCACTTTCATCTGGCAATTTTTACAATCAAATGACAAACGGAACTTCTTTCCATCCGTCCCTACCAAATAATAAGGTTCCTTATAAGGTGAACGCTCGCGCTGGTGAATAGGACACCACCCCATACTGTAGCGCAGACAGTGCTTACAAAACATCAGTACGGCAGCTTCCACCGGTTGCTTTTCGTAAGCCGGTTCCACCTCTTTCACTCCATGATCCTGATAAAAAGAGGCGGCACGGGTATTCATTACATTACCTAAATAAGAAAGTGTTTGCTGCGGAAAAGCATGAGTAGTAGGTTTCCATACAGCCAATTCACGACGATAATTCACTTTACGGGCTATGATCAGTTGTTCAACGAGCTGCCGCCGTAATTCAGAAAGTACGGAAGCCGGAATAAACCAATTCTCCGAGAAGTCAATATCGATCCGTTCCGCTTCAAAAGGAGTGTTTCCCAACTTCGCAAGTTGATTTTTGAGATTATCCGCTTGCGGAGTGCGGGCCGGTTCCCGGTCTCGGGGTAAAGTTAATGTCACACTGTTGTCATCTTCATCCGTCATAGTAAGTGAAAAGCCGAAATTATTCTCCGCCAACAAGATACATACTGCTATTTTTCTTTCGGATGACTTACGGGCAAGAATTCGTTCAAACTCCTGGTCGAAATTCCGATACAGCATCGTGCGGGGTTTGATACGAGGCATTTCCTGCGGATAAAGTTTATTTCCATCCACACGGTTGATTCGGAATCCCTGCAAACGTCCTTGTTCGTCAAGATAGCAAACACCGTCACCGTTACTAAACGACTTCACACCAGCCACCGTCAAGTAGTTTCCCCGGCTCTCTTTCATCGTCCCCATCTCTTCTCCCAACGATTTCGGAGTGTCAAAAGAGAAAATATCTTTGCTCCTTCCGTGCAGAAAATAACGGGTAAAGCCACGACTGAAACTCTTATCCAACTGCGGTTTAAAATCAAAACGACATTTTCCGGAAGAAGCACGGGTATACTCTTTACGCCGCGCAAAAATAGCATCGAGCTTCTGTCGGTAGGCAGCCGTAACATTCTTGACGTAAGAAACATCTTTCAACCGTCCCTCGATCTTCAAAGAGGAAGCCCCCGCATCCAATAACGCTTCCAACTCCTCACTCTGATTAAGGTCCTTCAGTGAGAGTAAATGTTTGTCTTTCGCTATCATTTTCCCTTCCGCATCTACCAGACTGAACGGCAGGCGACAGAACTGTGCGCATTCTCCACGATTGGCGCTGCGCCCGAAACAGGCCTGACTGACATAACATTGCCCGCTATAACTGACACACAAAGCTCCATGCACAAAAACTTCAAGCGGAGTATCGGGACATGCCTCATGTATTTTGCCAATCTCCCGCAACGACAGTTCACGCGCCAATACCACTTGCCGAAAACCCGCATCACGGAGAAATTTCACTTTATCTACAGTCCGGTTATCCATTTGCGTACTTGCATGAAGCGGTATAGG
This sequence comes from Bacteroides salyersiae WAL 10018 = DSM 18765 = JCM 12988, assembly GCF_000381365.1. Classification (GTDB taxonomy): domain Bacteria; phylum Bacteroidota; class Bacteroidia; order Bacteroidales; family Bacteroidaceae; genus Bacteroides; species Bacteroides salyersiae. Next base: position 1,610,763 of record NZ_KB905466.1, read on the forward strand.
AGGTAATTCCAGTTTCGCAATGGCCATATCCTGCACAATCAATGCATCCACCCCTATTCGATACAATTCCCGGATCATCTCCTCCGTCTCTTTCAGCTCCTCTTCTTTCAGGATGGTATTGACAGTGACATAAATGCGTGCATTGTATAAATGTGCATATTCCACCAGAGCCGCAATATCCTCCAACGAATTAACGGCGGCAGCACGGGCTCCAAACTTCGGAGCACCGATGTATACCGCATCTGCCCCATGATTGATCGCTTCGATACCACACTCCAAATTCCTGGCCGGAGCCAGAAGTTCTATTTTACGCTGCTTTATCATTTAATGTCGTCGATATTGTAAGGAGTTTCCTGATAAACAAAGTAATTCAGCCAATTGGAAAACAACAGGTTGGCATGACCCCGCCAACGAACAAGCGGCCCTTTTTCCGGATCATTATCAACATAATAATTACGCGGCATTTCAATCGGAAGACCTTTTGCCAAATCCCGTCGATACTCCGTATCGAGCGTTAAGGGAGAGTATTCCGAATGACCGGTAACAAAAAATTCACGCCCGCCACGAGCCATCACCATATAGACCCCCGACTCCTCCGATTCAGAAAGCAACGTTAATTCCGGAACTTTCAGAATATCTTCTTTCCGCACCTCCGTATGGCGGCTATGGGGTACATAAAACACATCATCAAACCCTCTGAAAATAGAATGAAGCGGATCGAGCGTGCGATGCTCGAAAATTCCGAACATCTTTTTATCCAACGCATATTTAGGCACTCCATAATGATGATACAATCCGGCTTGAGCAGCCCAACAGATATATAGCGTCGAAGTGACATGCGTACGCGCCCAATCGAATATTTCCATGATTTCACTCCAATAACTTACTTCTTCAAAATCCATCTGTTCCACAGGAGCACCGGTGATAATCATACCGTCGTATTTCTCACCGCGCATCTTATCGAAATCAGTATAAAAAGCCTTCATATGCTCGACCGGCGTATTTTTGGAAGTGTGGCTTTTTATCTTCATGAATGAAATCTCTACCTGAAGAGGAGTGTTAGACAACAACCGGACCAAATCCGTCTCCGTAGTAATCTTCAACGGCATCAAATTCAGAATCACAATCCTCAACGGACGGATATCCTGTTGGGTAGCACGCGAGTTATCGATCACAAAGATATTTTCCTCTTTCAGCAGTTCTATCGCAGGTAATCTATCAGGTAAATTTAATGGCATGGGGATGTTTACTATTTAACGATTTACAAATTATGATTTGCCATCCGGCAAATTCTTTGCAAAAATAACGATTTCGCCACAGAGTAGCACAGGGTTTCACAGAGTTTTATCTCTTTTGAACATATTTCCCCATGAATTTCAAGATTATGTGTATGATCAGCCTATTCAAAGTAGAAAGTCAACACAATCATACGAGACTTCACCTTGTCCAAAGATTCGGTAAATTTCATTAACGACTTATCGGTAAGATCGTTACGGTTTTTGTCTAACAGATTCGCTAACCCAAAACAAAACTTCAGTTCCGGTATCAGCTTAAAGAAAGGAAGATAAAAGTCACAACCCAACCCCACTTCTATGTAGCAGTCGAAAGGTTTGACCAAGAGTGGACGAGATTTTTTCACACTTAAATCATAAGTAGGGCTTAAACCGACCATTGCATAAGGACGATAATTATTGAATCGCTCCGCACTGAATTTCAAATCGACAGGAAAAGCCAGATAGGCGGATTTCACATTCTGCGATTCGGTTTCTCCACTCGTCTGCTCACGAAAAATAACTTTTTTGTCTCCAAAGTGAAGCGTAGGCACCAAGCGGAGAGACATATACTTGTTTAAGTACAATTCTCCCAACACGCCTACCGAAAAACCCGGAGAATACTCGGGCACATCGGCAAACCAGACTTGACCGTCCTCCGTGACATACCCATTATTGACAAACTTGAGATCCTGCATGTGAATACCGGCCAAAAAGCCATAGTGCCAGATCCGCTGATCGATATACGGGCGGTTCTGCACCTTACGCGTCTGGCCGGAAGCACCGGCAACCAGCAGCGAAACAATGAGAAGTAACACAAAGCGTTTCACATCAATAAAAACGATTTTATAGTTAAATTATTGTTTCTCTTATTTAGAAGGGATACAAATTAAAGGAATTTAATCAAGAATAAGTGCAACTAATGAATAAAACATGTATTTTTGTCCAAGAAATTAGTACTAATAATTTAAATATTAAAGAAAATGGCTTACGTAATTAGTGACGATTGTATTGCTTGCGGAACTTGTATCGACGAGTGTCCGGTAGAAGCTATCTCTGAAGGTGATATCTATTCTATCAACCCGGATGTATGTACTGACTGCGGTACTTGCGCAGATGTTTGTCCTTCTGAAGCAATTCACCCGGCTGAATAATACAATCAAGAAAGAAAAATCCAAAAAGGCTGCTTCCATCGATGAGGCAGCCTTTTTTCATTTGTAACCTTTATTACCCTTAAAAAAGAATACTCCGGCTAAGTGTTTTTTCCCCTGTCACTGTTTTACTAACAAAGACCTTTTATTCACTTAATAAAACATACTTTATGAGAAACTTATTTTTATCTCTTTTTTTGATTTCGTCTGTTGTCTGTTCCGCTCAGGACACGGATATCAATAATTTCAAACCGGATAACCAGAAAGTCAAATTCACAGAAACAAATCTCCCGATCGTTTTCATCGATACCCAACACCAAGTGATCGAACGTGAAAACCGCATCACCGCCAAAATGAAAATTATCGATAATGGAGAAGGGCAATTGAACCATATGGATACCCTCTTGTATCCGAATCAAACAGTAGACTATAGCGGCTATATCGACTTGAAATACCGGGGCAACTCTTCTTTTACCAATTCCGACAAAAAACCATATGCCATTCGTGCACTGGACAAACCTCTGGAAGAAGGAGGTAAGAAACAAAAAGTATCCCTATTGGGAATGGGCAAAGACAACGATTGGGCATTGCTGGCTCCTTATGCGGACAAAAGTATGATCAGAGACGTATTTGCGTTTACTCTGGCCAGACCCTTCTTCGAATACGTACCCACAGGAAAATATTGTGAAATGATCATGGACGGCACCTATTACGGTGTCTTTATCCTTTCCGAAAGAGTTAGAAAAGGCAAGAACCGCCTGGACTTACCGGATCCGGGAGACAGTGGCGATGCATTGACAGGAGGTTACCATCTGGAAGTGGACAGAGACGATGAACCGGTTTATTACTCCAAACACTCACCCGTAGATTCAAAAGGTAACCCCATCCGTAATAAAAAAATATCTTTCCAATATAAGAACATGGACCAGGATGAATTTTCCAAAGCCCAACTGGATTATATACACGGATACATCGATGCATTCGAAGATAACTTAGCCTCCGCAGATTACAAGAACCCGGAAACAGGATACAGAAAGTACATCGACGTCACCTCTTTCATCGACTATATGCTCTCAACAGAATTCTGCCATAATGTAGACGGTTATCGCCTAAGTACTAATTTATATAAGTATAGAGACAGCAAAGATCCCAGATTCAAAACATCCTTATGGGATATGAATTTAGGTTTCGGCAACGCTGATTATAATAATGGTTGGAGAACAGACACTTGGGCATACAACTTTAATGACATAGCATCCGGTGATAACCAGTTGGTTCCTTTCTGGTGGTATAAGTTGCTTAAAGACGATGCATTTATGAAAGAAGTGAAAGAGCGTTGGGAACTATATCGTGAAACAAGTTACTCGGACAAGAACATAGAACTTACCATTGACTCGTTAACTACCTTATTAAATGCTAAGGGAGCACAAGAACGCAACTCACAGGCTTGGCCAAGATGGGGAAGATACGTATGGCCCAATCAATACGTGGCCCAATCTTATGATGATGAAATTTCTTATTTAAAGAGTTGGATCAAAGAACGGTTGATTTTCATGGACAGGGCCTTACTCGATAAAGAGCCCGAACCGGTAGAGTATACCCAACTGACCGTCACATCAGGATTTAATGAAGATGTCATAGCCGAGCAACGTCCTGCCGTCAACTATTCTACAGCTTCCCTCGATAACCAAGGTTGGATTTATTATACATCAGGAGTACAAGAACAAGGCTCTCTGCCAACCGATAGAAATATCACTTCCAGCACCGGCGTTCAATATCGCCTTGCCGCATATGACAAGCCCAATGCAGCAACTCTGATCAAAGAAAATGCAGCTACCCTGCAATTCGACGGTTCTCACCAAACGGGAGCCCTTTATTTGCTTTCGACCTGTACCGATGGTAGTTCCACAGTAGATGTAACCGTATATTATGCCGATGAAACCAGTTCTACTCCTAAAAGCATAACAATAGGCGACTGGTATAGCGAAGTTTCTACAGGAAAAGCGGTACATGGACTAAGCAGGATCACACGGTCGAACGACCAAATGGACGGACGATACAATTTCTGCCTGTATGAACATAAAATAAATACCGATAAAAATAAAGTAATTGCATCGATAAAGATAGAAAACACAGGAAAGGGACACCCGGCCATATTTGCTGTCACCAAAGAAGGAAAAGAATCCGGCGTAGGTGTAGAGAATGTCAGCAACGAAAAGCAGACCAAGGTTTATCCCCGCCTCATTGCAAATGGAGAGGTATTGACCGTTGAGTCTCCTGCCAACTCCACTATCCGGTTGATGACAATGCAAGGCAGTGTTATAATGCAACAGGAAACAACAAACAGTTTTACCCGATTACCGATCAACGGATTATCCCAAGGCATCTATTTGTTGACAGTAGTCAATGCAAGTAACCAACAGACATTTAAGGTTATTGTAAAATAGCCCTTTACAACCCAAAGCCTGCTTTAATTTTACTCAGTATTATTTTGAGAGGACAATTAATTAAAGCAGGCTCTAAATCAACCCTAATAAAAAAAACTGTATCGATACAAATCAAAACGATCTGTCCGATACAGGTTTATTTTTTACATCCGCCATTGCCCGGCAAACACAAACTATCTTTATTTCAGTTTCGCCAATGCTTCCTTAATCCGGCGGATAGCTTCAACAATGTTCTCATCACTGGTAGCATAACTCATACGAATACATTCAGGCGCACCAAAAGAAGCACCACCCACACAAGCCACATGAGCCACTTCCAACAGATACATAGCCAGATCATCCGAATCCGCAATCTTACGGTCGCCTGCTGATTTTCCAAAGAAAGAACTACATTTAGGGAACAAATAGAAAGCGCCTTCAGGAACATTCACCTCAAAGCCCGGGACTTCTTTTGCCAACTTCACAATCAGGTCGCGGCGACGCTCGAACGCCTTACGCATTTCTTCTACCGGAGCTTGAGAACCCGTATAGGCGGCTTCAGCAGCCTTCTGAGAAACAGAGCAAGGCCCCGACGTATATTGTCCCTGCAATTTATTGCAAGCTTTCACAATCCATTCCGGTCCGGCAATAAAACCGATTCTCCATCCGGTCATCGCATAGGCTTTCGACACACCGTTTACGATCACTGTCCGTTCTTTCATTTCCGGGAACTGTGCAATGCTCTGATGTTTACCTATATAATTGATATGCTCATAAATCTCATCTGCAATTACCACTACCTGCGGATATTTCGCCAACACGGCAGCTAAACCGGCTAACTCTTCCTTACTATAAACCGAACCGGTAGGATTCGACGGAGAACAGAGTATCAATGCCTTTGTTTTCGGGGTAATGGCGGCTTCCAACTGTGCGGGAGTAATCTTAAAATCCTGTTCGATCCCGGCAGTTACAATCACCGGAGTACCTTCTGCCAGTTTCACCATTTCCGGATAACTTACCCAATACGGTGCAGGCACGATCACTTCATCACCCGGATTAACCAATACCATGATTGCATTACATACAGATTGCTTCGCACCATTGGCACATGAAATCTGAGCGGCTGTATATTCCAGACCATTCTCTTTTTTCAGTTTCTCTACGATGGCGTTGCGCAATGCCGGATACCCGGGAACGGGAGAATAACGCGAAAAGTTGTCATCGATAGCTTTCTTTGCAGCTTCTTTGATGTGGTCGGGAGTATTAAAGTCGGGTTCTCCCACACTCAGATTAATAACATCAACGCCCTGTGCTTTGAGTTCATTACTCTTCTGCGACATAGCAAGTGTCGCCGATGGCGACAAGCTGTTCAAACGGTCTGATAACTGATTCATTTTGTATCTACTTTATTGTCGTTTAGTGAAATTAGTTGCAAAATAAGCTATAATATTTGATATATGAAAGTAAAAGCGGATTTTACTTGTTAAAATGTAGCGTATGTCCCATTCGTTCTTTCTTGGTCTTTAAGTAACGTTCATTGTAAGGATTAGGGGTAATCTCGATACCTACATTTTCTGTTATTTCCAAACCATATGCTTCCAGACCGATACGCTTCACAGGGTTATTGGTCATCAACTTCATTTTTGCCACTCCTACCTCACGCAAAATCTGCGCACCGACTCCATAATCACGTTCATCGGCATCGAAACCCAGATGCAGATTCGCATCTACCGTATCATATCCTTCTTCCTGAAGTTTGTATGCGGCAATCTTATTCATCAGTCCGATGCCACGTCCTTCCTGGTTCATATATACAATGACCCCCTTTCCGGCAGCCTCGATCATCTCCATCGCCTTATGAAGCTGTTCTCCACACTCACAACGACAAGAGCCGAAAATATCACCCGTCATACATGAAGAATGCACACGTACCAAAATCGGCTCATCTTTATCCCAGCTACCTTTAATCAATGCAATATGCTCCATTCCATTTGATTTCTGACGGAACGGAATCAGACGAAAATGTCCGTATTGGGTAGGCATATCCACCTCTACTCCTTTCTCCACAATCGACTCTAATTGCACACGATAAGCAATCAAGTCCTTAATCGAGATTATTTTAAGCCCAAAACGTTTGGCCACTTCCACCAATTGAGGCAAACGTGCCATAGTCCCGTCTTCATTAATAATTTCGATCAGAGCAGCAGCCGGGTATAGTCCGGCCAGTTTTGCCAAATCCACACTCGCTTCCGTATGACCGGCACGACGGAGTACTCCACGCGAACGGGCACGCAACGGATTCACATGTCCCGGACGCCCGAGATCAGCCGGTTTCGTTTTAGGATCGGCCAAAGCACGGATAGTCGCTGCACGATCGTGCATAGATACTCCGGTAGTACAACCTTCAAGGAGATCGACAGTCACAGTAAACGGTGTCTCATAAATAGAAGTATTTGCAGTAACCTGCATATCCAGTTCCAATTCGGCGCAACGCTCCTCCGTAATAGGAGCACACAACACACCCCGTCCGTGTGTCATCATAAAATTCACTTTCTCAGGAGTTATTTTTTCAGCCGCAATAATAAAATCACCTTCGTTCTCGCGATCTTCATCGTCCACTACAATTACGAAATTCCCTTCTCTGAAATCGGCAATAGCCTCATCGATTGTATTCAGTCTGATCTCTTCCATACTTATTCTATAAATTATGATTCTCTTTTATTATGAATTGAATATCTTCGTTGGTCTTTATAACCTTCTCTATATCCCGTACAAGTCGTATACGGAATATCCAGATACGGAAATAAAAGAACAATCCTATCGGCACAATGGCTCCCGCCAACAGGTTCAACCAATATACATGAAACGGCCGCACATGAGCAGCCACAGGTATAATGGGATAATTATTCAAAGTTGTCAGCAAAGTAAACGATCTTGAATTCGATAACTCTTCAATCAACGTTTCCAGACGCTCATTGATCGCTTTCACTTCATCATCTTCGCCGGTAGACATCCAAAGTTTAAAATAATTGGGTGCTTTCTTCAGTTGGTGTTTACTTATATATGCGCGACACTCTGTAGTGAGAGCAGTAAGTTCCGCAGAAATCTTCGAATAATCCGGATCATGGATAATAACCTCTTTCTTAAACAAATGGCGCACACCACGGATACCTATCACCCGTTTGATCCAGGAAGTATAAGCATCCGCATTCAGCACCACCGAATCATTATTGGATTTATAAGTAAGAAATGCCCCCAACGGCGCCAGGATGGCAGAACTGAGCCACATCCCCATCCATACAATCCATTTACCGTCTCGTGCCATCTTGTATCCACTATTATCTATCACATAATAAACGATAAACACAAGCACAGATACTATCACAGGCATCCCCAATCCGCCTTTACGGATAATGCCGCCGAGCGGCGCTCCAATAAAAAAGAAAAGCAGACAGGAAAGAGAAATCGTTATCTTCTTGTGCCATTCCGTTCCATGCCGGCGGATCTGATAATCATTTTCTCTCATGTTGTAAATCTTAAAGCCATAATCTCCTTGCAGACTTTCGGCACGGTTTGCAGCAGAAGAGAGAATCTTTTGTTTCTGCATCAGCGTTGCGGCTTCGAAAAGACTGTCTACATTGTAAGATCCGATATCGGCCTGTGTAATCTTTATCGTATCTTCTTTTGACAATCCACCGGGATTGCTATATACCCCGCCAATGGCCTCTTTATAATACTGGCGTCCGATACTGTCTCCCACATGTTCCATCGAGTCGATGGAAACCTGTAACGTCTGCATACTTTTCGTAGTGGCCTGATTGCTCATTATACTCGCATCGGCCATATTAAAGTCCGAATTAAACTCGATAATAGTATGTTTCTCCTTGAAAGATTCCCGCCGATACGGCACATTTTGCGCCTTCACATTCTGGCTCTTCAAATTTTCGAACAGCTCACCGCTATACAGATGTAGATACAAGTGTTGTTTATCCGCCGTCATCTCCATACGTCCGGAATCGGCATAAATAATATGCGCATTTTCCGCCCCGTCTTTAAAATTATAGATCAACACATCGTATAGCATACCGGTCTTACGATCTTTCTTCCGCACTTTAAGGTTATAATCGGGAATTTCCGAATAGAACACCCCCTCCGGTATATCTACCTCCGGAGATTTCTGTTTCATAGAAATCAGCAACGTTCCCAATTTTCCTTGCGCTATGGGACCGATCACGTTCTGAAAATAAAAGGAAATTCCACAAATGATACAGACAAGCATGATGAGAGGACGCATGATTTTAAGCAAAGAAATGCCCGCCGCTTTCATGGCGAGCAATTCATAACGTTCTCCAAAATTTCCAAAAGTAATAAGGGATGCCAACAATACGGCCAGCGGAAGTGACAAAGGCACCAGACTCAATGCCGAATAAAAGAAGAACTGAGCCATCACACTCATCTCCAATCCCTTTCCGACCAGTTCGTCCACATATCTCCACAAAAACTGCATCATGAAGATGAAGAGACAAATGAAGAATGTACCAATAAAGAGCAGTAAAAAACTCTTTACTATAAATATATCTAATCTTTTTATGCGTAGCATCTTATAATACGTTTCGTGCGATTGAGATGCAAAATTAGCACAAAAAAAGGAGTGCAGAAAGTTTTTAGTTGAAAGTTAACTAAAAACCACAAGTTCTTCTCAACTTATTAACCTGAGAGTCCCACAATTCTTTCATGTCGTCTACTTCATCCGGCTCTGCGAAATCAGTAATTTCCAACACAAAATCACCTGTAAGTTCATTATAATTCATTTTAATTTCAAAATAGTCTCTTTCGTTCTCATCGTCCAGCCAACGGAAACGGATAAAAGAATAAGCGCGTATGGCCGTAATTTCGGCATCACGTTGCTCCGTTTTCCCCCAATGAAATTCCACTATTTTATCATTCGACACGACTTTATCTGCAAACCAGTCCTCCAAACCGGTCGGTGTGCTGATTGCTGACCAAAGAATGTTTTTAGAGGTCGCATTCAGAAGATACTCCAAACGTATTTTCTCTCTTTTCATAGCTATATTCACCTTAAATTGTGTGTGCCAAGATAAATACTTTTTTCTAATTACGCAGTATAAATCATGCACTTTATTTTCTTTCTTTTTTTATTTTCCACTCTCAATGTATCTATTTATGATAACTCAAAGAGCCGATCCTTAAATAAAAAACAGAAAAAAACGACAAATGTTTTGGAGAATAAAAAAAAGTATCTATCTTTGCACCCGCAATCGAGAAACGATGGCGGGATAGCTCAGCTGGTTAGAGCGCATGATTCATAATCATGAGGTCCCCGGTTCAATCCCGGGTCCCGCTACCAAAAGAAAATTAGCGTTTGGGAGGCTTCCACTCTTAGGCGCTTTTTTATTCCCCAAAACTGATCGATTTCTGTAGTGCTGTAAGAAAGGGATCAACGTGAAAAAACGATTAAAGATATTTCAATGATTCAGAATCGTAACCACTCTCTTTATCCACTTAAATAATATCAATTATTCACACTGTTATTAACAGGGTTATTAACAAGTATACACAAAGTTATTAACAAGATAATCCCCTGATCATTAAAGAATCTCAAATAGAGAAAGGAAAGTCGAAAAGAGTACCCCCGGATAAAGAATAATCCTCACGGCTATTTTCAATGATCAAAAAGCCTGTATCTATCTACAAGACATTATCAACATCGTTACCAACAGGGTTATCAACAGATAATCACCTTAGTTATCAACAGGATAACTCAATGATTTACAATCAATTGATTAATTTATTCACTTAATATATTTAATTGTTTTATAACAGACACCTTTGTTATCGTACAATTGAAGTATATAAATATCCGATACAAGACTTCCCAATTCATTTATATCCTCAATCTACATTATATATTTCTCAGTTTTACTATACACTTTTATAGCGAAAGCATCAGATAATTCAAATATCGAAATTAACCGTGATTTATAAGGTCAGCTATTTTGAAAAAACAGAAAAGGAAGGCATGTCATTTTTTCTATTCTGACACACCTTCCTGGTATTTACTTCAATTCCCCCTTAGAAAATCCATAAAACTTATCTTACAAACTTTGTATCATAAGATCGCCCTTCCGTATCCGAGACCTGTAAACCATACATACCTTTCTCCAATGAACTTATATCAATGATATTATTGTCAACCTTGCCTTCTCTTACTATCATTGAATGATTCAAGTCTAACACTCTATAATCTATTAACGCCCTGTCATCCAAGCTTCTTTTACGGCCTTTCTCTAATTTCAAGGACAAAAGGCCACCATTTACTTGTGAATTTAGAGTGTATGTTGCCGGCACTAATGGAGCAACAATTAATTGTTCACTAACAGTTTCTCCATATTTATTCATGGCACGCAATTTAAAAGTAGTACTATACTCCTTATCCACCGAAGCTATAAAATAGCCATCTCGCACATCCTCAACATAATAAGTAAAAGGAACAGGAGATCCTTCTTCTAATTGTTCAACCAAAATTTTTTCTGTTCCTTCCACATTCTTAAATCCTATTTTCACATCCACATAGTAATCGTCCGCAACAGTCCTCGTCTGTGGCATTACTTTAGAAAAAGCCATCTCCGGTTTTTGAGGGAGGTAATCTAAAAGAAAATAGCGAGCCAATCTATTTACTTCTACAGGATAACTTGTATAATTAACCCGACAACGTAAATATCCATCACTGGAACGTGCATATTGATCTGCCTTATTCACATCAATAGAAGATGGCATAAATGAAACCTCACTTTCATTCCACGAAGAAGTAGATGGTATAATTTCCCAAGTACCGTCTTTACGTAAAACACTGACCACCCATCCATACAGTATGTCACCATCATCATCTAACGCATAAGAACTATGTTGCCATATATACTTATCCACATCATCTTTATCAACAACTTCCTCATTTCTTAAAGCGACATTATAATTCAAACTTTTTTGAGGATTAGAGAAAGTACACACTTCATCATACCTTTTAGCCTTATCTGTAGAAGTAGAAGTTACAGTAGGCTCTCCACCACCGCCACCACCAACAGCTGTATAGTGGACCCAATCAATTGCCTTTAAGAAGCCTTTAAACCATCCACCGATATTGCGTATAGAAGTACCACGAGGTAAATCGGGTTGCATCAGCCTCGTTTCATTATCCGTCTCATCCGGTTTAAAAAAACATAAAGAACGTCCATACTCAAATATAGTAGGAGAATATAAACCATATGGCCCAAAACCGCCAACCGACAAGGTTGCTTTATTTGATGTAGCATAACTATATGCCTTAAAAGGATCAAGCACTTGGTTTCCTAAAACAACCAAATCAAAAGGAAATAAAGAATTTCTATCAAATTCAATTACCTTTGTTGCATTATCTCCCCGAGCACTAAAATAAAATCCCATTATTTTGCAAAGTTCACGCAATGCTACCGTTACAAAATCATACTTGTCTTCTTGGACATCATTTAGTGAAAACGAATATATATCATCACTATTAAAAATTATCTCGCCATCAGGTTTATCAAAAAAGCTCATCCCAACTTTAGCATTTCCAAGCCCTAAATCTTTAAATTTCCACTTTATCGTAGATCGCCAAGCTCTGGAAAGATCGTCACGCGGATCCATTTTGCAAGAATCCGTATGAAGAGTTGTTTTAGCAATTACATTACTTCCCCTCAACTTTCCGAACTTAACTTTCACCTTAATGGGTAAAGCGGTAGGCAACTGTTCTTCAAAAATACGGCAGGCATGTTCAAAAGCATTCTTCCTATCTAAATTTTGTTCCCACTCATTACCCTCATATATTACTTGAATAATTGTTCCGCCAACAACTTCTCGTACTATTGGTTTGAGAATACTCTCCTTACGAAAGAAGTCTCTCCCCAGACTAATCACCTCAGTTCCGTCCTCTTGAGCATAAGCGAATCCCACACACCCCAAAAACAAGAATAATAGTAATAATTTTCTCATGATTTATCCTTTCTTTTATAATGGTTAGTACAGCTCTATTCTTTCATCATCTTAAAGATCGCTTCTCCTTGAGAAGATTTATTTCTATATAAAACAAAATATACACCTTGTATAAGGTTCGAAACATCAATCTCACTCATCGGAACTCCCACATATTTCACAAGCCGTCCTCTGGAATCGTATATAGATAAAGGAAAAATATCACTCATACCATCTTGCACAAACAAAATATTTTCTACCGGATTCGGATAGAATGGCGCATTCTCCATTTTAACAGAGGGAGGGATAGATGTAGCCACTTTCGCAGTGTATAAAGTGTCTTCACACTCAACTGTTCCACTAAAATTATAGGAAAAAAAGCGAAAACAACGATCCCCATCATAAAAAGGCAAAAGACCAATTCCTTTGTCCGCATCAACGTCAGCCGTAAAGAACGAAGACACTGCATGGCCTGTAAAAGACACATCTTGCTCCAAACAATAAATATTTTCCATTCTATCAGAAGTAATCTGTATCGTCATGTATGCGTCATCATATATATTCCATTGGGCATCGTAGTTACTCCAGGTTACATCCAACACTCTAACCTTCGGTAAAGAGGGAAGTAAATTTATATAAAAGTCTCTATCAAGTTGTATTTTTCGTCCTTGATACTCTCCCGAAAAGGTTACTTTCCCTTTAAAATAAACTGAGCTATCATTTTCTATCGTGTATCTTCGATACTTGGGATCAGAATATCCATATCCTGCCAATGAATTTATCACAATCCCATAATCCAATGAAGCTGCATCTTTCACTTTCACGTAATTTCCCTGCTCTACTTCGACCCCAAAACCCCATTCGCAAACATTCGGAATTATGATCTTCCCCCAATTATCTACAACATGAAAAGCACAACTATCATCCAGTAATAAAGCTCCGTACTCATCTAAAGAGATATCACTCGATTTTATTACAGTTCCAGAAAGAGTATAATTATTTTGCGTATAGACACTCAAAGAACAAGTAACAATCAATATAAAAACCAAACATTTCATCACTGACACATTTTTCGGGTTACTGTTTTGCCATTCGTATATGTAAGTGTTACGATGTATATTCCTTTTGACAAACAACTAACAGATTCATAATTATCTGTTCGAAGAACTATTCTCCCCTGTATATCCCTTACTTCTATTTGTGCAATTTCTGAGTTTATAACCTCTTCTTGTATTAAAGTAGAATGATTTAAGAGTTCCATCTGATTTGGAATTTCTACAGTATAATATACTTTTCCCTCATTATTACTTAATTCCATATCAACCCAAGACATTCCTATCATAAAAATACGTTTAAACCTGAGATGAGCAATATAAGGTTCATAATAAAAGTGCGTATTGACTATATCTCCAAATTCTTCAGACTGTTCTACATAAAGATAATCAGCCCCATCATATATCACAGTGATATCAAGATTATAATATCTTGTTCCAGAAATTGGAGTTATAGAATCCACTTTCACAGAGATAAAGGTTGGTTTAGTACTAAGATACACATGAAATACTTTAGACACCTCCTTACCACCAACAATAGCATTCAAGCTTATTTTACCCTTAATATCACCGTTTACATTTTTCCTATATTTAGCTAATTCATCCACTTTATCTATTGCAAACTCAGAAGATTCTCCCTTTTTTATGAGAACATAATCCATCTCGTTATTCAACAATTCATATTTCCACGAATACTTTATTATATTTCCGGAAGGAATCTCCGCACGAAAACTATAACCTCGCGTCGCAGAAGCCATCCCCGTATTATCAATACCATCTGCTACAATTTTCAACCCTTTTTCCGGTTCTTTCCAACCAATTGTCTCAAGAACTTCCTGTGTTTTTCTATCTACTTGCTGATTCTTGTCTCCAATTCTCATATTGTATGACATCAAATCCCCTGTTGTATCAAAATAACTTAGATAATTATAGCCCTGAAATTCCGGTGAAGCATATAATTTAAGATTCTCATTATTAGTAGTTTTATAATAAACATTGTTTCCTGTTACAAATGAAACAAGTTCCTGACTCGTACGTCCATTATTAGGCATTTCATTTAAACACACGTTATTGGAATTTATAACAAAATCATCAAAAGGAGAAAAGCATCTTCTTACAAAAAAAGTAATACCTTTCGTAGAATTATCAATGACAGATGATCCAAATCCTAATGACATCGCAATAGCACGTAACATTGCCGTTGTAAGATTCTTCTTATTTATTGTTTCTCCACTAAAGCTATAATCCCAATCCACATCGTCATTTATTTTAATTATAGCATCCTCTACATTTCTTTTATCATCTGACAAAAAGTTCATAAAATAGCTCTGAGAATACATTTTAGTAGTACCTAACAAAGACGTATATCGTACCTGAGCCTCAAAATCCTCTGCTCCCACCCCCATTTTCTCTTTCTCAAATTTTAGAACAACTTTCTTAGGGATATACAACTTTTCTTCCCACAATTGTGCAGCAACTTTTATACAGCATTGCATTTCTTCGCTCATTCCCGCTTCACATTGTACTTCAATAATCCCTCCAAAATCACTATTAGAACGTTCTGTTCGTAACAAGCAAGGCTTTATGGTTTGCAAAGCTGTTGGAGCAGTATCAAGACGCCCTTTAAAAACCAAAATCGTATCTTGTTGAGCTATCAACAAACCGATGCTCTGTGCCATCAATAGAACGATTAATATCGGCAAATGCTTCTTCATCATCATATTATTATTAAAAGGTAGTACACTAAAATTAAAAAGAACTATTTCAATTCAAACCATCCATAGATATATCCACCTTATGAATTTGAAAGTTCCAATAAATAAACTCCGGGAGTATAAGCATCAATAGGAATACAATATTTCCCAGGAATATCGATCAAAAGGGAATGAGAAAGAAGTATTTGATTCTTGCCGACAATGGTCACTGTAATATCACTACCCACTTCCATAAATTCTAATATGAGAATGTCTTTTTCAAGAGAAGCAATGACAGGTATATAAGGAATAGAACGATGGTCACCTTCATCTCCAAAATCATCGCCTTTCCAATGACCATCTAAATTGATTTTCCCAAACGATGTAATAACAGGATTATTCCTTTGTGCAAAAGCCGTACAGTTAAGACAAATCAATAATAATAGAATAGCACGTGTTTTCATTTCTTCAGTGTTTTTTAATTATGCTACAAAGCTAAGTAATTAATCTGTACCTATCGCAAACACAGAGGTAGACAGGTTATAATACTATAAATCAAAACATTGTGTCCAATAAATACATATTTAGTGGACAATTTCAATTTAGCTTTCTTGCATTTTTTGAAGAAATTCATTTAAAGATTCCTCTTTCTTTAGCCTCAAGCGCTCTTTCAGCCGGGATTTTGCTTTGAAAATAGTACGAATATCCTTACTATCAAAAACGACCATCAACTC
This sequence comes from Bacteroides salyersiae WAL 10018 = DSM 18765 = JCM 12988, assembly GCF_000381365.1. Lineage (GTDB taxonomy): Bacteria > Bacteroidota > Bacteroidia > Bacteroidales > Bacteroidaceae > Bacteroides > Bacteroides salyersiae. The sequence goes on from NZ_KB905466.1 coordinate 1,627,098, forward strand.
TTTAGAGGTAAATCCTAATAATATAAACGCCAAAAGTTCAATATCATGTTTTGTCAATTGATTATGTTCTTCTTTCAATTTAACGAGAAGATCTGCATGTAAGCAATTTGCCAAATTAAATATTTTATCCCATTCTTTAGAAGTCAGTTTTTCGGCTATGACGGTTCCATTCTTCAATATCTTCATAAGTTCGCTCACATCTACTTTACTACGAAGTTCTACATTTTCCTGAGCAAGTCGGTTTATTTGATAGGTCAGGTCTCTGACTTTGGAATCCGTCTCCTTTGTTTTTTATCGTCCTGTTGTTTATACCTGTTTATTTCATTCAAAAACACAGCAATCTGCCTGTTGTTTTTCTCCAATGATTTTTCGATCTGTTTTATTTGTAATTTCGCTCGCCAATACCTATTATAAAAATAATACGTTACACCCAAAAATAAAATGGATACCACTATAGATCCCAATTGCAATATCCTGTTTTCCAATTTAATCTGTAGCTTTTCTTTTTCTAATCTCTCTCTCTGATATCCTGTTTGAAGACGCATCAGGTCTTCCCTTTTTTTCTCATTTTCAGCAATATATAATAGTGAATCGGACTTTTCTTTCAAAGTTAAAGCTTGTTCATAGTCATGTCTGGTTTTGGCTAACCCGGCCAAACAGGCATAAGCGTCAGAACGGGTAAACAAACTGCGGCTATCCAGACAGCATTTTAAATATTCTTCCGCCAACTCTTTCTGCCCCATCAGTTGATATAAACGCCCCAAAGACATATAGTGCATTGTAAGTCTATCTTCGCGAGGTTCTTCATCAATTATTTTTAGAAAAATTTCTTCGGCTTTAAGATATTCTTTTTGAAAGCTATACATCATTCCCAACATTTTAGAAGCCCCTATTCTCAACAAGACGGGATTATCCGAAAGTAGTTGCAAACTCTTTGTCGCGCACTGATAGACACTATCCATCTCCTGTTTTAGAAAAAAAGAACTTCCCATCGTCTGATAGGTATAAGCAACCCCCAATGTATCTTTTGCCCGATAATAGTAAACAATAGCCAGCCTGCAGGTATTGATAGCCTCATCATAAAGCGATTGTTCACGATTTAAAATCGATATATCTGTAAGCAGTAATCCCATGATTTTGTATTCCTCCGTTTTTTCCAAAATGTGCCGGGCATCCAAAAAAGTTTTCATTGCCCGTGACGTTTCCCGCTTTCCTTGAAGCACCCGCCCGTAATAATACAACGCTTTGCCGTACTTTCGTTTATTACCGTTTTTCTTGAAATAATCAACAGCAAAAGTGATGGAAGAATCGACAGACATATCCATATAATTTTTATCACGTGCCTGTGTCAACAACAACACATAATCTGCCCGTTTTTTGTCAGACAAATCATCAGGATCGGATATTCCACTCAACAAATGCCAAGCACTGTCCGGATACATTTCCATACACGATTCTGCCCGTTGAAGAGTCGTCACAATCTCATCCGGCCTGGAGACACACGACCAGAAAGCTACAATAAAAAGAGATAAAAGGGTAATGGTGCTTCCGTTCTGTTTCATTTGTGCATTGCATTAATTATTCCAACACTACAAAAATATAAAAAACGGAACAAACCTCCTCCTTTATCTCCAATTTATCTCAATATATGTATGACAATGATTATAGATTATAAAAGAACAAACAGCATTTTTTCACCAGACAAAAGAAAGTTTATATTCAAAGAAAAGGAGGTTTCCCCTTGATGCCTTGTAGAAACCTGTTAGTGTAGTCCGATACCCGGCACTTAAGGCGAAACGACATAGGAATAGTCCCGAATCATGCCTTTAACCGGATTACAAATCGGCTTCCTTTCCCCAGCTCACTCTGTACAGTCAGAGTTCCGCCATGCGCTTCTACAAAATCTTTAGAAATAGACAGTCCTAATCCACTCCCTTGTACCTTTGTTCCGGGCACACGGAAATAACGGTCGAAAATACTTTGATGATAACGCGGATCGATACCTTTACCAAAATCCTGTACATAAAGTTCCACATAATTTCCATCCTGTTGTGCACCGATAACGACACGGCCATTTTCTTTAGAATAACGGATGGCATTGCTCAGCAAATTGGTAAGCACCCAAGCTATCTTCTCACTATCTACGAACAGTTTACTAATTTTCTCTTCCGGATATTCCACCTCAATCTGTATATTAAATTTATCAGCTTGCACCTGATTTGCCTTGATTGCATATTCTATCAGTTCAATAGGCTTAGTGATTTTAGGCATCATTTGCAATTTTCCGGCTTCCACTTGCGTCATATTCAGCAACTCTCCGGTGATTTCAAGCAGACGCTGGCTATTTTCCTTAATGCTTTTAGATAATTGCCCCTGTTCTTCATTCAAAACTCCCACACGTTTGTCCTCCAACAACTGAAGACTCATCATGATAGCGGAAATAGGAGTTTTCAATTCATGGGAGATCGTAGAAATAAAGGTGGTTTTAGCAGAATCCAATTCTTTGAATTCCGTAATATTCTTCAAAAGAATGACATCCCCCAACCTATGAGGTTCACCTTGCCCAACACCGGTATTATTAATAGGAATATAGGAAGCCTTGAAATAACTTTCTTTATTGTCGGCATATATCTTTAATGGTTCTTCCTTATTTCCGGGAGTTACCAGTTCACGAATCAAACGGCGGAGCAGGTCATTCTTCAATGATAATTCCTCTGCCGACTTACGAATGACATTTTCCCTTTTCAAGTTAAGAACATTCAATGCTTCATTATTAATGAAAAGAATCTCGCGTTCGGTATTCAAACCGATGATCGGTTCATTGATACTATTTACAATAGCTTCCAAGAACTTTTTGGCTGCAAGAATATCGGCCAAAGTGCTGGCCCGGTATTCAGTCAAACGTTCCGCCATGCGATTGAAACTGTCGGCTACTTCACGAAATTCTTCATTTCCTTTCATCTCGAGCCGTTTCTCATAATTATGGTTGGCTATCTCAAGAATTCCCTGTTTAAGTTCTTTTATAGGCCGACTGATGGAGCGAGGAAGCCAAAACAACAAAAAAAGTCCCGTCAGGATGCAAATTCCTCCCGTGACAGAAACCCACAGCAAAGCGCGTTCCAGCCCGGGCATAGCTGCCGGACTATCGGGCTCGGTAGCTGTCAATATCTGCAAATTAACAACAGAAAGCGTCACCAGCAGGATAATCATGCCTGCCAACATTCCAATACCCAAAAGTAATTTCGTTTTTATATTCATAATAAATAATTTAGTAATGTGTCAAATATGCCAATGTGCCAATTAAAGAAATCGGGTACATCTGCACATTATCTATTCCACTGCAAGTATAATCAAATCTACGTTCGCTTGTGCTAAATCAGCTAAAAACTTTTTATAACCGAATACGGTAGAAAAGACTTTCGGTATACGGAGATTCGGGCTCCCCATACAAATTGTGGTAATCTGCTTTTCACGGCAAACATCGACAATACTTTTCAATATGTCTTTCGATTGTACCTGCACAACCTCGCCTCCCAATTCCGCCACCAATTTAAAATGATTCAACAGATATCGTTGGCTTGCTAAATCAATTCGATCCATACTCTCACGCGGAGTCTGCACATAAAGTGCAATGAAAGAGGTATTATAACGGGTAGCGAGCCGCGCCACCTTACGAATGATCCGTCTCGGACTTTTTTCATGGCTACTGATGCAAGCCATAAAACGTTCATGCCGTATCCCGACGCTGGCTACCACCTCATTTTCCACTTTCTTCTCGACACGCAATGCTACCTCTTTTAATGCCAACTCCCGAAGCTGAAGAATGTTCTCGGTTTTAAAGAAATTATTCAAGGCCATCTCTATTTTTTCCGGACGATAGATTTTTCCGGCCTTCAAACGGGTTATCAGCTCTTCGGCAGTAAGGTCGATGTTCACCACTTCATCCGCTTCTTGCAACACACTATCGGGCACCCGTTCTTTCACCTCAATGCCACAAATATCCTGTACTTCTTCATTTACACTTTCAATATGCTGAATGTTAATAGCAGAAATCACATTTATGCCTTCGTCAAGCAGAGTCATTACATCCTGCCAACGTTTTTCATTTAAACTCCCTTCCACATTAGTGTGGGCAAGTTCATCCACAACAACAATCTCCGGGTGGATACGAATGATGGTTTCCAAATCCATCTCTTCCAGTTCTTTACCCTTATAAAAGATTTTCCTCCGGGAAATCACCGGTAGACCTTCCAACATTGCCTCCGTACCGGCACGCCCATGTGTCTCCACATAACCAATCCGCACATCCACACCATTATCAAGCAGTTCACGCGCTTCTTGCAACATTCGATAAGTTTTACCTACCCCGGCAATCATTCCGATGTAAATTTTGAACTTCCCCCGGCGCGACTTCTTTATCAGGTCCAGAAAATGTTGTACACTTTCTTCTCTCTCCATCCTATATCTATTTAAGAATGACATAGCCCGTAACAATAATCACTATTGCTACGAGCCCTACAACTAATTCATGAGATTCTCAAAAAAAATGTTGAAATCACAATCAAGGTCTCAACGTTATCCCAAATACCAAATGGGCATCCTCCATGCGGGGATTCCAGATGGCCTGCGCAAAAACAGGTAATGAGAATTTATCCGTAAGCCGAATGGCCGTAGTTCCTTTCAATGCTACATTAGTTACAGCAAAACCATTACAATTATATTGTCGAGCCGCCTTGTAAGGAACAATACCACAAGTTACATTCAAATCTACTGATTTTAAAGAAAACGGATAATTGAATTCGACATAAGAGGAGTAATTCTGCTTTTCCTCACCTTTGTCGTTCAGTTTCTTGTCCATACCAGCAAACATGGTATACCATGCAATAGATAAAGGAAACTTTTCGACCGGTAACGTGTAAGCTAACCCAGCCTCAAAATGGTGAGCCGTTTCATGACTTTTAAAGTTAAAATACTTTCCACGTCCTTGACCTGCCCACCAAAGATCGGCAACCGAGAGAGTAAGACCACTTTCACCAAATGTATAAGCAGCTGTCAGATCAATCTCTTTATTTGCCATCCCTTCGGTGGATGCATACCCGTCAAAATCAGTAGATCCCCAAGCTGTCAGCGAAAATCCCCCAACACTGAATGCCAAGGTCGGTTGAAAACTCGCTCCTGTCTGATACATACCACGCCAAACATAAGAACTGACAAGATCTCCCTGAACTGTAAATTCCTGTGCATTCGCATTTGTTATCCCCATGAAACCAGATACTGTAACAGTTAATAAACTAACAACTAATTCTTTACTAAAAATCTTCATACCTTAAACTATTTTTTTGCTTCTTCCAAAGCTACATTCAACTTTAATACATTTACTTTCTCTGTCCCAAAAAGCCCCAACAAAGGTTTTTCCACGGATTTATCTACAATCGCCCTTACCGCTTCTTCGCTTAAGCCACGTGCCTGGGCCACTCTTTTTACTTGTACGTAGGCACAAGCCGGAGTAATATTGGGGTCCAAACCCGAACCACTGGCCGTCACCATCTCAGCAGGCACCTCACTACGCTTCAAATAGGGATGATGAATCAGGAAAGAATCGATACGTGCCTCTACTTCGGCCAAATACTCAGGATTAGTAGGCCCCTTGTTGCTACCACCGGAACTGGCAGCGTCATAACCATCGCCGGCACACGAAGGACGGCTCCAAAAATAAATATCTTTTGTAAAAGCCTGCCCTACATTAGCAGCTCCGACAACTTCACCATTTAATGTTACAACTTCCGCATTACCGTTGTTAGGGCCGGCAAATTGTGCAAACAGCCACAAGATAAAAATGTAAAACACAGAAAAAAATATACAGAAGGCAAGAGTTATTTTTAATGATTTCAATAAAGTTTTCATTACTACACGATTTAGAAGAATATACTAACCACCATATCTATTAATTTAATACCCACAAAAGGTACGATCACGCCACCCAAACCATATATAAGCAGGTTACGGCGAAGTAACGCACTGGCGCCTATCGGTTTGTATTGTACTCCTTTCAAAGCCAACGGAATCAAAATCGGAATAATAATCGCATTAAATATGACAGCCGAAAGAATGGCGCTTTCAGGACTGTGCAATCCCATAATATTCAATGCAGCCAATTCAGGGATGGCCACCATAAACAATGCAGGAACAATTGCAAAGTATTTGGCAACGTCATTGGCAATGGAGAAAGTAGTCAGCGTACCCCGAGTCATCAACAACTGTTTTCCGATTTCCACGATTTCGATCAATTTAGTAGGATCATTATCAAGGTCAACCATATTTCCAGCCTCTTTTGCTGCCTGTGTACCGCTATTCATTGCCACTCCCACATTGGCTTGTGCCAAAGCAGGAGCATCGTTCGTTCCGTCTCCCATCATCGCTACCAATTTACCGGATTGCTGCTCTTTTTTAATATATTCCATCTTGTCTTCCGGTTTGGCTTCTGCTATAAAATCATCTACTCCGGCTTTCTCTGCAATGTATTTAGCAGTCAAAGGGTTGTCACCTGTCACCATTACAGTCTTCACTCCCATTTTACGCAGACGTTCAAAACGTTCCTGAATACCCGGTTTAATAATATCCTGCAATTCGATGACACCATTCACTTTCTGGTCTACACAAACCACTAACGGCGTACCACCATTACCGGAAATAGATGCAATTACCTCTTCCACTTCTTTCGGAAATTTATTTCCGGCTTTCTCTACCATCTGACGAATCGCATCAAAAGCCCCCTTACGGATCTGAGTCCCATCGGCCAGATTAACACCCGAACATTTGGTCTCGGCTGTAAATTTAATCATATGAGCACCCGTCGTATTCAGATTTCTCATTCGGAGTCCGGATTCGCGCCCCAACTCTACGATGGATTTTCCCTCCGGAGTCTCATCGGATAAGGATGCCAATAAACAAACTTCAATAAAGCTACGCTCATTGATACCGGGAGCTGCGTGAAATCTGGTCGCTTTCCGGTTACCTATGGTAATTGTCCCGGTTTTGTCGAGCAGCAAGGTATCGATATCCCCTGCCGTCTCAACAGCTTTACCCGACTTCGTAATCACATTTGCCCGCAAAGCACGATCCATCCCGGCAATACCGATAGCGGACAATAAACCGCCAATAGTAGTGGGAATCAAACAAACGAACAAAGAAATAATTGCGGCAATGGAAATCGTTGTGCCCGGATGGTCGACATTCGTATAATCGGCAAAAGGGATCAAGGTTATACAGACAATTACGAAAACCAATGTAAAACCTGCCAATAAAATAGTCAATGCAATTTCATTCGGCGTTTTCTGACGGGTAGCACCTTCTACCAATGCAATCATTTTATCTAAAAAGCTCTCTCCGGGTTGTTGTGTAACCAACACTTTAATGTTATCAGAAAGCACTTTCGTACCACCGGTTACAGAACTTTTATCACCTCCGGCCTCTCTGATTACCGGTGCCGATTCTCCAGTGATCGCACTCTCATCGATAGAAGCCAACCCATCGATTATTTCACCATCGGCAGGAATCGTATCCCCTGCCTCGCAAATGAAAATATCACCTTTCTTCAATTTCGAACTGCTTACTGTCTGTACTTTATCTCCTACGAGTACCTTTGCGGGAGTCTCTTCACGGGTCTTACGCAAACTATCGGCTTGCGCCTTTCCTCTTGCTTCGGCAATAGCCTCGGCAAAATTGGCAAACAATAAGGTAATGAACAGTATCACAAACACGACAAAATTGTATCCGAAAGTACCGTATTCCGTTGTTCCCAATGAAAGGATCGTGACAGCGAGCATAATGGCAGTCACTATCTCCACGGTAAACATAATCGGATTCTTTATCATCATCCGTGGGTTCAATTTCACGAACGACTGCTTCAAGCTTTCCATAACTTGCTCCTTTTGAAATAAAGAAGCGGATTTATTATTTTTCATACTTTTCTTTCTCCTTTTTACTTTTTATAAGCTAAAATGTTCGGCAATCGTGCTCAATGCGTGTACCGGGAAGAATGACAAAGCAGCCACAATGAAAATAACAGCAAAAGTCATAACACCAAAAGTTGCCGTATCCGTTTTCAAAGTACCTGCACTCTCCGGAATGAATTTCTTTTGAGCCAGCAACCCGGCGATGGCCACCTGACCTACAATCGGAATAAAACGACTCAGAATAAGTACTATACCGCATGAGTAATTCCAAAAATAAGTATTATCTCCCAGCCCTTCGAAACCGGAACCATTGTTGGCCGCAGAAGAAGTATACTCGTAAAGCTGTTCGCTCAATCCATGAAAACTTGGGTTGTTCAACCAGCCGCCTTCACTCGTCACGAACTCCGGATGATGTGCGTACAGGTAGCTGGATAAAGCCGTGCCTACCAAAATCACAAACGGATGAAGCAATGCCACAATGGTCGCTATTTTCATTTCGCGGGCCTCTACTTTCTTTCCTAAAAATTCCGGTGTACGCCCTACCATTAATCCACTGATAAACACTGCTATAATAATAAAAGTGTAATAATTCATCCAACCTACACCGACACCACCAAACCAAGTATTGATCTGCATATTCAACATCTCGATCATACCACTGAGCGGCATGGTAGAATCATGCATACTGTTGACAGAACCATTGGATGTGACCGTAGTCGTTACACTCCAAAGTGCACCGGAAGCCGCACCGATACGTACCTCCTTGCCTTCCATCGCTCCGCCGGCCTGAGAAATTCCCATCTCATCGATACGGGGATTTCCTCCCATTTCCTGACTTACATTAATAAAGACTCCGATTAAATATGCAACCAGCATTACACCAAATATGCTATACGCTAACTTTTTCCGTTTTACGTAGAATCCAAAAGCAAACACCATTGCCATCGGGATAATCAGAATAGACCAACACTCCACTGCATTTGTGAGGAAAGTCGGATTTTCCAAGGGATGTGAAGAGTTGACGCCAAAATAGCCACCCCCATTCGTTCCTAATTGCTTGATAGGTATAATAGCAGCCGCAGGACCTTGTGAAACCATCTGTTCCTGACCTTCCAAAGTAGTAACTTTCATCTTTCCGTCAAATCCCATCGGAGTTCCTTGTAGAATAAGAATGAAACCTACAATTAAAGAAAGTGGCAGTAAAATACGGGTACAACTCACCACAAGAAATTGCCAGAAATTACCGATAGTCTTGGTCGTTTTAGCAGCCATCGCTTTCATCATACCCGCCATGGCCGCCATACCGGTTGCCGCCGTAATAAACTGGAAGAGCATGATAACGAATAGTTGTGTGAAGTACGTCAATCCGCTTTCGCCACTATAGTGCTGCAAATTACAGTTCACCATAAAGCTGATGCAAGTATTGAATGCCTGATCAGGAGTTTGCGGACCGTTTCCATCGGGATTCAACGGTAACCATCCCTGACTGACCAAAAGAACCATCCCCCAGAAAAACCAGAAAGCATTCAAAATCAATAATGCCTTTAAAAACTGTTTCCAGTTCATTTCCTCCTTCGGATCGATGCCGCATACCTTATAAATTAATTTCTCCACGGGAGCCATAAAGTCCGACCACGTCTTCTCTCCCTTATAAACCCTGGCAATGTATTTTCCCAATGGATAGGCCAATACCACCATCAGGACAATTTGCAAAGCCACACCTAATATTTCTGTATTCATTGCTTTAATACGATAAAAAGTAGTTTAAAACTTTTCGGGTCTGATGAGCACATACATCAGATAACCGAAGATTGCGATACCTATTACAAATAGTATTGTATACATAACTCTAATTCTCCTCTTTCTAAATATTCTCAAACCAATCTACGCATTTCCAAAATAGCCAGAAGCAAGCAAAGCCGCTAAACAGGCAGAAAATGAATGATAATGTTATTCCCATGTTTTTACCTTGTTTTTAAATTGTTATTAATTGTTTTTACCAGACTTGCTATATGCCAAATATATGCCAAAAGAGAAGATTACATCATAATCAATTATATATCAATAAATTAGGTTCAACGACAGGCACACACAAAAATAGTGTAACCCTTCCATTTTGAAAAGGATTACACTATTTTGAAAAGCCCCGGCACACTTGTACCATATCGACTTTTCCTAACGGATATATATCGGATTAATTAAAAAGGTATAACAGTATCACACCCTATCAATGCATCATTCATCAAAGTTTATATTCTTCAATTTTACGGTATAATGTGGTAAGCCCGATCTTCAATAAACGGGCAGTTTCGGTTTTATTTCCCTTGGTATACTCCAATACACGGGCAATATGCCGCCGTTCCATCGCTGCCAGTTCGAAACTTCCCGGAGCGGCCGCTTCATCCGACCGTTCATAATGACTGTTTTGTATTTCAAGAGGCAGATCGCATACATCCAAGCATTCTCCGTCACATACTATCAAACTACGTTCAATCACATTCCGTAATTCACGAATATTTCCTTTCCAGCATTGTTGGCTAAGCGCAACAAGAAATTCCGGAGACATTTTCGTCACCGAATAAGAAAGTTTCTCTGAGAATTTACGGACAAATGCCTCCGCCAAGATTTTAATATCGCCACTACGTTCACGCAATGGTGGAAGATGTATCTCAAAAACAGAAAGACGATAGAATAAATCCTCCCTAAAACGTCCGGCTACTATTTCTTCCGGCAGATTACGATTAGTAGCGGCAATAATACGCACATCCACCCGAGTCGGTTTGGTATCTCCTATCTTTATATATTCACCGGTTTCAAGAATACGGAGTAATTTCGCCTGCAATTCAAAAGCCATTTCTCCAATCTCATCCAGAAAAATAGTACCATTATTGGCTTCTTCAAAAAGCCCTTTCTTATCTTTCAATGCCCCGGTAAAAGAACCGGCTCTATGACCGAACATTTCACTCTCCAGCAGTTCCTTACTAAATGAGGAACAATTGACAGCTACAAAATTCTGTTTTCCACGTTTACTATTATAATGAATAGCTTGTGCAAACACCTCCTTACCGGTCCCCGTCTCACCGGTCAATAACACCGGGACATCAGTCACAGATACCTTTTGAGCCAACTGTACAGCCGCTTTCAACGCCTTAGAATCGCCCAAAATAGAATCAAACGAATACATCTGTCCCACCTTCTTTTCCAGTTTCTCAAGACGTACATTCATCCGTGCCTTCTCTACAGCGCGGCTGATTAAAGGGATGATTTTATTATTGTCATCCCCTTTTGTGATATAATCAAAAGCACCGTTTTTAATAGCCTGTACCCCATCCGGAATATTGCCATGGGCTGTGAGAAGAATAACCTCCACATTGGGAGCCGTTTTTTTAATGGCCAACACTAAATCAACGCCGTTTCCATCCGGAAGAAATACATCACACAAAGCCACATCGGGAGAATGAAGTTCCAATTGTTTCAATGCCGATTTACAATCACCGGCCTGACACACCTCATATCCTTCCAGCTCCATCATTCGTGCTAACAAGCTACGAATCTGGGCTTCATCATCGATAATAAGAATTTTACTCATGATTCAAAAGAGCGGTAAAAACAGGATTCGCAAATATACGTCTTTTCATCTTATCACCCAAACCTTTGGCATGCCATTTGATTTTTTATAGCTGAGATGTCACAGCAAAGAAGAGTCTACTAATTGTATAATCCGCTTTATAACAGCATTTTTCGATTATAGTTCGAAAATAAGAAACATCTCTCCCTCCTTTTCATTTTGATAAAAACGAACTGAAATGAAAAGGTGGTTATGAAAATAAAAACAAGAATAACCGTATTAAAAAACAAGAAACAATGAAAGTCTGTAAATTTGGTGGAACCTCTGTCGGTTCTGTAGAAAGAATGAAGAATGTAGCAAATCTGATTAGTGATGATCATCCTAAAATAGTTGTACTCTCCGCCACAGCAGGCACCACAGACCATCTGGAGAAAATAGTTTCGTACATCTTCAACAGAGAAATAGACGAGGCTCACAACGAAATCACTAAGCTTGAATTCTATTTTGTGGATTTTGCCAACAAATTATTAAAAGATGATTGTATAAAGCGACAAGCCATAGATTATATTCTGGATCGCTTTCGCTTACTTTGGAATTTCACCCGCAATTCATTTACAGTTGCCGATGAAAAAGAAATAGTTGCACAAGGCGAACTCATCAGTACAGCATTAATGAGCTTTTATTTGAAAGAACAAAAAAAAAGCAATGTACTCCTTTCCGCTTTCGACTTTATGCGTATAGGCCCCGATGGTGAACCGGATATGGAATACATTGAAAAACATTTGTCGGAACTAATAAAGAAATACAAAGGAATTCCACTATTTATCACCCAAGGGTTCATCTGTAAAAACGCCTACAACGAAACAGATAACCTCAAACGGGGTGGAAGCGACTACACCGCTTCACTCATCGGAGCAGCTATCAATGCTGAAGAAATTCAAATATGGACTGATATAGACGGTATGCACAATAACGACCCGCGTATCGTAAAAAATACCACTCCCATAAAGAAACTGAGTTTTGAAGAAGCTGAACGTCTGGCATACTTCGGAGCAAAAATCCTCCATCCTTTTTGTATTGCACCGGCCCGTCAAAAAGACATTCCGGTACGATTGCTCAGTTCGATAGAACCTCAAGCCGAAGGCACACTTATTTCCAAAAGCCAAGACGATCGTATTATAAAAGCCATTGCCGCAAAGGACTCAATATTCTATCTTAAATTCGAATCCAATCATGCCTTGCGCCCTTATCTGTTCACCAGTAAGGTTTTCGACACATTTGCCAGATACCAGACATCATTGTGTCTGCTCACCTCCTCCAGTACCGATATTTCTATTGCGACGGACAACAACGAAGCATTGCCACGCATCATCCGCGAATTATCGAAATATGCAAACGTCACAGTAGAAGATCATATGTCCATCATCTCCGTCGTAGGTAACATGAAATGGCAATATACCGGATTTGAAGCAAAAATTATGGAGGCATTGAAAGACATCCCGCTACGCATGATCTCTTATGGGAGCACCAACAACGACGTATCCGTTGTTGTGAAAACCAGTGATAAGAAAAAAGCGCTACAAGCTCTCAGCAATTCTTTATTTGAGGATAAAATGCTTGTGTAGTTGAAAGTTGAAAATTGAGAGTTGAAAGTTAAGTGTTGGGAATTGAAAGCCGAGAACCTAAAAATTAGGGATCGAGAGCTGAAAGCTGAAAGTATTTTCCGTAGTTCATGAACTTTTTATATTTATTGAACGTTATTATTTCCAAAGGAAACTATTTACAACTAAAATAAATATGAAAATTATCATCATTGGAGGTGTAGCAGGTGGAGCAACCACTGCTGCCCGAATCAGAAGAATGGACGAAACATCGGAAATCATTCTCCTTGAAAAAGGTAAGTATATTTCTTACGCTAACTGTGGATTACCTTATTATATCGGAGATGTGATAACCGATCGTGAAAAATTATTCGTACAGACTCCCGAAGCTTTTTCCGTACGTTTTCGTGTGGATGTACGTACAGAAAATGAAGTTATCTTTATCGACCGCAAGAAAAAAACAGTGACCGTACGTCTCAACAGTGAGGATACATACGAAGAAAGTTACGACAAATTATTGATCTCTACCGGTGCAATACCGGTCAGACCACCTCTGCCGGGGATCGATTCCGACGGCATCTTTACACTCAGAAATGTCTATGATACGGACCGGATAAAAAAATATATCCATGAACACCCTGTTCGTAAAGCAGTGGTTATCGGGGCCGGATTTATCGGTCTGGAAATGGCAGAAAACTTACATGCGTTGGGAGCTAAGGTCTCGATCGTAGAGATGGCCAATCAGGTAATGACTCCCATCGATTTCTCGATGGCTTCCCTCGTACATCAGCATCTGATGGATAAAGGAGTGAATTTATATCTGGAACAAGCGGTCGCCTCCTTTGAGAGAACAGGAAAAGAACTGAAAGTAATATTCAAAAACGGGCAATCGATTCAGGCGGATATCGTCATACTCTCCATCGGCGTACGTCCGGAAACGACATTGGCACGTGCTGCCGGACTGACAATCGGAGAAGCCGGCGGTATTGCCGTAAATGACTTCCTGCAAACCTCAGATGAAGCGATCTATGCAATCGGCGATGCCATTGAATACCACCATCCGATCACGGGAAAACCCTGGTTGAACTACCTCGCAGGCCCTGCCAACAGGCAAGGCCGTATCGTTGCCGACAATCTTTTAGGAGCAAAAATCAAATATGAAGGAGCTATCGGTACTTCCATTGCCAAAGTATTCGACCTCACCGTAGCGACCACCGGATTGCCCGGTAAACGCCTGCGACAAGCAGAAATAGCCTACGTCTCATCAACCACTCATTCTTCTTCACATGCCGGTTATTATCCGGATGCTACCCAGATGAGTATCAAAATCACGTTTGATAAAGAAAGCGGTAAACTATACGGTGCACAGATTGTCGGCTACGACGGAGTTGACAAGCGTATCGATGAATTTGCACTTATTATCAAACATCAAGGCACCATCTACGACCTGACGCAAGTGGAACAGGCATATGCACCTCCGTTCTCATCGGCCAAAGATCCGGTAGCCATTGCAGGTTACGTGGCCGAAGATATCATTGCAGAAAAAGTGAAGCTTGTTTATTGGCGCGATCTGCGCGATATCCGGCTGGAACACGAATTTCTATTGGACGTACGGACACCCGATGAATTCTCTTTAGGATCATTGCCAAGCGCAGTCAACATACCATTGGATGAAATACGTGACCGCATTGACGAAATTCCCAAAGACAAACCCGTATACGTGTTCTGTGCCGTCGGCCTAAGAGGATATTTAGCCTACCGTATACTTTCTCAGCATGGATACGATAAAGTGCGCAACCTTTCCGGCGGATTAAAAATTTATAAGGCGGCTACCGCACCCATTGTTCTGAACGAAGAAAATGACATTCAACATACTGATAATAAGGTAACTCCTACTACCGTCACCCCTTCTCCGCAGCCGTCAGCAAACACCGATTCATCAGCACGTGTCATTCGGGTGGATGCCTGTGGTATGCAGTGTCCCGGACCTATCCTGAAAATGAAAAAAACAATGGATACACTCACTCCCGGCGAACGGGTAGAGGTCATTTCCACTGATCCCGGTTTTGCGCGTGATGCGTCTGCATGGTGTAATTCCACTGGGAACAAGCTGATTTCTAAAGAAAGTTCAGGTGGAAAATCGGTGGTGATTATTGAAAAAGAGGAACCGAAAGCCTGTAATCTGGTGACTTCCTGCGAAGGTAAAGGCAAAACTTTTATCATGTTTAGCGATGATCTTGATAAAGCATTAGCTACCTTTGTGCTGGCAAACGGTGCAGCAGCAACCGGGCAAAAGGTAACTATCTTCTTCACCTTTTGGGGACTGAACGTTATAAAACGGCTTAGTAAACCCAAAGTAAAAAAGGATATTTTTGGAAAAATGTTCGGTATGATGTTACCTTCCAGTTCACTAAAGTTGAAATTATCCAAAATGAGTATGGGAGGCATAGGAGGAAAAATGATGCGGTCCATAATGAAGCACAAAGGCATAGACTCACTGGAATCTCTGCGCCGGCAAGCATTGGAGAATGGTGTGGAATTTATTGCTTGTCAAATGTCTATGGACGTAATGGGAGTGAAAAAAGAAGAATTATTGGATGAAATAACCATTGGCGGAGTAGCTACGTATATGGAACGCGCCGACAATGCGAACATTAACCTGTTTATATAAAAAAATAAATGAAAACAATATGCATAATGCGCGATATTTACAAAGCCCTCGCGGGCTTTGAAGCGCAGTTTGAAGAAGTATACGGTTTATCACTTAATGAAGCGATGATACTGTGTGCCCTGCAGGAAGCCCAAAAGGAGATGACATCCACAGATTTGTCTGCCCGTACCGAAATGGGAACTTCCCACACTTCTAAAGTCATCAGAACCGTGGAAGAAAAGGGATTGATAAAAAGAGCCTTAGGGGAAACGGATAAAAGACAAATGTATTTCAGTTTGACCCCGAAAGGGGAGAAACAATTGGAAGCCATTAACCTCGAAAAAGTGGAAGTGCCGGAAATGCTCAAACCTCTTCTATAAATAATTTAAACTGGCTCTGAAAGCATGAGTGTAAACAGTAAAAATAGCACACATTCCATCATTTTTATAAGTCATTGTATATCAATATACTAAGACACGTCTTCTTTTTCTCTACGAGGAACTTACCGTTCCTCGTAGAGTTTCCCTTCGTTTTTCGTAGAGGAACAACGCCTTCCTCGTAGAGGAACACGACAAAGACTCATAAAATACAACAAAACGAACAAAAAACATCTATTCGTCCAGCCACTTTTGTATCTGCGAAATCACATGCATTCTCATGCTCTCCGGTAATGTGCTGATCCGTGCCAAATGGCTTCCACCGGGTTGAACAAACACCGACACATTTTTCTTCCCTTTTAGCCAAGTCACACCGGCGGCTGTCCAAGGATCATTTTGCCCGTAGATAAATATCATCTTCGGATCATTGTCCTTCAGAAAGTTCACTATTTTCCGACCAAGCTTTTTATGAAATTTCATATGCCGTAATTCTTTCGGAAGCATCAACCTCCGCAAATAATGCTTGCTGCTTTTAATAGAAAGATATTCTCTGAACGGTTCGATATCATAACCGTAGTATCCCAATTCACGGGCCGCTTGTACAAAGAAAGAAACATTCGGACTATCGCAAGTAAAATAAGACGGGGCACTGACATCCAACAAATGCCGGAATATCTCTTCGTCCGATGCCGTAGAGGAAGGGATATTACTCACTTCCGTCCCCCATTGCCAGAGTGCAAACGAATACTCCAGCACACAAAAATCATAAATTTCATCTAACGGAGCACGAAAGACATACTTCTTTTCAGTGCAATAGGTTTCGAAACGGGGTAATAACCTGCTTTTTCGTTTCAACACTTCCAACTGGAAATCTTCGACCTTTTTCCGCTCTTCGGCCGTAGAAACCTGCTGCAGAAACGGCTCATGCCTGCCGTCTTCCACGCCATAACAAAGCGGTGCTACATAAGGAACCGAAATATCCACATCGTCCGGAAAAAAAGCACGATACAATAAGGAAGTCTGCCCTCCTTTGCTAATACCCGTGCTTATCCATTTCCCCGGATACATCGTCTTAAATGCAGCAGTCACGGCATGCAGGTCTTTGGCAGAATTTTCGGCAGTCAGATACTTCCAGTCTCTCGGTTCCGGAGTAGACTCCAGAAAAAAGCGATGTTCTACAAATATCATATTTGCATTAAACAAGCGTGATAACTCCTCACGATAGCCCGGACGCATGGCATAAGCGGCTCCATATCCCTCGGTAACGATCACCGTAGGACGGTCGAATCCGACGTGTGCCACAATAACACGTTGATGAAACGAACCCTTTTTCGGATGACGATGATCCAGAGGTTGAGAGAAATAAATAACGTATTTCTCTACAAATTCAGTTGTTTCCAACGGTTTCACACGATCGACAAGAGCCATATTTTCCACTTTTTCCAGTAAACCGGCCTGTGCCGATAAACGGGCGGACAGAAGCAAAAGTGAAAAAACCCAAAGTACTGCATAGCAGCGAGGTAACTGTTTCATACGTATCCGATTTTTAATTTCGTACAAAGATAACCCCTTTCCGGAGATAATCCGGCCCATACTTTAACATTTTAACATTCACCTCTGCGAACCTTTTATAACAGAAGTTGTTGTTTCTATCAAAAGCCTAAGGTACCAGAGCAGGATTTTTTTATTTAACCTAAACATTATAAAAGATATGAAGAGATTAATTCCTATTTTATTGGCGGTCTTTGCGTTCGCTGCTTGCGAAAAAGACCCCGACATGGACAAATTGGACAATGATTATTTGGTGTATACCAATTACGACAAGAAGGCTAACTTCAAAGAGTTCACCACTTACTACTTGCCGGACAAAATTCTCGTGATCAGCGATAAAGAAGAACCGGAATATCTGGAAGGAGAAGCTGCACAAGAAATTCTCGCCGCTTATAAAAGCAATATGGATCAAAGAGGTTACATAATGGCGGCTTCTAAAGAAGAGGCTCAATTGGGTATACAAGTAAGTTACATCAAAAGCACCTATTTCTTCACCGATTACGGACAACCGGAATGGTGGTGGGGCTATCCCGGATACTGGGGCTCAGGCTACTGGGGCAACTGGGGTGGCGGATGGTATTATCCATACGCAGTGAACTATAGTTATAGCACCAACTCATTCATCACGGAAATTGTAAATCTGGATGCACCGGAAGGACCAAAGGAAAAACTGCCTATCTTATGGACAAGTTACATGACCGGCTTGGTTTATTCCAGCAATATGAACAAAGCACTCGCTGTGAAAGGTGTTAACCAGGCATTTACACAATCACCTTATCTTACTAACAAATAACAACTAACATTAGAAACGTTATGAAGACAATAAAATATATTTCCGTCAGAGTGTTGGCCATCGCAGCCCTCGCTCTCGTCTTTGCCATGCCGGCAAAGGCACAATTATCAGATAATGGATATGCGAATATCGACTGGCAATTTAATGTACCGTTAAGCAATGGATTTGCAGATGATGCAAGTGGCTGGGGTATGAACTTCGAAGGTGGTTATTTCGTAACCCCCAACCTGGGATTAGGCCTCTTCCTAAACTATCACACCAACCATGAATATGTAGGCCGTGAAACCTTTTCGGTAAATGGCGGTAGCATGACCAGCGACCAGCAACACACCATCTTTCAGTTGCCTTTCGGTGCCGCAGCACGTTATCAGTTCAACCGTGGTGGAGCATGGCAACCTTATGCCGGTGTAAAACTCGGTACAGAATATGCCAAAGTCCGCTCTAACTATAACATCTTTGAATCCAGAAACGAAAACTGGGGTTTCTACGTATCACCGGAAGTCGGTTTGAATGTTTACCCATGGGCTTATGGTCCGGGATTGCATCTGGCCCTGTATTATAGCTATAGCACCAACAAAGCCGACAACGTATTGACTTACAATGTGGACAAACTGAACAACTTCGGTTTCCGTATCGGATTGTCGTTCTAAATAGTGATAAATGATTAGTAATTAGTGATAAGTGATTAGTACCCTGCAGCATCATCGCGCAGCCCACTAATCACTTATCACTTTATCACTAATTGCTTATCACTAATCTCTTATCACGAACCACCACTTATTTGTCTACTTCATCGCCTTATAAAGTACTTCCTGTATTCGAGGACGAATATCCAACTCCATTAATTTGCGATTTGTTGCATCAGGATAGGTACGATTACTTAAAAAAACATAGATCAGTTCATTATCCGGATCGACCCAGGCACAAGTACCTGTAAAACCGGTATGCCCATATACAGAGGCCGGTGCAGATTTTGTACAAGGACTTTTATCAGGAGTTTTCATATCCGGCTTATCAAAACCGAGCCCGCGACGGCTGATTTTAGAGACCTCGGTAGTAAACAACTTACAGGTTTCGCGGCTCAAATAACGATGCCCATCCAATTCTCCTTCATTCAAAAGCATCTGATAAATACGAGCTATTTCACGGGCATTAGAAAATAATCCGGCATTACCGCCGACTCCTCCCTGAAATGCGGCACACTCATCATGAACAAACCCCTGCAGTACACTTTTTCGCAAAAACCGGTCATTGGCCGAGGGAATAATCTCTGACTTCGGAAGACGGCGCAAAGGAAGATACAACGTACGTTCCAATCCCATTGGCGCATAAAACTCTTTCGCTAAATATTCATCCATCGGCATATCCGCCAACCGGTCCACCAAAAAACGCAAAAGGATAAAGCCGATATCACTGTAACGGTATTGTTTGGTTTTCAACGGTATCTCCGATATCTTTTCCTGTAAAACCTGTACGAAAGACTTATTAAGCCATAAGCTGTCACTAATCTGCAAACTGCATTCGGAAGTACGAACTTTGGAAGTCATTCCCTGCAAAAAACGGAAATTAGGATTCGCCCATGTAGTAGCCCCCAAGCGCAATGGATGCAGTGCATCCCGCCGTGCAGAAAACAGACGTCCTTTATAACTCTCTTTATCAATAGCTTCGGGATAAAGAACGATTCCGGCAGGTAATCCGGATTGGTGCAAGAGTATTTCACGAATAGTTATGTCCTTTTTATCGGTTCCCTGTAACCACGGTAAATAATCGGAGAGCTTATCCGATAAATTAAAACGTCCCTTATCATAGAGCTTCATCAAAGCTAACAATGTTCCGGTTGTTTTTGAAAGTGAAGCAATGTCATACACATCGGCCGAATGTACCGGCGCACTACCTTTTCCTGCATGAGTACCAAAACAGCGGTCATACAAAATCTGCCCCTCTTTCATCACCACAATCTGACAACCGGGATAAGCTCCTGCTTTTATTCCCATCCGGGCAATGGAATCAATACGATCGAGCATTACAGAAGACATGCCGTATTCTTCCGGTTTAAAATGAGGAGGGGTATGCGGAGTAATCGTCACCCCGGCTCCCGTAGCAAATAATCCGCCAAGACTGGCAGAAAGCCGGCCGTCTGCCGAAGCACGGGCAAAAAGGATATCGGCTACCTGCCGTTGTACATCCTGCCCCGTAGAATGTGCCAATACAACGGCTTGTGCCGTCGAAACAGCACGATGTATCTGCAACATCATCTTTCCGGGAGTAAAGAAAAGATAAACCGTCGGGGGATTTTTTTTATCAGTAGCCAATCCGGCAAAAAAGTTCTGAAAAGGAGCCAGCCGTTGTTCGCTTACCGCAACAATAACACGGCGATAACCGGAAAGCGAGTCTCTCAAAACCCTTTCCTGCGCTTCTGTCATCCCTTTACGAAGACGGAAACGCACCAGTGACGTATATTTTCCCAACCTGCCGGCAAGTGCATCCGTCTCTCCGGCATCGCCCACTTCCAGCAGAGCCATAGGCGGCATTTCTTTATCAGCATGAAGCGGCAGGATGTGTTCTTTATTATTCAAAACAGTTATGGCAGCCAGATTCAAGCGGCGGATCAGATCACGCGTCTGAGGTGTGTTGATCCGGGTTCCCAAACCGGAAAGCTGTATATTCGGTTTTCGGCTAAGTCCAAGGGCATATTTATAAGTAAGTACTTTCCGGCATTTACGATCCAATTCCTCACGCGAAAATTCACCACGCTCTACCGCTCCGATCACGGCCGGTACTTCTGCTTTCAAGTTTCTCGGAGCGAGAACCATATCATTCCCTGCCTTCAAAGCCTGCAAACAAAGATCGGCATTACCCGAAACGCCTTTCATTGCAAGCGCATCTGTAAAAATCAACCCTCTAAAAGCTAATTCTTCCGTCAATAAGCCATATACCACATTACGCGAAAGGGATGAAGGCAACCCACTCAAAGGCTCGATAACAGGCACTTGGAGATGCCCTACCATCATACCGCTCAACCCGGCCCGTATCGCTTCTTTAAACGGATACAGTTCCACGCTATCCAAGCGTTCACGCGTAAAAGGCAAGACAGGCAATGCCTTATGAGAATCCACATCCGTATCTCCATGTCCCGGAAAATGCTTACAAACAGAAAGAACACGTCCACTTTCCAAACCACTGGCATAAGCAATCACTTTATCCGACACACGCACAGGGTCCTCACCAAAAGAACGATTATTGATAACCGGATTTTGCGGATTGATATTCACATCCGCCACAGGGGCAAAATTGACCTGTACACCAAGCTCACAGCATTGACGAGCCATTTCACGGCCATACTCATAAATCAACTGATTATCCTGTATACATCCCAATACCATATTGCGCGGAAAAAGCGGAGTACCGCGAAGGCGCATCGACAATCCCCATTCCCCGTCAAAAGTAATCATCAACGGAAGACGTGCCATACGTTGCGCCTGATTGGTGAGGATAGCTTGTGTTTGCATTTTTCCACCGGAAAATAAAAGACCGCCTACTTTATAAGTATCCACCGCTTCGCGCAACAGTGCCTGATTGGCCTTGGTATCTACCGGAGCAATGGTATAAATAAACAGTTGCCCTACCTTCTCTTTCAAGCTGAGCCGGTTCATCACCGAATCCACCCATTGCCGGCAATGCGGATCTTGTTCTGCTTTATAAAGAAGAAGAGGATGTACATTTGTCTGACCGTACAAAAACTCACCGAAGCAAAAAAGCAGTAGAGGTATCAGGTATTTCTTCATCTCATCTAAATATATGATTGGCAAATTATCAGTTTAGCATCCGTTCCCTTATTCCCGTTCAAATGTCAAATCTATTTTCCC
This sequence comes from Bacteroides salyersiae WAL 10018 = DSM 18765 = JCM 12988, assembly GCF_000381365.1. Taxonomy (GTDB): domain Bacteria; phylum Bacteroidota; class Bacteroidia; order Bacteroidales; family Bacteroidaceae; genus Bacteroides; species Bacteroides salyersiae. The sequence continues at coordinate 1,649,459 of NZ_KB905466.1, forward strand.
GACAAAAATGCCATTCTTACCCGTATGCGATACAGGGATTGATTCACCGTCCAGATTTTGGAAAAAGACCGGCTCCTGCATAAAAGTATGGGAATGGCCGCCAAGTACGACATCGATATTTCGTGTTTGATGTACCAGCATCTCATCTTCTTTTATTCCAAGATGCGACAAACAAACTACAGCATCACACCCTTCCACGTCTTTCAACTTCACAGCCACCTCATTCGCCACCGGTACGGGATCTTTGAACACTACGCCTTCGCACTTATCGGCCTGTACGAGCCCCTCCATTTTTGCACCAAGCCCGAATACTCCTATTTTCAACCCGTCACGTTCCAATATAACGTACGGCTTCACAAGACCTTCGAGCACAGTACCCTCCATGCCATAATTGGCACAAACGATTGGAAAATCAGCCATTTTAAACAAACGCGCCATGTTTTCCAAACCAAAATCGAACTCATGATTACCGATAGTGGCTGCATCGTACTTCATCAGGTTCAACATTTTAATTTCCACCTCTCCCTTAAAAAGGTTGTAATAGGGTGTACCTTGCGAGAAGTCTCCGCAGTCGAACACTAAAACATCGGGATTATTTTCACGGAACTGATCCAACAGGGCAGCCCGACGCACAAAACCACCCATGCCGGCATATTTGTCGGCAGCGTGTACATCGATCGGCTCGATGCGGCTATGGGTATCACTGGTTTGCAACAATGTAAGTGTTTTTGTCTGCTGTGCAAATCCCGGAAGAAGCGCACATAGCAGAAAGAATATGGTTATTGATAATTGATACCTTTTCATTATCTGGTTATTTTGTAAATTCGTTATTCATGATCATTTTACTGTAATTCTTCCTTCCATACGAGAAGTAATCTTCTTTCCGGCCTTTGTCTGCTGCTCCACATAATCCATGAACAGTCCACGTAAAGTAGCTCCGGGAGGACACTCTCTGTTCTCGGCTTTCACCAATGGGTTCATTCCGTCATTTCCATCGGCCAAGTAATCGATGGTAGCTATCGTGTACAGCTTGTTATCATCCACCGGTTTTCCTCCGATAGTACCGTTCAGCAGTTCACCGTCTTTAGTAATATCCAGGCGAACCCCACTTACTCCCTCACCTCGGCAGGCAGCAATGGATGCAAACAGTTCCTTCAAGACACTCCCTTTCACTGTCACGACACAAAGGGAGTTTTCGAAAGGCAATATTTCATAAATGTTTCCACAAGTGATTTCACCTTCCGAAAGTATATTACGTAACCCGCCCATATTCATCAATCCCATATCGGCAGGCTTACCCAATACCTGTACGGCAGCTTCTCTCAACACATCCGCCACCAGATTGGATAACAAACTCTCCGGCGCCCCTTTGTCCATCGTCATCTCACTCGTACCTACCACCCGGTACATCACGCTATCTACCGAAGCCTTATACGGAGCCAACAACGCCACAGCGTCCGTATCTGGATGTACGTCCCATATTGAATCAATTGTAATCATGCTTCCATCAATTCTTGCCAGTTTATAAGGTGACTGGCAGGAAGCAAGCATCAGAAGCCCTGTTAGGGCCACTCCCGAAAAGAGCTTTGCATAAGTTTGTTTCATATACTGTTTTTTTAATCGTTCTACAAATATAGATAAAAATGTTGGTAGTGTGCCAAAAAATTCGTTACTTTGCACCGCTTTCGCGCAATCGCTGTTAGGAGAGAGTTGCCTGATATGTTGCGTTGTAACGATAAAACAATTTAATAATAACAACAATGGATTTAATTAAAATTGCAGAAGAAGCATTTGCTACCGGTAAACAGCATCCGAACTTCAAAGCAGGTGACACAGTAACCGTAGCATATCGTATCATCGAGGGTAACAAAGAACGTGTACAGTTGTACCGTGGTGTTGTTATCAAAATTGCTGGTCACGGTGACAAGAAGCGTTTTACAGTACGCAAAATGTCTGGAACAGTAGGTGTAGAAAGAATTTTCCCGATCGAATCACCGGCTATCGACAGCATCGAAGTGAACAAGGTAGGTAAAGTTCGTCGCGCTAAATTGTATTATTTGCGTGCACTTACCGGTAAGAAAGCCAGAATCAAAGAAAAAAGAGTTAACGGTTAATTCCGATAATCTCCAATTCGAGATAAAAAAGAGAAAGTTCCGTAAGGAATTTTCTCTTTTTTATTTTCCAATATTACAAGATAATGAATGTTAGCATTACAATTATGGCTTCGCGGTTATTGTTCCAGTTGCGAAGTCCAATTCAAGGACCACATCTTTTCCATTGCCCAATTTTATTTTATAAGTATCGCCTTGCCAACCCAACGTCATGGGGTCTATTACCGCTCCGGTAGCAGCACAATAATGCTGAACAGCTGTCATGCCGGCAGTCCACTTGTGTTGCATCGCTTCTGTTCTGTAGCTAAAATCGTCACCAAATTTCCCATAAGCCGTATAAGTAAACTTTTCCATAGTCAAAGTATATGAATCATCGGTCATCTTGTCCGTATTTTTAAGCAGGAAAGTAACCAAACCGCCTTTTCGCACTGTATTAAGCGTTATTTCTTTTTTGCTATCCATCACGATATCACTCATATAAGCTGTACCGAAAGCATTATAGACTCCTGCACTTTGCAGACACTCAACCGACAGGCCCTTATACTGTTTGTTGATCGAGACCTGGTTATATTCAATATTTCCCTTTACAAAATCACTCGTAACGATCACACTATAATCACCCGGTTCCAATTCTTCTGTCGTATACGAAGCAATAGCACTTATATTAGAGAGATAACGGCTATCGTTCGCAACAATAGAGACGTCATTGCCTGCCTGCTTCACAACCAGAAAAGAAACACGAATCCGGAGACCGTCGGACAACTCATCCGTGAAATACAGATCGCCTTTCGCATCTTTCAAATCTTTCACTACATCGTATACCGATGTGTTGATTGTCAGCTTGATCGCATTATCCTCTTCTTCACACGAAACCAATGATACACAAGCATATACAAGCGCAAACAAATAAAACAACTTTTTCATTTTTACTTCTTTATAATGTTAATAATATTACTTCGCCATATAATCCAGCACTGTGTAAGGCTTCCATTTGCCCTCTTTATCCTTTATCAGTTCCATGGTTTCATTTTCTATCGCTATATCTCCCTCTTTAAAATTTTCCAAGATTTTGCCAAATGGAGTGATGTTGGTGAGAACAACTGTATAGTGAGCATATCCTTTATTTTCCCCGACATACTCCTTGGTAATCACCTTGCCCACCTTCTCATTGGCTCCTCTCATCGCAACAAACGCCACGCTTCCCTGCTTTAAAGGTGTGCCTTTCAGGTATTTTTCACCTTCTGGAGTCAAGCCGACAATGATACGATAAATCGCTCCTACCCGTTCCCTCTGCTCCACAGTAATCAAACCTGCTTCCTGCAAAGCTAAAAACTGTTCCATTTTCAGATTGCGCTCTCCCACAGATCCGTATTTAATGGTAGCCGATTCATCGAAAGTTACATCCCCTATCGGAAGATAGGCTGCTTTATACGCGGCTTGATCCGGTGCGGTACCTCCCAAAGTTAAAAGTGCATTTCCAGTATCTTCTATTACCCGATCAGATACTTTACCATCTCCACAAGATACCAGTAGGTAGAAACCTGCCAGCATCAACAAATAATTAACTGCTTTCATAATTTACAATTATCAGATTAAACAAAGATCTTATCAAGCTCTAAACAAATGCTTTATATCCTATTAAAGCATTGATAATATCATTAATTTATTTTAAAATAGGATATTGCAAAGATAGCATATAAGCAAACACTGACCTGTCACCCCAAAGGGTGTTTTTATTACCTAAAAAGACAAATACATCATAAAGTCCATACATACAAAATGGCAACATGCAAAAGCCCCGGACAAACAAATGTTCGCCCGGGGCTTTATTACCTTTATATAATAATGAAGTAGACTCTTAAAAAGATTACAAGTCTTTCAACTCCCAAGCCAATGCACTGGCACCCAGCACAGCAGCATCAGAATCTTTTAATTCGGAAACCAATAGCTTGGTTTTACCTTTATAGATATTAAGCAAATTATCTTCCATTGCTTTATGGATCGGTTTCATGATATAATCACCCGATTTTGCAAGACCACCGAACAACACAATTGCCTCCGGACTGGAGAATGCAATGAAATCTGCCAAAGCCTCACCAAGTATAGTACCTGTGAACTCAAAAATTTCCTGTGCCAATTTATCACCCTGCACTGCTGCATCATATACATCTTTTGAAGTAATGTTTTCTGCAGGAATATTACGCAAAAGGCTGGCATCCGTGCGTGCAGCCAAGAATTCACGAGCCGTACGGGCTACACCTGTAGCCGAGCAATACGTCTCCAGACAACCTTTACGTCCGCAACCGCACATACGTCCCGTACCGCGACGAACAATCACATGGCCCAACTCACCGGCAAAACCATCGTGACCATAAACCATCTGTCCGTTAATAACAATACCGCTACCGACACCTGTGCCCAATGTAATCATGATAAAATCCTTCATACCACGCGCAGCGCCATAGGTCATTTCACCTACACCGGCCGCATTGGCATCATTAGTCAAAGCCGTAGGAATGCCAAGACGTTCTTCAAACATGGCAGCCAAAGGAATAATACCTTTCCAAGGCAAGTTAGGAGCGAATTCGATTGTTCCGCTATAATAGTTTCCGTTAGGAGCACCGATACCGATACCTTTTATTTTTTCAACGCCACCTTGTGAGATGATAAGAGGAAGAAGATTTTTACATACTTCATCTACATATTCTTCTACTGTTTCATAAGCCTGAGTTTTTACAGAGCCGCTTGCAATAATAGTACCGCGTGCATCTACAATACCAAAGACAGAGTTTGTTCCGCCTATGTCAATACCTACTACGTAGGGTTTTTCCATGTTTGAATTCATGATAGTTCGTTTAAAAGGGTTAGCTTATTAATAATTTATTGCACACAAATTACGTAAAGAAGATTGAGTCTACAAAATGTTTTTTTAAAAAACTTCACTCTGTTTGCAACTTTTCGTATCTTCCGTGCGTCTAATAGAAGAAATTATAAGAAAAGCCAAACTAAATAAAAGAAATTGTGATACACCTCAAAGACATTAACAAGACTTACTACAATGGAGCTCCCCTCCATGTGCTCAAAGGTATCAACCTCGACATAAAACGTGGAGAGTTCGTTTCTATCATGGGAGCATCAGGATCGGGAAAGTCTACCTTGTTAAACATACTGGGCATCCTTGACAACTATGATACCGGTGACTATTACCTGAATAACGTACTGATAAAAGACCTCAGCGAAACCAAAGCTGCAGAATACAGAAACCGGATGATAGGATTTATCTTCCAGTCCTTCAACTTGATTTCTTTTAAGAATGCTGTGGAGAATGTAGCCTTGCCACTATTCTACCAAGGAGTAAGCCGCAAAAAAAGGAATGCCCTGGCATTGGAGTATCTGGATAAGTTGGGGTTGAAAGATTGGGCGCATCACATGCCAAACGAGATGAGTGGCGGGCAAAAACAACGTGTCGCCATTGCACGCGCATTGATCACCCAACCCCAAATTATTTTGGCTGACGAACCGACCGGTGCACTGGACAGTAAGACTTCCGTTGAGGTAATGCAAATATTAAAAGACCTCCACAAAACAGGAATGACCATCGTAGTAGTGACACATGAAAGCGGTGTAGCCAATCAAACGGATAAAATTATTCATATCAAGGACGGAATCATCGAACGGATTGAGGAGAACCTCGATCATGATGCATCTCCTTTCGGCCAACACGGAATAATGAAATAAGAAAAAAGAAAGGATTTACGATTAGACAATTGGCAATTTCCGATTAAAAATAGTCTTTGTTTGTTCATCTCTTTCCCATCTCAAAATATAAACCGATAATATCAATCGTAAATCGTAAACGTACCTATGGACTCAAAGATTAAACAATGGTCATGACCATAGGGAATAAATCTAAATAAAATCATGTTTGACATTTGGCAAGAAATATATGGTACCATCAAACGGAACAAATTGCGCACATTCCTCACAGGATTTGCCGTAGCATGGGGCATCTTTATGCTTATCGTACTGTTAGGGGCAGGCAACGGACTGATCCACGCGTTCGAACAATCGTCTTCGGAACGGGCCTTGAATTCTATCAAGATATTTCCCGGGTGGACTACCAAATCGTATGAAGGGCTGAAAGAAGGACGAAGGGTTAAGCTGGATAACAAGGACTTAGACATAACCAAAGAACAGTTCCAAGAAAATGTAATCGAAGTCGGTGCAACCTTATATCAAAATAGTACCAATCTAAATTTTGGTAAAGAATATGTCAACCTAAGACTAACAGGAGTATTCCCGAATTTCCCGGAAGTAGAAACGGTAAAACTATCCAAAGGACGGTTCATTAATGAGATAGATATACGACAATGCAGGAAGGTGATTGTTCTCAATACCAAAACAGCCGAAATCCTTTTCGATAAAACTCATACAGAACCTATCGGACAAAACGTAAAAACAGGGGGGATTATCTATCAGGTAGTAGGGCTGTATAAAGACCAGGGAGACAACAGTTCAAGTGATGCATATATTCCTTTTACAACTCTACAACTCATTTATAATGAAGGAAATAAAGTAAACAATATCATTTTCACCACCAAAAATCTGAAGTCAATAGAAGACAACAAGGCTTTTGAAACTCAATACCGCAAAGTATTAGGAACCCACCACCGCTTCGATCCTACTGACGAAAGTGCTATCTGGATATGGAACCGGTTTACCAATTACCTGCGCAACATGGGAGCCATGAATATGCTTCGGATAGCTATTTGGGTGATAGGTATCTTCACACTGTTGAGCGGAATTGTAGGAGTCTCGAATATCATGCTGATTACCGTAAAAGAACGAACCCGGGAATTCGGCATCCGCAAAGCATTGGGAGCAAAACCACGGTCTATCTTATGGCTCATTATCGTAGAGAGCGTTGCAATCACTACTTTTTTCGGATATATAGGAATGGTCAGCGGCATTGCAGTAACCGAATGGATGAACAGCGCTTTCGGAAACCAGCAAATGGATAACGGTATGTGGTCGGAAACCGTATTCTCTAATCCGACGGTAGATTTGGGAATTGCCATACAAGCCACTCTGACATTAGTCATAGCAGGCACTTTAGCCGGGTTCTTTCCTGCCCGGAAAGCAGTAACCATCAGCCCGATAGAAGCACTCAGAGCAGACTAATAATGTGCCAATTATTCAATGTGCCAATATGCCAATGGAAAAAATTGGGAAATTAGGAAATTGAATAATTGAATAACAAATTAAATAACTAAGTAATTAACCGTGCACAGCCAATTGACACATTGGCAAATTAGCACATTGGCAAATTATTCAAGATGCGAATAGACATAGACACGTGTGAGGAAATCCTTATCACGATAACAAGAAACAAAACCCGGAGCCTGCTTACGGCATTCGGAGTATTCTGGGGTATTTTCATGCTCGTGGCACTCATTGGAGGCGGACAAGGTATGCAAAATGCCATGCAGGTGCAGTTTGAAGGATTCGCCACAAACTCCGGTTTTGCATGGCCGCAGAAAACAGGCGAGGCCTACAAAGGATTCCGTAAAGGACGCTGGTGGAGCTTAAATATCGATGACATCGAACGTATACGCAAAAATGTAGACGGGATCGAGCTTATCACCCCTTCCATTGCCCGTTGGGGCTCTAAATCGGTATATGAAGACAAAAAATTCGATTGTATCGTGAAAGGACTACATCCCGAATATGAAAATATCGAAGCACAAGATATTTCCCTCGGGAGATTTATAAATGATGTGGATATACGCGAAGCGCGCAAAGTATGTGTCATCGGGAAACGTGTGTATGAAAGCCTGTTTACACCGGGCACCGATCCTTTGGGAAAATACATTCGCGTAGACGGAATTTACTATCGTGTCATCGGATTATCGGTGGCAGAAGGAAATATCAGCATCCAAGGGCAATCATCCGAATCTGTTATATTGCCTTTTACAACCATGCAACGGGCTTATAACCTGGGACGTAACATAGAGTTGGCCTGCTTTACTGTCAAACCGGGTTTGAAAGTGACAGATATACAGCCGGAAGTAGAACGTATTATCAAAGAAGCACACTTCATATCACCGGATGACAAACAAGCCATCATGGTATTAAACACAGAGGCTATGTTTTCAATGATGGATAACCTATTCACAGGTATACGCATTCTTATCTGGATGGTAGGATTGGGTACTCTGTTAGCAGGAGCCATCGGGGTATCAAACATCATGATGGTAACAGTGCGCGAACGTACTACCGAAATCGGTATTCGCCGTGCGATCGGTGCCCGTCCCAAGGATATACTCCAACAGATTCTTTCTGAAAGCATGGTGCTTACCACAATAGCCGGAATGATGGGAATCTCATTTGCCGTATTAGTACTTCAAGTGATGGATATGACCATCACCAGTGACAGTGGGAGGTCTTTCGGCTTCCAGGTTACATTCGGTTTGGCTGTGGGCACTTGTGCATTATTAATCACATTGGGCATGCTGGCAGGACTGGCACCCGCCTACCGGGCAATGGCCATTAAACCGATTGAAGCCATCCGTGACGAATAATCACAATTGGCAAATCAAAGAGAGATAAAAAAGAAAAATATAAAATCAAAAAATAAGACTAAGATGAAAAAGTTTCTGAAAATCACATTGCTGGTAGTCCTAACAGCCGGTATCATAGGGACATTTGTATTCCTGTGGATGAAATCAAGACCGAAAGTTGTTGTATACGAAACAGTAAACGCCGAGATCACCGATCTACAAAAAACAACAGTGGCCACGGGTAAAGTAGAGCCTCGCGATGAAATCCTCATCAAGCCTCAAATCTCGGGTATCATTGACGAAGTATACAAAGAAGCCGGACAGAGCATCCGCAAAGGTGAAGTGATTGCCAAAGTAAAGGTAATCCCGGAGTTAGGACAGGTAAACTCTGCCGAAAGCCGTGTACGCCTGGCGGAAATTAATGAGAAACAGGCACAGACGGATTTTGACCGCGTGGAGAAGTTGTTCAAAGACAAACTCATCAGCCGCGAAGACTTCGAAAAAAGCGAAGTGGCACTGAAACAGGCGCGTGTAGAAGTACAGACGGCTAAAGATGCACTTGAAATTATCAAAGAAGGGATTACTAAAAACAGCGCTTCACTCTCCAGTACTTTAATCCGTTCGACAATAGACGGACTGATATTGGATGTCCCGGTAAAAGCCGGTAACTCCGTAATTATGAGTAATACGTTCAATGACGGAACAACCATCGCTACGGTGGCCAATATGAATGATTTGATTTTTAAAGGTAAGATAGACGAAACGGAAGTCGGACGTATTCACGAAGGAATGCCTGTAAAACTAACCATCGGCGCATTACAAAATCTGACATTCGATGCCAAACTGGAATATATTTCTCCTAAAGGGGTGGAGGAAAACGGCGCTAACCAATTTGAGATAAAAGCAGCAGTATCCGTGCCCGACAGCATACAAATCCGTTCAGGCTATTCGGCAAATGCAGAAATTGTGCTTCAACGCGCCCAACAGACCTTAGCAGTGCCTGAAAGTGTTATTGAGTTCAGTGGCGACTCCACTTTTGTCTATGTAATGACAGATTCGGTACCGGAACAAAAATTCCAACGCAAACCAGTAACTGCCGGCATGAGCGATGGTATCAAAATAGAGATAAAAAGCGGCGTGACAGCGAAAGATAAAATCCGTGGGGCAGAAAAGAAAGATAAATAATAAAATCAATAACAGGAAATTATGAAAAAAGGACTTATTATATTCTCTCTTGCCACACTCTGCGTCACCAGCCAGGCGCAGGAAGGATGGACGCTACGCCAATGTATCGACTATGCCATCGAACACAATATCGAAATCCAGCAGACAGCCAATGAAGCTGAACAAAATGCCATAGAAGTAAATACGGCAAAATGGGCAAGGCTGCCGAATCTGAGCGGTTCGGCAGGGCAAAATTGGAGCTGGGGACGTTCACAGTCACCCAAAGACAATACATACAGTGATGTAAACAGTGGCAGTACACAATTCGGACTTAATACCAATGTTCCGTTGTTCACCGGACTGCAACTGCCCAATCAGTATGCACTTTCCAAACTGAACCTTAAAGCGGCAATCGAAGACCTGAACAAGGCTAAGGAGGACATTGCTATCAATGTAACTTCCTCTTATCTACAGGTTTTGTTCAATATGGAACTCAGTAAGGTAGCAGCCAGCCAGACGGAACTCAGTAAAGAACAATGCAAACGTATCATCCGCCTTGCCGAAGTAGGAAAGGCTTCGTCTGCCGAAGTAGCCGAAGCTAAAGCCCGTGTGGCACAAGACGAAATGAGCCTGGTACAAGCTGAAAACAATTACCAGCTGGCTCTGCTGGATCTAAGTCAGTTATTGGAACTGCCTACCCCCGAAGGATTTACACTCGCACAACCTGATACGGTAGTAAACTTCGCTCCGTTGACAGCACCGGACGATATATATACGGAAGCATTGAGCAATAAACCCGGTATCCGAGCTGCGCAATTCCGCTTGGAAGGAAGCGAAAAAAGCATACGCATAGCTCAAAGTAATTATTATCCACAACTTTCTTTCGGAGCAAGTATAGGAACAAATTTCTATACATTGAACGGTTCTGCCGAACACAGCTTCGGTTCTCAATTGAAAAATAATCTGAATAAAGGCATCGGATTCAATCTGAGTGTGCCATTATTCAACCGCTTGGCTACCCGTAACCGTGTTCGCAGTGCCCGGTTGCAGCAAACCAACCTTGCCCTGCAACTGGACAACACCAAGAAAGTGCTTTACAAAGAGATTCAACAGGCATGGTACAACGCTGTAGCTGCCGAAAGTAAATTCAATAGCAGTATGGCAGCCGTTACCGCCAATGAAGAATCTTTCCGTCTGATGAGTGAGAAATTTGATAACGGGAAAGCCACTTTTGTGGAATACAATGAAGCCAAACAAAATCTAACAAAATCATTATCAGACAAAATACAGGCAAAATATGACTACCTGTTCCGCACCAAGATTCTCGACTTCTACAAAGGAAAAGCAATCGAATAATCAATAATATCAGTTATCTTTGCTTCATAAACTAAAAAAGACAAGTATATGAAGCAAAGATTTGAAAATAGCCAGTTTCAACTTAAACTTTTATATATCGGACAGCTCCTTATGGAATTCCCAATATGGTGCAGCCAATCAAGCCGAGTTCACAAGGCAACGTACAAAAATCCTTGCCGCCCTTAAAGCCATGAATGCAGATATATATGCTCTTTGCGAGGTTGGTGAAGGAAGAACGGCCGTACAAGATATAGTAAACGGACTAAATGAAGCAGAGGGAACGGATAAATATGCTTATATAGATAGCGGAGATAGCCACGAAAGTACCTACACTAAAAATGTATTTGTTTACAATACAACCAAAGTAACACCCTACAAAGAATTCCGTACCATCGGCTCGTACCTTAAACTCCGCCATGTGGCACAAGCTTTTGATCTGAAAGAGAATCAGGAAAGATTGATAATCTCATTAAATCACTTCAAATCAAAGTCAAGCGGTAACGGAAGCAATGCCGATCAATACAACGGGCAAGGAAGCTCAAATATTCAACGGCAATCCGAGGCTCGTACACTCATCAATGAATTGAATGCCCTGATCAGCTATTACGAGGATCCGGATATATTGATATTGGGTGATTTAAACGCATACTCCAAAGAAGACCCCATCCGAATATTAACAAACGCTTCTTTGACAAATCTGCTCGAACAATTCTCTCCCCTGGATTATAGCTATGTTTATAACGGAGCTACCGGTTATCTGGATCATTCAATTGCTTCTATCAGCATGAGTAAACAAGTAACAGATGCATTCCCCTGGCATATTAACGCAGATGAACAAAGTAAATTCGGTTATAAATATGCTGCAGATTATTCTCCGGACCCATACCGTTGTTCCGACCACGATCCGATCATCACAACTTTGATGTTAGGACAAACAACAGGAAACGGTCATCAGGAAGTCACCGCCAAAAACAGAATTCAAATCTTCGGTAATCCCCGCGACGGTTACTTAACCTTGAAAGGAGAAAATATAAATAAGGTAGAAGTTCTTTCTGTCAACGGACAAATCATTGTCACGAATACGGTTCACCCATCCGAAAGTTATTTTATTCTGCCAACAGATGTTTTAGCTGAAGGATTCTATTTAATACGTGTATATAATGGAGGATCGTATACCACGCTTAAAATTATAATTCCATAATAAAAGGCTTCGTATAACCTTTCGGAAATACGAAGCCTGACATTTCTTTCTATTTTTATTACAATATAGTTTAATAAGCAATGGCTATCAGTTCAAAATCATTGTCGCATTTATTCAAAGTATTCAAACTCCAGTCTTTCCCTGCTTCATTCCACTTGTAATTTACATATGCCACCGGCATATTATCCGCATTAAGCTCATAAACACTTTTCTCTACCGAATCAATGTAAGCTTTATGACGTTCATTCCAGCGGGCGTATTCCATAGTTATTTCATTGCCGCCATATAAATAAGTTATCTTAAAATAAGGCACCCATTTATCACGACTTCCATCCCATTTAAATGCTTCTTTAGCAGTCATTCTCTTCTGGTTATCATAAGAAAAATCGTATTTCATATGTCTGTAAAGAGAACCATCCATTCTATAAATCACTTTTGAAGTAACAAGATCACCATCTTTAATTTCATTAGTTACGAAGTTTTCTTCCTGAGCTTTCAACTCTGCATTTGTAATGCCTATAACTGCCATAGCTGCCAAAACAATCATTCTGAAAAATACTGTTGCTTTCATAATCGTATCTATTTATTTAGTTAAACTTTTTCCCATTTATACATTAGACGTATCTATTCATTCAAAGGTTGCATCATTTTCTGTTTTTTTTCTACTCTTTTTTGATGCTTGTCTTCATGTGTATGAATGCAAGTAATATGCCAAAGCAATAACACACTGGTTATCAGCAATTAATCAAAAATCTAATATGTACGAAAATGAACACATGTACGCTTATATGCGGACAGTATACTATTTTTAATTATCTTTGTCTCCCGCTTTATGGAACAACAAAAAGAATATAGAAGTATCGTAAAAACCACTGCCCTCTTTGGGGGAGTGCAAGCTTTTCAAGTTCTGCTAACTTTGGTACGTACCAAAGTGGTAGCATTGCTTCTTGGAGTAGACGGTGTAGGATTATTAGGACTGTTGAATAATACCATAAGCATGGTGCAAAGCATTACAGGATTGGGGATTAATCAAGGTGGAGTAAAAAGTATATCTGCCGCAGGCAATCCCCAGAAGGCGGCACAAACAGCTTCTTTGGTGAGACAAATGAGTTTGTATGCCGGACTATTCGGTTCAGCAGTGATATTAACTCTTTCCCCATGGTTATCACAGTGGAGCTTCGGTAACCGGGATTTTACAGGAGCTTATATGTGGTTAGCCTGCACATTACTATTTGATACGCTAACGAAAGGCGAATTGGCCATCTTCCAAGGCTTCCGGCGTCTCCGGATTCTGGCACAAGCCAATTTAATCGGTGCATCCGCAGGCCTGTTAATCTCCCTACCTATATATTACATATGGAGAACAGATGGCATTGTAGCCGCCATTATCCTTTCCTCTATCTGCGGTTATTTCGCTACTTTACTATTTCGTGACAAGCAAAAGACTCCTCCCCTCCCCATCTGCCAAGAAGGTAAAAGCATCATTACCATCGGAGCGATACTCACAATCAGCGGTTTTGCCAGTACATTAGTCAGTTATTTATTTAATATTTACCTCAGAAGTCATGGTGGTCTGCAAGATGTAGGTATCTATCAATCCGGGTTCGGGTTAATTGATAAGTATGTAGGTCTTATTTTTGTGGCAATGAGTACAGACTATTATCCGCGTCTGGCAGCAGTCCACACCCAAAACACGAAATTAAGTTCCATCATGAATCAACAGACAGTAGTATCATTATTGATATTATGCCCGGTAATTGCCATCTTTCTACCTACCGCTCCTTTAATCGTACAGTTACTCCTTACAAAGTCTTTCTTACCAGTCATTCCCTTTCTGTCATGGGCTATATTGGGAATGATTTTCAAAGTAACTTCAACCTGTTTAGGATATATACTTATCGTTAAAGGAGCACATCGTTTATTTCTCGGTACCGAACTATTATCTTCAATAATCATTTTAAGTAGCAATATTATAGGATATACTTTAGCTGGAATCAAAGGTATTGGCATTGCTTTCCTTATTAGTTATATTTGTTATTTTATTGTAGTAGGCAGCATTTGCCGCTACAAATTTAACATTAAATTCAACAAAGAAGTTATTAGATTGTTTTTTTTCACAATGACAACTTCAATAGTCAGTTTTATTACAATCTATTATGGGATACCAATAAATCCATGGGCAGGATATACATTCTGCAGTTTATTAATATTAATAAACTGTATTTTTTCTCTTAGAAGACTATGGCTACATATTAAATAAAACAATTATATTTGTATTCATGAATCCTCAATTAAGCATCATTATCCCATTCTATGGAAAAGCTGACAAGACTTTGTTGCAGTACTGTATCGATTCCATTAACAATCAAGCTATACCATTAGAAAAATATGAACTGATTATTGCAGATGGTAATGGAAAAAATTTAGGTGCAGGTGCAGCCCGTAATAATGGTATTCTTCAAGCTAATGGAGAATATATTCTTTTCGTAGATGCAGACGACTATTTATTTCCTAATTCTTTACTTCATTGTCTCGATTTCTTAGAAAAAGAACATCCTGATGTCTTATCTTTTAAGTTCCAAAAAGTAATACAAGCCAATCAATCTCAAAAAAAGAAAAAGTGTCGACACACAATATACACATCAGGAGCAGAATTTATGGCTAAATGCAATTTTATGGGAGCCGCCTGTATCCATTTTGTGCGAAAGGAACTATTAATAAAACATCAACTTTTTTTCCCAGAAAATACATATCATGAAGATGAGGCTTTTGTTGCTTTGCTATATTTTTATGCTCAAAAAACGATTATTACCAATTGGCATATATATGCATATTTTCAACACCCTCAATCTATTACTTATCAAAGAGACGAGGAACAAGGGCTAAAGCACGTAAAAGATTTCTACAATATTTTATCCTATTTACGTAGCTTTTTAGAAACAGAGTACAAGGTGACTCCGCTTCAGCAAAAAGCTCTACAACGAAGAATACATTTTTTAACAATAGACTATATACAGCAACTTATACTTAACCGGCGTTCACTCTCTTTTATTCTGTCTGAAACAAAGAAACTTGCAGTAGACAAATATATTCCACTTCCAGCGAATAAATATTCTTGGAAATACACCATTGCTCAAACAATTATTAATTTATTAACGCATTTATGAAAATACTACTTCTCGGAGAATTCAGTAATTTGCATTGGACACTAGCGGAAGGACTTCGTAAGTTAGGACACGAAGTATGTGTTGTCTCCAACGGAGACCGTTGGAGAAATTATCAACGTGATATTTCTCTCACAAGACAATCTGATAGTATATTAGACGGCATACAATATGTACTACAATTACTTCGTGTTCTTCCTCTATTAAAAGGATACGATGTGGTGCAATTAATCAATCCATGTTTCCTACATCTAAAAGCTCAAAAATGTTTGTATATCTACCAATACCTGCGTAAGCACAATAAAAAAGTTTTTTTGGGTGCTTTTGGAAATGACTTTTATTGGACCAGTTTATGTATGAAAACAAATGCCCTTCGCTATTCAGAATTCAAAATCGGAGATAAAGAACGCTATACTGCAAACAATCACAATATCCTTCAAGAATGCCTTTATGGGAATACAGCTTATACAACAAAAGAAATTGCCCAAACCTGTAACGGCATTATAGCTTGCCTATGGGAATACTATGTAGCCTATATTCCCTATTTTCCCGATAAAACGACTTTTATTCCCCTCCCTATCGATTACTCCAATATTACGAGCCGTGTACGGACAGAGCCTGAGAAAGTAAACTTTTTCATTGGCATCCAGTCTGCACGGAGCGATATAAAAGGAACGGATATTATGTATCCCGTCTTAAAAGAGATACAAAAAAAATACCCGGACCAATGTCGTATCACAGAAGCGATCGATGCTCCGTACGCGATTTATCAAAAATTAATGGATGATGCTGATGTACAATTAGACCAGCTCTACTCATACACTCCTTCCATGAATTCATTATTAGCCATGGCAAAAGGAGTGATTGTGCTGGGCGGCGGAGAAGAAGAAAATTATGAAATAATAAATGAAAAAGAGCTACGTCCCATTATCAATGTATATCCCTCCGAAGAAGATATCTTCCAAAAATTAGAATACATCGTATTAAACAAGGAACGTATTCCGGAATTATCAGCGCAAAGTATCGAATATGTAAGAAAACATCATAACTATGTAAAGGTGGCACAGCAATATGTTGATTTTTGGGAAGCACATTAAAAAACTGTACTCTTTTTCTTACACAAACCGGTTCAGTGCGGCAATTACCGTATCGGCCTCTTCATCCGTCATCAGCGGAGACATCGGCAGACTGAGTTCTTCCCGATGTATTCGTTCAGTCACCGGCAATGACAAAGAGCTATATTCGGTAAAGGCTTCCTGTTTATGCGGAGGTATCGGATAGTGTATCTGTGCCTGTATTCCCTCCGCTGCAAGAAAGGCTTGCAATCTGTCACGACAAGAAGAAAAAACCGGAAAAATGTGAAATACATGTTGTTTCCAGTCATCGACAGACGGTAAAGTCAACAGAGGATTTTTAATTCCATCAAGATATCGGCAGGCAATATTTCGGCGTCGCTCATTATCGACATCCAGACGAGCCAATTTAAGCCGAAGCACAGCAGCCTGCAGCTCGTCAAGGCGACTGTTAATTCCCTTGCAAAGATGAACATACTTGGCAGAAGAACCATAATTGGCAATAGAACGTATCATCGCAGCAAGCTGTTGGTCATTCGTTGTCACTGCACCGCCATCTCCCAAAGCTCCAAGATTTTTTGCCGGATAGAAACTGAATCCGGCCGCATCTCCAAGATTACCGATACGTTTTCCATGATAAACCGCCCCATGCGATTGTGCAGCATCCTCCACAACTTTCAGACGATAAGATGCCGCTATATTCAATATAGGTTGCATATCAGCACATCTTCCATATAAATGTACGGGAAGTATCGCTTTAGTCCGGGAATTAATCAAAGTTTCTATCGCTTCGGGCGCTATATTACAGGAATCAAAAGAAGGCTCGCAAAACACGGGTTTCAGCCCGGCACGAACCACTGACAAAATAGAAGCAATATATGTATTGGCAGGAACAATCACTTCATCTCCCGGCTGCATCTCTCCCAACTCGCGATAAGCCATAAAAATAAGGGTCAAGGCATCCAAACCATTTCCTACACCAATACAATATCGGGTTCCGCAATATCCGGCAAAAGCCTCTTCAAAAGCACGGGTCTCTTCTCCTTGAAGATACCAACCGGAACGGGTTACACGAACCACCGTTTCCGATAGCTCCGGTTCAAAAGAGTCACTAATACGCTGTAAATCAAAATACTTAATCATTTAGTACAGATTTTAAAGAAAGTTCATACGTATCATACATCACCGCACGTCCGCCAAATCCCTCTTTCTGAAAGATCAACCCTTCATTCAAGTAACGGCCTCCATCCTCCACAGAGACCCCGAAATCAAAATACTTCCTATCGGTATAAATTTGATGAATCAAATAATCAAATAAGATATCGAGTGCCCCCATTTCCCGACCTTGTCCGGTAGAAGCAATATACTGAACATGAGCTACTTCTCCGGTAAGATACATTACACATCCTCCTACAGTCTCTTCACCGTCCAACACCCGGTAAAGTTTTATTTCTTCCGGGAAAAGACGACTCAAACAGACCATTTCTTTCAAAGAATGAACAGGCAATCTGTCGTGACGTTGTTGGAGATTTTGTTCCAAAACCGGCCAAAAAGCATCAAAATTTTCATCCTGGCAGACTTTCAGTCCATGATTACGAGCCTGTTTCAACTTACGGCGACGGAGAGTACTGAATGGGTATCCTTTTTCCGGTATTACCACAGAAGATATTTTCCGCTCTGTCAAACGGGCATTCAACCGAAAAAGGGCATACAAATCCTCTTCCGACGGATAATTATGATAAATAAATGGAATGGTACGATAAACGATCCTACCAACTCCGGCAGTCCCCTTTAAATAGCGGCATAAGAGGTAAAACGCCTCCAACACTACCGTTGCAGTGGCATGATAAGAAAGAATAAACCCGCCGTATGTCAGCCCGCCATGCGAATAATAAGTATCATCACTCTCATTACCGGGCAATAAAGCTATCAACCGCCCTCCTTTGTAAAACATCAGAGAATGATCAGCAAAACGATCTGCATGATAATCCATATAATCACGCATAAACAAAAACGTACCGTTTTTAGAGGTAGCAACAAAACTATCCCAAACAGTCTTTTGCTCCGCTGTATAACGAACTATATTCAACTGCAAGTCTTGGGTAGCGGGTATCATTTCTTTATATATTCCAGAAAATCGTCGTATGAATTAATATAATTGTCCAGGCAATAAGGATGAGAAGCTAAAACCAGCACAACAGCGTCCGATGAAAAATTACTCATTACTTTCCACATTCCCGGAGGAATCAACAAGCCTTCGGAAGGAGAAGACAAATGATAATATTTACGCCCCGTTTCATCCTCCGTCCAGATATCGAAACTACCACTTACAGCCACAAGATACTCGGATAATTCCGTATTAGCATGTTGTCCCCGTTCTTGTCCTTCAGGTACATTATGTATCCAGAATACACGTGCCACTTCAAAAGGTATATCCTGACCTACTTCAAGAAGAGTCAGACTTCCTCGTTTATCTGTAAATGTCTTTAAACGTTCCATAACTTTATAGAATAACGATATTTAGCTGATATTATTATACGAATGACCGTTTATAGTTGCCTATACACCCGGAAGATTAGGATCCGGATTAGTTTCAACATATTGAAACCACTTGCTTCATCCAGATGAAACACATTGTTCCAACCGGATGGAACACATTGTGCCAATAAGATGAAACCCATCGTTTCTTCCTATTGAAACGATGGGCTCCTTTACCTAAACGGGCACTTAGGTCCGTACACATATATTATTAGTATTAGTTATCTTCTTGACGAACTGCTTCCCCGTTCGGAAGAATTTGAAGAAGAACTTCTCCGGCTGCTACTGCCGGAAGAAGAACTTGAAGCAGAAGAACCGCGACTGGATTGTCCGTTGGATACCGAACTGCTACGAGTACTGCTACGCGTAGTACTACGGTTGGAGTTTGAGCTACTACTGCTTGGAGATGTAGTTGTCCGGCTTGTTGAAGAACTGCTACTGCGCCTGCTACTTCCAGAATTTGTGTTATTATTTACCGGTGTACTGCTGCCCGAACTGTTATTTTCCCTTCGGCTACTTGACGAATTCTCCCGGCTCGATGATGACGAAGAGGTATTACTCGGGCGGGTAGTAGTCGTACTCGGACGGGTTGTAGTACTCGGACGGGTACTTGCTCCCGTGCTCGGACGGGTTGTACCGGTACTCGGGCGAGTAGACACACTGGGACGAGTGGTTGTTGTACCCGGTCTCGAACTCGGTCTTGTGCTTGTATTCGGACGAATATTTACCGAACCGAAATCGGAGCGGCGATTCGTATGATATACCCGATCATTTCTCACACTATAATCTCCTCTATAATAACTATGGTTATACCTTCCGCGATAATAGCTTACATTGTGAAAATGCGTCCGGTAATGTCCTCCCGAATAGCTACGATAATGGTAGGGTTTCGGAAAATAGAAATAGTTACGATTGGTATAAGTAATGTAAACACGGAAATTCCATCCGCCACCACTTGCATAGATCGGACGATAGAAATAATCGGCTTGCAGAAAACGTCGATACTGCGCATCGCTCAATACCCAACGCAAGTCGTCGTTACGTACATCCAGATAATTATAATAATCATCCAACGCCCATTCGTATCCACGTATCACGTCATCCATCAGATAGCGGATGGAATAGATAAAATCGAAATTGATCTCGTAGACATCATTATACTGGGCAGTATTCAGGTTCAGTTCATACGCCATCTTATCTGTCAGGAAACGCGTCTCCTTACGAACTCTGCTATTGCTCATAGCGGCCATACTCACACTGCTCATGGCAGTTATCCCGATGGCAAATAATATTAAAATAATTCGTTTCATAATCAGTAAGTCTTTTTAGTTATTATTCTCATGATACACCTTTATAAACTGATTTACCTCCTCCTTATCCGAACTAAAGGTCAGTTTATCCAATGCCCGGAAAAAATTCGCCTTATCGGCAATCCTCGGATATATTTTCTTAAGGAACGATTTCTTTTCACTGTCAAATGTATAAAATTCCAGTAACCGTATACATTGGTCGGTAGTAAAATACGAACTTATCAATACATTGTCAAGTAAAGCGTTACGGTCGGACTCAAAAGGCTGTTTTTTCAATGAGCTCATGAACTGATTGAAAGAGCTGTCGCTCATCACCGGCTCCCTGGAATTGAAACCATCCGGCCGGTGTCCGGGTTTATCCGGCCTGCCCGGTCTGTGCTCCGGTCTGTCCGGACCATCGATGACGATCTCCTTCACCTCCCTACCCGAACAATAAACACGCTCATCAAACAATAAGTTCTCTCTTTCAAAGCGGTTTCCACGACGGGCGGCATATACCTCCACCCGATAACTGCCACCATGCAGGTTAGCGATAAAACAACTATATGTAGGCCGGCACACCTGCTTCCCATCAATAAATACCACCACCTGTTCTCTTGGGCTTTCAACAGAGAGGCCCTCCAAAGAGAAAGCACTTGCCGGAAACATTGCCAGCAGAAAACAAAAACCGAGTATCAATTTGCGTATCATATCTTTTCTATTTTATTATTTTCCGTTCTGGTATGGCAATCTTTGTCTCTCTCCAAATAAGATTTCATCTCCGTCACTTTACCATCCACAAAGCGTACCCGGACAACCGACCATCCGGAGAGTACCATTACACGGAATTCCCACTCTTCGCCTTTATCATCAAAACTCCTGTAAGCAGGCGCTCCGAGTACCTCCTTAACCTGTTCCAGTGTCATCCCCCTATGGATACCGGACAATTGTTCATTCGTAAACCCGGCACCGGCAGTGACACAGCTGACAAGCATCATCATCAACAACAGAATGCCAAAAGTATGTATCTTTTTCATAACCTATATCTTAAAAGTGAAACTTTTTTAGGAAAACATCCCATTTTTAATGTATACAAGGTGCCGGCGGCAGAGGATGTTCTTGGAAATCCCGCGTCGTAAATGTATCCATACCCGAAACCCTTCCATCCTCAAACGTTATCACCACCACTTTATACTCTCCCGAAATAAGAGACAGGCTTCGATATTCCCACTCTTCCATTCCCCTGTCAAAACGGCGGTATTCCGGTGTCCCGAAAATCTTTGAGATCTCCTGTCTGCTCATACCCTCCTGCACTTTCATCAACCGGTTTACAGAAACACAACTTGTGCTCAACACCAGAAACAATAACATCCATAAAACATGTATCTTTTTCATATCCTATATACATTTAAGTAATTCAACTTCCGTGTTTTCTTATACCACAAAAATAGGGTGAGGAAACTCCCCACCCTAATGATTATCTATATTCGTATATAGGGATTTCCCTATTGCAGTTAGGAGGACGCCAACCGGATACCGTCTTCCTGCAGCACAACCAAATGTTTTTTATACAAATCGCCCACCGCTTTCTTGAATGTCTTTTTACTTACACCGAAAGCAGCGTATATATCATCTGCAGGACTTTTATCATTCAGAGATGTATACCCGTCGTGCTCACGGATATATTCCAGCAGAGTCTTCGAGAAGTCATCCACCTTTTCAAATCCCGGTTTCTGAAGCACCAAGTCTATCTTGCCATCCTCACGTATTTGCTTTACATATGCTTTCAGCACCATACCGGTATGCAAAGGCTGAAAGATCTCACTATCATAAAGCAATCCGCCAAACTTGTTTTCTATAATAGCCTTAAAGCCTAAATCCGTCTTCTGCCAAATCAGAATATTCACCTCTTCACCCGGCTGATACTCTGCCTTTTCTTTCGAAAGATAACGATCCACCTTGGCGGAAGCCACAATACGGTAACTTTCATCATCCAGATGGGCATGAACGATATATTTCTTACCAACCTGCATTTTCATCTTCTGCTCGCTAAAGGGCACAAACAAGTCCTTCATCAACCCCCAGTTGAGAAAGGCTCCAAACTGATTGACCCATGCCACCTCCAAACAAGCAAATTCACCCACCTGTACGAGAGGGGTCAATGTGGTGGCAATCAATCTCTCTTCATTATCAAGATAAAGAAACACATTCAACATATCTCCTATCTGGCAACCTTCGGGTACATAACGGGCAGGCAACAGGATTTCCCCTTCGTCACCCCCATCCAGATACATTCCAAAATCAACCTCTTTCACAACCTCAAGACGGTTGAACTTTCCTAATTCAATGGACATAATTATTCAGCAGTAATTTGTTAGTAGTAATTTGTTAGTAGTAAGTAGTCAGTAGTTAAGTAGTAAGTAGATGGTAGTCAGAAACAGGTTATCAGTAGTTAGAAACAATGCAACATATCGGCGTTGTTATACTGAAAAGGTCTCCAACCACCAGCTACTTACAACTTCACGATTTAGCTACTTACTACTTAACTACTATCTACTTACTACTACTTACTAACTATCTACTTACTACTAAAACAAACTTCTAAATCACTGCAAAGATAGTTTATTTCAATCATATCTCCCCTCTCGATATAACTTTTCATTATCAGCCAAAACTTTTTTCAATGAACAATCTGGCTGATAAGTCGTTATCTTTGTATCGTCAATAGAGAAACAGTATATTCATTTACAAAAAACAGATAAGATTATGGAATTCTTAACCAACGAGAAATTAACGATTGTAGGAGCCGCCGGAATGATTGGCTCAAATATGGCACAAACCGCCATGATGATGAAATTAACTCCCAACATCTGCTTGTATGACCCATACGCTCCGGCACTGGAAGGTGTAGCCGAAGAGTTATACCACTGCGGATTCGAAGGGGTCAATCTCACCTATACCTCCGATATCAAGGAGGCGCTGACCGGTGCAGCTTATATCGTATCGTCCGGTGGTGCAGCCCGTAAAGCCGGTATGACGCGTGAAGATCTGCTGAAAGGCAATGCCGAGATTGCCGCCCAGTTCGGTAAAGACATCCGCCAATACTGCCCGGACGTGAAACACGTAGTGGTAGTATTCAACCCGGCCGACATTACCGGCCTGATCACCTTGCTTTATTCAGGATTGAAGCCTTCACAAGTCTCTACACTTGCAGCATTGGACAGTACCCGTCTGCAAAATGAGTTAGCGAAGTTCTTCAAAATACCTGCTTCCAAAATACAAAACTGTCGCACATACGGCGGACACGGAGAGCAAATGGCCGTATTTGCTTCAACAACTACAGTCGATGGCGATACGTTGATCAACTGGATCGGTACTACCCGCCTGCCGCAAACCGAATGGGATGCTATCAAGCAACGTGTTATTCAAGGCGGAAAGCACATTATCGACCTGCGCGGACGTTCCTCTTTCCAAAGTCCGGCCTATCTTTCTATCGAAATGATCGCTGCCGCTATGGGCGGTGCACCTTTCCGGTGGCCTGCCGGAACCTACGTTTCCGATGGAAAATTCAACCACATCATGATGGCGATGGAAACCTCCATCACTAAAAACGGCATCAGCTACAAGCAGGTGGAAGGTACCCCTATCGAAGAAGAAGAGCTGGAAAACAGTTACAAGCACCTCTGCAAGTTGCGTGATGAGGTTATCGAGATGGGTATCATTCCTGCTATCGAAGACTGGCACACCTTAAACCCGAATATCAAATAATCAGCGCTCCGAAGCTGAATGTGTTCCTCACAGGAAAAAGCAAGAAGCTATTTTTGCACATATTACCGCACCCGTCACGGAAAGAACGATTCCTGTCGGGTGCGTTCATGATACTCCTGTGTTTTTGCCGACAGTAAGGGAAACCATGTCGGATTGTACGCCGATAAATAAGTTTTTCGTATCTTTGCCACATCATCTGATCTATAAATACCCGATTGTTCAACACATGAAATGGCAAATTTGCAGATAGCTACGCTCAGAATGAAATAATAGAGAGTTTATTTATTCATTCTGCGGGGATGACTGAAAAGGTCATCCTCCTAACGTTATTTGCAATTAAACCATGAATTTTACTTATAAACAAATCTGGCTCATCAACTTTCCGGTGATGATGAGCCTGTTGATGGAACAACTCATCAACCTCACCGATACCGTTTTCTTAGGACATGTAGGCGAAATAGAATTAGGCGCTTCGGCCCTGGCAGGAATGTATTACATCGCTATTTATATGCTTGGCTTCGGCTTCAGCTTAGGATTACAGGTAGTCGTTGCCCGGAGAAACGGAGAAGGAAACTTAGCCCAAACGGGAGAAATTTTCTGGCAAGGACTGCTTTTTCTTGTTTCATTGTCGATATTGACTTTCACTTTATCTAAAGTAGCCTCCCCACTCATTTTGCGGAAAGTAATATCATCCGGAGAGATCTATCAAGCAGTGATGAAATATATCGATTGGCGGGATTACAGTTTCTTGTTTGTATTTCCGATACTGGCATACAGGGCGTTCTTCGTCGGAATAACCCAAACCAAGGTACTGACGGCAAACTCCATCCTGTTAGTGACCACCAACGCGGCTTTAAACTACCTGCTCATTTTCGGAGCATGCGGTTTCCCGCGCTTGGGCATAGCAGGAGCGGCCATCGCCTCCTCTTTGGCTGAAATAGCAGCCCTGATACACATCGTAATTTACACCCATCTAAAGATAGATAAAAAGAAATACGGCTGGCGGCCGACAGTCAATCTTCCACTGCTCGGTCAATTATTCCGGATTTCCAGTTGGACAATGATACGTTCTTTTTTCTGTATCGCCCCCTGGTTCCTGTTTTTCATTGCCATAGAGCATTTGGGAGAGAGACAACTGGCAGCAGGTAATGTAGTGAGAAGCGTATCCGTGATGCTGTTTGTAATCGTCAACTCGTTTGCAACGACCGGTATATCTCTGGTTAGTAATTTAATCGGAGCCCAACAGGTAAACAATGTGTTACCCATATGTTGGAAAACCGTCAAGCTGAGTTACGCGGTAGGTACTCCTTTCGTATTGACGGCAGCACTCCTTTCCAAACCCATCTTAGGGATCTATACCAACAGCAGCGAAGTAATCGAAACAGCCTATGCTCCTTTTTTACTGATGCTATCCACTTTTTTTCTGGCTGCTCCTGCCTATACCTATTGCAATGCAATTATCGGGACAGGAAAAACCAAAACGGCATTCGTATTTCAAATAATCACAATCATCGTCTATCTGGTGTATTTGTACGGGCTATCCATCCGCGAACAGTTACCATTAATCATGTACTGGACGGCAGAGCAGCTTTATGCTTTATTGCTTCTGGGTTTATCTCTTTATTATCTGAAAAGAGGGAATTGGAAACAGTAAAGAGAAAAGTCCATGGGGATCTGTCCTAAAACTCCCCTTTCAACGAAATCACCTACGTCACAAAAGGTGAATCGCCCCAAAAGTTGAATGGGGTCAAATACTGCTCGATTTTAAGAAGAGTTCGGTATTGCACCGGGCTCTTTCATTTTGGTACGGTCTTATCTTTACTCTCCGCCACTTCTACCAGATAAACCCCGACACAAATAAAAAGAATAGCAAAGGTCTGCGTCCAACTGAACCGGTCTTGCCCCAAAATCAAGGAAGCTATGGTAGCCACGATCAATATCAGATAACCATAAATGGCAACCACTGTCGTCTTCAAATATTTCAAACCGACCGGTAACAGCATATAACTGAGGGTCGTAGGGAAAATAAGCACGAACATCAATACCGCAAAAGGAAGCCAATGGAAAGGCATTGAAAGTACCGGAGCATCAAATCCGGTAATCAGTGAAACAATTATACCGGAAAAGGCCGCACCACTAAAAGTATATTTCAGCATCGTGACAGGCCCTACCGCCGAAAGAATACGCTGGCTTGCCACCAAATAAACGGCATAGACCACCGAACTGAAAAGGCACAACATATTTCCCGTAAAAGCATCTGAGGCCAGATCATCACTCTGCTGAGTCAAAATACAGACAAGGGCACCCACCAAAGCAATAGATATACCGATAATTTTCGGAGCAGTAGCCTTCTCATGGAAGAAAAAGATCATGATAAGAAACACCCAGATCGGTTGTAAACTCGTAAAAATAGAACTCGATACAGGAGTAGTCTTACTAAGACCTACCAGATAAAGAAACATAAAGCCATAAAGCCCCACTACTCCCAAAAGAAACAACAGCCACTTATCCTTCCGACTTGTTTTTTCTTCCGGTGCGGAGAACCACCCGATTACCCAAAAAGCAACTGCTGCAAAAGTACAACGAATCGTAGCTCCCGTCAATGGACTCATCCAAAGAGGAAGCAGAAATTTAAGGGCATTCATATTCAAGCCACTGAATACTTTCGATATAGCCATGCTAAGATTAGCTTCCAATTTTTTATTCTTCATACTTATTAATTTTAATAAATTGCCAATTTAATAATGTGCCAATTTGCCAATATGCCAATGTGCCAATATGCCAATGTGCCAATTGGCTGCGCTATCATGCCGCATGGTAATTGGCACATTGGCATATTGGCACATTGGCAAATTATTCATTATTCCTTAAACAAGAAAGTGTTCCGTTTGCAATAAGCCCATATCAAAGCTACCAATGTGATACAAAGATTGAACACAAAAGCGAACTGCTGAGACTTGATGTGGAATACCGTCGATTGGAAGAAATCGATAATAAACGGACAGAGTAAAATGGCTAAATAATTCATCATCATCACAAAAGCCAACGCCAGTGTCGCTTTCTTCGGAACAGCCGTATGGGTGGTCTTATCGTATATGACAGGTTGTATCACCCCATACCCCAATCCCACAAGAATACATCCCGGAGCTATCACCCACTCTTTCGGAGATATCCAGATCAGTGCCAGCCCGACAGCAATACACAGCAAACTATAAAACTTTGTTTTCTCACGAAAAAGCCCCACAATACGGTTCAAGAAAAGACCGGGAGCCATAATAGCGAGAAAAAAGAGCGAAATCATAACACCGGAATCACCACTCGAAAAGTGATATTCTTCCATTAAAAAAGGAAGATTGAAAGTTACGATAAGCGCCAGATAAGTAGACAACCCGTAGAACATCATAACCTGCAAAAGATGTTTGATATTCACTCCGTATTTGGACTTCCCGACTTCCGGATCGATCGGTGGCACACCAGTCTCCTCCTTTTCGTCATTCGCAATCGAAGCACTCCCTTCCTCACTGATCATGCTGCGCCGGAGATAAACCGACAGTACCAGCGATACCAAAGGAAACAGATAAACCACAAACGGTAAATGCCAGTTTACCTCAGCCAGATACCCGGTAACGGCAGTAGCTACCACCAATGTTATGTTCGTAATGGCAGAACTGAACCCGAACTGTTTCACCCGGTACGGACCGACAAAGTATTTGGAAATAAGTCCGGTAGAGAGTGGTATAATCATCCCCGAACCAACACCGAGCATGGCACTGATAGCGATAAGTTGCCACATCTTACCGGCAAACAAATAAAGAATACCGCTTAAAGCAAAAATAGCGAGCCCCACCTGTAACAGGCGGATAAAGTTCACTTTCTCCGTCAATTTTCCCGCCAGAATGATAAACGGGATAATCAAAAGAGAGGGTAAGGATGAAAGCATCTGCACATCCAGTTCAGTAGAATGAGGAAAGATGACAGATAGTTTCCCGAGGATAGGCGTAACGGCTAAACCGGGCAAAGCATTAAGAGCCGAAATGGACCAAATGCCGATAAGCGTTATAAGAGGAATCGTTCCCCTTCCTGTTTGTATTCTCATATTCGCTTCTATATTTGAGGTTTGGATTTGAAAAGAACAACGTGATGCCCGGAATGTTCAACTCCGCACGGGAAGTACAATAAACGCAAAATAATGCAAAACGGCTAAACTTTAAAAAACCGGTGCTGTTGTTGTGGGAAATTCGACGGGGAAAATCCCCATCGCCTAAACCTAACTAAAAACAATAGTAAAATGGAAGATTTAAATTTTAGAAACGGTGATGCCAAGACTGATGTATTTGGTTCAAACAGAATGTTGCAACCCTCTCCGGTAGAAAAAATACCTGACGGGCCGACCACTCCGGAAATCGCCTACCAAATGGTAAAAGATGAAACATTCGCACAGACTCAGCCCCGACTGAACCTGGCTACTTTCGTCACCACTTACATGGACGAATATGCCACCAAACTGATGAATGAAGCCATCAATATCAACTACATCGATGAAACAGAATATCCCCGTATCGCTGTAATGAACGGTAAATGCATCAACATCATGGCCAACCTGTGGAATACTCCGGAAAAAGACGACTGGAAAACCGGTGCATTAGCTATCGGTTCTTCAGAAGCTTGTATGTTGGGTGGTGTCGCTGCATGGTTACGCTGGCGCAAAAAACGTCAGGTTCAGGGTAAACCCGTAGACAAACCGAATTTTGTTATTTCTACCGGCTTCCAGGTAGTATGGGAAAAATTTGCCCAACTGTGGCAGATCGAAATGCGCGAAGTGCCTTTGACACTGGAAAAGACAACCCTTGATCCGGAAGAAGCACTGAAGATGTGTGATGAAAACACCATCTGTATTGTTCCTATCCAGGGCGTTACATGGACAGGATTGAATGACGACGTAGAAGCACTCGACAAAGCGCTCGATGCTTACAATGCCAAAACCGGCTACGACATTCCTATCCACGTAGATGCTGCAAGTGGCGGTTTTATCCTTCCGTTCCTATATCCGGAAATCAAATGGGACTTCCGTTTGAAATGGGTACTCTCCATCAGTACCTCCGGTCATAAGTTCGGCTTGGTTTATCCGGGTCTCGGTTGGGTTTGTTGGAAAGGCAAAGAATATCTTCCCGAAGAAATGTCATTCAGTGTCAATTACTTAGGTGCCAACATCACACAGGTAGGCCTGAACTTCTCTCGTCCGGCTGCCCAGATTTTGGGACAATACTATCAATTTATCCGTTTGGGATTCCAGGGATATAAAGAAGTACAGTACAACTCATTGATGATCGCCAAGTATCTCCACGGTGAGATTGCCAAGATGACTCCGTTCGTCAACTACTCAGAAGACGTAGTGAACCCATTGTTTATCTGGTACATGAAACCGGAATATGCCAAGGATGCCAAATGGACTTTGTATGATTTGCAAGACAAACTGGCTCAGAGCGGATGGATGGTTCCGGCTTATACCTTGC
Organism: Bacteroides salyersiae WAL 10018 = DSM 18765 = JCM 12988; assembly: GCF_000381365.1. Lineage (GTDB taxonomy): Bacteria > Bacteroidota > Bacteroidia > Bacteroidales > Bacteroidaceae > Bacteroides > Bacteroides salyersiae. The sequence goes on from NZ_KB905466.1 coordinate 1,679,196, forward strand.
CGTCCAAATTAGAAGATTATGTAGTGATGCGTATCGTTGTCCGTCAAGGATTCAGCCGTGATATGGCAGATATGCTGTTAGGTGACATCAAGAACGCCATTACCGAATTGGAAAAACTGGAATATCCTACTACCACACGTATCGCCCAAGATAAGAATCTGCCGGTAGCCACAAAGGTATTCAACCATACAGGTAAGCCACAAGCGACTAAAAAATAAAATTATTTACAATTAGACTATTTACGATTTACGATTGGAGTATCTTTAAAGTGAAGTGATGAACGATTGGAGTATCTCTGTAGAATCATTTCAAGGAGTGCTTTCAACCGTAAATCGTCAATCGTCCAATCGTAAATCCAAAAATGTTTTATCTTATGAAAAAGATTTCTATATCTCAAATAAAAGAGGTGGCACAACAGGCTTATGAGCAGGTGAAGGGCAACACGGACGGAAAGAATGCCGACTACATCCCCTACCTTGCCAATATCGACAAGAACCTGTTCGGTATTAGTATCTGCCTGCTGAATGGCCAGAAAATCACAATAGGTGATTATAATTACCGTTTCGGCATAGAATCGGTATCCAAAGTCCATACGGCCATTCTGGTTCTCCGTCAATACGGTGCTCAGAAGATATTGGATATGATCGGTGCCGATGCCACCGGATTACCCTTCAACTCTATCATCGCTATCCTTCTGGAAAACGATCATCCCTCTACACCGTTGGTCAATGCGGGAGCGATTTCCGCTTGCTCTATGGTGCAACCGGTCGGTGAAGCTACCCAAAAATGGAATGCAATCGTAGAGAATATTACGGATCTTTGCGGCGATGCTCCGCAATTGATTGACGAACTGTACAAATCCGAATCTGCCACCAACTTCAACAACCGGTCGATAGCCTGGTTATTGAAGAACTACAATCGAATTTACGATGATCCGGATATGTCGCTCGATCTGTACACGCGTCAGTGTTCACTGGGCGTTACAGCAGAAATGTTGTCCGTAGCTGCCGGTACGATAGCAAATCACGGGGTAAATCCTGTGACAAACAAACAGGTTTTCGAAACCGAACTGACTCCGAAGATTACGTCGATGATTGCCTCCGTGGGCTTCTATGAACATACGGGCGACTGGATGTATACCTCCGGTATTCCGGCTAAAACCGGTGTAGGCGGCGGTGTAATGGGTGTATTGCCGGGCGTAATGGGAGTTTCCGCTTTTGCACCTCCACTGGATGGTTCGGGCAACTCCGTAAAGGCTCAATTGGCAATCAAATTTATTATGAATAAGCTGGGGTTGAATATATTCAACGGCGAGCAAGTTACTGTAGTTGAATAAAAGTTCTGTCCTTTTTTTTGTAGAGGTTACTGCCCATAAGGGCAGTAGCCTCTCTTTAATATCATTCTTCCTATACAGAGCTATCCTCTATATGCTTCCCATTTACAAATTGTCAAAATGGTATTCCTATCCCTGCAGAATCCATTCATCAGGAACAATATAAGCAGACCTTTCAAAAACGACCGCCATTTCCATCTTTACTCATTCAGATTGCACGAAATACAATCAATAATACAACAGATAGCTCCCCATCATCTACAACAGCTATACTATTTATTACAAATTCAGGTTTATACCCTACTTTTTCACATTCGGTTACAAGCAAGACTCCGTAACCAACCAGCGTAAAAAAGCGTTCTTTATGAAGGAATTTACTTTTCCCGTAGAGCTTCTTATGGTTTCCCGTAGAGTTTCGGACCGTTCCTCGTAGAGGAACCGAGCCTAACATACCGGGATAATCGAGTTAACACACCGGGACAAATCGCATATTTATCCGGATAAGGTCAAAAATATACAAGAAAGAACAACTATTATTCATTTTGTTATGCAGTTTATTCTCCAGTTACAATTATACCCGCAAAGTACCCGTCACAAAACGCCGTAATACACCAGCAAAAAGACAGATTAGTCACGTATTTAATATCTTTTCCTCAAATCCGCTTTTCATCCCCGGATACATCGGCGCATCGACACATCAACGAATTGGCACATTGGCATATTAGCTTATTGGCATATGATTATTTATCAGCTACCGGCTGTTGTTGCTGTTGCTGCTGTTGTTTTTCACTCGCCAACTGTTCGTAATACTCATCCTTCTCTTTATTCTTCTTCTGAATCAAGCTGGTGACATAAACTGTGAATATCGGAAACATCATCATTCCCAATGCAGCCAACAGTACAGACAAAACCCGTCCGGTAGCAGTCACCGCAATAATATTGGAACCGACCGTCGTCACATCCATAAACGCCCACCAAAGAGCATCCCCATAACCCACTACCAACGGATTCACTTTATGCTCCATCACGAAGAATGCCAGACTGGCAAAATAAACCGTAGCCAATAGCATCGTCAGATAAGAAATAAACAGGCTGGATGCTTTGTTATACGTCAGCCATCCCACTACGATTGCCATTGCATATCCTCCCCGCACCAAGGGAATGAACCGGAGCATGTAGGTAATCTCCGGCGAAAATGTCCAACCCATATAAGCTATAATATTCTGATACGGGATAGCTACCAATAGAAAAAGAAAATGTGTGCCGAAATAACGCAGTTTGTCCTTCGACAAAAAAAGTTCGAGAATAAAGTCGAACAGGAACAGGATACAAATCCATAACTGTACCTTCATGTACAGAGACTGTGTGTAAAACGGGATACCTTTGAATGTATCCACAGAAATGCTGATAACCAAGAAGAGGGACAGTAACAGTATGATGACATGCAAAATGCCATATATCCCCCTCTTTTGCAGCGCAAAATCAGTAAGGGCAGTTTTCATAAACTTACTTATTTAGTAATTATACATCTTATTCTTGCAATGCAGAAGAAACAACTATATGCCCGCTTTGTTTAGAGCTTACCTTATGTTAATTAACCAAGTTTGACGCTATCCTCCAAAAACATCTCTTGCCTAATGTTGTTATAAAGCAGACTTAAAAATATTTTTCACTTAAAACCTTAACTTATGGCAAATATTAAACAAGTAGCAAAATTAGGGGTATTCACCCTGGCTATCATGAATGTAACGGCAGTAGTATCCCTACGCGGACTTCCTGCCGAGGCCGTGTACGGTATGAGTTCGGCCTTCTACTATCTTTTCGCAGCCATTGTCTTTTTGATACCGACTTCGCTCGTTGCAGCGGAACTGGCTGCCATGTTTCAAGACAAGCAAGGCGGTGTATTCCGCTGGGTAGGTGAAGCCTACGGCAAAAAGTTCGGTTTCCTGGCTATCTGGGTGCAATGGATCGAAAGTACCATCTGGTATCCTACCGTTCTGACATTCGGTGCCGTTTCCATCGCCTTCATCGGAATGAATGACGCTCACGACATGTCACTGGCAAGTAATAAATACTATACGCTGGCTGTCGTACTGATCATCTACTGGCTTGCCACTTTCATCTCTCTTAAAGGTATGGGATGGGTAGGTAAAGTTGCGAAAATCGGCGGTATGGTCGGTACCATCATCCCGGCAGCCCTGCTGATTATTCTCGGCATCGTCTATCTGGCTACCGGTGGACACTCCAACCTGGACTTCCACAGCAGTTTCTTCCCCGACTTCACGAAATTCGACAATGTAGTTCTTGCAGCAAGTATCTTCCTCTTTTATGCCGGTATGGAAATGGGCGGTATCCACGTAAAAGATGTGGAAAACCCTACTAAGAACTATCCGAAAGCCGTATTTATCGGTGCTTTGATTACAGTAGTCATCTTCGTATTGGGAACTTTCGCATTAGGTATCATCATCCCCGCCAATGACATCAGTCTGACACAAAGCTTGCTGGTCGGTTTTGATAACTATTTCAAATACATCCACGCTTCCTGGTTGTCACCGATCATCGCCATCGCATTGGCATTCGGCGTATTGGCCGGTGTGTTGACATGGGTTGCCGGTCCGTCAAAAGGTATCTTTGCCGTAGGTAAGGCCGGTTATATGCCTCCGTTCTTCCAGAAGACCAACAAGGTAGGCGTACAGAAAAACATTCTTTTCGTACAAGGTATTGCCGTAACCGTATTGAGTCTTCTTTTCGTCGTCATGCCTTCCGTACAGAGCTTTTACCAGATTCTGTCACAGTTGACAGTAATCCTTTATCTGGTCATGTACCTGCTCATGTTCTCCGGCGCCATCTATCTGCGTTATAACATGAAGAAGACAGATCGTCCGTTCCGTATCGGTAAGAAAGGCAACGGCCTGATGTGGCTTATCGGCGGTCTCGGTTTCTGCGGTTCATTACTCGCATTCATATTGAGCTTTATTCCGCCCAGCCAGATTTCCACAGGTAGCAACACTGTATGGTTCACCGTTCTTATTGTCGGCGCAATTGTCGTAGTGATAGCTCCGTTTATCATCTACGCTTCCAAAAAGCCGTCATGGGTAGATCCGGACAGCAACTTCGAGCCTTTCCATTGGGAAGAACAAGCTCAAGTTCAATCACAAGCAGCCACAGCAACAGTAACCGCCGCTACTACAACTGCTACCACGGCTAAAGCAGCTCCGGCAACCAGTACAGCAACCGATGCGCCGGCAGCATCGTCCACCTCTACAAACAACGTTGGAAACAATGCTGCAAGCAAGGATAATACTCCCAAAACATAAACTTACTATTTGGCATGAAGAAAAAGGAGGTATACCTGAGTTTGTTTAGGTATACCTCCTTTTCTTATTGGATATGAAAAATACCGATAGCTCTTAAAAAGATTATATAACCAAAATATTACATTTTTTCCCTCCAGATATTGCAGTATTAAAAAATATACCTATCTTTGCACCCGCAAACAAGAAAGGTGCCATAGCTCAGTTGGTAGAGCAAAGGACTGAAAATCCTTGTGTCCCCGGTTCGATTCCTGGTGGCACCACTTTCAAGAGCGGAATGTAGCGCAGTTGGTAGCGCACTACGTTCGGGACGTAGGGGTCGGGCGTTCGAGTCGCCTCATTCCGACAGAAAACGACAAACGAGCAAAATCGTTTGTCGTTTTTCTTTTTTTACTGTGTTCTGAGTGCGTTGATTCCGGATCAACGCAACATCAGGGGTCAACGTAAAAAAACATCAGCTCAGTTTGAAAATCCCTGCATTGAAAAAGCACATTAAATACTTTTTCCATCATATAGAATAGTACAATATTCGAAACTTATTTTTCACAGCAATTCAGTATTCCTTTTAACAATAAAATATTGTAAATTAGCACTTTCATTACAGAAAGTCTTTTTCAATATTATATTATCATGAGAATACATAAAAACATTTCTATTTTGACAGTTGGATTATTCACTGTCTTAACAAGTACGGCACAAAACTATAAATTCGATTTCAGGCAAGAAAAAAGCACAAAAGAAGGTTACATTAAAGTTACCCCTACCGATCTCTTTTCGGAAAGTAAAGGATACGGATATGACTTGCAGCCAGTATCGACCTCCTCAGATACAGCTCCTTTTTTCTTTTCCGTACAAATTCCCGATGGAAATTATAGAATAACAGTACTGTTAGGATCCGGTAAGAAGAGAGGAGAAACTACCATAAGAGGCGAATCGCGTCGTTTGTTCTTTGAGAACATTAAAAGCGAGAAAGGAGAAATGATACCTTGCATATTTACCATCAATAAGCGAAACACCCGTATTTCGGACACCGAGCAAGTACGCATCAAACCTCGTGAAAAACGCAAACTGAACTGGGACGATAAGCTGACATTAGAATTTAATGGAAAATCACCTTGCGTATCGGAATTAACGATAGAGAGAACGGACAATGTCCCCACTGTCTTTTTATGCGGAAATTCTACAGTAGTAGACCAGGATAATGAGCCTTGGGGAAGTTGGGGACAAATGATTCCACGTTTTTTCAATGAAAATATCTGCTTTGCCAATTATGCCGAATCCGGAGAAAGCGCCAATACATTCATTGCAGCCAAACGCTTGAAAAAGGCACTAACCCAAATGAAGCCCGGAGACTATGTGTTCATGGAGTTCGGCCATAATGACCAAAAGCAGAAAGGACCCGGGAAAGGAGCATTCTACTCTTATATGACCAGCCTGAAAACCTTTATAGACGAAACCCGTGCACACGGGGCACATCCCGTATTGGTCACCCCGACCCAACGTCGCAGTTTCGGAGCAGACGGTAAAATACAAGACACACACGAGGATTATCCGGATGCCATGCGTTGGCTGGCCGCCAAAGAGAACGTTCCTTTAATAGACTTGAACGAAATGACCCGCACCCTATACGAAGCCATGGGAGTAGAAGCCTCAAAGAAAGCTTTCGTACACTATCCGGCAGGTACTTATCCGGGACAAGATAAAGCTTTGGAAGACAATACCCATTTCAACCCCTATGGTGCATATCAGATTGCCAAATGTGTGATCGAAGGGATGAAGAAAGCAGAAATTGACCTTATTCAATACCTGAGAGAAGATTACCAGCCTTACGATCCGGCACATCCGGACGCTGTGGAAAACTTTCATTGGAATGACAGTCCGTTTACAGAAATAGAAAAACCGGACGGCAACTAAAACCGTGAAACTTCACAAAAACAGGAACCAAGAAAATGCCCTTTTCAATAGAATCACCCATGCCACAGTCAAATAGAACTGCACTCCTAAAGTTTTATATCCAACTTTTACAGCGCAGTTAAAACTGTGGTATGGGTGATTTTAAGTTTATAGAGATGTTGGTTACACTCTTTTTAAGCGGAATACCGGTACCCGGAACTTTAAAAAGCCTTCCGATAAATAGCTTCAATATCTTCTATAGAGGTGGAACGCGGATTACCTCCGGTACACACATCATCAAAAGCAGCTACGGCCAATGCCGGAATATCTTCTTCTTTGACATTGATTTCATGCAGTTTCTGAGGAATATCGATGCTTACCGAAAGGGTTCTCACTGCATCGATAGCTGCCTGCACCCCTTCTGCCTCCGTCATGCCATCCGTATTTACTCCCATCGCCCCGGCAATCCGGATGTATTTCGAAGCAGCCGGAGATTCCGCGTTATACTCCATGACATACGGTAACAGCAAAGCATTGGATGGAAGAGCCTCCACCTAACGCTACAATAAAATCGGCACCCGACGCCTTGTAGGCAGCTACTCCGTTCTGCACATTGGCAATGGTCGGATTGGCTTTCACATCACTGTAAAGCTCATAGGGGATATTATTAGCTTCAAATACTTTCATTACTTCGGCAGCTACGCCAAACCTGATCAGATCTTTGTCGGTCACAAAGAAAGCTTTCTTGAATCCACAACGGGCGGCTTCCACAGCGATCACGCTACGGCAGCCAGCACCGAAATAGGATGTTTCGTTTAATACAATGCGGTTCATTCATTCTTTTATTTTTGTAAGGTAATTCCCATTAAGCCGATAACGACATCATTGGATACGGTCTCCAAGGTTATACGCTTCAAATCCTTATCCGGATTCAATGGCATATCGAGCAGTATACCCGCACCCCCATCGATCGGGCGTCCGTATACTCCAGTTATATTCAAATCTTTTTCAAGATTATTACTGACCAATCCTGATTTAAGATGTAGACGATACGGACGAGGAGATTGGAGCCGGAAAGCCATACCATCGACATAAAAGTCCTGTTCGATCGGACACCAGTTTTCCGGATTGACAAGTTCTAAAGTCTCTGCGGTTCCATCTGCATAATGCACACGAACGACCCCATTGACAATATGACATTGCATATGGTTCGTACTACCGGCCATCAACAGATAGGCACGGGAGGCTCTGCCCGTAAGAGGTATCGACAGACTATCCGGATAATTATCCCACAAGGAGGTGAAAGCGATGTTATTTCCTTTTTCCGGCGTACGGAACGATACTCCTAAATTAGTAGACAGCAGCCCGTCACGTACCAATGCTCTCATGCCGGAATCATCGATATCCGCCGTCAACGTGGGATGACACCATTCTCCAATTCCCTGTTTCGGAAGTTGCAAAGTAGTGTAAGGCGAACGGGGAGAAAGATACTCATTACGATAGATATCGGTAACCGAAGCATTGAATGCCGAAGTGATATCGATTGGTTCGCACGAATCCGCCTTTACATGGGTGAATGGGAGAACGGCCGGCATCATCTCCTGCTTTATATTTACATTCACCGGTTGCCACCATTTCATTTCCTCTTGTTCTACCAATACAAAAAAAGTATGATGCCCCGTTTGACCGGAAATCCGAGCCGCTAACCGTTTTTTATCTACAGTAGGATCAACAAGTATCCCTTGAGGATCATAAAATTTATCATAAACAGTGCCTTCCAAAGCCGTCAAGGAAAAGTCTTGTCCGGGATGTACTTCCAACGGCTCCTGAGAAAGCCTCCGAAGGGAAGCACCGCTCCAAATAATTTCAACAACCGTCTCCCCGGCAGCAGGTGCCGTGACAGCCATCACCGGACAGCCCGAAGCGGATTCTACAAATGCCCATTTGGCAGAAACGCCGTTTACCTTCACCGACTCGATTCTCTCTTTAAAAGCATTTATCTGTAAACTCAGCTCCATCGGATTGGCAAAATGCTGTTTGACCGTATAAATATCCCGCATTCCCTCACGACGGAAACGGTAAGATAAATCGGGAGTGGCAAGAGACGCTTTATCCCATTCTGCCGGAAACCCGGGACGAATCACCAACTTGTCATTCAGAGCATCGGGCAGAATCCCGAATAATCCCTGAATCAGAAGCCGGGAAGCAACCCCTACCGGATCACCGAAATCACGATAACACTCCCCACGGGCGGCATCATAAAAACTAATCTGCCCGAAATTGCCCGGACTATCACCGATGTACATGCCGTCGAGGACAGAGCTCTTCATCAGCTTATATCCGGCTTCCGGACGCCCTGCCTGGAAATAGGCCAGTGCCGTATGCATCACCTCTGCAAAAGCTACGTTATTGACGCTCCATGAGTAAGGCAACCAGTTGGTCGTAGCAATGGTGGCATACCCTTTTTCTTCCAAGCCGTTGGCACGAACAGGGATATGAGGAATTTCCGTATCGACATAACGGGTAGCCTGATAAGCTTGAAAAGGGTCGGCCACTTCACTATCGAGGGCATGATAGATGGTCCACACTCCGGCAGACTCATGCAAACGGCGATGCCCCATATAATCCTGATATTCGGCCCAATGTCCTCTATCAGACAACCATAAACGTGCATTAAGGGCCCGTAATATCTTCCCGGCTTCCTCCCGGTAAGGCGTAGGGTCTTCACCTATTTTTTCGGCAATAACAGCCGCCATCTTATTGGCACGGTAATTATAGGCAGAAGAATGAGTGACGGCACCACTGTTGTAATAAAGGGCATCACTGGCCCAGATACATGCATAAGCATCATAAAGCCCGTCATTATCGGGATCGTAATTCAACTTCTCCCATGCCAGATGGCGGACGAGCACCGGCCACATCTGGCGGGCATACTCCAAATCTCCCGTCCAGTTGAAATGCCAAAGCAGTTCGTCTATATAGCAAAGATTCATGTCGTAATGATGCATCTGGGTATTGTTGCGGGGATTACGGCAAATATACCCATTACTGTATTGGGGAGTTCCCCACCGCTTTTCCGAACGGGCCAGATTAAGGACGGAATCCTGTGCCGGATGAGGTATCGTGTTGGGAACCTCTGTGACTTGGCTGGCCGCATAGGCATCAAAATGCGTACGGGCCCGATCGTGCCAGCCTAAAGCATCCCCTGTATAAGCAGCGCGCCAGCCACTTAGCGGCATACGCCAACCTACCGCACCGTGCAACCAGACTTGTCCATCCCAAATTCCATCGGCAGCAAGGGCAAGAGCCCCTCCCAGCGTATTCAAATAAGCATCCGGCGTTTCTATCCGGATACGGGAAGCCAATTCCGCACGGGCCTTTTCCGCCTTTTCATACAAGCGGCTTCCCTCTTTCTTGCCAAGCATTTTAATAGAGAAATCCCGGAACACCAGATAAGCAACCCCATTTTTCAGGCGTATATCACAAGTCTCCACTTGCTGCGGATTCTCCGGTGCTTCGAAGCTATCGGCCGGATCGGCACCCATATCGCCATTACGATTCAGACGGTGTGCCTTGATCTCCGACATAACGGCCGTAAGCACCGACTGAGAAGAGAAACCGACCGGTTCCAGCTTCCAGATAGCCCCATCAACATCCGGCAATGCCAAAGCAGAGATACGAAGTTCTCCTTTTCCCCAAGCCGGGTCAGTGAGATGATAACTCCGGCGCCCGGGCGTATAGCGGGCTTCACAATAACCTACAGAATCGAGCATGGCCGAGTAACCACCGGGCATGGAAATCCTGAAACGGATATTCTTACTGTTCCGTTTATCATAAGTGGCAAATACAGGCCGGTCACTCGTTTCCAACCGGAAAGGAGACCAACTGCCATATAAAGCACGTGTATAACGATTCTTACCATTGACACAAACAAAATCATCCCCCTCCGGATAATATTGCAAACTGCGGGATGCTCCCCGTTTATGATCATTATAAGAAGTGGATTCTATAAAATCTCCGATTCGCTTTACCGGCTTCTGCGCACACACGCATCCGGCCGACAAACCGAAACAACTTAATAAAAAGAAAGATAAATAACGATTCATGATTAATAATTATTCAATAGGAACGAAGCCTCTCCCCAACCCTCTCCGTAGGAGAGGGAGCTAAGTTAGTTTTGCAACTGATTAATAGACAAAAGTATCCAATTAATAGACAAGAGTATCTGTACCCCCTCTCCCCCGGAGAAGGTTGGGGAGAGGCTTCATTATTTTACGGCATCGGTTTCAGTCCCTCCCAGCGTACATTCCAAGTTCCGTCTTTCGGGAAGCCGGGGTTCTCAACCTGGCAACCGTCCCATCCGGCACACATCATGGCGATGGCAGTCAACAAGCCACCGTTACCGGGCAGGTATACGCGCAGACGGCCATCCTGGTAATTGTGTCCGTTCACCAGATAAGTATTGGTGCGTTTGTCCATCAGCAGGGCACCGACAGCCTTTTCCGGTTCACCCAAACGGGCGGCATTCATAGCTGTCATCGGATAATCCCATCCCCAGGTTTTGCCCCAGTTCCAGTTGTCCCAAATCCAATGCAGGGTATTTTTCATATAATCATCGCGAATCAGTTTATTCATCGGAAGGATACCGACTGAACCCAACACGGCCATATGATCGGAGGTGAAACGAATGTCCTTATAAGTATCCGTAGCTGTTTCGGCAGCCAGATACAGTTTATCTTCATTATAGGCCAACGGAGAGAGTTTATCAATCATCTCATCCCATTCCAAATTCCGCTTTTCACCGGCACGCTCGCGCCATTTCTGTGCTGTCTCCATAGCGAAATGCCAGTACGAGAGCTCGAAAGGAGGGTTTACTGTTTCAGAAGCACGAAGCGTTTCTTGCGCGGGAATAGCACCTTTCAACACAAAACGCCCTTCCAATTCATCATAAGTAGCAAAAGAATACATAAAGTCGGCGGTTTCCTGTACCAGCCGGTTGTATTTCCTGATTATTTCATCCGAAGGATTGTTGCGATACACCAGTTCTGCCAGATAGATGAAATGCGGCTGTTGCCAGATCAGGAAACTGCCTACTTTAGAAGGCGCCTCCGTGCCGCTCGGATCGGTCATCTTCATCCATCGTATTCCATCAAAACCTTGCCTGCCGGCTATTTCACGGGCAACGGGCTCTACAGTTTCGTACCATCCTAAAGTGCGGTCAAGCAGATCGGCACGATTCCACAAAGCAAATTGCGCCTGATGCCACCAGATCATTTCCAAATGGAATTTGCCGAACCAGGAATTATAAGTCAGTCCGGTTTCTTGTGGCGGAGTAGTTCCGGCACACTGGATGGCGAGCAGATATTGGCTCAATACGACACGACGTTCCAATTCTCCGGCACGTTCATCCGTACAGGCAGAAAAGTCAACAGCAGCGCCATTTTTCCAGAAAGCGGTCCAGTATTGGGCGGCAGCCTGCCGGGTCTGTTCGGAAGTAGACATTTCCGGAGAAGAATTTTCCGGAGTAAAGGCACAAGTAAATGCCAGGATATCCTCTTCGGGGGTAAGCACAAAATAGTTTTTCTCTTTTTCTCCGAACGTTGCTTTGCCCTCCCAACGAATCGTTACATAATAGGTAGTGGCATCCAAGGTACGTTTCAATACAACCTGTTGTTCATCCTGACTGACAATGGCCGTAGAGTGCTTATCATTCGAAGTCCAGTTGCAAGCATCATCACAATGGCCACCTGTGGGATACGGGAAACGGAAGTTGACGCCGGCATGCGCTTCCGATCGAATGGTGGCAGCCACCATATCGGCTTTCGGATGACAGGCGGTCTGTACCTCAAACGGTTTGCCATCCAATTTAAAGCTACTATTGATGACACCTTCCCAAAGGTTCAGTTTTTGTTTTATATCCGTCACCTGCGCCACGGCAAGAGGATCACGTCCAAATTCAAAGCCCACCATACCGAGGTGCAGGCGATGGGGATTGACACGGAACCAGTTGGCAGCCTCTTTCTGCCGGCCGTCTTCATTGAACTGCACCGAATAAGGTTCCATACGTCCGCGACCAAAATCATAATCTTTCAGTGTTTCCTCGTGCCTGTACCCTTTGGGATTTGTAAATTCATGCCAGCCCCATTGGCTTTGTGTTCCCAACGGCACCCCCTTCGTATACATTTCGGGGAATGTCTGCAAACCGGTAGCATCTACCGTAAAGGCAAACTCGCCATTGCCTACAGAAAGGGAAGCTAAAGAATCAAAAGCAGTTACTTGAGGAGAATTACGATCGACAAGTGCTTCGCGATCGATGGGCGCTTGTTGTTTTTCGCCACAAGCCATCAACGCCAGAACCACAAACGGGTAAAGTAGTTTTTTCATGGTATTGTTCTGTAATTATATAAATGAATAGATGCTACAAAGATAGGCGATTGCCGGCAAAGGGTATCTATACATAGTGACTGAAATGCTGTGTAATTTGTCAGTAGCGAAAACCTTTCCACATTTGCCGAAAATCAATTGCAAAACGTTGTTTTTGTGAGAGATATGTTGGATTTAAAAAAATATTATTTATTTTTGTAGCTATGAATATTATGGAGGACACGTATGAACAGCTATAATGACTTAGGAGTAGAATTCAAGTATTTGATTGTAAACGACATGGACCGCAAATTCGGACTTTGGATAAACACCGTAGGCTTTCAATCCATCCAACCTAATTCACCCTACCCTTTGAAAGACCATCCATCCGGCTATTTCTTTAACGCACAAAAAGGACGTACCCTCCGCGAATATCAAATTCTGTATATCACCAAAGGAAGGGGACTTTTTACTTCGGATTCAACAGACGAAAGACAAGTGTGCAAAGGGCGCGTCATTATTCTGTTTCCCGGACAATGGCATACCTATCAACCGATGCAACAGACAGGGTGGAATGAATATTACATCGGTTTTGAAGGACCGATTATCGATGACATAATCAAAAGCTCTTTCTTGTCCAAAGACAACCAAATACTGGAAGTCGGTCTGAATGAAGAGCTGGTCGCACTATTCTCCCGTGCACTGGAAGTGGCAGAAGCCGATAAAATATCGGCACAGCAATACCTGTCGGGAATAGTACTGCACATTATCGGAATGATCCTGTCCATATCGAAAAACAAAATATTCGAAATAGGAGACGTAGACCAAAAGATCGAACAGGCAAAGATTATCATGAATGAAAATGTCTTCAAAAACATAGACCCGGAAGAATTAGCATTAAAACTCAACATCAGCTATTCCTGGTTCCGCAAGGTATTCAAAGACTATACCGGATATGCCCCGGCCAAATATTTCCAGGAACTCAAACTCCGCAAAGCGAAACAACTACTGATAGGCACCTCTCAGTCCGTCAAGGAGATCTCTTTCATGCTCGACTATAAATCGACCGAACACTTCTTCTCACTTTTCAAGAAACGCACGGGATTCACCCCACTGGAATACCGGAGCTTCGGCCGTGAGACGAGTGATGAACTGGAAGAAGATTAAACAAATACATATGCTAAACGGGGATAAATTCTTCACAGATTTTATCCCCGTTATCCATAGAATAAACACAAAGCAACTTATTAAACTAATAAATAAACAGTTGCACGAGAAACTTAACAGTGCAGAATTGCATTTTACTTCACTAACTTAAAAACCCTTTAAACTAACACTCAACCGTAATAAAGCTTCTCCTTTTGTTATGTCTTAATCGATAAGACAAAGATACTCCATGACCTGCACGAATAGAATGCACTATTTGATGCTTGCAATGATCATTATGATAATATTAACGAAAATCGAATAACAAACGGATACGCAGCCCTTCATCTCCTTTCTTTATACGCACAATCCCGGGTTGGCTATGGGGACCATGCTGCGATATAGGCTTGAAACAACGGATAGCCGGAATATCCAATAGAAACGAGATATCCCCGGACGGGAAATCAGGCATCGTATTCACCCCATTCTGCCGGCCGGCCGGTTCTTCCGGAGTAAACAGACGGAAGAAAAGCCCGTCGGTGGCTGTGTATACCGTAAAAGGAGCCGTCCGGTGCTGCACCGTAGCCCAATAAAGATTCGCATGATAACCTTTGAACTCCGGATAAACAAGATTCCCGAAACTTTCTCCGGTGACCGTGTTATTGTAATCTTTCTGCCAAACGGCATAATTCGTTCCCTTCACCCGGTTCTTCCATACACGATAAGGGCCCCGACCCAACCAGCGCATGCCGGTACACTCCTGCTCGGGATAAGAAAAAGTAAGCCCTAAGTTAAGCACCGCCTCATCCATGAACGCATCATCAAACCCACCTCCACCGGACGCACGGTTCAGCAAAACAGCATCCATCGACAACAGGCCGGAAGGGGACATACACCATTGGATAGAATCGACCCCACCCCGGTAATGGGCACAGAAAACAGCATCTTCCCCATCCATCCGGACCGTATAGCGAGTAAACTCCATTTTCATACCCACCGGCAGAGGGCCATCTGTCAGAGGGACTTCCACTCCTTCTTTTCCCTTTTGGACACGGGCAATCGTTGCATCCGCCTTACGAAAAGCGACAGTAATATCATTGGCCGAAAGCGTCACCAACGAATCGTGATCCTGAAGCACGGACGCCCTCTCCTGTTTCGGAACGGAACGGGGTATTTCACGCTTCAGGTAATCACCGGCATAGCGTACGGGCCACGTCCAGTTACAAATACTTTTTCCATCCGGCCCGAAAGCTTCAAGTTCCAAAACATCGGCTTCCCAAAAACAGGAAGGCATCTGCATACGTGCATATCCCGTTTCACCGGGACACAAAGACGGCAGACAAACTTCGCCGGAATCGATACAGCAAGATAACGCTTCTTCCCGTAGAGGTGAAGGATACCGGTAGAGACGGTAGCTCATCCGGCAATTCCGCAAATTGGTATACAAATACGTATTGGTCAGAGCAAACTCTCCCCGAAAAGAAGGGGTAATATAAAGTTGACGGAACTGTATGGGAGCCCATACCTCACGTACCGTATAAACACTTCCTTCGCGCTCACGATAAGGGCCTACAATACCATCGGGGGCATTGAACTTATCGGAGTCCAACTGCCCGTTACGGTCGGAACGGCGTACTGCCTCATCAGAGAAAGCCCACATAAAACCACCGGCAAAGAGAGGATGCGAGGTGTAGTTCGCCCAGAAATCTTCCAGTCCGGCACCATGTCCCTGATCATATTGCCCATGCATGAACTCGGTGGGCATAAACACATTATAGCCGTTTGTAAAACGCCCCACACCGGTGAGATAGGCCGGATAATGATGCGTATCCAGTCCGTTAAAGTCTGCCCACGGATGAATCACGTGACGTTGCTGGGGATCATAGCAGGAAAAATACTTGTCGAGTGCCGTATTCCACCCTCCTTCATTGCCATTGCTCCAAAGCACAATAGAAGGATGATTGACGTCCCGGACTACCATCTCTTCCAAAAGCTGCCTTCCCACTGTGGCGTCATAAGCATTTTGCCAACCGGCCAACTCGTCGATCACAAAAAGTCCCAACGAATCGCAAGCTTCCAGAAAATGAGTATCCGGCGGATAATGGGAACGGACTGCGTTCATGTTCATTTCTTTGATCAGCAGTACATCTTGAATGCTGATTTCTTTGTTTGTGGTACGCCCGCCGTCAGGATGAAATGAATGACGGTTGATGCCTTTCATCACAATCTTCACTCCATTGACATAAAGCCCGTCTTTAGGACGGAATTCTACCGTACGGAATCCGATACGCTCTTGATGCTGATGAAGGGTACGGCCTTCTGCATCGAGCAGTTTCAAGGTAAGGAGGTAGAGATTCGGAGTCTCCGGTGTCCAGGTACGGACCTCTTTCCACTGAGTATTTATCCGATACATGGAAGCGGTATCTGCAAGTGTGAAGAACCGTTCTTCGGTCTTATTGCTACCATCTGGAAAAGCGATTGCAGCAGACAACCGGTAACCCGGACAGGCACCGGTCAAATAAACATCCGCTTGCAGTTCTCCATCGGCAGAAGCGTTGACCGCAATCCTTCCGATATGTTCTTTGGGCTTTATCTCGAGCCACACCGGACGATAAATCCCCCCAAACAGCCACCAGTCGGCCTTGCGCTCGGCGGCATTGACGGATTTATTTGCCGAATGTTTATTGACGCGTACTTCCAGCTTGTTCTTTCCACCCACATTCAGCAGGTCGGTGATATCATACGAGAAACGATAAAATCCGCCTTGATGAACCGGGCCGGCCGGAGAACCGTTGACAAATACTTCCGTATCCGTCATCACCCCGTCAAAGACAATCCGTACCGTATGATCCTTATACATTTTCGGCACCTTGAACGAATGCCGGTAAATTCCGGTTTCCATACTGGGATTCTTCACTCCTTTCTCCTTATACCAACGCCCGTAAGTATACGTTCCGAAGCCCTGCAACTCCCATTGTGAAGGCACTTCGATTTTGCTCCACCGCTGACTGTTATTCCCATCGGAACAATAAAAGTCCCATGTCACCGTGTGATTCAACCCCTCACCGGAAAGGTATTGCCGATGGGTGGACTGGGCAGATGCAGTCAGAAAAAGAAAAGCGAACAGGAAAGACAAGATAAGTTTCATGATGAATAATGAGTTATATTTGATGCATGTTTTATTATCGCTTCACATCCATGAGACGAACGTCTCTCAATTATGAAACGCACATCTCTCAGTTGTGAGACGCGCGTCTCACAACTGAGAGACGATTTAAACGATTACTTGTTTCAACTCCGATTACCGGTTATCCACACGTTAATCCGGCTGTTCCCGGTAACGGATTGATTCTGTTATTTCAATAGTTTCTTCACAAACTTCGTTGTTCCTACTTCTACTACAACCATATAGGCACCCTTCGGCAAGCCTTCCAGCCCACTGATGTACAGTGTTGCTCCTCCGTCCACCATATAGGCAGTCTGATACACAAGCGTACCCGCAGCAGAATACATCGAAACCATAGCACGTCCTGACACCTCCGCCGGGAACTCGATTGTGATTTCATCCGTAAAGTAAAGCGGATAAACATTCACATCGGGACGGAGAGTTCTTTCCGTCGAAATACCCGTCGGCTTATTGGCTTCATAACGTTCCTTTGCTTTAGCAGCACTCATCGCTCCTTCATAAATCTGAAGTTCATCGATTGCACCGGTAAACGGGGTATTGAAGTTTACATTGCAGTTACCGATCACAAACATCTCCGATTCCGAGATATCACCGGTCTTATCAGTCACTTCGCCTTGGAACACACCGTTGATATACATCTTCAATGTCTTGGTTTCGCCATCACGAACACAAACCACATGATTCCATTCGCCATTGAAATACTGGGTAGCAGGAATGTCCAGATTGGATTTCGTAACATCGTCATCGATGCCGAATGTCAGATTTCCATTCTTATACTGCAATCCCATCCACTTTCCGGTAGCACCGGTCGAAGCATTCTTTGTGTGGCTGCCTTTATGGAACAGATACCAGTCGACACCGGTACCGCCGTCGGAACGGAACCACAACTCAACACTGAAATCCTTAGTTCCCAATTGCAGGTCATCATAAGAGGCTTGTTCCATTCTGCGGTTGGCAGGAGTTGCAGGCAACTCCAATGCTTGTTGGCGAACACCGCTTATCCATGTAGGAGTGAAATTAACCGCTTCGGCCCTTCCATATACCGAATTGACAGCCGATGTACCGGCAGTCTCATCAAACGGGAAATAAGCCAGCTCGTTCAATACCACCGGAGCTTTCACCTTAATCGTTCCGGAAAGGGTTGCCACGGTAAGCCCGCCGACACTCTCTATAGTATATGCATAAGTACCTGTTGCTCCCGGAGTTCCCTCAATTGTAAAGAGACACTCTTCCTTATCCACCGTAACGGTAAGCCCTTCCGGCAACCCGGTAATTTTTACATCTTCGGCATTCTTCCACGAATATGAAATAGGAGAAATCGCTTCGCCCAATTCTACCGACTGATTCAAAAAGCCGATTCCTTTCTTTGCAAATGAAGCATTTTCCGTGTCCCAATCTCCTAAGTAATAGCCTAAATGAGGAGGTTGATTGTAAGCAACATTCTGCCAGGCAACTCCCATACGATAAACGTGATCGTGCATCAGAGTCGTTATTTTATATTCAGTAGGTATCACCGTTGTGAAAACCAACAGGTCGGAACACGTCTTCGAATCCCACAGAATGACCTCTTCGCGCCAGTCGCCAAAGATATCGGCACTCAGGTTGGGAGTGGCTTTGGTAGAATTGCAAGAAGCGGCATTGCTATAATCAGACAGAGTAATCATACGATTCACTTTCGTACCGTTCCACTTGTCTATCTTCACCCCATCCAGCAATTCATCCTGCAAATCACCGTCCCAATATACTCTGAAGTTCACTGAAGGACGATTCTTAGTCGCGATTATATTTCCTTTGCAATCGTACACATTTCCATTGGCCGTAGACCACATTTCAAACCCACGATAGTTCGGATCGATATCCGCAGCAATGCCACGTCCCACATCCGTTCCGGTCTTCTCGCCGAAGATGACTTCACCCGTTCCGGCGGAATGCATCTCATATCCATAAGCAGCCGTTTTTTCTTCATGAGGTGAAAATACTTCCAGTCCTTCCAAATCGGGATCCAGATCGGAAAGATGAATGGCATCTCCATGCCCTAACCCGGTGCGATAGAGTGTTTTTCCATCATGATCGATGACACAGGCACCATAAACGATCTCATCACATCCATCGCCGTCCACATCGGCTACCGACAAGTTATGGTTTCCCTGTCCGAAAGCACCCGAACCGGATACTTTGGAGTCATGTGCCCACCGCATCGTCAGTTTCGTTCCGTCAAAGTCGTATGCAGTCAGTGAGGTACGTGCATAATATCCACGACACATCACCAGACTCGGTTTTACTCCATCGAGGTAAGCGACACATGCCAGATAACGTTCCGAACGGTTCCCGTATCCATCGCCCCAATCGTTGATATTTCCGCGAAGAGGGCTATAGGCAATTGTTGAAATCTCTGCTCCCGTCTGCCCGTTAAAAACAGTCAGATATTCGGGGCCGTCCACTACAATCCCGGCCTTGCTTCCGGAAGAGCGGTAATCGGCATTAGGATCATCACTGCCCATAATTACAAATTTGCCCTGACCATCGATTGTTCCCGGTGCCGTCTTACAAGCAATTTCGGCCTTGCCGTCACCGTCCAGATCGTATACCATAAACTGAGTATAGTGGGCACCGGCACGGATGTTCTTTCCGAGATCAATTCTCCACATAAAAGTACCGTCCAATTTATAACAGTCCAGATATACATTTCCCGTATATCCATAGAAAGAGTTATCACGCGAATTGGTAGGATCCCATTTCACTATAATTTCATATTCTCCGTCTCCATCCATATCGCCTACGCTGCAATCATTCGGAGTATATGTGTACTCCTGCCCGTCGGGATACGTTTCACGGGTTTTATCTTTATCTGTCTGAACCACATCATAGGGCAGAGTCACTCCGCCTTCCGGACGTTTCAGAGGAATTTTCTTAAATTGCTCTGCCCATACGGTCACTTCTTTCGTTGTCTCGGTCGTTGTACCATCCAATATTCCTTTAAGGACATAACGGGAATCGACCGTACCGTCTTTATCGACATAATTAGTAGTGGTTACTACCGGAGCAGCCGTAATCTTCACGCCATCCCGGTAGATATCGAAACCTAATTTTCTTGTATCCGTGGCCAGACTGCGCCAAGACAGGAACACACCGTCGGAAGACTTCACGGCAACAACGCCTCTCCCCAACTTTTCCTGGGCCTGCCCCCAAAGAGGCATCATCATGCCTCCAAGGAGCAAAAACCATAATACTATGCTTAATTTCTTCATTCGATCTTACTTATTCAACTTCAAATCATATTTTATAAACCAGTTCTCCTCAGTTGCTTCCAGATTGCTGCCTACAGAAGTCGCAGTAGTATATTTCTCAGCAACCTTATCCGCCCATATCTTACGTGCCTTGTCGCCCCAGCGTCTTGCCGAACGCAACATCGTGTAATAAGTACGTGCTTCACCGGCAGACTCCAATCTCGATTCTTCTACAAGCAGCGAGTCTACCATCCAATGGGCATATTCGGGTTCAACAATCACATCGTTGGTGGTTTCGTCTTCTCCCAATATCCATTCTCCCACAGCCGGTACATTCACACGACCACGAACACCCTGACAATTCAACTGACTTTCTTTGCCTACACACTGATAAAGGCAAATAGGATAGTCAGAGAATGGAGGATCGAACATATTAGCATTCTTATTATAGAGCGAGCCGAAATTCTGTCGGGCAGAAGACTGACCGTTAAGGAATTGCAGTGCTTCGCGATAACGTCCCAATCCGGCGCAGGCTTCGGCCAGCCATAAGTGAATATCAGCAGCTTTATAGTAACACAAGGGTACGTCATTACGATAAATATAATCACTGGTAGTATGAGCCCCTAGGAATTTATAAAAAATCAATCCTTCCGTACTTTCTTTATAAGACTTATTGATACCCCGATATTTCTGGTCATTAGCTCCGCTCTTTTCCCAACGGGTTACGGCAGCCGCAGCCGGACGCAGATAATATTTATTGGGATAAGTATTAGAGAAATACTCAATTACATGGTTCGTCTGCTTTTTGCTATAATCATAGAAAGCAACGGAGATATGGTCCTGACGATTATACGAGGTAGTTGAAAACAACTGACTCCATGATCCCTCATACTTTGACTTATTCAAAGTAAAACTGGCCTCTTGAGTTCCCCCTGTACGAATGATACTCACACAGTTATCCCATACCTTCTGATAATAAACAGCGTTCTCCTCAGCAGTATTCTCTTTTTTAGTCTTATACAAATACAATTCTGCCAACAAACACTCGGGAGTGGGACAAATACGGTTCCATTCCAATGATTCGGGAGAGTCGCCTTGACCCGGATATAAAGTATTAGACCAACGGATATCTCCTTTCCCATTGACACCATTCATACCCGTTTCAATCAGATCGATGCATTTATCGATAATTCCATCAAACTTAAGCACCGGATATTGAGACAAATCCTGATAAGTGGCCAAAGGATCATCCAGATAAACCGCTTCTCCATAAATTTTAGCAAGCATCAGATATGCCCAGGCTTTGTATCTCAATGCTCCACCTATAATACCATTATAATCACTTGTCGACAATACAGTAGGATACTTCTCTTTATATTCAAATACATGCTCCAGATAGTCATTACTATTCAATATCACGGCATAAAACCCTTTAGGATCAGCCAATGCATTATCAGAGAACGGCTGTTGCAAATCCTTGTAATTATAAACGTCCCACATTTCTACCGGAGCATTAGTAGTAGGTTCCAGCAGGTCTCCACGAAGGCCTTCCAAGAACATTGCCTGATCTACTACATCCTGCACACAGGCAGCCAACCCCATATATCCGGTATACAACTCATAAGAAGTACCGATATAATCTTTTTCCAGCAATGTGTCATCCGTATTAGGTGCAAAGAAATCATCGCACCCGGACAACAGGGGAAATAACAAAGCCAAGAAATATATTTTCTTTTTCATAATCTTCACCTTTAATATTAGAATTGAACTTTAAAACCTAACTTCACAGTGCGTGGAGAAGCTATCTTACCGTAATCAAAGCCACGCATAGAGCTATCATAAGAGTACATTGTTTCCGGATCCATACCCAGATATTTGGTAGCAGTAAATAAGTTCTCGGCAGCAACAAACACGGTAGTCCCGGCAAACAGATTAAACTTATAGCTTACCATCAACTCTTTCAGTTTCAAATAAGAAGCATCCTCTATCCAGCGATCAGAAAAGCGACTGTTTTCCATCGGGTCACCGTATACGGCACGAGGAATATCCGTTATCTGGCCTTCATACATCCACCGCCGCGTTACGGAAGTCAACTGATTGGAAAAATCAGACATGGATTCCATGGTACGTCTTACGGCATTATACATTTTATTTCCTTTGCTATAACCAAATACGGCTGATACTGCCAGCCCCTTGTATTGGAAATTAGTATAGAAAGTTCCATAAAAGTCTGGAAGGGCGTTACCCAAATTCACGCGATCCTCCTTATCTATCTTACCATCACCGTTCTGATCGACAAAACGCATATCACCGGCGGCAAAAGCAACCCCGATAGCATTAGTCAATGCCTGTCCGTCTTTTCCGGCAGCAACAACAGCGTCATCCGTTGCAAACACACCATCCGTCTGATAGCCATAGAAAGAGTACAACGGTTGTCCCACTTCAGAAATAACGGCAGAGCCATCACTCATGGAAAGAATCATCGAATTCTCTCCGCCCAAACTCTTCACTTCATTCTTATTGGTAGAAATCGTACCACCTACATACCATTTGAAATCGCGATTCTGAATCAAAGCAAGCTGTGCACCAAATTCGATACCTTTATTAGAAACTTCGCCTAAATTACGGTACATGCAATCCGTTCCATATACCGAAGAAATCGTTACAGGCATAATCAGGTCTTTGCTTCTGCTGTCGAAATAATCCAAAGAGAACGTCAAACGGTTATTAAACATAGCCACATCCAAGCCTAAATTCCAGGTATTTGTTCTTTCAGGGGTAATTTTCACACTGGGTATCCCTGCGCGTACCAATCCGGAAAGCCCTTTAAATACTCTGTTCAAATAGTAATATTCGCCGATAGAAGATGCAAAGCGGCTATTACCGGTCATCACATATTCCGTACGTAAATTCACATCGTTCAAGAAAGTAACATTCTTAAACAATGTATTGCGGATGTTCCAAGCTGCATTGACAGCCGGGTAAAGATAAATACGAGCCGCGTCAGCCCCCACTGCAGATGAACCGTCTGCTGCCAGATTAGCGCCAGCAAAGAATTGATTATTATAATTATACTTCACAGAAGCATTATAATTCATCCAATTCCATTTATTTATATATCCAAAATAGTTACGTCCGATAGATTGCACATTGTTCAGTGTCTTATAATAGTCATTTGCGGTGTTGTATCCACTTCCTGCATTATAATCAATGCTATTCATTGCAATTTGTCCACCCAAAGAGGCGGCAATTGTATGTATATGGGCAATCTTTTTAAGATAAGATAAATTCAAAGCATAATATGTGTTCAATGTCGTTCCTTCTGCCGAACGTACTGTGTTTTTGGCTAACTGATTATCCAAAGGCATGATTGTCATAGAACTCATCCCGGGAACAAATGCATCTTCCTGTTTCAAATTATAATTTAATCCGAAGGTGGCTTTCAGTTTCCAATTCTCATTGATGCGGTATTGCAACCCGGCATCAAGAAGCACATCATAAGCGTGCTCTTTCATTTCGACATCGTTAACGACTGCCAACGGATTACTTACACTATTGTTCACAATCAATGCTCCGTCTTCGTCACGAATGGATGCAAAATCGGGCAAAAGGTTATTCTTGTCATCTTTGTTATAAGGCGAAAATAACGGACCTTTGCGTAAAGCAGTCAGAAGAGGATTGGTTTCAAGCACCATTCCCTGCTCGGCCACCCGATTATTAGTATAAGCAAACGAAATGGTCGAGAACAAAGAAACGTTTTTACTCAATGTCACATCCGCATTCATACGGGCATAATATTTCGACGAATTCGTCTCTTCCACTGTTCCTTGTTTATTTTTTACTCCAATAGAAAAATCATATTTAGCAATAGCATCACCACCCTTAATTTTCAATACATTATCCGTAACAAAAGCATTCCGATAAATCAAATCCTGCCAATCGGTATTGTTATTATACAGATACTTGTAATAAAATTCAGGATCATCTTTCAAATACGGAAAAGCATTCAACGCATCAGACATATCTTCATATTTCGTCAAAGCCACATTTCCCATCAAGCTTTTATAATCGTCTACGCCCAATACCGGCAATGTAGAAGTATTCCAGGATAATCCGTATTGGCCTATAAACTCTACTTTAGTATCCAAATCGGCTGCTTTATCCGTTTCAATCATTATTACTCCATTGGAACCTAAAGAACCATACATGGCAGCATCTGCACCTTTCAAAACCGTTATGTTTTCTATGTCCTGAACATTCAGAATATTAAAAATATCCTTGGAGTATCCACCGATAATACCCGATTCATTCATATCAGGCATATAAGGTACTCCATTAACCACGATCAACGGAGTAGAATTGGCAATCATCGTATTCACACCACGGATACTAAAGAAACTGCCTTCCTGGCTCTGTCCGCTTTTTGATATCAATTGAAGCCCCGGAATGTTTCTAAACCCCTCCTCAACGTCTGTCAAGTTTAAGTTCAACCCATTCTTACTTACCGAACTCAAGTTTGTCGACTTATTCTTCTGAACGACCATTCCGCGAAACGGTAACGTCACTTTCTCGGAATACCCCTTCATGTCTTCGGGTATCATCACAATCTGTACCTGTTCACGATTAGCAACCGGTTCTTCTTTGGTATAGAAACCGGGACACCATACCGAAATTGTGGCTTTTGCCGGTACGCCATCTACAGAGAAACGCCCAAGACTGTCACACTCCACAGTTTTGTCCACACCCGATATGGTAATTATTGCATCAGGCAAGGGCCGGTTAGCATAGGAACTAACCACTTTACCCGAAACTTTTATTCCACCTTTCTGTGCCATTAAATTTGAAAGGCTCAGGATGGAAAAGAATATTATCAATATAATTTTATACTTATTCATTGCTCTAATGCTTAAGATTAATAATTATTAGCCGAAGGCTTCAATGCCCAGTGATAAATGCGTAACTTTTTACTATCACCTTTATAGAACTCTACACGAATTCGGAAAGAGCTCATACCATCACCTTTGACAGTCACAGTACCGACCAATCCACCTAATCCGTCCCACTTCACTATTTTATCACCGTACAGGTCGGCCGTTGTCTCATTTACACGGTCAAAATTCCACGGAGTAGATGATACGATAGAAAGATTAGAACCTATTAATTGCATATTAGCATCCGGTGAAGAAGTCGTTCCATCCGTATCACCGTCAAAATAAACATTGACATACGGGTGACCGCTACTATGGAATCCCATATATAAATCGTATTCACCACAAGGAACTTGCATAATTCGTGCCCGATAAGGATCCGTATCTTTATCTCTATATCGTTCCAACGGAGGAAATTCCACCCAGAAATCAGAAGCTTCTTCATCTCCATTCAAATCCAAAATGTAA
Organism: Bacteroides salyersiae WAL 10018 = DSM 18765 = JCM 12988; assembly: GCF_000381365.1. Lineage (GTDB taxonomy): Bacteria > Bacteroidota > Bacteroidia > Bacteroidales > Bacteroidaceae > Bacteroides > Bacteroides salyersiae. The sequence goes on from NZ_KB905466.1 coordinate 1,705,055, forward strand.
TAGTTCGACAAAATCTCCGGTTTCGGAGTCGCAGAATCCTCAAAAATAGAAATCTTAGTCGTATTCATGAAAGTATAATACTGTTGCTGTTCCGCTTCAGTCAGATATTCATAATAATGTACCAACGATTTAATACGAGTCAAAATATAATTAGTAGGAATCTTTACCTCTGTCATCTTATACAAAATACCATTACTTAATTCTTCCATACTACTTTGATCAATCTCTTGAATTCCAGGCCGCCATATTCTTCCAAAAGCAGAAGAAATATCAGCATCAGTGAAGGTTTTCAATTCTCCGGTGTAGAAAGCCGCTTCTTTTATCCAAGTCATAGCATTAGCCGAATCTACTGCCGTAACCGTTTTTCCCATTGCTTTATACTGTGTGTTCAACTTTGTAAAGCAATCTTTCAACACCTCATTATCCGGAAGAAATAAAGTAAACTGCTTAAACTCTGAATTGAACTGTGCTTTCTCAAACAAGGGATTATAAACATAGAACACAGAATCGTATACCGTATTACCGGTTATATCTACTCCTGTTGGAATTGAGTTGGCTTTATCAAAAAGCATCTCATTATTTTTCATTATAGAATCACGGAACATAGAATATTCATCCGGTAATGATTTAATGTAATCAAACATATTTATTTTTGATTTCATCAATTCACTGATTACATGTACTACGCCGTTCTTCAAACGGTAGGAGGACTCCACCTTCGAACGGTTTACGTACACTTCTTCTCCTTGTCTGGTTATTTGCAGATAAATATTGTTCAAAGTAGGAATGCGAAGCCCGTCCTTTAAATCACTTTGCAGAAAAGGCAGATAATTCATGTGGTATTTCATACGTAAAGTATCATCCTTTTCTATACCCGAAGCCGCCATAGCATCGTCATTTACTACCCAAAGGGTTAATTGCTGATCTTTTGTCAGCTCTTCATCAAGACCGCACAACTCCAGTTCTTTGTAAAATGCATTATACTCATTGTGTTCTGCAAAAAACTCCTGAAGGGTCTGATCCAATTCTTCTTCCTTGGATCCGTCATTGCCATTATAATATTCATCCCATTTATCTCCGCAGGAAATGAATACCATTGCAAACAGCATACATAAATATATGATTGACTTATTCATAACTTTTATTCTTTAACAGGTTCGAAGATTAAACAATCCAAATAAGACGTTTCGGTACTTCCCGAAAGGAAACGTACTGTATGCGTCACAGATTCTGCGAATTCCACTTCACCGACCTTTACAGTAAAATAGGAACTTTTAGAGGTAGACTCACCGGTAGTAGTTACCTGTCCGCCCACATATTCACCATCAATGATAACAGCCCATTTTCCACCTTTCTCTTTGGCAGCGACATTATAATGCGCTAAAGAAACAGTGTATTTACCTGCAATAATCATCGGAGTACGCATTTGTATCCATCCATATTTGGAGAAACGGAAGCGCAGGCAATCATGATTCACACATTTATAAGCTACCTCATTCTTATTGGCCAGATAATAGTCAAAATTGGAAGAGGAGTATGCATAACATGAAGGATAGTCAAATCCCAAATAATTGTAAAGGTAAGTCGCAGATAAATTGGCCAACTGGAACTTCTCACAGATGGCTCCTAACTCTTCATAGTCCGTCAAATCCCATTTCACGGTAGTAGCTTTCGGAACAACTTCTTCCAACAGCCCGTCTACTACATGAATTACACCATTCTTACAATTGATATTCTTCTCTGTAACAGTAATCCCTTTCTGCGTCCCTTTATCATAGTTCAAATAAAAAGCATCATTCACCAAATTACAGCTCATCAATGAATTCGAAGCAGCCATTGTGATATTTTTAGAGGTATTGTTATCAATATCCGCATTCAAGTCAGCATATGAATAAGCCGTAGTAGCAATGTGATAAGCGACATAACGGGACACAAGGTTTTGTTCCTCATCGTAATTTGTATCAGTCTCTCCTAAATATGCAGCTAACGAAGCAATATTTAATTCAATTCCAGCTTCGGTAAATACAGCATTGGGGACAGCAAAAAGCGTATAACGTCTTTTCACGTCATTCACATAAAGAGTTGACAGCATATCCTTATATCCGGTCACTTCCAACAAATTCTTCATAAACGAAAACTCTCCTCCCAAATTATCCACAATCATACCTGTAACAGGGGTCAGCACCGACTCTAACGTATGGATTACCGCGTTGGTCGTCATCGTATTTAATCTCTTAATCCGGGCTTCGTTGTTAATATACATCGCTTCAAGTCCACCGTCGCGCATATCCAAGCTTAGATAATCACCACTGGCTGTAGAATCAGGAAACATCCCGTCAGAGAAGTCTGAAGAGGTATACTGATGAGATGCGATAGTATGATAGCGCACCAAATTTGCAGCCTCTTCCTTGTTCAATCCCTGAACCGATGAAATTCCTTTCTTTTGTAGAAAAGCGCTCATTGCGTCATTGTCGGGAACAAAACAAGTATAATCCATTTTCAAATTGACTGTATTAAACAGTCCTGTATAGTTCAATAGATCGACCCACAAAGAATAAGTCGAACTGTTAGCTTCCATATAACTGGCTGCCGGCATCTTATCTGTTTCTCGGAAGGCCTGGTTCTCGAATGGATCGGAACATCCCCCCCATATCAACGAGAATACTGCAGCAAATAAAATCATTATGCGTTTCATATCGCTATTTTATATTATATTAGTTACTAATACTCTGATAATAATCACTCTGCTCCAATAAAGGATTTTTGCTCAACTCATCCTCCGAATAAGGTAAATACCAAGAGCCCGAGTTTGCTAAAGTAGCACGTCCTAACGACTGTCGAGAAGCACCCACTGCCTTTAAAGCTTGTTCGACAAAAAGCGTCTTATATTGGGTATCATTCAATTGTTCACTTCTTAATCCGATACGCAATAAGTCAAACCAGTTTTTACCTTCACCAAAAAACTCTTTCTGACGTTCTACTAATAAAGTCTCCAGCATTACCATACGATCATCACTTAGGGTTGTCTCTCCCAAACCTGCACGTTCGCGAGTACGATCTATCAAATCGGCAGCCTCTTCGTTGTGTCCTTGCATGATAAGTGCTTCCGCTTTCATCAACAACACATCCGCCAAACGATAAATGATATAATTCTGATCATTTTCGGAAGCTGCCCGTGCAGTCGTTTTATCCACACCCAGATATTTCCAGATATATCCGTCCGCATTATAAGTGTAATTTAATCCACGAATATCATTGGACTCCATATCGAACAGTCCGTTCACATACTCTGTTATTTTATAATAGCCGTCACTTGAACTTTTAAACCAAGTTTGAAAACTATTAGTCTGGCTTTTCGGATTGCTGTATTGTATCTCAAAAATACCTTCATTACTATTGCCTGGGAAAAAGTTCATAAATCCGTTATTAATCAAACCGACTCTACCGGAACTAATGACAGAATTACAATGTGAAATACAATTATCATAATCACCCATCCACAAATACATATCGGCCAGCAATGCATGAATACCCCACTGCGTAGCACGTCCTTTGGTATTAATCGGATCATCATTATCCACTTCCGGAAAAAATTCTTTTGCATTAGGCAAGTACGTTTCCAAATCACTGATACATGATTTCAGAATGGTAGTGCCATCGGTCTTACCCATCACATACGGTGCACTGTCATCTACATAAGGTTCGACAACAAACGGAGTATCCTTAAAGGTGCGTACCAAATAAAAGTATGCCAATGAACGTTGGAAGAAAGCTTCCGCCATAAATGAGCGACACATATTCCTATCAAAAGAAGGGTCTTTCTCTACAACGTCCGATGCATATTTAATAACGGCATTCGCCATTGCAATTGCAGCATACGGTTTACTATAATCACATAATTTGTTATCAGGCAAAATATCGAAGTCACGGAGTTTACGACCTGCTTTTTGCAAATCTGAACCGGATGTTGACAGATAATCCAAACCATTGCCACGGGCTTCGCCCCACAATAAAAACGTTTCGACACAACTTCTAAGATTCACATACCCGGCAGCAAGTACCGCCTCCACGTCTTCTTTTGTTTCCCAATACTCAAAGCTACTTTGATTGTTTTCCGGAAGCACCGTCAGATAATCCTCACACGATGAAACGGAACATGTAACTAAAAGTCCTAAAATATAATATTTAATCTTTTTCATCACTTCTTCCCTATTTAGAAATTCAAATTTAAGCCGAACGCAATCTTAAATGGTTTTGGTGTATTATTTGAGTCAATAGCCACCTGAGCTACTGTACCGTCATTGGCAGCCTTTAAGTTAACCTCCGGGTCCTGTCCTTTATATTTTGTCCAAACAAACATATCATAACCGGTTGCATAGAGTTCCAACTTATTCACTCCTATCGCTTTCATCCATTTGGCCGGCATTTGGTATTTCAAAGTCACAGTCTTCAAACGTAAAAAAGAAGCGTCTTCAACAAAACGGTCTGAACCTAAATAGTTATAGCCTTTGTCATACAAAGCTCTTGGAATATCTGTATCATCCCCCTCACTTCTCCAACGTCTCAATACAGCTACACTCTGATTATTCTTTCCACGCATATTTTCCATATCCATACGGGCCTGGTTGATAACCTTCTGCCCGGCACGCCCATGGAAAGCAGCTACTAAGCTGACTTTTTTATAACGAAGAGTAAAATTAAGACCGCCGGTCAACGTCGGATTACTATTACCCAAATACACAATATCGTTTTCATCGATCACACCGTCACCATTCACATCTTCATATCGTGCATCACCCGGATAAACTTTCTGGTCACCATTCTTCATTACCACCGGATTACCATCAATATCCAAAATACGCTGTCCACTGGTATTTACAGCATAGGTTTCTTCTACATTCTGGTATACACCTTTATATCTATATCCATAGAAAGAACCCAGCGGGTCACCCATCATTACACTGTATGCATAGTTTTTATTTCCGAATGTATATAGTTCATCATTTTTATTTTCGGGTAGTTCCAGGATTTCATTCTTATTTTGTGATATATTAAATCCAAAATTAAAACTCCAATCTTTCGTTTTAACAGCTGCAATGTCAATATTAAACTCCCAACCTTTATTCTGAATCTTACCGGAGTTATACCAAGCAACAGTGGAAAGTCCTGTTGAGCTGGGCACTTTCATTTTTTTCTGCAACAAATCATCCGTGACTTTCTTATATAATTCAAATGTAAAGTTCACTTTATCAGAAAATAAGCCAAAGTCCACACCGATATTGTTAGAAGTAATCGTCTCGTACTTCAGATGAGTTAAATCCGGACTTGCAGGTTTTACAGCATTCATATCGCCATAACCGGGAGTCACCGCTTCGAATGTTCCGATATACGGAGATGTTCCGGAAGGTGCATTACCAGACTGTCCCCAACTATAACGTATTTTGATTAAAGAAATAAATCCTAAACGCTTGATAAACTCTTCTTCACCCAAATGCCAAGCTACGCCGAATGTCGGAAATCCTTTCCAACGGCTACTTGCATCCATAGCAGAACTGGCCTCCATGCGATAACCACCGTTAAACATATACTTCCCTTGCAAAATATACTGGGCGTTCAGTGTACCTCCCATATCGCGATTAACTGTACGTCCGGAACCACCTTTCAAAATAGTACTACCTGCAACGGGCGATGTTATCCCCGAAGAAGCTGTATTGGCAGCCTTACTACTATAAGTACTGGTCGTTTTATCTCCTGTCTGGAAAATAGCACTCACCAAGAATTTATGATCATCGCTTACTGTCTTATTATACACTAAACGGTTTTCAGTAGTTAAGTATAAAACATCTTTACCGATATCATAATTCAGTGCAGAAGAACTGTGCTCAAACGCAACTCCCGTTACACTTTGAGGTAAGAAACGATTAATTTTCGAAAACTGTCCATTGAAACCTACCGTCCCAAAATAATCCAGATCTTTAAATAATTTTGCATGCAAAACGAAAGTCATACGACTGTTTGTTGCAATTGTACGATTAGTGGCCTCATTAACCATCGCTACCGGATTATATACTTTATCATTAGCAAAAGTCATACCGAATGATTCATAAGGAGTGAAATATTCACCGGTACGCTGTCCGTCTGCACCAATCACATAAGGACTCATATTGGGCATTTTCGTCAAAGCATGTCCACGTACAGATGCTTTTTTCAATTGATCGGTGTCATCTGTATAAGCTGCATCTGTCACTCCGCGTGAGAAGCTATATTGCAAAGAAATATCCAACTTGTCAGAAAAACGGTAATCCGTATTGAATGACGTACTAAAACGCTCGAAAGCAGTACCGATTGTCGTACCTTCCTGATTTAAATATCCCAATGAAAGACGATAATTTGCTTTATCACCACCACCGGATACAGAAAAAGTATTATCTGTAGTATAGCCGTTTTGAGTTATTTCATCCAACCAGTTAACATCTTGATTGTATTCATTAAAATATTGCCATGCAGGATCAAAACCGATTTCTTTTGTATTGTATAAAAGTTTCAGATACTCTTGTGACTTAGAAGACTGAGCTCCTAAATCGGATACTGTATTATAAATAGCATCCTGAATCATCGAAATGTACTGATTTGCATTCAGCATCTTCACTCCGGTACGCTCCTTGCTAAATTCATATTTTGTATTGAAGTTAAACTGCAAACGTCCTTTACTACCTCTCTTCGTTTTAATCAGTAAAACACCATTAGCACCTTTAGACCCCCATACCGCAGTTGCAGCAGCATCTTTCAACACCTCAATAGACTCTATATCTGCCGGAGATATATTCAGTAACGAACCGTAATCTTCGGAGTTGGCCGAAGCAAAACTAAAATCATCGTCTACATCTACAGGCAAAGGTACACCATCTACCACAAACAAAGGTTGACTGGAAGCATTCAATGAAGAAGTACCGCGAATACGGATTGAACTACCGGAACCCGGATCAGCACCAGTCAAAATATCCACATTCGCCATTGCTCCTTGTAAAGCTTCGGTTACAGAAGTTACCGGAGCCGTATCCAAACTACCCAAACTTAGTTTTTGCGTAGCCGATATCATTTCACGGGCAGACTGTCCCATTGAATTTCGTTCTATCTTCTTTGCTGTAATTTCTACAGCATCCAAAGACATACCTTCTTCATCCAAAGTTACATTAAGCTCTTTTTGCCCGGTGTATTTAATCGTTTGTGTTTTATATCCTATAAAAGAGAATACAATAGACAACCCTTTCTGATCAGGGATAGACAATCTGTATTTACCATTGATATCGACGATGCAACCACCCAAAGAACGGTTCGAAGCATTCGTGACATATACATTGGCCCCCATCAACGGTTCATTAAAAACTTTATCCATTACTGTACCCGTCAACACTTGTTGCGCCCATATCGATTGTACGCAAGCCAACAGTAGCAATGTCAAGATTATATTTCGATTCCTTTTCATTTTTCTCTATTCTATATTAATTCAATAAATCCAATACACCATCTATCACGTAAGCTGCACCGTCAGCATAGATATAAGGGAAATAGGAAGTTACATTCACTTCATTGCCTTTCGCATCCCTCAACTTCATACTGCCATCTGCTTCATTGATTAGTGTAACTGTAATGCTTTCTTTTTTCCCATTTACAGTTTTGGTTCCAAATGTCGTAAGTACTTTTTCTGTCCGCTTACCTGTAACAGGGAAAGGATAATCTACTAATCCACTGGAAGAAACATCAATAAAAAGACTGGTCACATACATATTTCTTTGATCCATAGAGCCAGTTACAGGAAATCGTTTGGGACCGGTAGTCATATCTGCCATTACTGCTTCATTGGTTGGGATAAAAATGATAAAGCGGTTACCTTGTATAAAACTAAACGCATTATCTCCTTTTCCAACGTTTGATGCATTCAAATACACATTGATCCCTTTATAATCATTCATGTTTTTGTCTTGCATGACACGATCTTTAAAGTTCGCCTGTTCCGGCAATAAGGCAACCGTCGTATTATCTCCTTCCAAAGCATAGGATGCCCCGAATTCTCCGTAATCTTTTATCAGCTTCGCAGTGGGTACAGATACTTCATTACCTAATGCTTTTGAATTCCATGTAGCCGAAGAATAGATTTCATCATTAACTCTATACAGATATTCGAAATCATTATAAGAGCTATAAATTATCTCTGTACCACCATTACGAGTAGAAAGCACATTATCCATTACATGTGCACCTGCTATTTCCTGTGCCTGAGTAGTATTCAGATTACCCAATGTCCCGTCTTCAGCATTAGCAACTTGTATTTGTTCATCATTAATTATATAAGGATTTCCTTTCAAGTATTGGATGAAGTCACCATTATACTCGGTTCTTTTCAACATGTCGTCACTCGGAAAAAATATATTAAATTGAGTCTCGTTTATCGATTGGATCTTACTTATAAGACCACCCCTATGAGCTATTAAAGCAAAAATATTATAGTCCTTATTACAAAGAGCCGGAGCCATCGGAGATTCAAAAGGCTCAGGAGTGATCACATTGCCCTTCATTCCCCCCAAAATACCATTTGTACAAACTTTCACATAGTCAGGTTCTGCTATTGTGACACCGTCGTAAAGATCATTCATATTAATAATCGCAGACAGAGCAGTCGATGTCATCATTTTAGCCCTATACTCTCCGGCATGCGCACTCATAAAATAATATAAAGGAACATAATTAACCTCCTCCAATGAAGAAAAAGAATTTGCCCAATATTTTCGATAGAATTCATCAATTGCTGCATTATCAGGGGCCAACACTGTAAAAGAAATAGAAGACAAATAATTTAGCTGAGCATAATCAGGAATAGAATATTCTGACAAATTCGTCCATTCACATGCTATGGAAGGTAAAGAATAATGAGAATGTACAAATAAAGAATCACCATTACCATAATCAGCTGTAGCATCTTCATCGTATTCATATTTCACAAAGCGATCATACATAGCAGCGAACTTGGTGTATTCCGAACCTTCGTGGCTCATTTCCGTATACAAAGTTTCAAGAGGTTCAAGTACCTGATCGACTACATATAAATAACCGTTATCCGTTACTATTTCATCACCGACAATGCCGGCATTAGAAATATTAAAATTATTCGTTCCACCGCCATAAGTCGATCCCGGGAACATTTTCTCATACTCATCTTTAGGCGAGCTACTCCAACCGGACAATGAATAATTTGAAATGACAGGAATAAAGCGATCCTTATGCATAATCTTACGAATAACACCGCCGTTCGCATAATCCTTCACTGTAGAGATAGCATCGCGACTTTTAGTTCTAAACTTAAAATAAGTCCCCGGATTTTCCAATTCGGCATCTATCCCATTCGGATTATAAAACATAAAGTTTTGTTTCGTATATGAATAGTAAATCAAATGATACCCTATCAACTTATCCAGTTCTGTTTGAGAAATATCCTCTACTGAACCATAATTATGTTTAGTCAAATAAGCACTAAAAGCATCATCGGTAGGCGCCATTACGGTAACAATACCTTTCCCTTTTACCAGGCTTGCATAACTACTCCGATCCACCGCTTTCATGAAAATAGAGAAATTACCTCTATCTTCCATCACTTCATAAGCATTTCCTTTCAACCAATCCGGAATCTCATAATACTTATCGATTTCTCTCTGGCAAGAGACCAGAGAGAAAAAGAAAAGACCCATTAGAAAATATTTCTTCATCTTATCGCTATTTATTTATTTCACAATTTTACCAACCCATGTCTTACCATCCAGTTGCAACATGTAGATATAGTATCCAGCCGGGAGTTTACCCACATCCTTCACGTGAGCCATTCCGCCCTGAACCATTACCTCTACTTGGTGAACAACCTGCCCGGAAGCATTCATTATCGTTATTTGAGCAGGCATATCTTCTACATTAATCACAGGAATATAAAACTCGTCAGCAAACGGCATCGGATAAGCCAATCCCGCTGCAGGAGTATCCATTCTATTAGAGTGTATGCCCGTACCCGTGTTATAGTGATCTGCAATTTCCTCTGCAGTCAATACTTCATTATAGATAGAAAGCTCATCCATCAATCCTTGGAAACCATTTTCGTAAGCTGTATTACAGTTTCCAATCGCCATTCTTTCCACCGTACCGATATTACCGGTTTTATCTGTACCGGATGCAACTAAGGAACCATTTGCATACATTCTCAACTCCTTGGCATCAACATCGCGTACACAAACCAGATGTACCCATTCGTCATTGAAGAATTTAGCTGTAGCCCCAGTTACATTTACATCCGTCTTAGTTACATTATCATCAATAGCCCAAGTCAAACGGTCATTTTTTGAATTCTTTTGATACTGTATACCGAACCACCTGCCTGTTGCACCTTCATAACTATTATCCGCATGACTACCTTTGTGTAACAAATACCAATCGACAGAACCACCTGCCGACTTAAACCAGCATTCAATACTAAAAGACTCGTTTCCTAACTCCAATGCATCATAATGCTCTTGCACAAACGATGCATTCACAGTATTAAAGTTCACAGCATTATTCCGAACACCTGTCACCCATTCCGGAGTAAAGTTTTTGGCAACTGCTGCTGTTCCGAATTCGTTATTCAAAGAGGCACCTTCCGTTTCATCAAACGAATAATAAGCTACCTTTCCACGTTCAGGTTTTGTACCCGTAGTAAAACTCCATACATCTCCTTCATTCGCTCCTAATGCATTTTTGGCATCAATGCGCCAATAATAGGTAGTCGCAGGCTCTACATTTACAGTCGCTGCCATCTGGGTAGTAGCGTCTACCACCTTCTCCATTGTAGTAGCCGATTTTCCAAGATAAACAGAATAAGATACTGTACCAGCCCATACTCCCGTTTTATTTTCCCACGAAAGACGTACCGTACTGTAATCTGAAATGGTAGAAGCATTTTCCGGAACAGGATTGATAGAAGCGACCGGCGGAATAGGAACTCCACGTGTAGTTACTTCCAATACGGAAGAGTATAATGACTCTAATTCTCCATTAACTGTTTTGAGACGAATGTAATAAGTCGTATTAGGAGTTAGTGATTCTAATTTATAAGTAGTTACATCTGTATTCAGCACAACCGGAGTAAAGGTTTTATTATCTGCAGAATATTCCAAGATAAGAGCAGTTGATTCCGATGCGTTATTCTGCCATTTAATAGAAACATTATCAGTTCCTAAACTGGATAATTGTACATTTGTAGGATATTTTACATAATCCATTACCGGACCATCAATACTATTTATGTAATTTTCAATATTCAAATATCCATTAGCGGCCATTTTTACCGCATCAGTAGGATCATTTTTATCCAACCCGTTAGCTTCTTCCCAAGCATCAGGTATTCCATCATTATCAGTATCCAGAGGACGGTTTCCTGCAAAAATATTCCCTACACCATTTGTCAATCCAACTTCCGATTCCGAATTTAACAAAGCTCCTTTAGTTCCTAAAGAAAGTAGTTCATCGACCATATAGCCATCTACTTCGTCGCGTGTCGGCAAAGAAGCTCCTGCATTTTCCACAATCCAATTATAAGCTTCTACGGCAGTAGTTTCTCCCATAATAACCGGATGCTTCTCCGCATCAGTCGACACCACTATTTTCTGATCTCCTTCCAGCTTTCGTCTGGAATAATTAGAAAAATCAAAATCTTCAGGAGATTTTACGAAAGTAACATTCAAACTCGTAGGATCACTCCCATCTCTGAGAAAATCCTCCTCCGTTGCCTCATAACCATTTAAAACTCCGTCAACATTATAATCAATCATATTGCCTTTCTGATAAACTTGAAAAGCAGGTTTAGCCCTTACAAAAGCTTTTGTTCCGGCTACCGGACCTTTTATAAAATAATTATTAGTAATTACTCCCCAAGAAGAAGCATCTGTATCACCCAGGATATAACATCCTCCATCACCCCAGTTATACACTACATTATTAACAAACTGGTTTAATCCCTTTACCTTCGGATTGCGAGTTTTATTGTCAATATATAGATTTCTATACAAACTGATTCCACCATTAGACTGTATCAATCCACCGCAAGCATGTGGCATAATTCCTTGGCCGATTATAGAGTTTTGAATCGTTATATTATAAGGTTCATACCCTTTGTCGTCCCAGTTTATAGAGAAATTCTCATCCAATCCCCATGCTGCCGAAATATGATCAAATATCATATTACTACCATTAGCAATACCTGCTGCATCTTTTCCGGAATCACCTTTCAATCCCATACGCATACGTAAATGACGAACAATGATATTATCAGACGCAGAAAAAGAGACCCCGTTTCCATATATCGTAATACCATCACCCGGTGCTGTTTGTCCGGCAATCGTTAGATTTTTAGAAAACACAAGGCGGGATTTAATATTAATAATTCCCGAAACATCAAATATAATAACACGGTTGGGCTTACTGATTGCATCACGTAAGGAACCTTCTCCGGAATCATTCAGATTAGTCACATGGTAAATTTCCGGAGACTCACTGGCTCTTGCACCTTTTGCAAAACGTCCATAACCTTCAGCGCCAGGAAAAGCCAACTGTTGTGCATACAATCCTCCTCCCATACAAAGCGGAAAGAGCAATGCGGTAACAAATCTCTTATACATAAATTTAATCATAATTTTGTGATACGCAGGAAAGAGAAGAAGATGTAGTTTCTCATCAGTACGTAATATAAGAATTAAAAAGGAAAACAAATATACGAATCAAAAGAAAGGCGGACTGAATAGATACCGCCTCTCCTTTTTTATTAGTTGTCTTACAAAATCACTTTCTTCGTTACAATACCAGCTATTGTTTTTACTTTTACAATATACATACCCTGTACTGTATTCATTGGAATTATCGAAGCATTAGTGTTAGCCACTACCTGTCCCTGAGTATTCATTACTATCACATTTTCTACACCAGCACCTTTTACTACAATGCTTCCATTCTGTGCATAGACAGCCAATTCATCAGCAACATTAAAATCTTCAAGACCCGTACCGGAGCCACTACCTTTAGCTGTAATTACTATCTTATATCCCATCACCGGAACTTCTGTAGCAGTTTCTCCTTCACCCTCGGTTTTAGTTCCTGATTGATAACTCTCCTCTGTAGCAGCCAATGTCAAACTAGCAGGGAACCCTTGGAACTCAACCTCATAAGTATCACCTTCCGGCTTAATAGCAGCATCCAAAATAGTAAAAGAGTCACCATCTTTAATGTCAAATGTTTCAGCAGCCTTTACAATAATCTTATTGCCATTAAACGTAGCAGTATTATTAGAAGTCAACTTATCATAACTTGTAGCATTTGCAAGTTCAAATTCCACCGTACCTCCATTTTTTACAGTTAACGGTGATTTTAAGCTCTGTCCCTCAATATCATCCAAAATTAATTGACCTATACCTTGACAACCAACTTCCAATGTTCCACCATCTACGATAACTTCACTTGTTATACGTCCATTACCACCACCAATAGCGCCTTCATAAATAGCCATTGCAGTTTTTTCACTTCTACACAATGCAGTAATTGTCGGATCATCAACCGGAGTATTGATATAAGCACGACCTTTTTTTACATGTAAGCCCAAGAATACCTTACCCGTATCAGAGTTTTTAGTACCTGTGAAAATATAAGTACCTGTACCTTCTTTTATTACTCCAAATGCATTTTTATTTGCTTTCGTATTATCTCTCAACCAGAGAGGAAGATTTGTTACATCTGTATTTGAATTACCTATTGACCACCAAATTACCGGATTAGAACTTCCGGAACCATAACCAGAGAGGAAACCACCCTCTTCTGCATTTAACTCACCTATAGCAAAACAACGCGTACCACTAACCCCTGTTAAACCGGCATCTTCTTTCAACGTTACTTTTGTATTAACCAAAGTAGAGTCTATCCCTTCCATATCTGCTACTCCAGTAAATGTTTTTGTAGTATTGAATTGTAATCCGAAAAAAGCCGGAGCTTTACCTTCTGCATACTCAACAGTCTTATTAGCAGCAACTACAAGATCCCCTTCAAAATCATCCCAACAAGTCATGTCTTTCTTACCGGCCTTGTCATCAGTAATATATGTACGTTCACCACCGGCATAAATAACTAATGTTCCTTTTCCATAAAATTTATTAGTGAACTGAAGATAGCGACCTGCCCAAATAGAGCCCACTTTTCCTTCAGGGATACCAACAGGAACAGTAAATTGGCATGCAGGAGTAGAGATTTCACTCATAGCTACACCAATAGACCCGTTATCGAGCACAATTGTATCTCCAAAAACATTGGGAGAATCTTTTTTATCAGAATTTACTTGACCACCCCTTACAATTGTACCACCTTTCAGTTGATTGAGAACATTTAATGTTAGCGTACCTGTACCCTCCTTTATCAAAGTTCCGTCTCCTACTATTTTATCCGTAGCTTTATCTGAACTATATGAAATAGAATAATTCTTATCACTATCAAATTTAATACCGCCTACTTGCATTTCACCGCTCACTTTGATTGCTTCTACCGTTTTAGCATTACCATCAGCATCAGCAAACGCACCACCACCATTGAAAACTGCCATACAGCCTTCTTGCCAACCTGTAGGCAAGTAAAACCCACCTAAATCTTCTCCCCATTCAGAGTCCATTATACTCCAAATTCCAGTATTACTACTATTCTGCCAGAACAACTCCTTCGGGGCTTCTTGAGCATTAACTACAGACACAGACGCTGCTAAAAGCGCTACACTAAGAAAAGTATTCTTTCTCATAGTTTTTAAATTATTAGTTTAACAACAGTTATTTATTAGTTAAATTGATTATGATGCAAAAATACGCAGTTATCGAACACGGGGCCATATAAATTTTGGCTGAATTGATACAAAAATTGATTTTTATGATTTCATATTAAAGGAAAGGAGGGGCATACAAATCTTTTATCTTTCTATCATAGCAAAGTGTATAAACTCATTTTAGAACGTAAACCAAACATAGGAATTCAAAGAAATATAATAAAAATGACCTCAAATATCCCGGTTTTCTAACTGAGAAATATACATTCAATTATTCCTTCTTCAGATTCTAACAAACTAACCCTAACACATAAACCTCGCGTTAACAATTCACAGTTTCAAAGAATCAAGAAAGATATTGTAAAACAGCATCACCCTAATACTCAATTGCCCAATATACGTTGAAACCCAAATTAACTCAACATTCAAAATTTCTCCCCTCCTTTATTTTTTAAAACTCCAATTTCAACGTAACCTGTCCATAAGGTTTCATTACCAACTCTTCACCAATCTTTTCACTATTAACCTCTCCCGGTCTACAAAGAGAGATTCTCTTAGAATTCTTATGTGGAAATAATAATTTCACATTTTCTTCTCCGTCAGATAAAGAACGAAGACGAACAATCAATACACGATCTTTGTCCAAAGATTTAAGTATTGTCGGATAAACCTTCGGATTATCAATTGCAAGCAGAGGTTGCACACATGGATCTTTATCCGCTGTTACATAAACTAAAGGTTGAGATTGTTCTAAGCCAAAACGGTTTGCTTTTGCTACATCATATTCTTCATGAGGTAAAATACGATATCTAAACGTTACAGGACCATCTTGAGTTAATGGAAAATTCGTATGCCAATGGTTGTTCGTCACCCACGAATAGATCGTAGAACTGGGTTCCAACTTAGTTACCCAATTACCTTGTCCACCCCACCCCATCGAAATATTGGCATGCCTGTCACCATATTCAAACAGAGGGGCATCCAAAGCACACCAAGTAACACCGTGTGTTTCATTGGAAATATCCAACCATCGTTGTAGCACAAGCCAATTTCTGTTTCCTTGTACTCATTGATCTTTTTCCACTTCCATAATTCCCCAAGGAATGTCGACACGGGTTTTAGAACCGGGAATATTAAAGTTAAAACCAAAATGTATACCGTCTTTTTCGGTCAAAGGTAGTTTATCCACTACATTTGTTATCTCTGCCCATGGCTGGTTAGCCAATAATCGAACAGAACGAGAGATGTTACGGCATCCTTTAGCCTTGGAGACCACACGTAATTCTACGGCTAACGGTCCTTTTTCTATTACTGAAATATTTGTTACCATATCTGCCAAGGGTTGGTTTTCATTCGCAGGAAGCCAAGTGAAAGTATCAGCTCCATCATTGCCCACATAATCATAACCGTTTTTTTATCAACGAAACCAATTTTACCTGTCTTTGAATCAATGTGAAGCTTTAAAAATTCATTCTCTAAACTCCCACTATCTACTTTGCAATCTCCTGTAAGTAAACAATCACCTTCAACCACCCGGTAATGACAAGAACTTAGAGCCGGAACACCTGTTGCAAGAAATAGCAACTCACCTGTCGACAAGCGTTGGGAAAGTACCTCTTCACCATTGGAATCCAACACTTTATTTCCTTTCAGGTTCTCTGCCTTCGACAAAGCGATAATTCCATCATGCATCCAAGTATGCGTATTAATAACTGCAATGCCGCCATTAGAAGGACCCTCTTTAGGCCCCAATGCACCATCCGATTTATCAGTAATGGGGGCCAATGACTCTGCCATCATATCCTGAGACCTATTCTCGGCTTCGTGAAAATAGGATTGTTTGACTTTCCAGATCGCATCTTGAAAATAGGGTTCAGTAGGATTCTCAAAACACCATGTATGTTCAGAACCTAAAAGTATATATCTCCAACCTTCGTCAAAATCAAATCGAGGAGCCTTCTTGCCATCCGCCAACAACGACCAAACAGTTTCCGCTTGCACCAGTCGTTCTTTTGCTGTCCTATTCTTTGATGTTAGTCCGGCAGCCGTCCCGATGCCGTCTGTCCAATACTCCGTATAATCTCCGGTCACTACCGGTAATTGTTTCCCATATTTTTCTTCTATCATCGACATAATTTCATGCCCACCACTAATAATTATTTTAGGATAAGCATATTTTTCATTCCAGGCTTTTACAGCAAAAGGCACATCGGCATCCAGTGGACTATTATCCCACAAAGTCCAGGAAAGTACAGTAAAGTCATAAGGATAGTCACTATTTTCAAGTTCAACCAACTTATTCGTAAAATCAACATTGGCATTTCCTGTCTTAATAGTCAAAGGTACCTTCTCCGGATCACGCTGTCCAAACCAAGGTCGTCCGGTCGTCCAACCCTTCTGCATACTCCCACTATTTGCATAACATCCGGGTTGCAGAAATAAGACCTTAGATTCACCATCGGGCCCAACCCACCAAAAAGGTCTGCCATCGATTTCATGCGTATGTGCATTCCCTGCCCGGTCCGTATTAGGCCACGATATCACATATTTTATGCCTTCCTGTGCCATAACCGGAATAAGCCCCCAAGAGATACCCGGAATATCAAACTGCTGAAAAACGTCGGATGGTACTCCACTCATTTTTTGTATATTACGCGTAAATTTAAAGACATGAAACAGTTCTTCATCTGAGCAAATACTTGTATTTAAATTCAGATAACTGGCATCTATACTTAGTTGTCCTTTTTTGATTGCATCAATAAGACCTTCCCTCTTTTCCGGATTAGATTCCCATAAACGTTCAAGTGGCCAACTAACTTCCGGATTCCACACAAACCGTGCTCCCGATAGAAAATCCTTTGTTTTTTCTGCCAACTTGATCCCTTCTATTATGTTATTTTTATGAAGCCGTTCTGCATTTTTATGCGTATTCGTATAACCAATATCACATAGGATCAATGGTTAATTTTCTCTTGTACTTTTCACCCGCATAAGTAAATGTAAAAGCAACTTCCGCTTTTTTCCCCACAGGAAGTTCTGAAGGTAATAAAAGTTCGATACGAGTAGAATCTTTCGCATCCAATACAAAATTACTCTTTTCCCTGTAACCTTTTGCAGCAACATCAACCAGACAGTTACCTTTCAGACACTCACCCTTCAAATTTATCACAACAACACGTCCGGGTGTTCCATCCGCTCTGTATCCATAAACCGATTGGACCTTGCAATCAATATCAATCAAATTCCCGGCCCAAATAGATGATGAGAACATCAAGAAATAAACATACAGCAGTGTTTTTCTTAGCATAACAATATAAAATTAAAGGCTATAATATAGTAATAAACGGAAGCAATTTATAAAAAAATTCCGCATAGCAAAGCCGATGGGCCAAAATATTTTTACACAAAAAAAACAAACACCATTATCATTCAATATCATATTACTAAAACAACAGACAAACAGAGAAATACTTTCCCAAAAAACAAATAAGAAAAACCTATGCGGTAACTAACTCCATTTTACAACCGCATAAAATATCTTTAAAACTCAAAATGGGCAATCGGAAATATTTTTCCAACCACCCATCTTTATCCAAAATAAAATTAACGAAAAAACAGTAAAGTTTCTCCTATTCCATCATTTCTTCAACACAATCTTATCGTATTGCTCTTCAGCTTTTATTTCCGTATACTTAGGCGCATCTATCATCTCTATTAATGCACGGAGGACAGGGCCTTCTCCCATCGGGTCATTTTCTTGAGTAGGACGATTATAATAATAAGCCACAGAAGGCATAATACCGGTACCAACACAAATAGCAGTAACATCACCATTATCGGTAATCTTCTTCATCATACCCTTCAAACCTTGTTCCGCTACATAAATAAAATCAGGATGCAACCAACCTTCTTTAACTCCACGAGCAATACCGAAAACAAACATGGCTGTTCCGGTAATTTCCTCATAAGAATCTTCTTTATCCAACAGTTGATGCCACAAGCCATTTTTTCCCTGATATCGGGCTACTCCACTCGCCTGACGACGAAAATTTTCAATCACCGCATCACGCATCGGATGATCCTCAGGCATTACACTTAATAAATCGGCTTGTGCCATAAACACCCAACCGTTCGCACGACTCCAGTGAGCCACCCCATGTTCTTTTGTATCGGTGTGATAGCAATGATAATAGATATTCTTTTCCGGACACCACAAGTAACGGGTATAATTCAATACCTGATTGGCGGCATCATTAAAATATTTCTCATCACCGGTCATCTTCCCCATACGAGCAAGGAAAGAGATAGCCATAAAAGCATCATCCGCCCAAATTGTATTGACATGTGGCCAAAGCCGGGCAATCGTTCCATCCACCAGACGGGGCTCGGCATAATTCAAATGGTCGGCAGTTTCATTTACATAGCTCAAAAATGCTTCATTAGGATGCCGCATCTGTAGTTCTATCAAACTGGCCCCCATCGGTCCATTGTCATCCAGACGCTTACCACGAAAAATCATATGCCAGCTAAGTTTACGAACCGCATTCCAGCCACCATCCTTAAATGCCTGATCGTATTGGCGACGAAAGAAATCAAGGTTACCTTCATTAAACACGAAGTTCATGTTCTTCAGGACATACTTGTCATACTTCTTATCACCTACCTTATCAGCCAATTCCATCAATGCAATGTTGGTTACCCCATTTGTGTAATGCCAGTTGTTATACTTACAAGCCACTTTTACATCCATTGACAGAGGAAGTTTTTTCACCGATTTATAAACTTCTCCCGTCTTGGTGTTCTTGAATTCGTATGTAGTACTATCTAATATTCGGTCGGCAATTTTCAATGCAGCCTCTTTTGCCGTCATTTTAGTCTGAGCGGAAAGAGAAATAGTACACAAGAAAAGAGCACAAGATATAAAGATTCGTTTCATGGATTAATAGATTCTTTTTATGATTATTTAGGCAGATTAAAAGCGACTGTCATTTCATGCATTTGTTCTTGAGACATACCATCCGGAATGAAACCCATATTACGCGCATTGATATAAATCTGTGCAGATTTGCTCAACACATCAATCTGGTCGAAAGCATCCATGATATCCTCACCAACAGCACAAGCACCGTGTTTTTCCCACATAACCACATCATAATCATTGAGTTCTTTAATGGTGGCTTCCGCCAATGCTACAGAACTGGGCAATGCATAAGGAATAATCCCCAAACCACGCGGACAAAAGGCCTTCGTTTCGGGTATCATACTCCAAAGCAGATTAGTCAATACATCTTTTTCCAAAAAAGGTTTGTGATGCGTCATAGCGATCAATTCAATGGGATGTGTGTGCAAAGATGCTTTATAGGTAGAGCCCTTACTAATAAGATAATTGTGCATACACAAATGCGACGGTAACTCGGAAGTAGGCAATACCGGGTGGTCGGCAATGATAACGTAATTTGCACAATCATCGAGAATACGAATAATGGAACCATGTTCCATCGGCCAACGCGCCAAATCACGCATACGTTTATTAGTTCCCTTGCAATAGAAATAACAACCTTTCAGATAAGGTAATACGGTACCAATAGATTTTACTTCACTAATAGGAGCCAAATTGCGTATTTCATCATCTACAAACTCTGTAATATTCACAACGATATTGCCACCATTACGTTCGGCCCAGCCTTTTTGCCAAAGATATCCGGCTACTTCGGCAGCCTTATTTACTTCATTAGTAAGAGCCGGACGATTTTCCAAAATTGATTTCATCTTTTTATCTACGATTTATTCCCTGTGGTCATGACCATTATTTGATCTTTATGCCATAAGTACGTTAACGATTTTCTATTTACGATTAAAATAAGAGCCTGCTTAAAATATTTTCCTCCTTAAAGTTTCTACCTGCTCAATTAAAGATTGTTTTTATATACAGACCAAAGAACAACTACTAACCGGTATTTTCAATTATAAACGATCAGAAATCGTCCAATTGCCTAATTTATTATTTATGCTTGTGCCATCGCCACTACTATAATGGAAGAAATAAGAACAATTAACCCGAGAATCAAAACACCGATTGTCGAATTGCTTACCCCTTTCCATTCTTTCAAAAGAATACCCCAAACATTACTGAAAGTAACATTCAGCGACATCAGAATACTCCATGAAAACGCCAATAGAACAGGGCTTTCCGTCAGGAAACTTTTCCCCATTTCCAAGCCGAAGAACTGTGAATACCAAAGTACCCCGGCAAGGGCACAAAACAGCAGATTATTAACCAGTTGCCCACTCTTAACAGAAAAATATTCCTTACCGGTCTTATTCTTAATATTCTGTTGTATACAATACACTGCATTGGTGAAAAATCCCCCCAAAGTTACTAAAAATATAACCGGAAGACCAGCATACAAAGCCTCTACTCCGTTAGCAAGAGCTGCTTCCTTAATAGGTGTACCGGCATCCAACCCAAGAGCAAAACAAGCACTCATCACACCTGCCAACAAAGCAACCAGTAATCCTTTTGTCAATGCAAAATCTTTAACAGCCGCTTTCTTCTCCTCCTCAGTCATATTTTTGGAACGCAAACTTCCGGCATAACCGATAATCGCAATGCCAGCTAAAGTGATACACACACCGATAAGCAACATCAAACCATCGCCATGAAACAAATCTTTTCCGGCAAAGATAGCAGGAAAGAGCGTACCGAAACCGGCACAGGTACCCAAAGCAATACTTTGTCCTAAAGCTACGCCAAGATAGCGCATACTGAGTCCGAACGTTAGCCCTCCGACTCCCCATAGTACTCCATATACCATAGCAGGTACAGCACCACCGGAGCTCCACAAATCCATCAGGCTACTCTCGGCCGGCACAGCCAACAAAGCACCCAACAAAGGAAACACGAGCCATGCAAAAATCCCTTGTACCAACCAAAAACTTTCCCATGACCAGTTTTTTACTTTATTAATAGGTACATATGAGCTACTCTGCCCAAAACTGCCAATGGCTATAATAATAAGGCCTATCAGTGTATTCATGTATTTAGTGATAAGTGATTAGTGATAAATGATTAGCGACAGGTGATGAAAGTAGTGATTGGAAATGCTACTTTCATCACTAACCACTATTCTTATTCTCTTTTCGAAGTTACCTCTGTTTCGTATTTTTCTATCTCTGCAATAAATTCCTCGCCAACCGGAACATTATTCTTCAAACAGAACATATCCCACACAGCATTCCACGGAAGCGATTTAGCCTCTTCGAGCAGAGCCAGACGTTCGAACAACTGATCATTGGCTTCATATTCACGCAACTTAGCAATCGGTTCCAGTAATCCTTGCAAGAAACATTTCTGCGTAGCACGGCTACCAATCACATAAGCACCGATACGGTTAATGCTGGCATCAAAATAATCCAAACCGACATGTACACGGTCGAGAGCATTACAACGCACTACTTCTTTTGCCAGATCCAGCGTTTCATCATTCATGATAGTCACATGGTCACTATCCCAACGGATCGGGCGGCTAACGTGCAACATGATTTCCGGAGTATAAAGCAACAGCGAAGATATCTTATCAGCTACACTTTCGGTAGGATGGAAATGGCCGGTATCAAGTGTCACTATTTTATTACGGCTTGCACCATATCCAATATAGAAATCATTTGAACCTACCGTATAACTTTCCAGACCGATACCGAACACTTTCGATTCGATACAATCTTTCATATTCTTATATTCAACAGCAAAGATCTGATCCAAAGAATCTTTCAGCAGTTCGCGATAAAGCAGACGATTCACCGTGATATCCTTGCTCCCGTCGTGTACCCATAAATTCATGATACAAGGATCGCCCTGGCGCTTACCCATCTCTTCGGCAATTGCACGACAACGCTTGGTATGCTCGATCCAAAAATCACGAATACCTTTATCCGGATTCGACAATGAAAGGTTTCCACTTTTCGGATGAGAGAAAGAAGTAGAATTAAAGTCCAACTTCATACCATGTTCCGCTCCCCATTGTATCCAACTCTCAAAATGTTTCGGTTCTACCTGATCACGATCGACAAACTGACCACCGAAATCACCATAAATTTCATGTAGGTTCAAACGGTGAGTTCCGGGAATATAAGAAGCAGCTTTCAATATATCCTGTCTCAATTCTTCTATATTACGAGCTTTTCCCGGATAATTACCGGTAGCCTGAATTCCTCCGGTCAGCGAACCACTCGATTCGAATCCCGTTACATCATCTGCTTGCCAACAATGCAAAGATAGAGAAATCTTTTGCAAATCTTCCAATGCCTTATTAGCATCGACACCTACAGCCGCATAACGTTCAACCGCTATCTCGTAAGCCTTCTTAATCAGTTCTTCTTTCATGATACTATATTTTTAAAGTGTATATAAGCTTGTCCCCAATTTTCCATATTTTGGGGTTGGTAAGTTTTCAAAGGAATAGAATTATGAATGAGCTTTCTCATTCCCGGCACATCGGCAGCTTCACCTATCGCCATAGCCTGCATCATGACGTTGCCGAGAGCAGTCGCTTCTGACGGTCCGGCTACTACCGGAATACCTACCGCATTCGCCGTAAACTGATTAAGCAATTCATTGCGGCTTCCCCCGCCTATCACATGAAGTGTTTCTATCGGCTGAGAAGCTAATCCGCGCAGATCATCCAATACCTGGCGATAACGCAGTGCCAGACTTTCAAAAATACAACGTACAATCTGCCCACGAGTTTCCGGAACCGGCTGATTCGTATCCATACAATATTTACGGATGGCATTTTCCATATCATCGGGATTCGCAAAAAGTGCATTATCCGGATTGATAAGGCTACGGAAGGGCTCCGCCGTTTCGGCTTCAGCGATCAATTCCGGATACGAAGTCTCTCCCCATCCGGCACGGCAGCGTTCCAGCAACCACATTCCACAAATATTTTTCAGCAAACGGATCGTTCCGGCCACTCCCCCTTCATTCGTAAAATTCAACTTCTCCGTTTCTTCGGTAATAGCCGGCGCATCGGTTTCTATCCCCATCAACGACCATGTCCCACTACTTAAATAAGCAAAATTCGGATTTAATGCCGGGACGGCAGCCACTGCCGATCCGGTATCATGTCCGGCTACAGCAATTACAGGAACAGCTCCCAATCCGGTTATTTTTTGTATTTCTTTTGTCAATGTTCCGACTTTCTCTCCCGGATACACAAAACGTCCGAAATGCTCTTCCGTCAAACCGACCGCTTTCAATAATTCCGGTTCCAATTTGCGGGTTTGTGCATTTACCAATTGTGCCGTACTGGCAATCGTATATTCCGTTACCATCTCTCCTGTCAGCATATAGCTCAAAGCATCCGGAATAAACAAAATTTTATCTACCGCAGCCAGCGCACTGTCATTATTGCGTCGCAAGGTATCCAACTGGAACAACGAATTAAAATTCATTATCTGAATGCCCGTTAACTTATACACCTTACTACGGGGAATGCGCGAAAATAGCGCTTCCGGCGCCCCGTTTGTTTGGGGATCGCGATAAGCATACGGCTGGCGCAACAAATGCCCATCCTTTCCGACACAAACAAAATCGACTCCCCAAGTATCGATACCGATAGAAACGATCTTCACATCTTGCTTGCCCGCAACCAACTTCAACCCATCTATAACATACTGATAAAGTGCATAAATATCCCAATAAAAGTGTCCTCCAACCTCTATGAGGTGGTTGGGAAAACGATTCACTTCTTCCAATTCTAATCCGCCCTCAGAGAAAGAGCCTAATATCGTACGGCCACTGGTAGCTCCCAAATCAACCGCAAAAAAACAATTTCTTATCATGTCCTATATAATGTTGAGCCTATTCTTTCTATAATGACGCAAAAATAAAGGATTTGTACCCTATTCACGCTGTACGTTTTGACACAAAGGATGTCTTATTTGACAATTTGATTCACTCCTTCACAAAAGCGGGTTATCAACTTTTCTCCCTTTTCATGGTGAATCGTCACATTCTTCAATGTTATATTCCGGCTATATACGAATTCGGCTCCTATTTGGGAAGTAATATCCAAGTTCTCAAGCGTAATGCCATCGATCGGCATTTCCGGGATGCCATTGAAGAAAAGCGCCCTCCGGGCATTAGAACATACCAGATTCGAAATATGGATATTCCGGAAACAAGGAGTCGTTTCATCCACTGGCAGAGGATCTACCTTCAACGGTACTTTCTCACCACTTTCCAACACTTCAACAGCCGACTTACCTCCATAATACAAGTTGAAAGTAACAGGTTCCGTAGGAATATCCATCATGGAAACGTTGCGTACCCAGATGTTTTCAACAATTCCACCCCGTCCACGCTTACTCTTGAAACGAAGCCCTACATCAGTACCTAAAAACTGGCAATTACTCACAGACACATTACGTACTCCGCCACTCATCTCACTGCCTACCACGAATCCGCCATGTCCTTTAAACACCGTGCATCCGTCTACCACCACATTTTCACAAGAGCGGGCACGACGGCGTCCATCCTCATCCTTTCCACTCTTCAAGCAAATCCCGTCATCCCCCACATCGAAAGTAGAGTTTACAATCAAGGCATTCTTACAAGATTCCAAATCCAGGCCGTCACCATTTTGCGCATAGCTCGGATTACGCACCTGCACTTCTTCAATCAGTACATTTTCACACATCAACGGATGCAGATTCCACGCCGGAGAATTCTGAAAGATAACACCCTGCAGCCATACATTCTTACACTCTATCAAGCTCACCATCACCGGCCGAAGAAAATGACGCACGCTCTGCCATTCTTCCTCCGTCGTCAAGTTCTGAGGTACATTCATATTGCTGATCGTATCTCCTTTCAGTGTCTGCGGATAAGGGAACCAATAAGTGGGCCGTTTGTATACTCCCCCCCGGGCTATCGTCTGTTTCCAAACACTTTCCGTCACTTTTTCCCGTTTCAAAGGACGCCAAAAGTGTCCATTCCCGTCAATGGCCCCTTGCCCGGTGATAGCTACATTCGTCAGGTTACGTCCCGAAACAGGAGATTGACACCTGCGGGTATCCAATCCTTCAAAAACAGTTTCGACCAACGGATAAAGCTCCACATCCGGCGAGAAAAGCACTACGGCCCCTTTCTCTATGTGAAGATCGATATTACTTTTCAGCACAATAGGACCGGTCAGCCAGATACCTGCCGGCACAATCAAGTGTCCGCCTCCGCGAGACGATAATGTTTCGATAGCCTTTTCAAAAGCTTCGGTACAGAGTTCCACTCCATTGCCGACAGCACCAAAATCCGGCAGCAACACCTTCAAATCGGGAAATCGGGGTGCTTCCACCTTTGGCATTGCAAAGGGGAGATTCGTGTATATTTCTTCATATTTATAAGTTTGCGCCCAAGACGACAATACCGCCCACGCACAAAGAAACAAAACAATTGAAATTCTCTTCATTCGACTTTTTTATATTATGTAACTTAGAAACAATTTTGATCTTATAAAACTGCCCTTAGGGACTCTCAATCATTCTCCAAGATAATAAGAAGGTACCGGCGATTGCGGATACCCCATGCTCCGATGTGTAATATAACTCCGATAAAGTGCATCCTGCATCAATGTTACCCGACGGTCTTTTGCCGGAATACAAGTATGATAGATACGCAACTCTCCGGGAAGCGCAGTTATCAACTCCTCCCGCCAATCGCCCTCCATGTCGGCTATCATCAAAATGTCCCCTTCAATCCCTTCTGTCAGCGTCTCTCCTTTCCATTTCCAGATACTTTGTTTTCTGCCGTTCGAAGAAGAACCGGCTCCCCAACGGTTATTATCCCCCCGGAATGTTTCACGGAGCAGATCGGCATCCCACCAAATCCAATTCCGGCATCCCGGCACTTCCGCATTCGTTGTATTCAATTTCTTTCCATCCGAAGTTAACAGATATTTATCCGTACTTCCACCTTTACGGTCTTCACTGGCAAAACATTCCAGACCGGGATGTTCCGGATCAAAATCCGCCACCATGCCATCCCCCACATGATAGGTAGCATGTCCGATTCCCCATATCAGCTGTCCGGTACGAGCATTCACCACAGATACTCCGCGACCGTCTTCTTTCTTGGGTTCGCTCACCATAAACACCTGTAAGTCTTCCTCATCAGGACGTAGCTTACACAAATAAGCCTTATCGCTATGTCCCAACCCGGACGACCATAACAAAGTCCCGTTATCATCAAGCATACAAGACCCCAACAATATCTCGTCCCGACCATCGCCGTCCACATCTCCGGTCACCATGCTATGTGCCCCCATACTACGTACTACGGGATTTTCTTCATCACCATCCCAACGCCACATCCGTTGCAGTTTCCCCTCTTTCAACTGCCAGGCATCCACTACCATCAGTTTATAAGTGCCACGAGCTGCAAGAATACAAGGTGTTTTCCCATCCAGATAAGCCATTCCCATCTGATTCCTATTCTGGCGAATAAGATTTCCGTACCGGTCATTCCGTTCCGGCCAGTCCACCCGGTCTATCTCTTTCCCCGTCATCCCATCCAATACGGACAAGTATTCACTTCCACCACAAACACGGCCCTTTTCGTTCTTCACATAATCATCACCGGCAGTTTTCACCGCAACTTCCGCCTTACCATCCCCATTGAAATCATAAACGATAAAAGGCGAATACCAAATACCCGGCTCAATGCCCGGTCCCATATCATACGTCCAAAGCCATGTACCGTCGCTCAAATAAGCCGAAATTTTATATGTCTTACCGGTAGTATCTCCCGGCATGCCCGGATCTACATTGGTTTCGGGAGTACGGATGATATAATCGTAAATGCCATCACCATTCAAGTCGGCCAAAGCAATCTTACCTGCTTTGGCATTATCTTTCAAGCGAATGGAAGTATAGTTCTTACTCTTCCCGGCTTCTACTTCAAGTTTTTCGGATGCGGCGGGTTTCTGCCCTTTCAACACAGGCACCACCCAATAGGAAGCTATTCCCTTCACAGGTGCGTTGTCTACAAAATCACAAGTATGCAATATGGGCTTATTCGTCAAACGGCGAGTTTTACCATTTGCTTCACGATATACATGAAAAGCAGTAGCAGGCGCATCCGTATTCAGCAACCGCCAACTTAGGTAAACACCCTTCCCGTCCTGAGAAGGCACTGCATACAATCCACGGTTCAACCGTTCCGTAACCCGTTCTGTGGCAAACCCTTCCACCAATGGTTTGGCTTCATGCCGGGGATCCAGTATCTCGTACATATATTGTCTTTCGCGAGGATCTTGCGCAAAAAGAGTAGCCACTGCAAAAGAAATGCAGAGCACAAAAGCAATTCGTCTGTTCATGATAAAATATTAAAAACGTACTTCTTTCATCGGAATCAATTTTACCGGACCTAACAACCCGCTCGGCACGGGCTGCCAATTCTCATACCCGGACTTCTTATACTGAAGACTGACTATGTTGGCATCCTTAAAAATGCGCCAAGGTATCTGCCTCCTATCCATATCGGCAATACGATTAGCCGGTAAATTAGTAACTTCCACTTCCAATATATTTTCACCCGGATGCAAATATCTGCCAATCAGGCAACGATAAGGAACCGACCACAAAACAGCAGCCTCTTTCCCATTGACGCGAATACGGGCACTTTCACGCACATCCCCCAAATCGAGCATCCATTCGGGAATCGCAGAATCGTCAAGATGAAATTTAAGGGAATAACATGCAGTTCCCATTGTGTTTTTCACTTCATTTGCCGACAGTTCCGTCCACGAATCCAATTCTACAGAATCGGGAGCAGCGGTCACAACCGGTATACTTTCCACAAAGTGGAATCCCCATCGATCCGGTACTTTTTTTCCTTCGGATGCCGGATGCCAGTAATTCCATGCAGAAGCTTGTATATCACTCCCGGCAAAAGTCTTCAAAAGCAAAGACTCTCCCGAAGCCAGTTGCAAATACACCTCCGTACGCCCGTCGGCCTGACGAACAGCCGCCTTGCCACTTTCACCATTCACCGGATTATAAATCATAGCAGACTCTGCCTGCACCCCTAAAGGAATCCATCCTTCCGTATCCTCCGCCTTCAATGCAGATATAAAATAATGATTACCTTCTTCATTGACACGCCGAATACAGCTTAATCCGTTTTCCGTTTTCATCGCTTCCGGCAAAACTCCAGTTTCTGCCAATGTACGCTCATAGTCCGTACCGAATATAATACGTCCTTTACGTACCTTATCTTTCTGTTCCATCAACTTCCGGAAAGCTACACGGCGTGTCTCCAACCGGGCATATCCGGGCACATCCTGCGGGAATTGCTCCAAAAACACAATCATTGCCCCTTCATCTGCCAGACTCCATAGTTTAGCAAGCACATCATCCGGCATTAAACGGGCACCGGGAATAAGCAACGCGCGATAAGCCGTCCCCCCAGAAGTGACCAACTTTCCATTGACACAAGTAAGGCTACGTATAAAATTATCGGAAATATAATCCAAATCATATCCCGCATCATTGATCCGATGCACCGCATCGATAAAACGGGGAGCACGCTTCGCCATCTTATGAATGTCAAACATCAGCAGACGCCCGTCCTGCTCTTGCCACATATCATAAACAGGCAGATAGATCAGAAAATCATTATCCGGTTTTCCCATCTGCAAAAAGCTCTGGCAACGGGCTATGTAATCAAAAAATGCCGGTGCATCCCGCCAAATACTATTCG
The DNA here is from genome assembly GCF_000381365.1 of Bacteroides salyersiae WAL 10018 = DSM 18765 = JCM 12988. Classification (GTDB taxonomy): domain Bacteria; phylum Bacteroidota; class Bacteroidia; order Bacteroidales; family Bacteroidaceae; genus Bacteroides; species Bacteroides salyersiae. Next base: position 1,734,679 of record NZ_KB905466.1, read on the forward strand.
TAGGGCTCATATCGACAGCAGCATAGAATTTCCATCCCGGCCATGCAGCCTCAGCAGGCGAATAAGTGGTGCCATGAAAATACGTATGATTCACGCCCGAGATAAACATCAGGTCGATATCCGGCTTACACTGCGAAAGTGAAGTCCGGAAATGCTCCGTCAGCCAAGTAAAGGTTTCGGAAGTCGTATAGGGCTTGCCGGCTATATGAGCAGCCGAAGATGCATATTTCAACATGGACAGATCCGAATCGTTGGGGCGTGTCAATGAATCCTTGCGCAATCCCCGGATATTAAAATCGGAAAGCCCGAACCCTTCACATTCAGGAACATCCACCGTGGCATATAGATCAATCAGATTACCGGGCGATCCATGTGCCTGATTACGGGTTTTAGAGCCATGTGAATGCGCCCACTCCGTCCATTGCCGGGTAAAATTCTCCAATAACAATTCCGCCATCGTTTCCCGGTAATCAGAGATGATACGGGCAACCGTATCCGTCCGTTTCTCTGACAGGAATTCCGGAAGATGTTCTTCCAATTTATAGCCGCGACGAATGGCGAACTCATCAAAAAGATTCTCCGTCCAATCCGCCTTATATACCTCATAAGAATCATTGAAGAAATTATGCGGATAGGGCGTTTTCGACGACTCGAAAGCACGCTCGAAACGCTCCAGATAATTCTTCACGGCACGGGCGGACAAATGATCCATCACGTATCCCTCACCACCGGGGGCCGCCCGTTTCACTTTCTGGAAAGTTTTCCCACAAAAAGCAGCAATCAGTTTCCAATCACCCTTCGGTGCTTTCCATTGCAGTCTGCCGTCTTTTGTCACCTTATCCGTCACATCAATACACCGGCCTTTATCAGAATAAGCCATAAGCCGGCTCAACTTTGCATAAGGCAGTTGTTTGGAATCGGCAACCACTATTTTTTCCTTAAACGGCTCCCCGCCCTTCCATTCATATTCAGTGATGAAAAGCTTACCGGCAGCATCTTCTATCCCGACTTCCGGGCCTCCAAAAGGCCATCCGGTCCCAGTGTTCATATCAATCTGCATCCCCAGGCGGGCAGCTTCACTCTCCGTATATTGCAACATCTCCATCCAAGGGGACGAAAGAAATGGAATCTCATTTGCCTCATTCCCCTTGACCCCATAAATAGGGGTGATCTCCATCGTTCCCATCCCTGCTTTCGCATAGGCGTCCAGATTACGGGTTAAGTTTTCTTTATCTACGGCGCTTCCCATCCACCACCAGCGTGCGGCAGGTTTCGCTTCTGTCTGTATTTCCGGCCAGTCCACCTGTTGTGCCCCCATCGAAGCGCACATCAGCAATCCTCCCAATAAGATCGTTATCTTTCTGTTCATTATTTTATTTTTATCCGTCATCCAAGTGCGGTACTATTTATTCAATTCAATGCATCCCATGATGAAAGGGCCGGTAGCCTTTGCATCATTATCACGCATTTTCTCTCCGATATAATATTCGAAACTACCGTCACGATACGGATGTCCGCCCAAGCCGCCTACCTGGCAACAACGGGTCAACGTCAGTGTACCATCCGCATTTTCTACCAGCAGTTTATCTTTCAATCCTTTAAAGGCCTTCTCTGCAACTGCTTTGTATTTTGCATCGATATATCCTTTATTCACAGCTTTTGCATAGGCATACATGCATTGTGAAGTAACGGATGCTTCCGGAAAGTTCCCTTCACGCTTAGGCTGGTCAATCACCTGATACCACAAACCGGCCTTATCCTGATATTTAGGGAGAGTATCCGCCAAGCCTTGTATCCAGCTTATCATATCGGAACGTCCGGGATGTTCTTCCGGAATATAATCCAACGCATCGACCAATGCCATAAACCACCAACCGATACTACGCCCCCAGAAATTAGGAGAATGTCCGGTTTCCGGATTGGCCCAACGCTGGCTTTTGCTCTCGTCCCAAGCATGGTGATACAAGCCGGTTCCGGCATCATAAGTATGTTTATGGCAAAGCGCGAACTGCTTCACCGCCTCATCGATCCACTCCGGACGATTGAACTCCGCACCATACTGTGCCATGAAAGGAGAAGCCATATACAAACCATCCAGCCACATCTGGTGCTGGTAAATCAATTTGTGCCAATATCCTCCCTCCAGTGTGCGCGGATGTCTTTTCAATTGTTTTATCAGCTCGTCCATTGCCTTTTTATATTTATCGTTTCCCGTCTCGCGGTAAACATCGAAAAGTACTTTTCCCGAATTGATGAAGTCCAGATTATAAGTAGACATATCATATAAATGGATTTCTCCTTTTTCATTGATCAATGAATCGACCCAAGCTTCCACATAATCAAAATAATGCCGTTCACCCGTTTGTCTCCACATCCGGAGCATGGCACAACAGCCCACTCCCTGTGCATATCCGAAAAACAGACGTCTCCCATGATCCAGTTGATACGCCTTCGGAAAACGACGCATCTCCGAATCGGCAAACCAGCGTGCATAAGTATCGGGAGCAAAATGATCGGTACGGAAAGGGACTGCCGGAAGTCCCGCCTTATTATAAAGATTCACCCGGAAGAAATTTCCATAGCCATAACGTACTGCTACCGGCTGGGGAACCTCCGGTGCTGACAATTCCAGTTTACTGCCTTGAATGGCAGCCGTAGCAGGATAAAAGCGGGCATCGGCTCCGGAGATAAAGAATCCTCTTACCGGAGCATTTTCCGGAGTTTGCAATCCGCCTTCCGCATAATCAAAAGTCAACGTTACTTTTCCGTCTTTCACTTTCATACTCTTATAAAGCGGCCCCGAATAAGCTGTTTTTTTACCATATTGTTTCGCCAAAGCCCAGGCAGCCAAGCGTTCACCTGTCACCCGCTTGTTGCGCGGATGAATATCCGTAGAATCACCGGCATCTGTTATTACTACCATACCTATATTCTTCAAACCGCTTTGCCAGGTTTTCAATTGTGCTTCACGAATGCCTGCTGGTTGTTTGTAGTGCGGTGCAATCTGTACGAAATAAAAGGGCATATCAGCCTGCCCCCATTCCTGCCGCCAACTGTTTATCAGATTAGTGAACACCTTCTGATATTTTTCATGACGGATTGAATTGGACTCTCCCTGATACCAGATATTTCCCTTAATGGTATATCCTTTGATCGGGGCAATCATACCGTTCCACAACGTGGCCGGTACTTTGCATTTGTCTTTCTCACGCTTCACGTTCTGCGGGGCAAACTCTTCCATGACATCGGCATACAAAGGATTGTCTTTCATCACCCTCCTCTCTGTCCACGATTCGGCATGGGTACCTCCCCAAGTGGACTGAATCAGTCCGACCGGCATCTGCAATTCTTTATAAAGTTTACGACCGAATATAAAGCCGACAGCCGAAAATTCTTTCACATTTTCCGGAGTACAAACCAGCCATCGGCCGATGCAATCCTCTTTTTCTCCCTCAGGAGCCAGTTGATGCTCCACATGGAAAAGCCGGATGGAAGGATAATCGGCATCCTTCATCTCCTCCGTTTCATTCAGTATACCTGTCTTCCATTTTACATTCGGATCACGAGCTACCGGAAATTCCATATTCGACTGTCCGGTGCAAAGCCATACTTCACCTATTAATATATTATGTATTGTGATTGTGTTCTCTCCCTTTACGGTCAGCGTCTGATTATCCATCACACCGGGAGTCTTGATTTTCACCTCCCAATGTCCGTCAGTGGGTGTCTGCACCGTATAAATGTTTTTATCCCAAGAGGTAGAAACCGTAACTTTCTCACCCGGACGCGCTTTTCCCCAAAAACGAACTTGAGCCTTTTGTTGCAATACCATATTGTCCGATAAGATAGCGGGAAGTGTAATCTTGCCTTGTACAGGCAATGTACCGATATAGAAAAGTAAAAATATAAAATACCAAAACTGCTTTTTCATGTGTTTTTGATAGTTTAAAAGATTAATGGAATTATTGATGACGCAAAAATAGGCAGAATCGACCGAAGTATCGGTTTGTTTTTTGATTGTAATCTTATTCTTTTTGTCGTTTCATATCAAAAAAACAATTACCCTTAGAATGCTCTACTACATAGAGCATATTCATTTTTCTATAAATCAACCGATAGACTTTATTTAAAATACAAAAAAAGTTAACGGCCATCAGGAGTTTAAGTAAATAAAGTTACCTTTGAAAAATCCTTAAAACAAATGCTATGATTAAGGTAGTTTTACATAAAATAATTTATTGGAGCATAATATTAATCACAATACTCCGAGCAAGTTCTTTGTTTTCCCAAGTTCCAGTGATATCAATTCCTCAACCGGCAGAAATAGGTCGTTTCGATAACTTCCGCCAAACTTCTCCCCAAAAGCCATCTGGCATATCATCTTCCCGTGACGCCTTGATTCAAAGGCAAAATGAGGCCATCATGCGTGAGGTAAAAGAAAACGAACGTAGAAGAGCAGCCATCAACCGCCAATATGCTATTCAGAAATACATGAAATCCAACTCAATCCCTTTACCGGATTTTTCCCCAACTCCCGGTTCAGAATGTTTTCAAAGTGCCCGTGAAGAGATACTTGAAATGCTTGAAGGCAAAAAGGAGATGAGTCTAAAAAGAGCCGTATTCGTGACGGAAAACGCTTTTTTCGGGAATAAAATGAAATATGAAGAGTTTGATGCAGCCATTCAGAATCTAAAACACATTTGTCTGCTGAAAATGCAGGAAGAAAAATTAGATAAGAATGACGGGTTAGCAAAGTTAATGATGATCTTTCGTATTCTGTCGGAAGTTATTGAAGTCAAAGAGCCCGGTAGTGAAAAAACAATCATTCATCACCCGATGAAATATGATTTTGAAGATTATCGCGCAGATATTAACACCAGTAATTATATGGTATCAAAGCTTTTAGCCAAGAATACAGGACAGTGCCATTCCATGCCTCTATTGTTTTTGATTCTTGCCGAAGAGTTGGAAACAGAAGCTTTCTGGTGTTTTTCACCGAGCCACTCTTTTATAAAATTCCAAGACAAGCAAAACCGTTGGTATAATATAGAGCTAACTCAAGGTGCTGTTGTCACAGATGATTTCTATATGAATAGCGGTTTCATTAAATCCAAAGCTATCCAGACAGGTATTTATCTGAATCCACGGACTATGAAACAGACCATTGCCCATATGCTCAATGACTTGTCTGCTTATTATATTTCCTGTTATGGCTATGATCATTTTATAGAAGAAAACAGCAATTTAGTTTTGCGTTATTCTCCTTCTGATTTAACGGCTTATCAACATTACGCAAACATCTGCACTGTACAAGCTCAATATGTAATTGATGCTTGCGGCAGACCTCCCAAAGAACAGCTTCCGGAATATCCACAGGCACACCGTTTATTTAAAAAGATGCTTCAATCCTATGAGAAAATAGACAGTCTGGGCTATGAAGAAATGCCGGCCGAGATATATCATAATTGGTTAAAGCAAGTTGATAAAGCCAAAACATTGCCGGAAAACCAACCTTCACCAATCATCCAAATCAAAAAATAGATGTGTATGAAACGAATTAGCACCTTACTACTGTTCCTGCTCACGCTACTGACAGGATATGCACAAAACCCTTTTGCCACTTACGGCTACAAGCCGAAAATGGCCACTTTAAGTAATGGACGTTTTGATGAATTTCACGATAAGGATCGGATCATAGAAATTGGTTCTGTCAAGTTTGATACAAAAACAAATAAAATAGTAGGACCGGCTGAATCTGATACTTTAGATACCGTTATGGATATTCAAACGGTCAGCCGGTTTATTTCGATTGATCCTCATGCAGAAAGGTATTATTCGATTAGCCCGTACGCATATTGCAATAATAATCCTATTAGATTTATTGATCCGAATGGTCAAGATGGTTGGGATGTTGTTGTTGGTTACGGAATAGGCCTTGTCACAAACATTATTCCCGGTAGTGGTACTTTAAGAGATACTTATACTCCCAATGACCCTTCCGACTATAATGATGCACTACAAGGAATAGATAATGCATCCATATTAATTGGAGAAGGAATGATAAAAGCCGGTGGCACAGGTATGGCTGTCGGAACTGGGGCAGTAGCAGTCGGAGTTACCGCTACTGTTGGTAGTGGTGGTAGTTTAGCGATTGGTGGGGTACCCGTAGCTAGTGCTGGTGCCGTATTGATTAAAGCAGGTGCAACCACTGCAGGAACAGGTGTCGTTTTAATGGCTAATGGAAAACAAAATCAAGATGCAGGATATAATAGAGGGAAAAAAAGTATCAGCGAAACGAAAGCCGCTTTAAAAAAAGCAAAGGAAATAATAGGTTTATCTCCAGAAGAAAGTTTACCCAAAAGTGAAGGAAAATTTGGTAGCCCGCAAAGAGGAGATAGTAAAAAAGGGTATCGTTTAGATCCAGCTCATCCTAATGCCCAAGAAGGCACCCCAGAATCCCAACCCCATATCAATTACTGGGATTACACTAAAGGAAAAAGAGGAAATGGAGGAATAGAAGGTGCTATACCAATAATTATAAAATGACATATTATGGATTCTTTTAAAATAAAATTATACGAACAGGAATATAATAAACCATTTCCTTCTTTTAAACATTTAACTATTAGAGAATGCGAAGTCATAAAAAAGAAATTCTTTTTTGATTTTCAAGTAGACAACGATTTAAAATTAGTTAACGAGATAAGAAGAAATGAAATTTACATCAACAATTTCGATGCAAATAACGAACAAGATTTTAATATAAAAAAAATATTTCAACACTTAGATAAAGATGTCACTTTTAAAGTATATATTAATTGGTTTCGTTTTGATAACATAGATCAAATGAAATTTAATGACTTTTCCACTTATTTTTATGATATTTGGTTTCCTAGTGTTGATGATATAGATCTATTTGATGAAAGTTATTCTTGGATTGTTTCTATTAGACATGATGGCATGATATATGTTTGGAACCAATGATTATTTTCATATTATGAAAAAAGTATATTATGCCTTGTATCATGTTTATGAAGATGAGCAAGCAAATAAAGATGAAGAAAAGTTCATAGGATTATTTTCCACAGCAAGGAAAGCCAGACAAGTTATTGAGGAATTGAGGTATCTTCCAGGATTTAATAAATTTCCTAAAAAGAATTTTGAATTATATCATGTAGAAATAGATTTCTCTAATTGGAAAGAAGGATTTACAACAATATATTACTAATGGACAAGTTTTACAAATTAGATTATAGGCATCCGACCCGTGTAGGATATGAAGAATTGTCTATCGTTTTTTTTTCTTCATTAGATAAAGTGAGAGAGATAATAAATGACCGAATGTTACAACCGGGATTCAAAGAATATTCGTGCGATTGTTTCATTGTAACTGAGATATTTGCAGATGAATATAGATGGAAAAAAGGGTTCGAAAGTACAAAGGGACGGGATATTGAATTATAATATTGCCAATATTTACTAAAAATTATAGAGTGCGACAATATCTTTTATGGATAAAGTTTCGGAAGACATAAATCGTATTTTAGCAAAATGAGACCCTATTGAAATCGATGACAAAGATCATTTCCATTATACCGGTTAGAATAGAGAAGTCCTACTGTTAGATTCACTGAGCATTTAAATTCAAACACTGCAAGAGCAACATTGAATTATCAAGTGGTTTCAGGAGCTACTAATTTAACTCAAATTCAAGCAAGGATTTGGGAACAAACTTTAATAAATCAATATGGTTTAGGAAAAAATGGAGGATTGCTTTTCAATAAAATCAATTCCATAGCGCCTAAATATTGGGGACAATATGGGATCAAATAAAATTATTTCCAAATAAAAGATTTAGTATATTTCTATAAAAACGGTCAAAACTATGGTAAGAATATATACAAAAATAGGAGATGTTTTCTCTGCAAAAACAGACGAGAAAACTAAAAAATATTTTCAATTAATAGCTTATGATTTAACACAACTAAATAGTGATGTTATTAGAGTATTTAAGGAACGATATCCAATAAATTCAAATCCTGACTTATCAAAAATAGTAAGCGGTGAAATAGATTTTTATATACATTGTACAACAAAAGCAGGTATAAAGATGAACCTTTGGAACAAAATTGGTAATAACAAGAATATTGGAGAAACCAATCATATATTATTCAGAAGCACAAACGATTATGGAGTAAAACCTGGCGAAAAGCCTATAACAGTCTCTACAGAATGGTGGGTGTGGCGAATTAATGAAAAACAGAAATATGTAGGAAAATTAGAAAAAGAATATCAAAAATCATATATTGGATTGATAGTAAGTCCATTCGTTCTTTTAGAACTGATAAAAGATTATAGATATTCCATAAATTATCCCTCGTTTTGAAAAGGGATAATTTACAACCAAACATTACAATCGGAATTCAAAGAATATTCGCGCGATTGTTTCATTGTAACTGAGATATTTGCAGATGAATACAGATGGGAAAAAGGGTTCAAAAGTATAAAGGAACGGGATATTGAGTTACAATATAGCCAATATTTATGAGAATTTATTAAAAACAAACTTTAATGACAAAAACAGGATTTTTAATATGCTTTTTATTTATTGTTAATAAAGCATTTGCACAAGTTGACAATTTCTATTATACCAGCTATAATAAGATAGACTCAATGTTAACAGGCAAAAAAGAGTTGAATTTGAAAGAAGCTATATTTACAACTGAAAATGCCTACTTTGACGGTAATCTAAGCCACTATAGATTCGAGAATAGTTTACAGCAATTCACATCTTTTATCAAGTCACTCTCTACAAATAAGTTAATCAGTTATAATCATACTGATTTTCATTCAGTTAACACTCATGCTGCTATCTTTCGGATGATGACAGATACAATTCCGGTACACGTTTCCGACACTACCTTATTATACCATTTACCTTTCCAATATAATTTTGATGATTATGCAGGCAAAAAAGAATGGAGCAACATGTTTGTCTCTACTTTAATGGTTACACGTAAAGGGAATTGTCACTCATTACCCCTATTCTACAAACTGCTGACCGAAGAATTGGGTGAGAAATCGTGGTTGGCATTAGCGCCCAATCACGCTTACATCAAACTACACAACCAAGCCGACGGTTGGTATAATGTGGAACTGACTTCGGGACAATTTCCTACTGACGTATGGATAAAAGCTTCCGGATATATCCATACCGACGCTATTCGAAACGGTATTTATATGGATACACTTTCTTTGAAAGCTACAGTTGCTATTTGTATGACGGATCTGGCTGAAGGTTATAAGCATAAGTTCACTTCTACCTACGAACCGGAATTCATACTGCAATGCTGCAATCGTACCTTGGAAGCATTTCCTAATTATATTAACGCTTTATTACTTAAAGCAGAAACATTATTCGAGATGTTTACGAAAACAAAAAATGAAAATTATTATCGGAAAGCAGAAAATATTTATTCACATATCCATCAGTTAGGTTATCGCAAAATGCCCGAAAAGATGTATCTGAAATGGTTACAATCGATAAAGGAACATCCCGGCACACACCATCAATAAAAATCAAGAAAACATCCCATATATGTCCCTAATCAACCAATTTAACAAAATTGAAAATATGAAAGCTATTTATAATCACATGAAATTTATAATCAAAAATGATTTTCCAGAAATAGGGGTATATTTATATGTTTTTCAAAAAGGCAAATGCATTGCGGATTACTTACAGGACGACAGCTCCTTGTGTAAAGAAGTTGCACTGGAGGAATATGGAGTTCCTATGGATATTTGGCAAGAAAGTGAAGATAATTAAAATCCAAGGTATTTTTTTTATAGAGATAAGTAAAGAATTACCAGAAGCATCAACTCACACAATAAATAACTTTAAGAAGCAAAAAATGAGAATTAGATTGAATCAAAATCAGATGAACTATTTATATGATAATTTCATAAAAGGCAATACCTGTTTAATGCTAAAATTGAGAATCGATAAAAAAGAGAATGTCTATTTGATTGAAGTTAATGATGATATAGCTGATCAAATAAGAGATTGGGCAAATTTGCAATTACAAAGAAAAGGATTTGACAGGCATTACAAATTGACAAAAGAAGGTGAAATCTTAGACATGTTGATTGACGCTTTTTAGACAAAAAAATATTAGCTTATACAGTAAATCAAGATATAATATAAAACAAATTCGTAATATCAAACCATATGAGAGAATTAAACCTGCAAGAAGAAAAACTTTTGGAAGAGTTGATTTCGCGTTCAAATATAAAGATTCCTTCTAATTGGAAAAATGATTTATTAGTATCTCCTTTACATGATGGAAAAATGGGGAGTTTAACACTGTTCCCACACAATACGCTCAACAAAGAACGCCATTTTGGGGTGCAAGTTAGCGAATGCCAATTTAAAGATATTGATGGAGTGCCAGTAATAGCCTCTTTATATTTAGATAAAGATAACGAACTTTTCGAATTAGATATATGGAAAGTTGATTTTAGTAAATTGGAGATGATTCCTTCTCATTTTGAGGATGTTGAATATTCAAACCAAATACCGAAAAAATAAAGCGAGAAGTAGGCGGTTTCGATAAAAGACACTCGCTACTGATGAATTTTTATTCTCAATTGCTCATTTAAATAATCAATACCCATGAATGCCAACGAAATAATCAAATCTTTTTCCGATTTCTTAAATGCAAGTTGGAACTATGTTATTCCATTGTTATCGGAAAGAACTTATACATCAAATGAAGATTCAATAAATGATTGGATGCAGGCAAATTGGGAATTATTGGTTGAGAGAAAAATTCTGCCATTAAACGAATACCTGGAAGTTTATGGAGATGGAGCAGATTTTAATGGTATAAGCAGTAGAATAACCGATATCAATATAGCCGCAACTCACTATCTTTCAGTATTCATTCATCACGGAACAGATCTATTAACAAATGAAAAAATTAATAATTCCATCTTTTCATTTGAAAAGTTTGTAGGATTTAGAGCAGGTTTTTACACTGTAGCACCTCCGTTTAAATATGTTCTTGTGTTGGACAATAACAATATGGAAAGAGTTTTCCGTATTGAAAATACACATTTCGAACTACATAAGATTATATAATACCAACTCCTCATGCTTATATTAAAGAAAAGATGTATACCCAATACCACCCAAAACGGATTATCTAAAAAAGAAAGCTATGTGTGAATATCTAGATTTCAAAGAATTGAATTTACATGACTGTAAAGTCTATGCTTGGGGAATCCTTTCTGAAAGCCACAAATTATTGATGGATGTAGATTGGATCGTTTCATGGAAGCTACAAAATGGAACATATCGTTTACATATATCCCCATGCACTTTTGTATTTTCCAATGTATGGGATGTAAATATAGACATCGTCATGAATACGACTTTAATCATTGATAGTATGGAAATAATTTCAGAACAAGTACCTCACAATATATCAGTTTTGTCCAAAGGTACTAAAGAATACGCTTGTAGAATTAATTTTTTAGAAGGAAGTTTTTCTTTTAGGACTATTGATTTTACTATCATTCAACGAACCAAAGAGATAGAATCTACCATTGCCAATCTTTCTGAGAATGAGAGAGAAGGAATCTCCTTATCAATGGATGGAACTAAATATCGAGTGAATTTATAACATATCTACAATTGTACCTAAGCCTGCATAATAGTTAAGCAATTTATAGAATGTGAAAATAGCTTATGGATAAAGTTTCGGAAGACATAAATCATATTTTAGCAAAATGGGATCCTATTGGAGTTGGCGAAAACATAGCAACGGACGAATACAAAGGATACATCCCTATGATTCTCCATTTGCTTCCAAATCGGCAAGAATTGATGGAATATTTGGAAAATGTTCTTATGAATGAAATGGGTCTTGATTATAATTCAAACAATAAAAATCACCTTTATGACTTACAAAAAATTTGTAATAGCCTGATTGAAATCTATCAAAATCATAAGAAGTAAAAATTATAATACCCACACAGAAACATTTCACACGAACTTCTGCGTTACTTCGAATAGAAAAACCTATCTTTGTGATACATAAAAAACGATGATTATGGAAACAATGGACCGCTATATCCGATTTGACTGGGCAATTAAACGACTGTTGCGCCAGAAAGCCAATTTTGGGGTACTCGAAGGGCTGCTGACGGTACTGCTGAATGAAGAGGTGAAAATAGTGGAAATCCTCGAAAGTGAAAACAATCAACTGACTGCTGATGACAAGTTCAACCGTGCAGACATCAAGGCGAAGAACAGCAAAGGAGAAATCATCATTGTGGAAATACAAAACACTCGTGAATTGTATTATCTCGAACGCATCCTTTATGGAGTGGCGAAAGCAATTACCGAGCATATCTCACTCGGAGAACGCTATTATGAAGTGAAGAAGATATATTCCGTCAGCATTCTCTATTTTGATATTGGCAGGGGAGAAAATTACCTGTATCATGGGCAAAACACGTTTTTAGGTGTACATACCGGTGATCAGCTATTGGTCACCACCAAAGAGAGGGATGCCATAGTGACCAAGTTACCCGCCGAAGTATTTCCCGAATATTTTCTAATTCGCGTAAACGAATTCGACAAAGCCGCTGTCACCCCACTCGAAGAATGGATAGAATACTTGAAAACCGGAAGAATACGGCCGGACACCGTAGCACCGGGACTTGCAGAAGCCAGACAGAAACTCATTTATTATAATATGACCGCGGAAGAACGGCATGCCTATGACGAACATCTGAATGCTATCATGATTCAGAATGATGTGCTGGACGGAGCTAAACTGGAAGGATTGCAGGAAGGACGTGCGGAAGGGCGTGCGAAAGGATTGCAGGAAGGCAAAAAGCTAAACCAGATCGAAGTAGCCCGTAACTTAAAAAAGATGGGACTTTCTACAGAAATGATTGTTCAGGGAACCGGATTATCCGTAGAAGAAATAGAGAATTTATAAGACCAGTGTGGCCCGCTCTATCATAGACGTGTTAGCAAAAAGAAAAGCCCTCTTTTTGCTAACACGTTTTATTTTGGCAGTATCCATAATTTTGTGTAAATAGAAACGGGATTCAGTTATAAGTTCTCTTATATCTGAATTCTGTTTTCAAAAATAAGCATAAATTGATTCATAATCAATCCCCAGTTAGTAATCGGCATTGTCCATTTCTTCTCAATCTCCATCAGAGAAAGGTATACCATTTTCTTCACAGCATCATCCGAAGGGAATGAAAGTTTTGATTTAGTGTACTTTCTGATTTTTCCATTCAGATTTTCTATGAGGTTTGTTGTGTAGATTATTTTCCTGATTTCCAATGGGAACTGGAAGAAAACAGTCAGGTCATCCCAGTTATTCCTCCATGAGAGGATGGCATAAGGGTACTTCCCTCCCCATTTCTTTTCCAAATTATCCAGTTCCACGGCAGCAGCCTCCTTGTTGGGCGCGTTATAGATGTTCTTCATATCGGCTGTAAACTCTTTCTTGTCCTTGTAAACGACATATTTGCAGGAGTTCCTAATCTGATGTACGACACATATTTGCGTGGAAGATTGAGGAAATACGGCACGTATGGTGTCGGTAAATCCGTTCAGGTTGTCAGTGCAGGTAATCAGTATGTCCTGCACTCCGCGGGCCTTCAAATCTGTCAGGACACCCATCCAGAATGAAGAACTTTCTGATTTTCCAACCCACATGCCAAGGACTTCCTTCAAGCCGTTCTGTTTCAGACCGATACAGAGATAGACAGTCTTGTTGATGATTTTGCCGTTGTCACGAACCTTGAAGACAATACCGTCCATCCAAACGATAAGATAGACCGGGTCCAAAGGGCGGTTCTGCCATTCCTGAGCAGCTTGATTGACTTTGTTCGTGATGATGGAAATGGCTGATGTGGACAGTTCTATCTCATAGATTTCACGCATCTCCTCTTCTATGTCGGACACGCTCATTCCTTTGGCATATAGGGAGATAACAAGTTTTTCTATGGAAAGCCCACGACTCTCGTGTTTGGGAACAACTATGGGCTCGAATTCACCGTTACGGTCACGGGGAATAGGTATGACCGCTTCACCGTGTTCGGTTTGGATTTTCTTGGGGTAGCTGCCGTTACGGGAATTGCCGCTGTTATGACCGGAAACCGAATTCTTCTCATAACCCAGATGGGCATCCATCTCACCTTCAAGCATTTTCTCCAATACCTGCGCGTGTAACTGCTTCAGAAACTTGCTGACATCAGCTTCTGTTTTGAACTGGCTAAGGAACTCCTTACTTAATACCTCATCAGGCACTACATGATTCTTCTCTTTCATAATTTTCTTCATTTTGCAAAGCTATTAAATAAAAAATACGGAACCCATACTGAAGCCCGTATTTTACATTTACACAAAATATTTTATAGTGCCTTTATTTTTTACAGTTAGAAGGTTTTTGTTATCTTTATGCACGAAGTCCACCACTAAGTGATTTTCTCCGTTCTTTGGTTGTTATTTCATTAACTATTTTTTAGTACGGGTAAGTTTCTTTACTGATAACCACATATACAAGAAACGTTATACAATATACGAATTTGCTATGGAACAACTTACGAAAAAGCCCCTTTACCCTATCTCCTTTTTCTTTACACCTAATTAATGTTTCCATTTTTACATCTATGCAGGTTGTCTCATTTTATAAATACTTTGCTTGTTTATCGGTGAGAAAAACCCCGTTGCTCGTAGAGAATCGAAGTGTTCATCGTAGAGGAACGAGCCGATTCTCTACGAGCAATTAACCGATTACATAGTACATTAATAACCAGACTTTTACAGATCCTTCTAAATGTCTCAGATTTTCATTTCCAAATAATCTCTTTATCTTTTTTTTCAGCACATACATATATCTTAAATCACAACAAAAGCAATATCATTTCACACATAATCTTCATCATGTAGTTATTATTCGTAAATCAGTTTCAAGAACCCCAATAAAATATCTTCGCACTCGCAACAGAGTTAATAACTGTTATATATTCTCCTTATAGCAATCAGATCATCAACAGCTATTTGGCAGACGGTCGGAAGATAAAAACGATATATAAGACCTATACCACCAACATTGTAGTCCCGCAGGATATTATCTGGAAAAGCGATGATCCATGCGAGATCTCTACCGATCAGTGGGACGGAAGCTACATGTACCGAAGCAGGACAGTAAAGAACGGATACGTCAATCATGAGATGTACATGATCCAGATTCCCGAAGGCTTCATTTCCGCCGACCACTTAGGAAGTGACGAAGAACGATATTATCTTTACAATTATTACGTGCATGATCACTTAGGAAATGTGAGACTCAGTAAAAGCGTGGAATCCAATGTGATTGCATTACAATCACTGCTGTATTCTCCAACGGGAATTCTCTTAGGGAACAGTAAGAATGTGGAACGCCAACCGTTTATGTTCGGAGGGAAAGAGTTTATCGGCATGCACGGATTGAATGAATATGATTTCAACGCAAGGATGTATGATCCATGGTTGATGAAAACACAGACCATGGATCCGATGGCAGAAAAGTATGCATGGATAAGCCCATATGCATTCTGCAATAACAATACAGCAAGATACACCGACCCTACGGGAATGATATTTACAGATAGGGCATGGGAAAAAGTTAAATATTTTCTCAGTGATATAAGTAAAAGAATAGCAAGAAATGCTGCCGGGATAGAAAAAGCTACTGCTTTAATTAATGGAGGTGGACTTTCTGACAAAGAGATTCGGAAACTACAGAGAAAAATCAATAGGCTGACTGATAACAATACAGAATTAGAAGCTGCAAGGGGAGAAATAGCAATATTGAAGGCATCAGATCAAACTTATGATATACATACAGATAATTTTACAAGCACAAATGAATCAGCGATAGGTGGAGCCGGGTTCAATTTTAAAAATAACAATTTCGAGATTAAACTTCCAAGTACAGGAGGCCTGTCTATGCTTGCCCATGAATTAAAACATGCTTATCAATTTGAAATAGGAGAACTTAGTACTGGAGAATTTAAAGATGGTCAGCCTTATTACGATCAATCGGATGAAGTAGCCGCTTATGCAAGAGGAGCTTTGTTCGGTGGAATACCGCGTTCCGTTTTTTCAATAGCTGAAGATGAAATTTATGGGCGCCTTCAAAAAGGGCCGATGGATGTGACAAAAGAACCGGAAATCAAGATAAACAGCCCAAAAATGTTACAAAACATGGCAAATGTCACACATTCTGCCTTTAGAGTAAACGGAGTTACTTACATAAGAATTAAATAAAAAAATGAAAAAGTATATATTTATTATTATTTTGTGCTATTTCAATGTCTCCTGTCAAACCTACAGCCCGATCGGAATGCCTTATATGTCGGATATTTACATATCTCCCCGAAACGCAGCAACCGATGACTCTTATTTAATACTAAGGGAACAACCTAAGGTTTTTGAGATGCAATACTCCAGTCAAATAGGTTTTGTCACGTTTGGAGGATGGAATATGATGAACGATACATTATATCTGTACCCTCGGTACGAATCCGGAGATCATTCAGCTCTAAAAAAATTACGGGAAATTCGCCTAAGCAATTTAACTCTGTTTAATATACCTCAGAAATACGTAATAGTAGGAGACAAACTGATTGATAGAACGGACTACAGTATTCTCTTTACAGAGGATTTGGAATACTTTAAATCCCATTTCAGTAATCCCAGTAAAATAACATATTTAAGAATTCCAATGAAAGCATCCAAATTCAGACGGAAATATAGTCGGCTAAAGCGTACAGATACATGGGAACAAGTCTCCTGTCCTAAAAAATAATTTACAAAGTAAATATTACAAAATATGGCAAATGTCACACATTCTGCCCTTAGAGTAAACGGAGTTACTTACATAAGAATTAAATAAGAAAAATGAAAAAGTATATATTTATTATCATTTTGTGCTATTTCAATGTCTCCTGTCAAACCTACAACCCGATCGGAATGCCTTATATGTCGGATATTTACATATCTCCCCGAAACGCAGCAGCTGATGACACCTATATAATATTAAGGGAACAACCTAAGGTTTTTGAAATACAATACTCCAGCCAAATAGGTTCTGTCACGTTTGGAGGATGGAATATGATGAACGATACATTATATCTGTACCCTCGGTACGAATCCGGATTAGATGATCCGGCTCTAAAAAAATTACGGGAAATTCTTCCAGAAGATCAATTAACATGGTTTAATATGCCTCAGAAATACGTAATAGACGGAGACAAACTGATTGATAAGACAGATCTCACCATTGTCTTTACGGGTGAGTTGGAACCCTTTAAATCTCTTTTTAGCTCACCCAGCAATATAACATATTTAAGAATTCCAATGAAAGCATCCAAATTCAAACGAAAATATAGTCGGCTAAAGCGCGCAGATACATGGGAACAAGTTTCCTGCCCCTCAAAAGAGAATTCATACGATAAATAAATACTTGACTACAAATTTAAATAATACCTAAATGAAAAAATATATCCCCATCTTGTTATGCTGTTTTATAATCATGTCTTGTCAAACACACAGATATACGAGATTTCCTCGTTTATTATCCATACCCAGCAAAATATGTTTGAAGAATCATATAAGTGCGTCGAAATTTTCTCACATATTATTCATACGTAGCTCTTCTATGGAAGACAGTACCGCTATTTCCTACTTTATCATGAGAGAAAAGCCCAGAATGTTTGAGATTCACTTACCTGATGACTGGAAAATGATAATGGGAAATTGGGAAATAACAAATGACACAGTATACTTGAACCCAATGTATGAATACTACACAAAAGAGAATGAATATTTAATTCGCGAAATCTCGCTAAGCAGATCTGCTTGCATAGCATTTCCTAAAAAGAGTTTGAAGAGAAGAAATCTATTGATTGATAAAATAGAATATAACACAGTCGGTCCCGATTCAACTATATCCGATTCATCCTTCATTCTAAATGCAGTGAAATACACAAAAATCCCACAAAAGGTTCCTACTTTGAAAGAGATATATAAACGGTCGCGCTAACTAAAAATCATGAGAAGAGAAATGCAATAATCAAAGACACATCATATATGCTCCAAACTAATTTAACCCTAAAAACAGGAGCTGTTATCAAGAAGGTGAGATAATTTTGTAATCTTCTCCATCGGTTATGTCGCCAAGCCAAGCCACCTTCATCCCCCTTTATTAAAACCATTCTTGAATAAATTCCGCTTTTATGTATAAAAAGAATAAAAAAGTTTGGTTTTATGCATCATTTTTCCAATTTATTGCATACTTTTGCGCCATTCTTAGAATAATTATACAAGATGAAGAAGAAAGCAAACCGATTAGACGCTATCAAAATGATTATCTCAAGCAAAGAGGTAGGTTCACAGGAAGAGTTGTTACAGGCTCTTGCAGCCGAAGGTTTTGAACTGACGCAAGCCACTCTTTCACGTGATTTGAAGCAATTGAAAGTAGCCAAAGCAGCCAGCATGAACGGTAAATATGTATACGTATTGCCTAATGACATCATGTACAAACGTGTTGGTGACCAAAGTGCCACCGAGATGTTAATGAACAATGGCTTCGTCTCCCTGCAGTTTTCCGGCAACATAGCTGTAATCAAAACACGTCCCGGATACGCCAGCAGTATGGCTTATGATATCGACAATCGTGAGTTCGGCGATATATTAGGAACCATTGCCGGCGATGACACCATCATGCTTGTATTGCGTGAAGGTGCCGAGCCTAAAATGGTACGAAACTTCCTGTCACTTATTATTCCGAATATACAATAAACAGATAACTATATACTCGACACTTATTAAAGAAATGGAGACTCAAAAAATAGATGTGATGGTAGCCGACGCCTCACATGAGGTTTACGTTGACACTATTTTGGAGACAATCAGAAATGCAGCGAAAGTACGCGGGACAGGAATTGCAGAACGTACACACGAATATGTTGCAACCAAGATGAAAGAAGGGAAAGCCATTATCGCCCTGGAGGGAGATAAATTTGCAGGTTTCACTTATATAGAATCGTGGGGTAATAAACAATATGTAGCGACATCGGGATTGATCGTACACCCAGACTATCGCGGTTTGGGACTGGCAAAACGTATCAAACAAGCTTCTTTCAAACTCGCCCGCCTGCGTTGGCCATGGGCCAAAATATTCAGTCTGACCAGTGGTGCCGCCGTTATGAAAATGAATACGGAACTCGGCTATGTACCCGTTACGTTCAACGAACTGACGGATGACGAAGCATTCTGGCGCGGCTGCGAAGGTTGTATCAACCATGATATATTGGTAGCCAAAAACCGGAAATTCTGTATTTGTACGGCGATGCTTTACGATCCGGAGAAACATAAAGAAGAGGAATAATGTGCCGATTGGTCAATGTGCCAATATGCCAATTAATAGAGAAAGAAAAGAATTAAAATAATATAATGTACCGCATCGTCAATAGAACAATCGGGGCATTAACTAATTATTAAGATCATGGAACAGAAAAAGAAAGTGGTAGTTGCATTCAGCGGGGGATTAGATACCTCGTTTACCGTAATGTATCTGGCTAAGGAGAAAGGTTATGAGGTGTATGCGGCTTGTGCCAACACGGGTGGTTTCAGCGATGAACAGTTGAAACAGAATGAAGAAAACGCATACAAGTTAGGAGCTGTGAAATACGTTACACTGGACGTGACCCAAGAATACTACGAGAAAAGCTTGAAATACATGATATTCGGAAACGTACTGCGTAACGGTACTTATCCTATTTCCGTCAGTTCGGAACGTATATTCCAAGCATTGGCTATCGCACGTTATGCCAACGAAATCGGTGCGGATGCCATCGCCCATGGTTCCACCGGTGCCGGCAACGATCAGATTCGTTTTGACATGACTTTCCTTGTACTGGCTCCGGGTGTGGAAATCATCACATTGACCCGTGACATGGCATTGAGCCGTCAGGAAGAAATAGACTACTTGAATAAAAACGGTTTCAGTGCAGACTTTACCAAACTGAAATATTCCTATAATGTCGGATTGTGGGGTACTTCCATCTGTGGCGGCGAAATTCTCGACTCGGCACAGGGGCTACCCGAAACAGCATACTTGAAACAGGTGCAGAAGGAAGGAAGCGAACAGTTACGTCTTGAATTTAAACAGGGAGAACTTCATGCCGTAAACGGAGAAGTTTTTGAAGACAAAATTGCCGCCATCCAGAAGGTAGAAGAGATTGGCGCTCCTTACGGTATTGGACGCGACATGCATGTGGGCGATACAATCATCGGTATTAAAGGTCGCGTAGGTTTTGAAGCAGCCGCTCCGATGTTGATTATCGGTGCACACCGCTTCCTCGAAAAATATACGCTGAGCAAATGGCAACAATACTGGAAAGATCAAGTAGCCAACTGGTATGGTATGTTCCTCCACGAAAGCCAGTACCTGGAACCTGTAATGCGCGACATCGAAGCCATGCTGCAGGAGTCGCAGCGCAATGTAAACGGTACGGCAATTCTTGAACTCCGCCCATTGTCTTTCTCTACCGTAGGCGTAGAATCTGAAGATGATTTAGTAAAAACTAAATTTGGCGAATATGGCGAAATGCAGAAAGGCTGGACTGCGGAAGACGCGAAAGGATTTATCAAAGTAACTTCCACTCCGCTACGCGTTTATTATGCAAACCACGAAGTTTAGTTGAAAGTTGAGAGTTGAAAGCTACTATGCAGTTCAATAGTGCAAGCCAGCTTTCAACTCCCAATTTTCAATTCTCAACTTTCAACTTTCAACTAAATAAGCTTTCAACTATTATGATAAAAGCAGGAATTATTGGTGGAGCAGGATATACGGCGGGTGAACTTATCCGCCTACTTATCAATCACCCCGAGACAGAAATAGTATTTATCAACAGCAGCAGTAATGCCGGTAATAAGATTACCGATGTACACGAAGGACTCTACGGAGAATGTGATCTGACTTTTACCGATGCACTTCCTCTGGAAGAAATCGACGTACTTTTCTTTTGTACCGCCCACGGCGATACAAAGAAATTTATCGAAAGCCATAATATACCGGAAGATCTGAAAATTATCGATCTTTCAATGGATTATCGTATCGCATCACCGGATCATGACTTCATCTACGGATTGCCAGAATTGAACCGTCGTGCCACCTGTACGGCCAAGCATGTAGCCAATCCGGGATGTTTTGCAACCTGCATCCAATTAGGACTTCTTCCATTGGCCAAACACTTGATGCTGAATGACGACATCATGGTAAATGCTATCACAGGAAGCACGGGAGCGGGAGTAAAACCTGGTGCCACCAGTCATTTCAGTTGGCGTAATAACAACATGAGTGTGTACAAAGCCTTTGACCACCAACATGTACCCGAAATCAAACAATCGCTGAAACAACTTCAAAACAGTTTCGACTCAGAGATTGATTTTATCCCTTACCGGGGTGATTTTCCACGGGGTATCTTTGCCACGTTAGTGGTAAAAACCAAAGTAGCATTGGAAGAAATCGTACGCATGTATGAGGAATATTACGCAAAAGACTCATTTGTACACATCGTAGACAAAAACATCGATCTCAAACAAGTGGTCAACACCAACAAATGCCTGATACATCTGGAGAAACACGGAGATAAGCTGCTTATTATCTCATGCATCGACAACCTGTTGAAAGGTGCCAGCGGACAAGCAGTACACAATATGAACCTGATGTTCAATCTGGAAGAGACGGTAGGTCTCCGGTTAAAGCCATCGGCTTTTTAGATTGACGATTGGACGATTTACAATTAGACGATTGGAGTTACTTCAATTGTAAATCGTAAAATTAATAGTAGTAACTCCAATCGTCTAATTGTAAATCATAAAATCGTAAATATCATCATGAACCTATTCGATGTATATCCTTTATTCGACATAAACATAGTAAAAGGAAAAGGTTGCCATGTATGGGATGAAAACGGAACAGAATATCTCGACCTCTACGGAGGCCATGCCGTTATCTCCATCGGACATGCCCATCCGCACTATATAGAGATGATTAGCAGCCAAGTGGCAAAACTCGGCTTTTATTCCAACTCGGTTATCAACAAGCTGCAACAGGAAGTGGCTGCACGCTTGGGAAAGATTTCCGGTTATGACGATTACTCACTATTCCTGATCAACAGTGGTGCGGAAGCAAACGAAAATGCCTTGAAACTGGCCTCTTTCCATACCGGACGGACCAAAGTGATTTCTTTCTCCAAAGCTTTCCACGGACGTACTTCACTGGCTGTAGAAGCGACCGATAATCCTAAAATTATCGCTCCCATCAATGCGAACGGACATATCACTTATCTTCCTCTGAACGATACGGAAGCAATGAAAGCCGAACTGGCCAAAGGAGATGTCTGTGCTGTTATCATCGAAGGTATTCAGGGAGTAGGAGGTATTAAAATACCGACTGCAGAATTCTTGCAAGAGCTACGTAAGGCATGTACAGAGAATGGGACCGTATTTATCCTTGATGAAATTCAAAGTGGCTACGGACGTAGCGGTAGATTTTTTGCGCACCAATATGCAGGGATCAAACCCGACATTATCACAGTAGCCAAAGGTATCGCCAATGGTTTTCCAATGGCCGGTGTACTCATCAGCCCGATGTTCAAACCGGTTTACGGTATGTTAGGAACGACTTTCGGAGGAAATCACTTGGCCTGTGCTGCGGCATTAGCAGTTATGGACGTCATTGAGCAAGATCGTCTGATCGAAAATGCAGCCAACATCGGTGCTTACTTATTGGAAGAATTGAAAAAATTCCCACAAATCAAAGAAGTACGCGGATGCGGACTTATGATTGGCATGGAGTTCGAACAGCCGGTAAAAGAAATTCGCAGCCGTCTCATCCATGAACAGAAAGTATTCACCGGAGCCAGTGGAACAAATGTTATCCGACTATTACCCCCTCTCTGCCTCAGCAAAGCAGAAGCAGATGAATTCCTCATCAGATTCAAGAAAGTACTTTAACAATAAAAATGCCGGTATATCGTCTTCTATTCAGAGATTATACCGGCATTTATTTTATATCCGGAAAAACAACCTTCCTACTGTCCTTTCAAACGAAACGACCTCTCAAAATAAAGTATAGACTCTTATGTAGGAAAAGCATACACTCTTATCTTATAAGTCACTGGTATTCCTATAATTACCGAACAAAATTAGCATATAAATTCATAAAATCAATTTTCCACAAGAAAAATACCTGCCACAATTATTCGAATTTTCACTTTTTACATTTACCTTTGTCTCCAACGTACTAAATAACATCAAATTATGAAAGTAGCTATCATTGGTGCAGGAAATATGGGCTCTGCCATTGCACGCGGTTTAGCCCAGGGATATTTGGTTCAAGGACATGAAATTGTTGTGTCCAACCCAACGAATGGGAAATTGGAGAAACTAAAAGCCGACTTTCCCAACATTAAAACAACGAACAACAATATGGATGCAGCAAGCAATGCCGACATTGTAATCGCTGCTGTAAAACCTTGGCTAATAGAGGAGGTACTCGAACCACTCCGTTTGAAACGCACACAGATACTCGTGTCTTTAGCCGCCGGTATTTGTTTCGACGATTTAGCGCATTTTTGTGGTGAGCCGGAAATGCCGATTTTCCGTGTTATTCCCAATACCGCCATTGCCGAACGTGCCAGCATGACTCTTATAGCCGCTCGCAATGCTTCAGATAAACAAAAGAAATTATTAACTGATATGTTCGACGAGATGGGACTGACCATGATGATATCGGAAAGTAAAATAGCAGCAGCAACTGCGCTGACTTCATGTGGTATTGCCTATGTGCTGAAATATGTACAGGCCGCCATGCAGGCAGGTATCGAAATGGGAATCGCACCTAAGGACGGTATGAAAATGGTTGCACAAACACTAATAGGCGGGGCTGAATTGTTGTTAAACAAAGATACGCATCCCAGTGTTGAGATCGACAAAGTGACAACACCCGGTGGAATCACAATTAAAGGTATCAACGAATTGGAACATGCCGGATTTACCTCGGCAATAATAAAAGCAATGAAGGCCTCTAAATAATGCCAAGAATAAAAATGAGAACTCAAACTCCATTAAGAATTATTACGAGCATGAAAACACCCCAACAAACTATTAACATTTACACATTAATTCATTAAATACATGGATGATAAAATTAAGCAAATAGCCGAACGACTACGCGGATTGCGTGATGTACTGGAACTTACAGCAGAAGACATTGCCCGCGATTGTGATATCTCTGCCGAAGAATACCGTTTGGCAGAAACAGGAGAATATGATATTTCAGTAAGTATGCTGCAAAAGATAGCACGTAAGTATGGTATCGCCCTGGATGCACTCATGTTTGGTGAAGAGCCCAAAATGAGCAGTTATTTTTTAACCCGCGCCGGGAAAGGAACAAGTATCGAACGTACCAGAGCATACAAATACCAATCATTAGCAGCAGGATTTATCAATCGGAGCGCTGATCCGTTCATCGTAACCGTTGAACCGAAACCGGATAACGAACCGATACATTACAACAGCCATACCGGCCAAGAATTCAACTTGGTACTTGAAGGACGTATGCTGATTAATATCGAAGGCAAAGAACTGATACTGAACGAAGGTGACAGTCTTTATTTCAACTCAAAACTCCCACACGGCATGAAAGCACTCGATGGAAAAACAGTACGTTTCCTTGCCGTCATCATGTAATATTAATTATGGTAGAAAGATTCTTATCACAAACAACATTCTCCTCACAGGAGGATTTTATCAAAAATCTTAAGATTAACGTACCCGAAAACTTTAACTTCGGATATGATATAGTAGATGCTTGGGCTGCCGAAGAGCCAAATAAGTCTGCATTACTGTGGACGAACGATAAAGGCGAGCATGTGCAGTTCACATTTGCCGATATGAAGCATTATACAGACATAACGGCCTCTTATTTCCAGTCATTGGGAATTGGACGCGGCGATATGGTAATGTTGATTCTAAAACGCCGGTATGAATTTTGGTTCAGTATCATAGCGTTACACAAACTGGGAGCTACGGTAATCCCCGCAACTCACCTATTAACTAAAAAAGATATCGTATATCGCTGCAATGCCGCAGATATTAAAATGATCGTTGCCGCCGGCGAAGAAGTGATCACCAAACATATCATCGAAGCTATGCCCGATTGCCCGACTGTACATAAACTTGTCAGCGTAGGGCCCGAGATCCCTGAAGGATTTGAAGATTTCCATAAAGGTATCCAAGGAGCAGCCCCGTTCGTAAAACCTGAACATCCGAATACGAACGATGACATTTCACTGATGTATTTCACTTCCGGCACTACCGGCGAGCCTAAAATGGTAGCACATGATTTTACTTATCCGTTAGGCCATATCGTTACAGGTAGTTTCTGGCACAACCTTACCCCAAAAAGTCTCCACCTCACCATAGCCGATACAGGTTGGGGGAAAGCCGTATGGGGAAAGTTATATGGACAATGGATTGCCGGAGCTAACATATTTGTATACGATCATGAAAAATTCACCCCGGGTGACATCCTAACAAAGATACAAGATTACCACGTCACGTCTCTCTGTGCACCACCTACCATCTTCCGCTTTCTTATTCATGAAGATCTGACCAAATACGATCTTTCTTCATTGCAATATTGTACAATTGCCGGTGAAGCACTGAATCCCGCCGTATTCGACACTTTCAAGAAGCTGACAGGCATCAAACTAATGGAAGGATTCGGACAGACAGAAACAACACTGACCGTAGCTACTTTTCCTTGGATGGAACCGAAACCGGGAAGCATGGGAGTCCCTAACCCGCAATATGATGTGGATCTGATCGACCACGACGGACGTTCGGTAGAAGCCGGCGAGCAAGGGCAAATCGTTATCCGTACAAACAGAGGAAAGCCATTAGGACTTTTCAAGGAGTATTATCGTGACGCTGCCCGTACCCATGAAGCGTGGAACAACGGTATTTATTATACCGGTGATGTGGCCTGGAAAGACGAGGACGGTTATCTATGGTTTGTAGGCCGTGCCGACGATGTCATTAAAAGTTCCGGCTATCGCATCGGTCCGTTCGAAGTGGAAAGTGCGTTAATGACCCATCCGGCTGTTGTGGAGTGTGCCATTACCGGAGTACCCGACGAAATTCGTGGACAAGTAGTAAAAGCCACCATCGTTTTGTCCAAGGAATATAAAGCACAAGCAGGGGAAGGCCTAATAAAGGAACTTCAAAACCATGTGAAAAAAGTGACCGCACCATACAAATATCCACGTGTCATTGAATTCGTTGATGAACTTCCGAAAACAATCAGTGGTAAAATACGTCGTGTGGAAATCCGGAAAAACGATGAAAAATAAAAGTATACCTTAAACTTCACTTTTCAAATATCAGGAAACCGGTTGCAAGAATGACATGCGCTTTGAATCAATGAAAATCGCTACATTTCTGCAACCGGTTCCTTTTTAAGGATATTTGTTTTCTCATAATATCAACAGTCACCGAAAAAGACAAATTTGGAGCAATTCATATCCTAAATTGCTAACGTTTGCAACAATTCTTCTAAAGATTGAACGAATATTCGTCATTGGACTTGAAAACATGCTCTATATTTGCAAACAGAATACAACAAAAACCAGAAACAGATGATCACAAGTAGAAAAATTTCCCAAGTAGACGTTTTCACCGGTAGTCCGTGGGAAGCAACCAGCGTAAAAAACCTTCTCAATGCAGCCTACATTGAAGTTTCAATGAAAGACAAAGGAACTAACAGTATTTTATTATCCGTACCCTGCGAATTTTATACCGCAGCTATGCGCGTCATAAACAACAGAAAAGGTTCATAAACCCACATACCCTACATTGAAGCCGGTTTCGATTACCAAATCAAAACCGGCTTTATTCATCTGAACAGGGATATTCCTAAGCTATTATAAAAGAAAATCACTACAAGATTTACCCTGCAGTGATTAACTGAATGCATCATCAGGAATCTGCTACAGTTATCCCCAACTGTATTAGCAGATATTCTTCACAATCATCAAAAAGACATTTACATATTACCTACTTTTTTTACAATACAATCTGCTCCATCAACAATCTTGACCAGATATAAAGAGGATGTTGTTCCCAGTTGAACTGTTTCTAACGCATTCTCAATGATGAAAGATTTCACAACCTGACCTAAAACATCATAGACAAATACTTCACAACCAACTTTTCCATCTTTAACAATTAATTTTCCATCTTTTGTATAGACCGTCGTATTAGCTATTTCCGTATTAGTAATAGAAACCGTACCACTGAATACTGCACGAAGAGCAACATTTGCGAATACTTGATAAGAAAATTCTTTACTATCACCTAATTCTTCCAGCAGCCCAGCCTCAATTAAATCATATTCATCATCTTCACCTTCTTTTATCCATAATTCGGCCAATTCACAACCCTCTTCAGGCAACCAAGCAATAAGCAATTCCTCATCATAAATAATTTCACTCTGATCCTCCAATTCGATGTCGTCACTTAGTCTTTTAACCATTAGTTTACCTTTCTTTGGCGTATCGTTTGCCAAAGTCAAGGAATATTTCTCGGCTTCATATACCACTTGAACAGTAGTCTCTTTTGTAATATTCAGTGAGAATGATTTATTAGTTAATATCTCATCCATCTTTTCTTCACCATCAATCATTACACTTGCAACATAACATCTAACAGCCGGTTGAAGTGTAAATGTCACCTTTTCATTATAAGGTATTAAGTCTCCGGAAATTACATCATCTCCATTCGATTTTTGCACAATCATCTTTCCAAACTCTTCATTACAAGAATAATTCAATGAATAAGAATCAATTGCAAATTTCGCAATAATATCCAAATGCTCATTTACTACCAAAGAATAGCCAGCATCAGATACACATTCCTCTGTCTTGTCATCACCATTTATCAAAACGCTCTCTACATGATAATTCTCATCCGGAGTCACTTTTATTACTACAACCGACCCTTTGTACACAATTGCTCCACTCGCAATCTCATTTGATGAATTATCTGATACAGAAAGTATTCCATTTCCTTCCACCTGATAATTTACAAGTTTACCTTTTATAATATCCAATGAAACAGTGGCATCTTCTGCCAACACAAATGTATTGCTTTCAAGTTCTTCACCATTCACCAAAATTGCACGTATTATATAATCATCAGAAGTTACTTCAGCATTCACTGAAAGGACTGTACCTAAAGGCAAACGAGTACCATTAGTAACTTCCTCTTCTCCATTCATTATTTGCAATGTGGCTCCTTCTGTTTGTTCAAAAGAAACAACCCCCATCACAGCCTCATGAATATTAATGGTGAAGTCACAGATTGTACCTCTATTACTAGCCAAACTTGCATCTCCACATGGATCCAAACTGTTCCAATCGGCTTTAAATCTAATACGCGTTTCCCCTAATTTAGCATTATCGGGTATTATAAAACTGGGAAGATCTCTCTGTACTTTTCCTGCATCAACAACATCTCCTTTACTATCATGATAAGTCCCATCATCTTCACTATAATGTGTATACGACACCACCTCGTTCGATTCAAAAACACCATTCTGATTATAATCCACATACACGTAATAATGTGTCCAATATAGATTAAAATCAGCAACCGTTAAGAACAGTTCATTACCGATAGTGGCATTTAAAACATCTGCCGTATTATCAAAATTTATTTTACTTTGAGTTTTAGCACCTATTCCGGCCACTACTGTAGTAAAATCTTGAGCTATGCCACCCTGTGAAGCCCCACTTACACTCAATGACTGAACAACACGATCCGTATTTGTTCTTGGATAAGCATCTTCATCCCAGATACAATACTCTCCCGGATGAGTAATAGTATATGTAGCGGTTGCAATCTCACTGTTAGCCAAACCATCTTTTACTGCAATTGCTTTCACAGTAGTTGTCTCTTCAATCGTAATCAATCCTTCATACAAAATAGATCGTTCGTTTGGAGTGTTCCCATCTAATGTATAATAGATAGATGCTCCATCAGTAACAGTAGTCAATTCAATCGCTACAGAATTTTCATATTCCCCTTCCGGAGCCGAAAAAGTAGGAGACTTAACAACTTCCGTTTCTCCAGCTGCATAATAAATATCTGCGCCGTCAGTCAACCAGTATAAAGAAAAATTATTGAAATAGAGAGACATATTATCTGTATCATAATTTTCTTCTACATACGCTCCAATAGTACCGTCAGGAAGAATTGTCAATGAAGAATATGCCGATCCGGTAGGACAAATTGACTTCTTAACCGGCCAAGTTTGCCCTTCATCATAACTCACAAAAACTGAGACATTCCGTCTGTTAGCAGCGTCATTGGGTATACTGTGTAATAAACGATTCTTCTCATAGCCATCATTAACAGAAGTATATCGAATTATATCACCATTGCAATTCGGTTCAAGCATTTCAGTCCACTCAGATACTTCTCCCCATGTAATACCTCCATCAGTCGATTTCGTATAGTAACGGGGACCTTTACTCTGACGACGAATACTCATTAGGATTGTACCATCACTTAACTCTACAACTTTAGATTCGTCACCGCCTAATTTAGCTCGTTTGGAAACATTCCACGTCTCTCCATTATCATCTGAATAGTAAACAAAATTAGACAAAGTGCTTGCTGAATTCTCACGGACAGCAGCTACAAACATAATCCGTCCATTTTTTGTCAATAATCCATTTCCCGAAGCACAGAAAGAAGCATACCACCCCTGTCTCTCGGTAACAGTACATGCCGTTCCATAAAGCTGCTCAGTGATATCACGAGGTGCGCTCCAAGTTTTACCATTATCCGTACTTTTACAAACATAAGTACGAGTAGGATTCGAAGGAGATGAATTATTAAAAATACCTTCACCACCTACAAAAATACAAAGAAGGCCATTTTCTTCCGTCGTATGTACTAAACCGGCATCGCCAAATCCTCTACGTGCTCCTGTTCCTTCAGCAATAGTTTGCGGTTCGGACCATGTGATACCTCCATCCTCACTTCTTCTTATAACCACGTCAATATCTTCAGGCAAGTCACCTTGATTATTTTTACGCTTGTCTGTTGCAACAACCAAAGAACCATCTGCAGCAGTAATAATCGCTGGAATTCTATAGTTCTTTGAACCGGCATCCCCAGGTGCAAATAACAGTTTACGCTTCAATAAGATAGTACGTTCCCCTTCAACTGAACCTTCCGTAAAAGCATATGTTTCATCTGCAGTAGTGATAGAAACTATATTTGCATCAACTTTGTTCCCTTCTGTTGCATTATCAGCTATATCATATGTAATCCATAAATAATTGGTTCCCGAAGTCAATTCACCTGTAAGTTCACAATTTATCTCTCCGGAAGCAGGCTTACAACTGCCTAATAAAGTAGCGGTAACAGCAGTATAGCGAGCATCAAAACTATTTATATTTCCAGTAGAATACACCTTAATGCTTTTCACATCCTGTACATTTGTAGTTCCATCCATGTTCAAGGTAAGTTTATTGCACTGAACCGGATCCGTTCCTTCCATATCCAACACCGCCTTTAGCACCACTTCATCCTCATTACCACGCCCAGTAAAATTAGAATCCTGCACAACAGAAGCTGAAGCTACTTTACAAGGACCATCAACCGGATAATTCACAAGTACTCCGTTGTGCCCGTTTCCACTGACATCCGGAACAGTCAATCCGTCAATATTTTCAAAATCATAGGCAGCGACCAATCCTTCCGATGCAGGCATTTCATCTACCTTATCTGCATTGATTTCCTCCAATGACAACGCTCTTTTCCAAAAACGGAGATTATCAATTTCACCTTTCAAATAATATGCATATTCCATTGCAGAAGCTCGTCCGGTTCCTACAGTAACATCATAGTCATTTTCCACATACCACGGGCCAATATCTTTTATACCGGAATTTCCAACCTGCTTTCCGTTATGATATAGATACATTTTTCCATTTACTCTATCCACTACAAAAGCAACATGCGCCCAAGTATCCAAACTGCCAGATTCTGTAGACCATACACTCATAGAATTATCATGATTCCCAGCAGTATTTGGAGCATTATTCGCATAAAATTTACTTGAACTTTGTCCCCCCCATAATTCATATCCACTTTTGGGAGTACCGGTCATACTCCGTTTTGCAACGAACCGTTGACCATCTAACCACCGATTTACCTTGACCCAACACGCAACGGTAAAACTCTCCTCTGCCGAGACGTTAAAGTCATCATGAGAAGCGATTTTCATTAATTGATCCGTACCATTCAGTACCAATGATTGTCCCGATTGTCCCCAAAGCGGTAGAATACTCATCAGAACCAAAATAGAAATCAAAGAAATGTAATGTTTCATTTTCAATAATAGATTTTTTAGTTTAACAAAAAAATTATACGTTTAGAAAACGATAAAACAAAAGGAGCTGCTATATGTTATTATTTACATTATATAACAATAACAGCTCCCCTTCTATCAAAATATAGATATAATATTGAGGTTAATACCTAATATTACTTCTTTATTACTTTCAATGCTTTTAGAATCTTAGTATCCTGTTTTATATTAATAAAATAAATACCAGCAGCACCATTTACACTTAAATGGATATTTTCGCCATCGGCTACCGTAGTTTCTTTTGCATCAATCATTTTTCCTGCAGCATCAAATACTTCAATAGCGTATGTACCCTCGTTTGCAAAACGAATATTCAATTCATCTACAAACGGATTCGGGTAAGCATTATAAGCAATTTCCAATTCGTTATCAGCAAAACCGACTCCACCATCTGTCACTGTTACCGAACGATAAGTTTTGGATACTGATCCCCAACCGTTCTCCAATGTCAAAATAGCGTTGAATTCACCTTCTGAAGGATAAGCTGCTACTACACTACCGGCTTCACCCGTTCCTGTAATATCACCTTGAATTTGAGCCTCTTCTAATTTCCAAGATGGTTTAGTTTCAACTTTAAAGATACTACCAGAAATAAATGGTGCACCTGTTCCATAAGTGATATCTACCGGAACATATTGGTTCACACCCTGGGAAACTGTCTTAATTTCGGTCATATAACCTTTTAAAGTCTTATTACTTCCTGTACTGAGAATTTCATTATTCTCATTCGGTTCAGTTTCAAAATCCCAGTAGCCAATCAACGACTCCGGTATTACAGTTTGATGCTCCATTGACTTTTTCACTTCTTCAGCAGTCAGCCCTTTATTATATAATTGGAATTCATCTAAATATCCATCAAAGCCTGCTCTATTGGCAGCAATACCACCTACCATAATCGTATAAGAATTCTTCCAGTCCTTTACATTCGTTATACCACCTCCGGAATTAATCAGCTTACCATTAACATATAACGATACATTACGTCCATTTTGATAATCAACAACAACTGCCAAATGATACCATTGATTAGGAACAAAAGTAAAGTCCTCTGCTATAATTTTAGTTTCCGAACCTGCTCCAGATTCTTTTTTCTTCAAATTAAACGATAACTTATTATCCGAAGCTTGGATATGAGTCCAAAGCCATCCCCAATCGCTATCGGGCCAACGATCTTCAGCAGCACGTATATTTAAAAGATGCGTACCATCGCTTATGTGATTAAATACAGCCGGTTTGAACCAAAAAGCAATGGTAAAAGGAGACTGGCTATTAAAATTCAATTGATCGGCTGGAACTCCAAAAGCAATTTCATTTAATCTTAAGCCACGCGAAACATATCCATCTGCATTACGTCCGATATATTTATATGTTACCTTATCACCCTTTTCTATCGAAATGGGACTATCGCTGTCATTGGCCGTCAGCGTTTTTATTTCCGGCATAGCCCCTACTTCTTCAGAAGAAATCTGAATCAAGGCTTGATGTAATTCTATGTTTTCCCCAGAAGTAATACGAAGATCATAAATACCAATTTCACTAAGAGCTGTTTCAAGTGATACAGAACTCGGGAAGTCTTTTACAACAACACCTGTCTGCGCATTCAGAATTTCCCACTTATCAGCCGGTGCATGAGTCGGATCAATATATTTAATCGCAAATGTCTCACCACTCTTAATCACCGGTTTATCGATTTCAATACCTTCTACAGTTGAATTATCCGGTGTATCCAACCATCCTGTCCATGCAATTTCTGATTCACTCTTACCGTCCAAAGCAACAGCCGATACTCCTAACTTAACCTTTTTATCACCATTTACATCAAACGGAGCACTCACTACATAAGCAGCCCATGAAGTAGTAGCCGTACACATAACAGGTTCACCACCTTCTTGTTGGATATAAATCTTATAATACCAAGTATTGACATCTTCATTATAAATAGGATCTTCCGGATGAGCAGCATCACGATCTTTCATCTTAAAGAACACTTTGAAATCCAATCCCTTATAATTGGCAGCCAACAACTTCTGATTGGTAATTATCGGCTGATTCGGAGTTAGAGCATCAGAACGTGTTAATGAAATTTCTCCAATCAACACTTTAAAATCCGCAGATGTCTTTTCAAATCTTAAACCGAGCATAGCAAGCGTCTCTTTGTTCAATCTCAAAGTACCGGGAAGCGTACCTACTTTAATTGTCTTTGCAACCCATTCCTTGCTTGAAGTAATATTATTTCCAACAGTAGCCGAAACTTCTGTACCTTCCTTACCTTCTGCAGAACATGCAACAGCTACAGAACCTGTACCGCTGACAACTTTATAACGAATAGTCAGCACATCACCACTTTTCAGCGAATATTGTGTTTTAAACAGATGAAGATATTCTCTATCTGTTTGGCCTGCTATAGAAAGACAAGAACCACCAAACCAAGCATCGTCCCAAGTAAATTCTGCTTTCAAACCTTTGCTCGGCACATCTGTCACATCTCTTCCCATAAAATTGGCAGTAAACCACCATCTCCATGTAGGTAAATAATCCTGCATACCAATATTGTACCATTCATTTTTGAATGTTGTTTCACCTTTCACATTAAAGAAAGTACCGTTACCCAAATTAAAATAAGTAACAAAAGGCTCTGCAGCCAAATCATCGGAAGCTAATACACTACGTGCCGTAATGAATTTAGAGAATCCATGGAAATCTGTAGCAGTGGTAGAATGTCTCAATATATTTTGGATTTTCAAATCATTTACGGGATTATAAGTAGACCCTGTAAATACATTCTCACTAATCAACTGATACGTTTTTTGTTTAGTCAACGGACTAGATCCCAACTCACCTCTTCCTTCAAAAATCATATTCATATTGTGTGCTCCCCAAATACCTACAGATATTTCAGCATTCTTCAAAGCAATCCAATCGGCCACAGATCTGCCTTGAAAGTCCATACCACCATATACATCATAAGAGGAACGTCCCGCAAAACTTTTTGCTGTACTCTGAGAAGTAGACAAACCACTTGCACCCCAGTTATAATTCATAAAATATGCATCGGATGTAGGATTTCCATTCCAGTGGAACCAATCTTGATTTGAAGAACTAAGGGCATCACCTCCCCCTACGGTTCCCCCGCTCGTCATCAAAGAGTACCATGCATTCGTAAAATACGGCCACTTTGCTGCTTCACGCTTGGCAAAACACTGAGACAACAATGTCTTCAATCCATCAGCACTTAAACCACTACCAATACTAAACTCTGAATTATAACCTATTCCATCAATACCATAATAACGCAGAAATTTCAATAATTTATCTGCACCACCATCGATCATAGCTTTCATTGTTTGTCCATGGCCACCATCAGTAGCGGTAACTGTTGAAGCCCAAGGCACGGAAGCCAGCGTCGATGTTCTTACGCCATTCTTATGGCAAATATCAGTAAAAGCACCGGCCATACGAATCATAGGAGCAGTCCAATTACCATAAATATCCACATAGCTCCACATACTAAACACTTCGGAATCAAAAAAGTAAGAAGGAAGTGATTTCCACCCCCCACCATCAGCAGTACCGATTGGACACCACCAGATCAGTTTTCTATCCGGAGTCATTTCCGGATCAACTTGTGTAGCCGAATTGGTGAAACGTTCTTTAGGCTTCACACGAGAAATAAAGAATTCTTCATCTTCAGCTGCTGCATCTGAAAATAAAGGAGTTCCCGGTTGCCAATTAGAATAAGCTTCATAAAAAGGCACACTCTTACTACTTTCGTTCACATACATCGAATGCGATGGAACTTGGGCGAATGCCGCACTACTCACTAACAGGCAGGCCCCTACATAATAATGTCTGATTTTTCCCATAAATATAAATTAATTAGATTATATTCCGG
The DNA here is from genome assembly GCF_000381365.1 of Bacteroides salyersiae WAL 10018 = DSM 18765 = JCM 12988. Lineage (GTDB taxonomy): Bacteria > Bacteroidota > Bacteroidia > Bacteroidales > Bacteroidaceae > Bacteroides > Bacteroides salyersiae. Next base: position 1,770,166 of record NZ_KB905466.1, read on the forward strand.
AGTACTTCTACTCCGGAACTAAACAGAAAATATAAACGCTCTACAAGTTAACAGTACCATTAATGGTAGCCTGTTTCCCAGCAATTCCAACTTTCAAATTAAAGACCAGTTTCCCATTTTCCACTTTCAATGTACCACTCAATAAACTTACAGTTTCATCATTCAAACTATACGTGACTTGACCTGACAAATCTGCACCTATGGTATAGGTATGTGCATCTTCCAAATTAACGTCCTGATCAAAATTGAAAATTAAATAATTTGTGAAATCTCCTTGATCAAGTTCTTCTGGAATAAAAATCAAAAGTTCTTTTGTTGTTTGCCGTTCCCAGCTGAATCTATCATCGAATGTTACATCATAAATTTCAATAATACCGGCGTCTTTCACTGTTATTTCCTTTTCCGCCTTCACTGTATTACCTTTATCATCCTTTATTGAAACTGCTATAGCAGTCTTTCCTGCAGCAATAGTAGTTACAACTCCTTCATTATCCACCGTAGCGACTTGTTCATTAGAAGAAGTCCAAGTATAGCGATCTTCTGGAATATTTTTCACATTAGCCTTTACTTCAGTAGCTAATTTGAAAGATTCACCCGCATAATAAGAAGCAGTTCCATCTACAAAACTAATAGAAGTAACCTTCAATAAAACAATAAAATGGCATTTATCACTCTTATCTCTTGACGTAGCAATAATATCCACTTCCCCTGGTGAGCGGAATACAACTAATCCTTCACTGCCTACCGTTGCTATATTTTCATCAGAAGAAGACCACTTTATAGGCCAGTAATCTGTAATGCCAAAGGGTGCTACATCAACTTCCGGAAACAAATTATAGAAAAGAACATCTTCTATTGTATATTGTGAATTAAGCATTGTCACAGATTCAACATAATAGTCGTTCTTATCATAAATCTCACAACTTGCTGTTACTTTTCGCCCTTCCGCTTCCACTGTCACAACTGCATTCCCCGGCACTCCTCCGGAAGTAACTACAATAAAATATTCTCCAGGAGCCTCTTCACTAAGTCCACGTTTATTCACGACCAACCCTTCACCTGAAGTCGTTACTTTAAAATCAATGCTATTAATAGTCGTCTGGTCATCCGGATATGCTTTATAATATACTACAATCGTGTCTTTCCCCTTATCATCATTATTAATAGTAAATTTATAACTGCTCTGTTCAATCTCTGTAATATCAGCTCCTGTAAAAGACATTAACGATAAATACAATTTTACTTTTACATATACTTCACATTCTATTTCTGCTCCCCCTAACTTAGCCGTTATCTTTATAGGTTCTTCTTGTTGCACATTTTGTGGATGAATACCTATTTTATAGGTACCCTCTTGAGTAGTTTCTTGCAATTTGCTTGCATCATCCACTAACAGAACCGCCTCATCAGAAGATATAAATTCTAATGGATAGAGTTTCAATAAATCCGGATCAATAGTTAGAACCAATGAATCTGAAATAGTACTCGGATTAATATAATATTTACTTTGTTCAAACGAGAAAGTCGGGTCAGTTGGACCAATACGTTCTGCTACTGTCACAATCGCCAGCAAATAACGTCCATCCTGAAGCGTTGCCTTTACAACAGCCTGCCCATAATTAACTCCCGTTACTTTACCAGCCTCATCTATCGTCAAGACATTTCCTTGTATGCCCTCTTCTGGTGTTTCATCTTTTATTGACCAGACAACGGTCCCCGGAAATAAATCTTCTCCTTCAGCAAGTACCTGAAATTGATAAGATTCATTTGGATATACTGTCACTGCGGTTTTAGACATCTTAACATATTCCACATCATCATCTTTACAACCCACCAAACTTAGACAGGCAGTAAATAATGTCAAGATAAAATATACATATTTCTTAGTTATCATATTTTTTTTATTAATAGTTAGCTATTAAAAATTCTTTGGAATGATACGATTATTTTCATCGCGTCCTTCTGTCGGTACATCCCACCAAACACGAGTACCAGCGGTATTATCTCCTCCAAGCGCAACTTCAATATTAGGAATATTCACTTGCTCATTCGAAGTGCTTTCACCAAACGGTATACGCCGTATCTGCAATTCATTATCAAATGATTTATCCGGCCAATTCCTGGGCACTCCGTTCACTTCTTCTACAACAGGAAACAGTCTGGGATATCCTGTACGACGGAATGTAGTCCATGCCTCAGCTGACTGTGGGAAATTAGCAATATACTTTTGAGTGACAATCTTCTCTAATTTCACTTCGTCAGAGTCCCCCTCATCCCATTTTACCCCAACTTGCACACCACGGGTTTGATCCGTTTCACTAAATTCAGGCTGATAATAATCTTTATAAACTATTTTCGTATTAGCAGCCGTCTGTTTCAAATAAGCATCAGCCGCACCAGATAACCCATTCTCTTCAAAAACCTTTCTGATACCTTGCTCATAAAAATCCTTAGCACTGGTACCCCCGACATTCCAATTTCTCAATTTAGCTTCAGAAAGAAGAAAAAGGACCTCAGTCACTTTAAAGAAATTACGCGGCATATATTTCACTTGAAATTTAGAGAATGCCTTGTAACCGTTCTCTGCCGGGCTCGGGTCAACAGAGCATCCTTGACGCATACCGACACACTCTTTTGCAACATCCAGTGTTTTTTTACCAGATGTTTTAGAATTAATAACCGCTCCATTTTTAGAAAACCACACTTCAAGCAACGGATTATTATAACGTTTCATGATGTTTTCTAAAGAAGCTCCTAAACGAGAATCCTCCCACTCGGCACTAATTTTATGAAGAGGATGTTGATAAGTACTACCATTATCCGTAGGCAATCCAAAATCTTCAGTAAGCAACCCTATTTCATCATTAGCAGCACTTTCCGCAATAGTCTGTGCGTCTCCCGGATTCACTTTTACCATATTCAATGCCATTCTCAGCCGTATAGAATTGGCAAACCTCACCCAATTCTTCCAATCACCTTTTGAATACCCTTCTTTTTCACCTTCTACCCGTTTCAACATTTCAGCAGACGTTTTTTTTTCTTTCAAAGTAGCAATCGCCTCTTCCAAGTCAGTAAAGATTGCCTTATATGTATCCTCACAAGACAAATATTCAAGTGGATTGGTCTCTTTCAATTTTCGATAGTCATTATAAGGAATCACACCAAAGAAATCAACTAATTCATGCATACTGTAAGCATACAAAATTTGAGCGATTGCTTTCCATTCTGGATTTCCATGACTTTCTGCAAAAAAATAAGCGTGATAAAGTTGCGGAAATAATTTCTGACTCTCACCGAGAGGACCACCATAATACCCATTCGGATAATCATACGTATGATATAGAGGTTGGCCAAAGTCGAATTTACTTTTTGAAACAGTGCAATATCCTGCAAATACATCTATATTGGTATTACGCTGATATTGATATTTATGTTCTCTAAAATCAATCACATATTCCATTGCTTGGCGTAGTTCTCCTTCCAATACCTCATCAGAAACATCTCCCATATCAATTCCATCACCTCCTGAAGTATCACTCTGCTTATCATCAATAATTTGCCAATCCGGATAATCAAACGCATCCCCACAACTTCCCATTATTAAAGAGGTGGTAGCCAATAAGCCATAAAAGAATATTGATTTATATATTTTTTTCATCTTCAAAAATCAATTAATAGGTTAATTTTATATTAAAACCGAAACTACGGGTAGTCGGTAGTGTAAACGAATCGACTCCGCCAAAAGCATTAGCAGCAGTAGCAGATATATCCGGATCTACTGGTGAATCCTTATACAAGAATCCGATATTACGTGCAATCAAAGACAATGTTAAATGTTTGGAAGGGCCTAATAAATCATAGAATGTATATCCTAAAGAGATTTCACGAAGTCGCACATTTGTCCCCTTATAAATGCAATCCAGATGAGCACCACCTACAGTTTCATAATAGTTACGGGCTGTAATTTGTTGTCCATCAGGCAAAGTTACCATGCCATTATTTGTTAAACGTGCTTCTGCACTTCGCTCTGATAATCCTGCAAAATCCATTTCCGCCTGCGTTAGTGAAATTACTTTTCCACCTATCTTTCCATCAACCAAAAAATAAAGAGAGAAATCTTTGTAACTAAAAGTATTATTCCATCCGAAATTAAATTTAGCATTTGTATTACCTAAATAACGACTGTATTCACTTGTCAACACGGGTTTTCCGTCTTGAATCTTAATTTTACCATCATCGCCATATACAAAATCCTTTCCGTACAAGTCGCCATAAGATCCACCTTTAATAAATTTAGTCTGAATTTCCACACCGCTTGCACTCATAATACAATCATCAGTTGTTCCATCCGGTGCAGTATATGTATCCATAATTTTATTATCATTATAAGATAAATTCAAACCAGTGCTCCATCTAAAATCTTTTGTAGAAATGACATTATAGTTGGTAGTAAACTCAATACCGCGATTTCTAATTTTACCTGAATTTATTGGCTTTGTTTGGCCGGTAGCTGTAGTTATTCTCATAAACTGATTTTCCATAGTACTCTGATATATAGTTACGTCTAAATTCAGTTTATTATTAAATAATGTCGCATCCAATCCAACCTCGAACGCCCGAGTTGTTTCAGGTTTCGGATTATCAAAAGTCGGATTTCTTGCTCCGATAGTTCCTGTTAACGGATTTGCAAACTGCGCAGCATAAAATTCCGCAGGGATAGAGTTACCAACCACACTATAAGATGCCCTCAGCTTCATCGCGTCAAGTTTGGGCATATTAAAAGGTAACAATTCTTTTAATAAAAGATTACCTCCTACTGAATAGTATGGAAAACTTTTATACTTACCATGAGTAGCGAACTGCTGAAATGCCTTTGACCAGTCATTACGGAAACTGACATCAATGTAACCTTTATCCCAAAATCCTACTTGTGCCGTTGCAAAAACAGCTGTTTCCCAATTTGTAGTAGGGGTCAGGTCTTGTCCAGTTAATAAAGTACCTTTATACCCCTCTTTGTTAGAGCCCAAGGCTCCTGGTATAGGATAAGGTATATTTGGAGAAACATATGTATTATCATTCGTCTTAGTCATATAAATAGAATGATCTTTAATGCGTTTAAAACTGGTACCTACTGTAGCATTAAATGAAATTTTCTCTTTAAATTTCTCCGTATATGTCAACAAATAATCCGAATAAATTTCACGATGGGAAGCTCTTGATCCCCAGTACGTAGCACCTAAGGTTTGATTTTTAGCCACACGAATAGTAGCTAATTCAAGCACTGTATTTTCATCATGAGTCTTATCCAAACTCACACGGGCTTGAGCTGACAAGCTTTTTAAAATCTGATACTTAGCAGTAAAAGAAGCCATAATACGATCACGTAAAGCTTCATCATTGATCGCATCTAACATAAAATAAGGATTATTGATATATGGGTTATTTACCCACGGGAAATTTTGTACTGCCACTCCTTCCAAATTAGGATTCACAATATCATTTTCCACATTCGGATCCAGTGCCGGATTATATACTAATGGATCATCTTTATCTGCAATATAAGTTCTATTTTTATCAAAATAACGTAAATCTACGGCAGAAGGAGTAAGGTATAATCCCGGAAGTGAACCTTTAGCTTTACCAATAACAGGACGATTTATTGTTTTCTGAGTTACATAATTCAATGATAAGTCTAACTTTAGCTTATCATTAAACAGATTATAGCTTTGTTTGAAAAGAAGATTATGTCTCACAAATTTATTTTTGTCCATCAACCCTTTCTGCGTTGTATTTCCATAAGAAAAATAAGTACTGGAATATTCTGTTCCACCATTCAAAGAAATGGAATTGTTGTAAGTTTGCCCCGTTTTAAAAAAATCTGTTACATTATTTCTGGGATTTTTTGTTAAATAAGGAAACATAGCTAATTGATCATCAGTTATATCAGAGATCTTATTTCCCCAAGCATTATAACGCACCTCACCACCAACGATTTCAGGAGCAAAAGTTTTCTGCTGTTCTGGATAAACCAAAGGTGTTTCTAAAGTTATATTACTGGAAAAATCAATTTTGACTTTCCCCTCACGTCCACTCTTTGTAGTAATGATAATAACACCATTGTTGGCCGCACTACCATATAAAGCAGCAGCATTAGGACCTTTTAATATAGATATATTGGCGATATCATCTGGATTAATAGTAGACAACAAATCACCACCGTCACGAGAAGCCGCCATCAGAATTTCTTGAGATTGTCCCGACATTCCATTTGACATCGGAATACCATCTAAGACTATTAACGGCTGATTATTACCCAAAATAGAACTTTGCCCACGAAGCGTTATTTTAGAAGAACCGCCACCAGCTCCTGAAGAGTTAGGAGTAATCGTCAAACCGGCACTCTTTCCTTGCAATGAATTTACAAAATTTACATCTTTCGCACGAGTCAATTCCTTTCCACCAATCTGTTGAGTAGCATAAGTCAAAGATTCCGCTTTTCTTTCAATACCCATTGCAGTAATTACAACTTCTCCCAATTGCTGTGAATCTTCTTTCATTATAATATTAAAAGAAGTCGCTCCTACCACCGGCAACACAATCGTTTTATATCCAATATAGGAAAACACCAATACGTCTTTATCACCTGCTACTTCAATTGTATAATTACCGTCCAAATCCGTAATAGTCCCCATACCGGTTCCTTGTATTTTGATACTCACGCCCATAAGAGGTTCACCAAACTCATCAGATATTACACCTTTAATAATACGCTTATCTTGTTGTTGTCGTTGCTGTACATTTTCTATATTTCTTTTTTCTTTAGAGGAAAAAAGAACAAGACAATCATCTTTCAGCGTATAAGCCACATTGGTGTTTTTCAACAAATTAACCATAACAGAAGCTAATCTTTCTTGATTAACTTTTACAGAAACAATCTTATCAGGATTAACATCTTTCGTATTGTAAATAATACGAAGCGAAGTTTGTTTGCCAATCTCATTCAAAACTTGGCTTAGTGGAACATTTGCAAAATCCAAACTGATTCTTTTCTCTTCTTGTGCTGTAGCACTCAAAAAAAATGGAATAAATAGGAATAAGAAAAATAGTAAGATTTTAATCTCACACTTTAATTTTTTTTTCATTTAGTATCATTTTTAACATTAACAAAATACTGGTTATTTTCATTCAGATACATGCATTCCGCATCAAAGTCACTGTTACATTAATTACCTTTATCCATGTTTTTCACCTCTTAAATTTTTTAAAACATTTAATTTATATATTATATATACAATCTATTGGAATAGGTTACTAAAAAGAATTCAGAAAAAAACATTTTGCATCATTCTTTTAACAAATCAATATAAGAATCTGAGAGATTAAATTAAAAAAGTATCTTTATCACATGAACATATAATTGCCGTATTAATGAGAAGTTGTTCTACATCACATTTTTTTGTAGTACAATATACAGACTGTAACACAACACATTAATAGTAACTTTCATACACTTTTCGGTTTAACTCTTGGTTTACATGAACCGCATAATTCGTAGGAAATGTTACTTAATTTAAAGCCCGAGGACAGTTTATCTTAAAAAAATACAGAAAAGAAAAAAGCTCCATAAATCAATGACTTACAGAGCTTTTAATCAGGAATACTCGTACTCGAAGCGGGACTTGAACCCGCACAGCCGCAATGGCCAAAGGATTTTAAGTCCTTCGTGTCTACCATTCCACCATTCGAGCATCCTTTCAAAGAGAGCGGAAAACGAGACTCGAACTCGCGACCCTAACCTTGGCAAGGTTATGCTCTACCAACTGAGCTATTTCCGCATTTTTTCAACGGGTGCAAAGATAAAGAGTTTTGTTGTTTCTGCCAAATTTTTTAAAAGGAAAGTTTTGAAAAGAAAGACAAACAAAGTCACCATACAAAGATGCGTCCAATCCCATCTATAGCTTGAAAGCCCTTATTCACCTCATAATCAACTGTACAACAACACATTTACACCTATAACAGACCACCATTGTTTTCATATTTCCAGACATTTAGTAATGATACAAAAAAAACAGCACCCTATATTTCCTGTCATAATATCAATCGGACATAAGTCATTCACCAATCAAAGTCCAAGATATGATTAAAATAACTATTAATCTTAACAAACAAATAATAGTTGCTTCACCAAGTTGCTTTATTAATAACATAATCAATGAAATCACATAAATAAACGAATAATTCTTTGCATACAAACGGAGTGATTTATGCCATAAATCCCCATACCCTTACCACTCCTCTTATCGCCCTTTTGTAAATTTTCCATCTATGAAATTCCAGCGATCTGCTTGTTTTTCATTGACTCGTGAATGACCGTGAACCACTTAAACAGGATACATTCTTTAAAAATATCAAAGAAAGAGACTATATGTAAATAAGGGCCATATGGAGAAACACTCTTTGAAATCATATTTCTCAATAAAATACAACTGATAATAAAAGTAAAAAGCCCACCATTGACACGAACTTTGTCAATGACGGGCTATTAAGATTATTCCAATATTATATCGAGCGTACATTATAATAAAAATCAGTTGCGAACCAACAATGTACTTCCATTAACAGTTACATTATAACGCTTTAAATATTCCGTTCCCTCACCTTCGGGCACTCCTCCCGAACTTAAAGCATATTTCGTGCCACATGACGGACAGACAGCATTTCCCAAACCATCTTCCTGCACATTAATGGAAACGCTACGACTGGCTTCAACAGGGCAAGCTGCATCAAAAGCAATATAATTATTATCTCCATAATCCGAGAATACAGACTTACCAAGAATAATACCGGCATATCCCACTGGAATACCATGCGTATTCTTCTCAACTTTAACAAAATAACCGGGCTGTGTTATTGATGGAAAAACAGCAATATTGTACCTCAATTCAAATGCAACATCCGGAATACTCGATTTATAGGCATCATCACAAGCAACGACACTTATAAATAATAATAGAGTCAAAAACAATTTACGCATGAGCATATCACTTTTATGAACGTTCCAATATTTTTTTCTCCGCTTCCTCCATTCCCCGGAAGTTGAACCCTTCTATCACCTTTTGCATCAAGGCAGAGATTTCATCATTACAAAGATTGCCGATACTCCCCTCATGAGTATGATGAACTTGCTTACTATGCGAGAAATTTCCGGCCTCAATATCAAGCCCTACTTTCTTATAAGCATCACGAAAAGGCATACCTTCGCGCGCCAGACGATTCACCTCTTCTACACTAAAAATGAGCAGATACTTATCATCATCCAAGATATGTTCGTTTACTTTTATCTCATTCATAATATAAGTCGTCATCTGCAGACAATCTTTCAATTCCTGAAAAGCAGGTAAGAATACCTCTTTTATTATCTGCAAATCACGAAAATATCCCGATGGCAGATTATTGGCTATCATCATGATCTGCTGTGGAAGCGATTGCAATTTGTTACATTTAGCACGCGTCAGCTCAAAAACATCCGGATTCTTCTTATGTGGCATAATACTGGAACCGGTAGTGCAATCATCAGGCAGTTTCACGAAACCGAAGTTCTGACTATTGAACATACAAGCATCAAATGCAAGCTTAGAAATGGTCCCGGCAATAGTGGCAAGTGCAAAAGCTACATTACGCTCCATTTTACCACGACCCATCTGGGCATATACCACATTATAATTCAGAGAATCAAAACCAAGCAAACGAGTCGTCATCGTACGGTCCAATGGAAAAGAGGAGCCATAACCGGCAGCTGACCCTAACGGATTACGGTTACACATCTTGAAAGCAGCCTGCAAAAAGAGCATATCATCCACCAAACTTTCGGCATAAGCACCAAACCACAATCCGAAAGATGAGGGCATCGCTATCTGCAAATGAGTATATCCGGGCATCAACACATTCTTATATCGTTCACTTTGAAGAATCAGCACATGAAACAACTGTTCTACCGCCTCAGCCACCTCTTTCAATTGAGTACGAGTGAACAGCTTCAAATCAAGAAGTACCTGATCATTACGCGAACGACCACTATGTATTTTTTTACCCACATCACCCAATCGACGGGTCAGCATCAACTCTACCTGCGAATGCACATCTTCTACTCCATCTTCAATCACAAACTCTCCCCGTTCTGCTTCTGCATAGATATTCTTTAATTCAGCCAACAGCAGAGAAAGCTCTTCTTCCGTCAATAACCCGATACTTTGGAGCATAGTAATATGGGCCATAGATCCCATTACATCATGCTTCGCAAGATAAAGATCCATTTCACGGTCACGACCGACAGTAAAGCGATCTATCTCTTTATTCACCTGAACTGATTTTTCCCAAAGTTTCTGTGCCATAATATTTAGTAGTTAGTAGTTAGTAGCCAGTAGTAAGTAATAGATACTGTGACTATTTCTATCAGAAATAATAATAAAAGGTTACTCTATCATTCACCATTTGGCCGCTTACCGCTTGGTTAATATTGAATCATCGCCAACATATCCGCCATTTTCTCCAATCCTTCCTGAAGAGGTTTCTGAACCATTGCCTTCATAAAAGGATTCAATTCCATGCCAATAGTCACTTTCAGTTTACATTCTTCATCCCCAGTTGCAACAAGCTGAATCCACATATTAAATGGAAGAGGTGAATTAGTCGTTTCAAGTTTAATGCACTTATTAGGTTCACGCTCAACTATCTTCAACGTCAACTGTCCCACAGGAGACACGGTGAAACTAAGACTGTCCGAATCAAAGCTTATATCTTTCACTTTGTCTTCCGGCAAACGATCTTTTATAGCTTCGAGATTACTGAGATCCGACAATTTCCCGTAAACACGTTCCTGACTGAAAGGTATTACTTTTACCGGACTTTCAAATTTAGTCATCTTATTTTTATTCTTAATAAATTAAAGACAAAAAAAGAACTATCCGAACAATATCTGCCCGAATGGCTCTTCTTTATCTACGTATTAAATATAGTCAAATATCTTTTATTACTTTGCTGCGTCCCAATGTGCCGGGTCTTTGCGCCATTCGTTCAAAGTTGCAACATCCGTATCTTCAATATAACCGGTACGAAGTGCTGCGTCAAGCACTGCTTCGTAATTTGTCAACGTAACCAAAGGTACTTTAGCATCTTTAAATGCTTTCTCAGCTACCGGGAAGCCATACGTATAGGCAGCTACCATACCGATCACTTCACAGCCGTCACGACGAATCGCTTCTACAGCTTTCAAACTACTACCACCGGTAGATATCAAATCCTCTACCACCACTACTTTCATTCCGGGTCGGAGCTCTCCTTCGATAAGGTTCTCTAATCCATGATCTTTCGGGGTAGAACGAACATACACGAACGGAAGATTCAATGCATCGGCCACCAACGCCCCCTGAGGGATAGCTCCTGTAGCAACGCCTGCAATAGCATCCACCTGTCCGAATCGTTCCAATATCAGACGTGTAATTTCAATCTTCACAAAATTACGAAGAGACGGATAAGAAAGTGTTTTACGGTTATCACAGTAAAACGGTGATTTCCATCCGGAAGCCCATGTAAAAGGATTAGCCGGTTGAAGCTTAATCGCTTTAATCTTTAGTAACTTCTCAGCAAATAATCTCTCTAAGTTTTTCATAACTAAACTAACTTGATAATTATAGATTGCAAAAATACAGAAATAGAACGAAACGAGAAAGAAGATTCCCGTTATTTTTTTAATCAGCACATGCTTCTTCCTCCGAAACCTCTATACAACACTTAATATCTTTCATTTCAAAGCCGCGACTCATCGCAAAACGGATCAACTTCCCATTGAGTTCGTATTCATCTTTTCCACGAACACTCTTCCGCTTAGAAGCAAGCAAATCACGCAGAACAGCAAGATATTCTTCCTGATCGATTTCATTCAGATAACGCCACGCTACATCAGAGGGAATTTTTTTCATATACAATCCTTGTCCTATTTTCATTTTCCCCCATTTGGCAAAGCGATATTTATCATTTATAAATGCACGGCAGTAGCGTTCATCATCAATATACTTTTCTGCTTCAAGCCGGGTAAGAATACGTTCTATCGCTTCGTAAGCTATTCCCCACTTTTGCAATTTCTCACTCACTTCTGCCCGGCAATGTTCGGCAGCAGAACAATAGGCGGCAACACGATTCAACGCCTCATCTTCAGTTATCGTATTCATTTATATGTAGTTACTATTCTATCATTACCAGAAATATCTTTTATCAAACGGGGATTACAATACCCCAAATCAGCCAACATAGAAACGATCTGTGCACCATACAGACGATTTATTTCAAAATAGAGCTTTCCACCCGGGCTTAAAAGTTTTCGCCCCAAAGCTGCAATCCGGCGATAAAAACACAACGGATCATTATCCGGCACAAACAAAGCCAGTCCCGGCTCCCAATCGAGTACATTCGATTCCATCGCCCTTTTCTCGGACTCTGTCACATACGGTGGATTGCTGACAACAATATCAAACTTTTTTTGCTGTTCTACATCAGCAAACACATTTCTTTTCTCAAAGGACACAGTAGCATTCAACGCTTCATTATTACGATGAGCTATATCGAGCGCTTCATCCGAAACGTCCCAAGCGGTAACCTGAGCATGCAGAATATCAAGAGATAAAGAAACAGCGATACATCCGCTTCCGGTACCGATGTCTAAGATTCGAGGAGTATCAAACTGATTTTCACTAATAATAAGCTCTACCAGTTCTTCAGTTTCCGGACGTGGAATCAACACACCGGGCGCAACATAAAAAGGCCGGCTGAGAAAATTTGCAAACCCACGAATATATTGTACCGGCTCGTTTTTCCGCAAACGTTGCAGAATGTTTTCAAGTTCATGCAGTTTGCTTTCTGATAAATTAATATCTTTGCCCAAATAAATATCGAGTGCATCCATGCCAAGCAGATCACACCAAATCATCATCGTCAGGCTCTTAAGTTCCTGAGGAGGATAAATATCACACAGCGATTGACGGATGTAAGTCGAGACCCGATTCATAAATTCATCTGTTTTGGGGTGCAAAAGTACAAATATTATTAATAAAAGACGGAAAAATGGAAGAAGAAAAATACATGCAGCGTTGCATCGAACTGGCACGAAACGGTTTATGCAATGTATCCCCTAATCCGATGGTAGGAGCCGTCATCGTGCACAATGGACGCATCATCGGCGAAGGATACCATATCCGTTGCGGACAAGCCCACGCAGAAGTTAATGCCATCCGCTCGGTTAAAGATCAAACCTTATTAAAACATTCCACCATCTACGTCAGCTTGGAGCCCTGTTCTCATTATGGCAAAACACCCCCTTGTGCTGACCTGATTATCGAAAAGCAAATACCACGTATCGTCATCGGTTGCCAGGATCCATTTTCAGAAGTGGCCGGACGAGGCATACAGAAGCTGCGCAATGCAGGAAGAGAAGTGGTTGTAGGTGTACTCGAAAAAGAATGCCGTGACTTAATACGACGCTTTATCACATTCAATACCCTCCGGCGTCCTTACATTATATTAAAATGGGCCGAATCATCAGATGGCTTTATTGACATCAACCGCTCGGAGGGACATCCGGTAATGCTCTCTACCTCACTGACCTCAATGTTGGTACATAAAAAGAGAAGTGAATCAGACGCCATCATGGTAGGAAGCCGAACGGCGTTGTTAGACAATCCGTCATTAACAGTACGAAATTGGTACGGCAAAAATCCGGTACGAATCGCATTGGACAAAGATCTGTCACTACCATCCACTTTACATCTTCTCAGTGACAACATTCCAACACTTATTTTTACATCCTTAATACACCCCCAAGAAAAGCATATAGAATATATCACCTTAAATTACCAAAAAGACTTATTACCGCAGATCATGGAAGAACTTTATCACCGTGGATTACAATCCCTGCTGGTAGAAGGAGGAGCACAATTGCTTCAGTCGTTCATCAATGCAGAATTATGGGATGAAGCATTTATTGAGAGAGCCGAAATCAGGCTGCAATCCGGTGTTAAAGCACCTGAAATAAGAAATAAAATTAGTTATTCCACTGAAAAACATTTTGGAGTAGAAATAACACATTACACAAATAAAAGCAGGTTAAACAACCCTATATAGAGGGGTTTCCATCGATAAAAAGCCTGTGATTATCTATAATTTTATATAAAACTTCTCCACAATGTTCAATATCGGAAAAAATGTTCCTATTTTTGCAACTTGTAAATAAACACAATCGTTCAAAATGAGAATTAAGTTTTTATCAGTAATTGTGAGTTTCTTATTTGTATCATTTGCCATGAGTTCCTGCCTTGGCGACGACGATCCAATCGAATATAGCCCAAATGCGTTAGTGCAGGCATTTGAACTCGACAATATATTGGGAGTGAATTATGCTTTCACGATAGATCAGCTTTCAGGAAGAATATACAATCAAGATTCATTGCCAGTTGGTTCGGATACCATTATCGACAGAATCCTAATCAAAACACTTTCGACGGCAGGATATGTCGTTGCGGTAGACGCTGCCGGTAAAGACTCGCTTTTCAACATAGAAGATTCTGTCAATTTAGTCAATACAATGGAAATACTTCCGGACGGAACATCTGGAAAACCTTTCAAATTCAGAGTATACGCCCCCGATTTAGAACACAAGAAAGAATACTCCCTCTCTGTGCGTGTACATCAACAGCAGCCGGATTCCCTGAACTGGGGCGACGGTCCGATAGCCCAGCCTTTTGCACCCGCAATTACCGGCAAACAAAAAGCAATCATTTTTGATAATAACATATTGGTTTATTCACCGGAAGCAACTGCTGTGTACTCCACCGCATTGTCCGATGGAAAGCATTGGGCCGAGAGCCCGATCAGTGGATTGCCATCAACAGACCTCACTTCAATAGTCACCTTTAAAGAAATGCTGTATGCTACAGTAAACGGTTACAGTAAAGTTTATAGTTCAAGTGACGGTAAAAGTTGGACAGATGCTCCGGCATTCGGCGAAGATGTGGTCACACTTATCGCACCGATCAGCAATATTCTTACAGGAATTAAAACCCTTAAAGAAACAAACGAAAAGAACGAAACCGAGGATGTGGAAAGGTTCTTCACGACCGATGGTAGTGAATGGAAAGTAGAAGGAATTGTCCCTCAAAATTTCCCACGCAACAATATCTCGGCAACGACTTTCAACAATGCAATCGGCGTACCTAATATAATGGTCGTAGGTAATATCGTTGAGCCGACGGAAAACGATACGGCAACTATAGCGTGGGGATATATGGAAGGCCAGGAATGGGCGGCCCTTTCAACCGAATCGTCCTATACTTGTCCCATGCTACAAGATCCGTCTATCATGTACTACGGAGATGCATTCTATATTTTCGGAAAAGATTTCAAGACTTTCTACAAGTCTGTAAACGGCATTGTATGGAATGCAGTAGAAAGTATGTTCATGTTCCCGGAGCAAGCTGCCTCAGAATCTTCTGCCACCGGAGGTTTCCGAGGTTGGGAATCTGATTATTCAATGGTAGTGGATAAAAATAATTTTATCTGGATAATGCGAAGTCAGCCCAATGAAGTTTGGCGGGGACGTTTAAACCGGTTAGGCTTTGACAGACAGTAGCCTATATACAATTTTAAAGTTAATCAGCCGTTCTATTAATGGAATAACCAAGTAATAAAACGATTATGGCATTTATCAAAAGAACGCTGATATCATGTATATGGATGCTCACTTTACCGCTTTTCAGTCTGCATGCGCAGGATGACGAAGAATATAGAATGGAATTGGGGGGCGGATTAGGAGGCAGTTTTTACATGGGTGATGCCAATTACACCACCCCATTCAAAAATATAGGAGTAGCCGGAGGATTTATGGCCAGGTTTATCATGAATCCACGAATGTCTATAAAAACCAATTTAATGGCAGGAAGAATATCCGGCAACACGAAAAATTTTAAAAACAAATACCCCGACAACGGAGAAGTTGGTTTTAAACGTACACTCTTCGACCTCGGGGCACAATTTGAATATAACTTTCTGGCATACGGTACCGGAATAGGATATAACGGAGGGCATCGTTTTACTCCTTATATATTAGGGGGAATGGGATTTACCTTCGCACCGGCACCGGCAGAAGGAGTATTTACAGTAAACTTTCCGATAGGGGTGGGAGTGAAATATAAAATAGCCCACCGCATCAATATCGGTTGCGAGTTTACCATGCGGTTCAGCTTAAGTGATAAATTAGATGTCACCAATAAAGAAGGACTGCAATTGAATGATCCGTATCGGATTAAAAGTCAGGGATGGAAGAACAAAGACAGTTATTCATATACCGTCTTTTTTGTGACATATGACCTTTTTTCCAGATGTAAAGAATGTAACAACTAAAAAGATGTCCTATACAGAGCAAATAGATTTTAGCCGGATACCTCAACATGTAGCAATTATCATGGATGGTAACGGAAGATGGGCCAAACAGCGCGGACGTGAACGCAGTTTTGGACATCAGACCGGTGCGGAAACGGTGCATGTCATTGCAGAAGAAGCAGCCCGAATGGGCATCAAGTATCTGACATTATATACTTTCTCTACAGAAAATTGGAATCGTCCGTCCGATGAAGTGGCAGCGTTGATGAGTCTTCTTTTCGATTCCATCGAAGAAGAGACCTTTATGAAGAATAACATCAGCTTTCGTATTATAGGTGATATAGAAAAGTTGCCGGAGAATGTATTGACACGCCTGAATACTTGTGTAGAACACACTTCGCACAACACCGGTATGTGTCTGGTATTAGCACTCAGCTATTCTTCACGATGGGAAATAACAGAAGCAGCCAAACAAATTGCAATACGGGTACAAAAAGGAGAAATTACTCCCGAAGAAATTACCTGCGACTGCATAGAATCACATCTGACCACTCATTTTATGCCCAATCCGGATTTGTTGATCCGAACAGGAGGTGAGATACGGTTAAGCAACTATCTTTTATGGCAGTGTGCTTATTCCGAACTCTATTTCTGTGACACTTTCTGGCCCGATTTCAGGGAAGAAGAATTGAGAAAAGCCATCTGTGATTATCAGAAACGGGAACGTCGCTTCGGCAAAACCAGTGAACAAATCAGTTAACTCAAAACTTATAATTATAACATAAATGCATTATCGTATTTCCTTCATATTCGTAACGTTTATCTGCCTGTTTGGGTTTGTATTGGCAGGCAGGGCACAAGATGCTAACACAGACGAATCTTCAAAGCCTGTTATTTTATATTCAGGAACACCCAAAAAATATGAAATAGCCGATATAAAGGTCGAAGGTGTTAAAAACTACGAGGACTATGTACTCATCGGGCTGTCCGGATTATCGGTAGGACAAACGATCTCAGTGCCGGGCGATGAAATAACAAGTGCTATCAAGCGTTATTGGCGTCATGGACTATTCTCGAATGTACAGATTACAGCCGAAAAGATAGAAGGTAACAAAATTTGGTTAAAAATCAGTCTGACCCAACGCCCGCGTATTTCGGAAATACGTTATCATGGTGTTAAAAAGTCAGAAAGGCAGGATTTGGAAACACGTTTGGGATTGGTAAAAGGCAGCCAGATTACCCCGAACTTGGTAGATCGTGCAAAAACCCTTATTAAACGTTATTTTGACGACAAAGGTTTCAAAAATGCAGAAATCATTATCTCACAAAAAGACGATGTTTCCAATGAAAACCAAGTCATTGTCGATGTAAATATTGATAAAAAAGAAAAGGTAAAAGTGCATGAAATTACGATCGTCGGCAACAAGGCCATCAAAACGTCCAAGCTGAAACGCGTAATGAAGAAAACAAATGAAAAAGGTAAACTGAAAAACCTGTTCCGTACCAAGAAATTCATCAATGAAAAATACGAAGAAGACAAACAGTTGATTATCGATAAGTATAATGAATTAGGTTACCGTGATGCGGTGATCGTTGTGGACAGTGTATCACCTTACGATGAAAAGACCGTCAATGTATATATCGAAATAGAAGAAGGAGACAAGTACTATCTTCGTAATGTAACATGGGTAGGTAACACTTTATATCCTTCCGAACAACTGAATTACCTTCTCCGCATGAAAAAGGGAGATGTCTATAATCAGAAATTATTGAATGAACGCCTTTCTACGGATGAGGATGCTATCGGTAACTTATACTATAACAACGGTTACCTGTTCTATAACCTCGACCCGGTTGAAATCAATATCGATGGAGATTCTATCGACCTTGAAATGAGAATTTACGAAGGCAGACAAGCCACTATCAATAAAATCAAGATCAACGGTAACGACCGTTTGTATGAAAATGTAGTTCGCCGTGAACTTCGTACCCGTCCCGGGCAACTGTTCAGTCGTGATGACCTCATGCGTTCTATGCGTGAAATCCAGCAAATGGGACATTTCGACCCGGAAAATATCCAACCGGATATTCAACCGGACCCGATGAACGGTACGGTTGATATCGCCTACAATCTGGTATCCAAAGCCAATGACCAGGTTGAATTCTCCGCAGGTTGGGGACAGACAGGTGTAATCGGTAAATTGAGTTTGAAGTTTACCAACTTCTCACTGGCCAATCTGCTACACCCGGGAGATAACTATCGCGGTATACTTCCGCAAGGTGACGGCCAGACATTGACCGTCAGCGGGCAAACCAATGCAAGATACTATCAATCATACAGTATCTCATTCTTCGATCCGTGGTTTGGAGGCAAACGTCCGAACTCATTCTCAGTTTCGGCTTTCTACTCCAGACAAACCGATATCAGTAGCCGCTATTACAACGATAGCTATTATAATAACTATTACAACAGTATTTATAGTGGTTATGGCGGATATGGCATGTACAACTACGGAAACTACAACAACTACGAGAACTACTATGACCCTGACAAATCGATCCAGATGTGGGGACTTTCAATCGGTTGGGGTAAACGTCTAAAATGGCCGGATGACTATTTTACGCTTTCAGCAGAATTGGCATACCAACGTTATATATTGAAAGACTGGCAGTATTTCCCTGTTACAGACGGTAAATGCAACAACATCAGTCTGAACCTGACATTGGCCCGTAGTTCTATAGACAATCCGTTGTTCCCGCGCCAAGGCTCCGAATTCTCATTGTCGGCACAGATTACACCACCGTATTCTCTGTTTGACGGAAGAGATTACAAAGGATACTATAATTCCAATGGTAGCATTACTCAAGACAATAGAAACAAGCTATACAATTGGATTGAGTACCATAAATGGAAATTCAAAGCAAAAACTTATACAGCTTTGATGGACTATACCACTCATCCTAAATCTTTGGTACTGATGAGTCGTGTTGAATTCGGTTTATTGGGACACTACAATAAATACAAGAAGTCTCCATTCGAAACATTTGATGTAGGTGGCGACGGTATGACGGGATACTCGAGCTATGCTACGGAAAGTATTGCATTACGTGGATACGAAAACAGTTCGTTGACACCTTACGGTAGCGAAGGTTATGCATACACCCGTTTGGGCATCGAATTAAGATATCCGTTAATGCTGGAAACAAGTACTAACATTTATGTGTTAGGTTTCTTAGAAGCCGGTAATGCATGGAACGATATCAATAAATTCAATCCGTTCGACTTGAAACGTTCTGCCGGTGTCGGTGTACGTATCTTCCTTCCGATGATTGGTATGATGGGTATCGACTGGGCTTACGGTTTCGATAAAGTATTCGGTAGCAGCAGTGCCGGTGGTAGTCATTTCCACTTCGTACTGGGTCAAGAATTCTAATTGTTTCATTAAAAAAACTAAACATTATGAGAAAGTCTGTTCTATTTATCATGATGCTGTTTGCTGTCAGTCTGACAGCCAGCGCACAGAAATTTGCTCTGATTGATATGGAATATATCCTAAAGAATATTCCCGCTTACGAGCGTGCTAACGAACAGTTGAACCAATCCTCCAAGAAATGGCAAAGTGAAGTAGAAACGCTTGCCAAAGAGGCTCAAACACTGTATAAGAATTATCAATCGGAAACAGTATTTCTTTCTGAAGAACAAAAGACCAAGAAAGAAGAAGAGATTGTAGCAAAGGAGAAAGAAGCTGCAGAGTTGAAACGTAAATATTTCGGTCCGGAAGGCGAACTCTTCAAGAAAAGAGAAAGTTTGATGAAGCCTATTCAGGATGAAATATACAACGCTGTAAAAGAACTGGCGGAACAGAAAAGTTACTCTGTTGTAGTAGACAGAGCATCAGCAGCAAGTATCATTTTTGCATCTCCGCGCATTGATATAAGTAATGAAGTGCTGGCAAAGTTAGGATATTCAAATTAATTTCATACATTTGCAAGCGATAACCGGAAAGTAATCATTAAAATAAATAATAAAACTATGCTAAAGAAAATTGCACTATTAATTATGTTAGTACTCCCGATGGGTGTATTTGCACAATCAACACTTAAGTTCGGTCACATGAATTCGACTGATATTATTCCTACAATGCCCGAATATACAAAAGCCATTTCGGAATTGCAGGCTTTGGAAAAAAACTACACAGATGAAATTCAACGGACTCAAGCAGAATTCACAAAAAAATATCAGGAATTCCAGCAAGCAATAGCAAAAGATTCTCTACCGCAAAACATTGCAGAAAGAAGACAGAAAGAATTGCAGGATATGGCTGAAAGACAAGAACAATTCCAGCAGGAAGCACAACAGGGAATGCAAAAAGCACAGCAAGAGAAAATGGCTCCTGTATATCAGAAGTTAGACAATGCGATCAAAGCTGTAGGTGAAGCAGAAGGTGTTATCTATGTTTTCGACCTTGCGCGTACGCAAATACCTTATATCGGTGCTCAAAGTATCGATCTTACCACTAAAGTAAAAGCTCAGCTCGGAATTAAATAAAAGAACGACAGCTTAAGTTTTTTATAAGCAACAAATAACAGACAAAGCGAGCTACAAGCAACAAGTTACCGGCAATTTCGACTTAAAATGCCATTTGTAACTTGTAGCTTGTAGCTCGTAACTTTTCCATCATCATGAAACCAAACCTCTCACAAGCCCCCGGCCCTATCGGAGTATTCGATTCGGGTTATGGCGGACTGACCATTTTAAGTAAAATCAGGGAAGCCCTGCCTCAATATGATTACATCTATTTGGGAGACAACGCCCGTGCCCCTTATGGCACACGTTCCTTTGAGATTGTTTATGAATTTACCCTCCAAGCTGTAAATAAATTATTTGAAATGGGATGTCATCTGGTAATTCTGGCATGCAACACAGCTTCGGCAAAAGCGCTGCGTACTATACAAATGAATGATTTACCGGATATAGATCCCCAACGGAGAGTGCTCGGAGTGATCCGCCCTACAGTAGAATGTATAGGCGACATGACTCACAACCGCCACGTAGGGGTATTTGCCACGGCGGGTACCATCAAATCAGAGTCATATCCTCTGGAGATACATAAATTATTTCCGGACATTCATGTCAGTGGAGAAGCTTGCCCGATGTGGGTGTCATTGGTAGAAAACAATGAAGCCAACGACCCCGGAGCCGATTATTTTATTAAAAAGTACACGGACATTCTGTTAGAAAAAGATCCTCTGATCGATGCGATCATATTAGGATGCACACACTATCCGTTATTACTACCTAAAATAAGGCAGTTTGTACCCAGCAATATCAAGGTCGTTTCTCAAGGCGAATATGTTGCTGCAAGCCTGAAAGATTACCTTTATCGCCATCCGGAAATGGCAGCCAAATGCACAGAAGGCGGAGAATGCACGTTTTATACGACAGAAGCAGAAGAAAAATTCACCGAATCCGCATCTACTTTTTTGAATGAGAGAATAAGTGTCAAACGGATAACACTTGAATAAACCGATTGAGTAATCCGTACGCTCTCCATATAATATAAGCCCTCTCTGTATCTTGTTTATACAAAGAGGGCTTTATCTTTATCATATGATTTCATTAACACGATTTCATTAATCTAACGTGAGCTCGATATAACTCACGTTAACCTAACACTTATAAGGGAATAGATCCATCAAAGATTGTAATGGTCACCTTGTCACCTTTCACAACCGCCTTATAATTTTCTCCTGATTTCAACAGTACGGTTTCGGCTACTGTAGCAGTATAAGCCCTACCGTCACTCAACTGCACTTGAAAAGGAGTTCCTTTTTCAATTTTTTGTGGCAGAAGGTTAATAGCAATAATCGCTTTTACACCTCTTGTCGTGCTATTCGCTACACATTCAAATTTAGTATATTCCTTTTCGTCAAGAGTAGTAACAGAACCATCTTTCAAGTTCTGAACACCTTTATTCTTTAACAAAGCACCGACCTCAATACTGCCCGGATAAGGATTGCCATCCTCCTCAAGAACTTCTACTGCCAAAGGGACCATCACGCGTTTAAACTGAAGACATACCTGCTGCTGACCGTTGACCGCTTTCGCCTGCCCGAACAAATAATCATCCGTTCCTCCTTTCAATACACGAGTCTCCGCACCGGATACATCTTCCGACAAACGCGGGTAATGGGCATAAAAGAGAACCTCATCCGCCTTTCCGAATTCTTCCCATGAACGAGTATCTTCTCTGAGGTTAAACACTGTAAACGCATCATCCAATTCGGTACGCATTGAAATCACATCAATGGAAGTACCACCGGCCCGTGATAGAACTTCATCACCAATCACAACACTGGTGAAGTTAATCGTTCGAGCGGTTATCAACTCTTCCGATTCATTTTGCTGACAGCTCCAAAGGCAACTCAACGCCAGACTCATAAGAAATACTTTTGTTTTCATTTGTTAGGGTATTAAATATATAAAAACTAAGAATATGGTATTATAAATACAAAACGACACCCTTTCGTGTACTTAGAATCAAGAGTCAGACTCCCTCCCAACTTATCTGCAATTCCCCGACAGATCGAGAGTCCCAGTCCGGTACCCTGCGAATAACTGTCAAGTTTGGCAAATCTGGAGAAAACCGCCTCCTGCTTTTCCAAAGGAATGCCAGGCCCTGTGTCGGTTATAGTAAAACAGATCCGCTGTCCCTCCTTCATTATATTATATGCCAATGTTATATCACCCGACGGAGTGAATTTTGCAGCATTATGCAGCAAGTTCACCAACACCTGCATGATACGCTCCGGATTACTTTTCACGATAAATTCTTCACGGGCCGGCTGGAAATGCAATTCCACTCCCTCTTGCACATCTTTACGAATATTATCCACACTCAACTTACAACAGTCATTTATATTGGTCATGATATCAGCCGGCATCTTTCCGGTCTTATCCAGATCAGACAACTCGAGCACATCTGTTATCAGCCGAAGGAGGTTATTACTGTTCTCCTCTATAATAGAAGCATATACCTTAGTATCCGGATCATCCTGATAGCGGTCTCCCAATATTTGAGAGAATCCCACAATCGAATTTAACGGTGTACGAATTTCGTGCGACATACTTTGTATAAACAACGTTTTCATCTGGCTGGCGGTCTCTGCCGCATTTTTTGCTTTCCGTAACTCTTCCTCCGAATGGAGAAGCCGTTTATTCAAGCGATTCTCACGATACAAAAATATAAATACGAAAACCAGTAAGGTAACCAGCGAAATTATGAGAAGTTGCTTATTATGCAGTTCTTTTTTCTGTGCCTGAAGCACTAACTCTTTTTTCTCGGCATTCAATCTTTCCATATTGACCAGAGTGGCAAATCCACTGATGGATTGTTCTTCATTACTTTGTCTTATGGAATCTTCCAGCAAAATATATTTGGCCAAAAAATCCGTTGCAAGATCCTTTCGCCCCATCGCCCGGTATATTTCACCTTTCATACGATAATGGCTGCCTTGCAACGCATGTTCGTTAAGCCGCAGTTCTTCCTCTATTTGTTTATCGGCAGCCACCAAAGCTTTCTGATATTGTTTGGTTTGCTTGTAATAGAAGACTTCATTCTCGTAGTAAAGCTTCTTATAAATATCCAGTTTTTTATCCTCTTCGACCAGCACTTTGGCCTCCTGCAATCTATTCCAAGCCTCGCCCGGATTATCTATGGCAAGATAATAGTGTACATATCCCAATTTTGCAGAAAAAACATGCGTACTTGCATTGGCCGTAGATTCCGCTTTTTTCAGCATTTCGAGAGCTTTAGAAATATCCCCCTGGTTGATATAGTATTTGGCCACTTCCGTATAAGAAGTTGAAATATTATAATTATCAACATGATAAGTTTCAGTCAGTTCGATTCCTTTCAGGCAATATTCAATAGCCAGACTCTTCAAATCTTTGATTTCATAAATCTGATACAGACTGTTATAACAATAAAGCAATCCGATTTTACTATCTCTTTTTTGTGCATCCTTAAGCATTTCCTGAGCCTCATACAAGGCAATATTACTTTTTCCTGTTTTGAGATAATATAAAATCAAACGGTTGTTCCAAACGAAATAATAGTATTTAGGCTGATTGGTTTTCTCCGCGAACTCCTTAACCA
This sequence comes from Bacteroides salyersiae WAL 10018 = DSM 18765 = JCM 12988, assembly GCF_000381365.1. Taxonomy (GTDB): domain Bacteria; phylum Bacteroidota; class Bacteroidia; order Bacteroidales; family Bacteroidaceae; genus Bacteroides; species Bacteroides salyersiae. The sequence goes on from NZ_KB905466.1 coordinate 1,794,750, forward strand.
CCTTCGTATAATGAATGATACTGTCTTCTTCATCTCCCTTAAAATAATAATGGTCTAATTTCAGAGTCAATGCTACAGCTTGCATGCGCTGATCTCCTTTTTTTTCAGACATCCAATATAATGTATCCGCCATGTGAAGAACTTTCGAATCACCGACATTCTCCTGACAACGCTGAAAGTAAGAATAAAGTTCACTATCTACATTAAACTCTTTTTCTTCTTGCGCACAGACTGTACAACAAAGAATAAGAGAAATGACAAATAATATTCTCCGAGAGGGGATCGTTCTCATATTTCTGCAAGATTAATGGCGTGGTTGTGTATCGCAAATATACATCTATTTTTGACGTTTAGGCAATAAATTGATTAATTTATTCACTTTATTGTGTATTTTGCTCACACTATTAAGAAAAGCAGAAACAAAGAGCTCTCTTTTTGTACCCGTCCACAGTTACTATCCAAAGCGTTTCAAACAGTGTGTAAAGGATACGAAACATACATAGAGTGCTGTATTATCGAAAATAAACAAAATAGTCTCTTACTTTTTCATCTCCCGATGCCATTTTTCTGAAATTATCGTGTACATTTGTAGAAGTATAAACACCTTAATACCCCAAAAAATTATGAAAGAAGAAGATAATAGCCGTTTAGTCGAAGTGTTTTCCGGTTCGAGATGGGAAGCAGAACTCATCAAAGGTCTGCTTGAAAGCAATGAAATAGCAGCCGCCCTGAAAGACGGTCTCATTACAACGATAGCTCCCTATATCAGCCCTACCGTATCTGTAATGGTAACAGAGGACTGTTATGAACCTGCAATGGAAATTATAAGAAACCGCGAGAAAGCAGAAAACGATTAAGACGATCGAGCGCCTCGCGGATATTCTCTAACGAGTTGGCATACGAAAAGCGAACGTATCCCTCTCCTCCTGTACCGAAGTCGATTCCCGGTGTAATTCCAATATGTGCCTGCTCCAATACTTCAAAAGCAAATTTATAAGAATCCTTTGTAAATTTGCGGGCATCGGCAAAAATATAAAAAGCTCCTTTAGGTTCGACTTGGATACCGAATCCCATTTCGCGAAGGCGCCCGATCATGTATCGACGGCGCTCGTCATAGGTAGCACGCATTCTTTCCACATCAGGGGCAGCATACCGAAGCGCAGCAATACCGGCTTGCTGAGCTATACTGGGAGCACAGATAAAAAGATTCTGCTGTAATTTCTGTAAAGCCCGCATGCAAGATTTAGGCGCTATCACATAGCCGAGCCGCAATCCGGTCATGGCAAAACGTTTTGAAAAACCATTCAAAACAAATGCCTGATCCGTAAATTCCAAAATACTACGGGCACGTCCTTCATAAACCAATCCATGATAAATCTCATCCGAAATCACAGGAACTCCAAGCCCGGCAATCTCTTTCAAAAAACGATCTTCCAATAAAAGTCCGGTAGGATTCATCGGAGAATTGATGAAAATAGCTGCCGTACGGGTCGTGATAAACTTTTTGATATCTTCTATATTGTATTGTAACCCGTTTTCCGGACGAAGCGGAACCAACACAGGTTTTGCCTGTGCGGCCAGCACAAAATTGCGATAACAGGCATAACCGGGATTGGAAAGAATCACCTCGCTGTCCGGACGGCAAAGCAGCAACAAAACCAGCAGGATAGCCGGCGAAGAACCGGAAGTCACCACAATACAATCGGGGTCTACCGTCACCCCGTATTCCTGCTGATGAAAAGCAGCAATTTCCTTCCTCAATTCAGGATCCCCCAAAGAGTGAGTGTAATGAGTCAAATGAGAATCATACGCTTTCTTGGCTGCTTCGGCAACACAGACAGGAACATCAAAATCGGGTTCACCTACTTCCAGATGAATAATATCGATACCTTGTTTCTGCAATTCATTGGCACGTTCCAATACGTCCATAACGATGAACGAGGTCATTTGTTCCACCTGAGGGTTAGTCTGCTTCATGGGTCTACTTGTTTTTTCGGGGTACAAAGATACGCATTTTTCAACCTAAATAATGCCGGGACAGGTCTTTTCATTCATGAGATTAAGTTGATTTCACACCCGCCTAACTTTCATTACGATAAAAAGTCCTATATTTGTGCTTTCAAATCGTTAGCAAAATGAAACAAGAGTTTACAAGAATTGCCGTAAAGGTAGGAAGTAATGTACTGACACGCCGGGATGGGACATTGGATGTAACCCGCATGTCAGCCCTTGTCGACCAGATAGCCGAACTGCACAAGGCGGGCGTAGAAGTAATCCTCATCTCTTCGGGTGCCGTAGCCTCCGGCCGTAGCGAAATACGGACTCTAAAGAAGCTGGACAGCATAGACCAGCGTCAACTCTTCTCGGCCGTAGGCCAAGCAAAACTAATCAACCGGTATTATGAATTATTCCGCGATCATGGTATCCCGGTGGGACAAGTGCTGACTACCAAAGAGAGTTTCGGCACACGACGCCATTACCTGAACCAAAAAAACTGCATGACAGTCATGCTGGAAAACGGAGTAATTCCTATAGTAAACGAAAACGATACCATCTCGGTCACCGAACTGATGTTCACCGACAATGACGAACTATCCGGTCTCATCGCTTCGATGATGGACACGCAGGCACTTATCATTTTAAGCAACATAGATGGTATTTACAATGGTTCTCCCAACGACCCGTCTTCTTCCGTCATCCGGGAAATCGGCCACGGCAAAGACCTGTCGAGCTATATACAAACCAGTAAGTCGAGTTTTGGCAGAGGCGGCATGCTGACAAAGACCAACATCGCACGCAAAGTAGCCGACGAAGGCATTACCGTCATCATTGCCAATGGAAAACGGGATAATATCCTGGTCGACATTCTGCAAAAGCCGGAAGAAACTCTTTGCACCCGCTTCACCCCGTCGCAGGAACCGGTATCCAGTATAAAAAAATGGATTGCACACAGTGAAGGCTTTGCCAAAGGTGAAATACATATGAACGAATGCGCCACGGAAGTTTTGAATTCGGACAAGGCCGTGAGCATATTACCGGTCGGCATCACCCGTATTGAAGGTGAGTTCGAAAAAGATGACATTGTGCGCATCATTGACTTTCGCGGGAATGCAGTAGGAGTAGGTAAAGCAAACTGCGACTCCGCACAGGCCCGTGAAGCAATGGGGAAGCATGGCAAAAGACCTGTAGTGCACTATGATTATCTGTATATAGAATAATAGATTTTAGAGCCCAAAGATATGAACCTCAAAGAAACATTTACCGCCGTACAGGCAGCCAGCCGGAAACTGGCTCTACTGGACGACCAAACAATCAACCGGATACTGAATGCCGTAGCAGATGCCGCCATCGCCGAAACTCCGTTCATCTTAAGTGAGAATGCAAAAGATCTCGTACGAATGGAACAGAGCAATCCGAAATACGACCGGTTGAAGTTGACGGAAGCACGGCTAAAAGGAATTGCAGCCGATACTCGTAACGTGGCTACCCTCCCCTCGCCATTGGGACGGGTATTGAAAGAAACCGTCCGCCCCAATGGAATGAAACTGACAAAGGTCTCTGTCCCGTTCGGTGTCATCGGCATCATTTATGAAGCGCGCCCCAACGTCAGTTTCGATGTATTTTCCCTTTGTCTCAAAAGCGGCAACGCCTGTATCCTGAAAGGAGGAAGTGATGCCGACTGCTCCAACCGGGCCATAGTCAGCGTTATCCACAATGTGTTAAAGCGTTTCGGCGTAGATACACATATCGTAGAACTCCTGCCGGCCGACCGGGAAGCCACGGCGGAACTCCTGCATGCCGTAGGATATGTAGATCTCATCATTCCGCGCGGCAGCAGTAATCTGATAAATTTTGTACGCGAGAATGCAACGATCCCTGTCATTGAAACAGGGGCGGGTATCTGCCATACTTATTTCGACGAATATGGAGATACGGCCAAAGGAGCCGCCATCATCAATAATGCAAAAACACGCCGCGTCAGTGTATGCAACGCACTGGATTGCGTTCTCATCCACAAGAAGCGACTGAACGACTTGCCGGAAATCTGCAAAAAATTACAAGACAGCAACGTCATTATCTTTGCCGACCCCCAAGCCTACCACAGTCTGGAAGGGCATTATCCGCCGGCACTCTTGAAACCGGCTACCCCGGAAAGCTTCGGCACAGAATTTCTGGACTATAAGATGGCAATCAAAACCGTGAAAAGTATTGAAGATGCCTTGGGGCATATTGCAGAATACAGTTCCAAGCACAGCGAAAGCATCATCACAGAAAATAAGGAATGCGCCGCCCTATTCAGCAAAATTGTAGATGCCGCTTGTGTATATACCAATGTATCCACGGCCTTTACCGACGGAGCACAATTCGGATTGGGAGCCGAAATCGGTATCAGTACGCAAAAATTGCATGCTCGCGGTCCGATGGCACTCGAAGAAATAACCTCCTACAAATGGATCATTGAAGGAGACGGACAAACGAGGGAGAGTTGAGAAGAGATGAGAGAGGGGAGAATGGAGATGGGAGAAGTATAATTAAAAAAATAGAGAGATATGAAGAAATTTACTTGTGTACAGGACATAGGCGATTTAAAAATCGCTTTGGCCGAAGCATTTGAGATTAAAAAAGACCGTTTTAAATATGTAGAGTTGGGAAGAAATAAGACTTTGATGATGATCTTCTTCAATTCCAGCCTGCGTACACGCCTGAGTACCCAAAAGGCGGCACTCAATTTAGGGATGAATGTTATTGTTCTCGACATTAATCAGGGGGCATGGAAACTGGAAACCGAACGGGGAGTTATCATGGATGGCGACAAACCGGAACATCTGCTGGAAGCCATTCCGGTGATGGGGTGTTATTGCGACATCATAGGCGTACGCTCTTTTGCACGTTTCGAGAATCGTGATTATGACTATGAAGAAGTAATCATTAACCAGTTCATCAAATACTCCGGTCGTCCGGTGTTCTCGATGGAAGCAGCCACGCGCCATCCGTTGCAGAGTTTTGCCGACCTTATCACCATTGAAGAATACAAAAAAACCGCTCGCCCGAAAGTGGTCATGACTTGGGCACCCCATCCCCGTCCATTGCCACAAGCCGTACCGAATTCGTTTGCCGAATGGATGAATGCAACCGATTACGATTTTGTAATTACCCATCCCGAAGGTTATGAACTCGATCCGAAGTTTGTAGGCCGTGCAAAGGTGGAATACGACCAAATGAAAGCTTTCGAAGGAGCCGACTTTATCTATGCCAAGAATTGGGCTGCCTATACAGGTGACAATTACGGACAGATCTTAAGCAAAGACCGCGAGTGGACAGTAAGTGACCGCCAGATGGCAGTGACCAACCATGCTTATTTCATGCACTGTCTGCCTGTACGCCGTAATATGATCGTAACGGACGACGTCATCGAAAGCCCGCAGTCTATCGTCATACCGGAAGCTGCCAATCGTGAAATATCGGCCACAGTCGTATTGAAAAGACTACTGGAAGGATTGCAATAAGCAGCCTCAACACAGCATATCACAACAACAAAAGCTCCGGTTATCCGGCGGGAATACCGCAGACAACCGGAGCTTTTTCACTAAAACCATATTCAGCCTTCAACAGGCTATCCCAACACTACTGAAAGAATATCTTCTTCCCGTTTCTTATATAAATACCTCTCTGAGGATTCTGAACCACCCTACCGGACAAATCATAGATAATGCCATCTTCATCGGCTGCATCATCAAACGTATCTTCAATACCGGTCGGATCTGAACCAGACGTCAAGTTGATATAGTAAAGATTATAAGAGCCCTCTTTATTCAGTTCATGCGAACCGGCATCAAGCTTATAGGTAATAATATTACCGGAAGTTGCGGAAACTTTCACCCCATCTATTTTCACATCCGGAATAGACCCTTCAGCAAACACCAAAGTCAGAGTCATTGATTCTTCTATGGTAAATTTCACAGAAGTGGCACTCTCCATTTTCAAGCAATATGTATAAGTCGTACCATTTACAGTTGCCTGCCCTTTAGTATTCGAGTAGTTTCCGGTTATCGAATAAAACGAATTCGAAGGTTTCTTGTCTGTGAAGTTACAAGAATAATCTCCGTCAGCCGGAGGCACCGGTTTATCGTCATCATCACCATCGCCGTCACCATCACCATCACCATCACCATCCGAAACACTGCCAAAAATACCTACCAAACTGGTTTTATAAGCTAAAATAGCCGCTTTCAATTCTGCATTAACATCATAATCCGTGTCATCCTTGCTATTGTCAAAAGTCCATTGGAAATCACCACGCTGCATACGTCCGGCACCAAACTGACCTTTCAGGATATCCGGTACGTCATTAGCGTCATCCGGGGTATAGCTGTACATCTTCGTTGCATCCGTATCAAAGTTATCATAAGCCGCTCCCCCTTTCTTGGCAACTACACTTGACGGCACTTGTTCTTCGCGCGAAGAAGCTTCATAAGCATCAAACTCCGTATTGTTTTCCTGATAAGTAACATATTTGAAGTTGGAAGACTTTTCAGCAAACACATTACCGAAAGCCTTGATCATGCCACCGTCTTCTTTGGAAAAAGTCCCCACACTATTGTTTATATCAGATCCTTGCATAGATATCAACATCGGCTTATTAGTATTGCGATAATAATTGTTTTCAACAAAAATATTGGAATTCATCGCAGCCCCTACTCCATACTTGCTACACCCGTCAAAATAGTTATTGTAAACGTGTGCAGAGAAAAGGCGTACGCGGGGATGACGGCTGTCCGAATGATCAAACCAATTGTGATGATAAGTCACCAAATAACCATTCTCACCATCGTTATTACCCAATAAACAAGCCTTTCCACTGTCCCAGAAATGATTATATGAAAGAGTTACATAATTCGATTTCTTACAGTCAAGAGCCCCGTCTCCTTTTGCCTGATCGGAATCACCTCCCGGTAATCCATAAAAAAGATCACAATTGTGCACCCAGATATACTGGTTGTCCTGCTGTAAGCCTACATTATCTCTTTCATCACTATCACATTTCATAAACCCGATATTACGGATTTCCACCAAACGTCCGCCTTTGATGCGAATACCCCAACCGTCAGCCACAGCATCATTGCCAATTCCTTCAATCGTGATTCCCTGACAAACCTCTTTTCCTCCCATATCTACCACAATATCACCTTTATCCGCGTCAGTAGCAGTAGTCACCTGACCGATTAAACGAATCACCAACGGACGACTGTCATACCCTTTCTTAAAACCATTCAGGATTGTCTGAAAACCGGTGCAGGAAGTTACTGCCCCCTTATTGCTCGTTATAACATCAAACGTTATACTGTCCTTATTCTTATTTGTAATATACAATACCACGGCATTGTCTTTCAACGTACCGTCAGCTTTGTATCCACCAGGTACCTTATTGTTATGAAAAGCAAATCCCGCACGATCGTGCGCTTTCACTTCAAATGTAGAAGACTCAACAGCCTGACCGGTCATTTCCGTTCCCTCTTCATCCACCGGTACTATTTTAAATTGATAAGTTCCAGCTTTGACACCTATCACATCCGCACGCCCGTAATCTCCATAATTACGTACCAGTTCCGCATCCAATTTGGAATAAGAGCCGTCAACCGACTTACAATAAACGCTATAGGTAGAAGCCCCTTCTACCAGATTCCAAGTGACATAGCCCGATTCGAACCAGCCTCCCACCTCTTTGATGGAAGTAGCAGCCGATAAAGCCATCGGCATTAATAAGGCAAAGGCAAACAAAAGTAAAGTTTTGAATTTCATAGTCTCCAATTTTATTAATTATATATTCAATGAAAAAAATCGCGGGTTTGACGACTGCAAGATTACGGAGAACTACGAAAACCCATGTGTAATAATAAGCCTTTTATGTAGAAAAAACGGTTTGCCGGGCTTTATCACCCAACAAACCGCTTTATAGTAAGCCTCTCCCCGCCCTCTCCGTAGGAGAGGGAGTAAGAAATGACTCGCAAACAATTGATTAGCAGTACTAACTTTGGCTCCCTCTCCCACGGAGAGGGTTGGGGAGAGGCTGTTTACTGTTCAATTGTCTTTCCTGCCTGCTGCCAGGCATTAAATCCTTTATCCAATTCAAAAACCTGATATCCCCGTTCACTCAAAATATCAGCCGCCTTCTTACTACGCTTTCCACTGCGACAATAAACCGCCACCGGCCTGTCTTTCTGAAGAGTAGAATCGGCAATGGCAGCAAACGAATCATCAAGTACGTTGATATTGATCGAAGCAGGGATACGTCCTTCCGAATATTCGGCCAAAGTACGAACATCCAGACGTTGCACATCGGAAGCTTCTATCAGAGACTCAAAGTCATTCACCGACAGCGACTTAAACTCGCCCTTCTGCTGGCAAGAGAAAAGCGTAGAGAAAAACAGGAAAACTCCTGTAAACAATTTATTCATCTTTGATATTTTTTATCGGGTTAGTATTAAGTTCGTTTCAGCCAGATTATTTAGCAGCCAGATAATTAGTCAACGGATTCGCATACATCAGCAACATCTTTTCGCGCAGAAACGGAATATCTTTATTCGGGATATCGATCTTGCCCAGTTGCTGCTCTATATAGTTTTCAAAATGAGCCTTTTCTTCCGGAGTATAGTAACCGGTAAATTCATCGGTCCCCGTCCGTAAATCATGAGCGATGTAATTACCCGGATACAAACGGTAACTGGCATGAATACGTTGGTCTATCAATGAAGAAATGTGCGCAAACAGCTCCGTCTTCGGCAAGCTGCGATCCATCTTTTCAAGAACATCATTTATGCAGGGAGCGGCCTGGAAATGTACTTTTCCCTTATAGCCGAACAGCCCCGTTTCCATATTACGCAAATCATCCTGCGTCGTTTTCTTATATCCCTCGATATCCCTTTTCAACTGAAACTCCTGCGCCTTGAGAAAATCGCAAGGGTCATATTCATACGAGATCGCCATCGGAGCTATGTTTATCTCCATCAGACGGTCTATAAGATCCCCTTCACCACCCATAGCCAACATCTTGAGCACGCTGTCCTGCGTACGGTCATTGGAGTCCTTGGCACGTCCTTCGCGCTGTGCAATCCAGACGGATTGATTCTTCTCCAGGATTGTGTAATGGATGTATCGTGACATGCGGGCAGAAGATTCCAGCATCTGACGCATGGTCAGCGCACGCTGCACAATAAACGACTTATTGACACGGACAAACTTCTTGATCCACGGATAGATCAGCAGATTGTCTCCGATCGCAATTTCTACTGTATCCATGCCCTGGTCCACAAGCAAAATCGAAAGGAAGCCCGAATCAAGAATGATATCCCGATGGTTGGTTATATACACATACGCCTTCTTTTTATCCGGTAGTGCCGTATGATCGAGAGTCAGGCCATTCGTATGCCTTTCGGACAGTTTCCAAAGGATATCATAGCAGAAGGTCTTCTGGAAATCCAGCTTTGTTTTGCAAGCACGTATTTTCTGGGCCAGAATCTCAAAAGGCACATTCGGTATCACAGTACAAGCGGCTTTCTGAAATGCCGGATCGGCAATTAATTCCTCGAATATACGGGGAAGTTCTTCGTCGTGATAAGGACGGATTTCATCAAACTCTGTTGTATTCATAACGCGTCACTAAAATTTATTCTCTATTATATCAGTCATTACATCCTTTATATCCAATCCGGCAGCACGCACTTGTTGTGGAATAAAACTGGTAGCTGTCATTCCGGGAGTCGTATTTACTTCAAGCAGGTTTATCTTATCACCGGCCGTAATGATGTAATCGACACGGATAATTCCCGAGCATCCCAAGATGTCATAAATGGCAGAAGTCAACGTTTGTACACGGCGTGTCAACTCATCGGAAATACGGGCCGGAGTAATCTCATCCACTTGTCCGTTGTATTTGGCATCGTAATCGAAAAATTCATTGTCGGTTACCACCTCCGTTATAGGAAACACTACTGATTTCTGTTTTGTTTTGTAGCAACCGCAAGTTATTTCAGTACCATCCATGAACGCTTCTACCAGCACTTCCTGCGCTTCACTGAATGCTTTCAGAATGGCGGGCTGTATTTGTTCACGGGTTTTCACTTTCGTCACTCCGAAGCTGGAACCTCCTAAACTCGGCTTGATAAAGCAGGGCAGACCGATTTTCTCTATCACGTCTTCATCCGAAACGGTTTGCCCCTGGCGAAGCAGTAACGACTCGGATATCCGAATACCGAAAGCCTTGAGATACTGGTTACAGATAAACTTATCATAAGTCATGGCAGCCGCCAATACTCCACAGCAGGAATAAGGGATACGCATCATATCGAAATACCCCTGAAGACGCCCGTCTTCACCCGGAGTGCCGTGAATAGTGATATAGGCGAAATCAAACTTCACCTTTTCCGCCCCTTTCATGAAGCTAAAATCATTGCGGTCTACCGGCGCCTTGCGTCCATCAGGCAGTTGCACTTCCCAACGGAGCCCTTCCATTTCAACGATATACAAATCATACTTCTCCTTGTCTATAAAAGAGTATATCCCCTGTGCACTACGCAGGGATACATGAAATTCGGAGGTATCACCTCCTGCCACGATAGCAATTGTGCGTTTCATTCTATTTCTCTGTTACTTATATAGCTTCTCCACTTCTCTATCAACCGGCTCATATCATCGGGCATTTCCGAGGTGAAATACATCTCCTCTCCCGTAACAGGATGTACGAACCCCAATGTCATGGCATGCAAAGCCTGCCGTGGACAAGTGTCAAAGCAGTTATTTACGAATTGTTTGTATTTACTAAAATGAGTCCCTTTCAGAATCTCATGTCCGCCATACCGTTCGTCATTGAACAATACATGGCCGATATGCTTCATATGAACCCTGATCTGATGCGTACGCCCTGTCTCCAGGATACACTCCACCAACGTCACATAGCCCAAACGTTCGAGCACACGATAGTGCGTCACGGCATGTTTGCCGACAGTAGGATCGGACATGACCGCCATCTGCATCCTGTCCTTCGGGTTACGGGCGATATTGCCGACGATCGTCCCTTCGTCCTGCTCCACATTTCCCCATACCAATGCACGATAACGCCGTTTCGTCGTTTTATTAAAAAACTGGATTCCGAGATTCGTTTTCGCATCCGGTGTTTTTGCAATGACCAGCAATCCGGAAGTATCCTTGTCGATACGGTGTACCAAACCTACGTGGGGATCGTTGGCATCATAGTCAGGATTGTCCTTCATATGCCATGCCAGCGCATTGACCAGTGTACCGTGATAATTTCCATGCCCCGGATGTACCACCAGACCGGGCGGCTTATTCACCACCATTACATATTTATCTTCATATACGATGTCGAGGGGAATGTCTTCCGGAATAATTTCATTCTCATAACGCGGACGGTCCATCATCACCGTTATCACATCCAACGGCTTCACCTTATAGCTACTTTTCACCGGTTTCCCGTTGGCCCTTACCAAACCGTCTTCGGCAGCTTTCTGGATACGGTTGCGCGAAGCATTGACAATACGCTCGAACAAATATTTGTCGACTCTCATCATCGCCTGCCCTTTATCCACAACCACCCGAAAGTGTTCGTACAACTGGGCATCCGCTTCCTCTCCGACAGGTTCTATATCATCAATATCATTCTCTATATCGTCCGGCAATTCCTCTATCATACAGTTTTCTTTCTAAATCTTGACAGGTATCCACTTAAAACCACGAATCATCAACCGGTGATTCATGACTATCCATTATGCTGTCTGCATTTTGAATGGAATCATTATCCACAGGCAACTCCTCTCCATCTCCCACCAACAGCGTCAGAGTGGCTCCTACGGGAACCTTATCCCCCATCTCCAATTGCCGGCCCATATACTTCACTCCATACACCCAGTCCTTTTCTCCGGGAATCATTTCATTCTCAGACAGTTTAAATCCCGCAGCCAATATTTTAGCCTGTGCCTGGCGCATCGAACTATTGTCCGCTACATCCGGCACGGGACGCAAAGGAATATTCAATGTATTGATAGTCAGATAAATTATTCTTCCCTCTTTTACTTTTTGCCCCACCGACGGGGTTACATCCAAAATACTTCCGGCCGGCTTATTCTTCACATAACTGGAATCCGATACAACACAAACCAACCCATGATTACGGAAAAGCATTTCCGCTTCATCAATTGTCATGCCTTTGACATTCGGCACTACGACAGCCTCGCCGTGACGGGTATAACTATCCAGCCATTTCAATACTCCGAAAAACAACAGGCAAACCACTGCCACCATTACCATCAGATTTAACCAAAAGTATTTATTGGCCTTGAACGAAAAAAATTCCTTTATTGTCATAAATCTTAGCTGTTAATCCGCGTCAAAGATACAATTTTAACTACACAGTAGCATAGAGTTTGCATAGTTTTTCATTTCCGGAGACAGGGCGAGATACGTTAAGTTCGTTTCATACTATTGAAACGAACGGTTCCTCTTTATTGAAACCAACAGTTTCAATAGCATGGAACGAATGGTTTCATCCGTATGGAACGAATGGTTTCATTAAGTGAAACGAATGGTTCCACACCGAGAAACCCGGCCTGACATGCCGGGATACCCCGGATACCCTAACACAGTACGAATGGTCACCTCCGAAACGACAGGTCACCTGCCAGCATAAAAAAAGAAGCAAAGACAATGTCTTTACTTCTTCAATTTCGTTTTTTACAACTCTGCAGAAGAATTCCTTATGCTTTCACTCCGTTGTATTCGTCAGAAACAGTCAGCTTCTTACGACCTTTAGCACGACGTGCAGCCAATACTCTACGGCCGTTAGCAGTTGCCATTCTCTCACGGAAACCGTGTTTGTTTTTTCTCTTTCTGTTAGAGGGTTGAAATGTTCTTTTCATTACTGTATCTTGTTTTTATTGTTATTATTCTACGTAATCGGGCTGCAAAAATAGGCACTTTTTTTAAATAAACCAAGAGATAACTCATTTTTAGTCAAAAGATTTTGTATTTTTTGCCGATTTAGATTACTTTTGCACCCGGAAAGTCCAGTAGATAACTCAATAACATTAAATAATAAAAGATATCAAGTATGATTAATGCTCAAGACATCAAGAACGGAACCTGTATCCGTATGGACGGAAAGCTTTATTTCTGTATCGAATTTCTTCATGTAAAGCCAGGTAAAGGTAACACATTCATGCGCACCAAGCTGAAAGACGTAGTAAGCGGTTATGTTCTTGAACGCCGTTTCAATATCGGTGAAAAGCTGGAAGATGTACGTGTAGAACGTCGTCCTTACCAGTTCCTATATAAAGAAGGTGAAGATTATATCTTCATGAACCAGGAAACTTTCGACCAGCACCCGATCGCTCACGACCTGATCAACGGAGTAGATTTCCTTCTTGAAGGAGCCGTGCTCGACGTTGTTTCCGATGCTTCTACAGAAACCGTACTCTACGCCGACATGCCTATCAAAGTTCAGATGAAAGTTACTTATACCGAACCGGGAATGAAAGGTGATACAGCTACCAACACACTGAAGCCGGCAACCGTAGAATCCGGTGCAACCGTACGTGTTCCGTTGTTCATCAACGAAGGCGAAACCATCGAAATCGATACTCGTGACGGTTCTTACGTAGGACGCGTGAAAGCATAACAACAGTATTTCATTCATATTACAAAACGGTAAACCGATTGCAATAGACCTGCAATTTGTTTACCGTTTTTTTCGTTTATCCCCTGTGTAATCCGTATATTTGCCTGTCAAAATCAAAAACCTCTTAATATAATGAAGCGATTAATGTATGTATTATGCTTTGTACTGATATCCGTTGTAGCACACGGACAGGCGAAGTATGTCTTCTATTTCATCGGTGATGGAATGGGAGTAAACCAAGTGAATGGCACAGAAATGTATCGTGCCGAATTACAAAACGGACGTATAGGAGTGGAACCGTTACTCTTCACACAGTTCCCCGTAGGCACCATGGCAAGCACTTTCTCGGCCACCAATTCAGTAACAGATTCATCGGCAGCAGGTACCGCCCTCTCCACTGGGGTAAAGACTTACAATGGAGCCATTGGAATGGACGACCGGAAAGAACCCCTGCAAACAATCGCTGAAAAAGCTAAAAAAGCCGGTAAGAAAGTGGGTGTTGCCACCAGCGTAAGTGTAGACCATGCCACTCCCGCCGCGTTTTATGCCCACCAACCCGACCGTAACATGTATTATGAGATCGCAACTGATCTTCCCAAAGCTAATTTTGATTTCTATGCCGGAGCAGGCTTTCTAAAACCCACCACCACAGCAGACAAAAAAGAAGCACCAAGCATCTTCCCCATGTTCGAAGAAGCCGGCTATACTCTGGCCCGTGGTTACAACGATTTTAAGGCAAAAGCCCCGCAAGCTCAAAAAATGATTCTCATCCAGGAAGAAGGTGCCAATGCATCTTGCCTGCCATATGCCATCGACCGCAAAAAAGACGATCTGACCTTGGCACAGATTACCGAGAGCGCAATCGAATTTCTTACCAAAGAAAAAAACAAAGGCTTCTTCCTAATGGTAGAAGGCGGCAAGATAGACTGGGCTTGCCATTCGAACGATGCCGCTACCGTATTCAATGAAGTAGCGGATATGGACGAAGCCATAAAAGTAGCCTATGAATTTTACAAAAAACATCCCAAAGAGACGCTGATCGTAGTCACTGCCGATCATGAGACCGGTGGTATAGCATTGGGAACAGGCAAGTACGCACTGAACCTGAAGGTTCTTCAGCATCAGAAAAACTCCGCCGATATCCTCTCTGCCCGGATCAGCGAACTGAGAAAAGCTAAAAACAATAAGGTTTCGTGGGAAGACATGAAATCTTTATTGGCAGACAATATGGGATTCTGGAAAGAAATTCCTATCTCTTGGGAGCAGGAGAAGAAACTACGCGATGAATACGAGAAATCGTTCGTAAAAGATAAAGTAGTTTTCGAAGAAAGCCTGTATTCGAAGAGTGAGCCGATGGCTGCACGTGCCAAAGAGGTAATGGATGAAATCGCTATGATCAGTTGGGCCAGTGGAAGTCATTCGGCCGGATATGTTCCGGTTTTCGCCATTGGAGCAGGTTCACAGCTTTTCGGAGGAAAGATAGACAACATCGAAATCCCGCAACGAATTGCCAAAGCGGCAAAATACTAAAAGCACATTAAAACAACAAAAGTCCTCTCATCAAACAGAGGACTTTTATTTTTTATACATCACCCAAGCATAACACATGGTACCGGTTTTCTTATCCGAAGGCAAATTCATACTTGCTACTTTGATTGGTTACTACCAAGTTGTCTCCTCTGAATTCAAGGTTGATATTTCTCTCTTTCGCCAACCATCCCAAAATAAAGGCCAAATTCTCTCTGTCGATTCTCAAGTGAGTGGAAGACAGTTTAACAATCAAGTCTTTTGCACTAATTTCACTGGTTTCCCTCAAAATACGTCTGATTTTCAGCAACGCATTATTAAATTCTTGCTCGTTCATAGTTCTCCGTTTAAAAGTTAGACATTATATTAACATATCGCAGAATCCATAAATAGCAGATAAATCGCTTCCGATCTATAAGGGGGGCATAAGATGGCAATTCACTATCAAAAGCAAATATAGCAATTTATATTATAAATACAAATAATACGTCCCTATTTTTATTTAAACTATAAGCTAAAAGATGACTTAATTAAGAATATATCACATTCCTTTATCATTGGGGTAATAATCGAAAAAGGGTATACGGCCTACTACAACTGTGTTTCTCCTTCTATATAATTCTCCAGGAATAAATTCTCACCGTCAAACACGACATATGAAAAGTAATTGATCCAATCTCCCAAGATCAGTACCCGTGCAGTAGTGCTCAACATCAAATCAAGCTCTATATGGCGGTGTCCGTAAATAAAGTAATTTATATTCGGATGATTCTTCAGATATTCTTTGGTATAGAGCACCAGATATTCTTTATCTTCACCCATATAATCAGGCTCTTTCCCGTCTTCACGTTTCATGCGGCTATGCTTTGCCCATGTCAAACCTAAATCGATGCTCCATCGGGGATGAATCATTGAAAACAAAGTCTGCAGCGTTTTGCTATGAAACATCGAACGCAAAAACTTGAATTTCTTGTCCGGATCTCCCAAACCGTCACCGTGAGCCAAATAAAATTCCCTGCCATAGATTTCAGTAGTAAGAGGTTTGCGATGAATAATTACGCCACACTCTTTTGACAGGTAATCCCCACACCAGATATCATGATTGCCGATAAAGAAATGCACTTCTACTCCCATGTCCGTCAACTCGGAGAGCTTTCCCAAAAAGCGTGTATACCCTTTAGGAACCACCAATTTAAACTCATACCAGAAGTCGAACATATCTCCCAGTAAATAAATAGCCCCGGCTTTATGTTTGATGCTATCCAAGAAATTCACCAACCGCCGTTCTTGTGTACGACCGTGCTCAATAGCACGGGAACCCAAATGAGCATCGGAAAGGAAATAGATGTTTTTCATTTTTATTCCATTGAAAGTTTTACAATTCACTATTGACAGTGAAGCGGACAGTGTGGCATTGTACTGCCACACTATCAATTATTTGTTAATTAAAGAAAGCCCAACTCCAGTTTTGCCTCTTCACTCATCATATCCTTGTCCCATTCCGGCTCGAAAACCAAATTAATGGCAGCCGACGGCACTCCGTCTATGGACTCTACCTTCTGGCGAACGTCCTCCATGATGAAATCGGCAGCCGGACAGTTAGGAGCTGTCAGCGTCATATCGATAGCCACCTCTCCGTTATCAGCAACTTCTATTTTATAAATAAGCCCCAAATCGTATATATTGACCGGAATTTCCGGATCATATACAGTTTTCAGCATATCTACAATCTTCTCTTCTATTTCAAACTTTGTCATAATCGTGAACTTTATTGATTACATAGACAAAAATAATGCTTTTCTGCATAGAAAGGTTTATCAGTTCCCTCTTTTTATGCACTTTTGTAAAATTATACAAGAATCAAAAACAGTTTCATTATTTAGACTCCTGTTTCTACCGCATAATTGCGGGGGTTATTGTAGCCTAAAAAAGCTTCTCAAATTTAGAGCCTGCTCATTTTCCATCACATACAATATTAGTTTCAGTACATAGCTCTCTATTAGAACAAATACTACAACAATTTGATTTTCATATCCTTACATACCATCAACGTCCATTTGTTACCATTTTGTTACCAACGACAAAAGATTTAAACGGATATTATTACACAATTGTTACTTAATAAATATCGTAATAATAAAAAAAACAGTGTTCTTTGCAGCAGATAATCCCCAATATTGAAATCATCAAATTGTCCTTTTTAAACAGACTCTAATTTTATATAGCAAAAATATGATAACGAAGAAAAACTTATTAACAGCACTATTGTTCCTGTTCGTATCTTGTCCTATGTGGTCACAGATTTTAAAGAGTTCTGGTATTATTGTGAAAGCGGGTAAAGGTGAAATCGCCTACAACACGCCCACCCACATTGATAACATGGATACAGATATAAAAAATTCTTATATAAAAGGAAAAACAGCCCTTGAATTCGGTTATCGTTTCAGATTACAGCCGAATAAATCACGTTTTTTCTATGACATAGATGCATCCGGCGGATATAGTAAATATGAATATGCCATGAATTTTCTACCTAAAGAAAACACTCAATACGCAGGTTCTTCTGGCTCTAACGTTTTATTATCATTCTCTTTAACCGGTATGGCCAATTACAATATTTTCAAAGGCTTGAACATCGGTTTGGGTGTACAGCCAACCGTTTATATATGGGAAGAAAAATTCTTTGACATTCCCCTACTCGCCAAAGTGAGCTATGACTTAAAATACGTGGAATTAGGATTTTCTTATAAATATGGATTGACCCGAAATTATAAAGTTCCTCTTTTCAAGGACAACCGATTATCGCAATGGCAATTCTCAATCTATATTCCAGTATGGAAAAAATAAAACCGGTAAATCGGCTACAACGAAAACTAAGTTAGCTATTTTATTTCTTGGAAGAATCTGATCGTTCTCTTCAACTAATTTGATAATTAGTTGAAGAGAACGAAAATATATCATAGACTCATGATACAGACAAAACAGTGAATAATACTTAATTAAGAAAGCAAATCAATTTTTCTTGAATCAAAAGAGCTACAAGTTCTTCGATATTATTGCTATATTTGTAGGATGATGAAATACACACAAATTACATTCCAGCTCATCGGCAAACTATTTCTTTTTATCGCCTTGGCTGGATGCCAACAAAACGATAAGTACACCGCCTTGCTATTACAGGCAGATTCTATCATGAATGTTCGTCCGGACAGTGCATTGGCATTACTCAATTCGATACAGTTCCCCCAAGAAATGAAAACTGCCGACAGAGCATTGTATTCTCTCCTCTTCACACAGGCCGAACAGAAAAATCGAATATTACACACCAACGACTCTCTGATCCGGATAGCAGTAGACTATTACAAAGATAAAGACGACAAAGAACAGGAGACCAAAGCTTATTATTATTTGGGATGCGTATATCAGGATATAGGCGATATAGTGGGTGCAACTGATGCTTTTTTGAAAGCATTGAATATAAATCCTCAAGTGATAAATGATACAGAAATACTTACCATGATATACGAAAATTTGGCAGAATGCTATCAAAGCCAAGGGTTTTATGACAAGGCAATGGAAATGTATCGGGCTTCTTATAAAATAAACAAAGAGAAAAATGATAAAAAAAACATTCTTTATTCAATGCAAGGAATTGCCGAGATATTTATATATAAAAACAAATGGGACAGCGCGGAATACTACTACAATGAAATTATTGCAAGGTCGCGCATACTTGGTGATTCGTCGTGGGTCTCAGTGGGGTTTGTAAATCTTGCCCAAATCTATTATGAACAAAAAAGATATCCGGAAGCGTATCAAGCCATAAAAAAGCCTATTTACAATGAAATAGAGAAGAAAAAAGACGAACAAAACGAGACAACAAACCTGCACCTTTTAAAAGCTGATATATTTATCCAAACTGAACAGTTCGATTCTGCCCGCTACTATCTATCACTTTGCCACAAGAAAGACGATCCATCCTTAGAAGCTTCTGCCAATTATTCATTATACGAACTTGAAAAAAAATGTGGGAGGTTTAAAGAAGCCATCCAATATATAGATGCGTATGTTATGCTGTCCGATTCTATCCAAGAAGAAGAGAACAGGAAAGAGATTGCAAAGCTAATCAACGATTTCGCCATAGAAAAATACAAAAAGAAAATTACCTATAAACAAAAGCGTCAGAATCGGATTCTTTTTTCCTCCATGTTCATTTTTGTGGTCACAGGTGTCTTGATGTTCCTGATAATCGACAGGCATCGGAAAAAAGAGTATATCGCCCTTCAAAATTCTTTAATGAAGAACAGAGAAGAGACAATGAAAATTCAAGAAGAATTGATTGAACTGGAAGCAACTCAATCAGAAAGCTCAAAACTGGAGAAAGAAAACAAACAGGATATCTTAAGGAAACTACAAGAAGAAAAATTTCATTACAGTATCCGACTTTTTCAAAAAACACCCTACTACAAGATTTTGGAAGAGTTGAAACTCAAAAGAAAAATTGAAGAGAAAACATTTACCTTAGAAGAGCGCGAACATCTGTGGGATTGTATTTATCAGACCTTTTCCGACACTATGGCTGATTTGAAAGTCAAATGTCCTGATCTTACCCGCGAAGATTTATTATATTGTGTATTTTATCTTTTGGGATATCCCAATCCAATCATCATAGCGTGTACCGGAAGCAATGCCAATGCACTAAAGTCAAGAAAAAATCGGATAAGAAACAAGATGAACGAAGAGTTACGTTCAATTATTTTCAATATAGACAGCAAATTAACACACTGATACATAAAGTATACCTGTATAGTATACATATATTCACAAGATGGTGGGACAAGAGTGACTAAACAAGTCCTTCATCTGCAAAGCTATAATATTTACCATCGCAGACAATCAGATGATCGATCAAATGAATATCCATCGTCTTAACAGCGACGAGTATCCGTTGCGTTAGCACCTTGTCTTCCTGACTGGGACGGGCATTGCCCGAGGGATGATTGTGCACAACAGCTATCTGAGTAGCACGTTGCAACAAAGCTTCCCGCAGTACAGAACGCACATCTACTAATGTGCCGGAAATACCGCCCGTACTGATCCGGACCCGGTCTATCACCTTATTCGCCTGATTCATCAGCAATACCCAAAACTCTTCCAGTTCAAGATCGCACATCAACGGATGAAACAGTTCGTAAATATCCTTAGAACAACTGATAACAGCCCGCTCCTTCACTTCCTGCAATTTACGGCGCTTTCCCAATTCCAAAGCAGCCATAATGGCAATGCTTTTCGCCGGGCCGAAACCTTTAAAACAAGAAAAGTCACGGACTCCCCAATGAGCCAGTTCGTTCAAATCATTATGACAGGAGACAAGTATCCGTCGCATCAGCTCTACCGCGCTCTCTTCGGTATTGCCGGAGCCGATCAGAATAGCCAACAACTCGGCATCGCTCAGGGCGCCCGAACCTTTCAACATCATTTTCTCTCTCGGACGATCCTCTTCCGCCCATTGGCAAATAGTCAGTTTGTGTGTATCTTTCATTGGTATGTGTATATATGTACCTTCATTTATAAAAGTTCTTTTGAAAAGCTTCGAACTCACCTCGCTTCAAAATGCAACGTTGCCACCAAGCTCTCCAGAAACCGGTTCCATAACCGATCAGTTGTATAAAAGAAGCAGCAATAGAGTAAACTCCTATACGCAAACTGTGATTACAACAAGCGGAATCTACGCAAACCAACAAAGCATAAAACAGAATCGGAAGAAGGCTATACGGACAGAACAAACCACCGACGAGCAACAAAGCCACCCCTAAAGTAAAAGCAGCAGGAAGCAGGTGCACCAGCTTTAATGACTCCGGATATTTTTTATAAAGATTGATACGGGCAATACCGGAATTATGCACTTGCTTAAAGAACTTCTTCAAATCGGTGCGCCGCTTATGATACACCCATGCACCGGGAAACAAACGGCATTTGTATCCTCCCTTAAAAATCCGGATACTAAAATCGATATCCTCTCCAAAACGCATCTTGGAAAAACCTCCCAATGCCTGATATACCTCCCGTCTCACCCCCATATTAAAACTACGCGGATAGAATTTATCCATTTTCTTTTTACCACCACGAATGCCGCCGGTCGTAAAGAATGAGGTCATGGAATAATTAATCGCTTTCTGAATGTCTGTAAAAGAATCATGCGCACAGTCGGGACCACCGAATGCATCGGCAGGAGCCGTTTCCAATTCCGCCTCTACTTCATCGAAATAGCTTTCCGGAAGGATGCAATCAGAATCCAATATGATCAGAAAATCCCCCTGACTCCGCTCAGCTCCATAATTGCGGCTTTGCCCCGGCCCGGAATTAGATTTCTGATAATATTTCAAGTCAAGCACCGCCTTGTACTTTTCCGTAACAGCCAGACAAGGAACAGAAGAACCGTCCTCGACTACAATCACTTCAAAATCTTTAAAATGCTGCTTTACGAGGCTTTGCAACAATTCGTCCACCTCGTCGGGACGGTTATACACAGGTATGATGACGGAATATCTCATATTCGTTGGTTTTATCTACCGGCAAAGATACATCATTATTTTAATAAAAAACGGGACTATCCTTATTAGGATAGCCCCGCCTTGCGTATTAATCATTTTTTCGGAATTATTTTCCTACAATATCCATTGTGTCAGAAGCGATCAACAGTTCCTCATCTGTAGGAATAACCACTACTTTTACTTTTGAATCAGCAGCAGAAATGATAGCTTCTTCACCACGGACTTTGTTCTTTTCGGCATCCAGCTTCACGCCCATAAATTCGAGCCCCTCGCATACACCTGCACGACAGCTTGCCTGGTTCTCACCGACACCACCGGTAAAGAGAATCACATCTACGCCGCCCAAAGCAGCAGCATAAGCACCAATGTATTTTTTGATACGATAGAAATACATCTTTTCTGCCAGAATTGCTTTCGGATTACCCTCTGCCACAGCAGCTTCCAACTCACGCATATCGCTCGATACGCCGGAAACTCCAAGAACACCGCTTTTCTTGTTCAGCAGATTGGAAATACCGGTTGTATTAAGTCCTTCCTTGTCCATGATGAAAGTTACGGCACCGGCATCGATATCACCGCTACGTGTACCCATCATCAATCCTTCCAACGGAGTAAGTCCCATAGTCGTATCGATACATTTACCATCTTTGATAGCAGCGATAGAGCCGCCGTTACCAATGTGGCAGGTTATCAGCTTCAACCCTTCGGGTTTAACACCCAAGTACTCACATACGCGTTGAGATACATAACGATGAGAAGTTCCGTGGAAACCATAACGGCGCACACCGTATTTTTCA
Source organism: Bacteroides salyersiae WAL 10018 = DSM 18765 = JCM 12988 (assembly GCF_000381365.1). Lineage (GTDB taxonomy): Bacteria > Bacteroidota > Bacteroidia > Bacteroidales > Bacteroidaceae > Bacteroides > Bacteroides salyersiae. The sequence goes on from NZ_KB905466.1 coordinate 1,817,315, forward strand.
TACAGTTCGTAAGGAACAGCATATAAATATGCATAGTCAGGCATTGTCTGATGGAAAGCCGTATCAAACACTCCAACCTGTGGAATATTGGGGAGAATGGCCGAAATGGCATCCACTCCCTTCAGGTTTGCAGGGTTATGCAACGGTGCCAGATCGTTGCAAGCGGTAAACGCTTCCAATACTTCCTTATCGAGCAATACGGATTTGCTGAAACGTTCACCTCCATGTACCATACGATGACCCACAGCATTGATTTCATCCAATGACTTGATAGCTCCGTATTCCGGATCAGTCAATGTATGAAGGATAAATTCCACTCCGACAGTATGTTCCGGAATGTCCTTTTCCAATATTTTCTTTTCTCCGTTAGGTAAAGTAAATTTCAAGAAAGAGCCTTTCAAACCGATCTTTTCAATACCGCCTTGGGCAATCACTTCTTTACTGTCCATATCGAACAGTTTATATTTGATAGACGAACTTCCACAGTTCAATACTAATATCTTCATTTCTGATTATCGTTTTATTAAATTATTTGTTTTTCTTGGCTGCGATAGCTTGATTGGCTGTAATAGCAATCATTCTATACACATCTTCAATAGAACAACCACGTGAAAGGTCGTTTACCGGACGGGCAATACCTTGCAGAATCGGACCGACAGCATCGGCGTGTCCCAAACGTTGCACTAATTTATAAGAAATATTACCGACTTCAAGACTCGGAACAATCAATACGTTGGCCGCACCTGCAATAGCTGACCCCGGCGCTTTGCTCGCACCAACCTCCGGAACCAAAGCTGCATCTGCCTGCAGTTCACCGTCAATAGCCAATGTAGGAGCCATTTCTTTGGCAATCTTCAATGCTTCAACCACTTTATCTACCACTTCGTGTTTAGCCGACCCTTTCGTTGAGAAGCTGAGCAATGCTACTTTAGGTTCCTCTATTCCGGCAACAGCCTTAGCAGTACCAGCCGTACAGATCGCAATCTGAGCCAACTGAGCAGCATCCGGAACCGGAGTCACGGCAACATCCCCCATCACAAGAATACCGTTCTTACCATATTCGGGAGCATGTGTCAACAACAACATAGCACCGGACACGGTAGTAATTCCCGGAATAGTCTTGATAATCTGAAGCGCAGGACGCAGTACATCACCGGTCGTATTGCGGGCACCGGCCAACTGTCCATCGGCATCCCCGTTCTTAATGATGAGACAACCCAGATACAACGGGTTAAGCACCAGCTTACGGGCCTCTTCGATAGTCATGCCTTTCTTTTTGCGAAGCTCGCACAATAACTGTGCATACTCTTCTTGTTTCGGATGATTCTCCGGGTCAATAATGGTAGCCTTACCGATATTTCCCAGTCCCCATTTTGTAGCAGCCTCATGAATCTCATCAGGGTTACCCAAAAGAATAAGGTCAGCAACTTCATCTGTCAAAATCTGATTGGCAGCTTTCAAAGTACGTTCTTCGGTTCCTTCCGGAAGAACAATGCGTTGGCGATCCGCTTTCGCACGCGCAACAATAGAGTTAATTAAATTGAGCATAGATATTTAAAATATGTATAAATTCGGTAGTAAGGTGTTATTCACGCCGCAAAAGTACACAATTTTGTAATATCTACATTGCAAAACGGGGCGTTTTTACGCCCCGAATCTACAATTATTATAATATTTAACACTAACGAATGATTTGTGGAGAGACTTTCTTGAATTGCTCCATACACATCCCGATAGATGCACCGATATAGGTAGGATCGCAGATCAAATATTTGGCACCATCATCCAATATGACATAATCGCCCGGTATCTCTTCCGTGAATCGAACAGCCGAAGCGATATGATTGGGGTAGTCGAGCAAAACGGCATCCAGTCCCAATAGATCTTTTACCAAAGTAGAATACAAAATAGCACGGTCTTCACAATCGCATGCCGGATAAAAGAAGTTTTCATCCAAAAAGAAAGGCTTTTCATAACCGAACTGATCTCCATCAGTCTGATACTCAAAACCGGTCTGAACAAATTCTATCAGAATATTGGCAGCCTCCTGTTGAGATTTTCCCTTAATAGCTTCTTGCAAAGGAGGATAAAGAGTCGCTTTCAACTCTTCACTCATCGGAGTGTGATAATAAACCGACACGTCGCATTGCGGATAACTCTTATAAAACTCCATCAGGTTCTTGTTCACTACTGTTTCCACTTTAACCGAACCGGATTCAGGAGATACGGATTCTGTGTGCTCAGCCATATCGAACTTCGGAACAGCGTCGATGGAAAGGGAAACATAGTTCTTCGCATTGGGAAAATCTTGTTTATAGGTATAAACTCCCATCGGCCCGTTTGTCTTCTCGGCATCAAATACATAATATTTCGTACCGTCTAATAATATATAAGGTATGCCATACAACACACCGGCCGGTGCTACCATCAATTTCAGCTTCTCATTGATCTTCGAAAGACGGACTTTATATCCCGATTTGTTCAAAATAAACATCTGCAAAAAAGCAATATCATCTTTTTGCTGCTCACCGTAAAGCTGCTCACCTATTTTCTTGGTAAACAATAAATAAGCCCAGTCGCTCATTTTCTTCTCTTCACGCAAAGTCATGCAATCCTTTATCAACTGCTCATGGTCTGCTTTGCAAAGCTGGCTCCATGCATCAGCGACGTCCGCTTCACGATTGCCGGCCAATGCCAGGTTTTCTATGGCATCGGTCGCTATTTCAAAAGCAGAGCCATAATAATTGACAGGAGTACGGTGTATCGGACGCCCTGTAACAGGCACCACCGGAACATCTATTTTCACAGACAGATAAGGCTGTCCCGGTACATATATCCCCGGAACCGGTTTGTCTGTAACAGCCGACAAAGAAGGTTTACCAATATCAACCGGTTTAATCTCCACGGGAGCCTGAGGCCGTTTTCCATCAAAAACAGGTTGTTTTTCCGGTTCCGGACGCACCGGAGCTTTCAAAGGATCAAACGCTTCAAACTTAACCCATGTTTCTCTGAGAAAAGTTTCAAAATCCGCATCGGCCTTATTCTTAAAGTCGTTAAACTCTTTCTGCTGCTGTTTCTGAAAATCATCGAATTCCTTCTCAAAATCCACTTCCTGAGCTTCCATTACAGTAGCAGAGAGGAGCCCTCCAAATACGAAAAGAAAAAAACACCTTATCTTGTTCATCTGTCTATCATTTTATCAATACCATCTCATAAAAAGCACAACGCTGATTGGCAGGCATCGAATAAACCCATTTCAATACACTCTGATAAGTAACCGCCTCCGTAAAAGGGACATTACTTTTCGTTGCAACCATCATAATATTGATTTTTTCATTGCCTTTGCCCGAATGTTTTTCCATAAGATAATCTACCGCATTACTAAAAGGAACCTTATATTCATGCCCGGCTTTCAACAGATTATTCGGTTCGTACGCATTGGGATAAAGCAACGCTCCACCCGTGCTGTCAAACCAGAAAAACTTCAGATAAGAGTCAGTTCCATGTACAGTCAACCGGCATGTAAACACATCCCCTTCTTTATACAGAGTCTCCACGCCTTTCACTTCAAGCGCATACGAACGATCCGGTTTATCGTCTTTTTGTACAGTGGCATCGATCGTTACTACTTTATAGAGGCTACGGCTATCCACATCCCACAATTCTTCTACTTTTTTATTGGTCACATTGACCATTCCTCCGATAGCAAGCACACTCATCTGTGAATATGCTTCATGGAATTCCGCCCCGTCATTTTGAGTGATCTGGCCAAAAACCGACCAGACACTCTCCATAACGCCCGCTTTTTGCAAGGCAGCTTTCTTCGCTTCCATGAAAGCACGTTCTTCGGCTTGCTTCAGAGTTATCTCATCACTAACCTGCCATCGTCCCTGAACACCTTTCACCTTTACAGTATTCTGTGCACAAAGAGTTCCGACAGGTATCAACAACAAAAAAGCTGTTATAAACCCCAGTAGCCTGATTATTTTCATTCAGTTTTCTAATTTTATAATTTGTCTTTAGTAACCGAGCTTATCCAGCTCCTTAGCCAAATCTTCCGATTTTTTCGCCAATTCTGCACGTACGGCACTGATAGCCGCCTTATTGGCCGCTTCCATACTGTATCCTAATGTCACCATCACTTCCACATTCTTGTTGTCCAATGTTCTGTACACTTCGACCAATGGCACTACACGACCCAATGTAGCAGAAATCACACTTTTGCTGGCACCGACCACACTCGAAAGACTGGCAGCTTCCTCCTGTCCCATATCATCGTTTGCCACTTTTGCTTCTATCAATTGAGATACTTTAGTCTGGATCTGTCCGGCCAGATCTATTTTGGCAGCATTCGTAGCCTGTAAAACTGCAGAAGACTGATTCCCCCCGATTGCTCTTGAAGAGGCAACATACCAGAACGGGGTTCCGTCCGGAGTCATCTCCGCCTGCTTCTGCCATGCGTTTTCAATCTGCTTGTCCAAAGGTAACTTACCGACCGGAGTTTTAAAGCCTTCCTTAGTCAATTTTTTAGCCTCTTTCCGTGCTTCCTTAATCGCTTTCTTCTGTAAATCCTTATTCAAAACTTTTTCCTGTTTTGCAATTTCTTTGTAATCTTCCTTGGTTGCTTTTTCCTGTGCAAATGAATTCACTGAAACCATCATAGCCAAAGCAGCAAAAACGCTGACTAATAAACTCTTTTTCATATTCGTCTTGTTTTTTAATTATTAATGTTCATACTTGAATTATGCGTTGTATTTATGCAAAAATAAATATATTTCCCTTTCTTTTTCTTTTTTCTCCTGTTTTTTTTCACAAAAAGAGCGGTAAAAGAAAATTCTTCACGGAAAGCAGTGACAACTCTATCAGTAATTTCATAACTTTGCCGCGTTTTCAAATTCAATAGGTAAAAAATATGATACGTCAGTGTGCCATTTTATTTGGCTGTTTGGCTTTGGGTGAATTGATTGTTTTTCTTACAGGGATCAAGCTCCCGTCCAGCATCATAGGAATGTTGCTGCTCACCCTCTTTCTGAAATTAGGTTGGATTAAATTGCAATGGGTGCAAGGCATGTCCGACTTTCTGGTTGCCAATCTCGGTTTCTTCTTTATCCCGCCGGGAGTGGCGCTCATGCTTTATTTTGACATTATTGCGGCACAATTCTGGCCGATAGTGATTGCAACCCTTATCAGTACCATCCTTGTGCTTATCGTTACCGGATGGGTTCATCAATTAGCACGGAAAATCAAATGAGTTATTTAGAAAATGAGTTTTTCTTGTTGGCGATTACCTTCGGGATTTATTTCTTCGCCAAATTACTGCAAAAGAAAACCGGATTTCTTTTGCTAAATCCTATTTTATTGACCATTGCCGTCCTGATCGTCTTTCTGAAAATGACGCATATCAGTTATGAAACATATAATAAAGGCGGGCATCTGATCGAGTTTTGGTTGAAACCGGCAGTTGTGGCGTTAGGAGTCCCGTTATACCTTCAATTGGAAACAATCAAAAAGCAGTTGTTACCTATCTTGCTGTCGCAACTGGCCGGTTGCTTTATCGGTGTTGTTTCCGTGGTATTGATAGCCAAATTAATGGGAGCATCTCAAGAGGTTATTCTGTCATTAGCTCCTAAATCGGTTACCACACCTATTGCCATGGAAGTAACTAAAACATTAGGAGGCATTCCCTCACTGACAGCCGCCGTAGTAGTTTGCGTAGGGTTGCTCGGTGCTATCCTCGGATTCAAGACAATGAAACTGATGCATGTAGGCAGCCCGATAGCCCAAGGTCTCTCCATGGGAACGGCCGCTCATGCAGTAGGAACTTCCACTGCTATGGATATCAGCAGTAAATACGGAGCATATGCCAGTTTGGGGTTAACTCTCAACGGCATATTTACCGCATTGTTAACACCGACTATTCTCCGATTATTGGGTATGTTATAACAAAAATGACTTATATTTGTTATATAATTATACACTAAAAAAGAAAACGACTTTATATGATAGATTTCAAAGATATCACACTTCAAGATAAAGATACCATCACGGGATATACAATGAACAGTTGTCGCCGCAATTGCGACCTTTCTTTCTCCAACCTCTGTAGTTGGAGATTCCTGTATCATACCAAATTTGCGATCGTCAACGATTGGCTGGTTTTTAAATTCTGGGCCGGTGAAAAGCTGGCGTATATGATGCCCGTAGGACAAGGAGACTTAAAAAAAGTGTTGGAAGCGCTTATTGAAAATGCCCGGCAGGAAGGGCAACCATTCTGCATGCTCGGTGTCTGTTCGTGTATGAGGGAAGAACTCGAAAACATCATGCCCGGACAATTCACATTTACAGCAGACAGAGACTATGCCGACTACATCTATCTCCGCACGGATCTCGCCACCCTGAAAGGGAAGAAATTTCAAGCAAAGCGAAACCATATCAATAAATTCCGTAACACATACGGTAATTACGAATATACCCCTATCACCCCCGATCGCATTCAGGAATGCCTTGATCTGGAAGCCGAATGGTGCAAAGTAAACAACTGCGACCAACAGGAAGGAACCGGTAATGAGCGCCGTGCCTTGATTTATGCATTGCACAATTTCGAAGCATTAGGACTGACAGGTGGAATTTTACATGTAGACGGTACAATTGTTGCTTTCACTTTCGGCATGCCGATCAACAAAGAGACTTTCGGCGTACATGTAGAAAAAGCCGACACAAATATCGACGGCGCTTATGCGATGATTAATTATGAATTTGCCAACCACATCCCGGAACAGTACATTTACATCAACCGAGAAGAAGATTTGGGAATTGAAGGATTACGCAAAGCCAAGTTATCTTATCAACCCGTAACTATTCTCGAAAAGTACATGGCGTGCCTGAAAGAGCAACCACAAAATATGATTAAATGGTAGAACAAACATCCATTTGACTCCTGCATAAAAAAATTCAAGTACACATCAAACACCCAAAGACATAAAAGGAAAATGATAAAGGAAAAAGTAAAGGCATTATGGAAACTTTGCTTTGAAGATAGCGAAGCGTTCATAGAAATGTATTTCCGGCTGCGTTACAACAATGAAGTAAACATCGCCATAGAAAGCGGTGATGAGGTTATTTCCGCACTTCAGATGCTTCCCTATCCTATGACTTTTTGTGGCAAACAGATCCAGACATCATATATCTCCGGCGCCTGTACCCACCCCGACTACCGGGGTAAGGGTGTAATGAAGGAACTATTATCACAGGCTTTAACGAAGATGCTGCACAACAATGTTATCTTAAGTACATTGATCCCGGCCGAACCCTGGTTATTCGATTATTATGCCCATATGGGATATGCACCGGTATTTTGCTATTCAGAAAACGATATTCCAGATCAAGATCGTTCTTCCACCGGTGTCTCCGTAAAGAGATTGACCGATGAACAGGAAGAGGTATATCAATACCTCAATCAAAAGATGAAAGAACGCCCCTGCTGTATCCAACACACTCAAACGGACTTTAAAGTTATTCTTGCCGATCTCGAAATAAGTAGAGGGAAAATGTATATAGCCATTTATGAAAAAAAGATAAGCGGAGTAGCAATTGTGTACCAACAAGAAAACAGATTACAAATAAGTGAATTGTTCGCAGAAAACAAAGAAATAGAAAAAGCTTTGCTCTACCATATCCAACAGGACAAAAAAAACGGTAAAGTCACACTCCTCACTCCTCCCGCGGTAAATGGCAAACCGTTCGTTTTGGGCATGGCACGTATCGTTGACGCGAAAACATTTCTCCAGATCTATGCGGCTTCCTATCCCAATATAGAAATGAACATTGAGCTCACAGACAAAGTATTGACGACAAACAACGGTTACTACTATCTCTGCAAGGGAAAATGCATGTTCAGTAAAGAACGCCTACCGGGAAGTCACTCACAATTGACCATTGGAGAATTATGCGAAAAAATTCTCCTCCCATTGAAGCCTTATATGAGTTTAATGCTCAATTAAAATACGTCATACAAAAACATCCTGTATATCCACTCCGAACAAGAATCCGGAAAACAGACATACAGGATGTTGTGGCATTCCAAAGAAAAAACTATATAAGATTAATCAGAGTCCGCTAAAATCCACTCCCTCAAATACCAATGACGGTATGCGCCAGGAAGAGGAAAGACGGGGATCATTTCCCGTTTCTACCAAAGAAGACCAGAGAGCCAGCATATTACCGGTCACATTCATTTCGGAAACCGGTTGAGTCAATTTTCCATTTTCAATGAGGAAACCCTCGATACCATAAGAGAAGTCTCCCGTAGAACTGTTGCAATTACCACCGTTAAAACCGGTGATCAGAATGCCTTTATCCACTTCTGCAACTAACCCGTCCAAATCGTTTTTGCCTGTTTGCAATACCAGAATAGACGGAGAATTTACCGTAGAAGCTGTTCCCATCTTCTTCGCATTATAAGTATCGATGAAATAAGTATTCAATATACCATTCTTAAAAACAGCCCGACGTTCAGTCGCAACTCCTTCACTGTCGAAATAACGGGCACCGGATGCCTGTACCAGATGAGGTTCATCCATCAAGGTCATTTTATCGGCAACCACTTTTTCATTCAGTTTATTCAGCAAGAAAGAATTTCTCTGCTGCAGGGCAGAACCATATAGCGCGCTTATCAACGGACCCAACAATTGACCGGCATTCAATGGGTCTACTACCATCGTATACTTACCGGACTTAACCTTCTTTTGTCCCACTTTACGCAAAGCACGTTCCAAAGCTTTACGCCCGATATCCCCCTTAACCAGCTTATCAAAATAAAGCGAAGACTCATACCAACCGGCAGAAGGACGTGCCTCTCCTTCTCCTTTTATTGCCACTTCGGCAGAAAGGGAATACCAACTACTCTTTGTTTCCCCTTCAAAGCCATTGCTGGTAAGTCTGTAACCAAAATTCTCTCCATCACTATAGGAAGAACCGACGGAAATAATACGTTCATCCCGTCCCAGTGCTTCCTCGGCAACAGCTTTAGCCAACGCAATCTTATCATCCGGCTGAATAGAAGAGAATTTAGGATCCAGAAGTTTCAAATCCGGTTTTCCCCCTTTATAATAGCGGGAAGCATCCGGCAATACACGAGCCTCGTCTTTTGCTAAATAACGCGTAGATTCGATACCGTTCGTTATAAATGTTTCCAGTTCTTTCTTGTCCAGACGATTGGTAGAATAAGTTCCATAGCGTCCGTCTACATATAAGAAGATAGTCAATCCGTTCTCTGAGGCTTGCTGCAAACGATCCATTTTGGCGTCGCGCAGTTCAAAAGAAGTGTTAGAACCGGAATAAAGGTTCACTTTTGCTTCCTGGCAACCGTTCTTTAAGGCATAATCCATTGCCCATTGAGCCAGTTTTTTATTGTTGTCTGATATCATAAGAGTTGAAAGTTGAGAGTTGAAAGTTGAAAGTTAGACAGAACTTCTGTCCGATGCTTCGACTTACAACTTTTGTTTCTTTTTATGTTTTAGTTTTCTCCTCCAACGGTCAGTTTACTAACCAATGCCGAAGGCATTCCACAGGTTACGGGACAAGACTGTCCGTCTTTGCCACAAGTCCAGGTACCATTATCAATCTTATCATTATCAGCCACCATTGTGATGTCTGCCAATGCTTTCGGACCGTTACCGATAATGTTAATATCCTTAATAGGTTGTGTCAGCTTTCCGTTTTCAATCAGATATCCCGATTTTACAAAGAAAGTAAAGTCACCCGCACCGATTTGCACCTGTCCGTTTGTAAACTGATCGACGAAGATTCCCTGTTTCACAGAAGCAATAATATCCTCTTCTTTCATATTTCCCGGTTCCATATACGTAGCACGCATACGCGGAATAGGTACATTACGGAATGTTTCCCGACGTCCGTTACCGGTAGGTGCAATGCCATAATGCCTGGCACTGATACGGTCGTGCATATAGCTTGTCAAAACCCCTTCCTTCACCAGATAGGTTTTCTGCCCGTCCACTCCCTCGTCATCGAAGTTTACAGAACCGCGATTAAACGGAATCGTACCGTCATCAATTACAGAGATGTGCTCATTGCATACTTTCTTATTCAACTGATCAGAGAAAATAGAAACATTTTTACGATTAAAATCAGCTTCAAATGCATGCCCGATAGCCTCATGCAACAAAATACCGGAACCGCCTGCCCCCATTACCACAGGCATCTCACCCCCTTTAGGTTTTATAGCCTTAAATAAAATGGCAGTATTATCCACCGCTTCACGTGCCAGTATTTCTACCAGATCATCCGAAAGGAATTCAAAACCTTTGCGATAAGCACGGGCGGCATAACTATTTTCCATTCTACCATTCTCTTCCATAATACAAACAGCACCCAGTGTCACCATCGGACGATAATCATAATACATCACCCCTTCACTATTACAGAAAAGAATATGAGAGGTCGTATCACTTTGGTTCGCCATTACTTTGGACACCCGTTTATCCAATGAGAATATCTTATCATTCAGTTTCTGCAAATAAGGCATCTTATCTTTCAAACTGACTTCTTCCCAAGAAGTAGTTACGGAATAATAATTTTTCTTCAAAGTCTTTGCCTTCAAGCCTACCGGCCCCGCCTTTTTGTTTCCGGAAGCAATCCGGGCCGCCGTACGTGCGGCATTCAACATATCATCGAGCGTCACATTTTCCACATAAGCATATCCGCTCTGGTCACCGGCAAGAACACGAACTCCCATACCGAAATCGATATACGAATTACAGCTGTTCACCGCTCCATCTTTCAATCCGATAACATTAGTAAAGGTATGTTCAAAGAAAAGATCGGCATAGTCTCCTCCCTTTTCAAGAGCGGCAGCCAATACCTTTCTCATATTTTCTTCACTCACTCCAAAATGGTTCATAGCCGATAAAAGAGCAGCTTTCTGATCGCCTCCCCCCATGGCTCCTTTTGCCGACGAAGGCATGGCAAGCACCGAACCGGCTGCCAGTGAGCCGAGTAATGCCATTCCTCCTGTTCTCAAGAAATTTCGTCTGTCCATATGTTTTTATTAATCAAGATTTTTTAGTCAACAAGCTTTCCAATTCTTCGGCATTGAGGCGAAGATAAAATTGGCCGCGATAAGCCACAGAAATAGCGCCGGTTTCTTCAGACACAATAATGGCATGTGCATCCGACTCCTGAGAAATTCCCATCGCAGCCCGATGGCGCAGTCCCAATTCCTTGGGAATATCCAAATTGTGCGAAACAGGCAATATACAACCTGCCGCTTTTATACGCTTTTTACTGATTACCATTGCCCCATCATGCAACGGGCTGTTTTTAAAAAAGATATTCTCTATCAAGCGCTGGTTTACATTGGCATTTATCAATTCACCAGTGCGGACAATATTATCCAAAGGCACATTATGTTCAATCACAATCAAAGCACCTACCTTCTGTTTTCCCATACTGATACATGCCATTACCACAGGCATAATATCTTCATGTTCCAAAGATTCTTTCTTATTTCCGGTGAAGAAACGGGCCAGAGCGCTGACATGCTGATGTGAACCCAATGTAAACAAGAAACGCCGTATTTCATCCTGAAACAATACAATCAAGGCCAACACACCCACATTCATCAATGTATTGAAAATAGAACCCAAAAGCTTCATTTCCAATACCTGAGTCACCACCAGCCATATCAAAATAAAAACCAGAATACCAGTAAAAACTTTGATAGAACCGGAAGCCTTCATCAACTTATAGACGTAATACAGCAGGAAAGCAACCAACAGAATATCAATGAAATCTTTTATACCGAATTCAAAAAACATCCCCGCAGCCATAGCTATTATTTGATATTCTCCCATAAACGCATTCAGAATTTATAACCGACTATTTTCTCTACCATCTTTACAGCCTCCACAGCTTCGCGCACATCATGCACCCGGATAATATCAGCCCCTTTCATCAAGGCTATCGTATCCAATACGGTAGTCCCATTCAACGCTTCCTGAGGAGTACTTCCAAACAGACGATAGATCATTGACTTTCTGGATATCCCAACCAATAAAGGCAGTTCGAACACTTTAAACTCCTCGAGATGTGCCATCAGTTCATAATTATGCTCCAATGTTTTCCCAAATCCGAAACCGGGGTCAAGAACAATGTCTTTCACTCCCAAATCACGCAATTGCTGTATTTTCTTTGCAAAATACATAAATATCTCTTTCAGAAGATTATCGTAATGTGGCTCCGTCTGCATGCTCTGTGGGGTGCCTTGCATATGCATCATGATGTAGGGTACCCCCAGACGGGCTACGGTTTCAAACATTTCCGAATCCATTTCACCGGCAGCAATATCATTAATAATGGCAACGCCATACTCTTTCACACACCACTCTGCCACATCAGCCCGGAAAGTATCTACCGAAATGATGGCATCCGGATGATTTCGTTTCAGAACCTCCAAGCCCATCCGTAAACGATGCATTTCCTCTTTCGAAGAGATATTCTCCGCATTCGGCCGGGAAGAGTAAGCACCAATATCGATTATAGAAGCACCTTCGCTCAATATTTGTTGCGCACGCTGCGCAATATCCGCTTCAGTCTGCATCCGGCTGCCGGCATAAAAAGAGTCTGGAGTAACATTCAGAATTCCCATCACTTGAGGGACAGAGAGATCGAGCAACTGCCCGTTAACATTCAAATATCTATGTACTAATGAGTTCATTAATCTCTTTGTTTCTGTTAGATTTATTGCAAATGTAGAGAAAAAAAGCAAGTTACCATGCATCATTGCAAGAAATAAACGTATATTTGCACACACCCCCAACTAAATAAAGACTATTGAGATGAAAGATCTTCCATATATAACAATAGGCAGATTTTCTGTACTATTCATTATACTGCTGCTAAGTACTACCACAATCGCCCAGAACAGGGAAATGAAAGAGTACAACGTAGATAGTACACTTTATGTATACTACCAGCAATGTAAGGCAAATATCCAATCACCGATCGTTTTGCCCATGTCCGATACCTTGTTTACGATGGCCCAAACCAAATCCGACCCAAGGATGCAAGCCGTTGCACTCTCTACAAAGCTCGATTATTATTACTTCAAAGGACAGGAAGACAGTATTATTGCATGGGTAGAGCGCGTAAAAAAATTCGCACAAGAGACAGAGCAATCCAAATATTATTATTTCGCCTGGGGAAAACGATTAATTCTATTTTATATCAAAAACGGAAAATTCAATACAGCTCTTTATGAAGCTCAAAATATGCTGAGAGAAGCACAGCAAGAAGATAATAAAGAAGGTATTGCCTATTGTTATGATTGTATCGGTGATATATACATTCTGAAAAGACTCAGACAGCAAGCAATCGACGCCAAACTAAAGGCTATCGAAATAATAGAAACATACCATTTGAACGCCTATAATCTACATAGTAAATACATGTCGGTAGCTAAGTTGTACAATGACATGCTACAACCGCAAAAAGCTAACGACATAATAAAAAAAGCGGAAAAGCTCGTACATAACAACAACCAGGCATTCGAACAAAAATTACAGTATGTAGCCTACTATTTAAGGGTTAACCAATTGGAAAAAGCTCAAAAAGCCCTTGAAGAAGCGGAAGAACTCTTTAAGCATGACAAAACACTAATCAACAGGCAAAAGAATTTAATAATTTCCCGAGAAAGTTATTACAAACAAACCAAACAGTATCAAAAAGCACTGCAAGCTTTAGAAGAACAGGAAAAACTTGCGGCCGAGATGGGAGAAACACAACTGGGTCTGGAAGTTAAAATGAGAAAAGGGCAAACCTATTATTGGATGAGACAAAAGGATCTGGCAGCCGATTATCTGTATGACTATATCAATCTGGCAGACTCAATAAATAATATAAACGAGCAGGCGGCCATTACTGAATTTTCTTCACTTCTAAATTTTGAAAAGATTAAAATCGAAAAAAAAGAACTGGAGCTAAAAGCGAAAGAAGCCGAATTAAAACACAACCGCAGCTTCATCCTACTATTGGTGAGTACTCTTTTCATCGTGTTTATTCTGTTCTATAGAGAATTCTACTTGAACAAAAAATTGAAACACTCCAAAAAGTTGCTTCTTATCAAAAACCAAGAGTTGACAGAATCAGAAAACAATCTGCGCAAAGCACGGGATAAGGCAGAAAAAGCCAGCAATATGAAAACCTCGTTCATCCGCAACATGACACATGAAATACGAACTCCGCTCAACTCTATCGTAGGGTTCTCCCAAGTTATTTCCAGCCAGTTCAAGAAGGACGATGAAACACATGAGTTTGCCAATCTGATAGAAAAAAACAGTGACAAACTATTAAAATTGATAGATGATGTATTAGAACTATCAGATTTAGAATCGAGCGAAGACATGGAGCTTGAAAGCACCAATATTCATATTTGTTGTGAACAAGCTCTTTCCAAAATCCAACCTTATATATCAAAGGATGTCAGCCTTGAATTCCATCCGGGGAACAGCGAACTCTTTATCCATACGAATAAAGAAGCCGTATCCAAAATACTCTTCAATTTACTACATAACGCCGCCAAATTCACAGAGAAAGGAAAGATCACACTTGCGTACTCTTTATCGGAAGCAAAAGATCAGATTTCCATCAGCGTTACGGATACAGGCATAGGCATACCTGCCGATAAACAAGAAATAATATTCGAGCGCTTCACTAAAGTGAGCAATTTCTCACAAGGGTGCGGACTCGGACTCGCACTCAGCAAGCTATTAGCCCAAAAGTTAGGGGGAAATCTCGTAATAGACAAAACAAACAAAACAGGAAGCCGTTTCGTTTTAACTCTTCCCGTGCAATAATATTATTTTCAAGTTTATCGAATGACATTAAATATAAAATTCCTGGTGATATGGATTATAATCCAACGATAAAAAGCCCGATCTGTTTTATTTCTTCATCAACTTCATATCATAATCAAAGTTTTTTGTGTAAGTTTGCCCGCGTCTTTCAATTATAAAAACATGGAAATTTCTACCCTTTATCAAATATTTCTAAACTGTGGTACAGTAACCACCGACAGTAGAAACTGTCCGAAAGGTTCTTTATTCATTGCGCTCAAAGGTGACTCATTTAATGGCAATGCTTTCGCTGCACAAGCCTTAAATGATGGCTGTGCATATGCAGTCATTGACGAAACAGGCCATAATCCAAAAGATGACGAACGTTATATTCTGGTGGACAACTGTTTGGAAACGTTACAACAGCTTGCTAATTATCACCGTCGCCAATTGGGCACACGCATCATAGGAATTACCGGAACGAATGGTAAAACAACCACCAAAGAATTAATATCCGCAGTATTGTCACAATCCTATCATGTACTTTATACCTTGGGAAACCTGAATAACCACATCGGGGTTCCCACCACTTTGCTACGCTTAAAGGCAGAACACGATCTGGCGGTCATCGAAATGGGTGCCAACCACCCGGGAGAAATTAAATTCTTATCTAATATTGCGGAACCGGATTACGGTATCATTACCAATGTAGGTAAAGCCCATCTGGAAGGATTCGGCTCATTTGAGGGGGTTATAAAAACGAAAGGAGAACTTTATGACTTCTTGCGTAAAAAAGAAAATTCCACTATCTTCATTCATCACGATAATCCCCATCTCATGAATATAGCTTCCGGGCTTAACAAGATTTTTTATGGAAGCGAAGAAAACCTCTATATTAATGGCCGTGTGACCGGAAACTCTCCTTATCTCACTTTTGAATGGAAAGCAGGAAAAGACGGTGAGAAACATGAAGTGCAAACACAGCTTATCGGAGAATACAACTTTCCCAATGCATTAGCCGCCATTACCATCGGGACATTCTTTGGAGTAGAAGCGGATAAAATCAATGAAGCACTTTCTAATTATACCCCTCAAAACAATCGTTCGCAACTTAAGAAGACAGCCGATAATACGCTGATTATCGATGCCTATAATGCAAATCCAACAAGCATGATGGCCGCATTGGAGAACTTCAACCGGATGAAAGTCAAACACAAAATGCTCATATTAGGAGACATGCGTGAGTTAGGTGCAGAAAGCGCAGCAGAACATCAAAAAATAGTAGATTTCATCAAAGAATGCGAATTTGAAAAAGTAATATTGGTCGGCAATCAGTTTACGGCAGCCCGCCATTCTTATCAAACATATGCCAATACCCAAGAACTTATACAAGCACTACAGAATAACACACCCAAAGACCATACTATCCTGATAAAAGGTTCCAATGGAATAAGACTGAGTTCAATAGTAGATTATCTGTAATCTACTATTGAATCTTTATCGATTACCGCTTCAGTATACGGGGGCGCACTACATAATAAGCCACCAGACTTGCCAAGACCGCCCCTGTAGCATTCGCAGCAAAATCCAGCCAATCTCCACCACGGTAAGTGGTACAATACTCCTGCAATAGCTCTACACATCCGCTAAACAGCACCGGACAGAAAAACGCCCCTATCCATGCATGCCACATCGGAGCCGGTACTTTTCTATGAGTACGTAAAAACTCGAGCCATAGCATACCGGACATTCCAAAATACATACAAAGATGAACAATCTTATCAATGTTCGGTATCTTGCTCAGTTCAGTTGAAGGCGGTTTAAAAAACGATAAATAGATAACCGTCAGAATAATTATTATAGAAACAGGATATTTCTTAATATAGTAAAGCATATCTAAATAAATTACAGATGAGTGGCAAATATAAGGAACATTTTCTATATTTGCATGTTTTAGATAAAAAACATATCGAATTGTAAGATAAAAAAGCTTTTATGACGAAAAATGACAGGGCGAATTTTGGTAGTAAGTTAGGTGTAATACTTGCCTCTGCAGGCTCAGCCGTAGGATTAGGTAACATCTGGAGATTTCCATATGAAACCGGCAATCATGGCGGCGCCGCCTTTATCATTATTTATCTGGGATGTATCCTTTTATTGGGTATGCCTATCATGGTATCCGAATTCCTTATCGGCCGGCATTCACGTGCCAATACGGCAAGAGCTTATCAGAAGTTAGCTCCGGGCACTCATTGGCGTTGGGTGGGCCGGATGGGTGTACTGGCGGGATTTCTTATTCTCAGTTACTATTCGGTAGTAGCCGGCTGGACACTTGAATACATTATCGAAGCGGTAACCAATCGTTTTGCAGGAAAAACGCCCGATGAGTTCATTTCTTCTTTCCAAGCTTTTTCAAGTAGCCCTTGGCGACCGATACTGTGGTTGACCCTATTTCTATTAGGAACTCATTTCATCATAGTGAAAGGCGTCGAGAAAGGAATTGAAAAATCATCTAAAATAATGATGCCCCTACTATTTATCATTATTCTTATTCTGGTAGTATGTTCGGTTTCTTTGCCGGGTGCAAACAAAGGGATCGAGTTTCTGCTAAAACCGGATTTCAGCAAAGTAAACGGGAATGTATTCCTAAGCGCCATGGGGCAAGCTTTCTTCTCCCTTAGTCTGGGCATGGGGTGTCTCTGTACTTATGCTTCCTATTTCAACAAAGAGACCAATCTGACAAAAACAGCTTTCAGTGTAGGAATCATCGATACGCTGGTGGCAATCCTGGCCGGCTTTATTATTTTCCCAGCAGCTTTTTCTGTAGGCATACAGCCTGATGCCGGGCCAAGTCTCATCTTTATTACTCTGCCCAATGTGTTCCAACAGGCATTTAGCGGCATCCCGATATTAGCATATATCTTTTCAGTGATGTTTTATGTATTGCTCGCCGTAGCAGCACTTACATCGACCATTTCCATGCACGAGGTAGTTACCGCTTATTTGCATGAAGAGTTTAAATTCACGAGAAAACGTGCAGCACAACTGGTTACAGGCGGATGTATTTTCTTAGGTATATTTTGCTCGCTCTCACTCGGAGTGACTAAAAACATCACCGTATTCGGATTGGGTATGTTCGACTTATTCGACTTTGTCACTGCCAAAATCATGTTGCCTCTCGGCGGGTTATGCGTTTCCATATTCACCGGATGGTATCTCGACAAGAAAATCGTATGGAGCGAGATAACCAATAACGGTTCGCTCAAAATACCGGTTTATAAACTTATCATTTTTATATTGAAATATATTGCACCTATAGCAATTTCCTGTATCTTTATCAACGAACTGGGATTGCTTAAATAACATGTGGAAAGATTTCTTTTATTTTTCTCGTACCGAACGGCAAGGTATTTTAATACTTACCATACTGATCACTTTAGTTTGTACCATCTCGTGGTTCATGCCGGCGAGGGACACCGAAATAAAAGACAATCCGGAATCCGAAAAAGAATATGAAACGTTCATTACATCCATAAAAAAACGGGAGCACTCCCCCAAAAGTGACAATGCTGATCACTTTTCCCAAAAGCATAAAATCGTATTGGCTTCTTTCGATCCCAACACTGCCGATTCCAGTACATTTCTAAGTCTCGGACTCCCTTCATGGATGGCCGGCAATATCCTCCGTTACCGGGCAAAAGGAGGGAATTTCCGTAAGCCGGAAGATCTTCGCAAAATATACGGACTGACAGAAAAACAGTATAAGACTCTTTTACCTTATATTTCTATATCTACAGCAGAAAAACATAGAGTCAAGGATACCATCCGGTTATTAACCCACAAAAAAGCACAGGATTCTCTGCAATATTACAAATACCCGACAGGAACCGTAATCGATTTAAATCAATCCGATACCATCGAATTTAAAAAGATACCCGGTATAGGCAGTGCTATCGCCCGTATGATCGTAGGATACAGAAAACAGTTGGGAGGCTTCTATAAAGTAGAACAGTTACAGGATATACATTTGCCCGTGGACAAGCTATGCACTTGGTTCTCTGTAGAGGAAGGAGGCACTCTCCGGATGAACCTCAACAAAACCGGGATAGAACGTCTGAAAGCCCACCCTTATATCAACTTTTACCAGGCAAAAGCCATCGTCGAGTATCGCAGGAAGAAAGGAAAAATACAAAATCTGGATCAGCTGAAGCTCTATGAAGAATTCTCCGAAAAAGATCTGGAACGAATATCGCCTTATGTCTGTTTTGAATAAAAAAAGATGCATCCTTATCACACTAGATAAGAATGCATCACACACAAACAAAACAAACACTCTACGTACCATCTTCACAGACTTCTGTAGAGAAGCGATATAAAGATACGGCTAATTAGTTAATAATGAACTATACATTAGCCGTTTGGTATCTTTTTTTCAGAATTTCGTTCAACTTATTAACAGTTATTAATTATTCCATCTATTATATGGACTGTCCGATCGGTTATCCGAGCCAAACTCTCATCGTGTGTCACAATAACAAATGTCTGCCCTAACTGGTCACGAAGTTTAAAAAACAATTGGTGCAACTCCTCTTTATTATGTGTATCCAAACTACCGGAAGGTTCATCCGCCAATATCACTGCCGGATTATTGATAAGGGCACGGGACACGGCCACCCGTTGTTTTTCTCCACCGGAGAGTTCATTCGGTTTATGTGAAGCCCGCTCTGCAAGTCCCATAAAGCTCAATATCTCCAATGCACGAGCAGTAGCTTCCTTGGATGAAGTGCCGGCAATCAAAGCTGGAATCATTACATTTTCCAACGCAGTAAACTCCGGAAGTAATTGATGAAATTGAAAAACGAAACCGACGTGCTTGTTTCTAAAGGCAGAAAGTTCTTTTTCTTTCATTTTACTGACTTTGGTTCCATCTATATAGACATTACCGTTATCCGGTTCATCGAGCGTACCCATAATTTGCAACAAGGTAGTTTTACCAGCTCCACTCGGCCCGACAATGCTGACAACCTCCCCTTTATTTATTTCCAAATCAATACCTTTCAAGACTTGCAATGATCCGAAATTCTTTGTGATTCCCTCTAATCTTATCATAAGAATAATGTAATTAATAATAATGTGCCAATGAATAATATGCCAATGTGCCAATATGCCAATGTGCCAATGTGCCAATGTGCCAATGTGCCAATGTGCCAATTACCATGCGGCATGTTTGCCATAGCGCAGCCAATTGGCACATTGGCACATTGGCATATTGGCACATTATTCATTGGCACATTATTCTACAATCGTTTTATAACATATTCTGCTAAATAACAGCCAAATACAGCAGGCATATAGCTCACTGTACCACACGTAGACTTCTTATTCATTTCATCATCAGTCAATAATACAGCTTTCGGATCGGCTTGCTCCGTACTGAATACTACCGGTACTTTCCGTTTTACCCCCATCTTCTGTAAACGCTTGCGCACGGCCTTACTCAATCCGCAATGGTATGTATCCCAAAGATCGGCGAAACGAACTTGGGTTATATCGCTCTTCGCACCGGCTCCCATGCTTGACACTATTTTAATACGTCTTTGCAAAGCATGATAGATAAGATAACATTTCGGACTTAAAGTATCTATTGCATCAACAATAAAATCATATTCATCAGCGTCCAGCAAATCCGGAATATTCTCATCCTTCAAAAAGACAGGTAATACCTTCAACTCCAGATCCGGATTGATATCCTTAAATCTCGCTTCCAAAACATCAGCCTTAAACATTCCCAAGGTAGAATGCATCGCAGGCAACTGCCGGTTTAAATTGGTAATTTGCACCGTATCTGCATCGACAATGGTCATCCGTCCCACACCGGCACGGCAAATCATTTCGGCAGCATAGGCGCCGACTCCGCCCAAACCGACCACAAGTACGTGAGCAGATTGTAAACGAGCCATTTTATCTTCACCCAACAAAAGCTCCGTTCTTTGTTTCCAATTTATCATTAACTCTTCTTTAACCATTTATAGAACCATTTACCCACTTTCTCATAATGCTGCGACTCATTGCTTCCACGCGGATTGGAAAAAGAGAGTGCCTCCTGAGGTTCACCCAACTGATCCGGGTATAAAATAATAAGACTATTATTGGAGAAATATTTTCCAAGTTGTGCCGGCAGTTTCTCGAAAGCCGTATCATAAGAGATTGAACCACGCCGTGCGCTGATTATAACCAGCAGATGATCGTAGTTCACTTGTCCTGTGAGCAATAACAAATCGTCCCAATCATCCAAATGAGAAAAGTCGGTCATCGTCAACCCATATTTATTCTTTACCAACTGCTGTAAATATCCCAAGGTCTGTTCGTTCGCAAAAAAATGTGCCCGGCACCCTAAAATACTTGCCATACGGCAGAAGTGACCGACCCATTTCTGAAAGCCGGCCTCATACTCCGCTTTAGGGGGAACAGCTATGATAATACGTCGCAAAGTATTTACCGGCATGAGGAATTTCGCTATCATTACCTCCCGATGCAAACCTTTCAATAAGCTGTCTGCCAGATTTCCAAAAAAAGAATCTACAATGTTAACCTTACGGTGCAATCCGATAATCACATCTGTCACCTCATATTCCTTGGCAGTATGAATAATACCGGAAGCAATATTCAAATCATACCTGCTAATCTGCGTCAAAGAAACATCTGCCGACGCCGCTATCATGGCCGCGCGTTCCAGATTCCTCTTCCCTCTCGACTCCAACTGCTCGGAACTACTGTTATCATTGATAACATTCAGTGCCATCAGGTTGTTCCTTTGTTTAGAATCACGAATGACCAGAGACAGATTTATCAATTCTTCGATTGTTTCCGGATTTGCCACCGGTATCAAAATCTTCTCCGGAATATTTTTCTTATCCTCCGCATCCAGTTGTGCTTCATTCATTGCCAATTTACGCGCCGCTCTTTCCGTTGCAAACGAACTGATGATACAAGTGAACAAAATCAGGACTATCGTACCGTTCAGCACATCTTCATTCAACAATCGCTCTCCACTGGGAAGAATAATATTATACCCCACCAATACGGCTGCCAAAGTTGCGGCCGCCTGGGCATTACTTAGACCGAACATCAGTTCACGTTCGATCGCTTTCATCTTGTATATTTTTTGGGTAAGCCACGAAGCGATCCACTTGCTGGCCAAAGCTACCGTAGTCATCACCACAGCCACCTTTAACGCATCTCCGTGTCCGAAAAGTATCTTAATATCGATCAACATTCCCACCCCGATCAAGAAATAAGGAATAAACAAAGCATTCCCTACAAACTCAAGGTGATTCATCAACGGTGAGACATGCGGTATGAGACGGTTCAAGACCAATCCGGCAAGGAACGCCCCCAAAATGCCTTCCATCCCGACAAATTCCATCAATCCTGCTCCAAGAAATACCATGGCAAGAACGAAAATAAACTGCATCACGTTGTCGTCATATTTACGGAAGAACCAACGACCAATACGCGGAAAGAAGAAAATGATCAGGAAACCTAAGAAAATGACTTTCACCACCAGCCACAGCCAGAACATCTCCGAAGACTCTCCCTTAAACAGGCCGCCGATTACAGCCAGTACCAGCAGGGTCAGGGTATCCGTTACCGCCGTACCTCCCACTGCAATGCTGACACTGCGATGGCGTGACACTCCATACCGGATCACGATGGGATAAGCAACCAGCGTATGAGAAGCGTACATACTGGCCAGCAGAACCGACGTGATAAAACCATATTTCAATACGGTCATATTGGTAATGAACCCCAATGCCATAGGAATGACAAAAGCCAATAATCCCAACACCACAGCTTTCCCCCGGTTTTTCTTGAAGTCGCCCATGTTCATTTCCAGCCCGGCAAGAAACATGATATAGTAGAGTCCGACTTTACCAAACAGTTCAAAACTACTGTCACGTGCCAAAATATTGAACCCATGCTCTCCAATCACCACTCCAGCCAGAATCATACCGATAATATGAGGAATGCGGAGCCGTCCCAACACCATAGGAGCAAACAAGATAATAAGAAGTACAAGGAGAAATATCCATGTAGGATCTGTTATAGGTAGGTTAAAATCAAAATCAAGCCACTCCATATATCCAAGTTTTTACGTTTTCTCTGCAAAATAACAAAAAAGTTATCAATTATATGCCAGAATGTTATAATTTTGCAGCCAATTATTTACTATTCGGAAGAATAGAAAAGAAAATCAATATTCAATTAAAACAAAAGAAAAAGATGAAAGTAGCTATTGTTGGCGTAAGCGGAGCCGTAGGACAAGAGTTCCTGCGCGTGCTCGATGAGAGAAATTTTCCGTTGGACGAGTTAGTTTTGTTCGGCTCTAAACGCAGTGCCGGAAGCCAATATACCTTCCGCGGTAAACAGATCGAGGTCAAACTCTTACAACACAACGATGACTTTAAAGGGGTAGATATTGCTTTCACATCCGCTGGTGCAGGTACATCTAAGGAATTTGCAGAAACCATCACCAAATATGGTGCTGTGATGATTGATAATTCCAGCGCTTTCCGTATGGACAACGACGTACCTTTGGTGGTGCCCGAAGTGAATGCAGCCGATGCCAAGGACCGCCCGCGCGGTATCATCGCTAACCCCAACTGTACAACTATCCAAATGGTAGTTGCATTGAAAGCCATCGAACAACTTTCACATATAAAAACCGTGCATGTATCTACTTATCAGGCAGCCAGCGGGGCAGGTGCAGCAGCAATGGACGAACTTTACGAGCAATACCGCCAGGTACTCGCAAACGAACCCGTCACGGTAGAAAAGTTTGCATATCAATTGGCTTTCAATCTGATTCCTCAAATTGATGTATTCACCGAAAACGGATATACCAAGGAAGAGATGAAAATGTACAATGAAACCCGTAAAATCATGCACTCGGACATCAAGGTCAGTGCTACCTGTGTACGTGTCCCGGCATTGAGAGCACACTCCGAAAGCATCTGGGTGGAAACCGAACGTCCTATCTCGGTGGAAGAAGCCCGCGAAGCCTTTGCCAAAGGCGACGGTCTCGTTCTTCAGGACAATCCCGCCGAAAAAGATTACCCGATGCCGCTGTTCCTTGCCGGTAAGGATCCTGTATACGTAGGCCGCATCCGCAAAGACTTGACAAATGATTGCGGACTGACTTTCTGGATTGTGGGCGACCAAATAAAGAAAGGCGCCGCACTGAATGCCGTACAGATTGCAGAATATCTGATTAAAGAAAAAAATGTAGGATAAAAACACCGTCTAAAGGTATTATGAAAGAAAAGACGCCCGATCATTGATTGTTCGGACGCCTTTTTCACATTCACATATATTCACCTAACACCCATGACAAGTAAAGTGACCTACAGTTTCACCTATTGAAACGAAAAGTTTCTTTCGGAGGAACCATTCGTTTCATACGGATGAAACGATTGGTTCCATACAGTGGAAACCGTTAGTTTCAATAAAGAGAAACCGTTCGTTTCAATAATATGAAACAGACTCGATGTACCTCTTCCGATCTATTTTCTCACCATTAGCTTGTGTGTATCCCTCCTGCCATCTATCAATACAGACAAGAAGTATACCCCACTGTCCAATGAATGAAGGGGTACATTATATGTATATTTTCCGGCAAGCAAACGATTCGTAAGATGGCTCATAAGATTTCGCCCATCGGCTGTCCACAATGAAATAGAAGCCGTTCCCGCTTTTAATAAAGAATAATGTAAAATCGCCTCTCCACCAGAATAATTCAACCACGAAACAGCATCATCGACAAGAGTTTCAGAAACCCCTACCCCTTGAGATAACGGATAATGGGCCGTAAGGTCTTTAAAAGAGATTCTTGTATCGGTAAAGGTCATCCCCGGCTTAAGATAAAACTTCATACCGGTCAGGGTCAACGGATATTCTATAAGGTCTAATGGGATTCCGTTATCCATAAAAGATATGGAATACACAGAGTCAATCCCCCAGGCAGGTTCCAACCTCACCTTTTCAAAACTTACTTTTGTGTTCGAAGCAAAATCCAAGTAAAGTTCTTTAACCAGATCGTCTTTCACAAACATCCGAAAAGAAATAGAATCGGGCAAGCTATAAAAAGTCACAGGTTTGGTAAATTCAATATATGCCGAACGGCCGGTTTTAACATCAAATACCATATTGACCCCATTATCCCATCCTACCGGTAACCCGTAATTTTCAAACCTCAGATTAGAGAATGTACCAGTCGTTTTCATCGGCCATGACGCCATATCTGCAAAAGTCTCCTGTATCCTGTCTTCATCGGCGATTTCAACTTTTACCTTCACACACACACTCAAATCCTCCAAAGTACCTTGCAACTCTGTTTCACCATTGGCCACTCCTTTTATTATTCCGGCTTCTACCCGGCAGCAATCCGGATTCGAAGAAGTCCAGATAAAAGCACTTGGGTCCAACTGATAAACCTTATTTCCCGATGTTGCATCAATCCTTATCGGAAATTCGCGATGACCGTCTATCAATAGACTTTGAGGATATGCCTGTACATCCGAAACCGGAGATACAAAAACATTCAGAATGGCTTCTTTCCCATCTTTTGATGCGATAATACGCCCTCCTGTAGTATTTAAAGCAGCATGAAATACCCCATCTGCATCCACGTATCCCATATCTTCCGGTATACACCGGTAAGTAAATCCCTGTCCGCCTTTCTCCAAAACTTTACCATATTCATTAAAAGATAAAAGAGTCAACGGATTCAATGACACAGCCGTTGTATACAGGTTAGGAACTACAAAAGAGTAAGAAGCAACGGTCTCTGATTCCGGTTCAGTAGATACGACCAATAAAGCATCGGCTACCGGACGAATTTCTCCTCCACGCATCGGATAATTCAACATTTCATGATCAACTGCTATCGTTGCAGAACCGCCACTGTCAAAGTTGACAACATTCCAGGAGCCATGAACTAACATCCAATTTGCAATGTCAATACAATTCACTCCAGGACTTTCTTTTGTCCCGCCTTCCACAGTCACGATATACACCGTTTTTCCATCTTGAGACATGCCTGCCATTACCCGCGCAGAAACTTCGAACTCACGGCCATTCTCAAAATCATTGTATTCCCCATCGTGTAATTTCCCTTCGTAGGCAATGCTCGGATAACCATGAAAACCGGCAACAATATCCTTCAAAGGTTCACCGAATTTTCCTTTTACAAACTTCTGGAAAACAGCTATAACATCTCCTGCCTTAATTTTATTTTCAAAGCTTTGCACACTTTCATTTCTGGCATAGATTACATATTCGGTAGCCGATGTCTGTATCGGTGTATCAGAGACCTCCTGAACCTCGCATCGGATGTCATTACCGTTCACCGTCCAGGTATCCAACGGTTTTATCTTAATATACAAACCGGGGTCTGTCAGTATCCTGGAATTCATACGATTGAATAGAATACAATTACCTACCAGAGCCGTAGCACTCGAGTTATAATAATCTATATTTACTTCACTACCATCCTTCAAAAGAATTTTCGAGATCAAAGACGGATAAAACACAGCAGCAGTCTTTTCTTGTGAGATTGCAAAAATAGAGCGTCCGCTTCCGGAAGCAAAGGGTATCTCGCCATTGCTAATATTAACACCGATACACACCCCGGATTCATACACAAAGAAATCATGGTTGAATGCCGCACAAACGCGATGTCCCGGGTATGTATTGCTTCTTGACATACTCATCACGGTTTCCCGAGAGACATCGGGTACTTTATTGTGTGATTGCACTTGTTCTATTTGCGTATAAGGATTAGTAAGATCAATAGTAGTAACCCACATTAACACAGGCTTATCCCGATAAGCAATCTTTGTGTATTGTACACCGGCTCCCAACGTATAATGTTCCAATGTATCCGGAGTTCCCCATAAAGGTTCCTGAGCTCTCAAAGTCGTAGCAGAAATCAACAATGCCACATACAACAAAAATATATTCTTCATTTCCATCCTATAATTATAGATGAAGTGACGGCCGGCATACGCCTGCCGGTCGTCACCATAAAATCAACATCAATTTCCCACGAATATCTTTTGTGAAACAGTTCCCCCTGAGCTAAACCCGGCTTCCATTATACAAATGCCCTTTGGCAATCCGCCAAGACTCATTCGAGACGTATCCACATACCGCAGTAACTTGCCCGATAAAGAATACAATTTCATACATACGATTTCTTCACTATTCGCCACGAC
Source organism: Bacteroides salyersiae WAL 10018 = DSM 18765 = JCM 12988 (assembly GCF_000381365.1). Classification (GTDB taxonomy): domain Bacteria; phylum Bacteroidota; class Bacteroidia; order Bacteroidales; family Bacteroidaceae; genus Bacteroides; species Bacteroides salyersiae. The sequence continues at coordinate 1,844,439 of NZ_KB905466.1, forward strand.
TTCATTGGTCTCGGCAATATAACTGAAAGAGAAAGTCGAAACCGTTTCAGACGTTATCGATGTCAATGTATTGTCGTAAACCAAGACATTATCTATATAAATAGTTCCGGTATTCGTCAAAGGCCGTTCTTTCTGCCTAATTTTCAAACCTGTAAATGTGTATGTCTTCCCCGCAGGCAAAGCATCTAAAGAGACCTCCACAAAACTCCAATCGCAGAAGGTGAGATCGGTCAGTTTGAGTTCCTGCACATCTCCGTCGGCAGAAGATAATTGTAGCCAAACTTCATTTCCCGTCAAATCACCCAAAATATGCATACCGATTGCCCGGGTTGCATCGACTGGGAATCCGGCCGTTGTCTGATAAGCAACCACCCCATTTGCCTCGTCGGCCGCAAAGGTATATTTCAGCAGACAAGAAGCCGCCCCGAACAGCACTTTGGACGTATTCCGGGAGGTACTTGCAGAAGCCACTTCCACACTATTTTCCGAAGAGTAGGTAAAGGCACCCGTAGCCTCCATGTCCATTCCCACAGTTCGGTCCGTAACTCTTATATCTACCGCCTTAAACGTATAATCCATCGGTTCTACAATATCGATACCGTTCACATCTACCATATTGCGATCGATAACGACCCTATACGTTTCATTCTCAATCAATCCGCCCGAAAGCGTAAATGCCAAAGAACCGTAAGGAGCACTAACCGAATTTACCTTAATAGAACGAGGAACCTTAGATATCTCTTCTCCTTTAGAATCATAGATTTTAACAGCATCTCTTGCCAAAGTAGAATTCAACTTATTATCAAATCTGAATTCAAAAGGTGCACTCGTACCATAATTGACATATTCCATTCCAGGAGTCGGGTAACAGCCTAAAAGTTCCAGTTGATTGCGATTATTGGTGAAGAACTGAAAACTAAAGTCATTTTCCATCGACAGTTCGCCCGGATGTTTCAGACTTTTATCCAGTTTAACCGTATACAACGTCGAAATCTCATAAGGTTTATCCGGAGAAAAAATCATCCGATGCTGACTATCTTCAAACACAATGGAACCTTTCACCTCGGGAGTAATTGAAAATGCCGCTATGGCCGACTCTACATCCACATCCCAATTAAACTCAAATATGATTTTCGTATTACACTCCACCACTTCGTCTTCCCCGACCTGCGGAGAATAGTTGATCACCTCCGGGGGAGTCAAACGTTGCATATCCAGGCGTGCGTCCAAATAAGATGTCTCACCTGCCTTCACCTCCAGTTCATACGTCTTATCAAAATACTGATCAGCCGCCACATTTACCGTATATTTTCCGGGAGCCAGTTGCTTAAACACAAATACTCCATTATCTATATCATCTGTTGTATACGTCAGGTTTCCCGGATTCACGGTAACGACAGCATTGTTCAACGCCAACAGTTCATCTTTCGAATTTCTGATCTTGACATGACTTCCCATATCTTTATTCCTACTATCATGTACACTTCCTGCAATATTTCCCGTCGGAATGGTACCGGCATTAAATATTTCACAAAAAGACTTGTAGAAATGCCATGCTTCCAGCCACTTATATTCCATATTCATCAGGCGGCGGGTCTCAGGAATATAATCATGCATCGAGCCCTCTGATATACATCCGGGTACAGTCAACCCTCTCAACACACCGTATCCATTACTCCACCCCATAACGGTACGCCCAAATGTTTTATCGCCACGGACCGTATATTCGGATGCCCAACTATTCACCTCGTTTTCATAAAGATTCTTTGCAATCACCGTACTGATTTCTCTACTACGGTCCGAAAAAGGAGTGGCAGTAGGATATACATGAGTATCCCCAGGATCTACACCTGCGTATAGTTGTAATACATAATTCGTGACCCCGGCATTACTATGAATCGACAGCATATAATCCGCTTCGGCTTCGTTAGCCATCCGGACAATCTGTGTCAATGGAGTGTCGTCCGTATAGATAATAATCGGGTCCCCATCCTCATCCGTTACAATGTTGCCGGCCTCATCCGTCTTATAAACGGTGGGGTTATTTGACAAACGAGACATCACCACAGTAGCTCCCGCATTTTCAAGAAGCTCACGCAACTGTATTCCTTTATCAAAGTTACTCTGAGACTCCCAAAAACCATTCTGATCGCCCGGTTTGAATTTTCCAAATGGTATATTCCGGTCATCACTGTCAAATCCTCCATGCCCGGGGTTTACCAATATTGTTACTCCGGACAAATCTTGGGAATAGCCCTTATTTGCATTCAACAGAAAGAGAGCTATAATTAGATAACATATATGTTTCATAATACTCATATTACTTTTCCAATTCTAATACAATTATATCACCCTCCAACGTGTTATAGGCTATTCTTCCACTCGACCTATTCACAGCAGGATACATCGCTTTCTCCGTAGATGGTACCAGTATCTGCCGTTGCTTGCCATCAGCAGAAACCATCACAACAGAAGATGAAGTTATATAATCTCCATTATCCTTATCTACCATTCCAACGATTCGATCCCTATCATACCATACCGGTGCATTCAGATATCCGATCTCTGCAAGTACTTTTCCTTTTAAATCACACACATACGTTCCTTTACCTACGGCAGTAAAGAGTATTCTGTTTCCATCCGGAGACAAACTCCCCCACAAATATCTATCCGTTTTTTCCAACGGATGTAATACGTTTTTCAATCCATTCGTTTCAACGATCAGGCATAGTTTATCCGTATAAGCCGTCAGTGTATTGCCCATCGGGCTTCCTAAACGCTGCGCCGACAACGGACGCGCAGTCGCTGCATCTGCACAACGCACATTTTTTTCTTCTTTCCGCTGATAACACATCCATGTGTTCTGCTGACGCATATTCACTTTCTCCGTGGCCCGATAGTAAACTTGTTCGCCATTCCGGTCAAAGGCCGGATTATATCCTGCACCGTCCACTTCGGTTATCACATCAGAGGTTTTACTCTTCAGGTCGTACAAGAATAGTCCCTTATAATTTTCGGAGGTATACAACAATTCCTTCCCGTCATTACTAAAAACAGGATAAAAGCCCGGTGTCTCTTTATTTATTTTATAACTCCGCTCTACCTTTACTAATTGGGCTTGAGCAAGAAAGACATTACAGGCCAGTAATATCCACAAACAATAATTTTTCTTCATAAACCTATTTTTTAGATTAACGTTTCATGCATTTGAAAACAGCCGTTTCAGTCCCTTTATAAACTTTCAACAGATACATTCCCCTTTCGAGGCCACCATCATTCAATTTAAACTCACCTGTCTGACAAATACCCAGATTTTCCATTCTAAGCTTTCTTCCGGCAATCGAATAGATTTCATAGATTACCGGAACACCCTCATCCATAGCCAAATATAGATAAACACCGTCTGTACCATTCCATATTTTCATTTCATTGCTACCGGCTTCATCAGGCATCAACCCGACTCCCTGATCATCATAAATCAAAGTAAACTCTTTCAATTCAAATGTATATTCGGTACCCACACTATGTCCGGAAGCGTTCAGAGTAAATTTCAACGAATTAAATTGGAGAGGCCAGATAGCCATATCATTAGGATCCGTCACTATATCAGACACAGGCAAATAGATTTCATTATCCTCATTCGCCTTTATATCCGAGAATTCTTTAATGACAGCATAAGACTGATTATTCGGCAGGAGATCCAGTACGATTTTATTTAAAGGCAGTTCGTGAGGATTAAATACAATCTTCAATGCCTTAGGCAAACTATACAGGTTTATCTTCTTCGTCAATTGAAAATACGGAGAACGGGTTGTTGCATAGGTATAATTTATGTTCAGTCTATCATTTCCGCTCATCGAAATACCTTTCAAATTGGAAGTCAACTTCAACAAAGGATCGGTAAAGTCAATTGCCGGTAACGAACCTGCCTGTGGTATCTCGACATTCACCTTTAAAGAACCTTGAAAATCATTCATCGTACCGACTACTGTAGAAGTACCATTTGCAACTGCAGTCAATATGCCTTTCTCTATTTTACATACATTTTCATCGGCTACCACCCAATTCAAAGCATTATGATCAATCAATACCTTATTTCCCTCCAGTGTGGTTTGTACTTCGATCGGATAGGCTGTTCTTGCATCCAGAAGTACCGAATCCAGACGAATAGCCAAATCTGCAGCTTCTTTTACCGTGACTTCTTGAGCAACCTCCAAGTCACCGTAATGAGCTGTCAGAATACCGGAAGAAGCCGTTCCCGAAACAACAAAATTACCGGCATCATCAATATGCCCAAGTTCCGGAGAACAGGAGAATGTCACTTCCTCCAGATTTTCCTCCAAAAGGCGGTCATACCGGTTATATCCCATCACGACGGGTTTTATAATTCCATGTCTGGGCAACTCGAATTTATAATCCAAAAAACGTAAACGCTCAATCTCCGGAGATTCCTGAGACAAATCTACCACCAACCAGCCATTGCCTACGGCGCGTTCTTTTCCATCCGAAGGGCGATTGGCTACTTTGTTGTTTACTATTATTTCTGAAGAACCTCCTCCATCGAGTCCTATGGCATCTGCCGCACCCCAATGTTTCAAGATATCACATACCTCTGTTGTGGTCAAGCCTCTGGAAGTGGAAGTTTTCCCATCTGCCACCAAAAGATATACCCAGCGTTTATCTTTAGATGCTCCTACGGCCGTACGCGGATATGGAACAGCATTGTAACTTTCAGTCGTATTACGTTCGGTCAATACACCATCATACATCAATGCCGTATTTCCTCCTATCATTTGTTCTATTTCCGGGTACGTACCAAAGTTCACACAACGTATTCCCATATGAATGGAAATTTCCTGCCCTTCAGTCAAATTACGCAAAAAGGCCCTGGACTTTTCACTTGTTCCCGAGAGCACGCACTCATCGGCGGCAATCGGATTGCCCCCTTTGTTTTCAAGCCTCCGCCCGACTATACATTGAACAGGACTATTTACTTTCCATTTTTCCCCTGCGGCCAATTTCAAGTATACTTCCGTACGTTCTACCCCATACATCTCACTGAAGTTTTCATCCTGTCTGGTTCTCTCTCCTGCATAACGATTGAAGAAAGTCAAATCACAAGCATCACAATCGGCACGGGGGATGTTGACGTGCTGGAATTTATAAACTCCGGCATCCCCGGCATTCACTGTCCCCTCAAATTCCATATGGTCGAATACCGGAATATTATCGGCATCTATCGTAGCAAATCCCCACCAAGCATCCCGTGGTTCACGTTGTATCTCCCCATCTCTGATACTCCCCCCACGAGGAGCTCCTAATGGAAATTCCTTATGATCCGTTACGTTAAAGAAATCACCATTGATTCCACAATAAGCCTTATGCCCTTCATACGTCAGACGCTCACAGGCACGAGTCACCAATTCCGTCCCCGGTATGCTGTCATTAGCCAAAAATGTTTCGATTTTATTGTATGGATTTTGCATATCCAATTTCAAGATATAGGCATAAACCGGCATATCCGGAATATAAAGGGAGGTATAGACTGCTCCGGGGCCCACGACTTTATGTTCAAGGGTATCCACGTAATACGGTTTATCGGTAATCGTTATATATCCTCCGGCATAAACCCACTGTGCGCCGCAAAGCAACAGTAATCCCCCTAATATTTTTTTCATCTTCATACTATTAATGTTTAATATCTCTTTATTAATGATGAATAATAAGTTTGATAGTCTCTGTTTCACCATCCACTGTGATTTTCACCAAATAAGTACCATTATCCAGCCCGTTTGTCGGCAAAGCAAGATTTCTTCCATCGCATATTCCATAATTCCTGTAAGCAACCTGCCTCCCGGAAGTCGTATAGATTCTTAAATTTACACTCGACCGCCGATCCGTCTGTATATTTAAGAACGCCTCCCCTTTGGCCGGATTCGGATATACGGAAAAACGTTCCGCCTTTTCCTGCCGATCGAAGCCTACCGTCATATAATCATATACCATCATCATCTCTTTAATCTGTATCTTATTGGGCCCAACCGGATTATCAGATGTAAAAGCAAACCTCATTGAACGGAAATGTATAGGATATCCGGCCAAATCATCCACATCCGATAAAATATCAGAAATTTGTATACTGATCTCTTTATCTTCATTCTTGGGTATTTCCTCAAATTCATAAGGAGTATAAACCGACTTATCATTTGAACGCAGAGACAAAACGACCTTGTTTAAACCGGCATTTCCAGCATTTAATACCAATCGGATGGAAGTAGGCAGACTATATAGGCAAAAATCATTCGTCAACTCTATATATGGAGACCGGCCGGTACTATAAGTATACTCAACTCCATCCGGCACCAGTACTATATTCTTCAGATTCGAAGTACTTTTAACCATCCATGAAGGTGTGCCCAACACAGGCATAGCCAATGTAGATTCAACCGGAATTTCAACCTTTACTTTCAATGTACATGAAAAATCGCCCAACGAACCATGAATATAAGTTACACCGTTTGACAGTCCTTTCAGTACCCCATTCGAAACCGAACACACAGAGGGAGCATCAATCTCCCATTGCAATAATTCCGAAGCAATCTGCTGTGTTTTACCTTCCACCTGAGCTAACAATTCGATGTGATACTCTGACTGATGATTCAGCAAAACAGAATCCAACCGCAATTTATAAACAGATTCGACCAAAGAAACCGGTACCGAAGTTTTCACTCCATTGTATTCCGCCGTCAATGTTCCGGTTCCGGCAACCTCTGACCCTACAAAATTTCCTTCGTCGGTAATGTGACCGATCTCCGGACTACAGGAAAACGAAACACCTCGCAAATCCTTATCCAAGAGATCGCCATATTTATTGTAAGCATAAACAACAGGCTTCAAAAAGCCACATGTCGGTAATGCATAAGATACCGGTGCAAAAGCCAATGAAGCAACTTCCCGATCAGCAGGAGCATTTGAGACAACCAACATGCCATTACCGACAGGACGCACAGCACCATCCGAAGGAGAGTTCTTGACTTCTCCGTTTACAATCATGACAGAAGACCCACCTCCATCCATATTGACCGCATTCCAAGCACCGATACCTTTGAATATATCACCAAACTCAAAAAGTGTAACTCCCCTTGAAATACTTTGCCGCCCGTCTACTTCGACTAAATGAACTTTCGTACTGTCTTTGGAGAATCCAATCCCGGTACGGGGATTGGCCGATTCATCACCTTCATAACGTTCTCCGTCTCTTAATAGAATATGGTCGCTCCCTCCCATCAACTCCTTAAAGTCGGATAAATCCCCCGGGTTATTTCTCAAATCAGTCTTAAGATTTATAACCAGTTCGTCGCCCGTTCGCAAAGTTTTCAAGAAATCAGAAGAAACCCCTCGCCCATGCAACACGGCCTTTCCTTCCGGAATCAGACTGAAACCTTTATTTTCCGTAACTTCTTCCACAATACAAGTTATCTCCTTGTTCGCAGAAAAGAAAAAAGTTTCTCCCTTCCGGGGAGTTATAACGACTTTCGTACCCTCTTTTATCCCGCTGGTATGTGTTCCATAAGCATTGGTGTAGAGTGTAAGCAAATCCGTCACTTCCGGCTCCCATTCCAAACGCTGCATATTGACCGTGTGTAACCGGGTCGTCTGATTTTTACTCTTCACTGTTCCCGAAAAATCAATCCGATCGATATAAGGACGGTTATCTTTATCCAGAACAAAAGCAGCCCGGCCCACAGGATTAGTTATACATTCATTAGCCGTAAATTGCCCGCTACGTGGTATACCGATCTCTACCGGATCAATAAAAAAATAGAAATCACCATTGGTCGCCGCAAAAACGCTATGTCCTTCGGTCGATTTACGTAAAGCCATACTGGTAGGGCGTTCGGTTGCCACAGCACTGTCTCCGCCCAGGCATGTCTCCAACATTACATTCGGATTCTTCAAATCAATCTCGAGTACATGAATTTTTAAGGGAAATTCCGGTAAATCAACATAAACATACTCCGTACCGGGCCCTACCCGATGTTTATAAATTAATGTGTCGATACGATAAGGCTTATCGTTTATCGTTATGTACTCCTGGGCAATCAGGCAAGGGCCTAAAAGTAATAAAAACAATATAAGTAGTATATTCTTCATTCCAATTATACTTATCGGTTAAAACAAGGTGATTTCTCCCATTTTACCACAATAAAATGGGAGAAAAAGAAACTCATCTTACAATCAATTTCAGAGTTTCACACTCACCGTTATCCATACAAACTTTTACCAAATAGAATCCTGATGCCAAATTAGCAACCGGAATTTCCAACACACCTCCTTTTATATTATCAGCAGGAACAACATTTTGCAGTTGTCCTTCCGAATTAAATACTGAAACATCCGTTATACTCAACTCGTCCGTTTTCAATGCCACATAAGCCCGCCCATCGACAACCGGATTAGGATAGACCACTAACGAAGAGAGTAACTTTAAAGAAGAAACACCTACAGATACCTGCTCATAAACCAACTCCATATTTTTAATCTGAATCACATTCTCCCCGATCGGATTTCCAGATGCGACAAACGGAAATTTTATAGAATTAAAATGTACAGGGAATAATGCATGCTCTACTGTCTCTTTCGAAAACCATTCTTTCATTGACAATAAAATCTCCGTATCTGCATTCTTAGACAACTCATTGTTATATTCATAGATAGAACTGGAGGTTGCCAAATTCTCCTTACCGGAAACAACTACTTTCGAAATAGCAGCATTCCCCGGATTAATAACGAAACGAATCGCCTCGGGCAGGCTATAAAACTCAAAAGCATTTATCAATTCGATATAAGGAGAACGTCCCGAAGAGTATGTATACTTTATACCATTATCAAGCAATTGGATATCCTTTATATTTGAGCTTGATTTTACGCTCCAGGAATCTTCTTTCAAAGGTAAAAGTGTAGCTGTATGCGCCTCAGGAATCTGAACTCGTACTTTCAAACTACATTTCAGATCATCCAAAGTGCCGTGAATCAACGTTTCACCGTTTGAAAGGCCGTTGAGCACTCCGTTATCTACCGTACAAATAGCAGGATCATCTGCCGTCCATGTCAATGCATAAGGAGCTAAAGGATATTTCTTATCGCCGATAAATGCATTCAGTTCAATCGGATAACCGGCAAAACCGTCAACGATTACAGAATCCAGTCGAAGTGCGATCGATTCCTCTTTCAAATATTTAATACGTATAAATGTTTCCAATTGATTCCACTTCACCTTTATCAATCCATTCTGGCTACCATCGGCAAAGAAAGTCCCGTCATCTTTTATAGTCCCCACTTCCGAATCGCACTCATAAATTACATTCTCCACATTCAGATCGATCAACGTACCATATTTATTATAGCCATAGATAACCGGAGTAAATGAACCGTATTTAGGTAGTGCTACCACCTGCTCAAAAGGTAATATCTCCGCAACCTGATTATCGGTTTCTGCAAGGTTAACAGCAAAGATTCCATTCGAAACAGCACGTTCGCGACTATCGCTCGGCTGGTTCATCAAACCGAATTTTTCTACATAAAGGCCACTCGACCCACCACCGTCCAGATTTAAGGCAGTAGCAGCACCGGCACTCTTCATTATATCTGCCAGATGCTTGGTAGTCACTCCGCTCGAAATGGAAGAACGGCCGTCTACTACACAAAAATAAATTTTATTACCATCAGCCGAATAACCGACAGACGTACGCGGATGACGTTCCGCCCAATCATTTTCCTGCACAATACCATCTTTCAAAATAATCCGGTCGCCTCCCACCATAGCCGTAATCTGGGAAGCCCTTCCTCCCGTCTTATCCACACCGATAAAAAGAGTGATTTCATCACCTTCTGATAAAGTTCTCAATGGTTCGGCGGCAGTACCGTGCCCGGACAAGACAGCATGTTGCGGCAAAATATACATATTGCCTTTACCCTCAACAACACTCACCACTTTTGCTTTCAAAGTTTTATTAATGCCCCATTCCGTACCCGGTTGTAATTCCACCAGTACCTCCACGCCATATGCATTAGTATGTGTATAGTTTCCGTTTAATGTATTATATAGTATTAACTGATTTTCTTTTCTACCTGTATTCATCCCGTTTATCGGATAATCTTTTCCATCTATCGAACAAACACTGTTAGTAAAAAGCATGTTATCGATCAAAACTTCTTTTCCGGAAAAAGCCAGATGCGGAGTCTGTGCCGGAGTCCGTCCCATTTGTCCTTCAACAATACTCCCATGAACCGGATAACCGATGTCTCCGGATGTTGCAAAAAAATCCGCATTTGTCCCTCCAAAATAGACTTTTCCCTCCTTGCTCTTTCGTTGGGCCATCGAGGTTATCCCTTCACAAGTTATCAAAGAGTCTTTTCCATGTACAGCTTCAAAAGTTATGTAGGGATTCGTCGCATCTACCTCCAGAAAAAAAGTCCGGAGTCTGACACTGGAAGTATAATAATGCAGAGCAGTATAATAAGAGCCGGGACCTACCTTAAAGTGGCTCAAAGTATCAACTTGATATTCTGTCCCTCCAATCATGATAGTAGTCTGAGCACGACCGGCATTATCATAATTCAGAAATAGAAAGAAAAATAATAGCAGTACTGATAGTTTTTTCATAATTTTATTTTTCAAGCTAAAAGAAAAAGAGATAAAAAAAGAGCTGCATCAAGTAATTACATACCTGTCTTCAACAGTATATTTTTACAGATACAGCTCAATGTTTCAAAGGATCTCATTGGGGGATGAGATGCTACGAAGGGTCATTTATTCAACAACAACCTTGGTATTCAAGACATTTCCGGCATTCTCAGCCTTCACGATATAAAGTCCCGGAAGAACTTTAACAAAGGTAGTATTTGCCTTTTCTACAATCTTCCGTCCTAACAGATCATACACCTCGATATCCGCATTTTCAGTCAGTACAATCTCTCCCTTGGTTGAAGTCACCCGCAAAGTAGGCACTTTATTGCCTTGCAAACCGACCGGTACACGATCCGGGTGAAGCTTATCCAATACTGAAGCCAGACCAAAATCATAAGCTACCGCACCGCCACGATTACAATAAATCACAATACGTGCAATACCGGCGGCTTCATCTACTATCACGCGAGGAAGAACCGTACGTTCAGGATTTGAAATATTACCCATACCCTGTGCCGGCAGATTATAAACCAATTTCATAGATGAAAATTCCATTGCATCATTCAAAGACACCAGACGCAATCCTGTCTGAATAGCATCCAATTGGTTAGAAATGCTATAAACAGCATAATTGACTCCACCCAATGAGAACTCCGCTACACCATTATTTCCGGCACTCATCGGCTGGATAGCATTTCTGGTTGCCTCGTCTGCGATACTGGCAAAACTATCGGCAATAGTACCATCCATATTATAAAGAGTGGCAAAAGAAGAAAAAGCATCCATATAAAACAGATCTTCATTAACCGGACAAACACGTGTTCCGTAACTATTGGAAACAGCACTGGACGGATAGTAGGCCGTAATAAAAATCTGATCCGATTCATCCTGTGGCTGAAGTACACCGCCGACATAACGCCATCTCAAAACCGTCTTACCATATAATTCATCACCATTGGATGTTGCAGAGAGAAGGTATCCATCGCCATTTACCACATCGCCGTATACCCCGAAATAGTCAAAACGTCCCTCAAGTCCTTCAACTGTAGCACTCAATATATTCTTCACACTACCGTCTTCCAGATTTACAGCCCAACATTCGGCCGGAGACACGCCAATATTCGTACTCATTCTCCACAGCAACACATTACCGGCAGCATCCACCTGAATGTCATTGGCCTCATTATCACGAAGGATCGGATCCCCCTTATCGTCATTGCCATGATTCCAGATATCATCACTCACCTTTACTACTTTCTCCTTCTCACCGGTCAATGCACTATACACAATAATTTCGATTGTCGAACTGACAAGTTTATCATCCACCTTTACGTCAGTTCTGTTAGGAATCAACATTTTTGTTCCATCGGCAGTAATAGCCATTCCACGAGAGTTTGCACCAATCGTTCCATAACTTTGATTACCCATGGCGGTATACCATCCCCACAAAGGGTAAATACCATATTCCTCAACATTCGGATACAAACTAAGATCTTCCTGACCCACTTTCGGGCCATCTTGAGCATTCACTGTAATAGCTCCTAACATAAAAGCAGCTCCAAGTAATAACTTTTTCATAATACCATTTTTTTTAATTAAACATTAAGTGAAAATATTCCAGTTCCAAGAATTAATTCAATAATTTCAAGGTCCATAATTGTCCGTTCAGAACAACTCTCAATAGATAAATACCTTTGGGAAAATCACCCAAATTCAAGGCGATTTCTGTTTGTTCGTCAACAGACCGATTAAGGCAATAGGTTCTTCGTTCATTTCCCACAACGTCAAAGAGAGAAACAGAAAGAGTATTTTCGCCGGTTACAACATTTACTTTCAATAACTGATGGACACCGCTTCCCAGAACCAATACCTCTTGAACTGCCTGTTCCGTAATAACCGATGTAGTACCCAACCAATTAAATTTAACTACCGGCGACCAATCCGTCTGACCGTCTTTATAATTCGCTCTTACTTTCACATAATAGGTTCCGGTAGCCAGATTTCCATAATCTACTTCATATTTAAAAGCAGCAGAACTTCTGGAGGTAGTTCCGCGAATCGGGAAACCCGGATCTTTAGACAAATGTGCCTGAAAACCGGTAGCATAAATATTCTCGGCCCACTTTATCAAAACCGTATTCCCCGACAAATCTCCTTCGTCTACCGGCGAAACAATTACAGGTACATCAGGATAAACCATTTTCGTGGTGAAGCTCACAGCGCGGGTTTCCACCTCCTTTTCATTCAATATGGCTTTTACTTTCACATAGTAGGTGGCCATTGGTAATAAAACTCCTTCCGGAACAGCCGCCGTCCCCCTATCAATCAATTCCTCCGAATAAAGTATCACTTTATCATCAAAAGTATATTCGGAAGCTACCAAAACGATGTACTTCGTATGAGTGCTATCAAAAGTTCTCCACTCGATCACAGGAGCCACCTCTGTATCTACACTTCCCATTTCCGGAGAAGTAACGGCAAACATGACTGGAATAAAAGGTTTACTTGAGGATACCGCATCCTTATATCCCGCCTTATGAGTAACCACCCGCCAATAGTAAGTTTTGCCTGATTCGAAATCTGGTATCAGATTCGTAGACAGTTCATTTCCATCTATATTTTTACGACTATGTATGATTGTGAAATTTTCATCTTCAGCTATTTCCAGCGTATACCAATCGGCAGCAACAGCTTCCCATGTGAAATCAAACGGAGTCATAACCGACTTACCATCCACCGGATAAGTAAGAGTAGCGGGAATTCCATCTTCCTGTTCTTCCTTATTCATAACCACAGGTGTATATTCATTTCCGTATCTATCAAAAACCGCTACGGCAAATGTTACCGAACTCATATCCACTGATTCAGGAATTACAAAGGAATTCGTATACGAAGTTCCCAATAAATAACGTGAAGATTTAAATACATCCGGTTCCGAAATTTTATCTGTTGGAATGCCATATATCGTATAGCGCACATTTTCATTCGATGAAACCCAATGAAGTACCCCCCTGTTTAAAGTAATCGAAGAAACAGGAGTCACTTCCGGAGCCACCTTCCAATCAATGGCTGGTACCAAGGCTTTTTCCGCATACCAATATTTCTGTAAATAAGGAATCACTCCCTGTACGTTTATGATATACTGGGTAGAATAAAAAGCACTTCCCGGCGCCCCGTCATTCGAACTCTTCCGGTTACAATCAATTTGCAATCCCAGTTCCTCGGGAGAAATGGAGGCACGGGTTTTCACAGAAAGCTTTTGGTTTTGATTCCAAATCATACTCTCTATATTTGAAAGTCCTGTGGGCATTTCCGCATCATCGCCATCCTCTAAAAGAGACCGTGTATAAGAAGAAGGTTGAATACCACTTACACTATGACTGCTATAAAAATGTCTTTTAAAGCTAAATGCCAAATCAGACCACCACGGACAAAGTACTCTATAGTCTTGTTTCGGATAAGTAGTAGGCCAATACAATTGCGGAGATATATAATCTACCGTACCTTCCTTCAGCCATGCCACCGGATCACAATATATTTCATCGTACATATTTCCACCGCTTATTCCCGGAGGTAACACAATACCTTCTTTTTTAGCAGCTTCCGAATCGGTAGTCCATATGCCGAACGGAGAGATCCCAAAAGTAACATAAGGTTTGGTTTCCTGAATCATATGATATACCGAAGCCACCATCTTTGCAATATTTTCTCTTCGCCAATCGGCTAAAGATTGGTTTTCCGGTTTATATTTTTCTTGGGAATCCAAATCCAAATCTTCGGGTGTCCCGCCATAAGCATAGAAATAATCATCAAAAACAATCCCGTCCACATCATAATTAGAAACCACCTCCTTCACAATATCTGTAATACGCTGACGAACTTCCGGTACAGCAGGATCCATAATTGCATTATATACCCATTTCCCATCCGAATTCAGATAGGGAGGATATGTCAATATCCAGTCAGGGTTCGTCTTTCTATAATCTCCCGCTTCTCCGTCCCAATAAGTAGAAGCAGTAGAAAAGCGATAAGGATTCATCCAGGCATGTACCTCAATACCACGTTTGTGCCCCTCTTCTATGACAAACTCCAACGGGTCATATCCCGGATCCATACCACGGGTTGCCACCAAATCTGAAGACCACGGTTCATAAGACGACTTATACATGGCATCGCATCTCCCTCTTATCTGAAAAAAGACGGTATTGATATTGGCAGACTCTAACTTATCCAGCATATCAGTCATCAGTTTTTTCTGTGCATCAATCTGGGCTTTATCACCAGTTTTTGTTATTCTTATCGTAGTAGCAGGAGTGGTAGAAAAATCTTTCGGCCAATCCAAAGACCAGACTGTAGCCAACCAAGTGGCACGCATTTCCCTTTTAGGAGCCTGCGCACTTATCGCCGTAACAAAGCAACAGAAAAATAATATTGAGTATAGATATTTCATATATATCATTTTAAGTAGTCATTAAAAGATGCACCGGTTATACTGGTATGATAACCGGTACACTTTTATTCATTAAAATAATTTTGATTTTTTATTATTGATTGCTACACCATATATTTCAACACCTTCCAGCACGGTTTCCACTTTGTAGGCAGATGTTTCCGAATCATAAAAACAACGCATCAAACCAGATCTTACAGAGGAAGAAGGATCTGCACGGAATCCAAAATAAACAGAGCCGTCTTCCGGATCCAAAACCATCTGACAAATGTCGACATACTCACTGGTGCTACCTTCGCTATCAGAGACAAGCTCCTGTACGAGATAGTCCTTGATTTTATTTTGTAGTGGAGCTTCCCCCGCCGATTCATTAGGAATATCCGCCATCGGTATAGCATAAATGCCACTGGTTGCCCCTTCACGAACAGCAAAAAATACCATTTGGCGTTGTTCGTCGATAGCCAATGACTTAATAAATAATCCACCAGCCGTTATTCCACTTGCAGGAATATCAGAACCTCCTATATCCGAGTCTTTAAAACGGAATATTCCCAAGTTGTTATAGGTTTTAGGCCACCACCAGGTTCCATCGTTTAGTCGTGTGAACGAAGTATTCATAGCTCCCCAACCAAATCCCTTATCATAGTATCCTAATGAAGTGTTCTGTACAAAATAAGCATACTTATCATTGGTTATATCCATTTGCAGGTTTCGTTCAGTCAAAGCCAAACGGCGAATACCTGTATTTCTATCAGAATAATACAACATTTGCTGGCTTTCATTTATATACCCGAAATGTGGGTCATTAAAAGCTGTTCCCTGATTATTCGTCATCATCGTTTCTACAGTACTGCCATCTCTCGATATTACAGAGATCTTACCATCACCCAAATTTTCATCTACATCATCTATATAGCCGATTTGTTTTCCCGCATCCAGGACATAAAGCAGCGAATCTGAAAATAAAATATTAAAAGGATGTTGCCCGGATTTCACTCCCAGATCAAACGGATATACTTTTATATTCTCCGGAACATCTCGTATCAGCTTCAATGCATGTAAATTACCTTTTTTCACCGCATAATAAAGTGTTTTAACCTCCTCGGTATATCCTACAGGAATCTTAATCACTCCTTCCTGTAGGGCACGTCCACCCAGTCTCACCTTCAATACGACTTTTTGTGAACCTACATTCAAGAATTTCATTTTACCCGGATTTTCCTTATTGGAGGTGCTCAAAGGATTCATATTTTCATCAACTGTCCCTTCTGGAAACACCCACTCATATTCCACAGTCTTATTATCCGGATTCGGTAAGTCCACTGAAAGTTCCACAAAAGTTTTATTAACCTCACATATTCCGTCTATCTCACCCATCGATACTGTCGGAAATATATCGCTGATAAAAATTTTGTTCACCCTTTTCCCACCATTTTCAACGGTGAGAGATACATTATAATTTCCCGCCACTTCGTATTTATGGATTGGATTTTCTTCATTGGAAACAGGAGTGCCATCACCAAAATCCCAAGTACAGGCGCCTTTTACAACCGACGTGTTTGTAAACTGAATCTGAGATCCTACCAAATAATCAATTTTATAATCACCGATAACCTCGTACTTAAAGTTCACATCGTCACTCGGAAATGTTTCAATATCCGGATCATTCTCTACACAAGCATAACATATAAATGAAAATGCCAATATCAATATATATTTAAGATGTCTCATAGCTCAATCAATATTAAATAAGGTCTATTTCTTTTTTTTCTGAAACTCCTATATTACCAGCCTTATCAAAAACCTTATAAGCCGCATTCAGTTTATACGCTTTCAGATACTCCAATTTATAAATCATGTTACTCTTATCAAAAGTCAGTTCCTCAAAAGGTATTGCAAAATACTTCCCCTTTACATACTCTTTGGAATCATCTTTTATAAAATATTCCATCTGCTGACTATTTTCATCAAAAACCGAATCTGTACAGTTTCTAAACTCATCGGTAGTCATGACTTCTAAATCCACCATCAACTTTCTGAAATCAGAATATTTTTCTTGCTTTTCCAATTCAACATACAAATCACGCTGAAATACAGTTGCAAAAGTATCCGGAAACAACGTGGCATATTTTTCGGCATCGAACTCCGTTATTTCCGACCATTCTATCGGCTTCAAAGTGTTACTGGAAGGAAAAGAGGCCGTAGTCACATAGGCCCTTTTATCCGAATTCCAGAACTCTTCTTTAAACTCATAAGAAGCGATCTTTTGGAATTCACGAATCAAAGAAGTCACATCCACACTTTTGGTATACGTGAATGTCACACTCGGACAAGTTGCTTCAAGGGTTATATGTTCATTAACATCATACCATACCTCCATATGATCAATATCAATGTTTTCACTACTGTAAAATTGCGCTGTAAAGGCTACATTACTACCCGCAGATACCGTACTTGAAGGGATTTCCCAATAAGTAGTCGGGGTCACATGACCTATACTTGCCCAATCATCTACCGGATCATTCTTCTCACAGCTACAAATAACCATAGCCAAAAGAGGAAGTAATATCAATATTTCTTTCGTCTTCATTTCTGTATAATTTTATTATCCCAATTTCTATTTATGACTCCCGTTATTAATAGCCCAAATCATAGGTTTCTTCAACCACTCCGGATTTTTATAAGCACCTAAACGCTCCAGTTCTGCTCTATTATACTTTTCTTCTGTTTCCGGATCATAATTCAAACGCTGTATCCAGACATCAGCCAAAGTCCCATCCGGATTATAATCAATACACCAATACGGTTCATACAAATTATAGGGACGTTTAAGAGTCGGATAAATAGTAATGCCATCGTAAGTAATGCCATTCTTGTCATTGCTATAATTGTAGCGACGCATATCCGTCCAGATTTCCGGTTGTAAATACATACATACATATTTCTGACGCATAATATGTCCGATATTGAAATCCGTCTCCGGTAAATAAGCTACATCTTTCAGATAATTTCCTGTATACTTAGGATTACAATTAAAACGTTCGAAACTTTTTTCCACAGCTTTTACAGTCCATTCTCTGGAACCTGTTTTATCACCCTTCCAATACAACGCTTCTGCTTTTATCAACATCAATTCTTCCGTTAAAAATAAAGGTATATATCCGTCATTTTTGGTATAAGGATTTACTGTTTCATCAGTGGTATTCAATGGAGAAGCACAGTATAAATCCGGATAATGACTTTCTTTTGCAGAAGCATCCATACCTATATTGCATTCCAGATAGCGAAACGCCGTTCTTCCGTCAGCTCCTTTCCGAGGTTTCATCAAAGCCTCCATACGCGGATCTTTCGCATATCCGGTTCTGGGATTTACCGAAGCAAAAATTCCGAACATATCGTCCATCAAATACTTCGAAGGAATGGTTTTATCCAAATCATTCGAACGACTTTCCCAACCGCCAATCTTGGGTTTTGCAGGTCCCCATGGAGAATTTGCCTCTCCGACTCCTCCATCAAACTTATAAATCGGTTCTTCCCAATCTTCCGTTAAAGCAGCGTCTACAGCAGCAATAATTTTTTCACAAGCAGCCTGATTATTATCCCAATTAGGCAATTTACGAAGTAAAATACGCGCTTTTAATGCATATGTAAATTGTCTCCATTTCTTCAAATCACCCGAATAAATACGGTCCATCTGTCGGGTTATCGCAATATTGGCCGGATTCCCCGTAACAGCAGCATTGTTGTATTGGGCCAATAAATCGTCCACCTCTGTTAACATCCACTGATAAATAAATTCCTGCGTATCATACTTTGAAGCAGTTGCCTGATAGGCTTCCGTCAATGGCATATCACCAAAGGCATCTGTAGTCAGTTGAGTAGACATTAAACGAATGGTACGCCCTATCAAAGGAAAATTCGTATACCCTGCTTCTTCGGCAGAAGCAATCATTTCGTTAAAATTCACACCTATATCATAATAATGTCTGCGCCATTGAGGATGACGATTCATAGAAAGAAACTCCCATCCACCTTTATATGCCGTTGAGTTGACCTGGCTCCTGCCACCCGTGGTAAATGCCTGAGCCAAATACATATTATATTCTGCATGATCGTAGTTTGTCTGAGCAGCATAAAAAGTCAAAACAGGCAATATTAAATCGGCAGAGACACCAGACACCGTATCGTCACTCCTATTAACATCCAAGTAATCATCACAAGATGTGAATAAGATAGAAGTACACAAAAATGCATATATCAAATTACTAATTTTTTTCATAATTCCTATACAGTTTAAAAAGTTGCATTTATTGAGAAGTTAAAACTGCGGGTACTAGGCACAGCAAAATTATCAATACCCATACGACCCGTTCCACCACTTTTTCCCGCACTAATCTGAGGATCACATCCAGTATATTTAGTCATCAAGAAAAGGTTTCTGCCTGTTATAGAGAAACGCAATCCTTTTATTGCCGTATTTCTTAATAAAGGAGTAAAATCATATCCCAATGTCACATAACTCAAACGCAGATACGAACCGTCTTCAATAAAATTGGAACTTACTGCATAGAAATATGTATTCATTGTTGTCTGATCCAAAATAATAGGTTTGGTATTCTTTATGTAAGTACCATCCGACTGTTGGACAACCCCATTGACCACAACTTCTCGATTACGGTATTTTTCTGCGAAAGAGCTTTGCCCACTTGATAACAACGAGCGGGAGGTTACATTTACCACATCCCCTCCTTTACGACTATCCAAAAGGAAAGAAAGAGTAAAGTTTTTCCAACTGATATTGGAAGAAAGCCCCAACAAAAAATCCGGTTCGCGATCCCCAATAAGATTGCCTTTTACCGGGCTAATTATCGGATACCCGTCTGCCGTACAAACAACCTGGCCGTCAGGACTACGCATATAATCTTTTCCGGATATAGCTGTTGTAGAACCGTTTAAATAAGCAGTCGGAAATATATCGCCATATTGAGTTCCTTGTATTTCCACAATATCATCCGGTAGATTAGTAACTTTACCACGATTAAAACCAAAATTCAGATTCGCATACCATTGAAAATCACGGTTTCGCATTATTTCCTGGTTCCACTGGAGTTCTACCCCCTTATTTTGAATAGCCCCCTCATTACGTGTCTGCAAGATATTTCCTTGTGTCGGAGAAACCCGCACTGTCACAATCTGATTATCTACCTTTGTCTGATAATAAGCTAAATCAAATTTTGTCTTATCATTAAAAAAGCGTAAGTCCAGACCCACCTCCCAAGAACTGGCTAATTCAGGATCTAACCATTGTGCACGGCTTTTTGTCGGATCCACTCCGAACCCTTGATCCGGAAAAGAACCTTTAATAACAAATCTTTTATCAAAAGCATAAGGATTAGTGTCCTTACCGACTTGAGCCCAGTTTCCACGCAATTTTCCATAAGTAAAAAACTCATTGGAGATATGAAATAGTTCAGAGAAAATAACACCGGCAGTTACTGACGGATAAAAATAAGATTTTTCACTTAATGTCGAAGAATAATCATTTCTGGCAGTCCCACTGATATGTGCTATCCCTTTATAATCTAAACGGATTTCTCCAAAATACCCCAAATTACGCTTCAACGAATGATACAGCGTAGTATTTTTACCAATTTCTAACGGATCAAGATTAGATATACTTTCAAATCCAGAAACGATAAACCCGTCTCCCCCCGTCGCTAATTCAACAGATTTCCTTTCTTTCAATTCATAACCAGCCAGAAAATTAAGATTAAAATCTTTCGATAAATCCCATCTATATGTAGCCAAAGCTTGTACAGTTAATAATTGGCTACGGCTTTGAGAATAATCATACTCTCCAAAATAGGACAAAGGCACATTTTCTGAGTTTTCAAAATCTGTTTTTTTGAAACGGGCCGCTGTTTGAGATTCAGAGCTTGAATGGTTTTCATCAAAACTTACCCTACCACTCAATTCCAATCCTTTTATCGGAGTCCAGTTCACACTTCCCATCAATATATTACGCGTAGCATTACTTTCTCCATTATCTCTATACCGGCTCCATAACGGGCTTAATGCCACCGCCTGCTTTTCCGTATCAGTCAAACCTTCCATCGGATACAGCCATCTCGGAGTTCCATTTGGATTTTGATAAATACGAATATCATCATTAATCGGCCAATTATATACAGTAGACAATACATCTCCTGCTCCTCTCGATTTAGTTTTCATGATATTAGCCGACATATTAACCTTTAGATTTTTAGATATTTCATATGTACCTTTCAATAAAAAATTCATCCTGTCCTGATAATCATTCGGTACTACCCCTTCTGCCATTGAATAACTGGCAGAGGCATAAGCTGAAAACTTATCAGTTCCTCCGGAAACACTTACATCATATTTATGAGTAAGTCCTGTCTGAAAGAAATTCGACACATTATCATATATTTTTTCACCCGGTTGTATCATCGGCCCCCAGCCGCCAGTCGGTGTACCGGCCGACATTATGCCACGTCCACCAGGCACATAGGTTGTCTGTAATTTAGGTAATCGGAAAACATCCTCAAATTGCACGCTGGCATTAGCATTGACAGTAATTTTTCCTTCTTTCCCACTTTTGGTGGTAATCATAATAACGCCATTGGCTGCTTCCTGCCCATACAAAGCCGATGCAGCAGAACCTTTCAGCACTGTCATGTTCTCAATATCGGCCGGATTGATCTGTGATGCAACTCCTGCTCCAGAAACAGCTACACCATCAATAATCAATAATGGTTCATTAGACTGTCCGGCATTAATTGATGAAATACCACGAATCGTTATCTGCGAAGAAGCATTTGGAGAACCTCCTGAAGTGCTAACGCTCAAACCGGAAATCTTACCCTGCAAAGTATTTACAAAATTAGTATTAGCTCCTCCCATTATTTCCTCAGAATCCAAACTTTGCACAGCATAATTAAGTTTTTTCTTTTCAGCCTTAACCCCCATCGCCGTAACAACAACCTCATCCACCATTATTGAAGATGGTTTCATCACAACATTTACCACAGACTGTTTGCCAATTTTTACCTCATGTGTCTCCATACCTACATATGAAAATACTAAAGTTGAATTGTCAGGCGCTTTAATAGAATATTTTCCATCAATATCGGTAATTGTACCCAGGTTAGCATCTCCTTTCACCACTACAGAAGCCCCAATTACAGGCATCCCGTCCTCTGAAGAAGTCACTACCCCTGTAATCGTGTGCTGTGAATATGTAACCACAGCCGAAAAGAGAAAGAGTAGAACTAATAACTGTTTTTTCATAATATAATTAATTAATAATTTCATCTATGTCTATTCAATGTAACCAGATAAAATAAGCATCGGAAATAATTTCCCCCGCCCAGGTCGATGAGAGAGATATCCCTTTCATCATTTTCAGAAAGAGATATTTTTACTACTTCTTTATATCTGTCTTTATCTACCATAAAAGACTACGATTTAATAAGTTCTTAATTTACCGATTCCTCTAAACAAGGATTATAATAGAGAACGCCAATTAAGTATTATCTCTAAGGTTATTTATTATCAGACAGAGACCTTTTTTCATAAACTCCTCATTTCACTATTACCTCCATTTTCCAAGTTCTATCAGAACTTTGCTTTTTATCTATTAGCCAGGAATTGGTCAACATAGTTGGCTATTAATTGGAGGTAAGTTTTCATCAAACAAAGGCTTAAAAGAACTCTTTTGAAATAACTTCAAAGCAAAGATAAGAATTATTTTAATATCAGGAACATAAATTTGGTTTTATTTAGATTTATATCTATTAATTCACACGATCATTGATCTCCTTGTTACATTTTGATGAATAGTAGTTTTAGGTTAACATATTTATAAAGTTATAAATTAAATTTTTATCCATTTATCTCTTTATGGTTCTTCAATATTCATAGAATGAAATTCTATTAATCCGTCCATTGGCGTTTCTTCTATAATATCTAATTCTACTCCAAAGTCTCTGGCTACTTCTCTTAGAATTTCGGAATAGCTGTAGGCAACTGAACCGATAAAACGAATAGGATAATTTTTATAGTCATATTGACATACGCTACGGATGAAAAAGTTCTTTAGGTTATTCACTAATAACTCATAGACATATTCATTATCTAAATAGTCTGCAAGAAAATAGGAAATAGTAGCTAAAAAACGATTGGGAAATGGTAAATTATAAACTGATTCCATGGCATCATTAGCTGTAATACGGAATTTTTCATAAAAGTCGGTCGTAATATCTTTAGGGGCTAACCCTTTCAATACATCAGAAAGAAATAGTTTGCCTAAAACAGCTCCGCTTCCTTCATCACCTAAAATATAACCAGCAGCCTTTACATTTTTAACAATGATTTTGCCGTCATAAAAACAAGAGTTAGAACCTGTTCCCAAAATGCAAGCAATTCCGGCATCACATTTAAACAATCCGCGTGCCGCCGCCAATAAATCGCTTTCAACTTGGATAGGGGTTTTAAATTGCGCTACCAATGAAGCACCCAAAACATTCTTTTTTTCATAAGAGGTACATCCTGCACCATAATAATAAACTTGTTCCAACTTTCTTTTGAAGAAAGATTCAGGAAGGCCGAGTCTAACGCTCCTGCTTATTTCTCTTCTGGTCTGAAAAAAAGGATTCAAACCCTCTGTGAAAACCCTCTGTACGAGACGATTATCTTCAACCAGAGCCCACTCCGTTCTTGTAGAACCACTTTCCGCGATAAGTTTCATTTCCTGTTCTTTTTTTTGATTTGGATACAAATATATAATTTTTTTTGCAACACCCCTTGTTCTTCCGAAAGAAAATGTCTGTAAAGTCTCTTAAGGCCTTTTAGCTATTCTTGAAAGAAGCTATATATCATTTGGATTTCCTCCATAAGAATGAGGTGTATCCATGAAAAAATGTGTCTACTGTTATTTCAGATAATCTCTTTCCTAAAGTTTTTTATACTATACCGTCAGAGTAGCCAACCAGAATCGCACCTATCATTACTTATGTATTCTTTGTTTTATATCACAATACATTATTATAAATAATATATAAACAAGATACTTATAATGAGTATGTTATTGCGTGTTATGAAAATATTTGCAAAGACGAGGTTGATCGATTGGATATAACCTCACGTTCTGGTGTAAACATTAAATATACATATATTATTCTGATAAAGATTGAAAAATAGCGCTGTGCAATTTTATAATATTCAATCGGTATTCTTGACATATAAAACAAGTTGAGAACTGTTAATCAGGTATATTTTTACAACAATAGTATTCAGTTGATTCAAAAATAAAAGAAGTCTTTAGTTCTGATAGAACTTGGTAAACAGTCAATATCATTTCTTTTTGATAACACAAAGAATTGCAACACAAACAAAAGACTATTTTATAAAAACAGCAAAAAATATAAAAAAGAAATCACTCTATTTAACAAAAGCTAAATTAAAGTAATTGACATAGATAATTTAAAGATATAAGCAGAATAATCATGCTATACACCCTTCAAAAGTCTTTAATCATTTTCTGCAAATCACATACTACATTCACATATAACACATTAAGTTCATAAACAAATAATGATAGCAGAAAACAGTTATTAATCCCACCATTTCAACAAAGAAAAATTTATCAAAAACTATAATATCAATTACAGAGGAAATTTTTGGTAAAATATAAAAAACAGAAAATAATTTTCGATTAAGCAATCAAAATATATCACCATTACAACAATACAGACTAATTTATTTTTTATTTACATAATATTTAAACGGATTTCTTAATAGAAACACAGAAGGACAATAAATAAATGTAAATATTTAAAAACAAACAAATCACTACAAACAAAAAGGTATGCACGCAGCATTAGGTAATTATAGCATACAGAAAATAGGAGATGTAACAAATTGATAATCAGCACGCAGATATCATCACTATTTTCCTCGTAGACAAACCGCCCGTTCCTCGTAGACAAACCATCCATTCCTCTACGATGAACGGGCGGTTTGTCTACGAGGAAAGCACTTATTATTTATAATAATACACAATAAACAGAGAGAGGAAAACAATACCTTCATACTACATGTAAACTTATTGAAACAAAAACGAGAATCAGAAAAAGAGCAAAAACAACGTTTTTTACAAAGTTTCAAAAAATCATTTTTCAATACAAAATAAGTAAAAAAGAATCATAATATGCTAAAAACATTCACTAATAGTATAAAACACGTTAATTAAATTCCTAAAAATTTGTTTCTAATAATAAATTAATAAATATTTGAGAAGTAAGATGAGTAAAAGTAGCCTAAACATCCTTTGAAATAAACGGATGTATCTATTCCTCAACACCTATTTCGTCAAAAAGCATTAAGCTTAATATATAAAATACCATTTATTAACCTTTTAATTCTTTTAGATCATGAGAAAGTTTTTTCTATTGTTGCTACTTTACTTAGTCCAACAAGTTCATGCACAAGAAATCAGTGTAGTATCCGTGAAACAATTACCGAAATCAAGCATCGGTAAAAGCTATCATCCCAAATTCAGCCCTAATGGAGAATACCTACTTCTAACCTCTGATAATTATTCAGGGCTTAAAAAATTTGATTTGAAAAATGAGCAAGTATCCATTATCACCGAAGCTCCCAATGCAGGATACAACGTACAAATAAGTGCGGACGGGAATAACATTATCTATCGAGAGCAGTCATTCAACAAGCGAAACATGAGGGAGACCGCCCTGAAGAAGATAGACTTAACTAACAAAAAGGAAAACCAACTTATCTCTCCTACCCGAGACCTTCAATTACATAAGACCATAAATGGGAACCTTGTATATGTAAAAAACAATAAGTTATCAACCAAAAGAATATATGGAGAAAAAATAAAAACAGTACCGGATATTGTCAATATCGAAAATCGGCAATTGGTCTTATATCGGAACGGTGAACGTAAAGAGATCTCTCCCAACGGAAAAAACTGTAGCTATCTATGGCCTTCCATCTCGCCCGATGGAACAAAGTTATTATATAAAGTTGCCGGCAAAGGTACATTCATCTCCAATATCGACGGCAGCAGCCCGATTCGAATAGCTAATTTAAACGCCCCTGTCTGGCTCGGGAATGAATGGATTATAGGGATGAATGATAAAGATAACGGAGAACGAATCCTCTCTTCATCCATTGAAGCCGTTTCGATAGACGGACAAAAACATCAAACCCTCAGCGATCCTTCCACGATAGCCATGTTTCCGGCTGTCTCAACCGACAACTCATCTATCGCTTTCAATAGTGACAACGGAGATATTTACCTCATGAAAATCAATATCAAACAAAAAGCCAAATAAGATATGAAAACACTAAAGTCAATTATAATAGCCTGCTTATACATAATAATATGTACAGATGTAACTGCGAAAGATCTTACAGGGGTGAGAATCTATATCAATCCGGGACACGGAGGTTTCGATGCAGCCAACGACCGAAACGTAGTAACCATCCCTTATGCCGCCAATGATATAAACGGTTTTTGGGAATCTTCTTGCAGCCTGACAAAAGGATTAGCTCTCAGAGATATGCTGGAGGCTCACGGAGCAACCGTCATGATGTCACGTACAGAAAACAGAGATGAAGACGACCGGAATCTGACCGAGATTGCAGAAGAAGCCTCAGCAAACAGCATGGATGCATTTTTATCCATTCACAGCAATGCTGTAGGCGTAAACCAGGGCACTAATTACCTCTTGTTACTGTATCGCGGAACCGACGACGAACCGGATCCGGCATTAAGCAAACCAATGGCACAGGCGTGTTGGTCCAGGATGTATGACAACCCGCTCACCAACTGGACATATTATAGTACAACTAATATGAATGTACGTGGCGACTACTCGTTCTATGGCTACCATTTAGGCGTATTAAGAAACAATACCGTACCGGGCTTTCTTTCAGAAGGAGAATTTCACGACTACCTGCCGGAAACGCACCGACTGCTCAATGAAGATTATCGCAAATTAGAATCTGCACGTTTTTTCCGTTATTTCTGTGACTATTTTGAAGCAGATCAAGCATCAAAAGGAATACTTGCCGGTCTCGTAAAGAGTTCAAACGAACGTATCAATAATCCACTATATCTTTATAAAACAGGCACAAATGACCAATGGCTTCCCGTGAATAAAGCTAAAGTAGAACTATTCGACAACAACGGTACACTCATCGACTCTTACGTAACCGACGAGTGTTACAACGGGTTTTATAGTTTCTTTGACTTAGAGCCAGGAAAATACAAACTAAAAATAACAGCAGAAAACTATGCAGCAGCAGATATAGAAACTGAAGTAAAAGCCGGAGAGACTACATCTTTAATAACGCAAATTGAAAACAAAAACGTAGTCACCGAAAAAGAAGTGCCAGCAGATTATCCGGAGCCGGATCAAGAAGCAGGAACCGTAGCCATGCCTTTCTACAAAACTCAGGAAATTTCAAAAAATACCTTCGAATGGCTTCAAGACAAAAATATCCGAAAAAGCCTGTTACACAACAAGAAGCTATATATCCTTACCACTGAACCCAAAATCTATATAGCCGATCCAAATACCGGTGATTTGATTTCCGAGCTAAAACTTACCGGCATCGAAGGAGGGATTCTACCAATAAGCGATATCGCATTTTCTGCCGACGGATACCTGATGGCTTGTAATAAAAACATCGTTACTCTACCGGCAGACGGAGAGAAGTTTAAAGTTTACACATGGAATGACGACGAGTCAGATCCCATACTCTTCTTCGAAACCACTCAGCAAGGAAACTTCTCAGCCTCTACCATTGGAGAAACCTTTGCCATCAGCGGTCCACGTTGGAAATGTAACATATACACGCCGGCCATCACCACAGGCACCTCAAAACAAATCCGTATAGTAGGCTATCAGATAGACGAGGAACTGCCGAACATAATTGGTTATAAATACATGATGGATACCACCAAATACACAGAAGCTCTTTGGGGAGAAACGTTCACTTTCACGATCTCGCCTCTCGGAACAGACCGTCTCATCATAGATAGTGAAAAATTAATGCCAACAGAATTCGGATTTGACTGGACGGCTGCCGACCGTAGTCCTTTAACCGAACACGGCGCAATAAACGAAGGAATCCTTTCCCCTCAAGCCAAAGGTGCTAATTTCTTCCAATATGCACGGCATTCTTTCATGATATCACCCGATTGTAGTGCCGACCACAGCCACGTAAGTGCGATTCTATTTGACATAACCGATGGGCTGGACAAGGCTGTTAAAATATCAGAAAAGATGCCAGATGACGGTTTAAGTGAAAATGCCGTACCCTACATGATGGCAGCAGGAATTGTTAACGGATACGATATCGATCTTTATCTTTATGCACAAAACGCAGGCATAGCCCGTTATCAAACTATCACCACCACCGCTACGGCCAACATCTATGCTTCCGGACTTCAATTGGAAAGCACCGGACAAGAATATAAATTCAGTTTCATCCTTAACGAAAATGCGAATGAAGTATTTATTGAATTTGTCAGTGGCGAAAAGATATTAAAATCATATAGCGCAGGTACTCTATCCAAAGGTAACCATACGGTTTCAATGACAAAAGCGGAAATTCCTGCCGGCAAAGATATGCATTGGCAGATTAAAGCGACCGCCGAAAGTGTTGCCCGTCCGGTAAAAATGACTGGAGATGAAGAAACTCTTAAATTCTATAATGCATATGGAGTTGCCATAGACAACAATCCGGAAAGCCCTTACTTCGGCCGTATATACGTGGCAAGTAGTAAAGGAGGCACTTCAGCCGGGCGAACCACCGACCAAGGTATCTACATAATGGATCCGTTGTTCGGAGACATCACAAATCAATCCAACAAAGCTTATGACGGCGGAATAACCTGGAGTAGCAGCAATAGCCCGTTCCGTCTGGCCATAGCACCGGATGGCAGGGTATTTATGTGCGATTTCAGTGACGGTAATTCCGGTATCTATGTTATGGATCCGTCTAAGCCGAATGAAAAATTCATCAGCCTGTTCGAAGGGCTTACCAGAGATACGAACGGACTTGCCAGCAATACAAACAACGAACCCGTACACGGCTCTTCCTCCTCTTGCTACGTGACGGGAAGCGGCGAAAACACAATATTATATACTTTTGATGAAGATTATAAGGTGGATGGTAAAGCAGGAAATATACTACAATACAACATTGGAACAACTACCCACTGGACAGAAGCACCCAGCATCGCATTCAACAATGCGGCTACCGGCGGATATCAAGCTAATATGAATTCAACGATTCTCCCCGACGGACGCGGTGGTTGGTGGATCTCTCAATACCGGGCAGCCGATGAAGCAGCCGTTCCTTCTCTGATCCACTATAACGGCACCCAAGTAGATTTTGTATCTGGTAAAACAGATCCTACGATCATCGAGAATTCCCGGAATGGCGGTATGGCTATCAGCCTTGACGGAACCCGCATCGCCATGGGATGCAACAACGAAATAAAAATACTGGGTATCAGTTATAACGAAGAAGGAATACCTTCCATCAAACGCCTCCACTCCATAAAACCAGGAATCGGAGCTAACTCCAATAGCCTGGCATTCGACTGGGGAGGCAATGTATATCTAATCTCCAATTCCGGAGAACGCTTGGGAATGTGGGCCTTACCTAAAGCAGACAACACTTCTGTCACACCCGCACCATCTTCTCAAACCATCTCTAAAGAGATAGGTACCGTTGTAAATCTCGAAGCTACCGCCGCACCCGAAGGTATATCCTTATCATGGGAAGAGCCCGAAGGTTCTGTAGGAACTCCGGAATACAATATATACCGTGGTTCAGAATTAATAACCACAGTAACCGGAACCACTTACACAGACGAAATCTCGGAAGATGGTGAATACTCATACAGTGTAACTGCCGTATATGGAACTTACGAAACAGAAAAAGCAACCGTTTCTATCAAAATAACCGGAATAGAAGAATCGACGATGGCCACTTCCATCTATCCTAATCCGACAGACGGACCGGTAAACATCGAATCAGAAGAAACCATTCATTCTATCCAGGTATTCGACATAAACGGGCGAACCATTCTGAATATGAACAATTTGAATACAAATAAAGAAACAATCAACCTTTACGAACAGTCCGGCGGAGTTTATATCATCAAAATAAACGGCATGACTTACCGAATCATTCGTAAATAAAAGCATGCGAAACCGATAAACGAGTCATTGCAAATTAATAATAAGCTGACAAGAGACCATAAAGAAAATATTACCGGTCCCTTGTCAGCTCACAAAACAAAGTATCGAACAATGGAGTACACAGCTATTTTCCTATTGCCATCAGGTGAAGTATAAGTATATACTTTACATATACAAAAGTGTATACTCTTACATCATAAAAGTATATACTCTTGGCACACAAAAGTACATACTCTTATAATCACCTATTAATCAAATGAATATAGAAGTAAAATAGGACATTCAAGTCCCATGTATTCAGCCGGATATATATTTACACCTGTTTACCACACACCTTTAAACGTGTAAATACAAGTTTGCAAATTATTGATTATAATTCTAAAAATAAAAAAATATATGTTTCTAATATTAAATCATATATTATCTTTGCAGATAAAGAACTTCCCCTTATATAATACATTATGAAAAAAATTCTACTTATAGTCATTTTAACATGCATCACTTTCTATTGTCAGGCAAATCAGAACCGGGTGATTGTAGGTGCAGAGCAAACAAACGTTTATCTCCCCTTATTGAAAAATAAGCGAATAGCTATTTTTTCCAATCATACCGGTATGATCGGAAATAAGCACTTACTGGACGTGTTGTTGGAGAATAAGATAAATGTAGTAGCCATATTCTCTCCCGAACACGGGTTTCGTGGTAACGCAGATGCCGGAGAACACGTTTCAAGCTCGGTGGATTCGAAAACCGGCGTGCCCATCCTCTCGTTATACGATGGTAAATTAGGTAGGCCCAGTGAAGAATCGATGCGGAAATTCGACCTGCTGATAGTCGACATACAAGATGTAGGATTAAGATTTTATACCTACTATGCATCCATGGTCCGCTTGATGGATGCATGTGCAGAGTATAACCGCAAAATGTTGATACTGGATCGTCCTAATCCGAACGGTCACTATGTAGACGGCCCCATCTTAGACATGAAATACAAATCAAGCGTCGGATGGCTTCCCATTCCGATAGTACACGGCATGACATTAGGAGAACTGGCATTAATGGTTAATGGCGAACGGTGGTTGCCGGCTTCACGCATTTGTGATATAACAGTCATAAAATGCAAGAACTATACACACCAGACAATGTATGAATTGCCGATCCCTCCCTCCCCTAACCTGCCGAATATGAAAGCTGTGTACCTTTATCCTTCTACCTGCTACTTCGAGGCAACTCCCGTCAGTCTGGGTAGGGGGACACGGCTTCCTTTTCAAATATACGGACACCCTAATATGTTAGGATATGATTACACCTTCACACCACAAAGTATACCGGGTGCAAAAAATCCTCCCCAACTCAACAGAATTTGCCACGGTGTGAATTTAAGTGAACTGAGCAATGAAGAAATATGGAAAAAAGGAGTAGATTTGAGTTATCTTATCGATGCCTACCGGAATCTGAATATGGACGATTACTTTTTCCGGCCGTTTTTCGAGCTGTTGACAGGTAGAGATTATGTACGAAAATGATAAAACAAGGTAAAAATGCGGATGAGATCAAAGCGATGTGGAAAGAAGATGTAGAGAAATTCAAGATACAACGCAAGCCTTACCTTATATATGAAGAATGACCGGTTCTTTCCTGTTGATGAATTACAAATTATTAAATTATAAATGACCGCATGACTCCAGTTTCTATTTTAATCACAATCGTGGCGTATTTCATTATCCTGTTTACGGTTTCATACATCGCAGGCAGAAAGGCCGATAATGAAGGTTTTTTCGTTGGGAACCGTAAATCGGCCTGGTATGTAGTGGCTTTTGCCATGATCGGCTCCAGTATATCCGGAGTGACATTCGTTTCCGTTCCGGGTATGGTAGCGGCAAGCGGATTCTCCTATTTGCAGATGGTACTCGGTTTCGTCGCAGGGCAAATCATTATCGCCTTTGTTTTGATACCGCTTTTCTACCGGATGAATTTAGTATCCATTTATGAGTATCTGGAGAACCGGTTCGGTCTGTCTTCTTACAAGACCGGTGCATGGTTCTTTTTCATCTCAAAAATGTTAGGAGCAGCCGTGCGGTTATTCCTTGTTTGCCTTACACTACAACTGTTGGTATTCGAGCCTTTCCACCTGCCGTTTATTCTTAATGTCATCATTACCGTAGCTCTTGTCTGGCTATACACTTTCCGTGGCGGTGTAAAATCACTGATATGGACCGATTCCCTGAAAACGTTCTGTCTGGTAGTATCCGTAGTTCTATGTATCTATTATATCGCTTCCGATCTTAAGTTAGGTTTCGGAAGTATGATAGCCACCATCTCCGAGAATGATTTTTCCCGCATGTTCTTTTTCGATGATGTGAATGATAAGCGCTACTTCTTCAAGCAATTCCTGGCGGGAGTGTTCACAATGATCGCTATGACCGGACTGGATCAGGACATGATGCAACGCAATTTAAGCTGTAAAAATTTTAAGGATTCACAGAAGAATATGATTACCAGCGGTATTTCCCAATTCTTCGTCATCCTGTTATTTCTCATGTTAGGAGTGTTATTATACACATTTACCGCACAACACGGAATTGAAAACCCCGAGAAAAGCGACGAATTATTCCCGATGATAGCTACCGGTGATTATTTCCCGGCCATAGTGGGCGTACTGTTTATTATCGGACTGATTTCATCTGCTTATTCGGCAGCCGGTTCGGCTCTGACCGCCTTGACAACTTCTTTTACAGTAGACATATTAGGAGCAAAAAACAAAGCAGAAAATGAATTGGTAAAGATACGCAAACGTGTACATATCGGCATGGCCATCATCATGGGCATTGTCATCTTCGTGTTCAATCAATTGAATAACACCAGCGTAATCGATGCTGTCTACATCTTGGCCAGTTACACCTACGGACCTATTTTAGGACTTTTTGCTTTTGGCATTTTCACAAAAAAACAGGTACGCGATAAATATATCCCCATAGTAGCCATTGTTTCTCCCATCCTCTGCTTTATCCTGCAAGAAAATTCGGAGAAGTGGTTTAACGGATATCAGTTCAGTTATGAGTTACTGATATTCAATGCATTGTTCACTTTTATAGGTCTTTGCCTGCTTATTAAAAAGAAAAAATAATTTTTTAATCAGATAATCAAGTATTACGCCGTATGAATAAGAAAATATATACCGGTATTCTATTTTTGTTCGCTGTATTAACCGGCATCCGGGCGCAGATCGGGGAGCACTTTCGTTTTGCTCTCCTGACAGACATTCATGTCACCCAAAAAGGAACCGCCTTTGACGATCTCCAAAACTCCATTCACCAAGTGAACAGAACGCAAGATATCGACTTCGTACTGGTAACGGGTGACATCACAGAAGAGGGTGACCGTGCTTCCATGCAAAGAGTGAAAGCAGCTCTCGGCCAATTAAAAGTCAAATATTATATCATTCCCGGAAATCATGAAACAAAATGGAGCGAAAGCGGAGTGACGGATTTCGGGCATATTTTTGGCGGAGAACGTTTCAAATTCGAACATAAAGGCTTTCTCTTTTTAGGATTCAATTCCGGACCATTAATGCGTATGGCCGATGGTCATGTCGTTCCGCAAGACATCACCTGGCTTAAGAAAGAATTGAAAGAGGCCGGAAAAGAGAAACCCGTATTTCTGGTCACTCACTATCCGATGCTAAAAGGCGATGTGGATAATTGGTACGACGTAACAGACGCTGTGCGCCCTTATAACATCCGCGCTTTTCTGGGCGGGCATTACCATCTCAACAAATTCTTCTCATACGATGGTATTCCCGGAATCATCAACCGTTCCAATCTGCGTGGAAAAGAAGCAATTGGTGGGTACAACATTTATGAAATCACCCCGGATTCCCTTCTTGTCTATGAACAGAAAATTGGTAAGGAGCCTCAAAAGTGGTGCTCGCTCTCATTAGTCCACTCATATTATGACAAAAAAGGAGCAACAGACAAATATCCCGATTACTCCGTAAACAAAGAGTATCCGCAAGTAAAAGAAAAATGGTTAGTACAAACCGGTATCGGTATTTATTGCTCACCGGCAATAGCCGATAAGCAAGTTTTTGTAGGTGATGATATGGGCTTTCTGACCTCCTATAGCCTTCAAAAAGGGAAAAAACAATGGAGTTTCCATTCCGGCAACCGTATAGTAGGAACACCGGCGGTAGCCGACGGCATAGTCGTATTCGGCTCAGCCGATAAGAAGATTTACGCGTTGAACGCAAACAATGGAGAATTACGCTGGGAAGTAGAAGCCCAAGAACCAGTCCTGGGTGCTGTGACCATTGATAACGGAATAGTTTATATAGGGGCCAGCGATCATACATTCCGCGCTATCGATCTCTATACCGGAAAAATCAAATGGACATACACAGGTGTAAAAGGTTATATAGAAACCCGCCCTCTGATTGAAGAAGACAAGGTGATTTTTGGAGCATGGGATAACACACTCTACGCCCTCAACAAGAATACCGGAGAAGAACTGTGGAAATGGACAGGCGGATTAACCCGTATGCATTTCTCTCCTGCAACAGTATGGCCGGTAGCCGCTAATGGCAAAGTATTCATTACTGACCCGCAACGTGCCATGACTGCCATCGATTTGGCAACAGGAGAGACCATATGGCGTACTTACCAGTCTACCGTACGCGAAACAATCGGATTGTCTGCCGATAAAAAACGGGTATACAGTAAGACAATGAATGACAGCATCGTCTGCTACTCTACCCTAGGAGACAAGCCACACCAGTTATGGAGCTCCAATGTCGGCTTTGGTTATGAGCATGCTCCTTCCATGCAAGTCGAAAAAGACGGAGTAATGTTCGGCAGTACGAAAGGAGGGCTTATCTTTGCACTGGAGCCATTAACAGGCAAAGTTCTATGGAAGTACAAAATCGGTAACTCTCTGATTAATACCGTCGTCCCTATCAATCGCCATCAGGTATTATTCACGGCTACCAGTGGAGAAACCGGACTGTTAGAGTGGAAAGAACCAAAAGAATAAGAAAAATAAAAATATATAAAACTGAAATATGAAAACTACAATTAATTGCTTCATCCCTTTTGCAGATGCAGCACAGGCCGAAAAGACAATACAGGGTTTGAAATCGTCAAACCTGGTAAAAGATATATATTTGTTAGTAACGGAAGACACGGAAGTTCCTCTCCAGGGATGCCGGATTCTGCACGTGCCGGCACTCAATTCCACTGCAACCATGCGCATAATAGCTGCCCACTCCGATGCCGACTACACACTGTTTTATACTAAGTACACTACACTAAAACTGGGCATGTTTGCCCTCGAACGCATGACCCGCATTGCAGAAGACAGTGTTGCCGGCATGGTATACGCCGACCATTACCAAGTATCAGAAGGGATTCAAAAAAATGCTCCTGTAATAGATTACCAGTTTGGCAGTCTTCGCGATGATTTCAACTTCGGATCGGTTTTGCTATACAAGGCAAGTGCCCTGCAAGAAGCCGTCACCCGAATGAAAACCGACTATCAATTTGCCGGCCTGTATGACCTGCGGCTTAAACTCTCGCAAAAGGAATCGCTGGTTCACATCAACGAGTATCTCTATTCGGAAATAGAAAACGATACCCGAAAAAGCGGTGAAAAAATATTCGATTATGTAGACCCCAAAAATCGAGGAGTACAAATAGAGATGGAACAAGCTTGCACAGAACATCTGAAAGAGATAGGCGGCTATCTGGCTCCTACCTTCAAAAAGATCGAATTCGATGCCACCGATTTTGAATATGAAGCTTCTGTCATTATTCCGGTACGCAATCGCATCCGTACCATCAAGGATGCCATCCGTTCGGTATTAAACCAAAAAACGGATTTCAAATTCAACCTCATCGTCATCGACAACCACTCTACTGACGGTACAACAGATGCGATCCGTGAATTTGCATCCGACGACCGTCTCATTCACATCCTGCCCGAACGCAATGACTTAGGTATTGGCGGGTGTTGGAATCTCGGAGTGCATCATGATAAATGTGGAAAATTCGCCGTACAATTGGATAGTGACGATGTATACAAGGACGAAAACACCCTAAAAACAATGGTTAATGCGTTCTATGAACAAAACTGTGCAATGGTGGTAGGTACCTATATGATGACGGATTTCCACATGAATATGATTGCTCCGGGCATCATCGACCATAAAGAATGGACTCCCGAAAACGGACGCAACAATGCCCTGCGTATCAATGGGCTGGGTGCTCCACGTGCTTTTTACACACCGGTATTACGAGAAATCAAAGTCCCCAACACCAGCTATGGAGAAGATTATGCTCTCGGACTCAATTTCTCCCGCCGGTACCAGATAGGCCGTGTTTACGAGGTAGTATATTTATGCCGCCGTTGGGACGATAATTCCGACGCTTCATTGGACATTATAAAAATGAACGGACACAACCTGTATAAAGACCGTATCCGCACTTGGGAATTACAGGCCCGCATTGCCATGAACCGTCATCAAATGTAAGGACAAAGATGGATACAAAACAGAAAATAGAACGGTTGCTAACCGACCAGCTTTCTGCATGGGAGTTGGCCGGAAACAATTATGCAGCATTAACCCGGATTAAAGTCAAAGACCTAAATGTAAACGGGATGCACTATAAAGTACAATTTAATCCTGCACGCATTGTCTCTTCGGCAGCCAAAGTAGATGCCCAATCCATACAAGAACGGAAATGTTTTCTTTGCCCCGCCAACCTCCCTGCCATGCAGAGAGGGATTCCATTCAAAGATAATTATCAGATACTGATTAACCCGTTTCCGATTTTCCCGAAGCACCTTACTGTTCCGGCTTTAGAACACGTGGACCAACGTATAAAAAAACGTTTTGGAGACATGCTCGATCTGGCGGCTATTGCCGAAGATTACATCGTTTTTTATAACGGTCCGAAATGTGGTGCTTCCGCTCCCGACCATGCTCATTTTCAAGCTGGCAATAAAGGTTTTCTCCCTCTTGAACAAGAATGGAGGAATAAGAAAGCCGGAAAGATTGTCACCTACAGGACAGCGTCTCTTTCTTATCTGGATGATGCTCCACGAACCACTCTGGTTATAGAAACCGGAAACCGGGAAGACGCCATCGCACTATTCAACCTTGTATACAACGCAATGGAACTCAAACCGGGAGAAGACGAACCCATGATGAACATTCTTGCATGGACAGAAAACAGCCAATGGATTGTTTGCATTTTTCCACGCGCCAAGCACCGCCCGTCCTGCTATGCGGCAGCAGGAGACGCCAATATCCTCATCAGTCCGGCATCCGTAGATATGGGAGGCGTATTCATCACCCCGCAGGAAAAAGACTTTGAAAAGCTAACGGCAACAGACATTATGTCTATACTCGGAGAAGTCTGTCTGGACACAGATGAGTTTCGTAAACTAAGACAACGCATAAAAGAACAATTATGAGAGAGCCCAAAGTACATGTCGGCATCCTGTCCGAAACAAAAATAGAATTTATTTTTCCGGATACTTATCGTGTCAACGAAGAAGAAGTATCCGGAAAACAACTTGTCCTTTTTGATAATGGTAAGATTCTCTGGAAAAACAACCGTTACGATGAATTGCTGTTTGAATCCTTGCGGGAAGAGACTGACTCTTTCGAATTATTAGATGTAACGATCGGCATCAATTTCCATTGGGAACGCAAGGAGAACCAACGTTTTCACGGAGCACTGAAATTTATTGTAGAAGATGAAAAGATAACCGGTATCAATGTCATCCATGTAGAAGATTATTTAACCAGTGTCATCTCTTCGGAAATGAGCGCAACCGCTTCTTTGGAACTGCTGAAAGCCCATGCAGTCATTTCGCGCAGTTGGTTACTTTATCAGTTGAAAGTTGAAAGTGGAAAGTGGAAAGTTGCTATGCAGCATAATAACGCAGCCAACTCTCAACTAAATAAGGACTCTCAACTTTCAACTTTCAACTTTCAACTAATAAAGTGGTACGACCGGGAAGACCATATGCACTTTGACGTATGCGCCGATGATCATTGTCAACGCTACCAAGGAATCACCCGGGCAAGCACTGAAATGGTAGAGCAAGCCATCCAAGCTACCCGGGGACAGGTATTAACATCCGAAAATAAAATCTGCGATGCGCGCTTCTCTAAATGTTGCGGAGGGGCCTTCGAAGAATTTCAATACTGCTGGGAAGACGTAAAACACCCCTATCTTGTCAAACAACGAGACAGTAAAAAAGCGACCTTCCTACCCGATCTACGTATCCATTCAGAAGCAGAGAAGTGGATACGGACCTCTCCTGATGCATTCTGTAATACGAAAGAAAAGAGAATGCTCAGTCAGGTATTGAACAACTACGATCAGGAAACTACCGATTTTTACCGCTGGAAAGTAGAATATACACAGGAAGAACTGGCCAAACTTATTTTCCAACGTTCCGGCATCGACTATGGGCAGGTTATAGATTTGATCCCTATAGAACGCGGCACATCCGCCCGTATCTCAAAGTTAAAAATCATAGGAACGAAAAAGACGCTCATCATCGGTAAGGAACTGGAAATCCGGAGAACCCTGTCTCCTTCCCACTTATACAGTTCGGCATTCGTTGTGGACAAAACAGAGGTAAAAAATGGTATTCCCGGAAAATTCATTCTCACAGGTGCCGGTTGGGGACATGGTGTAGGGCTCTGCCAGATCGGTGCCGCCGTAATGGGCGAACAAGGTTATGCTTACGATGAAATATTGTTGCACTATTACATCGGTGCCGCTATCGAGAAATTATATTAAATATATACCGTCATGAAAAACAAGAAACTATCACCGTGGGCTTGGATACCGACATTGTACTTTGCACAAGGTCTACCTTACGTAGCTGTGATGACCATCTCTGTCATTATGTATAAAAAGCTCGGTATCTCCAACACAGACATCGCACTATATACCAGTTGGTTATATCTCCCTTGGGTTATCAAACCATTCTGGAGCCCTTTTATCGATTTACTGAAAACCAAACGTTGGTGGGTAGTAACCATGCAGATTCTGGTGGGAGCAGGACTGGCCGGAATAGCTTTCACCATCCCAATGCCTAATTTCTTTCAGATAACCCTTGCCATATTCTGGCTGGTAGCTTTCAGTTCGGCTACACATGATATAGCCGCCGACGGGTTCTACATGCTGGCTTTAAGCGTCCGGGACCAAGCTATGTATGTCGGCATCCGAAGTACTTTTTACCGGATTGCAACAATAGCCGGACAAGGACTTCTGGTCGTACTGGCCGGAGAACTGGAAAAGCGTACTTCTACCATAGCCATGGCATGGAGTATTACATTCTATATCCTTGCAGGACTCTTCATTGCATTCTATTTATACCACAGTTACATTTTGCCTCATCCGGCATCCGACAAGCCGGCAGTGGGCAATGTGACCGCGAACAACATATTCAAAGAGTTCTTTGCCACATTCGCAAGTTTCTTCAAAAAGCCGCAAGCCGGAGTTGCCATATTGTTCATGCTGTTCTACCGCTTACCGGAAGCACAATTGGTAAAGCTTATCAATCCTTTTCTACTCGATCCTATTGAAAAAGGCGGGTTAGGGCTGAGTACAGCCGAAGTCGGCTGGGTATACGGCACTATCGGTATTATAGGACTCACTCTCGGAGGAATCATCGGCGGTATTTGCGCGGCAAAAGGCGGACTACAAAAATGGCTATGGCCAATGGCATGGAGTATATCACTCACTTGCATTACATTTGTTTATCTGGGATATTTTCAGCCGCAAGATCTTCTCACAATCAATATTTGTGTATTTATCGAACAGTTCGGATACGGATTCGGTTTCACGGCTTATATGCTTTACTTAATTTATTATTCCGACGGTGAACACAAGACAGCACATTATGCCATTTGTACCGCTTTCATGGCATTAGGTATGATGTTGCCGGGTATGATGGCCGGTTGGCTACAGGAACTTATCGGATACGAGAAGTTCTTTATCTGGGTAATGATCTGTTGTGCTGCTACAATAGCTGTCTGTGCATTCATCAAGATCGATCCGAATTACGGTAAAAAAGAAGAAACAGAAGAAATTAAAGAAACCCAAAAATAAAACAATAACGATTCGAAACAGAGATATTTATGAACAAATTCCGATTTATTATTCTTAGCACCTGCTGCCTGCTGTCCCTCACCATACAGGCACAAAAAATAAAAATCAAAACCGGTATTGAGGTTCTGAAAGAACAGAACTTCAAATGCCTCGAAGGAAAACGTGTCGGCCTCATCACCAATCCGACCGGAGTAGACAATCACTTGAAATCGACCATCGATATCCTTCACGAAGCCCCCAACGTGAATCTGGTAGCTCTATACGGGCCGGAACATGGTGTACGCGGTGATGTTCATGCCGGAGACAAAGTGGATAACTCCGCCGATCCGTCTACCGGCCTACCGGTTTATTCACTTTACGGAAAGACTCGCAAACCAACCCCTGAGATGCTAAAAGACATCGATGTGTTAGTATACGATATACAAGATATCGGTTGTCGTTCATTCACTTATATCAGTACCATGGGAGTGGCCATGGAAGCCGCAGCCGAAAATGGAAAGGAATTTATCGTGCTCGACCGTCCAAACCCGGTGGGTGGTGAAAAGGTGGAAGGCAATCTGGTAGAAGATAAATACATTTCTTTTGTAAGTCAATTTAAGATTCCGTACCTTTACGGACTCACTTGCGGCGAATTAGCTTTGATGCTGAACGGTGAAAATATGCTGGGCAAGCGGTGCGATCTGCACGTGGTGAAAATGAAAGGATGGAAACGCAAGATGGACTATGTGCAAACCGGCTTGCAATGGATTCCTTCCTCCCCCCACATTCCGCATCCACATTCAGCCTTCTTCTATCCGGTATCGGGCATACTCGGAGAACTGGGTTATCTGTCCATCGGAGTAGGTTATACCATTCCATTCCAGATGTTTGCCGCCCCATGGATAAAAGCCGAAGAACTGGCCGGCAAGCTAAATCAATTGCAACTGCCCGGTATCGTTTTCCGTCCGATACATCTCAAGCCGTTTTATTCCGTAGGGAAAGGAGAGCATCTGCAAGGAGTACAAGTGCATATTATGGATTACCGGAAAGCTGCATTAAGTGAAATACAATTTCTGGTAATGCAAGAGGTGGCTGCTCTTTATCCGGAACATACTGTATTCGATCATGCAGACAAAGGACGTTTCGACATGTTCGATAAAGTAAGCGGCTCCAATGAAATACGCGAACGTTTCAGCAAACATAACCGTTGGGAAGACATTCGTGACTATTGGTATAAAGATGTAGACAGCTTCCGGCAATTGTCTAAAAAATATTATTTATATAAATAAAAATGGATAAGGAGAATAAGTACCAGGCCTTTCTGCAGGAAATATCACAGTTTGTCCCGCAAGAAAGAATCTACACTGACGAATTACGTCGGCTGGCATGGGGAACAGATGCAGGTTTCTACCGGCTCATTCCCCAGATCGTCATTCGTTCGAACAACGAGCAGGAGATATCGGATTTATTGCGTTCGGCAACCCGACATCAGTTGCCGGTAACCTTCCGTGCAGCCGGAACGAGCTTATCCGGACAAGCCATCAGCGACTCTATTCTCATTATAGCCGGAAAAAACTGGGAAAAATACAGTATTTCTCCCGATCATAACCGGATCACATTGCAACCCGGCATCATCGGGCAGCGTGTCAACGAACTGTTACAGCCATTCGGACGTAAATTCGCCCCGGATCCGGCTTCAGTAAAAAGTGCCATGATAGGCGGCATTGTGATGAATAACGCTTCCGGTATGAATTGCGGGACACATGCCAACAGCGATAAGATGTTATTATCTGCGCGTATTATACTGGCAGATGGCACTTTGCTCGATACCGGCAATGACGCCAGCAAACAGGCTTTTTCAATGAAGCATGCAGAGTTTATCACACAAATTCAATCCCTGCGTGACCAAATTCGTACCGATAAAGAACTCAGCGCCCGGATTCGCTATAAATATTCAATCAAAAATGTAACGGGACTGAATTTATTACCTTTCATCACATTCGATGATCCGTTCGATATCATCACTCACTTAATGGTAGGTTCGGAAGGAACACTTGCATTCCTTTCCGAAGTCACCATGAGCACAGAATACGACTATCCGCACAAGGCCAGCGCCATGCTCTATTTTAAAGACATCAAAGAAGCATGCCGGGCAGTAGTAGCATTGAAGAAGTTAACCAACGAAAAGAAAGAATGGATTGTAAAAGGTGCCGAACTACTCGACTGGAAATCGTTAGCATCGGTCAATGATCGGACAGGAGAAGGACTCACCGCCGTACTGACAGAGACCAAAGCACACAGTAAAGAAGAACTGGCAGCAAATATCGCTGTCATAGAGGAAACGCTGAAACCCTTCAACACTTATATTCCCGTCCACTTTACGGACAAACCGGAGGAATACTCCAAATATTGGGCCATCCGTTCCGGGATTTTCCCTTCTGTAGGAGGAACCCGGAAACCGGGAACCACAAGTCTCATCGAAGATGTGGCCTTCCACATCGAAGACCTACCTGAAGCAACTGCCGACTTGCAACAACTGATAGCCCGTCATGGATATGACGATGCCTGTATCTACGGGCATGCCCTCGAAGGTAATTATCATTTCATCATCAACCAGTCTTTCAGTACGGATGCTGAAGTAAAACGCTACGAAGAACTGATGAATGATGTCA
The DNA here is from genome assembly GCF_000381365.1 of Bacteroides salyersiae WAL 10018 = DSM 18765 = JCM 12988. Taxonomy (GTDB): domain Bacteria; phylum Bacteroidota; class Bacteroidia; order Bacteroidales; family Bacteroidaceae; genus Bacteroides; species Bacteroides salyersiae. The sequence goes on from NZ_KB905466.1 coordinate 1,887,629, forward strand.
AAACTTTAGTAATAGACAAATATGACGGTTCACTGAAAGCAGAACACGGTACCGGACGCAACATGGCTCCGTTCGTAAAATACGAATGGGGAGAAAAAGCGTATCGTATGATGCAAGCCGTCAAAACACTCTTCGACCCGCTGAATATACTTAATCCGGGAGTTATCTTCAACGATGATCCCCAATGTCATATCAAGAATTTTAAACCGTTGCCTCTATTAGGCAGCTCCCACCGGCAACAGGCAGAAAACAATAAAAGTACACCGGATATCGGCCCAATAGACAAGTGTATCGAATGCGGCTTCTGTGAAGTAAACTGCCTGACTTGCGGTTTCACTCTTTCTTCGCGCCAACGTATCGTGCTACAACGCGAAATCTCCCGACTCAAAGAAAGCGGTGAAAATCCCCAAAGGCTGGCAACCTTGCAAAAACAATACCGCTATCCCGGCAATCAAACCTGTGCCGGCGACGGTCTCTGTTCTACATCTTGTCCAATGGGAATCAATACCGGCGATCTGACTCATTATATCCGCCAACAGGAATTACCGGAAGGTAGCTTCGCTTACTCCATAGGCAACTTTGCCGCCAACCATTTTGCCGGTATAAAGAGCAGCTTGCGCCCTATGTTGACCTTAGCCAACGCAGCACACACCGTATTAGGTACTTCGGCAATGCTTACTCTCACTACAGGAATGCACAACTTGTTAGGTATTCCGCAATGGACTCCTTTCATGCCCAAGAGCTATAAGAGAAGGGAGAAGGGAGATTTGAGCAGGGAGAAGGAAAGAGAGGAAAGTCAAAGTGACAGCAATACCGGCTCTCAACTTTCAACTTTCAACTCTCAACTTTCAACTAAAAAAAAGGCTTTCAGCTCTCAGCTAAACAAGGTCGTTTATTTTCCAAGCTGTATTAATCAGACGATGGGACTTCCTAAGAAATCCAGGGAGAAGCAACCACTCGTAGATAAGATGTTATCGCTACTGCAGAAGGCCGGATACGAAGTGATCTTTCCGAAAGATATGGAGAAACTCTGTTGCGGTACAATTTGGGAAAGTAAAGGTATGCCGGATATTGCCGACCATAAATCGGCAGAACTTGAAAAAGCCTTGTGGGAAGCTTCCGAAAAAGGGAAATACCCTGTGCTCTGTGACCAAAGCCCCTGCCTGCATCGCATGCGTGAAAAAATCCGGAAGATGAAGCTATATGAACCGGCCGAGTTTATCTATACCTTCCTGCGCGACAAGTTGGAATTCTGCCCGGTCGACCGTCCGGTAGCTATCCATATCACCTGCTCCATGCGTAGGATGGGATTGACCGATACCCTCCTTTCTCTGGCACGTTTATGCTCCACCCGGGTGATCGTTCCTGAAGAGGTGGGCTGTTGCGGTTTTGCAGGAGACAAGGGCTTCACACACCCGGAAGTGAATAGTTATGCACTGCGTAAGCTACGCCCTCAATTAGAAAAGGCAGGCATACAGACCGGATATTCCAATAGCCGTACCTGTGAAATAGGATTAGCTACCCATACAGGTGTAACTTACGTATCCATCGCCTACCTTGTAGACGAATGTACAAAAGCCCGTTGATCAAACTAAAAAACTTAACACATAAAAATTGCAGAAAATGAATAAAACAACCAGTAAACGCCTCTTAGCCCTCGACATACTGAGAGGTATCACCATCGCAGGAATGATTATGGTGAACAACCCCGGGTCGTGGTCGTACGTCTACGCACCATTGGGACACGCCCAATGGAACGGTTTGACACCGACTGATCTCGTATTCCCCTTTTTCATGTTTATCATGGGAATATCTACTTATATTTCTCTCCGGAAATACAATTTTGAATTCAGCCATTCAGCCGCTCTGAAAATACTCAAACGTACCATTGTTATTTTCGCCATCGGATTGGGGCTTGCATGGTTCTCCATGTTCTGCCGTACATGGAACTCCCTGTCTGCTGAAGAAATTTCGTTCTTCTCCCGTCTCGGACAATCTATTTGGACATTCGACCATATCCGCATTTTGGGAGTTATGCAACGGCTGGCACTCTGCTATGGCGCAACTGCCATCGTTGCCCTGACCATGAAGCACAAGCATATCCCCTACCTGATTGCGACCCTGCTGATCGGTTACTTCATTTTGCTCGTCACCGGCAACGGATTCGAGTACAACAGTACCAATATACTTTCGGTCGTAGACCGTGCCGTATTAGGCGAAGCGCATATGTATAAAGACAACGGAATCGATCCGGAAGGATTATTAAGCACGATCCCGGCCATCGCCCACGTATTGATAGGCTTTTGTGTCGGAAAACTGCTGATGGAAGTAAAGGACATCAACGAGAAACTCGGACGGTTGTTCCTCATCGGCACGATCCTTACTTTTTTGGGCTTCCTGCTCAGTTACGGCTGCCCCATCAACAAGAAAATATGGTCGCCCACTTTCGCCATTGTCACTTGCGGATTGGGTTCCAGTTTTTTAGCATTACTCATCTGGATCATCGATGTAAAAGGATACAAATCGTGGAGCCGCTTCTTCGAATCATTCGGTGTAAATCCGCTTTTCATCTATGTCATGGCCGGAGTACTTGCCGTTTTATTAGGTAATATCCGCGTACCGTTCGACGGGACGACTACCAGTTTGCACAGCTACATTTACAAAGGTATCCTCCAACCGCTTTTGGGTGATTATCCGGGTTCACTGGCATTTGCGCTCCTTTTTGTTGCACTCAATTGGAGCATCGGTTACATATTGTATAAGAAAAAAATATATATAAAGATATGATATTAATAGCAGATAGTGGTTCTACAAAGACCGATTGGTGTGTTGTAGGACAAGGACAACTCGTCCGACAGATAGTAACGAAAGGAATGAATCCTTTCTTTCAATCAGAGGAAGAAATAGAGAATGAGATTGCTACGGCACTGATTCCCCATTTAGAAACGAACGTGCTCGATGCTGTTTATTTTTATGGAGCCGGTTGTGTTCCGGATAAGGTTCCGATGATGCATAATGCACTTTCCACACACCTCAACACCAAGAACGGTATTGAAGTGAATACGGATATGCTTGCCGTTGCCCGGGGATTGTGCGGACACAAACCGGGTATTGCCTGTATCATGGGTACAGGTTCCAATTCTTGTTTCTACGATGGCGAAAAAATAGCAAGTAACGTTTCACCGTTAGGATTCATTTTAGGTGATGAAGGTAGCGGTGCGGTATTGGGTAAACTCCTGGTAGGCGACATGCTGAAAAACCAGATGACGCCGGAATTAAAAGAAAAATTCCTGAATAAGACCGGACTGACTCCTCCCGAAATCATCGACCGGGTATACCGGCAACCGTTCCCCAATCGTTTCTTGGCAAGTCTTTCTCCATTCCTGGCAGAAAATATTCAGGAGCCCTCCGTACATGCATTAGTTCTCGGCAGTTTCAAGGCTTTCTTCCAGCGTAATGTCATGCAATACGATTACAAAAATCATCCGGTTCACTTCATCGGCTCCGTCGCCTACCACTATCAGGACATATTGCACGAAGCCGCCCGCGAATTAGAGATACAAATAACAACCATCGTCAAAAGCCCCATGCAAGGTCTCATGACCTTTCATCAGTCATAAATCATAAATCATCAATCAGAACATGTTTATCAAAATATCAGAGCAGCCTTCGCTCTATAACGATTTAGAAAAAAAGTCTATCCGGGAAATACTGGAAGACATCAATGCAGAAGACCAGAAAGTAGCCCTTGCCACGCAGAAAGCGATTCCGCAAATCGAAAAGCTGGTGAGCCAAATCGTTCCCCGCATGAAACAAGGCGGTCGTATTTTCTATATGGGAGCCGGCACCAGCGGTCGTTTGGGGGTACTCGATGCTTCGGAGATTCCTCCGACATTCGGCATGCCGCCTACATTGGTTATCGGACTGATTGCCGGTGGCGACACCGCCCTCCGCAATCCGGTGGAGAATGCCGAAGACGATACCCGGCGGGGATGGGAAGAACTGGTCGAACACAACATTAACGATAAAGATACCGTAATCGGCATTGCTGCCTCAGGCACTACCCCCTATGTGATCGGTGCACTGCATGCGGCACGTGAACATGGCATCCTGACCGGCTGTATTACCAGTAATCCGGATTCTCCAATGGCCGCGGAAGCCGATGTCCCCATCGAAATGATTGTCGGTCCGGAATATGTGACCGGAAGTTCCCGTATGAAATCGGGTACCGGACAGAAAATGATCCTGAACATGATCACTACTTCCGTTATGATTCAGTTAGGACGTGTAAAAGGTAATAAAATGGTCAATATGCAACTTAGTAACCAGAAATTGATAGACCGGGGTACACGCATGATTGTCGAAGAACTCGGACTGGATTACGACCGGGCAAAGGCATTACTCCTGATGCATGGTTCTGTCAAAAAAGCAGTAGACGCTTACAAATCGGGAACGACAAAGCTCCCATAACATAATTAATAAAACCACAGATGAACGTAAATTTGCGAAAAAACAGTATTCTATTTACGTTCATCTGTATTCCTCACCCGAACACTATCCACATGAAAACACTGTTTGTCATCCTGAACATATTCCTGTTCACTTTTCAAATTTCAGCCCAACCGCTACAACGTGTCGCTCCCGAACAAGTCGGAATGAACTCCCGCCATCTCACATACGCCGACCAAGCGATCGAAAAAGCAATAAACAACAAAGACATTCCTGGTGCCGTACTTGCCGTTGTCCGTCACGGAAAATTAGCTTATCTGAAAGCCTATGGCTGTAAACAGACATTTCCTACCCGTGAACCTATGGATACCCATACTGTATTCGACATGGCATCCGTCAGTAAATCCATATCAACCGCCATCTGTGCCCTTATCCTTACCGAACGGGGACAACTCCGTCTGACAGACCCGGTAAATCTCTACCTGCCGGCATTTTCCGAAGAGATCCGTATCACCGACCTTCTGACACACACCTCCGGGCTACCGGCATATGCTCCCGTAAACAAACTGGTCGAGCAGTACGGCTCTCCCAATCCGGAAGGACTCATCGAATACATAGCCGGCTGTAAACCCGTTTTCAAGCCCGGAAGTGATTTTCAATACAGTTGTCTCAACTACATCGCCTTGCAACATATCATCGAAACCATCAGTGGACAGAGCCTCCGCAATTTTGCCAAAGCCAATATATTTGATCCGTTAGGTATGAGCCACACCGATTATTGCCCCACAGGAGAAATACTGGAACATTGTGCCCCCACTGAAAAACAAAAAGACGGCAGCGTTCTGAAAGGAGTGGTTCACGATCCTTTGGCGCGCATCATGAACGGTGGTATCTCAGGCAATGCCGGTGTTTTCTCCGATGCCAACGATCTGGCCATACTATCCGCCATGTTGTTGAATGACGGCGAATACAACGGACATCGCATACTAAGTCCTTTAGGGGTAAAAGCCATGCGGAGCATCCCACGTCAGGTTAGCGCGCTGGGACGCAGTTTGGGCTGGGACATCTTTTCACCGTATGCTTCCAACCACGGTGACCTTTTCGGTCCGAACACTTACGGGCATACCGGTTATACAGGTACTTCCATCATCCTCGACCCGGATAGCGATACTTCTGTCATCTTATTGACCAACAGCGTACATCCGGACGATAAAGGCAAAGCAATACGCCTCCGTTCATTGGTAGCCAATGCCGTAGCAGCATCTATCTACCCTACCGAACGCACCTATACAGACCATTATTACAAACGTTTCCTTCAGTTCGAAGAAGAACCGGCTATCGGCCCGGAAGACATCGTCATGCTGGGCAATAGTCTCACAGAAGCCGGAAAAGACTGGGGGGCCCGCCTGAAAAAGAAAAATGTCCGTAATCGTGGCATCATCGGAGACGAAGCTATGGGAGTGTACGACCGTCTGCATCAAATACTCCCCGGACATCCGGCCAAGCTCTTCCTTCTGATCGGAATCAATGATGTATCCCACGACCTTTCAGCAGACAGTGTTGTGACACTTATCACCCGTCTGATAGACCGGATACAACAGGAATCCCCCCAAACAAAGATATACCTCCAAAGCCTGCTGCCCATCAACGAATCCGTATGTAAATACAAAACCATGATCGGGAAAACAGACGTTGTACCGGCAATCAATCAACAATTGAAGGACCTAACTGTATCCCGTCAAATAACTTTTATCGATCTCTTCCCCCTCTTTACAGAGAAAGGAACCAATGTATTGCGGAAAGAACTGACCAATGACGGACTGCATCTGACGGAAGAAGGATATAAAATATGGAGTAAGAAATTAAGGAAATATCTCTAACCTGAATGATTCATAGACAGTAATCAAGTAATAAGTGTCAAGTAGCTTAGTAAAAATAGTTCATCTGATGTGGTTCTATTAGTTTACTACTTAACTGCTTATTACTGATCATGAATTATTCAAATTAGGTTACCGACGAGTTCCCTCTTTCAAGGAATCGAAAATGATACTGTTAGTATTTATTTTGATTTTTTTGGCGCATTATCCACATAGAATTCCCCCCTTCACCGGCTTCACCTTTTGGGCTTAAACTCCTTGTTCATCAGAGATACAGGGTGAAGGGTTATTCCCGTCTTCTCATCTACATACCAATACCTCTCAGGTATCGGGCATACGGTCCGTAAGCACCGAGTGTATGGACAATAAGCACCGGGCGCACGAACAATGAGCACGATGCTTGGAAATCCGGAGTATACCTTCACCCTGTATCTCTGATGAACAAGGAGTTTAAGTCTAAAAGGTGAAGCCGATGAAGGGGGTAGAAATATATAGAACAGGTATTCTGAAGAAATAAGAAAACGCTTGCAAAAAAAGATATTATATCTTTCTTTGAAACCTGCTACATTTTTCAATAAAAGATATCAAGTCTTTTTTTAAAGCTTGCTACGTCTTTTTTTGAAAGATGCTACACTTTGAAAAAAAGATGCTAAATCTTTCCACATGGACTGGAGTTACTATTGCTGAAAACCAACATTTTGAGTTTAATCTTTTTGTTGTTAGTCTTCCAAACACACAACATCAAATATCCCAAATCATCAAATCCCCTCCTTTCTTAATGATTTCATAAACATCTATGGAACAAATAGATTACAAAAACGAGGGTGTGTCAAAACGTAATTTGATGAAAGGACAACTTTTAATCTGAAACTTGACTCCCTAAATCAATGATGAAAAGAGCCATATTATTACTCAAAAACAGAGTTTGATATGGCTCTTTTATAATTGTTAGTTACAATCTATAACTTTTTAGAGTGGTCATTTTAGTTTTGACACACCCTCGTAACTTTTTCATATACAAAAATCTATTATTCTTCTATATCCAGTACTGACAGTGCATTTGAACTACGATTCTCAATGCTATACAATTGCACATCAAATACCAACGTAGAATAGCCAAGAATACTGCCATAGCCACTTGCACCATAACCATATTTCCAAGGAATATAAATCTCCCTACGCTCTCCAACTTTCATACGTTGAAGCATCTCAGACCAGCCTGTAACGACACTATTCACATAAAATCTACTCGGTGAATCAAACACTGTAGGGTTCTTCCCTGTAAAGCCATCAAATCTGGTACCGATTATATAAGTACCTTTATAATATGTATATACACTATCCGTATAATAAGGTTGAATATCTTCCAATACATATCCCTCGATATACTCATATATATTATCAGGGTTCTCAGGCTCATTCTTTACTGGAGTTTTCTCCTTATAAAAGATATAATCATCTGGAGCGCTCAACAAATGAATAGTATCTAATCCGCTTACTTCCCGGTTCGTCATAAATTCATTTCTCAGAGAATCAATAAACGCTTCGTTACGTTCTTGCCAGTTATCATATATGCTCACCTCTTTTGTTTCTTCACAAGAAACAAAAACTAAAGCCAGTAAAAGAATTGGTAATAAATAGATTTTTTTATTCATTCGTCAAGGTTTTATTGGATTGTTTTCAAAAGCGAAGTAATGCTTACTCTGTCGGCAATGATGTTATTCAGTTCAGAGATAGCCACACGCTCCTGTTGCATAGTATCGCGATTACGCAAAGTTACGCAATTATCTTCCAATGTCTGATGATCGACAGTTACACAGAACGGAGTACCAATGGCATCCTGGCGACGATAACGCTTACCGATACTGTCTTTTTCATCATACTGGCAGTGGAAATGGAACTTAAGATCGTCAATAATCTCACGGGCCTTTTCGGGCAGTCCGTCTTTCTTCACCAACGGCATCACAGCCAACTTCACAGGCGCAAGAGCAGCAGGCAGTCTCAGTACTACACGACTTTCACCGTTTTCAAGCTGTTCTTCACAATATGCGGCACTCATAATGCTGAGGAACATACGATCCACACCAATAGAAGTTTCAATTACATACGGAGTATAAGATTCATTCAATTCCGGATCAAAATACTTGATGCTCTTGCCGGAGAACTTCTCATGCTGGCTAAGGTCGAAGTTGGTACGGGAGTGGATACCCTCTACCTCTTTAAAGCCAAACGGCATCAGGAATTCAATGTCGGTAGCAGCATTGGCATAGTGCGCCAATTTATCGTGATCGTGATAACGGTAGTGATCATCGCCAAAGCCAAGGGCTTTATGCCACTTCAAACGGATCTCTTTCCATTTCTTGAACCAATCCAGCTCAGTGCCCGGTTTTACGAAAAACTGCATCTCCATCTGTTCAAACTCACGCATACGGAAAATGAACTGACGGGCCACAATTTCATTACGGAATGCCTTACCGATCTGTGCAATACCGAAAGGAACTTTCATACGACCTGTTTTCTGAACATTGAGGTAGTTCACAAAAATACCCTGTGCCGTTTCCGGACGCAGATAGATCTTCATGGCACCATCCGAAGTAGAACCCATCTCTGTGGAGAACATCAAATTGAACTGACGCACTTCCGTCCAGTTCTTCGTTCCGGAAATGGGGCAAACAATCTCTTCATCTACGATGATCTGGCGAAGCTCATCCAGATTATTATCGTTCAGCGCTTTCGCAAAGCGAGTATGAAGGGCGTCGCGTTTAGCCTGATACTCAAGGACACGGCCGTTTGTGCCACGGAATTGTGCCTCATCGAAAGCATCACCGAATTTCTTGGCAGCTTTAGCTACCTCTTTATTGATCTTATCATCGTATTTGGCAAGCTGATCTTCGATAAGCACGTCTGCACGATAACGTTTTTTAGAATCTTTATTGTCAATCAACGGATCGTTGAATGCATCGACGTGTCCGGAAGCTTTCCAGATAGTAGGATGCATAAAAATAGCGGAGTCGATGCCGACAATATTTTCGTGCAGCAACACCATGCTATCCCACCAGTATTTCTTTATATTATTTTTGAGTTCAACACCCATTTGACCATAGTCATACACAGCTCCCAATCCATCATAAATATCACTTGAGGGGAATACGAAACCATATTCTTTGCAATGTGATACGAGTTTCTTAAAAACGTCTTCTTGTGCCATTTCTTGTTGTATCTTTAATTAAATTGAAATCATTATTCAGCTAAAAAGCGCCACAAAGATAGCTATTTATCTTATAAATAGGGTGCCGGGGGTATTAATTTATCTTATTTACCACTTCCGAAGAGAAGTCATGGCAATGTTGCCAGCCATAATGCCATAAAGCGGTCGTATACGATATAACCTTTGTCAGACTTATAAACCAATTCTTTCTCTTGCAGGGATTTCAAGGCCGTATTCACACTGCTGGAAGCTTTCAGCCCATAACGCTTAACGAACTCTCCACTGTTCGGCGTTGCTACTTTCCCCTCTCTGGCAATGGCTTGCATCAGTTGCAATTGGTTATCGGTAAGCAGAGATATAAAATTCTGATAAACAGGGGTATTCTCCTCCAACAGCTGTGCCAGTATGAATTCTGCCTGCCGGATATCAGTAACGGTTTCGTACTGCTCGTATAGCCGATTAAGCAAAACCTGCATGTACCAAGTATGCCCTTCAAAGCGTTTGTATATCCAGCCGAAAACCTCTTTCTCCAACCTTCCTCCTCTCTTTTCAAAGAAAGTGGCCGCAAAAGAGTAATAGGTATTTTCTTCTATTTCACACAACACCATCAGTTGTGAACTCTGATAAAAAGGACGTTTGGCAGAAGTAAACATCTCCTCCATCAAATGCCGGCTACTACCTGCAAAAATGAAATGTACGTTCGGCAGGAATTGGATATAGGAACGAAGTAAAGCCTCGGTCCCTTTCTCGGAATAAGAAGTTATCTGTTGAAATTCATCAATAGCCACATAGCATTTTCTACCGGATGTTGCCATATAATCTAAGATCTCTTTCAACGTCTGTTCTGATTTATCCGGTACAAAATCTAATGAAACGGTGGGTGCTCCCGTCAACTGATCCGCACTGATTACCGGACGACAGGAACGAAAAAAAGAGGTCAGTTTATGAAGCACCGTTTCGCTAAGTGTATCAAGCTGTCCAAGTACGGTCTCCGCAAACAAGCGTACAAACGAAGGTAAATCACGCGTTGCAAATATATCCATATAGAAACAGGAAACACCTACTTCCTGTTGTCGCATCAGATAGAATACATTCTTTATCAACCCCGTCTTTCCAATGCGCCGGGGAGCTATCAAGGTGACATTACGTTCATTACTCAGAGCCGAAAGCATCTTTCTGCTCTCCTCTTCACGGTCACAAAAGTAATGCGGACTCACGTATCCATACACCAGGAACGGATTCTTCAATTCGATATTTTTTTGTTTGTCTTTCATACATTCCATATTTTGCGTAACGCATTTTACGTAACGCAAAATACGCAATTTCAGTTGAATTAAACAATTATCACTTCACTTTTAACGTTATGAGACAGCATATCCGGGAATTTATTAAATTTGTCCATCCACATTTATATGTACCAAGCCAAACACCATCATTAGAACATAAACACAGGGACAGATAGATACACCCCTTCTTAATTCTCCATTTCCAGTATAGGATCCTCTCATTTGTCCAAGCTTATCGGGTTCACTTTTGTTTTTTAGAATGATTTGCATTTTTTCCCGATAAATTTTGTATTTTTGCCTGCAACTGAGAAAATCAGTTAATCTTGAACAGACAATTCCCAAACCAATATGAGCGAAGATTTTGAAGCACCGAAAGACGACTTGGACAAAGAGCTCCCGGAAGGGAGCGAAGGACATTCGGACTATAAGCCGGCGGACTCACATAACGAAAGCGTAAAACATCAACTTACAGGCATGTATCAGAACTGGTTTCTGGACTATGCCTCGTACGTGATTCTGGAACGCGCCGTGCCCCACATCATTGATGGACTAAAACCGGTACAACGCCGTATCTTACACTCCATGAGACGTTTGGACGACGGACGCTACAACAAAGTTGCCAATATCGTAGGACATACCATGCAGTTTCACCCGCACGGCGATGCTTCCATCGGAGATGCATTGGTACAACTGGGACAGAAAGATCTGCTCATCGACTGTCAGGGAAACTGGGGTAATATTCTCACCGGTGACGGTGCGGCAGCTCCCCGTTATATCGAAGCGCGTCTCTCCAAATTTGCCCTCGAGGTAGTATTCAATCCTAAAACAACCGAATGGAAGCTATCGTATGACGGACGAAACAAAGAACCGATCGCATTGCCGGTAAAATTCCCCTTGCTATTGGCACAGGGCGTAGAGGGTATTGCCGTCGGACTCTCTTCCAAAATATTACCGCATAATTTTAATGAGTTGTGCGATGCCGCTATCAGTTATCTGCACGAAGAGGATTTCAAGCTATATCCGGATTTCCAGACAGGCGGCTCCATCGATGTATCCAAATACAACGACGGAGAACGCGGCGGTTCGGTAAAGATACGTGCCCGAATCGACAAAGTAGACAACAAAACCTTAGCAATCAAAGAGATTCCCTACGGAAAGACAACCTCCACAGTGATAGATTCCATCCTGAAAGCTGTAGATAAGGGAAAAATAAAAGTTCGCAAGGTAGACGACAACACATCGGCCAATGTAGAAATTCTGGTACACCTGGCACCGGGTACCTCTTCGGACAAGACAATAGATGCATTGTATGCTTTCACCGACTGTGAAATAAGCATATCACCCAACTGCTGTGTCATCGACGACAACAAACCGCACTTCCTCAAAGTCAGTGATGTACTGAAAAAATCGGTTGACAACACGCTCGCCCTCCTTCGGCAGGAACTCGAAATACACAAAGGCGAATTACAGGAAAGCCTGCATTTCGCCTCCCTTGAAAAGATATTCATTGAAGAGCGTATCTACAAAGACAAGGAGTTTGAACAATCCAAAGATATGGATGCCGCATGCGAGCACATCGATAACCGGCTGACGCCTTTCTATCCGCAATTCATCCGTGAGGTAACAAAAGAAGATATACTGAGACTGATGGAGATCAAGATGGGACGCATCTTGAAATTCAACACAGACAAAGCGGAAGAAATCATTGCCAAAATGAAATCGGACATTGCCGAAATAGATGCACATCTGGCCAATATCGTGGGATATACGATAGACTGGTACCAGATGTTGAAAGACAAATACGGTAAAAACTTCCCACGCCGGACAGAATTACGTAACTTCGACACCATCGAAGCAACCAAAGTGGTAGAAGCAAACGAGAAGCTATATATCAACCGGGAAGAGGGTTTCATCGGAACAGCTTTGAAGAAAGACGAATTTGTGGCCTGTTGCTCGGATCTGGATGATGTGATCATTTTCTATCGGGATGGCAGGTACATGATAACACCGGTTGCCGATAAGAAATTCGTGGGTAAGAATGTATTGTACGTCAACGTATTCAAGAAAAACGACAAGCGTACCATCTACAACGTGGCCTACCGCGACGGAAAAGAGGGAACGACCTATATCAAACGTTTTGCCGTGACCTCCATCGTACGCGACCGTGAGTATGACGTCACTCAGGGAACTCCGGAATCACGGATTACCTATTTCAGCGCCAACCCTAACGGAGAAGCCGAAATCATAAAGATAACCCTAAAACCCAATCCACGTGTACGCCGTATCATCTTCGAGCGCGACTTCAGCGAAGTGGGTATCAAGAGCCGTCAAGCACAAGGTGTTATCCTGACACGCCTGCCGGTACATAAAATAGCCTTGAAACAAAGAGGCGGTTCTACTTTGGGCGGACGAAAAGTCTGGTTCGACCGGGATGTACTGCGTCTCAACTATGACGGCAGAGGCGAATATCTGGGAGAATTCCAAAGTGACGACAGCATCTTGGTAGTTCTGAACACCGGCGAATTCTATACGACAAATTTCGACGTGAGCAATCACTATGAAAACAATGTAAGCATCGTTGAGAAATTCGACGGTAACAAGGTGTGGACGGCAGCCTTATACGATGCCGACCAACAGAACTATCCGTATCTGAAACGCTTCTGTTTCGAAAGTACCACCCGTAAGCAAAATTATCTGGGAGACAACAAAGCGACCCAACTGATTCTGCTGACAGATGAATATTATCCGCGCCTGGAAGTTATCTTTGGCGGACATGATAGTTTCCGCGATCCGATGGTCATCGAGGCCGATGAATTTATTGCCGTGAAAGGCTTTAAGGCAAAAGGAAAACGTATCACCACATATACTGTGGAAACAATCAATGAATTGGAGCCTACCCGCTTCCCGGATCCTCCGGCACCGGATAAAACAGAAGAGAATGAGGAAGAACCGGAAATACTGGACCCGGATCACGGTAAAAGCGAAGGAGACATACTGGACGAAATGACGGGACAGATGAAACTGTTCTGATTCATTTAAAATTAATTGGGTTGCCAATGAAAAGGAACATACTATTAAAAATGGGGCTGATCGGCTGTTGCCTGCTTGCTCTTTGTGATGGAATATATGCACAGGCAGATTCGCAGCAGGCCAATCGCTACGTCACGCGTGCCACCATGTATGGAATTGGCTATACCAATGTCTTCGACACCTATCTGTCACCGCAGGAATACAAAGGAATAGACTTCCGTATCTCCCGGGAAACCATGCGCATGACCAAGCTATTGGACGGAAATGTATCCGTACAAAACTTTTTTCAGGCCAATATAGGGTATACACACAACCATGCAGAAAACAACAACACATTCAACGGTCTGGTGAATTGGAATTACGGGCTGCATTATCAGTTTCGTATCACCGAAAACTTTAAGCTACTGGCCGGTGCGTTGGCAGATATAAACGGTGGATTCGTATACAACCTGCGCAATACGAACAACCCGGCTTCGGCAAGAGCATTCATCAATCTGGATGCTTCTGCAATGGCCATCTGGCATGCAAAAATAAAGAATTATCCTCTGACGTTCCGCTATCAGGTGAATGTACCGGTAGTGGGGGCCATGTTCTCACCTCACTACGGACAATCTTATTATGAGATTTTCACGTTAGGGAATTCCGACGGAGTAATACAGTTCACTTCATTACACAACCAACCTTCCGTACGCCAGATGTTGTCGATCGATTTTCCGGTCCGGTATGCCAAGTTACGGTTCAGTTACATGGCTGATCTGCAACAATCGGACGTCAACAATATCAAGACACATACTTACTCACATGTATTCATGGTAGGGTTCGTGAAAGACCTGTATCTGATCCGGAATAAAAACGGGACCCCATTGCCGGCGGCGGTGAGAGCGTATTAATTAAAGGGAGAAGGGAGAATTGGCGACGCCATCCAACGGGCGGATAATAAATTTAGTTGAAAGAGATGAAAAAGGGAGTAATGAGGATATGGATTCTTTTCTGTTGTCTGGCTGGGCTGACGGCCTGCATCAGAGAGGAAGAGTACGTCAATGATCCGGAGGGGAACTTCGACCAGCTATGGAAGATAATTGATGAGAAATACTGTTTTCTCGATTACAAGGATATCGATTGGGATGCCATCGGAACGGAATACCGCAGCCGGCTTTATCCGGAAATGAGTAATCAGGAATTATTCGGAGTGCTGAACGATATGTTGTACGAACTCAAAGACGGACATGTCAATCTGACTTCCGAAGAGAATCAAAGTCACTTTGACTTCTGGACCGATTCTCCGGTCAATTTCAACGAATCGCTCATTGAGAACACCCACTATCTGGGACGGAATTACCGCCAGATTGCAGGCCTCAAATACAGGATATTAAGTGATAACATCGGCTATATCTATTATGAAACGTTTGCCGACGGTATTGGCAACAGCGATCTGGACGTGGTATTCTCTTATCTGGCCGATTGTAAGGCGCTGATCTTCGATGTCCGTCAGAATTCCGGGGGCAACGCAACCAACTCAACCCAGATAGCCTCCCGTTTCACCAATGAAAAAATACTGACCGGATACATCCAGCATAAAACAGGACCCGGACATCACGATTTTTCAAGGCCTTATGCCATCTATCTGGAAGCATCCAAAAACATCCGTTGGGAAAAGAAAGTAGCCGTGCTTACCAACCGGCATTCATATAGTGCTACCAACGACTTTGTGAAACACATGAAATGTCTGCCCAATGTAGTAATTGTAGGCGACAAGACAGGGGGCGGTTCAGGCATGCCTTTTTCATCGGAGTTACCCAACGGATGGACAGTCCGCTTTTCTGCAAGTCCTCATTTCGACCGGGACATGAACCAGATCGAATGGGGCATCAACCCGGATGTAAAAATAGACATGAAGTCGGAAGATGAGGTAAAAGGCATCGATACGATCATAGAAAAAGCACGGGAATTACTGAAATAAACACTTTTCTTTCGCATTCGTTTGGGAAAACAAAAAATATATCTATCTTTGCACCGCTAAAGAAAAATTAGCCACAACAAGTTTGCGGATGTGGCGTAATTGGTAGCCGCGCCAGACTTAGGATCTGGTGTCTTGCGACGTGTAGGTTCGAGTCCTATCATCCGCACAAAAACTAAAAAGCCTTCAAGAAATACTCTTGGAGGCTTTTTCATTCAATAAAAGGAACAGAATAATGAAGAAACAGACCCTCTGTTGTATCGGACATATCACCCTGGATAAAGTAGTGACCCCGCAATCTACAGTTTACATGCCGGGAGGAACAGCTTATTATTGTTCATATGCCATGCGCCATCTCAACAATACCGACTATAGACTGGTTACTGCCGTAGGAGAAAGTGAGTTGAATGTGGTGGAAAGAATGCGCAACGCCGGTATCAACGTAACAGCCCTCCCCAGCAAACATTCCGTCTATTTCGAAAACATATACGGAGAAAATCAAAATGACCGTACACAAAGGGTGCTTGCCAAAGCAGATCCGTTCACCTCACAATATTTAAAAGAAATTGAAGCGGATATTTATCACTTGGGATCCTTGCTGGCCGATGACTTTCCCGTGGATGTCATCAGACACCTAGCCGGGAAAGGACTGGTAGCCGTTGACTCGCAGGGCTACCTCCGTGAAGTACGTAATACCCGCGTGTATCCGGTGGACTGGCCGGAAAAGAAAGAAGCACTGAAATATGTACATTTTCTGAAAGTCAACGAGCACGAAATGGAAGTATTGACCGGATATGACAGTGTAACGGAAGCCGCCCGAAAGCTTTATGAATGGGGTGTCAAAGAAGTATTACTGACTTTCGGCAGTATGGGTTCGGTAATATTCGATGGTAAGACATTCCATCAGATCCCGGCATATGAACCGGCCGTTATCACAGATGCCACCGGATGCGGGGATACCTATACTATCGGCTACCTTTATCAACGGGCAGCCGGAGCAAGCATCGAAGAAGCCGGGCGTTTTGCTGCTGCAATGTCTACACTAAAAATAGAAAAATCAGGACCATTCTGCGGAACAGAAGCAGACATACTCCACTGCATGAGACATGCCAAAGAGATACTTCCCTGTTTTTCCCTCTAAAAAAGAGGGGAGTTAATGGAAAAAAGGAAGTTAATGGGAGAAGGGAAAATGGAGAGGGGAGAAGTGCTATGCAGCATAATAGCGCAGCCTATTACATTCCTCTCTTTCTTCCGTTTGATTCAAGCGATTGGAACTCATTGTTCCAGCAGTATGAAACTCACCGTTCCAATAAGATAAAACTCATCGCCTAAAAAGCTCTTCCTTCTCCCCTCTCCCTTCTCCCATTAATCCCCCCCTCTCAGTGTTAAAAATCAGTATTAACACGCTTGCCCTAATCTTTTTTACTACTTATTTGTTCACTTTAATATTTTTGCCGTCGCTCAATACGGAAGGCGGATGAAAAAACATTCTAATAAAGTAGTTCATATAATAGTAAAATTTGATGCAATGAGACCTAAACCTTTACAACCTCTTCTTAAAGAGAAGAAACTTTCCTGGCTAAGGAGTATCCTTGCCTTGGCATGTCTGTTACTAACCGCTTCACCCCTATTTGCCCAGACAAAAACGGTGACGGGTACGGTAACCGACGCGCAGAACGAACCCCTGATCGGAGTTTCGGTACTGATACAGGGTACCGCAAGCGGAACCGTTACCGACCTCGACGGCAACTATTCTATCTCCGTGATGCCGGAAAATGTGCTTGAATTCTCATACGTCGGCATGCAGAAACAAGACATCCGCGTAGGACTGCAGACAGTGATCAACGTCGTAATGAAAGACGACTCGCAAATGCTGGCCGAAACTGTTGTCATCGGATATGGTAGCGCCAAAAAACGTGACCTGACCGGCTCTATCACCAATATAAAAGGTGAAGAGATTGCCAACAAGCCCGCTACCAATCCGCTATCATCCTTACAGGGCAAAATAGCCGGAGTACAAATTATCAATAACGGACGTGCCGGAGACGATCCGGAGATTCGTATCCGGGGTACAAACTCCATCAACGGTTACAAACCTTTATATATCGTAGACGGACTCTTCAACGACAATATCAACTTCCTCAATCCGGAAGACATCGAATCGATGGAAGTCCTGAAAGACCCGTCATCACTGGCCATCTTCGGAGTACGTGGTGCAAACGGCGTGATCATCATCACCACCAAAAAGGCCAAAGAGGGACAGACAAGGGTAAATATCAATACCTCTTTCGGCTGGAAATCAGTGACGGACAAGATTGCCATGACCAATGCCGAACAATTTAAAGAGCTGTACACCGAGCAGCTTACCAACGAAGAGAACCCGCTTTTCGATTTCAGCAACTGGAATGCCGATACAAACTGGCAGGATGAAATATTCCAAACAGGATTTATTACCAACAATAACATCAGCATCACAGGTGCCTCGGAGAAACACAGTTTCTATTTGGGTGTAGGATATTCGCACGAGCAGGGCAACATCAAGCATGAGAAGTTCAGCAAAGTGACGATCAATGCGAGCAATGAATACAAAGTGACGGACCACTTCAAAGTAGGTTTCCAATTCAACGGGGCACGTATGTTGCCTGCCGATGCCAAACAGGTGTTAGGAGCCATCCGTACCACTCCGGTGGCACCGGTGTACAATGCAGAATACGGTCTTTACACCGCCTTGCCCGAATTCCAGAAAGCGCAGATGAACAACCCGATGGTGGATGTAACATTAAAAGCCAATACCACTAAAGCCGAAAATTACCGGGCTTCGGGCAGTGTATACGGAGAGCTAAATTTCTTGAAGCATTTCACGGCACGCGCCACCTTCTCGATGGATTATGCATCGGACAACGGACGAACCTATATACCTATTATTAAGGTATACGACCCGACGGTAAAAGGAAATGTTTCGACTTTGGGAACCGGTAAGACAGAAGTCAGCCAGTTTAAGCAGAATGAGACGAAGGTACAGAGCGATTATGTACTGACATACACCAACAGTTTTGCCGACGGCGCACATAACCTTACTGCTACAGCCGGTTTCACAACTTATTACAACTCGCTAAGCAGACTCGACGGAGCTCGTAAACAGGGAGTCGGTCTTGTTATCCCCGATGATCCCGATAAATGGTTCGTCAGTATCGGCGATGCGGCTACCGCCACTAACGGAAGTACACAGTGGGAGCGAACCACCGTATCCATGCTGGCCCGCGTGATCTATAATTATAAAGGAAAATATCTGTTCAACGGTTCTTACCGCCGGGACGGTTCGTCAGCTTTCTCGTACACCGGAAACCAGTGGCAGAACTTCTATTCCGTGGGCGCAGGCTGGCTGATAAGCGAAGAAGAATTCATGAAAGATATCAGTTGGTTGGATATGCTGAAATTGAAAGGTTCATGGGGTACTTTAGGTAATCAGAATTTAAGTTCCGCTTATCCGGCAGAACCGCTTTTGAAGAATGCCTTTTCCGCCGTTTTCGGCAAGCCGTCCATCATCTACCCGGGATATCAACTGGCCTACCTCCCGAATCCGGATTTACGCTGGGAAAAGGTAGAAGCCTGGGAAGTAGGCTTCGAAACCAACCTGCTGCGCAACCGGTTACACTTTGAAGGAGTTTTCTACAAAAAGAATACCAAAGACTTGCTTGCGGAAGTCCCGGGCATCGCCGGCACCATTCCGGGCATCGGTAATTTAGGAGAGATCAGAAACAGCGGTGTGGAACTTGCAGCTACTTGGCGCGACCAGATCGGCGACTGGGGATACTCCATCAGTGCCAACCTGACGACCATCAGTAATAAGGTAAAAAGTCTCGTGCAGGAAGGATATTCAATCATAGCCGGTGACAAGAATCAAAGTTACACAATGGCCGGATACCCCATCGGCTACTTCTACGGTTACAAAGTGGACGGAGTATACCAATCGAAAGCGGACATTGACGCTTCTCCCGAAAACACACTGGCTACCGTCACTCCGGGAGACCTGAAATTCGCAGATGTGAACGGTGACGGCAAGATTACTCCGGAAGACCGTACGATGATCGGTGACCCGACTCCCGATGTCACTTACGGACTTTCGCTGGGCGTATCCTATAAAAATTGGGATCTCAGCATTGAAATGATGGGCCAAGGAGGTAATCAGATTTACCGTACCTGGGATAATTACAACTTCGCCCAGTTCAACTACATGGAGCAACGGTTGGACCGCTGGCATGGTGAAGGGACATCAAACAGTCAGCCGCTATTGAATACGAAACATGCCATCAACCGGGAAAATTCGGAATATTATGTAGAGAGCGGACGGTTCTTCCGTATCCGTAACCTGCAACTGGCATACTCTTTCGATAAGGCTCTCATCTCCAAGATACGTTTGCAGGCCTTGAAAATGTACTTCAACGTGCAAAACCTGAAAACATGGAAACATAATACCGGATACACCCCGGAATTAGGAGGTTCGGCCATCGCCTTCGGAGTGGACAACGGCAGTTATCCTGTACCGGCGATTTATACGTTCGGAATCAACCTGACTTTTTAAAAAAGGGAGAAGGGAGAAGGAAAGAGAAAGCAAGAGAGAGAAAGAGAGAGAAAGAGAGAGAAAAGGGGAAATTAATAAACTAAATATTTTGATTTTGATATGAAATTATATAAGTATATACTATCCTTGTCACTGGCTATTGGGGCGATGATGGTGACAAGTTGCAATGATTTCTTAGATCGCAGCCCGCAGGGGCAATTCACGGAAGACGATGATCCGAATGCCTTGGTAAACGGTAAGATCTATAACGTCTATACGATGATGCGTAAATTTGATATTACGGCAGGAACTCCGGCATTTGCCATTCACAGTTTCCGCAGTGAGGATGCAGAGAAAGGCAGTACGAGCAGTGACGGCTCGGAAGTAGCAGAAATGTATGACGACTTTATGTATACGGCTACTAACGGACAACTCGGGGCTTACTGGAGCCAGAATTATGCCATTATCTTTCAGTGTAATGATATTCTCGAATCGATAGATGAAGCAGAAGCTACCGGAAAGCTAACCGAAGAAGACCTCCGGAACCGTGGAGAAGCCCTGTTTTTCCGTGCATATTGCTACTTCAATCTGGTACGTGCCTTTGGCGAAGTACCTCTGATTACGTTCAAAGTAAACGATTCATCAGAAGCCAATGTACCGAAAACCACAGCCGAAAAACTATATGAGCAAATCGACAAGGATCTGGCCGGCGCCGAAGCCTTACTGCCCGAACAGTGGGCTACCGAGTTTTTAGGACGCCTCACCTGGGGTGCTGCGCGTTCGCTCCATGCACGCACGTTCATGATGCGCAACAACTGGGACAGTCTTTATATAGCATCCAATGACGTAATGACATCCGGCCTTTACAATCTGAACACACCGTATGATAAAATATTTACGGACGAAGGTGAAAACAGTGGCGGTTCTATTTTCGAACTGCAATGTACAGCCACGGCAGCCTTACCGGCCAGCGATGTCATAGGCAGTCAATTCTGTGAAGTCCAGGGAGTGCGCGGTGCCAACCAATGGGATTTAGGCTGGGGTTGGAATATGGCAACCCAGGAATTATATGATGCCTACGAACCGGGAGACCCGCGCCGGGACGCTACCCTTCTTTACTTCCGCAAAAACGAGACAGACCCGATCACTCCCGAAAACACCAATACACCTTATAACGAATCACCCGTATCGCAAGCCATGGGCCGGGCATTCAACAAAAAAGCCTATACCGATCCTGCTATGCGCCGTGAATATACCAACAAAGGTTTTTGGGTAAACATCCGGCTCATCCGTTATGCCGATGTAGTACTGATGGCTGCGGAAGCCGCCAATGAACTCGGAAAGACAGGAGAGGCCAATGCTGATCTTGAAATGGTAAGAGCCCGTGCGAGAGGCAATAACCCGAACGTCCTGCCCAAAGTGGAATCATTGGATCAAACGGTACTCCGCGATGCCATCCGTCATGAACGTCGTGTGGAATTGGGAATGGAGTTCGACCGCTTCTATGATCTGGTGCGGTGGGGCATTGCCGAAGAGGTATTGCATAAAGCCGGAAAGATGAACTACCAGCCCAAGAATGCCCTCCTACCGCTTCCGCAAACGGAGATAGACAAGTCTAAAGGGGTGTTGGTGCAAAATCCGAATTACTAAAAATAATTTGCTAATGTGTCAATATGCCAATGTGCCAATTGGCTGCGCAACGATGGCGAATGGCAATAAACATAGTAGCCCATTAGTAAATTATTCAATTAGCAAATTATTTTTCAACCATCATGCCGAATGGCAATTGGCACATTGGCATATTGGTACATTAGCAAATTATTAACCATGAACAGATTTATAAAAACTTTCAGTATTCTGCTTGCGGCAACATTTATAGGTGTTAGTGGCATGCAAGCGCAAAAATCTCCACAGGATATGAATCGTTTCATTGACGCCTTGATGAAGCGAATGACAGTAGATGAAAAGATCGGACAGCTCAATCTTCCTGTCACCGGAGACATCACCACCGGACAGGCAAAGAGCAGCGACATTGCCGGAAGAATCAAACGCGGTGAAGTGGGCGGACTCTTCAATTTGAAAGGAGTGGAAAAAATCCGGGATGTACAAAAATTAGCGGTAGAAAATTCCCGCCTTGGCATACCTTTATTATTCGGTATGGATGTTATCCACGGATACGAAACGATCTTCCCCATTCCATTGGGATTATCGTGTACATGGGATATGAAAGCCATTGAAGAATCGGCCCGTATTGCAGCGATCGAAGCCAGTGCAGACGGCATTTCCTGGACTTTCAGCCCGATGGTGGACATCAGCCGTGACCCACGCTGGGGACGTGTCTCCGAAGGATCGGGAGAAGACCCGTTCTTAGGATCGCTTATCGCCCGGGCAATGATACAGGGGTATCAGGGAGAAAAACTCGCAGACCAGTTGAAACGGAACGATGAAATCATGGCCTGCGTAAAGCATTTCGCCCTTTACGGTGCTGCCGAAGGCGGACGCGATTATAACACCGTAGACATGAGCCGCCAACGGATGTACAATGAATATTTTCCTCCCTTCGAAGCCGCCATCGAAGCGGGAGTAGGCAGCGTAATGGCTTCATTCAATGAAGTGGACGGCATACCTGCCACTGCCAACAAATGGTTGATGAGTGATGTGCTGCGCGGTCAATGGGGTTTCAACGGCTTCGTCGTTACGGACTATACCGGAATATCCGAAATGACAGATCACGGTATCGGCGATTTACAGACCGTTTCCGCCCGTGCCATCAATGCCGGTGTGGACATGGATATGGTAAGTGACGGATTTGTAGGCACTCTGAAGAAATCCATTCAAGAGGGTAAAGTATCTATGATGACTTTGAATACCGCCTGCCGCCGTATTCTGGAAGCGAAATATAAATTGGGACTATTCGATGACCCCTATAAATATTGTGATCCGAAACGTCCGGCACGTGACATCTTTACGCGTGCCCATCGGGATGCCGCCCGCCGTATCGCTTCCGAAAGTTTTGTCTTGCTGAAAAATGACAACCAGACCTTACCATTGAAGCCCACCGGAACCATTGCAGTGATCGGCCCGTTGGCAGACACCCGGAGCAATATGCCGGGTACATGGAGCGTGGCAGCCGTGCTGGACCGTTCACCGTCGCTTATCGAAGGACTTCGTGAGATGGTGGGCCGTATGGATGAAATGCCTCTTAACCAACCCAATGAACCCTGGTACATCCCTTTAATGGAAAACGGTGCGAATATCAACCTGTTATATGCCAAAGGAAGTAACCTGATAAGCGACGCTGCTTACGAAGAACGCGCTACCATGTTCGGCCGTTCATTGAACCGGGACAATCGTACGGATGCCGAATTATTGAAAGAAGCATTGGAAACCGCCAATAAAGCCGACGTAATCATCGCTGCCCTCGGAGAATCATCCGAGATGAGCGGAGAGAGCAGCAGCCGTACGGATCTCAATCTACCCGATGTACAACAAACACTGTTGAAAGAACTGGTAGCCACAGGCAAGCCGGTGGTCTTAGTGCTTTTTACCGGCCGCCCGTTGATATTGAATTGGGAACAGGACAATGTTCCGGCTATTCTTAATGTCTGGTTTGGTGGAAGCGAAGCAGCTTATGCCATCGGTGACGTACTGTTCGGTCGTGTCAACCCGAGTGGAAAACTGACAATGAGCTTCCCGCAAAACGTAGGACAGATTCCATTATATTATGCGCATAAGAATACCGGACGCCCGTTACACGATGGCAAATGGTTCGAAAAATTCCGCAGTAATTATCTGGATGTCACCAACGAACCGCTCTATCCATTCGGCTTCGGGCTCTCCTACACTACTTTCGCTTACAGCGACATCTCTCTGAGCCAATCGAGCATGGATATGCAAGGTATGATCACAGCATCCGTAGATGTCAGCAACACCGGACTGCTGCCCGGTGGAGAAGTGGTGCAACTGTATATCCGCGATCTTGTAGGCAGCACTACCCGACCGGTAAAAGAGTTGAAAGGATTCGAAAGAATCTACCTCCAACCCGGACAAACGCGTACTGTCACCTTCAAAATAGCCCCTGAAATGTTGAAGTTCTACGATTATGATCTGCAATATGTCATAGAGCCGGGAGACTTCCAAGTCATGATAGGCTCCAACAGCCGGGATGTGAAAACAGCCGCATTCACCGTAACGTCCAAGTGAGGCCTCTCCCCAACCCTCTCCGTAGGAGAGGGAGTATAGATACTATTGCATTTAATCAGTTATGATATTCAAGCAATTATTATATTTAATCAGTTATAAGACTAGCCCAACTCACTCTCCCACGGAGAGGGATGGGGAGAGGTCTTCACCTTCTAAAAAACAACAACAATGAAACCAGTTATTTATTATATATTTTCCGGTCTTCTTCTGCTCCTGACAGCCAACTCCTGTCAGGGCAGCAAGAAAACCTCTCCATCAACTTCTTCCCTCCCATCAGACAGTCTCACTACTGATGCCCTGCTGGATACAGTACAAAGAAGAACCTTTCTATATTTCTGGGATGGTGCGGAGCCCAATAGCGGTCTCGCCCCGGAACGTATTCATATGGACGGTAACTATCCTGCCGGCGGACCGGATGTCGTCACCTCGGGTGGCAGTGGTTTTGGTATCATGGCCATTCTTGCCGGCATCAACCGGGGGTACGTTTCCCGTACCGACGGACTGGTACGCATGGAAAAAATAGTTTCTTTTCTCGAACGTGCCGACCGCTTCAAAGGCGCCTATCCCCATTGGTGGTATGGCGAGACCGGAAAAGTGAAACCCTTCGGTCAGAAAGACAATGGCGGCGACCTTGTAGAGACGGCTTTTCTCATGCAAGGACTGCTTGCCGTACATCAGTATTATATTGACGGCACTCCCCAAGAAAAAGCATTGGCGCAAAGAATAGATAAACTGTGGCGTGAAGTGGATTGGAACTGGTACCGCAAAGGGAACCAGAATGTACTCTACTGGCATTGGAGTCCCGAATACGGCTGGGAGATGGACTTCCCGGTTCATGGTTACAATGAATGTCTCATCATGTACATACTCGCCGCCGCATCGCCCACACACGGTGTGCCTGCCGCCGTATATCATGATGGTTGGGCACAGAATGGCGCCATCGTATCTCCGCATAAAGTAGAGGGTATCGAACTTCACCTTCGTTATCAAGGCAGCGAAGCAGGTCCGCTCTTCTGGGCGCAATATTCCTTCTTGGGATTGGATCCCGTAGGACTGAAAGATAAATACTGTCCGAGTTACTTCAATGAAATGCGTAACCTGACGTTAGTCAACCGCGCCTATTGCATCCGTAATCCGAAACATTACAAAGGTTTCGGCCCGAATTGTTGGGGATTGACCGCCAGCTATTCCGTAAACGGCTACGCCGCACATGTTCCCAATGAGAAAGAGGATGCAGGAGTAATCACCCCTACGGCTGCTTTATCGTCCATCGTCTATACACCGGAATATTCTCTCGAAGTGATGAGACATCTTTATGATATGGGAGACAAACTATTCGGCCCCTATGGCTTTTATGATGCCTTCAGCGAAACAGACAACTGGTATCCGCAACGCTATCTTGCCATCGACCAAGGCCCCATAGCCGTAATGATCGAAAACTACCGGACTGGACTGTTATGGAAACTCTTTATGAGCCATCCGGATGTACAGAACGGATTGAAAAAGTTGGGGTTCAATAAATAAAAAAAGAAGGCACTTCCGGGATGTGTGGAAGTGCCTTTCTATCCAAGCGCCAAGCTACTTTGGTAGAGATGAAAATATAGCTTGACATATTAAAATTGCGGCTTGTCACAAGGGGCAATTTTAGAAACAAACAATATATCATATTCTACATTATATCTGAATCAGTAGAAAAAAATCGGATAGTTCCCACTTTAGACAAAGGGGAACTAAATCCGATTAATTATATTTTATTGTACCAATGCAGGGATTGTAATTAAGATTTCCGTATTAGACGGAGTAGCTCCAGCTATTTCTCCCCATGGAGAAGTAACATTAATCGTCACTTTAGCCTCATACGGTTGTACAAATCCGAAAGTCTTACCAGCTTCAGTGAAATATACTTCACCATTCTCGAACTTCAAATACGGGCATTCAGTACCATCGGCAGCAGTAAGCGTACAAGTCGGAGCAGTTAAACCGTATACCGCCAAACCTTTTACACCGTCTGCAAAATCAGTACCGCCTTCAACGTCCGCACCGTCTGCCCACATTACTTTATTTCTGAAATCAATCCAAGAAAATCCTTCTAACACATTTATCTTAGCAGCCTTATCTGTTAAAGTTACTTTAAGTTTTCCGGGTTTCCAAGTACCACTGACATTAACGACTTTAATCGTAGCTTTGCTAGCATCCACAGTAGTATTACCAAACTTAACATCACTTGTAATCACAATGTCCTTTCCACTATATTTAGATGGATTAATAGTTACTACATTATCTTCGAATGATACAGCACCGTTGAATCCAGCCAAATCTTGAACATTAAGAGTTACTGTACCGCCTGCTGCTGTTACATCATTATATACCTCCGTATAATTTCCAAAGAGAGTTGTCAAATCCATTGAAAGAGCAATGGTGCTCGGCCTAAATTGGTCATCCAGTGTAGGAGTGAAAATGACAGTACCATTCATTTTATCACCCTCCCACAGTTCAGGTTTAGTAGTCAAAGAAACCTCATTGTAAGTAATCTTCACATTCGCTTTTACGGTAATCTTCTTTCCATTTCCTTCAAATATCACCTGAATCGGATGCTCACCGCCTGCTGTATTAGCAGCAATAGCGACACTTAAAACATTATCTGTTCCAACTACAAAATGTACATCAGCAGTTTCGTCATAAGATGCGGTTAGCTGTTTGAAAGCGGTAGCTGTTATATTGGCTTCGTCATAGATCTTAGTTAAATCAAATTTAGAAGCCGGAATAGTTTGCTCAGCATTCTTCCATGCTACCTCCAAAGTACCATAATCACAAGTTGTCTCGGCTATAGAAGTTTCTTCTTTAATTGTAACAGCAGCAAATGAAGTCGGGAAAGTACGTTTCACACCTTCTATTTTCACTGTGGCAGTAGCCGTAGCAGTCTGATCTACATAACTGGCCAAATTATAGTTAGCAGGTTTTAATATACCCTCTGCTTTACCAATAGAGAAATAATTTTCATTAGTGACGCTATATTCAATGGAGAATTTACTCATATCATAATTTTCCAAATTTACATAACCGCCATTGATAACATATTTTATACCTTCCGCATAATTAATAGCCGAATTCTCATTATTATAATATAATGTATTTTCTGCTTTAGCAGGACTTTCTAATACAATTGTTTCAATCTTAGTAAGAGACTTACTTACAACAAAGTAATTAGATGTAATATCCGTCAAATTATCATCATTATCAACTTCACCGACTTTCGCTTTAGGAGTCACATGCATACAGATGGCATAACTCTTACCTGCAGAAATTCCCGTTGAGACCACAAAGTTAACCATTCCGGTTGCCTCATCGACACTACTGCTCTCAACATTCAAATACTCAATTTTTCCGGCAGCACGAGACGCTACTTCATGTCCCTCAAAACTATAATCATATTTATCGAAGAATACTTTTGCAGCAGATACTGGAGATACACGGAAAGATATATTCAATGATTTATCCTCTGCAACAACTACATTCTTGTTCGGGGTCACTCCCGTATCCTCTACCTCCAACGAGTTAAATGCAACTACGCCGCCAACAGTCTGAGGTGCGTATACAATGCTTTGTATCATTGCTTTCACACCTATTTCAAGGGCCTCCAGTCTTTTTTCCAAAGCTTGCATCGTAGATTCTGCCGATTCCATCGATTCACTCAAATATGCCTCTATCTTATCATTTAGATCCGCCTCTTTAACATAGTTTGTCAATTCGGTAGATTTGACATATCCACTCAAAGTCTGTGACAAATCTGTGATTTCTCCCATTGCAGCAACCAAATCTGCCACTTGTTTACTCAACCCTTCTTTATCGGAAGTACCATTCACCAAGTCAACAAGAGCTTGCAATGTCTCAGTTTTATAGTTGTTCAAAGCCGTAACATCCGACACAAGTTTTTTGTATTCCGAACTCTCCGAGTCAACATATCTGGAGAACTTCTCATTGATCTCTTTCAGATCTTTATTATATTTATCCAAACTCACATAAGCAGCATTCACTTTTGCCATTATGTTAGCCGTCAATGTATTATTTACATAATCATAAATAGCTTGTTCTTTCTTTGCATAATCCTCTTTTGTCAGATAATCAAGCATCTTGTTATCCAACAACTTAGCGATTTCATCTTTAGTCAGATAAGCTTGCAACGCTTTCGACAAATCTGCTTCTGTTATGTTGTTGCCTTGTGCTGCTTTTAGTTCATCTATTGCAGTCTGGAAAGCCTGATTAGATGTCTGTAACGCTTCGATGGAAGCCTGGATCTCAGCTAACTGTCCTATTTGGGTTGTCAGTTTCACAATTTCCCCGGCATTGTCGCTTATTTTTTCCTCCAACTCTTTCAGCTGATTCTGTGCCTCGGTAAGTTTTTTAGCCAATTCTTCCATTTCAGCAGCATCAGCTACATTAGCCAACTCGTCTTCCAGCGCCTTTATTTCAGCCTCAAGTTTTGTTTTAGAATCCTCCAAAGAGCCTTTTACCGAGTTCACCTCCTCAGACAATTCTCCAATCTGCGCTATCAGTTCCTGGATAGCCGAAGCGTCCGCTTTGTTATTAAGGGCAGCTTCCAGTTCCCTAACCTTATCCTGTAATACCACAACAGCCGCATTATCAGCCTTACCGGCAATAACAGCTTCCAGTTCTGTTTTCAAGGCACTAATAGCCGAAGATACCGCTGTTGACATTTCTGCCGTAGTAACTCCCGGTTCTTTCTTATTGATATTATCAATCTGTTCTTGCAGATTTTTAATATCATCATCATAGTCCGTACAGCCTACAAAGGACGCACTAACTGTAAGCGCTAACGCTCCGAAGAGCATCACTTTAACAAACTTTTTTCTCATAAATAAAAAAATTACATTAATAATATATTATTAAACACTAAGTTCCATATGCTATCTATTTGTGTACAATTCCGTCTTCAAACTCTTACTTATCAATCATTTAAAAGTCGCGCAACATGCACTATCAATGCTGTTTTTTTAGTAACTTAGCCGTATTATAGCCGTATTACGGCACAAATATCAAACATTTATTTGAAACTTCAAAACAATTAATTGATTATTTTTTTAATAAACTATGGATATAATTGATAGATTACAAGAAATAATAGACTATGCCGGCCTTAACGTATCCTCATTTGCCAAGAAAATAGGGGTTGTAGACCAAACAATTAGAGGAATTGTTGTACAAAGGAGAAATAAACCGGGATTTGACATCCTTGCTAAAATACTTCAAACATTTACTTGGATAAATGCAGAATGGCTAATTACCGGAAAAGGAGAGATGATTAAACAGGAAACAACTGCAAAAACAGAGAACAGCCCGTCATTAACGGAATTAATACAATACCTGCGGGAGAAAGATTTGAAAATAGAAAAGCTAATAGAGGAAAAGACGGAGTTGAAAATAAAATTTGAAATGGCAAAAAAAACAAATGTGCAGAAAGAAGAACAAATTCGCACTTCACCTACCACTCAAGGCTAAATAATCCGAGAACTCTGATTTTCATTTTGTATTTAAAGAAATAACGAGCGGACAGAAGAGAACAGCAAGTGCATCAAGACTCATATAAATAAAAAAATCGCCCACGTTCCTAATTTGAGCTGCGCCCTAAAAGTTTTATGTCTTGTCTTACTTTTAGGGCACAGTTCGCATTCTTTAATTCGAGCCACCCTGGCCTCCACCACCTTCGCCGCCTTTCACATCATCATTCTCAATAGAACGGGCAGCTTTCTTCACACTGGCTTTTAACTCACCGATCCGGTAACTCACACTAACCCCAAAACGTTGGCGCGAATAACGCGAAGTGCTTTCCTGCCAAAAGTCATCACCGGTCAGCGTATTCTTATTTTTCATGTATTTTTTGAAGAAATTACCGGCAAAAGCACTCACTGTCAATCGTTTTTCTTTGAGAAAAGAACGGTTGACACTCACACTGTAGTCATAGTAACTGCTACCCTTACCTTGTAGAGAGATATACGGAGTGCTACCCATCAAATTCACACTAAGACGGATATCCAATGGCAAAGTTTGCTGTACACCACCATAAGCAAATACACTCCAGCCACTATTTTCCAAATTCTGAGACGGACTCTTTAAGCGTGAATAATCTCCCCAAAGATTAAGATATACACGAGTTTTCGGAGAAGCATTCCAATTGACATAGCCACTCAAACCCAAATAGCTGCTTTTACCTATATTCTGATAAGTGGAATAAAGCACCTCCTTACCTGTGTGGCTGGTTAAGCCGGGAATATCTTTATCATTCATCAAACTGGTCACCCGCTCTATACCATTATTATTAAACGAGTAGTTCAAAGACATATTTATATTAAATTTCTGCGTAAAGTTACTGTAACTCAGATTAAAAGCATGACTTTTCTCACTTTCCAATGAAGCATTTCCCTGAGTGACATGAGCCGGATTCGAATCATTCAAGTAAGGATTCAAAAACCAGATACTGGGACGCCAGATACGCATATTATATCCCAAACGAATATTCGACATGTCCGTAATTTTAAATCCCAAACTGGCAGAAGGCACCCAATCGTTGAAATCCGCATCAAAACTCTGCTCCGGCTTCTCTGTATATTTCACATCCTGCATTGTTCTTTCATAACGCACACCGGCACGACCCGAAAACTTCTTCACCTTAATACCATAACTGACATATGCCGCCAAAATATCATTCAAATGTTTATAATGGCTACTTCTGTCCTCATCATAATTTTCATCTTTATCATAACGGTTGTTATCGCTATGATTATTACGAATAATATATTTCAACCCCGTTTCAAGCGTATGAATTTTTGCAATAGGGGTAGTATAATCAGCCTGAAAAGTATGCTCCGAACTATTCTGTTTCCCATCAGAACGTTGACCGGCAAGTGTCTTATTCACGTAGTCTTCCCAGCCCGGCTCTACATGATTAAGCGTATAACCATACCGTGAGTTAGAGGTACTCGGCCTTGCATTTATCTTATAAGAAAGGGTAAACATACGATCTTTAAGTTTACGGGAAGTACGCTGATAATCGATATTGCCGCGAACGGAATACCATGAACCATCATTCTCATTATCACTTTCATAAGAATAGTAGGGTACTCCCGAAAAAGCAGGATCGGCATTCTTCATCACCGTCTCACCGTAACCCGTCCCATCATTATTTCCACCATACATACCAAAACCCATTGTTATCAACCGTAAAGTATCTATTTCATAACTGGCTTCCAAATTACCACTCTGAAAACGGTTCTTTCCCTTACTGGAACTTTCGGACTGAATCACTGTTTCTTCCTGCTTTCCCTCGGATATAGTTTGCGTCTGACGCTGTGTGGAACTGGAATAACTTCGAGGAGAATTATTTGCATTATAATTATAACGTGCCGACAACGTCAGTTTATCTTTCTTAATAGTAGTGTACAAGCTTCCTCCACCACCGGTATTGCTGCCATTTCCGGTAAAAGTAGCCGTATAACCTTTAAAACCGCTACCACCTACTGTCACAATATTAAGAATTCCACCAACTCCCTCAGCATCGTATTTTGCACCGGGGTTAGTTATCACTTCAATGTGTTTAATCGTATTAGCCGGCATACTTTTAAGAACGTCTACCGGATTATCGCTCATCATATTATCCGGCTTACCGTTCACATGAATCTTAAAACTGCTGCTACCGTTTACCTTAATATTGTCTTCCCCGTCTACCGTCACTAAAGGAACCTTACGAAGCATTTCCAGTACAGTATTGGTTTTTGAATCCGGATCATCCTGCACATTATATTCTATTTTATCAATATCCGCTTTAACCAACGGTTTTTGAGCCACAATCTCAACGCTTCCCAACTCATTGGTAGCCTCCGAAGTATACAAAGTTCCCAGATCTACTTCTTTCTCACCCGATTTCACTTCAAAATCTTTAGTGACGGTGCTTTTCCCAATCGAAGTAATTGTAATAACATACATCCCCGGCTGAGCATTCATTTTCTCTTTAAAATTTCCCTGCATATCGGTTACAGCCATTTTCAC
Source organism: Bacteroides salyersiae WAL 10018 = DSM 18765 = JCM 12988 (assembly GCF_000381365.1). Classification (GTDB taxonomy): domain Bacteria; phylum Bacteroidota; class Bacteroidia; order Bacteroidales; family Bacteroidaceae; genus Bacteroides; species Bacteroides salyersiae. The sequence continues at coordinate 1,920,261 of NZ_KB905466.1, forward strand.
CGCTTTATCCGGAGCTTTTTTCTCCACTATTTTAATAGTAGCATAGGGTTCCCCCTCCAGAGTCAGTGAATCGACGAGGATACCTTTTACTATATAAGAAGAGGTAGTCGTGTTTTGTGCATAACTTGCACAAGATGCAATAAGCAACATCAATAGTAGTAGTTTGCCTTTCATATTGTCTTTGTTGAAGTTTATAGTCTATAAGACGAAAAATCATATGTTTTGTTACAAGGTTTTGACAAAAGTAGAGCCTTTATCCTCCGATACGAAATTTTCGGAGTTAAGAAAGACAAATAAGGAATAAAAAAAGAGTCCTAAAAAAACAAGTTAAAATAATTATCAAAGTAGCACCCTTACCAAAATATGATGTAAAGTCCATTTTCTACATATAATATGCAAACTTCAAACTAAGGGAAATAAGAATAAAAAAACAATTTAATCAAACAAATACAAGAGAGGACAATAGTTTTCTTCAATAACATTTGTCTCATTAAACGAAATACTCGATCTATTGGTCGTAGAGAGACATCCCGTTGGTCGTAGAGGAACGAGTCGTTTCTCTACGAGTTTCACCCTCTTTCTCATAGAGGAAAACGGCACCAACATAAAGAGCTAATAACCAAGCAATTATCCATCTTGCTGTTTGTATCACATTTTCATAACCAAAAGGACTAATACAGCAATATTCCTCACTTAGAAAGCAACAATAAATAAAGACAAAAAAGGCGCAAGAATCCTATTCGGCAATCAAACACTCTCTTCTATTTTCTATATCAAAAACTTTATTTTCAATAAAAATAAAAGAATACAACCATATGACTAAAAAAACAAAAAAAGTCAAGCAATAATGAACATCTTCAAGAAATAAAAACCTTTTGTTTTTTCATTTGTTATACACAATATAGAGTAATCACAGGAGAGACATTATCAAATAGTCACTTTGCCTCAGTCTTTTACATGTTTTACAGCAAAAAATTAACCAAAATGTAATATAAAATAGGATTACTAACCTTTGTTTATTCAGCTCAATAATATATCTTTGCCTACTCAATTGTGGCAAAAAATATATATTATATGCCACGAATATTAACTTTTATTTTTTAACATCAATGAAGAATCTAAATTTTCTGAAGTTGTTTTTTGGGACAATACTCCTGATTGCCACAGCAACTTTTGTAAGTTGTGTCGATGACAATGATGACACAGAAGCTCCTTTTCTGGAAGTTTCTCCTACAAGTCTGATCTTTACCACAGATGGCGTTCCTGCCGAAGGAAGCCAAGCATCTTTTGAGATCTTAACCAACCGTCATTGGACGGCAACAGTGAAAGATGACAAATCTTGGGTTACTCTCTCCGCAACTGAAGGCGATGGCAGTGCCACCATTCAAGTTAGCATCCCGGAAGGAATCAACGATGAAGCCAACATCGATATTCAAATTTCAAATAAAGTAGGGCCATTGATGACAGAAACGGTGAAAATTACAAGCGGTAATATCGTGCCGGCAGAAGTAATTTATCACGAAACAGTGGGTAGTACTACCGTAACAAACCCTTATCCCTATGTTGATGCATATGAAGGATGGGCTAAAACCGGTATCGGAGCCGCCAATGTAACATATTCCGGTCAGAAAGCGACCATTAGATCCAGTGGATTGCCCAACAATAATCCGAGTGCCTATGACGGAGCTTCCGGTCCCAATGTTGTCTTTTTCGGTACACTACCCGCAGATTTTGTTATCGGTGACATTGCACTGACAACTGAACAAACCAATCTAAAACTGACGTTTGGTGCAAGCTATTCATACAAAGCAGAAGGAGCTACCGATTATGACAACACCTTCGATCCGAGTAAGTTCACAGTATCACTGAGCGGGGATGGCAATACATGGGTTCCCGTAACTTACACTAAAAATAATGGCGATGCCGAAACACCTTACTGGATTTTTGCAACGGCAAACTTCACACTTAAACAAACTTCAGCCAAATTATACATTAAATTCACTGCATTAGCAGCATCCGCTATCCGTCTTGACGACATCACTTTGTCCACAGGTAATGGAGGTCAGGAAATCGATTTAGGGAATGTTACTCCACCGGAACCGGGAGAAACAAAACCAATTACCATTCCTGAACTTATAGGAATGATGACTACTACGCAGACTCCAGTAGATGCTACCACTGACCGTACATTCGAAGCTGTTGTACAAAGCAATACGGAAGGTGGAAACTATACGAATAACAACCTTGTTCTCGCAACGGAAGGAGCAACTGCGGCAGGCAATGGTATTACTCTCTTCGGAAGTCAAGTAGATCCAGCTACATTACAACTTACGCAGGGAGATAAAGTAAAAGTCACTCTTTATAAAGGCCTTGCTAAAACAGTAAACTACAATGGTATGTACGAAGTAACCGGTTCTCAAACTGACAATTGGGCAAAAGTTGAAAAAATAGGAACAGCAGCTATCACTCCAATTATCATTACCGCAGATAAACTTACAGAATATCAAGGAATGACAGTAACGATAAAGAATGCAACACCTGAAAATGCCGGTATTTGGGGAAGTCAAGATACTCATGCTTTCACTGCGGGTGGCATTACATTCGCTGTATTTTGTAAAGAAGACTCACCGGCATTTGCCAATCAGCCATTTGTAAAAACAGAAAGCGACATCACTGGTTTGGCGGCAGTCTATAAAAACAATAGTCAACTCGTACCGCGTAACCTGCAAGATGTTATCGGTTTTAACTCTACAGATCCTACAATTATCAAAGTGACTCCTTCTCCTGTGAGTTTCCCAGCCACAGGCGGTACCCAAGTTTTAGATGTTGAGATAGCTAATCAAGGAAGTAATACTATCTCTGCCACTGGATTAAGCGGTATATTATCTTCTACAGTAGATGGTAATAAAATCACAGTTGTAGCAGAAGCAAACAACAGTACAGATCCTGAAAATCAAACGTTGTCCATTTCACTTACTAACGGTAATACAGTTACTGTGCCCGTAAGCGTTTCTGGACAAGGTAGTGGAAACCAAACAGTAATTTCTGTAGATTTAACAAACGCAGCCAATTATCCAAGTACATTCCCTAAATTAAAAACGGAAATAAAAGTAGAAGCCCAAACATTCTCATTCGGTGGTTACGATTATGTTTTTGCAGGTTCAACCGGGAATGGTTATTATCAAGCAATGAACAGTAATGTTCCTTATATAATAAACGGAAAACAAGGAGCCTACATCGAATTACCGGCTATCGCAGACAAAAAGTTAACCAAAGTTACCGCTACCACACGTAGCGGAGCATCTACCAACGTCATGGTAGCTATCGTAGACGGTTCTAACACGGAAATTCCTGGTGGAAAAGCGATCAAATGGGATCAGGCAGATGGTAACATGGATTATACTTACAATTTAACAGGAACAGCCATCAATACTAAATATAGAATCTATATTAGTAGCTCTCATAACGCCCAGTTTACAAAATGGGAACTCACTTACGAGTAATTGATGCTTCTCCCCAGCCCTCCCCGCGAGAGAGGGAGCCAAGTTAGTTTTATAACTAATTAATAAACAAGAGTATCTGCTTCCCTCTCCCACGGAGGAGGCTGGGGAGAGGCTTTAAAACAATTTATAAATGACATCAATTCATAAATATTATACAACTGCGATACATACCGCTTTGCTTACAGTGTTGATACTGTGCGTAGGTTCTTGTAGCAGTGATGATCCGGAAGTAGCACAAAGCCCGAATGATGCCTACTGGAAAGTTTCTTCAACGGTAAGCTCATCCGAAGGATCATCAGCAATTATCATAACAGGTACAACAGGAACTGAATGGGATGCAGAAATCACCGAAGGAAGCGGATGGTTCTCGTTCAGCAGTAAAGATTATGCCAACTCTTCCAAACATGGCACCATAAATGACGGATTAAATGTACTGTATGTATATTATAAATCCAACACAGGGAGAGAGCAACGCCAGGCTAAACTATCTCTTCGGTTTGCAGGAGAAGAACCCCAAACCTTCAGCCTCGTTCAAATGGCCGAATCGCAACAGAACTTACCGGCTTTCGGAGCATGGGTAGAACTGCCGGAACGTAAAGAGAATGCAAATTATCAATACGTTACACATTACGGGCCATTAAGTAACAATAAAACAGTCCGTAACTACTCCATTTGCTTCGACAAGACGAAGAAGGCCGCATTATGGGTTGCCTATCCGATACATAATGCCTATCTGACAGGATCGGGCAAGCGGACAGACGCATGGGCGTTTGACCCCATCATCCCCATAGCCTATCAGGCAAACTGCATAGACAAGTCGTATAGAGGTAGCTATGACCGGGGGCATCAATTACCTTCCGCAGACCGTCTGGCGACTAATGAATTGAATGCTCAAACATTCTATATGTCGAATATGACTCCACAATTGAACCGACTCAATCAGGATATGTGGGCCAATCTTGAAAACAAAGTTCGCAACAATAAATGCTCCGATACTTTATATGTAGTAACCGGTGTGTATTTCGATTCAAATGCGACGACGTACGACGGAGCCGGCAACATTGTATCACTCCCGTCAAACTACTATAAGGTATTATTGCGTACCAAAAGTGGTTCGACAGGCAAAGCAATCAAAGATTGTTCGGCAGACGAGCTGATTTCTATCGGATTCTGGGTGGAACATAAATCCTACGGACAGGATATTCCCCGGTCTATTTGCACTAAAGTTGCCGATATCGAGGCCAAAACCGGTTTCACTTTTTTCCCACAAGTATCCGCTTCTGTAAAACAACAAAATAACCCTACGCAGTGGGGAATTAACTAATAACTCTGGCATATGAAAAAGCTATTGATTCCTTCTATTTTCTTTGTGTTACTGATTTCATTCAGTTTCGCACAGAAGCCTTATAAGGTGGTTTTCTATAATCTCGAGAACTTCTTTGATACAATCAATGATCCCGAAGTTCTGGATGACGAGTTCACTCCTGATGGCCCCAAGAAATGGAATACAGCCAAATATAACAAAAAGCTCAACAACACAGAGCGAGTACTTTTTGATATTGCAGCCATCGATAAGAATTATCCGATTGTAATCGGTGTTTCCGAAGTAGAGACCAGAGGCGTGCTGGAAGACATCGTAGCAACGCCCAAACTGGCACCGGCTAATTACCGAATCGCCCATTTTGATTCACCGGAAGCACGTGGTGTGGATGTGGCATTCCTTTACCGACCGGATGTGTTCAAAATAGAAGGACAGTATCCCGTAAAAACAGTCATTCCTTCGCTACCCCATTTCAAAACGCGTGATATCCTTACCATGTGGGGAACGATCGAAGATGAGCCTTTCTTCTTCATGGTAGCACACTGGCCCTCACGTTTGGGAGGCAAAGAAGCTTCGGAGTTTAAACGCATCGCGGTAGGAGAACAAATGCGCAGTATTGCCGACTCCGTGTTACGGGCAAATCCGGCCACCAAAATCATTGCAATGGGAGACTTTAACGATGATCCGACAGACAAGAGCATCGCTCAAGGATTGGGTGCGAAATTCAAACTGAAAGATCTCAAGAAGGGAGATATGTACAATCCATATGCAGACATGCTGAAAGCCGGATTCGGTTCACTGGCTTATGGTGATGCATGGAATATTTTCGACAACATTGTCATGAGTGAGAATCTGGCTAAAGGTTCGACCGGTAAGCTCCAGCTTCAGAAAGCACCCGGCTCCAAATTCTATGGCAATATCTTTAAGCAACGATACATGGTGCAAAAAGAGGGACAATACAAGGGATATCCGTTGCGTACATATGTGGGCAATAATTTTCAGGGAGGTTTCAGTGATCACTTCCCCGTATATATCTATATAGGTAAATAAAAATCTTCAATATTTATGAGAATAAAAACATTTCTGATTATGGTGTTATCTTTGGCTTCGCTGACGGCTTTTGCACAGGGTGGCGGTGTTAAAGGTAAAGTCGTTTCCCGTACAACGCGTGCGGCTATCGATGGTGTAAAGGTCACCTTAACACCCGGCGATATTACGACAACAACCGATGCAACCGGTAATTTTGAGATTGATAAATTGGCGAAAGGCGAATACTCACTTACTTTTGAAGCAACCGAATTCGAATTGCTGACCATTGCCGTCCGTGTAGACCAAATGATGAGAGATATCAATCTCGTAATCATGGTACCCGAAAACACAATGATGTTGGACGATGCCGTATTTGCAGAGTTCGATACTGAGACTTTGGATGATGCCCAGTCATTACCTTCATCACTGTCCGCATCAAAAGATGTTTTCAATAACATCGCATCTTATAAATTCAGTGAGATGCGCTTCAATGTCCGTGGTTACGATTCACAATATTCGGATGTCTATATGAACGGTATCCAGCTTAACGATGCTATGACGGGATATACTCCCTGGTCATTGTGGAGCGGCTTGAATGACGCTACCCGTAATCAAGAAATCACCTCCGGATTAAATATGGGTGATATGGGTATCGGTGGCATTGCCGGTACGACCAATATCAACACCCGCCCTTCACAAATGCGTAAAGGATTACGTGCCAGTGTAGTAAACGGTAATTCTATGTATCGTTTCCGTGGCATGCTAACTTATTCATCCGGGCAACAGGACAACGGCTGGTCATATGCCTTTTCCGTTTCAACCCGTCAAGGAGGAAATTCTTACGTAGACGGCGTTTTCTATAACGCTTTCGGCTACTTTGCAGCCGTCGAAAAACAGTTTAACACCCAACATCGTTTAGGACTAACTGTTTTGGGTACTCCTACGGAGCGCGGAGCACAACAGGCCTCTACCCAAGAAGCGTATGACCTGGTAGGCAACAATTACTATAACCCCAACTGGGGATGGCAGGACGGCAAACGCCGTAATGCACGTGTACGTAATTATCACGAGCCCATCGCAATGCTTAATTATACGTTCGATATCACCGATCGTTCTCAATTGAATATTGCCAGTTCCTTACGTTTCGGAAAGAATGGTTATTCTGCACTGACATGGTATGGTGGTCCGGACCCACGTCCCGATTACTATCGCTATCTGCCGAGTTTCTACAATGGCACAGAAATCGGTGCATGGCTCGACGAAGCATGGCGCACCAATACAGACAACATACGCCACATCAATTGGGATCAGTTGTATGACATCAACCGTAATCAGCCGGAGAACTCGCTGTATGGCTCCGGACGCCGTGCCATCAACATGATCGAAGAACGCCATACCGATCAGTTGGACTGGAATTTCTATACACAATTCTCACACCAACTACGCAACAATTCCAAAATCAACGGCGGGATGAACCTTCGTCGCAACCGTACTGAATATTACAGCGAAGTAAAAGACTTATTAGGCGGTGATTACTGGGTGGATGTAGACAAGTTTGCAGAACGTGACATGGGTGGTCTTAATCCGGTTCCTTACCAGAATGATATGGATTATTACCAGCAATACGGTCATGCCCGTGCAGCCAAAGAAGGAGACAAATACAGTTATGACTATTATGGCAATAACCTCACCGCTCGCGCTTGGGCTATGTATGAAACAAGTTTCAAAGGTATTGGTATCAACCTTGGTGGTGAGGTGGGACACTCTACCTTGTGGCGCCATGGTTTATGGAAAAAGGGGTTATTCCTCGATAATTCACAAGGCGACTCCCAAAAGTTGAATTACCTGACGTATAAACTGAAAGCTAATTTCAATTATAAATTCTCGGCAGCCCACTCTATCGATGCCAGTATTATCTATATGCAGGATGCGCCGGCATTCCAGGCGGCATTCGTATCTCCACGTACGCGTAACTCCGTTACTCCGGGTATCTCCGCTGAAAAAGTATTCGGTGTAGACGCATCCTACAACCTGCGTATAGGAGATATCAAGGCACGTGTATCCGGTTATTATACGAAGTTCATGGATCAGACAAAAGTACTGTCGTACTATGATGACGTGGAGTCCACTTTCTCTAACTTTGCAATGAGCGGTATCGACAAGCGTCACTTCGGTCTGGAAGTAGCTGCTTCTATACCTCTTTATCAAGGATTGTCTTTGAACGGAGCTATCAGTTGGGGGCAGTTTACTTATGATTCCAATCCCGACTATGTACAGATACAGGATAACAGTGGCGAAATCAAAAATCAAGGTAAGGTCTACTGGAAAAACTTCCGTGTAGAAAGCACTCCGCAGACAGCTATGAACATCGGTTTATCTTATCGCAGCCGTAAAAACCTCTATGCTTCCGTAGACTTGAATTACTACAACAATATGTATTTGTCCATGAGCCCGCTCTACCGTACGGACGCTGTTTTATCACGTAATATGACAGAAGAAGACATCCGCGAATTACGCCATCAGGAGAAGTTCGATCCGGCTTGTGTCCTCAATGCCAGCATCGGTAAGAACTGGTACATCAACCGGATCTATACACTTGGATTCAGCCTTGAAGTAAAGAACCTGCTCAATAATCAGGATATCAAGACAGGTGGATATGAGCAAGTACGTCTACTCAAGAACAAAGATGAAAATTATCAGACGTACCAGCCGTTCGATTCGAAATATTTCTATATGTTCGGTACGACCTATTATATGAATATTTATTTCCGGTTCTAAGTAACGTAACGAATAAAAAATGAAAGCTATGAACAAAATATTGAAAATATGCATGATGGCAGCGATCGTATTAGGCTTTACGAGCTGCTATAACGACTTTGACGATCCAGCTCCGGCGAAAGTATGGACTGAAGAGGATTTTGCCAATGAAACTTTGATCTCGATCAAAGACTTCAAGCAACTATTCTACGATGTATACGGCAACGGTGCCGCAAGTTTAGGCAAGACTCTTGAGATCACAGAAGATTACGTTATCCATGGTAAAGTAATCTCAAGCGACCAGGCAGGCAACGTTTATAAATCGGTATATATTTATGATGAAGATTCAGAATCGGCTATCGAACTGAAGCTAATGGTTAGCAACTATGTATTTTATCATCCCGGACAGGAAATATTCGTAAAGACCAAAGGACTGGCAATTGGCTGTTACCGCTATATGTTAAGTGTGGGTGGAATGCCGACAGAAGCGGATATTGCCAAAGGATATGCCAATCGTAATCTTGAAACCCAACTACTGGTTAATGCCCATATTTTTACCGGTGCTTTGGGAGAGTTAAGCCAAAGTGATACATTGGTTGTAAATAAAACCAATTATAAGACAGAACTCAACGATGATGCCTTAGGCCGTCTCGTTCGTTTCGAAGGTCTGGAATACAGAGCAGGAACATTCGATGACGACAAATACCCCCAATATTTAGAAACGACTTATCCGGGTGGTTCAACTACGGCCGTTTATACCAATAAGTATTATGAAGAAGAAGGGTTGACACCGACTTATGCGTATAGTTATAATAATCAGCGCTACTATGGTTCGTCCTGGTTCTCGTACAACGAAGGCAATCCTACCTCGACAGGTAATTACATTGTACGTGTAAGCGGTTATGCAAACTTCGCACTTCAACCGTTGCCGGAAAATGGAAAGACAGGGGATATTACAGCCATTTACACAAAGTATTCATCAAAATCAGGAGGATTTATCAAATACCAACTACTGGTAAATAGCATGAACGATATTCAATTCTGATAGAAATGCTCAATAAAGAAATAAATTTCCGAAAATAAAAAAGTCCGGGTGTACATCGCCCGGACTTTTTTATTCCCATAAATATCAACGGATTACAATAGATAGAAAATCAATAACAACACAGCATTTATTGCCACTACACACCCGAATCCTCCTAAAATCCACGGACGCAGCTTACTCTCTTTCCCGGAAAAAAACAAGGCATAACACATGTTCACCAGAATATTGCTCACAATAGCCTGCATACTACAAGCCGTAACAACCAACACAGCCACACTGCCCGTATTTTGCAGCAAGTTCAAGATAAAAGGAGTAATATCACTAAAACCGGAAACAAACGATAAAAGATTCAACCCTCCCGTACCGGCATAAATCAAAGTATAGTGAGTAAGCACCGTAAAAACGACAAATAACCCCGCAAAGATCAAAGCAACTTTGAACTCCAACGGATTGCTGCTGTCCTCTTCTTCATCCAGACTTTCGGTACCATCCGTTTTCTTCCGCCGGGAATGAATAAACCAGGCAACAGCAGCAGCTACCAAAGCCATAATAAGCAAATAAGGATAGATACTGACAAATATCTCACGACTAAAAATAAAAATAAGTATCATAAATCGCAAGAACATCATACTTACAGCCAACAACATGGCAGCCACATACTCCGTAGCCTGTTCGGAATGCGCATTACGGCTTTTACGTGCCAATACAGAGATGGTGGCCGTACTGCTATACAATCCGCCGATGATACCGGAAACCAATACTCCCGACTCACGGAACACATAACGCTTTAATAGATAAGACAGATACGAGATACCGGAAACCACCACCGTAGCCAACCATATGGAATAGGGAGTCAGATTGATATCCGGAATGATGTTCTTGTCGGGCAACATCGGCAAAATGATTCCACTGATAGCCAAAAACTTGGCAAGAGTGATCATCTCGTCATTCTTCATACGCTGGGCAAACTCAGTAAAGGTATGCTTCAATTCTGTCAGTAACAATACAGTCACAATTACCATCACGTAAAACCACGATGGCTGCGTGTCTACAATGGGAGCAATACAATAAGTAATCAGGGCTATTATAATAGTAGTAATCCCGAAAACATGAAATTGAGACTGCTTGACGTAATAGTTCAGCCCGAGCAATATCCCCAAAATCAAACCGCCCCCCATAAAGAGACGCATATCTGCTTTATCAAGAATATAAAGCAGATATCCCAATATACCGATAAAAGTAAAAGTACGGTCTGTACCGAAAAGCGTGGTTTCTCCTTCTCGTTTCAGACTGATTCTACGCTGCGACAAACCGATAAGAAGAGAAAATAAAGTCACCAAAATAAAGGTAACCAACTCGCGCGGCAGATAATTATATAATTGTTCCATACACTGTTCTTTTGAATGCGAACAAATATACAGATTATTTTTAGAGTTACCAGATTGTATACGGCTTTTTCATTAGCTGTGAATTATAGTAACGGACATCCCCCGTCACCTCTTGACCGATAAAAGCAGGCTTCACAAAAGCTTCATCCTCTGTACTCAATTCAACTTCCGCCACTACAAGCCCCTCATTCTCACCATAAAATTCATCCACTTCAAAAACATGCGCCCCGCTACGGACCAAATAACGGGTTTTATCAATCACTCCCGGCTCACAAAGTTTCATCAATTCTTCGGCCTCGTTCAACGGCAACTCTCTCTCCCACTCGTAACGGCTGGTTCCGGAAGCATTAGAAGCCCCCTTAATAGTAAGATACCCTTTACCATCACGGATTCGTACCCGTACCGTCCTTCCCCGGGCACTGCTTATGTATCCCTGTATAATACGACTTTGCGCAAAAGCCTGCGATTTATAATCTCCCGAAACGAGAAATTTACGTTCAATTTCCTGTGCCATGCTGCAAAAGTAGGAATGAATAATGAATAATGAACAATGAAATTAATTTATTTTCCAGCATCATCGCTCCTAAATCATCATTCATAAATCATACAACTCAAAACCGTGTCATAAATTCAATCACTAACTTATCCTGTTCGGACGGATCGGGTATTCCTCCACTTTTATAAAAATACTTTTCGTAGTTCAAGCGTATATCGGCTATAAAAGATTTGGAGAAGTTGAAAGTCAAACCGCCTGTCACACGATGGCGTGCATAATCGGTTATGGCCAACTTATTCGGTTCCGTTTCAGACGTTGTTATTCCATCACTATGATCCGTCATCATATCATAACGTGCCAGAAAAGACATCTTATGAAAAAAGCAGCGAAGCGGAATATCATAAATAGCGAAACTATTGACAGAATGCATATTCTTAAAAGCGTCATGTCCATACGTCTTATACAAATATTCCGCTTCTATATGGAATTTATCAGTTTCATAATAAATTCCGGCATCGTACATATTGACGCGTACCTCGGCAGGTTTCATCATTTGGGTACTCAGCGTAAGATTCCATCCCTTCGCAAACCAAAGTTGCCCTTTCAAAGAATAATTCAATGTTTTATGCCATTCCTTCTGTTCTGTCAGTCCGGAGCCATTGAACAACCCGCCTTCAAGGATAAACGGCAAAGATGCATCTTTGCGTGTATAAGCCAGAGTGGCCCCGACATCACGTACATCACCAACCTGTTTTCCAATAAACGAACGGTTAGCGAAAAAGCGTACATGCGGCGAACGGTGCGCATCAATCGTAAAAGGAACCCTCATCTGTCCGATTGTAAAGTTGACATGCTTTATTGGGAAAATACGAGTATAAGCATCCAGCATACGGATTTTTCCCTGATCGGACAGATCTATTTCCGCTTTATAAGCCACGATCGGAAGCACATTGCCTGTCAAGCTGAAACGGGCATTCCGTACTTGAAAACGACTTTCGTCAGTTGCCGTCTGATATTCGTATTTTGCACGGATCGTTCCATGGATTGCCGGTAAATAGTCGTGCAATTCCATCTTCTCCTTATCCAGTTTTTTCCCATCTACCACTTCTTCGTTTACTTGTGCCAAAGCTGTTGTCGTCAGCAGTAATCCTGCCCCAATCGTAACCAATATTTTCATCAGGTTTATAACTTAATATTTTGGTGCAAAAGTAACGATGCCCCCATACACCCTTATGACAAACAGGTTACAAATGTATTACACATTACAAATAGATTACGAAGTACAATAACAGTTCCATCAGACAACAACCAACAGTATTGACAAATATATCATAAAAAAAGCGCCCCTCACAGGACGCTTCCATTCATCTTACTCGGCTACCATTATTTTCGCAACCCGATTATCCGCCTTAACCAGATAAACGCCATTCGGAAGTACTACACGACAATTTTTCTGATGATTCGCCTGGAACAACTGCTTTCCTTCCAGATCAAAAACAGCTACACTTTCACAACTATCCGACAGAAAGAGGTGGCCTTTCCGATAATAAACAAAATTTTCCGTAGTCACATCTCCAATACCGGTAGCATTCAGTACGGTCAGAGTCCCATCTCCTTCGAAATAACCGGGGTGAGTGCCGACACTATACGTTCCGGGCACTTGTTTTACACCGTTCAGATACAGTTCGGCTACACTGCCGTTTGTATTCATAACCGCCTTTCCTCCTTCATTCAATTTTAAAACAGCACAGTCACCGGCAGCTCCCACATGGTTAAAGACCACCCGATTACCCTTACCAATTTGTATTTCACCATTGCCCAAAGCATATGCGGCATCTCCTTGTACCCCAATTACCGATCCCTCGGTACGTGGACTGTTGGTAATACTCCAAACACCGGTAAAACCACTGTTATCACCCTTCAGCACAAGAATGGCACTATTCACCGTTTTTGCATCATTTGCCACAGTAACCGTCGACTTTCCATCTACATTTCCCTGTAGTGTAAGCGTATTTACCGTACCACCGCCACTTAGTTTAAACGATACTTCCCCATTGATATGAACAGGACTGTTCCAACCGAAATCGCTGCTGCCACTGGCATAACTCATACTCGTACCGCCTGCCATATAGAGTTCTTTAATCTTACTGACTGTTTTTCTCAAACGAATGTTATTAGCATTAAGATACATCACTACCGGAAAATTATCTGTTGATGCTTCTATTTCGGAATCAACAAGAATAGTATCTCCTTCAACCGGTAAAATAGCCGGAGTATAATTGGCGGCAACCTCCCAATTTTTATTTGCCTGCGGAGTCCACTGAAAAGCATAATTAGGATGGACAACCGTCAAAGTACCCTCTCCCTCCAGATAGGCTGGCAATTTAGTAGCAGTATACGTTCCCTCTGCCAATAATTTACCACCGGTATATACCTCACTCAAAGAAGCATCCGTATCCAGAATTAATTTACCGCCTTCGGCAATATTCAGTTTGGTTTTGTGATACAGGCAATCACCGCCTGCCAATCGAAGTCCGGCTTCCACAGCAACATCGATATTACCGGTTCCGGCTGCATTCTTACCATGGACAGTTACCTCACCTGCTTTTATATCCAGATTTCCGGTCCAGGTATCATTCACTCCCTGTATAAACAGTTTTCCGGTTTCTGTTTTGCTTAAAGTGCCTTCGCCATCTATATTTCCTATAAGAACGAGATTACCGGCCACTTCCGCAGTCACATCCGACATCAATGAGATGCCTCCGGTAGTTAAAGTTGCCCCTTCCGATCTGTTTTTTATTACTGCACCGTTGAAAGACAATTTTCCCTTCAGATTCGAAGCAGCAGAAACCAATGCTGTCGTTCCCTCTTCAAGAGTGATATTACCGGCAAAATCTCCCCCGTCAAAATCTATCGTGCCATGAGCCACAATTCCCTGATCCTGTTCTTTCGGTGTCCCGGCAGGATTCCAGTTATTAGGCTGATTCCAAGAATTTGATTCGGCACCTGTCCATTCGTAAATATTACTTACAGGAACAAATGTGTAGGTCTTCCCGGCTTCCGTTTCAATATCATACACAGTGGTTTCTACCAAATCCAGTGTGGGAATCTTGGTAATATCTTTAATTACCGGTTCGGGTATTTCATAAACACTGTTCAGTGAATTGCTGTTATCACCCTCTGCTACCTTCATCGTGAAACTATCTCCCGGTCTCAGAGGAGTAGCAGTGCGCAAACGCAAATTGCCTCCTATGCCGGATTTAACCGTTACAGATACGATTTTACCCCACTTCCACTGCATATCCACAATCTCAAATCCTCCTCTGGCTTTCAAACCGGTTACTTTACCTTCCGACCATACATCCGGTAACGCCGGCAATAAATGCACAGCCCCGTCATGGCTCTGTACCAACATCTCTGCAATACCGGCACAGCACCCGAAATTACCATCTATCTGGAAAGGCGGATGTGCATCGAACATATTGGCATAAGTTCCTCCATTCGCATCCGAAATAGTAACATTCGGATCCTTCAGTTTCAACTGATTCTGAATCAGTTGATAGGCATGATTACCATCCTGTAACCGGGCCCACAAACAAACTTTCCAACCCATAGACCACCCACGGCTCTCATCCCCACGTCCTACCAATGACTTCTTTACAGCCTGGAACAGGGCAGAATTAGTATAGGGAGAAATCTGAGTACCGGGAAACATACCCCACAAATGAGAGACATGACGATGTCCGGAACTCTCTCTGTCCCAATCTTCAAGCCACTCCTGCAACTGTCCGTATTTACCTACATGCATCGGCGGCAACTGTTCTTTCAACTCTTTCAAATCGGCAACAAATCCTTTATCCGTGTTCAATATTTCAGCAGCCTCAATGGTGTTGCGAAGCAGATCGTATACCATCTGATTATCCATGGTCACCCCACTAAAAATAGCCGCATTCTGTTTGCTACCACTATCATCGGTATACGAAAACAATCCCGGATGATTCTCCGGAGAATTGGAGGGTGACACAACTTTGTAACCGGTATTCGGATCTGTAATCAGAAAATCCTGATAAAATTCGCTGGCGCTCTTCAGAACCGGATAGATCTCTGCCAAAAACTCTTTGTCTCCAGTAAACAAATAATGTTCCCACAAATGAAAACAGAACCAAGCATTGCAGGTAGGCCACACACCGCATGCCGATTTGTCCACCGCCCCGGTAGAACGCCAGATATCCGTATTGTGATGAAGCGTCCATCCGCGACAACCATACATTTTACCGGCCGATTCTTCTCCGGTCACACTGACATCTTTCACCATCTGCAAAAAAGGATTATGACATTCACTCAGATTCGTGACTTCGGCTGGCCAATAATTCATTTCAACATTTATATTGGCCGTATATTTACTATCCCACGCCGGATACTGCCCGGCATTCGGATTCCAGATTCCCTGCAAATTAGCCGGTTGTGTTCCCGGCTGTGAACTGGAAATAAGCAGATAACGCCCAAACTGAAAATACAAGGCGGCCAATGAAGGATCATTTACTGTAGAAAACTCTTCAATCCGTACATCGGTAGGTTTCTTTTCCTGTTCACTGTTATTGCCCAGATTCAGAGTAACACGTCCGAACTGCTCTTGATATTTCGCAATATGATCCGCTTTGGCCTGCTCGTAATCCTTGTCAAATTTATCAAGATACTCTTTGGCACGTGCTTCACTATCGGCACTGATATCTTTATAACTAACAAAATTGGTAGCTGTCGAGATATAAATACAAGCACTATTGGCATCCGTAACATTCAAGCTACTGTTTGCCGCCGTCTGACTACCTCCATCAGCAACGACCTTTATCAATGAATGGGCATGCAACAGATTAGGAATATTTTCTTCCGTCTTTTTCCCACCTTCAGTGTAAACAGACAGCATGTTATCGGCTCCTTCCACCAGCTTAACAGTCACCTTGGTACGATTTGTTTTCAACGGGCCGACAAAAGAGGTTTTAAAAGTCACCTTGCCCGGTTGGTCAGCCGAAATTTTAATAATAATCAACTGATCTGCCAATGAAGTAAAAAACTCACGGGTATAGTTCACCCCATCTACCGTATAGGTTATTTTGGCAACCGCATTGGAAAGATCCAATTCACGATAATAATTAGACGGTGTTTTGTGGTTTTCGGGAAAATCGAGCAACAGATTACCGATTGACTCATAAATCATCCCGTGACCGGTGATATTCCGGTCTGCAATAATATTAGCCAATGCTAACTTTTGAGCCTCTGCATACTCACCATTATTAATATAATTCCGGATATCTTCCAAATGCGTAAGTGCATTCGGATTCGCATTGTTATAAGGACTACCCGACCAATAGGTATCCTCGTTAATCTGAATAGTATCCTGTGAAGCGATACCATAAACCATTGCTCCTAACCGCCCGTTTCCCAAGGGCAAAGCTTCCACCCAATAATCGGCAGGACGATCATACCATAACTTAAGATCTTGTGCCGACATATTTCCGGTACACAGACCTACTACTAACAGCAGTAAACTTTTCATCAGTACATGTTTTCTCATGGATAAAATACATTTTAATAGTTAACCATGAGGCAAAGTTATCCAACGAAAACCTCCCCAACCGGGTAAAAACGTTTCTAAAAAAGGGTAAAATCATATATCCACCCATAAAAACCAATATTTATAAATTCGATTTATTGATCAAAAACAGCAGTAATCACACCTCAAAAGTCCCCTTTTCAAACACCCTCAAATACAAATCCTTTTTACCAACCAACATCAGGCTTCAAAAAGATAACGAACTAACAATAAACAAGTTATCTACAAAAGTATCACATACCCCTTCAAAACCGAACAAAAATTAGCAATGAAATAATCCTCCTTTCGGAAGAAATAGTCTACCTCCCAATGGAAAAGCTTAACAGCCTCAACCTGATATAAAAACCATGTGAAATAAAAGTTTTCCCAAAATCAAGTTCAACCTTTAAAATAACCATCATCAATGATGACAGCCAGCCAATTGGTATATTGGCATATTGGCGCATTGCCCAATTATTCCTGTTCTTTCAAATAAGTAGTAGGCACCTTGCCGGTTTCTTTCTTGAAAACCCGGCTAAAGTATTTCGGGTCACAAAAACCAGTCATGTCCGCTATCTCCGCAATCGTATACTTTTGCGACTTCAACAAGCGTTCCGCTTCCCTTATCCGAATATCCTTTATAAATTGTGCAGGAGTCTTATTCACACTTTCTTTCATCCGCCGATACAACAAAGAACGGCTGAGTCCCAAATACTCTCCTAAGAAATCGACTGTAAGATTATCATTGGCTATATTTTGCCGGACAAAATCTTCTGCTTTGCGAAGAAATCGCTCATCTTCCTCTTCTTTCAAACCGACTGTTTGCCCGTCCACTGTTCCGGACGATATATCGAAATTTATCTGCTGCCGCCTTTTCCTATAATAAATGACCAAACAGAGCGATACAAGTAATACGACGGCGAATCCGGCATACAACATTTTCCTCTTAAACGGCGGATCGATATCGATAGACAAAGTAGTAATCTCTGCACTCCAAATTCCTTTGCTATCGGTATATTGTACCTCTAATAAATATTCCCCATTTTTAAGCCCGTTCAGAACAATCGGCTCTCTTTCCGCCAAAGGTATCCAAACGGAATCCGGATTCAACCGATATTTATACTGTATTTTCCCCATATAGCCATAATCCAACACAATGGGGGAAATGCGGATCTCCTGCCCTTCAGATGCCTCTATTTCCGTTATATCCGTGTGTAGATGTAATGTATCTACAAGAATTTCTTTCCAACAAAAGGAGGGATTATTTTTCGACAAGTCATTCAAATGCATGGTAAGATAGCCATCCACTGTCCCCACCCAAAGAGTACGTTCCCGGATAAAAGCCGCCGCTTCTGAAAAGGTCATATTCCTGCCAAAATAATTACTCCCAAAAATCTGGACCTGCTGGCCTGCCGAATATTTGAAAAAAGAATCATCCTTAATAAAGTAAAGAACCCCGTCCGTATCTTCTGCAACAGACAGAACGATCTCCGATGAGACGGAGGGTATTTTGAAAGATTCCAATTCCCATTTGCCATTTCGGATAACGAGTTTATGCAATCCGAAGCCCATCGTTGAAACATAGACCGTACCATCCTGTGCGGCATATATATAAGAACAATCGTAGTGGCACAACCGTTGTTCCAATCGTCCGTCCTTATCGTATATCAACAATCCTTTCTTGGAAGCCACCGCTATATGACCATCAATCATAGTGATATGCCTTATTCCGGCAACCGTATCCACCCTCTGTGGAAGAGAATCGTAGTTAGGTTGCCAGGCTATCTTATACAATCCATTATGGTACGTTCCTATCCAAAGATTTTGCCGGTCATCAAAAGCAAACGAATAAATACTGGAATCTCCCTCAAAATCAGTCCAACGGCGAATCTCATACCGGCCTTCTTCCTTTGGAGTAAGCATAAACAGTCCGCCCCCTTTACTCGCCATCCAGACATTTCCGTGCCGTAATTCCATCGAATAAATGTTTGCCCCAAAAGAGACAGGTTCTCTTTGTATATCTCCCCGGGGAGATAAATATCCGATAAAATTCCGGTGCAGGTCATACATGTAGATCCGTCCATTCTTACCAGCCAGCCAGAATTCCTTTTCCATATGCAAGAAAGCACGAATCTCCGTCGCATAGATAGGAGAATCCGTATCCTGTATATGTGTATAGTACTGGTACTGCTCATTTGGAAAACTTATCTTATAAAGGACATCGTTGCAATTGACCCACAAATTACCATTACGATCGGTACAGGAAGCATGCAAAGTAGTGCTTAAATCTTTCTTGGTAGGTACGGATAAGAAAAATGTGTTCCTGCTATCGGAGATCGTTATACCATTTTGTACCGCTTTTAAAACATATGGATTCTTTATCTGTTTTTTAGGGAAAGCCTGAGAAGCCGGCACGGAGAATCTTTTTGTTACCGGATCAAACAGATAACATTTATTTTGTGGTGTCCGGCAAAGAATCCCTCCATTCTCCGTTTCGGCTATCGAACCGAGCCTTCCGATCAGTTGCCCGTCATCCAGTTTATTATAAGTAGAAAACTCACAACCGTCATATTGGCATAACCCATTCCAAGTAGCCATCCACAAATATCCTTTCCTATCTTGCAAAATATCCCGGACAACGCGGTGAGACAGTCCATCGGCCGTGGTATATATCTGATAATGTGTAATATTCCCGGCCAGTACATTAAAACCGGACAACAGATAAAAGACGAAAAGCAACAGGAAATATCTACACATTCTACAAACATTATAAAGAATAAACAAGAAGGAGGCTGTACTCAAACCGCACAGCCTCCATTAATTGTAAAATCTGCTCTTCAACTCACGAAAGAAAAACCTATAATCATGGCAAGTGCCAAAATGACGAGTGAAATAGAAATGATCTTGATCACACGTTTTGCCTGTTCTTCCTCCTTTTTGGTGTGTGTTACTTTTTTCTTATTCTTACCCATATGTTTTTAGCTTTAAAGTTCAACGCTAACAAAGCTAAGAATAATTATTCAAACCAACTAAAGAAGAAGAGAATTAATTTTGTTCCTCGGATGAAAATTCCATCAAATAGGCTTTAATGAAGTCTTCGATCTTTCCATCCATCACTCCATTGACGTCAGAAGTCTGATAATTAGTGCGATGATCTTTCACACGGCGGTCATCGAATACGTAACTTCGTATCTGCGACCCCCATTCTATCTTTTTCTTTCCTGCTTCCACTTTTGCCTGTTCGGCCATACGGTGCTGTAGCTCTTTATCATATAAGATAGAACGCAACTGGCGCATGGCATTTTCCTTGTTCTTAGGTTGGTCACGGGTTTCGGTGTTCTCGATCAGGATTTCCTCTTCTTCACCGGTATAAGGGTCTTTAAACTGATAGCGCAAGCGCACACCCGACTCCACCTTATTTACATTCTGACCTCCGGCACCACCCGAACGGAAAGTATCCCAGGAAATACGTGCCTGCTCGATATTCACTTCGATACTGTCGTCAACCAACGGAGTGACAAAAACCGAAGCAAAAGAGGTCATTCGTTTTCCTTGTGCATTATATGGAGAAACACGCACCAGACGATGTACCCCATTCTCCCCTTTCAAATAGCCGTAGGCATAATCGCCCTCTATCTGGATGGTACAGGTCTTGATACCTGCCTCATCACCTTCCTGCAAAGTAGAAATAGTGGCCTTATAGCCATTCGTTTCGGCATAGCGCAGATACATACGCATCAGCATGGACGCCCAATCCTGACTCTCCGTACCACCGGCACCGGAATTTATCTTCAGAACACAACTCATCTGATCGGCCTCACCGCGAAGCATGTTTTTCAGCTCCAGATTCTCAACCGCTTCCAATGCTTTGGCATATCCTTCGTCCACCTCCGCCTCGGTGACAAGATCGTCTTTATAGAAATCGAAAGCCAGTTCCAGTTCATCACTCAGTGTCCTGACATGATTATAACCCTCAATCCATTTCTGAAGATCTTTCACCTTCTTCATTTGCGCTTCGGCACGCTTCTGGTCATCCCAGAAACCCGGAGCTTGTGTCCTTAATTGTTCTTCTTCGACCTGAATTTTCTTCCCGTCGATGTCAAAGATACCTCCTCAGCGCATCAGTGCGCTCTTTCACGTCTTTAAGCTGTTCAATAGTAATCATTTCGATTTATAATTTAGCGATTTACAATTTACGATTGAAGTTACTTTATCCAATCATTTTATTAGTCTCAAGGGTGCAAAGATAAACAAAATTCTGCTACCTTTGCTTTCATAACTAAATTGTTATCATTATATGAATAAACTACTAAAATTATCCTGCCTGTCGCTATTTCTTCTGATGGCGGCAAGTGTAAGCAGCGCTTCTCTCAAAGATTACCGCTACGAGACAGTGCCCAACGATCCGTTGAAAGCACGTATTTACACACTTGACAATGGGCTGAAGGTCTATATGACCGTCAACAAAGAACAACCACGCATACAGACGTATATCGCCGTACGTGTAGGTGGTAAAAATGACCCTGCCGAAACCACCGGGCTGGCTCACTATTTTGAACACTTGATGTTCAAAGGAACCAAAAAGTTCGGAACACAAAACTATGAAGCCGAAAAACCGTTGCTGGACCAGATCGAGCAACAATTCGAAATATACCGGAAAACCACCGATGAAGCAGAGCGCACCGCCATTTACCATAAGATAGACAGCCTGTCGTACGAAGCTTCCAAACTGGCCATCCCCAACGAATATGACAAGCTGATGGCTGCCATCGGTGCTACCGGTACCAATGCTTATACCTCTTTCGACCAGACGGTTTATGAAGACGACATTCCTTCTAACCAGATAGACAACTGGGCAAAAATACAGGCAGACCGTTTTGAGAATTGCGTCATCCGTGGATTCCACACAGAACTGGAAACGGTATACGAAGAGAAAAACATGTCGCTGACCAAAGATCCGCGCAAGGTATACGAAACAGTGCTTTCTTCCCTTTTCCCACATCATCCTTACGGCACCCAGACCGTATTGGGAACACAGGAAGATTTGAAAAACCCTTCCATCACCAATATCAAAAATTATCACAAGGTATGGTATGTGCCCAATAACATGGCTATCTGCCTTTCGGGCGACTTCGATCCGGATGAAATGATCGCTACCATCGATAAGTACTTCGGTCATTTGAAGCCCAACAAGAACTTGCCGAAATTAAACCTGCCGAAAGAGACGCCGATCACGGCGCCGATCGTGCGAGAAGTACTGGGACCGGATGCCGAAAGCCTGACATTAGCATGGAGATTTCCGGGAGCCGCCAGCAAAGAATTTGAAACGCTGCAAGTGGTATCGCAGATTCTGTATAATGGCAAAGCCGGACTTATCGACCTCGACCTCAACCAGCAACAGAAAGTATTGCAGGCTTACGGTTATCCGTTAGACATGGCAGACTATTCAGCACTGATGTTACAGGGACGTCCCAAACAGGGACAGACATTAGACGATGTAAAAAATCTGTTACTTGAAGAGATCAGCAAACTTCGCGCCGGAGATTTTGACGAAAAGATGCTACAAGCCAACATTAACAACTTCAAGCTCTATGAGATGCAGAGGTTAGAGAGTAATGAAGGACGTGCAGACATGTTTGTGAATGCTTTTGTCAACGGTGCCAAATGGGAAGACGAAGTAACCGCCATCGACCGTATGGCAAAACTGACCAAAGCCGATGTCGTCGCTTTTGCCAATAAATATCTGACGGATCAGAATTATGCCGCTATTTACAAAAAGCAAGGGCAAGATCCTAACGAGAAGAAAATGACCAAACCGTCTATCACACCGATCGTAATGAATCGTGACGTAACCAGCGGCTTCTTGAGTGAAATACAAAATAGTAACGTAAAACCGATCGAACCTGTATTCCTCGATTTCAAGAAAGACCTCAGCCAACTGAAAGCCAAATCGAATATCCCCGTACTCTACAAACAGAACACAAGCAACGATCTTTTCCAGTTGATCTATGTATTCGATATGGGCAATAACAATGATAAAGTGCTCGGTACGGCATTCGACTACATTGATTATTTAGGTACTTCCGACATGACTCCGGAACAATTAAAAAGCGAATTCTATCGTCTGGCATGTACTTTCCGGGTAGTCCCGGGCAACGAGCGTACTTATGTCTTACTGTCGGGACTGAACGAGAACATGCCCGAAGCAATGAAGCTTTTCGAAAAGCTGATGGCAGATGCACAAGTCAACAAAGAGGCATACACCAATATGGTGGCAGATATTCTGAAATCCCGTAAAGATGCCAAATTGAACCAAATGCAGAATTTCCGTCGCCTGATGAGCTATGGCATGTATGGTCCGAAGTCTCCGGCTACCAATATTCTGACAGAGGCCGAACTACAGAACATGGATCCACAGGAATTAATAGACCGTATCCACAATCAGAACAGTTATCAACATCGCATTCTGTATTATGGGCCAACAAGCGAAAAAGAACTATTGGCTATCATCAACAAAAATCACCAGGCGCCCAAAAAGCTGAAAGAAATTCCTGTAGGCAATGAATTCCCACGTCTGGAAACACCGGTTACCCAAATCTTTATCGCACCTTACGAAGCAAAACAGATTTATATGACCCAACTATCCAATCGTGGCGATAAATTCGATCCGATGATCGAACCGTCCCGCCAGATGTATAATGAATACTTCGGTGGGGGTATGAACTCTATCGTTTTCCAGGAAATGCGTGAAAGTCGCGGACTGGCATATTCTGCATGGGCCGGATTGAACCGTCCGTCTTATCTGAAATACCCGTATATGTTGCAGACTCAGATAGCAACTCAGAACGACAAAATGATCGATGCCATCAAAGTCTTTAACGACATCATCAATAATATGCCGGAATCCGAAGCTGCTTTCAAGCTTGCCAAAGAAGGACTTATCGCCCGTCTGCGCACAGAACGTATCATCAAAAGCGACATCATCTGGTCGTATATCAATGCCCAAGACTTGGGACAGAATGTAGATAGCCGTATCAAACTCTATAATGATGCACAGAACATGACGTTGAAAGACGTAACCGATTTTCAGAAGAAATGGATAAAAGGACGCACCTATACATACTGCATCCTCGGTGACAAGAAAGAACTGGATATGGAAAAACTGAAAGAAGTAGGACCTATTCGGGAACTGACACAGGAGGAAATCTTCGGATACTAATTAGTTGAAAGTTGAAAGTTACTATGCAGCATAATAGCGCAGCCTAACTTTCAACTTTCAACTCTCAACTTTCAACTCTCCTCGTACATCTTGTCTATCACCTCCTTGTAGTTTTTAGCTACTACAGGGCGTTTCAACTTCAATGTATTTGTCAGTTCTCCTCTTTCCATGCTGAACGGTTCCGGTAGAAGTGTAAAGCGTTTCACTTGTTCATAATGGGCGAACTGTTGCTGCAATGTATCGATACGGGCGCGGAACAAGCCGATAATTTTCGGGTGTTGCAATAATTCTTCCATATCCTTATATTCAATACCTTTCTCTTTTGCATAATCTTTCACAAAACCATACATGGGCACAATCAATGCAGATACAAATTTACGCTGATCAGCGATAATCGCAATCTGGTCGATATAACGATCGATGGCTAACTTTGTCTCCAACGCTTGCGGAGATATATATTTCCCGTTGGACGTTTTAAATAAATCCTTGATGCGTTCTGTCAAATACAAGCAATCTCCATTCAGATAGCCGGCATCGCCTGTATGGAACCATCCCTCCTTATCGATAGCCTCAGCCGTAGCTTCCGCTTTTTTATAATACCCCTTGGTAATTGTCTTTCCACGCAGCAGAATCTCGTTGTTCTCACCGATCTTCACTTCCACGTCCGGCATTACAGTACCCACCGAACCGATTTCATACCCTGAATTCTGAAAACATGAAACGGTTGCCGTAGATTCGGTAAGTCCGTATCCAACCAGCATATTAATTCCTACCGAATGTACGAATTCACAAATTTCATCAGGAACCGCCGCACCGGCCGTCGGGAAGAAGTTACCATTCTCAATACCGATTGTCTTCTTCAGCAATGAATAAACTGTTTTTTCATAGAACTGATATTTCAAATGAAGCATCAGGGGAGGCGTTTTTCCTTTACGCAGGTAATCTATGTTGTGTATCTTACCTACACGGATAGCATCGAGCATCAACGCTTTCTTTATACCGGTAGTTTCGGCTATTTTCTCCTGTACACCGGCATAAACTTTCTCCCAGAAACGCGGTACGCTACACATCAGAGTCGGACGAATTTCCTTAATCGTCATCTGAATATCCACCGGACGGAGGTTGATGCATATCTGTACTCCCTTATGGATACAGAGATAACTCCAAGCCTTCTCGAACACATGAGTCAATGGCAGGAAGTTCATCGACACATCTTTGTCCGACATATCCACCAGACGAATATCATGAATGCGGAAAGCTTCAAGGAAGCAAGAGTGATGCAACATGACTCCTTTGGGCTCTCCCGTCGTACCGGAAGTATATAAAATATTGGCCAGATCGTCTTCCGAAGCGCGTGAAGTACGTTCTTCCACCACATCATTATGAGGCAATCCTTCACCCATTGCCAGAAAATCATCAAAATAAATGGAAGATACGTCACGCCGGTCTTTTACCACAGAACGGTCGAATATGATAATCTGCTGCAACGACGGACAAAAACCGAATACACTGAAAGCAGCATCATACTGAAATTGTTCGCCTACAAAAAGAATACGGATTTGTGCATCGTTGATAATGTATTGTGCCTGTGCGGGAGAACTCGTCGCATACAGTGGGATGGTCACCGCCCGATTGGCAAAAGCCGCAAAATCCGTAAAAAGGCATTCCGGTTTATTTTGAGAGAAAATACCGATATTCTCTTCCTCCTGTACACCGAGTGCTACCAAAGAATTAGCAGCTTGCCTGACAGTTTTAGAAAACTGGTTCCATGAAATGGGAATCCATTGTGCGGTCTGGTAATCACGGTATCGGAGCGCTGTCTTTTCGCCATACTTTTCAGCCTGACGATGAACCAAGACAGATAAATGATGATAAGTCATATCTTTTGTTGTTAGTAAATACACGGCAAAGATATTAGTTTTATTTGAAACTATCGCCTTTTTCAATAATTATCAGTAAGTTTGCAGCATGAAATACGATGTATCTTACTTAACGACAGAGGCCGTAAGCCTTCTTAAATCGCTTATAGCCATCCCCTCGGTCAGCCGCGAAGAAGCACAAGCAGCCGACCATCTACAGAATTATATCGAAGCGGAAGGTATGACAACCGGCCGTAAAGGCAACAATATCTGGTGTCTCAGTCCGATGTTCGATCTGAAAAAGCCAACCATACTACTCAATTCCCACATCGACACGGTGAAGCCTGTAAATGGCTGGCGAAAAGACCCTTTCACCCCGAGAGAAGAAAACGGTAAACTCTACGGGTTAGGAAGCAATGATGCCGGTGCCAGTGTGGTTACCCTGTTACAGGTGTTCCTGCAACTATGCAGAACACAGCAGTCATACAATCTGATCTATCTGGCTTCCTGTGAAGAAGAAGTCTCCGGTAAAGACGGAATAGAAAGTGTATTAAAAGGACTTCCTCCCATCTCATTTGCCATCGTGGGAGAACCGACAGAAATGCAACCTGCCATTGCCGAAAAAGGTCTGATGGTGCTGGATGTGACCGCTACCGGAAAAGCCGGACATGCCGCCCGTAACGAAGGTGACAATGCCATTTATAAAGTGTTGGCTGACCTTGCCTGGTTTCGTGATTACCGTTTTGAAAAGGAATCTCCCTTACTCGGTCCTGTAAAGATGAGCGTTACGGTAATCAATGCCGGCACACAGCACAATGTGGTTCCCGACCGATGTACGTTTGTGGTGGACGTACGGAGCAACGAGCTGTATTCTAACGAAGAATTATTCGCAGAGATAAAGAAACATATCTCTTGCAAAGCCGAAGCGCGTTCGTTCCGTCTTAACTCTTCACGGATCGAAGAAAAACATCCTTTTGTGCAGAAAGCCATTAAGTTAGGACGTGTTCCTTTCGGATCTCCTACCCTGTCGGACCAAGCTTTAATGCCGTTTCCATCGGTAAAAATAGGACCGGGACGCTCATCACGTTCACATACGGCAGACGAATACGTCATGTTGAAAGAGATGGAAGAAGCAATAGACCTGTATCTGAAATTGCTGGACGAACTGGCTCTTTAGACAGGCGGAAGGGATAAATAGTTTTTTCAACAACAGGTAATAAGAAATATGCGCATTTTTAATAAAGCACACATTAGGCACAACATCCCCATGTTTTACGGCACAATATCCCCATGTTCTGAATAACAACATCCCCATGTTTTATACAACAACATCCGGATGTTCTTATATACCAAAAATAGATTTCTGACAGACAAGAAGCCATCTCCTTGCCTATCAGAAATCTATTTGATTATGTATCTCTAAGTAGTAAGTAGTCAAGTAGTAAGCATCAGGTGATAAGTAGTTAAGAAGCAAGCAGTTAAACAGAAGCATCTTGTCTAATATATTTTCCTTGACTGCTTAACTACTGATCATGAGTTATTCAGGTTAGTTAATAGAGAACTTAAAGACACAATGGCTATTGTACTTTTCACCCGGGCGTAATACAGCCGAAGGCCAATCGGGTTTATTTGGAGTATCAGGATACTTCTGTGTTTCAAGGCATACGGAAGCACGTTGATTATAAACAATACCTTTTTTACCCATTATCGTTCCGTCGAGGAAGTTTCCTGCATAAACCTGTATACCGGGTTCATTGGTATAAACATCCAATACAATACCGGTTTTGGGAGATTCTAAAGTAACACATTTATGGGTGATATCTCTTTGGGTATTCAATACCCAATTGTGGTCGTATCCGTTTCCGTTCTTTAGTTGTACAAAATCAAAGTCATCGATACGGGCACCCACCGGAGTTGCCGTACGAAAATCCATCGGTGTTCCTTCTACAGGAGCTATTTCGCCGGTAGTCATGAAAGTACTATCCACCGGTGTATAATAATCCGCATCAATGGTCAGCAAATGATCGGAATTGCTGCCGGCATCACCATCCAGATTGAAATAAGAATGGTTCGTCATATTGACAATAGTCGGTTGATCCGTTTCTGCCTCATAGCGGATATCGATAGCATTATCGTCCGTCAGTGTCATCAGCACTTTGCAAGTGATATTGCCGGGAAAACCTTCTTCTCCATCCTTAGAAAGATAGGTGAGCTCGAGTTCCTGCGGACCAGTCTGCCGGGCATCATATACCTGATATTGAAAACCGTTCGGCCCTCCATGCAAACAGTGACCGTAATTATTACGAGGTAAGACGTATTCTACTCCGTCAAGCGTAAAGCGACCTTGATTGATACGATTCGCATAGCGTCCGATACTGGCACCAAAATCAGACGGTATGGTGATATAATCCCGGATAGAATCAAATCCCAAAACCACATCCCGCATAACTCCTTCCCTGTCGGGCACCATTACGGAAACAATACGCCCACCGAAGTTCGTAATACAAACTTCCATGTTGTTTGCATTCCGCAATACAAATAAATCCGTCTTCTTACCATCTACTTCTGTCTGGAAATTACTTTTTAATAAACCGGACGCAGTCGGTTTTTCACCGGTAGCACAGCTTGCCAGTAAAAGGGCGCTCAATGCCCACATTGAAAATCTTTTCATACTAAATTATTTCTAAAAAAAACTATTCGATACTATTCAGCAGATCGGCTTTCCCTTCGTTCACCAGTTTCAAGATCAGTTCACCAAACAAGGTGTTCTGCCAAGCAAACCATGCACGGGTAAAGTCTTTCGGATTATCCTTGTGGAAAGATTCGTGCATAAATCCCGTACCGGCATCTGTATCCATCAGCATCTTCACACAAGTCTTTATCTCTTCATCGCTCCGGCTGGTAAAAGCTTTCATCATAATGCTCATCGGCCAAATCATATTATAACCGATATGCGGACCACCGATGCCTTCACCGGCTTTCCCCTTGAAAAAATAAGGATTGTCTTCGCTCCAGACAAAACGACGGGTATTCTGATAAATCGGGTCTTTCACATCAACATCGCCCAAATACGGCATCGCCAGAAGGCTGGGTACATTGGCGTCATCCATCAATAAATGATTTCCGAAACCATCGACTTCGAAAGCATATATCTTACCATACTTCGGATGTTTGTATACGGCATATTTCTTTAAAGCCGCTTCTACTTCTTTCGCAAGATCGGTACACTCTTTTGCCAGAGCCGTTTTCTTATTCACTGTTTGCAGAATCTCGGCAGCTTTGCGAAGCGAGGAAACCGCAAAGAAATTGGAAGGCACGAGAAACTGGAAAGTAGTAGCATCGTCCGACGGACGGAAAGTAGAAACGATCAGGCCTACGGGCTTCACCGGATTTCCTAATCCGTTGTTAGTCACGGTATCGAGTGCACGGTTCGTTTTACGCTCAAACCGGTAAGGACCGACACCCTCTTTGCGCTGCTGCTCCTTAAATGTACGAAGAATATTGGTGATGGCCTGTATCCACTCTTCATCAAAAATACTGTCATCACCGGTCACCTTCCAATATTGATAAGCCAGACGCAAGGGATAACACAAAGAGTCGATTTCCCATTTCCGTTCATGCAATTCCGGTTTCATATCCGTCATATCACTCATCCAATATCCACCGACCGGTCCATCATTAAACGCATTAGCATAGGGATCAAAAACAATACTCTTAAACTGGCGGTGAATAACCCCTGCAAGCATACGTTTCAATTCCGGGTCCGAATTGGCCAATTGTACATAAGGCCATACCTGAGCTCCGGAGTCACGAAGCCACATCGCGTGTATATCACCGGTATAGACAAAAGTATCCGGTTTCCCGTCACTGCCCTCACGGAAATGAACCGTCGTATCCAATGTATTCGGGAAACAGTTGGTAAACATCCAGGCCAGACGGGCATTCTTTAATAGTTTTTGCACACGGACAATCTCATTTTCTACGGCCTGCGAACGAAACAGACGTTTATCCGGCTCCGGACGATTATCCTTTTGGATGGCATCCGTCACACACACATGTTCGGTTGAAAATACAGTAGATGCAAATGCGCCCGGAGTACAGAATAATGCACCTGTAACAATAACGCCGATAAGTTTACTCGATATTCTTTGTGACATAAATCAATAGGTTTAAAAAACTGTTTAGTTAGTTATTCATTTTATTTTCAAGCATCTTTATAAAATAGCCCCCCACAACAGAACGCGCCTGGAAAGCCCGGTGCTCCGGTTTATCGGTAAATACCCAATCGGACATCGGAATGCGGTCGGTGGTTTCGTTCATGAACAGATAAACCGGTTCGATGAATTCCTCAAAAGTAGCTTTATCCGGTGCTAACGTAGCCGTCCACATGATCCAGTCTGTTTTGGTATAGGTCTGACGGTTATCCAATGGCAGTCCGTATCTATTTTGCTTCGTCAGATAATAGGGAATCTCCGTCTTTACGATTTGTTCGGGGAATATCTGCCAATTCATTAATTTATCCCAAACCAGATTATATTTCTGACTCCATGTACCGGATTTATCAAAAGTCAACTTATAATGATCACCGTCACTGGCCATCCGTTCCCATTCGACCGCCATTTCCTTCGCCTTTTGCGTATATTGTCCGGCAATCTCTTTTTTACCTAATTTATCAGCCAGATACCCGTAGGATGCGATACCCAAAATTGCCTTGACAGAAAGATTGGCATTATGGGCAAAGTGTCCGGCAAAGTCGTCAGTACAAAGTTGGTTTTCCGGATCGAGACCATACTCTACCAAATAATTTGTCCAGGTAGTCAATGTCTCCCAATGCTTCTTTGCATAATCGGCATTTCCTTCTATGGCGGCAATGGCAGCAGTTATTATCAGCATATTTCCGGACTCTTCTACCGGCATGTCACCGTTGTACGTCTGACCATTCGCTAATGGATAGGTGCCTATATCGTGCGCCGCAAAAGGTTTAGTCCATTTTCCACTTTCGCTATAATAAAAAATGTGATTGAGCAGTGCTTTGGCTATTTCCGGGTTATAAAGTAAAAAAAGAGGAGCGGAAGGATAAGTAATATCCACCGTACCGATAGAGCCGTTACTGAAATTCTCTTTTGACAAGAACAGAAGTTCTTTATCGGGTGTTTCTACCAATTTATGGGCAGCAATAGCCTGTCGATAGGCCAATGCACAGAGTTCCGCATACTTGCGGCCACCGGCTTCGGTGGCTTCTCTCATAAGTTGATTATCGAAAGCAATCGCTTTGGTCATCAGTACGTCATACTCCCGTTCTGCTTTATGAAATTGGGAAACAATCGTCTCGTTTCCACTCCGGTTCCAGTAAGGACGAAGATTCTCACCAAAATACTGAACTGAATAAATATCATCATAACCAATCAGTAAATGCCCTTCCGAAACTTTCGTTTCGCCCAAAGAACGTACCAGCGCCAAACGGTCATATCCGTCCGTTCCGGTAGCAGAGAGTTTGCCTTCAACAAAACTTTTACGCAACTCCCGGCTACTGCCAGTAGCATATTGAGTATTCTCTTCATCGGCAGCCAGATAAAAATATCCCCAATCAATATGGACATCATCTCCTTTTTTAGCCAGCACTTTCTGATCACGACTACCGGTTTTCAGAAATACAAGATTTTCATCTACAAAGCTTTCTGCCGTAGAAGGTTGTCCGGCAAGGTCCACCGCCCATTGCGGAGAAGCCTCAAAATAAAGTTCGACAGCATGCTTTTGCCCATCAGTAGAAGCCACAGTATATGAAATGTAATTTACCGGACGCGCCATCAACTCCAGATCATCCATAAAAAGCGGAGCGGTAAACGTCAAATCTAAATTCACCGGGCCACAGGCAAATTTATAAAGAGTCTGCATTGGTTGTATTTCGACAGAAAGTTGCCGGGCTATTTGCACAAAACTACGTTGCCCTTCTTTCTCTACTGCCAATCCGAAATCAAGCAATCCGCCATGTGCGCGGTTGCGACAAGAGGCGGCTATAAGATTTTCACCCGGTTTCAAAGTAGCTACGACTTCTTCCGGCAATTTTGTAACAACATGTTTTTTCCAAGCATAGCCGGTATCGACCACTTTAATACCGTTTATGTAAATAACTGCGTCATCATCATGAGAATAATCCAAATAGACCTTTCGCCCTTGCAAATCGTCGGTTATATGGATGATACGGCGTACCCAGATATGTTCTTCTCCCCATTGGGTTCTGGCAGTAGGCTCACTATCCATCGTACCGAAAGCCGCCTCTCCTTCTTTCCATGAATGATCATTAAATCCGGGGTTTTGCCAGCCATCCGCCGGCTTACGAGTAGTATATTTTCCACTCCAAAGACTTTGCTCCGAAGTTCCGGCAAGCGTAGTGAATTCTGCATCCTCAGCACCCATAAAGCGATAAACCTGTCCGTCGACTTTTGCCACACCGATCAAAGGAAAATCTTTTCCCGTCCAGTGTTTCACGGGAGCATCGTAAAGACAGTCGGAAAATGCCCATCCGCTCGTATACGGATCGATTGTCACCAACGGATATGCCGGGGGCCTTAATTCATTCTTACTATCATGTTTTATTTTAGTATCACCACAACTACTAAATAATAATACCATTACACCCCAAACGAGTGTCATCCATTGTTGTTTCATCGTTTTCAATTTTGCCGTTATATAAATTATAAAAAATGTGTTCTTCATACGGGTACATTATAATTTGCAAAAAAAGGAAAAAAACAACCGGCGTTCCGGTAAAATCCAACCAAAAAATAGTAAAAATGAACCAATCGTGATAATGATCAATCTATTTTGGAAAAATCCGAAAGTTTTTTCAGTCAATACTTCCCCCAAAAGTAGAAACAGGTTCACGCAAAGGAAATATGATTTCACAAAGGAACACCATTTTAAGCAAATAAAAAAGCATTCATCTGTTGTAAATAAAAGAAAAAAGTATCCTATTCTGCCAAAAAAGTATCAGAAAATGCCCAATAGACAAATGAGCAATTTATTGAATGATTTATTTTCTACATTTGTCTCTGTTTTCACTTAGTTTGTAATTTGAATCCTAACAAGAAAAACATGAATACCGTTACAAAACTGACACAAATTTTCACCGTTACACTGATTTTAGGAAGTACACTGAATTCATGTACATCCGGTGAAACACGACAAGAAAAAGTTTTAATGAGAGAACGCCCGGACTGTACACAAGCCAATGTTAACTATGCGGGAAACCGTTCCCCGTTAAGGCCGATGAATTTCATTAAACTTCCCGTGGGCGCCATACAACCGGAAGGATGGTTAAAAAAGTACCTGAATCTGCAAAAAGAGGGATTGACCGGACATTTGGGAGAAATCAGCGCATGGCTTGCCAAAGACAATAATGCCTGGCTCACCAACGGCGGCGATCATGGCTGGGAAGAAGTTCCCTATTGGCTGAAAGGATATGGCAACATGGCTTACATCTTAAAAGACGAAAAGATGATAAACGAAGCCAAAACCTGGATCGAAGGAGTATTCCGGAGCCAACAACCCAATGGCTATTTCGGCCCGGTAAACACCAGAAACGGTAAACCGGAGCTTTGGGCACAAATGATCATGCTATGGTGCCTGCAATCTTACTATGAGTATTCGCAGGACGAAAGAGTGATCAACTTGATGACCAATTACTTTAAATGGCAAATGACAATACCGGACGAACAATTTTTAGAAGACTACTGGGAAAACAGCCGGGGAGGCGATAATCTGCTAAGTGTTTATTGGCTCTACAATCGCACCGGAGATCGTTTTCTGTTGAAACTGGCAGAGAAAATCCACCGGAACACGGCTGATTGGACACGTCCTTCCACTCTGCCCAACTGGCACAATGTGAACATCGCACAATGTTTTCGCGAGCCTGCAAGCTATTATATGCTTACAGGCGATTCGACTCTACTGCAAGCATCCTACAATGTACACAACCTTATCCGACGGACTTTCGGGCAAGTACCGGGAGGTATGTTCGGAGCCGACGAAAATGCCCGCATGGGATACATTGATCCACGGCAGGGCGTAGAGACCTGTGGTATGGTGGAACAGATGGCTTCCGATGAAATCATGCTCTGCATGACCGGTGATCCATTTTGGGCAGAGCATTGCGAAGAAGTGGCTTTCAATACCTATCCGGCAGCTGTAATGCCCGATTTCAAAGCATTGCGGTATATCACCTGCCCCAATCACACCGTAAGCGATTCGGAAAACCATCATCCGGGAATCGACAACAGTGGTCCTTTCCTTGCCATGAACCCGTTCAGCAGCCGTTGCTGCCAACACAACCATGCACAAGGGTGGCCCTACTACAGCGAGCATCTGATACTGGCAACTCCCGACAATGGAGCCGCTATCGCATTATATGCAGCATGTAAGGCAACGCTCAAAGTAGCCGACGGACAGGAAATTACTCTTCATGAACAAACCAACTATCCTTTTGAAGAAAAAATAAGTTTCACCGTCAACACCACCGAAGATGTACGCTTTCCGTTCTACTTACGCATCCCTTCGTGGTGCGACCAACCGGAACTGGCCATCAACGGAAAACAAAAAGAGATCGATCCCATACCGGGAAAATATATTTATATTGACCGTACCTGGACCGATGGAGACAAGGTAGAATTGAACTTACCGATGAAGCTCTCCATACGTACTTGGCAAGTAAATAAAAACAGTGTCAGCGTAAACTACGGACCACTGACCCTGTCACTGAAAATTAATGAGGAGTACATCCAAAAAGACAGCCGTTCCACAGCCATATACGATTCCCGCTGGCAGGAAGGAGCAGATGCCACCCAATGGCCATCTTATGAGATTTTTCCAAAATCACCCTGGAACTATGCATTGGTATTGGACTCAAAAGTTCCCTTGAAAAACTTCAAAGTCATACGAAAGGAATGGCCATCGGACAATTTTCCGTTTACTGTTTCCAACGTGCCGTTAGAGGTGAAAGCCATCGGAAAGCAAATACCTTCCTGGACACTCGACAAGTACGGATTATGCAGCGAATTGCCCGAAACCAACGCCCCCAAAGGAGACAGGGAAGAGATCACATTGATACCGATGGGCGCCGCCCGGTTGAGAGTTTCTGCTTTTCCAAACACCTACGAATAAATCAACAACCATATAAACTAATCCTACCATGAACAAATTATTAGCCGTAGCGCTATTGCTACTTATCAACATCTCTGACGGATTTAGCGAAAGTACTCCCCGCCCGGAGTATCCGCGCCCTCAATTCGAACGGTCGGAATGGATAAACTTGAACGGAACTTGGACTTTTCAATTCGACTTTGGTAACTCCGGCAAAGACCGTCAACTACAATCTGCGGAGAAATTTTCCAAAAACATCACTGTACCCTTCTGTCCGGAGAGTAAATTATCAGGCGTAGAGTATACCGATTTTATCAATCAAATGTGGTATCAGAGAAAGATTTCCATCCCGACAGACTGGAAGGGAAAGAAAATTCTTCTGCACTTCGGAGCTGTGGACTATCAAGCCGAAGTATTTATCGATGGCCAATTCATCGGACGACACATCGGAGGAAGTTCTTCATTTTGTATGGATCTGACCCGCTTTGCCAAAGCCGGAAACACTCACAACCTGATCGTATACGTGAAAGACGAACAACGTTCGGGTTTGCAAACAATAGGTAAACAATGCAATAATTTTTATTCCGGTGGTTGTTCGTACACCCGAGTTACAGGTATCTGGCAGACCGTATGGTTGGAAGCTGTAGCCCCGGCCGGGTTGAAAACCGCAGTGATCCGCCCGGACATCGATCAGCAACAGTTCGTCATAGAGCCGGAATTTTACAATGAATCAGACGGTACGCTGGAAGTCACTTTGTTGGATGGACAGAAAACTATCGGCAGAAAATCTGTAAAATGTGCCAACAGTTCTACCGTCATCCTGCCTGTAAAAAAACCGAAACTATGGACTCCGGAAACCCCACACCTTTACGACATCATCTACCGCATAAAAGATACACAAGGACATCTCATAGATGAAGTAAAATCGTATGCCGGTATGCGCAAAGTACATACAGCCAACGGACTCTTCTATTTGAATAACGAACCTTACTACCAGCGTCTTGTACTCGATCAAGGCTATTATCCCGAAGGAATATGGACTGCACCGACGGACGAAGCACTGAAGCACGACATCGAGTTGGGAAAAGAATCCGGCTTCAATGGCGCACGTCTACACCAAAAAATATTTGAAGAGAGATATTACTATTGGGCCGACAAACTGGGTTATATCACTTGGGGCGAATCACCCAGCTGGGGTTCGGACGTCAATAATGAACTTGCCGTACGCAATTTTATCAGCGAATGGAGCGAAACCGTCATACGCGACCGCAATCATCCTTCACTTGTCACTTGGACGCCTTTTAACGAAACGTGGGGAGGTGGTCCGGATACTTATGTACGATTAATTCAGGACATATATCACATTACAAAAGCCATCGATCCCACCCGCCCCATCAACGATGCCAGTGGTGATAACCATGTACTGACAGATATCTGGAGCGTGCATAACTATACACAAGAAAAAGACAAGCTCATCGATGAATTAAAAATAACAGAGGGACAAGAACCTTACCGTAACTCACGCGATAAAAAATACTTAGCAGTATATGAAGGACAACCTTACATGCTGGACGAATTCGGAGGCATCCCCTGGATGGCGGCCACAGATCGTAACAATTCATGGGGATACGGTGGAATGCCTAAAGATGAAGAAGCTTTCTACCAACGCTTGGAAGGACAGATAGACGCCTTGATTGCTTCCAAACATGTATGCGGTTTTTGTTACACCCAATTAACAGATGTCGAGCAAGAGAAGAACGGTGTCTACTATTACGACCGTCGCCCGAAGCTGGACATGAAACGCATCAAAGCCATCTTCGAGAAAATACCAAGCAGACCGGCAAAATAACACCTACCAATCAAAGACCTGTTTAAATCTGCTTCCATCTCATTTTCAAAGACAGATAAAAAACAGGTTATTAACCAAGAAATATATAAACTATAAAACAGACCAAAATGAAAAGACACATTGCCTTAATAGCAACGGCTCTACTGCTATGCGGCGGTTCCTACGCACAAAATACGCAGCCGGAAAAAAAGCCTAAAGCCTACGTGATTGCAGATGCGCATCTTGACACTCAATGGAACTGGGATGTGCAAACCACCATCAAACACCATGTATGGAACACCATCAGTCAGAACCTTCTTCTACTGAAGCAATATCCCGACTACATCTTCAACTTTGAAGGAGGGGTGAAATATGCCTGGATGAAAGAATATTATCCGGCACAATACGAAGAAATGAAAAAGTACATCCGAGAAGGGCGCTGGCACATCAGTGGTGCCAGTTGGGATGCCAACGATGTTCTTGTACCATCTACAGAATCAGTTATCCGTAACATTATGCTCGGACAGGAATATTACCGGCAAGAATTCGGTGTTGAAAGTACCGACATTTTTTTACCGGACTGCTTCGGTTTCGGCTGGACGCTACCGACCATTGCCGCCCATTGTGGATTGATCGGCTTCTCATCACAAAAATTGGATTGGCGCAACAAACCTTTCCACGGTAAAAACAAATATCCATTTACCATCGGGTTATGGAAAGGGATAGATGGCGCTTCCATCATGTTTGCCCACGGATATGATTACGGAAAAAGATGGGACGATGAAGATCTGTCGGAAAACAAACAACTGCTTGAACTGACAACACGCACTCCCCTCAACATGGTATATCGTTATTACGGCACCGGAGACATAGGCGGTTCGCCAACAATCGGTTCGGTACGTTCCGTTGAGAAAGGCATCAAAGGTGACGGCCCCCTCGAAGTGATCAGCGCAACCAGCGACCAGTTATTCAAAGACTTCCAGCCTTATGATAACCATCCGGAATTACCCGTATTCAACGGAGAATTATTAATGGATGTGCATGGAACAGGATGTTACACATCACAGGCAGCCATGAAACTATACAACCGTCAAAACGAGCTTATGGGTGATGCAGCAGAAAGAGCGGCCGTAACGGCTGAATGGCTGAACCAGGCAAGTTATCCCGGTTCTACCCTTTCCGAAGCCTGGAAACGTTTCATCTATCACCAATTCCATGATGACCTGACAGGTACGAGTATTCCACGAGCATACGAATTTTCCTGGAATGACGAGTTAATTTCTCTCAAACAGTTTTCAAATGTCCTCACTTCCTCCATTCGTTCCATTGCCGGTCAAATGGATACACGCGTCAAAGGAACGCCCGTGATATTATACAATGCATTGGGATTCCCGGTACAGGATATAGCAGAAGTGGAAATCACCTTACCATCGGCTCCGAAAGGTATTACTGTTTACGACATGAACGGGAAAAAGGTAGCAGCACAATTGCTGAACTATGCTGACGGAAAAGCACAACTGCTGATAGACGCTTCCGTACCGGCCACCGGCTATGCCGTATATGATATCCGCACTTCGGGCAGTACAAACAACCCGGTTGACGTAGCCAATCACACAATCGAAAACTCTATTTACAAAATAACATTGGATGAGAATGGAGACATATGCTCACTCCTTGACAAGATCAACCACAAAGAATTGGTAAAGCAGGGAAAGGTAATTCGCCTGGCACTCTTTACTGAAAATGAATCACACCCTTGGCCTGCTTGGGAAATCATCAAAGAAACCATTGACAGGGAGCCGATTTCCATCACTGGAAATGTGAAAATATCACAAATTGAAAACGGCAATCTCCGTAAAACGCTCTGCATTGAGAAAACTCATGGAGAATCGGTCTTCAAGCAATATATACGGCTTTATGAAGGCAGCCGTGCCGAACGGATCGACTTTTACAATGAAGTAGACTGGCAATCGACCAATGCTTTATTAAAAGCAGAATTTCCCTTAAACGTGGAAAACCGGGAAGCAACCTATGATTTGGGGATCGGAAGTGTGAAACGAGGCAACAATACCGACACCGCTTATGAAGTGTATGCACATTACTGGGCAGACCTGACTCACCGGGACAACAGTTATGGTGTGTCGTTCCTGAACGACAGCAAATATGGTTGGGACAAACCGAACG
The DNA here is from genome assembly GCF_000381365.1 of Bacteroides salyersiae WAL 10018 = DSM 18765 = JCM 12988. GTDB lineage: Bacteria > Bacteroidota > Bacteroidia > Bacteroidales > Bacteroidaceae > Bacteroides > Bacteroides salyersiae. The sequence continues at coordinate 1,959,618 of NZ_KB905466.1, forward strand.
ACCATACCCTGCGCCTGACACTGCTCCATACACCGGGAACAACCCATAATTATGCTTATCAAGACCGTCAGGACTATGGCCACCACTGTTTCACTTACAGCCTCATCGGTCATTCCGGAGCATTAGATCACACGAGTACCGTAGAGAAAGCAGAACTCATGAACCAACGCCTGAAGGCCTTCCAAACCGACAAGCATAAAGGAACATTGGGTAAAGAATTCTCTTTCGTTACTTCCAACAACCGTAATGTAATTATCAAAGCAATTAAAAAAGCGGAAAGTTCGGACGAGTACGTAATACGTGTATATGAAACCGGAGGGAAAAGCATCCAACAAGCAACCTTGTCATTTGCCGGAGATATTCTCAGCGCCAACGAAGCCGACGGTACCGAAAAAAACATCGGCAACGCAACCTTTAATAGCAACCAATTGCAGATCCATATTAAACCTTACTCTATCCAAACATTCAAAGTACGCTTAAAGAAGTCAATGCAACCGGATTACCGGTCAGAATATGCCAACCTTTCGCTGAACTATGACCGGAAATGTGCCTCGTTCAATGAATTCCGAGGAGAGGCTAATTTTGAATCAGGATATTCATATGCAGCCGAGTTACTGCCGGATTCAATTTTTATCAATCAGGTACCTTTCCATTTAGGAGAGAAAGACAGTTTTAACGGCATGACCTGCAAAGGAGATACGATTCTCCTGCCATCCGGAAATACATATACACGCCTATACTTCCTGGCTGCCTCCGCATCAGACAACGACTGTGCCGCTACATTCTGCTGCGGAAAAAGCAAAACAGAACTTGTCATACCGTCGTATACAGGTTTCATCGGCCAATGGGGACACACCAATCATACGAAGGGCTATCTGAAAGATGCAGAAATAGCCTATGTAGGTACCCATCGACATTCTTCCGGTGAAGACCACCCCTATGAATTCACCTATATGTTTAAGTTCGGTATCCATATTCCCAAAGGTGCTACGAGCATTATCCTGCCAAAAAATGATAAGATCGTCTTATTCGCTGCTACATTGGCAAACGAGAACCTGCCGGAAGTAACTGCTGCATCCAGGTTATTCCGTACAGCCATTAAAGGAAACCACACCGGTGTCCCTACTGATGATAATCCCAATAAAGAGAATCTGCTTAAGACTGCCGAAATCCTGTCATATTCGGGATATGCCAACCCATATGAAAAGCCGGAATACATGATTGACGGCAACAAGGATACCAAATGGTGTGATACCGGTATGACCCCGAATTACGTAGATTTCGACTTAGGTAAACAGCAGCACATCAGTGGCTGGAAACTAATCAACGCCGGAGAAGAAAGTCATAGTTATGTGACAAAAGGATGTTTCCTGCAAGGAAAGAATCATCCGGATGAAGAATGGAAGACCCTGGACCGGATTGACGGCAACAGTCGCAATAAAGTGGAGCGCCAACTACCCCAACCCGCGCAGGCACGTTATATCCGCCTTTTAGTAACTAACCCGGTACAAGACGCCGAAGGTAAAGATGCTCGTATCTACGAATTCGAAGTATACAAATAAGAATTGACAAGAGACCAGTAATCAATGTGCCAATTAGTATGCAAACAGATCTGACTACATTACTAATTGGCACATTTTCATTATCATCCTAATTACGCCCCTACATCCGGTCACCGATTCAGCCAAGGTTCCGGATTCAACTTTTCCTTTTCTTTTCTCAATTGGAAATGCAACACGGTACGTCCGTTATCAGTAGCATCCGAAAAGACCTGCCCGATAGCCTGCTTGGTTTTCACTGTATCTCCCGACTTAACAGACGCGGAAGACAGGTTACAATAAACTGAGATATAATTGCCGTGACGGATCAGAACATTAAATAGTCCATTCAGTTGGAAAACGGCAGCCACCTTACCGTCAAATATAGCCCTTGCCTGCGCTCCCGGCTTTCCTTGAATATCGATTCCTTTATTATCCAACTTTACATTCCGCAATCCTTCGACAGCATACTGTCCATAATGACTGGTAATAATATAAGGGCCGGAAATAGGCATGGGCAATTTTCCACGATTACCGGCAAAATTACCGGATAACTCACGATCGGCCTTACTCATGCTATAAGCTTCCAAAGGAGCGGCTTTCTTCGTCGTTCCTCTTGAAGCGGAAGACGATTTACCCTCCTTGCTTTCCGCTTTCTTACGAGCCGCAGCCTCCCGGCGAGCCTCTTCGGCAGCACGCTTCCGGGCACGTTCTATCTCTTCGGCTATCAGCTTATCGATACGGGCATTAAGCTGATTGGCTTCACGTCTTTTCTTGCTTACTTCATTCTGAAGCCCCTTCTGCTTTTTTTGCAGGCTGGTAACCAATGCACGTTTCTCTTTCTCTTGGCTTTCGAGTTTCTGTTTCTCCAGTTCGCGGTCCTTCAACAGATTCTCTTTAGCCTTCTTGACCTGTTGCAACTCGGCCCTTTTCTTTTTAATCTGCTCTTGCTTCTTCAATATTTCTTCTCCCTGAAGCCGTTGATAAGTGGCATATTCACGTACATAACGAAGCCGGCGATAAGTCTGTCCCAAACTTTTGGCCGAAAAAATAAACATCAGTTTTTCTTCAACCGACTTATTCCGGTACAGGTATTGCACAGACGATTCATATTTCTTTTTCTTATCCTGCAAATCACGCTGCAACGTACGAAGCTGACGCTCCAATACATTCAATTCTCGTTCAAGGGCTTCCACATCATTGTTGATGGCAAGAATGTAGCGTTTACGTTCTTCAATCTGCCCGGTCAGCAAAGCAAGACTGTTTAACTGACTGCCTACGTCTTTCTTTGTATTTTTCAACAATGACTCCGTATCGGCAATTTGCTTCTGCAATTCGCCACGTTTGCTTTCCAGCTCTTTGATCAACTTACTGCTTTGGGCAGAAAGCGAAACAGCCCCCCAAAAAATACATGCCAATAATACAAAGATGCGTTTTATCATAACTTAGTCAGCATATTTAACAATTCCGTAAGCGGCACTTGAGTATATCTGTCGGAAATCTCCGTAGGAGTCATTACAAACTCTTTGGATGAAAAATCGTACAACCGTACTTTCGCTTTTTCCAAGGAAGGTATTCCTAATTCTTTACCACTCAATTCTGATTTCCCTTCAGGCAATGAAGCATCCAAAAGCAGCTTCTCCAATTTGGAAAATCGGGCCTTTTTGGGTAGAATATCATTCAATTCGCTACGCGAAGCACGAACATAACGCTTATTCATTCGATCGACAAGCAGAATTTCATCGGGAGTTATCTCCAAACGGGCTATCTCTGTACGTAAAATAGGCATAAGAATGGAGAGTTGCACACGCTCGCCTCCCTTCATTTTCATCGTCCCTCCGGTAGTTATACTCCCATTTGCTCCGGAAGGTATAGTCAGTTGAAGCCTTGACGACAAATAGTGTGCTGTTTCGGGAACAGCTATGCCAGCAGCCTGCTTTGAACTGCGGCAACCGGCCAACCCAACCATTAGCAGCAACAAATATAGAATCTTCCTCATTCCGCAATATATTTCTTCTTCTTTATCTTTTCTTTCAACGTTTTCGACTGGCTACCCATATCCAGAGCTTGCTGCCAATATTTCAAAGCCCCATCCACATCACCGGTCATATAATAAATATCACCACAATGCTCTACGATGACATCACTTTTTTCCTGATCGCTTTTCATCGCATTATCAATGTAGATACGCGCCTCGGCATAATTCCCCTTTTCAAACAGTATCCAGGCATACGTATCAAGAAAAGTAGCATTATCAGGTTCGGCTTTTACCGTCTTATAACTCATTTCCTCGGCCTTGTCAAGATCACGCCGTTCTACCGACAGATAGTAAGCATAATTATTCAAAGCACCTATATTGGACGGATTGTAAACCAACGCGGAATCGTATGCATTGTATGCATCTGCCATCTGCTTTTTGGTATGATAAATATCACCCATGATAGAATAGAAATCAGACAAGACCTCTTTTTTACTGTCCGGTGTAGCATTCTCCAAAGCTTTCCGGCAGATGGCAAGCGCCTCATCATGACGCTCCGCCTGGTTATAGGCAATAGCCAGATAAAAATAGAACTCAAGCGCATCGGGAGTTGCTTCGATACCCGGTTCGCAGATTTTTATCACCTGGTCAAAATCACTCTTTTGTACGGCTATCTCCAAAAGCATCAAACGGGCAGCCTTATTAGTGGGATCGATCTGAACAACCCGTTCCAACACCGGTACGGAAGCTTCCTTCAAATTTTTAGCCCAAAGATATTGAGAATATAACATCGGAATCTGATCATCTTCCGTATCCTGCTGAAGAATCCGGTCGAAAAGCGAAATTACATCCGTACTGTCCGCTTCTGCCTGTTCATTCTGCGCAATGATCTGACGCATCACATTCAGTTTTGTATCTGCCGGCACTTTCTTATTCAGCAGTAGCGAATCGATTTGTTGCCTGTACAAATCCTTTTGCCCCGTCTGCTCATAATAAGATGCAAGAGAAAAACGGGCCATAACGTTATCCGGCTCGGAAGCAAGCACTTTTTGATAAATATCATAGGCTTCTTGCTGTTTACCATTTTGCATATATACATCACCCAAAATCACCTGATAACGCATATCCATTGGGTATTCTTTCACCAACCCTTCTATTTCACGGAAAGCGCTCTTATCATCCTTCATTTGCAAATAAATACGAAACTTCTCCATCGTAAGCTGCTCGTTTTTTCCGAGCTTCTCTTCCAGACGATCCAGTGTTTCGATCACTTTTCCATAATCTTGCTTCTGGTTGTATAAATCGATCAGAGCAAACAAGGCATCTTTCTTCGCAGGAAAACGGACTGCCATTGCTTCAAGTATATTTATTGCCTTCTCTTTCTCATCCTGTTGCTGATAAAGGCTGGCAAGTGCCTGATTGTACCAATAATTATCAGGTGCGTTCTCTACTGCCGCTTCCAAAGCAGCCTGCCCCTGCGGCACCTGCTTAAGAAACATATAATATTGAGAAATCTCATAAAGTGCCGAAGCGGCATAAGGATCGATAGTCAAGCAATGTTTCAGTAAATCAAACGCAGCATCATACTCCTTTTTTACTTTCAACCGGGTAGCTTCAAGGAAGAAATAGTCGTATTTGCGTTGTTGCTCAGGTGAAAGCGTTATCCGCTGCCGGGTTCCGGCAACATCCGCCTTTCCAATCCTGCGCGAAGAGCCACAAGAGATCAACATCCCTACCAACGTCAAAAGGAGTAACAATCTTATTTTCATTCGTTTTTCGTAATTTGTTATTTAATAATTTAGGAGTAGGCAAGTAGGTAAACAAGTAGTCAAGTAGTTAAGTAGTCAAGTAGCAAGTAGCGGATAGTATTGACTACTTGCTACTTGACTACTTAACTACTTGACTACTATACACTACTCTCTACCTGTATGCCCGAAACCACCGGCACCACGTTCTGTCTCATTCAAGACATCCACTTCCTGCCATACAGCCTGCTCGTGACGGGCAATCACCATTTGTGCAATCCGTTCGCCATCTTCAATAACAAACGTCTCAGTAGAAAGATTTACTAAAATGATGCAAACTTCTCCGCGATAATCCGCATCTATAGTACCCGGAGAATTCAAGACAGTAATACCTTTCTTTAAAGCCAAACCGCTACGGGGACGTATCTGTGCCTCAAAGCCTTCAGGAAGCGCAATGTACAAGCCGGTCGGCACAAGACAACGTTGCATGGGAGCCAGTGTAAGCGGTTCCGACAGATTTGCTCTAATATCCATTCCAGCAGAGAGTCCGGTGGCATAAGCCGGAAGCGGGTGCTTCGATTTATTGATAACTTTCACGTTCATATTCAGCATGTTTACTATTTAACGGGCGAAAATACATAATTTGTATCGAATTTCCGTACATTTGCAGTTAAATAATGTGCGAAAACAGAACAAGACATCGCCAAATAGTAAATTGTAAACCGTCAAATAGTAAATAAAAAGATGGATTGGAGGAAACTGATCTCAGCAAAACGTTTCGGAATGGAAGAATTCCATGAAGACAGACAAGAAAACCGCTCGGAATTTCAAAGGGATTATGACCGGCTTGTTTTTTCGGCCCCTTTCCGCCGTCTGCAAAATAAGACACAGGTATTTCCTCTGCCCGGCAGTATCTTTGTCCACAATCGTTTAACGCACAGTCTGGAGGTTTCGTGCGTTGGCCGTTCGTTGGGTAATGATGTATCCAAAGCAATACTTACCCGCCAGCCGGAACTGTACGATTCGTTCCTGCCGGAAATAGGTTCTATCGTATCCGCCGCTTGTCTTGCACACGATTTGGGCAATCCCCCCTTCGGCCATTCCGGGGAAAAAGCGATTTCTACTTTCTTCTCCGAAGGAAAAGGGCAGTTCCTGAATGAGCAAATCTCCCCGGTGGAATGGGATGATTTGACACATTTTGAGGGAAATGCCAATGCATTCAGATTGCTTACACACCAATTCGAAGGACGGCGGAAAGGAGGATTCGCAATGACCTATTCTACCCTTGCTTCAATCGTAAAATACCCCTTTTCATCGAGTCTTGCAGGAAATAAATCCAAGTTCGGTTTTTTCACCAGTGAAGAGGAAGGATTCCGGCGCATAGCCACAGAATTGGGCTTAATACAGCTCAACGCTCATCCTTTAAAATATGTCCGACATCCATTGGTATATCTGGTAGAAGCGGCAGATGATATCTGTTATCAAATGATGGATATCGAGGATGCCCACAAATTAAAGATTCTGACCACCGATGAGACAAAAGAATTACTTCTGGCCTACTTCAGTGATGAGCGAAAAGAACATATCCGCAAGACCTTCCATATCGTCAGCGACAACAACGAACAAATTGCCTACTTGCGTTCTTCCGTCATCGGATTATTGATAAAAGAGTGTACTAAGGTATTCCTCGAACACGAATCCGAAATATTGTCCGGAACATTTGAAAATCCTCTTATAAAAAGAATATCGGAAAGACCGGCACAGGCTTATAGACGCTGTTCGGAGATTTCGTTTGCAAAAATCTACCGGTCACGCGATGTGCTCGACATCGAACTTGCCGGTTTCCGGGTTATCAGCACATTATTGGAGTTGATGATCAATGCCGTCACCTCCCCGGACAAAGCATACTCGCAACTTCTCATCAACCGCGTATCCGGGCAATACAACATAAAATCGCCCGTACTCTATGAAAGAATACAGGCGGTACTTGATTATATTTCGGGAATGACCGATGTCTTTGCTTTAGACCTTTACCGCAAAATTAACGGCAACAGTCTTCCTGCGGTGTAAATACTTTATTAACCCCAGAGGTCAATTTACATTCGTCGGGATGATTCTCAATGAACGATTGGATGTGACGCATACGTTTATCCTCAAGGATCTCGTCTACTGCTATCAATATACCGGTTTCTTCCACGTCACCGAATTCATAATTGATAGCGGTACCGAACATACGCATGGTAGGGCTCAAACTCATATATGCATTGACTAATGGCGGGATATTATAACCCAACTTGCGGATTTCACAATTCAATATTTTATAATCATCCTTAAACGAGTCTTTACTAAAGATCCCTGCGAGTTCCTTTTCTTCCGTCTCCATAACCAACGGCTGCATCGGAGTAATCAGCTTGTCCTTATCACCGAAATGCTTCTTCAGGAAATAAAGAATCATATCGCGTCCTTGGCGGTGGTAACTCGGATACATCGTCACTTTCCCAAAGAAATACTTCACATTAGGCATTACCACAGTCAACGCCCCCAAACCATCCCATAAATTATCCAAAGCAAACAAGCCTTTGCTTCCGGCACGGGTAGACTGATATTCCAACGTAACGAACGAACGTCCCAGTTCGATGGTAGTAGGCAAATATTCTTTAAGGAACTTTTCCGAGAAATTGAACATATGGGATGTTGCCAGTATCGGCGCTCCCTTTTCATCAAACCGTACATCCGTGCCTAACAGATAACGATATCCTCCCAATATTTCTTCCGCTTCAGGATTCCATACAATGAGTTGCTTATAAGGATTCTCCATTGTATCGTATTCATCAATATCCATGGAAAGGCCTGTACCACCTCCGGCAGCACGAAAAGCTATTTCACGCAAACGGCCGATTTCTTTCATTACATTCGGAGCATTCTGAGCAGTAATAATATAAATCTGATTATTACTTTTATTGGTCATGCGCAACCGTTTATCCTCTGTCAATTCCGCTTTTAGTAGCTCTTTGCTTATCGGTTTAATAATCTCTTCCATATTCCTCGTTAGTGTAATTGTTCTTTTTCTCTTCTTACAGTTTATATACGATGTCCTTCACGTATTCCGCCCATTGCGCCGGTGTTTTCGATTTATCAAATGTCTGCCAAGGAATCGGTTTTCCAAAAGTGACTGTAAATGTCTTATGACGGTTTTTAAACATTTCATCCGCCAGATAAAGCATGGCAATGTTAAATTTAATACCCAATGCCTTGCATATATTGGCCAGATTATAAAAGAAATCGGAGTTCCGTCCTCCGAAATGTACAGGTACCACATCGCGCTGAGCCTGCACACTCTTTACTATAAATGTCTTTTTCCACTCCAAATCACGAATCACTCCGTTCCGACGCCGCGAACAAAGTCCTGCAGGAAACATAATCAACTGGTCATCCGATTTAAATCCCGCTTCCACCATCTTCGGAAAATCTTTTGCCTGTTTCCCGGTCTTATTGATAGGAATACAAAGCGGTGCCAGTCCTCTGAGATTCATTAATAAATCATTGACCAGATATTTCACCTTTCCATTGTAGAATTTACCGAGAACATAGCCCAAAGCCACTCCATCCTGTCCGCCCAGTGGATGATTCGATACAAACGTATATAATCCCTCTTTAGGTAAGTTTTCTTCTCCCCTTACTTCTACCTTGGCATCCAGAAAATCAAGCGAAGCTTCTAAAAAGTCAACACCTAACTTGTCTTTTGACTCTTGAAGAAAGACATTGATCTCCTCTTGATGCACGATTTTCTTCAAATAAGAAATCAGAAATTTAGGGATATATTTATACCGCTTCGGAGCTTTTGCCCGAAGTATCTTATCGATATCTATTAAAAACAAAGAGTCGTCAGTCATTCGTTATAGATAAAATGATTGTGCAAAATTAATTGTTCTTTTCTATTAATTGCAATAATTTGGCAGAAAATGCTGGATCAAGGTTTGCAATGCGAAAAAATAACGCCCGAAAACTATCAAAAATGACCTGAAAACTATCAATTGATAGTTTTCAGGCTAAAGAAAGATAAAATCCCCCCTATCGCAATCAGCAAAATGCCGTAAACTTGCAACATCGAAATAAACAACGATATATTCACAATTTAAAAAGCAACATTATGAAAAGTATAAGCTTCAGAAAAGATTTAATAGGAGTTCAGGATGAACTGCTGCGTTTTGCATACAAACTGACTACGGACAGAGAAGAAGCAAATGATTTGTTGCAGGAGACCTCATTAAAAGCATTGGACAATGAGGACAAATATATGCCGGATACCAATTTTAAAGGATGGATGTACACCATCATGCGCAATATCTTTATCAACAACTACAGAAAAGTAGTACGTGATCAGACTTTCGTAGACAGAACAGAGAACCTCTACCACCTGAGTCTCCCGCAGGAATCGGGATTCGAGAGTACGGAAAGTTCGTATGACCTGAAAGAAATGCACCGCATAGTAAACTCGCTGCCAAAAGAATACAAAGTGCCTTTTGCAATGCATGTGTCCGGATTCAAATACCGCGAAATTGCAGAAAAGCTCAATCTCCCGTTGGGAACAGTAAAGAGCAGGATCTTCTTTACACGCCAAAAGCTACAGGAAGAATTGAAAGATTTCAGATAACGATATTATATAACCTAAACCGACAACTAACCAATTTTCATATAATTTTTTAGCGCAAATTTTTAATTGCATTAATTCAGGAGCAAGAGGAAGAGACTTCCCACTTGCTCCTTTTTTTAGTTTATCATCGTTCGGCTTCAAAAGCGCTGTAAGCCGAAGAGAAAAGTAATGCGTTCCCCAATCAGCCATAAAAATGACGAATTTTCAAAAAAATGCAGTATCTTTTTCAGATAAATCACATTCATCCGGCAAAACTGCTCGTACTCTGTATTTTTCCCGCCCCTTCGCCGGTTTCACCTTCCTTGCTCAAACATCCTATTCATAGGCTATTCAGGGCAAAGAAAAGTTTCTGTTCCCTATACTCCATGCAAATGTCTTCTAAGGGTCGTATATACATTCTATAAAACTCAGGCATACGGATATCCCCATACGCCAATCAGTGTCCGCAAACAAGTATTTTCGGACATAACATACTCTACAACACATTTAACCATTTTTTACAGGGGCATTATCATCTTTTGCCAAATGTTTCCTTATATTTGAGCAACAAACATGGAAGATTATTCCAAATATGGAAAAAACAGAAGAAAACATGGAAAAAGTAGAAGAAAACTATAAAGTGCCGAACCTTGAAAAAGGGATTGCAGTCCTTGAATACCTGTCACTTTACACGACGGGGAAAACATTGCAGGAAATCAAGTCGGAACTTGATATTTCGCAAACTACTGCTTATCGGATTCTAAATACTTTGGTCCGGTTAGGATACCTTATATATAATGAAGATACCAAGCATTACAAATTATCCCGTAAACTATTGACACTTGGATTCAGATCGCTAAACGAACACAATCTATTGGAAATTGTCCTGCCGCATCTGCGTAATTTGCGTGATCAGGTGAAAGAAACAGCCTGCTTCGGAGTATTAGGAGATCAAAAAGGCATATTTATCGAACAGGCGCAAGGGCACCATACGTTCCGGTTCGTACTTTCACCGGGAAAACCTTTCGAGCTGCATTGTTCGGCGCCCGGAAAAGCTATCATGGCCTATCTCCCTAATACTGTCCGCGATTATTATCTGGCGCAGATGGAATTTACGCGCTACAACGCACGTACAATTACGACCCCGGAGGCTTACATGGAAGAGCTGGAGAAAGTACGCAGACAAGGCTATGCCATGGACAACGAAGAAGAGCTGAGCGGAGTAGTCTGCGTCGGCACACCGATCTTTAATTATACCAGCTACCCGTGTGGTGCCATTTGGATTTCCGGTCCCAAAGACAGACTATCGAAAGAGGTAATCCGCCAATCCGTAGAATATATAAAAGATACGGCACAATGTATTTCAAGAGAGTTAGGATATAGTCAAATATAAGAAAAAATATATACTATGAACACCCCCAAGCAAATATTGAAAAAGATAATCGTAGCTGCTTTTTTGTGCAGCCCCCTTTCGTTTGTCTTTGCAGGAAATCCTCCGCTTTTTCCTACAGATATCACCTTGAACGATAAAGGGGAAATTCTGATTACAGAAAAAGGCAGAAACCGCATCAGCATCTTCTCGCCGGATGGTAAAACACTTCTGCGTACGATTCCGGTAGACGAATCTCCTACCGGTATTCTTCTGGATGCCGACAAGGCATATGTCACTACAAGTGCTGCCACCGGACATTTACAGATTATTTCTTTGGAAACCGGCAAGCAGGAAACCGCCATTGCAACAGGTTCCGGTGCCTGTTATCCGATATTCGGCCCGGACAAAAAGCACATATATGTATGCAATCAATTCCAGAATACGGTTTCAGAGGTCGATCCGGCAAGCCACCAAGTTATCCGTTCCGTAAAAGTCTTGCGTGAGCCCAAATCAGCACTGTTCAGTAAAGACGGCGAGTACCTGTTCGTGACAAATTTTCTGCCGGCCCAACGGGCGGATGTCGACTATGTGGCTGCCTGTGTATCAGTAATCAGAATGAGCGATTTCACCAAGGTAAAAGACATACAACTGGCCAATGGAAGCAATGCACTTCGCGGCATTTGCATGACTCCTGATGGTAAATATATTTATGTATCACATAATCTCGGCCGTTTTGCTGTTCCGACTTCCCAATTGCAACAAGGATGGATGAATACCAGTGCTTTCAGTATCATAGATGTATCAAGACAAGAATTCATCGGAGCGGTTGTTGTTGACGAGCCGGAACGAGGAGCAGCAGGCATCTGGAGCATCGCCTGCAACGACGAAACACTATTCATCACCCACTCCGGAACCCATGAAATCAGCGTTATCGATCATAAGGCAATGCTGGACAAGTTTCTGAATTATCCCAACAAATCGATGTTGGATTATGACCTGAGATTCCTGTACGGCTTGCGCAAGCGTATTCCATTGGAAGGAAACGGCCCCCGCAAAATGATCATGGAGAATGGTAAACTCTATATTCCCACTTATTTTGCCGACATCCTAAACATCGTAGACGCCCAAACTTGCGAAATAGCCACAGCCAATCTGAATCCGGACCGGGAAGAAAGTGCGGAAAATAAAGGAGAACGTTACTTCAACGATGCATCCCATTGTTTTCAAAATTGGCAGAGCTGCAACGGATGCCATCCCGGAGACGCCCGTACCGACGGTATGAACTGGGATTTAATGAACGACGGAGTCGGCAACTCCAAAAACTGCAAGAGTCTGTTATTCAGTCATCCTACCCCTCCCAGCATGATATCCGGTATCCGTGAAACCGCCGAATGGGCTGTACGTGCCGGCTTCAAGTTTATCCAATTCTTCGATATCACCGAAGAAGACGCCGTTTGTGTAGATGCCTATCTGAAATCTCTGCGACCTGTTCCAAGCCCTTATCTGGTCGACGGCGAACTGTCCGACCTCGCCAAAGAGGGTCGAAAAATTTTTGAAAAACTGAACTGTACGGAATGCCATAGCGGCCCCTATTATACCGACCTGAAGATGCACCGTATCGGTGAAGACATCGAGTTTGAAAAAGGATGGGATACCCCTACTCTTCGTGAAGTATGGCGCACAGCACCCTATCTATTCGACGGCCGTGCCGCCACCATGGAAGAAGTGTTCGAAATACATAAACATGGAATTGACAAAAAAGTATCTAAAAAGGAAATCAAAGCACTGACAGAATACGTAAACTCATTATAAACCAAAACCACTGGAAAACATGAACTATTGCGAAAAAATACGGTATAACATATATACCACCGAAGTAGCAGATTTTACAACGATGGCAGACACCTTATTGGCGCAATTACCGAAAGACGAGTCCATATTCAGACTGGTATTCTTCGGTACTCCGGCAAACAATGAAGAATATGTCACACGACGTAGCATCCTGTGGAATAAGATACAGCAACGTTATGAAGATCGTCTGCCTGTAATGAGTTATGTATCACAACCGGCGTTGGACGGTGCCCTCACTTTGGAGGTACACAGCTACCGGGCGGATGAAAATGACCACATCACTTATCATCCCAACAAAGGTTTTCCATATGTCACGCTGGAGAATGCAGACGGCCGTTTTCTTTTTGCCGGTGGTTTTCACAGCGACATACTGGATTTTAATATCCAACAACAGGCCGTTGAAATCTTCCGCCTGGCAAGCGAGGTTCTGCACAAAGAGAACTTCCCCATCGAAAATATCATCCGGCAATGGAACTATATCGAACAAATTACCAGTTTTGACGGTGCCGACCAGCATTATCAAATGTTCAACAACGTACGCAGCAATTTCTACAATCAGGCAGTATGGACGAACGGTTATCCGGCAGCCACCGGAATCGGGACAAACTTAGGCGGTGTTCTGGTAGATATCGATGCCGCCGTATTCACACGCCCTGCCTGCTTTGCTACCCCGATCGACAACAAATTGCAGATTGCCGCCCATGCCTACTCGCCGCAAGTATTGGAAACCGCCCAACAACAAAAGACGACACCCAAGTTCGAACGTGCCAAAAGTATGACGTTCGACGACAGAAAACTTATCTACGTATCGGGTACAGCCGCTATCCGGGGAGAAGAGAGCCTGACCGGAGTCGGTCTCGAACGGCAGCTTCACATCACAATGGAGAATATAGCCCAACTGACCGGAGATGCACAACTGAAAATGCTGCGCGTCTATCTGAAAAACAAATCCGACTATAAGGAAGCGTACGAAGTATTAAGCAGTTATCAACTGGCCATTCCTGTCTCTTATATGTGTGCAGATGTATGTAGAGATGAGTTATTAATCGAAATAGAAGGGATTGCCATAAAATAAAACCCAATTCCTCCAGATTACACCACAGCAAAATCACTAACCTAATAAATAAACAAAAATGAAGAGAAAGCTAACAAAATCAGTAGCCTTAGGAGTAGTTATACTCGCTATGGCTGCATGTACCGGCAAAACATCCAATTCAGAAACCACCTGTTGCGAAAACGGAACATGCACCGAACAATGCAAAAACGAATGTAATAACAACAACTGTAAAAACAAAAAAGAAATGACTTATTCCAAAAAGTACACAAATGCCGATTTCTACAAAGACGGCAAATTCCAACAAAATGTTGCCATGGAGGCAATGAAAGACATGTTCGCATTCTATGATGTTCCTTTCACTAAATTGATGGCGACCGATATGTGGGTCACTGATTTCGGATTGGGAGACTTTGAAAATGTAGGTATGGGAGGCATCTTTTGGGTGAACAATGAAGAACAAAGATATTTTGCACACGCCATTTATCTGCTCCCCGGCCAAATGATCCCCGAGCACGCGCACGTTGCCACCAAGTTCCCCGCCAAGCACGAATCATGGATGGTTGAAAAAGGATGGGCTTACAACTTCTCGGAAATTGGAGAAGAAACTCCGAATGCACCCGCCATACCGGCTACTCACGGCCCTATCAAAAGCAAGAATTTCGTAATACAGCAAGTAGGTGAAGTATTGCCGTTGAAACAACTGACTACTTTCCACTTCCTGATGGCCGGCCCCGAAGGAGCAATCGTTTCCGAATGGGCTACCTATCATGACAATGCCGGATTGCGTTTCACCAATGCCAAAGCCGCGTTATAAATATCCAAAGCTGCATTATAAAACAAGAAAATAGCAACACCTTATTATCAACTCCATGAATAAATCTTTGCTAATAGCTCTTGCATTCTTATCGGCTTCCGCCCTGGCCTTTGCCGGGCCGAAGCCCAAGAAAGCGGAGACGTGGATCGACGCTTCAGTGAAAGCGAAATCCGAATTACGCTCGCAATTGCAAAAGGCGGGAATGCCCGTCATATCCAAATGGATGAAAGCGAAAGATAAAGCCGAACCTTTCGTAGTAGACTTGAAAAACTGTAACCAACTCATACTCATTACCTCCGGTGGTCCCGACGGTACCGGGTATGACCATGCCGTATGGGGAAACGCTCGCTTTATTACAGCCGACGGTTCTTCCGTCTGGTTGGATCAGATACCGTTTGAATACGGTGTAGCCGGTTGGGACAAACCCAGAACCAACATAAATGCCAATGGCAAACCGATCCGGATTGCAGGCAAACCTTACGAACACGGAATGTTCTGCCATGCCAACGGCACACTTATCTATCCGGTCAAAAGCGAATATGTACGTTTCGAAGCAGAAGTAGGAATCGACGATGCCTCAAATACCGGCAGTGTATTTTTTCATGCATTGAACGTACTGCCTACGGCTGCTGCCAAACAGTTATCCGAGAAATATCCGGACCAGATAGGAATGCTGAACAGCCAAATGGGAGAACTGGATACTTGGTTAGTCACTGTTGATGCGTCTATTGAAAAACAGGTAGTAGAAGGTATGGCCAACAAGCTGAAAGACAGTGCTTACTTCAAAGACCTGATCCGGCAGGTAGCAGTAGAAAAAGACATAGACACACAGATACGTAAATACCTCGAATTATTTGAGAAGATACAAAATGTCTACGAGGTACAGAGCGAACTGGAATGGCTCAACATAGAAGCCATCAAACTGGCTTTTGCCGACATGAAAAAACAACAGGGGTACGATGCCGCAAAGTACGAACCTCTATTCAATGAACTGCTGAGCCTTTCTAAAAAAGGGTTTAACGCCATTTATCAAAACAACGCACAGGCGTTGGCAGATGCCCGCAAGGCATTAGAGAACAAACAGGCCATCCTGCTCGGCAATCCTCTGTTGGATGGTGACAAAATTGTAGCTACCCGTTTCAAGTTAGGTACACGTGCCCGCACGGCCATGGCACCGGATTTAGGTACGCAATCCAATAACTGGAGCAATCAGGAGTCTGCCCGCCGTAGCGGCTTCGACGCGGAAATTGTCGAATTATCCAATTTGCGCGGTGACATCCAGATGCACCGGGTCTATAAACCGAAAAACACTTCATCCATTGCCGACCTTAAAATGCACTGGGACGGTGACCGGGTAATGTTTACCGCAACCATGCCGGACAACCGCTGGAACATACATGAGGTAAAACTCGATGGAACCGGTTACAAAACATTAGTCGAAAACAAAGAACCGGACCTGGAATTCTATGACGGTACTTATCTGCCCGACGGTCGTCTGATTGCCATCAGCAACATTGGTTACCAAGGAGTTCCCTGCGTCAGTGGTTCCGACCCGGTAGGTAACATGGTTCTGTACAATCCCCAAAATCAGGATATGCGCCGCATCACATTTGACCAAGATGCCAACTGGAATCCGGTTGTTATGAATAATGGACGTGTAATGTATACACGCTGGGAATATACCGACCTGATGCACTACTACTCCCGTTTCGTGATGCACATGAATCCGGACGGCACAGAACAGAAAGCCCTCTTCGGAAGCGGCTCCGCCTTCCCGAACAGCACATTCGACATCCAGCCTCTTCCCGGTCATGCATCGGCTTTCGTAGGTATCATTTCCGGTCACCACGGCATTGCCCGCTCCGGCCGCCTGATACTGTTCGATCCGACCAAAGCACGTAAAGGTGCGGCAGGTATGTTGCAAGAGATTCCGTATCGTAACCGTCCGATCGTAGAGATCATAAAAGACGAACTGGTAAACGGCGTATGGCCGCAGTTCATCAAACCGACTCCGTTGGACGATAAATACTACTTGGTAGCCGCCAAACTGAATCCACAGGATTTATGGGGCATCTATTTGGTAGATGTGTTCGACAATGTGACTTGCCTGATGAAACAGGAAGGTGAAGGCTTTATCAGCCCGATCATCGTACGTAAAAATGTTACTCCGCCCGCCATTCCGGATCGTGTGAAACTGAATGAAAAGGAAGCAACCGTATTTATCCAGGACATTTACGAAGGAGAAGGCCTGCGTGACGTACCTCGCGGAACCGTGAAAGAACTCCGTCTGCATGCCTACGAATACGCCTATCTGAAAACCGTATCCGACCACAACTGGCACGGGATTCAAAGCGGATGGGATATCAAGCGCCAGTTGGGAACCGTGCCCGTGGAAGAAGACGGTTCGGTGATTTTCAAGATACCGGCCAATACGCCTATATCCATACAACCGGTCGACAAAGACGGTGCCGCCATCCAATGGATGCGTAGCTGGCTGACCGGACAACCAGGTGAGATCGTATCCTGTATCGGATGCCACGAAGACCAGAACCAAATCCCCGTACCCAAACGCGTGATTGCTTCTCAACGTGCCGCTCATTCCATCAAAGCACCCGAAGGTGGCGTTCGCTCGTTCACTTTCGACTTGGAAGTACAACCGATCCTCGACCGTGCCTGTATCGCCTGCCACAACGGTGAAAAAGCATTCGACCTTCGTGCCGGAAAGAAAGATGAACACGGCTACGGCCCTTCTTATCTGAATCTGCACCCGTATGTGCACCGCCAAGGCCCGGAAGCCGACATGGCTGTTTTGCAACCGTACGAATATCATGCAAACACCAGTGAACTGATCCGTATCCTTAAAAAAGGACATGCCAACGTAGAACTGACCGATAAAGAGTGGCGGACGTTGTACAATTGGATTGATTATAATGCTCCGGACAAGGGCTATTTCAATGCCAACAAGATTACCGATTTCCCCTACCAAGGTTACGACCAGATTGAACGCCGTACAGAGCTTACCAACAAATATGCCAATGGCATGGGAGTAGACTGGAAGAAGGAAATTGCAGACTATGCGGCTTATCTGAAGGGCAAGGGAGAGATAACTCCTGTCATGCCGGAAGCTCCTGCACCTGTGAAAGAAAAGAATATAAAGGTGAAAAACTGGCCTTTCGATGCAGATGCAATCAGAGCCATGCTGGCCGATGAAAAAGAGACCCGCAAAGAGGTGACATTGGCTCCGGGCATCCAAATCACATTTGTACGTATTCCCGCAGGAGAATTCCCGATGGGTAGCTGGAACGGCGCCGATGACAACCGTCCTGTGTCTAAAGTAAAAATCGCCAAAGGATTCTGGATGGGTGAAGTGGAAATTACCAATGAACAATACAATGTCATCTTCCCCGATCATGACAGCCGGTATGTAGATCAATTATGGAAAGACCACGTACACTTCGGTTACCCGGCCAATGAGCCGAAACAACCGGTAATCCGTGTCAGCTACAATGATGCAATGGAGTACTGTAAACAGCTGAGCGAGAAGACCGGTCTGAACATCACACTGCCGACAGAGGCACAATGGGAATGGGCTTGCCGCGCCGGAAGCGACTCGGATTTCTGGTATGGTAATTCCAATACCGATTTCGGCAAACTGGAAAATCTGGCGGATGAAAGTTGTAACCAGATGGCCGTAAGCGGCATTGACCCGCAGCCGATGTCGAAAAACTCACATTGGTATAAGTATTACTCTTATCTGCCTAAAGAAGAGAGTGTGAATGATGGAGCCATGAACCAGGTCGATTCCAAGAATTATCAGGCAAACCCCTTCGGTCTGTACAGCATGCATGGAAATATCGCCGAGTGGACACGTTCGGACTACCGTCCTTACCCTTATACCGAAAAGGCGAAAACACCTTCCGAGTTTAAGGTAGTACGGGGCGGTTCGTACATAGAGCGTCCCAAATTCGCGACTTCTTATGTCCGTAAAGCCTACTATCCGCATCAACGGGTGTTCAATGTAGGGTTCCGTGTAATCATAGAAGACTAACCGTTGCAATACCAAACCAAACCTATGTACCCATATGCCAATTGGCATGTGGGTACATTAAAACTCTTATTTATTATTCAATTGACAACCCAATGAAAGTAACCTTTAATAAATTACTCTCTTCTTATGTAACAACGGTCGTTTTGTTACTTATCTATGCTGTTGCCCTGGCTGCCGCTACTTTCATTGAGAAATATTACGGTACGCCGACAGCCAAAACAATGGTCTACTATTCTCCCCTATTCTTCCTGCTTCAATTGCTGTTAGTCATCAACTTTCTGGCAATCGTCATAAAACGTTCCTATCTCAAAAGCAGGAAATGGGGTATGCTGACTGTTCATTTTGCTTTTATCATCATCCTGCTCGGTGCGCTTATTTCCTTTTTATTCAGCGAAGAAGGTATCCTGCATCTTCGTGAAGGAGAAACAAGTAACCAAATCGCCGTCCGGACCTCCGACGACAGGACCGGTATCCATATCCTCCCTTTTTCAGTGGAGCTAAAGAAATTTACACTGACCCGTTACCCCGGTTCATCCAGCCCTTCTTCCTATGAAAGTGAAGTCATTGTACACGTAGACGGCAAATCCCGTCCGGAACGAATCTTCATGAATAACGTGTTGGATGTGAAAGGTTACCGGTTCTTCCAAGCATCCTATGATCCGGATGAACAAGGAACAATCCTTTCCGTCAACCGTGACGTGGCAGGACGCAACATTACTTATACCGGCTATCTTCTGCTGGTCATCGGGCTGCTCCTTTGCTTTACCGGCAAGAATTCCCGTTTCATGCATCTGAGTCGCCGGCTGAAAGAACTTCACAATGCCGGAAATATCATCGCATGTTTACTAATGATGATTCTCGCATTCCCCGTAAACAGCCAAGCAAACGATGGAAGGCGAGAGACAAGAGATGGAAGATGGGAGATTGTACAAAAATATATGGTAAATCCGGGGCATGCCGAAGTGTTCGGTTCCTTACCGATGCAATCGAATAGCGGGCGAGTGATGCCAATCAATACTTTTTCGTCTCAAGTACTGCGGAAACTGCATAAGTCGGAAAAGATCGGCGGTCTCAACTCCGATCAGTTCCTGATCAGTTTGTTGATAATGCCGGATATATGGATGCAAATTCCCTTCATCACCGTTTCCAATCCGGAGTTGACAAGTTATTATAACCTGTCTGCCAAACAATGTGCATACATACAGTTCTTTGACAACGGCCACTACAAACTGCAAGAAAAGTTAGAAGAGGCTTATAATAAAATGCCGAACCAACGCACGCGTTTCGATAAAGACCTGATGAAACTGGATGAGCAGATCAATATCTTTCACCAACTCATCAACCGCCAAATGTTGAACCTCTTTCCATTGGAGAATGACCCCAATCATAAGTGGTATGCTCCGGGAGATGACTTGTCCGCTTTTGCCGGAAAAGATTCCATGTTCGTATCCCGCATCATGGACTGGTATCTGGAAGAAGTGCAGGAATCGCTGAGAAGTAATGATTGGACAAAGGCTGATGAAGTGGCCGGCATGATCAATACCTATCAGCAAGCCAAGAACAAGACACTCGATATCAGTCCTAAAAAGATACAATCAGAATTAAAATACAACCGGATGGATGTGTTCAGGGCTTGCAAAATCGGCTATCTGGTTCTGGGCGGTTTATTGCTAATCTTCACATTCATTGCCCAGTTCCAGTTCCGGGAAAAACGTTGGACAAAAACACTGATCTGGATATTGGGTATTCTGGTTCTGATCGTTTTTCATTATCACATGTATGGCATGGGTATGCGGTGGTACATAGGCGGATACGCTCCTTGGAGTAACTCTTATGAGACTATGGTATATGTGGCTTGGGCTACCGTCCTTGCCGGTTTGTTGTTTGTACGCCGCAATCCCCTGACTCTTGCACTGGCCACTCTATTCGGCGGGATCATTCTTTTTGTATCCGGTCTGAACTGGATGGACCCGGAAATCAGTACGCTGGTTCCTGTCCTTAAATCTCCGTGGTTGATGTTTCATGTGGCCATCATCGTCGCTGCTTACGGTTTCTTCGGTATCAGTTGCCTAATGGGCCTGACGAATATGATAATGATTGTTTTTGCCGGAAAAGAGGATAACAATCCGTTGATCAACCGTATCAAGGGGCTCAGTATCATCAATGAAATGTCACTACTGGTAGGGCTTGCCCTGATGGCCATCGGTACCTTTTTAGGAGCAGTCTGGGCCAATGAATCCTGGGGACGTTATTGGGGATGGGATCCTAAAGAGACTTGGGCATTAATTACAATGGTTATCTATGCCATCGTCACCCACCTCCATCTGATTAAGCGCTGTAACTCCCTCTGGTTATTCAATGTCACATCGGTCATCGCCTTTTCTTCCGTCCTGATGACTTTTTTGGGAGTTAACTATTTCTTGAGCGGTATGCATTCTTACGGCCAAAATGAACATGTAAACAACATACTTATATATCTGTACTTAGCTTTCGGAATCATCATTGTTCTGGCTATGCTGTCTTATAGAAGCTGGAAAAAGAATCCGGAAAGGAGGAGGAAGTATGATAAGTAGTCAAGTAGTTAAGTAGTAAGTAGTGAGTAGAAAATAGTATAGCAAATAATAAAGTAGTAAGTGAAATGACAGTCAAGTAAGTAATAAATAATGAGTAGTTAGGGAGTAGACAGTAAGCAGTAAAAAGTAGATAGAAGACAATCAAATCGTAGAATAGAATTCCCAGACACGGAATCTATCCTACTTGACTACTTAACTACTTGACTACTTGACTACTTAACTACTAAATCACTTAACTACTAAATCCAATCACTTAGAAAAAATAACCATTTAAAACAAATCAATTATGAGAACATTCAACCATGTAGGTATCGTCACAACCGAACAAAAAGAAAATGCTTTCTTTAACGAAGGTCTCAGCGTATGGCTGACAGACTACAGTAAAAGTCCGAACAGAATCGAGTTTTTAAAATTCGAAGAAGGCAGTTGTATGCCCGAACTCGTACAGAAACAAGGACATATTGCTTATACAGTTCCTTCACTTGAAGAAGAATTGAAAGGGAAAAAGGTGATCTTCGGTCCGGCTGTTTGCGATGAACATCTCACGATTGCTTTCATTGAAGAAGAAGGCATTGCGATCGAAATAATGGAAATCAAATAAGAACTAATCAAAAAAAGGAGGACAATACCATGTCAGACATCAAAACAAAATTCATCAACGATCCGGAACAAATAACTCCCGAATTGTTGGAAGGCTACACATTAGCCTATGCCGATCAGGTAAAACTCGCAGGTGAAAACATCGTAGTACGCACCCACCCGAAAGATGAAAGCAAAGTAGCTATCGTCACATTAGGCGGCTCCGGCCACGAACCGGCGTTAAGCGGTTTTGTAGGCGAAGGTATGCTGGACTGCTCGGTAGTTGGAGATATCTTCGCAGCTCCCGGCGCACAACGTCTGTTTCAGGCCTTGCAGTTAATGAAACGTGAAGCCGGTATCCTGTTAGTCGTACTGAATCATTCCGGTGATATCATGAGTGCCAACATGGCATGCCAGTTAGCAGAACGGGCGGGTATCAAAGTGAAACAAATCGTCACCCATGACGATATCAGCGCAGGAATCGATGCAAATACCGATGATCGCCGTGGTTTGGCCGGTTGTGTCCCTTTATATAAAATAGTAGGAGCCGCAGCCGAAGAAGGTAAATCTTTGGACGAACTTATCGAAATCGGCGAACGCTACAACAATCAAGTAGCTACCCTTGCCGTAGCAATGCATTCCTGCACACATCCGCAAAATGGGGCAACCATTACCGACCTGCCCGAAGGTATTATGGAAATCGGTATGGGGCAGCATGGCGAAGGCGGTGGCGGCCAAAAACCGCTTGTATCCGCCGATGATACGGCAGCCGAAATGGTAGACCTGCTCTGTCAGCAGCTCAAACCCAAAGCAGGAGACAAGATGATGCTCATCATCAATGGTGTAGGCGCTACAACTCACATGGAACTGAATATTATCTTCCGTAAAGCCTATAAAGAGTTGGAAGCCCGCGGACTGCAAGTCGTAGTCAGCCGCATACAGGAAATACTAACTGTACAGGAGCAAGCCGGTTTCCAGATGATCATGGCTATCCTCGATGAAGATCATATCGATTATTTGAAGAACAAACGTTCCGATGCACCTTACTGGACTACCATCGGAAAATAAAACAACAAAGGAAATGACACAACTGACCATTGATAATTTTAAAACAATGCTTGCCACTGCTTTATCCAACATTAAAGCACGCGAGGATGAATTTTCCAAACTCGATGCCGTCATTGGTGACGGTGATCATGGACAAGCCATCGTAACAGCTATGAGTGCAATCGTTGCCACGGCCGAAAAAGGGAAAGAGTTCAAAACGATGCTGAACGACATGGGATTCGATGTCATGATGCAAGTAAGCGGCTCGACCAGCACGTTATTAGGGGCTTTCTTCTTAGGGATGAGCGACCATGCAAGTGGTACCGAGTTAGATACCAATGCCGTAAAAGTGATGTTTGCCGGAGGCCTTGCCAATGTGCAGAAGCAAACCAAAGCCCAGAAAGGTGACAAAACAATGATGGATGCTCTGATACCCGCTGTCGAAGCTATTCAGAATTGTCCTTCCGAAGATATCAAGGACGTCTTGAACGCAGGAGCCGAAGCAGCATTGGCCGGTGCCCAGTCCACCATCGATCTGAAAGCAAATTTCGGACGTGCCCGTAATTATGGAGAACGTTCCATCGGTTACATGGATAGCGGTGCCGCTTCCTGGAGTTGTATGTTCGCTTCCTTTGCAGAAGCAGCTAAAGAAAAGTAATTTATTTAGTAGTTAAGTAGTCAAGTAGTTAAGTAGTCAAATAGTAAGTAGTAGATAGTCAAGTATAAAAAAGCAAGTAATAAAATTGCATGTAGCAAGCAACAGTAGTAGATAATTAAATCATTAAGTATAAACTTCAGATGCAAATCTATTCTACTTAACTACTTACTACTTGACTACTTACTACTTAACTACTTACTACTAAATTATCATTCAATAATAACAAAATAAAATGGCAGATTTAGACGATTTAAGAGAAGGCTCAAACTTCGGTTTGAATATCGCCGCTCAACAACAACATTTTCATGTGAAAGGTGCAGAAAATGCATCATGGGGTATGAAAGACCGTTTATCACGCATCTTCAACCCGAAAACAGGTAAATCCGTTATGTTGGCTTGCGACCACGGATTCATCATGGGCCCTACTTCCGGTCTGGAACGTATCGACCTGACAATTGTTCCGTTAATGGAATATGCAGACTGTCTGATGTGTACCCGAGGTATCTTGCAATCCGTTATCCCGGCTAACACAAAGACACCTATCTGTCTGCGTTCTGATGCGGGCACCTCTATTCTGACTGATTTGAACGACAATGTATTAATCGATATCGAAGATGCTGTCCGCATGAATGTATCGGCTATGGCTGTCATGCTGGCCATCGGTGATGAGGCCCACGAAGCAAAAACAGTAGCTAACCTGTACAAAGCAGTCGACAAAGCAAGCCGTTACAATATTCCCGTAATGGGAGTAACGGCAGTAGGGAAGCAGATGGCGCGTGATGCCCGTTATTTCGGACTGGCTTCACGTATCTGTGCCGAAAACGGTGCTAATATCGTAAAGACCTACTATTGCGACGGTTTTGAAAAAGTAGCAGCCGCTTGTCCGGTTCCGGTCGTTATTGCAGGTGGTAAGAAACTTCCGGAGAAAGAAGCTCTCGAACTTTGCTATCACGCTATTAACGATGGCGCTGCCGGTGTAGACATGGGACGCAACGTATTCCAAAGCGAATCTCCTGCTGCCATGATTCAAGCAGTACATGCCGTGGTACACGACGGACTTACTCCGGAACAAGGTTTTGAAATGTTCCAGGATTTATCTAAATAACGAAAAATTCAGAATTGGGAACCAAGTCAGACAGGTTCCCAATTTTCTATTAACACACATGCATGATGAAGAAAATATCTATATTTTTATATTTCATCTTTTTTCTTATTTCCAACACTTCCGGACAGAATAAAACGGAAAAACTACTGTTAGGTGGTTCCGGTTGGAATAAGATTGTCATCATAGACAAAGAATCGAAGCAAATAGAGTGGGAACATCCCCTACAAGAAGGATGGGAGTGCAATTCAGTAGCCGCTACACCGGACGGCAACATCTTGTTCTCCTACGGCAAGGGTGCCAAAACGATCAACCGCAACCATCAGGAAATATGGAATATCACCGTACCGGACGGATGTGAGATGCAAACAGCCCGTGTACTATCCGACGGCAATTATCTGTTGGCATGGACAGGACATCCGGCTGTGATCATGGAAGTAAGCCCGAAAGGTAAAATTCTATCGCGTACAGAATACGAAACAGGGATCGACCATCCCCACTCCCAGTTCCGCCAATTGAATAAAAATCCACGTGGAAACTATCTTATCCCGCTTATATCCACTTCCGAAGTGCGGGAAATATCTCCGGACGGTAAACTGATCAGCACTTTAAAAACAGAAGGTACTCCTTTCACAACCTTGGAATCAGTTAACGGAAATTACTGGATAGCCTGCGGTGACGGACACGCATTGGTAGAAGTCAATCCGGATAGCCGTCAAGTCATCCGCCGGTATAGCGAGAACGATATTAAAGGAGTCCGTCTCTTCTTCACTGCCGGCTTATGCAAAGGCTCCGATGGAAGCCTTTACATCTGCAATTGGCAAGGGCACAGTCATGATGCCAACGAAGCAAACAGTCCGCAGCTTTTCGAAATAAACCATAAAGGAGAAATTGTATGGAGTTTGAATGATAACCGGACATTCGGGATGATATCCACTGTCAGTATCATAAACTGATTTCCTAAAGAAAGCATATGTGCCAATACGGTATATTTCCGGTGGCACATTTGCTTTATTGGGAATCTTATTTCATAGAAGATTCTCTATTAATGCTGCATTGATCGAAGATCCTTCCGGCAAGAAACAACGTATAGGAGTCAGTAATATAATTCGTGGATGAGAATTCAAAGCCTTATAACTATCTATCAGATGTTGATAATCCGCCATGAACTCATCTTTATATTTCCAATTTTGCGGCTTCGTATCATTAGTTCCCAATTTTATCAATACAATATCCGGTTGAAAATTTTGTGATTCAATGTACTCTTTCGTTTTTAACATAAGGATAATCTCCTTGAGTAAGAAGGGTTCTGCCCGATACCCCATAATTTCTGACCTCATAACCATCACCTAAATAAGCTTGCAGTTGTGCCGGATAAGAGTTTTGATCGCGATTGGCAATAAATGCTCCATAAGTTATACTGTTTCCTATACAAGCCACTTTTACAGCCGTCTTCTGGGAAAACAGATTCGTACTCAGAAACAAGAACATCCATAAATTCAAAATGAATTTTAATCTCATTGTTATCAGTAATTTATAATTCGGTTTAACGTTTATTCCTTTTATCAGATTCTGTTCATGATACATCAAAAACAATCTTTGGCATCCTCATTTAATATTTTTGTAAAAGTACAAAAATTATATTCCGATAGACATAAACCGATCAATGTTTTTTCACAAACAGCAAAGATCACCTTGATCGTCACAAAAATAAGAAACTATTGATAAAACCAATATCAACATTCTCTCAAATACGATCAATAAAGTATCCATAATTTAAAAAGACAAACTTCAAATGCACAAAGACAATAAACAAATATTTTTTATTACAACGATCTATAAAAAAGGGGAAGAAGTGCATAGAGAAATCATACGATAATATCCGTAAATCACACCCATTTCAGATACATAATATCAAGAGCTGAAAGATATAACAGGGTTCTGAAACACCAAAAATAAACGACAAACAGCAAGCCCTATAAAAAGCTATATATCAAGCAATTATATAACACTATTTTTTCTCTACGGGAAACGGGTCGAAACTCTACGAGGAACAACCCGATTCTCTACGAGTTTCGGGCCGTTTCCCGTAGAGAAAACAAACGGTCGTCCATAAGTTTAAACAAAATAGAGAGACTAATGATTAGAAAAGAACATCCAAGCGTAAAATAAAGATAAAGTGAAAAAAGAAAGTGCCTATTACCTCCCGGCAACAAGCACTCACAAAACTTTTAATACAAATCTACAATTACCTTTCTCTTGGTAAATGTTCCGTCGGATAACTGTACAGGATCCTCCACATTCCATTTCATCGACACCGATTTACTCAAATAATCAAGTATCTGAAACAACGATTCATTCCTGAATGTGGCCCGGAATGTGTAATTCTTGCCCGATTTATTATTGAAATGAATATCGACATTAAAATGCCGGGACAATCTTTTCAGCATCTCATCCAAAGAAGTATTTCTAAAAATCAGTTTACCATCCTTCCAGGCCGTTTTTTCAGAGACGTCTACCTTAGATTTCATAAACTGCAACGCTTTTTTATCAAAAAGCAGGCGTTCACCCGGATTCAAGGTCTCGGAAGTCCCGTAAACCGGCATAAACACGCTTACATGGCCGGACTCCAAGACCGTCTCAACATAGTCTTCACTTTCATAAGCACTAACATTAAAACGGGTGCCATAAACGTATACACGTATCCCCGAAGGAGTATTCACATAAAAGGGATGTTCCTTGTCGGTTTGTACATCAAAATAAGCCTCACCTTGCAAATCGACTTCACGTCCCTCTCCCCGGAACACGGTAGGATAACGAAGCGTACTTCCGGAATTCAGCCAAACGACCGAATTATCCGGCAATTCATAGCGGACAACAGAACCGACAGAAGCTGTAATATCTACATATTGCACTTTTTCCTCCGGCTCATTGAAATATAAATATCCCAATATGACAGATGATAAGAACAGTGGCAAAGTCAAGAAAGCGGCATATTTAATCAGTCGAGTTCCGATTTGCCTATTCCGTTTCTTCCTGATCCCTTTTCGAGTTCTCTGATAAGCAGCTTTCACATCGATTGCTTCCATTGCCTTTATATCATCTCCCAAAGCCAATGCATTCTGAAGATCATGAAAAAGTTTCCGGTGCTCTTCCGACTCATTCAGCCAAACCTCTACTTTCTCTTTCTCAGCCTCCGTACACAAGCCTTTACAGTAACGAAAGAATAATTCCGAATCTTGATATTCCATCTATTTCTAAATTATTTAGAAGCCTCTCCCCAACCCTCTCCGTGGAAGAGGGGGTACAGATACTATTGTCTATTAATTAGTTACAAAACTAACTTAGCTCCCTCTCCCACGGAGAGGGCTGGGGAGAGGCCTCTTTTTTATTAGTTTCTCGCTTTTTTAACCCCATTCACAAAGTGCTAAATTACCATATTATTGGCAGATACAACTGCAAGTATAAAATAAATTTGTTAATAAACAGCCAAATTGGAGATAAAATTAAGAGATTCATAACTCTACAGGAGAAATTCAACTCATGGATATTACAATCGAAACCCGGCCGGTAGGACAGCTTCCCTACTTTTTTTTGATTTCTGAAAAAAACAAATCCAATCCATGCTTTTAGAAAATAGTATTTATTATTTTTGTAACGCCATCAAGCCGATAAGAACTTTAATTGTATATAATGAGAATATCCCTACACGAAAGTAACGACGAAAAAGAATTCCGGAAGCTGTATGAAGAATATTATGCTCCCTTTTGCATCTACGCAAAAAGGTTCATAAACGATATGGCTATTTGTGAAGATATCGTTTCTGATGTATTTGCCTCTCTTTGGGATAAACGAAACTCTATTGAATTAAAGAAAGATACCGCAACCGCATATTTGAAAATATGTGTACGCAATAGTTGTCTCAACTATTTAAAACACTTGGAATACGAATGGAATTATAATGAACTCTGCCAAAAGCAACCACCTGTCTATGCCACAGAATCAGATAGCGTATATACCTTAAACGAACTTTATGATATGCTGTTCAAAGCATTAGAGCGACTCCCTCAAAACTACCGCATTGTTTTTACTAAAAATTTCTTTGAAGGAAAGACTCATGCGGAAATAGCGGAAGAATTAAACCTAAGCGTAAAATCAATCAACCGATACAAACAAAAAACAATGGATATGCTCAGAAAAGAGTTCAAAGAATACCTGCCCGTATTGCTATACCTCATCGTCGTACAAAAAGAAATGCAGTCTATTATATAAAAATGGCTACAAACCATATTTTCAACAGTTTGTAGCCATTACAATCAACTTAAACCAACTCTTTATTTCTTTATAATTTTAGCTGATTTCAAGATCATATCATTTTTCATGACTTTCAGCAGATAGATACCGGAAGTTACATCCAAATCAATATGAACCGTCTCGTTATTCACACAATCTTTCTGTAATCTTTTTACCAACATACCTTTTGAATCGTAAACAGTCATAGTATAAGTACCTGCATCTATCAGACCTACGGCAACATTATCCGTAAATACCGTCGGGGTAATCGTTACATAATCTTTATTGATATCTTCAATACCGACTCCACCTTTTTCAACCTTTACAGTTACTTCTTTCACATCCGTACCATAGGCATTTGTAACTGTCAATGTTGCCGGATAATTTCCTTCTTCTTCATAAGTGACTACCGGAGCTTCGATATTTGACAAATCGACATTAGCAGCTCCCTTGAAGTCCCAAGTCAACGTAGCTTCCACTTTAGTATTACCGGAAAGCCAGGTAGAACCCGGAACAATCGAAGGAGTCAGATTATCATTATCGTTCATAGTCGTCCCTTTAAAGACACCACCCGGAAACTCTTCACCGGCCTTACCCAAATTGGGGAATTTCTTGTCATTATCAGCACACTTGTCTTCAAATATCCAATATCCCTGTAATCCTGCCGGTACTTTGTCCGGAGTATAGCCGTACATAGCCACTGCCATCTCTTCGTCAGTCAATGCCTTATTCCAGAACTGAACCTCATCGATCGATCCCTGGAATCCTTCCGTACCCAAAGAATACAAATCATAAGAAGTTTTAAATGAAACGCTCTGCTCAGCAACACGCTTACCATTTACATACAGACGAACTTCTCTATTATCTCTATCCAATACCATAGCGATATGATACCAAGTTCCGATCTTCACTTCTACTCCGGAGAACATGTCCTTAAAGTCTGAGCCACGATCACGTCCCATTAAACAGAATTGTACTTGACCGGTCGTCTTTTCTTTCTCCAGATAAATCCAGGTAGATCCCCAACTCGGGTTTGTACCCAAATCACGCAAAGACATCACCTGTCCGGCCAGATTAGTCGGTTTCACCCAAGCAGCCATAGTAATAGTAGAAGGAGTCCCCAAAACCGCCGGATCGGCAGCAAAGAAATGAGTACCGTCAGTCAAGTCGATAGCATTGGAAGTATAACCTTCACCCTTAATACCGTTAAATGTAAATGTTACATTCTGAGGTCCTTCAGAGATATCGATATCTTCATCAAAAGTAAAGTCAGCTTTCGGATAGCGTCCGGTCGCTTCAGGAGTAACAACCACCAGCCCGTCATATGTTTTCTGATATACGGCATCCGGGTCTTCCGGTGACGGATTATCAAAACTTACACTCAGATTATACAAACCTACAGATGGGCAGGAAGCAGTAATAGCCTGTCCGTCTTCTTCCTTGACAGTAGTTCCGTCTTCTGCTGTTAAAATCCAATGAGCAGTCGGTATTGTAGGGTCTTCCAACGAGATAGTAAACTCTTCATCCGGAACGATTTTACGACCGTCAAATACAATACCCGTCTTGTATTCATACTTATGTTCGAATACCTGATCAAGCCAAGCGATTTCCGAACGGGTAACACCGTCGGGGGCCACTGCACGAACTCCCATTTCAAATGTCTTGCTGGTAGCAGTCAACTGTACCACCGTTACGGCTGCCCATGAAGTCGTACGGTTCACCATTTTAGGTTCACCTCCGTCCTCACGTACCATTACTTCATAATACCAAGTATCAACATCATCATTATACACGGTAGTCCATGGGTCTTCGCTGTCTTTAGCTTTCCAGATCAGTTTGATTGTTTCATAATTATAAGCAGAATGATTCATTTGCATCTCATAACCGTCTGTTATAATAGTCGGTTTTACAGGATTGAATGTCTTGGCAGGATCAACAATTGAAAGTTCTCCTACATTCACGGCATATTTCTCATCCGTATTCTCTATGGTTACTCCCAAGCAAGCAATTACATCTCCATTATTGATTCCCCAGTCACTCAGTTTCCAGGTAGCAGTAGACCATTCGCCCGCTTTTGCCACAGGAACAACTACTGATTTAAACTGATCTTCCGATCCTTGCAGGCTATATGTCAACTTCATTTTGGCATCCGTCCCTTCTTTAACTTTATAAACCAAAGTCGCTTTTTCAGAACCTTTCACCGCAAACTGAGTCTTAAACAAGCGAACATTCGATTTAGCAGTCTTGCCACTAAATTTCAAGCTGTTAGCTCCCATATAAGCCTCATCATAAGAAAGATCACATTTTATCGCATCAGCAGGTACGTTTCCGTTATCGTCTATTACCCACCATCTCCAAGTCGGCATAAAGTCCTGCATACCCAGATTATACCATTGGAAATCACTGAATTTCTCCCCTTTTTCATAGTTACAAAGCCCGTTACCCAAGCTAAAATAAGTGACAAAAGGCAATTCATTCAAAGTACTCTGCGCAACAACCTTTGTAGCTACACCATTAAATTTCTGCATATTGGCATAAGAAAGGTCTCCTCTCGACGTGATATATTCAGGGGTATTTTTCGGATTACGGTTACCACCGCTGAAGAACATTTCCAGTTTCTCCGTATACACCTGCGACTGAATCTCAGGAGCCGATCCCTTATCCGTACTGTTATAGAAAATATTATTTTGGCTATGTTCACCCCAAGTACCGATAGAAATTTCGTTCTCCATGATAGATTCCCAGCTATCGCCTAATCCACGAGTTCCGATGTGCTGCCCCGTATACACATCAAAAGGACTATGTCCCAATGACTTGGCTGTTCTCACCGCATTAGTAATCTGGCCGGATCCATGATTATAATTCAAAAAGAAATGATCGGCAACCTGTTTCGTCCTATCATCACGGTAAGCAAACCAGTTTTGATTGCTTGAATACAAAGTATTCATAGAAAAAGAAACACCACCGGAGTTCAGCATGGAATCATACCAACATAAGTTCCACTGATCTCCCCATCCTAATTTTTCAGCAGCCTCACGACAAGCAACCAGGAAGTCCTGCAATTTATTTGCCGTATCCTGAGTCATACTCACCTCCGGATTGATGCTCCAACCACTAATTCCATAATAACGGAACATCTTCACCAGTCTTTCCGCATTCACAAACTTTCCGCCTTCTTCTTTAAACAACATGGCAAAAAACTTAGAAGGAGCATTTTGTGACGGCTTGGTGTAATCAATCGTACTTCCGGAATCAAAGAACACAAGCACGGAATTCCGGACACCGTTTTTATGGCAAACATCTCCAAATGTACCGGAAGAACGCAACATCGGTTGATTCCATCCACCATGTACATCCAGATAAGACCACATACTGAATATATCGTTTCGCATAGTATAAGACGGCAAATTCAATGTCCAATCACCATTAGAGATAGGCATCCACCAAAGTACCTTCTTTCCTTTAGCATCCTCGGCAGGATACACCTGTGTTTTTTCATTTACAAAACGCTCACGCGGGCGAACGCGGGAAATAAAGAAGTTTTCTTCCGGATTCTGTCCGGGTTCCCAAGATTCAAAATTCTGACTGTCATACCATTCCCCACTGTTGAAAAGAGGTACATACATGTCCATCCGCACTTCCGTCTGTGCGCAAACAGAAGATGCCAGTAAAAGTGCAGCACTGCACAATAAACTAAACCTGTTTTTCATAATTAATTTAATTAAATTGATAAACTAAAATATTTCTATCCGTATATTATTCAAAATTTCCTTTGTCTACATCCCACCATAAACGGGTACCCCCATTGTCCGGCCCTTTCAGCAAGCCGAGTGCCTTATTCACTTCCTCCGTATTACCTCGATATTCGCTTTGTGTAAAAGGCAAGCGGCGTATCTGAAGTTCCGTATCGATAGCCCCGTTACTATAATTCAAGTCCGAAGGGATAGGTATCAATTTAGGATAACCTGTACGGCGATATTCCGTCCATGCCACAGAAGACAAAGTAGGAAAGAAAGAAATCCATTTTTGAGTGATGATGCGTTGCAATTTCTTTTCCGGAGAATCTTCATCATGCCACCTTACCGAAATGCGATTGATACCGACCTGCTTACCATTCTCCTCGATATAATAATTATATTCCTGATTACGATAATTGATATAAGGAGCAGAACCGAAACCACCTTCAAACAGTTCCCAATCAAAATCACCGCCTTCTTCAGTATTGATAAACCCGTTGATATAGCTTTCGTAAGTACCGGCCCATCCGGATTCATCTCCCAATACACTGGCC
This sequence comes from Bacteroides salyersiae WAL 10018 = DSM 18765 = JCM 12988, assembly GCF_000381365.1. Lineage (GTDB taxonomy): Bacteria > Bacteroidota > Bacteroidia > Bacteroidales > Bacteroidaceae > Bacteroides > Bacteroides salyersiae. Next base: position 1,993,197 of record NZ_KB905466.1, read on the forward strand.
CAAGCACTGTGAATTCCTTCGTTATACAGGCTTTCCGGAGTTCCGTCTCCCATATTCCAGTTCCTCAACATACCTTCCGCACGGAGAAAATAAGCCTCAGCCACACGCAATACCGGCCGGGGCCCCTGTTCCGGAATACCGACACGGCTCGTTTTAGAGTATCCTTGATATTCGGTACGGGTCATCGGCACTCCCTGCCGTACTCCCAGATATTTGGTAGCTTTCTCCACAACAGGAGACAACTCGTCATCCGTACTATAAATATCCGCATTATTAGTAGCAAACCATCTTTCCAAGCGAGGGTCTGAGTATCCTTGTAAGATAGAGATTATATTAGCATTGGCACGGGTATCATTCCATAAGTCTTCAATACGGAAAAGCATCAAACCGGATTTCAATACCACATCCGAATCCGAATTTGTCAACACTCCGTCTCTTACAGCATCTTCGGCTTCTTTCTGAGAGTCCGGATAAACCTTCACCAACTGCATGGCAATACGCAAACGCAATGTATTGGCAAATTTGATCCATTTATCGATATCTCCGTCACAAACCTTATCCGCCCGTTTAAAATCATCCAAGAGGTCCTGAGAAGGACTACTGTCACGAAAATCTTTCAACCATTCAACAGCCTCTTTCAGGTCTTGAAACAGACGCTTGTAAATTGTTTCTTCAGAATCATAATAATACGTATCCGAACCTTCCAACACACAAGAATACTGTGCAGGACCATAAGAAGTAACTACCGGTAAAATAGCAGCTACATTGGCAATCTGCATCATGGCTGCCAGTTCAAAGCGTTCCAGTGCTTTACACTGCGGTATATATTGGCTGGTATACTTAAACACATATAAATAGAAGTCATCATATGTCTGAGCACAATGGTCCGGTCTGAGTTGATAATTATAATTATTCGATCCACCGAAATCATTCACCCCCATCATAAAACCGGCAAAGATATCCGTAGTAAGATTCGCCCAAAGTTGATAGCGATGTTCCTGGGGAGGAATAATATTGTCCAACGGACTTTGAATCTTATCCACCATATCGGTTACCGAATCATCGACACCTTTCGGGTCCGTATTAATTTCTTCAAACTTATCAGTACACCCCGTAGACACAAGGCACAAACCAATAAAAGCCGTAGCCAAATGAGATTTATATTTAAATAAACAATTCTTCATATCGTTTTTATCTTATGTATTAAAAATTCAGCTTCAAGTTTAGTCCCCAGCTACGTGTAGCAGGCAGACTGAATACGTCGATACCCTGCCATCCATTTCCCGTAGAACCGGAAATATCAGGATCACAAGGAGACTTTTTATACAAGAAGAATAGATTACGACCGACAACAGAAGCAGTCAGGTTCTTATTCATTCCAAATAAATTCTCGAATGTATATCCGACAGAAAGTTCCCTCAAGCGGAAATTAGTGGCAGAATACATATACTCCATAGCATTAAAACCGGCATTTTGTGCACGCCCTCCTACTCTCGAATAATATTTCTCCGCATCGATCATGGAACCGTCCTTATTGGGTACTCCGCCGTTCAAACGAGCATCTCCTGTCGCCTTAGATACTCCGTATCCATCCATAATCGCTTCGGTCATAGAAAGCACTTTACCTCCGATTTTACCGTCAACCAAAGCATAGATATTCAGATTCTTCCAATTGATCGTATTAGACCATCCCAAATGGAATTTCGAGTTAAAGTTTCCGGCATAGGTATCGGCATCACTTGTCAACAGAGGCGCTCCGGTGTTATCCAATTTTATATTTCCGTTGTCGTCATATTGGAAATCATACGTATATATATCACCATAAGAGCCACCCTTTTTCAACTTCATAATGAAAGCGGAAGCCTCGGCAAGATTATACTCTTCCAACCCCGGACAAAGTTCTTTTATCTCGTTCTTGTTATAGGAGAAATTGATTCCCGGCGTCCACGACCAATCATGGTTGAAATCAAGACGATAACTTAAAGAAGCCTCGATACCTAAGTTCTCCACATTACCGGCATTAATATTTCTTTTGCTATATCCCGATGCTACCGGTGCCGACACCTGGAAATACTGGTTCTTCGTATTGGCCTTATAGAAAGTAAACTCCGTGCGTAAACGGTTGTGCAGCATTGCCAAGTCAAAACCGGCCTCGATAGAGAACGTTTTTTCAGGTTTCCAATCCGTGAACGGCATAACCGTCGGCAATGTGATGGTCAATTTAGACAAAGTGGCTACCGGACGGGAGTAATATGCCGGAATATCGTTACCTACTACCGAATAAGAAGCACGCAACTTCACCATATCGAACAGATCGTCATTCATATGGAACATCTCGTCCAACAAGAAAGTAGCACCTACCGAAGGATAAAAGAAACTCATACTTTCTGTAAACGCCAACGCGGAAGACCAGTCGTTACGAGCGGTAAGATCGAGATATACCATATCCTTATATCCGAGTTGCAATGTACCGAATACGGAGTTCAATCGTTTCTTGGTATAATTCTCCTGATAGTAGATATCATAATAGTTATCCCGATGGAAGATATTAGGGAAATATACGTTACCTTGAGGCATCTTATACGTAATACCGTTCGCATCCGTCACATCCACTTCATAATATTGGTCTCCTTCCGCATTCAGATAAGTACCGTGCGTCACCTCTTTAGTAAAGCTGGCACCTGCCGTTGCCGCCACTGTAAAATCATTCCATGTCTTATTAAAGCTCACCAAAGCATCTCCAAACAAATGCTCGTAGAAATTCATCGTCTCACTGTACGCTCCCATAGAAAGACGGTAAGTACTGGCATACTTTTCTCTTCTGAAGTTTGTATTATCACGTTCATAACTCAAACGTCCCTGAATACTTAGGCAATCCAATATCTGATATTTCAATGTACCGGAAGTTGTAAAACGATGACGAATTGACTTTCCGATTCCACGGTTCAGCATCCAATAGGGGTTTTGATTATGCTCTTCCAAAGAAGTATAATCCTCTACAATCCAATTTTGAGTAGGCACGGTAGGACGTTCGGCATTAAACAATTCATAGTTATCTCTATAATAGCCGTAATCCACGTTTCTGGGAATTACATACAACCCTACCAACGGATTATCCAACATACCGCCACCCGGTTTGTTTTTCGTTTCCGAATAGGTATACGTACCCGAGAAGTCCATAGTCAACTTTTCATTGAAGGCTTTAAAAGTCTGCCGTCCGCTAAGGTTATGGCGCACAAATGTATTGGTAGGCATCACTCCGCGGGAAGAGGTGTTTCCATAAGAGAAGTAACTTTGTGAATTCTGAGAACCGCCACTTACAGCCACACTGTTATTAAAATTATATCCCACCTGATAGAAATCTTTTATCTGATCGAATCCGTCTATATCCATCTGATCTCCCCAACTGTAAAAAGTAGAAGGTTTACCGGTTTTAGAATTCATCGGTACCCCGAACGTATTTTGCAACTCTGGCAGATTAAAAACAGTTTCCGCCGTCATATTGCTGGACACATCGATTCTGATCTTTCCTTCGCGTCCTTTCTTGGTAGTAATCATAATTACACCATTGGCAGCCACCGCACCATATAAAGCAGCAGCCGAAGCGCCTTTCAAGATACTGATACTTTCAATGTCATCCGGATTCATTGTAGACAGGGCGTCTCCCTGGTCAGTACCACCGCCATACACGACGCTTCCCCCATCATTGGTATTATTAGCCATCGGCACACCATCGATAACAATCAACGGATTATTACCACCCTGGATCGATTTATTACCGCGCAATAATATTTTGGAGGAACCACCGGCACCATTGGCATTCGGGGTAATAACCAAACCGGCAGACTTACCTTGCAAAGAATTTATCAAGTTCGCATCTTTTACACGGGTCAGTTCTTTTCCCCCAACAGTCTCAGCTGTATAAGACAGCGTTTTAGACAGGCGCTGAATACCCATTGCCGTAACGACTACTTCGCCAAGCATTTCCGTATCCTCTTTCAAGATTATAACCAGCGGCTTATTTCCGACAACAGTAGCAGTCTGAGATGCATAACCTACATAAGAGAACTCTAACACATCACCTTTTTTCACTTTTATGGTGAAATTTCCGTCAATATCCGTAATCGCTCCGGAAGTCGTTCCGCGAACTACAACATTCACACCGATCAAGGCCTCTCCCATAGCGTCCCGAACCTGTCCTTTCATGTCAAAAGAAGGGTCTTGCTGGGCTGCTTCCACTTTTTTGGGAGATAGTATGATCTGTTTATCTACGATTGTATAGGATACCGGAGTTCCCTCAAAAATTTCATTGAGGATCTGGGATATGTTGCCTTGTGGATTCTCAACAGAAACCACCCGATTCTTATCTATCGTCTTATCATTGTATAAAAACACAAAATCAGAAGTTTCTTCTATCCTATTCAAGACCTGTTCGACAGAGACCTGCGACATGGAAATAGGAACCTTTGTTTTCTGAGCGTATCCATTTCCGGCTCTAAGCTGTATCACAGCTACAAAAAGTAATACTAAAGCAATCCTCATAATTAAAGGGAGTTTAAGGTTGAGTACACACTTTGAACAATGTGTAACAATGGAATAATTTTTCTTCATAAACTTGTGGTTAACTAAAGTGTTTTATGAATTAACAAATAAAAATTTACACACCCGGATTCACGTAATACAACATCTCCGGTTTTTTCTCCAGTACAGGATCGATAAAGCAATCCCGTTTTTTACATTTAGAACTATACAATCATAGGCAGTCTATTTTTTATATCAATACAAATCCACTATTATCTTTTTCCTCACGAATGTTCCATCAGATTGCAGCACAGATTCTTCCTCCGTCTTCCACTTTATCATAGCCGATTTACTCAAATAATCAAGAATCTGTGACAATGTCTCATCTCTGAAAGTAGCCCGATATCTATACTGTTTTCCCGATCTGTTATTAAGTGCAATATCGACATTAAAATGCCGTGACAATCTTTTCAAGACCTCTTCTAAAGAAGAATTTCTAAAGATCAATTTTCCATCTTTCCATGCGACCTTCTCCGAGACATCAACTTCGGATTTCACAAATTGCAATGCTTTTTTATCATAAAGCAAATGTTCACCGGGTTTCAAAACCACAGATGTTTCATACTTAGGAATAAATATATTGACACGTCCCGACTCCAATACTGTTTCAACATAATCTTCATTGTCATAAGCACAGACATTAAACCGTGTTCCATATACATATACCTGTACCCCCGAAGGCGTATTCACATAAAACGGATGCTTTTCATCTGACTGCACCTCAAAAAAAGCTTCTCCCTGCAAATCCACTTCACGCCTTTCTCCCTTAAAAATATTCGGGCAGCGAAGCTTGCTCCCCGAATTCAACCAAACGACCGAATTATCAGGTAGCTCATAACGAACAACCGAACCAACAGTTGCCGTTATATTGGTATATTGAATCTTTTCATCGGGTTTCTTAAAATACAAATACCCCAGCGCCATAGAAGAAAGTAATAGCGGGATGGTCAAAAAAGCGGCATACCTAACCAATCTCTCTTGAAATATTCTAATTTTTTTTGCTCTTATATCAGCCTTAATTTTCTTATAACCTAATTCCGCATCAACCGCTTCCATCAATTTTATATCTTCTCCCAAAGCCCATGCAATCTTAGAATCAAGGAATTGTAACCGATATGCCTCTGATCCGTTCAGCAACTTCTCAACTTCATCCTTTTCAGCCTTCGTACACAAGCCTCTATGATAGCGGAAGAATAATTCTGATTCCTGATGCTTCATCTATTTTTTTATTTGATTATTTTGGTTATTTTTCGTTTTTAAATTCGCTTTATAATTACTACAATTATTAAGAGACAAAAAGGACAAGACGTCTTGTGTTTTTTTTCATTTTTTGAAATTAACCACTCAAACAATTATCAGAAAAGAGAAAAAACAAAATAACATTGTGGTTATTTTCTGAAATCACATCAGATCACAAGCTTATTATTAACGAGAATATTCCATATGAAAGGACCCATGAAAGAGGATTTTAATAAAAATAGCTTTATTATCACATTAGGTTCCCTCTAAGACCACCTGAAAACTATCAAAAATGACCTGAAAACTATCAATTGATAGTTTTCAGGCTAAAGAAAGATAAAATCCCCCCTATCGCAATCAGCAAAATGCCGTAAACTTGCAACATCGAAATAAACAACGATATATTCACAATTTAAAAAGCAACGTTATGAAAAGTATAAGCTTCAGAAAAGATTTAATAGGAGTTCAGGATGAACTGCTGCGTTTTGCATACAAACTGACCACGGACAGAGAAGAAGCAAATGATTTGTTGCAGGAGACCTCATTAAAAGCATTGGACAATGAGGACAAATATATGCCGGATACCAATTTTAAAGGATGGATGTATACCATCATGCGCAATATCTTTATCAACAACTACAGAAAAGTAGTACGTGATCAGACATTTGTAGACCAAACAGAGAACCTCTACCACCTGAGCCTCCCGCAGGAATCGGGATTTGAGAGCACGGAAAGTTCGTATGACCTAAAAGAAATGCACCGCATAGTAAACTCACTGCCAAAAGAATACAAAGTGCCGTTCTCTATGCACGTTTCCGGATTCAAATACCGCGAAATTGCAGAGAAACTTAATCTCCCGTTGGGAACTGTAAAGAGCAGGATCTTCTTTACACGCCAAAAGCTACAGGAAGAATTGAAAGATTTCAGATAATCGCATTATATAACCTAAACCGACGACTTATCGATTTCTATTTCTATATGAGTAATTTTTAGTGCAGATTTTTAGTTGTGTTAATTTAGGAGCAAGAGGAAGAGATTTCCATACTTGCTCCTTTTTTTATTTCATTCCTGTCAGAATGAATAGCCCAAAACACCGGACCATCCGGTAAAGACACTGTTCCGTGCAAAAGTATCCCTCGTTCCTTCTAATTGCGCACGAATCATGATAGCATGTTGCCATTTTTTAGAAACGGGAATCAGCAAACCAAGATTTACATAATATCCTGGAAAAGCTCCACCAAAGGGTTCCAACCGTGTGTTCCCTATTTTATACTTAGCCGATAGAAAGCCACAGACCACTGCACCGGCTCCAATAAAAGGACGTACTGCTCCCCTCGGAAAAGTATATCCCCCACCCTACTTGCCGGAGAGCAATATACTTGAATAGTCGCTCTTCCTTCTTGTATCCTTCGCCGACAGCTTGGACACAGACAAATCGACAACCAAACTAAGCGAACTTATCTAACGGGGACAAGAAACAGCAGCATTAACCCCCACCAAGTATGTTAGTACAGGTTTTCCATATTCTTTTAGATCATCGTGCGAAGTATATTTTTGCAAACCGATATACGGAGTTACAGCGACATGAATTTTCGGTTTGTCCGCCTTTGCCACAAACTCGATACAGCCTTCTTCATTGTTACACATCATACCGTGATAAGCTTTCACCAGATCGACCATTCCCTTATGCGTAAAAGGGGTACGATCTATTTTATCCTGAATCCCGAAACAATCCCGAAAGACATAGTGTAATGTCGGAATATAACGATTCACTTCTTTCTTAAACGTACGCCCATCGCTCTGTGTATTTTCAATCAAAGGTGCATCCAATTTCACCAACCTGTCATGACTTTCTATAAAATAAAACTCTTTATTATCCTCGCTTTCATAGTAATACAAATTCTTCATACCCTGAAATAAACACTCCAGAAATAGTTGAACAGTACTGCCATGGCTCAATTCAACCGAACGCGAAACATACAATTTTCCATCGTTCACAAAATGATATTTTTGGATATCACCGGGGTAATAAATAACAGGAGATGCATCCATATCCGACTTAAACATGCAGCAAGCTGCATTTATCTTATCCGTCCGCAAATTGATTAACCCTTGCACAGTATCCTGTTTAAGGGTAATGATATATCCCTTGTTATAATTATCTTGGGCAAATACGGAATATGAAACCCAAAGTACTGAGAAACTAATTAGTAACTGTTTTAAATCCATCTTTGTAATATCTTATAAACCTATTAAATCATAAAAGAGATATTTCCGACACCATTTTGATTTATCTAAAAAGCGACACCAAGCCCAGAAAAATACACAGTATTCCACTAAACAGCAAAAGATACAATGGCGAACTCAATGATGTTTCTAAAACAGCGCTCTGCGGTTTCTGCGGATTATAATGTACCGTACATTTACGCCCCGGGAAATACTGTTTCACTTTTTTACGTGCATAAGACAAAGAACTTGTAGACATGCGATGACCGTAATTAAGCCTATTCGAAACATATAATTTACCCTGTACCTGATACTCATATTTTATCACGACTCTATGTAGCTCATCAATACTACCAGAGGTTGCCACCTCTGAAAATAATATCTGACCGATAGTAGTAGGCCATTTTCTGGCCTTTCTGATGAAATAAAGCAGAATAAAAAAATAAATCAACAACAAGCCCCCCATGATCAGGACAAAAAGCTCGCCAAAAGCATCTTCCATATTCAAATCATTCAATATAATAAAATTTTGCAGACTCATCTAATTCATTCGTTAGTTCTGAATCAAATTTGAAGTTATAAAGCATCCATCTATCCTTTGGTTTATACAACGTAAATGAATACCTAAGTGGCTGGAGTTCATAATTTACAATACAAGAATAATGAACTATAGTTTTACCTATAACTCTTTTGGCTATAATTTCATAGCCAAAATACTTGCCCATAGTATTCTCACAAGACTTTAATTTTTCTCTCAACTCATCTATACTATGTGTCGGCAACTTTAAAAAATTGATATTAGTAGCAAATATTTCATTCAACGCCTTTTCTGCACCAGCACTTTCGTATGTCACGAAAAATGTTTCAACTATTTTACGGGACCCCTCATCACTCACTTTATTGGATTGCACACAAGAAGTTAACACAAGCAATAGCATAATAAATAATTGTTTCATAATCTATATAATTTTAATAACGATTTCCCTCCTGTTTTGTGTTCACATTAATCTCTGGCGTCAACACCTCCACTATTGTATTCATCATTCCATGTAACCACTGAGTAGCCGCTTTGAAATCAACAGACAGTCCAACCTTAGCTGGACCAGCTTTAATGTTAGCACCGACTTTGGTATTATTGTCTATTTGGGCGTTTACTTTATCACCAACTAAAACAGACGCATTAGCGGATGCAAAATCAAAATTTGTATTCATATTCACATCAGAATCAAACGTAGTTTTTACTTCTGCTATTGAAACTTCTGCTTTTAAAGATGCAGAATTTACAGAAAATTTAGCCTCTGCATCTCCTGCTACAGCCTCCATAGACAATTGATTGCCATTGGTTTTAACCGAAATCTCCCCAAAATTCACTTCTACCTTTCCCTTAACAGAGCCTAAACTCAAGCCTGCATTAACAGAATACAGCGATCTACCTAAGCCAATCTCCGATCCTCGAAAAACTTCCTTAGCGGCAGTATTTGTTGCATTAACATGCCTTTCGACTCTAGTTTGTTTCTCACGACTCCAATTCCAATAACCATTTCCCGGTGGGATTTGTACTTCTTTTCCATTCGGATCCACAAATCTCACAGGATTACCAAAACAATAAATATACGGACTCATCGAATAATACTTTTCACAAAGCGGATCGACACCAGTCCACCCCGGAACATCCGATCTTAAATATCTCGCACCGAAATCATACCAATCCAACCCGTGCATCCTATCCAATTCCTTACCACCATATTTGTAAGGCTGCTTACTCTTTTCCACTCCTTCTCCAAATAAACCACCGTAAGGATAATAATGATTCACCTCTTCTACAGTACCATATTGATCTGCCACAACTCGATTATTTCCTTGATGATCACGTAAATAATAATGATAAGTAGACACATTACCATTCAATGTTATATATCCGTCTTCCGTTAAGATTCTGCTTAACTCCCCGTCTTCATATATAAAATTACCACAATAATCGGTACAAGTATATCCCTTATAGCGTGCGCGTGAATCTAAAACAAGGTTAGATACATCCCGTTGCATTGCTAAAGAAGAAGCTAAGTTATTCGATATTTGAAAACCCGGAATCGGATCGACTACCTGTTCCAATTTCGTATAAGACTCTTTACGGCGTTTTACACCATCCGCACTGTATTGATAATCGATATATCCGCTCATATGTAGAATTACTTGCGAAGGCAAATTTAAACTATTATATCTAATTGAAGTAATTCCTTTATTTAAATCTTTAACTAAACTTCCATTTGCATCATAAAAATATTCCTGCGGTTTAGACGAACCATCTACAAAATTAAAAGCTCCCTCATAAAGAGGATCTCCCGCAGAATTATCGTCTATTGCTTTTAACTGATTCCCATTATAATCTATAAATAAATCATCAATCATATCAAAATCATCCGGTTTATTTAAAAGTCCATAACGTCTCACGAAAGTCAAATTACCCATTTTATCATATGCATAATCAACTCCATAATCAGGACAATAGTTAGGATCATCATTACTTTCTCCATATATAGCTCTCTTTAGACGATTCAATTCATCATATTGAAAATTATAATTGCGTATAAGACCAGCTTCCGAAGTAACAGACCAATTCATCTGGCTAATATTCCCATTATAGCAAGGGGTATTGTCTTCATCTTGTTCATTATAAAACAATTTTTGAGTAAACTTTGAGCCAGTAATACCAGTCAGCCAATTACGAATATTATAAGTATATGTACTTTTAAGCGAATCATTCTGATGATAAGTTTTGGTTGATAATCGTCCCAATTCATCATAAGTATTTTCAGACAACACAACAATAGGGGCATTAGGGCCTAATTGATGGGTCGTTTTTACTAATCGATCTGCATGATCATAAGTATATTTATATATTTCAAGTTTAGCTGTTTCTTTTGTATGATAATGAGCATTGACCACCTGCGAAGGCTTACCTGTAAAAGTATAATTAGTAACAGTTATTTTATATCCACCAAGATGATCATCTTGAGTAACCCGAATGGGTCGGCCCTTTATATCATAATAAACCGCAGTATATAGTTTGGCAGAAGTATCGAGTAGTGAAGATATACTTCCTGTTAAAAAGCCATTCGCCGCTACAGTTTGAGCAGGAAATTTAGCACGATTCTGGAAACCGACCAATGACAAAAAGGAATAGTCATCATAATAATTAACCTGATGAATTATTGGAGAAACAAGCTCAAAGTCAGAACTATAACCAGTATTCTCCAATCCATCAGGAATAATACCACTATCATCTTTATTTAATGAGCATACCACTATCCTTTCACTCACCGAAGAAGTGTTAGTATTTCCACATATTCCTTTGACAGTTAACCGATGAAAATTATCATACAGATAAAAAGTCCATTCTAATTTTTCTCTCTGTACACCATCCTGTGAAAAAATCAAATTATCTGCCTGATCATACACATATTTGATTGGTTGACATCCCGGAATTTTTTTCTCTATACAATGGCCCCAGTTGTCATATTTATATTGATAAGCATATAAATCCAAATCAGGCTCGTCTTGGTAAGCTGGCGGAAGAACAAAAATCAGATTATCACAAGCATCGTACACAAAATAGGTATCATGTGGTATATCACCTAACATCTGACGGACTAACACTTTACGATCTTGCTTATCCCTAAAGGTATAAGTCTCATTATGATCTTCGTCTTTCTCTCTTACAACAGACAACTCCTTTTCTGCATAATTGCCATTTAAAACAAGTTCCCCTGTAAACGTGACTTTATAAAGTTTACACAAAAGTATCCCTGTTGCTTTATTAGAGGAATATCCTGTAGACAAATCTCTTGAAAATTTTTCACCAGGCCCCATTATACCAATTACACGTTTCAGTGGAGAATAGTCGTAAACATACTCTGTATAATACATTTCATCATTATAAGTAGCCATAGCTTCTTTATATGAATAAACGCGGTCTGATGTTGTCACTATAGGGAGACGATCCTCTACGAGACGCCCTGTTTCATCACGCCATTGCTCAGTCAAAAGGTTTTTTCGAGAAGGAGTTACCCCTTTTTGAACGGTCATAAAAGAGCGCCCTAAACCATCAAAATATTGAATCGTTTCTATACATTTACTCGCTGCCTGATCCAACATCACGTAAGAATGAATATAATTCTTACAAGAGTCTTGAGAGTATAAATTCAACGTTAAACAGGATAAAATAAAGATATATAAATACTTCATACTTCTTCAAATTTAACTTACCTACAAAATTTATTGTTTGTAATTATATTTTAAACGCTTAACAACTTTCCCATTATGATCCAAAATCGTTTGCAGACGTCCAAAAAGATCATAGTTATAGGTAGTATTCATCCCTGTTGGAGATACTATCTTTTGAATTCCCCACGGTACTTTATAAGTATAAGTAGTAATCAGCGATTTCTTTAGTAAAGAGCGTAGATTTTCTATAGAAGTCATAATCGGAGACAAAGAATTCTCAAATGAATCCATATTTCTAAGGTGCATAGCCACCTCATTATAAGTAGCATTCCGGATCTCTGCTATCGGATAAATACTTTTATATCCCCACAAGTATGTTACAGGTATATTATCTTTTTCAGACATCTGTACAATTTTACCATGTTTATTATATAGGTCTATCGAATACTTTTTTCGATAGAATGAACTATACATAGACAACGAAAGCGGAGAGGATGCTTTTAAAGCATACACTATTTTAGGTAGAATCAACCCTAAAGTATCTATATAACTCGTTTTTTCTGCTTTTGTAACAGAACCGTCACACATGTAAATTGTCTCAAGAGGTTTATTAACAAGATTACGGTTCTTCATCTTTTGCGACATCTGATCCGCATAATCGGTTGAATATTTATATTGTATCTGCCTAATACTCTTATCACTATTACCATAGGACACCATAGACGGTAAATCATTGGAAGATAAATATTTATAATCTTTATAAAACTGAACTGATGGAGTCCCATAATTACTGCCATAATTATTAGGATCATATGTAGTTGTTATTTCTCGTGTCAAATTCCATCTCTCAGATACCGTATCATAAAACCTGGCATATATATAGTCAAATTCACTTGTCGAAAATGTAGAGAATATTAAAGGAATATATGCCTTAAAACCTTTAACCGTTTCTTGTCTATCTACGGTATAAATATAATTTGTTTCCTCTACCTTTCCCCCGTCATCATCATAGAGTATTTTCGATAATAATTGCCCATTTCGCAAACTCCCTGTAGTGGGAAATCCCGGTATATAAGATTCATCCGAAGATAATGCTCTATCCGGTACATTATAATAAGAATATTCTTCATACCCTGTACAAAAATTCTCGCGAACAGTAACCGTACTATATCCCACAGAAGCTCCCATAGCAGAAAAACTAAAAGGAGTATATGGATAAGACATACCACAAACATAAAATCCGGTCACATCTATCACATCAACCCTAACTCCTCCAATATCATACACTCCCCTTAAGGTCAAATTTCTTGTTGTAAAGGGATAAGTAAAAACCGGACTATTCATCAACAATCCTGTACTTTTCCCTTTTTTCATATAGCTATATTTTAAGTCAGAAATTATTTTCCCCTCAAACGTACTATAGATTCTTTTCACCCTAACGCCTCCACCTTTAGACACAACATTTGTATCTATATTTTTCACAACCTCCATACTGACACTTAACGACATACCATAATTTCCGGGAGTTATAATATTCTGAGTTGCAACATTTACAGTATACTTTCCTGCGGGAAGTACAAGTTTTTGCAAAATAAATCGTCCCATTTCTCTTTCAACAACACTTATCTCTTTCAAAATTTTCCCCGATTCATTTTTTAAAAATGCACATCTATAAAAAGAAACTTCTCCATCCTCATCTTTTTTAGGCTCTTCATCATAAGTAAGAACTCTCCATTGCAATGTAATTTCAGTTTCTTTTGTCAATGTAAAAGCAGCCATTTTAGAATTCTCATACATATTCTCATCTTCATCTTCATCCCAAAGAAAGTTTTGATAATAAGCAACTCCTAATACCACTTGTTCTTTTTGAAGAGTACTATTACTTCCATTTTGAACAGCGTGAGGTTCGTATTCAAAATTCGTAATTAATCCTGTCGGATATTTCATTGAAGACAACATTCCGCATGTAACATATTCATTAACAACCTCACGACTTCTTCCTAAATAACTCAAATCATAAGTATATCCCGACAAAGGGCTCATTGTCTTCAAACGATAAGCAGGCACATAAGTAATATTAGATTCCCCTCCTTGCTGCTGTTCGGTACCCCAACGTCTATCCGAAATAGTCTTACCATTATAATATCCCCAATCATCAATGGCATTTGAATCTTTATTCGGAAGCTTAGAAGCTCTATCATATGTAAACTCATACACGTGTCGTTCTTCCCCAGCTTTATCTGTCACACGTTTCAAGAAAAGGCGGCAGCTACAATAGTTCGACACAAGACCTACATATTCATAGTCAAAAATTATATTTTTTACAACCAAACCAGAATTATCCTTTATTTTTATTTCTGATACTTTTTGAGGGAGCTTCGTAGTCTGTACTGATTCAATATCCAACCTGTTATCAGTAATAATCTCTATTGTCAACAAGTCTGTAACTATTTTCTTTAATACTTTCTGATTTATTTTAGAAAATGAATATACATAATTTTCTAAATCATGAATCATACCACTAGCAAACCGAGCAGGAACTGCATCCACTAAATGGTAAATAGTTTCCTGTCTTTGTTTTTGAGTGTAAATATAATCTTCTCCATATTCAAATGTTATTTTATTCTTCTGAGGAGATACAATAGAATCCAAATACCATGTAGTAATAACATCTGGTTGTATTCCTCTAGAGTCATGCATTATCCACCCACGAGTAGTATTAGACAATTTTGAATTACTAGTAGTTGAAAACTGATAAGACTCTGTCATTTCATATGTATTAAAATAATAAATATATCCATCTCCATCTACTATTTCCCAACTTTTACTTTCAATATTATATTCCACCTTAAGATTATCTTTCACTTTTGTCAATAACGGATAGGCTCTATTAGCTAAGTTATTCCCAACCCCATTGCATTGAAAAAACATAGTACCACTATAATTTCCAAAATTAAAATGAAATAAGTCGGGCTCTCCGTCTCTTTGACTATAAATCGAATAATCCTTACATTCACTAACTGATCCATTTTGGTAATCATATCCATTATCTTCTGTTGGTATTGGTAAATTTGTATTCCAATAATAGCCTTTAGGGGATGACTCAAAATCATCAAAACCACGAACTTGCTTCGTTATAGCTCCATATCCTTGTAGTGCCCACCCCAAACCAATACAACCGGACTCTTGTGCCACCTTTATTCCAGATGCATGATAAGCAATATTTATAGGAAACTTCTTTCCATCAAGTGCTATCTCATACAAAGGAACCGAAATATCCGCCGTACCAGTATAGTGCCCAACTGGAATATAACCAAACTGTCCTAAAGAAGCAGCAGTCGGCGATACAGGAACAACCTGTACTACAGACGTATTTTCTCCTTTTAAGTATTCCCAATTTAGAATAGAAATGAATAGCATGCTAATCTTCAAGTAAGTTGTAACTTTATCATTTAATAGTAGTTTCATGTCTCAATTGTATTATTTTATTAAGGTTTCAATATTTTCTCTCCATACATCTTTCCATTAACCAATATTTGCAACAAATATTCACCAGAAGGATAAATATTAAATGACAACCGATCCTGATAACTTCCCTTCTGTAACAATCCTATATTCGATCTCAATAATTGTCGTCCTTGAAAGTCATACAGCATTACTTCAACTTTCGCATCTTCCTCGAGAAAGTAGTTCAATTGTAGATTACCCGTTTCATCCATATAAAAGCTATAAATCACATGTTCATCTTCATATCTTCTCCCTTTCCCTCTTTCAACAGTTCCCCATAAACGGTTGATTCCTTCTTCATCAACACGTTCTCGCCGTAATTGATTTTCAAGATCATCATTCAAATCATAAGATTGTCCATAAGGTGGATAATAAAATGACGTCGTAAAATGTTCATAACATTTACCAGATCTATAAGCCATACTTTTTATCGTTTCAAACACTGGATAACGATAGCCGTCAGCATACCAACGCCAAGTACTTATCTCTAAACAATCAGAATCATTTGCCAAATGAAAATCTATGCTATCATGACAGAGAACAAAAGGGATGGTATCATTCTTGCTTTTTTCTGAAACAAATTTTGTTTTTTCCACCACTTTCTTAATTGTATATATTCGTAAAACATTACGCAAAGTATCCCCATCAGGAAGAATCATGCCCCCTGTCGCATCAGCAGTTACAATAGATTTTCCTTGTATATGTATTCCTAAGCGATTGCAATAGTTGCCCATTCCATCGAAATAATCAGTAAAAGAGTGTCCATATGAAAAAGGAAAAATAAGCAAAGTCTCCGGTTCACGATAACGTATCCAAGTCGTTGGATTTTCATATCCCAATAATAAAAGAGAATCTGTAATTGATTGATAATAGTACATCGTACGATGCTCTATACCGACAATAGAATCAGAAAGTGTTTTAGGAGTAATATATTTTAATTTATAGTTCTCATTCACAAGATCTTGTTCACTAAAATCCCATATAACATTTTCCCCCTTAGGTCCTGGAGATTTACATTTCACCTGTTGTTTAATAATACAATCTCCTTCCCGAGGAGAATTCGAGGCACACCTCAAAAAGAACTGCGCCGACATCTGGGAAGGAGCAAAGAGTAGCAAAAAGAACAATAATAACTTCATATGCATTTATTTTTTATAAAGATAAAGAGTTTTAAATAAAAATTCCAAATATATAACCCGGACAAATCACAACTAACACTTTTTCCAATAAACATCTATTTATCAAAAAGATACAATAAAAAAGAGATTAAAAAAAATGATAATACCCGGACAATTCAAAAAAAAAATCATTGACCCTAATACAAAAAAAACAAAAAAGACCTCGTAAAGCCGAAAATTAGCGTACATAACAACTGAATCATTTATATTATTCTCTTCACACTTTATAGTACAAGCGACCTCTTCCACAAAAGCAAATTGGAATCCATAGGAGGAGGGGATATATCATTTCTTTGCCATTCCAATCTATTATGAGTTACAACCCACTCATTTACAAGGCATAACAAAAAGATATCTTTTTGACTGCCGTAGCACATGGTTATTACTTGCACAGCCATATACTTTAGCATATCTTTGTGAAAAGATTCAGCACTAAAGACATCCCCATGCTGTCGTTCAAAACATCCGGATGTTCTTGTTTACAACATGCCCATGTTTTGTATCAAAACATCCCCATGTTTTTAGAGCAAAAGTATAAAGTCACAAACAAGACGATTGAAAATTTATAAACAGTACAAGTATAATTATCAATAACAGAAGAATATATGGCTATTAATTATGTAGTTACCAAGAAGGTGGACACAACAAAGGGAGAAACAAACGTGCGTTATTATGCTACCACAAGAGCTTTACAAAAGAAACCCGTCGACAGTGCGGAAATAGCCCGGCAACTGGCGGAAAAGAGTTCACTGCAAGACGGGGATGTCATGTCGGTACTTGTACAGTTATCAGGTGTTATCGCCGAACATCTGCACCAAGGACGCACCGTTAGCATCGACGGGCTGGGCAATTTCTTTCCCACAATCACGAGTAAAGGAGTGGAAAAACCGGAAGAATGTACTGCCGACAAGGTATGGGTAGCACGTATCGGCTTTAAATCAGCACCGGCATTTCTGAAAAAGATACGGATGAAAACCAAGTTTCTAAGCATCCAACTACGGGAACAGAAAAAGGCAAATACCCAAAAGAAAAACACTCCGGGGAACATTTAACAATCTGTTGAAAACTTTATTCCATATTTTCCATACAGGAGGTTCTTTTTTCTTTGAGAAATATGTATTTTTGCCGTCACTTGCTTATATAATAAGGTAGAACAGATGAAGGAGACACAAGAGGAATTGACATATCACGTACCGGTATTACTAAAAGAGAGCGTAGACGGAATGAATATCTGCCCGAATGGCACGTATGTAGACGTGACTTTCGGTGGTGGAGGGCATTCCCGTGAGATACTTTCGCGTTTGGAAAAAGACGGACGTTTATTAGGATTCGATCAGGACGAGGATGCCGAACGAAACATTGTCGATGACCCGCGCTTCATTTTCGTGCGAAGCAATTTCCGCTACCTGCACAACTTTCTACGCTATCACGATATAGAGAAAGTAGACGCCATACTGGCAGACTTGGGAGTATCCTCCCATCACTTCGACGACAGTGAACGAGGATTTTCTTTCCGCTTCGACGGTGCATTGGATATGCGTATGAACAAACGGGCCGGACTCACAGCAGCAGATGTGGTAAACACTTATGCAGAAGAACGGTTGGCAGATATCTTCTACCTGTATGGAGAATTGAAAAACAGTCGCAAATTAGCATCGGTTATCGTCAAGGCCCGTGCCAACGGACAAATAAAGACAATCGGCGAGTTTTTGGAGATCATCAAGCCACTCTTCGGCCGGGAACGCGAGAAGAAAGAACTTGCCAAGGTGTTTCAGGCACTTCGCATTGAAGTAAATCAAGAGATGGAGGCTTTGAAAGAAATGTTGACCGCAGCAACGGAAGCCTTGAAACCGGGAGGAAGATTAGTCGTTATCACTTACCATTCATTGGAAGACCGGATGGTTAAAAACATTATGAAAACCGGTAATGTGGAAGGTAAAACGACACAGGATTTTTTCGGTAACCTGCAAACGCCTTTTAAATTGGTGAACAACAAAGTCATTGTGCCGGACGAAGAGGAAATAGAACGCAATCCGAGATCACGGAGCGCCAAACTAAGAATCGCAGAAAAGAAATAAGCAGAAGAGATAGAAACTTATGGAAGAGAAAAAGATAAATAAAAACGAGAACAAAGAACCCAAAAAGAAAAAGAGGGCCTCTTTGAAAAGCATTTTAGGAGGAGATATCTTAGCTACAGACTTTTTCCGCCGCCAGACAAAACTGCTGGTACTCATTATGGTATTTATTATCTTCTATATCCATAACAGATATGCCAGTCAACAACAGCAGATTGAAATAGATAAGCTGAAGAAAGAACTTATCGACATTAAATATGACGCGCTCACACGTAGCTCGGAATTGATGGAAAGAAGTCGTCAGTCACGTATCGAGGAATACATATCGACCAAAGAGAGTGATTTGCAGACATCTACAAACCCTCCTTACCTGATAGAGTAAAAAAGGAGAAAGGAGAAAAAAGGGAAAAGGGAAAAGGGAGAATGGAGAAGGAAAGAAAAAGTAAATTATCAATTGCCATTTGTCAATTGTCATTTGTCATTTATAAATTATAAATAGTTTTGGCTGTCAATAAAAAAAATATAATGACCCGTTACTTCTTTGTTATCCTCATAATGGGGCTGATAGGAGTAGCAATCGTGGTAAAAGCAGGCATCACCATGTTTGCCGAGCGACAATACTGGCAGGATGTTGCCGACCGTTTCGTAAAAGAGAATGTAACGGTAAAGCCTAATCGGGGTAATATCATCTCCTCCGACGGCAAACTGATGGCAAGTTCACTGCCCGAATACCGCATCTATATGGATTTCAAAGCAGGAGCACCGGCCAAAACCGACTCCTTGAAAAAGCATATGAATGAGATCTGTGAAGGGTTGCACCGGATATTCCCGGATAAAAGTGCGGCTGAATTCAAAGCGCATCTACAGAAAGGGATGAAAAAAGGAAGCCGCAATTATTTGATTTACCCGAAACGTATCTCGTACATTCAATATAAAGAGGCCAAACGCCTGCCTGTTTTCAACATGAACAAGTATAAAGGCGGATTCCATGAGTTAGCTTACAACCAGCGCAAGAAACCATTCGGCTCTTTAGCAGCACGTACATTGGGCGATCTCTACGCAGACACCGCACAAGGTGCCAAGAATGGAATAGAACTGGCTTTCGATACCTTGTTGAAAGGACGTGACGGAATCACGCACCGCCAGAAGGTGATGAACAAATACCTCAACATCGTAGATATTCCTCCCGTAGACGGTTGCGACCTTATCGCCACCATCGATGTGGGCATGCAGGACATCTGTGAAAAAGCATTGGTAGATAAGTTGAAAGAGCTGAATGCCAGTGTAGGCGTTGCTGTTTTAATGGAAGTCGCCACAGGCGAGGTGAAAGCAATCGTCAACATGATGAAAGCGGCGGACGGCAATTATTACGAAATGCGTAACAATGCCATCAGCGACATGCTCGAACCGGGTTCCACCTTTAAGACAGCTTCTATCATGGTGGCTCTTGAAGACGGGCACATCACCCCCGATTACGAAGTGGATACGGGAAACGGTATCAAAATGATGTACGGACGGCCGATGAAAGACTGGAACTGGCATCGCGGCGGATATGGCAGAATCAACGTAACCCGTATCTTGGAAGTGTCGTCCAACGTGGGGACATCCAGCATCATCGACCAATTCTATCATGACAATCCGCAAAAGTTCGTAGACGGACTGAAACGGATGAGCATCGACCAGCCGTTGCACCTGCAGATCGCAGGAGAGGGAAAGCCCAACATCAGAGGACCGAAAGAACGCTATTTTGCCAAGACTACCCTCCCGTGGATGAGTATCGGGTACGAAACGCAAGTGCCCCCGATGAATATACTGACATTCTACAATGCCATAGCGAACGATGGCGTAATGGTTCGCCCGAAGTTCGTAAAAGCGGCTGTAAAAGACGGGGAAGTAGTAAAGGAGTTCCCGACAGAAGTCATCAACCCGAAAATCTGTTCGGATAATACGCTGAAACAGATACGGGAAATTCTCTACAAGGTAGTGCATCAGGGACTGGCAGGACCGGCAGGCAGCAAGCAGTTTGCCGTATCCGGCAAAACAGGAACGGCACAGATTTCACAAGGCGCCGCCGGATACAAAACGGGCAGGACGAACTATTTAGTCAGCTTTTGCGGATACTTCCCTTCGGAAGCGCCGAAATACAGTTGCATCGTCTCCATTCAGAAACCGGGGCTTCCGGCTTCCGGTGGGTTGATGGCAGGTAGCGTATTCGGTAAAATAGCAGAAAGGGTATATGCCAAAGACTTGCGCCTGCCACTGACAAATGCCATCGACACCAACAGCGTGGTAATTCCCGACGTAAAAGCCGGAGAGATGAATGATACCAAACGGGTACTCGACGAACTGAAGATACAGAGCCAGGCTAAGTTCGAAATCAAAAGCGGCAAAGAGACTTGGGGCAGTACACATGCCGCCCCCAAAAGCGTTATCTTAGAAAGCAGAGACCTGATGCGTGATTTTGTTCCGAGCGTGATCGGCATGGGCGCACGGGATGCTGTCTATCTGCTCGAAAGCAGAGGGATAAAAGTAAATCTGGTAGGCGTAGGCAAGGTAAAAAGCCAGTCGATAGCCAATGGAACAAGAGTAAGAAAAGGACAAACAATCGTATTGCATCTGAACTGATTATATATAATAAGGTATGAAACTGAACGAATTACTGAAAGCGATCCAACCGGTACAGGTTGTGGGGGCTTCGGACATAGAAATAACAGGAATCAACATAGACTCCCGACAGATAG
The DNA here is from genome assembly GCF_000381365.1 of Bacteroides salyersiae WAL 10018 = DSM 18765 = JCM 12988. Taxonomy (GTDB): domain Bacteria; phylum Bacteroidota; class Bacteroidia; order Bacteroidales; family Bacteroidaceae; genus Bacteroides; species Bacteroides salyersiae. The sequence goes on from NZ_KB905466.1 coordinate 2,014,968, forward strand.
AAGCAGGACATCTGTTTATGGCCATGCGCGGCACGCAGACAGACGGGCATGCCTATATCCCGGCTGCCATAGAAAAAGGGGCCGTCGCCGTACTTTGCGAGGACCTGCCGGAACAGCCGGCAGAGGGAATCACCTACGTGCAAGTGAAAGACAGCGAGGATGCCACAGGCAAGATGGCGACTCTGTTCTTTGGAGATCCTACTTCTAAAATGGAACTGGTAGGCGTAACGGGAACCAATGGGAAAACGACCATCGCCACCTTATTATATAATACATTCCGCTATTTCGGATATAAGGTAGGACTCATTTCAACGGTATGCAACTATATCGATGACGAAGCAATCCCAACCGAGCACACTACCCCCGACCCCATCACATTGAACCGCCTGTTAGGCAGGATGGCGGACGAAGGTTGCAAGTATGCTTTTATGGAAGTAAGCTCCCACTCCATCGCCCAAAAACGCATCAGTGGATTAAAATTCGCCGGAGGTATCTTTACGAATCTGACCCGCGACCATCTGGATTATCATAAAACGGTAGAGAACTATCTGAAAGCCAAAAAGAAGTTTTTTGACGATATGCCCAAAAACGCATTCAGCCTTACCAATCTGGATGACAAGAACGGACTGGTAATGACGCAAAACACACGTTCGAAGGTATATACCTACTCTTTGAGAAGTCTGAGCGACTTCAAAGGGCGAGTATTGGAGTCGCACTTCGAAGGAATGTTGCTCGACTTCAACAACCATGAACTGATGGTACAGTTCATCGGTAAATTTAATGCATCTAACCTTCTTGCCGTATTCGGCGCTGCCGTATTGCTCGGTAAAAAAGAAGAGGATGTACTGGTGGCGCTCAGTACACTACACCCGGTAGCAGGACGTTTCGACGCCATCCGTTCTCCGCAGGGATATACGGCAATCGTGGATTATGCCCACACTCCGGATGCACTGGTCAATGTCCTAAATGCCATTCACGACGTACTCGAAGGCAGAGGTAAAGTCATTACTGTGGTGGGTGCCGGAGGTAACCGTGACAAAGGGAAACGCCCCATCATGGCCAAAGAGGCTGCCAAAGCGAGCGACCGTGTCATCATTACTTCGGACAATCCCCGGTTTGAAGAACCGCAGGATATTATCAATGACATGCTGGCCGGCTTGGATGCCGGAGACAGAAAGAAAACAATCAGTATGGCAGACCGCAGGGAAGCTATCCGCACAGCATGCATGCTGGCCGAAAAAGGAGATGTAATTCTCGTTGCCGGAAAAGGACACGAGAACTACCAGGAAATAAAAGGAGTGAAACATCACTTTGATGACAAAGAAGAGTTGAAATCAGTGATGAATGATTAGTGACGACATCACTTATCACCAATCACTCATCACTAACCCCTAATCACTATTTACAATGTTATATTATCTATTTGACTGGCTACACAAACTCAACTTTCCCGGTGCGGGAATGTTTGGTTATACATCATTCCGTGCATTGATGGCTATCATTCTGGCACTGCTGATCTCGAGCATCTGGGGTGATAAGTTTATCAAACTGCTGAAGCGTAAGCAGATCACGGAGACACAGCGTGATGCCAAAATCGACCCGTTCGGTGTAAATAAAGTAGGAGTGCCGAGCATGGGTGGCGTCATCATCATTGTAGCCATTCTGATCCCCTGCCTGCTGTTAGGAAAACTACATAATATCTATATGATCTTGATGCTTATCACTACCGTTTGGTTGGGATCATTGGGATTTGCCGACGATTATATCAAGATATTCAAGAAAGACAAGGAAGGGTTGCACGGAAAATTCAAGATCATCGGGCAAGTGGGATTGGGACTGATTGTGGGATTGACCCTCTATCTCAGCCCGGACGTCGTCATTCGTGAAAACATAGAAGTACAGACACCGGGACGCGAGATGGAAGTCGTGCACGGGACAAACGACTTGAAATCGACACAGACCACCATACCGTTTTTCAAAAGCAACAACCTCGATTATGCCGATCTGGTAGCTTTTATGGGAGATCATGCCCAGACTGCCGGATGGATCCTGTTTGTGATCATTACCATCTTTGTAGTGACGGCCGTATCCAATGGCGCCAACTTGAATGACGGGATGGACGGGATGGCAGCAGGCAACTCTGCCATTATCGGACTGACTTTGGGCATACTGGCCTATGTATCGAGCCACATCGAATTTGCCGGCTATCTGAATATCATGTACATCCCCGGTTCGGAGGAACTGGTAATCTTCATATGTGCTTTCATCGGTGCACTGATCGGTTTCTTATGGTACAATGCCTATCCGGCGCAGGTATTCATGGGCGATACCGGGAGCCTGACCATCGGCGGTATTATCGCCGTATTTGCTATCATTATACATAAAGAGTTATTGATTCCCATTCTTTGCGGTGTATTTTTGGTAGAAAACCTGTCGGTCATTCTGCAACGCGCTTATTACAAGGTCGGAAAGAAAAAAGGGGTAAAACAACGCCTGTTTAAACGTACGCCGATACACGATCATTTCCGTACATCGATGAACCAGATAGAAAGCGGATGCCGGGTGGTATTCACCCAACCGGACAACCTCTTCCATGAATCGAAAATCACTGTTCGTTTCTGGATCGTAACAATCGTATTGGCAGCAATAACGATCATCACATTAAAGATCAGATAAATCATGGTTCAATGTGCTGATATGCCAATCGGGGAAGAAGCGGATGCAGGTGAAAAGGCAGGGAAGCGGCAATGAACCCATAAATAAAACAGAGAGAATTAACCGGATTATTAACCATTAAAGTTTATGTGTTGCCGGTGGCATACGGCCACATCGGTATATCGACACATTATTGAGAATGAAAAGGATTGTAATTTTAGGAGCAGGCGAAAGTGGCGCGGGTGCTGCCGTATTAGCCAAAGTGAAAGGATTCGAGACGTTCGTATCGGACATGTCCGCCATCAAGGACAAGTACAAAGAACTGCTCGACAGCTACGGTATTGCCTGGGAAGAAGGCCATCATACCGAAGAACTGATTCTGAATGCCGACGAGGTAGTTAAAAGCCCGGGTATTCCAAACGATGCTCCGTTGATTCTGAAATTGAAAGAACAAGGCACACCGATTATCTCGGAAATAGAATTTGCCGGACGCTATACGGATGCCAAGATGATCTGCATCACCGGTTCAAACGGAAAGACCACCACCACCAGCCTCATCTATCACATTTTCAAGAGTGCAGGATTGAATGTCGGCCTGGCCGGTAATATAGGCAAGAGTCTTGCCCTGCAAGTAGCCGAAGATAAACACGATTATTATATTATCGAGCTGAGTTCATTCCAACTGGACAACATGTACGATTTCCGTGCCAACATCGCCGTCCTGATGAATATCACACCGGATCATCTGGACCGTTACGACCACTGCATGCAAAACTATATAGATGCGAAATTCCGTATCACCCGGAACCAGACGCAGGACGACGCCTTCATCTTCTGGAACGATGACCCTATCATCAAACGGGAGTTGGAGAAACACGGACTGAAAGCACACCTATATCCATTTGCCGCAGTAAAAGAAGACGGAGTCATTGCCTATGTAGAAGATCATGAGGTAAAGATCAACGAACCGATTGCCTTCAATATGGAACAGGAGAAGCTGGCACTGACCGGACAGCACAATCTATACAACTCACTGGCAGCAGGTATCTCGGCCAATCTGGCGGGAATCACGAAAGATGATATCCGCAAAGCATTGTCCGACTTCAAAGGAGTGGAGCACCGTCTGGAGAAGGTGGCCCGTGTAGGAGGAATCGATTTCATTAACGATTCTAAAGCAACCAATGTCAACTCCTGCTGGTACGCCCTGCAAAGCATGACCACCAAGACAGTCCTCATCCTCGGTGGGAAGGACAAAGGCAACGACTATACGGAAATCGAAGACCTGGTACGCGAAAAATGCTCCGCATTGGTGTACTTAGGATTACATAACGAAAAGCTGCACGCATTCTTCGACCGTCTCGGATTGCCGGTAGCCGATATACAGACCGGCATGAAAGATGCAGTGGAAGCGGCGTACAAGCTGGCCAAAAAGGGCGAGACTGTCTTATTAAGCCCCTGTTGCGCCTCGTTCGACCTCTTTAAGAGCTACGAAGACCGGGGAGATCAATTTAAAGAGTATGTGAGAGAATTATGATTCTCTCATAATTCATAAATTATAATTCATAAATCAAGTGGACTTATTAAAAAACATATTCAAAGGCGACAAGGTAATCTGGATAATCTTCCTTTGCCTCTGCCTCATCTCGATTATCGAGGTGTTCTCGGCAGCGAGCACGCTTACCTATAAAAGCGGAGATCACTGGGGCCCTATCACACAACACTCCATCATACTGATGGTGGGAGCGGTGGTAGTGGTACTCATGCACAACATCCCTTACAAATGGTTTCAGGTGTTTCCAGTCTTCCTGTACCCTGTCTCGGTAGTGCTGTTGGCTTTCGTCACTCTGATGGGGGTTATCACGGGCGACCGTGTCAACGGTGCGGCGCGTTGGATGTCGTTTATGGGTTTACAGTTCCAGCCTTCCGAATTGGCAAAAATGGCGGTGGTCATTGCCGTCTCCTTTATCCTGTCGAAAAAACAGGATGACGAAGGAGCCAATCCGAAAGCATTCAAATACATCCTGATTATTACAGGAATCGTCTGCCTGCTGATTGCCCCGGAAAACCTTTCTACAGCCATGTTGTTATTCGGAGTAGTATTCCTAATGATGTTTATAGGCAGGGTGGCAGCCCGAAAGCTGCTGATGCTGGTAGGTTCACTCGGATTGGTGGGTGTGGTAGGTGTCGTATTCCTGTTGGCTATCCCGAAAGATTCGGACATTCCCTTCCTCCACCGTTTTGATACCTGGAAGAGCCGTATCGTCAACTTCACCGAAAAAGAAGAAGTGCCGGCTGCCAAATTCGACATAGACAAAGATGCCCAGATTGCTCACGCCCGCATTGCGATCGCCACGAGCAATGTAGTAGGGAAAGCACCGGGAAATTCCGTTCAACGTGATTTCCTGAGTCAGGCGTTCTCCGACTTCATCTTCGCCATCATCATAGAAGAACTCGGACTGGTAGGAGGTATATTTGTGGTATGTCTCTATATATGGTTATTGGTACGTGCGGGGCGTATCGCGCAAAAATGCGAACGAACCTTTCCCGCTTTCCTCGTAATGGGGATTGCCTTAATGCTGGTATCGCAAGCCATCTTGAATATGATGGTGGCCGTCGGTCTGTTCCCGGTAACCGGACAGCCTTTGCCACTGATCAGTAAAGGAGGTACTTCGACACTGATAAACTGTGCATATATCGGCATGATACTGAGTGTGAGCCGCTACACTGCCTACCTTGAAGAGCAGAAAGAGCGCAATGCCCAACTACAAATGCAGACAGAAGCAACCGGCACAACAGAAGCGCAGACAGCCGCCGAACCGACTGCACAAGTACTGAACAGTGACGCAGAATTCGAAGAAGAAAAGAAATAGGAAAATTACGAGTTACAATGGAGAAAGAACTTAGAATCATTATCAGTGGCGGAGGTACGGGAGGGCATATCTTTCCGGCCGTATCCATCGCCAATGCCATAAAAGAACAATGTCCGGATGCAAAAATATTGTTTGTAGGAGCCGAAGGACGGATGGAAATGCAACGTGTCCCCGATGCCGGTTATGAGATTATCGGATTGCCGGTAGCCGGATTCGACCGCAAGCATTTATGGAAAAACTTTGCAGTACTCGTAAAGCTGGCTCGCAGCCAATGGAAAGCAAAGAGTATCATCAAAAAGTTCCGTCCGCAGGCAGCAGTGGGAGTTGGCGGCTATGCCAGTGGTCCGACATTGAAAATGGCCGGTATGATGGGAGTTCCGACATTGATACAAGAACAGAATTCGTATGCCGGAGTGACGAATAAATTGTTGGCAAAGAAAGCGCAAAAGATATGTGTAGCCTATGACGGAATGGAAAAATTCTTTCCGGCAGAAAAGATTCTGATGACCGGCAATCCGGTACGTCAAAATTTACTTGACCATGCCCTGAGCCGCGAAGATGCGATACGCGCTTTCGGTCTGGACCCGAATAAGAAAACCATATTGATCTTGGGAGGCAGTTTGGGGGCACGTACTATCAACAACACGCTTATTGCCGGACTGCCGACTCTAAAAAAGAATAACGACATCCAATTTATATGGCAAACCGGTAAGATATACCATCAGCAGGTGATGGAAGCCGTCGGTAGTGCAGGAAGCATTCCGAACTTATACGTAGCGGACTTTATCAAAGACATGGCTACCGCCTATTCGGCTGCCGATCTGGTCATCTCACGCGCAGGCGCCGGTTCCATATCGGAATTCTGTCTACTGAGCAAACCGGTCATCCTGGTGCCTTCGCCTAACGTTGCGGAAGACCATCAAACTAAAAATGCACTTGCACTGGTAAATAAAGGGGCGGCCATCTACGTAAAAGATGCAGAAGCCGAAACAAAACTTTTGCCCGCAGCTTTGGAAACGATAGCCGATACGGCAAAGCTAAAAGACTTAAGCGATCGGATAGCCAAGCTGGCCTTGCCGGACTCGGCAACTATAATAGCGAAAGAGGTTATTAAATTAGCGGTGAGAGAGCAAGAGTAAGGGAGAATAGAGAGGGGAGAAGTAAAAAAAGAGATGAGAAATGGGCGAGTATCTCGCTACTGCATAAAAGAAATGTGAACAAAAAAATGGTGAACAGTTTAATGGTGAATAGTTTAATGTAAACAGTAAATAAGATGGTGAATATCAATATAGATAATATTAAATCGGTGTATTTTGTCGGTGCCGGAGGTATCGGAATGAGCGCACTCGTACGTTATTTCCTCTCTAAAGGGAAATTGGTAGCCGGTTATGACCGCACACCCAGTGAACTGACGGAATGCCTGATAGCTGAAGGGGCGCAGATACATTATGAAGAAGACGTTCATCTGATTCCGGAAGCGTGTAGAGACAGAGAGAATACGCTCGTCGTGTTGACTCCGGCCGTTCCACAAGAGCATGAAGAACTAACCTACTTCCGTGACAATGGTTTTGAAATTCAAAAACGGGCACAAGTGTTGGGTACAATCACGCACTCCAGCAAAGGACTTTGTGTAGCGGGCACACATGGTAAAACCACCACTTCGTCTATGGCTGCCCATCTGCTATATCAGTCACATGTCGGCTGTACGGCTTTTTTAGGAGGTATCTCCAAAAATTACGAAACCAACTTACTGCTTTCGCAGACAAGCCCTTATACCGTAATCGAAGCAGACGAATTCGACCGTTCTTTCCATTGGCTATCTCCTTATATGTCTGTTATCACAGCCACAGACCCCGATCATCTGGATATTTATGGAACAGCCGAAGCGTATCTGGAAAGTTTTGAGCATTACACCACCCTTATCCAACCGGGCGGGGCACTGATTATCCGCAAAGGAATTTCTCTGCATCCTCAAGTGCAACCGGGTGTAAAGGTGTATACTTACTCTCGCGATGAGGGTGATTTTCACGCAGAAAACATCCGTATCGGAAACGGTGAGATCTTTATTGATTTTGTCGGACCGGAGGTACGCATCGAGGATATCCGGTTGGGAGTTCCTGTAAGCATCAACATTGAGAACGGGGTGGCTGCTATGGCCTTGGCGCATCTGAACGGGGTGACGGATGAAGAGATCAAACAGGGAATGGCAAGTTTCCGGGGAGTGGACCGCCGTTTTGATTTTAAAATCAAAAATGACCGTATCGTGTTCCTCAGTGATTATGCCCATCATCCGTCGGAGATCAAACAAAGTGTACTGTCTATCCGCGAGTTATACCGGGATAAGAAAATAACAGCCATTTTCCAACCTCATCTTTATACCCGTACACGCGATTTTTACAAAGACTTTGCAGAGAGCTTGTCTTTACTGGACGAGGTAATCTTAGTAGATATCTATCCGGCACGTGAGCAACCGATACCCGGTGTGACCAGCCAACTGATTTATGACAACCTCCGTCCCGGTATTGAGAAAAGCATGTGTAAAAAGGAGGAGATACTCGATGTATTGAAAAATAAGAAAATAGAAGTTCTTATCACTCTCGGAGCCGGAGATATAGAAAACTATGTCCCTGCCATTACGGAAAAATTAAACACCATGGATTGAACAAATTCCGATTGTAATTTGTCAACCTATCGTAAATATCACATTATGCTGAAACGGATTCTTTTATCTATCGTTCTGTTGCTCATCACTGTCTACCTGGGTGTAGCTGTGACAGTATTCAATCGCAAACCCGCCGATCAGGTGTGCCGTGACGTAGAGCTGATTATCAAAGACACGGTGTATGCAGGCTTTGTCACCAAAGATGAAGTAACCGGTATATTGCAAAAGAAAGGCATCTATCCGGTAGGAAAAAAGATGGAGCGCATACATACGAAAACCCTGGAAAACGAGTTGGACAAGCATCCGCTTATCGATGAGACAGAGTGCTATAAGACCCCCAGTGGCAAGCTTTGCGTGGAGGTCAGACAGCGTATCCCGATCCTCCGTATCATGAGTAATAACGGTGAAAGCTACTATGTAGACAATAAAGGAACGATCATGCCGCCCGAAGCCAAATGCGTAGCCCGGCGAACAATTGTAACCGGAAACGTAGAAAAGTCGTTTGCAATGAGGGATTTATATAAGTTTGGTGTATTTTTGCAGAACAATCCGTTTTGGGATGCACAGATAGAACAGATTCATGTGCTTCCAAGCAAAGATGTAGAACTTGTGCCACGAGTAGGCGACCATATCGTCTATCTTGGAAAACTGGATCAATTTGAAGATAAGCTGGACCGCCTGAAAGTATTCTATAAAAAGGCGTTGAACGAAGTGGGATGGAATAAGTACTCACGTATCAGCCTGGAGTTCAATAACCAGATTATCTGCACAAAAAGATAATACATAATGGGCCAATGGGCTGATATGCCAATGAGCCAATTAAAGAATGAGAAAAGTACTAAATTGAATAATAACCAAATTAAAGCGCCAGCCAATCGGCATATCAGCCGATTGGCAGATTGGCACATTATTTAAATATATGGCAACAACAGAATTTATCGCCGCTATTGAACTGGGTTCATCAAAGGTAACCGGCATTGCCGGAAGAAAGAACAGTGACGGAAGTATGCAGGTGTTGGCTTATGCCAAAGAAGACTCCTCTTCGTTTATACGGAAAGGGGTTATCTATAATCTGAACAAGACAGCCCAAAGCCTCACTTCCATCATCAACAGACTGGAAGGCGATCTGAAAGAATCGATCGCCAAGGTATATGTAGGTATCAGCGGACAGTCACTCCGTACTGTACGGAATGTCGTAAGCCGCGACTTAAAAGAAGAAACACTCATCTCGCAAGAGTTAGTGGATGCCATCTGCGACGAAAATCTGGAAATTCCGTTGATAGACATGGATATACTGGACGTTGCCCCCCAGGAATTTAAAATAGACAATTTTCTTCCGGACACACCGGTAGGAGTGCTCGGCAATCATATTGAAGGACGCTTCCTCAATATCGTAGCCCGCGCCTCTATCAAAAACAATCTGGAACGTTGTTTTGAACAGGCAAAAATAAAAATTGCCGATCTCCTGATCGCACCATTGGTAACCGCCAATGCCGTATTGAGCGAAAGCGAACGCCGTTCCGGATGTGCTTTGGTAGATTTTGGTGCCGATACAACCACTATCTCCGTTTATAAAGGCAACATACTTCGTTTCATGACCGTACTCCCGTTGGGTGGTAACTGTATCACCCGTGACATCACCTCTTTGCGGATAGAAGAAGAGGAAGCGGAATCGCTGAAAATAACGTATGCCGATGCCACCTATGAAGAGGAAGGTGAAGAGAAAGCGACCTGCCAACTGGAAGACGAGGAACGAACCATCGAACTGGGCATACTGAACGACATCATCGGTGCACGTGTGGAAGAGATTATCGACAACGTATGGAATCAGATACAGTTATCCGGTTACGACGACAAGCTTCTGGCCGGTATCATCATTACAGGCGGAACAGCCAATCTGAAAAATCTGGATGAGGTGCTCCGCAAGAGGACCAAGATCGATAAAGTGCGAATAGCACGCAATATCCGTAACACCATATACGCTGACGGAGACCTGATAAAGAAGGACGGAACACAGAATACGCTGTTCGGCCTTTTGTTTGAAGGAAAAGAAAACTGCTGCCTTGTAGAGACACGCCCTGTCACCCCGCCACCTGCCGCAACCGAACCGGTAAATATGTTCGAAGAGGACGAAGCGCTGAAAGAACAGGAAGCCGCCGCCCGTGAAGCGAAAAAGAGAAGAGAAGAAGAGGACAAGCGCCGAAAGGAAGAAGAAAAACGCCGCAAAGAGGAGGAAAAGAAAAAGAAAGAAGAAGCCCGTAGAAAGAAGAAAGAAGGACCGAGCTGGTTTGAAAAAACCTTCAATAAAATCTCCAACGAAATTTTCTCTGATGACGACATGAAATAAGAGAATGAACGGTGGAAACGAGCAAATAACAAATTGTAAATTATAAAACAGTAAATATTATGACGGACGAGATAGTACAATTCGATTATCCTCAAGACTCACCTAAGATCATCAAAGTGATCGGGGTAGGCGGAGGCGGAGGTAATGCCGTAAATCACATGTATAAAGAAGGTATACATGACGTAACATTCGTTCTCTGCAATACGGATCATCAGGCACTGGCCGACTCTCCGGTACCGGTCAAGCTACAGTTAGGTAAAGAAGGATTAGGAGCCGGTAACCGCCCGGCACGCGCACGCGAAGCAGCCGAAGAGAGCCTGGAAAGCATCAAAAGCATGCTGAATGACGGTACCAAAATGGTATTCATCACCGCCGGAATGGGAGGTGGTACAGGTACGGGTGCCGCGCCGATCATTGCCAAGACAGCCAAAGAAATGGATATTCTCACCATCGGTATCGTTACCATACCGTTCCGTTGGGAAGGTGACAAGAAAATCGACCAGGCATTAGACGGTGTCGAGGAAATCAGCAAGCACGTAGACGCATTGCTGGTGATCAACAACGAAAAGTTAAGCGAAATATATAATGACCTTTCCGTAGACGATGCTTTTGACAGAGCGGACGATACCCTCTCGATAGCCGCCAAGAGTATCTCGGAGATCATTACCCTGCACGGAAAAGTCAACCTCGACTTTAACGATGTAAAGACGGTGCTGAAAGACGGTGGCGTAGCCATCATGAGTACCGGATACGGGGAAGGGGAAGGACGCGTAAGCGCTGCCATACAGAATGCGCAGCACTCACCGTTGCTAAACAACAACAACATATTCGACTCCAAGAAAGTATTGCTGAACGTCTCTTACAGTTCTCAGCACAAACTGATGATGAATGAGATGGACGAGGTAAAGGAATTTATGAACCGTTTCAGTCGTGATTTTGAGACCAAGTTTGGTATCGCTATTGATGACAGCCTGGGCGATCAAGTGAAAATCACTTTGCTGGCTACCGGATTCGGTATTCAGGACATTCATATGAAAGAAATGGATAACCGCATCTCGCAACGTAGCGTCGAAGAGCAACAACGTCTTGCAGAGCTGGAAGAAAAAGAGGAGGAAAGACGCAACCGCCGCGAAAGATTTTATGATGATAAAGGAGGTAACAAACAGAGAAAGCGCCGCCATATTTATATCTTCAGCGCAGAAGATCTTGACAATGAAGACATCATCGCCATGGTAGAAAGTACCCCGACTTACCTGCGCAACAAGACAACCATAGATAAAATCAGAGGCAAAGCATCCTTGAAAGAGGAAATCACTCCTGAAGAAGCGGTGGATGAAAGCGGACTAATCACTTTTTAAGGGGAGAAAAGAGCATGGAGAGGGAAGAAGGAAAAAAGACCCTTCAACTTAATCGCGAATAATAAACAGCTAAATAGTAATATAGAATCATGGATTTATTTGAAAGAGTCAGCGAAGACATTAAAAACGCAATGAAGGCGAAAGACAAAGTAGCCCTTGAAACATTGAGAAACGTAAAGAAATTCTTCCTTGAAGCTAAAACTGCTCCGGGGGCTAACGATACTTTGACAGATGATGCAGCACTGAAAATCATTCAGAAGCTCGTGAAACAAGGAAAAGATTCTGCGGAAATTTACATCGGACAAGGCCGTCAGGATCTTGCAGAAGGTGAATTGTCACAAGTGAGAGTAATGGAAGCTTATCTGCCCAAACAAATGACACCGGAAGAACTGGAAGCCGCACTAAAGGAAATTATTGCCGAAACGGGTGCCACCAGCGGTAAGGACATGGGCAAAGTTATGGGAGTAGCTTCTAAGAAACTCGCCGGCTTGGCCGAAGGTCGTGCCATCTCTGCAAAAGTAAAAGAGCTCCTGGGATAATCACATTTTCCGTACAGGAAGGCTCGGGAATCGAAAAAATAGAGAAAAACAGGGTATTCCTGTTGTTTTTACTCCCTTCACCTGCTTCACCTTTTTGGGCAATCGCCCTATCCATCGGCGATACAGGGTGAAGGGTCGTTACATTTTTATGCATAGTGCAAAATCTTCCCGGAAACGGTATCTATCACCTCTAAGCACCGTACATACAGACTGAATGGACAGTGCTTACGATTGCCGATATGCCGCCATACCTTTCTCCCGCAGACTTTTGGGGTAGGCCCTTCACCCTATATAGCCGATGAATAAGGCGTTTACCTCTAAAAGGTGAAGCGGGTGAAGGGGGCAAAAACAAACAGGATAAAACCGGAATAAAGTCAATCGAACAGCTCTTTTAATACATCTAAGGATTTTAGTACCGGAAAGTCAGGCAGATGGAGCCGGTAATATTCATTAATGATCGTAAGGCAACGCGCCCGTTCCAAACGGTTCATACCGAAAAGATGCATTGTGTCATAATTCATCCGCATCAGCACTATCAGCCGGGAAGCCTCCTGTGGAGTGATATAAGAAGAATGCAACTGTGGCCGCAACGAAGTAAAACAGGCATTCAGCATATCAAAATAATCTCCGTCATGATAATCCTCCAAATTAGGATATAATCCCAAAAAACGGGAAAGACGCATTAAAAACACCAAATGGAAATTAGCAAACCCCTCGCGGCATTCGTCCAGCCAAGTGATGGAATGTACCAGATAAGCAAACAACGGCCGATTCTCTGCCTCTTCACGAACCGCACGATAAAGGAACTCGGCCAAGAAAAGCGCAATAGACGATTTATAAGGATCGTAAGGTATCGAAGAGAAAGGGAAAAAAGACTTCGCTTCTTTTATTTTATAAAGAGTGGCATTGGGACGGAAATCGGCTTCAATCTCTATCAAGGAAAGAGGTTGAAACAATACGGACTTTACCGCCGATTTCCTTGAACGCGGCACCGGAACCAAAAAAGAAACACGCCCCGACAGCTCGGTATACATCTCAACAATATTGGATGTATCATTGTATTTTAGCGTATGAAGAACTATTCCAACCGTTTTTTGTAACATTTTTCTTTCGTTTCAATTGATCGCAAAACTACAAAAAAAAGACGAGAAGTAATAAGGCTACGCTCTATAACCCCAAAAAACAAAGAAAAAAAAGAAAATTTTTCCTTGCGTTATCTCACTGATAATCAAAACCAAAAAACGTACAAAGGGGAAAAGCGCTCCATTTCTATGAAAATTTTTCCAGTGAAATATTTGCTAATTCAAAAAAAGTATCTACCTTTGCATCCGCAATCGAGAAACAAACACTCGAAAAGCGAAAAAGAAACGGAAACGTTTCACCAAATGATGGCCCGTTCGTCTATCGGTTAGGACGCAAGATTTTCATTCTTGAAAGGGGGGTTCGATTCCCCCACGGGCTACAATTAAAAAAATAAACGAATTAAAAAAACAGATTAGTCGAGATGGCAAATCACAAATCATCACTTAAGAGAATCAGACAAGAAGAAACAAGAAGACTTCACAACAGATATTATGGTAAAACCATGAGAAACGCTGTTAGAAAGCTTCGCTCAACTACTGATAAAGCAGAAGCTACTGCTATGTATCCTGGTGTTACAAAAATGCTGGATAAGTTGGCTAAAGTGAATATTATTCACAAAAACAAAGCAAGCAATTTAAAATCTAAATTGGCGATTTATATCAATAAACTTGCTTAATACAAGAATTTAGCAATACTTCATACAACACAGAGACTGAGCTTTTTAGCTTGGTCTTTTGTGTATTACAACAAGTCCAAAACCATATTCTCACGGTTCTCCCCTCCCCCTTTCTCCAATTCTTGTTTTTTCACCCTTTATTCTTCCTCAATTCATTTTTTTTTGCTATTTTTGCTCTGTTATTATAACTTAGAAAGGTAATTATGAGCGAAGACTTAATTCCCCAAGTTCCCCAGAACGAAGGATCGTATTCTGCCGATAGCATCCAGGTATTAGAAGGCTTGGAAGCAGTGCGTAAACGCCCCGCGATGTACATCGGCGACATCAGCGTAAAGGGACTTCATCACTTGGTATATGAAATCGTTGATAACTCTATTGATGAAGCATTAGCAGGTTATTGCGACCACATTGAAGTAACCATCAACGAAGACAATTCAATCACCGTACAGGACAATGGACGCGGTATCCCCGTAGATTTCCATGAAAAAGAACAGAAATCAGCATTGGAAGTAGCAATGACAGTGCTTCATGCCGGTGGTAAGTTCGACAAAGGTTCGTATAAAGTTTCCGGTGGTCTGCACGGTGTAGGTATGTCTTGTGTAAACGCACTGTCTACCCACATGGTTACCCAAGTCTACCGTAACGGTAAGGTTTATCAGCAAGAGTATGAAATAGGAAAACCGCTTTATCCTGTAAAGGAGGTAGGTGTATCGGAACATACCGGAACCAGACAGCAATTCTGGCCGGACAATACGATCTTTACCGAAACGGTCTACAAATATGAGATATTGGCAGGCCGCATGCGCGAACTTGCTTACCTGAACGCCGGTATCAAAATCACACTGACAGACCGTCGTACTGTAAATGCTGAAGGACAGTTCAAACAGGAGGTATTCTATTCGGAAGAGGGCTTGAAGGAGTTCGTCCGTTATCTGGAATCATCACGTGATCACCTGATCAATGATGTCATCTATCTGAACACGGAAAAACAAGGTATCCCTATCGAAGTGGCTATCATGTATAATACCGGATTCTCCGAAAGCATCCATTCGTACGTAAACAACATCAATACCATTGAAGGCGGTACGCACTTGGCCGGTTTCCGCCGTGCGTTGACGCGTACGCTCAAAAAATATGCCGAAGACAGCAAAATGCTGGAAAAGGTAAAAGTGGAGATTGCCGGAGATGACTTCCGTGAAGGTTTGACAGGTGTCATTTCCGTGAAAGTAGCCGAACCGCAATTTGAAGGACAGACCAAAACGAAGTTAGGAAACAACGAAGTGATGGGAGCCGTAGACCAAGCTGTAGGTGAAGCTCTCTCCTACTATCTGGAAGAGCACCCGAAAGAAGCCAAACAAATTGTCGACAAAGTGATTCTTGCCGCAACCGCCCGTCATGCAGCTCGCAAGGCACGTGAAATGGTGCAACGCAAATCACCGATGTCCGGCGGCGGACTTCCCGGTAAGCTGGCCGACTGTTCGGACAAAGATGCTACCAAATGCGAGTTGTTCCTTGTCGAGGGAGACTCGGCCGGCGGTACTGCCAAACAGGGCCGTAACCGTGCATTCCAAGCAATCCTGCCTTTACGCGGCAAGATTCTGAACGTAGAGAAAGCTATGTATCACAAAGCTCTTGAGAGCGAGGAAATACGTAATATCTACACAGCATTGGGGGTCACTATCGGAACAGAAGAAGACAGTAAAGCTGCCAATATCGATAAATTGCGTTACCACAAGATCATCATCATGACCGATGCCGACGTCGATGGTTCACACATCGACACGCTGATCATGACGTTCTTCTTCCGCTATATGCCACAAATCATACAGAATGGTTATCTGTACATCGCCACTCCTCCGCTCTACCTGTGCAAAAAAGGTAAAATAGAAGAGTATTGCTGGACAGACGCACAACGTCAGAAATTCATCGATACCTATGGCGGCGGTTCTGAAAACGCTGTTCACACCCAACGTTATAAAGGTTTGGGTGAAATGAACGCCCAGCAATTATGGGAAACAACCATGGATCCGGAAAACCGTATGCTGAAACAGGTAAATATCGAAAACGCAGCCGAAGCCGATTACATCTTCTCCATGTTGATGGGTGAAGATGTAGGTCCGCGCCGCGAATTCATAGAAGATAATGCAACGTATGCAAATATCGATGCATAATACGTTTTTATAAACCAACCTCACATCTTACAACGAAGAAGCGCCGGCAGCAAAGGAAAATCCTTTGAGCCGGCGCTTTTCTTTATAAGACACGGAAAAGCTAATCCATCCGAAAAAGAATCATTTATTTTTATTCTATAAAAATTTAGTACAAGCGGCACATATTCCCGTTTTTTTAGTATTTTTGTTTACAGTATTCAAAAAGGAGGTTCACATGAAAGCGACTACGGCATTCAAAAGTACATTTATCAGCTTGCTATTTTGCATCCCTGCTATTCCTGTATTTGCGCAATCCGTCCCAATAGTTGGAGAGACATATGCTCCATCCCCAAAGCAGCTGAGCCCTGCCGATATAAATCTTCCCAACAATTTATTCCGTTGGGAACCTACATATCTACAGACATTAGCTAACCAAAAAGCTATGACAAACCAACACATTCCCTATTTAAGTTTAAATGAAATTAAAGAGAAGAAAGATGTATTCCCTAAAACCCGTCTTTCTTATCACTTAAACACATCTCCCATGACTTTTACAGACACCCTTTTAGGATTGATTAGTGTGGCAACCGAACTTTGGTGTAGCCATTATTACGGAAGAACCGGATCTGATATCTCCACCGCTATTCCCACAACACAAAGCAATACTTTTTAAACCAATCCTCAAATTAGTATTAAAATGCAATCCGACAATAAAAGAATCACCTTTTTAGACATTACAAAATGTTTCGCCATTTTTTGTGTTATACTTGGCCATGTCATTCAACAAACATTTCCGGGAGACCCATACCATGATAGTTGGCTATTTCAATTCATTTATTCATTTCATATGCCGCTTTTCATGGTAGTCAGCGGGTATTTCATGGAGAAGGCGTTCGCAATGTCTCCTCTATATTTTCTCAAAAGAAGGTCTATCCAATTATTACTCCCCACCTTAACCTTCTCTATATTATTCATCCTGTTTCACAATATCATATACACCCGTTTTACAGATAAAGACAGTATCAATTTCTTTGCATATTTATCCGGAGGCTGGATGTGGTTTTTGAAATATCTATTCATCTGCGCGGTTATTGCATATGCAAGTAAAAAGATATTCCGCAACGATATTTTAGCTGCATCTCTACCTACAATACTATTAATTATACTGACTCGTACCACCATATTCAGATTATTACCCTTCTTATGGCTTGGGTATTTCCTTCATAAATACAATGACAGGTTATTTAGGCGTCCCTTAGTCCCCCTCATAGGCAGTCTGATATTTTTCATATTCTTTTTAATCTTTTGGAAAGGAGATTATGACGCCGCTTATCGCATCATTTTCTTCAAAGATGCAGTCAGATTTGACATGCAGAATTTCATCATAACACTCATCCGTTTAGGAGTAGGAGCAGCCGGTAGCATATTCTTTATCGCATTATTCAAAATACTGCTGGAAAGAATAAAAGGTGGAAAACTATTGCAGTTATGTAGCGAAACAGGAAGAAACACATTGGGCATTTATTGTATACAAATCTATCTATTGGAGTTTGGTTTAGAACATATAGCATTCAGATTTAACTTTCCCGGAGCAGTAATCGCCCAATTAGTTTATGCCATCATCGTATTAATCCTTTGCGATGCCCTTGTCCGTCTCGTCAACAAGAACAAATGGACAGCACTGTTTATGCTGGGACGCTGGACTCATAAGTCACAGACGAATTAAAAAGTATTTAACTTAAAGAGTATATCTATTTTAAATCCAAACAAATCCATAGACACGACCCTTAAAACAGGAGAATGTATCGAGACTCAATCTCAGAGAAAATAAACTTTTAATCTAAAACTTGACAATCCTCATCCGCAATAAAAAGAGCCATATCTTTACTCAAAAATAGAGTATAATATGGCTCTTTTATATTCACCAGTTATAGCCTGTAACTTTTCTGAGGATTCATTTTAGTTCTGACAACCTCTCACAAAAAACAATCCGACTAAAGATACCTTAAAAATCACTGCCTGAAAAAACGTTCTGTCCTTCCGGGCGAAAACAATTCCCAAAGAGAAGCGACCGTCCATCCCGGAGCAAAAATATCATTATAAAAACCTTTACCATTACGACCATAATCCCAATTGGTGTGTTGCACTACCTCCGGATAATATCCCGTTTTTGCAATGCCGCAAAAATGCCCCTTATGAGGAAGAAGTTGACGCATAGAGGTACTCATCACCGCAGCAAACTGAGAAAAACGGGGCTCGCCATATTCCTTCGAAAGCCAGTTGAGAATAGAAGCAAATTCAAAAACAAATACATCGATGTGATTATTTTCGACGGAGACATTGCCCCAACCACGAGTTTTAAACCCCAAGTCACCCAACATCTGCCCCGGTGCAAAGGGTACATCCCAAGTATAGTACCAGGAAAGGGCGAAATAGGCAGCTTTCTTAGCCAAAGCAGCATAATGCTCCCTTTCGGCTCCTTTGGAAACCAATGCCAGATAATAGGCAGCAGTAGAAGCATAAAGCGAAGCCTCCTTATCCTCACAGTTTGCATCCAGTGTAGACGAAAAGTAATCTGATTTTGAGATCAATTCTTTCTCCAGATAATTTACGGTACGCTTGGCACTCTCGAGATAACGTTTATCTTTGAAATATCGGGCCCCCATTACCAAAGGAAGTGTAGCCGATGGAGTACTCCCCCCACTCTTATCCGTAATGGTAAAGTCATCCTTAAACTTACGTGGAAAACTGCCATTCTCATTCTGGAGTTTCAAGAACATATCGAGCATCGTTTTCAAACGCTTTTCCCATTCGGAGTGTTTCCGCCCTCTCTCCTTTTCATATTGCAGATAATGCAACAAAGCATAAATCCCCTCTGACTGACGACGTATACTATGCATTTCACCAAAATCGCCCTGGTGATAGTCCACACGCTCATTGAAGAACCCAGACTCAGAGAAACCCTCCTCCAGATAGCTGTCGATAACTGCATTAGCATTTTGAACCAATTCTGCACGCTGATTTGCTTCTCCATATTCCAAAGCATTGAAGGCATTCAACAATGTGCGACCTACAAAACCGATTTCTGCCACAGAACCACTCTCACAAGTAGCCGTAAGTAAGCCTTCGCCAGAAAAGTAATTGGTAGCATTGCCACTTACATAACTCTCCACAAAGAAATTACTCATCACCTCTTTCATCTTATCCTCCGAATAGGGCGTCTCTACCGGCTGTGGTTTATAAGTGTCATAGCAATACTCCCAAGCCCGCTGTACAAACTGAGAAAAATCCTCACTTTTATCGTTGCGAAGTTCCCACACAAGGGAGATACTCTCCCCTTTAGCCAGTTTCTGAAAAGCCTCTACGGCAGATGCCAGCGTAAGTTTACGGATGTATGTTTTGGGAGCTTCCCGGAAAGGGAATCCGAAAGCGAGATAAGAGATACCACCTACATTCTCGAAACCCGTATATCCGACTGAAGTCTTTCCAGAGAGAATCACCTCTCCTTCTTTATGGGTAGTCAAAGCATCCGTATCGTAGGTTGCCAGACGAATCACCGACATTGATTCGCCACTCTGTTCATTAAAAATAGCCGTCAAAGGAGAGCTCAACCGATCCTCACGTACCACCCAACTATCAGAGGTGTGAAAAGAGGGTGCTTCCTGGGGCGAACGCAAATTACGCCGATACCAAAAACCCGGTAAATAGAACTGACAGTCTTTATGATGAAATCCGGTTTTCACCTGCTGGCCGTAATTGAAATAAACGTCTTCCAATGCGGTTAAAAAGACAGTGATCCGTTCTCCATTATCACATTTTTCTACTTTCTGGAAAATATTCACCGGCAGTTTCTCTGTTCCAGCCAACTCGTAATCAAAGTAATTACCAACCAACCTCTGCATCTTGAGTGCATGAACTTCTGCCGAATTCCCAGGAACCTTTAATGCCAACGTAGCCGATACAGACTCCGGAGTATAATTGACTGCCCCCAACATTGCTATACCCGACAACGCTACCGCACAACAAAAAAATCGTTTAATCATTGCATTCATGTTCATTTATCTTTTTATTGAATATATACTTTGAAATAAACTTAATAAAGATAAGCTTAATGAATACAAAGATAAAGGCAATGAAGGCTTACAAATAAAACAAAAATTCCAATATATAAAACTATATAGTCAAATTCGCTTTTAAAAGAATATTTAAAGGGGATCAAATAATTCCTTGGGTCTCTAACTCCCGCGCTGTAAGTTCCAATTCTTCATACCATGCTTTTCCGAACTTACGAATCAACGGTTCTTTCAAGAATTTATAAACAGGCAGATTTTCTTTTCTACCAAGCAATACCGCCGCCTTGCAAACATCCCAACGATGATAATTTACCGCTTTATAAGACCCATAATTTCCGACACGGATCGGGTATAAATGACATGAAACAGGTTTATAGAAATCAACCTTCCCGGCACGATAAGCTTTCTCTATTGCACAATAGCAGCAACCTTTCTCATCATAACAGGTAAATACACAATCTTTATTATTCACGATGGAAGTCACCAAGTCTCCCTCTTGATCCGTATATACCACCCCCTGCTCTTCAATCACCCTACGCGCTTCAGGTGACAATTCGTCCCAAATCGCAGGAAGTGCTTCTTCCAGTTTGGCTACTTCTTCCAATTCTACCGGCGCCCCGGCATCTCCTTCAATACAACATTCGCCTTTACAAGCATCCAGATTGCAAAGGAACTTCTCGCGAAACACATCAAAACTTACTACAACGTTGTCGATCTGAATCATAATCTTATTCGAAAAAAAGGGCGGATAGAAACCCGCCCTCATTATAATATAAGGATCGTTCTTACTTAATCAATACCTTGCCATTCATTTCGGCAGGGACTTCAAGGCCCATAATTTTCAAAATAGTAGGCGCTACATCGGCCAAGCGTCCATTTTCTACCTTAGCGTTCTTATTCTCTGTAACATAAACACAAGGAACAGGATTCAAAGAGTGGGCTGTATTCGGAGTGCCATCTTCATTCAATGCATGATCGGCATTACCATGATCGGCAATAATGATGGCTTCATAACCTTGTGCTTTAGCAGCTTCGACCGTTTCTTTGACACAAGCATCTACTGCAACCACTGCCTTTTCGATTGCCTCATAAATACCGGTATGCCCTACCATATCACCGTTTGCATAGTTCACAACGATGAAATCATACTTATTCTCATTAATGGCAGCTACCAATTTATCTTTTACTTCATAAGCACTCATTTCCGGCTTCAAATCATAGGTTGCCACCTTAGGCGAAGGAACCAGAATACGGTCTTCGTTTTCATAAGGAGTTTCACGACCACCATTGAAGAAGAAAGTTACATGAGCGTACTTTTCTGTTTCAGCGATATGAAGCTGTTTCAAACCTTTGGCTGCCAGATATTCACCCAAAGTATTCATTACGTTCTCCTTATCAAACAATATATGAACTCCTTTGAAAGAAGCGTCATACGGAGTCATACAGTAGTATTGCAATCCGGGTATGGTATGCATTCCCGCTTCCGGCATATCCTGTTGGGTAAGAACCACGGTCAATTCTTTGGCACGATCGTTACGATAATTAAAGAAAATAACCACATCACCTTCTTTGATCGTACCATCTACATTGGCGTTTACAATCGGTTTGATAAATTCATCGGTAATCCCTTCATCATAAGACTCCTGCATAGCTTGGACCATATCCGACGCTTTTTTTCCCACACCGTTCACCAACAGATCATAAGCTTCTTTTACACGCTCCCAACGTTTATCACGGTCCATAGCATAGTAACGTCCGATGATAGAAGCTATCTTACCGGCAGACTTTGCACAATGCGCTTCCAGTTGTTCGATAAAACCTTTACCGCTTTTAGGATCTGTATCACGGCCATCCATGAAACAGTGTACATACGTATTCTCAATACCGTATTCTTTGGATATATCGCAAAGTTTGAAAAGATGGTCCAATGAACTATGCACACCACCGTCTGAAGTCAGCCCCATGAAATGAATATTCTTCCCGTTTTCTTTAGCATAAGTGAAAGCAGAAACGATTTCGGGATTCTTCATGATACTGTTGTCACGGCAAGCCAGATTGATTTTCACCAAATCCTGGTAAACCACACGTCCGGCACCAATATTAAGATGACCGACTTCCGAGTTCCCCATTTGTCCATCCGGCAAACCAACATTCTCACCGCTTGCCTGTAACTGAGAATGAGGATATGTTTTTACTAAATAATCCCAATAAGGAGTAGGAGTATTGAAAATTACATCATCTTTCCCCTGGTCGCCTATTCCCCAACCATCAAGGATCATTAAAAGGGCTTTCTTACTCATAATATCTATAAATTAAATTGATTTTTATACTCATTCTTAATTTCGGGCGCAAAGTTACAAAAAAACAGCTGTTAACAGACTCTGTTTATCTATAAATTACCTAATATTCGATACTTTACGCAAAAAGAAAAAGGAAAATACAGGCAGTACAGAATAAAATCCGTACTTTTGCCTCGCTTAAAAAATAGATGAATATAAATATGGACGATTCAAACCCGCGAACGTGCAACAGTATTAACTAAAGCGAACAGAGCCATACAAGTGTCATGATGCCTCTGTTCGGATTAAAAAACAAACGAAAGGAGGCAATAAGATGAGAAAGTATCTTTATTGTGAGGCTGGCTTTGTGGAAAAATCACAATGGCTCCCCAATAGTTGGGTAAATGTAGTATGCCCCGATGCTAATGATTTTGAATTCCTGACCAAAGAACTACAAGTTCCCGAGTCTTTTCTAAATGACATCGCCGATACCGATGAACGTCCCCGTACAGACACTGAAGGCAATTGGCTATTGACAATCTTACGTATTCCCGTACAGAATAATCAAAACGGTATCCCATTCAGTACAGTACCTATCGGTATTATCACCAACAACGAAATCATCGTTTCCGTATGCTATCATAACACGGAATTACTTCCGGACTTCATAGAGCATACCCGTCGGAAAGGTATCGTTGTACGCAATAAACTGGATTTGATCTTGAGATTAATCTATTCCTCTGCCGTATGGTTTCTGAAATATCTGAAACAGATCAATGTAGATATCACTGCTGCAGAAAAAGAATTGGAAAAGAGTATTCGCAATGAAGACTTGCTCCGCCTGATGAAACTGCAAAAAACACTTGTATATTTCAATACATCCATCCGTGGTAATGAAGTGATGATCGGTAAATTGAAGAGCATTTTTCAGGACACAGACTATCTGGATCAGGAACTGGTAGAAGACGTTATCATTGAATTAAAACAGGCATTTAATACAGTCAACATCTACAGTGATATTCTTACAGGTACAATGGACGCTTTTGCTTCCATTATTTCCAACAATGTGAATGCCATCATGAAACGCATGACAAGCTTGTCTATTACGTTGATGATACCAACGTTGATAGCAAGTTTTTACGGTATGAATGTCGATATCCATATTGACGAAATCCCTCATGCTTTCGTCTGGATAGTACTGGCTTCTGCCATATTATCTGCACTGACATTCATTGTTTTCAGAAAAATTAAATGGTTCTGAATAACTTTCAGCACAAATACAAGCATCTTACCACACTATTATTTTAACTAAACGAAGCAAACGTTTCCACAGATAATAAAATCGTCCGGATGAAAAAGGCAATCAATTTCATCCGGACACTAAAAAATAGAAAAATAACGTCTAAGCGGTCTAAAATCATGTCTAAACATAAATAAGAAGTGCCTAACTATAACATATTGTCTTCTTACCCAATAAATTATAAAACACTTTTTAACCCCAAAATTTGCCACATTCAGTAATATTGTCTATTATTGCAAATAAAATTATATTAGCGTTAAAAACCCAAAGCAAACATTTATGGAAAAAAGACACTTAAGACTCATACCTATCGTCCTTTCCGCTTCATTATTTACATTTTCCTGTGTAGATAATGATTACGATCTGACCGATGACATTGATCTCACGATTCAAGTAGGAGGCAGTGAATTCGCTATTCCCGGAGGAGAAACAGAACCGATTCTGCTTAGTAAAATTCTGGACATAGAGGAAGACGGCGTTGTCAAGACAGATGAATACGGCAATTATTACTTATGGCAAGAAGGCTCAGAAACGACTACCAATATTTCAGTAGATGATTTTGAGATAAACAGTCCCGACATCAATCCAATAAATCAAGTGTTGAATTTCAACCTTCCATCTATAGGCGGTGTTCAGGAAAATCTTCCTCCTATCACTTTGGATGAAATGACTACAAATTTCAAACTTGACGGAACAGAACTTCCCAAAGAAATCAAATCTCTGTCTCTTATCAGTATGGACATGGAAGCCGTCGTTCATTTTTCATTTGAACCAGCTATTGCTGAAAACTTATACTTAGAAGTCATTAACCTGCAATTCCCGGAGTTCATACAATCATCTCGATTAACTCATGGACTTTTACAACTTGAAAATGAAAAAGCCAACAGGATAGATGGACTGTCTGTCACAGTACCTATTGATGGAATAGATTGCAGGCAAGATGGCGTCAGATTCGAAGGAGGCAATATCCTTATTGAGGGAAATATTTCTTTGACAGGTGAGGTAACTATTAATACCGGAGAAATCCTTGTAGGTGAGGGGCCTGCTTCCGTTACATTGAAAGTTGATATCACCCTGCAAGATAAACAGACTAAAAAACAAATCATCAAAATAAAAAGTATAGTAGGTAAAGTGGAACCGGATATCGACATCACTATTGACCCGGTAACTATATCCGGATTGCCCGATTTCTTGGATGACGAAAGAGTTACCCTGTCGGTAGAAAAGCCCATGATATTCTTCACAGCCAATAATAATACACCTGTAGCAGCCCAAGTAAAAGGTGAAATCACTTCTTATATCACTAAAGATAATCAAAAGGAACAACTTGGAGATCCTGTGAATCATCCTGTTAAATTCGATTTTACAATAAATAAGGAAACAGAAGAAAAGTTCTGTCTTTTGCCACCGGATGTACCGACAGATATTGAAGGAGTTACTACTTTTGTCGAAGTGGAAAATTTACCTACCTTGATTTCAAGAATACCGGATTTATTTGAATTCGAAGTAACCGCTGAAGCAATCCAGGCCGAAACGGAAATCCAACTAAACCATACTTATGGCATTACCACCGATTATGATGTCAATGTACCTTTTGTTTTCGGTAAAGACGTTACTCAAATTGTTTATAAAGACAGCGTAGACGGATGGTATGAAGACCTAAAAGACTATGAAATAAAACAAGTAAACGCAACAGCCACAGCTGTTAATAAAATACCGTTAGGATTGAACTTTACAGCGAAAGCACTGACTGTAGATGCTCAAGGTAATCCGGAAGAATTAAAAGGCGTAACAGTCACTGTAAAAGTTGACGGAGAGAAGGACGGTATCATCAAAGCCGGTAAAAACAATGTAGCCGCCGAAAGCGCATTAGTCATCGAAATAAAAGAAACAACCGCCGGTGCAGTTAAGAAATTAGACGGATTGGCTTTCGAGATCGTTGCAGCCTCAGGAACAGACGCCCAAGGACAACAACTAAACGAAAATCAAACGTTACAGTTAAAAAATGTCCGATTGAAAGTACCTGGCGGTGCAATTGTTGATTTGAATTAATTTGAAGATGTATAAAAACGATAAAACAATGAAACACTATAAATTAAAAGCCATATTGGCCTCATTCTTCATTCTTTATACCACAGGTGTAGGAGCACAGAATCTCAATTCAAGCTACTTCATGGAAGGTATGACTTATCGCCATCAGCTCAATCCGGCATTCATGGGTGAAAGCAACTATATAAACATGCCGCTTTTCGTATTGGGTAATTTTAATGTCGGCGTCCAGGGAAATATCGGCGTTAACGATTTCCTTTATAAATACAATCAGAATGGATATAAGCTGACTACATTTATGAATCCAAGCGTCAGCAATAGTGAGTTCTTAAGCAACCTACACACCAACAATCATCTAAGCATGAATTTGAGCATGCCGATCATTGCATTCGGCTTCCGGGGCTTTGGTGGTTTTAATACATTTGAAATAGGATTCCGCTCCAATACTTCTATCAATCTGCCTTATGGACTCTTTGATTTCATGAAGACAGGAATGAGCAATGAAGCCGGTAGTCACTACACTGTAGAAGATCTGACCGTACGCTCTAATAACTATGCAGAGGTAGCCTTAGGGCATTCTCACGAAATCATCAAAGACCGCTTAACGATCGGTGCTAAAGTCAAATTTTTGGTAGGAGGCGCCAATGCAGAAGCCAAAATTAAAAAGATGGATATCACCATGGGACAAGATGAATGGCTCATCGATGCAGAGGGACAATTAGAAGGATCACTAAAGGGTGGTTATTTTGAAAGCAAAGAGCCGGACGAAAATGGCAAGCCCGGTGAAATTGACGGTTTCGATATTGATGGTCCCGGCATAGGCGGTTTTGGTGTCGGATTCGATCTGGGTGCTGTATACAAAATGGATGACTTTGTAGAAGGATTGACGCTATCTGCAGCTTTGCTGGATTTGGGTTTCATCAAATGGAATAACGGATTAAAGGCTAAAATGATACATAGTTACACTTTTAAAGGATTTGAAAACCCGATTGCCGTAAAACCGGACGAAGGCCAGCCAGGTGATATCGACGACGAATTAGATAACTTGGGAGACCAATTCGAAGAATTCATCAAATTCCGCGATGAAGGTACAGTTAGCAGCCGTACTACTAAATTGGCAACAACAATGAATATCGGAGCAGAATACGTTCTTCCTTATTATAAAAACTTGAAATTCGGTCTGCTTTCATCCACTCACTTTAACAAACCGTTCACATGGTCGGAAGCACGCCTTTCTGCCAATGTTGCTCCGGTAAGATGGTTTGAAGCTTCCGTCAACTATGCAATAAGCAGCTTTGGTTCATCGTTAGGATGGGTATTGAATTTCCATCCGAACGGATTCAACTTCTTCATTGGAACAGACCATATGATTACCAAAGTTACACCGCAATATGTACCTGTAGGCAATGCTAATGCAAATGTAAGTTTGGGATTCAATATTACTTGGGGAAAGAAGAAGGCCAAAAAAGTTGTAAAGACTACTACAACTACAATATCAGAATTCTAAAGACAACTGACCATCTCCTAAGAGATTAAAAGTCATTCGATGATAAGGAGAGACACCGTGTTCTACGATAGCAGCACGGTGTTTTTTCGTAGGATATCCTTTATTATGATCCCAATCATAGTAAGGAAACTCTTGGTGCAACCGGTTCATGTAATCATCACGATAGGTCTTGGCTAAAATGGATGCTGCTGCAATAGAAAGATATTTTCCATCCCCTTTTACCACCGTCGTATGAGGGATTTCCAGATATTTCTTGAAACGATTCCCATCAATCAGCAAATGTTCAGGACGTACCTTCAACTGATCTATCGCCCGATGCATAGCAAGAAAAGAAGCATTAAGAATATTTATCTCATCAACTTCTTCGGGAGAAACAACTCCTACCGCCCAAGCAACAGCCTCTTTCTCTATCACCTCACGCAATGTATAACGTTGCTTTTCGGTGAGTTGCTTAGAATCATTCAACAGTTCATTCCTAAAGTCTTGTGGAAGAATAACAGCAGCAGCATAGACAGAACCGGCCAAACACCCCCGACCAGCCTCATCACAACCGGCTTCTATTGTATCTCCATTCAAATACGGTAATAACATAATCGTTTTATTATAACTTAAAAACCGTACAAAGATAAGAGAATAAAAAAAGGATGCCGAGAAAAAGCATCCTTTTATATTGAACATAGTTCTAAAATTATATTTTTTGGAAAGTAGATTTGTCATAGTATTCATAGTCGGAATCTTTCTCTGATGACTCCAATATCAATTCAGAATCAGTCAGTTTCAGAACTGTGTAAACTTCATTATCTTCAGAATCATCATCATAGGCATAAATTATAGTCAACTTATCACCTTCCAATTTCCATTTTCCGGTATCACCATCAGCAACTACCGTACCATCTTCATTGAATGTAACTGTAAAATCCCCTTCTTCATTCCATTCATCATTATACTCTGGATTATTTGCATACTTTTCATATCCTTCCGACCAAGTGCATTGCCATTTACCTACCAAAGTATCTCTTCCTCCTATCTCATCATCATCGCCACAAGAAATAAGACTTACACTCATAATAGCAAACAACATAAAAGATAAAAACTTCAAGTTTTTCATATATAACAACTATTTTTCGCTTATGGCTCTCACTTTCAGCATTCATTAATAAAACATAGCACAAGAGCCTTTAAAGAGAATATTTCTCTCTAACATGCCATTAAATAAATTATAATTCACAAAGATAAAGCTATTATAAACAACCAAAAAATACAAAAATAGCTAAACAAGAATATTTTGCAAAATAATGTGATTATTCAACATAAAAAAGTGATTATCTTGCAAAAAAAATCAGTGACCGATTATTATCAGATGAAACGATATAATAAAATAGTGGCGACTAAATGTATTTTCATTCAGCCGCCACTACCCTATATTTTTTAATTTTAGAATATGCTCCAAGCAACTGTTAAGCCTGCCATTACAATGGCTACCATACTCATAAGCTTGATTAAAATATTCAGACTCGGTCCGGAAGTATCTTTAAATGGATCACCCACCGTATCCCCCACGACAGTTGCCTTATGAACCTCACTCCCTTTACCGCCAAAGTTACCTTCTTCCACATACTTTTTGGCATTGTCCCAAGCTCCTCCGGCATTAGCCATGAAGATAGCCAACACAAAACCACTGCTCAAACCACCAATCAACAACCCAACGACTCCGGTTACCCCAAAGACAACTCCGGTTAGAATAGGGGCTATAATTGCAATAAGTGACGGGATAACCATTTCCCGTTGAGCACCTTTGGTAGAGATAGCTACGCAACGTTCATAATCTGGTTCTGCTTCTCCGGTCAAAATTCCTTTTATTTCACGAAATTGACGGCGAACCTCATCAACCATATGCCCGGCAGCTCGTCCAACGGCATTCATTGTTAATCCACAGAAGAGAAAAGCCATCATAGAACCAATAAAAATGCCGGAAAGTACCTTAGGATTCATCAAGGTAACATCGTAATAGTTCATGAAATCGACAAAAGTAGCATTAGCTGTTGCAATAATATCACCATTTGGCATCGTTAATTCTATGGTACCGAGACGGGTTAATCCGATGCGTATCTCTTCTATATAAGAAGCAAGCAAAGCAAGTCCGGTCAAAGCAGCAGATCCGATAGCAAAGCCCTTGCCGGTAGCTGCGGTCGTATTACCCAACGAATCAAGGGCGTCCGTCCGTTTACGGACTTCCTCACCGAGAGCAGACATCTCGGCATTACCACCCGCATTATCTGCAATAGGACCATAAGCGTCGGTAGCGAGGGTGATTCCTAAAGTGGAAAGCATGCCGACAGCTGCTATACCGATCCCATAAAGCCCCATGCCGACATTGTCGAAATCAAAACCGGAAGCAAACAGGAAAGAAGCAATAATACCTACCACCACTGCCAAAACCGGAATAGCCGTGGAAAGCATACCTAAACCAATGCCGGAAATAATAACGGTAGCAGGCCCTGTCTTACCGCTTTCACTCAATTTCTGTGTCGGACGATAGGATTGTGATGTGTAATATTCGGTAGAACGCCCGATAACAATACCGACGATCAATCCCACCACTACAGCACAGGAAATCCACATCCAGTTATCGAGTTGCAACAACCAGAGAATAAAGAAAGTGGCCACAACGATTAAAACAGAACTGAGATTTGTTCCGAAAGCAAGAGAATTCAAGAGGTCTTTCATTTTGGCATCTTCCTTCGTGCGGACAGAAAAGATACCGATAATGGAAAGTAAAATCCCTACAGCCGCAATCAACATAGGCGCAATAACTGCTTTGAACTGCATGACTGTATCTCCTGTATGCATAAAAGCGGCGGCTCCCAAAGCAGCAGTAGCCAAAATGGATCCGCAATAGGATTCATAAAGATCGGCACCCATGCCGGCTACATCACCCACATTATCACCTACATTATCAGCAATTGTAGCCGGATTACGCGGGTCGTCCTCAGGAATACCAGCCTCGACTTTACCTACCAGATCAGCCCCCACATCGGCTGCTTTGGTGTAAATACCGCCACCCACACGGGCAAACAATGCCTGAGTAGAAGCACCCATACCAAAAGTAAGCATAGTGGTAGTAATAATGCATAGTTTATGAGTAGGAGTCAATACATCCGCAGGAATGGCCCAATTCAACAGCAGATACCAGAAAGATATATCAAGAAGGCCGAGACCTACCACCACCAATCCCATCACTGCCCCGCTACGAAATGCAATCCGCAACCCGGCATTCAAAGATTTACGAGCCGCATTTGCCGTACGGGCAGAGGCATAAGTAGCTGTCTTCATCCCCAAGAATCCCGACAATCCGGAGAAAAAACCTCCTGTAAGAAAAGCAATAGGTACCCACGCATTCTGTACTTGAAAGCCATAGGCCATAATTGAAAACAATATTACCAAACCGAAGAACACCCACCCCACAATCTTATACTGTTGTTTCAGATAAGACATGGCACCTTTGCGCACAGCAGCAGCAATCTTAATCATTTGAGGAGTACCTTCACTCTCTTTCATCATCTGCTTATGAAAATAATAAGCAAAGCAGAGAGCCAATACAGAGGCGGCCGGAACCAACCAGAAAAGCAAGCTATCCATAGAATAAATATTAGAGGTTTAACGAAAGGATAAAAGTATTGATTCTAAATGAAATAGGCAAATAAAAATTAAAGAAATTTCGATGGTCACACTCTGCTTTCTTTTCGAACGGACTACAATGAAATCATTTCGAACGAGAGAGAGCCTCTCCCTTGACAATCCGTATTCAACTTGGATCCGATATAACTTTTATTCCACATAGTTTCCCTATCTTCCAAAAAGCGATGTAGCATCATGATTATATCGAACTGAGGCTATATAGAGACGGCAATCAATAAATTCGTCCTTGTACTGGTTTGCAACACAGTTGCACCACAAATCTCCTACCTTTGCATCAACAAAAGAAAAAAAGTCATGGGATGTAATTGTAATCATCACTCCGGTTGTCATATACAGGAGGAAAAGAAGAAGAAAAGTAAAAACCTACCCGTCATTATCAGTCTTATAATGTTGGGAACGGGAATGGGAATGAATCATTTCGGTTGGTTCACCCTGCCGGGTAGTGCATTGGTATGGTATGCGATCGCCTACCTCATCGCAGGCTGGCCTGTATTGCGGGAAGCTTTCGAACAGCTCCGTCAAGGAGATTTTTTCAACGAATTCATGCTGATGGGAATTGCTACCATCGGTGCATTTTGTATCGGCGAATATCCTGAAGGAGTAGCCGTAATGCTCTTTTACTCCATAGGTGAGGCTTTTCAAGACCGTGCGGTAGGGAATGCACAACGAAATATTAAAGCCCTGTTGGATGTACGCCCGGAGACAGCTACCGTGATACGTAACGGGCAGCCCGAAACAGTACATCCAGAAACAGTAAACGTAAATGAACTCATTGAAATAAAAGCCGGAGAACGCGTCCCTCTTGACGGAACAATGCAAAACGAACAAGCCTCATTCAATACTGCTGCTTTAACAGGTGAAAGCCGCCCGCGCACCATCCGCAAGGGAGAACCGGTACTTGCCGGTATGATTGCCACCGACCGTGTGATACAGCTCATTGTAAGTAAACCATATAATGAAAGTACACTTGCACGAATACTTGTCATGGTACAGGAAGCAAACGAACGGAAAGCTCCCGTAGAACTGTTCATCCGGAAATTCGCACGCATTTATACACCCATTGTAACCGGATTGGCCGTACTGATTGTTCTGATTCCTTTCTTGTACTCACTGGGCATGCCGGCATTCGATTATATATTTAGAGACTGGCTCTATAGAAGTCTGGTATTTCTGGTAATCTCTTGTCCTTGTGCACTCGTTGTCAGTATCCCGTTAGGATACTTCGGAGGAATCGGAGCCGCTTCTCGCGCGGGTATCCTATTTAAAGGTGGCAACTACCTGGATGCCATCACACAAATAAACACAGTGGTATTCGACAAAACAGGTACGCTGACAAAAGGAGTTTTCGAAGTACAACACGTAGAAAGCGTCTTATCTACCCAAGAAGAATTATTACGATACATCGTCTCTGCCGAACAACAGAGCACCCACCCGATAGCCCGCGCCATCAGTGAATATGCCGATAAGAAAGAAATCCCCCTACTCCCCTCTTCCGCCACAACAGAAATCCCCGGGCATGGGCTGGAAGTATATCTGGACGGACACAAAGTATTGGTAGGAAATCCACGACTGCTCTCCCGTTATCAAATAGCCTATCCTATGGAATTGAACGCAATAGCAGATACCATTGTTGTCTGTGCTGTCGATGGTGTCTATGCCGGTTATCTGCTGTTATCGGATACTCCGAAAGAAGATGCCATAACCGCCGTCAAAGAGCTAAAAACATTAAATATTGATAATATACAGATCTTATCTGGAGACAAACAAGCAATTGTTTCTAAATTAGGGACGGAATTAGGGATATCACAGGCATACGGCGATCTATTACCGGAAGGAAAAGTTGCTCATATTGAAGCATTAAAAACCAATCCCTCCAATCGTATCGCCTTCGTGGGAGACGGTATCAATGATGCACCTGTACTTGCCATGAGCAATGTCGGCATAGCGATGGGAGGGTTGGGAAGTGACGCGGCTATCGAAACTGCAGATATCGTTATACAAAACGACCAACCCGCCAAAGTAGTTACCGCCATTCGTATCGGCCGTGCAACGAGACGCATTGTATGGGAGAATATCATTCTCGCTTTCGGGGTTAAGTTCGCAGTGCTGCTATTAGGCGCTATCGGCATAGCCACCATGTGGGAAGCGGTCTTCGCCGATGTCGGAGTTGCTTTAATCGCAATCCTTAATGCCATACGGATACAGAAAAAGAAATTCTGACCTCCTGTGGAAAGATGGAAATTGTTCTATCGGGGAAAGAAAGGTATTCGGGAAAAGTAAAATACCGTAAAAAAGGAACACTTATTATGGAAGAAGATATTTATTTGAAAAAACTGGCGCAACGGAACATCAAGCCGACTGCCATGCGGTTGCTTATCCTTCGCGCCATGATGCAGTTTGACCGTGCTTTCAGCCTGCTCGACCTGGAAACATACTTGGATACAGTGGATAAATCCACACTATCACGTACCATCAACCTCTTTCTGAAACATCATCTGATACATGGTATAGACGACGGTTCCGGTTCACTGAAATATGCAGTCTGCGGCAATGAATGTAATTGTGATATTGACGATTTACATGTACACTTTTATTGTACAAACTGTCATCGGACATATTGTTTGCGGAATATCCATATACCCACCGTAAGTCTTCCCCAGCACTTTACAGCAGAAAGTATTAACTACGTGATAAAAGGATTGTGCGACCATTGTTCACACTAAATAAAACAAAAAGGTCACACAAAGAGACTAAAACTCCCCCGATACCGGCTTTTGAACCGCACTCCAAAAGTTAACCACGAAACTTTTGGAGTGCAGTTTGATTTCCTGCCTGACAATCGGGGGAGTTTTATATTCTATTCGATGGTTACCGCAGTTCCGGTAGCTGTCACCATTAGCATGCTTCCGCTACCTCCTACGGTTTCATAATCCAGATCGACACCGATAACGGCATTGGCTCCCAAACGGGCAGCTTGTTCTTCCATCTCTCTAATTGCCGTATCTTTCGCCTGTCTCAGCACCTCCTCATATGCTCCGGAACGTCCGCCTACAAAATCGCGGATACCCGCCAAAAAATCACGAAACACATTGGCACCGATAATCGTCTCACCGGAAACGATACCATAATAACGAATTATTCTTTTCCCTTCAATAATGGGAGTGGTTGTTACTAACATACTCTTTTCTTTTTTAGTTTACTTGTACCAAATTAGACGTACAAACGACCTAAAAAGTTGCAGTTTCTTCCTGTTTTTTTCCCCATCCGGGATTCTGGATAAGTTTCGAATCCGGATAATCTATCTCTTGCTGAGGGATAGGCAGAAGCTGCTGATAGCTCTCTATCTTCAACTGTCCGGTAGCAAGATCATTACGACGCAAGAAAGCGAAGTAACTGCCAAAGCCTTTCAACTCACTTTGCCAGGTAGAACGCAAAGATTCAATAAAATCGGCTCCACTGACCGGCGGTAAATTACGGGCTTGCCGTACACGATTCAGATAATCCATAGCTTCGCCTTGATTACCCAAACGATAAGCACACTCGGATGCAGACAGCAGTACCTCAGTGTAAGTAACGAAAGGCACATAATCATTCTCTTTCAATACATTTTCATACGATTCCGGTTGTGCGCTGGTCAACAACCCCCAAATAAGTTCTCTTGAATTTCGGGTAAGAGAAGCACTCGAAGACAGTTCCAAAGCATATACACCGCTATCAATGATTC
The DNA here is from genome assembly GCF_000381365.1 of Bacteroides salyersiae WAL 10018 = DSM 18765 = JCM 12988. Lineage (GTDB taxonomy): Bacteria > Bacteroidota > Bacteroidia > Bacteroidales > Bacteroidaceae > Bacteroides > Bacteroides salyersiae. The sequence continues at coordinate 2,049,939 of NZ_KB905466.1, forward strand.
GTTTTAAATGAGCATAAGCTTGATCATAAGACTTTTGATGCAGATACATCTTTGCCAATAAAGCCAACGAAGCGCCTTGTGATGGATATAAGAAACTTTCCGAAGAGTCAAATTTACCCGGTTCCAGTTTGCTGTGTTCCACACAATAATTCAAATCCTCCACTAAATTCGCGAACAAGTCTCTACTAACCAACTGCTTGGTGACAGCAAACGAATTATCATAACTTATCACATAAGGAACGTTCTCCCACCAAGATGCCAACTGAAAATACTGAACGGCAGCCAATTGATGGATGTAAGCCATAAAAGGCGGAATCTCAGTCACTCCACTCCTTTCAAGCAAACTATCAAATATTTTAATTCTGCTAATGGTACTATACACATTGCCCCAAACACTATAAAGTTTACTGTCAGAAGGTGTCAATGTATGTTCGTAAATAAAACGATAAGCCGTACTTCTACCGTCAAAACTTTGTGTATAGTAGCCATCCAAATTAGAGAAATCCTGCATGGAAGTTGCCATCATAAGAGCTATGCCGGTAATCACTTTCTGACCATCCTCTCCAAATTCCACCGGTTTAGACGGATCTCCTTTTTGCGTAAGTCTAAGATCTACCGAAAGCCTTCCACTCGTAGTATAAACCGTAATCGTTTTATCTCTCACCAAAGCACCGGCAGCCGGTTGAACCACAATCTCCAACTCATTTTCCTGAATGGTTCCCGTATAATCGATATCGGAAAACTTAAAAATCTTCAAGGTTTCCACTGATATAGACTCTCCGGGTATACCCGCCGGTTTTTCCAAAGTAACCGGCACCTTACAGTCTATCTTAACACGGAAAGTCCCGCCCTCAGCAGGGATTTCCAATTCTTCCTTATCAAGAGTCAGTGTCACATCACCACCGGCATCCGGTTCATTGCCGGCAATACCGTCTCCATCCCAATCAATGAAATAATTCAAATTGGGAACAGTAACTTCCACACCTAAATCTTTATAGCGTCTAATGATATTATCCGAAATCTCATTTACTTTCAATAACATGGAACTCTCTCGGATTTTCTCTTTAGTATCATCCATAAACCTACCTTCCGCTTTGAATTCGGAACTCAACATAGCAAGGTATTCCGTCAATTCGGCATCACTACGATCTTTCAACAAAGCAGATGAAACGACAATCAACGCACCGGCCTCCTCTGTTCCGGAAGCAATAGAGAAATTACAAACATCCTGATCGGCATAGCGCTCCAAACCAAAATTTCTCAAAACCTCCTTCTGTACTTTCGCATCAGCCTCATCAAAATCCATGATATTGTTTCTGATAAGCTGCATCATACGTTGCGTCTTCAGGTGAGTAAGGATATTAACATTAGCCTGTTTATTATCAGTCAAATTTACAATCGATTGCATGGATATCTGACCATCAGACAATTCACCGTACACCTCATTAAAGTAATACCCGTCAGCCGTAAGCAACACATATGGAGAATTCAAATTAATCTCACCGAAATCAAAAGAACCGTCATTATCAGTAATAACGCCTTGATAGACTTCACCGGTCAGATTATAATTCTTATCCAACGCCTGTGCAGTAATCTTAGAACCATTAATAAAAGGCCCTTTTTCTACCTTACCCGATACATTATATGTTTTCGGAGTAAAAATATCCTCCTTATCTTCACATCCAGCAACGAATGCCAAAATAAAAAACAAACAAAAATAGTTTAGCAGTTTATGTTTCATAGTCTATGTTATTTACGCCTTACGGCCATATTTTACCGATCCAAATCAGAACATCTTACTCACTCTCTCTATACCGGCTACAAGTGCATCTACCTCTTTCTTCGTATTGTAAATGGCAAACGAAGCACGCACTGTACCCTCTATACCGAGACGCTGCATCAAAGGCTGTGCACAATGATGCCCGGTACGCACGGCAATACCCAGCCTATCAAGTAAAGTTCCCATATCAAAATGGTGAATATCCCCCACAAGAAAGGAGATAACACTGCTTTTATGTTCTGCTTGCCCAAAGATACGGATATTGGGTATCTCCTCCAATAATTTCGTACCATAAACCGTCAGCTCGTGCTCATGGGCCGCAATATTTTCGATACCGAGCCCAGTGACGTAGTCGAGTGCTTTTGCCAATCCGGTCGTACCTATATAATCGGGTGTACCGGCTTCAAACTTAAAAGGAAGTTCATTGAAAGTTGTTTTCTCAAAAGAGACATGTTGTATCATCTCCCCTCCACCCTGATAAGGAGGCAGACGATCGAGCCATTCCTCTTTTCCATAAAGAACACCGACACCGGTAGGTCCATATACTTTATGAGCAGAAAAAACAAGAAAGTCCGCATCGAGTTCCTGTACATCCACTTTCAGGTGAGGAACAGACTGAGCCGCATCCACCAAGAAAGGCACCCCGTGTGCATGGGCTGTAGCAATCATCTCTTTAATAGGATTGACCGTTCCCAACACATTGGAAACTTGGGTTACACTGACAATCTTCGTCCTTTCCGAAAACAGTTTTTCATATTCATCCAGCAGTAGCTCACCTTTATCGTTCATCGGAATCACCTTGATGGTAATACCCTTGCGTGCAGCCAGCAATTGCCAAGGCACGATATTACTATGATGTTCCATGACAGAAACAATCACCTCATCCCCCTCCTGCATAAATTCCTCACCAAAGCTGGAAACAAGTAAGTTTATGCTCTCTGTCGTACCACGGGTAAAAACGATTTCGTTCGTACTCCGGGCATTGATAAACCGACGGACAGTCTCACGGGAGGACTCATGCAACTCCGTAGCCTGTTGGGAGAGATAATGCACTCCACGATGCACATTTGCATTGACGGAGTAGTATTCGTCAACAATAGAATCAATCACCAAACGAGGTTTCTGCGTAGTTGCCGCATTATCGAAATAAACCAAAGGTTTCCCATAAACCGTACGGTCAAGAATAGGAAAATCTTCACGTATCTTTTGTATATCCATAATGGTAATGATTAGTGAGTTGTGATAAATAATTAGTTACCACCAATTTACTTGCATATTGCACATCCCTGGCATTTGTTCAGTTCACCCCGGAAACGTTTTTCCACCAACAGGTGTAAACGATCTTTCAAGGCATCCAGACGGATCGTATCTATTACCTCATTCACAAAAGCAAACATCAGCAACAGGCGGGCCTCCTTTTCCGAGATACCACGCGCACGCATATAGAAAAGAGCACCCTCATCCAACTGACCTACCGTAGCGCCATGAGAACACTTCACATCATCGGCATAGATCTCCAACTGCGGTTGTGTATACATACGGGCATCACGTGTAGCACACAGATTACGGTTAGTCTGCTGTGAATTTGTATGTTGTGCATCCGGACGTACCAATACCAATCCGGCAAAAGCACCGACAGCCTGATCGTCAAGTACATACTTGAACAATTCATTGCTGGTACAATTAGGAACTGCATGGTCTATCATGGTGTTATTATCCACATGCTCGTTCTTGTCTGCAATGGCCATACCGCAAAGATTTATTTCCGCTCCCTCTCCGGCAAGGGTCACTTCAGTAGTGTTACGGGTAGTACCGTTGTGCAATGTCATACCATTCAACAGTACATTACTGTTTGCTTCCTGCCGTACATAAAGGTTACTGATACGTACCGTACTTGTATGCGTCTCTTCCAGTTCATACAGATCGAATACAGAGTTCTCTCCGGCAAACACCTCGATAACCTGTGTTGACAGGAAATTTACATTATCCATAGCATGGTCACAAATCAGCAGACGTGCCTGCGCTCCATCTTCAAGGATTATCAGCACACGACGGTTTACCATGAAATTAACATCGGCACGCAAAATATTTACCAACTGAACAGGTCTTTCAACGATCACATTTTTAGGCACATACATCAATATTCCGTCCTGAGCGAAAGCTGTATTGAAAGCCGTCACTCCGTCTTTTGAAGTATCAGCAAGTTTGCTATAATATTTCTTCACCAACTCAGGGTGCTGTTCCGCCATTTCTTTCAATCCACCGAACAATACTCCCTCTGGTAAGTGAGATTTAGGCAGCTTCCTGCTATAGAACGCATCGTTCACCACAAAGAACAAAGACGTACTCATGTTCGGCACATCGCATTTGAACACCTCATAAGGATTCACCGGAATCTCCAACCGGTTCAAATTAAGTCCGTAATCGGGTTCAAAGAATTTGCTGATATCCGTGTATTTATATTTCTCCTGCTTGCGTGTCGGAAACCCCAACCGCTCGAAATCGGCAAAAGCCGCAGCACGCGGTGCATTCATCACCTCAGCACTATGCCGGCAAATCATAGCTTCCGTTTGAGAAAATAAATCTATATATTGTTGTTCTACAGTCATCTTATTGATTTATGAGTTATAGATTATGATTTATAAATCATCAACCTCTTTCTTAATCCAATCGTATCCTTTCTCTTCCAACTCAAGCGCCAGTTCCGGGCCGCCGGTCTTCACGATACGTCCTTTATAAAGCACATGTACGACATCCGGTTTGATATAATCCAACAGACGCTGGTAGTGAGTGATAACGATACAACTCGTATCGGGAGTTTTCAATTTATTAACCCCTTCAGCTACGATACGAAGTGCATCGATATCCAAACCGGAATCTGTTTCGTCAAGGATACTGAGACGCGGTTCGAGCATAGCCATCTGAAATATTTCGTTACGTTTCTTCTCGCCACCGGAAAAGCCTTCATTCACCGAACGGTTGGCAAGCTTGTTATCCAATTCTACCACTGCCCGTTTCTCCCGCATCAGTTTCAAGAATTCACTGGCCGTCAGGGCAGGAAGTCCCTTATACTTACGTTGTTCATTCACAGCCGCACGCATGAAATTCACCATACTCACTCCCGGAATTTCTACCGGATACTGGAAACTAAGAAAAATGCCTTCATGGCTACGGGCTTCCGGACTCAACTCCAGCAGATTCTTACCATAAAAAGTCACACTCCCCTTCGTCACCTCAAACGCCGGGTTGCCCACCAGCACGGAAGAAAGCGTACTCTTACCCGAACCATTGGGCCCCATGATAGCATGTACTTCTCCTGCATTCACAGTCAGGTTGATGCCTTTCAATATCTCTTTGCCATTAATACTGGCATGTAAGTCTTTTATCTCTAACATGATTATATTTACGATTTTACAATTTACGATTTACGATTGGTAATACTTCTAAGACGATCCGCATTTACAATCCAGTTTCAATTGTAAATCGTAAATCGTCTGACCGTCCAATCATCCCACGCTGCCTTCCAACGATATCGTCAGTAGTTTTTGTGCCTCCACGGCAAACTCCATCGGAAGCTTGTTAAGCACCTCTTTGGCATATCCGTTTACAATAAGCCCGATAGCATCCTCAGTCGGGATACCGCGCTGATTACAATAGAATATCTGGTCTTCACTGATTTTACTGGTTGTAGCTTCATGTTCCACTACAGCCGTCTCATTATGAATATCCATATAAGGGAAAGTATGGGCGCCACATTTATCGCCCAACAGCAGTGAGTCGCATTGACTATAATTACGAGCATTATCCGCTTTCTCGGATACGCGAACCAGACCACGATAGGAGTTCTCACTCTTTCCGGCCGAAATTCCCTTACTTACAATCGTACTGCGGGTATTCTTTCCAAGATGTATCATCTTCGTACCGGTATCTGCCTGTTGATAATTGTTTGTCACTGCCACCGAATAAAACTCGGCTGTAGAGTTATCACCGGAAAGAATGCAGGAAGGGTATTTCCAGGTAATCGCCGAACCGGTCTCTACCTGTGTCCACGAAAGTTTGCTATTTACTCCCTTACAGTTACCACGCTTCGTCACAAAGTTATAAACACCTCCTTTTCCTTCGGCATCACCCGGATACCAGTTCTGAACAGTAGAATATTTCACTTCAGCCCGATCGTGCACCATGATTTCCACAATGGCGGCATGCAACTGATTTTCATCACGCATCGGTGCGGTACATCCTTCCAGATAAGAGACATACGAATCTTCATCGGCCACGATCAAAGTACGTTCAAACTGCCCTGTATTTGCCGCATTGATACGGAAATAAGTCGAAAGTTCCATCGGACAGCGAACGCCTTTCGGTATATAGACAAATGAACCGTCGGAGAATACAGCCGAATTCAAAGCTGCAAAGAAATTATCACGATAACCAACCACCGAGCCAAGATATTTCTTCACCAAGTCGGGATGTTCACGAACCGCCTCACTGAATGAGCAGAAAATAATTCCCTTCTCCATCAATGTCTCCTTAAAAGTAGTCTTTACAGAAACAGAGTCCATCACAGCATCCACCGCCATCCCGCTCAGCGCCATCTGCTCTTCCAACGGGATACCTAATTTATTGAACGTTTTTATCAACTCCGGATCTACCTCATCCATACTTTTCGGCCCTTCTTTCTTCTTTGTCGGGTCGGCATAATAAGATATTGCCTGATAATCTATTTCAGGAATTCGGAGATGCGCCCAAGTAGGCATCTCTAACGTCAGCCAATGGCGATACGCTTTCAAACGGAACTCCAGTAACCATTCCGGCTCCTCCTTTTTGGAAGAAATGAGACGGATAACGTCTTCATTGAGTCCTTTCTCAATGATATCCGTATGTACCTCCGTAGTGAAGCCATATTTATACTTCTCCTGCGTAAGTTCCTTTACATATTTATTGGGTTCTTCTTGTTGCATCATTTAATTGAGTATATATTGTTGTGTCACTTCTTTTGCCACAGGGAAAAATATTCCCGCAAACCTTTCCATAGGATAATATAACACAGATTCCTCCTTCTTTGTTTTACTAATCAATGTGTTATCTGCATCGATAAATTCTATTACGCAAATTATCAGACTGGTAAGCAACAGAAACTTCAATGCTCCCAAACCACTGCCAAGCCAACGGTTCAGCCATCCCAAAGAAACAGCCTCCATCGCTTTTGTCAACAAAGATGCCACTAAAGTAAAAGTTAGTGGCACAGCAATCCAGATGATAACAAAAGCAAGAATCTGCGCAACTGTCATCGAATCGGTTATCGTAGGACAAAGCTTCTCAGCCAATGACACATACAACGCCTTTGCCGCCAGCAATCCCACGATTAGTCCCAATATGGAAGCAAGCTGCCTAATGAAACCCTTCATAAAGCCAACAACCACACCGGCACCAACAATAACCAAAATCACAATATCGATAGTTGCCATAAATACAGTTGAAAGTTAAAAGTTGAAAGTCTGAATACAGTTGAGAGTTGAGAGTTAAAAACCAACAGTGCTGCTATCACACTGCAAGTAACTTTCAACTTTCAACTCTCAACTTTCAACTAAATAAGGCTTATAGCGTTTGTTTTACCTCTACCTCTTCATAAGTTTCGATCATATCGCCTATCTTCAGGTCGTTTGTACCTACCAGACTAATACCGCACTCGAAATTCGTGCCGACTTCTTTCACATCGTCTTTGAAACGTTTCAATGCGTTGATAGCACCCGAGAAGATAACGATACCGTCGCGAATCAAGCGCGCCTTGTCGCTGCGTTTCACTTTTCCGGTCTTTACCATCGCCCCGGCAACCGTACCGACTTTCGTTATATTGAACACCTCACGAACCTCGATAGTGGCAGTAACCACCTCTTTCACTTCCGGAGCCAACATACCTTCCATAGCCGCTTTCACCTCTTCGATAGCATCGTAAATAACCGAGTATTTGCGAATATCCACACCTTCTTTGTCAGCCATTCTTTCAGCAGAACCGGAAGGACGAACCTGGAATCCGATAATGATAGCATCAGAAGCAGCAGCCAAAGATACATCCGATTCGGAAATCTGTCCCACCCCCTTATGGATCACATTCACCTGGATCTGCGGAGTGGAAAGTTTGATCAGTGAGTCGCTCAGAGCTTCTACAGAACCATCCACGTCACCTTTCACGATAATATTCAATTCCTGGAAGTTGCCCAACGCAATACGACGGCCCAACTCATCCAATGTAAGAATCTTCTGCGTACGCAAGCCCTGTTCACGTTGCAACTGCTCACGCTTATTGGTAATTTCACGTGCTTCCTGATCGGACTCTACCACGTGGAAAGTATCACCGGCAGCCGGCGCACCATTCAATCCCAAAATCAATGCAGGCTCCGAAGGACCGGCCGACTTAATACGCTGGTTACGTTCATTGAACATGGCTTTCACACGCCCGTAGCTTGTTCCTGCCAACACGATATCCCCCACTTTCAACGTACCGTTGGATACAAGTACCGTAGCCACATAGCCACGCCCTTTATCCAAAGTAGATTCAATGATAGATCCCGTAGCATTACGGTTCGGATTAGCTTTCAGCTCCAGCATTTCAGCTTCAAGCAACACTTTTTCCATCAACTCGCTAACGCCCTGACCTTTCTTGGCAGAGATATCCTGTGACTGATACTTACCACCCCATTCTTCCACAAGGTAATTCATAGCAGCCAATTCTTCTTTTATCTTATCCGGATTAGCCGTCGGCTTATCCACTTTATTAATGGCAAATACGATAGGAACACCGGCAGCCATTGCATGGTTGATAGCCTCCTTCGTTTGCGGCATCACATTATCGTCAGCCGCAACAATGATGATGGCGATATCCGTCACTTTCGCACCACGGGCACGCATAGCCGTAAATGCCTCATGACCTGGAGTATCCAGGAAAGTAATCTTACGTCCGTCCTCCATTGTCACGTGGTAGGCACCGATATGCTGTGTGATACCACCCGCCTCACCGGCGATAACATTCGCCTTACGGATATAGTCGAGCAATGAAGTCTTACCATGGTCTACGTGTCCCATCACAGTTACAATCGGCGCACGCGGTTCCAGATCTTCCTCCGCATCTTCTTCTTCGACGATAGCCTGTGCCACTTCCGCACTTACATATTCCGTCTTAAAGCCGAACTCTTCTGCCACCAGATTAATCGTTTCCGCATCCAGACGCTGGTTGATAGAAACCATTATACCGATACTCATACAAGTAGCGATAACCTGATTAACAGATACATCCATCATACTCGCCAACTCATTGGCTGTTACGAACTCCGTCAGCTTCAACACTTTGCTTTCTTCCATCTCCTGGTTTTCCAGTTCCTGCATACGGTTGGAAACCATCTCCCGTTTTTCCTTACGGTATTTGGAAGCCTTGTTTTTACCTTTCGTTGTCAGACGAGCTAATGTTTCTTTTACCTGCTTAGCTACATCTTCTTCGCTCACTTCCTGTTTTACAACCGGCTTTTTGAAGCGATCTTTATTATTGTTACGGTTACGGTTTTGTCCCCCGCCTTGTCCGCCATGTCCGGCAGGTTTCTGACTGTTAGGAGTAGGATGTGTAAAGTTGGAAGCCACATTGTTGACGTCCACCTTCTCCTTATTGATGCGGATGCGTTTTTTCTTTCCATTTGCATCGGCATTTTCTTTAGGAGCACTTTTAGCAACCTTACTGTCGTCTTTACGGATCTCCTTGATAATAGCATCTTTCATCTGCTTTCTCTGATCCTGACGCTGTTTTTCCTTTTCTTCGCGTTCTTTCCGTTTCTCCTCTTTCGATTTTTTCTTCGGACGGGTCGACTGGTTCAAAGCAGCCAAGTCAATCTGGCCGATCACATTAATCTTGGATACAAATTCCGGCTGACGAATCTTGAAAACATCCTCCTCTTGCTTCTCGGTTGCAACCGTCTCCGGAGTTTCCACTTTAGGCTCTGCCTTTTCTTCTTTTGTCACTTCCGGCATCACCTCCACCTTCGGTTCTTCCTTTTTCACTTCTTCCACTACTTTTTCTTCTACTACCGCCGGCTTCGGTTGTTCTATCACTACAGGCTCCACCTTTTCTTTCACAGGTTCCGTCTGTACGACCGGTGCTACGATTTCTTCTTTCTTCACCTCGGCGACAACAGGTTTCGTTGCCTCCTCTTTTTTCTTCTCTTCAGTTACCACCGGAGCGGGCTGTTGAGTTTGAGGTTGCGACTGTTGTTTAGATTCGCTTACCGGTTCTTTTTCTACTTTCCGGTTGAATTTATTCAAATCAATTTTTCCGACAGGTTTAAACTTCGGACGTGCATCTTCGGGAACGACTGTCTTGATAACATCATCCGCCTTAGACTTCTCCGGCTGCTTTTCGTAACCATCGATAGACACCGATGCCTTATTACGATCCTTGTTCTGACGTTCCTGGATAAAACGTTCTGATTCAAGCCGAAGATTCTTATCCGTGCTAAACTCTTTCACGAGTATAGCATACTGTTCCTCGGTAATTTTTGTATTCGGGTTTGCCTCAACGGTATACCCTTTCTTTTGCAGGAACTCAACTACCGTTGCGATTCCTACATTCAAATCTCTTGTTACTTTGTTTAACCTTATCGTCATACTTTAAATTAAAAGAATAATGGAGCGAAGATATTTACGATTTCACGATTGACGATCAGACATTTAATTTCCTTTCATCTACAACCCACAATATAGAGAGCAGCTCCAATCGCAAATCGTAAACAGTCTAATCGTAAATGAAATTATTCATTGTCTTCAAACTCCGATTTCAAAATACGTAATACCTCGTCCACAGTTTCCTCTTCCAGGTCCGTCTTTTCGATCAACATCTCACGAGGTGCATTCAATACTGCCTTAGCCGTATCGATTCCGATAGCTTTGATAGCATCGATTACCCATCCGTCGATTTCATCTTTGAACTCTTCCAGATAGATATCTTCATCCTGCGCACTCTCATCCAGTTCACGGAACACGTCGATAGTGTACTCGGTCAACATACTGGCAAGTTTGATATTCAAACCGCCTTTACCAATAGCCAGCGAAACCTCTTCCGGGCGAAGGAAAACCTCAGCCTTGCGTTCTTCTTCATTCAATCGTATAGAAGAAATCTTTGCCGGGCTCAAGGCACGCTGAATAAACAAGGAGATATTCGATGTATAGTTAATCACATCGATGTTCTCATTGCGAAGTTCACGAACGATGCCATGAATACGACTTCCTTTTACACCTACACAGGCTCCTACCGGGTCGATTCTGTCATCATAAGACTCTACCGCAATTTTGGCACGTTCGCCGGGGATGCGGGCAATCTTTTTAATGGTGATCAGGCCATCGTTAATTTCCGGTACTTCCATTTCGAACAGACGCTGCAGGAAAACAGGAGATGTACGCGAAAGGATAATTTTCGGATTATTGTTTTTGTTATCCACACGGGCCACCACTGCACGTGCCGTTTCTCCTTTACGATAAAAATCCGCCGGAATCTGTTCTGTCTTTGGCAGCAACAGTTCGTTTCCTTCGTCATCCAGCAGCAGCATCTCTTTTTTCCAAATCTGATATACTTCTGCATTAATGATCGTACCTACTTTATCAATATATTTATTATAAATACTGTCTTTCTCAAGCTCAAGAATCTTAGAAGCTAACGTCTGGCGGAGATTCAGAATAGCACGACGGCCGAACTTTGCAAAAATCACTTCATCAGTAACCTCTTCACCGACTTCATATGAAGCATCTATCTTCTGTGCTTCCGTCAAGGAAATCTGCATATTCGGGTTTGTTAAATCTTCGTCTGCCACTACCTCCCGGTTACGCCATATTTCAAAGTCCCCCTTGTCCGGGTTCACGATTACGTCGTAATTTTCATCAGTGCCAAACATTTTCGCGATAACACTACGGAACGACTCTTCGAGCACGCTTACCATCGTTGTTCTATCGATATTTTTCAGTTCCTTAAATTCCGAAAATGTATCAATCAAGCTGATTGTTTCTTCTTTCTTGGCCATAATTATTTAAAACTAATTAAGTATTTAGTGTATTTTATCTCATCATAACGGAAGGTTTCGTCTTCTTCCATCAATTTAGGACGTTTTGCTCCTTCTACTTTCACTTTCTTTTGTACAGCCACCACAAACTTTTCCTCATCGGCATCTTTCAATACACCGGTCAGCTTGCGGTCATCTTTCGTCAAAACCTCCACATCGCTACCGACATGGTTGTAATACTGTTGCAACACTTTAAAAGGCTGCCCGATTCCAGCCGAACCTACTTCCAGTTCATAATCTTCCTCTTCACGGTTCAGCTTCGATTCGATAAAGCGGCTCAGCTCCACGCAATCTTCAATCCAAACACCTTCTGCATGGTCTATCTCGACCACAATCTTGTCATCCGGGCTTACGGTCACTTCCACCAGAAAGTAGTCTTTTCCCTCCAGCCACTCTTCAACAATCTGACTAACAGTTTTCTTTTCTATCATTGATTAGCTATATAAGAACAAAAAAAGGAGCTTAATCGCCCCTCCACCTTTCATCCATTTCGGGTGCAAAGATATAAATAATCTGTTCGACTACAAAATATTAGAGAAAAAAAGTTTATTATAACATTGCCCATAAAGAGCATGATGAAATTTTGCGTAATCAACGAAGAGAGTACTATTCGCATCAATTTTGACTATTTCGGTACATTATCCACATCGTTTTTACCCCCTTCACTCTCTTCACCTTTTTCGCTTAACCGCTCTATTCATCGGTAATACAGGGTGAAGGTGCAATCTGGTTTTCCAAGCATAATGCGCACCGTCCATATGCATGGTGCCTACGAGTAGTATCCACGGTGCTTACAAGCCGTAAACACAGTACTTGGAAGACATTTGCATAAAGACTGGAGAACGGGAGCAGCCCTTCACCCTGTATTACCGATGAATAAAGCGATTAAGCGAAAAAGGTGAAGGGAGTGAAGGCAGTAAAAATATCATAGGGCAGGTATTCTGAAGAATAAAAAACACCTGCCGAAAAACAATATTGTACTTTTTCTTAAAACCTACCACTTCTTCTCCCGGCCTCTCCCCCAGTTAACGTACATGTAATCCTTTTACCCAACCCATGCAAAACAAATGACAGAAAGGACAGTGTAAACATCAAAACAGACATGACACCCCACATACAATTCGGCTACTTTTGTAAAATCAATTGAACAAATTTCATTCAATCACAGCAAGCAAGTTAGTGAAACCCAATTTACTATCACACTAACCTGCATGCACTTTTTAATATTATATGAAAACATGCATCTATTTAATATTTTCTTTATATGCCATATGCATTCAAGCTCAAGATATCTACAATAATTTAAACCAAAAGTTCACTCAATATTTAATCAAGACGCTCCCCGAAAACATTTATGTACAAACTGACAAGCCCTATTATGTAGTAGAAGACCCCATCTGGATGAAAGCTTTTGTAGTGAATGCACAATTACTTCAACCCTCACCCAGCAACTTTGTTTATGTAGAACTCATAAATCAGCAAAATGAAATACTAAACAGAATAAAGCTAAAAAAAGATTCTGCCGGATTTCAAGGATATATCAAATTAAACGAGCACATCCTCGCCGGAGAGTATGCACTCCGTGCCTATACAAATTGGATGAGAAACGAAGTGCCGGAATACTTCTTCCAAAAAAATATTACTATTGAACGAGTGAAGCAAACACCCCAGCTACTCACTATAAAATATATTCCTATCGAAAAAGACAGATTACAAGCCGTTGCCAAATATACATATAGCGACGGTTCAGCTATCAAAGGACGAAGAATAGATTTTACATACACCAAAGACGGACGTAAATATAGAAAAAACTATTCTGTCACTAATAATGAGGGAGAAATACGATTCAACATTCGGTTGAATGAAGAAAAACCTGATAAGCAGAAGCTGACAGCAACCATTTTCGATCAGAAATGGATCATCTCGCACGAACAGAATTTCGTTATTCCTAACCTCAAAAAAGATTTTGATGTACAGTTCTTCCCGGAAAGCGGCACATTATTAACAGAGACATGGCAATTTGTAGCTTTCAAAGCGATCGGTCCAGACGGACTATGTGAACACATCTCGGGAAAAGTGATCAGCGAAGGAGGAAATGAAATAGCCCAAATACACACCCAGCATGACGGTATGGGAAAGTTTGCACTGTGGCCTCACAAAGATAGTATATATTATGCTGTGGTAACTAACCGGGAGGGTGTTGAGAAAAAGCTCAAACTTCCCGAAGCACGAATTGAGGGAATGACACTCCGGCTTAACATTAAAGAGGAAAATTGCCTCTACTCTATTGAGAATCATACGGCATACTCAACGGATAGTTTATTTCTAATTGCCCATACACGTGGAATGATTTCCGTAACCAGACAACTGACCGAAGAGAAAAGAAGCGGAAAGTTTTCTTTAAGCCAATGCCCTGAAGGTATCTTGAATGTTGCCGTCGTCGACCGGATAGGAAACGTATTCTGCGAACGAATGTTATATGTCAAGAAAGCACATAGCCCGGCTGTACAAATTAAAACCAATTCACAGGAATACGGAAAACGAGAGAGAGTGGAAATGCTACTAAATACCGGACAGAAAGGAGAATTTTCCCTGTCTGTTACTGATGCGAAAGTTGTGAAATGGGATTCTCTGAATAACCATATCATCAGCCAATTATTACTGAAATCAGAAATCAAAGGACACATCGAAAAACCCGGATATTATTTCACAAGTGATAACAAGGTAGTCAACGAGCATTTAGATCTCCTAATGCTTACGCAAGGATGGAGACGCTATAATTTACCGAACATCTTACAACAACAAGTACCGGAAATGAAAATACCTTTAGAGCGGGGACAGGCTTTGAGTGGAAGAGTAAAACCTTTTCTCCGAAAGAAAATTAAGGGGGCAGAAGTAGTAGGATTCACTGATAAGTTGAAAGCCATACATGCAAAAGTAGATACCTCCGGAAATTATGTTTTCGAAGGAATTGAATTTCCGGATAGTACGCCATTCACAATCAATGCAGTTAATAAGAAAGGAAAAGCAAAAGGAATCATGATTTATCCGTCACCGGAGATATTTCCCGACACAAGAAACCTATTTATCCCAAATCCACACCACTTTGAGGAAGTGGAGGCACACCTTAGGCTATACAAAGAAACATATATACAAAACGATATAAGTAAAGAGATTGTATTAGATGACATCGTTGTGACACAAAAATATATCAGTCAGACCGGTAAGTTGGCAGGTGAATTTGCCGCTTATGCGGATTATGTTGTAACAGACAAAACGATCGAGGAAGAATATAAGAATAAATCCGTGGCAGACATAATACATACTGCCATCATGCAACGTTTCCCTGGCATCACTATGGTAGAGGAAGACCATTTTTGGTATAGAGGAAAGCCACTACGATTTGCTGTTGACATGAAACTGATTCAATACGATGAATTACGATTCTATATGGCTGAAGAGATTGCATCAATCTCCTTCTTTAAAGAAGCCTCTGAGGTGCCTCTATATGTACCCATGCATGACGAATTCATAACGGCTCAAATGAACAAATATAGAGGAGTGATCCTTATCGAATTAAAAAAAGGGGGTATAGCTCACTACTTCCGCCCCTCACTCGGTCTGGCTACTCTCTATCCGTTAGGCTACCAAAAGCCGGCAGAGTTTTATTCACCCAAATACGATGTGCCCGATTCGTTACAAGCCGATAAAACTGATTTCAGAACCACCGTTTATTGGAATCCCAAGATACAAACCGATTCTACCGGACATGCCAAAGTATCTTTCTACACCACGGATATGAAACATGATATGGAATACATATTGGAAGGTATTACCGAGAACGGAATACCTTGCCGGGCGACAGGACGGATAAAAGTGAAGAAAGAATAGGGTAAATACCTAAAAAGAGTAGGGAAGTCCCTTTCCTTCGGGGATTTTCCTTTCTTACTTTTGAAAAATCAAAATCTTATTATGTATGAAACACATCATTTCTATTTTATTCATTTGTTTGTCAAATATGACTTCTCAAGCACAAAATAGTCCAAGTGATCTCAACCGGAAATTTGTCAATTATCTGACTTCCTCCCTCTCTGAAAGCATTTATTTACAAACTGATAAGCCCTATTATACGACAGAAGATACAATCTGGTTAAAAGCTTACGTAGTTAATGCACAAATTTACCAACCATCGCCCAGTAATTTTGTATATATAGAATTGATCAATCAACTCGACAGCGTGGAAAGGAGGATAAAAATCCGAAAAGAAAACAATGCTTTTTCCGGATATTTAGCCCTTGATAAAAAGCTTATTCCCGGAGAATATGCCTTACGCGCATATACCAATTGGATGCGAAATGATTCACCAGATTACTTTTTCCAAAAGAATATCTCAATCAGTAAAGTCATACAAAACCCTAAAATACTGACCGCCAAATTCTATCCGGCAAAGGAGAATAAACAACAAGCCCTTATTCAATATACTTATAGTGACGGTTCCCCGATTAAAAATTGCCGGATCGATTTTGCTTATAACAGGAATGGTAAGAAATATCGGAAAAGATATGCCTTAACCGATTCTAAAGGAGAAATCGAATTACAAATACAGCAGCAAGATCGTCCCACAGAAAAACAACAATTATCAGCTACTGTCTTTGATAATAAAGGAGGAATCATCTATGAACAAAAGTTTGCCATACCCGAAAGAGGAGAAGATTTTGACGTCCAATTTTTTCCCGAAAGCGGAATATTATTGGCAGGCACTCCTCAAACAGTCGCATTCAAAGCCATAGGAGCAGACGGGTTGAGTACCTCTGTATCCGGAAAAGTGTTCAGCGCGGGAGGAACATTTATGGCTGACATAACGACCCTGCACAATGGCATGGGAAAGTTTCCGCTATTAGCACAAAAGGATAGTATCTATTTAGCAATTATCACCGACAATAAAGGGATTGAAAAGCAATTCCGACTCCCCAAAGTACAAGAGAAAGGAATAACGTTACAACTCCGCCAACAGGGAGAGACTTGTATTTACATGCTCGAAAACAATACGAACTTCCCAACGGACAGCTTACTGATAATTGCCCATACTCGGGGGATACCTTCAATAGTCAAGCCACTAACTACAAACAACAAAACCGGTAAGTTCTCTCTAAGCCAAGTACCCGAAGGTATTCTTAACGTAGCAATCACCAACCAAACGGGCCGGGTATTCTGCGAACGAATGATGTACATAAAAAAGGAAACTCATATTACCCCCCGGATACAAACCGACCAAGCTGCATATGGGCAAAGAGAAAAAGTAGAAATGCAAATAAGTCTACCCGGCAATGGAGACTTCGCCCTTTCTGTCACTGATGCCCAACTTATAAAATGGGATTCATTGGAAAACAATATTAGTACTCAGCTTTTAATGAAGTCAGAATTAAGAGGGCATATAGAAAGCCCTAACTACTACTTCACTGCAAACACAACACAGATAAACGAACATCTGGACCTGTTGATGCTAACCCAAGGATGGAAAAAATACGATTTGTCATCTATCTTACAGGAACATGTACCTCAACCCCAACATCCGATGGAGATAGGACAATCACTTACCGGAAAGGTTAAGCCGCTCTTCTGGAAAAGCATGAACGGAATAGAGGTTGTCGGCTTCAGTAATCACTGGAAAGCCGTACACGCACAAGTAGACAGCGTAGGGAACTACTTTTTCAACGGAATTGAGTTTCCGGATAGTACCGCATTCACCATTAACGCCATTAATAAAAGAGGAAAAGCGAAAGGGGTAATGATTTACCCGGACGCAGAGGTATTTCCGGATTCCAAAACATTCATCCCCGCCCCCAAAGGAGTCATACAAGAAAGAACTCAAAGTGCGATGGACGAATACCATCAAATTTATCGGCAGAATAATATCTGGAAAGAGATTATGTTGGATGAGATAAACGTTACAGCCAAATATATCAGCAAGACAGGAAAATTAGCAGGGGAGTTTGCCGGATATGCCGATTATGTAATAACCGACAGGATGATAGAAGCAGAATACAAAAATAAGAGTGTGTGGGATATTGTCTATGAAAACATTATACTCAAAACACCGGGAATCGGAAAATTAACAGAAGACCAATATATATACCGAGGAAAAGAGCTGCGTTTTGTTGTAGATATGAACCTGGTAGAATCTACTGACTTGCAATACTATATGGCAAGTGAGATCGCATCTATCTCTTTTTTCCGGGATGCTCAAAGCGTACCGGTTTATGTCCCGAATGCACCTTTCCTGAAAGGAGCCGAATGGCAGGTAGGCCCCAAACTGAAAGAGAGTAACACGATCACCGGAGGAGTAAGCTTTAAGGAAAAAATAGAAGAAGGGTGGAAAAACGATGCAAACGAGAATACCGGATGGAAGAATACAGACTTTCAGAAGCATACCGCCGAAATGGACAAATACAAAGGTGTCATTCTCATCGAATTGAAGAATGGAGGCTCCGCCCATTATTATCGCCCATCGCTGGGATTGGCTACCCTTTATCCGTTAGGTTACCAGAAGCCAGCAGAGTTTTATTCACCCCAATACGATGTACCCGATTCGCTACAAACCGACAAGACCGATTTTAGGACAACTATTTATTGGAATCCCCAAATACAAACCGATTCTACCGGACGTACCAAAGTATCTTTCTATACCACAGATATGAATCACGATATGGAATACGTACTGGAAGGGATTACTGAAAATGGAGTACCCTGCAGAGTTACAGGACGGATAAAGACTAAATAGGACTTGCATCCAAGTAGAGTGATATTACTTAATTCAAGGTTTCAAAAAATAGAATATCCGTATCAAACGTTTTTTTCAAACCGAATTATTGTCGGAATAATACATATTTGCTATAAAATGAGTGCTTCGTTACTATAGAATCAGGATTTTCTACGCTAAATTTGCCATATCATCCTTATCAATATTGTTATCTTAAATTTTATGCACTCATGTACATACGAATGAAATTTATTATTGTTGTTGTTTTATGTTTATTCCCTTTTTTGCAATCTTCCGCCCAATTGCGCCAAAAACTTCTATTGGATCAAGAATGGGAGTTCCGTTCAGACAAAGACGGAAATAATTTAACTTGGGAAAAAGTAACAGTCCCGCATACCTGGAATGCAACAGATGGCCTGACTCCCGACTACTATCGGGGAACGGGCGAATACCGCTATCATCTGAACATATTGCCGGAGATGTTAAAACAACGTGCTTTCCTACGTTTTGAAGCAGTCAGCCAAGTAGCTGATGTCTTTGTGAACGGCATCCCGGTGGGGAACCATAAAGGTTCATTTAATGCTTTCTGTTTTGAGATAACTTCTTCATTAAAAAAGGGAGACAACCTTATAGAAGTAAAGGTTTCCAATCGTTTAGACAACGATATCGCTCCCCTATCCGGCGATTTTACTGTTTTTGGCGGTATCTACCGACCGGTATCTCTACTTTTACTGCCCAAGACTTGTGTCACTCCATTAGATTACGCTTCTTCGGGAGTCTATATACATCAAAACAAAGTAGATTCCAAGCAGGCAGAATTATCTGTCGTAACCAAAGTGAATAGCAGCAAGGCAGAAAAAGATTTATCTGTAAAAACCAGTGTGTTTAATGCGAAAGGACAACTTGTAGGCAACTGTATCACCCGGAAAGCATCCGGAAAAGACGAGACCGTTGAATTTGTTAACAAGCTGAACATAAAACAACCTGTTTTGTGGAACGGAAAAAAATCCCCTCATCTGTATCGTGTTTTTATAGAAGTAATGAAAGGAAATACCGTAGTAGACACTTTATCTCAGTACACTGGGTTAAGATACTACTCCGTCGATGCTCAAAAAGGTTTCTTCCTAAACGGTAATCCCTATAAAATAAAAGGTGTAAACAGACATCAAGACCGGGCCGGAAAAGGATGGGCAATAACAAACAAGGAGCATAATGAAGACATGGAATTGATCAAAGAGATAGGAGCCAACGGAATAAGACTGGCCCACTATCCACATTCTGACTTTTTCTATTCGCTATGCGACCGGGAAGGTATGCTGGTATGGGCAGAGATTCCTCTTATAGGCAAAGCATCTCCTACCCCTGCCTTCACCGAAAATATAAAACTGCAATTAACCGAGTTAATCCGGCAGAACTTTAATCATCCTTCTATCTTTTGCTGGAGCTTGTTCAATGAACTGTGCGAAGGAGATGTAAAAAAACTGATACAGGAATTGAATGAAGTAGCCCATAAAGAAGATCCGGGACGTCTGACAGTTGCTGCCGCCAACGTAGAAAACCGACCGGAAAATGTAATTACAGATATCATGGCGTACAATACTTACCCGGGATGGTATTGGGCACAACCTTCCACTATGAAATCGTCCGTAACACACTGGAACCGTCTGGTGGGAAACAAAGGTATCTGTGTCAGTGAATATGGTGCAGGAGCCAATATCTGGCATCACCAACAAGATGTTCAATCAGCCCCCAAAACAGATGGAATCTTTCATCCGGAAGAGTGGCAGACCATTGTTCACGAGCAGAATTACCGGGGAATAAGTAGCAGCGATTTCGTATGGGGATCTTTTGTATGGAATATGTTCGACTTTGCAAGTGCCTCCAGAAACGAAGGAGATATACTGGGACTAAATGATAAAGGGCTGGTTACTTATGACAGAAAAGTCAAAAAAGATGCTTTCTACTTTTATCAATCGGCATGGTCAGAGTCACCGGTTCTACATATCACGAGCAAAAGAGATATTGCCAGAAGAGAACCCGCCACTGATATCAAAATTTATTCTAACTGTGATCACATTCACCTAAAAGTGAACGGACAAGACTGTGGACATCCTGACAGAGAGGATAATATCCTTATCTGGAAAAACGTATCACTCAAAAAAGGAGAAAACCGGATCGAAGCATCCGGAAAGAAAGGTACTGTCGATCTGACAGACCAGTGTAAATGGGTTCTTTTAGATAAGAAAAAGTAAACATAGCCCGCTATCTTATAAATGTATAACACCCCAAATAAACACCATGAAGAAAATACTTTTTTTGTTTCTATGTTTCTATACAAGTCTCACCTATTCTCAACCCCCAAAAGAGGTTGTGGACTATGTAAATCCTTTCATCGGCACTGCCCTCAAAGGTGAAGGAGGCACAGTACCCTACGTCGGTACGCCTTTTGCCATGACCAGTTTTCTCCCGCAGACGAGAGAGAACAAGATGGGAGGTATGGCATACGTCTATGATGATGAACACATTATGGGATTTTTAGGTTCCCATCAACCCACCATCTGGATGGGAGATTACGGTTATGTATCGGTTATGCCCCAAGTAGGAGAAACGGTGAAAGTTCTTCCGGAAGACAGAAAGATGAGTTTCAATCACAAAGATGAAAAAGCCTCTCCCCATTATTATTCCGTCACTCTAACCGATAAACAGAAGAACCGCATTTTTACAGAATTGACAGCATCCAGCCGGTGCGCAATGCTCAACTTCCGTTTCCCCAAGAATCAGAAACCCCGGTTAATCATCCAAGGCATTAATCTAAACCCTGCCCTGAACGATTGGTGCAATCATCTGAGCCATCGCCTGAACACCATAAAAGGCTGGGTGAAAATAGATACGGAAAACAACGAGATTATCGGTTACAATCCGGACAGGCAATCGGCACAAATAGGACCGGACCTCCCCAATTTTAAAGGATACTTCATCATCCGCTTCAACCGGGATATAAAAGATTTCGGTTGCTGGAACGATTCCACCCTTTATCCGGGAGAGAAAGAGTTATACGGCACCCGGATGGGAGCCTATATAGACTTCGACAAAAGCTCCCCGCAAATACAAGTGCAGATCGCAACCTCTTTCATAAGCATCGAACAGGCACGTATGAATCTGGAACATGAGGTTCCCGAATGGGACTTCAAACAATTATGCAATAATACCAAAAAGGCATGGAACGACAAGCTCTCCAAATTCCACATCAAAGGAAACAATAAAGATGATGCACCGATATTTTACACAGCACTTTATCATTGTTATCTGTTTCCCCGTGAGTTCTCGGAATACGGAAAATATTACAGCGCCTTTGATGATAAAATCCACGATGGATTCTCGTACAATGACTACTCCCTTTGGGATACATTCCGTGCATTCCATCCCTTAATGACCCTTATAGAGCCCGACTTGACCAGCGACTGGATTACTGCATTGCTACAAATGTATAAGGAGGGCGGCTGGCTGCCTATGTGGCCCAATCCCAGCTATACCAATATTATGATAGGTACTCATGCAGATGCCGTGATAGCCGATGCCTACATGAAAGGGATTCGCAACTACGATATCGGTCTGGCCTATGAAGCCCTACGCAAAAACGCAATGGTCCCTCCTGATTGCGACACACAAAGAAGATACGGAGACCGTGACTATTGGACCTCTTTTGAAGGACGTGCAGGAGCCAGCTATTACCACTCCCTCGGATATGTAGCCGATGACAAGACAGCAGAGTCCGTTTCCAGAACTTTAGAATATGCATACGATGACTGGTGCGTGGCACAAATGGCAAAAGACTTAGGAAAAACCGAAGACTACAACCGCCTGATGCAGTTCAGCCAGAATTACAGAAATCAATACAATGCCGAAAAAGGATTCTTCCTGCCACGTAATTACGACGGAAGCTGGATAGATTTGGACGATCACTCACGGCACGGATTAACAGAGGGTTCCAAGTGGACCTATCTATTCTGTGTTCTTCAAGATATCCCCGGCATGATCGACATGATGGGAGGAGAAAAGGCATTCTCCGCCAAACTGGACCGTAACTTCGAAGAAGACCACTACCGGCACGACAACGAACCGGGACATCATTACATCTACCTGTACAACTACTGCAACGAACCGTGGAAAACACAGGAACTGGCTCGTAAACACGTGAGAATAAACTATAAGAATTCTCCCGACGGCGTAAATGGTAATGACGATTGCGGTCAAATGTCCGCCTGGTATCTTTTCTCGGCAATGGGATTCTATCCGGTAACTCCCGGAAGTAATGAATTTGCCATAGGAGCTCCCCAATTACCGGAAATCAAAATCCAATTGAAAGATCACGAATTAACGATAAAAGCAGACAACCTTTCAGAAGAAAACCAATATGTACAATCCGTATTTCTGGATGGGAAAAAACTTCTAAAGCCTTTTATCAACTATTTCGACTTGATCGGCGCTAAAGAACTACGCTTCATTATGGGAAACAAACAAACCGTCTACAAATAAACCAAATTACAACACGACTTTACTATTATTTATCAAAGTATAAGAGGGTACTTCACAAACAAAAAAGTACCCTCTTATCTGTTTGTGAAAAAACTGATATATTGTCCAATACTGATAATCAGAGAATTTTACAACTAACTTGACGATTCATCTTGAACTTCTCTTACCAGAACACCTGCTCTCCATCTACATACGTAAAAATTCGTTCTTCTTTTCCTCTCGTTAGGTTTCTTAAAAAATACAGTCCGCCAGAAGGCACTTCGGTATATTCCAACTTTATAGTAGTAGCAATTTGTTTTCCTAAAGAGGCCCAATGATGGTCTGTCCAATAGAACAATTCATATTCATCTCCAATACCGATTATATTACCGTCGCCTCTCGGTGTATAAATAATTTTTTCTATATCCACCGGATGTCCAAAATCCATACCTACCCAACCACCGGCAGGAAGTGCCGAATCGAAAAAAGTAAGTAAATCTCCATCGAAAGCTGCCTCCTTATACGTATTCGGATCATTATTCCACGAGCGTGGAAGACCTATCACCTTACCTTGATTCCTCAGATGAGAGTCCCGTTCTACAAAGGTTATTTCAGCAACATTACAATGCGACCATTCCGGCTGAAACAATCGCCAATACCTATATTTATTACCTAAGGGGGGGATATTGATCTCTTCTCCTCTCGTACCCCATTTGTCTATTCTATATATAGATACAGAATCTTCAAAAGTAGGTTTATTTGCCGCTTGAAATTTGGCTCCCAGTATTCGATATGCTATATCCTGAACATGTTTAAACAATGGATACTTTCTGTAAAGAGTCATTGATTGCAATACCTTTTTATTGGGGATAATTGTTGTTACTTTGCCTTTAGAAGTTAGAATAAAAGGATTCCCCACTGGTTGTATTCCATACTCCGTATAACTAACCGGAAGATATAAAACATTCTTTCCCAATTTCTTGAATTGTGCAATATGGTTCTTGACTTTCGCAAATGCGATAGGAATCCAAGAAGGATTGTTAAAAACGGCCAAATAAACATATTTACTGTGTTCGCTGTCTATTTTGATATCCACATCACAAGTTGCCATATATTCAGCTGTCACATCCTTTATGAAAGGAGTTCGAAAAGTTTCAGGGACATATCTTTCACTTCCCAGCAAATCCTGCATTTCGGCATTCCTTGCATAGGTTCTCCTATAAACTTTTGCCATTTTCTCACCTAATTTGTGCGGTTCTCCCGGATTACTCTCCGCTCCGCTAAATGGGATGTTCTTTCCATTATTAGCTAATAAAACATTCCAAGAATGCCCCAAGTCAAGAAAAGGCCACTGAGGAGTAAAATCCATCATAACAGGAATACCGTTACTCCGCATAACCGAAGTTGCCATTTCAACATAATCTTCACAAACACCAAAAGGCAGTTTCGTTTTCGTCCTTAAACGATGAATCGGATACATATTATAATCAAGCAGATAAGGATGGACATCTTCCCTCAATTGATTATTCACACGATGAGTGGCCCAAACAGCCGATCCTCTATATGCCTCGCAGTACTGTAACTCATCAAGGCCCTTACTATACTTAATCCCCGCAGAATCTCTCCAACTATCAAAAGGCTGTAATTCCACTGCCTTATAAGGAAGCAGATATTCGCAGAAATCCTGAAAAGAGACATGAGTGGCCCATTCTCCCTCTTTCCATTGACTAAAAGCTTTTTCAATGTTTGCAATCAGAAAATCAGATCTGATAATCTCCACATCCGGAATGGTATAATAGTTCATAGCAAAATGCTGGGATACCTTCTCCAAAGTATCCCGTATCTCCTCCCTTGAACATTGCACATACTTTAATACAGAATCTACAGCATCATAATATTTCTCAACGCTATCCACCTCTCTATAAGAGTAATGTCCGGGCATATTCTTTATTAAAAACTTCGCAGCTTCCAGTTTCAATGAATCCTTTTCATAAAAGGCCAATGCCTTCTCCAGTTCTCCCCGATTTTCTTTTGCCAAAATTAATGCTTCTTCTAATTGAGAATCATATCTTTGACAACTCGAAAAACAAGATAAAAAACAAGAAAAACATAAGATAATACATTGTTTCATAAATGTGCCTTTCATTAAATTCAATACAATAGAATTTACTTTTCAGATTGACTCCGAGTTCCAGCATTAGGAAGTAATCTAAACACTAAATACCCAACAACTATAGCAACCAGAATACCTACAAAAATACGAAACGAACCTAATGTTTCTGTAAAATAACGAATTCTTATATATAAATCAATAATCGAACTACCAATAAGTATCGTAACAAATAACTGCCAAGGTTTTACCCTTCCACACAACCTGCCTATTACAACAGTTGTAAATGCTTGAAAAATCACACAAGTGATGATTGCAGCACTTTCGGTTTGTATCATCAACAAAGGACTAGTAACTATAAATAGCAATACAGATGCAATAAAAACGCCAATAAGAATCTTCACACTATTCCCATGCATAACTCATATAATTAGAAGTCAAACAGTTCAAATTCGCAACTAAACGTCTATACCCAACCAAGCACATTTCAAGAAACCTCACCTTAACATATCCACTAAACAAACTATCATCATTAAAATAGTAATAATGATAGGAAAATAATCTACGGACTGTTCTTTCTTATTTCCTTTTATTATAAGCACTTTTCTTATTTCAATAAAAAACAGAGTTCCCCATGTCGAAAAATACATAACATTATTCAATAGATACTCTTTTCCCCCTATAGGATATACTCTATTTATTAATGAAAATAGTATAGATAAAAAACAGACAATTATATATATAGTATAATCATTTCTCATATATCAATGATGCTGACGTTGGCAATTTTCAAATCACGCTTAGCAGCCTGCAAATCATCATCCAATTTATCTAAAGCTGCAAGAACACATGCACAAGCACCCGGTCCAGAAACAATCAAACACGAACATGCCAATACTGCTGCACTGCATTTAGCTTCAGCATAGTTACGAGCAGAATTATATTGTTCATAACATGTGGCATACAATACCTCTGATCGAGTCTTTACTTTTACAATATTAGAAGCTTCAAAGTAATCATTAAAAAGTTGTATCTTTTCCATCTGATTTAATCGTTCATATTGCGTATTAGCCAATAAACTATTCATCTTCGCTCCTAATCTCTGTAAATCGTTAAGCATATCAGCTTTATTTATAATATCCAACAAATAATCATCATCATTCACATTAGACATTAATTCATTATAATCACTTTCACTTAATGTTTCCTTATACATAAGAAATTTAGCCATAACTGATTCATTCTCTTTAATAAAAGCTAAAAACTCATTTGAATTTTCAACAGATATCATAAGCGGATTTTTATTCACAACAACATCCTCCATTGAACTATTTATAATGTCACATTCATCAGAGGAACAACTGTAAATCACCCCAAAAATAGCTGCAGAAAAGATCATAGCACTACAAAGAGAGGCCATTGCTTTAAATTTTAATTTCATATTATTACTTTTTTAATTATATAAATAATCCTAACCAGCCAAACATTTCAAATTTGGTATATTCCTATATTTTTTCACAAAAACAAATCAAGTAACATTGGTCTTTATCCTCCTACCCAAAACAATTTTATATTTCATCATTAAGTGTACACAATATAAGTCGTATACTTTTTTAGTTACAAACATAGAGGAACTACCAATAATTCACAACAAACAATTATAGACAAACACCATAGACAAGCATTTGTCTATGAAATCTTAGACAAGTATTCAGTATTTTTCATTTCTAAGCATTCCCGTTATAGCCTCATTAATAGACTTCACTTCCTTCAATCCCATTTTCTTGGCAATACGATAACGGTGAGTAGCCAAAGAGGCCAATTGGATATGATAATAGGATGCAATCTGTTTATTACTCACTTCTAAACAAATCAGTATTATTAAATGAATATCTTCATTAGACAACGGATAATTATTACGTAACTTCTGAATAAAGCCATCGTATGTATTATCAAAATATGCCTCCAAACAGTGCCAATCTTTATCATCTGAAGGCATATTGAGTAATACTTGCTTCTTCTCAAGAGAAGTTGAGATCGTATTTACTTTTTGTGGACAACTCTGTTCTATACAAAAATTCTTTCCAGCCCTTTTGCTACTTTTCTTTTGTTTTTTAGGATAAATAAGATAACCAACAAACAAGATAAGTAATATTACTATCCAATATCCAATGTGAATATATAAAGTATTAGACATAGCATTATATTTTTAAGGTTAAGTAATTTTCCATTTCACTCTTTATTCGCTCAATAATAACTGATGGTATTTTCACTGGTTTAGAAATAATAATCGTAGCAAGTTCTCTTGCTTCTGTTTGCCGTCCTTGTCTATCCAACAACCAAACCAATCGATACAATGGCATAAATCGATTAGGACACATATCAGAAGCCAATCTAAAATATTCCTCCGCTTCTACCATTCGATTTATTTCCCAACAATTCTGCGCAATCAACATTTCCAAATCATAATCACTCCATAAATGACGGCATTTCATCGCAATATCAAGACTTTCCTTGTAAAACCGGGCTACATTAAGCTCAGCTGCATAATTGTATAAAAAATAGCGATCATTCCCCAGCACACGCTCTGCCGCATCATACAAAGGTTGTGCCTTTTCGAAAAGCCCACACGAAGACAGGGACAATGCATGTTTCCATTTCATCTCTGCCTTTACCCGAATAACCATCGTGTTCGTTATGCACAAACTCCCCATAACACATAATATCACCAACCACTTTCCAACAACAGAAAATATCTTCCAATGAATATGCCACGTATTCCCAGCCAATATAACCAAATCCAATAAAACAACAGCCCAAGTAAATGGATATAGAAATGGGTAAGAAAATAAAGAGAAAACGGTTATTGAACAAAGACTTAATGCAGCTAAGTCCTTATAGCAACTGTTACATTTTTGATAGCAAAGTATTAAAAATACAATCATTCCCAATAATCCCAACAGCCCACCTAAACCATAATCTACGGCTATGCGAAGAAATTCATTAAATGGCTGCTGAACCGTATCAGCAAGAATAGCGTATCCGCTATCTGGATTCCGATGAAAAAATTGAGCCTGATAATCCATATAATGTGCTTCAAATCCTCCGGAGCCAAACCCGAACCAAGGTTTGATTGCTATCATATTTAAGCAACAAATCCAAATCAATAATCGGCCATCGGCCGAGTTTCTTTTCAGAAAATAAAGAAAAACAATCAGCACTACTAAAGCACCTATTACCAATACGATTTTCTGTAGTTTATTCCAGGAAACAGACTGATACCCCCAAATAGCAACCAACATAAATATACTCAATACTCCTGCCCGTGAGCCTGACAAAAAGACACCACATACAAGTAATAGGATAGTCATTACACACAGCAACTTCTTCCATCCTTTTAACCCATTCCATACAAACCACAAAAAAGGTATACCGGCACATAAAGAAGAGGCAAACCCTGCCGGATTATCAAAGCTACCGGTTATCCTAAAAGATGAAGTACATTGTAATACTCCCCAATATTGTAGGATTCCATATAATGCCTGCAAAGCACATGAAATAATAATAGCATAGATGATCCCTTGCATTTCAAAAGAAAAAGATCTTTTTCGCTGTGAGAGAATTAAATAATAGACAACTAATACAATTCCCATAGCAATAGTCATATACCATTTAGGCACTATTCCTGTGTCAACAAATTCAGAGCTATTAAAGAATAACGCTCCCAAACAAAGTAGTGAAAACAGAATCATCTCCCTAATAATCATATCTGTCTCCTTTCTTTGTTAAGAAGCGTACATTCTTTACAATCTCCATATACTAAGCCGATACTTTATCGGTACCTATGCAAAATTACATGGATTTTAAATCACAGTCTAACCTTCTTGGATTTCACAGAACCTTCTCCCGAAACCAATCCGTCTGCACTCACTTTTACTTTTATTTTTCCCGGATTAAAGGTCGTTCGTACAGCCACTCTCATCAAACCGCCCTCTGCTTGCAATTCATGATCTCCGGGAGCATGATAGGCTAAATCCTTACCCTCAGTCACATAGAAGTTATAAGACCCCTTATAGACTCCTTCCCCCTCTACTTCAAACTTCAAAAGATGATCGGCCCTGGGACACCAGCGGCCGGCTTTATCCACAATCTTAGCCGTCACAATAAAGGCATCGGAAGCATTGGCACGTAATACAAACTCTTCACCGTCGGGTTTGGCAGTCTGCTTCTCGATAGTGACCTGTATTACATAAGGTTCATCGGACGACTCTATCTTTTCGGAGCAGACAGGACGCTTATCATAATCCAGCCCGACCGCCTCAACAATACCCGGTTCCCAATAAATCTCTTTCCAGGTACAACGACGGGTTGCCTGATCCGGCTCAACGATCCCATAGGATTTCTTATTGATAAACAGTTCTACATAAGGACAATTACTCCAGGCATCCACATCCTGAATACCCGAATAGTTCCAATGGCTTTGAAGAGCAACTCCCGGCCGTTTAGAAAACGGTACCCAAAGTGCTTTCTGATAAATCCGATACTTCAACTTTGGAAAGCGATTGGCGTCCATCGCACAGGAACCCAGACTCTTCTGATTCCTCATCCCATTCAGATAAATCGTATACCCCTCGCCATACGTCTCTGCCAACATCCAATCGATCCAGCCACATGCCTGCCTGTCGAGATCATGAAGATAATCCTGTACATAAGCCTGAGAGAACTGCTTTTCATTATCGTAATCGAAGCGGGCAATACACCAGCTGGGCTGACCGTTCCAATTGGTACCATAAACTTCCGTATTCAGAGAAGGATGTCCCTGTACTTTCTCATAACGATTGGTATAGCCTATCACAATCGGCTCCTTCTCATCCCATTCCGGAGGATAACCATCACGATTCAATACCAGACGCGGTTGTATATAATCCCATTTCTTTACCTCCTCAAGCGTATAAGAAGGCAAATATTTATCACCTTCATAGGCCAGCCCATTGTTCGATTCCCAAATAACCACCGAAGGATGATTGCGGAATGCAATAATCGCATCACGGTCGTACTCCCGTTTGTAAGTCTTGGCCGGTTCGTTTTTCAAGGCCCATTCATTGTCTCCACTGTTTACAATCAGCAGAATGCCATACACATCACAAGCCTGAAAAGCTTCGGCAAACGGAGGTTGATGCCCTACGCGGAACGCATTTCCTCCACACTCGGCAATATAAGCGATGTCCTGCCAACGCAAAGCTGCCGGAACGGCGGCTCCCAAACCCGGATAAATGTTTCTGTTGCCAAATCCCCGCAAAATACATTTTTCACCGTTGACATAGCAATGATTTTCATCCCAGGTAATTTCACGTATACCGAATTTCTCACTTTTACTATCCACCTGTTTACCGTCTACATACACTTTATTCTGCACAGTGTACAAATATGGAGTGCCCGAACAGCCGATAGGATACCATAAGTTCGGATTTTGAATGGTTTCCGTCCGATCAAACAGATGAGTAGCGCCGGGTGCCACATTTCGCTGTTCGGTAAATGATAGCACCGTACGTCCCCGTTCATCTTGTAAATAAGTACGCAGTTCGACTGCCTGTGTATGCTCCGAAGAGTTTTCAACATTCGTCTGAAACCTTACGACGGCCTCCTGCGGCGTAGCAGATACCGTTCCGAAATAAGTGCCCCATTTGTTTAAAGGAGAGTAACTGTTGAATGGGATATGCACTTTATCTTTCTTATGCATATAGACAGGACTCACAATACCTCCCATTGCCTGTCCGAATCCTTCATTCTCACCGAATCCCGGCCAGGCAAAGAACGTATTTTTCGCATTCGAGACTTTAATCGCAATCTGATTCTCTTCACCCCATTTTATATATTTGCTGATATTCACCACAAAAGGAAGAGAGCTGCCTACATGAGTCACCACTCCCGGTTGTTTAACCCGTGTATTCCCGGAAATAGCCTGCCCGTTCACAAAGACAATAGCTGCCAGATTCACTCCCTGGAATT
The DNA here is from genome assembly GCF_000381365.1 of Bacteroides salyersiae WAL 10018 = DSM 18765 = JCM 12988. Taxonomy (GTDB): domain Bacteria; phylum Bacteroidota; class Bacteroidia; order Bacteroidales; family Bacteroidaceae; genus Bacteroides; species Bacteroides salyersiae. Next base: position 2,081,207 of record NZ_KB905466.1, read on the forward strand.
CCAAAAAAATCTCCTTCTCCCGATCCTTCTCATTGAAAAAGAGTTTCTTTCTGTACCAGCCTTCTCCCCGCCAGCAACGTTCTCCCGTACTTGCATTCAGATAAGTATCATGTTCGTTGTAGCAATGCGGGATGCCGACCTCTTCCCATCGTGTATCATCAAAATCTGCTCCTGCCATTTCCTGATCCGGATGATCATTTTCAACCGGATGAATGGCCAGCTCACTGACACGCACCGGTAATTCTTCTTTTTTTTCAGAGAAGCATTTCAAACCGGAAAGCTTTATATAACGGTAAGTCACCGGAATCGGTACAGAAAGTGAAGTGCTCGTAACGGTTGCAACGTACCCTACCGTATTATTGACACTCGAGATATCGCCTTCTTTATACAATTCGCACCGCTGTCTGTCTATACCGTCTGTCAACGAATTCCATTGTTTATTATCAAGGCTTACTTCCACTTTTACAGTAGCAAAATATACCCGGTTCCCCTTGAAAGACAATTTGACTTTTCCCGTCTGTTTATTCTCATGCAGATCGATGAGCAGACTTGGTTCCGGTGCATCATTTGCTACCCATTCCGTATTCATATCACCATCATTGATCACAGGTACTGCCTGCGTACCACAGAGAATACGGGCATCTTTTGCCAAATCCATCTCCTGTCGAACGACTTTGGAAAACCTCCAGGGTGTTTCTCCCAGATTTATAGGCTTCTGCTCTTTAGCATATCCGCTCTGAATAAACAAAACAGCACAAGCAAAACATAAATATTTTCTCAATATCATACAGTAAAAATTCTTTTTATTACATCATTACTACTTTCTGTCTTTTCACAGCAGAATCGGTCTCGATCCTGACAATATAAGTGCCTTTTACCATCAGATTGACAGTACCGGTCCCGTGAATCCGACTTTGATACGTCACGCTGCCATCAATGCCGAATACAGTCATCTTCCCCATGCCAGAGATCGAATAATTCAGAGACTGCCCATTGGAAGAAATTAAAATAGCATCCTCTTCTTTGAGGGTAGTAATACCGGTGGTTCCATTCACCTTCACAGTAGCTTTTGCAAAAAGTCCACCTCTTCCTCCATTGTCAATGGCTTGTACTCCCCATTCATATTCACCGTCCGATTCTACTTTAATCTTATAAGAACATTGAGTGAGATAACCGGAAACAGAACCGACTTTAATAAAACCGGAAGTAATATCCGCCGGTACGGTCATGCAGCATTTATCACCTTCCTTCTTCTTCAAATAAACATTATACCGTAAAGCTTTCTGAGGAGTAACATCATCGGCAGCCTCTTCCCATGCCAAAGAAAGAATATCGGAACCTTCGATCAACTTTGCCCGTAAATTTTGCGGCATCCCCGGCGCTTCGTTCTTGCCGGCAACAGAAGTATTTTTCCAAAGTTGTGTATCACAACCGGAAGAACAGGCTCCATTGGACCATCCGGAAATCCATGCATCCAACAGTCCGTCATTATCAATGTCGATCAGATGTTCATTGCCATGAGTGACTCTGGGGAATGCCCATCCGTAATCGTCCTGATTGTACCATGCAATCGGCTCAAAATCAAAATCACCTTTATTGACATATAGCCACGTGCTGTGCTGATGCGTATTATTATGACCACCCACCAGCATATCGGGCAGTCCGTCATGATTCACATCGCCAAAAGAGAGCTGTCCGCCATCTATCGGCAGCAGATTTTCATTTTCTATTTTCTCAAAATTACGCTCTCCCTTGTTTTTATAGATATAGAATTGCTTTTGATTATTATTGAAATAGACTCCCGTCATAATGATATCTGCCAGACCATCGTTATTCAGATCATATACATCACATGAAGAGTTACAAGTAGTGTCAAACTTAAAATCCGATTCCTTAAATGTACCGTTCTGCTGATTCCAGTAAACGTGTACTTCCGACTCTCTTGAATAACCATATCCGGTAGACACGATATCCAGCCAGCCATCATTATCCAAATCGACAAAGCAGACACTGCCATCGGTCAAACCATGGAAAGGCTTTGTTCCCTCCAAAGGAGTTTTCTGCAGTTCGAAATACTCTCCTTTTATATTCTTAAACAGATATACCGCTCTGACCGCATCTTCATAATCTTCCCGGTTCACCCTCGTATGTTCATCAAAGCCCGTTACAAGCAAGTCCGTATAGCCATCGTTATCATAATCACCCGCAACCGCCCAATTGTGTCCTTTTCCTCCGGTCTTTCCATTAAACACCGGCATCAAACCAGATTCCGCCACCGGCATTTCCTTAAACTTGCAAGTACCATTATCCTGTACTCCCTGATTAATATACAAACGTGCCTGGATATTGGATAGGCGTGTATCCAGATCATTCCACTGATAATACCAATCGCCCAGTCCCGGAAGAAAAAGATCCAAAAGACCGTCGTTATTCATATCAAACCAAACCGGGCATGAAAAAGCAACTCCTGCAAATGGGGAGGTTAATTTACGGAAAGTACCATCCCCGTTGTTCTGGTAAAAGTTGCTCTGAATTTTCGTAGCACTACCGTGATTATTCTTATCACTATAAAACAGGTCGAGTGTCCCGTTATTGTTGTAGTCCCCCCAAGCTGCATTCACATAGGTGGCATGAATAAAATTAATCGGGTCACCTCCCGTACTCGACTGTACCGGTTTATCCATATATTCAAACCTGATGTTCTCAATATCTCCCGGAACCTGTGCGTGCAGCAACAAACTAAAGCAAAAACTGCTGCATGCAATAAAAAATAGTTTCTTCATAATATATTATTTAAGAGAAGGTTTTACACTGTCTATTATAGATTTTTCAAAGGTTTCTATTACAAGTCGTTTAAAGACCATTCGTCTTTCCATTCTATCGTAATACTGTCTGCCGAATGAAATTGAACAGGTAACCAAATATATCTGGAATTGATTAAATCCAGTTTATTCCATTTGTCGAACATGGCAATGTATTTATCATTTTCGGGATCTACTGTTATGACATGCGTACTTTGTCCGCCAAACGTCCTGTCGGCATTCTCACCCACACAAGGGTTCCCCATTGCCGTCCACTCTCCCAACATAGAATCTGCTATGGCATATTCCGCTTCATTAGGATCCCAGCCGCTACATCCGGACGTGATCATATAATATTTATCCTGCCTTTTAAAGACAGCCGGTGCTTCTCTGAACTTTCCGGGGAAAACCGCCTTATAAGTTTCAGTATGTTCCAGATAATCATCCGAAAGTAAATGAATATATAAAGTAGAATTACCTTTGGTAGAGTAAACATGATAAGCCTTCCCGTCCCCGTCTTTGAACAGTGTCATATCCCGGCTTTCTTCTCCATACGGACGAAGAGAGTGTAAATACTTGAAACCACCGGTCGGACTATCCGATACGGCAACACCGGTAGCTGCTTTCGAATAATTATAACTATCAATGTGCATCCACATCACAAACTTACCAGTCTTCTCATTATAAATCACTTTAGGTCGTTCTATCACCATAGAAGGATGAATATCCGATTCCGGATTGGCCATATCCGGCTTTAACGCTACCCCCTCGAACTTCCAGGAATGCAGGTCTTTGGATGAATAGCAGGCTACCCCGCCGGCCTCTGTCCGGTAACAATCCCATTCTACACCGGGTGCATGATAGGTAGAATCATTTTTATATTCGCCATACCAATAATACGTCCCGTTATGATACAGAACTCCTCCTCCATGCGCATTAATCATGTTCTGTTCCGTATCCGTCCAGACCTCACCGGGATAAATCATTTTTGGGCCACATGAATAAAGTCCGATTGCAACTATGCTCAACAGTAAAAAATTAAATGTTTTCATTTTGTCAAATTTATATTATAATCATTTGTGTTTGTCATCCTTTGTTGTTTCTCAAATTCCTTCGGTGTCATACCAAACTGTTTTTGAAACAATTTGATAAAATAAGAGGGAGAGTTTATTCCGACGATATAGCACACCTCTCCTGTGCGATAATGCCCTTCGGCTATCAGCTCGGAAGCCTTTTTCAATCGTATCAAACGGATAAAGTCCGTAGGCGATGTTCCGGAGAGTGCCTTAATCTTACGATGCAGGCTCGACCGACTCATGTTGATAATCTCCGACAAGCGTTCCACACCGAAATTAGAATCGGTGATATTCTCTTCAATGATACCTATAATTTTATTTATCAGCTCTTCATCCGCTTTGCACAGTCCTATCGACTGCGAAGTGACATAAGGTTTCTTGATAAACGCTTCTTTCTCCCTCTTTCTGTTTTCAAGAAGCGAATTCAGTTGTGTCGTCAGATACTTAAACGAGAAAGGTTTCTCGATATACGCATCAGCCCCGGTTTCAAGTCCTCTGATCTTACTGTTCAAGTCATTCTTAGCCGTTAGCAACACTACGGGTATATGGCAATACTCAATGTCCGTCTTTATTTTCCTACAGAGTTCAAAACCGTCCATGATAGGCATCATGATATCCGTAACGACGATATCGACATTCACCCTTTGGATAATATCAAATGCTTCGGCACCGTTAGTGGCTTTTTCCACAGAGAAGTTCAAACTCAGCTTTTCGGTCATAAACGATAGCAGTTCAAGATTATCTTCTACCACCAAAATCGTTTCCTGTTTCGATTGCTGCTCTACAAAATCGTCATTATAAATATCGATGTTGGTTTCTTGCCGGGATATATCGCCCTTTGGAATGGCTAATGTAAAAATATTCAGCCCATCGTTACTTTTATAGAGCAACACACCATGATGCAATTCGGCAAGTGACCGTGCCAATGACAGTCCGATGCCGGAACTTGCATTTATATTTGCATTCTTTTTCAATTGATAGAAAGGATCGAATATTTTATCGGCCATTTCGGGAGGTACTATCTCACCGTCGTTCTTTATAATCAGATAGAATTGCATATCGTCCTCTTCAAGTTCCACATCGATTGTATGTTCGGAGTAACGAATCGCATTTGAAAACAGATTGTTCAGAATTTTAATAAAAGATCCTCGGTCGATCAATGCATGGACAGGCAGCTCCGGCATATGAAGTTCTATTTTCTTATTTATAGACAATGCCATCGGAAGAAACTCCTGATATACCTCATCCACAATAGCCGATATATTCCCAACGACAAAATTCATTGTCACCTTATTGGCATCCACCTTTCTGAAATCCAGGATCTGATTAATCAAAGTAAGCAGTTCCGATATGTTCCTCTGCATGAGTTGGACATTCTTCTTTATCTCATGATCTTTAATATCCATCTCGGCCAAAGACTCGAGAGGACCGTTGATCAACGTCAGCGGCGTTCGTATCTCATGGGCTATGTTAGTAAAGAAATCGATTTTGGAGCTATACAGTTCTTTCTCCTTTTCACTCTCAAACATCCGTTGCTTTTCCAATGTCTTCTTCTTACTCACATACAAGTAATATCTGGTTGTTAACCAAACACATACAATCAGAAGGATCGCATAGCAAATGTTGGCAGTCCAGGTCTTCCACCAAGGAGGAAGGATGATAATCTCGACAGAAGCCCCCTCCTGATTCCATACTTTGTCATTATTACTTGCTTTCACAACAAACCGGTATTTTCCGGGAGCAAGATTGGCATAAGTCACACTTTGATTATCTCTTGTAAAGATCCAGTCTTTATCAAGATTTTCCATCTTATAAGCATATTGATTGGCCGCCGGGCAGGCATAGCTTAACGCAACAAATCCCAGTTCTATACTATTCTGATCGTGTTGTAGGGTTATCTGTTTAGCCTGCAGATAGCCGCTATTCGTCCCCTTATCATATAATTCACCGGATGCGTCATCGTTTTTATGCTTTATATAAGTAATATACACAGGAGGGATAAAGCTATTCTGCTCCAGTCTCTCAGGAAAGAAAGAGATCAGCCCTTCCAAAGTTCCAAAAAACAATTCACCCGTACTGCTTGCCAATGCAGATTTATAATTGAACTGGTTGCTGGGCAGACCATTATCCGTCGAATAGGTCTCAATGGTAAAATTCTGCGGATCAAACTGTACCAGCCCGCTATTAGTACCAAACCATAAATAGCCGTTTTTATCCTCAACAATCTTGTATGCAGTATCATCGGGTAACCCCTCTGCCAGTGATACGGTACGGAAATTATTCTCCTTACTGTCGTATTTACAGATACCGCCCCGGTCCGTTGCAAACCAGATATCGCCATTGCTCGTTTCCGTAATACTGCTGACGGAGTTAGAACTTATCGAATGTTTATCATTGATCTGGTTCGTGTAATGCTCTATCTGCTGAGTTTTCTGATTATACTTGAACACACCGTTTCCCATCGTCGCTATCCAGATATTGTCGTTAGCATCCTCCATAATATCATATGTATAGCACAGCCCAAATTCGGGCATATTGACAAATTCCATCGTTTCCTTATTACCCTTATAAATCCCCCAGGCATTCCCTAACCAGACGTTGCCGAATTTATCTTCCCCCAAAGCATATAAACTGAATTCATTCAAGTCTAACTGTTTTCCGGAATAATGCCGGGTGTTATAGCTACCGGCAGAAACGATATCCAATCCTTTCTTAAACAATCCTACCCAGATATCTCCGTTAAGGTTGAGCAGACTCAGCGTCTGTTCCGAAGTCAAGTCTCTACCTATATCTCTTCCCAACTTTTTAAATGTCTGCTTTTCGGGCGAGAAAATATTCACTCCCGCATCTTCGGTACTTATCCATATATTTTGATTATTATCTTCAATGATCTCTCTTATCCGTTTACTGCTGATCGTTTCTTCACGACTCAACGGTATATACCGGGTGAATTTCAGTACAGAACTGGAGAGATAATTAATACCTCCGGCATTGGTTCCTACCCAGATTCCCCCTTCCCGATCTTGATAAATCTCCCCGACCTGATTGTCCGAAAGCGAATAACTACACATAGGATCGTTGTATATTCTGAAAACCTCTCCTTTTTCTTCATCGATAATGTAGATACCATATTGCGTACCGACCCATAATTTGTTATTCAACTTCGCTATACAACGGATAATCTTATAATGCACATCCGGTGCATTTACATCGGTTACCGCATTCTTCCTCTTATTTATTCTACGCAGTTTACCTTCATGTATACCCAAAATAAGATGCTCGCCATCGTCAGACATCGTATAAATATTCTCTCCCGCCAGTGTATTGCCATTCGTATCACCAAGGTATTGAGTAAATTCATCCGTCTGTTTATCATATAGATATACTCCTTTCCCATTTGTCCCAATCCAAACCCGGTTACTTTGATCTATGCACATACTCTGCGGATTCCCATGATCGGGAACCGTTTTCTTTCCAAATGCATAAAACTTCAGCTCTTTACTATCCTGAATATAGCGGAATAATCCCTGATTAGGAACAACAATCCATATATTGCCATCCCGGTCCTCCCCGATATCCGAGATCCAATCGGTCATGGTAATCCCTTCCGCCGTCTGTGTATTCATATAAGTAAAAATTTCGGTTTGAGGATCTAATATAAAGACCCCTTTATCCGTGCCGACCCAGAGATGTTTCTCCCTGTCTTCAAAAAGAGAGGATATGTTGTTATTCTGTTTTTGCGCTACATAATCATAGCAATCGAATATTTTGAAAGTATTCCCGTCATACCGGTTCAGCTTATTGCGGGTGCCAAACCACATAAAGCCATTGCTATCCTGAATGATCGCTTTCACATTGGATTGCGACAATCCCTTATCTCTACCGATTATGTTGAAATAATAATTATTCAACCCATATCCGGATATGTTGAACAACAACATCAAGAGGAAAACGGTAATAGTCAATTGGGGGTGTTTCATATTCTTTATAAACGAATTATTTGAGGGCAAATATAAATAAAAAGAAGAGAACGATTCTTTCAAAAAATAGCAAATTGGTAGTACGTATCACCATCATACAAGGCTTTCCAAAGCACTTCGTACAAATACAACATAAAATGAAACCTATGTAAAGAAATACACGAAGCCAACAAATAACCATCCATACCTTGTCAGTTTTTCCTTCCGGAACAACAAACAATAACCGATTAACGAACAGCCATTGTCATCATACACGGAAAATGATATTTCACCCACATAAATAAAACGTATTCCTTAATATATAAAAACACCCGGATGTTTTTCGTACACAAAAAGCAATTCTTAATTTCCAACGAATACAATCTCTAAAAGATTCGTTTCAATTAATAAAAGAAACGGGATAGATAGCAGATGCCTGTGACCAACTTATTATTTTTTGAATGATTCGTTCTATATAAAAATGGATAGAACGCGTAATTTTGGCATTGGTAATTCACTATATATAAACCGGTTCTTACATAAAATAAGAGTTCATTTCTCAGTTTTCAATAAATAAAGCAAGGAAGATATAACAGTTCAAAAATAGGATCAGATAATAAAGAATCAGGCATAAGTAGCACGCAGATGTTATAAAAATAATCCGGGATAGCTACAGGCCTAATCAAGAATAGATGTTTAATTTAAATTATTTTACAATGAAAAAAAACACATTACTCATCGGAGCGCTCGCTCTATTAGGAATGAATTCTGCATTTGCACAGGATTTAGTGATCGAAACAATGAAAGGGAATGAGAACATCGAATTGGTTACAGATGCTATATTCGATGTCGGTTATGGCAATATCGGCCAAACATCCACCTCAACAATTATTTGCTTGGGAGAAGTTGATTTTGGAGCTGATGGGAACGCTTATCAAGCTACCGGAGTTGAATTCGCACAAGGATGGGGAGATTTCGGAGTAGAAAGATATGTAGTCCTTCACGCCGGAAATACGTTTGAAGAATCCGTAACTTTCACAGAAATGACGGTAGACAGAACATTCGGTTATCACTGCTTTGAAACATTTGCATGGAATATGAAAGAAGGTGAAGAATTCGAACGTCCTACCGGTAAACAAAAAGTTTGGTTAACTTTCCGTGAAGGAAATGGAAATTTACGTTCTGTCATCTTCTATAAAAATACGATTGCAGAAGAGGGTATGCAACCATGGATCAATGAATCACCGGAATATACAGATAAAGCAAATATCATATATGGCGATATCTTCCGAGTAGCAGTCGATGTAGATCCGGAAAACCCAGATGATCCTTTCAAAGATTGTAAGTATAATGAAGAAACAGAATGTTGGGGAGGTGTAGTTAAGGATTTCATTGTCAAATCCGCAGAACCGATTGATTTCGGTGAAGGAGAATTCCAACAATTAGTTGCCTACATTGGTCATGATGGTGAAAGATATAAAGAATATATGGAATTCTACATTGACGAAGTAAAACCGGAAAATATGATTGCAAGAACTTGGACAGGTATCAATTTGCAAAAATGGAACGATTTTACCCCGGTTGCTACCAAACTAAAAGAAGTAAAAGGTTCTCACTATCTGTTTGTGAAATGGGGAGATGCAACCAACCTTCACAGAATCGATCTATTGAAAGAAAATCTTTGGTTTGAGAATCCGGATTGCGGTGTTGTTTATGAGGATATAGCACCGTCTGAAAATGCTGTAGTATTTGTTACCAAAGGTGCAGGTGACGAAGGTGGCGATTGGAGCCAAGGCGATATGGAATGGGAAGTTATAGTTAAAGGCGGCGATGGTGCCCGTGGTGAAGGCTCAAATATCGGTTATACATCCAATGGTGTTGTTGTGGCCTATTATGACATCGATTTCAAAGACGGTGATTACAAGAGAGTTCTTATCAATCATTCCTGTGATAAAAATTATATAGGTACCATTGAAGAAGCTAATTTCTCATTGTATATCGACTTGGATAATATAAATTGGAACAGTGGTAGTACTCCGGAAGATGTACAAAATGCACTTGCAGGACACGAACCGATCGCTGTGGTCAGAGCTCAGGGTACCGGTAAATGGGATACCAAAATGACAACTGCAGCAGCATTGAAAGAAGTGAAAGGAGAACACACCATATATGTTGTTTACAATTTACCAAGTAGTGTAGGTGCTAATATCTATGGTCTCTATTTAGATCCTGATGCCGGTACTGGAACGGGGCTCAAACCGACTGCTACAATCGAGGGCCTAAACGTATATTCCGTAAACAGTGAAATTATTGTAAATGCTACTGAACCGGTAAGTGTTGTTATCTATACAATAAGCGGCATGCCGGTTGCAAACAAAATATTACCGGCTGGCAATACTACCATCAGCAACTTGCCCGAAGGTATGTATCTATTGAAAGCGACTAATCAGAATGGCGCTGTAAGTATCAGCAAGTTAATGGTAAAATAAGAATCATTATAACTTCTAATTACATAAGGGTACCACATTTCCGGGTACCCTTATTTTTATCCCTCATCTCTAACAACATGAAAACAATGCATATACAAAGACTTTCAATCGTAGGATTTTTCTGCTTCATGGGTATCTTTCTTTCGCACGCTCAAGAATGGAAAATGAAGCAAGCCCCTATGATGACTCCATGGAGTGAAACAATAGACGTGAACAACGTGTTACCCGAATATCCGAGACCACAAATGGTAAGAAAAGAATGGCTCAACTTAAATGGCATCTGGGATTTGCGAAAAGGCATAAAAGGCGAAGCATACGATCCGGAGAATTTCACTTTTACACAAAAGATATTAGTTCCTTTCCCCATAGAATCCGCCCTCTCCGGAATCATGGAAGAGAGCGACAGCCAATGCTATTGGTATAAACGTTCAATAAGTATCCCCGAAACGATGAAAGGGAAAAATATTCTGCTTCATTTTGATGCCGTAGATTGGGAAGCCGTTGTCTATGTAAACGGTATAAAAGTAGGTAAGCATACCGGTGGATACGATCCGTTCTACTTTGACATAACCTCTGCTTTAAAAGACCAAGAAAAACAAGAGTTAGTTGTCTATACATACGATAATACCGGTGCCGAAGGACAAGCGAAAGGCAAACAGGCATTAAATAAATGGGGTTGCTGGTATACTCCGGTAAGCGGTATCTGGCAAACGGTATGGTTGGAGCCTGTCAATCCGGTTTATATAGAGGACTTAATGATACGGCCCGATGTAGACAACTCCTGTTTGAAAATGAGAGTCAATACCAATGAAACATTCGGAGTAACAGTAAATATCAGCTTGCTCGACAAAGAAGGAAATAAAATAGCAACACTGGAAAACGACAAAGTCGGAAGGTTACTGACCATTCCTATCGATAACCCTCATTTATGGTCGGTAGAAGACCCGTATTTATACGACCTCGACATAGCTATCCTAAAAGACGGAATACAGACAGACGCCGTAAGCAGCTATTGCGGAATGCGCAAAATCGAAGTAAAGAAAGTGGGTGAAACGCCCCGTATCTTCCTCAATGGAAAACAAATCTTCCAGATGGGGCCACTCGACCAGGGATGGTGGCCTGACGGCCTGTATACTGCTCCAAGTGACGAGGCACTCCTGTTTGATATAAAAGCGATGAAAGCTTTAGGATTCAATATGATACGGAAACATATCAAGATAGAACCTGCACGTTGGTATATGCATTGCGACAGGGAAGGAATATTGGTATGGCAAGATCTGCCCAGCCCCAACTTACCTTCCGGATACGAAGACTATGCAAAAAAGAACTTTGAAGATGAATCGAAAAGAATTATCACTGCTTTCAGAAACCATCCGAGTATTATCCAATGGGTGGTATTTAATGAAGGTTGGGGACAATTCGATACAGAAAGAATGACTCAAATTGTCATAAGCGAAGTAGGCCAAAGCCTTGTCTGTTGTGCCAGTGGCTGGGTAGACGCTCCCATTGGTGACATTAAAGACTCCCATAGCTACCCGAACCCCTCCTGCCCACTGGACGAAACCAGGGCCGGCGTCTGTGGCGAGTATGGCGGCATTACATTGAAAGTACAGGGACACATCTGGCCCGGAGGCGATTTCCAATACACCACCGTAGAGACCGGAAAAGACTTCACCGTCTTGTTCAACAATTTAGCCGACAAAGTAATAGACCATTATTATTACGGATTAAATGCTGCCGTATATACCCAGCTATCCGATGTGGAGATCGAAAAAAACGGAATCTACACATACGACCGGCGCGTATTGAAGCCCTATTCGGCAACCGGAGAACTAAAAACAAAAATAGAGGAATGTATCAATCTGCCACAAAGCGGAATAAAAGTAAGACCGATTCTTTCTACTGCCAAAGAGCATAAATACAAGTGGAGATATACAACCTCTTCCGATATTCCCCGCCGGTGGTTTGCCAAAGAGTTCGACGACCGTACCTGGACGGAAGGAGAAGCCGCATTTGGTAGCTCCTCCATATGGAATGGGGCAAACTTAATCTCAACTCCCTGGAATACCTCACAGATTCATATGCGCCGATGGTTCCGTCTGGGCGACGTCACTCCGGAAATGATCAATGCCATGCGCTTCCTGCTTTATCACGACGATGATATTCACATCTACATCAATGGTGTTTGGGCAGCAAGCAAAAAAGGGTCGGTTTCCAATTACATTCCGTTCGATATCTCTTACGAAGCCAAACAGACATTAAAACCAAATAGCTGGAACTTGATCGCAGTAGAAGGCCTACAAGACGGTGGCGTGCAAATTATGGATGTGGGTATATCCACTTTCTCAACAGAGGATTTTAACTATACGGAAATATACGATGACTTATCCAATCCGGACTACTCGGAAATCGCTACTCCCGGCAATCCGGTATCCCCTGTCTTTACCAAAATAACAAGACCGGTTCCTGCCGAACCCATAGCAACGTCCCTCATCAGAGGGCAGTTCTACCATACGGCAGATCGCTCCAATGTGGCATGGGGGGATTACGATAATGATGGCTGGCTGGAGATTGCCTACTCCGGAAAGAATCCGCATCTCAGAACAGCCTCCGCTCAAAAAGTATCGGCTCTGTATGACTATGACGGTACAGAATCTTTCGTCCGCCTTACCAGTCCTTTCGATGTTTGCTACTATGCCTGTCCGGTCTGGTTCGATTATAATAACGACGGATTATTAGACCTGTTTGTCCCCGGGTTAAAATCAATGGATTACGAAAATAACCTAGAAGAGATTGCTGCATTTTTATACCGCAATAAAGGGGCGGAACAAGGTGGACAGCCTATTTTCGAGGAGGTCAATACCGCCACTCCGGCAGGAAGCAAAATGGGTATCTCTCCGATTTACAGTGCAAAAGACGGTGGCCGGTCACGTCAATGGGTTTCGGTAGGCGACTATGACAAGGATGGCTATCTGGATCTGATCATTGCAGGGCTGGACGATTACGAAGACCCCGATGGAAGAACAGATGAAAAAGGAAATCTCATCGTACACCACGACCGGCGTGCACTTTATCTATACAAAAACAACAAAGGCAAGGGATTCATCCGGCAAGAAACCCCGTTAAATGGTACAGAACCGTTTTTAGGTCTTTCGAGAGGTTCCGTGCACTTTGCCGACATGGATAATGATGGTTGGCTGGATATTGTATCCTCCGGTTATGGTCCGGGCGAAGGCAACCTCCGTATCTATTGGAACAATGGAGACGGAACATTCTCCGAAAACCAACAGTATTTGTATGGTTCCAACGATTCTTCCTGCTCCTTATGTGATCTGGATGCCGATGGTTATATGGATATTGTGGTGACAGGTTTTTCCAGTAATAAAGGTTCGGGCGCCAAGTCTTTTTACATCTATCGGAATTGTGGCGGACGCAACTTTGAAATGCTGAACGACCTCTTTTGCGGTTTTGAAGGAGTAGACGGTGCAACTCCTTCCTTTGGGGATGTCAATCACGACGGTTTGCCTGATATCCTGATAGGTGGTCACGGAGAAAAGCATGAAATTACAACCTGGCTGTATATGAACCGGGGCGATTTCAGTTTCAAAGCTTGCGGAGCCTACTATGATGCAGATCAGGAATGGACTTTCGATCGCATCAGTCACGGTAACAATCATCTGATCGATTACAACAATGACGGTTATCTGGATGCATGGAACATGGGATGGGCACAAAGCAACGTCTGCTCTTTCAGTTGTGCCACTCAACTCTGGAAAAACACGTCCTCAACAGCAGGTATATTACCTAATGAGGCTCCTTCCACTCCTTATAATCTAAAAAGTTCCTACAACAAAGAAACAGGTATGGTTACCTTCTCTTGGGATGCCGCCACAGACGATGTAACTCCCTCCCGGGCATTACAATATAACATATACGTGAAAAAAGCCGGTTCCAAGGAATATTTCATGACAGTCCCTGCCGATCTCCAAACCGGATTTATCAAAACAGGCGAAATATCCGGCCAGATTATGACCACTTCCTATTCCATGTATATCGATAACGAAGATACCGAATACGAATGGGGTGTACAAGCCATTGACAACGGTAAAAGAGGAGGTCATTTCGCTTTATCTTCATTTAATCCGGCAGCCACCGGCACACAAGAAAATAAACTTTCGGAAGTATGTGTATACACAGCCAATGGCGATATTCACTATAATGTAAGTGAGAACACAATTATTGAAATCATCAATACATCCGGCATAAGTATTGTACGAGCTTCAGTTAATGGTAGTGGAGTGTACAGAGATTTAGAAAAAGGAGTCTATCTGGTATCAACCCTTATCGGAAAACTATCCCGGACGTTTAAACTCGCCCTATAATCGCCATGAAAGCATTCTAAATATATAGTAATTATGAAGCTATCCCTGCTGCATATGATTGCGGCAGGGATAGTTTCATAATTATCAAAAGAAGAACTATATATGTTTCAAAAAAATGAATTAAGAACTAAAACGGCTGATTACCATATACACAAACCACTGATTATCAAACAAGAGAACCCACTTATTTCATAAATCATAAAAGTATATACTCTTCATTATATTAAAACTATACTCTTACCGTATAAAAATATACACTTCTACTGCATAAAGGTATATTCTTTTGTATAGCAGAAATAAAACGTTAAAAGTTAGATTAACAAAATTAACACAGTATGTTTCCATATTATGTCACATCTCAAACGTATTTCAGCTAAATATTTACTAAACATCTAACTTGTAGCTTTATCAATAGGGAACAGTGGTAGTAAATTGTATGATTTGTGAAGTCCTCAAAGCTTATTTCATGGATTCCCAGTATGGAAATAATCTTTCTCTTATCAGTGCACCAACGGTTGAAAAGTCCAATGTCTCTTGGTATTTAATTTTCTGCAAAAAGCCTTTCCAAAATATTTGACGGTCTTTTGCTCTGAAGAAATCTTCAGTGAACAGTGGATGACTCTCACGATAGTTTGTTTCTCGGTTAGAGAATGTAGACTTGATGGCTTCTGCCAGCACCTCATTATCTACTCGGTCTGTTACGAGGATGCGGTAAACATCAAAGAAATCTTTCATGCGACTGTTAGCCAACGAGAGGGCTATCATCGCATGAAACTTCTCAGCAACAACGGTCTCCAGAGAGTAAGCCATGATCTCTGCCTGTGGCACGGTATCTATCAGCGCAGGGAATGTCAACGCTTGTGGAGCTGGTGTAACCACATCACCAAAACCGATATCCATTGATATGCGTTGGCGAGCAGTATCAAGACGGGCAACGACTGAGACACGCACTCCATGGTATTCTTTGTTTACCGTTATATCTTCCGTCTCAACGGTGTCAGCATCGTAGCTGACACCGTCAACCACAGCGTCAACATTGCATATCTCTTTGATAATGCGCTTTATATTTTCATTATCATTGTTAATATGCGTTGCCATGAAGTCAATGTCCAAGGTAGGACGAGCTTCGAAACGGTCATGGGCATAGAGCAACGCACCACCTTTAAGGATCAAACGCTCACGGTAGTTGCTGACAGAAAGACGATAAAGCAACCGCTCCTGCATATATCGAGAAATCATCATCTGCGGATTGTAGTGTTCCGCTCTTGACAGGTTTAGCAGTCGTTCCCTAACCGACTTACCCGAGTTTGTTTTTGTGTGTGTCTTACTCATTATAGCATGAATTTTATCAGTTCATCAATTTTTTTTCCGACTCTCAGTTGATAGGCATATTCATAGAGCCGAGTGATGTCACGATCTTTGCGTGCCAGATAGTTTTTCAATATCTCAGAACTTACGTCCAACCCTATCTTGTTCCGATACTTGATAGCGTCACAAACAGATTTTTCCAAGTCGTAAACTTTTACTTTGAATCCATCTATATCTGCCTCTTCAACTCCAAGTTCATGGACATTTTTTGACATAAAACTAAGCTCAATAGGAGGAAAGTCCGGAAGAATAATCTTGCGACTACGTTCTACTGCAATATAGTAGGCTTGCGGAATTTGAGTTGTTAGTTCGTGATGCGACCATGCCGAGTATAGGCACAGCACACCACCAGGCACCAGTGTCTCGACATCAATCATCTGCTTGGACAATCCTTCGTTTAGGGCATAAACGCCACGGCGTACACGCACAATCCGCCCATTCCTCGTTCCGTCCAATAGTTCATTGTACAGCGAGGCTTTCTTGGCATCAGCAGATGATATGAAGCCACCATTCCGAGTTATATAATCCATTATGCTCATTGCTAATCTCTTTTACACACAAAAGTACTACAAATTATTCAATATGCAGTAGTTTTGTATAACCTATCTCACTTCTAAAGTACATTTCATTGAATTTTAGGATAATTTTTCAATATAAAGAGAAGATACAGTATTCCAAATCATCAAGTATAATTTACGGTACCAGCAACATACAAAGGACTTTTACAATTAAATACACCAAGCCCTAACAGTACTATTGTTAATATATTTATCTTCATTTCGTCTACCAATTTAAATAACTCACTTACTTATCAAGATCAGCTTTCAAATTGTTTCAATATTGATCCGATGTTCTTTTTATCCGATAAATCAGAATACCACCATTTACCGCACCGATAGCCATCCATATCGTTAGGATTATCATCTATTACTATCTGTATCAGCTGAATTGCTGTATCCCAGTCTTTATCACACTCATATTGCTTCAATTGTTCTCTCCAACACATAGCATTTGAACCTTTTTTAGTTTTTCGAATATTATATTATCCTACCTAAGTCAATAATAATTAGATTCCATTTCATCTTAAACAGAAGTTAGAACACAGAATTATAATCATCTATTCGAAAACTTCAATCAAACCAAAACACAGTCTTACAAAGGTCATTCTCTCTTATTGGATATTGAATATAAAAAAAGAAGAATACTAATACCTACATAGTATAAAAACCTTGAGCTATCTAATCTTACCGATTAAATACCCAAAAGCAAACTCTTTATCAATATAATCTACTTTGGAGGGTTCATCTATTTCATACTTATAACTGACTTAAGAATTCACAAGATCAGTGATAATAAAAAACAGAACAACCAACGAAATAAGTATTGCTACTATAAAAATAATCTTTTTCATATTTCTAAAATCAACAAATACATTAATTAGCAACACCATAGGGAATCGCAACCTTATAATAAGAAAATTTTTCATTTTCTAATTCAAGTGTCGGTGGACCGTCTAATCCCGTATAAACTCTGTTATAAAAGTCGCCCCGAATCAAAACCAAAAGAAAAAAATCCGGTTGTCTACCAAAAGACATAAGTTCTTTTACTTTTTTCTTGTCACTTTTTAACGGAATGCGATTATCTAAATAGGAGTATGAGTTTGACAATATATATTTATTATATAATTCGCTTGGTATATATATAGGTAATCTCAACTCTAATAAAAAAACATCCGCTCGTTTAAATAAAGTTTTTTCCTTTCCATTAAATGAATTAAACGCTTGATGTGACATCACAAAACAATATCCACTCTTTGTCAAAACAGATACCGGATCATCTATCTGTATTGTATCAACAACATAAAGACTTTTATATCCATCTTGATTAGCATAATCTGGATAATTTAAATCTACTGATTTACAAGACAATATAAAAAACAAACAGAATAAACAAATAACATTTCGGATCATAAATTACCTCCTTCTTATTTTTCCCCATTTACTAACAGAATAATATGAACTACCTATAGAATATGAAAAATTGAAAACACTTAAGTGCCCTTCACCAGCTACACCTCTTCCTTCAGAATTGCTCTTTCCTCTGATAGGATAAGTTATCATATCTTTGAGTCCCACTGTATTTAAATCTAATGAACGATAAGGATCTGTAGATGATGACGTCATCAATCCAAAAGAGCTATGAGTGAGTCCCAAAGTATGACCCACTTCATGTGCACCTGTATTTTCATCCTGCCGCGAATATTTTACTCCAATATGATTACCATTGACAGTCACACCATTTTTATTGGAATCTTTAAAACTTGATACAACTTCATAGATATTAGCAATTCCAGATTTATCTGCCCGGAAAGCCTCCGTAACAACACTACTTCTTTGAGCTACATTCATTGATTCATCGGTTGGCACCTCAATTACTGATAATGAGAAATCCAATGTATAATCACCTTCTTTTGTTTTATAGATATAGTTACCACTTTGTTTATTCCAAAAGTCAACAGCTTGTTGAGCAGAACCAAAATCTTGGGTTGATGCATAATACATTGCGGTCACAATCATTCTATTATTCTCTTTATCTATAGTCAACCTATAATCTCTTCCGTCAGGATCAATCGCATTTACCGGATTATTATTACAATATGCATACGGACTTACCGAATAATAGTCTTCACATAGCGGATCCATTTGATTAAAACGATTCATGATGGCATACATTGTACGGGCACCAAAGAAATACTCATCCAAGTTATTCGTACCCATGAATTCTTTGCCACCCAATGCAAAAGGAACATCTGTATAAGGTTTTCTATATATAATGCCGGAAGGATGATAACTGGGATAACCGAATGTTATGGGACCATTAGCATGACCCGGTTCCCAATAGCCTCGGAAAGAACCGACATGATCTTTCATGGAATAAAAGATTGAATAGCCGACACGGTTCACGAATCTTATAAATCCTTCAGGAGTAGCAATGCGATATAGTCTTCCCGAATAATAATAATCCTCACTCCAATCATTATGCTCTGTGATATAAGGATCCGTATTGTTCACAATGCTATCTAAAGGAGTAGAAGTTCTTATAGGAAAAGAACCATAAGAATCACGTACCTTACGACCATCAGCCATATAAGAATAAGTGAGGAGATTACCGTCATTAAAAGCTACTGCTTCGGGAAGATTAATTATATTATATTTAATAAACCCTATTTTATTATCCAGATTCTTCACCAAGTTACCATTACTGTCATAGAAATATTCAATATCTTTATTCGCTGCATCTTGATAGCGAAGCACATAATAATCGTGGCCACGACTCTCATCAGTCACTTTCTTAATCTGATTACCATGATACTGAATCGTCATTTCGTTTAAGTAATCAGGGTAAGGGTCATAATAAGAACGCTCGATTGTGAGCACGTTACCCATTTTATCATAAGTGAATTTTTCGGGAGTTTCAATAAAACGGCCATCCGGTCGATATTGTTTAGTGGATACCAGACGATTCAGACCATCGTAAGTAAAATGGGAAGTCAAATTATTATCTGCTGTGTTGGACAAACAGGGGATATTGCCATTATATAGAGGAGTAACTCCTTGAGGGAGATTCTCGTTATAATAGATTTTCTGCGACATACGCGGCTCATTAATCTCGGTAGGCCAACCACGAACATTATATTTATAAGTAGAAGTGGCTGTTTCATTATGTAACAGTTTCTTTTCCAAGCGTCCCACTTCGTCATACTCATATTTGGCTACGAGAACTTTGGCATCGTTATCATAAGTCTGGTATAGCTTAGACAAACGCCCTGCATGATCATACTCATATTCATATGTCAGGATATGGTCAACATCATCCACAGAAGCAGGAGGTGTGTCCCGGTAAATACTCGTATGCTCTTTACGGACAGAAACAGGCTGGCCGGTAAAATCATAGTTAGTAAAAGTGTAATTTCTAAAACCGAAAGCAGAATTCATCGTGGACTGTACTTCACGCCCGCGCTGGTCGTAATAATAAGCAATGCAGTCTCTTTTGGAAGGATCGTTCAAAAGAGCTACAACTTGGCCGGTAAGTTTATCACGTGAAGTAAGAGAGGAAGCGGAGAAAGAAGAGTAATACCCTGGACGATTGAGAAAGCCAATGAATTCATTGAATATAGTAGTATATTCATAGTTATCATAATAATTAATGATTAATGGGGTACATAAATAACTTATTCTAGGAACCGAAGTATACCCATAATTTTCTGAACCATATGACGTGCCTCTAAAATAAATTCTGAGATCCAGATTTTTACATATACGTATCCAATCAGCGTGTGTTTTGTTGCGAGTCATAAAGGCCCATATCACTTGCCGCCCTAAACGGTCATACTGAAAAGATTGCCATCTCCCAGCCTCCCGGTCATTACCATCCTGTTTCAGCACCAAATAGTTACACCTATCATACACATAATAAATAGGCTCACACCCCGGAAGTTTTTTCTTGATACACCGGTCTCGCTCATCGTAATAATAGAGATACCCGTATAATTGGACCTCTTCAACCTGACTACACATGAAAGTGCTATATCCTCCCAACGCATCAGCAGCAAGAGGTGGCAGGACTACCCGTTTTCTTCCATGATCATCATAAACAATATAAGTATCGTGCGGAATTCCGTTTGCCTTCTGCCGGGTAAGAATCAGTTTCCCTTCATGATCGGTAAACTGATCGGTCACATTGCCGTCTTCGTCTGTTGTCCGCAGGATAGACACTTCATTTGCATCATAAGATTTCACTTCAACCTTTATATCCTCTCCAACATCTTTTGCAGACAGGCAGTAGCAATGATCATCACCCGTTTTCGTATTATATAAGTAAGTGTACTTCACAGATTTCCCATTCTCCCGCCATGTTTGTCCGGGGCCATAGCTTTCGCGAATGCGGTTTAGCTCCGAATGTTCATAGACCGTATAACTTTCCGGATTGGAATCATTATAGAAATTGGTATTCCCCACAGGCCGGGGAAGCGATTCGGACACTTTGCGGAACGCACCGTCATATCCGACAAATGTTTGTAGATCGTTACCTTGAGGGGAAGCCCCTATCTCTCTAATTTCATCATTTAATCCGAAAGAATTATAATAAGTTATCGTCTCCCTAAAACTACTACCATCGTCTTTGGTCATTAGTCGGGTCCGCACATAATGACGATTCTTATCTTGCCCTTTCAAAAGAGAAGGAAAAAATGAGAAAAGGCAAACAAAAACAAAGATAGAATAAAGTGTATATTTCATGCTGTTTTCATTTTTTAATTAGTTACAATCGTTCTCTTGCTTTCTATAGAAAATAGAAACAGATATTAATGAGTAGGGAAATTATAATCAAAAGCAGTTATCGTCTTCTTAACATTATTCTCCCAAATGTATGATTCGACAAGACGGCCAAAACTATCATAGGTAAAATAGGTAGTTATTCCGTCCGGACCTTTAATAGAAGTGACCCCGATCAAAGGTCGATAAGTATAGAAGTATCCCCGATAACCGGGCATTTCCTGAAGCATTTTCATATACGTCGCAGCAGTAGTTGTGTATGCTCCCTGCTTTTCCATATCCGTAATCCACGTACCATCGGATTGTGTTTTCTTAATTATTTCATCAAGCGTCATTCCTTCCATTTTAAATACCGGATGTTGGTTATAGTATGACCATAGATAGCTGGTAGTAGAACCATCAGAAGTGACAGAACTAATGTTGCCATAAGGAGTATAGGTGTAAGAAAGGCGATCTTCAAAGTTAGAAAGTACCGGATTCCACGTTTGTACCTTTTGAACAGCCAAACCGGAATAAACGTTTCGCAGAGTAGTGGTATCCGCTCCGCATATGCGTTTATATGCTATCAAGTTATTCAGTGCATGCAATTGCAACAAGAAATCTTGTCCCAAATCTTCCGTTATGCTATCTTTCGCCTCTTCCGGATAAATGAAATGTTCGATCGTTTCAGAACTACCAGTAGTAGTACGTATCCGTATAGGATTCAAGTGCCTTGTTGCAAACCACACGGTTGTCTCCACTGGACTATCAAACAGGTCTCCTGAATTTTGTGGACAATAAATATAATCACGTGTCTGTGTTCTTTTATTGCCATCGTCCGCAAAAGTGGTAATACGTTCTCGTTTCAAACGGGAAGCTCCGGCCGTTATAGCCCAGGTAAAGTCTTGATATATCTCTTGAGGATAAGCACCGTATTCTTCCAAATTGCAAGCACGCGTTTTATAAGGACGACCGATAATGACCTCCGGACCATTAAACTTCATAGGATCTCTATAATAATTATACTCGTACTCACGGCGCTCAAGCAGGGTATTGCCTTCATATATCTCTTTCTTTATCAGTTGCCCATACTTTAAAGCCTCTAAGCCGTCATCCGGATCAAAAGGCTTAGTGATATCCTGACGAACTTGAGTACGGGGATCAAAAGGATCATTAGGAATTCCGCCAGCGAGTTCCCAATATGGAGCACTAAAAAAATAATCCGTACGGTTCTCTTCGACACCTGCATTATCAATAACCTGTTCTCTTACGTATGGATAAATAACAGAGCTGCCATTGCTAAAAGTGATATTGGAAACTGGATTCGCCCCCCAGGTCCGTAAACGGCAAAGCTTTGTATTACCACTTGCAGGAATTATAGTCAACCGCTCCATCTGTGTACAGTAATCCCGCTCTGTCAAAGCATGTTTAGGCACTCCAAGATCCTTTTTATACTTACCATCCGACCCTTCCGGTTTAGCAAGAGCATAAGAGAACACGCGTGTCCTTGAAAAGCCACTATGCATATCCTTTTCCCTTATTCGTTGTACACGCAAGCCTCCGGCAAGATAGGTACCCTTCGCATAGTTTGCATCTCCACTGAACATCTTTCCATAACGGTTGGCTTCGTAGGTAAAATTGGTATGTACACCCTCCGGTGAAAAAATATCAGTCAGAATTCCAACCTGCATACAGGCTTCATTACAGTTACGGGCGCTGTCACCAAAATTAAAATAATACTGGTCATTACAATAATAGCGCCCATACGGAATAGGAAGGCGGTTCCTGACATTTTCCCCGTTATAATATCCCCAGTGATCCATTGCATAACTGGCTTCTGACTGGACATTATAAGGCATTTTATATTGAAATGAATAAACCTGTCTCTCTAAAGGAGTTCTACCGGAAGTGACAACTATCGAATCTAATTTAGTAAGACTCGTTTTTTCGTTATAGCGGGTTATATAAAATTGAACCTTTCGAATAATTTCCCCACTCTTGGATTTAACAGTAATAGTACTCAAATTCATATCACCGCCCTGTACAAAAGAAATAGAACCATCGTCAAATTGAATCGAATTTAATTTGCGTTCTTGTACGGAAGTTGCAAAATAAGGGCTGGGAACCAGATATTCCTCAAAATTAGAATATGAACCGGCAACTCGCGCTTCGCCATTTTCAATACGATAATAATATGTGGTGGCACCTTGCTTGGATATCAACCTGTAGTTACCCGGAGATGCAGAATATGCTCTAGAAGCATTTAAAGAATCCTCGCGGCGCAGAAATGTATTCTCTTTGACAGAAAAACAATCAAAATCAAGTGTATCAGGTGCTTGTCCACTATTCCGGAAAGTTCCCGAATACTCTTCCAAAGCTACATAATCGGTAGAATAAGACGATATGATCGGTGCGGATTGGAAATCAGTGTATGTAAAAGAGATATTTGCTCTGGTTTTGTTAGATACAATTCTCCGACACAACCAACGAGTATTATAATTTCCGGTCTTTTCCGTATAGCCGTCCGTTTCACTACCAAATTCATATCTGAGCCCATTATCATCCGTTATATGAAGTTCATTAGGCCCAAGTATTTCCCAACCGACCACATGTATAGGAACATAAGGACGAGTGCAACAAGCACTGACACGGGTAACCGGTTTAAACCCGGAAGTTTCTACACCCAAATAGAATGTGCCGCTCTGCTTTGCCAGTTTATAATAAAAACGATCGGGTTCGCTATCGATAATCTTCTTTTCAACCTGCTTTAAGAAACGAGTCTTTTTATCCGGATCGCTCTGTTCTCTTTCATTAAAATACTTGGCAGTAAGATATCCTCCATATTTCTCCTCATCCGGAATACCTCTGATCTCACGCATAATGGAGGGTTCCGCATTCAAGGTCCAGTTGGTTCCTACCCAACCGCTCAACTGACGGAGTTTAATGCCGGCGGAGTGATAAGACAAGGTTATAGGAAGTTCCATATCCCCCACTTTTATTGTATAAATAGGAATCGTTATGTCAGCCAATCCCGTACTATGATTCACCGGATAGCAAACGTATTTCTGAACTGCAGCAGCCTCCGGAGAAACCGGAACAATCTGGGGTTGGGAAATGGTAATAGGCATCTCTCCGTTCTGTGCATAAAGAGTGCAGCTGTATCCAAAGTTAACGGACAAAAGAAGTGCCAACAGTTTATAAAGGTTTCGTCGATTTTTCATAATAGTGTATTCTAAAAGTAGTTCATGTTCAAATTTTCTCACCATAGGTTTTACCATTGACAACCAAACGTAGTATATAATGCCTAAAGAGAGAAGGATCGATGGTGATAGATTCGCGATATTGCCCCGGACGCATTTCCCTCTTTGGAAAGACGGACAAAAGCTCTCCCTGCACAGTGTATAAAGCGATCTCGACTTCACAAGGAGCAGTCAGTAAATATTCTACAACCAGATGAGCATCCTCCTGATAAAAATTACATTTACCAAAACCATCTCCCAAAGGGAAAGAGCCGTTACGGGACTGTTCCTCTTTTTTCTGTTTCTGCACGGACCTTTCTTCACGTGTCTGTTGATTGTCCGCATCTTCATTCAGAGTATAATATTGCTCGGACGGTGAATAATAAAATGCCGTTCGAAAATGAGATTCATGAGTACCACGACGAATCAATGTGTTCTCCACTGTTTCCAGAATAGGATAACGATAACCCGGAGTATACCAAGAGTAGGTATCCGTTTGCGTGATAAGGGTATCCGCATGGATACGGGACAAAATGCTATCCGGATGGAATTTACATAACCATCCGGCAGAGTCATCTACCGCACGGTATACACCGTGAAAATCCAGGTCCTGAACAAACCGGCGCTGCGTATGTACACGCAACACATCCGGTACCGTATCTCCCTCTATCACGAGAATACCTTCCGCATCTGCCGTAACGGTAGTCTTACCTGACAACTCCATACCATACGCGTGCTGATACTCACCGATATAGCCGAACAGACTTTCGAAACGGTCATTCAGTTTCATAGGATACACAGCCAGAAGTTCCGGAAAAACGGCTTTCTGGTAAGTCGATCTATTTTCTACGCCGACTTTCCATAAAGAATCTCCCTGTATGCGGTATTTATACATGGTACAGTGTTCCGTACCGGTTAAGAGAGAATCACTGCCGGTATAAACCAGTTCATATTGTTCCTTCACCGGAGTCAGTTGCTCTATTTGCCAAACTTGCTCCAGACCCGGCTCACCGGGTGAGAAGTAATTGATCTCCTGCTTACAGATTTCATCGCCTACCCGGGGAAGCGTAGCCGATTTATGCAAAATAGTTTGTGCGCTCGCATGCAGACAACAGATGCCTAACAAAGCGATAAATAATTTTTTTCTCATAATATAGTAAGTTAACATCGTCGTATATCGGTTAACATCGTTTGATAAAAGAACCTGCCTGAAAAATCAACGCAATCAGACAGGTTCTTTCTTTACGTCTACTTGTCTGTGCGGAAAGGGCCTACCGGTACTCCGGACGGGCTATACAGATTCCCATTCGGACAGTCGGCCCAGTTGTAACGTGCCGCAATGGGAATTTCCACTTGAGGAGATTCCAGCACGACACTTTTACCATTTTGCTGCAACGTTGCTTTAGCCGGATAGAATACTCCGTCGGGACCAGCCAATACAAATCCTTTTACTTCTCCTGCATTAGCTTGTACAGGTGAATCGAATGCCAAAGCAAGTGTACGGTCATAAACCTTATATCCTGTACAAACCGGCATGTGATAAGTACCTTTCCGGTAAGTATCGGCTAATGACAAAGCCGCCAGCCGCTTACCGACATCCTGTTTGTTCTTCGGATGAATATCATACGGATCGCCTAAATCGACGGCTGTTATCATCCCTGTATTGGCTATATGCAAAGCCTCGGCCTGTGCCTCGCGAAGAACTGCCCACCGGGAATCCGGCTGTACTTCCTGCGGAGTCATATAACCGGCCAATTGTACAAAGTAGAAAGGCAAATCAATTTTCCACTGTTTCCGCCAGTCGGCAATCAATGCCCGGAACAAAGGAGCATATTGCTCGGCTCTACTGGCATTTTCTTCTCCCTGATACCAGATGACACCCTTAACAGGGAAAGCAGTTAACGGACTGACCATGGCATTGTACAACCCGGAGGGATAATGAGAACTCTCGGGAGAAACCGGTTTCGCAGGAATATCGGTAACCGACATACCTATCCAGTAAATCCACTTTCCGGCCAGTGAGATCCGTTCGCCACCAACTTCTGCATATAAATCTTCGGGAGCGCCATTGATTCCTCCTTCACCTCCATAATCGGTCACACGTATGGTCAGAACACCCTTTCCGGCTTTTACCTCGTTGGCAGGAATCATATAAGACCGGGGAGTCGCGTGCCCCTGTCCCCTTGCTATTTCTTGTCCGTTATAGTAAGTAATATCTTCGTCGTCAATCTTTCCCAAAGACAGCCTGACCTCTTTTCCTTGCCAAGCCGCAGGGATTTCTATTTCACGTTGAAACCAGACAACACCATCAAAACCATCCAGACCGTTCCGTTCCCAGAATCCCGGAAGTTGCATCGGTTGCCAACCGTCACCGGTTTGCAAGGAAGATATCCATAAAGGCTGTCCCTCTCCATAGCCGGCATCCCGGTTCATAAACTCTCTTTCCCATGCCTGCATCTCTTTTTGATAAGCTGCCATCAATCGTTCTTTATCAAAGCCGAGTGCCTCCATCTCAGTCAGTTTTTCCCGGAATTCCGCCACTTGCTTCAATGTACCCGCACTGGTCCATGACTCGGCAGGAGTTCCTCCCCAAGTACAGTCAATCACCCCGATGGGAACATTCAGATTCTTCCATAACTCACGGGCATAGAAATAAGCCACAGCAGAAAAGTCCGCAACAGTAACCGGACTGCATTCCTTCCAACTGCCACCGATGATCTCCACATCCGTAGCAGGAGTATATCCGATCCTCCTCTCGATCTGCAACAAACGGATGGAGGGATATTGTGCTTCTGCCGTCTCCTGTTCATAGTTCATCACTCCTCCCCACTGCGCTACCGGCATTTGCATATTCGACTGGCCAGAACAAAACCAGACTTCACCGGACATTACATTATCCAATATCAATTTTTCTCCATCGGAAAGAGTCAATGTATACGGGCCACCAGCCACAGGTGTCGGTATCTCCAACCGGAATGAACCGTCGGCCTGGGATTTGACAGTGTATTTTTGCTTATTCCAACTTGCTACAACCGTTACCGTACGCTGCGGCTTCGCTTTCCCTTCCAAAGTCAGCATACTATTTTGCTGTACTACCATATTGTCTGTGAAAAAAGCAGGCAAAGTAATCCTGGCAGATACAGGAGCTATCAGCATGAACAATGCCGCTCCTACAAAAAATGATTTCAAATGATCTTTCATTTCTTACTTTATTTAACGATGAGAACGATGTTATCTGACGGTGAATAACATCGTTCCCAACTAATTTACAAACAGTTCGTCTCAGCGTTCAGAGCATCATTTCAGCCTGATACTCAATTTATTTCCCGGTAACGTTTCCGAGCTATTACCATACATAATTTCATAATCTCCCGGCAGGATACGCATGGTATTGGTCTCCGGATCGAAGAATTCAAACGTTCTCGGCGGAAGGTCAATAGAAACGACAGACGATTTACCGGCTTTCAACGGTATACTACGGAAAGCACGGAGAGTCTTGACAGGTCCTTCCTTATCACCCACTTTGCGGACATATACCTGAACAACCTCAGTACCTTCGCGCTTGCCTGTATTCTTCACATTGGCTTTGAAGGTTACCGTCTGATTGGTAGAGATCACATTCTTACTCAAACGGCCTTTGGATATATCAAAAGTAGTATAGCTCAATCCGTAGCCGAAAGGATACAAAGGAGTTTCCGTCATGTATCTGTAAGTACGTCCTTTCATGTCGTAGTTTTCAAAATCAGGTAACTGATCCGTATTCTTGTAGAAAGTGACAGGCAGTTTTCCACTCGGATTATAATCACCGAACAGCACATCCGCTACAGCCGTTCCTCCGGCTTGTCCGGGATACCACGCCTGTAGAATGGCATCACATGATTTCGTTTCGGGTACCAGAGCGATAGCCGAACCGGAACAGTTCACGAAGATCACCTTTTTACCGGCCTGTTTCAATGCCTTCAAGATGTTACGTTGTACTTCCGGCAGTTCGATCGTCGTACGGTCACCACCACTGAAACCGGGGCAGTTGACAAAATACTTGTCTTCACCCTCCAGATCCGGAGAAATTCCGCCAACGAAAATCACAACATCAGCATCCGATACTCTCCCGGCAACTGCTTCAGGAGTTATCTGACGATAAACACCGATGTCAAAGCGCAACAACGCTTCCGCACCCGCCTGCATATACTCTACCTTGATTTTATAATCCTTTCCGGCAGTAGCTTTCAGTGTATATTCTCTTTTTGCACTGGCATGTGCCCCCCAGTAATCAATCACTTTCTCACCGTTGACATAGACACGATACCCGTCGTCGCCCTCGATAACCAGAGAATAATCACCGTTATTCTTCGGACGGAAGGTTCCTTCATAAGATGCAGTGAAGTTATACAGTCCGACTCCCGGAGCATAAACGGTATTTCCACCGTTGTTGAAATTGAAAGGGGTGCTTACCTGCTGTATAGCGGCTACTTCGCCTTTCAGATCCATATTATTCCAATAAGTGCCGGTGAAGCCCGGTTTGCCATTGTTGGACACCTCACTGAAATAAGAATCGAACACCTGATTAGTCAATAACTCGCAGCCCTTTTCATAAGGCACGTTACCAATCTTATTTCGTATTCCTTCCAAAATGGTGGATGTGTGTGACGGAGTCCCTTTATAATTACCCCATTGCATCACAGAATCCACTGCGTTCGGCCCCATAACGGCAATACGCGTACCTGTTTTGGCAAGCGGAAGCACACCGTTGTTATGCAGCAATACCATAGACTTACGGGTTACATCCAAAGCCATCTGCTTATGGGTTTCACAATCCACTGTATCGATACTGATTTTACTCCACGGAACCAGAGTATCATCGTCCATCTCTCCCAGTTCAAAACGGGCCTTCAACAGACGACGCAGGCTTGTATTGATCCGTTCTTCCGAAATAAGCCCTTTCTTTACCGCTTCTTCCAGATGGGCATATTCAATACCGCATTCCAGATCAGTACCGCTTAGTACGGCAGCGGCACTTGCATCCGCCGCATCCTTATGAGTGGCATGGCGGTCTTTATAAAAGAAATCGCTGATAGCTCCACAGTCACTTACCACCATGTGTTTATATCCCCATTCATCACGCAGAATCTGAGTCAACAGACGATTGCTGCCACAACAAGGATCTCCTTCAAAACGGTTATAGGCGCACATCACCTCTTTTACATCCGCTTCCTGTACCAGGTCTTTAAAGGCCGGCAAATAAGTTTCCCACAAATCGCGGGGAGAAATATTCTCCGCATTGAAATAATGGCGTTTGGCTTCCGGACCACTATGCACGGCATAGTGTTTGGCACAGGCATGAAGTTTGTCATATTTGGCATCGGCAGGGCCTTGCAGCCCATTAACGACTGCAACTCCCATACGGCTGGTCAGGTAAGGATCTTCCCCATAGGTCTCCTGTCCGCGTCCCCAACGCGGGTCACGGAAGATATTCACGTTCGGTGTCCAAAAAGTCAATCCCTCACAACGTACCCCTCTACGGCCTTCCCGATGTGCATTATGGTATTTGGCACGGGCCTCATCACTGACAACCGTAAACACATCTTCTACCAGCTTATCATCAAAAGTGGAAGCCATTCCCATTGTAATGGGAAATACCGTAGCTATTCCGGCACGGGCTACTCCGTGCAGCGCCTCATTCCACCAGTCATAATGGGCAATACCCAACCGCTCCACCGGGAAAGATTCGTTTTGCATCAGCCGTACTTTTTCTTCCAAAGTCAACCGCCCCAATAAATCCTCCGCACGCTGTTCCGGAGATAAATCCGGATTCTTGTAAGGTTCATTTTGCGCTACACCAGTGATAGCGATAGCACCCAGACATAAAGTAAATATAAGTTTTTTCATTCTTCTTTTCTTAATTAGGGAGATATTATAATTCAATGGTTTCCTGAAGTTTAATATCTTCAGACGAGCTTCCTATCAGGAACACATATTTACCCTCAGGAGTCACGAACTGCCGGGTTTTCTCATCCCAATAGCGCAGTTCCTTTTTCGGTACGGAAATGGTTACGTCTGCGGAGTTCCCTTTCTTTATATGTACTCTGGAGAAACCTCTCAACTGTTTCAGAGGCATATAAGTACCTGTCTCCGGATACTGAACATATACCTGAGCCACTTCATCACCATCGTATTTACCGGCATTGGATACCTTGAATGTAATATCGATCGTATCATTGGCTATCGAAACATTCTTCCTCTTGTAGTTGAACTTCGTATAGCTCAACCCGTAACCAAACTCATATAAAGGCTTACCCTTGAAATACTGATAAGTTCTGTTTTGTACTGAGTAGTTATCGAAAGAAGGAAGCTCGTCCAATGAGTTATAATAAGTCAACGGAAGGCGGCCGCCCGGATTGTAATCGCCAAACAATACCTCTGCAATAGCTGTTCCACCCTGTTCGCCGGGATACCAGGCATTCAATATGGCCGGAACATTTTCATCGATCCAGTTAATAGCCAAGGAGCTTCCGGCAACTAACACGACCACCGTATTCGGATTTACCTTGTAGAGTTCACGGATAAACTCCTGCTGATCGGTAGGTAACTCCAAAGAGTAACGATCCTGCCCTTCTCTCTCGATCGATTTATTGATACCCAAAACGGCAACGGTTACATCACACTCTTTGGCAGCCTTACCGGCATCGCCAAACAATGCCAAACGATCTACCTGATCGGTAGTAGGTACCTTCCAATAAAGACGCGCAAAACAATCTCCGCCGCCATCAAAATATTCCACCTGCAAGTTATATTCTCTGCCGGCTTCCAACTTCACTATTACATTATCCATCTGGGCACTTCGTTCTGTCCACGAGTCAATCAGTTTCTTTCCATCCAGAAACAGACGGCAACCGTCGTCCGTTTTCAGTCCCAATGTGTATTCTCCCGAAACGGCCGGTTTAAGAACACCGGTCCAGCGAATGGACATGGGTGCCTGCGGCTGGAACGGATCAGGACGGCTGGCGGGATCATAAATCAACTCTTCCTCCGTACGAACCGACGGTGTACCTTCCAACTTGCTATTTGTGAAATACTCTGCTTTCAAGCCGTTCGGGAAGTAGTTCTTGCTAATCGGATCAAAATCCGAGCCCGTAGATACCCAAGGGGCATATACAACTTCCACATTCGCTTTTTCAGCATACTTCCTGATACCATCGAGCACAGAAACGGGAGCGTTCTTCGGAATGCCGCTATAATCTCCAAATTCACAGTGACCGGCATTGATACCCACTACAGCAATGGACTTTACTTTCTTTAAATTTAAAGGCAAGAAGTTTTTCTGATTTTTCAGAAGAACCATACTTTGCCGTGCAGTTTCCAATGCCAGTTCCTGATGCTTCTTACAACCGATAACAGAGGGCTCTATCTGATTATAGGGATTCTGAGAAGGATCGTCAAAAAGCCCCAGGAGCATTCTGCCCCGCAAAACCCGGTAAGCGGCAGAGTCGATATCGGCTTTGCTTACCATCGATTCGTTATAGGCTTTCAATAACGGAGCCGTATATACACGGTCACCGCACTCCAAATCGAGTCCGGCTTTAATAGCTAATGTCGCAGCTGCGTCCAGATCTCTCACATATTTATGTTTAGTCACCATCCACTCGGGGGCGCTGCAATCTGAAACAATATAACCGTTAAAGCCCCAGTCTCCACGCAATACATTCTTTATCAGGTAGGTATTGACTGTACAGGGAACCCCGTTCACCGCATTGTAGGCCATCATGATGGACTGCGCCTTTGCATCAACGATACAACGTTCGAAAGAAGGCAGGTAGAACTCTCGTAAGTCCCGTTCGGACATTTTTGCATTACAGCTCGAACGGTTGTGCTCCTCATTATTGGCAGCAAAGTGTTTAGGAGTAGAAACCGTTTTCAAATAACGGGGATGATCGCCTTGCAAGCCCTTGACAAACTCGCAGCCGATCACTCCGGTCAGAAACGGATCTTCTCCGTAAGTCTCCGGAGTTCTGCCCCAACGCGGGTCACGGGCCATATTTACAGTAGGCGACCAGAAAGTCAGCAAGTCACTGGCACCGGCTATTTGTTTCTTACCATAATCCAGCTCTTTCCAACGTCCCCGCGCCTCATCCGAAATGGCGGAAGAGACCTCAAAAATCAGCCCGGGATTCCAAGTTGCCGCCAACCCGATAGCTTGAGGAAATACCGTAAACTCACCCGGGCGGACAATACCGTGCAAAGCTTCGTTTCCATGATAATATTTATCAATATTCAAGCGGGGAATCTCTCTTGCATCATTCACCAGCAAAGAGATTTTTTCCTCTATCGTCAATCTGGAGAGCAAATCTAAAAGACGTTCATGCTGAGGAGCATTCATGTCGCGGAACAGCTCGCCACCGTTCTGTGCCTGCCCTGCCAACGGCAATGCCAACAGAGATAACGAGCATCCGATTAATTTAAGAATCTTCATCATGTAAGTTTGTAGTTTAAATATTTAAAAGTTTAAAGGGTTATCGTGTTAAATGTTTTGGGAGCCAGTTTTACATTGGCCACATGTCCTTTGCAGGCTATCCTGATATTCCGTTCTTCCGTATCTTTATTGGCGCAAAGAATAACTACCTGTCCATCCGGATTTTTAAATGCCAATACATTATCTCCTTTCGATACACTCAGCCGACGAGCGCCTTTCTTCACGAAATGGCTCAAATGCTTCATCACATAAAACTCCGGTGTATAAATGACCTGTTTCGTCTGTGAGTCGATACGTATCATCGCATTTTGTCTCCATCCCCAAGAACTGGCACCATCATCCTGCAAAACCATATTCCAGTACATATAAGAGTTCACACCTCCGTTCAAATAGGTATTCAGCAAGTCAAATGTATGTTCTGCCGCTCCCCAGTCAAAAGTACCGCCGCCACACTCGTTTTCTGTCTGCATCAGTTTCATATCAAGGTATTTTTGATGAACATCAGCCACAATATCTTTTCCTTCCCACTGCAATCCGATGCCACGGATATATTGGGCGGCATCAGTATCTTCCATCACACAAGCCAAATCTGCCATCTTATTGCAGTTAAAAGTACCGAACCATAAATCGACATTCGGATGCTTCTCGCTAAATACCGGTCCTAAATATTTCCCGATAAAATTGGCCATCGACTTCGGAAGCCAACTGCAATTGGGCCATTGGTGCTTTGTATAGGGTTCATTCTGAAAATACAACAGCGAAACATCAATGCCATTCTGTTTATACTCATCAATGAATTTGGATAAATAAAGCGCATAAGCAGTCAGATATTCGGGCTCTTGTATAAGATGATCACCGGCCACTTCATTTCCTTCTCTGAAATCGTTGTGCTCACCGGGAGCAGTCGCATAATGTTTGGTGGCTTTCATCCAGACAGGAGGACTCCAGGGTGAAGCCCATAACTTGAGATTCGGATTGATGGCTAATGCGGCTTTTATATAGGGTATCACCCCACCCTTATCGCGCTCTATACTGAAATTCTTCATTTCAAAATCTCCCGGAGTTTCATTATAACTATACCAGTCACGGGCATAGTCATTCGCACCGACCGGTAAACGGCAGAATGTAAAATGCACGCCATCCGGGCCAAACAAAGCATTTAATACCGTATCACGCTGCCCTTCGGACAGTAAAGACAAAGCATCCCATCCTAATTCATTAAAGCATCCGCCAAAACCGTCAATCACCTGT
This sequence comes from Bacteroides salyersiae WAL 10018 = DSM 18765 = JCM 12988, assembly GCF_000381365.1. Lineage (GTDB taxonomy): Bacteria > Bacteroidota > Bacteroidia > Bacteroidales > Bacteroidaceae > Bacteroides > Bacteroides salyersiae. Next base: position 2,115,551 of record NZ_KB905466.1, read on the forward strand.
TCTTCCGTATCCGAAACAATAACGTCGGCATCCGCGTCTGTCTGCCTCTGGACCTGCACGGGCGACCTCTGCCACTGAGCCTGCTCGGATGTAGTATAAATTTCCGCTTCTTGAATATCAGGTGATTTACAGCCCTGAATTGCTAAAAGTGATAATAATAAAAATTTAAATCTCATAGGTATATAGTTTAGTAGTTGTGTTTATGTTCCATTACATTAAGTGAGGGAGGTACATCATCGGCACTCGCTCCCCATTCCGTATTACATTGATTACCCATTACAAATTCGAGTTTTCCTCCGTTTTCTATATCTTCATGACGAAACCAGGGCTTTGACCATACTTTACCATTCAGCTTAGCCGACTGAATATATTTATTATCAACCGAACAATTACGGGCAACAATCTCCAAGACCTTTCCATTACTCAACTTCATTTTTACGGAAGAGAAGAAAGGACTTCCGATATGATATACCGGCAAGCCCGGTGTAACCGGATAAAAGCCCATCATTGAGAAAACGACAAAGGAAGAAAGACCGCCACCGTCTTCATCTCCGGGAACTCCCATCAAATCATTCCGAAACCACTGATGAACCAGCGAACGGATCCGCTGCTGGGTTTTCCAAGGGGCCTGTGCATAGTTGTACAGATAAGGAATGTGTAGAGAAGGCTCGTTAGCCATAGAAAATTGCCCTACATTTCCTGTGTGATCAGGGAGTTGGGCGTAAAATTCGTACTTCGGTTTCCCCAACCATTCACTGAAGGTGGCATCCAGGTTTTTAACAAAAGCCGAAGCGCCTCCCATCATATTTACCAAATCGCCGAAGTTATGCTGAACGTCCCACCGATAAATCCAACCGTTGTTTTCTCCATAATATTCACGTGCACCGAGTCCCCCGGAAAAACGATAATCAAAAGGCTCTAAAAACCGGCCATCCTTATCCTTGGGGTGGAAGAAAGAGGTTTGGGGATTAAACAAATTACGATAGTTGTAAGAACAGGACACATAATGATCCGCTTCCTTCTCCAATCCGAGAGCAGAAGCGATACGCGACAGACACCACTGGTCATAAGCTGTCCCTAACGTTACAGCGACCGATTGCCGTTTCTCAAAAGAGTTCACTTCAGGCACCGTTTCCTGTTCTCCCGATGCCAATGACGGGATATATCCTTTCTCTTTATAAAAACGGTCTATCCATCCGGCCTTTGCACTCGACCAGGGAGCCAGCGTCTTTTCTTCAATGGCAGCCTTCGTATAGGTATAGGCCTTCTGTAAATCAAAATCACGTACTCCTTTATACCAGGCATCCGCTATGACAGAAACTCCATGATTGCAATTCATCCGGCGCGAATCTCCCGTCACTTCCGGAAAATTAGGAAACCAATGGTCCGAACTGAACTCGGACATCCTCAGAAATGAACGGATGACATCCGTATGTTTTTTCCGGTCGGTCAATATTCGTAAAGGATGGGCCGCCCGATAACTATCCCAAATCCAGTCGTCCGTATAGTAAGCATAACCACCGTCTTCATGTATCCGATTATCGTATACACAGAAATAGCGGCCTTCTTCACTGATGTTTACCGGACGTTCCAGGCAACGGTACAGAGAAGTATAGAAAACGAAACGGTCATTTTCCGTTCCACCGGAAACACTGATTTTTCCAAGTTCTTCGTTCCAGATTTTGCGTCCTGCCGACGTTACCTTTTTCAGATCAAAGTCTTTGATCTCTCTTCGCAAGTTCCTTTTCGCTTGCTCCACACTGATATACGAAATTCCATAACGGACATTCAACGAAAGCGGAGCGGCATCCCAGCCGACCACCACGCAGGTATTATCCCCTTTTGCCTTGCGTTTGCCTTCCTCCCATTTATCAGATTGGAGAGTACCCGTCTTCGTCGGCTCCGTATCCGTCTCCATATAGATATATACCCGCAGGTTATTCCACATATTCTGATAACCGGAAATCACGTTACCGCTAACCTCCAATTCACCATTTCCGGCATTTAATATGAGATAAGGAGTTTTATCTTCCTTATAATCAAAATGATAAATTGCCGATTGGTGCGAAGGTGCAAACTCTACATGTAACTGCTGATTGCATAAATCCACCTGATAGTGATAAGGTTTGGTCACCTCGTTATCATACTCAAAATTGATTACCCGGGACAATCCGGATGCATCCCCCTGAAAAGGCGACAGGTTAAAAGCAAAAGAACCGCGATGGCTGATCTGTATCAACGGGAGCCCATGAATTTTATCCGAAGTATAATCACCACGCTGCGGATAAACTCTTAACATACTGTTGGGCAGATGTACGATCGGATAGGTAGGAACCAGCAAATGACTGATATTCCCCATATATGGATTCACATAATCGACCGGAGCTTTCGCCGAAGCAGCTTCCAGTTTTGTGATACCCGTCGTTCCTGCAACAAACAATAAAATAAGTATTTTCCGAATTATAGTATTTACCATAAGTATTACGTCTGTAAAAAAATGCTACCTTAATAAAAACAGGTCCCATGGAACGATTGGTTGTACATCTCTATCCATGAGACCTGTATTCAAAAAATCACTGAAAACAATACCTTTTTACCTTATGAATTGATCAAAGGTTCTTTCTTTGTCATCGTTTCTTCTATATCGTGCCAAACGTCATAATCGGCATCGCCATTACTACCGTCACATCCGTCTTTCAACAGACGATACCGGTAATGTAAATAGAACCTTTGAATTCTATCCAAATTGGTCTTCGTCTCTACATATAAATTGCTTTCACTGCTATCTACCATTTCAACCTGCATGGTACCCACCGAAGTTATTGTCAAAGTCGCATCCTCATTCACTGTTATACGTATCGCATATTTCTGAATATCCTCTTTCGTCAATTTAGAAACATCATACGTATTCATACCGGCAAAACAACGAATCGAATTCTTTGTCAAGGGAACAACCGGACGTGTCAATGAGAACGAACTATACCGGTCGATATCTTCTCCATTTTCCTTATAGAATATATCCATACCTACCGTCGAGTAAGTAGTTGAAGGCGATTGAAGAGCATAATCATTTTTCAGCAAAACGCGGTATAGAACCGTACGTTTATCCGGATTAATTTCATAAGCCGATACACTTTTAATTCGAAGAGGAATCAGATAAATAGAATCGGGAGACAAACCTTCCGGACGTACATGTACCGGAATAGTACCATAATTATCTTCACTCTCCGCTTTCAATACGGTGGTCATATCAGGTATATCGTACCGCTGTGGGTCGAGTGCGTGGGCAAACTTCGACTCATCAATATCAAAATTCAATCGGTTATACTCTGCCAGCGCTTCATTATCCGGTTCCAGTTCCACCAATACATCCGTATCTATATGCTTGGTTCCTCCACATCCGATACTTATATATCCGGTGGACTCTTGCTTATTCAGATCATGGTTCACTGAAAAAACCAGGTTATCATCGCTTAAGACATTTATCACTTTCTTGTACAATTCCTTATCAAACTGTGCATCTTCATTACAAGCTGTCATGCAAAAAGTTACAGCAGCTGCCAATAATATACGACTTGTTTTCATGTTCTTTTCCTTAAATACATAGGTTTATATTAATCATCCCATCCCGGATTCTGATCCAACTTAGGAGCTTTTCTCACTTCATTCCGGGGAATAGGCAAAAACACTGTTTTTTTATCAACCACCCGGTTACGATAGTCCGCATGATTGACAACTGTACGCTGGAAAAATTCGTTTTCAAGTCCGTCTATATTCATACCCTCGATAGGTTTGCCTTCTTCCTCTTCATAAATACCCCAACGGCGAATATCATAGAAACGACGTCCTTCACCCAAAAACTCAACCATACGTTCTGTCACGATCTGTGCATCCATATCCTCCTCAGTTGCATAATCCTGTGCCCGTAATCCCGGCAAGCCTGCTCTATAGCGAATCATATTGAACGCTGTGATCATATCCTGCAAATTACCGGCTCTCGAGAGTTCATAAGTTTCGCCACTCTCCATGGTTACCGTATGCGTAGAATTTAAATGATTGATGGCTTCCGCATAAGACAAAAGAATTTCAGCGTAACGAATAATCGGAAAGGCTTTGGCTACACGAGCAGAGCCGTTACCATTATACCAATTGTCTGAAGGATGAATATATTTCTTCAATACATATCCGGTTACAGCATAATTTCTATCCTTATGGTCTCCGGTAGCCATATTCTTTCCTGCATTACCATTCATATAATAATTCACCGTCAAATTGAAAGAACCGCTATTACTACAAGAAGTTCCCGGCCAATAACAACCACTAAATCCTACACAAGCATAGAATCGCATCTCACGATTACTGTACATATTATAAGTACCTCTATTTAAGCGATAACCAGAGAATGTCTGAACCCTTGTCGTATTACCTTCTTCCGAATATTCATCGGGAGCAGCTTCCTGAATTGTTTTTCCGTTACGCGTCTTATAAGCATCCACTAATTTCTGTGTCAGGCACATACCGCTATATCCTCCCATGACTGCCGGGAAAGATTGACGGGTATACTCTGCCACTTCTCCTGAATTACGCGCCCAGATCAATTCTTTATTTTGTGTCGAATAAGTTTCTCCATTAAACATATCCGTATAAGATTTCAAAGGGTCGATTCCTCCGGCGCCATTCGGAAAAGTTTCCGTAGGAACACCTTCCGGCAACTCAGGGGTAACATATGCGCCGGAACTTGAGGCTCCTACCGTATGCAATGTATAGCGTTGTCCGCCATCCATATCCATTACACGCTTGGCAGCAGCAGCTGCCAATGCCCATTTTCTTTCATCATAGGTTTGGGATACATATTGTACTCCATCCGTACCACGTTTCCAGTTTCCAAAATAGCGATAAGCTGCCGTTCCTCCATTAAATGCCGGACTAGCCGCCTGTAAACGTACGCGGGCTATAATTGCGTAAGCTGCCCCCTTTGAAGGACGGCCATAATTTACGACAGAAACATCCGCTGGAATGTATTTAGCAGCTATTTCCAGTTCGGAACAAATGTATTCCACTGTCTCATCATACGTGGCACGAGCCCGATCATAATACTCCGCCTCTTCATTCGTTTCCAGAACCTCATCACCCAAGAGTACTGCCGGACCATAATTCATCAGAATATAATAATAAGCATACCCACGAAGAAAATGAGTGTAACCCAATAACTCCTGTTTTTGCAAAGGCGTAATATTCGTACATTCGTCCATTCTGTTCAAAATAAGATTCGCTTTACGAATTACCTTATAACAGGTACTCCATACTCCTAATCCCTGAGTATTGGCAGCAGAAACAAGTCCTAAAGTCAATGCTTTTCCATGGAACAAGTCATAGCCCATCAACGTAAATATATCATCGGCAGCCGTAATACCGGGAGTTTCGTCATTTCCAAATATCTTACTCTCATCCGGCAACTCTCCTGCCGTTCCCCATAAATATTTCTCCAAATTTACCCGGTTGGCAAATACCGAGTCATATTTCAATGTATCATCAAAATATTTGTCAACACTCAAAAAATCGCATGAGCTCATTAATCCCAATACCAAACATGGGATTAACCAAACACTCTTATTTATGAATTTCATACTCATTCTATTTTAAATCAAAAAACAATTCTTAAAAATTCACATACATCTGGAAAGCAAAACGCTGTGGAATCGGATAAGCTCCACCATTGTGATCGGCCTGCTCTGCATCCCACAATTTCATCGGGCTCCAGATACACAGGTCAGATGCAACAAACTGTAAATCAAGAGAACGTACTCCCAAATATTTCAGTAATCTACCAGCCGGTAAATTATAGTTAACACTAATTTCCTGCAATCTCAGATAGCGTGCATTTTGATACCAGAATGACGAGAACTGAGTATTATTCTCATTCTTACCATAGCTAAGACGTGGGAATCTTGCATTCGGATTCTCTGTCGAAGGATCACCGGAATAAGATGCCGGAGTCCAACGGTTACTTTGGTCAGCAACAATCTTCAGCACATTACCGGTTTTTCCACCATAAAACGGTATATACCCTTCACCATTCTTTCCTTTATCCCAATATCCGTTGTCATCTACAAAATAGTAGTCTGTCTTTCCAGTTCCTTTAAACAAGACCCCTAAAGTCAAATTCTTATACCGGAATTCTCCACCAAAACCATACATCAGACGCGGATAGTTCGGATAAGATAAAGGCACTTTGTCATCATCATTAATCACACCATCCCCATTTACATCTTTATATTTGATATCTCCCGGCAAATAATCTCCGAACGTCTGCTTCGGACTGGCGGCTATGTCCGCTTCGTCACGGAAAAGCCCCAAAGCAATATATCCACGGAATGCATTGTTTACATAACCTGAATAGTTTTGATAATCATACTTTTGTACAGCCTGTTCCCAATTTTTCACTTCATTGGCCGAATAAGTAAAGTTTCCGCGCAATGTAAACGACATATTTTTATTGATATTCTGAGTAAATGAAATATTACCGTCTGAACCATAACTTACCATCTTTCCGACATTACCGAAAGGCATTTTCTGTAAACCAGCATAGTCAGGGATTTGTTGACGTTCCTGATAGATACCGTCACGTTTATCATAGAAAACATCTACTACAAAATTTAAACGTTCTCCAAACAGTTTACCTTCAATACCAATATCCGTTTTCTTGGCAATTTCCCATTTCAAGTTATCAGCGCCTATCGTCTCTTCTGTGATATATCCGTTGGTACTTCCCCAACCACCACCATCACCAGTTTTCAATAGCGTCAGATAAGGGAAACGAGTATTTGTCAAACGGTCGTTACCTACCGTACCGTATGATCCACGGATTTTCAAAAAGTCCAACCATGGCAATTTCTCCCGTACCCAATCATATCCGGTAGGAACCCATCCCACAGCTACTGCCGGAAAAAATCCGAAACGATCTCCCTTTGCAAAGTTGGCCGAACCGGTATAGCCAAAATTCAAATCCAAAAAATAAGTATCACGCAATCCGTAAGTGATTCGTCCTGACAGACCCTGATAACGGATAGGAATAGCATACATGCTCCTTAAACTTTCATCTTTATCATCAATATCCTTATTCATCTTCTGCTCACTACTCATATAGTAGTACAACAGCCCACTCAGGCGGTGTTGTTCGGCAAAAGTCCTTTCATAATTCAACATCGATTCGAAATGTACTTTATAATATTGCTCGTCTTCATGAGTGTACTTCACCGGTTCGCTGTCTAACTTCTTATATAGTCCCAATTCTCCGGTATAACGACGGCGATCTGCGTAATACATCTCGGGACGCACATAACGTTTCTCCTTCAAGTTCAACTCCGTATCATAAGCTATCTGTGCCCGGGCACTCAAACCTTTAGTAACCATAGAAAGATCTTGCTTCAACTCTACAGTCGATTTTCCACGGAAATGACGTGTATTACTCATACCGGTGTAATTCAGCATGACATAAGGTGAATAAGCATTATCTGCTCCATAAGCCGGTAATTGTCCGGTAGAATAAACTCTTGGAATAGTCAACGGTGTCAAATTGCGCTGTGTGGCCCATAAAGCATCCGTATCGGCATTACCGGGCTCTGCCTTTTCTGAAATAAAACCATCGGACCCAAAGTAAACCGTAGTTGTTTTAGTCAGATTAATATCTAAATTGACGCGATAATTGTAGGTGCGATATCCGACTTTTGTGGAATACTTAGAAGATTTTTCCTGTTTGTAGGCAGAAGATTCATTAGACATGCCCAAACTCAGATAATAACGTGCAAGGCTACCACCGCCTTTTGCATTTATATAATAAGTCTGCTGCAAAGCATTACGATTCAAAACCTCTTTCTGCCAGTTTACATTCGGATACAAGTCCGGGTCTAACTGATATTTGATCAAGTCCAATTCCATGTCTGAATACAAAGGCGTGTTTCCTCTGACTCTAAGAGCCTCATTCGCCAATTTTGCATAATCATAAGCCTCCAGATATTCGGGCATATTTACCATATGAGAAATAGTCCAATTGGCGCGGGCTGTAATCTGCAATTTATCTGCCGTACCTCTCTTAGTAGTTACCAAAACAACACCGTTTGCACCACGAACACCATACACTGCTGTTGCAGACGCATCTTTCAATACCGAAAAACTCTCGATATCCGAGGGATCTATCTCGCTCAAATTACCCTCCAAACCGTCAATCAACACCAAAGCACTGCTGTTGGCACCGAAAGTACCGATACCGCGAATCCAAAACTCTGAGATATTTTTTCCGGGTTCACCACTACGCTGAAGTGAAATAACACCCGGAATACGTCCACCCAACATATTGTTGATATTCGTTGCCGGAGTTTGTATGTCTGCTATATCGACATTGGTGATAGCACCTACAACGCTCACTTTACGCTGCGTACCCATACCTACAATAACCGTTTCTTCAAGTACTTGCGAATCCTGTTTCAATTTAATAGAAATATTACTCTCCGATTTCGTCACCAAATACTCTTCCTGCTTATATCCCAAAAATGAAACAACAATCACATCATTTTTCTGAGCTTTCAAAGAAAATTTACCGTCAATATCCGTGACAGCTCCCACTCCCGGAGAATTCTTAATAAAAACACTGGCTCCAGGAACCGGCATATCCAAATCATCAAACACTTGTCCGGACACTGTAAATGTACTTTTTTGTTGTGCAAACACAGCAACACAGCCACACAACAAGAACAATAAAAATATATATTTCTTCATACTGTATTATCTTAAAAGTCTCAATTATCATTCAATAGCAAGTCGGCGTACACACTGATTTTCACTATCACCAATATAGATAGTTCCATCGGTATCTAATGCTACACCAAAAGGTTTGTCAAACAATGCTTCTTCCGGAGTTCCATCCATAAATCCCGATTGACCGGCAAGTCCGATTACCGTACTGACAATTCCATCTTGTGAAATCTTTCTGATCACATGATTATTCGTATCGGCCAAATACAACTCATTATCCGCACTTACTATCATCTGACGAGGTTCGTTAAACATAGCATACTCACAAGGGCCATCTGCATATCCCGAACGATTCGTCATACCGGCATACAATTTATGTTCACCTGTTTTTAGATTGTATGTATAGATACAATGAGAGTTAGTATATGCCAAATATAAAATATGTTCTTCCCCTTTAATCGGACTAAATACTATATAAGAGTCGCTCTCGGCCATCAATTTCGTCTGTGTTGAAACAGCCATTGTATATCCCGTTGACGGATCAAACCGTAATAATGTGCCATCCTTTGCGCGTGTATACATAAATCCATCATATTTGCACATTGCAAATGAGTGTTTAAATTTAATATCAAAATCATCACTGGAGGGATCTTTACGCAAAGATGATTTACGGGGGATCCACATGTTCTCTGACGAAAGTACCCAATACTCCATTCCTGCATCTGACGGAATATACACCGTTTGTCCATCATCGGCTATACAAGGCTGATTGAGCGGTGCACCGGTATTGGGGATAAGAATCTGACTCTTATCTTCCAATTCATTTACCAGCATCACTTTGTTGTTATCATAATAACTATCCAATTCCCGGCAACAAACAAATATATTATGGTCAGTATCAATTGCCAAATAAGTAACCTTCGGGAATTGAGTTTCGGCAAGATTTCCCACTTGCGCTCCGGGAGTTCCTTTCATACCGCAAAGCGTAGTTACCGTAGTTTGAATATGATAAGTAAAATGTTCGTCAAACGCCACTTTATTATCACCTACAGAAACTGTAATAGTACAGTCTTCGCCCGGTTTACGCGGGGTAATTACATACATTTTTTCGCCGGTACTTCGAACTACAGCTGCTTTTGTGTCATTAAAATACACATTGATTTTACTCACATCCGTACCGAAATTTTCCCCACTAAAGACCATTTTAGTAGCAATACCACCTTCTTTCGGATAAAAATCCGTCAACACAATCGGCTTGTTGGGATCGTGTTCATTCTTTTGGCTTTCATCATCTTTACAAGAAGAGAATCCTGCAATAAGGAAGCCCATCAACAAAGATGTGAAAATTCTAAATCTGTTACTCTTTTTCATAATATAGTTATTTAATTCCATGAATCTCATTTTTTATACAAATGGTAAATTTCGGCCTGATGCTTAGGTAGATTGTAAGAAAGCTTGCCCTCTTGAATCTGTACGTTATTTCCCGACCAACACTCTATACCACCGGAAACTTTCTCCGGAGTGATCCCAAGATCCTGAAGAGTCAGTTCACCACTCTTCACACCTTCGTCATAATTAAAATAAGCAATGTAATAAGCGTCTTCCGTTTCTAAAGTAAACAGGTCGACCGAGCGGTTAGAACCGAATACTTTATGACCATAAGCCGGTCTGAACGTTTTACCAAGATTGACAACTGCATTGATCCGGTCGTTAACAGCGAATTTCTTCACCTTTTCCTGTGACACCTCTGTTCCGATATAATTTCCTTTAGTCGATAAGTTATCGCCAATCATGAAATAACCCGTCACAGCTCCACTTGTGATACGAGACATATTTTCCGCTTCGCTCCGGTCTCCCATCACAAGATGGTCGGGATCATTATAAGCATATACGCGATCCAGCCACCATCCGAAAGACAAACTGTTCATCATGTAATTGGTGTGCCACATTTCTCCCCAGGCATCACAGCTGATACGACGGGCATTCGCATACTGATAAGGGAAAAGGGGAGCGATCGATTCGACAATAAACATTTCGTCTCCACAGCGTTCACGCAGATATTTCATCCCGTAGTTAAAGGCTTGGGTACCTGTTGTTATATCCTTATTATACCATTTGTCTGCCTCAACCATACCGGCAGTAAGAAAATCCAGTTTGAGATATTTAAAACCGGCTGCTTTAAATTTATCAATGAAATAATTAATTCTCGACAGTGTAGCCGGGGCTGTAGGATCCATACAGCCGGCACCATATAATTTCCGTTTCTGACCGTTCACCTTTAAGTGTGATTGGCTGTATTTATAGCCATTATTCCCTTCAATATCACGTTCATTGTCCGGAAACCAGTCATTGAACGGAGTCCAGTAAATACCCGGCACCTGCCCATTGGCAATACAATGCCGAGCAAAATCTTCCAGTTGCTCCCAATTCAAGTTATCCCAATAAGAATCCAAGCCGACAAAAACAACTCCGCTTGCGCCAAAACCGCCTTTCCCCTGCAAATGCTCTTTCACAAAATCAGAGGCAGAAAGCACTCCTTCATAATTCACATGCGTACTCATCCCCCCCCAGCTATTCCAACCGAACGGAGTCCCCTTGGTCCACTCCCGTTTAGGAACAACGGCTGCATTCGCTTCTCCAAACGTTTCCATACCCAATCTCCAATCATCAAAGAAACCCACAAACATTCTGGATGACTTCACCGTTGTGCTTTTTATAGAACCGTGCACCTTATCATCACGTGTAGCAGAATGGCTGGCACCGCTATAACATTCCAATTTAGTGATACTCCGGTTATCACGGGATCCTACCATACGTATAGCCGACTTCCAGGTATCATGCTCTACGGAACCAATCACAAGACCATTCTGGCTACCACCGTTAAAGATGGAAGTCACTTCGAATGAAATCGTATCGCGAGCCAACGGTCCGGAAGCGTGTATGGCGCTTGCCGATTTTGATTGCGACAACGGTAACGAACCGTAAGTTATAAAACCATCATTATCAAAAGGGACAAACAATAGACGATTGTCAGTATCCTGAGGTAAGAATTGATTGGTTGCCGTCGTATAAATCGGAGAGATATAATTGGTTACCAACACCTTTCCATCCACAGAAATAAGATAAACTTCCGTCAGAAAAAAATCTTTGGAAGAATAAAGATAAAAAATCTGTTCGATGGTAGGAGCACCCTCTTTCTTATACTGTATCGTACATTTTTGAGCCGGACCGAACTCATCGGTAATCTCATCCTTTGTAAACTTCACATCTGTATATTCGGAACTATTATAGTAATTCGAAGAATTATTGAACCGAACAAACACATCGCTCAAAATGAGCTCTCCATTCTTCAACAAATCAATTTGCTTTGTCTCGTCTTTAAAACGAACCGTCCACTCACCGGCAGAAAATTCACGGCTATCGGCACAAGCACTTTCCAAGAATAAGATCTGAATGAACAATAAGCAAAGCGAATACTTAAATATACAATTTCGTCTCTTCATTTTATTAAATTTAAAAATTAACAGATGCATTACTTTGTTAGCCAAAAGTAGCCGATTCGTATATCTTAAAATTGCAAAATACAAGCAAAAAATAGAAAATTCGTAGTAACAGCAGGGGCAATATCCATGGAATAGAACCTCCATACCATTTTATGGAACAGATATACCGATTAAGATAATGACAACCTATCAGAAGAAATTCGAAAAGTAATTATAAATAAGAATGGAAAAACCTCACAGAATTAAGTGCTGAAAACAGCCGATTCGCTAACCGGCACAAGCAAAAAACAATAGGGAATTAGACAATAAGTCTAAGAAACAAAAAATTCACTGCTCCCATCAGTTATCCAAAAACTAAAATTGTAATGATTTAAACAAAACGGCAGGTTGCTTAAAAGTAAAAACAGAGTTTCTTTTACAGTAAAGATAATACACAGGGTAAACAAAACACACAGAGCTGGCTATCAGCATATTAGATGAATACATTTTTTCCCGTAGAGAATCAGGTCGTTTCTCTACGGGAAAAAGATAGTTCCTCTACGAGAAAAGTATCGTTTCTCGTAGAGGAACTATCTAAAAGTCCATAAGATATGACAAAGGGAGTAAAATGAGAAAGTAAGCCCCAACCTCCCTTGTAAAGATAAAGGCAATTACCCTTTTCTCACACGTTTATAAGAACGATGTCCGTATATAGTTACCACCACAAAACAAATAAATGGAAGTATAAACGAAAGATTCACCGCCGGCATTCCAAATAAAGCATGCTGATCAATGATACTTGCCTGCAACGGAGGTAAAACCGAACCACCTAAAATAGCCATAATCAACCCGGCAGCGCCAAATTTGGCATCATTACCCAAACCTTGAAGAGCTATTCCGTAAATAGTAGGGAACATCAATGACATGCATGCCGAAACACCGACCAAACAATACATACCTCCGATATTCTGTAGGAAAATAACTCCCGTTGTGAAACAGCAGGCGGCAATAGCCAAAATCTTCAGCAGTAGTCCGGGATTGAGATAACGTAGTATGAAAGTACAGACAAAACGGCTCACACAAAAAATAACCATTGCTATTATATTGTATTGCTGAGACAAAACTTCCGCAGCCTGTTCACTCATCCCTTGCGAGGTAAACAAACGGGTACCGTATTGAATGATAAATGTCCAACACATGATTTGTGCACCCACATAGAAAAATTGAGCAATCACCCCTTCACGATAATGATGAATGGAAAAGATACGCTTCAACGTAGGCAGAAAATCGATGGAATGAGACTGGTCAGCATTTTTGGGCATCTTCACCATACGGATCAGCAATAGCATAACCAGAATGACAATACCGATTACCAGATATGGAGCAATCAGTACGGCCAAGTCCGAATCACGCATCGCCTCGAACTCGGTTTGAGACAACTGAGCCCGTTCGGCAGTATCCATCGGATTCAGACGGTTCTGGATAAAATTCATCGCCACATACATGCCTAATAATGACCCCATCGGATTGAAAGACTGGGCCAGATTGAGCCGACGCGTAGCCGTCTCCTCCGTGCCCATCGACAGGATATACGGATTAGCACTGGTCTCAAGAAAGGAAAGTCCGCAAGTCAAAATAAAATAGGCAATTAAAAAAGGATAATAATTTCCGGTCATCATGGCAGGAAAGAAAAGGAGAGCACCGAATGCATACAGCCCCAATCCCAACAAAATGCCGGCCTTATAAGAATACCGGCGGATAAATATAGCAGCCGGAAAAGCCATTGCAAAATAACCACCATAAAAAGCGACTTGCACCAATGCGCCATCCGTCACACTCATACGGAATATCTTGGAGAAAGCTTTTACCATAGGATTGGTTATGTCATTGGCAAATCCCCAGAGTGCAAAACAACTGGTGATGAGAATAAAAGGAATAAGATAGCTGACGCCGTCTTTGCTCAGGATAGAAAAGCGTTTGGTGTTATTCATAATGGTATAAATTCGTTAGGATATAAACTCGTTTGAGGTTGTTCGTAAAAATAAAAGGTTATTCGTATAAATGGAACATACGTTCCATCGGTTGCCATTTTTGTGCGGAAGTAGATCCGGGAGTCACAAGTTGGAAAATCGCCATATAATCTTCCCATTCCTGCTGGCGGGGCAAAGTGGCAAGCCGTTCCATTGCCGTGTCCCAATCAAAATCGAGTGCAGTCTCGACTATCATAAACAAACGTGTATCCAAAATGTAAATTTCCATTTCAAGGATACCGACTTCCCGGATACCGGCGATAACTTCCGGCCAGATTTCCGCTTGGCTGTGGCGTCGGCGATACTCGGCTATCAGCTTCGGATCGTCACGCAGATCCAATGTCCGGCAATATCGTTTCACCGGTTGATGATGCTCTTTAGCCGCATAACTTTTAATAGATGTTTCCATGGTTTTATTTTTATCTGTCCCTTTAAATAATTTCTGTAATTTCATCACGTGTCTTAATCTCCCCACACGCCAAAGCTTGCACAAGGATATTTCCAATAGCAGTGGCCTCAACAGGACCTGCATACACCGGAATGCCCAATGCTTCTTCCGTCAGGCGGTTGAGAAGGCGGTTACGACACCCTCCCCCTATGATATGAAGTTGGGTAACAGGTGACGGTAACAAGCTGTTTAACTGAGTGACTCCTTGTTTATAACGTTGCGCGAGCGATTTAAGTATACAAAGAACATATTCACCACAAGTTTTTGGTACGGCAAGGCGATGTTCACGGCAATAATCGGCAATTGCTTTCTCCATATTCAACGGACTTTGAAAGACCTCGTCATCCACACGAATAATTGAATCGATTTCCGCATTCTCCGCAGCAGTTATCAGAGTTTCGTACTCCGTATCTTCGCCTCGTTCTTTCCACTGAGCTATAAGTTGCTGCAAAATCCACAAGCCTGTGATATTCTGCAAAAAACGGATTTTACCTCCCACGCCTCCTTCGTTGGTAAACCCTGCCAAGCGGGCCTCTTCGGTAAGGATAGGTTCGTCTAATTCAACTCCAAGAAGCGACCAGGTTCCTGAACTCAGGAAAGCTTTTCGGGTATTAACACCACCGGTGACGGCAGGCACTGCAAATACGGCGCTTGCAGTATCGTGCGAACCTACGGCAACCACATCGACCTCACCATTCATACCGATCTCTTCAGCAATATCGGCTTTCAGTTTTCCCCGTACGGTTCCGGGCATTACTATTTCTCCGAAAAGACGTTCGGGTAAACCCAAACTGTCTATTAATGGATAGTTCCAAGTACGCTTGCGGGCATCGAGCATTTCGGAGGTGGAAGCAATGCAATATTCATTATTTGCCACGCCTGTCAGAAAGAAACTGAAAAGATCGGGCATAAACAGCAACTTATCTGCAAGTTCCAATTGTACATCCCCGTTCTTTTTCATACTGTAAAGCTGAAAAAGCGTGTTAATAGGCATCACTTGAATACCGGCCTCCGCATAATGACGGGAAATATCCATATGCCCGAACAGTTCTTCGGGTAATCCATTCGTGCGCGGATCGCGATAGCAAACCATATTGCCCAACAAATTGCCTTGCCTGTCTATCAATCCGAAATCGACCCCCCAAGTATCGATTCCGATACTTTTTATGGAATATCCTTTATGGGCAGCCAGACGAAGCCCGGTTTTCATTTCACCGAACAATGCAAGGAAATCCCAATAAATATAGTTCCCCATCCGGATTTGCCGGTTGGGAAAACGATATACTTCCTCCAGTGTTAACCGCCCGTTGTCAATGGTGCCGGCCATCACTCGCCCGCTACCTCCACCAAAATCCACTGCTAAATATGTATTCATAGCTCAACTCTTTTCTAAATAATAAGGAGGAGAAAAAGAGACTTGGAAATACATCCCCATTTTCCCCTCCTTTTCATCTTATTATTTAGTCTTCTTACCCAAAACGTAAGTCTCGAGATCATCAATCTCTTCGGGCGTCAACACGGTATAATCACCGCCGGACTGGATAATAATGCGACATGCCATCTCGAAGAACATGGCACGTTCAAAAGCTTCGTCGAAGTCTTTTCCACATACCACTTGTCCGTGCTTTAACAGTAATACCGAATTGTGGTCTTTCAATCCATCTATCACCCCTTGTGCCAATTCTTTCGAACCGGGACGATAATAAGGAACTACCGGCACTTCTCTGCCTACATGACAAGGTATTTCGGCCGTTACATTCAAATTAGTGGGACGATTCTTCATACAAGCCACCGCAGTAGCATAATGAGACTGGAAATGAAGCACCACATTCACATCGGGACGCTCACGGAGAACACCGAAATGGAAACCGCTCTCCATAGACGGCTTCACACCATTCAGCACTTCTCCCGTCGACAGTTTACAGATGGAGACCTTTTCTTTGGGCAGAGAAGGCACCCAAGAGCCTGTACCGGAAATCAGCACTTCATCCCCTATACGCCAGGAGATATTACCGCTACTGCAAATAGTAAGTCCGGCATCGCCTACACGATGAGCCTGGGCTATAAACTGTTCTATCTGTTCATTCGTTATCATAATGACTACAATGCTTTTTTATAAAGTTCAAGTATTATTTCTTTGCTCACTTCACGGGGATTTCCCGGGGTACATACATCGGCAAACGCCGCCGTAGCCAACTTATCCAGATCTTCTTCTTTTATTCCCAATTCGGATAAATGCTGCGGGATCCCTACACGGACAGAAAGTTCCCGGACTGCCTTGACCGCCGCAGCAGCGGCTTCTTCACGAGTCATATCCGGCGTATATACATTCATAGCCTTGGCTATCTCTACATATTTATCGAGTGCCGCAGGAGCATTGAACTCCATCACAATAGGCAACAGCAAGGCATTTGCTACACCGTGAGGTATATCGAAAATAGCTCCCAACGGATGTGCCATGCCATGCACAACTCCCAAACCTACATTAGAAAACGCCATACCGGCAATGTACTGGGCAACCGCCATACCATTACGGGCTTCGGCATTGGATGGCTCATTGACAGCCGTCTCAAGATAACGGGCAATCATTTCGATCGCTTTTATCTCGAACATATCGCTCATCTCCCAGGCACCTTTCGTTATAAGTCCTTCAATGGCATGCGTCAAAGCATCCAACCCGGTAGAAGCTGTCAGCCCTTTGGGAAGGGTATACATCAATTCGGCATCTACAACGGCAACTACGGGAATGTCATTGGGATCTACGCAAACCATTTTCTTTTCATTGGCTTCATCGGTAATCACATAATTAATAGTAACCTCGGCCGCCGTACCCGCCGTAGTAGGCAAAGCAATAATGGGAACAGATTTGTTTTTCGTATCTGCCACCCCTTCCAGAGATACTACATCACTGAATTCCGGATTATTGGTTATAATACCGATCGCCTTGGAAGTATCGATCGATGAACCGCCACCGATTGCAAGAATAAAATCGGCACCCGAAGCTGCAAAAGCCTGTAGACCAGCCTTGACATTAGCTACGGTAGGATTCGGTTTGACATCACTGAAAACCTCGTATGGAACAGAAGCTGTTTCAAGTACTTTCAACACTTTATCGGCCACCCCGAATTTAATAAGATCCTTATCCGTAACGACCAGAGCCTTATGCAGCCCCAAACGGGCGATCTCTTTCGGGAGCACTTCCCGTGCTCCCGGTCCGAAGTATGAAACTTCGTTTAATATAAATCGATTAATCATTTTATTCCATTATTTATAAATAGGACCATAAACAGCACATGCTCTGTAATCCGCTCCTTCTTTCTCCATACCGAAAGCATTCCATGCGGCCGGACGGAAGATGGCGTCTTCTTCGACATTGTGCATACATACAGGAATACGCAACATAGAAGCTAATGTGATCAGATCCTGTCCGATATGCCCATAACTGATAGCACCATGATTGGCCCCCCAATTGTTCATTACCGAATAAACATCTTTGAATGCAGGTTTATCACACAAACGGGGTACAAACCAAGTGGTCGGCCATGTACGATCCGTACGTTCATCCAGCAAACGGTGAACTTCCGGATCGATCTCTACCGTCCATCCCTCGGCAATCTGGAGTACCGGGCCTAATCCTTTAATCAAGTTCAGACGTGTCATCGTAACAGGCATGCCTCCTTTGGATAAGAAATTGGAAGAGAAGCCGCCGCCACGGAAATAATCACGGTTAGCAGGATACCAGGTAGTAGCTTCCAGACATTTCTCCATCTCTTTTTCCGTGATCTCCCAGCAAGGTTTCATCGCCGGTTCACCTTTCTCATCGGTTTGCTGACCGGTTCCGTCGAGCGTTGTAGCACCGGAATTGATCAAGTGAATAATACCATTGGCAGCCATGCCGGTAAGTTCTTTTCCTGTCACGCGTTTTACCGCTTCGGGGCTCCAATAGGTACGCACGTCCGAGAATATCTGCGCACGGTTTGTCAACAGATGCCCGAAGAGCATCGCTACGCCGTTACAGGCATCATTTTCGGTAGCTACCACATAAGCTTCACGAATACCGTTCCAGTCAAAAGAGGTATTCAATAAGGCTTCCGAATAATCCCCGTTAGGATAAAAGTCGGTCCATTGGCGTTGCCCCTGGAATCCGGCAGCGATGGCATTGTGCCCTAAAGCCTCTTCTTTGAAGCCCATCTCACGCAGTTTCGGATTTCCCTGCATCAAATCGCGCATGATAATAGTCATCTTGACAATGAATTCCCAGTCTTCGTCTTTCTGCTCACGGTTTTTTGTTTTCTCCGGAAGGTTGAAGTCTTTTCCTTCGTTCTTCTTACAATACTTTTCGGTCCAGGCCATTGCTTTGGCGAACTCTTCTTTATCATAAATACCCTCTGTCATGCGGCGGATGATTTCTGTGAGGTCGACAGACTCATTTCGCATACCGAGATATTCCTGGAAGAAATCCGGATTAACGATAGAACCGGCAATACCCATGGAAACACTACCCATAGAAAGATAAGATTTTCCTCTCATAGTAGCTACCGCCTGGGCAGCACGGGCAAAACGCAATATCTTTTCGGCTACATCGGCAGGAATGGAATTATCATTCAGATCCTGTACATCGTGTCCGTAAATACCAAAAGCCGGCAGGCCCTTCTGTGCATGTCCTGCCAATACGGCTGCCAAATAAACGGCTCCCGGACGTTCGGTTCCGTTAAATCCCCAAACCGCCTTCGGGTAATACGGGTTCATATCCATTGTTTCGGCTCCATAACACCAGCAGGATGTCACGGTAATGGTTGCCCCCACCCCTTCACGTTCGAATTTCTCGGCACATGCAGCACTTTCGGCCACACGTCCGATCGTACCGTCGGCTATCACACACTCTACCGGAGTACCGTCTCCGTTTCTTAAATTTGTAGAGATCAATTCGGCTACGGCTTTAGCCAGATTCATTGTCTTTTCTTCAAGACTTTCACGAACACCACCCTGACGACCATCAATGGTAGGGCGAATTCCAATTTTCGGATACTTTTTCATATTCTTATGATTTAAATAAGTAAAACATTTCCATCTGTACTGAACTGTGCTGAAACATAGGAATAAAAAATCCTATAAAGATCCTCTTAAACGTATCTCGGTAGGCAAATACGTATGTATCTGCTTGCCGGTAAGGATAAAATCGGCTGTCAATGTCCCCATCTTTTCCCAATCGATACTCAGCGTAGTTATTCCCCTGTCTATCACTTCATAAGCAGGAGTTTCATTATAGGCCAACAAGCCGAAATCAGTTCCGCAAACCAAACCTTCTATCCGGCTTTGTTTGATGATATGTACCACATCGACCTGTCGGATAGCGATATAAACCTCGCCTTCGCGCACTTTCATTCCTTCCACATCCTCCCTCACTTCGCATATGAATTCCCGGTCGGCACAAAACTTCCGGAAACTGTCACAAGTGCTCCGGGGGTGCTTTGTCCCTTTCACAAACAACAAAACGAGCCTTTTATAGTGCCGCAACCGATCGGCCAGTTGCAATAATGCCTGATAAAAAGAATCATCAAAATCCTGACATATATAAGAATAATCTTTCTTGTCGAACTTGCCGAAGTCGAGCAATAAGAGTTTGGAAGAGTCTATTTTATAAAGATTAGGAGAGAACTTTTCGTTATCGAAGTTCATAACAACGTATTTATTATACCGCCCCAAGGATTCACGAAGAATAGCATTGAACAGGCTCTCGTTATATTGGTGAAACCATAAATCGACCTTATAACGGGAAGACAAATGCTTGATAATGCTATTGTAAAGGGTGTCTTTAAATGGGGAATATTCATCAAGCAACAACAATATGCTTTTCTGCCTGTTTACCACATAATACCCTTTTCCGGGGGTGGAATCGATAATTCCCCGTTCTTTCAAATCGATGAAAGCTTTGAAAACCGTATCACGTGATACCTTATAATCCCGGCTCAACTGATTGATAGAAGGCAAAGCATCGTCTACCTTATATCTACCCATTGAAATATCTTGGCTGATGAGATCGGCCAATTGCTTCACTTTGGTTGTTTGCTGTCCGAATATAATCTCCATATCTACAGATCAAAAGGTTTTCAGAAAACGTCCGGCAACTATGCTGAACCATCCTGCTGCAAAGAAAAGTAATTTATTTAAGATCAACAAGAATAAGAAATATGTTTTGCAACACAAGATCGAGGATAATCGTATAAAAAAACATCCTGATACCTTTTATTCATAGTATCAGGATGCAACTATATTTCTTAAAATCAACAGATTGATTTTATTTATTCGGTGTATTCCACTTTTTTGTTTCCGAGCAGGTTATATTCAGCGTTTGCTTTCCTGTTTGAATTCTGAAATCTCCTTTTTCCAGTATCCATTTACCATCATAGCCTACAAAAGCCAAATCGCTGCCTTTTACTTTCAATGTAACGGTTTTCGTTTCACCCGGTTGCAGTTCTACCTTTTCGAAAGCACGAAGACGGCGGATATCAGGAGTCAAGGAAGCCACCAGATCACTACTGAAAAGCAGAACACTCTCCTTACCTGCCTTATCACCGGTATTGGTCACATCGACCGTAAAAACGAGTTCATCACCGGCAGTAAACGAAGGTTTATTCACGCTCAGACGATCATAGGCAAAAGTCGTATAGCTAAGCCCGTAGCCAAAAGCCCACTGAACAGACATCACCGCATCATAATCATAAGCTCCCTGCATCTTCTCAAGGTCTTCACACGGTTTATAATCATAAGTCACCAAAGAATTGATATCTTTAGGATAAGTATAGGGCATCTTCCCACTGAAATTGACATCGCCGGCCAAAAGATTAGCCAGTGCATCGCCCCCGTAATTACCCGGCAACATGATGTTGACAACCGCCTTTACCAACGGCTCTATCTCATTGATAATACGCGGACGCCCCTCATTCAGAATCAGAATTACCGGTTTTCCGGTAGCCGCCAGAGCTTTCACCAGATTCAACTGGTTTTGTGAGAGGAAAAGATTAGTCAGGTTGCCCGGTGTTTCACAATAAGAATTTTCACCGACACAGGCCAGAATATAGTCCACTTCCGAAGCGGCAGCAACCGCTTTTTCTATTTTCGGAGCATTCTCTTCCCAGTAAGCACCTTTCTGCTTATAAGTCACTCCTGGTTCGTATACCACATTTCCCACACCGAATTTTGCCTTGAATGCTTCAAGGATCGTATTATACTCACCGGCAAACCTATCTGCCTTATGGCCTTGCCAGGAATAAGACCATCCGCCATTCAGCGTACGCATCGAATTGGCATTCGGTCCGGTAATCAATATTTTCTTTCCGGAAGCAAGTGGCAGAATCCGATCCGCATTCTTCAATAGGACAAGTGATTCCTCTGCCGCCAGCAAAGCAGTTGCAGCATGCGATTTACTCGCAAATTCCGGGTATTCCGAAGGATCCCAATATGGCTTGTCGAACAGCCCGAGACGGAATTTCATGCGCAGTACCCGGCGTACAGCATCATCAATGCGGCTCATAGGAACTTCACCTTCTTGCACAAGTTCTTTCAGATAATTACAGAAACTCCATTCATAAGGCACCATAGACATATCGATACCGGCATTAATAGCCATTTTTACGGCTTCTTTCTTGGAAGCGGCCACTTTGTCACGGGTATACAGGTTGTTTATATCCGCCCAATCCGTTACGATGAGCCCGTCCCAATTAAGGTCTTCCTTCAGCCATTTCGTCAAAAGTTCATAATTGGCATGAAAAGGAAGCCCGTTGTTCATAGCAGAATTCACCATAACAGACAAAGCACCGGCTTTCACAGATTCCAGAAAAGGGGCAAAATGCTTTTCACGCATCTCCTGCACCGTGATAGACGATGGCGTACGATCTTTGCCGGATACGGGGACACCATAACCCATATAATGTTTCAAACAGGCAGCTACCTGATTGGGGCCTATATGGTTCGGATCCTCGCCTTGAAAACCAATCACAGATTCACGTCCCATCTCTGTATTGACGTAACAGTCTTCTCCATAATTTTCCCACATACGAGGCCAACGGGCATCACGGCCAAGATCCACAACGGGCGCGTACGTCCAAGGAATGCATCCGGCTTTTGTTTCGTAAGCCGATATCTCGGCTCCTTTCCGTACCAGTTCACGATTGAATGTAGCCCCCATATTGACGCCCTGCGGAAAGAAAGTTCCACCGGCCGTATAGGTGGTGCCATGTATCTGATCGACGCCATACACGCAGGGAATTCCCATAGACTTTATCGATTCTTCCTGAATTCTTTTGATAAGAGTGGCCCAGACCTCCTTCGTCTGTGCTTCGCCATAAGGTACATTCAGTATAGATCCCACTTTATATTTACCGATCACGGTATCGAGCATGGCTTCATCAAAAGTAAAACCCGGTTGCCCTGTTGTTTTCTTATCAGTCAACACATCGATCGTCAATTCGGTCATCTGCCCTATTTTCTCTTCCAGAGTCATCTTTTCGAGCAACTTCTCAACCTTATCCTCTATCACTTTATCAACAGGAATAGCCGGGGAGATTATCGTATTCTGTGCAAAAACAGACCATGCAAATCCTGCGAATACCAAAGGAAATAATAGTTTCTTGTTCATGTTATCAATTTGATTTGTAGTAAGCCGTACACCGGATATCGTTATGATACGTGAGCAAAGATAATACAATGTACCCGATATAATATTGCCGAAGGAGATAAACTTGAATTCCACAAGCAGGAATTCGCAGCGTCAGGCGGTAAATATCCAGCCAAAAGCATAAGAAGTATTTGACAAAGACAGGAACAGAAACATAGACAGCGAGAGTCTGCACAGATCCCTTACGCAATTCTGAAATGCCTTGCTTGCCGCCATTACAGAGCGGAAGGGGCTCCAAGAGCTGGAAATACGAGGCACAATCACCATATTCACATAAAGCATAATCGAACATTGACAATCCCCCCTTCCGCACGCAAACACTGATGAACAAGGGGAAGCGTAAGGGGTAAGGAATCAATTCAAGTTTCTATTCCATACTTTTAATTCCGACTTCTGTACCTTTTGCAAACGAACAAAGCCTTTATTATTTTTTTGATAGGTATTCGCTACGATTCGCTATGATTCGGACATTCCTATACCGGTAATCACAAATAAAATCAGTACCTTTACACCGAAATTTTAAAAGAATCGTTATGGCACATCGTCTGAACACTAATAAGCAATTTATGGTAGGCAATGGTATTCTGGCATTCGCCGTTATTTTTGTTGTAGTCATCTTTGTCTATATGAGTATGAGGCTGCAACGCGAAAAACAGGAAGAACGCCACTTCATAGAAACTTACACGATCCATCTTACCAAAGGATTCACCGGTGATTCGCTCTCACTTTTCATCAATGACAGTCTGATAATAAACAGACGAATAACCGAAGAGCCCTTCGCAATCGAAGTAGGCCGATTTGCAGAGCAAAATGCGCTGATGATCGTCGATAATCTGACAGACGAACTGTCTACATTCGACTTAAGCGAAAAGGGGGGCAGCTACCGCTTTGAAAAAGATGCCGACGGAATTAAACAACTCTCCCGTTAGACGTTGCCATCCTTTCAAATCTCCGTCTTATAATTTTTCAATTCTTCGCGTAGCGCAAGCGCTTTCCCATCGGTCAACGAATCGAGTAACGACCAGAAACGATCGCCATGGTTCATCTCACGCGTGTGGCACAATTCATGAAGCAGCACATAGTCTATTAAATGCTGAGGCAACAAAACAAGAAAGTAAGACAGGTTGATTGCCTTACGAGCCGAGCAACTCCCCCACCGTCCACGGCTGGAATTGATTTTCACACTCTTGTAAGGAAGGTTATGCCGGCCGGACAGCATGTACAGTCGTGGCGGAAGAATGATTTTTGCATTTCTTCTCAGCGCTTCCTCAATGACCTTATGCAACCATTCCTGCAACTTACTATCAGTAAAATCAGCAGTCGGGGGACAAACGATACGCATCTCTCCTAACTCCGAATGCGCCAGAAAACGATCACGCTCACCGGCTACCAAAGACAGCTTAAAATATTCCGTCTCAATCCGGTAATCCAAATCTATCGATGGGCGAGCAGTCTTCTCCTTGAAGCCACGCAATTTCACACGCAATTGATTGATAGCATCGGTGATCTCGGCAGATGTGGTTCCGGGAGGTACGCTTACATAAATGGCATCACTTTTCGTCCGGAAAATCAGCCGCTTGGCACGTGGATTAACACGTATCACCAAAAGCCCCAATTCTTCATCTTCAAGTATCTTATCTATTTTTTCCATACACCTGCAAATAAACAAATATTCTGCGGGAAGAACAAATACAACAGACTCAAAAAAAAGTAGTACCCGATGCAACCTTTTTGAAAGAGTCTACGTCTAATAAACAGAAACCTCAAAAAAACTTATAAGATGAAAGCAAAATTAAACGTATTCTTAATCATATTCCTGACTGGATTACTGACCGGTTGTACCTTTATCTCAGAAAGAGCGGAAGGCATAGCTCCCAGCAAAAATTACATCACACGGGATTACCAAATAAAAGATTTCAATTCCATAGATGCCACTACGGTAGGTGACATTTATTATACCCAATCTACAGATGGGAAAAGTTCCCTGCAAATCTATGGACCGGATAATTTTGTCAAGTTAATACAGGTATCGGTAAAAGGTAATACTCTGATATTAGCTATGGATAAGCATAAGAAAATAAAGAATGCCAAGAAACTCAAAATAACCATCAGCTCTCCGGATCTGAACCGGATCCAATTTAAAGGCGTAGGAAACATTCACATCGATAATAAGTTTGTTACCGGCAGGCTCGACATCGAAAGCAAAGGAGTCGGCGACGTCAATGTTCAGGAACTGGACTGCCAGAATCTGACCGTAAACTCGATGGGAGTGGGTAACGTAAACCTAAAAGGGAAAGTAGTCAACGCCAATCTCAGTTCTAAGGGTGTAGGCGATGTAGAAGCAACGGATCTGGAAGCAACACACGTGAAAGCCTCCTCCAATGGAGTGGGCAATATCTCATGCAATGCTACCCAATCTTTAGACGCAGCCGTCAAAGGAGTAGGAAGTATTAACTATAAAGGAAATCCTGCACAAAAAACATTCAGCAAAAAGGGTGTGGGAAGTATCAAGGGTATTTAAATATATAAAAACATGAAATCAATTTCAATTTCTTCATTCGCTGCAATTTTACTGATCTGGACAATAACTGCCTGCTCGCCCAGCAATCGGGTGACCGGAAGCAATAACTACATAACCAAGCAGATCAAAGTAGAGAAATTCAACGGGCTACAATTAACAGGAAGCCCGGATGTTATTTATAAACAGGCCCAAGGAAAGCCTTCTGTAGAGGTATACGGCCAAGATAATATAGTAGAACTGCTGGATATCTATGTGCAAAACAATAGCCTGACCGTAAAATTCAAAAACAACACAAGCATACAGAACAGGGGAAAATTGGAAATAAGAGTTTCCGGTCCTGCACTCAACCGAATAGCCTTATCGGGTTCCGGTGATATCAAACTTGTAAACGGAATACAAACCGACGATAATTTAAGTATTAAAATACAAGGTTCGGGAGACATTGCGGGAAACAAAATAAGCTGTAATTTGTTATCATTATCCATCAACGGGTCGGGAGATATGACATTGAACAGGATAGATGCCCTAAAGGCAGAAGTAGGTATCAACGGTTCGGGAGATATTTCCCTTTCCGGAATCTGCAAAAATGCCGAATACAGTATCAACGGTTCAGGAGACATTCAAGCTTCCGAATTGGAAACAGAGAATGTAACGACCTCTATCAATGGTTCGGGAGATATAAGCTGTTATGCCACAGAAAGCTTGAAAGGGCGTGTCTCCGGCAGTGGTGAAGTAGCCTACAGAGGAGAACCACAAATAGATTTCTCCAAAAAGGGACTGCGTAAATTATAAAATTCTCTCTTTACATATAACTTTATCTCTCTAACAGAGATGGAAAAAGGAAGTTTCCGTGAGGCAACTTCCTTTTCTCTTTAATGCCATTCTCTGGTATTCTCTTTCTCCTTTTTCCAAGCAATCCATATGAACCGGCAGGATAAATAAAAGGGCTACTGCATCACGCGGTAGCCCATCTATTTAGTTAGTTTTTCTATAAAAATTTGAGAGAATTGAAACTTCACAGCCTCAAGTTGTTTTAATTAAGCACACTAACTATATTTATGTTTAAAGCAAATGAAAATGTCTTTTCTTATCAAGAGCGCTTGGGCTTCATCGAAGCTGCCAGCTTCGAAATGAATTCCGGACTCATATTGCCCGTAAAATTAATCACGGCAAACTGATTCTTTTCATGCATCAACATCACCAACTCGACAATCGCATCCTTCTTCTTTCGGATCATAATCTGACAATTTTCAGCTTTATCCTTAAAAGAAAGAAACGGTTCGAACCTTCCGGAATTCTTTTCCACCACCTTTAGAGCTTCATCGTAATACTTCTGCCCTTCCACTTTGGCAGTCAGCATCTGCATGCTCTTCAAATTAGAAATAATCTCCAGAACTTCATCATCTTTCTCAGCATCGCTTTTCATGATCTCCTCCATCATCTTCGGGCTGATAGTTATACACGTCAGATTTGAATCCGCCTTATGTTCAGTCAGAAAACGCGAAGCAAAGTCCTGAGCCGATACGGCTACAGATAGCAATGCCATCCAGCACATTAAAAGAACGCTCTTCATTATTCGTTAATCATATCGACTCCGCCTAACCGCACACTGTCGGCCAAGTTTTGGTCTTGTGATTTATTGATTCCTTCAGACAGCATCATCAATGCAGAAGAAACTTGCTTATAAGCCACTTCCGGATCATCATATGTATCTGTATAAGTATCGTAATTATAATCCAAAGTTTCATTGGCGAAAAATGTATGCTGCGCCACACTCCCCAATGAAAGCATAAAAGCAACAACCGCAGCCGCCTTCAACAAAGGCATGAACCTTCCGACCAATGTCAGACGCCGTGCTTTCACTACCGGCGGTTCTACCTGAGCCAGAATACGTGCATCGAAGTCTTCGCCCAGCCCCGTCTCACGCTGAACCTGCTGATAAACAAACAGGTCTCTATATTGAAGCAGATGAGCCGGTATTTCTCCCTTTGAGAAGAAAGCGCGCAACTCCGATTCTTCCTCCAAGGAAGTCTCACACTGCCAATATCGCTCCAAAAGCTGTTCTATATATTTATAGTCCATATTCGTCAATCTCTATATACCGTTGTTTCACTTTTTGCCTTGCCCTGAAAAGGTTTACTTTAACTTGTTCCTCCGTCAGTTGAAGCACTTTTGCAATATCTTTATAGCTCTCACCCTCTATATCCCGCAACTGCATAATAAGCCTTTGTTTTTCGGGAAGTTCATCAATCAACCGGTGAATAATTTTCATACGTTCATTATTCACCAATCGGTCATAGGGGCCGGATGTATCGACTTCTTCCGCCATTTCGGGGGTCAGTTCTACATTTTGGGCATCTTTCTTCTGACTTCTGTCTATCGCCAGATTCTTTGCCACTATCAGGCAATAAGCCTCGACAGATTCAAATTGTTGCCACTCATCACGCTTATTCCACACCCGTATCATGGTATCCTGAACAACATCCTCGGCCTCTGCCCTATCCAAAGTTATTCTGAGGGCCAGTCGAAAGAGTTTATCTTTCAAAGGCAATATATCGTTTCGGAAGCTGATTTCTTGCATCTCTATAAGAATGACGGATGAGAATATGAAAAGTTACAGGTACACTCTTATTTTTTTTCGGATTATTTTTTGATCCGTGTTCCTTCTTCTCCGCTAATAGCTGATGCTAAAGTTATTATAACCTCCGAAACTCCGGCATCAATTGCAGCAAAAGAGTTCTCGAGCTTTGGAATCATCCCCCCCTGAATAATGCCATCGGCCACATATTGCTTAAATTCCGCAGGGGTGATCAAAGGAATCACGCTATCGTCATCATTTTCGTCACGCAACACGCCTTTCTTCTCAAAACAGAAAACAAGAGTCACATCAAAAAGAGCGGCAAGCGCCTTTGCCGTCTCTCCGGCAATGGTATCGGCATTGGTATTAAGCATATGGCCTTTACCGTCATGAGTAAGCGGTGCCATAACAGGAACCACACCTTTATATATAAGATCGGATAACAGTGAAGCATCCACTTTTTCCACGTCACCCACAAAACCGTAATCCACTTCTTTCACCGGGCGTTTCACCGAACGCATGACATTCATATCCGCTCCAGTCAATCCCAAAGCATTCACTCCGCGAGCCTGCAGGCCGGCAACCACGTTTTTATTGACCAATCCGCCATATACCATCGTCACCACTTTCAGTGTCTCAGAATCTGTAATACGGCGTCCGTTCACCATTTTACTCTCAATGCCAAGCTGCGCCGCTATCTTCGTAGCCGAACGCCCCCCGCCGTGTACCAGCACTTTATGGCCTTCTATCGTTGCAAAATCATCTAATAATCGGTTAAGTGTAGCTTCTTCTTCTACAATCTTACCGCCCACTTTAATAACAGTCAATTTTTCTCTCATATATTCTAAAAGATAAGTCTCTCCCCACCCTCTATTCCAAATATGTATATCCGTAAAGTCCCGAACGATAATTCGACAAGAACTCCTTCCCCTCTTCTACCGATATTTTTCCTTCTTTTACGGATTTGGTAACCCACGTCTCTAATGTACGCACCAATTTTTTGGGGCTATACTGCACATAATCCAACACTTCGGCAACCGTCTCACCATCGATAATCTGCTCAATGGAATAACCTTTCTCGTTTACGGAAACGTGTACTGCATTCGTATCGCCGAACAAGTTGTGCATATCACCCAATATCTCCTGATAAGCTCCGACCAGAAACACGCCGAGATAATAAGGTTCCTTACTTTTCAAGCTGTGCAAAGGCATATAATGTGACACGTTCTTCGTTGAAATAAAGTTGGCAATTTTTCCATCCGAGTCACAGGTGATATCCTGTAAGGTAGCCGAACGATCGGGCTTCTCGTCAAGCCTCTGAATAGGCATAATAGGGAATATCTGATCAATAGCCCAAGAGTCGGGAAGCGACTGGAACAATGAGAAGTTACAGAAATATTTATCTGCCAACAATTTGGATAAACTACGGAATTCATCCGGTGCATGCTTCAATCCGGCAGCTATCTGATTTATTTCACGGGTAATAGACCAATATAAGCGTTCAATCTGTGCACGCGTTTTCAAGTCGACAATACCATGACTGAAAAGATCAAGGGCCTCTTCACGAATTTGTTGTGCATCGTGCCAAGCCTCAAGCATCTTATTCTGATTCAATGTATCCCAAATCCCATATAGCTCCTGCACTAACTCATGAGCATCCGGAGCGATTTCTTCTTCATCGTCCCATTCGGGCAGAGTAGTTGTTTCCAATACCTCAAAAATGAGCACCGAATGATGGGCTGTCAATGCCCTGCCGCTTTCAGTAATAATATTCGGATGAGGAATACCATTCTTATCGCTGGCATCCACGAGAGTAGAGATCGAGTCATTGACATATTCCTGAATAGAATAATTCACGCTACTTTCACTGCTGGAAGAACGGGTACCGTCATAATCAACTCCCAATCCGCCTCCAATATCGACAAACTGCACATTAAAGCCCATCGCATGAAGCTGTACATAAAACTGAGACGCCTCACGCAATGCCGTCTTAATACGACGGATTTTAGTAACCTGGCTCCCGATATGGAAATGGATCAGCTTCAGGCACTCTTTCATCTCCTTCTTTTCCAAAAAATCCAATGCTTCAAGCAATTCACTGGAAGTCAGCCCGAACTTACTGGCGTCACCGCCCGAATCTTCCCACTTACCACTTCCGGAAGAAGCCAACTTGATACGAATACCGATATTAGGCATTACATTCAATTGCTTCGCCATCTTAGCGATAAGTTTCAATTCATTCATCTTCTCTACGACGAGAAAAATACGTTTTCCCATCTTCTGAGCCAATAACGCCAGTTCTATATAACTTTCATCTTTATATCCATTGCAGATAATCAATGAATCAGAATCCGTATTTACGGCAATCACAGCATGAAGTTCGGGTTTAGATCCGGCTTCAAGACCGAGATTGAACTTCTTTCCGTGGCTGATAATTTCCTCCACAACCGGACGCATCTGATTTACCTTGATTGGATAAATAATGAAATTCTGAGCCTTGTAGCCGTACTCTTCGGCAGCCTGCTTAAAGCAGTGAGCTGTTTTTTCAATACGATTGTCCAAGATATCCGGAAAACGTATCAACATGGGAGATGCCACATCACGTAACTGCAACTCATCGACCAGTTCCTTCAAGTCGACGCCGACGCCGTCTTTTCGCGGTGTAACAACAACATGACCTTTGTCATTAATACCAAAGTACGAAGTACCCCAACCTGTAATGTTGTAGAGTTCCTCAGAATCTTCAATACGCCACTTTCTCATTTTAATGTATTCAGTTGTGTTTATAAATTATTTAAGGCAACAAAAATAACTATAAATCCATAGTATACAATCAGAAAGCCATGTTTTTTAAATAAGATATTTACAAAAGGTACAAATAAGCTACAGTTTCAATAAGTCACGCAACTTTTCCACCGATTTTTCTATCTGGGAACGATCCTCCAGTTCATCGGCATTAAAAACATATTGGGCTTGCGAATAAAAAGGAGCACGTTTCTCCAATGCCCGGATAATAAATTCTTTCAACTCGTCGTCCTGTTTACCCTGTAAAATAGGACGTTGCTGCTTGGCCACACGCAACCTACGGAACAGCATGTCGGGATGTACATTCAAAAAGACCGTCTTACCGTTGCGGTTCATAAAATCCATATTATCAAAAAAACAGGGAGCACCGCCACCTGTGGAGATCACAACATTCTCAAAGGCGCCTACTTCATGCAGCATATTCTTTTCCAACTCCCGGAAACCTGCCTCACCACGTTCCACAAACAATTCACCTACCGTTTTATGAAAACGTTCTTCCATATACCAGTCCAGATCGACAAACGGAAGATTTAATTTCCGTGCGAATGCTTTCCCTAATGTCGTTTTACCGGCTCCCATATAGCCGGTCAGAAATATACGAATCATAATTGCCTATCTTTTTGAGACAAAGATAGGCAATTATATATTAAAAAGCTCACGGTATGTAGTAAATAAAACCGATATGCTTATTTAAAAACTTTCACTCTTTCCGAAAGTTCCTTGAATTCTTTATCGCCCGGTTCTCCGGCGGGCATTCCAAACGGCATCTCGGCTATTAAATGCCAACTTGCCGGAAGTTCCCATGTGCGACGAACTTCTTCATCGATCAAAGGATTATAGTGTTGCAGAGAAACACCAAAACCGGCATCTTCAAGCATCGTCCACACCGCTAATTGGTGCATAGCAGATGTTTGCATAGCCCATCCCGGAAAGTTATCTTTATAACTGATAAATTTATTCTGCAGATCCTGCACCACATTCTGATCCTCAAAAAACAGTACCGTACCATATCCACTGGAAAAAGAATGATCTATCTTCGCTTCTGTATTTTTGAAAGCTTCCGGAGTCACTATCTTCCACAATGTATTTTTAACGATCTGCCACAATTTCCGATGGTTATCGCCCAATAGCAATACGACACGGGTGGATTGTGAATTAAAAGCCGATGGTACATGTGTTACGGCAAAATCGATAATTTCTTCTATTTCTTTATCGGAAATCGGCGACTGGTTTGTAATTGCATAGTAAGTCCTTCTGTGTTTTAAGGCCTCTTTAAAAGATTTCTCCATTATAACTCCTTTCTTTATTATGATATCTATAATAAAGAACAACCGATCATGAAAAGTTGTTCGGTAAAAGAAAATATTTGTAACTTTGCCACTCAAATGAAAAAGATAAATGGGTAAACAAAAGTTTTACGTGGTATGGGAAGGAGGTACTCCGGGGATTTATACCTCCTGGACAGAATGCCAACTCCAAACAAAAGGTTATGAAGGTGCTAAATACAAATCCTTCAGTACCTACGAAGAAGCTGAACGTGCCTTTCATTCGTCTCCTTATGCCTATATCGGAAAAAATGCCGTAAAAACAGAAAACAAGCACAAACCCTCTTCCGAAGTATTACCCGCAGCCGTAGTAGAAAACAGTCTCGCAGTGGATGCCGCCTGTAGCGGTAATCCCGGTCCGATGGAATACCGTGGAGTACATGTGGCCAGCAGACAGGAGATTTTTCATTTCGGCCCCATGAAAGGCACAAACAACATCGGAGAATTTCTGGCATTGGTACACGGACTTGCCTTGTTGAAACAAAAGGGGTTTGATATGCCCATATATAGCGATAGCGTAAATGCAATCAGTTGGGTGAAACAAAAAAAATGTAAGACCAAACTGCCCCGTACCCCAGAAACGGAAGCATTATTTCTCCTTATCGAACGTGCGGAAAAGTGGTTAAGAGAAAACACCTATTCCACCCGTATTTTGAAATGGGAGACCAAAGAATGGGGAGAGATTCCTGCTGATTTCGGACGAAAATAATTGCAGACTACTTGAATTTCTTAATCAGAAAAGCCGGATTTACCCTAAGATAAACACCAAATGAGAAATTAGTCATGCTTCCTTCCGGAACAAGTTCACCACTCGCCAGCTTCATGGTACCGGGCATTGAATAATACAGATCGCCTTTTGCACCGAAAGCGTAGTGTTTTCCAAAAGTCCGGGAATATTCGACGGAAAGGAAACAAGTTTGAGGGTCATCGTAAACCGCTCCCTCTGTCTTCATAGAAACAGCACCAAAATAAGGGATGCCGAATAAAGAGATAAAATCTTTGCAAACAAAATAGCCGCCTTTTACACGAATATTATTTCCTAAATCAAAAGAGGCTTTCGTGTATAATCCCACCCCTTTGTCAAAAGGCCACAACTTGCCGGATTCCTGATAATATCCCAACATGTCCGCCTCAACATTTATCCGCTTCAACACTTTGCGGTTTACGTTCCAAACAATACCGGCACCAACAGAGCCATTTGCCAAAGTTTGCACAGGACGGTCGTTATCCACGATCTGTTCTCCCCCCCGGTGCTGAATAGTCATCTGTACCGGCAAATAATAATGGAAACGGGATTCCGGTCTATTAAATTTAACCAAAGAAGAGAGACCGACCGTAAAAGCCTCCTGATGGGTGTCCGCTTCAAAAATAAAACTCTGCCAGTTGATCCAGGCATCGAAATGCCAACGTTTTAAATCACACAATACTTGAAATCCGGTTTCCGGATCGGCCGTCAAGTTCAATTCGGGATTATAAAGGGGCTCAATCAGTCTATGATTTTCACCGCCATACAGATTACCCAAAACCAGATTTACCCGCGACAAAGCCAGTTGCGCGCGGAAATAAGGCAAAATATGCGTACCACGCTGATACTGGTTTCCTTTCCAAATTGCAATATCATGATAAGCATAATTGGGAAACTTATAAGCACCGCTATAAATCAAGGCATGAACTCCCAATTCCAACTTTATATTCTTCAATGGATAAAACACCCCTTTAGGCTGTAACCACAGACCGGGCAAAGAGTATCCGTTTATAACGCTTCCTGCAAACTCATTGTCCTTAAAAAAGCTGATATTATCAAGTTCAACCAGAAGTTCTCCCTGTCTTTCCGGATCAATCTCGTAATCCGTCCGGCATAAACGTTCTACCATCTGGGCATGAGCTACCGAGCCAAGCAAAGTAACAACCGTCAGACAACAGGCTATCCTACGGACATATTTATTGAGTTTCATCGTATCTGCAATTTTATCAAAGCGACTGCATGTCATTAAGACGTTTATAATACCCATTCAAGGCCAATAATTCTTCGTGCTTACCGCGTTCTACTATTTCCCCTTCATAGAGAACACATATTTCATCCGCATTTTTTATTGTAGAAAGCCGATGGGCTATTGCAATCGTCGTACGAGTTCTCATCAGACGTTCCAACGCTTCCTGTACCAGACGTTCGGATTCCGTATCCAAAGCAGAAGTAGCCTCATCCAGAATCAAAATAGGAGGATTCTTCAAAATAGCGCGTGCGATACTGATCCGTTGCCTCTGGCCACCCGAAAGCTTACTTCCACGATCACCGATGTTGGTGTTGTAGCCATCCTCTTTCTCCATAATGAAGTCATGTGCATTGGCGATCTTCGCAGCCTCAATCACCTGCTCCATAGTCGCATTTTCTACACCGAAAGCAATATTATTAAAGAAGGAATCATTAAACAAAATAGCTTCCTGATTAACATTGCCAATCAAGGTTCGCAAAGCAGAGATACGCACATCCTTTATACTGGTCCCATCAATCGTTATTTCACCTTCCTGCACATCATGATAACGCGGCAACAGGTCAACCAATGTCGACTTACCCGATCCGGATTGCCCTACCAAAGCGATTGTTTTTCCTTTAGGCACAGTCAGATTGACATGCTTCAAGACTTCTTTCTTACCATTATAACTGAATGAAATATCCTTAAACTCAATTTTATCATTCAAGCCGTTCAATGGTTTCGGATTAGGAATTTCCTTTATATTATTCTCAGCCTTCAATATCTTGTCTACGCGCTCCATAGACGCCAATCCCTTAGGAATGTTGTATCCGGCTTTAGAAAATTCTTTCAACGGATTGATAACACTATAAAGAATCACCATATAGAAAATAAACGAAGGAGCATCAATCGTAGAGTTCTTCCCTAAGATCAACGAACCACCGAACCATAGTACAATAACAATCAATATGGTACCTAAAAATTCGCTCATCGGATGTGCCAGCGCCTGCCGCATAGCCACCCGGTTATTGGCATCCCTCAATTCATTACTGCATTTGGCGAAGCGATCCACCATTCTTTTTTCTGCAATGAATGCTTTGATAATACGCAATCCTCCCAGCGTCTCTTCCAATTGTGACATTGTATCACTCCATTTTCCCTGCGCTTCCAACGACTGCCGTTTCAGTTTCTTACCAACCACTCCCATAAGCCATCCCATCCCGGGAAGAACCAACAGAGTAAACAGTGTCAACTGCCAACTGGTGATGATCAATGTTCCAAAATAGAATATGATAAGTATGGGGTTTTTGATCAGCATATCCAGCGAACTGGTTATAGAATTCTCTACCTCCCCCACATCACCACTCATACGAGCGATAATATCTCCTTTCCGTTCTTCTGAAAAAAAGCCCAGAGGTAATGACATCACTTTAGAGTAAACCATAATACGAATATCCCGAACTACTCCTGTACGCAAAGGAATCATGACTGCCGAAGAAGCAAAGTAACAAGCGGTTTTAAGCAAAGTCATAAAAGCCAAAAACAGTCCTAAGAAAAGCAAAGTCATCGACGGACCATTTACCTCAATCATGTGTGATACATAATAATAGAAATTATTCACAGCTATGTCTTTCAAGCTCCCAGTCGAATCCCAAGGCATAAATTCATATACCTTACTATCCATTTCAAATAAAATTTGAAGGATGGGAATCAATAGCGTAAACGAGAATATATTGAATACTGCTGACAAAATATTCAAAAACACGGCTCCCACCACATATCTCCGGTAAGGAGATACGAACCGTTTCATGAGTTGCAAGAATTCTTTCATTAACTTGTACTAAAATGATTTAGGCGACAAAGATAGAGGAAAATCTCCGAAATTCATATCTAAACATCGATAGAAAACACAGGAATTCAACAATTATCTTAATTATAGTTTGTCTGGCACATTATTATCCCCTTCTCATTCATCAGCATGTATTTTTCAACAAGTATAATAAAAAAGCATTATCAACACCCTCCTTTATTCTATCTTTAACGATGTAAGTGTGAAATATTAAATATCTTATCAAATTCATACAGCCAAATAGAAAATACTCCCCCCCGGAATAATTCAGGATGAGCATTCAAAGCTTTCTGCTTCAACCCAACGCGGGTTTTAGCATCTTTCAAAAGTCGTTTTAAAGTACGTCCACCAACAACGTATTGTTGATAAGAGGATAAATTCAGCAAAGATATCATATATTCAAGAATTCGCCCCCCCTCTATAAAATATGCACCCTCTTTTTCTGCCTTTGGGGATACCTTATTGTCATGCTGTCGAAAATAATTCAATTTACGGTTTATACGAATAACATTACCCTGCCGACATATCTCTATCCAAAAAAGCCAATCACCACAATAACGAAACTCTTTATAGCCACCATTCACTTTCGTATAGCATTCTTTTCGAAACAACACCATGCTGGCATTATATACACTGGGGCCCCATAGCATATTCTTTATAAGAAAATCTCTACTCGCAAATTTTGTCTGCAACGGCAATTTAGATGAAAATTTATCCCAATCCAACGCCATGTGTTGTCCATCAGCATCTACCATCTGCGAACCGGTAAAAGCTAAAACGACATCCGGATTTCCTTCTAATGCCGTAACCGTTTCTGTTAAAAAATTCTTTTCAGCAAAATCATCACTTTCAGCAATCCAAATATATTTACCTCGAGCTAAAAGCAAGCCCTTATCCCATTGTTTAAAAGTCGTACCACTATTTTGTTCATTAAACACGATATGGGTAACCCGATTATCGGATTGATATTTTAACAAGATATCACGACTATTATCAGTAGAACAATCATCCAGAAGTATCAACTCGAAATTATCAAAATCTTGAGCCAAGATACTATCAATACGTGACATTAAATAGGCACTATGATTATAATTCGGTACAATTACAGAGACCAGAGGTTCGTTCATCTCAAATATTTATCAATTCCATTATCACACCACTTAACATGGTTTTCCTTTACTACTTCCAGAGCATGCAAATGTTGCCCCTCATTATGGCGGGAAGCCTCCTTATGCCAAAGATGATAAACAATTCCTCCCATCTTTAAAGCTTTCTTTCCAACTCCTGCAAAATGCAAACGATACACCAGCTCTCCATCTTCATGTCCCCAATCCTGCAAATCCTCATTATACCCATTTATTGATATAAAATCATCCCGCCAAAAAGCCAGATTACACCCACGCATATGATCTATGACTTTTGCATACCGTTCTGCCAGGAAAGAGCGCAGTAATCTGGAACGAAAGCCATTCAGGATAAACCCTGCTTTAATTTCCGAAACATTCAGCTTTAAACTGATATCACTAATCAATCTTTTAGTCACCATTGGTCCTAACTTAGTACGGCTTCCACAGACAAAATATCCTTTATCCATCATCTCAATATGATCTTGGATAAAATGACGTTCCATAATTACATCACCATCTATCTGGATGATATAATCGCCTTTAGCTTGCGCAATAGCCTTATTCAAGATTGAAGTTTTTCTAAATCCTTTATCTTCTTGCCAAATATGGACTATAGGAACTTTTAATACTACTCTAAAATCATCTATCAATTTACGAGTATCCTCTCTCGAACCATCATCAGCTATCACAATCTCATCCGGAGAAACCGTTTGAATAGAAGCACTCAACAGACATAATCGTAACGCATCTTCCCAATTATACGTAGAAATCAGCAATGACACTTTTGTATCCATCTCTCTTAAAGTTAGGTTAAACAGTCATGAACAATTTTTCAAAAGAACTAAAATTACTCAATTGCAATGGCGCATTCTTATCCATGATCCAATAAATCGGACGATTATTATAAAATGCAGCCATCAACGAGAAAGTACTCTTTACACCTATTATATAGTCGCACTGAGACAGCAAACACAAGTCCTCCGCCTCATTTCCCTTCGGACAATAAATACTTTTCAGCCCTAAAGCCTCCCTGTAACAATTCACATTTAAATTACGATCATTGGTACAAATAAAAACAGAAACTTTTTTATCAGGAAAATTGTCCAAAAACTGACGTATGTGCTCAATATACACATCATCATTAAAAAAATATTTTCCGCCCATCCAGACCTTATAATCACCTCTGCGAATATGAACGGCCAAACGTACGTCCGTACCGTCTGCTTTTGTATGTTCCTCTAAAAAAGATTTTATTTTATTTAAAACCAAAGATTTAAAGGCAAACATATCTTTAATTTCTGTCCGATATTTCATAAATAATTCAGGAAAACGAAACTGCCAACCATCAATAGCAACCATTCGATGCCTTTTCAACTCTGCAAGTACATCAGGGGTTACATCTGTTGGCTCGTCCAGAAAAAAACACTTTATCAACTGCAATTTAATCAACATTTTTGCAAAAAGATAAACCGGCCAACGGTGATACTTATAATTACAGACTTCAAAGTAACGATATTTATAAGCAAAACGCATTGATACGACTTTTACGTTGTTTTCCTTTCCCCATACATAGGCATGTGCGTATTGCAGAATGTTATTACACATTTGCCCATATCCTTTTACAAAAATCATATTCACAATATTTGTTTTTACTTTTCCTAAGAACTTACTTTCGCTCTATATTCTGCAAAAATAACAATAAAAAACTGATTATTTTAACTTTAAGCCTTAATTCTTCCTACCAAGATGGTTAATAAACTCATAGCCTTTTAATTATTATCACTTTTCTTCTGCTTAATTTAAATTTCCAAATACATACAATAAAAATGTGAAAGACACATGCAGAAATAAAAAAAAGGAAAATACAAGTTTGCAATACAAAAAGAATATCATTTATATTTCCATCTTTGACAAAAACATAAACAAACATTCCTTCATTACTTTAGTAGTCTGCATGAATACAAATAAAAAATCTCCCTCTAAACTTACAATTTGACAAAACGACATTCTTTTTTTCATAGAATCCTTTCGTTAAGAGAAGATACCGGTACGAATGTAAAAAACGCCATTATTCCCTAACTCCTTTTTCCAAAATCATCTATTCACAAGTAATTAACTGACATATTTCTCTTCAATTTCAACATCCGCCGGCAATTCACCATCAGAACCTACATATTTCATACTTTTTTCCATACGAAAGCCCTCCAAAACAGAGAAGCAATTAGAGTCAAAAAGCGTTCTTTCAAAAAGAATTATTTTTTCTCATAGAGAATCTTACCGTTCCTCTACGACTTTCAAGTCGTTTCTCGTAGAGCAACCGGGTTTATCAAGTAGAGACATTCCGACTAAGATACCAAGAAAATATACATATATATTCAATTTAAGCAAAAAATATGCAATAAGAACCGTATATTATCTACATTATCATGCAACCCATTTTCTATTTACTACTTTTTTGCAAAAGTGAATTACAGGAAAACAATCAATACAACAGCAAAATGATAGTATATTCTCTTTTTTAATAACTTTCGCACAAACATCAATCAGTAAATCTAATTACTTCATCACAAGAATCAGACCAATTCTATTCGTTTTAACCCAATTTTTCAACTAATATCTTTCACATCATGCAGATCAAAAACAGAATAAAAAGCTAATTATATAATATTCAATTATAATTCTTTCTATCTTTGCTTTAGAAACGAATCAATAAAGCATATCACAATGAAAATATCAGTTATCATAAATACCTATAACGCATCAAAACATTTAAAACAGGTTCTTGAAGCCGTAAAAGGTTTTGATGAAATAGTTATCTGTGATATGGAAAGCACTGACAATACAATTGAGATTGCAAAAACATTTAATTGCAAAATTGTAACTTTCAAGAAGGGAAACCATAATATCGTAGAACCAGCACGCAACTTTGCTATCCAACAGGCTTCACATCCTTGGGTGCTTGTAGTAGACGCAGACGAAGTGGTACCCGAGCAATTAAAAGAATATCTTTATAAACAGATAGCAAGCCCCGATTGCCCTGCAGGTATTTACATTCCACGCAAGAACTATTTTATGGGCAGGTTCATGCATTGTCATTATCCGGATCATATTTTAAGGTTTTTCAAAAAAGAAGGAACTGTATGGCCCCCCATAATCCATGTGTCCCCTATAGTAGAAGGAACATTGTTTTCGATTCCTGCCAGACGTAAAGAGTTAGCTTTTGTCCATCTGGCCAATGACAGCGTTTCTGATATTATAAGAAAAACCAATGAATATACCCGAAATGAAGTAGAAAGAAAAAAAAATAAAAGATATGGAACCCTCGCATTCTTTTATCGCCCTTTTTTCCGATTCTTCAAAACATATATACTGAAAGGAGGTATACGAGACGGTAAAGAAGGCTTTATAAAAGCCTGCCTGGAAGGATATTATCAATTTGTAATGCTCGCAAAGCTCACAGAACACCATAAAGGCAATCATACAGATAATAAATAAAGTTCACCAAAAAGAATCTAAACACATATATACAAGCCACCATGCAACCTGTTTTTCCTTTAGTTTCAATCATAACTCCAGTGTATAATGCTGAGAAATATTTAAAAACATGTATAGATAGTGTCTTAAAGCAGACTTACACAAACTGGGAACTAATCCTGGTAAATGATGGAAGCACAGACGGCAGTTTAGATATTATAAAACAATATGCACAACTCGATGTCCGAATTAAATATATAGATAAAATCAATGAAGGACCATCCTTATCCAGAAAATCAGGCACAGAGCAAGCAAAAGGGAAGTACATTCAATACCTGGACAGTGATGATTTTCTGCAAGAAAATGCGATTGAATATTTAACTGATAAAGCAGAAGCAACCAATGCAGAAGTTGTTGCTGCCCCTTTCTTTTTCTATTACTCAGAAAACAAGATGGACATTTCCGGGCATTTTTCATTTCAGGAAATGACAGGTATGGAATATTTTAACGAGATTCTTTCAGGAAGAGCTTATTGGAGTGTCTGGTCCAACTTTCTTTCCCGTTCTCTTTTTGAAAGAAACGATATATCATTCGTTCCGGAAATATCTTTCGGTGAAGACGCCATATTAATGGTACAACTATTATATCACACACAAAAAGTAGTAGCTTTGGAACAGCCCATTCTCTATTACAGACAAATAGAGTCGTCCATTTGCCACGATATAACCCCTAAAAGACACGAAGACTTACGAACTTACACCAAGTGGATAGAAAGATTCATGATAGAAAAAGGCTTATACGAATCCTATCGTAACAACCTAATACTAAAAAATATAGAAATGGCTTTTTTATGCATGCATTGGGGATATTATGAGAATGCAGACAAAGATATGAAGCGTATTGTCAAAGATATAAAAAAGCGTCCGCAATTGCTCAAATGCCTGCCGGGAAGACAAAGAAAAATCATCAAAGTATACCGCTTCTCTTCCTGGCTGGGATTTCTAAACCTGATGCATTACAAAAAACAAGGGAAATTATAATTCAATCCAATTCTACATCTGCCGTATGCACCTCTATTTTCTCTATATCCGGTAATTGAAGATAATCTCCATAGAGACGGGTCAGATACTTGTCGACACTTCGGGGAGCAGGAAAGTAGCTCCCTTCAAACTCCACCTGTGAAAGAGGAAACAATTCACTCTTTCTGCGAGATATCGAGAACCAGCTTCCCCAAGTATGCCTGACTTCGTCACGAATACTTACCCATGACCAAAGACGAATCCAGAAATATCTGACCGACAAGAAAAACCACTTCCGGACAATCAGCTTTTCTCTTTTCTGCCTGTCTTTCTCCAAAGCAGCCTTGTCTTTCAGCTTCTGATGCTTTCTGACAAACTTCCGTGCCAGCTTTTCCGACAATGGTTCCAAAGGAAACAAGTCAACATACACTCCTTTATACTTATAAAAGATATCTGCATCATGTGTCTCTTTAATCACAGAATGTAAATCCCTTAATTTCCCAAAAGGATAAAGATAATGTGTATCTGTTTTATGCGTTTGCAAAGCATATTTTGAGTCTATTTCCCGTCCAAGAACTTTCACAAGCTTCAAATAATCTTTCCGAAGCATCTCAATATCCAGATCATCGTCCCAAGGAATGAAGCCGCCATGCCTCACCGCCCCCAAGAGAGTTCCGGAGCTTAACCAGTAAGAGATATTGTGCTTTTTGCATACACCGTCAATATACTTCAGCATTTCCAACATACGTAATTGGTGGTTGCGCAACGATGAACCATCCGGATTAAAACGCTCTCTCAATTCTGCTTGATTGGCCATAACAGTTTCATTAACGGTTAGTTATCATATCGTATATATTAGATGCAAAAAAGACATCATGAAGCCCCAGTCCAATATTATACGACAAAATTCGCTCCTTATCATTTTCCCGGCCACGGCATGTTCCATCAAGTACATCTCCTATCTCATTAAACCATTTAAATTGATTGAAATACCGGAAGCTTCTAACGTGCTCAGTATCGTCAGCAAAAACCTTATCAAAAAACAGATCACAATTTTGAAAGCCACGCGTGTGCACCGGAACCAACAATATACCGGGTTTAAACAATGCATCGTTTCCTATTAAAAGTCCGTCCGCATCAGTGATACAGGACACCAAGACATCCGCATCTTCCACTAATTCCTCCATCGTATCCACAACGCTAAAAACGACATTTCCAAATGTTCTAAAATAGTCAATGAAATACTCTGCCTGATCTTTATAACGAAATAAAACGACTTGAAATATTTCATCCGGGAAACTGCTCAATAGACAAAGCAATGTCGCTCTTGCCGTATTTCCCAATCCGATGAAAGAATATTTCCGGGCGGAAGAAGAACGCAGCGTTTTAATTGCCAACGTAGCTACCGCCCCTGTGCGCATGCTTGTTATCCAATCCGCATTTATCAACGCCAGCAACTCTCCATTTGCACTATTGTAAAGCAGTATATCACTACTTAAAGAAGGGGTTCTACCCAATATACGAGACACTACTTTAACACCGAACCGCTCTTTATCCGAAGGGAGCAAACAAGGCATAGTAGTAAAAAAATCATTTCCTGCAGGGTGCACAGAAACTTTTGCCGGCAATTGGCTATCCTTTTTCATCCGGAAACTTTGTGCAACCCAATCCACACACAAAGAAGGAGAAATAAATAAATTTTCTATTTGCTGGGAATCGATAGTAATCATATTCTGTTATTTATAACGCTCAGCGCGTCAATCAGTCGGTTGTTGTCTTTCTCACTCCGTACCGCAATACGGATATAATTTCCACCATTAAATGCCGATTTCGCAGAACAGTCTTTTATAAGAATATTATGCCGTTCAAGCAACAACCGGGTTAGCTCCCCGGCACTATAGTCAGAAATAATCTCACATAAAAAATAATTGGCTTGCGAAGGGATAACCCTCAGATAAGGAATTTGCTGCAACAAGCCCCAAAAACGTTCCCGTTCCACAACAAACTTCTTACAAGCCCTCTGATAATCATCTTCGTATTTGCCAAAGATTTGCATATAAAATTCGGCAAACGAATTGATATTCCAGATAGCTACATCTTTTCTAATGCTGTCAATCAGTCTGGTGTCAGAAGTAGCAAGTACCCCTAAACGAAGTCCGGGCACACCATAAGATTTTGAAATACTCTTTATTATAATAAGATGTCCATTCTTTTCCAGAATATCATTTGAGAGAAGCGAGTTCAGCTTGCCTTCTGTAGAAAAGTCAACAAATGACTCATCAATAATCAACCGGATATTTTTGCGCTGAGTCCACCTTATCAGATTCTGCACATCCGGTATAGATATAAAATTGCCCGAAGGATTATCCGGATTAATCAACAACAACGAAGAGACAGGCTTATCTTCAAAAAAAGCTTGAAGTTCCTCAACCGTATAAGTAAAATCTTTATTATTCGGAACATATGGAATCACCGTCCGATTATCCAACCGGTTAGGATATTCCTCAAAAGTGGGAAATACC
Organism: Bacteroides salyersiae WAL 10018 = DSM 18765 = JCM 12988; assembly: GCF_000381365.1. GTDB lineage: Bacteria > Bacteroidota > Bacteroidia > Bacteroidales > Bacteroidaceae > Bacteroides > Bacteroides salyersiae. The sequence goes on from NZ_KB905466.1 coordinate 2,160,132, forward strand.
ACACCTATGTTACCGCTAAGCTTTTCCATCAGACTTTTAATTAATTCGGCGGCGCCATTACCTACACAAGCAAATCTTTGTTTTATACCAAAATACTTAGCAATCAAAAGACTGTTGACATTCATCCCCGACGGATATTCCGTCAATAAAATATCAAAATTAGCTTTCATTTCCTCCCGCATACGACGAGTAGGGAAATAAGGATTAACCAAATAACAGAAGTCTAAAAGATTAGGGAAGCGCCAATATCCTCCAAAACGTTTCTGATAAAGCGATACTTGTTTTCCAGAAGGAGCAAAAAGAGATTCGGCAATATCCAAGTCCTGAACATCATCTATCTCATACCATTTCTGTCCGGTCAGTGGAAGGGCCTTCAAATCGCAGTTATCCAGCAACGTTATAACACGCAGCACCTGCTCGTAATATTCATTATTGCCCAACGCTTTAGTATAGGCCTCCAGGAACGGAACATAATGTGTCGTTAAGAACTCTTTACTGAATTTATAAACATTCGTAGTTTTATAGTATTGTTCCGCATCACTGTATTTAAATGCTTTCTTCGGTATGAAGTTTACAATGTTATTTTCATCATCCAAACGCACCATTGTACCGTCCATCCAAGTTTCATACTTATCCACCAAAGCTAAATTAGGATAAGGATTGTCCAAGATCAGACGAAATAAAGAGTCTTCAAAAATCAAGTCCGATTCTATCAATAAAGTATCATCTTTCTGCAATTCTTCCTTTGCCAAAGATAAAGAATATATATTATTCGTTTTATCATAAATCTTATTCTCTATATATTCTATGGCAAGTCCATTATAGGTATTTCCTAAAAAAGCCCTCAGTTCTTCTCCCTTATACCCTATTACAATAATGATCCGCGTCAGGGGTAAAGAAGACAGTTGAGTTAAAACACGCTCTATTAAAGTTATTCCATTAACTTTAATCATACATTTTGTATTGTTCTTTGTCAGTTCGCCCAGACGTTTTCCCATCCCGGCAGCCAGAATAACTGCTTGCATGTTTATATTTTAAATATTAATACGTTATAACTTTAAAAGGATAAGAAATCCAATGAATGCAAAAGTCGAGTTTTTTTATAACATGAGCAAATTCTATGCATTAATCTTAATTGAAAGTCAATAATTTTAAAAGCATGAAGAGCACATTATCTATATTTTTCCCAGATATTCGTTTCAACATCAAGGACGCCAATCTTTTTTCTTAAAATAGAAATTGAAAAAGTAGTATGGCTTCCAGAAATAAACAATTTTCCTCAAACGTTTATAACACCGAGGCTCTATCTCTTCTTTCGACAAATAAAGCAAAATTTTCAACTTTTGCCTCATATCCTCAATCGGTTCCCAAAAATACATCACTTTGGTCATCGACAGAATCTGTTTGAATAAAGCAAAACAGATATTTATAATTCTCGTCAATTCAACATAAAGTTCTTTTCCCTCGAACAAAGCCTGTTCTTTTATAAATTGTATCCGTGCAAACTCTGACAAAAAATGATGATACAAGTTCAAAGGCTTAACAGTATGGCAAATACTTCCCTGGCGTTCTACATAAAAATAAAACGCTTTGTCAATCCATGCTATCCTCTGACACAGAAGTATACATTGATGCATCGCCGCCCTATCTTCATAAAGAACTCCCTCGGGAAAAAGAAATGAATCAAACAGTTCCCTCTTAAACAGCTTCGTACAAGCCGAACAGCTCATTTTCTCCTGCATCATTTCCCTTAAAACTTCACGTCGAGAACACAGATAAACCTCCCCGGAGTTAGGATAGGGAGAGTCAGTGTGCATATCCGGATATTCATAACAAAAATTACAATACGTCATATCAGCCTGATTCCGTACCAATGCATCAACCATTTCCTCATACATAGTGGAGGATATATGATCATCACTATCAATAAAACCTATATATTCAGATGTTGCTTCTTTAATACCGGCATTGCGTGCCGTCGAAAGATCTGCAACAGGCAAATGGAGAACTTTGATACGCGAGTCAAGCTTAGCATATGCGTCGCACATTGCAGGAGAATCGTCTGTTGAAAGATTATCTACCAGAATTATTTCAATATCTTTCAAAGACTGGTCTCTCACTGACTCTACACACTTGCGAAGATAATCTGCAGTATTATGAACCGGAATAATAACACTTACTATACTCATTTCCAAACCCTTTTCTATGCATAAATGCATTTAGTTACAACAAAAATACAAATAAATATCCGCCTTGACAAGTTTACAAAAATATTTCTTATATTTGTCGAAAATCCAAGCTACTAATGTCAAAAAAGAATATTTTAATTACAACCTCGGTTTTTCCATACCCACTTAACTCAGGAGGAGCACAAGCCCAGTATCATATGATTAATGCTCTTCGAAAAAAAATGCAAATCTCTTTTGCATATGTTTCTACAAATATAAAAAATGAAACGGCTTTAAAAAAAGAGTGGCCTGATGTAAAATTTCATCCTTATCAAGAGCAGCGCCCTTGCTGGCTCATCAGAAAATACAGAAAGAAAATAAAAAAGCTATACAAAAAGATTGATAATAACAGGGCTATTATAAATCCTTACCTATCTCATTCTTTCGAGGGAGCTATCGATTATGGCTTTGTCCGTTTTTTGCAACAAGTAATAAATGAAGATGACATTGAGATTATACAATTTGAATTTGCAAATTCCCTGAATCTGGCATTTGCATTCCCCGACATTAAACGCATCTATGTGCAACACGAGATCCACTTCATCCGTAACCTAAGATTCATTAAAGACGTAAAAGCCTTATCATCACAAGATTACTACCAATTCAATATGTTAAAGCAGCAAGAGTTGACAGCAATGAACGCATGTACGGGCATCATTACGTTAACAGAGACAGACAAGAACATCCTGAACGAAGAAGGAGTCATCCGGCCCATATTCGTATCACCGGCTATCATTCCTTCTCCTGCTGAAATCTCGGCAGATTACAAATTTTCCAATAGTCTGATTTTCATCGGAGGAGACCAGCACCAGCCTAACTACGAAGGAATTATGTGGTTTCTCGACAATGTATGGAATGATATATTAAAAGAGAAACCTCAAACTACTCTATTCATTATAGGAAAATGGAGAAAGAGAAACCAGAAAATGATCCGTCAGACATATAAGCAGGTTGAAATGACCGGATTTATTCCTTCTATCAGCCCTTACAGCAGCCACTCAATCATGATCGTACCTATACTTACCGGTAGCGGAATGAGAATGAAGATTATAGAGGCCGCCAACAATGGCATACCATTCGTCACCACTCAAGTCGGAGTAGAAGGGCTGACATTTGAGAATGGAAAAGACTGCTACATAGAGAATACACACAGCGCTTTCGCTCAAAGCACACTCACCCTCATGAACGATCCTAATACTCAATTGACATTCAGAACTAATGCTTTTAAAAAGATAAAAGAAGCATATGATACCGACAAACTAATAGAGCAAAGAATGAATGTATATCAACAAATTTGAGAATTATCATTCCACCGTCATCCTATCTCCATTCATCCGCTCCATGTACTGCTGAATGATGGCTTTCAGCTCAAGTTCCATAGCACCTTGCTGTGGTACTTGACCAACCAAGTTTTCTTTCAACAGCTTATCTGTTTTAAAGGCATAAACAGCTACCGTTTTCTCACCGTCGAACTGCAACATATAATCGCCTTTAAAATATTGGTAAATGCCATTATTGTAATTTACCGCATAAGTATCTTCAGCAGGCGTATTCAATAAATCACACCCAAAAGAGACGTAAGGCTTGTCATACCCAAGATAACTCAGTACTGTCGGCATGATATCGATTTGCTGTGCTATGGCATCTCTATATCCTTTTAAATCACCATCCGGAGTATAGAAAATAATAGGAACGGCATAACGGCCGTAATCTGTCCAATATTCAGGATGTTCTGTCTGATTGGTGTGATCGGCAGTCAGCACAAATAATGTATTTTCAAACCATGATTCTTTAGAAGCTTTTTCAAAAAAGAGTTTCAGAGCATTATCCGAATAACGAATACACTTATGTATTTCAAGAGTACCATCCGGAAAAAACCCTTTGTAACGATCCGGAATTACATAAGGGTGATGTGACGAAGCAGTAAAAATACCCGCAGAAAAAGGTTGGGGAAAGCTGCTCATCTTATCAGCAAAGAACTGTAGAAATTCTTCATCCCAAATAGCCCAGTTCCCATCAAAATCATCATCATTCCCATACTCCTCACGCCCGAAATAATCAGGATATCCCACTGCACGTGCATAAGCCTGAAAGCCCATAGAACCGTCTCTCGCACCATGGAAAAAAGCAGTATAATATCCCTTCTTCTTGAGTTCACCACCAACACTCGACAATTTATTCAAGGAGGCAGGAGTCAGAAAAAAGGGTTCTACAAAACGCGGTATTCCCGATAGAATAGAGGGCAGACCATCAATGCTCTGTTGCCCGTTGGCAAAAGAATATTTATAAACAAGACTTTCGGAAACCAAAGAATCCAGAAAAGGAGTGTAACCTTTGTAATTTCCATCCTCAAGCTCTTTATTCAGAGAACCAAAATACTCCTTACCGAAACTTTCCAGCACAAGTACCACCACATTTTTGGAGCGAAAAGTCACACTGTCAGCCGGTACATGAACGGGAGTGAACAGCGCGGTCATCTCCGCCTCATCCGCGAAATAATCGGGAACGACAAATGGTTTCTTTCCGATAGTACGGAATATCGAGAAAGGGGTATTCAATACAATGGCAGTTTCTGCCGGCCGGTTTACATACTGATTGGCATTACTGATTGTAATAGGTCGCACATCCCTTCCTATTCCTCCGCGCATTCCAAAAACACACAAAGGGATAAATGCTACCAACACGATTAAATAAGTCAAGTAATACGTCACCAGCCGATGCTGTGTATTTACCTTCGGAGTGCGATAAAGTTTAAACAACGCATATCCGAAAGCCACAGCTATCAAGACCAGATACCAATGTCGTACCAATTCAATGCCAAAAATCCCCGCCAGATTATCTTCATTGGCAAATTGACTGAAAACAGAAGTAGTAGTACGTCTGTTGGAATACTGAAAATAAACCGTATCTACCAGATTCATTATAATCATTACCATATTGGTAATGACGAATATCCACTTCACAACAGATTGATATTTAGGATTCTCTTTATAATGAAACGGAAAAAGAACCAACAGAATATAAAGGGCATTAGTATAAAGAATAGCCGACGTATCAAAAACCAAACCTCCGCGAAACATTTCCCAAAAATGCGAGAAAGTCAAATCGGTAAAATAATTATGATTCACCCAAATAAACAACAACCGACACAAGCTAAAGCTCACGTATATTAACAACAAATTGACAATAAGAGCCAAAGGCGCTGAAAATATCGTCTTAAAACTGTTCTTCATCTTCTTCTCTCCTAACATTAAATGGAAATTCATTTTTCTTCAAAATTTTCGGCACATTCTTTCTTTTTGTGCTTAAACACCCAGCGAAGTAACAAAAAATTAATCGGAACTGCAACTGCCAATACCAATATAGGAGCTAATATCCGCGAAATTCCGATATATAAAAAGAAATTAAACAAAAACATGTGAATTAGGTAATTGACAAGATGACTCCCTCCAAAACCAATTACTTTCTTAATAGACGGTGCACTGTGGAAAGTCAAATAAGCCGTCAGAAAGAAATTACACACCAAACTTATCAAATAACCGGTCGTATAAGCTACGTTGACATTAATATATACCTGTAACAAATAATAAATCCCGTAATGAATTCCGGCAGCAATCGTTCCAACGAAACAAAAACGGATAAACTCAAACAGTTTTTCTTTATCTTTCAACATTCTATCTTACTTTCTCCGATCTCAATGTAATTTCTAAAACACATCTCATACGATAATTTAAACCAGATAATGGCACAGGGCAACGCTTTCAATGCATAGGGTTGTACAAATTCCTTCCGCAAATAAGCAGGAAACAGATCGGAAGGTGAAAAGCTGGTCAATATAAAAGCAAAAACCATCAGTGCAATATCCCACTTCGAACGCTTCCAGGGAACAGACCAATACCAGATACCAACCCCGACAAAAGCAATAATATAGGTACTGGATTCACTTCCGGTGCTGAACAAAACAACAAATAATAACACGGATGCCAGCAATGCATAGCGAAATGCCTTATATTTATACTGAGCAATACGGAGATAAGGCAATCCAAAAATGATAAGTCCACCGAGTATAAGCCACAAATCGGAATAAGAGGCGCATCCGGAAATTTTACGCACCATGCCAAGCAGAGAGATGTTTTGTCCGCCGGAAAATATATTTTCGGCATTCTTGGCAGACAGGCTATCCCACCATCCTACATATTGGGAAATGATATAATCCGGACTACTGATAGCCATAGGAGCAACAAACATAACCAACGCCCACCCCAACAAAGCAAGGAGAAATTTCACCTTATGCTTGGAAAAGAAGAAAAAGGCCAGTCCGACAATACCATACAGCTTTACAAAAGTGCCCAACATAATAAAGCACGCCGCCCAAATATCCTTCTCTTTCTCTATACAATAGAACGTAGCTACAATAATGGCTGCAATAGCAATATTAAACTGCGACATAAACAGGGCAGTCAGCAACTCATGTGCGCAAAACCAATAAAGAAATATCCGTTTCCGGTCGGGAAAAGGTAATTTACGTATTGCATAATACAAAGACAGGGACAAAACGATCAACCAGAAAAACAGCCCCCACCGTACAGGAAGCATTGCAAACGGTGCAATCACCAAACTAAAAAACGGTCCGTAATGGTTTGTATCCCAATACTCATCATAAGCTACATATAACGGTAACTGCTCGATAGTATGCCAATATACATATCTGAATATCAGAAAATTATTATGTTTCGACAATTTCAGGAGAGTGGCAATGACCGGTAATAGCAACCATAGCCCCAAAAGAGTACGATAATCACTAAAAAACGGTTTTTGTAAAAACAGGTAAAGTCGTTGCACTTGTTTCATAAAATACTCTTATTTCAATAATTATTTCGATGACGTATCTTGGAGTTTACTCTTCTTATCACACAAAAGTGTTTCAATGTTATAGAGGGGACGATTCTTGACCTCAATATAGATTTTACCTATATACTGCCCTATAACCCCTATGGCTAAAAGCACAATGCTACCGATAAACCACAAAGACAGCATCATAGAAGTCCATCCGGGAACCGTAGCATGTTCCCAATAAGACAGCAAGATATACACGGTCATGACAATACTGATAAACAGGAAGAAAAATCCGGCTCCTAAAATTAATGAAATAGGTTTGGTGGAAAAAGAAGTAATACCATCCATTGCCAAAGCCAACATTTTCTTCAGCGTATATTTTGACTTACCGGCCGTACGCTCACTAATAGCATCGTCTACCGTGGTCGACTTATAACCAATCAACGGAACAAGCCCCCGCAAATACAAATTCCGTTCCTTAAAATGCGAGAGCTGCTCCAGAGCCCGCCGGCTCATCAAGCGAAAATCAGCATGGTTATGAATGGCTTTCACTCCCAACGAACGCTGCAACTTATAAAATACAAGAGCGGTATTCCTCTTCATGAAGGAGTCGGCATCACGCGATATCTTCACACCATATACAATATCATATCCCTCATTGTAACGATCCACCATTTCTTCAATAGCCTTCAAGTCATCCTGCAAATCGGCATCGATCGTTATCACAGCATCACACATGTCTTTTGCCGTCATCATTCCCGCCATTATAGCATGCTGATGGCCTACATTTCCAGCCAGGTTCACCCCATAGACATAAGGATTCACTTCGAACAAATGAGAAATGATCTCCCATGTGTTATCCCGGCTTCCATCATTGACAAAAAGAATGAAACTATCCGCATCTATTTTCTTCTTTGCAACGAGATCATCCATCAAGACAGTCAGACGTCCGGCCGATTCCGCCAGAACTTCATGTTCATTATAACAAGGGGCTACAATACCTAATTTCATAATCTTACCGTATTTATAGATTCTGTCGCTTCTCTCTGGCAAATTCAGAATAGGTGACAAATTTCTCTCCTGTCGATTTAAAATAACAGATCAAGTCATTCAGACGCTTCTCCATGCCTTTTCCCGAATGGTTACGAATAATAAAAGGCATTTTAAGCTCCGGATGCTCTCCCAGAGGATAAAATTCCCAAGGATGAAAGTAAGTGACAAAATATCCGTCATGTCGCAATGTGCGACGACATAACCAACGATACAATCCGGCAGGCAAATTATGACAAGAAAGCCAAAACAGAGGAAAACGCAACCAAGGAGTCACAGAAGCGGGTATCTGCAATACCCCCTCTTTCATGAAACAGGTACGAGGCTCTGTCAAGTGCATATAACGCCCGGGAATAAAAGCCGGATTCAAAGAAGAATTATACAAATACCCTTGCCGGGCTATCTCACTCTCAGACACCGGAAACATACGCGGCTGACGATAACCATAGATAGTACATGCCGTTAACTTCTCTAAGACTTGTTTGGAACGGGCCACATCCTCCGGTTTCGGATTCCAATGGTCACAGCCATGTGCAGCAATTTCGTGCCCTTCATCGATTATACGCTTCATCACTTCCGGGGCATTCTCTGCAAAATTCGTGGTACAAAAGAAAGTCGCTTTCACGTCATTACGCAACAAACAGTCCAAGATACGATTTGTCCCGTAGACTGATACTTTCATAGCCTCATCCAATGGATAATCTACCCCATGCTCACGGGGAACATCAAATTCTTCTGTATCAAAACTTAGCAATATCATTACACTCGCTGTTTTTATTTGCAAAGTTACATTTTTTTTATGGAACTCACCCAAAATATTATCTATTAAAAAGAATGACAGATAAATGTACCTGAATATTGGGTACAAATAATTATCTTTGGCAATAAAATAAAGATAATCTGTTCAACTCATATACAAACTGATCATGATGATAGGTTTCGATGCAAAACGCGCCGCACAGAACAAAACCGGCTTAGGCAATTACAGTCGCTTCGTCATTGAAGCATTGACCCGGTTTGCACCCAATGAACGCTATTTACTCTATATTCCCAATCCGAACCGGACTTCTTCGCTAAACGGAATAGAAAAAGCGAACAACGTGGAACTGCGTTATCCTCAAACCACATTCTGGAAAAAATTCCGCTCACTCTGGCGGGTATGGGGAATTACTTCCGATATTGAAAAAGAAAATATCCGTCTTTTTCACGGATTGAGTAACGAACTCCCTTTGAATATCCGTAAAGCGGAAAACACACGAAGCATTGTCACAATCCACGACCTTATCTTTTTAAGATATCCTGAATATTATCACTATATCGATCGCAAAATATATGCATACAAGTTCCGTAAAGCCTGTCAGAATGCCGACCGGATCATCGCAGTCAGTGAATGCACCAAACGGGATATCATATCTTTCTTTCATATTCCCGAAGAAAAGATCGATGTTGTTTATCAAGGATGTGATGCACAATTCAAGCAAGCAGTACCCGAAAATACAAAGGAGGAAATCAGAAGAAAATACCAGCTTCCACAACGCTATATTTTATATTTAGGAAGCATTGAAAGCAGAAAAAATCTGTTATTGATAGCCAAGGCATTGCTACATATCCAAGAGCCGATAACCGTTATCGCCATTGGCAAACGGACACCGTATGCGGAAACCGTAGAAGATTTCTTAAGAAAGAACCACCTGGAAAACCGGATGCGTTTATTAAGCAACATTCCTTTCAAAGAATTACCCGCTTTCTATCAGATGGCAACCACTTTCGTATATCCCTCCTTCTTTGAAGGATTCGGAATACCTTTACTGGAAGCATTAAACAGCGGCGTACCGGCAATCGGCGCCACAGGTTCCTGTCTGGAAGAAGCCGGCGGCCCCCATTCCATATACATACATCCCGAAGACGATAAAGAGCTGGCAAAAGCCATAGAGCAGACATTAACCGATCAATCGCTCAGAGAAAGAATGATAAAGGAAGGGAAAAAGTACGCATTATTATTCGAAGAAGAAAAGCTCACTAAAGACCTTTTAAACGTGTATAGAAAAACAATCTAATCAAGTCTCACCCGTTTACTTTCTTCATCGTATCGTCGATTGAACTCTTCGCGGGTACGTTTCCAACGGTTATGAGTCCACAACCAATATTGCGGAGCTTTTTGAATCGTTCTTTCCAACTCTCTGAAATACAATTCCGTCAGTTGAAACTCTTCCAACCGACGAGGGTCGTGAGCAACCTTCTTCAACCGACATACATAATACCCACGCTTCACACGGACAATATCCGCATAATAGACCACAAAATCCACCTGTCGCGCTATGCGTTCCGCACCCGTCAGTACCGGTGTGTCATGATTCAGAAAATTTGTCCAATAATGAATGTTGTTCCAAAAAGGAGTCTGATCCGATATAAACCCGATAATCATCTTTTTTCCTTCACGGCGATAGGAGATTATTTTACGGAGTGTCTCTGCCATCGGGATATTCACAGCCTGAAAACGACTACGGACACGCACAAAAAGATCATTGAAGGTCTTATTCTCCAACACATGATAAATTTGTCCTAATACAACTTCTTCTTTATCAAAATGCAAGGGAAGCGAAGTGATCCACTCCCAATTACAGTAATGCCCCAGGTAAACACAACACGAACGCCCCTCTTCAAAAGCAGCTTTTACGTCTTCCACTCCTTCAAACCTCATCCGCTTCCGCATCTGCTTTTCACTAATTGTAAAAAGCTTTATCGTTTCCATCAAATAATCACAGAAATAAGAATAAAACTTCTTTTCAATCCGAACAATCTCTTCAAGGCTTTTCTCCGGAAATGAGTCTACCAAATTTCGGCGTACCACTTTCCTGCGGTATCGAATACAGTAATAAAGAGGGAAATAAAGTAAATCTGAAAAAAAATAAAGTACCCGCAACGGCAAAAGAGAAACAACAAACCAAAAAGCAAAAATCAGATAGTATAATAAAGATTCCATGTAATCAAACAATGTATTTCAAACGATTATCTCTGAACAATATTCCTAATCAACCAACATACCTTCTATCTTCTGTATGATCTGCTCGGGCTTAATATTCCGCATACACGCATAATCCTTGCGAAAACAGGGTTTCTGCCCGTATACCGAACAAGGACGACAGGAAAGATCGAGTTGTACCGTATTGGTAGGCAACTGTTTCCATCCCATAAATCCGGCGTAAGGGTGAGTCGCTCCCCACACCGAGACAACCGGCGTATTCACCAATGAAGCCAGGTGCATGTTGGCAGAATCCATAGAAAGCATTACATCCAGATGACTCATGAGATTCAGTTCGGTGCTCATATTCAACTTACCGATCATCGATACTACAGTCGGGTATTTCAATATCCACGAGTCAAAAACCTCTTGTTCACTTCTCCCTCCCCCAAAAAGGAATACCTTTACATCGGGGCGACCGGCAAAATGAGCTACTACCTGTTCTTCCAATTCTATAGGATATATTTTGCCTTCATGTTTGGCAAAAGGAGCAATGCCAATCCACTTTATCCCATCACCTTTAGGTCCCGTCACCGGCTCTATCAAAGAAAAGTCTCCTTTTCCCTCACCATAGATCGAGGTAAAATTCAATAAAACCGGAAAGCCTAACTTCTCCAAGACATCGGCATAACGCCTGAAAGAACTTTTCTGATTCTCTAATACTTTATCATGACGGCGTACCAGTTTCTTTTTTCCTTTACGCCCTTTATCAATGGATGCTACCGGTATTCCAGACATCCGGAATCTTAGACAAAGATATTTCGTACGCAGAACATTATGAAAATCAGCCACATAATCAAAATGTTGCTTTTTCAACTCTGAATACAATGTATTCAATCCCCATAATCCCCGGTGCTTACCGGTCAGATCGGCACTCATAAAATGCACATTGGCAGGCAATCCCTGAAAAAGCGGTTGCAAAACCGCACGGCTCAATACGGTTATTTCATGTTGAGGATATTGAGCCGCCAGCGAATAGACCACCGGAATAGTCATAGCGACATCACCGAGCGCAGAAAAACGAATTACAAGAATACGGGACATTTCTTATTTTTTAGCATAAAGCACCGGATTCAAAGCCGGATCATTATACATCTTCATCTGTTTGTATACTTTCATATATTTCCTTCCGGCCTCAATATCTGCCAACAACTGGTCGATCGCCGTTGAAAGGTCTTTTTTCTGTTCCAGCAAGATAGCAAGCTTCACCTGACACTGGTCATGATGCTCTTTTGTTGTATCCGTGCGTTCCACTTCCTGTTGCATGTGATAAATTTTCAATGCAAGAATAGAAAGGCGGTCTATTGCCCAAGCCGGACTTTCCGTATTGATCGTTGCATCCGGTAGAGCAAGCACTTCTTTGTACTTATCAAGGAAATAGCTGTCGATCAACTCTACCAGATCCGTACGGTCCTGATTGGATTTATCAATTCTACGCTTCAGTTTCAATGCCTCCACCGGATCAATCTGGGGGTCACGTATAATATCCTCAAAATGCCATTGCACGGCATCAATCCAGTTCTTCAGATACAAATAATATTCTATCGACTTCAGCTCGTAAGGATTGTTCATCGGAGCGTCTACACTGTCCGTAATATGATAATCGTTAGTCGATTTCCAAAAGATGTCATTGCAAAGGTTACTAAATGTCATAATCTTAACTTGCTTATATATATGTACAATAAGACAAAGCTAAAGAATATTTCTCACACAAGCAACCCTTTCTTACTTTTTTATTCTATCTTTGCTTGTCTCTAAAGAAAAATGTATATGAAAATTATTGTAGACAACAAAATACCCTACATACAAAAAGCCATTGAGAGAATCGCCGATGAAGTGGTATATGTTCCCGGAAAAGACTTCACTCCGGAACTGGTCCGCGATGCGGATGCATTAATTATCCGTACACGGACACATTGCAACCGCGAGTTATTGGAAGGCAGCCAAGTGAAGTTTATTGCAACTGCTACCATCGGCTTCGATCACATCGATACGGAATACTGCCGGAAAGCCGGCATCACATGGACCAATGCTCCGGGATGTAACTCTGCCTCCGTAGCACAATACATAGAGTCTGCACTTGCCCTTCTCAAACTCGTAAAAGGAAAAGAACTTCACAAAATGTGTATAGGCATCGTGGGAGTAGGAAATGTAGGAGGCAAAATCATCGACGTTGCTCAAAAACAAGGTATGCGAGTGTTGCTAAACGATCTTCCCAGAGAAGAAAAGGAAGGGAACACGAACTTCTGTTCACTGGAGCAAATTGCCCGGGAATGCGATGTGATAACTTTTCACGTCCCTTTATATAAAGACGGGAAATACAAGACTTTCCATCTGGCCGATGAAGTTTTTTTCCGGTCATTAAAGCGTAAACCGGTTATCATCAACACCTCTCGCGGAGAAGTGATAGAAACCCAAGCACTGTTAAATGCCCTGCAGAATGGTTATATTTCCGAAGCCATTATCGATGTCTGGGAAAACGAACCGAATATAAACCTCGAACTATTAAATAAGGTAATGATAGGCACTCCCCATATTGCCGGTTATTCGGCAGACGGAAAAGCCAATGCGACCCGCATGTCATTGGACTCTCTTTGCCGGTATTTCGGAATAAAAACAACATATAACATTACTCCCATACAACCGGAAAACCTCGCGATACAAGCGGCAACCACGGACGAAGCATGGTTGAAAATATATGATCCGCAACAAGACAGCAACAGGCTGAAAGCCCATCCCGAACAATTCGAACAGCTCCGGGGAGACTATCCCCTAAGAAGGGAAAAAGAGGCCTATCATATAAGCATAAGCTAAAACGTCCATATTTGCCGTATTTTTTGAACTACTATATTAAAACCAACCATAACCTATTTAAATTTCAGAAATCATGAAAAAAATTCTTTTATTTACTTTTCTTCTTTTGTGTACTCTCCCGGTAAGTAGCAAAAAGGCGGGGGAATTTACTGTTTTGCAATGGAATATCTGGCAGGAAGGAACATCTGTGCCAGGTGGCTATGAAGCAATCATTAATGAAATCGTTCGTCTGAAACCGGATTTCGTCACATTCAGTGAAGTCAGAAATTATAAGAATAGCAACTTCAGTGCCCGAGTCCTGTCTTCATTGCGTGAAAAAGGCATGACTTATTACTCTTTTTACAGCTACGACAGTGGCTTATTGAGCAAACATCCCATTACGGATTCCCTGACTGTATTTCCCGAGAAGGAGGATCATGGCAGCATTTACAGATTGTTATCTACCGTAAACGGACATAAAGTGGCCATTTATACGGCTCATCTGGATTATTTGGATTGCGCATATTATAATGTACGCGGATACGACGGTTCTACTTGGAAAGAAATAGCCAGACCACGAACAGTAGAAGAAGTTCTAAAGGTCAATACTGATTCACAACGTGATGATGCGATTCGCTTATTTATTGAACAGGCACGTAAAGATATAGCAGAAGGATACAGCATCATTTTGGGTGGTGACTTCAACGAACCTTCCCATCGTGACTGGGTGGAAGCAAACAAAAATCTGTACGACCATAATGGCATGGTAATCCCCTGGACAGTAACCACTCTGCTCGAAGATGCAGGATTCATTGACAGCTATCGCGAAATTTATCCTAACCCACTCACCCATCCCGGATTTACTTATCCATCGGACAACCCTTTAAAAACTCCCGAAAAACTCACATGGGCTCCCAAAGCCGACGAACGGGACCGGATTGATTTCATCTTTTATCAAGGGAAAGGCCTTCAAGCAGAAAAGGCGGTTATATTCGGCCCTAAAGGTTCTATCGTACGGAGCCAAAGAGTAGAAGAAACGTCAAAAGATCAATTCCTCACTCCCAAAAACGTATGGCCAACCGACCATAAAGGATTACTGGTTACCTTCCGTTTTAAGAAATAAAAAAACAAGAAGAGTCGCAACAGTTCAGAGGAAGAAGATGTAGATCATTAATAGTCAATCATGTAAGCATGTGCACTTGAGATTATCAGGCTTCTTCTTATATCAGCCATAAATTCATATTATTAAAACACCCGGATGTTGTCATGCACAACATCCGGATGTTTTTTATAGGAACATGGGGATGTTATTACTCAGAACATGGGGATGTTGATGTGTACTGGATTTAGTTGACAACTTCGATTGTTATTACTGTATTCGTTCACTCAACAATTTTCAATACCTGAATAGGTTTACATTTCTGTTTGTTAGACCTACTGTAGTTGTCCTATTTGGATTTCCAAATATAATGCTAATTATTCTATTTATTCCAAATGTTGTTGAACTGATTTTTGTTATTATCTCGTTTGCCAAGAAATATCCTTGGTCGGGGATCGCCGTGCGGCAAGGGGCGGGACCACCCGTCCCGACGAGCACAATCTGAGTCGGGGCACTTTCATACCTTCTCCTCCTTTATAATTTCCATTGGTGTGCGCATTTTCAAAGCTTGGTGTGGCCGAATATTATTATATGTGTACACAGCCTGTTTAATACGTTCTTCCACCTGGTTAAAAGTCTCCTTCCCGCAGTCAAAGAGCCATCCGTTCTTAATAGTATTGTTCATCCGCTCGGCCAATGCATTATGCAGAGGATCACCACACTGTGTCATGCTTATGCTTATATGTTGTGCTTTTAACGTGTCAACGTATTGGTTTGAGCAGTATTGAACCCCACGGTCTGAATGATGTATCAACCCGCTGATGTCTATCCCGTTCTCTCTGTAAAACAGAAAAGCTGACTCCAAAGCTTTCATCGGGCCTTCCGTTGTCAATGAAGGACAGAACGAATAGCCTACTATTGCACGACTGTGGCTATCAGTAAGCAAGGACAGGTATGCCCAGCCATCCCTGGTGGAGACATAGGTAATATCTGCCACAACCATACTTCCGCTTGTGCTTGCTACGAACTTAGGTGTCGTGTTCAGCAAATCAGGATATATATAATAATTATGATTGGAGTTCGTTGTTTTGGGACGTACACGCTTCTTCCTCTGGACCAGACCATTAGAGCGGAATATCTCATAGCACTGGTCACGACCTATCACCATTTTCTCCTTAAAGTAACGAACACAGCATACATATAGCTCACGCATACCCGATTGGGGCATTAAAGTTCTTAATTCTTTGCAATACAGAACAATACTTGTCTTCAAAACATTAACTTCACACTGTCTGTCCACATGTTTATAGTAACCTTGTCTGGTTATGCCGAAGTAACCACAGAGTCTGTTCAGACCACCGCATTTACGGTTGACCGAGCCTCTCTGTGACAAGGTGTCGATTACTTGGCATCTGAGTTTTTTCGCACGGGGATATGATAGGTCTGCTCTGTCAGATCAATTAGCACCTCGCAGGCTTCATGAAGCATCTTTGTCGTATCCAAATCCCGTTGAAGTTGACGGTTAGACTTGTGTAACGCTTCATTTTCAGCACGAAGCTGAGCGATAAGGGACGCTGAGTCTTCGTCTATCAGCTGTGGATCAATGATGGATTTTTGCATCTTAGGATCTTCTATCTCGTACATTTTCATCCAGCGGGACAATGTACCTAAACTTAATCCATTACGTCGTTCAAATGTTTTCCGACGGTCGGAGCTGGAAAGATACTCGCGAATATAAGACTTACTTTCCAATTCTGTAAACTTTCTGTGAGGTTTTCTTTTGGTTGACATACTTTTTTTGATTTAGAAAGTGTCAACTTATTCAGTACACTACATGTTGTTATTTCCCAAGTATTGTCCTCTCTATTATTAAAGGATAATGTTTATACTCCAAAGAGTGTACCTTCTGTGCCACATCAATTGCAGAGTCATCCGGCAGTACCGGACACTTCGCCTGAAAGATAGTATCACCTTCATCATAATGTTCATTAATATAATGTATAGTAATTCCGCTTTCTGTCTCTCCGGCAGCAACCACCGCCTCATGTACATGATCGCCGTACATCCCCCTTCCACCAAATTTCGGAAGCAGAGCAGGATGTATATTTATAATTTTATCGGGATAAGCATGCAAAAGTCTCTCCGGAACACGTACCAAGAAACCGGCCAGAACAATAAAATCAATATGATATTCATGCAACAAAGCAAGAATCTGCTCACCGGAGACCCAATCTTCCTTCAGAAACACCTCTGAGGGCACCTGTAACCGATGTGCACGCTCTAAAACATACGCATCGCTTCTGTTAGAAAGCACCAACGCCACCCTAATCAAATCATTCTCTTGGAAATACCGGATAATATTTTCGGCATTCGTGCCGGAACCGGAAGCAAAAATTGCGATGTTTTTCTTCATAATCAGCTTATTCTATGCACAAAACAGTGAAAAATGTGCAAAAGATTGCATTTATTTAATCAAATATTTGCGCAGAACGATAAATATTTATTCCTTTGCACCGCAAAATTAAAGAAATAAAACTATTTATTAATTAAAAACTTAAAGTTATGTCTGAAATTGCATCAAGAGTGAAAGCGATTATCGTTGATAAATTAGGCGTTGAAGAATCAGAAGTTACAACTGAAGCAAGCTTCACTAATGACCTGGGAGCTGATTCTCTTGACACTGTAGAACTTATCATGGAATTCGAAAAAGAATTCGGTATCTCTATTCCTGATGACCAAGCTGAAAAGATTGGTACTGTAGGTGACGCTGTATCTTACATCGAAGAACACGCTAAGTAAATCGGATTTCATCAATATGGAATTAAAAAGAGTTGTAGTAACAGGTCTGGGCGCCATTACTCCCGTTGGCAATAGTGTACCCGAATTTTGGGAAAATCTTGTGAACGGGGTTAGTGGAGCAGGGCCTATTACTCATTTCGACGCTTCGCTATTCAAGACCCAATTTGCATGTGAGGTAAAGAACTTCGATGCAACCAAATATATCGACCGTAAAGAAGCACGCAAAATGGACCGGTACACACAATTAGCTGTTGCCGTAGCCCAAGAAGCAGTATCAGATTCTGGTCTTGATATCGAAAATGAAGATTTGAACAGAATCGGTGTTATTTTCGGTGCAGGTATCGGTGGTATTCGTACGTTCGAAGAAGAAGTAGGCAACTACGCTCTTCATCAGGAAAACGGTCCGAAATTCAATCCGTTCTTCATTCCCAAAATGATCTCGGATATTGCGGCCGGACAGATTTCCATCATGTACGGTTTCCATGGTCCTAATTATGCAACCTGTTCCGCATGTGCCACTTCCACCAATGCCATCGCTGACGCATTCAATCTTATCCGTCTGGGTAAAGCGAATGTAATCGTATCCGGTGGTTCGGAAGCAGCAATTGCTGCCGCCGGTGTAGGAGGTTTCAATGCAATGCACGCTTTATCAACCCGCAATGATTCTCCGGAAACTGCATCACGCCCGTTCAGCGCAAGCCGTGACGGATTCGTCATGGGTGAAGGCGGCGGTTGTCTGATTCTTGAAGAATTGGAGCATGCAAAAGCACGCGGTGCAAAAATTTATGCAGAAGTAGCCGGTGTAGGTATGTCAGCAGATGCGCATCACCTCACAGCCTCACATCCCGAAGGATTGGGAGCCAAGTTAGTGATGCTGAATGCATTGGAAGATGCCGAAATGGACCCGAAAGCAGTTGATTATATCAACGTACACGGAACATCTACTCCCGTAGGTGATATCTCGGAAGCAAAAGCTATTAAAGAAGTTTTCGGTGATCATGCCTTTGAATTGAACATCAGTTCGACAAAATCAATGACAGGTCACTTATTGGGTGCTGCCGGTGCGGTAGAATCTATTGCCAGCATCCTGGCTATCAAAAATGGCATCGTACCTCCGACTATCAATCACGAAGAAGGCGACAATGACGAAAACATTGACTATAACCTTAATTTCACTTTCAACAAAGCACAGAAACGTGAAGTTAATGTTGCCCTGTCCAATACATTCGGATTTGGCGGTCACAATGCTTGTGTAATCTTTAAGAAATACGCAGAGTAATATCGTGTTACGAAACCAAATAGACAAGATAAGGCTCCTGTTCTGTAAGGACAGAGAGTCTTATCTTTGTTTTTATAGGATACTTGGATTCTATCCTCGCAATATCCATCTTTACGAACAGGCACTCCTGCACAAGTCTACTTCCATCCGTTCGGAAAAAGGACGCCCTCTAAACAATGAACGTCTCGAATTCTTGGGCGATGCCATCCTTGATGCCATTGTAGGAGATATCGTTTATAAACACTTCGAAGGGAAGCGGGAAGGGTTCTTAACCAATACCCGGTCTAAGATCGTTCAGCGTGAAACATTGAATAAGTTGGCCGTACAAATCGGGCTCGACAAACTCATCAAGTACTCTACCCGGTCTTCATCTCACAACAGTTACATGTACGGCAATGCGTTTGAGGCATTCATCGGTGCCATTTACCTTGACCAAGGATATGAACGTTGCAAACGCTTTCTTGAAGAGAGAATTATCCGTCCCTATATCGACCTGGATAAATTATCCAAGAAGGAAGTGAACTTCAAATCCAAACTGATCGAATGGAGCCAAAAGAATAAAGTAGAGGTATCTTTTGAACTCATCGAACAATTTTTCGATAAAGAAAGCAATCCGGTATTCCAAACAGAAGTACGCATTGAAGGACTTCCTGCAGGTACAGGCACAGGGTATTCTAAAAAAGAATCACAACAAAACGCAGCTCAAATGGCACTTAAGAAAATTAAGACACCGGATTTTATGGCAAGCATAAACGAAGCCAAAATGCTACATTCTCAAAAGGAAGAGATAACAGAAGCCGTATGCGAACAAACGGAAGAAACAGTGATCCCCGAAAAACTCATGCAAGAGGAGCCTGCCGAAGAACACAAATTGTCCGAAACGACATTCGACGAAAACTAAGTTTATCCGAAGCAAATCCCCATACGACGTCCTTGCACCACCAGATCATGGTCTTCAGTGACCAGCTTTAACTTACCGGCCACTTCATTCAAAGGAAGAGAAGATATTTCGTCCCCTTTCAAAGCAATCATACGGCCGAATTGCCCATCAGCAATCAGTTCGGTAGCATGCCCTCCCATCCGTGTGGACAAATTACGGTCAAACGGTGTAGGTGAACCTCCCCGTTGAATATATCCGAGAACAGTCTCACGGGTTTCAATACCGGTTTCGTA
This sequence comes from Bacteroides salyersiae WAL 10018 = DSM 18765 = JCM 12988, assembly GCF_000381365.1. GTDB lineage: Bacteria > Bacteroidota > Bacteroidia > Bacteroidales > Bacteroidaceae > Bacteroides > Bacteroides salyersiae. Next base: position 2,180,411 of record NZ_KB905466.1, read on the forward strand.
TTCTATCTCCTGAGCGATATACTCGGCAGCACGTTTCCGCCCGTCCGTCTGAATACCTTCTGCTACAACCACGATGGAATACGGTTTTCCCTTCCTCAAACGGTTCAGGATCACCTCACCGATATTCTTTATATCATAAGGAATTTCCGGAAGAAGAATTACATCCCCTCCACCAGCCATGCCCGAATACAGAGCAATCCAACCGGCTTTATGTCCCATGACTTCAATGACCATCACACGTTTGTGAGAACTGGCAGTGGAGTGTAGGCGGTCGATGGCATCCGTAGCAATACTCACGGCAGAGTCGAATCCGAAAGAGATATCCGTCCCCCAGATATCATTATCAATCGTTTTAGGGACAGAAACAATATTAAGCCCCATAGCGGCAAGCTTGGCTGCTGTTTTCTGTGTTCCATTACCACCGATGCAAACGACGCAGTCGAGCCCCATTTCCTTGATATTATGCTCTATCAAGGCAGGCTTATTCACATCCTCGGCAACTACCCCTCCTTTTTTAAAAGGTTTCTCACGCGAGGTACCCAAAATAGTGCCACCCAAATTAAGCAAACCGGACAATGACTTATCCGTTATCAGCTCTACATCCTTGGTTAACAGACCTTGAAAACCACTATGGATACCGACGACTTCCATACCATAATAATTTATGGCAGTTTTACACACGCCACGAATGGTAGCATTGATGCCGGGACAATCGCCCCCCGAAGTTAAAATTCCAATTCTCATCGCCGTTTATTGTTCTAAAGTTCGGAACTACTCTACTCTTCTTTAACTTTTAACTATTATTTCCGTGGTAAAGATAGAAAAAAAAGATAAATAAGGTTACTTTTGCACGATTAAACATTATCCCAGTAAGAGAAATGAATATCACAAAGATTATAAGACAAGCGTTCAATTCCCGTTTAAAAGAAATAGACCTCTATGTGAGCCAGGCCGGAGAAATACAGCATCGTGTCATGACACGGCTCGTTAACCAGGCTGCCAATACCGAATGGGGAAAGAAGTATGATTATAAATCGATACGAAATTACGAGGAGTTTAAAAGCCGTATCCCTGTACAAACCTATGATGAGATAAAACCTTACGTAGAACGTCTTCGGGCAGGAGAACAGAATCTACTCTGGCCCTCGGAGATTCGTTGGTTTGCCAAGTCTTCGGGAACCACCAACGATAAGAGTAAATTCCTTCCCGTAAGCAAAGAAGCCCTGCAAGATATTCACTACCGCGGAGGAAAAGATGCGGCGGCTCTCTATTTCCGGATAAATCCGGACAGCCATTTCTTCTCCGGCAAAGGATTGATTTTAGGTGGCAGTCATAGTCCGAACTTAAATTCCAATCACAGCCTTGTAGGCGATTTATCTGCCATTCTTATACAAAACGTAAGTCCCCTTATTAATCTGATACGCGTTCCCAGCAAGAAAATAGCTCTGATGAGCGAATGGGAAACCAAGATAGAAGCAATTGCCAACAGCACGATTCCGGTCAATGTTACCAATTTGTCGGGCGTACCTTCATGGATGTTGGTACTCATTAAACGTATTCTCGAAAAAACAGGCAAACAAACATTAGAGGAGGTATGGCCTAACCTTGAAGTATTTTTCCACGGAGGGGTGGCTTTCAATCCTTATCGTGAACAATACAAACAGGTGATCCAATCGCCCGGAATGCATTATGTGGAAACCTACAATGCTTCTGAGGGTTATTTCGGAACGCAGAACGATCTTTCAGACCCGGCCATGCTGTTGATGATCGATTACGGAATATTCTACGAATTCATGCCATTGGAAGAAGTTGGCAAAGAATTTCCCCATACCTGCTGTCTGGAAGAGGTAGAATTGAACAAGAATTATGCAATGATTATCTCTACTTCCTGCGGGTTATGGAGATACATGATTGGCGATACTGTAAAATTCACAAGTAAAAACCCGTATAAGTTCATTATCACCGGACGCACCAAACACTTCATCAATGCCTTTGGCGAAGAACTGATAGTGGATAATGCAGAGAAGGGACTGATTAAAGCCTGTGCAGCAACCGGTGCACAAGTCAGTGATTATAGTGCAGCACCGGTATTCATGGACGAACATGCCAAATGTCGCCATCAATGGCTGATAGAATTTGCGAAAATGCCTGATTCCATCGAGAATTTTGCTGCGATATTGGACGCTACTCTTAAGGAAGTAAACTCCGATTATGAAGCCAAACGCTGGAAAGATATCGCCTTGCAACCACTTGAGGTGATCGTAGCCCGGAAAGGATTATTCCATGATTGGCTGGCCCAAAAGGGCAAATTGGGCGGACAACACAAGATCCCCCGCCTAAGTAATACAAGAGAGTATATCGAAGAAATGCTGGAATTAAATGAAGAATAATGTGACAATATGCCAATGTGTCAATGTGCCAATTGCTATTCAGCATTCAGTATTTAGTATTTAGTATTCAGCATTTAGTATGATAACAGTACGGGTGGTTGACACATACTGACATATTACAACCACAAAAGCGGTGGAATATCACTATCAAATTCTCCCCATTCACCGCTTTCACCTTTTCGAGCAATCAGCTTGTTCATCGGCATTTGAGGGTGAAGGCTCGTCCCCCCGTTTTTATGCACCGTGCAAAAGTCTCTTACGAACGCTGCATACGGGTCGTACGGATAATGCCCAGTGAAGGTAAGCACGCTGCTTACGATTACTGATGTGCCGTGACAGCGCAGCCAATTGGTACATTGGCATATTGGCGCATTGTCACATTGTTATAATACCTCCCCCCAACAGCAAGCCATCTTTATAAAAGGCGGCAGCCTGCCCGGGCGCAACAGCTGTAAGAGGTTCAAGAAGCCGGAGATGTAGCAATCCCTCTGTTGTCAACCGCACCTCGCAATGGTTTGCCTGTTTCCGGTAGCGTATTTTTACGATAATATCGTCATGCCCGAACAAACGGGACTCGTCGATTATGTTCCAATCTTTCAGCCACATCTCCGTCTTCTCAAGAGCCTGCAATGAGGATAAGACGATTTTATTTTCCGCCGGCCATATTTCTTTCACAAATACAGCACGGTTTAAATCGATACCCAACCCTCTACGCTGTCCGATTGTATAAAACGGATATCCGTCATGCCAGGCAATAAAATCCCCCTTTTCATCGACAAATTTGCCTCTTTCAATGCCGGTTGTCGTAAAGCCGGACTGCAAATTCTTTTTCAAAAAGCTACGGTAATCCATCGGACAAAAGCAGACTCCGATACTGTCTTTTTTAGTGGCGGCTTTTTCAAACCCTCTCGCAGCAGCAAAAGCACGTGCTTGCGGTTTCGTCATTTCCCCCATTGGCAGCAACATCCTCCGAAGAATATCCTGTTTCAACCCCCATAAAAAGAAAGACTGATCTTTATCCGAATCGGCAGCAGGTGTGATATAATATTTCTCATCCATCCATATTTTGCGCACATAATGGCCGGTGGAAATATAAAAAATACCCATTTCATCGGCCAACATTGCCAACAATGGCCATTTCAGATAATTATTGCAAAGCGTGCAGGGCACGGGAGTATGACCTGCTAAATATTCATCGATAAAATAAGTGACAATACGTTCATGAAATATCTTACGGGCATCGTAAGTTATATGCCTGATACCAAGCCGTGACGCCAATATACGAGCATCTTCCAAATACTCCGTAGAATCATTCAGCTCAAAAAAACGGAAAGTCACTCCTACCACCTCATAGCCGGCGTCCTGCAACAACATGGCAGCAACCGAACTATCGGTCCCGCCACTCATTCCCAACAATACACGTTTCTTTTGCTCCATCATGCCGCAAATTTAAACAAAATCCCGTATCTTTACCTTTTCAAACTAAATAGAATGAAAGAAACAACGCCACATAGCCAACTTGTCATCGTCCTTTCTGAACATCCGGTACTGGGCATGCTGCTCATACCGTATATCGCAGAAAGAACTACAAAGGAAGAACTTTGTCTGATGGAACAAGCTTTCCATCTTTCTCCAAAAGCTGTGGCACAATTGAGCGAAACAGAACAAAAGGCCATTGAAATCGCGTCACACTACACCGAGAAATATTTGATGACGGTCTATTCCAAAGACAAGACGATTCCCAAGTTCCTCCGTAAACTATCCGAAGATCCGGCAAAGTTGAAAAATATCCGCCTGTTCATCGAGAAAAAACTGATAGAAATGATGGAATTGATCCGTACTCATGCCCTGCTTTTATATCAGAAACAAACAGGCAGCAAATTACTCTACTCACATCACGCCTATCATGTACATAGCAAGGACACAGAAGTTCACTTCTCATTTGAAGTGAACGAGCAATCATTCAGCTATCAACTGCAATGTTATAATGAAGGTAAAATCATTCCTCTTATGGAACTAAAACCGGTAATTGTCCTGACCGCCAATCCGGCAATCTTGTTATTGGGCATGGAAGTATACATTTTCCGGCACATAGAGGCAACACGGTTGCTCCCATTTACAAAAAAAACAAAGATTCGCGTAGACGCTTCACTCACCGAAAAATATATCGACAACATTCTCATTCCTATTGCCAGTTATCACACTATCAGCGCGAAAGGATTGGATATCCGCAAGGAAGAGAGACCTTGTGACTGTCTGCTATACGTAGAGGAAACAATCTATTCCACTCCACTTTTAAGATTGAATTTCCGCTATGGGACTGAACTGTTCACACCTCAACCCACCGAAGAAATAAAGAAATTCTTCTCACGGGAAGTTATAGAGGGTAAAAACATCATATACTATTTTCAACGTAACACTGATGTGGAAGAAGAAGCCATACAAATCCTCCAAAACACCGGACTGGAACGTATTAATGATTCTCACTTCAAACTATCGGAGAAAGCACCGGAGAAGAGCATAACCGAATGGATCACCGTACATCGGGCCATGCTACAAAGTTCGTTTATATTGACCAGCGACTTACAAGATACACCGTACTGCCTGGAGGAAATTCACATCGAACAAAGCTATGATGACGGACCGGACTGGTTCGAACTACACATAACGGTGGTCATTGGTAATTTACGAATACCTTTCAGCCGCTTCCGTAAACACATTTTGGAAGAAAAGCATGAATATACCCTCCCCGACGGACGGATAATCCTACTACCTGAAGAATGGTTCAGTAAATACGCCAATCTGATGGAAATAGGCATGACACGAGGAAAGAATATCTACGTAAAACGCCCGTTTATGGGCATCGTAGAATCTATCATGGAAAATAATAATCCTAAGGAATTCATTCCTCCCCAATTTCAACAAAAATATCCCGTACCTATAGAAATAAAGGCCCAATTACGCCCGTACCAACAAAAAGGTTACGCCTGGATGATGAATCTTTACGAACAAGGTTTCGGAGGATGTCTTGCCGATGACATGGGATTGGGAAAAACGTTGCAGACACTCACTTTACTACAAAAGATTTACAGCCGCAATCATGATGATAGCGACACGGAAAGAGAAAAGACCGAACTCCCGAAAAACAAGAGTGGAATATCGGTGGAATACGAACGGAATCCCATATTAAAAAGCGAGCCGGTCCGTATCGATGAAATGGGGCAATTTGAACTTTTCGGAGATCTGACGAAGGAAAACACATTGAATAAATGTGAAGTTTCCCAACGTACCGCCGAAACTACTCGCAAACCGAGTACACTGATTGTAGTTCCCACCTCACTGTTACATAATTGGAAACGAGAAGCAGCCCGCTTCACCACTCTGTCTATGGCGGAATACAATAGTAATAGCCATTACAAGGAAGGACATCCGGAGCAATTTTTCAATCGTTTTCATCTGATATTCATCTCTTACGGTACCATGCGGAATAAACTCGATGTTCTCCGGCAATACTGTTTCGAGTACATCGTACTGGACGAAAGCCAGAATATCAAGAATAGTGATTCACTAACTTTCCGTTCCGCCATCCAATTGCGCAGCCGCCATCGTCTCGTGCTGACAGGTACTCCTATTGAAAATTCCCTGAAAGATCTTTGGGCACAATTCCACTTCCTGCAACCGGATCTTTTGGGAAATGAAAGTGCATTTACCAAGCAATTCATTAATCCCATCAAGCAAGGGAACAGCCGTATGGAATTACGCCTGCGCCAGCTTATCACTCCCTTTATCCTGCGTAGAAGTAAAAGTGAAGTCGCACCGGAACTGCCACCCCTTACAGAAGAAATTATCTACTGTGACATGCCGGAATCACAAGATGAAATATACCTGCAAGAGAAAAACAGTCTTCGCAATACCCTGTTGCAACTCAGTCCGAATAAAAAACAACACCAGCAGTTCACGGTACTCAATGGCATTTCCCGATTGCGCCAATTAGCATGTCATCCGCGAATGATATTCTCCGATTATGAAGGAAGTTCGGGAAAACTGGAACAGATCATCGACACTTACAGAACCCTCCGTAGCGAAGGACACAAAGTTCTGATATTCTCCTCCTTCGTCAAACATCTGGAGCTGATAGCTGCGGAATTTCATAAATACGGCTGGCAATATGCCCTACTTACCGGTGCTTCCACCAACCGTCCGGAAGAGATCGCCCGATTCTCACAAACAGAAGAAATACAAGCTTTCCTCATCTCCCTCAAGGCCGGAGGGGTAGGTCTCAACCTGACACAAGCAGATTATGTATTCATCGTAGACCCATGGTGGAATCCCGCCGCCGAAGCACAGGCCATAGCCCGCGCACACCGCATCGGACAAAACAAGCAGGTCATTGCCTATCGTTTCATTACGAAAGACAGTATTGAAGAAAAAATCATCCGGCTACAAGAAGACAAACGGTTGTTGGCCGAAACATTCATCACCGATAGCGAATCGATTCCGACATTGACCGACCAAGAGTGGATCGGTCTGTTAGAATAAGCTAACCTTGTATTTTTTAGTATGATAGATAGACAAACTGTTTTATCTTGTGTAATATCTGACTTAATCAAAAAACAGGTAACCGCCTTATTTAGAGTTTATATTATATTCGCCCCATCAGAATAATATTAACTTTAATCATTCTTGTATTATGAGAAATGTATATTACACTATTCTTGCAGTTGCATGCCTGATAGGTAGTTTAACCGCCAAGGCGTCAACAAGGGCGGAGAACAGCTCCGGGTTTACAGACATCAAACTTGATTTGATGAAGGGAAATTTCCTCACTTCCGATGAAATTGCAAACAAAAATCAAGTCACATTTGGCATAGCGATTGCAGAAGACGGTACTCAAACCCGCGTATCAGCAGACGATGCATCTGCCAATATCGTACTAAAAGATTTTAAATACCACAGTGACGAGCATGGTCTCAATCCGGGTACAGCCATTGTAAAAGTACAAGGAGCCGTAAAAATCTCTATTGGAACATGTGCCTGGGGTGGTGATGTGACCATTACAAATGCCGATGGAACAACCGTGGCAAGTATGAATACCAATAATGGAAAATGCTACCACAATGATCAGACTTGTGCTGAAGCATACTACAATGGAGCAGCAACTACGCTTTCCATAAAAGGAGGCAACTATGTGCCCTATATAGCAATTGAAACAGCCAACGATGTTCCTGCAAATTCCAAAATCACCTTTTCTTTAGGTGAATATACCAATGCCGGCACAGCTCCTTCAGAAACTGAAGTGCAGACAGGTGCTACCTACACACTTCCCTTGAACAGAACTTTATATGTGGAAGGTAAAACATTGACAGCTTGGACCGATGGTAACAATAGCTACCAACCGGGTGAAGAAATAACAGTTACCGAAGACTTAGCTTTAACAGCCGTTTTTACTGACAACACCGTATCTCTAAATGACCGGGAAGACGAAGTGACGGTTAGCTGGGATTTTCAACGTAAGAATGGTGCCCCTACTTTAGCCTACGAAAAAGTAACCGGTATCTATGTAGCCCAAACTACCGTTAACGGCCAAGTTATTGATGTAAAAATAGATCTGGATACTACTTCCGGAAAAATAGCCAATGCCGGTTGGACAGACTGGGCACAAATGAATCCAGGTACTATCCTTACTATTCCTGCTGCCAAAAACTGTACAATTTCTTTGGAATCATACAGCGCAACGACCACTACCACTATTGCCGGCGATACCAACTATCAACTATCCGGAAACGTAGCAACCTATGTTTATGGAGGCGATGCTGAAAACATTGATATTGTTATAGGTGATGGTTCTTACTTCAGATACTTCACAGTAGTTTATCCCAAAGTAGAAAGCAATATCCAAGAACGTCCCGTTTATGTGACGGATTTCACTGACTGGCAAAGTTTGTCTTCCAGCAGCGCACCGGCCACTGTTGATCAAACCACTAATTTCAGTAATGAAACTCTCACTTTTACATTTGATGGAGTAACCGTTTCTCCTAATGGAACCAATAGTAAATTCCCTGCTGATGCAATGGGATATGCCATGGCAGAAAAAAATATGGCAGGTACGATCGTTACTTCAAAGCTGAGTAACATCACCCGAGTACGTTTCCGCCATGCTGCCACGGGAAGCAAGCGTGGTTATAAACTGGAAAAGAAAAATGCCACAGATGCTGATTGGGTAGTATTATCCGATGCCGTTGCCGATCCGGCAGGCGGAGCATGGGTGGAATGTGCCGTTAATGAAAACGATGTACAGTTACGTTGGACCAATCTGGCACCTGCTCAAAATGCCTATATGCTCGACCTTGAAATTTATTCCAACGTTGAAATCACCGTACCGCAAGTCACATTGGCAACAAACGTATCGCCCGCAGAAGCCGGAAGTATATCCGTTTCCCCTGTCAGCAGCCAATACGATGAGGGTTCTGAAGTGACGCTGACTGCTAACAAGAATTTCGGCTATAAATTTGTGAAATGGGTGGATGCAGCCAATCAGACGCTCTCCACCGATGCAAGCTACAAACAAATATTAAACGAAAGCATGGTGATCACGGCCGTGTTTGAACAAATAGCGACCTATTCACTCAAAACCAGCGTAGAAGGTGGAGCAAACAGTTATATGATAACCGCTACTCCCGATGCGACCTTAGTAAATGGCGAGAAAATGTATGAAGGAGGAACTCTTGTCACTCTTACGGCAACAGAAAATCCTATTCTGAAATTTACTAACTGGAAAAGCGGAGAAACGACCAATGAACTATCCGTAACCATGGACGATAATAAAGAGTACGTTGCCGTATACAGTGCTTCTGACTATATCGTAGGGTGGGATTTCATCCTAAAAGGCAACAACAGCCGTCCCGCAGACTTCATCTCCACAAGTGAAAATGAAGCAACCGCACTGATTCTTCGCAAAGAAGACGGAACCACTCAAAGCTGGCTGGATAAATCAAAAGAGTCAGGAGGCTACGAGGGTGAACCCGCTGCCGTAAACTGGAAAAACATCTCTGAGAAATATTACTACGAGACCAAAGTAAATGCAGCCGATTTCATCGACATCAAAGTTACTTCCAAAATGCTGTATAATTACAATGCATATTCCGTGCAAAAATTAGAATATTCTTTGGATGGAACCAATTATAAGGAAGCCGCCCGCATCACCCTGACAGGTGCAAAAGCGTGGACACCGTTGGAAGCTACGTTACCCGCAGAATGTAACAATGCAGAGTCACTGCATCTCCGTTGGATTCCTGATTACAGCTCTGATATTGTAGGTACAGCATCCGACAATGACGGTACGGCTATCGGTGCAATTTACATCACCGGAACAGAAAACGGGATTCCTCCGGCAGATCCACCCAAATTGTTATCCAGCATCCCGGTAAACAACGCCGAAGAGATTTCGGCTACAGGACGTATCGTATTGACCTTTGACAGCAAAGTAAAAATGGCAGACGGCGCCGTAGCGACTTTGGGAAATAAAACACTGACTCCGACCGTATCAGGCAAGACAATCACTTTCTCCTATATGGGCTTGGACTACAACACTACTTATACATTCACATTGCCAGCCAATAGTGTATCCAATTTATTCGATAATGAGGTAAAAGAGGATATCACCATCCGGTTTACCACCATTGCCCCTCCGGCAGTGACTCCGGGCATGTATGATGCCATCGTCAGCAATGCCGACGAATTGCTTGAAGCCTTGGCACAAGGTAACGCTGCTTCTACTTCCGGTGCACGTTTCCGCATTTTCCTGCATGACGGGGTTTACGACTTGGGAAGCAAATGCCTGACGGACGTAAAATCGAACATATCACTGATTGGTGAAAGCATGGAAAACACAATGATCGTAAACAAGGCCCCTGCAGAAGGAATCTCTATCAGCGCTACCCTACAGCCAACAGGAGAAAACATATACATGCAGGATATCACCTTGAAAAATGATTATGACTACATAGGAACTACCGGACGTGCAGTATGTCTGCAAGATAAAGGAAACAAAAACGTATACAAGAACGTGCGTATGCTAAGTTATCAGGATACTTACTATTCTAACAACAACCGTATGCGTTCATACTTCGAAGACTCTGAAATTCATGGTACCGTAGACTTCATCTGCGGTGGCGGCGATGTCTTCTTCAACCGTACGTTACTCTATCTGGAAAATCGTTCTGGAAACTGTATTACAGCACCCGCCGGTGATACCGATTGGGGATATGTATTCAATGATTGTATCATCGACGGATACGATGCAAACAAAGGTACATATGCATTAGGACGCCCTTGGCAAGGTGCTCCGATGAGTGTATGGATTAATACGACGATGAAGGTTATTCCAAAAGCAGAAGGATGGAGTGATATGAGCGAAACGATTATTCCGAAATTATTTGCGGAATACAACAGCCACACAGAAAGTGGTATGGCAGTAGATTGCAGTGCCCGTAAAACGAAATACACCGGTGGAACCATCCCGTACAGCCCTGTACTTTCAGCAGAAGAAGCCGCCCGCTTTACCCTTGAAAACGTATTGGGTGGCAGCGATTCCTGGCAACCGGCTTTATTGACCGAACAGGCTGCGGCTCCGATTCTGACAGTCAACGGTTCTACTCTTACTTGGAATGCCAGCGACTACGTATTCTGTTACGCTATCTGCAAAAACGGAAAAGTAATAGACTTCACAAACGAAACTACCTATACGATTCCGGCAAATGCAACCGACGAAGATGTATTCACTGTACGTGCAGCCAACCAGATGGGTGGACTCGGACAAGCATCCAACGGAAGTAACGCTACCGGCATCGATCAAAGTACCGTAAACAAAGAAGTGGTAGAACGTCAATACTACAATGTAAACGGTATTCGTATCAATAATACAGAAAAAGGTCTGAACATCATCCGTACCATCTATAGCGACGGTACCATTGATACAGTAAAAGAATTCGTAAAATAAAGTAAGAAAAGGTTTCCCGACATACTTTGCCGGGAAACTATTCTCTATTACTGAATGCCGGCTGCATCCCTTTCATATGCAGCCGGCATTTTATTTGCAAGTAGCTGTTAATTGAAAGAAAACACCCTACCAAAAACAGAAAATATTATCTTTGCGCTCTCATAAATCAAACACTGAACAAAAAATGAATTACAAGCTCCTCGTTCTCGATCTGGACGGCACTCTGACCAACACAAAGAAAGAGATAACACCCCGTAACAGAGAGATACTGATACAGGCACAACAACAAGGCACACGACTGGTATTGGCTTCCGGCAGGCCCACTTATGGCATCGTCCCCTTGGCAAACCAATTACAAATGAATCAGTTCGAAGGATACATCCTCTCCTATAACGGCGGAGAAATCATCGATTGGAAAACTCACGAAATACTCTATTCAAACGTATTGCCCGATACCGCCATTCCTCAATTATACGAATGTGCCAAACGGAACGGCCTTGCCATCCTTACTTACGACAAAGAATACATCATCACCGAGAATCCGGAAGATGAATACGTAAAGAAAGAAGCCTTTCTGAACAAAATGCAAATCCGGGAAACAAACGATTTCCTAGCCGACATCCGCCTGCCTTTGCCCAAATGCCTGATAGTAGGAGAACCGGATAAACTGATAGCAGTGGAATCAGAATTGTCCCTTCTGATGCAAGGCACAATCAGCGTTTACCGTTCAGAACCTTATTTCCTGGAATTAGTGCCGCCGGGTATCGATAAAGCCCGGTCACTTGCCGTATTATTGGAGAAGCTGAACATGAAAAAAGAAGAAATGGTAGCTATCGGCGACGGTTATAACGACTTGAGCATGATTAAATTCGCCGGATTAGGAGTAGCCATGGGCAATGCTCAAGAACCGGTAAAGAAAGCTGCCGATTATATCACTCTCTCCAACGATGAAGACGGCGTAGCCGTTGTTGTAGAAAGATTCTTTTCAGCATCAAAATAAGAAATATCAATTATTTATTCTAACTTTGTGGTTTCAAACAGAATAAATATCAAACGTTATGGAACATCAACTGACTATTTACAACACTTTAGATAGGAAAAAGGAATTGTTTGTGCCTTTACATGCACCCCATGTAGGTATGTACGTTTGCGGACCTACCGTGTATGGTGACGCCCATCTGGGGCATGCACGTCCGGCCATCACATTCGATGTACTCTTCCGTTATCTCACCCATTCAGGATATAAAGTGCGCTACGTGCGCAATATCACCGACGTAGGTCATCTGGAACACGATGCCGATGACGGTGAAGACAAAATCGCCAAAAAGGCACGCTTGGAAGAACTGGAACCAATGGAAGTGGTACAGTATTACTTGAACCGTTACCATAAAGCGATGGATGCATTAAATGTACTTCCACCAAGTATCGAGCCGCATGCATCCGGACACATCATCGAACAAATCGAACTGGTAAGTAAAATTCTGGAAGCCGGTTATGCTTATGAAAGCGAAGGTTCCGTCTATTTCGACGTAGCCAAATACAATAAGGACTATCATTATGGCAAACTCTCCGGCCGCAATCTGGACGACGTGCTGAATACCACCCGTGACTTGGACGGCCAGAACGAGAAACGTAATCCTGCCGACTTTGCCCTATGGAAGAAAGCACAGCCGGAACATATCATGCGTTGGCCCTCACCGTGGGGAGATGGTTTCCCCGGATGGCACGCTGAATGTACAGCGATGGGACGGAAATATTTAGGAGAACACTTCGATATTCACGGAGGAGGTATGGACCTGATATTCCCGCATCACGAATGCGAGATCGCTCAATCGGTGGCCTCTCAAGGCGATGACATGGTGCATTACTGGATGCACAATAACATGATTACGATTAACGGTACCAAGATGGGCAAATCGCTCGGCAACTTCATCACATTGGATGAATTCTTTAGCGGAACCCACAAGTTACTGACGCAGGCATATACCCCGATGACTATTCGCTTTTTCATTCTGCAGGCACATTATCGCAGCACGGTAGATTTCAGCAATGAAGCTCTGCAAGCATCTGAAAAAGGGCTGCAACGTCTGATGGAAGCCGTAGATAACTTGGAGAAAATCACCCCGGCAGCCACTTCTACAGTCAGCGTAAAAGAAATCCGTACGAAGTGCTATGAAGCCATGAACGATGACATGAATACGCCCATCGTTATAGCCAATCTGTTCGAAGGCGCCAAAATGATTAACAATATCATTGCCGGAAACGATACAATCTCCGCTGAAGACTTGAAAGATTTAAAAGAGACATTCCATCTGTTCAGTTTTGAAATTCTCGGTTTGAAAGAAGAGAAAGGCTCTTCAGATGGCCGTGAAGCGGCTTATGGAAAAGTAGTCGATATGTTGCTTGAACAACGTGTGAAAGCGAAAGCAAACAAAGACTGGGCGACTTCCGACTTCATCCGTAACGAACTGACCGCACTGGGATTCGAGATCAAAGATACCAAAGACGGCTTTGAATGGAAGCTAAACAAATAAAGAGGAAACCCTGTCTATAACAATAAAATGCCGGATCAAAACAAGTCGATCCGGCATTTTTTCTTTACCTATATTCACTAATACCCCAATTTATTCATAAGAAATCATATTTGACAATATACGTTCCCTATACCAGGGATCATCTATCTCTTTCAGCATTCCCCCCATTTCCGAACAAAGTTGTTTCACCACCTCTTTATTCTCCTCCAATGAAAGGTTATTCATCTGATAAGGGTCTTTTTCATCATCAAACAACAGACTCTTTTTCAATTGCTTCGTATTGCGATCGATATAAAGCGCCATTGTGTAACGATGCGTCTTGATTCCCCTTGATGAAGGAAAATAAGATGTCACTAACCCGTTTTCATCTTTCTCTCCATCCAGATTCTGAATGTATAAGGCACCTGTCGGACGTACGATATCAGCTTTTTCATCGAAGAAAAGCGGAGCAAAATTGCGTCCCTGTACTTCAGCAGGAATAGAATCTCCAAGACCGCACAATCCCAACAGGGTAGGCATAATATCCGGTGAAGAAAGCATCAGATTATCCACTCGCGGGCGGATTTTATCCGGATACCGCACTATAAACGGAACATTCATCGACTCTGAATAAGGAGAGTTTTTCGGGTCATCCGTACGCTGGCTACACATAGTTTCTCCATGATCCGAAGAGAAAACGACAATTGTATTCTTATCCAGTCCCATCTCCTTCAATGTTGCCAATATCTGACCAAAAGCACGATCGACGCCAGTCACCGATGCAAAATAGTAACGAGCCGATTCCGCCTTTTCCATTTTCGCATCTGCATTGGGCCGAATCAAAAGACTATCAAGCGGACGGTCTTTATACAAATTGAAATCTTCCTCCATACAGTCGTCCAATGAACGATACGGACTATGCGGAGGATTCATTCCTACCATAATAAAGAACGGCTTTTTCATATCGCGCACATTGCCCTCGTTTTTCAAGTACGAAACAACCATCCCGGCTTCGTGTAAGGGCGACCATTCCTTAGGGTCATGACGTTTCCCGTCCGTATCCCAATAATGAGGATTCTTATGTTCATCAAATGTGCCGTAAGAATACCAATAATTAAATCCGTGTCGACGTTCCTTCGGAGTATAAGCATCCCATACCGGCCGCTTTTCTTCTACATACTGTCCCGGATTTTCCGGATCATTCGGTGTCGGAAAATCAGCATGCAATTTTCCAAAATAAGCACAATCGTAGCCTGCACTTTGAAACACGTCACCGATACACTCTGCATCTTCACGCAAGGAACTGATGGGGCGATTCGAATTACAATTCAAAGGTATACCACTCTTGTTAGGATACATTCCTGTCAACAAACTGCCACGATGAGGACTACTCAACGGACAATTACTCTGTGTTGAAGTCAGTACCACTGATTCGCGGGCAAAAGCATTCAAATTAGGTGTATGCACGGGATCGGCTTTAAAATTCACCTTTTCCCGGAATCCCTCCTGTCCCCAAAATTCCATCGCCTGATTGCGATACTGATCAGGAAAAACATAAATGATATTGGGATGTTCGATTTGTTCAGCCTGTGGAGCTTTACACCCCTGCATAGCAAACAAACTCAAACCGCCGAATAATAAATTTATCTGATTGTTCATGACAAATGACTATTGATTACTAGTAAGCAAGTAGTTAAGTAGTTAAGTAGTCAAGTAGCAAGTAGTCAAGTAGCAAGTAGTCAAGTAGTAAGTAGTAAGTAGTCAAGTAGAATAGATTCATTCTGAAACATGCACTCTTTTTTGATAGCCGGACTATCACCTACTCACTACTTGACTACTTAACTACTTGACTACTTAATTACTTTTTCTCCATATCTCTCTTACGCATCAATCCCTCCAAGAAGTAATAATCGGCATAGTTCAACGGAACATCGATTTCGGAGTCGTGAGGGATGCTGCCTACGGAGTGCATCAGTATAAAATTACCGTTTGTTCCTACTGCTGCACGGTAAGCCGGCGAGCCAAGACTCTCCATGATTTTATCAGCCGTAACCTTATAATCATTTCCCGGAAGATAGTTTTCCATTTCATATAGTGCGGAAGCTGTACAGGCAGCAGCCGAGGCATCACGCGGTTCATTCGGAATATTGGGAGCATCAAAATCCCAATAGGGTACGAGGTCTTCCGGCAGATTTTTATTGGTAAAGATAAAATTGTAGACTTTCTGTGCTTGATCAAGATATTTCTTATCATGGGTATAGCGGTAACAAACCGTGTACCCATACAGTGCCCATGCCTGTCCGCGAGCCCATGCCGACTCATCCGCATATCCCTGCGCTGTCTGTTTCTTACGCACTTCACCTGTTTCCGGATCATAATCCACCACATGATAACAACTATTATCCTGACGGAAATGATGCGCCATCGTTGTATCGGCATGTTTCACTGCAATATTATAAAAAGTAGAATCTCCCGAAAGCGTTGTCGCTTCAAACAACAATTCAAGATTCATCATATTATCAATGATAACCGGACATTTCCAGCCGCGTGTACTCTGCCATCCTCTGTCGGCATCCCACGACTGAATAACTCCTGCATTCGGACGAAAACGAGTAGACAATGATCTGGCAGTTTCCACAATCACATCTTTGTATTCTTTCTTATCAGCCAGGCGATACCCGTTCAGATAGCTGCAACCAATCATAAAACCTACATCATGATGCCATTTCAAATGTTTTACCGAATCGAGTGCTTCTGTATATTTCACTGCCAGTGGCAACCACTTCTTATCTCCGGTAAGCTCATAAGTGAGCCATATACTACCCGGATAAAAGCCAGAACACCAATCATCAATGGGAATATAAACAATATTACCATCTTTATCAATCGTGCGTGGATTCAATACTCTACCCGACTTCTCTATAATATCAGTCTGGATCGTATTCTGCGCAGCAGCATTATCAATGTTATCCTGAATAAAGTCTTTTTCAACCGTTTTAGTGTTGTTGCAACTTGTCAGAATCAGCAGGGAAAATCCCAATACACTCAAAATCGTTTTCATAATACCTGGATTATTTGTGATGTAATTAATTTCATGATGGCAAAAATAGCGCAATCCAACAGATTTGACTGTACTAAATAATCCAATTAAGAGACAAATTTGGTACATTTGCAGAAAATAATATGCCAATGAGCCAATATGCCAATATGCCAATGAACCAATATGTCAATGTCCAACTGCACGTCCAGGTATAGCAGCGCAGCCAATTGGCACATTGGCATATTGACCAATTAACCAATTATTAATCATGACACCACAGGATTTTTTTAAAAACGATCTTTTTGCCGAAAGGGCAGGCATCGTACTCATGGAAGTACGCGAAGGATATAGTAAAGCCCGACTGGAAATAAAAAAGGAACATCTCAATGCAGGAAACCGCACACAAGGAGGAGCTATCTTTACCTTGGCCGACCTTGCCTTAGCAGCCGCTGCCAATTCGCATGGGCAACTTGCTTTTTCCCTATCGTCCAATATTACGTTTCTCCGTGCCAGTGGTATTGGTGATACATTGTATGCCGAAGCCCGGGAGCGATATATCGGCCGGAGCACCGGATATTATCAGATAGATATCACTAACCAAAAAAATGAATTAATCGCCACATTCGAATCAAGCGTATTCCGCAAAGATCAACAAGTACCTTTTACTTTGTGACAATCGAAGTAAGCGGATAACGATTCCCGGTAACACTTCTGAGAAAAGCTTTGGCCGACCCGATATTCAAAAACATATCCAAACGAACCGGGAGGTGGTTTTTATCATCTGTAATATAGAATGTAATCACCTCCTTTTCTTTATCTTTGTCGGTATATTCCACAAATGAGAAAACAAGGCATCGGTAAGTCGTATCATTCTCTGCTTTGATATTTTTCATCCCGCGATAAATCAAGGTCTGTTCTTCTACCCTGCGACCGGTAGCCATAGGAAAGTTTATTTTCTGCCCGATCGTATAGTCGTTCGGATCGTAAGAGCGGGCTTGTGCCAAAATACTGAGCATATCAAAAACACAGCGACTGTCACTATATTCGGTCTCTATAATCTCACCATCCCGGTAAGTACGCTTTTGATTGACAAAGCACAGTCCGTCTTTATAGGAAAACCATGCCTCGTCTACCGTGTAACGTTTTCCCTCTTCAGCTCCTTTGCGGAAATAACGGGGTTCGAGTTTCTCACTGACAATACAAGTCAAAGTGTCCCGCATTTTAAAGAAAAAATCAATTTTCTTACTGCTCACCGACAAGAGATTAAAACGGTAGGCCGGTTTGGAGTGATAAGTCGTCGCATTCGTGGTAAGGCTTGCCAAACCTGCCTTTATCCATACAAATTTCCAGTTGAAATACAAATCGTACATTACATGCTCACCGGACTTGAAAGCTTTGTTCGTAGCTTCACACTGAGCCTTGACCGGCATTGAGAAGCAAACACTAACAATCAATGTCAACCATAGCAGGTTTATACGACTCTTAACGCTGGCGACCGCTTTGATTATTATTCTGGCCTCTTTTCTTCTTGTCTTCATCTGGTTTTTGTTTTTTAAGTTCATCCGGTTTTTGTTTATCCAATGGCGTTGCCTTCACATCCCAAGTCTGTTCGACCTCCCAATTGGCTCTCGGTTCCAATATCTGCGGATAATAGTACACCATTTCCGGCTGCCGCTTCGTTTCGTATTCACCGGTATCCCAGACTCCATTTCCATTCGTATCATTCACCAAACGAGCGCAGTACTTACCCGGATTCAAGAAATAGAAATCTGCTTTCCCATCAACGACAGGTACTTTACGCACTACCTTATCCTGACCATCGAGCAATTCCACAAAAGCAATGGAATCACACCCTGTAACATTAAAATAAATGGCCCCGTATTCCTCCAGAGAACGTACTTTTATGTTCTGCTTTATCTTATCGGTAAACAACCCGTAAATACCATGAAAAGCAGTCGAATCTACCGAGAACTCGTATTCCGTCGCCGGCTCCCAATCATAATACAAATTATACTTACGTAAGTTCAACGAATCCTGTGTAAAATCAAAAGAAACCTCCTCCCATAACGTATCCACTTTCTGTTTCAGGTGGATAGCCGCAGTATCAAACCAGGCTATCGGCTCCTCAAAAGTCAATGAGATATAATCGTACACATCCATAGAAGAAGAGGCACGCGATGATACAGGCAGGAATTTGGTCGGTTCCGGCTCATCCTCTTCATCTTTCTTTCTCTTCTTTTTCTTGGGCTCATCCGTATTCTTTTTCACATTCTTGGCTACAAGCTTCAATGTATCCGTCCGCGGAACCAACTGATTCAATGTATCCGTATACAAATAGCTAAGACTGAATGACAACGTATCTTGCTTATAAATCAACGAATCTTTTACCCAATAATGAATAGTATCATTCTTCAGGCTCTTCTCAATAACAAAAGCATCCTCCTCTTCAAAGTTCAATCCCTTCAACACCGGCAAAGTATCGGCTTTGGCTGCAAAATAAAGCGTAAATTTCTCCGGAGTCAGACGTTCGCTTTTAATAAGATATTGCGAAAACAGATTTTCCGTAAAAGAACGCAATACAATATTATCCGGCAGATAATAAGTATATTTTCTTTCAACAATCGTATCAATAGTCAAAGAGTCCACCCAAGTCGTATCCTGTCGCATACGTTCCTCCCAACGGGGAATAACCAAAGAGTCATTAAAAGCCAGCGCTTCGCTCTTCTGGCTGAAAGAAAAATTCTGATCGGCATCCATCAGACCAAAGATACGGTATTCTCCCGGAGCAATCCCCCGGATTACAAAATGCCCGCGACTGTCCGTACGGGCTACCCGGTCAAACGGCAATTTAGTAAATGCCGTATCGGACAAATTGGAATGTAAGCCCACCAGCATTCCCTTTACCGGCTCCAGATTGGAAGCTTCGAGTAACGTACCGGATACCTCTAACGTATCGATCACATCTCCGGTAGAGAAAGTAAACGCAAAATTACCCAACGGATTTCCTTCATTGTTATCAACGATGGCATCCGAAAAATCAATCGTATAAGTGGTATTGGGTTTCAGTGAATCGAGCAGGTTTATGTTTATCTTCTTTCCCGAAGGTTTAATTTCAGGCTGCTGTGCCTGAGGCGGAGAAATCACAACCTTTTCATTCGCTTTTTCCAATTTTATATATTCATCAAATTCAAGTGAAATTTTCTTCCGGGTGCTGTTAAGTGCCCCGGCAACAGGTGAACTCTTCATAAAACGGGGAGGTGTCTCATCCCTCGGGCCACCGTCCGGACGGCCTATACTGGCACATGAATAAAAAGCAGCCACTCCTGCGACTACCGTCAACACCTTGCGAATAAGCAACTTTATATTATAAGATCTTTTACGTAACATGATGCAAAAATAAAGGTTCTCAGAGAATAAATACTATACTTTACACTAATTTAATGAAAAATCGGGCAATACCGTTCCAAGCATCACTCAGCTGTCATTATTTACCAACAGATGCGACATTTGGAACGAAGTCTCTATTAATAAGAGAAAAACATAGTTAAAAAAGCGGGTATTATAGAACATTCTTACAAGAAATTAAAGTACTTTTGCAGCGAAAACTGAAAAAGCGTATTTCGGTTTTCTTCTTCCATCCTTATACATTACTATGAGCACACAAATTTGTAGAAATTTATCAATAAACACTGAATATAGAAGTATGAAAAGTAGAATTGTATTATTCGCATTTTGTTTGACCCTCTTGTCGAGTTGTGGCAAAAAGGGTTTTGACATGGGAGGAGCTCCGGAATGTGCAGTGCAAACCCTGCAACCCGCAACAGTCAATCTGACCAGTTCTTATCCGGCTACTATTAAAGGAAAACAGGACGTAGAAATTCGTCCCCAAGTATCAGGTTTCATCACCAAAGTTTGTGTAGACGAAGGTTCCATGGTACGCAAAGGACAGGTATTGTTCATCATTGATCCTACGCAATACGAAGCTGCCGCACGTTCGGCCAAAGCAGCCGTAGCAACTGCCGAAGCTGCTGTAAGTACGCAACAGATCACTGTTGACAATAAACGTGCCTTGAACAAGAAAAATATTATCAGCGACTATGATCTGGCTATGGCCGAAAACTCGCTTGCATCAGCCAAAGCACAACTGGCCTCGGCAAAAGCACAGCTTATCAGTGCAGAGCAGAACCTCGGATTTACCAACGTAAAAAGTCCTTCCGACGGTATTGTCAATGATATCCCTTATCGTTTGGGAAGTTTGGTAAGCCCCTCGATCGCTACCCCACTGACTATTGTTTCAGATATTACCGAAATGTACGTTTATGCTTCTCTGACAGAGAAAGAACTCTTGGAATTGGTACGTAAAGACGGTTCGCAAAGCGCTGCCGTAGAGACCTATCCCGAAGTACAACTCCAACTTTCAGACGGAAGTACCTACGATCAAAAAGGAAAAATAGAGACCATCAGCGGTGTAATCAATGCAAACACAGGTGCGGTCAGCATTCGTGCTACTTTCCCAAACAGTAACCACCTGTTGAGAAGTGGCGGTATGGGTAATCTCATCATCCCTTACCACATGGAAAACGCTCTTGTTGTTCCGCAAAAGGCAACGACAGAAATACAAGATAAGAAATTTGTATTCCTGCAACAACCGGACAATACGGTTAAGATGAATGAAATCACCATACTTAACATCGATAACGGACAAGAGTATGTAGTTACCTCCGGACTGAAACAAGGCGATCTGATCGTTATTGAAAATGTAGGTACTCTGAAAGACGGACAAACTATTAAACCGACTACTCCTGCCCAGTCGGAAGCAAACTTCCAGCAAGCTATGCAAGATCGTAAAGAAGGAAAAATGTAAATTCAGCTTATAGAGATAACAAAACTATGAAATTAGATAGATTTATTAATCGCCCGGTACTATCTACGGTAATCTCCATCGTAATAGTCATTCTGGGTATATTGGGACTGTTCTCGCTCCCTATTTCCCAGTATCCGGACATCGCACCGCCTACGGTAAGCGTCTCCACCACTTACCAGGGAGCTAATGCCCAGACGGTATTGAACAGTGTGATTGCCCCACTCGAGGAGCAGATCAACGGTGTGGAGAATATGATGTACATGACATCTACTGCAACAAATACAGGTGAAGCCCGTATCGACGTTTATTTCAAACAGGGAACAGATCCGGATATGGCCGCCGTCAACGTACAGAACCGTGTAGCCAAAGCACAGGGCTTCCTGCCGGCCGAAGTTACCCAAGTAGGTGTAATCACCTCCAAACGCCAGACCAGTATGTTGCTGGTATTCTCGTTGTATAGTTCAGACGATAAATACGATAACGAATTCCTTGAGAATTATGCCAAAATTAATGTAATCCCTGAGGTTCAGCGTGTACCCGGTGTGGGTGATGCCATGGTGCTCGGTGCCGACTACTCTATGCGTATCTGGTTGAAGCCGGATAAAATGGCCCAATACCACCTGATGCCTACCGATGTCTCCACTGCTTTGGCCGAACAGAATATAGAAGCCGCTCCGGGCTCGTTCGGTGAACAAGGCAACCAGACTTTTCAATACACACTAAGGTACAAAGGACGCCTGCAAAGTCAGGAAGAATTTGAAAATATCGTCATTCGTGCTACTTCAGACGGACAAGTGCTTCGCCTGAAAGACATTGCAGAAGTGGAGTTAGGACGTTTAACTTATGGGTATACCAACAACGTTAACGGACACCCGGGTGTTACCTGTATTATCTTCCAAACAGCCGGTTCGAATGCAACACAGATTATCAAAGACATCGAAGCATTGCTGCAAAAATCTGAAGAGACATTCCCTCCGGGTGTAAAAGTAAATATTTCCCAGAATGCCAACGACTTCCTTTTTGCTTCTATCCATGAAGTAATCAAGACTCTGCTCGAAGCATTCGTACTGGTATTTATTGTGGTATACGTCTTCCTGCAAGATTTCCGTTCCACATTAATTCCGGCCATCGCTATTCCAGTAGCTTTGATCGGTACATTCTTTGTACTTTATTTGATCGGATTCAGCATTAATCTGCTGACGCTTTGCGCTATGGTACTCGCCATTGCCATCGTGGTCGATGATGCCATCGTAGTCGTCGAAGGGGTCCATGCAAAACTGGACCAAGGATACAAATCTTCCCGATTGGCTTCTATCGACGCCATGAATGAATTAGGTGGCGCTATCGTATCCATCACGCTCGTAATGATGTCCGTATTTATCCCTGTAAGCTTCATGACAGGCACTTCCGGTACATTCTATCGCCAGTTCGGTTTAACAATGGCTATCGCTATCGGTTTATCGGCAGTCAATGCATTGACACTGACCCCGGCGCTTTGTGCCATCCTGCTGAAACCGCATAAAGAAGATGAAAAGAAAAAATCAACTTTCGTCAGCCGTTTCCATACAGCATTCAATGTCTATTATGACAATATATTGAAACGATATAAAAAAGGTACACTTCGTTTCATCCACAAGCCTTGGTTGACCATCGGTAGTGTAATAGCCGGCATCGCCCTGTTGATGTTCCTGATGAATATTACTCCAACCGGTTTGGTTCCAAATGAAGATACCGGTACTATTATGGCAGTTGTCGACATGCCGCCGGGAAGTTCTATGGAGCGCACCACCGAAGTTATGCAGCGCATCGACAGCTTGTTGGGTGCTGACCAAGCAATCGAAAGCCGGACGATGATTGTCGGTTACAGCTTCCTCGCCGGACAAGGACCAAGTTACGGTTCATTTATCTGTAAATTGAAACCTTGGGAAGAACGAAGCATCAAGCAACGTTCCGATTTCGTATCCGGAATGCTTTATCTGAAAGCCCGTGAAGTCATCAAAGATGCACGCGTATTGCTGTTTGCACCTCCTATGATCCCGGGATATAGTGTATCCAACGGTTTCGAGTTGAACTTGCAGGATAAAACCGGTGGTAGCCTGGATAAGTTCTACGAAGTAGCACAAGACTTCATTACCAAGTTACAAGCGCGTCCGGAAATTCAGTCTGCACAGACATCCTTTAATCCGAATTTCCCGCAATACATGATCGATATTGATGCCGCCGCCTGTAAAAAGGCCGGTCTTTCACCAAACGATATCCTGACAACCCTGCAAGGATATTATGGCGGTCTATACTCTTCCAACTTCAACCGATTCGGTAAGTTGTATCGTGTAATGATCCAGGCAGATCCCGATAGCCGTGCCAACCTTGAATCCTTGAAATCCATCAAGGTACGCAACGGAAATGAAATGGCACCCATCACTCAGTTCATGAGCGTTAAACGTATCTACGGACCGGATAATATCAAGCGATTCAATATGTTTACTGCTATGACTATCAACGGTTCCCCCGCTGACGGCTACAGTTCCGGGCAAGCTATCCAAGCAATGCAAGAAGTAGCTCAAGAATCGTTGCCTACCGGTTACGGTTATGAGTTCTCCGGTATGACCCGTGAAGAACAAAGTTCCAGTGGAAGCAGTACAGCCATGATTTTCGTACTCTGTTTTGTTTTCGTATATCTCTTGTTGAGTGCGCAGTACGAAAGTTATATTTTACCTTTGGCCGTATTGCTTTCTATTCCGTTCGGTTTGGCAGGTAGTTTCATTTTTGCCCATTTGATGGGATTGGCAAACAATATCATCCCGATACTCGGAGCAGCTACCAATAATATCTACATGCAAATCGCCTTGATCATGTTGATGGGACTTTTAGCAAAGAATGCCATTCTGATCGTAGAGTTTGCCCTCGACCGTCGTAAGATGGGTATGAGTATCACTTGGGCAGCCGTATTAGGAGCAGGTGCCCGTTTGCGTCCTATCCTGATGACTTCATTGGCCATGGTTGTCGGATTGATTCCATTGATGCTGGCCATGGGAGTAGGTGCCAACGGTAACCGCGCATTGGGTACAGCTGCCGTAGGCGGTATGTTCATTGGTATGATCTGTCAGATCTTTGTCGTACCGGCCTTGTTCGTAATCTTCCAATACCTGCAAGAAAAAGTTAAGCCGATGGAATGGGAAGATATCGACAACTCTGATGCGGAAACAGAAATAGAACAATATGCTAAATAAAGTTAGAAAAAAATTAAGCATGAAAAAACAAATCATATGTATGTTGTGTGCAACTGCCTTTTTAAGCAGTTGCCACATCTATAAATCATACGACAGACCCGAGGATATTGAGATCTCCGGTTTATACCGTGATACGGTAGCAGGAGGTGATACGTTGGTATCCGATACGACCAACTTCGGGAATCTGCCTTGGAGAGAGGTTTTCACCGATTCTCAGCTACAAACACTCATTGAGCAGGGATTGGCGAATAATACCGATCTGCAGACCGCCATACTGAAAGTAAAAGAAGCACAAGCAGCTTTGATGACTTCCCGTCTTGCCTATGCTCCAATGCTGGCATTATCCCCTCAGGGTACTATCAGCAGTTTCGATAAAAGTGCCGCAACCAAAACGTATTCCTTACCGGTAACCGCCAGTTGGGAACTCGACCTCTTCGGTAATTTGTTGAATGCAAAGAGAGGTTCTCAGGTAGCTCTTCTACAAACGAAAGCATACCGCCAAGCCGTACAAACTCAGATTATCTCCGGCATTGCCAATACATACTACACCTTGTTGATGTTGGACAAACAGTTGGAAATCTCCGAACAAACAGCCGATGTAATGAAACGCAACGTAGAAACGATGCGTGCCATGAAAGATGCAGGAATGACGAATGCTGCCGCCGTTGCGCAAAGCGAAGCCGCCTATGCGCAGGTTATCGCCTCTCTACCGGCTATCCGTCAAAGTATCCGCGAAGCCGAAAACGCCCTCTGCATGCTTTTAAGACAAGCACCGCAAGCTATCAAACGCAGCACATTGGAAGAGCAGCAATTACCCACACAATTCTCTGTTGGCGTACCTTTGCAGCTATTATCCAATCGTCCGGACGTGAAAGCCGCCGAAATGAATCTGGCAAGTACTTATTATAATACCAATGCCGCCCGCGCTGCTTTCTATCCGCAAATCACGATTAGCGGTTCAGCCGGCTGGACAAACAGTGCCGGTAGTGTTATCGTTAACCCAGGTAAACTCCTTGCCTCTGTTGTCGGTTCACTGACCCAGCCTCTCTTTTATCGCGGCAGCAACATCGCCCGTTTAAAGATAGCCAAGGCACAGCAGGAAGAAGCTAAACTCGCTTTCCAACAGACCGTATTAAATGCCGGCAGTGAAGTAAGCAACGCGCTCTCTTTATACCAGACTACCGCCGAAAAGACCTCTGCACGTCAACTTCAAGTAGAATCTGCCGAAAAAGGCGCCGAATATACAAAAGAATTGTTTAATTTAGGCACGTCAACCTATTTGGAAGTTCTCTCGGCCGAACAGTCACTGCTGAGTGCGCGTCTGTCACAAGTATCCGACCATTTCGACAGCATGCAAGCCGTAGTCAGTCTCTACCAAGCATTAGGTGGCGGAAGAGAAAATTAAAAGGTATTAATTGTAAATCGTAAATATCATGATTAGTCCGTTAGCTTATGTAGATCCCGGAGCAAAAATTGGAAAGAATGTCACTATCCAACCGTTTGCCTATATCGAAAAAGATGTCGAAATCGGGGACGACTGTATAATCATGGCTTATGCCAGTGTTCTGAATGGTACCCGTATGGGAAAAGGCAATAAGATACACCACCATGCAGTGTTAGGTTCCGAGCCTCAGGATTTTCATTATACAGGTGAAGACAGTAGCCTGATTATCGGTGACAATAATCATATCCGTGAGAATGTAGTGATCAGTCGTGCCACATTTTCCGGTAATGCAACCCGCATCGGTAATGAAAACTTCCTGATGGACAAAGTACATATCTGCCACGATGTTCAGATTGGCAATCACTGCGTAGCCGGTATCGAGACAACCATTGCCGGTGAATGCAAACTCGATGATTGTGTCATCCTGAGCGGTAATGTAATCTTGCATCAGTATTGTCGCGTGGGTAGCTGGTCATTAGTTCAGAGCGGATGTCGTATTTCCAAGGATGTCCCCCCATATGTGATTATGTCCGGCAATCCCACCACCTATCACGGAGTGAATGCCGTAGTACTTACCCAGCATCACAATACATCAGAACGTATCTTACGTCATATTGCCAATGCCTACCGTTTGATCTATCAAGGTAACTTCAGTATTACAGATGCTGTACAGAAAATCGTAGACCAGGTTCCTATGAGCGAAGAGATCGAGAATATAGTTAACTTCGTGAAGAGTTCTGAACGGGGGATTGTAAAATAACGATTCGTATAAAGCTATTCATAAAGAGCTCCAATTCTTTGTTACTGAATTGGAGCTCTTTCTTTTACATAAACGAATATCGGTCAAAATCTATAAAAAGAGAATTTCATACCGCAATCACCTCACTTTATCACCAAATTTCAAAGTCAATCTTACTTTCTCCGACTCCCAATTCTTTACTCCTCTTGCAAGGAGCCGCTCCTGATACTATAATCGTATATTTGCCTTTCAGCAAATTCTTGCTCCCATCCTCCATTACCATTTTCAATTGATCGGGCTTAATAATAAATTCCACAGTTTGTGACAAATGAGATTCCAATGTAACACGCTTAAATCCTATTAATGATGATATAGGAGTAATTACCCCTGCACCAGGTGCCGACAAATAGAGCTGTACAACCTCTTCCACCTCATTATTGCCATTGTTTCTCAAAGTAGCCTGAACATGTATTTCTTGTTTTCCATCATACTTAGGATTAAGTATTTTTACATCACTGTAACTAACGTCACCATAAGTAAGGCCATATCCAAATGGATACATTATATTATCTGTCATATATTTGTATGTTCGACCTTGCATATTATAATCTTCGAAAGCAGGTAACCAATCGCTGTTTATAGGAAATGTTACCGGCATTCTCCCTGAAAAGCTAACATCTCCAAAAAGTAAGTCACCGAGTGCCATACCTCCTTCTTGCCCAGGATACCATGCCATTATTACAGCATCAGAAAGTTCAGAAACCTCTTCTAAATCTATCGGACTTCCTCCCGTAATCACTGTCACTAATTTATTCCATCTGTTCCTACTAATATCCCGTAAAAATTTAAGTTGATGTTCCGGTAATTTCAAATTTTGTTTATCTCCCCGATGAGAGGATGCAATTGCGTCTCCCTCTTCCCCTTCATCAATACCCGACAACCCGATTACAACAATAGCAACCTCTGCTGCACGTACTTCACCTACTGTCCAATCAGCAGGATTCATATTAGGAGTAGTAGGTAAAATCCCTATCTTATAATTTATGCTGGTACCTCCACTCACTTTTGCGGCAATACCTTGCAGGAAAGTATTAGATCGGGGCGACACGCCGTAATAATTCCCCATCATCACATATGTATCGGCAGTATAAGGTCCTGTAACAAAGATTGTTTTCACATCCTTTTTCAAAGGCAGTGTATGATTGTTATTTTTAAGCAGTACCATACTTTTCTGTGCTACTTCACGCGCAACCATTGCGTGCGTATACGAAGCTATCACCGAATCAGAGATATTTTTATAAGGAGATTCGTCATCATCGGTTAAGTTACCTAATTTCAAACGTGTCATCATTAAAGGCATCAGTGCGTTATCAAGATCAACTTCAGTAATAAGTTTACGTTCCAACGCCTCTTTCAACGCATGAAAGCTCCCACCACAATTAAGATTAAGACCTGATTTTAAAGCAATAGCCGATGCTTCAGCAACATCTTTGGCTATTTTATGTCCGCCATAAATATCGTCGACAGCTCCACAGTCTGACACAACATGCCCTTTGAACCCTCATTTTTTACGCAATATATCTGTCAACAAAAAGAAACTTCCTGATGCACTCTCACCATAAACCCGATTATAAGCTCCCATAACAGCCTCTACTTTAGCCTCTTTCACCAACGCCTCAAAAGCCGGAAGATAAGTTTCGAATAAATCTCTTTTTGAAGGACTCGCATTAAATTCGTGACGCAACGCTTCCGGCCCCGAGTGAACTGCATAATGTTTTGCGCAGGCAGCAGCTTTAAGGAAAAACGGATCATTGCCTTGTAATCCCCGCACATAAGCCTTTCCTATTTCGGCTGTTAAATATGGATCTTCACCGTAGGTTTCCTGTCCACGCCCCCAACGTGGATCGCGGAAAATATTAACGTTAGGAGACCAATAGGTCAATCCTGCATATCTACCGTAATTACCGATTTGCCGGGCAACATTATATTTCGCTCTCCCCTCGGTTGCTATCACGTCGCCAACCTGTTCAATGAGATTTGGATCAAAAGTTGCTCCTATGCCAATCGGTGCCGGAAATACCGTAGCACACCCATTGCGCGCCACACCATGCAAGCCCTCACTCCACCAATCATAGGGCTTTATTCCAAGACGTTCTATACCGGGAGCCTCATTCATCATCTGACTGATTTTTTCTTCAACTGTCATTTGAGAAATGATCTTTCTTGCTTTCTTCAGCATTCGAGTTTCAGTATCTATACTCCCTTGTCCTAATACGTTTGCTCCTACAATCAGACTACCTAATAAAACTAAAAATCTACTCTTTTTCATCTGGAATTTAATGAGGTATGATTTATCTAAGGAATACAACAAAAATCTCATTCGATAAAACGCATAGGTACCCCTTCCAGCGAAACTTTCACGGGTTCAATGTAGCCATCTTTATCGAATGTCATGCGTTCAATACAAGTTTCTCTATGAGTTCCATCATTATCTCCTTTGGGATGACGATGGTATATTATATAATATTCATCGGTATTAGGAAGCCGTATAACAGAATGATGCCCGGCTCCCGTTGCAATTTCCGGATTTTGCAGCAACACTGTCCCTATACGTTCAAACGGGCCAAACGGTGAATCGGAAATGGCATAAGCCACACAATATTCAGGTCCTCCCCAATTCCCCTCAGACCACATGAAGTAATATCTATTATCTCTTTTAAACATAAAAGGGCCCTCAACATACTTTTCAGGAGTGACCTCTTTATAATAAGATCCATCCTCAAATGGAAGCAATCCTGTAAAATCATCATTCAATTTTACAACATTACAATGCTGCCATCCTCCATAATACATATAATACACCCCCTCGTCATAAAAAACAAATTGATCTATCGGTTGAGCTCCATTCACTATTTTAGAAATAAGAGGTTTCCCTAATAAGTCTTTATAAGGTCCTTCCGGTTTGTCAGCGACAGCAACTCCAATACCTCCTATTTGATCATCACTTGCGAGTCCATTAGCACTGAAAAAGAAATAATATTTATCATTTTTTCTTATTACCGAAGGTGCCCACATGTCTTTATAAGCCCATTTAACCTCAACAGTATCCAATATGGTGGAATGTTTAATCCAATTGACCAAATCTTTAGAAGAAAAGCAATCAAAAAAAACTTGTTTTTCATAAGCGTCGGAGTATGTAGGATAAATCCAATAAGTATCATCATAAATAATGGCTTCCGGATCGGCATACCACCCTTCAAAAAGAGGATTTCCACTCATTGTAATTTGTTCAGTCTTCTTGCATGATGTAACAGTACACATCAATATTGGCAAAAGCCACATAATACTACGATTCAAGTTCATAATCTCTTATTTTTTCATTATACATTATCTCTATTTCTTCATTCATAAGAATATTCTTATTTTCTTATAGCTATTTTTTCTGCTTTTATATTCCCCATTTCATCAACAACAATATTCCACCGACTTCCATCAGGCGATTTCAAACACAAACCACCGGCTAAATTTGTATATTTGGCGTATGGCACACTCATTAACTGCCGAATACCTAATGCCACATAATTACCATCATTACTTTTATCTATTTCTATTTTCAAGAAATACGGTCCTTCCAACCACTCCACACGGGACAACTGATTTGTAATCATAGCCCCTTTCCCTATTTCCAAGCAAACAATTCCTTGCGACGTTGTTTCTATGGTATGCTTCTCTGCAAAAACAATTTCTCCATCAACTTCTTTTTGGTGAATATAAAAACGTAAATTTACCATTTGATTAGTAACAAGGTTATTCATATCATCCCTAATCACTGCTTGATACTGAAAAGCATCAGGTACCTGTGCTTTCAAACATACAAACATCCACAAAAAGCAGTTTAATATTAAGACCTTTTTCATATGTATCACTTTTTCATAAGTATAACCGAACTTTTTAAATGTGTACCCACAATTCTCAAAATATAACGTCCGGTAGTATAAGATGCAAATTGAATGTATGATTCAGGCGTAGCCATCATACCCTTATTTACCATCCTACCATTATCATCATATAAGAACCAAGTACACTTTCTATCCTTCTGTAAGCGAATCGTTAGCAGATCTTTTACTGGGTTAGGGTACACTATAAACTGCACATCATTCTCCAATATCTTTATGACACCTGTGGAAACAACCTCCAACGGCTGACCAAATCCTTGCAAAAGCATACTTTCCGGTCTGGATACAGTTTCTGTCATAATCTCTCCAATAGTCCAGCTTACGCCTTCCTCTACATTACCCGCCGTGGATATTACATCTTGCCCATAGCCCATCAAAGAAAAGGTTATAAACAGTAAAATAGCAATATTTTTTTTCATATCTTCCCACTCACTTAAGTATACGTCTTTCAACTCCTTCTCTTGTCATCTTGACAGGTCTTATCAGATTCGTATTAGGACTTATAAACTTCATAACTTCAATACAGGTTTCACGCGAATTCCCCAACGTTTCAGTAATAGGTCTACGATGATAAAAAATGTACCAATCATCTGTTCCTGGAATATTAATTACAGCATGATGTCCCGTACCATTGGCTATTACCTTATCTCCATGTAATATAACACCCTTCTTTTCAAAAGGTCCGGTTATAGATTTCCCCGTTGCATAACTAACACTGTAACTTTCATCCATCCAGTTTCCTGCAGACCACATAATAATGTATTCTCCATTTCTTTTTATCACAAATACCCCTTCTGTATACCCATCAGGAGTAACCTCCTTATACAATTCGCCATCAGGAAAAGGAATAATACCTGTAAAATCATCTTTCAACTTCACTACATTACAATGTCCCCATCCTCCATAATACATATAAAAGTTACCATCATCATCTTTCATCACAAATTGATCAATAGGATGTGCTCCATTTATCGTCTCCGAAATTAATGGTTTTCCGATAAGATCTTTATAAGGTCCCTCCGGCCGATCGGCAACAGACACTCCGATTCTCTTATCATCAGCACTGAAAAAAAGATAATATTTCCCATTATTTTCTATCGCAGAAGGTGCCCATATAAATACATTTCCCCAAGCCACATCCTTAATATTCAAAACAGAGCTGTGCTTTGTCCAGTTCACCAAATCATGAGAAGAGAAACAATCAAAAACACCTTGTTTCTCCTGAAAATCTGAAATAGTGGAATACACCCAATAGGTATCCCCGTAAATGACAGCATGGGGATCAGCATACCATCCTGGAAATATAGGATTTCCGCTTTTTCGTATATCATCAACCGGTTCAGTCCCAATTTCCCCATTATCAGAGACGGAAATCAGCCATTTTTTACCTTCACCAGAGGTGAGACATACAGCTTCGGTTACATCTGCATATTGGGCCATAGGAACGCTTAACAATTGCTGAGTGGAACTTGGTATATAAGCACTTCCCTCATCAACCCGAACTTCCAAAAAATAAGCATCAGAAGCTCCCCAATCAATAGAAGAAAAATCATTCTCTGATATTTGAGTGTTTTTTCCGATTTCAACGGTAAACAACCCATTTTCGTTCGTCCTGCCACCAGCCTCTTCCGAATATACGACTTCTCCCCTTGCTTTCTCTTTATGAATTTTGAAAGTTGCTTTAATCTCCCTATTCGGCAATATCTCTCCTGTATTGTTCCTAATCACTGCCTGATATCCAAAACCGGTGGTTTGTGCATCAGCTGACAAGGACAGGCTAATAAAAAAAAACAATAATAAAAGTTCTCTCATATTTTTTCTTTTTTATAGTTAACGAAGAGAATACATCTCATTTTCTCAGCATAATGCGTCCGCCGAATATGCGCCCTGCCTTTTTCCAGCGATGCGCATGCAAAGTCACAACTACTTCTGATTTCCCTTGGGTAAGGTTAAAAGGAATTGCATATTCTTTATCAAAGTATTCACCTCGACAACTCCCTGTCAAAACCTCACTTGAAATCAATTGATCATCAATCAAAATATCAAACTGATAGTCTGCACCATCATCCCCCCAATATGTGAGGACTAAGTCAACAGGAGCATGAGGATCGACTTTCATCTCAAATGAAAAATTTCCTCCGTCATACGCCTGACACCATTTTCGACTTGACGCACCTATTCCACGTTCAACGTTCTCTCCTCTAAACCGGTGATCAGTTTCCGGTTGCTGTTCGTTAGGACGAAAATAATCAAGAGTCCTCCTTTCTTGCTCACGTAAGAACTTATCTTCTTCTTCATACTGCTTGCGGATTTGTTCCCATTCACTTGGTTCGTAACAATCAAAATATACAGAATAATGTCCGTCACTCTTTTTATAAAGTGGAACAAGTTCTACATTTTTAGGAAATCCGGTTTTAGTAATGAAAGAAGTTTTTGTCCGATTGGACGGCTGTATCCAGTCCCTAAGTTCCGAATCTTTCTTCTCCAGAAAAACAATTTTTCTTTCATCCAAATCCATTTCACCCGCCAAAACTATCGGTCCATTCAAAAAAGCGAACTTATGTTCATCTCCAGGAAGAACTTCCTTATGAAGACTTTTAGGCATTTCTATCTCAATTTTATCACCATCCTTCCACAAACGGTTAAGAGAAATATAAGATCCCGGTTTCTTTTCTATTTCCTGTATCTTATCATTCACTTTAATCGTATATCCCGTTGTAGCCCATTGCGGATAACGGATGTGCAGAGTTAGTGTCTGAGACTTTGCACAACGTAATATAAGAGAAGACTTATCCGACTCCGGAAATTCAGTCTGCTGTTCTATTATCATTCCTTTTCGTCTCCAATTCAATCTGGATGCCACAAATAAATTGATGTACAAATCATTTTCACTCTCCGAATAAATACCTTCCGCATATTTCACGTGGTTTTCAAATCCTGTACCCACACAGCACCAGAAGCTATGTTCCGGAGTGGAAAATTCCTTAAATGAAGCATATGCTAAAGGCAAAGAGTAAACCACCATACCTGTTTCATGATTTTGTGATGCCAAAATGTGATTATACAGTGCCCTTTCATAATAGTCCATATATTCGGCTTTAGGTTCCCATGCAAACAGATGTCCTGTCAATTTTAACATATTGTATGTGTTGCACGTCTCTGTTGTTTTATCAGACAAGAATAATTCTCCAGGTTTGCCAAAATGCTCATAATTACTATTCCCTCCTATACAATAAGTATGTTTCTTCAGAACCGTATTCCAGAAAAAGGTTGCAATCGTTTTATCTTTCTCCCTACCCCGAAGCTCATACGACCGAGCTATCCCCGTCACTTTAGGTATTTGAGTATTGGCATGAAGCCCATTCAGTTCGTCTCTTTGTTGAGACAAGGGTTCCATTACCGAATAATGATAAAACTTATCAGCCAACTGTAAATATCTCAGATTACCAGTAATAGCATACATATTATATAAGGCATCATTCATTCCTCCTGTCTCGCAAGATATCATCCGTTGCCACTGGTCATCGGTCATATCCCGAAATTTATCACAGGCCCAGTCTGTCAATTCAATGGCTACTGTCTTTGCCGTTTCAACTCCCGTATACAAGTAAACGTCTATGAAGCCCGACCATAATTTATGTAAGTTATACCAAGGTGCCCAAAAACCGTTTATCCACGATCCTCCGGGTTCTATTTTATCTGCAACAAGTTCATTCCATAATCTATCACCATCAGGAATAGCAGCCACATATCCGGTTCCTATGGCAAGTTGGCATTTACGTATTTCATTTATACTATACTCTATCCGTCCTAACAATTCATTGTCTCCTGTAGCAGCATAAAGCATAGACATTGCAGATAAATAATGCCCAAAACTAAAACCGCTTTGAGATGAATCTTCCCAACCGTCATACATAGGTGCTTTGGGAGTAAATCCTGCATTCTCGTGAAATCTATGTAAGAAACGGTCAGGTTGCAGAGACATCAGCCATTTCCGATCTGCCTCCATAGCCGCTTTAAAAGGACCTTGAAGCAAACGAACCTCAGAAATGGAAATTGGATAAGCTTGAATCTCAATACAAGGAATAACTTCCATTCGTCTTTCATTGAGTAATGGAATATAATTCTGAGCATAAATCCTACCGATTAATGCCACCATTACCCCAATACACACAGCACTTTTTATCAATTTCATAATAGTATTCCCTCTTTAGTTATCCACAATTTTACCCATTTCTCCCTTTTCCAACTTCAAGCTTTTAATCTTTTGCATAGCAGAGCCGGAGAAGATAATATCGCCTTGCTTCTTCTTATTTATATCAATGTACTTTCCAAGATAGGGTATATGCGTTACACCAATAGTACTTTCCGGATAAATATTTATAGCAGTAGGCGTACCCTTAGTAAACATATAGCCATTCTTCAATAAAGTGAAATCGATCATTGCAGCTAATCCGAAAATAGAAGGACGTACACCTCCGGGTTGGGGCTCTGCATCATTGGTATACGTCTCTGCGTATACGCAATCTGCTCGCAAAATATCTCTCAAGTTACTCTCAAGCAATCCACGTGCCAGAACATCCTTTCCTCTTTCTATAAGTCCATACAAGGTAAAATCGACATCCGGATATTTTGGAGCATTAAAACCAGCAAAAGACTGATTTGTGTCATAATGTTTATAGAACAGTCCCAAAAGACTTTCATAATAATCCATATCAATCTCATTCACATATAATCCGGTAGTAATTTGGATAGGATGCGTATCGCGCCCTTTATATTGATTGATGTGCTGACATGGTAAATCCTGTGGGGTACTCCAAAACCATTGTTTATATTGTTCTACAAAACTCTCTTTCTTTATACGCCACTCTTCTGCATCTTCCTCCAATCCTAACTCTTTTGCCAAAAGAATCATATACTCAACATCTTTTATCGCAGAGACCACAAATTCGGCATCTTTCTCGTTCTCGGGCGTCATATTAGTATAAATCCAGCGTGGATTCTGTAATCTCCAATTTAAATAACGAGATATGGCAGGATAAACTTCCGACAACGACTTTGCGTCTTTCGACAGTTCATACAACACCCATGCTGTGTGAGCTTTACGAGAAGGCAAACTCTCCCCACCCAGCATTCCCGATTCATCAACAAGCGCTAACAAGCCTTTCAAACTACTCCATGAAATATTAACATCTATATAAGCAAACAGCTGTATTGCAACAAACGACTCCCATGCAGCCGAAAATGGGGCTAATTCATGTCCCTCATCCCACAAGGAGGCCTTTCCTGTAACAACCTGATAATAAGGGTAATTTTCCGTTTCCGGTTCCAATACGTTCTGAGCCAAAAGAACCCATGCTTTATAATATGCTTTCTTTATCTGCTCAGCAGTAATCCCTTTTTTATCAATTGAAGTTAGCTCAAAATTAACAGGATGAGGTATTTTATTTTTCAAAAAATCATCCCAATAACGAATCTTATCTAAATAAACATCATCTATATTCTTTTTAAAAGGCCGTCTTACATTAGAGATAAGCATCGCATCAGAATCTGTATTTAATGCATAAGCAACTGCTATATTTACGTCTCCTTTCCCTTTCATGTCAAGAGCCCACCAACAGGCATCTCCCGTATCTGCCACTTTATTAGTTCTTGCCTTCATATCCTCGCCGGAAACATAAAAAGATACATTTTTACTATTCATTCCTTTCACAGACACTGCATATTTACAATTACCGGAATAAACAATAAGCGTCTCATTCCTATCATCCAACCGAACCTCTCCTTTTATAAATCCAGATAGTAAATAGTGTTCTTTTTTATCAAGTCTC
Organism: Bacteroides salyersiae WAL 10018 = DSM 18765 = JCM 12988; assembly: GCF_000381365.1. Lineage (GTDB taxonomy): Bacteria > Bacteroidota > Bacteroidia > Bacteroidales > Bacteroidaceae > Bacteroides > Bacteroides salyersiae. Next base: position 2,217,416 of record NZ_KB905466.1, read on the forward strand.
AAACTGCGCACAATTGTATTATCATCATAAAAGAAATCATGTCCTTCCAAATGAGAGCCATCTTTATAATCCGCAGAAAACATGAGAGCATGAGGAGCCCATTCTGTACTATATTTTTCTACTCCATTGTCCGGACTTTCCAAACATGAAGCAACTCTTATTTCCAATACATTTTTGAACTCTCTCCCAAATCGCCGTTCCTTTTCATGATAAACATTCTGAGCTGTTAAATAAGCAACGTTTAAGGGCAACACCTCACTATTACTGTATACTACTGCTGTATTTTCCTGTGGAGACTTTCCAAAATCATAAGGATTGATTACAATACGGGATCCAATCGTACTCAAGTCCCTGCGTTGATATGCACCCTCTTCTTTTAAATCAATACTTGTAGGAATCTGAGCATTTAAAACAACAGAATTCAATATTGTAACTAAACATATAATAATCTTTCTCATCTTTCTATTTTTAACTTTTCCATTCGAGTTTCCCCTATTATTCTTTTTTCCGGTTTCCCATTATTCACCCCCCATTGTGCTTCCCGTTTATGAGGGTTTATTTTAAGAGAATAGCGTTCTCCTCGGATTAATATATTTTGCACACCACCTTTTTTTTGATTCAGCAACACGCACTCCGGTATTCCTCTGTCATATTTAAAACCATTCAACAACCATACAAAATCAATCAATGTGCTCGATCCGAAAAGAGAAGGGCGTACACCATCCGGCTCAAAGTCATCTCCAACATATTGCTCGGCAAAAGTTGCTTTAGCCCGTACTATATCACGTAAATTTGCTTCAATTACTCCTTGAGCTTTTTCCACATACCCGTGTTGTAAAAGCCCATAAACCGAGTAACTCACATCCGGATATTTAGGTATACCAAACCCGGCAAAAGACTTATCCGTATCGTATTCCGAGTCGAACCGTTTCATCATACTATTCAAATAGTCACCCTTCAGTAAACCATCGACATACAACCCTGTAGTGACCCAAATCGTATTTCCCTTACTTCCGGAATCACTATTTATATCATAATTCTGCTCCGGTATCGTTTGTGGAGTTCTCCAAAACCATTCCAAGCATTTTTCACTAAATGTTTGATGCGCTTGTTGCCATATCTCCGCATCATTTTCATATCCTAACTCCCCGGCAATAACCATCAAATGTTCCATGTCGATAAGAGCGGAAAAACAAAACTCGGCATCTTTATATGATGTAGATGGTTTAATATCCTGATAGATCCAATGAGTCACATTCAGCCGCCAATTCATGTAACGCTTAAGTGCCGGATAAACCTCCTTCAAGGATTCTTTATCGTGTGTCAGTTCATAAAGTATCCGCGCTGTTTGTACTTTCCGCGATGGTAGACTTTCTCCCCCTAACATACCTTCTTTATCCACAAGTGTCATTAGTCCCTTAAAGGCCTTCCAAGCTAAAGTCGGATCAACATAAGCATACCATTGAATACCGATAAAGCTTTCCCATGCAGCAGAGAACGGAGCACGTTCTTCACCCTCATCCCACAGAGACGCTTTCCCGGCACACACTTGAGGATACGGAAACATCATGTCGTCCTCCGGCAAAACATTTTGTGCAGTAAAAACCCACGCTTTGTAGTAAGCTGATTTCAAATCACCAGAAAGAATCCCGTATGTTTTAACCTGTACCAGCTCAAAATTCTCGGGTCGCGGAACATTAGATAAAAAAGAATTCCAATAAGTTTCATTCTCTGCCATTCTATTTTTTATATCCCCATTGATAAACGGAGCTTGTACTCTTTTTATCAGATCGTCTTCCGACTCGTCTTCATCTGCAAAAGCAACAACAACTGACTGCTTCTTTTTCAGATCTAAAGCAATATGCCATTGATCCTCAGTCTTTTTAAAGTTCAATATGGGTATATTAAAATTTACGGCATATCGTATATTTCCATTATCAACAACTAAAATATTATTGCTCAATGCCAGAGTTCCTCCATATTTGCCAGAAATACAATAATATCCATTACCCCTCTTTAGATCCAGACTACGCACAAGCGTTTTATTATCATAAAAAAAATCAACTCCTCCCAATTCATCTCCCCCCTCATACTTAGCACTGAAAGGAAGAGCATGAGGCATCCACTGAGTTGCATAGGAAAAAGCTATCCCCTCCAATGAATCTTTCACCATAGCATCAAATCCTTTTACCGAATTCCGAATCGTCAACAAATCGGAAACCGCTCTGCTAAAACGGGTACGCGGATGACGCCCTTTTACATTTTTATGAGTTGACAAATAAGCGACATTGAGAGGCAAAGTCGGCCTGTTACTAAATTCTGCAGCAGTCTTCTTTCCATTAAAATCATAAAAATTTATAACTATTCGAGAGCCAGGCATGCTTAAATCTCTACGTTGCCACATATCGTCTTCCAGCAAATCCCGACTTTTGGGTGGGTTAATCGCATACGCAACATATACTTGAGAAATGATACCCAAGACTCCCAATACTACTATTTTCAATAAATGCTTCATAATTTTATAAGATTAGGGTATTATTTGAATGTTGTGAAGTAAAAACTCTTTACCGCTTTTATCATCATACTCAAAACTTAGTACATGTTCTCTTGTTACCGTATCATCCAATATTACTTCCGGATACATATAATCACCCCAACCATCTTCAAAGTAAGTATTCAGTCTCTGACGTTTCCCATCAAGAAGTACATACACATTGGCAGCTTTCTGCCGATCAACAGTTCGGTTAAACATTATTGTTATCATAGAAGCCTTTATATTAAATGTCAGAGGAGTACCTTTATGCGTCGTGTACCATCCCCGCGAAGTTAACTGCCAATCAGGATTCCCCATCGGAGTAAAAGGATACATACCCGCTTGCTCATATCTATTTTGCGTTAACGGTGCAGGTAAATTTTCACCGTCATATATCTTCTCCAAAAAATCCACAACAAGATTTCGTATAATCTTATGCCCTCTATCATTAGGATGAACATCGTCTACAGCCAATTCACTCCAAAGCATGTTACCGGATTCTACTTCTGGATATAAAGCATCACGATAACTAATAAATGGAATATGATAATGATTACAAACATCCACATGGTACTCCTGCCATGATTTCCCTTCCATGTCCATCAAGCCTAAAGCCAAAACAGCAGGTTTTCCTTCTGACTTCAATATTTTACGTATTAAACCTTCATAGCTCGACTTCGCCCTCATTTCATCTCTATCATTCACGCTAAATTCGACAATCACAAAATCGGGCTTTGCCGTAAGCAAATCCTGATCAACTCTATGAGCCCCAAACACGGAATTAGTTGCCCCTATTCCCGCGTTCACAAAACGAACCTCCACATCAGGAAATTTCTCACGAAACCATTCAGCAACCAAAGGGGCATAAGCTGTCTTATAAAAGTCCGACGCTCTGGCACCGGCCGTTATTGAACCTCCAATAACTCCAATAGTTAATTTCTTATTTAGCTGTATCTTTTCAAACATTGTCTTTATTGGCAATGTAACATAGTCATTTTGCAAGCTTCGCCGATACCATTCCTCTTTCATGTTAACAGAGACTTGAGCTGAAACAGAAACACAAAAAACATAAATAAAAAACAAAGTCAATATTCTCTTCCAAAAGGAGACATATACTACAACAGTTTTCATTAGCATTTTATCATTTTAGTAAAAGGAATAATGAGGGCATGTCATACGTAAGCATGCCCTCGTGTTTCATAATTAATAATCAAGGAACCGAGATTTCAATAGTTTCTGTATAATTCCATCTTTCAGAACCCGTCAACTTCGCCCCAATCCTCATCCAATAGGTCTTTCCAGGATCAAGAGCTATAGTTTCAACAAATTCACGCCCGTCAACATAAGTCATCAGTTGTGGAGCTGATTTAAATTTTGAATATTGCTCCTCATAACCACCGACATTGAGTCCACCGCTCAGATACTTGGTACGACTCGAAATAATAACACCGGCTTTTTGAACCCTAATTGCCTTGTGATCATTATTACGATTCATCGTATATTTAACGGTGAGATTCGTGCCGTCCAATGAATGCTCCTCTGTCAATGAGATAAACGGAATCACATTAAAGTTTACCTCTACACGGGCTCCGGGACTCACCTCTATTATCTTCTTACTATCTCCAACAATATCAAAAGCACCATCAAATGGTTCTACTTCGTACGTTGCCACACCATAAGGAGAATTTTCATATTTCCTATCTGTATATCCAAACAACTGTTCCCAATTAAACGAACCATCCGGTTTTCCCTGAAAAGTTTGAGGTTGGGCGTCAGGTCCCCAACTCACTTCTTTAAACCGAATCTGAAATCCGTTAGGTTGTTCCGAATACATTGGTCCATTTGTTATATCATCGATTAACTGGCCATGAAAGCTCGCATTAGGGCCATCGTAATTATCATCGAAACTGCATGAGGTAAATGTGCAACTTACGATCAGGGTAAAGATACCCACTGTTATATTTTTAATATCCATAGTTCTGACAAATTTTAGGGTTAGTAGTAATTTGGGACGTATTTATCCAATTATAATAATACCTGGATAAAAAGCTCTTTTTAGGGTATTTAGAAGCTACGATCTTTTTGAACTTCCATTTATTGTTCGTTATGTCCCAATAAGGTTCCAAGCCTGAGCATGTAAAGTCATTGGACAGAGTTTCTTCCAATACGCGCCATCTCCGTTTACACCAAAAGACTTCATTTTCAAAAGCAAACTCACATGCCCATTGTTTACGAATATCAGGAATACTCAATTCCGAAACTTCCGGTAATCCGGCACGAGTTCTGACATCATTAAGTGCAGCTAATCCTATACCGTTCTCATCAATCCCAAGCTCTGCCGCGGCCTCTGCAGCAATAAGCAACACTTCTGCATATCTCATATCAATCCATGAAGTACTTTCCGGAGAAACATTGGCAATATCCGCTTCATTAATATACTTTCGAACCAGAAACCCTGTATGCGTTTCATCCTGAGTGTCCCCCATTCCATACTTTCCACGTATAGAATATGTTTTTCCATTTACTGTAACATTTCCGGTTCCATTCTTTACCTGTCCGTCAACAATAACTCCTCTACGAACATCAAAAGTCGAATTGTAAAAATTACAACCTGGAAAATACACCGTCCCACCCAGACGATAATCCCGACCTTTAAACATCTCGTCAAGGGTCGTATATTCTTCTGCTAACCATTCTCCTTGATTTACTGCTACTTTTGCAGATGTTCCGTCCAAATTATCATAAAGATCTATTAAATCAAGAGTCGGATTATCCATAGCCGGCCGGCCATAAGGAAGAGGTAGTCTGAAAACACTCCAATCATGAGTTCTTTTTTCTTCCAAATAATACTTCACAAAAATGGCTTCTTTATGTTTGTCCGGTTCTAAAAATAACTTAGCAAAATTAGTAGCCCCATCAGCATCCAAACCACGTGCTAATTCAAATTTATCGGCGGTAATAACTTCTTTGGCTGCATCGAATGCAATTTTATAATAATAGGAAGCCTGATCCGCCGGGATTCCACAAACCTGTTTGTTTGTATTAGGATCCCGATAATCGCCAATCCCCAAAATCGGACTGTTATAACGGGCAATACTTGCCGCATAAAGTGCCGATTGAGCTTTCAAAGTCAAAGCCACATACTTATTTATCCGCCCTTGCGCCTCAGAAACTTCTTTCAATCCTCCTGCAATAGCCTCATCAATCTCATTAATAATAAAATCCCAGATTTCCTTTTCAGAAGCGCGGGCAACCATCAAATCTTCTTTATCGGGATTATTCACATCCTGAGGTTCTGTAATAAGCGGTACTCCACCAAAACGTTTAGCCATTGTATAATAGTACCAAGCTCTAATCACTTTAGCCTCCGCCTTCCAAGCCTTTACCTGATCAGCTGTAAAATTGGAAGAATACTTATCTATCAGCTGCAAAAACTCATTGACATTTCTTACGGCAGAATAATCCCACCACAGATACCCCATGCCTCCATCTATTCTTTCACCATTATTATCTATCACATCAAGAGATTCTACTGCAACACCATAACCTGTATAATATTCAAATTGATCCCAATGAACATAAGGATCATAAGAACTGGTACATATCTGAAAATCTTCAAATAACATCTGAGAATAAAGCTTTGCGAAATGAGCAGTGATAGAAGATTCTGTTTCATATGCTTTTTCTTCCGGAATAATATTTACCGGAGATATATCCAACACATCACAAGACATTACACATGATGCAAGGAATGCGCAACAGTAATATTTCAAATTTCCTGTATTCATAATAGTAGTATTTAGAATGTTAGATTTACACCAAAATTAAAATTCATAGCCATAGGATACTTATACTGTTCCGGCATTTCCGGGTCCAGTTCTTTAATATTAGAAAATGTCAACAGATTATAAGCATTGGCGTATACTCTTAATTTCTGGATTCTGACTTTATTCAATAACATCCTTGGTAAGGAATAACCAATTTCAATGTTTTTCAAACGAAGATAAGATGCATTCCGAATACGACGTTCATCATCCCAAACGTTTGGTAGAAAACTCCATTCGGCACGGGCACGAGGATATTTGCCTGCTATCCACTGCCCACTGTCGTCTTGTCTCCAACGGTCTGTCCACATCTCCAAAGCACCGGCACTTCCCCCATATACCAATGGATTTCTTAGAAACTCTTCATAACTTACCGCATATTTGGCTGCACCATTGAAAACCATATTCAAATCAATACCTTTATATTCGGCAGAAACAGTAAAGCCATACACAACTTTTGGAACATTATTTGTAAAAATCGGAACTAAATCAGTCCATTCAGAAACCCACCCGTCACCATCAACATCCAGATGCCAATAGTCACCAAGCCCCGTCTGAGCCATTTGCGAAGTTCCTTGATGAAGTACTAAATATTTTACTTCATCCTCACTCATAATCTGCCCGCCTAAAACATGCCCCCATTTTATATCATTCCATCTATTATTCTGATTATTTTTCCAATTATCAAAAGAGTTCACGGCCCGAGCCTGCTCTACATGTTTATTTTTAGTACGGAAGATATTCAAATTGGCAGACACAGTATATCTAAAATCATTAATTCGATTGGTATGAGAAAGGGACATTTCCCAGCCTCTCGTCATATCGCTATTCAAATTTTCCTGGGGCATGCTTGTCCCTGTGGTTTGGGGAATAGTCCCCACTCTTGTAGCCAGCAAACCGTTCCTGTTTCTTTGATAAAGTTCAACCGTTCCGGATAACATTCCTTTCCATAAATCAAAATCAAGTCCTAAATTATAAACATCGGAAGTATACCACGTCAGATCCGGATTTACCGCTCCCTTATTCACAATTCCTGGTATTAACTGATTATCAAAAACATATCCGTTATCCGGATATATGTAACCAGCTGCCCAATTGAATTTAGCAGCACCGTCATCTCCAAGTTTACCATATGAAGCTCGAATTTTTATATTATCAACAAAAGATAAAGCATCTACATTTTTAATAAAAGATTCTTCTGATATTCTCCATCCAATCGAAACACTGGGAAAAAATCCCCAACGATGTCCTTTGGCAAAGGCTGAAGAGCCGTCATAACGAAAGCTTCCCTCAATCAAATACTTACCGGCATAATCATAATTCACACGCCCTACAAAACCCTGATTAGCCTCTTTTACAGGGGTAGTCCCCCAAACTTTCTGATCCTCTTCCAGCCCGGCGAACAGTTCATCAACGCTATCCATTGCATAATATCGAAACGCACTAAATCCCGATGGATTATCATTCTTCTGCTGCTCAAACAAAGCCAATATCTTTAGATTGTGAACGTCGTTGAAACTCCTTTCATAAGTAAGCATTGCCTGCAAATTATTAACCCAACGATCATCATATTCCTGTTTCAAGTTCGTTCTTGGTACAACCTGATGTTTCATCAATTCACCTTGAGCGTCATAGCTATACAAATCCAACGCCTTTTGCCAACGCTTACCAGTCATCTGATATTCTTCAAAAGCATATATAAACTTAGCTTGTAGCCCCTTTATAAAAGGCACATCCCACGACAAGCTTAAATTTGTATTAAAATGCTTATTCGCATAATTTGCATATCCCACAGCGTCTGTTCGGCTGCTGGCCAATGGATTATTAGAAAATTGCTTCAATTTCAAATAATAGCCTTTCTCATCGTCTGCCATCAAAGAGGTCAAAACATTTCCGTTTTCATCTACCGGCTGAATACCCCAGATGTCTTTATAAATTTCACCATCATACGGAGCATTTTTATTATCACGCATATAAGCCATATTAACACTGGCTGTAAATCCGTATCCTAAATCTGCGGAAATATTGGAACGCAAATTATAACGGTCATAAGATAAATCACCCGATTTATATAATCCATATTCTTTCATATAGTTAGCCGACAGAAAGTACTGCACCCTATTATTTTGACCAATAGATCCGGAAACAGAGAGATTATGATTCATAATCGGATTACTATTCCTCATCACCTCATCGTAGACATCAAGTCCGGGAGTGTTTCTAATTTGTTCCAACTGTTCGTCATCATATAAAGCAGCAACAGGATTTAGCATATTCCTGTTTATGTCATTTTTCAACAATGCATAATCATATGCTGACATTGGTTTATTCAAATTAATCAATTTTGAAAACCCCATATTCATCGAATATTCGATAGTTGGCTTCCCATCCGTATTCGCTCCCTTTCTTGTAGTAACCAACAAAACACCGTTGCCAGCTTTCATTCCATATACAGAGGCGGAAGCGTCTTTTAGCACTGAAACATTTTCTATTTCACTTGCGCTCAAACGATTAAAAACATCCATAGAAGAAATCATACCATCGATAACTACCAATGGTTGTCCTAATCCTCGTATATTTATATTGGTATTAAATGCCCCCGGTTCCGCACTGTTTTGCCGCACGGCAACGCCCGACAACTTACCGGTAAGCATATTCTGCGTATTAGAACTGAAAGCAACATTCATATCTTTCCCGCTAACAGCATCTACAGAACCCGTAATTGTAGCTTTTTTCTGCGAACCATAACCAACTACCACGACCTCATTTAACTGTTTGGCATCCTCTTCCAGGATAATACTCAATCGCCTGTTATCAGTTATTCGCACCTCTTTATTTTTATAACCAATATACGAAAAAACCAATACATCATTTTTATCCGCTCTCAACGAGAAACCGCCTTCCAAATCAGAAGTTGTTCCGGCAGATTTGCCTTTAATCAGTATAGATACTCCTACCAGAGGCTCTCCGGATATATCGGTAACCCTCCCCGTAATCGTATAGGACTCCATTGAAAATGCCGACACCGTAACTGTCGAAAAAATTAGAACACTAATTAAGAATAAATTAACATAAACATACCTTAGTAGACTGTGCATATGAAATATTTTTTTAATTATACTTTATTTATTACTTGATAAAAAATAGTTAATATACACCTATTAAGGTGGAACAAAATTTACAAATGTTTTCATAAATATTCAATTTAAAATTAATCATAGGTTTTCTATCCGTTTTCCATCTCATCTATATTTTTCGAAATATGTCTTACAACAAAATAAAATAGAGCTTGCAATATTGTAACCAAAGGCAAAGTAAAGATCAAGGCCGCATTATCAGAGATTGCATAAGTTATAAAAATGAATGTTCCGCATCCTAAAAGACGCCCTATATACAATCCGCATTCATGACTAAAAATATAAGAGTATTCATTTCTATTTTCAATATCTTTCAGAAAATCAATCACTCGCATCTGTAATGGGAAATAAGCAAGGTCGAACATAGGTCTTGCAACAATCATCAACAACAAAAAGATAAAAACCGATACCACATTGAAATAGATCGAATTTATTAAAGTTCCTATTACAAACAGTAAAACTGCTACTGCATATATCCGTAAACGGTGTTCTGGTTTGGAAAAACGTCCTATCATATACATTAATAATGCCGTCAAGAGTGAACTTACACTCTGTACAATACCCAAAGTCCCCTCATCGCCCACAATTTTCATAATCAGCATGGCAGGAGCAGTCACGATAAACCCTTGTACCAGACCTTTTGACGCCGCAACACATAACATTTTGTACCACAACATATTGTACCTGAAATATACAAATCGCGCTTTAGCCGGTTTGCGATACGTACCATTCGTTACAAGAATTGAAGCAAAAACCGTTATAACAATCACAATATAAATAACCACCTGATAAGCCGAATTTATATTCTTGAGCCATGATATGCCTTGGGCGGACTGAATAAACCACCCGACACTCACAGGAACAACTACAAAAGTCAATGTATTAAAAAAAGTCTCCAAGCCATAGTAATAATTCCTATTTAAGTCGTTTGTGCAAATTAAAACCAAATAATCCCGGTTCGCCCAAAAAAAGCCGAACGACATTCCCATCACAAGGCCGGCAATGGCAATTCCAACAAAATTCAGTTCTGGTAAAGAGGTCATTATCAACATCGACACACCACTTAACAGCATCCCAAATGCATAAAGTTTACCCGGATTTATTTTATTCAACAGATACCCATTTATCAAAAATGTAACAGGGATACCCGAATATACCGTTAACTGATATGTCATTACCCTACCCACATCCGAAGAATTACGCATGATATAAGCCGCTACAAAAATATCCACAACAGGCAGGACAAATGCATATAACAAAGAAGTAAGTAGCAGAATTCTCGTGTTTTTAGGCTGGCTAAAGAATAGTTTTATCTCGTTCATCAGTGCAAATATTTAAATGATTATCAAAAACCAAGAGACCTTAAAATTGAAGTAATTGAAGCTTTTGCTCCACAAATGACTTCATCCGCCGCACCATAATAGATTATCAGTTCATCCCCATTTACCAATTGTCCGTTTGTGAAAATAACATCACCGAAAAATCCCATTTTCTCATAAGAAGTCTCCGGCTCCATAATCGGGCTTTCCGAACGTGCAATCACCACAGACGGATCGTTTATATCAAGTAATAATGCACCTAAACAATATCTATTCTCTATAGTTGCTCCGTGGTAAATCACTAACCATCCTTTTTCTGTCTTGACAGGAGCACATCCTGCTCCCAATCTTGCACTATCAAATTTACCAGCACGCGTACAAGCTATGCATTTATGATTGCCCCAATGTACTAAATCCGGAGATTCGGCAATCCACATGTAATTACCTCCAATTTCCGGACTACTGGGCCGATGGAGAGCATAATACAGACCATTTATTTTTTCTTCGAAAATAGCGCAATCTTTATTATGCGGTGGAAAAATAAGGCCCAACTCTGTATAGTTGCCCCAATCTTTTGTCTTTTTCAGTCCAACCCCCACCCCTTTAGAAGATACAGAAGTATACGTCAAATAGTATTCGTCGCCTATCTGCGTAACACGGCAATCTTCGATTCCGAAAGAACTGTATTCATTGTTTCCAAACAATCTATTGGTACCCTCCAATACAGAAAAATGAATGCCGTCATCGCTAAAAACCGGACATAAATGTGAGATGGTCGTCAGATAATCTTCACCTCTGAATGTTATCACACGAGGATCTGTCCAATTCAGTTCCGGATCTTTTTTAGATATTTCCATTATCTCTATACGATTCAAATCATCCAATATCGGAAAAGAGATGAAATTCTCCTTTTGTAAAGGACGCTCGGCAACACGTAATAAAAGACCTATTTTATTTCGGAAATAGAAAACTCCCGGATTAAGCAAACATTCAATTACCAAACCCTCCATACTTGGTTGAATATCCCGAGGAGTTAATATCGGATTCTGGGCAAAACGGATAAATAGCGGTTCTGTATTATTCATAATAATTCTGTGGGTTAAAAAATTAGATATGCAAAGAAAGGCATATAAAAAAGAATAGAAGTACACTAAAACAACAAACAAGTATACTATATTAACACCCCATCCAAACACACTAAATAGTGCACAAATTCGGCATACAAAAGAAAAATCCAATATTACAGTACACAAAACAAGAGAGAAACAAATACTCCAACCCTAAATACCATCATTTTCATTCACATTACAAAATTCCGAATCAAGTTCAATCATCAAATATTTTTCAGCATTAGCACAACAGTGTACACTTCTGTAATTACAGGATACACTGAATTACAGCACACGGCATATCTTTGCAAGCAAAACAATCTTATTATTATGAAAACTATTACAAAAAAAATCCGGGTACATAGCTTATTTGTATTACTGACATTCTTATTAGTCCACATGTCAGTCTTTGCCGGTACAAGCAGAATCTATACAGTGGACATATCTATATTGAATGAAGAAGAAACAGCTGCCATTCTCAGTTTACAAGGTTTAGCAAATAGGGAAAAGCCACAAATACTCGTTCTGCCCAAGGACAAAGGAGGATTTAGTGGCGGAGGATACAAATTCCAGGATACAAACATGCAGCGTGACGGCTTGGCCGCACTTTCACAAGAAACATTAGACAAGTATGCGTCTTTAGAAGATGTTTGGGAAGAATACTACACCCAAACCTATGATTACACATTCGAGTCAATTGGCTTTGAAGAGGCATTCAACACTTTTTCGTCTTTATATAAAGGATGTATAAAATATGAAGGCATCAATGCAGCAGCAGGTATTGCAATTGCAACAACAGTATGCGGAGTTTCAGATGCTATTCCAATCACCCAGTCACTTCTCAACAAATATCCGGTTTTCAGGAATTGTACTATCATTAAAGACCTGACTGCATTCAATTTTAAAAACAGAAAAGAGGCACATCGTTGGGCAATCGATAAATATCTGGATCAAACCTCTAAAGATTATGCCTACTCATACTGGCAACACGAACGTAATCTTTATACAATAGATTATGCTGTCGCCCATAAAACATTCGCTTTCTTATTATCATTTGCCAGTGCAAAAAATCCTCAAGGTGGTACCTACGATCAAGAAGAAGCAGATATGCTGGATGAGATTTTCGCACACTTGAATCCGGGAAGCATCATTCTGGGCTGGGGAGAATCAGAAGAATACATCATACAAGCTCGCTGCGGAGAAGGAGGGCATGCGTTAATTTGCACAAATGTTTCCCCAAACTTATCTTTTCATGCAGCAATACCAACCAACATCAAAAGCCTAAAGCAAAAAAGACAACTCGACGAAAATAGCGTTACTGTTGAGAACAAAATATATATCACCTTTAGTATTAACGAAGGAGACACCTATAAATCAATAGGAAATCTAATGATGGATGGTGCATGGTTGCACGAGAAAAGAGGCCAAATAGCATTTAATTGGCCCACCAATCCTAAAATATTGCATATGCTCCCTGGCTTGGCCCAATATTATTATAACAGTATGACTGATAATGATTACTTCACGGTACCGACTTCCGGTATAGGATATTTTGATGCAACTCACTCTACAGAAGAAGCACGCAGCCTATACGCAGCCAAGAGCAAAGAGGTAGCAGAATACGCAGATTTACACTATATCGACGTATGGTGGAACGGTTTTCAAGGTAATGACAAATGGCTTCAAAGCATGGGGATGAAAGGATATACCTCTTGGACGGATAAGCAGCAAGTATGGTATTTCTCAGCCATTCCACGCATCGAAAGTGAATTATATTATGATTTATACTATCCCCCTACCCGAAGAAAAGCCGCCAATATGGCTACATACATAAAAAGTCAGACTGAGTCTATTACAGACAGACCTTGGTTCGTACATGTATATGCATGCGATCCCACCTTTGCTGCAGAAGTCATGAACAATCTCCCGGCTGACCGTTTCAAGGCAGTCTGTATGGATGAATTCTTTGCACTGGCCATAAAAGCTAAAAACAAAGTCCAAGGTCGAAAAATTATGAAAAACCCAGAATTAATGCAGCAACTAATTGATGACGTTGACAATAGTAGCTTCATAGAAGAGTTTGTGACTCCTTCCAAATGGACCGTACATGACGCCACTTATGAAATTAAAGATGGAGAAATGATCATAACAGCAACCGGTACCAATTATTTCTCATTACTTTATAGGGATGGCAATCGATTCAAAATAAACAAATATCCTATATTGGCGGCCAAAATCAACCAATTCCCATCAAGTGATAATAATAACATATCCTGGCTTATCAAACTTAATGACGGGAACGGAGACATCGTTCTAAACGGAAAACCAGAGTATCAACTTAAAAACTATCCGAATGTATATGCATGGGATATAAAGGCATTAAGTAATTGGGATGGAACTAAAGAAACAAATCTACAATTTGTTATTGAATCGACAAATGGTGAAGCGAATGATCTGAAAGACATACAAATGAAGTATGACTGGATTAAAACATATGAAAGCATGAATGCTTTGCTATCAGATTTAGATAACCAAACCGGTATAATTAACAATCAAGCATCTGATTCAGATATTAAATATACAATAAGCCAAGGGATACTGAGAGTCACAAAATACTCCAATATAATCGAAAATTTAGCAATTTATGACACAAGAGGTTCTAAAATGAAGCAATCTACCAAACAAAATGATATTGACATTAATGGTTTAATTCACGGAATATACATACTAAAAATCAATAATTTACATTCTATTAAAATTTCTATTTAGATATAAATCAACATTTGTTTCATTTAAAAGTATAATATTATGAAAAAAAGAATTACATCAATTGTAATGTTTGTCATGGTATTCATGGCAAACAATCTTTCTGCTCAGATCTCAAATTATTTCAGTAGTGAAAACGATCTTATCGGTTTTAAAGGAGCACAAAGTGACCTTTCAATAGAAAATGGCAAGTTAAAGATGCAAATAACCGGGGGTTGGTGGGGAGTTGCCAGTTATGAACCGGAAGAAGGTGCCAATTGGGATTTTGACAAGTACAAATTTGTGGCTGTGAGAGTAGGTAATAAAACACAAGGTACCATCCAGTTTAAATTTTACGACGGAGATACCACCCCATTCGTCAACGGCAAAGATGATGAAGCAATACCTGTAGATGATGGTAGCGGAGATCAGATTTATGTGTTTGATTTAAGTGAAATGGGATTTTCAGGAGTTACTCATTTTGTGAATTGTCAGATAGCATTTGAAGGAGTCGGTCCGGAAAACGTTTTCTATTTTGATTGGATTGAATCTTTTGCCGACATTGACTCGGCATACGAATTCATCGGTAAAGTATTAGAAGGTTGGGATCCAACCCCTACAGGTATCCAATCTGTTTCAAAAGAAACGATACAAATACAAGGTATAGAAAATGCCATATCCTTCAGTAACATGTATAAAGCGGAATCTGCACAGGTATATGATACTGCAGGAAGACATATAGCCCAAGCAACCGTATATAATAGTGACATCAAAAACATAAAAAAAGGCTTTTATATCGTAAAAATAGGAGATCAGACCCATAAAGTAATCGTGAAATAAATATATTTGCAATTCTGAAGTTAAGAGACGAAATAGAATAAGAATATCGTCTCTTAACCTCTATTTCTCGTCTCTCGTATAATAAAGCTACTTCATGACAAAAACAACCACATATCAGGTTTATTATACCACAGCAAAATTCATTTTGCTGATTTGTGTTGCTTTCTTAATCCCCATATGCGTATATGCGGACAACAAATATGTACAATTCACAAACACTTCTGGACTATCAAACAGCGCAATAAACTGTATTTGCCAAGATTCAAGTAAAGTGATGTGGTTGGGAACATGGGATGGTCTAAACGCTTTTAATGGTAAAGAATTTACAATTTACACCCCCAGCCTTGCGAATACAAACGCTATAAGTAATAATATTATCCGAAATGTTATCGAACAAACAAAAGGTATCATTTGGATTACCACCGATCATGGTATCAATCGGATGGATACTTATAACTCCTCTTTCTCCCACTTCTATTTTGGATATGAAAAAATCTATCCTGCATTACCAGAAATATACTCGATTGCCAAATCATCAGACAATACTATTTTCTGTGCAGTCTTTGAATGGGGACTATCATTTTACAAAGAAACAGAACAAGACTTTTATACAATAAATAGCCCATTTATAAAAACTCAAGATATAAAAGATATTAAGATCGACGCAAAAGATAACATTTGGGCTCTACATAAAGACGGAACCATCGATATTATAGAATGGAATAAAGATACAAAAGGAAATGTAGTAATCCAGCATAGTTCAAAAATAGAGTTATCTGACATCAATACATTATATTGTAATAATGAATATATTATTGCCCTTGATAAGCACAAAAATATATTTACTTTTGACACCAACACAAAAAAAATTATATTCACTTATAATCTGAAAGATATAATCCCTACCGGAAGTATCAATAAAATAAGTATCATCAATCAAGAATTATATATCGCTCCTTCCACAGGTAGCTATTTCACCCTATCCATGTTCTCTAATACCCCTCCTTTATTCAATGATGAATTAAAAGGTATAAAAGTAACTTCCTTCTATCAGTCAGATCAAGATATTCTATGGATAGGTACAGACGGCAGTGGCATCTACACTGTCTACAACAAGAGCCAAATGTTCAAAACGGTAAATATTAAAAAAGAAATGCATATGGTCAGATCTTTTTGCGAGGACCATGCCGGAAACTTATGGATTGCAACCAAAGGGGGAGGCGTAGCCATGTTGGGCAATTCCAAAGATTCAGATTTCAAAATTACAACGGAATACAATACAAACAATGGGCTACTTAATAACGATGCCTATGTCATAAAAGAGGGATTCGATGGAGATCTATTCATTGGAACAGACGGGCAAGGGCTCAATATCCTTGTAAACGGACATTTATCCACATTAAATCTAAAAAATATATATTCCGAATCTTCCGGACAAAAAATATTTTCCGGTACTTATGCCATCCATTGTTCCGAAAAAGATTCTACTCTGTGGTTAGGAACAAGTGAATATGGACTTATCAGAATAAAGATACAAAAACAACAGGATAAAACATACAAAGCCATTAGCTACAAACAATATATACATCAAAAAAACACTTCCAACTCTCTGACCAACAACGTTATTTATGCAATAATACCCGATGGAAACAATCATCTATGGATAGGAACAAGAGGAGGAGGCCTCAACTATTTTAACATCTCCCAAGAAAAATTTATTTCATATCAACATATACCCGAAAACAGTACTTCTTTAAGCAATAATGATATTTTATCCCTCTATCAAGAGGATAATGGCGATCTATGGATCGGAACAAGTGCAGGATTGAATTTATTAAAAAAGGAAAAACGGGAACAAGGTCATTTTATTAGATATGACTACACCGTCAATCTCCCCAACAACACTGTTCATGGCATCATCAATGATAACAAAGGAAACATTTGGGTCAGCACCAATAAAGGAATTGCCAAAATCAATAAAGGGAATAACCAAATAACGGCATATTATCAAAGAAATGGATTACAAAACAATGAGTTTTCCGATGGAGCATATTATAAAAGTAAATTCAATAATTATATTTTTTTCGGAGGAATATCCGGATTTAATTATTTCAATCCGGAGCAAATTTCTTTAAGCAACTATGTGCCTAACTTCCAAATATCATCTTTTAAAATTTTCAATACCGAAATCAACATTCATGACAGAATTAAAACAGGAAAAGACGGAATAGAACAACTTATCCTTAATTATAAAGAGAATGTATTCAGTATTAACTTCTTAGCAATGGACTTCATCCAAAATGAGAACTGTGAATACAAATATCTATTGGAGGGTATCGATAAAGACTGGATTTTTAATGGTAATCATGGCTATGCAAACTATGCCAATTTGAAGCCTGGTGAATACAAATTGCTCATTTATTATACCAATAGTGACAAAGTATGGGTACAAAAGCCATATGCCCTTCATATCAAAATCAACCCACCTTATTGGCAAACACCATTTGCCCATTGTATCTATTTCATTCTTTCATGCATATTCATCTATTTCACTTATATCATTGTCAAGAGAAAATTCAACAAGAAAAGAAAATTACTCATAGAAAAGCTTGAACGTCAGGAGTTAAAAAACATACATGAGGCAAAACTTCGTTTCTTCACAAACATAGCCCATGAATTTTATACCCCAATCACTCTAATTTACGGTCCATGTGAAAGGCTTTTGGATTACCACAACAGCGATGAATATATAAGAAAATACACAAATATCATTCTCTCAAACGCTGAAAGAATGAAACACCTTATATCTGAATTAATGGAATTTAGAAAAATAGATCGTGATCTCATGACCATCGCTCCTAAAAGAATCAATATAACCCGTCTAATAAAAGAAATAAGCAGTAAATTCCAAGAAATAATAGAAGAAAACTGCATTAATTTCACTATCAATATGCCTCAATCTGATGTTTACTGGATAAGCGATGAAAGTTCCATAGAGAAGATCCTCTTCAATATTATTTCAAATGCTTTTAAATATACTCCACAAGAAGGATATATAAAAATTAAAATCTCGGAAAGAGACAACCTTTTAACATTTGAGATCACCAATTCAGGCAAAGGTATCAAACAAGAAAACATAAATAAGATTTTTGACCGGTTCAAGATTCTTGATGATTTCGAAAATCAAATAGAAAAAGGAAATGTTGGAAGAAACGGAATAGGACTTGCTTTGACAAAGTCATTAGTAACCCTATTGGATGGAAAAATCAAAGTAGAAAGTACTTTGGAGGAACACACTACATTTTACATCGAACTTCCATTGCTGGAAGAGAAAAAATCCAATCCGCAAGCAAAAGAAGAAGAATTGCCCATTTCACCGGAGATATCCAAAGAAATCATACAATTGCAATCACGAAATGACAACAACGAACCCATTATATTGATTGTTGATGATGAAAAAGATATCAGAACTTTAATACAGGAAACCTTATCCACAAAATACATCAACATTATTCAAGCTTCTAATGGAATTGAAGCTTTGAATTTGATGAAAACAAAGCGTCCGGACCTTATTATTTGTGACATTATCATGCCAGAAATGGATGGAATAGAATTCGCTCGGGAATTGAAAAGTAACATATTCACGAGCCATATACCCATCATTTTCCTTTCTGCCAAAAACTCAATCGAAGATCAGATACTGGCAGAAGAAAGCGGATCGGATACATATCTCACAAAACCATTCCACCCTAAACATATATTGGCTAAAGTAGATAATATCATTGATAAGCACAAACAATTACAAAAATATTATCTTTCATCCGCCACTTCTTATGAATTATTGGATAATGGAAATCTTATTCATAAAGAAGATAAGGATTTTTTCAAGAAAGTCATAGATTTCATAGAACAAAACATTGAAAACGAAGATCTATCCGTTCCATTAATTTGTGACAAAATAGGAATCAGTAAAATGACTTTCTATAGAAAGACCCGAAAAATATTAAATCTGACACCCTCTGATTTTATAAAGAATATAAAATTAAACCGGGCTATAGTTTTGCTAAAAACAACAAACTTCACTGTCCAAGAAGTTATATTCAGATGTGGTTTTAATAATAGATCCTATTTCTACAGAGAGTTCTTCAAATTATATAATATGACTCCTAAAGAATACAAGGACAAACATAATATTAAAGAAAATGAACATAAAATGAATAGTACCGATATTGATTCTGCAAATAGTCATCTTTTGTAGTAACCTATTTACGCAATCCCCTTCAAAGAAAACATAGCACCGTGAATTTACAAACTATCAGTTGGTAAAGACGATTTACTCCATAAAGTCCAAGTTAACTATCCATTTCAAGCTCATCGATATTATTATCACATTCCATTCTCTATATCCAACAAAACATCGAAATCATTATATATCTCAACTAAATTGACTGTTCTCATCTAATCTGAACATTTAAGAATTTATCTTCTCCAATTTCAAAAATGAAAGTTAATAGTCTCCTCTATAAGCTAAGTAGTCTGAAAAATTAAGATAACTTTCCTCTAAATTTGTTCTTTATCGTCTTCCATCCCCATAAATTGTAATGATATATACCATTATCCATAAAAATGGAAGAACAAAAGTTTTTTATCCATTATTCATAAACTAAAATTAGAAAATATGAGACAAGATGATTTCGTGAACTTCATGCGTGCAACTATTTGTAAGTTTGAACAAAGCAATAGCTATGGAACAGCGCATATATACAAAAATAGCCTGAGCAATCTTATTGCATTTTATCGTACCGACAGGATACCATTTAAGAAAATAACTCCAGAGTTACTGAAAGGATTCGAGTTCTACTTAAGACAGAAGCAGCTCAGTTGGAATACCGTCTCCACTTACTTGCGCACAATCCGGGCAACTTATAATCGGGCTGTCGACAGGCACTTGGCACCCTATATCCCGCGATTATTCAAACAAGTATATACAGGTACACGTGCAGATCGGAAAAAGGCACTGAACGCCAAGGAAATGGCGCAAATATTTCAGAGTTGGAAAAACCGGGATATATCGGAGACACACTCTCGCACGCACGGTCTGTTTATCCTCATGTTCCTACTTCGTGGTTTACCTTTCGCAGACCTGGTAAACTTGCATAAGAAAGACCTAAACGGAAATACAATCTCTTACCGGCGTCGCAAAACCGGCAGGCAGCTAACCATTGACATCCCCCGGGAAGCATGGGCTATTTTAAATGAATACATGGATACCGATCCTCACTCTCCCTACCTATTTCCATTTCTGACGGGTAAAGAGGGCAGTATAGAATCCTACCGTGAATACCAATGGGCCTTACGTACTTTCAATCAGCAGCTCAATCAACTCAAAGGAATACTGCATTTGAAAACTCATTTAAGCTCTTATACGGCCCGCCATACATGGGCTACCTTGGCCTATTACAATGAAATCCATCCGGGAATCATCTCGGAAGCAATGGGACACTCATCCATAACAGTCACGGAAACCTATCTAAAACCCTTCAATGCAACGAAAATAGATGATGCCAACAGGAAAGTCATCTCATCAATAGCACAGCATCGTTTGGTGAATTAATTATGACACATTACTTTGTAGGTAACAGAGTTTATTTTTGTCACAAAGATCAATATATTTTTCGTAAAAGCAAAATAAACATCACATTTTTTTATCAATGCGAGGAAACACTATTCAAATATCAATTATTTAACAATATTCTCCCCAAAAATTAAGTGGAGTTTTTCTGCAAAAGCAAAAAAGAGTTCTCTCCATATTCATTCCGATAAATATGGATCACATCGCTATGACATTTACTCTACATCAAACAATAAATCAATTGAAACAGTAGTCTCTCTAAACGCTTTCAGAGGTGTATTTTATCATTATTCCGTTACCTACAAAGTAACAGAAGAGCACAGCCCAAAATACATTATCAATACAGAAAAACAAAACAAGTGGTTTATGACAAAATGGTTTGGTAATTTTTTATTTTCAGAAAACAGAAATGAGTACATTAGAATTGCGTTTGAGTACAATTCTACCCCATGGCGGGTTTACAATTTGGCACATAGATCAAAGGCCCGTAGCAGAAAAGAGGAAAGAATCCTCATGGAACTGAAGGAAAGAGGCATAATCACAGTTATTCGCCTTTTCTGATCAAAAAGGATTACCAAAAGAGTGGGACCATTTTCTTTATACTCTTCATCTCAAGTATTTGACATGCCCACTCTATTTGGTAATTTACATAAAACATTTATAAAAAGAGACTTGATACGAAGGTCTTTTAAAAACCGTTTTGAGAATTATAATTCCGATTCTTAAAACTTATTTAAACTTTGCCCGGCATTATTTTAAGAAGAGAACTTAAAAACAAACCTTTAACACGACCTTAAGAGTTATACTATTCTTATCAATCACAATAGATCTTTATACAGATAAGCAGTAGCTTTCATTTAAAACGAACATTAAACTCTTACTACAACAACATCCGGATGTTCTTATATAAAACATGGGGATGTATTCATGCACAACATCCCCATGTTCTGTATGACAACATGGGGATGTTTTTAGAGTGTAAAAAAAGAAAGGAAGAAATCCTGTGCAAAAGTTTATTCCATTTCCAACGTACCGAAGAAGTCCGGACGGTGAAAATCCGGTTGTTCTATCTCTATCGGATTCCAAGAAAGAAAATGCGGAGTTTGAAGTTCATCGCCGCATTTATAGAAATTAGCTTTGATCTCCTTTCCATCCAACGAAGTTATCTGATGTTTAAAGAACACAGTATAAGGAACAACCAAAGCGACCTCCCAGGTCACCTCCTCTACACGCTCTTCAAAGGGGGTACGTCCGAGACTTGACCAACGCTGTATCTGCGCTGTAACATCCGCAGGAGCATGTTCGCGATTGTTCCGTTGAGGTCCCACTCCCACAAGAACAGTACCGATACAATTACATTCAATGTTATAGTAGATTCCGTCGCCGGCCGGAATAGAGAAGAACTCCACACAGGAATCCGTCCACACCGATCCATTATCTTCGCCATAACGGGCACGCACACTGGCTTCCGTTACCTTGAAATGCAGTAAAATGGCATCCTCCGTATGAGCAACCCGGAATTCGACTTTCGGGCAATAAGGATATTCGTTCCAATTCACTTTGCTGACAGGCTGGAAACCGATCTTTTCTTCATCCAGCAATTTGGGAAGTGAACTGACTTCCACATTAGCTACACTAATTTTTTTTACTTTCATGGCTTCTTGTATTTCTATAAGTCAAACAAAAGTAATATATTTGTGATTAGTTTCACCTTAAACCCGATAAAAAGTGAAAAAATTAATTCTTTTATTTTTAATTATACTGAACATAGCCACGGTTCTTGCTCAAAAACAAAACATCACTTTCAACCATTTGACCACCGATGACGGTTTATCACAATTCTCTGTGAACAGTCTTTACGTGGACGAGCAAGGGGTACTTTGGATCGGTACGCGTGAAGGATTAAATCGTTACAACGGTAGCGATATTAAAACTTTCAAGCTACAGAAAAACAATCCGAACAGTCTGTTCTGCAATACAGTACTTCGTATTACGGGCGATCAGCAAGGAAAGGTCTTTCTGTTGTGTACGGAAGGTGTTGCCGAATTCGATCTAATCACGCAGAAATTTACAACACTTCTGCAAGGGAACGTCACCAGTATTTACTTCAATAAACGTCTCTTTATCGGAAAAAAAGACGAAGTATACGTATACAACAAAGAGACACGGAATTTCGACCTTTCCTATCATCTGGCGGGCAAAGACATCTCTATTTCCTGCCTTCACCTCGACGATGAAGGTAGTCTGTGGATGGGAACCGATAACAGTGGGGTCTACAAATTAGACAAAGAAAAAGTACTCACTCATCCCATTGAAAAAGGGAATACAACGAGTATCTATCAGGATTCCTCAGGCGAATTATGGATAGGGAGCTGGGAATACGGATTATACCATGTGGACAAAGACGGTGTTATACACAACATGCGCCACGACCCGCAAAATCCCAACAGTGTTGCATCCGATTTTGTAAGAGATTGCTGTGAAGATAATAACGGTAACATATGGATAGGTACCTTCAAAGGGCTGAACCGTTATCAGAAAAGTATCGGGCGCTTCGACAATTATGTAGCAAACAATGATACGGAAAGCCTTACACACTCCTCTATCTGGTGTATTGTAAAAGATGCCCAAGGAACTTTATGGTTGGGTACTTATTTCGGAGGTGTCAATTACTTTAATCCGGAATACGAAATTTATACCCGATACAAGGCAACCGATACAGAACAAGAAGGATTGAGCAGCCCCATCATCGGCCGTATGATAGAAGACAAGAACGGAAACTTGTGGATATGCACAGAAGGAGGCGGCGTGAACGTTTATGACAGAAAAAAAGGAATTTTTCAATGGTTCCGCCATGAAGAAAGAAAAAATAGTATCTCACACAACAACGTCAAAGCGATCTATTATGATGAAAAGGCAGAAAAGATGTGGATAGGCACTCACTTGGGCGGACTCAACAAGCTGGATTTGCGCACCAATACCTTCACCCATTACCGGATGAAAGAAGACGATCCGAATTCATTACCTTCGGACATTATCCGGGACATAACCCCCTATCGCGACCAACTGATTATAGGTACCCAAAACGGAGTATGTCTTTTCGATCCGGCAACAGGTATCTGCCGGCAACTATTTAAGGATACCAAAGAGGGACAAGCCATAAGGATGGTAGCAGATCTTTTTATGGATAAAGACAGCACGTTATGGATTGCCGCGACGGGCGAAGGTGTATACAGCTACCGTTTCGATACCGACCTGTTAACCAACTATCGTCACGACCCGGAAATATCCGGTAGTCTCAGCAACAACAATGTAAACAGCATTATGCAAGACAGCCGAGGCCGTCTGTGGTTTTCCACCTCCGGTAGCGGACTTGATTTGTATCATAAGGAAAACAACAGTTTCGAGAACTTCGACATGCAGAAAAACGGGCTCTCCAGCGATTGTGTTTATGAAGTGTGCGAATCCTCTTTTGAACAAAACAGTTTGCTGCTCATTACCAATCAAGGATTCTCCAAATTTGATGTTCCTAACAAGACATTTCATAATTACAGTATTGAAAACGGATTCCCGCTAACAGCCGTCAATGAAAACGCACTCTATATAACCCGTGACGGTGACGTGTTTTTGGGTGGGGTACAGGGAATGATATCTTTTCACGAGAAAAAACTCTATTTTACACCTAAATCATATAATATTCTTCTATCACGCCTGATTGTTAACGGAAAAGAGGTTACTCCGGATGACGAAACAGGGATTCTACAATATGCCCTCTCATATACGCAAGAAATCACCTTAGAAGCCGACCAGAATATCTTCAGCATAGGCTATACCACCTCCAATTATATTTCGGCCAACCGAGATAAAATACTTTACCGCCTTGAAGGATTCTCTAACGAATGGAGCAGCGTGCAACGCGGACAAAATATCATCACATATACAAACCTAAACCCGGGAAACTATACATTCGTAGTCAAAACACACCGGGATGAAATCAAAGAAACCAGATTAAAAATACGGATACTGCCTCCCTGGTATGAAACCTGGTGGGCTTATCTCATCTATATAATATCGGTAGGAAGTTTATTGCTGTATCTTATTCATGCCTACAACTCCAGAATCCGTCTACGCGAATCTCTCAAATACGAAAAAAAGCATATTGAAGATCTGGAAGCACTCAATCAATCCAAATTGCGCTTCTTTACCAATATTTCCCATGAGTTCCGTACTCCGCTCACACTGATCGTAGGCCAGATAGAAACCCTGTTACAAGTGCAAACTTTCACCCCTAACGTATACAATAAAATACTAAGAATTTACAAAAGTAGTTTACAGTTGCGGGAATTGATAAGCGAACTTTTGGATTTCCGGAAACAGGAACAGGGGCATATGAAAATTAAGGTAAGCAAACATAACCTGGTAACATTCCTTTATGAAAACTACCTGCTTTTTCTGGAATATGCCAGTAGCAAAAAGATAAACTTTAACTTTAAGAAGGAAGCAGAGGATATTGAAGTATGGTATGACCAGAAACAAATACAAAAAGTTATCAATAACCTGCTCTCCAATGCTTTGAAACATACCAAGGCAGAAGACACCATCTCGATCAGTGTGAAAAAGCAAAAAGGAAATGCAATTATTGAAATACAGGATACAGGATCGGGTATCGACGCTACCGAAATAGATAAAATATTCGATCGTTTCTATCAAACCGAACAACTCGATTCATTAGCTGTAGGTGCAGGAACCGGAATTGGCCTGGCATTAACAAAAGGCATCATCGAATTGCACCACGGAACAATTTCCGTGGAAAGTGAACTCGGAAAAGGCAGTAATTTCATCATCACGTTAAAGTTGGGCAACGGACATTTCGAACCGGATCAAATTTCTCTGAAAGAAGAAATCGTGCAACAACAAGAGCCTCTGCACCCCGGTGTCTCCGCTATAATGGCCGAAGCTGCCCTCGATAATGACATCATCCCTTCACAGCCCTCAGATGCAAAAATGCTTATTGTTGAAGACGACGCTTCTATCCGTGAGATGTTAGCCGACATATTCCGGACATTCTACCAAGTTATCACCGCTTCGGATGGTGTAGAAGCTATGGAATTGGTAGAGAAAGAGATGCCGAGCATCGTATTGAGTGATGTAGTAATGCCACGTATGTCTGGTACTGAGTTGTGCAAACAAATAAAAAAAGAGTTCAACACATGTCACATCCCTGTTGTTTTGCTTACAGCACGAACTGCGGTAGAGCACACTGTAGAAGGCCTTCGAATCGGTGCAGACGACTACATTACGAAGCCTTTCAACATCAATATACTGGTGTCACGCTGTAACAATTTAGTTAACTCCCGCATCCAGTTACAGGAAAAATTCACCAGACAACCGCAAGCCTTTGCACAAATCCTGGCTACTAATCCAATGGATAAAGAAATGCTGGACCGTGCCATGGAAATTATAGAGAAATATTTGGATGATTCGGAGTTCAATGTCAACACCTTTGCCCGGGAAATGGGTATGGCCCGTACCAACCTGTTTAGCAAGCTAAAAGCTGTAACCGGACAAACGCCAAACGACTTTATTCTGACCATTCGTCTGAAAAAAGGAGCTATCATGTTACGAAGCAATCCGGAACTGAATATTACGGAAATCTCTGACAGAGTAGGTTTCTCTTCCTCTCGATATTTCAGTAAATGTTTCAAAGATGTATACCATGTTAGCCCGATGAGCTATCGAAAAGGAAAAGAAAGCGAAGATGAGGAATAAAGGAAGAGGGGAGATTTGAGAAGGGAGAAGTACTATTGTGCAGCATGATAGCGCAGCCTACTTCTCCCCTCTCAAATCTCCTTTCTCCCTTTATTATGTACTTTTCTTGCCTATAATTCGGACTTCATTAGCCTATATTCTTCCTTATTTGGGGGTATCTTTGCATATATTAAAAGAACAAAGAAATCCTTAGATAAGAAAAGATCATGAAACAAATCTTGTATACTTTATCCTTATTACCCGGTGTTGCTCTAATAAGTAGCTGCGGAAATGCAACCAGCAAAGAAACAAGAAATCACAAACAACAAAAACCTAATATCATCTACATTTTCGCCGACGATCTCGGCATCGGTGATCTTAGTTGTTATGGAGCAACCCAAATCAGTACTCCAAATATCGACCGTTTGGCCGGACAAGGTGTCCAGTTCACCAATGCTTACGCTACATCAGCCACCAGTACCCCTTCACGCTTCGGCCTATTAACCGGAATGTATCCCTGGCGACAGGAAAACACCGGTATCGCCCCGGGAAATTCAGAGCTGATTATCGATACAGCCTGTGTCACTATGGCCGATATGATGAAAGATGCAGGCTATACTACCGGAGTAGTAGGCAAATGGCATCTCGGTTTAGGGCCTAAAGGAGGTACCGACTTCAACAAACAAATTTCTCCCAATGCACAAGATATCGGTTTCGACTACGAATTCGTGATTCCTGCCACGGTAGACCGTGTCCCCTGTGTATTTGTAGAGAACGGACGCGTAGTGGGGCTCGATCCTAACGATCCGATAACGGTAAATTATCAGCATAAAGTAGGGAATTGGCCCACAGGTGAAGAAAATCCGGAACTGGTTACTCTTAAACCCAGCCAAGGACACAATAACACCATTATTAACGGTATCCCACGTATCGGATGGATGACAGGAGGAAAATCCGCCCTCTGGAAAGACGAAGATATTGCCGATATCATCACCAACAAAGCCAAACAATTCATTTCTAAGCATAAAAACGAACCTTTCTTCTTATACATGGGTACCCAGGATGTACATGTCCCCCGAGTACCCCACCCTCGTTTTGCAGGAAAAAGTGGCTTAGGTACTCGTGGCGATGTCATCTTACAGTTAGACTGGACTATTGGAGAAATCATGAATACACTGGACAGTCTGAACCTGGCAGACAATACAATGTTGATTTTTACAAGTGACAACGGTCCGGTTATTGACGACGGATATCAAGACCAAGCCCTCGAAATGTTGAACGGACATACCCCGATGGGTATCTACAGAGGAGGCAAATATAGTGCCTATGAAGCCGGCACGCGTATTCCATTTATTATCCGTTGGCCTGCGGGTATCAAACCAAGCAAACAACAGGCCCTTTTTTCACAAATTGACGTTTATGCCTCTCTTGCCGCCTTACTGAAACAACCTTTACGGAAAGGGGCAGCGCCCGACAGCCAAGAACACCTAAGGGTATTGCTTGGCAAAGAAGCCGGTAATCGCGATTATGTGGTACAACAAAACCTGAACAACACCCTTGCCATCGTAAAAGGACAATGGAAATATATTGAACCCAGTGACGGACCAGCCATTGAATATTGGACAAAAATAGAACTGGGTAACGACAAACAGCCACAACTATACAATTTATCATCTGATCCTGCAGAAAAACAGAACGTAGCCGATGAGTATCCGGAAATTGTGAAGCAATTATCCACCTTATTGGAAGAAGTAAAAAAATAGAATTCCTCTATTACATTCACTCTTAATTCTAAAAAAAATGAATCTGCTATTAAAGAAAAAACTGTTTATACTCTTGGTTGTCCTGAGTTGTACTTCCAATCAATTCATCCTTGCACAACCAACCCATACTACAACAGAAACGCGACTAAACTGGTGGCGTGAAGCCCGATTCGGTTTATTCATTCATTGGGGATTATATTCTGTAGCTGCCGGCCAATGGAACGGCAAAGACATAGATGGTATCGGTGAATGGATACAGAACTTTGCCAAAATACCTAACAGTGAATACAATAAGCTAACCAAAGATTTCACACTTCTGAACTATCATCCGGAAGAATGGGTCGCATTAGCCAAACAAGCTGGTACCAAATATATCGTTTTCACAGCAAAGCATCACGATGGATTCGCTCTTTATCCAAGTGATGCCAGTGAGTTCAATATAAGAATGACACCATATCAAGAAGACCCGTTAAAACAATTGATTACAGCTTGTCGAAAGGCCGGAATTAAAGTCGGAATTTACTATTCACATCGTCAGGACTGGCACGAAGAGGATGCAGCCGTTATGTCTAATGAATACGATGGACACTATGGAAAACCGAAATCAGAAGTCAAACCCAACCTCGACAGGTACATTCGACATAAAGCGCTCCCACAGATACGTGAACTGCTGACACGATATGGCAATATTGACTTAATATGGTACGATACCCCTTTCGATCTGACCCTTGAACAAAGCCAGATATTTGTCAATGTGATACGGGAGTTACAGCCAAACTGTATTATCAATGGGCGTGTAGGATACAACCTGGGAGATTATGGACCATTGGGAGACAATGAAATGCCTTGTAGCAAAGCAACAACCGATCTGGAAATGGTGGCAACCTTAAATCATACTTGGGGATATAAAAAGAACGACAATCATTGGAAAGGGAAAAAAGAGATTCTCTGTTCCTTGATCGAATCTGCAAGCCGCAATATTAATTATATGGTTAATATCGGCCCGATGGCAGACGGTACAATACCTACGCCAAGTGTGGATATTCTAAAATTTGTAGGTAACTGGATGGCAGTAAACTCCGAATCCATTTATGGTACAGAAGGTAATCCATTCAATGATAATTTCCCTTGGGGCTATGTCACCCGTAAAGAAAATAATCTATACCTGCACCTGACACAATGTCCGCAAAACAATTGTATATTGCTAAAAGGCTTACATTCAGACATCCGGCAAGCGATGATACTGGCAACTCAACAACCATTAACCGTTGCTAACCGGCAATCCGTCAAAACAATCACAATCCCTGATGGACTGGACTATGAAAAAATTCCGGTTATCAAACTTGTCTGCGAAACTCCAATAAAAACAGATACCAGAAACTTAATGAATGAAGGAATTATCTCCATTCCGGCAGCATCAGGAACAGTTAAGGCCGGCCAAAAGGGAAAAATAACTTTCGCAGAAGGAGGAACGACCGAAAATTTCAACCCGCAAACCGGCAGCCTATTGTTAGAATGTGAAATAGACATTCCCGGAGAGTATGAAGTAAAGCTATATACCAGTCGCCACTGGAGAAAATCATTTGCAGAAGGAACATTTGTTACCTTAAAAACAGGAGACAATATTCTCAGTAACCGCCTGCTTAAAAAAGACGGCGAACTGGCCAATGTACGCCAGAACTCTTATCCGGAAACTTGGAGTACCATCGGTACTGTTACATTCCCCAAAGAAGGTACGCAGAAAATAGAACTTTCTATCGACAAAATCGGAACATTCACCCGGCTCGGTCATTTTGGAGAAGACCTTCAAGGTGAAAGTGAAAATAATATACGAATCATGAAAATAGAATTAATCTACAAAACACAATAATTATTTTATCACTAAAGCCCTATTCATATGACAAAATATCAATCATTCAAAAATGGCCTTTGCGCCACCATTATGGCCATCAGCCCGATTTTACTATCAGCCCAATTAGTGAAACATGACAGACTGTTGTCCTTCGAATCAACAGAAGTACCTTCATTCGTCGCCGGTATTCATTCTGATTTATCTATCTCCGGTCAACATTATAAAGACGGTACACAATCGCTCCAATGGAAATTCCAGCCGGGAGGAAGCATTATTATCCATAAGGATTTGAAATTTGAAAAGAAAGATCCGACAGGAACGGACAAATATCTGTCAGTCTTTGTGGTATGGATATATAACGAAAAACCGATAGACAAAACGCTTCAATTCGAATTTCAAAAAGACGGAAAGACCTGTAGCTCATTTCCTTTCGGATTGAACTTTCATGGATGGCGTGCTGCCTGGGTTTCTTACGAAAGAGACATGAAAGGCACTCCGGAAGAAGGTATGAACGAAATACGGATCACAGCTCCCGATGTGGCAGGGGAGATTTATATCGACCATCTGCTCACCGCTGCCAAAATGGATCATCGCTACCAGACAGCCGACTTGCAAGTTCCATTCGTGAACAAAGAGACCGGTAATCACTGGTTGTTCGCTCTGAAATATTCCAGACTGACTCCGGATATTCCATTGGAAGCAACCGTCAGCAACACTCAGAAACAAGAAATTGAAATCATAGAAAAACGCTTAAGAGAAATAATCTGTCCTCCGAGCGAAGTTACCTCACAAACAATAGCCAACTTACGCAAAGCTTACGAACATTATGGCATCGTATACAAAGACGGAAAAGTTGCCGGACTCCCTCTCTTTTATGGGCGGGCAGCCGAAGCCTACGAACGTATCCTCCCGAATTGGAAAGGCAACTTAATGGCTGCCAACAATATGGATGTAAGCAGTTTTTTCAATCTGATGAACAGAATAGCCGTAGCCTATAACAATACAACAAATCCTCAAGATAAAGCAGTGCTTAAACAAATGTTCATAGCCATGTACGACCATATCACAGATCAGGGAGTAGCTTATGGCAGTTGTTTGGGCAATATCACTCACTACGGTTATAGTTTCCGTACTTTCTTCACCGCCTATTTCCTGATGAAAGAAGTATTCAAAGAGATAGGTAAACAAGAAGAAGCGGAAAAAGCAATGCTCTGGTACTCGACAGTGAACGACGTATACAATAAACCCCAAACAGCAGGGATTGATATCGACTTCTTCAATACCCTCAGTACCGGACGTATCGCCAGCATCCTGTTTATGGAAGACACACCGGAAAAAGTACAATATCTAAAATCTTTTTCACGTTGGATCGATAACGGCTGTTTACCGGCAGAAGGTTTGAATGATGCCTTTAAAGCAGACGGCTCTGCCTATCATCATTGCAACAATTATCCGGCATATGCCACAGGTGGACTAACAGGAGCTACAAATATGATTTATCTATTGAGTCACACAGGATTCGCCGTTTCTGAATTGGCCCACCAAACGGTCAAAGAAGTACTTCTCACCATGCGTTTCTATTGCAACAAACGGAGTTTTCCTCTCTCCATGTCCGGCCGGCATCCAAATGGAAAAGGAGAATTAATTCCCAGCCATTATGCCATTATGGCTCTCGCCGGTTCTCCTGACCGACACCAAGAAATAGATACCGCCATGGCCGGTGCTTATTTGCGCCTGACAGAGAAGCCCTATAAACGCAGTAAACAGGAAGAACTATTTACGGACTTGCTGTCCGCTAAAGGATTCACCCCGGAACAAACTCCCGAAGGAAATAAGGCAATGGGATATGCCTGTGTATCGGTACAACGCCGCAACAACTGGTCTGCAGTAGCCCGCGGACATTCCCGCTATTTATGGGCTGCCGAACATTACCGGGGTGCAAACCTTTTCGGACGCTACCTGGCTCATGGCAGCTTGCAAATCATGACAGCTCCCCAAGGAGAAGAGGTATCCTCTACCAGTGGAGGATGGCAGGAAGAAGGATTCGACTGGGGACGCATACCGGGCACAACAGCCATCCATCTCCCGGTAGACCAATTGGAAGCCAACATCCTCAATGTAGATGTTTTCTCAGGATATGAAGAAATGCTGTACTCAGACGAAGCATTCGCAGGAGGGATTTCACAAGAACACCGCAACGGAGCATTCGGGATGAAACTTCACGAACATGATAAATACAACGGTTCCCATCGTGCCCGTAAATCATTCCATTTCTTCGATGGAACAATCGTATGTCTTGGTTCGGATATCAAAAATACAAACAGTGAATACCCTACGGAAACAACCATCTTCCAGCTTGCCGTAAAAAGCGATGCCGACCGCAATTTCTGGAAGAACTATAAAGAAAATGAAAAATACTGGATAGACCCTGTCGGAACAGGCTACTACACTCCTGTAACAACCCAATTCGAAAAAAATTTCCCGCAATACTCCCGTATGCAAAACACCGGCGAAAAGACTCAAGGAGATTGGGTTTCGCTAACCATTGACCATGGGAAAGCTCCCCAAAACGCTTCTTATGAATACGCCATCCTTCCCTGCACCAACCAGGCTGAGATGAGTGCATTTGCCAAAAAGCCGTCGTACAAAGTACTGCAAAAAGACCGTAATGCACACATCGTACGCGATTTGAAAAGTAATACGACCTCTTATGTTTTATTCGAAACTCCGGACGCACTGCCAAAAGGACTCATACAGAAAGCAGATACTTCCTGTCTCATCTTATTACGTGAGAATAAAAAAGAAGCAGTGCTCACCGTATGCCAACCGGACCTCGCACTGTATCGGGGCCCTTCAGACGATATATACGATGAAAAGGGAAAACGTATCGAGCGCAGCATTTATTCCCGTCCCTGGATAGGAAACCCGAGCCAACCCATACCAGTACATATCGAACTGAAAGGAAAGTGGGAAATGGACAAAACTCCTTACTGCAAAATCCTCTCTTCGGATAACAAAAAAACCGTATTGGAATTCACTTGTACGGATGCAGCAAGTTTGGAAATAAAGCTTCACAAAAAATAAAATCAAACAAAGTAAAACATGAAAAGCCAAATCTTATTTATCGCATATCTTTTGATAGGAACTGCCCTATATGCCCAAACCTTGCAAGAGGTACAACAAAAAAAAGCAGAATCACAAAACCCGTTGTTTCATAAACTCGGGAAAGCCTACAAAACACCAGCCTTCGAATGTGAAGGCTGGTGGATATGGGGAAGTTCTGTCATCAAAGGAGAAGATGGCAAATACCATATGTTCGTATCCCGCTTTCCTAAGTCTCTTCCTTTCCATCCGGGATGGATGGTAGCTTCGGAAATCGTACATGCAACCAGCGATGTTCCACAAGGACCTTACCAGCTCTCGGACATTGCATTAAAAGAAAGAGGTGCCCAATATTGGGACGGACGTTCTGCTCACAATCCCCGAATTTTAAAAAGCGGAGATACTTATTATTTGATCTATATGGGATCTACCCACCCTTTTGACACTCCTACAGCCGAACAACTTACATTGGAAAGCCCGTGGTGCATCGTGGCCCGTAGCAATAAAAGAGTAGGCATCGCCAAATCAAAATCACTCTACGGCCCATGGACACGTCTGGATGAACCCATATTGAAGACCAAGCCCAACACCTTTTATAGTTTTCTGACATCAAACCCCTCTCCTATTGTAGAAGAAGACGGATCGGTAACAATGATATTTAAAGGAAGAGAATATATCGGTAATGACAAATACTCTGATATGGCATTAGGAATCGCTAAAGCAAAACACATAGAAGGCCCTTATGAAGTGCAGAACAACAATCAGCCCATCTTTCAAGTAAACGGCCAGGGAGAAGCCGAAGATCCGTTCCTATGGAAAGATAAAGAAGGATATCATATCATCTTCAAAGACCATGTAGGAAAATATACGGTTGAATCCAAAGCCGGAGCAATGGCACACTCCAAAGATGCTATTCGCTGGACAGTAGATAAGGATGCACAAGCTTACTCCAAAACCGTGGAATGGGAAGATGGCACAGTTACAACTCAAGGACAATTAGAACGCCCGTTCATCTTGTTTGAAAATGACAAACCTGCCTATATATTTTTCGCAACAATGGATGGTCCCGGAGGATTTGATAATGCAACACGGTCATGGAACATGGTAATTCCGATTGCAAAATAGCAAGACAAAAAAACGAATTCACCTCGTACCCAGAAAGAGAGTCATAAGATCTTTTTGGGTTACCTTTATTTCTCTACAAAAAGGCAGTAAGAAACGAGCTATATCAACATAAAATCAGAAGATATACACTTCTTTCGAAAAATGAGATCGAAGATACAATGTTAAGTTTTCATTCAATTAAAGCCAAATAAAAACACCAAAGGGTTGTCCGTATAAGAAATATTCTTTAGTTTTGTCCGATATTTCAAATTTCGGTTATACTTGTTTGGTTCTGTTGAACCAATTCAAGCGGAAGTATAGAATCTTATGGATCAATTCGGCTGTATGAAATCTTCTCTATATTACTTGATTTTTGCCTTTTGGTATATCATCTCTTTATTGCCATTGAGATTGCTTTATATATTCTCTGATTTGCTTTATTTTCCTCTTTATTATTGCATCCGTTACCGGCGGAAAGTCGTTCGGCAAAACTTAATCTCTTCATTCCCGGAGAAAAGCTTAAATGAGATTTTATGCATTGAAAAAAGATTTTATTCTTATTTCTGTGATTATCTGATGGAAACGGTGAAATTATTCTCCATGAGTAAAAAACAGATGCAGAAACGAATGCATTTCGAAGGAATCGAGCAGATTACAGAAGCTTTCCAAGCAGGTCGTTCTTGTTCGGTATACTTAGGGCATTATTGTAATTGGGAATGGATCAGTTCGCTTCCTATGCATTTGGGCAATGCAGGAATTAGCGCACAAATTTATCATCCATTGGAGAATAAGGCTTTTGACCAGCTTTTCCTATACATGCGCGGACGCTTCGGAGCTACATCCATACAAATGGACGACACTTTCCGAACCATTTTAGGCTGGAAAAAAAGGGGGCAAAAAAGTATCGTAGGTTACATATCAGACCAAGTTCCCGGATACAATAACATCCATTATTGGACAGATTTCCTTAATCATGACACACCGGTGTTTACCGGTGCTGAGCGAATCTCCAGAATAGCAGATTGTGTAATCTTTTATCTGGACGTATACCGTCCTCAAAGAGGATATTACAAGGCTCGCTTTCTAAAAATAGCCGACTCAGCGAAAAACCTGCCCCAATTTCAGGTAACTGAACAATATTTCCGTTTATTGGAAAAAACAATTCAACGCGAACCGCCATATTGGCTTTGGTCGCATAAACGCTGGAAACGTACACGTGAAATATATAATCAGCTCTATCCGAAAGAAATACAGGAAAAAAAACTTAGCCGGCTTTAATTCCGTGACAAGAAGCCGTCTATACGGAAATACGGCTTAAATAGAAAAACAGCAATGTTCTGAATTTCCGCAATGGATTTTCCGTCAGTTTATTGATATAAGTTACAAATGGGTTCTCCACAGGGCTGCTCATGTCTGCCCCACGGATACCTTCTGCTGAAATTCGGGATGCCAATACTGCCTGCCCACCCGAAAGTCTTTTTTCCATCCTTTCCGGTATCAGATAATATCGTCGCAAATCTTTCGACATGCAAATACAACCGGTCAACACTGCCTGGTCATGCCTATGTTCTTTAACAGAAGGATTTTCCTTAAAGCGCTCGTCTTGATGAATATCAATAAACAGGTGAGGATGGGTTGTTGCCAATTGATACCATCGCTTTATCACTTCATTACTTTTTGTCTTTTTTATCATGAAAAAAGTAGCTTGTATCTGATAGGCATTTCTCCACAGACTATTATTCGGATTGAAAAAAGTAAATACTTCCTTTTTACACCATTTCTTGTTCTTGCCCTTCGTTATAAAGAAAATGGCCTCTTTTCTTTTAAGTATTCGAAAATAGTCTTTCCAATCCGTATGCCTCAACAAAGTACATCCGGCATCAGCATACACAATGATATCCCCCTCATCAACCTTGCTCAAAGCATCAAAAAGAACATACGGTTTCCATAACCAATACCCGCCTCCCCTTTCGTATTGTCTTACATATTCTTGAAACAAATCCGGAAGTAATTTATCGTTGTAAAGATGAATTTCATCAAAAATCTCCAATGCCTCCGCTTCTTTTTTTATCCGTTGCAAGGAATCTTTATACTTCTGATCACCATATGTAATGAAAACCTTCTTCATTGTAAAATGTTTCAAAAAATTAAATCAGCATCATTGTTTTTATATATTTTATTATTGTATAAAAACACTACAAACATTCAAATCCAATATCTTTTTACAAAGATAGTTAAAACAATAACATATTATAAAATATAGATGAAAAACAAATAAATTTCATCTTATATTCATCTATCATTGTATCCAATTGTAAAATTTGACACCTAACAACTAACCATTTCATTCTCATCGGGGATATTTAGAAAGAGAAATATGATAAAAACACGTATCCAATATCAAATTAAAAACATATCTGTAATAACAATAACAAGGTTATATAAAAACAAAAACCGACCCTTTCGGGCCGGTTTCAATCATAGGTTAGAAGAATTACGAAATCGAAAGGTTATCGAATCATAACCTTTTCCGTTTTATCATTGATTTTCACGATATAGCATCCCTGTTGTTCAAGAGTGAAACGTGCCGTACCATCTACATCAACCGTTTTAACGGCTTGTCCGGCAACATCATACACAACTGCCGTTCCTACAGCATTCACAACGAAAACATCGTTTCCTGCCGTATAAACTTTGGTCTGTACAGATTGCTCTACATTTCCTATACCCACGGCGTCTTTATCAATCAGTTCAATGTACACCGGTTCACCTTCGGCAAGGGTCAAGGTTATCATTGTCGTATTATCACTCTGAGGAGTAACTACAACTCCATCGACATCCTGACTCAATACCCATTCTCCATCGACAACGATATTTGTCTCTGTAGGAGTAGCTACCCAACCATAAGTTTCATCATCCTTCGGACGTAAATTAGGATTCGCCACAGCTAATGAAAGCGTTTTCTTTTCAGTATCCAGTTTTTCCATC
The DNA here is from genome assembly GCF_000381365.1 of Bacteroides salyersiae WAL 10018 = DSM 18765 = JCM 12988. Taxonomy (GTDB): domain Bacteria; phylum Bacteroidota; class Bacteroidia; order Bacteroidales; family Bacteroidaceae; genus Bacteroides; species Bacteroides salyersiae. Next base: position 2,255,112 of record NZ_KB905466.1, read on the forward strand.
AACAGCATCTCTGAACCGGTAGATTTCACACAACCGAAATTCAAATCACTCATAGCAGTAAAGATAGAATAAGCTGTAACATTAGCAGGCTTGTAAGTCAGAGCATGCAATTTCTCATTTTGAGCTTTTATCTCAAAAATTTCCCCGCCATTATTAGCCATCTTAGCAGCCAATTGAGTCATATCCGTAGTATTCGTTGCCGGAACAGCCACAAATACATATTTTTTATCGGAAGTCTTTACACCATGATCAATATAAGCTTTAGCAGCAGTTACAGTAACAGGACTATCCACATTGTCACCTGTCTCGTTAGGAGACTCTTGTTCACCATGCTTAATAACGATCGGATCGTTTCCTTTCGGCACGAAATAACCGGTACCTTGAGGTGTTAGCATCCATAAATCAGCAGACGAATCATTTGTTTTAGCTTCCGCACCGGCCGGCATTGTCTCACCATTTATTATCAGATCACCACTAACATCAGAATCAATACCCTGGAATAAGTTAGTTGCAGTAATCATATCATCACTATACGAACCGGATGCAGAGATATTGCTACCTAAGCTGATCAACATTCCATCAAATGCATATACAGACTTTTTAAAGGTCAGATTAGTCGGAGTGAAACGCTGGCTTCCCCAAGAATCATCCTGATCAAATTCTGCTCCGAACATACCACAATCTTTCCAAGCCAATGCACCGGCAAAGTTCGTCGTTTTGGAATATTGGTCGAAACGATCGGTTACATTCTTATTCGGCATCATTTCTTTCCACGAAGTATAATGTACGGTAGTTGAACCGGCTTCTACATTCCAATCCCATCCACCAGTTTCTTTAGTTGTACTGTTATCATTGTCTTTTTTCGGGAAACCGGAATTCTCCATAGCCCCGTCATACATTATCTCAAGAGTTCCATGAGCCTGATAACGACCAAAACGATTCGTTTTACTATAAATCTCACCACCCCAGAATTTTGTAGTCGGACAACGCATGGTAGCCACCCAATTATCCTGACGGTAAATACCGGCCGGACTATAATTAAATTGATAGAAACCATCCATATCTGCCTTGTTGACTCCAGAATAGAAATCTTCCATAAAGAAATAATTGTATTGAGAAGCTAACTCTGAGTCAATACCAGTACCCATAATATCGCCACCAACTTCTACCAGTGTCTTGAACAAGTCTTTTGTAAAAGTCATTTCTGTACCACCTACCAATGGATGGCGTCCAGCCAAACTATTGGCAGAAAGTTGTATCTTGCCATCTTCAGATTTTGTAGACATGATATACATTGATACTACCGCTTTTTTAATACGTTCATATGCATCCTGGTTGATTCTGAAGCAAGTACCTTTAAGTTTTCCTATATATTCTACCCAACTTCTATATGCATACATATAATTATTATAATGGGTGTTGTGATGGAATCCCGTTCCATCCGGCTTCAAAATATCATTCGACCCCGGAGAGTATTCACTAGCATTCTCTAACAATCTCGTTAATGCTTTCATATTTTCAATTGCTACATCTTGATCCGGATAATTGGCAGCACATCCATACAAATGTGGCAAGAAATTATAAATATAATCTGAACTCTGGTTAGGGAGCGTGTATTCTAATGGTGCATAAGCCAAATTAAATTCCACAATCCACTTCACTGCTTTGATAATTTCAACTTTCTGTGCTTCCGTATAAGCATTCATCGCATTAAGGAAACCTGCAGGAATTGCTTTTACATTTGTATAATCACTATAAGTAAGTCCACTGAAATTATATAAGAGTCCTTGATCTATTATATGATCAACCAGATTATTAAATGCAGTTTTTACCTGTTGGTTACTAATAGATGCAGCTAAAATTTCAACATCAGAAGATAACTCATTTAAATAATCCAAAGTCAACTCTTTAGGAGTAGGCATCACATCACCAGACACAGTACCATCACTATTTCTCACAATATTCATTGCAGAAACTTTACTAAGCAACTCCCTGATCTTACCGGTATTACCAGTTGGGGTTCTACCAAAGCCCAATTTCAATGTATTGAAATCACTTATTTCCATATCAGTTGCCTTTTCCGGGATTATATCTGCGCCAAAAGCATACACCTTCAACAAACGTGAATTATCTTCACTGAGATAGGCTGCATCCAATACCATCATGTCCGGATATTGACGTTTACTATCCACTACAGCATTAAAATCTACATTGTCAAAAAATATCTTTTGCCCATCGCCCTCTTTTGCAGCATAAGTAAATCTTACTTTTTTCACTTTTCCATTAGCTTTATTCTCATATTCATTATATGGGCGACTAAATTCACGCCATCCCTTAAAGTTTACGAGAATCGTAGCTCTCTTCACAACTTCATCGTCAGCATCCAGAAACTCTGTATAAATAGTATCATTATTAGCATTCATACTATAGATATTAAAGAATGCTGCATTTTGATCACTAACGGTCAAATTATCACTAAACCCAATCTCCACTGTTGCTTTATCAGCAGCGTCCCAACATAAAGACTGCACTCCTTTCTTAAAATGCTCTTTAGTTAGACTAAGTTCACTTCCTACAGCTTTCCATTCCGTAGGAACTACCGTTTCCTCAAAGTCATATTGAATAATCAACTTCTGATCTTCATCATCAATATCAGCAATTTTCGCAAAACTTACATTATCAATATAAACTGTGGCATTTTCCTTATTACCTAAAAAACAAATATTCAAATTAGTCAAATCAATATCTGTTGCATTCTTCACAATCCCTTGATCAAATGTCCACTGGTACATACTATTAGCAGTCTTTGACAAGTTAAAGTCCACATAGTATTCTTTCCATGTATCTGTTAAAGTAAAACTTTGCCAGCATCCGTACCAACTTTGAGTTGGATCACTCGGTTTCCCAGTTTCCTTGATAAAGAACTTATTTACATTACTATTATTTTCATCCGTAGCACGTGTATAAACTCTTAATTGGCCACCGTCATCCGAACGTCCCAAAAATGAAAAGCGGTAAATCCCAAGGGGAACAGTACCATCAATACGCTGAGATAAAACTGTCGTATACCAAGAAGAAGTTTTTCCAGTAATAGCAGCCACCTTACCTTGTGTTGTATCGTCACTCACACCAATAGTTACAACATTTGTTTCATATTGATCTTTATAAGCAACCCATTGTCCACAAACAGTAGGTTCTTCCAACTGTAAAGTTAAATCTGGATTAGATTCAAAATCTGCATCCTTTACCAAGTTTTCACCTGGTTGGTCAGGGTCTTCCGGATCAGACATATCTTTGACAAGAGTAAGCGAAACACCATCAATTAATATTGTCTTATCTGCGATATCACCTTGAAAACAAATACTAAAATCAGTCAAGTCAATATCATCGGCATCAATAGCGTCACTCAAAGGTGCACTGTACATACTATTAATCGTTTTTGTAAAGTCAAATTCAACAGAATATTCAACCCATTCCGCAGTCAAAGCTGTACTATAAAAAGAACCATACCATTTTGATGAAGGATCAGAAGGTTTTCCAGTTTCCTTAATAAAGAATTTTTGTACATCTTTACCACCGGCATCCGTGGTACGAATATAAACCTTGGCCTTACCTCCATCTGTCGATTTACCCCAGAAAGAAAGTTTATAAATTCCCTTTTTAGCAGTAGTTTCAATTCTTTGTGCAAAAAATGAGGTATACCAAGAATAAGGTTTGCCTGTATAAGAACCGACTTTACCCCTAACTGCATCATCAGCAACAATATAACTGATATTATTTTTCTCATTTTTAGCATCTGTATACGTTACCCATTCGCCGAAAACAACTGGGGTCGCATCAAATGTCTTAGTAAAATCTGCATTTTCAAAATCAGAATCTTTAATCAACTCAGTTGGAGTCTCCGGATCCGGTTCTGATAAATCCTCCACTAATTCCAATTGTACATCATCAATCAAAATCGTTTTATCAGCAACATCACCTTGAAAACAAATACTAAAATTAGTCAGATCAGTCTCATCCGCATCAACAGCATCACTCAACGGCACGCTGTACATACTACCTATCGTCTTGGTAAAATCAAATTCTACAGAATATTCTGCCCATGTAGAAGTAAGTGAAGTATTGTAGTAAGAGCCATACCATTTAGATGAAGGATCAGCCGGTTTACCGGTTTCTTTAATAAAGAATTTCTGCACATCTTTTCCATTTGCGTCAGTCAAACGAATAAAAACTTTAGCTTTACCTCCATCTGTCGATTTTCCCCAAAAAGAGAGTTTATAGATTCCTTTTTTAGCAACGGTTTCAATCCTCTGCGCAAAAAATGAAGTATACCAAGAATAAGGTTTGCCTGTAAAAGATCCAACTTTACCTCTCTCCTGATCATCTACTATATCATAAGAAGTAACATTCGTTTCTTTGGCATCTTTATAAGTTAACCATTCACCATATAAATAAGGTTCCGCATCGAATACTTTCGTAAAATCAGCATTATCAAAGCCAGAATCCTTTATCAGATTTACAGTTGTAGTTGAAGTTTGTGAGGTCTGTACCATCTCTTCATACCACATTACCGCATTAGGAGCAAACCATGCCGAGGCTAATCCGGCACAGCCCAAAAAGGACAGTGTTAAGAAAATGTTTTTCATAAATTTTATTGATTTTGTGAAGAAGTTACCCTTCATTAAAGGATAACTTCTTCGAATTATTTTCTAAAAAACGTAAGAATCGTTAACGAGGATTTTGGGTAAATCCACAAGATTGTACTTCCTCAGAAGGAAGAGGCATCAAATAAACATTTCTATTATCTTTAGTCACACCATAGCTATCAATCCCTTCCTTTATTCTTGGAGTGAACTGATTGGCATCCCAAACCTTTTCCGTTCTGACGAGTTGGAACCAACGTTTAAATTCACAAAAGAATTCCCAACCTCTTTCGTCAAATACCGCTTTATCAAACTCTTCTTCATCCAAATTCGGAGTTAAGGGATTATCAATACCACCCATAGCACGTTTACGAACTTTATTGATCTGCTCATAAGCAAATGTATTGGGTCCATGATCCGCCTTGTTCTGAGCCTCGGCGTACATTAACAAAACATCAGCATAACGATAAATAGGTGTTATACCCAACGACTGAGCAGAATTAACGCCTCCATAATCACGATATTTATTAATAGCAGGAGATCTCATTGTCGTATTTTTAAAGCTAACTTTCCTTCTATTAATAATAAATTCATCTATAAAGTTAAACTCTTTACGCTCGTCCTCCGGATATCTTTCATAGAAACAGGAATCAGCTACATAATCAGACCAAGCCGACGTAGATTCTTCTGTAATATAATAAGATTTACCATAATTACTGTACATGTCCGTAGAATGATTCAATGCAAAGATATGTTCTTTATCATCACTTTTAGTAGCTTCTTTCCATAAATCCTCATAGTGATCAACAAGATCATAACCACCATCTTCTATTATTTCAAAAGCTTTATCTCTTGCATCTGCATAATACTGAGTTTGTTTCAACGGCCAACCCGCCATTGTCAAATAAACTTCTGCCAGACAAGCTTTAGCCGCCCATTTAGATACCGTAGAATTAGGAGCATCAGAAACACGACCTCGGTTAGGCAACAACGTTTCTGCTAATTGTAAATCAGGAACAATCAATTTCTTATAAATATCTTCTACACTATTTCGAGTAATTGTTGAATTACCCAAAAAATCTGTAGCACATTGTGAATCGGTAAACGCTGGTACGTCACCAAACCAACGAACTAAATTAAAATGAGCAAATGCTCTCATGAAGTAAGCCTCACCCAAATATTGTTTCTTTTCTTCCTCTGTCATTGAAGATGTTGCCGTCAGACCCTCAATCAACTGATTACTTCCTTGTATCAACTTATACATATTGTCCCACATTGTCATGAAGTCATTTTCCATACTCGCCATATCGACATGCAGTTGATCCCAATGAACACCACGTTTAGTATAAGAACCACAAGAAACATCATCAGCTCCCAACCCCATTAATATCGTACGACAATTGTATGCATAGTTACCTCCCCAAAGAGAAGTATATAAACCATTTGCCAAACTTGTCACATTTTCTTCTGTATATTCAATATTCTCAGGTGTAGGAAAACTTAAAGGCTCCTGAAGCAAATCAACACATCCGGTAAGCAATATACCACTAATCCCAAATGTTATAATTAGTTTTTTCATACTTTGTAATTTTAATTTTAGAATGCGAAATTAAGCCCTATCAAATAGTTGCGTCCATTAGGATAATATCCCCAATCGATACCAGAAGTCAGTGGACTTTTCAATGTTACCTCCGGATCAATTCCAGAATATCCCGTAAACAAGAATGGATTCTGGATAGATGCATAAATTCTAAGTTTACTAATGCCTGCCTTACTTAGGTTTGCATTCGACAAAGAATATCCCAATGTTATACTTTTCACCTTTACAAAATCACCTTTTTCCACAAACTGAGAGGAAGGAGTCAAAGCATTAATTCCCTTCACAAACCCTACAATATCCGTATTTTCATTCTCAGGAGTCCAACGATTAGCCCATTCCGGATTAGGACCTAAATTAATAAGTCCATTAGTAGCAAAACGAGCTTCCCGTGTATAATTATAAATATCAAACCCGTGTACTCCCATAATAAATATACCCAGATCAAAATTTTTATAAGTCAATGTATTATTCCATCCCCATTGGAAAGACGGCTGGCCATTACCAATAGCTGTTTGATCATCTTCTGTAATACCTTCAACCCCATCAATATCTTTAAACTTATACGATCCGGCTTCTGTTCCGGCAGGAGCATCCGCCAATTCCCAAGATTTCCATACACCATCACTTACATATCCCCACATTGTAGCCAGTTTTTTCCCTTTTACATTACGGAAATATTTATTTTCATAATTTCCACTAATAACCATATAAGATTTATCACTATAAAGTTCCTCAATAGTGCCTTCATTATGAGACAAAGTAATATTTGTATTCCAATTAAAATCTTTAGATACAATAGGATCAGCTCCAATCGTTATTTCAAAACCTTTATTCAGGATATGGGCAGCATTCTCCAATCTACTGGAAAAACCTGTATAATGTGGAGCATCTACCTCTAAAAGTACATCCTTACTCAACTTATGATATACGTCCAATGATACAGTCAAACGATTATTAAATGCACCGAAATCAATACCTCCATTCCATTGTTGCGTTCTTTCCCATCTCAGATTAGGAGTTCCGATGCGTTTAGTAGATAAAGCTAAATGATTCTGAGCATCTCTAGTAGCTTCTAATTCTGTATATGCCGAATATGGTTCTACTGCCTGATTACCAGTTTCACCATAGCCAACACGAAGTTTCAACTGACTCAAAAAATTGACATCACGCAAGAATCTTTCTTGTTTTGCATTCCACGCCAAAGCAACAGAAGGGAATTGTTCCCATCTATTATCTTTATCCAAACGAGAAGAACCATCATAACGCCAAGAAGCCGTCAACATATATCGGTCCATAAGTACATAGTTCACACGCCCCATCCAAGACATCATTGCTGTTTTCGTTCTTTCACCGGAAGCATACATCACATCACCTAAAGCTGTATTATTAGCACCTATTATCGTTGATACTAACCCGCCTTTAGCTTCAGTTTTATGAATAAAGTCATCAGAATACATTTGCTCAAACACAGCCGTAGCATTAATTCTATGATTTCTATTAAATTCTTTCACATAAGATAAAATATTCTGATTGGTCCAACTATAATTATGTGTACTAGTAGCAGTAGCACTTGTTTTATCTCCATTTGCCATCACAGTAGTATAACTATCTCTTCCATAAGTTGACCGAGATACATTATCTCCAAAAGTAAAACCTTGCGTCATTCTGAAAGTCAAACCTTTCAAAAGGGTTACATCAACATAACCTTGTATACGAGAAGTATATTTATAACCATCAGTATCTATTTCCCAAATATGTCCCATTGGATTATATTGGGGACCCGTCAAATTTGCATTATTATAATTTCCATCTTCATCTTTAGGCAAAATAGTATTGGGGAATATTAAAGATTCTATCAATACTCCACGATACTGACTGAAACGAGGACCCTGGCTTTTTGAATAATTACCCCAAAGATTAGCACCAAACTTTAGCCATGATTTAATCTCAGTATCAACCTTTAAACGATAATTATAGGTATCTGCACTTGAACTTTTAGCAGTACCTTGATTATTATTATAACTTCCAGAAAATAAAAATTTAGTTTTTTCACTACCGCCAGAGATGGAGAGTTCATGGTTATTCTCAATAGCAACATCACGGAAAACATTCCCTACGTAATCATATACATTTTCACCTCTATCAAAAGCGGCAATTTGCTCATCAGAATAAAAGCGATACGGCTCCCCTGTATCAGTAGCCGGATAAAGTGCCGCTCCATATTCATTTGCCACTCTTGCAAAATCACCTGGAGCCATAACATCAGGAAGACTATAAGGGGTCTTAAAATTCACATAACCACTGTACTCTACTCTTACTTTTCCTGCTTCCGGATTACGGGTTGTTACCAATATTACACCGTTAGCACCCCGAGAACCATATATAGCTGTAGCAGAAGCATCCTTCAAAACCTCAATAGAAGCAATATCCGAAGGATTCAATGAACTTAATGAACCTCCAATAAAACCATCGATTACTACTAACGGACCGCTATCTGCCTGCACGGAATTCATACCACGTACACGAATAGTAGAAGAAGATCCCGGTTGTCCAGAAGAAGAAACAATACTTACACCCGCCAAACGCCCCTGCAATGAAGAAGTTATATCAGCAGCAGGAGCATTTTTCAGAACCTCGCTACCTTTTACAGATGCAACAGCACCAGTTAAGTCTGATTTACGTTGTACACCATATCCGACAACCACAACTTCCTCCAAAGCTTGTGTATCGTCAACCAATTGTATGGTAAAACTCTTCTTACCTGCAACATTCACTTCCTGAGTTTTAAAACCAATATAAGAAATTACCAATGTAGCATTAGAAGGTACATTATCCAACTTGAAATTTCCATCAATATCCGTAATCGTACCGCTTGTAGTCCCTTTTACCAAAACGGACGCCCCGATTACACTTTCTCCGAGACTATCAAGAACCTTACCTGTCACAGTAGAGTTCCCTTGTGCCAACGTAGTTTGTGTCAATAGAAAACTGACAACAAAAAAACAGACAAACTGCATCGACAATAAAATAACTTTCTTCATAGTGTTATAATTTTAAATTATTAAAAGGAAATACAAAGAACGGTATTGCATCATTACCGTTCTTTGTTATAGATAGAAGGTTATTATTTGATAATAACTTTAAATGCCTTAACTTGATTACCAGCCACTACTCTAACCAGATACAGTCCTTTTTCAGATACAATCATAGAGGAGTTACTACCTGCTCTAATTTCTTTAGACTCAAGCATCGCACCATTTATATTATAAAGAGTAGCATAACCATCTTTTTCCGACAAAACATAAATGATACCGTCTTCAACAATCACATCGCAATTCACTGTTTCTTTTTCATTATTGAGACCAGTACCTTTTCCACCTTGGTAAGCACCCATATTTATTTTGCCATCTACTATTCGATCATTATCTGCAATATCTTTACTCATAAATTCATCCATCCATTCTTCTGTCATAAAAAATTCATCTATAAATTCTACAGAACCGGCATTATTACAGAGCGAAGTGCTGGTCAAGGAGAAATCCGCATTTTGTAATGCCTGAATATCAGTCTCATCCGTAGTAGAACCGACAAAAGTAGTTGTCTGAACAAAAGGATTAGCTTCTACAATATTATTCAGAAGAGTTACTGAGTTTGTAGAAGAATTATCTGTAATTTCTATATCAGAAGCACTGTATTGAACTGCTGAATTTTCAGTAGTAAAAACAGCCTTATCATTATGAGTAGGTTGATTATTTACCATAATTGAATTCACTACTTGCGAATAGTTCTCACCGACATAAATAGTTCCCTTATTATTTGCAATTGTATTATTAAATATGGTACTGCCTTGCAAATCTATTAACAAATTATCTGAAGAGTTATTAACTATCAAACAATTCTCTATTTGTGCATTTTTCTTTGTTGCTATTATCGAGTTTCTCCAAGAGTCACCACCAGCTACACTCGTATTTGTATTATTACGGATTATGTTAAACGCAAAATCATAATACACTTCCGAATTACCAGAAAGTACAGTACCTATATTACTAGATACATTCCCTTCAAACAAGCAATGAGTTATTTTCAAATAACGTTTAGCCCATTGATTATTTATCTGAATACAAGAAGATTCATTATTTCTGAAAATACAATTCGTCACAGATGTACCATCTTGGTCACTCAACTGTTCTTCCGTATTATAAATGGATAAACTAGGGACTTTATTACCTTCAAATACGCAGTCATACAACTGATTACCTGGAAAATATTCAGAATGACAACCTCTCAACTGAAGAGTCACTGTAGCTTCGTAAGTAGCGTCAGAAGTATTATTACCTGAGAAATAACAATTACGGACTATCATGTTTTCTTCACCATAAACAACTGTACCCTTACACGCATTATTTAGAATCTGGCAATTTTGAAGAGTTACAGAATTTCTTAAGTAGAGAACCCGACTGTCTGTTGAAACATTGTTTTTAAAAGTAATACCATCTATAATAGTATTTTCCCAAAATGTATCTTTATCAACACGGTCTACCAAACGGAAAGTCTGATTTCCACTGGTAATTATCGTTTCATTTGTAAATTTCCAAGGTTCTGTAGCAGCATTCGGGCGTACACGATTCTCAATAGAAGTCTCTCCTTTGGCAAATCCACCATAGACATGTACTCCTTCTATCATATTAATAGTAGCAGTAACCGTATAAGTACCGGCTGCCATGAGAATTACATCCCCTTTGGATGCTTTTGAATAAGCTGTTCCAAGATCACTGATTGGAGAATCCCAAGAATTACCATTATTAGAGGTAGAGCCATCCGGGCTAACATAGATGTTTTTCGCATTCGCACCCGTCGCAAGCATTAGAGCTAAGACTGAAGTAATAATCACATTTTTCATAAGCGATAGTTTTTATTGTATTAAAGTTACTATTAGGCTTGTTTTTCTGCAACAAAAGTATGAATAAAGACTATATTCAATACACATTTTTGTTCATCAATGCTCCAAAATTGTACAAACCTTTTTTTAATATTTCAAGAGCCAAAAACAGGCCGTATCATGTACTATATTGTAATAAATAGCTCCGTTATAGGTAGAGAGCTATAATGAGGAGAGGGTATCTTTGTGAACTGAACAATACTTAATCTAATTTTTAACAATCATGAACAACAAAATTTTTAAGCTTATCATTTGCTTTACTTTATTATTATTGTGTACTCCTTCATTCGGGGCTAAATGGAGAGCTAAACATGTGGTATTTATCGGATTAGACGGATGGGGTGCCTATAGCATGGAAAAAGCAAATATGCCTACTGTAAAACAATTAATGAAAGACGGTTCATACACCTTGGAGAAACGATCGGTATTACCTTCCTCAAGTGCCGTAAACTGGGCTTCTATGTTCATGGGGGCAGGTCCGGAACTACACGGATACACCGAATGGGGTTCAAAAACACCGGAACTCCCCTCGCGAGTACTTAGCCATTATGGTATCTTTCCAAGCATCTGGGGATTATTCAGAGACGCCAATCCGCAAGCAGAAATCGGTTTTTTCTGTCAATGGAACGGACTGGAATATCTGGCAGAGATGAAGGCTATGAGCAAGGAGATGCATGTAAAAGCCGAAGACGATCCTTCCGGAAAAGCCGATAGAGCGGTAGCGACTCACTCTTGCGCTTATATTAAAGAAAAAAGACCTGACCTTATCGGTATATTTTTCGATGAACCCGACCATTTAGGACACCAAATCGGACACGACACAGAAGCCTATTATCAAAAATTAGAAGAATTAGACGGATACATTGCTGAAATAGTAAATGCTGTAAAGGAGGCCGGCATGTGGGACGACACAATCTTTATATTAACAGCAGATCACGGTGGCATCAATAAAGGACATGGAGGCAAAACAATGCAAGAAATGCAGACTCCGTTCATCATTTCGGGAAAAGGTATCAAAAAAGGATATAACTTTACGGAAAGTATGATGCAATTTGATGTGGCTTCCACAATTGCATATATCTTTAAATTACAACAACCTCAAGTATGGATTGGCCGGCCGATGAAGCAAGTCTTCAAATAAACACGCTACTTCTACCTTAATCAATTTGAATATCTCCAAGCCTCGTTCTTCCCCCCAATAAAGAATGAGGCTTTTTTCATTTTATTATTGGCAATAAGGAATATTCCCTCTACTTTTGCATGCAAAAAAGAAATGCTTATGCTTGTTGAAACGCTTCCTATCCACTTCGCTCCTTTACAAGGCTACACCGAAGCTATTTACCGAAATGCACATGCTACCGTTTTTGGCGGAGTAGAGACATATTATACTCCTTTCGTACGGCTTGAAAAGGAAACATTCCGCAGCAGGGATATCCGGGATATCGAACCGGGCAATAATACCGTCTCCCATCTGATCCCACAACTTATCGGAGCAGATACCAATAAAGCGGAAGCAATTTTATCCCTTTTCATCGAGAAAGGATATAAAGAAGTGGATATCAATATGGGATGCCCGTTTCCGATGTTGGCCAAACGGCATAATGGTTCCGGTATATTACCCTTTCCGGAAGAAGTGGAGAAATTATTAGAAATAATACATAAATATCCGGAAATAAACTTCTCAGTTAAAATGCGTCTGGGATGGGAAAACACAAAAGAATGCCTGAATCTACTTCCGATAATGAATGCACTCCCACTCAAACACATCACAATGCATCCGCGATTAGGGAAGCAGCAATATAAAGGAAACGCCGATATGGAGGGATTTGCAGCTTTCGCAAAGGCATGCCGGCATCCACTGATCTATAATGGAGATATAAAAAACGCAGAAGACATAGAACGCATCCATTCCCGATTTCCTTCTTTAGCCGGAATTATGATAGGAAGAGGATTATTGGCCAACCCCGCTCTGGCGATAGAATATAAAGAGAAGAAACACCTCTCTGCTGAAGATATGAAAGAGAAGCTGTTTGCAGCACACAAAATCGTATTGTCCGGTTATGAAAAACGTTTGCAAGGAGGAGAAGATCAGTTGCTCAATAAAATGAAAACCTTTTGGGAATATCTTGAGCCACAAATCGGACACAAAGCTTGGAAAGCAATTCATAAAAGCACAAATCTGACAAAATACAATGCGGCAATAGGACTTATATGATAAATACACCTCATTTTTATTTACAATATATTATAGTGCAATTTTTCATAGCGCACTCAAAATGTCACATCTTATAAAACTTCAATGAATTTCTCTACGAGATATACCCAGTTTCTCTACGAAGAAACGATCATTCCTCGTAGAGTTTCAAGTCGTTCCTCGTAGAGAAAAAAATAGCAAAAGCAGAATGCTGATAACCAAGCAATTAACAAAGCAGACAATTGTATAATATTTTCAACATCAAAATCCATACTTCCAAAAATTAAAAACAACATAACCCATCCTTTTTTTCTTACAATACAAAAAAAACGGGGTATCAATAAGGGAATATTTCCACATCTTGACTTTTGCCATCCTTACAAATAAAACGAAGAACCGTATACTTCTTATCCGATGATACAACCTGGCAAGCAGGCGTCTCTCTAATAGCCCAACGTCCTCTCAAAGTAATTGTTACAGGAATTTCGCCACTATCATTATCAATCCAAGGACGAGAATAGATACTACGCTCGATACGTTTTCCCTTTTCATCGTATATATCGTCTGAAGGGCCCCGATACAGTGCGAGATCCGGCTGAGCAACAGTCAGCAACGCCTTCTCTTTTTCCTCACGTATCATCACCAGGCAAGAAGTATCCGCTTTCGCTAATAATCCTTGGGGCAGAACGGTAGAAGGCGTTTCAAACAGAACATACGAAGTGGTATGATCCGACAATGATTTTACAATATGGGCATTACGGTCTTTTTGCAACACCTTGTAAGTTGGTTTCCTTGCAAAAGTTTTCATGGCAGCAACAGTCGTTTGTGGAAGTACGGCATATTCATATGCAGCCCCCTCAGGTGCTTTTCCGTGATCAATAATCAAAGAGACCCAATCTCCTTTTGTCTCCTTGTTCGCTTTTTGAGCACGCGAATACTGTGGAAAGTTCTTCTCGAATTTAGTTGTTACGGGAGTGTAATAGCCTGTCCCGACAGGGTCCACCCAATACTTCCCATTTTCTTTATAATCCTTCCAGAAGTTGCGGTCGGTATTGTCCCTTATGGCAAGCTGGAAAATGGTGGTTTCCGTAGGATACTCACTGTTTGTATTCTCGATATCCGAACCGAGGCATACGATTGTTTCGTCGAAGAAATGGAATGATTTACGGGCGCGATGGGAACCATTGTATTTGTCATGCTCATGAAGTTTCATTCCAAAATTTCCATTCATATGCTGCTGAGATAAACCACCGGCAAAGGCTTCGTCCGAATAAAGCATCTCCTCCATACCGGAGTAAGTATCGACATTATAGATTTTTGCCTGTAAATCGTCAAAAGGCAAATGAATAGAGGTAACTCCCGGAATACGATTCCAGTCGAACCCCTCCTCTTGCCATCCGCTTGTGGCAGGTGTCACTGTAACCCCCGGAGCAGCAGTAAGCAACTGCATACTTCCGTGTGCCAGATAACGTCCATAAAGATTAGCACCCAGATAATGCTCGGCAGCCCAGAAATAACGGGAATGCCCGCGTACGATTGCCGCCCAATTACCACGACGCTGTACAGAAATACATCCGTATCCCAAAGCAAGATTTCCCTGTGGATCAGCCTCAGGACGGAATCCTTTATCAGAAAGAAAAGTTGCCATCTGCTGCTCCTCTGCATTGGTAAATTGGGGCACATATTCCGGTTCCTCGCCCGAAGTAACTGTTGAAGCAGAGACCAACCGAAGGTAAGCGGCAGCCATATCAGGATCAAAATCCTCCTTTCCATCGGGAGTACCGGCAATAGCCATCATGGCATACTGCATAGGAACCAGCTTTCCTTTTCCATCCGGATGCCGGCCGGACATAGAGAGCGGAAAGTGGAGTTTATTACAATAAAAACGCATGGTAAGCAGAACCGTCTTTACTGTTTGATGAGCCAACTCAGAAATAGCAAATCCTGTGTGATTCAACAGATAGATCATATTCGTAGCCCCTTCCAGTCCGCCAACTGCATAGGCCGGATAATTATTACGATGATGAAAAGCACCTCCGTCTTTCTTGAACGAACCGGCAAGTCCCAAAGCCGGGCGGCAACCATAATCAATCCACCGGGAGAAAGACTTCAAATATTGAAGTTTTTCCGGTGTATCTTCCATCATCAATATACTTGCAATACGCCCCGTAGTCTGAGTATTAAAAGAGTCCATATCGATACCATCCACCTCCGGTTTCGGATAAACCTCATTCGTAATGGCATACCAACGCAGAGTAGCCTCCGCTTCATTCAGTTTGCCGGCTTCACGAAGTACGTCTTTCATCAAAAAATAGGCCAGATAAAGTCCCCGGACACTATAACCGTAATGATGAATATTTCCCCAACAACTGCCATAAGCAACTCCCTGATCGGTAATATGATCGTACATCGCGAGGAATTTATCTTTCATTTCTACTCTGACAACAGCATCTTCAGCATTGTTATAGGCAACAGCTATCCGTTTCATCAAATCAAAATAAGCTTTCATCTCGACTCCCAACTTAGTCAGCATATCCTTATCCCAATCGGGTATCATCCGTTCATAAGCTTCTGAAGCACGTACCATAAAAACAGGAACTCCGGATACCTGACCGTCTTTATAAGAAATATCATAAAACTCATACTTTTTACGAATCGTCTCAATCTCTTTCTGTGTCAACGCAGAAGGAGTATACACCATATCCCGGAAACGACTCTCTATCAATTGCATTTCCTGTCTTTGCCTTTCACTTACAGGAGTCAGCTCGATATCAGGTTTCAGCAACGAATGTTTATAAACCACAAGCCAGTGATTTGTCGTAGCCGCATTCACAAAAGGAACCTGCAGATCAGCTGTCTGCTGGCGGGCATCGACCTTTGTTGCGGTAATCAAATGATCAATAAAAAGTTCTCCTTTTACATCCGGCGCAACCATGCGCAGTTCATTCATCCCCTCTTCGGGAACACCTTGCATATCCCGTTCATAACAAACCCATGCGGCACGCCAACCCTTGAAATTGATACCGAACGGAAAAGAGGTACATATTTTTCCGTCCTTCAAGAATTGAAATTCTATTTTTTTATCCTGCGGCTGTTCGTTATATACCCATACGATAAACGCGGAAAGAAATAAATCTTTTCCGGTGGGATCTTTCTTTTCAAACTTCAGGTCTTTCTTTAAAGAAAGTATTCCGCCCGATTCAAACGACCATGCCAAAGAATGTTTTCCATCCTTATAATGCTCCGTTGAAATGGATAATTTTGAGTTTTCACTACTCATGCATGCCGGTACTTCCGACTCCTCAAAAGAGAACATACGATCATTCCGGACGAACTGGGCAAATAAAGAAAAAGAACCTCCGAAAGAGAGAAAAAGTACTATTTCCAATCTGATAAAAAGCAGCTTCATTATTCAAAGTATTAAATGTCAGTTATTAAATCGATTGTACTTCAAAACCCGTCACCAATACATGATTCTGAAGCAAGCGCAGGCCAAAATAACCGTCACCTTCTCCGGGTTTCAATGAAGCACGGAATAATTCCTCGCCATTCACAGAATAAGTAGTATATTCTTTCTCTACACGAATCACAATATGATACCATTTACCCGGTACCAACAGGTGCTCCGGATCCGTATATTCCGCTATCAATGGCTTTACGCGAGCATCATCCACACCATTGTATTCGGCATAATAGCGACGAAAACGAGTGGTGGTATTTTCATTTCCGCCATAACCCACATAGAAAAGATTCAATGTATTATAATTCTTAAAAACTCCGTTCCGCCATTCGCTACGGGCAAAAATATGATCAGGATGCAACGGGTCATTAGCTGCCCAGAAGCAGTTAAGATCGCTCAAACGATCGAATTCACCGCCTTCCATCAGCATGGCAACCTGATAACTAATCTCATAATCGCCCGTCAAAAATTCATTATACCACAAAGTCAGCCCAGCGGGTACAACGAGTTCCATCGTATCGGATATCAATGACAGTTGCATTGCCGCAGACTCATCTTCCGCAACCCATTTTTCAAGAATCGGATTACTTTTTTTATTAGAAGAAAAGCAAGCAACCAACAGGCAACTCCCAATTAATAAAACTGAATATCGGATCAAAGTTCGTCTCATGAATATATGTATTAGTTTTAAAGATCACTACCGGTTACAAAGAAACCCCACTTTTTGAAAAAAGCAGGGTTCAAATCGTACAGAATATTACAATAATTATTCAAAATATCCCATCGTGTATAATTCAGAGCAGCACCTCACATCAAGGATGTATTTCCTTGAAAGCCTTATTGTCCTCCTGAATCTGCAGTATAGTCTCTTTCAACTCGCTTATAGGCAAATCAAACCCATACCATCCTGTATAGCAATCGGTCACGTACCATTTACCGTCAATACATTCGAATTCTACGCGAAGATCTACCTCCGATTCTTCATAACCGGCTTCAAAAACTTTATGACCAGGCTCATTAAGCGTAAACTTTGAAACATAAATCCCTCCTTCTTCCTGAGTGATGCGTTCCTCTTTCAAAGTCTCACTATCCAGCAGAGGCCATTTATCTTTAGTAAAAGGAAATGTTTTCTCACTATTTCCATCATCGGTCATCAATGTAATGGGAGTTTTCATCGGAAATTTTATTCTTGTATACTGAAAAGCCGCACTGGAAGTAAACTTCTCCAGAAAAGACTCAAAATCCTCAATTTCCGTTCCTACGTTTTCCCCTTTCGCTTTCGAATGATTGGCACAGGAGATCAATAGTATGCCTGCAAACACAATGCAAGCAAATAATCCGGATACAAATTTCTTGATTCTCATAAAAAACTGTCTAATGTTTGAATATTCAACTCTCTTTCTCTCACTTCTAAAAAGTAATGCAAGTTATCAAGAAAATCCCGATCCAGCAAAAAAGAACAAGAAAATATATATTGCCCTTTCATTTTCTCCAATAAAAAACTCCGGTGAAGTAAAGACCAAGTCTTTACTTCACCGGAGCATATCGTTGGAACGAATCTATTTACCCGTTCGGAATACACTTACCAATAACGGATCACCTTACCGGCAGCCGGATGCAAATACCAATCTTTATTCTTGGCACCATCACTTTCCACCCATTCTTTAAATTTCGGGTATGCTGTCGAAAATAAAACTTTTTCAGAAGCGTGTGCTATACCTACAGGAACTTTGATCCCCCAGACAAAACCATTCTTATTACAATAAGGTACATTATCCATCATCAATCCCTTTGAATCGGTATCATAATTTGTATATGAATAAGTCGGTTTATAACCTTTCATATGGATTTCCTTATTATCATGAGTAACAATAAAGAAGTTCTGTTTCTTCGTATCTGTGATCAGTTCACGATAAGCAGCAAGTTGCGCATCGCTTTCGGCCTTTGTTACCCCTGCATCTGAACGATTTACTCCCGTCAATTTAACTTCCGTTCTCAACATCGGACGTCCTTCCTCTACATAACCGGGAGTTACCTGGAAGAAATTTGTATTATCACCCAGATCAGACAAACCGTCCAAAATAACGACCGGAGAGTCCCCCTTAGTATCTATTGTCACTTTACAATATTGTGCCTGCCCATTCACCTCTCTTACTTCCGCCATATCCGTACCAGTAGCCAATTCCTGCTCCGTACCCTGTCCGCCTTTCAACACTATACGGACAGTGGTTTCCTTTATATACTTTTTATCCAAACCACCCAATACAACACCCAGTTTAGTAGGATATCTGCCTCCCTTTGCACGTACATCCAACGTCATCAGTAATCCTTCTTTATATCCCTGAGCCGGCAATAAGTCCTCTTTCTGACACTCCGTAACCTTCAAATCATATTCAAACACCACATCATTCATGTCATTGTCATTTCCCGATTCATTCGGCCAAGTGTCTTCAAACATTGCCACTCCCGTATTATGATAAAAGCGGAAACCTGCATCCTCTTCACTTGTAGGCTGCACACAATCTTCCGGCACTATGGCCGCAACAACCTCGCTTCTTGTGTTGGTGTTCAAAGCTATTGGCATCGTCTTTTTACCCGATACGGAGTTATACTTCAGATACAACGTTTCGCAATGAATCGGAATATTCAATTCAAGAGAAGTTGTTGTAGAAGAGACAAGCAAGTCACCTACAAGCAAAGTAGCCTCACTGCAGTCCTTGTCCGAATAGATAGAAACTACTGTAGTTTTCGGCGATGAGACCGACACTGAAACATTACGACTGGTTGCCCAATCGAACCCTGCCGATGCAGTATATTCAGTTGAACCCGTTTGGTTCTCATTACTGCCATTTACTCCCTCGACATTATCGGAACATGAAGAGATCATAAAAGCTCCTACAAGAACATACATTAAATTGTTTGTTTTCATCATTGCATATTTTAAAATTACTATATTTCAATCGTTTACCATTAAACCAAACGCCTTTTATAAAAAACATTATTTAATAAAATATAACTTATATTTTATTAAATAACCTTTCAATCCGAATGCTTCCCATATAAAAATGAAAATAAAGCAATAAATAAAAGCACCGAACAATCATCCATCCATAAAGCATTCTCGAATCGCACACAGTTAATAAGAATTAAATTAATTTAATATTTCTCTTATAAAAAGCCACTCGAATTGACTATTTCTATCCATTCCAACGGTACGCACTGTAATAGAACCATTTTAATCCAAATATGTTCCCCGAACAGAATAATGAATAATCGGTTATATTTGTATCAAATATACAACTTTTCATCAGAATATACAACTTCGATTTTAGAATATACAACTTATGAATGAAGTCTTATACGGCATAGATTACTTGGAATACTACTTCTATTGGATATATTACAAGTTCATGGGATATCCGCTGATCATACGAATATGTACCGCTGTAGTAATGCTGTGTATCTTTGCGTACTTTTGCCTTCTCATCAATATCATTTATGGTATATTCAAAAGAAAAAGAGAAAAACGCAAGTATGCCAAGATTCATAAACGGTATTACGAAAAGCTTAAAGAGATATCTTTAAATACAAACCATTTAACAGATGAAGAGATAGCAAACATAGTAGAATATAACGAGAAAAAAAGAATAAAATCAAACGAGATCCGCATTATCACGCAATTATTGGCTGAGATAAAAACAGAGTTTGAAGATCAAATCAATGA
This sequence comes from Bacteroides salyersiae WAL 10018 = DSM 18765 = JCM 12988, assembly GCF_000381365.1. GTDB lineage: Bacteria > Bacteroidota > Bacteroidia > Bacteroidales > Bacteroidaceae > Bacteroides > Bacteroides salyersiae. Next base: position 2,275,672 of record NZ_KB905466.1, read on the forward strand.
ACTCAATTTCCAAGGCATACAAAACGTATTTCAAATTACCCGCTATTTTGAGCGGGAACTTCAGTTTGGGCCGCAAAGAAGCAAAATCCAAACCCTGAAACTAATCCAATCCATCAACGGATACGCTTCTGAAGCAGTATTAGTACGGTTTCTATATCATCGTGAATTAGAGTTAAGAAACTCTGCCCGGTATGCCTATATGTGGTTAAGTCAAGGCAATCCTTTCCGCTTTTTCGACGAAGACATCGGCATGAAATTACGAAAGTGGGACATGATGGAACTCCATGCCATTTTGGAACATCGCAAAAAAGCAGGATATGCAACGCCCAGTTTCATTAAATGGGTAAATACTTCGGCAGAAGAAGATGTAAAGAAATTCTTTATCAACGAAATCCGATTTTATAACGAGACAGAGAGCGCCCCTATACTGGCAAAACAGATAAATGCCCGTTCACCGGAAATACGAAGTGAAATAATACGGGCTTTAGGGACTTTGAAATATAAAGAAATCGAACCTAAGCTATTCGAAATGTATAACACGCAGCCGGAAGATGTAAAACAAAACATCATTGCTGCTGTTTTAGAATTAGGAACGGGCAATGCGGTAGATTTTCTTAAGAACGCATATGAAGAAGCAGATAACTGGAGTACCAAGCGATCTATTCTCAAAGCCCTTTATGGATACAATGAAGCCGGCAGACAAATGTTTGATGTACTGGAGACCCAGGCAAATGCTCACACAGCTATTTTATTTGCCCATACTAAGGACTTATTAATTAACCAAATAAGCTAAGCAAAATATGAGAGGATTTATATTAGACTTTTTCAACTATTTCGTATTTTTCTATACAAGCACTCTCGCAACTTGTTTTATCTTGTTTGCTTTCTTGTCTTTTATATCCTTAAAACGAAGAAAAAGCTACTACGTAGAGAGTTATATCCGGAAAACGATTAAGGAATCTCCCTATACACCGGGGGTTTCCGTTATTGCCCCCGCATACAACGAGGAGAAAACGATCATAGACAATGTCAGTTCCATGCTCGCCCTGGAATATCCTGTTTTTGAAGTAATCATCGTGAATGACGGTAGTACGGATAAGACTTTAGAAAAAATGGTCAAGCATTTCGATTTGGTAGAAGTACCATTCGCCTATATAGAACGTATTAAAACCAAACCGTTCCGCCGATTATTCAAATCCACAAATCCCGAATATAAAAGGCTGATTCTGGTAGATAAGGAAAACGGAGGGACGAAAGCCGATGCATCCAATGCGGGAATCAATGTTGCTTCGTACCCCTATTTCATCTGTACCGATGTGGATTGCATCCTCGAAAAATATGCACTTCACCGCTGCATACTGCCGGTTATTTCTTCTGAAAAACAGGTAATTGCCGTCAGTGGTACAATGCTCATGGCAAATGGGTGCGTTGTCAGCGAAGGACAGATAGTAGATGTAAGATCGCCCCATACTCCCATTCCCCTCTTCCAGAACTTAGAATATATGCGTTCTTATCTGATAGGCAAAATGGGCTGGTCGGCCATTAACGGTATGCCGAACGTGTCCGGCGGATTCGGGCTTTTCGATCGTTCTGTAGCAATCGCTGCCGGAGGATATGACGGTACTTCTTTTGCAGAAGACATGGATTTGATTACGCGTATGGTGGGATATATGTGTGACTTCTCACGGCCGTACAAGATCGTGCAGATTCCCGATACCTGTTGCTGGACAGAGGGACCATCCAATTTGGCAATGCTTTACAGACAGCGTACCCGTTGGGCGCGAGGACTCTTCCAGACGCTAAGTATCCACCACAAAATGATCTTCAAAAAAACCTATAAGCAGATGGGGTTGCTTACGTTGCCCTATATGTTTGTATTCGAATTCTTAGCACCGATTATCGAAGTCGTCGGATTCACCGTATTCCTGTATCTGGCCTTTACGGGAGCCGTCAACTGGAATACAGCCTGGATGATATATCTGACAATATACATATTCTGCCAATTCTTATCCATTGTGGTAATCACGTACGATTACTATGTGGGCATGTTATATAAGAGAGGATATGAATATCTATGGATTATCCTGGCTTCCATATTGGAACCGATTATTTACCATCCCATCATCACATTCTTTTCATTGAGAGGTTATTTCAGCTACCTGACACAGCGAAATTTCAAATGGAAGAATATGGAACGAAAAGGATTTAAACAGAAGAAAAAAGTAGTCCGGGAAAGTGAACTTTCTACAGTACAAAGTCCCGCCACTTAGCTATTACGAACCTATGAACAAAGAACTCTATCATAAAATTATCATGCTCGGCTGTTTGTTCCTTTTGATAACTTCATCAATCGGTACGAACAACGATCCCCTATTGCCCGAAGATTATGCAAAAATAGTACAGGAACATTTTGCAAATGAAGAGTGGGAAGAAGGAAAAACCCTTCTGGAAGAAGGACTCGGAAGATATCCGAAGGTTTCCGATCTGCAATGGTTGATGGGAAAATACTGGCATCATAAAAAAGACTATGACCAGGCACGCTATCATTTGATAAAAGCAATAGAAGATAATTACAATAATGTAAACGCCAAACAATTGCTGGTAGACGTAGAAGAGAACACTCAAAATTATTCCAGCGCCATCTGCTATGTAAACGAACTATTGGAAGTAAACCCGTATTGGCGGGGTTTATGGCGCCGAAAAATTGATCTTTACCGCAAACAGGGCAACGATGTAGAAGCCGACCGCCTTTTAAAGCGCATCAATCAGATTTATCCCAACGACACCATTTTAAGAAAAGACTATATCTACAGCATGGAACTGGGATATCAGCACATGAAAAAAGGCGGTAACCGGAAAGAGGCTATCAACACCTTGACCGAACTGATCAAGGCGGCACCGGGAAACGAACAATACTATCTGGATATTATCAATCTGCAATTGCAAGAGGGAAATCAGGAAGCAGCTTTAGGATGGGCTTCCAACGGTTTGTCCGAAATACCCGGCAGTTATTCTTTAATAAGCAAAAAAGTGGGAATTCTGGGCGAACTGGCCCGTTATCCGGAAGCGTTGGTTTTCATGCGCGATCAGATGAGAAAAAACAACAGTGCGGCTTTACGGCAATTATACAACCATATCCTTTTAGAAGCGGCACAGGCAGAAAGGCAGCGTGATCCGTACGTCCTGTACGGCATTGTGTACGACAATGGAAAAAACAACAAAGAAGCATTGGATTACCTGCTAAACACTTCTGTCACCAGGGGATATAGCGATGATGCTTTCTACTATTTACGGGAAGCAAAAAAGAAATACGGCGATACGGACAAAGGCATTCTCTACAAAGAGTACCTACTTTACCGTAAGATGAACGAAAAAGACCGTGCCTTTTCTACTTTAAACAAATTATACGAGTTATATCCGGACGATTATGACATTCTGCTGGCCATATGCGAACAACATATGGAAAAAGCCGAAAGGCTTATAGAATTGGGATTGCACGCGGAAGCACTCCCTCACACCCAGTTTATTATTCAGAAACAGGTAGACAGTGAAATCACCGGAATAGCCTGGGAAAGAGCCTTAGGATGTTATATCAGCATGAAAAAATATAATGAGGCATTGGCAGCGCTGGACACGCTCACCACCCGCTATCCCGAATATGAAAACGGCATCTGGAAAAGAGCCTTCATACTCGACAAGATGGATAAGACCGCAGAAGCGTTGGACATCTATCTTTCAGCCATCGAGCACAGTGACGAAGACATGCGCATGTTCTACGTTATCGGCTACGAAGAGCTTGCAATTCCTTATATCAAAAAGTGCATGGAGGCAGGAAATACGCAACGGGCACATGACACGGCATGCAAACTCGTGCAACTCAACCCGTCGAGCGACCTCGGTTTACGGTATGCCATCAACACGTCGGCATTATTAAAGCAGTATGATAAGTTCCAGCAATACACGGAACAAGGACTTCAATATTACCCGAATGAGCCGTTTTACCAAACAAAACTGGCTACTATCTATGACCGGGACAAACAGTACGATCTATCCATCGGACTCCTGCACCCGATCGTACAGAAGTATCCGGACAACAAAGAGGTAATAGGGGCCTTTTCACAAAGCAGCGAATACCGCGCTTTACAATTATCAAAATCAAGAAAGGCCGTAGAAGCCATCGCCGTACTCGATACAGCGATCCAATTCGACAGCCAAAACAAATCACTTAAATATACCAAAGGATTGGTATACGAAAACAATAAACAGGCAGATTCGGCTTATTACTACCAGAAGTATTATGAACCGTCCCTCATGGAGTACAAGTCTTTCCAACGTCATCTGAACGGTTTGAAAAGCCAAATGCTCAAGAATGAGATTGCTTTGATATATCTGCGCGCACGCTATGGAGAAGAAGACATCATAACCTCGGTTGCCAGCTTGGAATATACCCGGAAAGCCCGTAAAAACACCTATACCGGAAGGATCAATTATGCCGGACGAAGCGGATCGGCCAATAAAGACATGACTGCAGAAGAACAGACTCCGGGAGGAGTCGGCATACAGATACAGGGTGAGTGGACGCACCGATTCTCATCGACAGTCTCCGGCATGGCAAATGTTGCCTACGCCACACAATATTTCCCGCAGATAGCTGCCAATATTGCGGTAACCAAATATTTCAAAAATGATTGGGAACTGGACATTCATGCCGGATACAGGCGCACTACAGCTTTCAAGAAGTCTTTCAGATTCAATGAAAACGCTCTAAATGAAGAAACAGGGCACAATGGAATATGGGAATTCGATTCGTGGGAGAAGTCACGAACCAATCTGTTCTCTGCCGGCGCGGGAGTAGCCAAAACCATCGATAAGGTCTGGCTAAATACCAAACTGGATCTGTATCTCTTGAATTCGGACATCTACTACAATGCTCAGATAGGGGCTAAATATTTCCCGGCGGATGATGGTAAAACAAACATCATGGCAACGGCAAGTATGGGATCGGCTCCCGAAACAGCCGTATTGGATTATGCACTTCCCGGTTCTTTCTCACACACAAATACAATGGTAGGACTTGGAGGGCAATATCTGATAACCCCGAATATTACAATCGGTGTAATGGGCACATGGAATACTTATTATAATCAAACCAATACAAGAACGGGAGGGCAGAACAATTATATAGACAAAGTATCGACACGATACAAGAATTTATACAATATTTATGCACAGGTTTATATTTCATTCTAACAAAGTATCTTTTATTATAGAGATCGTAATTTTATGCTATTTTCTGATAGGCTGCGGCACACAGGGCCATACCGAGCCTACACTATTGTCCAAGGAAGGCTATCTCGTCTCGATATCCGACTACGCAACGGAAGAGGATACGCGTTGGGCCAAATACCTGTATGATCATCTTAAAAAACGTGCAGAAGACGAGGATATGATCGCATTCGGCGTTTCGGAAAAAGACATGTTCCGTATTATCGTACAAATCGACCCGGCACTCAAAAATGATTTCAAGGTAGAAACCCATGCCAACGGTATAAAACTCATAACCTCCGGACCCAAGAAAATGCTATGGCTCCAATACCAGATCATGAAAAAAATCGGCGATATGGATAAACGCATAGAGTCTTCTGATCTCCCCCCAGCTTTGGTCAACCTAAATGACACTTGCGGTTCTTTTGCCTTCAAATACCAAAGCATTTATTCACCGACCGGACTACATCCCGACTATCCAGGAATAACGGGACTGGATAACTTCGATGAAAGTTGGGGAATCTGGGGACACAACCTCGGAAAAGTACTGGGAAAAGATCTCGATGAATTCTATGCCACAATAGACAAGAAAAAATACGAAGAGCAGCTTTGCTTTTCTTCCGATGCCATATACAGACGTATAGAGAATTACATCATAGACAACTATGGAGAAAAGAAAACAACGCGTTTCGTCATTGCTCCGAACGATGACCCTTCAGCCTGTATGTGTCCGGCCTGTAAAGCATTAGGCAACACTTCCGGAAACGCTACGCCGGCTGTAACACAACTAATTACCCGTTTGGCCAAACGTTTTCCCCACCATCTTTTTTTCACCACTTCTTATTTGAGTACCCGGCAAGTCCCGGCAATGGAATTACCATCCAACGTCGGTGTCCTCATAAGTGCCATCGAATTACCCCTCCGCCTTGTCAACAAAAAACACACACAAGAGAAGCAATTCATACAATCATTAAAGCAGTGGAAAAATGTAACAAAGCAAATCTATGTATGGGACTACATCAATAATTTCGATGATTACCTGACCCCCTTTCCTATATTGAGAATAGCCCGTGACAGACTGGCTTTCTTCCGGGAGAACGGTGTAAGCGGTGTTTTTTTCAATGGAAGCGGATACGACTACTCCAGTTTCGACGATATAAAGACCTTTGCACTCTCAGCATTGCTCATCAACCCGGAACTGTCAGTCGAAGAGTTGATCGGGAAATATACGGCTCAAGCATACCCTCGGTCCAAAAAACTGCTAACCTCTTACTACTGTAACCTGGAAAACCGGATTCAACCGGGTAAAAGGCTTCATATGTATGCCGGAGTACAAGAAGCCGAGAAGGCTTTTTTGCCGGCAGCAGAATTTGTAAAGTTCTACAATGAGTTAAGCACACTTACGGATGAAGCGAAAGGCGATGAACGGAAAAAGCTCCATATGCTCAGAACCGCCCTTTCGTTCACCCGGTTGGAGCTGGGGCGTATCCATAATTTCACACCGTATGGATATGCATGCCGGAAAGGAGAAAAAATCGAGACTATACCGGAAACCGGAGATTGGCTAAACCGCCTGAACGAACATGAGGCATTCCCGGAAATGAGATATTACAATGAAGCTTCCGACGGAATCGACAATTATTGTGAAGAATGGGAACAATATATAGCCCAACCAATGAGTTCTCCCAACCTGCTGTTAGGAGAAAAACTAACCGCAGGTTCCAAGCTGGATGAGAACTACACCGACCTTTCCGTACTCACCGACGGTACGTGCGGTTTACCGGGAAGCTATCATTTCGGCTGGTTTATTTCTTCATCCGGCGATTTAATATTAAATTTACCGAAAAAAGCGGCCGATAGAACCGGAAAACTCTGCATTCGTTTTTTGCATTTGCCGAGGCATCGAATTTATACGCCGCAATCTGTCGAATTGCTAAAAGACGGGGAATTTTACAAAAAGTTTCCAAGACTTCCAGGCAATACCGGTGAAAAGGGAGAAATTACAGAGTCATGCCTCCCGGTGGAACTAAAAAGCAATCAACAACTGACACTGAGAATTAAACGGGCCGATAAGAAAAAAGCCCAGATCGCAATAGACGAGGTATCATTTATACCTCAAAAATAAAAAGCAGTAACAATGAGCAAATATGTATTCTATATTTTTTTATGGCTGATACCGGCACTCTTACTATCATCGTGCCGAAAAGAAGTGCGTCCTACCAGCATAGAGATAAAAGACCCCGACAGGCATTATTACCCCATCAAACAAGGGCAGCAGCTCGATATCATGTTCACAATAACAAATACGGGCAATACTCCCCTGCTTATCACCGACATACAGCCCTCTTGCGGATGTATCATCATTGATAAAAGTTCGCATGTCATTATTCCGGAGCACGGAACCAAACAGTTCCGGGCAACATATAACAGCATAAAAAACATCGGTTTGGTTACTCACTGTATCCGGATCTACGGAAATATTCTCCCTGCGGGAAAAGCAGAAATCAAATTCGACGTCAATGTTGTGCCGGACGCTGATTACACCCGCGATTACGAAGAACTGTTCCAAGACTTTAATGTCAAAAACGGAATCGTGAAAGAGATGGTGGATGGAAAAGAATCCGAACAGGGATATTATGTAGGAAATCCTTAAACAATCATTTCCGCCGTAAATATTCATATCCGAAACGGCAGTACAGGCACTTCTTTTTATCACAATATTCTTTCTGAAGCTGTAATAAAGCCTGGCTGTCGGCAGCCGAATGTACAGACAAGCCTGCACCATTCCACATGCGGGTGACATAATTGTTTTCCGCTTTCAGTTCTTCCAGAAAACGGCCGGCACGATCACAAAGACGTTCATCCGCTTTATGCAACCCATAAGCATAAAGAAAAGGAATCACCGTATTTATAATCAATAGATTCTGCGCATTTATACCGATCGGCTTTTCCTTTTTGGCAGACGGCTTGCCAAAAACAAAATGCTCCTCCCAATAAGGAGAAGTACGGGCAACCAGAATTTGCCGGACTGCTTTCAACGTTTCCGCTTCCATAATGTGGGAAAACAGAAAATGCTCTTTATGATAAAGCGATGCTAACTGTGCCAAACGGACATATGGAAAATTATCCGGACGAATACGCAGGAAACGCCACAAAGTGACATCCATTGCAGCAGGCAATTCGAATTTGTATTGTAAATAACGAAATTCATTCTGTATCCGTATCTGATAATCATCGATAGCATCTCCCTCCAACAGCCCTGCCAACCCAAAGAAAAAAGCCTCTATCTGCATTAAATCATCACGGTGCTTGTCGACGGCACGGAAAGGTATCAAGTTTGCCCACGTCTCAAAGGCATCCCCATTCAGTCCGAAACCAAAATTACGGGAAAGAGTGATAAAAAAAGCATCTTCCCAATTATTATTACAACGCTGTAATCGTCCGGCAATAACCTCTGCTTTCTGCTGAAAACGCTCTGTTTGCAAAGCAGTCAGCCAAGAATGAATGGTCAGTCCAGGCAAAGAGGCAAGAACAGAATAACAAGGAGGATAAGTATCTGCCCGGCAAAGTTCGTCATAGTGCAGTCTTATGTGCTCCGGGCAAGTAAGCTCTATTTGAGGCAGTTGTTCGCCGTTGGGCCGTATCACTTCACAATCGGCCTGCTCCACCACATGCAGGATGACCGAATCGTAAGCCTTGTCCTGATCATGTCCATGCCTGTACCAATCGGAAGAAGCTGTGTGTATTTCTACGTTTCCCACCCAAAGAGTACCATCTATCTTTAACTTTGCATTAAAAAAATCCGGACCGGCATGTGAGTTTTGCAAACCGGTATCAATGACCTCTACCGGCAAGCCGGAAGTTGTCTGCAATAAGTTGAGGGGAAATATTTTGTGTTTCCAGACATAGTATAGAAGTTGTTCCATGTTAACAAGACGTTAATGTATTCGACAAATGTAATAAAAATCTTATCTTTGCGACTATTATTTTGAATATAAGTCAGTAAAACAATGAAAATAGCATTAATCGGCTACGGAAAAATGGGCAAAGAATTGGAAAAAGTCGCCCTCAGTCGCGGACATGAAATTGTCTGCATTATCGATATCAATAATCAAGACGATTTCGAATCCGAAGCATTTCGCTCTGCGGATGTAGCGATCGAATTCACCAACCCGATGGTAGCTTACAGTAACTATATCAGAACCTTCAAAGCCGGTGTAAAACTGGTTTCGGGCAGCACCGGATGGATGGCCGAGCATGGTGACGAGATAAAAGAACTTTGCGAGAAAGAGGGAAAGACCCTGTTCTGGTCTTCTAATTTCAGCTTGGGAGTAGCCATTTTCTCCGCTGTCAACAAATACCTGGCAAAGATTATGAACCAGTTTCCGGCATACGACGTGACTATGAGTGAAACGCACCATATTCACAAACTCGATGCACCAAGCGGAACCGCCATCACTCTGGCCGAAGGCATTCTTGAAAATCTGGATCGCAAAAGCCATTGGGTAAAAGAAGAAGCCGCAACAACGGATGAACTGCCGATCCACTCCATCCGCGAAGGAGAAGTATTCGGAATCCACACCGTTCGTTACGATTCTGCCGCCGACAGCATTTCGATTACCCATGATGCCAAAAATCGCGGTGGGTTTGCCTTAGGCGCCATTTTAGCAGCCGAATATACAGCCGGTAAACAAGGATATTTAGGAATGAGCGATCTCTTTCCGTTTTTAGCCGACGAACCTTCGAAGCCGAGTTCTAAATAAACAAAAAACTATAATCATGAGAAAAGCAACGCGCGCACAATGGATTAAATGTGCCATCGCTATCATCCTTTACCTGATCTTCCTGGTATGGGTGAAAAGTTGGTGGGGACTCATCGTAGTACCTTTCATCTTCGACATTTACATTACCAAGAAAGTCCCCTGGTCCTTTTGGAAAAAATCGAAAAACCCGACCGTACGCAGTGTTATGAGCTGGGTAGATGCCATCGTTTTTGCTTTGGTAGCCGTATACTTTGTGAATATATATATATTCCAGAATTATCAGATCCCTTCTTCCTCTTTGGAGAAATCTTTGTTAGTGGGTGATTTCCTGTACGTCAGCAAGATGAGTTACGGCCCCCGGGTACCGAATACCCCCCTCTCCATGCCGTTGGCACAGCACACACTACCTATTATCAACACCAAATCATACATCGAGTGGCCTCAATGGGAATACAAGCGTGTTCCCGGATTCGGAAAAGTCAAAATGAATGATATCGTGGTATTCAATTTCCCGGCCGGCGATACCGTCGCCGTCAACTATCAGCAAACGGACTTTTACGACAACATCGTTTATCGGGAAGGTAAAAGGCTGTATCCCAACCAAATCAACATGGATAGCCTCAGCCGCCAACAACAGCGTATCGTATACGACCTCTATCGCAATGCCGGAAGAAAATATGTACTTTCCCATCCCGAAGAGTTCGGTAAGCTTATCTACCGTCCGGTAGACCGTCGGGAGAATTATGTGAAACGTTGTGTCGGATTACCGGGAGATACATTACAGATCAAAGACCGCATCATATACATAGACGGTAAAGCACAGGAAGAACCGGAAGATATCCAATTCTTCTACAAAGTGGAAGCTACCGGAAACATCATACCGGCCGCCTTCCTGCATGATGAATTGGGATTGAGCAATGAAGATACGCAAGACTATCAGCCGGGAGCCACTACTTTCTACCTGCCTCTGACCAAAAAAGCACGCAATACACTGCTCGGCCGCAAGGATCTTGTCACTGCGATAGACCCCATTCCTACGAGGCCATTACATGACCTCTATCCACAAAATCTATACACAAACTGGACAGTAGACAATTACGGCCCTATATGGATACCGTCCAAAGGTTCTACCATCACATTGACCATGGACAACCTGCCGCTTTATGAAAGATGCATCGTTGCCTACGAAGGCAATAAGCTGGAAGTAAAAGAAGACGGCATTTACATCAACGGACAAAAAACGGATAAATATACTTTCGGGATGGACTACTACTGGATGATGGGTGACAACCGCCACAACTCACAAGATTCCCGCTATTGGGGATTCGTGCCCGAAGATCATGTAGTCGGTAAACCCATCGTCGTATGGCTGTCTTTGGATAAAGACCGCGGATGGTTCAACGGCAAAATCCGTTGGAACCGTATCTTTAAATGGGTAAAATAGTAATTATTCAATCGATCAATGCGCCAATGTATGCATTGGCTGTACTATGAAGAGAAACCTGAAATGGATAATCGCCTTAACCGGAGCAATAATCATCGTACTATTGCTCCGTGGTTTTGCTTTTACCTCCTGTCTCATTCCTTCGGCAGGGATGGAAAATTCTCTTTTTCGCGGCGAACGCATATTGGTCAATAAGTGGAGCTACGGACTCCGCCTGCCTGTCATGTCCCTTCTCTCCTACCATCGATGGGGAGAACGGAAAATCCGGAAAGAAGATATTGTTGTTTTCAATAATCCCGCCGCCGTAACGGAACCGGTCATTGATAAACGGGAAGTGTTCATCAGCCGTTGTATAGGTGTGCCCGGCGATACTTTGCTGGTCGATTCTATTTTTTCCATCGTATCGTCCCGAAGTGCCTCCGCCCCCGACCGGAAAAGGCTGTATGTCTATCCACGAGAAAAAGAACAACTGCTGGATTCTCTCCTATCCATCTTATCCATCACTCCGAATGACCTGATGGGACAAGATTCCATCAACAACGTACGGAGTTTCAGCCGCTATGAATACTATTTACTGGAACAAGCCATGAACGGCAACAATTGGATACATCTGCTGGAACCCGGTCAAGAGAAACAGATAGCCAACCCGTTGATTATCCCGGGAAAAGGAAAGGCCATACGGGTATACCCGTGGAATAAAACCCTCCTTCGCAACACATTGGTACTGCATGAAGGGAAACAGGCCGAAATCAAGAACGATACATTATATGTGGAAGGACATGCCGTACAGCATTGTTATTTCACAAAAGATTACTATTGGATGGTCTCCGACAATTCCATCAACCTGTCCGATTCACGTCTCTTCGGTTTTGTCCCGCAGGACCATGTCATAGGAAAAGCCGCTTTCGTCTGGTTTTCTAAAGAAGACGGGAGCGGGCTATTCAACGGATACCGATGGAACCGTTTCTTCCAGCCGGTAAGATGAATGAGGGATTTATGATTTTTGAATTATGAATTATGAATATAGAAAGATGAAAACTGCATACTTATCTTCCGCCTATCTGGCTCCTGTAGAATACTACACTAAGTTAGTAACTTATGATAAAATCTACATCGAGCAACATGACCATTACATGAAGCAGACCTATCGCAACCGTTGCACCATTGCCGGCCCGGACGGGGAAATAGCGCTTTCTATTCCTATCATAAAGCCGGAAAACCTGAAATGCCCGATGAAGGACATTCGTATCTCCGATCACGGTAATTGGCGGCATATGCATTGGAATGCCATAGAATCAGCTTACAACAGCACACCGTTTTTTGAATATTACAGGGACGACTTTTATCCTTTCTACGAGAAGAAATATGTATTTTTAGCCGATTTCAACGAGGAGCTATGTCACCTTATCTGCCAACTGGCAGACATTCAACCGGACATCACACGAACGACAGAATACAAAACGGACTTTACTCCGGATGAATACGATTTCCGGGAAGCCATTCATCCCAAGAGAGATTTCCGGCAGACAGATCCGGAATTCATCCCCCGCGCCTATTATCAGGTATTCGAGCATCGAAATGGTTTCCGCCCAAATTTAAGTATCATAGACTTGCTGTTCAACATGGGCCCTGAAAGCCTGTTGATACTACAACCGGAAGCAAAAAGCAAATAAGAAATAACTTCCAACAAAAAAGAGGTCAGAAACAAATATTTCACCTCAAAATAAAGGCAGGAAAGAAACCGGAGTTTCCTTTCCTGCTTCCATGTCCTAAAGTAAATTGTGAAAAAACTCTTTCCTCCTGCCTTAAAACCGTCTATCACTTCTTTTAGAAGGATTCTGACCAGCGGACAGGGAAAAGAAGAACATGAAGCCTCCAATAACCACAGTGTAGCCTATGATGCACAAGTCATTGCTTTTGCCATGTATGCCGGAGACAAGGCTACAGCCAGCCGGTTCATCAAGGAGTTTCCGGAATTCTCTTGAACAACCCATATCCTCAAAGCCCGTCCGGTCCCAATCGATTAGTCCGACGGGCTTTTCTTATGTCCCGCAAAACAGATGTAACACATCTTCCACCTTTCAAAAAGAAAAAAATCATTTCGTCCACATCACTCCAAGAAAATCCCAATTTTTCCACTTTATAAAAAAGTATATCCCCCTCCGTTTCATCGATATCAAATATTTTTGCAATGATTAAAACATGTGAAACTTTATAAATCAATCGATTATGAGAAACTATTGGAGGATTATCCTTTCCTTATTTTTAATCGGCAACGCTTTATCCGTCCAAGCTGCCGTCAAATCCTTTACCGAAACATTTGTTCTTTATACCGACTCGGAAGGATTAACCACTGCATACAATGAAGGTTGGTGTCTGGACGGAAAAGGTTCGGGCACATTCGGATATTATTCATCACGTTCCGGCACATTTCCCGACCCGTTAGACGATGGTACCATTACAATGGAATCGGACTGGCTGGACGTCAAAGGAGCCGGCAACAATAAAGGAGCGGTCTTCACTGTCACAGGAATTTCCGGATTGAAGCTCGCATTTCAAAGCGGCAGTTCGGTAACCCGTTACGTCCGTGCCGATATATCCGGTACTTCCGGCGCGAACATTACTTTAAAAGGAGGTAATGACGGTACAGAGGGCAGCATGCTGGAAACTTCCGAACTGATTCCCGCCGAGCAATACACGATTACCATCACATCCTGGGCAGACGAAGAATGTACCAGTGGCGCTGACAGCCGTTTGTATTATGTGGCTTTCATGGTAAATTCTGCCGATCTGCCTGCAGCAGTCTATGTTTACGATTCCCAGTATGCCAATTATTCAATATCCAAAGATCCGGTCTATCTGACACTGACAAAATCCTATAAGGTAACAGCCGTCGATGCAAACAATTACAATTCTGTTCCGGGTACTTATTACACAGAGACTTTAAAGGATTATGACCTGGTAGTTGCTTCCGAGTCCGTTGCCAGTACGAATAAATTCGGTATTGCCTTGGCCGGCCTTGCAGGCAAAGTACCGATGCTAAACCTGAAGGCATTCTACTACGGAAGCAGTTCATGGAACTGGGCGACGGCCGCCAATCCGACGGCAGGAGCTACCGGATGGAATCAGATTATTGTAGCCGATGCATTTAAAACCCATCCTCTCTTTGCAGATATCGACTTCACAAACGCCATCACCCTCTTTGACGGTACCGCAAAGACAAGCAACAATGTACAGAGCTACCATTCCCCCAAAGAAATCATCTCCGCAGACGATGTGCTGGCAACCAATGGTGCAAACGGATACAATGCCATTCACGAACATAAGCAAAGTAATGGTAAAAACACCTATATACTGATTCCCCTTTCGTATTCTGCCATCGAGACATTGACTCCGGATGCGAAAACACTGATTGCCAATGCGGCATCCTATGTAGCGGCTACTAAAAGCGAATACACCGCACCGGCCCAAGTAGAAGCTCCCGTCATCAGTTATGACAGTGACAATAAGGTGACTATCAGTTGTCCTACCAAAGGAGCTACCATCTATTACGGCAAAGATGTTTCCGCCCTGTCTGCATCTGCATCCGTTTATACGGAAAGCTTCTCTTTGGGCATCACGACAACAGTCAGAGCCATCGCCGTAAAAGAAGGCATGCTTCCATCCGAAGAGGTTTCCGAATACATTGAAATCATCAGAGAATGCGGCCCGCAAGTACTCGACCCGGAGCGTCTGAACCGGGGTACCATTGCCACGTACACCAATGACGGCATGTTAGTCAGTTGGCGTTGGCTCGCCACCGATCCGGACGACATCGTTTTCAATGTATACCGCGACGGAACGAAGCTGAACTCGCAACTCCTGTCCTCACGCACCAATTATCTGGATGCCGAAGGTTCGGTTAATTCTAATTACACGGTCGAAGCAGTGAGTGGCGGTAAGATCATTGAGACTTCTACGGCATTGGTTCTGGAGAAAGGGTATCTGAATATTCCTCTCGACCGCCCGGCAGGAGGTACAGTTCAAGGCAGCAGCTATACTTACACCCCCGGTGATGCCAGCGTAGGCGATGTGGACGGAGACGGCGAATATGAAATCATCCTGAAATGGGATCCTACCAATCAATGCGACAACGGGCAGAACGGTAGCCAAAACTATACCGGAAACGTTTATCTGGACTGTTATAAACTGAACGGGACAAAATTATGGCGTATCGACTTAGGCGTCAACATACGTGCGGGCGCCCACTATACCCAATTCATGGTTTATGACCTGGACGGCGACGGAAAAGCCGAAGTAGCCTGCAAGACCGCCCCGGGTACCATTGACGGAAAAGGAAACAATGTAATCATGGGTAGTGATGACCCTAAGGCCGATTATCGCGGAACGCACGGCGGCAAACAAGGAGTTATCAAAACCGGACCGGAATATCTGACGGTTTTTGAAGGCGCTACCGGTAAAGAACTGTCTACAGTAGCCTATGAGCCGAGCCGTAACATCCTTTCAGATTCGGCATGGGGAGACAGCTTTGGCAACCGCTGTGAACGCTATCTGGCCTGCGTTGCCTATCTGGATGGGAAAAAGCCGAGCCTTGTGATGTGCAGAGGCTATTATACAGCCGCTTACCTGTGCGCTTGGGACTTTGACGGGAAAGAACTGAAAAAAAGATGGTTGCACGCATCTACTACGAAAGGAGAAGGAGCTTATGGCGAAGGTGCCCATAGCCTTACAGTAGGTGACGTAGACGGTGACGGATGCGATGAAATTGTTTATGGAGCCTGTTGCATCGACCATGACGGAAGCGTACTCTACCGCACCGGATTGGGCCATGGCGATGCCCTTCATTTAGGTGATTTCATTCCCGACCGTGAGGGTTTGGAAGTGTTCATGGTACACGAAGAAAAATCTGCTGCCTACGGTTTCGAGATGCGTGATGCCCAAACCGGTGAAATCCTTTCCGGGAGAAAGATGGGCTCAGATATTGGCCGTGGTCTTTGTGCAGATATCGATTCCCTCTCCCGTGGAGCCGAATATTGGTCATTGGCAAAGTTTAATATGACCAGTGACGGCAAGTATAACAGCATCACTTTCGACTGCAACGGCGACTCCATCTCCACCAAACGCCCGTCTGTCAATTTCCGCACTTACTGGACAGGTAATCTATCCGAAGAATTGCAGGAAAAAGGAGTCATCTCGCAATGGGTAAACAAAACATCCAGTTGTACTACCGTTACCGACTTTGTTTCCACTTACGGCTGTGGAGTGAATCTGATAAAAGATACCCCCTCTCTGCAAGCCGATATTTTGGGAGACTGGCGCGAAGAGTGTATCTATTATGACGAAAAGACCAAAAGCAATCTGATGATTTTCTCAACTCCGTTTACATCTCCTTACCGTGTTCCCTGCCTGATGCACGACCATATTTACAGAATGTCTATCTGCTGGCAGAACGTGGCTTATAACCAACCGCCTCATTTAGGATACTATCTGCGCGACTACGTCAAATACCAGCAATCCAACCCTACGGGTATATCACGGCCAGTCCTGACGGATGAACAAAGTAATGTTGAGATTCCTTTCACTCTGATTTCCGATGGCATTGTTATCCGGTATACGGATATGGACAATGCCTCCTCCAGCATCCGCGTCTACTCTTTAGACGGATTGTGCGTATATCATGTCACAAACCGACTTCAAGGAAGCGGAGAAATCAAACTGGAAGGTCTGGAAGGACTTAAAAAAGGCGTTTACCTGCTTTCTGTAGTCGTTGATGGAGTAAAGACCGTCAGAAAGATCATACAGTAAAAGACGATTAATTGAAAGATAAGCCCATCATTGGCAAATTGATTGCCGATGATGGGCTTATCTGTGTTATTCCACCAAAGCAACTCATCGTTTCAACCTATTGAAACGATGAGTTGCATACTGAAGAAACGGACAGTGCCAACGTATTGAAACGAATGGTTGCATACCGAAGAAACAAACAGTTTCAAACCGGTTGAAACTACCCCGCTATTCTTATCTCAATTCGAAAGGAACCACTCCTCTGATATCGGCAGCAGAAGCGGCAATCACAGCTTCGAACTTACCCGGTTCCGCTATCCACTCATGCTTAGCGTCATCAAAAAAGCTCAGAGCATCTTTGGCAACAGTGAAAGAGACCTTTTGCTCCTCGCCCGGTGCGAGCTTCACTTTCCGGAAACCTTTCAACTCTTTTACCGGTCGCGGCAAAGAAGATTTCTTGTCACTAATATAAAGCTGCACGACCTCTTGCCCTTCACGGTCGCCGGTGTTCTTTACAGTAACCGTAAAAGTAATCGTATCGTCGGCCGTCATCGTCTTTTTATCGGCAACAGGCTTACCATATTCAAAAGTAGTATAGCTCAGTCCGTGACCAAACGGGAAAAGCGGCTTCGCTTTCTTCTGTTTGTCGGCCCAACGATAACCTACAAAGATGCCCTCATTGTATTTCTCATTCACAATGTCACCCACCTTTTCGCTACCGGGATACTCACCCAACTGATGGGCAGGTACATCTTCCAAACGGGCAGGGAAAGTGAAAGGCAATTTCCCGGAGGGGTTTACATCACCCATCAATACGGCAGCGATGGCATTTCCGGCCTCCGACCCCAAGAACCAAGCCTGCAAAACCGCCGGAACTTCCTTGATCCAAGGCATCGCTACGGCATTGCCGGAAACATTGACCACGACTAAATTCTGATTTGTCTTGACCAATTCCGTGATAACCCTGTCCTGACCGTACGGCAAACCAAGACCGGTACGGTCAGAGTCTTCGCAATCCTGATGCGCACTCTTATTCAATCCGCCAATGAAAATAACATAATCGGCTTCACCGGCCACCCGGACAGCTTCGGCAATCAATTCTTCCGGGCTACGGTCATCTTTCAAATTCTGCCCGGAAACAACGCCGTTGTATTCGCCACTGACATCCCCCACATATCCACGGGCATAAACCACTTCCGCACGATTACCGACACGATTGCGGATACCATCCAACGGAGAAATTTCCCGTTGTACCTTCAAAGAAGAGGAACCACCTCCCACAGTCATCATCTTCACGGCATTCTCGCCTATCACGGCAATCTTCTTTGTTTTAGCTAAATCGATGGGCAACAGGTTACCATTGTTTTGCAGCAATACGATACCCGCTTCCCCTATCTTACGGGCGGCATCATAATGCTCCGGAGAACGCATGGCACCATAAGGCCGGTTACGGTCCATCGTTGTACGGAAAGCCAGACGAAGAATGCGGCGCACTTTATCATCCAGTTCTTTTGTGCCTGCCTTACCCGATTGGATACGTTCAAGGTAAGGATCCGCTAAATAATAATTATCATAAGCATTGCTTGCCCCGTTGGAAAGACCGTCTGTCCAGCTACCGAATTCCATATCGAGTCCGTTGGTTATCGCCTGGTCTGTATCATGCACACCGCCCCAGTCGGATACCACCACTCCATCAAATCCCCATTCACCTTTCAGGATGTCATTCAGCAGATATTGATTGTGACAGGCATGTTGGCCTTTGTATAAGTTGTACGCCCCCATGATACTCCACGCTTTGCCCTCCTGCACAGCCGCTTTGAAAGCCGGGAGATAGATTTCATAAAGGGCGCGGTCGTCTACGATGACATTTGTGGTATGGCGGTTCACCTCCTGATTATTCAATGCATAATGTTTCACACAAGCGGCTACTCCGTTCTGCTGTACTCCCTGCACATAAGGGACGACCATACGTCCGGCCAGATAAGGATCTTCGCCCATATATTCAAAATTGCGCCCGTTCAACGGGGTACGATAGATGTTCACTCCCGGCCCCAGCAGCACGGTTTTATTGCGATAACGCGCTTCCTCACCGATGCTTTTGCCATAGAGCATAGACATATCGGTATCCCAGGTAGCGGCCAGACAGGTCAATGCCGGAAAAGCCACACAAGAGTCATTGGTCCATCCTGCCTGGTCCCATTCATCCCATAACACTTCGGGACGTATGCCGTGAGGACCGTCTGTCATCCAAAACTCAGGAATTCCCAAACGAGCCACGCCCGGAGAACAGAATTTAGACTGTGCATGCGTGACCGCAATCTTTTCCTCCAGTGTCATTCGAGACAAGGCATCCTCTACTCTCTCTTCAACAGGTTTGCTATCATCCAGATAGACGGGTGTCTGTGCCAATACCGGCAGAGCAACCAGGGATAAACCCAATAAGACTGATTTTGCTTTCATGATATGATCTATTGTATATAGTTAATCAAAGGAAATTTATCATTCATACATACTTCCCGAATATGGCCGCATATTCTCGCTTTCCGGTATTCAACCGTATTTCATTTTCCTACTGTCTCCTATCTATAAATCAACGTCGACAGATATTCTTCCGCAAACATCTCATTCGCCACTTCCAACAGATCGTCCGCCGTCAGCGCTTCGATCCGCTTACAGACCACTGCCAGATTCTCAAACTTATTATAATGCAGGAAGGTTTTAGCCATACTCAGTGCGTTGTTCTCAAAATTATCCGAAGCAACACAAATCTGGCCGATCAACTGCTTCTTGGCTGCCGCCAATTGCGAAGAAGTCATTTTCATGTCACGCATCCGCTTCAATTCCTTATAGGTCAGTTTCAGGCAGGTATCCACGTCTTCCGGATCTGTCCCGAAGTAGATGCAGAAAGCACCCGTATCCGTATAAGAGGTAAGATTAGACTCTACATTATACACCAATCCGCGACGCTCGCGCAAAGCAACATTCAAGCGGCTATTCATACCCGGACCTCCCAAAATATTATTCAGCAGATAAAGGGCTGTACGTTTGTCGTCATAAGCATTGTAAGCACGGGCTCCCAGCATCACATGTGCCTGATGGGTGTCTTTGGGGATAACCAGATATTCAGGCACATACAGAGGAGGCGGAGTACGTACCCCCTTTACCTCACCATCCGGTATATCCGCCATCCATTTTTCGAGCATATCGACCAGCTTTCTGAAATCGACCTTTCCCTGAACAAAGAAAACCATGTTGGAGGGCTGATACAACCGCCTTGTAAAATCCAAAGCATCGGATGTACGAAACCGCCTCAACAACTCCGGCCGCCCTAAAATGTTGCGCCCCAACGGATGTCCACGAAAGATCATATCTTCAAAATCATCGAAAATAAGTTCCGAAGGATTATCTTCATAAGACTGTATTTCGTCAATGATCACTTCGGTTTCCCTTTCTATCTCCCTTTGAGGAAAAGTAGAACGAAATACAATATCTACCAGTAATTCCACTGCCCGGGACAGATCATCGGTCAGAAAAGCAGAGTAGACTACCATTTCCTCTTTATTCGTGTAAGCGTTCAAGTCTCCTCCCACCGCTTCCATCCTATTCAATATATGCCAGGCTTTCCGTTTCTGTGTTCCTTTAAAGATAAGGTGTTCTACAAAATGTGCCATCCCCTGCTCATTCTCAGCTTCATCCCGGGTTCCGGCATTAACTGCAAAACCACAATAAGTCACGTCAGAAGCAACAGGTTTACAAATAACTCTCAACCCATTCGACAGAGTTTTCTCCACCTGTTCCGTTAGTAAATTCTTCATTCTCAAGACTAAGTTTTATTGATGCCACAAAAATACAATAAAACTTATTGTCGTTTATAGAAAATTGCAGATATTTGTAGACTATAACAGCGACAACGTGTATGGAAAAGATAGGAATATTCTGTTCTGCATCGGGAAACATTGACAAAATGTATTTCGATATGGCCGGCCGGATAGGCAAATGGATGGGAGAAACAGGAAAAACTCTTGTATATGGCGGTGCCAGTCTCGGACTTATGGAATGTGTAGCGCAAGCAGTAAAAACAAACGGCGGCCACATTATCGGCGTAGTCCCTGCCAAACTCGAAGAGAACGGAAAAGTGAGCGCATTGCCCGACCGTATCATCAACACCCGCAATCTTAGCGACCGTAAGGACATGATCGTAGAAGAATCGGATGTACTCGTTGCCCTCCCCGGAGGTGTAGGTACCCTCGATGAAATATTTCATGTGATGGCAGCCGCATCGATCAGTTATCACCACAAGAAAGTGATCTTTTATAATGAGGACGGCTTTTATGACACCCTATTGAAAGCACTCAAGGAGATCGAAGAAAAAGGATTTGCCCGTCAGCCGTTCTCGACTTACTACGATGTAGCCAACACGCTGGAAGAGTTAAAACAAATAATAACAACCATATGATAGAATCCATCAAAGACCTTTTGCAAAAGGAAGCACAAGCCGTGCTGAACATCCCCATAACAGATGCGTATGAAAAGGCGGTAAACCTGATTATCGAACAAATACACATCAAAAAAGGCAAGTTAGTGACCAGTGGTATGGGAAAGGCCGGACAAATAGCCATGAACATCGCAACGACCTTTTGCTCTACGGGCATCCCCTCCGTTTTTCTGCATCCGAGCGAAGCGCAACACGGAGATTTGGGCATCCTGCAAGAAAATGACCTGTTATTACTCATCTCCAACTCCGGAAAAACACGCGAGATTGTGGAACTGACCCAACTGGCTCATAATTTGAACCCGAATTTGAAGTTCATCGTTATCACAGGAAATCCGGACAGCCCCTTGGCTGATGAATCGGACGTTTGTCTCAGTACCGGTAAGCCGGCAGAAGTATGCACATTAGGAATGACTCCTACCACATCGACTACCGTTATGACCGTCATCGGCGACATTCTGGTGGTACAGACCATGCAAAAGACCCAATTCACCATTGAAGAATATTCCAAACGCCATCACGGCGGCTATCTTGGAGAAAAATCAAGAGAACTATGCGTAAAGTAATCGGTATCGGTGAAACGATCCTCGACATTATTTTCGAAGGAAACCAGCCTTCGGCCGCCGTACCGGGCGGTTCTGTATTCAATGGTATCGTCTCGTTGGGACGGGCAGGAGTAAATGTCTCTTTTATCAGCGAAACAGGAAACGACCGCGTAGGAAACATCATCCTGCAATTCATGCGTGAAAACAACATACCGACAGACCACGTCAATGTATTCCCGGATGGAAAATCACCCGTATCACTCGCATTCCTGAATGAGCACAGTGATGCGGAATACATTTTTTATAAAGACTACCCCAAACAAAGGCTCGATGTCCTGTTTCCGGAAATCCATGAAGACGATATAGTAATAGTCGGTTCGTATTACGCCCTTAACCCTGTGCTTCGCGACAAGATACTGGAATTGCTGGAAACGGCAAAAGAGAAGAAAGCGATCATCTATTACGATCCCAATTTCCGGAGTTCACATAAGGACGAAGCTATCAAGCTGACATCAACCATCATCGAGAATCTGGAATATGCCGACATTGTACGCGGATCGGCAGAAGATTTCTTCTATATGTACGGCCTGAATGACGCAGACAAGATATATAAAGATAAGATCCAGTTCTATTGCCCGAACTTCATTTGCACCGCAGGAGCCGGACAGATCTCATTGCGTACCAGAAATTGCAGAAAAGAATATCCGATAGAACCGTTAAAGGCCGTCAGCACAATCGGTGCAGGGGACAACTTCAATGCAGGACTTATTTATGGGATGTTGAAATACGACGTGCGTTATCGTGATCTCGACAATCTGGACGAAAACACCTGGGATAAAATCATCCGGCACGGTAAAGACTTTGCAGCAGAAGTGTGTAAGAGCTTTAACAATTCAATTTCAAAAGAATTTGCAAAGAGCCTGTAACACCAACATATCGCCACGGAATAATGTGAGAATCCCGTTTTCCCTCTCGGTCATGCATCATTCTGTGGCAATATATCCACGTTAAAAACCCTATACTTTGGCTAATAATCGCAAAGGAATTATATTGTGCGCCAGTAATTCCTATCTTTGCATATAGAGTTATTAGACAAATTATACTATGTATAAGAACCTGTTAAGCTGGCTGACCGTCCTCGTGCTGTTTCCATCCTGCTCCAAAACTCCGCCGAATATCTCGGTTGTCTGTGAGGAGAACAACGTAGGAAACTGCATCATCAAATGGGAAACCGCCCCTCTCATACACGGGCAGGTGAAAGTTTATGCATCCGCCAATCCGGAGTTAATCCCGGAAACAATGCCGATTGCGGCCGCTCCCATTTCTGAAGGGAAAATGGTCATTGTCACAGACGACCCCTCTCGACGCTACTATTATACAATGGTATTCAATAATAAATACCGCGTGAAGGTGGCTACCCGTAACATCAATATCCCCGGAATACAAAATTTCCGCGACTTAGGAGGATACAGATCCTCCACTACAGGGAAAAATGTCCGTTGGGGAATGCTCTACCGTTCTGCACAAATCGACAGTTTAGGTTGTGCCGCACGCCGGGAGTTGAGAAATATGGGCATAAGGACCATCATCGACCTCCGTGCTCCCGAAGAGCTGAATAACTATCCGCAGATCCAGAAAGGTTTCAATGTGGTGCATATTCCTATCGCTACGGGAAATATGGAGAAAGTGTTGCAGGGAATACAGGAAGGGAAAATAAAAGGCGACACAATCAACCGGATCGTGGAACGCATGAACCGCGAATTGGTAATAAACTATCGCGATGAATACAAAAAATTATTTGAACTTCTGCTCGATCGCAGTAATTATCCGGCCATCATCCACTGTTCTTCCGGCAAAGGACGTACGGGCATTGCTTCTGCACTCGTGCTCGCCACATTGGGTGTAAACGAAGATATCATCATGCAGGATTACCGCCTGAGCAATGATTATTTCAACATTCCCAAAGCGTCTAAGTATGCCTACAAGCTTCCGGTGAATTCGCAAGAAGCCATTACCACCGTCTATACAGCCAAAGAGGATTTTCTGAATGCAGCGAAAGAAGAGATCGAACGGACCTATTCCGATATCCCCACTTATCTGCGGAAAGGACTTGGGCTAACTGCGGAAAATATAGAGAAACTACAAAACATTATGCTCGAATAATTTGTAATTTATAATTCATAATTCATAATTAATCTCTATCTTTGCCACCGAATATAAAGATATACAGAGATTTAATGAAGACATTTGAAGAGCTTGGCGTTTCTCCTGAGATACGTAGAGCAGTCGAAGAAATGGGATATGAGAATCCCATGCCGGTACAAGAGGAAGTGATTCCGTACCTTTTAGGAGAAAATAATGATGTAGTAGCTCTTGCCCAAACGGGAACAGGGAAGACAGCCGCATTTGGTTTGCCGCTGATACAACAGATTAACGTAAAAAACCGTGTTCCCCAATCACTTATCCTTTGCCCTACACGGGAGCTTTGCCTGCAAATAGCGGGTGATTTGAACGATTATTCCAAATACATTGACGGACTGAAAGTACTGCCCGTATATGGCGGATCGTCGATAGACAGCCAGATACGTAGTTTGAAACGCGGTGTACATATCATAGTAGCCACTCCGGGACGTTTGCTGGACTTGATGGAACGTAAAACCGTTTCACTGTCTACCATCAGCAACGTCGTAATGGACGAAGCGGACGAAATGTTGAATATGGGATTCACAGACAGTATCAATGCTATTCTGGCAGATGTTCCCCAAGAACGCAATACGCTCCTTTTCTCAGCGACCATGAGTCCGGAGATTGCCCGTATTTCCAAAAAATACCTCCGCGACGCCAAAGAAATCACTATCGGCCGCAAAAATGAAAGCACCAACAGTGTAAAGCATATTGCATATATGGTGCAAGCGAAAGACAAATATGCCGTACTGAAACGCGTGGCAGACTATTGCCCGCAGATATACGGCATCGTTTTCTGCCGTACCCGTAAAGAGACACAGGAAATTGCCGACAAACTGATGCAGGAAGGTTACAATGCCGACTCACTGCATGGCGAACTCTCACAGGCGCAGCGTGACGCCGTTATGCAGAAGTTCCGCCAACGGAATATCCAAATCCTTGTAGCTACAGACGTAGCCGCACGCGGATTGGACGTAAACGACCTTACACATGTGATCAATTACGGCCTGCCAGACGATACGGAAAGTTATACCCACCGTAGCGGACGTACCGGACGTGCCGGGAAAACCGGAATTTCCATTGCCATCGTCAATATGCGCGAGAAGGGCAAAATGCGCGAAATAGAGCGTATCATCGGCAAAAAGTTCATCATGGAGCAGGTACCCACAGGGAAGCAAATCTGTGAGAAACAACTCATCAAGGTAATTGATGATATCGAAAAAGTAAAGGTCAATGAAGAGGAGATTGCCGACTTTATGCCCGATATTTATCGTAAACTGGAATGGTTGAGCAAAGAAGATGTTATCAAACGTATGGTATCGATGGAGTTCAACCGTTTCTTAGAGTACTATCGTGACCGTGAAGAAATACAAACAGCTACCGACAGCCGTGGTGAACGCGGAAGCCGTGAAGATCGCGGAGGCCGTGAAGGTGGCAGCCGCAAGGCAGCACCGGGATTCACCCGCCTGTTCATCAACTTGGGTAAGATGGATAATTTTTTTCCCAGTGAACTGATCAGCCTGCTGAACAGTAACACCCGTGGACGTATTGAGTTGGGGCGTATCGATCTGATGAAAAACTTCTCTTTCTTTGAAGTAGAAGAAAAAGAGACTCAGAATGTAATAAAAGCCTTAAATCGCGCAAACTGGAACGGTCGCAGGGTTTCGGTCGAAATTGCCGGAGAAGAGGGCGGAGAAGGCCGTAGAAACAGCGACAGAAGCAATGATAAAAGTGGCGTCAAAGGTAGAAACGGCAGAAGTAAAGATACTCAAAAAGATAATTCCACATCGGCATCAGCTAAACCGCGCAAAGAAAAAGCAAGCAAAACGCCTGCTTCCACCGACAGCAAGAAGCAAAAGCCAAGCCGTGAAGAACGCGGTTATAAAAATGCACGTGGAAAGAAAGACGATTGGAAGCAATTCTTCAAAGATGAAGAACCGGATTTCAGTGAAGAAGGCTGGGCACGCAGAAAACCAAAGAAAAAATAAGAATATCCTTTTCAGCAAAGGAAGTGAGACTGTTTCCAATCAGGGATTCAGTCTCTTTTTTTTCGGAACAGCACTCTATTTAAGCTCAACCCGGCAATAAGAACCATACGGCATAACTTCTCCTCTTCCGGGAAGGAACATCCATAAAGAACGGCGGCCGATAGGATAAAAGTTATGTAGGACTCAAGTTATTTTATTACCTTTGCGGCGTTTTTCAAAACAATGAACCCTATTCCTTAAAGTATGAATAAATTAAACGGTTTTCTCTACGGACTGCTGTCTTCGGCATCTTTCGGCCTCATTCCGCTATTCACCATTCCGGTGATGCGGCAAGGGATGCAGTTCGAATCAATTTTATTATACCGGTTTGCTTTTGCCACACTGGCACTGGGGCTTATCTTGTTACTCGACGGACAATCTTTCCGTATCAACCGCCGGGATATCCCTTCACTCGTATTGTTGGCATTTCTTTATCTGATGTCCGCCGTATTCCTATTCTGGGGATATAAATTCATGGCGAGCGGCATCGCTACCACCCTTCACTTCATGTATCCGGTACTGACCACTTTGATAATGATGCTATTCTTCCGTGAAAAGAAATCCATCTGGCGTTTTCTGGCAATTATTCTCGCTGTAAGCGGAGTGTTTTTCCTGTCTCAAGGTGACGATTCGGGCAATATCACGATCACCGGCATTCTTATTGTCCTTCTTTCAGCTTTGGGATATGCACTTTATCTGGTAACCGTAAGTCAATTAAAAGTCGGCCAAATGAAAGGATTACGACTCACATTTTATGTATTTCTATTCGGAACTTTATTGCTTCTTGCAGGAATCAATGCCACAGGAGATATCCAACCTATCGGTAATTGGCACATAGCCGGGAATCTGATGATGCTCGCCATCATTCCAACCGTCATCTCCAATCTGGCACTGGTGAGAGCCGTGAAATGCATCGGTTCTACCCTTACTTCGGTTTTAGGAGCTATGGAACCGGTCACCGCCGTATGTGTCGGCATCTTTATGTTCGGAGAACCTTTCACAAGCAGCATCGGCTTGGGAATCGCCTTAATCATTACCGCAGTAACGGTAATAATACTAAAACGGTAAAGTCACCCGGCATTTACAAGATATTGACCGGCCATCCAGAGAGGAAGAATGTGCCAAAGCTCAACTTTAAAGAAAATGAATTTTTAATCTGAAACTTGATACCCTTCATCAATTGTTCATTTTAGCCTTGCCCCCCTCTTCTATTTGGAACCATTGATTTTCAGTTCCTTGATCAAATTGGCCGCCCCGCCATATTTCTCTATAATAAAAAGCATATAGCGTACATCCACACCAATGCAACGTTGCAAATCCGGTTCAAAAACAATATCACTGCTCATCGCTTCCCAATTTCCATCGAAAGCAAGCCCCAACAACTCACCTTTTGCATTGAACATCGCACTACCGGAATTTCCGCCCGTAATATCGTTATTAGAGATAAAACATACCTTCATTTCTCCCTTTTCATCCGCATAACGTCCAAAATCTCCGGCACTGAACAGTTCCAATAAACGCGGGCTGACCTCAAAATCCGGATCTCCCTGATGATCACGCATCTTTTCGAATATTCCCATCGGAGTAGTATAATAATTATAAACCGCCCCATTGAACGGAGAATAGCTGCAAACTGTTCCAAAGCTAAGCCGCATAGTCGAATTGGCATCCGGATAAAAATTACGATCGGCATACATCCGGCGAACAGCCGCATTGAATAACCGCTCATCTCTCTCTATCTTTTCCGAAGCCTCCACTACCGCATGATTCATATCATAATAAGCCACAATAAGGTCGATACCTAACGAGATTGCAGGATCGTCGATGATATTGAACGTTGTATCACGTTCCAGAAAGCGTTTCAGGCCTCTTGGAGAAGTTATTTCCGAGCGGGCATACAAAGTGTCGATATAAGCCTGCTCATTGCCATTATAAAGTGTATCGATAGTCTGATACATCGGTGGCAGATACTTGGCAGGCACCTCTTCGCGATATTCTCTCAAAAGTGCTGTAAACACCTCCTTATCAATGTCAATATCCAGATTGGCATACTTTTCCAATAAACTTTTCAACCGTGCAACCACCTGCTTCTCCTCTGCTTCAAAATCAAAATTAAGAATTTCGAGCGACAACTGTACCAACTCCGGCCCGTTAATGAACGATTCACCGAAATAAGCCAGCGCCCGATTCACTTCCCGCCGACTCTTATAGTTCAATTCGAGCGAAGAGAGCAGATGCATCAGCTTTTCACGCTCAGCAGGAGTATTCTGAATCCATTGCCTCAATGTAGCTTCCAACTCCCGCTTCTTCTCAAGTACTTTCAGCTTACGGATCGCCTTGTTCGTTCCTATGCTGTTTTTCCAATAATTAGAACTTTCATCATACTTAGAAGCATACTTAATGCGGATATCGTCTCTACGATCCATCTCGCGCTTCCAGATAGCCTGTTTCACACCACGCACATCTATCATCGCCTGGTTCATGCCGTTCATCATCTCTTCAATGCCAAAAGAAGATAGAAAACGTTCCGTACTGCCCGGATAACCCAAAGTCATACAGAAAGAACCTTCCTTGTACCCATCCAATGAGACAGGAGCTACATACGACGGGTGATAAGGCACATTATCGGGTGAATAATCGGCCGGTTCGTTCTTCTTATCGGCATAAATACGAAAAACCGAGAAATCACCGGTATGGCGCGGCCACATCCAATTATCCGTATCCCAACCAAATTTTCCAATAGAAGACGGAGGAGCAAATACCAGTCGCACATCGTTGAAATCGCGATAAACCGACAACCAAAATTCATTTCCGCCATAATAAGCATCAACCACCCCCACAAGTGTAGAGTCTTTGAGGCTCACCTCATCGGCTATCAAACGTGTAATGGAATCGACGGCCGCTATACGTTCCGGCTCAGTCATGGAGTCACGGGTTACCTTGAGCACGCGTTTCGTCACATCTTCCGTACGCAGTAAAAAACGGACATACAGTTCCGGATTAGGCAGTTCTTCTTCAAGAGTGCGGGCTACAAACCCCTCTTTCAAATAATCGTGTTCAACCGTAGAATGTTGTTGTACGCTACTGAAACCGCAGTGATGATTGGTAAAGACCAATCCGTCTTCCGAAACGACAACACCGGAACAAAATCCTCCGAAACTGACTACAGCATCTTTCAAAGAGGCTTTTTTAGGATTATAAAGTTTCTTAGCGGGCATCTGCAAACCAAGCTCTTTCATCGATTTCTGCGTTTGTTTATTCAAATTCCCTAACAGCCACATCCCTTCATCGGCATGGGCGGCCGATGAAAGGAAAAGAGCAATCATTGCAAATAGTTTAAGTTTCATTCAATTGGGGGATTAAGTGGACATTTTTTATAATTCAAATCAAAGAAGCATCATTCGGTTATCAGACGTAACTTCTTCGCTCCTACACGGGCTTGCAGCCATTCGGAGATTTTCTTCTTCTCACTTTCGCTCGGATGGCGGCCAAACTTCAACACAGCAAGTGCAACCGTATCCGTTTTCAACGAATCTACCGTAGTCTCCAAAGTATGAGAAATAGAGACCGCCGTCACCGAAGGATATAACACTTTCAATTCGGGTATGATGGTACGGCTCATTTCATCATAAGATTTATATTTCTCCAAGTTCTTCTCCAAAGCAGCGATCTTCTTTTGCTGTTCTTGCAAGCGCTGTTCACTGTTTTTGTAGAAGTCTTCCATCACCATAGCCCGTATAGACGAAATGTCCATCGCATCATTATTCATTCCCTGTAATACGATGAGCTTAGTCTCTTCCAACTTGTATCGCTCCATCTTACTACGCGCCAGCTCTATCGAGGCCTCAGGAACTTCCGGCCCGATAAGGACGACACGTATTTCGCGATGTTCATAACTCACCTTCTTGTCGAGTACCTGCGTATTCTCAAAGTTCAGTTCCGTATTGATGAAATGATTGGCAGCCGTTTCATAGAAAGTGCTCTTAATAATGCCAAAAGTCAGATAAACAGCCGGGCACATGGTAATAATGACAATAAGGATAATGTATTTGCGAACCGTTTTTTCCCGATTCTTATCTACAAATTCTTTTCGCTGAAAATGCATTACCCGCACACCGAGAAAGGTAGCCAGACTGATAAAGACAGAATTTATGAAATAGAGATAAAAAGCACCGAGAAAGTAAATCAGATTGCCGGATGCCAATCCGTATCCTGCCGTACAAAGTGGCGGCATCAATGCAGTGGCGATGGCAACACCCGGTATCACATTTCCTTTCTCCTTGGTAGAGAGAGCCACAACACCGGCCAATCCACCGAAGAGAGCTATAAAAACATCATAAATGGTAGGAGATGTACGCGCCAAGAGTTCCGATTGCGCCTCAGCAATAGGGGTAAAAAGAAAATAAACAGTAGCGGTGGTTACGCTGAATGCAGTCGTAATAAGAAAACTCTTCAAAGAGCGTTTCATCAGTTCAAAATCATTCATTCCAACGGAAAGCCCCACTCCCATAATAGGCCCCATCAACGGAGAGATCAACATCGCACCGATTATTACGGCAGTAGAGTTCACATTCAATCCCAATGATGCCATAAAAATGGCAAATATCAGAATCCACAGATTGGCCCCTTTGAATTCGACTCCCTTGCGGATGGAATCGATGGTTTCCAACTCATTATCTTTGTCCTTTCGTAAGTCAAGATACTCGCGGAGAAAGCTCTTTATGGCAAAAATGTTCCGATTGTCTGTTTTCATATTTTACCTCCTTAAAAAACGGTTAATAACAGGGATTTGCTTCAATGGTAAGTCATGTTTAATAATATATGCTATAAATACAGCCAATAACACTGTGCGGAAAAGCAAACGGAGTACCGTATTCTCCAAAGGCATCCATTCTCCTACAGCGTAGATGACCAATGCTAAAAGTACGTATCCACCGATACTTTTCAAATCATAATTTATCGGATATTTCTTTTGCCCGACAAAGTAAGACAGCAGCATGGCAACTGCGTATCCGGTGAAACCGGCCCAGGCACAAGCCACATAACCATAAACGGGAATAAGGAAAACGTTCATCAGAATAACAATCGTACAGGCCGTTATAGAAAAATAAGCCCCCCACTTTGTTTCATCTGTCAGTTTATACCAGAAGGAAAGATTGAAATATACCCCCATAAACATTTCGGCAGCCATAACGATAGGAACTACCTTCAATCCTTCCCAATAGTCACGCCCGATGACATAACGAAGGATATCGAGATAAAACATCACTGCAAGAAATGCCAATAACGTGAAGATGATAAAGAACTTCATAGCCTGTGCATACATCTGCCGGTTGTCTTTCTCTCTGCTTTTGCCAAACACAAACGGTTCATAAGCAAAGCGGAATGCCTGTGTAAACATAGCCATGATCATGGCTATTTTACTTGTTGCACCATATATTCCCAACTGTACGGCCGCCTCTGCTTCATCGGGATAGACAAACGGGAAAATGATTTTATCGACAACCTGATTCAGTATACCTGCAATACCCAATATCAGAATGGGAAAGGAATAACGAAACATCCGCTTCACTAAATCACGGTCGAGCGTATAGCGGAAACCACGCAACTCAGATATCAGGCAGACCATCACCAACGATGTACAAATCAGATTGATCAGAAAAGCCGCACCGACATCGGTTCCTTTCATAAATACGAAATAAACAATGTTCAATGCAATGCTGGCGAAGATAAACAGCATCTTCAAAGCGGCAAACTTAATAGGATGGTTCTTATAACGCAGGTAAGCAAAAGGAATGGCCTGAATGGCATCCATAGCTATTACTATCAGCATCATCCCCAAATACCAAGGATGCTCTTCATACCCCATCACACCGGCTATCGGCTTCAAAAACAACAGACAGACTGCCAGGAATGAAAGAGAAATCGATCCGACGGTAAGCAAAGTAGTAGAATAAACCCTTATAGGGTCATCGTCACCCTTATTGGCAAAACGGAAAAACCCGGTTTCCATACCACACGTAAGCAGAACAAGCAGTAACGCCGTAATTGCATACATATTCGTAATCACACCGTATCCTCCCGTAGAAGCAGGCATGGAAATAGTATAAATAGGCACCAGCAGATAATTGAGGAAACGCCCTACGATACTACTGACACCATAGATAGCGGTGTCTTTTGCCAATGATTTTAATCCGGCCATGTATTTTATTTACAATTAGACGATTTACGATTAGACGATTCAGAAAAGACTTACGCTGTAACTTCAATCGTAAGTCGTCAATCGTCTAATCGTAAATCAAAACAATGTTTGTTGACTATTATAAATACTCCGTCCCAAATGTTTATAAGCAAGCTCAGTTACTTCACGCCCGCGGGGAGTCCGTTTCAAGAACCCTTCTTTGATGAGAAACGGTTCATATACCTCTTCAATGGTTCCGGCATCTTCACCTAACGCGGTAGCAATGGTTGTCAATCCCACGGGGCCGCCTTTAAACTTATCGATAATGGTGCAGAGTATCTTGTTATCTATCTCATCCAAACCATATTTGTCAATATTCAATGCTTCAAGAGCAAAAGTAGCGATATCCGTATCGATGGACCCGGAGCCTTTCACCTGTGCGAAGTCACGGACACGACGAAGCAGCGCATTGGCAATACGAGGCGTACCGCGACTGCGTGAAGCTATCTCGCCTGCTGCGGGTATCGAGCAAGGCACATCCAAAATAGCAGCCGAACGCCGGATAATATTACTTAACACGTCATCATCGTAATATTCAAGATGCAGGTTGATGCCGAAACGTGCACGCAACGGTGCTGTCAGTAAGCCGCTACGGGTAGTTGCACCTACCAAAGTAAACGGATTCAAATCAATCTGAATACTTCGTGCAGACGGCCCCTTATCTATCATTATATCGATACGATAATCCTCCATGGCAGAATACAAGTATTCTTCCACCACAGGAGACAAACGATGGATTTCATCGATAAACAGAACATCGTTGGGTTCAAGACTGGTGAGCACACCGGCAAGATCACCGGGTTTGTCGAGCACCGGACCGGAGGTGACTTTAAAGCCTACCCCAAGTTCATTGGCAATAATATTTGAAAGTGTAGTTTTTCCCAATCCGGGAGGACCGTGCAACAGCACATGATCAAGTGCCTCTCCACGGAGACGGGCTGCCTTTACAAAAATACGGAGATTCTCCACGACTTTATCCTGTCCGCTAAAATCCTCGAAACTAAGCGGACGGAGCGCATTCTCAAAATCCCGTTCTTTACTGGTCAGTTGTTGATTACGTATATTGAAATCTTCTTCCATAAAATTACATTCCCGTTCTTCTATATATAGAGGGCAAAGATAACATAATTCAAAGAAAGATGATGCCGGGGGGATAAGATAATTATTACCCCGGCGTAGAATTAAACCGGAAAAAGATTATTCCACAATCCACTTCTCTATATTTCGTGTCTCCGAACTAAAATTCACACCAATCCTGAGAAGTTCACGAGGATCGGATTCAAAAGGACGGGTATATTGCCGCTCATTGATTTGCTGCAATGCGGCCTCTGCCGTGCCATCTAATTTGAACTCCATGACATAAATAAATTTATCCGTCTGTAAAACAAGATCAATACGTCCCTGTCCCGTATGGTACTCTACATGAACATAAAAGCCGATAAGTTTAAAGACGATAAAAAGGACATTTTGATAATGTAGCTCCAAATCACGGATCAATTCATAAGGAGTATCTGCAAAGAAACTTTGAAGACGACGGAAAAATGCGTTATAATCACCAGCCTCTATTTCATTGACAAAATTTTGTATCTCAAATGGAGACTGCACCGCACTGCGATTAGCATAAAAAGGTAATAAGAACTTTATAAAACCCTCTTCCACTTCCCGATTAGGAAAACCCAGACGATAAATACCAAAACGAGGATCATATTCCTTAATTGTCAGATAGCCACTTTGATAAATGACTGGAATGGGATCGGTAGACGAAGAATCGATACTGTTCAGCACATCGGCACTGGTCTCTTCGTGTGTCATACGTTCTAAATTGTAATGGTGCTTCTTCAACAACTCGACCAAATAAGTAGGTGTCCCTGTCTCAAACCAATAACTACCGAATTTATTCCGTTTGAAAGCATTCAAGAGACTAAAAGGATTATAAATACCGATGGAATCTTCCACAAAATGATAGCCGTCATAGCACTCACGCAACTCTGAACAAAACTTTTCATAATCCATCTGCTGAGCAGCCGCAAATTCATGCATTTCCGGAGTGAGATAATCATACAACTCCTGTTCGCTAATACCGCAAAGACCTACGTACTCATCCCACATCGAGATATCATCCAGATTGTTCAAGTCACTGAAAACGCTCGCCTTGCCAAACTTCGTAACCCCCGTCAGCATACCGAACCGGATGCAGCCATCCATCGTTTTCAAAACGCCATAAAAAGGTTTTAACGTATCGCGGAAATGGGCTTGCAAGGCCTCGTTATTGATAGCCTGAAGCATTGGTTTGTCATATTCATCGACCAGAATAACGACTCGCTCACCTGTCTGTTCATAAGCCCGCTTTATAATACCGGCAAAGCGCAACGCCAAAGTCGTTTCAGCCGCCCCTATACCATAAATGGCTTCCCAATCCGTCAAAGCTTTGTTCAATATACGGTCAAGACTATCCGGCGTATCATACTTTCCGATATTAAGGTCCATATGGAGAATCGGATGCCGCCTCCACTCCTTTTCAAGTTTCTCCATCGCCAGTCCCTCAAAAAGTTCTTTTTTCCCCTGAAAATACGCTTCAAGCGTAGAAATGAGCAGACTCTTCCCAAAACGGCGGGGGCGGCTAAGAAAATAGTAGCTACCTGTCTTGACCATTTTATAGATGAGTGCGGTCTTATCAATATAAAAATAACCTCCCAAACGAAGTTTCTCAAAATTCTGTATACCGATGGGATAAATCTTGTTACTCATAATCTTTTGGAGTTTAAAAAGTCCCTGTAGACAAAGATAGCACAATAATCACCTAAGAAGCAATATAAATACTTAATTTTTATTCTATCCGCTTAATTATGACAATGCATAGTTCATACAACAAATACATTGGAACCGTCACCAATATCAAAGTAAACAAATCCGGCGGAGTAATAATGGCAGCCGTTACCATAACACCGATAAAGGCATGTCTTCTGTATCGAACCATAAAAGTAGAAGTAATCAATTCGAGCTTAGCCAATATAAATGCCACTACAGGTAATTGAAAGACCAGTCCCATAACAAATGTCAGAGTTGAAAAAGTTGAGATATAAGATGCCAAGGTTATCGTACTTCGAATGGACGGATCCACTTGATAAGTTCCTAAAAATCGGAATGAAACAGGAAATACAATGTAATAATTCATCAATACTCCCAATGAAAAAAGGACATACATAGATACAACTATCATCAAAGAGTACTTTTTCTCGTTTTCATATAAAGCCGGACTTATAAAACGAAACAACTCGTATAATATATAGGGTGAAGCCCCCAACAAAGCCAAATACACCGATGATGAAATATGCATCATAAACTGCGATGCCAATTCTGTACTTATCAGATCGATCTGATAAGGTTCAAACCGAAAATCAAATCCGCACCAACGGACAAATTCTTCAATACATCTATAAGTAGCAAAATTCCATTCACGCGGAGCTAATAAAAGTTGAAAAGTCCACTCTTTAAAAGAAAAAATCAATATCGTGAACACGACTATAACCAAGACAATACGGAAGAGCATCTTTCTCAACATCTCCAGATGCCCCCCGAATGTCAAAAGCTGAATATCATCCGATTTATTCTTCATCTATCCTTTTCAACTCGTCTGTAACTTCCGTTTTTTCCAACAACGATTCATCTTCCGGCTCACTTTTTTCGTGCATGCCTTCCTTGAAATTTTTCACTCCCTGTCCTAAGCTACGCATCAGCTCCGGAATCTTCTTTCCACCAAATAAAAGCAGTACAGCACCCCCAATCACAATTAATTCAGTAGTGCCAATCATTAAAGGTTGTATCATCATTCGTATATTAAATAAATTTCATTTGTATCAAAATCAATCTCCCAATTACCATTTTCGGTACTTTCCCATTGATATTGACTTGACATACGATCCCACCAATTCTGAAATTTCATACCGGTTTCACCTATATCTTTTACTAACTTTTCATACAGCACTTCATTATCTACAGTAAGTATTCCGGCCAATTCGTTCAATCCGTTACGCCGCTCAAAAAGTGTTTGAATTTCACACTTTTCTTCATTTGTAACAGTTCCTACCAGTTTTTTCATAATACTCATTTTTTTTATTTACTCATACAACAACTTTCCCGAGGAAAGCATACTCCATAAGAGTATCCTTATAACACATCAAAACTCCTGCCTCACATCAAATGGATCCAAATATGTAATCTCTTTTATCTCATGTCCGGGAAGAAATGTCCCGTACCGGCGAATATCAAGCAGTAATGAGCGAGAGGCATTACGCTCCAGATGAGCTACTACACACTGCTCATGCGAGGGTGTATTTACCTCTAAAGTCGTTTTCCAATTCATCCAAATACACCGTTTACATTGGTATGCATCACAATTGCGACACAGAGGTGCGTAAGATAGTTTATAGAGTTTTGGATTTTTTATATCCAAAACTTCAACCAAGCTGCCGATGGAATATCCGTCGTCAGCCAAATAAAATGCAGGACAAATATAGAATTTACCATCAGGAGCCAATGTAATATTTTCAACTCCGGCATTACAATTATTCATTTTGTCCAGCATCATACGGTCGGTCAATAAATTCAATTGCGGAGCCATTCCTTCCAGATACATACCTTTCAGTTTTAAAGCCAATTCATCTAAAACCGATTTATAGACATCGAAATCAGATTCGGTAAAGGTATCAATATCAACCAGAACAACATTCAACCTTAAAACCTTATCCAACACTTCATTAAGAATTGTATAATTTTTAAAGAAACCGATCTTTCCTGTTCTCAATACATAAGTTTTTTGAATATCACAACCTGATACCGACAACTGTTCCCAATCATCAAGAACCACCACATCAGCCTTATCCCGGTATTCTACCGGAGCAATTTTGCTATGATCGATTGTTTCTATCGCATCTTTATAGGCTTGCGGTAATTCATAATGCGGATACACAAATTGAAGCATCAGGTTTTCTTTCATAGCAAAAAGAATACCTGCCTTTAAATTTTCCAGACTAATTAATCTGTGTTCAGATTTCCGGTTATCATAATGACAATAAGAAACGCTCGTATCGTCTAATAAAATTACAAGATATTGAAGCATAAAATTAACTATTTATATCGTTTGACTCATTCTTGCCCGTTCCAGACCTGTCACATTCATCCTCCGATTCCAGTTTCCGGTAAAGTTTGTTCCAATAGTAATTATTGGCTCGAACACGCGCTTTATGCATTTTGCAAATAGCCGTACTACGTTGATAAATCGTATTTGTATCCGCCGCATCATAATTCTCACCTTGACACCAAGCGCATCCCTCAGCCACCTCGCAATCAATACATTCCGGGGTACTTTGTGTACATCGGTCAAGAGTTAAAAAAGGACGCAATTTATTTTTATCAAGACCATCATGCACATTACCTATAATCCATGCTTTTTTGTTTCGGAGAGAATATTGGGCAAAACGTGTACAAGGATAAAAGTTACCGGCCGCATCTACCGCCAACATCATTCCGGCACCACACCAATTCTGATTTTGCAATTTACAGTCCAAAGGCTTACCCAAATGCTCGGAAAAAAAAGAGCAATCGTTTTTCTCATAAAGTCCATTATCAATAATCGAATCGGCCAGTTGAATCAGTTGCTCCTCAAACAAAGAGTCATCACCCTCTTGCCATACATCTTCGAATACACAATTAATATTGACCTCATGAATACCTAAATTATACAAATGCAAGACACTTTCTTTTATATACGGGAGATCCGGGCTACTAATCGTCACTTTAGTACCGTCACCGGGAAACTGTTCTAACCACAGCGGAATATTTCGTACCACATCCTTATATGAGCCTTTTCCGGTGTTCTTATAAATACGGTTAAGATCATGTTTTAATTCTGTCCCGTCAATAGTTATACCGATACTCAAATGATCTATATTTTTCTTAATAAAGCTCTGTACTTTTTCCTCATGATAATTAAGACCATTAGTAGAAAAACTAAAGCGATATGAATCAAACCAATGATGATTTCGTTTAAACAATTCAATCTTTATATAATTACATATTTTTTCTATCAATTCTATTTCAAGAAAAGGCTCTCCGCCGATAAAGTCCCAAACTACTGATTTTTCCTGAAAACTCTGTTCATTATCCAATATATAATCAATAGCTTGTTTGGCAATGTCCCAAGACATACGTTCTTTCGAGTTCTTACCTACGAGATAACAATATTTACATGCTAATTGGCAATCTTTCGTAACAATAAAAGTTATATTTTTAGCTATGCCATCTTGCCACAGTTTTTTAGCTTCCTTTATTTGTCCCATCATTTTATGATTTAAAAAGGATATACCCACTAAATGCAGCATATCCTTTT
This sequence comes from Bacteroides salyersiae WAL 10018 = DSM 18765 = JCM 12988, assembly GCF_000381365.1. GTDB lineage: Bacteria > Bacteroidota > Bacteroidia > Bacteroidales > Bacteroidaceae > Bacteroides > Bacteroides salyersiae. The sequence continues at coordinate 2,314,805 of NZ_KB905466.1, forward strand.
ACATGTTAATAGTTATTCCATCCCGCACATGAACCTGTACACGAGCCTGTACAGGTACCTCGACAGGTCCCTATACAACTACCTTGGCAAGTTCTCTCACAAGTTCCCATACAGGTGTTGTTACAGCCATGATAGCAGGCACGGTAACAAGAACCTGTACAATAACTTTCACACCCCATAGCGACTTTAGCCGCTTTAGAAGCAACAGGATTGCTAACCAATACCACTGTAGCTATAATCGGCAAGGCTGTTTTCACTGCTTTTTTGAAGAATTCACGCCTTGAATAAAGTTCTTCATTCTTGATTTTCTTTTTCATACCTTAAATATTTAAAGCCCTTTCCGGGCAGTAGCCATACACAAACCCTTACATGTACTTAAACACGCACTTTTACAAGTTCCCGAACATCCAGAAGGATAATAAGACGACTTCCCCCGACATGCAGTGGCACAACTCGCTCCACACCCTCCTACACAAGTAGAGCAACTTGAAGAACCGCCACCGGAAGAACCGCCACCACCATACGATTCGTCATCGTCAGGATCGTCACAAGAAGACAAAATAGAAGGAACGATCATAACAGCCCCTAAAAAAGGAAGTATTCCTTTCACTGCTTTTTTAAAGAATTCACGTCTGGAGTGAAATTCTTCATTCTTTTTTTTCTCTTTCATAAATAATAGATTGATTATTAATATATAATATTACCAGTCTGGTCGTATCTTATTCTGCGCAGGAATCAAGCGAGCCTCGGAGAAGTACCCTGCATCATATAATCCGGAGTGCCGGATAACAGATTTATCCTTGTAAACATATAAGGTGGCACAGCCGGCATAAGGAATACAGGATTTATAAATGTACCAACCGTTCTGATACTGCTCATATGCATACATACCAACCGATTCCCCATTGATAAGCAAAGAAATCGTTGAATTACCATAAAAGTCTTTGAAAAATCCCAGATTATACATACGCCCTTTTAGGTTAAGGCAGAGTGGATGACTGGAGTCAACCTGCCGGAAATCGGAATCAAAAAGTTTACTAAACACATACTCTTCACCATGTGCAAGTATAAAAGAAAATAAGAATAAAAAGAGGAACAAGAAAAATCGCATCCGTTCCTTTACAGATGTTTGTAATTGCATTGCGTCATGTTCATGTGCCTATAGCCTCCCCGGATTCGGTATTATACAAAAAAGACGTGGGAGTCTGTACTTTTGCTTATCCAGATTCCAGGCCTTCGCATTGCCTACCTCCAAAGATAAGCAACGTACACAGCCCACGTCAAGATAGATATACAGAACACCACGTCGCGCGTAATGTTTAGATATAATCTAAAGTGGACGTTTCCGTTGCTCTATCTTTTTTGGAGGTTTCAAATTTGCGAAGTTTGGAATCCAAAAGATAATGCCGTAAACGTCTTTTTTTACATTTTATAAATCTCCTTTACTCTTAAAGTTGAGATTATTCCTTGCAAAGGAAGCACTAACAACAAACTCTTTCACAAAATTATTTTCTATTTTTAAAACATGTATCTTAACCCACATTAAATTAATTATTCGGTCATATTGCCGCACTTTAATGAATCATATACTTCAAGATAAAGTAATCAAAATATTATAAGCGTACGCAAATACAGTAACATTACCGTTTCATATAATATTTCCGTTCTTCCTCCGTCAGCTTTTCTATCGAATAGCGAAGCATCGTACGGGGCATTTCACCGGCATGTTTATCAAGAAACTGTAACAGCAGGTTCTGGTCGCGTTTACCCATCTCACGGAGCATCCAACCTATGGCTTTTTGCATCAGGTCATGTTTATGATGCAACAACAATTCGGAAAGACGAAGAATGTCAATAAAATCATCATTTCTGATCAGTGTAATTGTAGAAACTACTGCAATACGCTGCTCCCAAAGAAGTGTGCTGTCAGCCAGACGGTACAAATCCTCACGGGGGTTACCCTTTAAATATTCTCCTACAATATAAGGAGCAGACAGGTCCACCAAGTCCCAGTTATTAATATGGGCAGTCTGTGTCAGATAGAAATCATAAATCTCTTTTCGTGCCTTTTCACCGGACTTCTTGAAACGCTCCACCAACATCAGCAATGCACATAAGCGGCATTCATGCCACTCACTCTCTAATAAATCCGCTATCGCCTCAAACGGTTCTTCTTTATGACGCTTTGCCACCAGGCGGGTATTGGGAACGACAATCCCGAGAAATTTATCACCCTCACCATACTGCCCTTTTCCTGTTTTGAAAAAATTGGGCAAATACTCCCTTTTCACCGGGTCGATATACATTTCCAATTCTTTCTGAATCTCTGCTGCCTTTGTTCTCATATGATCTTCTATATAAATTCAAGCGGCTTGCAGTAAAGCAATCCGCACCAAAAATAAACAAAATATGGGGGAATAATGGAAAGTTATATCTATTTTTGCAGATAATACAGTAATCAGACTATGGTTTTAAATTACATCTGGATAGCATTCTTCATCGTCGCTTTTATTGTGGCATTAGGAAAGCTCATCTTTACAGGAAACACACAAATATTTACCGATATCATCAATTCCACTTTTGATTCGTCAAAGACCGCCTTTGAAGTCTCACTCGGATTGACCGGTGTTTTGTCTTTGTGGTTAGGCATTATGAAGATCGGAGAAAACAGCGGCCTTATCAATGCACTGTCCCGATGGCTGAGTCCTGTGTTTTGTCGTCTCTTTCCGGATATTCCGAAAGGACATCCGGTAATGGGATCCATATTCATGAATATGTCTGCCAATATGTTAGGACTCGACAATGCCGCTACTCCGATGGGACTGAAAGCAATGAAAGAACTGCAAGAACTGAATCCCCAAAAAGACACAGCCAGTAACCCGATGATTATGTTTCTCGTTATCAATACTTCGGGGCTGATACTTATACCTATCTCCATCATGGTATATCGTGCACAGATGGGAGCGGCACAACCAACCGATATTTTTATCCCTATCCTATTGAGTACGTTCGTCTCGACATTGGTTGGAGTGATTGCCGTCAGTATATCTCAACGTATCAATCTGATAAACAAGCCTATACTAATATTAATCGGCATCCTGAGTCTCATTTTCGGAGGGTTGATGTATCTCTTCACCACCCTTTCACGCGAAGAAATGGGAACCTATTCTACGCTGATAGCCAACATCATACTGTTCGGAGTCATCATTCTTTTCATCTTGACGGGAATACGAAAAAAGATCAATGTATACGACTCTTTTGTAGAAGGGGCGAAAGAGGGTTTCACCACCGCCGTACGCATCATTCCTTATCTGGTCGCTTTTCTGGTAGGTATTGCTGTATTCCGTACTTCCGGGGCAATGGATATCCTCGTAGACGGTATTGGCTATGTAGTAGGACTCTGCGGACTGGACACGAGCTTTGTCGGCGCTCTACCCACCGGATTGATGAAATCGCTCAGTGGAAGCGCTGCCAACGGATTGATGATCGATACGATGAAAGAATTCGGACCGGACTCTTTCGTATCGCGCGTCAGTTGCGTTGTACGCGGTGCTTCGGACACAACGTTTTATATTTTAGCAGTGTACTTCGGCAGCGTAGGCATCACTAAAACACGTAACGCAGTTACGTGCGGGCTGATAGCCGACTTCTCAGGAATCATTGCCGCCATACTAATCAGTTATTTATTCTTCTTTTAATACATCAATATCATGGCTGTAACTTATCAGACAGAGGGTGTAAAAATGCCCGATATCAAAAAAAGGGAAACAACGGAATGGATTAAATCTGTGGCTGCCACATATGGCAAAAAAGTCGGTGAAATCGCGTATATTTTCTGTTCGGACGAAAAAATACTGGAGGTAAATCGCCAGTATCTGCAACACGATTACTACACGGATATCATTACTTTCGATTATTGTGAGGGTGATCGTCTTTCCGGCGATCTTTTCATCAGTCTGGACACAGTAAAAACCAACTCCGAACAATTCAAGACTACGTATGATGAGGAACTTCACCGAACAATCATCCATGGTATCCTTCACCTGTGCGGCATTAACGATAAAGGGCCGGGTGAGCGCGAAATTATGGAAGCAGCCGAAAACAGGGCATTGGAAATAAGAAAATAAACCGACGAATAATCTTGTTAATGGGAAAGGCATATTCAGTCATAAAAAAGATTTTATCGCTGATCCATAAAAGAGGTATTTATCCCTGTTTCAAGGAGTAAGACATCGCTATAATATATTATATATCAACAATATACATAACAAGATACACTTCTCAATGTACAATAGATATATTATATCTGTTTATCAGTACAGTCCCAAGCCCTCACAACATCCCCATGTTCTGCATCACAACACCCGGATGTTTTATATGACAACATCCCCATGTTTTAGATAAGAACATCCGGATGTTGTACGAATGGAAAATAGAGTTCCAACAATGTAAGGATACAGACCATTATTTACTAAGAATAAGATGAAATATCTAACATAAATTCAATTAGAATACATCCATCACTTTGCCTAAGTCATAAAGCAACTAAATATATGTTTATGCAAGGTTCTCCACCATCCAATACCCAATCAAAACCGACATGTATTATCTTTAATAAGGGGTAATTTTGTCCGAAATACAATTATGGTAATTACCAAAACACAGAGTACAATTCTCACTGGACGAAATCCACTTTATTTGCATAACTCGAATGATAAACCATTCCAGGGTCGACGTAAAATTAAAATTATGTATATTATAAACATTAACCATTTATAAAACTATAAACCATGAAACATTTATTTTCAACTTGGGCAATCCTATTATTTGCCCTGTTTATCGTAGTTCCCAACAGTTTTGCCACCAAAAGGAAAGCGCAACACGTCGTTCTGATCGGTCTGGACGGATGGGGAGCATACAGTGTAGAAAAAGCGGATATTCCCAACATCAAAAACGTGATGGCGAATGGAGCGTACACGTTGAAAAAACGTTCGGCACTCCCCTCGTCAAGCGCCATTAATTGGGCCTCCATGTTTATGGGAGCCGGTCCCGAACTACACGGCTATACCGAATGGGGATCCAAAACGCCGGAACTTCCGTCACGCGAATTGAACCAACACGGTATTTTCCCAACCATCTTCCAACTACTACGTGATGCTTCTCCGGAAGCGGAAATAGGTTGCTTATACGAATGGAACGGCATCAAATACCTGGTAGACACGCTTGCATTGAGTTATTACCAACAAGCTCCGGATTACAACAAACACCCCACTGCCCTGTGCGAAATGGCCGTAAGCTATTTGAAAGAAAAGAAACCCGCCCTTACCCTTGTGGCATTTGATAACCCCGATCACATAGGTCATGGTGTCGGTCATGACACGCCCGAATACTATGCAAAACTAAAAGAACTGGACGGATATATCGGACAAATCATCCAAGCTACCAAAGATGCAGGAACATTTGACCAGACTATTTTCATCATAACAGCCGACCACGGTGGTATCAATAAAGGTCACGGCGGAAAAACAATGAATGAAATGGAAACTCCTTTTATTATTTGCGGAAAAAACATCAAAAAAGGATTGAATTTCAATGAAAGTATGATGCAATATGATGTGGCATCCACCATCGCCTATGTATTCGGCCTAAAACAGCCACAAGTATGGATAGGACGCCCGATGAAACAAGTGTTCAAATAAGCGGAAAGGGTGCACCCCTACCATCAAATCGCCCATATTATAACCATGAATGCGCTCCAAAAGTTTTATATCTGACTTTTGGAGCGCACTCATATGCCCCACAGCCCATCTTCTTAAGTGCTTATAACTCTCTTTTTCATTATAAAAACGGAACTTTTTCGTAACTTTGCACCGTTTGAAAAAGAAGTATTAAAACGAATGGACTTTAAGTACGACGTAATAGTAATCGGTGCCGGCCATGCCGGTTGTGAAGCAGCAGCAGCCTCAGCAAATTTAGGCTCAAAAACCTGTCTCATCACGATGGATATGAATAAAATCGGCCAGATGAGTTGCAATCCGGCAATAGGCGGTATCGCCAAAGGACAAATTGTACGTGAAATAGATGCGCTGGGTGGGCAAATGGGACTGATAACGGACCAAACAGCCATTCAATTCCGTATCTTGAACCGCTCGAAAGGGCCGGCAATGTGGAGTCCGCGCGCGCAATGCGACCGCAATAAATTCATCTGGGCTTGGAGAGAAGCATTAGAAAACACACCCAATCTTCACATCTGGCAAGATACAGTAAAAGAATTGCTCGTTGAAAACGGAGAAGTTGTGGGATTAGAAACAATGTGGGGAGTTACTTTTCATGCAAAATGTGTAATACTTACCGCAGGTACATTCCTCAACGGACTGATGCACGTTGGGAAAAACATGCTCCCGGGCGGACGTATGGCAGAACCGGCATCTTACCAGTTGACCGAATCCATCGCACGGCATGGTATCAGCTATGGTCGGATGAAGACAGGTACCCCTGTGCGTATAGACGGACGAAGCGTGCATTATGAATTAATGGATACGCAAGACGGAGAAGCCGATTTCCATAAATTCTCTTTCATGGATACTCACGTGCGTCATCTCAAACAGCTACAATGCTGGACATGTTTCACCAATCCTGAGTCACATCGTATTTTGCGTGAAGGATTGTCCGAATCTCCCCTTTTCAACGGACAAATTCAAAGTATAGGGCCACGTTACTGCCCAAGTATAGAAACTAAAATCGTCACCTTTCCCGATAAAGAGCAACACCAATTGTTTTTGGAGCCCGAAGGGGAAACCACACAAGAATTATACTTGAACGGATTTTCTTCTTCACTCCCTATGAGCATACAAATTGAAGCGTTGAAGAAGATTCCAGCTTTTAAAGACTTGGTTATTTATCGTCCCGGATATGCGATTGAGTATGATTTCTTTGATCCGACCCAACTAAAACATTCGTTGGAATCGAAGAAAATCAAAAACTTATTCTTTGCCGGACAAGTAAACGGAACTACCGGATATGAAGAAGCCGGCGGCCAAGGAATCATTGCCGGTATCAATGCACATATCAATTGTCATGGAGGTGAACCGTTTACACTGGCGCGTGACGAAGCATATATCGGAGTACTCATCGATGATCTTGTAACCAAAGGAGTAGACGAACCTTACCGGATGTTTACTTCCCGTGCTGAATATCGCATTCTATTACGAATGGACGACGCAGACATGCGCTTGACAGAAAAAGCATGGAAATTGGGTTTAGTAAAAGATGATAGATATACATTGCTAAAAAAGAAGCGAGAAGCGATAGAACGCATTGTCTCTTTCGCGCGCAACTATTCGATAAAAGCGGCACTTATCAACGATTCACTCGAAAAACTGGGTACTACTCCTCTACGTCAGGGATGTAAATTGATAGACCTAATAAACCGTCCTCAAATCACAGTAGAAAATATAGCCGAACATGTGCCGGCATTCAAACGGGTACTCGACGAAATCACAGAACGCAAAGAAGAAATTATCGAGGCTGCAGAAATACTGATTAAATACGAAGGGTACATCGGCCGCGAACGAATTATCGCAGACAAGCTTGCCCGGTTGGAGAGTATCAAAATCAAAGGAAAATTTGATTATAATTCCATTCAATCCCTATCCACCGAAGCAAGACAAAAGTTAGTCAAGATAGATCCGGAGACTATAGCACAAGCGAGCCGAATTCCGGGGGTATCACCAAGCGACATCAACGTGCTGTTGGTACTTTCAGGAAGATAAGAGCGTGCGTTTCACGTGAAACAAAACATTTAAAGAAACGAAATAAATCAATGATTATGAGCAAAGAAAGGCTTATCAAAAGCATTCGGGAAATACCCGATTTTCCCATTCCGGGAATACTCTTTTATGATGTTACTACCCTATTCAAAGATGCCGCATGCTTGCAGGAACTTTCGGATACAATGTATGAGATGTATAAAGATAAAGGAATCACAAAAGTAGTGGGAATAGAATCCAGAGGCTTCATTATGGGACCAATTCTCGCCACACGATTAGACGCAGGCTTTATCCCGATCCGTAAACCCGGGAAATTACCCGCCGAAACGATTGAAGAGAGTTACGACAAAGAATACGGAAAAGACACGATACAGATACATAAAGACGCTTTAGATGAAAACGATGTCGTATTACTACACGACGATCTGCTGGCTACAGGTGGAACAATGAAAGCTGCCTGTGAACTGGTCAAAAAACTAAAGCCGAAGAAAGTATACGTAAATTTTATCATTGAGCTAAAAGAGTTGAACGGAAAGGCCGTATTTGGAGACGATGTAGAAATAGAATCGGTATTGTCTTTATAAATAATTTCCTATATTTGCAGGGCGTAGCCATACAGCTACGCCCTTTTTAATATGGAAGCCGATCAGAAAACCAAAACCAGCGAATACCTGAAAGGGATTGTAGCAAATCTCCCGGAAGGCCCCGGTATTTATCAGTATTTAAATACCGAAGGAGTAATTATATATGTAGGAAAAGCAAAAAACTTAAAAAGAAGAGTATATTCCTATTTCAGCAAAGAACACGAACCTGGAAAAACAAGAGTATTAGTCAGCAAAATAGCCGATATACGTTATATCGTAGTCAATTCCGAGGAAGACGCTCTTTTATTAGAAAACAACCTGATAAAAAAATACAAGCCTCGATATAATGTATTACTGAAAGACGATAAGACTTATCCGTCTATTTGCGTACAAAACGAATACTTCCCGCGCATATTCAAAACCAGAAAGATTATCCGTAACGGCTCCTCTTATTATGGCCCATATAGCCATATGCCATCGATGAACGCCGTACTCGACCTCATCAAGCACCTCTATCCGCTACGCACTTGCAATTTAAACCTTTCACCGGAAAATATCCGTGCCGGAAAATTCAGTGTTTGCCTTGAATATCACATAAAAAATTGTGCCGGCCCTTGTATCGGATTGCAATCGCAGGAAGAATATTTAAGAAACATCGGTGAAATCAAAGAAATTCTAAAAGGAAACACACAAGATATCAGCCGCATGCTATTTCAGCAAATGCAGGAACTGGCAACCGAGATGAAATTTGAGGAAGCACAAAAGATCAAAGAGAAATATACTTTGATAGAAAATTACCGTTCCAAATCCGAAGTAGTAAGTTCAATATTGCATAATATCGACGTGTTTTCCATTGAAGAAGACGAGAACAACTCCGCTTTTGTCAACTACCTGCACATCACTAACGGAGCAATCAACCAAGCTTTCACTTTCGAATACAAAAAAAGGCTGAACGAAAGCAAAGAAGAACTTCTTACACTGGGCATCATTGAAATGCGCGAACGTTACAAAAGCCTCTCACGAGAGATTATCGTACCGTTTGAAATAGACATGGAGTTAAGTAACGTGGTTTTCACCGTACCGCAACGCGGTGACAAGAAAAAGCTCCTTGAACTGTCGCAACTCAACGTTAAGCAATACAAAGCCGACCGCATGAAACAAGCGGAAAAGCTAAATCCGGAGCAGAGAAACATGCGATTAATGAAAGAGATACAACAAGAGCTACATTTAGACAGACCACCCCTTCAAATAGAATGTTTCGACAACTCCAACATTCAAGGATCGGATGCCGTAGCCGCCTGCGTAGTATTCAAAAAGGTTAAACCATCCAAACAGGACTACCGGAAATACATTATCAAAACGGTAGAAGGACCGGACGACTATGCATCCATGAAAGAAGTGGTCAGAAGACGTTATCAGCGCGCCATAGACGAAGAGAGCACTCTTCCCGACCTGATCATTACCGACGGCGGAAAAGGGCAAATGGAAGCCGTAAGACAGGTTATGGAAGAATTGCATCTCACCATACCCATTGCCGGTCTTGCCAAAGACAGAAAACACCGGACTTCCGAACTTTTATTCGGCTTTCCACCGCAAACCATTGGGTTAAAACAACATTCTCCCCTCTTTAAATTACTGGAACAGATACAAAATGAAGTACATCGTTTTGCCATCACTTTCCACCGCGATAAACGCAGCAAACGCCAAGTAGCATCTGCATTAGACACGATTAAGGGTATCGGAGAGAAAACAAAAACAGCCTTACTAAAAGAATTCAAAAGTGTAAAGCGCATAAAAGAGGCTTCATTGGAAGAAATCAGCGCCATCGCAGGAGAAGCAAAAGCCAAAATTATCAAAGAGGCACTCCCTACCCCGGAAGCCACCAACCGGCAATAGATCAACATGTAGTGCACTAAATAACCTGTATCAACTTATTTAGCACACTGCACTTTTCATTCCCTATACCGATTTAAATATTTTTTTGAGAAAAACCATTTAAACTTCTGATTATCTATAACGTTTTTTGTAAATTTGCCTTTCCAAAAGCAATATAAAAGAGAAAATGAGAGTAGTAATACAGCGTGTCGGCCATGCATCAGTAACCATTGACGGGCACTGCAAATCAGCCATAAAAAAAGGAATGTTAATCCTCGTAGGCATCGAAGAAGCCGACGGAACAGAAGACATTACATGGCTGTGTAAAAAAATTATCAGTCTCCGCATCTTTGATGACGAAAATGGAATTATGAACAAATCGATCGTAGAGACTGGAGGTGAAATACTGGTAATCAGCCAGTTCACCCTACATGCATCAACCAAGAAAGGAAATCGTCCATCGTATATAAAAGCAGCTAAGCCGGATATTTCCATCCCTATTTACGAACAATTTTGCAGAGAATTGAGTTCTCTCCTTGGTAAGGAGATAGGTACGGGAGAATTTGGTGCAGACATGAAAGTGGAACTACTGAACGACGGCCCGGTAACCATTTGTATAGATACCAAAAACAAAGAATAATGACACTGGAAGAAGCTCAAAAACAGGTAGACCTGTGGATAAAAAAGTACGGAGTGCGCTACTTCAGCGAACTTACGAATATGGCCGTACTCACCGAAGAAGTAGGTGAATTGGCGCGTATAATGGCACGCAAGTATGGTGACCAATCTTTCAAGGAAGGAGAGAAAGACAACCTTTCCGATGAAATGGCAGATGTACTCTGGGTACTTCTTTGCATCGCCAATCAAACCGGTGTAGATCTCACCGATGCCTTCACCCGTAATCTGGAAAAGAAGACCCAAAGAGATAATAAAAGACATATAAATAACCCCAAATTGAGTGACCATGGAACAGAATGACACCCACCTAAGCAAGTATGAAGCTGCGTTGGCTAAGTACAATACCAACCTGAGCGATGCCGACGTGCAAGCCCGCGTAGCTGCAATCATTGCAAACAAAGTAGCGGAAAATAATACGGAAGAGGTAAAAAAATTCCTTTTCAATTGTATAGATCTTACAAGTCTGAACAGTACGGACAACGATGAAAGCATTATGAAATTTACTGAAAAGGTAAATCAGTTCGATAACGAGTTTCCCGACTTGAAAAACGTAGCTGCTATTTGCGTATATCCGAACTTTGCAGAAGCCGTTAAAAACACATTGGATGTTGACGGGATAAAGATAGCCTGTGTATCAGCAGGTTTCCCTTCTTCGCAAACATTTATCGAAGTAAAAATAGCCGAAACAGCCATGGCGCTAATGGAAGGTGCTGATGAAATAGACATCGTTATTTCCGTCGGGAAATTCCTTAGCGGAGACTACGAAACGATGTGTGAGGAAATTCAGGAATTGAAAGACACCTGTAAAGAACGCCATCTGAAAGTAATCCTTGAAACCGGAGCTTTAAAAACAGCCTCCAACATCAAAAAGGCCTCTATCCTATCCATGTACTCGGGAGCGGATTTTATCAAAACATCTACCGGAAAACAGCAACCGGCAGCCACTCCGGAAGCAGCATATGTAATGTGTGAAGCCATCAAAGAGTATTACGATAAGACCGGAAACAAGGTCGGATTCAAACCGGCCGGAGGCATCAATACTGTAAATGATGCACTGATTTATTACACCATAGTCAAGGAAATATTAGGAGAGGAATGGTTAAACAACGAATTATTCCGCTTGGGAACAAGCCGATTAGCGAACCTGCTGCTTTCTGAAATAAAAGGTGAAGAAACAAAATTCTTCTGACATACTGCCAACTCCTCCTCCTGCAAAGAGGGGGAGTTTTCATATTAAGACTCCTGCTACGATTGCAAACTCATATCTATAATTAAGAAAAACTAAAGTTCCTTACTTACAAATACTCATATTTTTACTATCTTTGCCGGACATTAGACTATAGAGAATAGGATAATGCACTGTATTAGAGAACGTTTCATTTATTATCTTTTTCCTGGAATTCGGCAAAATTCATGTTATGAAAGGTAATAAGCAAACGGGTCTCACGCACCTTCACGTATATACTCTTGTTATATATCGAACGGAGCGTGAGACTGTTGCTTGTATCGTCATAACGGCTTGCCGAAGCCCCAGGAAAGATACAGAGCAACAGTTCTCACGCTTTTCGGTTAACAAAAGATTAAAAAAGACAAGAGTATGGAACAAAACAGTATTTCAGTACGTTTCAACCCGAACAAAAGAAACGACATCTTAGCAGTCAACAATACACAGAATTTGCTTATCGGGCTAATATCCAGTATGAAAACGGGCCTTTTTGTCGATAGTTTGGAGACAGGCATAGAACATGAAAGACTCCATCGACTACTGGCAGAAACGCCACAACTGAAACAGGAAGCCGCTATCATCGAAATGCTGTCCCTCCTTCGCAACGAAGGCGAACGAACCTCCTACTCCATCCTTATACCTTATCTGCTCACAGCCAACAACGGAGACGAAACAGAAAGAATCCTTCGCGAACGTTTTTTCGGCATAGAATTGTTTATACACCGCGCTAAAAACTTATATCATTTCTTGGAATATGTGAATAAGAAAAACATCGTATCCATCGAAAAAGAAGACCTTAAACGGGGGATTCTGGCATGGGATATGGGAGAACTGATCAGTTGGGCACGAATCGCTTGCGAAACCGGATATATCGACGAAAAAACCGCTTGGGAATATATTAAATATGCAGGAGAACAATGCCGACAGACATTCCGGAACTGGAATGAAATAGGAAAGAGTTATTTAATCGGACAAGCCATGATAACGGACAAAAAAGAAGAAGCCGACAGAGCAATCAGATACTTTCTCCTGGCCACACAAGATGAAAACAGTCCATGGAGAAAAAATCATTTCTCCCTATCAACCACATAATCGAGATAAGCTTCAAGCGCTTCACAAACATCGGAACCAGATGTGATGGTGTGGAGTAAATCAAGGGCTTTTTCTTTGTAAAACTTCATCTTCTCTACGGCATATTCGATGCCGCCATTCTCTTTGGAGAACTCTATCAAACGGGCGATTTCACCGGATGTAGCAGTACCCTCCTTTATTCTGACAGCTACTTCCTGTGCCCACGCATCGGCAGTAGAATTTAAAGCATAAATGGCAGGCAAAGTCAACTTCCCTTCCAACATGTCATTACCCGTCGGCTTACCAAGCGCTTTATTCTCAAAATAATCAAAAATATCATCTTTTATCTGAAAACAAATCCCAATATATTCGCCAAACAAACGGGCAATCTCCGCCTTTTCATCATCAGCATGCACAGATAATGCCGCCGATTTAGTACAAGCAGCAAAGAGCGCTGCTGTCTTCTTACGAATCACATCGAAATAGATTTCTTCAGAGAATTGCGGATTGCTTACATTGGAAAGCTGCAACAATTCGCCTTCAGCCAAATCTTGGCCCAGACAAGAAACAACCTCCAATATCTCGTGACTCATCGTTTTTCCGGCATGCACAAGACTGGTAGCCAGTAGAAAATCACCCACCAACACCGCTACTTTATTATTATAAATGGCATTAACAGAGAGCTGCCCGCGACGCTCGGTACTCTCATCCACCACATCATCGTGAACAAGGCTGGCCGTATGAAGAAGTTCCAGCGCAACAGCCGCATGAAGAGTGGCAGGCCGAATAGCACCATACAAACGTGCCACCAATAACACTAAAATAGGACGCATCATCTTCCCATTCCTCTGCCGGATATGAGCAATCACGTTATTCAGCAGAAGATTCGAACTGGACAGAGAACTATCAAATAGTCTCTTAAAGTCTTCCAGTTCCGTTGTTATCGGAGACTTTATTAGGGGTAAACTATCCATATATGACACAATTTGAGCACAAAAGTAATAATAAAACGGTTAATACCGTATTTTTTTGTACTTTTACCATGAAAAATTAGATAAATATGAATCAAAACAGTAAACTTTTCTTTTTGGATGCTTACGCACTTATATATCGGGCTTATTACGCCTTTATCAAAAATCCACGAATCAATTCCAAAGGTTTCAATACCTCGGCAATCTTAGGTTTTGTAAATACATTGGAAGACGTATTGAAAAAAGAGAACCCTACACATATCGGCGTGGCTTTCGATCCTCCGGGCCCCACCTTCCGACACGAAGCATACGAACAGTATAAAGCACAACGTGAGGAAACACCGGAAGCAATCCGCCTATCGGTACCTATCATAAAAGATATCATCCGGGCCTACCGCATACCTATACTCGAAATAGCGGGCTATGAGGCGGACGACGTAATCGGCACACTGGCTACTAAAGCCGGACAACAAGGTATTACTACCTATATGATGACCCCCGACAAGGACTACGGCCAATTGGTAACAGACCATGTATTCATGTACCGCCCCAAATACGGAGATAAAGAATTCGAAGTAATGGGCGTGGAACAGGTCAAGGCGAAATTCGATATTCAATCTCCTGTACAAGTCATCGATATGTTAGGATTGATGGGGGACGCTTCAGATAACATTCCGGGTTGCCCCGGTGTAGGAGAAAAAACAGCACAGAAACTAATTGCCGAGTTCGGTAGTATCGAAAATTTACTTGAGCACACTGACCAACTGAAAGGTGCACTAAAAATAAAAGTCGAGACAAACCGGGAAATGATTACTTTCTCCAAATTCCTGGCAACTATAAAAACAGATGTTCCTATCAAATTAGACATGGACGCATTGGTTCGTGAACAAGCAGACGAAGAAGCACTACGAAAAATTTTCGAAGAATTGGAATTTCGTACATTAATAGATAGAATCTTCAAAAAAGACAATCAGCCTCTCTCCTCTTCTCCCGGACCTCTTTTTGCACAAACAAACACTCCGATTCAAGGCGATTTATTCGCAGAATTTACGGCCAACGGGACAGTTGAAGAGAAAAAAACGAATCTACACACGTTAGAAACATTAAAATGTGATTACCAACTTATTGATAATAAGGATAAAAGGAGCAAATTAATTCAAAAGTTACTTACAACGAAAATTCTCGCGTTAGATACGGAAACTACAGGTACCGAGCCAATGGAAGCAGAATTGGTAGGAATGAGTTTCAGTTTTGCAGAAAATCAGGGATTTTATGTACCGGTACCCGCCGAACGGGAAGAAGCGTTAAAAATAGTAAATGAATTCCGGAAAGTCTTCGAAAATGAAAAATCATTGAAAGTCGGGCAAAATATCAAATATGATATGATCGTCCTCCAAAATTATGGAGTGGAAGTGAAAGGCCCTCTTTTCGACACAATGGTAGCACACTATGTCCTCCAACCGGAACTTCGTCACGGGATGGACTATCTGGCCGAAATTTATCTCCACTACCAGACCATTCATATCGAAGAGCTTATCGGCCCTAAAGGAAAGAACCAAAAAAACATGCGCGACCTCGATCCCAAAGACATCTACCGATATGCTTGCGAGGATGCAGATGTCACACTAAAATTAAAAAATGTACTCGAAAAAGAACTGAAAGAGAATGATGCTGAAAAGCTTTTCTATGAAATAGAAATGCCACTCGTCCCTGTACTTGTAAACATTGAAAGCAATGGTGTACTTTTGGACACAGAGGCGCTCAAGCAATCGTCAGAACACTTTACAGCACAAATGGCAGCCATCGAAAAAGAAATTTACGAATTGGCCGGTGAAGAATTCAATATCGCTTCTCCCAAACAGGTAGGCGAGATACTATTCGACAAACTAAAAATTGTAGACAAAGCCCGGAAGACCAAAACCGGCCAGTATGTCACATCGGAAGAGGTACTCGAAAGCTTGCGGCATAAGCATCCCGTAGTAGAAAAGATATTGGAACACCGTGGGCTGAAAAAATTACTGGGTACCTATATAGACGCCTTACCGTTACTTATAAACCCACGTACAGGACGTGTACATACTTCTTTCAATCAAACGGTTACGGCTACCGGACGTCTCAGTTCCAGTAATCCCAACCTTCAAAATATCCCTATTCGTGATGAAAACGGGAAAGAGATCCGCAAAGCATTTATTCCCGATGAAGGATGTCTGTTCTTCTCTGCCGACTATTCGCAAATAGAATTACGTATCATGGCACATCTGAGCGAAGATAAGAATATGATAGATGCTTTTCTAAGCGGTTATGACATTCACGCTGCCACGGCAGCCAAAGTGTATAAAACCAATATTGAAGATGTAAACTCCGATATGCGTCGTAAAGCCAAAACAGCCAATTTCGGGATCATATACGGCATTTCCGTCTTTGGCCTGGCAGAAAGAATGAATGTGGACCGGAAAGAGGCTAAAGAGCTCATAGAAGGTTATTTTGAGACTTATCCACAAGTAAAAGCCTATATGGACAAAAGCATCGAGGTAGCACGTGAAAAAGGCTACGTCGAAACCATATTCCACCGTAAACGTTTCCTACCGGATATCAACTCGAGAAATGCAGTAGTACGCGGATATGCCGAACGTAATGCCATCAATGCGCCCATCCAGGGAAGTGCAGCCGATATAATAAAGGTCGCTATGGCACGTATCTACGAACGTTTCAAACGCGAAGGGCTGAAAGCTAAAATGATACTGCAAGTACATGACGAATTAAACTTCAGTGTTCCGATAGAAGAACGGGAACGGGTAGAACAAGCAGTCATTGAAGAAATGGAAAAAGCCTATAAGATGCATGTCCCCTTAAAAGCAGATTGTGGTTGGGGAAAAAACTGGCTGGAAGCACATTAAAAAAGCCAATCGCCACATACCAGAGAACCCTGAAAGTTTTTATCAGACTTTCAGGGTTCTCTTCAAAAACGGCTTCCCACTTCCTGTGTGCCACGTGGAACAAATGCATAAAGATGAATACATTAGAAGATATTTATTACCTTTGTCTACTCATAAACACCAAAACAACTCCTCATGAATCAAGAATTAAAGCAGTACGTAGAAACCACCATTATTCCAAAATATGAAATGTTTGATAAGGCCCATAACCGGACACATGTATGCACTGTCATTGCCGAAAGCCTGATACTGGCAAAAGATTACCCCCTAAATACGAACATGGTTTATACCATAGCAGCTTACCATGATCTCGGATTATGTAAAGACAGAGCCACACACCATCTTGTCTCCGGTGAAATTCTTGAGAATGATAAAATGCTGTATAGATGGTTTACAGAGGAAGAAATAAGAGTAATGAAAGAAGCCGTAGAAGACCACAGAGCCTCTTCTGACCATGAGCCACGCAGTATTTACGGAAAAATTGTAGCAGAAGCAGATAGAATTATAGATCCGGAAATTACATTAAGAAGAACCGTACAATACGGATTGAAACAGAATCCGGCAGAAAACACAGAATGGCATTACAACCGCTTCCTAAATCATCTCTTAAATAAATATGCCGAAGGAGGATATCTGAAGTTATGGTTCGAACACTCAAAAAACGGAGAAAAATTACGAGAATTACGGTCACTTATCAACAACCGGGAAGAATTAAGAAATGTTTTTAACAAGATATTTGAAGAAGAGACAAATCTACAGATATAAATTCGTACGAAAAATTAACAGAATAGAAAAAACAGCCGGAGTTTTTTCACAAAAATCCCCGGCCCAACCAGTTACAGAGAATTTATCATCTAAAAACTAAAAAACATTCAATCTTTACCTAACTCTACAAAAGTAACATAAAAAAAGGAAAATATCAAATATCAGATTTGCGAAAAACGAACATTCTGAATCAAAACACGCTTAAGGCGACAAAATTAGAGTTTATATAGCGAAAAAAAATCATATCAGACAGAAACGTTCCTGCAATTCTTTCAAGAACCCACGTGAAATACGCAAATCCTCCCGATCATTAAAAGGGGGATACAGTTGGCATTGTTTGCCATTAATAACAGCCAGATAGCTGACATTTATAATTATTGATTGACTAATCTGTACAAATGACTCCGAATAGCTTATAATATCTTCAGCTTTCGTGTTTTTCTTAAGGCTCAATCTGGCCTGATTGAAAAGTGTCACCTGCCACTGTCGTTTATCTTTCGAATATTCAAAGAAACCTATCTCTTCAATACGAAGCAACTTAAAACCTGTCACAGTACTTATCATGAAGGTATCGCGTTGTGGCAATAATGCACTCACAGACGCCGCAAAGGCCGGAATCGCCGGATGGGAAAGCGCTGCTTTCCGATAACGTTCAATAATCAATTCGAGATCTCCTGAAACAAAGGGTTTCAATAAATAATCAAATGCCGATTCCCGCAATGCCTGAAGCAAATATTTGTCATAGGCTGTATAAAAAACAACCTTCATATCCCACAATACCTCGTCGCGCATTTCACTCAGTAACCTGATCCCCTGGATATCCGGTAATTCTACGTCTAAAAACAGAAGATCAGGATGTTGCTCCATGATTAATTTTCTTCCTTTAGCCCCATTGACAGCAGTCCCTCTGACATCCATTTCGGGATATAACGCCAATTCCCGACACAGATTTTCTATCGCCGTACGATCATCATCCACAATCACTACTTTGCAAATTCCATTCATTGTTATCATAGATCATAAGAATAATTGCATGGGATATACACAGAAACACCAGTTCCGGTTCGCATCCCGTCAGCAAGGTTTGTTATTTCAAAACGTATCTTTTCTCCTTTATTTTTTGCATTCAACAACTGAATTGTCTGATAAAGCACTTTCAGACCTGTGCCTGTTCCCCGGGTAGGCGACATAACCTGAGGTAAATATCCCCGTCCGTTATCTGCAATCATTATCCGTACGCCATTCCCTTCAGGCATAACAGATATCTCTAACCGCTTCTCCCCTTCCATACCAGCAAGTCCATGCTTAATAGCATTCTCTACCGGAATCTGCACAATCATGGAAGGTACAATGATTTTCTCTACATCCAAGGTCGTATCGACCGATAAATCCAATATAAAGTTTTCACCTAACCGGTCCCTTTCCAAGCCGATATACGTCTGTACAAAATCCAATTCCTCCCGTAGCGGCACACTTAGTTTCTCTGTCATTTCCAAACTCTTACGCAACAATTTCACTAAATCAACCAATCCCGAACGTTCTCTGTCAGTCCCTTTAAAACGGCTAATCTCACGATTCAGCACATTAAAAGTAAAATGAGGTGAAACATGATTACGGATATTCTCCATACGAAGGCGGCTTATCTGGTTAAGAAGACGTTCCTGCAAAAAAGCACGTTTCTTTTTCATCAAACGATAAAGAAAAAATAATACAGCGATAGAGCCAACACAGGCAATAGCCCAAATGTACGATGTAAGCCGCAAGACTTTCATCTCTCCCGACTGTTTTTCAATCAAAAGTTCACGCCGCATTACAATCGTGTCCTGACTATATCGCATGTCTAACTCCGCAACACGAGTACGTATCTGCTCGTTCCGGATAGAATCATTCAACTCCTGATCACGTCTCAAATATTCATAAGCACGCCGATAATCACCTGTCTGCTCAAAATAGTGCTGCAAATACTGATTACGGATATTAATCATATTGGCATCGACATGCCCGTCAGGAACAGTACGCGCAATCATCCGGCTGGCAAGTGACACATCACCCTGTCGGAGTGCAAGTTCTATCATTTGAGTTTCAATATAATACATCGCCGAACGATTATTCATACCGGAAAAGAAACGATAACTGTCATTCAGATATAGTTGAGCGGAATCCAACTTATCAGTCAATACATACAACTCACCCAGATTGGCTTTACACAGATTCTGTTCATAAATCATTTGAGAATAAGGAGCTACAACAGCTAAAGCACGCTCCATGTAGCAAGAAGCTTCCCGGTAATCTTTCTTATAATAAAAATGGTTACCACGATTGTTGAGATAAGTAAACTTCTCAGGAACACTCATCTGCGAAAAGTAACGGCCGGCCATCTCATAATAATGATTAGAAAGATCGAAATCACGCAATTCCATATACGTCTGTCCCAAACCATAATAAATAGGAAATTTATTGCGGTCGGGCAAGCCTAATGAATCACAAAGGAACAACGCACGCCGATAATAATAAGCCGCATCGGTATAATCGCTTTTATGAACATTACCGTCGGCCAGGTTTATGCAAATATCAGGCAAATAAGACAATTCATTACCCTGCTTGCGATGTTCATAAGCTTTCTGATAATACACAACGGCAGAATCCGGAAAATTCCATCTCCCCCATACATTTCCCATCATATTGTAAGTGGCAGAAAAGAGATCGTGTATTTGTGGAGAGTCAGAAGATTTCTGACAAAAATGAAGAATTATCCGGCTGTAATACACAACCGAATCAAACTGAGAAGCAGCAAAACAGGCCTTAGAATAGACATTCATTAATCGATAATAGGACAAACTATCTGCAGTCTGCGACATATTCTTACGCAATAAAGAACGGGAATAGGCATTATTCGTGAACAGAGAATCCATCGCTTTTCTTTCCAATAAAGTCACAATATCATCTTCGTCACCCGTTTCTGATATGTCTACATGCTCGTCACATCCACACACAAACAATAATGAACAGATGAATACAATAACTCCCTGAATATATCTATCTACCATCTCCTTATCTATAGAATATTGCAACAAAAATACATTCTTTTTCTGAATGATATATATATTCTGATAGAAATTATAAGCAAAATTACTTATCTTTGTAGCCAATATTATAGAATACAGGAATCTAATGAGTCCATTAAACTTCACTCACATTCTGACACAGGCAGTCGATGAGCTTTCGGAAAGCGAATCATATAAAGGACTGTTTCATCAACACAAAGACGGCGAACCCTTGCCCTCTGCACGGGTATTGTGCGAAATTATCGAGTTGTCACGTTCCATTCTCTTTCCCGGGTATTTCGGTAATTCCACGATCAACAGCCGGACAATCAATTATCACATCGGAGTTAATATTGAAAAATTATTCGGCCTGTTGTCAGAGCAGATTCTGGCAGGATTGTGTTTCGGAAAAAATGAAGAATGCGGTACTTGCAACGAATTACAGCGCGAAGAAGCAGCCCGTCTTGCCGCAAAGTTTATCAGTAAGTTACCACATATGCGTCGTATTCTGGCCACGGATGTGGAGGCAGCTTACAATGGCGACCCTGCAGCCCAAAGCTTCGGCGAAGTGATTTTCTGTTATCCGGCCATCAGAGCCATCAGTAATTATCGCATTGCCCACGAATTATTGGAATTAGGTGTACCGCTCATTCCCCGTATCATTACGGAAATGGCACACAGTGAAACGGGCATAGATATTCATCCGGGTGCTCAGATCGGAAGCTATTTTACCATAGACCACGGAACCGGTGTGGTAATCGGAGCCACCAGTATCATCGGACAGAACGTGAAACTGTACCAAGGGGTTACGTTAGGTGCCAAAAGTTTCCCGTTGGATGCCGACGGCAAGCCGATCAAAGGCATTCCCCGCCATCCGATACTGGAAGACAATGTGATCGTCTATTCCAACGCAACTATCTTAGGACGTATCACTATTGGTAAAAATGCGACAGTAGGCGGTAACATCTGGGTGACGGAAGACGTACCTGCAGGAGCGAAAATCGTCCAGACCAAAGCCAAAAAATAAAGGAAACAATGTGCAAGTATGCCCATGTACCGATTAAGAGAATAAGAAATTAATAACTTGAATAATTAACAAATTAACGCGCCAGCCAATCGGCACATTACCCCCATTGGCATATTGGCACATTATTCATTATGAGCGAACAATTTGAAATGATTGCCAAAACCTTCCAGGGATTGGAAGAGATACTGGCAGAGGAGTTGACGACATTAGGAGCCAATGACGTACAGATAGGTCGAAGAATGGTTTCATTCACCGGAGATAAAGAGATGATGTACAAAGCGAACTTTTGCCTGCGCACCGCCATCCGCATTCTGAAGCCTATCAAAAATTTTAAAGCCAAGGATGCCGACGAAGTTTATGATCAAATTAAAGCCATCGATTGGGAAAATATATTGGATGTAAACAAGACCTTCGCCGTAGATGCCGTTGTATTCAGTGAAGAATTCCGTCATTCCAAATTCGTCTCTTATAAAGTGAAAGACGCTATCGTTGACTATTTCCGCGAATTGAACGGCAAACGTCCATCCGTGCGTATCAACAAACCGGATGTACTATTAAATATCCATATCGCACAAACGACCTGTACTCTCTCCCTCGATTCATCCGGCGAATCCCTACATCGACGCGGTTACCGTCAAGAAGCTGTTGAAGCACCGCTAAACGAGGTATTGGCAGCCGGTATGATTTTAATGACCGGATGGAAGGGCGAATGCGATCTCATCGATCCGATGTGCGGATCGGGAACAATCCCCATCGAAGCTGCATTGATAGCCCGTAATATCGCACCGGGTGTATTCCGCAAGGAGTTCGCTTTTGAAAAATGGGTAGACTTCGATCAGGAACTATTTGACAATATCTACAACGACGATACGCAGGAACGGGAATTCGGACATAAAATATACGGTTATGACAACAACCCGAAAGCCAATGAAATTGCCATGCATAACATCAAGGCTGCCGGTGTATCAAAAGACATCGTTTTGAAACTACAACCGTTTCAGCAATTCGAACAACCGGCCGAAAAATCAATTATCATCACGAACCCGCCTTATGGTGAACGTATATCCACCAATGACCTTTTAGGACTGTACAGCATGATCGGCGAACGATTAAAGCATGCATTTGTGGGCAATGATGCATGGATACTCTCGTATCGTGAAGAATGTTTCGACCAGATAGGATTAAAACCCAGTCAAAAGACCCCACTTTTCAACGGAGCACTGGAATGCGAGTTCCGTAAATACGAAATATTCGACGGTAAATACAAGGAATTCAAGAGTCAGGAAAGCGGCGAAGAGAATGGAGAAAAAACATCGAGAGAGAGAAAAGAATTCCGTCCACGCCGTGAAGAAGGAAGCCGTAGTTTCTCCGGAGACAGAAGGCCAAGAGAAGGACAAAGCTTCAATAATGGCGACAGAAAGCCGAGAGAATTCAAAAAAAATTAGAAGCCGAAGGCTGAAAAGTAGCAATGATGGATGAATTAGCTATCATAGAAAATAAGATCTATGAAATCAGAGGACAGAAAGTAATGCTGGACTTTGATCTGGCAGAAATGTACGGCGTAGAGACTCGAGTATTAAAACAAGCTGTACGGCGCAACATCGAACGTTTTCCAATAGAATTCATGTTTGAACTTACTAAAGAAGAAGCAGAGTTTTCAAGATCACAATCTGTGACCTTGAAAACAGGACAGGGACATAACATTAAATATCTTCCTTTTGCTTTTACAGAGTATGGAGTAGTGATGTTATCAAGTGTACTAAAAAGCAAAACGGCCATTGAAATCAATATCAATATTATCCGTGCCTTTGTCCACATGCGCCAATATTTGCTTTCGAACATCCCCAAGCAAGAACTGGACGAATTAAGAAAACGTGTGGAATATCTCGAAGAAGATATATCCTCCGATCGGGAAAGCTATGAAAAACAGTTCGAAGAGCTGTTCACAGCCTTTGCCAAAGTCAGTGCCATCATTCAATCTAAAACGGCTCCTTTAAACAGGGTCGAGATACAAGGATTCAAAAACCAAGAGGATAAATAAGAAAATGATGAATAAAAAAGGTTATCTACTGATAGGATTGATCTATAGCCTATTTATCACAAATATCATGTCGCAAGAGTTAAAAACGCCGACACTGGAAGATCTGATTCCCGGCGGCGAGACCTACCGTTATGCCGAAAACCTTTACAGCTTACAATGGTGGGGGGATGAATGTATCAAACCAAGTATAGATACTCTATTCGTTATCGATCCCAAAACAGGAAAAGAGAAGATCATCGCCATACGGGAAACCGTAAACAAAGTACTGGAAAAAGAGCAGACAGGAAAACTGCCGCATTTCTATTCCACAAGTTTCCCTTGGGCAGATAAAGAAGAAATGCTGATCGAACTGCCCGGCAAATATGTTGTCTATGACTTCAAAAACAACCGGATCGTTTCTACCGTTACATTGGCAAAAGGTGCTTCTAATCAAGATTATTGTACCGCTACCGGAAACGTGGCCTATACGGTCGGGAACAATCTGTACGTAAACGAGAATCCTGTTACCGATGAGCCCGAAGGCATTGTTTGCGGTCAATCCGTACACCGAAACGAATTCGGCATCTACAAAGGCACATTCTGGAATCCCAAAGGCGATCTGCTGGCATTTTACCGTATGGACGAAAGTATGGTGACTCAATATCCACTGGTAGATATAACCGCCCGTATAGGAGAAGTAAACAACATCCGTTACCCAATGGCGGGAATGACCAGCCATCAAGTCATGATAGGTATCTACAATCCGACTACCGGCAAAACGCACTATTTAAAGACCGGAGACCCTACCGACCGTTATTTTACCAATATCAGTTGGTCACCGGACGGGAAAAGCCTCTATCTGATAGAATTAAACCGCGATCAGAACCATGCAAAATTGTGCCGATATGATGTAGAAACCGGAGAACTGGCCGCTACCCTCCTCGAAGAGACACATCCCAAATATGTAGAACCTCAGCAACCCATCGTTTTCTTACCTTGGGATTCTACTAAGTTCATCTACCAAAGCCAACGTAGCGGTTTCAATCATTTATATCTGTATGACATCACCGGCAAGCTGATCAAGCAACTGACCGAAGGGCAATGGCTGGTTAATAGCATCTTGGGCTTCAATGAAAAAAAGAAAGAAATTCTTTTCAGTGTCAACGATGCTACAGGACGGGATAACTTCTCCGTAAATGTAAAAACAGGCAAACGCAGTCTGCCTTTCAGTATGCATACAGATACCGAAGGAGTACACAATGCTACAGCCAGTCAATCAGGCCGTTATGTGATTGACAGTTACTCTACTCCCACCATTCCCAGAAAAATTGACATCATCGATACTCAAACGGGAAAGAACATCAACTTGCTCACAGCAGCCAATCCGTTCGACGGCTACAAAATGCCGGTTATCGAAACCGGTACGATCAAAGCCGCAGACGGTGTAACCGATTTGTATTACCGCCTCATCAAACCTGCTGACATGGATCCGAACAAAAAATACCCCGCCATTGTATATGTCTACGGAGGTCCCCATGCTCAAATGGTCACAGGAGGCTGGCAAAACGGTGCCCGCGGATGGGATATTTACATGGCCAATAAAGGATACGTCATGTTCTGTCTGGATAATCGCGGCAGCTCTAATCGTGGACTGGAATTTGAAAATGTTACTTTCCGCCAATTAGGTATCGAAGAAGGAAAAGACCAGGTAAAAGGAGCCGAATTTCTACAAAGCTTGCCTTATGTAGATAAAAACCGGATCGGCGTGCATGGATGGAGCTTCGGCGGCCACATGACTACTGCACTGCTACTCCGCTATCCGGAGATTTTCAAAGTAGGTGTAGCCGGTGGTCCTGTTATCGACTGGAGTTATTATGAAATAATGTACGGAGAACGGTATATGGATACCCCTCAAAGCAATCCCGAAGGTTATGAACAGTGTAATCTGAAAAATCTGGCCGGCAACCTGAAAGGGCATCTGCTCATCATCCATGATGACCACGATGATACCTGTGTGCCCCAGCATACACTTTCATTCATGAAAGCCTGCGTAGACGCCCGTACTTATCCGGATCTCTTCATTTACCCGGGACATAAACACAATGTAATGGGACGCGACCGCGTACATTTACACGAAAAGATAACCCGCTATTTTGAAGATAACCTGTAAACCGGTGCCTGTTTTAAAGATGCGATAAATAAATTATAAGTAAGAACAAATGCCACATATCCGGTGCCGGACGCGCACATTGGTATATCGGCATATTAACCCAATTATCAATATGAAACTGTTACTCTTAGGTTCGGGCGGCCGTGAACATGCCTTAGCATGGAAAATAGCCCAAAGCCCCAAAGTGGAAAAGTTATACATCGCTCCCGGTAATGCCGGAACCTCTTCGGTCGGTGAGAACGTAAACATCAAAGCTACAGATTTCGATGCACTGAAAGCATTTGCTCTTAAAGAGAAAATCGACATGATCGTAGTCGGCCCCGAAGATCCGTTGGTAGAAGGTATTTACGACTATTTCCAAAACAGCCCTGAAACAAAGCATATTTCCATTATCGGGCCTACTGCCGAAGGTGCCCGTTTGGAAGGCAGTAAAGAATTTGCCAAAGAATTTATGCAACGCCATCACATTCCGACCGCACGGTACAAGAGTATCACAGCCGATACCCTGGAAGAAGGATTTGCTTTTCTGGAAAGTCTGGAAGCACCCTATGTATTGAAAGCCGACGGACTCTGTGCCGGAAAAGGAGTATTGATACTTCCGACTCTGGATGAAGCAAAAAAAGAGCTGAAAGAGATGCTTAGCGGTATGTTCGGAGACGCATCGGCAACAGTGGTTATCGAAGAGTTTCTCAGTGGAATCGAGTGCAGCGTATTCGTATTGACGGATAGCGAACACTATAAAGTACTTCCTGTAGCCAAAGACTACAAGCGTATCGGTGAAGGCGACAAAGGTCTCAACACGGGAGGTATGGGCAGCGTTACTCCGGTTCCCTTTGCCAATGAAGAGTTTATGGAAAAAGTCCGCACACGGATCATCGAACCTACCGTCAACGGACTAAAGACAGAGGGCATTCTTTATAAAGGCTTTATCTTCCTGGGGCTGATCAACGTAAAAGGAGAACCGATGGTGATCGAATACAACGTCCGTATGGGAGACCCGGAAACAGAAAGCGTAATGCTTCGCGTCAAAAGCGATCTCGTAGAGCTTTTCGAGGGAGTAGCCCAGAAAAACTTAGATACAAAAACGCTCGAGATCGATCCTCGCACGGCAGCATGTGTCATGCTGGTAAGCGGCGGCTATCCGGAAACTTACCAGAAAGGATTTCCTATCAGCGGCATTGAACAGGCCCAAGATACGGAAAGCATTCTCTTTCATGCCGGCACGGCCTTAAAAGAGGGTCAAATCGTAACCAACGGAGGACGTGTCATTGCCATCAGTTCGTATGGAAATTCCAAAGAAGAAGCACTTGCAAAGAGCTATCAAGTGGCCGAGATGATACAATTTGAAAAGAAAAACCTCCGGCACGATATCGGATTTGATTTATAATGAGAAATAGAAGACTACAAGGCCGGATAACAGCAGGCAGATTCACACTGCCCGCTGTTATCCTTATTTGCATCGTCTGCTGGATAGGCACTTCCATCCTGCTGCCTGCAATGAGTTCGGAAAAAGAAGCCGGATATGCATTGTGGCAGTCGGTCTGCACACTTTATCTCCCTGCCTGGGCCGACAGGGTCATCAGCTTTATGCTATACGCCGCCATCGGATATTTTCTGATCGAGCTCAACAATACGTTCGCCATTATCCGTATGCGGGCTTCGGTACAGACCTCCATTTATTTTTTATTGGTAACCATCTGTCCGGGCATGCACCTGTTGTATGCAGGAGATATAGCCGCCGTAGCCTTCCTTATCTCTCTGTTTTTCTTATTTAAAAGTTATCAGCACCCCCGTCCGGTGAGTTATATATTCCATTCTTTCGTTTTCATAGGAGCGGGAAGCCTGCTGTTTCCACAATTATTATATTTCATTCCCCTTTGGCTGATAGGAGCTTATTACTTCCAATCACTCACAGCCCGTAGTTTTTGTGCCGCATTGATAGGGCTGAGTGTTTCCTATTGGTTTTTGTTCGGCCATGCGTTCTTCTACGGTCAGATGGAGCTGTTCTACCAACCATTCGTCGAGCTGGTTCATTTCCAACCGGTCAATCCCGGCAAGGACCTTCAACTTTGGGAGCTCGTTACGCTTGGTTATCTATTCATCCTGTTCATAGTCAGCGCAGCGCATTGCATTGTCAGTGGATTCGAAGACAAGATACGTACCCGTTCTTATCTGCATTTCCTGATTTTCATAAATTTCTGCATATTCCTGTTCATATTCCTGCAACCGGCCCACTGCATGGACCTACTATCGTTACTTCTGATAGGAGTCAGTATTCTTGTGGGACATTTGTTTGTTTTAACCAACAGTAAAGCCGCTAATCTATTCTTTATCGGTTCCATGACCGGATTAATTCTCTTATTCTGTTTCAATGTATGGACGCTTTTATAAATTTTCTTATTGAATGGGGTTATTTAGGCATGTTTCTTTCTGCCGTACTGGCTGGGAGCGTTGTTCCTTTCAGCTCGGAAGCGGTGTTGGCAGCATTGGTTCTGCCCAGTACAGGTTTGAGTCCTGTTATCTGCCTGTTATCAGCTTCGGCAGGCAACCTTTTAGGTAGCCTGACCTGCTATGCAATGGGGCGCATGGGCCGTATGGATTGGCTTGAAAAATACTTCCACATGAAACGGGAAAAGGTAGAACGTATGCAAGCCTACCTCAACGGACGAAGCGGCTTCATGGCTTTCTTCGCTTTTCTTCCCATTATCGGAAGCGTAATAGCCGTTGCACTGGGATTTCTGCGAAGCAATATATGGGTAGTTTCCATCTCTATGCTGGCCGGAAAAATGCTGCGTTATATATTAGTAATCCTTGCAGCGAGGGGGCTGATCGACTTAATGGTATGAAACGAATCATTGAACTGACTGCCGATGGCAGCGCCACTCTTTTCGTTCCGGAGTTGAACGAACATTATCATTCTGTGAAAGGTGCCAGAACCGAGTCTCAACATATTTTCATCGACATGGGATTGAATGCCTCCGAAGCCGTAGAGCCACATATTCTCGAAATAGGTTTCGGAACGGGATTTAATGCTCTGCTTACACTTGAAACTGCAGAAAGATCCCTTCGGAAAGTGCACTATACCGGTATCGAACTCTACCCGCTTTCCTGGGATATCGTAGAGCCGTTGGGATATAGTAACAACCCGTTGTTCAAAACATTACATATGATTCCCTGGGGTGAGGATGCAATAATAACGCCCCACTTTACGTTAAGAAAAGTACAAGCGGATGTAAACAATGTATTTATGTGTCCATGTGGCAATCTATCTGCTGAAAACACGGTGATACCTGACAGTAACCGGGGGATCGGCACGGCAACACATTGGGACATTATCTATTTTGATGCTTTTGCACCCGAGAAACAACCGGAGATGTGGTCGCAAGAACTATTCAACCGGCTATATGTTATAATGAATCCGAAAGGCATACTCACCACTTATTGTGCGAAAGGGATAGTACGCCGTATGTTACAGGCAGCAGGCTTTACAGTGGAACGCCTTCCCGGCCCCCCAGGAGGAAAACGAGAAATACTAAGAGCCCGGAAAGACTGTCCGCCGGAGAAAAAAACAACCATCTAAAAAGAAACAATATATATGAGACATATCTTCGCTCTTCTCCTGATAATCATCTGCCTGACATCGTGCAATACAGGAAAGTCAAAACAAAATAACGAGAAGCCGGTTATTGCCGTCACCATCGAGCCGCAACGTTATTTCACCGAAGCCATTGCCGGAGATAAATTCGATGTCATCAGCATCGTACCCAAAGGCAGCAGTCCGGAAACCTACGATCCGACGCCCCAACAGCTCGTTTCACTTGGAGACAGCAAAGCCTATTTCCGCATCGGCTATATTGGCTTCGAACAAGTCTGGATGGATCGTCTCACAGACAATACCCCCCACATCCAAGTATTCGATACGTCGAAAGATGTAGACCTCATTTTTGAAGAAGAAGAGATTCACGGAGACCACCGCCATGCCGGAGGCGTGGAACCACATATCTGGAATTCGACCGGCAATGCCCTCATCATCGCGCGTAATACGTACAAAGCGCTCTGTCAGCTGGATAAAGAGAACGAAGCCTATTATCTGGCCCGATACGACAGTCTGAGCCAACGTATCATACAGACAGACAGCATTATCCGGGAAACCTTGAAAGAGCCCGGCGCTACCCGGACATTTATGATTTATCATCCGGCCCTTTCCTATTTCGCCCGCGATTACGGACTGCAACAAATCAGCATCGAAGAGGGCGGAAAGGAGCCCTCTCCTGCCCATTTGAAAGAGTTGGTAGATGTTTGCCGCCAGGCAGACGTCCGTGTTATTTTCATCCAACCCGAGTTTGATCATCGTAATGCAGAAATCATAGCTAAAGAAACCCGGACAAGAATTGTCCCCATCCATCCTCTCAGTTACGACTGGGAAGCAGAAATGCAGGCAGTTGCCCGGGCATTGGCAAACAACGATAAACAATAAACGATCCGATGACGACACAACCGATAATAGAAGTTCACGGACTTTCCGCCGGATATGACGGACGTACCGTGCTGCATGACATCAACCTTACTGTCTATGAAAATGATTTCTTAGGCATTATCGGCCCCAACGGAGGAGGAAAAACAACTCTTATCAAATGCATTTTAGGGTTATTAAAACCTACAGCCGGAAAGATTACATACAATATTTCGACTATGGGTTACCTCCCGCAATACAATACGATCGACCGTAAATTTCCTATTTCCGTTGAAGAGGTAATATTATCCGGACTCAGTTCCAAAAAGTCACTCATCAGTAGATTTACAGACGAACAACGCGAGAAAGTGCGTTCAACCATCGCCCGTATGGGACTGGAAGGCTTGGAAAGCCGTGCGATCGGACAACTCAGCGGCGGACAATTACAACGTGCTTTATTGGGGCGTGCCATTGTCAGTGACCCGTCGGTCGTTATCCTCGACGAACCGAGTACTTACATAGACAAACGTTTCGAAGCCCGCCTATACGAGCTTTTGGCAGAAATAAACAAAGAATGCGCCATTATCCTTGTGAGTCACGACATCGGCACGGTACTGCAACAGGTCAAGTCCATCGCCTGCGTCAACGAAACACTGGATTATCACCCGGATACGGAAGTCACGACAGAGTGGCTGGAACGTAACTTCAACTGCCCTATCGAATTATTAGGGCACGGCACATTGCCACACCGCGTACTGGGAGAGCATCACCATCATCATTAGAGGAAAGAGAGAAACCAATAAGAGTCTTAATCGTTTCACAGTTGTGAAACGAGTTCCTCACACATGAGAGACGTGCGTCTCACAACCATGAGACGCTCTCCTCACAATTGTGAAACAGTAAAAAAGCAATAGAAAAAACATAAAAGAGCGACTGCCTTATCACCTTTATTCAACCTGCACACTCCGCAAACAAAGCATATCGACGGACATCCCGTATAGGCTTCTTCCTAAAATCTTATAATTATTCCTCCCTTTCCACTTCTTTATACATGTAAATCATTATCTTTGCGCCCACTTAACATGTTAATGAATAAACAACTATCGTTTTAATGAAACAGTACAAAACCGTAAACAACCTCGTCGGTTGGCTTACTTTCATTATCGCTGCCACGGTCTATTGCATGACAATAGAACCGACAGCCAGTTTCTGGGATTGTCCCGAGTTCATTACTACCGGCTATAAACTGGAAGTCGGTCACCCGCCCGGCGCACCTTTCTTCATGCTGACAGCCAACCTATTCTCACAATTTGCATCCGATGCCACCACCGTGGCCAAAATGGTGAATTACATGAGCGCCCTGATGAGCGGTGCCTGTATTCTGTTCCTTTTCTGGAGCATCACCCATCTGGTACGCAAACTCATTATCAAGGACGAAAACAACATTACGACCGGTCAACTGATCACCATTATGGGTAGCGGACTTGTCGGTGCATTGGTATACACCTTCAGCGACACCTTTTGGTTCAGTGCCGTCGAAGGTGAAGTTTACGCCTATTCATCCCTGTTCACAGCCGTTGTATTCTGGCTGATTCTGAAGTGGGAAGATGTGGCCGACCAGCCACACAGTGATCGCTGGATCATCCTGATCGCCTATCTCACAGGATTAAGCATCGGTGTTCACTTGCTGAACCTGCTTTGTTTACCCGCCATCGTATTGGTATATTATTATAAAAAAGTTCCCAACGCCAATGCCAAAGGTTCGCTTTTGGCCCTTTTCGGTTCTATGGTACTGGTAGGAATCGTACTTTACGGCATTGTACCGGGAGTTGTAAAAGTAGGCGGATGGTTCGAACTGCTCTTTGTCAACAGCATGGGGCTGCCATTCAATACCGGTGTTATTGTTTATATCATTATACTTGCAGCGAGCATCATCTGGGGAGTATACGAAAGTTATACGGAAACCAGCCGCCCACGCATGAATATCTCTTTTATGCTTACCATTGCCCTGTTGGGTATCCCATTCTACGGACACGGAGCAAGCAGCGTCATTATCGGTATTATCGTACTGGCAGCCTTGGGACTTTACCTGTTCGCAAAAAAACTCGATCTGAAATACCAGATATCTGCACGCACCATGAATACCGCCCTACTCTGTACCATGATGATCATGGTAGGCTATTCGTCGTATGCCCTGATCGTTATCCGTTCAACGGCCAACACTCCGATGGACCAAAACTCTCCCGAAGATATCTTCACACTGGGCGAATACTTGGGACGTGAACAGTACGGAACCCGTCCGTTATTTTACGGACAGGCCTACTCTTCAAAAGTAGAATTGGAAGTCAAAGACGGATATTGCGTTCCTGTAGAAGCCAACAGTACCACCAAATATATCCGTAAAGAAAAAACATCCGCAGACGAAAAAGACTCGTACATCGAGGTTCCCGGACGTGTGGAATATAAATATGCACAAAACATGCTCTTCCCGCGTATGTACAGCAGCGCACACGCAGCACAATACAAAGGATGGGTAGATATCAACGGTGTCGACGTCCCCTACGACGAATGCGGCAATGCCATCATGGTCAACATTCCGACCCAATGGGAAAACATTAAGTTCTTCTTCCGCTACCAGCTCAATTTCATGTACTGGCGTTACTTTATGTGGAACTTTGCCGGACGTCAAAACGACCTCCAGGGAAGCGGTGAAATAGAACATGGCAACTGGATTACAGGCATCCCGTTCATCGACAACTGGCTGGTAGGCGACCAGAGCCTGCTTCCGCAAGAACTGAAAGACAACAAAGGACACAATGTATTCTACTGCCTGCCTCTGCTCTTAGGTATTATCGGCCTCCTTTGGCAAGCCTACCGGGGACAGAAAGGCGTACAGCAATTCTGGGTAGTATTCTTCCTGTTCTTTATGACCGGTATTGCCATTGTGCTCTATCTGAATCAGACCCCGAGCCAGCCCCGTGAACGAGATTATGCATATGCAGGCTCCTTCTATGCCTTTGCCATCTGGGTAGGTATGGGCGTGGCAGGTATCATCAAGCTCTTGCAGGACTACGCCAAAATGAAGGAACTTCCGGCGTCTGTCCTTGTTTCAGTACTCTGTCTGCTGGTTCCCATCCAAATGGCAAGCCAGACATGGGATGATCATGACCGTTCGGGACGTTACGTCGCACGTGATTTCGGGCAAAACTACCTGATGTCTTTACAGGAAAGCGGCAATCCGATCATCTTTACCAATGGTGACAATGATACATTCCCCTTATGGTACAATCAAGAGACAGAAGGTTTCCGTACCGATGCCCGTACCTGCAACCTGAGCTATCTGCAAACGGACTGGTACATCGACCAAATGAAACGCCCGGCTTACGATTCCCCGTCACTCCCCATCACATGGGACCGCGTAGAATACGTAGAAGGAACCAATGAATACATTCAGATCCGTCCGGAAATCAAACAGACCATCGACGCCCTCTATGCCCAGGCAAACAGCAGCGACAATCCGGAGGCCTTGCAGAATGTCCGTAACGAGTTCGGAGAAGATCCCTACGAATTAAAGAACATCCTCAAATACTGGATACGTTCCGAGAAAGAAGGGTTACACGTTATCCCGACTGACAGTATCGTCATCAAAATCGATAAAGAAGCCGTACGCCGCAGTGGTATGAAAATTCCGGAAGCATTGGGCGATTCAATCCCCGATCACATGAATATCCTGCTGAGAGATGACAACGGAAGACCCAAACGCGCACTTTACAAAAGCGAGCTGATGATGCTCGAAATGCTGGCGCATGCCAACTGGGAACGGCCGATGTATATGGCCATCACCGTAGGCCGGGAAAATCAGTTAGGCATGGACAAACACTTTATCCAGGAAGGTCTCGCTTCCCGCTTCACACCGTTCGAAACCAAAAAGTTAGGAACAACCGTGGACAGCGAAAAGATGTATGACAACCTGATGAACAAGTTCAAATTCGGCGGCATCGACAAACCGGGCATCTACATTGACGAAAACGTAATGCGCATGTGCTACACACACCGCCGTGTGTTCGCCCAGTTGATAGAGCAGCTGATGAAAGAGGGCAAAAAAGACAAAGCCCTCGCAGCACTGGATTATGCAGAGAAGATGATTCCTGCTTACAATGTTCCCTACGATTGGCAGAACGGTGCCGTACAAATGGCAGAAGCCTATTACCAGTTGGGAGAGACAGAAAAAGCAGATAAGATTATGGACGCATTGGCCAATAAAGCCATCGAATACCTCACTTGGTATCTCAGTCTGGACAATTCGCAATTCTTCGTATCATCACGGGAATTCGAATACCACATCGCTCTGCTGAACGAAGAATTGAAACTCATGGAGAAATATAAATCAAAACTGTCAGACAACTATTCCGGCAAACTGGACGAATTGTATGGCATGTATGTTTCCCGCATGAAAGGAGCAAGATAAAAGGCAATGTTTATAGAGCAACCACCGTGGATTTTCCGCGCTCTATATCCGAAAGCTATCTTCCGGATGAGTCCCGACGAGAAGGCTGTTTATCTGACCTTCGACGATGGCCCCATCCCGGAAGTAACTCCGTGGGTATTGGAGTTGCTGGATAAATACGACATCAAGGCCACCTTTTTCATGGTAGGCGATAATATACGGAAATATCCGGATATATTCAGAATGGTCGTCGAACGCGGGCACCGGATCGGGAATCATACATTCAACCATATTCGCGGATTCGAATACTCTGCCGACGAATACCTAAAAAACACCGATCTCGCCAACCGGGAAATGAAGACCGACCTCTTCCGCCCGCCACACGGACATATGGGCTTCAAGCAATATCACACACTAAAACAACACTATGATATCATCATGTGGGATTTAGTGACACGTGATTACAGTAAAAAGAGACGTCCCGAGCAGGTCTTGGCCAATGTAAAACGGTATGTGCGCAATGGTTCCATCATCACCTTCCACGACTCACTAAAATCGTGGAACAATGGGAATCTGCAATACGCTTTGCCCCGTTCAATCGAGTACCTGAAACAACAGGGCTATGCTTTTAAAGTACTTCCTGCCCGGAGAAGCTCACCGGACGACGGCAATAACAGAAAATAAAATCGTGAAAGCAAAACCATGGAGGTAAAAACCCTTTCTGCAAGTCAAATAAAAGCCGAAGCTCTACGCCTCGGCTTTTCTGCATGCGGAATGGCGCCGGCAGAACCGGTAAACACAGCCATTGCCGACGCTTTCAGCCGATGGCAGGCACAAGGAATGCAGGCGAACATGAATTATATGGGCAACTATCTTGACAAACGCCTCGATCCCCGCCTGCTGATGGAAGGGGTACGTACCATTCTGTCCGTAGCTCTCAATTATTATCCTGCCCGGCAATTACGGGAAGACCAATACCAGTTTGCCTGGTACGCCTATGGCAAAGACTATCACGACTTGATGAAAACCAGACTGACCTCGTTGCAGGCATACATTTCCGCACACTCTCCCCTACCCTTGCAAAGCCGTGTGTTCTGTGATACCGCCCCCGTATTAGAGCGTTATTGGGCCTATCGCGCAGGGCTCGGCTGGATAGGAAAAAACACCCAGCTCATCATTCCACATGCCGGTTCCTGCTTTTTCTTAGGAGAATTGTTTCTCGATATGGAAGTAGACGAATACGACCAGCCACAGAAAAACCGGTGCGGCAATTGTACCCGATGCATACAGGCTTGTCCTACAAAAGCGCTGGAGGCTCCTTTTTTGCTCAATTCAAGACGTTGCCTGTCTTACCTTACCATTGAGAGCCGTGACGCCATTCCTCTCTTAGAGGGCAAAAAAATGGGCAATAAAATATATGGCTGCGACGAATGCCAGAAAGCCTGTCCCTGGAACAAGTTTGCCACCCCTTGCCAGACACCTGAACTGCAACCCACAGAGCTCTTTATGCAGATGGAGAAAGAAGACTGGCACACACTGACAGAAGAGCAATACAGAACTCTTTTTAAAGGAAGTGCCGTAAAAAGGGCCAAATATGCCGGACTAATGAGAAACATACATCAGGTGGAAAGTAACGAATAAGCTCCAATCGCATCGCCCCCTATCCGGCAAAGTCAAACATGAGACGGCAGTGACAATTTTTGAGAGAATGCCAATAAAAAAAATAAAAGGTTACGATATCCTGCCGTTAATCAAGGATCCCGCCAAACCTGAAACAATACGGGAAGCCACCGTACATCATTCCATCCGTGGAGAATTTGCCATACGAAGAGGGAAATGGAAATTACTATGCTCACCCAGATCCGGTGGCTGGAGCTATCCGAAACCCAATGCAGACAAAGAAGCAATTACCTCATCACCTCTCATCCAACTTTATGACATGGATCAGGATCCGGGAGAAAAACATAATGTATACAAAGAACATCCGGATATCGTAGAAGAATTGAGAGCACTCTTACAGCAGTATATAAAGAACGGAAGAAGTACTCCCGGAACTCCCCAGAAAAATGGCGCCGTCCATAAATGAGAACAGGTAAAAAGCATCATGCACGATGATTAGAGTCATTTTCCGAGCATAAAAAAGAGACCGCCGCACAGCATCATGCTCCACAACGGTCTTTTTTTCTATTTGAAGTATTCTTAATCTTACTGTACGGTCACCGTCAACGGGGCCCGCAACTTCTGTGCAAACGCAGCTACATACTCATTCCAGGCATCAGCCGTTTTGATATCAGCCTTGTCCCATGCAGCTCCCCAGTAATAAGTGTATTCCGAACCCGGCTCGTAGTCACTGACAGCCAATACATGGCCATCTGCCCCACCGCGCAATTCTTTCTTCTCTTTCTCCGGGAAAAGAGCAACTTTAGCCTCTTTTACCGTAGCAGGGAAAGCCGCACCAACAAAAATCTTTCCATTATTGTTGTTTACGTTATCCGTCGGGTCTACATAAGTGATATAACCGTTAGCGGCATCGGCTACAACAGCACCATCCGGTTCATGGAGAACAATACCGGTAACTACAGGAGTCGTTTCTTTCAGATTGCTGTAAGCAACAACCGTCTTGTTCATATGCGAACCTGCATCCAGAGAGATCAGACGAGTTTCTACCACATCCGTATTCTCTTTCACTGTCAATGGGTTATACACCAACTTCACAGTAAAACGCAAGGGGCCATTGTCCAGAATTTCCTGCGTAGCATAGCAATAGGGATAAACAATCTCGTCATCAACCATCAAGGCAGCCGTACCGCCACCCAATGTAGGTCCTACTTTATAGCAATCCAACCCATTACCATGATCTACATGATAAGAAACAGAGCGGTAAAGCTCACTCGCTGCTTTCGGATCCGTCTTCTTCAACTCATCGATCTTCGCTTTAGTTTCCGGATTCAATTCGCTTGCATAACGGGCCTCTACAACCGGTTCCGTTGTGTTGTATTTGGTCCATACATCATAGCCGAAAGCACGTTCGCCGGTAGCCTGCAAAGCCGGGCCATAAGCACGGAAAGCAACCAGGTCATTCTCCCATGCCACATCATCCACACGTTCGGGATAATAGCGTCCGCATGCCTTCGTATCGAAAACAGCCGGCACACCTGCCTGAATAGTATAAGCGGCAGTCCCGTTTGCCTTTACCGTGGCCGGGAAAATCACTTTCTCATCATAAGTAATCTGATAAGGTACTTGTTGCCCGTCAGCATCGAGTACAATAATTTGTGCCGTATCGGCCAATTGCAATTTAGAAGTAACATCACTCATGGATACCTCCACCATTTCACCGGCACGCTCCATAGCAGTTGGGTTCGTTACCGTTACAGTAACCGTTTTGCTCTCATTACAAGCGAAACATACAAGAGCAGTTGCAATAAAGAAAAATAGTTTTTTCATCTTTCTGTCGTTATTTTGATTATAAAAACCCGAAAGGGCGGAGTTCTCCCCCGCCCTACAGTATATAACTGTATTTTGTCTCTTATTTCGGTTGTTTTCCGATGTATGCCAGAATACCGCCGTCAACGTACAATATATGCCCGTTTACGAAGTCAGAAGCATCCGATGCCAGGAACACAGCAGGTCCTGCCAGATCTTCCGGAGTTCCCCAACGGGCAGCCGGAGTTTTAGCTATAATGAACGAATCAAACGGATGACGCGAACCGTCCGGTTGGATCTCGCGTAATGGAGCAGTCTGTGGAGTAGCGATGTAGCCCGGGCCGATACCATTACATTGGATGTTGAATTCACCGTATTCAGAAGCGATATTTTTAGTCAGCATCTTCAAGCCGCCTTTAGCAGCAGCATAAGCCGATACAGTTTCACGTCCCAGCTCACTCATCATCGAGCAGATATTGATAATTTTACCGTGACCTTTTTTAATCATAGAAGGGATAACAGCCTTTGACACGATGAACGGGCCATTCAAGTCGATATCGATTACCTGACGGAATTCGGCAGCAGTCATTTCATGCATCGGAATACGCTTGATGATACCTGCATTGTTTACCAGAATATCAATAACGCCTACCTCTTTTTCAATCTGAGCTACCATAGCGTTTACCTGCTCTTCGTTGGTCACATCACATACATATCCTTTAGCCTCGATACCTTCAGCCTGATAAGCAGCAAGACCCTTATCCACCAGTTCCTGCTTGATATCGTTAAACACAATCTTTGCACCGGCCCGAGCAAAAGCAGTGGCCAAAGCTAAACCGATTCCGTAAGACGCACCTGTTACCAGTGCTACTTTACCTTCTAATGAAAAGTTTACCATAATAATAATTTATTAATGTGCCAATGTGCCAACATACCGGCAAAGGTACTAATTCACACATCCAGCACGAAGATTGTTAATTAATTGTTCTTATTAAGCTATTTCTTAGAGCCTGTTTAAATTGATACATTGGCACATCAGTGCATTGTATCCTTATTTAAGGTCTGTAATCAACGAGAAGTCCTGATCTCCATAGTCAAGGTTTTCTCCTCCCATACCCCAGATAAATGTATAATTGTGCGTAGCGGCAGCCGAATGAATAGACCATTCGGGAGACAGAACAGCCTGGTCACCCTTCATCCATACGTGACGTGTTTCATCCACCTCACCCATGAAATGACATACAGCATGCTCTTCGGGTACTTCAAAATAGAAATAAGCTTCCATACGGCGGCTATGGACGTGTGCCGGCATTGTGTTCCATACACTTCCCGGAGCCAGTTCCGTCATACCCATTTGTAACTGACAGGTAGGCAATACCTGATTCACCAGCATTTTATTGATATTACGGTGGTTAGAACCTTCCAACGATCCCATTTCTGCAACCACAGCATCTTTCTTCGTCACTTTCTTATCCGGATAATTGCGGTGGGCAGTCAATGAGTTGAAATAGAATTTGGCGGGATTCTTTTCATCTTTGCTCTCGAAAGTCACTTCGCGGTCTCCCGAACCTAAATAAAGGGCTTCTTTATAATCGAGTTCGAATACTGCATTACCGGCTTTCACCACACCGGGACCACCTACATTAAAAATACCCATTTCGCGACGAGTCAAGAAGTAAGGAGCTTTTAGCGGATCGATCGCTTCCAGTTTAAGCACCTCTCCTACCGGCATTGCACCACCGACCACCATTCGGTCATACATAGAATATACCATATTTACTTCGTTAGCTGAGAATACTTTTTCAATCAAGAAGTCACGACGGATTCTCG
Source organism: Bacteroides salyersiae WAL 10018 = DSM 18765 = JCM 12988 (assembly GCF_000381365.1). Lineage (GTDB taxonomy): Bacteria > Bacteroidota > Bacteroidia > Bacteroidales > Bacteroidaceae > Bacteroides > Bacteroides salyersiae. Next base: position 2,355,096 of record NZ_KB905466.1, read on the forward strand.
TAGTGTCGTAGCTTTTTGCATCTTCCGGATGCGCAGCATAGCGAATTTCATAGTTCGTTTTCATACTTTACTTATTTAAATAGTTTATAATATTACAGTTCAGGTGCACGTCGTTTGCGTACACGATGCAAAAATAGAAAAAGAAAATGGCAAAACCTTGCATTTTTGTTCTTATTATCTATCAATATTGTCCACAGACAGATAATAAACGAAGCGTTTAACAAACTATAATACGAATTAGAGAAGTACCATTCAATATTTTTTCAGAAATACCGAAAGATCATTTTTACATTAATTCCTCAGAATTTTACGTTGCCCCCCAATTGTTGTTCGAAATAAAGAGAAGCCGGATGGCAGAAAAAGCAAAATCCCCGACGATCATTGATCACCGGGGATTTCTATTTTGTTGTCCTACCAAGATTCGAACTTAGACAAACAGAACCAAAAACTGTTGTGCTACCATTACACCATAGGACAAACTCGCTGTGCTTTCTGTTAAAAAGCGGTGCAAAGATAGTGCTATGCAACTAAATCTCCAAATATTTTGGCATTTTTTTTATTTAGCAATGATCAGATAGTAGTTCTTCTTGCCCCGTTGAACAAGTAAATACTTCTCATCCAGTAAATCTGCCGTAGTAATCACTTGGTCGAATGCGGCCAACTTTTCTTTATTCAGAGAGACGCCTCCGCCCTGTACCAACTTACGCATTTCACCTTTTGATGCAAATACAGCCGCATTGTCTACAAACAAATCGACCGCCTTCACACCTTCAGCCAGTACATCACGAGACACTTCGAACTGCGGAACACCTTCGAAAACCGCCAATAGCGTGTCTTCATCGAGTTTTCTCAATGCATCGGAAGTAGCATTACCAAATAAGATATTAGAAGCGTCTACAGCCGCATTATAGTCCTCTTCAGAGTGAACCATAATCGTCACCTCTTTGGCCAGACGTTTTTGAAGCACACGCAGATGCGGGGCTTGCTGATGCTCTGCAATCAATGAATCGATTTCCTCTTTTGAAAGAGCAGTAAATATCTTGATGTAGCGTTCCGCATCCGAATCGCTGACATTCAACCAGAATTGATAGAATTTGTACGGTGAAGTATATTTCGCATCGAGCCATACATTACCCGATTCCGTCTTACCGAATTTACCGCCATCCGCTTTGGTAATCAACGGACAAGTCAAAGCAAAGACCTCTCCTCCGTTCGTGCGACGTATCAGCTCGGCACCCGTAGTGATATTGCCCCACTGATCCGAACCACCCATCTGAAGTTTACAACCCTTAGTCTGGTTCAAATGCAAAAAGTCATATCCCTGAAGCAACTGGTAAGTAAACTCCGTAAATGACAACCCGTCACGGGCTTCCCCGTTCAGACGTCTCTTTACCGAGTCTTTTGCCATCATATAGTTCACAGTAATATGTTTACCCACTTCACGAACAAAATCAAGGAAAGTGAAATCTTTCATCCAGTCATAATTATTCACCAACTCTGCGCGATTCGGTACCTCCGATTCAAAATCCAGAAACTTGGCCAACTGCTTCTTGATACAAGCCTGATTGTGACGCAAAGTCTCTTCATTCAGCAAATTGCGCTCTGCCGATTTACCGGACGGATCACCAATCATACCTGTCGCACCACCGATGAGTGCCAACGGTTTATGACCACAACGCTGGAGGTGGCGGAGCATCATTACGCCACACAAGTGACCAATATGCAATGAATCAGCCGTCGGGTCAATCCCGAGATAAGCTGTTACTTGCTCCTTAGCTAACAATTCTTCTGTGCCCGGCATCATATCTTGCAGCATGCCACGCCATCTTAATTCTTCTACAAAATTCATCGAATGATATTAGTTTTTAAATATTTAGTCAGGGCAAAAGTACGACTCTTTCTTTGAAGAAACAACTCTTATCCATTAAAAAAAACTTTCTTGATATTATGCTGTATCTGCTCCGTAAGTTTGATTACGGAGATTCCCAACGTACGAGCTGCCCTCTCGCATACTTGACAGATATCCGTCTCGCTGTCATCCGTCTCTAAAAAGAGTCTGTCAAGCGGTATTACCCGTAAAGAATCCTCATTATAACGAATCCCCAAAGAAAGATAAAAGCCCGAACGCAGCATTTCCAAAGCCAATTCCGGCTTTCCGCGAAAACCGTGCTGAATCCAGGGGATATGACCAGAAGCGTTCTTTTTCAAAAGTCCGATAATCCCGGTAGACTTCACATTATGAATCAGAACCGGTTTTCCTAACTTTTCCGCAACAGCCAACTGACGCGAGAAAATGCGTTCCTGAGCCATCAATAACTCCGGATAAACATGTTTATCCATACCGCATTCGCCAATAGCAAGCACTTGCGGATGCCCGGCCAACTCCTCAAACAAAGTCCAGTCTATCCGATTTTCCAACGTCACTTCCCACGGATGTACACCTACAGAATAAAACCGTCCTGCTTCCGGAAAGAACTTATCTTTCGGAAAACGAATATTCAAGATTGCCCGGAAAGGATCTTCGGACAAATGATGAGAATGTATATCCAACAGTTTCATAATCAACTAAGGTACAGGGTCATATCCGGAACCACCCCAGGGATGGCAACGCAGTATCCGTCTTACAGCCAAATAAAAACCCTTAAAAGGACCGTGTTTTTTAATTGCCTCGATGGCATACTGCGAACAAGTCGGAGTAAAACGGCAGGAGGGAGGGAGCATAGGAGAAATACATGCCCGGTAAAAATAGATAGGAATCAATAATATGTACGACAACAGACGCTTCATTCCAGCCTCTCCGCGATACGGGCCAACAACACTTTTACCTTCTCTTCTATTTCCTCAGTACGGCACAGCTCATCCGACAGATAAATAAAAGCAATCGTCAACCCAAGTCCTTTTTCTTGCAGAACCTGCCACAACGGACCCTTATTCTTCCGGTAAGCCTCACGTATCTGACGTTTTACCCGATTACGCTTTACCGCCCGCTTAAACCGCTTTTTGGGGACACTGATAAGGATAGACACAGGCACTTCCTGCTGCTCCACAGACATATACACCGCACGCAGAGGAAAGACGGAAAACGAACGTGAAAAACCGCCCGCAAACATCTTTTCAATAACAATCTTACTATGAAGCCTTTCAGCTTTACACAATGTATTCATCCGTACGATATAAAAAACAACGAGCTACAAGCACACGCACGTGCGCAGCACTTGTAGCTCGTCGTTTGTCATTTATTAATTACTTTCCTTTGTTATTCTCCTTAATGAACATATCCAAAGCGGCTGTCATAGAAGGAGCCTGTACGGTAGGAGCCTCTAAATCCAAGCGAAGCCCGGCATCACGAACAGCTTGTGCTGTTGTAGAGCCGAATGTTCCGATCTTAATATTCTTCTGATCAAAATCCGGAAAATTCTTCTTCAACGAAGAAACACCGGCCGGACTAAAGAATACCAACATATCATAGTCAAATTCTTCATCCTTGCCAAAGTCATTACTAACAGTGCGATACATCACTACCTCCGTATGCTGGATATTATGTTTATCCAACAGGTTCTTGATGTCATCATTGTGCACATCCGACATCGGCACGAGATATTTCTCAGTCTTATGTTTCACAATAGAAGGAATCAGATCTTCAATCTTACCTGTAGCGCCAAAGAATATCTTGCGCTTGCGGTATTGCACATACTTTTGAATATAAAGTGCAACTTGTTCCGTTACACAAAAATACTTCATTGTTTCCGGAATAGTCACACGAAGCTCCGTGCAAAGATGGAAAAAATGATCAATCGCATGACGCGAAGTAAATATGACAGCTGTGTGGTCAAGGATTGACACTTTCTGTTGTCTGACCTCTTTAGCAGAAACACTTTCTACTTTGATAAAGGGGCGGAAATCTATTTTTACGCCATACTTTTCGGCAATGTCGTAATAGGGAGATTTCTCTGAAGCAGGTTTTGGCTGCGACACAAGTACTTTCTTAATTTTCAACGTCCTAAATTTTTATTACCAATATATTGTTTAGTTCTCTCAAGCCCTGATACAAAAGTAAATAGGGCATGATTTCAAGGGCACAAAAGTACAAAATTAAAAGGAAAAGGCTGCTAATCTTATCGAAAAAAAGCTTTATCCACTTATAAAACATCAATATTTTAGCAAAAATTATCAAGAACAGCCCGATTGAAACTAAAAACAAGATATTCAAATCGAAATAAACAAGGAGAAGAACGAACGGAAAAAGAACGAATCCGAGGTAATAAATCAGTGTAGAATAAGACTCCAACCATATAGTTGTCCGATTTTTATCAAAAAACACCCACCCTAAGAAAGAATAAAACAGCCACTTTAGTAAAAGATAAAGCAAACAGATAAGAATATAAATTCCTAATAGGAGAGGAGGGGAAACCTTTTCCATCAAAGTCGGCTGCACATCATTAAAGTAGTTAAAAATGCAGATACCACTCAAGATACAGGTCTGAAATACCAGCAACAACAGATAACGGACATCCGCCGCCGTAGAGGCAGCAAAAATACTTGTACGTTCGCGATGAAGCATAAAGTCCTTTGCTTGTTGAGAAAGAAACTTCTTGCTCCGTGCCAACGCAAAGGACGAGAAGAAGAAACAGGCAAGCAGAACCAATGCAATTACATCGTCCGTACGGGGAGAATAGGGAAGGGGTATCCCCTCAAAACCCGATACAAGCATCAACCACGCACTCATATAGCCGCAAATTTACGGATGGACGCATCCCAAACGGGAACCCTATACACCAGTTCGACAGCCTCTTCAGGAGTGGCAGCCACATGCCAGATATCGCCATGCTGTCTCCGCATAAAATTCTCGTCAATAGCCCGCTTAAGCTGGTCGAGCAACGGATCGAAAAAGTCGTTTGTATTCAATATCACAATCGGATTAAGATAAAGCCCCAACTGTTTCCAGGTGATAACTTCAAGCAGTTCCTCCAATGTACCGCATCCGCCGGGTAAAGCTATGACAGCATCACTCAAATCCGCCATGAGCTGCTTCCGCTCATGCATACTTTCCACTTCAACCAACCGGGTCAATCCTGTATGGTGCCATCCCTGCTCCACCATAAACCGGGGAATAACCCCCGTAACCTCACCTCCGTTTTCAAGGACAGCATCGGCTACAGAACGCATCAATCCAATACTTCCAGCACCGTTCACCAAACGGATACGCCGTTCGGCAAACAACTTGCCCAACCGGCCGGCTGCTTCAAAATACACTTTATCTATCTTGCTACTCGATGCGCTGTAAACACATACGGAATTTATCTGATTCATACTTCTATATCATATGTTTAGACCACAAAGGTACGTTTTTTTGGGTTACACATAAAATCCTTCAATAAAAGAAGTATAAAAAATGGCCCTAATTCAGAGAGTGGATCATTATCGTCTTCACAAGACATTCTATATACTTATCAACAACCATTAATTGTAGTGTACTGAATAAGTTGACACTTTCTAAATCAAAAAAAGTATGTCAACCAAAAGAAAACCTCACAGAAAGTTTACAGAATTGGAAAGTAAGTCTTATATTCGCGAGTATCTTTCCAGCTCCGACCGTCGGAAAACATTTGAACGACGTAATGGATTAAGTTTAGGTACATTGTCCCGCTGGATGAAAATGTACGAGATAGAAGA
>NZ_KB905466.1:2361028-2653590 GCF_000381365.1 Bacteroides salyersiae WAL 10018 = DSM 18765 = JCM 12988
ATTGATCTGACAGAGCAGACCTATCATATCCCCGTGCGAAAAAACTCAGATGCCAAGTAATCGACACCTTGTCACAGAGAGGCTCGGTCAACCGTAAATGCGGTGGTCTGAACAGACTCTGTGGTTACTTCGGCATAACCAGACAAGGTTACTATAAACATGTGGACAGACAGTGTGAAGTTAATGTTTTGAAGACAAGTATTGTTCTGTATTGCAAAGAATTAAGAACTTTAATGCCCCAATCGGGTATGCGTGAGCTATATGTATGCTGTGTTCGTTACTTTAAGGAGAAAATGGTGATAGGTCGTGACCAGTGCTATGAGATATTCCGCTCTAATGGTCTGGTCCAGAGGAAGAAGCGTGTACGTCCCAAAACAACGAACTCCAATCATAATTATTATATATATCCTGATTTGCTGAACACGACACCTAAGTTCGTAGCAAGCACAAGCGGAAGTATGGTTGTGGCAGATATTACCTATGTCTCCACCAGGGATGGCTGGGCATACCTGTCCTTGCTTACTGATAGCCACAGTCGTGCAATAGTAGGCTATTCGTTCTGTCCTTCATTGACAACGGAAGGCCCGATGAAAGCTTTGGAGTCAGCTTTTCTGTTTTACAGAGAGAACGGGATAGACATCAGCGGGTTGATACATCATTCAGACCGTGGGGTTCAATACTGCTCAAACCAATACGTTGACACGTTAAAAGCACAACATATAAGCATAAGCATGACACAGTGTGGTGATCCTCTGCATAATGCATTGGCCGAGCGGATGAACAATACTATTAAGAACGGATGGCTCTTTGACTGCGGGAAGGAGACTTTTAACCAGGTGGAAGAACGTATTAAACAGGCTGTGTACACATATAATAATATTCGGCCACACCAAGCTTTGAAAATGCGCACACCAATGGAAATTATAAAGGAGGAGAAGGTATGAAAGTGCCCCGACTCAGATTGTGCTCGTCGGGACGGGTGGTCCCGCCCCTTGCCGCACGGCGATCCCCGACCAAGGATATTTCTTGGCAAACGAGATAATAACAAAAATCAGTTCAACAACATTTGGAATAAATAGAATAATTAGCATTATATTTGGAAATCCAAATAGGACAACTACAGTAGGTCTAACAAACAGAAATGTAAACCTATTCAGGTATTGAAAATTGTTGAGTGAACGAATACAGTAATAACAATCGAAGTTGTCAACTAAATCCAGTACACATCAAATCCTACTTCATGCAGACCCCAAATTAAACTTCTATTCCCAAAACATCCGGATGTTCCTATATAAAACATGGGGATGTTCCAGTGCAGAACATGGGGATGTTTTCATACACAACATCCCCATGTTTTATATGTACATCTTACACAAATTCTGCCCCAGATACATATATCCATTCAGACATATACTATATTGCAATAGTTTAGCAGACACTATACTGCTGAACACAAGAACAATCAAACAACAATTACATATCCAATTTACAAAAAGAAGAAAGCCGCCTCTCGTTGCATGATGCACGGGAGGACGGCTCTCTATAATAAATAGCTGTAAAGCTACGCTGATTACAAACCGAAAGCGGTTTTCACCTTATCTACATAATCCAGTTTCTCCCAAGTGAAGAGCTCTACTTCAACAGTCTTGGAAGGTTGATAACGGGAAGTGAAAGTTTTGGTAACGACACGCGGTTCGCGTCCCATATGGCCATAAGCTGCTGTTTCACTATAAATCGGATTACGCAGCTTCAGACGTTCTTCGATAGCCTTCGGGCGAAGGTCGAACAATTCGTCAATCTTTTTGGCTATTTCGCCATCGCTCATCTTCACATTGCTACGTCCGTAAGTATCGACATAAATATTGATCGGACGGGCTACGCCAATCGCATAAGACACCTGTACAAGGATCTCGTCGGCTACACCGGCAGCCACCAGATTCTTGGCAATATGGCGGGCTGCATAAGCAGCGCTACGGTCCACTTTGCTGGGGTCTTTTCCGGAGAAGGCACCACCACCGTGCGCACCTTTACCGCCATAAGTATCTACGATAATCTTACGCCCGGTAAGACCGGTATCACCGTGAGGACCGCCAATCACGAACTTGCCCGTCGGATTTACGTGATAAATGATACGATCATTAAACAATGCCAGCACATCGGCATGATGAATGGAAGCGATCACCCGGGGCATCAAAATCTCGATTACATCTTTGCGGATGATCGCAAGCATCTCCTCATCAGCCTTCAATTGAGCTTCCACAGAATCATCTGCCGGCTGTATAAAGTCATCATGTTGAGTAGACACCACAATCGTATCGATACGTACGGGTTTGCCATTATCGTCATATTCAATAGTCACCTGACTCTTAGCATCAGGACGCAGGTAAGTCATCTCCTTTCCTTCGCGACGGATATCTGCCAGTACCAACAAGATACGGTGTGCCAAATCAAGAGAAAGAGGCATGTAATTTTCTGTTTCATTCGTAGCATAACCAAACATCATTCCCTGGTCGCCCGCCCCCTGATTCATCGGGTCTTCGCGTTCTACACCACGGTTGATATCGGCACTCTGCTCATGGATGGCAGAGAATACACCACACGAGTTACTTTCGAACATGTACTCGCCTTTGGTATAACCGATTTTCTTGATTACTTCGCGTGCAACAAGCTGTAAATCAATGTAAGCACTGGTTTTCACTTCTCCCGCAAGTACCACCTGTCCGGTAGTTACTAAGGTTTCGCAAGCTACTTTCGAACTGGGATCAAATGCCAACAGTTTGTCAAGTACAGCGTCCGATATTTGATCGGCCACTTTGTCGGGGTGTCCTTCAGACACCGATTCGGATGTGAATAAATATCCCATAATAGAATTATGATTTATAAATTATGATTTATGAAACAGGGATAAGATGAGTAGAGACGCCAAAAGACACAGAAAGGAATGTTGTTTTAGCATTTTTTTCTGTGGTTGCAAGCTACTCAAATCTTTCCACATTTCATTTCGGAAGACAAAGGTAGAGATTATTTCTGATTAATTACTAACTTTGCTGCACATTAACATCATTTTTGTATGAAGAAGAGACTGAAAAGAGTAATAACTCTGCTGATATACATCGGGGTGACAATAGGAATCTATTATGTCGTTTGCCTGTCGATGCACAAGCCTTTTACAGAACTACACTATCTGTATGGAGCCTTAATAGGATGCATTGCTTACCTGCCGCAATTTATTGCGGAGAGAAAGAAGAAATAAAAAGTTCTTTCATTGTTTTGTGCAGTACCGGATGTACCACATCGGGAGCAATTTCCGATAAAGGTTCCATTACAAAACGACGTTCGGTCATCAAAGGGTGGGGGAGGATAAGACCCTCTGCGTCCATCACCCTATCGTCATACAATAACAAGTCGATATCTATCAAACGATCGGCATACAGGCCGTTTACCGATTTCTCAGTCCGCCCTAATTCCCGCTCTATCCTCTGAGTTTCCTCAAGTACCTGCAAAGGCAAAAGAGTCGTTTCTACACAAACTGCCGCATTCAGAAAACTATTCTCAGAAGAGAAACCCCAAGGAGCAGTTGCATAAAAAGCGGAAAGAGAAACAACATTCCCTATCCGCTCTTCTATTTTTTTTATAGACATCCGGAGATTCTGCTCTTTATCACCTAAATTGGTGCCAAGCCCCAAATAAACCATAAAAATAGTGATCAGTCAATAATCAACATCGCATCTCCATACGTACCGAAACGATACCCTTCTTTCAACGCTACATGATAAGCATCCATCACCTGATCATACCCGCCGAAAGCAGCTACAATCATCAGCAAGGTGGATAACGGCATGTGGAAGTTGGATATCATGGCATTGGCTACCGTAAACTCATACGGAGGGAAGATGAACTTATTCGTCCAACCTTCAAACTCTTTCAGATGACCGTCTGTGCTGACCGTACTTTCGATGGCGCGCATCACAGTAGTACCCACGGCACAAACATTCTTTCCGAGGTCTTTGGCACGGTTTACAGTCTTTACCGCCTCTTCGGTCACAAACATCTGCTCCGAATCCATCTTATGTTTCGTAAGGTCTTCTACATCGATATCACGGAAGTTGCCCAAACCGGCATGCAGCGTAATATAAGCAAAATCAATACCCTTAATTTCCATACGCTTCATCAGCTCACGGCTAAAGTGCAAGCTGGCGGTAGGAGCAGTAACCGCTCCTTCGTTCTTAGCAAAAATAGACTGGAAACGCACAGCATCTTCTTCTTCCACCGGACGGTTGATAATAGAATGCGGCAGGGGCGTTTCACCCAATGCATAAAGAGCTTTTTTAAACTCGTCATGAGGGCCGTCATAAAGGAAACGCAAGGTACGGCCACGCGAAGTGGTATTATCGATCACCTCAGCCACCATCGAATCGTCATCACCGAAATAGAGCTTATTGCCGATACGGATCTTACGGGCAGGGTCTACCAGCACATCCCACAAACGGAGCTCTTCATTCAACTCGCGCAACAGAAAAACTTCGATACGTGCACCGGTCTTTTCCTTATTACCGTACAAGCGTGCCGGAAACACCTTCGTGTCATTGAAGATAAACACATCCTTATCATCAAAATAATTCAAGATATCCTTAAACATCTTGTGTTCTATCTTCCCCGTCTTACGATGGAGCACCATCAGACGCGACTCATCTCTGTACTTCGTCGGATGCAAAGCAATTTTGTCCTCTGGTAACTTAAATTTAAATTGTGACAGTTTCATATCTATTCTTCTTTACGTTAATTATCTTCTGTTATTTCAATCTCTTGCCGGTCTATCCACTCGGCAAACGTCAAGGGATCAAGGCAATCCTCTAATTTTACTTCCCCCACACGGGTACGTACCAGTCCTGTGAGATGGGCACCGCTATGAAGCGCCTCTCCGATGTCACGGGCAAGAGCGCGGATATAAGTACCTTTGCTGCAAACCACCCGTATCTTTATTTCCATCTTCACCAGATCACATTCCAGCAATTCAAGCTCATCGATCACAAGCAGCTTCGGCTTCAACTCCACCTCTTCTCCCTTGCGTGCCAGATCGTAAGCCCGCTTACCATCTACTTTACAAGCTGAGAACACAGGAGGAACCTGATGTATCTCTCCCAAAAACTGCTTCAATGTTTCTTCTACCATTTCGCGAGTGATATGCTCCGTCGGGTAGGTGGCATCTATCTCATGTTCCAGATCGTACGATGGAGTAGTGGCACCCAATTGTATGGTAGCAATATACTCCTTGGTATGATACTGAAACTCTTCTATTCTTTTGGTCGCCTTACCGGTACAGACAATCATTACCCCTGTGGCTAACGGATCCAACGTACCGGCATGACCGACTTTCAACTTCTTTACTTTCATCCTCCGACAAATGTGATAACGTGCATGACCTACCACTTTGAACGACGTCCAACCGAGAGGCTTATTGAAAAAAAGTACTTCTCCTTCTTTAAAATTCAAATGCTTGCTTATTTATTTACGATTTGACAATTTACGATTTACGATTGAGATCACTCTTTCGTTGAAAAAACTCAATGCTTTTTAATTCAAAAGACTCAATACCAATGTAGCCGTACCTGCTATGGCACAATAAATGGCAAAATAAATCAGCTTCCCTTTCTTCACAATATTGATCATCCATTTACAAGCCAGGCAACCGGAAACAAAAGCGGCAATAAAACCCACGATCAATGAAAGAGCAGGAATATCCCCTGCCACAGCCTCACCTTTCATCATCTTCATCCCATCCAGCAAAGCTTCGCCCAAGATGGGAGGGATCACCATCAGGAAAGAGAATTGTGCCAATTTCGCTTTATTATCACCCAATAAAAGCCCGGTAGCAATCGTCGAACCCGAACGGGAAAGTCCCGGAAGCACGGCACACGCCTGAGCCAGGCCGATGACAAAGGCATCCTTCATGGATATATTCTCTTTCGGGCGGGGTTTCGCATAATAAGAAAACGTAAGCAGAAGAGCCGTTACAAGCAAACAACAACCCACAATCAACAATCCCGAGCCAAATATAGCTTCTACATAATCTTTAAAAAACACGCCTACAATCCCGATGGGAATCATCGAAATCAGAATATTTATCACATAACGGGTTTCGGCATTCATTTCGAACTTGAACAATCCACGAAAAATCCAGTCGATCTCTTTCCAAAGGATCACAAGAGTACTGAATACAGTAGCCACGTGCACCACAATCGTGAAAGCCAGATTATCTTCTCCTTTGATGTCGAACAAAGCAGAGCCAATAGCCAGATGACCACTACTACTCACAGGTAAATACTCCGTCAGTCCTTGAATGAGACCGAGGATAAGAGCTTCGAACCATTCCATTCTTATTCTTCTATTTTAGTTTTGGGTTTGCGCAATACTGCATATATCATAAAAATAAAGCCGAAGAAACAAACGACCGGCGCTACTTTAATTCTTCTCACACTAAAAATATCCGGTTCGAAAACGGTCTCCGTAGAAGAAGGTCCCGTCATCAGGATAAAACCGATAATTACTACCGCCATTCCGATGGCGAGTAATATAAAGTTAGTTTTATCAAAAGCAAATTTCTGTTTGTCAGCCATGATGTTATTTACGATTTAACGATTTACAATTGAAATTACAATGTTTATATTATGTTGCATATTCAGACTATATGTAATACAAGGTACTTGCCTTCATCCTCAGATACTTGTTGATGGACAGGTAAGCACACAGGAACGTAATAATAATACCAAATACCAGAACAGAACCGGATACCAGTAACATCACCTCAGGAGTTATCACACGAATCAGTTCGGGTTCATAAGAGACCAGCCAATACGCTGCTCCCATCAGAATTGCATCGGCCATAATACCGGCCAGCACACCGCTCCATATATTTCGCCGCAAAAACGGACGGCGGATAAAACCCCAACTGGCTCCCACCAACTTCATAGTATGAATAAGGAAGCGTTTGGAGTAAATAGCCAAGCGTATCGTATTATTTATCAAAGCAAAAGAAATAAGCGTGAGCACCACTGCCAAAGTCAGGAGCACCAGACTTATGTTCCGGATATTCTCATTCACCAGATCGATCAGTTCACGTTGATAAAGCACCTCCTGAATATTGGTATTTTTCTTTATCAGCTTCTCTATCTTGGCGATACTGTCGGAATTGGCATAATCGGAATGCAATTTGATTTCAATGGAAGCCGTAAAAGGGTTGTATCCTAAAAACTCCTCCGGATCGGTTCCCATTGCTTCAGTCTGCTCTTTGAGAGCCTGTTTTTTAGAAATATATTCCGTCTGCTTCACAAACGGTTCTTTATCCAGTCTTTTCTGTAATTTCAAAATATCGGCCTCTTTCATATCATCGCTGATAAGAACAGAGAAATTAATATTTTCCCGGACATAAATGGAAAGATTGTGTGCTGCCAAAACAAAAAACACGACAAGCCCTAACAGCAACAACACCAACGTCGTACTGATGCTCGACGTTATGAATTGCATGTCGAAATAGGAGACTGAATTATTTTTGTTTTTACTCTTCATCAGCGTTTCTTTCTAAATACATAAATCATCGAACTGCTACGTTCTTTCTTACCTAACGCACTAAGCCATGCTACCGCTCCGGTACACATTCCTTTCACAAACGGAAACGAACTTCCCCGATGCTTCTCGCTCAACATCGATACATAAAAAGCATCAAACAGCATCGGATGACGCGCTGCCATGATAAATCCGTGTTTGGAAGCAAGTTGCTGTATAGTGACCGGAGTGAAGTGCCACAGATGACGGGGTACGTCATACGCCGCCCAATACTCACCATATTTACCGGCATCGTAAGAAGAACAATTAGGTACAGCTACGATAAGCACACCTCTATCGGACAAAAGCCCGCGAAGACATTCCCACGTTTCATCCAGATGCTCCAGATGCTCCATTACATGCCATAAAGTAATCACATCGAACGAGCCGGGTTCGAACTCCTGCAAGGCTTCCTCTCCTTTCACTTCCAGTCCGAAGTGCTCTTTGGCAAACACACGTGCCTGGGCATTTTTTTCGATAGCTTCTACTTTCCATCCGCGTTGTTCCATCGTTGCGGCAAAATAGCCTGTCCCCGTACCTATATCGAGCAAACGTCCTCTTTTACGATGAGATTCCTTGGCTACCAGACGCGCTTTCTTGCCCAACATGTACTTACGCACCTGATGGTAAATGGCATTCATTGCACCTTTTTTCGTATCGGAGTGGGAAATGTAATCGGGAGTTTCATAATAACGCCCTATCTCTGCTTCTACAGGAACATCCTGCGTGAAAGTAAATCCGCAATCTTCGCAGGACATCACATCGAACTGTTCACCCGATGCATAGAAATCCGTACAAGTCATGACACGCTTCAAGTGCGTGCCACCGCATAGCGGACAAGCATTTATAGAGAGTTTATTCATTGATTATTGCCATAAATTAAGTGCGGCATTAAGTCACAAGACCGCACTTCACCCGAATTTGGTGCAAAGAAACAAATAAAAAGTGATGTAAGGTAGTTTCTTTGAGGTCTTTTAACAGATAATGTAACTCAAATGCAATGTATATAAAACTGCGATGAAAAGTTGGCATGCCAGATAACCGGCTCATACACAAATTCAATACCGGCATAAAGAATATTAGATTTTTTATTTAACTTCGTAGCCATATTCAATTAGAATACTTCAATAAATTTAGAAATGGAAAAGATAAACAAAGAAATAGTTTTATTACTTATCAATGGTAGTCATTCTGCCTTTTCTAAAATATACGTAAAGTGTCACCGGCAATTCTTTCTACTGGCATTGCGTTATCTGAAATCAAAAGAAATGGCAGAGGATGCCGTACAATATTCATTCATGAGACTGTGGGAAACCCGCACCCAGATTGACGTAGAGCAGGGAGTAGAACCTTATCTGTATGGAATCCTTAAAAACCACTTATTAAACACATATAAATTCCATCAGTTAACCCTCGAAAAGAAAGAAGAAATCATATTGGGAATGCCACTTTTTGAAGAGGAGAATATCACACAAACCCTGTACAGGAAGCAACGGGATGAAGCTATACGGAAAGCCTTGGCCTTATTGCCGCCACAAAAGCGCCGCATTTGCCAAATGAAAATTTTCGAAGGACTTTCCAATGCCGAGATAGCCCAGCAACTCAACATTACAGTAAATACGGTAAAAGTATCCTATTACAAAGCTATATTGTCATTGCGTGAAAGCCTCAACGAAAAAGATTTTATCTGTATTTGCATGGTGTTGCTCAGCGCCTCTCTTTCTTGATTACACCCGCATCGAAGTGTTTATAAAAGTTAAACATCAAGAGTTGAGTAATACTTTCTTTCGCCAAGATTTTACTCTATATACAACGCAAGAGCAAACCATTTTTCTCTCTGCCACTTAAAACTAATAAAATGACAACAGAAAACCATCATCCAATTACCGACGAAGACATCCGCCTTTATTTATGCGATGCCTTGTCACCCGACCGGAGAGCAGAAATACGTCGATGGTTCGGTACCGAAGAAGGGCAGCGTTATCTATCGGAAGTAATTGACGAGGATGTAGCCCGTATTCTGTCCGGAGAAGAACTGCATAGCTCAGAATCCATAGAGATACAACCGCTTCATATCGAGATTCCAACAGAAAAAAGCAAGAAACGCTTTCAACCGACAATCGGATGGTGGTTGCGCAGTATCGCCATATGGATACCGGCCATTTTATTATTAGCCACCGGAGGATACATGTATTACAACCAGACACAATCTCCCCGCCTGGCCGAAATATATGTTCCTAAAGGAGATATCCAAACAATTATCTTTCAAGACGGCACCAAAGTCATACTGAACGCCGACTCCCGGTTAAAGTACACACCCGGATTCAAATTATTCAGTCGCGAAGTAGAGTTAGAGGGAGAAGCTTACTTTGAAGTAACCAAAAACAAGAT
This sequence comes from Bacteroides salyersiae WAL 10018 = DSM 18765 = JCM 12988, assembly GCF_000381365.1. Taxonomy (GTDB): domain Bacteria; phylum Bacteroidota; class Bacteroidia; order Bacteroidales; family Bacteroidaceae; genus Bacteroides; species Bacteroides salyersiae. The sequence continues at coordinate 2,371,022 of NZ_KB905466.1, forward strand.
TCGTCCATTCACAGTACACACTTCGGGAGTAGACATCAGAGTGCTGGGAACAAAATTCAATATCAAAGCATACAATGACGAATCGGATATCATTACTACTTTAAATCAAGGCCATGTCCGGGTCAGCGATATTCGGGGAAGAGCTTTAGAGCTATTTCCGGGAGAACAAATCGTTTATGAAAAGAAAAACGGGACAATGCATAAACGTACTCTCGAAAATGTCGCCGACTACTCGGGCTGGAAAACAAACAGCCTGTATTTTACAGATACCCGTCTGGATCATATCTCGAAAGAACTATCCCGCAAGTTCAATAAAGAAATTGTATTAATGGATCCGTCTTTGGAAAGCTCCATATACACAATATCTTTCAACAACATGCCATTAGATTCAATATTGGAAGATCTGACCCGCATCTCTCCGGTCAGGTATGAAAAAATCAACGACAAGATACTAATATACAAAAGAAAATAAAAAGAGGTAGCCAATAAAGGAATAGGGCCCTTCCATTGACTACCAGTTTCATTTTTTAATATAAAATACAAAACAAAAGTATGAAAATTTTGCCAGTTTTTATCAGAAGACGGGTGATAAGGATTCGTTTTTTAAATTTTCTTAAAAAAGAATCACATTCATTCGTTTTAAGAGGTACAGTAGCCATGCTATTCCTTTTTAGCACAGGGATACTTTATGCTCAAAAGGTATCGGTACGGTACAAAGACGTACCTTTAAAAAACGTATTAAACGACGTTGCCAAACAATCCAAGCTGCGCTTGGCATATAGTGGCAGCTTTACAGACTTATCAGTGAAAGTCTCGGTACAAGCATCCGGGAAAGATGTAAAAGAGGTACTCGCCGAACTCTCTCAAAAAACCAATGTAAATTTTGAGGTGCGTAACGGAAGTATTTATATTTATATCAAGGAACCTCCTCAGAAAGAAAAAAAAGAGAAAGCAGGCTTCTCATTGTCCGGCACTGTTTATGACGAGAACAATCTTCCTCTGATAGGCGTCAATGTATTGATCAAAGGCACCACCAAAGGAACGAGTTCGAATATGGACGGCGAGTTCACCATAACAGCCGAAAAAGGAGACATTCTCGTGCTTTCTTATTTGGGCTATACATCGAAAGAACTGACGGTAAAAAACAAAGAACCGATGCGGATCGTAATGTCTGAAGATACCAAAGTACTTTCCGAGGTTGTGGTAATCGGATACGGTGCAGTTCGTAAAACAGATGTGACGGGTGCCATCTCCAGCATAAAGATGGATGATCTGAGTATCACCACACCGACACTCGAACAGGCGCTGGTAGGTCACGCTGCCGGTGTCGAGATCAAACAGACATCGGGAAGTCCGGGCGAAGGTTTATCATTGCGGGTCCGTGGGGTAAGCTCCATCAATGCCGGCTCGGAACCGCTTTACGTAGTCGACGGATTTCCGACATCCAAAGATGTATATATCAATCCGAACGATGTAGCTTCCATAGAAGTGCTAAAGGACGCAGCATCTGCAGCTATATATGGTTCACGTGCTGCCGGAGGTGTTGTTTTAATAACCACCAAACGGGGTACAAACAGCGGACGTGCAAAAGTAGAGTATGATTTTCAATATGGTTTTCAACAGGTAGATCACAAAATAAAAATGCTGGATGCTTATGGCATGCGCGACTTATCGATAGAATGCGCCAACAATGCCTATCGCGACTGGTGTACCAAAAACGGAAAAGAATACAATCCGTTACACAACAACGAATACCGCATGTCCGTAGCCGGGGCAACCAGTGGAAAAATTTTCCAGATACCGGACATCTTCTTTGATTTCACCACAGGGCAACCTGTAGAACCGGCTTATAACACAGACTGGCAGGATGCCATATTCTCCACGGCTCCTATAATGAAACATAATCTGAACATTACCGGTGGTAGTGACCGCATCAGATACATGGCCAGTGCCGGATATATGGAACAGGACGGTATCATCGCTCCTTCTTATCACCACCGGTTCACAACACGTTTCAACATCGACGGCAAGCTGACCGACCGGTTAAGTATAGGTGTCAATACTTCGGCCTCCTATACGAAAAACCGGATTGTACAGGCCGAAGGCCGCCATTACAATGACGGTATCATCATGAGTGCCCTTGTCATGTTCCCACAGTTTCCGGTATACAACACAGACGGCTCGTATGCCGTAGACCAACAAATGCAGTATGCAAAGAAATATTCGGTAGCACCGGCCGAGAATCCGGTAGCCTTAGCACATGAGATTGAAGATTATCAGAAAAGATACATGTCTTCTGTTTCCGGCTATCTCGAACTGGAAGTTATAAAGGGGCTAAAAGCGAAAGTGTATTCCGGAATGCAGTATATATCCCAAACAGAAAGCTACTACCGTCCGTCTACAGTCGGAGGCACCATTATGAATACCGACGGGACAACGGCAGGTAGCGGATATGTAGGCGATCAACGGCTCTCACGTGCTTCCTACAGCACACAGACCAATCTCGACTGGATACTGGAAGCAACGCTTAATTACAACCGCACATTCGGAGATCACGGGATCAATATTCTGGGTGGTTATTCCATGCAAGAAAAAGTATACGACAATTCTTCCATCGGGGCCCGTAACTTTGTAGACGATACCATTCGGGAATTAAGTGCCCACGGCACAGCTCCCGGAGACAGTTGGGGAGATACCGACAAATTCGACTGGGCCATGATGTCTGTATTCGGACGTGTGGTATATTCGTGGAAAGACCGCTATACATTCACCGGTTCGTTACGCGGCGACGGCTCTTCCCGTTTTGGAAAGGACAATCGCTGGGGAATATTCCCGTCTGTTGCCTTGGGATGGAACCTGTCGAACGAAGAATTCTGGACCAACCATATCGGCGAAAACTTCGGTGCCAAATTGAGAGTTAGCTGGGGTATCAGCGGTAATAACAACATTGGCAATTACGAACATGTAGGCTACATGAGTAATTTAGGCGGTTACGTATTAGGGGGGCAGATAGTACCAACCCGCTATCCGAGCGCTTTCGTCGACAATCTGTTAGGATGGGAAAAAACAGACCAATATAATGTCGGAATGGATTTGAGTTTTCTGAGAAATCGTCTCACACTGTCCGCCAATTATTATAACAGTATCTCGAACGACCTGCTGTTCAACAAACCGATATCCGCCATTGCCGGAGCGACACAATATAAATCGAATCTATCCAATGCCAAAATACGCAACACCGGTTTTGACATACAAGTCGACGGACGTATTTTAACCGGCCCTGTCACCTGGAATGTCGGTGCAAACCTTTCTCTGAACCGGAACAAGGTACTCTCGTTGCCCGATTCTCAATCCATTGTCAGTATCGGAGAAAGAAGTGCCATCAGCCACATTACCATGGTTGGAAAGCCGATCGGTTCTTTTTATGGCCTGAACAGTCTCGGAGTCATTTCGGAAGAAGAGTATCAACGTATTCTGGTAGACAAACAACACATCGGTGAAGAAGGTTACCAACTGACCGGTCCGGCCGTATGGAACTATGAAAATGTACAGCCGGGAGATGCAAAATGGAAAGACGTAAACAATGACGGTAAAATTACGGATGACGACCGGGAAATATTAGGAGACAACTACCCCGACTTCACCTACGGCTTCAGCACCAACATCAGCTATAAAGGAGTGAGCCTGAGCGCCTCTTTCTCCGGTGTACAAGGAGCACAAGTCATCAGTTTCCAGAATTACTATCTCCTGAACATGGAAGGCACCTGCAATCAGTTTGCATTGGCCGCCGACCGTTACAACTCCGTAACCAACCCTGATCCGGCCATGTATCGTGCCAACATTGCCACTACCAACAAAAACACTTATGGAGTTTCATCTTACATGGTAAATGATGCATCCTATTTCCGTTGCACTAACATAACCTTAAATTACAACCTGCCTCAGAAATGGGTAGAAAAAATAAAATTAAGGGGTGTATCGCTTTTTGCCTCCATCGATAATGCGTTTACGATCACCGATTATATCGGTTATAATCCGGATGTAAGTTATAAATCGGGTAATTTGATGCCCGGCTTCGATTGGGGAACTTACCCTCTCTCACGAGCTTATAATTTCGGTTGTAAATTATCATTCTAAAAACAAAGCTGCATTATGAAAAGAATAAAATCAATAAAGAATATAATCCTCCTCGGCTACCTGATTATCGGGTTTACTTCCTGTGACTTTCTGGACCGTTCGGATCCCGACAAATTGAACAAAAACGATTTCTATAAAACGGAAAACGATATGTATCAGGCATTAAACGCAGCCTACGACGGATTAAAAACAAACTATTACAACAACATGTACTACTGGACCGAAATCAGATCCGACAATACGACTTTGGCATCTAAAACAGCCAATTCGGGCATATACAATGATTTCGATGTATACAACCTTACATCCAGTAATGCAGAGGTACAACGGGCCTGGTACGGAATGTTTACCTGTGTCCACCGAAGCAATGTAGTGCTCGACTATATCGATAATGTACCGATGGACGACGAAAAGAAAAGCCAGTACAAAGCAGAAGCCCGTTTCTTACGTGCCTTGTCTTACTACAACCTGTCGCAACTGTTCGGAGATGTTCCTATCGTAGACAAGCAACTAAACAGTGAAGCAGAAGTCCTCAAATACGGACGGCGCCCGATAGCGGAAGTCTATGATTTCATTGTAAAAGACCTGAAATTCGTAACACAAAGCCAACTGCCCGACAATTGGGGATTTGACGGAAGTAATCCCAACTTCGGACGCGCCTCAAAAACGGCCGGATATGCTTTATTAGGTAAAGTATACCTCACAATGGCCAAACGACTGAACAACGGCGCTACCCAAGATTACCTCCAACTGGCAAAAGAGGCTCTCGATGCCGCTTATAGTGCACGGCCATTCGGAGAACTGAAAGACATTGCATACGGCAAAGTATTCGGAGTAGCCAATATTACCTGCAACGAAATCATCTTTCAAGTAATGTATCTGCAAGGAACAGACGAAGGCTCTTATTTTGCTAAAAATTTCCAACCTCTCAGCGCCACAGGAATCATTTCGCAATCACAGGGTTTGGGAGACAATATTCCGGAAAACGACCTGATTCAGGAGTATGAAACCGGCGATATGCGCAAAGTCGTCTCCTATAAAACATATGGAACTACCCCTTACGTAAACAAATATGTAGATTTGGGAGATTCCCAAGGACGTGGCGGTTCTTGCTGGATCGTACTTCGTTATGCCGATGTCATCCTGATGCTTGCCGAAGTAAATGAAGCTCTCGGACTCGAACCCGAAGCCATAACCTATATAGATATGATCCGTACCCGTGCCAAACTCAAATCCTATGAGCAGGCCCCGGAATCTTACAAAAACGACTACCCGACAATAAAGGATGTCATCTTGCATGAGCGACGTATCGAGTTGGCTTTCGAAAATCATCGTTGGTTCGACCTTCTCCGTTTCTATAAACCGGACGATTTAGTAAAATTCTTAAATGACAAATCGGTACAAGGATGTTCCAAGCGTGATTTATTGCTTCCTATACCGTGGCGGGAAGTATCTATAAACCCATCCGGGATGTATCAGAACGACGGATACTAAGATCCGGATAACCTCTATTTAAAAACTTTTCCGCAGGGAGTCAACTCCCTCTGTTGGCCCTTGCTATACCTATAAATTAAAAACATTACAATTATGAGAACAAAAGTATTCCTTTTCACAGCACTGGTAATGAACTGTTTAACCGGTTTCTCCCAGAAATATTTATGGAACAGTCAATTTGGTATCGCCGATACAGAAACTTCTGCAAAAAGCATGGCGATAGACACTGATAACAATGCATACCTCACAGGAAACTTTACCGGAGCAGAAATGACAATCGGAAATAAGGAGGTAACGGGAGCCTCAATGGTAATGGATGCATATGTCGCAAAATTTACCCCGAACAATCAATGTGTATTTGCCTCATCAATCAAAAGCTCTTCCGGTTCGATCCTTGTACAAAGTATTGCTGCAGATGCATCGGGCAATTCATTTGTGGCAGGTAACTTCGAATCGGACGCGGAGATCACCGAAACATTAAAAATAGAATCCGACTATAAAGATTTCTTCATCGCCAAATACGATGCCACAGGAAATCCTCTCTGGCTAAAAGGAACCACTTCGGGGATAGAGCCTGTCATCAAGAGTATAGCGGTAAATCCAAACGACGGCAGTTTTGCCATCACGGGAGCTTTCACCGGAAACTTAAACATAGAAATGAACGGAGGTGAACACGAAATCTCATCCGGCAATTCCGAACTCGCTTTCTTCATTGCTAAATACGACAATAATGCTAATCTGATTTGGGCGAAAACAATGTCGGGAAACGGCACCGGGACAGGAAATCTTATTTCCATAGACGAAAAGGGAGATATTTATGCAGTCGGTACATTTAGCGGGACCATCCAATTCGAAACACAGTCCATGACAGCAGCTTCTGTAGAAAATACCGATAATTTCCTTGTGAAATATGCAGCCGACGGAAGTATGGCCTGGGCACGCAGCCTAAAGGGCAGTAAGTTGGATGATATCAATGCGATGGATGTAGCCAACCATCAAGTGGTAATCGGTGGAGTGATACGAAGCGAAGACCTTGCGGTGGATAATGCTCCCGGCATCCTTATGAAGACTTTGGACACTACGGGAACGTGGAACAGCATGCTCATTATTTCTTTCGACACCGACGGAAATTATCAATGGAATTATATAGCAGGCAGTAGCAACCAACCGACCGATGTGAAAACGATTGCCATCGAAAAGGACGGTTCGATATGGAATGCCGGTACAACCTTCGGCACATATTATTTCAATCCGGATGCAGAAGATGAAGCGAAACAATTCCCTTCTAAAGCTAAAGGAGGACAGGATATGTATCTGATGAAACTGTCGTCGAAAGGGGAAGTGTTGATAGGACACCGTGTGGGAGATGCAACCAAGGAAGGAGCAATGGCAATGGCGGTAGGTAACGAAGGCATCTTGTACGTAGCCGACATGGTATCTACCCGTAGCGGTGCTACGGCTTCCCCTGTCAATCTATTCGGTGATCCCATTACAGTGCCGACCATTGGTACTGCATACAGTGTCGCCCTATTGTGTTATCAGCAGATCTACGCCACACCTGCCGTCCTGCCGAATGCAGTGCCCGGAACAGCATTCAGCCAGATAATCAATGCCGAAAATGCAAATGGAGATGCCGAATTTACATTATATTGCGGCACACTCCCCGAAGGGTTCACCCTAAACCCGACCACCGGGGAACTAAGCGGTACAAGCACCGTCACAGGAAGCTATCCGATTGTCGTCTGTATGAAAGATGCCGACGGAAATACGGGATTTGCAGAATACCTTCTCAACGTCTCTACCGGTACCGGATTAGAAGATTACCGGCAGGAGGCAGTCAGGGTATGGGGAGACCACGGCGCTATCGAGATATTAACCGGCACATCCAGTTACCGGGTAATGATATTCGACCTTTCCGGCAGACTGGTAAAACAAGAGCATTTGCAAGGCAACGAACGTTATTCTCTGGAAAACGGTATCTATACAGTAGTAATGGAAGACAACATCTCAGGCAAACAGTCTGTATACAAGGCAAGCGTCTATTAATATTAACCCATGGGGAAAATGCCTGGTGCAATGTCCGGGCATCCCTTTCTTTATGACATGTATATCATGAACAGAATCCTAATCATCATTCTACTTCTTACCTGTACCGTATCTCATGCACAACCGCCCGAGACTGTGCAACATTTAGGAAGTACGATAACCACATACGGACGTAAAATCATATCGGATAAAGGAAGCATCTGGCTGACCGGAGAATTCAACGGAGAACTCATTACCGATACGCAAACCGACCTAACATCCGCCTTACCTACTGTCTTCGTAGCCCGCTATTCGGTCGAAGGCATTCGTGAGCATCTGAGTATGATTGAAAACGAGTCACAGGTCAGATCGGCTGCAACAGACGAGAACGGAACATTATGGCTGCTCACTGGGACAGACGGAAACGAAAAATTGTACTCCATCTCTCCGGAAGGTGTCCTATCCGTTCCTGTGTCACTCACAGAACATACGGATCTCATCTTGAAAGATTTTGTATTGCTCGACCATACATTGTATCTCTGTGGGAATTCTGGAGAACAATATTTTCTGGCTGCCTATTCAATGTCCGGAGAGCAACTGTGGAAAATCTCGGAAAGCGAATATGCATCTGCTTCGGCAGAAAAGATAGCGACCGATGGAACGGACATTATTCTTGCCGGAACATGCAGGGGAACAATGACAGGCGATACAAACCTATTTGCGAGCCGTTTCAACACATCCGGAAAGAAATTATGGACTTGCCCGATAATCGGGACAGGAAACGAATCCCTCTCCGACATGGCATGCATGAATAACGGTAAGATTGCCCTATCCGGATCTACAACAAGCAAAGAACTTACAATCGGCTCGTCTGTACAAGCCACGACATCCGCAGGCGTACAACATGCATTATGTATCCTGCTAAATCCGGACGGCAGCTATTCGTCTATATACACAGCCGGAGGAACCTCCACAAGCAAAAATACAATGATCAATGCCCTATATATCAATGACAACGACGAAATATATGCCGGAGGTTATTGCACGGGAAAGGTCGTCTTCAATCCGTCCGGTGACAACCGTTACAATCTTCCGGACAAAGGAGCTAAAGATGCTTTTCTGATCAAACTCTCTCCGGAAAACCGGGTGCTGAACGTAAAACGTTTCGGTAATAAAACTGAGGAGGAGATAACCGACCTGCTGTTTATGCCGGATGCGGATGAAACGCGCCTATTCATTCTGACCAATTTTAAAGAAGCCGATGAATATGGCATTACGTATCATACGACTAATCTTACCCTATCCGGCACAACAGCATTTCCATTGGACGCAACCGGTACGGGCAACAACATTGCATTAACCTCTTATCCACATATCCGTATATTCACCGACCATGTGATACCGGCACAAGAAGACATCGCTTACCGTAATTGTATCTACCATCGGGGCGGATCACGAAAAGTGACTTATCAATTGCTATCCGGTAATTTGCCGGCCGGCATATCCCTCTCAGTACAAGGCGACCTGTCGGGTATTCCTTTGGAAAACGGCTCTTTCCCCTTAACAATACAGGGCACTGATGAATTGGGAGATACCTCGGTATCCTCCTGCACACTACAAATTGCCCCCAACGGTGGTACCGGTTTCACAAAAGCTGAAGAGAGCAACCTGCAAATCTATCCTAACCCGGTAGAAAATGAATTCTTTATCGAAGGCATAACCGGAGCACCCCAAATACGGCTTCAAATCATATCGGCTCAGGGACAACTGATGCAAGACCGTAAGTTGACCTCTCTTTCCGAAGCGATCAATGTATCCGATCTGCCGCAAGGAATCTACATCATAAGATGTATCTCGGAACAAAACATCCGGTCACAAAAAATCATTAAGAAATAGAACGATGAACCATACTCAACAAAATAAATATAACCGGACCAAATGGGCTGTATTTGCAGCAGCAACTTTGGGTTATGGCCTGTTTTACGTCTGCCGGCTAAGCCTGAACGTTGTCAAGAAACCGATAGTAGATGCCGGATACCTTACAGAAACAGAGTTAGGAATCATCGGTTCCGCCCTATTCTTTACCTATGCAATCGGTAAATTTGTAAATGGATTCTTAGCAGATAGAGTAAATGTACGTTATCTGATGGCAGGAGGCCTCTTTGTGGCAACTTTGGTAAATGCCGCACTCGGCTTTGCCGTACCCTTTTGGGCGTTTGTCATACTCTGGGCGTTAAACGGCTGGTTTCAATCGGTAGGCGGTCCGTGCAGCGTCATAGCACTCAACCGTTGGTTTACGGAGAAAGAACGTGGCACAGTATACGGTTTCTGGAGCGCGAGCCACAACATAGGAGAGGCGCTTACCTTTATTCTCACTTCATTCGTTGTCGGTGCCTTGGGATGGCAGTGGGGATTTATGAGCGCCGCATGTCTGGGAGCCATAGGGGTTGCCCTGATATTTACTTTCCTAAAACCGACACCTCCCGAATGGAAAGCCGGATTGCCCGGCTCGACCAGCCAGCCAAAGGATTCGACTGTAAAACATAAACAGGCCGAAGTCTTAAAGAACCCGATGATATGGATGTTGGCACTCGCCAGCGCATTTATGTATATCAGCCGTTATGCCGTAAATAGCTGGGGAGTGTACTACTTCGAGATAGAAAAGGGTTACAACATCGTAACAGCCAGTACACTCGTTTCCGTCAGTTCGGTTTGCGGCATTGTAGGGACAGTATTCTCAGGCCTTATTTCCGATAAAATGTTCCGCAGTAACCGGACCATACCGGCCTGCCTGTCAAGTTTGCTTAATCTGGCAGCATTGGCATTATTCCTCTTCGGGCCACGGCAGTGCGAAATACTGGATATCATCTCGATGATATTGTTCGGTATATCTATCGGTATCCTGCTGTGTTTTCTTGGCGGACTTATGGCCATAGATATCGCTCCCAAAGAAGCCACAGGCGCGGCAGTAGGAGTTATCGGCATAGCCAGTTATGCAGCAGCCGGCTTACAGGACGTCGTCAGTGGTTTCCTGATAGAGTCGCGTAAGGCTATCGTCGATGGCAATCCTGTTTACGATTTCTCCGCCATCCGCATTTTCTGGCTTTCGGCCGCACTCGTATCCTTGTTGTCCCTGCTGATTATCTGGGGAGCAAGAAAGAAACATGTATCATCGAACATTCATTACTAAATATAAAATACTACCAGTCATGAAAAGAAACTTTCAAATCCTGTTTATCCTATTATTTGTTTTGACAGGAATCATTTCTCCCGTCCGGGGAAAAAACAAAACCGGCGATTGCAACATCCGCTTCTGTACTTACAACATTCGGGGAGACCTGCCTAACGATGGCATCAACTCCTGGAAATTCCGGAAAGACTCGTTATGTAAAATAATAAATAATCACGATTTCGACATCGTATGTATGCAAGAAGTATTGGCCAACCAACTGGAAGATATAGAGCAAGCCACAGGTTATGCCTTTGTAGGAATCAGAGGACTGTACAACCCTATATTCTACAAGGCCGAACGCTTTGAACTATTGCACAACGAGATGTTCTGGCTATCCGAAACAATGGCTCCTTTCTCAAAGGGATGGGACGGAAAGTACGACCGTTACTGCACTTGGGCCAAATTCCGCGATCGCAAAAGCGGAAGAATATTCTATGTTTTCAACACCCATCTTGACCACAAAGGACGTATAGCCCAACAGGAAGGTGCGGCATTAGTCTGCCGGCAGGCAAGAAAATTTGCGGGTGATGCCCCCCTGTTTATATGCGGAGACATGAACAGCTTCGATACTACCGATGCATACAAAAAATACACTGCACATTATAAAGACTCCCGTACCATCGCTCCACATCTCTTAGGCCCGGTAGGTACAGCCCATAACTTCGGACAAGTAGAACCGGTACGAATCGACTACATCTTTGTAAATGATAAAATCAAGATACTGGATTATACAGCCGATGACGAGCATTATCCCAATGGCTTCTTCCCTTCGGACCACTATGCAGTTTTTGTCAATGCCTCTTTATAACCCAATAAGAAAAACGATATGACTTTCAGAATATATATTTTCTTTTTCATTTGCCTCGGTCTTTCGTGGATGCCGGCACAAGGCGAAAATTACGAGAACGAAATTACAATCTGTAGTTTCAATATCCGCGGTTCGAATATGGACACCGGAGTAAATGCCTGGTCGAACCGCAAGAAGATGGTAATCAGAGAATTCACCAATTACCGGTACGACATTGTATGTATGCAGGAACCGTTGGCCGACCAGGTACAAGACTTCCTGTCTATCGGGATCTATGAATGGTTAGGAGTGTCCGCACAAGGTACGGCAGACACCGATGTCTTTACCCCTATCTTCTACAATAAGAAAAAGCTGAATGTATTAGATTACGGAACGTTCTGGCTCTCTGAAACCCCGGATGTTGTCAGCAAAGGATGGGACGGGAAGTTTCCCCGCATCTGTACATGGGCTAAGTTCAGGGATATAGAGAATTGCCGCACGTTTTATGTATTCAATACCCACCTCGACCATGTAGGTACCATTGCTAAACTGGAGGGTGCCCGGCTGATTTGCAAAAAGATAAAAGAAATGACGACAGAGGAAGCCGTATTCATTACAGGAGATATGAACAGTATACCGGGAACTCCGCCTGTCAACGCCTTTCTTAGCGAATTTATCAATTCAAGGGACATCGCCACTGAGAAATCCGGCCCTGCGGGAACGGCACACAGTTATGGTAAACTGTATCCTCCCTCACAGATCGATTATATTTTTGTGAACGAATACGTATCGGTTACCCAAGCTGTAACCATCACCAAAAATTCCGATCCGGTTTATATGTCGGATCACTATCCGATAGTGATTACTGCTGACTTTTAAGAACTTATTATCAAGAAAACAATGATTGACATATTTCAGAAAGTAAAAGGCCGGCTCATCGTTTCGTGTCAGGCCGAAGAGGGTTCACCTTTTAATTCTCCCGAAGGGGTAGGGGCTTTTGCCCAATGTGCCGCCCAAGGAGGTGCCGCCGGCATTCGTTCGTGTGGCATAGAGAAAACCGACTACCTTATACGCCATAGCCGCTTGCCGGTAATCGGACTGACAAAATCTCATTTTGCAGACGGTTTTGTACGTATCACCAGTTCATTCAAGGAAGTAGAGGCACTCATGGCAATCGATACCCCGCTCATTGCCGTAGACGGTACCTTCCGTTTACGGGAAAACGGGCTCACCGGCCCGGAATACATCCGGAAGATAAAAGAGAGATATAACGGGATAAAAATAATGTCGGACATTTCGACCGTAGACGAAGCAATAGCATGCAGAGAAGCCGGTGCCGACTGTGTTTCGACCACTCTATGCGGTTACACGCCCTATACCATGAAAGAAACTAAGCACGGTCCGTCTCTGGAGATTCTCCGCAATTGTGTCAAAGCCCTTCCCGGCTGCCCTGTATTTGCCGAAGGGCGTTATAACACCCCCGTCGAAGCGGCAAGAGGAATAGAAAACGGTGCCTGGGCAGTCGTTGTAGGCTCGGCCATTACCCGCCCCCACCTCATCACACAATGGTTTTCGGAAGCTCTGCAACATGCAAATATCGTCTAAACAGTCAAAAATTCAATAAATAATAAAAACATGAATATATTTTTTGGAACGGATGGATGGCGGGCACACATCGATACAGAAATAAATGAAGAAACCGTATCGATAGCAGCTCAGGCATTTGCCGATTTTATACACCGAGATTATAAAGAAAAATCTCCCTGCGTGGCACTGGCTTACGATACCCGCAAGAATTCACAATTATTTGCCACTACATTTGCCGAAGTATTATCAGGCAATCGAATACAGGTATTATTATCCGACCGGATCGCCCCGACACCCGTATTATCTTATGCCACCTTACACCTTAATTGCTGTGCCGGCGTAATGATTACCGCTTCACACAATCCGCCTTCATACAATGGCATTAAATTCAAATCGCGGTTGGGAGGTCCGTTCTGCTCGGACGACACACGGAAAGTAGAGCAATATTTATATGCATCTCCAGTGGTACGGTCTACCACGCATATACATAAAATGAATTTCATACCTGCCTATGTAGAACACATCGAAAAACGGATCGATTTTGAGATAATCAGAAAAGCAGCACTGAATATATTAATAGACAGTATGGGCGGGGCAGGTCTTACACTCATTCAAGAGATACTACACAGCCACAACTGCCTTGCCCGAAGTATCTGTTCCGAAGCTTCCGAAACTTTTCACGGACGCTTGGCCGAACCTATCGAAAAGAACCTATTACCCCTAAAAGAAGCGTTGAAAGAAGGTAATTTCGCTTTGGGTGTAGCAACTGACGGAGATGCCGACAGGGTAGGGGTATGTCTCGACACCGGAGAGTGGCTATCAGCACAAAACACCATATTACTACTGGTAGACTATTTAAAACGGGTAAAACAGATTCCGGGCGGTATTGTGAAGACCTCCTCCGTGTCCGACAAGATACGCAGTATTTTCGAATCTCCCCAAACGCCGGTATATGAAGTTCAAGTCGGGTTCAAATACATCGCCGACCTAATGACCACCCATCCCATTGCCTTTGGCGGAGAAGAAAGCGGTGGTTTCGGCTATGGCATGCATATACCCGAACGGGACGGTATATTTTCTTCGCTTCTTCTCCTCGAAATGCTCGCTGCATCGTCTTACCGTAAAATCTCCGATTATCTGAAAGACCGGCAGCAAGCTATGGGACCTATCTATTATGACCGTATCGACATGAGTTACGGACAATCGGATAAAAATGAACTATTACCTTGGTTATATGAAAATCAACCTCTTGAAGTGGCAGGATTCTCCATTCGGGAAGTAAAATCATATTTAAGCAGCCGGGGTGTCGTAAACGGGCTTAAATTTATTTTTAAAGGAGATTGCCGATGGTTGTTGATCCGCAGTTCGGAAACGGAAGATATTATCCGCTTCTATGCAGAGGGACAGACCGGTGAAGAGGTATCGGGCCTGCTCCGGCAAGGACAAAATCTGCTTCTTCAGGTATCCGGCAATATCATTCATTCAAAAAGACATAAAGCATGAAAAAAATATTCATCTTATCCATTCTGGTTTTCTTTACCATTGGTGCACAGGCAACGAAAGGAAACAAAGATCTCATAACAATTCAAATCACACCCGATCATTATGATTGGAATTATAAGATAGGCGAACCGGCGCATTTCACCATTTCGTTGTTCCGCGATCAACAGAAGCTGAACAATATAAAGATAGAATATGCAGTAGGACCGGAGAAAATGGTACCAATACAAAAAGATTCTGTTTTACTCAAGAACGGCTCCGTCACAATAAAATCTCCGGGTATGCAACAGCCCGGATTCCTGTCGTGTGAAGTCAGGGCTACGGTAGACGGATTTTCTTATCGCAATCTCATCAACATCGCGTACGATTGCGAACAGATACGGCCTACCACTTTGCTACCCAAAGATTTCCGTTCATTCTGGGACGATCAGATCTGCCGTATGAGAAAATATCCCATGAAATCAGAAATGACCTTCATGCCGGAAGAGAGTGACGCCGATGTAAAAGTATACCGTGTAAAAGTTACCCACTATATCCGTGGAAATTACCTATACGGAATATTATGCATTCCCAATAAAGAGGGACGTTTCCCCGCAGTTTTACGCCTGCCGGGAGCCGGTGTGACAAAACATACCGGTGATAAAGAACTGGCACGCCTGGGAGTCATCACCTTCCGGATCGGAATTCATGGTATTCCTCTGGATTTAAAGGCGGAGGCATACGGCAGTCTACAATTCGGAGCGTTGAAGGATTATATGTATCATCGCATGAACGACCGCGAAAACTACTATTACAACCGGGTGTTTCTCGGTTGCATACGGGCAAACGATTTTCTCACTGCACTCCCACAGTATGACGGAAAGAATCTGGCCGCCTACGGCGGTAGCCAGGGAGGAGCTTTAACTTTAGTGACAGCCGCCCTCGACTCCAGAGTGAAGTATCTGGCAGCTTTCTATCCCGCCCTCTGTGACATAGGCGGATATGCCCACAACCGGGCAGGCGGCTGGTTTGGCGTAAAAGAACTCACACCCGAGGAAACGAAAGTACTGGCATACTACGATGTGGTCAATTTCGCACGTTACATCCATATCCCCGGATTCTACTCTTGGGGATACAGTGACGAAACCTGCCCACCCACCTCTTTTTACAGTGCATACAACATCATAAAAGCACCCAAAGAACTCTATCTGTTGAAAGAAACCGGACATTGGCGTTATCCGGAACAGAATATAAAAGTCAATCAATGGCTGATAGATAAACTGACCGGAAAATAAGAGTCACAATCCGAATGGGTACAACCGGAAATGGAACCTGCTACGTCTTTTCTTCATCCGAAGGAATTAAAATTTGATGAAACAGTTGGTATTCACTTCGTTTTTACCCCCTTCACCGCATTCACCTTTTTCCATCAAATCCCTTATTCATAGGATATACAGGGTGAAAGACAGAAAGAGAATACGAACTGGGAAACCGATAATTGCAGCCCGGATGCCCACTGTCTCTGAGCACCGTCCTTACAGGCAGTGAAAACAATGCATAATATATACAAGAACTGTCTTCAAGGAACTTTTGCACAGTGCATAATTTCCGGAAGTGCCCTTCACCTTATACATCCGATAAATAAGGGATTTGATGGAAAAAGGTGAATGCGGTGAAGGGGGTAAAAACAAAGTGAAATCCGGTATAAATAACCGGATTTCAATAACAAGGCAGTCGGTCGTAATAATAATATTTCAAGACAAGCAACCGACCCCTCTCCATAATAACAGCGTAACCAGTTAGTTCATGGATATATTAACCCATCAGCCAATTATTTATATTAACTTATAAATCTGATTTCCCGCCAGCAAAAACGCTCCCACACCGTATACCTCGGTCATATCACGTGTCACTTTTTTAGGATCAGCCCCGATAGGTTGTACATATCCCAACTTTCCATCCGTCTCAACAGCAGAGACCAAAGCTTTCCATCCTTTCTCCACGACAGGCAGATAGATATCCTTGTCGAGCAAGCCTTCATTTATCCCATAAGCCAGTGCATATACGATGAATCCGGTAGCACTGGTTTCCGGTGACGGGTAAGATGCCGGATCGAGCATACTGGCATGCCAGAAACCATCGAGACTCTGCAACTTCGCCGCACGTTCGGAAAGAGTAACGAACAGATCTTCATAAAATTTCCGGTTCTTGTCTTTCTTCGGAAAATCCTGAAGCATTTCCGCCAATCCTCCAAGTACCCAGCCGTTACCACGCCCCCAGAATACTTTCGCACCATTGGCCTCCTTTTGGGTAAGATAACGGGAATCGCGATAAAACAGGCGTTCGTCTTTATCAAACAGAAGATCATAAGTGGCCTTATACTCCTTATTCATGAATTTGATAAATCTCTTATCTCCTGTCAGCACATAAAGCTTCACATATACGGGAGGTGCCATATAAAGTGCATCGCACCAAGTCCAGCGCTCCAGCGTCTCGCGCTTTTTATAATCCAGTTCCATCGGCCCGTCGGAAGGATGGTTAACGACCCATTCTGCACGTGCCTGTGTAGGATACAACATATTCCTATCTTTATATTTACAATATAAATCGACAAAGACCTGCCCTACAGCTATGTCATCAGCGTGATACATCCGCTTATCGGGTTGCCAGCCATAACGCCGTCCCAACTTTACCAGCCAGTCATAATAAGAAGTGTCGCCGGACTCTTTTTCCGCCAGTTCGGCCCAATCGAGCATGCCCATATACAATGCGGCATTGGTCCAGTCGAGCGGTCCGTGTTTTACATCTTTCTGGTGTGCAATCTGCCAATCGGCCACTTTCTTCATTACCTCTTTTACTTCTGACTTTTGAAACGGCAACTGCCCCGACATCGATAACGAGACCAACAAGGAGACGATAGAAAGGAAAAATCTGTTCATAGTAGTATCATTTTAGTGTTTTCAGGACAAAGGTAAACCTTTCCGGTATTTATGCAGGAATTTTCGTATAAAAATTCCTGCACCGGCAGATTTATGCCATTACCTCTTCGCCTTTTAGTGTAGCCGAACTGGACTCGGTAATTTTCACATTTACAAAGTCACCGATTTTATGCGTCCCTCGGTCGAACACCACCACACGATTCTGCTCCGTACGCCCAAAGAGCTGCTCGCGCGAACGTTTGGAAACGCCCTCTACCAACACCTCGTAAGTCTTCCCGATGCAACGTGCATTCGATTCGGCCGACAAACGGTTCTGCAAAGCGATAATCTCGTTGAGGCGGCGTATTTTTACCTCTTCAGGCACATTGTCTTCAAGATGCTTGGAAGCATATGTGCCGGGACGTTCGGAATATTTAAACATAAAAGCGGCATCATAACCACAAATTTCCATCAGAGAAAGAGACTCCTGATGATCTTCTTCCGTCTCCGAATGGAAACCGGAGAAAATATCGGTAGTCAACCCACAATCTGGAATTATACGTTTGATGGCATCCACGCGTTCCAGATACCACTCACGATTATACTTACGGTTCATCAGTTTCAAGATACGCGAACTTCCGCTCTGTACCGGCAGATGAATATGTTTGCAAACATTAGGCATCTGTGCAATAACCTCCAGGGTTTCGTCACTCATATCCTTGGGATGCGAAGTCGTGAAACGGATTCTTATGCCCGGCGCCGCTTCGGCCACAATACGCAGGAGCATTGGAAAAGTAACCACTTCACCGTCCTGCTTTTCAAAACGATAAGAGTTTACATTTTGCCCTAAAAGGGTAATTTCCTTATAACCTTTTGTTACCAAATCCGCCACTTCATTGAGAATGCTTTCGACATCACGGCTACGCTCGCGGCCACGGGTATAAGGCACAATACAGTAGGTACAGAAATTATTGCAACCACGCATAATAGAAACGAAACCGGAAATATGATTCCCGCAAATACGCGAAGGAATCACATCACGATACGTCTCGGTAGTAGACAAATCTACATTAATGGCCTTCTCGCCGGCTTCCACCGAAGCCACCAGTTCAGGCAGAGTCAGATAGGCATCCGGTCCCACCACCAAATCGACATGATGATGCTCGATCAGATCGTCTTTCACACGTTCTGCCATGCAACCCAATACCCCAACAATCAGATTCTTCTTCTTTTTTTTCAATGAGTGGAAGAATTCCAGACGGTT
Source organism: Bacteroides salyersiae WAL 10018 = DSM 18765 = JCM 12988 (assembly GCF_000381365.1). Lineage (GTDB taxonomy): Bacteria > Bacteroidota > Bacteroidia > Bacteroidales > Bacteroidaceae > Bacteroides > Bacteroides salyersiae. The sequence goes on from NZ_KB905466.1 coordinate 2,389,945, forward strand.
CAAAATCTTCTGCTCCGCATTATCGCGGATAGAGCAAGTGTTCATAAACACCGCATCCGCTTCGTCCAATGATCCGGCCACGCCATATCCCGCCATCTGCATCACAGAAGCAATTACTTCACTGTCGGCCACGTTCATCTGGCAGCCATACGTTTCAATAAACAACTTTTTGTTGTCATCGGCAGTTGCGGATTTAAAGTCCGCTCCCGTTAACTCGTTCATAATTTTATAATTTAAATTTTCCTTGCAAAGATACAGCTTCACACCCAATAAGCAGCAATTTGAAACAAAAATAACGCTTTAAGTTAGTATCTGAAGCCTAAATCTTTAATTTACGTTAAAGAAACAAACATTTTTTCACCTACCGCTTGGAGCTTTCTATTTTATTTCACACTTTTGTGCAATGAAAGAAACATTAGATTTTTTCATAGTTAAGGTTTAGGTTAAAAAAATTAAGGGGAGCTGTGAAGTTGCCCTTTTTTCATGCTAAAATGTTAGCTCTAATCAGATTAAATAACTACCTTTGGCGAACTATAATCCTAAAAAACGGACAACAATCCAAAAAGACAATGGAAGATGTAATGCAATTTCTCTTGGTGGCAGGCATTCTTGCTTTTGGAATTTTCAGACAGTTCAATAAAGAAAAAAACAAAAAGTCTGAAAAAAGAAATTCCATGCCTGCTCCGGAATACGAATATGAACCCGAATTCGAAGAACCTGTAATTATTGAAAAAACTTACGAGCAAGTAACAGCCTCCCCGAAACCACCCGTTTTTCAAGAAGGCACAAGAAATACCTATGCTCCTCCGTCACCACCCAAAACAAACAAAAAAGCGGAAACTTGCAAAAATGATTTTTCCATTCGTTCGGCAGAAGAGGCAAGGCGTGCCATCATCTGGTCGGAAATACTTCGAAGAAAATATTAATATAGATATTCTAACACGAAAAATATACGATTTTTATGGCACTTAATTTTATCTCGGCAGCAGAAGCTGCAAGCCTGGTTAAACATGGCTACAACATCGGCCTGAGCGGGTTTACTCCTGCAGGAACGGCCAAAGCCGTTACGGCGGAAATTGCAAAAATAGCAGAAGCGGAACATGCAAAAGGAAACCCTTACCAGATAGGTATTTTTACAGGTGCTTCTACCGGCGATTCTTGCGACGGTGTGCTGTCACGCGCTAAAGCAATTCGTTATCGCGCTCCATACACCACCAATTCCGATTTCCGCAAGGCTGTGAACAATGGCGAAATAGCTTACAATGACATCCATTTGTCACAAATGGCACAAGAAGTTCGTTACGGCTTCATGGGGAAGGTAAATGTTGCCATCATCGAAGCCTGTGAAGTGACTCCGGACGGAAAAATTTATCTGACTGCTGCCGGTGGCATTGCTCCTACCGTTTGTCGTCTGGCAGATAAAATCATCGTGGAGCTGAACAGCGCCCACAGCAAAAACATGATGGGAATGCACGATGTATACGAACCGCTCGATCCCCCTTATCGCCGCGAAATACCGATCTATAAACCCAGTGACCGAATCGGTACACCTTATATACAAGTAGACCCGAAGAAGATTATCGGCGTAGTGGAAACAAACTGGCCGGACGAAGCCCGTTCTTTTGCCGAAGCAGACCCGTTGACAGATAAAATCGGTCAGAACGTAGCCGATTTCTTAGCTGCCGACATGAAGCGTGGCATCATTCCATCTACTTTCCTTCCGTTGCAATCGGGGGTAGGCAATATAGCCAATGCAGTATTGGGAGCCCTCGGACGTGACAAAACGATTCCGGCTTTCGAAATGTACACCGAAGTGATTCAGAATTCCGTTATCGGATTGATCCGCGACGGTCGTGTTAAATTTGGTAGCGCCTGCTCGCTGACCGTTACCAATGACTGCCTGCAAGGTATCTATGATGATATGGATTTCTTCCGGGACAAGCTGGTTCTCCGCCCTTCAGAAATATCCAACAGTCCGGAAGTCGTTCGCCGCTTGGGTATCATTTCCATTAATACAGCTATCGAAACCGATATCTACGGCAATGTCAACTCTACCCACATCGGTGGTACAAAGATGATGAACGGTATAGGCGGTTCGGGAGATTTCACCCGCAATGCTTATATATCCATTTTCACCTGTCCGTCTGTTGCCAAAGAAGGCAAGATCAGTGCCATTGTTCCGATGGTATCTCATCTCGACCATAGTGAGCACTCTGTGAATATCGTTATCACCGAACAAGGAGTAGCCGACCTGCGTGGCAAGAGCCCGAAAGAACGTGCGCAAGCTATTATTGAAAACTGTGCTCATCCGGACTACAAACAAATTCTTTGGGATTATCTCAAATTGGCAGGCAACAAGGCACAGACTCCTCATTGTATTCAAGCATCGTTGGGTATGCATGCCGAACTATCTAAAAGTGGTGACATGAGAAACATAAATTGGGCAGAGTACACTAAATAACAGCGCCCGTTCAATAACATCATTTAAGAAACAACGACATAAATTCAAAGTTATAACAAGACGAATTTATGCCGTTGTTTTATTTTATATACTCCCCCTTCCCAATACATCTTCAATAATTCTTATTAGCGAAGTGACATTATAGGGCTATTTAATAAAATATTTAATTAAATGCTTGCATTATTATAATTTTATTATTTTATTTGTTCCCACATTAGATACATTATTAGCTAATTAATGATTTTAGCCCCTTGTTTGCCAAGGGTAATCCGGAAAAGCACATAGACACGTGTCCGGCTACTACTCCTTATTAGGAATACAGACAATTCCCGATAACCAAGATAAATAGCAGAATCCAAATAGAAAAACCAGAGAATATGAAAAGCAACAATCGTAGAGAATTTCTGAAGAAATCAGCATTGGCAAGTGCTGCCGCCATTACGTTACCGTCATGGTTGTCTTCCTGCAACTCCAAAAGAGAAGAAACGCCAACTGATGAAATCCGGAGCAGACTCATTGTCCCCAAAAACAATGCATTAAAAATAACCGGCACTTTCCTGGACGAGATATCCCATGACATCCCCCACCAAAATTGGGGAGAAAAAGAATGGGATGCTGACTTCCGGCATATGAAAGCAATTGGTATAGACACCGTCATCATGATCCGATCAGGATATCGTAAATTTATCACCTATCCCTCCGAATATCTGATCGGGCAAGGGTGCTACAAACCTTCAGTCGATCTATTGGATATGTATCTGAGACTGGCAGATAAATATGGCATGAAATTTTATTTCGGCCTGTATGACTCCGGAAAATATTGGGACACGAACGACCTTACCTGGGAAATAGAACACAACAAACATGTAATCGATGAGGTATGGAAAAACTATGGAGAGAAATACAAAAGCTTTCAAGGATGGTATATCAGTACGGAAATCAGCCGAAAGACCAAAGGGGCAATCGGAACATTTCATGCATTAGGAAAACAATGCAAAGATATATCGAATGGATTACCTACATTCATATCTCCATGGATCGATGGGAAAAAAGCCGTGCAGGCATCCAGCTCGATACTGACCAAGAAAGAATATGTTTCGGTAAAGGAACATGAAGAAGAGTGGGATGAAATTTTTGCCGGAATCAGTGACGTAGTAGACGCCTGCGCCTTCCAAGACGGTCAGATAGACTATAATGAACTCGACGCTTTCTTTGAAGTCAACAAAAGGCTGGCCGATAAATACGGGCTGAAATGCTGGACCAATGCCGAATCTTTCGACCGGGATATGCCGATCAAATTCTTCCCGATCAAATTCGACAAGTTACGGCTCAAGCTCGAAGCCGCCCAAAGAGCCGGATACGATAAAGCCATCACATTCGAATTTTCTCATTTTATGAGTCCGCAATCAGCCTATCTTCAGGCAGGCCATCTGTACAACCGCTATAAAGAATATTTTGATATTAAATAATATACGGAAATGAACGAATCAAAAACAAATATAGGATATATCCTATTTCTATCGATTGTAGCCGCCTTGGGAGGTTTCCTATTCGGATACGATACAGCGGTTATTTCGGGAACCATTGCACAAGTATCCCAACAGTTCGGATTAACCACCCTGCAAGAAGGATGGTATGTCGGTTGTGCATTGGTAGGTTCCATCGGGGGAGTTGCCTGCGCAGGAGTCCTTAGTGATAAAGCCGGCCGAAAGAATACCATGATCCTCTCGGCTATCCTGTTTTCCGCCTCTGCCATAGGATGCGCCTTATCAGCATCTTTTAACGAGTTGGTTGTATACCGTATCATCGGAGGAGTCGGCATTGGGATCGTTTCCATTATCTCTCCGCTATATATATCCGAAGTATCGATTGCCCAGTATCGTGGACGATTGGTATCGCTATATCAATTAGCTATCACTGTCGGCTTTTTAGGTGCATACCTGGCCAATTACCAATTGATGTTGGGAGCAGAATCCGCCGCCCAGTCCGGTTATCCATGGATCGTTAAGATATTCTCAGATGAAATATGGAGAGGTATGTTAGGGCTCGAAACTGTTCCGGCATTACTCTTCTTCCTGATCATTTTCTTTATTCCCGAAAGTCCGCGCTGGCTGGTTCTTCGGAATAAGGACGTCGTAGCCGGTCGCATTCTGCAACGAATTTATGGCAGCAAGAATGAATCCGAAATACAGATAAATGCCATCCGTCAGGTCATCGGTAAAGAATCGAAATCAGAATGGGCCATGCTATTACAACCCGGCATACTCAAAGCTGTAATGATCGGAGTAGCCATCGCCATTTTAGGACAATTCATGGGAGTGAACGCAGTACTTTATTACGGACCGTCCATTTTCGAAAAAAGCGGTTTATCCAACGGCGATTCCCTTTTTTACCAGGTACTGGTAGGAACGGTTAATATGCTCACCACTATATTAGCTCTGGTAATCATTGATAAAGTAGGGCGAAAAAAGCTGGTATATTACGGTGTATCGGGCATGATACTCTCGCTGATACTCATCGCATTCTATTTTATCAAAGGGGCAGAATTAGGAATACCGAGTATTGCATTACTTGTCTTCTTCTTAAGTTATATTTTCTGTTGTGCCATATCGATATGCGCAGTCATCTGGGTGCTCCTTTCCGAAATGTATCCGATCAAAGTCCGGGGCCTAGCTATGTCCATTGCCGGCTTCTCACTCTGGATCGGAACATACCTTATCGGACAATTAACCCCTTGGATGTTGCAGACAATCACTCCGGCCGGTACTTTCCTGATTTTCGCAGGTATGTGCATCCCCTACATGCTGATTATATGGAAACTGGTTCCGGAAACAACCGGAAAAAGCCTTGAAGAAATCGAGAAGAATTGGATCAAGTAATCATCGGTCAACGGATGGAAGGTATATCGATAAATTATTGTTCACGTATGTATTCAAGCTCTGCGACAATAGGAAGATGATCGGACAACAGCGACTGAACAGCTTGAGTTCTTATCAGCCTCCACCCCTTTTTAGGACGGGCGTAGATGTAATCAAGCTTCACTTCCGGATTCCAGGCAGGAAAAGTCGGAGCCGAGTCAGTAGCGTCAAACCAATTACGGGTCATTATATTCTTTATGACCCCGGAGTTGGGTTCCGCATTAAAATCTCCACCGATAATCACAGGATAAGGGGAACTTTTAAAATGATCGGTAATGCATTCTGCCTGCAATTCACGAGTCTTTTCATCCGTTACATCCAAATGGGTGGCTGCAAAGCAGATGGTATCTTTTTTCCCTACTTCGAACAGAGCTTCAAGAAGGACACGGGGTTCAATCTCCGGACGAGGATTGGGTAAAGCTATTTTAGTAACGTTTATATAAGGATATTTGGAAAGTATTCCTATTCCATAATAACCATTACTGAAATGAATGGTTTTCCCGTAAAGACCGAACATATTGGTTTTTCCCGCCAATTCGGAAAGCATGTCTTTGCCGTTCTGATGGGGAGCAAGTGACCGCTGAGTATTTACATCTACCTCCTCAAGCGCCACAAAGTCAGGGTGAAAAGCTTTAATATGTTCAGCCAATTGATCGATAGTTGCAAGTTCTCCGAATCTCAAGTTATAAGTCATGACTTTAAGTCTTAATGTATCTTGAGCATTTAGGTCTAAAGTAAATAAGAGAATAAAAATAAGAAATAAGTTTTTCATGGTACAATCTGTTTAGGCAACAAATATATCATTTATATTTTTTTTCAGTGACAAATATTGCGGTTTATTAACAAGAAAGAAAATATGAGCGGATAAACAGGCAATCACACTTTATGACAACCGGCCATATTGAAGATTAATACAATTTTAAAACTGCCGAAAAGTAAAAGTTAAAAAGAAAGAGAGAGCAAACAAAATCCGTTAACCCACTTGACTGTAACCGAAATAAATGGTATATTTGAAATATACAAAAGCAGAGGATAACCACACATCAATTTTTTCATGAGTAAACTGTATAATATAAACTCCTTCATTTCCGGTGATATGAAAGCCTTTGAATCACTATATAAAGCTTATGCAGGAAAGGTTTTCAATTATATAAATTCTTTTATATATGATCCGGATTTGGCAAAAGACATTACCCAGAACACATTCCTTCAATTATGGGAAGTGCGGTCACAACTTGACCCGAACGGTAATATCGAAGGATACATATATTCCATTTCCCGGAATCTGCTGTTCCGCGAAATACGCCGTTTAAATATCCTTAGGAATTATACCGATCGAATAAAGGAAGAGATAAAAGAAGCAGAAGAACCACAAATAGAAGAAAATCTTTCACGTGACATGATAGAACAACAAATTCTCGCATTATTGGCAGAACTTCCGGAAGCACGCCGCAGGATATTCTTGATGAGATGGAGTAATGGATTGTCCAACAAGGAAATAGCACAGAAGTTATCTATTTCCGAGAAGACGGTCTCTACCCAAATACATCGTACCATCCATTTCTTAAAATCCAAAATAGGCCCTATATTTATGGTCTTTTTAATCATTACTTCAACTAAATTCTAAAATATTTCATTTTCTTGTAATCCTTTTATGGGTGCTGTGGATATATATTATAAATAACAACAGAAAATGAATATAGAACGCATAAAACATTTAGTCACCAATCTGCTCACAGGCTCTTCCTCTACATCGGAACGCACCGAACTTGCCAGGTGGATAAATTCGGAAGATGCCGAACAAACCAGCAGGGAAGCATGGAAAAATGCCTCTGAGAAGATTGACGCTTCTCTCGAAGACGAGATGTGGAATGAAATACGGTCGAAGATAGAAGAAGCAACGCCTCAACCGGCCCCAACACTTACTATCCGACACAGGTCTTATTCTATTTCGAGAATTGCCGCTTCAATTGCCGTTATTCTATGTTCAGCTTTTGCTTCCTATCTGCTATACGATCATTTCACAGGACACAAGGATAAGATAGAAAGCAATATCTATACTTTCGAAGTAGAACCGGGACAAAAAGGAAGCATGCGTCTGGCAGACGGTACCATAGTACACTTGAATTCCGCATCGAAAATATCATTTGCAGGTAATTACAATTCCGAAGAACGAGTAGTAACGCTCAATGGTGAAGCCTATTTCGAAGTCGCTAAAAATCCGGATAAAAGATTCGTCGTAACATGCAACGGAGTGGAGATAGAAGCCTTAGGCACTGAATTCAATGTGAAAGCATATCCGGCCGACAGTGTTATCACTACGACTCTTGCCAAAGGGAAAGTGAAAGTTTTCAATAATGAACAAAGCGTAACGCTGCTTCCCAACGGAGTTGCCACTTACCATATGAAACAACAGACCATCCAATCATCAACAGTAGATGACATATCGGTTGCCAACTATTGGAGAACAGGACAACTTGTTTTCGAAGCCGAACCCCTATCTTCCATCGCCCGGACGATGGAAAGAATGTATAATGTAAAAATCTGCATTGACGACACCAAATTAAAAAACATGAAATTCACGGGAACAATCCAGAACAACTCATTAAACAATGTCCTGTATATAATGAGCCTGAGTTACCCGCTTACATATACAATGACCGACTCTGTCATAACCGTATCATCTCATAAAAATAAAATAACAATTGTAGACCAGAAAAAATCAAATTAGAAACAACAAAAACCTATGAAGAACTATCATTTAAAGATGCTCATATCGTCATGTGTGCTTGGGCTGCTATTGACTATAGCCCACCCGGCAAACGCACAGCATTCGGTTAATATTACGAACAAGACGATCGCTCAGGCAATCAAAGTCATTGAAGGAAATACCGGTTACAAGTTCTTTTACGCAGAGAACCTACCGGATTTCAACAAGAAAGTAAATTTTAAAATAGACAACAAATCTATTGAAACGATTCTTACCAGTCTCCTCAAAGACACGGAGATTGCATATGTTATCAAAAGTCCGAAACAAATCATCCTGTCGAAAAAAACATCTCAAATATCCGATCCGAAAGCGACATCCGGAACTTTTACAATCAGAGGACAAGTGAAAGGAAGTGACGGAGAACCGTTGATAGGCGCCTCTATCATATCGACCAACAACATAGGAACCATTACAGACTTAGACGGTAACTATGAATTGCAACTAACCCAACCCACCACATTGACGTATACGTATATAGGCTATACGCCGATAAAGGTAAAGGTCAGCAAATCCGAAACAAAGAATATAACCTTGGAAAGTTCCGATGTCATTCTTGACGATGTAGTAGTAGTGGGTTACGGTACACAAAAAAAAATAAACCTTACAGGATCCGTACAGAGCATAAATAGTGAAGACATCCTCAGACGTAATGTATCCACCGGTTCCGCCGCTCTACAAGGTGTTATTCCGGGACTTACCGCGATTCAGTCGTCCGGACAGCCGGGAGCAGACAATGCCTCTATCAAGATCAGAGGATTAGGATCTCTCAATTCGGCAACCTCTCCATTGGTATTAATCGATGGAGTGGAGGGGGACATGAACCGTATCGACTTAAACTCTGTAGAATCGATCACAGTACTAAAGGATGCAGCTTCTGCCTCTATCTATGGTTCACGAGCTTCAAACGGAGTGATACTTATTACTACCAAACGAGGCTCTGAGGGAAAAGTGAAACTGACATTCAACGGTTATGCCGGATTCAATACACCAACAACCCTGCCTACTCCTACAAGTGCCATAGAATATATGCAGGCAGTAGACGTGGCACGTGCCAACGCAGACCAAGCTCCGTTATACACCCAAACCATCGACATATACCAAAACGGCGGAGTAGATAATATCAATTATTACGACACAGACTGGCGTAACGAGGTGATTAAAGAATCAGCATTGATTCAGAACTACTCGCTCAGCATCAGTGGAGGAAATGATATAACCAAACTTTTCGCCACAGCCGGTTACTATGCACAGGACGGATTGATTGATAATAACAAATTTACACGGACCTCCTTACGTGTCAACACCGATACAAAAGTAAACAAGTGGATGAAGCTCGGAGTAGACATAGGAATACGGCAGTCAACGGCAAAATCACCAGTAATGGATACTGCCGCCAACATTATCGGTAAAGCATTGACAATGACCCCTATCATGTCCGGTATCAACGCCGATGGCACATGGGGATACGGCATTAACGGTACTAATCCCATCGCTATGGTACGGAACGGATGTGTAACGAACAGCACCGCCCCCGAATATACGGCAAGAACCACTCTATCCATCGATCCTTTCGACGGATTCAACATCTTCGGAGCCTATACATGGAAACGTGCAGATGGCGAAACCAACGCTTTTGTAAAACCTTACCAAGTATATGAAAATGGTGTATCCAAAGGAGAATTCCCGACTACCGGTTCATCCAAATCGGAGCAAAGAACAAAAACCGTTACCAAACAGTACAACCTGCAAGGTACTTATGAGAAAAATTTCCATAAGAACTACCTAAAAGCATTAGTCGGATTTCAAAGTGAAGAATTAAATTACAGCTATCTGTTGGCCGGTCGTAAGAATTATTATTATGACGGATACGAAGAACTGGTAAACGGAGATATCAGCACAGCCTCCAATTCAAGCTCCAAATATGCATGGGCCATGTTATCGTATTTCTTTAGAATAAACTATGCCTATGACGACCGATATTTACTGGAAGTCAACGGCCGGTATGACGGTACTTCAAGATTCAAGAAAGGACATCGTTGGGGGTTCTTCCCTTCGGTATCTGCCGGATGGAGAATATCCGAAGAAAACTTTTTTGAATCGGCAAAGAGCGTAGTAAGCAATCTGAAAATAAGAGCCTCTTATGGCGAACTGGGCAACCAGGCTATCAGTGGTTATTATCCTTACGCTTCCTCCATAGGCAGTGCAACGAGCTACGGATACTGGTTCGACAAAGAGTTGGCGTCAGGTGTTGCACAAATACAGTTGGCGAACGAAGCCATCACTTGGGAAAAGTCGAAACAAATTAATGCAGGTCTCGATCTCGGCCTGTTTAATAACCGTTTCAACGCAACTTTCGATTATTACATAAAAGACATCACCGACATGCTTCAACAGTTTCCTGTTCCATTATTCGTCGGTATGACCGCTCCATGGGAGAATGCCGGTTCGATGCGCAACAAGGGCTGGGAGCTCTCATTAACCTGGCAAGACCGGGTGGGCAACTTAAACTATTACATCAAAGGAAATCTTTCCGATGTAAAAAATGAAGTAACCGATTTATATGGAAAAGAATATGTAGGTACTACAACGATTACCCAAGAAGGCGAACAATACAACTCATGGTACGGATATGTGGCCGACGGTTATTTTCAAAGCCGGGAAGAAATCAACAATTCTCCCGTATACGGTGGTAATCCCGACAATGTAAAACCGGGATATATAAAATATAAAGATATCAGTGGCCCGGAAGGAGTACCCGATGGAAAGATAGACAGTTACGACCGTACAATACTCGGAAACCCCACTCCCCGATATGAATTCGGACTGACATTGGGTGGTGACTGGAAAGGACTCGATTTTTCCTTGTTCTTCCAAGGAGTAGGTAAAAGAGACGTATATTATTCCGGTGCCGGCGCACGTGCTTTATCGGGCAATTATACGATTTACAAATACCAGTTAGATTACTGGACCGAAGACAATCCAAACGCCAAATTCCCGATATTGCTCGAAGATCCCAACGGGACAAATCCCAATAATATGATATCGAGTTTCTGGGTAAAAAGCGGGGCTTATTGCCGTTTGAAAAACATAGTGATAGGATACACATTGCCACAAAGATGGACACAGAAAGCCACCCTATCCAAAGTTAGAATCTATGCAAGCGCACAAAACCTGTTTACGGTAAAGAATAACTTCTACGAAGGTTTCGACCCGGAAAACAGCATCGGATCAGGTGCAAGCTGCTATCCGCTAAACAAGACATTTATATTCGGACTCAATGTAGAATTTTAATTCACCAGAAAGATGAAAAAGACATTATTATATAACTTAACTGCCACAGTTCTTACCGTCATAGGACTTTCCTCATGTGCCGATTTCCTCGACAAGGAGAACCCTGCATACGATGCCGAAGGATTCTATGCCACCGAAGCGGGATTAAAAGAGGGCGTTACAGGAATTTATTCCCTTTTGTATTTCGACATGAACTGGTCGGTACCCGCATGTATCGTTCTTGATCATTACACTGCATACGGACTCGAGCAAGACGAAAACAACTCGATCGGAGCAGGAGGAACACTGAACCCCGATAATGGTAAAATTCAAGCCTTCTGGACCGGAGAATATGCGATAGCCGCCCGCGCTAACTCTGTAATTTACGGTGCCAAAAATGCCGTTGCAGGGATGAGTGATGCAGCCCGGCAATATTATGCCGAAGCGCGTGTACTCAGAGCATATGCCTATTACAACCTCGTATCGGCATTTGGCGACGTACCTTTCTTTACGGCTCCCGTTACCATAGACGAATACCAATCGGGCCGTACCCCCAAAGGAGACATTATCGATTTTCTGATCGAAGACCTTAATGACGCCGCCGACTATCTTCCTTGGACCGGGACTGAACGGGGACGCGTAGATAAAGCCGTAGCATATGGTCTGATAGCCCGCATCGGCCTGTTCGGCGGAAGTTTCAATGTCAACAATAAAGGCAGCGAATATTTCAGAACGGCTGCGGATGCCGCCGAAAAAGTGATTGGAAAACGCAAATTGGCTACCAACTTCTCCGACCTGTTCAACTTAACCGGTCAGGCCAAAAGCGATGTCCGAAATGAACTGCTATGGGAATTGATGTATTCCACAAGCGGAACAAAAAAACTGCATACCGTAGGTTACGGGCATTCATCCCGTAATTATGGCTCATCAGTACGTTTCCCCAGTTCCTTAATCGTAGATACCTATGAATGCATCGACGGCAAACGTATCGACGAATCGGAACTTTATGATCCGAAACACCCCACACGAAACAGGGATCCCCGTTTCAATGCAACATTGGCCGGTCATGGCGACACCATAAATTATACCAATACCGACGGCAACAATCCATTGAAACTCGTTCTCAACATATACGATGATAAAACCCGGTTCTATCCTCGTAGAAATGCCTGGTATACTGCTCAGAATGTGGATGTAACCACCACCAGTCCATCGCTCGTCAACAATGGAGTAGGGTATTTATGGCGTAAATATGCCGATGAGAACACAGAACAACTGATGAGTTCTTCAAGCAATCTGATCTTGATGCGCTATGCCGAAATACTCCTTTCGTATGCCGAAGCCAAGATAGAACTCAACGAACTGGACGAATCGGTGTACTCTGCCATCAATGAAGTGCGCGGACGTGTCGGAATGCCGGATGTATCCACCGATCGAAAAGGAGATCAAACTAAAATGCGCCAATTGATACGCCGTGAACGCAAAGTCGAATTAGCACTTGAAGGATTACTGTTCGTCGACGTCCGCCGTTGGGGCATCAGTGATATGCTGAACGAGCATCCTTCTTACGGACAACCCAAAACCGACATCAGATACGAAGGGCTGGAAGCTACCGATATTCCCAATTTCAAAACGGACGAACGTCACGACCTGAACGATGTTCCTTCCTATGAAAGCTACAAAGATAAACTCAGGGTGCGCGATAAAAACAGATTCTGGGCTTCAAGATTTACATGGTGGCCTATTCCACGTCTTGAGACAGACCGTGATCCGAATCTGACCAATCCCGAATATTGAATCTAAATTTTGTAATACCAGTAATCTATTTAATATCATGATGAAAAGTTGTTTAATATCTATTCTTGTCTCTCTCGCAAGCTTTACTACAGCGTGGGGCCAAGCCAGTGGTACGCAAGTGACCGAAACCGACTCGACCCTAACACTCCGGAACAGCAAAGTGAGAGTGGAATTTCCCAAAGGGGAAGCTTTCGACATCTCAAAGCTGACACTTAACGGAAAAGAATTAGTATTGAGCAAAGGATACAATACCGTTCCCTGGACGCTTACCTACAAAGGACCGCAAGGAGAAAACCCGGTACTTTTCCCCTCTCACGGCGAGTATGCCGGATGGGCAAAGACAACGAAGGACGGACATGTCGCCATTGCCTTCAAATGGAACATGCGGCTTACTTACCAAGATCTGGTTCCGGTAGTAATGACCGTTTCCCTTCCCGGCGATTCGGAACTCGCTTATTGGGATATTCAAGCGGGCACTCCGGATGGATGGCTGGTAAGTAATACGCAATTCCCCCGTATCACGGTAACCCGTCCCGATAAAGCCAAGTTGATCACCTCGGCAGGTTGGGGTGCAGAGTATAACCTAAGTAACCCGCAGGTATATACTTCCAGCTATCCCTCGGTGACCGGTTCCATGCAACTCCTGCTTCTTCACAACCCCGACGGATCAGTATATTATGCTACCGAGGACAGAGAAGCCTGCGGCAAAGATTTCAGAGCCGCAGTGGGCGATAAGAGCGTAACTCTCTTAACAGACATTGTAGCCTCCGAAGGATGGTCGGACCATACAAGCAAGACCTTTACCCTTCCGTGGCCGACAGTGATCGGATACTCCCATCTCGGATGGCAGGATGCAGCAACGAAATGGTATCGTCCTTTTACGTTTACCACCGAATGGGGAAGCAAACCGTTAGCATCGCGCAACATCCCTCAATGGCTCTTAGATACCGATACCTGGATCAGAGCCAAAGGAGTGAATGACACCGTACGGACAGCCGTAAACAAAGCCATCGATTTATATGGCAAAAACACCTTCGTGCATTGGTACTTCTGGCATCATCACCCTTATGACACCCACTATCCGGACTACTTCCCCGCAAAAACGGATTTTGCCGAGATGATAGCCGAAGTCCGGGAAAGAGGTTGCCACACCGTCCCTTATATCAACGGGCGGTTGTGGGATCCCGCAAGCGACAGTTATGCTGCCCTGAATGGTGCCTCAGCTTCATGCCGGAAACCGGACGGAACGCTCTATACCGAAATTTATCCCACATCCAAAGTACTGAACTCCGTCACCTGCCCCGCATCCAAACTGTGGCAAGGGATCATTACCGATCTTGTCATTAAAATCCAGAAAGAACTGAAAACCAATGGAGTTTATATTGACCAGATCGCTGCCGCCGCTCCCCAGCCTTGTTGGGCCACCAATCACGGACATGCCCGGGGCGGAGGTGACTACTGGCACAAATCTTACCGCCATCTGATGGATTCACTCCGCACCTATCACCTGGAACCGGGAAATATCTTAATCAGCGAAGAGAATGCAGAATGTTACATCGACATGTTCGATCTGTTGCTCACGGTCAATTCACCCCACAACGGTTGTAAGATAGTACCTTTGTTCCCAATGGTCTATTCCGACAGACTTATCACATCGGCATATACCTATTCGCCTACCGACAGAGTAAATCGTGGCGACTTCCTGTATCAGACCATGCAATGCTTTCTGTACGGTTCACAGTTGGGTTGGGTAGATCCTACGCTTTTAATGAAGGAGGAAGCCAAAAGAGAAGCCGACTTTTTAAAAACACTCTCGGTGCTTCGTAAAAAGCAACACGATGTTTTTGTAGGAGGAAGATATGTAAAGGAGATCATCCCGAAAGGGGATAATCCGATAACCGACGTTCACGGATTCGGCAAAATGAATGTGGTAGCCGGCTCCGAATGGATTTCTCCGAAAGGTCAAAGAGTACAATATTACGTGAACATGGACAGCGTGGACCATGAAATAATATTGCCCGACAATAATAAAAAACGGACTGTAAAAGCCCTGCAAGGCATACGAATTAATTTATAGAATCATGAAAAACAGCTATTCTTTACTATTGTTTTTATTGAGTTGCATCCCGTTCGGCTCTTTTGCTTCCACCACCTGGAAATTGCAAAACGTCGAATATCGTGTAGACACATTGTCACATGTAGTGATAGGCCCCGGTACCACCCAGACAACTTTGATGCTGGAAGGCCCGGTGAAGTTACGTGTATTCTATACAACCACGGACATGACCGATCCGAATGTGAACTTGAAATTGATAATGGGAAAGGATAATCTGACAAGCAATGTAACCGTACCGAACATGCCGGCGTCCCATAATGATCCGGAAAACATCTATTTTGCCGGTGTAAACGCCGACTTCATTGGTGGTATGGGGCCTGTCGGTACTACGGCTGCGAACGGAGAGATGTATAAAAGTTATAAGGGGACCGGATGGTATGCAATAGGTATTGACAAAGATAAAAAACTTCATTCCGGTGCTCCTTATACTACTTTCAAATTAGTCTCGCCAAACGCCGGACAGGCTTCCATCAAAGCCGTTAATGCCGTACGCAGTGACAATGAGATGATATTGTATACTTCTCGTAAAGGCAGCACTACGGGTACCAAAGGGGCAGGAGTAGAGGTCGGTGCCGTAGCTGTCGACGGCCCGTTGAAATCAGAAGGAACTACCCGGATGCGCGTAACGGTTGCACCGGTAAAAGATGTCGGCAATATGGCGATTCCGGAAAATGGGTTCGTACTTTCCGGAACAGGATTTACGACCAATACGCTGACCAAGATGCAACTTGGCGAGGAGTTCGAAGTTACCCCGACCATTTATTTCGATAATGTGGCAACAACAGACATCACAGACATGTGTGGCGGATGCCCGATGCTACTTCAAGAGGGAAAGATTCTTGAAACACAAGGTTCCCTGGATCACCTGGTCAATCGTGAGCCTCGTACGGCAATAGGTTACAACACTGATGGAACAAAGGTAATACTACTTGTTGTCGACGGTCGTCAACCGGGAGTATCGGTCGGTGTACCCTCTAAAGATCTGGCTGCAATACTACTCAATCTGGGGTGTACGGAAGCGCTGAACTTTGATGGAGGAGGTTCCTCTACCCTGTATGTCAAGGAACTGGGCGTTATCAACACGCCGAGCGAAGGAAGCCTGAGAGCTGTAAAAAACGGCCTTTTCATTACAACTCCTGCCACTACAGATAAGGAAATAGCTCAAATCCGCTTTGCCGATTATGCGAAAAAAGCGGAACAGAACAGTTACTACTCTCCAGTGATATACGGCTACAACGCACAAGGATTGCTCATCGATACAAACGTGAAAGGAATAACTCTTTCCTGCAGTACCGAATTGGGAGAAGTACAAGAAAACGGTACTACCGTATTATGTAGCGGTACAGGTACTCACCCCCTAACTGCTTCATTAGGTGAATTGACCACAACTTTACTTGTTACCGTAAACGGTTCCGGCACAGGAATCGCTTCAACTGCCACCGGCTCTATCGATGTATATCCCAATCCTGCAAGAACAGGAGACCAGGTCTATATCGATTTCAACGGAAGCGGTACTGTCTGCATCTACAGTACCACCGGGCGGTTGATCCATCGTTTCGAATACAAGAAAAACGGCAATACACCGACAGTACTGCCCACAGAATCGTTGACCTCAGGTTTTTATATAATCACCTTATCAGATAAAACATTCAACAGGATAGCTAAATTAATGATACAATGACAAAAAACAAAATCAAAATAATTTCTATTGTTCAACTTAAATTTCAAAAATGATGAAAAAACAATTACTTACAGCAACGATCATGCTAACCGGCATGTTCGTTTTGACTCCTTCTATTGCAGATGCGAAGTCTTCTATGGATTCAAATCTTAAGTTGCTATGGATGAATACAGACGTCGCTCCATTACACACAAGTGCACGTCAAGGATTCGGTATGAATGGAAAATTCTATCTCCAAAACAAAGACACCAAACAAATTGAGGTATGGGATGAAACCGGGAAAATAACAGACATCCCTTCCGGAGAAGGAACCAATATTACATTTGACGATGCGGGAAACATCATTGTGCGTATTGGAACTTTTAACACCAATTATGTCAGTACCCGAAACGAACTGAGAATTATTCCTGCAGATGGTTCAGACGTAATAGATATTCCATTAAGCGGAATTACACCGGGGCGTCTCGACTTTTGGGGACATGTCAGAGGTAACGTACTCGACAAAACGACTGGCGGTCTCCTGTATATGGGTACAGCATGGTATCCTCAACTGATTGAAATACCAATCATAAACGGCCAACAAGACGTAGCCAATACGTACACCTATACTTATGAAAGCCCATTCGGAGTATCGGGAAATTTTGCTACCACCACGATAATATCCAGTTGGGAAAATGGCGAAGACTTAGCTATTCTGAGTCCATTATATAATAAAACAAATTGTAACTCCATCCAAAAGTTAGCGTTAGATGATGACGGTAACTGGTCACATGAGTCTTACTATATAACTCCCCGCCATAGCGGATGTGCAGGGTTCTACATCTTCAAGTTAGGAGGTAAAGACTACATCGTATATCCTTCCGGCGATAACAATGCCGACGGCTTCACCGTATCCAAATTGGCTACTAAAGCTACATCTGAAATAGAAGACAGTGATGCAGATGTAAGAATAGCAACCAAGTATTCGGAACAAAAAGATGATGGTAATCCCATGTATACAAACAATGCTTTTTATGGAAATCATCTGACAGCAGAAGCTGTCAGCGAAACCGAAGCCTATATTTATCAGTATTATCCTAACGGATACATTGCAAAATATTCATTCACAGTTGGTACAGATACCGGTGTTGAAAAAACAGAAACTCCTAAAGCAACCGTTATCGGTGGTACCGGAGAAATTACAATTGAAGGTGAACCTGCTTCTATCGAAGTCTATACCATAAGCGGTATTCTCATCAGCCGTAATGAGAATAACGTGAAATGTATTCCGGGAACATATATTGTCAAAACCGATAACAATGCAACCAAAGTAATAGTCAAATAAAAGGTTTTTATTTCAAGAGCCTGTTCAAATTCCGACCGGTATCATCCGAAAGTAAATTCAGACAGGCTCTTTCTACATTTTCATAAAAATAGCACCAGTTACATAGAACAAATCAAGACATTTACCACACCATGCACAAGGCCATCATACCCCTTTTATATGTACTCATCTTTTCTGTCAGCAATCTCTTTGCCGGCAACGGCAGTAAGCCACACTACAACGATAAAGACATCAATCATATTGTCAGCCAACTCACTCTGGAACAAAAAGCCCGGCTTTTAGTAGGATGTCCGGGTAGTGATAAAGGAGTCAGCCATATAGTTGCAGGATCTGCAGGATATACTTTTCCGATCGATTCCCTGGGTATTCCCTCCATCAATCTGGCAGATGGTCCGGTAGGAGTACGAATCACTCCTGTCCTACCAAACAAACCGTATACTTCTTATTGCACCTGTTTCCCCTCGACCACAGCACTGGCCGCCACTTGGAACAAGGACATAGCCCGGCTGGAAGGTAATGCAATCGGTGATGAGGCTCTGGCCTACGGTGTCGACATCGTACTCACACCGGGCATCAATATTATGCGCAACCCTCTTTGCGGACGCAATTTCGAATATTTCTCCGAAGATCCCTATCTTTCCGGTATAATGGGCGCAGCCATGATCAACGGAATCCAAGACAAAGGAATCGGAGCGAGCCTGAAACATTTTATTGCCAACAATCAGCAAACAGGTAAACTCTACAACGATGCACGCATCTCCCAACGTGCCATCCGTGAGATTTATCTCAAAGGATTCGAAATATGTATCAAAAACTCCGATCCGTGGACCGTGATGGGTTCTTACAATAAAATAGGAGGGCAATATACACAAGCCAATCCGGAACTGCTCCGGACGATTCTCCGGAACGAATGGAATTATAACGGTCTGATTGTAACCGATTGGTATAAAAAACGGGATACTGCCGACCAACTCAATGGCGGAACAGACCTGATGATGCCGGGAGAACAATCTCAGGTAGATGAAATAATAGCCGGAGTAAAAAACGGCCGGATCAGCGAAACCACTCTAAACAAAAGTGTGAAGTACGTATTGAAACTCATTTCCAAATCCATCTCTAACAAAGGATGGGAATATAATGAAGCTCCCGACCTTGCTGCAAATGCAGCATTGGCACGCCGTATCGCTACCGAAGGAATGGTGCTCCTGAAAAACGACCGTTCCTTTCTCCCCATATCCCAAGGCGCGAAAATAGCTTTGTTCGGTGCCACTGCATACAAGTCCATTGCCGGAGGTACCGGATCTTCCAACGTAAACAAAGCTCATATCACAGATATATCTACCGGACTCGAAAAGGGCGGTTATACACTAAGCAACAGATTGAAAGGACTCTATACAAAATTCGTGGAATTTCAGAATGACCTTCTCGACAAACATCCGGAAAGCACCGACTGGGAGAAACTATCATACAACCGGACGGTAATCGCCGAAATGGATCTGTCAAAAGCGGAAAGCATTATCGGGCAGGAAGCTAAAAATTCCGACATCGCACTCATCGTCATCGGCAGGGGTTCCGGCGAAGAGTCCGACCGCAGACTGGAAGGTGACTTTTACCTTACGCCCGAAGAAAAATTCATGATTGAAAACGTATCTTCCCAATTTCACGCTGCAGGAAAAAAGGTAGCGGTGGTAATGAACGTTTGCGGGGTCATGGAGATGAACTCCTGGAAGGATGAACCGGATGCCATACTGCTGGCTTGGTTTCCGGGACAGGAGTGCGGAGATGCCATAGCAGATGTAATCAGCGGAAAAGCAAATCCTTCCGGCAAACTTCCGATGACTTTCCCGATAGACTACTTCGACATTCCTTCCTCCAGAAACTTCCCGATGGTGGGAGAGACCAAAAGCGGCAAAAACTTCGATTATACTAATTACGAAGAAGATATCTGGGTAGGCTACCGCTACTTCAATACGGCCAATAAAGCCATCGTCTATCCTTTCGGATACGGATTGTCGTATACGAATTTCTCTTTCGGCAAACCGAAGCTCGAAAGAAAGAACGAAAAATGGGTAGCGACCATCCAGATAACCAATACAGGAAACGTATCCGGAAAAGAGACCGTACAATTATACATTTCCGCCCCGCAGACTTCCATCCAAAAACCAAGTGTAGAGCTAAAAACTTTCGGAAAAACACGGGAATTAAAGCCGGGGGAAAGCGAAACGGTAAAACTTGAATTTACCGATTACGATCTGGCCTCATTTGATGAAGCCAACTCGCAATGGCTTACATCCAAAGGGGAATATACGCTCTCTTTCGGCGCGTCAAGCAAGGATTTCAGAGCTACGCTTCCTCTCAACATCAGCAAAAATAGAACCTGGAAAGTAAACAATGTACTTCGCCCGGTAGAGAAAATAAACGTCATGAAATTTCCCTTAAAATAACCGGATGATGAAACGCTTGGCATTGATTTTTCTATATGTATGTCTATCGACTCTCATTCTCTTCGGAAGTACCACACAGGCGTCCGGTACCTCCGGGGCGGACTCATTGACATATTTCGATGCCGTCCGGTTCCCGGTTATCGGAAAGATATACCCCGATTCCCTGCCGTTTTTTTCCCGTATTCCCTATTTCCTGAAACCAACTACGCGGGAAGCGGTATGGAACTTAGGACAGAATGCCGCCGGAATTGCAGTACGCTTCCGTTCCGACTCGCCCGTGATCGCTGTGAAATGGGAAAATACGTTCAACAATTCCATGAAACACATGGCACCGGTCGGTATCAAGGGACTCGACCTCTACTGCTTTATCGATGGCAAATGGCGGTTTATGAACAGTGCGCAACCTTCGGGTAAAACCAATCAATGGCAGATCATATCCGGCATGGATGCCACCGAGCGTGAATATATGCTCTACCTTCCCCTGTACGACGGGATTCATTCATTGCAGATCGGAGTCGCTGCACCGTCTCACATCGGGCAGCCTTCGTTACCCTACCCCGATACCCGAAAACCCATCGTATTTTACGGAAGCAGCATTACGCAAGGAGCCTGTGCCTCACGTCCCGGAATGGCTGCCACCAACCTGATAGGAAGAAAACTAAACGTAGAAACCATCAACCTGGGATTCAGTGGCAATGCTTTCATCGACTATGAAGTGGCAGAGATGATGGCCCATGTGGATGCATCCGCTTACGTGCTCGATTATGTGCCGAATGCATCTCCCGAACAGATTCTGGAAAAAACGGAAAAGTTTGTACGGATACTGAGAGAAAAGCATCCGGACGTCCCTTTGATATTTGTCGAGGACCCCATTTTCCCCCATTCTAAGTTCGACCTTAGAATGGCCAAAGAGATTAAGGACAAAAACGATGCTATGAACCAAGCCTTTTCATCACTGAAAAAGCAGGGACTGAAAAAAATATATCTGGTGAAAGGGAGGTCATTAATCTCCGCCAACGGCGAATCGACTGTCGACGGTATCCATTTCACCGATTGTGGATTCGAACAATACGTCGACGCAATATTACCTATATTAAAAAAAGCCATAAACCATAAAAAGAAATGATGTCAACTTTAAAAAAAACATATATCACACTCGCCATTACGGTCATTACCGTTTTCCTCGGTGCAAGTACGGCAACAGCTGCTTATAAAACGGATGTAGTCTCGGATATGGCCCTCATTTATCAGGGCGGTAACCATCGACCCGAGTGGACGGAAGACGAACTGCGTCCTTACGTGGTCCACACTTTTGCCGATGGTCGTATGGAATGGTTTTTCGACTCGTTTCTCTTTTTCGAATTTACAGATAGCTGGCAGATAGCATTCGGTTCCAGCTACGGAACACGGAATGCCCAAAGAAGCGACTGGGAATGGTTGCTGAACAGAGTATTCGAAAAGGGTAAGTCTCTCGATGCCTTAAATTCGTGTATCGAGCATTACAAAACGATCATCGGAGAGCCGTCATTCAAACACCGAATTGTACTTGGAGTCGTATCGCCCATCACCGGTCAAACCGACTGGGGAAGTCTTGATGGGAAGACGTTGGATTTCACAAACAGAGACGATCAGATAACAGCCGCCAAATGGTATATAGACCAACTGATGGAACGATTTGCAGAAGAAACCTACAACAATCTGGAACTGACAGGTTTCTACTGGCTCGAAGAGAGTACAGCCAAGTGCGGAGATCTGCCTAAAGATGTCAGCGAATACATTCATCAACTGGACAAACGCTTCTATTGGATTCCATATTGGAATGCATCCGGATATAACTTATGGAAAAAATTAGGATTCGATACCGCTTTCCTACAACCGAACCATTTCTTTAGCAAGGACATACCCGACATCCGGCTGGATCAAGCCTGCAACACTGCCCGAAAATTCGGAATGGGACTGGAAATGGAGTTCGACAGCAACGTGCTATACGAAAAAGAGGATTCTTATTATAGCAGATTGGAAAGCTATATCAATGCTTTCGAAAACAACGGCGTCTTCGAAGAGTCATCCATTGCCTATTATTCGGGAACCAAGGGAATCCTCGATATGTACCGTTCAAACTCTATCGAGAATACGCTTATTCTGGACAGGATTGCCGGCCACATCCTGAACAGACGTAGCCGGGGCGTGGGCATTGAAACGCCCGATCCTCCTAAAACCGATGTCATCGTTGCAGGAGGTGTCGGAGAACTGTATATATCGGGAGATCCCGAATCGATCCGGATATATACCGCCAACGGCATACTGGTCAGCGAAAACAGGAAGAGTTTTCAATGTCCGTCCGGCATTTACATAGTGATAGTCGATGGAGAGACCAGAAAGGTAACCGTTCGCTGATAGTCTAATAATCCCTATTTTACAAATAAAAAAATTAGTAACATTAAAGAGCCTGTTTAAATTTTCCTCTTAAAAGTTTTTATCAGTTTATTTTGAGTTTATTTTCGATCTGTTTTCCTGTTTTTACTCGTCAGATAGCCCGCTATCCTCCTCATAAAAACAGAAAAACATCCTCAAAAATAACTCTCAAAATAATACTGAGCAAAATTTAAACAGGCTCTAAAAAAACAAAATTATTAAACATGAAAAAGATTCTATACCTCTTAACAGCGCTCATTCTCATGGTCCCTTTCCACTCCTCAGAAGCCGGAGGAAACGAAGGAAGCAAGTACAAAACCAATAAAATCCGCGATCTGGCACTCATCTATCAAGGAGGCGTGCAAAGAATCGACTGGACACCCGACCAGTTTGTCCCATACGTCACCCACCAGTTTGCCGACGGTACAAAAGAATGGCTGTTCGACGGCTTTTTATTCCTCGAGTTTGCCGATGGCAAAGGCTCCACTTATGCCTACGGATATACCAAAAAACAGGCACGGAAAACGGAATGGGAATGGCTTCTCGACAGAATCTTTGAAAAAGGGAAAGCACTGGACGCTCTCGATCAATGCATCGAACAAGAGAAAAAAGAGATTGGGAAACCCCGCTTCAAGCATAAGGTTGTTTTAGGAGTCGCCATTCCCCTGTCCAAACAAAAAGACTGGGGATCGATAGACGGAACTCCCCTTGATTTCAACCGGCAAGCCGATCAGATAAAAGCTGCCCAATGGTACATAGACCAATTGATGAGCCGCTTCAAAAAGGCCAAATATAAGAATCTGGAATTATCCGGTTTCTATTGGGTGGACGAGGATATTGCCACTTGCAAAGATCTCCCGAAATACGTAAGTCAGTACATCCATGCCAAGAAAAAGGAATTTGTCTGGATTCCTTATTGGAAAGCGAAAGGATACGATCAGTGGAAAGAATTAGGATTCGACATCGCCTATCAGCAGCCCAATCATTTCTTTACAAAAGACATCCCCGATTCGCGTCTGGACGAAGCCTGTGAACTCGCCCTGCGTCACGGCATGGCTATGGAATTCGAATGCGACAGCAAGGCCCTTTATGACTGTGAGGATTCTTCTTATGACAGGATGCTTGCATATATCAAGGCATTCGAAGACCACAATGTTTTTGAGACTTCGGCTATAGCCTACTACACCGGCAGCAAAGGGCTATTGGATTTATACCATTCCTCCTCTCCGGAAGATAAAAAGATTATGGATCGGCTGGCACGCCACATCGTTGCCCGCAGAAGCATAAAGGCACTGACAAAATAGAGGAGACGCTAACCGAATAGATTAAATCATCGACCTAATAAATAAAGCTATGAACAGGCTCATACTCATTTTCTTTTTGCTTTCCCCCCTGTCGATGCAGTCTCACAACGAACTCTGCACGATCAGAAAAGCAGGAGAGAATGTGTATGTGTCTTCTCAAATCGACGATCATCACGAAATAAACTATTGGTTCAAAAAGTGCATGGCAAATGATTTATTCACTTTTTACCGTGTTTCCGTCACCTCCGGCACTACCGGTACTACGGTCGTAAATGAAGCATACAGTGACAATATCGGCCCATTTGAGATCCGGGGCGGCGGTTGGTGTGGCGGCAACCATCTGTTTACGGACGAAAAGACCCAAACAGCCGAGACTTTCTCGATAAAACTCTATGCCGACGGACAAAGCATTTCCTCCGACACCCTCTTGAAAGCACAAATAATAAAGTTGGAAGTAAAAAACCGGATATTCAATCCTCTAAGCGCAGAACAGACCGGAGATAAGACCTATTTTACCGATACGCTATGTATTGAGAACGTAAATTACACGATAAGGGGCAACAGCATCCAGGTCGATTTATCTCACGACTACATCAACCGGACTCCCGTCATAATAACCAAATATTACGGAATGCAATCCATGTTCAAAGATGAAAACCAGCTTCTCACCCCCTTAGGAAAGTATCCTTTCTGGACCAACATACACCAGACAAACCGGTTTAAAAAGCAAGATTTCCCCCGGTTCAACCGGTTCATCGAAAAAGGCGATTTGTATTTTCAATCCTCTTTCCTCCTTCACCGCGGATTGGGAACACATGATGAGCTCCCCGATGATGACGTGATTTTCATAGGTAATTCCTGGACTAAATGTTATCACAAGCTCATCGGAAATACCCTCCGAACCATCGGTCATCATGATTCGTGGAGCGGGGTATACACCTGGATAGCCACCCCGTTGCTCGATACAGGGTCTGCATTTGCTTACGACGGATTCATCGACGGGAAAAGGGTCATCTTTTTCAGCAACCCCGTCAAAGGCAGTTTCCGGCTCTCTCTCCCTCCAAATTCAACCTATGGAAAAGTTAGCATCATAGAAAATACTTCCCATGCGAAAATCAAAAAGAAGAAAGACTCACTCCGCCTTTCCTGCCATTCTCCCGGAAGTGTAATTATCTCACTCGAAAAATAACTTCAAAATTCAGTATATCATGAAAAGAAAACTTGTATTCATCTGTCTGATGGGAATCCTCGTAACTCTTACCGTAAATGCCCAACCCAAAGTAGTGGCTCACCGGGGATATTGGGACATCGAAGGCTCGGCCCAGAACTCCATCCGTGCCTTGATAAAAGCCGACTCCATCCAATGCGACGCATGCGAATTCGACGTATGGCTGACAGCCGATAAAAAACTGGTAGTAAACCATGACGATCATATAAACAGTTACGTAATAGAAACCACGTCATCCGACACCATTCTGAATCAGAAATTGAAAAACGGAGAATACCTACCGTCATTGGATCAGTTTCTCGACGTTGCCAAACGCCTTACGATAGACTTGGTATTGGAAATAAAACCCCATAAAAACAGGGAACATGAAAAAGAAGCCGTAAAAATGATACTCGACCTGGTAAAAGCCAAAGAACTGGAAACAAGAACCTCCTACATTACTTTTTCCAGAAATGCTTTCGATGAACTTGTGAAACAGACCAACTGCCCGATTCTCTATCTGAACGGCGTAGCACCGGACGTATTAAAGAAAATCGGAGGAACAGGAGCCGACTATCACATCAACGTATTCAAAAAGAATCCCGAATGGATAAAGCAACTCCATGATTCAGGACTCGAAGTCAATATCTGGACGGTAAGCGAACCCGAAGAAATACAATGGTGCATCGATCACGGTGCCGATTACATCACGACAAACAACCCGGAACTGGTACAGAAAATGATCAAAGATCCATTATAACCATACAAAAGATACTTTATCACAACATCCGGATGTCTTTGTCCAAAACATGGGGATGTTGTGATTCTGAACATGGGGATGTTGTGGTATAAAACATCCCCATGTTTTGCATATTAAGAAATCGATTTTCAACAATACAAGAATATCTATCCTTCTCTATTCATTATTATACTTGAATATCCGACATCAGCTTATTAATTGCTTGACCATATCCATCTTCCCAACATGAGAAACACTCAAAATTCCAGCCTTTTTGAACAGAAAATCGGGAAAAGGCAAACTATACACACAAAAGTCACTATATTTGTGTTAGAGAAAATATAATAACGTCTATCTTTGAAGTGCAATAGATAGATTCCATACGTGTTTTGAGAAAGGTATGCCCTACAATGACCGGACATACCTTTTTTTATTTGTAAAATATACCCGCCTAATATTTTTCAATCGAATCAATTCTCTTTATCATATATTTCTCTAACTTTGGCACCACTATTAAAAACACCTCTTCTTTATGGATGAAAAATACATTTTAGG
Source organism: Bacteroides salyersiae WAL 10018 = DSM 18765 = JCM 12988 (assembly GCF_000381365.1). Lineage (GTDB taxonomy): Bacteria > Bacteroidota > Bacteroidia > Bacteroidales > Bacteroidaceae > Bacteroides > Bacteroides salyersiae. The sequence goes on from NZ_KB905466.1 coordinate 2,416,946, forward strand.
TCTCCGAAAAGGATCGCATGCCGACTTCAACAAACTATACGATCTTTATGCCGACAGATTGTATGGCTTTGCCTATAACCTGACACATTCGTCCGAAATGGCGGAAGAGATTGTTCAGGAGGTTTTCCTGAAAATCTGGCAAATGCGAGAACATCTGTCGCCCGAATATTCTTTTCGTTCTTTCCTCTTCACCATTGCCAAAAACAAATTTCTGAATGATCTCAGAAACAGGCTTACCCTGCTCTCTTATGACGAATATACTGCACAACTGGACGCTGCCGAAGAGGGTGCAAACACTACCGAGAACGACTTTAACTTTCATGAACTGAACGAACAGATTCTTCAGGCGAAAGACAAACTGAGCAAACGGCAAAGAACGATATTTGAAATGAGCAGGGAAGAAGGGCTATCCAGCCAGGAGATCGCCCTAAAACTCGACATCTCCGAGCAGTCTGTGAGAAATCAGCTAAGCAGTGCACTCAAAGTACTCAGAGAAGAGCTTATCAAGACAGGCCTTTGCTTTGCTATTCTTTTCATGAATCAATGGTAATACTTAAAAAATATTAATAACAGGAAGTACGCATGTTACAGGTTTGCCGTTTCTGTGTACTACCTATAAACGGACAGGATCGATTATGGAGAAAAATAATAATATACTCGAAAAATATATTCACGGTAGCATCAACGAAGAAGAATACAAGGAGCTACAGCAAAAGATTCAGGATGATTCCGACAGAAGCATCCCGAATATGCTCGATGAATGCTGGCAGAAAGACATGAATATTCACGTTATGCCTCCCAGCGCTAAAGAGCGTACCCGCAGACGCATTGACGAAGAGATAAAGAAAGATCTCAGACGGATGTGGCTGAAGCGGGTATCTACCGTTGCCGCTTCTCTGCTGATACCGATCCTGATTTTCTCCACCGTTTATCTCTACCATGAGATGGACCATTATAAACAAATACCCAATATCGTATCCGTCAACAGAGGACAACGTGCCGGTATCACGTTACCGGACGGGACAATCGTTCATCTGAACAGTGAGTCTAAATTAACGTATACCCCCGAATTTAACGGGAAATTGAGAGAGGTGTCCCTTGAAGGAGAAGCATTCTTTGAAGTTACTCCCAATAAAGAAAAACCGTTTATCGTAAAGACCTCCGTTTTCGATGTGGAAGTATTGGGGACTTCTTTCAATGTTTCTGTTTACAACGATGAAAACATTGTAGAAACGGCGCTTATAGAAGGAAAAGTCAAACTGACCATGAACGGTTATCCGTCCAAACCTGTTTATCTGACTCCGTCACAAAAATTCGTCTATTCCAGAAATGAGCAGAAAGGTAACATTTCCATTATGGAGGAGGACTCGGAACTGGCATGGAAACAAGGCATACTGGCATTCAATGCCGTACCGTTGACGGAAGTTTTCAAACGTATGGAAAGATGGTATGGAGTCACTATACACTATGATAAAGAAAATCTTGTGAACGATAAGTTCACCGGACAATTTAAACTGATTTCCATACAAGAGATGATGAACATATTGCGTATACACTATAACCTGAAATTCAAGATAGAAAACAATGACATATATATAATCTAAAAAAAACAGAAAAGCGCATGAAAAATACAAATTAAATCCACTCATTCTTAACAACTTACTAATGTTGCAAAAGATATTATAATCTCTTTTGTCCGTTACTTTTTTGTCCTTTTTCTTACATCCGATTCGTTTTAAAAAACTCAAGAGGGAACCTTCGCAGGTTGGTTCCAAGCTATTGTTATACCCTTTTTTAAACAAAAAAATGCTTATGAAGAAATTTATATTGTATATTACGCTATTAATGATGCCGGTTCTCTGTTCGGCCAAGAAAGCTTTTGTCATAGAAAAAGACCGGACAATTATAGTGACCGGTGAGCAACCTTCTCCTTCGGTAATACTTGCAGCGCATGAACTGCAACATTTCATCAAACAATCTCTGGACATTCATCTGCCCATAGTCAGCGAAGTTCCCCAACAGCCGTCGAAAATCATCTTTGTAGGCGGTAGTAAATATACGGAAAAAGTTCGTTTCAAAGAGCAAGAATATCTTATAGAGATCACTCCAGAGACAATTACGCTCATGGGACAGGACGAAAACTTCGACACAGACGGCGGACGTGACAATAACGGTATCACTCCTTCGAAAGACCGGACGAAAATCAATTACTCCCAATCCACTGGTGATCCGTCAGCTCCTGCCGAACTCACCCTTCCGTCTATTTATGATGCACAGGGCACCTGCTATGCCGTGTATGACTTCTTGGAGAACTACTTGGGTATCCGTTTCTACGGTCCCGATTCACTGAATATCATCGTTCCAAAACAGAAAAACTTAAAACTTTCACCTGTCAGAATAATGCGTGCGCCCGTTCTCAAATACAGAGACGGCAGTTATTCTTTCGATTGGCCGATGATGAAAGAACAATATTTCAACGCAACTTCGGAAAATTTACAGCTATTTCTCAGACGCATCCGGTTCGGTGGTGAAAAGTGGGCAGCCAACCATGCTTTCACTGCCTATCAGGACCGCTTCCTGCAAAAGAATCCGGAACGGCCGGAATTATTCGAAAGCTATCATCCCGAATACTTCGCAGCAGGACGTACCGGTGGCCCTCACGAACGTCAGTTCTGCTATACCAACCGGGCATTCATCGAGCAAGTGGCCCAAGATGCCCGCGACTATTTTGACGGTAAACCTTTGAAAGGTGAACAAATCGCTTTAGGAGATTATTTTGCAATCGTTCCGTTGGATAACGCAAACTGGTGCCAATGCGAAGAGTGTACCCGGCAGTTGGCAATCGATAAAGACAACATCCGTGGAGAGCATTTCAACTGCGGTACCGCTACTCATTATCTCTGGACTTTTATTAACAACGTGGCCAAAGAGGTTAAGAAAACACATCCAAACAAAAAAATATCGGCTTTAGCTTATCATGTGTATGCCTATATGCCGGAAGATATGACACTGGAAGACAATATATCGGTAGCTCCCTGTCTGCATCCAAGAAATTACTGGGCACCGAAAATGAAAGAGAATGAAGTAGATTATTACAAGAAATGGATAGAAGAGAGTAAAAAGAGCGGCCGCCCTGTCTACCTGTGGAATTACTTGTGTTTTCCAACCGAACGCGGTCTGGTACAAAACTTCCATGTATTCCCGGGGTTCAGTATCCATGAAGTAGCCGGACAAATAAAAATGTATGCAAAAGATAAGGTACGGGGAATCTTCCTGTGCGGTATCGGTGAGCAACTGGATTTCTACATCACCATGAAACTATATGATAATCCATCATTAGACCCGGACAAACTGATCGACGAGTTCTTTACCTCTTATTTCGGCAAAGCAGCCAAGCCGATGTCGGATTTCTATGACAAGATAGAAAGCGTTTATAGCGATTCGAAAAACTATCCGTCGGATATCCAGACCAAAGACGCACAATTTCACCAGACGGAGTCCATCGCCTGGGAATACCTCGGTACGGACAAAGTGATGGAAGAACTGGAAAAATTGGTACATAAAGCACAAGCGGCTGCAAGTACCCCCGTAGAAAAAGCCCGGGTAGACTCATGGGTAACAGGTGTATGGGAATATATGACAACAGGCAAAGCCAAATACATATCTAAAAAAAACAAGTAAATGAAGATCATCAATCATTTCGCTCTTCTCCTTCTGTTCGGATGTGCAGTCAGTTGTACCCAACCGGAGAATAGCATATCCAACGAATCCATTGGGATTATTCCTCTGCCGAGTACGTACGAACTGAAACCGGGTACCTTCTACATAACCGGGCAAAGCAGCATCGGCATAGACAAGTCCGATCCGGAAATGACGGCCTTAGCAAACTACTTCAATGAAGAAATCAGTGACGCCACAGGCTTTTCCCTGCCGGTAAACAACTCCGGTACGATTATTTTCCAGTTAGGCGAACACAAAGAACTGGGTGAGGAGGGATATCAGCTCTCGATATCGTCAGATCAACTGATTTTGAGCGCATACAAGCATCACGGAATATTCAACGGTATACAATCCGTACTTCAGTTACTCCCGCCGGAAATAAAGTCGAAAACGGTACAGGCAGACGCCACCTGGAGTATTAACTGCATAGAAGTCACTGATAAACCCCAATTTGCATGGCGGGGACTGATGCTCGACGTCAGCCGGCATTTCTTCACCAAGCAGGAAGTGAAGAAATTCATCGACCAGATGGCCGAATACAAATACAATGTATTCCATTGGCATCTGACCGATGATCAGGGATGGAGATTAGAAGTAAAATCACTGCCCAGACTCACCGCCATCGGTGCATGGAGAGCGCCCCGCGTAGGTAATTGGTGGGAGCGGGAACCGCAACTGCCGACCGACTCCCTGAGTTACGGAGGATATTACACAACAGAAGATATCCGGGAAATTGTAGAATATGCACAACAGCGCTATGTAACCATCGTGCCCGAAATAGATATTCCCGGACACAGCATGGCAGCCCTGTCGGCCTATCCGGAGATATCCTGTACGGGAGGACCGTTCCACGTCAATGTAGGCAACACTTTCTATACCGAAATAGAAAACTCCCTGTGTGCCGGCAATGAACAGACATTTGAAGTACTGGACAGCGTATTCGCCGAAGTCGCCCGCCTCTTCCCTTCTCCTTATATCCATATCGGCGGTGACGAATGCTATAAAGGATTTTGGGAGAAGTGTCCCAAATGCAAAATGCGTATGCAGAAAGAACATCTTAAAAACCTGGAAGAACTGCAAAGCTACTTTGTGAAACGTGTGGCCGCGATGGTTCAAAAAAGAGGGAAACAGGTTATCGGATGGGATGAAATATTAGAAGGCGGCTTGGCACCAGAAGCTATCGTCATGTCGTGGAGAGGCATGAAAGGAGGTATAGAAGCTGCCAAGCAAGGACATTCCGTCATCATGACCCCAACCGACCATTGCTATCTGGACTTTTACCAGGGAGATCCGACAGTCGAACCAAACACCTATTCCATGCTGCGCCTACAGGACTGTTACAAATATCAACTCATTCCCGATAGTGTGGACGCTTCCCTGATCATGGGCGGGCAAGGAAATCTCTGGACGGAATCCGTTCCCCACTACCGGCAAGTGGAATATATGATCTGGCCCCGTGCCCTGGCGATATCGGAAACCCTGTGGACCGATGCCCGGTTGCGCAACTGGAAGTTCTTTGTAAACAGGGTGGAGCAACAGTTCGAACGTTTCGACCGATCCGGCGTCAATTATGCCCGCAGCATCTACGATCCTATCATTTATCCCCATTGGGATAAAGAGCACCAACTGAAAATAGCAATGAAGACAGAAATAGAAGGATTAAGCCTGTTCTATACATTCGACAATACCATCCCCGATATCTATTCCAATATGTATACAGACACTCTTTCTATCCCCAAAAATGCTTCAATGCTTCGTGTAGCCGCCTACAAAAGGCAAGAACAAGCAGGCCGGCTGATCGATATAACCATCGATGCCTTGAAAAAACGGGCTGCCGAGGGAGAAAAGAAATAACCTGCTATAAAACATAAAAAAACAAATGTTACAAAAAGAATAAATATGTGTACTACTTATAGAACGGACAAGGAAAAAAGAAAAAGAAAACTTCAAACCAATAAGTAAAAAACACCTTAAAGAATGAAATACTTTAAAACAGCCATGATCACAGAAAAATTTCGTATCATATTCTTTTTATTACTAATGAATGGATTCATGGGCATTCTGAATGCCCAGAATCTTCAGAATGCACCGGAGCCGAAGCTCTCTCTTTCGCTTAGCAATGTCACACTCAAGCAGTTCTTCGAAGAAATCCAACACAAAACGGATTACTATTTTTCGTATCGCGAAGGAGTGGTGGACAATCGGAAGGACATTACCGTATCTGTACAGGATCGAAGCCTGACGGAGATTCTCAAAACGGTTCTTGCACCGAGAGGACTGAGTTTTAGCATACAGTCCAAATCAGTCATCATTACTCTGCAACAAGCCGTTGCAAGTAAGCCCGTCATCATCAAAGGAAAAATTACAGATGCCATGGACGAACCGCTTGTCGGTGTCACCATCCGGGTTAAAAACGGTAATGAAGGTGCGACCACCGATATGGACGGTAACTATTCCATCCAGTTAAAAGACAAAAACTCCGTACTCCAGTTCTCTTACATCGGTTATAAGCAAAAAGAGGTAAGAACGAAGGACAAAGCGGTTATCAACGTTCTGATGGAGGAAGACAGCCAGATGCTCAATGAAGTAGTGGCAATCGGCTATGGAGTCATGAGAAAAAAAGACCTGACAGGTGCTGTTGCCCGCTTGGGAGGGAAAGATATAAACAATATCCCGACCGTACGTCTCGATCAGGCACTTACCGGTAAAGTATCGGGTGTACACGTTACCAATACTTCCGGCGAACCGGGTGCGGCAACCAATATCCTTATCCGTGGCGGTAACTCCATCTCGGCAAGTAACCAGCCGTTGTATGTGGTAGACGGATTTATCGGTGCAGGCGATCTGAACCTGATCGACCCGAACGATATAGAATCGATAGAAATCCTGAAAGATGCTGCCGCCACCTCCATTTATGGTGCCAGAGGTGCCAACGGGGTAGTTATCATCACTACGAAAAGAGGAACAGAAGGAGGCAACAGCGTCACAGTCAATGCCTATGTAGGCGTTCAGCAGGTTGCCAAACGCCTGGAAATGCTCAATGCCCGCGAATATGCCGAGATGTTAAACCAACAGGATGTCGCCGCCGGCCAGGAACCGTCTATCGAAAACCCCAGCATCTATGAAAAAGGAACCGACTGGCAAGACGAAATTCTCCAGACAGCATTGATGCAGAATTATCAGGTAGCCGCTTCGGGAGGTAACAAAGACACCCGTTATTATCTGTCATTAAGTATGTTCGATCAGGAAGGTGTAATCAAAAAATCGGGAATCAGACGCTATCAGACCCGTCTTAATTTGGACAGGAAGATCGGTAACAAAGTAAATATCGGTGCCAATTTCCAGTTCTCGCATTCTGCCCGAAAGCCCAATCTGGTAAGCCTGGGAGGTTTCGACTACCAAAGTTCCGCTTTGGCAACTCCGCCGACCATGCCTATCTATAACGAAGACGGTTCATATGCCGCCGACAGCCCTTCACGTGTAGTGAGCAATAAAATCGATAACGTAGTTGCCCAACTCAATCTCCGCAAAAAAGAGGAAAAGTCGACTACCGTATACCTCGGTGTTTTCGGAGACTGGGAGCCTATTAAGGGATTAAAGTTCAAAACCTCCTTAGGTCTGAATGCCAGTACCGCCAAGACGAGTGAATATAAGCCCGGATCTCTGCCTACCATGATGCAGAATAAGACCAAAGGCGAAGCCCGGATCAACCAGTCGGAAGGATATTCCATCTTGTGGGAAAACACAGCCAACTATATGAAAGAGATAGTGGAAGGCCATCACCTCACTGTTTTGGGAGGATATACGCTCCAATTCGGACGCAACGAAGGATTGGATCTCTTCGGAAAGAACTTCACCAACGACCTGCTCGACTGGAATAATCTCTCCGATGCCGAAACCAAAACCCGTCAGATAGGAAGCTCGGCTTCCGAATGGGCCATCATCTCTTATTTAGGACGAATCAACTATTCCATCCGCGACCGCTATCTGATTACCCTTACAGGCAGATATGACGGTTCGTCGCGTCTGGGCAAGGACAACCAATTCGCATTCTTCCCTTCGGCAGCCTTAGGCTGGAGAATCTCGGAAGAGAAATTCATGAAACGTTTCACTAAACTGAACAACTTAAAAGTAAGACTGAGTTACGGTCTCTCCGGAAACCAGGATATTGCCCTGTATCAGACCTTGCCTCTGATGAGACAACAGAATGTCATGTTAGGAGAAATTCCGCAAATCGGCTACGTCCCCGACCGTTTGGGTAACGACAAACTGAAATGGGAAACAACCGCCCAAGTCGATTTCGGTATCGAGGCCTCTTTCTTCAATTCACGCCTGAACGTAGAACTCGATTTCTATTCCAAAAGAACCAAAGATCTCTTGCTGGATGTGGAATTCCCTTATGTTTCGGGCTTCAAGAACGGCTTTATGAACGTAGGAAAGATTTCAAACCGCGGTGTGGAATTAATGATCCGTACTACCAATATCATGACGAAAGATTTCACATGGTCTACCGAATTCAACATCTCGACCAATAAGAATGAAGTGCTTGCCATGGGACCGGATAAAGACTTCGAATACACCTTCCGCCCGGGCTTGGGAACCCATCCTTATTCCTGGCTGAAAGTAGGTCAACCTGTCGGTGTATTCTATGGCTATATCATGGACGGTATCTACCATTCTCGCGAACAGATCGATGCCGGAAATGAACCGACAGCCTCTCTCGGACAGAAAATATACCGGGATATCAATGGCGACGGTGTCGTATCGATTGAAGACCAGACCACCATCGGTGACCCGAACCCCGACTTTTTCGGAGGTATCAACAATACTTTCACCTACAAGAATTTCACCTTAAGCATATTCCTGCAAGGAACCTATGGCAACGATATATTGGCCGGCGGTGACTTCCTGTATGCCACAGTCGATCCCCGGTTCGTAAACCAATATAAGCGGATAAAGGATTTCTGGTCGCTCGACAATCCGCGTGCGGCTTATCCCAAGCTCTATTCCAATGACGAATACCAGCCCTCCACTTATATGATTCATGACGGTTCACATCTGAAGATTAAGAGCATCAGCCTGTATTATAATTTCCCGGTGAAGAGCTGGAAGAAAAATAAAATAATTCAGGATATGCAATGCTACGTTACCGGAACCAACTTATTCACATTCACCTCTTACAAAGGATACGACCCGGAAGTAAATACGGGAACGGAAGGTGGATATAAAGTTTATTCGGCAAATGTACTCCGGGGTATGGACTTCACCGCATACCCATCGGCAAGAACGTATACTTTTGGTTTTAAGATTACACTATAATGAAAAGAATCATGAAAAGATTAAAAATAATGGTATTATGCACCCTGACAGTGACGTTAAGTTCGTGTCTGGATATGCTGAACAAAACACCGATATCACAACTGAGTGTCGATAAACTATTTGAAACGGTAGACGGAGCCGAAGCTGCCGTAGCCGGATGTTACAGCTTCCTTTACGGAACCGGCTATTATAGCCAGGACAGATGGTGTTTCGCTTTCGAAGGCACCGATATATCCGGTAGTGCGGGCGGTTCCGCCAATTATCAATGGACTTCGGGCGAAAACAGATGGAGTGACTGGTGGCTCACCACTTATCAGGCTATCGGTGCCTGCAACACAGCCATAAGCCGCATAAAAGAATCGACGTTCGATGAAAACAAACGTATTCTTCTGTTATCAGAAGCCCGTTGCCTGCGCGCTTTCTATTACTATCACGCATTGACATACTGGGGAGGCGTGCCGTTGCTACAAGATGAAATCACCTCATTGGATCAGGTGAAGAACGTAAAAAGAGCCACAAAGGATGAACTGGCCAAGTTCATTATCGACGAACTCGAAGAGGTGTCTCCACTATTGGAAAAGAACCCCGCCGTTGTAGCCAGAATCAGTAAAGGTGCCTCCTATACCTTATTAGCGAAAATGTATCTATTACAAAAACAATGGGAAAAAGCGGCAGGTGCATGCGAAGAAGTCATGGGATTGAATAAATACAAATTATTCGACAATTACAGCGACATCTTCTCCCAGGCTTTTGAAAATGAACAGGAACACATTTTCTCCATACAATTCAATGCCGATTATACCGACTTCTCAGCCCGCATGTTGTGGTATTTGGGCCCGAGCAAAGAGGAATGGGACAAATTCAACGGACTGGGAGGCAGCTCCGCCCCAACATCCTTCTATAATAAATACGACGAATGGGATTTACGTCTCGAACACAATCTGGCCAAAACGTGGCGCGGGCAACCTTTCAAGGACAGCCGCATCGCTGTTATCAAATATTGGGACAGAACCGGTAAGCAGATGCTCGACCATGACGGTTTAAATTTCCCCGTATTTCGTTATGCCGATGTTCTCTTGATGTATGCCGAAGCACTGAACGAATGGAAAGGCGCCCCTACCGAAGAGGCCTACGATGCCGTAAATGAGATCCGTCTACGAGCCGGTATAGACGAAGTGGAGGATCTGAATTACAAGCAGTTCCAATCCCTTATCCAAGATGAGCGCGCCCGCGAACTCTGCTATGAAGGACACCGCCGGTTCGACCTTGTACGATGGGGAATACTCGTAGAGACCGTAAAAAGAGTCAGTAAGGAGATCAACTCCAAAGGTGGCGAATATGTGAGCGAAGCGCACAACCTTTGCCCCATTCCTCAAACAGAAATTATCAAAAATTCAAATTTAGAGCAGAACCCGGGATATGAAACCACTCAAAAATAATAGCAAGATGAAAGCAACCGTAAAATTAATACTCTTTCTGATCACTTTTTCCTTTGTAGCCTGCGATAAAGACGAGGATGACTTTTCAAAAAAAGACAGCTATCTCTACGTATGGAACGTACGCACCTGGGAGGTTGGTAAAGAAAGCAAACTATCCGACATCAAAGTCACCTATTTCTTCAAAGGCGATACCACCCGCGTACAGAATATCAACTTCTGGGTAATCAAAGAGAAAAGTACGCTCTATGCCGAAGACGCAATGGAGCACACCGACAAGGCTTTTCAGATAAGCCATCTCCAGAAAGATCCTGACCAGAAAGAATTTAAGAACCAGTGTTCGTTCCGCTTCGACGGGAGCATCACTACCGATTTCGACGGTGACCCCATCGTAGCCGGTGGAAAATACCGCCTGGTAGTGAAAGCCATCGCCACCGACGATCTGGTAGTAGACAGCCCCACCATCGAATCGGGCGTATTCGAGATCTATGACCCCAACAAACCTCAAGAATAAACTTTGTGTAACTTAATAATAAAAGAACAATGAAAAAGAATCTATTTTTATGTCTATTTGCCTTGTTAGGCTTTCTCAGTGCAGCCGCACAAACAACGGGAAACAAAGGTTTTAAACTGAACGTCAATTCCGGTGATGCTTATCTGGATTGCGGAGATATAACACAACTCAACAAAGCAGGTGCCTATACCATCGAATCATGGGTAAATATAACCCTGGATGATCTGGACGACCGTTTCATTATTTTCAAGAAAGAACAACCCGACGAACGTAACCGTATCAAAGTACAGGTAGAGAAAAGCGGGCAGATCTATGTAATGCAAGCCAACGGGGCAGACGGTGCTTATGCACAAACTTCTGCCGGATGTTATCCGAAAAGCGGCTGGCATCACATCGCCTTAGTCTACGACGGAACCAAAACAAGTACCGATGAGGGAGTCATCATTCTCTATATCGACGGCATCCGCCAGGCTTTCTCCAATGCATTCTTTAAACCGACCACCGGTGATATCGATGCTTCTTTCGTATTGGGCGGTGCTTCTCTTGCCTGTTATGACGAGGTCAGAATATGGAATAAAGCCTTGGATCTGGAAACGATCTCTAAATGGAAAAGTTATAAAGTGCTCGATTCTCACCCGGAAAAAGCTAATTTAGTAGCTTACTACGATTTCCAGAATGTTTCCGAAACGACTGTTCCCGATCTGCAAGGTGCTTATCCGGCCACTTTCAAAACAACAGAAGCGGAAATTAAGGACATCGACCTGAAAATATTCGAAGAAGTAGGAGAAATGACAATCGAAAGTGCCATGGTTTCTCAAAAAACCGGTAATGCTTATGCTAAAGAGGAAAATATCGAATTGCTTACTTTAAAAATCAATACAGTCGGTGCCGGTGAACTTTCACTTAGCGGACTGGACATTTCTTTGGACGGTACTACCAAACTTACCGATATTGCCAGCATTAACGTATATTATGCCGGTGACAAAGCCCAAATCACAGACGAATCGTTCACGATGAACTATCAAGCACTCCGTCCGGGAAACGGTAAGTTAGAACTGCGTGACGAAGTAAATGCCGGAAAACAAGCGCTTCTCGTTGGTAATAACTTCTTTATCGTTGCCATTCGATTAAAACCGACTGCAACCGATGGTGGTAAACTGGACGGCCAAATCACCAAACTGTATTTCAGCAACGGTAACAGCATCACTCCCGAAAACCCGAATCCCAATGGTGATATGACCATCCGTCAGATCAATGAACTGGATGAGGCTGCCTATACGCAGAAATGTAAAGATTACAATAATAAAATCGTTTTCGGCTGGTTCCCCTGGTTCAGTGTTACCACCATCGACAAGGTAGACTGGAAAGGACTTACTCATGTGGCTCCCATCGGTTTTGAAATCGACAAAGGCAACTATACTCCGACTTTCGAGGATAAAGGTATCGACTTGAAATGGCCGTGGATCGATTTTATCAATGACGCACACAAAAACGGTGTGAAAGTACTTGCCGCCATCACCGGTAATGTGCGCGACGGAGGAAACACCGCCTTCTATGTAGATCTATTCGGAGATTCCCAGAAAATGCGTACGGCTGCTGCCGCCATCGCCAAGTTTACAGACAAATACAATCTGGACGGTATCAACATGGATATTGAAGAGTTTTATAACTCTGTGCCCAATCACGGTGCTAAATACAATGAACTGATCAAATACATCAAAGAGGAATTGGATAAGATCAATCCGGATTTCGAGCTCTCCGTAGCTACCTACCCGGGCAATGAAAGCAACGAATGGGACTTCAAAGGCATGCTCCAAAGTGCCGACTATCTGACCATCATGATGTACAACATCGGGCAAACTTTTACCTGCCCGTTGAACGATGCGCAAAGAAGAATCAAACAATTCTGGCTGGATATCAATATCCCGGCATCCGATATCGTCATCGCATGGCCTTATTACGGCAATCTTTATAAGAACGGTTCCAAAGTCGGTACAGCCACTTTAGGTGATGTGCCCAAATATTCTAAAGACAATAACATCACTTGGGACGATGCAGCCAAAGGTAATGTTTACAAGTACACCGATGAAGACGGTGCCAATATGACGGCCTATACGGAAGACCTCCAGAGCCTTCGCCTGAAATACGATTATACCATCAAAGGCGGTTTCAAAGGTATCGGAATCTGGGCATTAGGCCAAGATGCCGGCATGGAAGAAGAAGCTTACGGGTTAATTCGTGAATTCTATGATTCCACTTATCAAGGAACAGGAATCAGCACTACCCAATCCAGTGGCAATATATCCGTATATCCTACACTGGTTGAAGACGAGCTGTTCGTCAACCTCAATGGCAATGACGAAACCAATCTGACAGTTACCGTTTACGGCACGATGGGACAGATATTAAAACAAGAAAACCTGTCCGACGGTACACGCTTCATCCACCTCAACAACTTGTCTACCGGTTATTACGTGGTAAAAGTGCAATGCGACTCGGAAACAGCAAGCTTTAGAATCATCAAGAAATAAAAAACACTTCGTTTTTTTATACGATTCATAATATACCCGGGTTGGAATCCGTTTTTATTCTAACCCGGGTTTTCTTCGAAAAAGTTTTCAATAAATAGAGATACAATGAAACACAAGCTCCTTCTATTCGTCCTGCTAACAGCCAGTCTGCCTATTTTTGCAACCGGCTCTATCAAAGAACGTTTATCCCCCAATGAAACGTTATGGTTCACTTATCCCGCCCGAAACTGGTCGGAACAAGCTTTACATATCGGCAACGGCTATATGGGAGCTTCCTTTTACGGTGACGTAGAAAAAGAACGCTTTGACATAGCCGAAAAGACATTCTGGACGGGAGGCCCTTACTCTGTTCCCGACTTCAATTACGGAGTTGTCAAAGGAGGCAAAGACAAGATTGCCGCTATCCGCCGGTCCATCACAGATCGTCGTTTTGCAGAAGCCGATTCTCTCTCCCGTCTCTATATGGTGGGAGACTATACAAACTACGGTTATTTTTCAATGGTCGGTAACCTGTTTGTGGACTTTGGAAAGAAAAACCAGCCGGTACAGAATTATCTGCGTGGCATTGATCTGTCTACTTCCCGGGGGTTCGTCGAATATACCCAAGGAGATGTCCGGTTCAACCGCGAATACTTTTGCAGTTATCCCGACAAACTGATGGCACTCCATTTCACAGCCGACCAAAAAGGGAAGATCAGCTTTTCCCTTTCCCATTCACTTGTTTATCAACCCGAAAAAGTAACAGAAGGCAAGGATGAACTCATTTTCAACGGAATCATCCAAGGAAACGGACTGGGCTATACCATCCGTATGAAAGTACTTCACCAAGGCGGAAGTATCAAAGTGGGACACCAGCAAATTACAGTCGAAGGAGCCGACGAAGCTACCGTCTTTTATACGGTCGATACCGAATATTCCCCCGTATATCCGCTTTATAAAGGAGAAAAGCCTCGTCAAACAACCGAGAAAATAATAAAAAGTGCTATCACTAAAGGTTACGAAACAGTCAAACACACCCATATATCCGATTATCAGACATTGTACAACCGTGTTAAATTCACCCTTTCCGGTGACACGGCTTCCGAAAAATTACCAACCGATATACGTGTAAAGCAATTACAGCAAGGATTTACCGACGACGCTTCCCTCAAAGTATTGTGGTTCAACCTCAGCCGGTACCTGCTGATAAGCGCCTCCCGCCCGGGAACATTACCCTCCAATCTGCAAGGTGTATGGAATACCTTTGAAAAAGCACCCTGGAATGGTAACTTCCAAAGCAATATCAATCTTCAGGAGATGTACTGGGGTTGCGGGCCTACCCAACTTCCGGAGTGCGAAGAGGCTTATCTGGAATGGATCGAAGGTTTGGTAGAACCCGGACGAAAAACAGCCGGAGAGTATTACGGAACCAAAGGCTGGGTCAGCCACTCCACCGGAAACATCTGGGGACATACCGTTCCAGGTGACGATATCCTATGGGGACTTTATCCGTCAGGAGCCGCCTGGCATTGCAGGCATCTGTGGGAACATTATGCTTTCGGCGGAGACAAATCTTATCTTGAAACCAAAGGATATCCTATCATGAAAGAAGCCGCCGAGTTCTGGTTGGAAAATATGGTAGAGTACCAGAAGCATTTCATTATCGCCCCCTCCGTGTCGGCCGAACACGGCATTGAGATGAAAAACGGTTCTCCGGTAGATTATTCTACCGCAAACGGCGAACAAACCGCAGGACGCATCTTCACCCTACCGGCCTATCAGGATATCGAAATGGTCTATGATTTGTATACTCATGTGATAAAGGCATCGGAATGTTTAGGAATCGATTCCGCATTTCGTGAGAAAGTGACTATTGCCAGAAACAAGCTATTACCTTTGAAAATCGGTCGCTACGGACAACTGCAGGAATGGATAGACGATGTAGACAACCCACGCGATCATCACCGGCATATCGCCCACCTCTATGCCCTGTATCCGGGAAACATGATTTCATACAGTCAGACCCCTGCACTGGCACTGGCCGTCAAAAAATCATTAGAGATGAGAGGAAAAGGAAAGTTTGGCGAAAGATGGCCCCATACCGGCGGTAATTGGTCTATGGCATGGCGTACCGCTCTTTGGACAAGACTTTATGAAGGTGATCAAGCCATCGGCACTTTCAACCAAATGATTAAAGAAAGCGGTTATGAAAACATGATGTCGAACCAATCGGGAAACATGCAGGTCGATGCCACAATGGCAACCTCCGGGCTCTTTGCCGAAATGCTCCTACAATCGCAGGAAGGTTTTATCCATCTCTTACCGGCTCTGCCTACTGAATGGCCGGAAGGAAAAATCGAAGGTTTAATGGCAAGAAACGGTTATCGGGTAAATATGGAATGGAAATACGGGAAGTTGATGAAAGCGGAAATCATACTCCCGCACAAGGCGGATAAACCGATGGTGAAAGTGCAAGGCAGTTACTTGCCGGAATCAGACAACAGGGTTGTTCTTATCCAAGCTACAGGCATAAACAACTGATAATGAACGCTTATAAGAGTATATACTTTTACACTGCAAAAATATACACTATTGCATGATAATGGTATATACTCTTGTATATTAAAAGTACATACTATTCTGAAATAGCAACTACATGATACAAACAAAAAGAAAATATGACAAACATAGTGTCCCCAAATGGATGTGCTACGATGTTTTTGACAGAACGATAAAGCTGTTTTCTACCGATACGTTTTCAAAGCCGTAATTTACAATAGCTATAAAAGATGAAGTGGAGTTATTGGTTTCCACTATTGAACAAGCTTTTTGAGAATGCCTGCTGCTTACACCACAACAAATACAGATAATTAATATGGAATCAGCAACTATCTATTCCTGCTTTCGTATTTATGAGAGTTGTTGTCTTTTAAGAATATTCAACTCGTTTCTCGGTGAGAAACGCTCCGTTGCCCGTAGAGAATCGGTGCGTTTCTCTACGACAAACGCTTCGATTCTCACCGAGAAAAAAAGGAAACATATAACTTGTTGGTATTCAACAATTTGCCCAGCAGCAAAAGAGTCATCTATTTTCAACTGTCAAATCATATCTTTATCCCCCTATTTTCTCTATAATTACATATCAGAAATCACAACATTCATTCAGGCTATTCGAATCATCTACCGGATAATTGAGAGATTTTTATAAGTTATGATAAATAAAACCACTATATTTACGATATTTATTAACCATAACTTATAAAAAATGGACTTTTTCGATCTCCTATTCGGGCCGATTGGGCCCTCACTTCAATTTATTTTCAAAATCGGATATATACCCAATGAAAATGATTTCTTGGAACTTACAGAAGACCAATATGCTGCATATGTCAAACAGTGTGGCGAGATAAAAGGAAAAATTTACATGTTCTCTCCACAAAATCCACATTTTTCCATGGATGATGACTATAACGAAATTTCATGTCTTGATGAAGAGGACTTACGAGGATTTAAAGATGCGGAACAGCTCATACAACACTATTGTGATAACTCCAAACAAATCTTCAAAACGACTGAAGAAAAATTACAGTATATGGCTTCAGCTTTGCCAGAGGTATTTTCCAAGGATACTCCCTATGAGAAATACCATCACATGTCAATTCATTGAGTTCACTAACCTTAGCTATTCACAAAGCACTTCACACACCTTGTCCTGAAATTCTCTGGCTTTTGCGGCCGAGAGAACATTCTGATTCATGATGGCAAAAGCTATTTCATGCCCGTTGGCAGCTTTCAGATAACCGGCTAACGCATTGATAGCGGTATAGGAACCGGTTTTGGCATGGACATTCTTATACGCTTTACTCTGCTTCATCCGGTACTTCAATGTCCCGTCTACACCGGCAACAGGAAGTGCTTTATAGAGTTTCCGGAATACTTCCGTGCGGGAATATGCGAATTTCAAGAAATCGACTAAAAGGGCAGGGGAGAGGTAGTCATAGTTGGAAAGACCGCAACCATCGGCTATTTTGTAACGGTCGGGGTTGTGTCCCAACTGTTTTATCATTCTATTTATTTCGGCAATCCCTTCTTTGGCGGACACATATCTTTTACCGGTAGCCTGTGCCCCCAAACGACAAAACAAAGCCTCCGCACTCAAGTTATCACTCTCTTTCATGACCTGATTCAAGACATCCTGCACCGGACGCTCCCAACGAACCATGCAAGCCGACAAACTATCGGGAACAAAGACCGAAAAATCATATTCATGGGACACATCGATACCGCGATCACGAAGTTTCTCTAAAAAAGCATGCATAAAGAAATCCTGTGAAGAAAAAACATTGATATCGACACTGCGTTTTCCTTCTACATTACCCGTGACCGTGATGTTGTTCTTATTCTGAAGCCATCCCCGGGTCACGGCAAACTTTCCGGCAGAAGGAGTACGCGTCTGTGCTGTGTTGTGAAGAGAATAATAAGAGGATACAGGATAACAGGATACCTTTGCAGTATCACCGGGAGCAGCACCGGGAGCAACTGTAACCGTAACCATCCCTTTGTGGTACATCAAAGGAGAGAGATAAGGCTGATAAGCTTCCGGCGTATCATCCCATGCCCAGCCGGCACCCCAATAAAGAGAATCTTTCATGGAGATATCCCCGTAGATTTTACCACTAATAACGGAAAAAGGGAAAGTGATGACATTATCCACCAATGAATCCATGCTATGTTCGTCAAATTCGGGATCGAACCCTCCTATCACATATAAATCTCCGCGAAGCGTGTCATGCTCAATCGTTCCTTTATACCACACTTCAGTACGGAACGGCTCATCGGCATCGGGGCGTGAAAGAGCCGTAATGGCAGTCAGCAGCTTCATGGTCGATGCAGGCCGCGAAAGTTTCGTATCCCGATGGGTATAGAGGGATTTCCTTGCAGTAAGGTCATACACGGATATGCCGACTTCGGAACCTTCGGGTAAAGTTCGCAATAAGGCGTTGATACGCGAAGAAAGCACCTCCTGCCCCCATAAAACGGGAAGGCAGGAGGATAGTATAAGGAATAGGAGTAATCTTTGCATAAATTTGGAATCTTGATCAAAGGGCTTCTCTGAATATTTCGGCTACCGTGGGGTGGGGGAATACGATTTTCTTCCACTCCGCAACGGTCAGTTTCATTTCTACAGCCATGCCGGCAAGGGTAATGATCTCGGAAGCCGGATTGCCAAGGATATGAGCCCCTAAGATCGTCTTATCTTCACCGATAAAGACTTTACACATACCGTTCACCCCCTCGTTCTCGGCTACGAAGCGACCGGAATAGGCCATCGGTAATTTAATGACATGAAAAGGAATTCCTTTGGCCAACAGGCTCTCTTCGGTCTGGCCTACCCCTGCAATCTCCGGATTGGTATACACTACACCGGGGATGGCACGATAACTCATCGTATCTTCTTTATCGAGAATGGCATGTACGGCGACTTCCGCTTCGCGAACAGCCGTATGGGCCAGTAGAGAGAATCCCGTAAGATCGCCACAGACATATACTCCCGGCACGGAAGCCTGCATCTTATTATTGACAGCGACATTACCGCGTTCTGTCAGTACCAGTCCCAGATTTTCCAATCCGAAGCCTTTGGTTACAGGCCGGCGGCCGACACTCATCAGGATCTTCCCTGCAACCACGCTTCCCGTACCTTCGGCATTTTCATAAGCCACAGCCACGCCACCGTCATTCGGTGACAAAGAGGTGACTTTCGTACTAAGCAGGAATTTTACCCCCCGTTTGGCATATTCGGCACGAAGCAGGGCAGAGAGCTCTTTGTCCATTCCATTCAATATTTCGTCGAGCATCTCGACAACCGTCACCTGTACACCGAGACTACTGAAAAAAGAAGCAAATTCCATTCCGATGACACCTCCGCCCACAATGGCTAATGAGGCCGGCAACTCTTTATTGTCGAGCGCATCCCGATGTGTCCAGTAATCCACGGTATCGATGCCTGCAAACGGCGGGATAAATGTTTCCGAACCCGTACAAATAATCAGATTCTCACATTCGTAACTGTCTTCACCGCAACGGACGGTATTCTTGTCGATGATATACGCTTCGCCGTTCACAACCGTTACGTTGTTGGAAGCAAGCTTGCCTTTTACACCCAATACCAATTTACGTACTACTTTACTTTTACGGGCAATTATCTTTGCCAGATCGAAAGAGACTTCCGGCACATTCACCGCATATTTAGAGGCATGCCTAACTCCGTCATACGTCTTTGCCGAATAAAGCAAAGTCTTGGTAGGGATGCATCCTTCATTCAGGCAGACTCCGCCTAAATTCTGTTTTTCGAAAAGCAAAACGCTCAGTCCGGCCTTACCGGCAGTTTCGGCAGCCGTATAGCCCGCAGGGCCGCCGCCAATGATAATTACCTGGTATTTCATATTATTCATTATTAGATTGGATTCTTCTCTTCTCCACCGACTCGATGAATTCCCGTTCTTTGACAGGCATTACCGATGCATATTTCTCTTGGCCGTACTCTATGAGCAGATACTCCGTCACTGAAAACCGGCCGAATTTCATCGAATGGTGCTTCCGTATGGAAATGATATCTTTGATGGGAATTGTTTTTTTACGTGTAAAACGTCCATAAGAAAGGATCAGTTCTCCTTCCGGCGTAACGGTATAAGTGGTGTGAATCACCTGTTCGATCACCACGATCAACAGCAACATCATAAAAACAGCAAGCAGAATATACTTGCACCAGAGAAAGCCAAACGCATTTGCTCCCAATACAATCAGCAGGAAATATTGATACCAGGCAATACGGGCATGGAAGATTCGGTTCATTTTGTCAGATTTTTGCTGCCAAGTTAGCAATTTTATGAATTAATGGCAACGAAAAGTACAATGAAAACAGTTATTTTGTAGTTTTGCGGTAATAAACATTTAGATTATGGTTAAAAAGTTCGATTTCCTCGTCATCGGTTCCGGTATTGCCGGAATGAGTTTTGCCCTAAAAGTGGCACACAAAGGAAAAGTAGCCCTTATCTGTAAAAGCGGTTTGGAAGAAGCCAACACCTATTTTGCACAAGGAGGAGTAGCCTCGGTCACCAATCTGCTGGTAGACAATTTCGATAAACACATAGAAGATACGATGATTGCCGGTGACTGGATAAGCGATCGCGCCGCCGTAGAAAAAGTCGTACGCGAAGCTCCCGCACAAATTGAAGCGCTCATCAACTGGGGAGTGGATTTTGATAAAAATGAAAAAGGCGAGTTCGACCTGCACCGCGAAGGAGGGCACTCGGAATTCCGCATTCTCCACCACAAAGACAATACCGGCGCCGAAATACAGGACAGTCTTATCAGAGCCGTACAACGGCATCCCAATATTACGGTTATCGAAAATCATTTCGCCATTGAGATACTGACACAGCACCATTTAGGGGTAACCGTTACCCGCCAGACACCGGACATCAAATGCTACGGTGCTTACATTCTTGACCCGAAAACCGGAAAGGTAGATACCTATCTGGCCAAGGTGACGCTGATGGCAACCGGCGGCGTAGGAGCCGTATACCAGACAACGACCAATCCGTTGGTAGCTACCGGAGACGGCATCGCCATGGTTTACCGTGCCAAAGGAACGGTGAAGGACATGGAGTTCGTACAGTTTCACCCGACAGCGCTCTATCATCCGGGCGACCGTCCGTCTTTCCTGATTACCGAAGCCATGCGTGGATACGGTGCCGTGCTCCGTACGATGGACGGTAAAGAGTTCATGCAAAAGTATGACCCGCGCCTTTCACTCGCACCACGGGACATCGTAGCACGTGCCATCGACAACGAAATGAAGAACCGGGGAGACGACCACGTTTACCTTGACGTGACCCATAAAGACCCGGAAGAGACCAAAAAACATTTCCCGAACATCTACGAGAAATGTCTCAGCTTAGGCATCGACATCACAAAAGACTATATCCCGGTAGCCCCGGCAGCCCATTATCTATGCGGAGGTATCCTGGTGGACCTGAATGCACAATCATCCATCGAACGCCTCTATGCGGTAGGCGAATGTTCCTGCACCGGCTTGCACGGTGGCAACCGCTTGGCATCCAATTCACTGATCGAAGCTGTGGTCTATGCCGATGCGGCCGCCAGACACACGTTAGAGGTAATAGACCGGTATACCTACAACGAAGAAATTCCCGAATGGAACGATGAAGGTACCCGCTCACCGGAAGAGATGGTACTGATTACCCAAAGCATGAAAGAGGTAAACCAGATAATGAGTACCTACGTGGGTATCGTCCGCAGCGACCTCCGGCTCAAACGCGCATGGGATCGTCTGGACATCCTTTATGAAGAGACGGAAAGCCTGTTCAAGCGTAGCGTAGCCTCCAAAGAAATCTGCGAATTGCGCAACATGATCAATGTGGGTTATCTCATCATGCGTCAGGCTATGGAACGCAAGGAAAGCCGTGGATTGCATTACACGATCGATTATCCACACGCCAAGCAATAAGGCCATTACAGATACACTTATTTCGCAGATTACACGGATTCTTATCACACCATCTGTGTAATCTGCGCTTTAAAAGAGCATATCACTCTTTTTACATACCCTCACGACACCGAATAATCACCTCTAAAACTACCCGATCATGAAGATGAAAAACATATATCCTCTGCTGGCAATCCTATTACTGCCCCTGTCACACGCAGCAGCAACAGACCACGAAACCACCAAGGACGGTGTCATCATCCGTCTCAAACAGAAAAGACCGGAAGATGTACAATCCATCCGTCTGCAAGTTATCAACGAGAAGATTATCCATGTATCGGCTACTCCCGAACGAACCTTTTCAGCGAAACCCAGTCTCATTTCCGTGTTCGATACCGGAAAACATCATCCCGACTTTACCGTCAAAGAAGAAAAAGAGTCAATCATTCTGTCTACCAGATCCTTGCATGCACGGATAAGCCTTAACACCGGAGAAATCGGCTTCACTGACCCGGCAGGAAACCCTATCCTGAACGAAAACGAAGGGGGAGGAAAAACATTCCGCGCCATCGAGGTGGAGAACACCAAAGGATACGAACTCCGGCAGGTATTCGAGAGCTCCGACGATGAAGCATTTTACGGATTAGGACAGCATCAGGCCGATGAATTCAACTACAAGGGAAAAAACGAGGAACTGTTCCAATACAATACCAAAGTAGCCGTACCTTTCGTCCTTTCCAATAAGAACTACGGGATCTTATGGGACAATTATTCATTGAGCCGTTTTGGCGATCCACGGGACTATGCGCAGCTAAACGAAGCATTCCGGCTGTACGATAAAGAAGGCCGGGAAGGAGGACTGACAGGAACCTATATTCCCCATCCGCAAAGAGGGAAAGATACACTGGTGCGTACGGAACCTTTTCTCTATTTCGAAAACTTGAAAGCCAACCGTGAATACCTCCCCGAAGGCTTTCCGCTGATGGGGGCCAACGTTACCTTTGAAGGCGAACTGGAAGCCTCAGAGAGCGGTTTACATCGCTTTCTGCTCTATTATGCCGGATATGTAAAAGTATACCTCGACAACGAATTGCTGGTACCCGAACGCTGGCGCACGGCATGGAACCCCAACAGCTATAAGTTCACTGCCAACCTGCCAACCGGAAAACGAATCCCCCTGCGCATCGAATGGAAGCCCGATGGCGGCGAATCGTATTGCGGCCTGCGAGTGCTTACTCCCGTAACGGACAAAGAACAGAACAAGCTGTCGCTATTCAGCGAAATGGGTAATGAAATCGACTATTACTTTATCTACGGCAATTCCATGGATGAAGTGATCAGTGGATACCGTACACTGACAGGCAAAGCGCAGATCATGCCCAAATGGGCGATGGGCTTCTGGCAGAGCCGCGAAAAATACAATACCCGCCGCGAATTGCTGGATGTACTCTACGAGTTCCGCCGTCGCCGAATTCCTCTCGACAACATCGTCATCGACTGGAACCACTGGCCGGAAAATGCCTGGGGAAGCCATGAATTCGATTTGAAGCGTTTCCCCGACCCGAAAGGAATGGTAGACTCCATACATGCCCTGAACGCCAAAATCATGATCAGCGTATGGCCCAAGTTCTACACAAATACCGGACATTTCAAGGAATTCGAGGAAAAAGGATGGATGTATATGCAATCGGTGCGCGACAGCCTGCGCGACTGGGTAGGACCGGGATACAGATACGGCTTCTACGATGCCTACGACCCGGAAGCCCGGAAGCTATTCTGGAAACAGATGCAGGACCATTACTGTCCGTTGGGCATTGATGCCTGGTGGATGGATGCCTCGGAACCCAATGTACGCGATTGTACGGACATGCAATACCGTAAGGCACTTTGCGGACCGACCGCTCTGGGGCCGTCGACCCAGTACTTCAACGCTTATGCCTTGATGAACGCCGAAGCCATCTACGACGGACAACGCAAGATGGATCCCGATCGCCGAGTTTTCCTACTCACACGCTCCGGATTTGCCGGGCTGCAACGTTACAGCACAGCCACTTGGAGCGGAGACATCGCCACCCGGTGGGAAGATATGAAAGCACAGATCTCCGCCGGACTGAACTTTGCCATGAGCGGCATCCCCTACTGGACGATGGACATAGGAGGATTCTGTGTAGAACGCCGCTACGAAAAGGCACAGCGCGAATGGAACCGGACGAAAAAGGAGAATGCGGATTACAAAGAGTGGCGCGAACTAAACGCACGCTGGTATCAATTCGGTGCTTTCTGTCCGCTTTACCGCTCGCACGGACAGTTTCCTTACCGCGAGATATGGAACATCGCCCCGGAAGGGCATCCTGCTTATCAATCAATGGTTTACTACACCCGGCTGAGATACCGGATGATGCCTTACATATATTCATTAGCAGGCATGACACATTTCAATGATTATACGATCATGCGCGCGTTGGTCATGGACTTCGGCAAGGACAAGAACGTATTAGACATCAGCGACCAGTTCATGTTCGGCCCTGCATTGATGGCCTGCCCGGTATATACCTATAAAGCCCGCCAGCGCAAAGTCTATTTCCCGGATGGCAACGGATGGTATGACTTCTACACCGGAAAGTACATTACAGGCGGACAAACACTTACCGTAGATGCCCCCTATGAACAGATTCCGCTCTATGTCCGTTCGGGCGCCATCCTCCCTTACGGTCCGGACCTGCAATACACAGGTGAGAAAACAGCTTCCGAAATCATTTTATACGTTTACACCGGACAGGATGGGGCATTTACTCTCTACGAAGACGAAAATGAAAACTACAACTATGAAAAAGGCCAATATTCCATGATACCTTTCAAGTATGACGAAGCCACCCGTTCGCTGACCATCGGCAAGCGTCAGGGAGAATTTTCCGGGATGCTAAAAGAGAGGACTTTCCGTATTGTTACGGTAAGCCCTACCCAAATGCAGGCTTTCGACCCGGATGCATCCGGCAAAACCATCACTTACAACGGAGGCAAACAGACCATCCGGCTTTGACCTTACAAATCTTCGCCCAGATTCTCGTAAGTGCGTTCATCCCGTGACGGTTTGATGAGTTTTATACTGTCAGTATAATACTCTTGAGAAAGCTTAAAATACTTTTTAAACAGACGTTTGACTATATCGACCTCATCCCCTTCAGTCGCGGGGATACGCGCTTTCCCATAGGTATCTACATAAGATAGTTCCCACTCTGCCAGTGCATGATAAAAATCATTGGCACGGAAAGCCTCTCTGCCGTAAATCTGTGGCAGACCGGCCTCCTCATAAGAAGTCCCTTCATCCAGATGTTGCTGCAACATGGTATAGAACTTCTGCCATCGCGGAAGATAATAGCCGTTTATCAATCCGGCCCATTCCCGCCATGAATAATCAAAAATACGCGGATCTCCATCGGCTCCCCAGATAGTGACCAGAGAAGTGGCATCGCGTTCCATCTGATTCTTTTCCTCTTCCGTCTCTCCCCAGCTACGGGCCTCGGTCAGCCATCGGTCGAAACTATATTCGCTTCGTGTACGCAACAAGGTATCCATATCGGCAAGCATTCCGAGAAAACGTCCCGAATGAAGTGTAAAAGCCTCCCGGTCTTTACTCCGGAACGCCTCGGCAGCCTTACGATGAATGAGTTGTCCCAAATTAGTCATCATCTGCCGTTGTACATCTACAAGATCGAAACGATAGGGGCGGGAAGCCGATAACTTGTCGGCATCTTCCAGCAACAGGCTCTGGGCACGAATAATCAAAGCCGGATCATAAGGAATCTCAAGACCGGCATTCGGACCGGACTTTTTCACATCCAATGCAGGGCGTGCGGCAACAATAGAACTTTTCTCCGTCCCATTCGTTCCCTGACGGTACGGCCCCTCGAGCAACAACATCCACGCTTTCTGCGTGGCCGGTGAAAAAGCACCGTAACGGCGGGTAGCATACTGCTTCAACCAAGCGCGCAGATCAATACTGTCCGGATGGCAAGGCATTTCAAAAGCCAATTCATAATATACCGGATTCTGCTCGATAGCTTCCATAAACAGCCCCGAACCACAGACAGCAGGATTCAAACGTTTTGCTTTACTGTATTGATTGGAAGCAAGAAGTGCCAGATCACCATGCATATTGATACGTCCGCCGAAATTATGCAGATTCCCCACCACAGTAGGATATCCCCAGAATTCCGCTTTCGAAGTACTGCTGCCACGTAAATCGAGAATCAGCAAAGCCTCTTTGGGGACGGCTTTTACAATAGCTTCGCGCAAGCTCCACGACTGCATTGCCCAAGTGCTTTGAGGATCGAACTCCCGGAAAAGACGATGGATGGTTTCCCCCACAGCTTTCAGGTATTCGGGCGTATCTACCGGAGGCGCACTTTCATGAAAAGGATCGGCGGCATAAACTCCGTGAGCGCCAAACAAACGGGCCTGCTCCTCAAGAAAAACCCGCCCCATACGGGTAAACAACGAATCGGTAGGATCCAACTGAGCCGCACCTTTGAAACCGCACCAGGAACGTTGTTGATTGATATTTGCCGTGGGGTATTTATCTTTTAACTCACGGGGAACGTAACCGGAAAATCCTTGCTGGATAGGCTGCATACCCAATTCCAATT
Source organism: Bacteroides salyersiae WAL 10018 = DSM 18765 = JCM 12988 (assembly GCF_000381365.1). Classification (GTDB taxonomy): domain Bacteria; phylum Bacteroidota; class Bacteroidia; order Bacteroidales; family Bacteroidaceae; genus Bacteroides; species Bacteroides salyersiae. The sequence goes on from NZ_KB905466.1 coordinate 2,443,600, forward strand.
GCCGTGCTATGATTTTCTTCCCTAAAGCGGCATGCCTGTCAATTACGGATTTCGGAAGAGGACCGCCATAACTTTGCAGGTTCTGCATCCATTGCCAGGCAGCATGTCCGGGCCCGGCAAGAAAGGCACGTGCTTCTCGGTCACTGAAATTGAAATGCAACAATGTATTGTACCATACCGCATCCAAACCGATGGTGAAAAGCGGCATATTAACGGAATTCATAGCCATGAAATCCAGTTCTTTTTGCCAGCGTTCCCAATCCCACCAGGCAGCAGTGTAGCTGACAGTACAGTAATTCATGTATACGCGATAACGCCCGTTGATAACACGGCGTTCCCTTTCGCGAGGCTGAGGCAGTTTCTCCGGAAGGTTCAACTGATTGCCAAACCAGGAAACATGTGCCTGACAGGTATACTTCAAATACCAATTGAAAGCAGTGGCCAAAGCAACAGGAGTATTACCACGCAAAATGATTTCTTTACCGTTTCCGTCTACTTCATAAACATCGACGCCATTATCCGGTGCAATGATCTCCAACCGGTATTGGGAAGAATAGCCGGGAGTAACCCGTTCGATAAGCTCATAGATTGCTTTCGTATCTTTATTTGCACCATAAGCCGGTAACAAAAAGATACTAAACAAGAAGATGAAAGTGATTTTGTTTTTACTGATTAAATTCATGGTGTCCAAATATTAAAATTGCGCATCTTTATCCTACATTATATACATTGCTGCATATCAACGGACAAAGATGCGCATTCTTTTTTAATTATCCCAATTATATCCTAATACCTTATGATGTAAACCGTCTCCGGCATTTCAAAATAAAGATACTTATTTATTTAACTATTACCTTACGGACTGTTTCTCCGTCTGCTGTTTGCAGCTTCACAATATAAAGCCCGCCGTCAGTAAGACTGATAGTATCAGCTCCTCCATCAGTAGTTTTCTGAGCAACCATCGAACCCAATGTATTAAATACGGTTACCATACCGGCTGCACCTTCAAAAGAGATGCCGTTGTCAATAGAGCGGACTTTGAAGTCATCTTTCTCAGAAGATACATCGATGATACTTACACCTTCGGGAATTTCACCATAGCCTACTTCCAAATCGTCGATATAGCGAACTCCATTGCTTCTGAGCTGAATATCGAATGAAGTAAGATCGAGTTTGGCAAGCTCTACATAAATACCATATTGTTTCCATTCGGTAGTAAGCTCTACATAAGGAACTTTAGACCACGCATCACTATCACCACCATTGTTTTTCGGGTCGTACAACTGAGTAGCTCCAATATACATTTTCGTCCCGTCCGTATCACTCTTTGCCCAAAATGTATAATAGAAATCATCTCCTCTGTCTATAAAAAACGGATCGGCAATATAATCCTCTGCATAAACACTCGATACTTGAGTAACACCTACATGCCAACTAAACCAAGTAGATACAATACCGGTAGCGATAATCTTACAAGCCTTATCAGCTTCCCCGTCACGGTTCTCTGCCTTTTCAAAAGTCACTTCTACCTTATTGCTACCCGAAGTCCAGTTATTGTTTGAAGGAGATACCCAGCCGGCCGGTCTCACACCTATTACATTTTCATCTGCATCCTTGATGTCTACCCAACTATCAAAACTGGTATTATAACCATCTACAAAATAAGATTGTGCATTCATGTTTGCACTTACCAATAACAATGCTACTGCGTAAAATAATTTTCTCATACGAATTGATTTAAAAAGTTAATAATTATGTTATTGAAATTCATTTCTTCGAATTGTAATGCTCATACCGGTTCAAAGCTTCCAGAAAATAATAATCGGCATAAACCAAAGGAACATCGATCTCCTGACCGTGAGGTATACTACCGACGCTATGCATCAGAATAAAGTTATTGTTAGTGCCCGGTACCGCCCGGTAAGCCGGAGAAGAGAGCGACTTAAGTATCTTCACAGCCGCATCGTAGTACGTATCTTCATTCGGTACGTACGTAGCCAGTTCCAGAAAGGCAGAAGCAGCAATAGCCGCTGCCGATGCATCACGGGGAACTACTTTGAAACGGTCGGGATCATATTTCCAATCGGGAACATAGCCTTCCTGCCCGGCATTAAAGTCCCAATACGGTACCCCGTCTTCCGGAAGATTCGGATGGTTGAGCCAATAATCCGCCGTATGTACGGCTATTTCCAAAAAATTAGGATTCTTCGTTTCACGATAAGCCATTGTATAGCCATAAATAGCCCATGCCTGTCCGCGTGCCCATGCCGAATTATCAGAAAATCCCTGACAGGTAGCCTGATGAAGTACTTTTCCCGTCAACGTATCATAATCTACCACATGATAATTGCTATAATCTTCGCGCAACTGATTCTTTGCAGTCGTCTCCGCATGAGTGGTTGCTATCTTGGCATATCTCGTGTCACCCGTTACTTTAGAAGCAAAATAGAGCAACTCCAGATTCATCATATTATCAATAATCACCGGATAAAACCATTCATCCTTTCCATTCCATGCCTTACGGTAGTTCCATGATTTGATACATCCGGTCACTTCACTGAAACGGGTAGTTAAAGAATTGGCAGCTTCAATAATTACATCCTTATATTCTTCTTTACCTGTAAGCCTATATCCGTTACCAAAACTGCAATAGATAAGGAAACCGATATCATGATGGCTTGTCAGCTTTTTCATCGGTTCCAAAGCTTCCGTCCATTTGACGGCACTCTGTTTCCAACTCTCTTCACGGTTATGTTCATAGATATACCATAGACATCCCGGATAGAATCCTTCCGTCCAGTCATTCTTCGGAGTGGCAATCAACTGTCCGTCCTTGCCCGTAGTACGTGGGTACACAGTAGGTTCGGGAACCGCTTTCAGTTGATTACTCAAATGCTGTTCGGCAACTAAAAAATCATCTTCAATGAGTGCTTTCTTCTTATCCGCTTGCATGCAAGACATGCAAAGAGAGCAACTCAACAATAATAGTCCAATAATTCGCATATAGGTTGACATTTTCATTATATATTCTTTCTCAGTAGCTGTTTAGTAGTAGTCAAGTAGTTAAGTAGTTATCACTTCGTTAGTAGTAAGTAGCAGATAGTATATAGCTTAACAATCAGTAGTATCCTACTTGACTACTTTAACTACTTAACTACTTGACTACTAATCGGCTACTTGACTACTAAAATCACTCTTCTTCACCGTAATACCAGCGCAGATTGCTAAGGGTGAGCCGCCAGGTATAAAATGGGTTACCGCCCCGATACTTATCAACAGCACGTAGAAGGTCTTGATCCATTTCGAGAAGCTCATCGGCAACATACATTGTTCCGGCAGGGCTATAAGGTTTATTATAATCACTACGTTTTTTATCGGGTGCCCATTCCGTTTCTACAAATTCCGTATGCGGATTCTTCGCCGGGTCCAATAAATAAGGTTTCCAGAAATCGACACTTTTCTTAATAGAAGCCCCCCAGTTCACGTCTTGCGCATAAAATTCATCAGCTACCTTATATCCTTCATAACAGGCCATTCCATGACAGATTTCGGCAAAGAACAGTAAATCATAAGAATGGTAAGCAAAAGCATCACGACCCATCAAATCAGTAGTAGTACCATTGGCGTATAGATTATTTTTCACCCAACCGGAATACCTGTTTCTGAAATAAGTATTCACTACATTTTTATCATTCAATGCCGAACCGTAATAATAAAATTGCTGCATAAGACAAGTTCCCCAGTTATTATCGCGTAAATCATTATCCTTAATGAATACATTGATACGCTTTCTGAACCATCCGTCTATCTCGTCTCTATCTGCCTGCGAAATCACATTGCGAATAATGCTATATCCCTCTACAGCCGGTGTATATACACTTTCGTGAATATTTGATTTGGATACGGCCACATTCACCTTTCCCCACGCCTTCAGATATTCAACAGCTTTATTCAGAAATTTATCGTCTTGCGAGAATGCATAAACCACGCAAAGCTGGTAGATAGCGTTCATTTCACCATTTATATCCACATTATTAGGATTGTTGGAGGTTGAAACGGCAGGAGTGGTTTTCCGGTCATTGTTCACAATTGTTTCCGCCGGATTTCTCATCTGTTTGATGTAGGCGCTCTTAGGAGGATTATTGCCTTTCTTCTCAATATCTTCTTTCATCTTATCATAATGATAACGAGTCATCATCAGATTGGGAAACATTAAATCTACATTGTCCGTAGATTGAGCTTTTCCGGTAAGCGAAGTGCCTACCAACAGGAACAGGAGTAAAATGTGCTTTTTCATCGTCTATTATATTAATGTAACCAATACGGAAACAGTTGTCGCCAACTGATCACAGAGGCAAATGTAGAGAAGATGCAGCAGACTGAGGTTGATGTATTGTATCGGCAGTAGTATCGAATTATCTTTCGGACAATATAATCCCATAATACGGATAAAAACACCCATAGGGCGCTAAAAATGCGGAAAACAGAGAAGAACTTTCTTCAAGACAAGAACAAAGGGACACCCGAAGGAATATAATCCCCATTTCGTCCAACGGACAATAAAATCATCTATTTCGGACAATAGGCAACATCCCATTTTCACAACATCCTCTACTTTTGTAAGTAGTAAAACAAAATCAGCCTCACAAATTGATTGAATTATGAAAAACAAGATCATTACTTCCGCGCTGTTAGCAGCATTTATCTCTTTTTCCGGAAATATGTTCGCACAAGAACTTTTCCGGGCAGACTTTGAAACTTATGAAACAACTCCTTATTTCTTCCGCTTCGGCAACACAGGAAAACGGGGAGACTATAAACCCAAATCACGTTGGATGTATTCACACGAAGTGATAGACAATCCGGCATCCGCCGAAGGCAACCATTCGGGAAAAGTACTGAAATATGCCTCTATGGAAGCACGCAACTACGGATTGAAATTTCTCTTTGACACGCCTATCTCCATCGACGACCTGAAAGTAGTAGAGTTTATGATCTATCAACCGCTCAATGTGATCGGTAAAGAAACAGACGATTGGGAAGACCCGGCAGAGAAACAAGACATCTGTATCAAACTGCTTTCGAAATTCAATACAACGAATGATCTTATACAGGACGAGGGCATACTTCTCAATAAATCGGTTTATGACTTTACCACGGAAGGAAAATGGATTACCTACACATTCACATTCAACAAAGCCGCCTATTCCAGCCAGATAAGCAAATTCACCAATGGAGTATTGGGAATAGCCATACTGCCGACCTACAACTCGAATGTCGTGCTGTATGAAGACCAACAGCACGTCTGCTATATCGATAATATCGTAGTAAACCCTTCACCGACAGGTATCTCCGGCCCGAATACCGAAAAGACGGCAATCGAGTACAGCGACGGAAAACTCACCCTTTGCGGTGCAGAAAACGGCCCTGCCAATATCACCGTCTATGACACGAACGGATGTGCAGTGACAGCAGCAGAGATTACCGTAGAAAACGGAAAAGCTTCATTGGCTTTACCACTTGATAATAATAAGGTATATCTGGTAAACGTAGTAACACAAAATCAATGTTATCGTCAAAAGATCAGTAAACTATGAGACAGATACTAACCTGTTTGATACTAATCGGCCTCTTGTTTACCGGTGATCTATATGCAACAGACAACGGAAAGAAAGAAACCATCCGCCGTTTGCGACAAGAGTTTGCCAGACACATCAGCGGAACTCCTGTTACCAACTATACGTTAGCGGAATCCCTGTCCTTGATCGATGCAGACGGACGTTTTACCGATAAGCGCCCGGAAGAGGAGATCATTATCCGCAACAACTATGCCGCCGGAACCAACATGGCGCACTGTATCCAAATCAACAACCTGACCCGGGACTGTTTTGAACGGTTGCAGGTTATAGCCGATTCATACCGTGGAGTAAAAGGACTCGACCCGTCGGACAAGGGAGTACAAACCTTATTACGCGGCATTGCCTTCTACGGTAAGATGGAAAACGAGCGTAACAACGATGCCCCCGGACGCTTCCATGCCTCCTGCTTCGCCACCCCGCGTGCCGCAGTCAAAACCTACTTTGCCTTGCTCGATCTGATGGACCGTATCGAGGCAGGAGAAGTGAAAGATTCGATTGCCCTTGCAGCGCATCAGAAACTGTTCGATGTAGGTTTCCAGTCATGGACACAACCTTACAGACACGATGAAACGGATAAGAATGTAGTAAGCGTGGAACGATTCCGCAAGCACGTCTGGTGGGTAGGAGGCAATGCACTCGACTATCGCCCGGTACTGGAAGCAGCCGTGATGATGAGTTCCATCCCGATGATAGATGTATTGTCCGAAGTAGCGATCGGTTCGTTATCCGTAGTTTCGCAAACCACTTACGACGACGCTTTCTGGACAGAAGGAACTACCGCCGACGGTGCCGGATGGGGACATGGAATGCAATGCCTTGTATGGGGATATCCCATCGACGGGCTAAAAGGAACTTTCCGCATATTGAAACACCTGCAAGGCTCACCGTGGGCCAAACAACTTTCGCGGGAAAATGTAGAGGTGGTGCTTCACTATATCCGTTGTTCCGCTTTCTATCACCACAAAGGCATCATCCCACCGTTGGTAGACAGAGGAAACATGACGCGGAAAAACAACCGCCGTGGCAATGTGCCTTCACACATCCTTGCCAAGACATTACTGGCAGACTGGCGTACATCACTCACTTCCGAAGAAATACAGGAACTGGAACAGTTCACCGAAGAGTCTTCCCGCCTAAATGTGCAAATGACATCCGCTCCCGACGGATATTATCACGGAACCCGCTATTTTTATAACAACGACGACCTGATAAAGAAAACGAACGATTATTACCTCTTCATCAATATGGGCTCCATCCGGGTGGATGGTTTGGAAAGTGCTTATCCCGGTGCTGCCGGTTATAATTTCTACAGTGCCGACGGAGTAACCCTGTTTCAGCGGGATGGCAGTGAATACCGCCATATTATCGGCGCCATGAATCTCACTGCATGGCCGGGAGTCACTACCCGCCAGACTCCCACCGCATTGAAACCAATCGAGAATTGGAGCGGTTATACCAGTTCTTACAATTTTGCCGCCGGCGCCACCGATGGAAAAGGAGACTTCGCTACCGGATTTATCTATCAGAAGATAAACGCCAAGATGAAAGAAAATCCCGGCAACTCCGAGGCCAAAGATGTCAATAAGGACATATATGGCGTACGTGCATACAAAAGCTATTTCATGTTCGACGACTTATTCCTTGCATTAGGAGCAGGGATTACGAATCTCTCACCGGAAAAGGAGGGGGATATCACAACTACCATCGAACAGACTTACAGCCCGACCGCACCGGAAACAGTAAAAAAAGGAAAAATCGACTGGATATGCCACGAAGGTTTTGCTTACGGAATAATCCCGAAAGAGACATCCGGCGAAATGAAATGGCGTCGTGAAGAACGTACTACCGACTGGAAACGGCTTTGCAAAGCCAATACCGAACCGGAAACGACTGTTCCCGTATTTCAGATGGAAATTGTACACGGGCGGGAGATAAAAGACGCTACTTATGCCTACATGGTGAACTGTAAAGGCGAACTTCCCAAAGCAATACCGAACGTACTTGCCAACACCACACAGCTACAAGCAGCAGAAAATCCGGAAAAGACCCAATTGGGTGCCGTCTATTTCGATGCTTCCGCTACAGCCAAAGGAAAGTTAGGAACATTCAGAGTATCGTCACCGGCAGCCCTGTTTGCAGAAAAGAAAGACGGCAAACTGATACTGACCGTTACAGATGCTTTCATGAAGAAAGACTTGAACAACCTGACTGTATATACTTCTGTACCCGTCACAGGCGAGGAGGTCACCAAACAGAAAAAAGGAGTCTATGAAATCAAAGTGCCCCTCCCGACAGGAGCACAATGCGGACAACCCGCCACCATCACCCTAAAACTCCTCTAACACTCTATAAATCGACCTGTATGGAAAAAACGCACTTTTAAGTGTAATTAATTTCCGCCTTCTATCCTCCGGCTTACGTATCATCCACATGTATCAAGGACAGAAGTGCGGAAATTAATGTACATGAAATCTAATTACCACTAAATAACTATCATTTTATGAAAAAAAAACTTTTCACTTTTCTTATGACACTGATTCTGCTGACAGGCAGCGGTACATGGGCTCAGGCACAGACAAAAGGCACACACACTTTCCGTCTGGGCGACAACCAGTTCTGGCTGGATGACAAACCTTTCCAAATCATCTCCGGCGAGATTCACCCGTCACGTATCCCGGCAGAATACTGGAAACAACGGATACAAATGATCAAAGCGATGGGTTGCAATACCGTAGCCTGCTATATTATGTGGAACTATCACGAAAGCGAACCGGGAGTGTTCGATTTTCAGACAGGCAATAAGAATCTGGAAAAATTCATCCAAACCGTACAGGATGAAGGCATGTTCCTGTTATTCCGTCCGGGACCTTACGTCTGCGGCGAATGGGACTTTGGCGGACTTCCTCCTTATCTGCTCTCCATACCGGATATAAAAATCCGTTGTATGGACACCCGGTATACAGCGGCAGTAGAGCGCTATGTAGACAAGATCACCCCCATCATAAAGAAATATGAGATCACCAACGGCGGTCCTATCATCATGGTGCAGGTAGAAAACGAATACGGAAGCTATGGCAACGACCGTATTTACATGAAATGGATGCACGACCTTTGGCGTGACAAAGGCATCGAAGTACCTTTCTATACGGCAGACGGAGCCACTCCTTATATGCTCGAAGCAGGAACACTGCCGGGAGTAGTCATCGGACTGGACCCGGCCGCCTCAAAAGCAGAATTCGACGAAGCCCTGAAGGTACATCCCGATGCCAGTGTTTTCTGTTCCGAACTTTATCCGGGATGGCTTACCCACTGGCGTGAAGAGTGGCAACATCCGTCCATCGAGAAAATTACCACAGACGTAAAGTGGCTGCTCGATAACGGCAAGTCATTCAACTATTACGTTATCCATGGCGGAACCAACTTCGGTTTCTGGGCCGGAGCCAACTCTCCGCAACCCGGAACATACCAACCGGACGTAACGAGCTACGACTATGATGCGCCTATCAATGAGATGGGCCAGGCTACTCCCAAATACATGGCTTTGCGTGAACTGACCCAGAAATACAGCAAAAAGAAACTGGCACCGATCCCCGACCCTATACCTACCATCACATTCCCGGCCACGGAAACGAAAAGATATACAAGCATCTGGGACAACCTGCCTGCCGCCAAACAAATCGTACAGCCGGTTCCGATGGAAATGATGAAACAATACGAAGGAATGATCTTGTATCGCACCAAACTGATCGGTCATAAAAGCGGTAAGCTCCGTGTAGACGAGGTGCACGACTACGCAACCGTCTTTTTGAACGGACGTTATATCGGAAGCATCGACCGTACCCTGGGCCAGCATACCATCGACCTCCCGGTATCCAATGTAGAAAATCCGGTTCTGGACATTCTGGTAGAAAGCATGGGACGCATCAACTTTGCCGCACAGATGATCGACCGCAAAGGTATTACCGACCGGGTTACCCTGAACGGCATGACACTGATGAACTGGGAGGCATTCAATATACCGATGTCATCGGAATATGTATCCAATCTGAAAGAAAGCGATACGGTTCGTCCGGGCATGTTCTTCAAAACCACTCTGCAACTCGACAAAGCCGGAGATTGCTATATCGATCTGAAAGACTTCACAAAAGGACTGGTTTACGTCAACGGACACAACCTCGGCCGCTTCTGGAATGTCGGTCCGCAGTACCGTCTGTATTGTCCGGGAGTATGGTTGAAAGAGGGTACCAACGAAATTATCATCTTTGATATGCACCAGACAGAACCGGGAGTAATTCAAGGAGTGGAAACATTGGAATAAAATAGTAATAATTGGTTGTACTCTGTTGAAAACCGGTATATATTGTCTTTATTAGGGGGCATTTTTGTCCGAATACACTATTATACCATTTTACCGGTACACAGAGTACAACCCATTGCAAACAAAATGCATTTCATTTGCACAACCGTTCGGAAGAGAGTATGATCCGCCCTTCCCGCATAACGGCAAAATTATCGAGTCATTAATTTTTTAATCTTAAAAAGACTATGAACACAGAAACGTTACATTTTAAATTTCTAAAAGTGTTTTGCTGTGTATTGCTGCTGCAACTTGGCTGGAGCCACGCGCTCGGAGCTGTGACAGAAGCAAATCAGACCCGCCAGATACAGGGTGTGATCACTGATAGCCAGGGAGAAACCTTACCCGGCGTAAACGTAATCGTAAAAGGGACATCTATCGGAGCAATCTCCGATCTGGATGGAAAGTTTACATTACAAGTACCTTCGCCCAAATCCGTATTAGTAATTTCTTACGTAGGATACGAGACATACGAAGTAATCGTGGGCAACAAGACCTCGTTCAACATTGTACTGGAAGATCAGATGAATGCACTGGACGAAGTTGTGGTAGTGGCCTATGGGTCACAAAAGAAACAAACGGTAACCGGCGCCGTCAGTATGATGAAGAGCAGCGAGCTGGTTGCCGCACCGGTAGCGAACGTAACCAATGCATTGGTTGGTAAACTTCCGGGTGTAATCACCCAACAACCGGGCGGACGTCCGGGTGAAGACGCTGCTACGATTCTGATTCGTGGTAAGTCCACGTTCAACGATGCTTCTCCCCTTATCATTATCGACGGTGTGGAACAAGAATCATTCTCCCAACTCGATGCCAACGAAATCGAAAGCCTTTCCGTATTGAAAGATGCCTCTTCCACTGCCGTATATGGTATTCGAGGTGCGAACGGTGTTATCCTGATCACGACCAAAAGAGGGAAGGAAGGAAAGCCTAAAATTTCGGTTACCGCCAACTGGGGATTGCAACGGCCTACGCAGATTCCGGAATTCTTAGGTTCATACGAACATTTGTTGCTCCGCAAAAAAGCATGGGAAAACGACGGTAAAGATCCGCTGCAACAAGACAACGGATTGCTGACAGACGAATCATTGGAAGGTTTCCGTCTCGGACAAGACCCTTACCGGTATCCGGATGTAAACTGGTATGACGAAATGGTCAACAAGAGCGGTTCTCTCCAGCAACAATACAATATTAATATTTCCGGTGGTACCAAAGTAGTAAGATATTTCATTTCATTGGGATACCTGAACCAGGGGGGTATGTTTAAATATGGCGACTTACAGAAAGATTATAATCCGGAGGTATACTACCGCCGCTTCAATTTCCGGTCGAACATCGACTTGAACATCAACAAATACCAGACCGTATCTGCCAATATCTCCGGCCGTTCCGGTGAGATGAACGGATTCTCGGGTGCATCGGGCAGCTTCTTCCAAGGACTGATTGCCAAAGAACCCTGGAGACATCCGATCTATAATCCGGATGGCACGATTGCCGGTGTGGAAGGTTCGGGCAATCCGCTCTCTACCATTGCATATAGCGGATACGAAAACTCGAAGACCAACTATTATGATCTGGTAGGTACCCTGCACAACGACTTGAGTTTCATCACCGAAGGCTTGTCATTCGATATGAGCATCTCGTTCAACAACAATTTCGGTTCGACCAAAGTCTATACGGACGGTATCGATACTTATTATTACGAACCGAATTCCGGACGTTACGACCAGTTGGGAGAGGATTCTCCGTTCCGGTTCAAAGAAGATAAGAAAACCAACCCGATGAGACGTACGAACCTACAATTAAAGATAGGGTATGCCCGTCGTTTCGGCAAGCATAACATCAACTCCATATTGGTTTATAACCAGCAGAAAACAACCAGTGGAAACAGTATACCAAGCGCATTGATGGGATATGCCGCCCGCGTAGAATATGGATTTGCAGAAAAATACCTGGGTGAAGTCAGCTTAGGATACAACGGCTCGGAGAACTTTGCCAAAGGACACCGTTTCGGATTCTTCCCTTCGGGTTCATTGGGATACGTCATCTCTGAAGAACCGTTCATGGCAAAAGTGAAAAACGTGATTCCTTTCTTGAAAGTAAGAGGTTCAATCGGTCTGGTAGGTAATGACAAATCCAAAGACCGCTTCCTGTACATGGGTGAATATGCTGCCCAAGGCATATATGCCGGTGGCGGAACCCCGAGTTTCGGATTCGGAACCACCAACCCTTCTACCAATGGCGGTATCTATGAAAAGAGAAACGAAAACAAGCTGCTTACATGGGAAACAGCCCTAAAAGGCAATATCGGTCTGGAAGCCCGCCTGTTTTCAAACGATCTGTTGACTTTCACCGCAGACTTCTTTAAAGAACATCGTAAAGATATCCTTCTTCAAGGACGTTCCACTCCACAAATCATCGGTTTGTCGAGCCCTTACCTGAATGTGGGTGAAGTAAAGAACTGGGGATATGAGTTCGAACTATCACATCGCCACCACATCGGAAAAGTAGATTATTACATCCGTGCCAATTACAGTTTTGCACGAAATGAAGTTATAAACTATGATGACCCCGCAGGAACTCCCGATTATCAGAAAATTGCCGGATTCAGAATCGACCAGTTCAAAGGTTACCAAGTTCTCGGATTCTTCCAGAACGAAGAGGAAATCAAGCATTCTCCCGACCAGACAACTTTAGGAGGCCCTATTATTCCGGGCGACTTGAAATACTGGGACCGCAATGGAGACGGCACACTGACAGAAGCGGACAAAGTGGCCATCGGCTATTCCCGCATTCCCGAAATCATGTATTCGGTCACTCCCGGTATCATCTGGAAAGGCCTGGAAATATCGGCACAATTCCAGGGAGCGGCTCATGCCTCTGTACTGTTTGCCGGAAATGCCGGTTATGAATTCGGTGGCGGTGCAGGCGGTGGCCAGGTTTCCAAAATACATCAAGACTATTGGACACCGGAGAACCCGAACGCATCCTATCCGTCACTACACATGGCAACTAAACACAGCAACAAAAACATCAACTCATTGCATCTGAAATCAGCCGCCTACCTGCGTCTGAAGAATGTACAGATTACTTATTCATTCCCTGCTTCCATCTATCGCAAATTGGGAATGACCGGACTGAAAGTTTACTTGAACGGAACGAACCTCTACACATGGTCTAAGATCGATAACTTCGACCCGGAAACCGTAAATGCCAGTGGAGAAGTTTATCCGCAACAAAGTGTCTATAATCTTGGTGTAAACATTAACTTTTAATCGAATATGAAAAAATTATTTATCATATATGTAATAGCGGCATCCATAGGTTTCTCCTCCTGTACAGGTTTGTTCGGAGAAGGACAGTTGGATATGGCTCCGGTAGAAGATATCAACGAAGACAAGATATTTTCGGACTATGCAATGTTCCGTCAGTATGCAGACCAGGCTTATTCTTACATGCCCGGTCATTTGGGACGCCTCTGGAACTCTTTGGTTTCGTCGATGGGTGACGAATCACGCAACAAGGGTGGTTGTACCGCTATCTTCAATAACGGAGCATGGGACGGTACACGAATGGATACCAGTAATAAAATGGTTGATGCCAACAACGAAATTTCGGACATGTGGCAGAATATGTACATCGGTATCCGCAAGGCCAATAAGATCATCGAAAACATAGACCGCATTCCCAACTTCCCGTCCGATGAAATCAAAGACCGTTGTTTGGGAGAGGCTTACTTCCTGCGTGCTTTCTTTTACTTCGAACTGATCAAACGTTGGGGCGGTGTACCTATCATCGACCATACACTGGTATTAAATCAGGATAATCTGGATTTACCCCGCGACACATACGAGAAATGCGTCGAGTTTATCGAAAATGATTGTAAAACTGCTGCCGGCCTGCTGCCCCTGAAGTATGCCGATGCTGACAACGGCCGCGCCTCGAAAGGAGCCGCACTGGCACTGAGATCCAGAACTCTGCTATATGCCGCCCGTCAATTGCACAACCCTACCAATGACATTGCCAAATGGGAAAAAGCAGCCAAAGCAGCCAAAGATGTAATCGACCTGAAACTCTATACGCTCTATCCGGATTATGTAAACATGTTCTTCCAGCCGGTTTGCAGTGAAATCATTATGAACCGTCCGCGCATCAAAATGAATTTTGAACAGGGACATACCAACGGAAGCACTTTCTGGACACGTTTTATTGCCACTCAAGGATACAATGGCTGGGCAGGAGAATGGGTTACTCAGAATCTGGTGGATATGTTTGAAGATTCTAAAGGTTACCCCATCACCAATTCGCAAATTTATAATGACGAAGATCCGTATGCCAACAGAGACCCGCGTCTGGACATGTGTATCTTACGCAACGACCGTTTCTGGTACGACCGTAAACTGGAATTTTGGGTAACAGCCGATGGAAAAGAATCGGGACGCGACAAGGGAACTACCCATATCAATGTTTTGGGATATGCCATCGCCAAATTCTGGCCGGAAACTCACCAGCGATATAAAGGAACTTCCACTTATATGAATTATATTTTCTTCCGTTATGCAGAAATACTGTTGAACTTTGCCGAAGCGCAAAATGAAGTAGGCGGTCCGGAGAGCTCATTGGAAGGACTCTCGGTTAGAGAAGTTCTGACAGAACTCAGGGCACGTGTCGGTCAGGTGCCGATTCCGGAAGACATTTCGGACAGTAGAGAAAGCATGCGCGAACGTATTTATAATGAACGTGCAGTAGAGCTCTGCTTTGAAGAACACCGCTGGTACGATGTACTCTCCTGGCACAAAGGAGTAGAATATTTCAATAAGGATATTTATGGTATCCGTGCCGTGAAAAATGCGGATGGCTCGTTCACTTATTCCCGCGAGAAGTATGAAAGTGCGACATTCAAAGAACACATGCATCTTTATCCGATACCGAATAACGAAGTGTACAAGAGCGCCGTATTGGAACAGAACCCGGGATGGAAATGATGGTATAAACCCTAAAATATGATTCAAATGAAGAGATTTATATATTTGTGCACCGTTCTGTGTACGCTGCTTTTATCGGTAACGCCGGTAAAAGCTCAAAAGACCCAAAAGAACTCGACAGTAACTGTTGAAGGTATTGTGGTCGATGAAAACAATGTCCCCATGCCCGGTATCACCGTAAATGTGCAAGAGAAACAGACAGATGCCGTAACGGATGAGGATGGTAAATTCTATATGTTGCTCGATCCGTCGGATGTATTGGTGGTCAACCTGAAAGGCTACCGTCCGGTAATCAAACGTCTCGACAATCAACCGGTCTATACGCTGAAAATGGTAAAATACCTGACGTATGAAGACGAAATGATCGGTGTGTCTTATGGAGAACAATCCAAAAGAAGCATGACTTCTGCCGTATCGAGCATCGGTACCGATGTAATTGAAAAGAACACGGTGAGCAGTATCGAACAGGCCATGAACGGAACGCTTTCCGGACTCTATTCAATTAAAAACGGAGGAGAAAAATTAGGTAAAAGCAACTATACCTTTTATGTACGGGGTATGGCTACCAATGCCAATGCCAAACCTCTGATCTTAGTGGACGATATAGAAGCCAACATCGACCTGATGGACTTTAATGAAGTGGAAAGCATCTCGGTACTGAAAGACGCATCGGCCCTGGCCATGTACGGCATGCGCGGAGCCAACGGTGTTATTCTGATCAAAACCAAACATGGTAGTGAAGTAAAACACTCGATCAATGTGGATATCCGTGCCGGATTCCAAACCCCAGAATACATGTCCGACCGCTTAAACGCTTACCAATATTCAACACTCTACAATGAGGCTTTGAAGAATGACGGTTCGTCTCCCATGTATAATCCCGATATGTATCTTCGCTCGGACAGAGACCCGTATCTCTATCCGGATGAAAACTACAAGGATCGTTTCATCGGCAACAGTTCTCCTTTCCAGCACTATAATTTCTCTGCTTCGGGAGGCAACGGCCTGGCACGCTACTTCGTGACTGCCGGTTATATGAAACAAGAGGGAATTTTCAAGGATGCAAGTGCCAACAACATTTACGAACGTTTCAATTTCCGTTCCAATCTGGATATCAATCCTATCAAAGGAATGCTGTTCAATATTTTAGTTTCTGCCGCCATCGATAAAAACAAGGCTGCCAACACCGGTTCGGAAGTAGCGGCGGCTACCAACTCTGTGTTTAATACACTGATGACCCTGCCTGCCAATGCTTTCCCGATGTTCAATAAAGATGGCTCGCTCGGCGGTACTTCCGAATATCAGACCAACCCTTACGGACTGTTGAACCGTCACGGCTACCGGAAAGACGAATCCCGCCTGCTCAATGTACAGGTAAAAGGAAAATATGATTTGGATATGCTGTTGCCGGGATTGTCGGTCGATGCTTATTACGGTTTCGAAAACTTCAATATGCAATACTTGAGCATCAACAATACTTATGCCGTATTCCAGGAGAATACAGACGGTACGTATACGCAATTCGGTAAAGACGAGTATAAAAACAGCCGTAGTTCGGCCATGATGGACGGATTCTACCGCTATAACACATTGGGCGCAGGCCTTAACTACAACCACACCTTCGGAAGTGTACACGACCTGGCTGTCCGGCTGTTCTACAATCATTCCAGCGAAACGGTTCCGGGCGATAATCCGGATTATAAATATCAGGGACTGGCCATGCGTGCACAATATGGCTTCAACAAACGCTACTACGCAGAAGTAACAGCTTCTTATCAGGGTTCCAGCAATTACAGAAGCGGAAAACGTACCGGATTCTTCCCGGCCGTCGGATTGGCATGGGTTGCTTCGGACGAGAAATGGCTGCAATCGGCAGAAGCGATCGACTTCCTGAAATTCAGGGTCTCTTATGGTGTGAACGGTAACGACCAGACCGGCGGCCGCCGTTTCCCTTATCGTCAGGAATTCACTTCATCGGGCGGATATGCTTTCGGTAACCCGAACGGAAGCACCGACGGTTCACAGGAAGGAGTATTGGCCAATCCGGACGAAACATGGGAGAAATCATACAAGTTTAACGTAGGATTCGACTTGGAACTATGGAGAGGACTTTCATTTACCATGAACTATTTCAATGAAAAACGCCGGGATGTACTGGTAGATTATTCCAATATCGTTCCTTCATTAATCGGTATCGGCCTTTCCAAATACAACGGCGGATCGATCGATAACCAGGGTATCGACTTCAATGTGCTTTATAACAAGCAATACAAAAACGGCGGATTCTTTGTCGGAGGAAACATGTTGTGGGCAAAAAACAAGATTATCGACCTGAAAGAGATAGCTTACAAATATGCTCATCAATACCGCAAAGGACACTCCATCGGCACACGCTTCGGTTTCGAAACCAATGGCCTGTATACTCATCCCGACCAACTGGTAAATGCCCCTACAGGTTCTTTCGGAAGTCCTGTCTTAGGTGACATCGTTTATAAAAACCAGAATCCGGAAGATGACAATGTGATCGACGAATCGGATATGGTAGCTTTGGGAAATTCATTGCCGGAAATCATATTCGGTGCTACATTGGGAGGTAATTACAAAGGATTCGACATTCAGTGCAATCTGGAAGGATCTTCTTTGTTCTCTACGCATTATATTCCGAACAAGTTTACTCCTTATGCCTATGAGAACCGTTGGAATCCGAATGATCCGGCTGTACAGACAGCCTATCCGGGACTGAGCATCTCCCGTGAATATAACACGCAGACATCGGATTTCTGGCAGAAGAAAACCTCTCTGCTCCGCATTTCATCCGCAGAAGTAGGCTATACATTCCCCAAACAACTGATGAAAAAGATCTTCCTTTCTTCATTGCGTGTTTATGTAAATGCCAATAATCTGTTCACTTTCTCAAATGCAATAGATGGCCGTAACCCGGAAGCGATGAATGCCGGATATTCTGAATATCCTTTATTGAGAACATTCTCTTTCGGTATATCTATCAAACTTTAAAAACACTACGATTATGAAAATCAATAAATATATTATAGGTTTAGGCTTGACTTTCTCTTTCCTTTTTGCCGGTTGCGATTCTTTTCTGGATCCGGCAAAAGACGGTAAATTAGGAGAAGAAGATATATGGAATGAAACCCGGCGTGCTTTCGGGTTCTTGAACGACGCATACAACAAGCTGCCAAGCGGATACAATTATATCGACAATGCAATGCTGGCAGCCGGATGCGACGAAGCGGTACACTCGGATGTGACAAGTGACATCAAAGGTTTTAATAACGGTACATGGGATTCTTACTTTCTGGTAGAAAACGTATGGAGCAAAAACTATGAGGGAATCCGCATCGTAAACCGCTTCCTTGAAAGAATCGACGATCTTAAAATGCCGGTTAAACCGACTGTTTCCGGAACGGACGAACAGTTGATCCGTACCCGTGAGCGTATGAAAGGAGAAGCATTTTTCCTGCGTGCCTATTTCTATTTCGAACTGATCAAACGTTACGGCGGTGTACCTTTGTTTACAAAATCATTGACGGTTGAGGAAGCTCAGCAAGCCACCCGCGCTTCGTATGACGATTGCATGAAACAAATTATTGCCGACTGCGACTCGGCCGCCAACCGTCTGCCGGAACAATACAAAGGAAGTTCCGAAAGTGTGGGATTCGACGACAAGAAAGAATTGGGACGCCCTACTACCGGAGCCGCTTACGGACTGAAATCACGCGCATTGCTCTACTGGGCAAGCCCGTTGAACAATCCCGGCAATGACAAAGAACGCTACAAACGCTCGGCCGATGCTGCCCAATTGGTTGTAAAATCGGCCTTCAGATACAAGCTGATGAACTTTACAGACGACAGCGAGTCATTTACCGATTTATATGCCGTCAGCGAAAACTTCCTGCAATATCATCGCGAAATCGTGTTCTCTACCAAGTATAACAATACGGTGTCGGTTGAGCAACAGAACTCCCCGTTGACTATGGGAGGAAAAGGCTTGACCAACCCGACACAAAACTTGGCAGACGCTTTCGGTATGGCAAATGGCAAAGGGATCAATGAACCGGGATCGGGATACGATGAAGATCATCCTTACGTAGGCCGCGACCCACGTTTCTACATGACTTTCGCATATGACGGATCTGAATTCACCGTGAATGATAAAACCCAGACCATTGAAACATTCGAAGGCGGAAAAGATGCCACCGCCACCAATAAGACAGCAACCAAAACGGGATATTACCTGAAAAAACTCCTGTCACCGCAAGCCGTATGGGACGGAAGAACCAATAACATCACCCGTACCTGGATATTGATGCGTTATGCCGAAGTGCTGCTGAATTATGCCGAAGCCATGAACGAATATTGCGAATCGCCGAGTCAGGCACCGAACGACTCAATCTATAAAGTAGTGGAACTGATACGCAAACGTGCAGAATTGAGCCCGTACAAATTGCCTGCCGGACTGACAAAAGAGGAGATGCGCGAAGTAATCCGCAACGAACGCCGCGTGGAACTGGCATTTGAAGAACACCGCTTCTTCGATATCCGCCGTTGGCGCCTGTTAGACGATCCGCAGGAGAAAGCCGACTATCTGAAAATAGAAGGTATGCAAATTGTAAAAGATGATAATGACGAACCTCATTACAGTAAATATACCGTAGAAAACCGGGTATTTGACGAACGGATGTATCTCTATCCGATCCCGAAATCCGAAATATTGAAAGCACCGGGAATTACTCAGAACCCGGGATGGTAGTCAACTAAAGGGAGTTAATTAAAGGGAGAAGGAAGAATGGAGAGGGGAGAAGTACTATGCAGGGTGATAAGGCTGCGTAGTATTTCTCCCCTCTCTTTTTTATACTATTTCTCTCTTTTTACATTTAAAGAAATAACAGGTTCCAAATAGCAATATATCACCTTGATTTTACCCCCCCTTCATCGCCTTTACCTTTTTCCTGTATGGCCGATAAATAAGGGGATAGAGGGTGAAGCCTGCTCTTTTTCTGACCACCGTGCAAAGTGAGCCTGAGCACGGTGGCCAAGGAGGATAAGGTCCGTGCTTATACTTCGTAAGCATGCTCCTTATGCTCCGTAAGCATATTCCATAGTACGTGCCTTCACCCTGTATATCCGATGAATAAGTCGATTGAGAAAAAAGATGAAGATGGTGAAGGAGGTAAAAACATATTGAATACAGGTTATTTTAAAGAATAACCCTGCTTATGAAAAGAGACAGCATTCTTCCGGAAAAAGATGTCACGTCTTTTTTTGAAAGATGCTTGTCTCTCCAAAAAAGATGCTACGTCTTTTTAAGCTCCCCACTCAGCTCAATATAAAAATCACGCTGCATGGCACTTCTCCCCTCTCCATTCTCCCTTCTCCCTTTAATTAACTCCCTTTCTACAATTCTGGGGTGATACTCCATAGAACGATTTAAAACACTTACTGAAATAGCGGGGCGATGAAAATCCGAGTTGATAGGATATTTCTGAGATATTCAAATTCGGCTGATTATTAAGTAAGTACATAGCCTCCTCGAGTTTTATTTTCAGAGTCAGTTCGTTAGGGGTAAGGCCGGTAATCTCCTTTATCCTTAGATACAGCTTACTGCGGCCGATACCCAGTTCGGAAGCCAATACGTTCATATCAAAATCTATATCATCGAAATACTTTCTGATGATCGCCGTAGCACGATCTATCAATTCCTGATCCTGCTCATTGACGGCATTAGAAATAAGTGGTGTTTGAGACATATGGTTAAACCTTTCGTAAAGCATCCGACGCGTTCTCACCAAATTATTACAACGCGATATAAGTACTTTGATATTAAACGGTTTAGTTACATAGTCATCCGCACCGAACATATATCCTTCGACGGTATATTCTACAGAAGTCTGTGCCGTAAGCAGAACCACAGGAATATGTGATACTTCCAGGCTGTTTTTAATCTTATGACACATCTCCTTACCGGACATTTCCGGCATCATCACATCACTTAACACGATATCAGGGTGCAACTGACGGGTGGCTTCAAATCCTTCTTTCCCATTAGTAGCTTTATAAACACGATAGATGGGAGAGAAAATATCTTCCAGCATATCCAATATCTCCAGATTATCCTCTACGATAAGGATGGCCGGCTTATTGGCAGAATCTTTCAGTTCATTATCCGTATCTTCCGCCTTTTCCTTATCACCGGTTTCCGGTTCCTTTTCCGATTCTTCGGATATCAGTTCTTCCAAACTCAGTCCTTCCGAAATCTCATCCTTGATCAAATGAAAATTAGATTCATTATCACTCAGCATATCTTTCGGAAAATGCTCATTACCCATCAGCAAAGTAACAATGAAAGCACTGCCTTTTCCTACCTCACTCTCTACACGGATACTGCCCTTATGCAACTCCACAATCCCTTTGGATACTGCCAGACCGATACCGGTACCCAACGTAAACTCCGAACTTTGCCCGTCGACCTGATAGAAACGGTCGAATATCTTATGAATAGACTCCTCCGATATACCTACTCCATCATCTTCCACCCTTATTTCTACCTCATTCTTCACCTTACGGATAGAAACCGTGATATTGCCTTTTACCTTTGTATACTTAAAAGCATTGGATAACAAATTGAATATTACTTTCTGCAATTGAACCGGATCGAACCATAAGTTCAATTTCTCTTCCATATGTTCGAACTTATAATTTACAGAATGCTTTAAGGCATATTCGTAGAAAGACATGTAGATCTCTTTAGTGAAAGCTACGATATCCATGTATTCCACTCTCAGTTTCAGGAATCCCTGCTCCTGTTTACGGAAGTCGAGCAATTCCGATACCAGATCGCGCATGTGCCGGGCATTCTTATAAATCTTCAATACACGGTTATACACAGACGGATTCAGTTTGTTGAGCTGCAATAACAGCTCCACCTGCACGATAATAAGGGTCAGCAACGTGCGGAACTCATGCGAAATATTGGTAAAGAAACGTAGTTTTGTCTGATTCAACTCTTCAATATATTCTTTTTCTTTCCTTTCGTATTCCAACGAAGCTTTCAGTTTGGCCTGCCGCACGTTAAAACGGAATATGGCATATAAAATACCAACCACAATCAAAGCATAAAGCAAATAAGCCCAGACCGTAGCATAAAATGGCGGATTAATCTTGATATCAAGTTCTATCTGCTTGGTTTCGGCTTTGGAATCTTCCCAGACCTCCCGGACAATCAACCGGTATTTGCCGGGACTCAAATTATTATAACTGATAACATTGGAATGTGCCGGAAACCAAGTATCGTCAAGTCCTACCAGCTTATATTCATACTGGAAATCATTGTTGGAAACATAATTCGAAGTAGCAAATTCCACAAACAGATTGTTCATATTATAATCTAACTCTATCTCCTTACAATAAGAGAGGGCAGTAGGCAAAATTCCGGATTCATCTCCCGGTTTGACTTCTTTATTATACATCCAGAGTTTGTCAAAATAGAGCTGGTATTCCTTTTTAGTGGTATAGAGCAACTGTTCGTAAAGGGATGTCAACCCATCAATTCCACCAAAGAATACTTCACCGTCTTTTGTAGAATAGACACTCGATCCCTGACTGAAACTCATTTGCGGAATTCCACAAACATGCTTCAGAAGCCTATTCTGCGGATCGAAAAAAGATACGCCTTTATTATGCAATATCATCAGGTAATTATAAGGCGATTCGGTGATGTAATAACAATAATTACTCTGTAAATCCCCCTTCTCCGCCGTAAAATTCCGGAATGTATCCGTATCGGGAAGATAAAGAAACAAACCGGAACCAAGCGTACCGAAAAAAAGATTTCCCTTACTATCCTCCAGAATATGGGTAATCCGGAATTTACCTATCGACGTGGTATCTTCCAATACCGGATTATATTCCTTTATCTTATTATCAGTCAGATTGATACGCACAACACCACCATCCGATTTGGCAATCCACATCCTGTCTTTGCTATCAATCAGAAAAGTTTCATAATAGAATTTACGTTCTACCGCCTGATTTACCTGTTCATCGGTAGACAGCGAAGAAAATGTTTCGTTTTTCAAATCCATTCCATACACTCCTGCCTGCGTCAACACGATAAGCCGGTCTTTATAAAACTGCATGTCATTCACAATATCATTGGGCAGTGACAGAGGATCTCCCGGATTATTTTTCAAAACTCTTATCCTTTGCGACTTTATATCAAAAACATTCAGTCCTCCGGTATGAGTTCCGATATATAGCAGATCCCTGTCTTTCAAGTATCTGATACATTTCAAATTATTATGGCTTATACTTCCGGGAGTACTCCCTTGCATGAAACTTTTAAATTGCTTGGTCTCACGGTTGAAGAAATTCAACCCGCCGCCTTCGGTACAAATCCAGAGATTACCATTTTTATCTTCCACCATCTTGCCTACAAACGGAAAACTGAGATAGTTTGGATTGTTTCCTCCCAATGCGCCATAAAAGTGATAGATATCGGCCCTCGGATTAAAACGGTTGATACCCCCGAAATAAGTTCCTACCCAAATGTTACCTTGCATATCTTTATACAGGCTGAATACCGAAGAATGGCTCAAACTATAAGGTACATTGTCTATCTGAGTATAGCATTTCCACTTATTGGTAATAGGGTCATATTTGTTTAACCCATAAAAAGTACCGATCCATATATTTCCGAACTCATCCTCTACAACGCTTCTCACATGATCGTCCGAAAGGCTTTCCTTACCGGGCGAATTACGGAAATTGGTCACTTGATTCTGAGAAGATATTCTATAAACTCCGCTCATATCCGTACTCACCCACAAATCATTTCTCTTACTCTTATAAAGATGCTTTACAAAAACATCCGATAATACCAGATGGGGGGCGAAAGGATTATTTACAGAAACCGAAAACAAATTGTTTTCCGTTCCGATCCACAGATATTCTCCATCCGAAAAAATACAGTTTCCATTTCCGAATTTCGGATCGAAATCACAAAATTTATGCAATCCTTCTTTTCCTTCCAGATAATAAAAAACGGTATGATCCGACAGTACCCAAAGAGTATCATTCGCATAGTAAATGCCATTGATTTCCTTTTGTGCCAAACAAATGAACTCCTGTGTCAAAACATCGTATTTCACTAAATCGTGTCCGGCGCGCAGATAAATGGCTCCTTTCCGATTGCCATAAATGGAGTAAATTTCATTCTGAGTCAATCCTTTATTATTCTGAGACGGACGAAAGGTAGTAATTTCCCGTCCGTTATACCTGTTCAATCCTTCAAAAGAACCGAACCACATAGCTCCTGTCTCATCCTGATAAAGAGAAAAGATACTGATTTGAGTCAACCCGTCTTTAATCCCCAAATGATGGAAATAAACATCATTGGCCCTGGAAAAGGAAAAAGATAAAAAACACAGAACCGATATCAGCAAAGTTTTGATCGCCGTTTTACTCAATAGATGATTTATTCTTTTTTTTATCATAGTTAGTAAGACATTTTGTCTTTTTAGTATTAGTTATATATAAGAAGCAAATATAAATAAAATATATAAATTATACAACATTACAACTAAGTCTTTAAATCAAACAGACAGCAAAATAAAAAGCGGCCTATCTCTTAGAGATAAGCCGCTTTCCCAAAACCGGATAACGATTTATTAATAGTTTTCTTTTTTTACTTCAAAATAAGCTTGCGGATGTAAACATGCCGGGCAAACTTCGGGAGCTTCCTTGCCGATAGTGATATAGCCGCAATTACGACATTGCCATACTACTTCACCTTCTTTAGCAAAAACAGAAGCTGTCTCAATATTATTTACAAAAGCACGATATCTTTCTTCATGGCCTTTTTCGGCAACAGAAATATTGCGATACATGGCAGCGATTTCATAAAAACCTTCCTGTTCGGCTACATCGGCAAAATGCGGATAGTCTTGCGACCATTCTTCATGCTCACCGGCAGCAGCTTCCAACAAATTGTTAAGAGTAGTACTGATAACTCCGGCAGGATAGCTGGCAGTAATTTCTACCATACCGCCTTCAAGATACTTAAACATACGTTTTGCATGTTCTTTTTCCTGATCAGCCGTTTCAGTAAAAATAGCAGCGATTTGTTCGTAACCTTCTTTTTTTGCAACACTTGCATAATAAGTGTAACGCATTCTTGCCTGTGATTCTCCGGCAAATGATGTCAACAGATTTTTCTCTGTTTGAGTACCTTTAATACTTTTAGCCATAATAGTCTTATATATTTAATTAATTAGTATAATTACGTCAGTGTTGTTTATTTATAACACAAATATACGGATTATGTTCAAAATAAGTATGTTTTTCTTTATTAATAAATTCTATCGGATCATTGATAAATTCTATCTAAATCAAATTATATGCTTAAAAACATACTATTAGATTTATTTTATGTAATTTTGCAACCTCTATTTAGCAAAACTGATAAAATCACATATAATTTTCGTATACATTAACGTATCATAGCATTAATAAAATGAAAATTTTAGCATTCAAACCAAAACTGTTTTCTACACTAAAAAACTACTCGAAAGAGACGTTCACAGCCGATCTTATGGCAGGTATCATTGTAGGTATCGTAGCTCTTCCATTGGCTATCGCATTCGGTATCGCATCGGGGGTCTCTCCCGAAAAAGGTATTATCACCGCCATCATTGCAGGATTTATCATTTCACTGTTAGGTGGAAGCAAAGTACAGATCGGAGGTCCGACCGGAGCATTTATCGTTATTATTTATGGTATTATCCAACAATACGGAGAAGCAGGACTCATCGTCGCCACTTTAATGGCAGGAGTCATCTTGGTATTATTGGGTGTATTCAAATTGGGAGCAGTCATCAAATTCATTCCCTATCCCATTATCGTAGGTTTTACAAGCGGTATCGCCGTAACTATCTTTACCACACAGATCGCCGATATTTTCGGATTGAACTTCGGAGATGAGAAAGTACCGGGAGACTTTATAGGAAAATGGCTGATTTATTTCCGTCATTTCGACACAGTGAACTGGTGGAATACTATCGTGAGTATCATCAGTGTGGTCATCATCGCCATCACTCCTAAGTTCTCAAAAAAAGTGCCCGGCTCTCTGATTGCCATTATTGTAGTGACAATTGCCGTATATCTGATGAAAGTATATGGTGGCATCGATTGTATCGATACCATCGGTGACCGTTTTACTATCAATTCCGAATTGCCTGATGCAGTAGTCCCCTCACTGAATTGGGAAGCCATTAAAAATTTGTTTCCGGTAGCCATTACAATCGCTGTATTGGGGGCCATCGAATCTTTGCTTTCGGCCACAGTAGCCGATGGTGTGATAGGAGACCGGCATGATTCCAATACGGAACTGATAGCCCAAGGTGCTGCCAACATCATAACTCCCTTATTTGGCGGTATCCCTGCAACAGGAGCCATTGCCCGTACGATGACCAACATTAATAACGGTGGAAAAACTCCTGTAGCCGGAATCATTCATGCAGTTGTCCTGTTGCTTATCCTTCTATTTCTAATGCCATTGGCGCAATACATTCCCATGGCATGTCTGGCCGGTGTACTGGTCATCGTTTCTTATAATATGAGCGGATGGCGCACATTCAAGGCATTATTGAAAAATCCGAAATCGGACGTTACCGTATTGCTGATCACTTTCTTCCTAACCATCATCTTTGATCTGACCATTGCTATTGAAGTAGGATTAATCATTGCCTGTGTATTGTTTATGAAACGTGTAATGGAAACCACCAAAATTTCTGTTATTACCAACGAGATAGATCCGAATTCTGAACTCGACATAGCCGTCCATGAAGAACATCTGAGTATTCCAAAAGGGGTAGAGGTATATGAAATCAACGGTCCTTACTTCTTTGGTATCGCTACACAATTCGAAGAGGTTATGGCACAGTTGGGAGATCGCCCCGCCGTTCGTATCATCCGCATGCGTAAAGTGCCCTTTATCGACTCAACCGGTATTCACAATTTATCCAACCTGTGCAGAATGTCTCAAAAGGAAAAGACAACAATCGTACTTTCGGGAGTCAATGAGAAAGTACACAATGTACTCAGAAAATCCGGTTTCTATGAATTATTGGGAGAAGAAAACATATGTCCGAATATCAATGTGGCCTTAGAAAGAGCAAAAGAAATTATTGGAGAAAATTGAGGAATTGAAAGTTAAAAGTTGAGAGTTATGATGGTATATTGTATATAGTCAATTCTCTACTAAAAATAAGGTTGAATAGATACAAACGAACTATTCCAATATAGAAAACATCCCCATGTTCTGCACGGCAACATGGGGATGTTGTGTAATAAAACATGGGGATGTTATCAGGCAAAACATCCGGATGTTGTCTATCTACGTCTTAATAAGAAGCAGTAGCACGAATACCGGCTTCTGTCAATAAGGATACTATTCTGTCCAATTCTTCATGTGTAGCTTTCTCCAGATCATGATCCGGTGTTTCACGATCGATCGTATATATCATCACTTGCCGGGGAGCTATTGCTTTTACGGCTTCAAGCCAAGGCAAGACATATTTATCAGAAGTATTATCCACATCTTTACCTTGGTAAGTGCCTTTCATAAACATAGTCTGGATAATGCAGTTTCCTTTGAATGCCTTCAAATGTTCCACGATATCGGACACGGTATACTTTCCTGCCGGACGATCTACCAAATGAATATACTCATCATCCACCGTATCGAGTTTCAGTATATTATTATCTATCTTATTCAATGCCTCAAAAACAGCAGGACGATGAATAAATGTGGAATTACTTAACACACTTACTTTTGCATTCGGAAAATATTTATCACGAAGTGCCAATGTATCTTCTATGATTTCCGGAAAATGAGGGTGTGCCGTAGGCTCACCATTACCGGCAAACGTCAGTACATCGGGAAAAAGACCGTTTACCTGCATATCTTTTAAGCGGGTTTCCAAAGCTTCCCGCACTTCTTCACGGGTAGGTAACGCTTTGGAAGGACGATGATCGGCATTAAAACCACATTCACAATAAATACAATCGAACGAACATACCTTTCCATCGGAAGGTAAAAGATTTATTCCCAATGATACTCCCAAACGGCGGGAATGAACAGGGCCGAAAATAGGAGATGGATAAATAACAGTCATATCTATTTACTATTTGACGATTTACTATTTGACGATTCAAGGATGATTAGTTAGTATATATAGCTTGATATTTTATAATTGCCCTATGACAATTTACCTAATCAGCCTTACCATAATATTGAAAATAGGATGCACAAATATATTAAAACTTTAAGCGCAATTGCATCTGCAGGTCCGCTTTTTTATTGCTTGCTATCAAATCATAACCCGAACCAATCTCACTGCGGTTCCTGTATATAGTCTGGCCGAACTTGGCTATTACCATCCAGTGTGTATTCAAATCGTAACGCAGATTGATGGCTACACGCACTCCTTCTCCTTGAAAAGAAGGGGTATAAAAAGTATAAAGCAGACCTTTTTCTGCAATATACACCCGGGTATCATAATCATCCGTATGAAAATAACTTCCCTGCAATTCTGTTTTCAACGGAAAATGAAGTGGCCTGCAAGTTATTACCTGTGTAAGCTGATAACCTTGGCCGGGTAATTTTCCCAATGAATGAAAATGATTATAATCGGCCGTTGTACGGAAGGAAAACAACTCTCCCGGTGAATAGTTCAGCCGATAACGTAACCGATGATGATAAACAGGCAATGTTATTTTTCCGTTTGTTCCCGAAACATCCCTTTCTTTCCGCTTGTAACGATAATTCAGATACATAGTAAGATTTTCGTGAGGAGCAAAAGTAACCTGTAGCAATCCGTCCACACCCTGAGAAGGTTTGCTGATCCTGTATTTCCACCAAGGAAAAGAAAATAAATCAATGGAAGCAAACAGTTTCCAATAACGGGATGGAGTTATTTCACCACTCAGATACCAGCCATTTTCATTTTGAACACTGCTGCTTTCACCAAACGAACGGGCAAACATAGCCCAATAATCATGTGCATAATAACGATAGATGAGCGATAAATGAGTACCCTGCATAGGAGAATACCGTATCTTGTTTAAAGTAGCAAATCCTTTTTTTCCGATAGCCGTTTCACCCTGAAAAGAAAAGCGATGCCAACGGTATCCGTATTCCAATCCGGCATTATAAAATCGATTGCCATGCATATTATATTTTGAATATTCCCGCAAATCGGGTTCAAAAGGATGATTAAAAAAATAGTATATACCTGTCAGTCCCAATTTCAGGTGATTGTCCGTGTAAGTTATGTTTCCACCTGCCAATTGCATTGTGAAAACATTCTTCTTGTCGGCCTCTTTCCGGCTACGATGCAAACCGGTTTTATAGATAGAGGTTATTTCTCCTTCTTGAACCACCCCATCCATATGGCGATACGAGTAAAAACCCGACAAAACAAAATACTTATTCAAATTTACGGCGGCAGCTATCCCTCGAAAGTAATTGTATTCATCCGTAGAAGAATGTTTCCGTATGCCGCCACTCCGAAACGTAAATGAAGAAAAGCTTGTTCCTTTACCCATTAAAAAATCGGTACTTATCACCAATCCTTGTCCGAAGCTTAAACGATAATTACCCAAAGCTAAAGTTTTCAACCGGCCTAACCTACTTATGAACAAATAATATGAATAGTAATCATACCCTTGTTTATTGTGCAATGCTCCAAAAGGTTCACCGGCATCTTTCTCACCGGTCATTCCGGCATAAATATGCTCTTTATAGCGGAATCCATATCGCAGAGAGTGGTATACAGGAGGACCTAAATAAGTTTGTTCATACCCTTTACGGGTATAAAACGGAATATCCATGCGAGTTAATAACTCATGTTTCCCATACTTGAATATGCTTTTTAGCGATGGATAAGCCTCTCTCTTATGAACCGGTTGTACACAAACAAAAGGAAGTAAATAATGAATCGTTTCCCAGTCCATTTCTTCCACCAACTGTAATTCATAAATAGTCTGCATTTGTCCATTGATATAGACGTATGCCAAAAGATTTTCAATCTGGATATCGTTGAGAAAAGGAAATTGTTCCAACTGCTCTTTTGTGGCCGAATTCAAATTGACAGGTTGCTGAATTCGTTCAGAAAGTTCTTCAATGACATTTTCCCAATTTAATTCTTCTTCATCGTTATTAACAGAGATATCCTCCATTACATCATCCAGAAAACTCACAGAAGGGTTTTGAGCATTATTAACAGGTATTATCAACAGGAAGTTAATAACTATGGACAGGCGTAAAAGCCATGTGTTTTTCATCTAATTTTACTTTTACAAGACAACGAAGATACTTTAAATAGGTTAACACTACAAGGAATTGAACAAATAATAAAATAATCTTGTAATTTTGCAGTATGAATATAAGGCCTAACATAGTAATACTTACGCTGTTCGCTCTGTTTTTTGTATCTCTATCCAGCCGGGCACAAGAGAAGCAAAACAATGGCGGATATCTTGTTCCGGTCTGTATTTACGAAGGAGATACCATTCCTTACGTTCAACTACGAACTGTCTATATATTCAAACCGCTAAAATTCAAAAATGACAAAGAACGGAGAGAATATTACAAATTGGTGAGAAATGTCAAAAAGGTGTATCCCATTGCCCGTGAAATAAACCGGACCATCCTCGAAACATACGAATATCTACAAACCCTGCCGAACGAAAAAGCCCGGCAACGTCACATCAAAAAGGTAGAGAAGGGCCTCAAAGAACAATATACACCACGTATGAAGAAATTAACTTTTGCACAAGGTAAACTGTTGATAAAGTTAGTGGACCGACAAAGCAATCAAACCTCGTTTGAACTGGTCAAAGCCTTTATGGGCCCTTTCAAAGCGGGTTTCTATCAAACATTCGCCGCTCTTTTCGGTGCCAGTCTTAAAAAGGAATATGACCCGGCAGGAGAAGATAAACTCACTGAACGGGTGGTATTGCTGGTGGAAAACGGACAAATTTGAGAGAGTTGAAAGCCTTTTTTAGTTGAAAGTTGAAAGTTGAAAGTTGAAAGTTACTATGCAGCGTGTATGTATAGCGCAGCTAACTTTCAACTCTCAACTTTCAACTAAATTAAGCTTTCAACTGAATAAAGAGTTCCCATATCACAATTCCTGCCGCCACAGATACGTTCAGTGAATGTTTCGTACCATATTGAGGAATTTCAATGCAGCCGTCCGAATGATCGATCACTTCCTGTTGCACTCCTTTCACTTCATTTCCCATGACAATGGCATATTTCTTCGTTTTATCCAATTTCAATTCATCGAGCATGATACTTCCTTCAGCCTGTTCCACCGAATAAACGATATATCCCTCTTTTCTGAGGTTATCAACAGCATCAACAGCGTTATTAACATACTTCCAGTTTACAGTGAATTCAGCACCTAAAGCAGTTTTATGCATTTCCGGATGCGGAGGAGTGGCCGTAATACCACACAAATAAATACATTCAATACGAAAAGCATCCGATGTACGGAATACAGAACCGATGTTATGCAGACTTCTGATATCATCCAATATCACTACCAAAGGCAGTTTATCAGCCTTTTTAAATTCTTCTGCACTGATCCTGTTCAGTTCGGTTATCTTCAATTTTCTCATATTCTTCTGTTCTTTATGCAAAGGTAATTCTTTTCTGTTAACATGCCTGTTTATAACCGTTGAAAACCTGTCAAAACTTTCGGCAAAGATTTTGAAAACTATCTCTTGCATTATTCAGAAGAAGGTATAAAGAAGCTGTGGAATGAACAATCCAAAAAAGTTAATATAAACTTTCGACATATTCTTAAACATATTTTTCAGTACATAATGCCCTGTTTATATCCATAAAGTTTTTAACTTTGCACTTTATCAACAAGATGTTAATAGATAGCAAAAGATAGCTTATTATCAATCAATAGACTCTGTTCAGTCCGTTCATAACCTACTGATAATCGTTTATTGGAGACTAATAACTAATCTGGCAAGAAAAATCGCTTTTATTTGCTAACACTATTAACAGGTTATTATCACTAACAAAGAATTTCTTTCTAAAAGGAAGAGAAAATAAAATTATTATGAATGAACTCATAAAAGCTATTAACGAGCTGAAGAAAGAGAAGAATGCAATCATTCTGGGTCACTACTACCAGAAAGGTGAAATACAGGATATCGCTGATTACGTGGGTGACAGCTTAGCTTTGGCTCAATGGGCTGCCAAAACGGAAGCGGATATCATTGTGATGTGCGGTGTTCACTTTATGGGCGAAACGGCCAAAGTACTCTGTCCGGATAAGAAAGTGTTGGTGCCCGATATGAATGCCGGTTGTTCACTGGCCGACAGTTGTCCGGCCGATCAGTTTGCACAATTTGTCAAAGAGCACCCGGGATATACGGTAATATCCTATGTAAACACTACGGCAGCCGTAAAAGCGGTGACCGATGTGGTAGTAACCTCCACTAATGCCAAGCAAATCGTGGAAAGCTTTCCCAAAGATGAGAAAATTATTTTCGGGCCCGACCGTAATTTAGGGAATTATATCAACTCAGTTACCAACCGGCAGATGTTATTATGGGACGGTGCCTGCCATGTGCATGAACAATTTTCGGTAGAAAAGATTCTGGAACTGAAAGCGCAATATCCCGATGCTGTCGTACTTGCACATCCCGAATGTAAAAGTACGGTGTTAAAGTTGGCCGATGTTGTCGGTTCTACAGCTGCCCTGTTGAAGTATGCTGTTAACAGCAGTGAACAACGGTTTATTGTAGCCACCGAATCGGGTATTCTGCATGAGATGCAGAAGAAATGCCCGGAAAAGACGTTTATCCCCGCTCCTCCGAACGATAGTACCTGTGCATGCAATGAGTGTAGCTTCATGAGATTAAATACGCTGGAGAAGCTCTATGACTGTCTGAAGAATGAAGCACCGGAGATATTAGTCGATCCGGAAGTGGCGGAAAGAGCGGTGAAGCCGATAAAGAGGATGTTGGAGATATCGGCGAAGTTGGGATTATAGTATTTGATTTATACTGTTTTGATTTAGATAGTCATATAATTTATATTAACAATGAGAAGGAAGCTTGTTTTCGCAACCAATAATCAGCATAAATTAAAAGAGGTATCTGCTATTTTAGGAGATGAGATAGGTATTATGAGCTTGGAAGATATTAATTGTTATGCTGATATTCCTGAAACAGCTGATACTTTAGAAGGTAATGCGTTATTGAAAGCTGAATTTGTTCATAATAATTATAATATTGATTGTTTTTCTGATGATACCGGTTTAGAAGTGGAAGCATTAGATGGAGCTCCTGGAGTGTATTCTGCCCGCTATGCAGGAGATGAACACAATGCTGAAGCTAATATGCTGAAGTTGCTTCACGAATTAGAGCATGTAAAAAATCGTAAAGCTCAGTTTCGTACGGTTATTATACTTATAATGAATAACGAAAAATATGTATTTGAAGGAATAATAAGAGGTGAGATAGTTATGGATAAACGTGGAATCTCTGGATTTGGATACGATCCTATCTTTATTCCGGAAGGGTATGACCAAACATTTGCTGAACTCGGCGATAATATCAAAAATGAAATTAGCCATCGCGCACAAGCTGTTAATAAACTCTGCAAATTCCTCAAATCGGTACAATAAACAGGTTATAAACAAGTTATAATAAAAGCACATAGAAAGAAATACTATGTGCTTTTTTTAAAATCAGATTAAGTTATGCAGAAGAAAACGGTATTTATTGTTATTTCTTTATTAATTCCTATTATTGCATTTGCTCAGCATGCTATCGGGAGTTGGCAAACATATATGTCTTACCATAACGTTACTCATTCAGAACCTGCAGGTGCACTTATATATGCAATAGGTAACGGCAGTTTGTTTTCATATGATAAAGAAGACACAAGTGTACGGTGTTATCAGAAAGATAACCCATTAAGTGATACCGACATTGCATATATAGCCTATCAAAGTAAATATAAGACTCTAATTATAGTTTATTCAAATGCCAACATAGACTTGTTAATAAACGATAGAGATGTATATAATTTACCAGATTATATGAATAAAAATATATCTTTAGATAAAGATATTAATCATATATATTTAAAAGACGAATATGCATATCTTTCCACCTCTTTTGGTATTATTATATTGAATCTGAATAAAAAAGAGATTAGTAATGCCTATATATTAAATAAAAAAATAAATTCATGCGTGGTTGATGATACTAAAATATACGCTTCTTCTTCTGAGGGATTGTATATAGGATTGTTAACAGATAATTTATTGGATGTCAATAATTGGAATAAAGTTTCAGATACTCAATTTTCTTATTTATCGATTTATAATAATGAACTGGTAGGAAATATTCTCTCGCAAGGCATATATCTTATTAACAAGAATGATTATAATTATTCTCGACTGATTGGAGGATATTATAGTTTTATGTATGTATACGGCGATAAACTCTTGGCGGGGAACGATAATTCTCTTGCATTATTTGATGGAATAGATAAATATCATTATATAGATCATGGACTTGGAATGAAGCATCTTTCTTTTAATAATGGTATATATTGGGCCAGTTGTTCAGAAAAAGGACTTGTTGGTCTGAAATACGATGAAAATTCTAATCAATTTTTATCGACATCTTCTTATATTATTCCTAATAGTCCTAAAAGGAATTTGTTTCATCATATGAATTTTCAGGATAATACTTTATTGGCGGTAGGAGGAAGTTTAAATTATTCGGGTGTTGTAAATCCCGGAACATTTATGATCTTTAGAGATGGCGAATGGATAAATGTTCAAGAAGAGGGAATTAAGGATATTACAGGTAGAAAGTATATAAATTTGACTTCAGCCATACAAGATCCTACAGATCCTCGGCATCATTTTGCATCTTCCGCCCGGCAAGGTTTATATGAATATAAAGATTATAAATTTTTTAAATTGCATAGTATAGGAGAGGGAGGATTAGAAGGAATAGAAAAAATTAGTAATGGCATGAATCCAAATTATGTGAGTACGAATGGGCTCATATATGATGATGATAATAATTTATGGATGGTTAATAATGGTACCAGTAATACGATAAAGGTATTGAAACCTGATGGTAAATGGGTTTATTTTAATAATCCGGATATCAAGGCAATAGAAACATTTGAGTATATAATATTTGATCAACGTGGATGGCTTTGGGTAAATTCCATGTGGAATAATGGTAACAATGATTTTCCTGGATTTTATTGTCTTGATTATAATCGAACGATTGATAATGTATCGGATGATCGCAGTATCTTTTTAAAATCTTTTGTAAATCAAGATGGAACTTCTGTAAAAATAGGATATTGTTATTGTTTGGCTGAAGATAAAAATGGGGTGATTTGGGTAGGAACTGATAAAGGACCGTTGGTTATAAATAATCCTTCTAAGGTTTTTGATCCTGATTTTTATGTGACACAAATAAAGGTTCCGAGAAATGATGGGACTAATTTGGCTGATTATCTTTTGGCTAATGACGCTATAATTACAATTTGTATAGATGGAGCGAATCGAAAATGGATAGGAACGAGAGGAAATGGTGTCTATTTATTGAGTGAGGATGGAATGGAGACTGTACAGCATTTTACAGCAGAAAATAGCCCGTTGTTATCTAATATAATCCAATCTATTGTGATAGATCCTACGTCTGGAGAGGTGTATATCGGCACGAGTAAAGGATTAAATATTTATCAAAGTGATGCAACTGAGGCCGAAGATAATTTTTCGGATGCTCCTTATGCTTATCCTAATCCGGTACGACCGGATTATACGGGTGTGATTACTGTAACAGGGTTAGTGAAAGATAGTGATGTGAAAATAACCAATACAGCAGGAAAATTAATTCATTCGGGTACTTCAAATGGAGGTATCTTTACATGGAATGGACGCAATACTGAGGGGAAAAGGGTACCTTCGGGAATATATTTTGTTTTAGCTGCTGATAAGGATGGTAAGCAAGGTATCGCTACTAAAATATTAATGATCAAATGAATAACTTATTAAATGAAAAATCAAGAGAGTTACTTAAAAAAGGAAACTGTTTTGATTTTATGAGATATTTTTTTGCGGTATCACTTATTATAGTACATTTTTGTACATTA
Source organism: Bacteroides salyersiae WAL 10018 = DSM 18765 = JCM 12988 (assembly GCF_000381365.1). Lineage (GTDB taxonomy): Bacteria > Bacteroidota > Bacteroidia > Bacteroidales > Bacteroidaceae > Bacteroides > Bacteroides salyersiae. The sequence continues at coordinate 2,479,819 of NZ_KB905466.1, forward strand.
GCAGATGTTGATCAATTTTGGATTATAACTGGCCCAATAAGAGTAAAAGCCTTTTTTATAATAAGTGGTTTCTTGGTGTTTTATAGTTACATTAAAAGAGAAGATTTAAAAGATTATATTGAAAAGAGAATTCGAAGAATATTACCTCCTTATTTTTTAGTAGTTATTTCTTGTGTTTTGCTTGGCTTTTTTATTACTAGTTTAAGCAAACAAGATTATGTGACATCAAAAGAAACTTATAAATATTTAATATCTAATTTTAGTTTTTTAAATTTTATTCAACCTACTCTTCCTGGCGTTTTTGAATCTAATCCTATGCCTGCCGTAAATGGATCATTATGGACTATGAAGGTTGAGGTAATGTTTTATGTAAGTGTTCCTATTATTTTTTTCTTGCTTAAAAAATATAATAAGTTATCTATAATGATAACTATATTTTTGTTTGCAATTTTTTATGATTATTTTTTTACTATGTTATATGAGCAAACCAATAATTCCATATATCTTTTGATTAGGAAACAGATTGGTAGCCAACTTGTTTATTTTTATTCCGGAACATTTATTCTTCTATATTTTAATTACTTTATAAAGTATTTAAAATATTTATTTCCAATAGCAATTATACTCTATTTTGGTCAAGACCTAAATTTTATATTTTCATGTCTCGAACCATTATCTTTTGCTACTATTCTCATAGGATTAGCTTACAATTTAAAATATTTAAATTTTCTAAGAAAATATGATAATATCTCGTATGGAATGTATTTATATCATTTTCCTATCATACAAGTTATTATATATTATAAAATACCTCAATATAACATCTATTTAGCATTTTTTATTGCATTTATGTTGACTATAGTAATTTCTGCATTATCGTGGAGATTTATAGAGAAACCTATTATAGAAAAACGATATTTTACAAGTAGTCGGTGATAGAATTCATTTGTAATTTAAATATTTAGGGGATTACAAGGAAAAATTCTGCAATTGTTCATGTCTATTTTTTAAAGGTTTTGCAAATAATGATTATTATGTCTGGTAATACTATTCTAATGCGAATATATGTAAATTGTGTTATATATCATTAAAATAGTAATGTATAGTATAAGATAAAGACAATTTTATTTGTTTGATATTTTTAATGTGTATATTTTTATGGAATAATAACCTTAAAAATATAAATTATGGAAACTAAAAAGACACTATTCATTACGATTGTTTTCCTTTTCTTTTGTTCAATAAGTTATGCACAATTAAAAGTTCTTTCAAATGGAAAAGTTGGAATAGGTACTGCTAATCCTCAGTATGGTTTTTTAGAGATTGGAAAATCCGGTGTAAACAATGGATTGGCTATTTATGATAGTTCATTATTGACTCCACCATTAAAGTTATACACTTCTGGTGAAGTGGGGTATTTGAATTTTGATGGAATACCGGCGCAAGGGATAGCAATTAAGAAAAATGGACATGTCGGATTTGGATACAATCCGAATATTTATTCTTATTTAGATCATTTTATTACTGTACATATTCATCCTTCAAATCCTGCTGCTGCATTTGCTGCATATGTAAATTTTCCATTTGATTATGGGGATGTAATTTCTGTTATTGCAAGAAGAAAAACTGATTTGGCATATGTTGTTAGAAACGGTACAGCTGGAAGTAATGAAGTTGTTTATTATACTAGGGGTGATGGTGAAGTGTATGCCAAAGGAAGTTTTCTTACAGCATCCGATGGATCTTATAAAGATAATGTAGCTAATATAAGTAATGGATTAGATAAAATAAAGGGAATTAGAGGAGTTACTTATACTTTAAAAGATCAGGATAATGCATCATTAACTCAAAATGATGTGGAAAGAAATATTTCACTTGATACTAGTAGTATTTCAAAGTCTTCTGTATCGGCTGAAATTATTAATACTATTAAAGCTGAGAGATCAAGAAAGAAAGCCGGTTTTATAGCTCAAGAATTAGAAGAAGTTTTTCCAGAAGCTGTATATACTTTGCCTAATGGAAAAAAAGCGATCGCTTATTCTGAAATTATTCCTTTGCTTGTGGAAGCTATCAAAGAACAGCAAAACGAAATTGATGAATTAAAACAAGCTAAAACTGTTCAAACCAGATCAGTTATCGGGGAAGATGAGGATAAACAATCGGACATGAATTCATTGATGGATGAGAGGCTGAAAGCTAAATTATATTCTAATATACCCAATCCCTTTAAAGAGCAGACTACCATTTCTTTTTTCATCCCTGAAACGGCTTCTGGGGCCAGCATTCATATTTATAATTTGCAGGGAAAACAGATAAAACAAATCAATATCGAGGAAAGAGGAAATGGTTCTGTTATTATCAACGGTTATGAATTGACTCCGGGAATGTATATGTATACGTTAATTGTGGATGGAAAAGAGATTGATACAAAGAAAATGATATTAACTGAATAATTATCGTTATGAAATATTGTGTACTGATTATTTTTTTCTGGCTCATTCATATAAATGTATATGCTCAGATAAGTCATTCTATAACATTCGATTCTAATAAACTAAAACTAAAAGATAGAATGCTGGAGGATGGGAATGCATATACTGAATTAGAATATGAAGATTGTATAATTAGTGATAGCGTGGGACAACCTGCAATACCATATAAATATTTGCATTTTATTGTACCCAATGAACCTGCTGATTTTTCAATAACTATTAATGATAGTGTAAGTGAAATAATAAGTTTATCAGCTCCTTTATTGCCTGTTCAACAACCTATACCAATATCAATAAATTCATCTTCATATCGACCGAATTTAGGAAATTTGTCGACAACTCAATCGACAGAAATTTATCCTAAAGATATTATAAGAATTGTAGATGAAGGATATTTTGATGGTGATAAGCGTATATTAACGGTAAGAGTTTCTCCTATTCGTTATGATATATTTTTTAAAAAACTGCATTTTTATTCTTTTGTCAATTTTACTATCAACTATGAAAATAAATCTGTAAGAAACAAAATAACAAAATCACTACCTATTCATTCTGTAAATGCTTTGGAAAATAGAGATTTACTTAATCAGTTAAGTTTTTTAGAAAACAAGTTGGATGTAAATAAATTATCTCGAAAGGTTCAAGCTACTACTGTGGAAGTAGGCTTACCTACTTATGAATACGTAGTTATTACCTCTGAGAGCTTAGCTCCTTATTTTAAGAGATTAGTTGATTGGAAACGACAAAAGGGATTAAATGCTGGAATTGTAACGATGCAAGAGATTCTGAATAATCCATCCATTGTGAAAGATGAAGTATCTAATTTATCTGATGATGCAGGAAAATTAAGGCAATATTTGAGGTTAGCTTATCAGAATGGTACTAAGTATGTGTTGTTGGGAGGAGGAAAATCAGTAGTACCTATAAGATATGGTTATGGAAATTATTATGGTACAATTGATCAAATTCCTACTGATTGGTATTATAGTGATTTGAATGGAAATTGGAATAAAAATGGTAATGATAATTATGGTGAAGAGGCTGTTGGGGAGATAGACTATTATCCAGAATTATATGTTGGACGGCTTATGTGTAAGAATGAAGAGGAAATCAATAATTATATTGATAAACTGTTTATTTATGAACAAAATCCGGGAAAAGGTGATTATAATTATCTAAAAAGAGCATTTTATACACAAGCAGATCAATTACAAAGTGGAAGACAAGCCAACATAATTGCTGAAAATTTGAAAGATATATTATTTGATTACACTATTTTAGAAGAATATCCGGGAAGTTATGATGAAAATCCAACTTTTCCAACAGGTAAGGATATCATTGATGCAATGAATCAGAGATATTATGGTTTTATTAGTTGGTTTAACCATGGCTCTCCTTGTGGACTTGCTTCAATGAATAAAAGGTATGATTCAGGGGGAGATTACCGCAATTTTATAGGAATAGAAGGTGAAGTTTGTTATGGAATAAGAGAAGAAAAGGGAAATGGGTTATCAAATTTGAATAATTTTGATTATCCTTCAATCGGATATACTATTGCTTGTGATGTTGCCCCATTTGATACGCTTGTTACTTCATGGGCTATTTATGATGTCAAATATAATATTGCAGAGTCGATGACAGTGGTAGGAAAATATGGCTGTGCAGCATTTCTCGGCAATACTCGTTCTGGATGGGTTTCTACTTCTTATATATTAGAACAAAAGTTTATTAATAAATTAAAGCAAAATTTTGGAAAGGTAGGGGTAGCAGAAGCTTTATCAAAAGCTGATTATAAAAGTCATTGGCTGACTTTGACTCATAATTTAATTGGTTGTCCGGAATTTGAAATGTGGACAGATATTCCTTCCCAATTTGTAAATGCATCTATTAATAAATCAGGGAATAATCTTACTGTAAATTCGATGATTGATGACACTAATATTGCTTTAAAAGGTTTGTTTAGTAGCGATAATGTTACTTTAAAAACAGGTAGTAACTGTACGTTTACTGATATTCCAAAGAATTATTTAGTGACTCTTTATAAACATGATTATTTACCTTACATTTATCCTATTTATTTGCAGAATGAATCGGTGACTGGAACATATTATTTGAAAGGAAATAAAATGTATTTAGGTAATCATGTGGATAATACAAAAGATATCGGCAACTTTGTAATTAAATCCGGTGCTGATATTATTTTAGATGTTTCTGATGAGTTAATATTGGATGCCGGAACAGAAATAGAACTGGGTGCTACTTTTGAAGTCAATATTAAATAAAGAGAGACTATGAAGAAATTTTTTTTATTGTATTTACTGTTTTTTATTGGTAATACTTATTTATATGCACAGTCTGATACAAATTTTGCTTCATCATCAGTTGATGCGTATAAACCGTTCATCATGGACGGCACTTGCGAATGGTTTACTGTAGAATGGTATGATAATTATTACAAGCACAGCATTAGTGCGGAAGATACTACAATTCAAAGTAAGACTTACAAGAAAGTATTTTATCAAGAGTGTAGAAAGATGGATAGGGAATACGTAGGAGCAATCCGGGAAGAGGATAAGCGGATTTATTATTGGCCTACGGAAAGAGAAATACAGACAGAAATGCTTCTTTATGATTTTAATATGAAAGTAGGTGATTGTATTTCTTACTATGGCGGTGATGTGAATCTGAAATTGGCTCGTATTGATAATGTACAGATAGAAGGGGAAACACGTAAGCGTTACTATTTTTATGATATGGATTATGATCCGGATCAGATTTATCCTTATGACTCATGGATTGAGGGTATTGGGAGTGAGCAGGAGTTAATGAGACCTTTTTCGCCATTAAGGACATGTATGGGTTGTCATTTACGGGTGAAATGTGTACATCAGGGTGATAAAGTGATTTATCGGGAGGATACAGATAGTCCATGCAGTTGTGAACAAGGTCAATCTGTTCGAGATAATGATGCGGACAAAGAATTTCGGATTCTCAAAAATCTGATCGAGAATAATTTGCTTTCCATTGAACTGAAAGATGCAAAATTCAATAAGATGCAAATCTATTCGTGGGATGGAAAAATCTTGGTAACTAAAGATATTCATATAAATAATGGTACATTGGATGTACCTCTTATGAAGCTGCAAGCTGGTAATTATATTCTGATTCTTTCTTGCGAAGATGGCAACAGGGAATCGACTCATATTATCATTCTATAAATTGAAAAAAGGAGTAATCAAGCGCTTGTTTACTCCTTTTTTATATACCCTGTACTCCTCTTTGCGAAGAATTATTTCACCCTCAGCCTGTCGAAACCTTCTCCGTATACTCCGATTACCGAGCTTTGAGAGATGAACGCATTCGGATCGATATCTTTCACCAATCGGAATATCTCTACCGATTGGCGCTTATAGGCAAGCACTACGAGTACTTTTACATTGTGCTTGCTATACCATCCCACGCCATCAAGTACAGTCACTCCGCGATGCGTCTCTTTGGTGATGCGATCGGCAATCTTTTCATACTCTTTGGAAAAGATGAAGAACTGTACGGACTGGCGGGCGCTGTTTACGATATAATCCAGTACGAAGCCGATGATAAGCAGGGTTACAAAACCGAATATTACCCTTCGCCAGTCGTTGAAGATGAAATAGCAGGAGCTGATAATGACGACGTCGCATATCATAATCATGCGTCCTAAAGTGACATCTTTATATTTATTGACAATGGCGGCAATGATATCCGTGCCGCCGGTGCTTCCGTTGCAGTTGAACACTACGCCTAAACCTATACCACACATGGCAGCTCCTATCAGACAAGCCATGAAGTCCTGTCCTTCACCCAATACTTTGGGAGGAACACCGTCTGCTCCGTTCACCACCAATTGCAGAAACCACAAAAGGAAAGTGAGCATGAAAATGGCATACGTGGTCTTGATGCTGAATTTCGGGCCAAGTATTTTGATGGCAAATGTCATCAGTACGGCATTGATGATGAAATATGACCACTGAATGGGAAATCCGGTGGCATAATAGATAATGGCACCAATACCTGTCGTTCCTCCGGTAGTAATCTGATACGGGATCAGAAAAGCAGCCCAACCGAGAGCATAACTGAATAATCCGAGCGTGATGAAGATATAATCCCGGGCTTCCCGCATCACTTCAGCTTTTGTAGGTTTATGCATACAGATTCTATTTTAAATCACAACGTTTACGATCTTTTTCGGTACTACGATCACCTTTTTCGGTGTTTTGCCTTCCGTCCATTTCTGAGAGCGTTCGTCGGCCAATACGGCAGCCTGAATGGCATCGCTGGCGGCATCAGCCGGGAATTCCATGTTGAAACGGGCTTTACCGTTGAAAGAGATGGTATAATTTATCACGTCCTCTTTCAGGTATTCTTCATTGAAAGCGGGCCATTGCGCATCACAAACGGAAGTGGTGTGTCCCAATGTATCCCATAGCTCTTCGCATACGTGTGGTGCAAAAGGTGCAAGAGTGATAATCAGTGGTTCCAATATTTCTTTCTTGCTGCATTTCAATGTGGAAAGCTCGTTGACGCAAATCATGAATGCACTGACTGAAGTGTTGTAGGAGAACTGTTCGATGTCTCCGGTCACTTTCTTGATCAGTTTGTGCAGGGATTTCAATTCGTCTTTTGTAGCCGGTTCGTCCGTTACGGTATATTCTCCGTTACGATTGTAGAACAGTGACCAGAATTTACGGATAAAGCGGTGTACACCGTCGATACCGTTTGTATCCCAAGGTTTGGCCTGCTCTACCGGGCCGAGGAACATTTCATACATACGAAGGGTGTCGGCACCGTATTTTTCAACGATCATATCCGGATTGACAACATTGAACATCGATTTACTCATCTTTTCTACTGCCCAGCCGCAGATGTATTTGCCGTCTTCAAGAATAAATTCTGCTGTCTCGTATTCGGGACGCCAGGCTTTGAAGGCTTCTAAATCCAAAATATCATTCGATACGATGTTCACATCTACGTGGATGGGAGTAGTATCGTATTGATCTTTCAGATTCAAGGATACGAACGTATTGGTATTCTTGATGCGGTATACGAAATTACTACGTCCCTGTATCATTCCCTGGTTGACGAGCTTCTGGAACGGTTCTTCCGTGATGGAAACACCCATATCATACAAGAACTTGTTCCAGAAACGGGAATAAATAAGGTGGCCAGTAGCATGTTCGGTACCGCCGACGTAAAGGTCGACGCTCTGCCAATACCGGTCGATAGCCGGGTCTACAAGTGCCTGGTTGTTATGTGGGTCCATATAGCGCAGATAATAGGCTGATGAACCGGCAAATCCCGGCATTGTATTCAGTTCGAGCGGGAAGATGGTGACGTGGTCGATTTTCTCGTTTTCCACTACGCAATGATGGGTAGTATCCCATGCCCATTTGGTGGCATGTCCTAATGGCGGCTCGCCTGTCTCGGTAGGCAGGAACTTGGCTACTTCGGGGAGCTCGAGCGGCAGATATGCTTCTTCAATGGTACAAGGCATACCGTCTTTATAGTAAACCGGGAACGGTTCACCCCAGTAGCGCTGGCGGGAGAAGATGGCATCACGAAGACGGAAGTTTACTTTTACACGTCCCAACCCGGTGGTTTTGATGTATTCCTTTGTTTTGGCTATGGCTTCTTTTACTGTCAAACCGTTTAATACCAATCCGCCTTCGGGAGTGCCCGGACGGGGAGAGTTCATCATGATACCCTCTTTGGCATCGAAACTCTCTTCACTGATATCGCATCCTTCGATCAACGGACGGATTTCAAGGCCGAAATGTTTGGCAAAAGCATAGTCGCGGCTGTCATGCGCAGGTACGGCCATGATGGCCCCCGTACCATAACCGGCCAGTACATAGTCGCTGATCCATACGGGAATAGCTTCATTGGTGAGCGGATTAATGGCATAACTTCCCGAGAATACACCGCTTACGCTACGGTCGGCGATACGTTCGCGTTCTGTACGTTTCTTGGTGCGTTCCAGATAAGCGTCTACTTCTGCCTGTTGTGCAGGAGTGGTCAGTTGCGCTACTAATTCGCTTTCCGGTGCAAGCACCATGAAGGTTACCCCGAACACTGTGTCGGCACGGGTAGTGAATATGGTGAATTCAATATCGGAATCTTTTACTTTGAACTGCATTTCCGCACCTTCCGAACGGCCGATCCAGTTACGTTGGGTCTCTTTCAGAGATTCTGTCCATTCTACGGTGTCCAGTCCGTCAAGCAGACGTTGTGCATAAGCAGATACACGCAGGCACCATTGACGCATTACTTTCTGAATGACCGGGTAACCGCCACGTTCGGAAACGCCGTCCACTACTTCATCATTGGCAAGCACGGTTCCTAAATCCGGACACCAGTTTACCATTGTATTGCCAAGATAAGCGATGCGGTAGTTCATCAGGATTTCCTGCTGTTCCTTTTCGCTTTTTGCTTTCCACTCATCGGCTGTAAAGCTGAGTTCTTCGCCGCAGGCAACATTCATACCTTCCGTACCGGTGGTTTCGAAAGCGCTGATCAGTTCTTCGATCGGACGGGCTTGTTGTTCGTCGTTACAGTAATAGCTGTTGAACATCTTAATGAATGCCCACTGCGTCCAATGATAATATTCCGGGTCACAAGTACGTATTTCGCGGCTCCAGTCGAAAGAGAATCCTATTTTATCAAGCTGTTCACGATAGCGTTCGATATTCTTAACGGTGGTAATCGCAGGGTGCTGTCCGGTTTGGATGGCATATTGTTCGGCAGGAAGCCCGTATGCATCATATCCCATCGGATTCAGTACATTGAAACCTTGCAGTCGTTTGTAGCGGGCATAAATGTCCGAAGCAATGTATCCTAACGGATGTCCTACGTGCAGGCCTGCTCCCGACGGGTAGGGGAACATGTTGAGTACATAGAATTTTTGTTTCGATTCATCTTCTTTCACTTGGTAGGTTTTATGGTCTACCCACTGCTTTTGCCACTTCTTTTCAATATCCCTGAAATTATATTCCATAGCGATAATCCTTTTGTTTAGAGTGATTTATTATGTAATGTTATTAATTAGGGAACAAATTTACGTGATTATTTTCAGATAACCACAAAGTTAAGTGAAAATCAATGTGCAGTTGGTGTAGTTGGAGAGAGTGTAAATGAAAGGTAATGGTAACGTATGGGCATAAAAAAAGGAGCAACGCCTTGCTCCAACCTTTGTTAACCTTAAATCTAATACTATGAAAAACACGTTGCAAAGATACGGACATTAGCGAAATCTGCAAATTATCCAAGCAAAAAAGTATGTTTTATAACATCGTTTAAGAAAAGATATTCTCTTGTTAATACTTGGTAAGAATTATCGGGAGGTTTTTATCATTTGATAATAAAACCTGAATGATTCATGATCAGTAGTATGTAGATCAGTAGTCAAGTAGTAAGTAGTCAAGTAGTTAAGGAAAATGCATCAGACAAGTCATTTCTACTTACTACTTATCTACTTACTACTTATCTACTTACTACTTATCTACTTGACTACTTACTACTTGATTACTGATCATGAATCATTCAGGTACAATTGTATTTTTGTGTTTTATGTATTTTTTCTGTTATTTCCTTTGTCCTTTCATTATTTCTATTTTACTTTGTGGCGCAAAGTACTTTTTATATGGATAAGAATAAGGCATTAGAATCGGTTAATGAGATAAAGGAGTTGATGGAGAAGTCCTCCAAGTTTGTATCTCTCAGTGGAATAACAGCTGTAATGGCAGGTGTATATTCATTTGTTGGCGCTTATGTAGTGGGCTGGGTTTTCAATTCAGAGGCTTCTTTGGCGGAGATGGTTGTTGTGGCTTCGCTGATACTGATGGCCTCGGTTATTACGGCTTGTGTGCTTTCCGTATATAAAGCGAAGAAGACCGGGACAAAGTTATTCAGTCGATTGACATACCGGACTGCCTGGAACTTTTCGCTTCCGTTACTTGTGGGTGGATTGTTCTGTATAGCCTTGCTTTTGCACGGGAATTATGGGGTGATTTCTTCAGTGATGCTGTTGTTTTACGGATTGTCTCTGGTGAATGTATCCAAGTTTACTTATTCCAATGTGGCATGGTTAGGATATGCATTTCTTGTTTTGGGTGTGATAGATTGTTTCTTTGAGGGACACGCACTGATGTTCTGGACCATCGGATTCGGAGGCTTTCATCTGTTGTATGGTATATTGTTTTATTTGCAGTATGAAAGGAGCAGATGATTGATGTTAGAAGGATTCCAAAATATAAATAAAGCTTTTGAAAGCAAGGTGCGGTTGGGGGTTATGGCGGTCTTGATGGTGAATGATGAGGCTGACTTCAATATGCTCAAAGAACTGCTTTCACTGACGGATGGTAATTTGGCGAGTCATACCCGCGCTTTGGAGGAACTCGGCTATATTATCTGCTCGAAAACTTTTGTAGGGCGAAAGACAAAAACTTCTTTCCGGGCGACACCTCAAGGGAGAACAGCTTTTAAAGAGCATATCGCGGCATTGGAGAGCCTGTTAAAATCTACTTAATACATTTTCTTTCACTTTGAGAAGGTAAACTATATAGAAAACTAAACCAGACTTAATTAATTTACTAAACACTATTCTACTATGGACAATTTGAATGAGAATTTAAACGGAATGGAGAAGCCGGCAGGATGTTTTCATCGTTTCTCTAAAACAATCAAGGTGGTGGTTATTGCCGTATTGGTACTGCTGCTGTTGATACCGATGGTGATGATTGAGGATATGATCAGGGAGCGCGGACGGACACAAGTGGATGCCATCGAAGAAGTTAGCCAGAAATGGAGTCTTGCACAGACCATAACAGGTCCTTATATCAATTTGCAATATCCTGTGGTGTCGGTGGATAATGGAAAACAGAAGGTAAGTATCGGTAATGTACTGCTGTTTCCTGATGAATTGTTTATAGACGGACAGTTGCGTACGGAGATTTTAAAACGGGGTATTTATGAGGTAAACGTTTATCAGTCGGAACTGGTTTTTAAAGGCTCATTCAGTCTGGAGGAGCTTAAGAAAAGCGGAGTGGATCTGGACGCGATGAGGTTTGATAGAGCTGCTATCTGTTTTAACTTGACGGATATGAGGGGAATCAACGAGCAAATCAGCATCATGTTGAATGATTCGGTCTATATGTTTGAACCCGGGATGGACGGACGGGGAATAAAAGGTACAGGAGTACATGCCGTTGCCGATCTTACTGCTTTGAAAGAGAATAAGAAGCTTCCGTATGAGATGAAAATTAAATTGAAAGGTTCGCAATCCATTAATTTTAGTCCGCTTGGGAAAACGACTAAAGTGAATCTGAAAGCCAATTGGGGTACGCCGAGTTTTACCGGTAATTATTTGCCGGATAATCGGAATGTTACTGAAAATGATTTCTCGGCACAATGGCAGGTTTTAAATCTGAACCGGAATTATTCGCAGGTGATAGTGGATTATCGGAATACGAGTGCACGGGATATTGATGATTCTAATTTCGGAGTTAATCTGAAAGTACCCGTGGAACAGTATCAGCAGTCTACACGCACTGCTAAATATGCTATTCTTATTATATTGCTGACGTTTACAGTAATCTTTTTTACGGAAATAATGGAAAAGACACGCATTCATGCATTACAATACTTATTGGTGGGGTTAGCGCTGTGCCTGTTTTATAGTCTATTGCTTTCTTTGTCCGAACATGTAGGGTTCAATATCGCTTATCTGGTTTCGGCATTACTGACCATTGGTTTGGTGGGTGGCTATATGTTAGGCATTATCCGGAAAAAGAAGCCGGCCTTTATCATGTCGGGGTTGTTGAGTGTGTTGTATATCTATATATTCATTCTTATTCAGTTGGAAACTTTTGCTCTGCTTGCCGGTAGTTTGGGACTGTTTGTCATATTGGCAGCCGTAATGTATTTCTCTAAAAAGATTGATTGGTTTAATGAATAACTAAACAGACTATTCTATATTTTTGATTTGGATGCCTGAAGAGAAGCGTAAAAGCGACTTTTCAGGCATTTTTATTGCTCATATATCTGTATAGAAAAAAAGGAATAACTGGGGTATGGATATAAAAAAAGGAGCAACGCCTTGCTCCAACCTTTGTTAACCTTAAATCTAATACTATGAAAAACACATTGCAAAGATACGGACATTAGCGAAATCTGCAAATTATCCAAGTAAAAAAGTATGTTTTATAACATCGTTTAAGAAAGTGTATTCTTCAATTAATACTTGATAAGAATTATAAGAGTACTTTGCTTCATTCATGATCTGAAAATGCTTATAGGGCAAGAAAAGTAAATGAGAGGTTTAAATGTTATCTCAACGTTATTTTTACGTTAACGCGGCATATTTTAGCTCCATTGTTCGTTTCTGTACGGACATCTGTCCGGAAACGAACGTATTCTTAAAATAAATATTTGCTGATAATCAGTTGTTTATGATTTTGGCACAGCTCTTGACTATATAAAAGCGAAGGCGGTTGATAAAACCCTCCGCCGATAGTCGGAGGAAATAATAACAATAAAAAAATAACGATTATGAAGACAAATGTATTTTTCAAAGCAGTGGTAATGGTAGCAGTGGTAATGGCAAGTGTAATGAGTGCAAATGCAGGTAATCCCACCAATTATGTGAAGAATGATGAGATGAACGGTGAGCAGTTGGTAGCTAAAACGATCTATCGTAATGAAGACGGTCATCTGTTCCGCCACCTCCGCTACACGTATACTTATGATTCCGAGAACCGGGTGGTCTGTAAGGAAGCTGCCAAGTGGGACAGTGTAAAAGCATGCTGGACTCCTTATTTCAAACTTGACGTATCCTATCATTCCGATGCCGTAGAAATGAATTATGCTCTCTGGAATACAAAGAGCAATTCTTTCGATAAGAATATGGAAAAGAGCACTTATGATTTGAACAACGATGGTATGGTCCGTCTTCTGGCAAGTGCGAAATAAGAGAATACGAAACGGGTACATATGTAATACGGCTGCGAGGGGCAAACCTTTCGCAGCCGTATTTTTTGTTAGAGTTTTTATAGAGAGAGAATTTATTTATTTGTCGGCCATCAGGGCGTTGTCTCCATAAAGGATGGCGTGTTCTTTTGCTAAATTCCAGTTATTTTCTTTCTTGTTCCATTCGTAGCTCAGATAATTAAAGCCTTGTCCGGCATTCGTAGTCTGATACACGGCTTTGGCTCTGGAATCGGAGTATGCCCCTGTTTTGTTATCCCATGCGGTGTATTCGATGCTTGTTTCCTGCGCATTGTACGTAATATTCAGGCAATATTGCTTTTCGAAAACTTTTGTGATCTCATTCCATTTCAGAACCTCTTTCTGTGATACGTTTCCTTTATCGTCATAGGTATAGTTGTACTTCAGATGTTGTTGGAGATACTTTCCGTTTTTCACTGTATATACGGTCTGACTTTCTACTTTTTCTCCGTCTGTAGTGGTGTTATAAGCAAACTGGGTAAGATTTCCGTTACTGAATGCATTGAATACGGATGTCATTGCGATTACTACTGATACTACTAAAGTTTTCATATGGCTCTTGTTTTTATGGTTTATATTCGATTCTTGTTTCTTTCGATGTTGCAAAGATAGGGTGGCTCCGGATCATAGTATGTTATCGTGATGTTATCTTTACGTTAATAATGATTCCTCTTCTTTTCTTTTGCGTTAGGGAGTACGATATGATTGCAAATCAGAGATAATCAGGATAAAGAAGAATATTACTATTTGTAATTTTTTCGGATGATTTCAAATTACAGATAAATGAATAAATTGTATTTCTTGTATTGAAAATAAATAACAATTGTAAGCCTTTGTAAAACGTTGAATATGAGTGCGCTATACTGGTGACTGTTTTCTCTACGAGGATTGAAGCGAAACTCGTAGAGGAACGGGTCTAAACTCGTAGAGAAACCGAACGAAACTCTACGAGAAATAAATTGAATATTTATAATATGTAACAATCGTAGTGGGCCGAAAAGTGGGATTATTATCTCTTTGTAATAAAAAAGAAACAGACTGGAAAGGTAAGCGGAATAAAGGAAATCTGACTCTAAGCGGATTTAGTGGAAATGAAAAAGTAACGTATGGGCATAAAAAAAGGAGCAACGCCTTGCTCCAACCTTTGTTAACCTTAAATCTAATACTATGAAAAACACATTGCAAAGGTACTGCTTTTACGGATATCTGCAAATAATCCAAATAAAAACATGTGTTTAATAACATGTTTTAAGAACAATACGTAGGTTATTAATACTTAGGAAAGGTCTTTAAAGACTTTTTTACTATAGAATACTTTGAAGAAATCTTGCCATCGCCGGGATGGTAGATTTACAGGAAATCAGTATCTTTGTGCACTGAATCATTGAATTTTGAATCACTGGATCATTGAATTAAAAGAAAAAAGGAGACTATACCTGTGAACAACGATATCGAACTGACCCCCATGATGAAACAGTTTCTCGACCTGAAAGCAAAACATCCCGATGCGGTGATGCTGTTCCGGTGCGGAGACTTTTATGAGACTTATTCGACAGATGCGATTATTGCGGCGGAGATATTGGGCATCACGCTGACTAAGCGTGCCAATGGAAAAGGCAAAACTATTGAAATGGCCGGATTTCCTCATCACGCATTGGATACGTATTTGCCTAAACTGATACGTGCGGGCAAGCGTGTAGCTATCTGTGATCAGTTGGAAGATCCGAAGATGACAAAGAAACTGGTGAAGCGCGGCATTACCGAATTGGTTACTCCGGGTGTTTCCATCAACGATAATGTCCTCAATTATAAAGAAAACAATTTTTTAGCAGCTGTACATTTCGGAAAAACGGGTTGTGGCATCGCCTTTCTCGATATCTCTACCGGTGAATTTTTGACGGCGGAAGGCCCTTTTGATTATGTAGATAAATTGCTGAATAATTTTGGTCCGAAAGAGGTGCTTTTCGAACGTGGCAAACGGGGTATGTTCGAAGGGAATTTCGGAAACAAATTCTTTACTTTCGAACTGGACGATTGGGCTTTTACGGAGACCAGTTCACGCGAGAAACTGTTGAAGCACTTTGAAACAAAGAATTTGAAAGGTTTCGGAGTAGAGCATCTTAAAAATGGTATCATTGCTTCCGGGGCTATTCTGCAATACCTGGATATGACGCAGCATACGCAAATCGGACACATCACGGCATTGTCGCGTATTGAAGAGGACAAATATGTGCGTTTGGATAAATTTACCGTGCGCAGCCTGGAGCTTATCGGTAGCATGAACGACGGTGGAAGTAGTCTGCTCAATGTTATTGATAAAACCATCAGTCCGATGGGTGCCCGTATGCTGAAACGTTGGATGGTGTTTCCTCTGAAAGACGAGAAGCCTATTAATGACCGTCTGAACGTAGTGGAATACTTTTTCCGCGAGCCGGAATTTAAGGAACTGATCGAAGAACAACTGCATCTGATAGGCGATCTTGAACGCATCATTTCCAAGGTGGCGGTGGGGCGTGTATCTCCTCGCGAGGTAGTGCAGTTGAAGGTTGCCCTGCAAGCGATCGAGCCTATAAAAGCGGCTTGCATGCAGGCGGATAATGCCAGCCTGAACCGGATAGGAGAGCAGTTGAATCTTTGTATTTCCATCCGCGACCGGATAGATAAAGAGGTGAATAACGATCCTCCTTTGTTGATAAATAAAGGTGGGGTTATCAAGGACGGGGTAAATGCCGAACTGGATGAACTGCGTCAGATAGCCTATTCGGGTAAGGATTTTCTTTTGAAGATACAGCAGCGTGAAAGCGAACAGACTGGAATACCGAGTTTGAAGATTGCTTATAACAGTGTGTTCGGCTACTATATAGAAGTACGTAATGTACACAAAGACAAGGTGCCGCAAGAATGGATCCGCAAACAGACACTTGTGAATGCAGAACGCTATATCACCCAAGAACTGAAAGAATACGAGGAGAAAATCCTCGGAGCGGAGGATAAGATTCTGGTACTTGAAACACGGCTTTATACGGAATTGGTACAGGCATTGAGCGAATTTATTCCTGCCATTCAGATCAATGCCAATCAGATTGCCCGCGTCGATTGTTTGTTGTCGTTTGCCAATATAGCCCGTGAAAATAATTATATCCGCCCGGTTATCGAAGATAATGATGTGCTGGACATTCGTCAGGGACGCCACCCGGTTATTGAGAAGCAGCTTCCCATCGGTGAAAAATACATTGCCAACGATGTAATGCTGGACAGTACGACGCAGCAGATTATCATCATTACTGGTCCCAACATGGCGGGTAAGTCGGCGTTGTTGCGGCAGACGGCATTGATCACCTTGCTGGCTCAGATCGGTTCGTTTGTTCCTGCCGAGAGTGCCCGTATCGGATTGGTCGATAAGATATTTACCCGCGTGGGCGCCAGTGATAACATTTCGGTGGGCGAGTCTACATTTATGGTAGAGATGAACGAAGCGGCAGATATTTTGAATAATGTTTCTTCGAGAAGTCTTGTGCTGTTCGATGAGTTGGGGCGCGGTACTTCCACGTATGACGGTATTTCGATAGCGTGGGCAATTGTGGAGTATATCCATGAACATCCCAAGGCGAAAGCGCGTACACTCTTTGCCACGCATTATCATGAACTGAATGAAATGGAGAAATCTTTCAAGCGGATCAAGAATTACAATGTATCGGTGAAAGAGGTCGATAATAAGGTGATTTTTCTCCGCAAACTCGAACGTGGGGGTAGCGAGCACTCTTTCGGTATTCATGTGGCCAAGATGGCGGGTATGCCGAAAAGCATTGTAAAGCGTGCCAACGAAATTCTGAAACAGCTTGAATCGGACAACCGCCAGCAGGGCATCTCCAATAAACCGTTGAATGAAGTGAGTGAAAGCAGGGGAGGGATGCAGCTAAGCTTCTTCCAACTGGATGATCCCATCCTTTGTCAGATCCGGGATGAAATACTGAATTTGGACGTGAATAACCTTACTCCGATCGAGGCGCTGAATAAGCTGAATGACATAAAGAAGATAGTGAGGGGGAAATAAAGAGATTTACGATTAGACGATTGATGATGTACGATTGAAGTAACTCCTATATATTATAAACATGAATATAAGAGTAAATTGGAATCCTTGTATTTTCAATCGTACATCGTCAATCGTCTAATCGTAAATTCTTAAATAGCATATGCAGTAATTTAAAGTAGTTTTTCCAATTCCTCAACAGGTGGAAGCAGTTTCTTAAGTCGATCATCCATATCGGCTGTGGTTTTGTATGTCGCAACGCCCATAGGTTTATCATAATCTTGGATTACATATTCCACGAATTTCTTATTGGCACTTTTACAAAGAATGATTCCGATAGACGGATTCTCATTAGGTTTGCGAACTTCATCGTCAAGAATACGCAGATAAGCTGCCAACTGACCAAGATAATTGGTCTTGAATGATCCATCCTTCAATTCCACACAGACGAGAGCCGCCAACTCTCTATTGAAAAAGAGTAAATCAGGGAACTCCTCTACGCCATATTTCTCTAAATGATACTGATTCCCCACAAACGTAAAGTCCTTACCGAATGTCATAATAAACTCTTTCACGTTCTGAATAATACTCTGTTCAATTACCCGTTCGTCTCTATCTTTCTCGCGAACGAATAATTCTTCTACATTGATAAAATCAAGCAGATATTCATCTTTGAACATTGTGATTGCACGATATGCTTCCAACCGATCGGGGATAGTCTTTTTAAAGTTGTTAGGTAACTCTCCCTGATGACTATACAAGTCGCTGTCTATCATTCGTTCCAACTCTCCAACCTTTGCTTTTGTATCAGCTGCAAATTGAATATAGAATTTACGTTTCTCAGTATCTTTTACTTTGCTGACAATGGTATAATGATGAGTAAAACCTATATTCATAAAAGCAGTAATAGGAAAATCTGCATCTATCTTGAACTGAACTGTGGGTAATTCGTTCGTTGAAACGAACGAATTTTGTTCGTCAGTTACCAATTTGTTCGTTTCAACGAATGGATTATCCGAAAGCATTCGCCACTCTTCGTAAAAGGTGCGCATCTTTCGTAAGCTTGGGGCTGAAAAGCCCCTCAGCCCTGGTAACTCTTTGCGTAGTTGCTCGCTGATAGTTTCAATAAACCCTTTACCCCAATTTTTATTGCGAGTGTTTACAGAAACATATCGTCCGATGCCATAATAAAGAGCCAATTGCTCTTGATTTATCACACCTAATGCCCGTTGCTGGCTCTGCAAAATAGCCCCTTTAATCGCTTGAACTGCATTAACGAGCTCGCTATATTGGGTATTATTTATTATTTCGTCCATATCCTTTATTGCTTATATTATTCAATGATACTTTCACTATCATCATTATTTTTTTCTGCATTTTTTAGGACACATTCTTTACGTATATTAACATGACACCTGTGGACACAGAAATGTTTACAGGTGCTATACATGCCAATATCTTTGCTTACCATGTAGTCTTATATCTTTCTTTGACCTTTACCTTTTCAAGTTTTTTCTATCAGCAGGTATTTCATGAATACCCCAAAAACAGATCTGTCTCGGCTAACTCATAGATTCAGTTTTATACCAAAAGTGGACCTTTGGATTAATAGCTTCACCATCATACTTTTTGTTAAAAACCGAATTGTTAAATTTTGACTACAAAGTTAATGAAAAGATTCAATACTGATATTTAATTAGTCATAAATGTCTCATTCAATGAAATAAGCAGATTGGTATCATTTATTTTAGATTAAACTTGGTTTTTGCGCGTATGTCAGTAGATGAGCTGCCTATGAAGATATTGAATTTGCCTTGTTCGGCTTTCCAGTCCTGTATGGCTTCATCGTAGAATTTCAGGTCATTGGAGGTGATGTTGAACTCTACCACCTTTTCTTCGCCCGGATTCAGTTCTATTTTTTGGAACCCTTTCAACTCTTTGACAGGACGTTCCAATGAGCTTTTTTCATCACCGATATAGAGTTGCACAATCTCTTTTCCTTTTACTTTTCCGGTGTTTTTTATAGGGATAGTAACGGTCAGTATCTCCTTTTCGTTCATTTCGGAGGATGAAAGAAGGGCTTTTCCATATTGGAAAGTGGTGTAGCTTAAACCGTGTCCGAACGGGAACAAGCTCCGGATTTTATGTTTGTCCGTCCAACGGTAGCCTACGAATATGCCTTCGTTGTATTTCACGTTGATGCTGTCACCGGGATACTCTCCGACGGTATGTGCCGGATAGTCCTCCAGGCGGACAGCGAAAGTCATCGGTAACTTGCCGGAAGGGTTAACATCTCCAACCAATACGGAAGCAATGGCATTACCGGATTCCGTACCGCTGAACCAGGCTTCCAAAACAGACGGCACCTCTTTGATCCACGGCATTGCGACTGCATTTCCCGAAATAAGAATAACGGCTATGTTCTTATTTACTTTGCTGAGTTGGGCTATCAGTTCGTCCTGTCCGTAAGGCAAATGATAGTTGAGCCGGTCCGTGCCTTCGCTGTCCTGGTGTTCGTTCTTATTCAGACCTCCGAAGAACAGTACAATATCCGCATTTTTGGCAGCTTCAAGAGCCTCTTTCGTTAGTTTCTCCGCATCGGGAAGCCGGTATCCTTCGAGAACGATGTACCGGGGATCTCTCTTATCGGTGAGCGGGCTTGCATATCCGGGAGCGTAAACCAGTTCGACGGCATTGCCTACCCGTTTCTTCAGCCCTTCGAGCGGAGAAACTTCGTATTTCACTTTCAATGAAGAAGAGCCACCTCCCAATGTCATGACTTTCGTGGCATTTTCGCCGATAACGGCTATTTTCTTTATTTGGGAAAGATCGACAGGCAGCAATCCGTTTTCGTTCTTGAGTAGCACGATGCCGTTTTCGGCAATGGTGCGTCCTGCCAGTGCATGTTCTTCCGTGCCGAATGATCCCCATGGCTTTTGAGTGTTCATGCTTGTCCGGAACATCATGCGAAGCAGCCTGCGCACTTTGTCATTCACGGTGTTTTCTTCGATTTCTCCGTTTTTGATCTTTTCCAGTAGCGGCAATGCCATGTAGTAGTTGTTGTAGGCATTGGTTTTTCCCCAGCTCAATCCGTCTGTCCATGTTCCCATTTCCAGATCGAGTCCGTAATAGGCCGATTGGTAAGTGTCGTGTACACCTCCCCAGTCGGAAATCACAGTTCCGTCGAAATTCCAGTCTTTTTTCAGTATATCGTTCAGCAAATACTGGTTGTGGCAGCAATGTTGGCCTTTGTATTGGTTGTAAGCCCCCATAATGGACCATGTTCCCCCTTCCAGTACGGCCGCTTTGAAAGCAGGCAGGTAAATTTCGTGCAGGGCGCGGTCACTGACCTCCACATTGATGTGTCCGCGATACATTTCCTGATTGTTCAATGCAAAATGCTTGACACAGGCGGCCACCCCGTTTTGTTGTACCCCTTTGATGTATGGCACTACCATTTTAGCGGCCAGATAAGGATCTTCTCCCATGTACTCAAAGTTTCGTCCGTTGAGTGGTGTGCGGTATATGTTGACACCCGGACCCAGCAGAACATCTTTCCCCCGGAAGCGGGCTTCTTCGCCTATCGACTTGCCATACAGGGCCGACATATCAAGATCCCATGTGGCGGCAAGGCAGGTCAGTGCAGGGAAAGCGATGCAGGAATCACTGGTCCAGGCAGCTCCTTTCCATTCATCCCACAGCACCTCTTCCCGGATACCGTGTGGTCCGTCGGTCATCCAAAGTTCCGGTATGCCGAGACGGGGCACGCCATGGGAACTGAATTTAGATTGTGCATGGCACAATTTTATTTTTTCTTCCAGAGTCATTCGTTGAAGTGCATCTTCCACGCGTTGCTCTATCGGTTTTGTTTCGTCCAGATAGATCGGAGTTTTGTTTTGCGCCGTGGCAGACATTGCCAGGCATGTGAATGCGA
The DNA here is from genome assembly GCF_000381365.1 of Bacteroides salyersiae WAL 10018 = DSM 18765 = JCM 12988. GTDB lineage: Bacteria > Bacteroidota > Bacteroidia > Bacteroidales > Bacteroidaceae > Bacteroides > Bacteroides salyersiae. The sequence continues at coordinate 2,501,315 of NZ_KB905466.1, forward strand.
ATAATTTAAAAAGCTTTTTCATGTTGTAAGATAATCTTTATTGATAATTTTCAAAAGAAGTGGGCATCAGCGTGGGGAATGTCCAGCAGAAGTGATGGTTGCGGTAAATGATTGGACGCTTCCCTTTTACATATTCCACATAAGAGTTGTCATTGTATAGGTTTGCCATTGCTTCGAGAAGGTTCTCGGGCCAGACTTCATTTTTCCCGGTATTCGGGTTCTTGTCCCATTTCCATTCTTTGGGATGTTTATTATAGTAGGCCATATAGTCCAGCGCTTTTTTTATGGAGGTTCCGTCTTGTTCCAGAGCGAACAGATTCTCTCCGGTGAGATTGTACACTAGCCAGCACGCTCCGGTCATCGGTGCCAGTGAGAAATAGGTGTACCATATGCCGTTGCCGCCTCTCCGGGTCTCTTCGGGCATGCTGCCGTCTGTTGCTATTTTATGGAATAAGTCCGATTTTATCAGGCGCACGTTTTCCGCAACTTCTTTTTTCTCATTTAGGAATGAAGCCGCCAGCAGCGAGCCGAAACGTCCCCAATCCGCCCAGTTGTTCTGATGAACCCGGATGGTATTGGCGGCGTGCTGGTAGATGCGTTTCACCCATTTCCGGAAATCCTTTTTTTCTTTATTGCTCCAAAGCGGATCATCTGCCATCAGTTCCGCTGCCATCAGGAATGCTGAACCGGAATAGGTCATCACCAACACTCCGTCGTGTTCCGAATATTTCTCGTTGGTAGATGCCCATGCATTCAGGAAATAGCAGGCTTTTTCTCCATATTCCTGTTGGCCGGATAGGGTGTAGGCCAATGCCGAACAGTAGGCGGCATATGCATCCCGCTGCAATGCCAGGGAGTTGGCACGGTGTTCCTCGGGTTTATCATAGAATCCCGGTACGGCAAAATCTACCAGTGCATGGTGCGACACTTTCAAGATGGAGTCGGCATCGTGAATCAATTGCTGATAGGCAGAATAATAGGGCTCTTGCTGTGCCTTGACCTGTTTTAGTACATAGTCGATTTGCTTTAACGGATGCATGCTGTGATTGCTGGCGTATCCGTAGACGAAATATAAAAAAGAGAGAAATGCTATCGTTATAATTTTCTTCATTTTTAGGATTTATTTATTCGTTTGTTATTTGTATAAAATCTTTAGGAAGTTTCTTGAACTGTTCGAAGAAACATTTTGAGAAATAAGACGGTGTGTTGAAACCTACCAGGAAGCATACTTCGTTTATTTTGTATTTGCCGGTGGACAACATCCGTGCGCTTTCATTCAGCCTGATCAGCTTGATGTAGTCGTTGGGGGTCATTCCTGTGATGTTTTTAATCTTTTTGTGCAGGTTTGAACGGCTTATGGCAAACTGGCTGGAAAGGCTGTCGATGGAGAAGTCCTCATCCGACATGTTTTCCAATATGATGGTATTCAGCTTCTTCACGAAATCTGCGCTTTCGTTGTTTTCCGTGTTCTGTTTGAAATACTGCAACGGAGATTTGATGAAGTTCTTTCGCAGGTTGTTCCTGTTTTCAATAATGCTGCTTATTTGCGCTTTTAGTTGTTCGATGGAGAATGGTTTTTCCATGTAAACGTCGGCTCCCTGGTTCAGACCCTCTATTTTAGTGGAAGTATCCGTTTTGGCAGATAGCAACACCAAAGGCAGGTGAGAGTAGGCGGGATCGCTTTTCAGCCGGTTACATAATTCCAACCCGTCCATTTCCGGCATCATAATATCGGATATGATGATGTCTATGTTCTCTTTTTCCACCATTTCCAGTGCCTGTACTCCGTTCTCTGCTTCAAAGACGGTGTAGTTGTCGTTTAGGCTTTCGCAAAGGAAAGTCCGCATATCCGTGTTGTCTTCCACGATGATGATCCTCGTACCCGCTTCCACGACCGATTGTTCGGGCATTTCACTCTTTTCGGGTATGGCAGCTTCCGTTTCCTGTACCTCTTCCTCTGTTCCGTCGGCAATGGGGATTGTCAGTGTAAAATTACAGTTCTTTCCGTATTCCGATTCGATGGAAATTTTTCCGTTGTGTTTCATGGCCAGCGATTGCGATAGCGATAACCCCAGGCCGGAGCCTGTCCGCACAGCGTTGTTCTTATCCTGTATCTGGAAGAAAGGTTCGAATATTTTTTCCATATACTGCTTTTCAATGCCGGTACCATCGTCTTTAATCTTTATTTCCAGGTTTCCGCTTCTCTCTTTTACGGTTATCAGGATTTGGCTTTTGGCATATTTAATGGCGTTGGCAATCAGGTTGCTGACAATCTTATAGATGGCTTCGGAGTCGACATTGCATTCTATATCGTTCTTTTCCGCTTCCAAAGAGATTTCCAGTTTGTTGAATTTGGCCGTCTGGTAATATTGCTTATACACTTTTTCCACAATCTTGACGACATTCTGCCGCTTGAATTTGAAGTGGAACATGTCCTCTTCTATTTTACGGAAGTCCAGCAGTTGGTTGATCAGTTCGAGCAGCCTGTTGGCATTGCGTTCTATCATCCCCAGGTTGTTCCTGGTCTGTTCGTTTCCGTCTCCGGACAAAATTATTTTTTCCAATGGTGCGGCAATCAGCGAGAGCGGTGTACGTATTTCATGGGCAATGTTCGTGAAGAAATTGATTTTCGATTCGTACATCTCTTTTTCTTTGGCCGTCTGGTATTTGAATATCTTTTCCTGGTTTTTACGTTCGATAAAGCGGTGGTATCTCCGGATAAAATAAAGGATAATGCCGATGGCAAGGACAATATACAGGCCGATCATGAGGTTGGACAACCAGAACGGGGGCTTTATTTTCACCGTAATGTCTGCCGTTTCATCGCTCCATACTCCATCATTATTCGTGCCTTTCACACGGAATACATAAGTTCCGGGCGGGATGTTCATGTACATGGCCTTATTGTCGGAGGTGTAATGCCACTCTTTGTCGAAGCCTTCGAGGATGTAGGCATATCTGTTTTGTTCCGGCGAAAGATAGCTCAATGCTACAAAGTCGAAGCTGAAAGTGGACTGGTCGTGCCGCAACGTTATCTCTTTGGTTGCGCTGATGGTCTCTTTTAGTGGCGACGATTCGGAAAGTGTTATCTCTTTGCTGGCAATCTGGAAACCTGTGACCATGACGACCGGTTTGTTGGGGTTATCTGTAATCTCTTTCGGATTGAATGTGATGAATCCGTTGGTTCCGCCAAAGTAAAGTCGGTTGTCGGAAGCTCTCAATGCGCAGTTCAGATTGTATTGTATCCGTTGTATATCGCCGATATAGGCAAATGTTTTAATGTTTTTCAAGTCGGAGGATATTTTAACCAACCCTCCGCCTGTGCTTACCCACAGATTGCCGTCCGAATCGTCCAGTATGGAATAGATGATGTTGGAAGGTAGGCCCGACTGGTCGTTTAAGATTGGTTCGAAGTTTTGCTCTTTGGCGTTGAACCGTACCAGCCCTTCTCCTTCCGTCCCTGCCCAGATGTGGAATTTGGAGTCTTGAAATACGCAGTTGACATTATTTCCCGGCAAGGATTTCGGATTATCGGGATTATTTACGAATACTTCCCATCTATTGTCTGAGGTGAGCCGTATCAGCCCTTTGGAATGGGTGGCAAACCAAATGGAGCCGTCATAATCTTCTGCAATGTCTTTTACCGGGGTGTTGGTCAGGTAATCGAGGGTCTTGAGCGTGCCGGATGCATCCATCGAGATCACTCCGCCTTCGGAGGTGAAGAGTATCTGCCCTTTGGAGGTTTTGGCTATGGAGTTGATGGTATGATTAATTCCTATGTCGTTGGCGGAGGCGCTGACCTGTCCGTTCTTTATGTTCAGGATATGGATGCCTTTGCCGTAAAGGCTTGCATAAAGTTTGTCCTGGTCCGACAGAATGCTCTGTACATCGTGGTAACCGATGTCGTATGGCTTCTTGAAGCTCAGGCTCTTCGGATTGAAAAGGTATAGTCCGTCGTTGTGCGTTCCGATCCATATGTCCCCATTTTCATTCTCGGCGAATCCGCTGATGATATTTTTTTTGGAAGAGTTGTGTGGAGAGTTATAGCAATACTGGAAACGGTTGATGGCAGGCGAATAATAATTTACGCCCCCAAAGTAAGTTCCGATCCAGAAAGACCCTTCCTTGTCACGTGCAATGGAGAAAATGGATTTATCCGTCATGTTGTCAAAAGAAGTATCGTCGTTGATCAGGTCGAAACTCTCCAGCGTACGGTCGAATTTCACCAGTCCTTTGTCCGATCCCATGATGAGCTCGTGGTCGGAATATTCGATGATGGATTTGATGTTGAATACATGATTTATATAATGTGTGGCTTTCTGTGATCTGGGGGTATAGCGTATCAATCCGCTTGTGGCCGTCCCTATCCAGATGTTATTGTCTATGTCGCAATACAGGCTGTAAATCACGGGATCGTCGATGCCCAACTCTTTAGCCTGTGTCATTTGCGTGAACTTTTCCTCTTTAGGATCAAAGTGTACAAGGCCTTTGCCCACTGTGCCCAACCATATATTTCCGTAATAATCCTGAACGATGCTCCAGATGTAATTGGAGGGCAACGAATAGGGATCGCTACCGGATAGATAATGTTTCTTGGTCGTTAATTCGGGAGTAAGGACATACAGGCCATATCCGTGGCAGGCCAGCCATATATTTCCGGAAGGGTCTTCCATAATAGCATTGATGCTCACGTCGTCTTTTATGTTTTTGTCCAGGTCGATGTGTCTGAACTTCTCTAACTTATCGTCGAAAAGATAGAGCCCTTGTTTGGTTCCGATGAGGAATCTTCCTCGCGAATCCTCTTTCAGGCAGTGGATAAAGTTATTGCCGATAGATAAAGAGTCGCCCTGTATTTTGCGGTACACTTTGATTTTCTTGCCATCGAAACGGTTGAGGCCGTCGTTGGTCCCGAACCACATGAAGCCTTTGCTGTCCTGCATAACCGCCCAGACACTGTTATGCGACAATCCGTCTTCCACCTGATAGCTCCTGAAGTGATAGGCGCGTGCAGGAAAAAAAGATAAAGCCAAACCTAATAAAACTAAAATCGTATGTTTCATAGCCTGATGAAATTAAGATGTTCAAATATAGGGCTTTGCTCTCTTTGGCGATGCAAATATCTTCTTAAAACCTATAAAAATATGGTATAATTGTGAGAATGCAGTGTATTTATATCTTTGAAAAGTATATTTCTATCCACTTTGTTTTATCAGTTCTACATTTGTGTCATTCATATTAGTAATTAAAGTCTAATCTTTAGAAACATGAATAAGTTAGTCAGTACTTTTATTATTTCATCCTTTACTGCTGCTATGGGCGTATCGGTTTTTGCTGCTGATGATGGCGGTGCGTTATATCTGGATGCGGGCCGGCCTGTCGAGCAGAGGGTGAAAGATTTGATGTCGCGCATGACTCTGGAGGAGAAAGTGGGGCAGATGTGTCAATGGGTCGGCTTGGAGCATATGCGAACCGCTTCACAGGATTTGACGGTAGACGAATTGAGTAATAACACGGCGCGGGGGTTCTATCCCGGCATCACGGAAGAAGACGTGAGACAAATGACGATAGACGGGAAGGTGGGCTCTTTCTTGCATGTACTCACAGTCAAGGAGGCCAATCAGTTGCAGGAGCTGGCAATGAAAAGCCGTCTCAAAATCCCTTTGATTATAGGCATCGATGCCATTCACGGCAATGCGCAGGTAGTGGGTACTACGGCGTATCCGACGAGCATCGGGCAGGCATCCATGTTCGATGTCGGCCTGGTTGAAGAGATTTGCCGGCAAACGGCTTTGGAGATGCGTGCTACAGGTTCGCAGTGGACATTCAATCCCAATGTAGAGGTCGCCCGCGACCCGCGTTGGGGGCGTGTCGGCGAAACTTTCGGCGAAGATCCCTACTTGGTATCTTTATTGGGCGTGGCTTCCGTGCGCGGGTATCAGGGAGACGGGTTTGGAAAGGCGGAAAATGTGTTGGCTTGTGCCAAGCATTTTATTGGAGGCAGCCAACCGATAAACGGAACGAACGGCTCTCCCACAGACATTTCGGAACGGACACTCCGGGAGGTATTCCTGCCCCCCTTTAAGGCGACCGTAGATGCCGGTGTATATAGCTTTATGACAGCTCATAATGAACTGAACGGCATTCCCTGTCATGCCAATCCATGGCTGATGGAAGATATTCTTCGCAAAGAATGGGGATTCGATGGTTTCATAGTCAGTGATTGGATGGACATCGAGCATATACACGACTTGCATCGCACGGCAGTGGATAATAAAGATGCTTTCTACCAGTCGGTAGATGCCGGAATGGATATGCACATGCATGGACCGGAGTTTTACGAAAAGGTGATTGAACTGGTGAAGGAGGGAAAACTCACGGAAGCCCGGATCGATGAGTCTTGCCGGAAAATATTGGCTGCGAAATTCCGGTTAGGACTGTTCGAGAAATCTTTTACCGATGAGAAAGCGGCGAAAAGCGTCCTGTTCAATGAAAAGCATCAGGCCACGGCATTGGAAGCGGCGCGTAAGTCCATTGTGCTATTGACCAATGACGGCATACTTCCGCTGGATGAAGCAAAATATAAAAATGTATTCGTAACCGGAATGAATGCCGACAATCAGACGATTCTCGGTGATTGGGCTTTGACACAGCCGGATGAGAATGTGATTACAGTGCTCGAAGGGCTGAAACTGGTATCTCCCGACACTAAATTTTCATTTGTGGATTTGGGATGGAACATCCGGGAAATGGATAAAAACAAAGTGGAACAGGCCGCAAAGCAGGCTGCCAAAGCCGATTTGGCAATTGTGGCGGTGGGAGAATATTCCTTGCGGACCAACTGGTACGACAAAACTTGTGGCGAAGACTGCGACCGTTCGGATATCAATCTGGCAGGGTTACAGCAGGAACTTGTGGAGTCCATTCTGGCAACGGGAGTTCCTACCGTTGTGGTTTTAGTAAACGGGCGTCAGTTGGGGGTGGAATGGATTGCCGGTCATGCCAATGCTTTAGTCGAAGCGTGGGAGCCGGGTAGTCTCGGAGGACAGGCCATTGCCGAAATATTATATGGAAAAGTAAACCCTTCCGGCAAACTGCCGGTGACGGTTCCGCGCCATGTGGGACAGATACAGATGATTTATAACCATAAGCCGTCCATGTATTTTCATCCGTATGCCATCGGAGAGAGTACGCCTTTGTTCTATTTTGGATACGGCCTGAGTTATACGGAATATGCGTATTCGGATCTCACGGTTTCCTCGGCGCAGATGTCGGGGGACGGCAGTGTGGAAGTGTCCGTGAAAGTGACGAATACGGGAACAACGGATGGGGAGGAGATTGTGCAGTTGTATATCCGCGACCTCTATTCCAGTGCGACGCGTCCGGTGAAAGAGTTGAAGGACTTCAGGCGCGTGCCCCTTCGTGTAGGCGAAACCAAGACAGTTTCTTTCATCTTACCGGCAGGGAAACTTGCTTTCTATGATAAGAAGATGGACTATACGGTGGAACCTGGAGACTATGAAATCATGGTGGGAGCTTCGTCGAGGGATGAAGATTTAATGAAGAGAATTGTAAATGTAAAATAATAGTTGGGATGAAAAGATTGATGAGCTGTGTGTTGGTTTGCGCAGGAGTATTGCTTTTGCTGTCGGGACTGAGAGAAACAGATGTAGTCGGAACAAAAAAGCAATTATCGTATTGTGACACGCAGATAAAGAAAACACTGGATGCCATCGAAGGTTCCGGATTGATGCCCCGTTGCATCGATACGGATGCCACAGACTGGTATAAAATCGATATTTATGATTGGACGAGCGGTTTCTGGCCCGGCATCTTGTGGTACGATTATGAGAACACCCAAAATGAAGAGATCAGGAAAGCAGCCATTCACTATACGGAATCGCTTGTGCCTTTGCTCGATCCGGAGCATCCGGGCGACCATGATCTGGGATTCCAGTTTTATTGCAGCTTTGGCAATGCCTATCGACTGACAAAGGACGACAAATACAAGCAGGTATTGCTGAAAGGTGCCGATAAACTGGCCGGATTTTATGACCCCCGGGTGGGGACAATCCTCTCGTGGCCGGGTATGGTGACGGAGATGAACTGGCCACACAATACCATCATGGACAACATGATGAATCTTGAACTGCTGTTTTGGGCGGCCAAGAATGGCGGCAACAGGGAATACTATGGCATGGCGGTGAGCCATGCAAAGGTGACAAAAGAGAATCAGTTTCGTCCCGACGGTTCTTGCTACCATGTAGCGGTGTACGATACCATCGACGGGAGGTTCTTGAAAGGCGTTACGAATCAAGGATATAGTGATAGCTCCCTGTGGGCGCGCGGACAGGCATGGGCCATTTATGGGTATACGTTGGTTTACAGGGAAACCGGTGATAAGGAATACCTCCGTTTTGCCGAGAAAATAACGGATATATACCTCAAACGTTTGCCGGAAGATTATGTTCCGTATTGGGATTTCGACGATCCGGCTATCCCGGACGCTCCGAGAGACGCATCTGCAGCGGCCATTGTAGCTTCCGGATTGCTGGAGCTGGTGCAATTGGAAGATAATACGGAGAAAGCCGAAGAGTATAGAGATGCGGCTGTTAATATGCTGCTCAGTCTGTCGTCTGATGCTTACCAGAGTGGTATCAAAAAACCGTCTTTCCTGCTCCATTGCACGGGCAATTTACCGGGAGGGTATGAGATCGACGCATCCATTAATTATGCTGACTATTATTACATTGAAGCGCTGACACGTTACAAAAAAATGCAGGCTGGGCGTGATATTGTTGAAAAGTACCCACAAGCTACGCAGAAACAGGTCACTATTGCTATGTAAACAGGATTTTGGTAGTAATAAATAATATTGTTGTATTTGTTTATCGCTTGTCGGGCTACTTTTGTGCAGAACAGATTGTTTAAACTTAAAAATATTGTATTATGAAAAAACAGTTTTCTACTTTGATTGCATTACTTATTGTCGGAGCTGCTCCCCTTTTGGGGCAAGAAACCGACCCTCTGAACGATCCGACTAATATTGATGCGGATCTCTATCTTCACGCCGGATTTTCTCAGGATTCCATCCGGCCGGATTATTCCCATACTTATTATGATAACACCAACCATAAACTGGTAAAAGGGGAGGATGGCATATATTCCATTACGGTTCCTTTGAAGAAAGAGCAGATTGTGAATAAAAACATGGAGGTTGGTATTTATACCTATGCTTACTCTGTTATTTATGGAGGAAAAGTGAACGGTTCAGGCAATGATGCCGTTAAGGGAAGTGTAGGACCGGTTATTGCCGATGAACCCAGACTCTTTGAACTGGCCGAAGACCGGGATGTCACTTTTTATGCAAAGAAACTGAATACAGGAACGGCGGATGCTCCGTGGTACAGAACTATGTTCATCTGCGATGCACAACCGCTATATCTGGACGGAACGGAGCTGCCGTTGCCGGGCGAAGATGGAGTGACGAGATACGTAGTGGATAGAGGTGAAACCAGCAGACGGTGGGAGTATAAACTCAGCCCTATCGGGCGTTGGAGCAAAACGCAGGATTTTATGGAAGATGTGATACCGGCCAAATGGAAATCTAACGAAGCATACGCTTTTCTGCCCAATGGCGGCTGGTGGCTCGGAGGGCGTTTTCTGTTGGCGTATGACTATAAGAAGTTGAGTCTGGAGGTCGGCAAATTGGTTGATGAACTGCAAACTCCCTTGTTTACGGTGAATGGAGAAAGTATTCCGGAGAATTTGGGAATAGTCGATGAATTGTTGCTGAATGGTTCTGTGATTACATTCCTGAAAGGATATTATGCCAATGGCGGCAAAGACTCTTATGATCCGGCATTTAATACAAGCATCGCCACCGTGAAATTGTGTTGGCAGATAGACGAATTGCCTGCTGCCTCTTTCCCTTTGACAAACGGTGAGGTGGTCAGAGACGATAATTATAATAAAACGACCGAGTGGACGGTTAGTGAAGCGGATCTTTTCGAAGGAACAACTTTGCCGGCGGGAATACATACGCTGAAAGTATGGTACGAGTCAGAATATTTAGGGGATGTACTTACTTCTGAAGTACAATCGACGTCCTTCGAGATCGAAGAGATTGTGGTTATTCCTCTTGAAAATAAAGGAACGGCTGTCGATCTTATTCTGGAGGGAGACTGGAATCCGGAAACGTTCCGTACGATTATCGAAGAACAAGCCGTTAGGATTACTACGATTGACCTTACCGGAGTGGCCGGCCTGACGGAACTTCCCGAAATGGAAGGTTTAAATCCGAACTGCCTGGTTTATGTGAATCCGGATGTTGTTATCGCAGAGGGCGTTGATAACGTGGTTGTATTTGATAACGAAGAGGGTAGAGCAGCCAATATACTTCTGACGGAAGGTTCCGATTTCAATAACGTGAGATTATTTACGGCCGACCGGATCTCCTACTCCCATAACTTTACTGCTGATGTTTGGTCTACCATCTGCTTGCCTTTCAGTGCGGATAAGGGAGATGTAACCGTAGAAGAGTTTACGGGTGCCGATGGTGAGAAAGTCATCTTTACGGGAACATCCGCCATCGAAGCCAATGTTCCCTATTTGGCTAAAACAAGTAATTCGGAGGTTAAGACCTTTACGGCAACAGATGTACAGATGAGCGTTACGGCAGAACCAGCTCCGGTAGTTCCGGAAAATGGTTACGCATTCCATGCCGGTTACCGTGCGGTAGAAGGAGATGCTGTCGTAGGACTCCATTTGATGAACGATGTGGGGACTGCTTTCGTAAAAGTAGCCGATGGAAATCCGGAAGCTGCGGGAGTTTCTGCTTTTCATGCTTACATGCAGGCAACTGTTGATGAACTGTTGACAATCGTCCATGGTGACGATAACCCTACCGGATTGGGTTCGACGGAAGATACCGGCCGGTTGACGATTATCTCCCATAACGGTTCTGTCGAAATTAAGACGGGCAAGGCGCAGATGATAGGTTTGTATGCATTGGATGGCCGTTTGGTGAAGATGGTTGAACTGAGCCAGGGCAGTAATTTTGTCAATGGATTGGATAAAGGTATTTATATTATGGATTGCCAAAAGGTAGTAGTGAAGTAAAAGAAGTCTCCGTGTCTTGTCCCTTGTACAAGCCGGTAGAATCAGAATAAAGAAAAATTTGAATGGATAATAAATAAAAGAGGTATTGTTTTTTTTATGCAGATTCAAGATAATAAGTTCATTGTATCACTTTATCTTGAATCTGCTTTTTTTGAAATGACAGCCTCTCCCCAACCCTCTCCGTGGGAGAGGGAGCAAAAAATGACTTGTAAACAATTGATTAACAGAACTAACTTTAGCTCCCTCTCCCACGGAGAGGGTTGGGGAGAGGCTTTATAACTTTATAAAAATGAGACATCGGGTTATCCTATTTATTTGTGTGTTGCAAACCCTGTTTGCATATGCTGTGGGTGCGGAGACTCACTTTATGCTCACCTTGAATGAGCAATGGAAATTCTCGACGGGCGATTCATCCGCATGGGCCACTACGGAATTCGACGATAACCAATGGGGCACTATCTCTTCCAGGCAATACTGGGAAGAACAGGGTTATGACGGCTATGACGGTTATGGTTGGTACAGGCAGCATTTCATGATTTCCGAGGATTGGAAACCGATCGTAACGAATGCCGGAGGTTTATATATAAGATATGAATTTGCCGATGACGTGGATGAGGTTTTTGTCAACGGGGTCTCTGTCGGTAGGATGGGAGAGTTTCCACCGGAATATAAAGTTATTTATGGCGGTATGCGTAAATACAAGATCAGCCCGGGACTGTTGCGATTCGGTGAAGAGAATCTCATTGCCATCCGGGTGTACGACAACGGTGGTGCAGGAGGGTTGAAGACAGAAAATATACTCCTGCAATCCATAACTCCGATGGACGATCTGATGCTGGATATTCGTTGTGACGATAGCGACTGGGTATTCGAAAATACAGAGACAATCGATTTCCGTGTACGTCCGAAACAACCGCTTGCGGCGGGAGGGGAGTTTAATCTCGTTTGCAGCGTGACGACGGATACCTATCTCCCGGTAGACTCTTTTGTGTACCGGGTGAAAGGAGATTTTGAGCAACCCGTCTCTTTCGTTCCGCCGGCTCCGGGTTTTTACCGGATTACTTTGTATGGAGAACAACAAGGTGTAAAAAGCGATTTTCTGAAATTTAATATGGGATATTGCCCGGAACAGATTATTTCTCCCGTCGATGTCGAACCCGATTTCGACCAGTTCTGGGAAACTACGCTGAAAGAGCTTTCCGAAGTTGTTCCCGATTACCGCATGACTTTACTGGAAGAGAAGTCACAAGGAGCCAAAAACATCTACCGGGTGGAAATGTATTCGTTAGGAAATGTCCGTATCGAAGGGTATTACGCCGTTCCCAAGCAAAAGGGCAAGTTTCCGTCTGTCATCTCTTTTCTGGGCTATGGTTCCGGGGGTGGTTTTCCTCGTCCGGATAATCTGCCCGGCTTTTGCGAGTTTATCCTTTCCACCAGAGGGCAAGGCATTCAGCTTCCTGTCAACACCTATGGCAAATGGATCGTACACGGGCTGGAAGATAAATCACAATACTATTATCGGGGGGCATTTATGGATTTGGTGCGTGGGATCGACTTCCTGTGTTCACGTCCGGAGGTGGACACGGAGAAGATTTTTGCCGAAGGCGGAAGTCAGGGCGGAGCTTTTACGCTGGCAGCCTGTGCACTGGATAGACGCATCTGTGCGGCAGCACCTTACATCCCTTTCCTGTCGGATTTTGAGGATTATTTTAAGATCGCACCCTGGCCGCGTAGTGTGTTCGAAGAGTATCTGCGTAGCCATGAGGAGAGTAGTTGGGACGAAATATACCGGTTGCTTTCCTATTTCGACAGTAAGAATCTGGCACCGCGTATTACGTGTCCCATCATCATGGGCGTAGGGTTGCAAGATAATATTTGCCCTCCCCATATCAATTTTTCCGGCTACAATCAGGTGAAGTCTCCTAAGCGTTATTATATCTATTACGATAAAGAACATACGGTTGGGAAGAGTTGGTGGACAATCAGAAATAACTTTTTCCGTAGTTTTTGCAACTGAATCTAATTTATGTATACCAAAATATTGTTCTTGTCATATTTTGGTATACATAGATTATATTTTTGCATAAGCGGATTCTTTTTTGGGCTTATTTTGCTTCTGTCAAGAAAGCTAAATTGTTTAATTAAAGAATCTGTGAATACAATGAAAAGTCACCCTTTACTCATCTTATTAATAATTATTCCCACTTGTCTTTTCGCCGGAAATCCGGATAAGGTATCTCTGGTAGATATGTTCATGGGGGTAAAGAACAGCAGTAATTGTGTAATTGGCCCTCAGTTGCCGCATGGCTCTGTGAACCCGGCGCCGCAAACTCCCAACGGCGGTCACAACGGATACGATGAAAACGATGTGATTCGCGGATTCGGACAGCTGCATGTTTCCGGCATTGGGTGGGGACGCTACGGACAGGTGTTTATCTCTCCGCAGGTCGGTTTCAAACCCGGCGAGACGGAACACGACTCTCCTAAGTCCGATGAAGTGGCTACGCCCTATTATTATAAGGTAAATTTGGACCGCTATAAGATAAAAACCGAAATAACCCCCACTCACCACAGTGTGTACTACCGCTTCACCTATCCGAAATCCGGTAACAAGAATATCCTTTTGGATATGAAACACAACATTCCGCAGCACATTGTCCCCATAGTGAAAGGTACTTTTCTGGGAGGGAATATCGAATACGACAAGGCATCGGGCTTGCTGACCGGTTGGGGCGAATACGCCGGAGGTTTCGGAAGCGCTGCTCCCTACAAAGTGTTTTTTGCCATGCGTCCGGATGTGAAATTGAAGGAGGTGAAAGTCACCGATAAGGGGACGAAGGCTCTGTATGCCCGTTTGAGTTTGCCGGAAGAGGCTGAAACTGTCCATCTGGGCATCGGCGTTTCACTCAGAAGTGTGGAGAATGCATGTAAATATCTGGAACAGGAGATCGGTGCGCGTAGCTTCGACGAGGTGAAGCGTGTGGCGAAATCTGCTTGGGAGGATGTGTTTGCCACTATCGATGTAAAAGGGGGAACCCAAGAAGAGCAGCGTCTGTTCTATACAGCCATGTATCATAGTTTTGTGATGCCCCGCGATCGTACGGGCGACAATCCCCGTTGGACGAGCGGACAACCTCATCTTGACGATCATTTCTGCGTGTGGGATACATGGCGCACCAAGTATCCTTTGATGATGCTTGTCAATGAGAGTTTCGTGGCAAAAACGGTGAATTCTTTTATAGACCGTTTCGCTCACGACGGAGAGTGTACTCCGACCTTTACCAGCTCTCTGGAATGGGAGATGAAACAGGGCGGAGATGACGTGGACAATATCATAGCCGATGCTTTCGTGAAAAACCTGAAAGGATTCGACCGCCAGAAGGCGTATGAACTGGTGAAATGGAATGCGTTTCATGCCCGTGACAGCCTTTACCTGAAAAAGGGATGGATTCCTGAAACGGGAGCAAGGATGAGTTGCAGCTACACTATGGAGTATGCCTACAATGACGATTGCGGTGCACGTATTGCAAGGATAATGAAGGATGATGAGACGGCGGACTATCTGGAAAACCGTTCCCAACAGTGGGTGAATTTGTTTAATCCGAATCTGGAAAGTCATGGTTTCAATGGCTTTGTCGGTCCGCGCAAAGAGAACGGCGAATGGATCGGTATCGATCCGGCGTTGCGCTACGGTCCGTGGGTGGAATATTTCTACGAAGGTAATTCTTGGGTGTACACATTGTTCGCTCCTCATCAGTTCAGTCGTCTGATCCGTCTTTGCGGAGGGAAAGAGGCGATGGCAGACAGGCTTACTTATGGATTCGAAAAAGAGTTGATCGAACTGGACAATGAACCGGGATTCCTGTCTCCCTTTATCTTCAGCCACTGCGACCGTCCCGGTCAAACCGCCAAATATGTAGATTTTATCCGGAAAAACCACTTCTCCCGGGCTACCGGTTATCCGGAGAATGAAGATAGCGGAGCAATGGGGGCATGGTACATCTTTACATCGATCGGTTTCTTTCCCAATGCCGGACAGGATTTCTACTATTTGCTTCCTCCGGCTTTTTCGGAGGTGACGCTGACAATGGAGAATGGCAAGAAAATAGATATTAAAACCGTTAAGTCGACTCCCGAAGTCAATTATATAGAGTCTGTCAGTCTGAACGGAAAACTGCTGGACCGGACATGGATACGCCATGCCGAGATTGCGGAAGGCGCTACGATTGTCTATCACTTGACGGATAAACCGGGACAGTGGAGCATCTCTCCTTTTGAAGCAAGCAGAAGAGAGCCGCAACCGTTCGGGGTGAATCTGGCAGGGGCGGAGTTCTTCCACAAAAAGATGGAGGGAGTGGGGCGCTTTAATAAAGATTATCACTACCCGACTACGGACGAGCTGGACTACTGGAAGTCCAAAGGACTCACTTTGATTCGATTACCTTTCAAATGGGAACGCATACAGCGTAAGTTATACGGAGAATTGAACCGGGAAGAGATGGATTATATCAAATTCTTATTGGCCGAAGCAGATAAGCGCGACATGCAGATATTGATCGATATGCACAATTACGGCCGGCGTAAGGACGATGGTAAGGACCGCATCATAGGCGACAGCCTTTCGATCGATCATTTTGCATCGGCTTGGGGATCGATCTCCAGAGAATTGAAAGACTGCAAAGGCCTGTACGGTTACGGCCTGATCAACGAACCGCATGATATGCTGGCTTCTACTCCGTGGGTAGGGATTGCACAGGCAGCCATCGACTCCATTCGCAAAAATGATGCGAAGAATGCCATTGTGGTGGGTGGTAATCATTGGAGTTCTGCCGAACGCTGGAAACTGGTCAGTGATGATTTGAAGAACTTGCGCGACCCGTCACGCAATCTGATATTCGAAGCGCATTGCTACTTTGATGAAGACGGATCGGGCATTTACCGCCGTTCGTATGAGGAAGAAAAAGCACATCCGTACATTGGCGTGGAGCGTATGCGGCCTTTTGTGGAGTGGCTGAAAGAGAATGATTTTCGCGGGCTTGTCGGTGAATACGGAGTTCCGGCAGACGATGAGCGCTGGCTGGAATGTCTGGACAATTTCCTGGCTTATCTTAGTGCGGAAGGCGTGAACGGTACCTATTGGGCGGCCGGTGCCAGATGGAACAGGTATATTCTTTCCGTTCATCCGGAGAACGATTACCGGAAAGACAAACCGCAGATGAAAGTATTGATGAAATATTTGAGAACTCAATAATAGATTGTAAACTAAAATTAAGTATTATGGAGAAAAAAACAAAAAGGATTGCATTTGTCCTGGCAACCATGCTATGTGGATGGCAAATGATGCTGGCCCAACCGGTTAGCCCGGCACCGACGCCAACACGGGCGGCGAATGATGTGAAGGCAATGTTCAGTGACGCTTATCCGGAGAAGTTCGGAAAGTTCCAGATAGACTATGATGACTGGAATAGCGATAAATTTTTGACTACCAAAACGATTGTTACTCCTTTCGGAGCTGCGGACGAGGTGCTTAAAATAGAAGGTCTGTCCACCGGTTCTTTGCAGCACAATGCCCAGATAGCCTTGGGTACATGTAATTTGAGCGATATGGAGTATCTTCATATGGATGTATATTCTCCTTCCGAAAACGGAATAGGCGAGTTTAGCTTTTATCTGGTAAGCGGTTGGAGCAAGACAGTATCTTGCAATGTGTGGTACAACTTTGATACGAAGCAGGAGTACGACCAGTGGATTTCGATAGACATACCGATGAGCACATTTAAAAACGGAGGATTGAACCTGGCCGAAATCAATGTGTTACGAATTGCAAGAGGAAAACAGGGAGCACCCGGCACAATTGTCTATGTGGACAATGTTTATGCATACGGTAAAGCGGTTGAACCGGAGTCGGATGTGAAGATTGTGGCCAATGGCAATGCCAACCTGACTACGGATGTTCCTTTGATCTCCGCTCCGACACCGAAGGTAGCTGCCGCCAATGTATTCAACTTCTTCAGCGATCACTATGGCGACGGTAAGTTCGATTATGCACAAAGCGATTATGGCGATCAGAAAACAGTGAAATCCCTCATTACCATTAATGATACGGAGGATCAGGTATTCAAGATCGATAACATCGTGAATGGAAGTAAGGCGAATGTTTCCATCGGCTCACCGAATCTTTCGGGAGTGGACATGCTGCATCTGGATATATTTTCTCCGGGCAATGATCAGGGAATCGGTGAATTTGATTTTGCCCTGACGGATTTTGGAGGAAACGGTAATGATGCCGGTATCTGGCTGAATATTACGGACAAAGGATGGCATGGACAATGGATCTCCATCGATATACCTCTCAGCAAGTGGACGGGAGCTGCCAATATGATCAGATTCCGCCGTGGTGGTAAAGGCTCGACCGGTAAGCTGTTGTATGTAGACAACGTTTATGCTTACAAGAGTGAATCGGACGATCCGAAACCGGTTCCCGATCCTACTACTGTTCCTGTTCTTACCAAAGATAAGTCCGATGTTATTTCTATTTTCTGCGAACAGTACGAAGAGCCGGGATACCAAGATGAATTTGGCATAGTAAGTGCCGGAAACTGGGGGCAAAATGCGAAGCAGAAAGATGAATTTGTAGAAATTGTAGCAGGTAACCAAACATTAAAACTTACGTCGTGGGATCTCTTCCCGTTCAAAGTGCATAAGAACAGTGACGTGATGGATTTATCCCAAATGGACTATTTGCACTTAAGCATATATCAGAATGGCGCTTTGGATGAAAACAACAAACCGGTTAGCGTTTGTATCTGGATCAACGACAAGGATAATAAGGTGGCACAAGCTCCTTTGTTGGAAGTGAAGCAAGGCGAATGGACTTCCGTCAGTTTCGGGATGGATTATTTCAAAAACAAGATCGATTTGAGCCGTGTATATGTGATCCGTTTGAAAGTGGGCGGTTATCCTACCCAGGATATTTACGTAGATAATATTTTTGGTTATAAGGGCGATCCTATCCGTCCGGGTCAAGTAACCGAGCCATATGTGGACGAGTGCGATCAGAAGATTCAGGATTCCACACCGGGCACTCTGCCGCCGATGGAACAGGCCTATCTGGGAGTGAATTTAGCTTCTGCTTCCGGTGGAAGTAATCCGGGCACATTCGGACACGATTACTTGTATCCTAAGTTTGAGGATTTGTATTATTTCAAGGCGAAAGGCATACGTTTGCTCCGTATCCCGTTCCGTGCTCCGCGTTTGCAACACGAAGTTGGAGGAGAACTGGATTATGATGCCGGTAATACGTCGGATATCAAGGCGTTGGCCGCTGTTGTGAAAGAAGCGGAAAGATTAGGTATGTGGGTTATGCTGGATATGCACGACTACTGCGAACGGAATATTGACGGTGTATTGTATGAATATGGAGTTGCCGGACGCAAGGTATGGGACTCTGCCAAAAACACCTGGGGAGATTGGGAAGCAATGGATGAAGTGGTGTTGACCAAAGAGCATTTTGCCGACCTGTGGAAGAAGATTGCTACTGAATTTAAAGATTATACGAATATCTGGGGATACGACCTGATGAACGAGCCCAAAGGCATTAACATCAATACGCTGTTTGATAATTATCAGGCTGCCATTCATGCGATTCGTGAGGTGGATACAAAAGCACAAATAGTAATCGAAGGTAAGAATTATGCCAATGCTGCCGGTTGGGAAGGTTCAAGCGACATACTGAAAGATCTGGTCGATCCGGTCAATAAGATCGTTTATCAGGCACATACCTACTTTGACAAGAACAATACGGGTACCTATAAAAATTCTTACGATCAGGAGATTGGCGGAAATGTAGAGGTCTATAAACAACGTATCGATCCTTTTATTGCCTGGTTAGAAAAGAACAACAAAAAAGGTATGTTGGGTGAATACGGAGTTCCTTATAATGGACATGCGCAAGGTGACGAGAGATATATGGACTTGATCGATGATGTATTTGCTTATCTGAAAGAGAAACAGCTTACCTCTACTTATTGGTGCGGTGGATCGATGTACGATGCTTATACGCTGACTGTACAACCTGCCAAGGATTATTGTACAGAGAAATCTACCATGAAGGTTATGGAGAAATATATCAAGGATTTTGATACCAGTATTCCTTCTTCCCTGGTGGAAACCAATGCTGACGGCAATGCCATCGTGCTCTATCCCAATCCGGTGAAAGATAACTTGAAGATTACTTCTGAAAGCGGAATCGAACAGGTGATTGTCTTCAATATGATAGGCCAGAAAGTAAGCGAGCGAAATGAAAAGGGCACTAACATCGAATTGAACCTCGAAGCATTGGGCAAGGGTACTTACTTAGTAACTGTCCGCTTGGAAGACGGTAATGTGGTGAACCGTAAGATTGTGAAAATGTAATTGATGATGAAATGAAATACAGCCGGGCAACGGCTGTATTTCCATACTTGACAGATAGACAAAAGAGACGCAGCATCTTATTGAAAAGGTGCTGCGTCTCTTTTTTAATGAAAGATTGATAGAGATAGGAACGACTTATTATTTTTTCGACAGAAGAACAAAAGAACATATTTCCTGCATAGCCTTTATAGGCGGTTTATTTGTTCTTTTGTTCTTCTGTCGAAAAATAGATTCGTGACTTGTTTTGAGTTGAAGTTGAACCGTTTTATCGATGATATTGAATAAAGGCAGCCAGTGGAATCCCCATCGTAGGATAATTTTTGTAGGGATGAGGCTGATAGATCTGCATGCCCTCTTCGTCATAGTAATAGCCGTCTTCGTTGTCTATCGTGATACCGATGTCTACCAGATAATACCCTTCGGATTCCTTTTTATCGAAATTGTCGATCAGGTATTTCCGGAAACGCCACATGGCAAAGTTTTGCATGACGGTGAAGTTCCCGTCTTTGTTGTCCATCGTACCGCAGGTGCTGCAAGGGATCAGTATCACAAACTTGCCGTTGGGCACCGCTTTCAGATACGACTCTTTCACTATTCTCAGTTGTTTGTCGAAAGTGGAGAAGTCGGCGTTGATGTTGTTTCTGAAATCGTTCAGACCGAGCATTTCCGCTAAGAACTGGGGAGGGGTAATGTTCCACATGGCAAGGTATTTGCCATAGTCGAAATTCCATGTGAAATCATCTTTCTGGACATTGACCCATTGGTTGCCATCGTACATGACGAATGATCTTTTAGCGTTGTCATATAGTATGTCCCCTTTTGCGGGCGACTTAAGATACCCGTCTTCGTTGAACTTATACAGGCAACTTCCATATTTACCGTTGGTGGCTTCCAGGTTGGGTCTTTCTCCTTTCTCTACAAGGAAACAGAGTTGCCAGAATTCGGTCGATCCCCAATAACGGAAATCCCCGTCCGGATGCATGAAACCGTGATAGCGGTTGTTTCCCGTGAATACCTCAAAGTACCAGCTCATGCAGGCGCCGTTGCGTCCTTCGTCGTATTGCCCGGTTGTGTACTGCGGATCGTCTTCCGTTTCAACCTTTACGTCTCTTAATCCTACGAGCTTGAGGTTCGGTACATATCCTTTTCGCAATAACGCATCTTTGTAAAAGGCACCTTGTGTATAGCTGTCGCCGATGATTTGTGCCACGACTTCGGAATTACCGGTACCTTTTATTCCCAGTCTGATTCTGGAAGAGTGAGTCGCCACTCTGGTGAAGTTTTTGAGTTCGTATAAGTTGGCAATGATTTTCTTGTCATTTTCCGGTTTGTCTACCGATACTACCCGTTCCAACCGGCGTGAGTAGAAATCTCCATTGAATAGGACACTATAATCGAACGGATACCATCTTTTTATGAACGGTTCTACAAAAATGTCATTTCTGGTATCCGACAGCATGTACAGATAACTGGGCAGGCATATTTCATTTACGTCGGACTTATTGACGGCCAGCGTGATCTGTGTACCGTCACTGAAACTGAAAGTCATTTGATCGCCATTGGCCGAGATATTTGTAATTTGGCTTCCGTCGGTGCCGTCGATTCCGTTTTGCAGCACAACGGTGCTCCCATCGGAGAGGGTGATTGTGTAACCATCGTCCGTAGTGGCTACATGGGTGATGTAGATATTGTTTTGAGATGCTTCGAGCAGCTGTTTCTGGACGTTTAGCTCGTTGCGCAATTTTTCTACTTCCTCTTTCCAGTCGTCGTTCTGACACGAAGGCAGGAGGAGGGTACAACATAAAAGAATGGTGGTGGTGATGAGGTTTTTCATAAGCGTTTTTATTAAATAATGATGAGATTAAAAATGAAAATATCCCGAAACTGCTTGAATCCCGGGATATTTTAGGTAATGATGGAAACTGGTCTTTTTTACAGTTTTATAATGTGTTTGCTTACTGTTTTTCCACTAACCAACTTCACGGAAATAATGTATGAACCCGATTGCAGGGCCGATAGGTTGATTTGATTCTCTCCTGCCATGTTGTAGCTGCCGGCCAATTGACCGCTGATGGCATACAGGTTGGCCGACTGAACTGCTTCTTCGGAATCGATCGTAATATAGTCTGTTACGGCAGTAGGATAGATGTTTAAACCGTCGTTGGCTTTAGCAGACTTGATTCCTGTGGGCGAACCTTTATAAGCGAATATGTTGGATACATAAATATTAGGTGCATATTGCTTGGAGAGTGGTTCGTATATACCGTCTCTGCTGCCGAGTCTTAAGCCGTTGATCACATAATTCTTATTCTCCGCAGTCCAGTCGAAGTTTTCGATAGGAAGATCGATAGAATTCCATTGATTGGCTTTCAAGTCGAATATTTCGCTGTAAGCATCTGCCATTGCCGGGTAATTCCAGGTTACGCCTACCACGAACTGGCAATCCTGATCCGGCCAGAAATCGAAATGCAGATAGTCATAATCGGTAACGGTGGCGCCGGCATTGGTATAGAATGAGGACCATTCCAGGTTAATCATATGCAGAACCGCATCCTTATTAATATAATCGTCTACGAAATTATCCGGACTAAGTCCCCAGTTTGTACGTAGGATCAGTTTGTGATCTGATGCCGGTTCATAAGTCTTTCCATAGAACGAAATGACGTCTGCTTCCGGGTAAGTCGGAGTAGGAGCGGCCATTGTCGGTTCTTGTGCATTTGCAAATTGTGTACTGCCTAATAATGCCAAGGCTGCAATAAAATAAGTAATCTTTCTCATAATCTTAAAATTTTAGAGTTTAACGATTTGTTCCCTTTTGGTGTGGGCAAAGTAATGGAAAAGATCATTTTGGGGATGTAATAATCTTATTTTTTTATAGAAGAATATTGTTTTAACTATTTATTTTTCTGAAATTCAACCCCACTAAACTAAGATTATTATATCCTTCTATAAATATGAAATATTCTTCTATGGAACAAGCTCCGAGGAAGCTACTTTTGTAGACAGGTAAAAGAAAACTTAGTTTGTCAACAAAAGAAAGGAGGACATGTAGAAGAAACGATGAATTCAATAAACTGCACTTGTGATAGATGATAATCTTCCGGGTCGGAGAGCTTGTGATTTATTTAAAAAAGAATCTAATACTGATAATTGTATGATTTCAAAAGACGAAAATATAAAAAGGCGGATCATTGGTGTTTTATTTTTCTTATGTGCTCTAAGTCCTGCATTATGGGCTCAGTCGCGCATTATAAAAGGTGAAGTGCTCGATCCCAACGGAGAACCTCTGATAGGTGTAGGGGTTATGATTAAAAATACTACTGCTGGAACCATCACTGATGTCGATGGAAGATATTCCATTCAGGTTCCCGATAATAATGCTGTTCTTTCCTTCTCTTATGTAGGCTATAAAAGAAAAGAGGTCAAGGTGGGAAGTCAAAGCGTGATTAATATTTCTCTGGAAGAGGAATCCGTATTGATGGATCAAGTTGTCATTGTGGGATATGGTAGCCAGAAGAAAGTCAATCTGACGGGAGCCGTAGCTGCAATTTCCGTTGACGAATCCCTTGCCGGCCGTTCGGTTGCCAATGTCTCTTCCGCTTTGCAGGGGTTGATGCCGGGACTGTCCGTGAGCCAGAGCTCGGGTATGGCGGGAAATAATTCTGCCAAACTGTTGATTCGTGGTTTAGGAACGATCAATAGTGCCGATCCGCTGATCGTGGTGGACGACATGCCGGATGCCGATATTAACCGGCTAAATATGAATGATATAGAAAGTATAACCGTCTTGAAGGATGCAACGGCTTCTTCCGTTTACGGTTCTCGTGCAGCCAACGGTGTAATACTTGTTAAAACCAAATCGGGTAAAGGTTTGGAAAAGACGCAAATAACCTTCTCCGGATCGTATGGATGGGAAAAGCCGACGAATACTTACGATTTTATATCCAATTATCCACGCGCTTTGACTTTACAGCAAATTTCCTCTTCGACCAATCCCGGCAAGAATGGAGAAAATCAGAATTTTAAGGATGGAACGATCGACCAATGGCTGGCATTGGGAATGATTGACGACAAGCGGTATCCGAACACGGACTGGTGGGATTACATCATGCGAACGGGTTCCATTCAAAATTATAATGTATCGGCAACGGGTGGAAGCGAGAAATCGAACTTTTACGCATCTGTGGGATATATGAAGCAGGAAGGATTACAGATAAATAATGACTACGACCGCTATAACGCCCGTTTTAACTTTGACTATAAGGTGATGAAAAATGTGAATACCGGATTCCGTTTTGACGGGAACTGGAGTAATTTCACTTATGCCTTGGACAATGGTTTCACGAGCGATTCTAACCTGGATATGCAGAGTGCGATTGCCGGTATCTATCCTTATGATCCGGTTCTGGATGTTTATGGCGGTGTAATGGCGTATGGAGAAGATCCACAGGCTTTCAATCCGTTGAGCTTTTTCACAAATCAGTTGAAGAAGAAAGACAGACAGGAGTTGAATGCTTCTTTCTATCTTGACTGGGAACCCGTAAAGGGTCTGGTAGCCCGCGTGGATTATGGTTTGAAGTATTATAACCAATTTTATAAGGAAGCGGACATCCCCAACCGTTCTTACAATTTCCAGACGAACTCGTATGGTATCAGGGAATATGTTACGGAGAATGCCGGAGTTACAAACCAGACGAGCACCGGTTACAAAACTCTGTTGAATGCCCGTTTGAATTATCACACGGTTTTTGCTACACACCATGATTTGAATGCCATGTTCGTATATAGCGAGGAATACTGGCACGACCGTTATCAGATGTCCTATAGGCAGGACAGAATTCATCCGTCACTCTCCGAAATAGATGCTGCCTTGTCCGGAACACAGTCTACTTCCGGTAATTCTTCGGCAGAAGGACTCCGTTCTTATATCGGACGTATCAATTATTCTGCTTACGGCAAATATTTGCTGGAACTTAATTTCCGTGTCGATGGTTCGTCTAAGTTTCAACCGGGACACCAGTACGGCTTTTTCCCGTCGGCAGCTTTGGGCTGGAGGTTTAGCGAAGAGTCGTTTGTGAAGCCTTATATAGGGAAATGGCTGGCAAGCGGAAAACTCCGTGCTTCTTACGGTAAGCTGGGTAACAATAGCGGTATTGGCAGATACCAGCAGCAAGAGGTGCTTTATCAGAATAACTATATGCTGGACGGTTCGATTGCCAAAGGTTTTGTGTATTCTAAAATGTTGAACCCGGATCTGACTTGGGAATCTACGGGAGTATTCAACCTGGGACTGGACCTGATGTTTTTCGATGGAAAACTCGCTGCGGAATTTGATTATTACGACCGTCTGACGACCGGTATGTTGCAAAAGTCGCAGATGTCCATTCTGCTGACCGGTGCTTATGAAGCGCCTATGGCAAATCTGGGGACGCTCCGTAACCGGGGATTCGAAGCGAACTTAACCTGGAGAGACCGGATTGCAGACTTTACTTATTCTGCCAATTTCAATATCTCTTATAACCGTACGAACCTTGAGAAGTGGGGGGAGTTCCTGGATAAAGGATATGTTTACATAGATATGCCTTATCATTTTGTATACAGCCAGCCGGATCGCGGATTGGCTCAAACCTGGACCGATTCCTATAACGCTACCCCTCAAGGAGTGGCTCCGGGAGATGTGATCCGTCTGGATACCAATGGCGACGGACGCATTGATGGCAATGACAAAGTGGCCTATACAAACTTCCAGCGCGATATGCCGACTACCAACTTCGCCTTGAACCTTCAGATGGGATGGAAAGGTATCGATGTATCTTTACTGTTTCAAGGATCGGCTGGTCGTAAAGACTTCTGGAACAACAAATATACGGAAATCAACCTGCCGGACAAGCGTTATACCTCCAACTGGGATCAATGGAATAAGCCTTGGTCGTGGGAGAACAGAGGAGGAGAGTGGCCGCGTTTGGGAGGATTGGTGACTAACAAGACGGAAACTGATTTCTGGTTGCAGAACATGACTTATTTAAGAATGAAGAACCTCATGATCGGTTATACCTTTCCGAAAAAATGGACGAGAAAGTGTTTCATAGAGAATCTCCGGATTTATGGAACGGCGGAAAATCTGCTGACTATTACCGGTTATAAAGGACTCGATCCGGAAAAAGCGGCTAACTCACAAGATTTGTATCCTATCACCAAATCTTATTCTATTGGCGTTAATCTGAGTTTTTAATAAATGAAAAGCGGAAATTATGAAAAGAGTTTATATTAAATATATAGGTTTGATTGCTGGGATGATGATGCTATTCAGTTCCTGTGCCGACTTGTTGAATCAAGAACCTACGGTGGATCTGCCGGCTACTAATTATTGGAAAACAGAGTCCGATGCCGAATCAGCATTGAACGGGCTGGTATCCGATATACGCTGGCTTTTTAACCGGGACTACTATCTCGACGGAATGGGAGAATTTGTCAGAGTGCGCGGTAACTCTTTCCTGAGCGATAAAGGACGCGACGGAAGAGCTTACAGGGGGCTTTGGGAAATCAATCCGGTAGGCTACGGCGGCGGATGGTCCGAAATGTACAGGTATTGCTATGGGGGCATCAACCGTGTAAACTATGTAATCGACAATGTCGAGAAGATGATAGCTAATGCAAGTAGTGAAAAAACGATCAAGAACTTGGAAGGCATAATCGGTGAATGTAAGCTGATGCGGGCTTTGGTTTATTTCAGATTGATCATGATGTGGGGAGATGTGCCTTATATCGACTGGAGAGTATACGATAATTCGGAGGTTGAGAACTTACCGCGTACTCCGCTTGCCGAAGTAAAGGATCATATCCTGGATGATTTGCTGGATGCTTTTAAGAAATTGCCCGAAAAGGCGACAGTTGAAGGCCGTTTTTCACAACCTGCCGCATTGGCTTTACGCGGAAAGGTACTGCTTTATTGGGCAAGCTGGAACCATTACGGTTGGCCGGAACTGGATACGTTTACACCGAGCGAAGAGGAAGCTCGAAAAGCATATAAGGCGGCAGCCGAAGATTTCAGAACGGTGATTGATGACTATGGTCTGACTCTGTTCAGAAATGGAGAGCCGGGAGAATGTGACGAGCCGGGAAAAGCCGACAAGCTGCCCAATTACTATGACCTGTTTTTGCCTACGGCAAACGGTGATGCCGAATTTGTACTGGCATTTAATCACGGTGGCACGAACACAGGGCAGGGCGATCAGCTGATGCGGGATTTAGCCGGACGAAGTGTTGAAAACTCACAATGTTGGGTATCTCCCCGTTTCGAAATTGCCGATAAATATCAGTCTACGATAACCGGTGACTTCTGTGTACCGTTGGTTAAGTTGAATCCCTCTTCTGTGCCCGATGCCCGTACCCGTCCTAATTCAGCCGTGAATCCGGAGAGTTATAAGGACCGGGATTACCGTATGAAAGCGTCGATCATGTGGGATTATGAAATATGCCAGGGACTCATGTCCAAGAAAGTGACAGGATGGGTGCCTTTCATCTACAAGATGTGGGGAAGTGAAGTAGTTATTAATGGTGAAACCTATATGTCCTACAATACCGATGGTACCAATTCCGGATATGTATTCCGGAAGTTTGTGAGGAACTATCCTGGTGAAGAACGGGCTGACGGAGATTTCAATTGGCCTGTCATACGTCTTGCCGATGTGTTTTTAATGTATGCTGAGGCGGATAATGCCGTAAACGGTCCTCAGCCTTATGCCATAGAGCTGGTGAACAGAGTGCGTCACAGAGGTAATCTTCCGGTGTTGGCATCCAGTAAGACATCTACTCCCGAAGCATTTTTCGAAGCGATAAAGCAGGAGAGAATTGTGGAACTGCTGGGAGAGGGCCAGCGTGCATTTGATACGCGCAGGTGGAGAGAGATCGAAACAGTCTGGTGCGAACCCGGTGGCAGAGGAGTAAAGATGTATGATACGTATGGAGCACAGGTTGCCGAATTTTATGTGAATCAGAATAACCTGGCTTATGAACGTTGCTATATTTTCCAGATACCGGAGTCGGAACGTAACCGTAATCCGAATTTGACTCAGAATAAACCATACAGATAATAACTATATAACAGATGATGGGTATGAAAACATATTGGAAAAATATATTCTTAATTCTTTTAATGATATTGTCGTTAAGCGGATGTACTGAAAATCCCGTTGATGAAGACGGACTGTTGATAACCGGAAGAGAGGAATGCTATGTCAGCAACTTTGATTTGTTAGGGACGGATCGCTTGTCTGTAAGGATTGGCAATGCCGAGATTGACAACAACGAATGCACGATTGACGTGGTGGTAGCCTATGGCACCGATCTGAGAAACCTGTATCCGCAGTTCACTCTGGTGACGGATGCTAAGCTGGACCCAAAAATTACGGGTATAACCGATTTTTCGGATTTGGACAATCCGAAGCGGTACACGGTGATTTCCGGAAACAGACAAGTCCGTAAAACATACACGGTATATGTATCCGTACAACCGCTAAAATAGGTCTTTAATAATAAACGATGTAACGATGATGAAAAAATATAATAAAATTGTAGGTTTCGTTCTTTTGTTATGTTTGTCTTTTTCTTTTGTAGCTTGTGACAATGAGGAAGATAATACATTGTTAAAAAACGATTGTCTGAAAAGGACATTGGGACCGAATGTAGTTGGCGAAAATATTTATTTTGCTTACGCTATGGCTTTGCCTTATCATACGGGAAAAATCGTATCGGCTCAGGTTGAAGCGACCATCAAAGGTGCGGAAGGCACTTATCTGGAAAATAATTCCTACCACACGAATGCCGAGGGGGCGGATGTGCCTGTCCTTGTCGGCAATCCTTGTACCAATAACGATAATATCACGCAGGTAGAATTTTGCGTAGATACTTGCGCGGCCACGTTAAGGTACTATTATAAGATTCCGGAAGCGGCTCGCGGACAATCGGTTGCCTTTACCTTCTCTGCAAAAGCGGACAACGGCGAGACGGTTTCCCTGACAATGGGACCGTATACCATCGCTAAGATGGAGATGAAGCGTAATCTTAAGTTTGATGATGATTATTGTTATGTCTCTATAGCAGACATGGAAATTTACAATCAAACAGAAGCTGCTGCTAATCCCGATAAGATCGATCTTGTATATGTGTGGCAGCGTGAAAGCACTTTCAGACACTCTTTTGCCGCACCGGCTGCCGATCCGCAGTGGCTTCCCGATATTGTATTACCGTCGGGGGTAAATAGAGATGCCAAGATACGGAAAGAATTTGGAATGATAGACTCCCACTTGACCGATGAACCTAATAGTGGCACGTATATAGATGATATTGATTTTGAAACGATCGACTTGTCTAATATGCCCAATTATGTTATAAATCTCAAAGATAAAGGAGGTATGTGGGTTGAAACACAAGACGGTAAATACAGGGCTTTTATCTATTTGAATAGCTTGAAGACGATTCCGGGGGGAACCCTGAGCATGAAACGCTATACTGTAAAGTAACGCGGATCGTTTTCATCGATGCAGGAACAAAATATCTCAGATCTGAAACGTTCGTTTCGAGGTCTGAGATATTTGTTGTAGTATGGAGGTGTATTATGTTATTCGATATAAATCATCTTCTTCGTCATTCCCCCGTCGATTGTGATATTCTCACCATTGATAAAGTCATTTTCTTCCTGGCTGAGAAACAGGCACATCCGGGCAATATCTTCCGGCTTGCCTACTCGTCCTGAAGGGTGCTGTGTGTGATCTTCCGGCCGGAGTTGCTCATAATGATTGTTCTGTATCCAGCCCGGTGCAATGGAATTGACCGTGATATGCCATTCGGAGAGCGAGAGTGCCAGCGCATGTGTCAGTGAGTAAATGCCGCCTTTGGATGCTGCATATCCTTCACTTCCCGGCTCGCTCATCAGATAGCGGGTTGAACAGATATTGATGATCCTGCCGAATGGATTAGCAGTGGATTGAGACTTACGGTGAATGGCCAATAGCCGGGAGGTGATAAATACCGGACGTAAGTTAACTGACAGGATCTTATCAAAATCTTCTACGCTCGTTTCGGTGATAGGGGAAAATTCGCTGATACCCGCATTATTGATAAGAATATCGATGTCTCCCCAAACCAGAAAAATACGTTGCATGCAGTGTTCAAGTGCCTCTTTGTCGCTTACATCGGCCCGATAGAATACAGCTCCGGTATCTTTTGCAGTCTGTTGGCCTGCCGTTTCGTTTCTGTCGCAAAATGCCACCCGATATCCCGCACGGCAGAATGCTTCTACAATGGCTCTACCTATCCCTTCGGCTCCTCCGGTGACGAATACCCGCTTTTTCCGTTCTGTGGCCGATGGTGCCGGTTTATTCTGCTGAGCAGTACCTGTTACCGGCCGGCCATATTTTTTAGCCCTTTCCCAAGCGGCTTTTCTGGCTTCATACTGTTCACGTTGTTTTTCTATATAGTTGTCTGCCATGGTCGAGTCTGTTTATTGAGGAGCACTCTTTATTTCAGGAACTCTTCTACCTTTTTATAAAAGAGTGAAAGATGATGTCCGTCTATAAATCCGTGATGAATGGTCATGGCGATCGGCATCACTAATTTTCCTTCTTTCAGTATTGCCTTCCCGGCGTTCATTAACGGATAATTGCTGCCGTGGCGATGTTCTTGCGTACAGGTCAGCGAAGTGAAGTATAAATCGGGAGTGGCGCTTAGTAATATGACATCGAGCAGATCTTTACCGCCTACCTTCTCCATATCATAAGGATTCCCATTAGGATCGATATCATTGATAATTGCTTTTGCTGTCGTATAGAAAGTCTGGAAATCGGTATTCCACGGCAAGCGGATGGTGAAGAAGCGTCCGTTTTCTTTCACCTTTATGGGAGTCAGCATATCCACATGGTCAAAATAGACCACTCTGCCTTCTGCATCTATACGAAAGCGAAACTCCGGAATTTCATTAACGGCACGTAGTACCGCATAAAGATAATGGAGGAAGAATGATTCGCCGGCAGCTTTGGCACGTGCTTTTGCTCCGGCACACTCTACTTCGGAAGTGATAGAGATTGTAGGGTTTTGAAAACCAAGAAAGAATTCGTAATTCTCTTTCCGTTCCCAGGTATTTATGTCTATGATATGTTTCATTTCTTGATTGCTTCTTTATTTTCTTTCTTCGTTTTTCTATCGTAAAAGAACATGAAGTAAACGCCGATGATAACGAACGGGATACTCAACCACTGTCCCATGTTGAGACTCATATTGTTTTCAAAGCTGACCTGATTCTCTTTGAGGAATTCTACAAAGAAACGGAATGTGAAAATAGCCGTCAGGCAGAGTCCGAAGAAGAAACCGCGATGCAGCTTTTTGCTGTAATTCTTATAGAGATACATCATTACGAGGAAAAGCAGGAAGTAGGCAATTGCTTCGTACAGTTGTGCCGGATGGCGGGGAAGCATGTCTACCCGTTCGAAGATGAAAGCCCAGGGCACATCGGTCGGCTTACCGATGATTTCCGAATTCATCAGGTTGGCCAGACGGATGCAGCAGGCGGTGATAGGAGTGGCTACGGCAATCATATCCACTACATCCATGTAGTGCATTTTGGTCTTCCGGCAGTAGAGCCAGAGGGCGATCATCAGCCCCAATGTACCACCGTGGCTGGCAAGTCCTTCATAACCGGTGAATTTCCATCCTCCGTCGGGCAGAAATCTGACAGGAAGTATCATTTCCCAAAATCCTTTGAAGCTGGTCAGGTAGGTCTGCGGATCGTAAAACAGGCAATGACCCAGTCGGGCACCGATAAGGATGCCGAAGAAACAGTAGAAAAACAGGGGATCGAACTTCTTCTCATCTATCTTTTTATCACGGTATTGATAATGAACGATGATATAAGCCAAAAAGATGCCAACCGCCCATAGCAATCCGTAATAACGGACGGGGAGTCCGAAAAGATTGAACAGTTCGGGACTTGGGTTCCAATTGATAGATAATAAGAAAGTGTTCATAACTTATAAGGTTTAATTTTATGATCTGAATTTTTTAGCGACTTCCCGATAAGTGGGTACATCTATTCCTTGCTCTTCGGCGGCTGTTATCATGTCGAAGAGTAACCCTTGCACTTCGGATTCATGACCTTTTGCCATGTCTTTCTGCATGGAAGCAGTGCTTTGAGGGTCGAGTTTATCGATTACTTTAAGGTTGTAACCAACGGGATCTTCGGGAAATTCTATACCGAGTTTTTTGCCCAATGCAGCGCTCTCCGTAGAAAGGCCGATGAAGGTGTCGCGTATTTTGCCCGGTTTCTGTACTTCACCCATTGGGACGTCGTAGTAGGCACCGGTGACGGCCATTGCCGAGATGAATGACCATTTGATGAATGTATCCCGCTGAATGTCAGGCGATAGGTCTACTTTGATTCCGCTTTCCACCAGTTCGTCACGCACGGCTTCAAGCAGTTCGGGAGATACGTCTGTGCCTTTATGTGCTCCGTATACCAGGCGGAAAATGGTTCCCATCTGAGTGATTTCTCCCGGTGCGGATACAAAGCCTACGATGTAGATGCAACCGTCCAGAACGGTAACTCCCGGCACAAGGCGTTGGATGCGTGGTCCTGTGCCATACACATTTAATATGGGAATGACAATTGTTTTTTCGTGGGCGGCACGCTTTATCAGTTCTGTAATGGAATCGACGGAATAACCTTTTACACAAACGAATATTACGTCTGCCTTTTCGTCGTATTCTTCTGCCGTACAGGCTTTCACAGCGATGGTATGATCCCCCTTCAAGTCTGATTTTAGTTTCAGACCGTTTGTTTGTATCGCTTCGAGGTGTGCCCCGCGAGCTATACAGGTAACATCTTTTCCCGCCAGAGCAAGAAAAGCGGCAATACTGCCTCCTACACCTCCGGTTCCTGCTATGAGATAATTCATAAATTATACGTTAAAGCGGAAATGCATGATATCTCCGTCTTGTACTATGTATTCTTTTCCTTCTACGCCCAACTTGCCTGCCTCTTTCACGGCAGCTTCCGAACCGTATTGGATGAAATCGTCGTATTTGATGACCTCTGCACGGATAAATCCTTTTTCAAAGTCCGTATGGATCACTCCGGCGCATTGGGGAGCTTTCCAGCCCTTTTCGTATGTCCAGGCCCGTACTTCCTGTACACCGGCCGTGAAATAGGTTTCCAGATTCAATAGCTTGTAGGCTGATTTGATAAGACGAGCTACACCCGATTCCTCCAGACCTACTTCGGCAAGAAACATCTGACGGTCTTCATAAGTCTCCAGTTCGGCAATGTCCGATTCTGTTTTGGCGGCCACAATCAGAATCTCTGCATTTTCGTCCTTCACAGCTTCACGTACCATGTCTACGTATTTGTTTCCGCTTACTGCGCTGGCTTCGTCTACGTTGCAGACATACATCACGGGTTTGCTGGTAAGCAGGAAAAGTTCACGGGCAATCTTTTGCTCGTCTTTTGTTTCGAATTGTACGGTACGGGCTGATTTCCCTTGCTCCAATGCCTCTTTGTATTTCACCAATACGTCGTAGGCCTGTTTGGCTGCTTTATCTCCACCGGTCTGTGCCTGTTTCTGCACTTTCTGTATGCGGGCGTCGATGGTATCGAGGTCTTTCAGTTGTAATTCGTAGTCGATGATTTCTTTGTCGCGTACCGGATTTACACTTCCGTCTACGTGTGTCACGTTATCATCGTCAAAGCAACGGAGTACGTGCAGGATAGCATCTGTTTCGCGGATGTTAGCAAGAAATTTATTGCCCAATCCTTCTCCTTTACTGGCTCCTTTTACCAATCCGGCGATATCCACGATTTCTACCGTAGTGGGTACGATTCGTTGCGGATGTACCAGTTCCGCCAACTTATTCAGACGTTCGTCCGGGACGGTAATTACGCCTACATTCGGTTCTATTGTACAAAAAGGGAAGTTTGCCGCTTGTGCTTTCGCATTTGACAAACAGTTGAAAAGTGTCGACTTACCCACGTTCGGCAGTCCGACAATACCACATTGCAATGCCATTTATCTATTTTGTTATTTTATTTATTATCAATGCACATTAAACAGTACGTACTGTTTAAAATATGGGCGCAAAGATAACTATTCTTTTGCAGGCAAGCAATTATGTTCTCAATTTTCATATTTCTTGTGAAATACAGTCAGCAGTATAAATCCTGCAAAAGCGAAAGGGACACCTATCAATGCAGGATATTGATAGCCAAGTCCTGCTTGCAATGCTAATCCGCCGGAGTAAGCACCAATTGCGTTTCCCAAATTGAATGCCACCTGTACGCTGGCTGCTCCCAACATCTCTCCTCCTTTTGAATAACGTATCAGCAAGACTTGTTGCGGACTGGAGAGGGCAAACAGTCCTGCCGTACAAAGACACATCAGCAATACGGACAGCCACGAAACGGATGATAAAAAGAAAATTAGCAATAGTGTGACGCAGATGCATGCCTGTACGGTAGCTGCCACTCGTCCCGGTTTGTATTTATCGGACAAACGTCCACTGGCAAGATTTCCTACAACCATACCGAAACCGGCAAGTACCATTAGAAAAGTAATGCTCTGAGGATGGAATCCGGATACATGGGTCAGTAGCGGATTGATATAACTGTACCAGCAGAATACGCCGCCGTTTCCCAACAGGGTTGCTCCTATCAACAGCCAGGGGGCGGGAGATTTAAGAAAGCGGAACTGTCCTTTTAATCCTGTATCGGGCAGGCTTTCTATTTGTGGCACCCAGCGCCAGATGTAGTAGAGTATAATCATTCCCCAACAGCCTACCAACAAGAAAGTTACACGCCATGAAATAGCGGCACTCAATGAAGTTCCCAATGGGACACCGAAAAGATTAGCTATCGTCATCCCAGCTACCATAATAGAGACGGCTTCCGAACCTTTTCCTTTATCTGCCAATTTTTCGGCAACAATAGAGCCTACTCCGAAATAGGCGCCATGTGGAAGTCCGGAGATGAAACGGGCCAACAACAGTATCCAATAGTTAGGTGCCAGAGCCGCACTTATATTTCCTACCATGATCAGCGTGACGAGTATCAGAAGAATACGTTTCAACGGATGTTTGCGGGCAAGTATCAGCATAGGTGCCCCTACGCATACTCCCAGCGCATAGGCAGAAATAAAATGTCCTGCCTGGGAGATACTGATACCGAAATCATGCGCCACATCGGGCAGAATACCCATCATGACAAATTCTGCGATACCCAATCCCAAGGTACCGAACGCCAATGCGATAAGACTTTTCTTCATATTAACTATACCAATCTTTTTACCGGCGGCAAAATTACAACAATCATGAAAAACAGCGATCAGTGCTCTCTTGTTTTTGAGTTTATCCCCTTTTTTCTTGATTTATGTCATTTTTTGCATTTCGTCTATTCGGTCTTTTTGTTCTGTCCGAAAACGGCCGATTGCTCATTTTGTAGACTGAAGAAAAAGGTTTCTTATGCTCCATATACTACTTTTTGTTTATCTTTGTTGAAAATATCGTTTTGGACGGTGACTTGATGACCGGCTCTTTCTTTTTTGTAAAACAGCCTTTTATGATTTGTGCTAAAATTATGATTATATAAATTAACCTTTGTGACAATGAAAACACTTCCGATATTAAACAGTATGTTAGTGCTGGCTTCCGGGGCCGGACTTTCGGCTCAGCAGGCAAATGCTCAGCAAAAACCTCATATTATTCTGATCATGTCCGATCAGCACCGTGCCGATGCTTTGGGATGTATGGGAAATGAATCCGTCATCTCACCCAATATAGATCAGTTATCCCGGGAAGGGACCTTGTTTTGTAACGGCTATTCTTCGACGCCGAGTAGTACGCCGGCACGCGCCGGGCTATTGACCGGTATGTCTCCTTGGCATCACGGTATGCTGGGTTATGGAAGGGTGGCCGAAGAGTACAAATATGAAATGCCCGCCATGTTGACGGAACAAGGCTATTATACATTCGGCATTGGAAAGATGCATTGGTTCCCGCAGAAGGCTTTGCATGGTTTTCAGGGGACATTGATAGACGAGAGCGGGCGTGCCGAGTCAAAAGACTTTATCAGTGATTACCGGTTATGGCTACAGCTTCAAATGCCGGGTGGAGATCCGGATTTGACAGGTATCGGTTGGAACGAGCACAGGGCAGGCATTTATAAATTGCCTGAAGAACTGCATCCCACAGCCTGGACAGGTAAGATGGCCTGTGAATTGATCCGAAATTACGATAACGAAAAACCTCTTTTTCTGAAAGTTTCTTTTGCACGGCCGCATAGTCCGTACGATCCTCCCCAACGGCTCTTGGATGAATATTCGGATAAAGAAATTCCGGCACCTTATATGGGTGATTGGTGTGACAGGTATGCTGCCCTGCTTGATCCGGCGAAAGCGGATAAAGACGCTCCATTTGCCAACTTTGGGACGGAATATGCCCGGAATTCCCGCAAGTACTATTATGCAAATGTGACATTTATTGATGAGGAAATAGGTAAAATAGTACAGGTCTTGAAGGACAAAGGCATGTATGACAATGCTTTAATCTGTTATGTCTCCGATCATGGGGATATGTTAGGTGATCATTACCATTGGCGGAAGACCTACCCTTACGAAGGTTCTACACATGTGCCCTATATTGTGAAATGGCCCGATTCGTTTGGTGTAAAAAAGGGAGCCCAAATAGATGAGCCGGTAGAGTTGCGGGATTTTCTGCCTACTTTTTTAGAAGTTTCCGGCGCACAGGTTCCGCAGGATATGGACGGACTTTCTTTATTGGCTTTGATGGATGAAAATAGAAAACCCGGCTGGAGACAGTATATTGATTTGGAGCATGCTACCTGTTATGCTAAGGAAAACTATTGGTGTGGTTTGACGGACGGTAAGATGAAATATATATGGAATTTCCATACAGGTGAGGAACAGTTGTTTGATCTGGTAAAGGATAGGGGAGAACAGAAAAACCTGGTGTCGGAGAAACGCTATAAACATAAACTGGAAGAATTGCGTGGGGCAATGGTGAAACACTTGAGTGAACGGGGAGAAGGGTTTGTGAAAGATGGAAAATTGGTGGTTCGGAAAGAAACTTTGCTTTATAGTCCCAATTACCCCAAGACAGAGGCAAGTGAATAAGATTGGTTTTTATATTTTGTCTATCTTTGCACGTCCATTTAGTTTGAAATTATGCAAAAGCAGAGATATGCATTGGTGAAAAAGGAATATAGGATTCCTTTTATCCTGGTTACTTCTTTATTTTTCTTATGGGGGTTTGCCCATGCCATTCTTGATGTGTTGAATAAACATTTTCAGGATGTAATGGTTATTAGCCGGGCCCATTCGGCATGGGTGCAGGTGATGTTTTATTTGGGATATTTTGTTATGGCGATTCCGGCCGGACTGTTTATTAATAAATACGGTTATCGCCGTGGTGTTGTCTTCGGATTACTGCTTTACGGGCTCGGTTCTCTATTATTTATTCCCGGAGAATATTGGATGTCGTTCAATTTCTTTCTGTTTTCTTTGTTCGTCATCGCCTGTGGTTTGGTTTTTCTGGAGACTGCTGCCAATCCCTATATGACAGAGTTGGGAGACAGGGAGACTGCTGCCAGCCGGTTGAATCTGGCCCAGTCATTCAATGGCTTGGGGTGTATCTGTGGGCCGTTGGTAGGTGGATTATTATTATTTTCAGAAGACGGATCAGCCGCCATCGCTTTGCCCTATACGTTGATGGGTATTGTGGTATTGTCAGTCGCTATGGTTTTCTCTAAGATCAGGTTGCCGGAAATAGTTCATGAAGAAGAAAACAAGGAACAGGAAAAGGTGGGAGGATTATGGTCGCATAAACTTTTTGTTTTGGGTGTTGCCGCCCTGTTCTGTTATGAGATAGCTGAGATTTCCATTAACAGTTTCTTTATCAATTACGTGGTAGACGATGGCTGGATGAATGCCCGGGATGCTTCTGTCGTGCTCTCTTTCGGAGGATTGGGCCTGTTTATGTGCGGACGTTTTGCCGGTAGCTGGATTATGCAGCGCATTTGTGCAGAGAAAGTATTATTGTTTTGTGCCATATGCACGGTGATCACTTCTTTATTGCTTGTGCTGAACTTGGGGATGGTTTCCCTGATTGCCCTTTTCTTGGGTTATGCATTTGAAGCTATTATGTTTCCTACTATCTTTGCCCTTTCTTTGAGAGGATTGGGGAGACATACGAAGCGCGCTTCCTCATTTTTGATGATGTCACCTGTCGGTGGGGCGGTAGGCCCGTTAATGATGGGATATGTAGCCGATCAGACTACGATGTCTTTCTCTTTTATAGTGCCTTTACTCTCTTTTATAATAGTTATGTTGTATGCTTGGAGAGTGAATGTGGCAAAATCATATTGAGCTTTTATCAAGAACCATTGTATATAATTTGACAGGTTTATCATTATAAAACATCCGGATGTTGCTAATGAAAACATGCCCATGTTGTATAAGACAACATGCCCATGTTCTGACATAAAACATGGGCATGTTTTTACTTCTTGATCCTATAGGGAAGAGAGACGGAAGTATACTTTTAAGTAGTAAAAGAGTATACTATGCTTATTTATAATAATATTAAGCAATACTTTTGAAAGACAACCAAACGGGTTTGCTTCAGTCTTGATTTTTATTAATACTCGTCACTGAGTGATATTACTTTCAGTTGCTTTTCCAACATCGACTGCGATAAAACGGTATAAATAACAACCGATACGGGAGTGCCCGGCAGTATGTCAAAGTAATTGTCGCTGAAAGAGCTTTCTGCATCACCTGTACTTAAAAATACAGCCCGTGCAAAATAATCACTTTTCAGGGTTACCTCGAAACCTCCTTCTACCGGTTTAATGTCCCGTGTAATCGATACTTTGGGATAATTGACCTCTTTTTGCTTGACTAAAAAGTATTGATTCGAATAAATGTTTTTATTCTTATCTGTAAGCCGGGCATAAATGAAAACGTCTTCTTTAGGGATATTTTTTAGTGCTTTGTCCAGTTCGATGGAAAAGAGCTTACGGCTCGTATTGGCGGCTATCTTTACGGTTTGCCGGAAGTCGCTGATGATTTCACCTGTCAGTTTGATAACTTTTACATCGAGGGTACCGCTACAAGAAGCAGGGCGGTCGGAAACCACATAGATGTTCAGCATACCTTCCTCATCGGCAATGGGGGAGACGAGCAGATCACGATAGGTTTGACGGGCAAAGTAGTGTTGCGCTTTCCAGCGTCCGTAATAGTCGCGGCTTGCCCAAGAGGCCACCGGCCAACAATCGTTATGCTGCCAGAAAAGTGTTCCCATGCAATAAGGCATGTCCCGTCGGTGGGCTTCAATAGCTGTTTTGATGGCATCTCCCTGCAATACATGATTCATGTAGAGGAAAGCTTCGAAATCTTTCGGTTGACGATATTCGTTCAACAGATATGTTTCGATCAGTCCGTTGGCATGCGCGCCACCGCGTTGGTGAGATATCATTACCTCCGAGTAGATGTCCCAGTCTTCCGGGTAGGGAGCATAGCGCTTTACCGATTCAAATTCCGGAAACGACTGGAAACCATATTCGCTGAAAAAGCGGCTGCGTGCTTTGTTGTAGCTGTTGATCGGTTCTTTGGAATGCCATACGTTCCAATAATGGCGGTCGCCGTTGCGATCGTCGCTGCCGCCGTCATAACGGGCAAAAGGAGAAGAGGGCCAATAAAAACTTTCAGGAGCATATTCTTGAACGACTTCGGGAAGCGTCACGTAATATTGATCGGTAAATTGTTTCCATATCCGTTGCTCGTACTCCGGATTCTGCTGGGTATATCGCCTTTGCCATCCCCAGTTGAACCAGGCATCATTGCACTCATTGTTACCGCACCAAAGGGCGATACAGGCATGATTGCGCAGGCGCTTTATGTTGTCGATCGCTTCCTGGCGGATATTTTCAAGAAATTCACCTTCGGCAGGATAAAGGCTGCATGCGAACATGAAATCCTGCCAAACCAGTATACCATATTGGTCGCAAAGATCGTAGAAGAGGTCGTTCTCGTAAATACCTCCTCCCCAGATGCGCAGCATATTCATATTGGCATTGACTGCGTCGAGAATGGTTTTCCGGTATCTTTCTTCCGTGACGCGTGGCAGAAAATTGTCTTGAGGAATGTAATTGGCGCCTTTTGCAAAAACAGGTTGCCCGTTTAGTTCCACATAGAATGTCTTTCCGTCCTTGTCGGGCTTATTGATAATCTTTAAGGAGCGGATTCCTATTTTCTCTGTTTGGCTGTCTGTAAGTCGTTCGTTGACAGATAAGTCTGTCCGGAAGTCATAACGGTACGGTTCTCCCAGTCCGTTGCTCCACCAAAGCTCCGGGTTTTTGAGGACGAAAGACACGGTTGCTTTGTTGAACCCTTTTTTGAGAGATAATCCTTGCTGTCCCAGTACTTTCCCGGATTTATTATCTGTAATGGAGACAATGGCTTGGTCGAAATCTCTGTCTGCTTCTATTTCTACTTCTCCGGTGATGGTTGCCCGGCTTTTGTTTACTTCTTTTTGCCGGATAAAGATATTGTGAATATGTGCATCGTCCCATGCTTCTATAAAGACGGGGCGCCAGATGCCCGATGTGACCAGACGCGGTCCCCAATCCCATCCGTAATGATAGCCTGCCTTGCGGGCGAAGACGCTGACCTTCTTATCGAATACTCCGCCATTCTCCGATTGGTCATTGGATGCTTCGTAATGATAGGGAAGCGCATCCCATTTAGGGATATCCATTTTGATGGGTGAGTGGAAGTAAACTTTCAGCTTATTATCATCCGGCAGCAGATAGGGTTTTATATCGACTTGCCACTCACGGAACATATTATTGGCTGCCAGTATCTTTTTTTCGTTCAGGTAGACATCCGCATAGGTATCCAGTCCTTTGAATATGAGTCTGATAGTTTGTTTCTGCATGATTTCTGCCGGGAGAGAAAAAGTGGTTTCATAGATCCAGTCTTCTTTGTCGATCCATTGCAGCCCTCTTTCGTTGAGTCGGAAGAACGGATCTTCAATGATTTTATTAGCCAGCAGATCGGTATGTATCACACCCGGTACGGTGGCCGGATACCAGTTGGTAAGTCTTGCCTGTTTGAATTTCCAGCCTTCATTCAGTTCCTTCCGGAACGGGACGGCCATCAGTAAAGCACTGCATAGGAGTGATGAGGCCAGTAAGCCGGTACGTTTCACGGTTGATTTCAGTTCCTTCATAATATATTCGTTCTATGTGTTGTGGACTTCTATTTGCAAAAGTATGGAAAATTACCTTTATCGAATGATGAAATTTTATTGAATGCTGATACTATTCTGAATATTAGGGGCTGTTTTTCGTGTTTATACCTTATTTGTAGTACGAATTTACCACAAGTGTGGTATTTCCGGCGAACTAAAACCTCCCTATCTTTGTCGTATAATAAAAGAATGGATATTTAAATACAATATAAGTATGGCAAAGATAGCGAAAAAGCTGACGGACCTTGTTGGCAACACTCCGTTGCTGGAGTTGAGTAATTACAATGCAAGTAAAGGATTGAAAGCCCGCGTGGTAGTAAAGTTGGAGTATTTTAATCCGGCAGGAAGTGTAAAAGACCGCATTGCGCTGGCAATGGTGGAAGATGCGGAGGTGAAAGGTGCTTTAAAGCCCGGTGCCACTATTATTGAGCCGACCAGTGGAAATACGGGGGTAGGACTGGCTTTTGTATCTGCTTCTAAGGGATATAAACTGATTCTGACGATGCCGGATACCATGAGTGTAGAACGACGGAATTTGCTGAAGGCTTTAGGGGCCGAGTTGGTATTGACCCCCGGTGCCGACGGAATGAAGGGTGCTATCGCCAAAGCGGAAGAATTGAAAGCAAATACTCCCGGTGCAGTGATATTGCAGCAGTTTGAGAATCCTGCCAATCCGGCTGTGCATGTACGGACTACCGGACAGGAAATCTGGGCCGATACGGATGGCAGGGTTGAGATATTTGTGGCTGGAGTCGGTACAGGGGGGACAGTAAGCGGCGTCGGTAAGGCGTTGAAAGCTCATAATCCTTTAATAAAGGTAGTGGCTGTGGAACCTGCGGATTCTCCGGTTTTATCCGGCGGTAAGCCTGGTCCTCATAA
The DNA here is from genome assembly GCF_000381365.1 of Bacteroides salyersiae WAL 10018 = DSM 18765 = JCM 12988. Classification (GTDB taxonomy): domain Bacteria; phylum Bacteroidota; class Bacteroidia; order Bacteroidales; family Bacteroidaceae; genus Bacteroides; species Bacteroides salyersiae. The sequence goes on from NZ_KB905466.1 coordinate 2,543,036, forward strand.
GATACAAGGTATCGGTGCAGGATTTATCCCGAAAACTTATGATGCTTCGGTAGTAGATGAAATAGTACAGGTACAGAATGACGATGCTATCCGGACCAGTCGTGAACTGGCTACAAAAGAAGGATTACTGGTAGGTATCTCTTCGGGAGCTGCCGTATACGCTGCTACCAAACTTGCCGAACTTCCGGAGAATGCCGGTAAAACAATAGTAGCACTACTGCCTGATACAGGAGAACGCTACTTGTCGACGATTTTATATGCTTTTGAGGAATACCCTCTTTATTAGTTGAAAGTTGAGAGTTGAAAGTTGAAAGTTAGCTGCGCTATAAATACGCGCTGCATAGTAACTTTCAACTTTCAACTCTCAACTAAATAAGGCTTTCAACTATTATGCGGGGCAGCATATTCTTTGGCTGTCACGCTATCAATAGGTATTTCCCATATTTTCACATTTCTTACAGCCGGGTCGGAGTATACGAATTCCCGGCTGCTATAATGTTTCATGATGATATTCAGTGCTTCCCGTTTACTGTCCATATCTTCGATGAATCCTACCTTTCCACGGCAAATGACGCTCTTGGCTTTCATACGGTAACTGCAGGCTACTTTGGGATGCTGGAATACCAGTTCGTGATCTGTGCTGAAAGTGATACACACATGGTTGTTTTGCGCCAGCATATCGATACTGCTTCCGGTAGGGCCGGAATGCAGATAGATAACTCCCTCCTGATAACCGAAATTCATGGGTATTACGTATGGATTTCCTTCCAGATCGGTGATGCCGACAAAACAGATATCGCAACGGGAGATGATCTCTTCCACTCGTTGTCTGTCTTCTATGATAACAGTTTTCATTTTAAATAATTCAATAATATATCAAATCAATAATGTGCCAATTAAATAATGTGCCAATATGCCAATGTGCCAATTGCCATTCGGCTGGACAGCGCAGCTAATTGGCACATTGGCATATTAGCATATTGGCACATTATTCACATTATTAAACTAATGCAAAGTCGAGTTGTTTCTTTTCCAAATTGGCTCGTGCCACTTTAACGGTGATGGCATCTCCCAGGCTATAGGTGTGATTTTTGCGACGTCCCCGCAGGCAATAGTTCTTTTCGTCGAACTCATAGTAGTCATTATCCAAATCGCGCATCGGTATCATACCCTCGCATTTATTTTCGTTGAGTTCTACATAAAGCCCCCACTCCGTAACTCCGGAAATTACTCCGTCGTAGGTCTGACCTACCCGTTCACTCATAAATTCCACTTGTTTATACTTGATGGAAGCACGTTCGGCATTGGCGGCAATTTGTTCCATGTTCGAACTGTGGTCGCACAGGTCTTCGTATTTACTTTCCGAAACACTTCTTCCACCATCGAGGTATTTGGTAACTAACCGATGAACCATCATATCCGGAAAACGGCGGATGGGGGATGTGAAGTGAGTATAATAATCGAATGCCAAGCCGTAGTGGCCGATGTTGTGCGTTGAATAACGGGCCTTCTGCATGGCACGGATAGAAACTGTTTCGATCAGGTTTTCTTCTTTTTTTCCCTGTATATCATCCAACAGGTGATTGATGGATTTCGAAATATCCGTTTTGGTACCACTGGTACGCAGTTTGTATCCGAAACGCGCAATGAACTGATTCAGGTTGTCTAACTTTTCCGGATCGGGCAGGTCGTGAATACGGTAAGGCAGGACTTTGGCCTTTTTGCCTTTAGGTACACGGCCTATCTGCTCGGCTACCGTCCGGTTGGCAAGCAGCATAAACTCTTCCACTAACTTGTTGGCATCTTTCGATTCTTTGAAATAGACGCTGACCGGTTTTCCTTTCTCATCTATCTCGAATTTTACTTCGTAACGGTCGAAATTGATGGCACCGGCGGCAAAACGCTTTTCTCGTAAAGCTTTGGCAATCGTATCCAGCATCAGTACTTCATCTTTAAAGTCACCGTTTTTGGTTTCGATGATCTGTTGTGCTTCTTCGTAAGTGAAACGACGGTCAGAATAGATCACTGTATGTACGACACGGGAATTTTTCACATCTCCTTTTTCCGTGATGTCGAAGATGACGGAAAATGCGAGTTTCTCTTCGTGTGGACGCAGGGAGCAGAGGAAGTTGCAGAGACGTTCGGGCAGCATCGGTATGGTACGGTCTACCAGATAAACGGACGTTGCGCGTTTCTCGGCTTCCTTATCGATGATACTTCCTTCTTTTACATAATGGGTCACATCGGCTATATGTACGCCTACTTCCCATAAATTATCTTTTAGTTTACGGATAGAAAGCGCATCGTCAAAGTCTTTGGCATCTTTCGGGTCGATGGTGAAAGTCGTTACTTTACGGAAATCTTCACGTCTGGCTATCTCTTCTGCCGTGATTTCCGCCGGGATTTTATCGGCAGCTTTCTCTACAGCCTGCGGATAAACGTAGGGCAGGCCGAATTCCGCCAGGATGGCATGCATTTCGGTTGTGTTATCCCCTGCTTTTCCTAAAATATCGATCACCTGTCCGATCGGATTTTTGGCTTTGTCCGGCCATTCGATCACCTTTACCACTGCTTTGTCTCCGGTCTTTCCACCTTTCAGTTTGTCTTTTGGAATGAAAATATCGTTGGCCAGTGTCCGGTTTTCGGTTACCAGAAAAGCATAAGACTTCTCTACTTCCAGTGTACCCACAAAGGTGTCGTTGGCGCGTTCCAGAATTTCGATCACTTCTCCTTCGGCATCATGGTGCTTGCGTTTGGCAAAAAAGGCTATCTTTACTTTATCATTATTCATGGCATGGGCCGAATTGCGTTCGGCTATGAATATGGGTTCGCCTCCGCCTTCGGGAATAAATGAGTTCTTTCCATTGCTTTTCCGTTGGAAAGTCCCTGTCATCTCGATACCGTGATTGTTGAGTTTGTATTTGTTTTTATCGACTTCCGTTATGTAGTCGTCTGCCAGCATATCCGCGAGAATATCCATGCACAGCATTTTCAGGGGATGTGTGGTAAGGTGTAATTCCGCGAAAAGATATTTAAGGCTGATAACCTCTTCCTGTTTGGTATGGAAGAAATCCATTAATATGTTTGCCAGTTCTTTTTTCTTCATTCGTTTACCGGCTTTCTTTTCTTTCTTTTTCGCCATATTTTTTAAATTATAAGTTTAGTATGCAGGCCAGGTGGTAAGTGCGTATCTTATACGCTGGTTTCTAATTATTAATAGATACAAAGTAAATGATTAAATATTAATAATTCAAGATTTTCATGTACATTTGCCCGCGAGTTGATTAATATTATAACAAATTGGGGGCAGAAAATCCTACTCGGAATGAAATTTAATAATGTGTCAATGTGTCAATATGCCAATGTGCCAATTACCATTCGGATAAACAGCGCAGCCAATTGGCACATTGGCATATTGGCACATTGAATAATTATCTCTTATGGCAAGTATCTTAATAACAGGAGCAAGCGGATTTATCGGCAGTTTCATTGTGGAAGAAGCATTGAAGCGTAAATTTGCTGTGTGGGCAGGCATTCGTTCGTCGAGTAGTAAGAAATATTTGCGTGAGCGTAAGATCCATTTTCTGGAACTGGATTTTGCCCATCCCAATGAGCTGAGGGCACAGTTGTCCGGGCATAAAGGTACTTATAATAAGTTTGATTACATTGTACATTGCGCCGGACTGACCAAGTGCAGGGATAAGAAAGAGTTCGATCTTGTCAACTACTTGCAGACGAAGTATTTTGTCGATACGCTACGGGAGTTGAATATGGTTCCCAAACAGTTTATTTATATCAGTACGTTGAGTGTTTTCGGACCGGTGCACGAGAAAGATTATGCTCCGATAAAGGAGACCGATATTTGTACTCCGAATACTGCTTACGGGCTTAGTAAACTTAAAGCAGAATTGTATATACAGAGTATTCCCGGTTTCCCTTATGTCTTTTATCGTCCTACGGGAGTATACGGTCCGCGTGAGATGGATTATTTCCTGATGGCGAAATCGATTCGCAACCATATGGATTTTTCGGTTGGCTTCAAACGCCAGGATCTTACTTTTGTATATGTGAAAGATATTGTTCAGGCCATTTTCTTAGGGATAGAGAAACAGATATCCCGTCGTGCTTATTTTCTTTCTGATGGAAAAGTCTATAAAAGCAGTGCATTTTCCGATCTGATACGAAAAGAATTGGGGAATCCATACGTTATTCGATTGAGATGTCCGTTAATTGTCCTTAAAGTTGTATCTTTGCTCGCTGAATTCGTGGCTACCCGTTCGGGAAAGAGCAGTACACTGAATTCGGATAAGTATAAGATAATGAAACAACGAAACTGGCAATGCGATATAACTCCTGTCATGAAAGAACTGGGATACGTTCCGGAATACGATCTTGAAAAAGGAGTGAAAGAGGCTATTGCCTGGTATAAGAATGAAGGATGGCTCTAGATTTATTTAAACGTGTAGAGACCCGCAAGGGACTGTTCGCTGTCGAGAAGGTGACACTGATATATAATTTGTTAACTTCCATATTGATTCTGTTCCTTTTTCAGCGGATGGATCATCCCTGGCATATGTTGCTCGACAGGGTTATGATTGCCGGTATGACGTTTTTGCTGATGTATCTCTACCGGCTGGCACCTTGTAAGTTTTCCGCATTTGTGCGTATTGCCATTCAGATGAGCCTGCTTTCTTATTGGTATCCGGATACTTATGAATTTAACCGTTTCTTTCCCAATTTAGATCATATTTTTGCTTCGGCCGAACAATGGATGTTTGGAACTCAGCCTGCCCTTCATTTTTGTTATCTTCTTCCGCAGAAATGGATGAGCGAGGCTTTTAATTTAGGCTATTTTTCTTATTATCCGATGATTCTGGTAGTTACACTGTTTTATTTCATTTACCGGTTCGAGTTGTTCGAAAAGCTTTCTTTTGTATTGGTTACTTCGTTTTTTATCTATTATCTGATTTATATATTTGTTCCGGTTGCAGGTCCTCAGTATTATTTTCCGGCCATCGGGTTTGAAAATGCAGAACACGGGACGTTTTTTGCCATCGGTGATTATTTCAATTATCATCAGGAGTTACTTCCCGGTCCGGGATATGAGCATGGCTTCTTTTATAATTTGGTAGAGGGGTCGCAGCAGGTCGGCGAACGGCCTACGGCTGCTTTTCCCAGTTCGCATGTGGGGATTTCTACTATCCTGATGATTATGGCATGGCGTGGCAGCAAGTGGTTGTTCGCTATTTTGATGCCGTTTTATGTGCTGCTTTGTTGTGCTACTGTCTACATACAGGCCCATTATCTGATTGATGCGGTTGTCGGTTTTGTTTCTGCATTCGTGATGTATGTCCTTGTGACGAAGATGTTCAAGAAATGGTTTGCGGTGCCGATGTTCAAGTAAGGTGAACAGGGAAGAGAATGCCGTTCATAAAAAATAAATAGTAATCGATGCTTTATTTTATTTAAAGCTCCCCCGGCATTTGTTGTTAGAATGCCGGAGGAGCTTCGCCTTATGTAGAGAAGATTATAGGGTTTTATTGTTAAGAGTACGGAGGATAATGGCAAAGATCGTTGGATTATTCTTCGCAAATATAATGAATGTTTGTATTCCCGGTTTAATTTGGCAAATAAAATGATGGGGAATGATTGGATTTTAACTTATAAAATCAATACGTGTCACGGTTTTCAGTGACAAAACTTTTTAAGGGAGATATAAAAGTTGAGGTGCGATGTGAAAGGGTATGGTAAAGAGTGCGGCCCACATGGAATTTCCGTGCGGGCCGCCTGTTATTTAAAAATGACTTAGGTCGATCAGTCCGAAGTTCGGGTCTTTTTCCGGTTGCCATGTACGTACATGGATAATCGGTTCTTTGGGATTATTGAGATCTACCATCAGGAAAAGATACCCTGTGTCGCCGTAACTGGATGAAAAGTAGTCTTGTTTGATCTGGATGCCATAGATTTCTCCTCCTACTCCGGATTTACGCACTTGATTATCAGCAAAACGGATGTTGATATACTCATTGCCTGCGAAGATGTGTTTCAGTCTTTTCATGAATTCGCTTTTCGTCTGGCGGGTATATTTGACGGCATCTTTGCTCATAGGCTGATTTTCGTTCGCCACTTTGTGTTTCAAGACGGAACCGGTGATAATCAGAGCATCATCCGAGAAGATGCTGTTGATGTAATCGTAACGTTTCAACGCATAGGCTGTTTTGTAGCTCTCGAGGAAGTTTATCAGTACCTTACGCACGTCGTCTCCCCAAGAGGTTTGATTCATGATGTCGTCAACGGCCGGTTTGTTGAGTCCGAATGAGATCGCGTCTATTTTCCCCTCTTTAGTCAGGGTGAATACAACGTCCTCGACGAATGTGCGCCGGTTGCCGTTGAAACTGAAACTCATAGGAAGGCTGCGGCAGGTGATTTCACCATTGCATTCCAGGTATTTGAGTTCAGGCTCTTTTATTATTTTGGCATTGCCATATTTGATAAGTTGATTGAACATGGAAAAACCTTCCGGCGTGCATATGGATTGTATGTTCGTATAGTTCTTAGAGCGGATTGCCTTTTCTACTTCGTCTATGGTGTTTTGGTAAATGGTGGTGGCTTCGTCGGCGAGGTAATGCATGGCGGATTCTGTCTGTTTGGCACTATCACCGGAGGCAGCTTGCAGAGGCTCTTCAGGGGCGGATTCTCCCGGTTTGGGTTCGTCACCTTCCAGTTTTAAATAGCAATTGCGCATAGGGATCGGGTTTACCGATTGCATCACTTCTGCCAGTTCATTGTCGATGTTCGATTCGCCTTCGAACATGTATTCTGTTTTGATCTGCATTCCTTTGGCATTGGCTACGGCCGGCATTTCGATGATGCCCAGTCCGTCTTTTGCCGAAAAGATGTTCGACCAATCGCGCCCGTCAAAATAAGTGTAGTCGTAATTGCGGGCGGGTTTGCCTTTGTAGAGTACTTTCAGATCGATGGTTTTCAGATCCCCGTCGATATGCACCTCGTTGATAGAGACTTCCAGATGCGAAAAGATCTCATTCATTTGTTTGGGAATCCAATTGCATAGTAATTGCTCTTTGCCTTCTTCGTCTTTTATGGTGAGGAAATTGCCGTCCGGATAGCTTTGCAGCAAGATAAGAGCCCAGTAATAATAACGTAGGGCATCGGCTACCTGTGCCTTTTTCTCGGCTTTTATCGCTTCTTGGGTAAAGTCGAGCAGTTTGGTTTTGCGGCCTTCGAAAATACGTTGTATCTCGCTCACTTTGATGTAGCGCATGACAGCTGCTTCCGGTTCGTTTTGTATGACGATGCGACGGGTGTTGTTCAGGGTAGCCCGTGAATAGGTGTTGATGACCGATTTGAAGGTCTCGTCCACCGTAGCCTTGTCTCCGTCTGTCCCTCCTTCGGTGAGCTGGCTGAATTGGCTGGATACATTGGTGGAAATCTGGCTGATTAATGCAGCCAGAGCTTCATTGTCGGCTTTCTTGAGCGTGGAAGCGTTTCCTGTTCCCCAAATATATTCTTTGCTGTTCTGTATTTCTTCTACAGATTGTGCACGAAGCAGTGGGAGGCTGAATGTCAGCATAACAAGAAGTAGCAGTTTTCTCATATTGTTTGTTACGTTATAAGAGGTTCATTTTCTTGCAAAAGTAATAACTTTTTTATAATTATGCGATTAAAGTCGATCTCTTTTTTATTCACCTTCCGGCTTTATTTTGTCGAAAATTTGGAAAAGTTCTTCTACTGATTCTGTTCTTAGCATGGCAATACGGGTTTCCCGGAAATTTGGAATGCCTTTGAACAAGGGTGTTGCAGCCAGATGGCGGCGTATGTGTATGATACCCCGGCGTTCGTCCAGGCGGGTTACACTGTTGAGTACCTCTTCGCGGAGTACGTTTAGATACCATTCGAAAGTTTCGGGCGGCAGTTCGTTACCTGTTTCTAAAAAGTGTTTTACTTCGCGGAAAATCCACGGCCGGCCGATGCTGCCGCGACCGATCATGATGGCATCCACTCCGTAGCGGTCAAAGCATTCCTTTGCCCGTATGGCCGAGGTGATGTCACCGTTGCCAATGATCGGGATGTGCATGCGCGGGTTGTTTTTCACTTCGCCGATCAGCGTCCAGTCGGCTTCTCCCGTGTACATCTGTGCACGGGTACGTCCGTGGATGGCCAATGCGGCAATGCCGCAGTCTTGCAATTGTTCGGCCAGATCGACGATGATCTTATGGTCGGCATCCCAGCCCAGCCGGGTTTTTACGGTAACCGGTATTTTCACGGCATCTACTACGGCACGGGTGATTTCAAGCATTTTCGGAATATTCTGCAACATTCCGGCACCGGCGCCTTTTCCGGCTACTTTCTTTACGGGGCATCCAAAGTTGATGTCCAGTATGTCGGGACGTGCTTCTTCTACGATTCGTGCGGCTCCTACCATGGCTTCGGTGTCTTTACCGTATATCTGTATGGCAACGGGGCGTTCTTCATCGCAAATCGTGAGCTTCTGCGTGGTTTTATTGACCGAACGTATCAGTGCGTCGCTCGAAACGAACTCGGTGTATACCATATCTGCTCCAAACTTTTTACACATCAGACGGAAAGCGGGATCGGTCACATCCTCCATCGGGGCTAAGAAAATAGGGTGTTCACCCAAATCTATATGGCTTATTTTCATTTGTTGTTTACTTAATTATGCGGTTTACGATTGAAGTAACTTTCTTTATCGCTGCAAAAATACGGATTAAATTGTACCTTTGCATCATGATAAATCTATTTTCAATCGTAAATTATGAATATAAATGACTTTGAGATAATGGCTCCGGTGGGTTCCCGTGAGTCGCTTGCGGCAGCTATTCAGGCGGGAGCCGATTCCATTTATTTTGGTATTGCCAATCTGAACATGCGTGCCCGTTCGGCCAATACTTTTACGATTGACGACTTAAGGGAGATTGCCCGTACCTGTGACGAACATGGGATGAAGAGTTATCTGACGGTAAATACGATCATATATGATGACGATCTGGAGCTGATGCGCACCATTGTGGATGCGGCAAAGGAGGCCGGTATTTCTGCCGTGATTGCTGCTGATGTGGCGGTGATGAGCTATGCCCGTCGGATCGGTCAGGAGGTGCATCTTTCTACTCAGTTGAACATATCGAATGTGGAGGCGTTGCGGTTTTATGCACAATTTGCCGATGTGGTGGTGCTTGCCCGTGAATTGAATCTGGAACAGGTGGCCGAGATCTACCGTCATATCCGGGAAGAGAATATTTGTGGTCCTTCGGGGGCACAGATACGCATCGAGATGTTCTGTCACGGTGCATTGTGCATGGCAGTTTCGGGCAAATGTTATCTTTCATTGCATGAGATGAACAGTTCGGCCAATCGGGGTGCTTGCATGCAGGTGTGCCGCCGTTCTTATGCGGTGCGCGATAAGGAGACCGATGTGGAATTAGAGGTTGATAACCAGTATATTATGTCTCCTAAAGATTTGAAGACCATCCACTTCATGAATAAGATGATGGATGCCGGTGTGCGGGTATTCAAAATAGAAGGCCGTGCTCGCGGGCCGGAGTATGTACGTACGGTGGTGGAGTGCTATAAGCAGGCCATTCAAGCCAATCTGGAAGGCACGTTTACCGATGAGAAGATCGCTGAATGGGACGAACGTCTGAAAACAGTGTTCAACCGTGGCTTTTGGGACGGTTATTACTTAGGGCAACGCTTGGGTGAATGGACGAGAAATTATGGTTCGGCCGCTACGGAACGCAAAATTTATGTGGGGAAAGGAATCCGGTATTTCAATAACATTGGGGTTGCGGAGTTTTTGGTGGAAGCGGCTGAGCTGAATGTGGGTGATAAGCTGTTGGTGACCGGTCCGACTACCGGTGCGCTGTTTGCCACACTTGAGGAGGCTCGTGTAGACTTAAAGCCCGTGCAGACCGTAAAAAAAGGAGAGCGTTTCTCCATGAAGCTGGATAAAGTACGGCCGAGCGATAAGCTCTATAAACTCGTTTCAACGGAAGAATTGAAGAAATTTAAAGGAATTGAATAATAATGTGTCAATGTGCCAATATGTCAATGTGCCAATTTTCCCTGCGGCATATGTTATGACAGCGTAGCCAATTGGCACATTGGCATATTGGCACATTATTTAATTGACAAATTATTTTTTATGGATAAATATATTTATGAACTGGAGATGAAGGTGCGCGACTATGAGTGCGACCTGCAGGGCATTGTTAATAATGCCAATTATCAGCATTATTTGGAGCACACCCGTCATGAGTTTCTTTCTTCTGTCGGAGTTAGTTTTGCCGTACTTCACGAGCAGGGTGTCGATCCTGTTGTAGCCCGTATCAATATGGCTTTTAAAACTCCTTTAAAGAGTGGTGATGAGTTTGTCTCTAAACTTTATATGAAGAAGGAAGGGATCAAATATGTATTCTATCAGGATATCTTTCGTAAAAACGATCAGAAAGTAGTGGTGAAATCAACGGTTGAGACGGTCTGTGTGGTGAACGGACGTTTGAGTAACAGCACATTGTTTGATACCGTTTTTGCACCTTACCTCTGATGAGTAGTCCTGAAGAGTGTATTTGCAGCATTGCCTTGACGCAGATTCCGGGAATTGGGCATATTTGGGCCAAGAAGTTGCTGGATGGGGTTGGAAATGCTGTTGATGTGTTTCGCTATCGAAAAGAACTTCCCGATTGTTTGCCCGGTGTCAATAGCCGTGTGGTAGAGGCTTTAGATTGTCCGCAGGCTTTGTCGCGTGCTACACAGGAGTTTGAATTTGCAGAGAAGAATCATATTTCGTGCCTTGCTTTCACTGACGAGCGATATCCCTCCCGTCTCCGTGAATGTGATGATGCTCCTGTCGTACTCTTTTTTAAAGGTGCGGCCGATTTGAATTCTCTGCGTGTCATCAATATGGTAGGTACTCGTAATGCTACCGATTATGGAAAACAGCTTTGTGCTTCTTTTCTTCGTGATCTGAAGATCCTCTGTCCGGACGTACTTGTGGTAAGCGGCCTTGCTTACGGTATCGACATTCATGCCCATCGCGCTGCTTTGGCCAATGATCTTTCTACGGTCGGAGTATTGGCACACGGTCTCGACCGTATTTATCCTTCTGTCCATCGGAAGACGGCTGTTGATATGCTGCAAAAAGGCGGTCTTTTAACGGAGTTCCTTATCGGAACCAATCCTGATAAGCATAACTTTATAAGTCGTAACCGTATTGTGGCAGGTATGTCCGATGCCACAATTGTGGTGGAATCTGCTTCTAAAGGAGGCTCGCTGATTACTGCCGACATTGCCGAGAGCTATCATCGCGACTGTTTTGCTTTTCCCGGCCGTACGATGGATGCCTCTTCTATCGGCTGCAACCAGTTGATCCGGGATAATAAAGCGGCTCTTCTTCTGTCGGCCGAAGATTTTGTAAAGGCTATGGGCTGGGGAGTTTCCCCTGTCTTTTCAAAAACGGAAAGTATTCAACGAAGTTTGTTTCTTGAATTGTCGGAAGAAGAACAACAGGTTGTTTCTATTCTTGACAAGCAGGGCGATCAGCAGATAAATACGTTAGTGGTAAAAGCGGATATTCCTGTGCATAAGATGAATGCCATACTTTTTGAGTTAGAAATGAAAGGGGTAATACGTGTATTGGCAGGCGGTATGTATCAACTGCTTCGGTAAAGAGCAAAAAAAAGGAGCAACGCCTTGCTCCAACCTTTGTTAACCTTAAATCTAATACTATGAAAAAAATCACATTGCAAATGTAAAGTTTTTGCCTGTTCCCACCAAATTTTATTCTTGATATTGGTTCTCTTTTAATTTCTTTCACGGTTTTTCACTGTTATCGTACACGAATGCACTCAGGATAGGTATATTCAATGTAATTTAAGCTCTTTATCCCGAAGAATCGGGAAAAGTGAATGTGCATAAGAACATCGTTTATGGAGGATAAATACAGTTTGATTTGCGAACAATAGTCCTATGGCAGGGTTGCGTACAAGTCTGTTTGAGAAATGTTGTGATTTCAGATACGTGTAAGTGCATGGAGACGGAAGAGCGGGAACGGCCCTTCACTCTGTATCACCGATGAATAGGGAGTTTGATTAAAAAAGGTGAAGCCTGTGAAGGGGGGCGAAATATATAGAATAAGCATGCTGAAAAATAAAAAACGTTTGCCGGAAAAAAGATGTTACGTCTTTTTTTGAAACTTGTACATCTTTCTCTTGAAACCTGCTACATCTTTTTTTGAAAGATGCTACGCTTTTTAAAAAAGATGCTACGCTTTTTCACGCAGAAAGTTAACGGGCTGAAGTTGTAAAGTTGCAAATATCTTCCAATCGTTTCACGAACCCTTTCAGTACCGTAAAATAGTTGCCGGAGTGTTGCTTAAGTTCATTTTCATCTTCTATATTTGTTGCATCGAGATAATCGGTAGATGCAAAACAAGAGAAATTTATTCATGAAAAAGTAATGTCTTTCGTATTGTATTGGAGGAATCTCTTTTTGGGTAGATATGGCATTTATTAAAGATAAACGCGACTGTTACGGCAATGAATTGGAGGGCAATGAATTGGAGAATGAAACAGGATGTATGTACCGGTGGAATTTAGAAACAAATAAAACAATAATATAAACTTTAAAAACAAGAAGTATGAAGACATTTATTTTTTCAGCATTGGCATTGGGAGTGATGGCTGGTTGCTCAAATACAGAGATTGAGGATGTGGTTGATAGTGGGGAACCGGTAGCGATTACACTGAATGCAGGAGTAGAAACAGCAGTAGTGGTAGGGACGAGAGCTGCTATTGGAACAGATGAGCTGTTTAAAGCTACAGTATTGGGATGGGAAGGTGATAATGTTGCTGATTATAAGGTCGCACCTACATGGACGGCAATATCCAGTGATATAAAAGCGTCTTCTGAAGTAACTAATAATATAACTTTAACGAATACTCAATATTATAAATCAGATGGAACCCATACTTTTATGAAAGCTTTTTATGTAAATGGTGAAACTCCTGTTGCTGATACTGATAGTTGGATTTATAACTTGACAAAGAAAGATGGAACATTAGACATCTTAATGGCATCTGCCATTAACGGTGATAAAAATACGCCTGCTGCTTCATTTGCTTTTAAGCGGCCGTTGACAAAATTGATATTTAAGGTGGTTGCCGGTGATGGATTAGCTGATAATGTAACACTTACCTCTATTGAGGTAAAAGATATGTGTGTACCTGAAAAAATAAATCTTGGTACTGATGAAGTTGTTTTTGGAGAAACGCTTGCTACGCCTTTGTCTATAGGTGTTACTGCAAGTACTTCAATAACTGCAACTGAAACACCGGTAGGGCATGCCATCATGGTAAAACCTATCGCAGGTACATTTGTTATTAGTGTGACAACAAGTACAAAAACTTATGATAATGTTACTGTAACTTTAAATTCTGTGGCAGAGCATTTAGACGGCGCAGGTGTTGCATACACTGTAACTTTAACATTTAAAGAACAGATTTCGGTCAGTGCTTCTGTTGCTGATTGGAGTGAAGGTACAGGTTCTGCTACTATTGGATAATTGTTTTTATAAATGTAGTATAATCATCTAATGAATTCCTCAAGAAAAGTTTTTATATCTTTTCTTGAGGAATTTTTTATATAATGCTTTGTGTGTAAAAATATTATTGTACTTTTGTGGAAAACATAAACAAATAAATAATATATCGTTATGTCCGGCCTCTCCACTTGTGGAGTCACGATGAACTGTTTGGAATGTCCCAAGGCAGTGACAAATTCTATTGTTCATGCTTCTCATCCGAGAGGGTTTCACAAGCCGGCTCAGAAGTGTGAAGAGAACATTATTATTTTTTTGCTTAAAGGTGAAGTTCTTGTCAATAGTCAGGAATATGCCGGTACTACATTGCGGGCCGGCGAATTTATTCTTCAGGCAATCGGTTCGAAGTTGGAGTTGCTTGTTATGGAAGACGCTGAATGTGTATGCTATAGCTTTAATAAACCTGAATTCTTTTGTGAGGAGCGTTATAATCATATAAAAACTCAAGTGACTCCTCCCTTGATCTTTTCTCCATTGAAAATAGTGCCGGAATTGAAACATTTTCTTGAAGGTTCTGCCAGCTATTTATCTAAAGACAAGATATGTCGCGAGCTATTATCACTCAAGAAAAAAGAACTTGCTTTTATTCTTAGTTCCTATTATTCCGATTATGAGTTATCCACTTTAGTACATTCATTGGCCAAGTATACCAGTAGTTTTCAATACTTTGTCCTCGGCAATCATACGAAAGTAAAAACAGTGGAAGAATTTGCCCACTTGGGTGGATATACGGTTACTACTTTTCGTCGTATATTCAATTCTGTATTTCATGAACCTGTCTATGAGTGGATGATGAAACAACGTAAAGAAGGGATCATTTACGAACTTCGCTATACGAAAGCTACCATTTCTGAGATTTGTTACAAATACGGATTTGAATCTTTACCTCATTTCTCAAATTTCTGTAAGAAAAACTTTGGAGCTTCTCCTCGCAGCATACGTTTAAGCGAATCGCAGTAAGTTTTGGGAGTATAAAAAAGGGCATCGCTTCACAGCGACACCCTGCCTAAATGGACACTCAGCAGTCTATAAAGATACACACTTGTACTTTTTGTTTATTGACTACCGGTATCCTCTCTTACATAAGGGATGATAAAATTCTATTAACGATTGGACGGAATTGTTAGCTTGTTTAAATAATTTATATTCATAATCATTTTTTTCTTTGTGTGTAACTTATTAATATAATTCCTATTACATGTGAAAACGAACAATAATATGTAATATTTAGTCGGAGTGCCGATAATATAAGAGCGTGAGACCGAAACATTACTCCTAAACGAGGCTCGACCAAAAGCCTAACTCTGGATCAATGAGTCAGCCCACACTCCCTTTATTGGTATATACGGGGAATTTATCTGTACGTATAAAAGCGTGTAGATATAACATATATATGCAATAAAGGTTGCGGGACTTTCTCTGTGCCAGAGTTCCAGAAATGAAATTGGTCGATTTCGTTTAGGCACAAATATTAGTTCGCAACAGAAGATGTACTACTGATAGTTAACGTCACCTGTGCTTGTATACGTTATGCATCTCCTTTTCCATTTGCAAATATAATGCATTAATATTATATTACAACCGATAATAATCTATTTATTTTCTTAATTCCTAAGAAAAATGGTTAACCTTGTTTTTAAGAAAACATCTTTTTCTATCATAGAGACAAGTTTATAGGTGAAATAGAACAGGAATATATGCTTATTTTTATGAAAGAAAGTGTCTTGATTTTACGATGAAAAGCTTATACGAATCCGTAGCGGCTATTCTATGGATTAGTGAATATTCAAAGTTTTTTTCGGTCGGTTCTATTTGATGCGGAAGTAAAGGACTGGTCCTAAAGAAAGAACTCCTTTAAATGTATTTTGCAATCTTTTAAAATCATTTTAGAAAGTATTACCGTCAATGCGAATAGCAAGTTTTACGTGATTTCTCTCTTTATTTGCAAACTCTGAATGGTTAATCCTGAAAGACAGTATCCTATGTTGAATTTTAAATTTAGTATTATGAGACATTATTTTACAAGTAGATTGTTTCTATTTTTGTTTGTTCTATTCGGCTGCGTGATGGCAACCAACGGGCAGAGTCTGAAAACCGTTAAAAATTGGAATTTCTTATCGTGGAGTGAAACAACTTTAGCTAATCTGGGGGCAGATGCCACCAGCTGGGAAGCAGAAATTGACGCTGAGACGCAAGTTCTTAAGCGTTATAAGAATTTAGAGACGGTGGATGCCAAAAATGTCCTGAAAGCTAATGGGGTAGTGATTGCAGAGACCGATGGCATTCTCTTTCCTGCACTGACCAAAGGAAATTTGAGTCTTCGTATAAATATGGGTGATGATGGTATCCAGTTAGGAAGTAAGAATCTGGAAGTGACAATCAAAGAACTGAAAGCTGGACAGCATGTTACCATTATTCTGAAAAGTGCGAATGCGACAAGTGGACGTGGTATCAGCGCCATAACGAACATGACAGGTACGGTGGGATCTGACACTTATAAGACCGGCAATGATGGTGAAAATACTTATGAGTTAGTAGTCGCTGCTGATGGTGATGTGAAGTTCAAATACAATGAAGGTGTTATCTTGAAAAGTATTACAGTATCCGAAGAAACGGTTGCACGTAAAGTAGCTTATATTTATGATTCTTCTTATGCCGGTTATGTACTCGATGAAGACCCTGTACATGCTGCATTGATTGACGCCTATGAGGTAACGGATATCGATGTGAAATCTTTAGATGGTTCTACGGTAAATGAATTACTTGGTTATGATCTGGTATTTTCTTCTGAGGCTGTTGGCGGTAAACATGCGTATGGGTTGAAGTTGGAGACCGTTGTAAATAAAGTGCCTATGCTCAATCTGAAGTCATTCTATTATTCTTCAGACCGTTGGGCATGGGCTACGGGGCAGAATCCGGATAAAGGAACTAATACGATGATTATATTGGAAGCTTATCGTAATCATGCTATTTTCAATGGAGTGGCCATCGCAGAAGACGGTACATGTGTTATTTTTACCGAGAGCGATGCCAGCAACAATCAAGTGCAAGCTTATAAAGATCCGGGTGCAATCATTGCTGATGACATTGTTATGGCAAAAGATGGAACAGGCACTTATAATACCATTCATGAACATGGTACGACAAATAAGTATATGTTGATACCGTTTGCCAGTAATCTGATCAGGGGGATTGATGCCAATGCAATTAGATTGTTGCTGAATGCGGCCGATTATCTGATTGCCACGAAGGAAGTATATGTTGAGCCGTCGGATCCGGTAGCTGCTCCGGTTATTTCGGATGTTGTTAATGGAAACGCTAAAACAGTGACTATTACTACTGCAACAGAAGATGCCGCGATTTACTATACTTTGGACGGTACTGTTCCTACTATTGAAAGTATCCTATACACGCAACCATTTGATGTTTTGAAGCCGTGTTCGGTAACGGCTTTTGCTGTGAAAGAAGGAATGCTCGATTCAGAAGTAGTGTCGAAGGATATTGAGAACGAAAATTATATTGCACGAAACAAAACGTTGTTATGGGCCAATTTCAAGGATCAGCCGGAAGAATGGGGAGTAACCGGGGATATAATCGGTTCCGGAAAGACGGATGAAAAGACAATCGCAGGATTTATAATCGGAAGCAAGGGGCAGCGTGTTAATCTGCAGGCTACAGGTGTGTCCGAAAAGATCGGTGATACTTACGGTCCCGTTACAGAAGAAGATATGGGAGCGACAAGCTATGCAATGTCTTTCCTTACAGGCTCTGCCAGTGGCTATATAATTACTCCGTCTGTAGTAGCCGGACCTTTTGATGTTGCTATTTGGTGGTGTACGGCAAAGAGTGCATCTTACACTGAGAAATTGACTATATCTGTGAAAACTGCGGATGCAGAGGAGTGGACAGAACTTGAAACGATCTCTAATAAAAGTTATAAGAGTGTTCGTAAGCAAATTGTATCTTATGATGGAACAGAGCCTGTACAAGTTAAGATAACTTGTGCTTCCGGAAACGGCTCTAACAACAATGCAATGATATTCGATGTTAAGTTGTTGGGCGAAGGGGCAGATCCGGTAGCTACTCCGGTTATTTCGGCAGAAGCAAATGGAAATGCCAAGACAGTAACCATCACTACGGATACGAAAGATGCTACTATCTATTATACGATTAATGGAACAGATCCTACGATTGCCAGCACGCAATATACAGAACCTTTTGACATCTTGAAGCCTTGTACAGTAAAAGCATTTGCCGTGAAGAAAGATATGGCAGATTCGGATATAGCTTCGGAAGATATTGAGAATGAAAATTATATCGCACGGAATAAAACCCTGTTGTGGGCCAACTTCAAGAACCAACCGGAAGAGTGGGGAATAACCGGGGATATAATCGCTTCCGGAAAGACGGATGAGAAAACGGTTGCAGGATTTATAATCGGAAGTGAAGGCCAGCGTGTAAACCTCCAGACTACCGGTGTTTCTGAAGAAATAGGCGGAAATTATGGCCCGGAGACAGAAGCTGATGCCGGTGCGTCGGGTTATGCCATGTCATTCTTGACAGGAACGGCCAGCGCTTATATGATTACTCCTTCTGCCGTAGCCGGACCGTTTGATATTGCTATCTGGTGGTGTGGTGCAAAATCAGCTTCCAATACGGAGAAGTTGACCGTATCGGTGAAAACGGTGGATGCTGAAGAATGGACAGAACTGGGAACACTTTCTAATGATGCTTATAAGAATATCCGTAAACAAGTGATTTCTTATGAAGGAACAGAACCGGTATTGGTTAAGTTTGCTTCTGCTTCGGAAAACGGAAAGAACAATAATGCGATGATATTCGATATTAAATTATTAGGTGAAGGTGAAGATCCGGTACTGCCGGTGGCTACTCCGGTCATTACGACAGAAGATACTGCCGATGGGAAAATGGTCACGATTGCTTGTGAAACAGAAGATGCGGCTGTCTACTACACTTTGGATGGCACTGAACCTACAGTAGAAAGTAGTCTTTATGCAGAACCGTTTGAGACGAAATCATCTTGCACAGTGAAAGCTATCGCAGTGAAAGAGGGTTTCCCCGATTCGGAAATTGCCGAACTGGATATTACTATCGCTACTTCCATTATTTCTGAAACAGCTTCTAAAGTTATCTTATCCCGCTCTTATTTCACTGTTGGCGGAGTGAAGCTTGAAGCTCCGGTGAAAGGATTGAATATCGTAAGAACGGTGTTTGAAGACGGGGTGATCGAGATGTCCAAGGTAATAGTAGAATAGTTCACAATTTCTCTTATTCAATAGGTATATATAAAAATCCCTGCCGGATGACCCGGCAGGGATTTTCTGTTATTAATCAAATGCTAAGTTATACGCTTAGTCTTTCAGTTTTGCGAGGATGAAATCGCGGTTCAAACGAGCGATGTTGCTGATAGAAATGTTCTTCGGACATTCAGCTTCACATGCACGGGTATTTGTACAGTTACCGAATCCGAGTTCGTCCATCTTAGACAACATGGCTTTTGCGCGGCGGGCAGCTTCTACCTTTCCTTGCGGAAGCAGGTTCAACTGGCTGACCTTTGCCGAAACGAACAACATAGCCGAACCGTTCTTACATGCAGCTACACAAGCACCGCAACCGATACATGCAGCAGCATCCATAGCTTCGTCAGCAATGTCTTTGGAAATCAAGATAGCGTTAGCGTCTTGTGGAGCGCCGGTATTTACGCTTACATAACCACCTGCCTGCATGATTTTGTCATAAGCAGAACGGTCTACCATAAGGTCGCGGATTACCGGGAAGCCGGCGGAACGCCAAGGTTCTACAGTGATTGTATCGCCATCTTTGAAACGGCGCATATACATCTGGCAGGTAGTGGCGCCTGTTGCAGGACCATGTGGATGTCCGTTGATGTACAAAGAGCACATACCACAGATACCTTCGCGGCAGTCATGGTCGAATACGATCGGTTCACCACCATCGTTAATGATTTGTTCATTCAGGATATCCAGCATTTCGAGGAACGAAGTATCGCCCGGGATATCTTTCATTTGATATGTTTCAAAAGCACCTTTTGCTTTCGGGCTTTTCTGACGCCATACCTTCAGTGTGAAACTTATATTTTTATCCATTTTTGTTTTCCTTTAATTGATTAGCCGATTAAGATTTGTAGTTACGAGTCTGAACTTTCACGAACTGATAGTTCAAATCTTCTTTGATCAATTCCGGTTCTGAATCTTCACCGGTATATTTCCAGCAAGATACGTAAGAGAAGTTCTTATCGTCACGCAAAGCTTCGCCTTCCGGAGTCTGATACTCAGTACGGAAGTGACCGCCGCAAGATTCTTCACGGTTCAGAGCATCGCGGGCCATCAACATACCTACTTCGATAAAGTCGATCAGACGGAGAGCCTTTTCAAGTTCTACGTTCAGTTCGTTTACTTCACCCGGGATGCGTACGTTGGTCCAGAAGTCTTTTTTCACTTCTTGGATACCGCTCAAAGCTTTCTGCAAAGATTCTTTGGTACGAGCCATACCTACAAAATCCCACATGATGTGACCCAATTTCTTGTGGATGGAGTCAACAGAATGTTTACCGTTAACGGCTTTGATTTTCTGAATCTTATCCTTGACAGCTTTTTCGGCTGCTACGAATTCCGGAAGGTCGGTAGAGAAACGCGGAACTTGGATTTGATCGGCCAGATAGTTTTGGATAGTGTATGGCAATACGAAATATCCGTCGGCCAGACCCTGCATCAACGCGGATGCACCCAAACGGTTGGCGCCGTGATCGGAGAAGTTGGCTTCGCCGATAGCGAACAGACCCGGAATAGAAGTCATCAATTCATAATCTACCCAAATACCACCCATTGTGTAGTGGATAGCGGGGAATATCATCATCGGAGTTTTATATGGATTCTCGTCGGTGATTTCTTCGTACATATCGAAGAGGTTACCATAACGGGCACGAACCACATCCTCACCCAGACGATCGATGGCATATTTGAAATCAAGGAAAACGGCCAAGCCGGTATTGTTTACACCGAAACCTGCATCGCAACGTTCTTTGGCAGCACGTGATGCCACGTCGCGAGGTACGAGGTTACCGAATGCCGGATAACGACGTTCCAGATAGAAGTCACGATCTTCGTCGGGTATATCATTCGGTTTTTTAGTTCCTGCCTGCAATGCTTTGGCATCTTCGATCTTTTTCGGAACCCAGATACGGCCGTCGTTACGGAGAGATTCAGACATCAGCGTCAGCTTAGACTGTTTGTCACCGTGAACAGGGATACAGGTCGGGTGGATCTGTGCAAAACAAGGATTAGCAAAATAAGCACCCTTTTTGTAGCACTGGATGGCAACAGAACCGTTGGAGCCCATTGCATTGGTTGAAAGGAAGAAAGCATTTCCGTAACCGCCTGTACCGATAACTACGGCATGAGCAGCGAAACGTTCAATTTCCCCGGTTACGAGGTTGCGGGCAATGATACCACGGGCGCGTCCTTCGATTATAACAAGGTCGAGCATTTCATAACGGGTGAACAATTTTACAGTACCTTTCTGTACCTGACGGCTCAATGCTGAATAAGCGCCCAGCAACAACTGCTGTCCGGTCTGGCCACGGGCATAGAATGTACGTGATACCTGCGCACCACCGAAAGAACGGTTGTCGAGCGTACCACCGTAGTCACGGGCAAAAGGAACACCCTGAGCTACACATTGGTCGATGATGGCATTGGATACTTCTGCCAGACGGTAAACGTTGGCTTCGCGTGCACGATAGTCACCACCTTTGATTGTATCGTAGAAAAGACGGTATACAGAGTCGCCGTCATTTTGATAATTCTTAGCTGCGTTGATACCACCTTGTGCTGCGATGGAGTGAGCACGGCGTGGAGAATCCTGGATACAGAAGTTGAATACTCTGAATCCCATTTCACCCAGAGAAGCGGCTGCAGATGCGCCGGCAAGTCCGGTTCCTACAACGATAATGTCGAGACGACGTTTGTTGGCAGGATTAACAAGTTTTTGGTGAGCTTTATAGTTACTCCATTTTTCGGCTAACTGGCCTTCAGGAATTTTAGAATCTATTTGAGTCATAATGCTATTTACGATTTAATCATTTACAATTTTAAAATTTAGCAAGAAGCGCCGCATAACGATTGAACGTAGAATACGACTACTACCAGGGCAAAGCAGATGACAACGATTGTTGAATAGATGTTAGAGATGCATTTCCAACGATTGATCCAAATCTTGTTGTTCCAGCCCAGTGACTGCATAGAGCTCCAGAAGCCGTGAGTCAGGTGGAACCAGAGAGCGGCCAGCCAGATGAGATAAAGCACTACGTATACCGGATTAGAGAAAGTGTTGGTGATGTGATAAACACCGTCGGCAGCATAAGTAGTATCTACTACTGCACCCATGTTGTGCATCAATTCGGGGAGCTGCATTTTAGCCCAGAAATTGAACAGGTGAAGACCTAAGCCCAGAACCACGATGATACCTAAAACAAGCATGTTTTGTGAAGCCCATTCCACAGTTTTGGGTTTATCTACTACGGCATAGCGTTCGCTGCCGCGTGCTGCACGATTCTGAATCGTCAGCCAGAAGGCATAGATAATGTGAATCACGAAGAGGGCAGCCAGTCCTAAGGTAGCCACCAACGCGTACCAGTTTGCTCCCAGGAACTCACAAACCAAGTTGTAACCCTCAGCCGAGATGATCGCAACAAGGTTCATCGCCATGTGAAACGTTAGAAACAGGACAAGGGCGATACCTGTAACGCTCATCACCACTTTCCTTCCTACAGATGAATTACTTAACCACATAAATGATTGATTTTAAATTATTTAATTGTTAGAACTATAATTTCTTTTTTACATGCCTATTTCTCTTCGTGCAAAAGTACAGGAAATACATTGATTAACCAAAGAATTAAAGAAATAATTCTTTAATGAAAAGGGGGTATTATTTCTTACTAATATTCTCCCCTTTGGCTGCACGTGATCTCAGAGCACGGGGAGAATCTCCGAAAGAGGCTTTACAGAAATGGGCAAAATGTGACAAGGAGTCGAATCCGTAACGCGTGCTGATGTCGGTAATTCGCTCTTTGGTATGTTGCAGATCGTCAAGAATTCCCTCACGCTTTTTGTCGAGTATCCATTCGTACACCGGTACTCCATACATGTTTCTGAACAGGCGCCGGAAGGTAGTAACGGTATATCCGCCCAAATGGGCGAATTCTTCTACATTCTTTACCTTATTATAATTCTGCATGATGAAGTACTGGAAACTTTCAGTATACGTACTGATGGGATAAAAAAAGTTACTTAGTTGGGGGCGCGGATAGTAGCAGGTAAGAAGGAATACGAGTTCCTGACTTTTAATATCGATAAAAGGTCCGCATGAAATGCCTTCTGTTAAGTATTCTCCCAAGTCCGTTATGAACCGGCTGAGCCGGTAATTCATCACCAAGGGAGTATAGGTCAGCGGGGCTTCGGAAGTATTTAAGATTTCGCGGTAATAACTTTCACATATTTGTGGCAATTCATTGAACCAGTATACGATGTATTCCACTTCTGTCAGTGCCAGTAATTCGATTTTGGAGCCGATGGCCTGAAGGATAAACTGCCCGTCACGTAAGCTGGTTCCGGGGTATTCCTGGCTATTCACGAGGAGTTCTCCCTTTATCATAAACAGTATGCAGTTTTGTGTGCACTTGTCGGCAGGGAAGTGTTGTCCCCTGGGAAAGTTCCTATAGACAAATGTACCTTGAGCAGCTTTGGGGCATTGTGCACAGTCGGTAAATCTTTTACAATAACTGTTTTTTATCATGAATTAAAGTGAGAAGCTATGGTTGTCAGGCAACAAAGATATGATATTTTTTATGAAAACTCAATATTTTTGCTATATCTTTGTCTGGTCTAATAAATGAAAATGGTGATGAGGAAATTAATGATTGCGTGTGTTGCAGTGTTCTGTACTATGGGAATTCAGGCACAAAACTGGGATATAAATACGTTGCATAAAATTAATAGTATGGACGGGAAATTTGTGCGGAATTATAGTAAAGCATTTTCTCGCTCGGCTCCTTATATTTCGGTGGGAGTGCCTGTCGCTATGGCAATTTATGCCGGTATAGGGAAGGACAAGGAGTTGTTAAAAGATGCCGTATATATTGGTACGAGTGTGGCCGAAGCTGTGGTGCTGACTTATGGCATAAAACACATGATCGATCGTGAGCGGCCGTATGACCGATATCCCGGGCGGGTATATCCGTATAGTACGGAAAGCAGTCCTTCGTTCCCGTCCAGCCATACGGCGGCAGCTTTTTCGTTGGCTACTTCACTGAGTATTAAATATCCCAAATGGTATGTGATTGCTCCTTCGGCTGTTTGGGCCTGTTCGGTAGGTTTTTCCCGAATGAATGAGGGGGTACATTATCCTTC
The DNA here is from genome assembly GCF_000381365.1 of Bacteroides salyersiae WAL 10018 = DSM 18765 = JCM 12988. Taxonomy (GTDB): domain Bacteria; phylum Bacteroidota; class Bacteroidia; order Bacteroidales; family Bacteroidaceae; genus Bacteroides; species Bacteroides salyersiae. The sequence continues at coordinate 2,567,120 of NZ_KB905466.1, forward strand.
GGACGTGATAGCAGGAGCGGCTATCGGCGCAGGTTGTGCAGTCGTTAATATTTATGTCAATCGTTGGTTGAACAGTTGGCTGTTCGGAGAAAAAAAACAGGTCGCTTTTACCTATTAAAAGCCTGTTTTTAATTTTCACTTATAAATAAAAACGGGGATGTAAATGTGTCAAAACTCCCCTTTTATCGAAATCACCCTCGCTACAACTGCTTGAGCTGCACTCCTAAAGTTTTATGTCCAACTTTTGGGGTGCAGTTCATTTTTAGTTTATGAGAATTTCGACACACCCTCATTTTCTTGGAGGGGGATATGCACCCTTCATTTATTTCAGCATTTGTTCGTACTCCTTTGAACTTAATATTTCCAGTGCCCGTTCTACACTTTTATTTGTTTTATTCATTACTTGGAAATATTCGTTCATATCCCATAGATCGCGGGCAATGAGTGCTTTCAGTTGGGTCTTGATAAGAGGCAGAGCCTTGTTGTATTGCTCTTCGTTGAATTCGATTTTCTCTTGATCTGCCATTTCACGCATCGTTTTCAGCAATTCATCATCTACTTCGAATTTCTCATTGAAAGTTTCAAACTTTTTGTATTTATTCAATAATTCTTTCCGATGCTTTTCGATGTATTTCATGGTCAGTTTGATAATTACCCCTTTGGCCACGAGATTGCGGTGATAATCCGTATACAGAGTGGTATCGATCGGCACAAAATAATCGGGCATGATACCTCCGCCGCCGTAAACGGTACGTCCTAATTTTTTAGTCTGGCATTTTAGTGAATCCGGAAAGTGGATACTGTCTGCATTCATCAACTCACCACGATTGAAACGGTCTATCAAATCCTGATTATATTTCTTTTGATTATTCTCACTGTCACTGTTCCTGCCTGATAATTTGGTATCTGCTGTGCTATCGTAAGGTTTTTGAATGCAACGGCCTGCGGGAGTATAATACCGTGCTATGGTCAATCGGATCATTGAGCCATCGGGCAGGTCGATAGGACGTTGAACCAGTCCTTTTCCGAAAGAGCGTCGTCCTACAACTACACCTCTGTCCCAGTCTTGGATGGCTCCGGTCACAATTTCACTGGCTGAGGCGGAATATTCGTCTACCAGTACGACCAAGCGTCCTTTACGGAAATTTCCCGTACCTTTTGCGAAAAATTCACTGCGCTGTGCCGTTCTTCCTTCTGTGTATACAATCAGCTCTTTTTCCCCGAGGAATTCATTGGCAAGGTCGATAGCTGCGTTCAGATATCCTCCTCCATTACCTTGAAGATCGAGGATAAGGTCTTTCATACCTTTGCTCTGCAACTCTTTCATTGCTTTTAGAAATTCTTCAGCGGTGGTAGCTCCAAAACGGTTGATACGGATATAGCCTGTTTTCGGTTCGATCATATATGCGGCATCCAGACTAAGGATGGGGATTTTGTCGCGTTTCACTGTGAAAAGTAACGGGTCATTTACTTCCCGTCGGAGGATGGTCAGGTTTACTTTAGAACCTTTCGGGCCACGAAGACGGCTCATGATATCTTCCGTACTCATTTTCACTCCGGCAATAGCCGTATCGTTGACTGCTATGATACGGTCTCCGGCGAGAATACCTACTTTCTCGGAAGGTCCGTTACTGACAGGTTGTACGACCAATAGGGTATCTTCAATCATCTGAAACTGAACGCCGATACCTTCAAAATTACCCTGTAAGGGTTCATTCATCTTTTTTACCTCTTCCGCATTCGAATAAGTGGAGTGTGGATCGAGTTGTGCCAGCATTTTGATGATGGCTTCTTCTACCAGTTTATTTTCGTCTACTTTGTCCACATATAAGTTGGCGATAGCGAATTCGGCCATTTGCAGTTTGCGCATGGCAGGAGAACCGAAGTTCTGTGCCTGTGATGTGATAGCCCACAGGCAGGCTAAGAATATATATATTTTTTTCATCATCTTGATTTACTAATCACTAATCATTTATTACTCGTTATTAAATTTCCATCCCTTCCGGAATAAACATACTGATATCTTTATTGTAGCCAAGAAGTTCGCGTACGATGGTAGAACTGACGCAAGTGAGTTCCGGCTCGGTGAATAGTAATATGGTTTCGATTCCGGCCAGTTTGCGATTGATGTCTGCAATGGTCTCTTCATATTCGAAATCTTTTACCGTACGTATGCCGCGAACGATAAATTGCGCACCTACTTGCTGGGCGAAGTCGATGGTCAGACAATCATAAGACATTACTTTTATTCGTGGTTCGTTTTGGTAGAATTTCCGGATCATTTCCACACGCTTCTCTATCGGGAAATAAGTGTTTTTGTTTTCGTTGATACCTATTCCGATGATTACCTCATCCATAAAAGTCAGGGTACGGGTTACTACCGAATAATGTCCGATAGTAAACGGGTCGAACGTGCCCGGGAAAATAGCTCTTCTCATTTTTTTGTTTTATGCTATGTCTTCTTCTATAACCAGATTGTCTATAATAAAGTTTTGCCGTTCCATGGTGTTTTTACCCATATAGAATTCGAGTAATTCTTTTACAAGATCGGTTTTACGCAATGACACTTGCTCCAGACGCATGTCTTTCCCTATAAAGTGTTTGAATTCGTCCGGGGAGATTTCTCCTAAACCTTTGAATCGGGTAATTTCCGGATTGGGGCTTAACTCCCTGATTGCTTTCTGGCGTTCTTCGTCACTGTAACAATAAAGGGTCTTTTTCTTGTTGCGTACACGGAACAGAGGTGTTTGCAGGATATAGACGTGCCCTTTTTTAATCAGGTCGGGAAAGAACTGAAGAAAGAAAGTAATAAGCAGCAAACGGATATGCATACCGTCTACATCGGCATCCGTAGCTACGATTACTTTGTTGTAGCGCAATCCTTCAATACCGTCTTCAATGTTTAATGCAGCTTGAAGCAGGTTGAATTCTTCGTTCTCGTATACCACTTTTTTGGTCAGCCCGAATGAATTTAGCGGTTTACCGCGCAGGCTGAATACTGCTTGTGTGTTGACATCGCGGCTTTTGGTAATAGAACCACTGGCAGAGTCTCCCTCGGTGATGAATATACATGAATCTTCTTCGAGTCCTTTACCTTTGGGGTCATTCAGATGAATGCGGCAATCACGGAGTTTTCGATTGTGCAAATTGGCTTTTTTAGCGCGTTCACGTGCTAATTTGGTTACACCGGCAATGGCTTTGCGCTCTTTCTCGGAGTCTTGTATCTTTTGCAGCATGATTTCTGCTACATCACCGTGTTTGTGCAAAAAGTTGTCTACTTCCTGTTTGACAAAATCGCCGACAAATTTGTTTACAGTTATGCCACCGGGTGACATATTGGTAGAACCTAATTTGATTTTTGTCTGGCTTTCGAACATCGGCTCCTCAACGTTGACGGCAATGGCAGCTACCAGCCCGTTACGAATATCGGTATAATCTTGATTTTTATTATAGAATTCTTTGATCGTACGGGCAATGTGTTCTTTGAAAGCACTTTGGTGAGTACCTCCCTGTGTCGTATGCTGTCCATTGACAAATGAATAATATTCTTCGCCATACTGTCCGGTATGTGTAAAGGCGATCTCGATGTCTTCTCCTTTCAGATGTATAATAGGGTAAAGCCCGGTAGCAGTCATGTTGTCATTCAGCAGATCGACTAATCCGTTTCGGGATAAAATTCGTTGCCCGTTATAGATTATTGCAAGGCCGGTATTGAGATAAGTATAGTTACGCAGCATCGTCTCGATAAACTCAGGACGGAAGCTGTAGTTCAGGAACAGGGTAGCATCCGGTTCGAAGAAAATATATGTTCCGCTTTCTTCTTCCGTATCCAGTGTTTCGTCTGTAAGCAGATTGCCTTTAGAAAAGGTGGCAATGCGGACTTTACCGTCGCGATAGCTACGTACTTCGAAACGGGAGCTCAATGCATTGACGGCTTTTACACCTACACCATTCAGGCCGACACTCTTTTTAAATGCTTTACTGTCATATTTACCACCGGTATTCAAGACACTGACGGCTTCTACCAGCTTTCCCTGTGGGATGCCTCGTCCGTAATCTCGTACACTGACACGCAGATTTTCTTCGACAATGATTTCTATTTTCTTACCGGCTTGCATCTTGAACTCGTCGATACTATTATCTAACACTTCTTTCAAAAGGACATAAATTCCGTCTTCGGAATGTGCACCGTCGCCAAGCTTTCCAATATACATGCCGGGACGTGTACGGACGTGTTCCATGTCGCTCAGATGGCGGATGTTGTCATCTGTGTATTCTACAGGACTGTTGTCTAAAGGTATCAGTTCGTTCTCTTCCATAAACAATAATTTTTTAATGTGCCAATATGCCAATGTGCCGATTGGCTACGCATGCAGCTACGCTATGCTAAAGCACCGTTCGGAAACTGGCACGTTGGCATATTGGCACATTGTTCCATTATTCTATCTTTTTTGTAAACGCACGACGACGTTTATGTTGCTCGGTTTTGAAGTATTCCCATTGAGCCTGGACTTTTCCGTTTTCTTCCAGCTCCGGGTTGCTTTCTGCAAATATAAAACCTAATTTTTGATAAACCGGAATTAAATCGGAAAATAACAAAGCGTTAACACCTTTATTCTGGTATTCCGGTTTCACGGCTACAAGCAGCAGATCGAGCATTTTTGCCCGTCGTTTCATGAACAGGGCTTTCAGAAGATAATACCAGCCAAAAGGTAATAAACGCCCATGTGATTTTTGCAGAGCTTCTGATAATGAGGGCATTGAAATACCTACTGCAATCAGTTTGTCATTGGCATCCGTGATAAGGGTTACCATGCGCAGGTCGACGATTGGCAGATACATTTTAACGTACTGGTTTATTTGGCGTTGCGACAGTGGGGAATAACCGTACAACGGACTGTAGGCTTCATTCATTAACTCAAAAATGGCCTGTCCATAGTCTGCGGCAATCTTTTTGGCGGAGGTATATTTCTTTATTTTGAGATTATATTTCCGTTGGATGAGATCGGAGATACGTTTATGTTTTTCCGGTATAGCGTCCGGTATGTAGATTTTATATTCTACCCAGTCAACATCTTTTTCGTATCCCAACTTCTCCATGTGTTGGGGATAATAAGGATAGTTGTAGATTGTCGCCATGGTGCTGAGCTGGTCAAATCCTTCTATCAGCATACCTTCTGCATCGAAGTCGGTAAATCCCAATGGGCCTTGGATGTCTGTCATGCCTTTGGCTTTGCCCCATTCTTCTACGGCTTTCAGCAATGCAGAGGATACTTCTATGTCATCGATGAAATCTATCCAGCCGAAACGTACATCTTTTTTATTCCATTTCTCATTGGCTTTATGGTTGATAATGGCTGCTACACGGCCTACCAGTTCATCATTTTTATAAGCCAGAAAGTATTCGGCCTCACAAAATTCAAACGCAGCGTTTTTCTTTTTGTTGAACGTATTAAGCATATCGTCATAAAGATCGGGAACGGAATAAGGGTTACCCTTATACATCTTGAAATTGAAACGAATAAACTTTTTTAGTTCTTTTCTTCCAGATACTTTTTTGATTGTAATAGCCATAATTTGTATTTATTTGAGTTTGCAAAGATACGTGATAATCTTTAAATTACAACGGGGAAGTGGCAAAAACTACTGTAATCGCCATTCCCCGTTTTGTGTAAATACAAAGTGGTATCTTTTATGATTTGAAAGGTATGTATAATGTTGTATTTATGATAATGAAAGTATCAGTAGCTGTGCCGTAAGCACGCGCAGAAACATGGCCAACGGATATACGGTAGCATAGCCTACGGCGGGAGCGTCGCAAGAAGTCAGGTCATTCGAGTAGGCAAGAGCGGGTGGATTGGTATTGGCTCCGGACAATACTCCGATGAGTGTATAGTAATTCAATTTACAGCCATAACGTCCGATAAGCCCCGTTATTAATAATGGGATAACAGTGATGATGGCCCCATAACCGATCCAAACATAACCTCCTTCGTTCACAACAGTTTCTATGAATCCCTTACCGGCTCCTAATCCTACACAGGCAAGAAAGAGTGAAATGCCTATTTCTCTAACCATCAGATTGGCACTCATGGTGGTATAAGTAATCATTTTGTATTGTGGGCCGAAACGGCTGATAAGGATCGATACGATGAGCGGGCCTCCCGCAAGTCCCAGCTTGACCGGTTGAGGAATGCCCGGAAACATAAATGGAATACTTCCTAAGATACATCCCAAAGCGATACCTATAAATATCGGAATAAGATTGGGATGGTTCAGTCGTTTCATTGAGTTTCCCAAGACCTTCTCGGCATGTCCTACAGCCAGTTCGCTACCGACTACTGTTACACGGTCGCCCATCTGCAATTGCAGGCTCGGAGCGGCTACAAGGTCTACTCCCGAACGATTGATGCGGGTGATATTTGCGCCGAAATTATTTCGTATTTTCAGTTGCGACAGCGTTTTTCCATTCAGTTCGGGTTTGGTAATCAGGATACGTCTTGAAATCAGATTCTTACTAACCTGTTCCCATTCTACCTCCACTTGTTTACCGAAGAAGACCGTGATAGCCTCAATATCTATCGGATTGGAGATAATTAAAATCTCATCATCCAAATGCAGGATAGTACCCGAGTTAACCAATTCCGTCTCTTTGTTTCCTTCATGATAACGTATACGCGAAATAACAAAATTCCGGTTTACCAACGGGCGTATATCTTTAATTGCCTTTCCGTTTATCGCTTCATTTTTTATAACTAAGGTGACGGGACGTACAGTCAGTTCTTGTAAGTGTCCTAATCCTTTTTCCGCATCGGCCTCTTCTTTGGTCGTATTGATATTTAAAATATACTTCAAGGCAAGTAATGAAAGGATAGCACCCACCACTCCGAGTGGATAGGCTACGGCGTATCCCATTGCTATCTCAGGCGCATCGATACCGTTCAGGTCACTGTTGGCCTGTTGGGCAGCACCCAATCCCGGGGTATTGGTGACGGCACCGGAAAGAATTCCGACCATTGTTGTGATGGGAACGCCTGTGGCGAAGTGTAGGATGATGGTAATAACAACACTCAGAAAGATAGTTGTCATGGCGAGCATGTTCAGTGTAAATCCTCCCTTTTTAAAAGCGGAAAAGAAACCAGGCCCTACCTGTAAACCGATGGAGTAGACAAATAATATCAATCCGAATTCCTTTAGGAAGTGTAGCAGATGTTCGTCTAAACTCAGGTTGAAATGCCCGAATACGATACCGACGAAAAGTATCCATGTGACACCCAATGAAATTCCGGCTATCTTTATTTTAGCCAGTATGATACCGAAGGCAATAACCAACGATAAAATAAGTACGGAGTGTGCCACTCCACCACCCCAAAGATTGGGGTATCCTTCGAAAAGGTTTCTGAGAAGTTCCATAATATAATAAATTTGTCTTTAATGTATCAACCACAGAACCTCGATTAATTGTATCACAACATAGACATACCCATATTTACAGGTATCTCTTTCGCAGGTTCTTTCATTGGATTCATCTTCTTTCACACTGCTTTCCTAATCCCACGAGTAAAAACAGCCTTTGATGAATGGCAGGTCTTCTGACTGACTCCTTATCTTGAAGCCTTCCCGGTTCTATAAAAAGAACCAGTGGCAAAGGTCTGTTTTCAAGATATTAGCAGAGTTTCACAGCAGCGGGACTGTCCGGGATTTTCACCCGATTCCCTTTTAATCCGAATAGTCGAAATGTCTATCCGCAACCAATTCGGGGCAAAGATAGTCGATTTTATAATTCGATGGAGAAGAAACGAAGAAAAAAGATACGGCTGAATATTTTTTCCTTTTCAAGTTGAATTCTTGATTTAATTTCTAACTTTGTCAGCAATATCGGTTTCTGAAGTAGCTTCAATGCGAACCGGAATTAAAAGGGAATCCTGTGAAAATCAGGGACTATCCCCGTAGCTGTAAGTTTTATCTCTTGCATTTGAAAGAGAAATGTTACAACAATCTTTGCCACTGGTTATTTTATAGAATCGGGAAGGCGTTGTAATAAAAACAAGTCAGAAGACCTGCCGGTTTCATTACCTCATTCAAGGCTTTCGGGTGAAAGGCGATGGAGTGGATTCTACCGATTTCATTTTATTACTGACCTCCGTGAATTGTCGTATTTGAATAGCTTTATGATGAATTTATTTGTTAAATCTTAATTTATAAGTATGATTAGTTCGGAGATATTCATTATCAAAAGAGATGGGAAAAGAGAAGTGTTTTCTCTTGATAAGATTAAAAATGCGATTGCCAAAGCTTTTTTGTCAGTAGGGAGTTTTGCTACACAGGATGTCATTACCAATGTATTGAGCCGTGTCAGTGTCAGTGATGGAACCAGTGTGGAAGAAATCCAGAATCAGGTGGAAGTAGCTCTGATGGCAGAGCATTATTACAGTGTTGCAAAAGCATATATGCTGTATCGTCAGAAGCATTTGGAAGACCGTGAAGTCAGAGACAAGCTTAGATTCTTGCTTGATTATTGTGACGCTTCCAATCCTGCTACCGGCAGTAAATATGATGCAAATGCAAATGTGGAGAACAAGAACATCGCTACTTTGATAGGTGAATTGCCAAAATCGAATTTTATTCGTCTGAACCGCCGGTTATTGACGGATCGTTTGAAAGATTTGTATGGTAAAGAAGTCTCCGACCGCTATCTTGAACTTTTGAATCATCATTTTATTTATAAGAATGATGAGACTAATCTCGCCAATTACTGTGCAAGTATCACCATGTATCCCTGGTTGATAAACGGCACTGTGGGTGTGGGAGGCAATTCGACGGCTCCGACTAATCTGAAATCTTTCTGTGGAGGATTTGTCAACATGGTATTCATTGTATCCAGTATGCTGAGCGGTGCATGTGCTACTCCGGAGTTTTTAATGTACATGAATTATTTTGTAGGCTTGGAGTATGGACAGGATTACTATAAACACGCTGACAAGGTTGTTGATTTGTCTGTTAAGCGAAGAACGATCGATAAGATTATAACGGATTGTTTTGAACAGATAGTGTATTCTATTAATCAACCTACGGGTGCACGGAATTTTCAGGCGGTATTTTGGAATGTAGCCTATTATGACAAGTACTATTTCAATAGTCTTTTCGAGCATTTTGTTTTTCCCGATGGAAGTAAACCCGATTGGGATTCTTTGAGTTGGTTGCAAAAGCGCTTTATGAGGTGGTTTAATAAGGAACGCACACGGACCGTTTTGACGTTTCCTGTCGAAACAATGGCATTGCTGACCAAAGATGGCGACGTATTAGATAAAGAATATGGAGATTTCACTGCCGAAATGTATGCCGGAGGGCACTCTTTCTTTACCTATATGAGTGATAATGCCGATTCCCTAAGTAGCTGTTGCCGTTTGCGTAATGAAATACAAGATAATGGTTTCAGTTATACGTTAGGTGCCGGCGGGGTTTCTACCGGTTCGAAGAGTGTATTGACTATTAATCTGAATCGTTGTATCCAGCATGCAGTGAAGTCGGGTATGCTTTATCCTTTCTTTTTGGAAGAGGTCGTCGATTTGGTTCACAAAGTACAACTGGCTTACAATGAGAATCTGAAACAGTTGCAGGCAAAAGGTATGTTACCTTTGTTTGATGCCGGTTATATCAATATGAGTCGTCAATATTTGACTATCGGTGTCAACGGTTTGGTTGAAGCAGCTCAGTTTATGGGAATCGAAATCAATGATAATCCCAAATATGAAGCATTTGTGCAGGAGATTTTGGGTATGATAGAAAAATATAATAAGAAGTATCGTACAAAGGAAGTTTTGTTTAACTGTGAAATGATCCCTGCCGAAAATGTAGGCGTGAAGCATGCCAAGTGGGATAAGGAGGCCGGTTTCCAAACTTTCCGTGAATGCTATAACAGTTATTTCTATATCGTGGAAGATGAGTCATTGAATATTGTCGACAGGTTTCGTCTTCACGGGCATCGCTATATCGAGCATCTTACCGGTGGCTCTGCTTTACATATGAATTTGGAGGAGCATCTTAGCAAAGAACAATATCGGCAATTGTTACGGGTAGCTGCTATAGAAGGTTGTAATTACTTCACATTCAATATTCCGAATACTATTTGCAATAAGTGTAAGCATATCGATAAGAGATATCTGCACGAATGTCCTGAATGTCATAGCGAGGACGTAGATTATCTGACTCGTGTTATCGGTTACATGAAACGTGTCAGCAATTTTTCACAAGCCCGGCAGAAGGAGGCTGCTCAAAGATATTATGCTCCGGTACGCTGATTATGATATTGTTTTTCAAGAGATACCGGGTGAGGTTACTTTGGCTATCAATCTTTCTAATTGTCCGAACAGGTGTAAGGGGTGTCATAGTCCTTATCTGATGGATGACATAGGTGAATTCCTAACTGAAGAAAGTCTTTCATGGCTTTTGCAGAAATATGGTAAAGCTGTGACTTGTGTCTGTTTTATGGGTGGGGATGCTTATCCGTTAGAAGTAGAGCGATTGGCACAGTTTCTCTGTTGCCGTCAGTCCATAGCTCCGGTGAAAGTGGGTTGGTATTCCGGAAAGTCGGAGTTACCTACCGACTTTAATATGAGTTATTTCGAATATATAAAGTTGGGACCTTACGTGGAAGCGTTGGGTGGATTGAAATCTGCAAAAACAAATCAGCGTTTGTATCGTATTGTCAATGGGAAAATGGAGGATATTACTTATCGGTTTTTGTCAAATCAATTGTTTGTTTGAAGGGATTTCCATGATCACTTTTTATATTCTATGATAGGAATACCTGGATATTTTCATGTATGAAAAAATCACCCTTACTACAATTGAACTGCACCCCAAAAGTTGGACATAAAACTTTAGGAGTGCAGTTTAAACATGGTTAGAGTGAGGGTGATCTCATAATTATTAAGACTTTTTGAACTGCTATTTATCTAAATAATTTTTTGATAATCAGTAGTGTCCTTTGAAATATGCTTTTAAAGGGAAATGGCTGCTGGGGGTACATTCTACGATTAATATTGGATCTGTTTCATCTTCTGGAATTGTTAATGAAATTACATTAGTATTACCTGTGCCATTTTTGTAGCCCCAAATTGAAAGTACGCCACCTGGATATACATCTATTTCTGATGTGCGTTCAATGAAATTCTGCCCTGCCAGCAACAGTATGCCCTGATCATAATCCGTGCACAATAGTTTTCCATCTAATGCTATACTCACCATTCCATCCCAACCAGGATTAGAAACTTGGATTTTCATGTCTTTAATGACTCTGTTTTCCGAAGTAAGGTTTTGCTTCCCATTTTCGTTTAATTGCGCCCATACATTAGATGTACATAAAAAGACGAAAAGTAATAACACAATTTTTGTAATTTTCATAAACGTAAAATTTAAAGGATAATATAATGATTTTTGTATTAAAATATTTAAAGACCTAATGGTACTAATTAGCAGTCTATTGAATTTTAGATCGACTAATGGAAAGTAATTCGATTACTATATATTAAGAAATAATGTGTTTAGAAGGAAAGAGCCCAGTATTATACCAGGCTCTTATGCAAGTTATAAATATTAACTTGTCCAATTTGTTAGAAACGTTTTAGTTTCTTTTGGTTATAATATATACTTTATACCTATTTCTAACAGATCATTTCTTAAGAACTTTTATTGTACGAACCTCTTTGCCGTCTTTTATTACTTTCACTAAGTAAATGCCATTAGTTCCAAGGGTAATACGCATATTTTGACCGGCATAAAGAGTTTCTGTTTTTTGAGCAGCAAGCATACCGGATACTGTGTATACAGAAACTTGGTAGTTACCGTCTTCTGCAAATTCTACAAAGAGAATGTCTTCTACAGTATAAGTACGTAATTCTCCAGTTACGTTTGTATCTTCAATACCTACAGGATCATAGATTGTGAATACAGGGTATTCTTTAGAATCTGAGCCTAATGTATTTGCGAGTGTTAAAGTAACAGTACGGTCATCAGGTTTAGCATAGGACAGTTTTGCGCTACCAGCAGTGGCATTGCCAGTAGCTTCACTGATTACGGCACGTTTGGCAGTCCATGTAGGCAGTGTCTCAATTTTATAAGCAGATCCGGCAATGAACGGAGTACCGGAGATATAAAGGGGTTGTTGAGGGGTTTGAGTTCCAGAACCTTCATTTACTCCTGCTACAATTTTGAAAGCACAAGCTTGTGCTTCTGTCTTAGTACCTTTAGCTGTAAAATAATGACTGTCATTAGCATCTGTATCAAAATCCCAGTAAGCTAATATATTAGCTGGAAGATTATTTGCATCAAGACCTGCCTTTGATGTCTGTACATCTGCTTCGGTCATAGCTCCATCCCAAATTTGCAACTCATCTATTATACCATTGTTGAAAGTAGCTCCTTCACCACGACCTCCACCGAAACCAAACCAGTAGTCAGACGGGAGGGCAAAGCGTATAGAACACCAATCTTCTGTTGTTCCGCTTGTACGGCCAAATATCCATGTTGATTTCTGAAGAGTGCCGTTAACATAGAATTTAGAACGGAACTGACCATTTTCGTTGTATTCAAATACCAATGCAACGTGATTCCAGGAATTAGGTACAATAACAGTTTCCGGGAAAGTGTATTTAAGTTCATCAGAACCACCTGCAGTAGCACTACGGAATGTATAAGAATCTAATTTACCTTTAGAATCAACATTAGACCAGAACCAACCCCAGTTATTTACAGGCCAAGTACTGGCACGATTTTCAATACTGAAGAATGCCGTACTACCGGGCAATGAATTAAATAGTACCCATGTAGAAACAGAGAATGATTTATAAGAAGCAATGTCTAAAGGTGCGACTTTACCACCTACCCAGCCTTCGTCTATTTCAACACCGCGTGATGCAGCGCCATCTGCTTCTCTACCTGTATAGCCTAAAGTCAACTCTTTTCCTATTTCAATTTTAATAGGTGATGCTCCCTCTTGCACTGTTTCTCCGTCGATTGTCAAAGTCTTGATTTGGGGCAAAGCGCCTGATCCCCAACTTGTAATCTGTACATAAGAATTGAAGCGGCGAGTAGTATCGGATTCAGTAATTTCGAGATCATAAGCACCAACCTCTTTGATACCTTCCGTTACAGAGAATTTTACAGTATTGTTCGCCTCTTTAACTACTTCACCCTCGGCATTGTAAAGTTTCCAACCAGCCGGATTGTGACGCGGATCTACGTAAGAAATTTCAAAATCTTCTTCCGGTTTAATTGTTGTCTTATCAATCTGGACATCATTAATAGTAAAATAATCACCAAAACCATCTATGTAATTGCTCCATTTAATATCAGAATCAGAGTTGGTATCCACTGAAACTGCAGCAACACCAAGACGTATCCGTTGTGCTTTATCTGCATCAACAGGAATAGAATAGTACATACCTGCCCAAGAAGTAGTGATACCCATAAATATAGGATCTCCACCTTCTTGTTGTGCATAAAGTTTAAACATGGAAGCGTTCACATCAAGATTGTAAACAGGAGTTCCTGCTTCCTTATTATTAGGCATATTAAAAATTACCTTGGCATCAACACCTTTATAATGATTACCAAGAGTTTTTGCTACAGTAATTTCAGGAGCTGAAGGAGTAGAAGTCGTACCACGGGTAATAGAAAATTCTCCAAGATAAAGATCAAGATCTTGGGTATTCATAAAGTGCAGACCAATCATTGCAATCTCTTTATTGCTAAGTGTGGTGAGAAGCCCGCTGACTTTGAACGTTTTTTCAATCCAAACCTCATCATCTGCGACTTCTGAAGTTGTTACTACTTTAAGGTTGCTCTCACGCAAAATTACTGTTTCATTACCTTTGGCAGACAAAATAAGATTTATATCAGACTTACCTTTCACTAATTTATAACGAACTGTAATCACATCATTCGTTTTCAAAGCGAAATCTGTTTTGAAAAGATGTAAATATTCATCAGCTGTCGTACCGAAAATACGAAGACAAGAACCGCCTACATAAGCATCATCCCACGTAAATTGAGCATCTAACCCATTAGGCAGTACATCAGTTGCTTTTTTACCCATGAACGAGGAAGCAAACCAATAACGCCATGTAGGAAGATAATCTTGTACACCTATATTATACCATTCGTTGTTGTTTTGACGTTTACCTTTCCAATTGAAGAAACGGCCGTTACCTAAATTAAAGAATGTTATAAAGGGCTCTTCGGAAAGATCCCAGCTCAAAGAACTGCGTGCGGACATATATGCTGACATACCAAACCACTTTTCATCAGGGAAATGACTACCGGCATTATAGATATCGATTGATTTTGCAGGGTTACGATTTCCGTTAGTAAAGAACATCTCAAGAACATTCTGATAGGTTGTCTGTTTGGCTATATCCGAACTGCCCTGTTTTGCGCGTCCGGCCCAAAGCATATTACGTTCATGTGCACCCCACAAGCCGATAGACATCGGATAATCAGCAAGGGTAGTCCATGTGGAAGGATCTCCTCCTTGCATATTAAAACCAGCATAAATATCCAATGGATTACGCCCGGGAGCAACATTCTGGAGATTAGAGAGAGAATTTAACACATTTGAACGATGCCAGTTGTAATTAAAGAAGAGTGAGGTACGTATATGCTCGCCGTTTCCGAATGTTTCTTTATTATGGCTACCAATACCACCATCAAAGGAGATACCACCGTTATCGTTTGTTCCGTCATACCAGAAGTTTTCTGCCAAATTATTTCCCTGTTCAACAAGATATTTATGAATAAATTCATGTTGAGTGCGAAGAGCGGGCAGATCAGCGCTCATGCCGTAAAACTCAGCATTATAACCTAAGCCGTCTACTCCATGATAATGAAGGAATTTAGCCAATTTTTCATTGTCAAGAGCTACTTGTTCATGCAAAGCTTGTCCCCAAGCTCCATCATTAGCGTTAATACTTGCATTAGGAATGGAAGCAACACCAGACACCCCTACACCATTTTTATGGGCAACATCTGCAAAACCGCCGGGAACCCAACCATGTGGTGAAGTCCAGTCCCCATAATGGGTTACATAAGACCATGTACTAAATACTTCGCCATCGAACACGCCATTAGGACGTGCATTCGGGCTACCTCCTGCAGCATTACCTACGGGAACCCAAAAAACAAGTTTTTTGTCATTTGCCTCATTTAATGTCTCATTAATTTGAGTTGCAGCATTACGGAAACGCTCTTTTGGTTTCACACGAGAGATGTAAAAATTCTCATCTTCAAACAAAGGAGTACCTGGGGTCCATTCAGTCACATAACCGGGCAGACCTCCACTATTAGGCCATACCATGTAGTCTTCTTTCAATTCTTGTGCATTAGCAGAAAGAGAAAGAACTGCAATTCCGGAAAGTAAAAGTAAATTTCTTTTCATGGAATGTGTTTTTAAAGTTAAAAAATTAATTTATATAATTCACAAATTGTTTGTTAGTGATTAACATCTTATGAGACAAGAAGCTTGAAGCTGAAAGCTTCAAACCCCTTGTCGATATTTTATTGAAGCCCCACTACGTTATCTGCTTTAAGCGTAAACGTTTTGTCACTGGTTACTGAAACGATAAGATCAAACGAGATCAACACATTACCATCGTTATCAGAAGCAAGAGTCACATATCCTGAGGTTACAGGTGCCTCTGCTTCATCAATATTTACACTTGCCGGATAGCTACTGACCTGATAGGTACCGTCATAACTACCACCGGAATATGCACCAGTTAATGTAATGGTAAGTTTTTGTCCAGATATTAGAGCGACATACACTAAAAGGTCCCTTTCGTTTTCGGCAGGTATTACAATAGTATTATCATAGTCTGTATTAGAGGAAGTATACGTCTGATCCGCCGGTAAATCAATTACCTTAACAGAAACGTCATCGGAACGAACATTGGCCACTTCTGCTATAATTGTGGCTGTTCCTGATGTTACAGCAGTAATTATACCTTTGGTATTATCTTTGTCTACTTGTGCAGCTTTCAGTATTGATGTATCAGATGATATCCATTTTACCTCATAAGGATTCGGACCGTCTGAAGTTGTCCTTGCATCGACTCCCCACTGAACAGATTGGCCGGCAAACAAAACACGTTGATTTCCTTTTTCCCACAACACACTTTTTATACCTTCGGTAATTGTTACCGGTACTTCAAGTTGTTTGCCATTAGATGTCAATATAAGTTTGGTTTCACCAATTTCCAAACCTTTAAGAATTATCAGATTACCATCATATTCACCAACTTCTATAATATTGGGATTTTCTGCTACAACTACCGGTTTGTGGTAAGCATAAGAGGCGATTGGTTCCACTCCCGTTGTGAACATGATAAAATCACCTACAGGCATCTTTATAGACTCATGACTCACTGTTATTTTGTCTACAGGATAACGGTTCTTATAATCCTGAACACTGAAAGTTGCCACAAGAACAGTATCCGAAGTAATACAATGAAATTCCGCCTCTCCTTCTTCAATACCCGCACGTACAGTTAATACGGCATCAAATCCTTGATTCTCTACAAACTCCTCATATTTTTCAGAAATGACGACTGCGCTACCGGATATTGCTTCCCAATGATATGAACTATAAGCTGCTTCAATGTCTTCAAGAGCACCGCTCTCTGTATTGATAGCAACACGTATAGTCATTTCTGAGTTTATGTCCATACTTGATTCATTTGTATAAGCAAACCATTGCGGCAAAACACTTCTATCTGGTCTGGTACCTAAATACGGCATCTCGGCAAATTTTTCACCATAGAAAGTAGCCAGAAGTTTCGGTGCCGATACTACAGTACAACTTGCAGTTTTGGCAGAGGACCCATCACCTATGGAAACAGTTATCTTTCCTTCTCCAGCGGCGCGTGGCGCAGAATAGTGTACAGCTACCAACCCTTTATCTTTATATACAGTCATCGGAATTCTAAATGGTTCAAGTCCTTCAATTGTATACTGAGGCTCAAAATCCTCAAGGAGTTCTTTAGGAGAAACAGCAAATAATACAGAATCATGGGTGATGTTATAACTATGTTTAGAAGAAATTATAGCCCCACTTTCGTCTATAGGAGTAATACCTTCCGGAAGATTTGTTGTGACGGTAACATTAGTCAGGGCATACTTACCATTCACAAGCTCTGCCTTTAGTTTTGTCTCTTTTCCTTGTGCACCTGTTACACAGACAATCGCCGTATCGCCCAACACCTTTGCCACATCTTCGTCCAATACCGTCCAAGTAATAGGTGTTTCTATACGATTACCACTCAAATTAGTAACTACAGCCGAGATTTTTATTGTATCGCCCACTCTCAAAGTGATATCCATAGGATTAAGGGTAATATATACCTCAGACGCACCATCCAGCGTTTCATCTTCATTACATCCGACAAAAACACCCATACATAAGATGGCTATCAAAAAGAATATTATGTTTCTATATAGTTTCATCTTAAAAAATTATTAAAAGTTTACCGGAATTACCAAATTATATTTATTATCTGGACTTTTTTCACCACGCTGTTCGGTAGGTACATCCCAAAATACTCGCGTACTACCCTGATTGGGTGCTCCAAGAGCCTCTTCAAGTGAAGCTATCTCAAGCGTATTATTGGTTGTTTTTACCAAAGGTATTCGGCGAAGCTGAAGTTCCAAATCAACATCTTCCATGTCACCGTTAAGATAAACAGGGAATAAACGCGGATACCCTGTACGACGGAATGTAGTCCATGCTTCCCCGCTCATCGGGAAATTAGCGATGTACTTTTGAGTGATAATTTTTTCCAGTTTCAACTCATCAGTATCTGCTTCATTCCACTTCACATCCACTTTTACACGACCTTTGATGTTATGAATTCCGTTAAACGGATCTGTATAGTCTACATCTTTTACCTCTGTCCGGTTGATATATTCGTCAATTATACTTTGATCAGTAATCCCATTTTCCTCAAAAGCCAAACGAATGCCGGATTCATAAAAGTCTTTGGCAGTTCCGCCCATCGACCAACCTCTAAGAGCACCTTCAGCACGGAGGAATAAGCACTCGACACGTTTTAAGAAAGGCTGATGCATGAATTTATATTTATCGGTTAATACCGCAAAAGGACCATACCCACTTTTTCTATCTGAAGTATTTATCTTCCTCATATCAATACCAGCACGCATACCGTATACATCAATCGGGGCCACAATACCAGAATTTTTATCTTTAATAGGACTGGGGTTTGAATCAAACCATTCTGTCAGCAATGGATTCTCAAAATGCTTAAGGATGTTTTCCAATGATGCATTCAAGCGGAGATCATTCCAAGTATTACAAATTTTCCACAAACAGCACACAGTCTCACCGGCTGGGTAGTAAGCTATATCTTTATCGTCATGTTCGGTAAGCACACCTATCTCATCAGCCACAGCTTCTTCGGCTTTTTGTTGAGCCTTGCCTGCGTCATATTTCACTATATTCATTGCCATACGAAGTTTGATGCTATTAGCAAACTTCACCCAACGCCGCCAATCGCCATAAGAAATGTTCTTACCATTGCTATCCTCTATTTTCTCTAATTCTGTTTGCGAAGGCTTCCGCTCTTTTAGGATAACAATAGCTTCATCCAAATCATTAAAAATCTTGTCATAAATATCAGCCCCTTTCTCATAAGCCAACGGCGGAATGCGTTTTACATTACGCCAATCTGTGAAAGGAGCAGCACCATAGAAGTCAACAATTTCATGACCGGCATATGCTTGGATAATCAGAGCTACAGCACGCCATTCGGGCTTTCCAAGCTCTGTAGCATGTAAAATAGCATTCACCGATTGTGTGAAAATTTGATTGCTATTTGCACCACCCAAATAGTCATTAGGATACGTATATAAAGTAGGTAACGGCCCTCCAAATGTAAAAGTACCTTTTGAAGTAGTCCAATACCCGGAATAGTTATCAATATTATTAGCACGACCATATTGATAGTCATGAGGTTCCCAATTACCACCCGGTTCATGCGAATAATTAATCATAAAAGGGATAGCACCACGAAGTTCTTTTTCAAGAACCGTAATGTCAGTAGCTCCTGCACCTTCCTCATTGGTATTATCCATCTCTTCCTGTCTGCCTATCATCCATGGGTATTCTTCCGGAAACTGATCACCGCAACTGATAAATATACCCGTTGACAATAAAGACCCGGCAATGAGAGCAATCGAACATATTATTTTCTTCATTTTCATAATTTATTAAGGAGATATGCTTTATTTTAAAAGTTAAATTTTAGAGTCAATGCATAACTACGTGTAGTAGGCAATGAATAGCAGTCGATGCCGGAAAAACCGTTAGCAGCCGATACAGAAATATCCGGATCTACCGGTGAATCTTTATAGATAAAGAATGCATTCTTTACAGAAAACTGTGCTGTCAATCCTCGATTCTTACCAAATAAGTTGTTGAAATTATAACTCAAGGAAATATCACGTACACGGAAATTGGTAGCGTTATAAACATAATCCTCCATCGGGGAAGCACCAATGGTCATGTAATAATTCTCAACGGAGACTTTGTTTCCGGAACCATCAGGAAGCTCTTTAAGAATATATTCTTTACCGTTTTGTGTAACGCGTTCACCATTTAAACGTTCTTGAGCCGAACGTTCTGAAAGGCCAAACAAATCAAGATCTGGTTCTGTTAAAGACATTACCTTACCACCTACACGTCCATCAATAAGAAAATATAAAGTAAGATTCTTCCAAGAAAGGGTGTTATTCCATCCGAGAGTGACAGGAGAAGCCGTATTGCCTACATAAGTTTTATACTCACCGGATTCCATTTGAGGCACAGCAGTTTCATAATCGTCAGCTCCACTGATTTTTATGTGTCCATTTTCATCACGGACAAAGGAATTAACATAAATATCTCCATAGCGACCTCCTTCGATATATTTAACTTTAAACGCATTGGTTCCCATTTCTACAATGTAAGGTGTCCCGCTTTCTGTTTTATAAGTTTCTAAGATTCGATTGTCGTTCCAAGCAATATTAAATCCCGTTTGCCAACGCCAATCACGACCAATATTCCAGCGATATGCCGCAGAAAACTCAAGGCCATAATTACGGATCTTACCTGTATTTACAGGCTTAGATTCCCCATTGGCTGTAGTGACATTAAGGAACTGATTACGAAGAACAGAATTATAATATGTAAGATCGAAATTAAATTTATTATCGAACATCCATACATCAACACCTGTTTCAAATGAAGTTGTAGTCTCCGGTTTCGGATCATCAAATAATGGTGGACGAGTATTTACAGTACCATTACTGAAATCATAACTTTGCCGAGCAAAAAGAGTATTAGGAATCGGATTACCTACCACAGACCAACTGCCACGCCACTTCAATTGATTGAGCCAATCTAATTTCGGTAAAAACTTATCAATAAGTATATTGATACCAGCTGAATAGTAATCAAAAGAACTGTATCCACTCCCTTGAGTAAATTGTTGAAATGATTGTGACCAATCTACGCGATAACTACCGTCAAGGTATACCCTATCGAACAACCCGATAGAAGCTGTTGCGAAAAGAGCAGTACTCCAGTCGGAATAGTTCCAACTATCATAGGCAGATGTTGCACTACCATTGGGATTAGTGGGACGACTTTTCTTGCTGTTTTGAGGAACGAATGCATTAGGTAAACCACAAGTATCAATATTGGTAGTAATGGATGTATTGCGACTATAGTGTCGAGTAAAACTGGTACCCACTGCCGCATTGATATCAATTTTATCATCAAAGCGGTCATTGTAAGAAACCATATGGTCGTTATAAATGTCACTTGTACGTGAGTCACTGGAATAATACTTGCCACCTACATAATCAAAACCTGTACGATTCATTCCGGCATATTCTTCATTTAGATTATTTTGAAGTACATAGTCGATACTGAGACGTGTTTGATATTTGATGTTTTTCCAGATTTTGGCCTCCAAAGTGATGTTACCCATCAAGCGATCGCGTTTCAACACATCGTTATACATATTAGCCACCCAATATGGATTATTTAGATATTGGTCGTACCAATACCACGTTTGTACTGGCTGTCCGACTAATTTGGGATTTCCTTTTGTCGGATTACTAACAATATCGTCTGCCATCGTACCGGCATGTTGATAATTATGTTTAAAATAGCGCATGTCAATATCTGCCGGAGTACGATATAGTGGATAAAGAGTGCTCAAAGCCTTTCCAACTACTGGAGCATTGTTTGTTTTTTGATGTATCCAATTAAGACTTGTACTGATATTAACGCGTTTGTCAAACAAAGAGAATATTTCCTTGAACATCACATTATTACGTCGGAAATCGTTATTGGGAATCTGTCCGGTTTGATATGTGTTATTGTAAGAGAAATACGTACGGGAATTTTCTGTACCGCCGCTAAGTGTTATACCGTTATTAAGTGTAACACCTAAATTAAAAAAATCTTTTACTGCATTACGAGCAGAACTCATCAGATAAGGTGCAGATGCCAGCTCATCTGCCGAACGTGTACCGATCTCAGGTCCCCATGCCGACCATTGATTATTGTCGCTAAGACCAAAAGTTTGCTGGGTTTGAGGATACATTGCCATTGTTTCAACAGAAGTACTGCTGGAAATATCCACTTTAACAGTGCCAGAAACACCCGATTTCGTTGTAATAACAATTACACCATTATTGGCAGCACTACCATAAAGCGCAGCAGCATTCGGCCCTTTAAGAATGGTCATGTTTTCAATATCTTCAGGGTTAATAGTAGATAGAAGGTCATCTCCACTACGTCCACCACCATAAGCGATACCGTCGGTTACTTGACTTCCCATACCGTCTTGCATAGGTACACCGTCAATTACAATTAACGGTTGATTGGTTCCGAGAATAGAGGTGGAACCGCGAAGCACTATTTTAGAAGCTCCACCGCCCGCACCGGTATTGTTAGGAGTAATGGTAAGACCTGCACTCTTGCCTTGAAGTGAATTAATAAAATTTGTTTCTTTAATACGAGTTACTTCATCGTTTTTGATAGTTTGTGCAGCATAAGTTAGAGTTTTGGCTTCACGGGTAATACCCATAGCTGTAACAACCACTTCGTTCAGAACTTGGGCATCTTCTTTTAGAATAATATTAAAAGAAGTGGCACCAGATATTGATAATGTTGCTTTTTGATAACCAATATAACTGAATTCGAGTATGGCATTGTCATTGGGAATTTCGATAGAGTAATTTCCATCGATATCAGTAATGGTTCCTGTGGTAGTTCCTTTTACCAATACACTTACACCAATCAGAGGTTCTCCAAATTCATCAGAGATCAAACCTTTAATGATACGTTTGTTTGATTGGGTTGTTTCATTTACCACATCAACATCTTTAGAGGAATAGAGTACCAGATAGTTGTCCTTTATAGTAAATTTTGCATTTGTGTTTTTCAGCAAGTTTTTCATGACAGAAGATAATTTCTGATAATCTACTTTCACTGATACAATTTGGTCGGGATTTACATCTTTTGTATTGTAAACAATACGCAATGAAGTTTGACGACCAATCTCATTTAAAACTTTACTTAAAGGAACATTGGAAAAATCCAAACTTATGGCTACATCATTTTGCGCTGTAGCATGCATAGAGAGTGGAACAAAAAGAAATAGGGAAAACAACAAGAGTTCGATCTTGTACTTTAGATTTTTTTTCATTTAGCATTTTTTTTATGTTAACAAAATACTGGTTACTTTAGCTGTAAATGTGCACTTTGCATCAAATACAAATTCTTTTCCATTAGCTTTTTTTGTTCATGTTCTTCATTAATTCTATATAAAACAACATATATTAATTTTAATTCTTATTTTAAGGCTATCTATTAATATTACAATTCAAGCGTAAGTCTTACTAAATAAAAAAAGTATTTTATTGTGTTTTTTTTATTTAAGCTTAATAATTCATGGATAATAGACCTTAATTAAATAAGAGGATAAGTTTCTATATTACATGAAGCTTATTTCATACCTACAAAACATCCGGATGTTTTGTACTACAACATCCCCATGTTTTCATGCAAAACATGGGGATGTTCTTGGGGTAAAACTATATACTTTGATTTAGCTTAAATATATATGGTATAAATAGAGTAGTATTGTCTCTCTTTGGTGGCTATATTACCTTACAGTAAAGCCCTCTATAAACGATTGTACGATTATAGAAGGCTTATAATCTTGATATATTCTATTGCTAACAAGAATTTACACTGTAAGCAATATATAGTTACTTATTTTTTGTTTTAATTACACGTGGGTATTCCCCAAGATGTATTAGGCTTGTCACCCATTTCCAAAATCAGTTCACCGCCTTTTAGTAATTCGGAAGCCGGAAAGAAGAATTCATTCAGTACTTTACCATTTAGCATGGCACTTTGAACATATTTATTTTTTCTGGAAACGTTCTTTGCTTCGATTGTAAATGTTTTGCCACGATTATAACGTTCTCCCAAGTCGATAATGACTTTCTCATAAAGCGGGCTGGCTATTTCGTAGATCGGATCGATGCGGCATCCGCCATCTGTCTGGAACAGACCTAAGGCGGCCATTACAAACCATGAGCTCATTTGCCCTTGGTCTTCGTCACCTAAGTAAGCATTGGCGATGCCTGTTTCATAGTACTTATCAATGATGGATCGTGACCATTTTTGCGTGAGCCAAGGCTTCTTCGCCCAATTGAACAAGAAGGCAAAATGCATAGACTGTTGATTACCCTGTACTACAGGATAGTCCCAATACTGATCGTTCGGTGCATTGTACCTCCAAGGTTCACTGGCTTCAAAGCCCCAGTTCAGACGATCGATAAAAGTTTCTTCACCGATTGTTTCTATTAATGCCGGAACATCTTGGGGGACAAAAAAACTGAGTTGCCAGGAATTACCTTCTACATAATGATGATCACGTCCGCTTTGGAAGGGATCAAAATCAGGGATAAACTGCCTTGTCGTATCGCGCATGTGTGCATATCCGTTTTGGGGATTAATGGCATTTTTCCACCAACTTCCACGGTCATTGAATATATCGTACTCGGTATATTTTCCTAATGCTTTTGCCATTTGTCCTACCGTCCAGTCATCATATGAGTATTCCATTGTATTGGAGAAACGTCCCTTTTCGATGGGTACATATTTATATTTAAGGTAAGGCAGCAAATCACGGTTACCGGCAAATCCGCCGGCAACACGGGTAGCAGGCGTAGTTTGCATTTTTTTTATCGCTTCAAATGCTTTTTCGACATCATAGTCCCGGATGCCCATTTGATACGCAGAGACTATTAATGGTATTTCGTGCTCTGCCACCATTACGGGGATATACTCCATGCCGGCGGGGCCCTTTGCCAGCCAACCGTTGGAATCGTACATGGCCAGTTGTGAATTTACCCATTTGGAGGTCCATTCGGGAGTTACCAGGTTCCAGAATAGATTGAGATTCCAAAATGAATTCCAGAATGCATCACAACCTAAGGCGACATGATCCGGGTTAGTAAACTTACGTACTTTTTCATCCGGGGACATCCACTCTCCGTTTATATCGCTCCACATATTGCGGCAAAGTGCACGGAACATATTTGTGTAGAAACGTACTTTTTCGATCCGGTCATTGGATGTGATGGTCAGACGATTCAGAATCTCGTTCCATACATCTTTCTGGTTTTGTACAACTGCATTGAAATCCCAGCCAAATTTGTCGCTTATCTCTTTTTGCAGATTTTCTGAGGCATTGGCTATGCTGACCAAAGAGATGCCAGTACGGACTTGGACTACGGGATGCTTTTTCGTATCGAATTCGACATATAATCCGGCGTCTTTTAAATTCTTTCCTGTTATCTGTTTTGAGTCCAGTACCTGATCGTTTTTCCAGCCACCGGTTTTCTTTATGGGGGCATCGAATTCAATGACGAAATTTACAACATACTCCTGATCGGCGTCACCACTCCATACCTGTGGGGAAAACTGATGGCAGAATCCTTCTATTCTGTAGTCGCTTACCTGCTTCATTTCTACTTCACGCAGATTGTAATCATACTCAGCCTGAATATGTAAATCAATCATAACCCGGCCGTCTTTATCTTTCGGGAAAGTATATTTCTGGAAACTGGCTCTTTCTGTAGCCGTCACTTCTGCAAGAATCTTTGTATCGGTAAGGAATACTTTATAGTAGCCTAAAGGGGCTTCTTCTGTCCGTTTATCAATGCGTGAACGATAGCCTTCATCGGGACAGAATTGATCGCCTACTGTTGTGAACAGTTTTCCATTGGTCGGCATCATGCCTAATCCTCCCATGGTCCACTCGTGAATATGGCTGAAGCAACCCAATGTTTCAAAAGTGGGTTGATAACCGGCCTGCCATCCCATATTCTGGTTGTCCGGGCTCAGTTTTACCATGCTGAAAGGCATCCATGGGCCGGGAGCTATCATCCATCGGGAGTGTGCAGTGCCTATTTTGGTGTCTACATAGTCCGCCAGTGTCTGTAGAGCCTGGGGGGAACGCAATACGATACCCTTTTCTATCAACTCATTGTTTACCAACACTTGATACATACTTTTCCTGTTTTTTTTAACAGCAGGCATAGGAGCTTCGAAAATAGACCGTGAGGTATCCAGTTTAGCAGCAAATATATCCGTGCCGTCCAGCTTCACTGTTAACTGCGGGGTACCGTTCAGGTGTTCCACATCAATTAAAAGCGGTTGTACTCTTTTGCCTTCCAGTTCTGTTTCATAAGCAGCAGGCGCTACATTGCGTAGAAAAGCGTATTTGTTATTATCCCCTAATGTAACACGATCCGATCCTTCCAGTAAGATTTGGTCGAATACGATCCAACCACCTTCGAGCACAGAGATAGTAACAATATTACCGCCTTCTTTCAGGTCGGCAGTAGAAAAAGGAAATTCCAGAATCTGTTCTTTGGCATTTTGTACATTGCCTTCCAGTGCCTCTTCGGAATGGCCTTTGATCTCGAATTTCTTTTCTATAGAATTAATTGTGACTTTTACCACCGAGCGATTCGGATTTGAATCTACCAGATCGATAATCAATTTGCATTGTCCGTTTTTAGGTTTTTGGGAGATATTGAACAGAATGTTTGTATCATGTGTTCTCCAACCGGAAGTCCTCCAAGTACCTCCCCAAGTATCATCCGGTCCGGGCATCACATATGGGAAATCTGTTTTATCAGAAGAAGTCCCGATCAGAAAGAACCGGTCTTCATACCCGAAATCGTTAGCTAAAAATTTCTTATAATCAGAGGGGCCTAATGCCAGTTCGGAACCGGAATTATCTCCGTTGCCAATTGTCCATATTATTTTGGCTGTGGCTGTAAAGGTGGAGAAGTAAACCGATAGAAAAAGGAATAATAGCTTTCTGCTCATAGTTGCACTTTCTTTAATTTATGATTTTATTGGATAAGGCTTGCTGCATCTATCTGTTGCAATGCAAAAGTATATGCTCCTAATGCAATGGCTTTATTGGCACCCAATGAGGATACAATTACCCCGATACGTTTATTGCAATCATATAGAACCTTTTTGTCGGTAGAAGGCACTTGGATATGGACGGCTCTGTTTTCCATAAACCTCCTGTAATCGTTTGCGTCCTCCAGATTGCAGACATCCATCTGTAAACAGGGAAATTCCTGCCCTGCAAAAGTGGAGACGGATTGTTTCATCTCTCTCATTATACCCGGCAGAATGTATTTAGCGGCTCCCGCTATGCCGCCACCGATTACTACCAACCCATCGACAATGTGAAGCGCTTGGGTAATGGCTGCTCCGGCCATTTCGCCTAATTCTTCAAAGCTTCTCACGGCCGCCTCACGATTTCCGGAATGCAGGCCTTCTGCAATATCGTAGATATCTTTAGGAGTCAACTTTGAAGCATCTTCACCGCTAAGTTCGGTATATACCCGGCGGACGGCTCTGATACTTACACTTTCTTCTGCTATCAATCCGGGATATTTTTTATTGCGCATGATCCATACGTCACCACCACATCCGTTGTCGCCCGTCAGCAGGCGATTGTCGATAACCACTCCTGCACCGAACCCTGTTCCCAAAGTGATTCCCAATAAGTTTTTATATCTTTTAGGACTACCGGCGGCAGCAAGTTTTTCGTTTATGGCAGGTAATGCACCGGCCAGTGCTTCACCATACGCAAATAAGTTACCATCATTATTAATAAAAACGGGGATTTTAAATTTCTCTTCCAGATATGGTCCTAAAGCTATTCCTCCCCGGAAAGCCGGGAAGTTGGGCAAATCTCCAATGATCCCGTTTTTATAATCGGCAGGCCCCGGAAAAGCAAAGCTAATTGCAACCGGGGTGTCTTCCAACTGATCTTTAACCAAGCTAAACCCTTTTAGCAATGCAGACAAACATTTATCCAGGTTATCAGAAGTAGCCGGAAGACAGACCGGAGTTACAATTTCTTTACATTCTCGAATGGCAGAGAATACAAAATTGGTACCCCCTGCATCCAGAGTCAGTACAATACGCTGATCATGTTTATACATATGATAATAGAATTAAGTTAACCTTACGTTTTTATCAGAATCTCACATAAGCTTTAATAGTCGCACATTCTTTACCGGCAGACTTGCCATAAGGGGAAATGATGTATTCGTTTACATTTGCCGGAATGATAAATGTTTCGGCATAATGAACCACAAATGGCTTAAACGCTCCGTTGGGACTTTCGATGATGGCTTCTTCGCCTTCTATCAGATTCAAGACATTCACACTGTTGTTCGTATGGTGTGTCACAGGTTTGGTAAACCAGTGGCGGCGGGTTTCGATGAATTCATTCGGGTGCAGCCCTGTTCTTTCTTCTCTCCAGCCGTCTCCTTTGGAAATCTTTGTCAGATGGTTGGCCAAATGCTGTTTGACATATTCCGTATCACGTTTCCAGTCGATAACTTCTTTTCCTCTTTCTACGTTTATGGGGCGTGGTTTTCCATCTAATCCTAAACGCTGCCAGTCCCATAACTTGAAAGTAAACAGGTTAGGAGTAGAACTGATTTCAAGTACCAATGCTTCTGAGCCGGAACAATGTACGGTTCCGCCCGGAATCAGATAATGATCGTGTTTCTTTGCGGGCAGTTTATTCACGTACTTCTCCGTATTGAATACTATTTCTCCTTTTTGGGCTTTCCGCAAGTCTTCAATCATTTCATTTTTATCGATACCCGTCTTCAAACCGAGGTAAACGGTAGCACCTTCTTTGGCATCCAATAGATAATAGCTTTCATCCTGTGTGTAGTACATGCCAAAGTTTTCGCGAATGAATTGTGTCGTGGGATGTACCTGTACACTTAGATTACCGCCACCTACCGTATCGAGAAAGTCGAAACGGATGGGAAAGTCTTTTCCGAAACGCGCTTCTACCGGCTCACCCAACAATTCTCTTGTTTTTAAAAGTACGAGATCTACCGATGGCAATTCGAATCGTACACCATTCACTTCGAAATAGAGGCTGTTTTCTTCGGGAACACAATCGAAACACCAACCGTAATTTTCTTTTTCCGGATCGAGATCGCATACTTCTTTCATCCATTGACCGCCCCAGGGAGCCGGATCAAAGAAAGGAACTACGCGGAAAGGAGAATGAACCGTCTCTTCGATTCCTTTGAAAAAAGTGGTTTGATCAATCATTTTAGGCTCAGTTGCTATGTGGGTGTCTAACCAGAAGTCAACCTTGTCAAACAAACTTTCCTTGTATTTATCGCATACTCTCCAATCATTGAAGTAGCCTCTTTTATATTGCAGGGATACTGCGTCTTTCCGGTTGTCTATCCCCAATGCTTTCACTTCATGACGGCGGAAACGCTGTTGGATTTCCCAACGCGCCATATCTGCATAAATCAATACGGCTTCGGCAGGGACTACCATGGCGGCTCCGCTTCCCACAACCACTACTTTTCCTTTTGTCGCAATTACTTCCTCACGCGCTTTCTTCAGTTTGTCCTGGTCAAAATAATCGTTTAGCGTGATATTAGTCACGTAGCCAAATAAGACGTCATCCGTCATAAAGCGGGCTGTCATAGCTTTAATCTCACTTTCCGGTTTCATCAGGTCGCGGGTATCGATAAATAGGGCGGGGGATAAGCGATGGAGTTCATTTATTACTTCTTCCTCATATACCCCTGTATAAAAATCAACGGCTAAAGCCGGATAGGCCTTTAAATGTTCTTCCAGTAGAGAACAGATATTCTCCCATCCTTGAATTACAGTTCCCGAAATTTTAGTAGATGGAAACCGGTCATAATTTGCTTTTCTCATAATGATATGTATTCTTTATAATTTAATTATAGTTCCGGTTGCAGCCAGAAACTATAGGCATGATATCTCAGTAAAACCAAATATTCGGAGTGTACCGGCTTTCCCCAAGAGTTATCGCCACCCACTCCCTTTTGTGCATAGTCAATATTCAAATAATAATTTTGCTCTTTTACCATATTGACGGAAGAGCGCATCCGGGCGCCGTCATTAGTGAAATATCCGTCTTGTCCGGTGAACTGAATATTAAAACAGAATATCGGTTCACCCGTTATTTTCAGTGCATGCCCATCGGGACTTTTTAATTTCAGCCACCGGACATCCGTGCGATAACCATTCTCCTGAGGACGGATGTAGTTGTAAGGAAGTTCACTGACGGGCATTTCGTATTCCCCTACTAATGCGGAGGTTTTACGGTCTGAGTAGTTTTCCCAAGGACCACGGCCGTACCATTGAGCCAATGATAATTCAGAATTCATATTCACTACCTGGCCAATTCTGGGTATGGACATATTGGATTCTCCGTTGTAATAATTCGGTGTAAAATAGTTATCTACCCGGATGCTTCCATCGGCATGTACAGTGTAGTCCGTATCGAAGAAAATGGTATGCTGCGGCTTTTCCGAAACGGTAAATTGTGTTTTAACGTGCACTTTTATCTGTTCGTATTTTTTCTCCTTTTTAGAAACGGCAGTGGCAGGTTCTACCGTAACTTGCAATACTTGCATTTTGGAAATAGCATTCTTCCAGACATTATTCTCGCTGTCCCAATCGTCATTGTCGGTATTTACACGCCAAAAATCCGGAACAAGAGATGATTTCAGATAATCGAAGCCTTCATAACGAAAAGAACTCAGTCCTCCTTTCCGTTTGTCGAAGATTAGGTTTAATCCGCGTTCTCCTTTTATATCGATTATCGTATCGTTCTCTTGATAGGTCAATGTTTTGTTTAAAGTATTACCGACAGTTATTTTTCTGACCGGATGATTCAAAGCGATCTGATCATAGGCTATTGTCCAACCTTTGGGTAACAGATCCTCCGCTTCTTTCAACTTGAATTCAACGTTTAAGAAATATTCATGACAGTCAGAAAGGGCTGTCTGATAGGGTATGGTCAATAATCCGGCGGAATGAGGAGCAAGGGCGAACGGTATGGTACCGTTTTCTACAGTTTGTCCGTCTTGCAAAAGGCTCCATGTCAACTGATACTTATCTGCATTGGTGAATGAGAATGTATTCGTGACTTTAAAGACCTTTTCTCCCAGTCCACTCTTTCGTACCCGTAAACTCTGCAATACTTTTTTAGCTTCATACGCGTGCGGGTTGGGTTTTCTGTCCGGAGAGAATAATCCATTGATGCAGAATGCACCGTCGTTACGGATCTTTTCCTGTCCGAATCCGCCACCATATTCATAATAATGCACTCCATTGTGATAGGCATCCATTCCTTGATCTACAAAGTCCCATATAAAGCCTCCTTGTAATACCGGATAAGTTTCTATCAAATCCCAGTAATCTTGGAAGTTTCCAAGACTGTTGCCCATTGCATGGGCGTATTCGCATTGGATAAGAGGTATGCGTGCATCCGGCGATAAGGCATAATTTTTCATCATTTCCCCTTTCATATACATGGGGCAGTAAATATCCGTATGTGGTAATGTTCCGGCCTGTTCGAACTGCACTAACCGGCTTTTATCCAGTGCCTTCAACATTTTATAGCCTTTGACAAAGTTGACTCCGTCACCACATTCATTACCCATAGACCAGATAATGACTGACGGATGGTTTTTATCTCTTTGGAACATACGGTTCATGCGATCCAGGTGAATGTCTGTCCACTCCGGATCACAAGCGATATGTTTTTGCGGATCTATTACATTTTGTAGAGCCGCCCCTAAACCATGCGATTCGATATTGGCTTCATCCACAACATAAATCCCGTATTTGTCACACAACTCATAAAAATAAGGGTCGCACGGATAGTGGCAAGTGCGAATTGCGTTGATATTAAATTGTTTCATTAACCGGACATCCTTCTCCATCGTCTCACGAGGAATATAATGTCCGTATTTAGGATGGTGCTCATGTCGGTTAGCCCCTTTGATGTAAACAGGAACTCCATTGACCAGAAGTTGTGCATTCGCTACTTCCACTTTACGGAATCCTACTTTACATGAACTGTATGTCGTATTGCCGTTCGCTTCTTCGACACCGATCAGCAATGTATATAAATTGGGTGTTTCTGCTGTCCAGTGTGAACAGCCTTCGATCACCTGCTTCAGATTCATAGTTTGTTCTTTCAGTCCGGGCAACACTATCTTTTGCTGCTCTGCCCAGATCTCTTTATTTTCCTTGTTGAGTAAAGAAAAAGAGACATTGACTGATGTTTTGCGTTTTTGGGTATTTTTGAGTGTATAGTTCAACTCCAGTTCCCCGTTCTTGTATTGTTCATCCAAATCGCCTATAGCGAAGAAATCTTTCAGGAATACCGGAGAGGTGGCATACAGCCACACATCTCTTTTGATGCCTGCCAACCGCCAGAAATCCTGGCATTCTAAATAAGAGCCGATCGAAAAGCGATAGACTTCGATGGCAATCACATTTTCTCTTCCCGGTTGTATATAAGAGGTGATATCGAATTCTGCCTGCATTTTCGAATCTTGAGAATAGCCGACCTTTTGTCCGTTCACCCAAACATAAAAGGCAGACTTGACAGCACCCAAATGCAACACCACCCGTTTCCCTTCCCAGGCAACGGGAATATGTACTACACGTCGGAACGCTCCTACAGGATTCCATTCCGTAGGAACCCGATACGGGTAGGGGTCTATATAATTGAACTCGTAAGGATGATTCATATATAGAGGCTTGTCGTATCCTTGTAAGGGCCAACTGCCCGGTACGTCAATATCGTCCCATTGTGATACATCGAATCCTGTCTGGTAAAAATCTACCAGGCGTTCGGCCGGTTTTTCGCAAAAATGAAACTTCCATTTGCCATTCAACAGTATATTATCCGGGGTATTTTCATAACCACCTTTCAGTGCTTCGGTTCTATCCGAATAGTACCAGAATGTTGCACGTCCGCTCTCTCTGTTTACTCCTGTCACGCGAGGATTTTCATACTCTTTCTGTTGTGCAGACAGGGCGGTACATACAATGGATAATGCAATGTATATTAAAATTCTAATGACTTTCATTCTTCTCTGTTTAAACGGTCTGACCCTAAAAAAGACTCCCCGATACATGAATATATAGTTCGCTACTTATGTATCAGGGAGTATTCATACCTATTGATAAAACTTTATACTATTTATTTACAATACTTCTTGCTACAATTTCTCCATTTACCGTTTGTATTTTTGCAATGTACATACCCTGAGGCAATGCCATAGAACATTCATTCATGTTTCCTGCCTTTTCTGCAACAAGGGTTCCGGCTGCTGTATACACATCCACCTTGTTCAGGTTGTTTCCTTTGACATAGATGCTTCCGTCGGTGGAGTATACAGCTATGCCGCTCTTGTTATCCTTTAATTCATTGATACCGGTGCTGACCTCTTCGCGTGCATCAAATTCGTCATTTAAAATAATTTCGTCAATGTAGAATTTTCCAGCCGGATTATCCCAGTTATCTTCTCCATTAAAGCCAAACAGGAATTCGATTGCAGAGATTGTTTCACCTTTCAATTCAGAGATATCGAATACAAAGTCCTCCCAACTGGTAGCGTCATAAGGCATATATTCGGATCTGGCCTGATTACCCATATGGTCTTTTACAATTACTCGTACTGTCTGCCCGCCGGTATACATCATTATATGCAGGTTGGTATTCGGATATTCGGCTTTCACCAAGCCGTTGATAGGCAGTTGCAAAGCATGCCACCAAACCGCAGATGCCGGCTTATCATAACACAAAACCTTTTTTGTTAAATTTACAGCCTCAGAAGACGGATTATCGACTACCGTGCAAGAAGCATTCGGATCCATCGAACTCCATTCCATCAGATTTTTTGCAGTCATGTCCGGATCATCAAAATTCGCGATGTCTGTAATCTCAAGTATTTGTGCTCCATCCGGATAGGAAGAATCCATCAACTGAAAATCATCCAATAAATATTTGGTTTCCGGTACGGCGCCCGGACCGTTCCATTGTAATTCGGGTTGTATGACAATTTTGCTGATTCCCTTGCCTGCCTGGACATAAGAGGTCAGATCAAATACAAAATCTTCCCAGCAATTTGCTTTTGTATTATTGAATTGTGCTTGGAAATGTCCGTCCTGTGTGCCTTTTTCGTCATAAACATGCACTTCACTGGCATCTCCGATTCGGGTGCGATACATCTTAAAATGAAGATATACGTGCTTGTCGGAAGCCGGCATAAAGTATTCTCCTTCTGCCGGGGCGATGTGTAGTTTGTGCCACCAGTCATGCTGGTTGGTTGCTGTAAGGGCAAAGCATTTTTCCGATTTATTAATTCCGCTTTTCTGAGGGTTTTCTTCAACACCCATTGTTTCACTTCCGGTTCCTTCATAAGTAATGTTTTCCAATACTAAAGAACTGCCTTCGAAGTTTTCCCACATGGGGGTAGAAATTTGTGCATGAATACCTAATGCAAACAACGCTGTACATAAAGTAATAATTTTCCTTTTCATGATAAGTTATTTAAAGTTATACAATCTGTTTTGAAAACGGCTGCAAGGTAGCGAGGAATAGAAAAACGGAGATTCACACTTGTAACATTCACTCGCTACCTGGTAACAACCTACTTATTTTATGTATTTTATGCCCGTTACAGACATTGGAGCGAGGGTTATGACACTTTTTTTATCAGTGGAAATAATATTCTCACCATTTATTCCTTTTTCGGTATAAGTTACTGTATGCTTCTCGATTCTCGAATGGTCTGAATTGGAAGAAAGGGCCACTTTTATAGGTGTCTGGTGATTGTTTATGAGGATTGTGGAGTATTCTCCTTCAGCATTTATGATTGAAAGTACATTCAAATGCTCTGCTGCTTCTGCATAATCGGTCTGTACAACGCGGTTTTCGCCTTTTCCCAATCCGAGCGTTTTGGAAAGTAGAGTAAATACATATGCTTTGGGCAGTAGTTTTCCTTCTTTGCTTCGAACGTCCCAACTATAAAGCCCGTGTGCATCCGATGAAATTCCCTGTTCTGTTGTTCCGTTTTCGGCAAATGCCTGCAAATAATTCCAATGCATGGCTCCTGTCAGCCCGTCGCGCATCCAGTTGACGAGACAGTTGGCTACAAAGAGGTGTGATTTTGAGCCGGTATAGGTTATGGAGTCTGCAGCGTTACTGATAGATGTGCTCCATTCGGTGAAATAAACCGGCAGGTCGGCGTATCCGAATTTCCCTAACAGATTTTTGACTCTTGTTACAGTTTCCTGTTCCGTAGGAATGCCATAATCGCCATATACATGATGAGAATAAAAATTAAAGTTATCCTTGTTTATACGTTTATCCGCGAAGAAATCACGATTGGTGCTGCCACCGACTCCACCGTCGGAATGAGTGACAACAGAGGTCCCTCCCATCGGCATATCCGGCGTAATTTCCCGTACCACCTTTACACAGGTCATATAGATATCTGCCAATGCCGCACCGGCCGATGCATAAGGACTTTTATCAATGGTCATGAAATATCCCGGTTCGTTGTATACTTCTACCCAGTCTATATATTTGTGATAACGGCTATATACCTTACGCACAATATCGGCATAAACATCGAGGTCCATAGGAACCCCTTTACTGGTACCGTTGTATGCCAGCCATCCCGGACAATAGGCAATGATCATCATTACTTTCATGCCGCTTTTCTTAGCCCGGACTGCCAGTTCTAAATCCGAAAAATCCCATGTATCGGGGTTTTGTACATCGTTGACGTTATTGATGTAATCTTGATAGGTAATATTTGCCGGTAAGATTTTTTCAAGCCACATATCGCAACGGATACAATTGAAACCGGCATCCGTCAGCTGGGGTAATATTTTATGGGAATGAGGGAGCGACGGATTCTGGCATCCTCCGAAGAGCATATTTCCGCATGTATTATTCACTTGGCCAAAATCGACGGAGACTTTTAACGCATCATCGATCTCGTCGTCGGTAGTGAACAGCACTTCGCTCAATCCGAAGGCATTTCCACCCCAATTACCGTTGTTTATCGTTTTTGAAATAAGAAAACGGACATACTGTGCTTGTACACCGGATAAGTTTATCGGAGAATTTTTCCCATCATTCAAATTAGTTGCTTTCAGTTCGCTCGTACCCGAAGCCTGCGCCAACTGAAACGGATAAGATGCATCCATTGTATAACCGGGCTCTGCCGGAGCCGGTAACTCAGTCCAATTCGTTTTGTCTGTGGAATATTCAATACGCATATTCTTCACTCCTTTATTCAGATTGTCCGGCTGATTGAAATTCCAGATATACAGATTCTGTAAATGATATGATTTTTTCAGGTCAAATGTCAGTTTCACATCTCCTAAAACTCCTGTTCTGCTACACCACATGGTAGAACCGTTTGAAGCATTGTCGTGAAAAGCGTTGGCCGAATTTTCCGATAACCCCGAATTGTTTACTAAATTCTCTGAGAGCATGATACCGTCCGAATTACTGGCAGATACTCCCACAAAAGGAATTGTGTTTGTGCTGCAAACCGTGTTTAACGGGAGCAGCCCCCAAACAATAAGTAATGCATAACCTATTTTATTCATACTATTCTGATTAAATTCTATTTATAAAATTGAATGGATACAGCTTTACAATACAATCTTCATTGTCTCGTTGTGCCCGTCTTTATTGACAACAATCAGGTAAACTCCCTTTGGGTATTCTTGTAAACTAATAGATTGTGAATAGTCTCCCGAAGTGTTCTGTTCGGTTAATAAATCGATACCCGAAAGGTTTTTGATACTGACATGCTCCCAATCTCCGGAGATCGATAAGTTTTTTGTATCGGGAGCATAGTATAGCTTCAGTTGTTTGGAAGATGTTATTTCTTCCACTGAACTCGGAAGATCGCCCGTAGTGAATGTCAGTGTTTCTCCTTCTATTTTAATGTCGGAGATTGCAATATCCGCCCGGTCGCCATTACTAATAAAAGGATAGGGATTGGAAGCCGCACTAAATATGTTTCTTCCGTTTATATCCGAGAATAATGCTTCATTCAGATCACCGGCCTGGTCGATTTCTCCGTCTTTCCGGAATACATAAAACTCTGGAACCGGCTCTGTGGAACCGTTTTTATCAGTATGTACCCGGTAAATTAATAATCCGGACTCGGGCAAATACCTTTCATAAGCGTTTTGGTTGTTGCGGTATTCTAAAACAAAGAATTCTGTCGGATCATCTGTCAGAATTTTATAAGCATTCTTTTCCGGTTTATCGGCAGAATTCAAAGTGTAGGTAGCATGGCTTCTGATAGCCGGGATATCTTCTACCCATGTACCTCCGGAATATTTCCAACGGTTGTATACCAACGGAAGAGTCAGTTCCGGCCCGTCCATCACATCCCACATGCCGACAGGGCGGGGATATTCCGAACGGGAGCGATACAGATAAGGGAAGCCCAGTTCGTTCAGTAAGAAACGGCAATGAGTGGCCAGAGAGCTACGTTCATAAAGAATGGTATATTTCTTTATTTTCTTTCCTCCCAGTTCAATATCTCCGTTGGCATTTATAAAACGTTCGGACAGTTCTCCATTCTGAGGTGAATGTACTCCTTTGTCCGTGCCACGGCTTCCGCCTCGGAAAACCATTACGAAATCATCTATATATCCATCGGCGTCCCGGTCGTATAG
Source organism: Bacteroides salyersiae WAL 10018 = DSM 18765 = JCM 12988 (assembly GCF_000381365.1). Taxonomy (GTDB): domain Bacteria; phylum Bacteroidota; class Bacteroidia; order Bacteroidales; family Bacteroidaceae; genus Bacteroides; species Bacteroides salyersiae. The sequence goes on from NZ_KB905466.1 coordinate 2,604,324, forward strand.
ATTGCCGTCTACCTGTGAAGTTATTTTTTCTGCAAGTTCTCTTATGATAAAACCGATTGAAACGTCTGCAAGTCCTGCACTGATATCTTTCCCTTTACATTCCGGAAAACTCTTTGACCAGTCACTGTCGTAACAGTAAAAACAGTATTTCAATTCATAAGAGTGTTCCGAAGACGTTGGTTCGTTCATTGGGAAAATGGAAGAGTTTATTTTCAATTTCCCATTAGACAGGGCCTTGAAATAAGATTGTACCGACATTTCACCCGGACCGTTAAAGAACTCCTCATAATAACTCTGCGGTTCTTCGAAGTCCGGATCATTTTGGAAACGGGCGAGAACAACAATTCTATTTCTTTCGTCCGTTTGGCTATCGCCGGTATCGGCAGCTACCAGACTGGCAGTATGCCCAAGCAACAAATAACAAATAATAAATCTTATCACTTTCATAATCAATCCTTTCGTATGTTATAAAGGTTCATTACCCATCTCAAGTTCCAATCGTCCGCCATTCACCAATGCGCTAAATGGAATACGGAAATTCTTTAACAGCTTTCCATTTAACCGGGCACTACGGATATAGCGGTTTTCAGGTGAGTTATTCACCGCCTCTATCACAAACTCTTTACCCGGATAATAGCGGGAATCCAGAGCAATGGTAATCTTATTGAATAGAGGAGAGGTTATATCGAGTTCCGAATCAGCAGTTACGCCCCCATCCATTTCGAACAGGCCCATAGCCGACATGACAAACCAGCCGCCCATCTGACCTTCATCTTCATCTCCTTCCCAGCCTTTATAGGGAGAGTCGCCATAGAACCGGTCGAGTATCTCTCTTGTGTAATTCTGGCATAAAGAAGGTTTATCCAGATAGTTGAATATAAATGCAGAGTTCATATTCACTTCATTTCCCTGATTGATATAAAACTCGGCCGATTGCCCCATGGTACGGTCGAATACGTGTGCGGCAAAATTGTGTTTTCTCGACTTTTCAAATCCGTCGGACAATCGTTCCAATGCTTTTTCCTTTCCAATCAGTTTTATCAGTCCTTTGATATCATGAGGTACATACCAGGAGTATTGCCAGGAATTTCCTTCAATGAAACCGGCATTGGAGAATACATCGAACTGATCGTCCCAGTTCCCCAATGAGTCTCTGCGGCATACATACTTGTATTCGGGATGAAATACATTTTTATAGTTCATGGAACGCTTTTCCAGAAAGGTGGCATCCTTTTTCTTACCGAGTGCTTTTGCCAATTGTGATACACAGAAGTCATCATAAGCATAATCCAGTGTCTTGGATACCACATTTATCTCGCTGGGCATATAGCCGTATCGAGCATAAGCATCCAGATCGATCTGACCGTAGGTTCCTCCGCAGGGATGTTCGCCACCGGGATTCGTTACCATTTTGTGAACGGCTTCGTAAATGGCATCCCCGTCTTTACGTATCTTTTTCTGATAGGCCGCTACCATCAGGGCAACTTCGTGGGAGCCTTCCATGATGCCGGAATACTCAATGCCGGCCGGTCCTTTACTTGTCCAACCGGTATGTCGATACATTTCTAACTGTGTTGTCACCCAATTGTCTATAATCTCCGGAGAGACGATAGACCATAAACCATTCAGGTTCCAATAAGAATTCCAGAAGGCATCTCCTCCGTACATGGCCTGTCCCGGTTTCAACTGCTGTATGTTTTCACAGGCATCCCGGTATTTGCCATCTATGTCATTCCAAGTTTGCTTGCCTGCATAGGCACGATACAGGTTGGTGTAGAATTTACGTTTGTCCTGCTCTTTTCCTCCTTCTACTTTGATCTTTCCCAACAGGCTGTTCCAGGTTTGACGTGCATTGTTTACACATGCTTCGAAATCCCATCTGAAAGGTCGGATCATTTCTTTCTCCAGATTCTGCCTGGCTCCTTCTATGCTGACTAATGACAGCCCCGTCTGTATCAGGATTTCTTCATTCTCTGCTGTCTTGTAAGTCACGTAAGCTCCCATTTCGTCTGAACCGGAAATTTTGTTTATATTCTCTGTTACTTCCGTGCCTTTCCAACCATTGAAAGAGTCGAATGGCTTGCTGAAACGGATAGAGAAATACAATGTCCAATCATTCCAACGGCTCCAAGCACCCGATACGCATTTGGCATATCCTTCAATCCGGGTGTCGCTTACTTGTTCTATAGTTGCTTCTTTCACCGAGAATCCGTAATCCCATTCGGTAGGGAACAAAAGGTCCATCAGAATCCTTGAATCGGTACATTCCGGGAATATGTATTTCTGGAAGCTGCAACGGGTAGTGGCTGTCATGGCAGCCTTTACCCGATGGTCATACAACTCTACTTCGTAATATCCCGGAGACGCTTTTTCCGTCTCTTTTAATATACGTGAATGATAGCCGGCATTAGCCCCTTTGTAGGGAGCGTCCGGTCCCGGATTTTCGATGGTAAAATCTGCGGTTGCAGGCATCATCGACAGGCCGCCCATTGTCCAGGCATGAATGTGGCTGAATGCCGAAACACTGTTAATGGCATATTCGTATCCGCCCATCCAGCGATTACCTTGGTTATCCGGGCCGATTTGTACCATACCAAACGGCATTTGTGCATAGGGGCCGAGCATCCAGCGTGAATTGGAAGTTCCGATGAAACAATCTACATAATCTACCGGCTCTTTCCCGTTAGCATTCGTTTGAAATGCTGTGAATAAACAGCATAGAAAAACAGTCAATTTATACTTTACCTGCATAATTACTTCACTTTTATATAGAAATAAAAAATATTCTTGTTCTTAACCCCGTCATAGCAGGTCAAAGAGATCTTATGATAACGTTGTTTGATATTGAATTTTGTTCCGTCATGTTTGGTATATACTTCATCCCATTCATACAAGGCATTCAAGGGCACTGTTATCTTATATGTATAGTCGTATCCGGTTGTTCTTGAAACTTCGTCGACGGATATTTCGTCTTTCAAATTCCAGTCGGCATATTCCAGCCCCAGATAGGCAATGCCGCTTTCGTCTTTTATGAATGCTTTTATTTCCACATTTTCTCCCCGTGCCACTTCAAAGGTATCTCTGGCAATATCGGCCTGAGGAGAATAGTAGTCAACTCCTTCATTTAAATCCCGGTCGCAGGAACATATAAGCATGACTGTCAGTAGCATGCTTATGGCGGATGTTATTTTATGAAAACTCATGTTCATCGGTCTATTTAATTTGTTCTGATATTATATTCTTACCATCCCGGATTCTGATCCAGTTTGCTGTTCTTTTGAAGTTCCGACTGGGGAATCGGGTAATAGTTCATTTTCGGTTCAAACACCCGCTCTTCAACAACGAATGTCTCATACGAAGCTTTTTCATTTTCCATCGTAATTCTCATGCCGTGAATAGGTTGATTGAAATAGGTCTGTCCTTCTTCCCAACGGCGTACATCCCAAAAACGATGTTCTTCAAAAGCCAGTTCTACTCGTCTCTCATTCCTGATCCGTGCACGCATTTCTTCTTTGGATAAGTTCATGCGTATGTTCAGTTGGGGGATTTTGGCCCTCTTGCGTATCAGATTGACAGCATCGTATATGGACTGGTCCGGAGCATCCAGATATTCGTTCATCGCTTCGGCGTAGTTTAGCAGAATTTCCGCATATCGGAACAATATCCAGGGACGGCGGCGTTTCTGGTCTTTTGATAAGTCCAGATTCTGGTCGATGAACTTCCGCATATAGTATCCGGTTTTGGTTGCCGTAGGCGTCTTGTTCAGTCCGTCTTTTCCACCGACAAATGTTTCGATCGGAGTGCCGCTAAATTTTAATCCGTTGTAGGCAACTGAATATTCCATACGGGGATCGCGCCCTTTATACGGGTTCTCCGGATCATAACCGGAACGGGGATCATCGATCGGATATCCTTTCGTTGTTTCGTAAGCATCTACCAGTTCTTGAGTCGGGTTGGTATATCCTTTTCCGCCATAGCTAATCGGGTTATTGTATAATTCTACCTCATTTGAGTTGTCCGAACTCGTAGCAAAGAGAATCTCAATATTATAGGGAGTGGTAAAGACGGAGTAATAAGCACTCAGCAAACCGACTTGTGAAGGGTTCTTTACCTGTATATCCATTATCTCTTTGGCTGCGTCTGCCGCATCTTTCCAAAGTTGTTTATCTTCATCCGGATTGTTTAGTTTACTGGCTAAATAGAGTAATGCCCTCGATTTCAGTGCCAATGCAGACAGCCGGGTGGCGCGTCCATAGTCGGCAGATTCTTTTTTGAAATCATCTAAATAAGTGGTTGCATTTTCGCAATCCCGGACGATAAATTCTATAGCTTTTGCAAAGGTAGACTGCTTGATTGTTTTTGCCTCTTCTTCTGTCAGTACCTTATCGACCAGTTGAATGTTTGAGAAACGCTTGGCCAGCTCAAAATGATAAAAGGCTCTTAAAAACAGGGCTTCGCCCTTCATGCGTTTATAAGTGGCTTTGGTCTGTTCGTTTTTATCAATCAACCCTGCCTCTTTGATGGTTGTTTCCAGCTCCTGCAAAAACATATTCGTCTTGCGGATGCCGGCATACATCGTTTTCCAGATTTCTTCTTCCGGATTATAAAAAGGAGTGATGGCTCCATTGTTGTAGCTGTGTACCGCGGAGCCGGAATAAGAACAGATCGCTTCGTCTGAAGCACAGGCGAACATGGCGTGGTCCAGACGGTTGAAACCGTTAATCAGTTCCCGGTAGGTACTATTCAGAAATCCCTGGGCAAACCGTTCGTCAGTGAAGATGTCGTCTTTGTCCAGATTTGTATCTATATCCTTGTCCAGAATATCACATGACCCTAAAAACAAGGTTGATAAGATTAATAATTTAGATATGTATTTCATATGGCCCTAAATTTAAAATTTCATATTTATACCAATGTTGAAAGAACGCATCATAGGATACCCGGTAACGCCTGCATCTACTACTTCCGGGTCGAGGTTGTATTTACCTAATTTATCTATGCTAAGCAGATTTTGCCCATTGACATAAAGGCGGAGTTGCTTAATGTTCACTTTTCTCAAAACGGAAGAAGGTAACTGATACCCCAATTCCACATTGCTTAATCTCAGGAAGTTACCGTTTTTGATCCAAAATGAAGAAGAACGGTAGTTATTCAGATTGTTCTCTGTTGTCAGGCGTGGGAAGGTGGCATCCGATTCACGCACTCCTTTTTCCCAGGCTCCATAGGCCAGTGCTGTCACCTTATTATTATTTTGCAAAGCCCATACTGCCGCATTGTTCAGATAAACCGAACGGTTTGCTACTCCTGAAAGTACTGCAGAGAAATCAAATCCGGCATAATCTACTCCCAATGATAATCCCATGGTCACTTCCGGGACAGTCGGTTTCCCTATAGGTATTTCATCATAAGAGTTTATGTGATTATCCTCATCCGGATTCTGGTTCTTGTATTTTAAATCTCCGGGACGAATTTTATAGAAAGTGGAGATGGGGCTGTTTTTTATATCGTCTTCATTCATGTAAAAACCTAAGGCTTCCAATCCCCATAGCTGGGCTACGGATTTTCCGGTTCTCCTTTGATATTCCTTCAGACCTTCCACTTCATCCATTGCCAGAATCTTGTTTTTTGCCAATGAGACGTTTGCCTGAACAAAATAACCTACTTTGTTGATACGTTTTTGATGCATCAACGATACTTCCATACCCCGGTTGACTACCGTACCGATGTTCACATACGGGAATGGAGCACCGATGATCCAGGAGGAAGTATTCTGTTTCTCCGAAACGATATCCGAACGTTTATGCCAGAAGGCATCGACAGTGACTGATAAGCTCGAAAATAATTCCAGATCGATACCTACATTTAAATTCCGGGTCGTTTCCCATGTCAAATCGGGATTAGGCAAACGACCCTCCCAAGCTCCGTCACTCCAGGCAAAGCCACTACCGAAGATGTAACCGCCACTGGACTGATCAAAGCCCGACCAATGAGACTGATAGGCATAACGGTCAAAACCGGTTTTACAGTTTCCGGCTTCTCCATAGGAGGCTCTCAGTTTCAAATAATTCACCGCTTTGGTATTGAAGAAGGATTCATTGGATATGATCCACGCTCCGGCGATGCTTGGGAAAAAGCCGAAACGGTGTCCCGGTGCATATTCATCACTGCCGTCATAAGCGAAACTGATTTCACCGACATATCTTTTGTCAAAACAGTAAGTCAGTTTGCCATCGACTCCTTGACGCGCATAAGCGGGATTGTCACCCTGTACAAATAATTGAGACTGATAATAGCGGGCATCGGCATAGACTTCGTGTTTTCCAAAAATACGGTCATAAGAGAAACCTGCATTAAAGGCCAGTTGATATTGATAATAATCGTATAATTTCTCTTGAGCCAATGACAATTGTTTGTCTTCTCCGTACACAGAGTATGTATTATCTCTCTGTAGCTCATAAGTTGCATAATTGCTCGTTTTACCGGTACCATATCCCGATACTCCGTCAAAAGCAACCATGGCACGTACTCCCAATCCTTTTGTCACGATATCCAGTTTTTGTTTTGCCTGTGCTTTCACTTGCAATACTTTGTTTCTGTCTTTCCGGTATCCGGTGTGGGAAATCATTCCATAAGGATTTTGTCTGTATTGCGAAGTACCTGCTATTTTTCCATCCTCGTAAGTGATCGGCATGGCATTGGGAGCAATTGTAGACAATACATTGAAGATATCCGAAGAAGTGCTGTTAGGCATATTCTTGTCTTCTATTCTTCCGGCCAGGTCCAATGATACATCCAGCGACTTTGTGACGGCAGCATCGATATTCGAACGGATATTATACCGGTTGTAATTTACATTCGTATTAAATCCGGAATTTATATCGGTATATTTATAAAGCCCGTCTTTACCTAAGAAACTGAATAATACAAAATATTTGACCTGCTCCGTACCTCCCCGGACGGACACCTTATATTGCTGTTGGGGAGTGCTGTTTTTCAAAAAAGAAGAATACCAGTCTACGTCGGGAAATAAATAGGGGTTCTGAGTCCCGTCATAAATTCCCGGATTATATTTTTCGTCCGACGGTACCGGTAGTCCGTCGTTCTGTAATGCTTTGTTGTAAAGAGAGACATATTCACGGGAGGGCAAAAAATCCGGTAGCCGTGTAGGTTGTTGAAAGCCGTATTGAGCTGTCAGAGAAATCTCGGGTTTACCGATAATTCCTCTTTTGGTTGTTACAAATACGGTTCCGTTGGCTCCTCTCTGTCCGTATCGGGTATTGGCGGCACCATCTTTGAAAATGGAAATCGATTCTATCTCTTCAATATCCATCTGACTGATGTCCCGTTCTACGTCGTCTACTAAGAAGAGAGGTGAACGGAACTGTCCATATGTTCCGATACCGCGTATATAAATATCCGAGAGGCTGTTTCCCGGTTCGTCTCCCGTCTTGCGTAAGATCGTTAATCCGGAAGCTTTGCCGGTCAATGCATTCTCTAAATTGGAGGCCGATGCCTTATCCAGATCTGAATAACGGATTGTCGATACGGCCGATGTCTGCAAATACTTTTCGTTGCTTGTCTTATTTTTTATGGTATCCTGCACCGCTTTTTCACTCTTTTGCGAAAAAACCGGAAGGGAAAAACAAGCTATCGTAAGGGCCAGACATAAAAGTCTGAAAGATAAATGCCCGATAAAATATTTCATATTCTTACTTATTTTCAATTAATACTATTTACACATTCGAAAATGTATCATTAATAATTATTCCATCCGGGATTTTGCTGGTATAAGGGGTTTTTATCCATGTCACTCTTAGGAATAGGGTACAGATTCATTTTGTCCGTAAATATTCGGTCTTCGAAAACAACTTTGTTGTAGGTATAGCTATTGTCACTGTTCTTCGTGATTTCCATTTCGTACATCGGACCGTTGAAGTAAGTCTCCCCGTCTTTCCATCTGCGTACATCCCACCATCGGTGTTCTTCAAAGGCAAGTTCTATCGCCCGCTCATTCTTGATACGTTGCCGCATGGCGGTTTGAGACAGACCTTGGGGTAAAGCAGGCATGCCGCTTCTTTTACGGACAGCATTCACAGCATTGTACACTTCGGTAGAAGGAACAGGAAGGCTCTCATTCAACGCTTCTGCATAATTTAAATACATCTCGGCCAAGCGGAAGTAAATCCAGTTGTGATAAGCTTTATTGGATGATTTTTCATTCAAACTTTCCGGTAAATATTTGCGTACATAGTATCCGGTGCGGCATCTGTCTTTGGAAAGACGGTGTTTACCACCCATATACAGTTCTGCAGTGATTCCTTGCCATATACTTCCGTTGTAGATAACCGTTTTGTAAAAACGGGGATCTCTGTTCTTGTAGGGATCTTGTGCATCATAGCCCGAATCCTCATCCGTGATCGGTTTGCCGTTATTCATCTCGTATAAGTCTACAAAATTCTGTGTAGGAGCTACGGCACCTACTCCGCCGAATCCTTCGCCGGAAGGCGCCCAAACTTTTATCTCGCTGCTGGTGAAGCCAACAGGAACATTATTATACCAGAATATCACTTCTGAGTTCCCTTCATCGGGGCGCAGCAGGAATACTTTCTCATAGTCGGCTGCTCCGTTGCCACGATCGAACAGGCGATAGGCCGGGTTACCGTCTTCATCTTTCAAATTCAGTACATCTGCAGCCGCTTCATAAGCAAGCTTCCATTTTTCCGGATTCGTATTTTCTTTATCCCACAACGGGCTTGCTGCATATAAGAGCACCCGGGCTTTCAGTGCCATGGCAACTCCACGGGTAATGCGTCCCTGTTCGTTTTCATTTACTGTTACCGGCAATAGCCCGATAGCCTGTTTTAAGTCTTCCAAGATAGCGTTTACGCATTCCATGTAACTGTTTCGCGGTAAGCTGAGATTGTCATTCGGATACAAAAGTTTATCATTTAGAATGGGCATGCCGCCATATCGTTTGATGATTTCGTGGAAGAAGAAAGCACGCAGAAAAAGAGTTTCGCCTAATAATCTTTCTCTCATCTCTTGACTCGGGAAAGGAATGATGTCTTTCTTGGATAAGAAGACATTTGCTTTGCGGATACCTTCATAGTTGCGGGTCAACTGATTATCTACATCATCATACGAACCGACATTGAATGAATTGCTGGTATTCCAACCGAAACGTGATTCTGCTTCATCCGTAGCACAGGCTATAGGAGCCGGATCAAAACTTCCGAGCACATTGAAGCCTTTCAGTAGATTGGTGTAAATATCGGCTTGAAATTTATAGGCGGTTTCGTAATTGGTGAATATCTTGTTTTCGTCCAGATTTAAATCCGGTGCCCGGTCCAAATAGTCATCACAGCCGTAAAAGAGAATGGCTAACAGGCAGGAGAATATTTTATATGTTCTCATAATATCCTAAAAATTAATATTTAAACCAAAGTTATATGCTTTCATTGGCGGCATGTTTGCCGCTCTGTTGTCTCTGTTGTCCGGATCAAGATAAGGTTCTTTGGCCCAGGTTGCCAAGTTCAGAGCCGAGAAATAAATGCGGATTGTCTTTATAAAGGCTTTTTCCGTTATTTTTTTAGGAAGGGTATAGCCGATATCGAGATTCTTTAGCCGTATGTAACTTCCATCGGACAAAGTATAATCGGCGCCGGCTTCATTATTTTGGTATTTTCCGTACATTTGGGTGTATTTGGCATTTGCATCTCCCATTTCCGGAGTCCAATAAGACCAATGTTTATCGTACACGTTGTCTCCGTTGGAAAAGGCCCACATCGCTTCCCAATTCTTGTCGAAAGAGACGTGAGTGGAACCTTGAAACAGTACGCCGACATCAAATCCTTTATAGGATAAGGACAAGTTGATACCGTATTGTATCTCGGGTACCAACGGATAACCGGTCCTTATAAAATCGGCACGGTCGATTACTCCGTCACCATTGATATCCTTGTATTTCAGATCTCCCGGATGTACTTCTGTATTTCCTTCCAGAGCTAATTGGGAAGGACTTCTTTCTATATCGTCATAGTCTTGAAAATAACCCAAGGTGATCAGTTTCAAAGGGGTGTCGATGGGATATCCTTCCGGGCGCTGATAAGGTAAAACACCGAGAGGAGTACCCATATCGATCACTTTGTTTCTTGCAAAACTCATGTTTCCTTTGATGGAATATGAGAAATCGGGGCCGATGAAGCGGCTGTGATTTACTTCTAATTCCACTCCCTGATTTTGTACAATACCGATATTGGCCGGAGAGAATACGGTTCCCACGTAAGACGGCATTGTTTGTACCTGTGTCAGGATATCCGATCTCCTTTCATGGAAATAATCAATATTGAAAGTCAGGGCATTGTTGAAAAGGCCGGCCTCCAAACCGATATTCAATTTTCTGGAAGTTTCCCAAGAGACATCTTTGTTGGCTACACGTCCCTGGCGTATACCTTGAACGCGGTTGTCGCCAATACCGAATATATAGGAGTTGTCTGTGTTGCTGGTATCAACATATTCGTATTGTTGAAGATAAATGAACCGTGCTTCTGTGCTGGTATTGGCTACCGGGTCGTATGCCCAGACGCGATCATTACCGACCCAGCCTAAAGAACCTCTGATTTTCAGACTATTCATAATCTTGCTGATATTGGATTTTTTATAGAAAGGTTCATTTGAAATAACCCAGCCTAATGCAAAAGAGGGGAATAATCCGTAACGTTTTCCTTTGGCGAAGTTTTCCGAACCGTTATAGCCGAAGTTGACTTCTGCCAGATAACGGGTGTCGTATCCATAAACAAACCGTCCTACCATACCCTGGCTTGCGTATGGCAAATCGACGTTGTATCCATGAGACAGACGGTTAAATAATATAAGAGCACTTACGTTGTGTTTTCTGAAATCATGTTCATAGGTCAGTCCGCCTTCCAGATAAATTTTCCGGAAATTGTCTACATATTGCCAGTCCCAACGCAATGGACGATTTTCTCCGTGCATGATATAGGTGTCTGTTGGGTAGAGATATTGGTAGGTAGCAACCTCTTTCCGATAGATCTTTCCATGCTTACTGTCATCATCGTATGCCACTTGTCCTCTTATGGCAAGCCCGGGAAGAAGCCAACTCAATTTATAGGTAAGGTTGAGCCCCGCTTCCAGTACGTTCCGGTTTTCTTTGAACTCTCCGGAATCACGAATCAAGGCATGTATATTGGAGTAATCTTTGTCACCGCCATAAGAGCCGTCCATGTTGAAAGCCGGATATTTACGACCGGAGTTGGCTATTGCGGCATGGTATATATCCCAACTGCTATACTGCATGGAAGTGGGATAATGGCGGTCTTCAATGCGGGCGCCTATGTTGATCGAAGCACTCAAATCTTTCGTAATGTCGAAATCCAGATTCGACCGGAAGTTATATCGGTTGAAGTTGGTGATATTGTCTCCTTTGAATGGAGAATTCTGATTAAAAAAACCGCCGGAAACGAAATAACGCATCGATTTGGTACCCCCCCGCACATTCACATTGTATTGCTGTTGTATGGAACCGGATTTCATAATCTCATCCATCCAATCCACGTCCGGGTGGGTATAAGGAGAAACTTTCGTCCGATACTTCATTAAATCTGTTGCACTGTATTCTGCTTGCTGACCGCCATTATTCAGCATTTCATTGCGCAGCAGAGCAGAACGATAGGCATCCAACGGCTTATACAACCGAATAGGAACGTTTACTGCCACTTGTGAAGTAATGGATACTTCCGGTTTACCGACAACTCCTCTCTTGGTCGTTACGATGATAACGCCGTTCGCTCCTTTCACACCATAAACGGCCGTTGCCGAAGCATCTTTTAATATATTGATGCTTTCGATCTCATTAGGATCAATTTGTGCAAAGCTTTCACGGATAATTCCGTCTACTACAATCAAAGGTTTCGTGTTTTCATTGGCGAACGTTGCTTTACCGCGGATGTAGATATCTGCTTCGTCGCGTCCGATTTCACCGGAACTTTGAACGATTGTTACACCTGAAGCTTTACCGGCTAAAGATTGGGTCAGGTTGGACGCCGGGACCGTAGTCAGCGTTTTGCTTTTTACAGTTGAAATGGAACCTACCATTGATTCCTTTTTCTGCGTACCAAAAGCAACTACGACAACTTCATCCAAGGCTACGGCAGCATCTGTTCCTAACTCTATTTTCATCTTCTTTCCGAATACGGGAGTTACGGTCTGAGCTTCGAAACCGATATAGCTGATACTCAGTTGTACATCTTTTGCAGGCACTTTTAAAGAAAAGTTGCCATCCAAATCGGTTACAACACCGATTGTAGTACCTTTTACCAGAACAGTGGCACCGATTAGAGGTTCCCCATTATTTTTATCTAATACTATTCCTTTCACTACCAGGTCTTGTGCCGACACAAAGCATGGGCAAAGGAATAATAGAAGCAATATAGTATATCCTTTCATAATATTATATTTTAATGAATTCGTCTAAACTGATAGGTGTAGGTATGCAGTTCTTTATTTTTCTTGTCTAATTCCATCGCCTCTTCAGGAGTAGCGGGTGTAGGATCTTGTTCCATCTGGGAAAACATAACTGTTTTCTTACGTTCTCCTAAGAATGTTTTTATACGAAGTTCCATTTCATTCCCTTCTAAGTGGGTTATGGTGAAACGAACCAGCACTTGAGTATATCGATAAGAATTGTCGGATGAGTTTTTACCGGCTATTTTATCCATAGACATATTCAACCAGTCTTTGTCGGTTACAAGCCATGTTCCGGCATGTTCCTTTTCAAGGCAGGGATCAAACATCCTGTAAACTCCGTTTGCTTCGAACAGAATGGAGAGGTTTTCTTCTTTATCGGTACTGCACACTTCTCCGTTGTCATAGGCGGCAACTTGTTTCCAATATCCCGATAGTCCGCTTGCCAAATCTTCATCTTTCGAGCAGGAAGAGAAAATGAATAGTAGAAATACTAAACCTAATAGATATTTATTCATGGTATTTGGTGTTTATTGATGTGATTCTTTTAATCTCAGCTTGCCATCTTCAATAATAGTTTCGACCGTTTTATACGTTTTTATATAGGTGTCTAATTGCCCTGTTGCCGAATAAGTATAATATTTCAGGGTTAATCTGTTGGCTGTACGATCCTCCACGTAAAAGGTTACAGGCAATAAATCCGAAATATTCAGAATTCGGTTATTGCTTTCATAATTCCAGGCAGTTCTCAAATCTTTCGATTCACAAGGCAGGTAGAGGTAGCAAACATTTTTCTCTGTAAAATACAGTAATTCACCTTTTGCGCATTCATCCAGTTCCTGTTCTTCATCATTTGAGATTTGTGAAATCAGTTGCCATGATCCCGATAAATCGATATCGTTATCGGTCTCTTTATCGCAGGCAGTTCCTAAAAAGGAAATGAGTAATGCGCATAATAATGGGATTTTTTTCATTTTCATAATAATAAGATTTTTTACACGTCACAAAAATATTACAAAATATTATTTATATAGATTTTCCTGGTAACAACTCTTCTATTCAGTGTAACATCTGCTGATGATCAGCTAATCTTTCTCTATTTTCTTGTCGCTTTTAATGCGAAAGAACAATATAGCAGATAAGTAATGCAGAGTCCGATGATCATTAGTGAACCGTTAAAACTACCTACCCATTGTGAGAAAGCGGCCATTAATGGCGGGACAACTGCTCCTCCCGATATTCCCATAATCATCAGTCCGGAAAGCTCATTTGCGCTGTCGGGATACAATTGTAATGCCTTTGAGAAAATGATACTGAATACGTTGGCGCAGAAGAAACCGACAATCGCTATGATGGCTAACAGCAACTGGCTCTCGGAAACAAAAAGCATAAAGATAAATACACATAAAGTGATAATCATACTGATCCGTAGAAACTTGATGGAAGAGAAGCGTGCCAGAATGAATGTTCCCATAAATGCACCTACGGTGCGAAAAACGAAATACAGGCTAATGCCATAACCGGCTTCGTTCAGCTCCATGCTGCAACGTTCCATTAAAAAACCGGGTATCATGACATTTAAGCCGACGTCTACTCCTACAATAAAGAGGATCCCCAGGAACAATAATAGAATCGTTTTATCTTTCAATAGGATGAGATAGGGTTTGAATGACCATAACGTATTTTTTGTAGTTTCTTTGGGTATCGGTGTGAACAATAGCCAGCAACCGACAAACAGTGTTATTAGTGCAAAAACAGGAAACATATAAATCCAGTTTCCCAGAAAACCGGCTGCCCAAACTGCAATAATCGGTCCGGCAAAAGAGGATATGGCCTTAATAAACTGACCGGCAGTCAAACTGCTGGCCAATTTGTTTTCATCCATAATATTCATCAGTAACGGATTTAATGAAACCTGTAGAATCGTATTCCCGATGCCGAGCAATGCAAAAGCAATCAGACAAGATATGTAGGAGTAATCCAATAAGGGGAGTATCATAGCCAGAACGGTAAAGCCTAAACTAATAAGCACTGTATTTTTTCTTCCTACCCGGTTCATGAAAGCACCGAACGGAACAGAAAATACAAAGAACCAGATAAAGACCATTGAAGGTAAGAAGTTCTTTTGGGTTTCGGATAAGGAAAAGTCGGATTGCATATAGTTGGATGCTATGCCGACAAGATCACAGAATCCCATAACAAAAAAGCTTGCCAAAACCGGCAATAATGCTATTATTTGAGCGCGTTTCATATAATACGCCTCCTTCCGATGCCTGCTGTAATTGTGTAATTTCCCATGTTTTCAGATTTGTTTTTTGCAAACATAGGGCTTTTGTAGCTATAAAAGATTAACTACTGTAACATACTATATATATACTGTAACATCCCTTTCTGGGTACTCTATGGCGCAATTCTAAGCCTCTGATTCCTTTGCCGGAGTTTCATGGCGTTCTCTGAATTCGGTAGGAGATACCCCGAATTTTTTCACAAAACAAATATAAAAATAAGAAGGAGAGGAAAAGCCTAAGTCGTAGGTAATCTCCGTAATTGTTTTGTTTGTATTCAGCAACTCCTTTTTTGCATTCTCCAACCGGACAGTTCTGATAAAGTCTCCGGAAGAGAGACCGACCAATGCTTTTAGTTTTCGGTGAAGATTCATGCGGCTCATTCCTACATAGTTTGCGATACTTTCTCCCTTGATATCCGGATCGGATATATTTTCATTGATATAATTAATAATCTTTTGTATCAGCATATCGTCACCGGACATTGCAGGCGCTGTTTCTGCGTCTGGTTTCTTACCGGACACAAGCGCTACTTTCTTCATGAATTTCTCTTTGACAACTTCTTGGTATCTGATCAGTTGCTCGATGCGGATTCGAAGATGACGGATATCAAACGGTTTCGGTATGTAAGAGTTGGCACCCACTTCCAGCCCGGCCAAGCGGTCTTCATGAGTTTCTTTTGCCGTCAGCAGGATTATCGGAATATGAGAAGTGTTTATATTCGACTTTATTTTTTCGCAAAGCTCTATACCGTCCATATTGGGCATGATGATATCACTGATAATTAAATCCGGAATAGAGTTTAAGGCACTCTTGAATCCTTCTATGCCGTCGGCAGCCGTATATACTTCATATTCTTCGTGTAGTTCCATTGCAAGAAAGTCACGAATTTCGGATTCATCATCTACTACCAGAATCTTATATTTCTTAGTCGTTTCATTCTTTTCATCTGTCTTTTCCTCAATCACTTCTGTGTTTTCCTGTAAGGCTTCTTTGACAAATGTAACATAAGAATCGTCTTTCTCTTTAATATCGGCTATTTCTTCTTTGGAATAATTGGCCTTATCGAACGGGACGACAATGGTGAACCTGGAACCGACATTCAATTCACTCTCAACAGAAATATGGCCTTTATGTAATTCAACCAAAGACTTTACCAAGTACAATCCGATGCCTGAACCCGGATATACAATATTTTTGTCATTCAATTCAACTTGATAAAAACAATCAAATATTTTTTTCAAATCTTTTTTGTCGATACCGATACCTGTATCCGAGATCTCAATATGTAATAAGTCTCCTATATCAGTTTGCTCCACAAAGACATTCATTACGATCTCGTCATAATCCTTCACGTATTTAAAGGCGTTAGAGAGGATATTATACACAATTTTATCCATAAATTTGGGAGATACCCATCCAACCAACCGTTCCGCGCTTGTGTTAAAAACGAAATTTATGTTTTTGTCTTCTATTACTCCTTCAAAAGTATCTGCTATTTCCTTAAAGAAAGAAACTACATCCATTTCTTTCACCTTGAGTTTCAATTGGCCATAATCGATTTTCCGAATATCGATCACTTCGTTCACATTTTTGATCACACGCATTGTGTTCCTTTTGATAAGAGACAATAAATATCTCTTTTTGCTATCTGTTTCTCCAAGTAATAGTTTCTCCAACGGTGCCAGAATAAGGGTAAGCGGATTTTTCAATTCATGCGAAGCATTGGTGAAGAATTGTAATTTGGCCTGATACAGTTCTTTTTGTTTCTGCTTCTCCAGACGTTCATAGTTTATTTTATCACGGACTCTGATTTTCATCATAGCAATGTTCCAGCACATGTACAATATGATTAATAACAGGACAAAATAGATGATATAGGCCCACCACGTTTGCCAGAAAGGTGGTTTCACGAGGATATATAATGTACGTACATTGTCTTTGTCGAAATTTCCCGAAGGAGAAGAGGCCATCACCATAAAGCAATAGTTGCCGGGTTTCAAATTCCGGTAGGTGACGGAACGCATGGAGCCCACTTTGTTCCATTCTGTATCTACTCCTTTTAAGAAATAGGCATATTGAATGCGTTCCGGAGAAGAATAATTGATACCTAAATATTCGATTGTAAAGACCGATTCATCGTAATTCAGTTCTATTCTATCGGTAGAATTTATATTTTTGACTAAAGGAGATTTCGGGTTCTGTTCACTTCTGATTGTAACATGCTGATTAAATAACAGGAAATCGGTAAAGACAACAGAAGCCGGGGTTTTGTCTTTTGTGATAATGGAAGGATCGAAAATGTTCATACCTTCCGTACCGCCTAAAGCGATTACACCCGATCTCATGATTAGTCCCGAATTTTTCAGGAAACTGCCGGGTTGAACTCCGTCAGATGCACTATAGGAATCAAGTTCCTTGGTTTCTAAAGACATTTTTACGATATCTTTGTTGGTACCCATCCACAGATCATCGCCTACCAATATCAACTCTCGTACTATGGAACTGTTTAGACCGTTTGCTTGTCCGTATATGGTTAAAGAGTCGTTCTTTATTGTATACTCCCATAAGCCTTGCCCTTCTGTACCGATCCACATGTTTCCTCGTTTATCAAACAAGAATGAATTCACCAATACGTTTTTTAACCTGGAGCTAAACGGTTCCACATTTCCGGTTTTATAATCGTACTTGTACAAGCCGCCAAAAGTACCGATAATCAGGTAATCATTATATTCTTGCAGTGCGGTGATATGATTCCATTTGAGGGGTTCAATCACATGGAAAGAGTTCTGCTTCTTATTAAAGTAAGAGAGTCCGGCGCGCTGTCCCACCCAAATGTTTTTTCTGGAATCTTCATACAAACAGCTCAAATCGCTATGCATAAGTGAATGGGGATCATCTTTCTGATGGGTATAGTGAATGAACTGCTTGGTCCCATCTTTCATTCTATTCAGAACGCAATCATAGGTACCGATCCACAGATCATTGTCCGAATCAATCAATGAACATAAAGTTGCATCATCGCTTAAATTATATCCTTGGGTTTTAGACGTAATTTCTTTAAACGTATTATTCCGGATATCCCAATAGTTAATACCACCGCCGTCGGTAGTAATCCAAAGATTGCCGTACTTGTCTTCGCTGAAAGAGGAAACATGTTTGTAAGACAAACTATTGGTCAAAAGGATATCGCTTGTGATATAATTAAATTTTTGTTTACGCTGATTTACAAAATTTATTCCTCCGCCATAAGTACCGATCCATAGATTGTCATTCTTATCGCTTAGTACCGATCGGATTGTCTTGTAGGATAGTCCGGTTTCCGTCTCCGATTCATAGTAGAATTTGGTGTCTGCTTTTTTTATTTCCTCATCACTCTCCTTTAGCTTAATGGAACATAGAAAATACTCTGTTCCAATCCATAACTGTCCCAACCGATTTTCCTCTATACAATTTACCTTCGCATTTTTCAGTTCATCCAATTCGATTAGTTCCGGCTCTTTTTCCCTTTTACAAAGCGCATTAATCCTTTCCAGGTCCCTACCCAGGTGTCCCCATAAGAATCCCGAAAAATAGCTTCTATCTGGCTATCCGGGAAATTACGATTCTGTACACTATAATTGGTCACCGAACGTGTGTTTAAATGTACAATATCCAGTCCTCCAAAATGGGTACCTATATATAATAAACCCTCAGGTGATTCATACAGGCTCAGAACACGATCGTCGGATGCTTGATAATAAAGGCGGTTGAAGGATTCTGTCTCCGGGTCGAAAGAGTATACGC
The DNA here is from genome assembly GCF_000381365.1 of Bacteroides salyersiae WAL 10018 = DSM 18765 = JCM 12988. Taxonomy (GTDB): domain Bacteria; phylum Bacteroidota; class Bacteroidia; order Bacteroidales; family Bacteroidaceae; genus Bacteroides; species Bacteroides salyersiae. The sequence goes on from NZ_KB905466.1 coordinate 2,622,878, forward strand.
CATTTCCATAAGTTCCTATCCATAAACCTCCCTCTTTTCTTTTTATGATTGAATGAACGGAGTATAAATTGTTTTCGGACTGAAGTGCGTTGTTCTTTAAGATTTTATAGGTATCGGTTTCTACATCATACATCAATAGCCCGAAATTTGTACCGATATAGATACGGTTTTCATCACAATATATTTTAAGGGCCTGTTGGTTTGTAAAATCCAAGGAGTTTTCAAAAGCCCACCTGTAATTTTTAAAGGCAATACCGTCAAAGCGGCAGAAACCTTCATCCGTAGCACACCAAATATAGCCGTCCTTATCCTGTTTTATATCAAATACTTTACTACTGGATAATCCATCTTGTATACCAAATTTCTCAAAACGCTCATGAGCAAAGTAAGTTGGATTTGCATTCACAAACAATGAACTGCATAGGAGAAAGAAGTAAAATATAACCCGGTACATCATGTTCTTATTCAGTTTTTTAATAATAGTTTGTTAATCTGTGAGTTAACATATAAAAATTAAGTCATGTACTGATAGCTTGCTGAATTTAAGGTTTCTATATTTTTAATTCATATGAAATAATACAGAACCTGACTTATCTTTTGAAATAATAAAAAAGCATTTTGAATAAATTAAGGGCGAAGATAAGCAAATGGTATGAGAAATTTATATTTGAGGGGGGACTTTTATATTCGAATGCTTCTTAGGAGGTGTTGGTTGTGATAGGAGAATGAAATGTTATTTGTAATTATTTGTTGTTTTATATTCTTGTTTCACAAATCAAAATATAATAATTTGCTTAAGAAAATATTTTATAAATTGACATGTTTGTATTTTGTTGATTATTAAATTGTTACAGAATTGTATTTTCTCTCTACGAGGATTGGCTTGTTTCTCTACGGGACTCGCTCTGTTCCTCTACGAGAAACGGTGTATTTGACGTAGAGGAAAAATGGTGTTGTTTGTAAATTGCAACAAATGGGTTATGGGAGTTATGTAATTCTTTTGGGTGTTGTAAAAAAAATGAACCATTATACACATCTCTCTTTACTTCTGTTCCTGATTAAAGATATGTAGTAGACGGTTGATTCATATTGGTTCAAGTTTCGAATAATTTGCCAATATGTTGATTTGCCAATGTGCCAATATCATGCGGTATACAGCGTGGCCAATTGGCACATTGGTAAATTAGCTCATTATTATTTATTATAGTTTGAGAATAAGAGCCGTTGTATAGGCTATATAGCACAGTATCATAATCCCTCCTTCAATTCGTGTGATTGTACGTTTAGCAAAGAATAGTCCGAACAGCCAGAGCAGTATTCCTGACCCGACGAGAACCCATAGATCGAAGTTGGTGATGCCGCTCAAAGTCAATGGAGTGATGGAAGCACTACATCCAAGTACAAAGAAGATATTAAATAGGTTACTGCCGATCACGTTTCCAATCGCTATTTCCGGGTTCTTCTTCAATGCGGCTACGATCGAAGTGGCCAGTTCGGGCAGGGAAGTTCCCCCGGCCACTAAAGTAAGTCCGATAATCGATTCGCTTACACCCAGGCTGCGGGCAATATTGCTGGCTCCTTCCACAAACCATTGCCCGCCGAAAATCAGTCCGGCAAGACCACCTATAATATAGAGGATGGAACGCCACATAGGCAACTGACGGATTTCTTCATCCTGGCTTTCATTGTTGCCGCTCGATGCAATGGCAAATGTATATCCCAAAAAAATAGCAAAAAAACATAGCAGCAACAATCCGTCGGTGATGCTGATGACATTTTCTGTGGCATGGTTCAGCAATATGTCGTTGGCACAGATCAGCAATACGATGGATGAAAGTATACAAAGGGGAATTTCTTTCCTTAATGTATTCCGGGTAATAACGATGGGGGCGAATAATGCGGTACAGCCTACTATCATTAATGTATTGAAGATATTGCTTCCCACTACATTTCCGATAGCGATATCTGCGCTTCCTTTCAGGGCGGAAGAGACGCTGACTGCGAGCTCCGGGGCGGATGTACCGAATGCGACAATGGTAAGTCCGATAACGATAGAAGGAATACGGAATCGTTTGGCAACGGATGCGGCACCGTCTGTCAGTCCGTTGGCACCTATCAGGATGAGGAGGAGGCCTCCGACAAGAAGTAATATATCCATATGGCTTTTAGATTTTTGCGCAAATATAATGATTCTACTTTGATGATATATCAAAAACATTGTGTATGTTTGGTGCATCTTTTTAAATTATGCTGTCCGTGAATGGAGGTAACTAAGTCGTTTTGTATGAAAAAGAACCGTTTGTTTTGTCTTTTTATCTTATTAGTATTGGTCGGTGGGGTATCGGCTCAGTTAGTAGAGAAAGTCCGTGAATTCCTTGCCGAAGAAGATACGATGAAGACTGTTCCTGTCATACGAACAGACTCGGATTCATTAAATATAGCCAAGATGCGCGAGGAGTTGGAAGCTGCACGGTTGAATGAAGCCAATATGCGGATGGAGATGGAACAAATGAAATTGCGGGCATATGCTGCCGATTCCGTAAAACTGGCTTTACAGAGGTTGCGTATCGATTCATTGCGTAAATTTACTCCGGGTGTTCCTGTAGTAGTGGAAGGAGACACGCTTTTCTATATATTTGCCAAACGTGGCGGTCATACTCCCCAACAGCGAGCGGAAATGAATGCTGCGGCTATCACCGAGTTAGGTAAACGATTCAATTTGCAGCCGGACTCTTTATATTTGGAAAGCAGTGATATCGTTACCGATCTGATGTATGGAAATAAAGTACTTGCCTCATTTACCGATCAAGATGGTTTGTGGGAAGGGCGTACACGCGACCAGCTCGCTGCCGATAAACGTCAGGTAGTAGTGCACAAACTGAAAGAGATGAAAGAAGAGCACGGGTTGTGGCAATTGGGCAAACGGATTCTCTATTTCATTTTGGTATTGGTCGGGCAATTTTTATTATTTAAGGGAACTACTTGGCTGTTCCGGAAACTGAAAGTGCGTATTCAAAAGCTTAAGGACACGAAATTGAAGCCTATTTCTATTCAGGATTATGAGTTGCTGGATACTCAGAAACAGGTAAATCTGCTTATATTCTTATCAAATCTGCTTCGCTATGTTTTCATGCTGTTGCAGTTGTTGCTTACCGTACCGTTATTATTCTCTATTTTCCCGCAGACAAAGAATCTTGCTTATCAGATATTCTCATATATATGGAATCCTGTAAAAACTATATTCAGCGGTGTAATAGAGTATATTCCGAACCTGTTTACGATCTTTGTCATATGGTATGCAGTGAAATACCTGGTGCGGTTTGTGCATTATCTGGCTACGGAAGTACAATCTGAAAGACTGAAATTGAACGGTTTTTATCCGGATTGGGCCATGCCTACTTATCATATTGTACGCTTTTTACTATATGCCTTTATGATTGCGATGATCTATCCCTATCTTCCGGGGTCTGATTCAGGTGTTTTTCAAGGTATTTCGGTTTTTGTCGGTTTGATTGTTTCTTTGGGATCGAGTACTGTTATCGGAAATATCATTGCAGGATTGGTTATTACTTATATGCGTCCGTTTAAATTGGGTGACCGTATCAAACTGAACGATACTACTGGAAATGTTATTGAAAAGACTCCTCTCGTGACACGTATAAAAACGCCGAAAAACGAACTGGTTACCATTCCGAATGCTTTTATCATGTCGTCACATACCGTGAACTACAGCGCATCGGCGCGTACATACGGATTGATCATCCATGTAGAAGTAAGTATCGGCTATGATGTTCCTTGGCGTAAAGTACATGCGCTGCTGTTGAAAGCAGCCAAAGCAACTTCGGGTGTGATGGCCGATCCGGAACCTTTTGTACTTGAAACAGAGCTACAGGATTGGTATCCGGTGTACCAGATTAATGCCTATATAAAAGAGGCCGATCAGTTGACGCAAATTTATTCTAACCTGTATCAAAGTATTCAGGATGTGTTTACAGAAGCGGATATCGAGATAATGTCTCCACATTATATGGCTGTGCGGGATGGGAATGAGACAACTATACCCAAAGCTGGTGTAAAACCGGAAGATACGAAAGAGGGCATCCCTTGCTGATGCGTTACAAAAGTAAGGGAACGGTATTTCGTGTCTTTTACGAAATGTTTACCGGAAAGTGACAAATGTGATACATTGGAGTTACGAATTAGAAGATACTTTGCTGCATCTTATCAGTACTTTCTGATCATTGGATAAGGTGGTGGCAAACAGATAGGTCCCGCCTCCATCAGACAATTTAGTACGTTTCCGGATTTCTGCTACTGTAGCCGGAAAATTCCGAACGGTAATATTTGCTTTCTTGATATCCCCGATACATTCTTTGATCTCTTTTTTGTTGAAGGAACATTGCCCCGTCACCTGAAAAACTCTTCCGGGAAATTCTTTTATCCATTCGTCGGAGGTATACAGATGGCTATTGGGGTGTAGCTTTCTCGTATGATACGAAGCGGCGATGCTGCGGAAAGCACCTGCTTTAAGAATGGATGCATTGGGCTCGTACAAGTATGTGCCTACTTTCTCTGTATAAGTGCATTCCGCTCTTGCTTCTTCTTCACGGGTGAAAACAAAGCTCTGTTTTTCTTTGGATGTGAGATTGATGCAATGGATCGGTATCTGATGTGTGGGAGGGGTATCTCCGATAATTAGCAAAAGCTCTTTGCAATCATTGTTTACAGAAATAACATGTGCTTCCTGTGTATGTTTCATTGTTTTTAATGCCAGGCTGAGATCGAGCATCGGGGATAGTTTTATCATGATTCGGTTGGCCTTGGATAACAAAAGTTCTTCCAGTTTTGCTACGTCCGGTTCACAATCTGATATGGCAACAGTTTTTCCTCCGTGTTCGTTTCTTCGTGCCGGGTCGATGAAAATACAATCTTCCCGATTCATTTGCTGTAAGTGGGTTACGGCATCTTCATTGTATATTGTAATGTGATTCAGGCCCAGCAGGGGAAAGTTGTGCGAAGCGATTTCACAGAGTTCTTCCTGGCGTTCTACATACGATATATGTTTGAATTTAGTAGCCAGAAAAGCACAATCGATCCCCAAACCGCCTGTTAGATCGGTGAGCGTATTTCCATTTAACAAAGAGGCTTTGTAGAGTGCTGTTGTTTCGGAAGAGCATTGTTCCATTGAAAGATGACGAGGATATAAAATCCCTTCGATGGCTGCCCACGAAGGAATTTTATTGGCAGCTGCTTGTTTGCCCGCTATTTGCAGAATAGCGGCCGGCATGTCTACATCAGGATATTTCGGGGTTTGTAAAGCTAATGCATGTATATCCTCATGAGCGTGATCGCGGATAAAGTCAAGGGTTTGTCGGGAGAGTGTCATGGGTTGGAATGTTTTCTATTCGTTTATATCTTTGTTTGGCTTCTTCTCTGCTACAACGGTTGAAGTGCCACCATTCGCTGTTTAGTGCCCGGAATCCGGCATCTTTCATTACTTGCCGTAGTAAAAGGCGGTTCTGATAGGCCTCTTTACTGATTCTTCCGCTTTTTACCAGTTCTACCTCATGAGTGATATGTGCTTCGATACCTAAATGGTCGACTTCTGTGCCCATGGGGAGTGCCTCTCCATTTTCATTGACGATACTGACGTCTACTGCCAAACCGTAATTATGCAATCCGCCTCCACGGCCGGGATTGGATACATAAATGCTTTTTGATGTGCCTTTCACTATATTCCACATTTTCTGCTGAACGGACATAGGTCGTGCTGCATCATATACGATCAGGGAGTATTCCGGATATTTTTCTTTCAGAAGTCGTTGTGCACGGATGAGGGATGTCAGAGCATCGGGATGTAAGTAAGCCTCTTTCAGATCATCGTAAAGTAATTGACCGGTAAAGTTATCTGCGGTGGCATACATGAGTTTAACAATTATGCTGCTATCTGCGCTTTGCACGTCTTTTAATCCGAGTGAATCCAGATAAAGGGCGGTCCGGCTCTTGGCTATGGTGGGAGAGGGAATTTTCGTAGCAGTTATCGGGTCTTTAAGAAGGGGGACAATGCTTTCTTCCTGTACCGGTTTCTTTTCGGCACCGCAGGCTGCCATTAACGGGAAAAAGATTATGTATATCCACTTCACATTTCTCATGTTGCTAATAAATATCCATTTATTTCATTGATCCCTTTAATTTACTATTCTTAATCTTATGTTTTTATAGTCCGTACGTTGACACAATGTTCAATCAGTGAAACAATAGTGAAACGAATGTCTTAAGAGTGTATAAAAACAGCAAGAACGACGGATTTTATCAGAAAGGGATATAAAAAGAAAAAGGCTGACTCCCAACGGGATACAGCCTTTTCTTTTGTGGACCAGCCTGGGCTTGAACCAGGGACCTCCAGATTATGAGTCTGTTGCTCTAACCAACTGAGCTACAAGTCCGGGATTCAATTTCTTGAATGCGGTGACAAAAGTAGGCCTTTTCTTCGAAATATGCAAGCTTTTAGAGTAAAAAACTTCTTATTCTTCTCAATACTTCAAAACTTATAGGTGCGTTTGGGATTCTTGGGAAACCAGCCTTTTTTAACCCGCTCTTCCTGTTCGAAGACCTCTTTGATAGTCCAGAAAGAAGAAAAAGCGAATACACCCAATAGCGAAGAGACAAGAATATTGTCTACGCTTAGTGAAGCGGCTATACCACCTATCCCCAATACCAAAAAAATCCACCAGCATTTAGTACCCCAATAATATTCGGCTTTTACCACGATAGGGTGGAAAAGGCCGATTATCAAAAATGTGCAAATTCCGATCAATAGTCCTGCCAGATGATATTCATTTAAGAATTCCATTGGCTTACTTTTCTACTCGGATGGGAATTTCTTTCTTGATGCTTTGTTCCAGTGAGATAAGTGTCTCAGTGGCTACAACGCCCGGTATCTCCTGCATTTTGTTGTTCAGCAGATCCATCAGGTGTTCATTGTCGCAAGCATATAGTTTTGTCAACATGGTATACGGACCGGTAGTAAAATGACATTCTACAATTTCGGGAATTTTCTGTAATTCGGCTACCACGGATTTGTACATAGATCCTTTTTCAAGCTTGATACCGACGTATGTGCAAGTTCTGTATCCAAGTGATTTGGGATTCACATGGTAACCTGAGCCGACAATAACTCCCAGATCGATAAGGCGTTGTACGCGTTGGTGGATAGCCGCACGTGAGACACCACATTCTGCTGCCACATCTTTGAAAGGTATACGGGCGTTCTGAGAGATAATCTCGAGAATCTGCCTGTCAAGGTTGTCTATCTTTTCCATAATTTATGAGTATAATTTCCAGTTGTTATCAAATAGTAAGCAAATATAGAGATTTATTTTAATTTCTCTATATAAAAGGGATAAAAAATAGGAAATAGCAAAAAAAGAGGCGCAAATTTCTTTGCACCTCTTTCTGTTTATTAAGGGATTTTGCTTACTTTTCGATACTGAGCAATTCTACTTCGAAAATCAAAGTTGAGAACGGTTTGATCTGTCCCTGGTCTCTTGAACCGTAAGCCAGTTCTTGTGGGATGTAAAGTTCCCATTTAGAACCTACAGGCATCATAGTCAAAGCTTCTGTCCAACCTTTGATTACTTGGTTGGCACGGAAAGTAGTCGGTTCTTTACGTTTGTAAGAGCTGTCGAATTCTGTTCCGTCGATCAAAGTACCTTTATAGTTTACTTTTACTTTGCAAGTGTCAGCAGGAATTGCACCTTTACCTTCAGTGATTATTTTGTATTGCAGTCCGCTCGGAGTTGTCTTTACACCTTCTTTTGTTTTGTTTTCTGCAAGGAATTTTTCACCGGCAGCTTTGTTGTCGGCATATTTTTCTTCCATTGCTTTTGCTTTGATGGCTTCCATTGCAGTCTGAGTATAGGTTTGTGCCTGTTCCATAGTCATCAAACCACCTTTTTCCAATGTACCGGCGATGAAACCAGCGAGGAAGTTTTCTTTGCTGATTGTTTTTACAGAATCGTTGCCGAACAGTTCGTGGTTGATACCTTTCATCATCTGGTTGCTGATCTGCTGACCGATCTGGAGACCTGCCATGTAAGCAGTTTCTTTTTTACCGCTTTTCTTGGCACCTTCGTTTACGCCTTTGATAAATTCAGCTAAATAAGCTGTGTCAACATCCATACGGCCTACCAAGTAACCTTTCAGACCTTGAGTCTGAGCCATACCGATTGAATAAGACAATGAATCGAGTTCTGTTTTCAGATTTGCTTTAGGAGCCTGGGCTGTACATGATGCAAGGCCGGCTACGGCAGCGATGGCTGCCAGCGTTGTAATTTTCTTCATTTCGCTTTAAAAAATTTATTTGTTTAATACTTCAAGTAATTCTACTTCGAATACCAATGTGCTATGCGGGGGAATCATTTCTCCGGCACCTTGTGCGCCATAGGCCAGGTCGGAAGGAATATACAGCTTCCATTTGGAACCTTCGGGCATCAATTGCAGGGCTTCTACCCATCCCGGGATTACCTGATTGACACCGAATACAGCCGGTTGGCCGCGTTTGATGGAACTGTCGAACAGGGTTCCGTCAATCAGTGTACCCTCGTAGTGGCATTTCACTTGGTCGGTAGCTTTGGCAAGTTTGCCTTTGCCTTCGGTGATAACTTCGTATTGCAGTCCGCTCGGAAGAGTGACAATGCTTGCTCTCTTTTTATTTTCTTCTAGGAATGCTTTGCCTTGTTCGATGCTGGCGGCGTTCATTTTCTGTTCCAGTTCTTCGAAATATTTGTTCACTATTTCGCGGGCTTCCTGGTGGCTGATAGCTGTCGGATTACCTTCCAATACATCTTTGATTGCCTGAGCAAAATCTTCTACCGCGATGCCCTTGGCACCCATACCTAACAAGTTTTGGCCAATTCCGAGGCCGATTGCATAACTAAATTTATCCATATATGTTTTTGTTGAAGATTGGAGGAAGAATGTTGAATCTTTCACTCTCAATCAATTGCAAATTTACAATTGGCAAAAATACGTGTTTTATTTGAATGAACGGGCTTTTTGGAATTAAAATTTCTTATTGTCTTATAAGTTATCTACTTTTATTGCGATAATGGGGAGAAATGAATCGATTATTGTTGCCGGGCCACTTAGATTATGCAGACACGGACTTTGATATTCGATTATTCTATTCTATTTTTGCTATTCATATATTAAATGAAGGAGGAGATTATGAAAAACTTGGTTGTTTTATCCGGTGCCGGAATGAGTGCGGAGAGCGGTATCAGTACTTTTCGTGATGCGGGTGGATTATGGGATAAGTATCCGGTGGAGCAGGTGGCCACTCCGGAGGGTTATGCGCGTGACCCGGAATTGGTGATTAATTTTTATAATGAACGCCGGAAACAGTTGTTGGATGTAAAGCCGAATCGCGGTCATGAATTGCTGGCCGGTCTGGAGAAATATTTTAATGTGACGGTGATTACCCAGAATGTGGATAATCTGCATGAACGTGCGGGTAGTACGCACATTGTACACCTGCACGGTGAATTGACAAAAGTTTGTTCCAGCCGTGATCCCAACAATCCTCATTATATAAAAGAACTTCAGCCGGAGGAATATGAAGTCCGGATGGGCGACCGTGCCGGTGACGGTTCGCAGTTTCGTCCGTTCATTGTATGGTTCGGCGAATCGGTACCGGAGATAGAGACGGCTATTGATTTCGTGGAGAAGGCCGACATATTCGTTATCATCGGCACATCGATGAATGTCTATCCGGCTGCCGGTCTGCTGAACTATGTGCCCCGTGGTGCTGAAGTTTACCTGATTGATCCGAAGCCGGTGGATACGCATACTTCCCGCCCGATACATGTGATTCGGAAGGGGGCTTCGGAGGGAGTAGCGGAATTGCAGAAGCTATTGGGCGTATGATTCTTTTGAATTGATTTCTGTCAAGAGCATCTTTATGTATTCTTAACAGGAAAGCGGCTTTTGAAGAAGATAATTCCTGTTGCGTCGGCACATGGTGGGAAGGGGATCGCGACAAGTAATGAAACTCATCGTCACGTGCCGTGTTATTCATCGTCACATGCCGTGTTATTTTCGGTAACTACCGTTGGGAAGATGGTTGACGACCGTGCTTAGACGCCCTTTTTACGTTATTTGAAAAAGAAAGGAGAGGGCTGCTGCTCTCTCCTTGTATCGGGTGGATTAACTGAATCTAATTCATGATTACTTTCGCAAAGATACGATAATAAAACCCGGAAGCCAAGTAAAGGCCGTTTTATTTCTTGATGATTGCACGAAATATAAACCAGATATGATGGAGAACGGTACTGGCTGTTCCATAGTGGTGCGCCATAATACGGAAGCGTTCGCGAAGCGATGCTTTGTGGTTCCGGGTGGTCATTCCCTCGTCCAGATAGTCGATAAGTATCAAGTGGGTATTATGCAAGGTCCGTGCTTTCTTCATTACACGGATACACCAGTCGAAATCGGCGGAAAAGCGGTACTGCAAGTCATAAGGTTCTACCACTGTATGCCGTGCAAGAAAAGCCTGATGACATACGAGCATTCCTTGTTTGAAACTCTTCCATGTCAGTTTTTCCGGAGCGGAAAGGCGGCGCATGTGCAGGAAGTGGCGGTCCTTATCTACAATCGCGGTTTCACCGTACAGCACGTCCGGCAGTTCGCTTCCGTTGATCGAGTGTACCATTTGTTGTAAAGTGTCATCTTCATGGAAACTGTCGCCTGCATTGAGGAAGCAGAGATAATCTCCCGTGGCGAGTGAAATCCCCTTGTTCATTGCATCATACAATCCTTTGTCGGGTTCGCTGATAATCTTATGGATTCGTTCCCGATACCGGTTTGCGATGGCCATTGTATGGTCTCTCGATGCACCGTCCACAAGGATATATTCCACGTGATGGTACGTTTGTGAGATGACACTTTGTATGGTATCCTCTAATACTTCCCCGGCATTGTAGGTTACGGTGATAACCGATATTTTGGGCGTATGGCGGTTGCTATGCATATCTTCCCGTGATTTTATTGTAAACCTCGATGTATCTTTTGGCTATATAGCTTTCCGAATAGCTGGAGACGGCTTTCCGGCAGGCCTGTTCTGACAGAACCGGGTATTCCGATTCTTCCAATGCCCAATAAATGCCATTGGCAAAGTCTGCAGACGATTTGTATTGTGCCACGTACCCATTGTGCAGATGATCTATCATTTCCGGTATCCCCCCTACATTAAAACCTACACACGGAATGCCGCACGCCATTGCTTCCATAATCGTATTCGGCAGGTTTTCTTCCAGAGAAGGGGTCACAAACAAGTCGACGGCATTGTATATATTCACTAAGTCGTGTTCATTGCTGACGTATTCGAGGGCATAAACAGGGAAAGGAAGCAGGTGGGACAGTTGTTGCGACTGGTTGCCAAATGCTACGACTCCTAATGATGCTTTCAGCTCCGGATGTTTCTCGGCGAGCAATTTGCACGATTCGATCAGGTAGTCTATCCCCTTGCGCTTGTCGGTGATCTTGACAGAACCGAACAGGATCAGTTTTCCTTCCTGTGGCAGTTTGCAATGTGCACGGGCTTCTTTCTTGTTGCGTGGTTTGAAGAGGTTGGTGTTGATCGGGTTGGGAATGCTTATGACGGTCTGGTTGCGTAACAAGGCGCTGCTTTTTGCCCTTTCTTCCAACCAATGGCTACAAGTGACAAATGTAATGGGAGCTTGTTGGTAAAGCGCCTTTTTTTTGTTGAATATCCGGGTGGACAAATCTTTCTTGCCGCCTCCGGTGTATAGAAACTGGCAGTGATGGCATTCTTGCTGATAGTGGGTGCATTCACGGGCGTGGTGGCAGATGCCGGTAGAAGGCCACATGTCGTGCATGGTCCATACCACCGGTTTGCCCGATTCCAATATCCGGTGTATGTCTTTCAGTGAGAGCATTCCCTGGTTGATCCAGTGTAAATGGATGATATCTGCCTGTGTAAACTCGGGCAGAGTGGTGATATCCGTTCCGGTATTGGCTATATCTACTGCAAAAAGATTGTTTTTTCGGAAATGGTTGGCTTTCCAGATGACGATACGTTCCCACATAAATTTCCATACTGTCAGCCAGTTGCGTTCAAGGCGAACGACGCTTATTTGATTGGTTTGTTTGTCACGTACCAGCATTTTCGCTTTAATCCCGTTATTCTTCAGGGATTCCATAAGCCGGCTGGCGGCCACGGCTGCCCCGCCGATACGTTCGGATGTATTAATGATCAATACTCTCATGTGCCTGAATGTTTTGGCAAAAGTAGCGGTTTTCTGTGAGAATTCGTATAAAGTCGTGGATTATTTGTACTTTTGCGGCACTATATTAAATAGGTTTTGACATGAAAAAAGTTCTGTTTTTGGGCTTGGGTTATATTGGCCTTCCTACGGCGGCAGTTGCTGCAACCCACGGTTATCAGGTGATTGGAGTAGACGTAAATCCGGTGGTGGTAGATACCATCAATCAAGGGCGGATACATATCGTGGAGCCCGATTTGGCCAAAGTAGTGAAGGAAGCGGTTTGCAACGGCGCCCTCCGGGCAACGACGAAACCCGAGCAGGCGGATGCTTTCTTTGTGGTAGTGCCTACCCCTTTCAAGCAGAACCACCGGGCGGATATCACGTATGTGGAGTCCGCGACGCGTTCGGTAATTCCTTTTCTTAAGAAGGGAGATTTGTTTGTCATCGAGTCTACCTCCCCGGTGTTTACTACCGAACGGATGGCGGAGGTCATCTATAAGGAACGTCCGGAACTGAAAGATAAACTGTACATAGCCTATTGTCCCGAACGGGTGTTGCCCGGAAACACGCTTTACGAGTTGGTGCACAACGACCGGGTGATCGGTGGTATCAATCCGGAATCTACCGGGAAAGCAATCGAATTTTATTCCGCTTTTGTGAAGGGAACACTCCACCGAACCAATGCCCGCACGGCCGAGATGTGCAAGCTGACCGAGAACTCTTCGCGCGACTCCCAGATTGCTTTTGCCAATGAACTTTCCATGATCTGCGACAAGGCGGGCGTAAATGTATGGGAGCTGATAGAACTGGCCAATAAGCATCCACGTGTCAATATCCTGCAACCGGGATGTGGAGTGGGCGGACACTGTATTGCGGTGGACCCCTGGTTCATCGTTTCCGATTATCCGGAACAGGCGCAGCTCATCAAGCGTGCCCGCGAAACAAACGATTACAAGGCGGACTGGTGTGCCAACAAGGTGATGGAGGCCTGCCAGGCCTTTGTGGAAAAGAACGACCGGGAACCGGTGGTGGCTTGCATGGGGTTAGCTTTCAAACCCAACATCGACGACCTGCGGGAATCCCCTGCCAAATATATCGCTTCCCGTATCATCTCCGAATCGAGAGCGGATGTGCTGATTGTGGAGCCGAATATTACTTCGCACCCCAGCTTCCACCTCACCGATTACCGGGAAGCATATGCGAAAGCTGATATTGTGGTGTGGCTTGTTCGCCACGCTCCTTTTGTGGAGATGCCGCGTGCAAAGGATAAATTGGAGTTGGACTTCTGCGGGGTAAGAAAGTAAAGATGAAGAAAATTCTATTAGTGTTCGGTACTCGCCCCGAAGCCATCAAGATGGCACCGTTGGTGAAAGAGTTTCAGAAGGATACAGAGCATTTCGAAACAAAAGTATGTGTAACGGCACAGCATCGGCAGATGCTCGACCAAGTGTTGGAAGTGTTTGGCATTACGCCCGATTATGACCTGAACATCATGGCTCCCAATCAGGACTTATACGACATTACCTCGAAAGTGCTGTTAGGGCTGCGGGACGTATTGAAGGATTTTGCGCCCGATGTGGTGCTGGTGCACGGCGATACTACCACCTCGATGGCGGCTTCATTGGCTGCCTTCTACCGGCAGATTGCAGTGGCGCATGTGGAAGCGGGGCTGCGCACATACGACATGCTGTCGCCCTGGCCCGAGGAGATGAACCGCCAGGTGACGGACCGCATCTGCACGTATTATTTTGCGCCTACCGGGCAATCCCGGCAGAATCTTCTGCGGGAGAACATAGAAGAGAAGAAAATCTTCGTTACCGGCAATACGGTGATAGACGCTTTGCTGATGGCGGTCGACATCATTGCTACGAAGACGGGGATGGAAGAACAGATACATAAGGAGATCCAAGAGAAAGGTTACACTGTGGGCGAACGTGATTATATCCTCGTTACCGGCCACCGCCGTGAGAATTTCGGCGAAGGGTTCCTGCACATCTGTAAGGCTATCAGGGAGTTGGCTTCGAAGTATCCCGATATAGATATCGTCTACCCTGTGCATCTGAACCCGAATGTGCAGAAACCGGTTTATGAGCTGCTGTCCGGACTGGATAACGTTTTTCTGATCTCTCCGTTGGACTACCTGCCTTTTATTTATGCCATGCAGCACTCCATCTTGTTGCTGACCGATAGCGGGGGTGTACAGGAAGAGGCGCCTTCGTTGGGCAAACCGGTGCTTGTGATGCGCAACACCACCGAACGGCCCGAAGCGGTGGAAGCTGGAACAGTGAAACTGGTGGGCACGGATGCCGAGACCATTGTGGGCAACGTAGTGGAATTGTTGCGTAACAAAGAACTTTACAAGCGTATGTCCGAGACGCACAATCCTTACGGTGATGGTCAGGCTTGCGAAAGAATCGTGAACGCTCTCAAGTAGCGTGCACTGACTGTTTCGATATTTATCTTTTCACGAATGATCCGTTCGGATTCTTTTCCCATCTTTTTGCATAGTGCAGGAGAAGAGAACAATTCGCTGATCTTTTCGGCCAGACTGTCTGCATCACCCTCTTTGAAAAAGAAGCCGTTCTTGCCATCGATCACCAGGTCACGTTCTGTGCCGTCACATACCGAGCAGAGCACCGGCATGCCGTAGGTCATGGCGTCGTTGATGGAAAGTCCGCCCATACCGGCCAGTACATATACGGTAGATTCGTTCATATAAGCACCTAGCTTTTCCGGGTCGTAGACTGCGCCGATGAACCGGATGGAATCTGTCAACCCCGATTCGGCTGCTTGTTGTTTCAGATGTTTTAGTTCCGGTCCGTCGCCGACAATCACCAACTCGGCATCGGGGAAAGAGTGGATCGTCCGGTGGAAAGCGTTGATCAGTAAATCCACCCGTTTCCATTTCACTAAGCGTCCGATGTGTAGAAGCCGCCTTTCGGAGGGCGGGAGCAGCGGGGTGGAGTTTACTACGGTTTCTTTTTCTTTCAATAAGGCTTCCGTATCTGTGGAGTTGTATGTGACGTGTATCTGTTCTCTTTTTACTCCGTAAGAGGGGAGGATCTCGTAGGCCACTGTAGAGTAGTTCAATGTTCCTGCCGTCCGGGCGTAGCAGTATTTACGAATCCGGGCTGTGAACCATTGTTTCAGATAGAACCCTGGACCGGTGCTAAGCAGGCGCATATTCTCGTCGTACATCGGGTTGGCACGGAAGTATTCTTTTATTTTTCCATAGGGTGGGGTTTGGAAGGGGATCTCCCGGATTACCAGTTGGGTGTTGCACTCTTTCATTACCCGCCGGAGCTTGGGCTGAAAGAATATTTGCAGGAAGTAGGGCCAGCCCATGACAAGTATGTCGGGCTTTTCTTTGCGTACGATGTCCGGCAATGCGGGATAAGCGCTTTTGCCGTAGAACATCTTTTTCTCCTCTGTCGTGAGGTGCTTATAGGTACCGCCTTCCACCATTTTTACTCCCTTGCCGATGGTGGCGTTTCCTTTTTGGGGAGTGACTACGGTGATTTCTACTCCTTTAGTGCACAGCTTGTTGAGCATGGCGCTGAGGTAATGCGGTATTCCTCCGAAGGTATAAAGTACTTTCATTATTGTAGATAATTAGCGTTTCTCAGTTTGCTTTGTTTCCGGAACTTTCTGACTTCGGCAGTTCGTTTCAGCAATCGTGTAGTTATGATGACGTATGTACCAGCCGTTTTTGCTTTTCCTTTGACAAGAGCTATTAAGGATTTTTTGACACATGCCAGTACGCTGTAGCCAAATGCTTTCTTAAAAGAATAATTAATATTGGCATATTCCGTCAGATGGTAGATTTGTTCGGAACGTAGGAAGACTTCATGGCTGATTGTCCTGTTTTCACGGTCGTGGCAACCGAATACTTTAGGGGAATAGCCGATGAGATAACCGTGATGTTTGATGCGATTAGCGTAGTCCACGTCTTCGCCGTAATGATAGAAAAGTGGAGAAAAACCACCTACGGTTCGCAACACATTGCACGGAATCATCCAGAAAGCGGCATTGACGAAAGGCAGAGGGATGAGTCCGGACTGTCCGTTTGTTTCTTGCCGGATTTTCAGTTCTTGCTTTTTCACCTCTTCCAGATTGTTGAGATTGGAGTAACCGGCAAAGCCTTGTTCCAACTTCTCTCCCGAACCGGTCAGATGTATGGGCGAGAGAATGCCGTAGCGGGGATGGCTCCGACTTAGTTCACTCAGTTCTCCAAGTACTTTGGCATCGATCCAGGCGTCTTGGTTCAAGAGGAAAACAGCATCGTATCCTTCTTTTAGGGCGATTTTCATGCCGATGTTGTTGGCGCGTCCGAAACCGAGATTCTCTTTGCTTTTGATAAGGCGGACTTCGGGATAACGGCTCTCGATGAGTGAAACGGTACGGTCTTGCGAAGCATTGTCTATCACAACGACATCCGCTTGCTGCTCGGATTGGCGAAGGCTGTTCAGGCAACGGTCTATCCAGCGTTCAAAGTTATAGGATACGATGATGACTAATATTTTCATGAAATTTCCTGTTTTCGTTCTGTTTCAATGGTTTTAACGAGAGAGTCCGATGCACCGCTTACCACTTTCCGGCAAAACATCTTGCCGGATTGTTGCAGTGCGCTCCAATCTTCCAAAGTCAGCACTTTGATGGATTTCCCATATATAATATAATGTAGGGGTGTCAGGGCAGAGAGTCCTGTATATCCTCCTTCAACGGATAATGCGCGGGCGGCAAAGGGAGAATTGAATACAAGCGTCTGTATGCACAATTCGCTGGGTACGAAACTTGTTTTGAAATAACGTACCAACTCTTTTTCGGTACAAAGTTTTTCATAAACATATTGTGCGCAAGGCAGGGTGATACCCCAATAATCCGAGCCGCAATATATGTCACTTTCCTTATTGCCTATCCGTACGATAGGGGCTTTTCGTATGGGAAGCCACTTCATCAGGTGGCGTGATGCCACAATAAATTTATTCTTTAGCCAAAGATTCTCCCATTTCAGGTCGCGGAAAAAGTGATAGTACACTATTTTGGCGATTTGCCGTTTGTCGGCGGAGCGGGTCAGGTTCATTCCCATGATAAATTCCGTATCCCGATGTTCTTCAAAATACCGGTGGATTTTTCTGTTCGGCCATAAAGGGTAGTCTTGACCGCTTAAGCATACGATACGCGTATACTCTATGCCACTGTGTAGTACGGCAGCTAACAGCTCCTTCTGATATTCCACTTGTTCCCAGCCTCCCCAGCTCACCCAATGGCTTTGTACAAAGGTGACCTTGCCTTCCGGCAACAGTTCTTTGAATGGACGGCTGTCTGCTTTCCGGTCAATATGTACGTAGAAATCAGCATCTTCATCCAATGCTTTAATGAGACGCGACAGATGCGGAGCATCTTTGTATGCTGAAATAATATAGGCGATCCGGCTCATTTCTTTTGTTTTTGAAGGATGGACTGATTGATGTCGTATAGATCCCGATGAGTACATAAGGCATATAGAGTGGCCAACAGCGCTGTATACAGCTTCTTTTGAAAAGGAAATATGCGCATGGCGATGAAGAATTCTCTTATAGCCAGCCTGTAGTGGTGCGCAAAGAAAGCGCCTACCATTCTTCCCTTGTGCCAGGAAGAAACGTAACGGCGTACTCCTTTTCTGTGGGCGGCAGTGCGGAGCAGTTCGTCGAACATCTGGTCGATCGGATTGTGCCACAGTATGGGACGTATCTTTTTCCCTTCGCTCGGATTGAGGTAGTAAATGGAAGTGGGATGCTTGGAGTAAGCAATGTCACAAGTAGCGTGCAGCCGTGCCAGTGTGATGATATCCTCTCCGGCAGGGATACCGGTGGGAAATCCGCCGAAGGCTTCTATGCTCTGTTTCCGTACGGCATATGAACTCATGTGTAGGGGTGGATTGACGCCCGATGCCATCTCAAAGTAATTGTCAAGAATCGTATCCGTCCCGTCGAAGGCGAACCGGTCGGGTAGTACAGGGAGAAACGGTTTCTTGCCGGGGCGGCAGAAATAATAAGAAGTTCCGAATACTCCGCATCGGGGATATTTCTTTATCAGGCCGGCAATAATTTCCAGGTGATTGTCCGTCCATTGGTCGTCTGCATCCAGAAAAGCTACATATTCATATCGCGACTCGGAAATACCCTTGTTGCGGGCAGCCGATACTCCGGCGTTGGCTTGGCTGATGAGGCGTACCAACGGATAGTTCTTTTGCATTACCAGAGCAGCCCCATTGTCTGTAGAGCCGTCATCGATCACTAATATTTCTGCCGGAAGTACGGTTTGTGCCAATACCGAGTGGATGGAACGCTCTATATAGGCCGCTCCGTTATATAGCGGTATCACGACACTGATAGCGGCATGTGCCGGTTTTCCACATTCTGTTTGGTTATTATTCCTTTCTTCCTGCTTCATATTATTTCTTTTTCCCGGGCAGTTTTTTGCCGATGAACTGAAGGCTTTCTTTGAAAATGGAGACACGGCTTCCCCACATCAGCAAGCAATAAAGTGCGGCACTGATTCCTATTTTGGCGGCAAACAAGAGATATAAGTTAGAAACTCCGCATGTCACATACCAGGTGATTGCCATTGTTGCCGATGCGATGATGGCAAACGGGAGTATGTCCTTCAGTGCCATCCAAAAGCTTAAGCGTATTTCTCTCCAGACAAAATACTGCCATACGGGTAACCAGAGAATATTGAGACAGACAAAACATTGTATCATTACGGCAATACCGTAAGGATAGCTCACAAGCATTGCAGTTAGTTGCAGCAGGCTCAATACGATGGTGTTCCACATGTAAATGTTGGATTTTCCCTTACTGATGACCAGATTGGAATACAGGGTGATGATGGGCATGAATGCCCCCCAGATACAGAGCATTTGCAGCATAGGGACACAAGGAAGCCATTTTTCCGTAATGGTGATAACGATAAATTCGCGGGCTATGAATGCCAGTCCCAACATGGCCGGAAAGGATAGGAATGCGGTAAAACGGAGCATTTTCCGCAGGACGCCCAACTGGCGTGCCGGGTCATTGGAGACTTCTGTCAGGACGGGTTGTGCTACGCTGCTTACCGTACCGCTGATGAAAGAGTATCCCATAGTGTTCCATTTGTTGGACTGGGTGTAGTAGCCCACTTCCTGTTCCGTGAAGAAACGGCCTAACAGGGTAGACAGAATGTTATTATTGGCTTGTGTAAAGATGTTGGTCACCAATATTTTGCTGCTGAAGCCGAACATCGATTTCAGTGGACGGAAGTTAATGTGAAAGGTCGGTCTCCACGGAGAGAAGTACCAGAATGAGAGATTCACGACAGTGATAAATGTCAGGGTTTGTGTGGCTATGCCCCAATAAGACATTCCGTTGTATGCCATGAGGACGCCTACCGTCCCCGACAACAGCAATGCGGGTATCTGTGCCATTGTCTTCTGTTTTACCATCAGGTTCCGGAACAGATAAGCGTTGTGGGCTGTTGCCGTACTGGATATTAGGAAACCGAGAAAAACATAACGTGCCAGCGGTGTGAGATCGGGGTTATTGTAAAAGTCGGCAATGAATGGGGCACAGAAAAAGAGAAGGATGTATATTCCGACTCCCGTGAGTGTGCTGAACCAGAATACGGCATTATAGTCTTCGTGGCTCACTTTCTGTTTATTGGCCAGTGCCACGGTAAACCCGCTTTCCTGCAACGTGCCGGCTATGGCGGAGAAAATAGCGAGCATGCCTATCATGCCATAGTCGGAAGCATCCAATAAACGGGCAAGGACTATTCCGAAGCCCAGATTCAACAACTGCTGTGCGCCGTTGCTGAACCCTCCCCAGAATAGTCCTTTCGCTGTTTTCTCTTTTAGTGATGATTCCCCCATGATAGTACGTCTGCTTTTTTGTTGGAATATCCGTTTGAGGCGCTTTACCGCTTATTTTACTTCGCTGCCGGGCTTCACTTCTTTCAATAGCGAAGTGACGGCCAGCGAGCCATCGTAATTTTCGGCAGAAAGAATCATGCCTTCACTTACCAGTCCGTTTTTGAACTGGCGCGGAGCCAGATTGGCGATGAACAACACCTGCTTACCTACCAATTCTTCCGGTTGATAATGCTGGGCGATACCGCTAACGATCGTACGGTTTTCTAAGCCGTCGGCGATCTTGAATTTCAGTAACTTCTTCATCTTGGGCACCATCTCGCATTCCAATACTGTACCTACGCGGATATCCAATTTTTCAAAATCATCGAATGAGATGACCGGCTTGATCGGGTTGGCTTTGTAATTGGAGGCCTCATTTGCTTTTTTGGTTGCGAGCAATTTGTCTACCTGCGCTTGGATGACATCGTCTTCTATCTTTTCGAACAGTAATTCGGGAGTTCCTAATTGATGTCCGGTAGGAAGCAAGTCTGTTTGTCCCAATTCTGCCCAATCGAAATTGTCCATGTTCAGCATCTTGCGAAGTTTGTCGCTGCTGAATGGCAGGAACGGTTCGAAAGCGATGGCAAGGTTGGCAACTAACTGTAAGGAGATATTCAGAATGGTAGCAACGCGTGTCATGTCGGTCTTTGCAAGTTTCCACGGTTCGGTATCTGCCAGATACTTGTTTCCGATGCGAGCCAGATTCATTGCTTCTTTCTGGGCATCACGGAACTTGAATACATCGAGCAACTTTTCTACTTCTGCCTTTACATCGGCAAATTCTTTCAGTGTTTCGCGGTCATAGTCCGTCAGCTCTCCCGCGGCAGGGACTACACTGTCAAAGTATTTTTTTGTAAGCTGCAGAGCCCGGTTTACGAAGTTGCCATACACGGCCACCAATTCGTTGTTATTGCGTGCCTGGAAGTCTTTCCATGTGAAATCGTTATCTTTGGTTTCCGGTGCATTGGCGGTCAGTACATAGCGGAGCACGTCCTGCTTGCCGGGGAAGTCTTCCAGATATTCATGCAACCATACGGCCCAATTGCGCGAAGTGGAAATCTTATCGCCTTCAAGGTTGAGGAATTCGTTGCTCGGCACGTTGTCCGGCAGAATGTAACTGCCTTCGGCTTTCAGCATGGCCGGGAACACGATACAGTGGAATACGATGTTGTCTTTTCCGATAAAATGGATAAGACGCGTTTTAGGATCTTTCCACCAAGTTTCCCAAGTGTCGGGCAATAACTCTTTCGTGTTGGAGATATAGCCGATAGGAGCGTCGAACCATACATAGAGAACTTTCCCTTCGGCACCTTCTACCGGAACAGGAATCCCCCAGTCGAGGTCGCGGCTTACGGCACGTGGTTGCAGCCCCATGTCGAGCCAGCTTTTGCATTGTCCGTATACGTTAGGACGCCATTCCTTATGATCTTCCAGAATCCATTGGCGCAGCCATGTTTCATGCTTATCCAACGGGAGATACCAGTGGGTGGTTTCTTTCATCACCGGTTTGCTGCCACTGATGGCACTCTTCGGATTGATAAGGTCTGTCGGTGAAAGGGAAGTTCCGCACTTTTCGCATTGGTCGCCGTAAGCTCCTTCCGAATGGCAGTGCGGGCATTCGCCTGTGATATAGCGGTCGGCAAGGAACTGGTGCGCTTCTTCATCGTAGTATTGCTCTGACGTTTTTTCGATAAATTCTCCTTTATCATACAACTTCCTGAAGAAGTCTGAGGCCAGTGCATGGTGCGTTTTTGAGGAAGTACGGCTGTATACGTCGAATGAGATGCCGAACTCTTCAAAAGATTTCTTTATGAGGAAATGATAACGGTCTACTACATCTTGTGGAGTGATACCTTCTTTCTTGGCACGGATTGTGATAGGCACACCGTGTTCATCCGAACCGCCGATAAAGAGTACGTCTTCTTTTTTCAATCTCAGATAACGGACATAGATATCTGCCGGCACGTATACACCTGCCAGATGTCCGATATGAACAGGCCCGTTGGCATATGGCAGAGCCGAGGTCACTGTGGTTCTTTTAAAGTTCTTTTCCATTGATATAGGGATTATTTTTATGATTCTCTTATCATTAATAGCCCACAAAGGTAGGGAAATTCTTTTTTATTTCTTGTTTTTGCTGATAATAGAAATGTATTTAATACGTTTTTACTCTTCCGGGATACGAAATTCTTTTTGTGATCGTGATCAGGGAGTCAAATCGATGAAATAATGCCAGAGGAAAATAGTATCATTGGATATGTTTCTTTTATGGCAGGATGCAAACTTTTCGACGGATCCAAGCAATGAGACTTTGGCTAATTGTTCATCTTCTGTCCAATCTATGGACTCGTTTATGCTGTTTTGCGATTGATAAATCACCCAACCATTTACTTTTGAAAACCACTCTTCAATGGTTCGGCTTTGCACATACGCAAACATTCCGCACTCTTTGAGATGCTTTGAATGTTCTCCTTTTTTGAAACGTTCTATTCCGCCTCGTTCTCCATAAACGTATTCTTGATTGTTGGATGTCTCAGAGAAACGTTTAGCCTCAAACTCCATTATCGGAATAACCTTTGAATTTCTGGTATTGATATATACACCGATATCCGTTTCTCTTGTAGAGCTTGCTTGTGGCGGGTTTTTACTGAATTCATATGGCAGATACCCTCCGTTTTCACAATTACATAAGTTGAAATGGCGGACTAAAAGGTTGCTAATCCAATTTTCCCTGACAGAATCTTTATTTTGATTATAGTAGTGTGGAAAATCTGCTATGTGATTGTCAATGAATGATACAATTTGTTCTACTTCGTGTTTGGGAGGAACTGATAAATCATTCGGTTGTGGCAATTGATATGAAGGCAAACTATCTTTGAACATTTTAGTAACGGGCTTTTATATAGTCTGCAAACACTTCATCGGCATCACGTAAGGCAATAGACGGAAGCCAATAGCGTAATTGCTTCGGTTTTATTAATATAATAGTATTTTTACCATACACTTTCATTATTTTCTGAATATGTGTGTGTGGGCGTTTGATATTTTTTTGAGGAATGACATTTTGTATATACTGTTCTAAATTGAAAACTTGTTCTTCTGATACAGTAAGCAACTCTTTGCCGTACTCAAAATGTATGGCAATGTAGTTTTCGGTATTTAATATTTTATAAGGTTGGAATTTTCCGTTATCAATTTGATAAACACTATTGAGCGTTTTACAAAAAACAGATGCGAATTTGGTTATGTCTGCATTTAGAACCGCTATTTCTTCTGTTTTTCTTTTATCAGCAATTTCTTCTATGATGATCTTTTCTGCCTCAGAGAATATGATATCGTTTTTGTTATGCGAATACGGAATCCTCATAATATCATCTTTGTTGATTGAAGTGGCTTTTCCAATCATGGCTCTTCCACTCGTTGCCAGAATATAGCTTCTTAGTAAACTATTGTTTTCTCTTAAATAATCATATAATGCGGATAACTCTGATTTATCATCTTGAGGCGCATGAATACCGATTATGCCGAATGGAAAAGTCAGGTATTTTTCCGAATAAGCAATTGGAATTCCTTGGTTGCCTGTTATCACTCTTATCAAAATATGCGGCCCTTCATAAATTTTCTTTTTTGTTTTTCTGGGTCTTTCGAAACGTTGAATCAGACATTCGTGGATTTGTTTTTCATCAATGCCGTTTTCGGTTAACGCTTCTACGGGGATAGTCTCTTTTCCGGTTATAAAATCGGCTTTATTGGATTTGTCGCCAATGATATATCCGATACCCACACACCAACCCTCTTTTCTTTCTTTTTCTTTTAAAAATTCTTTTAGAGTGGGCAAAGTGGACAATCTTTCAATGAGAGATGTAATTCGGCCTCCTCCTAATAAATGTGCTTTCCATGTGTATGGCTTAAAAATAGCATCATTTTTAGACATGAAGTGGAAATCGTAATAATCAAACTCTAAAAAAAGTTTATTTGCATTTGAGAAGGTGCGATTGGCTATCAGATGTAAAACAGGTTCTGAGTCCGGTCTTGATTTCTGTAAAAACACAGCTGCTGTTGACACGTTCTTTTTACCCCATAGTTTATCTGCCAGTTTGGTGAAATCAATAACTTGCAATAAATTGTATGTAGAAAAGACGTCTTCCTTGAATTTTAAGTCTTTTTGATACAATAACGGTCCGGATGGTTGAATCATAGAAAGTATTCCTCCCGCTTTTAGAAGTTTCATAGATTGTACTAAGAAGTGTAGTGCGGGATTTTCGTCCGGTATATCTATTTCTGTTTTATAACCAAACTGTTTTTCTAACTTTTTAAAATATTCCTTTCTGGCAGGTTCTTTATCATTTACAAACGGCAAGTTGAAAGGTGGATTTCCAATCACCAATGAAAAGTCATTGGGTGGATTTTCCGTTACATATTTAAAGAAGTTCTTTGTGATGATATTATTGTTCAGATCAGGAAATTTCAACTCTCCCCATGTCGGAGAATCCAGATTTACTTCATCTAAGATTGCAAGGGCCAGGCTGAAAATAGACAAACGAATGGCATCTTGCTCAATATCTACTCCATGAATGCTCTTTAATAATAAGTCTTTTAATACCGGTAGCGACGGTTTCTCCAGTTTGCCTGTTTTTTGCCATTGTTCATACCGCCACCATTGAACGATGCGTTTGTAGGCTTTAACCAAGAATATTCCGGAGCCACAACTTACATCGATCAGTTTAAAATCTTTTTGAGGAGATTGCAGAGGCATGCATTCGTCCACTAAAGTGGAGACGATCATTTCGGGTGTGTAAACGATGTCCTTGCTATCGGTCAATAGCTCTTCATATACAGAACTGATTACTTCTACCGGCAGGTGTGAGAATGAATATAGCCGCCAGAAAACATATTGATTGTTTTCTATATTGGCATCTAAATAGTTTGCCAGGTATTTGATTTCTGTTTTTCTAATGGATGTTCTCTCCTTTACTTCTTTTTCCTTGTCCCATTGAAATATCTTCCCATTGAAATCAGAAGCTAATTTATCTAATAAGTCAAGAAGTTTGCCTTGACGGATAACATCACAAAATCCGTTGCATTGGAAATGTTTTTGAAAGTAAGTACTTGCAAAGTACCCGCTCTGTGAATCTTCGTCCCGTTCTTCCAGATATTTTATAAGAAGACATTGAACCAGCAATTTTAAGGCTACGTGCTTGTCCAAACCGGATTCTTTTTGAAAACTGGCATATACCTCTTTAAGGCCACGGATTAAATCTTTTGTCGCCGATTGTTCAAATTGAAAATGATTTTTGTTTATTTCCTCTTCCCAAAATAGGCCATTATCAAAGCTTTGCGCATTAAAATTTCTAATGGCTTCTCCTGTTTTTATGATTATCTCTTGTGCATAATTTACCCTGTTGTAATCGGGTTTTTCTCTTGCGTCGAAAAAGCTCACAGATGACTTCTCGATGATGATGTATACAGGTACCTGATAACCATTCCACATATTTCTGTGTATGCGGTTTTTTTCTTGAGAGCTTAACGGTTTTAGGGTATAGTCAAAGATATATAGCTGTGGCACGGCGGCTCTGCTATCTTGGAAATAGCGGAAATACACAGCATCTGCACCGAATTTATTTTTTGCGGTTTCTAAGGCGAAAAGAATGTCTGGTGCGGATATGGCTTTTGAAAGACTTTCATAGTTTTGAGTCAATAACACTCCACTGGTTCCTTTTTCAGAAATAAAGGAAAAGTTGAGTTCTTGAATTTTTCTTTCAAAGTGGGCTATTGGCATACAAATTCTAATGTCTAAACTCTATTTTTCGGTAAAGATACTATTTTTCGGTATTGTTTTAAAATCATCGGACTTAAAACATGATATTTTTGTTGTATTACCGTTCTTTAAGAACTTGTCAATGAGAAAATCGTATGTCTGATTTTAACATTGTTAATTCCGTTTTGCGGCATATTGTTTCTTCTGTTGCAAAACATTAATTCTTTGCCTGTAAAGATACGTATTCTTGTTGACAAAAAATTGTATTTAACACAGTATTAAATACGTATTCTTGCAGGCTAAGAATATAGATTCATTTACTTAGGAAATGAACAGTTAATGATTTGATATACAATGAACAATAGCATTTGCGACTACTTCCTTGTATCGGGCGGCCCTCATTGACTCGAAAAACGCTTCCTCCCTGTACTTGTCAAATTAACAACTTCAGTGCTACCCGGTTATCGTTTAATCATTACTGAAAAGAAACCCGTCATTGACAAATACATGCCGATGACGGGTTTCTTTTCAGTAATGGTTTCAGTAATGGTTGGTTTTCTGTTTGAGGCTCAATGATGATTTTATTGTTTCACAATCACTTTTTGTCCTTCAAGGAAGTAGACGCCCTCATCAAGGTCGGTCACCTGATTGATTCCTTCATTCACTTCTGCATTACGGAGCAACATGCCGTTTACACCATAAATTTCGATGGTACGTGTACAGTCCGATTCGATGTAAAGGATACCGTTTCGGCTGTATGCTTTCACGTTATCGATGGTTTCGCCCAGCGTTATGCGTATGTCGGTGGCACCACCGCCATTGTCACCGATACTGAACATGAGCGGCGCATTGAGCGACCCCGGTTTGTCTGTAACGTAAGCTTCGAACGGCTTTACGTCACGGCGATAACGTTCGAATACGCTACCGGTTGTCTCTTCCGTGTTGTATGGATCGATGTTCAGGGCATATACCTCCTGTGATTGTTCGACTGCTGTAAGCGTCGGGACAAAATTGAATTTCGGTCCTTCTACGATTGGCAGAACTTCGGGTGTGACAGGTATCCGGTAATCTTCGGCTATGAATTGCACCTCTCCGGTGATGTTATATTGCTCGTCATATTCCCGGTTGTTCGGCATGGCGATAATGTAAGGGGTATGTGCTTTTATCTGCTGACACGACTGGAATCCGTTTTCTCCCAGTTCGCGTAACCAGAAACGGCGTGTACTTGCTCCTTCTGCGCCGAACGGCAGGAGCTCGGTACTTTTTGACTCGAACCATATGCGGCTGACATCGAATGGCAGTGTGATTGACTCCCATCCCTTGGACACGTTGCCACGTCCGGTTTCCAGACTGAACGTCTTGCGGAATATGGCTTTCTTCGCTTCAAATGCTTTCCAGCAATGGAACGGATATTTATCTGCTATTTCAATGTTCTCGGCCACCCCGTCGCGAATCACATTATACCATTTTTGAGGAACCTCTGTCTGTGCGGTGACATACATCAGGCAGTTTTTGGCATAACTGTTGAAAGCATCGTTTTCGATACGTGTTTTACTGTTCCATGTGATGGACATCAGGTTGGGGTTGGCATTGAAAGCAAAGGGTTCAACGGTGACTACTCCACTGCCTACGCTTACCGTACGCAGATTTTCACAATTACTGAAAGCATTGAGCCGTATGGTTTTTACTTTGTCGGGGATGACGATGTCCTTTACCTGTGTGCTTTTATAGAACGCATTCTTTCCGATGGTTTCCAGATTGTTCCCGAAACTGATGCTCCTTAATGAGTTCTCTTTATTTTCGGCACTGAATGCATAGGCGCCGATTGTGCGCAGACTGTTCGGCAATGCCACCCTGTTGATATTCGTTGAGTTGACAAAAGCGTAGTCGGCGATAGAGTCCATGCCTTCGGCGAAGGTCACATCGGTCAGTGTACTGCAATTGGCAAAGGCATAGGCGCCTATGGTTTTGGCGGGTATATGGATGCTTGCCAGCTTCGGGCAGTTGGAGAAGGCCCGTGTGCCAATGGAGTCGGTGGAAGCAAGAGTGACTTGTTCCAGTGCCGGGCAGTTGTAGAATGCTTCTGTTGCAATGTTCTTTTCGCCGCCTTCTTTCATGATGACGGTGGTTAATTTCGGGCTGGCTTGGAAAGCCTGTTTGCCGATCGATACCGAGCCGGCTGCTATTTCCACGCTTTGCAGTTCTTTGCAGTTGTAGAATGCTTGTGACCCTACGGTTTTTACCGATGCCGGGATGCGGATGTTTTGCAGCTTAGTTCCATAGAAAGCTTTTTCGGCAATAGTAGTCAGATTTTCGGGTAGTGTGATGTTTGTGATATTGGTATATCCGAATGCTTGAACGCCGATGCGTTTTACGTTTTTGCCGATGGTAATTTGGGTCAGATCCGTCCGGTTGTTGAAGGCGTAATCTTTGATCTCTTCCATATTTAGGGCTAAGTCTGTCAAGGCCGTACCGTAAAAAGCATTTTCGTGTATATCGGTTACTTTCTCCGGGATGCTGAGTTGTTTCAAGGCTGTGCAATAGCCGAAGCTATAAGCGTCCAGAGTCGTGACATTAGCTCCGATGGTAACATCGGTCAACGCCTTGCAATAATAGAACGTATTGCTTGGCAGTTTGGTGACACCGGTTCCTATTCTGACACTTTGTAGGGCGGAGAAACTGTTGAATATTCCTTCGGGAAGTGCCTTTATCCCGTTACCGAGAGTGACGGAGGTTAATTTGCTATTTAATCCGTTGAATACTCCGGTGACATCTGTTACTTGATCCGGGATGTTGAGCGATGCAATCTCTGTACCGTTGAACACATCGTGTTCCAGTTTACGCAGTTTTGCCGGCAAAGTGATTGCTTTCAGGCAGCGGCATTTTTGGAATGCGTATGTTGCAATGCTGTCTACTGCTTCACCAAGCGTGATATTACTTAATGTATCACAACTTGCGAAGGCATAGCTTCCTATACTTTTCACTTTGGCCGGGATGGTGATGCTTTCCAGTTTTTTGTCTCCGGCATTATAAAAGGCATATTCACCGATTTCTGTTAATTCCGGATTTAATTCGATCACCCGCAATGAGTCACAACCGTCGAAAGCTTTACTACCCACTTTACGAATGGAGGCAGGGAATCCGATGGAATCCAACTTAATACATCCGGCAAAGGCTTCTGTAGGGATCTCGTTGATGCTTTTGCTTAGAGTGAATTCAGTCAATTGTTTGTTTCCTTTGAAAGCGGCTTCGCCAATGGTTGTCACCTGATCGGGCAGGGTGAATTTCTCTAAGCCGGTATTATAAAATGCATTGGCTCCAATGGTAGCTAACTCTTTGCCGAACTTCACTTCTTTCAGATATTTTTTGTCTTTGAATAGGTTATCGGGGATGGCAGTAACTAAATCTCCAAAGGTCACTTTTTGAATGCTGGCGAATTTTCCGGCTGTGGCAATAATGGTTTCATTTTCATTGTTGATAGTGATATCTTTTACACTGTCGCAGGAATTGAAAGCATCTTCCTCTATGGCAGTCAATTGAGGAGTTAGAGTAATTGTTCGTAGACTATCGCAATTATTAAAAACATAGTTAGGGATGATCGTTATGTTTTGAGGAAGTGTAAATGTACGAAGTCCGGAGTTGCTAAAGGCATAGTTCTCTATTTTATTAACACTTTCCGGAATGTAAATAGAAGCCAATTTACTACATCCGCTGAAAGCCGAATTTCCAATGGTTGTTAATGTTTCCGGCATGTTGATGGTTTGGAGTGATTTACAATTGGCGAAAGCAGAATTACCAATTGTTGTGACTTGGTTTCCTAAAACAACAGTTTCCAGGTTACTTTTATTGGAGAACCAATTACTTATATAGGTAAGTTTATCGTTGAGTTTTACATAACGAAGATTATTACATTCGTAAAAAGGGTCATAAGTAGATATTTCTTCAATTCCATCTCCTAAAATAAAACTTTCCAAGGCACTGCATCCATAAAAAACATATTGTCCTAAAGATGTGACTTTTGACGGAATAGTTATTGATTTCAAGGCTTTACAATCTCTGAATACTTGATTCCCTATACTTTCTAAACTGTCCGGTAACGTTATGCTTCGTAGGTTTTCACATCCTTGAAAAACTTGATCTTTAAGTATTCTTAAACTGTCGGGCATTTCAATCGTTCTTAAATTGTCGCATTCGTAGAATACTCCCCCCTCTATATTACGTAGTTTTTTAGGTAATACGATCTTCTCCAGTCCGGTACATCCATTAAAACAGAAACTTCCTATTGTTGTTATATTTTCCCCTAATATGACTTCTGTTAGATTTGTTTTACCTTGAAATATACTGCCGGTTAAATCTGTCAGGCCGTTTCCGATGACCACTTTCTTAAGGTTGCTACATCCTTCAAATGGTCCATAACCCGATATGCTCTTAACTCCGTTTCCGATGGTTATTTCTTCGAGAGCGTTACAACCACTGAACACGTATTGTCCAATAGATTCGACTTTGTCCGGAATTGTAATCGTGGTTAATGATTTACAGTTGTAGAATGCTCTATTTCCTATCTCTCCGGTTAAACTGTCTGCCAGTATTATGCTTTGCAAATTTTCGCATCCTTCAAAAGCCTGATCCTTAAGTGTTCTTAGGCTATCTGGCATTTCAATCGTTCTTAAATTGCTACATCCGAGGAATGCAGCCCCGTTGATGTTACGTAGTTTTTTAGGCAATGTAATCTTTTCTA
>NZ_KB905466.1:2654820-3080894 GCF_000381365.1 Bacteroides salyersiae WAL 10018 = DSM 18765 = JCM 12988
TGGAATATACTGCCGGTTAAATCTGTCAGGCCGTTTCCGATGACCACTTTCTTAAGGTTGTTACATCCCTCAAATGGGCCATAACCCGATATGCTTTTTACTCCGTTTCCGATAATTATTTCTTCGAGAGCACTGCATTCATAGAATACATATTGTTCGATAGATTCAACTCTGTCCGGAATCGTTATGGCTTTTAATGACGCACAATCATTAAAAGCTCTTATGCCGATAGTTCGTAGAGTGGATGGGAGGACGATATTTTGTAAAGAACTACACTTGTAAAAAGCATTAGAATTTATGTCTGTCAATCCTTCGGGCAATACGATACTTTGTAGCCATTCACTCTCTTGGAGTGCCGCAGAATTGATTGTCAATGTTCCTTTTGGCAATATCAACGTCACCCATGTATTCTTTTGGAATTGCGTATTGATGCTGTTGTTTATAAATGAGGCATCCAATAAGTCCAGCGTCTTGACAGCTGTTAGGTTTTGCTTGATGAAAGCGATATCTGTATCATTAATAACGCCTGTCAGCTTAAGATTGTTGATTTTTGCATAATCGCTCGCTGATACTTGATTGCTGAGGTTCCCCGGACTTGTCACAGCGATGCTTGTTATATCGCTTGTACAATTGGCCCGCAAGGAAACCTCCCGTGTGCCTCCATTGGTTACTATGATAGCTTTGGCTTCAATCAGTCCTTCGGCTGTTACAGTGACGGTGAAAGGGATTGTGCGTGTCTCCAATGCTGGAATATTCTTTTCATAATCTCCTATGGAGAAAATGGTATTGTCGGTTGTTACTTTCGTTATGTTTAGTTGTTCACTACCGATATTGCGGACATTCAGGTTGACCGTTGTCGGTGCATTTTTTACTACATTTCCGAAGTAAAGTTGGGTCTCGCATACAGGGTAAGCGACGCCCGGCATTATGAATGATGTTGGCGACATATAGATATTTTTCACATAGCCGCGATCATCTCCGGTGGTAGCGGAACTACTGTTTTTGTAGCTCCATTTCAAAGTATGCACACCCGTTTTTAGATCATAACTATAAGGGGTATAGTTGGATATAATGCCGGATATATTAGTTACTTGCTTGTTGTCCACATAAAATATCAGTTGGTCGCCATTGACAGACCAGTCGAAAGAAACCGTAGCATCAAATGATAGGTTGAACGTTGTACTGAACCCTACTTCAGAGTTCGCTTCTTTATTACTGCTGGTCACAACCCCGTTTCCCGCAGTTGTCCACGGGGCAGTGGTAGATTCCTGTTCAAAGGTCAGTGGGAAAGAGCCTTCTTTCAGCGCATTGGTGGCAAAAGTGTCATCGTTTGCTTGTGTTCCGTTTATGGCAGCGTAGGTGCTCAGACCTGCCAGGCATATCATACATATATATAAGAATATCTTTTTCATATTACTTTTCTGTTTCGAGGGTTATTTATCCGGATTACCCATATCTCCATCACCCGGTACGGGGTCGATGGCGGTGGTGAATGAGGTGATATTAGAGAGAGTTGTGCCTTGTGAATTTGTGGCAAAAGCACGTACATAGTAAGTGGTACTTGATTTCAGGTCGCTCATGTTCAGAACCATCTGGTCTCCTGTGCCTTCGATGGCTTTTACTTGGTCGTTTTCGCCCGGTTCGTGGTTGGTGCTGCTCCAATAAAAACCTTTCCGTGTGATTTCCTGGTTTCCGTTACTGCTGATACGTGCAGTGACTTTAGCTGTGGTGATTGCCACGTCTGTCACGGAGATATTTCCGAAAGTCGGCTTATTGACGGCATCCGTGGTGAATTGTGCATGGCTATTGTAGGTCACTCCCGCTTCGTTGACGGCATATGCACGTACGTAATAGGTCTTTCCGGGCGTTAAGCCGGTGAGGGTGTGGTTGAGGGCGGTTACGTTGCCTTCAATGTCTTGGTGGGTGTTTTTATCCATATCCGGCTGACTCGTTTCGGTGCTCCAGCAGAAACCTTTCCGGCTGATGGTGCCGTTACCTGCCGAGTAGATCGTGGCGGTAAGTACTGCGCTGTTGATGGTGACGCCTGAGACATTTGTACTATACAGGCCGGGAGCGGTGATTTGAGTGGTGGTGAAACTTTCGCTGCTGCTATATCCCGTACCTACGCTGTTGGTTGCAAAAGCGCGTATGTAATAGAGGGTACCGTGATTCAGCCCGAGCAGTTGCTGCGTGAAGTCGTTGCCTTCAACACTGATCACTTTATCAGAGGTTGTCGGGTTGGGATTCGTTGTACTATAACAGAACCCTTTTCCTGTGACCGGAGAATTATTGTCATTGATAATACTGCTACGCACATAGGCCGAGGTGGTATTGATGGCCGAAATATACGGAATGTCCAACGTGGGTTCGGAAATAGTTACAGTGGTGAAGCTTCCGGCCTGAGAATATCCCGTTCCTGCTTCATTGGTGGCGTAAGCCGTCACGTAGTACGGAGTACCGGGGTTTAGTCCGGTAAATTCATGCAGAAATTCCGTGCCTGTCATCTGTATTTTTTCGCATCCTTGCATGTCCAATCGAGGATTCTGTACGGAGGTGCTCCAGCAGAATCCGCGTTCGGTCACGGTACCGTTGCCGTTGCTGAGCAGTGTGCAGTTGACGCTTGCGCCATCTGTTTTGGGTGTGGAGATGACGAGTGCATCCAGTCGGGGCACTGTGAGCTCCATGGTTTTAAATTCTTTGACGTTCGAGTATCCGGTTCCTTTTTCGTTGACGGCATAGGCTGTCACGTAATAGGTGGTTCCCGGTGTCAGTTCTTCTAACATGTACTTGAAGTCGTCGCCTTCTATTGCTTTATGTTCGCATCCTTCCGTGCCTGTTTGCGGATTGTGTACGGATGCACTCCAACAGAATCCCTGTTCGGTGATTGTACCGCCTCCGTTGCTGGCTATGGCGGCACTGAGGTCGGCTGTTTTGGTAGTAAACGTAGGGGTGGTGATCGTAACTTCCGGCAGTGTCACACTGGTGGTAGTGATGGTGACAGCATTGCCGTATCCGGTTCCTTTTCCGTTGGTTGCATAAGCCCGGATATGATAAACGGTGCCTTCTTTGAGTTTATTGATTTCTCCTGCGAATACATTACTTTCTGTTAAAGGCATTTCTGTCTGTCCGTCGCAAGCACCAAGCATGGGGGTAGAGTTTGTACTGCTCCAGCAGAATCCCCGGGAGGTTACGGCAGAAGTTCCGGCATCGGTCACTTCAGCGGTTACTACGGCATAATTACCGCGTACAGTTGGCTCGTCGTATGTGCGTACAGTTGGCTTTTCCGAATTCTCGGTGCGGATAACGGTTGTTTTGCCGTATCCTACGATGCCTTCGTTGTTCATGGCAAAAGCCCGTATGGTATAGTCGGTAGAGGCGCTCAAATTGCTGATGGTGACTACGAAATCGGTTTCGCCTTCGGGTACGGCCACATTGTTGTCTCCCAATTTAGGGTCGCCTTCGGTTCCTTTGACGTAGCAGACACCTCGCAGTTCGATGCTTTCTGCCCCGCTGGAGATGACCTCGCTTGCGACCGTGATACTTTGATTGTCTTTGGTTCGGAGGGTTATTGCATCCAGTTCGGGCGCATTGTTGGCAACTGTGGCAAACTGCAGAATTTCCGGACTGATGACAGTGGTGTTGCCGCAGGTGATGAAAAGGCAGTAAAAATAGTTCGTTCCCGGAATGAGTTCTTCCAATTGTACTTTTACTTCACCGGATGTTTGCTCTACAAGCACTTTGATTACATCTTTGTCACCCAATGCTTTACTTTCGAGCAGAGTCTTGTTGATGGAGTAGAGGAAGCCGCATTCGGTAATTTCCAGATCGTTTTCTCCGATATTCCCTTTCAGTATGGCGCTTTTGCGTTTAATGTCATCTTGCGGTACTACTTGGATCTCCATTTTCGGGGCAATCCAAGTGGGTTCTGTATCTTTTTCACAACCTCCTGTCAGCCAGATAAAGCACAGGATGGCGATGGTTCGTATGAGTCGTTTCATATCGTTTGAAGTGATTTATGTTATTCTTAGAAAATAATACCTACACCGGCGGTGACCTGGTGCTGTTTGAAATTGATTGTGTTGAATCCTGCCGAAAGCAGGAACCCTTTCAGGCGCAGGATAGCCCCTATTTCTGCCGCTACTCCGGATGCGGAGTGATCGGTGTTTTTATACCAGTTGTCTTCCGTGTCGGCTTCGAGCCAGGCAAAAGTGCGGTTACCGTATCCTACGCCGGCATAGCCATAAAGTGGTTTAGCCAGACGGCGCATATATCCGGCTGTAATGCAGAGGTAGGATTTCTCTGTTCTTCCCGGTTCGTAGATGATGGAGGCGCCTTCGGTGGTCTTTTGGTTATCGTCACATTCACCTACGGTTTTGATCGAGTTGAAGTCACTCTTGAAAGCGGCATAGAATCCGTTGGTGCGTGTAAAACCGATCATGCCGCCGAAGGAGGTTTGCCCGCCACCGCCAAATCCTGCCTGTACCATAATGAGCGTGTTCATCGGAACTTTCGGTTTGATGGTGGATATCATGTGGAAGGTAGGGCGTACGGTTTCTCCGGCGGTTACATTCAGCACGGTGTCTATCGGGAAGTATGTTTGTTTCTCGATACGCACTTTATATTCCTTGATCCCCATGCGGTCACTGCGGTAGGGAGTTTTTCCTACCCGTACGCTGTCGATGTATACGTCGGCATCCTGCTCGGGCAGTGAGAAGATTTCCATGTAACCGAATTTGGGTTTTAATGCAACGCTTTTGGTGACCGGAGTATTACCTAACTTGATGACACCGGCATCGGGCTGATACATCGGTGCTTCCACCCGATAGGTGTGTTCTCCTTTCGGCATGGTTGCGTTGAAAAGTCCGTTTTCCACAGGTACCGGTTCTTCGTCAATGTAAACATTGGCTGTGGCCGGCTCGGGGCGGACTACGAGAAATTGCATGTTACTTTCCGCCACGGGCTTGTTCTGGTCGTCGCTTGTGTTGAGTACCATCTCGTATACGGTTGCCTTTTCGATGATGTCCGGATAGAAATAGTTGCGCAGAATTCCCAGTTTGTCATGCAGGATTGAGATGCGTCGTGCACCACGGGGGACATAAACCCACACTTCTCCTGTCTTGTTTTCGCGGGCTGTAATGCCTAAGGCATCGGGCTCGAACATAAGGTCTTTTTCGTTGGTCACGATGCGTATCAACGCACATATTTCTCCGTTTTGATCCCGTTTCGGTGCTGTGATACGGGCGGTGATGTCGTTTTCCATCCGATTAAAGGAAGTTACCATAATTTTACTCTGTTGGGCCGATAGAATACTCGGACATAAGAACAACAGAAAATAAAAAAGTAAAAACAGATGTTTGAAATTGTTTTGATTCATGTAATAATTGTTTGTTTGCGACAGTCTCCTTTCGCAATCATCCCTAATTTTTTAGAAGTATGGAGACTTTTATATTATTAATACTTCGCCTACAAATGTAGTTAATAAAACAGAAATAAGAAGCATTCATTCTTAAAAAAAATAGTTGCATGCCTTATTTCCTTTTACTTGTTTTTGTTTTGTAACGGTTTACAGTGACAAAATTTATATTAGTGTGCTGTTATTTATTTGTTTAATTTGTGTGACGATTGTGCTTTTGACGGATTTTAACAATATGATGATGCTCCGATGGAGCCTTAACTGTACTGTTGCATTGCACATGTCCCCTTGTACAATAGCTAAAAAGCCTTGGTGGCAAGCATTACGGAGCGGAAGAGCTTGCGATATTACGGAAGGGCTTCGGTGATTGGCACTGCAGAACGGAGAGATTTTTGAAAATGGGAGTCTATGTTCATAACCGGAAGATATGGATTATATGGGAGGAAATATATCTTCCTTATTTAATTCTTTACAGATTGTATAACTGTTATTGTATGTTGACAGTAGTCAATTTATCTATTGGTAGTTGTCGGCTTATCCGTTGACTACTGTCAATCGATCAGTTGATGATTACCGACGGGGAATTATATTTAAAACTTTCTTCCCCTCCCTTCCGCACTTAAATGCCGATGAATAACGAAAAGCGGAAGGGGGAAAGGGGAAATGAATTTCCATGTTTTAAGTTGCTTATGTTTTTGGGAAATACTATATTTGTGCATTAATAACCGAATAATATACAATCGTATGATTACAACACAGTTGCTCCGTCCGGAGAGCATCGTCGTCGTGGGTGCATCGAATAATGTGCATAAACCGGGCGGTGCTATATTAAAGAATCTTATCAATGGTGGTTATCGTGGTGAACTTCGTGCCGTCAACCCGAAGGAGACGGAAGTGCAGGGGATTCCTTCTTTTGCCGATGCCAAAGACATACCCGATACCGATTTGGCGATTCTTGCCATTCCGGCGGCGTTGTGTCCGGATGTGGTAGAAGCGTTGGCGAGCGGAAAGCAAACGAAGGCATTTATCATTCTCTCTGCCGGTTTTGGCGAAGAGACGCACGAAGGTGCACTGCTCGAAGAACGGATTCTGGCAACGGTGAATACATACGGTGCTTCGCTGATCGGGCCGAACTGCATCGGGTTGATGAACACGTGGCATCACAGCGTATTCAGTCAGCCTATTCCGCAATTGAGCTTGCAGGGAGTAGATTTGATTTCCAGTTCCGGTGCAACGGCAGTCTTTATTTTGGAGAGTGCGGTGACAAAAGGATTGCAGTTCAATTCTGTCTGGTCAGTAGGCAATGCGAAGCAGATCGGTGTGGAAGATGTGTTGGAATATATGGATAATACATTTGATCCGGAAAAGGATTCACGGATTAAATTGCTTTATATCGAGAGTATCGGTGATCCCGACCGTTTGCTGTTTCATGCTTCGTCGTTGATCAAGAAAGGCTGTAAGATTGCTGCCATCAAAGCGGGAAGTTCCGAAAGCGGGAGCCGTGCGGCCTCTTCGCATACGGGGGCTATTGCCAGTTCCGACTCTGCTGTCGAGGCTCTGTTCCGTAAAGCAGGTATCGTGCGTTGTTTCTCCCGTGAAGAGTTGACTACGGTAGGCTGCGTTTTCACGTTACCGGAATTGCGGGGGAAGAATTTTGCTATTATTACGCACGCCGGCGGTCCCGGGGTGATGCTGACCGATGCTCTGAGCAAAGGCGGACTGAATGTTCCCCGGTTGGAAGGCCCGTTGGCAGATGAATTAAAATCCCGCCTTTATCCCGGTGCTGCCGTTGGCAATCCGATTGATATCTTAGCTACCGGTACTCCCGAGCATTTGCGGCTTTGCATCGATTATTGTGAAGAGAAGTTTGAGAATATAGATGCGATGATGGCTATTTTCGGTACTCCGGGCCTGGTTACTATGTTTGAAATGTATGATGTGCTACATGAAAAGATGCAGACTTGCCGTAAACCGATTTTTCCGATTCTTCCTTCTATCAATACGGCAGGAGCCGAGGTTGCCGCTTTTCTGGCAAAAGGGCATGTGAACTTTGCTGATGAGGTGACATTGGGTACGGCCTTGTCGAGGATAGTGAATGCCCCGCAACCGGCCACCAATGAAATAGAGCTTTTCGGTGTGGATGTACCTCGTATCAGGCGTATCATCGACTCTATCCCCGAAGATGGTTATATCGCCCCCCATTATGTGCAGGCATTGCTGCATTCCGCCGGTATTCCGCTTGTCGATGAGTTTGTTTCCGGCAATAAAGAAGAGGTGGTTGCTTTTGCACGCCGTTGTGGATTCCCGGTAGTGGCAAAGATTGTCGGTCCGGTACACAAATCCGATGTGGGAGGAGTGGTACTGAACATAAAAGGCGAGCAGCATCTCGCTTTGGAGTTCGATCGGATGATGCAGATTCCCGAGGCACATGCCATTATGGTTCAACCCATGCTGAAAGGTACGGAACTCTTTATCGGTGCAAAATATGAAGAGAAATTCGGACACGTTGTACTTTGTGGTTTAGGAGGTATTTTTGTTGAAGTTTTGAAGGATGTTTCTTCCGGTCTTGCCCCGTTGTCTTATGAAGAGGCTTATTCTATGATCCATTCCCTCCGTGCCTATAAGATTATTCAGGGAACCCGTGGGCAGAAAGGGGTAAACGAAGATAAATTTGCCGAGATCATCGTCCGTCTTTCCACCCTGCTACGTTTTGCCACGGAGATCAAGGAGATGGATATCAATCCGCTATTGGCTACGGAGAAAGAGGTGATAGCGGTGGATGCGCGGATAAGAATCGAAAAAGAAAGATGAAGAGAGGGGAGAATTCTCCCTTCTTTTCACCCTCCCCAATTCTCCCTGTCCAGATTCCGATAGCTGATGGCTTCGGCCAGGTGAGCGGAGAGTATTTGTTCGCTACCTTCCAGATCGG
The DNA here is from genome assembly GCF_000381365.1 of Bacteroides salyersiae WAL 10018 = DSM 18765 = JCM 12988. GTDB lineage: Bacteria > Bacteroidota > Bacteroidia > Bacteroidales > Bacteroidaceae > Bacteroides > Bacteroides salyersiae. The sequence goes on from NZ_KB905466.1 coordinate 2,663,163, forward strand.
CAATGGTGCGCGATACTTTTAATATGCGGTCGTAGGCGCGGGCGGAGAGGTTGAGCCGGTTCATGGCATTTTTTAGTAAAGTCAGGCCTTTGTTGTCGGGTTGGGCATATTGGGCAAGCAGTTTGCTCGTCATTTGTGCATTGCAATAAATGCCTGGTTGGTCGGCAAAACGGGTATCCTGTATTTGCCGGGCTTTGATAACCCGTTTACGAATTTCTGAGCTTGGCTCGGCAGGATGGTTGTTGGCCATCTCTTCAAAAGGAACCGGCACAATTTCTATTTGTATGTCGATACGATCCAGTAAAGGCCCTGATATTTTATTCAGATATTTCTGCACTTGCCCCGGAGAACAGACACAGGCTTTTGTGGGGTGATTATAATATCCGCAAGGACATGGATTCATAGAAGCGATCAGTGTGAAACTCGCCGGATAATCAATGCTGCATCTTACCCGGGATATAGAGATGCGGCGATCTTCCAACGGTTGACGCAATACTTCCAATACACTGCGTTGGAATTCCGGAAGTTCATCTAAAAAGAGTACGCCGTTATGGGCAAGGCTGATCTCACCCGGTTGTGGAAAATTTCCACCGCCAACCATAGCTGATTGCGAAATCGTATGATGGGGGTTACGAAACGGACGTTTTGTAATCAGTGAGGTGTCTCGGCTCAGTTTTCCGGCTACGGAATGTATTTTGGTGGTCTCCAGACTTTCACCGAGAGACAGAGGCGGCAGGATGGACGGTAAACGTTTGGCCATCATGGATTTCCCGCTTCCGGGTGCTCCGATCATAATAAGATTATGCCCGCCGGCCGCCGCCACTTCTAATGCTCTTTTTACATTTTCCTGCCCCTTGACATCTGCAAAGTCGTATTCAAACTCTTCCTGGCGGGTATAGAACTCTTCCCGTGTATTGACGATCGTGGGCTGTAACTCGCATTTCCCGTTGAAAAATTCGATGACCTCTTTGATATTCGTAACTCCGTATACGTTCAGGTTATTGACGACTGCCGCTTCACGGGCATTCTGCAGGGGAACGATCAGTCCGTCGAATTTCTCTTCCCGTGCTTTGATAGCTATGGGAAGTGCCCCTTTGATCGGTTGTATGCTACCGTCGAGACTTAGTTCTCCCATGAGTAAATAATGGGGCAGTTTCTCGGAAGAGATGGTTTCATTGGCAGCAAGGATGCCTATGGCAAGCGGGAGGTCGTAGGCCGAACCTTCTTTACGAATATCTGCTGGTGCCATGTTGATGACTATATTGCTGGTGGGCATTTTGTACCCGGTCACTTGCAGGGCGGAGATGATACGTTGATGGCTCTCTTTTACGGCAGAGTCGGGCAGACCTACCAGATAGAACATGCAACCTCTTGAGCTGTTTACTTCGATGGTGATAAGGGTTGCGTTTATACCTTGTACGGCCGCTCCGAATACTTTTATGAGCATGTTTTTCTTAGTAATTTAAGGGCAATTATTTCTTTTCGTTTTTCTTTAGCACTTCTTCCACTTTGTGGCTTAGGCTGTCTGCCGGGATATCTCTTGCAAGTATTCTTCCGCTCGGGGATACGAGTATGCTGACAGGCAGCTTCTGAACGGCGTATTGTTTGGCTGTTTCCATGTCCCATCCGGTGAAGGTACATACCTGTTCCCAGTTTAATGTGTCTTGTTTGATTTTGTTTTTCCAGGCTTTCTTGTCTATATCGAGTGAAATGCCGAGTATCCCGAAATCTTTGCTCTTCTTGTATTTGGCGTTTATCTTGCGCAGTTCGACATTTGTGGAGTCACAGTCTTCGCACCAGGATGCCCAGAAGTTGATAAGCAGATACTTATCTTTAAATTGCCCTGTGCGGGTTATTTTTTCTCCTTTTTCATTGGGGATACTGAAGAATGGCGCTGCTTTGTCTTTATTTACTTTTTCCAGTTGGCCGATATATTCTGTAAGTTGTCCGATACGAGGTTTGTCCTGTAAGATTCCGGCCATGATGTTGATAAGCTCTTTAATTTTATCGAAATCGGGGTTTTCTTTCTGAACAAAATATTTGTCGAGCAGATAGATACTGGCAAAAGAAAAGTTGTGTTGGCGGATAAATGTTTCGGCTTTTTCTTCAAGTGCTTTATCCGACGGGGTGTCAAGCTCTTGCAGGCTGGCTTGAAAAGCGGAAAACTCTTCGTTATAGATGTTACCGTTGATGTTCAGGCAGCTCAGATTATTTACGTTTCCTGCTATTTTTATTTTATTCTTTTTATCAAGGAAAATGGGGTATTCCGTATTTTTTTTAAATAATAATACGGCAGAAGTAATGGTATCTATTTTGAGGGAATGAGAGAATTTGTCTCCTTTTACGCAGATAGTATCTATCTGTTCGTAAAGTCCGTCCACCCCATACAGATAGATTGTGTCATTACCCAGTCCTTTAATTTCTCCGGTGATACTTGTTGTGTCGGCTTCCTTTTTGCAGCCTGTCATGCAGAGTATCAGAATGAACAGAATATTAATCTTCTTCATTTTCCATTTCTTTTCTGCGAAAGTACGTGTTTTTACAGATAAAAAAAAGAATTGCCCGCCATTTGTCTGGCGGGCAACTCTCTTTTTTATTATTACGTATAAGATATTATCTTATTTGATAATGTTCATGAAGTCTGAATTTGTGAAATATTTAGCAAATTCAAGATCTGTTGCAGCTTTCTTTGCCAAAGAAGAATCTTTAGCAACAGCGTTCTTCAAGCTGCTTGTCAACATAGACTGATTGTTAGTTCTTGCACCCAGAACAGCCATCAGATAATCTGTATAAGCATCCGGCTTTTCAATGTTAGCCAAAGTGTTTTTAGCTTTGTTGTAGTCTTTAGCCAAGATCTGAGCAAGTGCGGCACTGTTAGTCTTAGCATCACCGAATGAGTTTACTGCTCTTTCATACTGACCTTGTGCGATATACAGGTTACCCAATGTTTCGCCTAATTCTTTAGCACCGGCAGCTTTGCCTAAGTATGCTTCAGCAGCATTCTTGTCGCCTTTAGCCAAAGCAACAAGACCGAGGTTCATGTTTACTTCAGGAGCAGCCTGGATGTTTGCAGCTTTCTTCAGGTAAGATTCTGCTTTGTCGATGTTACCGGCTTGATAAGCTAATTTACCAAGGTTGTTGAATGCACGGTAATCGTTCGGGAACAGCTCAGTAGCTTTTGTATAGATAACTTCTTTCTTACCGTTGTCGTTAGTCAGAGTTGCGGCATACAACAGTTCTTCCAGTGTCAGTTCTTTCGGATTAGAAGCAGCCAAAGAAGCGATTTCGTCGTCAGACTTACCGATGATTTCATAGTTCAAAGTCAAACGAGAACGACGCAGTTGCGGCAGGATTTCGTCAGCCAAAGTTTTGTAAACAGAAGAGATGTTTTTGATTTCCTGTTCTCTTTGTTCAGGATCCTGATACATAGACAATACGCGAAGGATCAGTTCTTTGTCCTGGATGTTTGATTTAGAAACCAATTCCTGGAAACCTTCCCAGTCCTGAGCAGTATATTTTGAATCGATAGGAGCGTCCACTTTTGCTTTCTTCAAGTCTTTGCTCAACATTTTAGTAGTGTTGCTTTCACGATTTTCAGCCAAACCTGTGTTCAGTTTCACACCACCGTCAGGAGATGCATAAGCAGATACCTCGATGTTGCTGATCTTCTTGTTGGCAGCTTCGTTTACTTCAGCTACTTCCTTATTGAATTCTTTAGCAGTCTTCAATTCGCTTGCACGGATGTTAGCCTGTTGGATAAGGAACATGATGTTCGCATTGTGCTTTTCTTTGATGATACGTTGGAAAGCGTCGTCACCGTTAGCAGGATTGGCACTTTGCAGTGTGTTTTCAACCAATTCGGATGTCGAGATCACACCATCAGCAATTTTAACGGCAGGAATAGTAACAGTTTTGTTACCGATCTTTGCGTTGAATTCAAGATACAATTCAGACTTAGCCATTTCAGGAACATAGTCGAATGAAGTCTTCATTGTGTAGTTTCCACCTACTTTGTAAGAAATAGTTTGGTCGTTACCTTCCACTTTTTCGCCTTGGAATACAGCTGGCTGACCTTTAGCTTCGCCGCCGTTCCATCTCAGAACCGGAGTTACTTCTACAACCGCTTTCTTGTTGAAATACTTTTCAGGGAATTTTCCATTGATGGTTACGGGAACCTTACCAGCTACTGCCTCCAGCACTTGCGGAGTCGTAGTGAAGTAATCAGATGATAATTCACCCATTTTCTTGTTACATGACGATAATGCAACAACCAATGCCATAAGTAAAGGCAAATACAGCTTCTTAATCATTTTAGGTATAATTTAAATGTTTGTAATTGAAATATTCGTCTATTCGTTCACACATCTTTTCCCATTAACCCGGAAAAAGTAACGCAAAGATATTAAATCTTAAGATATATATATAAACAAGGTATTGTTTTTATTATAATTTAATGAAATCAGCCTTTCTTTTCTTGTCGATATTTAATATTGCGCGGGTGATGCTCTATTATTTCACTCCGCAACATGTTCCGGTCGATGTGGGTATATATTTCGGTGGTGGCAATGGATTCGTGTCCGAGCATACACTGGATGGCACGGAGATTGGCCCCTCCTTCCAGCAGATGAGTGGCGAAAGAGTGGCGAAAAGTGTGCGGACTGATGTTCTTGGTGATACCTGCGGTCTGTGCCAATTCCTTGATGAGATGGAACACCATGATGCGTGATATGTTTTTACCCCATCGTGCCAGAAAAACATAATCTTCGTATTCTTTTTTTATTTTTCCACGGTTACGGTCTGTGAAATAGAGTTTAATTTCTTTAATGGCTCTTGGTGAGATGGGGACTAACCGTTGTTTGCTTCCTTTGCCTTCCACCTTTATGAAACCTTCGTCGAAATAGAGATCGGAGAGTTTCAGATTAGTCAGTTCCGATACACGCAGACCGCAACTGTACAGTGTTTCAAGGATCGCCCGGTTGCGTTGGCCTTCGTTTTTACTCAGATCGATGGCGGCGATGATGGAGTCGATCTCTTCTACGGTAAGTACTTCCGGTAACTTTAAACCGATTTTAGGCCCTTCGAGCAATTCGCTCGGGTCGGCTTCCAGATAATCTGCCATAATCAGGAAATGAAAAAAAGACTTAATGCCCGAGATGATCCGTGCTTGTGAACGCGGATGAATGCCGATGTCGTGCAGTCCGGCAGAGAAACGTTCCAAATCGTCCAGGCATACATCCGATATCTCTATATTTTCTGATTGTAGAAAATTAAGCAGTTTATCCAGATCGGTCATATAAGCATCCAACGTGTTTTTGGATAAAGACTTTTCCAGTTTCAGATATTGTTGGTACTTCCTGATTATCAGAGCCGCCGTATCCTTCTTTTCTGTTTTTTCGTTTACTTTCATTTCTTTTTTCTACCTTTGCCCCGCGAAGACAGGTTGCCCCTCGGCAAAATACAAATAAATTTGCTACTGCATTCGGTTTACGCTATCTTTGCATCTTGAAATAATGTTCTCGGGACAAAGGTATTAAAATTAGTAGGATTGTGTTATGAGGATACAAATTATTAATGGCCCCAATATTAATCTGCTGGGCAAACGTGAACCTTCCATATACGGAAGTGTTACATTTGAAGACTATCTGACCGGTCTTCGTGAAACGTATAAGGATATAGAGATTAACTATTTTCAATCTAACATTGAGGGAGAAATGATTGATTGCATCCAACAGACCGGATTTGAAGCGGATGGTATCATTCTGAATGCGGGAGCTTACACGCATACGTCTATTGCATTGCAGGATGCTATTCGTTCGGTGACGGCTCCGGTGATAGAGGTACATATCTCTAACGTGCACAGTCGCGAAGCGTTTCGTCACGTTTCCATGATTGCCTGTGCGTGCAGAGGGGTTATCTGTGGTTTCGGACTCGATTCGTACCGGCTGGCGCTTGAAGCTCTGAAAGGATGCGCCGGTGAATAATGCGCCGATGTGTTCATGAAAGGTATGTACTAATGTCATAATGGTAAAGAATATAATAAAATAAGTATAGATAAATATAATTAATGTGTGGCTATGCCGAACGGTAATCGGCTATGAATGCATTAACAAATTAAACAATTATTCAAGATGTTGCTGAAACAGACCAAAATCGTAGCTTCCATCTCAGACAGGCGCTGTGATGTAGACTTTATAAAACAGTTGTTCGATGCCGGAATGAACGTTGTTCGTATGAATACGGCTCATGCCAGCCGTGAGGGTTTCGAGGCATTGATTGCCAATGTGCGTGCCGTTTCAAATCGCATTGCTATCCTGATGGATACCAAAGGTCCGGAAGTGCGGACTACCGCGAATGCGGAACCGATTCCTTACCAGATCGGTGAAAGAGTGAAGATTGTCGGTAACCCCGATTTGGAAACGACGCGTGAGTGCATTGCCGTTTCATACCCCAATTTTGTGCGCGATCTCAATGTAGGTGGAACCATTCTTATCGATGACGGTGATCTGGAACTTCGGGTGATCGATAAAACGGATGACTATCTGATATGTGAAGTTCAGAATGAAGCAACTTTGGGTAGCCGTAAAAGTGTGAATGTGCCGGGTGTACGTATTAACTTGCCTTCGTTGACGGAAAAAGACCGTAACAATATATTGTATGCCATTGAAAAGGATATTGATTTTATCGCCCATTCGTTTGTCCGTAACAGGCAGGATGTGCTCGATATCCGTGAAATACTTGATGCGCATAACAGTGATATTAAAATTATCGCCAAAATTGAAAATCAGGAGGGAGTGGATAATATTGACGAGATACTTGAAGTGGCCGATGGCGTTATGGTAGCGCGTGGTGACTTGGGTATCGAGGTGCCGCAGGAACGTATTCCGGGCATCCAGCGTACGCTTATCCGCAAATGTGTATTGGCTAAGAAACCGGTCATCGTGGCTACGCAGATGCTGCATACGATGATTAATAATCCGCGTCCGACTCGTGCGGAGGTTACTGATATCGCCAATGCCATCTATTATCGTACGGATGCCTTGATGCTGAGTGGTGAAACTGCTTATGGGAAATATCCGGTGGAAGCCGTGAAAACCATGACGAAAATTGCTGCACAGGCGGAAAAGGATAAGTTGGAAGAAAACGATATCCGCATTCCGTTGAATGAGAATAGCAATGACGTGACGGCTTTCTTGGCGAAGCAGGCTGTGAAAGCAACGGCGAAATTGAAAATGCGCGCCATCATTACCGATAGTTATAGTGGACGTACGGCCCGTAATCTGGCTGCTTTCCGTGGTAAATACCCTGTATTGGCTATTTGTTACAAAGAGAAAACGATGCGTCATCTGGCTCTTTCCTATGGTGTGGAAGCGATTTATATGCCGGAGTTGGCAAACGGACAGGAGTACTATTTCGCAGCTTTGCGCCGTTTGCTGAAAGAGGGACGTTTGCAGCCTGCCGATATGGTAGGTTACTTGAGTAGCGGTAAAGCCGGTACGCAGACTTCTTTCCTTGAGATCAACGTTGTGGAAGATGCGTTGAAGCATGCGGAGGAAACGGTACTGCCTAATAAAAACAGATATTTGTAATTTGAGATTGGACGATTTACGATTGAAAGAACTATTGTCTTGTGATAGCAGTGTAATTTTAATCGTAAATCGTAAATTGTCCAATCGTCAATCCTTCCACTTGTATAGTCTTGATTTCACTGATGTATGGAAACTATTGATGAATATATCTTGCGTCATATTGACGACGAAGGTGATTACCTGAAGGCGTTGTATCGGGATACTCATGTCAAGTTGCTTCGTCCCCGTATGGCTTCCGGGCACTTGCAAGGGAGGATGCTGAAAATGTTTGTCGAGATGATCCGTCCCCGGCAGATACTTGAGATAGGAACTTATAGCGGATATTCGGCTCTTTGCCTTGCCGAAGGCTTGAGTGAGGGAGGAATGCTTCATACATTTGAGATTAATGACGAGCAGGAGGACTTTACCCGCCCTTGGTTGGAGAAGTCCGCTTATGCTGATAAGATAAAGTTTTATATCGGTGATGCTCTTGAATTGGTGCCGAAGTTGGACATTACGTTCGATCTTGCTTTTATAGACGGGGACAAGCGTAAGTATATCGAATATTATGAGATGACACTTGCCCATCTTTCTACGGGTGGTTATATTATTGCAGATAATACATTGTGGGACGGCCACGTATTGGAGGAACATCCGCACAATAATGATTATCAGACTATCGGTATTAAGGCATTTAATGATCTGGTGGCTTGTGACTCTCGGGTGGAGAAAGTAATTCTTCCTTTGCGTGACGGGCTGACGATTATCCGCAAGAAATAAAATAGATATTTTTATTTATGGTGTCATTGAAATATCCATATATCTATTGAGTCCATGATCCCATTTTCCCATATAGTAAACTTCTCTCATGCGAAATGGGGCATTGCTGTTCAGCGCTATTATTGATTCATTATTCCTGAGTATTCTTTTAGAGAGAACAAATAATACCGGTTCGGTTTGCCGCAAAGATAGCTTTGTGAGTGTAATTCAATAATGAAAACTAAAAATAAGCTATAAATCATTATCCAAACGATATATTTCTGTAACTTTGTGTTCTATACAGGCAGGCTGGAATAGCCTTTGCAATAGAAAAATTACGTTGAACAAACTAACATGTATATTTATGGAAACAACCCGTCAAAATAAAATATCCCGTTTGTTGCAGAAAGAATTGAGTGAAATATTCTTGCTTCAGACAAAGGCGATGACCGGTGTATTGGTATCGGTAAGTGCGGTACGTATCAGTCCCGATATGAGCATTGCACGTGTGTATCTTAGCATTTTCCCATCCGATAAGGGGGAGGAGATGGTGAAGAATATTAATAACAATATGAAATCTATCCGGTACGAACTCGGTACGCGTGTCCGTCACCAGCTACGTATCATCCCCGAATTGAAATTCTTTGTGGATGATTCATTGGATTATATCGAGAAAATAGACTCACTGCTTCAGAAGTGAATCTCCCTTTCTACATAGCCCGGCGTTATCTTTTTTCGAAAAAGAAGCACAATGCCATTAATATCATTTCCGGTATATCAGTATGCGGGGTGGCACTTGCTACGTTAGCGTTAGTCTGTACGCTTTCTGTTTTTAACGGTTTTCAGGATATGGTGGCCAGTTTTTTTACGGCTTTTGATCCGGAGCTGAAAATCACGGTTCGTGAAGGGAAAGTATTTGACGCACAGGACGAACGTATACAAGCGATCCGGGCTTTACCGGAGATTGCCGTGTTTACTGAAACCTTGGAGGAAAATGCGATGGTACAGTATAAAGACCGGCAGACGATGACTGTAATAAAAGGGGTGGAAGATAATTTTGAGGAACTTACGGCTATCGATAGTATTCTTTATGGCTCCGGTGAGTTTTTGCTCCATGATTCTATTGTGGATTATGGTGTGATGGGCATTGAACTGGTCTCGACTTTAGGTACCGGCATCCAGTTTGTTGATCCGTTGAAGATTTATAGTCCGAAGCGGAATGCGAAGGTGAACATGGCCAATCCTTCCGCTTCTTTTAATATGGATTATCTTTTTTCTCCCGGTGCTGTTTTTGTGGTCAATCAGCAGAAGTATGATAGTAACTATATCCTTACTTCCCTTGCGTTTGCACGACGGATGCTCGATTATACGACCGAGGTTTCTGCCATTGAATTGAAACTGAAACCAAATGCCGGCGTATCTTCCGTCAAATCAAAAATCGCTTCTGTGCTGGGTGATGATTTTGTGGTGCAGGATCGTTATGAACAGCAAGCGGATGTGTTCCGTATCATGGAGATCGAAAAATTAATCTCCTACCTTTTCCTTACATTTATTCTGATGATCGCTTGTTTTAACGTAATCGGTTCACTTTCTATGCTGATCCTCGATAAAAAAGAAGATGTAGTGACTTTACGTAATTTGGGAGCGGACGATCGGCTAATTTCCCGAATATTTCTTTTTGAGGGGCGGTTGATCTCTCTTTTCGGTGCTGTATCCGGAATTGTATTGGGCTTGGCTCTTTGCCTGATACAGGAGAAATTCGGCCTTATCTCTTTAGGTGGGGGAGGCGGTACGTTCTTGGTGGATGCTTATCCGGTCAGTGTCCATTTCTGGGATGTGGTATTGATATTTGTAACGGTACTTACAGTCGGCTTTCTTTCGGTATGGTATCCGGTACGTTATTTGAGTAAACGATTACTTTCACATTGAAGAATATAATCAGTTTTGTCTAATTATATTGTCTGATTGGATACCTGTTTTTATTAAGATAATGATGGCTTTGGACTTGAAAATAGGATACAAAAATGGCGGTTTGCAAGTATTTGTATATCAGTGTGTTATATGATGACTTTTTCCCTCTACGAGAAACAGAGTGAAACTCTACGGGAAATGAGGCGAAACTCTACGACGAACTGTTCGGATGTTTATAAGATGTGACAATCAGGTAGATGAGAAAGACGTTCCTTCTCTGTTTTTTTGTACAATTATTTTCTTAGGCTGATTTTCCTGTTTCTTTTGTTTACTCTCTTTATATAAACAGAACTGCCTGTCAATATTTACCGATTATTATCGGTAAATATTGACAGGCAGTTCTGGCCGGAGTTATAAAGACATTGCTTTATAGGCTATTTTATTGAACTGCTACTTTATAGCTCTTAACCTTGTTGTCTGCTGTACGGACAGATACGATATAGATACCGGATAAATGTACAGGGACTTCAATACTTTGTCCGGTCTCGCCGTTGGTGATCACCTGTCCGGTAGCAGTACTCACTGAATATGTGCAGTCTTCGGTCGGTATGATTGTAATGTTTGTACCAGTGGCATAAACTTTGGCTATATTTGCATGGTTTTCTTTCACACTCGTACCTCGTGTTATAACGCAGGAAGTCGTTTTGTAAGGTTCTCCATAATTTTCATAATCGGGATATGCTCTGGAAGAAATCACACAGTAAACAGCGTCGTCCGGTATAGTTATAAATTGGAATTTACACCCTTCTGTTATCGTATAATCCGTTCCGGATTCGAGTTGCTCGTTACTGCCTTGCAGATACCATTCGAAAGTAGGATAAACCCCATTGGCGAAATAAGAGCTTTGTAACCCTTTCTTTTTCACATACCAATCAGAAAAATCGATCGTTTCGTCGGTTGTATAGCTGCTCTCCAGTTCATATTTCATTACTTTTTCTTTCTGGTAGATATAGCTCATTTTGATTTTCTCGCCTTCCGGGAAGGTCGGCATGGTCAGATAATTGTAAGAGCAATCGATTTCCAGAACTTGGTTCGGGTTTTCCGGAACGGTTATTTCAGTCAGTTCGTTGTACGAACAGTCCAGATAAGTCAGGTTGACGCATGAGCTTATATCCAATGTCTTTAGCCCGTTTTCTTTGCATGTCAGAGAGGTTAGTGTAGACGGGTCTGACGGCAGAACCACCTCTTTGATTCCACTACAATTCAAAACCTGCAGAGCGGTGTATTCTCTTAAGTTTATGTCGGTCAATCCGGTATACTCACAGCTCAATTCCATTAGAGCGGTTTTTGCAGTCGGGAGAATCAGGCTTGTAAGCTTGGTATTGGCTTTACAGATCAGTTTGCTTAACTTACCGCATGCATTGACGTCCAATGTTTCTAATGAAGAATTATTGGTGATTTCCAATGAGTTTAGATTACCGTACTTGTTTAGGTCTATCGTTTTCAGGGATAATCTTTTTAGAGTAACGTTTTCCAATTTTTCCGTTTCATCCGGTAGGATAATAGTACCTGTTCCGTATGGGGCGTAATTCAAGCTTCTTAGTCCGGTCCACTCATGTATATCGAGATTTTTGATACTGCTGTTGTCAATCGTCAGATTTTCGATGGTCGTGACATCTTCGGGATATGTGAATGTAGTAATCTTGGAACTTTCTTTCACGATGAGCGTTTTTAAGGCTGTACATTTGCTTAGATTAACCTCTGTGAGATAGTCACAGTAAGCCAAAGACAGTTCTTTGATAGCAGAGGCTTCCCCGTAAATCTTGATAACTTTTGTTCCGGTGGGAGTACCTTGTATCGAAGTTCTGGTTGTATTTATGGTCTTGTCGACCAAAGTGCCGTCTCCCCAATCTATTTGAATGGAGGTATTATCTTCGGCAGCTCCGATAGAGAAGCCGATCAGGTTTTCCTTGGAGGTTGTCAGTGTAATAGCCGGATCGGGTGCTTTCTCTATGATAATATTGGTGGTACGATAAGGAGAGCCATAGTCCTGATAAGCTGGATAGCCCTTGGAAGCAATCACGCAATAAATATCGTTTTCGGGAACTGCTTTAAATTTGAATTTGGCCGGTTCTACTACTGAATAATCCGTTCCTTCTACGAGCGGCTCACTGCTTCCATTCATGTACCAAGTGAAGGTAGGATAGACTCCTTCCGGAAAGTAGGAACCTTTGATTCCTTTTTTCAAGACATAGAGTTCTGACAGATCGATGATATCGTTTGTGCTATATTTCTCACTTAACGTATATCGGGATACTTTTTCCCGTTGGTCCATATAAGATAATTCTATGTTCTCTCCTTCGGGGAAATTGGGCATAAACAGGTAGTTATAGGAGCAATCTATGCTTATGGTCTGACCCGGATTTTCGGGAACCCGTATTTCGGTTAACTGGTTGTATGAGCAATCCAGATTGGTCAGGTTGGTACATGTGCTTACATCCAGTGTTGTTAATCCGTTCTCTTTGCAAGTCAAGGAAATTAAAGTCGACGGATCTTCTGGTAAAACGGTTTCTGCGATTCCGCTACAGTTCAAAATCTGAAGATGAGTGTATTCTTTTAAATTAATGGTTGTCAATGCAGTATACTCGCAATCCAATTCTGTCAAAACATTTCTGACAGTGGGCAGGGTAAGGGCTTTAAGTTTGGTATTTCTTTTACAAATCAGTTTTGCCAATTTGCCGCATGCATTTACATCCAGTGCTTCCAGTGCGGATAGAGAGGTTACTTCGAGTGTAGTTAGGTTGACGTATTTATTCAGGTCTATGGTTTTCAGAGATAGTTTGCTTAAGACAAGGCTTTCCAGCTTTTCCGCTTCATCCGGTAATACGATGGTGCTGGTGCCATAAGGTATATATTTTAAATTCTTTAGCCCTGCCCAATCATGTACATCTATGTTTTTTATACTGCTGTTATCAATGGTCAGGTTTTCAATGGTGGTTACATCTTCAGGATATGTAAACGCGGTAATTCTGTAGCTGTCTTTGACGGACAGGGTTTGCAACGCTGTACACTTGCTTAGATCGACCTCTGTGAGATAGTCGCAATAAGCTAAAGATAATTCTTTGATTTTAGAGGCATCTGCGTAAATCCTGATGATTTTTGTTCCGGCAGGTGTACCTTGGACGGATGTTTTAGTCGTATTTATGGTTTTATCAACCAAAGTTCCGTTCCCCCAGTCTATTTGGATAGAGGTGTTGTCTTCGGTGGCTCCGATGGAGAATCCGATGGGGCTTTCTTTGGTGGTAGTCAAGGTGATAACCGGATCGATCGCTTTTTCTATTACAACATCAGTGGTACGGTATGGCGAACCGTAGTCTTGATAGGCAGGATATGCTTTAGAAGCAATCACACAATAGATTTCGTTTTCGGGAACTGTGCTGAATTTGAATTTGCCCGGTTCTATTGTCAGGTAATCCGTTCCTTCTACCAACGGTTCACTGCTTCCGCTCATGTACCAGGTGAAAGTGGGGTAAACCCCTTCTGGAAAATAAGAACCTTTGATTCCTTTCTTCAAGGCATAGAGTTCTGACAGGTCGATGATGTCGTTCGTACTATATTTTTCATTTAAAGTATACCGTGATACTTTTTCCCGTTGGTCCATGTAGTATAAGGTGATTTTTTCACCTTCCGGAAAATTCGGCATGATCATGTAATTGTAGGAACAATCTACGGATAAATTATTGACAGGGTTTTCAGGGATCTGTACGGAAGTCAAATAGTTGTATTGGCAGTCCAGGTTAGTCAGTTTGGTGTATTTGCTGACGTCCAGAGTGGTCAATCCACATTGCATCAAAGTTAAATCGTCCAATGCATCACTGTTTTCCGGGAGTATCAGTGTTTCCAATGTTGCATTCGAATTGGAAAGATACAACGTTTTGAGTTTCGAACATTGGCTGGCATCAAAAGAGCCCAAGTTGATATAACGGCAATTTACTTTCGTCAATTGGTTTTCTGCAGAAGCAGGCAATGTAATTTCGGTTATATTCGGACTGCTTGAGCATGATAACTCCGTCAAGGCCGTGCATTTGCTGAAATCCAGTGTCTTGAGAATCTGATTAGAGGATACTTCAAACTTTTTTATCAAAAGGGCATCTCCGTATACCGCTATTGAGTTTGATGTGGCAGAACCACTGATAGCTGTTCCGGTAGTCTTGACCGTTTGTTCTACCGGTCCTTCTCCAAAATCTATCTGAAAGGTCGTTTCTTCAGTGGCATACAGTTTGAAGCTTATCTTGCCGGGTGTACAAGTCATACCGATGATCGGTTCGTTCTCACTCTTCTCAGCCCATGCCCCGATGACTATCAGTGACATAAGACAGGTGATTAGTAGTCGTTTTTTCATACTCTTTTGATATGTATTAGTGGTGAATAAAAATTGTCCGGTACGTTAAACGCGGGGTTTAACGCCCGGACAACTGTTTAGAATAAAGTAAAGAGAGAGTATCGTTTTTATTTTTTGATAATTTTCATAGAGGAATTCGTAGAATTACCTTCAACTTTTACCAGATAAATGCCTGCGGTCCAATCGGAAGCTGTAACATCAATGCTGGTTTCGTGGGTTGTTTTCTCAAAAACGACCTGTCCGTTTGCATTAAATACCCGGACGAGTTTGGCGGCATTGTCTTTGGTTGTAATAGTAAAGCCGGACTCGAATATCGCAGGGTAGACATTGACTTTATTATCTTTCACTTCGTTGACAGAAGTTCCTGTGGTCTTATGGAAAGTAATTTCCGGTGACAGGTAGAAAGAGAATCCTGTTTTGTCGAGTTCATTGAAAGGCCAAGGCAGATCCGGAACACAATACCATCCTCCGTTAAGGTTTAATTCTGCAGCTCCGGCAGCATGAATCCGGACATAGGCAGAAGCTACTTTGTCTGCTCTGCGTACGTCATAAGCTAAAGCTAATTTGGTCGTAGCATCCGGCACGATAGACTCATCCAGCTCTATAGATAAATAAAAGCTTCCTTTTACTTTTATAGGTTTGTCAAATTTTATTTTTCTGACAACATTTTCATAGTCTACGGAAACCGAACCGAAAGCGCCACTCATGGTTGTGACATACTCGCCGAATACGTTGTCTGTATCCGGTGCTCCCCATTTGTCGGCGTATAGTCTGACTCTTACCGGTTTACCTTTATTGGTAGTAGCCGCCTTGTATAGATATAATCTGAAATGAACTCCGCTAATGCTTGCTTCGGCTTCTGAAGGCAGTTCGAACTTCTCTGCAAAGGTGGTATAGTATTTATTTATACCGCTTACATAGTCATTGGTACCGGGAACATCTTTTTCCGGTAAAGAGGCTTCGTCATACTTATTTGAACTGTTGCAAACAATGTCTGTAATTTCCTCTTTTCCGAGAACCGTGACATTGACAACATCTGAGAATGAATCCGTATATTTGGCATTTGTGGCATTTAATAACGGTCTGTAATCTCCGCTTTCCGAGTAAGTTACCTCAGGGTTTTCTTCATTCGTAGTTGCCGGATTACCGAATGTATCCCATTGATAATCGGTTGCATACTTTGACTGGTTAATAAATGTAATGGGTTGTCCCGGATATATGTATCGCATATCATCGTTCAAGTGATTGACCGAAGTCGACCATAGCCCGCCATATGCGACATATTTAGCTTCAACCGGGAAAGGATTTTCGTTGTCGTAAACTTCGAAATCATCTATTCCTACTCCATTGGCAGCCGTAGCAGTAAAGCCGAAACCGAAGTAATAGACTCCATCGGTTTGAGGGGTAAAGTCGGCCTCTACCTTTTTCCATTCCTTGTATTTGATATTTTTCAAATCTTTCAATATAATACATTCAGCCTCTTTTGACTGTCCTTTACCAACTGTAAAGCGTACGCTCTCGCTTTTGTTGTCTGATTCGGAAAGTCCCGGAGCCAATAGTTGGAAACTGGCATGATATACTTTGCCGGCTTTCATCTGAAATCCGATGGAATAGGTCCAATTGTCTTCTGTGGCAGAAGAATAAGCACCTAAACAGTTGGGCTCGGAATATATTTCTTTCCAGCCATTGAATGTAGTGACGGCAAAAGCATCTTTTTCGCCTGTACATACCCATCCTTCGGGAACGGTACGGATTTCATAACTGTCAAAGTTGTTGGAATAGGGTAGAGTACCCAACATAGTTGCCCGTGTCTGCGGTACCTGGAATTTTGTTGCTTCCGGTGTGCCTACTTTTTCTGTCTTGTTTCTTTCCGGCTTGATCTGCTGTGCATTCACTTGAAAGCAAGTCAAAGAAACGAATAAAAACATCTGGATGAAAATGTAATAATTCTTTTTCATATTCGTAATTTTTATGTGGTTATTTAATGTATCTGGTGGTCTTGAACCAAACGACGTCGGGGTTATCGTTTCTTCTGAAAGTTATTTCACTCGGACTTTTCAGATTGTCATAGGTCATGTTGTATGGTTCGTCATCGCTCATATAACCCAGCATCATGTCGAAATACTCCATATAGAAATACCGTGCAAAGTCGTCTCCGCCTCCCGCGAAAATGATTTTCATCTGGTCGGCACCTTCAATGGGAATGAAATCCATATAGAAGTTAGCGCTGTATAGCTGTTCGTCGTTGATGGAATAACTGTATATTGTGAATACCTGATAAGAGCCCTGTAGGGAAATTTGTTGCAAAAGTTCCGATCCTTGGCCATTCTGATCCTTTTCCATATTTTCGGCAATTGTACTCCACATCGTGGTCAATCGTGGTCCCATCTGGTTTTTATCAAAGAACCAGTTGCCTTTCTTGGTTACGAAGGCCTCTCCCAAAGGCATTTGTACGATTTGTACTCCGTTTGCTCCTTCATCCGTACAAGTCAGATAAGTGCCGTCTGCCGATGCAGTGAAATGTTGTATTGTTTTTCCCGCAATGGTTACAGGAAATTTGAATTTAATCCCATCCGGTGTATAAATAAAGGCTATACCTTCGGCGGAAGAATTGGTTTTTGCCGGTAGTTTGAACGTTTGATAGCGTCCTATCTCGTCAGATTCTTCCATGTCTATTACTGTGCCGTCTATATTCAGGCGCATGGTAAATCCGGGAAATGCCTGTATCATCTTGTTGAGTCGGTCGCTATAACTCTCCCAGGTCGTACCGGCCGGTAGGGGAATCATCTGCATTTTTACGCCGGTTTTCTTTCCTCTTAATTCGATCCCTTCTTTATTGATGGTAAGAATAACGAATTCATAATCACCCTCATAACCCAATCCGTCCGGGTTCGGGTCAGAAAACTGATGCAATATCCGATTGTATGTGTCAAAACTCAGGACGGGTCCCATATCGGCTTTCACCTGATACATGCTTGTGACCTGTTCGTCCGGCGACTCCAATATGGGCGATTCTGCAGTGACTTTTACTTCTCCCTCTTTGGAAAAAGTCATGTACAGTTGAAAACCTCCGTACTTACTGTCTTCCGGATAGTATTCAAAAATCCAACCGTTTTCCGCACCGGTCAGTATTTCATTACATTCTTGCAACATTGCGTTCATCCTGCGTGCGGAAGAACTGTCGAATATATCGTTTTCATCCGAGCATGAAGAGATGCACAATGTGAATAGGGCGATAAGGATATAAACTGATTTATTCATTGTCCGTCATTTTTTCATTTAAAATTGAATCAATATTTTCAGAGCGTCTGATGATGATCGTTCTTAATTCTTCTATGTCGATGCTCCATGAGGCCATGAGCCATTCTTTAGCCATATCAAACTTGGACTGTATCTTGGCTGCTCCCTCTGTGCCGGCATTTGCCAGCATATTTTCCCAAAAACCATCCGGCTTGACAAGATAGTTTGCTATCACCTCTACGAAATCCTCTTGTGGTTGCATACCTGCATAGGGAGTAACGAATCCCAGTTTCCATGCTTGCAGTTCCGTACGGTTTTGCCAGCCGGTAGAAGAGTAGTCGGCTGCGGATATTTGGTTATATTCCGTAGGATAACTTTTCTTTTGGTGAAGAATATGGGCAAACTCATGGTGCATGGTTTCGAAGTAATATTCATTCAGCATTTCCACGTCCGTAGGATCAATGGAATTCACTTTGTACAATACTACTTTGATACCTTCTTCCGCAGAACCTAAAATCTCCGTTGAAGAAGAGGGATTGATGGCCGACGAGCCGATAAGGAGAATCACCTTAGGAGCGTAGGTCCGCATGAAATCCTTGTTTACTCCGGTCTTGTCGAACATCTCGTCGTATGATTCGAGCCACAGATATTTGATGATCTTTGCCAGTTTCTTGGATTTCTCTACTTCTGCCGGAATATGATTGTACGACATATTGGCTTCTATGTCTTCCAGCCGGTATTTGAAGTCGATGTTGTATTCTTTCACATAATTCCGGAGTAGCCAATTGTCGAACTCTGTGCGTGCCGGAGGATTCGTATCAAAAATACTGTCTCCGAGTTTGTCTTCAGAACAGGAGGAGATCATTCCGCCGGTTAAAAAGATTGCCAATGCGTATAATAAAATCTTTTTCATATTTTTTTTCTGATTTCGTTATTATCTGGGGTTAGGTTGCATGCCGGCTCCGATTACATCTGCCGGTAGTTGTAATGCTCTTCGGGGGTCATCTTTGGTCAGTATGTCATTGGCCTGTCCGGCAATGTTGTGTTCTATCTCTATGCCGAACCGTTTGATGTCAAACCATCTAAGGCCTTCGTGTACCGTTTCTATGCGTCGGAAATGAAGCAGACAATACATAAAGTTGAGTTGTTTACCCGGTTCGATTTCAAACATCGGATGGAGCTCAGGGCGTACTGCCTGGTCTGCTGTTTCATAATAAGAATCGATCCGGTCTTCTGTTAGGGCTTTGACTCCCGGTAAAGTGTGCGAATCATACCAATAGCTCAGGTCTTTTGTCGCGTTGGAATAGTCTTTCATATGAATGTAAGCTTCTGCGCGGCAAAGGAGGGTCTCGTCTGTTGTAAAGACCGTATTCACGATATTCAGATAGCCTATTCCGGAAATGACATCCGTATATTCAATGAAACCATACAATTTGGGATAATAGGATACTTGATCGTTTCCGTATATTTTGAGTGCCTGATAGAGATAATCCGGGGCTACCCATGGTCCGAGGCTCCAGTAGGTGGTCTGCAGTTTAGCGGTGTTCATAGCATATCTGCTATATTGAGATCTCCAATGGTTGTAGTTCCACATGGATGTAGCGGGCATCAGTAAGAGATTGCATGCTAATTCAGATTTGACATAAGCGATACCGCAATCTTTTGCTGCGGCGATACTTTTGTACTGAACTTGATCACGGAGTACTTTTGCCGGATTCTCTCCAATTGCTTTGGTGGCATATTTTATGGCTTTTTCATAGTTGCCGTAATACAAATTGAACCGGGCGGCGAAAGCATATGCCGCTTTCTGATTGAAATGATATTTGATAACGGAACTTTTGTACTTCGTGTCGTCGATAAGGGGCAATCCCTCTTCTATGTCACGGTTTATTTTTTCGTATACTTCGGCAACGGTTCCTCTTGCATATTGTCCGGATACTATCTTTTCCGGCTTTTCCACATAAGGTATTCCCAGATCGACGCTACTTGTCTGGGAATTGTATGCTTTACAAAAAACATTGACTAAGATGAAGTGGGAATAAGCGCGGCAGACAAGGGCTTCTCCTCTGGAGGCAAGCTCGTCTTCGGTTCCTTCTTCAGAATTATTCAGGTATTCCAATGCATGATTGGCGGCAGCTATTGCTTTATAATATTCGTTCCATATGTATTGTGGAGTATCTTGCTGGTTATCGGTGAAATCCTGCCATTTATAACTCTCTTCCACACTTTTATTGAAGGTCATATAGAGCGGTCCGTTATCTGCCACGTTGTCGGACATTAGTTCGGTTATCTGCATATACGTTCCACTGGGGTAGGCGGATACGAGCAGTTGTAACACTTTCTCACTGTTGTCGAGTTCGGTTCTGTTGTCCGGCATCTTATCCAGAAAGCCTTCACAGGAGGATGTGGCCAATAACATTGCTATGGCTGCCAGACCTATTGAGTATTTATTTTGATTTTTCATATTTATTGTCTTTTTTTATAATCCTAATCTTAAAGTTAGAGTAAACTGTTTGGGTACAGGAGAAGCCACCCCGCCGGAACGAAAGAATTCCGGGTCTTGTCCGTTCAATTTAGAATCCGAATAAACGAGGAAGAGGTTGGTTGCCTGCAGTTTCAGTTGCAGATTATTCAGCTTGAATTGCTTGATCCAGGCCGGGTTGAAATCGTATGATAAAGAGATCTCTTTCATCCGGATAAAATCGCCTTTTGCAACGCGGACATCCGAATAGTTATACGCATTATAGGCATATTTTAGATTGGGGATGTCTTGTACCTGGCGTTTGTGAGCTATTACCGGAATGTTGGTATGGGCTTCGTCTCCGGGCACCGTCCATCTGTTCTTAAATTCTTTGGGCATTGCATCCAGATCGGAGTACTCGCTTTTGAATACAGGGTCCAGGCGGACTACATTTCCGAAAGAGTAGGTCATGAAGACATTTAATCTGAAATTCTTGTATGAAAAGATATTTCCGAAACTTCCCGTAATGGTGGGATCGGTAGGACCTTCGTATTTCAGGAAACCTTTTTTCATCGATTCCTGGAAATTGATTTCTGTGATGGTTATCTCTCCGTTTTCATTGATAAAAGTAGGTAGCCCGTCTTCATTCAAACCTTGGAAAGGGATTGAAAACAGTGCACGTACGGGATACCCTTTTTCGGCAAATCCCATTCCGGAGATGAGGCTCATTACTCGTGCTTTAGAGTCCAGTTCGGTTATTTCATTCTTGGATTTTGAGAAGATAAAATCCGTAGTCCACTGAAAACTCTTTGTCCGTATGTTTTTGGTAGACAAGGTCAGTTCGAATCCGCTTGATTTCATAGAAGCCACATTGGCGTATTTCATTCCTTGTCCGCCACTACCTTGTGTATTGATGACTCCGATCAGGTCATAATTATTACGGGTGTAATAGTCTGCACTAAGATTGATCCGATTGTCGATAAAGCCGAAATCAACACCGATATTGAATTCATGCTTTTTTTCATAAGTCAGTTCGCTGTTTTCCAAATCTTCTATTTGCAAACCCGATTCTTTTACATCGGCGAAAGGGCGGTAAGGGGAGTAGTTGCGGTATACCACACGGGAGTTGGTAACAAAGGCCGGGCCCCTGTCGGCAGTCAGACTATAAGAAGCCTTTAGCGTAAAGTGCGACAAGGCCGGAGTCAGTTTCTCAAAAAACTCTTCTTCATGCATGTTCCATGCTAAGGCCGCGTTCCAGGTAGGCAGCCAGCGAGCCGACCGGGCTTTTCCCAATCTGTTGGAACCTTCATAGCGGAGCGTTCCGGTGGCTGTATATTTTCCCATATATGAGTAGGTTGCCATACCGAAGAAGGCAAGGTTCCGGGAATAGGTCAGGTCATTGTAGTAGTATTGGTTATTCTGTTCTATTCCTTGTTTGAATATCAGGTAATCGTAAAAAGGCACCCCTCCTTTTTCATATTGGTAGCCCCAACCTCTTGACCAGTATTGGGTACGGTCGGCCGAGTTCGCTTCTGTTCCGGCAAACAGGTTCATAATATGTTTGTCCTTGAAGCTGGTGTTATAGCTCAGGCTGGCTCTGAAGTCATATCCGAACAACTTGTATTCGTTTTTATCGAAGATACCTCCTTCCGGTAATACGACTACGGGAAGTGAGTTCGGAAGATCCGGATTTTTGTATAGGAGCGGATTCTTATCGAGTATGGTTGCATCTCCTGCGGCACGATATGCCTCGGGTTGATTAGAGTTCTCTTTTATAAGATGATCTTGTGAGGTCATCTGGTATTTTACTGCACCTACAACTTTAGCTTCCAAGCCTTTGATGATTTTCCAATTCAGTTCACCCTGGAATTTGAGATCTACCACATCCAGATCGATGTAGTTTTTGTCCAATTCATTCAGAATGTTGAAAGGGGCATAGTTTCTGGTATAATATACCAGTCCGTTTTCATCTTTCAGAGCTAATGTTCTTGATGTATTCAGCGCATAGCTATATGGGTTGATGTCAAAGTCACGTCTAACTTCTCCGCTCACTACATCTATCTCCTGGCTTAACGTTCCGGGAGCTTTTTGTTTTCTGTAAGAACCGTTGGAAAGCAGCGTCAACGTCAGATTGTCGGACAGGTTGAAGGAAGCATTGGCATTGGCTGTATATCTTTTGACCGAGCTTGCTTTGGTCCAGCCCGGATCATTATAGATACTGATCGAACCGTAGTACTTCGCTTTTTCCGTACCGGAACTGATACTGATCGAGTGATTCATGGTGATGTTGTTATTAAACAATTCGTCAAACCAGTTCGTGTTTCTCATTTCGGCCATCTGAAGGTATCCGGCACGTGCTTCGGGGGTATTTTCCAGTCCCCATGTCTGGGTCTTCGGATTATAATCGTTGATGAGCTGGTACATCTTTCCATAAACTCCGCTATTGGAGGCCCGGTAAGTATCAGAGAAGATCAGCCAGCCTTTTTCTGCCATTTCATTGTAAACACCCATCTGTTCCTGCGAATCCATTATGTTGAAATCGTTATAGTTAGGTTTCAGGCGGGATGTGAATTCACCGGTATAGTTGATCCGGCTGACACCGGCCTGCCCTCTCTTTGTGGTGATTACTACTACGCCCGCCATGGCTCTGGCACCGTATATGGAGGTAGCCGAACCGTCTTTCAGAATTTGAAAACTTTCGATATCGTCGGCACTCAATCCGGCTATTGCAGAACTGATCAAGGTGACGGCGTCGCCGGAAGACAGGTCATCGGCGTTGATTTCAACGGCATCTTCCATGACAACGCCATCGACCACCCATAGCGGTTTGGAACTGCCGTAGATAGAGGTGGCACCGCGTACACGAATCTTCGGGGCAGTGCCGAAAGTACCGGACACATTCTGTACGGATACTCCTGCGGAGCGTCCTTCCAGTGCGCGGCTTACATCGGGTATACCGTCCAGGCGGGCATCTTCTGCTTTCAGTCTGTCGGTTGCACCGGTAAACAGGCGTTTGTCTACTTTTGTCATACCCGTCACGACCACTTCGTCCAGAATCTGCGAATCGGAGTTAAGAACCACCTTTATCGTCCCCTCTTTGATCGGGAGTTCTTTGGTCTCCATTCCGATGTAGGAGACGATCAGGGTTTTTGCCTTTTCCGGAATGTTTATCTGGAAGTGGCCGTCGAGATCGGTGACTGTCCCGACTGTTTCATCCTCTTTAAACCGGATGCTCACCCCTGGCAGACTTTCCCCTTTATCATCTACCACAATACCCGACGCCTGTTTTACTTTCCCTTTCTCGGGAGCTTTACGGGGTTTGAATATCTGGATGTATTTGTCTTTTATTTCATAACTAAGAGATTGTCCTTTCAAAATGATCTCCAATGCTTCGTTGATCGATTTATCCTGGAAACGAACGGTTATTTTCCGTCCCAGGTCTACATCATTCACATTGAACCATAGGGAATAGGTGGTTTTTGCTTTTAGTTGTTCCAAAGCTTCTTTTACTGTTACGTCTTTCAGATCGAGAGAGAAGTTCTTCTCCTGAGCGGAAATGACCTGTGCACAGATTAAAAAACAGGTGATTAAAGCCATTTTCATAAGGGCTTTCCATTCTTTTACATACATCGGCGCTATTATTAAATTATGATTGATTATTTTCTTGATATAATTATTTCATCTCCATCGATCGTGTAATACAGATTGTTGTTGGCGGCCATGATATCCAGTATCTCTGTAATCGTTTCGTCGTTTCGGAAATCGCCATAGAAGCGTTCAGTGCTCAGTTGGCGGTCTTTTATTTCGATTTTCACATTGAATGCCCGTTCCAGATCACGTACAATCTGACTTAGCGGTTCTTCGTTGAAAAAGAGGGTGTTTCGTATCGTTACGCTTGGAACCCGTATGGATGCTGTGGGTTGCCCGGTGACATTGCTCGGGATAACATCCAATATTTCCTGTTTCGGATGTGTCCACATGGCATAACTTTTGGCATCTACGTTTTTCACGGTAACCCGGTTTTCCTTTTTGTTGATGACTGCCTGCTGGTTGGGGATAAGCAGCACGTTTCTTACATTGTTTTCGATATTTCCGACATTCAGGCTACCTTCTACCAAAGTAACCCGTGCACTTTCATCTTCCTTATAAGATTTAAAGTTGAATTTGGTACCGAGTACTTTAATCTTTACCTTTCCGGAAAGTACACTGAACGGGAGTTTCTTATTTTTGGTGACCTCAAAATAGGCTTCGCCGTCCAGAGAAACATTCCGGTTGGAATGACCGAAACTTTCCAGATAAGATAACCGGCTTCCGGAATTCAACCATACAGAGGTTCCATCGGGTAAAGTAACTTTAGATTTGGAGCCATAAGGGATTTCAATTGTTTGTGCCAGGCGAGAGCCTGATGAGCCGGAGCGGGCTATATAGTAGGAACCTGCACCCAGCCCGAATGCTATGGCAAAAACGGCTGCATACCGTATCCAGGAGCGGGGCACGGAATATCGCCTGCTTTCTTTCTGCTTTAGACCGGTCTTTCTGGCGAAGCCGGCATAGGCATCTCCGATTTGTGAGGAGAAGAATTTCTTGTTTTGAGAGATTCGCAATCCTTTTATCAACAGATAATACTCTTTGTACACCTGCTTGTTTTCTGCGCTGTTTTCATACCATGCTTTCAAAACAGCCTCTTCCTCTTTGGATATCTGCTTGGAGAACTGCCTGTTGATAAGATTAAAAATATCGATGTCGTTGTCCATACTTGTCGCCTTTTATAAGTAGGACGTCCGGGAAATACAGTAGGGTAGTGAGAAAAGAACTTTTTTCGATAAAAGTTTTCTTTTTTATCGAAAAAAGTATCACGAAGCTTGTTTAATGCGGATTTTACTGATTAAAAAGATAGAAATATAAGGCTGTAATGGTGAGGAGGTAATCTTTCAGTTCCTCTCTGAATAGGCTGAGTGCTTTTTTGATGTGGTATTTCACCGTATTGACGGAGATGTTCAGCTCATTAGCTATTTCGGCATAGCTCTTGTTTCCATACCGGCTCAGCAGGAATACTTTTTTGCATTCTTCGGGCATCGATTGGATAATTTCTTCTATTTTCTTTTCCAGTTCCGATGAGACGATCTGCTCGAACATCTCTTGATCCGGGATGTAACAGCTCGACGAGCCGATTTCACTTTCAAGGCTGAATACTTCCGCTTCTCTGGACCGGCTTCGTAAGTAATCGATGCATTTATTGTGAACGGAGGTGAGCAGATAGGATTTTACAGAAGTTGAAATGATCAGTTGTTCTCTTTTTTCCCAAATAGACATCATTACATCTTCCACTATGTTCTGGCTGATATAGTAATCTTCTACATATTCATACGCAATGGCGCCCATCAAAGCATAATAATGATCAAAAATGAATTTATATGCATGATGGTCCCCTTCTCTGAGCTTCTTTATCAGTTGCGCATTGTACATGAAAAACGGTCTATTTGGGGTTGTTCATATTTCTAACAGGCTTAATCCTATTCCTTTCACGGTTTTGATATTTACAGACGGATCTTCCGCGAACAGCTTTCTTAGTTTGGTGACAAATACATCCAGGCTGCGTGAAGCGAAGTAATCGTCCTCCGTTCCCCAGAGTTTTTCAAGGATGGTTTCGCGTTTCACTACTTCGCCTTTCTTTTCGCAAAGCATTTGCAATAGTTTTGTCTCGCGGGCTGTCAGTGTTTTATTGGTACCCGATGCGTGTTTCAGGGTAGCATGCTCTGCATCCAGCGTATAGTTCTTTCCTATTTGATAGATACCTTCCGCCATGACCGGTGTTTTCGGGGCCGGTGTTGCGGCGGGTGCTTTCTGCTTCATTTTCATTAAAGCCTGTACGTGTGCATTCAGCTCTTCGGGGAGAAACGGCTTTTTCAGGTAGTTGTTGACTCCCAATTCGTAACCTTTCACCACATCCTTGGGTGAAACACGTCCCGAACTGAAAAGGATAGGGGTATCCGGATCGGTTTCACGAATACGTTTTACCATCTCGTAACCATCCATAACCGGCATTTCGATGTCCGAAACGATTACGTCCGGTTGCCATTCCTGCCACACTTTCAGTCCTTCTTCTCCATTGGCGGCATCTTTTATTTCGTATCCGCCGATCATGTCTTCAAGTCCTCCCCGGATGATGTATCTCAGGTTGGCATCGTCTTCAACCAATAATAACTTTATCATGCTGTTTCTCCGTTATGTTGTGGAATGTTTATCGTAAATTTGCTGTATTCTCCTTCTATGCTTTCCAGCTTTACGCTGCCGTGGTGTGCTTCGACGACATGCAGGACATAGTTCAGCCCGAGTCCGAAACCGGAAGCGCCTCCTTTGCGGTTGCGTATCACGGCCGAAGCGCGTTCGAATTTCTCGAAAATCTTTCCTTGCTCTTTCAAGGGGATGCCCATACCGTTGTCTGTTACACTGATATGGGTATATCCGTCGGTGGAGGCAGAAGAGGATATTTTTATCTGCACACTCTCACCCGAATATTTGATGGCATTGTCTATCAGGTTACTGAGGGCCTCTTTTAGGAATTCTTCGTCAGCGTATGCTTTTTCTTCTTGCAGGTCAAGAACAAATTCCACTTGCTTTTCTGCCTTGGCGGTGAACTTCTCGATCAGGTCTTCGATGATCGGGCGCAGTTCCACTTCTGTTTTCTCAAGTAGCAGTTTTCCTTCTTCCAGTTTCGATAAGGTCAGTACTTTGTTGACCAATGCCAGCAGATGTTCCTCTTCGTCTTCCATGATGTCGAAGTACTTCTCTTTCCGTTCCGGCTTATCGTCGAGTTTTCCACTGCGCAGGATACGTGTGCCCATGAGGATGGAGCTAAGCGGTGTTTTCATGTCATGAATCATGGCATACGAGAAGTCTTCACGTATTTTGGCTATTTTGTTTTGTTTCGCAATCACTTTGATTTGTTGCACCAGGCAATAGATGACGATGAACAGAAGGAGTACGGTTCCTATAAGGAACATACGCATCTGCAGGATGATCATTTTATAAGGATTTTCAATGGTAGCCTGTATACCTTTGGAGAAATCTTCCCGGATAGGGTAGATTTGTGTCTGCATCTTGCTGTGGAGCCGGACGAGATTGTTGTCCTCCGCGAAATCTTCTACGTATTTGTAATGGGCAGAGTCTATTGCAATGGAGTCGATGCGGAAGCGAAGCTTTCCCAGATTGATTTTATCCAGTTCTTCCCGATAACATGAATCCAGTAGTTGATAATCGAGCGGAATGTTGTATTGGTGATGAATGCAATGCAAAGCGGTCACCAAAATCAATCTGTCGGCCAAATCATTCTTTGCACGTACTTTGGTAGAATCGAGCTGGAGTACGGTGCCATTGGGGATATTGTTTTTAAACCGATCGCTGGTCCGTGAGGACTCCTGTAACTGCGCTTCCAGAAAAGCATTGTTTATTTTGTCGTATAATTCATTCTCCAACAGATGGTAGGAGTTGGAAAACCACATTCCCTGTAATGCCATTACCGCAAGGATGGCAATGACAGTAATATAACGAAATAGCGGTTTATTCATACTTTTGTCTTTTAATTTGCTGGCAAATATAACAAATTTCTTCGTTAACGTAACGTTAACCTAACGATAACGTTGTAATAACATTCTTTTTGCAAGCCGCGCCTTACCTTTGTATCATCCGGAATCAGTGATAGGACTGTATGAAGAGTGAAATGTTCCGGTCGGTAGGATCAGAAAGAATGCGATGAGAGAAGACGATACGGAATATGAAAAATCTCCGGTGACTGTGAGCCGTGGCATGAGTGGGACGCAAATCACACTTTGCATGGTTTCATGCGCTTATTCGTTCATAATGTATGAATGGGTTCGCGCACTCTTTTTTCTGCTTTTCTCTAAAAAAGGGAAACGGTCGGTTTCTTTCAGGATGAGAGGACGTTGCCTGTCTGCCCGTTGTCTATGTTGTGAATATCTGCGTGTATGGCAATATGTGGTCGTTTCCTTGATGCCTGCTGTTCTTCTGGGCGTGATTCCTTTGTTTTATGCTTTGCTCTCCGGCAGATATCTGTTACTCCCGGTTGCTGTCCTGTTTCTATTGATGGGGGCGAATGATTATAAGACTGTCTGGCTGCTTCGATATTTTGAGGCGGGGCATTGGGTAAAAAACGACCCTGCACCCCCGGGATGCTGATAACGGATGATAGCATGACGGGGATGCAGGGGGATGAATTATCTTCTCATAAACTTGATGGTAGTTGTTTTCGTTTTGGCGATATACAGGCCGGCATGCAAGTGTTGTACGCTAATATGACTTTCACTTGAAGTGAGCAGGGGCATACCTACACTGTTGTATATAGTCACGGTTTCCTGTTCCGGGTTATTGATGAATCCGTTGAAGTATCCGATTCGGGCGGTGGCTGCGCTGTTTTTTATGCCTACCGGTAATTTGGATGCATAATCGTAATATACGTTCGGGTTCAGCAGATAAGCTGCTGCGTTCTTTAATAGATTGACGGTATTTGTATTGAACAATGTATAGCTGTCTCCTTCGTTGCTTAATCCGATGAGCAGATATTTGGCAGAATTGTCGAGGTTCAGTTCGTGTATATGAACTTTGGCATCGTCTCCGTCAATGGTAGCTAAAGTATGGTTGGCTGTTTCCATTGGAACCGTCCAGCTTGTACCGGTAAAAGGTGCTGAGACATATTGGAATGCGTTGATTACCGTGC
Organism: Bacteroides salyersiae WAL 10018 = DSM 18765 = JCM 12988; assembly: GCF_000381365.1. Lineage (GTDB taxonomy): Bacteria > Bacteroidota > Bacteroidia > Bacteroidales > Bacteroidaceae > Bacteroides > Bacteroides salyersiae. The sequence goes on from NZ_KB905466.1 coordinate 2,692,235, forward strand.
TGGGTTGGGCAAGCAATTCCAATTTATCACCGTCGAAAGCTACGTTGGTAAAGATCGGATGGTTTTGCAAAGTTACATTCACATTGCTGTGCATGCGGCCTATTTCCGTATTGTTCGGTGTGGACCAGCTCCATCTGTCTTTGCTATAAGTAAAGGCTTTCAGGTTCAGAATAGGCTTTATGCCTGCCAGATCCGAAGTAGCTACGCCGATCGGGTTATTACCGGCAACACTGGCATGTATCACAATCAGATCGTAATTCCGGTAATAGGCTTCCATGTCTGCCGGTTTAGTTGCCGAGGCATCGAGGAACTGTACGTCATAATCGGCAAAAGCGGATAGAAGCAGACCGTCGTAAGAGGCTGCGGCACCGGTAGCGGTCAGCATGCCTACTGCAATTTTATCTGAAACGATCGCATTTACCGTATATACTGCTTTGCTCCCGTCTTGTGCGGTAACTTCGATGGACAAGGGGCCGTTGGCAAAATTATGCGGATTGCCGCTTTCAAAGTCGGCACTTGCCAGGCTTGAGTTGAGCAGGAAAGTGACAGGCCATTCGCCTGGAATTGTTCCTTTGACGAACTGACAGGTGATTGTTTTGGCTTCATTGTCCACAATGGCTTTTTTTCCGTTGATTGTTGCACTTTTAATCGTATTATCCGGGCTCTTGCTGTTACCGTCATCGTTGGAAAGAAGTTCGGTTGTAGCCGCCAGATAAGCGATGCGCGGACTTCCGCCGCCGGTAAGCGTCATCGGATTCAGGCTGCCGCCGATCTGATAAAGATCTTCTCCGGCAGTAGAAATGGTTACTTTGCGGTAGATACGGAACGATTTGGTTCCGATGGAGGCGGGTATGACGACTCCCTCGCCACCGCTGCGAACCGGAGGCAGTTCGGCTTCTTCATATCCGATAATCGATTGGGCGTCAAAGCTCAGCCCGTCAGAGAACAGGATGATGATACCGCATCCGGAGTCGAGGTCTGCACTGGTTCCGTTCACTTTGACAGAAGCGATATTTTTTTCCGAGCTTTTTTCTGTCAGTGTTCCCTGAATATAGTAGTCATCGCTGGATATATACATGAACGTGTAATTGCCGGAGGTTTCATAGACTCCGTTTTTACTGGTTGTATTCATCATCTTGCTGTTCGAAGCGGAGAAGATCATCTCGTCTATGCTGCCGGCATTGATGGTATATTTGCTGTCGGTAGTAATCAGTGTACCGGTCTGGGCATTTGAAGAAGAATTACCGTCAAAATCTCTTCCTAAGTCCACGCAGGTAGTGGTGAACGAATAGGTACCGGTTTTGAAACTCCATACGCTGCCCGGTGTTGTACCTAAAGTGTTGGTTGCATCCACCCGCCAATAGTAAGTTTTGTTCATTTCCATCTCTCCTTCAAAAGTGAAAGAGGTGGTGGTGAGGTTATTGGCCACTTCTGTCAAGCTGGCTGCATCGGCGCCAAAGAAGAGACTGTAAGAGACATCTCCCGCCCATGGGCCGGTTTCGTTTTCCCATGAAAAATCGACTGAGGTATAAAAGCGGGATACCTCGTTTACGGCAGGAGAGGGAGTATGGCTCTGGTGGGGTATTTGAGGTTCTCCTTCCGTAGCGGTTTTTAGAATTTCCGAGGGAGTCGAAGCATCTAATCCGGCTTTTTGGGTGATGAGACGGAAATGATAAGTTTGGTCTACTAACAGGTTTGTGGCATTGTAGGAAGTGGCATCGGCTTGCAGGGTGGCACAAGTAGTGAACGTTGTTCCGCCGTCGATCGATTGTTCCAATACGATCTGGTCACTTTCCGTAGCATTGTTTTTCCAAGACAGGTTGATCGATGTTTTCGTACGGCCGGTCATTTTCAGATCCGAAGCGCAGCGTACGTAGGCTGCTGTGGGCTTGTCGATGCTGTTGAAGTAATTCTCAATGTTCGGATATCCGTTTGCTCCCAGTTGGAGTGCATCCGATGCGTCGTTTTTGTTCAGTCCGTTTGCATCCTCCCACCAATCGGGTATTCCGTCATTGTCTGTATCCGGTGCTTTGGGGCCTTTACTGATCACTCCGATGTAATTGTATATCTCGTTTTCTCTTTCGTGAACGATTAGCTTTCCTTTTTTTCCATAAGATAATAATTCATCGATCATAAACTGATCTACGGCTGTGCGTGCAGGTAAGGAAGCACCTACTGATGCCACTACCTTATCCAAAGCCTCTTGGGGAGACAGGATACCTCCTGAAATTTCGGGATGTACTTTCGGGATACCGGTGAATGCGCTACGTTCGTTGATGAAGCCGGCATTGCCGTAATCAGAGTTGGTAGTGACTCTTCCATCCAGAACCCCGTCTTTGTTCGTGTCTACGAAGTCATTGTTGTGATATAACTGGAATGTGGGCGTTGCCCGGGTAAAAGGACTGGAACTGTTGGGGCCGGCGATGAAATAGTTACCTTCCAGCCATGCCCATGAAGAGGCTTCCGTATCGCCTAAGATATAACCGTTGCCGCCTCCCCAGTTATAGACTACATTGTTGATAAACTGGTTCAATCCTTTTACTTTCGGATTACGGGTTTTGTTGTCGATGTACAGGCAACCGATGATAGAGACCCCGTTGTTGGTCTGGATCAGACCGCCGGCAGAGTGGGACATGATTCCTTGCCCCATAATCGAATTTTGGATCGTGATATCACCCGGCTCGGTTCCCTTGCCGTCCCAGTTGATGGAAAAGTTCTCATCCAATCCCCAAGCTACAGACAGATGGTCGAAGATCATATTCTGTCCGTTGGCTATGCCGGCGGCATCTTTCCCGGAAGAACCTTTGTCTTTGCCCATGTAGATGCGCAGATAGCGAACGATCAGGTTGCTGGCTCCCGAAAAGGAGACACCGTTTCCATGGATGATAATGCCATCGCCCGGTGCTGTCTGTCCTGCTATGTAGGAATTACCACTGAAGACGAGGCGTGATTTCAGTTTGATTTCACCGCATACGTCAAAAACGATGTAACGTCCGGGCTGGCTTATGGCATCGCGCAATGAGCCGGGGCCGGAATCGTCCAGATTGGTCACATGATATATTTGCGGATTGGCAACCGCACGTGCACCTGTGGCGTATCGTCCGAATCCTTCAGCTCCGGGAAAAGCCAATTGTTGGGCTTGCAGGGATACTGATACAACATTTATCAGTAGAAACAACGATAATAGAAGTAATTTGTTTTTCATTGTACTGTTAATCTAAATTGTTATAAAAAATGATTTAAGCAAAAGGTGCGGGCTATAAACTAACCGGTTATTGATTAGTAAATATGCCAACATGCAAATAAACGGCAAAAAAAAGAAATGGCAAATGTGAGAAATGATACTATTAGTATTGATTTTGACCATTTTGTGCACATTGAGTTATTTTTACCTCGATATAAAACAGAATATCACCTTGTTTTTATCCCCCTTCACCGCCTTCACCTTTTCCGGTCAATCGGCTTATTCATCGGTGTTTGGAGGTGAAGCCCCATTCTGTTTTTTTTATGTATTGTGCAAAAGCCCCTTACGAACGGTGCGTACAGATTGTATGAACAATGCCTAGCGGAGGTAAGCACCGTGCTTACGATTGCTGATGTGCCGTGTTATTTTCTTCGGTGGCGCTTCACCCCGTATGGTCGATGAACAGGGAGATTGACCGGAAAAGGTGAAGACGGTGAAGGGGGCAAAAACTGGTTGAATGAGCGACTTATTGTAGTGTGACGTCGCGGTTCACTGCCGATTGCATGGTGCTTCACTGCCGGTTGCATCACAATAGATTGCCGGTTGCATATTACCAATAAGCGACTATGATTTTTCTTTTTTTTTGAACGATGTATTAACCCGGCATCAATTATCTCTGACCGGAAAAAATAAGGTGAACTCACTGAATTTATTTTCAATACTTTCCAAACTTACTTTACCGTTATGCGCCGTCATCACTCGCTGCACGTAGTTCAACCCCAACCCGAAGCCACCGGCATTGCTTCGTTTGCCGGCATCGGCCCGTTCAAACTTGTCGAATATTTTATTTTGTTCTTTGAAGGAGATTCCTAAACCGTTGTCGTGCACTTTTATTTTTGTGTAATTACTTTCTTCTTCACATACGATGTCTATTTTCACCGTTTCACCGGAATATTTGATGGCATTGTCTATCAAGTTACTAAGAATCTCGCGTAAGCAAAAGGCATCCGCATATACAGAATTACAGTGATGAAATGCTTTTGAAAATTCTACGGGCTTGTGGGTTTTTAGTCGGAACTTCTCTATAAGGTCGTCGATGAGAGGTTCCAGCACGACTGTTTCTTTGTGCAGTTGCAATTCGTCCTTTTCTATTTGAGTCAATAAGATGACGCGATTGGACAGTGTGAGCAGATGATTGCATTCATCGGAAATGGCTTGCAGGTATTTTTTCTTTTTTTCCGCTTGTTCTTCCAGTTTGCCTGTGTTTAATATATGTGCACCCATGAGGATGGTATTCAGTGGTGATTTCATGTCATGAATCATTGCATAGGTGAAATCTCTCTGAAATAGTGCGAGACGGCGTTGCATAAATATCATCTTTACCTGATAGAATACGCAACAGGCAATGAGCAGGAACATAAGCCCCAGTGAAAGAAGCAAGGGCCATAAGGGCATTAATATAAGTACTTGGGGTGAAGACAGCCTTCCTTGTATCACCTTGCTGCTGTCATTGTTCAGAGGGATGAAGCGGGTTGCCAGGTCTGAAATCCTCGCTGCATGGCCGGGGCAGGTACTTTCTTCTGTTTCTCGATCGGGGTAGGTTAATATGTCTATACAGGTGGGGCGGGTGATGCCCGCTTCGTATAGGCGTGCAGTGAATGCCGAATCCATATATTGCAAAGAGAAAGGGGCGGGAGTGGCACAGGAATTTATAGCTTCGAGCATCTTGAGCGCAGAGCGCAGTGTGTAGTTTGCATCTATCGAGTTATACTGATGAAAAACATACACCCTTGTTGCGGGCGATTGGGTTCGGGCTGCTTCCTCTTTTTGTCTTCGGGCAAAGGGTGTGAGGCCGGTTTCGGGATAGTTCAGTATCTCCTTTTTCTCGTCGCTTGCCATATACTGTGGGAACTGGTGATATCCCACTTCCTTGAAGAAAGCCTCTTCGAAATAGGTGTTTACCTCATGCTTTAGGGTCGTATATCCGGTGTGATACAGAAAGCCGAACCAGATAGCCAGTAATAAAAAAGTTCCTGTCAGGCTTATTATCGATAGTATTCTGGAAGAACGTTGTTTCTTTTCCTGACTCTTGCGGGCTGCTTCTTTGGCTGCCGTTAGAGTGTCTTCGGTCATACCGAGCAAAGTATTGCTTTCATTTTCTATTGCTTGCCATTGCTCCAATTCCATTTTCTTCTGAATGCCGGTAACCGGGGTAGCCATGTTTTCGGCCAATTTATAAAAAGATTTTTCTTGTGCTTTGATCGATTGTTGTTGGCGGATGATCCGTTTTATCTGAGAAATGATACTGTATATGACTACGATCATCAAGCCGAATGTCAATAGATAGAATAAGGAGATTTTTTCCAAGATGAGCGTATAAGGAGAAACGATAATGGCTTGTACGGCTATTTGATTGCTGCGGTCGATGAAGAACGGTTCGGATTTCAATACCCCTACTTTCCGGTCGAATGTAGGGTTGGTGCTGTCTAATATCCGATTGATGCCGTTATTTATTTTATTGATTACGACTTCGCTGTCTATATTGTCTATTTTCAGTTTCTTTCTCAATACGGTGGCTAATTCGTCGATAGGGAACTCCACTTTGTATTCTGTTTTTAATATTTGGGCCAGATCCTCGTTTGTTCGCAGATTCTGTTCATCTTGCGAAAGTTTGGAGTTTGGTGCGGTAGGTATGTAGGCGATGGTTGTACCATCGGGATAGGGAAGTTGGTTGGCCAGATTATCGTTGGTTTCGTAAAAGGCAATGGCAAAGTTTTTATTTACGGTAAGTTGCATGGCTTCCATGTTGCTCCGGTAGGCATAGAAGAGTCCTCCGATTTGCAGGATAAGAGTGATGATGAGGCCTATAATCGTAATGATCGTAACTTTTCGGATACGCATGGTCTATATTTTTGTTGCAAAGATAGCATTTTATTTATTTTCTGCTGGTCGGTGAAATAATCCTGCTTGTCGATTTTGCTTTTAAAGGTGTTATGTACATGCTATCTTTGATTATCAATAAATTAAATAGGATTATGAAAACAAATTTTAAAATCGCTTGGCTTATCGCTTTACTGGCGGGTATGCCTCTTTTATTATCAGCACAAGAAAAAGACCGTTCTTCGTTACCGCGTGAAGTTCTTTCGCCCGAGAAGGTAGCCAAACGCGAAACGGATGAGATGAAAAAACAATTGCAACTGACAGAGAAGCAGTATAAGAAAATCTATAAACTTAATCTGAAAGAACAGAAGAAACGGTTTAGTGCGATGCAGAATTCCGAACGGCCGAATCCTCCTATGGACAGACCTCACGGCATGGGCGGAGGACGTCCGCCGATGATGGGCGGAGAGCCACCTGCGATGGGCGGAGGACGTCCGGATAGAGGTGAAAACTCTCAAAGAGAAGATAAAGCTGAGGAAATGCAAGAGGCAGTGGCCGCCAAACAAAAAAAAATAAAGAAGATATTGACAACAGAGCAATATGAGAAATGGCAGGAGATAGGTACTAGGCAGAAAGACAGGCATCCTCAACGTTCGGTTATGAAGGAAGGAGATAATGGATAAAGAAATGAGAGCGTATCCGAAAATTCGGGCACGCTCTCATTCTTTTATTTAAGCAGGTCTTTATTTCTTCTTTTTATAGTATATCCATATGACTGCTATTACTCCAATAAGCAATAGTATCAGTGCGCCATAAGCAATTCCCTCTGTCACATGCAGGCTCTGCGGATCAAAACGCATCTCGATCGTGTGTGTGCCGGCCGGAACATTCATGGCACGCAAAATATAATTAGCACGGGCTATATCCGCCGGCTGGCCATCAACGGTTACCTGCCATCCCGGCTGATAATAGATTTCGGAGAATACGACCACACCGTCTTTGGGAGAAGAAGTCTCATATATCAGGTGGTTAGGCTTGTAGCTGACAAGTTTGACGGTACTTGCTGAGTCGACTTTCAAGCCTTCGGTCACCCCTTTCAGGATATCTTTAAATTTGACATCGACGATGGCCGTATTTTTCAGGTCTACTTTACCTACGGCATCGATCTCTTCGTTGGCATTGTCAACGTATTGCACTTTGTCGACGAACCAGGCATTACCGTACGCGTATGGATTCAGAATAGGGGCTGTTTGTCCCTGCTGGTTGACAGGGAAAATGAAATACTTCGTATTCAGCATATTCAATACCTGGAACTTGCCGGCATCTACACTGTCCATTTCTCCACCGGACGCTGCTACCTCCTTAAAGGCTGCTTGCATTTCGGGTTTGATGTGGTGGTCTATCATTTCCTGATAACGGCGCAATTTGGCGGCATGGTATCCACCGACGCTTTTGTGCCAGTAAGCAGTGTTGTTTTCGTCAAATGTGGAAGTGGCAAAGTTTAGTACCCGGTAATCCAAACTTTTGTCTTGCAGAATCAGTTCATCGGTTTTTGTCTTGTTAAATGTTTCTGTCCGAATGGAACGGGGTACAAACTGGTCATCATGGAGATAACGTTTGTTGACGATCCACATATCCCCCAAACAAAGCAGCGCAATGCCCGCGATGGTAAATGATTTGCGCAACTTGCCCGTTGCATAAAGCCAAAGCAACACACAGCCGATGGCTATGATGATAAAGCTGCGCAGGGCATCGGCACTGACAAGTGCTCCGCGCATGTCTGTAAGGCTGGCCAAAATGCCGGAAAGTTCGTTAGCAGGTATCATCTGCTGGTCGACGGCATTTTGAAGCATCTGAACCTCCCGGGCAGATACAAAACCGGAATTGAGACTACTGGGGGCTATGAACAGCAGTAAGGCAACGCCGGCAGTCAGTACGAAACTAATGCCGAATGCTTTTTTATCTTTCTTCCATATGCCGGGCTCTTCTAAAATGCGCTTTAAGGCAAAGATGGCCAACAGGGGTATTGTGAACTCTGCAATGACGAGAATAGACGATACTGCACGAAACTTGTTGTACATCGGGATATAATCGATGAAAAAGTCCGTCAACGGCATAAAGTTCTTACCCCATGACAGGAGGATGGAGAAGAGTGTTGCTCCGACCAATGCCCATTTCAGAGGCCCTTTTACGATAAAGCATCCTAAGACGAACAGGAATAATACGAATGCGCCTACATAGACGGGGCCTGCTGTCCAAGGTTGGTCACCGAAATATTGCGGGAACGAACTATATAATCCGCCGTACATCGGGTTTGCTTTTTTCATGGCCGTATCGCTTTGGTTGAGGACAGCGCCGGAAGAACCACCTTTAAAGTTGGGAACAAGCAGCGTCCATGTTTCTCCGATACCATAACTCCAGTTTGTAATGTAATCGCGGTCTAATCCGCTACTGGTCTGTTTGGCTGCATCCCCGGTTTGAACCAGTTCGCTTTTACTGCGCATGGTTTCTTTACTGTATGTGTAAGTGTGGTAAAGATTGGTAATATTGGTTGCCACACCGACAAGGGCCGCCACTATTAATATGGCACTTGCCTTGAAGAACTTCGGTAGTGTTTTGTTGCGCCATGCGTCTTCAAAGTAAGCCCCTACAAAAAAGAGGATGACGAACAGGAAGTAATAAGACATCTGTACGTGGTTCGATGTAATCTGTAGGGCAATGAAGACGGCAGTGACAATACCACCTAATAACAGACGCCCCCGGTAGGCAAGGACAATACCGGCCAGAGTAGGCGGTATGTAAGCAAGAGTGATGAACTTCCAGAGGTGTCCGGCGGATATTAATATGAAAAAGTAGGAGGAGAATGCCCACATGATTCCTCCTAATCCGGCAAGCCAGGCCGGTATGCCGAATGCTCGCAGCAAGATGTAGAAACCGAGCATCAGAATAAATGTCAGGCTGACATAATTGGGTAGAAACAGCTGATACACTTTCTGTACCCACTGCAATGGTTTACTCGTGTCGTAAGAGGGGGCTATCTGATAGGTTGGCATACCGCCGAAGATGGAATTTGTCCAACGGGTACGTTCGCCTGTCTGTTCGTAGTACTCTTTGGCTTCTTGTCCGGCACCGGCACCGGCAGCAATATCATGCTGGAACAAAATGCGGTTCTCTATGTCCGCCGGAAAAAAGTAGACGAAGGAAATCAGAATAAATGCCAGAATGGCAATGAGGTCGGGAAGAAATTTTTTCATTTACAATTTGACGATTTACGATTTACAATTGAAATTTGTATCATTTACGATTTGACGATTTACGGGTTCAGATGTTGATATCCAAAGGCTGTTATCAATCGTAAAATCGTAAATCGTCAAATTGAAAAATTAATAGCGATAGTGATCCGCTTTATATGGACCGTCTACCGATACGCCGATATATGCAGCCTGTTCGGGAGTCAGTTTTGTCAGTTTCACACCTATCTTCTCAAGATGCAGACGAGCTACTTCTTCATCAAGATGCTTAGGCAAACGGTATACATTGATATCGTATTTTTTGTTGAACAATTCGATTTGTGCCAATGTCTGGTTAGTGAAAGAATTGCTCATTACAAATGACGGATGCCCCGTTGCACATCCTAAATTTACCAGACGTCCGTCGGCCAGCAGGATGATGCTGTGACCGTCAGGGAAATAATATCGGTCTACCTGTGGTTTGATATTTACACATTTGATACCGGGGTAGTGTTTTAATGCATCCACTTGTATTTCGTTGTCGAAGTGTCCGATATTGCAGACGATAGCCTGGTCTTTCATCTGTTCCATATGGTCGATACGGATAATGTCGATATTACCGGTAGTCGTTACAAATATATTTCCCTCTTTGCACGCGTCTTCCATAGTTACTACTTCGAAGCCTTCCATAGCCGCTTGTAAAGCACAGATCGGATCTACTTCCGTTACCAAAACACGCGCTCCGTACGAACGCATGGAGTGTGAGCAGCCTTTTCCTACATCACCATAACCGCAAACTACTACCACTTTGCCGGCAATCATCACGTCTGTTGCGCGTTTGATACCGTCTGCCAATGATTCACGGCAACCATACAGATTGTCGAATTTCGATTTGGTTACCGAATCGTTTACGTTGAATGCCGGGAAAAGTAATTTTCCTTCTTCCTGCATTTGATACAGACGGTGTACACCGGTAGTCGTTTCTTCGGATACGCCACGTACTTCAGCGGCAACACGGTGCCAACGGCTATTATCTACTGCCAATACTTTTTTCAGAATGGCATTCAGTTCGATTTCGTCTTCGGCATGCACTTCTTTATCTAATACGGCAGCATTGTTTTCTGCTTCATATCCCACATGGATCATCATGGTGGCATCACCGCCATCGTCTACAATGACAGTAGGACCTTTACCACCGGGGAAGTTCAAAGCTTGAAGAGTACACCACCAATAGTCTTCCAGTGTTTCGCCTTTCCATGCATATACGGCAACGCCCGAAGCGGCAATGGCTGCTGCTGCATGATCTTGTGTTGAATATATATTGCAAGAACACCAGCGTACCTCTGCACCCAATGCAACGAGTGTTTCAATCAGTACGGCTGTCTGGATAGTCATGTGCAATGAACCCATAATACGGGCGCCTTTCAATGGTTTGGATTCTCCATACTTTTCGCGAAGAGCCATAAGGCCGGGCATTTCTTTTTCTGCCAGATCGATTTCCTTGCGTCCGAAGTCTGCAAGTTTAATATCTGCCACTTTGTAGGGCAGTGTAGAGAATAATTCTGTAGACATATTTTAATTTGTTTAAAAAATAAAAGTAGTTGCAAAGATAGAACTTTCTGATTAGTAGGACAAAAGCTATCGTTCTTTTTTAATCAATAATAACTTCGATGATGCCGTAGTTTTAATTGTAAATGTTATATATTTGCATGTTTATGGGCAATATATACAACAAAACGGATAAAAATCTAAAGAATCTTTATGGGACTATATGATCAGAAAACGAAAGATGAACTTCTTGAAATTGTAAAAGAATTGGAGAGAAAGGTGGAGGACCTTACCTCGGAGTTGTCTTCGTTGGAAACAGGAAGATTCCGGGATAAATATAGTACCCGTATTTTAGATGCATTGCCTGATATGCTTACTGTCTTTGATCATGATGCAAATATTATAGAACTTGCTTCTTCTCCGGAAACAAACCATGTGGAGGGTACTACTACAGAAAGTATTGTTGGTGCAAATGTAAAGGATATTGTACCTGAAAAAGCTTACGAGAGTGTTCGGGAAAACATGGATAAAGTGATAGAGACCGGTAAGGGATCGATAGCTAAACATTCGTTGATGCTCGATGGAGTTTGGCATCATTATGAGAATCGAATTTTTCCGCTTGATGATAAATATTTGCTTTGTATGTGCCGTGATGTCTCGGAAAAGGTGAAAGTCGAAGAGGTGAATGCCATTCAGCGAAACGAAATAATTCGTCTTAATTCTTTAATGCAGGCCATATTGAATAATGTGCCTGTATATTTATTTATAAAAGACACCGGTAATGATTTCCGCTATCTTTATTGGAACAAGGCTTTTGCGGACCGAACCGGCATTACAGCGGAATTTGCTGTAGGTAAAACGGATGTGGAAATTTTCCGTAGTGATGAGGAGGTCAGACGTTTCAGAAAGGGAGACTTAGCCGTGATGGAGGCCGAGAAGGTAGAGTATCTGGAAGAATATACTACGCTAACCGGTAATACGCGTACCGTGGCAATGATAAAAACACTTGTACCTTCCGGTAATAAGCAACCTTATATTGTCGGAGTAGGATGGGATATGACCGATATTAAAAAGACGGAAAAAGAACTGATCGATGCCAGAGTCAAGGCAGAGGAAGCCGATAAACTGAAATCTTCTTTTCTCGCCAATATGAGCCACGAGATACGGACACCTTTGAATGCAATTGTCGGTTTTTCGAAACTTATCATCGAATCCGGAGACAAAGAAGAACAATCCCAATATGCAGAGATTGTAGAAAAGAATTCCGGTTTGTTGCTAAATCTTTTTAATGACATTCTCGATTTATCTGCTTTGGAAGCCGGATCGCTGAAATTTTCGATAGGATCGGTCAGAATGAGGGACATATGCGCCCGGTTGTATCATCAATATTGCGATTCCGTTCATCCCGGAGTAATCCTTGTGTTTGATGAGGTTGACCCGGACTTGTGTGTGCAGGGTGATTGGGACCGTATTTCTCAGATATGGCTGAATTTGCTTAGTAATGCTATCAAATTCACTTCCGAAGGAGAGATTCATTTCGGTTTTGAGAGAAAAGGGGGGATGATTCAAGGATATGTGTCCGATACGGGTATCGGGATTCCGGTAGAACGTGCTGCAACCATTTTTAGCCGTTTTGGGAAAGTCAACGATTTTGTTCAGGGAACCGGACTCGGACTGACTATTTGCCGGATGTTAGTTGAAAAAATGGGAGGACGTATCTGGGTGCGTTCAAAAGTAGGAGCAGGGACTATATTTTATTTTACGCTTCCGATGGTATGCAAAACCAAAGGATGATATAGATGGAGTTGTGGTCTTTAAAACTGTAAATTGATAGATGAACCGTAAGTAAAAAATGTAACGCATCTTTTTGCGTTATTTATGTAAAGTTGTATATTTGCGGTATGTTCATTTTGTGAACATACCGGTTTTTTGTAAATATAGCCCAAAACGCTGTCGAACTACCACTTGATGCAAATCGGCTATTTTGAGAACTTACTCTATGGGTGAGGTGTATATATACGTCTTTGGCGTAGAAACACTCCCATTGAGTAAGTAGGCTGTGGTAGGCCTTGACAGCGTTGGGCAGTGGTTCTACGTCTTTTTTCATATTTTGCGTAGCACTTGCTGATTGTGAATATTTTAATATTAACTATGGAACTACCAGACTATGAAACCACTATTGCTTATTCTGCTATATTTTGTTTCTGTAGATGTGAACTATTCAGATTCTTATCAAAAAGATGCCTGGAAGTGTTTGGATAATTCTTATAAAACCTTATTGACTGATCCTAAGCAATCTGCTGCATATTCCATGCAGGCTTATGATATATTGAAACAGACAACGGATTCTGCATTGATTGTCTATACTTTGTCCATGTCGGGACATGCTTATATGCTTTATGGGAATTTTGATCTGAGTATGAATGTGTACTATAAAGCTTTATCCTATTGTCCGGAAAAAGATCTAAAAGCAAAGGCTAAGATAAATCTTAATTTGGGAACTTTGTATGGTTCATTGAAAGACTTTTCAAAAGCAATGGAGTTGATTGATAATGCCACTTCAACATATAAGGTTTTGAATGATTCGGCGGGAATAGCCAATGCTTATAATGCCCGTGGTTTGATTCATGTCTATATGAACGAAACGAACATAGCTGATAAATTTTTTAAAGACGCTTTACGCATAAACAAGGTTTTGGGAGATAAAAAAAATATGGCAGCCAATATAAACAACTTATGTCTTTATGAAGGTAATACGGAAGAAAAAATAATGTTGTTGGAAGAGGCCATTGGTATTAATAAACATTTGAATGCATTATGGTCGTTAGCCGAGAATTATAATAATATGGGGATGCAACTATTCTATGCAAAGAAATATGATGATGCTTTAGATGCTTTGAAGCAGGCGGAGGGGTATGCATCTGAGGTGAATGCTCATGAATTGATATGTGATAATTATGAATACCTTTCTAAAGTGCATTCGGCGCAAGGGCATTATAAAGAGGCTTATGTCAACTTACTGAATTTTGAAAAAAAGAAAGAGCAATTACTTCGAAAAAAAGAGCTCGTTGATATTGAAAGAAGTTTGATAAGGAATAAATTGCAAGAACAGAAGAAGGAGGCAGAGTTAGTTCACCAGCGATATCAACTGTCATTATTAAGACGAAATATATGTATTGCGATCGTAATCTTTTTAGGTATCAATGTGCTGACATTTTTGTTAGTCAAACAACTTAAGCGAAAGAAGGATTTACAGATTGCGAAAGCACAAAAGGAATTGGCAGATTTAAAATTACATCAGCAGACGGTGGAATTGGAGGTGCAATCGGAAAAGCTTGAGAGTACCCAGAGTGAACTGACTAATTTTGTTCTCTTTCTGAATAGTAGGAATGAACTGTTGGAGAAAATCAGAGAGATGATAAAAGCTGCCTATAAAATGAATGCTAATGAGATATTGACTCATTTAAAAAGGATAAATACATATATTCTTCAAGTAAAGAAGATGGAGGAAGAAAATGATTGCCTGACGCACGAGGTCGAAATGCAAAATACTGAATTTCTTAACCGGTTAGTACAGAAACATCCGGGATTGACTCCCGGTGAAAAAAGGTTAGCTACTTTTTTGCGGGTTAATTTATCTACCAAGGAAATTTCTTTATTAACGGGGATCTCTGTTAAAGCTATCAGTATGGCAAGATATCGCTTAAGAAAGTCATTGAACCTACATCCTCAAGAGGACATTTTTTGTTATCTGCGTAATATTTGAAAAAGTGATTTTGTAGAGTACTTTTCTGTTGTTAAATTATTGCTAATTAGTGTTTTAGTTCTTGCTTGTGTAGGGCGTAAATATGATTGTTTTATGCTTTTGTAGGGTCTGTGTAGACCCTTTTTTTTAGGCTATATTTAGGTTTTGGGGTTTATTTGCTGCTGTGTTTGAAAAGCGCATTTATTAACTTTAAAATTTAATTGCTATGAAGCAAAGTTATTGTTGGGGAGGCATATTACTATATGCTATAATGCTATTCCTTTTATTTATTCCATCCTCTGCTTATGCACAAAACTACCAATTAAAAGGCTACGTACTGGATACTGCCAATGAGCCGTTGATCGGTGCCAATGTAATTGTGGCCGGGACAACTAACGGGGTAATTTCCGGTTTGGATGGTGGCTTTACCTTATCTGTTTCTCCTAACGATCGGATTGAAGTATCCTATATGGGATATATAAAGCAGATCATTCCTTTGAACGGGCGGAAAACAATTAAGGTGATTATGCAGGATGACAGTCAGTTGTTGGAAGAGACTGTGGTAATCGGTTATGGTACTTTGAAGAAAAGCGATATGACAGGGGCAATTTCTTCGGTAGATGTAGAATCCTTGGCAAGCCGTGCGACGACTAATCCGGCGGAGGCCTTACAAGGAAAAGTTGCGGGAGTTAGCATTTTGAAGTCGGGAGGAAATGCAGGAGCTTCTATCTCTGTTAAAATACGTGGTATCAAGACGATGGGCAGCAATGAACCTCTTTATATAATCGACGGTTTTCCCGGAGATATTACTACGGTTAATACACAGGATATCGAGGCGATGGAGATTTTGAAAGACGGTGCGGCGGCTGCCATATATGGTTCAGTTGCAGCCAATGGTGTGGTCATCGTAACTACTAAAAATGGGAAAAAAGGTGATGTCAAGGTTGATTTTAATACATTTTTCCAGTTTACGAGTGCGGCTAAGAAGTTTGAAATGCTGAATGCAGATGAATACTTAAATGTGCATAATATGATGTATGAGAATGCCGAAGCGAAGAAAATCGGTTATCTGACATTTACTGATAGCGATGGAAGACTGAAAAACCCAACAGGTTTTGATACGAACTGGCAGGATGAAATGCTTCGTGGCGGGTTGTCTCAAAACTATAATGTGAATGTCAGAGGTGGATCTGATATTGCCAAATATTCTGTCTCTTACAATCATTCGGATGAGAAAGGAATTTTAAGAGGGAATAAATATGTTCAGGATAATGCCCGGATGAAATTGAACGTGCAGAAATATATTTTTAATTTCGACGCTTCCTTATCTCTTAAAGTTACCCAAAGCCAGCAACCGCAATATTCTATAAAAGAGATGTATGCAATGGCTCCATTGGTACCTGTATACGATGAAGATCAACCCTCCGGTTATGGTTTGAATGAAATGAAAGTAGACGGTGTTCGTCTGGAACTGCCCAATAATCGCAATGTAATGGCCGATGACCACTTCAAGCATAAAAAATCGAATGGATACGATCTTATAGGAAATATCGGGCTAACGGTTGATTTTGCTCCGTGGCTTAAATTTAAGACCGCATATGCATACAGAGGGTACTACACGAATACAAAATACCATTCTGAAAAATTCACTGCCGATGTTCAAGGACAACAGTTATACCCGTATAATTACGATTATAATTCTTATTGGTTCGAACAGACTTTTGACAATGTGCTGACTTTTGATAAAACCTTTGGTAAACATTCATTGAATGTAATGGCCGGTAGTTCACTGACTGCTGCAAGGAAAGATTGGAGCCAAATAAATGTTGAGGGTAAAAAGACAGTGTATGATGTAGTAAACGGCAAGTTGGATATCAAAGATGAAGCCGCCGGCTTTTTTGATCCTACTTCGCCTACCATTGATGCCGGTAATGGCGGCACATTCACAGGCAACGGTTCATTCTGGAACTATAACCGGGCGTCTTTCTTCGGGCGCGTCAACTACTCCTATGGAGGTAAGTATATGCTTCAGGCAACAGTTCGTGCCGATGGCTCTTCTAAGTTCGGTAAGAATAACCGTTGGGGTGTTTTCCCGTCTGTTGCCTTAGGTTGGCGTATCAGTGAGGAAGAGTTTTTCTCTAAAGATATTATGAGTAATTTGAAGTTGAGGGTCAGTTGGGGACGACTCGGAAATGAAAATGCGTTGGGCTATTATTATGCTCCTACCATGACTAATGACAACACTCAATGGATGAGCTACATACAAGGGGGAAATCCTTGGCCCGGAATGAGTAACCTATATTTGGTAAACGACGATTTGCGTTGGGAAACTACGGATACTAAAAATATCGGAGTAGACTTTGGTTTCTTTAACAATAAACTTTATGGATCGTTGAATTATTATTACAACACTACGGAAGACTTATTGATTGAAAAAGTGATGCCACCTTCTGCCGGTATTTATAATCCTACGGTAAATGTCGGTAAAATGAGAAATAAAGGGTTTGAACTTGAACTGAACTATGCTGACAATATTAATGGGTTCGAATATAATGTAGGATTTAATCTTTTTACGACCAAAAATGAAATGTTGAAAGCAGACCCTAACCAGATTCTGTATGGGTCGGGGTTGAAGGGGGCCGGCCATTTTGTAACTCAGACGTTGGAGGGGTATCCTGTTGCTGCTTTCTTTTTATACCAAACGGACGGTATTTTCCAGTCGGCAGAAGAAGTGGCGAATCACACTGCTGAAATCGAACAGCCGGATGGCTCTGTAAAAACAGTACTTCTCCAACCGAATGCCAAACCGGGAGATATCCGTTTCAAAAATGTAAATGGTGACGGTGTCATCGATGAGAGCGACAAGGAATATTGTGGCTCGGGAATTCCTAAGTTGGAAGCTAATTTATCGTTTAGTGGTTCTTATAAAGGATTAGACCTGTCTTTTTTGTTAGGGAGTGCTTGGGGACATAAACTATATAATGCTAATCGTTTGTATTATGAGGCAATGGACTCTGGAACGAATATGTTTAAATCTACTTTAAATGCTTGGACGGAAAACAATTCGAATACCGCAATGCCCCGTGCGGTTTTGAAAGATCCGAATATGAATACCCGTGAATCGGATCGTTTCTTGGAGAAAGGTAACTTTATTCGTTTGCGGCAATTACAGTTGGGCTATACGTTGCCTAAAACTTGGACAAAGAAAGTCTATATTGACAAATGCCGGTTGTATGTTAGTGGTGAGAATCTCCTGACTTGGACTAATTATTCCGGCATCGATCCCGAATTCTCATCCGATATTTTGGACACGGGTGTGGATGTATTCATTTTTCCTTTTACTCGCTCGTATGTAGTCGGATTGCAGGTGACGTTTTAATTAATTTCTAAAAATAGCTTAATCATGAAAAAACATATTTATATAGCTTTTCTTTTCTGCATTGTCTCTTTGACGGGATGCGATAATTTCCTGACGGTGGAAAGCCCGGACTTTTCGACGGATAAGTTCTGGAGGGACTCTGTTGACGTGGAATCCGGACTGTCGGCTGCTTATGGGCAGTTGGATAACAGAGCCGGTAGTTATAATTTTGCTGAAATAAAATTTGTTGTAGAGACGTTTCGTGAAGATATAATGAATATTGGTGCTGATGTCAATAATTATCCTGAGTGGGGGCCGATGTATGATTTTACGTACAACAACGAAAGTTCACGGATCAAGGAGTATTGGATGAATTGTTACAATGGCATTAACTATACCAACAATGTGTTGTTTGGAATAAGAAAAGTACAGTCCGGTAATAATCCGATGAGTACCGCCAAATGCAATAGCGTACAAGGAGAGGCCTTGTTTCTGCGTGCTTATTATCATATGAAGTTATTATTGAACTGGGAAAAGATAGTCATTCGTAACGAGTATCTGACTACTGAGGTAGAAGTACATAAAGCCCTTTCCTCAAGGGAAGACGGTTGGGATTTTGTCTGTTCGGAATTGTCGGATGCAGCTAAGATCCTGCCACAAACCCGTCCGTCGCTTGAAGTCGGCCGCGTGACTAATGGCACTGCCTATGCCTATTTAGGATGGGCGTATTTGACGAGAGCTTATGAGGTTCCTGATAAAAAGGCGGAATATCTTGAAAAAGCGGCCGGGGCTCTCGATCAGGTAAAAGGATATAGTCTGGAGAAAGATTTTCTGAGTATGTTTAACGGAACAAATAAAAATTGCAAAGAATCTATTTTTGAGATTCAGTTTACCGGAAATACCTCAGATGGTGCTTTCCACCAACATGTATTGCATTATTGGGTCGCTGCTCCGGTGTTGAGAGGTTGGGATGAAATCCGTCCCAGCCAGATGATTTTGGATGAGTTCAGAAAAGAAGGCCGGGTAGCTACTACCGGTAATCTGGATTCACGGGCTTATGCAACCATGTTTTTTAATGATCCTTATTTTAATGATGGTGAAGGGCGTATTTATGGATTTGAGTATTCGGACTTATTTGATGAAAATGATGAAATTAACCGTTGCTTCCGGAAATATATGCCGGATGACATGCAGAAATTAAAACAGTCTTATACTTCGACAAATGTACCGTTGATGCGTTATGCCAATGTGTTGTTGATGCAGGCCGAAATTCATAATGAACAAGGACATCCGGAACTGGCTGCCCCCTTGGTAAATGATATTCGAAAAGTACATGGAGATATGCCGGAGATTTCAGGTGATTCTTATGATTTTATAAAGGCACAGATTGAACACGAACGTTTGATGGAATTTGCATTGGAGAACTATCGCTTTTATGATCTTCGACGTTGGGGTAAATTGGATGAGGCTTTGCATGCGGCCGGACGGGTGAATTTCCATTCGGAAAAACATGCCTTTCTGCCGATTCCGTTAATGGAGATTCAGAGTAATAACAATATCGATTAGAGTAACTTTTTATTAATTGTTGAATGGGATTCGGGGGGTCTGAGAAGACCTTCCTAACCCGCTTAATACCGTAACAGAATGAAGAAAAATGCACTTTTTTTATTGAATGTACTTCTTGGAATAGGGAGTATGGGTACCGTAGCAGGACAACAGGATGTGTGTGGTTTTGAACACCAACAAGCGGAGTATAGAAGAACACATCCCGATGCGAAGTTCGAGTCGGAGAATATTCCGAATTGGAAGCAAACGCGGGCAGCAGCCGATTATTATCAAGGACAATATGTAATTCCTGTTGTGTTTCATGTATTTGGTGAACCCACCAATGATACCCGTCTGAAGGTTACTTATAGTTTGATAGAGAAAGCTCTTAAACAAACGAGTGAAGATTTCCAGGGATTGACGGCAGATTATGATCAGACGGGAGCCAGTAGTCGCTTTGAAAATATCAAGAAACCGTTGAATATTGATTTCCGTTTGGCAAAAATCGATCCGGAAGGTAATCCTACGAAAGGTGTCATCTTCTATGACGAAGCTGAGAAAGGTTTTGGCAACGGTGGGGGATACGATGAAGCTATTCAGAAATATGCATGGGACAATAGTAAATATATGAATGTATACATCATGAAAGATCTTTATGCCGATGGTGATCTCTATAATTCGGGGGTGTCTTGGCTTCCGGATAATGGAATGATGTTGGACAATTTGGCACGGGTGGTTTATAATGGAAGTTATATAGGGAGCAATACGAGCGAGAACTTTCGTCGTGTCTTGACTCATGAGTTTGGCCATTTTATGGGGCTACATCATACATTTGAGGGAGGATGTAATTATCCGAATGACGGAATAGAAGATACTCCGCCGGTAGCAACCTCCAAATGGCCTGCCGATAAGGTAAATTGTGAGGGCGATTATACCGATTGGGAGAATTTTATGAATTATACGGATGCTTACCGGCATTTCACAACAGGGCAGGTGGCGCGGATGGAGTATTATTTGAACGAATCTATGTCTCGTAGCCAGTTGTGGCAGGAAGATAATTTATTGGCCACAGGTGTGGAAGACGGACATCAACTCTCACCGTCGGTATTGGTAGTAAAAGGTCGGAATTTTACGGAGACAGATAATAACCAGGGAGAAGTAGGAGGTACTTTACAACTGGAAGCTGCCTATGGTTTAACTTTTGCCCGGATCGGCACTCTTGAGGAAGGTACGGATTATACGGTTACCAATTTACCGGAAGGCTTGAAGGTGGTAGTTACTCTTTCAAGTGATGTGACTGCCATTGTTAAATTGGAAGGAAAAGCAACCAGTCATCGGTTGGCTGATAGTCAAAAAGAGGTGGGTATAACTTTGGATCCATCAGTTTTGAAACTTGAAGGAGGAGCGGTTACCGCTCAGAAGATTAGTTTTGGGGTTCTGTTTAACGATCCTTACACTTCTTATTGCCTGTTTAATCCACGTTTTGCTCCTTATGCACATATCTCTAAAATAAAATTTGCCCAAATAGAAAGGAATACGGAGTTTGACGGACAGCAGTATAAAGATTTTAGGACAGATTATGTGGCTGGTGTGGAAAAAGGAAAAACTTATCAGTTGGAAGTGACAGTACAGAACTGGAAGTCGGGAGAAGGTGACCCATATACTGTTCGTGCATGGTTTGATTGGAATGGTGACTATGTATTTCAACAAGATGAAATGATAGCTCCCCAAAAAATAGCCAGAATAGGTAAAGCAGGAACCGAACATGTGTTGATCTTTGATATAGCGGTTCCTGATGATATGGTTGAGAATAAAGAAGTTGGATTCCGTGTTATGTTGCACTATACATTGGGAAATGATGGAGCAGATCCTTGTGGAGAGATAGATAGTGGTGATGTGGAAGATTACGGAATGATTATAGGCGAGGACAAAGCTCATGTATTGCCTCCGGATGGACCGGATGAACCGACGGAAGAGGTCTGCACTCCTGAATTCTCTTATCAGGCTTATGCACATATCCAGAAAGTTGAATTTGCCGGGATGTCTAACGAGACTTTCGGAGAACCCGGGAATACGGATATTATAGAGGATTTTAGAGAAAATGAAAAGCTGAACGTACATCTTGAGAAAGGGAAGGAATATGTGATGAAAGTAACTTATGCCAATTTAAATTCTCACCCGAAGGACAGTTATGTATTGCGTGCTTATATCGACTGGAATAATAACAGGATATTGGAAAAGTCGGAATCACAAAAGATAGCTATTCCCGCTATTGGAGCAGCAGGCAGTCCTACTACCGTTGAGTTTAAATGGAAAGCCCCTGAAGATGTCGTTGTAAAGCAAAAATTACACATGCGTGTTTTTATCCATTATGGCGATGCAAACAGCATGGCTGGTGAGTTACCTTGTGGAACCGTTGAGAACGGTCAACTGGAAGAGTATTATGTAATTGTTTCTCCAGACCCGACCGGAATTACGGATAAGCACATGGATGAATGGAATGTATATCCAAACCCGACAGATGGTATTTTACATATAAGTGGCACAGATACGAATGTTTGCAGATATCGACTTTATAGTGTGGATGGTCGTTTGGTTCAGGAAGGGAGCGTATCGGATTCAGTAATCGATATTAGCGGACAGGTCAAAGGTATGTATATTCTGAAAATAGAGACTAAAGAATCTGTTTTACAGAGAACTGTAATTTTAAGATAAATAAAACCGGCCGGTAGGCAGGTGTTGTCTACCGGCTTATTCTATTAAATTATTAATTTATTAAAACAAAATTGGATTATGAAAAAAAGTTTACTTTGTTGCTTTTTGCTGTTTAGTATGATAGCAGGGCAGATGATGGCTCAATCTCAGTTGTGCAGACCGGAATTAACTTGGGGTGCTTATGCCTGCATCTCGAAAGTTGAGATTAATGGAATGGTAAGTGAATCGTCTACTGCTCCGGAAGGGTGGAATGGAGAAATAGGTTCTAATACGTATGATGAAACGGTTATGTATGCTGATTATACGCTGGATAAAGACAGAGTTGTAAAATTAGAACCCGGAAAAGAGTATGAATTGAAAATTACTGTGTGTAACTTTTCATCCGGTGCGGGAGATGAATATTATGTAACTGCATTTTTTGACTGGAATGGAGATAGCCAGTTGACAGCAAGTGAAACCGCTTTTCAGAAATCAATAATGGTAGGAAAGCCCGGACAGACTTCTTTTAAGGTGGTTACAGGTAAGATTACGGTTCCTGCAGATGCTGCAAAAACAGTTACTATGCGTGCATATCTGCACTATAAGACTCCGGATGTACCTTATACAGATCCTTGTTGTACTCAAGATGGTGGAGTATTACAGGATTATACTGTAGATCTTAGCGGTGCCTCTTCTATCCAAAACATTCAATCTGATTCGTTTGTGGTTTATCCTAATCCCACTGAGGGGGAGCTTTCCGTTAATTTGGAGGATGCCAGTGAATATATGCTTTATAGTATTGATGGCAGACTTGTTCAGAAAGGTATTGTAGATAGAAATGTGATTGATGTAACTGGAAACGCTTCGGGGATGTATATTTTGAAGGTAAAATCCGGTGCTGAGATTAAGTGCGCTAATATAATTATCAAATAACATTTTAGAAACTGTATAATAGAACCGGCTTGATAAAAATATTTATCGAGAGTACGAAACCGGTAATGAATATCGAGCCGGTTCTTATTTCTATATTATAATAATGCTGATATTTATGGGAATTTTTAGATTCAGAATAGTACGATTGCTGTTTTATATAGTTTGTTTTTCTATATCAATATCAGCTATGGGGCACAATGATATTTATAGTGTAGACTCTTACAGAAATATTCTGGACATCCGTTATACTCCTTATAGTAATGATTATTTTACGGGCGGCTTTTCTGATTCCGGTGCCTGGGTCTGTTTTACCTTGCCGTCTGAGGATAACTGGGTGAATGGATTTTGCGGTCCTTTTGAATTGGATCATCGTTTATGGATTTCGGACGCTTTGTTGCAAGTCGGATTTACCCCTAATGTAAAAACAGAAATGTTTAAACCTGTGGAGGTGTCTTATGCGCCGGGGGAACTTTATATATCTTCTTCTTCCGACATGGGGAACATACAGCAACGTTTATTTTTCGTTGATCGCTATACGGCACTATGGAGCTGCGAAGCGGCAATGCGGAATCTCTATGTTCTCAATGGCTCGTTGAGTGGTATAAAACAGGTTCAACTGACGGATCATGTCCTTTCTATGACCCTCTTCACCGGAGAATTGTGTACTGTCACATTCTCATCAGATTTTAAGCTATCTTATGAAAATTCAAAGTTTCAGGCTGTACTTCCCAAGGGGATGAAAGGCTATGCGGCAATTTCTTATTTCTATGAATCACAGCGACCGGAAGGATATACAGCTTTTTTACAGAATATGATAGAACGCCCTGATGCGTGTATTGCTAATCATAAAGATCGGTGGTTTCGGTATTTGAAATCCGTGCTACGTCCGGAAATGCCCATTGAATACCATCGGATTGCTGTAAAGGCAATGGTCACTTTGTTGTCCAATTGGCGGGCATCGAGAGGAGACCTGCTTCACGATGGAGTGATACCTTCTCATGCAATGAGTTATTTTATCGGTTTTTGGGGGTGGGATTCTTGGAAGCATGCAGTGGCACTGAGCTGGTTCGAACCGGAATTAGCAAAGAATCAGGTTCGTGCCATGTTTGATTATCAAACGCCGGAAGGGATGATTATTGATTGTATTTATATAGATAAGAATGAGAACAATGAGCGTAATAGTAAGCCTCCTTTAGCAGCCTGGGCAGTGAGTGAGATCTATAAATCGACGCAAGATGCCGATTTTGTGAAAGAGATATATCCTAAACTATTGCATTATCACCAATGGTGGTATAAATATAGAGATCACGATCGGAATGGGTATTGTGAATTCGGGGCGGTAGATGGTACACTCGAGGCAGCGGCTTGGGAAAGCGGAATGGACAATGCCATCCGATTTGATCGTTCTTCTATGGTAAGTAATGGTGCGGGAGCTTGGAGTTTAAACCAAGAGTCTGTTGACTTGAATGCTTATCTGGCTTATGAATACCGCTTATTGAAAGAACTGGCCATAATTGCCGGATATGAATTTGTGGAACCGGACCGGACGGCATCTGTTGCAGATTACTTCTTTGATGCTGAGAAAGGATTCTTCTATGACAGAAAATTGAAAGGTGGAGACTTTGTAAAGGTGGAGGGCTGTGAGGCATATATCCCGTTTTGGACACAAATAGCTACCCCGGAACAAGCTAAAGCGGTATTACCTTATTTCACTGATCCGTTGAAGTTCTCTACTTATATTCCTTTTCCTACAGTGACGGCGGATCATCCGCAGTTTTCTCCGAATGGTTATTGGCGGGGTCCTATTTGGTTAGATCAAGTCTATTTCGGTATACGAGGACTGAGAAACTATGGTTATGCACAATTGGCTGATGATTACACCAAGCGGGTTTTTGACCGATTGAATGGTTTACGTGGAGATGCTCCCATTCATGAAAACTATGAGACAAATACCGGAAAGAGATTAAAATCACCACATTTCAGTTGGTCGGCAGCTCATTTGCTGATGTTGTATCGTGAGGCTGGTGTGTTGGATGCTAAGTCAACCGATTTGTGTCTGTTCCAATCGGATTATCGGAATTATGCATACATTCAGGAAGTAGAGTTCGAAAATATACATCACAAAATGTCTTATTCAGAGACGGGGTGGACAGATTATTCATCGGAATATACGGCTGAAGTGGAAAACGGCAAGACTTACCAACTGAAGGCTACGGTTGCGAATTGGGATTCGGGTGATTCGGATACTTATAAATTGAGACTTTGGATTGATTGGAATAGGAATTACGAACTGGAAGAAACAGAGCTGATCGATACTAAATTGATTAGTCCGATAGGGGAACGAGGTAAAGAGCATATCTGTCGGTTTTCAGTCACTATTCCTGAAAGTTTGGTGAAAGGGGAAAAGCTGAAGTTCAGGTTGTTCCTCCATTTTGTGACCGATGAAGCGGATGGAACAGATCCTTGTGGCTGGGTGGATAGTGGGATAGCTTGTGATTACGGATTGGTGGCAACGCAGAGTAGCGGCTTTATAAGTAATGAAGAAGGAGTTGCAACGGCAAAGGTTTATCCGAATCCGGTGGCTGATAATTTATATATTGAAAGTGCTACTTCTATTAGTCGGTGTTTTATTTATGATATGGAGGGTTGTGAACGGTTCGGGCATTCGGGTAATATCTCTAAGATTGATGTGACGCCTTTACCTCCGGGTAATTATATTCTCCGGATCGTGTATGACGAGAAAGCGAAAAGACGGGATGATTTTTTTAAGGTAGTTGTTCAATAAACTTAGCTTGATACATATGTTTATATTCCTTATTATCGGACTTATGCTGTGCGGAGTACTGACCGGATATCTTTTCCGCAAAAGAAAACTTAACTTTATATATCGTGTAATTACTTTTTTGATCTGGATACTGCTGTTTCTTTTGGGTATAGAAGTAGGAGATAATAAAATGATCATTGAAGGTTTGCATTCGTTAGGGTTGGAAGCATTGGTTATTACTCTGGCTGCTGTCGGGGGTAGTGTATTGTGTGCTTGGTGGTTATGGATTTTTATTTCGACCGGAAAGCTGAAAGGAGGTGAAGAATGAGAGACAGTCTTATTATTGTACTGTTCTTTGCCGTAGGAATATTGTTGAGTTTTTTTGATCTTTATCCATCCGGATTGGAGCAGTTTAATCTGAGCTTTTATGCATTGTGTTTTTTGATGTTCTGTGTGGGTATTAGCATTGGTAATAATCCTCATATACTATTGAGTTTCAGAAGACTTTCCCCGAAATTCTTTTTACTTCCTGTATGTACGATTTTAGGGACACTTGCCGGTTGCTATGTCAGTAGTTTCTTTTTTGAAAGGCATTCTTCTGTTGATTGTATGGCAGTGGGGGCCGGTTTCGGATATTATTCATTATCAAGTATCATTATCACGGAATATAAAAATGCGGAACTCGGTACGATTGCTTTGCTATCTAATATAATGAGAGAAATCATTGCTTTACTGGCCGCTCCTTTTTTAGTTCGTTTTTTTGGAAAACTTGCGCCTATTTCAGTAGGAGGTGCCACAACGATGGATACCACTTTGCCGATAATAACCCGCTGCTCGGGACAGGAATATGTTATTGTTTCTATTTTTCACGGCTGTACGTTGGATTTTTTAGTTCCTTTTTTAGTGACGTTACTATGTTCAATCTAAATTATAATAAATATGGGAAAACATATTTTGTGTCTTATTATTAATAGTTTGTTCTGTTCTACACTTCTATTGGCAGAACAACAAGTAGTTCCTTGGCAGGATCCTCAAGTTTGCGGTATAAACAGGGAACCGGCATGTGCTCATTTTATTCCTTTTTCTTCTGAGGAGAAAGCCCTGGCCAATGATTTACAGTCGAATGAACGACGAATGTCATTGGATGGAACTTGGAAATTCCTTTACTCGAGAAATGTGGATGAGTGCCCGAAGGATTTTTTTAATGAGAAATTTAATGTACGGAAATGGAAAAGTATCCAAGTTCCCGGGAGTTGGGAGTTACAAGGATTTGATGCTCCGATTTATACGGATGTGAAGTATCCTTTTCCGGCTGATCCTCCTTTCGTCCCGTCGGATTATAACCCGGTGGGAATTTATGTCCGTGAGTTTATCGTACCGGTATCTTTTCAAGAGATGGATGTCTTTTTAGATTTTGAAGGGGTTGAGTCGGCTTTTTACTGTTGGGTAAATGGTAAATTGGTTGGTTATGGTGAAGATAGCCGGTTACCATCTCATTTTGATGTAACTTCTTTTCTTCGACCGGGTAAAAATAAGATAGCGGTTCAGGTATTCCGTTATAGTGACGGTTCTTATCTGGAAGGGCAAGACTACTGGAAATATAGTGGTATCGAGAGAAGTGTATATCTGGTGGCACGTCCTACATGCCGTGTAAAGGACTTTAAGATATCGGCTCCATTGAATAAGGATTATAGAGATGGTGATTTTCAATTGGGGGTTACGATGAAATTATCTGATAATTCCATTGGGAACCGGCTTCAATTGAAATTAATGGATGGAAATGAGCTATTGTATGCCGATCAAAAGACGGTAACTTCTCCATCCGATACTCTTTTTAACTTTAAACATCTTGTTCCGAATGTGAAAGCGTGGAGTGCGGAGACACCTTATCTTTATACAATGCTGGTCAGTGTGACGGATAAAGAGGGGAAAATGTTGGAAACATTTCGGCATCGTGTCGGCTTTCGTACGATTGAAATGCGTAACGGGCAATTTTTAGTAAACAATGTTCCTATTCTCATTAAAGGGGTAAACAGGCAGGAACATGATCCTCTTCATGGTCGGACATTGACGTTA
The DNA here is from genome assembly GCF_000381365.1 of Bacteroides salyersiae WAL 10018 = DSM 18765 = JCM 12988. GTDB lineage: Bacteria > Bacteroidota > Bacteroidia > Bacteroidales > Bacteroidaceae > Bacteroides > Bacteroides salyersiae. The sequence goes on from NZ_KB905466.1 coordinate 2,720,192, forward strand.
GAGACCATGCTGAAAGATGTGAAGATGATGAAGCAGTTTAATATTAATGCAGTTCGTTGCAGTCACTATCCCAATAGGCCGGAATGGTATGAACTGTGTGAAGAATATGGACTTTATATGATTGATGAAGCTAATATAGAATCACATGGAATGGAATATCATGAAGACGGAACTTTGGCTGATAATCCGGATTGGGAACATGCTTTTATGGAACGTATGAAACGTATGGTGATGCGTGACAGGAATTTTACGGCTATTATCACTTGGTCATTGGGTAATGAATCCGGCTACGGAAAACATTTTGAAACCTTATATCATTGGACGAAAGGTTTTGATCCCAGCCGTCCTGTGCAATATGAGGGTGCACGCCGGGAAGGGTTATCGGATATTTATTGCCCGATGTATCCTCGTATCTGGTGGTTAAGGGAGTTTGTGAATGAACGCAAGGCAAGGCCGCTGATCATGTGTGAGTATGCACACTCTATGGGAAACAGTACGGGAAATCTTCAGGATTACTGGGATTTAATTTATAAATATGACAATCTGCAAGGAGGTTTTATCTGGGATTGGGTGGATCAGACTTTTGCAGAGAAAGATCAGGAAGGTCATCTTATCTGGGCTTATGGAGGCGATATGGGATATGTGGGAGTACCTAATGATTCCAATTTTTGTGCCAATGGTTTGGTGGCAGCCGACCGTTCGCTTCATCCGCACATATGGGAGGTAAAAAAAGTTTATCAATATGTACATTGTGAGCCTGTTCCGTTTGCTGATAACAAACTGCTTGTTACCAACCGCCATGATTTTATAGATTTATCCGGTTATTATATGCGGTGGACAATTGAAGCGGACGGAGAAGAGGTACAAACCGGTGAAATTGATTTTCCGGTGATTCCTCCCCACTCTCATATGGAGATGACTGTTCCGTTTCGGAAAATCAAGCCGGATTCAAGAGAATATTTTTTGAGAGTAGAAACTTTGTTGAAAAATGACAAACCGCATGTTTCGAAAGATTTTATAGTTGCGATGGATCAGTGGCAGCTTCCTGTTGAGAGACAGGAAGGGGTGAAAATGGTAACTCATGAACCGATAGTGGTATCCCGGCAAGAGAATGGGTTGAAGATTGGTAATAAAGAATTTGATGTAGAATTTTCTGCAGTTTCGGGAGAAATGATTTCTTTAAAGTATAAGGGTGAGGAGATGCTTCTTGCAGGTTTACAGCCTAATTTTTGGCGTCCGTCGACTGATAATGATGTACCGAGCGGGCTTCTATCACGTTGTATCGGTTGGAAAGAACCGATGAAAAATAGTAAACTGCTTAAACTGGATATGCAAGTTGAACCGGATAGTTCATTGGTTATTGTCGTTGCCGATTATTATTTGCAGGAACAGGAATCTGCGATACAGATGACTTATCATATTTTGGGGAATGGTATAATAAAGGTCGAGATGACCTTTACACCCGGAAATAAACCTCTGTCGGAGATGCCCCGGTTCGGAATGCGTATGATACTAACAAAGGAGTATGACCGTATGTCTTGGTTGGGCAGGGGGCCGCATGAGAATTATGCTGATCGGAAAATGTCTGCTGCGGTAGGGGTATATCAATCCGGTGTGTGGGAACAATACCATCCCTATGTTCGTGCGCAGGAAACTGCTAATAAATGTGATACACGTTGGTTTTCTCTTTGTAATACAGAAGGGGAGGGGCTGTTGTTTGTGGGAACAGAACCTTTGTCTGTAAGTGCATGGAATTTTATGCAGGATGATATAAACTATGTTCCTTTTGAGATAGAGCGCAGGCACGGAGGAAGTATTAAAAAGAGAGATTTGGTTTGGGTTAATATAGATTTGTTACAAATGGGTGTCGGTGGAGATAATAGCTGGGGGGCTCAAGTTCATCCGGAATATACGATTACACCTCTTCCCCGGAAGTATAGCTTTGTTATACAGCCGGTCGATACCTCAGAGAGCATAAGTAAACAGGCACGTCAAATATGGTTTTAACTAAAGAATAGAGATGATGAAAAAACTGATAATGAGAATTTGCGGATTAGTTGGGGCGGTTATGTTTTTTATAAACTGCTCGGAGCGGAAACCGGTGGCTTATAATTCTTTGGTGCATGAATATGGAAATATTCTCGACATAGCTTACACTCCCAATGATTCGGCTTTTGGTAGAGGATGGTTTTCTGATCAGGGTTCCTGGATGGGATTTACTCTACCAGAGAAAGAGCAATGGATAAATGGATTTTGTGGACCATTCGACTTGGAGAGCCGTCGCTGGATTTCCAAATCGCTCTTGACAGTGGGACTGACGGAATATCCGGATGCGGTCTTCCATGCAGACTCGGTGAATTATTTTCCGGGGGAATTATTTATGCGTTCATCAATGGAAAAAGGAGTGATCACTCAACGGTTGATTTTTATAGACCGGTCTAATGTATTGTTGGAGTGTGTTTTGGAGGATGAACAGTCTTTGTGCTTTTCGGGTCGGATAAGCGAACGGAGTACTTGTAATGTAGTTAATAATTCATGTGTCTTATCCTTGTCTTCCGGTCAACAATGTATGCTTACTTTTCCCGACCGTACGAAAATTACTCTTTCGAATGATGGATATGAAGCACGAACAGCTCCAGAGCGTACAGTATATGTGATTATGTCTTTTTTGGATAATCCACAGATACGAAGTTTTGATTTTGGGGCGATTGGTGATATGGAAGCTCATCCTGCGGGATACATTGAAAAACATTATCAGCGCTGGAATGGATATTTGGGAAAGGTGTTACGTTCCGATATGCCCGAAGAATACAATCGGATCGCTGTCAAAGCGGTTGTCACATTAATTTCTAATTGGCGTAGCAGTCGGGCCGGACTACTGCATGAAGGGGTTGTACCTTCCCATGCTGTGGGGTATTTTATGGGCTTCTGGGCGTGGGATTCTTGGAAGCATGCTGCTGCGCTTGCCGATTTTGCTCCGGAACTGGCGAAGAACCAGATACGGGCGATGTTTGATTATCAGTTGGACAATGGAATGATTATTGATTGTATTTATACGGATATCCGTGAAAATAATGCGAGAGATAGTAAACCGCCTTTGGCGGCATGGGCTGTGGATCGTGTTTTCGAAGAAACCGGGGATACTTCATTTGTAAAAGAGATGTATCCTCAGTTATTGAATTATTATCGTTGGTGGTATATCGACCGTGATCATAATTCAAATGGAATTTGTGAATTTGGATCAGTTGACGGTACTCTTGAAGCAGCTGCTTGGGAAAGTGGTATGGATAATGCTATCCGGTTTGATGATGCCCGGATGGTGAAGAATAGTGATACTGCCTGGAGTTTTGATCAGGAATCGGTTGATCTGAATGCTTTTCTGGCTTACGAATATAAGCTGTTGAAGAAACTGGCGAACGTATCGGGACAGGCATTTGATGAAAAAGATCGTACAGATTCCATACGGACTTATTTTTATGATGAAGATGCCGGATTCTTTTTTGACAGACGTATGGATGGAACTTTTGTAAAAGTGGCCGGTAGTGAAGCGTATATTCCTCTTTGGACCGGTATTGCTACGGAAGCGCAAACGAGTGATGTCATGAGACAATTGGAGGACACAACGAAATTTTCAACATATATTCCTTTTCCTACCGTGGCTGCCGATAATCCGGATTTTATGCCTAAAGGGTATTGGAGAGGTCCGATTTGGTTGGACCAGACTTACTTTGCCATTTCCGGATTGAGAAAATACGGTTATGTGAAAGAGGCGGATAAATATACCCGGCAAGTCTTTGACCGGTTGAACGGCTTAAAAGGAAATGGGGCGATACATGAGAATTATGAAGCCCATACGGGTGAGCGATTGAAAGCGCCGCACTTCAGTTGGTCTGCTGCACATCTTTTGATGTTGTATGAAGAGTATGGGCAAAGGGGAAAAGAACGAATGTGAACTGTATCTATTAATATGAATAACAAATTTTTTTAAAATGAACAACAGAAAATGTTACTTGGCTGCATTAGTGTATTTGTTGGCAGCTATGGGAGGAACGGCACAAAATATACCCGGATATAGAGTCGGAGCACCTTTGCCGTGTCGCGCTCACGAACAGATCAAAACTTTTTTTGAAGAAAATCCGCAGGCATTGGAACGGCATAAGGTTCCTTGCCGGACACGAGCAGTAGCGGAGCGTCCGGATCATTATGTAATTCCGGTGGTATTCCATATTTTTGGTGTGGATTTTAACGGGACTACCATTAATGATGAGATTATAAAGGATGCTTTAAGGAAAACGAATGAAGATTTTCAAGGTGTAACGACGAATACCGGAGATGATAATCCGGATTTTAATATGAGGCAGGCCAATATGAATATTACTTTTAAATTGGCAGAAAAAGGACCTCAGGGAGAGGCAACGACCGGTATTTTGTACCATCGTCTCGAAAGTGGATTTGGTAATTATTATGCACCCCGTATGGCTTTGTATGCATGGGATAATCATAAATATATGAATGTGTATGTAATGAATGATCTTTATGGGGACGGAGTGACTAATAATTCGGGTGTTTCCTGGTATCCGGATATCGAAATGACGGATGAGAATTTGGCACGTGTGGTATATAACGGTGCATATATCGGTACGAATACGGATGAGAATTTTCGGCGTGTACTGACTCATGAATTCGGACATTTTTTGAATCTTGCACATACCTTTGATGATAATAGCGGAGCATGGCCCGACGGATGTAACCTGAATAAAGCGGGAGAACCTAATCCGGGAGACTGGGTGGAAGATACTCCTAAGGCCGATCAACCGTTGATGGGGGCAACAGACCGGAACTGTGAGGGAGATTTGACGAATTGGACCAATTATATGAATTATTCTTATGTGCGTACTTCCATGTTTACTAAAGGACAGGTGGATAGGATGTTGGATGCTTTGGATCATCCGGCACGCATAGAGTTATGGCAGGAGGATACTTATAAGCAAGTCTTTTTTACAGACAATAAAACAAAACGCATTGCACTTTCTAATAGGGGAGATATTTTGGAGGCTCCGGCCAATGACGGATCTTTTGATGGAAGTTTTGACTTTACATTGATGAATGGTACGTTGGCTAATAAGGATTTTGTGTATAATACCGATTTTACAGTGGAAGGATTACCGGAAGGATTGACTGCAAAATTACAACGAGTGAATGATACGCGACTAACACTGTCTTTTGAGGGGAAGGCCATATCTAATGACCAAAATATAAATTTATATGTGATCTTCAAAAATGGTATGTTGTCCAGTGGTGAATTATATGATTGTAAATTACCCGTAACTTTGGAATGCCGGGCATCTTATGCCATTAAATATGTTGATTGTGAGGATGTTCGTATATCTTCGACTTATGGTTGGGAGTTTCTTCAGTTGGATTCCAGATATGAACATTCGGACTTTGGTTTGATGTGGAATAGTAATGCCGGAAATTATTATGGATATTTGTTTATCGAATCATATGGTAAGGAAATGATGGGAGCAAGAACCAACTTGACTGTAGTCGATTATGGTGAGGAGATCGGTGCTTCGTCTACGTGGTCAACGGGGATTGATCAATATCCTAATCTTGGAACTTTAGTTTCTAAAGGCTATGACGCTTGGAAAGGTAAAATAGCATTTGTGGGCATTCAGTTTGAAGGTACTCTTCCGGGCGAGACACTATATGGCTGGATGAGGGTATCGGTTGCCGATGACGGAAATTCCTTCACTCTCCTTGATTATGCTTTCAATGAGGCACCTGGAGAGACAATTATGGCGGGTCAAAAAGGGAAAACCCTGTCTAAAGCAGAGATGGTATACGGAGGAACATCGGTGACGGAAGACAGCGAACTGAATGATGGAACCATTACCCAGACCGTTAATCTTGTTATTATGGGAGACAATACATTCAAAAGGACCGGTGAGTTGGCGATGGGAACGGATTATCGGATGACTGTTTCTACGGGGTTGGTATCCAAATTAGAAGTTGTTTCCGCTAAAAAAGCAATTTTATCTTTTACTGGGAAGGCGGAACGTCATGATGCCAAGGATCTTGATATTTCAGAATTGACATTGGAGCCGATGATATTCACTCACTCGGATATATCTAATTTGTCTTTACAGTTGACTTTTAATTTCCTTGATTCTTATAAGATTATTGTTGAAGATTTGCAGATAGGTGCCGGCGCTGATTATGGAAGTTGGACCTATTTTACGGCTCCTATTGTGTCGGAAAATGCTTATGGGGCGTGGGAGTTTGCTGCGCGGCATTTAAAACTGGAAACCTATATGAAACCAATGGTCTGCCTGTCGAATACAAGGAATATTGCTCCTTTAGCTAAGGGGACTATAATAGGGGGCAATTCTAATTGGGTTATTCCCGGTACATATCCTGATCAATTGGATATTGCTACACGGGAGTATACTGATTGGTGTGGTAAGACGGCATATGCCGGTTTCTGTTTCGAATATTTGGGCAAAGATTTATATGGTTGGTTTGAAATCACAGTGGCGGAAGACGGATCTTATTTCACAATAGATAAATATGGATATAATGAAAATCCGGGTCAATCAATTCTTGCTGGAGAGGCGAAAGGTGACGGTGGTACCGGTTTGCAGAAAGATGTGGAACTTGATGGAATTCTTTTATCTCCCAATCCGGTTCATGAACAATTGAGCGTAATGGCTCCGGCAAATACACGGATTATGATTTATAATGCTTCAGGAATGATAGTATGGAATGGTACTATGGAAAATGATCAGACGATAATTCCGGTATCTTCATGGGACAAAGGTTTCTACTTCGTTCGTTTATCTAAGAATGGAATAAATGTAGTGGAGAAGATAATTGTCAGATAAGAGTAAGAAGGGTACATTAAAAAATCCGCTTCACAAATCATTATATTTTTTGTATTCAGATTTATAATGATTTATGAAGCGGATTTTTTGAATAAAACCGGTTTATATGATTTCGATGCCTTGTTCTTTGCAAAGCTGTAATCCCAAATCCTTCAGTTTGAATTTCTGTATTTTACCACTTCCTGTCATTGGAAATTCATCGATAAAGAATACATATTTAGGGATTTTATAACGGGATATTTTGTTTTTGCAGAATTCTCTTACATCCGATTCGTGCATTTTCACTCCTTCATGGAGAATGATGAAGGCGCCTACGGCTTCACCATATTTTTTGGAGGGGATACCTGCAACCTGTACATCTTTTACTCCTTCGAGTTTGTAGAGGAATTCTTCTATTTCACGCGGATAAATATTTTCTCCTCCACGAATAATCATATCTTTAATGCGTCCTGTGATACGGTAATTCCCGTCTTCATCTTTGATACCAAGATCACCCGAATGCAGGAAGTTGTTTTTATCGAGTACTTCCGCCGTAGCTTCCGGGTTCTTATAATATCCTTTCATGGTGTTGTATCCACGATTACACATTTCGCCTTGTACGCCTATGGGACATTCTTCTCCTGTTTCCGGATCGATAACTTTTACTTCCGTAAATTCGAAATCACGTCCTACAGTATTACAACGGACATCAAACGGGTCGTCAATACGGGAGGCTGTCATGCCCGGAGCGGTTTCGGTGAGCCCATATACGCTGGTCACTTTCATGTACATTTTCTCTTCTACCTGTTTCATCAGTTCGACGGGACAAAGCGAACCTGCCATAATTCCTGTGCGGAGACTGGACATATCAAACATGTCGAACATCGGATGGTGCAGTTCGGCGATGAACATGGTAGGAACTCCGTAGAGTGCGGTACAGCGTTCTTTGTGAATGGATGCCAGCACTACAAGCGGATCGAAACGTTCTACCATCACTTGGGTGCAACCATGGGTCAGGCAGTTCATGGTGGCTAATACTACACCAAAACAATGGAATAGAGGGACACAGCAACATAATTTATCGTCTGCCGTGAATTTCATGTGCTCACCGGTAAGAAATCCGTTATTGCTGATATTGTAGTGGGTGAGCATTACTCCTTTAGGAAAACCGGTGGTTCCCGATGTGTATTGCATATTTACCACATCGTGGCAATCTACCTGGTTCTTGAGTTGGGTTAACTCTTTATCTTCTACATTATTTCCCAACAGAAGAATTTCTGCGGTATTGTACATACCTCTGTATTTCTCTTGCCCAACGTAGATAACGTTTTTCATATATGGGAAACGTTCGCTTTTCAAATGACCGCGTTCGCAAGTTTTAAGTTCCGGGAGCATGGTGTAGGTCATTTGTACGAAATCACTGTCTTTTTCACCGTTTACGATGCAGAGTGTATGCATGTCGGAATTTTGGCAAAGATATTCCAGTTCCGCCTGTTTGTAATTGGTATTTACCGTTACATAAACGGCACCTATCTTTGCACAGGCATATAATAGAGTAAGCCAGTCGGGAACGTTTGCCGCCCAAATGCCAACGTGCGTTCCTCTTTCTACTCCGATGGCGATAAGTCCCTTTGCCATATCGTCTACACGGTGGTTGAACTGTTTCCATGTAAAGCGAAGGTTCCGGTCGGAGTATATTATATATTCTTTGTCAGGGGTTGTTTCTGCCCAATGCTCAAGCCATTGACCAAGAGTTCGATTGTATAATTGCATAATTAATGATTAAGAAAGGAAAGGGGGAAGAATGGAGATGGGAGAGGTAAACTGCGCTATCATGCTGCATAGTACCTCTCTATTCTCCCATCTCCATTTTCCCATCTTTAAATAGGTGTATAAATTACTGCCAGGATTTTTGCAGCCTGACCTTCGTAGGCATGTACGTGGTGAGGGACGATGGAATCATAATAAATGCTGTCTCCTTCTTCGAGCAGATAGGTGGCTTTGCCATAGCTGATTTCCATAATGCCTTCCATTACAATAATGAATTCTTCTCCTTCATGAGAGGAAAGAACAAAATCATTGTCCGATGTCGGAGCTACATCGATGATGAATGGCTCCATATGGCGGTCCGCTTTCGATTTTGACAAAGAATGGTACTCCATATGCTTACGTGAGTGAATGGCATTGTTGGAGAAACTGATTGTATCTTTTGCCTCCTCCTTGCGACATACCACAGGCCCTGTTTCGTCCTGATCGTCAAGAAATGTTCCGAGACGTACCCCCAGTACACGGGCTATTTTGATAAGCGGAGCCAAAGAGGGGAGATCGATATTTCCTTCAATACGTTCCACCTGTTCGATAGCCAAACCGGAGCGCTGGGCCAGTTCTTCTATGGTAATCGATTTGTCTTCGCGGAGTGCTTTGATTTTTTCTCCGACAATCTTGCTTGTATCCATATTGATAGTATTTAATCTTAATAAGGTTATAATTTAAAATCGTTAGGGTGCAAAAATAACAAATTCTTTATATCGCAGCAATTATAATAGTGAAAAATGTCAATTTTGCACAGAATAACAAAAGGCCGTTTCCTTTTGTAAGGGAACGGCCTTTTCAATTTTGTTCAGAACAAATAGATTACTTACGCAATCCAAGAGTTTTGATGATAGCACGATATCTTTCGATATCTTTTGCTTTCAAGTAGTCGAGCAAGCGACGACGCTTACCTACCAACATTGTCAAAGCTCTTTCTGTACTATAATCTTTTCTGTTGAGCTTCATGTGCTCAGTCAGGTGAGAAATACGGTATGAAAACAAAGCTATCTGCGCCTCAGCTGAGCCAGTATCAGAGTTAGACTTTCCGTACTTTTCAAAGATTTCTTGCTTTTTAGCAGCATCTAAATACATAATTCTTAGATTTTTTAAATATATAAAATTTTTCTTTTGAGCGTGCAAAGATAGCCATTATCTTTATATCTCACAACGTTTTGCAGGAAATATTTTGTTGTATAGTATATATTTTCTAATCCATTTTCGTACCTTTGTGCCCAAATAATAGGTATTATATGCAAAATATTAGAAACATTGCAATTATTGCCCATGTTGACCATGGGAAAACGACGTTAGTCGACAAGATGCTTTTGGCCGGAAATTTATTCCGTGACAATCAGACGAACGGTGAACTAATTCTGGATAACAATGACTTGGAACGCGAACGGGGGATTACGATTCTTTCTAAAAACGTTTCTATCACTTATAACGGAACTAAGATTAACATTATTGATACTCCGGGGCACAGTGACTTCGGTGGCGAAGTAGAACGTGTACTTAATATGGCTGACGGGTGCATCCTGTTAGTGGATGCTTTTGAAGGGCCGATGCCTCAGACGCGTTTTGTGTTGCAGAAAGCGTTGGAAATCGGTTTGAAACCCATCGTTGTGATAAATAAGGTGGATAAGCCGAACTGTCGTCCGGACGAAGTTCATGAGATGGTATTTGATCTCATGTTCAGCTTGGATGCGACGGAAGAACAGCTTGATTTTCCAACCATCTATGGTTCGGCTAAGAATGGTTGGATGAGTACTGACTGGCAAAAGCCTACAGAATCTATCACTCCGTTGCTGGATTGCATTGTCGAGAACATCCCGGCTCCTACACAATTGGACGGTACACCTCAGATGCTGATTACCTCACTCGATTATTCTTCATATACAGGTCGTATTGCAGTAGGCCGTGTGCATCGTGGTACTTTAAAAGAAGGCATGAATGTATCGTTGGCTAAACGGGACGGTAGTTTTGTAAAGACAAAGATCAAGGAGGTACATGTTTTTGAGGGACTGGGACGCGTGAAAACGACCGAGGTTTCTTCCGGTGACATCTGTGCTTTGGTGGGTATCGACGGTTTTGAGATCGGTGATACTATCTGTGACTATGAAAATCCGGAAGCATTGCCGCCTATCGCTATCGATGAGCCTACGATGAGTATGTTGTTTGCTATCAACGATTCTCCGTTCTTCGGAAAGGATGGTAAATTCGTGACTTCACGCCATATTCATGACCGCTTGATGAAAGAGTTGGATAAGAATCTGGCGCTTCGTGTTCGCAAGAGTGAAGAAGATGGTAAATGGGTGGTTTCCGGTCGTGGTGTGCTCCATCTGTCTGTGCTTATCGAGACGATGCGTCGCGAGGGATATGAGTTGCAGGTAGGTCAGCCGCAGGTTATCTATAAAGAGATCGACGGTGTGAAGTGCGAGCCTATCGAAGAATTGACAGTCAATGTGCCGGAAGAATATTCAAGTAAAATAATCGATATGGTGACTCGTCGTAAGGGCGAAATGACGATGATGGAAAGCAACGGTGAACGGGTAAATTTGGAGTTCGATATGCCGTCACGCGGTATTATCGGTTTGCGTACCAATGTGTTGACTGCTTCTGCCGGTGAAGCGATCATGGCTCACCGTTTCAAAGAATATCAACCGTACAAAGGAGAAATAGAACGTCGTACCAATGGTTCTATTATCGCTATGGAGAGCGGAACGGCATTTGCTTATGCTATTGATAAGTTGCAGGATCGCGGTAAGTTCTTTATTTTCCCGCAAGAAGAGGTATATGCCGGACAGGTAGTCGGAGAGCATTCTCATGATAATGATTTGGTGGTAAATGTTACTAAATCGAAGAAACTGACCAATATGCGTGCTTCCGGTTCGGATGAAAAAGTCCGTTTGATTCCTCCCGTACAGTTTTCTTTGGAAGAAGCCTTGGAATATATCAAGGAAGATGAATATGTAGAGGTAACTCCGAAAGCAATGCGTATGCGCAAAGTGATTCTGGACGAGACAGAGCGTAAGCGGGCGAACAAGAATTGATATTTTACAATATAGTAAGTAAAAGCCTGACAGAATACCATTTGTCAGGCTTTTCTTTTTTTAGAACGCTTTTTTAATATGACAATACTGTAACATTTTGATATTTTAAATATTGGACACTTGATGAATTTAAAATATTACATAACTTTGTAGAGTAATCTTTAAAAACATTATAATTATGAGGAAATTATTACTTTCATTATTTACAGTAGTTGCTGCTTTGAGTATGGCAAATGCAGGAGAAGTAACACTTCTGACAAATTCAGGTGCTTCCACATGGGAAGGAGATTCGGATGGATACTCCACGGTTATTGACGGATTTACAATCTCTTATACAAAAGGTGGATCACCTGCTATTGCTCCATCTGCTGATCACATAAGAGTTTACAAGGGGGCAACTTTTACGGTGAAGAATAACAGTGGCGAAGCGATAACCGGCATTGTTATTAATTGTACGGCAAAATCATATTGCGCAAACATTATGGTTGGCGAAGAGACGGTTGTAGCAGACAAAGATAATAATACGATTACTTGGTCTGGAAATTTGTCGGAATTCATAGCAAAATCTAATGAAGCCCAAATACGTGTCAAATCAATAGTCATTACTTATGGACAGCCGGCTGCTGTAGCTATTCCAAAATTCTCACCGGTAGAAGGAACTTATTATGCAGCTCAAGAGGTCACTTTGTCTTGTGCTACAGCTGATGCTACTATTCACTATACAACTGACAATAGTGATCCTACTACATCTTCTGCTACTTATAGTGATCCTATCAAAATAGAAACCACCACGACAATTAAAGCTATTGCAGTGAAAGGTGGTGACAAGAGTGATATTGCTTCTGCTACTTATACAATTGCTGAGCCTGCAACGGTTGAAAATATAGCTGCTTTTAATGAATTGTCTAAAGAAACTGTTGTTAAGTTTGTCAATCCGGTTAATGTTATTTATCAAAATGATGTATATTTGTTTGTTCAAGATGCAACTGGAGCACTTCAGATTTATGGAACGATTGGACAAACATACAAGAATGGTAATGTAATTCCTGCTGGTTTTATGGGTACAGTTGATGTGTATAGTGGACTTATCCAGATGAAACCTATGATGGAAACGTTTGAGCCTGCTGCTGATGGTGCGGTTATTGAGCCGGTTGTAGTTACGAGTCAGGAAGTAAGTGATAATATGGTGAACAAATTGGTGAAGATAATGAACGCTACTTTAACTCTTGATGACGGTAAGAGTAAAAATTATACTTTGACCGATGATAAAGGACAAATAGCTGTTTATGATCGTTTTAAAGGGGTTACGGTGCCAGATCTTGAGAAAAAGTATGATATTACAGCTATTGTGAATATCTTTAATGGAGCCATTCAGTTGTTCCCGATAGAATATAAGGAATCCGAAGGTGGTGTAGGTTTTGCTGATGTTGAAAGTGCTTCTTCAATTGTTGCCGCCGGTGATAAAGCTATCAATATCGATGCTGCTGAAAATGCCCAAGTACTTGTAGTGAATGCAGTCGGACAGGTGGTTGCGAATAAGGCGATTACTGCCGGTGCTAATACCATTGATGTGCCTGCCGGTTTTTATGTTGTTAGAGTGAATAATGCTGTAACAAAAGTTATTATTAAGTAAATGGCACATATGTGTAAAAGTAAACAGATTGTTTTTATTCAGTTGAGAGACGATTCTGGAAAATTGAATAAATAAAAATATGTTTTCTGATAAAGAGCCTGGTATGCTGATTACATCCGGGCTCTTTTTATTGTTGTTTTAAAATAGCTTCTCCAGGAATTCCACCTCTACAATGTGTAAACTATTTTTTCCTTCGGCTTTTTTATCAATTTCACCGGTTGTTCCGCCTGCCACCTCTACGATTTGCCCGAAAGCATCTTTGTCTGTTATGCTGCCCTTTAAACGGATTGTTATTTTATCTGAGCGAATCGGTCGTATTGGTTGAAGGTGTATGTATCCTAAGCTTTTGTCTGTATCACCTTCCCAAATTTTAGTATCTCCGGCATATATTTCCAATGGATAACTACGAGATCGCCAGCCACTGAGTTTTATACAGATATCATCAATTTTCGCTTCTCGTTCCAGAGTATAAGTGATCCAGGCATTGCTTAATTCTCCGTCATTACACCATTCGCTCAGCTCGTTGTCATCGTAACTTTTCTCTACATCCTGCAGGTTGGAGCCGGCGGTGGCTTTGACAATCGTTACTTCCCTTTTAGTATCTATATAAGAAGGGGTCAATGGTGTTTCACCTTTGTCAAGTCTGCCTTTCAGTGTCGCTTGCGGCAAGTATTCACTCAGACCGTCTGTAACTTTTACAGGAATGGTTTTTAAGGTAACTGATGCAGTGGGTAAACCTTCTGCCTGGGCAGTGACAGTGATTTTTCCGGCTTTGGTGATACTACGGATTAATACCCGGTTGACTCCGCATTCCATCGGCAGATTTTTGTTTAAGATATAGTTTTCTTCCCCTTGGGCAATACCTCCCCGCCATTCGCCTTCACCATCTAAAATGAATTTCACTGTACGATTGTCCAACGGGCAACGTCTCCCGTCTGCATCTACTACTTCTATCTGCAGGAGAGCCATGTCTGCACCGTCAGCATGAAAACCTTCGGGATTTTGTATAGTGGTTAGTTTTAGCGCGGTCGGTTCTCCGACCGTATTCAAGGTATAACGACTTACTTCTTTATTTTTAATATAGCTGACCGCTTCTAATTTTCCGGGTTCGAAAGTTATGTTGTCAAAGGTAAAAAGGAAGTCATAATCACGTTTGCCTTTTCCTAAAGATTTTTCGTTTAGAAGTAGTTCCACCTCATCAGCGTTTGAAACCACATAAACGGGTTTTACAGTATTTTGAGGATAATTCCAATGTCCTATGATATAAGTTTGATACACATCCGTATCGACCCAGCCGTTCCACATCACCTGATGGACGAAGAAACCGTCTTTGGGTATGCGCATGGCATCGGCTACACCGCTTCGGCGGTAATTCTCCATCCCGCGGAAGTGGGTGTTCGAGTCGGAAAAGATAATTTTGGCACCGCCTGAACTCACCCTTGAACCTGTGCCCGGACGCTCGCGCCAATAGTCGTACCAGCGTCGGATTAGTTCTAAGGCGAATGAGTCTTGATTACGGTTGTAGGCACGTGCGTCTATTCCTTTTTTTATTTGGTTGGTGACTGTGGATTTATAAGAACCATTACTGTCTCCGTCTTTGTGGAACGGATATGAATATTCGTCCCAGTATTTGCGTAGGGCTTCATCTCGGCAGTATTCGGTAGCCCACATGGGATGATGCTTGCTTTTGTTTATATAGAGCATCTCTCCACCATATTCCGCTTCACGGATGTCGAGCATCTCGCGTGAGCCGATGGCGCGTCCGCCGAAAGGATCGAACCTGTCACGGATAGCTTTCATTTCAATCATATGTTCGCGGCTGATTGATTCGTTGCCGCATTCATAGAACAGAATGCTGGGGTTGTTACGGTTGTAGATAATGGCGTCCTGCATGAGCTCGGTACGTTGTTCCCATTGGCGACCTTGGCAATCTTTCTCGGCATCTCCGGCAGGCATGGCATGTATGAGGCCGACGCGATCGCATGACTCTACATCCTGCTTCCAGGGAGTGACATGCATCCAACGGATCAGGTTGCCATTTCCTGCCACTACAAGATAATTGGAATAATCGCTCAACCATGCCGGTACGGAGATACCGACGGCAGGCCATTCGTTACTGGTGCGTTGGGCATATCCTTTCATTTGAATAACGCGGTCGTTCAACCGGATTTTTCCTTCTCCGAAATAGGTTTTACGAAATCCTGTACGGGTAGATACTTCATCAAATACCCGGTTACGACTGTCCGTTAGCGTGGTTTTTACAGTGTAAAGATAGCCGTATCCCCAACTCCAGAAGTGCAGGTTATCTACTTCTGCAGAAGCTTTTGCCGTTTTTATTTCACCGGGATTCAAAGAGATATTTCCACCATTAAAGGTTTTTATTTCATTTCCGTCGGTATCGGTTAGGGTCACCCGGTAACTAAAGTTTCGCTTTTCGGGGCTATCGTTTTTTATTTCCGATTCAGCGTGTATGGTGGCTTTGCGGCCTTTAATGTCGAAGTCTGTGGCATAAATATATACACCGGTTGTTTTTAGGGAGCTGTACAAAGGTAATGTTTGATAGACTTTATCCGTGACGTGAAGGAATACATTCTTGGGGATTCCACCGTAATTGGCATTGAAATTACGGTCGTTCCACTGGAATTTTGTATTGCTTTTCTTTTCACGATATTGCCAGTTGTTGTCGATGCGTACAGCCAGGACATTGTCGCCCTTTTGCATATAAGGGGTAAGGTCGAAGCCTACTGCCATAACACCGTTTTCGTGTAATCCTAAATGATGTCCGTTCAGATAAAAATCACCTGCCATACGTATACCTTCAAATTCAATAAAAACTTTTTTGTCCTTGCAGTCCTTCACCCGGAAGTGTTTTCTATACCAGACAGTCGTATCGGTCAGTTGCTCGATGGAAAGTTTGAATGCCTCATCCTCGTTGAAGGCACGGGGTAGGGTTACCTGTAGCCAATGATTGTCATTATATTCCTGTTGATAAGCATTGGCATCATCTCCTATGTGCAGGCGCCATTCGCTGTTGAAGTTATACTTTTTACGTTCGGTAGCAGTGATATTCAGGGTATACAATCCTAATAGCAGGCAGATAAGGAGGTTCGTTTTCAAATTCATGGAATTCGTATTTTTATGTTTCCGGGATTTTGGTCATTGGTCACAAAAATAACTGATTTCGTTTGTAGAAAGAGGCAAAGAAGAATGTAAAATTCTGCGGTTTTTGCTCTTTTATCTATAAAATATGTTTTCTCCGGAAGGGGGGGGAGCAGGTGCTTTTATGTGTTTTTTTCTATGTTAGTGTCCGATAATTAGTAATAAGTTATTGTGTTTTAGTGTTATAAGTGTCTAATGTGTTTTAGTGTACAAAGGAAAAGATTCTTATGTTATAGGATATATATTTCTTATATGCACAACATCCGGATGTTGTTGGTTAAAACACCCGGATGTTGTTACCCGAAACATCCGGATGTTGTGAGGACTAAAATATATACTTTCGCCTATCTATAATATATCTGACATAAATAGAGAAGTATTACGTTTTATATACAGTGATTATATAATGAGGCATTGTCTGATTTTATCAGATTCCCCCTTGCCATGGCAGGTCGGTAACCGGGTCATCTTCTAATTCGCCTTCGTCGGCTATTTTGATACTTAAGCCGGCGTCCGTACCGAAGTTGTCTATGTCACTGATGGCAATCATCGACCTGTAGTTTCGTTTGAAAGAACGGTTGTATTTCATGATTTCTTTTCCTTGACTTTCATCTCCTTTAAAAAGCTCGACCTTGAAAGATACATTTTCAGAGAGTATGTTATTCGTTATAACTTTTCCGGTTAGAGATTTAAAAGAGACGTAGGTGTATTCTGTCTCATTCTTTTTCGGTGTCAATATCCATTTCGGAGAATCGTCCAATTGAATTTCCAGTCTGTAGTTCTCGTGCAAACCGTTTGCTATGAATTTAACGGCAAAATAGCGACGGTACAATTCGAGTTCATTGCCTGTGGTTTTTGTTTCCAATGAATCGATGACCCCGTGATATCGCTTGATATAAGGGCGTGAGACACCATTTTGGTATTTTGTTCCTATTTTGCTGTTATCTGCATCGAAAAGGAAAAGTTGTGAACCATCCGGCTGGTCTGCCAGAAAGAATTGGTTCTTTATTTCTCCAAATACTTCTCCATTACGGTCGAGTGAGAAAGGACGTGCAAATTTGTTGTCTTTATGTTGTAGAGAATCTTTGGCATTCTCTATCATGGTGCAGGCGACACGGTATTTATATCCGTCCAGCAGATTTAGTTTTAGGTTACTCACGTCGTCAAATATTCCGTAAGCATAAGGCTTGCTTTGCAGCCGGCCTCCTGTATCTCTGATCCATTGTGATACGGTGATACCATAGACTTCCCTTATCTGATCCGATGCACGTGACATTGGCGTTTCGGTAGTATTACATTCACCTCCGATGCTGAGAGCTACTTCCGAATAAGTTTCGGGCTTGTTTGTGATCTGTGACAGATCCTTGTCTTTAATACACGAGCTTAACATTGCAATAGTCAGAATGGCAGCTACGGATATTTTTTTTGAGTAATTCATGGTAATATTATGTTTTGTTGATTGTTTTAAGAAATTTCCTGGTATTCCGAATCAGTGGGCGAACCGGTTATTTCACCTTCGCCCATATGGATGTTACCTTCTCCGGTTGCCTGGTCTATATTGACGAATTTGATGATGTTCCGTTTGTTCCGTTTTAAGGTGATACTGGGGGAATTCTGATAGATAAGACGCCACTCATGGGTGGTTGAAGAGTAGTATTGCACGGTAATGCCTACCGATTCGCTGGCATTGATCGCGCCTCCCCAGCGATCGGCAGTTTTATTCAGTGCCAACAGGTGTTCTTCCGATTGTATGATGTTTTTTCCTCCGGTACCTGTGATATAGAAAGCCCGATTGGTACCGGATAAAGTTACTTCTATTTTATCTCCTTGAGGGATATCTTTGGATTCGAACAACAGGTTACAGTATGCCCGGCGCAACTCTATATTTACAATAACATGGGATTCGGTTGTTCGGGTAAGGTCAACCGTATTACTTCCATAATAGCGGTGATTGGATGGATATGGAAGTACCACTCCTTCTTCTGTTTCCGTATTGCCGGAGTATGTTCCTTGATAAAACTGGGTGTTGGTATCGAATGGAGTCAAGGATACTGTCAATTTATTGGTGACAGGCGCATAGATATTACCGTCTTTTGCCAAGGCAAAAGGACGACCGTATTTAGTGATTCCGTTTTCTGAAATGGAATAGGGAAGTTCGCTTTCTTCTAAGAAAGAACAGTCAAAGCGGTACTTATATCCATCGATGAGGCTAATGTCTATTTGGCTGACGTCGTTGAATAAGCCGGAAACATAGGGCTGGTAGCTTGTCAAGCCCTTGCCCTGCCAATATACATTGATGGCGTATAAACCGCGTGAGGTGGAACTGCTGGCACGTACCATCGGTATTTCGCTTTGTTCGATAGAAGGCTCTATGGCAAGGGAAATCTGAGAAGTGGTTTCTTGAATTTCCGGATAGTCTGCGTTTTCATCGTTACTGCATGATGCAATGATGAAAATAGCAGGCAATAAGATTAAGGCAGTGAATCTTAATTTCATCTTAGTTTGAGAGTAAGCTACAAAAGTAGGAATTAATTTCTTACTTGGGCATTTATTATCAAGGAATTGTTGGTGTATTATAATATTCGTGCAAATGAAATCATGATTTGTGAAACGGAGATGTAGATAAAAAAGAACCGGGACATGGCTATAAAGCAATGCCCGATTTCTTTTTGTATTGTGTGATTGCCTGCTTTAAGCAATAACTTTAGTAGTTATAACTACTCTGTAGTATTCTGTATCTTTTACCCATTCACCATTTGCTGTTTCGATTGTGCCTGTACGTTTTGTCATACTGGTGATTGCAATCAGTCCTTTCTTTCCATCGGCTGTTTTAAAGAGATATACTTTATTAGCGCTTATTCCGATGTTTGAAAGTGTAGGATCTGTTAATGTGGAGATCGGTTCGGCATTTACTTTTGAAATATTGTTATATTCAGTAATGGTGAGAGTTGTCAATTCAAACTTAGTATCTTTCAATCCATCGAAAGTAGGAAGATTATATTGACTTCTTTGTGCAGGTGAAATCAAAGAAGGTATACCGTCTATCATTCCCATTGAGAAATCTATCTCTGGTACGTACTGTTCTCCGTTACTTCTTAGATATACTCTACCGTTTAGCCAGGTTGCATAATAGGAGCCGTAATAATCATCGGCCGTTTCGATATTCACAGTTTCCGAGAAGAGAACGGAAGGCGTTATTTTTACTAATAAGTTCCGTTCGATTACTGTTCCTTCCGTGTCGGTGACTGAGACACGGATACACTTATTATCCGTTAGACCTGTCATATGAAATTCCTCAGTGTATTCTGTTTGCGAATCGAAAGACTTGCCGGTACCTTCAATCAAACTGCCCTTTGCCCCGGTTTTAATATCTGCATTATAGATTTCAAAATAACTAATTCCATTAGTGGCCTGCACTCTTATTTTAGCAGTATAGTTGTCAGCCCCTTTTGCAGTAACGGCTATTCCGTCTTCTACTCCATCAAAGGAGATCTTAACCGGAGCATTGTAATTTACTTCGTATGCATCATCACAGGATGCAAATGAGGAAAGGCAAATAAGCGCCAGTAAAAAATTGATTACTTTTTTCATATCTGTAATTTTTTAGTTGTTGCAATATTATTATTCAATGTCTTTTTGTATTAATATCCCGGATTTTGGTATATTAACGGACAGTTATTGACTTCATTCATCGGTAGTGGAGAGAGATCCATGCGATCTACATAAAACCGTGTATCCATGACCCTACGGACAAAACGGCCGTTTTGTATTGTGATGCCTACTGCGGGACGAGTCATCACATTTTTTGCAATTCTCCAACGACGAATATCAAAGAAACGGTGTTCTTCAAAACATAATTCAACACGACGTTCTTTTCTGATTCGCTCGCGTAAAGTGGATTGGGTGAACTTTTCAGCTTCCAGGTCGGTAGTGATGCCTGCCCGTCGACGTATCTGATTCAAAGCATCCACAGCAGAAAATCTTGCGCTTGGAGTATCTTCTGTTTCGTTGATTGCTTCGGCATAGTTCAAAAGAACTTCCGCATAGCGCATCATAATGAAGTTCTGTTGTGACTTGCCGTTTTTGCGATAGTCTATTCTGTTGTCCGACCATTTCAGCAGGAAGTACCCGCTTCCCATATTCTCCGGTTTGGTAATATCCAATGTTTGTTGCGAACCGTTAACCAAAGGCCATGTGTTACCGTGATACAATACTATTTGTTGAAGTCGCGGGTCTCTGTTTGCATACGGATTCTGTTCATCGTATCCGGATTCCGGATTAATGATTGGTTCTGTTCCGTTGTATCCGATAATCGGTTCTGTTCCGTCTGCCATGTCGAATGCATCGATCAGCCATTGCGTCGGACAGGTTGCAAGTTCTTTTCCTACGTTCCATGGATTCCAGGGTGGCATACATTTCATCATAAGATCGGTATCGCTTCCTAAATAGCTGAGTATTATTTCACTGTTCACGCGGGTGTTGAATAGGCGGGCATAATTTCTTTCACCACTGGGATCATAGTATAATTCGTAAAGCCCTTCATCGATCAGTGCTTTGGCGGCATCGGCCGCTTCTTTCCAAGTACGTCCCGAAGCTTTGTGCAATTCGCTGGCGGCATAGAGTAGAGTGCGTGCCTTGTAAGCCATAGCCATGCCACGGGTTGCTCTTCCATAGTCGGAAGCTTCGTAGGAGTCGGGTAATACGCCCGGTTGGGATAATGCGTCAAATTCATCCACGATGAAATCGACTGTTGTCTTAAGGTCTGCCCGTTCGGTCGTTTCAAAAGCAAACGGATCTATCTCTTCGGTAGTAATAACCAACGGACCGAACCAACGGAATAGTTCGTGATAGAAATAAGCTCTCAGGAAGCGTGCCTGATTCTTGCTACTTGTCTTTTCTGAGTTTTCCAGTGGTGACGAGTCTACATTGGCAATAAACACATTGGCATTTTTAATTGCTTTGTAATAGAATGTCCAGGGATGGGTATTGGCTACCGGATTCGAAGAAGCACTGATAGCGCCGGTCAGGTATTGTTGTATGCCGGCTACAAATCCGCCCGGACGCGTACTGTTGCCTGCTCCGTCATCCGTTGCATTATCGAGCATGGCAACCGTGGCATTCATGTTCATCAACATGGAAAAACTATTGCTGTTGGCATCGGTAATCTGACGCATACGGCCGTATAAATCATATAGGACTTGTTTGGTTAGATTTACGTCCGAATAAACTTTCTCTTTAGTCTGAGCATCGATGTCGACTTCAAAGAGCCCGTCTACATCGCACGATATCAGTAAGAGGCTCAAAACTAAATATATTATACTATTTTTTTTCATATCCATGCTTTGTTAGAATGATACATTGATACCCATGTTATACTGTCTCTGTTGTGGATAAAAATATCCTGTATTACTGCTTGGAGCAACTTCTGGGTCTACTTTTTTCAATTTATCCCAAGTGATCAGATTAAAACCGCTGGCAAATATTTTCAGAGAACTGAAAGGTGTTTTCCTTAACATCTTCTTATCAAATGTATAAGAAATCATCACGTTTTTCAAGCGGAGGTATTTCCCGTCTTTTAGCCAGAAGTCTGACAGGTAATAGTTCTGGTGACTCTCTTTGGAACCTTGTAAGAAGCGGGGATAGGTAGCCGTTGCTGCCGTTTCCGGAGTCCATCGATTTATATGTTCTTCATAATAATTTCCGGTCATATTATCCCATCCGAGGTCTTGATAAAGATATACTGAGCTTCTTGCAGCTCCTTGAAACATTACGCTAACATCAAATCCTTTATAACTTGCTCCTAATTGTAATGAGTAGGTCATTTCCGGTACTGTGGAATATCCGATAGGAGCTTGGTCGTTTTCATCAACTATTCCGTCTCCGTTGATATCTTTATATTTAATATCTCCGGGTTTGAGATTGGTCAGTCCGAATTGCTGGGGAGAACTTGCTATTTCATCGTATGAAGAAAAAAATCCGTCATATTGATATCCGATGAATTGTTTGATCGGTAATCCTGCTTCATACATATAAGGATACGGTTTGGCTGCTTCACTCTTTTCAATGACTTTATTACGGTTGAAAGCATAAATACCTTTCAGATAATAGTTTACTTTCCCGATTGTACTGTTCCAACCCAATTCCATTTCAAACCCCTTGTTTTCTACGATACCGAAGTTATAAGGTGGTAATCCTACTGCACCGGCTGCCAGAACATAACGTTTAGGATTCGTGAGAATGTCTTCACGCCTTTCTTTGAAAAAATCTATGTTCATACTTAAGGACGAATCAAACCAAGCCGATTCGACCCCTATGTTATATTTGGTCGCAGTTTCCCAAGTTACCACATTGGGCATTTGAATTTCCGATAATCCCGCAGTGATAGCAGTTCCTGTTCCTTCTCCGAAAGCGTATCCTGAATTAACTCCACCCATTTTCTCTGTTCCGTATGCTCCGACGTAATAGTAATTAAAGGAACTTCCTAAATTATCATTCCCGACTTTACCTATTGAAGCACGGAGTTTCATAAAATTCAGAATTTTGTTTTCCGGGAAGAATGTTTCGCTGGTCGGAATCCATCCGATAGAACCTGAGGGGAAAAATGCATACCGATTTCCTTTAGAGAAACGGTTCGAACCATTGTATCCGCCATTTACTTCGATCAGATAACGACCTCCGAAGTCGTAGTTGATACGGCCTACCAGGTTTTGGTATATATGCGGTACGTATACATATTCCGTTCCTCCTGATGGTCTTGAAATGGATTGGATACTTCCGGAGATCATTCCCGATAGATTATGTAATTCGGCCAGAGTTGTCTTATATCGGAGGGCTATTTCTCCATAGGTTTTATAAGTTGCGGCGATTTTATCGGATCCGACGTTTGGAGGAGAAATTCCTGCCAATCCTTGGGTATAAGAATCACTTTCCGGATTGTATTTATAGATATAAGGTCTCCATTGCATGCCACGCCAGTTACCCCAATCAGAGTCGAAAGAAAATCGTCCATCAATGCTCAGACCTTTTAATAACTTTCTCAGGTTGTATTTAAAGCGGATGGAGGATTCCATCGAACTGTTATAGTCTGTGCGATACCCAGTATAGGCCAGTGTTACTAAAGGATTTTGACGCCATAACCCATCGTTGGCAGCCATGCTTCCGTCAGGGTTTACAATCGGGTAACTTTGCGGTGAACAACGGTAGAACATGCCGAAAAGGCGCATATTCTCGGAATTGGAAGTCAGCCCATCGTAAGCCGCCGGACGGTTCTGTTTACGAAAGATATAAGATAGATCTACACTCAATGTAAAATCATCGTTTAGAGATATGTCAATGTTTGACCGGGCCGTGGTACGGGTAAAATAGTATTCGGCGTCATAATCCGGTTGTGTCAGTGCTTCGCCTACCGCAGGAGACAGTTCTATCAGCTTCTGAATAGTCGGGTGTTTTTTTATTTCGTTGACATCAGTTTGGAACATGCCGTCTTGTTGAAAATGAGAGAAAGAAACAAAATACTTTAATTTCTTTGTTCCGCCGGATATATTCACATTGTATTTTTGGGTAAAACCATTTTTGGTGAACATGTCTACATAGTGATTGTCCGGGTGTGTGAAAGGTGATAGCTGGGTTTTGTACAGATAGATATCGTATTCGGAAACACCGATTCTCTTGGTGTTAGCGACTTTAGAAGGGTCTAAGTCATCGTTCATGGTACCTTCCCTTTGAAATCGTCCTACAGTAGCAGCATCCAATACTTCAGGAATACGGTTGAATTCTGTTATACCTAATTCGGCTGAGAAATTGATTTGTGCTTTAGAGCGTTCCTGACCACGGCGAGTGGTTACCAGGATTACTCCGTTAGCGCCACGGACACCGTATACGGCTGTTGCCGAGGCATCTTTCAGGATAGAGATACTTTCGATATCGTCCTGATTGATTTGTGTAAAACTTCTTTCTACTCCATCTACCAGTACCAATGGTTCCGTTTCATTGAACGAAGCATTCCCACGAATAAACATTTTAGCCTCATCCCCACCGGGACGACCGCTTTCCTGTCGGGTAACTAATCCTGGGATGCGTCCTGTCAAGGCATTGGTAACACTGGATACGGGAACCGAGGTCAGTTCTTTATTTCCCACATTGCTGATAGCCCCTGTGATGGATGCTTTTTTTTGGGTGCCGTAACCAACTACAACTACTTCATCGAGGTTTACATTATCTTCCGTCAGAACAACATTCAAGAGGGAAGTGCCTTGCTTTTGAAGATTCAGTTCTGCCTTTTTGTAACCGATCATGCTTACTTGTATGATTTCCGGCACATTGGGCAGCAACGAGATGGTGAATATCCCGTCGATATTGGTAATTACGCCATTGGATGTTCCTTTTTGGATAACGGTTGCCCCGATAAGGGTTTCGCCGGAACTATCTGTGACTTTACCGTTTATAGTGCGTTGTGCAAATAGAGATAAATAGCTCAACAGGCACAAGCATATTAATAGTATTTTTTTCATATTAATGTTTTTATTTCAAATCATTCATACTGTTTTATTTTCCCTTACCATCCCGGATTCTGCTCTATATTGGGGCTGTTCCGTAGTTCCTGAAGTGGAATGGGGTGGTAGTACATATGCCGGGAGAAACTGCGTCTGCTATCTACGGTGAAGTATGAATAATGGTCTTCTCCTGCGATAGTTTGTATTTCGACCCCTGTTATGTTTTGATTCAGACTTTGTTCGGCATCCAGCCAACGGCGCAGATCGAAGTATCTGTGTTCTTCAAAGCTGAGTTCGATGCGTCTTTCCTGTTTGATCTTTTCCAGCATTTTTTCCGGAGTCGTTACTCCTTCAAGGAATTTGTCGGTTGTGGTGAAACCGGCACGGCGTCTTACCATTTCGATGGCTCCTTTGGCGGTCAGCCCGAAACCTTCCGGATCCGTATCGATGCCGTATCCCAATGTCATTGCTTCTGAATACATCAGTAGGACATCTGCCAGACGAATGATGGGGTAATAATGAAAAGCTGTGGCCGGATTCTGCACTCCATTGAATTTCACGTTCAGGTCGAGGAACTTTTTCAGATAGTATCCTGTGGTAGTTGATCCTCTGACTACTGTATTCAACCCGTTATTATCACCCGGATCCCTTCGGGTGTAGATAGTGCCGTGAGTGCCGAATGTGGCGGCATTATATACTATTGTGCTGTACAGGCGGGGATCACGTCCGATGTATTGTTCTGCGCCGGTGGTTGTAGAGCGTACAAACTGGCTTCCGTCTGCCATTGTAAATGCATCTACGAATTCCTGTGATGGTACGGTTCCACCTCCTTTATTCTCCCCTTGCCGGGACAAGGCAGGAGGATATTGCCGTTCTTCCAGTCCATTTGCCTTTACACTGTTTCGTGTTACGATATATTCTGTATTATTATTGGGTTGTATAATAAATAATTTCTCGTAATCGGTGTTCAGTGTGTATTTATTCTGACCGTTGGTTTTCTTCAGATTAATAACATCTGCACAGGCTTTAGCAGCCGTTTGCCACTTCGTCGTAACATCTGTGCTGCCTACATATCCAAGTAATGGATTGGTATTGGTGGTTTGGTTGTATAGCGGACTGGCAGCATACACTAATGTTTTGGCTTTGATTGCAAGTGCTGCTCCTTTGGTCATGTTGCCATATCCTCCGGCAGCTCCACGCGGTTCTACATTCAGATCGGCGGCTGCAGCATCGCACAGGCCGATAATATGATTCACGCAATCGGCAAATGAACTGCGGCGTATATTGCGCATTTCTTCGCTTCCCAACTCGTATACCTTGTCGATGATCGGATAACCTCCGTAATGGCGGAGCAAGTCGAATTCGAACACTGCCCGGAGCACATTTAGTTCGGCAATGAGTGTCTTTTTGGTCTGTTCGATTTCTTCAGGAGTTTTATTTTGCAAACGCAGTGTATACTTCCGGTAATTCTCTATTGCATACAAAGCTTGGTGAATCCCTTTATAAGAGTTCTTCCAGCATTCTTCTACAGGTGTGTTGGAGGTCGCAAATCCCTGTGCCAGCGTATGTATCTTAGAGTCGTAAACCACAGAAGTTCCATTGTCGGTGGCTGCTTCGAGAAAAGCATCGTCCACTCGGCTCATGCCACCTTTCAGGTAACTGTATGCCTGAGTCGTGGGACGTTCGTACAAGGCTTCCGATGAAAATATATCTTCAGCATCCGAGCGTTCGTAGGGAAGTTCGTCCATGTAGTTGCATCCGGTCATTCCCACCGCTACAAATAATAGAAATAGTATGTTGTTTCTTTTTTTCATATCGTAATCATTGTTTTATTTACAATCATTGTCATGCCGGTCAGAATTTAATGGATAACCCTAAATTGATATTTCGGGTCAAAGGTACGCTGTTACCGTTTTCGTCAGCTTCCGGATCGATTACTTCCATGTTGCTCCAGGTACACACATTGTATGCATTGGCAAATACTTGCAGGCCTTTGACGAAACTCTTGGCGAACATCTTTTCGGGAAATTTATATTCCAATTGAATGGTATTCAACCGGAGGTATCTGATGTTCTTAATCCAGATAGTGTTGTCCATTGTGTTATTGGTCCCTGTAGTATTGTCGAGCGATATACGCGGATATTTTGCTGTCGGGTTTTCTGGTGTCCAGTAATCGGTTTGGTGTGCATAGATCGTTCCGTTATTGTAGAACGGATAAGCTACTCTACCGCCATTGATGTTGCGTGAGAATTTTCCCGCACCGGTAAATACGGCCGAAAGACTGAAACCTTTATAAGAGAAACCGATATTTGCACTGTAATAAAGTTTGGGTACATCGGCATATCCGATAGGCACCTGGTCTTCTGAGTTGATTACACCGTCGCCGTTGATATCTTTATAGCGGATGTCTCCCGGATGAACAGTTCCGAACGTGTGATAAGGTGCTGCGGCTATCTCTTCATAGGAGTTGAAAAAGCCTTCGGCTATATATCCTCTTTTGGTACCGATAGAGTAACCCGCATTACGCATCCACGGGTAGGGCTGTTCAGCCTGTCCGTCTTCTTCCAACAGGTTGTTGGCATAAGAGAAAGTTCCGCCTACTATATATCCCCAGTCACCGATTTTATCGTTCCATCTTGCGGTAAGTTCCACGCCTTGTGAATGTGTTTTTCCCAGATTCTCCGAGATTCCCACATCATATCCGTATAGGAAACTTAAGCGATTGTTGGTCATATAGATGTCTGTTCGTTTATCATGGAAATATTCGGCTGTGATGTTGAATCGGTTATTGAATAAACCGGCTTCAAGTCCGATGTTGCCTTGTTGAACTTTTTCCCAAGTTGCATTGGGATCAGCGATAATACCTTCCCGGTATCCGGGAGAACCCGCCATACTGTTTCCAAAGGGATAACTGCCCGGTACGTTTTCGAGCGACCCGATATAAGCATGTTCGGCAATACCCCGATAGTTTCCTGTTTTGCCGAAGGAACCTTTTAGCTTTAGATAAGGGATCCACTCTTTGATGCCTTCGAAGAAGGATTCATTGGATAGAGTCCAGCCGGCGGCAATGGTCGGGAAGAATCCGAAACGGTCGCCTTTTTTGAAAAGATAGGCACCGGAGTAGCTCATCAGAAGGTCGATTCCATATCTTTGGTCATAATTGTATCCCAACCATGCGTTGGCACTTTGAAAGCGTTTCGGGATACTCACTTCATTGGAACTTTCGTATTGGTTATAGAAAGCAAGTGCGGAGAGCTTATGTTCACCGAAGTTTCTGACGTAGGATAGTTGGGCTTCGATGGTGGTGCGCCTGTATGAATCTTTGGTACCTATGGTATTCTGCATCTTGGTGTCCTCGCCTGTCTTCATCAGTACGTTGGGAGTGTTGCTTTCCGGATTCAACAGATAGGAGGCATATCCTTTGGAACGGTTGGTAACAGCCTGCGTATAGGAATCCATAGAGAACGTGACGGATGCTGAAAGCCCTTTGGTTATCATATTCAGATTTTGGGAAACTTTGGCCCGGAAAGATCCGTATGTGGAATGAAAAGTACCATATCCGGCTCTGTTTAAGAGTGCCCACGGATTGATTCTTCCGTCACCGGCTACTATTTTTCCATTATAACTGCTTACTCTGTCACCTGATTGATCTACATATTTTCCGTTGTCAACGTAATACTCCGGGAACAAGTTGGGCGGAGTGGATAATAGAGCTTGATATACGGCTGCCGAGTTGTTGCCTGGGCGGTTTTGCTTTTCATCGAGCCCGTATAAATCCAGCGAAAACAGGGTAGTGGATGTAACGTCGAATTCTACATTAGAACGTACGTTAAAGCGGTCTATTCCGTTGTTAGTGCTGTAATCGTATTCGTCACCTGTCTTATAGAAACCGTCCTGGGTAAGAAGCCCGGCGTTGATGAAATACCGTACTTTTGCAGAGCCACCGTATAGGTTGAGGTTGTATCGTTGCATCCACGAACATGATTTCATCAGATTATCGAGCCAGTTTACATCCGGATAAAGTTCGTTGTTGGTACCATTGCGGTATCTGGATAAATAATAGTCTGTATAAAGAGGTTCACCTCCCTTGTTTAGCATCGCTTTGTTGTAATGAGTGGCATAACCTAAAGCGTTCAGTCTGTCCAGTTGTTTTAACGGTTGCTGGTTTATGACCTGTGCGGTCAATTCTATTTGTGGCTTGCCAATCACGCCTTTGCGTGTATTAACCAGTATGGCACCGTTCGAGCCACGCATTCCATACAAAGCTGTGGCAGCTGCGTCTTTCAGGACAATGACCTCTTCGATCTCGTATGGGGATAAAGAGCCAAACTCCCGCTCCTGCCCG
This sequence comes from Bacteroides salyersiae WAL 10018 = DSM 18765 = JCM 12988, assembly GCF_000381365.1. Lineage (GTDB taxonomy): Bacteria > Bacteroidota > Bacteroidia > Bacteroidales > Bacteroidaceae > Bacteroides > Bacteroides salyersiae. The sequence goes on from NZ_KB905466.1 coordinate 2,749,546, forward strand.
TCTACCAGCACCAGTACCCCTTCTGAATTGGTTCCTGTACGCAATCCTCTTATCCAATAGTTCGGTGCTTCGTTAAGTATCCCGCCGCTTTTCTGACGGGAATAAAAACCCGGAACGAGACCGGCCAATGCATTACCTAAATTAGAAATGGGTAAATTACGAATTTGATCGCCGCTTACCCGATAAGCTGATCCGTTGAACTCGTCCCAGTTGATTTTCTGGAAGGACAAATCCAGCTCTTTAGTTTTCTCCTTGTCCGTATCCATTGTCTCCTGAGAGAAAGTGAAATTTGAGAAAAGCAGCATGTGGCATGCCAACAGACACCATAACCGTTTTCTTACCAAAGGACGAAAAGTTCGAAAGCGTTTCATGTTTTCGTGTTCTTTCATCATAAAATTAAGTATTAACATTTGATTAATTTATTTAGAAGCGTTTCTTCTTTGTCGTTGCGAAGGTATACGCTTTTTAAAGTTTGTATCTTCATCATTGTTCTTAAGATAGCTATTTATGTTCATCGGAAGGCTTTTCGTGCAGGTATCCTATTGTTTTTTGCGAATATCCATTTCGGCGCCTGTATCGCCCTGTTCCGTCATCCACTTTTCCAATGCCGCTTGCATGGTGGCGATGCGTTTGGTATGTTTTCGTTCGGTGGCGATGTTATTCAGTTCCCAAGGGTCGTTCTTCAAATCGTAGAATTCGATGGCGGGACGTGTGGTATAATGATCGACCAGAAAGCGGGCCTGTTCATTTTGTCCGGCCTGTTGCAGCCAACTTTCCCACATCTCATCTTTATTTTTCTTTCCCATCATATGTTTAAGAAAGAAAGGCTGATCGTGCTTCAGATTCAGAATCAGTTTATAGCGTTTGTCCTGTATGCTTCTGACCGGATACGGATTCCCTTCCGGGACATTGTTGTGCATGCAGTAAGCCCATTCCCGGTGTTCTTTCTTCTTTCCCTGCAATACGGGCAGGAAGCTGCGGCCATCGATCTGCCCGATTGTTCCGTTTCCGGTGAAATCCATCAGGGTGGGTAATATATCTTCGTATTGCACAATGGCGTCGGTGGTACTCCGGGGCTTTATGGCTTTGGGATACCGGGCCAGCATGGCACTGTGGGTTCCGTATTGCCAGCATGTCCATTTGCCGAAAGGGAACTTCGGACCTTGCTCACCCAGAAAAAGAACCAGGGTATTGTCCAATTGCCCGGTACTTCCGAGTACCTCTAATACGGAACCTACTTCATTGTCTAAGGCGCGTATTTCTGCTAAGTACCGGCGGAATAGTTCGCGGGTTTCGTCGTTGTCCACGCAGTTAGGGGGCAACACGATCTTTTCTTTATCGAATTCCTCCGGATTTCCCCATGTCCAGGGGGCATGAGGATGGATGCTGCACACAAAAAGGCAAAAAGGCTCGTTGTCCCTCGTTATAAATTCCCTGATTCCATCGGTGGTATATTCGGCTGTGCGGGAGGTGCAGATGGTTTCGAAACCGGGTACCTCTTCGAAGTTGAATACGGAACGTGGATTAGTGTGCTGCTTGCCTGCGCGTCCCACCCTGTAACCGGCCTGCGAAAGATAATGTGTCACACTTTTTATGTCCGGGTAGGATGCTTTATGGTTTTGAAACGAACCGTGATGGGCCGGATAGAGGCCGGTATACAATGATGCCCGGAGTGGTACACTCATGGCACAGGATGCGTAGTTGTTTGTAAAACGCATCCCTTCAGTAGCTATCCTGTCTATATGGGGGGTGATTAAATTTTCTCCGCCGTAACAACTCAGCTCGTTGGAACCCAAATCATCTGCCAGAATAACGACTATATTAGGTGAATCGGTGCCGGCTGGGGTTACTCCCCAACTTGTAAATAATGGCAGGCCGGAAAAAAGGGTTAACAAATAAGATCTCATAACACGCGATTTTTATTTTTATCTTTTGCAAATGTAAGCAAAGGTAGAGATGTGGATATGCACAGTCTTTCTTTTCAATAGCACTATTGTGCAATGAACTCTGCATTTTGTTTAATATATCTTCACTATGGTTGCCGGCAGGAGCACTTTTAATCTAAATTTCGACCATGAACAATGCTTGTTGTCCTACGAACAATGCTGTCTCGCAGTATGTATACATATGCCTACTTTTGCTTTCGATATAAAACATAAATTTGAATAAAGATGAAACGAGTAAAATTCTTAGTGTTCACCATTATCAGTCTGATGTCATTAACGGTGTATAGCCAAAAGGGGGCAACCCCCAACTATACAAACAATCATTATCCTCTACTGGAGAAGCCTTACGTTGAATTACCTATCGGCGCGATAAAACCTGCCGGCTGGCTGGAACATCAACTCTCTACAATGGTTTCCGGCCTTACCGGTAATTTAGATAAAATCTACGGGCAGGTGATGGGGGAACGTAACGGATGGCTTGGGGGAGATGGAGATGTGTGGGAAAGAGGACCTTACTGGATTGACGGCCTGCTACCGTTGGCTTACATCTTGGATAATGACACTCTGAAACAAAAAGTGCAACCTTGGATTGAGTGGGCGCTGGCTTCTCAAAAAGCGAATGGCTATTTCGGCCCGGATAAAGACAGAGGACCGGAGCGGGGACTTCAGCGTAATAATGCACAAGACTGGTGGCCCAAAATGGTTGTACTAAAAATCATGCAACAATATTATTCTGCTACAGGAGACGAGCGGGTCATTACCTTTATGACTAATTATTTTAAATATCAATTGGAGCAATTACCCCAAAATCCGTTGGACAGATGGACGCATTGGGGAAAATTCCGTGGAGGTGATAATCTGATGGTGATTTATTGGCTTTATAATATTACCGGAGATAAGTTCTTGCTCGAGTTAGGCGATTTGGTACACCAACAAACATTGGACTGGACGAATGTTTTTCTCGAAGGAACTCAATTGATGACACAGCACAGCCTGCATACTGTAAACCTGGCTCAAGGCTTTAAAGAACCTGTTATCTATTATCAGCGTGATTATGACCGCAAGCGCATCGACGCCGTGAAAAAGGCATCGGAGGTGATACGCAATACCATTGGGTTTCCTACCGGTATTTGGGCAGGCGATGAGTTGATCCGCTTCGGCGATCCTACGCAAGGTTCTGAATTGTGTGCGGCTGTAGAGATGATGTTTTCTCTTGAAAAGATGTTGGAAATTACCGGAGACACGCAGTGGGCCGATCAACTGGAAAGAATAGCTTATAATGCGTTGCCTACGCAGGTGGATGACAACTGTTCTGTGCGGCAATATTATCAACAGGTGAATCAGATAAAAGTGTCTTATGAACCGAGGACGTTCGTTACTCCTCATTCGCATACGGGAAATCTTTTCGGAGTATTGGCGGGCTTTCCTTGCTGTACCTCCAATTTACATCAGGGATGGCCTAAGTTGGTACAGAATCTTTGGTTTGCCACCTATGATAACGGAATTGCGGCATTGGTATATGCACCCTCTAAAGTCACGGCGAAGGTGGCTGGGAATGTGACGGTGGATATAGAAGAGAACACCGGTTATCCGTTTGATGAGATCATTCGGTTTAAGATGAATTTCCCCGATAAAAAAGCTCGGACGGCCCGTTTCCCTTTCCATCTGCGTATTCCTGAGTGGTGTGAAAAGCCGGTGATCCGCGTCAATGGCGAAGTCGTTTCGTGTGTACCGGTTGCCAATATTGCCGTGTTGGAACGTACTTGGAAGAGTAACGATGAGGTTACTTTGGAACTGCCGATGTCGGTGACTGCCAGCTATTGGTATGATGGGGCTGCTGTTATAGAGCGTGGGGCACTTATCTACGCACTTAAACTGAATGAAAACTGGGAAGCAAAAAACATTGATGATGGTTCGGAACGTAACGGGGAGAAATATTATCAGGTCACTACCGATTCTCCTTGGAATTATTGCTTGTACAAAAGGAATCTCCGACCAGAGAATTTAAAGGAAAGGTTCGTGGTTGAAAAAACAGGACCGGTTTCGGCGAACCCTTGGAATCAGGAAAATGCACCGGTTATTATTAAGACTAAAGCACGCCGTTTACCGGAATGGACAGAGCACAATGGATCGACGGGGCCTGTTAGTTACTTCTTCCAGCGTATGGAACCTATCAGGGAAAATGCAGAAGTGATAGAACTGATTCCATATGGATGTACCACACTGCGTATAGCCGAATTCCCTATCAGATGAGAATAACCTTCAACAGTAAGTATCATGAATATTAGGCATATTTTATATTTTGTTTTTTTGTTCTGTGCAATAAGTTGTAAGAGACCGGATGCTACGGTCATAAGTTATTGCAATCCGATTCCTATAAATCTGGGGGATCCTTATATTCTAATGGCTTCGGACGGGAAATATTATCTGTACGGTACTTCTGGTGAGAATGGTTTCAGGGCCTACTCTTCCGATAATCTGTCCGATTGGAAAGAAGAGGGAATAGTTTATCAGGGCAGATCGTCTACTTCGTGGGCAACAGACTGTTTCTGGGCGCCGGAGGTATATGAAAGAGATGGAAAATACTACTTATGGTATAGTGCGAACTGGAAATATAATCCGACCGGTGAAAAAGAAAATTTCCGGATAGGCGTAGCTGTTTCCGATAATCCTTTGGGGCCTTTTAAGGAGATGAACGATGGCCCTTTATTTGATCCGGGATATCCTGTGATTGATGCCAATGTGCTCTTTGATGATGAGAGCGGAAAGGTGTACCTTTATTATTCCCGTTGCTGTTACAAACATCCGGTGGAAAGTGAGATTGCTGACTATGCAAAGAAGAATGGATGGTTTGACGAGATTGAGGAGAGTTGGATTTACGGAGTTGAAGTAGCTCCCGACTTTTCGAAGGTGATAGGTGAACCGGTATTGCTTTTGCAACCGCCTTTCTCAATGGATGATTTACAGGCAGAATGGGAGAGCCGCTCGGTACTGAATAAGGAGGTGAACAGGCGCTGGACGGAAGGTTCGTTTATATTCAAGGAGGGGGAGACATATTACATGATGTATTCTGCTAATTATTTTGTGGGTAATGATTATGCAGTAGGGTATGCTACAGCTACTCATCCGTTGGGGCCTTTCCGTAAATCGGCAGATAACCCGGTATTACAGAAGAATGTGGAGAATGGGGGAGAAGTAACTGGAACCGGACATAATATGGTATTGTCACTTCCCGATGGTCAGAAACTTTGTGTTTATCACGGGCGAACCCGGAAAACAGGAAGAAAACGGGTCGTGTTTATAGATCGTATGGAGATAAAGGCAGATGAGACACTCGTTGTTTACGGCCCTACTATCGGAACTCAAGCGATCGAAGTTGTAAAGACGCTCTTTTAAACAGCGTTTCACTATTGTGAGACGAACGTCTCTCAATAGTGAGATGATCATTTCATAGATGTGAGACGTGCGTCTCTCAATAGTGAAACGAAAAATGTTCTTACTGGAAACCGGCTATGAGGACATTAAAATCGATTAATAATAAATTACTCTAATTTTATATTTATGGTACGAATGTTCATGATTATCTGTTCTTTATGTTTTTCTTACATCTCATTTGCCTGGTCTCCACAGGGCAACAAGATAAAGACCCGATGGGCAGAACAAGTAACAGTAGAAAATGTTTGGCAAATTTATCCACGCCCGCAATTGAAGCGAGTGAACTGGAAGAACCTCAATGGTTTGTGGAAATATCAAGTGACGGAAATGAATCGGAAAAAGAAAGATGTGCACTACGGTGATGAAATACTGGTTCCTTTTTCCATTGAATCGTCTTTGTCGGGAGTAGAGGGACAGTTTGGCCCTTCGGATAAGCTATGGTATCGTAAAGAGTTTACTATTGATCCGGACTGGAAGGGCAAGCAGATTCTTTTGCATTTCGGTGCTGTTGATTATGAATGCCAGGTATGGGTGAACAATATACTGGTCGGGAAGCATACAGGAGGAAACAATCCTTTCTCTTTTAACATTACTCGTTTCTTGAAAAAGGATGGTAAGCAGGTAGTTGAATTGAGTGTGACTGATCCTACGGATACGGAATCCATTACCCGGGGGAAACAGCAGCTCAACCAGCGGGGTATTTGGTATACTCCTGTTTCCGGTATCTGGCAGACTGTTTGGATAGAACCGGTGAATCCTGTTTATATTCGGCAGATGTGCCCCGAAACCAATATTGAGAATAGTACGGTGAAACTTCACTTTGACATTGCCGAATCTGTAGGAGACGAATCTCTGCTTGTGAAAGTATTTGATGGGGAAAAGAATATCCTGACCTCCGAACAGAAACTGGGTAAGGACATCGAGTTGCAGATTCCTGGCCTTGTATGGTGGTCGCCGGAAAACCCGAAACTTTACGATTTGGAAGTCTCTTTGTGCCGGAATGGGAGAACATTGGACAAGGTAACCAGCTATTTTGCAATGAGAGATGTTTCGATTGTCAGGGATGAAGCCGGATACAAAAGAATTTGTTTGAATGGAAAGCCTGTGTTCCAGTATGGCACATTGGATCAGGGCTGGTGGCCTGATGGCTTGTTGACACCTCCTTCACCCGAAGCTATGATCTGGGATATGGTTCAATTAAAAGAGATGGGATTCAACACCATACGCAAACATATTAAAGTGGAACCTGCTACTTACTATTATTATGCCGATTCGCTGGGAATAATGATTTGGCAGGATATGCCTTCGGGATTCGCTACGGCACGTAAAGAGACGGAACATCTTTCGCATACGGATGAAAAGGATTGGGATGCTCCTACGGAGGTCTCGGCTCAGTGGCTTAAAGAACTGGACGAGATGATCGATCATTTACGCTTTTTCCCCTGTATCACGAGCTGGGTTGTTTTTAATGAAGGGTGGGGACAACACAACACAGTCGAAGTAGTGGAGAATATGATGCAGAAAGACCGGACGAGAATTATTAATGGCGTGAGCGGATGGACCGACCGAAAGGTGGGACATGTGCACGATATTCATAATTATCCGTCTGCTTCGATGGTGTTGCCTGAGTTTACTGATGACCGGGTAGCCGTATTGGGAGAATTCGGCGGATTGGGGTTTCCGGTAGAAGGTTCGCTTTGGAATCCCGGTATGAATAACTGGGGTTATAAGAATATTGACGGAAGCATTGAACTGTTGGCCGATTATAGCCGGCTGATGTATGATCTTGAAACGCTCATTGCTCAAGGTTTAAGCGCCGCCATTTATACCCAAACGACGGATGTGGAGGGTGAAGTGAACGGGTTGATTACTTACGACCGTAAGAAAATAAAGATTCCGGCCAATACATTGCATATGTTACACTCCCGTTTGTATAGTATTCGTTCGACCCAACCCGTATTTCTGATACCGCATTCACAAAAGCAGAAACAGACCAAGCATGAAGTCAGCGTGAATGGTGAAGTGTATCATACCGAGTTTCCTTTTAAGATTAAAGATAAGGGGGTGATACGGTTGAAGGAGATATTTCATGTGGACAAACCTTTTGAACGTCTGTCTTTATGGTTATATGCGAATGGTCCGACCACCGTGTGGCTGAATGGTGTAAAAGTGCTGGATCAACCGATTAGATATACCCGTAACTATAATCAATATAATCTGAGTGATTATAGTTATTTATTGCACAATGGGGAAAATACGGTGGAGATTACTATAAATAAGCAGAATGGAGAAAGGAGTTTGCTTTTTGATTATGGGTTGACTGCATTTTAAGAGAAAGTATTTCAATTTCTGAAAATTATATATCATAATTAATAATATCATGAAAATTTATCTTTTGTTCATGTTGACGGTGTTTTGTGCTTCCTGTAGAAATGATGGGAAGCCTATACTTCCTTTGTTAGATGCTGATGATTTTTCCACGACGGTCGATGGAAAACCAGTTGCATTATATACGCTTGAATCCGGTAATGGGATATATGCACAAATAACGAACTATGGCGCACGTGTGGTGAGTTTGCTTACTCCCGATAGAAATAGTAATTATGAAGATATCACGTTAGGTTTCGAAAAGATAGATCATTATCTGGATAATAAAGGTGAACGGTTTCTGGGGCCGGTTGTGGGGCGTTATGCCAACCGTATAGCAAATGGCAAGTTTTCCTTGGATGGAACGGAATATAACTTAGTCCGAAACAATGATGGACAAAGTTTGCATGGAGGAAACAAGGGATTGGATAGAATTGTTTGGAATGTAGATAGGGTCACAGATAACGAAGTCGCTTTTTCATACATGTCTCCTGATGGAGAAGAAGGCTATCCCGGTACAGTTGTTTTTAAAGTTGTTTATATGCTGACTTCGGATAACGAACTGAAAATAACGTATAATGCCGTGACTGATAAACCAACTGTCGTGAACCTCTCTTGTCATGCTTTTTTTAATCTGAAAGGTGCGGGTAACGGGACGGTCGATGACCATATTCTAACCATAAATTCCAGTCGTATCACACCGGTTGATTCGTTCTTGATTCCTACTGGCGAAAGAGTGCCGGTAGAGGGAACTCCTTTTGATTTTAGGGTACCAACGGCCATAGGAGCGCGTCTTGATCAGGATAATGAGCAATTGAGATTTGGTAAGGGATATGATCATAATTGGATTATTGATAAGAAAATAGAGGGTGTGGAACAGATAGCTTCTGTCTATGAACCTACTTTGGGCCGTTATATGGAAGTATGGTCTGATCAACCGGGACTACAGTTTTATGGGGGTAACTTTTTCAATGGGAAGGTGAAAGACAAATATGGGAAACCGATGAGGTTTCGGGAGGCAATTGCATTGGAGACACAAAAGTTTCCGGATAGTCCCAATCATCCAGACTTTCCGACTACTCGCCTTAATCCGGGGGAAGTTTATGTTCATACGTGTATTTATAAATTTATGACGAAAAATGAATAACGAGGAACATCCTTTTTCAGAGCAGGCCGGTTGGAGAGAAAGTTGGATTCTGTTTACTCTGCTTCTTTTATTTTCCAGTTCCGGAGTAATACGGGCTGTAGAAGGTGACACCGTAAGAACCTTTAGTAATCCTGTTTTTAAGGGAGCCGATCCTTGGGTATATAAGACCGATAGTTGTTACTATTACTGTTTTGTATATAAAAAAGGACTTGCGGTTTCGAAGACAAAGGAACTACATAAAAAAGGGCAACTTGTAGAAGTTTGGAAGGCTCCGGCAGAAGGATGGAACAGGAGTTGTATTTGGGCTCCCGAACTGCACTATGTGTGTGGAAAGTGGTACATTTATTATGCGGCCGGTGAGTCTGGACCTCCTTATATACATCAGCGTACTGGTGTACTCGAGGCAGTAAGCTCGGATCCTCAAGGAGCTTATATCGACAAAGGGATGATTTATACGGGAGACAATGTAGATTGTTGGCCGGATACCGATGCGAACCGTTGGGCTATCGATATGACTGTTTTTGAATGGCAGAAAAAACTGTATGCCGTTTGGTCTGGATGGGAGAATAATGAATCGACCGATAAAACACGTCAGAACTTGTACATCGCTGAAATGGAAAATCCTTGGACTATATCGACCAATCGGACACTTTTATCCGAGCCGGATCAACCTTGGGAAACAGACGGAAGATTAGACTTGAACGAGGGACCACAGGTATTGATAAACGAAGACCGGTTGTTCATCATTTATTCTTGTGGACAATCGTGGCTACCTACGTATAAATTAGCTCAGTTGAAGTTAAAGAATCCTGACAACAATCTGTTGGATCGTGACAATTGGATAAAGTCGGGGCCTGTTTTTACGGGTAATGAGGAAGTTTATGGGGTGGGGCATGCTGGTTTTACGACTTCCCCCGATGGCACTGAGCATTGGATTGTATATCATACAAAAGTGGATCGAAAACCAGGATGGGAGCGGCATATTTGCTTGCAGCGTTTTATTTTTGATTTTGATGGCTCTCCGTATTTTGGGAAAGCACAACCAGTCACCGTTCGTCAACCTTTACCGTCTGTTAGTGGAATAAATAAAAGGAATAATTAGGTATATTATGAAAAAGAATTTATTTATCGGGGTGTCTCTGACGGTGGGTATTCCCACTACGACAATGGCACAACAGAAACAGCCGGAACACCCCAATCTGATATTTATTATTACCGATCAGTTGAGAAATGACGTATTTGGCTGCCGGGGAGATGAGATAGCCAAGACTCCCAATATCGATCGTTTTAAGGCGGAAAGTGTTGACTTTACAAATGCCGTGGCTGTTACTCCGGTGTCGGCAGCAGCACGGGCCTCTCTTTTTACTGGAAAGTATTCATCCAGCACGGGAATGGTCATTAATGAACTTCGTCTGAACCCTAATCAGCGCGCTATGGGACATGTTTTTACAGAAAATGGATACAATACTTCTTATATCGGGAAATGGCATTTATATGGTACTTGCTCGGATCATGAAAATGATGACTGTGCTTTTATTCCGAAAGGTCCCGACCGTTTGGGGTTTGATGATGAATGGAAAGCTTATAATTTTCATCATACGAATATGAACTCTTATTATTATGAAGATAGGAAAGAAAAAATCTATTACGGTGAAGGAAGTTATGAACCGGAGGAACAGTTCCGTTTAGCGATCCGTTCTTTAGAACGGTTGCAGAAAGAAAATAAGCCATTCGCCTTGTTTCTGTCAGTAGGTGTTCCTCATGATCCGTGGACAAAAGCAAATGTGCCCGAAAAATATTATAACCGTTACAAGGATGTTCCTTTTACGTTACCATCTAATTGGAACGATATTCCGGATAAATATATGGATCGGAATACAAATCCTCAGAGATGGGTGAATTATTGGAAAAAAAATATACCGGAAATGAAGCGGGTGTATTATTCTATGGTGTCCAGCATCGATGATTATTTGGGAGACTTAATGTTGAAAGTTACTGAGCTCGGGCTGGATGAGAATACGATTATTGTTTTTTTCTCTGATCATGGTGAAATGTTCGGAGAGAATGGACGTATCTTCAAGATGATTTTTTACGATAGCGCGGCGAAAGTTCCGTTTATGGTACGTTGGAATGGAAAAATCAAACCCGGTCGGGAGGTAGATACTTGTTTGAATACTCCTGATATTATGCCTACTTTATTAGGGATGATGAATCTGCCAGTTCCAGATTCTGTAGAAGGTATGAACTTGTCTCCATTGGTTTTAGGTGAAAAATGCAAAGAACCGGAGTTTGCTTTTATGCAAGGGATGGGACATACGTTTCAATGGAAAGACGGATATGAATGGAGAGCCGTACGGGATAAACGATATACGTATGCGACGTATCTGGTAGATAATTCCGAATTGTTGTTTGATAATATTAAAGACCCGAAACAAACGGTTAATCTGGTAAATGATCCGAAATTGTTTAAAGTCTTGGAAGAGAAGCGGAGACAGATGAAGAATAAAATGAGAGAATTAAATGATGAATTTAAACCTTGCTCTTGGTATCGTGGGCGTTGGGTCGATGAAGATAGATGTATACAAGCATCAGCGAAAGGTAAATTTTGATTGTTGTGCATTTCAGGAGGACAGAGAAGAAGTTGCTAAAAAACTCCTTCTCTGTTTTTTTAGGTCCTAATTTGTCGGAGATTCTGCCAAAGAGTTGTTTTCATTTTTTTTGGGCGGATGCAGGTTAGCGATATACTCGTTGGGGGATATTCCGAAAACTCTTTTGAAATAACGTGAATAGTAGTTGGGCGAAGTGAAACCTGTAGCATAGGCAGCTTCAGAAACATTCTTTCCTGTTGCCAGGATTTTTAATGACTCTTTCAAGCGTATATTATTAATGAATTCAGTGGCAGAAAGCCCTACGATATTTTTAAGTTTCATATGCAATAAGGTACGTCCTATTCCTATTTCTTTTAACAGGTAATTTAATGAGAATTCATTATTGTCCAGATTTGCTATAATCAACTTTTCGATATTAGCAATCAGTTCTTTGTCTTTATCATCGGCTTTCATTTCATAGACCTCCATTTTGTTAGCAGCAAAGAGTTTTTTCTGGTTTTCTTTTGTTGCTATCAGATTAGAAATCTGTCTTTGGATAAGTACTGGGTGGAATGGTTTCTCTACATATATATCTGCTCCACTTTCATAGCCTTCCAATTGGGCCTCTTCACCTGTTTTAGCAGTTAGCAATATGAGCGGAATGTGACAAGTCTCAATTCTGGATTTTAATTTGTGAGCTAATTCAAAACCATTCATTTCGGGCATCATGACATCGCTGATAATGATATCCGGAAGTTCCTTTTTAGCAATTTGATATCCTTCTTTACCGTTCTGAGCCGTAATGACTGTATACATGTCCGAAAACATTTCTGCATAGGTCGATAGTAGTTCGGAGTTGTCCTCAACCACTAATAATTTATACTCTTTTCTGGAAAGTTTTTTTTCTGTCTCGACTTTTTCAGCGTTATTATCGTACTTGACGGGGAGGTATCTATATTCTTCTATAAAGGAAGCATCGGCATCCTTATCTGATATTTCATCTGTAGAAAAGGCACGGGCTGTAATATTTAATTTCACTATAAAATTGCTCCCTTTGTTAATTTCACTTTCTACTTTGATTTCTCCTTTATGTAGTAAAACCAGTTGGCGGGTAAGTGCCAGACCTATACCAAAACCGGCTTTCTTGCTTTTAACAAAATCATTGATCTGATAATAGTTCTCGAAGATTTTATCCTGCTGATCGGGAGCAATTCCTACACCTGTATCCGAAACGATGAAATTTAGGTAGGTGTAGTCTTTTTTATGTTCATAAAAAGCTCTAACTATGATTTCTCCTTTATCCGTATATTTGAAAGCATTGGAAAGCAAATTGTATATAATCTTCTCGACTTTTACAGGAGCGAACCACACATCTTCTTCTGAATTTTCTATTTTCAATATGTATTCTAATCCTTTTTCATCGGCGAGCATCTGGAAACCTTCGCAGATACTTCTTAGAAAATTTAATAAGTTACCTTTCTTTACGCGAATCTTCTCTTGTCTGGTTTCAACCTTGCTGAAGAGCATTAGTTCGTCTAATAGTATATTCATTCTCATTGCATTGTTGATAACTAATTTCATTTTGGGCCTTATTTCCGGGCTGAAAACGTTTTTCTCAAGAAAAGATTGTAGAGGAATGAGAATTAGGCTTAATGGTGTTCTCAATTCGTGGGAGATATTTGTAAAAAAGTTGAGTTTCAGTGTATTTACTTCTTCCATTTTTTTCTTTTCCATGCGTTCGGACAGTATAAGGCTTTTCTCATATTGTCTTTTCTTGATAAATAGGTAAAGCCCTGTTCCTAAAACTCCGGTCAAGATGAGGTAGGTTAGATATGCGAGGTCCGATCGCCAGAAAGGAGGGGCTACTATGATTTTGATACTCCTTGTCGGTTCTTTGTTGTCCCATTTATTATTAAAAACTGCTTTGACGGTGAGTGTATATTTTCCTTCTGATAAATTGGCATATGTCAGTTGGTTTTGGTTTCCTATATAATTCCATTCTCTGTCTGTATCCAGTTTATATGCAAAGAAAGTACTGTTCGGATGACTGACTGTAGGTACGGTAAATTCGAAAGAGAAGGATTTAGCTTGTTCGCTGTTTAGGTATATTTCATCTGCCTCTTCTATATTTTTATTTAATGGAGAACCGATTGTGTCTGGAGTTACTGATTTTCCATAGATTTTGAAATCTGTAAATTCTACTTGTGCCATGTTGTGATGCATCTGTAGATTTTCTGGATAGAAAGCAATCATACCATTGATTGTTCCGAAATATAAAAGACCGTCGTCTGCCCGATAAACTGAATTATAATTGAACTGTTTGTTGGGCAATCCTTCACTAATGGAATAATTCACAAAAAACAGTTTGTTTATATCTAAGCAACTTAGCCCGTTGTTTGTACTGAGCCATAAATTGCCGGAACTACTTTCAGTAATGGCATATATAGTGTTTGAAGGAAGCCCGTCTTCGATAGTATAGGTTGTAAAGGATTCGTTTGTTTTATTAAATTTGCAGAGTCCTCCTTCCAATGTTCCAATCCAGATATTTTTTCTACTATCTTCAAAAATGTAATTTATGAAATTATCGGGGATACCACTTCTATCCTGTTGATAAGAATAACTTTGCAGGCTTTGCATGGATTTGTTGTAACGGAATATACCGTTGGTTCTTGTCGCAATCCAGATGTCTCCGTCTGAATCTTCCAATAGGTTATTAATACTTTTAGGACCAACTATATTTTTTTCGAATTGTCTGAATTGGTCTTTTCCCGGATTATAAATGAATAATCCGTTGGTAGTTCCAATCCAGATTTCTTCGTCTTTGTCTTGTAGCAGTGTGAATATGTTATTAGATAACAGATCTGGATATTCTGGATGAATGTAGTGAGAGAACTTTTGAGTTTTTAGGTTGTATTTGTTTAATCCACCCAGATAAGTTCCGATCCATAAATTATCTTTTTGGTCGAGAAGTAGAGAGTGAACGTTGTGATATGATAAACAGTTTCCTGTCTGTTGCGGTTTGAAATATTCGAAGCTTTTCTCTTTTTTGTTATAATAATTTAACCCTCCATCTTCGGTGGCTATCCATAAATTGCCTTTTTTATCACCGATAATTTGTCGTACTGCCTTTCCCGACAAGTATTTGTCGGAATATCCACAATCATAATAGGTAAATTGTAGGAAAGAATTTAAGAATATGTTTAAACCACCAAAATAAGTACCTACTAACATATTATTTTCCTTGTCTTTGAAAATGGTGTAGATTGCATTATCGTTCAGCGAGTATTTATCATTATAGTTTTGTTTGTAATTGATGAATTTATTTTCATCTGATAAATATATATATAGTCCGTTTTCCGAACCAATCCATATATTTCCTTCAGCATCTTCTGCAAAAGTGCGTACACAGATTTGTGGAAAACCTTCTATACGGATAAACTTATTGGTGGAACTGTCAAAATAACAAATTCCTTTATCTTCGGTTCCTATCCATATTCTGCCATGATGGTCGGTAAATAATGAGGTGACTTTATTGGAAATTAATGAATTTATATTATGGTCATTATGTTTGTAGCGGGTCAATTTTCCATTTTCTACATCTGCACAAATTAGTCCCCCATACATCCGTCCAAACCACATCTGTCCTTTTTGATCAGAGGTTATGGCGGTGATGAATGCAGTAATTGTTTCATCTTGATTCACATAGAATGGATCGAACTTACTTGTTTGTTCGTTATATATAAAAGCTCCGGAACCACCCATGTAAATTTTTCCTTTATCATCTTGATAAATAACACGGCTAAAATTATTTAAAGAATCAACCGATACAAAATTGAAATTATCTTTATTTCTATTGTATAAGTTTACTCCTTTGTGTGTGATGACCCATAGTCTGTGGCGCTTATCTTCAAATACATGACGTATAATTCCACCTTTTTTTCTTTCACCTTTTGTAGGTTCCACTTCATAGACTGAGATGCTCCTCCCATCATATTTACATAATCCGTTTGCCGTAGCAATCCATATAAAACCCTTAAAGTCTTGGCAGAGTGAATAAATAGTATTGGTAGGGAGGCCGTTGTCATTGGTCAGATGAGTGAATCGAAGATTTCTGTCTACTTGGGCAACTATGTTGATGGTATATCCTATCAATAAAAATAGAGCTAATAAAACGGAATGTGCTTTCATATCATATAAACGTTTATGTAAAAGTAAAAAGAACTATGAATATCCTGTATAGATAAGGTGAAAAAAGGTGAGGCTATGTTTATGACCTCTGTTTTTCCAATACAAATGAAATAAAAAAAAGTGGATGTACATAGTAAAAGTATTCAATTAACTGATTTGTAAAATTCTGATAATCAATACAGTGAACATTCGTGCTTAAAAAGAGAACAATAATACAACTATAGTTATAATATCGAATAGAAAGAATAAACAAAAATAAAGTTTGCTTTGCTTGTTAAAAAGAGGATAAAAAATAGGAGAGAAATTCTTTGATTTCCCTCCTATTCATATGGTTGATTTCTAAATTATTTTAGAAACAAGATGTTGGTTTAGAGTTTTGGACCGGCAGCAACTAAAGCTTTACCAGCTTCGTTACCTTCGAACTTAGCAAAGTTCTTGATGAAACGAGCAGAAAGGTCTTTTGCTTTTTCTTCCCATTGGCAAGCACATTCATAAGTGTCGCGTGGGTCAAGGATTTTCGGATCAACTCCAGGAAGTTCTGTAGGAACAACAAAGTCGAAGAAAGGAATAATCTTAGTAGGAGCTTTGTCGATAGAACCGTCAAGGATAGCGTCGATGATACCACGAGTATCTTTGATAGAGATACGTTTGCCGGAACCATTCCAACCTGTGTTAACCAAGTAAGCCTTAGCACCGGATTTCTCCATTTTCTTAACCAACTCTTCTGCATATTTAGTTGGGTGCAGTGACAAGAAAGCAGCACCGAAACAAGCAGAGAATGTAGGAGTCGGCTCAGTAATACCGCGTTCTGTTCCAGCCAATTTAGCTGTAAAACCAGACAGGAAGTAATATTTAGTTTGCTCAGCGTTCAGGATAGATACCGGAGGCAATACACCGAATGCATCGGCGGACAAGAAGATAACTTGTTTTGCAGCCGGGCCTTTAGATACCGGTTTAACGATATTATCGATGTGATAGATAGGATAAGAAACACGAGTGTTTTCTGTAACGCTCTTATCAGCGAAATCAATTTTACCGTTAGCATCTACTGTAACGTTTTCAAGAAGAGCGTCACGTTTGATAGCTTTGTAGATATCCGGTTCGCTGTCTTTATCAAGGTTGATAACTTTAGCATAGCAACCGCCTTCGAAGTTGAATACACCTTCATCATCCCATCCGTGTTCGTCATCACCGATCAACAGACGTTTCGGGTCAGTAGACAAGGTTGTTTTACCTGTACCTGACAGACCGAAGAAGATAGCTGTGTTTTTGCCTTCTTTGTCGGTGTTGGCAGAACAGTGCATAGAAGCCATACCGTTCAATGGAAGCAGATAGTTCATGTAAGAGAACATACCTTTCTTCATTTCACCACCGTACCAAGTGTTCAAGATAACTTGAATCTTCTCAGTCAAGTTGAATACAACAGCAGTTTCTGAGTTCAAGCCCAATTCTTTGTAGTTCTCAACTTTTGCTTTAGAAGCGTTCATGATAACGAAATCAGGCTCACCGAAGTTAGCCAGTTCTTCAGCTGTAGGACGGATGAACATGTTTGTTACGAAATGAGCTTGCCAAGCAACTTCCATGATGAAACGCAGTTTCAGGCGAGAGTTAGGATTAGCACCGCAGAATGCATCAACAACATACAATTTCTTGTTAGAAAGTTCTTTAGTTGCCAATTCTTTAACGGCTTTCCAGCATTTTTCGTCTACAGGTTTGTTGTCGTTTTTATATTCGTCAGAAGTCCACCATACTGTATTTTCGCTGGTAGCATCTTTAACGAAGAATTTATCTTTAGGAGAACGACCGGTGTAAACACCTGTCATTACGTTTACAGCGCCCAGTTCAGTTACCTGACCTTTCTCAAAGCCTTCCAGACCCGGTTTTGTTTCTTCGGCGAACAAAACATCATAAGACGGGTTGTGCACAATCTCAGTAGCACCGGTAATACCGTACTTGCTTAAATCTAAATTTGCCATTTTCTTTTGAATTAATTAAAATTGGTATTTTGTTTATTATCTCATTCCAGGTATTTATGGAAAGGATGTTTTATAACATCCTCTTGTAAACCGGCTACAAAAGTAACACTTTCTTTCGAAACAAGTGTCGTATTAGAGAAATTTTTCCCTAATTGAATCTCTTTTATAGATTCCTAACAAAATCTGCAAACTGAATGTTGCAAATTGAAACTTTATCATTTACTTTGCATCATATAAATTCTGAATAAATAATAATGATATATAGAAATGAAAATAATCGACTTTAGTAAAACGAATTCAATTCTGAATCAATATGTGTCAGAAATAAGGAATGTAGAGGTGCAGAACGACCGTTTGCGTTTTCGCCGTAATATCGAACGGATAGGTGAGATCATGGCGTATGAAATGAGTAAATCGTTTGCTTATTCGACAAAAGATATCCGTACACCCTTGGGGATAGCGCCGGTTTGTACACCGGACAATCAATTGGTAATAAGTACCATTCTCCGTGCGGGATTGCCTTTTCATCAAGGCTTTTTGAGCTATTTCGACAATGCGGAAAATGCTTTTGTATCTGCTTATCGCAAATATAAAGATACATTGAAATTCGATATTCATATAGAATATATTGCTTCACCTCGTATCGATGGGAAAACATTGATTATTACCGATCCGATGCTTGCTACCGGAAGCAGTATGGAATTGAGTTATCAGGCCATGCTTACCAAAGGGCATCCGTCAGAAATTCATGTGGCGTCTATTATAGCCAGTCGCCAGGCTGTGGAGCATATTATGTCGATATTTCCGGAAGAAAAAACGACTATATGGTGTGCGGCCATTGACCCGGAGATCAATGAGCATTCGTATATTGTGCCGGGACTTGGAGATGCCGGTGACTTGGCTTATGGAGAAAAGGAATAGCCCGTTTATATGCTTTCTTTCATATGGGAAAGAATTTATCTTTGTTGCAGATGTCGGATGTTTTTTCAGAATCTTACTTTTATTGTATCTTTTCCGATGGTAACAATGTATATTCCTCTTTCCCTCAGTTGAAAAATTGTATAGTCTTTATCGTTTTTTACTGTTATTGCATCAATAAGTATGCCTTGTAGGTTGTATAAATGAAGTGTTTCTCCTTTAATAGCTCCGCTGATATATATTTCATTTTCTACCACAAACACTTTTATATGATTGCTAATCTCTGTATAAATATTGTTGGTAAGAGATTGGGTTTCATAAACACCCATGTCGACGGCTTTTCCTTGTATTCTGTCCTGGTGTTGTAAATCAAACAGTATGTCTAATGCTTCGTAGTCCGATCCTGTATCAATACAAGGTGATCCTGGTGCTAACATGTAGATTGCAGTATAAATTGTCTCTATCTCATCATGTGTGCTTCCTTTCCCTATAATACTGGATGGAGATAGAAATGAGGGATTTTTGCTTCTATTTAGATACATGTGATCTGTATCGTCTCCGTCCATGAATTTTTTGCTGTTACTTTCTACTGCACTGTGTGTAGAGATAATAGTTCCTCCTCCGTTTATATCTGTATTCTGGCCGTAGCTATTGTATTTCTTTCCATACATATTGTTGTATAGAATTGAATTTATCAATGTTAAATTGGATTTGTTGGTAGCTGTTCCTATGGCTCCTCCTGGCTTTACGGCACTATTGTTTGCAAATGTACAATTGCGAACAGTAGCGGTTGTTCCTGTTCCAATTTGTATAGCACCTCCGTTACCGTCTGATGTATTATTTATAAATAATGAATTTTCTATAATGCAATGTCCACTGTTACAATGGATAGCTGCGCCATTTCTCCCATTTCGTGTGGCATTGTTTCTAAAAATACAATTTCTCACGAAAGCGCCATTGCTTAGAATCATGGCTCCTCCATTTTCTTCTGGAGGATTGATTGCGTTTTGTATGATAACACCATCAATAATGCAGGGGATATAAGCATCTCTTCCTCCTGGACGATTGTTGCCGGTTGTACTACGGAATGGAGAAATACGATCTTTACATTCGATGACTACTCTGTTTTTATCCCAATTCCGGTCTGTTGACCGTGTTTCGTTTCCCTTGAAACCTCCGAAGATGAAAGTATTATCGAGGTTAATTGGAGCACTTAAGTTGTATGTTCCAGCTTTTAGCCATATTTCATGATTGGGGATGGAATGTGCCAATGTGATAGCCTGTTCTAAGTTGGATGCGTTCTCCCAAGTATTACCAGGGCCTGTACCTTGGGGAGAGACATATATAATTTGATTTACGGACTTATTTTCTCCTTTTTCGATTTCTTCTCTCCAAATTTTTAGTTTTCGGTTTAAAATTCTGGTTGTTTCTATATTTTTAGTTGATAGATTATTCTTTTCATATGGATCGGTCGATAGATCAAATAGTTCTTGCTCTATTACAGATAATTGGCACCCATTGTATGTATATCTTTCGATCAATTTATATTTTCCGGATATAATTGAAGCTTCTATGTTACGTGAATTATCCGATTCTTTTACGCAAGGAGGGTAATACCAGTGAAATTCACGTTCTTCAATCTCTTTATTATTAAAAAGAGGCAATATGGATACACCATCACAAATTTGTTCGGGCATATTGGTGTGAGTCAGTTCACAAAATGTAGGAAAGAAGTCCATGGAAATAATCCGCTGATCAATTATTTTAGGAGCAGAGTCGGTGCCATATCCATAGAAGATCATAGGTATACGATTGCCTCCTTCATACATACTTGTTTTTCCTCCCCTTAAAGGGGTATTAGTGGTTACTCCGGTCGCTCCGCCATTATCGCTTGTAAAGATCACTAAAGTATTATTTAAAAGGTCATTGTCGCGTAAACATTGGAGGATTTCGCCCACTCCTGTATCTATGTGTTTCAGCTGAGCGGCCAAATGTGGATTATTGGGTTTTCCTCGATAATCTGCTGGAAATTTTTTATAAGGATCGTTTTCCGGATTATTCTCCGAAGGCGCACTGATGCCGGATTTAGGCTTGACACGAAAATGATCTACGGTTTCGGGAGGCCCCATCAGTCCGTTATGTACAGCATAATGACTTAAATATAAAAAAAATGGTTTCTCTTTATTTCTTTTGATGAACTCTACTGCTTCGTAGTTCATACGGTCTATCAGAAATTCTTTTTCTTCTGGAAGAATTTTAACGACGGATTCATTGAAATGGTATGGATGGAAATAACTTCCGTTACCTATGTATCTGTTTTCTGAAATAATCATTTCTTGAAAGCCTCTTTCCGAAGGGAGTATTTGGCTCTTTGCTCCTGATAGTGAATATCCAGTTAAATGCCATTTCCCGATAATCCCAGTGTGGTAACCGTTGTCGTGTAATGTTTCGGCAATAGTTTTTATATCTGTTCGCATTGGGTCCGAGTTACCACGAAGATAGTCAACAACTCCTATTCGATACGGATATTGTCCGGTCATTAAGGCTGCCCGGGTGGGGGAACTCAGAGAAGCGGCTGTTTGAGCATGAGTGAAACGAACACCATCGGCTGCCATTTGGTCTAATACAGGTGTTTCATTGAATTTATTCCCATAACATCCTAATTCGGCGTACCCTAAATCATCTGCCATGATAAATATAATGTTAGGACGCTTTTCTTCCTTTGTTTGTGCTATTGATGAAATCAACAAAAGAGTACTTGTCAAAAGGGTTTGTTTTTTCATGGTTATTATTAATTAGATTATAAATGTAATGACTGATGCAAAGGTATTCGATCCCTACCTTAATTGATGAGCACTATCGTTTTTGAGTTTAAAATTTTTGTTCAATAGAGTCTGTCTGCTATTATTTTTTCTCTTTGAACGATACTACTTATACTTAAAACATTCGTGAGGGTATCTTTAAATCGGAAGGCTTACTTTTGCTTACAAATTATCAATGTGCGAAAATGATGATCTGATTTATGAGAAAGGTATTGTTATTCTTTATGTTGTTTTTAATGTGTGGACCACTGTTTGCACAAAATGAAATTACCTGGTTCGGAGATGTCATGGAGATACCTGGTCCGGCCAAATATGCCAGAATGGTTTTGATGAAACAAGGACCAAAAGCTGGACAAATTCTACTGACCTATCAGAAATTCACTTATGGGCGAAAGATTGTTAAGCGATATAGTTCTGATGATGGAGTGACATGGTCGCCGGAAAGTCTATTATTGCAAAAGACGGGAGACTGGACGTATGCTAATTGTAATATAATAGAGTTGACCGACGGGCGATTGTTGATGACTTATCAAAAGCGAAAAGAGGACGGTTATTATTTTACAGGAAGAGATCGCTATGTATGTGTTAAATATAGTGTAGATGGTGGTTCTACTTGGAGTAAGGAAGAAGAAGTTTTTCAGGGAGGTAATTGGGAACCGACTCCTATTCAAACACCTTTGGGTATTTATATTTTCTTTACTTTACAGGATATATATCCGACTTTTTTGTCGGAAGAGGAGTGTATTCAGGAAAATGAGATTGGAGGAAGGGCAGTGGCTTTTGTCGCTTCATTTGATAATGGAGCGACATGGACGAATTTCAGTAATGAACGCTATACGGCTAGGATGTTATTGAGAGATTATAACGAGGAGAGGGCCGGTAATAATTTTTGTGGGAGTGGCGGGGGAATGCCTACTCCGTTTTTGACGGAAGACAATCGTTTAGGGTTTATTGCGGAAAGTATAGAAAGAAAAGTATCTCCATGGATTGTCATTGCTCCGGCCGATGATTATACTTTTGAATCTTCTTATTTTGAAGGTAATTGGCAAACTGCTAATTATAATGGGTTGGGAGATAATAATGTATATCCATTGTCTACCACTGTTCGTTGGGCATTAACAAGGGAACATACCGGTGGTGCACCGTTTGCTTTGAAATTGTCAAATGGTAAAATAGCATTTAGTTATAATAGTGGAAAGAAAATATATTGCTGGGTAGCCGATAAAAATGCAAAAAATCCTGTTAAGCAGGCAATGCCATTTGGGGAACTTAATACTTTTTATTCATCTATGATTCATTTGAATGACAGTACGATTTTGATTGCGGCCCATGAAACGAGCCCAGGAGAAGAAATGAGGGCTTTATATCTTCGTAAAGGTAGAATAAAGGATTATGTTACTACTTCTGTTACTCGATTAAAATCTCCTTTTTATCAGGTTACTGTCTCTAACCGAAATATTCATATCCGAGGTCTCTCTGGAAATGAAACTGTACAAATATCTCAAGTAGCGGGTTGTGCTGTATTGGTTGTAAAAAAAGTGTTGTCGGAAGAGTATTCTTTTCGAACTCTTTGTCCGGGAGTATATATTGTCCGGATTATTAACGGTATTTCCGGAAAAACAGCCTATAAAATAATGGTAAATGACTAAGTTCTGATCACAATATAGGATGTCCGGTTTTTATGAACATTTGTGAACGTGTTATGGCTGAAAGTGACGGTCGTATTACAGATGTCTGCATACATTTATATTATAAATTGTTTGATATAAAATTATTAACTCTAAAAATTACTATTATGAAAAAAAGATTACTTTCTGCACTTTTATTTGTTAGTTTGAGTTTTTTTACGGTGAATGCACAAGATTATTGGTTAAATGAAGATTTTAGTTCTCAAGAATGGCAGGATGCCATACGTGCGTGGATTGATGAAACTGGTGTAGGTACATTTCCGGAAGCTACTCCTTCTAATATAGATATTCCTGACGGGACGGAAATCAATGGATTTACGTTGAATGGGGCATACATCAGACCCGGAGCGGCAGAATTGGAGCAAACTTGTTCGGATGGTGATACTCATCAGTATGGTTTGCGTTTACGGAATAAAGGAGATAGTTATATACAGTTACCGCAAATAGATAATGCTAAAAAAATCTCTATTCATGTAAGAAATGGGAATGGTAACAATGAAAATTGTATTTTGCTTGAAGAATATGATGCTTCTTCATTTACATGGAATTTGCTTGAAACGATTCCTGTTCAGCGCGCTAATGATTATACGAATCAGGACGAAATATTGGAAGTCAATCTGGATAAAACGACTCCGGTTACACTTCGGCTTTTCAGAGGGGGGAATTTCTTTACTGCTGTCTATAAGATAACCGTTGAGAAAAATGTAGGAGGCACGTTGGTTCAGTCTACATCTGTAAATGACATTAATATATATGTCGATCATGCAAGGCTATATGTTATGGGGGATATTGACGTAGCAAAGATTTTATTTTTTGATGTTTGTGGGAAGGTAATCTTTGAGTCTGTTTTGAATGGAAGTACAGTTGATTTACCATCGTCTGTTCAATCGGGTACATACATTGTTAAATTGGTATCACCAGAAATCTCTTTAACAAAAAAAGTTTGTATTCAATGAATTGAAAAAGTAATGGAGAGATAGTTCTTTTATCAATATTTCTCTATTTTTACATGAATAAATGGTTTAAATAAAATACTTATGAATAATAAACTGCTAATTAGTGGGGTTTTAGGCTTGGGCACTTGTATGATATATACGCCTATACACGCTGGAGAGGCTCAGGCACAGAGTAAACCTAATGTTTTGATAATCTATACGGATGACATGGGGGCAGGTGATGTTTCTTTTCTTAATAATGGATGGGTAAAAACACCGAATATTGACAAACTGGCTTCTGGGGGCTTAATTGTAACCAACTACTATTCTTCCTCACCGGTGAGTTCGCCTTCTCGTGTTGGGTTGACAACAGGACGGTTTCCTACTGAAATGGGGATAAATTGTTATCTGCAAACGCGCAAAGGTAATGCAGCCTGTGAACAATTTGATTATTTGGACGCTTCGGTTCCTACGATGGCTAAAGTAATGAAAAGTGCGGGCTACACGACTGGACATTTTGGTAAATGGCATATGGGGGGAGGGCGTGATGTAATAGATGCCCCGCAGATAACCGAATATGGCTTTGATGAATATATTTCTACTTGGGAGAGTCCCAACCCAGATCCTGTTATTACGGATTCGGCGTGGATATGGAGTCGGACTGATCAAGTGAAGCGTTGGGATAGAACAGCCTATTTTGTAGATAAAACACTTGATTTTCTGAAAAGGCATAAAGGAGAACCGTGTTTTGTAAATTTATGGCCTGATGATATGCATACTCCTTGGGTACCAAGTCAGAAAACAATGGACTCGGAAAGGACATCTTGGACTACACCTCCTAATTTTAAAGAAGTATTGACTGAATATGATAAACAGATCGGGCGTTTGATGGAAGGGCTGACTAAACTGGGGTTGGAGAAAAATACAATTGTTATTTTTACCAGTGATAATGGTCCTGCTCCTAGCTTTCAGCAAATGCGTACTAATTCATTGCTTGGCGTGAAGTGTAGCCTTTATGAAGGTGGAATTCGAATGCCGTTTGCTATCCATTGGCCGGAAAAAATCAAGGCTGGTGGAATAAATGATTCTAGTATTGTTTGTGCAGTTGACCTTTTACCCTCTTTATGTGCGTTGACAGGTGCTAAATTACCATTAGATATGGAGCTGAGTGGAGAAGATATGAGTAGAGCCTTATTGGGTGAACCTCAAATACGTAAAAAAGATTTAATGTGGGACTTTGGTAGAAATAAAGCCTTCAATTATCCGCGTGGTAAAAATGCCAAACAGAAAAGTCCGCATTTGGCAATCAGGCGCGGTAGTATGAAACTTTTGGTGGATTCATGGGATGAGAATTTTGAGTTATATGATCTTGTAGCTGATCCGAAGGAAACTACAAATATTGCCGAACAGAACCCTGATCTTGTAAAGGAATTGCATATAGAACTGATGGAGTGGTGGGCAAAAAGAAAAATACCTGCTAAATGAAAAACTGTAGATTTATTTGAAGACTTGTATTTTTATTATGTAGGCAGTATCCATAATTTTGTGTAAATAGAAACGGGATTCAGTTATAAGTTCTCTTATATCTGAATTCTGTTTTCAAAAATAAGCATAAATTGATTCATAATCAATCCCCAGTTAGTAATCGGCATTGTCCATTTCTTCTCAATCTCCATCAGAGAAAGGTATACCATTTTCTTCACAGCATCATCCGAAGGGAATGAAAGTTTTGATTTAGTGTACTTTCTGATTTTTCCATTCAGATTTTCTATGAGGTTTGTTGTGTAGATTATTTTCCTGATTTCCAATGGGAACTGGAAGAAAACAGTCAGGTCATCCCAGTTATTCCTCCATGAGAGGATGGCATAAGGGTACTTCCCTCCCCATTTCTTTTCCAAATTATCCAGTTCCACGGCAGCAGCCTCCTTGTTGGGCGCGTTATAGATGTTCTTCATATCGGCTGTAAACTCTTTCTTGTCCTTGTAAACGACATATTTGCAGGAGTTCCTAATCTGATGTACGACACATATTTGCGTGGAAGATTGAGGAAATACGGCACGTATGGTGTCGGTAAATCCGTTCAGGTTGTCAGTGCAGGTAATCAGTATGTCCTGCACTCCGCGGGCCTTCAAATCTGTCAGGACACCCATCCAGAATGAAGAACTTTCTGATTTTCCAACCCACATGCCAAGGACTTCCTTCAAGCCGTTCTGTTTCAGACCGATACAGAGATAGACAGTCTTGTTGATGATTTTGCCGTTGTCACGAACCTTGAAGACAATACCGTCCATCCAAACGATAAGATAGACCGGGTCCAAAGGGCGGTTCTGCCATTCCTGAGCAGCTTGATTGACTTTGTTCGTGATGATGGAAATGGCTGATGTGGACAGTTCTATCTCATAGATTTCACGCATCTCCTCTTCTATGTCGGACACGCTCATTCCTTTGGCATATAGGGAGATAACAAGTTTTTCTATGGAAAGCCCACGACTCTCGTGTTTGGGAACAACTATGGGCTCGAATTCACCGTTACGGTCACGGGGAATAGGTATGACCGCTTCACCGTGTTCGGTTTGGATTTTCTTGGGGTAGCTGCCGTTACGGGAATTGCCGCTGTTATGACCGGAAACCGAATTCTTCTCATAACCCAGATGGGCATCCATCTCACCTTCAAGCATTTTCTCCAATACCTGCGCGTGTAACTGCTTCAGAAACTTGCTGACATCAGCTTCTGTTTTGAACTGGCTAAGGAACTCCTTACTTAATACCTCATCAGGCACTACATGATTCTTCTCTTTCATAATTTTCTTCATTTTGCAAAGCTATTAAATAAAAAATACGGAACCCATACTGAAGCCCGTATTTTACATTTACACAAAATATTTTATAGTGCCATTATGTATGTTTTCGGGTATATCTATAAGAAAATGTAAACGGAATAATTCTGATGTTTATATAACACAAACGAAAGGGATGACCGACAGCGACCATCCCTTTCGTTTGTATATGTATTTAATAGGATCATTTTACTTCCCAAGTGTCGTTAGTCATAAGCAATTCATTGAAATTGTGATATTTCTTTTTGCCTTTCACTTCTTCGATTTGCTCCATAACTGCATCGTTGTATGTAGGAGCTTCCACATCACGAATTACTCCTAAAGCTATTGGGAACTCCGGACCTTCCATTAACGCCAGTTTTAATTGAAGGGTATTGTCCATACAATGAGCATCGTGTATCAGAATGTCTTTTTCCGTAATCCCGTTTTCACCCAACTTCACTACTTTCAGTCCGAATCCTTGTTGCATCAATCCGTATTCTTTGTTCTCGCCGAATAACATTGGTTTTCCGTGTTCCAGATAGATGGCGTTTTTGGCGCGTCCTTCTTTGGTCGCGACACTTTCATGGGTACCGTCATTGAAGATAACGCAATTTTGCAGTACTTCTACTACAGATGCACCTTTGTGATTAGCGGCAGCTTTCAAAACTTCCACGGAGGCAGCACCGTCAACGGCTACACAGCGTGCAAAGAAGCGGCCGCGTGCACCGAAGCAGAGTTCGGCCGGATGGAAAGGATCTTCAACCGTTCCATAAGGAGAGGACTTGCTGACAAAACCACGTTCTGATGTGGGCGAATACTGTCCTTTAGTTAATCCGTAGATACGATTGTTTAACAAGATCATATTAAGATCGACGTTACGACGGATGGCGTGAATGAAATGGTTGCCACCGATAGCCAAACCATCGCCATCTCCGGATACTTGCCAAACGGTAAGATCGGGATTGGCCACTTTGGCACCTGTAGCTACCGCAGCAGCACGTCCGTGGATGGTATGAAAGCCATAGGTGTTTACGTAATAAGGCAAACGCGATGAGCAACCGATACCGGAGATAACGGCAATATTGTGTGGAGCCACTCCCAATTCGGCCATAGCTTTATGCAGGGAGTTCAGGAAAGCATGATCGCCACATCCCGGGCACCAGCGTGGTTGCCCCGATTTATAATCTTTAGCTGTATATACTGTTTCGCTCATTTCTTATTCCTCCAATAATTTAGTAAATGTATCTACAAGTTCTCTTGTAACGAAAGGCTGTCCTTTCACCTGATTAAACTGGTTGATATTCAGTCCGGGTACTTTCATACGCAGATATCCGGCAAACTGTCCCAGATTTTGTTCGGCTACGATAATTTTTTTGTATTTCTTCAGTACGTCTGCTGTATTTTTAGGCAGCGGGTTGATATACTGGAAATGAGCAAGTGCCACTTTTTGGCCATTTTTACGCATATGTTCTACAGCGGAGTAGAGGTGACCATATGTTCCACCCCATCCTACTACCAACAGCTCGGCATCGGCATCACCCTGTACTTCCAGTTCGGGAATGCAGTCTGCAATCTTATCCACTTTGGCTTGACGCAATAATGTCATCTTTTGGTGATTTTCCGGTTCGGTAGAGATAACGCCGGTTTCATTACTTTTTTCCAGACCGCCGATACGATGCATGAAGCCTTCTGTTCCGGGAACCGCCCAATAGCGTGAACCTGTTTTCTCGTTACGCTGGAACGGTGTCCAAGTACCTTCCATTTCGGGAGTGACATAGGGCGGGTTTATGGCCGGATATTCATCCAAGTTGGGTAATTTCCATGCAGCGGAACCATTAGCGATGAAAGCATCGGTCAGTAGTACTACCGGTGTCATGTGTTCCAATGCGATTTTTGCAGCCATATAAGCGGCATCAAAGCAGTTGGTTGGTGAAGTAGCGGCAATAACCGGCATTGGGCTTTCACCATTGCGTCCATAGAGCGCCTGTAGCAGGTCTGTTTGTTCTGATTTAGTAGGCATACCGGTTGATGGACCTCCACGTTGTACATTAACAACAACTAATGGGAGCTCTGCGATGACAGCAAGGTTCATGGCCTCACTTTTCAGACATACCCCCGGGCCGGAAGTCGTAGTGACTGCAAGGTCACCTGCAAAGGCAGCACCTACCGCAGAAGCGCATCCGGCAATCTCGTCTTCGCATTGTACGGTCTTTATGCCGAGTGATTTGTGCTTAGACAGTTCGTGAAGAATATCTGTAGCCGGGGTGATCGGATAAGAGCCCAGATAGAGTTCCAGACCGGCCTTTTCTGCTGCTGCAATCAAACCGTAGGAGGTAGCTTTATTACCGTTTATGTCTGTATAGAGTCCTTTTGCCTTGGGACTTTTACTTTCTATCTTATAAGTAGAGGTAGAAGCGTGGGTATTTGCACCATAATTATAGCCATCGTTCAAAACTTTGATGTTAGCTGCTGCAATTTCCGGTTTCTTGGCAAACTTCTGGCGAAGCATATTTTCGGCAGCTTTAAGATTTCGATTGAACAGCCAGCAGACTAATCCTAAAGCGAACATGTTTTTACAACGTAGCATGGCTTTGTTGTCCAGACCGGAATCTTTTAGGCTTTCCTTACACATAGAAGATATGGGCACTTCAAGAACTTCTTGTTTGATACCTAATTCTTCGAATGCATTATTTGTCGTAAATTTCGCTTTTTCCAAGTCCTTTGCTCCAAAAGAATCAGAATCGGTAATGACCAGCCCTTGTGGTTTGCAGAATTTGATCTGCGTTTTTAGAGCTGCGGGATTCATTGCTACTAATACATTACAACGATCGCCTGGAGTAAATATTCTGTTTGCTCCGATATGTACTTGAAAGCCGGATACACCGGTCAAAGACCCTTGCGGGGCACGAATATCTGCCGGATAATCGGGGAATGTACAGATGTCATTCCCTACTGTTGCCGACACGTTCGAGAAGATGTTACCGGCCAGTTGCATACCGTCGCCGGAATCGCCGGAGAAGCGTACTACCACTTGCTCCAATTCTTTAACCATCATTTCGTCTGCCATAATTTTACTTACTATTTTAATTTTAGGATCGACTTGTTGTATTCTTGCATAAATATAACCCTTGTGTTGGTCACTTTTGTATATTCATTTATTATGCAGAAGGTTTCGCAAAGGTCGTAAAGTTAAACGACTTAGCAAAATCTTTTTTAGTTTATCTATAGCTGTCTATCAAAAGATTTGAAATATTGTTTGTATTGGACGTATATGTTAGTGTATTGGATAGGTTTCAATTTGTTTGTGATTCATTTTGTGTCATATTGATATCGATGTTTGTGAGGTAAAATGACGAATTGTTGCAGTTTTTATGCAAAATACAATCTTTCTGCTACTTTTTGTTGTGTATTATCTTGCAATGATAAGAATAAATCCCCTCTTTTCTAACTCTATTTCCTGAAATTGTTAATGCCTGCTTCCTTATTGTCCGGATACTTTATAAATCTATGCATTCTGTCTTGTTAAATCGATAGAATACATTATCTTTGCAACTAAAATTAAAAGTAGGTCCTGTAGTTCAACGGATAGAATAGAAGTTTCCTAAACTTTAGATAGGGGTTCGATTCCCCTCGGGACTACTTATGAAAAGTCAATTATTGAGTTTCTATATAGTTTTTTTGAGTTTTACTTCCGCTTTTACTTTTCCCATTTTGTTAAGATTATATTTAGCTTTTATAGATTGTTGTTTGTGTTTTTTCTCATGAAAACAATGGGACATTTGCAAGAATGTGTTTATAAATAAGTCAACTTTGAGAAATGTTTCGGAGGAGGAATTCTGATTGAAACAAAAAGGAAGAGTTATCTGAAACTATAGCTTAACTATAAAAAACAGATAACTCTTCGAATACAATCTTTTTTCCTTAAAGAAAAATGTTATAACTGTTTATTTCTTTATCAGTTTTTGACTGCGTACAATATTTCCTTTTTGCATCTTAACGACATATATAGCCGGAGTGATGTCGGATATATCTGTAGAAGAAGGATTATTGGGCACATATTTAACTAACTGTCCATCAGTTGTATATATCCATGCTTTTTCTACATTGTTGAAATAAATCGTACCTTCGGTAGTTGTTGGCCACATTGTAGAAATAACAGATTCACTGTCTTTCCAAACATTTTCAACACCATCCGGATTGTTATTCAGTCCTTCCGGTTCATCAGCTTCACCTTGATCATGCATATCCGGTGCCGGTTCGCGCGAAGGATTATTACCAATAATTTCTACTGGAATATCCAAAGTGAATCCTTTAGCTGTAAATCCGCAAGGGCCGGGGTGTGCAAACCATGCATCGGAGAACACAAGACGTAGACGACTTTCTCCTGGTTTTGCATCAGCAGGAATAGTAAATTTCTGCGTTACGCCTGTCGTTTGGAATTCAGGAGTTCCCTGTTTTACTGTGCCTAATTCAAAAATTGTTTCAGTGGCCGGTTCGTGGGACTTACTTCCATCTAAATCGATATAAGCTTTTCCTAAGCAGAATTTTAACCCATCATCTAAATCAGCTGCTTTGAAGAAAAGTTCTACTTCTTGTCCTTGATTTACTTTCAATGTTTGATCGCACATTGCATATTGAGTTCCGTCGGCTTGTGGAGCATCAGCAGTGTAATTAATATCTTCAACAGCACCGGTAGTTTTAAACTGTTCGATATAACGAACTTCAATGGCGATGTCAGCACCTTCTGCGTTATAATTTAATGTAGACTCGCAATAAGGATCATTATTGAATGCAGGTAATTCAGAAGCGTTGCCACGACCAATATGAATCCATTCTACGGGAGAATAGGTTTTTCCATCTACAGAAACCGAACGAATACCGATATACGGGTCATCTGTAGCAGTTTCAAACATAATATTACCTAAATAAGCAGACCATGTAGAGGTACGTCCTATTTCTGAAACTTTACCATTTTCACCATTCTTATACATTAGCTGGAAATGGTCAATATTCACTTCGTCATTGTAAATCAAACCATATTTAGCATTATCACTATTGTAACCTGTGGCATTTACTGCCCAATTCAGCTTCACAGAAAGAGATTGAGTTGTTTCTTCTTTCACTTCTACAATAATACTTTCCGCATCAATCGGTGCAGGAGTTTTCACTGCGCAATCGTCAGTCAAAGCAAGTTTACCAATCAGCATATTATAGTTTCCTTCATATGTTCCTTTCACGCGAAAACCGATGTATTCAATTATATCACCACTATTAATACCTGAAAGTGCAATTTCCTTCTCTTCCCATGTCGGTCCATTCAGATTACCTACAGGAAACTCCATCCATGTGTCATCATTAAATTTCTTTAGAATCACATAGAGGTTGGAAGCATTTGTACCATTTACACCAGATTTCAATGCAACATTTGCTTTTGCATTACCACCGGATACGTTCAATTTTGCACGGTAGAGAACAACATCTGACCCTTTTGCTGTCGGCTCACCTGAAAGACGGAGAGCAGAACCGCCGGTATAAGCATCTTCGTGTGTAAATTCGGCATCAACGGCAGTAGAACGAGTCTTTGTGTTGGCATCATAAATTAACCAGCGATATGTAGGAACTATATCCTGTTGTCCCATATTATACCAGCTACCAAATGTTTTCTTTCCTTTGTAGTTATAGCGTTCACCATTACCCAAAGAAAAATGTGTAGTGAAAGGCAAATCTCCTTGAATAGCAGTACGCTCAGGTACAAAATCAGCAAAACCAGCAAAATTAACCATTTGATTTGGTTTATCATCATTGTTGGATATTTCAAAAATATTTCCACTGTTAGACAATGCAGGACGGTCAATTGGAGAACGTTTACCACCAGAAAAACCTTTTTCCAACAATTTCTGGTAATTACTTTGTAATTCCATGGTATTGTCGCCAATGGCAAACTGGAAGAAGCGACTAATCTTGTGCTCACCCCACAAGCAAAGGCCAACTTGTTCAGCGCCATCGGCATGGAAGTTG
Organism: Bacteroides salyersiae WAL 10018 = DSM 18765 = JCM 12988; assembly: GCF_000381365.1. Lineage (GTDB taxonomy): Bacteria > Bacteroidota > Bacteroidia > Bacteroidales > Bacteroidaceae > Bacteroides > Bacteroides salyersiae. The sequence continues at coordinate 2,782,393 of NZ_KB905466.1, forward strand.
GTCCATTGGCGATCCATACTGGCAATCCACACACCTTGATACAATCCCTCGCAGTCACCTTGGATAGCAATAGCGTTTTTCTGGGACATAGCTAAAGTTCTCGGAATATCATTAGCAGAATAATTCATCATAACCTCTGTTGTTCTACCATTTTCGTTGGCAAAATAATCAGCAGGATTAGTTAGATAAGATGGACCTCCATACAGCCCAATGTGAAAACTATCAAAATTCAATTCTGCTGCACGTTTATAAAGAGCTTGATGAAAGGCTATTACGGTTTCATTGTTGTAGCCGGTATCTTCCCAATTGTAGTTAATACCATCTAAACCAAAGAATTTTAATACGTTGATAAAAGCATCGACATATCGGAATGAACCATCTGGATTTTTTGTAGAAATCAAATTAATATATTCCGTAGCAGTCTGCCCACGACCACCGGTAGTATCAAAAAATTTAATTCCACTGAACATATCGGTACCATTCTTATGTGCAGCATCCGCCCAAGAACCTGGAGCTTGGAATGGAGAATGATTCCATGCCCCGTAAAGGTTTACATAGTTCCACATAGAAAAAGTATCATTATTGAATAAGGAACTAGGATATCCTCCGACTAAATCGCCTTGACCAGTTGGCATATTCATCCACAAACGACGTTTTGCATATACCTCAGGAACCACATTTTTAGAAGCATCTTCAATAATGTCACGTGGACGAACATGCGAACGGGAAAACTCCAGATCTAAGTTAAATCCAGCTTCTGTCCATTCTTCCGCAGAAGGATAATTTCGACCTTCATTCATTGCTTTGACAAACAACTCCAAGATGGTAGATTCCTTCCATGGGGTAAAGTCGAACACTTCTGTTGAAGCCGAAGGAGGATAATCTGTCTTATCCTGTGCCGGAGCTTGTCCTGAAAGCAGCAACATGGCAGCCATGCTAAACAAAGTAAATTTCTTCATAATACAGAAAATTAAATTATTAAATAAAAATGATTTCTTGAGAGGGGAAGGATCCCCCCCTTTCTCTTATAAATAGTTTGGATTATATCATTAAAAATTTGGCGTTCCTTCTACATCCCACCAAATACGAGTAGATTGGAGATCGGCTCCACCTAAAGCTTTAAGTCCTGTAGCTGCTACATCAGCAGCAACTGCTTGTGTGTCAGTGCCAGGGAAGCGCATTCTGCGCAACAGATCCCCTTCTTGTAGATTGGCGTCGGCGTCTTCCCAATTAAGTACCGGCAAGGTTTTCGGGTAACCTGTACGGCGCATTTCTGTCCATGCCTCAAAAGAGTAGGGAAATAGAGCGATATACTTTTGAGTGATAATTTTTTCCAGTTTTGTTTCATCACTATCACCTGCATTCCACTTTACACCAATGGTTATTGGACTCTGATAGTTGTTAGATGCATCAATTGGGTCAATATATTGATATGGAACAGCTTCTTCCACTTGCTTATAATCAGCTAACCCGGCATCATACTCAAAGGCTGTCATGCGCCATTCACAAGTTGCATTGTCAATACCGCGATTGTAGTAAAATTGTGCATCGCAACCTTCATCACCAACATTCCAACCACGTACTAACCCTTCTGCACGCAAGAAGTCTACTTCTGAAAGTTTAATAAAATAGAGTGGTGCTTCTGTGAAATATTGATAAATAGAAGAATATCCGCAATCTTTATTGCTGGCGGCAGATTGTCCTTCACCCATTTTCTTTCCGGCACGAAGACCTATAACACGAGTATTAGCTTCCAAATCGCCCAATTTTACTGAATTTTTATCAAATAAAAAATTACAATAAGGATGTTTTAATGAAAAAAGGATTGTCTCAAAAGAAGCGTTTAAGCGAGAGTCTCCCCATGAACGGGATATTTCGGCAAGTGGATGATTGGTGCCACTTTTATCTGTTGAAAACGATACTTCGTCTTCTAAAGAGTTAGCAACACCTTCCATAACGGCTTCTTCTGCCCATTTTTTGGCTAAGTCTTTATCTCTTTTTACCACATGCATAGCCATACGGAGTTTTAGAGAATTTCCCATTTTGCGCCAGGTCTCAAAATCTTTTGTATCAGTGATTTCATCTACATCTTTTAATAGTTTGTTCACTTTAGTTTTATACCATTCCGGGCGATTGGGATAATTCTTTAAACAGGCATTAATGCTGTCAAGATTGTCCACAATACCTTTGTAAATATCCTCACAGCTATCGTATGTATAAGGATGTTCCTGTTGATTGGCTTTAAATTGTGTATATGGAAATGAACCATAAAGGTCGACTTCTTCTTGAGAAGCATAATCAAAAAGTAATAAAGCTACTGCTTTCATCTCGGGAATGGAATCAATATCTGGATGATTTAAAATCGGAGATAGATAATTCTTTGTCAATGTATAATTACCATTCGGACCTGCGTTTACTGACTGCTCAAAGGCATAGGTAGAATTTAGGGTAATCATAGCAAATGGAAAGTCTGTATGAGGAACCACCATGTATCCGGCATAATTATCAACTGACATATTAAATTGGTATTGATAGGCATGTGCCCCAGGACGCGTCGCTTCCTTACCGCCACGCATAGAGTAAGTAGCTGAAAGAATATAACCTAACGGTGCTTCTTTAGCAAGGTTTGTTAAAGCAAGGTCAAGTCCCTCTTGAGAAATTTCTTTATGATAATCCAATATATCAGCCGCCCCATGATAAACCTCGTCAGAACCTTCTTCTGTGTTACCTGTTAACTCATCACCTGGCACATCAAAATCCATACAAGATTGCATACCTAACAGTGACATCACAATGCAAGCAATAAAAAAATTATTTTTTTTCATATTCATCTGTCTAATATTTAGAAGTTAGCTTTTAATGAAATACCGAATGAACGAGCAGATGGCATATTAAATACATCGAACGCTCCTAAACCATTCTGAGTAGAAAGAGCAAGGTCTGGATCAACCGGGGCATCTTTATAAAGGAAACAAAGGTTACGAGCTACAAGAGAGAGTGACAAATGTTTAGAAGCACCAAACAAATTTCTAAAGGTATATCCCAGTGATAATTCACCTAAACGGAAATTAGTAGCATTGTAAACATATTGCGTGCCATAAGTATTCCCACCTACTTGTCTATAATATTTTTCGATAGAAACCAATTGTCCATCGGACATGTACATGGCAGGTTCACCCGTAGCAGTATATAGGTTATTGGCTTCGGCTGCTAAACGTGCATCCGCAGTACGTTGAGAATTGCCTACAGCATCCAACATTCCTTCTGTCAAAGAGATTACTTTACCTCCAATACGTCCGTTGATCAAGAAATAAAGTGAAAAGTCTTTATAATTAATTGTATTACTCCATCCTAAATTAAACTTGGAGTTCATATTGCCTAAATAAACATAATTTTGCGTATCAAGTTGTGGCGCTCCATTTACTAATTTAATAGAGCCGTCTTCATTACGCTTAAAGTCTTGTGCGTACAAATCGCCATAAGAACCTCCCTCATCATACCGAACCATTACTTTGCCTCCGGCAATACTTTGTTCTAATTTGGCAGAAGTACCGTCTTCTTTAGTGTAAGTTTTTTCGATTTTATTATAATTATAGGAGAAATTCACGGAAGTACGCCACATCCAATCTTTAGCAAATGCTAAATTATAGCTAAGAGTCGTTTCGATACCTTGATTACGGATAACTCCTGCATTTACAGGCTTTTTTAATCCTCCAAGATCACTAATGGTTAAATAACTATTATGCATGGCACTGTTATAATAGGTCATATCCCAGTTTAGAGCACTCCCAAATAAAGAAATATCAAAACCGGCTTCGAAAGATTTTGTTTTTTCTGGTATTGGGTTATTGAAATAACTATAAGAAGAAGGTACGGCAGCACCTGTAAGTGGGTCTGTGTTACGAGCATTATAGAGAACGTTCGGGATAGAGTTACCCACTTCTGAATATGAAGCGCGAACTTTCAGATTGGTAATTACTTCAGGCAGGGTAACTATTTGATGTAATAGCGCATTGGCACCCACTGAAAAGTAACCATAATTAGTAGGGGTTCCACGATACGAGTACTGTTTGAAAGCGCGGTACCAGTCTCGACGATAACTACCCTCCAGATATACTTTTTCTTGCCACCCTATCTGACCAGTAAAAAGTAAACCCTTATCCCAGTTGGAAGAAAGTGTGTATGAACGTTCACTTACGTTGCCTTGTGAAACAGAAGGTTCGAAAAAGTTGATTAGTGTTGGCATAGTGTCGTGTTTCCAATTGGCTGTAGTAGCTTTGGCCCAAAGTTTTTGCGTTTCTCCTTTTAATGTATGTCCTGTCCAACCGGTAGTGGCTGAGATAGAGAAATCTTTAATTTGTTTGTCATAGCTTAGTAAAGCGTCTACATATACTTCATTTATCCAATTAAGGTCTTGTCCATACATACCATAATCTTCCATAGCTGATATATTCCATGTGGTAGCCATGCGCTCTGATGTTCCTTTCATTTTTGTACGGTCCAAACTCAAACGTCCCTGTATCTTCAAACCATCAATGATCTGATAATTGGCAGAGATATAACCATAAGCACGTTCTTCTTCACTTATAGAATTGCGAGTATTTACCATCCAATAAGGGTTGTTCATACCATTTTGCCAATATGCCCATTCCTGTTTGGGCCCGGTTAGCTCAACAGTACCAGTAGTCCATTTATTGTTTTTAGAATCGAAATAGCTTTGTTCGTTAGAAGTCCATTTACCATTTTCTATGTAGTAATTTTCCTTATAATAATTTAGATCCACATTTCTTGGCATACGATAAAGATCATAAAGTGGATTCATCACTGTTCCTCCTCCAGGACGATTCTTGGTTTTTGCCTGTACATAATTTAGTGATAAATCGACATTTAACTTTTTATTAAATAGTGAATAACTCTGACGAAAAGAGAGCGTGTTACGTTTGTAATTATTGTTGCGCATCATACCGTCAGAATATGAATTTGCGTATGAAAAATAAGTACGAACAGTCTCAGTACCTCCACTAACGGATATTGAGTTATTGAATGTGGCACCTGTACGGAAAAAGTCATTTACGTCATCATTGGAAGCTGTATTACGTAATTTAGCACCTGAATAATTAAGTTCGTCAGCCGTTAAATCTGATAATTTTTTCCCCCAGCTATCTACAGATAAAGTCTCGGCAGTAGGATCAACTGTAGCACCATATACATTTTGGATTTTGGGAGTGAGCAAAGGGCGATCAAATGTTGCACTTGAAGATACATTAATAGAAATACGACCTTCTTTGCCTTTTTTTGTGGTAATCATTAATACGCCATTGGCAGCAGCACTACCATATAATGCAGCAGCATTAGCATCTTTTAGGATATTCAAACTTTCAATATCATCAGGATTGACAAGCGATAACGGATCAGAACCTTCAGAGGTACTGGAATATGTCAGATTAGAGCCTCCATCAAAACCAGTTTGACCATTCACATTATTAGTCATTGGTACACCGTCTATTACAATCAACGGACTGTTGTTACCCAAAATAGATTTATTACCACGAAGCAAAATTTTAGAGGCACCACCAGCACCACCAGCACTTGGGGTAATGGTAACTCCGGAAGCTTTTCCGGAAAGTGCATTCACGAAATTGGCATCCTGCACTTTCATTAATTCATCTCCTTTCACTTGTTGAGTTGCATAAGTCAATGACTTCTCTTTGCGTTCTATACCCATGGCTGTAACAACTACCTCATTTAGCTGTTGTGCATCTTCTTTCATTATTATGTTAAATGAAGAAGCACCAGCTACTCGCAGTGATATTTTCTGATAACCAATGTAGCTGAATTCTAATACAGCTTCGTCATTAAGTATTTCTAAAGTGTAATTACCATCAATATCGGTAATTGTACCTGTAGTAGTACCTTGTACTAATACACTAACCCCGATAAGTGGTTCGCCATATTCATCAGACACGGTACCCTTAATTGTGCGTTGTTTTTGCTGCATGGTAGAATGTACGGTTGGGGTTTCTTTAGTAGAATAAACTACCAAATGATTATCACGTACGGAATAGGTCGTGTTAGTGTTTTTGAGCAAGTCTGTCATGACTTTAGACAACTTTTCACGGTTAGCATGTATCGTAACTTTACGGTTAGGATCCACATCTTTCGCGTTATAAACCATACTCAGTGAAGTCTGACGACTAATTTCATTCAAAACCTCGCTCAAAGGTGCATTCGCAAAATCCAAACTTATTACTATCTCGCTTTGTGCGGTAGCATTCGTTAAGAATGGAACAAAAAGGAATAGGGAAAACAACAGAATTTTAATTCTGTACTCTAAATTTTTCTTCATTTAGCATTCTTTATTACGTTAACAAATACTGATTACTTTACTACTTTAATTGTAGACGTGCATTGCATATCGCACGATATAAGTTTTTTCTATTATCTTCTTTTATTCATGTTCTTCATTATCCAATATAAAACAACATATATTAATTTTAATTCTTTTTTTGAGATTCTTTTCTTATATTACAATTCAGAGATAAAGGTTACTAAATAAATGGAGCGAAAAAATCACTTTTTGGTATTTTTTTATTTAAATATTCTGCTTTATTCGGGATTCATAGATAAGATTAGCTTATTTTTTAAATTTATTCTTTTATGGGTTTTGTTTTTATGTATCAATTTTGTACTTGATCTAAAATGTATCTTGTATTTATGTTCTAAATATATATTATAATAGATGTATATTTTGTTAGATTCTGTTTTTCTTATCTTTATATGCTGTATAGAATTCTTTTCGGTACGCTGTGTAAGGGGTACGGCATATTTTATTATGTTATTTGTGAGGGCAATATTTTATTATAGGGGATAATGCTCTATGTAGCGTCTGGGATATAGCTGGTTGTGCTTTTGTGCAAGTAAATTGTTATAGAGAGTTCTTTTTTGATAGTTTTTAGCAGGAAAGTAAGGATATCACGAAAGTTTATTCGGGCTATGTGAACTGAACCTATGTGGACGTGCATGAAATGGATTGCTTTCAGAGGGTACAGGAAGATTTACTTTATTGATATAATTTTAGAGATATTTTACATTTCTGCAATATATCTTTTTTTGAAAAGATAAGGTCGAAGGTACTCGTTTTGTTTTCCGGTCTTATCTTTTAATTTATACTGTTTTTTACCTTTAATATCTAATAAACAGATATGGCTCTATTAATAGTAGGATAAACGGTGAGCTACCATAAAAAAGAAGAGACTGTCTTAAAATGGAGTGAACCCTAAAAGTTAGATAAAAAACTTTTAGGGTTCACTCCAAAATAGAAATTGAAAGTTGAAAATCTTATAGATTGAAGCTTTAGAAGAAAAAAATTCCCTCTTTTAGTCTTGTATTGTGATGAATTAAGGCTAAAAGAGGGAGGTTTTTATATTGTGACTTACAAGTTATAAGTAAGGCTGTCTCAAAATGAGAAATGAGACAGCCTCTTTTTCTTTTATATGAATAGGTTATTCAGCTTCAATAGCAGTTGTTTCTGCTGTTTCTTTCTTCTTGCTTAGCATTGTGTAAGCAATCGGAGAAGCAATAAATAATGAAGACAATGTACCAATGATAACACCCAGAATCATTGCAAATGCAAAGCTGCGGATAGAATCACCACCGAGGATAAAGATACACAGCAATACGATCAATGTACTTAATGAGGTGTTGATTGTACGGGCCAAAGTTGTATTTAGTGAGTCGTTGAACAATTGACGTTTGTTACGTTTCGGATATAAACCAAAGAACTCGCGTACACGATCAAAGATTACCACTTTATCGTTGATGGAGTATCCGATAGCTGTTAGGATAGCACCGATAAACGTTTGGTCTATTTCCAATGAGAAAGGAACAAAACCCCATAATAATGAGTATGCACCGATGATCATGATCGTATCACTGGTAAGTGCTACTACGGAGCCAACACTGTAAGCAATATTACGGAAGCGAAGCAAAATGTATAAGCCGATAGCAATCAATGCTAAAACTACCGACCAGACGGCCGATGTCTTGATATCATCTGCAATACTTGGACCTACTTTCTGTGAACTGATGATACTGCCACCTGTGTGGTTGTCACGGTCAATGAAAGTAGCCAATGAAATGTTTTGAGTTAACAACGGCTTTAATGTTTCATATAAGTATGCTTCAATTTCAGAATCCACATTGTTACCTTCTTCTTCGATGCGGTAATTAGTACTGATACGAACGGTTTTTTTGTCTGTACCAATAGCGATAACACTTACATTTGCATCACCGAATTTACTTGCGATCAACTCACGTACTTGTTCGGGCTCGATAGCTTGTTCGAACTGTACCTTATAATTACGTCCACCTGTAAAATCGATACTTTGGCTCAAGCCACGAATAGCGAATGATGCTATACATACCAAAATAATAATACCTGTAATCATGAAGGAACGTTTGTTACCTTTCATGAAGTCGAAATGAGTATTTACCAACAGGTTTTTAGAAATTCCGGAAGTAAATGTCAAGTTCAGCAGTTTATCTTTATTCATGTAATGTTCGTAAACTAAACGAGTCATGAATACTGCTGTAAAGAACGAGCAGAGAATACCGATAATCAATGTAGTGGCAAAACCACGAATAGGACCAGTACCGAAATTAAACAGAATAATACCGGTAATAATAGATGTTAAGTTGGAGTCGAAGATTGCCGAGAAAGCATTGGAGTAACCATCAGCTAATGCTTTTTTCACTCCTTTGCCGCTACGTAATTCTTCTTTAGTACGTTCGTAGATAAGTACGTTCGCATCCACAGCCATACCGAGTGCTAATACCATACCGGCAATACCGGACATTGTCAGCGCAGCTTGGAAGGATGAAAGAATACCTAATGTGAAGAAGAAGTTGAGGATTAAAGCACCGTTGGCAATCATACCTGGGATGAAACCGTACATGGCGCACATGTAAATCATCAAAAGGATGAGTGCCACTACAAATGAGAAAATACCTGCATTGATAGATTCCTGACCCAATGACGGACCGACAATATCTTCTTGCACGATGTGTGCCGGTGCCGGCATTTTACCTGATTTCAATACGTTTGCCAAGTCTTTGGATTGTTCCGGACTGAAATTACCGGTAATGATTGAGTTACCGCCTGTGATTTCCGTACTTACGTTCGGAGCAGAATATACATAATTATCAAGTACGATTGCAATAGAGCGTCCGATATTTTGTTTGGTCAATTGTGCCCAACGGCGTGCACCGTCTGTGTTCATAGACATGCTTACAGATGGTTTACCATGTTGGTCGAAATCGTCTTTGGCATCTGTTACTACATCACCTTCCAACGGAGCTTTACCGTTGCGTTCGGTAGATTTGATAGCATACAACTCGAAAGTCTGTCCTTTTTTGTCGAAATCAGCAGGAGCAACTCCCCATTTTAGACGGAGGTCCTTAGGAAGTTCTGCTATTACTTCTCTCATCGCCAAATATTTGTTGATTTCAGCAGTGTCTTTGTAATTAGCATAACCGATAATGGGGCCTTGACCACTTGAATTTAACTGAAGAATGGCCATCAAAGGATGTTCTTTTTTGATTTGCTCCATATTTATAGAAGCTTCCTGTTGGTTACCTTTCAGTGCAGCTGCGATACTGTCGGCAGCACTGATGGCTTTTGCCGGTGTTGCTTCCGCTACTACTTCTTCTGTTGCTATTACTTCAGTAGAGTCGGTTGTTGTGCTTGCGGTTGTTGCCAGAACATCACGCAGTTTACTGTCTACAGACTGCATTACCGGCAATAATTCTTTCGCTGTATAGGTTTCCCAGAATTCCAGATTGGCAGAACCTTGGAGGAGTTTTCTCACACGTTCCGGTTCTTTGATACCCGGAAGCTCTACCATGATACGCCCCATTCTGTCTTCAAGACTTTGGATATTCGGCTGAACTACACCGAAACGGTCGATACGTGTACGGAGTACATTATAAGAGTTTTCTACGGCAGCTTTTACTTCAGAACGCAATACTTTTTCTACTTCAGCATCAGATGACTTCTGGTTAACTTTGTCTTTCAACTGTTGCGTTGCAAAAAGTTCGGAAAGTTTAGCGTCCGGTGCTATTCTGTGGTATTCTTTAATGAAAAGAGTGATAACATCGTCCTGGCTGTTGGTAGCTTGTTTGGCAGCAGTTGCCAGTGCCTGATTGAAATTTTCATCGGGCTTGTTATCAGCCAATGCTTTAATAACATCGGGTATGGATACTTCAAGGATAACGTTCATACCGCCCTTGAGGTCCAAACCTAAACTAATTTCCATTTCACGACACTGTTTCAGCGTATAATTACCCAGCCATACTTTCTCGTTTGAAAGAGAGTCGAGGTAGTCTTGTTCTACTTTAGTATCGCCGTTCGCTATCTCTTTTGCCTTATTGGTATAATGGCGGGTAACGAAGGAGAAAGAGAGGTAGAACACGCATACCAGCGTGAGTAATACCGCAAAAACTTTTACAAATCCTTTGTTTTGCATTTTACTTTTAATTTATTATGATTACTTTTTTAATTAATTCTGTCGCTATAAGGCTGCAAATATAGTTTTTTTTTCACATCCAGTGGTAATTAGCAGCTAAATATTTGAGGTTAAAACCGCATTTTGCCGTTAAACTGATATTTCTTTCAAAGAAATAAAATTTATCCCCGAAGGAAAGTAGCAATCCTCCGAGGATAAATTAGTCGGCTTCGAGTTTATTCTTTTTTAGCCTTAGATCGCTTTTTTTATTTAATTCATGCCTCTGTTTCTCAGCATTGGTTCCAATTGCGGCTCTGTTCCACGAAAGTTTTTGTAGAGTGTCATCGGGTCTTCGCTGTCTCCTTTTTCAAGCACATTGGAGCGGAATAAATTGGCTGTTGCTTTATCAAAGATGCCATGTTCTTTGAAAGCTTCAAAAGCATCATTATCCAGCACGTTTGCCCAAAGATAGCTGTAGTATCCTGCAGCATATCCACCGATGATGTGATTGAAATAGGTCGTACGGTAGCGTGGGGCTATTTCGGGGATGAGTCCTAATTTATCCATTGCTTCTTTTTCGTAAGAGATTACATCCAGATTCTTTACATCTGTCAGGTTGTGCAGATTCATGTCGAGGATGGCGGCGGCCAGTAATTCTGTTGTCATGAAGCCTTGATTGAAAGTCTTCTGTTTTAATATCTTATTGATGAGTGAATCGGGGATTACTTCTCCTGTCTGGTAATGTTTTGCATACATTTTCAACACTTCTGGTTCGGTGACCCAATGTTCGTTTATTTGTGAAGGAAGTTCTACAAAATCACGAACGACGTTGGTGCCCGAAGTACCTTTGTAATTACACTTGGTCAACAGTCCGTGAAGCCCGTGCCCGAATTCATGGAAAAGCGTTTCTACTTCGTCCATCGTTAGTAAGGATGGTGTATCGCCTATTGGTTTGGTAAAGCTGGCTACATTGCAAACCAACGGTCGGATATCTCCCTGCTGTTCACGATAATTGCTCATCCAGGCACCCCCACTTTTTCCAGGACGTGGAAAGTAATCTACATAGAAGATTCCTAAGTGGGAACCATCGGCGTCTTTTACTTCAAAAACTTCTACATCGGGATGATAAACCGGAATGTTTTGCAGTTTTGTCAATGTGATACCATACAGTTTATTGGCTACTGCAAAAGCGCCTTCGCGTACGTTTTCCAATTTGAAGTAGGGCTTGATCTCTTCTTCGTCCAGGTTGTATTTTTCTTTACGCAGCTTTTCCGTGTAGTACCACCAGTCCCAAGCTTCCAATTTTTCACCTTTACCTTCTTTATCCATCAATTTTTGCAGTTCAACAGCTTCTGCTTTGGCTTTGGGAAGTGAATGGTTCCATAAATTATTGAGGAATTCCATTACGGTGGTTGAATTTTTGGCCATTGTATTCTCCAAAACAAAGTTTGAGTAGCAGTCAAAACCTAATAAGTTTGCTTTCTCAAGGCGTAAACTGACAATTTGGGTGATTACTTTCTTGTTGTCGTTCTTGTCATCGTTATTACCACGGTGGGTGTATGCTTTGTATATCTTTTCACGGAGCGGGCGATTCTCAGAATACTGTAAGAAAGGCAGGCGGCTGGCATTGTGTAAGGTGAATAACCATTTTCCTTCTTGCCCGGCAGCTTTAGCTTCTTCCGCAGCACTTTGGCAGAACCATTCGGGCAATCCTGCAAGGTCTTCTTCTTTGTCGACAAAGAGTTGGAAGGCATTATTCTCATTTAATATATTATTACTGAATGTGATACCAAGAGTCGATAGCTCTTTGTTTATTTCACGCAGGCGTGCTTGTTTGTCAGCAGGCAGGTTTGCTCCCGAACGAACAAAATCTTTGTAGGTTTTATCCAACAGGCGTTCTTGTTCGGTGGTAAGGTGCAGGCTGTTTTTCTGCTGATATACGGCATCTACCTTTTTGAATAGTTCTTGATTGAGGGAAATGTTGTCGCTGTGTTCGGAAAGTACCGGCGCTATTTTTATGGAAAGTTCGGTTAGTGCGTCTGTTGTTTCTGCATCTGTCATATTGTAGAAAACGGCACTGACACGATCTAATATAGGAGAGCTGTTATCCAACGCTACGATTGTATTCTCAAACGTGGGCGTTTCGCTATTTTCAATGATTGCTTTAATGTTCCGGTTTTGCTCTTCTATCCCTTTCAGGAAAGCAGGTTCGTAATGTTCCAGCTTGATTTTATCAAAAGCCGGAACACCATACTCGGTTTGAAATTTGTTTAAAAACGGATTACTTTCTGTTTTCGTAGTGCAGGAGTACATCATACAACTTGCTGCTAAAATAATTATTGTTCTTTTTAATTTCATAAGTATTATAATTGGGTTATGATTATCATTTGTAGTGAATTACCGCTTGGCAACATAGCACCATATGGGGTAGTGGTCGGAGTCTTTAATAGAACGGTCTACCGTGCAGTTATAAGCTCTCAGGCTTTTACTGATTAGGATGTTGTCTATTCGAAAATAAAACTTATTCTGATTATAAGAAATTCCCAATCCCTGTCCTGATTCGGTGAAGGCATCATCTAACTTTTCGGCTATAACCCGGTGGGTATAGGAGATCGCAGTATCGTTAAAGTCCCCACATACAATAATATACGGATGCCGGGAAGCTGCAATTTCGGCTGCAATAACATCTGCTTGTTTGGCGCGGATGGCGGAAGCCTCTGCTAATTTACCGACCAAATGTTGAGTGCCACTTTTCACTTTATGGGCATTGGGATCTTTCAGCATTTCTTCATATACCGCTTTATCCGCTTTTGTTAACTTGTTAGATTCCAAATGGTTGTTGATAAGGGTAATTGTATCTTCATTGATTTTTAATTCATAAATGGCCGAGCCGTTGTAGCTACTGTCATATTGTAGTTTTCGTGCCGAAAGGATCGGAAATCGGGAGTAAACAGCTATCCGGTTATTGCCGTTCTCTTGACCTACACGTTGAATATGCCGATAAGGATATGCTTTCATACCCTCTTCTACTTCTTTGGCATTAAGATGTATTTTGGCAGTCGGAGAGATGTTGTGTTCCTGTAAGCAGATGATGTCGGCATCGCTCTTACGGAGATATTCGAGTACCGGATTTTTGCCGTTTTCCTTTTCCATGTTGCCAAAGGACATAATATTGTAGGATAGTATTTTAATGCTTCCCTCCGGAATATTTGCTGTATGAAGATTGATAGGAAGATAGGCCCGGATTTGCGGATAGCAGAAAGCAAAGCCAAGTATAGACAGAAGAGCGAACTTATAGCGTACGATTAACCAGAAAATAAGAAAACAAAAATTGATGGAGAGGAAAATAGGAAAAGTAAGTCCCATGCATGCTTCGACCGGGTGTATTACGGGAGAAATGTGTGGGCTATAGGCGGTCAGCAAGAGAACTCCGACAAAGAATGCATTGACTGCCAAGATCAGATAAGCGAAGACTTTTCCGATGTGTTTCATATCTTATTTTTTACTTGCATCGAAGAGGCTTTTCTTTTCTTCGGTAGTGAGGCTCTCGTATCCTGACTTTTTCAGCTTATCGAGAATGCGGTCCACCTCATCCGATTGCGCTTTTTTCCGGGCATTATAATCATAGTCTTGTTCGCGGCTGTAATTGCCATAATGCACTTTCATTTTGGGTTTACGCTTCCAGTTTTTTTTATAGAAAAGAGAACTCACTCCGTCTAATATTCTGTTTATCCAAACAGTGATATCTGTGCCTTTACTCAGACTGGCGGCAAACCAGAGACCTGCCAATGCACCACCTAAGTGGGCGATGTGTCCTCCGGCATTACCGGAAGTGATGAACAACAGATCTGTCAGGACCACTATTAAGGCCAAATATTTTAGGCGTATAGTACCAAAAAGAAAAAGGCGTACGGGATAGTTGGGCTCTCGATAGGCGGTTGCCACCACGATGGCAAGTACGGATGCGGATGCACCTACCATTGTCGATACTTCCACCATGGGACGGAAATAAGGAAACAAATTATAGGAAATCATGTACAATAATCCTCCGCATATACCTCCCAAAATATATAAACCGCGTAAATGCTTGCCGGAAAAGAAGTAAAGGAATAATTGACCAAACCAATATAGCCAAAGCATATTAAACAGAATATGCATAAAACCGGCATGCATGAACATATAAGTGAACAGTGACCACGGTTGCAGGATAAACCGGGTAAAGGAGGCCGGAAGTGCCAACAGTTCGAATATTCCGGCAGCGCTTCTATTGAATAGTTGCAATAGAATGTTTATCAATGCAGTTGCTACAAAAATCCCTACATTGATGTATATGAGTTGTATAAAGACATTTCCTCTGCGAAAAGCTTCTTTAAGATCAGTTATAATATGTCCCATGATCATTGTTTTTTTTCTTCCAATACATAATCAGAATAAAACCGAATATCATTCCTCCTAAATGGGCAAAATGAGCTACATTATCATTAGGATTATTGGCAAATCCGGAATATAGTTCGATTAAGGCATATCCGATGACAAAATATTTGGCCTTGATAGGAAATGGAAGCGGGAAAATGAACAATTGTTGATTAGGAAATAACATTCCGAAACCTAACAGGATCGCATATACGGCTCCTGAGGCTCCTACGGTATTCATCATATTCAGGTATTCGCTCATCGGTATTGTCCCGCTAAAAGTCTGGACCATGGAATATCCTGATAAGACAGTCTGGTATTCAACGAATTGTACGATCTCCTGGATAATTCCTGCACCGATACCACAAAGAATATAGTAGAATAAAAAACGTTTCGGCCCCCACACTTGTTCGAGAATGCGTCCGAACATCCACACGGCGAACATATTGAAGAAAAGGTGAGTGAATCCTCCGTGCATGAACATATAGGTTATCAACTGGGCGGGATTAAAGTCTTCGGCCATAAAAAAATGCAAACCTAAATAGTTTGCGAGATCTATACCATAACTTTGTGCAACGATTGTTCCTAAATAAAACAGTACATTGATAATTATCAGGTTTTTAGTAACTGTAGGCATCATATATTTGAATCTCTTTTATGCTAATTTACGAGTAATGGTTGCAAAAATACGAATAAATTCTGTTTTAAAGCAGAAAAATGAATCCCTATTAGCTCTTTTTCAGCAAATTGATGCGTTTTTTTGATGTTTTTATTTGATATATTGTTTTGTTAGTCTATATTTGTGAGGATTTTACGTCGTCTATCTTTTTGTGTAACACATATATTAATTAATCATTTACGAATTATGAATAAGGCTGATCTTATTAATGCTATCGCAGCTGAGTCTGGTTTGAGCAAAGCTGACTCAAAAAAAGCACTTGATGCTTTTGTGTCTTCAGTTACTGGCGCTTTAAAAGGTGGTGACAAGGTTTCTTTGGTTGGTTTCGGAACTTTCTCTGTTTCTGAGAGAGCTGAAAGAACCGGTATTAACCCTTCTACAAAACAAGCTATCACTATTCCGGCAAAGAAGGTTGCTAAGTTTAAAGCAGGTGCAGAACTCTCTGAGGCTGTTGAATAAACTATATAGTTGAAAGATTTTAAAAAAAGGGGGCGTGCTAACGCCTCCTTTTTTGTATCTTTGCGCGCAGAAAATAATTGTAAGCTATGAATATAGAGAATAAACTTGTAATGTCCGTAATAAGCGGACTGAAAGCTCTTTATGGTCAGGATGTTCCTGCCGTACAGGTGCAATTGCAGAAAACGAAAAAGGAATTTGAAGGACATCTTACCTTGGTTGTGTTCCCTTTCCTGCGTATGTCGAAGAAAGGACCGGAACAAACTGCACAGGAGATCGGTGAGTACTTACAAGCTAATGAGCCGGCAATAGCTGCTTTTAATGTGATAAAAGGCTTTTTGAATTTGACAATAGCTTCTTCTGCGTGGATTGAATTGCTGAATATGATTCATGCTGACGAACGGTATGGTATAATGGCTGCCGATGCTGATTCTCCACTGGTGATGATTGAATATTCTTCACCTAATACGAATAAACCCCTACATCTGGGGCATGTACGCAATAATCTGCTTGGAAATGCATTAGCCAATATTATTATGGCGAATGGCAATAAGGTCGTAAAAACCAATATTGTAAACGATCGGGGTATCCATATCTGTAAGTCTATGTTGGCCTGGAAACTTTATGGTAATGGTGAGACTCCCGAATCATCCGGTAAAAAGGGAGATCACTTGGTTGGGGATTATTATGTCTCTTTCGATAAGCATTATAAAGCGGAAATAGCTTCGCTGATGGAGAAGGGCATGACGAAGGAAGAGGCGGAGGCAGCTTCTCCACTGATGAATGAAGCCCGTGAAATGTTGGTGAAATGGGAGGCGGGAGATCCTGAAGTACGTGCTTTGTGGGCTATGATGAATAATTGGGTGTATGCCGGATTTGACGAGACTTACCGTAAGATGGGAGTTGGTTTCGATAAGATATATTATGAGTCGGATACTTATCTCGAGGGAAAGGAAAAGGTAATGGAAGGATTGGAAAAAGGTTTCTTCTATAAGAAAGAAGACGGTTCGGTATGGGCTGATCTTACGGGAGAAGGGCTCGATCATAAGTTGCTGCTACGTGCTGACGGTACTTCTGTGTATATGACTCAAGACATCGGGACAGCCAAATTGCGTTTTGCCGACTATCCCATCGATAAGATGATTTATGTGGTGGGTAATGAGCAGAATTATCACTTTCAAGTGCTCTCTATCCTGCTTGATAAGTTAGGATTCGAATGGGGTAAAAGCTTGGTTCATTTCTCATATGGTATGGTCGAACTTCCGGAAGGTAAGATGAAATCACGGGAAGGAACAGTGGTGGATGCCGACGATCTGATGGAAGAGATGATTGCAACTGCTAAAGAAACCTCTCAGGAGCTTGGTAAACTGGATGGATTGACACAGGAAGAGGCAGATGATATTGCCCGCATTGTCGGTTTAGGTGCATTGAAATATTTTATCCTTAAAGTGGATGCCCGCAAGAACATGACATTCAATCCGAAAGAGTCCATCGATTTTAATGGAAATACCGGGCCGTTTATCCAATATACCTATGCACGTATACAATCTGTACTTCGTAAGGCGGCAGAGAACGGTATCGTTATTCCTGAGCAACTTCCTTTAGGAGTTGAATTGAGTGAAAAAGAAGAAGGATTAATCCAGATGGTAGCTGATTTTGCAGCAATTGTTAAACAGGCCGGGACAGATTACAGTCCGTCTGTTATTGCCAATTATACTTATGACTTGGTGAAGGAGTATAATCAATTCTACCATGATTTTAGCATCCTGCGCGAAGAGAATGAAACGGTGAAGATATTCCGTATCGCATTATCTGCCAATGTGGCTAAGGTAGTACGTTTGGGAATGGGCTTATTGGGCATTGAAGTGCCGGCCAGGATGTAAGAGTTGATGTGAGCTAATATAGAACATACGGGAATTCTTCAAGTAAGATTGACTTGCTGAAGAGTTCCCGTATATTGTTTTTATTCCAGTTAGTGTTTTAAGTGAAGTTAGAAAGACTTTTTTGACAGGGATGAATGATGTTTCTGATTATTCTTTCTTGTGTAAGTACCAGTCAGTGTTTTCATTACCATTACTTTTTACCCAATTTGTGAAATTCGGATAAATCTCGTCAATTCGTATGCCTTCATTTGAGCAGTCGAAGTCTTTGATGTTAGGCAAATGTATGGCATAAGGCATGTTGTCTTTAGAGATATAATACATTTGTTGGCTCTCATCGGTCAGATCATTTCCTTTTCCAAAATGGCTGCTGTCTGCCCGTTTAGTGGGTACATAATTGGGAAGATGCAGTTCTTTACCTCTTTCATTCAAGGCATTGATAATGATAAACGGATTATAAGGGGGGAGCATGGCTGCTGATTCGATCTGTGGAGTTCCGAAAGTTGTAGTGACGGTAAACTTACCTTTTTGTTTTACAGCTTGCTTCATGTTGTCTGCAACAATAATAATGGCATTGTCATTATCTGCTCTTTCCTCCAAACCTTTATTGTCAAACTGGAACAGGGGGCTTGCTGTGAATGTATAGTTCTCATAAGCAATATTTACGGCAGTTACTTTATCGGGAGTAACTGATAGGCGGTATCCGAATCCGTTAAAATTATTGTATCCGGCGCCATCCCAATAGGGAGTGAATTCGTCTATAGTAGAGGTAATCCGGTTTTGCATATTCTTATATACTCTTGATTGATAGTATACCACTACGTCGTTCAAGTCATAGTCTCCTTGATCTGGCCATAGATCTTCAAAAGCGAGCAATCCGAAATAGGTTGTATAGTTATCCTCTTCGGAAGGACCCGGATCTTCTGGCTTTTCCAATTCAGCCATGTTGCTCCCATCAATAGCTCCTTCCACATCTGCATGACAATACATAATAACGTCGGTATAGTTTGGTCGCTGGCTTTCCAATGGTCTGTCTTCTATCCCTATGGTAACCGAGCTGTTGGCCTTATCAAAAATAGCGATTGTGTGCTGATTGTTTTCATCGCCGTTTTTGGTATTGAGTGCATTGACGGAGTAATAGTTATGATTTCCACTGGAGTGGCCGATATTTCCTTTGATAAAAGCACTCGAAGAGACTCCCCAACCAATAGTAACTCCTGCTGGAAATTTATCTTCGAATTGATTGGTTTCCTTATTCCAATAATGTAGTTGTATCGTACTTCCACAAGAGATACCTGCCGATACAGGGAAAGCAATAATTTTTTGTATGTCGTTGACAGAACTTGGTAGCTGTCCGGTGGGGTAGGTATAATAGAGAATCGTATTACTTACTGAAGGTGCATATTTTCCTATCATAGCCAAGTTCACCTTTGTTTCCTTCATAATGGGAATGCCTGTTTCTACTCCCGGTGTGAAATATTGTGGAAAATAACTTTGCATTTCTTCTTTGTATGGAGATGTAGTAGCTTTGGTAATGTTGTATAGTTCGTTTTCCGGGAAGATGAAACGCTCCGATAGTAAATAGCTGGGGTAACCGGATTCGTTCCAATTTCCTAATACCAGCATATCGGAAGGATAGGTGTATGTCATGGCTCTGGTATTTCCGCTTCTGTTTTTGGGGGCTTCTATGCCAGCAGAAATCCTGCTTGCAGTAACCTCTGTCTCTATGAAAGGTACACCTACATACGGTGAGTAGATATAGGCTTTCTTGATATAGGCTGGCAGGGTCGTTTCTCCTTTCAGTATGCCTTTGGCATCTGTTATACCGCGATAGATCGGCTCAATATCTTTCTTTGTACTGATCCCATCGTTTTCTTCAAAAGGGTTTTCGCTGTAAATTTCTATCGATACAGTATAGTCCTGCAAGCCTAAGTCTATGTCTATCGGACAATTAAGCGTAGTTTGAAAATCGAAATAATCGCCTTTTACAGGCTTCTCGGGAGCTTGTGATAAATCTACATCTTTTACGCAAGATGATAAACCGAACAGTAATATACTACTGGCGCAGAGGAGTCGGGTCGTAATTTTTTTCATATATATGTTATTTGATTTGTTTGCTGCTGCAAAGATAATAAGAAATAGATATAAAACACTGAAAATGAGTAAAAAATAAGAGACATTCTACAAAATGAGAATGTCTCTTAGAAAAAATCTTATTATGTTATTTCTTTTTTGCTGTCCGTCCCTTTTTAGGAGTGGACGTTGCTTTTTCGCTTTGCAGCTTGATAATCTCCAAACAAGTTTTCAGATTCAAATCTGCGGGAACCACATCTTTAGGGATTTTATAGTTACTTCCTTTATAAGAGATATATGGTCCGTATCTTCCGTTCAGTATTTCCAGTTCCGGTTCTTCGGCGAATTGCTTGATGTGGCGTTTGGCCTCTGTGGCTCTCTTCTCTGTGATAAGTTCGATGGCTTCTTCAAGCGTAATGGCCATTGGATCGAGTGTCTTAGGCAGAGATATGTATTTACCGTCATGGCGTACGTACGGTCCAAAGCGTCCTGTACCTATGCTTACTTCTTTATCCTCGTATTCGCCAACGACACGCGGAAGTTTAAACAAGTCCAATGCTTCCTGAAGAGTGATCGTTTCCATTGACAGGCCCTTCTCCAAACGTGCAAAACGGGGCTTTTCTTCCGAATCCGTACTGCCGACTTGTACGACAGGTCCAAAGCGTCCGATTTTGACTGATACTACCTTCCCGGTTCCCGGTTCTTCACCCAGAATACGTTCACCTACTTTATGTTCTGTTTTAGTAGCTAATGTCGACTCTACCGAAGGATGGAATCCTTTATAGAAGTGTTTCATGATTGCTGTCCATTGCTTCTCTCCGTCTGCTACCTCGTCAAACTCTTTTTCGATATTAGCCGTAAAGTTGTAGTCCAGAATATTTGAGAAATATTCGTTCAGGAAGTCATTCACTACCGTTCCGATATCGGTAGGCAGTAATTTTGATTTTTCTGCTCCTACTATTTCGGTATGTATGGCATCACTTATATTTTGGCCTTTTAGTGTCAGTATATTGAAAGAGCGTTCCTCACCTGCTTTGTCTCCTTTCTCTACATACTCGCGTTGTTGGATAGTAGAGATAGTAGGAGCATATGTGGAAGGACGGCCGATACCTAATTCTTCAAGTTTGCGTACGAGACTGGCTTCTGTGTAACGCGGCGGACGTTGGGTGAAACGTTCGGTAGCGACAATATCATTGTGCTCGAGCACCTGTCCTTTTTTCAATGGAGGAAGCAGATGGCTTTCATCTTCCTGTTCGTTTTCGTCGTCATACGATTCTTTATATACGCGAAGGAAACCGTCGAAAGTAATAACTTCTCCGGTTGCTGTAAACACATCATCATTGGTACTGATACCGATGGTTGCAGTTGTCTTTTCCAGTTCGGCTTCTGCCATTTGTGAAGCGATGGTACGTTTCCAGATCAGGTCGTACAATCTTTTTTCCTGTGAGGGTGCTTCTACGGTGGAGTTTTCCATATAGGTAGGACGGATGGCCTCATGCGCTTCTTGTGCACCTTTGGTTTTGGTGGTAAAGTGGCGCGGATGCACGTATTGTTCTCCCATCATGTTGATGATAGCCTGTTTGCTACCTTCAGTTGCATATTCCGACAAGTTGACCGAATCGGTACGCATATAAGTGATTAATCCGGCTTCGTATAATTTTTGTGCCAACATCATGGTTTGTGCCACTGTATACCCCAATTTGCGGGCCGCTTCCTGTTGCAGAGTCGAGGTTGTGAATGGTGCGGCCGGGCTTTTCTTTATCGGGCGTTTGGTAATATCTTCGATTGTGAATATAGCATCTTTGCAACTTTCCAAAAATGCTTTGGCTTCTTCTTTTGTCTTAAGGCGATGAGCCAGTTCCGCTTTCATTTCTGTCAGTTTACCGTCAGTGTCCGGTACGAGGAATATGGCGATAACGCGATAAGACGCTTCGCTCTTGAATGCCTGTATTTCCCGTTCCCGCTCTACAATTAGCCGTACGGCTACTGATTGAACACGTCCGGCGGAAAGAGCCGGTTTGACTTTCTTCCACAATACTGGAGAAAGTTCGAAACCAACGATACGGTCGAGGATGCGTCGTGCCTGTTGTGCATTGACCAAGTTGATATCGATTTCGCGTGGATTCTCGATGGCTTTTAATATGGCATTCTTGGTGATTTCATGAAAGACGATTCTCCGGGTCTGTTCCGGTTTTAGTTTCAATACCTCATAAAGATGCCAGGCGATGGCTTCTCCTTCGCGGTCCTCATCGGATGCTAACCATACAACGTCTGCTTTCTGGGCTTCTGCCTGTAGTTTTGTTACCAACTCTTTCTTGTCTGCCGGTATTTCATAATTGGGCTTGAAGTTTTTATCGATATCGATACTGAACTCTTTCTTCTTCAAGTCTCTGATATGACCATAGCTGGAGAGTACTTTGAAATCTTTCCCCAGAAATTTTTCAATGGTTTTTGCTTTTGCTGGAGACTCGACAATAACAAGGTTTTTCTGCATAACTTTTACTTTAATTAAGAATGCCGAGAGTGGTGCTTTTCTAAGTTTCAACTCCCATTTATTCTGAAATTCGCCGACAAAAGTAGAAAAAAACATTTTCCTTACCTTATAATATAGAGAGAATCTGTTCCTTTTTTGCAAAAAAAGACTTTTTTTAGGAGTCAGGGAAGCGGGGAGACGAGATTTTTTAGTAATGGACAAATCCCGGAATAGAGTGCAATATAGCTTTATCGTATCGGTATCGAAAAGCGTGGCGGTGTGAGGGTGGGACCGCTGCTGTTTTGTTTGTCAAAAACTACTTCACGGAGAATTTCGTATATCAATCCGCCTACGTCCAATCCGAGTTTGAATTTCTCAAAGCGGTAGTAAGGAATCACGATCGGCACTGTTTCCCAACGCCCTCTCATAGCATTATAATAGCGCTGTGCCCCTACTTCCATACTGAACCGGTCGGACATGTCGACGGACATGGTGGCGCCGTATCGGTGGGTGCTCATCCCATAGGAGTTTCCAATATCATACGAGCCGAAGAACTTGAGGGTAACTTGATCCGAAGGATGATAGAGCAAGGCCCCCGAGGTACTGAATGCTTGTCCACTGATGTGGCTCATATTTATTTTCATAGCATTGACGCTCAGTTGTAATGCCAGTTTGGGATTTAAAACATGTTGGTAACCGAGAGAAGCGTTGTTGAAGCGTCCGATTCCCGGTAGACTTGTCTGTGTTCCGGAACCGAAGAAAGCTCCGTGGCGGAATTGTTTTATGATGCCGTCTGTTTGATAGTCTCCCCGAAAGATCGGGGAGGGATTGGTATAATAGGGCAGATAGATTTCCTTTTTCAGTGAGATTTCAGGTGGATGATTCATAGGTTTGTATGGATACGCATCGGACGGATACAAAGGATAAGTGGCTCTCTCCATAAACGGATCGGGTGGAAGAAGCTTAAATGAGGTTCGGGAGGAGGTATGTATGCTGTCGTTGATCATGTGTGTACTATCTTCTTGGGCAGAGAGCGACAGCGAAACCGAAATCAGCAGGAGAAACATGCCTAAACGGATTGAAAGACACGATATATCGGCTTTTTGTATCATATGCTTTTACCCTCCTTTGTTTTTGTGAGTTTTATGTACAAAAATAACTAAAATATTCTGAATAGCAAATAGTTAGTCTGTTTTTTGATTCTGTTGACAGGCGCTTTGTAGGGAATTTCCTTTTCGAAGAAACAGAATATGGGAATGGTACATAATAAAACACCCTTTGCTTTTGAAGTGCAGAGAGTGTTTTATCGTACCTATATTAATGAGAAAGTGATTCTGTTTAGAATTGGAAACTCAGTCCGCCTACGAAATTGATGCCTTGGGTCGGATAATCCAGGTAGTACTGATACTCCTTATTCAGTAAATTGTCTGCTTTGGCGTAGATGGAAACGCCTTTGAACAGGTTATAAGTCGCCTTTAGTCCAAGGTTACTGACAGCCGGCAGTTTGGCTCCGGTAAAGAAATAGGGTTCCGTCCGGGAGATATATTGATAGCTGATGTTCAATGACAGTGCATGGATGGGGCGCGCTTCTATCTGCAATCCGAGTTTAAACTGAGGTTTCATTAATAGGGCGTCGTTATAATTGACTGTTTCCGAATCGACGTTAGGATCGTCGGCATCCCAATGATAATAAGTAGCATCGGCAGCGAAAGAGAACAAATCCTTATAAGCATAACTGATTTGTGCTCCGGCATGGAAATTGTAACTGTCCGTTTGCCCGTAATCTGTAAATACGCCTCCCTGACCACCGGTTATGTCACTCATGTATGGGTACAGGTCGTTTTTCAGATTCTGGTATCCACCAAATAAGTCAAACCAAAGTCCGTTCACCGGACTGGCTTTGAAACCGATACGGGCATTGACCTGTTCATACGTGTCTGTAATGGGGTGTGAGAAACAAGCGTATGGGTTTATCTGCTCCAGACGACGGAAATCGTTCAGCAATCGTCCTCCGGTTGCTCGGGCATAAAGTACATAGCTGTCTGAGAAAATGTAGGCAAGATCAATATCGGGAGAGACATAAAAACTTTTGCCGTTTTTGAAAGACAGGTCTACGTTAGCTCCGATATGAAGTCGCCAACTGTCGTCATTCAGTTCATAATATGGGTTTAAGTTTACCGTGGTACGGTTGTGGAATAACGTTTCTTTGTAGCTTCCCATTTGTCGCGGATCATAAAGGAGGTTATCCATTTCTACAGCGATACTAATCAATTGTTCTTCGTTGATCATTCCCGTTACATTTCCTTTGGTGCGAATTTGGGTTTCGGTGACTCCTAATTTATTTATCGCCGGGAAGCCTTGTTGTCGGTTGTACAACAACAGATTCGTTTCTGCCTGAAATTGAAGCGGTAATGTTTCGTCGGTCGACTTTAATCCGACGTGCATATCACCGGAAGTAAACTTCTGTTTATTGAAGATGGAATACGGGCGATAGTTGAAGTTGCTCAGTCCGAAGTGTCCGGCTATGTTCAGATTCATTCGGTTGAACTGGTGCAGGTAATCGATGCCTGCTCGTGTACGGTAGTAAAATGCATCCCATTCATCTGGCTTTGAAGTGCGGTAAGAAGGCATGTCCAATGTTCCTTTCATTCCCGCCATGTTGAAATTCACATTCAACTTATCCCGGTCGGAAAGGCGGAAAAGGTAATTGGCATAAGCGTCCAGATTATTGTAATTACCGTATCCTAAGCGTACATATCCCGGATGACTCGTGGCTTGTGTCTCTTTTCCCGTATAGGCCTGCATGGTTCCTGCCGGGATATTCGAAGCCGGTGTGGAACTGACAGCATATTCCACCTCTTTTTTATTAACTACGGGCTCTTCTACTTTCGGCAGAACATTCACCTTAGCGGCATCCATGATAATGGGATTGTATTCCTGCTCCACCACTACCGTGCGGTTTAGGGTAGTATCTTTTGGCTGGGTTTGTGCCTGTACTAATGAAGGGATGGCAATAAAGACCATTCCCAAGAAGATATATTGATTACGTTTCATACTTCGTTACTTATTAAGTTTTTCCAGTCTGCTTTCAATCATACTTTCGATATCGTCATTGGCATGGTAATTCTGTTGCAAGCTCAACAAGTATTGGCGTGCATCCAGTTTTTTATCCATGGCTACGTATACATCCGACAACAGG
Source organism: Bacteroides salyersiae WAL 10018 = DSM 18765 = JCM 12988 (assembly GCF_000381365.1). Taxonomy (GTDB): domain Bacteria; phylum Bacteroidota; class Bacteroidia; order Bacteroidales; family Bacteroidaceae; genus Bacteroides; species Bacteroides salyersiae. The sequence goes on from NZ_KB905466.1 coordinate 2,808,068, forward strand.
ACGAAACTCCGTGCCAGCCAATAAGCATGTGGGGTGCTCCGTTCGATATAATCGAGTAGTTCTTTCTCGGCTGCTTCGTATTCTCCGGAGATGTAATATTGCTGGGCTACCAGGTATTTAGCTTCCGCACCGTAAAGGTTTCGGGTATCTTTGGCGAGTGCTTGTAAGTCGGCCAGTGCCTTTTTATCTGCCTTCTGATTCATATATGCCTTGGCACGATAGTAGAGAGCCTCGTTGCCCAATTCCGGAGTCAGTTTGGCTTCGGCCAGCAGATCGGTTGCTGCATGAATGGTTTCCGTATCATCTTTGATGAGATAGGCACAGCGCAGCATTCCTGTTTCGGCCAATAGGCGGCGGTCGGCTGTGGTTGCCTTTTCTTTCAGCATTTTATACGAAGCCAATGCATCGGCAAACTGTTGCATGTTGAATTGTACCTCTGCACGCATCACCAATGCCTCTTCTGAGAACGGATTATCCGGATATTCCAGTAACTTGCCCGAATGAAGCAGAATCATATCGTAGTTTTTCTGTTCTTTGCCGATGAGACAGAGATAATAATGGGCATTCAGACCGAAAGCCCCTTCAGGGAATGTTTGCAGGTATTTATTGAAACTGCTCTTGGCTTCTTCGATGCGGCCACGTCCATAAATCTTCTCGGCAGCAATGTAAGTCAGTGAATCCTGTTCGCTCGCATCGAAGCGGATATTGCCGGGCATGGCAGCCGCCAACGCTGCGAATTCGTCGATACGGTTCATGTCTACATAGATGGATTTGAGGTCGAGCATGGCCAGGCGGGCCTCTTCACTTCCCGGATATTTATTGATCACCTGTTTATAAGCCTCGATGGCTTGGTCGTAGTTCCCGTCCTGATAGTACAGCAATCCGATTTCGGCGGCGGCTTTTCTTCCGACCGGACTTTCGGGGTATTTGCTTAACAGATCTTTGAAAGAGGAGATGGCTTGACTGTTATTGTCCATCAGTACGTATGAACGTCCTTTTTCATAAAGGGCGCTGACTGCATAAGGGGATGAAGGGTACTTCCCGACCAAGCGGTTCAACAAGGTTATTTTTCCTGAATAATCTTTCTGTAATCCCGAAACAAGGGCAAGCTGATAGAACGAATAGTCTCCCGAAGGTGTCCCCATGTTTTCTGCCTGAGCATAATATTGCTTTGCTTCATCAAAACTGCGTTCGTTCAGGAAGCAGTCGCCGATGCGGTTGTAAGCATCCGCCAAGGCCGTTCTGTTTTCGCCTTTTTCCAGTTGTATGTATTTAAGGAACCAGTTTCGTGCTTGTGCGTAGTCTTTCTGGTGGAAAGCAGTATAGCCCAGGTTATAGTGTGCCAGTGCATACATTTCGTTGTTTGTCTGGCGCGTCAGTTGCAGGTATTCGTTGAAGTTGCGGGTGGCTTCCTGCATCCGGTTCAGCCGGTAGTAAGATTCGCCACGCCAGTAAAGGGCATCCGCCTTTATCTGTCGGTTATATTGGCCGATGGCGATAGATCGGTCGAAATACCCGATGGCCTGTTCAAAAGAAGCATTGGCAAAAGCCTGCGTACCCAGTTGGAACAGGATTCTTTGTTTGGCTTCCAGAATGCGTGCACCCGGATGTGTGATACGGTCAATCGATTTTAAAGCTGCATCGTAACTGCGGGTGTTTAGATAGACCTCCACCAGATAGTTGCTTACCATGTCGGCATAGGCAGAATTCGGGAACTCGTTTAAGAACTTCTCGAATACGGTGACCGACTCTCCGAAAGCGGAGTAGGACGTCTCATGGATACACAGCGCGTAATTGTAGGCTGCCTGTTCTTTGATCTTCATATCGGCATTGGAGGCGGCTGCCTGCTCGAAAGCCATGCGGGCTTTATTCTTCTCGGCCAGTTGCAGATAGGCAAGTCCCATATGCAGATAAGCATTTTGCGTCAGGGCATCATTAACGGTGGTTACTTCTCCCAATGTTTCGGCGGCCTTGGAGTATACGCCTATCTGAAAATAGGAGAGTCCCAACATGTAGAGAGCGTCCCGGCGGGGAGAAGCGTCGCTTTCAAGATAGCTTTCGAATGCTTTGATGGCTTCCTGATATTTACGGAAATGATAAGAAGCGTCTCCCAAAATACGGTACATTTCGGCGGCATGTTCGTTTTGCGGATAAGCCGACAGGTAATTTTGCGCTACTATTTCCGCTTTGTCGTAGTTTTTCTTGACGATGTAAATCTCGGCTATGTAATAAGGTACCAATGCTTTGTATTTCGGGTCGTCTTGCAAAGGCAGAAATCCCGCAAGGGCCTCGTCGTAACGTTTTTGAGTATAACGGATGTATGAGATGTAGTAAGCACAATCTTTTTCATATTTTTCGCTGCTGGCTCTCAGTGTCTCAAACCAGATAGCTGCCTCTTTCAAGTTTCCTGTTTTCAAATAACAGGTAGCCAGGAGGTAGGTCATATCATCGCGTTCGGTGTTACTCAGTTGGTCGAGCCGGGAAGAGTTGAGAAGTGCCAACGCTTCGTCGTATTTCCCTTCGTAGAAATAGCAGGCCCCTAACAGTGCATAAATCCGGTTGGCATAAGGAGTGTCCGGATGCTGTTCGAGATAGTCTCGAAGCAGGGTAATACTGTTTTTATCTTTCAGTTCGTAGGCCGAACATACAAGCATATACTCTGCTTCTTCGCGAAATCGGGTAGCAGGTTCCTGTTTCACAAAAGCTTTCAGGGAGGCAGTTGCCGCTGCATAATTTTTCTGTTCGAACAGGTATCTTCCTTCTTTATATAAATTGGCAGGCGAAGTGATCTTTTCGCTGGTTTGTGCCGAAGTAATGATAGGTGCACAACATATCAGGGCACATATAAATCGTGAAATTTCTCTTTTCATAATTTAGTGTTTTGGCAAAAGTACTTGTTTTTGTAGACTTTACAGCAAACAACTCTTTAGTTTTACAGGTTTTAACGTCAACGGGAAGAAAATGTTTTTGTTATCTGACAAAATATCTTTGTGAGGGAGTTGTTTCTGTAATCCGATCGGATAAGCATATAGTTGCTTAAAACCGAAGTAGAGATCTTGGAATGAAAAAGTTACTTAGAAAAATTAAACGAGTGTTTGGATTGTAATGTTTTGGTTTATAGTGATTTATTGCTTCTAATTCTAAGAGTGCAAGAGTCTGTATTTATCTGGATGAAAAGTCTATGCTTTTACTATGTAAGAGTATAGAGGTTTGTAGTGCTTAAGTGTATACTTTTGCATCACAAAGATTGGAATGTTAAATCAGAAGGTTAATAAGGTTAATGCAGATAAAGGAATAGGTGGATATTAGCGCTTCTCATTTAGGATTATACTTTATCTTAGAAACACCTCAACTGTGGGAAGAAGTTTAAGATGAAGGATAAATTTCTCATTTTTCTTTATTTGGAGAAGGGAAACTTCTGTAAAGCCGGTACAATAATAAAGAATCAAAGTAAGTTGTGGCTGAAATCGAAGAAAAAGCCGAATGAAGTTGTTATATATGTAAACTTTATCTATATTTGCACCATGAGAAAAGAAAGAGAAATATTATACTATGAGAATTATTTCATAGACTTCTTTATGTCATTAGAAAATGGCGCAAAGAAAAAAATCTCTTATGTGCTCGATATGCTTAAAACACAAGAACGGCTTAACAAGAATTTCGTTAAGCTAATTCGTGATGGTGTTTACGAGTTGAGAGCAAGCCATAATGGAAATATTTATCGGGCTTTCTTCATCTTTGATGATGGGAATATAGTAATGCTATTCAATGGATTTCAGAAAAAGACGCAGAAAACGCCGGATAGTGAGATAGAAAAAGCATTAAAACTTAAAAATGAATATTATGCAAGCAAACCCTAAGATTGGAAGCATGGATGCCGTATTAGATAAATTGTACGGTAAGGTTGGCTCACCTGAAAGAGAGGAGTTTCGCAAAGAAGCATACTCTTACTGTGTGGGGCAGATAATCAGTAACGCGCGGAAACAAGAAAAAATGACACAATCCGAATTGGCTGAAAAAGTAGGAACTAATAAAACTTATATATCAAGAATAGAAAAGGGAGTTATAGAACCGGGGGTTGGTTTGTTTTTTCGTATTATTGATGCGCTTGGGCTTAAAATTGAAATTGTAAAACCGATCATGTAGGCAAGGGCCGGAATACTAAACTGTTACAATAGAAGTCTCTCTCCAACTCTCTCCGTGGGAGAGGGGGTATAGATACTCTTGTTTGTTAATTAGTTACAGAACTAACTTGGCTCCCTCTCCTATGGAGAGGGTTGGGGAGAGGCTTTTTCGACTTCCGAAACCCGTAATTTTGCATTGTGAAGATTGATAATGATAAATGGAAAATAAGAAGATATGAAAGTAGTTGATTTGACACATGAGAGTTTTGCCGAGAGAGTATCGGATTTTCAACAATATCCCAATGGTTGGGAATTTAAAGGCAACAGGCCTTGCATCGTTGATTTTCATGCTCCGTGGTGTATTTATTGTAAAAGATTATCCCCTGTTCTTGATGAACTGGCAGTAGAGTACGATGGTAAAATCGACTTTTATAAAGTGGACGTTGATCAAGAACCTTTGCTGGAATCAGCCTTTTCCATCCGTACCATTCCGAATCTCCTGTTTGCACCGGTAGAGGGTACCCCTTGGATGAAGTTGGGGACAATCGGAAAGCCTCAATTAAAGAAAATGCTCGACGATTTGCTGGCCGGGATTCATGAATAACTCGGAGAGTTACTGTGAATAAACATGTCCAGTCCTTTCCGGATAGAATCCAATCCGAAATCTTCCGGGTGTATTTCCATAAGAGGAACGAAGAATGCATCAGCTGCATCGTCCATAGCGGCGATGTGGCTGGTGTCTTTAACTCTGCAGAGGAAGAACATGTCCAATGTGTGAACCGGGAATCCCGAATAAACGTAAATGTTCGGTAGCGTAAACAGATAGGTCGTTTTTTCTACTTTGAGTCCTGTCTCTTCCAGTACTTCACGGGCCACTCCTTCTTCTCCGGTTTCATTCATATCAATAAATCCACCGGGGAGGTCAAGCGTGCCTTTTGCGGGGTCTTTTGCCCGGCGGCATACAAGCAATTCGTTTTTCTCATTCAAAATCAATGCAACAGTGGCGGACGAGGGATTGAAGTAGTATATAAACCCGCAATCGGCGCATTGTTTGGATTTCTCATTATGTACCTTAAAATGCTCCGAACCGCATTTCGGGCAATATCTGAATTGGGATAGAGGATGTTCCATGTCTGATAAAGATTGATTCATTACTGCTTTTTTGATGTGTATCCAACAAATACTTGTTGCAAAAGTATTTTATAAAATGGAGAAAACAAAAGAATAGGCTATAACATTTAAGGAAAGTTGATATACGCCTGTATGATGGATTTTATCTATCAAGGCATAGAATTATTCGATTGGACTTTTTTTGTTTTTCCGGTAGCCATCCCCTTATCTTTGCATCGAAATCAAAACAAGTTTAATCAATAAATAATAAGTTTAGTATGGAACCAATTCTTAATTCTCAACTTCCTGAATTCAGTGTTCAGGCTTTTCATAATGGTAGTTTTAAAACAGTGACCAACAATGATGTTAAAGGTAAATGGGCTATTTTCTTTTTCTATCCTGCCGACTTTACTTTTGTTTGTCCGACAGAGTTGGTGGACGTGGCCGAGAAATATGATCAGCTTCAGGCAATGGGTGTCGAAGTGTATTCCGTAAGTTGCGATTCGCACTTTGTACATAAGGCATGGCATGATGCTTCCGATAGTATCCGTAAAATTAAGTATCCGATGTTGGCAGACCCTACAGGCGCTTTGGCACGTGCTTTTGGTGTGTACATTGAATCGGAAGGTATGGCTTATCGTGGTACTTTCCTGATTAATCCGGAAGGTCAGATTAAAGTGGCAGAGATGCATGATAATAATATCGGTCGTGATGCAAACGAATTACTTCGTAAAGTAGAGGCTGCTCAGTTTGTGGCTACCCACGATGGAGAAGTTTGCCCTGCCAAATGGAAGAAAGGGGAAGCTACCTTGAAACCGAGTATTGATCTGGTAGGGAAGATTTAACTTCTAATTTTCACCACTATGCTTGAATCCGCACTAAAAGAACAACTGAAAGGCATATTTGCCAATTTGGAAGGTAATTTTACCTTTGATATCTATGTATCCCCTCAACATGAACATCGCAATGAGCTGGTTGAGCTGCTGACTGATGTAGCTGATTGCTCTTCTCATATCTCTTGCCGGGTGAATGAGGGAAAGAGATTGGAATTCACTTTGTTGAAAAACGGCCATAAAACCGGTATTACTTTCCGGGGAGTACCTAACGGACATGAGTTCACCTCTTTACTGTTGGCAATTCTTAATCTGGATGGGAAAGGTAAAAACTTTCCTGATGAACAGGTTTGTAACCGGGTGAAGGCTTTGAAAGGGCCGATACGGTTGACTACTTATGTCTCATTAACTTGTACCAACTGTCCCGATGTTGTACAGGCACTTAATGCCATGACTACGTTGAATGAGGCCATTACCCATGAGATGGTGGATGGCGCTCTTTATCAAGATGAAGTGGAAGCTTTGAAAATTCAAGGTGTACCTTCTGTTTTTGCCGACGGCAAGCTATTGCATGTAGGACGTGGCGATTTCGGTGAACTTCTGTCTGAATTGGAAGCCCGATATGGTGTGGAGGAAAGCCGGATAGAGGCAACGGTGAAGAATTATGACGTTATTGTTGCCGGTGGAGGCCCTGCCGGAGTTTCTGCCGCCATTTATTCGGCCCGTAAAGGTTTGCGTGTTGCCATTGTTGCTGAACGTGTCGGTGGTCAGGTGAAGGAGACAGTCGGTATTGAAAATTTGATTTCTGTAGTACATACTACAGGGAATGAACTGGCTGATAACCTCAAAAGCCATCTCTTGCAGTATCCGGTTGATTTATTGGAACATCGGAAAATAGTATCAGTCGAAGTCATCGGGAAAGAAAAGGTGGTAACTACCTCTGTCGGCGAAAAGTTTTCCGCTCCTGCTTTCATCATTGCTACGGGGGCGAGTTGGCGTAAACTGAATGTTCCGAGAGAAGCTGACTATATCGGCAAAGGGGTTGCTTTCTGTCCCCATTGTGACGGCCCGTTCTATAAAGGAAAACATGTTGCGGTAGTGGGTGGTGGAAATTCCGGTATAGAAGCAGCTATCGATCTTGCCGGAATCTGTTCGAAAGTGACGGTTTTTGAATTTATGGATGAGTTGAAAGCTGATAGCGTTTTGCAGGAAAAAGCAAAAAGTCTTTCCAATGTCGAGATTTTTGTAAGTTCTCAAACGGTTGAAGTTATTGGAGACGGTGATAAGTTGACGGCTCTTCGTATAAAAGACCGTAAGACGGAGGAAGAGCGTCTGGTAGAGTTGGATGGAGTCTTTGTACAAATCGGCCTGGCTGCCAATAGCGCATCTTTCCGTGATGTTGTGGAGATGAATCGTTCCGGTGAAATTGTGATTGATACACATGGTCGCACCAATGTACCCGGTATTTATGCTGCCGGTGATGTTTCAACTGTCCCTTATAAGCAAATTATAATTGCCATGGGAGAAGGTGCAAAAGCTGCTTTATCAGCGTTTGAGGATAGGGTACGCGGAGTTATTTGACAAATAGGTTTTTCTTAGGAGATTTTTTTAAGAAGGATAATCGGTATTTCATGAAAAATCGCCAACTTTACTCACTGTTATGATAACTCTTAAAAAAACGTACAGTATGAGAACCGTATTTCATTGCATGTGGTTGGTTGTGTTGTTGGTGGTGCCTTTTGTGTCCGGAATGGCAGCTTCTCCGGAAGTCGATGAATTTGAAATACTTATGGACAAAATACGGATGGATTTTGTCCATAATCCTTCGATAGAATCTGCTTTGTCCAAATACAATCCGGCTGATGGCTCGTTTACCGATATCGATTATAGTCGAACGGATCGTACAAACTGGGAGCCGTTGATTCATATCGATCGTATTTCTGATTTTGTTTTTGCTTATACGAATGAGGAAAATAAATATTTTCAGGATGAGGCGCTTTATGATAAGATTGTTGCAGCTCTTGAATATTGGTATCGGCGTAATCCGAATTGCAGTAATTGGTGGTACAACCAGATTGCCGAACCGCAAAAAACAGGTGTACTTTTGATTCAGATGCGGGCAGGGAAAAAGCAAATACCATCTGATTTGGAAAACAGGACGCTGCAACGGATGAAGGCGGAGGGCGGTGATCCCGGCAAATGGACCGGAGCCAACATGACCGATATTGCCCTGCATTGGATTTACCGGGCTTGCCTGACAGCTGATGAAGATTTGCTGAAAACGGCTATCGATTATTCGTATAGTACGGTCAAGTATACCACGGCTGAGGGGTTTCAGTATGATAATAGCTATTTTCAGCACGGTGTGCAATTGTATATCGGTGGATATGGTGACGAGATATTAAAAGGAGTGACGCAGGTGGCAATGTATACACAGGGTACTCAGTACGCTTTGCCTTCTGAGAAAATGGCTATTCTGGATAAGTTCATGCGGGAGACTTATTATCAGACCATTCGTGGTAAGTATATGTTGTTTGATGTACTGGGACGTGGAATGAGCCGTCCCGGTATTACCGATAAAAGCGCTATGTCTCTGTTTGCCAAACGAATGATTGTATTGGCTCCGGAGCATGCCGATGAATATCGGGCTATTGTGGAACGTCTGGAGGGACAAAGACCGGCCGATTATGGGATAACTCCTTTGCATACACATTACTTCCGGGGAGATTATACTTTGCATGTACGCCCGGGTTATACGTTTGATGTCCGTATGGTTTCTGCCCGTACGGCCCGATGTGAGTATGGTAATGGTGAGAATCTGAAAACTTATTTTCTTTCGGACGGTTGTACGAATATGGTTATTGACGGGGATGAATATTTCGGGATTTTCCCTGTATGGAACTGGACAAAGATTCCAGGGGTGACGGCTCCACAAATGCCTGTTGTGCCGAAAGCTGCCAGTGACTGGCAAACACCGGGAACTGCCACATTTGCCGGTGGGGTTTCGGATAGTATTTATGGAGTAACCGCTTACGCTTACGATGATAAGTATGCCGGAATAAATACGGCTGCTAAAAAGGCGTGGTTCTTTTTTGATGATGAGATTGTATGTCTCGGGGCAGGCATTACCTCTACGGCAACAACGGATTTATATACTACTGTCAATCAATGCCTTCTTAAAGAAAAACCGGTTACCGCATCTGTAAATGACCGGATCACTACATTGGGAATGGGAGATTTCTCTTATGAAAATAATCTGAACTGGGTTTTGCACAATGGGATGGGATATATGTTTCCGTCAGGCGGTCGTCTGTCTCTTACCAATCGTATACAGACGGGAGACTGGTATGATATCAATACTTCGGCTCCTAAGGGCGAACAGGAAAAAGAGGTGTTTACATTGGGGGTTGAGCATGGACGGTCTCCTAAGAGTGCGGCTTATGCTTATATAATTATTCCTAATAAAAATACAGTGGAAGAAATGGAGGCTTATCGGACTGATGATCTGGAGATATTGACCAATACTGATTCAGTACAGGTAGTCAGGCATAAGAAATTGGGTATCTGGCAGATGGTATTCTACCGGGAAGCGACCTTTAAGCATAAGCAGATAAGTGTAACGGTAGATAGAGGGTGTGCTTTGCTTTTTAAAGAGACAGATCGGACTATCACGCAGTTTCATATTGCAGATCCTGCTCAAACACAATCTGTAATTAATGTAGATATTCGTATACCTGCTAAAGTGAAGAAAACCCAAAGAGTAGTATGTGATTTTACCGGTACGGGAATTTATGCCGGAATGTCTAAGGTATATTCTCTCAAATGAATTATCTTCGCCGGGAGAATCGGAGAAATAAATAAAAGAAGATATGTTGGATTTAGAGCAATTGACAGCGGATGTATGCCGTATCGCTACTGCTGCCGGGCATTTTTTGAAAGAAGAGCGAAAGAATTTTCGTCGTGAATCAGTGATTGAGAAATGTACGCATGATTACGTCTCTTATGTCGATAAGGAATCGGAACGCAGATTGGTTACCGAACTTTCGGCTTTGCTTCCGGAAGCGGGATTTATTGCAGAGGAAGGTTCTGCTACATATAATGACGAGCCTTATTGCTGGGTGATCGATCCTTTGGATGGTACTACCAATTATATTCATGATAATGCGCCTTATTGTGTCAGTATCGCTTTGCGCAGTCGGGATGAGTTATTGCTTGGTGTTGTCTATGAAGTTTGCCGCGATGAATGTTTTTATGCATGGAAAGGTGGAAAGGCGTGGTTGAATGGTGAACCGTTACATATCTCCGATATCGATGATGTGACAAACGCTTTCTTGATTGTAGAACTGCCCTATAATGATGCGGCTTATAAGCAGATTGCCATGCATTTGCTTGATGATTTATATGGCAAAGCCGGTGCTATCCGTATGAACGGCTCTGCTGCTGCCGCTATTTGTTATGTAGCTGCCGGACGCTTTGACGGTTGGCTGGAGGCTTTCATCGGGAAATGGGATTATTCTGCCGCTGCACTGATTGTGCTCGAAGCCGGTGGGGAAGTTACGGATTTCTATGGAAGTAGAGATTTTATGGAAGGACATCATATTATCGCTACCAATGGTCATCTGCATGCTTATTTGCAGGATTTGGTGAAAGAGTTTCGTTTTTAGTGATAAGCGAGGTAGTGATAAGTACTGTGCGGAGGAAGAGTATATTGATAAAAGACTGGTTGGATGCTTTTCTTTCGATCTTTTTTCCGCGGTGCTGCCTTGTATGTGGTGGGGTGCTGGCAAAGGGAGAAGAGTGCTTGTGTGCCCGTTGTAACATGGACCTGCCTCGTACGAATTATCATCAAATGAAGGATAATCCGGTGGAAAAGCTTTTCTGGGGGAAAATTCCTTTGGAACGGGCTACTTCTTATTTCTTTTACCGGCGGGGAGGAGACACGCGGCGCATACTTCATTCACTGAAATATGGCGGGCAGAAGGAAATCGGGGAAATTATGGGGCGGCATCTGGCGGTGGAATTATTGTCTTCCGGCTTTTTTGAAGGAATCGATATGCTTGTTCCCGTCCCTCTTCACAAGAAAAAGGAAAAGCTTCGTGGCTATAACCAGAGTGAATGGATTGCCCGTGGAGTTTCGGTAATAACGTTGATACCCGTGTTCATTTCCGGTATGGTACGTGAGAAGAATACCGAGACACAAACTCACAAATCTGCTTTTGAGCGTTGGGAAAATGTGGACGGTATTTTTCGGGTTACTATTCCTGAATATTTTTCGGGTAAGCACATACTTATCATTGATGATGTGCTTACTACCGGAGCGACTACCGTAGCTTGTGCTTCTGCTTTTGACAAAGTGGAAGATATCCGTATCAGCATTCTGACATTGGCAGTAGCGGAGTAATGCCTCTTTTGGAGCTTACCTTTTAGAATGACTCGATTACTAACTCTGAAGCCAATAACCTTTCGATTGCCTTTCCGAATGCCTGAAAATGTGCAGATGCGGCATGTACACTTATGGCATTTTGGTCTTTGTACTCCTCATAAAAAATAAATGCTGTAGGATTGGAAGGATTTTGATAAAGGTTGTAACTGATGTTGCCCTCTTCTGCTCTTGTTCCCTGAATCAGCGGCTCAGCCTTACTGATAAATTCCTGTTCTTTGCCCGGGAGTACCTCGGCACGGGCTACGATTGTTTTCTTTTCCATGATGTTATGTGATTGATATACTGCAAAAATAGATATTAGTCTTGAGAAAAGGCTTGGTTTACATCAAAAAATCAATTGTCATTCAGAAGTTCGTCGTATAATCGTGCTAAACGTTTCCGCAAATGAAGCACGGCATAGCGTTTTCTTGATATCAACGTGTTGACTGTGATACCTGTGGATTCGGATATTTCTTTAAAAGAAAATCCTTCCAGTTCTGTCAGTTTAAATATGGTGCTCTGCTCTTCCGGAAGTTCATTCATGGCATTTTCCAGTTCTTCCCAAACCAGTGAACGGATGAAATCCATTTCCGGTGAAGCATCCTCGTCTAAAAGCAGACCGGTGAGCTCACTGATAAATGATTGATCCTCTTCGTTATTGTGAACTTCGGGTAATGCTTCTTCACGCTTTTTGCGGCTCCAATCTATGATCTGGTTGCGCGTTACGGAATAGAGCCATGCTGATACCTGCTCAATAGGATTGGTTTCAATGTTTATTTTAGCAAGCTGATAGAAAACATTCTGCAAAATATCTTCGCAATCCTCTTTGGAGGGAACCCGCTTGGCAATGAAACCTTTCAGTTGGGCTTGGTATTTCCGGAAGAGCTCTGATACATATTGATTCTGATTATCTCCGATTTTCTGAGACTTTTTCTCATTCATGTGCTTCTTGCTCGTGGAATTTAGCCATACGGCTACGTATATAAGCGCGTTTTTCGTCCCAGGTCATATGTTTCATTCTGTCGTGCATTTCAATATGCTCTTTGTTGAAACGGAAAGTGTTTGCGGGATGAGGGAAACCGAATCCCTTGAATAAAATGCGGCATAGGATCAGCAATCCGGCAGCTTGCCAGTAATTGATGGTACTCCAGCCGATGATAGATGGAATTAACGCATTCCATAACAACATAACAATGACAGCAGCAACAGCTATCGACAATATTACAATGGTGATTCCCCGAAAGATGTGTACGGCATTTCTTCTTTTCATTTTCATATTTCTTTTTTGATTAATCTACTATTTTCTTTGTCATTAAGCGGATAGCGTCTTCCGGACAATATCTTTGACATCTGCCACAACCGGTACATTCATCCGGACGTACCGCCCAAGCCCATTTATATCCGCCTTCTTCTGCAAGAGATATTACATTTCTGCGACATTTGTCTATGCATGTTCCACAACCGGTGCACTTGGCATCTATAATGAGTAAAGATATGATTTTTCTACTTCTTATTCCAAACATATTTCTAACTTGTTTTTATTCAACTGATTTTTATTTGATGGTATACCTTCTACTGTTGAAGACGAATCAGCACCGAAGATATTTTAAAGAAAAGTGTTTTTGTGTGTCGTTTTCGCACTTGTTACGATGGGATAGTCTTTGTATGGATATTAGAGAGTGAGAACGGCCCTTCACCCTGTATTGCCGATGAATAAGACTTAGAACTTATGTGTGGGTGTATCAAAAATCGTTTATAAAAAAAGGCTCGCCATTATGGCGAACCTTCTTGCTCTTCCTCTTGGACTTGAACCAAGGACCCTCTGATTAACAGTCAGATGCTCTAACCGACTGAGCTAAGGAAGAATGTCTTGCAACTGAGATTTTCGAACTTTGCTCTTCCTCTTGGACTTGAACCAAGGACCCTCTGATTAACAGTCAGATGCTCTAACCGACTGAGCTAAGGAAGAATGTTTTTCTCAATTGCGATGCAAAAGTAATAGGATATTTTGAAATATGCAATATCTTTGCAAAAAAAATATTGAAATGGACAAAATAATTGGTTTGGGCAATGCCCTTGTAGACGTACTTGCAACCTTGAAAGATGATACTCTGCTTGATGAAATGGGTTTACCGAAGGGGAGCATGCAACTCATCGATGACATTAAGTTACAGCAGATTAACGAGAAATTTGCTAACATGAAAACCCATCTTGCAACCGGCGGATCAGCAGGAAATACCATTCTCGGACTCTCTTGTCTCGGAGCAGCAACCGGTTTTATTGGAAAAGTGGGAAATGATGATTATGGGAAATTTTTCCGCGAAAATCTGCAAAAAAACAATATTGAAGATAAAATTCTCCTCTCTGATTTGCCTTCGGGGGTAGCTTCCACTTTTATTTCTCCTGGTGGTGAGCGTACTTTTGGTACTTATTTGGGAGCAGCCTCCACTTTGAGAGCCGAAGACTTATCTTTGGATATGTTTAAGGGATATGCTTACCTATATATTGAAGGATATCTGGTGCAAGATCACGATATGATTCTCCGGGCTATTAAATTAGCGAAAGAAGCCGGTCTGCAGATATGTCTTGATATGGCAAGTTATAATATCGTTGAAAATGATAAAGAATTCTTTTCCTTATTAATAAGTAAATATGTGGATATTGTGTTTGCTAATGAAGAAGAAGCAAAAGCGTTCACTGGAGAAGAACCTGAACAGGCTTTGGAAACGATAGGCAAACAGTGTAGTATTGCCATTGTAAAGATAGGTTGCAGAGGGTCTTTGATCCGTAAAGGTACGGAGGAGGTAAGGGTATCTGCTATTCCTGTGGCGAAAGTGATAGATACGACCGGAGCCGGTGACTATTTCGCTGCAGGGTTTTTATATGGTTTGACCTGCGGTTATTCATTGGAGAAATGCGCAAAAATAGGTTCTATTCTTTCGGGAAATGTTATACAAGTTATTGGAACCACTATCTCAAAGGGACGTTGGGATGAAATAAAGTTAAATATTAACGAAGTTCTGTCTGAATAAGCAGGTAATGAGTTACTTTTACGTTTCATTTTAACTAAAAGTGTATGAAAAAGTTTCTGAATAGGCGAAATGGTATCATTGTAGCAATTGTATTGATTACTGTTGCGTTCTTTAGTTTTAAAAGCGGTGACGACCGTAATTTTCAGATCGCTAAGAATCTGGACATATTCAATTCTATTGTAAAAGAGCTGGATATGTTTTATGTAGATACGATTGATCCTAACAAGACGATCCGTGAGGGAATCGATAATATGCTGTATTCTCTTGATCCTTATACCGTATATTATCCTGAAAATGATCAGGATGAATTGGAAATGATGGTGAAGGGGTCCTATGGTGGTATCGGATCTTTAATCAGATATAATCCCAAAAGCAAATATACGGTAATTGCCGAACCTTATGAAGGAATGCCGGCAGCAGAGAGTGGACTCAAAGCCGGAGATTTATTGTTAGAGATCGATGGAAAGGATTTGAAAGGGAATTCGGATGTGAGCACGCTGCTTCGTGGACAGGTAGGTACCAGTTTTAAACTGAAAGTACAACGTCCCGGTGTAAAAGAACCACTCGAATTTAATATTGTACGTCGCTCTATTCAGATGCCGACTATTCCTTATTATGGAGTCATGGACGGCCAGGTCGGCTATATTAACCTTAGTAGTTTTTCTGGAAACCCTTCAAAAGATTTCAAGAAAGCTTTTCTTGATTTGAAGAAACAAGGAATTACTTCATTGGTGATCGATTTGCGTAATAATGGCGGTGGTTTGCTGGATCAGGCGGTGGAGATTGTGAATATGTTTGTGCCGCGTGGTAAAACGATTGTGACAACAAAGGGTAAAATCAAGCAGGCAAGTAATACCTATAAAACTCTACGCGAGCCGTTGGATACCGATATTCCGATTGCAGTGTTGGTAAATAGCGGTACGGCTTCTTCTTCGGAAATTCTTTCCGGATCATTGCAGGATCTTGATCGTGCTGTCATTGTGGGTAATCGTACTTATGGAAAAGGTCTGGTACAGGTGCCCCGTTCTTTGCCCTATGGCGGTAATTTGAAGATCACTACTTCCAAATATTATATTCCCAGTGGTAGGTGTGTGCAGGCTATAGATTATGCACATCGTAATGAAGATGGCAGTGTGGCACGTATTCCCGATAGTTTGACAACAGTCTTTCATACAGCTGCCGGACGTGAAGTGCGGGATGGGGGCGGAGTAAGTCCCGATATTGAAGTGAAGCAGGAACGGTTACCCAATATTTTGTTCTATCTGGTACGTGATAATTTGATTTTTGATTATGCAACGGACTATTGTCTCAAACATCCGGCCATTGCTTCGGCAAAAGAATTTGAGTTGACGGATGCTGATTACGAAGAATTTAAGAATAAGGTGAAAGGGGCGGATTTCAAGTATGACCAACAAAGTGAGAAGATTTTAAATACTCTGAAAGAAGCAGCCGAATTTGAGGGCTATATGAAAGACGCTTCTGATGAATTCAAGGCATTGGAGAATAAGCTTAAGCACAATCTGGATCGCGATCTTGATTATTTTTCTAAAGATATAAAGAAGATGATCGCCGAAGAAATAATTAAGCGCTATTATTACCAAGAAGGTGCAATCATTCAGCAGTTGAAGGACGATAAAGACTTGGATGAGGCTGTTAAGGTTTTGACGAATCCGGAACGTTATCAACAGATATTGAGTGTAACTGCCGTTACTGCAAAAAAAGAATAGTTTGATGCCAATATAGAGGATGCCTGTTATTGATGGTAACTTGTGGTATACTGGTATTTTTAATGATTTAAGATTGTGTGAGTAGAGAAATACAGGATTCGGTATCGAATCCTGTATTTCTCTATTTATTTATGAAAAATAGATGATTTTTTTGTTGGGAAATAAGTATATTTTAGCGGTGTGTTAAAAACAAGTAAGTTCTAATAGAAAGTAAATAGCGATAAAGTTTTAATATTTAAATATGTTAAGAAGAAAGTTGACATGAATGTTCGTGTGTCAGCGATATATTGAGTCTATACAAATTAATTATGAATATGGTATTAGACAATTTTGCTATTTTTTGGGTAGATTTTGGGGCTTTCAAAATGTAACATGTTTTATATTTGGTCGCTATTTTATATCACGAATAATTATGAGGTATGTTTTTAGTACAGTTATTTTTTTATGTATACATATAATTTGTGTTGCTCAACAAACTGATAATTGTTATTATTTTAAGAATATCAGTATTCGGGATGGACTATCACAAAATACAGTTAGTGCTATTCTACAGGATAAAAAGGGGTTTATGTGGTTTGGGACTAAGGATGGGTTAAATCGTTATGATGGACAAACGTTTCGTGTTTTTAAACACGATTTACATAACAAACAAAGCATAGGTAATAATTTTATTACAGCTTTGTATGAGGATGCCGATGGAAATATTTGGGTTGGAACTGATGCTGGGATATATGTATATCAACCGGAAAAAGAGTCTTTTGAGCAATTTATGCAATCTAGCACAAAAGGAACAAAAATAGAGCGGGCTATATCAATGATTACTGATGATAAAGATGGAAATATTTGGATAGCGGTAGAATCTCAGGGCTTATTTTGTTATAATCCCCAAAACAGCTTACTTAATAATTATATTCTAAGTGACTCGAAACAGGTCTCCAGTAATGTAAAATGTTTTGCTGTTGATAACAGTGGAACAATGTGGATTGGTTTTTATGGTGATGGATTGTTTTATTCAAAAGATAATATGGAGACAATTGTTCCATTTGTCTCATCAGATAATGAAGAAACATTTAAGAATGACGTTGTCACCAAAATACTACAAGGGCCTTATAATCGTTTGTATATTGGTTCATTAAAAGGAGGAGTTAAAGAATTGAATCTTACTTCGGGAAAAATTAGTAATCTTTTACTAACAGATGAAAACGGTGAAAATATTTTTTTTCGTGAATTTATTTTGTGTTCGGAGAATGAACTATGGATAGGTACCGAGTCTGGAGTATATATTTATAATCTTCGTACAAAGAAATTGATTCATCTCCAGAGTTCAGCATACGACATCTATGCGTTATCCGATAATGCCATTTATTCTTTATATAAAGATAGAGAAGAAGGTATTTGGCTTGGTTCTTATTTTGGTGGTATAAATTATTTTCCAAAACAATATACTTATTTTGAGAAGTATTATTCTCGGAATAGTGGAGATGGATTGCATGGAAAACGTGTTAGAGAATTTTGTCAGGATAAAAATGGGATACTTTGGATAGGGACAGAAGATGGTGGATTAAATACATTTAATCCACATACGAATAAATTTCGTTATTTCAATCCTAGTAAGGCATTTACCAATATTCATGGATTATGTATGGATGGTGATAATCTTTGGGTAGGAACTTTTTCTCGGGGTGTAAAAATTATTAATACAAAGACTGGAACTATTATAAAGAGTTATAAAAAAGAGGATAAATCTTCTAAATCTTTGAGCGATAATAGCGTCTTTGCTATATGTAAAACATCTTCTGGGGACATTTATCTCGGTACTTTATTGGGATTACATCGTTATAACCGCCAAAATGATAATTTTGAATATATACGTGAATTGACTGGTAAATTTGTTTATGATATAAAAGAAGATTCATATGGTAATCTCTGGATTGCGACTTATGCAAATGGGGCTTATTGTTATGATATTAATGCTAAAAAGTGGAATAATTACTTATATGACGAGAAGGATAGTACAAGTCTTCCTTATAATAAAGTAATCAGTGTTTTTGAAGATAGTCGTCACCGAATATGGTTGACAACGCAAGGAGGAGGTTTCTGTGAGTTTAATCCAGAAATGGGAAA
Source organism: Bacteroides salyersiae WAL 10018 = DSM 18765 = JCM 12988 (assembly GCF_000381365.1). Classification (GTDB taxonomy): domain Bacteria; phylum Bacteroidota; class Bacteroidia; order Bacteroidales; family Bacteroidaceae; genus Bacteroides; species Bacteroides salyersiae. The sequence continues at coordinate 2,826,440 of NZ_KB905466.1, forward strand.
TTTCGTTAGATATAGTTCCAAAGATGGATTACCTAATGATGTTGTATATCAAATGTTGGAGGATAGTGATGGCTTTTTATGGTTAACTACTAATAATGGATTAGTACGGTTTAATCCACAAAATAAGGAATTTAGGGCATTTACAACAGCAAATGGATTGTTGGGCAATCAGTTTAATTATCGTTCGAGTTTTAACGATAATAATGGTAAATTATATTTTGGAAGTATTGATGGATTTATAGCTTTTAATCCAAAATCATTCACTGAGAATAAGTATATTCCTCCGATAGTAATTACTGATTTTTTATTATTTAATAAAAAAGTTCCAGTGAATTCACCAAAATCACCTTTAAAGAAGAGTGTGACTTTTTCTGATACTATTACACTCAATGCTAATCAGAATTCGTTTTCGCTTCGCATAGCGGCATTGGGTTATCAAGAACTTCAAATAAATAAATTGATTTATAAATTGGATGGTTTTGATAGAGAATGGAATTTTGTCAATGAAAGTTTTATGGTTAATTATTCGAATCTGAGACATGGAAATTATGTTTTTAAAGTAAAGGCATCACATGATAATGGAACATCAGATGGATCGGAAACAACTCTGTTTATTCAAATACTTCCTCCTTTTTATCTTTCAATGTGGGCATATTTTATTTATATATTTGTGTCCATAGGATGTGCTACATGTATATTTCTTTATTTTAAAAGACGTAGTTATAAAAAACATTTTCATCAAATGGAGAAATTTGAACAAGAGAAAGAACGAGAAATTTATAATGCTAAGATAGAATTCTTTACTAATGTTGCACACGAAATCCGAACTCCGCTAACTCTTATAAAAGGTCCACTTGAAAATATCATTTTAAAAAAAGAGGTAGATTTTGAGACTAAGGAGGATTTAAATATTATGAGTCAGAATACAGAACGACTATTGAGTTTGATTAACCAGTTGTTGGATTTTCGGCGTACAGAGCATCAGGGTTTTCGCCTTAACTTTATCGAATGTAATATTTCTGAAATTCTAAAAGAGACGCAAACTCGTTTTACTTCTTTGTCAAAACAGAGAAATATAGAATTTACATTAAATATACCTGAAGTTGATTTTTATGCGCATGTTGACAAGGAAGCATTTACAAAAATTATCAGTAATCTGTTTAATAATGCAATTAAATACTCGTCAAGTTATATTCATGTTACTTTAGAAATAGATGTATATGGCGAGAATAAATGTTTTCATATATATACTAAAAATGATGGAATAATTGTTCCTGACGAAATGAAAGAAGAGATATTTAAACCATTTGTTCAGTTTAATGCTGGTAATACAAATAAAATAGCTGCAGGTACTGGTATTGGTTTAGCTCTTTCTCGTTCTTTAGCTGAGCTTCATCAAGGGACGCTTTATATGGTAAAAGGTGAAAATTGTAACAGCTTTTGTCTTACTCTTCCGTCTATTCAGAATAATGCTATAAATTTGACATCAGAACCGATACTTAGAACAGATGAAATCGTTAAACAGCCGTTTGTCGAGAAAATGAAAACAGTGGCAAGTAGACAGACAGTACTTGTTGTTGAAGATAATTTGGATATGCTTTCTTTTATTACCCGTCAATTATCAGTAGAATATTCTGTTTTAGCAGCAGAAAATGGGAGAAATGCCTTGGAAATCTTAGACAATAATTATGTAAGTCTTATAGTTAGTGATGTTGTCATGCCACAAATGGATGGGTTTGAATTGTGTAGAATGATAAAATCAAATATTAGCTATAGTCATATTCCTTTAATACTGCTTACAGCTAAAACAAATATTCAGTCGAAAATAGAAGGATTAGAGTTGGGTGCAGATGCCTATATTGAAAAACCTTTTTCTATGGAATATTTACAAGCCAATATCGTTAGTCTTATAAATAATAGAGAAAAGTTGAGAGAAGCATTTACAAAATCACCTTTTATAGCAGTAAATACAGTGGCAATAACAAAGGCTGATGAAGAATTTGTTAGAAAATTGGATGAGATAATTCAAAATAATCTTGATAATCCTGATTTCTCTATGGAGGATATAGCAGATATGCTTAATATGAGCCGTTCCAGTTTTTATCGAAAAATCAAGGGGGTTCTAAATTTAACTCCTAATGATTATCTTCGTCTTGAACGGCTTAAGAAGGCAGCTCAATTATTAAAAGAAGGAGAGAGGCGGATAAATGAAATTTGTTATACTGTCGGATTTAACTCTCCGTCTTATTTTACAAAATGTTTTCTTAAGCAATTTGGAGTATTACCTAAAGATTTTCAGGGATAAAATAAGAATATTTTTTCATTGTAAGTATCATTGTCTTCATGTGTATTTTTACATATGTGGAATTGGTATGGAATAGTGCCAGACATTTTATTACTGTTGTATTGATTTTATAAGTTTCTTTTGCTGCTTTTGAAATTACTAAAGTATTGTTTTGGTATAAAGAAAGTTTTTTGGAAAAGAACTTATGCTATTATAAATTCTATATTATTGATAATCAGTGCATTTTTTGTGATGTTCTAATGTGTTGAATTGATATTTTCATTTTCTTGTCGATTGAGACGTTTGTTTTATTTATTGGGATGTTTATTTTACTCAAAGTTAATGACGGGTAGTAATTTTGCTACCATCCAAGGAACGTAATATATGCGAAATAGACATTTGTATAATAATAATTTATAATACCTCGATATGTGAGAGAGAATAAATACTTGTTAATGTATAAGAATCTTTTATTAATTGTAAAATTGTGGGATATGAAAAATGCATTTCTTGAATGGTGTAAATTGAAAACACACCTATTTGTACTTATTGGACTATTTCTAACAATAGGATTGCATGCACAACAAAAGGTAATAACTGGAAAGGTGCTAGATGAAATAGGAGAACCTATTGTTGGCGCTAATGTTGTTGAAAAGGGTACAACGAATGGTACAATTTCTGATGTGGAAGGAGATTTTTCTTTGAAAATAGATTCCGATGCGTCAATAACAATCTCTTTTTTGGGTTATGTACAACAAGAGATTTCCGTCAGAAATAAGACTAATATAACGGTGAAACTTATTGAAGATTCGAAATCTCTAGATGAAGTAGTCGTAATAGGATATGGTAGTGCTCGTAAAAGAGATTTGACGGGAGCTGTGGCACAAGTAAAATCATCTGATTTACAAAATGAAAGTCCTTCATCTATGCAGGATCTATTAAGGGCAAATATTCCAGGGCTGAATGTTGGTTTTAGTGCTGGACCTAAACCGGGGGGGAGTCTTCAAATTCGTGGTCGTAATTCGATTAATGCAGGAACCGATCCTCTAATTGTGCTAGATGGAGTGATTTATCCAGGCGATTTATCTGATATTAATGCTAATGACATTGAGCAAATTGATGTGTTGAAAGATGCTAGTTCGGCAGCAATCTATGGGGCACGATCGGCAAGTGGTGTTATTATTATTACAACCAAAATGGGGAAAAGTGTTAAGCCGACAGTAAAATTCGATGTGACTTTAGGTATAGCATCTATGCAAAAAAGACAAAGGGTATATGGCCCGGAGGAATTTTTAGCATGGAGGGGGGATGTTCTTGAAAGTATCAATGTCAATCATAAGCCTTATGAGTATGACGACCCTAGGACACTGCCATCTGATATTTCTGTTGAAGATTGGCTGGCATACGATAATTCTAAAGGGGATCCTGTCGAAGTTTGGTTGGGAAGACTTTCTTTAAAGCCGATTGAGATACAAAATTACTTGGCTGGTAAGACGGTTGATTGGGAAGATATGGTATTTCAGAATGGATTCCGTCAAGATTATAATGCAAGTATTTCGGGAAAGAGTAATGGTTTAAATTATTTTTGGTCAATGGGATATACCAATAATGAAGGATTATCTGTAGGAAATGGATATAAATCATTCCGCACTCGTTTGAATCTCGATACAAAAATTACGGACTTTTTAACTATTGGTTTGAATTCTCAATTTGTTTCCCGTGATGGTAGTGCCATAGGTGCAGATTGGGCTCAATATCAGAAGCTGACACCTTATGGTTCTCCAACCAATGAAGATGGAAGTCTTAAATTAAACCCGACCGATGACAGGGAAAGTAAACATCCATTAATTGATGCATATTACACTGATAAGAAAATGATGACAAATAATTTAAATGCCAACATTTATGCAAAAGTCACATTACCTTATAATATTTCTTATCAGATGAATTTCTCGCCACGATATGAATGGGTAGATGATTATGAACATAAATCTTCCAATCATCCGGGTTGGGCAGATTTAGGTGGAACAGCATATAGGAATACTCGTAAAGACTTTTTGTGGCAATTAGATAACATTGTAAAATGGCAGCAGTGTTTCAATAATGCACATGATATTGACTTTACATTTCTATTTAATGCGGAAAAATTTCAGAGATGGACAGGTAAAATGAGTAATGAGCAGTTTAGTCCGACTGATATTTTGGGGTTTCATAATATTGGTGCGGGTTCGAATCCTATAATATCCAGTAATGATGAATATAGAACTGGAGATGCTTTAATGGCTCGAATATTTTATTCATATAAGCAACGCTATATGACTACTGTTACAGTTAGAAGAGATGGTTATTCTGCCTTTGGGCAAGAAAATCCCCGGGCTGTTTTTCCTTCAGCTGCTCTTGGTTGGGTATTCTCTGACGAATCTTTTCTTAAGCATGCAAAATGGCTCGATTATGGAAAATTACGTGTATCATGGGGGGTAAATGGTAATAGAGATATAGGAGTATACCGTGCTTTAGCTCAACTAACAGATAATAAATATTTGTATGTAAAACCAGATGGTACTGTATATGAAGGGGCTTATATTTATGTAAATTCATTAGCAAATAAAAGCTTGAAATGGGAAAGAACGACCTCAACCAATATTGGGATTGATTTTACTGTGCTCCATAATAGGTTGAGAGGTAGTATTGATGTGTACAAGATGAATACAAAAGACTTGTTAATAGCTCGTACTCTTCCTAATATAATAGGCTACGCTAGTGTAATGTCTAATTTGGGAGAGGTTGGAAATAAAGGATTAGAATTTACGTTGTCATCTGTTAATATTCAAAAGAAAAATTTTATATGGAGTTCAACATTTAATTTTTCGTTGAATAGAAATAAAATACTTCATCTTTATGGTGATATGGAAGATATTCTCGATGCTGATGGAAATGTCATAGGGCAGAAAGAAGCTGATGATAAGAAAAATAAATGGTTTATTGGGAAGGCTATTGACGAAATATGGGAACCCAGAGTTATTGGAGTTTGGCAGAGTGATGAGGCTGAAGAAGCTGCGAAATATGGATTGAGTCCAGGGGATTTCAAGGTGAAGGATGTTAATAAAGATTATAAATATACGGAAGATGATAATGAATTCTTGGGAACTACCACTCCCAAATTTCGCTGGACTCTTAGAAATGATTTTCAAATATATAAAAACTTTGATATATCTTTTATGCTATATTCTTACTGGGGGCATAAAGGTAATTTTAATATAGCAAAACATAATTCTGGTTATCAAGATAGGTATAATGGCTTTGTATTACCTTATTGGACTCCTGAAAATCCAACAAACAATTGGGCTCGGTTGAATTCGAGCAATGGTAGTGCCAGTTTTAATGTTTGGAGGGATAAATCGTTTGTTCGTTTGGATAATATATCTATAGGGTATAATTTCCCTAAAAAGTTATTGAAAAAAGTAAAGTTTGAGAATTTGCGGATATTTACTAATATTCGAAATGTAGCGGTTTGGGCACCTGATTGGGAGTTCTGGGACCCAGAGAATGATGGTCCTGTCCCACGTACATATTCGTTTGGATTAAGTCTTACTTTATAAAAATACAATCATGAAAAATTATGTAAATATATTTTATACACTGTCTCTCGGCATGTGTATTATGAGTCTACTCGGTTGTGATGATGAATGGTTAAAACCTAAACCATTATCTTTTTATGCACCAGAAAATACTTTAGTGGATGCAAAAGGAATGAGAGCGGCATTGGCTACTTGCGAGAAACATATTCGTTCTGAATTTTATGGGGATGGAGCACCTATCATTACAGAACACATATTCTCGGAAGTTGCAGTTGAAGGTACTACTGATAAAACTAGCCCAGCTCAAGATTTGAATTTGTTAATACGACCAGATGCAAACTTAAATAGCCCCAATAGTAACAGAATTGGTTGGTATTGGGATGAGGAATTTAAAGGAGTTAAATATGCGAATACAGTGATATCTCGTATAGATGATGCTTTGTATTCTTCAGAGGCGGAAAGAAATGAGATTCTTGGTACCGCTTATTTCTTTAGGGCTTATTACTATTATAGACTGACACATCAATTTGGAGATGTTCCGCTTATTCTTGAAGAAATAACATATGCTAAATTGGACTTTTATACGACAAAAAGATCTGTCATTTTACAAAAAATGAAAGAAGACATGGAGTTTGCTGTTAAGTGGATGCCTGAAATAGTGGATAGAGGTAAAGTTTCTCGTGGAGCAGCCTATCATTTATTGACAAAGATAAATTTGGCACTTGGCCTTTTTGATGATGCAATATCTTCTGCTTCTGCGGTTATCGAAGATAGCCGGTATGCTCTGATGAAAGAGCGGTTTGGGAAAGATAAAAATGATAATACAAAAAATGTGATTTGGGATTTACACAGACCAGATAATAAGTGTTTGGCAGAGAATACAGAGACGTTATTGTTGGTTGTGGATAAATTAGGATATAATGGTTCTACTGGAGGAATATCATCAATGAGACAAGCTGTGCCTTATTATGGAAATACTACAAATAAGATATTAACTCCTACTGGTAGAACAGGGATCACGGACAGAAAAGATCAAGATGGTTCTGTGGAAATCTCATTGGTAATGAATTATGGTAGAGGCATTGGACGTTGTAGGGGGACATCTTACCATACTAGTCAAATATGGTCAGATCCGAATGATTTGCGTCATGCCAAAGGCAACTGGATGAATATGGAAGATTTAGTTTATAATGACCCTAATCTGAAGAAATTAAAAGATCCTTATTATGGGAAACCATTACAACTTTATACATCGGCGGGAAAAATATTATGTAAAGATACGATCCGTAGTTGGTATGGATGGCCACATTATAAATTATTTATTGATGATCCTGAGCATTCTTTACAACCTGAAGGAGGAAATACGGATTGGTATGTTTTTCGTTTAGCGGAGACGTACTTGCTAAGGGCTGAAGCTTACTGTTGGAAAGGAGATGAGGAAAGTTTAAAAAAAGCTGCTGCCGATTTGAATGAGGTGAGGACAAGAGCAGGTGGAGCTAGTGTTCAAAGTAGTGATGTGAATATAGGGGTTATATTAGATGAACGTGCCCGTGAGTTATTCTATGAGGAGCCCCGCAAATGCGAGTTGACTCGTATAGCTTATTTATTTGCAGAAACCGGTAAACCGTCCGAATCGGGTAAGACATATAATACAAATGATTTCTCCACAGATAATTATTTTTATGATCGTATATTGGCGAAAAATGAATTTTATAATAAGGGGGTAATGACTGTAAGTGGGGCGACCTATACGATAAGCCCATACCATGTTTTATGGCCAATTCCGGCAAGTGCGATTAATACAAATACTCAAGGGCGGATAAATCAGAATTTGGGATATTCCGGATCAGAAAATAATATTCCTCCTTTGGAGTCAGTATATTGAAAATAGATTATAATATCATGTTTTTATTTATGAATCAATTTAATTTTAGAAATAAAGTATGAATAATTGGATAAAGATATTATCTTTTACATTATGTATTGCATTTTTGGCTAATACAAGTTCAGCAAAAAATAAAGATCGTGATTATTGGGTTAAGACAATGGTCAAAATAGTTGAACCTGTATTTGAAAATCTTAGCCAAAATAAATTGAGAGCGAATATGCCTGTTGAAACAAATGATGGGTTAAATACAGGTAGAAGAAAAGAGGTTACTCATCTTGAAGCCTTGGGGCGCTCTTTCTCTGGTATTTCTCCATGGCTAAATTTAGGGATAGATGATACAAGCGAAGGAAAGTTAAGAGGAAAATTTATTGACCTTTGTGTCAAATCTATAACTAATGCCGTTAATCCGGATTCTCCTGATTATATGCGTTTTGATGGCCCTGGTGGGCAACCTCTTGTTGATGCTGCATTTTTTGCACATGGATTATTAAGGTCAAAAGAACAAATATGGCCGAAATTGGATAATGAAACTCAACAGCGAATTATCAAAGAACTAAAAGCTTCAAGAAAAATAAAACCATCTCAATCAAACTGGTTGCTGTTTTCTGCAATGATTGAAGCTGCTTTGTTGGAATTCACAGGAACATGTGATAAAGTACCTATTCAATATGCAATATCTAAGCACAAAGAGTGGTATAAGGGGGATGGTTGGTATGGTGATGGTAAAGATTTTCATTTAGATTATTATAATAGTTATGTCATTCAACCGATGCTTTTAGATATTGTTTCCCTTTTAAAGCAAAAAGGATTAGAGGGCGGAGAATTTTATGATGTTCAGTTGAAAAGATTTACCAGGTTTGCAATACAACAAGAGAAGATGATTTCTCCGGAAGGTTCCTACCCTGTATTGGGGCGTTCTATGGCTTATCGATTTGGTGCTTTTCAAGTTTTGTCACAAGCATCCTTAATGAAAATTTTACCCCAAGAGATTCAGCCTGCTCAGATTCGTTGTGCATTAACGAAAGTTATTAAACGGCAGATGAAGGGAAAAAACACTTTTGATAGAAATGGATGGCTACGGTTAGGATTTTGTGGACATCAGCCTGAAATTGCGGATAACTATATTTCAACTGGAAGTTTGTACTTATGTACATTTGTTTTTTTGCCATTGGGTTTAGATGCAAATGATGAATTTTGGGTTAACCCACCCGAAGAGTGGTCGTCAGTAAAGGCGTGGAGTGGAAAAAAAATAAAGGCTGATCACTCTATTCGTGACTAAAAAATAATGTGATATGAAATTTAGAATATTTGTATTTAATAATATTTACTAATACTAATTATTAAAAAAGGAAAGACATGAAAAAGATTTTACTTGCTGCTGTCGTGTTTGCCAATGTTGCAATTTTATCAGCTCAACAGGAACTGTTGTTAATTAATGAAAATGGTACTGGGCTTCGTGAAGGGAAAATTTCTGTTATTGATAGCGATAATGACGGAAAACACAATGTTATTTTTGCTGGTCGTGCGGATAAGAATACGAAAGATATGGTTTACATTTTTAAAGTCCAAGGAGATGATACATTTACTCCTGTAGATAATACTATTCCGATTCCAGGCGGACAATGGATCTCAACTACGTGGGAAGATATAAATGGTGATGGGAGAATAGATTTATTTACGTCTGGTATTAAAGGAGAAGGAGGTGGAAACTATGTAATTTTATTAACAAATAATGGAGATGGAACTTATACAGACAATTGGGAATTGGATTTACCACAAAATGCGCCAGGATCGGCTGCTGCTGATTTTGACAATGATGGTATTATTGATTTCCTCATTTATGGTTTCAAAACAGATGGCACATTAACATTCCGGAATGAAGATAACTCTGTGGATGAATCTATCAATGTTTTACCACAAGGTGTTACTTTGTTTGGCGATGCCAATGTTACTTTATTGGATATAAATAATGACGGGTATATAGATTTTTATCTGTGTGGTTATGTACATGATGCTGATGCAAAGAGAAGATATTCCGGATTGTTTATAAATAATGGAAATAGAACATTTACAGAAACCTCTGTATTACCGAGTGGTAAAGCATCGAATCAGGCTACAACTCTTTTTGCTGATATTAATGGAGATGGGATTATGGAAATGATTTTTTATGGTCATGAGGGTTCGGGATCTATGTATGTATATCAATATATCGATGGAGAGTTTGTTGAATCAATGCCTATTGAGGGAATCTACCAGACTAAAACAGTGGTTAATTCAGGAGTTTTAGCAGATATAAATAATGATGGTTATTACGATTTGATTGCTAATGTTTACAATGGTATAAATAATAATCCTAGGGAGAGACTATTCTTTTTTATAGGGGATGAATTTGGATTGTTTGAACTTAACGAAGAACTCTCATCTCAGGTTATGGGAGGGAGTAATGGTAGTGTTGCTGTATTAGACAGTAATAACGATGGAATATTAGATTTTGCCGTGATGGGATATAATTTTAATCAAAATAACAATGATGCTTTTTGCGCGATTTACAAGAATACTACTTATACAGCAACCAATGCAGCGCCATCGGCACCGAGTAACTTAGAGAATTCGGTTGATGGGAATAATGTTGTTTTGTCATGGGGAGAGGCTACGGATGACAAAACTCCTACCCAAAGTTTAACCTATAATATTTATCTCAGGAACAAAACGACAGGTAGATATTATAGACATCCCAAAGCTAATTTGTCAACAGGCAAACGAATGGTATTAGAGCATGGAAATACTTTTCTTGCTAAACAAATATCTTTCAATAATCTGCCTGATGGTGACTATGAGTGGACTGTTCAGGCGATAGATGCTGCTTATGCAGGTGGAGCTTTTGCTGAGATGAAAAATTTTACTATAGGTAAAGGTATGTCTATAAATACTCAAGAATCTGAAGCTGTAAAAGTTACCGTTGATGTACAAAATAAAAATATAAAGATTGTTACAGCTGATGCTATTAGTGAAGTGTGTATATATAACATGGAAGGAGAATTATTGAAATCTACTTCCAATAATGTTATTTCTGATTTTGGGTATACGTCTGGGGTGTATATTATTAAAGTCAGAACTCTAAAAGATATTATTACTAAGAAGATTGTTTTCTGATAAATACGAATTAACATGGAAGCTGGCTATACGACAATTGATTTGTGTAATAGCCGGCTTTATAACTTAATGAAGTTAAACTATCATGAAAAATATTATTGTAAGTTTTTTTGTTGGATATTGTTTTTTCCCTTTGGGTATCAAATCTCAACCGGTAGATGTGCGTATAGGCTGGAACTATCGTACTTATCAAGAACTTCGCTCGTATACTGTAAAGACTAATAATACGATTGTGAAATCAGCTCATTATCCTCGTATAAAACGTTTAAGTGGAGGTGATTTACTTATGATATACATGGATGGAAAATTTGGATGGAATATTTATGCAAGAAAAAGTAAAGACGATGGATTGACATGGTCAGATGCGGTCATTGTGCGTCAATCTTATAAAGACCCTGGAAAGAACGATAATGTATGTTATGCTTGCCCGGATTTTATAGAATTGCCGGATGGAAAAATTATGGTTGCATATCAATGGAGATATAATAATGGCTATAATGATTTGGAAAATACGAACAGTAATTGTGGTATAGAAATAATACAGAGTATTAATCAAGGTGAATCTTTTATTGCGGCTTCAGCTAAAAAAGCTTTTTGGGGTCGAAATTGGGAACCGTCTTTTATTTTGTTACCTACGGGGGAATTGCAACTGTTTTGTACTGATACTCATACCTTAAAATGTAATGTGGGACTACTACGTTCTTTTGATTATGGAAAAACATGGCTTCCAGCTACTTCTTCTACATTTTCAGAAACTGAATATATATCACGAACTCAAGAAGGAGAGAAGACAATGGATGGAATGGCTGTGGGGCAGTATCTTGATAATGACAACGGAATTGCTATTGCTGTGGAATGCGATGGGGGTACACAAACCCCTTGGATTGTCTGGACATCAAAAGAGAATAACTGGAGATATGCAGATTTCCAAGCTCCTATGATTGGTCCGGGAGAGGATCGGAAATGGCTTGTACATGAAAATTTCCGTGGTTTTGCTCCATATATGATGAAATTACCTACTGGAGAAATTGTAGTTCAGTCTAATGGTAAATTTAAAAATGAGACAGCTGAGAAAATGTGGGTTTTTATTGGGAATGACAAGGCAAAAGATTTTTCTTATGCTTCATCACCTTATGCAGCTTGGTGGGGGTCGATTTCTTATATAGGTAATGATGAAGTGATAAGCTCTGGCAATAGCGGATATAAGGAAAATGGAGCGGATTATCAAATGCTAAAAGTGATGAAAGGTGTGATAAATCGTAGCAAAAAAGTCCAAAAAGGAGATACGGAATGTGTCGATTTAGATAAATTTGACCGTTCTTTAAATAATGATTGGTTCATCGGAGGAAAATCTCAAGCGCAGGCATATCTGAATTTGGAGTATACAGATAAGGATTTAAATGTTAATGCTCATGTTTTTGATAAAAAACTAAATTATTATTCTCCACTTAATTGTGATGGTCTCCAATTACTTGTTTACCGAAAAAATAAAGTAACTTTGTCAGAGTGTGTTTATCGTTTGACTATAAATATAAATGGAGGTACTAAATTAGAACTGCAAAATGGTGGCGGAGGGTTTGACCCATTTTCAACAGAAGGGTTTATAAATAATGTAAATTTGGAGGGTTCTTTAAATAATAATGAAGATCAAGATATCGGATATACATCAAAGTCATCTGTTTTGTGGACATTAATTGGAGGGTATCCTTCTGAATCGGATGAGTTCAGAGTACATTTGATTCAAAAAAATAATGACAATTCTACTGCTGTTTTACCAGTGACAACAGAGGATATGCCTGGTGAAAAAGCGGATGATCCAACAACTTGGTTACCTATCTATTTTGTTGAAGATGAAGTCTCATCTGTCAAAAGTATAGGTATGGAGAAAGTAAAAGTTTTTATTACTGAAGATAAAATGCTGAACGTTGATTTTGATAAAGGTTTAAATGGGGCTGTAAGGGTTGGTATCTATGACGTTAAAGGTATCTGCTTTTTTAGCCATTTAATATATAAGCCAGGTATTATTACTATTCCGACATTAGAGCGAGGAGTTTATTGTATTGTTTCAATAAACGATAATGGTGAACAGTTCGTGAAGAAAATAATAATTTAGAAGTTACATGGGTCTAAATAATGAAGTATTAGATAACTGGAATTAAATAATTTATTCTTATTGATTATAAAAATAAACAAATGATGAAATATCTTTTTAGAATCGTGTGTGCGGTATGCCTATTTGCAGGGTGTAGCAATGGTGGAAAAGACGGAATGGACGATCTTGTCGATAGGAGTCTTGAGAGGGCTATAGTGCAATCTAAATTAATGGCATCTGATTTAATAAGTAAGCCGGGGCTCCTTCCTCGAACCATAGATAAAGAGGGAAAGTTGGAGACATCAACTTCTCGTTGGTGGTGTAGTGGTTTTTTTCCTGGGGTATTATGGTATTTGTATGAAGTGTCTTCGGATGATTCATTAAAAAATTATGCACAAGAATTTACTAAACGAATAGAACGTGAACAGTATACCACTACTAATCACGATGTTGGTTTCATGCTTTATTGTAGTTTTGGAAATGGACTACGACTTACAAAAGACGAATCTTATAAAAAGGTTTTATTACAGGGCTCTAAATCATTATCTACTCGTTATCGTCCAATGGTAGGTTGTATACGTTCTTGGGATTGGAATAAGAAAGTATGGCAATATCCTGTTATTATCGATAATATGATGAATCTGGAAATGCTGATGTGGGCATCTAAAAACTCTGATAATCCGGAATTCTCAAAGATTGCACGATCACATGCTGACGTAACAATGAAAAATCACTTCCGTTCTGATTATAGTTGTTATCATGTTGTGTCATACGATACGATTACGGGATTGCCGGAAAAGAAAAATACATGTCAAGGTTATTCTCATGAATCATCTTGGGCCAGAGGGCAGGCGTGGGCACTTTATGGCTATACAATGATGTATAGAGAAACAAAGGATCTTCGCTATTTGGAACAAGCAACTAACATTGCAAAATTTATTATAAATCATCCCAATTTACCAACAGATAAAGTACCATATTGGGATTTCGATGCTCCGGATATTCCTAATACATTGAGAGATGCTTCAGCTGCTGCTATTATGGCTTCGGCTTTTATAGAATTAAGTGTATATGCAGAAACGAATATTGCAAAACTGTGTTTGGAAACAGCAAAAATACAAATAAAGACTCTTTCTTCACCAGAATATTTGTCTGAACCGAATACAAACTGTAATTTTATTCTAAAACATTCGGTTGGCAATTATCCGGGGAAGGGAGAAATAGATGTTCCTCTTACTTATGCAGATTATTATTATGTAGAAGCATTGGTACGTTATAAAAAATATGTGTTAAAAAAATGAGGAGTATATTAGCTGTTTACTTATTGGCCATACTGTTATTAGGAGCTTGTCGGTCTGGTGGTTTTTATACTAATCCCATCCTCTCTAATGGAGCAGATCCTTGGATTGTGAGATATGACAGTAACTATTATTACTGTTGTGTTATGCCAGGGAATAGGATCGGGGTTTCAAAATCACAAAAATTACATCAAATTAATGGGCCTATCGAGGTATGGAAAGCACCAATAGGGAATAAATGGAATTCGTCTTGTATTTGGGCACCTGAATTACATTTTTGGAATGGGAAATGGTATATTTTTTATGCTGCCGGTTATTCTGGACCTCCATTTATTCATCAAAAAACCGGGGTACTTGAGTCTGTTACGTCTGATCCACAAGGAGAATACATAGATAAAGGGATGTTGTTTACAGGTGATACTTTAGGGGATTGGAGCAATAATATGTGGGCTATTGATATGACTTTGCTGGAACATAAAAAAGAGTTATATGCGATATGGTCTGGTTGGGAGAAAAAGGAAATGACAGATAAAACTCAGCAACATTTATATATTGCAAAAATGGAAAATCCTTGGACAATAGCTTCTAGTAGGGTTAAAATCTCCTCTCCTGAACTTGATTATGAACAAGGAGAACTTCCACTAAATGAAGGACCACAAATTTTGAAAAACAAAAATGATCTTTTCATTATTTATTCTTGTGGACAATCTTGGTTACCGACTTATAAATTGGCGTATCTAAAACTGAAAGATGAGAATGCTGATCCGCTTGATAAAGATAGTTGGATTAAAGGAACTAAACCTTTGTTTGAAGGGAATAAGAATGCATATGGAGTGGGACATGCTAGTTTTACAACCTCTCCGGACGGAGAAGAATTCTATATTATGTATCATGCTAAAGTAGAGAAAAAGCCTGGATGGAGGAGAGATATAAGACTACAGAAGTTTGCATTTGACGAGAAAACAGGATTACCTGATTTTGGTAAACCTATGTCGATTAAAAAGAAGATGAAATTGCCTTCAGGTAGCTAATTCTAAAAAAATATTCTTGTGCATCAGGCTATTGTAGTTTTATGGGGGATAATCCTCTTTTGTTGTTTTTGTTTTTGAATACTAATGTCAACACGCAGTAATGAAAGAGAGACTATATTATCAGATGCTATAGATAAACAAGTAATATGGTTATTTGATGAATATAGTGTATCTTTACGTTTAATTTTCAATTAGATAGAAGAATATATGCGAAAGAT
Organism: Bacteroides salyersiae WAL 10018 = DSM 18765 = JCM 12988; assembly: GCF_000381365.1. Classification (GTDB taxonomy): domain Bacteria; phylum Bacteroidota; class Bacteroidia; order Bacteroidales; family Bacteroidaceae; genus Bacteroides; species Bacteroides salyersiae. Next base: position 2,841,982 of record NZ_KB905466.1, read on the forward strand.
TTTTAGTTTTTACTTGCTGTGTCTGTTAACTGTTTCAAGCTGGGCACAAGAGAATTATCAAAAGAAAGAATTTGTTTCTTCTTTCGGTGATTCATTGTCATACCGTCTGTTACGACCGGAAAATGAACAAGCCGGTAGTAAATATCCGCTTGTTCTTTTTCTGCATGGTGCCGGAGAACGGGGAAGTGACAATGAAAAGCAGCTTACACATGGTGCACAGATGTTTCTTAATCCGGTGAACCGTGAAAAATATCCGGCTTTTGTTTTAATCCCGCAGTGTCCGGCAGATGCTTATTGGGCATATACATCCCGTCCGGCCTCGTTTTTCCCGGCAGAGATGCCTGTGGTACAGGACATATCTCCGATATTCAAATCATTGAAGGAGTTATTGGATACTTATTTGGCTTTGCCACAAATCGATAAGAACCGTATTTATATTATAGGGCTTTCAATGGGAGGAATGGGGACATATGACATGGCTATCCGCTTTCCGGAGGTGTTTGCGGCAGCTATTCCTATTTGCGGTACGGTCCATCCAATCCGGTTGGCAAACGCTAAAGGAGTGAGATTTCGTATATTTCATGGAGATGCGGACAATGTAGTAACGGTAGAAGGTTCCCGTATGGCTTATAGAGCATTAAAGGCGGCCGGTGCTGATGTGGAATACATTGAATTTCCGGGATGTGGTCATGATAGTTGGACTCCGGCATTTAATTATCCGGGATTTATGGATTGGCTGTTTAGCCAAAAGAAGAAATAAGAATAAAAACAAGGACGCGTTCCTGAGAGAGTTCTTGGGGGCGCGTCCTTGTTTTATGTATCTGGTGATTATTTCTCCGTATAATCGTTGTTCCTTTTGATTAGCTCGATCAATTTTTCCACGGCTTCTTCTTCCGGAATATTTTTCTCTATACATTCCTTGCGCTTGTATAGGCTGACTTTTCCCCGTCCGGCTCCGACATATCCGTAATCGGCATCTGCCATTTCTCCAGGACCATTAACGATGCAACCCATAATTCCTATTTTTAAACCTTTCAAGTGTGAGGTGGCTTCTTTAATACGGGCAATGGTATGCTGCAAATTGAATAAGGTACGTCCGCATCCCGGACAAGAAATGTATTCTGTCTTGGAGGTACGGATACGTCCAGCCTGCAAGATCCCAAAGGCAGTAGCATCTATTACGGAATGGCTTAGTGAACCTTGGTTGAAAAGGAAAATACCGTCGCATAAACCGTCGAATATTAATGCCCCCATATCAGCGGCGGCCTTTATTTGCAGGTCTTCAGCAACTTCTTCCTGATAGTGCTGGAAGAAGATTACCGGATTTTTCAGTCCTTCGGACATTAACTGGTGTATCAGTGCGCGGTGTTCACCTACCCGGTTGGGATGATTACTTTGAGAAATAATGACGACTTCCGGATGTATTTTGAGACAGGCGATCACTTCATCGGTCTGTGCCATATAAGGCATAAACAGAAATTTCAGTTCTGACTGACACATGCCTATCAATGGAAGCTGGGCATGATTGAATGCCGGCCATGTCCCTGTCTCGCCCTCCCATACATCTGCATCCAAAATGTACTCGACATTGGCTTCACGTTCGGCCGGAAGTTCTCTTCCTGCATAGATATAATCGGGAGTAAATTGCGGATTTACTTCTGTGTTACCATCCATGCGGTCAGCCAGAACAACAGGGAGGTGATCACCGCCTATATTACGGATGGCATTTGTCTTTCTCCGGGAAGGAGACACGTAATTGAATCCGGTTGCTTCTATACCGGGAATATAGGGGTGTTCGTGACGGGCAGTGATATAATCGACTAATTTACGTGCAACCGGAATTTCTGCTTCCGGTTCTTCACTGAGCGACACGCGAATCGTATCTCCTAATCCATCTGCCAACAGGGCACCGATGCCCAAGGCCGATTTGATACGTCCGTCTTCTCCATCTCCGGCTTCGGTAACGCCTAAATGCAATGGGAATGCCATTCCCTCTTTTTCCATAACAGTTACCAGCAGGCGGACCGTTTTAACCATTACCACAGTGTTGGATGCTTTGATGGAAATTACTACGTCGTGAAATTGTTCTTCTACACAGATTCGTAGAAACTCCATACACGACTCTACCATACCTTCGGGGGTATCACCATAACGGGACATGATACGGTCGGACAACGAACCATGATTTACTCCGATACGGATAGCCGTACGATTCTCTTTGCAGATATTTAGAAAAGGAACAAAGCGGTCACGGATTTTCTGCAATTCCTGGGCATACTCTTCATCCGTATATTCCAGTTGTTTGAAAGTACGTCCCGGGTCAACGTAGTTTCCCGGATTGATGCGTACCTTTTCGGCATATTGTGCCGCCACATCGGCTACTTTGGGGTTGAAGTGTACGTCGGCTACCAATGGTACCATGTATCCCTGACTGCGCAAGCCGATATTGATATTCATCAGATTTTCCGCCTCTTTGATACCCTGCGTTGTGAGACGGACATATTCTCCACCTGCATCTACGATACGTTTGGCTTGCTCTACGCATGCTTCCGTATCTTGTGTCGATGTGTTTGTCATCGACTGAATGCGGATAGGATGGGGGCCGCCCAATGGGACGGCCCCGATATTTACTTCTGATGTCTCTCTGCGGGAGTAATTGAATAAATCCCTTTCCATTTACTGTTTGCTATTTATTATTTACCCTTTGAACCGTTGCGATTTACATCTTGCGACTGCGACAAACATGCGGCTGTCATGCAGCTAAACAGTAAATTGCAAATCGTTCAATCGTAAATTTAATTGGTTTTATATTCAAACTTAACTTCTTTCAGTTCCTCATTGGCTTTTACAATTTTCTTTTTCAAGCCTTCTTTGTAAGTCGCAAAAGTGTTTGCAAGTTCTGTATCGCCCAAAGCTAACATCTGTACAGCCAAGATAGCTGCATTCATTGCCCCGTTGATTGCTACGGTTGCTACCGGTATTCCGGGAGGCATCTGGATGATAGAATAGAGCGCATCTACACCATCGAGTACGGAACCTTTAATAGGTACACCGATAACCGGAAGAGTCGTATTGGCAGCGATTACCCCCGGAAGTGCAGCCGCCATGCCAGCAGCGGCAATGATTACTTTTATACCGCGTGAACGGGCATTCTTGGCAAATTCTTCTACTGCCTCAGGAGTGCGATGGGCAGAGAGGGCGTTCATTTCGAACGGCACATGCAAATCATTGAGCAGTTGTGCCGCCTTCTCCATAACAGGAAGGTCGGATGTGCTACCCATGATGATACTTACAATTGGAGTCATGATTTTATTTAAAAATTTAATGATTCTAAATTTGGCATTCTGATTAGTAAAAGTATAGCTGTGTAGTCATTAATCACTTATCACTAATCATTTATCACTATTTATATTACTATTTACCAGGTCTTATCCATTAACTACCGCTTTATATGCTTCCGCATCCAGCAAGTCGTCGATGTCTTTTATATCGGCAGGTTTCATTTTGATGAGCCAACCTTCGCCGTAAGGGTCTTTATTTACCAATTCCGGGTTTTCTTCAAGACTCTCGTTCTGTTCGAGCACTTCACCGGCTACCGGCAAGAAAAGGTCGGAGATGGTTTTTACCACTTCAATCGTACCGAAAGTTTCATTTGCTTCCAGTGTTTCGCCTACCGTCGGGATGTCAACGAATACGATATCACCTAATTGTTCTTGTGCGTAATCAGTGATACCTACATAAGCGATGTCACCTTCTACACGAATCCATTCGTGTTCGTTGGTGTACTTTAAATTTTGTGGGAAGTTCATAATAATTAGTTTTTAAGAATTTATATTTAAAATAAAAAGATTCGAAACAATACATTACTTAGCGGATGCAGTACAAGTAATGCACATATCAGTCCGACGGCAAAGCCGGATAATACTTCACCCAATGAATGATGCCGTAGTATGATTCGTGCCGATCCCAATACTCCGGCAACCAGAATAAACAAACATAGCCACCATACCGGGTTATATCCGAAGAGTTCGCTGAATGAGATTAATCCACCGATAATTCCACCTATACCGGCCATATGTTCACTCAACTTCCATCTCAGATTGACGATGATGCAAATGATCTGTACGACCAGTGCAGCCAGTATAATGCCGGTCATATACCAGGGGATATTCAACTTATGCATCATCAGCAGGCAGAAAACATATGAGATGATGGTGAGTGTAAAAGGTATGTAGCGTTTTTTACGTTCGCTTAGTTCCTGTAAGGCAAATCCGTTAATCTTACGAAACAGGAAAATGGTGATGGTAGGCATCAGTATGGTGAAACAATATACGATTCCCAATACAATTAGCTTGTATTGTAAAGGCATAATACGCAGGTAAGAAAACAGGAAAAGAACCAAAAAGGCTAAAAAGGGGATAGAGAACGGGGTCAGTATCCATGATGTAACCTGTGCTGTTCTGATAAGCGTTTTATCTGCAATAATATGTTGTTCTACATTCACTTCTCCCATACGACGGGCCTTTGATTTTAATTATTAATTCTTCATTATTTCCTCAGCCTTGCTACCGGTATATTCAATTGTTGCCGGTATTTGGCTACGGTACGTCTTGCGATTGGATATCCTTTTTCTTTCAGGATATCTGCCAGCTCGTCGTCTGTCAACGGTTTCTTTTTATCTTCGTTGTCGATACATTCTTTTAATATTTTACGTATTTCACGGACAGACATCTCTTCACCATCTTCAGTGGTATATCCGTCACTGAAGAAAAATTTTAACGGGTAAATTCCGAAATTAGTTTGTACGTATTTACTGTTGCTGACACGTGAAATGGTCGAGATATCCAACCCTGTACGCTCAGCAACGTCTTTCAGAATCATGGGGCGAAGCAATGATTCGTCTCCTTCAAGGAAGAACGGCCGTTGCAGGTCGATGATAGCCTGCATGGTGGTCATCAATGTATTCTGCCGTTGCTTGACGGCGTCGATAAATCCTTGGGCTGCATCCATTTTTTGCTTTAGAAACATCATGGCTTCTTTGGCCTCTTTGGATTGATTGGCTCTGTTTTTCGTATGTTCTTCCACCATCTCCGTGAAATCACGGCTCATGCGAAGTTCCGGTACATTCCGGTTGTTGAGGCTGACATTGATACTGCCGTCGTCATAAGTGTCTACGATGAAGTCGGGAACGATTTGTTGCAAGTTACGTCCGATGGCTTCTCCTAAAGAGGCACCGGGGCGCGGATTTAGTTTCGTAATTTCCGCAATGGCAGCATTGAAATACTCTTCATCACAGCAGAGTTTTTTTATAATTTTATCCCAGTGTTTACGGGTGAATTCTTCATAATGATCTTGGATAATTCTTATTTCCATCATCAGTAACCCGTTGGGTTTTCCTTTCTTTATTTTTCGGCGAAGTTGTATCAGCAGGCATTCCTGAAGATTTCGTGCACCCAATCCGGGTGGGTCGAAACTCTGAATAATATGCAGGGCGTCTTCCAGTTCTTCTTCTGTGGCATCGATACCGGCGTAAATCGCCAATTCGTCACTGATGCTTTCAAGTGATTTGCGGAGCAAACCATCGTCGTCCAGTGATCCGATAAGGTATTCTGTCAGTTCACGTTGGTGTTCCGTGAGATTACGCTCGCGCAATTGCTCTTTCAGTATTTCATAAAAAGAGGTAGCATCGGAAAAGGGAATTTCTTCCGCTTGTTCGCCTTTCGAACGGTTGTTTTCCTGTAATTTATAATCGGGGATATCGTCTTCGTTCAAGTAGTCACTTAAAGAATCATAGTCATTGCTGTCGCCTTCTGTTTCGCTATCTGCAGCATTGCTTTCGCCCAGTTCATCGGAGGAGGATTCTTCTTTTCCTTCTTCAAGTGCCGGATTCTCCAGTAGCTCGGCATGTACACGATCTTCCAGTTCTACGGCAGGAAGCTCCAGCAGTTTTACTACCAGAATCTGCTGCGGAGAAAGCGTTTGTATCTGTTGCTGCGCCTGGGATTGTATTTGACGGGAACCTTGTGCCATACAATTTTTGTTTTCTATATTTGGTTATTTCTCGCTACAAAAGTAGCTTTTTCACCACAGATTACACATATTATGAAGATTATTTTTATTTGTATAACGCTAAATTCTCTATCTTTGTTGCATTAACTTAAAAAATAGAACATTATGTTTGGCAAAGAGACGTATGTGCAGCGACGAGCCCTGCTAAAAAAGAAATTAGGCTCCGGGGTATTGTTATTTCTTGGTAATGACGACTATGGGTTGAATTATGAGAGTAACACGTTCCGTTACCGTCAGGATTCTACTTTCCTTTATTATTTCGGCTTACCGTTTGCCGGGCTTTCTGCCATTATTGATATTGATGATGATAAAGAGATTATTTTCGGTGATGAACTGACGATTGATGACATTGTATGGATGGGAGTTCAGCCTACTTTGAAGGAGAAAAGTGAGCGGGTAGGAGTGACACAGACCTTACCGTCTGCGGAAATTATGAATTATCTGCATAAGTGTGTTCAGAAAGGCAAGGCTATTCATTATTTACCCCCTTATCGTGCCGAACATAAATTGAAGCTGATGGACTGGTTGGGCATACCGCCTGCGCGTCAGGAAGGTTCTATCCCATTTATCCGTGCCGTAATAGCCCAACGGAATTATAAATCTGCCGAAGAAATAGTCGAAATAGAAAAGGCGTGTGATGTTACTGCCGATATGCATATTACTGCTATGCGAGTTCTTCGTCCGGGAATGTATGAATATGAAGTGGTGGCGGAAATGAATCGGGTAGCGGAGGCAAATAATTGTGAACTATCCTTTGCCACAATTGCTACAATTAACGGACAAACATTGCACAACCATTATCACGGGAATAAAGTGAAATCGGGTGATTTATTTTTGATTGATGCCGGTGCAGAGGTAGAATCGGGATATGCCGGTGATATGTCATCTACTATTCCTGCCGATAAGAAATTCACTACTCGTCAGCGTGAAGTGTACGAGGTGCAGAACGCAATGCATTTGGAGTCGGTGAAAGCGCTTCGTCCGGGCATCCCGTATATGGATGTATATGAATTGTCTGCCCGTGTGCTGGTAGAAGGGTTGAAAGGGCTTGGCTTGATGAAAGGCAATGCTGCCGATGCGGTACAGGAAGGTGCTCATGCCTTGTTTTATCCGCATGGATTGGGACATATGATGGGGTTGGACGTGCATGATATGGAAAATTTAGGTGAAATCTGGGTAGGCTATAACGGCGAGCCGAAGAGTACGCAGTTCGGGCGTAAATCACAACGTTTGGCCGTTCCTTTGGAACCGGGCTTTGTGCATACTGTGGAGCCGGGTATTTACTTTATCCCCGAATTGATCGATATGTGGAAAGCGGAAAAGAAATTTACTGATTTTATCAATTATGATAAAGTGGAGACTTATAAGGATTTCGGCGGTATACGTAATGAAGAAGATTATTTGATTACCGAAACCGGCGCCCGGCGATTAGGTAAAAAGATTCCGTTGACACCGGAAGAGGTGGAAGCGGTATAAAGGCAGAGGATGTAATAAAGGGAGATGGGAGAATGGAGATGGGAGAAGTGCTATGCAACATGATAGCGCAGCCACTTCTCCCATCTCCATTCTCCCTTTATTACCCGTGTAGTTCCAGTATAAACCGGCTTCCCTTTGTATAACTATTATCCAATGTCAGACTGCCGTTCATCTTTGTGGCAATAAGTGAGCAAATGGGTAACCCCAATCCGTCACCCAGAGTGAGGTCTTTTACTTCCGTGAAAGGTTTGAAGATTGTTTCTTGTTGCTCTGCCGGAATGCCTGTACCGGTATCCGTTACGATAAACTGATGGGTATGTGCACCGCGTTTTTTAAAGTCGAGACTGATACGTCCTTCTTCCGTATAGTAGGCGGCATTTTGCAACAGATGGAGAAGGATGCGTTCCAATTGTTCTTTATTTGCTTTTACTTGTAGTTTGGGTGCATTTACTGAAGTCGTAATGTCTGCTTTTATATTGTTTTTAGCCTTCTCCATTATTTCTTCACAGAAAGTATTTGCGTTGATTTCGTTCATTTCATAAGGTTCGGTTAAAGAACTCTCAAGAGAAGAGAGTTCTTGAATGTCGTCACTGAATTTCTTCAATGCTCCTACTTGAGTCTGTATCTGCCGGGACTGTTGCGCTGCTATCGCGGACAAACCGTTTGCCGAGGCCGACAGGGTATTCAAGGTCGGTTCCATTTGCGAAGATATATTTTGGATAAATTGAGTCTTCAATTCGTTGTGTTCATTGGCTATTTGAATGTTCTTTTTTAGTTTTCGGTTGCCAGCCATGAAACGTAGCAATACGAATGCTAAAAGTACCAATGCGGCGACGAGAATGGCTGCGAGGGTACAAAGTCCTATGATAACATACTGTTTGGTCGATAGTGTATCATCTTTATCTTGTATCGTTTGCAGGCTTTCATCATATTTTCTTTTCAATACATTCAGTTCATCTTGGGCGGTAAGTGCTTTTACCGAATCTGTCCATACAATATAGTTTTCGTAGGTACGTCCCATCAGTGCAGCATTATTTGCTTTACGGGCTATGGATATCAGATTTTTATAACATTCGTCCACCTTCTCATAGTTTTTCTTTTCTTTGTATTGGAGGATGAGCTTCCGAAAACATGCATCTCCTTGTGTATTCAGTCCGAAAGTGTAATAGTAATTGGTCTTTGTATAAAGAAGATCTTCATTGATCGAATCGTTTTTAGCAAGCTTGGCTGTTTCTTCCAACTTGTCGAGTTGGAGTTTGGCTTGTGCAGGATTTTTCAGTGCAATATACATTTGCAGACGCTCTTTGGTGATTAGAAAACGTAGGTCGTACAGCGTTTTTTTAGTTTTCTGCTCGCCGGCCCAGACCAGTTGATCCATGCTACGGCAGAGTTCGAACCCTTCTTTGTAGAAATTTTCCCGGATATAGAGCCCGTTGGCTTTTATGCCGCATTCGATGGCTTGTGGATAGTCTTCCCGGGCAGCAAATGCTTCATAGGCTTTCTTGAAAAGATAGCGTGCTTTGATATAATCTTTCTGACTCAGACTGTTTTGAGCTTGTTCTTTTAACTCTTGTCCTCTGTTTGGAGTTGTTTGCGCTTGAGAGAGTACATTGAAACAGAGCATTATGGCAATGATGACTATGGGTGTTTTCATCTTTATATTGTTTGTTTATAACCGACACAAAAATAGGATAAATATATTATTTAAGGCAGGAAAACGAATTAAAAAACAGGATTATCTGTAATTACAGATAATCCTGATGATGCTTTGTTAATATTTAAAGCTGCTTCCTCCTAAAAATTCCCTTAACAAAGAGGTTGGTGGAATTTCTTTATCTTGTACGGGAGTGAAATATTTTATGAATTTTAATAACCGGTACGCTTCACAATATTCCGGACAATTTCGTGGTACTCCCATAAGGATAGGCTCGGCATGAAGCCTCAGTACTGCAAATTCAAAAAGTAGGGCGGAATTGAACATTACGTCGGCATTTTCCTGATAAGGGAATATCCATTTATCTTCGCCGGCACGTACACTGGGCCAACGAGAGATTGTTTCCTGCGCCGAATATCCGCGATAATTAAAATCACGAATGATGCGCCGTAGCAGGCGGTTGTCTGTCGTAGGAATCCAGTTATGGTCATCCAGTGAAATGGTGGTCAGTGCCGATACATATATTTTGAATTTATTCTCACTCGGAATATGTGGAGTCAGTTCCGGATTGAGTGCGTGAATACCTTCCAATATTAAAATGGTATGTTCGTCTATTTTTAGCTTGTCCCCTTTGTACTCCTTTTTTCCGATGTTGAAGTTGAATCGCGGCAACTCGACTTCTTCTCCGCGGAGTAATGCTTGAAGTTGCCGGTTGAACAGATCCAGATCGAGGGCGTATAAGGATTCATAGTCATAGTTTCCATTTTCATCGCGGGGAGTTTCTTCGCGGTCAACAAAGTAATTGTCCAATGAAATCGGATAAGGCTTTAAGCCGTTTGTCATCAGTTGGATAGAGAGACGCTTGCTGAAAGTGGTCTTTCCCGACGAAGACGGTCCGGCTATCAGTACTAATTTTATACGGTCACCGTTTTCTCCACGATGGAAGATCGTATCGGCTATTTGGGCAATTTTCTTTTCTTGCAGTGCTTCTGCTACATTGATCAGGTCGGTGGCATGTCCTTCTTCACAGGCCATGTTAAAGTCACCGGCATTGTTCAGTCCCATGATGTTGCTCCAGTTCAGATACTCTTTAAATACGTCGAGCATTTTTTCCTGCTTTACTACTTCTTCGAGTATTTCCGGATTTTCTTTGTTGGGAATACGTAATAGCAGTCCATCGTAATATTTTACCAGATCGAACAATTTGATAAAACCGGTACTGGGTAACAGATTCCCATAATAATAATCGATGGTATCACCTAACGTATAATAATAGGTGTATAATGAACCGGAGGTTTCCAGTAATTTAACCTTGTCATTCATCCCGTGCTCGCTGAAAATGCGTACGGCTTCCGCAGTATGGCATTCGATACGGTGGTAGGGAATGTTTTCGGCAATAATCTCCTGCATCCTTTTTTTGATGAGCGATACATCTTCCAATGTGATGGCACGGCCGATGCGGAGGTTACAGAAGTATCCTTTTGATACGGGATGCTCCACGAAAAGTTTACCATCGGGAAACAATTCGCTGACAGCTTTGTATAATACAAAGCAAAGCGAACGCACATAGGTGCGCATTCCGGAAGAATCTCTTACATCGAGAAAGTCTACATCTTTGTTGTTATAGACACGGAAGTTGAGACCTTCGGAACGATTATTTACCTTGGCGCTAACAACCTGATAGGGAAAATTAAGATTAAAACCGTAATAAATATCCAAAAGTGAACTGCCAATAGGGAATTCTTTAGAAATATTATTATTTTTGCAATATATTTGTAACATCTGTTTCATTTTGGCTTTTTAAGGGGTTAAAATAGAATTGGATAAATATAGACATAATCGGTTAGAGAACAAACAACTATTAAAATAATTATAGATGGAATATTCTTTTTATGATTTTTTAAAGCTCATCGGTTCATTAGGGCTTTTCCTTTATGGAATGAAAATAATGAGCGAGGGCTTACAAAAAGTCGCAGGTGACAGATTACGAAGTATTCTGACAGCAATGACCACCAATCGGGTAACAGGCGTTTTAACAGGAGTGCTAATAACCGCCCTTATCCAATCCTCGTCGGCAACAACAGTAATGGTGGTTAGTTTCGTAAATGCCGGGTTGTTGACTCTAACCGAGTCTATCAGTGTGATTATGGGAGCTAATATCGGTACTACGGTTACTGCCTGGATCATTTCCATATTTGGTTTTAAAGTCGATATGTCTGCTTTTGCTCTCCCGCTTCTGGCCATTGCACTTCCACTTATCTTTTCCGGAAAAAGTAACCGCAAGTCTGTCGGTGAATTTATTTTTGGCTTTTCTTTCCTTTTCATGGGACTTGCTTATTTAAAAAGTAATGCTCCCGATCTGAATGCTAACCCCGATATGTTGGCTTTTGTACAGAATTATACGGATATGGGTTTTTTCTCTGTGCTCCTGTTCCTTTTTATCGGTACGATATTGACAATGATTGTACAGGCTTCTGCGGCAACCATGGCTATTACTTTGATAATGTGTGCTAATGGTTGGATTAGTCTCGAACTTGGAGCGGCATTGGTGTTGGGTGAGAATATCGGTACTACTATTACCGCTAATCTGGCTGCTCTTACTGCCAATTCGCAGGCCAAACGGGCAGCGTTGGCGCACTTGGTATTCAATGTGTTCGGCGTTATCTGGGTATTGATTATTTTCCATCCGTTTATGACTTTTGTTAATTGGGTAGTCGATACTTTCTTCCATCCGGGAAGCGCAGAAGTCGCTATCTCTTATAAGTTGTCCGCTTTCCACTCTATCTTTAATATATGCAACGTTTGTTTATTGATATGGGGGGTAAAATTAATAGAACGTACGGTGTGTGCTATTATCCGTCCGAAAGAGGAGGATGAAGAACCGCGTTTGCGATTCATTACCGGCGGTATGCTTTCTACGGCAGAACTTTCTATTCTCCAGGCCCGTAAGGAGATTCATCTTTTTGCAGAACGGACGCATCGGATGTTTGGCATGGTACAGGATCTTCTCCATACGGATAAGGATGATGATTTTAATAAAGTGTTCAGCCGTGTAGAGAAGTATGAAAATATTAGCGATAATATGGAATTGGAAATAGCTAACTATCTGAATCAGGTTTCCGAAGGACGTTTAAGTTCGGAAAGTAAATTGCAGATACGTGCCATGCTTCGTGAAGTAACGGAGATTGAAAGTATTGGTGATAGTTGCTATAATCTGGCGCGTACAATCAATCGTAAGCGACAGACCAATCAGGACTTTACCGAAAAGCAGTATGAACATATCCATTTTATGATGAAACTCACAAACGATGCTTTGGAACAAATGATTGTTGTCGTAGAAAAACCGGAACATCACAGCATCGATGTCAATAAATCGTTTAACATCGAAAATGAAATAAATAATTATCGTAACCAATTGAAGAACCAGAACATTTTGGATGTCAATAATAAGGAATACGATTATCAGATGGGTGTTTATTACATGGACATTATTGCAGAATGCGAAAAGCTTGGAGACTATGTAGTCAATGTAGTAGAAGCAAGCAGTGATGTGAAGGAGAAAAAAGCATCATAAATAAAGGGAGATGGGAGAATTGCTATGCAGCATAATAGCGCAGCTACTTCTCAATTCTCCCATCTCACATCTCCCTTTCAATTACCCTTCGTACGGTTCGAAATCTTCTTTTCCTACCCCACAGAGCGGACATACCCAATCATCTGGAATGTCTTCGAAGGCTGTACCTGGTTCAATACCACTTTCCGGATCGCCCAATTCTGGGTCGTAAATGTATTCGCATACAGTGCAAATGTACTTCATATGTTTTATTTTTTAATAGTTTACCATATAATATAACGGAGAAAAACCGGATATTGTTCATCGAGCTTTCTTTTTTATCTGATAAAAATAAGTATCTTTGTCACAAGATAGGTGTAACAATCAGCTATTAAAAGAATTATGGTTATAGAAATCTTCTTAATTACTTTATGTTTAGTTCTTTTAATCGCTTTCCTTTGGGAGAGAAGAAAGTGGATGCAGACACGCCGGGCATTGCAGAAAGAGGCGGATGAATTGAAAAAGACAAGTTATATTGCAGGGGCGGTATTGAGAAGCGTACATGCTTTTGTATTGTTGATCGATTCAAGCTTCACTGTATTGAATACAAATTATTACAGGCGTACCGGAACCAGAAAAGGATCGGCTGAAAAGAAAGTCGGTGATTTGCTACAATGCCGTAATGCTTTGTCTGCATCGGGCGGATGCGGTACACACGAACTTTGTGGTACTTGCCCTGTGCGTTGTGCTATTCAAAGTGCTTTTGATAAGAAAGCAAATTTTACCGACTTGGAAGTTATTTTGAACATCTATACTTCTAATTACGAATCGGTAGAGTGTGATACAATTGTTTCGGGAAACTATCTTTTATTGAATGGCGAGGACCGGATGGTTATTACTGTACATGATATTACTCGTCAAAAGCGTGCCGAACATGCTTTGCAGCAATTGAGAAGCAAAGAGAACTGACTCCTTAAAAAAAACTAATAAACATTCTATACCAATTTAATGTTGTATTTTTGTGACTTAAACTTAACGTATGTATCTGAATGACTGCAAAGAACGATGATTATTATCATTTAGGCCTTACAGATAGTGAGGTTTTACAAAGTAGAGAAAAAAATGGTGTAAACTTATTGACACCTCCTAAGCGCCCTTCCCTCTGGAAACTCTATCTGGAAAAATTTGAAGACCCTGTTGTACGCGTATTACTTGTGGCTGCTGTTTTTTCATTGATTATCTCAATCATAGAGAATGAGTATGCAGAAACCATCGGTATCATAGCTGCTATTTTGCTGGCTACTGGTATCGGTTTCTTTTTTGAGTATGATGCGAACAAGAAATTTGACTTGCTGAATGCTGTCAATGAAGAAACCTTGGTAAAGGTGATTCGGAACGGAAAGATTCAGGAGATTCCCCGTAAGGATGTGGTTGTGGGGGATATAGTAGTACTCGAAACCGGAGAAGAGATTCCTGCTGATGGTGAACTGATAGAAGCTATCTCATTGCAAGTCAATGAATCGAACTTGACGGGTGAACCGGTTATTAATAAAACGATTATCAAAGCCGATTTTGATGAAGAGGCTACGTATGCTTCCAATAGGGTGATGCGCGGTACGACGGTAGTCGATGGACATGGTATGATGAAAGTGCTTCAGGTAGGAGATGCCACTGAGATTGGGAAAGTAGCCCGCCAAAGTACGGAACAGAGCGGGGAGCCTACTCCTTTGAATATACAGTTGACTAAACTGGCTAAACTGATTGGCAAGATAGGCTTTACGGTAGCTGCCGCTACTTTTATTGTTTTTGTTTCCAAAGATTTGTACCAATATATTTCGGCGAATGAGATTAGCGGGTGGCACCATTACATGGCCATCGCCCAGATTGTATTGAAATATTTTATGATGGCCGTAACGCTGATTGTTGTTGCTGTCCCCGAGGGGCTTCCGATGAGTGTTACCCTTAGCTTGGCATTGAATATGCGGCGTATGCTTTCTACTAATAATCTTGTACGCAAAATGCATGCTTGTGAAACAATGGGAGCTATTACCGTTATCTGTACGGATAAGACCGGTACATTGACACAAAATTTGATGCAGGTGTACGAGCCCGGTTTCTATGCATTGAAAGAGAGAGGTATCCTTTCGGATGACGATATCAGTAAGTTGGTAATGGAGGGAATCAGTGTCAACTCTACGGCTTTTCTTGAAGAAACGGACGATGGTGGCAAGCCGAAAGGTGTCGGTAATCCGACAGAAGTCGCGTTGTTGCTGTGGCTGAATTCTCAACACCGTAATTATTTGGAGTTGCGTGAACAAGCTGGTGTGTTGGACCAGCTTACTTTTTCTACCGAGCGTAAATTTATGGCAACATTGGTACAGTCTCCTCTCATCGGGAAGAAGGTATTGTATATAAAAGGTGCGCCTGAGATCGTGTTGGGAAAATGTAAAGAGGTGGTGCTCGATGGCAAACGGATAGATGCAACGGAATATCGTTCCACTGTGGAAGAACAGTTGTTAGGGTATCAGAATATGGCGATGCGTACTTTGGGTTTTGCTTTTAAAATAGTGGACGATCATGCTCCGGATGATTGTGTGGCATTGGTTGCGGAAAATGACCTGAACTTCTTGGGAGTGGTTGCCATTTCCGATCCGATCCGCCCTGATGTACCTGCTGCTGTGGCAAAATGTCAATCGGCAGGCATCGATGTTAAGATAGTGACAGGTGATACTCCGGGTACCGCTACGGAAATAGCTCGGCAGATCGGACTTTGGAAACCGGAAGATACGGAGCGTAATCGAATTACGGGCACTGCATTTGCAGATCTCACGGATGAGGAGGCTTTGGATCGGGTGATGGACTTGAAAATAATGTCCCGTGCCCGGCCTACCGATAAACAGCGTTTGGTACAACTGCTTCAGCAAAAAGGAGCCGTTGTTGCCGTAACCGGTGACGGAACAAACGATGCACCTGCTTTGAATCATGCGCAGGTAGGACTTTCAATGGGTACGGGAACTTCCGTTGCCAAAGAGGCCAGTGATATTACATTGCTGGATGATTCGTTCAATAGCATTGGAACCGCCGTTATGTGGGGACGTTCGCTTTATAAAAACATTCAGCGTTTTATCGTATTCC
This sequence comes from Bacteroides salyersiae WAL 10018 = DSM 18765 = JCM 12988, assembly GCF_000381365.1. Lineage (GTDB taxonomy): Bacteria > Bacteroidota > Bacteroidia > Bacteroidales > Bacteroidaceae > Bacteroides > Bacteroides salyersiae. The sequence goes on from NZ_KB905466.1 coordinate 2,857,869, forward strand.
AGCTTACCATCAATTTTGTGGCGTTGCTCATTGTGCTGCTCGGATCGTTCGTGGGGACAGCCTTGCCTTTGACCGTAACTCAAATGCTGTGGGTGAACCTTATTATGGATACTTTTGCTGCTCTGGCTCTTGCTTCGATTCCGCCCAGTGAGGATGTAATGAATGAAAAGCCGCGTCGTAGCACTGATTTTATTATCAGCAAAGCGATGCGATACAACATATTCGGAGTCGGTACTGTCTTTTTGATCGTATTGATGGGAATGATTTACTATTTTACGAATGCTGAAAGTGGAATGACGGTACACCGGCTTACTATTTTCTTTACTTTCTTTGTCATGTTGCAATTCTGGAACCTGTTCAATGCCCGTGTATTTGGAACGAACGACTCTGCTTTCAAAGGACTTACCAAGTCTTATGGAATGGAATTGATTGTGATTGCCATTTTGGGTGGTCAGATTCTCATTGTGCAGTTCGGTGGAGCTGTGTTCCGTACGGAACCGCTCGATTGGCAAACGTGGTTAGTGATAATAGGGGCTTCGTCACTTGTTTTATGGGTGGGAGAACTTATTCGTTTCGTTCAGCGTTTAATACATAAATAAGGAATGAAAGCTAAAGGAATTAAAAACCTTCTTATTGATTTTGGCGGTGTCTTGATCAATCTCGATCGTCAGCGTTGTATAGAGAATTTTAGGAAACTGGGCCTGCAAAATGTAGATGAACTATTGAATGTCTATCATCAGCAAGGGATTTTTATGCAGCAGGAAAAGGGATTGATCACTTCTGCGGAATTCCGGGACAGCATTCGGGAGATGGCGTCAAAGTCGTTGACCGATCAGCAGATTGATGAGGCATGGAACTCTTTTTTGGTGGATGTACCGACTTATAAACTCGATTTGTTGCTGAAACTTCGTGAAAAATATGTCGTTTATCTTCTGAGCAATACCAATGAGATACATTGGAGGTGGTCTTGCGAGCATGCCTTTCCTTATCGGGGCTTCCGGGTGGAAGATTATTTTGAAAAAATATATCTCTCATTTGAAATGAGGATGGTGAAGCCCGATGCGGAGATATTCGAGACGGTGCTTGCTGATGCCAATATCGACCCGAAAGAGACTTTTTTTATAGATGATTCCGAAGCAAACTGTCAGGCGGCACAGAAATTAGGTATTTCTACCTATACACCGCAGGCTGGTGAAGATTGGAGTTCTATTTTTAACTTGAAGAGATAGCTTACTGATGCAGATTATTAGTGATATACCGGATATATTGTCCGAACTTTGTGTAGCTACCATCGGATTCTTTGATGGAGTACATGCCGGACACCGTTTCCTGATCGAACAGGTGAAAGAGGTGGCGGCTGCTCGTGGAATGCGTTCGGCATTGATTACTTTTCCTGTTCATCCCCGTAAAGTGATGAAGACGGACTATCGTCCGGAGTTACTGACTACTTTGGATGAGAAAACAGCATTGCTTTCTGAAACCGGGGTCGATTACTGCATCATGCTTGATTTTACTCCGGCGGTTTCACAACTTACCGCCAGAGAATTCATGACCGATATTTTGAAAGAACGTTATCGGGTAGAGGCGCTCGTGATTGGCTACGATCATCGCTTCGGTCATAATCGCAGTGAGGGCTTCGAAGAGTATCGCCGTTATGGTGAAGCGATTGGGATGCAGGTTATCCTCGCGCGCGCGTACATATATAATGATCTTCATATCAGCTCTTCCGCCATACGCGATTATTTGCATTTAGGAGATGTGAGCATGGCAAACCGTTGTCTTGGATATGATTATTTTCTGGATGGTATCGTTGTGGGAGGATATCAGGTAGGACGTAAGATCGGTTTTCCTACTGCTAATTTGAATGTGGACGATCCGGATAAACTTATACCGGCAGATGGTGTATATGCAGTTCATGTCAGTTTTGATGGCCGTATTTATGCCGGAATGTTGAATATCGGACATCGGCCTACTCTTGATAATGGTATGAACCGGAGTATCGAGGTACATATTCTTCATTTTCATTCTGATATTTATGATAAGTTTATCCGTATCTCTTTTGTACAACGTATCCGTTCTGAAATGAAATTCGATGGGATAGATGCACTTATCGAACAGCTTCATAAGGATGCGGCAACTGTAGAGGCATTATTGCTGTAACTATTGTCATTCTTTTATTTTTTTTGGACTTTTTCTTACATGATAGGAGCAGGCTTTTTCTGCTTGCTGTACTTTTTGTTGTATTTTATAAATAGACCTCTTATTGGTCGTAGAGTTTTGAACCGTTCCTCGTAGAGAAACGACCTCTTTCTCTACGAGTTTCACTCTTTTTCTCTATGGGGAAAAGTATGAGTGATTAATATGTTGATAACTAATGTGTTGTATATCTACTTTCCTGTTCGTATTTTTCATTTCCGAATACCTTCTTACTTTTCTTTTAGGAGTGAGTGATTGATGTTAAATAGTTACAAACGACTAATGACTGTTTTCATATACTGTATTTGGAACTGAATTGCTGTTGTCAGTTACTCTCTCTGCGGATCATTTTTCGGGTTGGTATTCCCTTTTCCCACCTCGTAAAACTCATATTTTTCGTATGATTATCGAAAAATAGGTGGAAAATATCGAAAAACGCACTTTTTTTATTGTTTTTCGATAATTTTTTATCGATTTACTTTGTGGGTTTAAAAAATATATCTTTCTTTGCATATCGAAAAACGATAAATAATCATTGAATAACAATTAAAAATATAGTCTTATGAAAAAGTCATTTATGAGTATCTCGATGTTGGTTGTATCCATCTCAATGTTAGCCCTGTTTTTGTGTAGCTCTGCAATTAATGCACAGGCCTCTTCAAAGTTTATTTATGATAAGAGTGAAAATTCGGAAACTGTGTATACTCTTGACAAAAGTGGAAAGTATCTGACTCCGAAACTTAAATACGAATATAATAAGGAAACAAAAGGCAATAAGGAGACGAAGAAAGCATACCGTTGGAATGCAAGTGAACGGAAATGGATACCTTATTACTTGATCAGTATGTCCGAGTCGGGAAATAATTCTATTGTAGAGTATGCGGCATGGGATAACCAAACGCAGGATTTTTCATTAAACTGCCAGAAAGCCGTATATAACAGAGGTTTTGAAAATGATATTCTGTCATATGTGCTTTATAAATGGAATCCGGTAGAGGAAAATTGGGAAGCCGATCAATACTTATTGTGCGGGGATTATCTGGCATTGGAAGCTGACAGTATGAATTAAAACAATTATCTTTGTACTCCTTTAAATACAGAATGAGATGAAAACTGCTATACAATTAGTCCTTATTTACTTTGGATTTCTACAGATTTTGGCACCGATGTTGATGGTTGTCCCTTGTATAATTTATTTACTGGCCACTACCGGTGCGGTAGACAAAGATTCGCTGATGCAGATGATCATTATTCCGGCACAGATGACGGGAATCCTGTTGATGGTAATCTATCTTTGGAAAGCAGGCTATATAAGTAAAGAGAAAACAACCTGGTCTGCGGTATCCCCTTCTTATTTGGGACTGAGTGTTGTTAGTCTTCTCTCATGTTCATGGCTGGTTTCTACATTAATTTCTCATATGGAGTGGTTGCCCAACATAATGGAGCAGACTTTCGATATTCTGCAATCCGGTTGGGGAGGTATCTTGGCTATCGCCGTGGCAGGGCCTGTTCTTGAAGAACTGTTGTTTCGCGGTGCTATCACCAAAGCCTTGTTGAAGCAGTACGATCCAGCAAAAGCAATTCTGATTTCCGCATTTATATTCGGCATTTTCCATATCAATCCGATACAGGTGGTTGCTGCATTTCTCATCGGGCTTTTGTTGGCGTGGGTGTATTATAAAACGGCCAGTTTGCTGCCTTGTATTCTGATGCACATATTGAATAATAGTATTTCGGTATATCTTAATATAAAATATCCCGGCGTGGATGATATGGATGCTCTTGTTGGAGGAACGGCCAGTTTGATAATTACTTGCGTGGCTGTTGTATTATTGGTTGGATGTTATTGGCTGATGAAACGGACCACGATATCTTATCCCTGGAAAAAAGATACTGACATAGAAATATTGACTGATAACGATTGATAGCCATGAAAAAAAGATTGAATATACTTTGTTTATTGGTGATGCTGGTATTCTGCTACTCGGTATTCGAGTCCGCTTACTACATTAGTAGTGCGTTTGTAGATGGCTTTCGGGCGGGTATGAACCATGTTGACAACAAGGAGCAGTTTCAGAAGACGAATAATATGAAGAGCATTGCCTTGTTTCCGGATAACTTTGCAAACTTGAAAGATTCGGTTTATAATGAGAAAATGGGCGAGTTCGTTCCGGCTATTTATGGTAAACTGGTTGTGAGTGTGAATACACCTGTCAATATCTGGCTGAAGTTTATCACCATGATGTGTAACTTTATAGGGATTTTCACCATGATCTTCTCTGTGGTATTTTTTGCCAAATTGATTATTGCCATCAATAAGTCCAGAATATTTGATTGGAAGAATGTCCGGCGGCTTCGTTGGTTAGGGGCTATACTCATTCTTAATTTTATTTGTTCGGCTTTTCCTGCTTATATTTCCGCTTATGAGTTATCGGGGGTATTTTCTATATCCGGTTATTCAGTGAATTTGTCCGGTCTTGTTTCTAAATTGACTTTAGTCCTGGGGCTGGTTGCATTGATCGTTGGTGAGGTCTTCGCTATCGGATTGAAGATGAAAGAGGAGCAGGATTTGACTATTTAAAGAAAGAGGTTATGAAAAGAATTAGTTTTTTAGCTTTTTTTACATTATTATTTATGGCGGTAGAAATGGTAACTGCATTTATTGATATGTGGGGACATACCAATCCGCGTACTTTGGTAGAAAAGAGAACGGAACTGATACAAGAACAGGTGGAAACAGGAAGTCAGATTGGGACAAAGTTTGTGCAGGAACTGAATATAATGCCGGCTGATGATCAATTGACTTTAGATTCTGTACAAAACACCCGTTTTGACGTGCAGACCCCTTACGCAGTGAAGAAAGTGATCGCTTGCGGGTGGGTTCCCTGGTGGATGGGGCTTTTCGGAATTTTGTTTTTGCCGATTCTTCCGTTGCTTATTTGGGGGGCTGTCAACTTTATTAAATTGTTGATTTCTGTATTTAAGCATGAAATATTTACGCGGAAAAATGCGCGTAGATTGCGCATATTCGTATATACTATCAATGGCTCTTTGGCCTTCATCTCATTGTATGATTGGTTGGTATATCATTGTATAGCCAGTCAGACTACAGTGCCCGGATATGTGATAAGCAATTATGAATTTGCTATAAGCTGGAGTGATATGTTCCTGATGTTGCTTTTCGCCGAGATTTTTGCATTGGGTGTGAAGTTGCAAGAGGAACAGGAACTGACCATTTGACCTAAACTGAAAATAAAGAAATTATGGCTATAATAGTAAACCTTGATATTATGATGGCCCGAAGAAAAATCTCTTTGGGCGAGTTGGCGGAAAAGGTGGATATTACACCTGCTAATCTTTCGATCTTGAAAACCGGTAAGGCAAAAGCGATCCGGTTTTCTACGCTTGAAGCTATTTGTAAGGAGTTGGATTGCCAACCGGGAGATATTTTGGAGTATAAGGAAGGCGACGAATAAAAGGAGGGGCTTCCTGTTCGGTGCAATTTAGTTTACAGATGAACCGGATCAGGAAGCCTTTTCTGCAGGAAAGTCAGCTTATGGTTGAAGTACCGGGCTACTATCCCGACAAGTAATGCCGCAATGATGGTGCCTTCGCGTACTCCCGTCACTCCACCGGACAATAGCAGCGATGTGATGCATGCCAGTGTCATTAACGTGCAGTCAAAACCTATTTTTACCCATCCGAATTCTTTCTTCTTTTTCTGTGAGATTGCATGTACGAATGCTTCTCCGGATAGCATTACCACATTGGCTATTACTTCCAGACTTACCCCTAACCCCAAGATGATACAGCCCAAGACCAGAGTTGTTATTTTCCAAAGATAAAATTCGGGCACGACCCATGACAGCATAAGCATGGATATGTCTATGAAAAAGCCGAAAAGGACGGAAATGGGGAGCTGTAGCCATTGCTTTTTCTGGAAATCTTTTTTTAATAATAGCATTTGTCCCGTTATGAGGAGCAGATTCAGGATAAAAGTCAATGTTCCCAAAGTGACAGGGAATCCTAAGCTGATGGTGTAGGGTAAACTGGAAATGGGAGAGGAACCGAGACCTGCTTTGATAATTAAACTGATACCTACTGCATTTGTGAATAGTCCGATGGTGAATAGTGTGTATCTTCTTACCGTTTCTTTTTTTGACATCTTTATTACTTTTCTTTTCGGCGGCAAAATTAAGCAATTCTTCTTTGGTAAATTTATCGCTAAGTTTCAAAGTTTGTTGTCTGTGAGAGTCAGATTTGTTACCTTTGCCGGTATGAATCAACAGCGTGAATTTCGAAAATCAGAAGAACCTTTCTATTTTGTGTGTTATGACAAGCCGACACAGAAAGAGTTGTACGAACGCAATTATAAGCTGATAAAGGTAGCGGAAGGCGGAACGATTACCTTGTCTTGCTGTGGGGAGACACTTACCGCGAAGGAGGGAGATTATTTGTTTGTAAATCGTGGTGGATTTTCAAAAATACGGATATTACCCGGAAAAAGCGGCCGTTTTCGTTTGTTATGTTTGAATCTTACAGAAAAGTTTCTGAAAACATATGCGCAGAATAATTTGATTCCCGTGTATTCCTGCTCTACTTCATTTTATTTTCGGAAGATCGGTGAGAATACTCTGCTGAAAGCTCTCTTTTCTTCCTTGGCTGTTTATGCGGATGAGGAGGTAAAGCCCGATAAAAAGCTGGTTGAGTTGAAGTTAGAAGAATGTTTGCATCTGTTGACTTTTATAGATAAGGAAATTGTTTCGGCTCTTTTTTCCGGTCAACTGGATATTCAGAAAGATTTGGTGGAGTTTATGAATGCAAATTATATGTTTAATGCACCTTTGGAACATTTTGCCGAGTTTTCCGGCAGGAGTCTTTCCACTTTCCGTCGGGAGTTTGTACGGCTTTTCGGTACCACACCCAATAAATGGTTAATAGCTAAACGGCTTGAAGTGGCTTATCAGAAGATAACGGAAGAAAATCTGAAACCATCGGATATTTATTGGGAGTTGGGTTTTGAAACATTGGCACATTTTTCCCGAAAATTTAAAGAGCGGTATCATATAGCGCCTTCACAGTTGAGAAAATAATGTGCCAATGTGTCAATAGGTTAATGTGCCGGATTAAGGCAGTACGCACACTTTGTGCATAGTACCGGCTACTTTTACAATATAGATGCCGTTGTTTACCGTTTCGTCGGCTTTCTGATTGCATGTACCGTTTGCCACCGGTTTGCCATCGGTTGTAACGATTGTATAGTCTGCACAAATATCGCTTTCGATGATGATTTTACCATTGGCAGCATATACTTTTGCGTTTACGGCTTGAGCTTGTTTGATGCCGGTATCCTTGGAACTTGCCACGACAAATTTGCCGCCAAGATTACCGTTATCTACCGGCTGCACGGCAAATTCATAATCGGTAGTATTGAAACCTTTCATGCGGATTTGCTGACCGTTGATTAAACGCGCGCTTACTTTGGAGTCATAAGTGGTGTTTCCGAGTTGAAGATTGGTTTCAATGTTGGCAGGAACATAGGTATATGTATAGGTAGTTCCGAATTCATCCGCTTTTTTGGCTTTGATGTATATATTGTAACGGATTGCTTCTGCCGGAGTGGTATCATCTGTTGCACTTCCCCAAGAGATGATTACGTCGGAATCTTCTTCTTTTACTTGCACATCTGCATCATTCACGAACTTCGGAGCTTCGTTCATGGCCAGATCGCTGGTCAGATTGTTAGGAACGACCCGGTTGAACCAGTTAGGTTCTTTCGGTCCCCATCCACTGATAGAGTAGTCCAAAGCACCGTCATGGTTGAAATCAACGAAGTTAACATCGGATTCGTGAGAGTTAACATTGTCATTCAGGTATTCACGGGTAAAACTATTGTCTCCGTTGTTGTAATACAGGTTGGTAAGTGAATATTCTGTTTCGGTCTGTCCGTCTGTCGATGACCAGCCACACTGAATCATAATGTCGATTTTTCCATCGTTATTGATGTCACCTACAGCCGGTACGGCTCTGGCTGCCAACAACTGAGTCACTTCGGTTTTTAAAGGTTCGGCAAAAGTTCCGTCACCATTGTTGATATATAGGTTACCGATGGTGTTTTGAGTTTCTGTTTCGCTGTTTTTAAAGTCTCCAAACTCCAGAATATCCGGATAGCCGTCGTTATTGACATCTGCGGTAAAGGTGGTACCGCTTTTTTGTCCTTCAAAGAAGCCTTGTTGGGTTGTTTCGCGGAAAGTTCCGTCACCATTATTAAAGTAGATGGTAGTTGTAGCCACCCAGCCATTGGTCTGATCGTTTCCGGAGACAATGAGGTCGAGATAACCGTCTTTGTTTAAGTCACTCAAGTAGATAGAACCGGTTGTGATTGTCTTGAAAGGCTCGATCCCTTCACCGTTTTCTCCTACCGGATTTTGTACCTCTTCGAAGGTTCCCTGATTATTCCGGTATAGAATGACGTGCCAGCTTTCGTCTTTACGCGCCCAGCCGGTCATGAATAAATCTGTCCAGCCATCATTGTCATAGTCGCCGGCTGCACAGAAATATCCCCGGTGTTGGCCTTCGCTTTCTCCGATGCCCAATTCGTCTATTTCTTGCTGAACCGCATGCTCAAAAGGATTTTCCGGGTCTCCCGTTCCTCTCCAAATGGCTGTATAGTTTTCCCGGCCGTTATCGGTTGCTCTTTTTCCTTGCACGTAGAGGTCCATGATACCGTCGTTGTCAAAATCTAAGACCACCGCTCCGGCAATTTCCAATTTGGGGATATCGACCGGTATGTTTGTGAATTCGCTTCCCTCTTCATTTCTGAACAGATATGCATGTCCCAAATCTTCGTGTTTTCCACCGATAACAAAGCGATCCATGTATCCGTCGTTGTTATAATCGAACCATAAATCCTGTCCCCATTGGAACCAGGAGCATACATTTGCCCCTTCCGGGTCGCTGGGGTCTCCCCAAGGTTGTTTGACGGGATCTCCCCATTCCACTTTTACAGGTTCTGTTGCCAGTGCATTCGAGGCTACTATAGCGCTCAATGCCATTGTCGATAGTAATTTTCTAATTTTCATAGCGTGAATATTTAATAGTTAATATTAATCAGAATAACTCATGGTCAGTAGTAAGCTGCTAAGTAGTAAATTTTTTAGTAGTAAGTAGTTAAGTAGTAAGTAGTTAAGGAGGATACATTAGACAAGTCATTTCTACTTAACTACTTGACTACTTAACTACTTACTACTGATCAGCTTACTACTGCATATGAATGATTCCGGTTGAAATGATTAGTTTTTATAAATAAGTGTACTTTGGCTGATATCGGGGGTGGTACATTTTATACAGTAATATCCTTTGGATAAATAGGGTACCGGGATGCAAAGCGGATTATTATTGGCTGCATAGTTCGGATAAAACGGACGCCCTGCAATATCGTAAAGACGAATGTCGGCAGTAAGCTCCCGTTCCGGAAGTTGTACGTAGATACTTTCATTCTTCTGCTCATACCATATTTTTACTTTCTCCGTTATTTCCGTGCCTTTCATTCCGGTGTCATCGGGATCCGGATAAATACGTATCACGAAACCGCCTCCTTCTGCTACTTGAAAACTCATTTGAGTCTGACTGGTAACATCGGCCGTATAACATTTGCATGCTGTCGCATCTCCGGTACGGCTCGATGTGTCGTTGTTCTTTTCCGGTATATCTTCAATAATGTAGGCTTTATAACGTGTATTAGGATCAAGGAATGAAAAACCAACGTTGAGACTGCGTTCTGTCCAGTTGCTTAATCCGCCTATATACCATTCGTTTCCTGCCCTGCGTGCCATGACTGCATATTCGCCGATTTTCCCTTGCAGGGGTTTTGTCTCATTCCAGACGGTAGGTACGTGCTTTAAGAACTCCATTATCTCCGGGAATTTCCGGTATTCCGTCGGTGCATCGCTCACGAATCCCAATGTCTGATGATATACTACATACTGAGCCATCTGGTGTGCGCGTGTACCCAAGCTCCAAGGGGCGCCGGTACCTTTCCAGGTCCATCCTTTCCGGGTTTTGTTGCGCAGAGAGCCGGGGGTCATATCCATTGCTCCTCCAAGCATGCGCAGGAAAGGGATCACCGTGTGGTATACCGGGTTACAATTATCGTTCCATTTGTTACTTTCTTCACCTGTCACTGCCTCATAACTGATGATATTCGGGTAGGTACGGTGCCATGCCACCGGTTTGGGACAGCCGTGCAGCAACAGCATCAACTGGTTCTTTGCACAACGTTCTGCCATAGTCGGTATCCAGCCGGCTGCAATCTGATCGTCTCTGGACATGAAGTCGGCTTTCACACCGGATACCCCCCATTCTTTGAAACGGGCAAGCATCGGTTCGTCAACAAGCAGGAAATTGAAATAGCTCCACACCATAATTTTAATGTTCTTGCTCCGGGCATATGTACACAGCTCTTTGATGTACTCTTCCCCCCAGCCGGCATCACAGGTCATCCATTCAAATCCCATTTCTGCTGCAAAGTCGACATAATACTTATAGAATTCGAGCGTATGAGGACGTCCGTCGCCGAACGGACCATAGATAAAGCCTAAATCACCTTCAAGCTCGCCGTCGTGCAACCATTCGAAAGCGGTTCTGCCTCCCGATATCCAGGAAAAGTCTCCTTCTACCTGTGGCTTTGCTAATTTGTAAACCAAGTCATTGTTCATAAGTTCCGAATCATCATGGCTGATGATAAATCCACGCCACGGGTAAGTGCGTTTTCCCGGTGTCACGGCAATGTAGTCGTAACGCTCTAATACAGCCTGAGAGTCGTATTTATTTTCGTTCTTGATCTTTTTGGGATATTCGGCCCATTTGCCTACTAATTTATTTCCGGCCTCTTTTTTTAATAAGTACATACCCGGGTAATTTTCCAAATCGGACTCGATAACCGTGATTCCGATTGCTTTCTTATTATTTCTGAAAAAGCAGGGATTAATGCCGTAGTCTCCTGTTTTGATCGACTTCACACTTAACTCACGTTTATAGGGGAGTTCCCACTGGCTCATGGTACGTTTGTCTTCGTCATAGGCAATCCAGACTTGCGGATTGTCTTTAAAATTGAATTCTGCTATTTCGGTACGAACGGTGATACTTCCACTGATTTTACTTTCCATCCGGTAGGCTACTCCTTCGTCATACGCCCGGCAGTGCAAGGAGTAAAGAGAGCCTAAATCGAGTATCATTTCGTTGTAGGTGTCGTCTATTTCGTCATTTTCGCCCAGATGCATCGGGATTTTCTGACTGATAAAATTCCGGGTACACTTCTCCACTACCGGATTTTCTCCTAAAACCAGTTGGCGGCCGTTCCTCTCTACCACCATTGCAATGGGAGAGATTTCAGAGATCGCCTCTCCGCCGGAAAATAGTTGGTAAGAGAGAGTATCTTCTGTTATAATTTTAAGTTCCAGCGTTCCGTTAGGCGAACTGACTGTATACTCTTTTTGTGCTTTTAGCTGCAAGGTTGCTGCAAAGCATAAGACGATGATTAAAATAAGATGTTTTTTCATATTCCGTATGGTTATTAACAAGTTCTATCTGTCTCTTTTATTGGCTGCTACAAAGGAACGGCATAGTTGTCACATGTGGAATGGATAATTCTATTCTGAATATGGATAATTTTACCTTTACAGAAAGCGTTATCATGAAAAGTAAGATTATCCATATTCGTGGTAAGATTATCTATTCTTTTTTTCCTGTCAATCAGCTTATTTTGCAATCGGATAGGTCAGGGGGAGGTAAGTAGTCAGGTATTAGGTAGCAAGTAGTAAGCAGGTAGGTGGATAAGTAGTTAATTAATAGGGTTGTAGATAGGTAAGTGGTTCGATGGTAAGGTAAGTATAAGTTATATATTATAAATACGATAAAATGGAAATAAAAAGAAAGATGAGTAACACATTGGGGGCCGGCCTTTTACTGCTGGCATCCGCTTTTAGTTTTTCTGCACAGGCTGCACAGGTTTTTCTGCATAGCGGCGAACCGGTTGTTGCCTGGAAGTTGAAACCGCAGGCCGAAGTGAAAGAAGACGCAAACACTTTGTGTAATAAGGGATACAATGCATCTTCATGGGTAGATGCTGTAGTTCCGGGGACTGCTTTTACGGCTTATGTAAATGCCGGACTGGAAAAAGACCCTAACTTCGGTGATAATATCCATAATGTAGATCGTGCCAAATACGATCGCAGTTTCTGGTACCGTACCGAGTTCAGGATTCCTGCCGATTTTGATAAAGAACTGATCTGGCTCAATTTTAACGGGGTGAACCGTAAGGCGGAAATTTATCTGAACGGACACAATTTGGGTATTCTGGATGGCTTTATGCACCGGGGACGTTTTAATGTAACCGATATGGTGGATAAAACCGGTGAAAATGTATTGGCTGTGCTGGTGCATATGCCGCAAACTCCGTTGGCCAACTGCGGTAGTCCTACCTATCTTTCCAGTGGTGGCTGGGACTGGATGCCATATGTCCCGGGATTGAATATGGGTATTACCGATAAAGTATTTTTGAGCAATACGGGAGGTGTGACCTTGATTGATCCGTGGATACGTACTGATTTACCCACTCGTGCGCGGGCGGATATATCTGCACAATTGGAAGTGAAGAATAATGAGAATAAATCGGTTAAGGTCGTAGTGACGGGTATGATCAAGCCGGGTAATATTACTTTTAGCAAAGAGATCGATTTATCTGCCAATACGACTTCTACCGTCAGCTTTGACAAACGTTATTATCCGCAATTGATGCTCGACAGTCCCCGGTTGTGGTGGCCGAACGGATACGGAGAGCCGAATCTGTATACTTGTACTTTCGAAGTAAAGGTGGATGACAAAGTTTCCGAAACGAAAGATGTTACTTTCGGTATAAAGAAATATACTTATGATAAGGAGAATAACACTTTCCACATTTATATCAATGGGGTTCCCGTATTTGTAAAAGGGGCCAATTGGGGGATGTCGGAATACATGCTTCGTTGCCGTGGTGCCGAATATGATACAAAGGTTCGTTTGCATAAAGAGATGAACTTTAATATGATACGTAATTGGCTGGGCTCTGTGACCGATGAGGAATTTTATGAAGCTTGTGACAAATATGGAATTATGGTGTGGGATGATTTCTGGATTAATTCCAATCCGAATTTGCCTTACGATCTTAACGTGTTCAATAATAACATGATGGAGAAGATTAAACGCATACGCAATCATCCGAGTGTGGCAGTGTGGTGTGGAGATAATGAGTCCAATCCACAACCGCCGTTGGAAGGCTGGATGGCCGAGAACATCAAAACGTTTGATGGGGGCGACCGTTATTTTCAGGCAAATTCCCATGCACAGGGGCTGACCGGTAGTGGCCCGTGGGGGGCTTTCGAACCTCGTTTCTACTTCTCTAAATATCCTGACGGATTGGAAGGCGATCCGGCACGCGGCTGGGGATTCCGTACGGAAATAGGTACTGCTGTAATGACTACTTTTGAGAGCTTTAAAAAGTTTATGCCGGAAGAAAACTGGTGGCCGCGTGATGATATGTGGAATAAGCACTATTTCGGGCAGAATGCTTTCAATGCGGCTCCCGAGCGTTATGACGCTTCTATCGCAAAAGGTTTCGGTAAGCCTGAAGGCATTGAAGATTATTGCCGTAAAGCGCAGCTTATCAATATCGAGTCGAACAAAGCAATGTATGAAGGCTGGCTGGATCGTATGTGGGAAGATGCATCGGGCATCATGACCTGGATGGGGCAGTCGGCATATCCTTCAATGGTTTGGCAGACATATGATTATTATTATGATCTGACAGGTGCCTATTGGGGGGCGAAGTCGGCTTGCGAACCGGTACATATTCTTTGGAATCCGGTGACGGATGGTGTAAAGATTGCCAACACAACGGCACGTGATCTGGAAGGGTTGACTGCCGAGGTTAAAGTATACAATCTGGATGGTAAACCGGTAGCGGCTTACACGAAATCGGCTACGGTCAATTCGCCCAGTAACACTACCGTACAGTGTTTTACCATCGATTTTAATAAAGAACGCAAAAATCTGTCTTTAGGAAAACCGACTTATGCGTCGAGTGTCACTTACGGGCAACCTTCGGATGCTACGGACGGTAAGAAGGACACCCGTTGGGCAGCAGCTAAAGCGGATAATGAGTGGATCTATGTAGATCTTGGTAGTGTGCAGCCTGTCGGTGGTGTTCGTTTAGATTGGGAGGCTTCGTTCGGAAAAGCTTATAAGATACAGGTATCGAACGATGCGGAAAACTGGAAGGAAGTCTATAAGACGGATGAAGGACGCGGTGGTGTAGACGAAATTACCTTCCCCGAAGTGGATGCCCGTTATGTACGTATGTTCGGTATCGAACTCGGCTGGTGGTTCGGTTATTCCTTGTGGAGTTTCGATGTCTTGAGTGGAACGCAGCCCAGTGAAGGATTGAGCGATGTTCATTTTATCCGCCTGACCTTGAAAGATAAAGCCGGAAATGTAGTTTCGGAAAATAACTATTGGCGTGGTAACGACCGTTTGAACTTTACGGCTTTGAACACTTTGCCGAAAGCGGATTTGAAGGTTTCTTCCAAAATGGTGAAAAAAGATGGAAAGGCGGAAATCCAGGCTTCCATCACCAACCCCGCTTCTGCCAAAGGTGTTGCCTTTGCCGTGCATGTGCAGGCATACCGCACCTCGGATGGTGAGCGCATTTTGCCGGCTATCATGAATGACAACTATTTTACCCTTATGGCGGGTGAGAGGAAGAATGTTACCATTACGTTCGACGAAAAGTTATTGGACGGCGGTTCTTATAAACTGGTGGTGACCCCTTATAACAACTAACATATAACTGTTCGGGATTTGCGATTAGACGGTTTATGATGTTGTACGATTGAAATAACTCCAATCGCATATCATAACCGTCTAACTGCAAATCCCAATTTTTTTCTCGAAGATAGATCAATACTCTCATTTTATAGTACAAATGTAGAAGATCGGCCCGGAATATATTTAAACACACCAAGATATCTACATTGATTATATTTATCGATACATTTAAAACTCGATCCGAGAGTCGATAATACTACATTTGCAACAGGTCTTTGACTATTAACCAAGTTTTAAATTAAAAATTATGAAGCACATTTTCTCTTTAAAGAAAAGTATTTCCCTTTTGTCGGTTGCGTTTGCCTGCTTACCTTTTACAAGTGGCGTTGCCCAGCAAATGACTGCTTTTGAAAGGGTGGGAACAGATGATGAATCCGTACAGGAGTTTTTTCCCGGTGAGCACCGGGCGCGCCCGGTATTGGGCGCATATACCAATAGCGGATATATGGGATTGTTCAGTGGTGGCCAGGATTTAGGCGGTTCGAGTGGTTGGTACACCGATTCCCGTTGGGGAGATTTGGGTGACGGGACATTTGCCAACCCCATCCTGAATGGCGACTATTCCGATCCGGATGTTATCCGGGTGGGAAATAAATATTATATGATCTGTTCTGAGTTCCATTTTATGGGAATACCGGTTCTCGAATCCGAAGATATGGTTAACTGGACCATTATCGGTCAGATATACGATCGTATCGACTATCCCGGCTTTTCGGAAATGAAACGTTATGGCGACGGTAGCTGGGCGCCTGCTTTGCGCTATCATGACGGGAAATTCTGGATGTTCGTCTGTATGCCGAATGACGGTTTGTTTATGTCTACCGCTACAAATCCGGCCGGCCCCTGGTCTCCGTTGCATTGTGTGAAGAGTGCCGGTGGTTGGGAAGATCCTTGTCCGTTCTGGGATGAGGATGGGCAAGCTTATGTCGGGCGTAGCCAGTTGGGCGGTGGCCCTATTTATATTCATAAAATGAGTGCGGACGGCACACGGCTTCTTGACGATGGCCAGAAAGTATATGAAGGTCCGGTGGCCGAAGGCACGAAACTTTTTAAAAAGGATGGTTACTATTACATCAGCATTCCCGAAGGCGGCGTCGGTTCCGGTTGGCAGACGGTGATGCGTTCTAAAGATATTTACGGTCCTTATGAATCGAAGCGTGTGCTGGAGATGGGAGTGACCAAAGTAAATGGTCCGCATCAAGGTGCTTTGGTAGATACTCCCGAAGGAGAATGGTGGTTCTATCATTTCCAGTCGGCCGATCCTCAGGGGCGTGTCGTACATTTGCAGCCGGTGGTATGGGAAGACGGTTTCCCGGTTATCGGTATGGATTATGACAAGAATGGAGTAGGCGAGCCGATGAAAGTCTGCAAGAAGCCTTCTATAAAATGTAATGTAACCCCTCATGCCCCGCAATCGAGTGACGACTTCACATCGGATAAGTTGGCTTTGCAATGGCAGTTCAACCACAATCCGGCAAACGAAAACTGGTCTTTGACATCCCGTCCCGGCTGGCTGGAAATTAAAGCGTTAAAGGCAGAAAACGTGCGCGAATCCCGTAATCAGTTTACACAGAAAACGATGGGATATAAAGGAGAAGCCGTCATTCGGATGGATTATTCGGATATGACAGAAGGACAACGGGCCGGTCTGGAATGTATCGGTGATAAATTCTGTGGTGCAGGTATCTTGATGCAAATGGACGGCGGAGTGTTGCAGCCGGTTGTTTATTATGAGAATGAAGGGCAGGTAAAATTGATTAAAACAATAGAGGGAGCGGATGACCGGATAGTTTATGTGAAATTAGCGATCGACGCCTTGACGAATAATCATCAATTTTCCTACAGTTTGGACGGACAGAATTATCTGGACTGCGGCGATTCGTTTCGGGAAGGTTCCCGCGACTGGAAGGGTTCCCGCGTAGGCCTTTACTCCTATAATACGAAAGCGGATGGCGGAAGTGCCTGGTTTGATTCATTTGAGTATAAATTTGACGGCCCCGGCGGGTTGGCGGCAGAAGAATAAAAGGAGGGACTTATGAAAAAGAGATTGATTGCCTGTCTGCTTATGGCATTGCCCTGTATCGGGGGGATTGCCCACGTCTGGGATGAATTGGCTATTCTTGTACGGCGTAATAGTGATGGAACTTTTACACTTGAAAAGGAATCCTATCTGCCGATAAGTACGTATACTAATGCAGTGTTTTTTGATTTTAACAATGACGGGAATCTCGATTTGCTGATTATGGGGCAGGGAGGAGATTGGAATGTAAGCAGTGATGTTAAGATTGTGGCCTTGTATCGGAACTTGGGAGAAGAGAATGATTATCGTTTTGAGAAAGTTGCCAATCCGGGATTCTTCCCATACAAAGATGAAGGTTTTTACAATCCGATCTCCGTAGGCGATTATAATCACGACGGATATACGGACGTTGTTGTGATGAACTATCACGAGGGGAGGCGTGTGGACTTGTATCTGAATGACCGTGGGAGCGGTACCTTTATCCATCAGGAGCAACAAGTGTTTGAGGGGGCTACCAATGGTTCGGTTATGTTTGGCGATCTGAATAACGACGGTTGGCTCGATATTGAATTTTCCGGATATAGTGACCGGGCGTCTACCGGAATTAAAACCTATATCAACAAGCGTGACGGCTCATTTGCAGACGAGACTCCGGCAAATATTTATGGCGCTTTTCAAGGACAATCCACGTTGGCAGATATTAACGGTGACGGAACATTGGATATTATCAGTACCGGGAATGGCGATAATTGGGTTTGTCTTGCTTCTTTGTTCTACAACACGGTTGATAAGGACGGTAAATGTACCTATCGGTATGTTTCGGAAAAAGAAAGCAACCTTTTGGGAGTCAGTAGGGCCAATCCGTTGGTTGCCGACTTTAACGGTGACGGCCGGATGGATATGGTGATAAACGGGGAACCCAGTGACGGTTCCGGATATAGAAACCGTATCTATTATCAGACTCCGGAAGGAAAGTTTGTGATGGATAAATCTTATCCGGTGGTTCCGGTCAATCAGGACGGGGGTATTAATATGGGTGATGTGAATGGCGACGGCAATATGGACTTGATAGTCGGCGGTTATGTAGGAACTTACGATAAAGCTCCCGACTCTTATTATTCTTCACCGTTGCGGGTTTATGAGAACAATCCTCAGAAAAACGGGCTTCCTGTAAATACTTTTCCCGAGCCTCCCGCCAAGGTTACGGCTACGATGGAGGGGAATGAACTCCTGATCACCTGGTTACCCGGTTCCGATAAAGAGACCCCCGAAGCGGCCCTGCGCTATAATATTTATGTTCGTAACGAGACTACCGGTGAACTGTACACCATGATCCCGGTAGATATTGAAACCGGTAAGCTGAAAGTCGGTACTGATTTGCAGACTTCTCTTTCTTCCGCTCTCAACTCTTATCGGATGCGTGTGTTCGGTGAAGGTAAATATACGGTAGGGGTTCAGACGTTGGACCAGTCATATGCCGGTAGTAAGTTTGCGACGGCAGGTTTCTCGGCAACGGGTATCCGGCAAGTTGCGGCGTTCGATCATTTCAGAGTCGTTACTGTAGATTCCGGAGTAGTGATCCGGGGAGTGGATAACCACAAGGTGGTGGTTTATGACATGGATGGCAGAACGGTTAATACGGGCTTTTCCAATACGGTTATCCCTTTGTCGGAAAAAGGAGTGTACGTTGTTTCGGTAAGTGGAGAAGACGCACCGCTAAAGTGCATGTATTGACTACTCCGAGAAATATACTGATTAAGTAATGGTAATATAGTTTATTATTCGCTTCTTGTAGTGTACTGAATAAGTTGACACTTTCTAAATCAAAAAAAGTATGTCAACCAAAAGAAAACCTCACAGAAAGTTTACAGAATTGGAAAGTAAGTCTTATATTCGCGAGTATCTTTCCAGCTCCGACCGTCGGAAAACATTTGAACGACGTAATGGATTAAGTTTAGGTACATTGTCCCGCTGGATGAAAATGTACGAGATAGAAGATCCTAAGATGCAAAAATCCATCATTGATCCACAGCTGATAGACGAAGACTCAGCGTCCCTTATCGCTCAGCTTCGTGCTGAAAATGAAGCGTTACACAAGTCTAACCGTCAACTTCAACGGGATTTGGATACGACAAAGATGCTTCATGAAGCCTGCGAGGTGCTAATTGATCTGACAGAGCAGACCTATCATATCCCCGTGCGAAAAAACTCAGATGCCAAGTAATCGACACCTTGTCACAGAGAGGCTCGGTCAACCGTAAATGCGGTGGTCTGAACAGACTCTGTGGTTACTTCGGCATAACCAGACAAGGTTACTATAAACATGTGGACAGACAGTGTGAAGTTAATGTTTTGAAGACAAGTATTGTTCTGTATTGCAAAGAATTAAGAACTTTAATGCCCCAATCGGGTATGCGTGAGCTATATGTATGCTGTGTTCGTTACTTTAAGGAGAAAATGGTGATAGGTCGTGACCAGTGCTATGAGATATTCCGCTCTAATGGTCTGGTCCAGAGGAAGAAGCGTGTACGTCCCAAAACAACGAACTCCAATCATAATTATTATATATATCCTGATTTGCTGAACACGACACCTAAGTTCGTAGCAAGCACAAGCGGAAGTATGGTTGTGGCAGATATTACCTATGTCTCCACCAGGGATGGCTGGGCATACCTGTCCTTGCTTACTGATAGCCACAGTCGTGCAATAGTAGGCTATTCGTTCTGTCCTTCATTGACAACGGAAGGCCCGATGAAAGCTTTGGAGTCAGCTTTTCTGTTTTACAGAGAGAACGGGATAGACATCAGCGGGTTGATACATCATTCAGACCGTGGGGTTCAATACTGCTCAAACCAATACGTTGACACGTTAAAAGCACAACATATAAGCATAAGCATGACACAGTGTGGTGATCCTCTGCATAATGCATTGGCCGAGCGGATGAACAATACTATTAAGAACGGATGGCTCTTTGACTGCGGGAAGGAGACTTTTAACCAGGTGGAAGAACGTATTAAACAGGCTGTGTACACATATAATAATATCCGGCCACACCAAGCTTTGAAAATGCGCACACCAATGGAAATTATAAAGGAGGAGAAGGTATGAAAGTGCCCCGACTCAGATTGTGCTCGTCGGGACGGGTGGTCCCGCCCCTTGCCGCACGGCGATCCCCGACCAAGGATATTTCTTGGCAAACGAGATAATAACAAAAATCAGTTCAACAACATTTGGAATAAATAGAATAATTAGCATTATATTTGGAAATCCAAATAGGACAACTACAGTAGGTCTAACAAACAGAAATGTAAACCTATTCAGGTATTGAAAATTGTTGAGTGAACGAATACAGTAATAACAATCGAAGTTGTCAACTAAATCCAGTACACATCATCTTGATAAACTTTAGGTGTAAAAACATCCGGATGTTTTCATGCACAACATCCCCATGTTGCATATAAGAACATCCCCATGTTTTGTGTGACAACATCCGGATGTTTTGATATCCCGGTTTTATAGAAAAATGATGGCGGAGCATATATGGCTATGGAATTACTTGTTATGTATTGGTAATAAGGATGTTTATGCTTGTTTTTAAATAAAAGCTTCTGGAAGTCACGTATATAAGTTAGTCCTGAAATGTAAAAAGGAGTGAGTGGGCGAAGAGGATACTACTTTGAACACTGGATTACATGGATATGGCAAAAAAACTTGTAATCCAGTATTTAAAGTATTTATATGGCCATTGTATGATGTGCTGTCTGTGTTGTTGTTCTGAAAAATAGAGTTCTGTTTCTATTTTCTCTATATTGGGTAGGAGATAATTTCAGATAATTGGTAAATAGCCTTGAGAAATAAAGAGGATCATCGAATCCGACCAACGGACTGATTTGATTCACTTTCATCTCCGTTTCTTCTAAATAATGGCAGGCTTTCTCCATACGGAGCTGTGCCAGATACTTGGATGGTGAAGTGCCGATCTGGGCAATAAATATTCTGGAGAAGTAAGAGACGGAAAGATTCACGTGCTCTGCCATATTTCTTAAAGAAAGATGCTTGTGCAGATTCTCCCGCATGAATTTCAAGGAAGTATCGATAATGCTACTCTCTTTGATGGCTTCCGATTCTTTCTTTCCCGAACTAGAACACTTTATGATGCCTAAGAAATGGAAAAATACGCTGGTGGCATAAGACATTTGTTCGGTACTGCTTTCTGATTGCAGGGTACTGAATATTTCCTCAAACAGATCTATTTTGTTTTTGAATCTCGATTGTGAGTTATACGGCATATCTTGAGGGATATCGAAACCTTTACTGAAATACCCGGCTTTTTTACCGTTGAAGTGTATCCAGTAGATAGACCACGGCTTCCCTTTGCTGCTTCCGTAAGCATGGGACATGCCTTGTGGAATGATAAAGAACTGATCTTCTGCAACTTTTAATTTTTTTCCGTTATATTCGAGCCAGCCTTCGCCTTTTACGCAATAGATAAGAATATAGTCGGCAGAATTAGCTGCTTCTCTCCGGCAATAATGATATTCGGCATTTGGAAAATAACCTATATTAGTAAGGTATAACTCTTTGCCTAATTCATCCTTTTTGAACTTCTCGATAGCAAATAAGGGAAGACTGATCAGTCGTTCGCCTTTAAATCCTTCTTTGATCTTCAGCATAGCATTAAAATAATTAAAGGTTATTGTTCATGATGCAAATATAGGAGAGTGGTTTCGCAATGGATATTCGATAAAAATGAAAAAGTATCAAATTTTAATTTTGACGGGGATTACCCGGCTTTTGAGTGAATATTTTATATTTTGATATCAAAATTTTATATTGTGAGACTTTATATTGGTCTGAAAAGGCGTTTTTTGATACTTTATGGTTATTTTTGCATTTATATATTATATAATCATGAGAATAACTCTGTGTTTTATCATCTTTATTAATCTATGTATATCGTTGTTCGGGCAGGTACATTTTACTCGTTTGAATAATGAAGACGGGTTGTCGCATAGTGAAGTGAAAGCCATATTGCAGGATAGCTACGGTTATATGTGGATCGGAACCCGTAACAAACTGAATCGTTATGACGGATGCGAGTTTAAGGTGCTGGATTGTTATGATCCGGTGGCGAACAGACGGAATAATAACATTGCTGCTTTGTGTGAAGACGCTAACCGGCTTTTGTGGATAGGCACGGACGACGGAGTTTTTGTCTATGATCCGGCTTTGGAAACTTTTACGTATTTGGAACGTTGGTTGAATCCCGACCAGAGTGCGGACTTTTTATATAATTGGGTCTCAAATATTGTTGCCGATAAGGAGGGGAATATGTGGGTCGTCTTACCTTCCCGTGGTATACTGAAAGTGAATATACAGACAAAAGCCTATCGACTCTATTCGATATCGGAGGATACGGTATTTGGAAAGGGGGGGCCGTTGTCACTGACGGTAGATGAACAGGGAACGATCTGGGCCGGTTGTATCGAACAGGGCATTTGCCGGTATGACAGGAAGAAAGACGAATTTGTGCGGGTATTGAAAGAAACCGGAATGTTTCAGGGAAAAGGAGTTTATACGATGCTGTCTTATAAGGAATTCCTGCTTATAGCTTTGCATGAGGGGGGCTTACTGAAATATAATATGGATACGAAAACACTTTCCCTGCATGATTTTCCGGAAGTGGATAAGGTAATGCTCCGTTGCCTGATGATGTCCAAGGAGGAGGAATTGTGGGTGGGTACGAATAATGGTATCTATATCTATAATGTGTTGACCGGGAGCTGTACTAATGTCAAAAATGATTCTTTCGATTCGCATTCGCTTAGTAATAATACGGTAACAACGATGTATACCGATAGGGAAAAGGGGATCTGGGTAGGTACGTTGTATGGCGGTTTGAATTATCAGAGCCGTAGTGCGGAGAATTTTACGGTTTATATTCCGAATGATCATCCGCAGAGTGTACAGAGCCAGTGGATTCATGGTTTGTATTGGGATGAAGAGACCCAGAAGCTCTGGGTGGGAACGGAAGATGAGGGCTGTTCGGTTTTCGATAAGAATATGTCTGTTTTTACTCCGGTCAATACGCATCCTACTGTTACGGTCACCTGTATCCGGAAAATCGACGGGAATATCTGGATCGGATATTTTAAGAATGGTTTGGATGTGGTGTCTCCGTCTATGAAGGTGACGCATTATACAGGTAAAGAACTGGGCTTGAAAGAGGAAAGCATCTTTGCTTTTTGTGAAGATCATACAGGTACTATTTGGATAAGCGACGGCGGGGGCGTATATACGGCGAAAAAAGGGACGATGCATTTTGAGAAAGTGACGGAGTTCGGCTACGGATATATACAGGATATCAAAGAAGACAGCCAGGGGAATATTTGGATTGCGGCAATGGGAAATGGGGTATATCGGTATAATATCCGTTCACAGGAGGCGGAGCAGTATCTTGCGGATGGTAAGCCCGGTTCTATCAGTTCGAATTCGGTCAGCAGCATTTTGGAAGATAGCAAGGGACGCATCTGGCTTAGCACGGACCGGGGAGGTATCTGTTGTTTTCAGGATGAGGCTTTCGAAGTCTATTCGCTTGAAGAGGAATTGCCGGACGATATTGTTTTCAAGGCTGTGGAGGATACTCGTGGAAATATCTGGTTTGGAACGAACCACGGGCTTGTGTGTCTGAATCCGGAGAGCAAAGAAGTACAGGTGTTTGGTAAAAAAGACGGTTTGAGCGTCTCCCGGTTTAATTATAACTCGGCGGTTGTGGTGGATGGAGAAACGATTTTTATGGGAACCATGCATGGGTTGGTCTCATTCAATCCGGAGCAGTTCGTCAGAAACGATTTAATGCCTTCCGTCTATTTCACAGATTTTCTTGTAAATGGGAAAAACCTTCTCCCCAATGTCATCAACCGGTATGATAAGGATTATAAAATAACACTTAAATACGACGAGCGAAACATCAGTATCCGTTTCGTTGCATTGAGTTTCGCTTCTCCGGGGGCTAACCGGTATGCCTATCGTATGAGTAACGTCGATAATGACTGGATCTATACGGATAAGAATGTGATATCTTATGCGGGGCTTACTACCGGAAAATATGTTCTCCACGTGAAAGGGGCGAATAATATGGGAGTATGGGATGAATCGGAGAAGGTCTTGATGATTGATGTACTGCCGCCTTGGTGGGCATCGCCTGTTGCTTATATCATTTATATTCTGGTAGTGTTTTCATTGCTTTTTTACTGGATACGTTCTTACCTGAAAAGAATTGCCCGTAGAAATGAGGAGAAGAATCTGATTTATACAATCGAGAAAGAGAAAGAGCTTTATGAATCCAAAGTGGCTTTCTTTACGAATATTACGCATGAGATACGTACGCCTCTGACATTGATCAGTGGTCCGATGGATCTGGTGATACAGGAGTCTGTACAGTTTCCGAAGAATATACAACGTTATCTGGGATTGATCAAACAGAATGTAGACCAGTTATTGAATCTGGTAAATCAATTATTGGACTTCAAAGCGGCCGGAAATATGAATAAACCGTTGATCTTTTCGGAGATAAAGGCATTGCATCTGATTGAGTCCTTGAAAGAAAGATTCTCTGTGTTGCTCTCGGAAAAGAATAAGACTTTTGAGATTATAGCAGACCGCGTAGATCCGGATATCTGTGTGATAGCCGATAAGGATGCGGTTGACAAGATAATGAATAACTTGATATTCAATGCTATAAAATACAGTGACGCTCGTATTACGGTACGGGTGAGTCGTGATGACGAATACCTGACACTTGAAATTATAAATGACGGCTTGTTGGTATCGAAGGATATGCATGAAGCGATTTTCGAACCGTTTGTCCGGGCAGAAAACAGTAAGGAGAATATAGGCGTGGGGATCGGATTATCGCTTTGCCGGAGCTTGGTGGAACAGCACCGGGGTACTTTGACCTACGAGGAGATGGATGGGCTGAACTGCTTTGTTCTTAAACTTCCGGTTCGGCAGAAGATAACCGAGAATGTACAGACGGTGGAGATGAGCGACGGGCAGATTCTGCTGAATAAAAACAGCATGAGGGTTACTCTGTTGATTGTGGACGATCATCCGGATGTGGTGGATTTCTTATCGGAACAGTTGCATGAAGAATATACTGTCCTGACGGCGGCCGATGGCAGACAGGCTTTGGACGTGATAGAACATAATAAGGTGGACATCGTATTGAGTGACATCATCATGCCCAATTTAGACGGATTGTCTCTCTGCCGGAAATTGAAGGCGGAGATAGCTACCAGCCATATATTGGTGGTGCTGTTGACATCGAAGAATGACGTTAGCACGAAGATTCAGGGACTGGAGGCCGGGGCGGATGCTTATGTCGAGAAACCATTCAACCTGAATTACTTATCGGCTTTGCTGAGAAGCTTGATAGTGAACAAAAACCGGGACATCAGCCTGCAGAACACCAAACCACTGATACCGATCGGGCAGGTAGAGATCAATAAGTCTGATGAGAACTTTGTAAATCAGGTAGTGGATATTGTGAATGCAAACATATCCGATCCCACTTTTAATGTGGAGATACTGACGGCCAAGATGCATATGAGTCATTCTAATTTTAGTAAAAAGCTGAAGGGCATTGTAAATATGAGTCCGGTGGAGTTTATCCGTTTCATTCGGCTGAACCGTGCAGCCACTATTTTGTCGCAGGAAGATTGTCAGGTTAATGAGGTGAGTGTGTTGGTCGGCATCAACTCTACAAGTAATTTTATCCAGCAATTCCAGAAACAGTTCGGAAAAACGCCTAATGAATTCCGGAAAGAATGCAAACGGAGAAGGAGCGAACCGGAAAAGTAAAATCGTCCATACTTTAAGTGATTCTCTCTATTTCTTTATAGGGTAAATCCCGGTTACTTTGCGGTCATCAAATGAATGATTAATATTTGTATGACCCTGATGAAAACACAATCGAATCTTTATCTGTTCCTGATAGCCCTGATATCGGCTATGGGAGGTTTTCTTTTTGGCTATGACTGGGTAGTGATAGGAGGTGCGAAACCTTTCTACGAACAATACTTTCAGATAGCAGGTAATCCCGTACTGCAAGGATGGGCGATGAGTAGTGCACTGATAGGTTGCCTGATAGGTGCGTTAAGTGCCGGAAAAATGAGTGACCGCTTCGGTCGGAAGCCGGTTCTTACATTGGCGGCAGGACTCTTTATTTGTACCGCTATCGGTACGGGAGCCGCCAATTCCTTTACTTTTTTCAATGTTTTCAGACTGGTCGGCGGGTTTGCCATCGGTATTGCTTCCAGCCTGTCGCCGATGTATATTGCGGAGATAGCTCCGGCTCATCTGCGCGGACGTTTTGTCGCTATCAATCAGTTGACGGTTGTGCTGGGTATTTTAGCTTCTCAGATCGTGAACTGGCAGATCGCGGAACCGGTAGCGATAGGAGCTACGTATGAAATGATACGTGAATCGTGGAACGGGCAGATGGGATGGCGCTGGATGTTTTGGGCGATGACTGTGCCGGCTGCTTTGTTTTTCATTTTTAGTTTTATACTTCCCGAGAGTCCTCGCTGGCTGGCCTCTTCCGGCCGTAGGGAAGCCGCTTTAAAAGTCTTTACCCGTATGGGCGGATCTGATTATGCCCGTCGGGAATTGGAAGCGATTGCCGTGGCGTCTTCGGATAAAAACCGGCAAGGTAGCTTTAAGCAATTATTGCGTCCCGGCATGCGTAAAGTGCTGGTAATTGGTGTTGTGATGGCCGTTTTGCAGCAATGGTGCGGTATCAATGTGATATTCAATTATGCACAGGAGATATTTATGGCTGCCGGATATGGAGTATCGGATGTACTGATGAATATCGTTGTGACCGGAATTACGAATGTCGTGTTTACGGTTCTGGCCATGTTCGTGGTCGATCGTTGGGGACGCAAGGCGCTTACTTTGATAGGGGCATTCGGGCTGACTGTGATTTATGCCTTTATGGGGGCAGCCTATTATTTTCACATTACCGGGGTCGTGTTGCTGATTATTGTCGTGACTGCCATTGCATGTTATGCCATGACGTTGGCTACAACCATGTGGGTGATTATCTCCGAGATCTTCCCCAATCGGGTTCGTGGAGTGGCGATGTCGGTTTGCACTTTCGCCTTGTGGGCTGCCTGTTTCATCCTTACTTATACTTTTCCGGTATTGAATAACGGGTTGGGAGCGGCCGGTACTTTCTGGCTTTACGGCATCATCTGCCTTACCGGCGGAATATTTGTAGCACTCTATTTACCCGAGACCAAGGGAAAGAGTCTGGAAGAATTGGAAAAAGAATTAATAAAATAGCAATTATTATAGTATGGAAAAAGTAACTCAATATCTGATTAAGAGTACAGTGTATACCAGTGAGGTACGCGCGTGGGAAGAGGATATTCTACTTCCCACCTATGAAATAGGAAAGGAAGAAAAGAATCCTATTTTCCTGGAAAAGAGAGTGTATCAAGGTAGTAGCGGGTCTGTCTACCCTTACCCTGTGGTGGAAAAGATCTCCGATACGAAAGTGGAAAAGAAATATCATGCTCTCTTTATCGAGAATGAATATATCAAGGTCATGATCCTGCCGGAATTGGGTGGTCGCATACACATGGCTTATGATAAGGTGAAACAACGCCATTTCGTATATTATAATCAAGTGGTGAAACCTGCTTTGGTAGGTCTTACCGGTCCGTGGATATCAGGAGGAATCGAGTTCAACTGGCCGCAACATCACCGCCCCTCTACTTTTCTGCCTACCGACTTTTCTATCGAGGAGAATGCCGACGGCAGTAAAACGATCTGGTGTAATGAAGTGGAGCGCATGTTCCGTACCAAAGGGATGCAGGGTTTTACACTCTATCCGGGCAAGGCCTATATTGAAATCAATGTGAAGATCTATAATCGTACAGCATTTCCCCAGACATTCTTGTGGTGGGCCAATCCGGCCGTGGTGGTGAATGACCATTACCATTCGGTGTTTCCACCCGATGTAAATGCCGTGTTCGATCATGGTAAGCGGGATGTATCTTCTTTCCCTATTGCTACCGGGGTGTATTATAAACAAGACTATTCGGCCGGGGTGGATATTTCCAAATATAAAAACATTCCTGTTCCCACTTCTTATATGGCTATCCAATCGAAATATGATTTTGTAGGTGGTTATGAAGACGATATCCGGGGAGGTTTGCTGCATGTTGCCGACCATCATGTTTCTCCGGGTAAGAAACAATGGACTTGGGGAAACGGGGATTTTGGCAAGGCTTGGGACCGGAATCTTACGGATGAGGACGGACCTTATATCGAACTGATGACAGGAATGTATACGGATAATCAGCCAGACTTTTCATGGTTGCAACCTTATGAGGAGAAGTCGTGGGTGCAATATTTCATGCCTTACAGCGAGGTGGGTTATGTAAAGAACGCCACTAAGGATGCCCTGTTGAATGTAGAACTGAAAGACGACAATGCCCGTTTGGTTCTTTATACGTCAGGTGTCAACAAGGATGTGCATCTGTTGGTGAAAGATGTCCGGGGAACATTGCTGTTCGATAAAACGATTCAGGTTTCTCCGGCAGAGCCGTTCATTGCCACTTTCCCGGCCGAAGGATTGAAAGAGGAAGAGATCCGAATAGAGGTTCGGGATAGCGAGGGCAAGGTAATGTTGACTTATCAGGCTGATAAGCCGGAGATAAAACCGATACCGGATCCTGCTAAGGCAGCAAAAGATCCGAAGGAGATCGCTTCGATGGAACAACTGTTCCTGACCGGGCTTCATTTGGAGCAATATCGCCATGCTACCTATAATCCGATGGATTATTATCAGGAAGCTTTGCGGCGTGAACCGGGAGATGTACGGTGCAATAATGCCATCGGGTTGTTACTGATGCGTAAAGGGCAATTTGCTGCTGCCGAGAAGTATTTCCGTACGGCTGTGGACACGCTGACCGAACGCAATCCCAATCCATATGACGGTGAACCCTATTATAATTTAGGCTGGAGCTGTAAGATGCAGGGAAAGATGGACGAAGCTTATGATGCGTTTTTCAAATCGGCCTGGAATGCGGCCTGGCAGGATGCCGCTTATTATGCCCTGGCACAAATAGATACGGCAAGGGGTAAGTATGAGAGTGCTTTGGATAAGGTGGAACGTTCGCTCATTCGTAACTGGCACAATCATAAGGCTCGCCAGTTGAAAGCCTCTATTCTGCGTAAACTGAACCGGAAGGAAGAAGCATTGGATCTGATACGGGAATCTTTGAAAATAGACCGTTTCAATATGGGATGCCGTTTCGAGCATTATTTATTGACGGAGGATCGGAATTTAATGGCAGAGATGAACGGATTAATGCGTCGTTGGGAACATACATTTATTGAATATGCGCTCGACTTTGCCGGTGCGGGTCTGTATGATGAAGCCATTTTGTTTTTGGAAAGCTATCTTTCGGAAACCCGTAAAGTGTATCCGATGATTTATTATGCCCTCGGGTATTTTCATGCCTGCCGGGGAGAGAAAGCGCATGCACTGGACTATTACCGGAAAGCGGAAAAGGAAGACCACTCCTATTGTTTTCCGAACCGTATAGAAGAGGTCTTGATTTTGCAAAATGCCTTGGAATTGAACGACCGGGCTGCTAAGGCCGCTTACAGCTTGGGGAACTTCTGGTATGCTGCCCGGCAGTATGACCGTGCCATTGAATGTTGGGAGACCTCGGCCGCTATTTGTCCTGATTTCCCTACCGTATGGCGTAACTTGTCATTGGCGTATTATAACAAACAGGATAATAAGGCCAAAGCATTGGAGGCGTTGGAAAAGGCATTCCGTCTGGATGAGAACGATTCACGTATCTTGATGGAGTTGGATCAATTGTACAAGCGTTTGGGGTATTCGCATGAACGGCGTCTTGCATTTCTTGAAACTCATTTGTCCACAACGGAAGAACGGGATGACTTGGCTATCGAACGCATCACGCTCTATAATCAACTGGGACGTTATGATGAGGCGAAAGCATTGATTGCTGGTCGTAAATTTCATCCGTGGGAAGGTGGAGAAGGAAAGATTACCGGTCAGTACGTGTTGTGCCGGGTGGAGCTTGCCAGGGTGGCATTGCGTGAACAGCGTTATGCGGACGCATTAGCTTTGCTGGAAGAGACGGATCAGTATCCCCACAATTTAGGAGAGGGCAAACTGGCAAATGCCGAAGAAAATGATATTTGGTATTATAAAGGAGAGGCTTACCGAGGTTTGGGTGATGAAGAGAAGGCGAAAGTTTGCTTCGAGAAAGCGACTGTCGGTTCCGCCGAACCGCAGCAGGCATTCTATTATAACGATCAGCAGCCGGATAAGATATTTTATCAAGGTCTGGCCTGGCGTGCATTGGGAGATGAGAACCGGGCTCGGGGTTGTTTTAACAAGCTGATCAAACATGGAGAAAAGCACTTGTTTGATACTTGCCGCATCGATTATTTTGCCGTTTCATTGCCCGATCTGGCTATTTGGGAAGACGACTTGAACAAGCGGAACCGCATTCATTGCAATTATGTGATGGGACTGGGTTATCTGGGATTGGATGAAATCCCGGAAGCTGCCGGCTTTCTGGATAAAGTCATAGAGTTGGATATCAATCATCAAGGTGCGCAAATTCACCGCAGTTTATGTGACGCTTAATTTTTATATGAGAAGATCTCCATAGGTTTGCATATGGGGATCTTTTTTCTTTTCAATACTTTATAATGAAGGTAATACACGAAATCGCAGGTTATACGGCAATGGGTGAACCTGTTTTTTATTTTAAGGTAGTCAATGCTTCCGGTGCCTGGGTAGGATTTACCAATTGGGGAGCCCGGTGGATTGAAGCGGGGGTACCCGATAATGAAGGACGGCTGACGGATGTGATAACCGGTTATGATAATCCGATGGAGTATTTGTCCGATACCTATTATATGGGAGCTACGGTCGGTCGTTTTGCCAACCGGATCGCAAACGCATCGTTTCTGATAGACGGCCTTACCTATCGGTTGGAGACGAATGACGGGCGACATACAAATCATGGAGGCTATTCCGGTTTTCATCAGCGATTGTGGAAATGGGAAAAGTTGGCTGACGGCATCTGTTTTATGTTGGCTTCACCGGATGGCGATGGAGGATATCCCGGTAATTTGGAGGTAACGGTGGAGTATCGCTGGAGCGAATGTAATGAATTGTCGGTGGATTATTTCGGAGTGTCGGACAAGCCTACCTATTTGAATATGACGAATCATGCCTATTTCAATTTAAGCGGAACAAAGGAGAAGATTCTTTCGCATTCATTGTATATTCCTGCCCAAAAGATAGTAGAGACAAACGCCGGGTTTATCCCTACGGGTATGGTAACTCCGGTGGCAGGCACTCCTTTTGATTTCACTTGCCGTAAACAACTTGGTGTGGATATATATACGGATAATCAGCAGTTGCGTGATAATAGGGGATATAATCATTGTTATATCCTGAAAGAACAGCCTTCCCGTGATATGGTATTGGCGGCTTGTCTCTGCGAACCTGCATCCAAGCGCCGTCTGACAGTGATGACGGATCTGCCGGGGGTATTACTCTATACGGCAGGCTATTATGAATCCCCCGATACGGCAGTCTGCCTGGAGACGCAATTCTTTCCGGATACGCCTTCGCATTCTCATTTCCCTTCGTGCCTGTTAAGACCCGGAAACGAATACAGACAACGGACCGTCTACCGGTTTGACTTGGATTTTTCGGAATGATACAGGATGTTTTTTATCCCTTCTTTTTGGCTTTGTATTCCGAGGGAGGTATGCCCATCGTTTTAGTAAATAACCGGGAAAAGTAGAGAGAATCTTCATAACCCACCAACGGACTGATCTGGCTGATTTTCATATCGGTGAAATCCAGATAGTGGCATGCTTCCTGTATTCTTAGATAGTTCAGATACCGCAAAGGCGAAGATCCGGTCTTCTCTTCGAACAGGTTGGAGAAATAAGAAGTGGATAATTTTACTTCACCGGCAATGTCTGTCAGACGAATCTTCTTATTCAGGTTCTCTTTCATGTAATGAATGGCAAGCTGTACTACATCTTTTTGTGAATAGTTCATAGAACCGCAGTCACGGTATTCTCCGATAAATTTCATAGAACCTAAAAAGTGGAACAGGCTGGTGGTGGCGTACAACATATAATTCTTGTTGTATCCGGAATTGATGGCGGAATAAATCTCCTCAAAGAGCGTCAGCCGTTCTTTTATCCGGGAGTGTGCTTCGGGAGTAATGTTACATGGACGGTCGAATCCGCTACTGAAGAACGCCGCCTTTTTCCCGTCGAAGTGTATCCAGTAGATGGTCCAGGGATTGGCGGTATTACTGCCATAAGCATGTGCCACGTGTTTGGGGAGAATAAAGAATTGGTTGGAATTGATTTCGTTCCGCCGGTGGGCCAGTTCAAACCAGCCTTGTCCTTCTACACAGTAGATAAGGACAAACTCATTAACCTCTTCGGCGGTACGTTCGCAATAATGAAAATTGGCATGCGGATAATAGCCTATATCAGTGATATATAGCTCCTGGCCCAGAGGGTCTTGTTTTAATTTTTCGATCAGGAAAGCCGGTAATACAATGGTACGCTCTCCTTTGAATCCATTTTTAATTCGTGGCATGTCTTGTCAGGTATAGGGTTGATAAATCTGAATATAACAGTTCACGTTATCTGTATTCAAAGTTACCAAAATATTTCTAAACCGGATTGGTTTTATCATAAGTTTTTGATCGCTTTTTTTAGGGTAAGATTCTCCATATCCATAATTTTTTTCTCTATTGATTTCCCTTTCTTTTTAAGCTTACTTTGCATATGATAAATATAATTCTTATTAATATGTTTTTATGATAATATAAAGTGATAGATTTAAAATAATTATATATGGAAAAACACATGTTTGAAGAACTTTCTTTCCGGAAAGTTTTTAAGTTCATTTTAGCCTTGTTGTTGTTTTCCTGTGGTGCGTCGGGATATGCCGGAGTACTTGACAACCGGGTTGTGAAAGGAGTGGTTAAGGATGAAACCGGTGAACCGCTGCCGGCTGTTACCGTGGTGGTGAAGGGTACGACCAACGGTGTCACTACCGATATGGACGGTGAGTACACTTTGTCTAATGTTCCCGCCGGTTCCACACTGGTATTCTCTTTTTTGGGAATGCAGACACAGGAGATTGTGGTACGAAACCAGAAACGTATCGATGTGGAGATGAAAGAAGATGCCGTCAGCATTGACGAGGTGGTGGTAGTGGCATTCGGTACTCAGAAGAAGGAGAGTATGGTCAGTTCCATCGAGACGGTGAAGCCGGCTGCGCTGAAAGTGCCTTCGAGTAACTTGACTACCGCACTGGCCGGGCGTATGTCCGGTTTGATAGCTTACCAGCGTAGTGGAGAACCGGGACAGGACAATGCCGACTTCTTTATCCGTGGTGTGACGACTTTCGGTTATAAAAAAGACCCGTTGATCCTGATCGACGGTATCGAAACAACGTCTACCGAACTGGCTCGTTTGCAGCCGGATGATATCGCTGCTTTTTCTATCTTGAAAGATGCGACCGCAACCGCTTTGTATGGTGCACGTGGTGCTAACGGCGTTATTCAGGTGCAGACAAAAGAAGGAAAGGAAGGGCCGGCTAAGGTCAGTTTACGCGTGGAGAATTCATTTTCATCCAATACGTCGAATATAGAGTTGGCAGACCCGATCACTTACATGCAAATGGCCAATGAAGCGGCTGTTACACGTAATCCGTTGTCTCCGTTGGTCTATTCGCGCGAGAAGATTGCCAATACGATTGCGGGTAAGAATCCTTATCTGTATCCGGCCAACGACTGGCGTAAGTTGATGACTAATCCGCTTGTGGCAAACCAACGTGCCAATTTGAGTGTGAGCGGTGGTGGTAAGGTAGCCCGTTATTATATTGCGGCCACTTTCTCGAAAGATAATGGTAACCTGAAGAATGACAAGTATGCCGGTTATAAGAATAATATCGATTTGAGCACTTATCAGTTACGGTCGAATGTAAATATTAATCTGACAAAGACGACTGAGGCTATTGTGCGTCTGGCCGGTACGTTCGACGATTACACCGGTCCATTGGATGGCGGTGATACGATGTATAAGAAGATCATGGTTTCCAATCCGGTATTGTTTCCGGCTTATTATCCGTCTTCCGACCTGCCCTCTGCCAAGCACGTGTTGTATGGTAATGCACTGTACAATAACGGTGTGGAATACACGAACCCTTATGCCGAGTTGACAAAGGGATATAAAGATTATTCGAAATCGACGATGGACGCACAGTTCGAGTTGAAACAGGACCTGTCGTTCATCACGAAAGGATTGAATGTTCGTGGTCTGTTCAATACTTCCCGTTATGCCTATTTTGAGGTGGGACGTGCATCGAATCCTTATTTCTATAATGTAGGATCTTATGACAAGAATAGCTCGTATACCATCATGCAATTGAACGAAGATGCCAACCCGACGGAATATCTGGAGTCTACCGGTTCATGGACAGACGTACAGTCTACGGTCTATATGGAGGCGGCTATGTCTTACAACCGTTCTTTCGGTAATCATGATATAAGCGGTTTGCTGGTTTATCAACGTCGCGAAAAGAAGGTATCCAATATCACTGACGATTCGGGGAAAGACAATTTGCAGAAATCGTTGCCTTACCGTAACCAGGGCTTATCCGGCCGTTTTACTTATGCATTCGACAATCGCTATATGGCTGAGTTTAACTTCGGGTACAACGGTTCGGAACGCTTTTACCGTTCGGAACGTTACGGTTTCTTCCCGGCTATCGGTGTCGGTTATGACCTTTCGAACGAGAAGTTCTGGAAACCATTGAAAAAGGTTCTTCCCAAGTTTAAGTTGAAATATACCTATGGTCTGGTCGGAAATGATGCGATTGGTGACGAAGACGACCGTTTCTTCTATCTTTCCGAGGTGGATGCAAACGATGCCGGCAAGAGCTATAATTTCGGTACGGACTTCAATTATACAAAGAACGGTGTGACCGTGAGGCGTTATGATAACCGTGATATCACTTGGGAGAAAGCCTACAAATCGAATTATGGCGTAGAATTTACATTGTTCGACGGATTGAATATCCAAGCCGACTATTTTACGGAACACCGTACTAATATCCTGATGGATAGGGAGTCTATACCTTCTACAATGGGACTTTCGGCAAAGGTGCGTGCCAATGTGGGTGAAGCGAAAGCGCGTGGCTTGGACTTGTCGCTCGATTATAACAAGGCATACCGGAATGGCATGTGGTTGCAGGTGCACGGAAACTTCACCTATGCCCATAGCGAATTCCTGAAATATGAAGAACCGGAATACAATGAGAAGTACAAACTTCACGTCGGACAATCGTTAAATCAGGAATTCGGTTATATTGCCGAGCGTCTGTTCATTGACGATGCCGATGTGGCCAACTCTCCGAAGCAGACCTTTGGCGAATATGGGGCGGGTGATATCAAATACCGGGATGTAAACGGTGACGGACAGATTACCGAACTGGACCAAGTGCCTATCGGTTTTCCTACCGTTCCGGAAATCATCTACGGTTTCGGTTTCTCTTTCGGTAGCGCCCGTTTTGACGTTTCCGCTTTCTTCCAAGGGTCTGCCCGTTCCTCTTTCTGGATCGATGCAAAGAATACTTCTCCGTTTGTGCACGTATACGAGGATACCAATTGGGATAACGCTTATATGTGGAAGGATATTCCTTTGCTGAAAGCTTACGCTGACAACCATTGGACAGAGACCAACCGGGACATTTACGCTTTGTGGCCACGCCTGAGTACGACCCGTATGGAGAACAATATCCAGAAAAGTACCTGGTTTATGCGTAACGGTGCTTTCCTGCGTATGAAGACGCTGGAAGTGGGATATACTTTCCCGGAGACATTGACGAAAAAGGCTTATATAAATTCGGCCCGTATCTATTGTAGCGGTAACAACCTGTTTGTTTTGAGCGGATTCAGCATGTGGGATATCGAAATGGGAGGTAATGGCCTGGGATATCCTATTCAACGGGTGATTAATATAGGTGTTCAATTAACTTTTTAAATGAAGGAGACGAAAGCAATGAAATATAATCTTAAAAATAAATTGAGAAATCTGGCATGTGTCTCGTTATTGACCGGCGGAATGTGGGGATTGAGTGCATGTAGTGACTATCTGGATGTCGTGCCCGATAATGTCGGTACGATCGAACATTCTTTCAGCAACCGTAATGAAGCCGAGAAGTATCTGTTTACCTGTTACTCATACATCCCTGAGTATCATAGCGAGCGTGCCAACGTAGGGTTGATGGGAGGTGACGAGCTGGCTACTTTTTATCCCATCCAGAGTGGGGATGATTATGCAACCTGGCGCATCGGTTTGGGATATCAGAATGTGAACGAGCCTTATATGAATTATTGGGACGGCGGTAATGGGGCAGCCCACAGCTTGTACGAAGGGCTTCGTGATTGCAATACCTTTCTTACTTATGTTTCCGATCTGAACTATGTAGGTGATCTTGCACCTTCCATGCGAAAGAGATGGCTGGCGGAGGCAAAATTCCTGAAGGCTTATTATCACTATCTGCTGTTGCGTATGTATGGTCCGATTGTGATTATTAATGAGAACCTGCCTATCTCTTCCACACCCGAAGAGGTGCGCTTGAAACGTGCCCCGGTCGATAAGGTGGTGGCTTTTATTTCCGACCTGCTTGATGAAGCAAAAACAGATTTGCCTGTGAAAATAGATGATCAGGCAACCGAACTGGGGCGTATCACCCGTCCGGCCGTTTTGATGCTGAAAGCTAAGTTGCTGGTGATGGCAGCCAGCCCGTTGTTCAACGGAAATCCGGATTATGCCGATTTTACGAATAAAGACGGGGAGCATCTGTTTAGTCAGGAATACAGCGTACAGAAATGGATCGATGCCCAAGAGGCCTGTGAAGAAGCAATCGAGATGTGCGAACAGGGAGAGGGCGGTGTCAGCCCGGAGATCGTATTGCACGAAACCCATACGAACATGCTGTTCAGTGACCGGTTGAAACGGGAGTTGAGCTTGCGTGAATGCGTGACGGAGAAATGGAACGATGAACTGATCTGGGGATTGTCCGGTCGTCCGGTAAGCGGCTTGCAGCAGTCTTGTATGTCACGTGTCGGTAAATATCCGTCGAATATGCACGGTGCTTCCGAGAAGATTAATCCGACCATGTATGTTACGGAATTGTATTATACTAAAAATGGTATTCCTCTCGACGAGGATAAGGAGTGGGAATATGCCAACCGTCTGAAAGTGAAGAAAAATACCAGTAACACGGTGAATGAATTTTATCTGATACCGGATTACGAAACGGTGACTGCCAATTTCGACCGTGAACCTCGCTATTATGCCAATATCGGTTTTGACGGTGGTTTGTGGTATCAGAGTAACTGTGTTTCCGGAAACTCATCCGATATTTGGCAGTTGAAAGGACGTGCCGGTCAGGCACAAGGTATCTTAGGAGCTTACGGATATTCTAAAACAGGTTATTGGGCAAAGAAACTGGTCAATCTGGGCTTCGTAAACACAGAGAGCGGCTGGAACTCGGAACAGTATCCGTGGCCGGAATTTCGTTTGGCCGATCTGTATTTGCTGTATGCAGAGGCTGTTAATGAGGCTTCCGATTCGGAAGCGGCCCGTACTTTGGCAATCAGCTATGTCGATAAAATCAGAGAACGTGCCGGTTTGTCGGGTGTAAAAGAATCTTGGGAAGAGCATTCGCGTAAACCGAATAAGTTCAGAACGCAGTTGGGATTACGGGAAATTATCCAGCGTGAACGCACCATCGAGTTGATGTTTGAAGGGCAGCGTTTCTGGGACGTCCGTCGTTGGAAGATTGCCGATAAAGAATATAACAAGACGCTGATGGCATGGAATCCCCGTGGCAAAACAGTGGATACTTATTATCAGCTCACTACGATGTATACGCAGCAGTTTGTGGCACCGCGCGATTACTTTTGGCCGATTAAAGAGAAATCGTTGGTAATCAATCCCAATCTGGTGCAGAATCCGGGATGGCAATAAATGGTTTTAGGATTAAAAACAGAAAGAAATATGAAATCAATAAAAATATATGCACTCACTTTAGGGCTGCTGGCGGTCTTTGCCGGTTGTCAGAACGACGTTGTGAAGCCTTTGGAAAACGACAAGGAAGCACCGGCGCCGGTACGTGATGTTACTTATACAAAGATGTCCGGTTCGGTACTTCTTACCTATACCCTGCCTTCGGATCCGGACTTGCTTTATGTGGCGGCGAGTTACACGAACAAGGCAGGAAAGAAATACGAATTCAAGGCTTCCTACTTCACCAATACATTGCTTGTAGAGGGGTTTGGAGATACGGATACTTATTCGTTGGATGTATATGCCGTGGATCGCAGTGAAAATTATTCGGAACCGGTGAACATACAGGTCGCGGCAGATACGCCTCCGGTGCAGGCTGCTTACGAAACATTGGAGGTGCAACCGGACTTCGGCGGAATGACTTTCTCATTTGACAATGCTTCGAAAGCCGACCTCACAGTGTACGTCTCTACTCCGAATGCAGACAATGAAATGGCCAATGCGGAGACTTTCTATACAGGATTGGCCAAAGCGACTTTCTCTGTACGTGGTTTTCTGGATGTTCCCCGTGATTTTGAGATCTGTTTTGAAGATAAATGGGGAAACAGATCTCCGGTGAAAAAGGAAAACCTGACTCCGATATACGAGGCCGAACTCGATAAGAAGAAGTTTAAAGAAGTTATTTTGCCGGGCGACTTCCCCTGTACTTTCTATGAA
This sequence comes from Bacteroides salyersiae WAL 10018 = DSM 18765 = JCM 12988, assembly GCF_000381365.1. Lineage (GTDB taxonomy): Bacteria > Bacteroidota > Bacteroidia > Bacteroidales > Bacteroidaceae > Bacteroides > Bacteroides salyersiae. The sequence goes on from NZ_KB905466.1 coordinate 2,896,906, forward strand.
AGCAAGATGGAATATATCTGGGACGGACGGGCGGCAGCCGATGGTGACGGACAAACCGGCGCTCATACGGGTATTGAAGAACACGATGGGCCTACCTGGTTCACTTTCGATCTCGGTGTGCTGGTCAAGTTGAGCCGTTTCAATTTGAAATTCGTGCAAGACGATAAGCACTTCTATAATGACGTTTCTCCGAAGATCTATGAAGTCTGGGGATGTGCGGAATTGGATAAATCCGGAAGTTGGGACAGTTGGACAAAACTGCTTCATATTGAGAATGAAAAGCCGTCCGGCCTGCCGGGAAGCGAACTGACCGAAGACGACCGTCTGGCCGCCAAGGAAGGGGATAACGCGAATTTCCCGTTGGATGCACCGCGTGTACGCTATATCCGCATTAAGTGTATCGATAACTGGACTGGTAACTCGAATATGACGTTTACGGAAGTTACTTTCTGGGGAGATGATAAATCGGAAACGAATAATTGATAAATGCTTGAATTATGAAATTGATAGTTAAATATATATCGGCAATAGGAGTGTTGCTTTTGTTGCTTGGCAATTTTTCCTCTTGCACAAAGATGGATGATTATCTGAAGTATACAGATGGAAAGGAAATACTGTATATCGGCAGACCGGAGGCGATGCAGATGCGTTCGGGCAGAGGACGTGTGCAGTTTTACGGTATTCTGATCGATCCGAAGATTACCCGGTTGCGTATCACTTACAACATGGGAAAGGATGTGATCGACCTGCCTGTTCAGCGTCAGGAGGGAGCGGAAGTGTTTACATACGATATTCCGTTGAAAGAGGGTATTTATAACTTTGTAGTACAGACTTTTGATGATGAAGGACATGCTTCCGTACCGGAATCGCTGATCGGTTCTTCTTACGGCTCGATCTATGAGAGCACATTGTACAACCGGGGCATTTCGGATGTGAAATGTGAGAACAACTCTACCACGATTAGTTGGTCTACTGCCGACAGCCATTCTCCGTACGTCCGTATCTGGTATACGGACGTCAATGGGCAGGAACGTATGGTTCAGGTAGAACAGAGTGAACAGGAAACCATTTTAGAGGAGTACAAATCGATGAGTGGTTTCAGAATGAAAACTTACTATCTGCCGGATACGGCTGCTGTGGATATCTTTGACATTGAGGCGAATGTGGAGGCGGATGAAACATTGACGGGGACTGTGATGAAGAATGCTACCGAACCGTTTGCGCGTCAGGATGAGGGGACAGAAAAGAGCGGTGTATTGAAAGATTGGGAATATACTCCTAATCTGCTTACTCAAAACGGCGGTCGTACGGGAACTTTCTATGAGGCTTCTGCCGGTAAGACATTCATCAATATGTCTACTCTCAATTATGACAGTGCCATTGAAAACGGTAAAATCTGGCAAAAGGTGACCTTGCCTGCCGGAACCTATGAATTCTCCTTTAATGTGAATACCTCTAAGGGGAATAATCTGAACCCGTATGGCGCTGTGGTGGTGGCAGATGTTTTTCCGGATACCGATCAGGTAGCGGCTGCCGCTTTGGTTTCTGTCAATTGGGGGCGTACTACCGGTACAAAGACTTTGAGTTTCACATTGGATGAGGAAACAACGCTTTTGTTGGGTTGGGTAGCCAGTATGGGAGAAAAGAGCGCGGATATCCGTATCAATGCCGTTGCTCTGAACAAGATTCATAAAATAAACACGATAGAGAAAGAAGTAGAATAACATTTTAGGATAAGGTATGAAAACAAGGAAACTTTTGATTGCCCTCGTATTAGGTATGGGAACTGCCACCGCTTGGGCTGGGGAAACGGAGGAGAGACCTTTGTATAAAGATTCTCTGGCGCCTATCGAGAGCCGGGTAGAGGATTTGCTGAGGCGTATGACGCTTCATGAAAAAACATTGCAATTGCAAAATAAGCCTGTCGGGAGAATAGATGAGATAGAATCCATCTTTCAAGGGCAGAGCTATGGTTGCACACACGAAATGGGAAAGACTGCCGAAGAGTGTGCGGGCATCTATAATGAATTGCAAAAGTATATGCTTACCAAGACCCGTCTGGGAATTCCTATCCTGACAGCCGTGGAGGGTATTCAAGGAATCCTTCAGAATAATTCGACTCTTTTCCCACATTCCATTGCGCAGGGGAGTACTTTCAATCCGGAACTGATTGAGCGTATGACGGATGCTGCCGGCAAGGAGGCTGCGGCAATGGGAATCCACCAGGTACTTTCACCGGTATTCGACATTGCCCGTGAATTGCGTTGGGGAAGAGTAGAGGAGACCTATGGAGAAGACCCTTTCCTTATCTCGGAAATGGGAATTGGCTTTGTGAAAGGATACCAGAAACATCAGATAACCTGTACGCCCAAACATTTCGTGGCCCACGGAACACCGGCCGGTGGTCTGAATTGCGCTTTTGTCAGTGGCGGTGAACGGGAATTCCGGAGTATCTATCTTTATCCTTTTGCCCGTGTGATTAAGGAGACGAATCCGTTGTGCATCATGAGTTGTTACAGTGCATATGATGGCATACCTGTGTCGGCTTCTCCTTACTATATGACGGATGTGCTGCGTGATGAATTGGGCTTTAAAGGGTATGTTTATTCCGACTGGGGGTCTGTGGACCGGGTGATGACTTTTCATTATGCCGTCCCCACCCGTGAAGAGGCTGCAAAGGTTTCGTTGATTGCCGGTGTGGATCTGGACGTGGATTCGGATTATGAAACGTTGGAGCAACAGGTGAAAGAGGGTAAAATCGATGAAGCTTATATCGATAAGGCGGTTCGTCGTGTTTTGTACGTGAAGTTTGCTTTGGGCTTGTTTGACCGCCCTTATTACGGTGACCCGAAATTGGTGAAAAAGGTGGTTCGCTCGGACAAACACATTGCATTGGCAAAAGAGGTAGCCGACGAAAGCACTATTCTGTTGGAAAATAAGAATAATATCCTTCCGCTCGATTTGTCTAAATATAAATCTATTGCCGTAGTAGGCCCAAATAGTAATCAGACTGTTTTCGGCGATTATTCCTGGACAACACCGGATACCAAAGAGGGTGTGACGTTGTATCAGGGATTGCAGCAAGTGTTGGGTAAAAAGAAAACCATTTTGCAGGCGGATGGCTGTAACTGGTGGAACCGGGCGGATAGTAAAGACATAGAGCAGGCTGTGAAAGCCGTAGAGCAGAGTGATCTGGCTATTGTGGCGGTAGGCACGCGCAGTACGTTTCTGGGTCGTGGCCCTCGTTACTCGACAGCCGGTGAAGGCTTCGACCTTTCTTCTTTGGAGCTTCCCGGAAACCAATCGGAACTGTTGAAGGCTGTCAAGGCCACGGGCAAACCGATGATTGTCGTTTTGATATCCGGTAAGCCGTTGGTAATGAGCTGGGCAAAGGAAAATGCAGATGCAGTGCTGGTGCAATGGTATGCAGGAGAACAGCAGGGACGCTCGCTTGCCGATATTCTGGTAGGGAACGTCAATCCTTCGGGACGCGTGAATGTGTCGTTTCCGAGGAGTACGGGTAACACGCCTTGTTTCTATAATTATTATCCTACGGACCGTGTGCAGCGTTTTGACCGTCCGGGTACCTATGAAGAACCTGCCGGACATTATATTTTTGAACATCCGTATGCACTTTGGGAGTTTGGTTATGGATTGAGTTATACGAACTTCAATTATTCCGGATGTACATTGAATGACTCCATTTACTCCGATCAGAGTACGATTGTGGCCACAGTAGAGGTGGAAAATACCGGAAAGCGGGATGGAAAAGAGGTGGTTCAGCTTTATGTCCGCGATAAGATCAGTTCGGTATCTACTCCTATCAAGCAATTAAAGGCTTTTAAAAAAGTATTTATTAAAGCCGGAGAGAAGAAAAAAGTGACTTTGGAAGTACCGATGTCCGAACTGGCCCTTTACGATGTCCGGATGAAACCTGTGGTGGAACCGGGTGAGTTTGAAATACAGATAGGAAGTTCTTCCGACCGTATTCATTTTAATAAAACGATTCTGGTAAAATAATCGGTCGGTAAGGTTGCTCAAAAGATAAAATCCGGTTCCGGATAACAGAATATCACTTGGGATTTACCCCCTTCACCGCTTTCACCCTTCACTCTGTATCGCCTTGTTCAAGGGGGATACGGGGTGAAGGGTTTTTGCAACCGTGCAAAAGCTGTCCGAACACGGTGCCCGTAGGAGCTAAGGACCGTTTGCAGGATTCGTAAGGACACATCCCGGCGTGCCTTCACCCTGTATCTCCGATGAATAAACCGATTGAGAAAAAAAGTGAAGGGGTAAAAACATACTGAATGCAGCTTATTTTGCAGAATAGATTCTGTTTATGAAAAAGATGTAGCGTCTTTCAGAAAAATTTGCTACGTCTTTGGGGAACTTCTCATACAGTGTTTTGAGTTCTGTTTCGTATTGACATATAGACTAATTGTTAATGGCAATCCTGACCTTTGAACTCAATATTTCCAGTTTGGATATGATATATTAAAGTCCAAAAAGGGGGATCGTAGAAAGCAGGAATAGGTTCTTTGTAAGAAAACCTTTTTTTAGTTTTAGTTTTTGATATAATATTAGGAGGTATTTCTCCATGTAACCAGTAATAAAAATCATTATACTTAAAAAAAACTATAGATTTTTCTGCTGGTATATCCTCAAGACTTAAACAGATCGAATAACTCGTACTGTCTATTGCCTTAAAAAGTATGAAAAAATTTTTCCACTTACTATCTTTCTTTACTCCACATCCTTTTTGAGAAAATAATACAGTGTTTAAATTAGTAATAAAAGTACTGTCAATTTGCAATTCAGGTAATGCGAATGTATGAGTTTTTTGTGTCATATTTGGAGGGGTAAACCTTTCGTTTTTTTGTGCTTGAATTACGGTTACACCTCCAATGAGCAAAAATAAAAAAATCTTTTTTTTAACGTCCATATTGACTCCTTGTTGGTTTACAATAAGTATCATACATGTCTCTAAAAAAGAATCTATCACTAATATAATGATAAATCCAAAAAGAATAGGTGTCGTTATAGTAGTTTATGACAACATTATTGGTTTCTATATAATAAGAAATTTGCTTCTTTTGGTTTGTGTTGATGAATAATGAATTCTTATATCTTTCTACAAGAAACAAATGTCCGGCATATTCAAAGCACTTCTCATCCAATTCTAATCTGGTTAATATTGAACCTATCGCGCGATTTACACTTCATCAATAGAATCGTTAAGGTTACGGGAATAAATGTTAAAAATTAAGTTGGGAGTATAGTAAACACATTGTTGCTCATGTTTGATTATACAATCAAGAATAGGTAGTAATTTTTTATTTTTTTTACTTCCAAAACCTCCAAGTAGGCTGTATGACTGACTGCCTCTAATCTCAATGATAAACAAAGGCTGACTACAGTTAATAGTAGTGAGGAATAGCATATCTTCATATCCATTTTTTATAGATTGATTACCTGTGGAATTTAATTTACCTTTCAAGTTTTTTTTAATCACAAAACAGTATTTACTACGATAAATACTATTTGAAATAATCAATATAAATAACTATCCATCTGTTTTGGCGTTTTTCTAATCCGTAAGTTATCTTTTTTATAGAACTGTTTGTATTCCTTGCTTTGAAACAAACGACCGCATTATTTTCTGTTATAGTTTCTTCTATGTTATAGTCATAATATTTAAAATCGTTTGAGATTTTTTTGTCTTTACCGAGATTGTATTGAAGTTTTATTGTTCTTTTCCAATCCGATTCAGGATTTTCTAACCCTAATTTTGAATATACCTGTATTACATCTATGTATTGTATTGCTTCTTCAAAAGCCAAACTTTGTTCTGCAGATACTAATTTCACCACCGTTACAAATGGGGTTTCTAAAATTGTGGATTTATTTTCGGTACAAGAAAGCATTATCAACGCAGATATAATTATATAAGATTTTAAATGTCTATTTTCCATAATATTGCAAATAAGGTTTAGCAACAACAGATTTTGGCCCCTTTATATTTGTAGCACCTGGTAATGCCATTGTAGCATTGTATAAATTGTTTGGTGCTACAACTCTTGTGTCGTTATATATAAACCTTAAAGCACCTGGGATTTTCACAAACTGGCTGGCATCTAATGTTGGAAATACCTGTTTTAAAGCATTTTCGGCAAATGTAGAACAATTAAAACTGCTAGCATTATATGCTTTTCCCGAATTTGATGTATTAGAAGCATAACCTTGAATTTTTGTATCTTGGTCGTAAGTTGTATTTATCTGCACAATTCCATCAGCAGCTCTGCCTTCAGCACTAACACTTCCACTTCTCAATCCTGTTGGATCTTTTGTTTGTAAATCAGATAAACTATTGATTGTCACCCCTTTCGAGTAATCAGATTTTACATTGCTTTGTAACTCAGTTTTTCCTACAGGACTATTGGGCCACAAATCGTAATATGTCATAGTCCCATCTTTGACCATTTCATAAGTGGGATTTCCTTTACTGTCTAATACGACATTTCCTTTCTTATCTCTGACTTCTTGTTGTTTATAGTTATCAATTGCAATTCCAGCATGTCCAGTTTCGTTATTTCCTGAAAACCAAATCAATAGATAGCTGTCTTTTCCATCTGGATCAATAACATTTACGGGATTATTAAAACAATAGGCATAAGGACTAATACTATAGTACTTTTCAGCATGTGGATCAATCGACATAAATTTTTTCTCATTTGGGTTGAGGATAATTGATTTAAGCACACTGTCGCTCTCATTTAATAAATTCAAAGACAAGGTGTTTTTATCAAACTCAATGCTATGTATTTTGCTATTTGAGTCCGAATTTACTACTTTGAATTTCGTTTCGGGCATTTCAATCATTGATTTTACACTCTGTTCCGGTGCAAAATTGTCATAAGGAGTCTGTGCCAAAGCACTCAACGCAAAAAACGTTATTATGCTCAAAAATAAAATTTGCCTTTTCATAATGTATACTGATTTATGTTATTTCTCTGTATTCAATTTTGTCTGTTTCACTTTTATATCATTGACCATCTTTTCATAATCTTCAGGTTTTATTGTAGAGTAGCCAATTTTCGAAAGATATTGGAACGTGGAATCCATTGCTTCAAATTCTCTCATAAGTTCCGGATAATTAATAATGTCCCTATATCCTTTCAGACCCATATCGATTATTTTACTGTCTAATCGGAATTTTAAATCGTTTCCTTTGTTAGTTTGCAATTGGCTATTGGGATAGTACTGTAAACCAATGCTGTAACATTTCCTGATAAAATCATCTGAATATCTTCCTGTTTTATACTCATAATAATTTAATAGGTCACATATGCAATATGCAACAGATTCAATATCTGACAATGATTTCATAAACAAACCGCTTTCTATAGCAATTTCGGAAACATTGAAGGTTTCCATAATAAAGCTTGATCGTGAAAAAGATCCGGTTGTCATTTCTAAATTCCACCAATTTCCTTTTTCATCCCTGTGCTTTACATAGCAGTGCATAGGAGCAATTGCTATAAATGCCTCTACATTCACTTCATTGGCCAAAATCTTATAAAGAAAAGGTAAGGACCTACAATTGCCTCTTTTGGTTTTTAAAAGGCGTGAAACTAAAGAACTTTCCAGATCTGAATCACTCATGAAATTTTCAAAATCATATTGATACGGTTTGAAGTTATTTTCCGGGATACTATCAGACATATAGGTAAATACAGCCCAATTTCCAGCGGTTTTATATTGTCTTAAATTGCGGTTGTCTATCATTTTATTAAGTATGGGCTTTATTCTCAATATTTCATTGTTATAATCCTCCCAACTCATTTTGCCTTCATAATAAGCATTCTCTACAAGAAAAACCGCCCTTTTAAAACTTAAAGGTTTTTCCCTTTTCAACATCTGGCTTATTTCATTTATAGCAATGTCGAAATGTTTCTGGATATTGGTAGGTACGGGATGAGATAAAGCCTTTTTGTTGGTATGAAAATCTGCCCATTTCTGACCTGAACCGAATGTTTGTGCATTTAATTGCAAAAACACAATAAAAGGCAATATATAAATTAATCTTTTCATATTCTACGAAGTCTATATGACCATAAATTCTTATTCAATTAACTTTATAAATTACATTGTTTTTTTTATATCATGGGCATTTCATAATGAATTTATGTTGTTAGCAAAATTAGAAAAAAATATGAAATAAAATAGTGATTACATCATATTTTTTAAAAACTTCTATTTCAGTTACTTATTTGCTGAGTAAATTCCACTATGTGAAAAGAGAAGAAATTGTGCGAGATGAATTTTATATTGAATTCTGATTAAAAAAGTTAGTGCCCCTGCACTGCCGGAGGGCAGATACAGGGGCACAGGATACTAATGAAGAATTTTTATAAGATAGTACTTTCTCTTGACGGATTTTCTTATTGGGCACTAACCTCTATGATGCGGCTGCTTAAATCTTGTCCTGTGAACAGGCCGAGACCTACCGTCATCAGGTATTCTCCGGAATAAACCTGATCATTTCCTCCCAAGCTGGGCCATGCGCCCGGCATCAGGTTGATCTCTTTCACTTTATACATTCTGTTAGCTTCCAAGCCTTGCAGACGTACCGGAAGCAGCCGTTCTCCGTAGCGCGGATGGATATCGAAAGCAAATACGACTGCATTGCTTTTGTCCTTGCTGATGTACATGGAAGAGGTATGTTCGCGTTCACCTTCATAAGGAGATACGAGACGATAAAGGTCACCCTCTAAAATAACGGGTTTCAGGCGATTATATTCCTGTACGGCTTGGCGGCAATACGTTTGTTCGTCGTTTGTCAGATCATCCATTTTGATGTCGAACCCTAATTTGCACATCATGGCTACGTCGGTACGGAATTTGACACTGGTTTTCTTGTTCCATGTAGTCACGTGTGCACACAGGGTTTTGCTGGGGAATACCTGTGAGAATCCCCATTGGATGAACAGGCGTTCGATCGGATCGGTGTTGTCACTTGGCCAGAATTCTGTAAAGTACTTCAATGCCTCGAAGTCGGAACGTCCTCCGCCACCGGCGCAGAGCATCATCGGCAAGTTCGGATATTTGGCTTTGACGCGTTCAAGCACTTTATAGAGTCCGCGCACATAGTCTATATATAGATGTGTTTGTTTCCCTTTCAGGTAGGTTGAATAAATGTTGGTGATGGGGCTGTTGCAATCCCATTTAAAGAAAGCGATATCCGGATATTTTGTCATCAGTTGGTCTACTACGCCGAATACATGGTCTTGTACGGCCGGATTACTGAGGTCGAGTACCAATTGGTTGCGGAAATAATATTCTTCGCGATTGGGGAAACGAATCACCCAGTCTTTATGTTTTTCATAAAGTTCACTTTTAGGATTTACCATTTCCGGTTCGATCCAGATACCGAACTTGACTCCTTGTTTCTTTGCTTCGGCAGTCAATTTACCGATGCCGTTAGGCAGTTTGTCGGCGGTTTCCGTCCAGTCGCCCAAACCTTGATGATCACTGCTGCGCGGGTATTTATTGGCAAACCATCCGTCATCCAGCAGGAACATGTCTACACCTAAATGTTTGGCTTCGCCGATAAGAGCAACTAATTTATCTTCGTTGAAATCAAAATAAGTAGCTTCCCAGTTGTTGAGCAGCGTCATGCGTGTTTCGTCTCCGGCTTTCACCTGATAGCGGCGCGCCCAGTCGTGGAAATTGCGGCTGGCCTGTCCTTTACCGTTCAAACTATAGGTAAAGTAGAAATCCGGTGTACGGAACACTTCATTCGCCGGCAGGCTGTATTCCGATGCATAAGGGTTGATACCACTGATAACGCGCAGATGATTCTGATGATCTACTTCGAAAGTAAAACGGAAGTTACCGGTCCATCCTAAAGTACCTACCAATACCTCACCGGCATTTTCTTCCGATGGATTATCCAGCGATACCTGGAAGAAAGGGGATACGAACATGTTGGCGCGTGCACCTAATTTGGTGTCGATTACTTTTTTACCGTAGGCCAGTTCGCGTTCGGTGACATTGGCTTCGTGTGACCAGTCACCGCTAAATTCCGTCAGGAAGTATTTATTGCGGTTCAGATGCAACATGGATGAAGCATACTTCTGCAAGCTGACCGGTTTTTTTTCTTTGTGGCTGATTTCGCTGAATGTCTTGATGATGTTTTCGGCGGGATAGGCCACATAATGCAGTTTGACGGTGATCGGATACTGGTCGTCATTCAGAGTGATGACCGTTTCGGTAGCACCGTCTGCCAATTTTTGGCTGCTATGTGAGGTGTATTTCAGCAATGTCGAAGGATTGCCGTCATTGTGTACGATGTGCAGGGCCGGTTCATAATAATCTTCCAGACCGTGTGTCAGATAACCCTCTGTACCTTGGGGCAGATGACGGATGTCGGCTTCGTTGTGAAGTCGTTTCCCCAGATAGGATTGATAGAGCCGGCCGTTATCTCCTACGCGGAAAATAAGGCTGGTAGTTGCCGTCTCGATTTTTATTACTGGGTTATCTGCGGCATGGATGATGCCGGAGAGGCAGAGAAGTCCTGCCAGTAAAATCGCTTTTAATTTCATGGTATAAATACTATTTAGTTTGTAAATGAATTCTGCTGTTTTATTCATATTGCAAAGTAATCGGGTTTTTCTGCACAGGGAAATAGAGAAAAATACTTTGAATATGGATTATTTTGCTTTATTCATGTTATTCCGGAAAAACAGACAGGTATACAGTACGCCCCGGATAAGGCAAAGTTAGCCGTTTTGGAAGTTTTATACTGTTGTAAATTTGGCAATAAATGAGACTTTTGTAGCAATAATGCTGCATGGAAAGCACGTGGAGAGGGATTTTCTACATGTGAGCTATATTTTGCGTCATTTGTTAGATGAATGATCCGGCATAAAAAATGCACAGAGGTCACAGAGTTTACCATCTTTTGATTGTAACTCTGTGACCTCTGCACATTTCTGACGGGCGGACGGACCGGATCTTATTCTTTACTCTCTTTGGCTTTGAATGCCAATGCATAGAGTCGCATTTGTTTTACCATCGAAAGCAATCCGTTGCTCCGGGTAGGAGACAGGTGCTCTTTCAATCCTATTTTGTCTATAAAGTAAAGGTCGGCATTCAGAATCTCGTCCGGAGTATGCCCCGAAACGACTTTAATCAGTAGGGCTATGATGCCTTTTACGATCAGCGCATCGCTTTCGGCTTTGAATATAACTTTTCCGTCCACCTCATCCGCCTGCAACCACACGCGGCTTTGGCAACCTTCAATGAGGTTTTGCTCCGTTTTATATTTCTCATCGAGCGCTTCTTGCTCGTTTCCTAAGTCGATAAGTAATTGATAGCGGTCCATCCAGTCGTCGAAATCACTGAATTCCGCAATTACTTCGTCTTGTAATTCATTAATTGACATAGTTATAATATTTTGGTGGTCTTTCTTTCAAGAACCTCTCCACAGGAGAGGGGATCAAAGATGCTTTATGATTACCATCCGGTTACAGATCCAACTTTACTCCCTCTCCCACGGAGAGGGTCGGGGAGAGGCTTCCCCTCTCTTATTTCTCGTTGTAAATGACTCCCATCACCGTTTGTCCCACAGCCTTGAGGGTATTCCGGTCAATGTTGTCCATATCATCTTTGATTGTGTGCCATGTAGGATCGAACGAATATTCTCCTTCCGGGTCACAAGGGATGATGTCGATCGTCTTGATTCCGGCAATTTCGTTGATGAACAGGTGGTCGTCTGTAGCACCCCCCATTACTTCATCGATGAAATATTTCCCGTATCCCAATTCGTTAGCCTTTTTCCAGACTTTCCGGTTGACGTCTTTGGCATATTTTTCAGAATAGGCTTCGCGATAGAAAGTAGGTTGCTGGCCGCCTACCATGTCGAGCAATATGCCGAAACGGGCGTTATACCCCGGCACATGCGGATTACGTGCCCAGTATTGTGATCCCAGACACCAGGAGTCCTCCTGATGCTTGCCGCTGGCCTGGTGCGTGCCGTAGTCTTCGGCATCGAGGAAGATGATATCGATACCGAGTTCGGGTTGTTGCTGTTGAATCTGACGGGCTATCTCAAGAAGTACTCCTACACCGCTTGCACCGTCATTGGCTCCTAAGATTGGCGTATAGTGGTTCTTTTTATCCGGATCATTGTCTGCCCAGGGACGGGTATCCCAGTGTGCAAAGAGGGCGATGCGCTTTTTATTTTCCGGCTTATAAGAACCGATAATGTTGCGTGCTTTCAGCAGGGTACCGTCATAGGCGATAAGATCGGCATACTGGTTGGTAACCGTAGCACCGAACTTTTCCAGTTGTCCGGCAAGATAGTTGCCGCAGGCCACATGCCCTTTGCTGTTGGGCACACGCGGTCCGAAATCGACCTGTTCTTTTACATATTGATAGGCACTGTCGGCATCGAACTGAGGTGCCTGTATGGTGGCTACGGTCTCTTTCGTCATTTCGCTTGCTTTATTCTTGTTGCCGCAAGAAGAAAGTGACAGTGTGAAAAGTAATAATAACCCCACTAATGACATGATATAATTCTTTTTCATTTTAAGTAACTGTTGTATTATATCGGCAAAAGTAATGATTTTCACTGTAGTTTGCTTCTGCGGACATGGTTTATTAACAAATGAACTTTAATTCTGTTGCTTTCTTGCCGACATTCAATTCTACTTCCGCTCCGTTGATCAGAGGAAGATTGCGGGTGACGTGCCCTACCGGAAAGTCAAAACAGACCGGATAATCGTACTCTTTTACCAGATCGGCCAGTGCGGCGTATAGCTCTTTCCCTAATGAACGGTCTTCTTCATATTCCGTGAATTGACCGATGATGAGTCCGGAGAGCTTTTCAAGTACCCCTCCTAACTTCAAATTATACATCATACGCTCTATGGCATGCGGGCGTTCGCTGATGTCTTCGATAAACAGAATGCTGCCTTCGGGCGGAATGTCGTAAGGAGTGCCGCGCAATCCGTAAAATACGGCCATATTCCCCCCTCTCAGAATCCCCCTGGCGGTTCCTTGGCGGTTCAATTTGTGTTTCGGACAGGAGTATTCCGGTAACGTGCCGCTTAGAATATTTTTCAGATGCAGAGAACAGGGATCGTCTTCGGGTTCTACTGTCAGATGCCGTGCCATGGGGGCATGCAAAGAAGCAAAACCGTTGGATTGAATCAGATTGTGCAATGCTGTGATGTCACTGAATCCTATCAGCCATTTGGGGGATTCGCGAAAGAGGGTGAAATCCAGTGCCTGTACGAGGTGTACCGCACCGTATCCGCCACGACTGCAGAAAATGGCCTTTATCTCCGGGTCATTCATCATGCTTTGGAGGTCGCTCAAACGTTGCTTGACGGTTCCGGCATATCTACCGGAAGCACTGCCGGCGTGTTTGCCCATAATCACCTTCAGTCCCCAGGATTCCAATCGCTTTTTCGCTCCTTTCAGAAATGATTTGTCTATCTTGCTCGATGGAGAGACGATGGCGACTTTATCGCCTTCGTGCAAATAAGGGGGAAGAATCAGGCTGTTCATATGTTCGGTTATTTTTGCAAATGTACGTATTCACCGGATTATGACATAAGTTTTTAAAATAATTTTTCTTTCCATGACAAAATGTTATATAAACGCGTTATTTTTCTCCCTTACTATGCTGTATTTCTCAATCATTTTTCTGATATTTGCTAAAAATCTAACGTTATGGAACCTATTAGAACTTTCGATCAGCTGACTTCCCATCTGAAAACACTGAACCGACGCAAGAGAATTGCGGTAGTATGTGCCAATGACGCCAATACGGAATATGCCATAGCCCGTGCTCTTGAAGAAGGAATTGCCGAGTTCCTGATGATTGGTGATTCGGCTATTCTTGAAAAGTATCCGACTCTGAGAAAATATCCGGAATATGTAAAGACGATCCATATGGAAGATTCGGATGAGGCGGCCCGAGAGGCGGTGCGTATTGTCCGTGAAGGCGGTGCGGATATTCTGATGAAAGGTATTATTAATACGGATAATCTGCTTCATGCTATTTTGGACAAGGAAAAAGGGCTGCTACCCAAAGGGAAAGTGCTGACGCATCTTGCGGTCATGCAGATACCTACTTATAATAAACTGCTGTTTTTTTCTGATGCTGCCGTTATTCCGCGACCTACTTTGCAGCAACGTATCGAGATGATCTGGTATGCCATTCATACTTGCCGTTCTTTCGGAATAGAGCAGCCGCGCATCTCTCTTATCCATTGCACGGAGAAAGTCAGTGCCAAATTTCCTCATTCCCTGGACTATGTAAATATCGTCGAGTTGGCGGAGGCTGGTGAATTCGGTAATGTAATTATTGACGGTCCGCTGGATGTCCGTACTTCTTGTGAACAGGCAAGCGGTAGCATAAAGGGAATTGTTTCTCCTATCGACGGGCAGGCGGATGTACTGATATTCCCTAATATAGAATCGGGCAATACGTTCTATAAGTCGGTTTCCCTTTTTGCCAATGCCGATATGGCGGGACTGCTGCAAGGTCCTGTTTGTCCGGTTGTATTGCCCTCGCGTAGCGATTCCGGTCTGTCTAAATATTATAGCATGGCGATGGCCTGCCTCACCTGTAAATAAACAACTTATGAAGATTCTTGCTATTAATCCCGGTTCTACCTCGACAAAGATTGCCGTCTATGAAGACGAAACGCCGTTGCTGGTTCGAAACATCCGACATACGGTAGAAGAACTGGCTGTTTTCCCGGAGGTGACCGATCAGTTCGAATTTCGTAAATCACTTGTGCTTACCGAATTGGAGAAGGAGGGCATTCCTTTCCGGTTTGATGCCATTATCGGTCGTGGCGGTTTGGTGAAACCTATTCCCGGCGGGGTGTACGAGGTGAATGAGGCCATGCGGCAGGATACGCTTCATGCCATGCGTACGCATGCCTGTAACTTGGGGTGTCTCATAGCTGATGAGTTGGCTTCCATGCTTCCCGGTTGCCGTGCCTTTATAGCAGATCCCGGTGTAGTGGACGAGATGGATGAGATTCCTCACATTACAGGCTCTCCTCTGATGCCGCGCATCACCATCTGGCATGCGTTGAATCAACGGGCGATTGCTCGTCGGTATGCCCGTGAGCATCATACGAGATACGAAGATCTGAACCTGGTGATTTGCCATCTTGGCGGTGGAATTTCCATCGGTGCGCATGAACATGGCCGTGCCATCGATGTGAATAATGCGCTCGACGGTGAGGGGCCATTCTCACCCGAACGTGCTGGCACGCTTCCGGCAGGACCATTGATCGACCTTTGTTATAGCGGGCGTTTCACAAAGGATGAATTAAAGAAACGCATTTCCGGTCGTGCCGGGCTGACAGCCCATTTGGGTACGACCGATATTCCCGCTATCGTGGCTTCTATCGAAAAAGGAGATCAAAAAGCCGAACTGATATTGAATGCCATGATCTATCAGGTAGCCAAAGGTATCGGTGCGGCGGCTGTTACCCTTTACGGCAAAATCGACGCTATCCTGTTGACTGGCGGAATTGCCCATTCCGAGTATGTAGTTTCCCGCCTCACGGCACGCATCTCTTTTCTGGCACCGGTGCATGTATATCCGGGTGAGGATGAGTTGGAGGCTTTGGCACAGAACGCATTGGGAGCTTTGCGGGGAGAATTGCCGGTTGCTGTTTATGAGTAGAATAGTTTGTTGAGCATTTGGTGTGCTGCGGTGAATCCATTATCTTTGAAACGTATTATAAATGTTATGATTATGCAAGATATAATAAACGGACGTTGCGGTTGGTGCGGAACTGACGAACTGTATGTGAAATACCATGATCAAGAGTGGGGGAAATTGGTGACCGACGACAAGACGCTGTTTGAGTTTCTTGTATTGGAGGGTGCGCAAGCCGGATTGAGCTGGATAACGATCCTTAGGAAACGGGAGGGATATCGCAAGGCTTTTTGTAATTTTGATGCCGGGTTGGTGGCACAAATGACCGATGAAGATGTAGAGCGGTTGATGCAGTTTGACGGCATTGTGAAAAACCGTCTGAAAATCAAGTCGACCATCATCAATGCAAGGCTGTTTCTCGGCCTGCAAAAAGAGTTCGGTAGCTTTTATGAATATACATTGTCATTCTTTCCCGACAGGAAACCGATTATCAATACTTTTCGTTCATTGAGTGAGATTCCTGTATCGTCTCCCGAATCCGATGCTATGAGCAAGGATATGAAAAAAAGGGGATTCAAATTCTTCGGGACGACCATTTGCTATGCTCATTTGCAGGCTTCGGGGTTTATCAATGATCATCTGGCGGACTGTTTTTGCCGGAAAGGATAAATCACGATATAACTTTCACAATAACCATGATATACTTATGCTATGGTCGAGCACTATGGTAATGAGTTGTTGATGATAGAGTATACTTGACATTAGGATAGTAGATGATGCATGAAAACATCCGGATGTTGTGGTGTACAACATGGGGATGTTCTATTTCAAAACATGGGGATGTTTTACTTGAGAACATGGGGATGTTCTGCTTCTGAAAATATATATTTATCAACAGCAGGAAGGTATGTGCTTTGTCGGGAGGAATATATGGGACTGCTCTCCTTAATTTTGTATTTTGATTCTAATTTCTCCTTATAAACCCTCATTTGGCATAATAGAACTATTAAATGGCTTAAATCTTGTATTCAGAAAGAGAACTTCGGGCTATTTTTGTGCAAATTTAAAACTAAAAACATAGCACGATGAAGAAACTTTTATTTTTCTCTTTTTTATTAATCTCTTTTGTGTCTGTATCTTTTGCTCAGTGGAAACCGGCTGGAGACCGTATTAAAACAAAGTGGGCCGATGAGATAAATATAGCTGAAGTGTTACCGGAATATCCCCGGCCGATAATGGCTCGCGATGACTGGAAAAATCTGAACGGTTTGTGGGATTATGCAATTACGGAAGTCGGTAAACCGGGGATACCTACCAGCTTTGACGGACAGATTCTGGTTCCTTTTGCGGTAGAATCTTCTCTTTCGGGAGTAGGAAAAACGGTAGGCGCAAAGAGAGAGCTCTGGTATCGGCGTACATTCAGTGTGCCGCAGGCATGGAAAGAAAAGAAACTACTGTTGCATTTTGGTGCTGTAGACTGGAGAACTGACGTGTGGGTAAATGATGTGAAGGTTGGTAGCCATACCGGAGGTTTTACTCCGTTTTCTTTCGACATAACGACAGCAATGAACCGTAAGGGTGATAACAAGCTGGTTGTAAAGGTATGGGATCCGACGGATGACGGCTATCAGTCTCGTGGAAAACAGGTAAACCGCCCGGAAGGTATTTGGTATACACCGGTCACCGGAATATGGCAGACAGTGTGGCTGGAACCCGTGGCCGGTCATTATATCACCAATTTGCGTATTACACCCGATATTGACAGGAATCAGTTATCTGTGAAAGTCTTGACGAATAAAATCGATGCTTCGGATTTGCTGGAAGTGAATGTATTCGACGGAACTCGTCTGGTGGCTACCGGAAAAAGTGTGAATGGGGAAACGGTGGATATTGCCATGCCTGCCGACATGAAATTGTGGAGCCCTTCTTCTCCTTTCCTCTACACGCTGAAAGTGGCATTGAAGAATGGAGGGAAGATTGTGGACGAGGTGGATAGTTATGCTGCCATGCGTAAATTCTCTACCGGACGCGATGCCAACGGGATTGTTCGTCTGGAATTGAACAATGCACCTTTATTCCAGTTTGGTCCCCTCGATCAGGGCTGGTGGCCGGATGGTCTGTATACGGCGCCTGCCGATGAGGCTTTGCTGTATGACATTCAGAAAACCAAGGATTTCGGTTATAATATGATCCGTAAACACATCAAGGTGGAGCCGGCACGCTGGTACACCCATTGTGACCGTTTGGGCATTATCGTATGGCAGGACATGCCGAGTGGTGATCGTGGTCCCGAATGGCAGAATCGCAGATATTTTGATGGTACGGAGAATAAGCGTTCGGCAGAGTCGGAGGCTTGTTACCGCAAAGAATGGAAAGAGATCATGGATTGTCTGTATTCATATCCCTGTATCGGTACATGGGTGCCGTTTAATGAAGCATGGGGACAGTTTAAAACACCGGAAATCGCCGAGTGGACGAAACGGTATGATCCCACCCGTCTGGTGAATCCTGCGAGTGGCGGTAATCATTATACTTGTGGTGATATGCTCGATCTGCATAATTATCCGGCTCCTGACATGTATCTCTATGACGGGCAACGGGCCAATGTGTTGGGTGAATATGGCGGTATAGGATGGGTTGTGAAAGATCATATCTGGGAACCGAACCGTAACTGGGGCTATGTTCAGTTTAATTCATCGGAAGATGTGACGAATGAATACATTAAATATGCCAATCAACTGTATGACTTGATTGCACGCGGGTTCAGTGCAGCCGTTTATACACAGACTACTGATGTGGAAGTAGAGGTGAACGGGTTGATGACTTATGACAGGAAGGTTATTAAGCTGGACGGGAAGAAGTTGAAGGCTATCAATGGGAAACTGGTAGATTCATTGAATCAATGATGAGGATATCGATTTTTTTATTTGTGAGATGTTCGGGAAGGTTTTAAAAATCGAGTTGCTCTTGCTGTAACATTGCGGTTATAAGAGTGATTTGCTTCGAATCTTTCAAGCGTTTGGATTCTGATTTTTATGAAAATAAGTTACCGGCAGTCTTAAAATACGAAGGAGTAAAATCTCACGATCTTACTCCTTCCAATCTTCTCCTTACAACACTAAACTAATACGGAGAAAACACCATTAATCAAAGTCTTTATGTTTGGGCTTTTTAGAAGTTATTTTTGCCTGCATCCCACCATAAACGGGTACCGCCGTGATCCGGACCTCCGAGAGCTTTCTTTAGGAGATCGTATTGTACGGGATCTTTATCTGCGTCGTCCGTAGAGAAAGGCAGACGGCGTATCATATCATTCGTATCGATGGTGCCGCCACTGTTGTTTGTTTGTACCTTAAATAGTTTAGGATAACCGGTACGGCGTTGTTCGCTCCATGCTTCGTAACTTTCGGGCCAGCAAGCCAACCATTTCTGAGTAATGATTTGCTCTAATTGTCCTTCTTTTCCGGCAGTATCATTCCATTTAGGGGAGATGGTGATAAGAGCTTTCATATCTTTTCCACCACTGGCAGGAACCATTTCTTTATAGTCCGACGGTTTTTTATCGCTTGCCAAATAGTTGGTTGCATCACCCACACCCCATTGGGCAAATGAAGTTTTTATACCTGTTTCATAACAGGTTTTGGGAGTTTCGTTGCTGAACCCACGTAAAGCGGCTTCTGCACGGAGAAACCAGACTTCGGCAGCTGTCATCAGAATAGCCGGAGTCGTTTCGCCGCCGGCCGTATTGAGAGCTGAATATCCACCGTAATAATTAGGATCGCCCTCTTGCATGAATACACCTTGCGGTATTCCTAACCATTCATTTTCATATCCTTTTAAAGTTGCCTTGTTATACCATTTTTCCCGACGGGGATCTTCGTAACCATTGAGCACGGAGGCCATGGTAGCACCCATATACGCTTCGCCCCAACCGCCGATCGCGATGAGCGGATTGGTATAGCCATGTCCGGAAACTTGGATGATTTCATTGGCGGCTTCAAGTACTCCGTATGGATTTGCCAATGCTTTCTTAGCTTGGATTTCGGCATTTGTTTTATCTACGTTGGATATACGCATGGCCAGGCGGAGACGCAGGGAATTAGCGAACTTGATCCAGCCTTTTATGCTTTTGGCATTCAGCATGTCGTTGGCGTTGAGTGAAAGGTCATCACCTCCGTTTTTCAGATATTTGTCCATAGCATCGATTCCCTTGTCAAGGTCACTGAAGAAAGCGGCATACGCTTCTTGCTGTGTATCTACGGAATTGACTTCACCGTTTCCGAATTTGCTGTACACTACAGGGCCGTAAGTGTCCGAGATGCGGTGCATAAGCTCGACTTTCAGAATTTGGGTCAATCCATAATAGTGAATGGCTTGTTCTACGCCTTCACTGTTCAGCTCGGAAGAGTGGACTACGGGAAATATGTATTTATAAGTATAATTCCAGGCTGCATTCGTCCATCCGGTATTGATTTTATATACAGAATTTTTGTCATTGAACTTCGAAACCTGATCATGGAAATAACCGGAGAACATATCGTGCTGAAGAGCCTGAGTGATCTGCCAGGGCCAATTGATTCCGTCGCCCCAGTTATACTGAAAGTAAATACCGGATTGAATGATTTCGAGAGGCATCGTGTATTTTTGATAATCGTACTCTTTTACTTCGTCATTGAAGGCGCCTTTTATTTCATTGTCCGATTCGAAATTATCGGTACATCCGGAAAAACCGATCAAACTTCCTATGAGTAATGCTGCAATATATTTATATCTTTTCATAATGATCTGTGGATAAAGGGTTAAAATGTAAATTTTACGTTGAAACCGATGTTACGGGTGGTGGGCATACCAAAGACATCGATGCCTTGATTGTTGTTTCCTACCGACAGGGTGGCATCCGGGTCGAACGGTGCATCTTTGTAGAAGAAGAACAAGTTGCGGGCTACCAATGAGAGGTCGATGCCTTTAAATACTTTTGTCTTTGCCAACAATGACTGCGGAAACGAATAGCCGAGCGATAATTCGCGTAAACGGATATTGGTTGCATCATACATATAGTATTCGGAAATACCGTTACGACCACCTGTTGTACCGTAGAATCCTTTGACGTTCTCGAATCTCTGGCCTTGATATTCTACGTAGCCGCGATCACGGGCTTCTGCTGTTTCCTTAGTTACCCCGCGTGAATCGAGATCGGCCTGCGTGAGTGACATAACATCTCCTCCGATACGGGCATCGATCAGGAAGTAAAGGCTGAATCCTTTGTAAGTAAAGGTATTGCTCCATCCCAGCATGCAGTCCGGGTTACTGTTACCCAAAAGGTCTTGGTTACCGGTTTTCCCGATTGGAGTGCCGTCGGCATTGGTTTGAATGGTACCGTCTGCATTGCGGGCAAATGCGTTTCCATAGATGTCACCCAGCTTGCCGCCTTCCTTGATGCGCATTTGGTAAGCCATGGAGAAACCTTCTTGTCCATAGCTGAATTGGGTATAATCGGGATGGAGGGAGATCACTTCATTGCGATTGGCCGATACATTGATAGCGGTTTTCCAACGGAAATTATCATTCATAAGAGGTGTGGCATCGACTGTCAGTTCGAACCCTTTGTTCCGGATTTTTCCGGCATTGACATAGCGGTATGCAAAAAGCGAACCGGCCGGGTTGGGCATTCTCAACAATTGGTTCTTCGTGTCTGTCTGATACCAGGTGAAGTCGATACCCAGGCGACTGCTGAAGAAGCGCCATTCTGTTCCGAACTCGATGGAATTGCTTATTTCCGGTTTTAAGTCGCCACGCTGCTCGGTATCATTGACTTGGATGGTACCTCCTGCCTGAATGATATCGGCCGGATTGGTGATTCCGATCGGAAGGTCGTTACCTACCTGTGCCCATGAACCTCGGATTTTACTGAAAGAGATCCAATCCGGCATTCTCAGACTTTTGGATAAAATCCAGGTAAGCCCTACTGACGGATAGAAGAATCCGGAGTTCATGCTGTTGGTATGTGCTAAAGTGGAAGACCAATCGTTACGGGCAGTAATGTCCATATAGATTGCTTCGTCCCAACCCAACTGGGCGGTTGCAAATACCGATTGGGTCGTTCTTTTGGAATCGATCTCTTGCGTTATGCTCGCCTTTGAAGAGGTCACGACATTGGCTACGGTAAATACGTTCGGACGGTATAGAGAAGCCGTCTTGGAGTCTATCATCAATGAGTTGACTGTGCTGACGTTGATACTTGCACCGATTGCACCGTTTATGGAGAACTTGTCGAATGTCTTGTTGAACATGGCCATTGCATCTCCGTAGAGCAGCAACTGCTGGTTGTCCGACCACACATAGCGTCCGTTCATTTTACCTTCGTATGTTCCTGCAATATTCGGTGAGGTGGATGCATACATTTTGTTTTCAAATTTATCGCTTACGTAGTCTACATTACCACGGGCTTGGATGGTCAGCCATTCCGTAGCTTCCACACTTGCGGTCAGGGCAGCCATGGCACGATAGCGTTTATTGTTGTTTGTAACCCGGTTTTTAATCCAGTAAGGATTCTGATCCCATTCGCTGATAGTACCGTCTTCATTGGTGACATACCAGTTTTGGAGATTCATGTTACGGTCGGTGTCGTATGTTTCGAAGCTGTCCCGGTAGGGAGCCATATCCATACCACGGGGGAAACCGTATACATTTACCAATGGGTTGAGGTAATAACCGCCGGATGACGGGCTGTTCTTGATGGTTTGCGTCATCAGATTGGCATTTCCATCCAGTTTCAAACGTTCGTTGAAGAAGTTTGCCGTTTCTCGCAAAGTAAGATTGTGTTTTTGCAATTTGTTGGAATCGATGATACCTTTGGCGGTAGTGTTCGCATAAGAAAAATAGGTCTGCATCTTTTCGTTTCCCGTCATGATGGATACGGAATTCATAGCAGTGATGCCGTTGTTAAAGAAATTTCCGGCATTATCATAATCGGTGAGAGACGCTTGGTTGCCCCAACTGCTTGTCCCGTTTTCCAGGCGTCCGTAAGAATTTTGAAATTCGGGCAGGCTGATGGCATGATCTACGGTCAGATTGGAAGAATAAGTAATGCGTTGCATACCGGCTTTCCCTTTTTTGGTCGTTATCAGAATAACGCCATTGGCAGCTTGTGAGCCGTATAGGGCGGCTGCGGAGGCTCCTTTTAGTATATTCATACTTTCGATGTCGTCCGGGTTCAGATTGGAAATACCGTCACCGGCATCCCGGTTTACACCGTCGTTCTCGCCACCCATTACGGTAGAAGTCGATTCCGTACTGTTGTTCAGCATGGGGACACCGTCAATGACATACAACGGCTGGTTGTTGCCGGTAGCGAAAGCCGAACGGGCACCACGGATGGCCACTTTAGCCGATCCACCCAAACCGGCGGCACTTTTGGTGATCTGTACACCGGCTGTTTTTCCTGCCAGGGCATTGATCATGTTCGGATCTTTGGCCCGTGTAAGTTCATCGCCGCCGAGCTGCTGGGTAGAGTAAGTCAAAGAAGCTTCTTTTTTCTTGATACCCATTGCCGTAACTACTACGGTTTCGAGGGTGAGTGCTTCTTCTTCTAGCTTTATGTTGAAATTCCTCAACCCGTTTACACTGATTGTTTGTGGCTGATAGCCTACATAGGTGACCACCAGAATGGCGTCGGCAGGAACGTTCAGGCTGAAATTGCCATCTATATCGGTGATTGTACCGTTGGTGGTGCCTTTCTCCAAAATGTTGGCGCCGATTATCGGTTCGCCTTTTGTATCGGTTACTATTCCTTTGATAGCAAGCTTGTTTTGTTGTACGGATGCTGTATCTTCGTTATTTCTGGTAAGAACAATGTTGTGTCCTTCCATGACATAATGGATACCTGTGCCTTCGAACGCTTCATCCAGTATTTCTGATACGGCTTTATTTTCTGCATCGACAGTTACGGTGCGTTTGGTATCCACATTCTGTTTATTGTAAACAAACAGATAATCGGTCTGTGATTCTATTTTGGATAGTAACTCACTTACCGTCAAGCTTGAGCGGGGGATACTGATTTTGGCGCTTTGAGAGTACCCGTTTTCGCTGTAGACCTGGAATGTTACGAACAAAAGAAAGAAAATAGTAATCTTCATAGTAAGTAATATTTGCTTGAATGCTAAACTTTTTGGGCATAAATGCCCTTTCAAAGAAATTTTTCTCATATCTTTGTAATGTGTTAAGTTAATAAATTGATTAAGGTCGATTTTTGACTGTTTCGAATCGGAAAGTATGGGGGTACTTTCCGATTCTCTTTTTTAGAGGATAAATGGATTTTTTATAACTTCATGTGCATTCTGGTTTTTAAAGGGTTAGTACTAAATTAAAGGTTTTATTGAGCTCTTTTTTTCCTATTCTATGGCTATGCTATCTCTTTCTTCGTTGATGTGATAAGTGAATTTATGATCTTTTTGAATCACTCGGAGGATATGTTCGATGCCGTCTTGCTCTTTAAATTTGCCGGTACAATGGTAATCTAATAATTTCGGATTATTGACGGTAATCTTTACATTATAGTATTTTTCCAACTTAGAGAACATGCAGCTCAGAGGGGAGTCGTCGAAACAGTACAGGCCCTCTTTCCATCTCAGATAGTCGTAAGAAGGAAGGATTTTCTTTTGTGCTTTTCCGTTATATAAACCGAAAAATTCTCCTTTTTCCAGGCGGGTGATCGGTTTTTCCCCTTTCAAGGTATAGATGTCGACTATACCCGTTACGAGGGTCGTTTCAAATTCGTTGCTTCCGTTATAGGCACATACATTAAAACTGGTGCCTACCACACGTACTTTATTCGTTTCGGTATTGACGAAAAAAGGAATCTTTTCGTTCTTGCTAACTTCAAAATAGGCTTCTCCGTCCAGCAGGACGTTTCTTTCCTGGCGTCCGAAGTTACTGGCATAAGTCAGGGTCGATTGAGAGTTCAACCATACCTTGGTTCCGTCTGCCAGTGTGATTTGTGCGCGTTGCCCTGCGGGCACTGCAACTGTTTGCAGTTGGGCGGATTTATTATACCGGTAATCTTTGAACAGAAGGCCGCTGCCGAATAAGATTATCATTACTGCGGCAATACGGGCTGTCCATTGCAGTATTGGCAGGATGCGGGTTTTTCTTTTGAGACGCTCGGATTGTTTTTCTTCGGAGAAGAGGGCGATGTCATAAAGCATACGTTCTTTTTGAAACGCTTTTCTGTTTTCATCGGAGGCGTCTACCCAATCAAGGATTTGCTTTTCTTCTTCGATATTGGCATTCCCTTTAAAATACTTATATAATAGATCTTGGTTCATAAGGTTTTTTGTTTCTGTTATTATAGGGAGAGGTCTTTCTTCCCCCTTCTATAATAATAACAGGTTACCCTAAGGTTACCCTAACGGAAAAAGAATCTTTTTTTAAAAAAGAATAGAGATCAGGTAATCTTTTAGTTCGGTACGTAGTATTTTTAGGGCTTTGGTGATATGGAACTCTACACTTTTGATGGAGATGCCGAGTTTTTCAGCTATCATTTTGTTAGGGTTGTTTTGATAGCGGCTCAATATGAATATATCCCGGCTTTGTTCCGGCATTTTGGTGAGTGCTTTGCGGACTATATGTTGGATCTCTGTGTTGAAGATCGTATCCGGTTCGCAGGCTTCAAGGGTAGATATGCGTAAGTTCAGTTCTCTTTGCCGGTGGGTGTTGATGTCGTCTTCCGCACGCAGACGTACTTGTTCGTGTGCGAGATAGTTTAAAGCCCTGTTTTTGATAATGGTTAGTAATAGCGCTTGTAGATTGGAATCATTTTCCCATTTATCGCGGTTCTCCCAAAGAGCAATCATTGATTCCATCAGTATATCTTCGGCCTCTGTCTTATTTCTGATATAGGAATAAGCGAATGATAGAAACTTGGCCTGGTTCTCTTGAAAGAACCGGGTGAAAGTATCCATGGTATGAAGATGGTTGCTCTGAGACATTAACTGGTTTTAAAGGTTTTTTCTTTTTCTTATAACAAAGCAACGTATTCTTTTTGAGAAAAACAAATTAATTGGAAAGAAAATGGCTGAATCTGTTGTGATTCAGCCATCTGTCTATAAATATAAGAATTGTATTCTGCTTATTTCTTTTCCGGTTTCGGAAGTAATACTTTTCTTGATAGTTTGAATTTTCCTGTCTTAGGATCGATATCCATCAATTTTACGTCGATTTCGTCTCCCTCTTTGATACCGGCTTCTTCTACTGTTTCCAGACGTTTCCAGTCGATTTCAGAGATATGCAACAGACCATCTTTGCCCGGCAGGAATTCAACGAATGCACCGTAAGGCATGATCGAACGTACTTTACCTTTATATACTTCTCCGACCTCCGGTACGGCAACAATACCTTTGATCATACGCATTGCGTCGTCAATAGATTTTTTGTTAGTGCCTGCAATCTCGATATGGCCTACACCGTCTACCTCTTCGATGGTGATAGTAGCACCGGTATCCTCTTGCATTCCCTGAATAATCTTTCCGCCCGGGCCGATGATGGCTCCGATGAATTCTTTCGGAATAGTCATGGTCTCGATACGTGGAGCATGGTCTTTCAGTTCGGTACGTGGTTCTTCAATGGTTTCATGTATCTTGCCGAGGATGTGCATACGGCCTTCTTTTGCTTGTTCCAATGCGCGTTCGAGAATGTCGAATGACAAACCGTCTACTTTGATATCCATTTGGGTAGCAGTGATACCGTCTTTGGTTCCGGTAACTTTGAAGTCCATATCTCCCAAGTGGTCCTCGTCACCTAAGATATCCGAAAGTACTGCGTATTTGTCTTCACCGGCATTCTTGATCAATCCCATGGCAATACCGGATACCGGTTTTTTGATCTTCACACCGGCATCCATCAATGCCAGTGTTCCGGCGCATACGGTAGCCATAGAAGAAGAACCGTTTGATTCGAGAATATCGGAAACTACACGAACTACGTACGGATAGTTTTCAGGGATCATTCCTTTCAGGGCACGCCATGCCAAATGTCCGTGGCCTATTTCACGACGTCCTACACCACGCTGTGCTTTTGCTTCACCTGTTGAGAACGGAGGGAAATTATAGTGCAATAGGAAACGTTCTTTTCCGTGAACCAATACATCGTCTATGATTTTTTCATCCAGTTTGGTGCCTAATGTCACAGAAGTCAGTGATTGAGTTTCACCACGGGTGAAGATAGCAGAACCGTGAGGTCCCGGCAGATAATCGACTTCACACCAGATAGGACGAATTTCGTTTGTTTTACGTCCGTCAAGGCGTTTGCCTTCGTCGAGAATACAACGACGCATCGCCTCTTTTTCTACATCATGGTAATAACGATCGATCAAAGCTCCTTTTTCTGCCAGTTCTTCTTCTGTGAATTGTGATTTGAATTCGTCGCGGATCGCATCGAAAGCATCTTGACGTTCGTGCTTGTTTCTGTTTCCGGAAGCAGCGATGGCATATGATTTCTCATAGCAAGCTTCGCGAACGGCTTTACGAAGATCTTCGTCATTGACTTCGTGATTGTATTCGCGTTTCACCGTTTTACCAACCTCTTGAGCCAATTCCATCTGAGCTTTACAGTGGCCTTTGATTGCTTCGTGGGCAACTTTCATTGCTTCCAGTAATTCTACTTCTGATACTTCGTGCATTTCACCTTCTACCATCATGATATTTTCATAGGTAGCGGCAACCATGATATCCATATCGGCCTTTTCGAGTTGATCGAAAGTAGGATTGATCACATAATTACCGTCAATACGTGCTACACGTACTTCTGAGATAGGTCCGTTGAATGGAATATCTGAAACAGCGAGTGCGGCCGAAGCGGCAAGCCCTGCCAATGCATCAGGCATGTCGACACCATCGGCAGAGAACAGGATAATATTTACGTAAACTTCTGCGTGATAATTATCGGGGAATAAAGGGCGGAGAGCACGGTCTACCAAACGGCAGGTAAGGATTTCGTAATCAGAAGCTCTTCCTTCTCTTTTGGTAAAGCCACCGGGAAAACGGCCGAATGCTGAAAATTTCTCTTTGTACTCTACCTGAAGCGGCATAAAATCTGTTCCGGGAACTGCATCTTTAGCGGCACAAACAGTAGCAAGCAACATGGTGTTTCCCATGCGAAGCATTACAGAACCGTCTGCCTGTTTTGCCAACTTTCCCGTCTCGAGCGTGATGGTTCTGCCATCTCCTAACTCGATTGTCTTAACAATTGGGTTAATCATAAAAATTGTTTTATCTATATTTTCTTTCAAAATTCCTGCAAAGATATACATTTATCATTCTAATATAGTGGAAATGAGATAAAAAGTTATTGCTTATTTGAATTTTTTATCCAAAAAAGGTGAAGAACGAGGCAAAATGCTTTGACAAGTCTTGAAAAGAAGTATATTTGCAGTTCAAAAAATAACACGCATGGATATGAAAAAAATAACTTTTGTAGCACTTGCTGCCTTAGCTTTGAGCTCTTGTAATTCCGGTTCTCAATTTAAGGTAAACGGAGAAGTCTCGGATGCTAATGGGAAAATGCTTTATTTGGAATCATCGGCCTTGGAGGGAATTATCCCTTTGGATTCGGTAAGAATAAAAGGCAATGGTTCGTTTAATTTTACACAACCCCGTCCCGAGTCTCCGGAGTTTTATCGGTTGCGTGTGGAAGATAAGGTTATTAATTTTTCTGTTGATTCTACTGAAACTGTCACAATCAAAGCGCCTTATGTTGATTTTGCAACGGCCTATACGGTAGAAGGGTCTGAAAGCAGTCGGAAAATTAAAGAACTTAGTTTGAAGCAGGCACGCTTGCAGAGTGATGTAAATGCTTTGTTGATGGCCGTCCGTACCGACAAAATGGGGCACGATGTTTTTGAAGACAGTCTGGCGATACTGATTAAAAATTATAAGGACGATGTGAAGGTTAACTATATTTTTGCAGCACCTAATACGGCGGCAGCTTATTTTGCTTTGTTTCAGAAATTGAATGATTATCTGATTTTCGATCCTTTAAACAGTAAGGACGATGTGAAGTGTTTTGCTGCTGTAGCTACCAGCCTGAACAATTCTTATCCTCATGCAGTCCGCTCTAAGAATCTGTATAATATCGTTATAAAAGGGATGAAGAATACCCGGGCTCCCCGGCAAAAAACAATCGATATACCGGAAGATAAAATAGCTGAGACAGGAATCATTGATATCAGCCTTCGTGATATAAAAGGGAATGTCCGTAAGCTGACGGAACTGAAAGGTAAGGTCGTGTTGTTGGATTTCTCTGTCTATCAAACGCCTGCGGGGGCGCCTCATAATCTGATGTTGCGTGAGCTTTATAATAAGTATGCAGGGCAGGGATTGGAAATCTATCAGGTGTCTTTGGATGCTGATGAGCATTTTTGGAAAACATCGGCAGATAATTTGCCATGGATTTGTGTGCGAGACGGTAATGGCGTGTATTCTACCAACGCGGCGGTATATAATGTTCGCGAGGTTCCTGCTTATTTCCTTATCAACCGGAATAATGAGCTAAGTGCACGTGGTGAAGATGTGAAAGATTTGGAGAACGCGATCAAATCACTGCTTTAAGTTGTTATAAATAAGAAGATTTCCTTTAAAGTATGTTACATAGCATTGTTTTTTGCTTGACGCATATCATTTAAAAGCTTATCTTTGCAGAGGAATAATGAGAAGAGGGTTCCAGCATGATTCATGTTGGAATTCTTTTTTGTTTTATATGACCGTTTAAAATAAAGGAGGAAAAAATCATGGCTTATATGTCAGAAGATGGTTACAAAAAATTGATGGCAGAACTGAAAGAGCTGGAAACAGTAGAGCGCCCGAAGATTTCTGCTGCTATAGCCGAAGCGCGCGATAAGGGTGACTTGTCGGAAAATGCGGAATACGATGCGGCTAAAGAGGCTCAGGGCATGCTTGAGATGAGAATCAATAAGCTGAAAACAGTGATTGCTGATGCGAAGATTATTGATGAATCAAAGTTAAAGACAGATTCAGTACAGATTCTTAATAGAGTGGAGCTGAAGAATATGAAGAATGGTATGAAGATGACTTATACCATCGTTTCCGAAAGTGAGGCAAATCTGAAAGAAGGAAAGATTTCCGTAAATACACCGATTGCACAGGGTTTACTTGGTAAGAAAGTAGGTGATATAGCTGAAATCCAGGTGCCACAAGGTAAGATTAATCTGGAAGTAGTAAATATTTCGATTTAACACAAAGGCAAGTCTCTGCAAAAGGGCTTGCCTTATTTTATATATCATATTTAGATTATGGCAACAATATTCAGTAGAATTATCGCAGGTGAGATTCCCTGCTATAAGGTGGCGGAAGACGAACGCTTTTTTGCTTTCCTTGATATCAATCCGCTGGTGAAAGGACATACCCTGGTGATTCCTAAGCAAGAGATTGATTATATTTTCGATTTGAGTGATGATGATCTGGCTGCTATGCATGTCTTTGCCAAATCTGTAGCTCGAGCTATTGAAAAAGCTGTTCCTTGCAAACGCGTGGGGGTAGCGGTTATGGGAATGGAAGTTCCTCATGCTCACATTCATCTTATTCCTATCAATAAGGAGTCGGATATGATTATTTCTAATCCAAAACTAAAATTATCTGGT
Organism: Bacteroides salyersiae WAL 10018 = DSM 18765 = JCM 12988; assembly: GCF_000381365.1. Taxonomy (GTDB): domain Bacteria; phylum Bacteroidota; class Bacteroidia; order Bacteroidales; family Bacteroidaceae; genus Bacteroides; species Bacteroides salyersiae. Next base: position 2,927,250 of record NZ_KB905466.1, read on the forward strand.
GATGAGTTTAAGGAGATAGCCGAACGAATTCATCAAGCTTGGAATAATAAATGATATTTTCTTCTTTTTAATGAATAGAAAGGCGTACTGTCCGGTTGGATCGTACGCCTTATTGCTTTTCTATGATTTGATCTTTTTTATAATTTTATCCATGTGCCTTTCCGCCATAAGAATTCCAATGGCCCTTGTTTATGCAGTGTCAGCCAATAACGGCTGAATATCAGTTGGATTGTGAATATAAGGAGTCCGATGAACAAAGTTGCCGTTGCTCCGGTGGACGAGTAAAGTCCTAAACCGAAGCCGTAATAGATGCAGACGCCCATAATTGATTGGGATATATAATTTGTCAGACTCATTCGTCCGTATGGGATAATAATTTGTTGCCACTTATATCCGTTCTCTCTTTTGAACCATAGCAGCGTAAAGGCCGATACCAGAATGGTCATAAAGGAAAAATTGGCTAATGATGAGAGGACGACGTTGTAAGGTGTCAGTATGGAAGGATTACTGATATGTTCCGGTATGAATGTGCGCAGGATATACAGTGGAATGAAAGCAATGACGGATAGTCTTAATATGCGTTTCCATATTCTGATGGAGGCATTGCTCTTGACGAAATACTTCATACGTCCCAGTAACATACCGAACATGAACAATGCGGCAGTTTGGAATAGGCGTCCGTTTTCTACCTGCCAGATGTTGCTGTATAATTGCCCGTTCCATATATTATTGTTCAGCACTTCTAAGAATGTACCGTGACTTGTAACTTCCGTAGCAAGCAGGGCGTAAGGCATGAATTTATTTCCATTGATCACATAATCGGGATTACACATCGCGTAGAACATTCGTCCCCATTCAAAAGGTTGTAATAGCAGGATTAATGCGATCCAGAATACGGTTTTGTTTTTCAATTTGCAAACGGGAATCAGGGTAAAACCTACAATTGAATATAAAACCAGAATGTCGCCATTGTAGAATAATGCATGAAGCTGGGCAAATAAGAATAATAGAACCATTCGCCAGGCGAAACGTCCCCGGAAATCTATTCCCCTTTTTTCTGCATTGTGATATTGAATGTAAAAACTGAATCCGAATAACAGTGAGAAAGTGGCATAAGCTTTCCCGGCGAATAAGAAAAACAGTGTATCCCACACTCCCTTGTCTATAATTTGTAACCATTCGGGCTGAGAATTGGGGATAAAGTAAATGTTGTAATGTTCCAAATTGTGTAATAATACAATTGCCAGTAAGGCAAAACCACGGAGTGCATCCACTACACCGAGTCGGGAAGATGTCTGAAGAGGTTTGTTCATTTTCTAATAGGTTGTTCTTTTATTGGGGGATAAACAAAATGGTCATAGATTTAGTGGCAAATATAAAGAAATAGTTGTTATAAAACCGATATCTTTAGAAAAATGTGGATGAATAATTGTAATGATATAAAAAAGACCGGAAAATACATTTTCCCGGTCTTATATTGATTTTATTTTCTGTCTTTTAGATATAGTCGTCTCCCAATTTAATTTGGGCGTCATTTACGTATTTGCGTATAGCGTGTTCTTCGTCTTTCTTACAAATGAGCAATACGTTGTCTGATTCTGCAACCAGAAATCCTTCAAGGCCTTCGATAACAGCTAACTTTCCTTGAGGGAGTACGACTATGTTGTCTTTGCTGTTGTATATCAGTGAATCGCATTTCAAAGTGACATTGTCGTTCTCGTCTTTGGGTGAAAGGTCATAAAGAGAACCCCAGGTTCCCAAATCCGACCATCCGAAGTCTCCGAGAGAAACGTATACGTTTTCTGCCTTTTCCATTATACCGAAATCGATAGATACATTGGGGCAGGCGGGGAAATTTTCTTTAATAAACGCTTTTTCTTCTGGTGTTCCGTAAAGGTCTTTTCCGGCTATCAACTTGGAAGCAAGTTCCGGAAGTAATGTTTCACCGGCTTTAATAATGGTGTTAACGTTCCACATGAATAATCCGGAATTCCAATAAAACTCACCACTTTCTACAAAGACTTTTGCAAGTTCAAGTTCCGGCTTTTCCGTGAAAGTTTTCACTTTGTAGAAATTATCGCCATCCTGTTCGGCTATCTGGATATATCCATAGCCTGTTTCCGGGCGATTGGGTTTAATGCCTAATGTGAGTAGTTTGTCTGAATGTGAAACAAAATCAAGTCCCTTTTCAATTGCTTCCAAAAACTCCCCCTCTTTTAATATTAAATGATCCGAAGGCGCTACTACGATATTGGCATTTGGATTTAGTGCACGGATATGGTATGCTGCCCAGGCGATGCAAGGAGCAGTATTTCTTCTTGCCGGTTCCAACAGGATTTGGTCCGGATTCAGTTCCGGAAGTTGCTCTTGTACAAGATCCGAATACATTGCGTTGGTTACAATGAATATATTTTCAGTAGGGATCACTTTACTAAAGCGGTCGAAGGTTTGTTGCAACAAAGAACGCCCCGTGCCAAAGAAATCCAAGAATTGTTTTGGAAGTGTTTTGCGGCTGAATGGCCAAAAGCGGCTGCCAATGCCGCCTCCCATGATTACACAATAATTATCTTTACTTGTCATGTCGTAGACTGTTTTAAAAGTTTCTGCTAATGTACAATATATTCCTTTAACAGGGAAGCATTTGGAGAATGTTTTATATCTTTTCTCTCTTTTTTTTATTAAAACGCTTGCAGGTTTAGAAAAAAGCTGTATCTTTGCACCGCATTTGAAACTAATTGCCCAGATGGCGGAATCGGTAGACGCGCTGGTCTCAAACACCAGTGGATTCACTTCCATCCCGGTTCGACCCCGGGTCTGGGTACGAAAAACCCCTGATAATCACTTGATTATCAGGGGTTTTTGTTTTTATAGGGCGTACTAAATGTGTACTGAATGACGAATACAAAGAAAAGGTGTACTTTTATAATTTTTCTCCCTGTATCTTTATAATTTCTTAACTCTTATCCTGTCTTTTCTTCCTTATTATTGCCGATGTTTTCGGGAAAAGTGAGATTCTTACCTTATATTTGTAGTAAGAACGTTTAAAGGCACACGATTATGGAAAATCATATAGAAACCAATTTCAGAGAAATACAGAAGATATTAGATAGTTGTATAGCTCATGACTATAAAACTAAAGTAGATGCACTCTTTTTAAAACGTGAGTATTTGACGCAAGCCCAGCTAAAGGACTATTTGCGCCAAGAAATTTTTCGTGTGACTGAAAATATTGTAGCCATCCAACAAAAATACCGTGTCGTGCGTAACATTGTATTGGATATGGATATTCCCGATTTTTTGTGGGAAAGCGGTTATTTTGAGGACTTGAATTCTGATGAAAGAAAAAAGTATATCGGTTTCCGCTGCTCTGATTTTGATATGGACGCATATTTGCACGAACCGTCCTGCTATGATGGGCGGCTTCCTTATTTGTCCATCATCGTTAACCTTGTCGTTCTTTCCAAGTATTTGCGCCATCTGCAAGAACAGGAAAGTAATTACTATACAGATGTAGTTACCATCCAAGAGCAATCCTTACCAAAAGAGAAAGAGGAAAGTGTAGTTACTAATCCAACCAAGATTGTGGGCAAAAGCAATCCTTTCAAGTCCACGTTGAAAGCCAATGAAATCAAACTTCTGACTGAATGTGTGAACGAAGCGAATATGTTTACTACTACCGTCAGTGCCAAAATACTTACCGATTTTTTCAACTGCAAACTGAATGGGGTATTGAAAGTTAATAATACCCGTCTGTTAGCCTATCTTATGATGCAATTGAGTTGCTATAATTATATTGTTTATGAATGGCAGTCTGTCATAGCAAACAACAAACTGATATTGAAGAAGATAAAAGGAGAACCGCTTACACGTACTGACCTGTCGAGTGCGACAGACCAAGCAAAAAATATCTATCCGAAAGGATATGAAATCATAGACAAATACATCAAACAACTGAAAAAAGGTTGAGCATAGATTGAACGCTCAAACAAAGGTCAATTAGACTTCATTTTCAAGCTCTTAACTTTGCCCTCGTTAACAAAAAAACGAGGGTGCGCACCTTCATATTGTTTCACCTAAATTCCTAAACAATATGGAAAGAGATTTAGAGTTAAGAGTTTCCGAACTCGAAAAGATGTTGTTCCTTTCAAAGAACGTGCTTAGCTTCGATGAAGCGAGCAAGTTCTTGAACCTTTCTAAAAGTTATTTGTACAAGTTGACTTCGGGTAACTTGATACCCCATTACAAGCCGCAGGGCAAAATGCTTTATTTTGAGAAAGCGGAGTTGGAAGCATGGTTACGTCAGAATCCGGTCAAGACGCAGGCGCAGATAGAGCAGGAAGCGCAGAAGTATATCCTTAACCGTCCTCTAAAGAAATAACGGCTATGGAAAATAGAAAAGCGACAGAAGCCGGGCAGGACATCACCATGCAGAAAGAGGATTTCGCAGCCCTTTGGAAAACCATTCATCTAAAGGTGACGGACACTTACGAAGTGCCACCCGAAATACTCTGGGTGAACGGCTCTACCATTGGCACGTTGGGTAATTTCAGTGCATCCACGGGTAAAGCCAAGAGCAAAAAGACATTCAACATTTCCGCTATCGTTGCGGCAGCGTTGAAGAATGACGAGGTATTGAAGTATTCGGCATACCTGCCACCGAACAAACGGAAAATCCTCTATGTAGATACCGAGCAGAGCAAATACCATTGCCACAAGGTCATGGAGCGTATTTTGCGGCTTGCCGGACTGCCTACCGACAAGGACAGGGACGATTTTGTTTTCATCGTGCTAAGGGAGCAGACACCCGATAAGCGGAAACAGATTATCGGTTATATGCTTGAAAATATGCCCGATGTGGGGTTGCTCATCATTGACGGAATCCGTGACTTGATGTATGACATCAACAGCCCCAGCGAATCGACTGACCTAATCAACCTCTTGATGCGCTGGTCAAGCGGATATAACCTGCATATCCATACCGTACTGCATTTGAACAAGGGGGATGACAACACAAGGGGGCATATCGGTACGGAACTGAACAATAAGGCTGAAACCGTCCTGCAAATTACCAAAAGTACGCAGGACGGCAACATAAGCGAGGTAAAGGCGATGCACATACGTGACCGGGAGTTTGACCCGTTCGCATTCCGTATCAACGACAGCGCATTGCCCGAAGCCGTGGACGGTTATGTATTCAAGCAGCCCAGCCAAGACAGGGGCTTTCCACTGGCAGAACTGACGGAGCAACAGCACAGGACAGCTTTGGAAAACGGTTTTGGCAAACAGGTCATATATGGTTACGAGAATGTCCTAAAGACCTTGAAACAGGGTTATGCAAGTATCGGCTACAAGCGTGGACGCAATATCCATGTGGATTTGAACAAGTTCCTTGTGAACAAGCGCATGATTGTGAAAGAGGGCAAGGGCTACCGCTATAATCCCGATTTCCATTATTAAAAGTCAGTTTGGTTTAGTCCGGGTGTATATATAAGAGGAACGGACTTACTATTTCCCTGTATCGGAACAGGCAGGTTTAGTATGGTACGGGTATATATATAACGGACTAAACAGGACTGGCGCACTTTTCAACTATTTTTTAATCCCCAAAAAAGAAAATGTTATGAACATCGAAGATGTGAAACAAATACCCATCGTAGACTATCTGCATAGTTTAGGTTACTCTCCTGTCAAGCAGCAGGGTAACGGCTTATGGTACAAATCACCGTTAAGGGAGGAACACGAACCGTCTTTCAAGGTGAACACTGACCGCAACCTTTGGTATGACTTTGGCGCAGGCAAGGGCGGCAACATCATCGCACTGGCAAAGGAACTCTATTGCTCCGACAGCCTGCCATACCTGTTAAACCGGATAGCGGAACAGACACCGCACGTCCGCCCGGTCAGTTTTTCTTTTCCCCAGCGTAGGACAGAACCGAGTTTCCAACATTTGGAAGTCCGTGACTTGACCCATCCGGCATTGCTCCGTTACTTGCAGGGACGGGGTATCAATATCGAACTGGCAAAAAGAGAATGTAAGGAACTCCATTTTACCAATAACGGCAGACCGTTCTTTGCTATCGGTTTCCCGAACATAGCAGGAGGTTACGAGGTTCGCAATTCCTTTTTCAAAGGCTGCATCGCCCCGAAAGACATCACCCATATACGGCAGCAGGGAGAGTCGAGAGAGAAGTGTTTGGTATTCGAGGGTTTTATGGACTATCTTTCTTTCCTCACGCTCCGGATGAAGAACTGCCCGACCATGCCCGACCTTGACAGGCAGGATTATGTCATACTCAACTCTACTGTCAATGTGCCGAAAGCTATTGACGTGCTGTACCCGTATGAACGCATCCACTGTATGCTTGACAATGACAAGGCAGGATATGAAGCGACACGGGCTATCGAATTGGAATACTCCTACCGTGTGCGTGACTTCTCGGGCAATTACAGGGGGTATTCGGACTTAAACGATTACCTGTGCGGCAGGAAGCAGGAACAGAAGAACAGCACCAGCCAAGCGCAGGAGATAAAGCAGGAAACCGGACAACGTGCCGCCCCAAGACAGAAAAGGGGCAGGGGCATTTAGTCCGGCAGGATTACCAGCGACAGGCGGTTTAATTTGGAGAGCAAGGTTATGTTTCGGTAAACCGAAACTACCTTGCTTTGCTTGACAGCAAAGAAAATTTCTCCCGTTGGTCGCAATTTTTAAGATACTATTTAAATGTAAAAACCTATGACGAATATAAAGGATAAGCCGGGGGGACGTCCGGCAAAGAAACGGATAGAGAAGCAGCAACGGGTAGTCAGCACGAAGCTGACCGAGTTGCAGTATTATGCCATCAGGAAGCGAGCCGGGGAAGCCGGGTTGCGTGTCAGTGAGTATGTCCGGCAGGCGGTTGTTTCGGCAGAGGTCATACCCCGGCTGAATAGGCAGGATGCGGACACCATCCGCAAGCTGGCAGGGGAAGCCAACAACATCAACCAGCTGGCGCACCGAGCGAATGCCGGAGGTTTCGCACTGGTGGCGGTGGAACTGGTGAAACTCAAAAACAGGATTGTCGAAATTATAAATCAGTTGTCGGATGATTGGAAAAATAAAAAAGGGAAGCGGGTTTAAGGGCTGTGTGAACTATGTGCTTGGTAAGGAGCAGGCGGTTTTGCTTCATGCGGACGGGGTTCTGACTGAAAGCCGGGGCGATATAATCCGCAGCTTCTGTATGCAGACCGGGATGAATCCCGATTTGAAGAAGCCTGTCGGACATATTGCGTTAAGTTATTCGGCAGTGGATGCACCCAAATTGACAGACGAGAAGATGGTACAGCTTGCGCAGGAGTATATGCGTGAAATGAAAATCACCGATACGCAGTATATCATCGTGCGCCATCAAGACCGGGAACACCCACATGTGCATATCGTGTTCAACCGCATAGACAACAACGGCAAGACCATTTCGGACAGGAACGATATGTACCGTAACGAGCAGGTATGCAAGAAGCTGAAAACCAAACACGGGCTTTATTTTGCTGGTGGAAAAGAACAGGTAAAGCAGCACCGCTTGAAAGAGCCGGACAAGTCGAAATACGAGATTTACACGGCTGTAAAGAACGAAATCGGGAAGTCCAAGAACTGGCGGCAGTTACAGGAGCGGTTAGCGGAAAAGGGTATTACTGTCCGGTTCAAGTACAAAGGGCAGACAAGCGAGATACAAGGTGTTTCCTTTTCCAAAGGCGAATACACGTTCAAGGGTTCGGAGATAGACCGCAATTTTAGTTTCTCCAAACTGGATAAATGTTTCGGGGATGCAGGACTGAATACGGTCGGAAATCAACGGCAGACAGCTTTTACACCCGTTCGGGAGCCATTGCCGACACAGGGAAAGACTGACAGTCCGTTGATAACTGGCTCACTCGGTCTGTTCACCGCTTCATCGCCCCCTGCGGATGAAGAACCCAACTTGAATTTAAGAAAGAAGAAGAAAAAGAAAAAACAACTTAATTTGTAAACACATGGAGAAAAATTTGATTTTAGAGGGGCTTCTCTCAATGGTTACAGAACTGAAAGAGAAGCAGGAAGCACAGGTAACGCCAGCCAGTCGGGAGGAAACTCTTGAAAGGCTGAACGCAATCGAACAGGTATTGTCGGAATTGCACAGCAACCCGGCTATTCCCGAAAAAGATTTGCAGGCTATTCAAAGCCAGCTTGACGAGATACGGAACGGGATGCAAAGTCAGCAGAAACATATCGAAGACACCAAGAAAATAGTATTGGAAACCTACCGTTGTTTCAAGGTAATGCTTGATACTTTGGGCTCTTGCAAGACGGATAAAGAGGAAGCTGCGCCCTTACCGCTCTATCAACGGATTTACAACAAGGTCGCTTCTTGGATTCGTCCGGGATTGTTCCTTTTTTCGGCAGTGCTGGTTATCTGTTCCGTTTCCATATTCTTGAATATCCGTTTGGCTGAACGTATGCAGCAGTTACAGGACAACGATATGAAATACCGCTATTTGCTGATGCAAGGACAGGCAGACGGGGAAACTTTTGATATACTGGAAAACAAGTTCAAGTGGCAACGGGATAACGGCTTTATCCGAAGTCTGACCGATTCAGTGATGGATTTTGAATACCGCATCCAAAAGCAGGCGGAAGCACTGGAACGTGCAAGGCTGTTGAACGAGCAAGCCGAACAGCTAAAGAAAGAAGCTGATAAGCTGGGTAAGCCATAAACGGGGAAAGCCGGGATGGATGAAGCACATTCACCGTTCCGGCTTTTCAGATTCACTTCTTTTTCTTCGTACAGTGTTCTTTCTCGAACTGGCGTAGCGTGGTGACGCTGAACCTTTCCTTGATGAACTCCCGGACATCGGAAGCCTTGTAATACACTTTTCCGCTGATAGTGAAGTATGGCAACGCACCGATAGCCCGGTAGCGTTGCAGGGTTTTGATGCTTACTTTGAACAGCAGGCACAAGTCTTGATTATCCAATAGGTTATCATCTTCGGGCAGTACCCTGTCTGCATTGCGTAGTACCCGTACATCTTTGCAGAGTTCTTCCAGTTTGGCATACAGCTTCTGCATCCATCCACCAAATTCGTCATTGTCTATATACATAATTGCTTCATGTTTCAGATTATACATTCTTGTTTGTCAATCGATTGATGAAGCAAAGTTCTAAAAACGGATACAAAGAAATTACAGGAGAACTAATGGAGTCCCCTATAAATAAATCATAAGTTGCTGATTATCTATATCCTTTCTTATCATGTTCATTTTTGATTAGGTTTGCCAGTCCATTAAGAAATTCGGTGAGTTTGCCCGGCTTCCGTTTTATCACGTCCTCATGTTTTTGGTGGCAGTCGCTTATCTTAATGTTAAACAACCATTCAAAACCTTTGGATAAGTCCACTAAATAGGCAGGTTTACCGTTCTGATAAACGATGTCTTTGGAGAGGAATAAGCCGCTTACCACTTCCATGATATTGATAAGGGTTGTTTTGTCGGCGAGGTAGAGAGGGGAAAGGGGCTGTTTATTGATGCGTTGCTGTAGTTGTTCCGGGTATTTGATGCGCCATTCAATAAGGCGTATTTCAGTGTTCAAAAGTCCTATCGCTTCATCAATTAAATGCAAATAGGGCATTTTTTTCTTGCTCAAACCGTACACGATACGATTTAAGACGGTGTAAACCAAAGGAAAAATAGCGAAGTAAAATACTGTAATCCTGTTCGTTGATACCAAAATCGGCTACATGCGTAGCCAATTCCTCAATAGCTTCTGTAAACTCCGATGCAGAAACTTTACGTTGTGAATATTCCGACAATAAGCGGAAAAATCGCTGTTCTAAAATTAGATTCATGTATGTATTCATATAAAAAATAAGCCTTAGCGAGACTTAGGAAAAGGCTTATTTCAATTCATAATATTGTAATCCGCAAGTTGTTGTTTTGGGGGAATTTAGAAAAATAGTTTATAGCAAAGTAATCCCAATAAAAATAGCACTAAAAGGCATATTGTAAGAAATATATATATCCTAAACATATATATTTGGTCTGATTGCTCCTTTTCTATGGTTTTTTTACGGATTTCTTCTATCTTTTCAATGGAAACATTGGATAAATCAGCATTTTTACCTTTGCCTACAAGATATTTGTGATGTTCTTTCATCCTGTCTCTATTCAACTTGCGAAGCTCACGGTTCTCTTTGTCCCGTTGTAGCATATCATTTATGCAACCTAATGTTCCCATTTTCCAGTTAACATTTAATTTCCAAACCTTGATATATCAATTTCTTTTTGTAGTTCCCTAAAGATACGTTCCAAATCATATCCATGCGGATTGGAAATTTGGAAACATCCGCTTTCTATGGGGCTATTAACCTGAGGGGCAGTTATCACTGTGTCATTGAAAACGAAAGCGATGTACTTTCCTACACTCTTTGTTGTGGCTTCTCTCCATATAGGCAATTTATCTTGGAGGAAGACACCGGTAATGACCGAGTGTCCAAAAGCATCAGTTTCCAAACGTAAAGAATCGAAATCCTTAACAGTAAGGAAAGGTGTTTGTGAAAGGCTGTCTGTAATCTGTGATGTTACGTAGTACCAGCCGTTTATCCGGTGAAAGGATTTTGTCTGCATACAGGCTGTCATTAGTAGGCAGAAAAAGAGAATTGTTGAAATCTTCATATCCGCTATTTTTAGGTTAATACATCTTCTCCAACGTCCACACCATCTTATTGGGATTATAGGCTTCCATTACGAGGTGTGTTCCTGTGTATTCCAGCACTGTCCACGGACCTGCTATGTTGTCGAACGTGATGATTTTTCCATTTACTTGGTAAGTAAAATCTGTGTTCCACATATATCCGTCTTCTTCGTTCGTCCTTGTATAAATGCCTTCTGATTCGTTGGTAAACTGAAGAATGGATTGTTTTGTGTAGTCTATCTCATCTTCGATATTGTACACGGTCATTTGCGCTTGCCAAGTAGTTTGCTTCAGGGCTTCGGGGGTGAAGACAGAAGTAGGGGCATCATCGTTACTACAATTTGTCAGACATAACATGGCGCAAATAATGAATGTGGAAAGCACCATACATAAAGTAATTTTCTTTTTCATCTTATCTCTATTTTAAGTGATTGACAATAATTATATATTTCTCTTCATAGGGATACTAACAATACCTTTATTAATCTCTTTTTCACCCACTTTTTTGAAGCCTAAAGATGTATAAAAAGTTTCTGCATAGGTTGAAGAATTAACTGTTATATAAGTGAAATTACAATTGCTCATCATATAGTCAAATAGCGATTTCCCTATTCCTTGCCGATGATAGTGTGGCAAGACAAAGAAGAGGGATATATGTTGCCTTTCCTGATGTACACCGATTATTCCTATCAATAAATGATTGTCAAAAGCACCATATATGTCAAGTGTATTCATCAACGATGTGTCATACACGAAACTTTTAAAGGTTTCAATACCTTCTTGGGTGAAATCATTCCTGCCACATTCCATATATACTTGATAGGACAAATCAGCAGCATTATTATATTCTTCTTGTGTTAATTTACGTATCATATCAATGTTATTAAATCATGAATGCAAAATACGGAAGAATAAAGAAAAAAGGTCTTGACAATTGTCAAGACCCCGGTATAATGGATGTTAAAAGATTGGCTATTTCTCCAGTTTGCGGCGTATGCGGCTAATGGTTTCCGGTGTAACCCCTAAGAATGAAGCGATGTTTTTCAAAGGAACTACTTCTGTCAAGTTCCTGTATCGTATTTCAGGCGTACAATATGAATCAAGTAATCGTTCATATACCATTTCAAATAGACTCTCCGCCACATGCCTTCCGAATCGTTGAGTTTTCATATCCGTTTCCCAATATTCAATAATGTCATGACGGGATATTTCATGTACAGAGCAATCTGTTATAGCTTGAATATTCACTAATGATAAACTACCTTTCATAAAAGAAGAATAGTCACAAATAAATTCATCCGTAAAAGAGTATCCTACAATATGTTCTTCTCCTTCCTTATCTATATATGTATATTGGAATGTACCGTTTTCTACCCACCCGGCAAAACGTTCTATTTCATTCTGACGGATAAAGAAATTTTTTTTGCGGTATATACGTTGCTTCCCTTTTTCATGAAATAAATCTTTTACGAGGGAATAGTCTAAATTGTCGAGGTATGAATTAAAATCTTTCATTGTCGTAAGCTATTTATTCAGTCCACGGCGTATGCGACTGATTGTTTCCGGTGTGACTTGCAAGAAAGAGGCAATCTCCTTTAACGTAATGTACTCTTGAATATCGGGGCATCTATTCAATAAGTCAAGATACAGTTCTGCCGTGGTCTTGCAGTACATATCTATTAATCTATGATACATTAATAAGTATGATTGTTCAATAAGAGTACATTTTACTTGCATGGTTTCTACATTTGTGGCAAAGAATTCCTCTACTTTTAAATAGGGTATATAACAAATCTTTGTATCGCAAACGGCTTCAATTGTTACTAATGACGGTTGATTAGGTGCTATAAGTGTGCATAAACTTCCTGCAAATTCTCCGGAGAAAGTATATCCTACTATGTGTATATTTCCTTTTTCATCCACACGAGTATATCTCAATAAGCCGTGTTCGATATAAGCTCCTCGATGATTCACTTTGCCTTGAATAGTGAATTGTTCACCCTTTTTGAGTTCGATATAAGTGCCATGTTCCAAAATGAACTGCTTTAGCTGTTCTAATTTCGAATGGTTGGCATATTGTGAGTTAAAATCTTCCATACTATAAACTAATTGCAATTAAAATATAGAATAATCTCGTGAGTTGTTCTCTTAAAAAGCAAAAATAGATTCCTGACTTTATCAAAACATCTTCCTCCCTTTTTATAAATCCATTTTATTGTGAGTTTAGTTTATGCTTTTGTATATATATCCAAAACGAACTAAACTTATTTCTATTGACTGAAAGTATATGCTGGCGAAAAGAAAAAAAGTATTCTTCTTTTCGCCAGTTTTTAGGTTTGTTGTTCTAATAGTTTGAAGAAGAAATGAACTCCTTTATTTCTTCTTCGGTTGGAAGCTCTATCCTATACTTCTGTACAAAGATATTTGGGTCTAACCCGGCAGTGGCATACTTTACTAATGTATCTCCCTTTTCGGTGCAGAGCAAAATACCGATAGGCGGGTTATCATCCGGCTGCATCACTTCTGCTTTAAAATAGTTCAGATACATATTTAGTTGCGAAGCATACTCATGGTGGAACTTGTCTATCTTCAATTCTACAATAACATGACATTTCAAAATACGATGATAGAACACAAGGTCGGCAAAGAAATAATCTTCATCAATCAAGATGCGTTTTTGCCGGGCTTCAAAGCAGAAGCCATGTCCCATTTCCAATAGGAAGCGTTGCAAGTTGTCAAGAATGGATTGTTCCAAATCGTTTTCCGTCACTAATGCACGTTCATTCAACCCTAAGAATTCCAAAGTAACAGGTGTATTGATAACATCTTTAGGTTGTAATAAGGTTGCTTGTTGCTGGACTAAAGCGGAGAGAGCTTCTTTGTTTTTGGATAGTCCGCTACGTTCGTAATATAAAGATGCGATTTGTCGCTCCAACTCCTTAACAGACCAGCAGCCACGAATAGTTTCCATTTCATAGAAAGCACGTTTTACCGGGTTCTCAATTCCCGATATAGTGTTTAAATGGGTGGAAGATAATCTATTGAATAATCTATCAGCCGGAATCATCCATGTTTCGGTTTGTGGGTATTCTGTTGATAGTTTCCAAACGCCATTTTCAGATTCGGCGGTCACCAACCGCCGAATTGGTTCTGTGAATTCGGCGGTCAATGACTGCCGAATTTGAATTTGTGATGCAATATATTGTGTAACAGGTCCTTTTAGTTGTGGATAAACAAGGTACAACCGCCTAAATTCACGGAATCTACGTTCATTCAGACCTTTTGTTTTCAGTTGTTGTTCCAGCTTCTTCAAGAGTTGTTCACCGTAGGCGGCACGGTCTTCTCCGTTCTGCTCAAATTCTACGATATAGCACCCCATAAGCCAGTTACGGGAAGTAAGGGCAAGGTTTACAGCGTGTGCGGCTTGTGCCTGCAACGTGTTCTGTATCGTGCTGATATGTTTTACTAATGCTTCAAAGTTCATAGTTACAAAGATAAGTCTTTTATGGTTAAAACTTTAGTTCGGGTAAGCTGTTTATTGCTTCCTCTTTCAATTTATCCACCGCACGGGTGTACTTCTCCGTATGCTTCAATCCGCTATGCCCTAAAAGGCTGGCTACGGTTTTGATATTTGCCCCATTGTTCAGAATGTTCACAGCAAACGAATGCCGGGCACAATGCCAGCTTATATGTTTGTCTATCCCAGCTCTCTTTACCCAACGCTTTACTGATTTACAGCAACTTTCGTAAGTAGGTAAATCGAATATCAAGCAGTTTTTATCTGCCGGGGTTTCACCAATGATAGACAATAGACCATCATTCAGGGGAATAACCACACCACTACTGGCAGAATGTCCCTTTGTCTTGCTTTGTTCAAATTTCAATAACCGATTAGCGTAATCCACATTCTTATAGGTAAGGTCTTTTACATCACAGAAGCGCAGACCGCAGTATAAGCAGAAGATAAAAGCACGTCTAACATTCGGGTTCTCGTTGTCATAATGGCAAGCCGCCAACTTTTGTATTTCTTCGGGAGAAAGAACATCTTTTCGAAGCATTTGGCTATCCACTTTACAGGTAACACTTTTGCATGGGTCTTTCAACATTACATCGTGGTCAATCGCATATCGAATAACTTTCTTGAAACGCTGGTAAATGCTTTTAGCACCCTCACCCACACTTCGGGATTGCAGATAGGTTACAAACTGTTCCATCATTTCTTTGGTGATAAGTTCCGGTTTGATACTAAACTCATTCATGGGGTATTGCTCTTTTAAGAAGTCTTTAAAACGGCTAAGCGCAATTTGCACCATGCGAATATCTTTCTTGGTATAACTGTTGATATAGGCTTGGAAATAGTCTAAGAAATTGACCGTTCTATCTTTTTTCAACCGATAGCCCAACATACTTTCTTTAAATTCCTGCTCACGCTCCGCACGTATCTTTGTGGCAAGCTCCAATGTTTCTTTGTTCTGCTGGCGTTCCGCAGGGGTACGGGGCTTATCTATCAGATACAGACTAAGGTTTTCTTTTCGCCTGTTATGCTTTACTGCAAACTTGGGTTTACCTTGCATCTTTCCACTATCATAGTACACTTGATTGCCGTTTTCATCTAATACGGGCTTTTCCTCTCTACCTAAATAATACTCTAAGTAAAGGCTGATTCTACCATCCGAGAGCTTATTTTGCTCTAACTTGGGGTTTTCTTTCGTTTTATTTTCTAACTTTGCCATTGTTTAGAGGTTTTATCCCGATTTAGGTACCATAACCGGGTGATTACGCTAAACAGTTGATTTTCTTTTGTTTTCCGATATTGCAAAGGTACAAAAGAAAATGATATTTCAAAGTGTACTAAAAGTGTACTGAATAACGGAAAATGGGCAAAATATGGCAAAAATAGAGAAAATAGGAAATACTCAAGTGATTGATAATAAGGAAGATAATTTCTTTTATTTTCCTATGATTTCTATGGCTTGTACCGGGTCTGGGTACTGAAGCGGAGAAAGTTGAAAAACTCTCTCCGCTTTTCTTTTCTATCCATCGTAACTCGTTGGTTTGCTGATATATTAAGTCAAGTACTTTGTTATAAGAATTGGTTCGGTATATACTATAGAACTCTTCTTCTAAAGAAGAAAAATGAAAGGTAGGGGTATGGATGTATTTTATGCTTAACTGAAATTCGCAATTATCTTTATTAATATTTCGTAATGAAAAAAAAACTAATTATTTTTGCATAAAATAAATCTAATTATGGGAGTTTACGATGACGATTTAGAATCAGAAGCTATTGCTAAATGTGCAAAAGCACTTTCTTTGATTGAGAATAATGCAAAGGTAAGAGTAATTAAACACTTGCTGGATAGATTTGAACTAATAGAGACAAATAATGCTATAAGTTCTATTTCTAATCAAGCTAATGTCTCCAATTTGACACCTACCACTTTTGCCCAAATTGAATCACACATACCACACTCTCAAGAAGTGGTGGAAGTCGATAACTGTGAGCCAGATGTTCCTTCAATATATGAGCTAATGACTAAAGGATTTGCGAAAAGTGAAATGGATATTTTATTATTAGTTTTTTATTTTAAATCTAATAAAGGTACTCAACCAGTTGAGAGATTAGCTTTGATAGATGGTTATAAAGAATATGATATTCATACGCCTACACGAACTAAAAATTTATCTTCAGCACTTAATAATTTGCTTAAAGCAGAATATATTACAGCACTAAATAAAACTAAATTTTCCATTACCTCCAAGGGAAAAGAACAAATTTCATTAATTGCTTTAGGAAAGTCTGTGACAAGAACTAAGAAGAAGTCTCTTTCTAAGAAAAAATAATCTTATGGATTTGAATACACAGTCATTGTTGTATGCAATTTGTCGTGAATATGCTAAAAAAATAGATAAAGCATCGGCCTTTATATGGTTGCACTATAAAATGTTTCCAGATGGCTGTGATATAAAAATGATAAATAAATATTTTGAGGCTTGTGATTTGCCTAAATACAATCCAACATACCTAAAAAATGATTTGAGAAAATCAAAGGGTATTATTGCAGGTAAAACTATTGGGACATATAAACCAAATCGTGAGCTAATTGAAAAATTGGATGCTCAATTCTGTGATTTGATATTAAAAGATGAAACAATTATTTCTGATGATAGAATTATTCCTAAAATATTATATGAAGAAACAAGGGGGTATATTGAATGTCTTTGTAAACAAATAAATGCGAGTTATGAATATAATATCTATGACGGGTGTGCTATTCTTATGCGAAGATTATTAGAAATATTACTCATTCATTCTTACGAAGCTATTGGTAAAATAGGACTAATACAAGAAGCCAGCGGAGAGTATAAAGGGTTGAGTTATATAATTAACTATACCTTAAGCAATAAACCTTTTTCTTTAGCAAAAGAGAGTCAAGAATTATTGGACACTTTTAGGCAGCTTGGAAATTTCTCTGCACATAAAATTCAATATAATGCTAAAAGAAAATATATTGACGATGTTAAGGTGGTATATCGTTTGACAATGGAAGAGCTATTGTATATTTCGAAAATGAAAAAATAATCAGATTATATTGTTGTAAGATAAGATTGGTGATTATGGATTTGGTATCCAAGATTTTAATTCATAAATTAGGTCCAAATCATGTAGGAATTGGTTCGAGAACAGAACGGTCAAGGGTACTGAAGCGGACAAAATTGAATTATTCAGTTTGTCCGTTTTTTCTTTTCTTCTTAACTTATTGGTTGGGGATCAAGGATCCATAAGCAAAAACGGATCAACGTAAAAACCTGAGGGATTTTCTTTTTTAAGCATACAACATTTTCAGTCTATATAAAAAGAAAGCCTTATCTTTTACGCCTCTGAACTGTGCCCTAAACGCTTTGATCTTAGCATTGAACGATTCCGCCGCTGCATTGGTTGCCCTCCTTTCAAAGAAATTGATAATATTCAGATAGTGAGTCTGAATGGATCGTGCCAAAAACTTTTCCAAACAATAGGATTAGATAAAGGGTTCTTTACAGGAGTGAAATTAGCTCTGTTGAGTGTTTCGCCTATGCTCCTATATTCTCTCATTTGGGGAACTTGGGATGATTCTATTTCTCTTATGAAGTTATTCAATATAGTGGTTATAGGCGCTTTTTTTGAGGAGCTTTTTTTTCGAGGATTTCTGTTAGGACAGCTTTTTAGATATGCAAAATGGGGATTCATTCCTGCCGGTTTAATTGTTGCTGTGATTTTTGGATGTGGACATTTATACGAAGGGACTGATATTGTATCTTCTATAATGGCAGGACTCGTTACCGGATTGGGAAGTCTGCTCTTCGGCTGGATATTTATAGAGTGTAAGTATAATCTGTGGTGTAGCATCTTTTTGCATATGTTTATGAATTTCGCGTGGAGTTCTTTTGCTATTGCTGATAATGGGGCTGTTGGGGATATCACGACTAATGTTTTTCGTATTTTAACGGTAGTAATGGCAATAATGTGAATTGTTATTTATAAAAGAAAAAACAATATTCCATATTATATAACGAAAGTAACTCTATGGACTAACAAATAATCTGACATTAGAGAATAAATTAAAAAACTGACAGACAGAAGGAAATACATTCTCTTTCCCAGTTCGTTTAGTCCTTTAGTCTTCAATTACTTTCCCGACTTTTTTGAAAGTTGTTTACCGTAGGATGGGATCTATCTTATATCTTATTATTTTCGTAATATTCCTTGTTGCCGTTCTTGTTCAAAACGGGCTACTCTTGTTTGCCTAAATAATATTCAAATAGAGACTTATCCTCTGTCTAAAAGTTTATTTTACTCTAATTTTGGGAGTCTTTCGTTTTATTTTCTATGGTTTGTTGATTACCTACCATCATATACATACAAGTGAAATACATCCCAAGGTTAAAATACGAAACTTCTGAGTGCTTCAAAAATATTATGGCAAAAAATTTTCATTTTGTTTGTTGGAGAGCGTCATTTAGTAATGATAAAAAATAACTTAGTATACATTAGGACGTTAGAAGAAACGTACAACTGAAGTTGTTAATTTGATAAGTACAGGCAGGAACTGTTTTTGGAACCGATGAGAGGCATTCCATACAGAAATACAGATGTAGATGATACTAAATGTTGTATATCAGCGACTTAGTTGTTCGTTTTGTAACCAAATAAACCGATATTCTTAGCTTGTAAGAATACGTGTTTAATGCTGTGTTAAACGCGTGTTCTTGTCAGCAGGAATAGGCTCCTTTGCAAACAAAGAACGTATGTTTTGTGGAGAAAGGAACGATGTGTTGAAAACGGGAATTAACAATGTTAAAATCCGACGTGGGATATTCCCACTGTATACTATTTGATGATCCGTGAAAACTATTTACGTTTTTCTGTGAATGGTTGTAAGATTAATCGTTCTGTTTCTATGTAATTCATTATTTCCTTCTTTATTGTGCAAGCAAAATTCTCTGTAAAAAACATCGAAAGTGAATGCTTAATCCGCATCTATTTCTTCAAAATCTGCGTGACCGATTGCAGGAAGGAAAATGTCTAATATATCTTTTGTTTTTAATTTTAGACTGTAAGTGTTTTCGCATGGGTGGCAACCTATATAGTCAGTTCTCATGATTTCTTTATCTATCAGTAGCTTTACTTTATTCGTATTGTCATAAATAAGCCCAAGAATACTAACAGCTCCGGGTGTTGTGGAAAGAAGTCTTTTCATGTCTTCATCGGAAGCGAAAGAAAGATGTGAACTATCTATTTGTTTAGCGATGCTTTTCGCTGATAATTTTTTGTTCTCCGAAAGTAGAAGTAGAAAATATTCTTTTTGTTTGTTTACCAAAAACAGATTCTTGCATGGTGTAACGTTTAACTTTTGTGCTATCATCGTGCCTTCCTCCATTGTCATAATGGGAGAGTGTTCAAGGCTTGTGTAATCAATGCCTAACTTGTCGAGTGTATGATAGATTTCTGGTTTCATTTATAGCTCTGCGTTTACTTTTATTTTCTTAAAGGTTATGGATATCATGTGTCATGAAAACGTTCAAGTTTTGCAAATATAATAAAAATGCAATTTGTCATAAATAACTTTTCTGAAATAGTCTTCAGCACGATGTACTTTCTCCATAGGACTTTCAATTTTTTGTTTTCTTGAGTACATAGTCTCTTTGAGCGATTGTGTGCAGAGTTGTTTTATGCGATGCTTTAAAATCTCGTAGAAATACAGGATGTTTTGTTTTCTTCGCAATCTTTGTTATATTTGAATGTGATTAAACTATTATCTATCAATTTATTATACTAACCAAAAGCTAAACGATGGAAACAGTAAGGACTTTTTCAATTGGAGCAGTCGTTGTTGCTGCACTCTCTTTGTATTCGCAAATTACAACACGGACACTTCACCGAAATTTAAAGCGGGCTCTCTTTCTTGTTTTTACTTTACACTTTTCTGTATTGGCTTATTGCCAGACTTATCCCTATGTCCGACATGATGTATTACCAAAGAATCATGTCTATCTCCGTGAGACCCCCGGTATGGATCAGCCTGTAACGGATACGGTCGGTTCCGGGCCTGTAAATACCCTGTATATGATTGATAACAGTGATCCTAAATGGGTAAAAGTTGAAATTATAAAAACGATAGTAGTAGATGAATATAAGGGGATTCAAGATTATGAGGCCGTTTTTGTGCCACGGTATGCCGAGAGGGCAAGCTTTGAAGCAGCGACAGCGTGCGAGTATAAAGTGACCGAAGGAAAGGAGATTCTGCTTCGAGAACGTCCGAATATACAAAGTAAAGTGGCTGATACGCTGAAGTCCAATGCTGTTTTTCAAGTTATGGGGCCCCGTTCCCGGCAATGGGTGGAAGTCGGTGTGACAAAGTATGTGCATAAGTATAACCGCAGAGGAAAAATTACGGGGGTTGATAAGGTCGACTATACTTATTATATGACACAAAAAGATTTTAGCAGCAGTACTTATGCTAATGAAGTCGATCTTTCTGATTATGAGCCCGATCTGATAGAAAAATTTGGTGTAATACAAGAGAAGATTACCAAAACGGTTACCAGAACAATAGGCAGGCATATAGATAGTGAGGTTTGGTTCCCGTGGTTGGTGCTGGGCGGAATAGTGCTTTATTTTTTACTTTCTCTCCTGTTGACAAATACTCCCAGGCTTGCATTAGCGGTAAAATATCTGATACTTACGTTTGTTTTCCTGATT
This sequence comes from Bacteroides salyersiae WAL 10018 = DSM 18765 = JCM 12988, assembly GCF_000381365.1. GTDB lineage: Bacteria > Bacteroidota > Bacteroidia > Bacteroidales > Bacteroidaceae > Bacteroides > Bacteroides salyersiae. The sequence continues at coordinate 2,948,193 of NZ_KB905466.1, forward strand.
GAGGTGGTCTATATTGCCCTGTTAGGAAATGACTTTTGGTTCTGTGAACCCGAGCAGGTCGGATGGCTCAAAGCTATATTGTTTACCCTTGTGACGCTTGGGGTGGTTTTTGTGGAATTTAATCTGTTCTTCAGCTTATTGGCTGAAATGAAAACCGAAAGCCGTGATTTTAATACTTCGATCGGAGTTATACTTTTCACAGTTATTGCTCTTGTCATGTTCGTTTATGCGTTATTTTCGGGTGGGTTGAGTGATGAGGAAAATATGTGGCTGATCTACGCTTTACTCGGAACACAAGTGCTACAAGTAATAATCTCGGCAGTGCAGTTAAGGCGTTATCCGCTATTTGCGTTAATGGTGATCCTATTCATTCCTTTGGGTACGTTCGCTATTCTTCTTACGGCTTTGAGTGTATTTAAGTTTCTTGTCTTTTTTGCTATTATCGGCCTGGTTCTCGGAGGAATTGCCAACGGACGGACGGGGCGTCCCAAAAGCGGATATGGTTCTGAAGGCTGGGAGTTGGCAAAAAACTGTCTTCATTATATCCCGAGTGGTAGCGGGTACCGGCTTAAACATGGAGAGGGGTGTTCGCTGGTATATAATGGTAAATGTGAGTTTGGCAGAATGTAGTTTCACAGAACGATGCTTGCAGAGAAGAATGTTATTTCAACGTTATTTTTACGTTAACGTGGCATATTTCATCTCCATTGTTCGTTTCTGTGCGGACACCTGTTCGGAAACGAACGTATCCTTAAAATAAATATTTTCTGATAATCAGTGTTTTATGATTTTGGCACAGCTCTTGACTATATAAAAGCGAAGGCGGCTGATAAAAACCTCCGCCGATAGTCAAAGAAAATAATAACAATAAAAAAAATAACGATTATGAAGACAAATGTATTTTTCAAAGCAGTGGTAATGGTAGTAGTGGTAATGGCAAGTGTAATGAGTGCAAATGCAGGTAATCCCACCAATTATGTGAAGAATGATGAGATGAACGGTGAGCAGTTGGTAGTTAAAACGATCTATCGGAATGAAGACGGTCATCTGTTCCGCCACCTCCGCTACACGTATACTTATGATTCCGAGAACCGGGTGGTCTGTAAGGAAGCTGCCAAGTGGGACAGTGTAAAAGCATGCTGGACTCCTTATTTCAAACTGAATGTGTCCTATCATTCCGATGCCGTAGAAATGAATTATGCCCTCTGGAATACAAAGAGCAATTCTTTCGATAAGAATACGGAAAAGAGCACTTATGATTTGAATAGCGATGGTATGACCCGTCTTCTGGCAAGTACGAAATAAGAGAATACGAAACGGGTACATATGTAATACGGCTGTGAGGGGCAAACCTTTCGCAGCCGTATTTTTTGTTAGAGTTTTTATAGAGAGAGAATTTATTTACTTGTTAGCCAACAGGGTACTGTTTCCATAAAGGATGGCGTGTTCTTTCGCTAAATTCCAGTTATTTTCTTTCTTATTCCACTCGTAGCTCAGATAATTAAAGCCTTGTCCGGTATTCGTAGTTTGATACACGGCTTTGGCTCTGGAATCGGAGTATGCCCCTGTTTTGTTATCCCATGCGGTGTATTCGATGCTTGTTTCCTGCGCATTGTACGTAATATTCAGGCAATATTGCTTTTCGAAAACTTTTGTGATCTCATTCCATTTCAGAACCTCTTTCTGCGATACATTTCCTTTATTGTCATAGGTATAGTTGTACTTCAGATATTGTTGGAGATACTTTTCGTTTTCCACTGTATATACGGTCTGACTTTCTACTTTTTCTCCGTCTGTAGTGGTGTTATAAGCAAACTGGGTGAGATTTCCGTTACTGAATGCATTGAATACGGTTGTCATTACGATTACTACTGATACTACTAAAGCTTTCATATGGCTCTTGTTTTTATGGTTTATATTCGATTTTTGTTTCTTTCGATGTTGCAAAGATAGGATAGCCTTATATCATAGTATGTTATCGTAACGTTATCTTTACGTTAATGTTTTTCTTCATATATCTCCGGAATATTGCTTTGTTTTGGTTATTCCAGTTTTTTCAAAATTTGCCTGATCCAATTGTTCGACATGGCGTAAAACCAGGCCATAGGTACAAAACAAAACAGGAATCGTTTAGCCGAATATGCCAGAACATTTTGGATACTGTCCCACTTGTAGTCGATTTGGTAGAGAGCAATCATATATAAAGCAGACGAAATTAGGATCATCATCAGTATCGGGAGATTATCTCTCTTTTTTATTAAATACCAACTGTTCAGTATGAGTGATAGTGATAGGAAAGTAAAGGTCCAACCGTAATAAGTCGTATTCATAAAATGTAGTTTCATGTATTGCCAGATGATACCGGCTTTGTCCGCATCCCAATAAGGGTGAAGTATTGCGATGCTTTCTGCATATAAATTGGCCAGCTTCTCAAAAAGTATCCATAATAAAGCTGGAATGAAAGAAAAAAGTACAGGCATCGGACTTTTCCATGTTTTCTTTATTATTGCATCTATCGTAATAACGAATAATGCAGCCAGAATAAACACGATTCCATCCGTGCGGGTCCAGATATTCAGCCCCAGTGATAAGGCACCGAGATATAAGTCTTTTTTTTCTCTGTATTTAAACCAGATAGCTATATAAATAATTCCCAATGATGCACTGACGGCATGAATGACATTCGTGGCTGACAGTGATGAAAAGGCAAACATCTCCGGGGTAATCATCATGAAAAATACGGCAATGGCGGAACCTGTCTTGTTTATGACGCGTTTCATGCAGCCATAGAATGCTATCAGAAAGGACAGGTATATCAATGCCGGAATAAGTTTTGAGGTTTCCGCTCCCAATAGATATACGAATGCATAGCTTAATTGGACCATCGGTGCATATACGATATAGCTTCCTGCATTGTGAATTTGTGGCATATAATCTGCCTGGAATAAACTTAATCCTTTCAATGTATGTTCCTGTGCTATTACATAGCCTATGGTGTCGAATCCGGCAAGGCTGTCCCTATCGTAGGTCGGGAAATAGATGCATTTGGAAAAATTCATATATTCCAGATACACAATAAGCGCAATGAAGAAGAGCCAGATAAGATTATAATCAGATAATTTGAAAGAAAGGGGTTGCTTGTAGTATGCCATAAGCTCTTCTTTCCGCAGATATAGCGGAACCGATAAGATGATAATCAGAAAGAGACCGGCTGTCAATATACTTGTGGCGGTTAGTGGAATCCCCGACAGATCAATCAGAGCCATCATCATGGTTTCCAGTCCCAGTCCGACGGGAAAGGCAAGGCCTGCTTTTTCACTTGTAGAAAACCGGATCGAAATAAGATGGATCGTGAGAAATCCTATTATGAATAGGATAATTATTCCTAAGATAAGCATATGTTATTATTTGGTTTGAGGTTTTAGAGGTAATACGCCGTGCTGAAATTCTGTATCGACCGGATAAGGCAATTTTTCCATTCCTTTTCCGTTTACGATGGCAACATGGGTTATTTCATTCTTATATTTGCCGGTTTTCCGTTCACTTTCCAATATTAATTTACGGGGATACAGGAAACGGGTGGCGTAGATTTTGTTATCGATGTTTTGGGTGAATGGGCTGCCTTTCTCACGGAAATCTTTTGAGTCGGGATAAAGAATAACGGCATTTTCCGGTGTTGCCTGTTTAAGGTATAAGAGATATTCATAGCTGGTGCCGAGTTTCATCTGCATTTTCTGTTCAAAAGTCAGTTTGGGATACTTTTTGATTGTTTCCATATTGCCCCTGAGTAAGTTAAAATACACCCAGTGATATCCGGGTTGTTTGGAGAATGCATAAAATACTAAAAGTGCGGCAAGGATTAAAAAGGATACATTTTTTAGAAGCCTTCTTCTGTTTGTCACAGGCCGTGATTGGTAAGCGGTGTTTGCTTTACGCATGTTTCTGTATTGCATCGGTTGCCACTTGTTGTGGAATCGGAATTTGAATAGAATGCAGATTGCTTCAACCCCATCACACCATTTAATCTTTTTTCCCTCTTGCTTGGAACGTGGATAATAATTTATCGGAACTTCTTTTATAGCGTAGCCGCATCTGCGTGCCTTTGCGGTAATTTCGGGACAGAATCCGAACCGGTCATAGGTAAGCGGGATAGATTTCAACACAGATGCATCGAACATTTTGTAGCAAGTAGGTTCATCGGTAATTTTGCAGGAGAAAAGCAGACTTGTAATCAAGGAAATCAGTCTGCCGCCCCAATAGAAACTGTGATACGAATATTTATTATTTCTGTTTAAGAGTCTGGAGCCGTACACGATCTTGTACTTTCCCGATAAAATAGGTTGCAATAAGATTGAATAATCATTGGGATCGTATTCTAAATCGGCATCTTGTACGATGATAATCTCGCCTGTGGCATTGGTAATTCCGGTTCGTACGGCATATCCTTTTCCTCTGTTTTCTTTGAGCCTGATATATTTGATGTACATCTCGGAATGCGATTTCATTACCTGTGCCACTTTCTCGTCTGTGTGATCGGTAGAGCAATCATCGATGATGATGATTTCTTTTTTAATGGTTTCGGGTAAATCCACACGTATGATCTTTTCTAAAATACCGACGATTGTTTTAGATTCGTTGTAAGCAGGTATCAGTATCGAGAGTTTTTTAATGCTATTCTTCGCTTGCTTTTTATTTTTCATGGTATACGCATTCATTCTTTTTTATTATCTATAAGTAAGATAATCTTTCCGGCAAAAGACTGCATGCCCAAATGATTTTACGGAGAATTTCTTTCTTTTTTATTCAACTCTTTACCAGCTAAAACGTATCCCGACAGGGATGGTGAAGGTCACCGGATGCTCTTTTCGGATGGTGCGTAGTCCGCTTCCGTCGGGAATGTAATAATTGAGAGTAGGCTCTACGTAAAAGCTGGTGTGAGGAGTGAAATGATATTGCGCACCCACACTTGCATTGATCGACCATTGGAGAGGCACGCTCAGTGAACGGTTGTCAATGTTGACTGATGCGCTGTCCATCATGTGCGAAAAGGTGTGGAGCGTTCCTTTCAGAGGAATATCTACCTGTATACCGGCCGTAGAGTAGAATGAAAGTTTTTTGAAATGTCCCCAACGGTAGGAGGCGCGTAGTGGAATGCCTATATAATGGAGCTTTTGTATTTCCTGGATGCGGTATTCTTCTCCCGTACTGAAGTCCGATTTCAGAAAGGTATATTGCAATCCCGTTTCGAGACTCCAACGACTGTTTAGCTTTTTATTTATGGCAAGTCCGATTGTAATCGGAGAATCATGATGTTGGTATTCTACAATCCTTCCCTGATTGTTTTCGGCAATTTTCATCAGGGTAAGCGAATCTCCTAAAGTTCCCTCTTGGTAACGGGTGTTCAGATAAGCATAATATTCTTCCCAAGTGCCTACTTGTTGGGGGAAGTCTGCACCTACTTCATCATCATGAGGGGTCGCGATCAATTTGTATAGATTCTGTGCTAATTGCGGGCCTACCGATCCTGCTAACATAAGTTTCCATTTCCCGGTTTTCCGGGTACGCTGGTGGGGTACAATCTTTTCTATCGGATATGTACCGGAGATCGTTGCGTCTGGTAATTTCGAATCGGACGATGGTAAAGGTATGCTTGCCGTAAGTTCACTTATAGGCAGGGTAGATGGAAGTGGCTCAGTATATACCGGCGGAGGGGTAATGGCCATATCGGGTAGTTGCCGGTATTTATCTTTGTGGCGAACAGGCTGTTCCGAGGAATCTGTCTGTTTGGTCTCCTGCTTTTTCTCTGCTTTTGTTTGGCGTATTACCAATTTCGACAGACAGTTTTGTTTTTTCCAATGATCATGAAAGTTGAACAATGGAATGAAGAACAGTAACAACAGGATGAGAATCAAGCGGTAATTGACGATCATCTTTTTTAGCAGGGCTTTTGCGCGATGCAGTTGAGAAGATGATGAATGAGGGGCTATATTCAGTAGATCGCCTATTTCTTTGTGGGATAATCCTTCGAGCACTGCCAGTTTGAAAACTTTTGAGTATCCTTCCGGCAAGCGTTCCACCAGTTCCATCATTCGGTCGTACGATATGAACTCCGTCACTAAAGGATTGTCTGCCGGTTCGTCTTCTTCGCACATTTCGGATAAAGGAACGGTGTAAGTAGAATTACTTTGATTGAGATACCGGAGTACTGTGTTCTTCATTATGACTCCCATCCAGCTTTCCAGCCTTTCAGGATTACGCAAAGAGCCGATAGAACTAAAAATAACAATGAAACCATCATGAAGCAGGTCTTGTGCAATTTGCCTGTCGGGCACATAACGAAGGCATATCTTCATCATCTTCCCCGAATAAGTATTGTAGAGCGAGTTTAGAGCCTGCTCATCTCCTTTTTTGCACAAATCTACAAAATCAGTTCTATCCATGTATGTATCACGACAATATTATAAATATGATACATAAAAATAGTAAAGACTGCATAAACCGGATAAATTTAACATTATAAAACGATCGGTCTTTTTGTAACAGTATGAAGTTGAGGAAAAATGTTGGTTATATATAATTACAAATGTTGAATATTAATTGAAATGTATAATTAGTTGATAAATAATGGATTATAATCTTTACTTTTTCGACATGGAGTTTCGATCTATTTCTCGTAGAGTTTCGGACTGTTCCTCGTAGAGGAACGGTTCGTTTCTCTACGAGAAACAAATTTGTAACATTGCTTCTTGATGATAAATTGTGACGTTTTAGCTGTTACTGTTTTTGTGCTACCGATGGTCTGAAAGGTATATAGAGCACATAGTTGCATGCCACCGGTCGGCTTTCTGACATTGCCGGCAGATATTTGGGCATGCCCTTGACTATTCTCAGTGCCTCTTCTGCGAATTCCGGATGCGAGTATTGCAAGATATGTGCATTTGTCACATTACCTTCCCTGCTTACTGTAAACTGGCAGAGGGCATATCCTTTGATTGATTTTTCCAGTAGAGAAGGCGGGTAGGTCATGTGCTTTGTCGCATAAGTTTCCGGAGTACCTTCCGGAAATTGCGGTATCGCTTCCAGTTCTTTTCCGGATTCGATACTTTGCCACAGCCCGGCAGGAAAGATACCCGAATATTTCGGCTGTTTGTATTCATCGGGAAATGCTTTGTTTCGGTCGCGCAAATCTTTTAGCAATGTTTGAGTGTCTTTTATAATCATACTTTCCGGAACCTCTTTTCCTGTGGATAAGGCATAGGCCGATTCGCAGATCTGCACCAGGCGGCCCATCAGCGTAGTACTATCCGGTGACCATTTTTTTCCTGTCATTACTTTTCCCTTATCGTTTGTGGCGCTAAAATAATAAGTGGTTCCGTCCAGTCCGGTGGTCGAACCGTCCATATCTTGTATCTGCCCGGTGGTTAGTTGCAGAAGTTCACCGAATGCCTGATAGAGTGCTTTGCTTATTGCCACGGATTTCCTGTTTACTTTAATTTGGTTCCTTTCTGCTTGCCAGCTATTTTGCGACAGTGTGTTCGAAACAAGGTAATATTTGCCACCTTGTACTTCTGTCGATACGGTGTATTCCGGTGAGAAAGAGGGCAAGGCGGTATATTGTGCGTAAGGCTGTTTGGTCAGTCCGGTGTTCAATAGTGAGAATACGTTGCAATAATATCCGCTTAATTCGTCTTTATATTTGGTGTAATCCTTTATAGGTTCCAGATAGTCGATTTGTCCCATCACCCGGCATGACAGCAGGAAAAGCAGGAGTAGAATCGTCGTTGTTTTTTTCATATCCGATGTTAGTTGAGAATGTTTAGATGAGCCGCTTTTCTGCCATGTACCTCCAGAGCGGGGCGGCGTGCAGTGATTGCATTATTTCATTGTTCAATAGTAGTTGTTTCACCTCTTCCAGTGTGAGCAGGTGTACCGTCAGGTCTTCCGTATCTTCCAGATGCTGTGGGGCTATGGGTTCCACGTCAGTTGCTAAAAAACAATAGGTAACGTTGGTATGTGTACTGGGATTGGGCGACAGTACCATGTATTCCTGCCAGTTTCCGTTTCCATATCCGGTCTCTTCCAGCAGTTCGCGTTGTGCGGAGACCAGTGGTGAAGCGTCTTCTGTTTCGCATACTCCGGCGCACAATTCATAGCAGGTCCGGGCAATTCCCGGTCGGTACTGGCGTACAAAGATAAAACGGTCGTCGCGGGTTATTGCGATCATGTTTACCCAGTCGGGATATTCGAGGATATAATATTCCGGTATGCGGTTGCCGTTGGGCAATTCCATGTCGTCACGGCGTACGGTGAGCCACGGACGGCGGAAAATATATTCACTGCTGAGGGTTTTCCAGACAGAATCTTTTGTCTTCATAAAATCAAAGTTTGGTACATCTGTAGGCAAAGATACTACTTTTAGCTTAATTTTAAGAAAATAACGCACTTATTTCTTAAATAATCATTTGAGAATGAACAGGCTATCGGTAAAAATGCTATATTCACAGTAAATAAAAAAGCGCGTTAAGTAATCTGAGCAAGAGATAGTATATACTATATATATTTTCTATTATTAATTACTTAAATTCATTTTTTATGGAAGTAAAGAAATCCAAAAGAGCAGCGATTGAGAACCAACGCGGTACTTGGTTGCTTATGGGTTTTGTAGTAGTGCTTGCTTTCATGTTTGTTACGTTCGAATGGACACAGCATGATATCAAAGTTGCTACCGGCTCGCTCGCCGATGAACCCGTTTTCGTTGAGACACTTCTCCCTATCACGTATCCCGAAGAGAAGTTGGAACCACCGCCCCCACCGGTTGTAAAAGTGGCAGAATTGCTCAATATAGTCGATGATGATGATCTGGAAGCAGATGCAGTGGTTTTGGGATTTGATGATTTTGAAGATCCGGTTGAAATAAAATACAGACCGGTTGTTGTAGAAACAGAAAACGAGCCAGTCGAAGATGAAATTCTTGTTACGGCCGAAAAGATGCCGGAATTTCCGGGTGGAAATGGGGCTTTGTTACAGTACCTTAACAAGAATATTAAGTATCCTGTTGTCCCCCAGGAACAGGGGATCCAAGGGAGGGTGATTATTCAATTTGTGGTTGACAAAGACGGAACGATTACCGATCCTGTGGTAGTGCGCAGTGTAGATCCTTATCTGGATAAAGAGGCGCTTCGTGTGATTAAAGCAATGCCGAAATGGAAACCGGGTATTCAGGGAGCCAGATCGGTTAGAGTGAAATACACAGTGCCTGTTACCTTTAGATTGCAGTAAGATCTTTTAATTGATTGAATGAATAAGCCGGCCCGGTTGTAAACGAGCCGGCTCATTTTTTATTCCGGTGTTTGATTATTCTCTATGAACTAAAAAATATATCTTTGCTGCAAAATATTACAGTATACCCCGCTATGAACATCATACTTGCTTTAAAACGGCCTTTTATCTGGCTTTCCCGTGTGCGCCATCGCTGTGGATATGGCGTACATTCCCCTTTTGCCTTTGAATTGATCACTTGTCTTTTCTACGAGAAAACTCCTTATTACGCTTATAAGGAATTGGCGCAGGAAGAAAAAAAACAGAAGAGGAATCATGGTAAAGGATGGCGAAACGAGTCTCTTAAAGTAAAGCGTCTGCTGTTCCGGTTGGTAAACAGGATACAACCCGGTACGATTATCGATTTTGGTACTCCATCCTCTTCTTCTTTGTATTTGCAATCCGGAAAGGCAACTGCCGATTATACGTTTGCTTCCGAGCTTTCCGAACTTTTTCTGGAAGCGGACGTACCCGTAGATTTTCTTTATATACATTGTCATCAGAGTCCGGTTCTGGTGGAAGATGTTTTTCGTATTTGTCTTGCACGGGTCGTTCAGCAGAGTGTTTTCGTGATTCGTGGCATTCATTATTCCAAAGCAATGAAGAACCTTTGGGAGCGATTGAAAGCGGATGATCGGGTAGGTATTACTTTTGATCTTTATGACGTGGGGATTCTTTTCTTTGATAAAACAAAGATAAAACAGCACTATATAGTCAACTTCTGATTATATTTGTGTGTTAACCATATAAAATGAATTCCTAAAGAACGATGATTATGAAGAAGAGCCTTGTATATACAAAGACCGGAGACCGTGGTACTACCGGATTGATTGGAGGAACACGCGTGTCGAAAACACATATTCGTCTGGAGGCCTATGGTACGGTAGACGAACTGAATGCTAATCTTGGATTATTGATCACTTATCTCAATGAAGAGCATGATAGGGAATTTCTTTTGCATGTGCAAAATAAATTGTTTGCTATAGGCTCTCACCTGGCTACCGATCAAGACAAAGTACGGTTGAATGAAGTCAGCATCATTACCCCTGCCGATGTGGAGCAGATTGAACATGAGATAGATGCTGCCGACGAAATCCTTCCCCCTTTGAGTAATTTTGTGCTTCCCGGTGGCGCGGCCGGTGCTGCCGTCTGTCATATCTGCCGTACGGTGTGCCGGCGTGCCGAACGGCGGATACTTACTCTGTCCGAAAGTAGTACAATTTCTCCTGAATTGTTAGCTTATGTAAACAGATTATCAGATTATTTATTCATTTTATCACGTAAAATCAATTTTAACGAGGGAAAAGAAGAAATATTTTGGAATAATAGTTGCAAGTGAAATTTTTTGTTATACTTTTGCCGAAAAATAGAAACCTAAGATTAATATTCACAATTTAAATACTTATAGCTTATGTATTGGACATTGGAATTAGCATCAAAGTTGGAAGATGCTCCTTGGCCGGCAACTAAGGATGAGTTGATTGATTATGCCATGCGTTCGGGAGCTCCTCTTGAGGTAATAGAGAACTTGCAGGAAATGGAAGATGAGGGCGAAATCTATGAAAGTATAGAAGATATATGGCCGGATTATCCGAGTAAGGAAGACTTCTTTTTCAACGAGGAGGAGTATTGATTCTGAAAAAATGACACAAATAAAAAAATGCCCGGTAGTGATAAACTTCCGGGTATTTTTTATTTATGCTTAAAATACAGGCATTTGCCAGATGAACCCTACGGATATGCGGTTGGTGGAGTAGTTTTCTTGTCCCAGTATTTTGGCACGGGAGGTGAAGTTGTACGAACGTCCTACATAGGTAAGGAAAAAATGCAGATTTGTTTCCATTGGATAATATTCTACTCCGGCAAGATAGCCCCAGGAAGTACGGTAATTGCCTTTAGCGATATCTTCTGTGCTTTTAGTTACAGAAGCGGTCTCGTACATCCCTTTTACGAATACATTCCATTTGGGTAGGAAACGGTAGTTCAGCTTGGTGACTACCGACAGATAACCAGTATCAAAAACATTGTGTCCGCCGGGGCGCCCGACAATTCCGGTGATTGTTCCGTTTCTGTCTATCCCTTCTTGGGCATACATAAAATCGAGAAACATATTGAACTTGTCCAGATTTAACTCGTTACCTAATGCATAGTAATACATGTTTTTGCTTTTTGCTTCGTTTAGAATAGAAGCAGACCAACGGGTCTTGAATATATCGTTGAAAGTTCCGTTCCAGTTCAATGTATATACCAGTGGGAGTTTACCTGATTTCAAGTCGGGCAGTTTCCCCTCTTCATTCTCGGTAATTCCATAGGTACTGTCAAATGAGCCGTTCCGGCTGTTCAATATCTGTAGATTAAGCTGCTGGGTGGAGGTCAGATTATAGCCGATATTCAATCCGGTCATGAAATTACTCATGTTCTCGATCATATCACTGTATTCGTAGATATCGATCGGATTCAGATCGAATTCAATTCCACCGTAGGCGGTACATTGCTTACCGGCAAAAAGGTTGAAGCGATTGTTCAGCTTTATTCCGATTCCGGCATAATCGATGGAAGTAGGAACATTATCAATCATTCCGCCTCCGTCGTTGGAACGGTTCAAGCGTTGGCGATAGCGGTAAGAGAGCCAGTTGTTGATGTTTCCTTTCATTTCGATACGTAGCTGCCTCATTTTGAAAGCCCCTTCTTCGAATCCGTCTCTGAAGTTTGCATCAAATCCTCCTTGCATATTGAGGTAAAGGTTGAATTTATCCGATTTCTTTTTTACATCGGTCAATTCCTCAAATAGCGTTTTATCAACCATGAATTTCTTACTCTTCTCTGTCCTTTGGGCATATACCCCCTGAATACTACCCAAAATGAGTAGCATAAACATTAATTTTTTCATAAACAGTTAGGTTAATGAATTAGTGATTAGTGATAAGTGAATTTACTAATCACTCACTACCAATCACTAATTTTAGTATTCATTGAAATATTCCTGTATCTTTTTCCAGTCATTGGTTTTGGTCAATGCAAGCATGAGTAATACGCGTGCTTTCTGCGGATTTAGCTCCTGAGATGCAACAAACTGATATTGGGCATCGTCCACTTCTGCATCCAGCGTTGTAGGACCGGTGGGTACTCTGGAAGAACGGACAACGAGTATTCCTTTTTTACGGGCATCAATCAGTACAGGGAAAATGTTTTTATGAATATTTCCATTACCTACTCCTGCATGGATAATACCTTTATATCCATTTTCCAACAGGGGAGTTACCATGTCGGCTTCTATGTTTGAGTAACTATAGACGATACCTACTTTGGGGAGTGATTCCAGGTAGGTCACGTCAAAAACGGATTGTAGGGTATGTCTCTTTAATGGAGCCTGATTATAATAGGCTTTTCCGTTGAAGATGTACCCCAAAGCTCCGGAGTTGGGAGCTTGAAAAGTCTGCACGTCGATCGTGTTCATTTTCTGAACGCTTTCTGCTCCTAAGATGAGGCCGTTCATGGCTACCAATACGCCCTTACCTATGGATTCTTTGGCACCTGCGGTGACTACGGCATTGTAAATATTGAGCGGACCGTCTGCACTTAAAGCGGTAGAAGGGCGCATGGCTCCCACCAACACCACCGGCTTATTGCTTCTTACTGTCAGATTTAGGAAATAAGCAGTTTCTTCCATGGTATCTGTTCCGTGGGTAATCACGATACCGTCTATATCCGAACGTTTCAATAATTCGTTTATCTTTTTGGCAAGCGTGAGCCAAACAGCATCATTCATGTCCTGTGAACCGATTTTTACAATCTGTTCACCGGTCACATTGGCAATATCGTTCAATCCCGGAACGGCATCCAGAAGGGTACTGATAGCTACTTGGCCGGCTGTATAGTTTGTAGAAGTGGCCGAGGTACCTGTTCCGGCAATGGTTCCACCGGTTGCGAGGATGTGGATGTTAGGTTTTCCGGCAGCGAGAGCTGCGGTTGCGGATAGTAATAACACGACTACTACCAGGCTTAATTTTTTTAATTCTTTCATGACTGAATGGTTGTTTAGGTTTAATATATTACAGTTTAATAAATTTGTATGAACAGAAGTCCCAGTACGATGGCCACCACTGTCGATACGATACCGGGCATCATAAAGGAATGATTCAACACATATTTGCCTATTTTTGTTGTACCGGTACGGTCAAAATTAATAGCTGCTACCACTGTGGGGTAGTTGGGTATGAAAAAATATCCGTTGACAGCCGGAAACATGGCAATAAGCATATAAGGAGAAATGCCTAAAGCAATTCCTAAGGGCATCAATGCCCGTACAGTGGCAGCTTGGCTATAAAGCAAGATGGACATGATAAACAGCGCGATACCGAATAGCCAAGGCATTTCACGCACGAACCCCTCAATAGATTGGGTCAGTTCACCCATATTTCCTTGCAGGAATGTATCACCCATCCAGGCAATACCGAAAATCGCTATTACTGCCTGCATTCCGGCCGGGAAAACAGAGCCTTGTGTTGCTTTCAAACCGTCCGTTTTGGTGAACAGAAGGATCAGTGCGGCTGCCGATAACATCACAATTTCAATGATGGACGACATTCCTAACGTAACGATTTCTCCGTCTATCAGAAAAGAAGGGCGCATCCCTTCAAACGATCCGAAAAATACAATAAATATAGTGGCCAGTATGAAGATAAGTACGGAAACCAACGCGTGACGCTTGTTCTGCACATCTTTAATGGTTACTTTGTGCTCTTTGATGAGTCCTTCTGCTATACGTTTCTGATATTCGGGATCATCTACTAACTCTTTTCCTACACGCATCGAGAAGAAAGCTCCTGCCAATACACCGATAATAGTTGCAGGAATCGTTATTTTTAAAATATCGAATAAAGTAATATCGAATCCGGCCAATAAGCCTAACAGGGCTACGGTTGCTGCCGATATGGGACTTGCCGTAATGGCCTGTTGTGAAGCGATAACGGCAATGCCGAGGGGCCTTTCCGGGCGGATTTTGGTTTCGGTAGCTACCTCTGCTATTACCGGAAGAACGGAGTAGGCAACATGCCCTGTTCCGGCTACAAACGTAAACAAATAGGTTACGATCGGACTTAGAATAGTAACGTGAGAAGGATTTTTACGCAATAACTTTTCAGCAAGTTTTACCATGTAGTCGAGACCGCCTGCGGCCTGCATACACGAAGCTGCCGAGATTACGGCAGCGATCATCAGCATGACATCTATCGGAGGGGCTGTGGGTTGTAATCCAAAGCCGAAAGTAAGTATGGCAAGCCCGACGCCTCCCATTACTCCGAGTCCGATGCCGCCCAAACGGGCACCGACAATAATTGCAGTTAATACGAATGCTAATTGTAAAATCATATCATTTCTTTTAAGAATTCTGACAAAGGTAACTGAAATCTGTTACTGTAGTTTAAACAACAAAAAAAACGTTGAATGGTTTTTGCATATTTATTAAAACAATAACAGCCGGGGGTGGTTATTATATTAGAACAAATAAAAAATATCCTATTAAAAATAGAAATTATGGAACAGAATTTATCAAGAGAAACCCGTACGGAAAGTGACTTGATCGGTAGTCGTGAAGTACCGGCAGATGCATTGTACGGTGTTCAGACATTAAGGGGAATTGAAAATTTCCGTATCAGTAAATTCCATTTAAACGAGTATCCCTTGTTTATAAATGCGCTTGCTATCACCAAGATGGGGGCGGCAGTTGCTAACTATGAACTCGGCTTATTGACAAAGGAACAGGTGGATGCTATTCTTAAGGCCTGTAAAGAAATTCTTGAAGGCGAACATCATGAGCAGTTTCCGGTGGATATGATTCAGGGCGGTGCCGGAACGACTACCAATATGAATGCCAATGAAGTGATAGCAAACCGTGCGCTCGAGTTGATGGGACATCAGCGGGGAGAATATCAATACTGCTCACCCAACGATCACGTGAACCGTTCACAATCTACCAATGATGCCTATCCCACGGCTATACATCTTGGCATGTACTATACCCATCTCAAATTAGTGAAACATTTCAGTGAATTGATCGAGGCTTTTCAGAAGAAAGCTACTCTGTTTGCACATATTATCAAGATGGGGCGTACCCAATTGGAAGACGCCGTACCGATGACTTTGGGGCAGACATTTAACGGCTTTGCAAGCATTCTTCGTGATGAGATTAAGAATTTGGATTTTGCAGCACAGGATTTTCTGACAGTCAACATGGGGGCTACCGCTATCGGGACCGGAATTACTGCCGAACCGGAATATGCAGAGAAATGTATTGAAGCTCTGCGCAAAATTACCGGTTGGGATATCAAGCTGGCCGAAGATTTGGTGGGTGCCACTTCGGATACTTCCGCCATGGTGGGGTATTCATCGGCTATGCGGCGTGTCGCTGTGAAAATGAATAAGATTTGTAATGACTTGCGTCTGTTGGCTTCCGGTCCGCGTTGTGGCTTAGGGGAGATTAATCTTCCTGCCATGCAACCCGGATCGTCTATTATGCCGGGCAAGGTCAATCCGGTGATTCCCGAGGTGATGAATCAAGTCTCCTATAAAGTGATTGGAAACGACCTTTGTGTAGCCATGAGTGGTGAAGCAGCACAAATGGAACTCAATGCTATGGAGCCTGTGATGGCGCAGTGCTGTTTTGAGTCGGCGGATCTGTTGATGAACGGATTTGATACCTTGCGTACTTTATGTATCGATGGCATTACGGCGAATGAAGAAGTCTGTCGTCGTTATGTGCACGACAGCATTGGTGTGGTTACTGCGCTTAATCCTGTAATTGGTTATAAGAACTCCACAAAGATAGCCAAAGAGGCTCTTGAAACAGGCAGAGGTGTTTATGAATTAGTATTGGAGCACGGCATTCTTTCAAAGAAAGATCTCGATACTATTTTGAAACCGGAAAATATGATCAAACCGGTAAAGTTGGATATTAAGTCTAATAAATAATGGCTGATTTTGATTGGATCAGGATAAATGTGGGAATCTACTTTCAGGGGGATAGTGCATGATGATTGTCGGTTTGTTGAAGAACAACTGTCATACATTATTTATGAGAGTAGATTTATGGATATAATAGAATTTCAAATATTATTCGTTCTTACCTAAATAGAGAAACAAATCAATCTCTAAAAAAGAAGATATGAGTGATACTTACTTTTCCATATATAAACTATATATTTTTCGGTAATTTGATGATAGGTTTTTAAGATTGAGGATATTAGCATGAAACAATAACAACATGGGGATGTTTCTGGTGAAAACATCCCCATGTTGTTATGCAAAACACCCGGATGTTCTTACCGACAACATCCGGGTGTTTTTTACATTAGATTTTATGGCTATATGATAATACCTTGTTTATTAATTGTTTAAACTCTTCATGAGCAAAGGCAAAGATACGATTATTCTCGGGGCATTTGTTTTGAATAAATTATTTTTTATTTTTTATCCAATGCTTTTTCAAATCAGGTTGTCTTCTAAAAGTATAGTAATAAAAAAGATGTGGAAATATGGAAACGACGACATTAGTTAAGGGGCGTTCTTTTATTTTTGGAAAGTCTGATTAACAGAAAAATACTTGATTTATTTCTTTCACACAATTTTTTTTCGGTTTTGTAGTTCTTTATACTGATGAACCGGTTTTTTTTTATATGTATTCTCACCACTTTGGCTTTATTTACCTCATCAAAGGTCAAAGCGCAGTTTGATGTGCACTTCAATCAATATTGGGACTTGAAGGGCTTCTATAATCCTGCTTGGGCGGGACAAACAGATAAACTAAATATCGCCGGAACTTATTCCATGCAGATGATGGGTTTCACTCATTCACCCCGTACGATGTATTTTGGAGCAGATATGCCTTTTTCGCTGTTTAATAAAAAACATGGAGCAGGAGCGGGATTTTTTAGTGATGCGATCGGTCTTTTTCGCAACCAGCGTGTTTGGCTGCAATATTCTTATAAACACCAGATTGGAAAAGGAAGGCTGGGCGTGGGATTACAATTGGGTTTTGTCAGTGTCTCGTTTGATCCGGAAAATATCTATTTAGGAGAAGATAAGCAGGAGGACCCTGCTTTTCCGACGGAACAGAAAAATGGTATGGGGCTTGACTTGGGGGTCGGAGGATTTTATTCACATCCGAAATTTTATGTCGGCTTCTCCGGACATCACCTTACTTCGCCGACCATAGAAATGGGGACTACAGAGGCCGGTGCAACGAGTAGTCTAAAGATTGATCCAATGCTTTATTTCACTGGCGGATACAATATTCAGACTCGTAATCCGTTAGTTTCCATACAACCGTCGCTATTATTACAGAGTGATTTAAATAAGGTAAGAGCCGATCTGACAGGACGTGTATTGTATACTTTTAATGAAAGAGTTTTTGTCGGAGGGCTTACTTATTCACCGGGAGTTTCCTTTACAGTAAGTATCGGAGCTACGATTCGTGGAGTGACGGTGGGATATGCTTACGAAGCTTATACGTCAAAAATCGGAATCGGGAATGGCAGTCACGATTTGATAGTAAGTTATGCGATGGATATCAATTTATTTAAGAAAAGTAAGAATAAACATAAGAGTGTACGAATCTTATAATTGTGGAGAAAAGGATGAAAAGTAAAAACTGTATAGCAGTGGCGTTACTGGTCGCTTTGCTTTCTTCGTGTATGGGACGCATGGCAGGAGGTGGCGGTACCGGCGGAGAAGTGGTAGGCGTCAGTGTCACGGCATGGAACGAGCCGGCTCCTTATGGTATGGTGCTGATAAAACGCGGTTCTCTTAAGATAGGACCGGAAGAACAGGACTCACTTTGGGGAGCACCTGTGCCGACAAAGGAAATCTCGGTTGAGTCTTTTTGGATGGATGAGACAGAAGTAACGGTATCTGAATACAAGCAATTTGTGTACTGGGTGCGCGACTCTATTATCCGTGAACGTCTGGCAGATCCTGCGTACGGAGGTAATGAAGCTTATAAAATCGAAGAAGACCGGGAGGGTAATCCTATCAAGCCATATCTGAACTGGTCGAAACCCATTCCTTGGAAAAAGCCTACGGAAGATGAGTTGATGGCGATTCAGAGTGTATACAAAAAGCATCCGATCGATGGTACGACGATGCTGGACGCTTCTCAGATGAACTATTATTATGAGGTTTTTGATTATGTGGAAGCTGCCAAGCGTCGGAATCGTTTGAATCCGAATGAACGGAATAAGAATACAGATATCGAAGTTAATCCGGACGAGGTGATCATGATCTCCAAAGATACGGCTTATATTGATGATGACGGTCGTATTGTGAATCGTACGATTACGCGGCCTCTCTCCAGCGAATGGGATTTCCTGAACAGTTATATAATCAACGTTTATCCAGATACGACATGTTGGGTGAATGATTTTCCGAATGCGAATAATGAATCGTACATGCGGTTGTATTTCAATCATCCGAGTTACAATGAGAATCCGATCGTAGGAGTTAGCTGGGAACAGGCGAATGCTTTCTGTGTGTGGCGTACGAACTATTTAATGGCTGGTTTGAAAGGACAGGCGCGATTCATACAGCGTTATCGGCTCCCGACAGAAGTGGAGTGGGAGTTTGCCGCGCGTGGACGTGACGGTAATAAGTATCCGTGGTCGGATGAAGAGACCAAGGATGAAAAAGGATGTTATAAAGCCAACTATAAACCGGGCAAGGGTGATTATACCAAAGACGGTAACCTGATAACTACTCGTGTAGGTGCCTATTCTCCTAATGTGAACGGGTTGTATGATATGGCTGGTAATGTTTCCGAATGGACATCGACTGTTTATACTGAATCAGGAGTGATGTCGATGAACGATTTTAATCCGGAATTGCAATACAATGCTGCTGTTGAAGACCCTTACCGTATGAAGAAGAAAGTGATTCGCGGCGGTTCATGGAAAGACGTGAATGCCCTTATCCGTTCGGATGCCCGTGCTTCGGAATATCAGAATGAACAACGTTCCTATATCGGTTTCCGGTGCGTGCGTACACAAGTTGGTTATAATAAGAAAGGAAGGTAATTATGACAAATAGAGAAAACAAGAGAAGCCTGCGGCAGAAAATACAAGATTTTATGTCTACTCCTAAAGGACAGACGATTATGAATTATGCTTATAATTGGGGAGCATCGGTTGTAATTATGGGTACACTTTTTAAGTTGACTCATTTGCCGGGAGCTAACTTTATGCTATTTGCCGGGATGGGTACGGAGGTTTTGATATTTTTCCTTTCGGCTTTCGATCTTTCGGGAGTGAAAAGGGATGGCACCAATGCAGGGGCTTCTGTATCATTGGGAGGAAACATACAAGCCGGAAATATTGTGTCCGGTGATGCTGTTGCCGATAATACGGAATTTTCCGGAATGTCGTCTGCGGATGATGTACCTGCCGGAAATAGGATTGCAGGGGGAGGCCCTTCGATTGTAGTGGTGCAAGGAGGAAGTGCTATGCAGGCGGGTACTCCGATACAGACCGGTTCTCAGAATATATCTCCGATGCCTGCCGGCCAGCCGGTTCAGCCAATTCAGCCTGTTCAAACTGTTCAGCCTGCTCCTGCTGCTCCGTCGGCCCCGCCTATCACACCGGAAATGGAGGAAGCTACCACAGCTTATTTGGAGCAGTTGAAAGCAATGACCGAGATGCTTTCCCGTTGTACAGAGCAGGCACAAAGTGTTTCACAAGACACAGAACAGATGAATATGCTCAGCAAGAACCTTGCCGGTATCAATGCTATCTACGAAATGCAGTTGCGTAGTGTCAGCACACAGATAGGAACCATCGATCAGGTACATGAACAAACCCGCAGAATGGCTCGTCAGATTGAAGAACTTAATGAAGTATATGCTCGTATGTTGCAGGCTATGACTTCTAAATAAAAAAGAACGATTATGAGTTTTGGATCACAGACACCGCGCCAGAAGATGATAAACCTTATGTATATCGTTCTTATGGCATTGCTGGCACTCAACGTATCATCGGATGTGTTGCGTGGTTTTACTCTTGTGGACGAAAGCCTGACGCGTTCTACCTCCAACTCTGCCGAACAGAACCGTTCTCTTTATAATTCGCTGGCGGAATATATGGAGAAGAATCCGGAGAAAGTGGGGCCGTGGTATGAGAAAGCAATGCATGTAAAGCGGATATCCGACTCGCTCTATGTTTTTGTAGGAGATTTAAAGGCAAAGATCAACGAATCGAATCAGGAAGATTTGGAAGCAGCTTCCTATGTGATGTTTTCTCCGCGTACCGGGAAAGGTAAAGAGTTGGCATTAGGCATAAGTCAATATAAAAATGAAATTTTGGCACTGATAGAAGATCCGGTGCAGAAAAAAATTATTAGTGATAATCTTACGTTGAATATTCCCCGTCTTTTTGAAGGTACTCCGGTTGCAGCTGCCGTTACATTGCTGACCAAATTGCAGAGTGATGTGCGCTATGCCGAGGGGGAAGTCCTCCATACGCTGACAAAAGATATCGATGTACATGATGTACGTGTGAACCAGATCAATGCCTATGTGATTCCAAGTTCGCAGAATGTTGTGCGGGGAGGAAAGTTGAGTGCACAGATTATTTTGGCAGCCGTAGATACGACTCAGCGTCCTTCTATATTTATCGGTGACAAGCAATTACCGGAAGAGGCTCATGGCTTTTATGAAACGGTATGCAACAATACAGGGGAATTTACGCTTGCCGGATATCTGGAGTTGAATCATGGAAACGGAGATGTGTTGCGGCGTGATTTTTCACAGAAATATACGGTGGTAGAACCTTCTGCTACGGTGTCGGCAACATTGATGAATGTATTGTATGCCGGATATGACAACCCGATCAGTATATCTGTTCCGGGAGTACCGAGCGGGCAGGTGCAGGCAAGCATTGTGAATGGGAATGGTACCCTGCAGCGGGTAGCTAATGGATATGTGGCACGGCCTGCAACCATCGGTAAAGAGGCCGTGATACGGGTCACTGCAACAGTAGACGGACGTACACAGGTGATGGGTGATCATTCTTACCGGGTGCGCCAATTGCCCGACCCTTCTCCGTTCATTGAATATAAGGATGCTAACGGTAATTTGAAGCGTTATAGAGGTGGAAGCGGATTGTCGAAAGCTGTGTTGATGAATACGGAAGGTATTGTTGCTGCTATCGATGACGGACTGTTGAATATAAACTTCCAGGTACTTGGCTTTGAAACTACTTTTTTTGATAATATGGGTAATGCGGTTCCGGAAGTTTCGTCCGGCTCTAATTTCTCATCCCGTCAGAAAGATATGTTCCGGCGTTTATCCCGCGGAAAACGGTTTTATATCTCCCGGGTACGTGCTAAAGGACCGGACGGTGTAGAACGGTCATTGCCTACGACGTTGGAAGTAATAGTAAATTAGTAAAGAATTAAAATTACGAGTTACGAATGATGAAACGTAAGATTATTATAGCTGTTGGAGTTGCATTATTGTTGGGTACGCTTCCCACATGGGCGCAACCGAAAGCACGCGCTGCTCAGGAAGAGGATAAGAGTGCTAACGAACTTTCTGTTCGTGCTCAGACGAGATATCCTCATTCGAAAGCGCTTCCACAGGACGTGGTATGGACGCGTGAGATTTATCGTACATTGGATATGACGAAGGAGGAGAACGGTGCCCTGTACTATCCTGTCGAACCTATCGGAGATAGGATGAATCTTTTTACACTGATCTTTAAATTGCTGGCACAGAAGAAGATTCCGGCTTATGAGTATATGCTGGATGGAACTGAACGGTTGACTGCAGATAATGAAATAAAATTCCGTGACGTGCTGGATCGTTTCAGCATTTATTACGAACAGAAAAAGCTGAAGAATCGGAAAGACAGTGTGCTGATGATTGATAATAGTGATGTGCCCTCTGCCGATATATTGAGTTATTTCATTAAAGAAGTGTGGTATTTCGATCAGAGAACTTCAACATATGGTTCGGTAATAACAGCTATTTGCCCGGTGTATCACCGTTCGGAGGATTTTAGCTCGGAACGGGTCAAATTGCCTATGTTCTGGATTGATTATAAGGATCTTGCACCTTATCTGAATGGAGCCATGGTAATGGCCAGTAATTTTAATAATGTAGCTAATCGTAGTATGGATGATTTCTTTGTAACCCGTCAATATGCCGGTGAGATTTATAAAACTACCAATCTACAGAATCGTCCATTGGCTGAGTATTGTAAAACGGATAGTGCAATGACGGCAGAGCAAAAGCGTATTGAGGCTGAATTGGTTAGTTTTGAGAAGCATTTGTATGGTTCCGATACTCTTTCGACAGTAGCCAAACAAACGGCCAAAGAAAAGGTAACTACAAAGAAAGCTGCCAAAACGGCTACTAAAGGAGAAGAGGGGGCAAACGTTGAGCAGGGAGCGGCCGAACCACAAGAAGCGGTGAAAACGAATTCGAAAAAGAAAGGACGCGAAAAATCTTCTTCCAGCGCTCGTCAAGGATCTAAGCGCGAGTCTGCAGCACCGAAAGCATCGGTTCGAAGACAAAGACGATGAACAAAATAGTTCTAATTTGTGTTTTTAATTTTTAAATACATATCTTTGTATCGGATTTTAAATACAATTTGATTTATGAAAAGAATTATTAATGTATTATTGGTAGCTGTATGTATCGCTATGGCTATGCCCGCTCAGGCACAACTTAAATGGGGTGTTAAAGGTGGTTTGAATGTTTCGAAGGTTACTTTCGATAGTGATTTGCTGAAATCAGATAATATGGCTGGTTTCTTTATCGGGCCGATGGCAGAATTTACGATTCCAGTGGTGGGGCTCGGTGTAGACGGCTCGTTATTGTTTTCTCAGAAAGGTGTGAAGGCTGATAGTGATGCTTCTAAACAGTACGGTTTTGATATTCCTGTAAATTTGAAATATAATATAGGTTTGGGAAGCCTGTTTGGTATTTATATAGCCGCCGGTCCTGATTTCTATTTTGATATCTCTAAGGATAAAAGTGTGGCAAATATAGCTGAGGCTAAGAAAAAACGTGCACAAGTTGGTATAAACGTGGGAGCTGGTGTGAAGTTGTTGGGACATCTCCAAATAGGTGCGAATTATAATATCCCATTGGGGGACAGCTTTTCATTGGAAGCTGTAGGGCATGCTCTGGGCGGTGCTAAAACCAAGACTTGGCAAGTTTCTGCCGCTTACATTTTTTAAAGATATTTTCTTTAACAACTAAACATAGAGGCTCCTGCTAAGCGGGAGCCTCTTTTTTTGTATCTTTGTATCCGCAATGAAGAAATACGTCGATGTCATATTACCGTTACCGCTTCCAAGGAGTTTCACTTATTCTTTATCGGATGACAGTGCTGAGGATATAGAACCGGGGTGCCGTGTTGTGGTACCGTTCGGGCGAAAGAAATTCTATACGGCTATTGTTTGTAATGTACATTATTACGCACCTGCGGAGTATGAAGTGAAGGAAATTTCTGCTGTACTGGATGCTACTCCTGTATTATTGCCGGTTCAGTTTAAGTTTTGGGAATGGCTGGCCGATTATTATCTTTGTACGCAAGGAGATGTTTACAAGGCTGCGTTACCTTCCGGGTTAAAACTGGAGAGTGAAACCATAGTGGAGTATAATCCGGATTTCGAGTCGGAAGTGCGGCTCTCGGAAAGGGAACAATTGATTCTCGACTTGCTATCTGTAGATCCGGAACAATGCGTTACTAAACTTGAAAAGGAAAGCGGAATTAAAAACATTCTTACCGTAATAAAATCTCTGCTTGATAAAGAAGCTATTTTTGTAAAGGAAGAACTCAGAAGAACTTATAAGCCGAAAACGGAAGCTCGCGTTCGGTTGACCGGAGAAGCCGATGAGAGGCGGTTGCACATCTTATTTGATATTTTATCCCGTGCGCCTAAACAATTAGCATTGTTAATGAAGTATGTCGAGCTTTCGGGGGTAATGGGTAAGGGTACTGTAAAAGAGGTTGCCAAAAAGGAACTTTTGCAGCGTGCCGGTGTTTCTCCTTCCATATTGAACGGATTGGTAGAGAAAAAGATATTTGAAATATATTATCATGAAATCGGACGCCTGAATGGTTGTGGTGGTGAAACTTTTTCACTTAATCCGCTAAATGAACATCAGCAGCGCGCTTACGGTGAAATAACGGAAGTGTTTCTTGAGAAAAGTGTCTGTTTGCTTCACGGGGTTACTTCCAGTGGAAAAACGGAAGTCTACATTCACCTGATTGATGAAGTGATCAGGCAGGGCAAACAGGTGTTGTATCTATTGCCGGAAATTGCATTGACTACACAGATAACAGAACGGTTAAGACGGGTGTTCGGCACTCGATTGGGAATCTACCATTCTAAGTTTCCAGATGCTGAACGGGTGGAGATATGGCAGAAACAATTGGGAGATAAAGGATACGATATAATATTGGGAGTACGTTCTTCTGTTTTTTTGCCGTTTCGTAATCTTGGTCTGGTGATTGTGGACGAAGAACATGAAAATACGTATAAACAACAGGATCCGGCACCGCGCTATCATGCCCGTAATGCTGCTATTGTGTTGGCAGCTATGTATGGGGCGAAGGTTTTGTTGGGAACTGCTACGCCGTCTGTGGAAACCTGGTACAATGCTACTAACGGAAAATACGGGCTGGTTGAATTGAAAGAGCGGTATCAGGAAATCCGATTGCCGGAGATTCTTCCTGTCGATATAAAGGAATTGCATCGTAAGAAGCGGATGATCGGTCAATTTTCTCCCCTGCTTATTCAATATATACGTGAAGCATTGGATCAGAAAGAACAGGTAATCTTGTTTCAGAACCGGCGTGGATTTGCTCCGATGATCGAGTGCCGTACTTGTGGGTGGGTACCGAAGTGTAAAAATTGCGATGTCAGTCTGACTTATCATAAAGGAATCAATCAACTGACATGCCATTATTGCGGATATACCTATCAGTTGCCTCGTTCGTGTCCTGCTTGTGATGGGGTAGAGTTGGTGAACCGTGGTTTTGGAACCGAGAAAATCGAAGATGATATAAAAATAGCTTTTCCTGAAGCTTCCGTAGCACGTATGGACTTGGATACCACCCGTACCCGCTCGGCTTATGAAAAGATTATTGCTGATTTTGAACAGGGGAAAACGGATATACTTATCGGTACGCAAATGGTATCGAAAGGGTTGGATTTTGACCATGTAAGTGTGGTAGGTATTCTTAATGCGGATACGATGCTGAATTATCCTGATTTTCGTTCATATGAACGGGCTTTTCAGTTGATGGCACAGGTTGCCGGGCGTGCCGGAAGGAAAAACAAACAGGGGCGTGTCATTTTACAGACCAAAAGTATCGACCATCCTATCATTGCTCAGGTGATGGCGAACGATTATGAACAGATGGTTGCCGGCCAACTTGCCGAAAGGCAGATGTTTCACTATCCGCCTTATTATCGTCTGGTGTATGTTTATCTGAAAAATCGGAATGAGATCCTGTTGGAACAGATGGCTGATGTGATGGCGGGAAAGTTGCGTACTGTATTCGGGGCGCGTGTGTTAGGACCGGATAAGCCGCCGGTAGGCCGGATACAGACCCTTTTTATAAAAAAGATAATCGTGAAGATAGAATATAATGCGTCGATGGGGCGTGCCAGGGAGTTGTTGTTGCAAGTACAACGGGAAATGATTGAAGATGAGCGTTTCAAATCGTTGATTGTGTATTATGATGTAGATCCCATGTAATTTGAATATATATTTATCCTTAAAATAGAAGCTATGAAGCGAATAACCTTATCATTATTTTCTTGTCTATTGAGTTTTGGAGTGCTTTCTGCACAGCAGGGAGTCACTCAGTGTGGAGTACCTACGGGGCAGACGCCTTTTCCGGTTTTGACTTATACGGAATTACCCGATCCGATGCAGCCCGTGCTCCGGGAATGGGCTATGGTTAAGACTCCGCATGTCTCTTGGGGTAGTACGGATGTGCGTTATGCAAAACATAAAGTGCCGCAGTTGAAACAGCAAAATACACTTCGTCTACATGCTTGGCGGGGTGAAAAGGTAAATGCTCAAGCCGTTGTATGGACCGGTAGTGAAGTGGAGAATTTGAAATGTACGCTTTCTGATTTAAAAAACAATAAAGGAGGGGTACTTCCCTCTGATGCCTGGAATATCGGTTTTATACGTTATGTGATGACGGATGAGTTGAACAAAGATGGAAAAGGGGCTTGCGGACATCGTCCTGACCATTCACTGTATGATTCTTTGTTAGTGGCCGATCCGATAGATCATATGCTGCAAAGCGGATTGCTTGAGGCTATGACTACACAACCGGTTTGGGTGAAGTGCCAAATACCGCAGTCGGCTGCTCCCGGTATTTATAAAGGAGAGGTGTGTGTTAAAGACGGCGACCGTTTGTTAGGCAAGTTAAAATTGGAAATTCATGTTTCTGACCGCGTGTTGCCTGTACCTTCAGAATGGACTTATCATTTGGATCTTTGGCAGAATCCGTTTGCTGTGGCCCGCTACTATCAGGTTCCGCTCTGGAGTCAGGCTCATTTGGATGCCATGCGTCCGTTGATGAAAATGTTGGCAGATGCCGGTCAGAAAATAATTACGGCAAGTATTATGCATAAACCTTGGAACGGGCAGACGGAGGACTTTTTTGAAACGATGGTAACCTGGATGAAAAAGGCAGACGGTACTTGGGGCTTTGACTATACTGTGTTCGACCGTTGGGTGGAGTTCATGATGAGTGTTGGCATTGACCGGCAGATAAACTGTTATTCAATGGTACCGTGGGAACTTTCATTTCAGTATTTCGATCAGGCTACCAATAGTATGAAGTCTGTGAAGACGGCTCCGGGAGAGAAAGAATATGAGGAAATGTGGATAGCTATGTTATCTTCTTTTTCACGGCATTTACGTGAAAAGGGTTGGTTTGGTATTTGTACGATAGCAATGGACGAGCGGCCAATGGAGGTTATGCAGAAAACTTTGGCGGTTATTCGAAAGGCTGATCCGGAATTTAAAGTTTCTCTGGCCGGGAACTATCATGCGGAAATAGAACCGGCTCTTTATGATTATTGTATCTGTATCGGACAGGAGTTTCCGGTGGATGTGCGTATGCGTCGCGCTTCGGAGAATAAACTGACGACCTATTATACATCTTGTGCAGAAGCGTATCCGAATACGTTCACTTTTTCGGATCCGGCAGAGGCGGTATGGATGAGTTTCTATTCGGCTCAGAAACATCTGGACGGGTATTTACGTTGGGCATACAATAGCTGGCCTCTTGAGCCCTTGCTCGATTCACGGTTCAAGACATGGGCCGGTGGTGATACTTATCTGGTGTATCCGGGGGCTCGTAGTTCCATTCGTTTTGAAAAATTGATAGAGGGTATTCAGGCACATGAAAAAATAACCATATTGCGTAAGGAGTTCTTGGATAAGGGAAATAAGAACGGTTGGAAGAAGATAGAAAAGATGCTGTCTACTTTCCGTCTGGAGGATTTTCCGGAGATTCCTGCTGCCGTGACCGTAAATCGTGCAAATGAAATTTTGAATTCGTTTTAATGATGTGCCAATTAATAATATGCCAATATGCCAATGTGCCAATGTGCCAATTGGCTGCGCTATCATGCCGAACGGCACATTGGCATATTATTTAATTGGCATATTGGCACATTATTAATTGTCACATTATTTATATATGAAGAAGATACTGTTTGTTTGTCTGGGAAATATATGTCGTTCCTCTACGGCCGAAGGGGTGATGCTTCACTTATTGAAAGAAGCCGGACTGGAAAAAGAGTTTGTAATTGATTCGGCTGGTATTTTGGCTTATCATGAAGGAGAACTGCCCGATAGTAGAATGCGTGCTCATGCTGCCCGCCGTGGTTATAAGCTTGTGCATCGTTCCAGACCGGTACGTACGGAAGACTTTTATAACTTTGACCTTATTATCGGGATGGACGACCGTAATATAGACGATTTACAAGAGCGTGCTCCGGGGGTTGAGGAGCAGAAGAAGATACACCGTATGACGGAATACTGTAGGCGTATTCCGGCCGATCATGTTCCCGATCCGTACTATGGAGGGGCTGAGGGGTTTGAATACGTTCTCGATATACTTGAAGATGCCTGTTCCGGTTTGTTGGAGAAGCTTGGTTGTTAGGTATTAATGTCTACTGTACAAGTCTCGGTAGAAACGTTTGTCTTGCTCTATGTAGCAGGTGGCGTCAATACCGACTTGCTGTAGATATTTTGTGATCTCTCCCAGTTTTTTACGGGGAACTCTTCCTATATAATATAAATGATAATTGTAGTCATTGTCTAATACTTCCATAGTATAAGTGAACGTTTGTTCGCGCGCATAATCAAAATTCACCTTTTGCAGGTTACTGTATGGGAATGATACTTTCCGGCCGATACTGTGTATGGTAATCATGTCGTTGGTTAAAGTTATGTAACCGAAACGGGCTAATAGTGCATATAGTAGGAAAGCACTTAAAACGAGAAAAAAGCTTCCCGGAATAATTCCCCATAATACGCCGGAAATAATCATTCTACATCCCAGTACGGCAAATGCAATGAACAATGAGACAAAGTAGAGCATGTAGAGAGAGGATCGGCAATATTTCTTTTCCGGCACAATCATTTCTGCCGCTCTCTTTCCCGGTCTATAATTGTCAAATGGTATTCCGTTTGACACCAGATAACGGATGACAGACGTCGGATGTCGAAATGGGGTCAAGTAGATCGACTTGTCAGCACTTTGTATTAGATGCAGGGTAAGTATTCCTGCACCATATTTATCTTTTGAAACACGACTGTCTTTACGAGGTGCTTGATGATAACGTTCCATAAAACTGAAACTCTTAATATCGTGAAGCTGTATTTTGTTGCGTTGCAGTAACTTCTCAGCTTGTTTTTGTTCGGGGAGGGTTGTTTTCATTTTTTAATTCCGGATAACTGATACGAGTGTGATAAATCATTTTTAGTTTCTCTTTAAAAACAGCTTTAACGGTTGCGATATCCTTAAAAGTGATAGGACATTCTTTAAAGTAACCTTCTTCCATCTGTGAATCGATGATTTTCTCTACCAGATTGCTGATGCTCTCTTCCGTGTATTCGGGTAAACTGCGTGAAGCGGCTTCTACTGCATCTGCCATCATCAGTATAGCGGTTTCTTTAGAGAAAGGGTTGGGACCCGGGTAAGTGAATTTCTCATCGTCAGGCTCTTCGCCGGGATGTTCATTTTTCCAGGAGATATAGAAGAATTTTGTTTTTCCACGTCCATGATGGGTACTGATAAAATCTTTTATGGCTTTAGGAAGATTATGTTTTTCTGCTAGTTTAAGACCGTCTGTCACATGGCTGATTACTACCTGTGCGCTCTGTTCATAGCTCAAGTTTTTATGTGGGTTTACTCCTCCGGACTGGTTTTCTGTAAAAAACGCAGGGTTTTCCATTTTTCCTATGTCATGATATAAGGCACCGGTACGCACGAGTTGGCTTTTGGCACCTATGCGGATAGCCGCTTCTGCGGCAAGATTGGCTACTTGCATCGAGTGTTGGAAAGTTCCAGGTACAGTTTCGGACATTTGGCGGAGCAGATCGGTGTTGATGTTCGATAGCTCTACCAATGTTACATTAGATGTGAATCCGAATGTCTTTTCCAGTAAAAATAGAAGAGGATATGCAAACAATAATAGGATTCCGTTAGTGATAAAATAGGTATACATGCGGACATTCAGCTTCGATAGATCGTTTTCTGTGATCAGTTCGATAGCAAAATAAATGGCGGCATAAGTTAATATGACCAAAAGCGCAGTACGGAAAAGCTGTGATCTTTGTGATAATTCCCGTAAACTGAAGATGGCAACCAGGCCGGCGGCCAACTGAACTAAGATGAATTCGTGCGGGAACCGCAGTGTTATCGAACAGATCAGTATGGTAATGACATGTGTAAGAAAAGCTGTACGGGAATCGAGGAATACCCGTATGATGATGGGAAGCATTGCATAAGGCAAGATATATACATTGGATATGTTATGCGTCACCATTAATGCAGTGATTACATTGTAGAAAACAATGAGAATAAAGAGGAGAGACAAGCTACCTTTGCGCTGGTAATAGTCTTTGCGGAATAACTCCAAATAGAGCATGAAGCAGAGTATGAAGATGCTGACAAAAAGGATCTGACCTCCTAAGATCAGACGCTTTTGGCCGAGTGATTCACTCCGTTTGATGGATTCTTTCCGAAGGGATTCCAATATGTTGTATGTTCCTTGGTCTACAATCTCTCCGCGGTCTATGATTTTTTGTCCGCTGACTACCACTCCATTCGACCAGGAATAATTGTCCAGAATTTCTTTTTTTGTACTTTCGGAACGTTCTTGATCATAAATCAGATTGGGGAAAATGTATTCATTGAGAGCACATTGTCGCAGAATATTCCGGTTATAATGGGCTGTATCGGCAGACAGTAGATGTTCATATGCTTTCTTTACGGTATAAGTGCCGGATATGGCTTGCGACTTTGCTAGTTTATTGTCTATTTTTCTGATGTATTCCGCACTGTCCTTATTCAGGCTTTGGGCATCTTCTGTTGATAGGATGCCGGAAGTATAAATATCTTTTAGCGTCCGTTCGATATAGCGAATATAATCCGTTGAGGGAAGGATGCCTTTAAGATGGTTATGGTAATCTTCTTTCAGCTTGTTGAGGGCATTTGTTTCTATATTTTTATCTAATTGGTAGTAAGGTTGGAAAGTACTTAGCAGACTGTCTTGTTCGCGTTTTACCACTTCATTGTCTTTGTAGATCGGAAAATTGAAGGTGGCGATCAACTGTCCGTATTTCCAAGGCTTGTTAATGTCAAACTGATAGTTGAATTTACCGTCTCGAGGCAGAAAGTATACAATAACTGTTACTGTAGCCACAAATATCAGTGCTTTGTACAACAAATCTCTGTAAGAGAAGCTCTTTTTTTTCTTGAGATGATTCATATCCTTTGAATTTTTTGCGAAAAGTACAAAAAAAAACAATCGTGTGGAAAAAAAAGTTTAATTTTGCGGCGATTTACCTATACTAACCCAAATTATGGCAGAAAGAAAAGTAAGAGTTCGCTTTGCTCCGAGCCCGACAGGGGCATTGCACATCGGTGGTGTGCGTACAGCTTTGTATAATTATCTCTTTGCTCGTCAGCACGGAGGCGATATGATTTTCCGTATTGAAGATACTGATTCGAACCGTTTCGTTCCGGGAGCGGAAGAATATATCCTCGAGTCTTTTAAATGGCTGGGAATTCATTTTGATGAGGGGGTGAGCTTTGGAGGAGAGTATGGCCCGTATCGCCAGTCTGAACGCCGTGAAATATACAAGAAGTATGTGAAAGTATTATTGGATAACGGCAAGGCTTATATTGCTTTTGATACTCCCGAAGAGTTGGATGCTAAACGTGCTGAGATTGCAAATTTTCAATATGATGCTTCCACGCGTGGTATGATGCGTAATTCGCTGACCCTTTCGAAAGAAGAAGTGGATGCGTTAATTGCTGAAGGCAAACAATATGTGGTTCGTTTTAAAATAGAGCCCAATGAAGATGTGCATGTCGATGATCTGATTCGCGGTGAGGTGATTATAAATTCTTCTATTTTAGATGATAAGGTGCTTTACAAATCGGCTGATGAATTACCTACTTACCATCTTGCAAATATAGTGGATGACCATTTGATGGAGGTTTCCCATGTGATTCGTGGGGAAGAATGGTTGCCTTCGGCACCTTTGCATGTGTTGCTCTACCGGGCTTTTGGTTGGGAGGATACGATGCCTGCTTTTGCACATCTGCCTTTACTGTTGAAGCCGGAAGGAAACGGTAAGTTGAGCAAGCGTGACGGTGATCGTTTGGGATTCCCGGTATTCCCGTTGGAGTGGCATGATCCTAAAACGGGTGAGGTGTCGTCAGGCTATCGTGAATCGGGTTATCTTCCTGAAGCTGTTATCAATTTCCTTGCTTTGCTGGGATGGAATCCGGGAAATGATCAGGAAGTGATGTCAATGGATGAATTGATCGGGCTCTTCGATTTGCATCGTTGTAGTAAATCGGGAGCCAAGTTCGACTATAAAAAAGGAATTTGGTTCAATCATCAATATATTCAACAGAAATCGAATGAAGAAATTGCCGAGCTTTTTGTGCCTGTCTTGAAAGAACATGGGATAGAGGTGCCTTTCGAAAAAGTCGTGACTGTGATGGGAATGATGAAAGACCGGGTCAGCTTTGTTCGCGAATTGTGGGATGTTTGCAGCTTTTTCTTTGTTGCTCCTGTAGAATATGATGAGAAGACGGTGAAGAAACGCTGGAAAGAGGATTCTGCCAAGTGTATGACTGAATTGGCGGAGGTATTGGCAGGTATCGAAGATTTCAGTATTGAAGGTCAAGAGAAGATAGTGATGGATTGGATTGCAGAAAAAGGTTACCATACAGGTAATATCATGAATGCATTTCGTTTGACATTGGTAGGAGAAGGGAAAGGGCCGCACATGTTTGATATTTCATGGGTGTTGGGTAAAGAAGAAACATTGGCTCGTATAAAGCGTGCCGTAGAGATTTTGAAGTAATAAAAACGATATGCTCTACAATCTGGCAATAGTCCTTTATGACATTGTGATACATTTGGCCGCCCCCTTTAGCCGGAAGCCCCGGAAGATGATGAAAGGGCATTGGGTGGTATACGAACTTCTTCGTCAACAGGTGGAGAAAGATGTTCGCTATATATGGTTTCATGCTGCTTCTTTAGGTGAATTTGAGCAGGGCAGACCGTTGATTGAGAAGATAAGGGAGAAATATCCGGATTATAAGATATTGTTGACATTCTTTTCTCCATCGGGATATGAAGTGCGCAAAAATTACCGGGGGGCGGATATTGTCTGTTATCTGCCGTTTGATAAGCCGCGCAATGTGAAGAAGTTCTTGGATATCATCAATCCTTGTATGGCTTTCTTTATCAAGTATGAATTCTGGAAAAATTATCTGGATGAAATGCATAGACGCCGTATTCCTGTGTATAGCGTTTCTTCTATATTTCGCCGGGAGCAGATATTTTTTAAATGGTATGGAGGCGCATATCGTGATGTTTTGAAAGACTTTGATCATCTGTTTGTACAAAACGAGACTTCTAAACGGTATCTGTCAAAAATCGGAATTACACGTGTGACGGTGGTTGGTGATACTCGTTTCGATCGGGTGTTGCAGATTAGGGAAGAAGCCAAATATTTGCCTTTGGTGGAGAAATTTAAGGCTCATTCACCAACGTTTGTTGCTGGAAGCTCATGGGGGCCGGATGAAGATTTATTTTTGGAGTATTTCAATACCCATCCGGAAATGAAACTTATTATTGCTCCGCATGTGATCGATGAAAATCATTTGGTAGAGATTATAGGAAAATTGAAGAGACCTTATGTGCGATATACACGCGCTGACGAAAAAAATGTGTTGAAAGCCGATTGTCTCATAATCGATTGTTATGGTTTGTTGTCGTCTATTTATCGTTACGGTGAAATTGCTTACATTGGCGGTGGTTTTGGAGTTGGTATTCACAATACATTGGAGGCTGCCGTTTATGGTATTCCGGTAATATTCGGACCTAAATACCAGAAATTTATGGAGGCTGTTCAACTTCTTGAAGCAAAGGGTGCATATTCAATTAAAAACTATGAAGAGTTGGAAGCATTGCTCGACAGGTTATTCTCTGATAAAGCTTTCTTGAGCGAAACCGGAGCTAATGCCGGATATTATGTCACCAATAATGCCGGGGCAACAGAGAGAATATTGCATATGATAAACTTTTAAGAACTGTTTATAAAAAGAGATGTCTAAAATTCTCTTTCAACGAAATTACCCACGCTGCAAATTTGTTTGCGGCGTGGGTGATTTCTTTTATAAGCATTTAGGCACTTTGGGGGCTTATTTTTCTTCTTTATACCAGGAAGAATACATTAGATAATTATGGGCTATTTTCTGGTTTAGCTCTTTGGCTTGTTCCGGATCTACTTTTTTAATGAATTTGGCCGGCACACCTCCCCAAATACTTCCCGGTTCGATAACGGTATTGCTTAAAACTAACGAACCTGCTGCTACGATGGCACCTTCTCCGATGACTGCGTGATCGAGTAGAGTGGAACCCATGCCTATTAGCGCATAATCTTTTATACAGGCTCCGTGAATGGTAACATTATGTCCGACGGATACATGGTCCCCTATCTCGATGGTGGATTTTTCATATAGTGTATGGAGTACGCTGCCATCCTGTATATTGACCCCATTACCGATACGGATTGAGTTAACATCTCCACGTAATACGGTACTGAACCAGATACTACAATCACGTCCTGTTTTTACATCACCGATAATAACCGCATTGTCGGCGAGGAAGCAATTCTCTCCGATTTCGGGAGTGAATCCTCTTACTGATTTTATTAAAGCCATATTCTTTTGATTTTTATTAGATTGCTGCAGTGGCTTCTTTCAACCACATTTTTTCTTCTTCGTTTAAGTCCGGTGCTAATTGGTCATATACATTTTGATGATAAGTGTTTAACCATGTCACTTCTTCTTCTGTGAGCATCTTTTTGATAATTCCTTTTTTACATATAGGACAGAGTGTGATTGTCTCGAATTCCAGATAATCACCGAACATCCCTTCTCCTGCACGACGTACCAAAGTCAGGTTCTCAGTCCGAATGCCATGTTTCCCGGCTTTGTATACACCGGGTTCATTGGATGTTACCATGCCGGGTTGAAGAACGACCGGATTTTCGTTCATGCGGATACTCTGAGGCCCTTCGTGTACGCTTAAAAAATGTCCTACACCGTGACCGGTGCCATGTAGAAAGTTCATTTTATATTGCCATATCGGCATTCTTGCCAATACATCGAGCTGGCTCCCGCGGGTTCCTGCCGGAAACTTAGCCATGGCTAAGGCTATGTGGCCTTTTAATATTAAGGTATAGTCTGTTTTCTCTTCCTCTGTTAGTTCTCCTAAAGCAATGGTACGTGTAATATCTGTGGTACCGTCTAAATATTGTGCTCCCGAGTCTATGAGTAGAAAACCTTTCGGATATAAAATAGCGTTGGTATCTGGTGTTGCGGAGTAGTGTACAATAGCGGCATGTTCCCTGTATCCGGCAATTGTATCGAAGCTTTCTCCCATATATAGCGTTTGAGCAGCCCGATATTCATGTAGTTTTTGGTCTATGCTGAGTTCGGTTTCCTTCTCTGAAACGACTGCTTCTTCCAGCCACTTAATAAATCGTACCAAGGCTATGCCGTCTCGTCGCATAGCTGCATGGATGCCGGCTATTTCTTGTTCATTGCGGATTGCTTTCAATAAAGTTATGGGAGAATTACAATGATTAATTCTGCAGGCGGGATTTATTGCAGAATAGATTGCATAGTTTGTTTGATTCGGATTGAGTGATATGCTTTTGATATTTAGTTTTCTTAAATAATCCTCTGTTTCACTGTAAGGTTGTATACTTACTTGTTGCTCTTCTAAATAGTTTTTTATCTCTTCAGTGATCTTTTGCGGAGAGACAAAGAAAGTTATATTATTTTGAGTGATCAGCAAATAGCTGATTATAACTGGATTGCAATGTACGTCGCTTCCTCGCAGATTAAGAGTCCAAGCTATTTCGTCCAAGGCGGAAATAAAAAGTCCGTCGGTTCCTTGCTTTTGTATTTCTGTACGTATGGAAGCTATTTTTTCTTCACAACTTTTTCCTGCATATTTGAGATCGTATATGAAGGCTGGTGCATCGGGCATATCCGGCCGGTTATTCCATATTTTTCCTGGTAAATCTCCATAATCTTTCAGATGGACATTGGCCGTTTCCAGTTTTTGTTTCATTTGTTCTACTTGGTTGGCAGAAAACATCTTGCCGTCGATACCTACAGTTTCCCCAGGGAGCAGATTTTGGCATATAAATTCGATGATTGTCGGCGTCTCCGGCAACATCTCTTTGTATAAAGTGATGTCTGTTCCTTCCAGTTGCTGGGCTGCTTGCAAAAAATAACGGGAATCTGTCCACAAACCGGCTTTATCTTTTAGTATGACAATGGTTCCGGCAGAACCTGTAAATCCGGAAATCCATTCTCGGGTTTTCCAGTAGGAGGCTACGTATTCACTTAAATGAGGGTCGGTACTGGGGATGATGAAAGCACTAATTGCTTCGGATTTAAGCATCATCCGTAGTGCACGTATTCGTTCTTTAACCGTTTGTTGCATATGTATAAAAGGTATTATAAGTTTTTTCAAAGATACTACTTTTCTGCGAAAATAGCTTGTGAGAGTGTTCTTATACACTGATTTTGAGAAATAATTGCTGAAAGTTTTGTGAATAAAGAAAGTATGTGTAATTTTGCGGCGCAATTTGACTGCGGAAATTTTAAACCATAACATATTTAATAGTAACAAAATGATTGTAGTACCTGTAAAAGAAGGCGAAAACATTGAAAAAGCGCTGAAGAAGTTTAAGAGAAAATTTGAAAAGACTGGTATCGTAAAAGAACTTAGAAGCAGACAGCAGTTTGATAAACCGTCTGTAACTAAAAGACTTAAGAAAGAACGTGCAGTTTATGTTCAGAAACTTCAGCAAGTAGAAGATTAATAATTCGTAATTTCCTTTGAATTATTGAATTCTTTTCATACATTCGTTGCAAAATTATAGACGTAGCGATGTTATGTTGACAGATTCTTTTCTTGATTATCTTCGGTATGAGCGGAACTATTCTGAAAAAACAGTTTTAGCTTACGGAGAGGATATTTCTCAATTACGGGAATTTGCACAAGAAGAGATTGGAGACTTCAATCCGGCAGAAGTGACGCCTGAACTTATTCGTGAATGGATTGTTTCGTTGATGGATAAGGGGTATGCTTCGACTTCTGTGAATCGTAAGCTGAGTTCGCTCCGGTCGTTTTATAAATTCCTTTTGAAAAAAAAAGTGGTTCTTGTGGATCCGTTACGAAAAATAACAGGACCGAAGAATAAAAAGCCACTTCCTTCTTTTTTGAAAGAGAATGAAATGAATAGATTGTTGGATGATACGGATTTTGGTGAAGGGTTTGAGGGTTGCCGGGATCATCTGATTATAGAAATGTTTTATGCCACCGGTATAAGGCTTTCTGAATTAATTGGATTGGATGATAAAGATGTTGATTTCTCTGCTTCTCTTTTGAAAGTGACGGGAAAAAGAAACAAACAGCGGTTGATTCCTTTTGGTGATGAACTGAAAGAGGGCATGTTGGAATATGTCAATGTAAGAAATGAGCAGGTTTTAGAGAGCGGAGGCGCTTTTTTTGTTAGAAAGAATGGTGAGCGACTTTATAAAAATCTGGTCTATAATTTAGTGAAACGGAACCTTTCGAAGGTAGTGACGCTTAAGAAGCGAAGTCCTCATGTGTTGAGGCATACTTTTGCTACAACGATGCTGAATAATGAGGCGGAATTGGGGGCTGTAAAAGAACTTCTGGGTCATAGTAGTTTGGCGACTACTGAGATTTATACGCACACTACGTTTGAAGAACTTAAAAAAGTGTATAAACAGGCTCATCCACGAGCTTAAAAAAGGAGGTAAGTATGGAAATTAGAATTCAATCGATTCACTTTGATGCAACAGAGCAATTGCAGGCTTTCATTCAGAAGAAAGTGTCTAAGTTGGAGAAATATTACGAAGATATAAAGAAAGTAGAGGTGTCATTAAAGGTAACTAAGCCGGAGACTGCTGAAAATAAGGAAGCAGGGGTGAAAGTGCTTGTTCCGAATGGGGAGTTTTATGCAAGTAAAATCTGTAATACGTTTGAGGAATCTGTAGATGTTTGCATAGAAGCGCTTGAAAAACAACTGGTGAAATACAAGGAAAAACAACGTAGTAAATAAAAAGTTCGCAAATGTTTTGCGGAAAAGAAATAAATAACTAAATTTGCAGCCGTTTCGCTCGCGTTAGAACGTGACGGTTGCATTTTTTGAGTAATCGCCTCTTTAGCTCAGTTGGCCAGAGCACGTGATTTGTAATCTCGGGGTCGTTGGTTCGAATCCGACAAGAGGCTCGAAAAAGTTAAAAGTTGAGAGTTGAAAATTGGAAGTTTTAGATGGCTTTTATGATTTAGCTGGAAAACTGAAGACTTATCGAAAAAAAAGTTGATACTGATGTTTAGGGGGTTGATTGTTTGGTTTTCAACTTTTAATTTTCAACTAAAAGAGGGGCAAATACCAGAGTGGCCAAATGGGGCAGACTGTAAATCTGCTGGCTTACGCCTTCGGTGGTTCGAATCCATCTTTGCCCACCAACAAGAAAATAGAGTGTAAACTTTAGCAAATGCGGAAGTAGCTCAGTTGATAGAGCATTAGCCTTCCAAGCTGAGGGTCGCGGGTTTGAGCCCCGTCTTCCGCTCTCTTTTTTTCTTGCTGTTATAGCTCAGTGGTAGAGCACTTCCTTGGTAAGGAAGAGGTCCCGGGTTCAAATCCCGGTAACAGCTCAGTAAGATGTAAATGCTGATTATTAATCAAATAAATAACAAGTAAAGCTATGGCTAAAGAGAAATTTAATCGTGACAAACCGCACGTAAACATTGGTACAATCGGTCACGTAGACCACGGTAAGACAACTTTGACTGCTGCTATCACTACTGTGTTGGCAAAAAAAGGTCTTTCAGAATTGCGTTCTTTCGATTCAATCGATAATGCTCCTGAAGAAAAAGAAAGAGGTATTACAATTAATACTTCACACGTAGAGTATCAGACTGCTAACCGTCACTATGCACACGTAGACTGTCCGGGTCACGCCGACTACGTTAAGAACATGGTAACTGGTGCTGCTCAGATGGACGGTGCTATCATTGTGGTTGCTGCTACTGATGGTCCGATGCCTCAAACTCGTGAGCACATTCTGTTGGCTCGTCAGGTAAACGTTCCTCGTCTGGTTGTATTCATGAACAAATGCGATATGGTTGATGATGAAGAAATGTTGGAACTTGTTGAAATGGAAATGAGAGAACTTCTTTCATTCTATGATTTCGATGGTGACAATACTCCTATCATCCGTGGTTCTGCTCTGGGTGCATTGAACGGTGTAGAAAAATGGGAAAATAAGGTTATGGAGTTGATGGATGCTGTTGATACTTGGATTCCACTGCCTCCGCGTGATGTTGATAAACCTTTCTTGATGCCGGTTGAAGATGTGTTCTCTATTACAGGCCGTGGTACTGTAGCAACAGGTCGTATCGAAACAGGTGTTATTCATGTAGGTGACGAAGTTGAAATCCTTGGTCTGGGTGAAGATAAGAAATCAGTTGTAACTGGTGTTGAAATGTTCCGCAAATTATTGGATCAGGGTGAAGCTGGTGATAACGTTGGTCTGTTGCTTCGCGGTATTGACAAGAACGAAATCAAACGTGGTATGGTTCTTTGTAAACCGGGTCAGATCAAACCTCACTCTAAATTCAAAGCTGAGGTTTATATCCTGAAGAAAGAAGAAGGTGGTCGTCATACTCCGTTCCACAACAAATACCGTCCTCAGTTCTATTTGCGTACTATGGACTGTACAGGTGAAATTACTCTTCCGGAAGGAACTGAAATGGTAATGCCGGGTGATAACGTAACTATTACTGTAGAATTGATCTATCCGGTAGCATTGAATCCGGGTCTTCGTTTCGCTATCCGTGAAGGTGGACGTACGGTAGGTGCTGGTCAGATTACTGAAATTCTTGACTAATATTAAATAATTTAATCAGTTCCCGGTGTATATCGGGAACTGATTATGTACAAACGGGAGTAGCTCAGTTGGTAGAGCACCGGTCTCCAAAACCGGGTGTCGGGAGTTCGAGCCTCTCCTCCCGTGCTAATTTTTATAAGATGAAAAAAGTAGTAGCTTATATTAAAGAATCTTACGACGAACTTGTTCATAAAGTATCGTGGCCTACGTATTCAGAATTATCCAGTAATGCAGTTGCTGTTTTATATGCTTCCCTGATAATTGCAGTATTGGTATTCCTGATGGATCTTTGTTTCCAAAATTTTATGGAAAAATTAATTTATCCACATTAAAGAATGGCGATGTCTGAGATAGAAAAAAAATGGTACGTTTTACGTGCTATTAGTGGAAAAGAAGCTAAGGTTAAAGAGTATCTTGAAGCTGATATTAAAAACAGCGATCTTGGTGAATATGTGTCTCAGGTATTGATTCCTACCGAAAAGGTATATCAGGTTCGCAATGGTAAAAAAATTGTGAAAGAGAGAAGTTATCTTCCTGGTTACGTTTTGGTGGAGGCCGCTCTGGTAGGTGAGGTATCTCATCACTTGAGAAATACTCCTAATGTGATAGGTTTTTTGGGCGGCTCTGAAAAGCCGGTACCCCTTAGACAATCAGAAGTGAATCGTATACTTGGTACAGTGGATGAACTGCAAGAGACGGGAGAAGAATTGAATATCCCGTATGTTGTGGGTGAAACTGTAAAGGTTACTTTTGGCCCTTTCAGCGGATTCAGTGGTATCATTGAAGAGGTGAATAGTGAAAAAAAGAAACTGAAGGTCATGGTAAAGATATTCGGGCGCAAAACACCGCTTGAATTAGGCTTTATGCAAGTGGAAAAGGAATAGTACAGGTGTTACGCTGTAGTATTCTTTATTAATGTTTATATATAAATCAATTAAAAAATGGCTAAAGAAGTTGCTGGACTAATCAAATTACAGATTAAAGGAGGCGCTGCAAATCCATCACCTCCCGTTGGACCTGCATTGGGTTCTAAGGGAATCAATATCATGGAATTTTGCAAGCAATTCAATGCCAGAACCCAAGACAAGGCAGGTAAGATTTTACCTGTTATCATTACTTACTACGCAGATAAGTCTTTCGATTTTGTAATCAAGACTCCTCCCGTTGCAATTCAATTACTTGAGTTGACTAAGGTAAAGAGTGGTTCTGCTGAGCCTAACCGTAAGAAAGTTGCCGAGATTACTTGGGAACAAGTTCGTACGATTGCTCAGGACAAAATGGTTGACTTGAACTGTTTTACTGTGGAAGCTGCTATGAGAATGGTTGCAGGTACAGCTAGAAGTATGGGTATCGCTGTAAAAGGGGAGTTCCCGGTTAATAATTAATAAACTTCAATTGTAATGGGTAAACTGACAAAAAATCAAAAGTTAGCTGCAGGAAAAATTGAAGCAGGGAAAGCATACTCACTGAAAGAAGCTGCGTCTTTGGTAAAGGAAATCACTTTTACTAAGTTTGATGCTTCATTAGATATTGATGTACGTTTAGGTGTTGACCCACGTAAGGCCAATCAGATGGTGAGAGGTGTTGTTTCACTTCCTCATGGAACTGGTAAGGAGGTTCGTGTGTTGGTATTATGTACACCGGATGCTGAAGCTGCTGCAAAAGAAGCTGGTGCTGATTATGTTGGTCTGGACGAATATATCGAAAAGATCAAAGGTGGATGGACTGATATTGATGTGATCATCACTATGCCGTCTATCATGGGTAAAATTGGTGCACTCGGTCGTGTGCTCGGTCCTCGTGGATTGATGCCTAACCCGAAGAGTGGTACTGTGACTATGGATGTTGCTAAAGCTGTGAAAGAAGTAAAACAAGGTAAGATTGACTTTAAAGTTGATAAGAGTGGTATTGTTCATACCTCAATCGGTAAGGTTTCATTTGATGCAGAAAAGATTCGCGATAACGCAAAAGAATTTATTGCTACATTGAATAAGTTGAAACCGACTGCAGCCAAGGGTACATATATTAAGAGTATTTATCTTTCTAGCACGATGAGTGCGGGTATCAAAATCGACCCGAAAACGGTAGAGGAAATCTAATAAAACGGAGGAATAATGAGAAAGGAAGATAAAAATACGATTATTGCGCATATTGCTGATACGGTAAAGGAATACGGTCACTTCTATTTGGTAGATGTAACAGCTATGAATGCTGCTGCTACAAGTGAATTGAGAAGAGCTTGTTTCAAGGCTGGCATCAAATTGATGTTGGTTAAGAATACATTGCTTCATAAGGCACTTGAATCTTTGGAAGAAGACTTCTCTCCTCTTTATAATTCTTTGGTTGGTACTACTGCTATCATGTTTAGTAATGTTGCTAATGCACCTGCTAAATTGATCAAAGATAAGGCTAAAGACGGAATTCCCGGACTGAAAGCTGCTTATGCAGAAGAAAGCTTCTATGTTGGTGCTGACCAGTTGGATGCTCTCGTAGCTATTAAGAGTAAAAATGAAGTTATTGCTGACGTTATTGCCCTGTTGCAGTCACCGGCCAAGAATGTTATTTCTGCTCTTCAATCAGGTGGTAACACCCTTCACGGAGTTCTCAAGACTCTTGGTGAACGTACCGAAGCGTAAGTTTCGAAAAAGGGTCACTGACTGTGAAGGAAGAATGACCCAAAATATTATACAATTAAGTAATTAAACAATTAAAATCATACAAAAAATGGCAGATTTGAAAGCTTTTGCAGAACAATTAGTTAACTTGACAG
This sequence comes from Bacteroides salyersiae WAL 10018 = DSM 18765 = JCM 12988, assembly GCF_000381365.1. GTDB lineage: Bacteria > Bacteroidota > Bacteroidia > Bacteroidales > Bacteroidaceae > Bacteroides > Bacteroides salyersiae. The sequence continues at coordinate 2,991,072 of NZ_KB905466.1, forward strand.
TAAAAGAAGTTAATGAACTTGCAACTATCCTTAAAGAAGAATACGGTATTGAACCTGCTGCTGCAGCTGTAGCTGTTGCTGCTGGTCCTGCAGCTGGTGCTGCTGCCGCAGAAGAAAAAACTTCTTTCGACGTAGTATTGAAAAGCGCTGGTGCAGCTAAACTTCAGGTTGTTAAAGCTGTTAAAGAAGCTTGTGGTCTTGGCTTGAAGGAAGCTAAAGACATGGTAGACGGTGCTCCTAGCGTAGTAAAAGAAGGTTTGGCTAAAGACGAAGCAGAATCATTGAAGAAAACATTGGAAGAAGCTGGAGCTGAAGTTGAACTTAAATAACATTAGCCTGGTAATCAGGTAATTCGGTTAAGAATCCTTCGCAAGAGGATTCTTAACCTTTTTGTGTATATATTTAAAATTAAGTTCTTCAAATTCATTGACAGATGTCTTCAAATACTGTAAATCAAAGAGTTAATTTTGCTTCGACTAAGAATCCGCTTGAATATCCGGATTTTCTGGAAGTACAATTGAAGTCATTCCAAGACTTTCTACAACTAGACACCCCGCCCGAGAAGCGTAAGAACGAGGGATTGTATAAAGTATTTGCTGAAAACTTCCCCATTGCCGATACAAGAAATAATTTTGTTCTTGAGTTTTTGGACTATTATATTGATCCGCCGCGTTATACCATTGATGATTGTATAGAGCGTGGGCTTACTTATAGTGTCCCTTTGAAAGCGAAACTCAAGCTCTACTGTACCGACCCTGATCATGAGGATTTCGATACGGTGATTCAGGATGTGTTCCTCGGTCCGATTCCTTACATGACAGATAAAGCTACTTTTGTCATTAATGGTGCCGAGCGTGTAGTTGTGTCTCAGCTTCATCGTTCTCCAGGTGTATTTTTCGGTCAGAGTGTTCATGCTAATGGTACGAAGCTTTACTCGGCACGTATTATTCCGTTCAAGGGTTCATGGATTGAGTTTGCTACCGACATCAATAATGTGATGTACGCATACATCGATCGAAAGAAAAAATTGCCTGTAACAACGCTGTTGAGAGCGATAGGCTTCGAAAATGATAAAGATATTCTTGAGATTTTTAACTTGGCAGAAGATGTTAAGGTGAATAAGACAAATCTTAAGAAGGTAGTAGGCCGCAAGTTGGCTGCACGTGTATTGAAAACTTGGATTGAAGATTTCGTTGATGAAGATACCGGTGAGGTTGTTTCTATCGAGCGTAATGAGGTAGTTATCGACCGTGAGACTGTCATTGAGGAAGAACATATCAATGAGATTATCGATTCGGGTGTCCAGAATATCTTGATTCATAAGGATGAGCCGAATCAATCTGATTATTCTATTATATATAATACTCTGCAGAAGGACCCGAGTAACTCGGAAAAGGAGGCAGTGCTTTATATTTATCGTCAGTTGCGTAATGCAGATCCTGCTGATGATGCAAGTGCACGTGAGGTTATTAATAACCTGTTCTTCTCAGAGAAGAGATATGACCTTGGTGATGTAGGTCGTTACAGAATCAATAAAAAGTTGAACTTGACGACGGATATGGACGTACGTGTCCTCACCAAAGAAGATATTATTGAAATCATCAAATATCTGATTGAATTGATTAATTCAAAGGCGGATGTGGATGATATTGACCACTTGAGCAATCGTCGTGTGCGTACGGTAGGCGAACAGTTGTCTAACCAATTTGCTGTTGGTTTGGCACGTATGTCACGTACTATCCGTGAACGTATGAATGTTCGTGATAATGAGGTGTTTACCCCGATTGACTTGATCAATGCGAAGACGATTTCTTCTGTGATCAATTCTTTCTTTGGAACGAATGCATTATCGCAATTTATGGACCAGACAAACCCGTTGGCGGAAATTACTCACAAACGCCGTATGTCGGCTTTAGGTCCTGGTGGTCTTTCTCGTGAACGTGCCGGATTTGAGGTTCGTGACGTTCATTACACGCATTATGGTCGTCTTTGCCCGATTGAAACGCCGGAAGGTCCGAATATCGGTTTGATTTCATCATTGTGTGTGTTTGCTAAAATCAATGACCTCGGATTCATCGAGACTCCTTATCGTAAGGTTGCGGATGCCAAAGTGGATCTTTCGGATAACGGCTTGATTTATTTGACTGCCGAAGAAGAAGAAGGTAAGATTATTGCCCAGGGAAATGCTCCGTTGAACGATGATGGAACATTTGTTCGTAATAAAGTAAAATCCCGTCAGGATGCCGACTTCCCGGTAGTAGAGCCGGCAGAAGTTGAACTGATGGACGTATCTCCTCAGCAGATTGCTTCGATTGCTGCTTCTTTGATTCCGTTCCTTGAACATGACGATGCTAACCGTGCGTTGATGGGATCGAACATGATGCGTCAGGCAGTTCCTTTGTTGAGAAGTGAAGCTCCTATTGTAGGAACCGGTATCGAGCGTCAGCTGGTTAGGGATTCACGTACGCAGATTACGGCGGAAGGTGACGGTGTGATTGATTACGTAGATGCAACCACTATCCGTATTTTGTATGATCGTACGGAAGATGAAGAGTTTGTAAGTTTTGAATCGGCTCTGAAAGAATATAGAATTCCTAAATTCCGCAAGACTAACCAGAATATGACTATTGACCTTCGTCCGATCTGCAACAGAGGTGACAGGGTAACAAAAGGCCAGATATTGACGGAGGGTTATTCTACTGAGAACGGTGAATTGGCATTGGGTAAGAATTTGCTTGTTGCTTATATGCCGTGGAAAGGTTATAACTATGAGGATGCCATCGTATTGAACGAACGTGTGGTTCGTGAAGATTTGCTGACTTCTGTCCATGTAGAGGAATACTCGTTGGAAGTTCGTGAGACAAAACGTGGTATGGAGGAATTGACTTCTGATATTCCTAATGTGAGTGAAGAAGCAACTAAAGATCTTGACGAAAACGGTATTGTGCGTATTGGTGCACGTATTCAGCCGGGTGATATCATGATCGGAAAGATTACTCCGAAGGGAGAATCAGATCCTTCACCGGAAGAAAAATTGCTTCGTGCTATTTTCGGTGATAAAGCCGGTGACGTGAAAGATGCTTCTTTGAAAGCTTCTCCTTCATTGAAAGGTGTGGTGATCGATAAAAAACTCTTCTCTCGCGTAATCAAGAACCGTAGTTCCAAGTTGGCAGATAAGGCTTTACTTCCTAAAATCGATGACGAATTCGAAGGTAAAGTATCTGATCTGAAACGTATCTTGGTGAAGAAGTTGATGACGCTGACTGAAGGTAAAGTTTCTCAGGGGGTCAAAGACTATTTGGGTGCTGAAGTTATTGCCAAAGGTTCTAAGTTTAGTGCTTCCGATTTTGACTCACTTGATTTTACATCTATCCAGCTGAGTAATTGGACAAGTGACGAACACACCAATAGTATGATTCGTGACTTGGTGATGAACTATATTAAGAAGTATAAAGAACTGGATGCCGAACTGAAACGTAAGAAGTTTGCTATCACGATCGGTGATGAGCTTCCTGCCGGTATTATCCAGATGGCTAAAGTATATATTGCTAAGAAACGTAAGATCGGTGTAGGTGATAAGATGGCGGGTCGTCACGGTAACAAGGGTATTGTTTCACGTGTCGTACGCCAGGAGGACATGCCGTTCCTTGAAGATGGAACTCCGGTTGATATTGTTTTGAATCCGTTGGGTGTACCTTCACGTATGAATATCGGACAGATATTTGAAGCTGTTCTCGGACGTGCCGGAAAAACGCTGGGTGTGAAGTTTGCAACTCCTATCTTTGATGGTGCTACCATGGAAGATCTCGATGAGTGGACAGACAAGGCCGGTTTGCCTCGTTACTGTAAGACTTATCTTTGTGATGGTGGTACCGGTGAACAATTCGACCAGCCGGCAACTGTTGGTGTGACTTATATGTTGAAACTCGGTCACATGGTTGAAGATAAGATGCATGCTCGTTCTATCGGTCCGTACTCGCTCATAACTCAGCAACCTTTGGGTGGTAAAGCTCAGTTTGGTGGTCAGCGTTTCGGAGAAATGGAGGTTTGGGCACTCGAAGGTTTCGGTGCAGCGCATATTCTTCAGGAAATTTTGACGATTAAGTCAGATGATGTTGTAGGACGTTCCAAAGCCTATGAAGCGATTGTGAAGGGCGAACCTATGCCGCAACCCGGTATTCCGGAATCTCTGAACGTGTTGTTGCACGAGTTGAGAGGTTTAGGATTAAGCATCAACCTGGAATAATTATTTAGTTGAAAGTTGATAATTGATGCTGGAGTGATTCTGCTTTCAATTATCAATCTTCAACTTTCAACTTTCAACTTTTAATTTTCAACTATATTATAGTATGGCTTTTAGAAAAGAAAATAAGACGAAGAGCAATTTCTCGAAAATCTCTATCGGTTTGGCTTCTCCGGAGGAAATCCTTGAGAATTCGAGTGGTGAAGTATTAAAGCCTGAAACCATTAACTACCGTACGTACAAACCGGAACGTGATGGCTTGTTCTGTGAGCGTATCTTTGGTCCTATCAAAGACTACGAATGCCATTGTGGTAAGTACAAACGTATCCGTTATAAAGGGATTGTGTGTGACCGTTGCGGTGTGGAAGTTACAGAAAAGAAAGTGCGTCGTGAACGGATGGGACATATCCAGTTGGTTGTGCCGGTGGCTCACATCTGGTATTTCCGTTCGCTTCCTAATAAGATAGGTTACTTGCTGGGATTGCCTACCAAGAAACTCGATTCCATTATTTATTATGAGCGTTATGTTGTTATTCAGCCGGGTATAAAGGCGGAAGATGGCATAGCTGAATATGATTTGCTTTCAGAGGAGGAATATCTGGATATTCTGGATACACTTCCGAAAGAAAATCAGTATCTGGAAGACACAGACCCGAATAAATTCATCGCCAAGATGGGTGCAGAGGCTATCTATGACTTGTTGGCCCGTCTGGATCTGGACGCGTTGTCGTATGAATTGCGCCATCGTGCCGGAAACGATGCTTCACAGCAGCGTAAGAACGAGGCGTTGAAACGTCTGCAGGTTGTAGAATCATTCCGTGCATCACGTGGACGCAACAAACCGGAATGGATGATCGTACGTATCGTACCGGTTATTCCGCCTGAACTTCGTCCGTTGGTTCCGTTGGATGGTGGTCGTTTTGCTACTTCTGATTTGAATGACTTGTATCGTCGTGTCATTATTCGTAATAACCGTTTGAAACGTCTGATCGAGATCAAGGCTCCCGAAGTAATTTTGCGTAATGAAAAACGTATGCTTCAGGAATCGGTGGATTCACTGTTCGACAACTCACGTAAATCAAGTGCTGTTAAGACAGATGCTAACCGTCCGTTGAAATCATTGTCAGACAGTTTGAAAGGTAAGCAAGGACGTTTCCGTCAGAATCTGCTCGGTAAGCGTGTTGACTACTCTGCTCGTTCGGTAATCGTTGTAGGTCCCGAGTTGAAAATGGGTGAATGCGGTATTCCTAAGTTGATGGCTGCAGAACTTTACAAACCGTTTATCATACGTAAATTGATTGAACGCGGTATTGTGAAGACCGTAAAATCCGCGAAGAAGATTGTTGACCGCAAGGAACCGGTGATCTGGGATATTCTTGAGCATGTAATGAAAGGACATCCGGTATTGCTGAACCGTGCACCGACGCTTCACCGTCTGGGTATTCAGGCGTTCCAGCCGAAGATGATTGAAGGTAAAGCTATCCAGTTGCATCCGCTTGCTTGTACGGCATTTAATGCCGACTTCGACGGTGACCAGATGGCGGTTCACTTGCCTTTAAGTAATGAAGCTATTCTTGAGGCACAAATGTTGATGCTTCAATCACATAATATTCTGAATCCGGCCAATGGTGCTCCTATCACTGTGCCTGCACAGGATATGGTTCTTGGTTTGTATTATATTACCAAGTTGCGTACCGGTGCTAAAGGTGAAGGTTTGACTTTCTACGGACCGGAAGAGGCATTGATTGCGTATAACGAGGGTAAGGTGGATATCCATGCTCCGGTAAAAGTAATCGTGAAGGATGTTGACGAGAATGGTAATATTGTGGATGTAATGCGTGAGACTTCTGTCGGACGTGTTATTGTGAACGAGATTGTTCCGCCTGAAGCTGGCTATATCAATACGATTATCTCTAAGAAATCGCTTCGTGATATTATTAGTGATGTAATTAAGGTGTGTGGTGTGGCGAAGGCTGCCGATTTCCTTGACGGAATCAAGAACCTCGGTTATCAGATGGCCTTCAAGGGCGGTCTGTCATTCAACTTGGGTGATATTATTATCCCGAAAGAGAAAGAGACACTGGTTCAAAAGGGGTATGACGAAGTAGAGCAGGTGATCAATAACTATAATATGGGTTTCATTACCAACAACGAACGTTACAATCAGGTTATTGATATTTGGACACATGTCAACTCGGAGTTGTCTAATATTCTGATGAAGACTATTTCTTCTGACGATCAGGGCTTTAACTCTGTATACATGATGCTTGATTCGGGTGCCCGTGGTTCTAAGGAGCAGATTCGTCAGTTGTCTGGTATGCGCGGTTTGATGGCTAAACCGCAGAAAGCCGGTGCAGAGGGTGGTCAGATTATTGAAAACCCGATTTTGTCGAACTTTAAAGAGGGACTTTCGGTGTTGGAGTATTTTATCTCTACCCACGGTGCTCGTAAAGGTTTGGCTGATACGGCGTTGAAGACTGCTGATGCCGGTTATTTGACTCGTCGTCTGGTAGATGTTTCACACGATGTTATTATTAATGAAGAAGACTGTGGAACTCTTCGTGGATTGGTTTGTACGGACTTGAAGAATAACGATGAAGTTATTGCTACTCTGTATGAGCGTATACTCGGACGTGTATCTGTACATGATATAATTCATCCTACTACAGGCGAATTATTGGTTGCCGGTGGGGATGAAATTACAGAAGATATCGCTAAGAAGATTCAGGAATCTCCGATTGAAAGTGTTGAAATCCGTTCAGTGTTGACTTGTGAATCTAAGAAAGGTGTATGTGCTAAATGTTATGGACGTAACCTTGCAACGAGCCGCATGGTTCAGAAAGGTGAAGCTGTCGGTGTAATCGCTGCCCAGTCAATTGGTGAGCCGGGTACACAGTTGACATTGCGTACGTTCCATGCCGGTGGTACAGCCGCCAATATTGCAGCTAATGCGAGCATTGTAGCTAAAAATGCCGCTCGTCTGGAATTCGATGAGCTCCGCACGGTTGACATTGTTGATGAGATGGGCGAATCTGCGAAAGTGGTGGTAGGTCGTTTGGCTGAAGTACGTTTTGTGGATGTAAACACTAATATTGTTCTGTCTACTCATAACGTTCCTTACGGTTCGACATTGTATGTATCGGATGGCGATGTGGTTGAAAAGGGTAAGCTGATTGCTAAGTGGGACCCGTTCAATGCCGTTATTATCACGGAAGCTACCGGTAAGATTGAATTTGAGAGTGTTGTTGAGAATGTCACTTATAAGGTTGAATCGGATGAAGCGACCGGACTTCGTGAAATCATCATCATTGAGTCTAAGGATAAGACAAAAGTGCCTTCGGTTCATATTCTTACTGAAGATGGCGATTTGATCCGTACTTATAACTTACCTGTGGGTGGACACGTTATTGTTGAAAACGGACAGAAAGTGAAAGCTGGTGAGGTTATTGTCAAGATACCGCGTGCTGTAGGTAAGGCCGGTGATATTACCGGTGGTCTTCCCCGTGTTACGGAGCTTTTCGAAGCGCGTAATCCGTCGAATCCTGCCGTTGTATCAGAAATCGATGGTGAGGTTACGATGGGTAAGATTAAACGTGGTAACCGTGAGATCATCGTTACATCTAAGACCGGTGAGGTTAAGAAGTATCTCGTGGCCCTATCTAAGCAAATTCTGGTACAGGAGAACGACTATGTGCGTGCTGGTACTCCGCTATCGGATGGTGCTATTACTCCGGCAGACATTTTGGCAATTAAAGGTCCTACGGCAGTGCAGGAATATATTGTGAACGAAGTTCAGGATGTATACCGTCTGCAAGGTGTGAAGATCAATGATAAGCATTTCGAAATAATCGTTCGTCAGATGATGCGTAAGGTGGAAATTGACGAGCCGGGAGATACGCGTTTCCTTGAACAGCAGGTTGTGGATAAACTTGAGTTTATGGAAGAAAACGATCGTATCTGGGGTAAGAAAGTGGTCGTTGATGCCGGTGATTCTCAGAATATGCAGCCGGGTCAGATTGTTACTGCCCGCAAGTTGCGTGATGAAAACAGTATGTTGAAACGTCGTGACTTGAAACCGGTTGAAGTACGTGATGCCATTGCGGCTACATCTACGCAGATACTCCAAGGTATCACGCGTGCTGCATTGCAGACTTCCAGCTTTATGTCGGCAGCATCTTTCCAGGAGACTACGAAAGTGTTGAATGAGGCTGCTATCAATGGTAAGATCGATAAGCTCGAAGGAATGAAAGAGAACGTTATTTGCGGTCATTTAATTCCGGCAGGTACAGGTCAGCGTGAATTTGACAAGGTTATTGTCGGCTCAAAAGAGGAGTATGATCGTATCTTGGCAAACAAGAAGACTGTGCTTGATTATAATGAAGTAGAATAAGAATACCGAATTGGTTATTATAAAAAGAAGGGGCAATCACTGTAATAGTGGCTGCTCCTTTGTTTTAATAACTGTTTTTCAGTTTTGTTTTACCTCCTTCACCGCATTCACCTTTTTGGTGTAATACCTTTTCCATCGGCTTTGTAGGGTGAAGGGTCACTCTTTTTGAGGTGAATTGTTTAACCGGTGTACCCGGTACACATTTCCCCATTTTGTATGTTTTCGGACAACTCCTGCCGTTGCTAATATCTGGCTGAAATGATTCGGATTTGCACCCCGCATGGCCGTCGGATTGTGACGTTGTAATGTTTGGAAAATCTCGGCGGCCGATAGCAGTTCATAAGTATCTTCTTCAAAAGCCGGTCGGAAACAATTGCGAAGTACTTCTTCAGCCAATGTCTGACGATAGAACGAAAGATTGTGTTGCTGGATTTGTTGTTCTTCTTCTTTATTGAAGAAGTAACGCCTGTCTGCCATGAGCTCTGCTTTTAATTGGGCATAGATCTGCGAATGCTCAATCCCCTCCAGATTAATGGCTTGCTTCACTTCAATGCAAATATATCTTCGGCTACCGCTTGGGTCTGTTAATAAATCCATACGATTGGATGTGCCGATAAATGAGGCGATACGGGGAAGTAGACGGTAACTTTTTTGATGTGGTTTCCGGAGATTCAGTGTAGACAGTTGCATTAGGTTTTTAAGCTGTGGCATTTGGACGAGTGAGTATCGGTCGAATTCATCCAGGTTTATAAGAGCCATTTCTGCCAGTTTCCGTTCGGCATCTCCTTGTGAGGTGAGCGAAAATTTTTCGGTGTAATAGCGATGAAGGCAAGGGGGGGGCAAACCTTTGCAAAAGGTAGATTTCAGATGTCCCTGTTCGCTGCTGACAAGGATGGGAACTACACAATTTGCATGTACTTGTTCCTTTCCGGTCCATTGAGCTACAACTGCCAGCATCCAGGTGTGAAAACTTTTGATCCATATGGGTGATGTCGATACGCGCTGCGCCAGATCGGTGAGTCGGTCGTGACCATCTCATTCGGGGAGTTCTTTCATATAAAGTTGTAATGGGTGATACGAAGGTATGCGTGTGGAGAGTAGATAGCGGTTTAAATCCCGATCCCAGCATTTGATGCCTATTGTACGGGCATCCATACAAAGTGTATTCATTTCCCGTTGCCCGATCGGTGTGAATGCCGGGTCGGAAGAACTGTTTGGCCGGAATTCTGTCTCTTCTGTCAGCAAGTTATAACGAAAGTCATACTGCATTAATAAATAGTTTTGAAGTGCTTCGCTCGCTTCCTGCTCTTGGACCATCGTTTTGTTTTCGATTCTTCTTTTTTGCCCTGTTTTTGACTCATTGTTTGTTACTTTCCGATTCCACCGGAAGAAATTTCTGATCATTTCCGTAAGTTTCATGTTATTTTCGTTATTGGTTCTTAGGGGAAATGTAAGGTCGTCGATCCCTCTTTTTCGGATTTTCGGGGAATAGATTTATTGAAATCTGCTTAGTTGAAAATAACCTGGTAAATGCTTTGTTTCCTGCTTGTATTTACCTACTTTTGCATGAGAGTTATTAGCGTTTCACAATTGTGAGAAATTCGTCTCTCAATAATGAAACGTGCGTCTCTCATTTGTGAAAAACACGTCTCATAATTGTGAAACGATAATGTTTCCGGTGAGATTTTATGATTATCCTTAAAGAGAATACCGTTTATGGCAGTAGAATTTGAGTTTGCTCCGGTGCCGATGCCTTCAGGACGCCCGAAGAAATTACGTTACTATCCCCGCGTTGTAAATCGTCGCACAGTTTCGACTCCCGACATTGTGAAAGAAATTGAAATGGCTTGTACATTGACAAGAACCGATGTGGTGCTGTGCTTGATGCATTGAACCGTTCGTTGGTAGGCTGGTTGAAAGATGGATGGCGTGTTCATATCGATGGTATCGGATATTTTGATGTATCTTTGACTGCTCCGGAAACGCGAAATCCGAAGGATACCAGAGCTTCGAGCGTGAAATTTAAGAATGTTAACTTTCGTGCCGATAAAGAATTGCGTTACCGGGTGGCCGAACTGAAAGCTGAACGCTCAAAGGCCGGAAGCCATTCGGCTCATTTGTCGGAAATAGAGATAGATATGAAATTGACAGAGTTTTTTAGTGAGAACAGTATATTGGTCCGTCGCGATATCGAAAAAATCTGCCAAATGACACGTGTTACCGCTGGACGTTGTTTGAAGCGGTTGCAGGAAGAGAAGAAATTGAAGAATATCAATACCAAGCAGCAACCGGTATACGTTCCCGTACCCGGACATTACCGGACTTCATTGGAACGGTAGTCTCTTTCACCCTGAATCTCTTTACCACAGCCGGTTACAGTGAGAATGGTGAAAGCGATGAAGGGAGATAAAAACATGGAAATACTCACTATAAATATATTATTATGGAAAATCAGAATCCAAACAATCAGTTGCAGATAGAATTGAAAGAAGAAGTAGCTCAAGGCACTTATGCCAATTTGGCTATCATTACTCATTCCAGTTCAGAGTTTATTCTCGACTTTGTACGCGTGATGCCCGGGATACCGAAAGCCGGAGTTCAATCGCGTGTTGTTTTGGCACCCGAACATGCCAAACGACTGCTTCGTGCATTGGAAGAAAATATTGGTAAATATGAACGGGTATTTGGAGAAATTCGTATGCCCGGAGAGCATCAAGGGGGGACATTTATTCCGCCGATATCGGGTTTTAAAGGTGAAGCTTGATTCGGAAAAATGAATACCAGAGAGGCTTCTCACTACCTTCAAACAATAATTATTGCAGTTTGGAAAGAGGCGGGACTGGATACATGGGTATTGATGTATTGTAAAGCTTTACGATATGATCATGTCTGTGGATTTTTTAGCGAAAGAGGGGAATGGTACTTATATAGCGCTATTCCCTTTTTCTTTTATTGACAGTGAATTGATTATGAAAGCGTTTTTCTAAAAATAATCATATAACTCATTGTGTTTTCAAATATTATTCGTATTTTTGCAGCCCAAAATGTATAGTTACGAAATTAATATAACAATAATATAAATTAAAAACAATTTGAAATGCCTACAATTCAGCAATTAGTAAGAAAAGGACGCGAAGTGCTGGTGGAGAAAAGTAAATCTCCGGCCCTTGATTCATGTCCTCAAAGACGTGGCGTTTGCGTGAGAGTGTATACAACCACTCCGAAGAAACCGAACTCTGCAATGCGTAAAGTTGCCCGTGTACGTTTGACTAACCAAAAAGAGGTTAACTCATACATTCCGGGAGAAGGACACAACTTGCAGGAACACTCTATCGTATTGGTACGCGGTGGTCGTGTAAAAGACCTTCCGGGTGTGCGTTATCACATCGTTCGTGGTACTCTTGATACAGCAGGTGTAGCCGGACGTACTCAAAGACGTTCTAAATACGGTGCTAAACGTCCGAAACCGGGACAAGCAGCAGCTCCTGCAAAAGGAAAGAAAAAATAAAGAATAATTTCAAGTAATAACTTTCGTTTTAGTTTGTTGGAATAAGCTATAAGGTTGAGTAAATTCTCCGGTGGGAGAGTTGAAGACGTCGAAAAATAGACAACCAAAAACAAAAAACATTATTTTTCAAACAAATGAGAAAAGCTAAACCCAAAAAACGCGTTATCCTGCCGGATCCCGTTTACAATGACCAAAAGGTTTCAAAATTTGTGAATCACTTGATGTATGATGGTAAGAAAAATACATCTTATGAAATCTTTTACGCTGCTTTAGAAACAGTTAAAACAAAACTTCCTAACGAGGAAAAATCAGCTCTTGAAATTTGGAAAAAAGCGTTGGATAACGTGACTCCGCAAGTTGAAGTTAAGTCTCGCCGTGTAGGTGGTGCTACTTTCCAAGTTCCTACAGAAATCCGTCCGGATCGTAAAGAGTCAATTTCAATGAAAAATTTGATTTTGTTTGCTCGTAAAAGAGGTGGCAAATCAATGGCTGATAAACTTGCTGCCGAAATCATGGATGCATTCAATGAACAAGGTGGTGCTTACAAACGTAAAGAAGATATGCATAGAATGGCTGAAGCTAACCGTGCATTTGCTCATTTTAGATTCTAATGCTATAAGAAATAACCAATTCAGATTAAAAACTTAAAGTAAAGGAAGAACAAAATGGCAAAGAATGATTTACATTTGACTCGTAATATCGGTATCATGGCTCACATCGATGCCGGAAAAACAACTACTTCTGAACGTATCCTGTTTTACACCGGATTGACTCATAAAATTGGTGAGGTGCATGATGGCGCTGCTACAATGGACTGGATGGCTCAGGAGCAGGAACGTGGTATTACTATTACATCTGCTGCTACAACGACCAGATGGAAATATGATGGTAATACATATAAAATCAACTTGATTGATACTCCGGGACACGTTGACTTTACTGCCGAGGTAGAGCGTTCATTGCGTGTTCTTGATGGTGCTGTAGCTGCTTACTGTGCGGTAGGTGGTGTAGAACCGCAGTCGGAGACTGTATGGCGTCAGGCTGATAAATATAATGTACCGCGTATTGCGTACGTTAATAAAATGGACCGCTCTGGTGCTAATTTCTTTGATGTAGTAAGCCAGATGAAATCCGTTTTGGGTGCTAATCCGTGTCCGGTTGTGATCCCTATCGGTGCAGAAGAATCTTTCAAAGGGCTGGTTGATCTGATCAAGATGAAAGCTATCTACTGGCATGATGAGACAATGGGTGCTGACTATACAGTGGAAGAAATTCCTGCTAATCTCGTAGATGAAGCTCAGGAATGGAGAGACAAGATGTTGGAGAAAGTGGCAGAGTTTGATGATGCTTTGATGGAGAAATATTTCGATGATCCTTCTACTATTACTGAAGAAGAAATCTTGAGAGCTCTTCGTAATGCAACTGTTCGGATGGCTGTTGTCCCGATGCTTTGCGGTTCTTCGTTTAAGAATAAAGGTGTGCAGACGTTACTTGATTATGTTTGTGCTTTCCTGCCTTCTCCTTTGGATACAGAGAACGTGATCGGTACAAATCCGAATACGGGTGCTGAAGAAGACCGTAAACCGAGTGAGGATGAGAAAACTTCTGCTTTGGCGTTTAAAATCGCAACTGACCCTTATGTAGGCCGTTTGACTTTCTTCCGTGTATATTCTGGTAAGATTGAAGCTGGCTCTTATATTTATAACTCTCGTTCGGGTAAGAAAGAGCGTGTGTCTCGTCTGTTCCAGATGCACTCAAACAAGCAGAATCCGGTAGAGGTGATTAGCGCTGGTGATATCGGTGCTGGTGTTGGTTTCAAAGATATTCACACAGGTGATACTCTTTGCGACGAGACTGCTCCTATCGTACTTGAATCTATGGACTTCCCGGAACCGGTAATTGGTATCGCTGTTGAGCCTAAGACTCAGAAGGATATGGATAAACTGTCTAACGGTTTAGCTAAGTTAGCTGAAGAAGACCCGACGTTCACTGTGAAAACTGACGAACAGACTGGTCAGACGGTTATTTCCGGTATGGGTGAGCTTCACTTGGATATTATTATCGACCGTTTGAAACGTGAGTTTAAGGTAGAATGTAACCAAGGTAAGCCACAGGTAAACTATAAGGAGGCTATTACTAAGACGGTTAATCTCCGCGAAGTTTATAAGAAACAGTCTGGAGGTCGTGGTAAGTTTGCTGATATCATCGTAAATATCGGTCCGGTTGATGAAGATTTCAAAGAAGGCGGATTGCAGTTTGTTGACGAAGTGAAAGGTGGTAATATTCCTAAAGAATTTATCCCTGCTGTACAGAAAGGCTTTGCGAGTGCAATGAAAAATGGTGTATTGGCCGGTTATCCGCTTGATTCACTGAAGGTGACTTTGGTTGACGGTTCGTTCCATCCGGTTGACTCTGACCAGTTGTCATTTGAAATCTGTGCTATTCAGGCTTATAAAAATGCTTGTGCTAAGGCGGGTCCTGTTTTGATGGAGCCTATTATGAAACTGGAAGTTGTAACTCCGGAAGAGAATATGGGTGACGTTATTGGTGACTTGAACAAACGTCGCGGACAAGTTGAAGGTATGGAATCAAGCCGTTCTGGTGCCCGTATTGTGAAAGCAATGGTTCCGTTGGCAGAAATGTTCGGTTATGTAACCGCATTGCGTACCATCACTTCCGGTCGCGCGACCTCATCAATGGTATATTCTCATCATGCTCAAGTTTCTAACTCTATTGCTAAGGCAGTATTGGAAGAAGTTAAAGGACGTGCTGATCTACTCTAATAAAATACTGAAGCAGCAGGCTAGCGAATGACTCTTAGCCTGCCGCTTGTCTTATTTATATATATTATTAATTTAAACGAACAATGAGTCAGAAAATTAGAATTAAACTGAAATCTTATGACCACAACTTGGTTGACAAGTCAGCTGAGAAGATCGTGAGAACCGTGAAGGCTACAGGTGCTATCGTTAGTGGCCCGATTCCCCTTCCTACGCACAAGCGTATCTTTACTGTGAACCGTTCGACTTTCGTTAACAAGAAGTCTCGTGAACAGTTCGAACTCTCTTCTTATAAGAGATTGATTGATATCTATAGCTCAACGGCTAAGACTGTAGACGCTCTTATGAAACTGGAGTTGCCGAGTGGTGTAGAAGTAGAAATTAAAGTTTGATAATTAAAAATTAGTGAAATGCCAGGATTATTAGGAAAAAAAATCGGAATGACATCCGTTTTCAGTGCTGATGGTAAGAATGTACCATGCACTGTTATCGAAGCAGGTCCTTGTGTTGTTACTCAGATTAAGACCGTAGAAAAAGATGGCTATGCGGCTGTGCAGTTGGGTTTCCAGGATAAAAAGGAAAAACATACTACTAAACCGTTGATGGGGCACTTTAAAAAGGCAGGAGTAACACCGAAGAGACACTTGGCCGAGTTCAAAGAATTTGAGAATGAGTTAAACCTTGGTGATGCAGTTACCGTAGAATTGTTCGAAGGCGCTGATTATGTTGATGTAGTCGGAACTTCTAAAGGTAAGGGCTTTCAAGGTGTTGTTAAGAGACACGGCTTTGGTGGTGTAGGCCAGACTACTCACGGTCAGCACAATCGTGCCCGTAAACCGGGTTCTATCGGTGCTTGTTCTTACCCTGCAAAAGTATTCAAAGGAATGCGTATGGGTGGACAAATGGGTGGTGACAGAGTTACCGTTCAAAACTTGCAGGTATTAAAAGTAATCGCGGAGCACAATCTTCTTTTGATTAAGGGTTCTGTACCGGGTTGCAAAGGTTCAATCGTAATAATTGAGAAATAATGGAAGTTAACGTATATAACATTAAAGGTGAAGACACTGGGAGAAAGGTTACGTTAAACGAATCTATCTTCGGAATTGAGCCCAACGACCACGCTATCTATTTGGATGTAAAGCAATTTTTGGCTAATCAGCGTCAGGGTACTCATAAATCGAAAGAAAGAAGTGAGATCAGTGGTTCTACGCGTAAGATCGGCCGTCAAAAAGGTGGTGGCGGTGCACGTCGTGGTGATATGAACTCGCCGGTCCTTGTTGGTGGTGGTCGTGTATTTGGTCCTCAACCAAGAGACTATTACTTCAAGTTGAATAAAAAAGTTAAGACATTGGCTCGTAAGTCAGCTTTGTCTTATAAAGCTCAAAACAACGCAATTGTTGTGCTTGAAGACTTCGTTTTTGAAGCTCCAAAGACGAAAGATTTCGTTGCAATGACAAAAAAACTTAAAGTTTCTGATAAAAAGCTGCTTATGATTTTACCAGAAGCAAATAAAAACGTATATTTGTCAGCTCGTAACATAAAGGGTGCTAACGTGCAGACTATCTCAGGATTAAATACTTACAGAGTATTGAATGCTGGGGTTGTTGTGCTTACTGAAAACTCTTTGAAGGCTATTGACAATATCTTAATTTAAAAAGGAGGCTTAAATAATGGGAATTATTATTAAACCGTTGGTGACAGAAAAAATGACTGCAATAACTGATAAGCTGAATCGTTTCGGCTTTGTTGTGCGTCCTGAAGCTAATAAACTGGAAATTAAGAGCGAAGTTGAAGCCCTTTATAATGTTACGGTTGTTGATGTGAATACTGTGAAGTATGCCGGTAAAAATAAGAGCCGTTATACGAAAGCGGGTATCATCAACGGTCGTACAAATGCTTACAAGAAAGCAATTGTAACGCTGAAAGAAGGAGATACTATTGATTTTTATAGCAATATTTAATAAAAATGGCAGTACGTAAATTTAAGCCCACAACACCGGGGCAAAGACATAAGATTATTGGTACTTTCGAAGAAATTACTGCATCAGTACCAGAAAAGTCGCTTGTATATGGTAAGAAATCATCTGGTGGTCGCAATAGCGAAGGTAAGATGACTATGCGCTACATTGGTGGCGGCCACAGAAAAGTGATCAGAATTGTCGATTTCAAGAGAAATAAAGACGGTGTTCCAGCAGTTGTTAAGACAATTGAGTATGATCCGAACCGTTCGGCTCGTATCGCTTTGTTGTATTATGCTGATGGTGAAAAAAGATATATTATTGCTCCCAATGGATTGCAAGTTGGTGCGACTTTGATGTCAGGTGAAAATGCAGCGCCAGAGATTGGTAATGCACTTCCTCTTCAGAATATTCCGGTCGGTACTGTAATTCACAACATCGAATTACGTCCGGGACAGGGCGCTGCTCTGGTTCGCTCGGCTGGTAATTTTGCTCAGTTAACTTCGAGAGAAGGTAAATACTGTGTTATTAAATTACCTTCAGGTGAGGTTAGACAAATACTTAGCACTTGTAAAGCTACTGTCGGTAGTGTAGGAAACTCAGATCATGGATTGGAAAGCTCAGGTAAGGCAGGTCGCTCTCGTTGGCAGGGTCGTCGTCCTCGTAACCGTGGTGTTGTAATGAACCCGGTTGATCACCCGATGGGTGGTGGTGAAGGACGTGCTTCCGGAGGACACCCGAGATCTCGTAAGGGATTGTACGCTAAGGGACTTAAGACTAGAGCTCCTAAGAAACAGTCGTCTAAGTATATTATTGAGAGAAGAAAGAAGTAATCTGATTAATTGAGTAAACTATGAGTCGTTCATTAAAAAAAGGTCCGTATATTAACGTAAAGCTTGAGAAGAAAGTTCTTGCTATGAATGAATCGGGCAAGAAAGTTGTTGTTAAGACTTGGGCCAGAGCTTCAATGATTTCGCCTGATTTCGTAGGCCATACAGTTGCAGTTCATAACGGAAATAAATTTATTCCTGTATACGTTACCGAAAATATGGTAGGTCACAAGTTGGGCGAATTTGCTCCAACTCGTACTTTCAGAGGACACGCTGGTAACAAGAAAAAATAACAGGATTTATCTGAAATAATAAAGTAATAAATATAATGGGAGCAAGAAAAAAAATATCGGCTGAAAAAAGAAAGGAAGCCCTTAAGACCATGTATTTTGCTAAATTGCAAAATGTTCCTACTTCTCCTCGCAAAATGCGTCTCGTGGCTGACATGATTCGCGGGATGGAAGTGAACAGAGCACTTGGCGTTTTGAAGTTTTCTTCAAAAGAAGCTGCTGCAAGAGTGGAGAAATTGCTGCGCTCTGCTATAGCTAACTGGGAGCAGAAAAACGAACGTAAAGCTGAAAGCGGCGAATTATTTGTAACTAAGATTTTTGTTGATGGTGGTGCTACACTCAAACGAATGAGACCGGCTCCGCAGGGTAGAGGTTACAGAATCCGCAAACGTTCAAATCACGTAACATTGTTCGTTGATTCAAAGAGTAATAACGAAGATCAAAATTAAGGTAGATGGGACAAAAAGTTAATCCAATAAGCAACCGTTTAGGAATTATCAGAGGATGGGATTCTAACTGGTATGGTGGAAATGATTACGGTGATTCTTTGCTGGAAGATAGCAAGATCCGTAAATATCTTAATGCTAGACTTGCAAAGGCAAGCGTTTCAAGAATCGTGATCGAACGTACATTGAAACTCGTTACTATTACTGTTTGTACAGCTCGTCCGGGTATTATTATCGGTAAAGGTGGCCAGGAAGTTGATAAGTTGAAAGAAGAGTTGAAGAAGGTTACCGACAAAGATATTCAGATCAATATCTTTGAAGTAAAAAGACCGGAACTGGATGCTGTGATTGTTGCTAACAACATCGCTCGTCAGGTAGAAGGTAAAATTGCCTATCGCCGTGCCATTAAGATGGCTATCGCAAATACTATGCGTATGGGTGCTGAAGGTATCAAAATTCAGATTTCAGGACGTTTGAATGGAGCTGAAATGGCTCGTTCTGAAATGTATAAAGAAGGAAGAACTCCGTTGCACACTTTTAGAGCAGATATCGATTATTGTCATGCGGAAGCTTTGACTAAAGTGGGTCTTCTCGGTATTAAAGTTTGGATTTGTAGAGGTGAAGTGTTTGGTAAGAAAGAATTGGCTCCGAACTTTACACAAAACAAAGAAAGTGGTCGTGGAAACAATGGTGGAAACAACGGCGGCGGAAAGAACTTCAAAAGAAAGAAAAATAATCGCTAAACGAATTTGAATTTTAGGAAACTATGTTACAACCGAAAAAGACAAAATTCAGAAGACAACAGAAAGGACGGGCTAAAGGTGTTGCACAAAGAGGCAACCAGCTTGCTTTTGGTTCTTTTGGAATTAAGGCTTTGGAAACGAAATGGATCACAGGCCGCCAGATTGAAGCTGCTCGTATTGCAGTAACAAGATATATGCAACGTCAGGGACAAATTTGGATTCGTATATTCCCGGATAAACCTATTACAAGAAAACCTGCTGATGTACGTATGGGTAAAGGTAAGGGTGCTCCCGAAGGATTCGTGGCTCCTGTTACTCCGGGTAGAATTATTATTGAAGCAGAAGGTGTTTCTTACGAAATCGCAAAAGAAGCTCTTCGCTTAGCTGCTCAAAAACTTCCTATCACTACGAAGTTTGTAGTGAGACGTGATTATGATATTCAAAATCAAAATGCGTAACGTTTATGAAAATTGCAGAAATTAAAGAAATGTCTACTGCTGACTTAGCAGAAAGAATTGAAGCAGAAGTAGTGAATTATAACCAGACGGTTATTAACCATGCTATTTCTCCTCTGGAAAACCCTGCGCAAATTAAACAGTTACGCAGGACTATTGCGCGTATGAAAACAGAGTTGCGCGAAAGAGAACTTAACAATAAATGATCAGCTCGATGGAAGCAAGAAATTTAAGAAAAGAAAGAACAGGTGTTGTATTGAGCAATAAGATGGATAAAACCGTTACTGTTGCTGCCAAATTCAAGGAAAAACACCCTATATATGGTAAGTTCGTTAGTAAAACGAAGAAGTACCATGCTCACGATGAAAAGAATGAATGCAATGTAGGTGATACAGTACGCATTATGGAAACTCGTCCTTTGAGCAAGACTAAGAGATGGAGATTAGTAGAAATAATTGAAAGAGCTAAGTAATTATGATACAAGTAGAATCCAGACTTACAGTATGTGACAACAGTGGAGCTAAAGAAGCTCTTTGTATCCGCGTTTTGGGCGGTACAAGACGTCGCTATGCTTCAGTAGGGGACGTTATTGTCGTTTCTGTAAAGAGCGTCATTCCCTCGGGTGATATTAAAAAAGGTGCAGTGTCTAAAGCTTTGATCGTACGTACTAAGAAAGAAATCCGTCGTCCCGATGGCTCTTATATACGTTTTGATGATAATGCTTGCGTTTTGTTAAACAATGCAGGTGAAATTAGAGGTAGTCGTATTTTCGGTCCGGTAGCTCGTGAACTTCGTGCTACTAACATGAAAGTTGTGTCACTTGCGCCTGAGGTACTTTAATTTTTTAAAGGATTTAAGTAATGAGTAAATTACATATTAAAAAAGGCGATACAGTATGTATCATAGCGGGAGAATCTAAAAGCCAAGATCGTAGTAATGGCACTTGGAAAACCGGGAAGGTTTTGAAGGTTCTTGTAAAAGAACAGAAGGTGATAGTGGAAGGCTTTAACATGATATCAAAGAGTACTAAACCGAATGCGAAGAATCCGCAGGGTGGTATCATTAAACAGGAAGCACCTATTCACATCTCTAACGTTGCATTGGTGGATCCGAAAACTGGTAAGCCTACTCGCGTTGCTATTAAAGTTAAAGAAGATGGTACTAAAGTACGCATCGCTAAAAAATCAGGAGAGGAGATTAAGTAATGAGTAATACTGCAAGCCTTAAGAAAGAATATGCAGAGCGTATTGCGCCTGCACTGAAGTCAAAGTTCCAGTACTCTTCATCAATGCAGGTGCCCGTACTTAAGAAGATTGTTATCAATCAGGGGTTAGGTATGGCTGTTGCCGACAAGAAGATCATTGAAGTAGCTATTAACGAGTTGACAGCAATTACCGGCCAGAAAGCCGTAGCAACTATCTCTCGTAAAGATATCGCTAACTTTAAGTTGCGTAAGAAGATGCCGATTGGAGTAATGGTTACTTTGCGTCGTGAAAGAATGTACGAATTCCTAGAAAAATTGGTTCGCGTGGCTCTACCACGTATCCGTGACTTCAAAGGTATTGAAAGTAAGTTCGATGGAATGGGTAACTATACCCTTGGTATTCAGGAGCAAATAATTTTCCCTGAAATTAATATCGATAGTATTACAAGAATTCTCGGAATGAATATTACCTTTGTAACCTCTGCGCAGACAGATGAAGAAGGTTATGCCTTGTTGAAGGAATTCGGTTTACCGTTTAAAAACGCTAAAAAAGACTGATAAATTATGGCAAAGGAATCAATGAAAGCACGCGAAGTTAAGCGTGCTAAATTAGTAGCCAAATATGCCGAAAGAAGAGCTGCTTTGAAGCAAATTGTGAGAACAGGTGATCCTGCTGATGCTTTTGAAGCAGCACAGAAATTGCAGGAACTGCCTAAGAATTCTAATCCGATCCGCATGCACAATCGTTGCAAGCTGACTGGTCGTCCGAAAGGATATATCCGTCAATTCGGTATTTCAAGAATCCAGTTCCGCGAGATGGCATCTAACGGCCTTATTCCAGGTGTAAAGAAAGCAAGCTGGTAATTTTATTGTTTAAATATTGTCAGGGTAGTCCTGATTAATTTAATTATTTATTATATGACTGATCCAATAGCAGATTATTTGACGAGGTTGCGGAACGCTATTCAAGCAAAACACAGAGTAGTAGAAGTTCCTGCTTCAAATTTGAAAAAAGAAATCACTAAGATTCTTTTTGAAAAAGGCTACATCCTTAATTATAAGTTTGTAGAAGATGGTCCTCAGGGAACGATCAAGGTTGCCTTGAAGTACGATTCAGTTAACAAGGTTAACGCAATCAAAAAACTTGTAAGAATATCTTCTCCGGGTTTACGCCAGTATACCGGTTACAAAGATATGCCGCGTGTTATTAATGGTTTGGGTATTGCTATTATATCTACTTCCAAAGGTGTAATGACAAACAAAGAAGCTGCTGAGCTGAAAATCGGTGGTGAAGTATTGTGTTATGTATATTAATAGGAGGAAAAAGCAATGTCAAGAATAGGAAAATTACCCATTAGTATTCCTGCGGGAGTAACAGTTACTCTGAAGGATAATGTGGTTACCGTAAAGGGACCCAAAGGCGAACTTAGCCAATATGTGAATCCTGCTATCAATGTTTCTATTGAAGATGGACACGTAACTTTAAGTGAAAACGAAAATGCAATGCTTGATAATCCGAAGCAAAAACATGCTTTCCACGGTTTGTACCGTTCATTGGTTCACAACATGGTTGTGGGCGTATCTGAAGGTTACAAGAAAGAGTTGGAGCTTGTCGGTGTAGGTTATCGTGCTTCTAACCAGGGAAACATCATTGAATTGGCCTTAGGTTACACACACAATATCTTTATACAGTTGCCTTCTGAGGTTAAAGTAGAGACAAAATCTGAAAGAAATAAGAATCCTCTTATTATCTTAGAGTCTTGCGATAAACAGTTGCTAGGTCAAGTTTGCTCTAAAATACGTTCTTTCCGTAAGCCTGAACCATATAAGGGAAAAGGTATTAAGTTTGTTGGCGAAGAGATTCGCAGAAAGTCTGGTAAATCAGCCGGCGCTAAGTAGATTAAATAAATTTATATCATCATGACAACAAAAATAGAAAGACGAATTAAGATCAAATATAGAGTACGCAATAAAGTGTCAGGTACTACTGCATGTCCGCGTATGAGTGTATTTAGAAGTAACAAGCAAATCTATGTCCAGATTATCGACGATTTGTCAGGTAAGACTTTGGCAGCTGCTTCATCTCTTGGTATGACTGAGAAGTTACCCAAAAAAGAGCAAGCTGTTAAGGTTGGGGAAATGATTGCTAAAAAGGCTCAGGAAGCAGGTATTACTACCGTTGTTTTCGACCGTAATGGTTACTTGTATCATGGGAGAGTAAAAGAAGTGGCTGATGCTGCTCGTAACGGTGGACTTAAATTTTAATCATTATGGCAGGAGTAAATAATAGAGTTAAAGTTTCTAACGATATAGAACTGAAAGATAGACTGGTTGCTATCAATCGTGTTACTAAGGTAACCAAAGGTGGTAGAACTTTTAGTTTCTCTGCAATTGTTGTTGTAGGTAACGAAGAAGGAATCATTGGTTGGGGGCTTGGTAAAGCAGGTGAAGTAACAGCGGCTATCGCAAAGGGTGTTGAATCTGCTAAGAAAAATCTGGTTAAAGTTCCGGTTTTGAAAGGTACGGTTCCTCACGAACAAACAGCAAAATTTGGTGGAGCTGAAGTATTCATCAAGCCTGCATCCCACGGAACCGGTGTTGTAGCTGGTGGTGCTATGCGTGCTGTATTGGAGAGTGTTGGTGTAACAGATGTTTTGGCCAAATCAAAAGGTTCTTCCAATCCGCACAACTTGGTTAAGGCTACTATCATGGCTTTAGGCGAAATGCGTGATGCAAGAATGGTTGCTCAGAACAGAGGAATTAGTGTTGAAAAAGTATTTAGAGGATAAGGAGGAGATATGTCAACTATAAAGATCAAACAAGTTAAAAGCAGAATTGGTGCTCCAGCTGATCAAAAAAGAACTCTTGATGCACTGGGACTTCGTAAACTGAATCGTGTGGTTGAGCACGAATGTACTCCTTCAATTCTTGGGATGGTAGATAAGGTTAAACACTTGGTTACCATTGTTAAGTAATTATTTGTTGAATAAATAAAACGAATTACAATATGAACTTAAGTAATTTAAAACCTGCAGAAGGCTCTACTAAAACAAGAAAAAGAATCGGACGCGGTCCGGGATCTGGTTTAGGAGGTACTTCTACAAGAGGTCATAAAGGAGCTAAATCAAGATCTGGATACTCTAAAAAGATCGGTTTTGAAGGTGGTCAGATGCCTCTTCAACGTCGTGTACCTAAATTTGGTTTTAAGAATATCAATCGCGTAGAATATAAGGCTATTAATCTTGATACAATTCAGAAATTGGCTGAAGCTAAGAATTTGGAGAAAGTAGGTGTTAATGACTTTATCGAAGCTGGATTTATTTCTTCAAGCCAGTTGGTAAAAGTATTAGGTAACGGAACTTTGACTACTAAGCTGGATGTAGAAGCTCATGCATTTTCAAAGAGTGCAACTGCTGCTATCGAAGCTATAGGTGGAACTGTAGTAAAACTCTGATTCAATGAGAAAAGCTATTGAAACATTAAAGAATATATGGAAGATTGAGGATCTGAGACAGCGGATCCTCATCACCATATTGTTTGTGGCGATTTACCGTTTTGGTTCGTATGTTGTGCTGCCTGGTATTAATCCGGGTATGCTGACACAATTGCATCAACAAACAAGCGAAGGCCTTTTAGCCTTGTTAAACATGTTCTCAGGAGGAGCATTTTCTAATGCCTCTATTTTTGCATTAGGAATTATGCCTTATATCTCTGCATCTATCGTTATCCAGTTGTTGGGAATTGCTGTGCCATATTTCCAGAAGCTGCAACGGGAGGGAGAGAGCGGCAGAAGAAAAATGAACCAGTATACACGTTATTTGACGATTGCTATCCTTTTGGTTCAGGCCCCTTCTTATTTGCTCAATCTTAAAATGCAGGCTGGACCTTCCTTAAATGCTTCATTAGATTGGACTCTGTTCATGGTTACTTCTACCATTATTCTGGCAGCTGGAAGTATGTTTATCTTGTGGCTTGGTGAAAGAATCACAGATAAGGGTATTGGTAATGGTATTTCATTTATCATTTTGATTGGTATCATTGCTCGTCTTCCGCAGTCTTTGGCTCAGGAATTTATTTCCCGTATGACTGATAAGACAGGAGGAATGATCATGTTTTTGTTTGAAATGGTATTCCTGTTGATAGTAATTGCCGGTGCGATTCTTTTAGTGCAAGGAACGAGAAAGATTCCTGTACAGTATGCAAAAAGAATTGTTGGTAATAAACAGTATGGTGGTGCAAGACAGTATATCCCTTTGAAGGTAAATGCTGCAGGTGTAATGCCTATCATCTTTGCTCAGGCGATAATGTTTATCCCGATCACTTTAATTGGATTTTCGAATGTCAATAATGTGAGCGGTTTTGTACGTGCATTTACTGATCATACGAGTTTCTGGTATAACTTTGTTTTTGCTGTAATGATTATATTGTTTACATACTTCTATACGGCAATTACGATTAATCCGAACCAGATGGCTGAAGATATGAAGAGAAATAACGGTTTCATCCCGGGTATCAAGCCTGGTAAGAAAACGGCTGAATACATTGACGATATAATGTCGCGTATTACATTGCCCGGTTCTTTCTTCTTGGCTTTGGTTGCCATTATGCCTGCATTTGCCGGTTTGATTGGTGTGAAAGCTGAGTTTGCTCAATTCTTCGGTGGTACATCTTTGTTAATTCTTGTAGGTGTAGTTCTTGATACGCTGCAACAGGTTGAAAGTCATTTGTTAATGAGACATTATGACGGTCTGTTGAAATCGGGTCGTATTAAGGGGCGTGCTGGTGTAGCCGCATATTAATTCTTTTAATAGAAATGATATTTCTTAAAACAGAAGATGAAATTGAGCTGCTCCGTCAGAGTAATTTGCTTGTAGGAAAAACATTGGCTGAAGTTGCTAAATTGATTAAGCCAGGCATAACCACTCGTGAATTGGATAAAGTCGCCGAAGAGTTTATTAGAGATAATGGAGCTGTTCCGACTTTCAAAGGATTTCCTAATCAATATGGAGATCCGTTTCCTGGTTCTTTATGTACTTCTGTTAATGACGAAGTCGTACATGGTATTCCGGGAAATATTGTTTTGAAAGAAGGCGATATTGTATCTGTGGATTGTGGAACTTATATGAATGGTTTTTGTGGTGATTCAGCGTATACGTTTTGTGTAGGCGAGGTGGACGAGGAAGTTCGGAATTTGTTGAAAGTTACTAAGGAGGCATTATATATAGGTATTCAGAATGCTGTACAAGGTAAGAGAATCGGTGATATTGGATATGCTATTCAACAATATTGTGAATCCCATTCTTATGGCGTAGTACGTGAGTTTGTCGGTCATGGCATTGGTAAGGAGATGCATGAGGATCCTCAGGTTCCTAATTATGGTAAAAGAGGATACGGTACGCTATTGAAAAAGGGACTTTGTATTGCAATAGAACCTATGATAACTTTGGGTAATCGGCAAGTTATAATGGAGCGTGACGGATGGACTGTGAGAACAAGAGACCGGAAATGTGCTGCACATTTTGAGCATACCATTGCAGTAGGTGCAGGCGAGGCGGATATTCTTTCATCATTTAAATTCATTGAAGAAGTTTTAGGAGATAAAGCAATATAGTATGGCAAAGCAATCTGCAATAGAACAAGATGGAGTTATAGTTGAAGCATTGTCTAATGCAATGTTTCGTGTTGAATTAGAAAACGGGCATGAAATTACTGCTCATATTTCTGGTAAGATGAGAATGCACTACATTAAAATCTTGCCGGGGGATAAAGTAAGAGTTGAAATGTCTCCTTACGATTTATCAAAAGGAAGAATTGTATTTAGATATAAATAAAAATTAGATATGAAAGTAAGAGCATCATTAAAGAAACGTACGCCAGAATGTAAGATCGTTAGACGTAATGGCCGTTTGTATGTTATTAACAAGAAAAATCCTAAGTATAAACAACGTCAAGGATAATTTATTATTTTTGCAAAAAAAATAATTTAATATAATATGGCTATAAGAATAGTTGGTGTAGATTTACCTCAGAATAAGAGAGGTGAGATTGCGTTGACCTATGTATATGGAATAGGTCGTAGTAGTTCAGCAAAAATTTTAGATAAAGCTGGTGTAGACAAAGATCTGAAGGTGAAAGACTGGACAGATGATCAGGCTGCAAAGATTCGTGAGATCATCGGTGCAGAGTATAAGGTTGAAGGTGATCTTCGTTCTGAAATACAATTGAACATTAAGCGATTAATGGATATTGGTTGTTATCGTGGTGTACGTCACCGTATTGGACTACCTGTTAGAGGTCAGAGCACCAAGAACAATGCACGTACTCGTAAGGGTAGAAAGAAAACCGTTGCTAATAAGAAAAAAGCTACTAAATAATAATTGTTGATATGGCAAAAAAAACAGTCGCAGCTAAGAAGAGAAATGTAAAGGTAGATGCTAATGGACAGTTGCACGTTCATTCATCTTTCAACAATATTATTGTTTCTCTTGCAAATAGTGAAGGGCAGATTATTTCTTGGTCATCTGCTGGAAAAATGGGATTTAGAGGTTCTAAAAAGAATACTCCTTATGCAGCTCAGATGGCTGCCCAAGATTGCGCGAAAGTGGCATATGATCTTGGCCTGAGAAAGGTAAAAGCATACGTAAAGGGACCGGGTAACGGACGTGAGTCTGCTATTAGAACTATCCACGGTGCAGGTATTGAAGTTACTGAAATTATTGACGTAACTCCGCTTCCACATAATGGTTGTCGCCCTCCGAAAAGACGTAGAGTTTAAAATTTACCTTTAATGAAAATGATACTTGATTTTGTTTTTGGATTGCATCAAATTCTTCTCTGTAATCGCGGCTGCAACAAATTTAAGTTCATGAATAAACAATTAAATATTTAAAAGAAATGGCTAGATATACTGGACCAAAATCAAGAATAGCCCGTAAATTCGGTGAAGGTATCTTTGGAGCTGATAAAGTTTTATCAAAGAAGAATTATCCTCCCGGACAACATGGAAATTCAAGAAAAAGAAAAACTTCAGAATACGGTATTCAGCTTCGTGAGAAACAGAAAGCTAAATATACTTATGGAGTATTAGAAAAACAATTCCGTAACTTGTTTGAGAAAGCAGAAGCCGCTAAAGGTATTACCGGTGAAATTCTTCTTCAATTGTTGGAAGGTCGCTTAGATAACATTGTATTCCGTTTGGGTATTGCGCCTACTCGCGCAGCGGCTCGTCAGTTGGTAAGTCACAGACATATTACTGTTGACGGACAGGTGGTGAACATTCCTTCATATGCAGTGAAACCCGGACAGTTGATCGGTGTTCGCGAAAGATCCAAATCTTTGGAAGTGATTGCTAATTCTCTTGCGGGTTTTAATCACAGCAAATATGCTTGGTTGGAATGGGATGAAGCTTCAAAGGTTGGCAAATTGTTGCATATTCCTGAAAGAGCAGACATTCCTGAGAACATTAAAGAGCATTTGATCGTTGAATTGTATTCTAAATAATAATTAATTTCATGGCGATATTAGCATTTCAAAAACCTGATAAAGTATTAATGTTGGAAGCGGATTCTAGATTCGGTAAGTTCGAATTTCGTCCGTTGGAACCCGGTTTTGGTATTACTGTAGGTAATGCATTACGCCGTATCCTCCTTTCTTCATTAGAGGGTTTTGCCATTACCACTATTCGCATAGATGGTGTTGAGCATGAATTTTCTAGTGTTCCTGGAGTAAAAGAGGATGTTACCAACATTATCTTGAATCTGAAGCAAGTTAGGTTCAAGCAAGTAGTTGAAGAATTCGAAAGTGAGAAAGTGAGTATCACGGTGGAGAATTCAAGTGAATTTAGAGCAGGTGACATAGGTAAATATTTGACTGGATTTGAAGTGTTAAATCCGGAATTAGTTATTTGTCATTTAGATTCTAAGTCAACTATGCAGATTGATATTACAATCAATAAGGGTCGTGGTTATGTCCCCGCTGATGAAAACCGCGAATATTGTACTGATGTGAATGTAATTCCAATCGACTCTATTTATACGCCGATACGTAATGTGAAGTATGCTGTAGAAAACTTCCGTGTAGAACAGAAGACTGACTATGAAAAGCTGATACTTGAGATTGCTACGGACGGTTCCATTCATCCGAAGGAAGCACTGAAAGAAGCTGCTAAAATTTTGATTTATCATTTCATGTTATTCTCAGACGAAAAGATTACTCTTGAGAATAATGATGTGGATGGTAACGAAGAATTTGATGAGGAAGTTCTGCATATGCGTCAATTGTTGAAAACTAAACTTGTTGATATGGACTTATCAGTTCGTGCTCTCAATTGCTTGAAGGCTGCTGATGTAGAAACTCTTGGCGATTTAGTGCAGTTCAACAAAACTGATTTGCTGAAATTCAGAAACTTCGGAAAGAAATCGCTTACCGAGCTTGATGATTTGCTGGAAAGTCTGAATCTGTCGTTTGGAACCGACATTTCTAAATATAAATTAGATAAAGAATAAAAAATGAGACATAATAAGAAATTTAATCATTTAGGTCGTACTGCTTCTCATAGAAGTGCTATGTTATCTAACATGGCTTGTTCTTTGATCAAGCACAAAAGAATCACTACGACTGTAGCAAAGGCGAAGGCGTTGAAGAAATTTGTTGAGCCTTTGATCACAAAGTCTAAAGAAGACACGACAAACTCTCGTCGTGTTGTATTTAGCAATTTGCAAGATAAGATTGCTGTAACAGAATTGTTCAAGGAAATCTCTGTGAAAATTGCAGATCGTCCGGGTGGTTATACTCGTATTATCAAGACTGGTCATCGTTTAGGTGATAATGCAGAAATGTGCTTCATTGAACTTGTTGATTACAACGAAAACATGGCAAAAGAGAAAGTTGCAAAGAAAGCTACTCGTACTCGTCGTTCGAAAAAAGCCGCTACAGAGGCTGCTCCTGTTGCTGAAGTTCTTGCAACTGAAGAACCTAAGGCTGAATCGGCAGAATAATTTAGTAATTGTTCTTATAGATATAGAAAAGGTTGCCTTGAAAAAGGTGACCTTTTTTGTTTTCAATTCTAAAGATACTTTAATTAACTCTTTCACTGAACATTCGGATTGGATATTCTGTTATATTTGCAGGGAGATATGGCAAAATTTGTAAAGGTAATATTGTTTTTGTTGTTTGCTGTAACACTTCATTGTGTAGCGAGCAATCTTTTCACTGAAATACCGGTGGAAGGTCAATATGATTTTACTTATACGGCATATTCGCAGAAAGTGACCAGTGCTCAATTGCCTTATTTCCCTGAAGGTGAGTTGTCAAGTGCAGTTCAATCCCATCAGATAATGACTTCCCGTATACAGCGTATTAATCTACTTGAATATTCAATGTCCTTGAAAGCCTTGGCTCTGAAGCTTTCATCGCGAGAAGCTGTTTTGGTGCAGCATCGTGGGCGACTATATGGTACTACTACTTCTTATTATTGTCACCCGTCGAGTGAATATTATGTCTTTACTTTAAGGCGTATTATTATTTAGCTGTTTTAATTTATTGGTTCTGTTTTATTTTGGATAATGCATCAAATATATGTGTTATTATTTATCTTATTTTTTATTCTACTAATAAATTAAACTCATTATAATATGGCAACTCAAACTATCGATGCAACGATTTTTGCATCTTCTCATCCTGATATTGTAAAACGTACAAGTCTTTCTGGAGTTATTTTTTCTGGTTTAATTTTACTTGTTGGTGTATTAGCTTTTGTCTCTACTTTTGAGATGGAAGACCGTTCTTCTACCTTAAGTATGGGATTAATGGTTATAGGCTCCGGAATGTTCTTAATTGGTATTTTCCGTTTGTTCTGGAAATCAAAAGAGGTTGTTTATCTACCTACTGGTAGTGTTGCAAAAGAACAAAGTATATTTTTTGATTTGAAATATATGGATCAATTGAAGGAAATGGTGAAATCTGGTATGTTTCCTGTTGATACGATGCTGAAAAGTGAGAGTAGTGGGAACATCCGTATGGATGTAATACTTTCCGAAGATAAGAAGTTTGCGGCTGTGCAGTTGTTCCAGTTTGTACCTTATACATATAATCCTATAACTTCAGTGCAGTATTTTACGAATGGAGAGGCATCTGCTGTAGCTGCTTTTCTGTCAAAATGTAAGTTACGCTAAGGCTTAACTTTAATTTGCAGGGAATGGGGATTAGTCGTCTATGACGGCTATCCCCATTTTTTTCATTAAAAAGCATGCATTCATATTTTGTGCAACACCATTCCTCATTTGGTAAGAGAAGGTGAGTTCATTGTTTGTAATATCTGCTTCAAAGCAGTAATTGCGAATGTTGCTCGGAAAGAGATCGATAAGAGTACCTAACATTAGGTCATGAGTAGCTATGATACCATTCGTATGTAGGGTCATGAATTGCTTGATTAAGGCGAAGGAGCCTTTCTGTTTATCGGTAGAGTTTGTACCTTTTAAAATTTCATCGAGGATAATAAATAGCTCTTCACCGGCATTTAGCTTGTCGATAATCAGTTTCAGCCGTTTTAATTCGGCGAAGAAATAGGATTCGTTGTCTGTGAGTGAGTCACTGGTGCGCAGGCTGGTAATCAATCGAGAAGGGTATAGCTTTATTTGTTCGGCCCATACGGGAGCACCGATGCAGGCAAGCAGATAGTTGATTCCTACGGTACGGAGATAAGTACTTTTACCTGCCATGTTGGCTCCGGTAATGATAATGAAGAATGGGCGTTTGGTGATATTTATATTATTGCGAATACATTTATCCCGATTCATCAGTGGATGCCCGAGTGCTTTAGCTGTCATCTCAAAAGGTTGCGAACTGATTTCCGGATAGATATATTCCGGATGATTGTAGGCGAAAGTAGCCAATGAACAATAAGCATCTATTTCTCCAATGGCTTTGAGCCAAGACGGAAGCTCCGAAGCATGATCTTCTTTCCAGGCTTCAATTCTCATGATTTGTCTCAGTTCCCAAAACAACGAGCCATTGAGAACAAAAGACATCAGCATATTGCCGCGTTGGTCGAGGGCATTCATTAGAGCTGTGAGTTTTTTAACAGCTTGCGATGCAGTTTGTTTTTTGCCGCCTACCAATTGTTGTATTTCCTGAAGAACGGTGCTTTGTAGGCTTTTTTCTTCTATTATACGGATAAGATTAGCATATGTTGCCAATATCTGAAGTTTCTTGCCATATAGGGTTTGTATTTTGGTAATGCCTTTGGAAAAAGCCAGACTGAGCAAAAAGAATCCTACAAAGGCCACACTTGGTATTGTACTGGATATTATACCTGCGATAGCCAATGTAATAAGTATAATATTAGTTACAGGAACAATGATGGGAAGTGCTCGTAGCAAGATGCGATTTCGATAATAACTCGGACTGTCGGCCCAGGCTATTATCTCTTTTTCATCTGCAGATTTCCCTTTGTACAATAAGCCGAGGATACGAAAATGCTGCCGCATTTCAAATTCCGAGGTCAGTTCTTTTACTCCTTCTTGCCGTTTTTCTATTTCTTCTTTACTTTCCAAGTGATTATTAAGCCAGTGGACTAAGCGCTTTTTACCCAGATCGGTTGATGTACGATTAATGTATTGGAAAAGTGAGTGTTCACCGAATACGTCTAAGTCATACGAATAAAGATGCGCCGGATCGATAAATTCCTTCCCACCGTCAAAAGAAGAAGTATCGTAATTTATAGCTTGCAGTTCCTGCTGGTTTATTTCTATTTTTTTTTCAAGATATTCTTTTTCATAAAACAGACGATTGTGGAGCTTTACCAAAAAGATGAAAGGAAGAAAAGTGATGGCAGCTATTCCGGTTACGATGAGCCATCCGTTTTCCCAGAAATGAATGACTCCTACAATTCCTGCAATAAAAAGAATGAATCGTAAAGTACTGATACGGTAGATACGTCGTTTCTCTTTACTTAGCTTTTGTTCTGTTTCTCTAATGATATTCTGATAAGTTTGAATGATGTCATCTAATTGTTTCATTACCGCTTTATTGTTTTTTACAAATGTACTATATTAACAGTCAGGCTGTATTAAGCTTGTTTTTGTCAAGAGTAGATTTACTTTTTATTAACTAAAGCCTATCTGTTTCGAAAGTCGTTCTCAATTTTTTCGTCACATAGTATGTGAAGTGGGTTGATAAGTAATGTGATTACTCTTGACATACTATCTAATTAGTCGTAAGACGGCATTAAAAATGACAAAACTATGGTAGAAATCTTGTTCGGATATCCGGTATATTAGTTTTTTCTCCGGTAGGTAAAATAAAAAAGGAAAAAGCCGCAACCTTTTCCTTTTATCCTATTTAAATCTTAATATACTTTATAAATAGTGATACAAAGATACTATAATCTGCGGCTTCTATCAAGCTTTTCCCTTTTTTTTTGAAACTTTTGCTTTGAAAACTTGCTTCAGTAAGTCAAATGGTGTAACTTTCCAAACGATTAATGCCAGTGAAAGGAGATGCTTATGAAGAAACTGTGGATTATTTGTTTTATGACTCTTGTGGGACTGCATCTGGCTGCACAAGATATTGTTTATTCCACCTTAAAAGATTTGTTAGCCCATAAGGGGGATACGGTGGCGGCGTTGAAAATCGAAAAACGGACGAAGAATCAGATTTCATTGTCTGGAGGGGCCGATTATAAAATTAGTGCCGATGATAATAAAGCATTGTGTAAGTATCTGAAAGGGCGTTGTTATGCGGTACAGTCGGATACATCACTTTATGTTAATTGCAAGAAGTTGCGTTATAAACGTTTACGCTTCGGCGGTTGGTATGCTCCTGCTATGTGGCTTGACGGGAATGTCTTTTTTAGTGCAGTACCTTTGGGATCTGTTGCAGGCGGTTCGTCAGTGACGATGGATGTTACATTAGGGGGATCGGTCGGTGACGCCATTGCAGCTTCGGGTTTGGTTTCGAAACGAGTGTATTACGAGATCGATGCAACTACCGGTAAAGTAGATTTTGTCGGAAAGGATCGTATGTGTGCTTTGTTGGAGTCGTATCCCGAGTGGAAAGAGGAATATTTGAAGGAAAACAGTGAGTCGGCGAAGACCACCGGCAAGTATCTGCAGTTGCTTAAGGAACTCGATAAATAATCTTTTTGATAATAAATATTCCGAATACTTTGTAATTCCATCTCTTTTATTTATCTTGCGGAGAGTTATCAGGCTGTAAAAACTGACAGTTTGTAATCCTTAATCATCGTTTATTATGAAAATAACTCTCAGCAACACTTTGCCTGCCTATCCGGCTTTTGTGGAAGGCATACGGCGAGCACCGGATCGCGGCTATACTCTTACCCCGGCACAGACGGTCATGGCTTTGAAGAATGCCTTACGTTACATTC
Organism: Bacteroides salyersiae WAL 10018 = DSM 18765 = JCM 12988; assembly: GCF_000381365.1. Lineage (GTDB taxonomy): Bacteria > Bacteroidota > Bacteroidia > Bacteroidales > Bacteroidaceae > Bacteroides > Bacteroides salyersiae. The sequence continues at coordinate 3,025,306 of NZ_KB905466.1, forward strand.
CTACCGAACTTCATGAACAACTTATTCCAGAGTTTATGGAAGAACTTCGTACTCGTGGAAGAATTTACGGTTATCGTTTCCGTCCCACAGGAGATTTGAAAGCCAAACCTATCGATGAATATCGGGGAAAGTGCATAGAGGGGAAAGCCTTTCAAGTGATGATTGATAATAACCTCTGTTTCGATATCGCTCTTTACCCTTACGAACTTGTTACTTATGGTGAAACCGGACAAGTATGCCAGAATTGGATGCAGTATCGTCTTATAAAGCAATATCTTGAAGAACTGACACAGGAACAAACCTTAGTAATCGAGTCCGGACATCCGTTGGGATTATTCCGTTCGCGCCCCGATGCTCCGCGAGTGATTATTACGAATGCCATGATGGTGGGGCAGTTTGATAATCAGCGTGACTGGCACATCGCCATGCAGATGGGAGTGGCCAATTATGGGCAGATGACGGCCGGTGGCTGGATGTATATTGGGCCGCAAGGTATTGTGCACGGTACTTTCAATACTTTATTGAATGCCGGACGGATGAAACTCGGTATTCCTCAAGATAAAGATTTGCGCGGACATTTGTTTGCCTCTTCCGGCTTGGGAGGAATGAGCGGGGCACAACCCAAAGCGGCGGAAATTGCCGGAGCCGCCTGTATCATTGCCGAAGTGGATGCTTCGCGTATCGAAACCCGTTACAAACAGGGATGGGTAGGGCATGTTACCGATTGTATAGTTGAAGCGTTCCGTATCGTATATGAGGCGATGGAGCGTCGAGAGCCTTGTTCGGTCGCTTATCATGGTAATGTGGTTGATCTGCTGGAATATGCGGAAAAAGAAAATATATCGATTGAATTGCTCTCTGATCAAACCTCCTGCCATGCTGTTTACGAAGGAGGTTATTGTCCTGCCGGACTGACATTTGAGGAACGCACCCGGATGTTGCATGAATCTCCCGAAAAATTTCGTCTTTTGGTGAACCAGGCCTTGCGCCGTCATTTTGAAGTTATAAAGAAACTCGTGGCGCGTGGCACTTATTTCTTCGATTATGGAAATTCTTTTATGAAAGCCATTTATGATGCCGGTATCCGGGAAATTTCCCGGAATGGTACGGACGAAAAGGACGGTTTTATCTGGCCCAGCTATGTGGAAGATATTATGGGGCCGGAGTTGTTTGATTATGGATATGGTCCTTTTCGTTGGGTATGCTTGAGCGGCAAGCACGAAGACTTGATAAAGACCGATCATGCTGCGATGGAATGTATTGATGTGAATCGCCGAGGGCAAGACTTGGATAATTATAACTGGATACGTGATGCAGAGAAGAACCGTCTGGTGGTGGGCACTCAAGCCCGTATTTTGTATCAAGATGCAGTGGGACGGATGAACATCGCTCTTCGTTTCAATGAAATGGTGCGGCGGGGCGAAGTCGGTCCTATCATGTTGGGGCGCGATCATCATGATGTCAGCGGTACAGATTCTCCTTTCCGTGAAACCTCCAACATCAAAGACGGAAGTAATGTGATGGCTGATATGGCCGTGCAGTGTTTTGCCGGTAACTGTGCACGGGGCATGAGTCTTGTTGCCTTGCATAATGGGGGAGGAGTAGGCATCGGAAAGGCCATAAACGGCGGATTCGGTATGGTGTGCGATGGTAGCGAACGTGTCGATGAGATTCTGCGTTCGGCCATGCTTTGGGACGTGATGGGAGGTGTGGCCCGCCGTTCGTGGGCCCGTAACGGGCATGCCATGGAAACGAGTGAAACTTTTAACACGACCCACGGTGATAATTATCACATTACCATGCCTTACGTAGCAGATGAAGAGCTTATTAATAAATTAATTGCCCAACTATGAATTGGAATAAGATCATTGAGTGTGTCCCTAACTTCAGCGAGGGACGCGACCTAAAGAAAATAGATAAAATAGTATCCCCATTCCGGGCCCGTTCCGGCGTGAAACTACTTGATTACAGTAATGATGAAGATCATAACCGATTGGTCGTAACCCTTGTCGGTGAGCCGGCGGCACTATGTGATGCTGTGATCGAAGCCATCGGGATTGCCGTTGAACTTATCGATCTGAATCATCATACCGGACAACATCCACGCATGGGAGCCGTTGATGTTGTTCCTTTCATTCCGATAAAGAATGTTACTATGGAGGAAGCCATCGCCCTTTCCAAAGAAGTGGGTGCAAAAGTGGCAGAACTCTACCACCTTCCCGTCTTCCTTTATGAAAAGTCTGCTTCCGCCCCTCATCGTGAAAATCTGGCAGTTGTTCGCAAAGGAGAATTTGAAGGCATGGCTGAAAAGATCAAACTTCCCGAATGGACTCCTGATTTCGGCCCTGCTGAACGGCATCCGACTGCCGGAACCGTCGCCATCGGTGCCCGTATGCCATTGGTAGCTTACAATATCAATCTCAGTACACCTAATTTGGAGATTGCCCATGACATTGCCAAGAAAATCCGTTTTATCGGCGGTGGCTTGCGTTACTGCAAGGCGATGGGAGTTGAATTGAAAGACCGTGGAATAACACAAGTTTCCATTAATATGACCGATTATACGAAAACCGCCCTTTATCGTGCCTTTGAACTGGTACGTATTGAAGCCCGTCGGTATGGCGTCAGTATTGTGGGTAGCGAGATTATCGGTCTTGTTCCGATGGAAGCATTGATAGATACGGCTTCCTATTACCTCGGTTTAGAGAACTTCTCGATGCAGCAAGTGCTTGAAGCGCGGATTATGGAGGAATAGGAGAAGGCAAATTTGTGTTCTGATAATAATGAACTATAATGAGTGAAAACCTGATAATATTTAATGCAAAGGTTGTGACCCCTCTGGGATTCTCGGCTCGAAAGGGGAAGGAAATGTCCCGGTTGCATGTAATTGAAAACGGAACGGTGGAAGTGACCGATGGCATTATCACTTATGTCGGTGAAAATCGCGGTGAGGAGCGTGATGGCTTTTATCACCGTTATTGGCACTATAATGCCCGTGGGAAATGCTTGTTACCCGGTTTTGTAGATTCACATACCCATTTTGTTTTTGGTGGCGAGCGTGCCGAAGAGTTCTCCTGGCGGCTGAAAGGTGAAAGCTATATGTCCATTATGCAGCGTGGGGGAGGAATTGCCAGCACAGTGAAAGCAACCCGTGAGCTGAACTTTATAAAGATGCGTACCAAAGCGGAAAGTTTTCTGAGAAAGATGAGCACGATGGGGGTTACCACGGTTGAGGGCAAGAGTGGTTACGGGCTCGATCGCGAGACCGAACTGCTGCAGTTGAAAGTCATGCGCAGTTTGAATAATGATGAACACAAGCGGGTGGATATTGTTTCCACCTTCTTGGGTGCACATGCTTTGCCACCGGAGTATGCGGGAGAAAGTGATGCGTATATCGATTTTCTTATCGACAAAATGCTTCCGTTGGTTCGTGAGAATGAACTGGCAGAATGTTGCGATGTATTCTGTGAGCAAGGTGTGTTCTCCATCGCGCAATCCCGGCGTCTGCTTGCTGCTGCCAAAGAACAAGGCTTTTTGTTGAAACTCCACGCCGACGAAATTGTTTCTTTAGGTGGTGCCGAGCTGGCTGCCGAGCTGAAAGCCTTATCCGCCGATCATTTGCTGCATGCTTCTGATGCCGGTATTCGTGCTATGGCCGATGCCGGAGTGGTGGCTACCTTGCTTCCTCTGACTGCATTTGCCCTGAAAGAACCTTATGCCCGAGGGCGAGACATGATAGATGCCGGCTGTGCCGTAGCTTTGGCAACCGATCTCAATCCCGGCAGTTGTTTTTCCGGTTCTATTCCTCTCACTTTTGCTTTGGCCTGCATTTATATGGGCTTTACCATCGAAGAAGCCATCACTGCGCTTACCCTGAATGGGGCTGCCGCATTGAATCGTGCAGACCGAATCGGCAGTATCGAGGTCGGCAAGCAGGGTGATTTTGTAGTACTCGACTCAGCAGATTATAATATTCTACCTTATTATATAGGTATGAATTGTGTGAATACCACGATAAAGAACGGAGTTCTTTATCCCGTAGTTTAATGATAAAAATAAAAAAGAAAATAACTATGTTAGTAGATTCAACCGTCAAAGATTTTCTGGCTAAAGTGGCCGGGAGTGATCCGGTTCCCGGTGGTGGCAGTATTGCCGCTCTTAACGGTGCTATAGCAGCCGCATTGGCAGCTATGGTTGCAGGGCTGACTGTCGGTAAGAAAGGATATGAAGAGAATGAAGAACAGATGCAGCGTATCCAGACCCTTGCCATTCGTCAGAAAGAGGAGTTTCTGATTGATGTCGATCGTGATTCTGAGGCTTATAATAAAGTGTTCGATTGTTTTCGGATGCCTAAATCGACAGAGGACGAGAAGAGTGCCCGTAGCGCTGCCATCCAGGAAGCAACACGGTTTGCCGCTCTCGTGCCTATGCAGGTGGCACGCAATGCTTATGAGCTAATGGCTATTATTGCCGATGTGGCCAGACTGGGCAACCGAAACGCGGTGACTGATGCCTGTGTTGCTATGATGTCCGCCCGGTCTGCCGTACTGGGAGCTTTGATGAATGTCCGTATAAATCTTGGAACATTAAAAGATAAAGCATTTGTCGCAGAACTCCAGTCCGAAGCCGATGAACTGGAACGTAAGACCTGTGAAAAAGAGAAAGAATTACTGGATATAGTCAATCAGGATTTAAGAGTATGAATAACGTTTATTACGTAGGTTCCGGTGAACTTACTTTCGATATTATCGAACGCATTATCAATGAAAATCTGAAACTGGAGCTTGCTCCCGAAGCAAAGCTGCGTATTCAGAAATGTCGCGATTATCTGGATCAGAAGATTGCTGCTTCCAACACCCCTCTTTACGGTATAACTACCGGTTTCGGTTCGTTGTGCAATAAAAACATCTCTCCTGATGAGTTGGGTACTCTTCAGGAGAACCTTATAAAGAGTCATGCATGCAGTGTCGGCGAAGAAATTCGTCCGGTGATTATTAAATTAATGATGCTTTTTAAGGCTCATGCCCTTTCATTGGGACATAGTGGTGTACAGGTAATTACTGTGCAGCGTATTTTAGATTTCTTTAATAACGATGTAATGCCCATCGTTTACGACCGTGGATCATTGGGGGCATCCGGTGATCTGGCGCCATTGGCCAATCTCTTTTTGCCATTGATCGGAGTTGGTGATGTTTATTATAAAGGCAAGAAGCGTGAAGCTATCAGTGTGCTCGATGAATTTGGCTGGGAACCGGTGAAACTGATGAGTAAAGAAGGGCTTGCCCTGCTCAACGGAACCCAGTTTATGAGCGCCAACGGTGTGTTTGCTATTCTTAAGGCCTTCCGGCTTTCTAAAAGAGCCGATCTCATAGCCGCCCTTTCTCTTGAGGCTTTTGACGGCCGGATAGAACCTTTCATGGACTGTATCCAGCAGATTCGTCCGCATAAAGGGCAGATAGAAACCGGTGAAGCCTTTCGTACTCTTCTTGAAGGTAGTGAACTCATTTCCAGACCCAAAGAACATGTACAAGACCCCTATTCGTTTCGTTGCATTCCGCAGGTACACGGTGCTACTAAAGATGCCATCCGTTATGTCGCTTCCGTGCTACTGACCGAAATTAACTCCGTAACGGATAATCCCACCATTTTTCCCGATGACGACCGTATCATTTCCGGTGGAAATTTTCATGGCCAGCCTCTTGCCATCTCCTATGATTTTCTTGCCATCGCCCTTGCCGAGCTTGGAAATATATCAGAGCGCCGTATAGCACAACTTATTATGGGGCTTCGTGGATTGCCGGAATTTCTGGTGGCCAATCCCGGACTCAATTCCGGATTTATGATTCCTCAGTATGCAGCCGCCTCAATGGTTAGTCAGAATAAAATGTACTGCTATGCTGCATCCAGTGATTCCATTGTTTCCTCCAACGGACAAGAAGACCATGTCAGCATGGGGGCCAATGCTGCTACGAAGCTATATAAGGTAATGGACAATCTGGAGCATATTCTGGCCATCGAACTAATGAATGCCGCCCAAGGCATTGAATTCCGGCGTCCGGAGAAAACCTCTCCGAGATTGGAGCGTTTCCTTACCGAGTATCGTAAGGAGGTTCCTTTTGTTAAAGACGATATTGTAATGTACAAAGAGATTCATAAAACAGTCGCTTTCCTCAACCGTACAAAGTTCGATTATTGAAAACTGCTTTCTTTTTTGCGTGCAAACAACACTCGATACAAGGAAAACAGCAACGGATATATCCCGGTGATTTATCGGAATATATCCGTTGTTTATCGATTATTACCCTTATGTCGACGAGAAAACTTTTTCGGCGTATAGTCGTTTTTCTATTTTTGCAATAGATTAAATGTTAACACTTGTTTTCAGATTGCTTATTAACCTATAATAATTATCAAATGTAGGGGATTTATATGGAAACTAAATTCGTAATCTGAGTTTTCTATCTATCTTTGTCCCGCTTCCATTATTTATAAATTATGGAATCATTGGCAATTAGAAGTCTAATTATAAAGAAACGGATGATGGGTGATAACGCAAAAGAAACTTCCAACAGAGCGGAATTGAGGGATAGAATTATTGTGAAGGCGACCGAAGCATTCACTGCACATGGTATTAAAAGCATAACGATGGATGATATTGCCACTTCGTTAGGTATATCGAAACGTACGCTTTATGAAGTTTTTGAGGACAAAGAAACTCTGTTGAGAGAGGTTCTTTTGAAAAATCAAGTTGATAAGAATGAGTTTTTGGAAAATCTTCTTGCTGAATCGACTAATGTACTGGAAGTTATTTTAGTCTGTTTCCAGAAAAGTATCGAGATGTTTCATAAGACCAACAAGCGTTTTTTTGAAGATCTGAAGAAATACCCCAGTATATATAATATGATGAAGAACAGTCGCGAAAAAGAGTCGGAAAGTACGATTGCTTTCTTCAAGTCCGGAGTAGAGCAGGGGATATTTCGTGATGATGTCAATTTTGCGATTATCAATTTGTTGGTTCGTGAGCAATTTGATTTATTGCTGAATACGAATATTTGTAGTGAATATCCTTTTTTGGAAGTTTATGAATCTATAATGTTCACTTTTATCAGGGGAATTGCTACGGAAAAAGGAGCAAAAGTATTGGAAACATTTATACAGGAATATCGGAAAAATAGAATAGAGCGCGCAGAAAATAACCCTTTCGGATTGATAAACAACTAAAATGTAAAAAGTAGAAAATTGATTTTATGAACAGAATGAGAAAATTATTGGGCAAGAAGATACTTCTGGCTGTAGTGCTGGCTGTCTTTACCGGTGGCTTGGTACGGGCGCAAGAGGTGAAAGATACCTTGACCTTGACTTTGGATAAAGCGTTGGAGATTGCACTGAGCGAGAATCCCACCATGAGGGTGGCCGATCAGGAAATCCAATTGAAAAAAGAAGCAAAGAAGGAAGCTTATGGAGGATTATTTCCGGAAGTGGCATTGTCAGGAAGCTACTCGCGTACCCTGAAAAAACAGACCATGGTGATGGACTTCGCAGGCGAGGCGCAAACTATTCAGGTCGGTTCGGACAACTCTTACAGTGGAGGATTGACGGTGAATCTGCCGATTTTTGCACCGGCTCTTTATAAGAGTATAAATCTGACTAAAGCAGATGTGGATCTGGCTATGGAAAAGGCCCGTTCTTCCAAATTGGATTTGATAAACCAAGTGACGAAAGCATACTATCAATTGCTGTTGGCGCAGGATAGCTATGAAGTAATGTTGCAGAGCTACAATCAGGCAGAGATTAACTTTGAGATAGTGAGTGCTAAATATGCACAGGGAACTGTGAGCGAATACGATAAGATTCGTGCAGATGTGCAGGTACGTAGTTTGAAGCCGGGGGTTGTTTCCGCCCGTAACGGCATTAATCTGGCCAGATTGCAATTGCAGGTGCTGATGGGGATGAATACGGATATTCCTGTGGCAGTCGAGGGTAATTTGAAAGACTATGAAATGGTCATGTTTCGTCGTCAGTTAAGCGCTGATCCGTTGAGCTTGCAGAATAATAGCAGCTTGAAGCAGATGGATATGAACGGTGTTTTGCTGGAAAAGAACCTGTCATTATTGCGTACAAACTTCATGCCTACGTTGGCGGCATCGTTCAGCTATATGTATACTTCGTTGAACAATGATTTTAAGATGGCGCATTATAAGTGGTTCCCTTATTCAACGGTCGGATTGAGTTTGAGTATCCCTTTGTTCAAAGCAAGTAACTTTACGAAAGTGAAACAGACAAAGATCCAGATACAACAATTGGCTGAGAATCGTGTGAATACGGAACGTCAATTGACGATGCAAGCCACCAGTTATCTCGATAATATGGCAGCGAGTACTGAGCAGGTAGTCAGCAATAAAGAAAATATAGTTCAGGCTGAAAAAGGGCGTTTGATTGCGCAGAAACGTTACGAAGTAGGTAAGGGGACTATTCTTGAATTGAACGATTCGGAAGTGGCGTTGACTCAGGCACAACTTACTTACAACCAGTCAATTTATGATTATCTGGTATCTAAGGCAGACCTTGACCAGGTATTAGGAAGAGAAGAGATAACAGAATAAATCAGAAAAATAAAATAACATAGAAAACGATATGAAAAAGAGTATCCAATTAGTAGCCCTGTTTGCCCTTACGCTGTTGGGCTCATGTACTGGAGGAAATGAACAGAAGGCTGCTGAAAAAGTAGAAGAAAAACCAAGAGTGAAATTGGCAGATGTAACGGCACGCCCTGTAGACCAGATACAAGAATATACGGCAACTGTAGAAGCAGAAGTCAAGAATAATATAGCACCGTCGTCTCCAGTAAGAATCGACCGGATTTTTGTTGAAGTTGGCGATCGCGTTTCCAAAGGGCAGAAATTGGTACTGATGGATGCTGCCAATCTGCAACAGATGAAATTGCAGCTTGAAAACAAACGTCTCGAATTTAATCGTGCCGATGAACTTTATAAAGTGGGCGGTACCTCTAAATCGGAGTGGGATGCTTTGAAAATGGCACTTGAAGTACAGGAAACTGCTTATAAAAACCTGATGGAGAATACCACATTGGTTAGCCCCATTAATGGTGTGGTTACTGCGCGTAATTATGACAACGGTGATATGTATAGCGGTGGAAATCCGGTATTGGTGGTAGAACAGATTACTCCGGTGAAATTGATGATCAATGTTTCTGAAACTTATTTTACAAAGGTGAAGAAAGGCGCTCCCGTTTCTGTAAAACTCGATGTATATGGAGACGAAGAATTTACAGGAAAGATCAGCTTGGTTTATCCGACGGTAGATGCAGCTACCCGTACTTTCCCGGTAGAGATTAAATTGGAGAATAAGGACCAGCGTGTTCGTCCGGGAATGTTTGCCCGTGCCACTCTCAATTTCGGAACCCAGGATAATGTGGTTGTTCCAGATTTGGCTATTGTGAAGCAGGCCGGTTCCGGTGACCGTTATGTATTTGTATACAAAGATGGAAAAGTTTCCTACAACAAGGTAGAACTGGGACGTCGTATGGGTACGGAATATGAGTTGAAGTCTGGTGTACCCAACAACTCTCAAGTGGTGATTGCCGGGCAGACACGCTTGATAAACGGTGCTGAAGTAGAGGTAGAAAAATAAGTATTAACGATTAGTGATGAGTGATAAGTGGCCGGCATAGTTATATGCTTTCATTGATCGTTAATCACTAAACAACTAATCACTAAAATAACATGAGTTTATACGAAGGAGCGGTAAAAAAACCGATTATGACCTCCCTCTGCTTCCTTGCAGTGGTGATCTTTGGTCTGTTCTCTTTATCAAAGTTGCCTATCGACTTGTATCCGGATATCGATACGAATACGATCATGGTAATGACCGCTTATCCGGGCGCCAGTGCTTCGGATATAGAAAATAATGTAACCCGGCCGTTGGAAAATACGTTGAATGCTGTCAGTAATTTGAAGCATATCACTTCCCGGTCGTCAGAAAATATGTCTCTGATTACGTTGGAGTTCGAGTTTGGTAATGATATCGACGTATTGACGAATGATGTCCGTGACAAACTCGATATGGTAAGTTCACAGCTTCCCGATGATGTGGAGAATCCCATCATCTTCAAGTTCAGTACGGACATGATTCCTATTGTACTGTTGTCAGTACAGGCCAATGAAAGCCAGTCGGCACTTTATAAGATATTGGACGACCGCGTTGTGAATCCTTTGGCGCGTATCCCCGGTGTAGGTACAGTGTCTATTAGTGGTGCGCCGCAACGTGAAATCCAGGTTTATTGCGACCCGAACAAATTGGAGGCTTATAATCTGTCGGTCGAGACAATCAGCTCCATTATCGGTGCCGAGAATAAGAATATTCCGGGTGGTAATTTCGATATTGGTAATGAGACTTATTCGTTGCGCGTAGAGGGTGAGTTTCAGGATTCCCGCCAGTTGGAGGATGTTGTGGTAGGAACCTATAATGGTGCCAGCATCTATTTGCGCGATGTAGCCCGGGTGGTGGATACGGTGGAAGAGCGTGCACAGGAAACTTATAATAACGGAGTGAAGGGTGCGATGATTGTCGTACAGAAACAGTCCGGTGCCAACTCTGTGGAGATTTCGAAGAAAGTGGAGGAAGCGCTTCCCCGTTTGCAGAAGAATTTGCCGAGCGATGTGAAACTGGGGGTTATCGTAGATACTTCCGATAACATTCTGAATACAATCGACAGTTTGGCTGAAACGGTGCTCTATGCCTTGTTGTTTGTGGTAATCGTGGTATTCCTTTTCTTGGGACGTTGGCGGGCTACGCTGATTATTTGTATCACTATCCCGCTTTCATTGATTGCCTCATTTATTTATCTGGCCATTACCGGGAATACGATTAATATCATTTCATTGTCTTCGCTTTCTATTGCTATCGGTATGGTGGTGGATGATGCCATTGTAGTATTGGAAAACGTTACTACGCATATTGAGCGTGGTTCCGATCCGAAACAGGCAGCCGTTCACGGAACGAATGAGGTTGCTATTTCCGTTATCGCGTCTACGTTGACGATGATTGCCGTATTCTTCCCGTTGACAATGGTGAGCGGTATGTCCGGTGTCATGTTCAAACAGTTGGGATGGATGATGTGTGCTATCATGTTTATTTCTACCGTGGCTGCTTTGTCATTGACTCCGATGCTTTGCGCCCAGTTGCTGAAGCTTCAGAAGAAACAGTCGAAAGCGTTTACGATGTTCTACCGTCCTATCGAGAAGTCACTGGATGGTTTGGATAACTGGTATGCCCGTATGTTGAACTGGTCGGTTCGTCACCGTTCGGTTATAGTTATCGGTTGTATCGTGTTCTTTGTTGCCAGTTTGTTCTGTGCCAAAGGGATCGGTACGGAATTCTTCCCGGCACAGGATAATGCCCGTATTGCCGTAAAACTGGAATTACCGATCGGTACCCGTAAGGAACTGGCACAGGAAATTTCGGAGAAGCTGACCAATTATTGGTTGGAGCACTACAAAGGTATTATGAAAGTATGTAACTACACTGTAGGACAGGCCGATTCGGATAATACATTTGCTTCGATGCAGGACAACGGTTCACATATTATCTCTTTCAATATCAGTTTGGTGGATCCGGGCGATCGTGATATTACACTGGAACAGGTCTGTGATGAAATGCGCGAGGAATTGAAGAAATATCCGGAGTTCAGTAAAGCGCAGGTTATTCTTGGTGGTAGTAACACCGGTATGTCTGCCCAGGCAAGTGCCGACTTTGAAATTTATGGTTATGATATGGCTACTACCGATAGTGTGGCTGCCCGTTTGAAACGTCAGTTGCTGGATGTGAAAGGAGTGTCTGAGGTAAATATCAGCCGTAGTGATTACCAGCCGGAATATCAGGTAGATTTTGATCGTGAGAAGTTAGCATTGCATGGATTGAATCTTTCTACAGCCGCAACTTATCTGCGGAACCGTATTAACGGCGCGGTCGCTTCGAAGTATCGTGAAGATGGAGATGAGTATGATATCAAAGTGCGTTATGCTCCTGAATATCGCACGAGTCTCGAAAGCCTTGAAAACATTCTGGTATACAATGCTAAAGGTGAGGCCGTTCGTATTAAAGACCTCGGTACGGTAGTCGAACGCTTTGCACCGCCTACTATCGAGCGTAAAGACCGTGAGCGTATTGTTACCGTGTCTGCTGTTATTTCCGGTGCACCGTTGGGTGACGTGGTGAATGCCGGTAATGCGATCATTGACAAAATGGAAATGCCTTCGGAAGTGACGATACAGGTGGCCGGTTCCTATGAAGACCAGCAGGATTCGTTCCGTGATTTGGGAACTTTGGCAGTCTTGATTGTGATTCTGGTATTCATCGTGATGGCGGCACAGTTCGAATCGTTGACCTATCCGTTTATCATTATGTTCTCCCTTCCGTTTGCATTCAGCGGTGTATTGATGGCTTTGTTCTTTACCAACAGTACATTGAGTGTCATGAGTTTGCTGGGAGCCATTATGTTGATCGGTATTGTGGTAAAGAACGGTATTGTGCTTATTGACTATATTACGTTGTGTCGTGAACGCGGTCAGTCGGTATTGCACTCTGTAGTAACCGCCGGTAAGAGTCGTCTTCGTCCGGTATTGATGACTACTGCCACAACCGTTCTCGGTATGATTCCGATGGCAGTTGGCGGTGGACAAGGTTCGGAAATGTGGAGCCCGATGGCAATTGCCGTAATTGGCGGTTTGACGGTATCTACCATTCTTACACTGGTTCTGATCCCGACGCTGTATTGTATATTCGCCGGTACGGGTATCAAGCATCAGCGTAAGGTGATGAAGCGTAAACGCGAACTCGATGTCTATTTCGAAGCGCATAAAGACGAGATTATAAAGAAATAACAAAATAGGACTATAAGCTGCTCCCTTGTGGCTTATAGTTCATAAATAACCCTATGAAATAATGAAATCAGTATTAATAACATTCGACCAGGCCTATTATGAACGTATCATAGCTCTATTGGATCGTTTAGGATGCCGTGGTTTTACCTATTTGGAGCGTGTGCAGGGACGTGGCTCAAAGACCGGTGACCCACACTTCGGAAGCCATGCCTGGCCAAGTATGTGTTCGGCCATCTTGTCGGTAGTTGAAGACGAAAAAGTAGATCCGCTACTGGATACTTTACATAAAATGGATTTGCAAACGGAACAGCTCGGACTGCGGGCATTTGTTTGGAATATAGAACGGACGATCTGATTCGTATCGATCATTAACATAAGAAAGGAGAATCTCATGAATCATATGGATTTTCCTTTTTTTATGCGTTTATCTATCTTTGGTTTCAAGCAAAGATGAGCTGCATCTTGGCATAAAAAATGAACTCGTTCATTTTATTCTGCTCTCGGTTTGCATTATCTTTGCAACTCCTTATAAAAATAAGAGAGTGCAATGAAGAATTATCTGAAATATTCGTTAGGACTTATTGTCTTTGTGATGATTGCTCTGATTGCAATGCACTGGTTACCGGCTATAACCATTGACGGACATACCATGCGGCGGGTGGACTTGTTAAGCGATGTACGTCCGTCTAAATCCGATATGGAAGAGTTAGATACAGATAGTCTGCCTCCCGTGCCGGCGGTAAAGCCGATTTTTGTAGACACTTGCCGCACCGGTATGACTTGTATAGAAGATTACAGCGATTCTACCTTACGTGGTATGACACCTTTTTATCGTGCGTTGGATGAGGTCTCTTCAAAAGGGCGTCTGGTACGTATCGCTGTCTTCGGCGATTCTTTTATTGAAGCCGATATATTTACTGCGGATTTGCGGGAGATGTTGCAAAAGCGTTTTGGAGGCTGTGGAGTAGGTTTTGTTACTATTACTTCCATGACCAATGGGTATCGTCCTACCGTGCGGCATACCTTTGAAGGGTGGTCGAGCCATGCCGTAACCGATAGTGTCTATTTTGATCGCCGGAAACAGGGGATATCAGGGCATTATTTCATCCCCGGTAAAAATGCATATGTTGAACTGCGTGGACAGAATAAATATGCTTCTTTACTGGATACTTGCCGGGAAGCATCTATCTTTTTCTACACTAAAGATACTGTCGACTTTTCCGTCCGTGTGAATCGCGGTGAAATACAAAACCACCGTTTTGCTCCTAATGGGCATTTACAGGAACTACAAATCGACGGGCGTATCGGTTCTATACGTTGGACGATAAACCGGGCAGATTCTACTCTGTTTTACGGCATGGCTATGGATGGCACGGAAGGTATCGTTGTCGATAATTTCTCTTTGCGTGGCAGTTCCGGTCTCTCTTTGCGGACGATTCCTGCCGATATGCTGAAAGAATTTAACAGGCAGCGCCCTTATGATCTTATCATTTTGCAATATGGTTTGAATGTGGCTACCCAGCGCGGATACAATTATGACAGTTATCAAAAGGGCTTGGTTACTGCTATTGAACATTTGAAGAAGTGTTTTCCACAATCCGGTTTCTTGCTGCTCAGTGTTGGCGACCGTGATTATAAAACGGATACGGGTGAATTACGCACAATGCCTGGTGTAAAGAACCTGATTCGTTATCAGCAAAATATTGCAGCAGAGAGCGGCATTGCTTTTTGGAACATGTTCGAGGCAATGGGTGGAGACGGTAGCATGGCGAAGCTGGTACACGCCAAGCCGTCGATGGCCAATTATGACTATACGCATATCAACTTCCGGGGAGGGAAGTATCTGGCCGGATTGCTTTATGAAACGTTGATTTATGGAAAGGAACAATACGACAGGAGACATGCTTATGAGACTGAATAAATCTTTGTGCGTATTGTTGTTTTGTCTTCTTTCTGTCTTGAAGCTTCTGGCACAAGACCCTTTACCTGCTTGTCCGGTGAAAGGTAAGCTGATGCAAAGCGTCAAGCCGATGAAAGAGATGAAACTGCTTTATGATACAATACAAGTCCGGGTGGATTTTCCTGCTACTTTTAAGGAAGTAGGATATAATGAGATTATCGACAGCCTGGGTATCTTATCTCCTGTATTAGAGCATCTGCGTTTGGTGAAGGGAGGAATTCTGGAAGACACGGTACGTATTCTGCATATTGGAGACAGTCATATCCGGGGGCATATCTATCCTCAGACTACCGGACAAAGATTGGCCGAAACATTCGGCGCGGTATCTTATACAGATATGGGAGTCAATGGAGCGACTTGTCTTACTTTTACTCATCCTAACCGTATTGCCGCTATTGCCGCTTTGAAGCCGGAACTATTGATACTCTCTTTCGGGACGAACGAGAGCCACAATAAGCGTTACAACTCCAATTTGCATTATCATCAAATGGATGAACTTATTTCACTGATTCGTGACAGCTTGCCGGATGTTCCGATTTTATTGACCACTCCTCCCGGCTCATACGAAAGTTTTCGTCAGAAACGGAGACGCAGGACGTATGCTGTGAATCCGCGGACGGTGACTGCTGTAAATATGATTCAGAAGTATGCCCGTGATCATCATTTGGTTGTGTGGGATATGTACAATGTGGTTGGAGGTAACCGGCATGCCTGTAAAAACTGGCAGGAAGCCGGCTTGATGCGTCCCGACCACGTGCATTATATGCCTGAAGGCTATATTCTTCAAGGCAATTTATTATACGAAGCCCTTATAAAAGCCTATAACGATTATGTTACCCATTGACATTGATTTTAGCCGCCTCTGTGAAGTGTTTACATACGATCCGCAAGCTCCGTTGATATTTACCAGTGGAATATTTCTTTGGCTGTTTGCCGCCTTTATGGTGGTGTATGTGTTTTTACAATATAAATACACGGCACGTATTCTGTTTGTTACCCTGTTTTCTTATTATTTCTATTATAAAAGTAGCGGTACGTACTTTTTCCTGTTGGCATTTGTCACTGTGGGTGATTTTGTATTTGCACGTTTGATGGATCGTACTACCGGTAAGTACGGGCGAAAAGCATGGGTGGTTTTGAGTTTGTGTCTCAATTTGGGTTTACTTTGCTATTTCAAGTATACCAACTTTTTGGGCGGGGTGATTGCTTCATTGATGGGCGGGGAGTTCACGGCTCTTGATATTTTTTTGCCGGTGGGCATTTCTTTTTTCACTTTCCAGTCGCTCAGCTATACGATTGATGTCTATCGGCGGGAGATAAAACCGTTGACCAGTCTGTTGGATTATGCTTTTTATGTCTCTTTCTTTCCGCAGTTGGTAGCCGGTCCGATTGTCCGGGCACGCGATTTTATTCCTCAGATTCGTAAGCCGCTTTATGTGTCGCAGGAAATGTTCGGACGTGGAATATACCTCATTGTGGCCGGCCTTTTCAAGAAGGCAGTAATCTCCGATTATATCAGCATAAACTTTGTAGAACGCATATTCGATAATCCTACTCTTTATTCTGGGGTGGAGAACCTGATGGGGCTTTATGGATACGCTTTACAGATTTATTGCGACTTTTCCGGATATAGCGATATAGCCATCGGCATTGCGCTCTTGCTGGGTTTTCATTTCAACATGAACTTTGATTCCCCTTATAAGTCGGCTTCCATTACCGAATTTTGGAGACGTTGGCATATTTCTTTATCCAGTTGGTTGCGTGATTATTTGTATATATCGTTGGGTGGAAACCGGCACGGGAAGTTTCGTCAGTATCTCAATTTGATTATTACCATGTTTTTGGGCGGACTGTGGCATGGGGCTTCCTGGAATTTTGTTCTTTGGGGGATGTTCCATGGAGTGGCATTAGCACTTCATAAAGCTTGGATGAGTATTACCGGTCGTAAAAAAGGGGAACAGAGTCATGGCATCCGCCGTGTTTTCGGTGTCATTATCACTTTTCATTTCGTTTGTTTCTGCTGGATCTTCTTCCGTAATGCCGATATACACAATTCAATGGATATGCTGAGGCAGATATTTACGGTGTTCCGTCCGCAACTCTTTCCACAATTAATCGAGGGATATTGGGAAGTCTTTGCTTTGATGTTGCTGGGCTTTCTACTTCATTTCGCTCCCGATCGTTGGGAGAATGTGGTTTGTCGTGGAGTAATCCGTCTCCCCTTTCTCGGGAAGGCGGTATTGATGGTCGCTATGATTTATCTGGTCATTCAGATGAAGAGCAGTGAAATCCAGCCGTTTATTTATTTCCAATTTTAGCCGGAATAATTTATATAGAGTAGTCAAGTAGTCAAGTAGTTAAGTAGTAAGTAGTAAGTAGTTAAGTAGTAAGTAGTAAGTAGCTAAGTAGTAAATAGTTAAGACAAATACATCAAACAAATCATTTCTACTTAACTACTTAACTACTTAACTACTTAACTACTTAACTACTTGACTACTAACTCCTAACTCCTATCTTCTATCTCCCATCTTCCTTATTCCACACTTATTTCATCTACAAAGAGGAAAGGAGCTTTTCCTTCTCCGGTATGTCCTTTCGGCAAAGCAGGGGTATGTTTGATAATGACTTTTACGAAGTTTGCCTTTACAGGAGGAAATTCTACGCTGTAACTCTCAGTTGTTTTAGGAGCAGCAGAACCTGTTTCAATCGGATAGTCTTTGGAAGCCACCTCCCGGAAATCTTTTCCATCATCCGATACGGCAACACTCAGTCCACAGGCTCCCATGATCCAGGCACTGAGGTCGATGATGGCTTCTGTTGATACCCGGCTTATTTCCGTAGATTCTTCCAGATGAATGGTTGCTTCGACGTCTTTTCCCGGGAAACCGAGCCAACGTCCACTGGCATAAGAATTTGTTCCTTTTAAACCATCTACGAGCACAATGGCACCATCATAAGAATATTTAGGAGACGGCTGGTTTTTCAGTTCGATGGGGCGACAAGTTGCTTTATTGAAATCGATCTGTTCCGATTTGATTTTACTGTTATTACCGTTAGGGCGTATGGCGATTGCTTTGAAATTAGCGGCTTGTGTAACGGCTATCGGCTCTTTGTATAGTGTTCCGTTCTTTGCACTCGGTTCCGTTCCGTCCAATGTATAGTAAATAGGTGCATCGTCGATAGTGCTCAGTTCTATCATAACTGCTTTTTTTTCTGGATCAGACGTGATTTTTGAGTCTATATTAAATACGTGCTTGCCATAGTTGAGACCTTCACGGTCATAGAACGCCAAAAGTTGTGGCAGGCGTTTGGTGAAGTTGCGGTAGTCTTTCTTTTCCGGAAGTGTCCATTGCACCTCTGCCAAGGCTGCCATACGTGGGAGCACCATGTATTCTATTTGCTGGGTGGTGGCTATATATTCGGTCCATAAGTTAGCTTGTACACCGATGATATGTTTTTTTTCATTTTCATTTAGTGAAGCTGGAACGGGTTCCAGGCTATATACTTTCTCCAAAGGAACACAACCACCGATAGCATCCGGCTCATCTTTGGTATCTGCCGTCTGGTAATAATCGAAATATACATACGTATTGGGAGTCATGATGACGTCATGTCCTAGCTTGGCCGCTTCCAGACCGCCATTCATTCCACGCCATGACATAACGGTAGCGTTCGGTGCCACATCACCTTCCAGTATTTCATCCCATCCGATGATGCGTCGTCCCTTACTATTGAGAAATTTTTCAATGCGTGACATACAATAACTTTGCAGGCGGTCTTCTGCCGTATGTTTCTTGTCGGCTTTTAGGTTTTCCGATTTGATACGTGCCTGGCATTTCGGACATTTTTTCCAACGGTCTCGTGGCGCTTCATCACCGCCGATGTGGATATACTCGGATGGAAACAACTCAACGATCTCGCTTAACACATCTTCAAGAAACACCATGGCTTTTTCATTACCGATACAGATGACATCCGGGAATACTCCCCATGTTTTTTCTACTTCATACGGGCCACCCGTACAACCCAATTCCGGATAAGAGGCCAATGCGGCAAGCATATGTCCGGGCAGGTCTACTTCGGGAATAATGGTAATATATCTTTCCTGTGCATAGGCTACTACCTCCTTTATTTGTTCTTGCGTATAGAAACCTCCGTAAGGTGTTCCGTCATATTGGCCGGAGTTGTGTCCTATTACTGTTTCCGAACGTTGCGAGCCGATCTCTGTCAATCTCGGATATTTCTTAATTTCAATTCTCCATCCCTGATCTTCTGTCAAGTGCCAGTGGAAAGTATTCATATTATGCAGAGCCAGCAGGTCGATATACTCTTTTACAAACTCTACCGGGAAAAAGTGACGTCCTACATCGAGATGCATACCTCGATAACTGAAACGTGGATAGTCTTTAATGGTTACTGCCGGAAGTGTGATCTTGGCACCGGCAACTATTGCCGGAATTGACTTTCGCAAGGTTTGTATACCATAGAACACTCCATTAGGTGTTTGCCCGTTGATGGTGATTTGCCGGGAAGATACTGTAAGTTCGTATCCTTCTTTTTCTACGATACTTTTGTCCAATCCTAAGACAATAGCATTGGGTGGTGTACTTTCCGACGTGATTGTTGCAATGTCGAGTTCTTTTCCGGTTGCCTCTTTGATATATCCGGATAAAAACTCTGCATTTCGTTTTAGCAGTTCGTTTCCTTCCGGATAAAGGATTTTTGTAGTTTCCTGTAGGGTGAAAGGAGTTTCTTGATTAACAACGACCTCTTGGGGGAGAGGGATTACCTGATAATTGATTTCTTCCTTTTGCGTGTTGCATGAAGTGAAAGTCAATGTAGCGACCGCAAAAAGTACTTGGTTAAGTTTTCTCATAATAAAATTGATTAGTATTAGTTCGGGCAAATATAGTAAAAATTATAGTTATGATTTGTTTAAATAAGATATTAAGTGTGGAGATTCTTTTTTAGATAAAAAGAATGGTTATATTAGAGTAACTCCGCAATTAATAGGAAAAATCAGAGAAGATATTTCACCTTGAATTACGTATTATACCTTTCTTAACACTTCTGTAATATATAGGAGAGTTGCAAATATATCAGAGAACGAAAAAGTTCGGCACAATTGTTCTTTCTTATTATTAAAATGTTATGTTTGTATAGTCTTAAATATAATAGTAATGAATGAACCTGATTTGATAACCGGCATAAAGAATGGGGATGTACAGTGTTTTGAAGAACTTTTTATAAAATACTATTCACATTTCAACCAATTTATATTCGGGTTGGTGAAGGACGAATGGATTTCTGAAGATATTACGCAAAACACATTTATCAAAGTGTGGGTCAATAGGGAGAAATTACAAAGCAATTTATCGATTCACTCTTATTTGTATGTAATTGCTAAATATGAGGTATACAATCATTTTCGTTCTAAGCAAAACCAGATAGTAGACCGATTTTTAGATGGTGTACACGACACTGTAGTTACTCCAAGTGCAGAGAACGAACTGTTTTGGAATGAAATGCAGAAAGCGATTGCGGATACCATTGAAACAATGCCGGAGAAACGGCGTGCCATTTTCAAAATGAGTCGGTTTGAACATAAATCTGCAAAAGAAATAGCCGAAATAATGCATATTTCGGCACGTACGGTAGAAAAACATATTGAACTTGCCCTTCGTGAATTACGTACGAAATTAACTCCTTTCTTATTTTGGATATTGGTTTATGGACACATTACATTGTGATTTGAGTTACGAGTTCTCTCATCTTATTTCTTTGTGAATTTGATACAATCCTTTTTGCTCTTAAAAAGATATATACCATTTTGCAATGAATTTATATCTAATTCTGTGGTTGTCTCTCTGATCGTTTTATTAATAACTTTTGTGCCGTGTATGTTCCAAATAGTGATGTCGCCAATTTCACTTTCCGAATTTATATCGATTTTATTATTATTGATGCTAATTTTATCTTTAGTTTTTAGGTTATCGGTGCCTGTTGCTACGATTTTAGCATAGAGTGTTAGGTCGGTTTGGGTAGTTGAGTTCCCGTCATAGCGATTTCCTTTTTCATCATACCATCCTTCGAATATCGGGCTGTCATCAGGAACAGGATTTTTGGGAAACTTCATTTCTGTGTTATTATAAAGTACTGCATATTCGTTGTCATTATACATAAAGATTGTTTTGTATACTCTGTTGGAACCTCTATAGACAACCGGCATGTTGTCATCAGAATCAAGCTCTTGTCCGAAAAGAAACTCCATTTGATCACCGTTTAATAAATAGGCAACTTCTCCGGAATGAAATTCTTCTATTTTCATAGGAATTCCACCTTTGCCTGTCAAGGTGTAGTCGGCGTAATAATAGTTATTTTCACAATCAAAATTTGTCGTGTTGGTTTTTCCATAAACGGTGCCTTGGTCTGTGGCCGTGCAATCGATAGTACCGATAACATAATTGTTCGTAATGGTTTCGGCAGCTTTTGACAAATTAGAATATGAATTGATTCCGGCTACATATTTGGGGATTCCGGAACCGTTATTTTTAATACTACCGTCAAAGTAGCATCCGTTAATAACGGCTTCGATGCCGGTAGTACTTGAATTTGTACATCCCAAAATACCGCCGATACCATTGGTTACTTTTCCGGATGTCGCGATTGTTATATTACCTGAGTATGAACAGTTCTTTATATTGGCATTTTTCATAAATGCCAATACACCACCTACATATGCCGGTGCTCCCATGATATTAATTTCAACATCGCTATGACAATTAATCATATTTCCTAAGGCATTGGCTTTGCCGACGAATGATCCGACCTGGGTTTTCTGAGCCACTGATGCGGGAATGTCGATTTTTCCTGAGAGGTTGATATTAATAATATCACAACTCTCACTGTTTGTACCACCTATGAAGCCTGCAAAGTTCGATTTCTCAGTAAGGTCGCTTTTATTTATATACATATTATAAATGTGATAACCTTGTCCGTCTATTTTTCCGGTAAAATAAGTTCCGTATCCTATTGGAGTCCATGGTTGGTTACCTAAATCTATATCTTTGGCAATCTTTATACTCGTTATGGCATGTCCTTGATTGACTTGATTGGCTGCCCATGCTAATTCTGCTCCTGTATAAATAACACAATTACCGGAAACGTCACGGGCAGGTTCAATCATGGAAATGCCATCCCACGGGCCTTCTGCCACAGGTTCGAATGGTATGACTTTCACAATCCCCGGAATCATAATGGCCATAGCATTGATATAACCTATTTTGTAGATATCCGCACTTGTAGCCCCAGGGGTGACTGTAAATCGGATATGTCCGTCCGCATCGGGATATATCGAGGTGAGTTCAGCGACCGACTGATCATTGTTGTTGCCATTTAGTCCGATGTAATTTTCTACAGTTCCAAAGGTCGAATATTCTGCTTCATGAACTTCTGTTGTATTCATGTAAGAACCGAACATATAAAAATCATAGGATTTTTCGGGATTCAAGCCACTGAATACAATTTCGGCATTGTCTGCAAGAATACCGTCTTTTTCGACACCGTTTACCCAATAACCTGTTGAAGATACATTTGCAGGCATGTTGAGTAACGTATTTGTTTCGGATGCACCGTTTTCAGTAATGCCGGCAAAACTTTTTGTGATGTTTAGAGAGATGCTTGAAGTATTCTCTTCCGAATCTGTCAAATTTTCTATTTTAGTTCCGGCAAGATGGGATGTCACATTATTCCAAAGGTTTTCTTGAGTTGCTTTTTCACTGGTGGTAAAGTTAATATGGACAGGAATTTTCCCCGGGATCTCAAGGTGTGGGGTTATCATTAATGCTCCCAGATAATAAGTTTCCTTTTCTTCGTTGTTGTTTGTGCCGGCTTTTACAGTTAAACAGATACGTCCTTTGTCATCAGCGATTATTCCTTGAACCGTTGCAATGTTTGCAGTGTTGTCCGTTGGATTCAGAGAGGCACTTCCGTCATTTTCTCCTTTGAAGGAGTAGGCGGTTTCAGCATTGGCCGATGCATTCATAACCGAAGCAAATACGCTCATATCATACGCTTGCCCCGGATATAATCCGGAAATAATAACCGAACTCTCTGTGGTACCGTAAAAGGTTGATTTAGACACATTCGAAGGCATATCTAAGGCTGTTGCCGATGATATTGTTCCAATGGAGGAAATGCCGTCGAATGGTTTTTCTATCGAGGCTTTCACATCTGTTCCATACCCTTTGCTGTTATATAAACTTCCCGTATTTGCTCCGGTTAATGCAGTTGTCAAACTATTCCATGAATATTGAGAAACTGCAGATGAGCCGAGACCGATGCCGAAATTGATCATTAACGGTCTGTCGATGACTTTGAATTTTGTATTTGGGTTTACTCCATAGGTATCCACAAGGCTGCTGATACTTTGGGGGTTGATAATAGCTTCATGGGCGGCATGTTGACACATCTCTGCACAGAAATCGCTGACGGAAGCAGGGTGATAACTTAATCCGATGACACTTTTCCCAAAGATTTTTTCATACCATGTTAATGCTACGGTATAACGGCCGTGGCTGAGATTCATGTGATAGCCATCACGGTTATAATCATCGCCGATGTAACTGGTACGCCCGTTTTGGACGGCTGTCCCGCCCGGAATTATATTTTCTTCGCCAATTCCCGATTGTACGGCGGCGCGGCTTGCACAATCAATGATTTTTGTATATTGATCCATCTGACCGGTATAAAGACCTTTGTTGATTAACTCTTCTAATTTGGCCGAACCGTTTTGATAGGCCCAGGTCATGTAAAGATAAAACTTGGCGTTTTTATTCGTAAGATAAGTTTTAAGATAGGTAATCAGATTGTCCAAATATGGAAAGTAATGGCTATATGCGCCCGAATAATTATGGTCGGTTTGTATAATGACAATATCCCAGTCTTCATCCGTAATGATATTTGCATCGAATTTGCGGCTGTTTCCTCCTGTCGATGTCATTTTCCCATCTTTGATTTTGTAGTAATTGTATATCTGTTGATTTCCGGTAATATAATTCGTGTGAAGTTCTAATGTAGTTCCTCCTTTATATGGGAATCCCAATACGATATCATCTCCTGCAGCTTGTACTATCGGAAGAAGTTCCTGCAAAGCTGCATCGAATGAGAAACTGTTTCCAACAACGAGAATTTTTTTAGTTTCTGCATTCGTTGTAAAAACTGTTCCTGTGATACTTAAGAACAGCATTAAATAGAATTTGAAAACCTTTTTCATTGATTTATTATTTTGTTGATGACTAATATGAATTACAGAACTTTACAGATGACGGAACTTACTCCTTGGATTTTCAGCGATAACTTACCTTTCGATTTTTTTATTGACAAACTTTTGGGATCTCCCCAAATAATTTCTAATTGATCATACCCTCCAATGAGTGCCGTAGCATTTTTTTCTCTTGGATTGATAATTACCAGATATTTTGAGTGATTGTCGGAGCGTTCGTATATGGCAGGGTATGCCTGCTGCGGATCACTGACAAGCTTCCATCCTCCGGTATTCCCCAATGCAGGGACTGAAGAACGGAGGGCCAGAAGCCCTTTCGTACAGTTGAGTATGGAATGCGGATCATTGATTTGACCGGCCACTGTCGGACGCTTCGGATCCGGGTCTATGGGTAAGTACAATTTTGAAGGGGCGCAGGTAGAGAAACCGGCTGTTGCGCCTGCTTCCCATTGCATGGGCGTTCTTTGGGCCGACCGGTCCCGACTGCCTTCAATAAACGGCCATCCGTCCATTGAACGCATCCCGATTTCTTCTCCGTAATATACAATCGGTACCCATGGCATTGTCAGGAAGAATGTCATGGCTACTTTTAGTTCCTCCGGAGTGGAACGCTGGTTACGATTTAGTCTCCAGGTGTCATGGCTGGATGTGGGCATGCATGGGAAACCGTGTCCTTTGGTTACTTCATACATTTTTTTAAAAGGTTCCACGAAAGAAGCGAACTGTCCTTTTCCCGCCCTGTCAAACCAACAGTTTTTCGGTTGGTACATACCGGTTTCCGGGTCTGCATATCGAAGTGTATTGTGCACCAGATCGCGATACATGGTTTTTCCACATCCGTTGTGGCGGATAATATCGATATCGAAACCGCAAGAAATGGCCTCTATCGGACTTGACCATTCTGACAGGAAGATCGTTTCGGGATACTTTTCTGCCTGCCAGGAAAATATTTCATTCCAAAGTTTTCTTACCCCGTGAAACTCTGCATCATCTCCTTTTACCAATGACCAGGCCAGGTCGCAACGAAAACCGTCGACTCCTTTATCAAACCAAAAAGAGATGATATTCTTTATCTCCTGGCGGACTGCTTTCGGACCGGGAGCATCATAGGCTTGTTCCCACGAATTTTCCGGGTCCGGTTGATAATATCCGTAATTGAGTGCCGGTTGAATATCGTAATAATTCATCAGATAGTATCCGTCGCGCGGATATTCATTTTTTACCCAGCCTCCTCTTTCCGGTTTCGGCGGAGTTGTTTTTTTACCTTTCGTCCAAATGTAATAATCGGCATAATGCCCGTTGGGATCTCCATTCGCAGACTCCAGAAACCAAGGATGCTTGTCTGAAGTGTGACCGGCCACAAGGTCGAGGCACACCTTGATACCCTTTGCATGTGCATCGTTTACCAGATTTACTAAATCGGTATTTGTACCGAAACGTGGGTCGATTTTATAGAAATCGGTGATATCATAACCGCCGTCTTCAAATTCGCTGCAAAAGACCGGACTGATCCAGATGGTATTAAAACCTAAATTTTTTATGTAATCCAAACGTGAACGGATACCTTCCAAATCGCCATATCCGTTTCCATCGCTATCCATGTAAGAAGAAGGATAGATATGATATATGGCCGCACTTTCCAGCCATTTGGGATAGTCTCGGGCGGCAAGAAGGTTGCTTGCAAGAACTATAAAGGTGAAGAATAAAATGATTCGTTTCATCTGATTGTTTTTTGTGGGTTCTATCATTTACCTGTTGAAAACTGAAATTGTGTTACCGTATCTCTATAGTGGTGTTATCATGATATATAATGCTCATCTGTTGTGATGCGTTCAAGTAATTTAAAATCTGTTCAATTGTCTCATCGTTGGCAAATATTGCATCGTATTTTATTGATTTTAATTGGGGGTTGGTGATTACAATTTTCTTTTGGAAATGGCGTTCGAGCTGGTTGGTTATATCTTCCAGCTTTTTATCGATAAAGTAGAACTTACGGGATTGCCCTTGATTAGCTATAGTCGAAATGTTCATTTGCGACATATTTCCGGTAGTTTTGTCGATCTTTACAATATCACCGGGCGCCATGAGTACCTCTACCTGTTTATTGTTGAATTCAGATTCTACGTCTACACATCCTTCGTACAGCATTACTTCAAATTCCGAATCGGATTCATGCGATTGTACGTTGAATTTAGTTCCCAATACTTTGATTGTGGCATTGTTGCATACAACGGAAAACGGATGTTTCGCATCCTTGGTTACCTCTACGTACGCTTCGCCAAACAAATGAACTTTTCTGTTGTGGGTAAAGTCGTTTGCTTCATAAAAAAGGGTACTTGTGGGTTTGAGGTAGACCTTTGTAGAGTCGGGAAGTATCACCATCTTTGAATTGCCTGCCGATGCGTATACCTTTTCCAAATTGATATCGCCGGACCGGGAATTCCATAAATGTGTACCCAATAGGAAACCGCATACCAATACGGTAGCTGCTATTCCCGATATCCAACGGTATATTATTTTTCTCTTTTGAGTGACTTTGGGGGAGCCGATACCTATGCGATGGCATGTGCGGCTGAACGCGCATCTGGCTTTTTGCTCATCTTGATGGGTACATTTTTTCAATAATTCCAGAAGGATGGTATCCAATTCGGTATTATTGATATTGTCTATATACCATTGTTCTATTTTCTCGGAATCAGGGGGTGTAGACTGACTCTCGAAAAACATCTTTATGCTTTCTTTCTCCATATATTTTTTTAATTATTCTTTCCTCTATATAAAAAGAACACATGACATAATATGACTACGTAATCTGATTTTGAAATAGATCTTTTATTGTTGCGCAGATGCATATTTTTTTGCGAAAAAGCGGTCGATAATAAGGGTGATAGCACCGTCTCCACTGACATTACATGCCGGGCCATATCCGTCGAGAGCCAGATAAATGGTCATCATCAAGGCACTTTGTTCCGGCGAAAAACCGAGAACAGATTCCAGTAATCCGATCGATGCCATCAAGACACCTCCCATTACTCCGGGAGCAGCTACGGCAGAAATTCCTTGTAAAAGAATGAAATTGACAAAGAGTGCAAAACTGATATTCATTCCGCTCAGATACATCACTGCAACCGATGTAGTGATAAGTTTGATAGTCGACCCGCACATATGGACTGTAGAACAAAGAGGGACGGTAAAATTGGCGATCTCTTTGGTGGCACCGTTTTTCATGGTACATTCGAGAGTGACAGGAATAACAGCCGAACTGGAGCAGATTGAAAAGCCTGTCAGATATGCCGGAATAATGTTCCATATACATTTAAAAGGATTTTTCTTAGCTATCAGTCCGGCTATGATATATTGGATAATGAGATAGCAGATAGACAGGATGACACCGGTTGCAATGACTTTGATGCCTGTTCCCATGACAGTTGACAGATGACCGGCGGCACTCATTTCGCATATCATTGTGAAGATATAAAACGGCAGGAGGGGAATGATGGCACGTTCAATTGTGAGTTTTACTATTTCTCCGAATTCATCAAAGGCTTTTTTCAGTCCCGGAGCTTTGGTGAAAATGATGCCGACACCGAGCATGAATGATAGAAGGAGAGCCGTCAGTATATCGCAAATCGGAGGGAATTTGATATTGAAATAAGGTTCGAATACTTTTCCTTCCAGCGCGGAAGTGGAAATTTCACCGATACTTAGATAATGGGGAAGCAGGTTTGAGGCACAACCGTATGCAAAAAATCCTGCACCTATCGTCGACAGATAGGAGATAACAATAACACTCAACAGCATTTTTCCCGCTCCGCGTCCTAAGTTGGCAACGGAAGGAGTCACCAGACCTAATACGAGCAAGGGCACGATAAATTTGAGGATTTGCGCAAAGAACACATTGAAGGTCTTAAGTATTCTGATCATAATATCCGGGGCTATCAACCCCAATAACGAACCGATAGTTATCGCAATCAATACTTTAGGGAACAATCCTAATTTTCTTTTTTTCATTTTGTCAATATTTTAATTTAAAGGAACATTCATTCAAGGAACACATTACATCATGCATCTACGTAGCCGGTATTTTTATTTGGTTTGAATATTGTGGCTTGTGACGGCTTGGATTATCAGAATAAAGCATGTTAATGTTTTTTAAATCAGTGTTGGCTTTGTATTGGCGGTTACGTATTCAGTGCCTTTTGTTAAGTCTTCATAGTATAATTTTAAAGATACATATATGAAAAAAAACATTCTTTTATCCGGCATTTTACTGCTGAGTTTTTCTTGTGCCGTCGCCCAGGATTATCATGACGATGTTGTCGTGCTGGATTCTGTAAAGGTGATGTCGTTCAATATTCGTTTCAATAATCCGAACGATTCTCTCGATACGTCATGGGATCGGCGTCGGGAACCATGTGCCCGTATGATGGCTCAGTATCGTCCCGACGTGGTGGGGATGCAGGAACCACGCAACGAGATGTGGCAACAAATCTTTGATATGCTACCTGATTACGGTTATTATCGTATAGAGATGAACGACACACTGTCCGATTCCCGTACCGGAGGAGTATTGTTGTTATATCTCCGTGATAAATATTCAGTGGAACGTTCGGGACATTTTTGGTTGAGTGCTACTCCGGAAGTTCCGTCTCAGCCGTGGAATTCGACTGACCGGCATTATCGGGCTGCCTTGTGGTTGCAACTCAAAGATAAAAAAAGCCGGAAAGA
Organism: Bacteroides salyersiae WAL 10018 = DSM 18765 = JCM 12988; assembly: GCF_000381365.1. GTDB lineage: Bacteria > Bacteroidota > Bacteroidia > Bacteroidales > Bacteroidaceae > Bacteroides > Bacteroides salyersiae. The sequence goes on from NZ_KB905466.1 coordinate 3,054,179, forward strand.
CTTTTATATTGTCACCACCCATCTGCCCTATAAAAAAGATCCGGTGGATACTGAGGTACGTGCCCGGTGCGCCTCATTGATAAACAATCAGATGAAGACCATCGCCGGTAGGGACGCAACTGTATTCGTAACCGGTGATATGAATGCTTCCTACAATCCCGATGATCCACGACGTGAGAGTCTGACTCCGTTTTACCGTTGGTTCGCTTCTGCCCGGGAAGATGCGGCCGGAACGGATGATCATTCCAGCTTTAATGGTTTCGGACGTGTGTCTCCTTTGGTCAGAGGCAAAAATCTGGATCATATATTCTATCGTAACGCTTGCCCGTTGGTGTTTGAAACGGTTGATAAGCCGGTTTACGGTGTAAGGTGGATTTCAGACCATTATCCTATCATTTGTACATTTACTTATTGATTTGAAAAGATGAAGAAATATAAGATAATTTTTTTGATGTTTATGGCGGTTTTCACTGCTACAATGGCTGCTGCTACCGGATATAAGCTGGTTTCTCCTAATGGGAGGCTTATGAGTGAAATAAATGTCGGTGACAGTCTTACGTTTACTTTTTCTGACGAACGTCAATCGATATTGTCACCATCGACCATTGCTATAGAATGGACGGATGGTACAGTTTGGGGAGCCGGTATGAAAGTAAGAAAAGCACAATGCTTGTCTGTCGATGAAATGATTCCTTCTCCAATGTATAAGAAATCGCAGGTACGAGATAAGTATAACCGATTGGTATTGAACGCGACTGCCGGTTTCAGTATTGAATTCCGGATGTATGATGATGGAATGGCTTATCGCTTCATATCTTCGCTTTCGGGGGAACATACTATAAAGAATGAAAAGGCGGTGTATCGGTTGTCTCAGAACTTTGAGACATGGGCTCCGTATGTGCGTGACCGTAAGAAACGAAAGAACGCTACCCGTGAACAGCAGTTCTGGAATGATATGCAAAATCTTTATACATATCTTCCGGTGCAAGACTTTGATGCTAATAATCTGTTGTTTACACCGATACTTGTCAATCTGGAGCATGACGAAAAATTGTGTATTGCCGAAGCTGACGTTGAAGATTATCCTGGGATGTATTTAGCCGCAGATAATTGCAGGCCGCAGTTGCAAGGAGTCTTTGCTCCTTATCCGAAGAGTGTGGTGCGGGGCGGGCATAATGACCTTGAATATCTGGTTACTTCGCGGTATCCCTATATGGCAAAGATCGATGCACCGCGTGCTTTTCCGTGGCGTACTTTCATTGTAACGAAGCGCGATGGAGAGTTGACGGAAAATGATATGGTATACCGGTTAGCTGCTCCGTCACGTATTGCCGACCGGTCATGGATCAAGCCGGGGAAGGTTGCTTGGGAGTGGTGGAATGACTGGGGGCTTTACGGAGTAGATTTCAAAGCCGGCATCAATACAGAAACTTATAAATACTACATCGATTTTGCTTCCGAAAACGGTATCGAGTATGTTATTCTCGATGAGGGATGGGCTACCAAAGGAAAGTGTGATCTTTTTGATGTCGTTCCGGAAATCGATCTTCAGACAATAGTAGATCATGGAAGGAGAAAAGGGGTCGATATTATTTTGTGGGCCGGTTATCTGGCGATGGAACTTAATTTGGAAAAGGTGGTATCGCATTATGCCGATATGGGTATTAAAGGTTTTAAAATAGATTTCCTTAATCGTGACGATCAGGAGATGATTGCTTTTATGTACCGTACAGCCAAAGTATGTGCTGCTCATAAAATGCTTGTCGATTTTCACGGTTGCCCCAAACCGACGGGCATGCAACGTACGTATCCCAATGTGGTCAATTATGAAGCGGTATTCGGCCTTGAACAATTGAAGTGGTCTAAACCCGATGTCGATATGGTTTCTTACGATGTTTTATTACCATACATCCGTATGGTGGCCGGCCCGATGGATTATACGCAGGGAGCGATGCGTAATAGTGTCAAAGGCGGATATTTCCCGAACAGGAGTAATCCGATGAGTCAGGGCACCCGTTGTCATCAGCTTGCAGAATATGTCGTATTCGATTCCCCGCTTAACATGCTTTGTGATTCTCCGTCCAATTATATGCGTGAACAGGAATGTATCCGCTTTATTTCCCGGATTCCTACTGTTTGGGATGACACTTTCGTGCTCGATGGTAAAGTCGGGGAGTATATCGTTGTGGCTCGGCGCAAAGGTGATGATTGGTATATCGGAGTATTGGGCAATTGGAATGCTCGTGAACTGACAGTGAAATTGCCGGATGATTGTATCGGGAAACGAATCGAGATATTCAGTGATGGGATAAATGCCCATCGGTCGGCTCAAGACTATCGGAAAACGTCCGGGATATTGGAACAGAATGAGATTGTCATCCGACTTGCGCCGGGTGGGGGATGGGTAGCTTGTATTCAATAAGATCATCCATGCTACAGTCTGAACTATATTCCCAAAGTTATCTATCCAACTTTTAGAATACAGTCAGACTGTAGTATGGGTGATTTTATAAAGGTTTTTGATGTAAAATGGAAACAGATTCTTATTTATCCTTTTACAAATCGGGTAGTTCCTCCTTTCCAGGACAATATATATACTCCGGAATAAAGTCGGGAAATATTGACCGGAGTTTCTCCTGCATTAACTTCACCTAAATGAATGACTGTTGATCCGGTCATGGAGAATATCCTCACATCCTGCAACACCATAGCAGCAGACAGATATAGTATCGGACCATTCTGGTATGTTTGGACCGGACTGGTAGTGATTGTTGTTTCAGTAATGCCCGTACCTCCCTTGCCATACTCATACGCACCGATCGATGAAGTACCATCCGTCGAACGTTCTACTCCTCGTTGGTCGAATATAAGCTTGTCTCGTAATTCAATCGTATTGTCTACATCTCCTTTCAATAATTTTTCTTCAAACTGCGATGCCGGCAGCACATTGATTGCATTTGATCCGAAAAAGCGTCTTTTCACCTTGACTGTCTCAATTGAGCCACCGTTTAAAGCCAAAACAGGAACGATATCTCCTTCTACTATATTGCTTTCGAGCATATTGCCGAGCAATAGGATCGATGCATCGGCTGAAGTTCCTAAAATATCGGTTTCTGCCGGTGTTATACCGATGTTATCGGTACTCGAAAAGATATTATAGCCGGTAGTCGCCGGTTGCCCTGCATTGTAAACATCACCGGTATATATAGAGGTAGAACGGTTTCCGGCAATCACGTTGTTGAAAATGAATGGTGTGCCGTTGTAGATATGTACGGCAGCACCGTAAAAGTCGGCGGTAGGTGCACCGTTTTTATAGCACGAGGCATGGTTTCCGACAATCGTATTGTTGACGATCGAAAGTGTAGATGCTGCATTCAAATTGGCATAGACGGCCGATCCTCCTTTTATTTCGTTGATGACACCGCCGGTAGCTTCTATCCGGTTGTTGACAAAAGTATTATTGACTAAGGTTGTTTTAGAAGCATAAGCCGTTCCGTTGAGTGAGACGGTGCCTCCGTAAGTTGCCCTGTTGCAGGCATACGTGTTGTACCCCAGATAAGCCCACGAGTATCCGGAATGGTATCCGGCAGAACCTTGTACCGCTTCATTTTCAGAGAAGTAGCAACCTGTCATGGCATAGCGCCACCATAGCTCCACACCGGCATAGGCGGTGAAGTATGCACCACCGTTGGCTGATGAAATGTTACGGATAAATCGGCAGCCGGTGCATAATAATTGGCCGGCTGCATAGATTCCCGCACCCTGACCTGTGGATTGGTTGTCGCGAATAATCACATTGTTGAGTATCAGTGGCGAACCCAGCCCGGCGATGCCTGCACCTGTAGCAACACTTCCGTTGGCGTTTCCTCCCACAATTTCAAAATTGCAAAGCGTCAGTGCACAGTATTTTTGAACGGTCACTACGCGATAAGCGTTTTCTTCGTTACCGGTCAATACTCCGTCGGCAATTTCATCATTGCCGTTTATATCTCCCGATAGGACTGTGCGTCCTGTCACTTCTTTAAATGTAGAATCGTAGCCGCCGAATATATCCAGCGAATGGGGAATGTTGAGTGTAGCACTACGGCCTTTTAATAGCTCCGATTCGGTTACGGAATAGTGTCCTTGGGCAACGTAAATGGTATCACCGTTACAGGTGGCATCGACAGCCTCCTGAATATTGCGGAAAGGGGCTGACTTGCTTCCGTCGCCGCCATCAGCGGCGTTTATATCCACATAGCGGGTATGGGAGGCTACGAAAGGCATTAATGAAATGCTTACTATCACAGGGAAATGATCGGAAGGCGTGACACCGCGTCCAAAAGTTTCATTAATGTGATTGTATGTATGCACTTTCATTCCTTTTACCCATACATAATCCAGCCGGGTCCCATCTTTTTTCTCAGGGTCCCATTTGCACAAGGTGCCGTCCTTAGGCCACGGAAATGGGGTTTCCGATACTTTGCGGCTGTCCGACAGATAGGCACTGCAAAGGTCATAGAACGGATAGCGTATGGCCGATGAGTTATGGTCACCACATATAATTGCCGGATAATGACCGGAGATGGAACGTACTTTTTCTATGTTAATACGTGTTCCTTCATTACGGGCATCGCTTCCTAAATGATCGAGGTGGGTGATGAAATAGTAAAACAGTTCACCGGTCTCTTTCACTCTTAACTTGGCCCATACGGCAAAACGTTTGTTACCACTGCTGTTGTCCCATGAAATTAGCGATTTGGAGGGGTCTGTACATAAAAAGTAATGTCCCTCTTCAAGAAGGTCGAATTTGTCGGTGCGAAACAATACCGCATTGACTGTGCCTTGATTGGGCACCGTCGACGAGTTACCTCCCCATTCTACAAATGAATACTCCGGAAGCAAACTTTTCATATCCTCTTGTTGCGAACCGGCGTTCATTTCATTGACCCCGACAATGTCGTACTTGAAATCGATAATTGTCCGGGCAACATAGCTCTTGCGGTTGTCCCAGCTTAATTCTCCTTGATCGGCAGTTGTTTTGAAACGGATATTGAAACACCCCACATTTAAAGTCGTGGTATTGGCTACACTGACCGTTGGAATGGTCGGTAGAAGCACCCATAGGATGGCAAATAGCCTATATTTGATGTGATAGAAAGCCATATAATAATGATTTATAAAACAAACAAGTCGTCTGCTTCCTGTATCCGGGAGGCAGACGGACCTGTTTAATAAATGAGTGACAATATTATCTGGTAACTTTGAACGTTTGTCCGTTCACGTTAGCCATGTAAATACCCTTTGCAAGTTTACGCAAATCAATCGTATCGCTTTGTGTAATAGATTGGATGCGCATACCTTGTAAATTATAAATATGTATGGTAGCATTATCGGTGAGTCCTACCACCTTGTAGATACCATTACCCGAAGCTTGTAATTTGAGAGAACTCCCCGGGGAGGCCGTATTGGCAATACCGGTCCCATGATTGGTTAAGAAGTCATAAGCTCCCGGAGCAGTTTCACCGTTAACCTCTTCCTGACTACGTTTCGAACCGGTTTGGTCTACTGTAACATCAATCTCAAACGGTAGATATCTGCCTTCATCTTTTAGCGTTTTGATGTACTCTCCGAGTTCGAAGCCATAAAGGGCATAAACCCCGAGCTGATCGAGAATTCCATTATCCACAGGTTTCAATGTCTTGGTAAATCCACCATTCTCTCCGGCTGCTGTTGTACCGAATATCTTTGAATAAGTATTCGGGTTGTTGCCATCCATATGATCATTGTTCCAGTTGATAGCAATAGTAGGAGATTCCATGACCGAGCCGAATGTGCCCAGTATGCTGCCGCCATAAGAATTTAGATAAGCGCTGGAAAGTGTTTTCTCCGTACCGGTAAGAACGATGGCAGCTTTGGCTACCGCACCGTCATCATCGCGTCCCACGATGATCGAATTGCAGATATTCACCGCCGGATCACAGGCAATGCGTATTTGCGACCCCAACCATGAACCGGGGTTAGTGACAGTACCGGTTTCCGTATCTTCGGTATATAGCTCCGAAGGGTCGGCAGAACAGGTATTACCGGCAATGGTACAGTTAATAATATGTACCGCGCGTACATCGTCATCAAAAGAACTGCCATTGGCACAAACTCCTGCACCTTCATAAAAAGCCTTGTTGTCGACGATGGTAGAATTTATGATCCACATATTCTCTCCCGAAGACTGGGCGATGGCACCACCATAACGGGATTCTACTTCATTATTACCGAAGTAGCAACGTTCGATTACGCCATTCGCTTTCTTCGAACTACGGGTGGTACAGCGGAATCCGGCTCCGGTCTTGTGCGCTTTGTTGTTGTATACATTGCAGTCTTTTATATGATAAAGTCCGCCATAGATGTGGATACCGGCGCCGATTCCGTCTCCTGCACCTTCGCCTTTGCTTACATTATTATATATATTGCAATACTGGAGCTCGATGGCCCCCTGTGTGCAATAAACGGCTCCGCTTGCATTAGTCGAACCTTCGGGAGAGTATGAACAGGTGAAATCGATACCTATCAGCCGGCAGATATGGGCCAAGTTCTCGGCATCATCGTTCCTTGCCTGGCGCACATGGATTAAGTTGCGGAGGTCGCCTGCGCTCGGCCCCCCGTTTTCATCGAGGTCGCCGGAGAATATCGTGGGTGTGTCCGATGGATAGGCAGGCCATTCGGTAACCGCGCCTTTGCTCTGATCGCATCCTCCTACAAAAACATAACCACGGTAAATACGCCCGGCGTCGGCACCGGGACTGGTAGCATTGTAATAGGTACCGCCTGCAAGAAAGAATACGTCTCCGGTTTTATATTTGGATACCTCGTCGTTTTTTGCAGCAGAGGCATCATTCTCGAAAACGTCGTACATGGTAATCGCTTTTTCCCAAGATGAACCGTCGTTACCTGTGGAGCGTAAACCCGGTACGACATAGTATTCGGCCGAAAAAACGGTTGTAGGAATCAAAATTCCCATTGCGTAGAGTAAGAAATGTTTTAGTTTCATAATTCTCATAGATTTGTTAATAATGTATTGATAAAATCACTTGGAACTTTTAGTACCTGTTTAAATTTTGTTCAGTATTATTTTAAGAGGAAAGTTTAAACAGGCTCTTATACTTTTGAGGGAGTCCCCAAGGCAGCTTTTTAAGGTTGTAAAGACCTTATGTAGTCTTCATAAATCCGGTGATAGGTGGCAACGAGATCCGTAAACCCATTGACCTCCTTTGCCCTTATTTCGTAGAGGAACGGGCCGGTATAGCCGGCACGGTCAAGCGCCTGAAGAATAAGGGTCCAATTGTTTTTGCCACGTCCCGGGAGCTGATGGCACTCTTTCTCTCCGTCTCCGTCGGCAATATGGACACTCTTTATGCGAGAGCCGAGTGCTGCGATCAGCCGTTCGGGATTTTTAATGTGATTCATGTCGATGGCAGCATAAACATCAGCTGGCATTAAATCCATGATTTCAACCATCTCCTCGACCGTACGGCCCAGCGGGCGTTCTACTCCGGGGCTGCGAAGCAACTTATACCCGAGAAGATTTTCCAGTACGATAATGGCTCCTGTCTCCTTTACATCTTTATTCAGGGAGGTGATGGTTTTTACCAACTGGCTCATGCGTTGCTTGCGTTCGTTGAGGCCCAACCGCCAGCTTGGATGAAACAGTATAACTTCCGGCTCCAATACACCGACAACATCAATATAGCCACGGTAGGCATTTTCCGAATGCGAACGGATCGTTTCGTCAACGTGCGACGGGTCACAGTCGGCCCCATAAGGCATATGTATCGACCAGATGTTGATTCCGGCACTGTCGGCATCGTGTTTTACCCGGCGGAACTTCTCTTTTAATTCGGCATTTGGAATAGGATGATCTCCATTGACCAAGCCGGTGAGAGAAATCTCTATGTCGGAGATACCTGCAGACCGCGCTTCTTTCAGATTTTCATAGGTCAGTCCCTCTAAACCGCCGAAAACGCTTATGGTTGTTCCTATACGCAACTTCTGCGGAGTGCGTACTTCATCTCCATTCATGGTATCCATGCAAAAACCGCTTATGGAAACCATCAAGACAGATATCCATGCATAGATTGATTTTCTTTTTAACATACTGTTTACTTGTAATTTAAAACTTAGTAATAGCTTATTTGTGAGTAACGATTAAAAATCAAGTCCATCGTCCCAGCCGGTGTTCTGTGTAATCATGCCTTTGGTAAGTGTGCGTTCGTTACTCGGGACCGGATAGAGATAATCGCGGTCCTCATTGAAAGCCCTCATCAATTGTCCGTGAGCCAGGATATAGCCGGTCTCTCCTTCTGAAAGGAATATATCCTGATTTATTTTCAATGGAGTTACTCCCGGAGCAGGAATACGGCGGTCCAGATAAACCACAAAGTCGATTTTTCCATTACCATCCATGTCATAACGGCCTTCACCGGGTACATAAGGACCATAAAATGGCTGGGCCAGAAGCTGACCTTCACGCCATCGGCATAGATCGGAAAAACGGATACCTTCACTTACCATCTCTATCGAACGTTCCCGGCGGATCTCAAGAATAACTCCTTTATTGGAGCCACTGTCTACATTCTTATATCCATAAAGTTCAGATGTAAGGAACGGGTCGGGATTAGCATTTGCAGCCGATTTATTCAGATGAGGCATCCCTACGCGATCCCGGATTAAATTGACTGAGTGATCGAGATCGTCTTGTGTCAATGTCCCTAATTCGGCTTTGGCTTCGGCGTAATTGAGATATACTTCGGCCATACGGTAAATAGGCACATCTATTGTAGAGGCATTGATATAATTGGGTCCCGAAATATACTTCAGCATCGGATATCCTGTCACGGTATTGGCAAAATTGAAAGTTCCTTCTGTACCATCGACGTATTGGGCATTTTGTGTCAGTACTGTCTGTGCAAGACGGGGATCGCGCTCTTTTGTCTCTTCAGTAAATGGCATCGTTGCCCATCCCTCTCTATCGGTGAAGCGGCTGCCGTCTTGCATTAAATAAGAGAAAACGAGTGCTTTGGTATAACCGGCCATACCTTTGGACGGCATCAGTGCATAGGCATCGACTGCATGTGCGAAATTACCCCCATAACAACGTGCAAGGATCACTTCCTGTGCAATGGCGTTTTCTGAAGTAAAGAGCGAATAATAGGGATTTTTCCCTGTCGAGTAGATAGAATACTTTTTATCATTCATAATATCAAGTGACGCATTGACGCATTCCTGCAAGATAGCTTCATAAGGTAAGTTGTTTTTATTAAATGTGTGGCCGGCATGGTATTTACGGAAAGTACCTTCAAAAAGACACGCACGCGATTTTAACGCAAGGGCTGCATAACGCGAAACTTTGTAAATAGAGGATGATGCCGGAAGATTTTCTGCCGCCTTATCACAGTCTTCTATAATATGATTTATGATGACGTCGCGACTGTCGCGCGGCTTGGCCAGAAGTTCATCTTGGTCTGATGCCAATACTTGGTCATACCATGGCACTTCGCCAAAGCGTTTCAGCTTTTCAAAGTAAAAGTAAGCGCGCCAGAAATAAGCAACACCATCGTAGCGTTTGCGGGCGGTTGCATCTTCGCAACGGTGGGAGTTCTGAAGATAATAATTGATATATCTCAGATAAGACCATGACCATCCTCCACCGGAGGAAGGAACAGTGCGTGTCAGCCCTACTACGACATCGCTTTGAGACAGACCGTCGACAATTAGGTTGGATGGTTCGTCATACAGATTGACTGCGGTGGGTTCCATGAGGTAAAACTGGTTGGTATAAAGTTCCAACTCTGACTCTGTATGAAAAAAAGTGTCGGGACTGATGGAATCCTTAGGAAACTCATTAAGGTCACACGATGCAAAGCCTGTTAATAAGGCGGCGGATATGAATATATGTTTTATAGTACGCATAGCTGGTTTGTTTTTTTAGAATGTAATATCGATGCCAAATGAGAATACCTTGCTGAAATTGTATACTTCACCGGAGTTCTCAATGTAAGATGAAGATGAAACTGCCGCTTCGGGGTCGATGTATTTACAGTATTTTTTCATCGGCGACCAGTAAGCAAGATTCTCTCCGGTAAAATAAATGCGTATCTGCTGAAGATATTTTTTTAATACCGGAAGGGTATAACCTACTGTCAGATTCTTAAGCCGCAGATAGGCCACGTTCTGAATATACCGGTCATTAGGCGATGTCAGAGTATAGTGGGAATTGGTATTATCGGAGTATGCTTCATAACCGCGAGGGAATGGAAAGTATGCATCCAGATTATCTTCACTCCATACCTGATCTACCAATTGCTGGCTTAAGAATGTATTGTGCGGACGACAATAGGGACCCCAGAAAAGATTGGCCTGGCCGGAGCTGGGATACCAGTTGCGTTTGCCTACACCTTGAAACAGGATAGAAAAATCAATACCGTTCCACGAAAAATCACCACCGAATGTATAAGAGTATCTTGGAAGTGAATTACCGATGATTACCCGGTCTCCCGGATCTTCGACAGTGTTTTTCCCGATGGAAATTTTATTGTCGCCGTTGAGATCCAAGAATTTCGGATCACCTGCATGAAGTCCCTTACGGGTGGCAGTAGCATCGATGCGTTTGGTAAAGTAGGAACAGTCCACTTTTTGGGTATATTCTGCCGCTTCTTCATCCGTACGGAAAAGACCATCGATTTTGTATCCCCAGATATCTCCGAGTTTTTCGCCTACATAGTGTTCCGAAATTAGTCGGGTATCATTGTCGAACCGGGTGACTTTGGTCTGGTAATCGCCAAGGCCGGCACGTAATGAGTAAGAGAATGGCCGGTTAAGCAGGGTCGTTCTGTCACGCCAGACGAAACTGAGTTCCCAACCTTTGGTGCGCATATCGGCAGCATTGGTGCGCGGTTCGCTTGCACCGTAAACTCCGGGGAGCGATGCACCCGGCATCATCATGTCGGTAGTGTTGCGTACGTAATAATCGCCGCTGAATGTCAGCCTGTTGTTTAGGAAAGCAAGGTCGACTCCCCAGTCATACGTCGTTACTTTTTCCCATGTTAAATCATTGGCTACAGGGGCGTCTTCACGAGCGTATGTCAGTTTATCCGTACCGTTGAATGTAAAATCTCCATTGGTGAGATTGGTATTGATCTTTTGAACAAACAGATAGTCAGATACCTGTTGGTTGCCAAGGCTGCCGATAGAAAAACGTATTTTGGCATTGTTCCACCATTGTCGCATAGGTTCCCAGAAATTTTCCTGACTGATACGCCATCCTACAGAACCTGAAGGGAAGTATCCCCAACGGTTGTGACTCCAGAAGCGCGACGATCCGTCGGCACGGCCGGAGGCTTCGAACAGGTATTTGCCATCGTAGTCATAATTGATACGTCCGAAGACACCGAGTGTCTTATATTTCGATTGTCCGCCACTGACGGCATAAGTCGATCCGGCTGATAAGTTGAAGTCATTCAGGTCTTCCGAAAGATTTCCATCAACCGATATTGCATTCTTGCGGTAGTAACGGGTGTCATATTGCATACCACCTACAATCTTGAAGTTATGTACTTTATTCCAAGTGTGTGAATAATCGGCAAATGCTTCAAATGTCTGTTTATAGAGTGACTGGTTAGTTTCTTGAAGGTCGTTACGGAACTTGCTGGTGGTTTCCCATGAAATCACGCCTTCATGTGAAGAATATGGTGCATTATTATAGCGATACTGTCCGAATTCATGAGAAAAACGATAGGCATGACTTAAATGTAGGGTTAGCCCTTTAACGATATCTAATTCAAGGTTGTTTTTAATCGTCGCTTCATTTACTACCTCTTCGTTGGACGTTTTTCCATAAGTAAGCATCAGATTCATGTCACCGAGTACACCGGCTCCTTGATTTACTATTTCAGTGCTGTGTACGATAGTTCCATTAGGATTTCTGGGGACAAATAACGGAGAACCTCCCATGGTTACGTTACGAAATGTCGTTTGCTGGTTTTTCATTCCCGGCCACCACATTTTACCATAAAAATAGTTCAGGTTGGTACTAAAGCGGGCCCATTTTGTAATGTTGATATCCAGTTTTCCGCGAATGCTGTAATTGTCATAAGGGTCATTCTGCTGGTTCATAACCCCTTGGGTATTGTAATAGCGGCCGCTGACGTAGTATTTCACCCTGTCATTTCCCCCTCTTATCGATACATTATGCTCATGTTGCATGCGGGTACGTTTGTAAATGTAATCGTACCAATCGAAATTTCCGTAATACTTGTATGTTCCGTCTTCTTCGGTTACTACCCATGGGCGGGCGGGATTTTCCGTCTTATCGCCGCGACGCATCTCGAGTTCGTTCCAGTCGTCCTCATCATATTTAAGGTAGTTTATCCCTTTATTCGAATAATAGAAAAAGCGGTCGACTACTTTGGCCCAGTCGTAACCACTGGTTATGTAGTCGGTACTCGTGGTGTTTTTTAATAAACCGAAACGGCCGTTATAAGTAACCTTTACGTTCGAATCACTGCCGGTTTTAGTAGTAACCAATACTACGCCGGCTGAGGCCTTTGCACCGTATACCGAAGCTGCTGCAGCATCTTTTAATATGGAAACCGATTCTATATCGTTAGGGTTGAGTCTGTTTAGTTCCATTTCTACACCGTCGACAAGAATGAGCGGGGTTCCTCCGTTTAAGGATGCGGCACCGCGAATATCTATTTCATAACCCGAATCGGCCCTACCGGTATTAATACCGATGTTTAGTGATGGATCCAGGCCTTGCAGGGCTTGTGCAGCCGAAGAGACAGGACGCCCGTTGATCTCTTCATTTCCGATAACTCCGACAGCTCCTGTCAGGTTTACCTTTTTCTGGCTGCCGAATCCGACTACTACTACTTCATTGAGTATAGTCGAATTTTCAGTCATGGTAATATTCAAAACGGTCGAGCTACCTACTTTTATCGAAATATCGGAAAAACCTACATAAGAAAATTTGAGTGTTTGTCCCGGAATCGCTTCAATGGAATAATCACCGTTTACATTGGTGATTACGCCTTTGCCCGATTCGGGATTTTGGACGGTAACACCGATCAGTGGTTCTTTATCTGCACCGTTTATCACTCTCCCGGTAATCAGGCGTGGCCTTTGTGTCGCAGGTGTATTCCCGGTAGGTTGTTTCCGACTTTGGATGACAATACTTTTGTTGGTTACCGTATAGGTGACATTTTGCCCCGTAAATATATGGCTGAGTATTGTACTTATGGATTCATTTTTAGCTGAGACTGAAACTTTACGATTCATATCCACCTCATTCGATTCTACTGTTACGGAAAATCCATATTGCTGTTGCAGTTTCAATACAGCTTCGCGTACAGTCACATTCTTTACTTGAAAATCAATACCTGTAGCAAGTGCCTTACCGGGAAGCAGTACACTGATAACCAGCGTGAGCACTATGAAAGTGTTTCTCATAATTGATTGATTTAAATGATAGCTGTTGTACATGTTATAAGATTTAATTATAATTGATTGATCGGAATTGATTCATTGACATTGTTTTCATTTGTCATAGCAGGGGTGTTTTTTAGTATTTCATAAAATGCTTCATCCTATCTATATTATTGGACTTAGTTTTCTATGAGTCGTCGTCCCATCGTTTCCGGGTGGATGAGGGAACTTGGTCTTTCATTGTATTGGATGGTAGTTTTCTTATCATAAAAGAAACTGATATAGATGGTTTTACTTAAAGAACTCGTGATAGGAAGAGATTACGTAACGGGGAGTTGTTTTTTTGTTTCAATTCAGTATCTCTTACGTGAATTGGTTGTGAAATGCATGTTTTTATGGATAGATAAATTGTGATATTTTATCCACAAATGTATTTGAGTGACATTAATGGCGTTGTATGTTGTAACGGTTTTCCGGTATGTAAAAATAAAACAATATATGATCTTCTATTTTTTCTTTCTATTTAGTGTGTAGATGGTTAAAATAATAATATATTTGCGGTGGTTTTTATATCTTAAAAAAAACAAAGAAGCGTAAAGCTGTTATTCATAGTTGAAGAATAGGCTTAACAGCCCTCATGCTTTTTTTATCTATTAACCGCCGTTGATGGGGGCAGACGGAATAAACAATTACATACAATGACAAACAGTATAAGGTATGGCATTTTTTTGCCTTTCTTTCTTTTGTTCAGTTTCTTTTCCCAACATCAGATTTTTGCCCAAGGCAAAATAGAAGTTGTTTCTTTTCAACGTATGGAGACTGACATCACCGCTCGTGTCACCGCTCCCAAACGTGACCAGAATGGCGAGCTCTGTGCTTTGATCCGTATCGTTACCACAGTTAAAGATTTGATGTTCGAACCTGACGCCTTAGGTATCACTGCCCGTGAGAATAAACCCGGCGAGATCTGGCTTTATGTTCCCCGTGGTGCCCGTCGCATTTCTATCATGCATGATCAATATGGTGTTTTGCGCAACTACTTCTACCCTGATATAATCGATAAAAGCACTGTTTATGAGATGGAGGTCCGTGTGAATGACGGTACTTCCCAAGCTCCTGTGGATACGAATACGCAACTGTTGGTGATGCGTCCCGAGCCTGCTGATGCTACCGTTTATATCGATGATGAAAAAGTTCCTACCGAGAAAGGCCTTTTTACTGCCACGATGAAGAAGGGTAGCCACACTTATCGTGTTGAATCTCCTATGTATGCTCCCGAAGCCGGTGTAATCGATCTTGGCAGTGAACAAAAGATTATGAGCGTTACCTTGAAACCTAAGTTCGGCTATCTGGAAGTCTTCTCTTTGCCCGAACAGGATGCCAATGTCTATATTGACGGCATGTTGGCGGGACAGACCCCTTACAAGAGTGACCGTATGCCTATCCGTGATTACCGTATACGCATTGAAAAGGATCTTTTCTTTCCCATTGATACCTTGGTCAGCATCTCTTCCGGTGAGACGAATAGCCAGACTTTTACCATGATTTCCACCATCAAGCCCAAAGAGCCACGTCGTATGCTGGTTATGGCTGAGGTTGGTTATCATTCTTCTCAAGTTTCTTATGGTGGTATGATCGGTTTTGTCCGTAAGAACGGTGCCTATGTGAAATTCCGGAGTGATTTCGGTTCTGCTTCTGCCGATCTTGAATGCGACGACAGTGGTGCTCTGACTTCCGGTGGTGAAGGTACTCCTTATTATAAAGAAGGATTCAGCCAGAAATCCCGCTTGTCTGTGACGGCCGGTTATTTGCGTCAGCTTTGGAAGCCTGTTTATGTGTATGCCGGTGGTGGCTATGGTAGCCGTACACTGGCATGGGAAACGGTCGAGGGTGAATTGGTGAAGAATACGGATCATTCTGCATCCGGTGTTGCTGCCGAGCTGGGTGTCATCGGTCGTTTAGGGAAGTTTGCCCTTTCGGTCGGTTTTCATACCGTTAATTTTAAGCACCATGAGGTTGCTGTAGGTATTGGTATAATGTTTTAATTATTTGCAATGAAAATGAAAAGAATCGGATATCTTCTTATATTATGTAGCCTGTTTTTTGTGATGTCGGGCTGTGAAAAGGATACGGAGCCTGTAAATTTTGCTCCTAAATTAACAACGGGTAAGGTTGACGGTATCTTCCGTACAGGTGCTACGCTGTTTGGTGAAATGGTAAAACCCGAGGGGGTAGTTGTGAAAGAATACGGTATTCTTTATTCCACTCTTCAGAGTATGGCGGAATATGAGACAAAGACAGCCGATAATGACAATAATGGTAAATTCAGTGCCCAGTTAGTCGATTTGGAGGCTGGTAAGACTTATTATTATTGTGCTTATGCCAGCAGTGGATATAGCATTGCCCGTGGTGAGGTGAAGAGTTTTGTTACGGTTGCCAGTGAAGTTCCCGTTTTCAGTACTTTACAGATCAAAGATGTGGATGAGAAAAGCTTTGTGGTGAATACTTCTATCCTTGACGAGGGTGGCAGTAATATTGTCATGAAGGGTTTCTGTTGGAAGGAAGTGAGTGGTGATTCCGATGATCCCGAGGTAATCGATGAATCGAAGAATCTGGATCTTTCTGCCGAATATCAATGGCGTGTGAACGATTTGAAGCCCGGTCGTAAGTATGCAGTTCGTGCATTTGCAGTCAATAGTAATGGCCTGGGGTATGGAACCACTACGTATCTGACAACTAATGCTACAGATCTTCCGGTTGTATCTTCTTGTACTCCCAGTGATTCGACCTCTACCTCTATCACTATGTTAGCCCGTATTTTGGGTAATGCTTCTACTGTGACTGAGAAAGGATTTTGTTATAGTTCGACTAAAGAATTGCCGGAGGTTACCGATATGCGTGTCATTTCCAATATACCGGATACGGTGATATACGAAACTGTCAGTGGATTGGTTCCCGGAAATACCTATTATATCCGTGCTTATGCTACCGGTTCCCAAGGAACGGGTTATGGTGATGTATTTTCGTATACGATTCCCGGAGGAAATGTGGGGCAGGGCATTAATTCTGCAGAAGATTTGATGGCTTTTCGGGATGCGTGTAATGCGGGAGCTGATTTATCAAATTGGAAAGATGCATCAGGTGTTGTGAATATTAATGCGGATATAGATATGGCGGGTAAGGTGAGTTGGCAGCCGATCAATAGATTTGACTATGTTTTGGAAGGAAATGGGCATACCATATCAAATTTGAAAATCTATTATTCGGAA
Organism: Bacteroides salyersiae WAL 10018 = DSM 18765 = JCM 12988; assembly: GCF_000381365.1. Taxonomy (GTDB): domain Bacteria; phylum Bacteroidota; class Bacteroidia; order Bacteroidales; family Bacteroidaceae; genus Bacteroides; species Bacteroides salyersiae. Next base: position 3,070,906 of record NZ_KB905466.1, read on the forward strand.
TTGCAGGAAAAACCGGCAGCCAGTACCGGATGGATAGTACTTGGTTTTATCAATCAAAATTATGGGGTTATACGTAATCTGACGATGGGAGAAGGATGTGAACTTAAAATGACTCCGGATGATAGTCCGATAAATATAGCTGAATCAGTAATTACTTTTGGCATGTTTTGTGGAGCTTTGTGGGACAATGCTTCTATTTCCAACTGCAAAAATTATGCTTATGTGAAGGCTTGTTCGGGAGCCGGGATAGTAGGTATGATGTATGGAGGCATGGTAGAGAAATGTATCAATTATGGAAATATTGTGGCTGTTGGTACAGAGGTTATAGCAGAAGAATATGTGGATAATTCTACGTCAGGAATTGCATATGGCTGTGTGAAGTCGTTGAATCAAATTCGCGGCCGCATTGTTGATTGTCAAAACAATGGGGTAATAAAAGGCGGCTATAGGGCAGCCGGTATCTGTTCGCGGCACGAAGAAGGTGGAGACATAGTCGGTTGCATAAATTATGCGAAAGTAACTTCTGATGAATGGGCCGCCGGAGGTATTTGTTCTGAGGTCGGAATGGGAAATGCCACTCTTGAATCCTGTGTGAATATGGGAGAAGTGTCTTCTACGAATATTGCCGGTGGTATTGTGGGAGTAGCGGATATTTATAATCTGACTTTCTCTTTATCTCGTTGTAGACATGAAGGACAGGTAAATTCGACGGATATAGCAGGTGGAGTATGTGGATTGGTAAAGAAGACAGATGGAATACTATCGATGGATAGTAACACAAATTCTGGTACTGTTAATGGAGTCGCTGGTTCTGAAACCAATATCATTGGAAAAGATGAACGTATCTCTTTATAATAAATCTGATATTTGGGAATAGCTCCCTTTGGTGAGCAGATAAAGGGAGATGTATATGTTGTCAACGAGGTTTCTCCTCCTCCTTTGGAATTTGAATAGTATATACCGGGGCAGTAATACTATCCCCTTTTGGGAGGGGAAGAAGACTGTCATAACGGATTAGTCTTCCTCAGTTACACCTCTTTTCTTTGTAGAATCTTCCTTTTAGTATTTGAAGAAATACTGGAAGGGAGATTTTTTCTACTTAATCTTTTGATACAACGCTTTTTGCATTTCTTAATTTGTTTTCTTGTGATAGGGTGTCCCGGATATCACGTCTCTGTTTTTGAACATTGTTGATAGTTCTCTTGGGATATAATCTTCTGCTTGTCGAAATATATATTTCTTACGTACAAAGAAATGTATTTTTATATATCAAACAACTTCAATAACATGTCTTGGGAAATGTCTAAGAAATGTTTTTCTTATAGACATAATTAAACTAAAGTGTGAACTTTTTATTTTGCTTCTTTTTTTCTTTACGGAATGTGCGTGTTTTTATTTTTAGTTTTATAATGCTTGTCGTATTTTATAAATATTCAGTTGGTCCCTCACCGAGAAAAGCGTCGTTTCTCTACGAGGGGCGGACTGTTTCTCTACGAAGAACGGCTTGTTCCTCGTAGAGGAAAATAATGAATTATTTAATGTATTGATATATAGAGGTTTGTCTAATATTGAAAATGTCTTTTATTTTTAATGTTTAAATTGTACTTTTATTTCTTTCTTTATTATTTTCTTTTGTCTGAAATATTAACATTTGTGCTCTTGCTTATTTAAGATACTCGCGGAAGAATTGTTCTATCTTGTCGAATGGGATCACTTCCAGATTATCATACAGATCTACATGACTCGCATCGGGAATGATCTGTAGTTCTTTGTTACTCCCTTTCAATTTTTTGAAAGCATCTTCGCTGAAATAACGTGAATGGGCCTTTTCGCCGTGAAGCATCAATACCGCACTGCGAATTTCATCACTATATGATAGTAGAGGCATATTGATGAATGAAAGTGAGGATGTTTTGTTCCAGCCATTGTTTGAGTTGAGTGAACGTTTGTGGAAACCACGTGATGTTTTGTAATAGGCATGGTAATCTTTTATGAATTGGGGCGCATCATCAGGCAATGGATCTACAACGCCACCTGCCAGGGCATATGTACCGCTACGATAGTCCTCTGTGCGTTGGGCATTGAGCTGCTTGCGGAGTTCATAACGGGCGTTGGCATCCACTGTGTCAAAATAGCCCTTGGCATTTACACGTCCCATGTCGTACATCGTTACTGTTGCCGTTGCTTTGATACGGGTGTCGATGGCGGCTGCATTGAGTGCTATACCGCCCCAACCACAGATGCCAAGGATGCCGATACGTTCTGTATCCACGTCATTACGGGTAGAAAGGTAATCGACTGCTGCACAGAAATCCTCTGTATTGATATCCGGAGAAGCTACATAACGGGGTTCTCCACTGCTTTCTCCTGTGTATGACGGATCGAAAGCAATTGTTAGGAATCCGCGTTCTGCCAGTGTTTGTGCGTACAAGCCTGAAGCCTGTTCCTTTACTGCGCCAAAAGGGCCGCTAATGGCAATGGCAGGTAATTTCTCCGTAGTATTTTTAGGAATATAAAGGTCGGCAGCCAGTGTAATGCCGTATCGGTTATGGAAAGTTATTTTGGTATGGTTCACTTTATCGCTCTGAGGGAACGTCTTGTCCCATTCTTGAGTCAGGTTTAATTTCTCTTCCATGATCTTATTGTTGTTGGTATGATTGTCTGTTGCAAACAGATGCCCTGCGATGCAAAGGCACATTGCCGTTATTGTGCATACGTTTTTTAATCGGTTATTCATCTTATTTTAGTATTTTGCCATCTGAAAAAGCGTTACCTACTTTTTCGCCTACTTTCAGATAGTCATTGTTGAACGGATCGAAAATGATGGGAACTACTTTGGAAGCATCTACTTTGCCGTTTTCGCCGAGTACACGTTCATCTACGCTCACATTTACTATCTCGCCGCGCAGAATACTGGTTTCGGGATTGTAGTCTTTCAGTCTGCATTCCATTGCTACGGATAATTCGTCAATTAACGGAGCATCCACAAACTCCGAACGGGTAGCGTGGAAACCGGCACGTGCAAATTTATCTGCTACTTTATTGCCGGAAACAATGCCTACATAATCGCAGGCTACGACTTGTCCGGCTTCTGCCATACTTACTGTAAACGCTTTGCGTTTTAGGATATTTGCAGTTGTCTTGTGTCCTTTGCTGACACAAATACTGATTTCATTCATTTCGCTGATACCACCCCAAGCTGCATTCATCGCATTGGGGATATGGTTTTCATCGTAAGCAGCGATGATAAATACCGGCTGCGGATAGGTAAAGGGCTTTGCCCCGAAATTCTTTCTCATAATGATTTATTTTTTATCCATTGTTTGACATCTTCCAAGCTTGCGTTATTCAGTAGTTTACCTTTCTGCCATTTTATGGTGGGATAAGTTTTCTGCAACTCTTTTTCGGCGTTGGAGATACTACTACCGCCCGATGTGGCGAACGGAATAATTGTTTTACCTGTAAGATCACAACTTTCTATAAAAGTGTTAATGATTCTCGGAGCCAGATCCCACCAAATGGGAAAACCGATATAAACAGTATTGTAATCTGCTAAATTCTTCGGTTTAGAACTTAAAGCAGGACGCGATTTTATATCTGCCATCTCTACACTGCTGCGTGAGGATTTGTTGTGCCAGTTCAGGTCGGCAGCAACATACTCTTTCACAGGCTGTATTTCGTAGAGCGTTCCGCTTGTGGCTTCGGCAATCAGTTTGCCTGCTTTTTCCGTCGTTCCCGTTGCCGAGAAATAAACAACCAAAGTTTTGTTACTTTGTTCTTGTGCATTTACGGTAATACATAACATGATGATTGCCGTCATAATCAATACAATTCTTCTCATACGGTATATTATTTAGTTTAAATATCTCGAATTTTGAGGTGTTTTCTCTTTGTTCATGTTCTGTGCATTTAATGAAATTCTTGTATGGAGCAACGATATAGATATTGTCGCTACTATAATTATGCTTTGGATCGTCATTCTCGATTTGGTTTTATTGTGATGATGCAAAATTACGGAGTATTATCCATCATACCGGTATATAAATTACAGATTATATAACCCGAATTACTGATATAGAGAAAGATAAAGATGATTTGCAAGTTTTTTAGCATAAGTCGAGCTTTATTATCTTCTACGATTTTTATGTTTACTGGTTCATTAAGGGAATTAAAGAAGCATAAGATACTTTATATTGGTGTCTGTAATTTGTGTTGCTGTTATTACTTCATTTTTCAATGAAAAATACAATATTATGGAGAGTCCCTTATAAAACCGGAATCCCGTAGTTTTCTATTGGTATTAAATTGCGGACAGTACTGTTGGATCGTCCCTCTTTCCTTCTGATATGTTTTTCTCTTTTGTTCCCTCTTTTTCCCATACCTAATTTTCAGTTTTCTTTCTTTCCTTCTTAGCGTCTTTGTTTTTTTAACCTTCCCTTTTACCTGTCTTTCCCCTTGATTTTAATAGTGTACTCTTTTATCCAATCAAAGTCTATACTTTAATCTGGTAATAGTCTATACTTTATTCTTTTATAACTCTATACTTTTGTCTGCCCTGCATCGGTCTTTTGCTATTTCTTTAATAATCAGCGTTTTATCCTTTTTCCTTTTTCTTCTTCCTTAATAATATCTTCCTTGTTTTTTTGATAACCTCGCCTTTTCTTTTCTTCTTTTCTTTTCCCCTTTTCTCTGCTTTCCCTTTTTTTTCTTCTTCTCTTTCTATTTTCCCCTTTCCCTTTTTCAATACTTTCTGCTTATATATATAATAAGGTGTCATTCTTTTCCCGTCTTTTTTTCTTTTTCCCCTTTCTTTCCTTTTTCTCTTCTTTCACATATTTCAAAATCAGCCTGTTATAAAAAACGTTTCATTTTTTTTGAAAAAAAAGTATCATATATTTTGTTCGTATTGTAAAATGCCCTACTTTTGCACCCGCTTTGCAAGAGAAGCAAGGCTGAATGATTGACATGGTGAGGGTGATTGGCAGTATGGAAACTTCCAGTTTTTTCTTTTTCCTTTCGCTTCAGAAGTGACCGGAAAAAAGAAAAATAAAAAAAAACTTCCGAAAACATTTGGAAGTAATGCCTGAAAGTTTCTATCTTTGCATCCGCTTTCCGAAAAGAAAAGCATTCAAAAAATAGTTCTTTGAAATATTGATAAACAATACAAGTAGTACGATTCTGTCTTATTAAGTTATGACAGATTAAAATTTAGAACCGTCAATACTTATAGTATAGGTATTAGAATGACGTCAATAGATTTACGGTATCCTGAACAGAGCAATATACTGCCGCGTTTTAATTGTTGATTCATTAATGATTGATTCGTGCAGTCACAATACTTTTACAATGAAGAGTTTGATCCTGGCTCAGGATGAACGCTAGCTACAGGCTTAACACATGCAAGTCGAGGGGCATCAGGGTGTAGCAATACACCGCTGGCGACCGGCGCACGGGTGAGTAACACGTATCCAACCTGCCCTTTACTCGGGGATAGCCTTTCGAAAGAAAGATTAATACCCGATGGTATAACATGACCTCCTGGTTTTGTTATTAAAGAATTTCGGTAGAGGATGGGGATGCGTTCCATTAGGCAGTTGGCGGGGTAACGGCCCACCAAACCTTCGATGGATAGGGGTTCTGAGAGGAAGGTCCCCCACATTGGAACTGAGACACGGTCCAAACTCCTACGGGAGGCAGCAGTGAGGAATATTGGTCAATGGGCGAGAGCCTGAACCAGCCAAGTAGCGTGAAGGATGACCGCCCTATGGGTTGTAAACTTCTTTTATATGGGAATAAAGGGTGCCACGTGTGGCATTTTGTATGTACCATATGAATAAGGATCGGCTAACTCCGTGCCAGCAGCCGCGGTAATACGGAGGATCCGAGCGTTATCCGGATTTATTGGGTTTAAAGGGAGCGTAGGTGGACATGTAAGTCAGTTGTGAAAGTTTGCGGCTCAACCGTAAAATTGCAGTTGATACTGCGTGTCTTGAGTACAGTAGAGGTGGGCGGAATTCGTGGTGTAGCGGTGAAATGCTTAGATATCACGAAGAACTCCGATTGCGAAGGCAGCTCACTGGACTGCAACTGACACTGATGCTCGAAAGTGTGGGTATCAAACAGGATTAGATACCCTGGTAGTCCACACAGTAAACGATGAATACTCGCTGTTTGCGATATACAGTAAGCGGCCAAGCGAAAGCATTAAGTATTCCACCTGGGGAGTACGCCGGCAACGGTGAAACTCAAAGGAATTGACGGGGGCCCGCACAAGCGGAGGAACATGTGGTTTAATTCGATGATACGCGAGGAACCTTACCCGGGCTTAAATTGCAAATGAATATGCCGGAAACGGCATAGCCGCAAGGCATTTGTGAAGGTGCTGCATGGTTGTCGTCAGCTCGTGCCGTGAGGTGTCGGCTTAAGTGCCATAACGAGCGCAACCCTTATCTTCAGTTACTAACAGGTTATGCTGAGGACTCTGGAGAGACTGCCGTCGTAAGATGTGAGGAAGGTGGGGATGACGTCAAATCAGCACGGCCCTTACGTCCGGGGCTACACACGTGTTACAATGGGGGGTACAGAAGGCCGCTACACAGCGATGTGATGCCAATCCCTAAAGCCCCTCTCAGTTCGGATCGAAGTCTGCAACCCGACTTCGTGAAGCTGGATTCGCTAGTAATCGCGCATCAGCCACGGCGCGGTGAATACGTTCCCGGGCCTTGTACACACCGCCCGTCAAGCCATGGGAGCCGGGGGTACCTGAAGTACGTAACCGCAAGGAGCGTCCTAGGGTAAAACTGGTGACTGGGGCTAAGTCGTAACAAGGTAGCCGTACCGGAAGGTGCGGCTGGAACACCTCCTTTCTGGAGCGATGCCGTAAAGGGCGTCCATTTCCGGTTCTGAATGTACTACTGGTACTTGTTTATTTATAGCATATAGATCGACCGTCTATATTATATTATAGATAGAGATAAACAAGAGAAAGAAGAAGCCGAGCCGCATGGCGAGGTTGAACTAGTCCTATAGCTCAGTTGGTTAGAGCGCTACACTGATAATGTAGAGGTCGGCAGTTCAACTCTGCCTGGGACTACTTCCGCAAGTCGACGCCTGGTGGATTGCGAGCCTGAAATTACACTTTCAACTCTCAACTTCCAACTTTCAACTTGTACGAAGGGGGATTAGCTCAGCTGGCTAGAGCATCTGCCTTGCACGCAGAGGGTCAACGGTTCGAATCCGTTATTCTCCACTCCGCTTCGGATTGCCGGTTGTCAAAGGACGACTGACAGTTTAGGGCAAACGATCTTTGACATGATGTACAAAAAGTAAATTTTAGTAAAGAGCTAAAAGTATATATCAAACCGTAGTGTTTCGATTTTGGATTCCTGATTATTAATTTTTAAATTCTTAATTATTGATTTCAAATCGATCCGGTGATATAAAGAAAGTAAGAAAGGGCGCATGGCGGATGCCTTGGCTCTCGGAGGCGATGAAGGACGTGATAAGCTGCGATAAGCTGCGGGTAGGTGCAAATAACCTTTGATCCGCGGATTTCCGAATGGGACAACCCAACCGGTTGAAGACCGGTTATCTATCCAATGATAGAGGCTAACGCAGGGAACTGAAACATCTTAGTACCTGCAGGAAAAGAAAATAAACAATGATTCCCCTAGTAGTGGCGAGCGAACGGGGATTAGCCCAAACCATGGATGTCACGGCATCCATGGGGTTGTAGGACCACGATGTCGCACGACATCTGACGAGTAGAACGATCTGGAAAGTTCGACCATAGACGGTGATAGTCCGGTACACGAAGTCAGACGAAGCGTAGTGGTATCCTGAGTAGCGCGGAGCACGAGGAATTCTGCGTGAACCAGCCGGGACCATCCGGTAAGGCTAAATACTCCCGAGAGACCGATAGCGAACCAGTACTGTGAAGGAAAGGTGAAAAGCACTTCGAATAGAAGAGTGAAATAGTCCCTGAAACCGTGCGCCTACAAGCGGTCGGAGCTGTTTTAAACAGTGACGGCGTGCCTTTTGCATAATGAACCTACGAGTTACTTTTACTGGCAAGGTTAAGCATCTTGAGATGTGTATCCGAAGCGAAAGCGAGTCTGAACAGGGCGTATAGTCAGTAGGAGTAGACGCGAAACCAAGTGATCTACCCTTGGGCAGGTTGAAGGTTAGGTAACACTAACTGGAGGACCGAACCGATAAGCGTTGAAAAGCTTCCGGATGACCTGAGGGTGGGGGTGAAAGGCTAATCAAACTTGGAGATAGCTCGTACTCCCCGAAATGCATTTAGGTGCAGCCTTGTGAGTTACTAATGTGAGGTAGAGCGACTGATAAGATGCGAGGGCTTCGCCGCCTATCAAGTCTTGATAAACTCCGAATGCGCATTAGTCCTATCACAGGAGTGAGGGCATGGGTGCTAAGGTCCATGTCCGAAAGGAGAAGAATCCAGACCATCAGCTAAGGTCCCCAAATAAATGCTAAGTTGAACTAACGAAGTCAGATTGCTAAGACAGCTAGGATGTTGGCTTGGAAGCAGCCATTCATTTAAAGAGTGCGTAACAGCTCACTAGTCGAGGAGTTTGGCGTGGATAATAATCGGGCATCAAGCATTTTACCGAAGCTATGGGATACGTAAGTATCGGTAGGGGAGCATTCCACTCGGCGTCGAAGGTGAAGCGCGAGCTTTGCTGGAGCGTGTGGAAAAGCAAATGTAGGTATAAGTAACGATAAAGGGGGTGGGAAACCCCCTCGCCGAAAGACTAAGGTTTCCTGATCAACGCTAATCGGATCAGGGTTAGTCGGGTCCTAAGGCTCAGCCGAACGGTGATGCCGATGGCAGAACAGGTTAATATTCCTGTACTACCTTAAGGAGTGACGTGGAGACGGAGTCGTGACAGCGCCGCGGACTGACGGAATAGTCCGTTGAAGGGTGTAGATGTTGATTGCGGCAGGCAAATCCACCGCAAGAGTCGAACCTGATAGTATGGAGCGTTCTTCTGAACAATCCAATAGTGCGTGTAAGCATACTCCCAAGAAAATCCGCTAAACTTAATCCTTGAGGTACCCGTACCGTAAACGGACACACGTAGTCGGGTTGAATATACTAAGGCGCTTGAGTGATTCACGGTTAAGGAACTAGGCAAATTGACCCTGTAACTTCGGGATAAAGGGTCCCTGCTGAGAGGTAGGGCGCAGAGAATAGGTCCAGGCAACTGTTTAACAAAAACACAGGGCTGTGCAAAATTGAAAGATCACGTATACAGCCTGACACCTGCCCGGTGCTGGAAGGTTAAGAGGAGATGTCATCGCAAGAGAAGCATTGAATTGAAGCCCCAGTAAACGGCGGCCGTAACTATAACGGTCCTAAGGTAGCGAAATTCCTTGTCGGGTAAGTTCCGACCTGCACGAATGGTGTAATGATCTGGACACTGTCTCAACCGTGAGCTCAGTGAAATTGTAGTATCGGTGAAGATGCCGATTACCCGCGATGGGACGAAAAGACCCCGTGAACCTTTACTATAGCTTAACATTGAATTTGGGTAATTGATGTGTAGGATAGGCCGGAGACTTTGAAGCGGGTACGCCAGTATCTGTGGAGTCGCTGTTGAAATACGGCCCTTTGATTATTTGAGTTCTAACTCGTTGTTACGAGGACACTGTTTGGTGGGTAGTTTGACTGGGGTGGTCGCCTCCAAAAGTGTAACGGAGGCTTCTAAAGGTGCCCTCAGGACGATTGGTAACCGTCCGCAGAGTGTAATGGCATAAGGGCGCTTGACTGGGAGACTCACAAGTCGATCAGGTAGGAAACTAGAGCATAGTGATCCGGTGTTTCCGCATGGAAGGGACATCGCTCAAAGGATAAAAGGTACTCCGGGGATAACAGGCTGATCCCTCCCAAGAGCTCATATCGACGGAGGGGTTTGGCACCTCGATGTCGGCTCGTCACATCCTGGGGCTGGAGAAGGTCCCAAGGG
>NZ_KB905467.1:0-179138 GCF_000381365.1 Bacteroides salyersiae WAL 10018 = DSM 18765 = JCM 12988
TTTTTTTGAAGGATCCCCTTGCAACCCGGAATACGGGGGCAAGGGGATTTTCGCGTTTATTTTGTATGTATCGCAGATTTTCTTATCTTTGCGGCATCAACTTTTATTAATTTAATGTTTAAAGCAAAATTTTTAAGTATGAAAACTAAATTATTTCTGGCTGCTCTTGCAGTTTCATTCTCTTTTGCATTGACTTCTTGTGGTAACAAACCTGCAAATTCAGAGGTGACTTCAGAAACGGTAGAAGTAGAAACGGTAGAAGCTGCTGCGACAGCTCCTTGTTGTAAAGCTGATTCTGCTGCTTGTGATTCGACGAAAGCATGCTGCAAGGACAAAGAAGCATGCTGCAAGGACAAAGCAGATTGCGAAAAGAAAGCAGATTGCGAAAAAAAATGTGACAAAAAGTAAGCTACGGTATTTAAACGTGTAAATGAATGGGAATAAGACATGTATATGTGTTTTATTCCCATTTTTTATTATAGAAATTCACAGGATTTTGTGATATATTTATTGATAAATAGCAATTATTCTTATGGAATGATATTTTTTTGAATAAAAAAGTAACGTTTTATTTGGTGGGAAAGAAATAATCTCTACCTTTGCATCGTCAAAATATAAAAGAAGACAATAACATGAATCAATCATTTATATATATTCTATTGTGTGGTATTATTATTCTACTGGCAGGGCTTAGTGGAAGTGAGTGTCGCGTATAGATGTGTATGATGAAAATATACGAAAGCCTTTCTCACTTCCCGGTGCGAAAGGCTTTTTTGATGATGTATAATCCGATAAAAACAATAAAAAACAATGAGTGACAGATTATTTATTTTCGACACCACGCTTAGGGATGGTGAACAGGTTCCGGGATGCCAGTTGAATACAGTAGAAAAAATTCAAGTAGCGAAGGCGCTGGAAGTACTGGGTGTAGATGTGATTGAAGCGGGGTTTCCCATTTCCAGTCCGGGTGATTTTAATTCAGTAATCGAAATTTCTAAAGCGGTGACATGGCCCACGATTTGTGCTTTGACACGTGCGGTGCAAAAGGATATTGATGTGGCGGTGGATGCTTTGAAATTTGCCAAGCGTAAACGTATCCATACAGGAATCGGTACATCTGATTCTCATATCAAGTATAAATTTAATTCGAACCGTGAAGAGATTATCGAGCGTGCGGTAGCAGCAGTGAAATATGCCCGTCGCTTTGTGGATGATGTAGAGTTTTATGCGGAGGATGCCGGCCGTACGGATAATGAATATTTGGCCCGTGTGGTTGAAGCCGTTATTAAGGCAGGGGCTACTGTAGTGAATATTCCGGATACAACCGGCTATTGCCTGCCCTCGGAATACGGTGCGAAAATCAAATATCTGATGCAACATGTGGCGGGTATTGAGAAAGCGATCTTGTCTACACATTGCCATAATGATTTGGGTATGGCCACTGCTAATACGATAGCCGGAGTTTTGAACGGTGCCCGTCAGGTGGAAGTGACCATTAATGGTATTGGTGAACGTGCTGGAAATACTGCACTTGAAGAGATAGCCATGATTATCAAGAGTCATCATGAGATCGATATTGAAACGAATATCAATACACATAAAATTTATCCGACGAGCCGGATGGTATCGAGCTTGATGAATATGCCTGTACAGCCGAATAAAGCGATTGTCGGACGAAATGCTTTTGCCCATTCATCGGGGATCCATCAGGATGGTGTGTTGAAGAATGTACAGACTTATGAAATCATCGACCCGAAAGATGTGGGCATTGATGATAACTCCATTGTATTGACGGCCCGCAGTGGACGTGCTGCTCTGAAGAATCGTCTTTCTGTGTTGGGAGTGACGCTTGATCAGGATAAATTGGATAAGGTATATGAAGAGTTCTTGAAGCTGGCTGATCGTAAAAAAGATATTCATGATGATGATATTCTTGTATTGGCAGGAGCCGATCGCAGTCAGAACCATCGTATTAAATTGGAATATCTTCAGGTGACGAGCGGAGTGGGAGTTCGTTCCGTTGCCAGTCTCGGATTGAATATAGCCGGTGAGAAGTTTGAAGCGGCCGCCAGTGGAAATGGGCCGGTAGATGCTGCTATTAAGGCGTTGAAACGAATAATAGACCGTCATATGACTTTGAAAGAGTTTACGATTCAAGCAATCAGTAAAGGTAGTGATGATGTAGGTAAAGTACACATGCAGGTAGAATATGATAACCAGATGTATTACGGCTTTGGTGCCAATACCGATATTATTGCCGCATCCGTAGAAGCCTATATCGACTGTATCAATAAGTTCAGCAAATAGACAACAGGAGTTAGAGTATTTCAATCGTAATTTGTAAATTGTAAAATCGTAAATAAACAAATGAATACATTATTTGATAAAATCTGGGATGCACACGTGGTAACTACGGTGGAAGATGGTCCTACACAACTTTATATCGACAGATTGTATTGTCATGAGGTAACCAGTCCGCAAGCTTTTGCAGGATTGCGTGCACGTGGAATCAAATGTTTCCGTCCGGAAAAGATATATTGTATGCCGGATCATAATACGCCGACGCATGATCAGGATAAGCCGATCGAAGATCCTGTTTCCAAAACACAGGTGGATACCTTGACAAAGAATGCGAAGGATTTCGGTCTGACTCATTTCGGGATGATGGATAAAAGGAACGGTATCATACATGTAGTCGGTCCGGAGCGTGGGTTGACTTTGCCGGGTATGACGATTGTCTGCGGAGATTCGCATACTTCTACTCATGGAGCAATGGGGGCAGTGGCTTTCGGTATCGGAACCAGTGAGGTAGAGATGGTATTGGCATCACAGTGTATTTTGCAGTCGCGTCCAAAAACGATGCGTATCACGGTGGATGGAAAACCGGGTGAAGGAGTTACTGCCAAAGACATTGCACTTTATATGATGTCGAAGATGACGACCAGTGGTGCAACCGGGTATTTTGTGGAATATGCGGGGGAAGCGATTCGTAACTTGACGATGGAAGGTCGTCTGACACTTTGTAATCTTTCTATCGAGATGGGCGCACGCGGTGGCATGATAGCTCCGGATGAAGTTACATTCGAATATATCAAAGGTCGTGAAAATGCACCGAAAGGTGAAGAGTGGGAGAAGGCGTTGGCTTATTGGAGAACGTTGAAGAGTGAAGAGGATGCCGTTTTCGATAAGGAGGTGCGCTTTGATGCTGCGGATATCGAACCGATGATTACTTACGGAACAAATCCGGGTATGGGTATGGGAATCACACAATTTATCCCAACTACAGATGATATGAATGAAACGACGAAGGCGTCTTTTATCAAATCTTTGGATTATATGGGTTTTCGGCCGGGAGAGTCTTTACTGGGTAAGAAGATTGACTATGTATTTCTGGGGGCTTGTACCAATGGGCGTATTGAGGATTTCCGGGCTTTTGCTTCTTTGGTGAAAGGACGGAAGAAAGCCGATCATGTGATTGCATGGTTGGTTCCCGGTTCTTGGATGGTAGACGAGCAGATTCGGGAAGAGGGATTGGATAAAATTCTGGAAGAAGCCGGTTTTGCTATCCGCCAGCCGGGTTGTTCGGCTTGTCTGGCAATGAATGATGATAAAATACCGGCAGGCAAATATTCCGTATCTACCAGCAACCGTAACTTTGAAGGCCGTCAGGGACCGGGGGCGCGTACATTGCTGGCAAGTCCGCTTGTTGCTGCTGCGGCAGCGGTGACCGGGGTGATTACCGATCCGAGAGAAATGATGAGATAGGATTTTCGATTGGACGATTTACCGTTTACGGTCGAAGTAAGTTCGTAAATCGGGATCGTCTGTGTAAGTCAAAAGTAATATCAATCGTAAATAGTAAATCGTTAAATCGTAAATAAAAAAGATGAAAGCAAAATTCAATATACTGACAAGTACATGTGTACCTCTGCCATTGGAGAATGTAGATACAGACCAGATTATACCGGCACGTTTTCTGAAAGCGACGACGAAAGAGGGGTTTGGAGAAAATCTGTTTCGCGACTGGCGTTATGACAAACAGGGAAATAAGATCGAATCATTTGTACTGAATGATCCTACTTATGGCGGTCAGATTCTGGTAGCCGGAAAGAATTTCGGTTCGGGTTCGAGCCGTGAGCATGCTGCGTGGGCCATTGCCGATTATGGCTTTCGGGTGGTGGTGAGTAGCTTTTTTGCCGATATTCATAAAAATAATGAGTTGAACAATTTTGTGTTGCCGGTGGTGGTAACCGAAGAATTCCTGGCAGAACTGTTTGACTCTATTTTCAAGAATCCGAAGACGGAAGTAGAGGTGAACTTGCCGGAGCAGACCATAATCAATAAAGCCACCGGGAAAAGCGAATCTTTTGAAATCAATGCGTATAAGAAGCATTGCCTTATGAATGGATTGGATGATATAGACTTCTTGCTGACAAACAAAGAAAAGATAGAACAATGGGAAAAGGCGTCAAAATAGAAATCATGGACACAACCCTCCGCGACGGTGAACAGACCAGTGGAGTGTCTTTTGTGCCCCATGAAAAACTAATGATAGCCCGACTGTTGCTGGAAGAACTGAAGGTAGACCGTGTGGAGGTGGCTTCGGCACGGGTGTCTGAAGGGGAATTTGACGCGGTAAAGATGATCTGTGACTGGGCGGCCCGTAGAAATCTGCTGCAAAAGGTAGAGGTCTTGGGATTTGTGGACGGTCGTACTTCGCTGGATTGGATTCATGCTACCGGATGCCGTGTCATCAATTTATTGTGTAAAGGCTCGCTGAAGCACTGTACTTATCAGTTGAAGAAAACTCCTGAAGAGCATATTGAAGATATTCTTGCCGTGGTGGATTATGCCAACGAATTGGATATCGAAGTCAATGTGTATCTTGAAGACTGGAGTAACGGTATGAAGGATTCTCCCGAATATGTGTTCCGGATTGTCGATGCATTGAAACAGACCAGTATCAAACGTTTCATGTTGCCTGATACGTTAGGTGTTCTGAATCCGTTGCAGGTGATCGAGTTCATGCGGAAGATGAAGAAGCGTTATCCGGATACCCACTTCGACTTCCATGCTCACAATGACTATGACTTGGCGGTGAGTAATGTGCTTGCTGCCGTGTTGAGTGGCGTGAAAGGGCTTCATACTACCATCAATGGTCTGGGCGAGCGTGCGGGTAATGCTCCTTTGGCAAGTGTGCAGGCTATCCTGAAAGACCATTTCAATGCTATTACCAATATTGATGAGAGCCGTCTGAACGATGTAAGCCGGGTAGTGGAATCTTATTCCGGTATTGTGATACCGGCCAATAAGCCGATTGTTGGTGAGAATGTATTCACACAGGTAGCCGGCGTGCATGCGGATGGCGACAATAAGAGTAACCTTTATTGCAATGATCTTTTGCCCGAACGTTTCGGGCGGATACGCGAGTATGCTTTAGGAAAAACTTCCGGCAAGGCGAACATACGTAAGAATCTCGAAAGCTTAGGACTCGAGTTGGATGAAGAATCTATGAGGAAAGTAACCGAACGTATCATCGAGCTGGGTGATAAGAAAGAACTCGTGACGCAGGAGGATCTTCCGTATATCATTTCTGATGTATTGAAGCACGATGGCATGAATAATAAGGTGAAACTCAAGAGCTATTTTGTGACGTTGGCAAACGGATTGAAGCCTATGGCTACATTGAGTGTTGAAATAGACGGGCAGGTGTACGAAGAGAGTTCATCCGGTGACGGTCAGTACGATGCTTTTGTGCGTGCATTGCGCAAAATATACAAAGTGACCTTGGGACGTAAATTCCCGATGCTGATAAATTATGCCGTGAGTATTCCTCCCGGAGGCCGTACCGATGCTTTCGTGCAGACGGTCATCACTTGGAGTTTCGGTGAGAAAGTATTCCGTACCCGTGGATTGGACGCTGACCAGACAGAAGCAGCCATCAAGGCTACGATTAAGATGCTGAATATAATAGAAGAGTATTGATTGATTTATGATTTATGAATTATGATTTATGGTTCATGAGTTTATAATATATGGCCGGGCATAATTCATAAATCATAAACCATAAATCACAGATCATAAATCATAATTCATAAATCATAAATCAAAAAGACATGGATTTTAAAATTGCTGTATTAGCGGGAGACGGCATCGGGCCGGAGATTTCCGTACAAGGTGTGGAGGTGATGAGTGCCGTTTGTGAGAAGTTTGGACATAAAGTAGATTATGAATATGCTATTTGCGGTGCGGATGCGATAGATAAGGTGGGCGATCCTTTTCCGGAAGAGACTTTCCGGATATGCAAGGATGCTGACGCCGTGCTTTTTTCTGCCGTAGGTGATCCGAAGTTTGATAATGATCCTACTGCCAAGGTGCGTCCGGAGCAGGGATTGCTGGCTATGCGCAAGAAGTTGGGGCTTTTTGCAAATATACGTCCCGTCCAGACTTTTAAATGCTTGGTTCATAAGTCGCCTTTGCGTGCCGAACTGGTAGAAGGGGCTGATTTTCTTTGTATCCGCGAATTGACCGGTGGTATGTATTTCGGTGAAAAATACCAGGATAACGACAAGGCTTATGATACGAACATGTATACCCGTCCCGAGATAGAACGTATCTTGAAGACGGCTTTTGAATATGCGATGAAGCGCCGTAAGCACCTCACGGTGGTAGATAAGGCAAATGTGCTTGCTTCCAGCCGTTTGTGGCGTCAGATCGCACAGGAGATGGCACCTGCTTATCCTGAAGTGACCACAGATTATATGTTTGTGGATAATGCGGCTATGAAGATGATACAGGAACCGAAATTCTTTGATGTGATGGTGACGGAAAATACTTTCGGAGACATTCTTACGGATGAAGGTTCGGTTATCAGTGGTTCTATGGGATTGCTGCCTTCAGCTTCGACCGGTGAAAGTACTCCGGTATTCGAGCCGATTCACGGTTCATGGCCACAGGCGAAAGGATTGAATATTGCCAATCCGTTGGCGCAGATTCTTTCGGTAGCTATGCTTTTCGAGTATTTCGACTGTAAAGAAGAGGGAGCACTGATCCGCCGGGCGGTGGATGCTTCTTTGGATGCTAATGTACGTACTCCGGAGATACAGGTGACCGGTGGTGAAAAATATGGTACGAAAGAGGTAGGAGAGTGGATTGTCGATTATGTTCGAAAGGCAGCCTCTCCCCAGCCCTCTCCGTGGGAGAGGGAGCTAAGTTAGTCTTGAATCGATTCAGAAGACAGAAGAACATATTTCCTGCATAGCTTTTATAGGTATCTTATTTGTTCTTTTGTTCTTTTGTTTGAAAAATAGTAATTAGCTCATGGCTAATCAGTTTTGAAGCCTCTCCCCAACCCTCTCCGTAGGAGAGGGCGTACAGTTACTCTTGTCTATCAATTAGTTACAAAACTAACTTAGCTCCCTCTCCCACGGAGAGGGCTGGGGAGAGGCTACCGTTTTATATTGTATGTATCGCCGAATAGATCAGGATTCCCACAGTAGTCAATAGTCCGATATAAATGGGAACCTCTGTCTGCCGGGCATTTCTGAAATCTTCTTTTGTCACCTTTCGTAGCAGATAGTACATAAGTGCGGCGCCGCACAAACCTACCAGCATCCCTACTATCAGGTCTCCCGGATAATGTAATCCTAAATAGATGCGGGTATAGCAATTGACAGTAGCCCATATACAGATGAACAGGCTGAGCCATCGTTTACGGAACAGGAATACGAGGAAAAAAGCCAAGCCGAACGAATTGGAAGCATGGCAGGACGGGAATCCGAAACCACCGCCCCGTCTTCCGTTGACGATATGTACCAGGTCGGCAATCGGACTTGCCGGATTGGAGGGTCGGGGACGTTCTACGATCGGACGGATAAGGGTGGCGCAAACTTGATCGGCGAATGTGATGGTAAGGGTGATTGCTATCAGGCAAAGCAGGGTAACTTTCCAGTTATAGTTTTTCAATAATACGTATAATATGCCGGCGTACATCGGTACCCATATCCACTTGCCGGTAAAGACCGGCATGAAATAATCACCGAATGTATTGTGCAGCCCGTTCAGATAAAGCAGCAGGCTCTGGTCTGCTTCGGTGAGTGATTGTAATAGTTGGTATGTCATCTTTGTGGTTTTTTAATGTTTATCTTTTAGCGAGGTCATCGTATAGTTTCTGCAAGTATGCTTTTCCTTTATTCAGATTTTCACCTTGGTGTGTTCCTTCATCCATCGCAACTGTATTTGATTCACAGTTGAATACCACTTCATTATCGGCTGTAACCATTCCGAATATATTGGGGAAAGTGAAAAATGCGAAATGAGGTGAAGACGGATTAAGGATGTTTTTGCTGAAAGTAAAATCATCGTGAGGTAGTCCTAACTGTGCCAGTAAGGTGGCGGCTATGTCGATTTGTGAGCCGTAAGCTGTAATTCTCTGCGGTTCTTTTACCGCACCTCCGGTCAGGATTAGGGGAATGGTATAGCGCTCGGGCGAAAGATGGTCTATACTTTCGGGGTATACACCTAAATGATCGGGTACGAAAAGAACGACACTGTTTTTCCAAAGAGGGGTTTCTTTGAGTTGGCGTACAAAATCTCCGGCACAACTGTCGGTATAGGCGAAAGCATTCAGTTTGGCATTCGACAATTTGCTGTAAGGTACTTCGAATGGCTCGTGACTGCTGGACGTCTGTAAAATCTTGAAAAAAGGCTCCTGTTGCGGTTCGGTCTTTAAGTCTGTCAAGATCCGGTGGAACAGGATGTGATCGTGTACTCCCCATTTACTGAGACGTTCGGAGACGGGAAAATCATTTTGGGAAACGATCTTTTCAATCCCGGTAGATACCAGATACGAACGCATGTTGGTGAAATCGGCATCGCCTCCGTAGTAATATTGCAGGTCGTATCCTGCTTTCTTCAGACTGGCAGGAATGGAAGGAAGGCTCTGTGTTTTACGGGTATATTTCATGATACTCGTAGTAGGCTGGGCGGGGTATCCGCTAATAATGGATACCAAGCCCCGGTCGGTGCGGAAGCTGTTGGCATAGAAATGGGTAAACAGGATACCTTCTTTGGCAAATTCATCCATATTGACCGCTATACCGGGTTCACCACCGAGTGTTTCCATCAAATGTGAAGAAAAACTTTCGAGTATGATCATGATAATGTTAGGACGTTCCGTGTTGAACAAGCGGGGGATGGAATCTGTCACGGGCTTATCCGTCAATTCGGAAAATAAAATATCTGCCTCTTCAGCAGGCATAAAGCGATATTGTTTATCGAAATCCGCCTGTCTGGAAAAGGAATCCAACAGGCTGAAAGCCGGATTGATGGCGGCATGGTTCAACCGTTGGTCGGCACTGAAAAAAACTCTGCCTAAATTCATGGTTGATACGCTGAATCCTCCGCGTATCGGGATAAAAAGCAGACCGGTAGCCAACAGGAGTACTCCGGATACGCTCAAACGGCGATAAGGTATCTTTAACGGACGTTTTTCGTTAACCAGTATCCATGAGAAGACGAAATATAAAAGTGCTGCATAAACCGCCATCGCCAAAATGCCTCTGGCCACCACCCATAGGCTGACGCTGGCAAGAGCATCTTTGGGAGAAGAGAAGAAATAAAACAATGGTGTGGTATCGAGCCGGAAACCCCAATAACCATATAGGCCGAGGTCGCTTATAAATATGCAGGAGAGCAATATGGATATGATGGTGAAATAGATGCGGCGTATCAGTTGTAATATCCGTGAGTCTGTCCATGCGGATGCTATCAGCAGTAACCCGGGAAGAATGGTCAGATATCCTGCCAGTGACAGATCGAGTGGAAGCCCGTGTCCGATTACACTGAACCAGTCCGTCCATGACACCTTATTATATAAGGTATAATAATAAGCCATGAAAATGGGTTTTTGCAGAATAAAGATAAATACAAAAAGAAAATAGGTAGTAATGAATTGTATAAGTCTTCTCTTCATACGATATACTTAAAAAGATTGAACGCAGGCAAAGGTACTATACTTTTCTTTATCTTTGCACATTAACTGATGTAAAACAGTGATAATTATGAAAAAAGTAGCAAAGAATCTGATAGGATTGATCGGGCATACTCCATTGATGGAGCTGTCCGGATATAGCGCCAAGTATGGTTTGGAAGGAAATATTGTGGCCAAACTCGAAGCCTTTAATCCTGCCGGAAGTGTGAAGGACCGTGTTGCGCTTTCGATGATAGAAGATGCCGAGGAACGGGGATTTTTGAAGCCGGGAGCCACCATAATAGAGCCTACAAGCGGTAATACTGGTGTCGGGTTGGCGATGGTAGCTACCATTAAAGGTTATCGTCTGATACTGACCATGCCGGAGACAATGAGTCTTGAACGCCGGAATCTGCTGAAAGCGTTAGGAGCGCAGATTGTGTTGACGGATGGTATGGCCGGCATGTCCGGTTCTATTGCAAAAGCACAGGAACTGAAAGCTACGATTCCCGGTTCGGTCATATTACAGCAATTTGAGAACCCTGCCAATGCGGCTGTACACGAACGTACCACAGGAGAAGAAATATGGGAAGATACCGGAGGACAGATTGCTGCTTTTGTTGCCGGGGTAGGAACCGGTGGAACTATCTGTGGTGTGGCTCGTGCATTGAAAAAACACAATCCCGATGTTTATGTAATGGCTGTTGAACCTGCCACTTCTCCGGTGTTGGCGGGCGGTGTGGCTGCCCCTCACCGGATACAGGGAATCGGTGCCAATTTTATTCCGAAGATTTATGATGCTTCCGTGGTAGATGAAGTAATGGGAGTACCCGATGATGAAGCGATACGTGCCGGGCGCGAACTTGCTGCTACGGAAGGATTATTGGCCGGTATTTCTTCCGGTGCAGCCGTTTATGCGGCGCGGAAGTTAGCGGAACGTCCGGAGTTTGCCGGCAAGATGATTGTAGCATTATTGCCCGATACGGGAGAGCGTTACTTGTCGACGGAGTTGTTTGCATTCGATGCGTATCCGTTGGACTGAATAATTGGCCAATGTGGCAATGTGCCAATATGCCAATTGGGGAATTGAAAGAATGAATTGGATAATTAATAAATTATTCATTGGACATTGGTATATTATATGCATTGGTATATTATTTAGCGCAGCCAATTGGCACATTGGCATATTTGCACATTATTAAATTATTAGTATGATGAAGTCAATCTTTGTTTTTTCCCTCCTCTTTTTCTCTTCTTTGACGGTTTCCGCTCAAACCTATCGTGAACTTTCTGAAAAGGCGATAGACTGTATAGAAAGAGACAGCTTGGCGCAGGCGGAAGATCTGCTGGTACAGGCTATGAAACTCGAACCGTCCAATCCTCATAATGCGTTGCTGTTTTCCAATCTCGGATTGGTGCAGCGTCGGTTAGGACGTTATGATGATGCGCTTCAATCGTATACTTATGCATTGAATATCGCTCCTAATGCCGTACCTATCCTATTGGATCGTGCTGCTATTTATATGGAGAAAGGAATGACCGATCGTGCTTTTCTGGACTATTCCGAAGCGCTCGAGGCCGATAGGGGCAATAAGGAAGCTTTATTGATGCGGGCCTATATCTATACTGTCCGGCGTGATTATAAAGCGGCGCGTCTCGACTATGACCGGTTGTTGGAACTGGATTCTAAGAGTTATGCCGGCCGTCTCGGGTTGGCTACTCTCGAACAGAAAGAAGGCAAATTCCGGGAAGCTCTTGAACTGGTAAATAAATTGCTGGTAGAAAATCCGGATGACGCCACTCTTTATGTGGCCCGTGCCGATATAGAACGGGAGATGGAACATTTGGAACTGGCTCTTGTCGATCTTGAAGAAGCGATTCGCTTGTCTTCATCATTGATGGATGCTTATTTGCTTCGTGGTGACATTTATCTGCTTCAGAAGAGGAAAGCACTTGCCAAAGCCGATTATGAAAAGGCGATTTCTCTCGGAGTACCGCCGTCCGATCTGTATGAGAAGCTGAAACAATGTAAATAAGTTGCTTGGATGCGGGGCGTTTCGTAATTGTGAGATGATCGTCTCATAACTGTGAGACGCACGTTTCTCAATTGAGTGACGATCGTCTCACAACTGTGAAACACTATATATTACCGTATCTTATTCGGTATTTTCCGTTATCTTTCATTTGAATTGACGTATCAGTTCGATGAACTCCTTACCGTACTTTTTCTTTTTATACTCTCCTATACCACTGATACTACCGAATTCCTCGATTGTTGTGGGTTGTGCCATACTGAGCAGGTGCAGTACTTTGTCCGATAAAACTATATAGGCGGGAATTGCTTCTTGTTCGGCTAATTGTTTGCGGAGTCCGCGTAAAGCTTCGAACAAATCTTTGTTCTCAGTTGTTGTTAGTCCCAAAGGCAGTTCTTTATTGACAACCACCTTTTTTCCCCTCCTTTTGGAGGTTGTGTTTTCTTCTCGTCGGATGGCCACTAATTTTGTCTTTTTTCGTCCAAATAGTATGTCATTTCCGATTTCCGTAATTTTCAAATGATTATTTTCATTATATGCAATTTCGAAAAAGCCCATTTGCAGAATTTGTAATAAATAGTCTTGCCAGTCTCTGGCTGAAATATCACGTCCGACTCCAAAAGTTTTTAGCTTTTCGTATCCTCTTTCTACGAGTTCGGAGGAAAATGATCCACGCAAAATGTCAATTAACATGCTTGTTCCTATCTGTTCTCCGGTACGCGCAATTGCACTGAGTGCTTTTTGCACAATTATCGTGCCATCGAACTGTTCCGGAGGGTTTCGGCAAACATCACAATTACCACAATCCTTTTCTACTTTCTCGCCGAAATAGCTCAGAAGAATCCGTCTCCTGCAAATGTTGGCTTCTGCATATTGCTGCATCCGTTGCAGCTTCTCCAGATTGATTGATTGCTGGTTGCTTTCAGTGGCAAATTTAGTGAGCAGGATCAAGTCTCCCAAAGAATAGAAAAGGAGGGTGTCGCTTGGCATTCCGTCTCGCCCGGCCCGGCCTATTTCCTGATAAAAGCTCTCGATGCTTTTGGGAAGATTATAGTGGATCACCCAACGGACATTTGATTTGTCGATCCCCATTCCAAAGGCAATTGTGGCGCAGACCACCTGTATACGGTCATTGATGAAATCGTCCTGCGTTGCGTCCCGTTGCTGGGTTGAAAGCCCCGCATGATAGACTCCGCAGCGTATTCCATGCTTTTGTAACATCTGTGCTACGGTCTCTGTTTTACTGCGGCTCATGCAATATATGATGCCGCACTCACCGGCGTGCCGGTCGATAAATTCCAGTATGGTCCTGCTCTTTTCTTTCTGTTGGTATCCCCGTTTCACGGCCAGGCTGAGGTTGGGGCGGTCGAAAGAAGAGATAAACACTTTCGGATCGGTGAGATGCAGTTGGCGTATGATGTCTTCACGCGTGATCTTATCGGCTGTGGCTGTCAGTGCGATAATAGGTATATGCGGGAATACCTGATGTAATATGCCCATTTGAGCATACTCAGGGCGGAAATCATGTCCCCATTGCGAGATGCAGTGTGCTTCGTCGATGGCAAAGAGGGAAAGATGCATGTCCCGCAGCAGATAGTCGATTTCGGTGATCAGTTTTTCGGGAGATATATAGAGGAGTTTCAGTTTGCCTTCGATGCAGGCACGCCGCAGATTGGCATTTTCGGTTTCGTCATTGCTACTGTTCAGTGCTCCTGCGGCTATTCCGTTGGCCCGGAGCGTTTCTACCTGGTCTTTCATCAATGATATAAGCGGAGATACCACGATGGCAGTACCTTCGCAAAGCAGCGCAGGGAGTTGGTAGCAGATCGATTTTCCTCCTCCGGTGGGCATTAATACCAGGCTGTCTTTCCGATCCAGTAAATTCTGGATAATCTCTTCTTGCAGGGGGCGGAAACTTTCATAACCGAAGTAGGTTTTCAGTGTTTGGATCATGGTTCGTATTTTGAAACTTTTTGCAAAGGTACTATTTTCTTCGGTCTATCATCTATATTGATAGATGATGGCAGGAAATTAAATAATCTGTGATCGAAAACACCCCCTCCGGAAGTTAAAGTTTCTTATTCTCTATGTTCTTTCTCACAAATTTCATCATTTTGATAGTTCAGTTATAAAAAATATATACTCAAAAGTTGCATATGTGAAAATAATGTCCGAAATTTGTGACATGGAAATATTGCTCCATTGTAGCAATAATTAAAAACAAACCCTAACCAGTTAATTTCAATGAGTAATTTAGAAAACAAAAAACAGGAAGAGACTCCGAAGAAGCGCCCTTATAACTTGAGGGAGAAGAAAGAGAAGAAAGCAGCGTATCGTTCTTTAATCAGACCGGAACTTGCAGATGAATTGTATGACAAGATATTGAATATCGTTGTCGTTCAGAAGAAGTACAGAGATCCTGACTATTCTGCAAAGGATTTGGCGAAAGAACTGAAAACGAATACGCGTTATTTATCCGCAGTAGTTAATTCTCGTTTCGGCCAGAATTATTCTTGCTTGCTGAACGAATACAGAGTGAAAGACGCTTTGCATTTATTGACAGACAAGAGATATGCAGATAAGAATGTGGAAGAAATCAGTGCAATGGTTGGTTTTGCTAACCGTCAGTCTTTCTATGCCGCTTTCTATAAGAATGTAGGTAAGACTCCTAATGGTTATCGCAAAGAACACCTTGAGAGCAAGAAGTAACAACGTATTTAATATGTAGAATAGAAAAGGAAATATTCCGGGCTGAAAAATCCCGGGATACTTCCTTTTTGTGATTTGGGGCCTCTCCCCAGCCCTCTCCGTGGGAGAGGGGGTGTAGATACTATTATTATTTATTAACCGGTAATCAAGCTAACTTAGCCCCCTCTCCCACGGGGAAGGCTGGGAAGAGGCTTTCCCCCTTTTTATGAAAAAGCATCTTATTATTTCGATGGCTGTAACCGCTACTGTGCTAACGTCATGCGGCGGTGCCAAAACAACGACTGCCCAGGCAGATAAATTTGATTATACAGTGGAACAATTTGCCGATTTACAGATATTGCGCTACCGGGTTTCCGGATTTGAGGACCTGTCGCTGAAACAGAAAGAATTGATTTATTATCTCACGGAGGCTGCACTCGAAGGACGTGATATCCTCTTTGATCAGAATGGAAAGTATAACTTGCGTATCCGGCGAATGCTGGAAGCCGTATACACTAACTACAAGGGAGACAAGAACAGCGCCGATTTTAAAAATATGGAGACATATCTTAAACGGGTATGGTTCTCTAACGGCATTCACCATCATTATGGTTCGGAGAAGTTCGTACCTGGTTTCTCTCAGGATTTCCTTAAACAGGCGGTGACGGGCATCGATGCTTCCTTGCTTCCTCTCTCTGAAGGTCAGACAACGGAGCAATTGTGCGAAGAAATATTCCCGGTGATTTTTGATCCGGCTATTCTGCCTAAACGGGTGAATCAAGCCGATGGTGAAGATCTGATACTGACCTCTGCCTGTAACTATTATGATGGAGTGACTCAGGCGGAAGCGGAAGCTTTCTACAATAAGATGAAAGATCCGAAAGACGAGACGCCGGTTTCATACGGCTTAAACAGTCGTTTGGTAAAAGAGAATGGTAAGATACAAGAGAAAGTATGGAAAGTTGGCGGACTTTATACGCAAGCCATTGAAAAGATCGTCTATTGGTTGAAGAAAGCCGAAGGGGTGGCCGAAGATGAAGCGCAGAGAGCTGCCATCGGTAAGCTGATCGAGTTTTATGAGACGGGCGACTTAAAGACTTTTGACGAATACGCCATTTTGTGGGTGAAAGACTTGAACTCCCGTATTGATTTCGTAAATGGTTTTACCGAAAGCTACGGTGATCCGCTCGGCATGAAGGCCAGTTGGGAATCTCTTGTTAATTTCAAGGATTTGGAGGCTACACACCGTACGGAAGTGATTAGCAGCAATGCGCAATGGTTTGAAGATCATTCTCCGGTAGATCCCCGGTTCCGGAAAGATCAGGTGAAAGGAGTTTCTGCGAAAGTGATAACTGCAGCTATCCTTGCCGGTGATCTTTATCCTGCAACGGCTATCGGCATCAATCTGCCTAATGCGAACTGGATACGTGCGCACCATGGTTCCAAGTCCGTAACCATTGGAAATATCACGGATGCTTATAATAAAGCTGCCCACGGTAATGGCTTTAACGAAGAGTTTGTATACAGTGATGCGGAGATCGCACTGATAGACCGGTACTCGGACTTGACGGATGAACTGCATACTGACTTGCACGAATGTTTAGGGCATGGTTCCGGTAAATTGCTTCCGGGAGTCGATCCGGATGCCTTGAAGGCTTACGGTTCTACCATTGAAGAGGCGCGTGCCGATCTTTTCGGATTGTATTATGTGGCTGATCCGAAACTGGTCGAGTTGGGGCTGCTTCCCAGCAATGAAGCGTATAAAGCGCAGTATTACACTTATCTCATGAACGGGCTGATGACACAATTGGTACGTATCCAGCCGGGTAATACGGTGGAAGAGGCACATATGCGTAACCGTCAGCTTATCGCCCGTTGGGTATTTGAGAAAGGTGCTGCCGATAAAGTGGTAGAGTTGGTGAAGAAGGACGGTAAGACTTATGTGGCAGTGAATGATTATGAAAAAGTACGTCAACTTTTCGGTGAGTTGCTGGCGGAGATTCAGCGTATTAAATCTACCGGTGATTTTGCGGCTGCCCGTGCATTGGTAGAAGATTATGCCGTGAAAGTAGATCCTACTCTTCATGCAGAAGTCTTGGAACGCTATAAGAAACTTAATCTTGCCCCATACAAGGGATTTGTGAATCCTAAATATGAGGCGGTAACGGATGAGAACGGGGCAGTAACTGATGTTACCGTAACTTATGACGAGGGATATGCAGAGCAGATGTTACGTTATAGTAAGGACTACTCTCCATTGCCTTCTGTGAATTAGTTGCAAGCTACGAACTGTGAGTGGTACGCGTGGTTAATATGTTGTATATTAGTATTGTAACCTCTGCTTTGTGGTCTGTAACCTGTAACTTGTAACTAAAAAAACAATGGATATAAAAGAACAACTGAAAGATATCAAGACACAACTCCGGCTTTCGATGAACGGGGTTGTGTCTCAAAGTATGCGTGAGAAGGGCTTAAACTATAAACTTAATTTCGGGGTGGAGTTGCCTCGGATCAAAAGTATAGCAGCTGCATATGAGAAGAATCATGAACTGGCACAAACCCTATGGAAAGAGGATATTCGTGAGTGTAAAATTCTTGCAGGATTGTTACAGCCGGTAGAGACTTTCTTTCCGGAAATCGCAGATATATGGGTAGAGAACATGCCGAATATCGAGATAGCGGAGCTTACCTGTATGAATCTTTTTCAACACTTGCCTTATGCTCCGGCCAAATCATTCCATTGGATCGCTTCGGAAGAGGAGTATGCGCAGATTTGCGGTTTCCTTACTATTGCCCGTTTGCTGATGAAAAAAGGGGATATGGCCGAGCGTCCTGCCGGAGAATTTCTGGATCAGGCTGTTTGTGCTGTTCTTTCCGGCAGCTATCATGTGCGTAATGCCGCTTTGCTTGCCATTCGTAAATATATGCAGCACAGTGAAGAACACGCATTCCAGGTCTGCCGTCTGGTAGAAGGCATGAAAGATTCATCCGTAGAAGCCGAACAGGTATTATATAATACGGTGAAAGAAGAGGCCTCTCCCCACCCCTCTCCGTGGGAGAGGGAGCTAAGTTAGTTTTGTAACTAATAATAGACGATAGTATCTGTACTCCCTCTCCCACGGAGAGGGGTGGGGAGAGGCCACATCTTATTTTCATATTATTCTTCATATTATTTTTGCTTTCTATAAAAAAGGCTTAACTTTGTTGGCGCTAATTTCGTGCCGATATGGAAACTCAGAACGTAAAAGATACGGTAAGACAGATATTTACGGAATATCTTAATGCGAACGGGCATCGCAAGACCCCCGAACGTTATGCCATACTCGACACCATCTATTCTATAGACGGACATTTTGACATAGATATGCTCTATTCGCAGATGATGAATCATGAAAATTTCCGGGTCAGTCGTGCGACACTTTACAATACCATCATTCTGCTTATCAACGCCCGTCTGGTTATCAAGCATCAGTTCGGCACTTCTTCCCAATACGAGAAATCATACAATCGTGAAACGCATCATCATCAAATCTGTACCCAATGCGGTAAAGTGACCGAGTTTCAGAATGGAGCGTTGCAGAATGCGATTGAGAATACAAAATTGAGCAGGTTTCAGCTTTCACATTATTCGTTGTATATCTATGGGATATGCAGTAAATGCGATCGTGCCAATAAACGGAAAAAAGTAAGTAACAACAATAAAAAAGAGAAATGAAAGTAGATGTACTATTAGGATTACAATGGGGCGACGAAGGAAAAGGTAAAGTAGTCGACGTACTAACTCCGAGATATGATGTGGTTGCACGTTTTCAGGGCGGCCCGAATGCCGGTCATACACTTGAGTTCGAAGGACAGAAATATGTGCTCCGTTCCATTCCTTCCGGTATCTTTCAGGGAGATAAAGTGAACATTATCGGTAATGGAGTCGTGCTTGATCCGGCTTTATTCAAAGCGGAAGCCGAAGCTTTGGAAGCATCGGGGCATAACTTGAAAAACCGGCTGCATATTTCTAAAAAAGCACATCTTATCCTGCCGACACACCGTATTCTGGATGCTGCTTACGAAGCCGCCAAAGGGGATGCGAAAGTGGGTACTACCGGAAAGGGAATCGGTCCTACTTATACAGATAAGGTAAGCCGTAACGGAATCCGTGTAGGTGACATTCTCGATAATTTTGATCAAAAATATGCTGCCGCCAAAGCTCGTCATGAACAGATTCTGAAGGGTTTGAACTATGAGTATGATCTTACGGAAATGGAAAAGACTTGGATGGAAGGCATCGAATACCTCAAGCAATTCAACCTGGTAGACAGCGAACATGAAGTGAACAACTTGTTGAAGTCCGGCAAGAGTGTGCTTTGCGAAGGTGCACAGGGAACGATGCTGGATATCGATTTCGGTTCTTATCCGTTTGTTACCTCTTCGAACACGGTTTGTGCCGGTGCCTGTACCGGGCTTGGTGTGGCTCCCAATCGTATAGGTGAAGTGTATGGTATCTTCAAGGCGTATTGTACTCGGGTAGGTGCAGGTCCGTTCCCTACGGAACTGTTTGATGAGACTGGTGATAAGATATGTACATTGGGACATGAATTCGGTTCGGTTACCGGTCGTAAACGTCGTTGTGGTTGGATCGACCTTGTTGCATTGAAGTATTCCGTTATGATCAACGGTGTCACTAAGCTGATTATGATGAAGAGTGATGTGCTCGATACATTCGAGACAATCAGAGCTTGTGTAGCTTATAAAGTGAACGGAGAAGAAATTGACTACTTCCCCTATGAAATTAATGATAGTGTAGAGCCTGTATATGCCGAACTTCCGGGTTGGCAGACCGATATGACGAAAATGCAGAACGAAGATGAGTTCCCGGAGGAATTCAATGCTTATCTGTCTTTCCTTGAAGAACAATTAGGTGTGGAAATCAAAATTGTTTCTGTAGGGCCGGATAGAGAGCAGACAATTGAAAGGTATACGGAAGAATAAACGGAATTTTAGATAATTCTTCATAAATAGGAAGGGAAACTCTTGTGATATACAAAGTTTCCCTTTATTTTTGGCAAACTATTTGTACAGATACTTGTAGTAATCATTAAAAAAAGAAAGTATATGATATCGTATTGGGTATTATTTATCGGCATTGCCGTAGTGAGTTGGTTGGTACAAATGAACTTGCAGAACAAGTTTAAGAAGTATTCGAAGATACCGACCGGAAATGGAATGACAGGACGCGACGTGGCTATTAAGATGTTACATGATAATGGAATTTATGATGTTCAGGTGACTCATACTCCCGGACAACTGACTGACCACTATAATCCTGCCAATAAGACAGTGAACCTGAGTGAAGGTGTATATGAAAGTAACAGTATCATGGCTGCTGCTGTGGCTGCTCATGAGTGCGGACATGCCGTTCAGCATGCTCGTGCCTATGCTCCGCTAACCATGCGCAGCAAGTTGGTGCCTGTAGTGACTTTTGCATCCCAATGGATGACATGGCTGTTGCTTGCAGGTATTTTATTGATAAATACGTTCCCTCAACTTTTACTCGCAGGTATTATTTTGTTTGCCATGACAACGTTGTTTAGCTTTATCACCCTTCCGGTGGAAATCAATGCAAGTAAGCGTGCCCTGGTATGGTTGAGTTCATCCGGAATTACTAATTCCTATAATCATTCTCAGGCAGAAGATGCGCTTCGTTCGGCTGCTTACACTTATGTAGTTGCTGCATTGGGTTCTCTGGCTACATTGATCTATTATGTCATGATTTTCATGGGTAGAAGAGATTAAGCGGAATTTAGACAGGATCTATCTAAGTTTGGAAATATGAATTCCCTCTTTCGGATAAGTTCCGGGAGAGGGAATTACTGTTTGTAGGCTTCCGACAAAAGTAAACCTTTTCATTGAATAATCAATTATTTCCTATAACTTTGCAATCCAAATACATAAAACTGTAAGAATTATGGCAGCAAAACCAAGCATACCTAAAGGAACGCGTGACTTTTCGCCTGTAGAGATGGCGAAACGCAATTATATTTTCAATACGATTCGTGAAGTTTATCACCTGTATGGGTTTCAGCAGATAGAAACCCCGTCTATGGAGATGCTTTCCACATTGATGGGAAAGTATGGTGAGGAAGGGGATAAACTCTTGTTTAAGATACAAAATTCCGGAGATTATTTTTCGGGAATAACGGATGAAGAGTTATTGGGCCGCAATGCTGTGAAGTTGGCCAGTAAGTTTTGTGAGAAGGGATTGCGGTATGATCTTACAGTGCCGTTTGCCCGTTATGTGGTGATGCACCGTGATGAAATTACTTTCCCGTTCAAACGTTATCAGATTCAGCCGGTATGGCGTGCAGACCGTCCGCAAAAGGGGCGTTATCGCGAGTTTTACCAATGTGATGCCGATGTGGTAGGTAGCGATTCGTTATTGAATGAGGTAGAATTGATGCAAATTGTGGATACAGTGTTCACTCGTTTCGGTATTCGCGTTTGTATTAAGATTAATAACCGTAAGATTTTGACAGGTATTGCCGAGATCATCGGTGAGGCTGATAAAATAGTAGATATAACGGTGGCTATCGATAAGCTGGATAAGATAGGTCTTGATAATGTGAATGCCGAGCTGAAAGAGAAGGGAATCAGTGATGAGGCGATTGCCAAATTACAACCGATTATTCTGTTGAGTGGAACCAATGCCGAAAAGTTGGCTACATTGAAGAATGTGCTGGCGGGCAGCGAGACCGGTATTAAGGGAGTGGAAGAGAGTGAATTCATATTGAATACACTTGCGGTTATGGGACTGAAGAATGAAATAGAACTCGACTTGACACTGGCGCGTGGTTTGAATTATTATACAGGTGCTATCTTTGAAGTGAAAGCGTTGGATGTGCAGATCGGTAGTATTACCGGTGGTGGCCGTTACGATAATCTGACCGGAGTATTCGGTATGGCAGGCGTTTCGGGAGTAGGTATTTCTTTTGGCGCCGACCGCATTTTTGATGTGTTGAATCAATTGGAACTTTATCCGAAGGAAGCGGTGAACGGCACGCAACTGTTGTTTGTAAACTTCGGTGAGAAGGAAGCGGCTTTCTCTATGGAGATATTGGCCAAAGCACGTTTGGCCGGTATACGTGCAGAGATTTTCCCGGATGCGGCAAAAATGAAGAAGCAGATGAGCTATGCCAATGCCAAGAATATTCCGTTTGTAGCTATTGTGGGCGAAAATGAGATGAATGAGGGCAAGGCGATGCTGAAAAATATGGAGACCGGTGAGCAGTCGTTGGTTTCAGGGGAAGAGTTGATCAAGGCTCTTTTGAAATAGTTTTTCTCCCCCGTTCTCCTCGGTGTCGGAGATATCTTTCTTCGGTGCCGGACCACTGTCTCCTCAGTGGTGAAGAAGATCCTCCCCGATGCCGGCAAGGTTGAACTGCAGTTCAATTCAGAAGCATCGGGGAGGATTTTTTTATTCCTTTTACCATTCTATTTTATCGAGTATTCCGTTGAGACAGGCGATGGCCACTCCGTAATTGGTCATTGGAATTTTTTGCAGCCTGGCTTGTGCTATCCGGCTGAGGACATACTTTCGGTTGAACATGCAGGCACCACACTGGATTATTAGATCATACTTCTTGAGATCTTTTGGAAAATCATTGCCGGATACGATGTCTATTTGTAATCCTTCTCCTGCTTTTTTGCGTAAAAGACGGGGAAGTTTTACACGGCCGATATCTTCTGACAATGGTGCATGAGTACATGCTTCGGCAATCAGCACATGAGATTTTTCAGTCAGTTTATCAATGGCCGACGCACTGGCGGTGTAGTATTCGATGTCCCCTTTATAAGCGGCGAATAGCACGGAAAAAGAGGTCAGCATGCTTTCTGCCGGTTTCTGTTCGTAGACAGTTTTGAATACCTGCGAATCGGTGATAATCAGTTTAGGAGGGCGTGATAGTGCTTGTAGGGTGGCTTTCAGCCGGTCAGTAGTGCAACTCATCACCGGGCATTTCCGGTCAAGCAATTCTCGGAGTGTCTGTACTTGCGGAAGGATGAGGCGCCCTTTGGGTGCTTGTATGTCTTGCGGCATGACGAGTAGAACGAGATCCCCTTCCGAAACCAGATTCCCCGTGATACTTTGTGCATCGAAATCTTCCGGCAGATGCCGTATGATGGCTTGCGAAATTTCTGCTATGCCTTGATGTGTCTTTGCGCTTACGATGAGGGGATACTGTCCGCTTTTATCTTTGATGCTTTGTGCTTCCTGTTCCGTATCATACAGTATGTCCGCTTTGTTTAGTAGCAAAATTACCGGAATATTCTTTTCTTTGAGTATCTTGATCCAGTGAAGTTCTTCTTTCATATCCGGGTGGCAGAGCAACAGGGCAATGTCTGTTTTTTCAATAGCCTGCAAAGTACGGGTTATACGCATCTTCCCCAGTTCGCCTTCATCGTCATATCCGGGCGTGTCGATGAAAAGGCAGGGGCCGATGCCGTGAATCTCCATTGCTTTAAGCACCGGATCGGTCGTTGTACCTGGAGTGTCGGATACAAGGGCGGTATTCTGTCCTGTCAGTGCATTGATCAAGGAGGACTTGCCACTGTTTCGCCGCCCGAAAAGAGCGATATGCAGTCGGTTGGAATTAGGAGTTTTCTGAAAGCTCATACTGATTGAATTATAAAATGATGATTGTCGGTCCGATGTATCTTTCCGTTCGGGAAATATTTCTTGCAAGGACAATACAGGGTAGCACCGGGTGCTACACTAAAACCGAAAGTCTCTTTTCCCATTAGCTATTTCGCTCAGGTTCCGGATGGCTATTTCTTTGATTTTCGGATTAGGTATTCCGGCAGCTTCGGCAGCTATCAACGATTCGCCTTTGATACGGGTGGCGGGAGAGGCATAATCCTCCAGATACTCTTTTAAAGTCATCAAGGCATTCGGTCCGCAGCAGTTGGCTATCTGGCCTGATTTAACCAGTGACATAAACCGGTCGCCTGTTCTTCCGGCCCGATAGCAGGCAGTGCAGAAACTGGGGATGTATCCTAAGTCGAGCAGCCAGCTCACGATTTCGTCCAGTGTACGGGTATCACTCAAATCAAACTGCGCTGAATTTTCGGATAAAGGTTCCGGCACCGCATAACCGCCTACGCTGGTGCGCGAGCCGCCACTGATTTGTGAAATACCTATGTCAAGAACCTGTTGCCGAGACTCTTGTGATTCACGGGTAGAAATAATCATTCCTGTATAAGGTACGGCAATGCGGATCACTGCTACGATGCGGCGGAATATATCATCGGACACGGCATTGGGGAAGTCGGCAGTATCGATGTCATCAGCCGGGCAAATGCGTGGAACACTGATCGTATGCGGTCCTACTCCGAATACGGCTTCAAGATGTTCGGCATGCATTAGCAGTCCGGTAAAGTCATATTTAAAAGTATTCAGTCCGAACAAGACTCCGATGCCCACATCGTCTATTCCTCCTTGCATGGCACGGTCCATAGCTTCCGTATGCCAGGCATAGTTGCTTTTGGGTCCGGTGGGGTGGAGCTTTTCGTAGTTCTCTTTATGGTAAGTCTCTTGAAAGAGGATATAGGTTCCGATACCTGCATCTTTCAGTTTTCTGTAGTTCTCCACCGTAGTGGCGGCTATGTTGACGTTCACCCGGCGGATTGCTCCGTTTTTGTGTTTGATGCTGTATATCGTTTCGATGGATTCGAGAATATACTCCAACGGGTTGAGTATCGGGTGTTCACCGGCTTCCAATGCCAAACGCTTATGGCCCATATCCTGTAGGGCGATTACTTCACGACGAATTTCTTCTTGTGCCAGTTTTTTACGGGCAATCGTTTTGTTCTTCAGATGATACGGGCAATAGGTACAGCCGTTTACGCAATAGTTGGAGAGATAGAGTGGCGCAAACATCACGATGCGGTTACCGTAGAGTTTCTGTTTAATCTCTTTGGCTAAGTGAAAGATACGTTCTGTCAGATCCGGCTGGTCACATTCCAGCAGGAGAGCGGCTTCCCGGTGGGTGAGTCCTTTGCACAGGGCGGCTTTGTCTATGAGTCGTTCTATCAGCGTCCGGTTATTTTTGTTTTCGCGGGCATACTCCAGTGTGTCCAATATCTCCTGATGATTGATGAATTCATCAGCTCGGGAGGAATGGGGGAGGTAAGGTATGGTTTCCATTGTTTTTTAATTATTTAAACGGGTTATCACCGTTTGGGGCATCTCCTCGTGTGGGAAGTACTTTGTAACCGATAGCCTGTAACTGCTTGTTCAGCATGGCAAGACCTTCGGCAGCTTCGGCACCGAGAGAAGCTTTGTTATTATATAATGCATATTTTATTCGTTCTTCGCAAGGCGAGAGGTTAGGCATCACCACGTTGGCACCTGCCAGTATACCTCGTTCGCGCCCGTCGGGTGCAAGGGTGGCCAAGGCCGTAGTAGCCGGAATGAGTGCATCGGGCAGCATCAGCCGGAAGATGGAGAGTAACCGTAAAGTCTGCTCTATGCTTCCCGGCGCGGATGTGCCGAAAGGTGTATCCTGATGAGGGATAAAAGGACCTATGCCGATCATCTGCGGGCGGAAACATTCGATGAACCTGATGTCTTCGATGAGATGATCGGTCGTCTGCCCGGGGCTGCCTACCATTATTCCTGTCCCTGTCTGGTAGCCTATCTCTTTTAACCAATGCAAACATTGTATCCGGTTTTGTTGTGACATTTCTGCCGGGTGCAACAGCTTGTAATGTTCTGCGTTAAATGTCTCGTGACGCAGGAGATAACGATTGGCTCCTGCACGGAAAAAACGCTCGTATTCTTCCCGGGTCTTTTCTCCCAAAGACAGGGTAATGGTACAATCGGGGAAGCGGTTTCTTATGGCGGCTACGGTCTCTTCCACCCATTCGGACGATTGTGCCGCATCTTCTCCTCCCTGCATTACAAAGGTACGGAATCCCAACTCGTATCCTTGCGTGCAACAGTCGAGGATCGTTTCACGGCTGAGGCGATATCGCTCTACTTGTGGATTTCCTTTTCGTATTCCACAGTAATGGCAATTGTTCCGGCAGCAATTGCTGATTTCAATTAGTCCACGGATATAGATATTATTACCAAAACGTGCCTGTGTCACTTTCTGTGCCTGTCGGTGCAGATATGTGGTGACATCGACATGGGTGCAGGTCAGTAGTGCCTTGTATCCCTCGGGCGGGAGGGTATGTTCTTGTTTGAGACGGTCAACCCATATTTTCATAAGATTCTTTGCGTTTAAGCAAGCTCTGTACCAATTGCCGGCGACCGGAAACAATATCGTTGTGCGTACTCGGTCCGGTGATACAACCGCCCTCACAAGCCATTACCTCGATGAATTGTCCGGCGGCTTTGCCCGTTTTGGCGCATGCCCGGAGCAAGGCGATATTCTTTTTGTTTATATCGGACACTTGGATGGCGTTGATCTTGTCGGCTTCTTCTTTCAGGTAAGCTTTTACCGCTCCCATTACACCACCTGCCTGGGCAAATCCGTGTGCTTCGCGCACGGAAGTGTATGCCAGAGAGAAAGGTTGAGCCTGTTCCAACCGGATATCCATACCGTCGAGGATGGAACCTATTTCTTCAAATGTCAGAATGAAATCTATTGCTTCATCACGACGTATCTCCTGACGTTTTGCCACGCAAGGACCGACGAATACGATTTTTGCATCCGGGTGCTTTTCTTTTGCAATACGGGCTGCATAGTACATGGGCGAGCCGGTGGTGGATACGTAAGGTTTTAAATCGGGAATGTGCTTTTCTACCAATTCGATATACGACGGACAGCAGGAAGTTGTCATAAATGCTTGTCCTTCTTCCAACTTTTCCAGTAACTCATGGGCCTCATTGCTGGTGGTATCCATGGCCCCTTGTGCCACTTCGATCACATCTGTGAAACCGATCTCCTTGAAAGCGCCGTATACGTGTTCTATATCGGTTTTGAACTGTCCGAGGATGGAAGGAGCAATAATCGCTACCATCTTTTCTCCTTTACGTATGTGTTGCAGAACATCGAAGGCTTGTGAGATTTCGAAAATGGCACCGAACGGACAAGCGTTCATACACTTTCCGCAATAGATGCATTTGCTCTCGTCGATGTGTTCGATACCCCGTTCGTCTTTACTGATTGCCTTGACAGGACAAGCTTCTTCGCAAGGCACAGGAATATAGACGATGGCATGGTACGGGCAGCTTTTATGGCAGATGCCACAACTGACGCAAGTGTCATGGTCAATCATTGCTTGTCCGTTTTTCTTAAAACGGATGGCATCTTTGGGGCAGTTCATATAGCAACTGCGTGCCACGCACCCCCGGCAGAGATTGGTTATTTCATAATTGATTTGTACACAGGAAGAACAGGCTTCATCTATTACGCACAGGATATTCTCTTTAGTACACGTTTCGCGGTCTAATGCTTGACGGGCGTATTCGGACAAGGTAGTCAACTCATCCTTTTCATCTGCCATGTCCAGTCCCAACAAGGGGAGGCATTTGTATTTCCATACAGCGCGCTCTTTGTGGATGCAGCACCGTCCCAATGGTTTTGATTTACGGGGGCTCAATTCAATGGGAAGCCGGTCGATTTTGTCTGTTAATTCATCTTTCTTCCATAGTCTTACGAGGTCGGCCAGCAGTTTGTGGCGGACAATCATAACGTTGTTAGTAAATGCCATAATGTCTTTTTAGGGTTGTTAGGGACTGCAAAGATAATGAACAGTTTGCTGAAAAACTAATATTCGTTAAAGATGATTGTCATGCCAACTTCAAACAATTGTAATATCCCATGTGTTTCTTTGCACTCAACCGAATAAATTATTATGATAGGGCTTTTTAATGATTGTTTCCCTCCGATTATGGATGGGGTATCGCTTACTACACAGAATTATGCTTATTGGCTTCATAAAAAAGCCGGCAATGTTTGTGTTGTGACTCCTAAAACACCGGCTGCAAAAGATAAAGAGGCATATCCGGTGTATCGTTATTCTTCTGTTCCCATTCCTATGCGTAAACCGTATCGGTTGGGGTTTCCACGTATTGACTGGCCTTTTCACGAACGAATCAATAAACTCTCTTTTGAACTGGTGCACGCGCATTGTCCTTTTTCATCCGGTTCGCTTGCTCTGAAAATAGCCAAAACGCAGCATATTCCTTTGGTAGCTACATTTCATTCTAAGTACCGTTCTGATTTTGAGAGGGTCATTCCTTGCAAAGCTCTGGTTGACTATCTGATTCGAAGCATTATTCGTTTCTATGAAATGGCAGATGAAGTATGGATTCCACAGGCGGCGGTAGAAGAAACTTTGCGTGAATACGGGTATAAAGGTAAAGTGGAAGTCGTTGATAATGGCAGTGACTTTGCTGGGAATATCCCAGTGGAACAGTTACGGCGTTCGGCAAGGGATAAACTGCGGTTACCTTCCGATGAATTTATGTTTTTATTCGTGGGACAGCATATCTGGGAAAAGAATCTGGAATTTTTGTTGGAGGCCTTGGCTGAAATCCGAACACTTCCTTTTCGGATGTATTTTATCGGTTCGGGATATGCTGCTTCCGAACTGCGGAGGAAAACAGAGGATTTGTATCTAACGGATAAGGTGATTTTCATGGGAAGTATAACAGAACGTGAGCGGTTGAAGTTGTATTATGCGGCAGCAGATTTGTTTCTTTTTCCTTCTTTATATGATAACGCTCCGTTAGTTGTTCGTGAAGCAGCCGCATTGCATACTCCTTCGTTACTGATCAAAGGTTCCACTTCGGCAGAGGTAATACATGATTCTGTCAATGGATTCTTGAGTGATAACAGTGTTACGGCATATGCATCCCGTATCAGTCAGTTATTAGAGACCCCACAATTGATAGCGGAAGCCGGAGAGGCGGCTTCACACAGTATAGCCCGCTCATGGGAAGATGTGGCAGAAGAGGTATACGATCGGTATGTTAACCTTATCCATCGCAGCGGAAATTGAAAGACGACGTGATGGGTAATACGATAAAAACCTTTAAAATCTCTTATGTGTTTCTGCCTGTTCTTATAGGATTGGTTGTTGTAAGTTGGCTTTTCTATAGGGATTTTAATCCGGAGTTGTTTTCCGGACTTCATTTTTCCTGGCGGATGTGTGGAGGAATCTTATTGGCTTTTTTATTTATATTCGGTAGAGATTTTGGGGCAATGGTACGTTTGCGTTGGCTTAGCGACGATACGCTTACCTGGCGTCAGGTTTTTAATGTGAACATGCTTTGTGAGTTTACTTCGGCTGTTACCCCTTCGGCTGTGGGCGGGGGAAGTCTCATTGTTTTATTTCTCAATAAAGAAGGGGTTGATGCCGGAAAAAGTACGGCATTGATGATTTCCTGTATTTTTTTAGATGAGTTGTTTTTTGTATTTGCTTGTCCTGTTGCATTGCTTTTGTTTTCTTTTGACGAACTTTTTGGCAGTATCGGTGTCATCTCTTCAGGAATTAAAGCATTGTTTTTTATCGTTTATTCTTTGATTGTTTTTTGGACGTTATTATTATATGTGGCTTTGTTTCACCGCCCTGAATGGGTGAAACGTTTGTTACTGGCGGTTTTCCGTATTCCACTGCTTTACCGTTGGAAAGGAGCTGTCGAGACGCTGACTGATAATCTTGTCATCAGCTCTCATGAGATGAGTCATCGTTCATTGCTTTTTTGGCTAAAGGTTTTTGGGATGACTTGCATTTCATGGATGTCACGCTATCTGGTGGTCAATGCATTGTTGGTTGCTTTCACGACAAACGGGCATCAATTATTGGCTTTTGTCAGGCAGCTTATTCTCTGGATTGTGATGACTGTCAGTCCCACACCGGGTGGTAGCGGTGTAAGCGAATATATGTTTCGGGTATATTATGCCGACTTTTTTACT
This sequence comes from Bacteroides salyersiae WAL 10018 = DSM 18765 = JCM 12988, assembly GCF_000381365.1. Lineage (GTDB taxonomy): Bacteria > Bacteroidota > Bacteroidia > Bacteroidales > Bacteroidaceae > Bacteroides > Bacteroides salyersiae. The sequence goes on from NZ_KB905467.1 coordinate 29,610, forward strand.
ATCGGTGGAATGGCTTTGCTTGTTGCTTTTATCTGGCGGATGATAACCTATTACATGTATCTTTTTATCGGAGTCTGTATATTACCCGGTTGGCTCAGAAAGTTGAAAACGTAAGTGAACTGTCACGTTTCTGTAAGGAAGATGTAAGATTCCGGCTTTATTTTTGTACTATGAATAATCAAAGAAAGAAATTACGATGGGTAAAAACGATTTGGTACGAAAAAGTCATTTTGCTATGGTGAGTACATTGATGGCCATTATAAGTTTGGTATTCCTTTTCTATATGGGTAGTTCGCTTATCGATTTTACAAAGAAGTACCAAAACCGGACGATAGAGATTGCAACTCGATAGAAGAATATAATGGCTGTTACCTATGTGCTTCATATTTATAAAATGTATGTTTTCTCTTCGAAAGGGTTTCTCGGATTGCCCCGTTTTCTCGGATTAATTGATAAAAGGAGAAAGCATAGGATGTGTTTTTTATGCTTTCCCCTTTATCGGTTGATATATATCGAGTATGTTGAATTGTAGTTAGAACATAAACATGGCTACTCCCACAACACGGTGATTGCTGATGGAATGGGTATCTTTGATTTTTCCGTTTGAAGTATCCATCGAACCATACCAGGCTGAACTGAATGTATATTCAAGTCCGAATTTCCAGTGAGCTACATTGTAAGTCAACTCAGCTCCCACGGTCGTGAGTTGATCGACATCAGTTCCTGTACCGTATAATTGGGTTACAGAATCCCCGGTCCCTAAATTCTTGATATATCCGAGGAAAACTCCCGGTTTCCACTTTTTGCCATATACCACATTCACCCATGAACTGGAGTTTAAGATAGATGCATACTCTTGTTTACCGGTCTTTGCGTCTTTGGATTTTATGCCGTAACCGCCTAACATGGAGGTTTGTGTCAGATTACTTCCTAATACGCTTTTTGCAGCAACAAGCCAGTTTGCATTGCTGTATTTCAGATGTGCTTCGTATGAGAGGGTGGTAATACGTTCGTTTACCTTATAAGTATTATAGTGTTTTTTTTCCGGTGTCGATTCCGGTGTCTCCACTTTTGATTCTGTTCTGGGCTTGATGGATAATAATTCGATACCTGCACCTACCAACCAGTTTTTTCCTTTGTAATCTGCTCCGGCATAAATCTCCGGGATGCAACTGTTTTTAATATAATTCTGGCTTTTTACATTATCCGGACCCACTGACAAGTATTGCGATTGCCAAATGGCAGCACCTGTCAATTGAAGATTCTTGTTAGTGTATTGATACCGTATTTGCGGTGCCCGGCTGAATGGCTGGAAAGGAGCCCCCACCGAGAGGTTTAATATTTGTGGGGAGACATCACCAAACAGGGGATGCCAGGTCTGTCCCATCAGGAGGGCTGACTTGCCCCAATCCAAATTTAGATAGGCATGGCGTACGCGTACAGTGGAAAAAGTGGTTCCCGAACCTCTGAAATCGACTTCCACTTTGGCGGATGTTTTGGCATTTCCCAATTTCGGCCCTGCCACGTCTACTCCCAAACGAGTATATAAAACATAGAAGCTTCCGTTGGCTGTAGCATTCAAATCTTTTCCATCTGCATCCGGGAGTTTATCCAATGGATACATATAGAATAATCCGTCCACCGTTTCTTTATTGGCGCGGCTGTTGTAAAATAAATCCGTACGGATTTGCCCATAGAATTTGTATTTGAAATCTTTCTTTTGGGCAAAGCCGTTCATTGTTACCAAAAGGCAAATTGCGAGTAGTAATTTCTTTTTCATATGAATGTGTGCGTAAATGACGTGCAAAGGTACATAATTTATTCCTAATTCGTCAGCCACATCTGCGTCATTTTGTCAGTCTTTCGCTGACAAACAAACATATTTTGATTTTGGCACGGTTTTCGCAATCTGTTTTTCGTTCGTTTGAAACGGACAGATTAATAATATAATTATGTATAACATATAAAACAAAAAAGTAACTATGAACATTAAACCATTGGCAGACAGAGTGCTGATACTCCCTGCACCTGCAGAAGAAAAGACAATTGGCGGTATCATTATTCCTGATACAGCAAAAGAAAAACCTTTGAAAGGTGAAGTTGTGGCAGTAGGTCACGGTACAAAAGATGAAGAAATGGTATTAAAAGTAGGCGATACGGTTCTTTATGGAAAATATGCCGGAACAGAACTCGAAGTGGAAGGTAGCAAATACCTTATCATGCGTCAAAGCGATGTTCTCGCTGTTTTGGGTTAATTAAAATAGTAGATTGTAAATTATTAAATAGTAAATAGAGATGGCAAAAGAAATATTATTCAATATCGATGCCCGTGACCAATTGAAAAAAGGTGTCGATGCTTTGGCAAATGCAGTAAAAGTAACACTGGGTCCGAAAGGACGTAATGTCATTATTGAAAAGAAATTCGGAGCTCCTCACATCACTAAAGACGGTGTGACGGTGGCTAAAGAAATCGAATTGGCAGATGCTTATCAGAATACCGGTGCCCAACTGGTAAAAGAGGTAGCTTCTAAAACAGGTGATGATGCTGGTGACGGAACAACGACTGCAACAGTTTTGGCTCAGGCAATCGTAGCTGAAGGTTTGAAGAATGTAACAGCCGGTGCAAGTCCTATGGATATCAAACGCGGTATTGACAAAGCTGTTGCCAAGGTGGTTGAATCTATTAAGAATCAGGCCGAAAAGGTAGGTGACAACTATGACAAGATAGAGCAAGTAGCTACTGTTTCTGCTAATAATGATCCGGTAATCGGTAAACTGATTGCTGATGCAATGCGCAAGGTCTCTAAAGACGGTGTTATCACTATTGAAGAGGCGAAGGGTACTGACACTACTATCGGTGTGGTAGAAGGTATGCAGTTCGACCGTGGTTATTTATCTGCTTACTTTGTAACCAATACAGAGAAGATGGAATGTGAAATGGAGAAACCATACATTCTGATCTATGACAAGAAAATCTCTAATCTGAAAGATTTCTTGCCTATTTTGGAACCTGCTGTACAGACAGGACGTCCTTTATTGGTGATTGCAGAAGATGTTGACAGTGAAGCATTGACCACATTGGTTGTAAACCGTTTGCGTTCTCAGTTGAAGATTTGTGCAGTGAAAGCTCCGGGCTTCGGTGACCGCAGAAAAGAAATGCTGGAAGATATCGCTATCTTGACAGGCGGTGTGGTTATCAGCGAAGAAAAAGGATTGAAACTGGAACAGGCTACTATCGAAATGTTGGGTACAGCCGATAAGGTTACGGTTTCTAAAGATAATACGACTATCGTAAACGGTGCCGGTGCAAAAGAGAACATCAAGGAACGTTGCGATCAGATTAAGGCTCAGATTGCTGCTACTAAATCGGATTATGACCGTGAAAAATTACAGGAACGTCTGGCTAAATTGTCTGGTGGTGTAGCTGTTCTTTATGTAGGTGCTGCTTCTGAAGTAGAAATGAAAGAGAAGAAAGATCGCGTAGACGATGCCCTTCGTGCTACTCGTGCAGCTATCGAAGAAGGTATCATTCCGGGTGGTGGCGTAGCTTATATTCGTGCTATCGATGTTCTGGAAGGTATGAAGGGTGATAATGCCGATGAGACAACCGGTGTGGAAATCATCAAGCGTGCCATTGAAGAGCCGCTTCGTCAGATTGTAGCTAACGCAGGCAAGGAAGGTGCTGTAGTAGTTCAGAAAGTTCGTGAAGGCAAAGGTGACTTTGGTTATAATGCCCGTATGGATGTTTACGAGAATCTGCATGCTGCCGGTGTAGTCGATCCTGCTAAGGTTGCTCGTGTAGCTTTGGAAAATGCTGCTTCTATTGCCGGTATGTTCCTTACTACCGAATGTGTAATTGTAGAGAAAAAGGAAGATAAACCCGAAATGCCGATGGGCGCTCCCGGAATGGGAGGAATGGGTGGAATGATGTAATATTATCCCATAATTTTAAGAGGAAAGCCGCTTCAGTTTGTTTGAAGTGGCTTTCTTTTTTTTAGTAGTTACACTATTTCTTCAAGTTGTTTCTTATTGCCGTATAAACACGTTTTATACTAACTTTGGCTAACATATTATAATGAAAAAAAGTATCCCGTTTAACGTATGCTAAGAACAGTAATATATTGAGTTGTAAGACGGTCGTTATGTTAAAAATGCTGTGTGAAATAGAAAATTATTGCTTTTGCAGTAACAATGTTTGCGCAATTTTGTTAACTTTAATCGATGAAATGGTAACCGATTGTATTACAACCTTTAAATTATTGTATTAAATTATGGATAAGATGGAAATTGGCTTGAATGCCGGGAAAGTTTGGCAGTTGCTAAGCAACAATGACAAATGGAGCTACGGGAGCCTTAAAAGGAAATCCGGGCTCAAAGATAAAGAGTTGGGGGCAGCTTTAGGTTGGTTAGCCAGAGAAGATAAAATTGAGTTTGAACAACAAGAAGACGAACTTTATGTTTTTCTGTGTGTAAATGTGTATATCGGCTAATTGATGCTTTTTAGATAGAAAATAAGAGGGTACAGAAAGTCTCTTTAAAAAGACTTTACCCCTGCTACCGATGTTGTGTTGTAGTAGGGGTAAGGTTCTTAGCGAAGAATTTTTTATATATTTTCCGATTCTTATCGGTCTTCTTTCTTTTTATTCATTTTGTTCTCGATGAGGAAAGCGGTAATCAGGCCGGCACCTCCAAAAAGCAGAACACTGGAGCCATAAACGATGCCGACTATTTGTCTCGCATTCCAACTGAGGTCACTGGTAGCAAGATAATCGGGTATGGCAGATGCACAAATAAAAAAGCCAATCAATAACCCCAATCCGATACCTAACATCAGGCAGCCTCCTTTCAATGTACTAAAAGAATAATGGTTGTAAATGGGTAGGGAAAACTTTCCTTTCCAATCGGCTGCTGAAATCTTATCGCCCAATTTTTCAATGATAGCCATGCGTTCTCGTCTGCATGCAAATAGTTCGAACAGTTTATAAATTCCTAATGTAATAATTCCCATGATGAGTGGAACCATAATAAAATCCATCATAATCGTATGTTTTTAAGTGAATAATTTCGTTCTTTGTACTGTTTGACGCGATACAGTGAAAAAGGTTACAGTAAAATTGAATTTATTTATCGGGATGATTCCTGTATCCTAAAAGGTATGGGTCCTGTTTTAATTTTGCTCAAAAGAAGCTGATAAAGCTTTTAAGGGAAAATTCAGACAGACTTTTAGGTTATTTCTGTAACCTTTTTCTGTAAACTGCGTCTAACCGGATATCATGGTACAAAACGAAGAGACACGGTATATTGCACGGATTTTGGATGGAGAAACGGAGTATTTTTCTGTTTTACTCGATCGTTACAGTCGTCCGCTCTATTCGTTGATCGTGCAAATAGTCGGTTGCTCTGAAGATGCGGAGGAGCTTGTACAGGATGTTTTCTTAAAAGCTTTCCGGAACCTGAGTAATTATAAAGGAGAGTGTTTGTTTTCTACGTGGATTTACCGGATTGCTTATAATACGGCCATATCCGCAACTCGTAAAAAGAAGCAGGAGTTTTTCTATGTGGATGAAAATACCATTAACAATGTGCCTGACGATAAAGCAGACGATATACTTTGTCTGACGGATGATGAAGAACGGATAGCGAAACTAATACATGCGATTGATCGCTTGACTGCAGAAGAGAAAGCGTTAATTACCCTTTTTTATTATGAGGAAAGATCAATGGAAGAGATTAGTGAGATTTTAAAGTTGTCGTCTGGAAATGTAAAAGTGAAGTTGCATCGGACGCGTAAGAAAATCTATTTATTAATGAATGAGGAGAGCCGTTATGGAAACAAAAATCGATAATACATTGAAACAAGTGCTTGAAAAGAGAAAATCCGGAAGTCTGTCTTCCAATTTCACTTTTCGTATGATGGAACAGATACGCGTAGAGGCAGTAAAACAGGAAAGACGGAAAAAGAGGAATCTGCTTTTCTCTTTATTGGCTGCTTTGTTTGTGATGTTGGGTACTTTAGTCTACTATTTGTTTTTTTATTTAGATTTCAGTCCATCGGATTTTATGCTTCATTTGAAGCTGTCTTCAACCTCTTTCCCGTTAATAGCTTTCTATGCTTATATTGCGTTATTGGCTTTGGGGCTTTTAGGGATAGATTATTGGATCAGGAGAAAAAAATCAATATATAAATAGTATCGCATATGAAAGAGATAGACAGATTTGTTAGTAAGTTGGATTTTGACCAGCTTTTAGAAAAGATAAAAGATTGGGGGAAAACTCTTGGACGTACTTCCATGCGTCCTGTGCTTTCTCTTTATTATGTATTGAAGAGTCCTGATACACCCTTGTCAGATAAACTTTTGGTTGTTTCTGCACTCTCTTATTTAATATTACCTGTTGATTTGATATCTGCCCGGCGATTCCCTGTTTTGGGCTGGATAGATGAAATAACAGCTGTAACGATAGCATATAAGAAAGTGAAAAAGCACATAACCCCTGAAATAGAATCCGAAGTAGACAATATTCTGGAAAAATGGTTTCCTGAATTAAAATATGAAATATTACTTTAGTTTATCACCATTAAAGTAAAGAAGAGGCGGCACATGATTTTCTGATGAGATAGAAAATTTTGTGCTGCCTCTTTTTTATTGAGAGGAAAATTTAAACCGGCTCTTAATAGATGTTTGGATAAATAGGATTTATATTTTTCTTAAAATGTATTGTTAATATCTTTTAAGGATATGGAAAAATCAAGATATGACACTACCCGTTTTTTCATATTGACTGTCTGATTGTTGGGGAGGTACCAATACCTTAAACAAATTATGTCCTATTATGAAAAACAATCGTAGTTACAGGAAACTATATATCGTTTTCTTTATTATCGTTTTGCAGGGTTATTCTCCTTTGACTTTCTGTCAGGATAATGTTATCGATAGTGGGTTCAAACAGCTTTTTAGCGGTTCACAATTACAGGATCCGGGTAATAAGCGGGATAGTATTGGGCAGTGTATGCAGATGATGTATGAGTATCATTATTATGTTTCATATATTGAGTTCTATGGGTGCGATCATTTTTCATGGTATCCGGCTTTTAATTATCCAGACTTTATGGATTGGCTTTTTAATCAGAAAAAGTAAATAATTAGACTTTTTGTTATTAGTATGATTGGATTTATTTATCTTTGAAATACAACAATTAAATCTTTTACTTAATTTGACTAAATGACAGGTGTACCTGGAGATTAACTATGACTATGAGTAACAAAAATGATATTATTACGGATAATAATGTCATGATCTATTTGAGAGAAGGAAATGAATATGCCTTTCGTTTTATTTTTGATAAATACTATGATTTCTTATGTATGGTTGCTGACAGTTATCTAAGAGATGAGTACATTTCGGAAACGATAGTGGGAGATATCATTTATAATTTGTGGGAAATAAAAGACAATATTGATATTAAGTATTCTCTGCGCTCTTATTTAGTGAGGAGCGTGAAGAATCGTTGTATTAATTATCTGCAGCAGGAATATATTCAACGGGAAATAAGTATTAATCAATATGAGGATAAAGCGGCAATAGAAGAATTATTTTTCATAGAGAACAAGCATCCGTTAGAAAGCTTGCTGGAACAGGAGTTGGAGAATAAAATAAATTCGATAATTAATGAATTGTCTCCCGAATGCCGGGCTGTATTTAAAATGAGCCGGTTTGACGGTATGAAATATGAAGAAATAGCGAGTGAACTGAATATTTCGGTTAATACAGTGAAATATCACATGAAGAATGCATTAGGGAAACTACGGTTAGAGTTGAAAGACTATATACTGTCAATTCTGGTGTTTTTAACGTTACTTTAATGATTTTGAAATAAAATCGTCATATTAGACTACACAAAAGTGCAAACGGATTGTCTTAAGTTATAGAATATGGAAAGAAATATAACAAATATAGATAGTTTGATACTCTCTTTTTTAGAGAGAACCATTTCTTCAGGAGATTTGCAGGTTTTGCGGAAATGGGTAAAGGAGTCTGCCGAAAATAAAGCATACTTTCAGCAGTATGAAGAAGCGTGGTTGCTTTCCGTTGCTTCTACCGATAAAAAGCGTTATCATAAAGAGCTTGCATATCAAAATTTTAAGGAAAAAGTGGATAGAGCTGTAAAAAGCAAGAATAAGATGATTCCTTTAAGGAGGATTCTTTATTATGCGGCATGTATTTGTCTGATTTTTATGGCAGGTATAGGAACTAATTATTTATTGAGTACCTCATCTTCTGAAAAATTGTTGACTTATTCATTGGAAACTCCCCGAAGGGCCAAGTTGAAATTTAATCTTCCGGATGGCAGTATCGTTTGGCTGAATGCTGCATCCACACTTTGCTATAATAATCAGTTTGGAATAACGAATCGGGATTTGTCATTGCAAGGTGAAGGGTATTTCGAAATCAGTAAGAATCCGGAGCTTCCGTTGGTGGTGGTTTCGGGTGAAGCGAAGGTAAAAGTATTGGGAACTAAATTCAATGTGCAGAATTATCAGGAAGATGATGAAATCCGGGTAGCTCTATTGGAAGGCTCCGTTGATTTTCGTGACAGTAGGTTTGATAAATCTATTTTGTTGAAACCCAATCAATTGATAACCTGTAATAAAAGGAGTGGAGTCTTGACCGTCAAAGATATCAATGCTGAATATATGAATGCGTGGATTGATAATAATGTATTCTTTAATGAGGAGAAATTAGGTAATATAGCTAAAATTTTGGAACGGGCATTTGATGTCACCATTCATTTTGACAATGATGATTTGAAGCATTTGATTTTTTATGGTGATATAACTATCGGAGCGGACAATATCGTGCAAATTATGGATATTATGTCTGCTACGAATAAATTTAATTATCATTACGATATGGACAAGAGTGAAATTCGCATTTTCCATTGATGCTTTTTCTCTGTCTGCCTTTATGCTGATTAATTAACACATAGATATTTGTTTATCCGGAATTTGTCGGGGCTGTATTGTTCTGATACAGTCGGTGTGCAATTTCCTAAATAGAATTATTCATGAAAGATCAGCGCAAATTCATTCATTTTCATTGTTTTGTATTTTTGTTTATAATCTATCCCTTTACTCTCTCGTCAACTGAATATCTGACGGTAGGAGGTGAAAAATACGGATGGGAGGTATCTGTTCATCCGGATAGAGGAACCATAAAACAGTTCCGACAATTGATGGGAGATGTTTGGGAAACGATTCCTTTCAGAGATGACAGCTTGGCAGGGCCGGCATGGAGTGGCATGCAATTGTGTCCTTCGAAAAAGCAGCTTTATGTGTTCGAAGCTCATCAGGGTGATATTTATTACACACTTCGATATAAGGCAGCATACGATCATTTGATTGTTGAATGTACTATATCTAATCGGGGAGATGATGTTTTTAGACCTGAATATTCCCGGCTTTTTATAGGAGTTGATTCGGAGATGAAAACATATCCGGATTGGGATACTAAGTTTTTCCCTACTTTGCTGCGTTGTGAGAAGGATTTTGCTTGGGGATATTTTATGTCTCCACGTCAGATCATTATGGGAATCGGGGTCGAAGAACCGGTAGCTTCTTATACATTGAATTATGTATATGAAGGATCGATGGAGTGGAAGTGGGGGCACCAGATAAAGACAGGGAGTCTCGATTTGTTGCACTGCCTGCCTTTGCCGGAGCGGCATCCCCAGAACAATATTTCACTGAAACCACATGAAACAAGAAAATGGACATTACATTTGGGAGTGGTCGACCGGCTTGCCGGAGTGAAAGAAAAGCTATCTCAATGGATACAGGCTCCGATGATTGAATGTGAGAAATATACGATGGCCGGACACGAAACGAGTTGTTTACTTATCCATAGCCAGAGCGGTTTGGAAAAACTGATCGTAAAAGCACCCGATGGTACGCAGTCTGTTTTGCCGGTTGATGGTGTCGCTGATAATGTATATTCTGCTTTATTTTCTCCTTCTTCACAGAAAGGGCTTTATCGGATTACGGCTACGGCTATCAATGGAAAAACAGCAGAAGCCAGTATTTACATACGCAATCCCTGGTCTTGGTATATGAAGAATGCCCGTGATTTTGTGGCAAGGAATCCACCTCTTTTTTCAAATGGATGTGAAGCTTTTTATGGATATTATACAGCTTTTCTGGGTGCTCGCCATTTTCCGGAGACTTCTGTGGATAGTATACTTGAGAAACGTTTTAACCGTACGCTTCCTTTCTTTATCGATACGTTGACTTGGATTCCTAAATCTGAAGCCGCACCGGACAGGGTACAGAATTTCTCTACGCTCGTTGGAATGCTGGTTGATTTATGGGAGGCTACAGGCGATATCGGTTATCTTGAAAAGGCAGCTCATGTGGGCGATTATTTATGTTCGGAGAAAGTGCAGTCGGCAGACGGTGCGTACCGTTCCAAGGGGACTCATTATACGGCTGTTATTTATCCGGCTAAATCGATGCTTGAATTGGTGGCAGCCGAAAGAGGGCTTATCGGCTCCCCTTTGTGGAAAGAGCGTTATGTACGGCATAAAGAATCGGCAGAAAGGGCGATTGATGATTTATTGCTTCGACTCGATGATATTCAGACAGAAGGAGATATGACTTTTGAAGATGGAATGATAACCTGCAGTGCCTTGCAATTGGCGCTGCGGGCGTTATTGGAAGGTGATTCTGCAAGACGGGAGCGATATACTTCTTCTGCTGCTTATCTGATGGGCAAGCATCAATGTCTGGAACAGCAGTTAATTCCGGATTGTCGTATGAGAGGGGGAACTTTGCGTTATTGGGAGGCCCTTGATGTTTATTTTGTACCGAATCAGGTAATGAATTCTCCTCACGGCTGGACGGCATGGAAGATCTATGCGTGTTATTACCTTTACCTGTTGACGGGAGAAGTCCGTTATCTATCCGATTTTATGGATACGTTAGGTGCATGTGCTCAATTTATGGAATTGAACGGGCATTTGCGGTGGGGATTTCTTCCCGATCCTTATATCAAAGGTAAGGTTTGTATGGAAAGGACCGACAGGCAACATGATTGGCATCCGGTGGATTCCATTGTCGGAGAACAGTATTTGGATATGATCAGTCCCTGGCTGAGACCGGATAATGAGAATGCCGTTTGTGCATTTGGTGAGCGGGGTGGTGCGGGTGATAACACCGTACAGGAGATCTTTAAGGTAATGGAAGAATGTGCTTTGACCTCTGCCTATGTTGTGGCGGATGGAGCCGGCCGGGTTCGGTGTTGGAATTGTACAGCCGAATATGAGGAGGGGATTCTTTGCATTGCTCCCGATGAAGAAACGGTTGTGGGAATACATCTTAATTTATCCGGTGATGTGGAGGTAGAAGTTGTTTTACCGGGTAATCGTATTCGTAAAAATTGTCCGGCAGGGATGAGATGGATTGGAAATATTCCTTCATTGATAAAATAGAGAAATCGTTGAGGTAGATGGTTTTATTGTTATCTATTCTAATTTTTATAAATGTACTGGAACCATAGTTAGAGAAATTCAAGGTAGCTGTTTGAAAAAAGTGTTACTAAAAAGCGGATTATACTATTCTTTTGATTTTATATTGTCTTTTTTCTGACATGCTATTCTGCAAATTTATTTCAAATAGAAAATGGATTGTATAATAATTCAATATATGACTCCCTCTTTTCTGCATATATTCACTTAATTTGAATGAATATGTTGTTTTCTACATACCTTGACCTTACTATCTTTATATAATAAGTACGGTTCCTCTACGAGAAAATATAAAAGACTCGTAGAGGAACGGCATAAGACTCTACGAGGAGCGACAAAAGCTCTGTAAAGCGGGTATATTGCTTCCTCAAAAATCATGTTTTTGCACTGGTTCCTATCTGATTTTGATTCGTTATTAAGTAGCAAAAAGTGTTATATAGTGCGAGATATGTGTTGATTTGTGTAGTAAATATCTGAAAGTGCAAGGAATGTATTCTGTAGTTGACTCTGAACCTGATAAATTGAAAAGAGACGATTGGAAAATAAAGACGTAATTGCCTCTCTATACATCATTTTTCCCAATAAAAGGATTGTACGGGATTGGAAATATCATTTTGCCAGATTGATATATTGAAGTTTTAAGAAAAAAAGTAAAAATCAGACTACACACATTTCTCTTTTACCTGTCTTTCATATAAACCGGAATATTTAATCTATGTATACAATGTTTTGAAATTCCTACTTAACTGATTTTATCCGTATTAATCTTATTTAATTCTTATGATGAAAAGAAAATTGAGACTGTTTACATTATTGTTGTTCTGTTGGTGCACTTTCATCCAGGCGCAAAATGTATCGCTTAACCTAAAGAATGTAACGGTTAAGGAAGCTCTTGAAGCTGTAAGAAAACAGACCGGAAAGTCTTTTTTCTTTAATGTAAATGATGTCAACATGAATCAGCGTATTACGTTGAACTTTAAAAACGAACCTTTGGAAAAGGCTGTCAAACTTATCCTTGAAGGACAAAAACTGAGCTATGAAATTAAAGACAATCACATCATTCTTTCTAAAGCGCAGGTTGTAAAACAGGTGGGAAACGACTTGGATGTGAGTGGCAAAGTGGTGGATAATGCCGGTAATCCTCTGATTGGTGTGAATGTCGCAGTGGACGGGGTAGGGGTCACAATAACCGATATTGATGGAATTTATCGTGTAAAGGTACCGGTAGGCCATACCCTTACTTTTACGTATATCGGGTATAAGCCACAAACCGTAAAAGTGAAAGAAAAACAGAATATTAACATTAGGATGACTGAAGATAGCAAGGCACTGGAAGAAGTGGTAGTAATCGGCTATGGCACGCAGAAAAAAGTCAATCTGACAGGAGCGATCGGTTATACTGATTCGAAGGCGATTGAGAATCGTCCGGTAGCTAACTTAGGACAAGCCATTCAGGGTGCAATTCCGAATTTGAATATATCTTTTGGTTCCGGAAAGCCGGGTGAGACAACCAGTATGAATATTCGCGGTTTTGCATCTATCAATCAGGAGTCCAAACCATTAATATTGATCGATGGCATTGAGGGTAACATTGATAATCTGAATCCACGTGATGTTGAGTCTATTTCTGTTTTGAAAGATGCTTCTTCTGCTGCCATATATGGTGCCAGAGCACCTTTTGGAGTAGTATTGGTGACTACGAAGAAAGGGAAAGCCGGAAAAATGCAGGTAAATTATAATGGCAGGTTCAGTTTCTCTACCGAAACAACGAAAACCGATTTTATAACTTCCGGATATGATGCGGCCAAGTTAGTGGATGGCTTTATGAGATCTTATAATGGAAACTCTTATACCCGGTATACGGAGGACGACTATAAAGAACTCGAGGCCCGTCGTTATGACAAAACCGAGAATCCGGAACGCCCGTGGACGGTTGTGCAGAATCGCGACGGTGTGGATAAGTATATGTATTATGCTAATTTCGACTGGTATAACTATTTGATAAAATCAAGTCGCCCTACATGGGACAATAATGTGAGTATATCGGGCGGAACTGATAAAATAAATTATCTGGTAAGTGGAAATTTCAATACACAGACCGGTATTTATGCACAAAATCCGGATAAATATAAGACTGGGAATCTGAGAGCCCGTTTGAATGCCGAGGTTAAGTCTTGGTTGTCATTGAATTTTGCAACCAGTTTCTTCTCTTCCAAATATTCGGCTCCGGGATTAGGCCACGGAAACAATTTACCTAATTATACTTTCCATGCAATGCCATTCCTGATGCCTTATAATCCGGACGGAACACACGTATTCAGTAACCCGATTATTGGCCAGCAGCCTACTGATGGAGTCCATATAATGACTGCTGATGGTAATTCTAAATCGGTGGAAGATAAAAAGCAGATGACTTATACCGTAGGTGCTACATTTAAAATATATAAAGGGCTATCTTTTAATGCCAACTACAGTTTTAAGTATAATACGGTTGATTATATGGAGCGTACGGCAAAATCCCAGTTCTCACAATATCCCGGAGTTCTTGAGGATGCCGATGGTTCATTGTTTAAAAATAAGTTGCGTCAGTTGAACGAGAAAGTTTACTATCATAGTGCAGATGCTTATTTCAATTACGAACAATCTTTTGGCGGACACAATTTGCGTGCCGTAGCCGGTTTCAACTATGAGCAGAATGCTTATAAGAGAATCTATGCAACAAAATTGAATATCCAGTCGGATAATTTGAACGACTTTAATTTAGGGGATATCTCGAAGGATGTAACTTTGGAAGGCGGCCAGAATGAATGGGCTTTACTTGGTTATTTCGGTCGTCTCGGTTATGACTGGAAGGGAAAATATCTGGCAGAGTTTAATGTTCGCTGGGATGCTTCTTCGCGTTTTCCGAAAGGACAGCGTTCCGGTACTTTCCCGTCGTTCTCCGCCGGATGGCGTGCAAGTGAAGAAAAGTTCTTTGAGCCGATTCGGAATGTGGTGTCTAATTTAAAAATAAGAGGTTCTATCGGCTCTTTGGGAAATCAGGCAGTAACGGATTGTTATCCTTATCTTCAGACACTGACTATGGCATATTATGACGGATATCTGCTGGATGGTGACAGATTGACCTATGCCAGTGTAACCCCTCCTCCGGCAGGAGACCAGACTTGGGAAACCATTATACATAAGAATGTGGGTATCGATTTGGGATTTTTCAATAACAGGTTGACTTATAGTGCAGATGTGTTTATCCGTGATACCAGAGATATGCTTATTGCAGGTAAAGCCTTGCCGGGTGTTTATGGGACTACTTCACCTAAAGAGAATGCTGCAGATCTTCGTACAAAAGGTTTTGAAATGACGTTGAGTTGGAATGACAGTTTTACCTTGTTGGATAAGCCGTTCAGTTACAATGTGTCACTCAGTCTGGCAGACAGTCGTTCGCATATAACGAAATACGATAACCCGTTGAAAGAATTTAGCAAGTCCAACTATTATGTAGGCATGGAAATCGGAGAAATATGGGGATACCATGTTACCGGTTTATTCGGTACGGACGAGGAAGCAAAAGCTTATCAGGAAGCGATAGATCACAGCTATGTTTGTAAGAACATCTTAGAAACCGCTATTGGAGAAAATAAAGGTTTGAAAGCCGGTGATATGATTTTTGCCGATCTTGATGGAAGCGGAAGGATTGATGATGGTAAAAAAACAGCGGACGACCGTGGAGATATGCGCATTATAGGTAACTCAAGACCACGCTATACATACAGTGGAAATCTGGGCTTCAACTGGTACGGTTTCGACTGTTCTGCTTTCTTCCAGGGAGTAGGCAGGCAGAATCGTTATCCGGGAGGTAATGCTATGCTTTTTTGGGGAGGGTTTGCCCGTCCGTATGCCTCATTCACTCCAATTGATTGGGTCGATAATATCTGGACGGAAGAGAATCCGGATGCTTATTTCCCGAGAATGCGTGGATATGCGGCACAGGGCGACCGTTCATTAGCAAAAGTCAATGACCGTTATCTGCAGAATCTTGCTTATTGCCGTTTGAAAAATCTGACGTTGGGATATACGCTTCCTGCCCAATGGACTACGAAGGTAGGAATGGAGCGTGTGAGGTTCTACTTCAGTGGTGATAATTTGTTGACATGGACGAAATTGAAAACCAAATATATAGATCCGGAACAATTCTCGGCCGATGCCGATGCCCGGGTATATCCTTATGCTAAAACATTCTCTTTTGGCTTAGATGTAACTTTTTAATAACCTTCAGTAAGTATGAAAATGAAAAGAGTTAAATATATATATGTAGCAATGTTATTGTTGGGTACAACGAGTTGCGCTGATATGTTAGATAGATTTCCACTTGACTCTCTGGCTCCGGAAACTTATTATAATAATGAAATGGAGTTAAAGAGTGCGACGAATAATTTTTATGGAATGTTTCCGGGTGCTTCTTCCGGTTATGGGGAGAGCGATGATATTGTGTGCGTGTTTACTTTGCCGGAAGCGATCATCGGTTCACGAACGATCCCTACTACCGGTGGCGGATGGGATTGGGGATATTTGCGTAATATAAATTTTTATCTGGAACATTCTCAACGTTGCTCCAATACGACTGTTCGGGAACAGTATGACGGTATTGCACGTTTTTTCAGAGCGTACTTTTATTTTGAGAAAGTAAAGCGATTCGGTGATGTTCCCTGGTACGATAAAGCGATGGCATCGAATGATGAAGATTTGATGAAGCCCCGGGATACCAGAGAGTTTGTTATGGGAAAAATCATTGAAGATATAGATTATGCAATCAAGCATATTTCTGATGCGGCGGAACTCTACCGGGTGACCAAATGGACGGCAATGGCACTGAAATCGAGGATCTGTCTTTTTGAGGGTACATTTCGGAAATATCATGGCATAGCGGGTTATGAAACCTATCTGGATAAATGTATTTCTGTTTCAGAAGACTTTATAACAAACAGCCCTTACTCTATTTATAAAGATGGTGAGAAACCTTATCGTGACCTGTTCTCTTCCATGGATGCGATTTCTCAGGAAGTCATTCTGGCAAGAGACTATGACAAGGGAAAGGCGGTTATGCATGAAGCCAATTATAATACGATGGGGCCTACGTATGGACGTCCCGGTATGAATAAGAAAGTTGTCAACAGTTATTTGATGACCGATGGAAGCCGGTTTACTGATAAAGAAGGGTATCAGACTATGCAGTATTATGATGAAATGCAAAATCGTGACCCTCGTCTGACGCAGACGGTAGTAGGACCGGGCTACACGCGTATTAACAGTACTACGGTCGAATCTCCCAATTTTAGCTCGTCTACTACTGGATACCAGATCATAAAATGGGTGACAGATGCCAGTGGAGACGGCTATATGGGATCTTCCAATGATTATATTTTGTTTAGAGCTGCCGAGGTTTATCTGAACTTTGCCGAAGCAAAAGCCGAGCGTGGAACCTTAACACAAAGTGATCTGGATATTTCAATTAAGAAAATTCGTGATCGTGTAGGAATGCCTAACATCGATATGGCGGAAGCCAATGCGAATCCGGATCCTTATTTGAGTAATATAGAAACCGGATATGCTAATGTAACAGGTGTTAATAAAGGGGTTATTCTTGAAATTCGCCGTGAACGTACTGTGGAGTTGATTCTTGAGGGTTTCAGGTATTATGATGTCATGAGATGGAAAGAAGGGAAAATATTTGAACAACCTTATTTAGGAATGTATTTCCCCGGATTAGAACATGGCGAGGGTGACAATCGGTTTGGTGTGTTTGATATGAATGACGGGACACTGCGTGATAAGGATAAAGTGGATATCTGTATTTATACAGGAAAGAAACCTACGGGAACACTTGTTAAAAATATCCGGAAGTTCTATAAGTTAGGAGATGAATTCCGCTTCACAGACGGACTGAAAGGAAATATCATCGTTCATGATGTGAAAGACGAACCTCGAGTGTGGAGAGAGGACAGAGATTATCTGTATCCCATACCTGTTCAAGAACGGGTATTGACCAATGGAAATATTACTCAGAATCCAAATTGGGAAGACGGGCTTGACTTCTGAAATAAAGGGGGCTATTGATGCCCCTGCTATAAATATCTTACAAATGTTTAACACTTAATTATTTGAACTTATGAAAAGTATTACTTTGATCGGAAAGAGAGTATTTGCTATTGCAGTACTCGCATTTGCAAGTACTTTAGGTTTCGCACAAGAACAAAACTGGAATTTCAACGCGGATGAAACGGCGGATTATGCGGCGTTCTTCAAGCAACCTTCGGCTATTGAGGGAAAATGTAACGCCGAAGTTATGGGAATAGATATTCATAGAGACGGTTTCTCATGGAATGATATGAATACCTGGAAGAATGCGGAAGGCAAAATATGGCATACCTATTCGGCTACATATGCCGAAACGCTGTTTGGGGTATGTGTTAATGCTGCGGCTCCTTTTAATGGTAAAACCAGCAGCTTGTCCTGGACAAATACGGAGGGAGACAATAAGTGGTATCCGGTTTTACCGGTTGTTGAGAATTTAAAAGGAAAGTTGGTTCTGAGAGATTTTAAGGCGACAACCGTACACGTTTCGAATACCCAAATGGATACAGTAAAAATAGCAATGACCAATGCAGAGAATGATTGTTATCTTCATATCAGACGTAATCCTTTTGTGAAGCAAATTGATTTGAGCGGTTCTACCGGAAAGTGCCGTCAACTTGCCGGGTATAGGAATATTCTGTCAGATGAGACAGCTTTCGTCTGCAATGATTGTCGGCAAACAGAATTCCTGGACTGGCTATTAAATCTGGAGGACAACTGTTTCACATATTCCACATTGCCTTTGCATCCGGCTACAGGAAAAGTATTGGGTAGCGGTTATAAATCTCAGTGGAATACGTTGGGCGGCCTTCCTATAGGTTTGAAAAATGACGAGGGAGAATATGAGATAGGAGTGGATGAGGATATCGATCTGTCGGCAGAATACGATGTGCAGGGCAAGCTGACGACTTATACCTGGAAGAATGAAGATGGCGATGTAATAACCCCGACCTCCGCCGATGCTACCGGTTGGTTTTGTTTTGGAAGCGAGTGTGTGGGAAAAGTATATCGTTGTGAAATGCAGAATGCTGCCTATCCGGCATTAGCTTTGAATACAGTCTGGGTGAAGGTGGTGGACAGCTATTCTACAGGTGTGAATAAAACGGAAAGTGTGAAGATAAAAGTCGGCCCGAACCCTGTTGTGAATGAACTTTCTGTTGTTGCTTCGGATGTTCGAAGCATCGATGTTTACTCAACTACCGGCGCTTGTGTGAAGAGAGCAAACGGTTCTCAGACAATAGTCAATGTGTCTGATTTGACTCCGGGACTGTATTTTGTAAAGGTAACCACTTCAACAAGCGAGGATATTGTCAAAATAATAAAGAAGTAATTACTTTTCAAGTATTCATTGTTTAATGGCCGGCAGGAATTACGCTTCCTGTTGGCTATTGAAAAACGAAAATGTGTTATGAGAAAATATATAATCTTTTGGGGATTCTTATGTTTATGTCTGGAATTGGCGGCTCAGACATACCCTAAAGAGGGGAATGTAATAAGGATTTTAACTTATAATACTCATTATTGTAAAGGCGGGACTGATCCCGGCAGTATTAATGATGCCAATACGAGACTGTTGGCTTCGGTCATTAAAACATTGGATGCCGATGTGGTTTCGTTGCAGGAACTTGACAGTGCGGCAAATAGCAGGGGAAAACGCTATTTACTGGAGCAAATAGGCAAAGCGACCGGACTGAATTACACACCCGTGTACGGCAGTGCGCTCAAGTGGGACGGTGGGAGTGTCGGTTGCGGAAGTCTTATAAAAACGATTTATCCCATAAGTAAAATAAAAAAGATCGCTTTGCCCGGCGACGAGCCACGCATAGCGGTGAGAACCGATTTGGATAAGTTTGTTTTCATAAGTGTTCATGGCGACCTTAATGACACAAAGCGGATACAAGGGGCAAATATTATCAATAACGAACTGGATTATATTCGTAAACCAGTTTTTCTGGCTGGCGATTTGAATGATTGCCACCGTTGGGGAAATGGCGGTATTGCTTTTCCCGTTTATATGGAAAAGTTTACGATAGCCAGTGATACGAAAGGTAATACGGTATGGAACGGCCCGCACGGTGAAGAAGGCGCTGACCAGGGGCTTATCGACTATGTCCTTTTCCATGACTATAATAATTCGAGGATTGAAGTGGTACAGACACATATAGTGAGATCCATAGAGATCAACGGCGCTATCGTCAATCTGCAGAATGTGTCGGATCATTATCCTGTATTTGTCGATATCAGGCTTCCGGGTTCTACGTCGATTGAAAATGTAGAAGGAGAACCGGATTTTAATGTTTATTTTGATGGCGTCAGAGAGAGATTCTGCATACAGGGAGAGATGCCGTTAGAGCAGATAGACGTGTATGCACTGACCGGACAGAAGATGGCGGGCATGAAAGGAGAAAATGTAACAGCAGTGGATGTATCCGGATTATCAAAAGGCGTGTATATCGTAAAAGGATTTTCTGCCGGTAAATCTTTGGTGAGGAAAGTGATAAAAGAATAACCAAGTGATAATAAACAACTAACGACGGTCATGTTTCAAAAAATATTTTTTACATTTGTAATGTCATTCCTTTGTTTTGGTGTGGTTGCTCAGGAATATGAAAAGAAAAGAGGTACCATACGTTTGTTAACTTATAATACGCACTATTGTAAGGGAGCCGCAGACCCGGGAACGATATCGGAAGAAAATGTACATAATCTGGCCCGGATAATTAAAGCTCTGGATGCCGATATTGTAGCATTGCAGGAGCTCGATAGCGCTTCGTTGCACCGGGGAGGGCGGTATCTGTTGAAAGATATTGCAGATGCGACAGGAAGTGAATATACACCGGTGTATGGAAATGCCGCCTCATTCGATCATGGCAGTATAGGCTGTGGAGTGCTGGTCAGGAAAAAGCGGTCTGTCAAAAACATTGAAGTAATTCCTTTGCCGGGAGATGAGGCCAGGGTTGCCGTGAAAATAAAATTCAAGAATTTTGTTTTTATCGGTACTCATTCCGACCTTAATGATGAAAAGCGTAAAGAAGGGGCTGTAACCGTATGTGATTTAGTGAAAGACGAAACAAAACCGGTTTTTCTTGCCGGTGATTTGAATGATTCTCATCGTTGGCCCAAAGGCGGAATATCATTTCCTGTGTGGATGAAACAGTTTAAAATCATAAGTGATACGATCGGTAACTCCATTCCGGGAAGAACGGATGGCGGAGCTTTGATCGATTATGTACTTTTACTTGATAATAAAAAGGCTTCGAAGGTTAAGGTTGGCCAGTCATACATAGTGCGCAGCCTTTCCATTGATGGTAAAAAAGTAGATACAAGTGCAGTTTCGGATCATTATCCGGTTTTTGTTGACGTAAAATTATAAATGTTTGATTTCTTATAGCATGGTCTCTTCTCCCTTGCGAATTTCTTTCTCTCGTAAGAGACATACTGTAAAAAGATTATTGGGATTGAATTCATAAAAAATGTTCTAATGCGGAAAGTACTATTATTCTTCACATCCATCCTGTTTTGTGGATGTTCGATTTCTAAACCCGACCAGCCGGTATATGGGTTGGCTGAACGTCTGTTACCGGCGAATAACTCCTCTTTTGTCTTTGAACAGCTCTCTTCCGATTCTGATTTTTTTGAGTTGGAGCAGACTACAGAAGATAAGATTATCATCAGAGGGAATAATGGCGTCTCGATGGCACGTGGGCTGAATCATTATCTTAGGAACTATTGTCACCGTTCTGTTTCGTGGTGCGGTAATAATTTGTCCGACTTGCCGGAGCCGTTGCCTCCGGTGAAAGAAAAGATCAGGATTGACGCTTCTTTTCCTTACCGCTATTATTTGAATTATTGTACTTATAGCTACTCCATGGCTTTCTGGGATTGGGAACGGTGGGAGGCAGAGATCGACCGGATGGCTCTTCAAGGGATCAACATGCCCTTGATGGCTGTGTACGGAGAATATGCCGTATGGCAGAATACGCTTAGAAGATTGAATTTCAGTGAAACGGATATAGCTGCGTTCCTTCCGGGAGCAGGCTATGAAGCATGGTGGCTCATGGGAAATCTGGAAGGATTCGGCGGGCCCGTGAGTCCGGAATTTATTGCAAGACAGACGGACCTGCAACAGAAAATGTTGAAGCGGATGAGGGAGTTAGGGATGAAACCGGTATTTCAAGGATTTTATGGAATGGTTCCTAATGTTTTGAAAAAGAAATATCCCGATGCCCGTATCAAAGAACAGGGGACGTGGCAAACTTATCAGCGTCCGGCCTTTTTAGATCCGACAGACCCGCTTTTTGATAGAGTGGCAGCTATTTATTACGAAGAACAGAAAAAATTATTTGGAGATGCGGAATTTTTTGGCGGTGATCCTTTTCATGAGGGTGGCACTTCGGAAGGCATTCATGTAAAACTTGCCGCGCAGAAAATATTGCAGGCTATGCGGAAAGTAAACCCGAAAGCGGTCTGGGTCTTACAGGGATGGCAGCATAACCCGGTAAAAGACTTGATGGACGGGTTGAATCCCGGTGAGACAATCATATTGGATCTGATGGCCTGCGAACGTCCCCAGTGGGGAGGAGTCACTACTTCCATGTTTCATAAGCCGGAAGGGCATCAGGATCACCGGTGGATATGGTGCGCTTTACCTAACTTCGGAGGAAAAACCGGGCTGCATGGAAAAATGAGCAGTTATGCTTCGGGAGCCGTCTTTGCAAAAGAACATCCGATGGGGAGAAATATTTGCGGTATAGGGACTGCTCCTGAGGGTATCGGAACGGTTCCGGTAGTTTATGATATGGTGTATGATATGGCATGGAGAACGGATAGTATCCAGATTCCCCAGTGGTTGACCAATTATACTTATTATAGGTATGGCATGGAAGATACGAACTGTGATAAAGCGTGGAAAATATTATCCGAAACCGTCTATGAATGCCATAATGAGTTGGGCGGACCGGTAGAATCTTATATTTGCGCCCGTCCTGCAGATACGATCGATCATGTGTCTACGTGGGGCAATGCCAGGATATTTTACGAACCTGTAAAGATGGTAGAGGCATGGGAGTTTTTGTATCAGTCGAGAAACCGATTTAACCATTGCGATACCTATGAATATGATCTTGTCGATGTCACCCGGCAGGTTCTATCCGATTATGCCAAGTATCTGCATAAAGAAATGGTAGAGGCATTTCATCAAAAGAATAAGAATGGCTTTATGAAATATAGCACTGAATTTCTGGATGTCATAAAGGATGAAGACCGCCTGCTGTCCACCCGCAAGGAATTTATGCTTGGCACTTGGTTGACGGAAGCCGAAAATGCAGGTTGTACTCCTGAGGAAAAAAGACGCTTCGTTACGAATGCCAAAAGGCTGGTAACGACATGGACCGACAGGGATTCGGATCTGCATGATTATGCCAATAAGGAGTGGAGCGGGCTGTTGAGTGATTTTTATCTTCCCCGTTGGGAGGCTTATGTAACCTATAAAGCCAGTTTACTGTATGGTAAGAAACTTCCTTATCCGGATTTTGCAGAGATGGAAGAGAAGTGGGTTTTGGCAAACTCTACCTATCTTTCCAAAGTGAATCCGGAAGGGACGATACCGGTTGTCGAAGAACTTCATAAACGCTATTATAAAAAAATAGAACAGGCATATCTGAAATAACGAGAACAAATACATTATGATAAAAAGAAATCGATTGAAATTATTGCTTTCCGGTTTTTTACTTTTACCGGGAATGATATTTGCCCAGCAATTGCCTTATAGGCAAAGCTCTCTTCCGATATCGGAAAGGGTGGATGATTTGTTGGGACGCATGACTCTGGAAGAAAAAATAGCGCAAATCAGGCATATCCATTCATGGAATGTATTCAATGGTCAGGACTTGGATATGGAAAAGCTCGGGAAATTTACCGGCGGTGTGAGCTGGGGATTTGTAGAAGGATTTCCATTGACAGGAGTTAACTGTAAGAAGAATATGCAGTTGATACAGAAATTTATGGTTGAGAATACGCGTTTGGGGATACCGGTGTTTACCGTTGCGGAGTCATTGCATGGTTCGGTACACGAGGGATCTACTATTTATCCTCAGAATATAGCCATGGGGAGTACTTTCCGCCCTGAACTTGCTTACCGGAAAGCGGCAATGATCACGAAAGACCTTCATGCACAGGGAATGCATCAGGTATTGGCACCCTGCATCGACGTGGTAAGAGATTTGCGGTGGGGACGTGTGGAAGAATCTTTCGGAGAAGATCCTGTATTATGCGGGTTGTTTGGCATTGCCGAAGTAAAAGGGTATATGGACAACGGTATTTCTCCGATGCTGAAACATTATGGCCCTCATGGTAATCCGTTGAGCGGTTTGAATCTGGCTTCTGTGGAATGTGGGCTTCGGGATTTGCATGAGGTATATTTGAAACCGTTCGAGATGGTGATTCGTAATACTCCTGTGTTGGCGGTTATGTCTACTTATAATTCATGGAATCATGTGCCGAATTCTGCTTCGCATTATTTATTGACAGAGGTATTGCGCGGACAGTTCGGATTTAAAGGGTATGTATATTCGGATTGGGGAGCCATTGAAATGTTGAAGACTCTTCATCGCGTGGCGCATAATTCGGAAGAAGCGGCTATGCAGGCTTTCACTGCCGGGCTCGATGTAGAGGCTTCTAGTAATTGTTATCCTTTGTTGGCCGGCCTGATACAGAAGGGGAAGTTGGATGAGGAGGTTTTGAATGAGTCTGTTCGCCGGGTATTGTACGCCAAGTTTAAAATGGGACTTTTCGAAGACCCTTATGGCGAACAGTATTCTCATAGTGAGATGCATGGGGCAGAAAGCATACGGTTGTCGAAAGAGATAGCGGATGAATCGGTTGTCCTGTTGAAAAACGAGAATGGGCTTTTGCCTTTGAATGCCGATAAGTTGAAGTCTGTTGCGGTGATCGGCCCTAATGCAGACCAGGTACAATTCGGAGATTATACATGGAGTCGTAATAACAAAGACGGCGTTACCCCGTTGGAGGGAATCAGGCGATTATTGGGCGGTAAGGCTACTGTCCGTTATGCGAAAGGATGCGATCTCGTTTCATTGAATGCCGGTGGAATAAAGGAGGCCGTAGAAGCGGCACGGAAGAGTGAAGTGGCGATTCTGTTTTGTGGAAGCGCCAGTGCGGCCCTTGCACGTGATTATAAAAGTTCTACCTGTGGTGAAGGTTTTGATTTGAATGATCTGAACCTGACGGGAGTACAAGGGCAGTTGATTAAAGAAGTGCATGAAACCGGAACGCCGGTAGTGTTGGTATTGGTAACCGGAAAACCGTTTGCCATATCTTGGGAGAAGAAACATATTCCGGCTATTTTGACACAATGGTATGCAGGAGAACAAGCAGGAAATTCGATTGCGGATATTTTGTTTGGAAGCATTTCTCCATCAGGAAGACTGACTTTTTCTTATCCTCAGACTACGGGACATTTGCCGGTATATTATAATTATCTTCCTTCCGACAAGGGCTTTTACAAAAATCCCGGAAGCTATGAATCTCCGGGAAGAGATTATGTGTTTTCCTCTCCGGACGCTCTTTGGGCTTTTGGTCATGGGCTGACTTATACTTCTTTTGTATATAAGAATCTAAGGACAGACAAAGAACATTATGGACTCAATGATACGATATACATTGATGTCGATATTAAAAATACAGGAAAGAGAGAAGGGAAAGAGGTCGTGCAGTTGTATGTGAATGATAAGGTTAGTACCGTGGTAACTCCTGTAAAGCAACTGCGGGATTTTAAGAAAGTGGATGTTGAGGCTGGAAAAACAGAAACGGTGAAACTGAAAGTCGCAGTGAACGATCTTTATATTGTAAATGCCGGAAATAAAAGGGTAGTTGAACCGGGAGAGTTTGAGTTACAGGTGGGGGCTGCGTCAGACAATATTCTTCAATCGAAAGTAGTCTCCGTCGGTGAATTTGTATCCACCGCTTTGGTAGAAGAACAAAAAATACTAAAGAGCAGCAAGACGATTTCCGTTCATGGAGAAGTAAGGGATGTACAGGCCACTTTGATAGGGAAGGTGAATATTTATGCCAAGAGCACGGGAGAACTTCTTGGGAAGAGCGATGACAGGGGCTGCTATCGGATGGATGTAGGGAATAAGGAAGTATTGATATTTAGTAAAAAGGGATATCAGAATCTGGAAGTACCGGTCGATAATCAAGAGGTTGTAAATGTGCGTATGAACTATGGTGACAATTGAAACTGAAAAAATAATTATTAATTAAATCTGTGATATATGAGAATCAAGCCTTTTTGTCTGATACCACTCTTTTCTTTGGTGTTTTTTGCTTGTGGGGAGAAGATGGTTGTGAAACCTTATAATGAAGGTCTTCACATAATTCCCGAACCTGAGAGAATCACTCAACAGACGGGAGAATTTGTTTTAAATCCTAACACGCTTTTTATTATCGATAATGATACGCTCGATGCGGTTGCCGGTTATTTTAAATACAAGATAAAGCAATCTACCGGTTATCAACTTGCTGACGGACAGGAAGCAGAACGGAATTATATTCGTCTGGCTTTGGATACTACTTTAAACCTGAAAGAGGAAGGGTATAAATTAGCCGTGCTTCCTGAAGGAATTTGGGTACGGTCACAGTCCCCGCAAGGAATTTTTTATGGGATGCAGACGGTGATGCAACTTTTGCCTGCCGAGATAGAGAGTGGACAGGTTATAAATAATATTGTATGGGCTATGCCGTGTGTCGAGATAGAAGACGAACCGGCTTATTCCTATCGCGGGATGATGCTGGATGTCAGCCGGCATTTTCATGATGTGGCTTTTGTCAAGAAGCAGTTGGATATCATGGCTATGTTTAAGCTGAACCGTTTTCATTGGCATCTTACGAATGATCATCTGTGGACGATTGAAATAAAGAAATATCCCCGCCTTACCGAAGTGGGTTCAGTGCGTCGTAATGCTGACGGAAGTATACACAAAGGTTTTTATACACAGGAACAGATTAAGGAGGTGGTTGCTTATGCGGCAGAAAGGTTTATAACGGTCATTCCGGAAGTCGAATTACCCGGACATGCTTTGGCCGCTCTGACGGCTTATCCGGAATTGTCATGTACCGGTGGTCCTTTCCAGTTGAGAAATAAGTGGGGGGTGGAAGAGGATGTATATTGCGCAGGTAATGAACAGACCTTTAAATTTTTGGAAGATGTAATCAATGAGGTCGCATCTTTATTTCCAGGTAAATATTTTCATATAGGAGGAGACGAATGTCCCAAAGTGAGGTGGAATGCTTGTCCGAAGTGCCGGAAGCGCATGCGGGATGAAAAGTTGAAAGATGCCCATGAGTTACAGAGTTATTTTGTACACCGGATCGAGAAAGTAGTGTTGGCACATGGTAAGCGCATGGTAGGCTGGGATGAGATTCTTGAAGGCGGACTGGCACCTACGGCGACCGTAATGTCGTGGCGTGGGGAGGAAGGTGGTATCGAGGCCGCTTCCATGGGGCACGATGTGATAATGACACCTGCCAAATGGTTGTATTTGGATTTTGGGCAGGGGAATATCGAAGTGGAGCCTATTACAATTAATTTTAAGACTTTGCTGAGCAAAACCTATCATTACAATCCTGCGTCCGAAAAAATACCGGCGGAACAACGCTCACATGTGATAGGAGCACAGGGTAATATGTGGGCAGAATATGCCGTCAATCCGGATCATACGGAATACATGCTTTATCCGAGACTGTTGGCGGTAGCGGAACTTACCTGGACACCTGCCGATAGAAAAGATTATGCATCTTTTGAACGTCGTCTGGATAATCAATTGGTACGCTTGGACGAACATCATATTCATTATCACATTCCATTGCCCGAAGGGCCGATGGCCGATCGTGTGGCAATTGTCGGTCCGGATACGCTTAGTTTCTCGAATAGCCGCAATCTTCCGATGGTATATACACTGGATGGAAGCGAACCGGCGGTTCATTCCAAACGCTACAGCGCTCCCATTGTTGTAGACGGCAATCAGACTATACGTATTGCAACCCTTCTTTCTTCGGGCAAAATGAGCAGAGTGCGTACGATAGAAGTAGTGAAAGAACCCTTATGGCCGTCTTACAAAGAGAGGACTGAACCGGGAGTGTCTTTGATGTATGCAGAGGGTGATTTTTATTTTGTGAAAGATACGGAAAACGCTGCTTGGAAGGATGAAAAGATAGTAGACGATTTCAATTTGAAACCAGTTTTAGAAGATAAGGGGGCATTCTGCTATACCGGATATTTTGAGGTGCCTCAAGACGGAGTCTATTATGTATCTACCGAGATGGACGAGTTGCAGATAGACGGTAAATTGGTATTGAGTAATGACGGTAAATTGGTACGTCATTCACACACGCGTACATCTCTTGCTTTGGAGAAGGGCAAACACGCTTTCCGATTGTTGTTTATTAACAATAATATTGGCGGATATCCGCGTATTTGGAATAATAAAGGTTTTGTAATGGCCGGGAAAGGAGAAGATTTTCAAACTCCGGTAACTTTGTTTCATTAAGTTTTAGTATTCAGGATAACAAACAGGAGAGCCGATTCCATATGGATATGAAAACCGGCTCTCTTTTTTTATAAATTTTTTTTCGGGTTGTTTCTTTTAAAAAGAATTCCGTTCCTTTGCATAGGAAAATTAATTAAAGGAAAATATGAGAAGTTTTGCATCCGATAATAATTCCGGTGTACATCCTTTGGTGATGGAAGCACTGGCTTTGGCGAATCAGAATCATGCATTGGGATATGGTGATGACCCTTGGACGGAAGGAGCTGTCCGGAAAATCAGAGAAACATTTACGGCCGACTGTGAGCCCCTGTTTGTTTTTAACGGTACGGGCAGCAATGTCGTTGCCTTGCAGTTGATGACGCGTCCTTATCAGTCTATCCTATGTGCCGAGACTGCACATATATATGTGGATGAATGCGGCTCTCCCGTAAAGATGACCGGTTGTCAGATCCGGCCGGTGGCAACTCCGGACGGAAAGCTCACTCCGGAGTTGATTCGTCCATATCTTCATGGCTTTGGCGACCAACATCATTCCCAGCCGGGAGCTGTTTATCTGTCCCAGTGTACCGAATTAGGCACTGTGTATACTCCCGATGAGCTGAAAGCAATTACTTTGTTGGCCCATCAATACGGGATGCGTGTCCATATGGATGGTGCCCGTATTGCCAACGCTTGTGCCGCCCTTCGTCTTTCTCTGAAAGAGTTGACGGTAGATTGCGGGATCGATGTGCTTAGTTTCGGCGGTACCAAAAATGGACTGATGATGGGAGAGTGCGTGGTCATCTTTGATGATGCCTTGAAAGAGGAAGCGCGGTTTATCCGTAAGCAATCGGCACAATTAGCTTCGAAGATGCGTTATCTCTCTTGCCAGTTCACCGCTTATCTCACGGATGATCTTTGGTTGAAAAATGCATCTCATGCCAATCGTATGGCGCGTAGGCTCTATGATGCTTTGAAAGATTATCCCGGTGTCTGTTTTACTCAAAAGGTGGAAAGTAATCAACTGTTTCTTACTATGCCCCGTTCTGTGATAGACAGAATGCTTGAATCTTATTTTTTCTATTTTTGGAATGAGGAGAACAATGAGATTCGCTTGGTTACTTCATTTGACACGACAGAGGATGATATCGACCGTTTTATTCTTTTGCTGAATTCCTGATATTTTTTTGTTTAAGGATAAAATAATAAAGGTTCGGACTTTCACAGGTGCGAACCTTTTTTTATGATAATTAATTTCGGATTGAAATCTTAAGTTTTGAAATACTTGGAAAATATAACTTGACGTTTTGGAAAATATTCTGAACTTAATGCATATATTTACCGCATAAATACGGCATTGATTTATGACTCACAATGTATCTTTGGGGAATGAGGCTGTGATGACTCATTTATGGCTTTATGGATTGCTGGTTCTAATGGGGGTAGTAATCGTATGTTTATTGTATAAACTTCATGAGTTGCGAAGTAAGGGGGTAAAAGAACGGGATTATCACCGTTTTCTGTTTGACATACTCGATAATCTTCCCTTTCCTGTGATGGTAAAGGATATTGAAAATGGATTCAAATATGCTTATTGGAACAAAGAATCCGAGTTACAGTCGGGCATTAAGTGTGAAGATGCTGTCGGACGTAGTGATTATGACATCTACGGCAAGGAGCGGGGACGGTATTACCGGGCTGTTGATGAAGATTTGGTCAAAATAGGTAAGCCTTATCGTGCAGAGGAACACTATGTCACTACCGATGGAGTCGATCATGATACGATTGTGATGAAATCCATATTTTCCCGTGGGGTGTCCGGTAAGTGGTTGTTGGTAACCCGATGGGAAATCAGTCAGTTAAAAAGATATGAAAGAGAGTTGCTGATTGCCAAAAATCAGTTGGAAAGTGCCATTAAAAAACAGAACTTGGCATTGAAGAGTATTGATTTCGGATTGATTTATATTGATAAAGATTATAGGGTACAATGGGAAGAGACGACACATCTGAAAAATCTGGTTTCCGGACGGCATTACACCCCCGGAATGATCTGTTATCGGACCAGTGCTTTGCGAGACCAACCTTGTGAACATTGTGCTTTCAAAGAAGCGATCGAGCAGAAAAGAATTGTGCGCCACACCGTACGGGTGGAGGGTGTTGATTTTGAGGTAACGGGCACTCCTGTGTATGCTGATGATAATAAGGAGGTGATAGGCGGTTTGTTACGGTTTGAAGATATTACGGAGAAATTAAAGCTTGATCAGGCGTTGCGGGAAGCCAAGGAGAAAGCAGAAGAATCGAATCGGCTGAAGTCTGCTTTCCTTGCCAATATGAGTCATGAAATCCGTACCCCTCTGAATGCGATTGTGGGGTTTTCCGATATGATTTCCCAAATAGATGATCCGGAGGAGAAGCAGGAATACATGAAGATAATTGCAGTGAATAACGAACTGCTCTTGCAACTGATAGATGATATTCTCGATTTGTCGAAGATCGAGGCGGGTACTATGGACTTTTCTTATTCCACGACTGATGTAAATCAACTGTTAGACTCTATTTGTCAGCAGATGAATCAAAAAGAGCACTCGGCAGATGTGAAGATTGTGTTTACGGAAAGAGTACCGGAGTGTACAATAATGACGGATCGTCTTCGTCTGTCACAAGTGATGATTAATTTTATTAGCAATTCCATGAAGTTTACCGAACGGGGAACCATATCTATAGGCTATCGGTTGGATGAAACAAAAGATGAGATATACTTTTTTTGTAAAGACACCGGCATTGGTATTGCTGCTGATAAAATAGAACAGGTGTTTGAACGGTTTGTGAAGCTGAATACTTTTGTGAAGGGCACCGGATTGGGGCTGGCTATTTGTCGTGTCATTGTAGAGCGTTTGGGAGGAACGATCGGTGCCGAGTCGGAAGAGGGCAAAGGTTCCTGTTTTTGGTTTCGGATGCCGGTGGCTTTGCTTTAGGAATGGGAGTATGAAGATTTCTTAAAAATTGAACCTAAATACTATGTTGGCGTGTTATTTGTGAACGTTTATAGTAGTGAAACGTTTAAAATATAAAAGCATGGCCTATATAGATTATTACAAAATTTTAGGAGTTGACAAAAGTGCTTCTCAAGATGATATAAAGAAGGCTTTTCGTAAGTTGGCCCGTAAGTATCACCCGGATTTAAATCCGAACGACCCGAGCGCAAAGGATAAGTTTCAGGAGATAAACGAGGCTAATGAAGTGTTGAGCGATCCGGAAAAACGTAAGAAGTACGATGAATACGGTGAGCATTGGAAGCATGCCGATGAGTTTGAAGCGCAGAAGCGGGCGCGGCAGCAAGCAGGTGCCGGCGGTGGATTCTCCGGTTTCGGAGGAGGTGATGAGAACGGATATTGGTATTCGTCCGACGGGCAAGGCTTTTCCGGATCAGGTGGTGAAGGATTTTCTGATTTCTTTGAATCCATGTTTGGAGGGCGTGCCAGAGGAGGGCGTAGCAGTGCCGGTTTCCGTGGACAGGACTTTAACGCAGAACTGCATTTGTCTCTTCGTGATGCTGCCGAGACCCATAAACAGGTGTTGACAGTGAATGGGAAGAACGTCCGTATTACCATTCCGGCAGGTGTAGCCAATGGACAGGTGATCAAATTAAAAGGTTACGGTGGCGAAGGTATCAACGGAGGTCCTGCAGGAGACTTATACATCACGTTTGTGATTCCGGAAGATCCTGTGTTCAAACGTCTGGGTGACGACCTTTATATCGATGTTTCGTTGAATCTTTATACGGCCGTATTGGGAGGTGAACAGGAGGTAGATACGTTGAATGGCAAAGTGAAATTGAAAGTAAAACCGGAAACGCAGAACGGTACGAAAGTACGGTTGAAAGGAAAAGGTTTTCCTGTCTATAAGAAAGAAGGACAATTTGGCGATTTAATTGTGACTTATAATGTCAAAACGCCTACTAATCTGACAGATAGGCAGAAAGAGTTGTTCCGGGAATTACAGAGTATGAACTAAAAAAAGAATCAGCACTATGCAGACCGAATTAATTATAGTCAGTGAATATTGTCACAAATGTCAAATCGAGCCCTCGTTTATTGATTTGTTGCAAGAAGAAGGGTTGATTGAAATCCGGACCGAAGGAGATGAACATTATCTGCTCGTGTCACAACTTCCGGAGGTGGAACGCTACAGCCGGAT
The DNA here is from genome assembly GCF_000381365.1 of Bacteroides salyersiae WAL 10018 = DSM 18765 = JCM 12988. Classification (GTDB taxonomy): domain Bacteria; phylum Bacteroidota; class Bacteroidia; order Bacteroidales; family Bacteroidaceae; genus Bacteroides; species Bacteroides salyersiae. The sequence goes on from NZ_KB905467.1 coordinate 62,001, forward strand.
GTATTACGATTTATCTATCAATATGGAAGGTATCGATGCTATCCATCATCTTCTGGAGAGAATGGAGGGGATGCGTCGGGAAATGAACTCGCTCCGTAACCAGCTTCTTGTTTATAGAAAGCATGAGCTGGAAGAAACGGAATGGTGAAAAGAAACAGGAAAGGCGGAATGATTACCTATTTAATATGAAAAATGCCCGGCTTGTTGATGAGGCCGGGCATTTTTATATTGGATAATATCGGTTTACCGCTTATTTTCTGTAGTAAGCCAGATCGTCTTTATCGAATTTACGGATAAAGTTGATATGCTTTTCTACTTCACTTTCGGCATAACGGACAAATACTTGTGCAGATGTACCGAACAGTTCTGCGTTTTTAGAAGCATCCTGTACCATCAAGTGTCCCATGATGGTGTAAGCAGCCATTTCTACAAGGCGGCGTGCACAGAAATCGAGTAATTCCTGATCTTTGGCTTCTGTAACTTGCGCTACACAAGCTGCATATTTGCTCGCCATACTCTTCAGGCGATTGTGCAAGCCTTCCATCTCCGGAGCTACTATTGCATTTTCATATTCTTTGATGCGGTTGAGGTAAGCACCGGTCGTTACGTAGCGGATTGCTGCTACTACCTGCAACTGGGTAGTTCCTTCGTAGATAGAAGTGATACGTGCATCCCGGTAGATACGTTCGCAGGCATAGTCTTTCATAAAACCGGAACCACCGTGTATCTGAATACAGTCGTAAGCATTCTGATTGGCAAATTCGCTACCCATACCTTTAGCTAATGGGGTAAAGCTGTCTGCCAGTTTGGCAAAGGTCTTTTGTTCGGCACGTTCTTCCGGAGTCAGTTTACGTTCTTTGGCAATATCATCCAATGCTTTGTAGATGTCGACAAAGCGGGAAGTCTCGTACAATAAAGCGCGCGTAGCATCCAGTTTGGCTTTCATCAAAGACAGGATTTCGGCTACGGCCGGGAACTCGATGATTGCTTTTCCAAACTGTTTACGATCTTTTGCATAGGCCAATGCTTCATTATAAGTGGCCTGCAGGATACCTACCGACTGTGCTGCGATGCCCAGACGGGCACCGTTCATCAGGGCCATTACATATTTGATAAGTCCTAATTTCCGGTCACCGCAAAGCTCTGCTTTGGCATTCTTATATACGAGTTCGCAAGTAGGAGAGCCCTTGATACCCATTTTGTTTTCGATACGGCGAACGCTAACACCACCGTTACGTTTGTCATAAATGAACATGGACAAGCCACGGCCGTCATGAGTTCCCTCTTCCGAGCGTGCCAGTACGAGGTGGATATCAGAGTCACCGTTCGTGATAAAACGTTTCACACCGTTCAGATACCAGCATTGGTCTTTCTCACTGTAGGTAGCTTTCAGCATGACAGCCTGAAGATCGGAACCGGCATCCGGTTCGGTCAAGTCCATAGACATGGTTTCACCTTGGCACACACGGGTGATGTAGCGTTTCTTCTGATCTTCGTTTGCGAATTCATAAATTGTTTCTGCACAATCCTGCAATCCCCAAAGGTTCTCGAATCCGGCATCACTGCGGCTTACGATGTCGGCAGCCATGATGTACGGAGTGATCGGGAAGTTCAGGCCGCCGAAACGGCGTGGCATAGCCATACCCATCAAACCGGCTTTGCGGCAGGCTTCCAGATTGGCAGCAGTACCGCTGGCATAGGTCACACGGTTATTGGCACATACCGGTCCTTCGTGATCAACGCCTTCGGCATTGGGAGCGATGATGTCGCCACATATTTCACCTACAATTTCCAACACTTTGTCGTAGCTGTCCATTGCATCTTCAAAATCTACCGGAGCGTAGTCGAAGTTATCTTTATCTGCATAGTTGCGCTCTTTCAGCTCAACGATTCTCTTCATCAGCGGATGGCTCAAGTGATGCTTGAGTTCCGGCGTATCTAAATAAAAGTTAGCCATTTCTTACTTACTATTTTGTTTATAATACTTGATCATCTTCGGCACGACTTCTTCGATGCTTCCGTTGATTACGTAATCCGCAATCGTATTGATCGGTGCTTCGGGATCGCTGTTGATGGAGATGATAATACCACTTTCCTGCATACCGGCGATGTGCTGGATTTGTCCTGAGATACCGCAAGCGATATACAGTTTCGGACGAACCGTAACACCGGTCTGACCGATCTGCCGGTCATGGTCGATGAAACCGGCATCCACTGCGGCACGGCTGGCACCTACTTCGGCATTCAGCACTTTGGCGAGTTCGAACAACAAGTCGAAATTTTCTTTGGATCCTACTCCGTAGCCACCGGCAATGATGATCGGCGAACCTTTCAAATTGTTCTTTGCCTTTTCTACGTGACGTTCGATTACTTTCACTACATAGTCCGTATCGGCTACATATTTCTTCACATCATGACGGATCACTTCTCCCTTATAATCGGCAGAAAGGATTGCTTTTTTCATCACACCTTCGCGGACAGTCGCCATTTGCGGACGGTGTTCCGGATTCACAATCGTAGCAACGATGTTACCGCCGAAAGCCGGACGGATCTGATATAACAGGTTCTTATAAACTTTTCCTGCTTTTTTGTCTTCATGGTCACCGATTTCGAGTGAAGTACAGTCGGCTGTCAAACCACTGGTCAGTGCGGAAGATACGCGTGGTCCGAGGTCGCGACCGATAACGGTAGCACCCATCAGGCAGATTTGCGGTTGTTCTTCTTTAAACAGATTTACGAGGACAGAAGTGTGTGGAAGAGAAGTATAAGGGTAAAGTCCTTCACCGTCGAATACGTGGAGTTTGTCTACGCCATACGGCAGGATTTGTTTTTCAATGTCTTTGAGACCGCTTCCCACAACTACGGCTTCGAGTGCGCAGTTCAGTTCGTTAGCTAACGAGCGGCCTTTGGTCAGAAGTTCGAGGCTTACATCCGCGATGATACCTTCTTCTATTTCGCAATATACAAATAAGTTATTCATATTTTTAAGTAGTTAGTAGTTGGAATATAGCAGCAAGTAGTAAAAACACTTCTACTGTATTCCGACTTCTTAGCCAATGGTGTGGTTAGCTAACAGTTCAACAATCAGGTTTTCTACATCATGGTCGCTGCCAGTGATCGTTTTACTCTCTTTTGCCTGGAACACGATGTTCTGGATGGTTTTCACCTTGGTCGGTGAACCACTGAGACCACATTGTTCAAGGTCACCGTTTACATCGGCTACACTCCATTCTACGAGATTCAGATAATCGCGTTTATCATAAAGGTCGGTGTAATCCAGATTGCCTTGTTGTTTCTCGGTGACTGTTTTGGCATGTTTGTACTTCTGTACGAGTTTGGCATTACGCGGACGGCAGGGAGCAGCACTTCCGTTAACGGTAATCACGATAGGCAACGGGCCTTCTACCGTTTCAATGCCACCGTCGATGTGACGTTTTACAGTAATGTGTCCGTCGGCTACTTTCAAGATTTCTTCAGCGTATGTAATCTGAGTCAGACCTAACTTTTCTGCCACCTGCGGACCTACCTGTGCGGTATCTCCATCGATAGCCTGACGACCACCGATGATAATGTCACATTCACCTATTTTTTTGATGGCAGTGGCCAGGGCATACGATGTGGCCAATGTATCGGCACCGGCAAATGCACGGTCGGTCAACAGATAACCGTTATCGGCACCACGGAAAAGTCCTTCACGAATAATATCGGCTGCACGGCCCGGTCCCATTGTAAGAATGGTAACGGTGGAGCCCGGATGGGCATCTTTCAATCGGAGAGCCTGCTCAAGGGCATTCAGGTCTTCGGGGTTGAAGATGGCAGGGAGTGCCGCACGGTTAATGGTTCCGTCGGCTTTCATGGCATCCTTCCCAACATTACGTGTGTCGGGAACTTGTTTTGCCAATACAACAATTTTCAAACTCATGTTATTAATTTTAGTATTAGTATTTCTACAAGTTAGTAGCCAGTAGTCGGTAGTAAGGATCTTGCTATCAAACTATCCGGTTAACTATCAGCGTGCAAATTTACGGAAACAGTTGGTTCTGACAAGAAAACCGTTAAGAAAATGCACATCATTAAGGTTTTTGAGCAATTATAGGCTGATTCCAAAGACGAAATAAGCGGTGCTTTCGTAGGGGTTGAAGCCTAACTTTCCGAAAATGGGGAAAGAAAAACGGTTGCTGACCTGTATTTCGCGGGAAATGCTGAGAGCGATATTATTCACATTGAACTTGTCGGCGTATTCGCCCTCCCACGGAGTGAATCCGGCTTCTACAGACAGGTCGAATCCTTTCAGGCTGAAGGGGTAGGAGAATTCGCAATAGCTGGACCAGGCGCGTTTACCGTCTTCGCGATAATCATTACCGGCAAAAACGGTATACCAGGAGGCGGTAAGAGGAAATTTTTCGCTGATGGTATATCCGGCTCCTGCTTCGAATGTATGCCCGCTGCTGTGTACCGCATAGTTGAAGTAGTCGAATGGTTCCTCTTCGCTTTGCTCAAAATAGTTGGTGACGTTCAGAGTCAGTCTTTTGAACTGGTATTCCAGCGTAAGGTCTATCTCATTGTTTTCGTTACGGAATTCGGTAGAGCCCCATGCAGAGAGGGTGAAACCTCCCATTGTTATACCTAATGTGGGCTGTACGGCGGCATTGCCGCATTTCATACCGCGCCACATGTAGCTGCTCACAAAATCGGCATTGATAAAAATATCTTGTGTGTACGCTGTGAAAGAGTACATGAATAGTAGGAGGGAGAGTATATATTGTTTTTTCATTTTGTCAGAGTTATTTGTTTAGGCTGCAAAGATAGTGGTTTTTGGAAAGTAATTGTACATGTCGTTCTCATTCACTTGAAATATCTGTTTTTTTGTTTTGACCTTTCGAGTTTCGGTAACATGTGTCTTAATACGGTATTTATATTTCTATCCGATAGGACGCATTTGGTAAAACGATTGAAACACTTTTAGCTTGCGTGGAGTTCACAGATAAAAAAGGCCCGTTCGCTGATTCTTTTTTCCGGAGTTTTCCCTAATTCCTATTTTCGTAATATAAATGTAATATGGAGCCGGGACATGGATATACAAACTGCACTTTCCGCATTTTTACCTGTTTCTTTGGAAGAAATGAGCGGTATCCGTCTGATGAACCGTACGGATACGAAATTTGTCACTTCGTTGGATAAATTATCACTTATCCTACAATTTGCCGTTACGGATTATCGGGTACAGGAAGTGGAGGGTACACGAAACATTGCTTATCGTACTGTGTATTTGGATACTTCTGGCAGGGATATGTATATGGCTCATCAGAACGGGCATCGGGTACGTGAAAAGATTCGCGTGCGTACGTATGTATCTTCTGGTCTGACATTTCTGGAAGTGAAGAATAAAGATAATAAAGGAAGAACGGACAAACGGCGTATCCGGGTAGGAAATATACATTCTTTGTATACCGACGGGGCAGAAGGGTTTTTGGAGAAGCATGCCTGGTATCATTTGTCGGAATTGAAACCATGGTTGGAAAATAATTTTTATCGGATTACATTGGTCAATAAAGCGATGACGGAACGACTCACTATTGATACAGACATCTGTTTCTGTAACCTTCAGACCGGGAAGGAGGCGGCATTGAACAGAATGGTAATCATTGAGTTGAAACGGGACGGAAGAACCTTTTCACCCATTCGTGAAGTTTTGCGTAACCTCCATATACAACCTTCCGGAATAAGTAAATATTGCATGGGCACAGTACTTACTTCTCCTACTGTTAAGCATAATAGGTTTAAGCAGAAGATAAGAGTAGTTGGGAGGATACAGGAAATCGTATTTTAAGATGGAACAACATCCCCATGTTTTACTTTAAAACATCCGGATGTTGTTCTGGAAAACATGGGGATGTTGTTATTCAGAACATGGGGATGTTTTGGAAACTGAATTCTGGAACTGAATTGACAGGTATGATAGATTGCTAACAATGAATATGATAGATTGCTAACAATTAAAAATATAATATATGAATGAACTAAGTGAACTTTCTTTTATTGAAACGCCGTTGATGGATAGGATTGGTTTTCTACAACTGTTGTTGCGTTTTTTATTCAATCTGTTGGTGGTTTCCGTTATCCTTCGTTGTTTTTACTATCCCAAAAGTAAGCGACGTGATTATTACTTCACTTTTACATTGATCAGTATCAGCATCTTCCTGATGATTTTCCTGTTGGGTAGCGTTAAGTTGAAGATCGGTTTTGCATTGGGACTTTTTGCCATTTTCGGTATTATCCGTTATCGTACAGAATCCATGCCGGTGCGTGAAATGACTTATCTTTTTGTCATTATAGCTATTTCAGTGATTAATGCGCTGGCGGTTGAAATCAGTTACGCCGAGTTGTTGGGTACGAATCTTCTTTTTGTATTCAGTATCTGGCTTTGTGAGAGTAGCCGGTATTTACGGCATGTTTCCTGTAAATTGGTGCAATATGACCGTATCGAATTGATTCGTCCGGATAAAAAAGATGAATTACTGAAAGATTTGCAGGGACGTACCGGACTCGATATTATCCGTGTGGAAGTGGGACATATCGATTTCTTACGCGACTCGGCCATATTGAAACTTTATTATGAACCGGTGAGTGATGAAGTCAATACGATTGATACGCTTATCAGAATACCACGTGAAGATGAATAAGTGGCAGAGTGCAGGAGTAATTATCGTTTTTTTGTGTATGGGGATGGGAAAATTGTGTGCACAGAGCGATGATCTCGGATTATGGGCGAGTGCGGAAGTCAAAAAGAAAATCTTTCCGGGGTTGGATGCTTTTCTTGAAGGAGAATTTCGTTTACGCGACAACCTGAGGGCAGTGGATCGTTGGGGAGGGACAGCAGGACTTTCTTATAGGCTGTTTCCTTTTCTGAAAGCAAGTGCGGGGTATACTTATATTTATTACAATCATCCGGATAAAACGACCAAGAAGGAAAACTATATTCCCGAATACGGATCGCCCAGGCATCGTGTAAATGTATCATTGACAGGAAGCTACAAATGGAACAGGTTTGAATTCTCACTGCGTGAACGGTATCAATATACCTATCGGGTGGGACTTTCCGTACCCAAGTATAATCTTGAAGAACAGATACGGAAAGAGAATGAAGAAATTCCGGCAAAGTCCGTTCATGTTCTTCGTTCCCGGTTGCAGGTGGAATATGATATAAGGAAGAGCCCTTTTAAACCCTATACTTCCTGTGAATGGTATCATTCGCTGAATGGTGAGGGGTTCAAGAAGATACGTTGGACGCTTGGGACATCTTACAAATTGAACAAGAAGAATACGTTTGATTTATGCTACCGTTATCAGAATGAGGCGGATGAAGATGAGGCCGACGGACATGTGATAGGAGTGGGATATTCGTTTAAGTTTTAAGGAGAAGTAACTATGATGATAGAAATGAAAAAGATAAAATTGTTCATTGGTATAGCTGCATGGTTGGCCGTATCTACCTGTTGCTCTACCGATCCGTTTGCCGACTGGGGGACTGAAACCGAAAGCGGTCAGCCGGTACTTCCGGATGGTACGGATACATCGGATGGGGGAAGTGGCTCCTTTGACGGGACGGGCACGTTATTTGATTTTGAGGTTGTCATTGACGATACGGATATGAGTGGTGATGATATAGATGAAACCATTGTAGCGGACAAGGATAATGAGAACTATGATGATTTCATTGAGAACTCGGAATTTTCTTCTACGGTCGAAATAGCTTATTCCGGCACATCAGCAACGGTGATAAGCAATGTTGAAGGGGTTGATATCTCTCAGGACGGGGCGCATGTGGTGGTAACTTCTACTGTGAAGAAAGTAGAATATATACTTTCCGGTGTAACCACCGATGGCTCATTTAAAGTATATAGCGACAATAAGTTCAAGTTGACTCTGAACGGGGTGAATATTGTGAATCCTTCCGGAGCTGCTATCAATATTCAGAGTGGAAAGAGAGTATTTGTGGTTTCTCCGGACGGGACGGAGAATACACTTGTTGATGGTTCTTCTTATGTGTTGACCGATGGCGAAGATATGAAAGGATGCTTCTTCAGCGAAGGACAGCTTATTTTTAGTGGAGGAGGCAAACTGCGTGTTACCGGTAATTATAAACATGGTATATGCAGTGACGATTATGTCAGGTTCCGGCAAGGGAGCCGTGTGACAGTTGTAGGAGCGGTGAAAGACGGTATACACGTCAACGATGCCGTCGTTATTGGGGGAGGAATATTGAATATTACGGCCACAGACGATGGTATTCAGTGTGAGAAAGGTCCGATAAGTGTCACTGGAGGACGGACTACGGTTATTACTACGGGTAATGCTGTTTATGAAGATAGTGATATTTCTTCCTCTTCCTGTATCAATAGCGGCACGACGTTTGCCATGACTGCCGGCACTGTGCTTCTGAAGAGTAGCGGATCGGCCGGGAAAGGCCTGAACTGCGATGGTGAGATATATCTTTATGGAGGTACGTTGCGAGTTGTCACTACCGGGAAACAATACGTATACGGGCGGCTCGACTCTTCGGCTAAAGGCATTAAAAGTAAAAGCAGTCTGACTATAGAAAGCGGTACCATATGGGTGAGAGCGACCGGTGGCGAAGGCAGCGAGGGCATCGAAAGTAAAAATGTGATGACTATTAATGGAGGTGACATAGCCGTATATGCCTATGACGATTGCTTAAATGCCAGCAACAATATTACCATAAACGGAGGAAGTGTCTATTGTTATAGCACTGGCAATGACGGTGTCGATTCCAATGGAACGTTAACCATCACCGGTGGAACGGTTGTTGCTTCCGGTACGGCCTCGCCCGAAGACGGGTTTGATTGTGATCAGAATACCTTTAAAATAACGGGTGGCACTGTTTTAGGTATTGGAGGAGGAACAAGCACGCCTACAGCCAATTCTTGTACCCAACGAAGTGTAATTTACGGTGGTTCCGGTTCGGCGGGGCAATATATCGGTATCCAGTCTTCGGATGGTACAAATCTGATGACTTACATGATTCCGCGTACTTATCAGCAGATGACATTGCTTTTTAGCAGTCCGCAGTTGGAAAACGGTAGTTATACCATTTATACGGGTGGTTCTGTGACCGATGGTTCTTCGTTTTACGGATTGTATACTGGAGCGATTTATGACGGTGGTACGCAAGCGGCAACTTTTACTGCTAATTCAATGGTTACTCAGATCGGTTCTGCTTCCGGTGGTGGTAATCCCGGTGGAGGCGGTGGGCCTGGTGGGGGACCCGGCGGTTGGGGATGGTAATAACAGCCGGATTAGCGATAAAAACATGCCCTTTGTCTATTCTCTTTGCAGAAAGCGGATAAAGGGCTTATATTTGTATCATTCTTATTTTATTAAGCGATGAGACGAATCAACAGACAGCATTTACCGGAGCAGGTTATTTATCTCGTAATCTGGCTTATTGTATTTCTTGTGCCGATTGTGGGTGACTACTATAATGCCGCAACCAGCACGAAGGTTACGTTTAACTGGAGTTTCGTTCGGGTGGCCTGGCTGATGATGCTTCCTTTCTTCTTACTTTTTGTAGCTAATAATTATCTTTTGGTTCCATATCTACTGTTTCGTAAAAAATATGTGGCATATGCATCTTCTTTGCTTGTCATTATTGTTTTACTTTTTGGTATTTATCCGCACCTTGCCCGTCCTCCTTATGACAATCGTTTCAAACAACAGAACCGTCCTCCTATGGAGCAGCGGATGCCGGAAGAACATTCATTTACGAAGCACCCTGCGATGCAGGAACCGTTTTTACAAGGGGAGGATTCTGCGTCTTCTATGCAGCATCCTTCGGAAAGAAATGATCGTGCGGACAAAGGGAGGGGACCGCGTGACAGAATGGAACGCCGGGCTCCCAATGATTTTGACTTACATGCTCCTTTTCCTTTGCCGGGACCTGCGCTTGTACGTATGGCTATGGCCGTCCTACTGGTCGGTTTCAATATCGCCATCAAATTGATGTTTAAATCTCTGCGCGATGAACAGACTTTGAAAGAACTGGAACATAAACGCCTGCAATCAGAACTGGAATATCTGAAATATCAGATAAACCCCCATTTTTTTATGAATACGCTCAATAACATCCATGCTCTGGTAGACATCGATGCAACGAAAGCGAAAAAAGCATTGGTAGAACTTTCTAAGCTGATGCGTTATGTACTGTATGAGACCAGTAATAAGACCATCTTGCTTTCTCGTGAGATACAGTTTTTGGATAATTATATCGAATTGATGAAACTCCGGTATATAAATAAGGTGGGTATTGAAGTTTCTTTACCGCATGAGGTGCCGGAAGTACAGATTCCGCCTTTACTTTTTATCTCTTTTATAGAGAATGCCTTCAAACACGGTGTCAGCTACCGTAAAGATTCGTTCATCCATATTTCTATGGAACTGGATGGAGACAAGCTCCTTTTCCGATGTAGCAACAGTAATCGGCGGAAAGAAGGTGGACAGTATCACGGTATCGGTCTTGAGAATATTCGTAAACGTCTCCGGTTACTTTTTGGAAACGATTATACACTTTCTATTGATGAGACGGACGACTGTTTTAGTGTTTTACTTATAATACCTCTTTTATGATGAAATGTCTGGCTATTGATGATGAACCGTTGGCGTTGGCACAATTATCGGAATATATTTCCCGGGTTCCTTTTTTGTCCTTAGTGAAGTCTTGCCACGATGCATTCGAAGCTATGGATGTATTGGCACGGGAAGAGGTCGATTTGATATTTGTGGATATAAATATGCCCGATCTTAATGGGCTTGATTTTGTCCGTTCGCTGGTGGTAAAACCACTGATTGTGTTTACTACTGCTTATTCGGAATATGCCGTTGAGGGGTTTAAGGCAGATGCGGTAGATTATTTGTTAAAACCTTTTGAGTTTCAGGATTTGCTGAAAGCTGCGGACAAGGCACGTAAGCAATATGAATATCGGCGGATGGATCAGGGTGATACGGAGACAACGTCTCAGGTTAGAAACGGGTCACTGTTTGTGAAATCCGAATACCGGGTGGTACGTATTGATATTGCGGAGATAAAATATATAGAAGGGATGAGCGAGTATGTACGTATTTTTGTAGAAGGGGAAGAAAAACCGATCGTTACTCTTATGAGTCTTCATAAGTTGGAAGAACGGTTACCTGCTCAACAATTTATGCGTGTACATCGCTCTTACATTGTCAACCTTCATAAAATTACGGAAATTTCCCGTTTGCGTATTATCTTTAATGGTAATACTTATATTCCGGTAGGGGAGAATTATAAAGAGCGGTTTACGCAGTATATTGAGAAGTTGATGTAAACGGTTATCGGTTAATAGAATTGTATAGCTAAAGAAAGAGGGGTACAGAATCTGATGATTTTCTGTACCCCTTTGATGGATATATATGGGTAGGATATTATTTGATACCCAACTTTTTAGCGATATCTTTCGGAAGTGCATCCTTATGTACCAGGATGTTCATCGTCTTGTAAGCAACAAATGCCTTTGAAGCATACCAGATTCCTTTGTATTTACCACTGAGACCCCAAGAGTTCTTTACCATGAAGTATTCTTTGCCATTTTGGTCTTTGGCAATACCATAGATTACCATGCCGTGATCATCGGTGGTTTCCCAGTTGTCAAAAGCTTGTTGGCGCATTTCCTGTGTAACGTTCATTTCCGGCAAAGGGCGTGAAGTTAATTCTTTACGTTTATCGGCAGCTGTCAAACCGGTCCAACGGGCCATATCGGAACCTGTCAGTTCAGCACCTTTAGCAGCATCCGGCATTACAGCGATACCATCGCGGGTAAAGCCTTGTTCGCTTACATCACTACCCCATGCAAAGGTGTATCCCTTTTTGACGGCATTGTCCATTACAGCCATGAATTCGTCCAGTGGCAGGTTCCATGACAGTCCGTTGCGCCAGTTATCTTGAATTTCAATAGCAAACTGGGTATAGAACGGATGATGGGTATAAGATGTCAGAGATACATAATCGTCCGGGTTTATACCCAATGATTCTGCAAAACTTTTCGGAGTATATTCTTTACCTTTATAAGTGAATTTTTCCGGGCATTGTCCCAGATAAGTATCGTAAATAGCGCTAAGGCCTTGTTGCCATACCGGAGTCAGCTTAGTAAGTTTACCTTTGGCAATGGCATTTGTATATGCTTCGGCCACAGCGTCCAGTTCATTGTGTACTGGTAATGAATCACCGTACATGATGCCCGGCATGGCTTCCTGCGGTACGAGTCCGTAATTTTTCAGACAGTACATGATGTCATAGAAACTTCCACCCGGTGAGAAAGAACTGTCCCCGTGATAGCGAACGTAGTTGCGTGCACGGTCGGTCATTGTATGGTGAACGACGAACATTTCCGAGAGGTCGTATTCGCCTTTTCCCATACGGAGCAGTTCCGATTCAAGGAAACCGAGGGCTGAGAAGCTCCAACAGGTACTCGAACGGTTCTGATTCTTGATAGAGGTAATCGGGTTTTCCTTGACCGTAGTGAAAACGAAGCCTTCTTCTTTTGTGGTGTCTTGAGCCTTCATGTTCATACTGCAAAAGCAGAGTGTTGCTGCAATAAGAATTGTCTTTTTCATTATTATGCTGTTTTTGTTATATTTATGCGACAAAGATACAGCAATATCTTTAAAAAAGAAATAATTATTGTAGTTTTGCCCGGTAGGTTCGTTCGGAAAAAGAGATGTTGAAGAAGAGACTGACTCCTTTTTCTCGCGGCAATCCCGAAGGAATCTTGAATTGGTCGCTGTATTTCAACCCGATAGAGATAATATTACTATTGCGGGTGGTAAAATTGGCTCCCGTACTGATATAGTAGTTTTTTGCTTTTCGTTTGTTAATGGCAACGTAGGGATTGCTTAATCCTGTTCCTAATAGCAATTTTATAGATTTTTTGTACGGATTGTTTATTGTATAGGCTATTCCGGCAGCCAAACGGTGTTGATTGGTAAAGCTGACAGATGATTTTGAAGATTTCATCCGGCTCCAATCAACGTATTTATAATCAGTGGTGGCCATCCAGCGTAAAGAATTATAAGAGAGTCCTACGCCGATAAATTGCGGTAGGTATTGGCTGTATACTTTGGGACTTTTTTCAATTGTTTCCGTACTTGAGGTGCTGCTTACGGTGAGATCATTGTCTTGGGTAAGATGTTGCGAGTAACCGTAGGTAACTCCCATCAGGAAATATTTGTCACGGGTTAAAGGTAGCTTGTATTGCATTCCGAAGTCGGCATAAAATGCATGTTTGGATGAACTTTCCTCTATAATGGTGCTTCCTTGAGTTTCACTTTGCGTGATAGTTCCTGTGATATAAGAGAGATTTACACCGATCGAAATATTTTTACCGATTAGAAAGGCATTGCTGAAGCCTATTTTGGATAGATATCCCGTACCTTCAAAGAAAGAGGAGATGGTAGAGCCGGATGCGCCCTCTATCTCTTGATCCAAAGTGATGGCATATCCTACACTGCTGACGGGAGTTAGGAAAACGGCACCATACCATCGAGGAATGATCCGGCAACCGATACTTAGATTATTCAGATTGCCCACAATAGAGTTGTTGGTGACACCGGTTTGTGTGTATGAATTATAAGCACCCATAAGACCGGCGTCAAATACAAAACGCTGTTCGGTGAGTTCTGTCAGAGATGCCGGATTGGAGGGGTTGATAAACGAACTGCCCCGTAGTGCGATGCCGGTACCGCCAAAACCTGCATATTGACCACCTTCTCCGGTAGAAAGTTCTCCCAAACCAAACATGGATCCGGGGGAATTTGTCATATTTTGTGCTATCAGCCATGCAGGATTGCAAAAGGCAAGGATAAAAAGAACTCTTTTCATGCTGGATTGATTTTTGGAATTAGTAATTATATACTTTATATCTGAGTGTAAGTTTTACCGGATTTGTTTTATGCTGCATATCTCCGAATACAACCCCTTTGAGAGTGGTAAAAAACAGATCGTCAGGCAACATAAGTTTCAGGTTTTTCCGGTTGTAACCGATAGCTCCCAGATTATTTTGCAGGAAAGAGGTGATATCGAAAGAGTAATAAGTATTTTCCGGAGCCATTTCATCGGTGACCAAACTACCGTTTTGTACGGAGGTTCCTAACAAATCGGTGATCACGTCTTCTGTCACATCATTCTCATTGGCGGTATAGAGTATGAGGGTTTCGGGTAATGGGTACTGATCCCCGTGAGTCCCTTTCACCGGATAAAGTTGGAGGGTTGCACTCTCGATGGTTACCAGGTCTCCTTCCCAAAGTAGATTGTTTAAGTGGGGAAATTCTATTTTTATATACAGACCGGTCATTCCTTGCAGATAGCTCTGGTTATCTGTTTTTTCACTTGACAGGGCATTATCCGTACCGCTTTGCAGTAGCGACAGTACCGTACCGTTTCGGTCATGTTTGATTTGAGTGAATTTCAGTGTATTGCTTGGGGTGAATGTCAAAGTCTGTTCGCTTGCCGTTTCTGTTATTATATGGTAGTGCAACCGAATGCAGAGGCTCGAATCATTTACCTGAAACCCATTGACGCAGGTTCCTCCGGCATCGGGTACGAAGGCGAGTCCTTTGAAATATAGCCGGAATTTCTCCTGTGAGCTCATATTATCGGAATTCTCTTGCAACAGGGTCAACCATTCTTTACCCAATTCATCGGGTAGGCGGAAGGATATTTCTTCTTTGTCTTGTCCCGGATGAGGAGTGAAACTGAAGGATGCGAGCGGGGTAGGATTGTAGGGTACGGTAGAGGTGCTATATAGATAGTTGTTGTTTAATTCCATATTTTCCGTGAGTTGATGCAGGTAGATGCGTTGTGCACCGGAGAGCGTGTCTCCCAGATAATTTCCCGAAGCATATAAACGGCAAGTGATGGAATCGAACTGATAAATAGCCTCGTCATCTATAGATAAAGTGTGGACATCGTATTCTACATAAAAAGAACTTCGGATGTCTCCCCAAAGAGAACTGTTATGGTGTCCTATCTGACATATACTATCGCCGGAGGTTGCGAGAGAATCGCTCAGAATCGTACTGAGGGATACAGTGCATGTGTCTGTTATGATGTTTCGTAATGCGCTTTCCACCCATTTGCTTCCTGCGGTGGACATTTCGTCACGACAGGAGAGGAGAATAAGCAGACACAATGAAAATGAAAAGAAAAGAATGAGTCGTCTCATAAGGTTTGTTATAAGTATGTTTATGATCAAATTCTTTTGCAAAACAAGGTCATTTGAAGCCCCTTCCCAAAAAGTATCGACTAATGTCCGGCATTTATCGACTTCATTTTTGTTAGTCGTCGAAATGGAGGTGTTGGTCGATAGTTTTTCTTCACTGTTACTTTCGCCTCTATATTTGCGGACTAATAATTAACGATTAAAACTTGATAGGAAATGAATGTTATGACTTGTTATTCAGTGAAGAACATAGTTGAAAAGCTGTTTTTACTTTTTATGATGGGCTTTGCTTTCTGTGCTTGTGGAGATGATGAATCTTATACGTTAGGCGTATGGCATCGTCGTTCCGATTTTGACGGACTGGCACGTGGCAGCGCTGCGGGTTTTACAATAGCTGACAAGGGATATGTTTGCGGTGGATATACCGGTACTACCTATAAGCGTGTGACCGATTTATGGGAATACGACATTCAGGGTGGTTACTGGACACAATGTGCCTCTATGCCCGATGCGGCAACAGCGCGAACCGGTGCTTCCGGTTTTGCCATAGGCGAGAAAGGATATATCACTTTAGGTCAGGACAATAGTTCGAATTATCTGGCTGATACCTGGGAATACGATCCGGCTACTGATACCTGGACGCAAAAAGATGACTATAAGGGAGGTGCGCGTATTAGTGCCATTGCATTCGGTATAGGCCAATACGGTTATGTGGGAACAGGGTATAATGGAAATTATCAGAAGGATTTTTATCGTTTCGATCCTCAGGCTGCTGCCGGACAACAGTGGGAGATTGTAAACGGTTTCGGTGGACAGAAGCGTCAGGGAGGTACTTCTTTCGTGATCGATGACAAAGCATATATTTGCTGTGGGGTGAATAACGGCTCTTATGTATATGATTTCTGGTGCTTCGATCCTTCAACGGGAGTTTTTACTCAACTGCGGGATATTGCTGATACGAGTGATGATGATTATGATGATGATTACACTTCTATTGTCCGGGCTAATGCTGTCAGTTTTGTAATTGACGGTAAAGGCTATTTGGTGACGGGAGAATATGGTTCTTTATTGAGTAACTATTGGATTTATGATCCTGCTACCGATCTTTGGGAAGGAGAAGATTTGACTGCCTTCGAGGGCTCTGTCCGTAAAAATGCAGTTGCTTTTTCTACCGGCACGCGAGGTTTTGTTGTAACCGGACAAGCCAGCAGTTCTTATTATGACGATACTTGGGAACTTTCTCCATATGAGTATGAAGAAGAATAAAAGACGCACATTGCTTTTTATCGGATTGGTTGTCATCTTGTTGTCAGGAATGTGGTGGTCTTATTATTATGCAGAGAAAAGAAATCGTTATTGTCTGGAAGTGATAAAACTTGATAAGGATCAGGGATATGGATATACAATCAAACAAGGGAAACAGACGGTTATCTATCAACCGTTTGTTCCTGTTTTGTCACAAAGAAAACCATTTAATACTCCGGATGAGGCTGCTAAAGTTGGAGATTTAGTATTAGAGCGATTGGAATCGGGGCAAGATTTCAGTGTGACGGAAGAAGATTTAAAGAGTTTGGGAATAAAGAAATGATAGTTGTTTTTTCAGCAGGAAAGCGTATCTTTGAAGCGCAAAAGCATTAATCAAAAGAGGAAATAACTATGACTATTGATAATCAGACCGGGCTGGTACTTGAAGGTGGAGGGATGCGTGGAGTTTTCACATGTGGTGTACTCGACTATCTGATGGACCGGAATATTCGTTTCCCCTATACAATCGGTGTTTCTGCCGGAGCATGTAACGGACTCTCTTATATGTCACGGCAACGCGGACGTGCCAAATACAGTAATATCGATTTGTTGGAAAAGTACAATTACATCGGTTTGCGTCATTTGCTCAAGAAGCGAAACATTCTGGATTTCGATCTTCTTTTTACAGAGTTTCCCGAGCATATCCTTCCTTATGATTATGATGCTTATTTTTCGTCTCCCGAACGATTCGTAATGGTGACAACGAACTGCCTGACCGGAGAAGCCAATTACTTTGAAGAAAAACAGGATAAAAACCGGGTGATAGATATTGTCCGTGCTTCCAGTAGCTTGCCGATTGTTTGTCCGATAGCTTATGTGGATGGCATTCCGATGTTGGATGGCGGTATTGTGGATAGCATTCCTTTGCAGCATGCGATAGATGAAGGATATAAAAATAATGTGGTAGTATCGACTCGAAATCGGGGATACCGGAAAGAGAGCAAAGACATTAAAATTCCATCTTTTGTTTATCGTAAATATCCGAAAATACGTGAAGCGTTAAGTCATCGTTGTGCCGTTTATAATGCTCAGTTAGAGATGGTGGAACGAATGGAAGATGAAGGTAAAATTGTTGTAATCCGTCCGCAGAAGCCAGTAGTTGTGGATCGTATCGAACGGGATATTCAAAAACTGACTGACTTCTATCAGGAGGGATATGAATGTGCAAAAGCAATATTCTGACTATTCTTCAATTTGGATAACATATCCTCCTTTGAACACGGCGGCAGGTTGTAGATGCTGCATCCAATCTTTATCTTTATATTCTCCGTCATAATGAGCACGGTCACAACGTCCGTACCACGGTTCGATACAAATGAACGGGGCATTCTTGGCAGGCGGTGACCAAAGTCCTACCACCGGAGTTGTGAACCGCAGGCTTAAGTACGGTTGTTTCTCCTTATTATATAATGTAACTTTTTCCACCTGATTGTTTTCCAAGATCAAGGCATCGCGGTCAAAAGTGTGTGTATCCAATGGAAGGAGTCCGTCTGTCAGTCTTAGAGGATATTCATGTTCCGGGTCGGCACATCCTTTTTCAGAAATGAGTATGTATTTTAGATCTTCTGTTCGGTCGAATCCCAAGTATCCGCGTTCGTTACTTTTCATATCGAATGCCGGAAAATAAAATGCCGGATGTGCTCCTATCTGGAAATGCAACTCTTTGTCTCCTGTATTTTTTACTTCCCAAAGAACTTCTATCTGTTTTCCTTGTATCCGGTATCCTATTTCAAGACGAAAAGGGAAAGGATATCTCCTCCGGCTTTCTTCATTGTCTGCTAAACGATAGCGCAGTTCATCCGGTTGTTCCCGTATCAATTCGAAATTCATATCACGGGCAAAACCGTGTTGGGTCAGATTGTATGTGGCTCCGTCGATGCGGTATTCATTTTCCCATACGCTGCCTACAATGGGGAAGAGCACTGGAGAATGACGTTTCCAGAAAGAAGGATCGGCTTGCCATAGATATTCTTTACCGTTGCAGACGATATTGCAAAGTTCTGCACCATGGGGAGAAACCCGGATGGTGAGTTGTGAGTTGGAGATTGTTTTCATATGGACATTATTTTTATAAAATACAAAGTTAATGTTTTTTCTTTTTGCTTGTTCATGCTATAAGAAAAAGGAGCCGGTCGGTTATTCTTTCGAATCAACTTATGCGTATATGTATACATACCTTTTCTAATGATAAAAAGTTCTCTGTTACAGTGTTAATGTATCAATATTGATAAAGTATGAAACAAATGTAGCATGTCATTTGCTATCTTCGGCAATATCTTTGCCTCAGGATTTTTAGTAGGACAGTTTTATTTTTATATCTTTAATTCTAATATATATGAGTAGAAAAGAAAATTTTGTATTTCGGAGCTGTGTTGTCTATACTCTCCTTTTCATGCAAAAGACCATTTGCAAAATAAATAATAGTTGATGGCATTGTGATTTTTAAGAACGGGCGATGGTATGGTTGTCCGGTGTCTGTTTGTAGAGAAAATATGTTTGTACTATTTTCGGATACTGCTTAAAAGTTCTTTCTTAATTATAATACTTGAAGTGGTATTTCGTTTGGGTATAAGCTTATTACTTTATTTTTTAATATTAGTAAGAATAATTTATTACGTTGGTGTAATTTTTAAATCTATTAAAAAAACATGAAGAAACTTATCTTTAGAACGAAGCGAAGTATGGTAATCTTCCTTTTATTACTTTCTCCGGTTCTTGCCATTGCACAGGTTGTAACGGGAAAAGTGGTATTATTTGATGATAAAGAAGCTTTACCGGGTGTTAATGTACTTGAAAAAGGTACGACGAATGGTACGATCACTGATATTGATGGAAATTATTCTATTCATCTGAAAAATCCGAATTCTACATTGGTTTTCTCGATGGTGGGAATGATAACACAGGAAAAACGTGTTAGCGCAGGTGATAAGGTGGATGTTACATTACAATCCGATCATTATCAGTTGGATCAGGTGGTGGTGACAGGCTATTCGACTCAGAAAAAGTCGGATCTGACAGGTTCCGTAACAGTGGTTTCTGTGGATGATATGATGAAATCGGCAGAAAATAATCCTATTAAAAGTTTGCAGGGACGTGTTCCGGGTATGGAAGTTACCGCCAATGGTAATCCCAGTGGTTCTGCAACGGTACGCATCAGAGGTATCGGTACGTTAAATAATAATGATCCTTTGTTTGTGATCGATGGGGTACCTACCCGTGGCGGCATGCACGAATTGAACTCTAACGATATTGAGAATATCCAAGTGTTGAAAGATGCTTCTGCTGCAAGTATTTATGGTTCCCGTGCTGCTAACGGGGTTATTATTATCACAACGAAAAAAGGAAAAGAAGGCAAGATCAAACTTAATTTTGATGCCTATGTGACTCAGACTTTTTATAATAATAAGTTGGAGGTCATGAATGCGAAAGAGTATGGTCAGGCATTGTGGCAGGCTACGGTGAACAATTCGGAAGACCCCAATAAAAATAATATCGGATATACTTATAATTGGGGGTATGACGATAATGGAAATGCTACTTTGTATGATATGTATTTACCAAAGTATCTCGATACGGACAGGACGATGCTTACCTCTGATACGGATTGGTTTGATGCAGTATCTCAAAAAGGCTTACTGCAATCTTATAATCTCTCGGTGAGTAATGGCAGCGAAAGGGGAGACTATTTCTTTTCTTTGGGTTATCTAAGCAACGATGGTACGTTGAAATATACTTCTTTCGACCGTTTTTCTGCCCGTATGAATTCATCTTATCATATCATTAAAGATGTTTTGACTATAGGTGAGAATTTCTCGGTAAACCGGACATCGGAAGTTCAGATTCCGGACGATAATATTCTGGATATGGCTTTGAAAGCTTTGCCTTTGATTCCTGTACACACAGTGGACGGAACGGGTTGGGGAGGTCCTACAACCGGTATGAATGACCGCCATAATCCTGCACGTTTATTGTATGATAATAAAGATAATAAGTATGCCTATTGGCGCTTGTTCGGTAATGCTTATATTAATTTACAGCCTGTCAAGGGATTGAATCTCCGGAGTAGCTTTGGTCTTGATTATACGAATTATTATAAACGCAATATGGTTCATAGTTATACGACCGGTATGCTGAATAATGATTTGAGTTCCGTCACTTTAGGAGGAACCTATACTACCAAATGGACTTGGAGTAATACTGCGACTTACGCCAAACAAATCGGTGTTCACAGTTTCGATGTGTTGGCTGGTATGGAAATGTACAAAGAAGAGACGATTAACTTCTCGGCATATAAAGACGGTTTTTTGGTAGAGACTCCGGAGCAGATGTGGCCTGATATGGGAATCGGAACATCTAAAGTGACCGGCGGTGCAACAGCTTATGCGTTGCTTTCTTACTTCGGTAAAGCCAACTATGTTTATGACAATCGTTATCTTGCTTCTGTAACGCTTCGCTATGACGGTTCATCCCGTTTTGGAAAGAACAATCGGTTTGGTACTTTCCCGGCATTTTCTTTGGGATACCGAATCAGCGAGGAAGCCTTTATGGAGAAGACAAGAGATTGGTTGTCTGATTTAAAATTGCGTTTCGGATGGGGACAAACCGGTAATCAGGAAACTTCCAATACGGCTGTGCATACGCTTTATGTAACTGACTATGGTACGGGAGATCCTACCTGGACATCATTGAACGGTACTTCTTATGATTTGACCGGTAAAGGCGGGACTTCCCTTCCTTCCGGTTATAAGAAAACCCAACAGGGTAATCCGGACTTGAAATGGGAGACAACGACTCAGACCAATATCGGTTTGGATTTCGGCTTCTTCAATCAGAAGTTATATGGTACTGCTGAATATTACATCAAGAAAACAAAAGATATTTTGGTGCAACCTCCTTATTTGGGAATAATCGGCGAAGGCGGTTATTGCTGGTACAATGGAGCCTCCATGGAGAATAAAGGTTTTGAAGTGAGTTTGGGTTATCGTGATCAGACGCCTTTCGGACTCTCTTATGATATTTCCGGTAATATTTCCGGATATCGCAATAAGGTGACTGAACTGCCGGCAGATGTGGAAAATTCTTATGGAGGAAATGGTAAAGGAGATAATATTTTAGGGCGTCCTATCAATTCGTTTTATGGATATATTGCTGATGGCCTGTTCCGTACGGAAGAAGATATAGCGAAACATGCTACACAGAACGGTGGAGAAGGTCTGGGACGTATCCGCTATCGTGACTTGAACGAGGACGGGAAGATAGATGAAGATGACCGTACTTGGATCGGCTCACCTCATCCGGATTTCATGTATGGTTTGAATATTGAATTGAGTTACAAGAATTTTGATTTGAGTGCATTCTTTTATGGAGTAAACGGTATCGATGTGAATACCTATGCAGTGAAGAGTGAAACAGACTTTTGGAGTATCAATGATGTCCGTTCCAATAAAGGCACACGTCTGTTGGATGCTTGGAGTCCCACTAATCCTGATTCGAATATTCCTGCTATTACGGCATTAAATGCGAACGATGAAGGACGTATGTCTACTTATTTTGTAGAGAACGGTTCTTTCTTGAAACTGCGTAATTTACAATTGGGATATACTTTGCCGCGTAAAATCAGTGAGAAGGCATATATTGAAAAGTGCCGTATCTATGTCAGTGGTCAGAATCTGTTTACTATTAAAAGTAAGAATTTCTCAGGAGTAGACCCGGAGAATGCCGGATTCGGATATCCGATACCGACAACATTCACGGTCGGAATAAATATTGGTTTTTAAGTTCTAAGTATAATGCGAAAACAAACTAACGGAAAAATGAAAAAGATAAAATATATATTGGGTTGCATTGGGACGGCATTGATGTTTTCTGCTTGTTCCGATTTTCTGGACGTAGCCACTCAAAACGGCTTGGATCCTGATCAGGCAAATGATGCTGAAAGATTTTGTAATGCCGCTTACGCTTCATTGATGAATCAGCGTGATGTGAAATTATGGGCTTGGGGAGATGTTCGTTCCGATGATGCTTATAAAGGCGGTGGCGGGACAAACGACGGTTACACGGAGCACTGTTATGAAACGGGTACGCATATCGTAACCACTTTTAACGAGCCGGACGGATATTGGTTTGCGCAGTATTGCGGTATTTCCCGTGTGAATACAGCTCTTAATGCGTTGAACCTTGTATCTGAGAAAGAGTTCCCGAATAAGGTGACCCGACAGGCAGAAATGCGCTTTTTGAGAGGACATTTCTATTTCTTGTTGAAAATTCTTTTCAAGAATATTCCCTTTGTAGATGAAACCGTTCCCGAGCACCAATATCAGTATATATCCAATGTAGCTTTGACTGATGTGGAAATGTGGGATAAGATCATTGAAGATTTTAAGTTTGCATTCGATAATTTGCCCGAAAAGCAGGCTGATTTGGGAAGAGCGAACAAATATGCGGCAGCGGCTTATCTGGCTAAGGCGAATCTGTATAAGGCTTATCGTCAGAATGAGAAATATGAAGTGACTTCCATCGATGCCGGTGATCTGGAAGAAGTAGTGAAATATACAGGAGAGGTTTTGAAGTCGAGTTATGGCTTGGAAACGGACTTTGCCTACAATTTCATGCCGGAATTTGAGAATGGGAAAGAGAGTATTTTCGCCATTCAATTTTCGAAAGATGACGGAACGATGTTCGGTAATCTGAATTTCGCTGATTTCCTTTCTGTACCACAAGGATTGGGATGTTGCGATTTTCATAAACCGAGCCAGAACCTGGTAAATGCGTTTAAGACCAGTAAGGGACTTCCGATGTTTAAAATGACGAATGGCGTATATTCGGAAAACTATGATATTGCCAATTATTCAAAGAGTAAGGCAGCAGATCCCCGTTTGTTCAGTACAGTAGCAATGGATGGCTTCCCTTATAAATATAATGAGGATCTTCTTTTCCAGAATTCCTGGAATCGTAATCCGGAGGTATATGGCAATTTTGCATCTTTGAAAGAGAATGTAGATCCTTCTTGTGACTGTTTTGTCAATCTTTCGCCCTACTATGCCAATTCTATGAATAAGATTCTGATTCGTTTTGCGGATGTATTGTTGATGAGAGCCGAAGCGTTGATTGAATTGAACCGGGAATCGGAAGCGTTACCGTTGATAAATCAGATTCGCCAACGTGCGCAGGATAGTGCCAATGGAATGGTTAATTATAGTGATCCGGACTTGAAACCGGTTATGGAAGTCGCGCTTTATCAGGATGGCAGCAATTGTGTCTGGAATCAGGAGTTTGCACGTTATGCTTTGAGATGGGAACGCCGTTTGGAATTTGCAATGGAAAACATGCGCTTCTTTGATTTGGTTCGTTGGGGAATTTGCAGTGAGACCATGAATAAATATTTCCAATCGGAGAAAGCAAGACGCTCTTATCTGAAAGAGGCTGTATTTACAAAGAACAAAAATGAATATGCGCCCATACCTCAACAGCAAATAGGTTACAGTAAGGATGTATATAAACAAAATTACGGATGGAAATAATCTTAAACAGGCAACTTATGAAAAAGTATTTTAGTTTAATGGCAATAATGTTGTCTGCATGTTGTCTACTCTTGACAGCTTGTGACGACGACAATCGTGAGTCTCTGGATCTTTCACAGGATGTGACTATCCATGAATTTACAATAAACGGTACACAGGGAACAATCGATAATGAAAACATGACGGTTAAAGTGATGCTTCCGCCTAAATCGGAGGTGACTTCACTGACACCTGTTATCGAAATAGCAGACCAGGCTACGGTTACTCCTGCCAGTGGAGAACAACAGAATTTTTCCGGCAATGTGGAATATAAAGTGGTAAATGGCAATCTGTATAACATTTACAAGGTTTCAGTAGAGGTATTGAATGCCCGGATTACAAGGTTTATGCTTAATGGCAGATATCTTGGAACGATCGATGATGTCAATCATACGATTAGTGTGACGGTTCCTACTACTATCGATATTACTAAGTTGATCCCCACCATCGAATATACCGAAGGGGCAACTATATCTCCGGAAAGTTCGAAAATGCAGGACTTTACCAATCCTGTGGTTTATACGCTTACCTATATGAATGAAACCTTTACTTATGAAGTATCGGTCATACAAAGCGATCATGCTTATGCGTTCTTAGGTACGGCCGAAACAATCGAAGGATTAACTAACGCTGATGAAAAGACGGCTGCGGAATGGATGATGGAAAATATTCCGAACAGTAAATATGTTTCATTGGAATCATTGAAGGATGGTTCGACTTCGCTGAATCAGTTTACTGCGGTATGGTTCCATTATGAACAGACCAACACGTTACCTGCCATTGCTGCCAACAAGAATGTGACGAATGCCCTTAAGAATTATTATACCGGTGGTGGTAATGTATTCCTGTCGGGAACCGCTTGCCTTTACACAGGAAGCTTGGGTATCACGCCTTCCACTTATATACCGAATAATCCTTTCGGCAGTTTCGGTGATGCGGAACAAGTGAATGCTCCCGGTGAACTTTGGGGGATCGCCATTACCGGATGCGAAGACCATCCTATCTATAAAGGGGTAACGGTTGACAAAACAACTCAGACATGGCCCGTTGTCTGGCTTATCGGTAAGGAAATATCATGGCGTAGGAACATCGGATGTCCATGGGATCTGGTTGCTCCTTATACGCAGGACTGGTCTGACTGGTCGGCAAAAACAGGAGGTACTCCGTTAGCTTCTTTCAACTGGGATAATGATTGTAATGAGAAAGTGGCTGTTTCAGTCTTTGACGGTGTCGAGGGAGAAAAGGGAACTGCTGTCTGCATCGGAATGCCGTCTTATGACTGGTATTATGAAAAAGAAGACGTATCGGCAAATCCTTATTATTCGAATATAGAGAAGATTACGCAGAATGTTTTCGACTATCTCACAAAATAAATAACAAAATTCAGGGCGGATACATCGCCTGCAAAAGACGATGTATCCCTTTGAACAAACCAGAAACGAACGATTCAGTAATTTAAAATCATAATTATGAAAAGATATATCTATGTTTTGTTTATGTTCATCACTCTTAACCTGTGGGCTTGTAGTGACAGTGAACCGTCTACGGACGGAGGTGGAGAAGAGGTGGTGGATAAGACTACCGATTGTCAGTCGGCCAATGAAAAAGGAGCTTATACGACTTGGTATAAACCGGCAAACGGCTGGGTAGGTGACCCGATACCTTATTATGATAACGGTAAATTCTATATTTTCTATTTGCAGGACTGGCGTTCGGGATATCCTTTTCTGCATCCGTGGCACATGGTTTATTCAACGGATCTTTCCTCTTTTACCTTTGGTGGCGAAACGATACCCTGCGGAAAAGAAGATGAGCAGGATGTGGCTTTAGGCACTGGTGGGGTTATCAAAGATCGTACTACCGGAGAATATTGCGCTTTTTATACCGGGCATCAGTGGAAATGGCAAGAGATGGGAGTGCCTACACAGGCTATCTTGCTGACAACTTCCAAAGACATGAAAACATGGACAAAGAAAGGGGAACATAACTTCTATCTGTCTCTTCGCGGGCAAAGCGGTTATGTGGAAAACGACTGTCGTGACCCGCATGTCTTTTATGATGAGGAAGACGGATTGTATAAAATGGTAGTGACAACCCATACCGATGCCGGGGCAACACTGGCCTTATTTACTTCAAAGGAGTTGCAGAATGCCAAAGCGTGGACGTTGCAGGAACCACTTTACACAGATCCCAATATTTGGGTGATGGAGTGTGCCGATGTCTTTAAGGAAGGCGAGTATTGGTATTTGACGTACTCGGATGTTGCTGACCGTAAAGTACACTACCGTTATGCCAAGTCGCTGAAAGGACCGTGGACGAAACCTGCCAACGATATTTTCGATGGCATTGCCTTTTATGCCGGCAAGACGATGTCGAACGGTACAGAACGTTATCTGGCCGGATGGTGTCCTACACGTATCGGTGATGGCGATGAAGACCAGTGGGGCGGTTCTCTGGTTTGCCACCGTATGCTGTTCAATGCTGATGGAACGATTGATCTTAAACTGCCCGACGGCATTGACAAGAAATTCACGACATTGAAGAAGACAGTACTTATCGATAAATCGGGTAAGGCAGTGAAGAAAGAGGATTCCTATGTACTTTCGGATGTAGCTTCGGTTTCATTCCCGCGTTTAGACAAGACGTGCAAAATAGAGGCAACCGTCAAAGCGACAGGTAATGACGATGCTTTCGGTTTTGCTTTTGGAGCATGTGATGATAAAACGGAAGTTTATTCCATTCGCTTTGATTTGAAAAACAAGCAGTTGGTAATGTCAAAAGATGACTTGACACGTGGCACTACTCCGACACAAACCAATGTTGCACTGACTGTTCCTGCCGACAAGCTGTTTAAGGTGAAAATTGTAGCCGAAAAGTCTGTTTGTGTAATGTATGTGAACGACAAGATTGCATTTTCCAACCGTATCGATAAAATGCCGAAAAATCCGTGGGCAATCTTTACAGACAAAGGAACGGAGATCTCTTTCTCCGATATAAAAGTATATGAATAATCCTTTATTTAATAATTAAAAACATTAGTAACATGAAAAAGACATTTTTACTCATTTCTGCATTTGCAGCCACTACTACACTGTTGGCTCAGGATGATTTAGTGATTTATGGTGATGTGACTCCGGACATTGTATGGAATAATTTTGCCGGTCCTACCAATGTACAGGAGGTTGATAATCCGAGTCCGGACGCTGTGAACTCTACGGCTAAGTGTATCTCGATGAACCGTCCCAAAGAAACGGGAGGTTCCGATGAAATAGGCTGGCCTTGGGAAGGTGCTTTATCCGAAAGTTTCAATGTACCTAATATAGCAGAGTATAATTCGATTTCGATGCTGGTGAAGAAGCCTTATCCGGGCAAAGTATGCCTTGAATTGCAGAGTCCGTCGGGAGGAAGCAGTATGATTTACGCAGAGTATACGGCAACCGATGATTCTTGGCAGAAACTGACATTTCCAATTATCAATGTTTCCGGTCTCGGTGCAACCGGTCTTACTAAAATATTGGTTGAGATCCATCGTGAAGATGAGAACAATAATGATGATTTCGAAGATTGCATCATGTATGCCGATGAAATCACCTTGCATAAGGCAATGCCGGAATTCGGTTTTAACGGCGAAGATAAAATAGCCGGCGGATGGATTCCTTTCCCGGGAGATGAATTCAGCAGAAAGGCGGGAATTGTGGACAATCCGGATAAGACAGGCATTAACGCGACTGACAAATGCCTGTGGATCAAAAGAGAAAAAGGAGATGAAGTATTCTCCGGTGCCATCAATCGCAATCTGAAAGTGACAGATTTGAACAGCTTCAAATGTCTGACGATGATGGTGAAAAAGAGTGTGGCAGGACCGGTAAGCCTGGAACTGCAATCTCCGGGTGAAGAGAAAAAGCAGATTTTGACTGCCGAATATACAGAGGTGGGAAAATGGCAAAAACTCTATTTCACATTCCCGGACAATCTGTTGGAAGGTGCTCCGTTGCAGATCATTATTTTACAGGCACATGTTGTGGATACCAAAGAAGACGATACTTTTACCGAACCGATGGATGTTTATGTAGACGAACTCTATTTATCCAATGACGCAGTGTCTATTCCTCTTCTTTCAAAAGACCCGAACGAGATTGTAAAGACCGAGATCTATGATGTCAGAGGGATGCTTGTCAAAACATTCGGCATGGGAGAAGAAGTATCTGCCGATAATTTGGAACAAGGTATTTATGTTGTGCGCCAGATCGATCAGGATGGAAATGCGACAGTGACAAAATTAATGAATAAATAATCAGGATACACGGAAAGCGAAGGACCCGTATGAAAACCGGGTTCTTTACTTCCCTGTCCGGAACTTTAAGGAATACCGACATGAATTATACACGTTATTTATTATTGCTGTTTGGTGTGATGGCATTGGCGTCTTGCCGACAAGAGAAGCTGGATGTCACATTCAGTTCATTGCTGGAGGAGATGGTTGATTATGAAGAAGCGGCCCGTTTTCCGGCTCTGCCGTTCTCTTGCCGTCAGGAAAGTAGTTATGACCGTCGGTCGATTCATCCCGATTCTGCCGGTTGGTTTGCCAATAATGACGGTTTTGGAATCATCCGTGTGGATACCGTGAACGGGAGAAAAGAAAATGTTCTGTTCGATCAGGACGGTCCCGGCGTTATTACCCGGTTTTGGCTGACAACAATGGATAAACGGGGTGTAATGCGTTTTTACTTTAATCATGCTAAAGATGCCCAATGGGAAATCCCGGCATATGACTTGCTTCGCACAGGATTGCCGATCGGTAGAGAATTTGCCCAAGAACACCCCAACTATACTCCGGATGGAAAGGGAGGAAATACCCTGTTTTTACCGATCCCGTACAGCGACGGATGTAAAGTCACCTTTGAACTGCCGGATTCAATCGAACCGTCCCCCAAATATTATGGAATAAACTATCGTCGCTATCCGGTAGGAACCAAGGTTGAAACGTTCTCTGTTGAGGTAGTAGAAAAGAATAGAGACAAGATATTGTATGTGGACTCTTTGTTGCAGCATTATCCCTCTTATGAAAAGGGAACATTGTTGACCGAATCACAGGAACTGGCTTCAAAAGATTCACTGTCGGTCGTACTGCCGGAAGGTACAAATGCTGTCCGTCTTCTATCGGTGAATATCCAGGTAGATTCCGCCCATTATGAACAAGCCATGCGCGAACAGATTATTAAAATGGACTTTGACGGTGTAGAGACTGTTTTGGTTCCTTTGAGCGATTTCTCAGGAGCCGGTATGGGAGCGCGTAAGTCGGATAGTTGGTATGTATCTGCCGATGGTAAGGGACAAGTGGTCAGCCGTTGGGTAATGCCTTATCAGAAAAATGCAGTTTTCACATTGGTAAATCTTTCCTCCATTGCCGTAAAGGCAGCAGTTGAAATACGCGTGGACAGTTGGCAATGGGATGAGCGCAGCCTTTATTTCCACACTTCCTGGAAACAGGAAAAGGGCATTCATGTAGAAGCCGATCCGGATAATGACGCGGCATGCATAGACTGGAATTTTGCAACCCTGAACGGACGCGGAGTCTATAAAGGAGATGTCTTGTCGTTATTCAACCACACCTTAGCCTGGTATGGCGAGGGAGATGAAAAGATATGGGTAGATGATGATAAAAACTTCCCTTCCCATTTCGGGACGGGTACGGAAGATTATTACAACTGTTCCTGGGCGCCTGTGATTCCTTTCTATACTCCTTTTGGCGGAGCAACACGGGCGGATGCTGAAACGTCTATCGGATATAATACATTCTTCCGGACGCGGAATTTGGATCAGATACCTTTTAACAAGAACCTCCGTTTCGATATCGAGATGTTGAGCTGGATATCCGGCGAAGTGGATTATGCAACCACTGTATATTGGTACGGTGATTTAAATGCAAAGGCAGAAGGGTGCACACCGGTAGAGGTGGTGACGCAACCTTTGTTATCTCAACCGGCCGATCCTGCTGCTTATAAAATAGCAGAAAACGCCATTGAGTTTGAGAAACTGACTCCTGTGGCAAAATCCGGAGAACTGTTTACCGACGGGCAAGGCATGCTTACTTTTTCCGATGGGAAATGGAGCGGTAGCAAGCAGTTGATTTGTACACATGGAAAAGTCGGGAGTTTCATTGAGTATGTGTTTGATGTAACGGAGAATCAGCCATACGATATCATTATTCATGGCACCAAAGCACCCGATTATGGCATCATCGGCTTTTATGTGAATGACCGGAAGTCTCCGGTTGTATTCGATGGTTGCAGCGCTCCTGAATTCGATGTTGCCAATTCCGGCCCGATCCGTCTCGGACGTTATGTTCCGGAAAATGGAAAGATACGTTTAAAAATAGAATTGGTCGGTAAAAACGAAAAAGCTCATGGTACGGGTGGTATTTTCGGATTGGATTGCCTGATTTTGAATGCCGTAAAATAAACGGGGCAATACCATAACGATGATATTGCCATGTATCATTATTATAATTGGATGAATCAAATATTGTATATATCCGGTATCCGTCTTATGTTGGACGGATACCGATGTAACAAATATAACATAGTTTGCAATAAATGTGATAGGTACTCTACGCTATGGCGTCTATCTTTGCAGCAGTAGAATTTAAAATCTTAATACCAAAACAACATGTTTCACTTAAAAGACTCTTGGCGGAAAATCGGAAGAATGCTTTCCTTGTTTATAATAGGAACCACTGCTTCTATTTGTACTTGTCCGGCTATAAATCCTCCTTTCGTGATTAAACATTTAGGCGACGGACAGAGTATCGTCCAGATTGATGAACAAAAAAAATATTTACTTCTTCCGGTAGAAGAGGTTTCGCCCGAAGCGAAGTTGTATATGATAGCCGATAATGACGTGGTGCGCAATATGAATGTACGTCTTGCTATCAATAAAGTAGACTATTTCGTACCTGTTGATCTTACCGGATTTGAGAACAAACATCTTTCTTTCAACTTTCAGCTTATCCCGGATTCGGCTATCTGCTGGAAAGAGATGAAGCTTTCGGATGAATTCGATACTTCCAATCGCGAAGCATTTCGTCCGGTTTATCACTTCACTCCGGCTTACGGTTGGATGAACGATCCCAATGGAATGGTATATAAGGACGGTGTTTACCACCTGTTCTATCAGCATAATCCTTATGGCTCCATGTGGGGAAATATGCACTGGGGGCATGCTACCAGTACGGATCTTGTCAATTGGAAACATCAGGGAGATGCCATTTCTCCGGATGCATTAGGCACTATTTTCAGCGGTTCATGTGTGGTGGATAAAGATAACACGGCCGGTTTTGGCGCAGGGGCTATCGTTGCTTTCTATACTTCGGCAAGCGACCGTCAGGTGCAAAGCATGGCATACAGTCTGGATAATGGAAAAACATTCAAGAAATATGCCCGTAATCCTATTCTGACATCTACTCAGCGTGATTTCCGCGATCCGAAGGTGATCTGGCATGAAGATACGAAAAAGTGGATTATGATTCTTGCCGTGGGGCAGGAAATGCAGATTTATTCTTCTTCTGATTTGAAAGACTGGACACTGGAGAGTAAATTCGGTGAAGGGCAAGGAGCTCATGGAGGTGTATGGGAATGCCCCGATCTGATAGAGTTGCCTATTGAAGGTACTGAGTTGAAAAAATGGGTGCTTATTTGTAACCTTAATCCGGGCGGCCCGTTCGGAGGTTCTGCTACGCAATACTTTGTCGGGACGTTCGATGGAAAGAAATTCGTAAATGAATCTCCCTCAAAAACGAAATGGATGGATTGGGGAAAGGATCATTACGCCGCAGTGACTTGGAGCAATGCTCCCGAAGGCCGGCACATTGCTCTGGCTTGGATGAGTAATTGGGAGTATGCCAATAATGTACCGACTCGGCAATATCGGAGTGGCAATTCTGTGCCGCGAGATCTTTCGCTTTATACCCATGAGGGAGAAACTTACGTAAAATGCACTCCTTCCCGGGAATTACTGAAATTGCGTGATAAAGGTACAAAGAAACGTACTTTCAAGGTAGACCGTACCTATAATCTGGATAAACTGATTGCCGACAACACAGGCACATACGAAATAGAGATGACCATTAAAAATAAAAATGCAGAGGTCATCGGTTTCCAGCTTTTCAATTCCAAAGGCGAAGAAGTGGAAATGTATTATAATCTCGTGGAAAAGAAATTCTTCATGGATCGCACCAAGAGTGGGGATGTGTCGTTCAGTAAAGAATTTCCGGCTGTGACATCGGCTCCCATAGAGGGGGGGGACGAAATCAAACTTCGTTTGTTCGTCGACAAATCGAGTATTGAAGCTTTTGGCAACGATGGGCGTTTCGCAATGACGAATCTCGTGTTTCCGTCAGAACCTTACAACCGTGTCAGTTTCTATGCCAAAGGCGGTAGTTATAATGTAACTTCATTCACTGTATTTAATTTAGTAGTCAAGTAGTTTAGTAGTCAAGTAGGTAAGTAGTTAAGTAGGTAAGTAGTAAGTAGCAGATACTACGTAAATGTAAGCAAGACATTTCTACTTAACTACTTAACTACTTACCTACTTGACTACTGAACTACTGAATCACTGAATTTCTTACTGCTTAAAAAAACATATCATGGAAAATAGTAAAAATGCTTCGTTATCGAAACTCGTCCCGGTGATGCTTTGTTTCTTTGTCATGGGATTTGTTGATCTTGTAGGGATTGCTTCTAACTATGTAAAGGCCGATTTGAACCTGACGGATTCTCAGGCAAATATCTTCCCTTCATTGGTGTTCTTTTGGTTCCTTATTTTCTCTGTGCCGACGGGCATGTTGATGAACCGTATCGGTCGTAAGAAAACCGTGTTACTTAGTTTGGTGATCACTTTTGCTTCTCTGCTTCTTCCGATTTTTGGAGACAGCTATCTGTTGATGCTTGTTTCATTTTCTCTGTTGGGCATTGGAAATGCCTTGATGCAGACTTCTCTGAATCCACTGCTTTCAACGATTGTCAGTGGTGAGAAATTGGCAAGCAGCCTTACTTTCGGGCAGTTTATAAAGGCTATCGCCTCTTTTCTTGCCCCTTATATTGCCATGTGGGGTGCTACACAAGTGATTCCGTCGTTCGGTCTGGGGTGGCGTGTATTGTTCCCCATTTATCTGATTATTTCCATTGTTTCCATTCTGTTGCTGAATGGTACGAAGATCTCCGAAGAGATGGAGGAGGGAAAGCCGTCTACGTTCACTCAGTGTCTTGCTTTATTAGGGAAACCGTTCATTCTGCTTTCCTTTATCGGTATCATGTGTCATGTTGGTATTGATGTCGGTACGAATACTACCGCTCCAAAAATACTTATCGAGCGTTTAGGTATGACGTTGGCCGATGCCGGTTTTGCTACCAGTCTGTATTTTATCTTTCGTACTATCGGTTGTTTACTCGGTTCGTTTATTCTGCGCAAGATGTCTCCTAAAACGTTCTTTGCCATCAGCGTATTTTGTATGTTGGCGGCGATGGTGGGGCTGTTTGTTTTCCATGATCAGACCATGATTTATGTTTGCATTGCTCTTATCGGTTTCGGTAACTCGAATGTATTCTCCATTATTTTCTCTCAGGTATTACTTTACATGCCTAATAAGAAGAATGAAGTTTCCGGATTGATGATTATGGGACTTTTTGGTGGAACTATTTTCCCATTGGCAATGGGGCTTGCTTCCGATGCAGTGATGGGACAAAGCGGTGCGGTAGCGGTGATGACAGTCGGTGTTGTGTATCTTTTATACTATACCCTCCGCATCAAAAAGTAATTTCAATCGTAAATCGTAAATTGTTAAATCGTAAATAAAACAGGTATGAATAACATAATAGTAGGAATGGGTGAGGCACTTTGGGATGTGTTGCCCGAAGGAAAGAAAATAGGGGGGGCTCCGGCGAATTTCGCTTACCATGTATCACAATTCGGTTTCGACAGCCGTGTAGTGAGTGCTGTCGGTAATGATGATTTGGGTGATGAGATTCTGAAAGTATTTAAGGAAAAGCAGTTGAAACATCAGTTGCAGACAGTGAATTATCCTACCGGAACTGTGCAGGTGACATTGGATGACAACGGTATTCCCTGCTATGATATTAAGGAAGGGGTAGCTTGGGATAACATTCCATTTACAGATGATTTGAAACGGCTGGCATTAAGTACTCGTGCTGTATGCTTCGGTTCGTTGGCCCAGCGCAATGAAGTGAGCCGCACTTCGATCAATCGCTTTCTCGATACCATGCCCGATGGTGAAGGACAATTGAAAATATTCGATATCAATCTTCGGCAGGGATTCTTTACCAAAGACATTATCCGTGATTCCTGTCAGCGTTGCAATGTATTGAAAATTAATGATGAAGAATTGGTGGCTATCAGCCGATTGTTTGGTTATCCCGGCATTGATCTTCAAGACAAATGTTGGATTTTGCTGGCTAAGTATAATCTGAAAATGTTGATTCTCACCTGTGGAACAAACGGTAGTTATGTTTTTACTCCGGGAGTCGTTTCTTTCCAGGAAACCCCTAAAGTACCGGTAGCAGATACAGTAGGTGCAGGTGACTCTTTTACCGCGACCTTTACCGCAGCTTTATTAAAAGGGAAAAGTGTGCCCGAAGCTCATAAACTGGCGGTAGAAGTTTCTGCATATGTTTGTACTCAGAGTGGTGCCATGCCGGAACTTCCACAGGTTTTAAAAGATAAATTATAGGATAAGATATAAATGAATTGTGTCGTGATTTGAGAATGTTCGAATCTGACGAATGAAAGGAAGAAAGGTTGGTTTTGGTAAGGAAAAAGTAATACAAATTAGGTTGTTTGTAAAAGGTTGGTTTTCAATAGGTTGGTAAACTTGCTTTTTTCTCGTAGAGTTTCGGGTCGTTCCTCGTAGAGGAAGGTTCTGTTTCTCTACGAGGAACGGGGCAAGTCTCTACGAGAAAAATCCTGTTCGTTTATAATCTTTTACAGTAGTAGAAAGTTTATAGAAAAGAGAATTCTCTTATTATGAAAAATAAGCCAATAATGTATATCTTTTTCCCTTTTTAATTAGGAACATATACTATCTTCTTTTTTAGTCCAGATCCTCCTTAATTACTTCATCAATTTCCTTGATACGTTTCTCCCGTTCTTTTTTGGATTTTACTTTTTGATCTTTGTATCCGGTATCTGTACGTTCGGAAACCTCTTCACTCCATTCTTCGAATTTGTCTATTGCCGGTCGCCCGTTCGGGTCGATGTTCTCTTCGGCAATCGGGGCATTTCTGTTAATCATATCATCCATAACATTTTTGTTTTAATGGTTTGTATGATATACACACTGATGATGAAAAAGTTCCCGGTATCTGTTCTTTTTCATAATCATTCACAGAAAGCACGCAAAGATAAATTTCTTTTGCGATTCATTGTATTATTGCGCCTATACACCAATATTTGCCAGCTAAAAAATAAAAAGTACCAATTCGACTTCTTATAATACACTACTTTAGCATTTGATATTACTATTATCACCGGTGATTCCGGATTTATTTCCATTGGTGGTAAACAGTACGCTCTTTGTCAAGGAGATGTTGTTTTTTTCAATACCGGGAGAGGTTCGGGCATGGGACAAAAGTCATCTTCCACAAGGCTATGCACTTATTTTTGAGGAAGAGTTTTTGATTTCATTCTTTAATGATCCTTCCTTCATGCAAAATCTCTCTTACTTTAATCGAAACAGGGCATCTGCTAAAATGGATATTATTGATATCTATACCCGGATTGATAGCTTGGTTCGTAATATTATTGTCGAAATTAATAATGAACAATCAAGAGATGAACATATTTTACGTGCTCTACTCTATGAAATGCTGATGTTTTTGAATCGGGAATATTTGAAAAGTAATGCAGGGATTGAGGAGAATTCACGTCACAGGCATATAGATCGTTTTATGAAATTGGTGGATGAGAATTTCAGAACCCACCATGATACGAAATATTATGCGGATAGATTGTGTATAACCCCTAATTATTTGAATGAAGTCGTTCAACAAGAAATGAAAATCAGTCCTAAGTGCTACATTCCTTTCTTTGATTCTTATTGTATGATTTCTCTTTCCTCTTCCTACTTTTGTGTTATCTATAAATTAAAAGAATAAAAAGATGAAAGAGGTAGAAAAAACGATTGGTAAGCTGATTGATCATCAGAAAATAGCTTTTATTGGTTCCATCGATGTGGATGGTTATCCAAATATGAAAGCAATGTTGACACCCCGAAAACGTGAGGGGATACGCACCCTTTATTTTACGGCTAACACATCTTCCATGCGAGTCAGTCAATTTTTAAAGGACAATCGTTCCTGCCTTTATTTTTGCGACCGTCGTTTTTTTCGAGGGGTGATGTTGAAAGGTACGATGGAAGTATTAACGGATAATGAGCCTAAAGAGTTGATATGGGAAGAGGGCGATACGATGTATTACAAAGAAGGAGTCACTGATCCGGATTATTACGTTTTAAGGTTTACGGCAACCAGTGGGAGGTACTACAGCAGTTTTAAATCAGAAAACTTTGCTGTTGAGTAGTCTGGCGGTTTATGCTGTTTTTAATTGGTGGATGAATAGAACTTATAGGTAAATTGTTTGAGTACGGTTTAGTTCTTTCATAAATTAGAGAAACTGTGCCAACAAAGTATATTATTCATATCTTCTATTGACACAGTTGTACTAATATGTTTGGAGAGAGAAGAAAATTATGCTCCTGCTACACGTGGCATTAACACAGGTTCTGCTTTCATTCTCGATTGTAATGCTTTAAGCAATAATTCTGTTTTTATGTCCTTGTATTTTTCGTCATTCCAAAGGTTTATTAATTCGTTTGGATCATTTTTCAGATCAAACAATTCTCCTTCGTTACTATTCATATCGAAAGCCAGCTTATAATGCTTGTCTATATAAGTACAAACATAAAATTTCGTCATTTGGAAACGGTTTTCCACAATTACATGATCCCGAATCTCTTTTTTATTTCCCATAAATACATCTGTTTGATCTATGCCTGTCATACATCTGGGAATTTTTTTACCTGCCATTCCTAAGATAGTAGGTGCAATATCCACTAATGAGATAAGTGCCTGGCTTCGTACACCTTGTGGCATTTTACCTTTATAGGAAGCTATAAATGGAATTTTGACTGCATCTTCGTAATCGAATACTCCTTTACCTACCAAACCGTGATGTCCGATAAATGCCCCATGATCTGTGGTGAATATGATTAAAGTATTGTCTATTTGTCCGTTTTCTTCCAGATGGTCCAGTATTTTTCCTATATAGTGATCCATCATGGAAACCATTCCATAATAAATCGCTTTGTTTTGCTGGAGTTTTTCTTTTGTCCATCGATGCTGTGCAATGCCATGTACCGGATAAGACGGGTTGCCTTCTGCCCAAATAGATTTGTCCGGATTCTCTTCCCGAGTCACCCTATAATGGAGTGGCATGTCAGAGATGTCGTCATTTACAGTTTCTGGAATATCCATATCTTCTGGTTTATACATAGATGCCCAGGGTTCAGGAATCAAATATGGGTTATGGGGATCAAAGAAACTGGCCCAAAGCATGAAGGGTTTATCCCCCTTTTTGTATTGGTCAAGAAGGGCAATGCAACGTTCTGCAATCCAAGCGTCGGTATGATATTTTTCTGGCATTTTCCACGCTCCGTATTGTCCTTTCGGGGCATTTCCCGTAGGAGTACGATACCAATCTCTCCATTTTTCTCCTACCTGATTTTGTAACCATATGGCATAATGTTGCCCTACATGAGGTTCATCAGCATGGTTTCTGGCCAATTCTACATGGTCGAATCCATAGAATGGACCATAAAATTCTTTCCAAAAGTCGAAATCTTGTAGAATCGGATACGCTTCGGCAGACGGATATTCGGCAGTTCCTCCGAGAGGTTGAAAATGGGCTTTTCCGATAAGCGCTGTTTCATATCCGCATTCGGATAAGCAATCGCCTATACATAATTCCGTTTCAGGCAGTTTTGTACCAAGAGCGTAAGCACCGTGTTGACTTGGATAACGCCCTGTGATAATTGAAGCCCGTGAAGGAGTGCTTACCGGATTGCAAGTGTAGGCTTTATCGAAAATGACTCCTTTACTTGCCAATCTGTCCAGATTAGGAGTTTTACATTTAGGATCATTATATCCCATTGCCATCCAGTGATGCTGATCACTGGTAATAAGAAGTATGTTTGGAGAATCTTTCGATATTTTACAATTTTCGTATTCGCCATAGTACTTTTTATACGCTTCATTAAGTTCGGAAGACTGAGCTACGACCAGTTGAGGGAGTAGGATAGTCGCATTTAAAAGCAACGTTTTTTTTGTCATGAGTTATCGTTTTAATTAATTATTTTTCCATTTGATTATTACAGTCTCTTCAGGTGATATCGTAAGCTTATTCGCTGTGGAATGGGCATTTTTATTCGCAAACAAGATGAATGCTTTTCCTTTTCCTCCGACTATATCGACGGTTTGTACAGATGCGGATTTGTTAATAATAAGAGAATACATCGTTCCGTTGCTCTTAAAACTTTTCATCATGACATCTTTATAATGCTTGTCGAAGTGAGGATTGTCATTAAGTATTTTATTGGGGAGTAAACTTACGGTGAGTTTTGATAATTCGGAGAAGTCCTTGGATTCACGTGCTCCTAATGCTATAGGTGAAGGAATCCAAAAGACCTTGCCTTTTCCATATTGATTGATACAAGCGATGCATTCTCCCTCCTTGTCCATTATAGGCGTAGCTTTTGAGGTTTCTATTGTTCCTTTCCACAAATGTGCAGGCAGTTTATAATTATCTTTCTCAAAATCCAGACTAAATAAGTTTTCTTTTATTTTGTATTCGATAGGATAAGATCCGAAAAGATTTTCTAAAGCAAATCCACTGACCACTGTACTATGTGCTTGATAATCATAATATCCCGTTAATCCATCCGCTATTAATGTTCCTCCTTTCTCAACAAATGATTCCAGTTGTTTAATGACCTTATTGTCCAATGCTATTTGGTGAGACAGAATGATGACTTGGTCGGTATAATCATTCAAAGAGAAATCAAACTCTTTGATCTCTTTGAAATTGGCTTGGAGGCCAGTTTCTGACAACGCTTCAAAATATGATAGAGGAGAACACATGACAGCTCCAATACTCCTGCCGTTTCCATTTAGTTTTCCTCTTGTTTGGGCCGCTTCAACCCACATTGATTCGTGATTGTATAGAATTGAAATTCCACTGTTCAAAGTTTTGATGTTCGACATCATTTTTACGTTTTCTGTGATAAATTTTCCTATCGTTGCTGCGGCAATAAGTCTGTCCGATGATTTATTTTTGAAATTTATCATCGCCCATTCT
Source organism: Bacteroides salyersiae WAL 10018 = DSM 18765 = JCM 12988 (assembly GCF_000381365.1). Taxonomy (GTDB): domain Bacteria; phylum Bacteroidota; class Bacteroidia; order Bacteroidales; family Bacteroidaceae; genus Bacteroides; species Bacteroides salyersiae. The sequence continues at coordinate 101,542 of NZ_KB905467.1, forward strand.
CCCGCTTCCGCAGCAGTACTTCGAGCATTGAAACTCCAAAATATACCACCTTTGGCTTCTGTTGCAAAATTTATCCAAAGCCATTGTATTATTTCTTCCGCAGTAGGACAGAGTGGATTAGCTCCGCTATACAAATTGTTTCCTCCTTGAAGTTCGGTCATCAGCCAAGGTAATTCTCCGGCACCGGAGCGAATTAACTCTGCGTTTGCCGACATCGCTACAGTATATGCTTTACGGGGGAAATATCCAAAATGCCAGCTTGCATGTGCCGACCCTCCTAAACTATTTAAGAAAGTACGCCATGTAGGAAAATCATATAGCCCGGATAACTTGAACACATTATGCGGATTAACATGCAAATCATGTTGTTTGTCATAAAGTCGTACTTGGTTCGCTAACCAATTCAGATACCAATTGTGATAATCGATAATGAAGTTTTCTTTTTCAAAATTTAATACAGGATATCCTTTTTCGTTGTATTCTGAAAAATTGTGTTCTTTTTTCCAGTCCGAGAAACGTTCTTTAGTAAACGGTTCGTTAAAAGGTAAATTGGGTGTACCTGGCTCATTGATTAAAACCCATGCAGCCAAATTTTTATATTGGGAGAAATGGGATACTACGTTTTTTATATAATCTTCCACTTCTTTTTGGTGCTCGCGTGAATGTGGAAATTTGAATCCTCCCACATCAGTAAACTCTGTATCAGGAAATAAGGTAGCATATACCTTTATATGATATTTGTCCGCTAACTTAAAAGCCCTATCAAACAGTGTAAAATCGTATGTACCACTTGGGGTTTTCATATACTTTCCGAACATACGGATCCGACAAGTGGTCATATTGCTTTCCGCGAGCAATTTGAACCATTGTTCTATTTGTTCCTGAGTTTGTCCGGGTTCGATAAAAATCTGCGCTCCGACAAAAGGAGTACTTTGTTTGCTTATTCTTTCCCCATAAGAGTTGATATAGGGGAATAACATCAAAAATAGAATTAAAAACGCTTTCTTTTGCATACCTTGATTGATTATAATAATTATTTTATTTTTTGTAGGTCTGTTTTATAAATTCTGATGGAAGTATATTAAAATATTCCTTGAATGTTTTTGTAAAATACGAATTACTGTTTATACCCACTTGATACATTACTTCTGAAACAGTATAATCATTGTTCTTGAATAGTTCATAAGCTTTTTCCATTCTTAAATTACGTATTAACGTGGAGATTGGAATATCAGTAACAGCCTTTACTTTTCTGTATAATTGGGTTCTGCTGATATTTAATTCTTCGCAAATATTTGTTATCCCGAATTCGGAATTGCTAATATTGTCGTGGATTAAGCCAATCAGTTTTTCATAAAATTGATTACCGCCCTTATTGTAATCTGTATTTTCTATTTCATTGCCGGAATCATATTCCATCAAACTGTTTTTCCTGTATTTGATGATGTTGTTTATTTTTTGAATTAAAATCTCCATGGAAAAAGGTTTGAGAATATAGTCTTCAGCACCACAGTCATATCCTAAAGCGATGTCCTGAGGCGTATCTTTGGCAGACAGCATCAAAATAGGTATGTGGTTGGTCATCATATTACTTTTTACTGCATTGCATAGATCATATCCTGTCTTATTGCCTTCCAAAACTATATCTAAAAGAATCAAATCAGGGATGAATTGTATAATTTCATCAATTGCATCGTCAACATTGTTTTTGCAAATTACATTGAATTTTTCAGCTAAGCAAACAGTTAAATATGTACTCATATCGAGATTGTCCTCTACGATGATTATTGTTGCTTTTGACTCTTGTTTGTTATCATTGATCTGTTCGCGAGTGATAGGTGATATATTCTCTTTTTTAATAAGTTCTTTATCATCATAGTATTCTTTACTGACAGGGATTCTTACAGTGAATAACGTTTGGCCTCCATCCGGATCACTCTTTACCGATATACTACCTTTATGTAGTCTTACCAATTGGTTCACCAATGAAAGACCGATTCCCATTCCTTGATTTTTTTGCCGATTATTTTGATAATAACGCTCAAAAATACGAGTTATGTCATCCGGGGAAATGCCCCATCCTGTATCTTCTACGGCAAATTCTATTTTATCATTGACTTGTGCTGCAAAAACGGTTACACGACCTCCTTTTGAGTTAAATTTTATAGCATTGGATACCAAATTTCCGATGATTTTAACCACTTTATCTTCATCCAAATATCCGATCATATCCGATGATTCACAAACTAAATGAAATTCTATTTGTTGATTTTCAGCAACAGGTCTGAACCGTTCACAGATATCTTCAAGTAGTAATGATATATTGGTTTCTTTTACACATAAAGGTACGACTCCCTCATCTATTTTTTGTAAATCGAGAAATTGGGATACTAAGTTATTCAGATGTTCGATGTTTCTACGCATGATACCCAACTTAGTGGTATTCACCGTTCCTCCTATATCGTTTATTATATCATTAAGCGGAGTTATTATCAAAGATAATGAAGTGCGGATTTCATGTGAAATATTAGCATGAAACTGTAGTTTGGTTTCACTTAACACTTGTTCATGTTCTCTTTGTATATGCTCTATTTGTAAGTCTCGCTTTAGTTTGTATTGTGTAAAATAATACTTAAGTACAAGCAATATGATCATTACCACAAATATCAGATACAATAGATAAGCCCACCAAGTATTCCAAGGAGCCTCTCCTACAGTCAGTTCAATACATCTTTCGTCAGTGTCCCAGATACCATTGATTTCTGTTGCTTTTACATGAAATTTATATTTGCCGGCATCTAAATTATTATAGCTTGCAATACGATTGTCTGATGATGTATAAACCCAATCTTCGTCAACTCCTTCTAATTTATAAGCATAATAGATTTTGTTGGGAGAGGTATAATTGGGGGCAATGAATTCGAAAGAAAAATTATTATTCAAATATGAAATATCGATTTGATCGGCATCAATGATATTGCATTTTAATGGTACACTGGAATTTATTTTTTGATTTGGCTTTACGGATTTATTATAAATCATAAAGCGTATAGTCTGTATTTGTGCATCATTTCTAATATCCTTAATGTCTAATGGGTTGAAATAATTAATCCCATTAATGGAACCGATGTACAAAGTTCCGTCAGCAGCCAGATATCCTGCTTCTGTTAAGCAATTGGAGCACAGGCCATCGCTATAATAATATTCTCGATAATGGCCTGTCTCCGGATTGTAATGTAATAAACCTTGGCTGGTGTTTAGCCAAATGGAATGATCGGAGACTTCAATTACACTTAGTATTTTATGATTGATAAGTTTCTCATGAGGAGCAACTGATATTACATTTGCTTCTAAAGATGAACAATCAAATGAGTTTATTCCTGAATCTGTTGCTACCCAGACATAATTACCGTTTTTAGAAAAACAAATGTCCCAGATATGATTACTTTTGATAGAACTGTTGGTTGTATTTATACTTTGATATTTGATTATGTCAGAAAATATATTCAAAGTGATAACAAATATCCCTTTGGATCGGGAGCCTAACCAAATACGCCCAAGTTTGTCTTTACCCAAGCAAAATATATCTTGCGTATAAGGAGCATTAAAATAATGTACAGAGACAGAAGAGGTAAACAAACCTCTTATTCGGGCTAATTTTCCGGTTCCGCCAATCCATATGGTTCCTTGGTCATCTTCTATAATCACACTCGCTGCAAGTATCTTATTATAGATATCCGTGGGAATACCACTGATTTCATTCAAATTATATAGTTTTTTCCCCTTGTAAATGTACACATTTTTGTTAGTCAATATCCATATGTTTTTCTTGGAATCTTCCATTATAGCATTGAAATTCTGTTTCGAATCTATTGGAAACTTGGTATAAACTCCGTCTTTTAACATATATAAGCCTCCTAATTTTATGCCGATCCATAAATTGTCTGAAGAGTCTTTAGTGATGACGCGTACCAATGGGCGTATTTCCTCTTTTGGCATCAATAGCTTATGAAATGGTAAGGGAGATAAATCAACGATGGCAACGCCATTATGGCCCGAACCTATCCATAGACAATTAGAACGGTCTATGAAAAAATTGCGAATCAAGTTTGATTGGAAGAATGTGGAATTGTTTAAATCTGTTGTTTTCCTAATTTTGAAACTACCTTTTTGATGAGATTCTAAAATGCGTATGCCACTGTTTTCTGTACCGGCAATGTATATTCCGCGTTTCAATTCCTTTATCGCAGTTAGCGGAGTGCTTACATTGGTTTTTACCACTGTTCCTTCATCAATGAGGTAAATTCCTTCATCATGAAGAATAAACAATTGTGAAGAGGAATCACAATAAATATCTCTGGCCTGTTTTATCAGTTGATTTTCATAGCACCCTTTTATGTTTTGATCGGTATCTAAATGATATATCTTATTATTTGTAAGTATCCATATACAGCTTTTGTCTGGAGATAATAGAATACGTTTTATGGTGGTATGCCACAGACTTTCAATTTTTGTTTTTTCATGTACAACCTTATGCAGGCTATCTATATGCAATAAATAAAGTCCGTCCGAGGTTCCGACCCATATTTTATGGTTGTTGTCTTCTATTAAACTTCGGCAATTCTTCCACTTTATGTCAGTAGGTACATGAAAATTGTCAGTATCCTTATTGTAAAAATTTACGCAGGATGTTCCTTCTGTACCTACAATGAGATTTCCTTTTGAATCTTCAAGTATAGCCAGTATTCTATTGTTGGATAAGGAAGTTGTATCATTATTGATGTGGTAGTAATTTTTATAGTTGGTACCATCATATTTACATAGACCATCGTAAGTTCCCATCCATACAAAACCGTTTTTATCTTGAACAATGGAAGTAACGGCTTGTTGCGGAAGCCCTTCATTGACAGAAATAACATGCAAACGCGACGAAAGAATGTCCGCGTTAGCAGTTTGTCCATACGTACTTATTGAGAATGCAGCTAATAGAAAAATGTATAAAATGTAGATCATAATATGATTCGTTCAGGTTCTTAATCTTTTCGCAAAAATATATGTTTTATTATTCTTATCCTATATTCCAAATTTATAATTGGCCCAATGGTTCATTCGAGCAAAAGAAAGACACTTTAGAGCAATGGTGCAGTATGTGAGATTTGTACATTTGCAGCAGTTATTAATCTTATATTATAATTCCATGAAAAAATTATTATTCGCTACCTTATTACTTTTATGTAATTTAATGGTAAATGCACAAATTAAGGTGACTGGTACCGTTTATTCTGAACAAAATCGTGAAACATTAATCGGTGCTACGATTATCATTGAAGGAACCGAAACCGGAACCATCACTGATCTTGATGGTAAGTTCTCAATTGTTTGTAGTACTTTGCCTGCTAATATCAAAGTTTCTTATATGGGTATGGATTCTAAAGTCGTGACGGTTAAAAGTCAGAATGATTTACCTTTAAAAATTTATCTGGAAGAAACACAAAATGAAATTGACGAAGTAGTGGTAATTGGTTATGGAACTGTTAAAAAAAGCGATTTAACCGGGTCTGTAACTTCCATGAAAGGATCGGATGTTAGTAATTCTCACATGTTATCATTAGACCAGGCAATGGCCGGAAAAATGGCTGGTGTAAATATTACAAACACGAGTGGAGAACCGGGAGCCGGTATTAGTATTCAAATTCGTGGTACTGGTTCTATCAATTCGGATAGCGAACCGTTATATGTCATTGATGGTGCCCCGATATCCAAAGATGCCGGTACCGGAGTTGGCGATCCGAAAGGATTAAGTTCGGCAGTGTTTAATCCTTTATCATCTTTAAATCCGAATGATATTCAATCAATCGAGATTTTGAAAGATGCATCGGCTACTGCAATATATGGTTCACGTGGAGCTAATGGTGTTGTTCTAATAACCACAAAATCCGGTATGGAAGGTAAGCCAGTTGTCTCTTTTTCAACCTATGTCGGTGTTGGAAGTGTGTCCAAGAAAATAGATGTACTGCAAGGGGAAGATTATTTGAATTATATGAAATATGAACGTGAAGATCCGGATTATATAGCAAAATATGATTCTTTACAAAACACTCCGTTCTATGATTGGCAAGATTATCTTTTTAAAAATTCTATTACTCAGGATTATAATATAGGTATACGAGGAGGAACAAAGACAACTAAATATTCAATGAGTGCAGCTTATACCGATCAGTCCGGATTGGTAGAAAATTCCGGATTTGACAGATTTACAATCCGCTCGAGAGTAGACCAAAATATAGGGAAGAGAGCCAAGACGGGTGTTAATATTAATTTTTCGAAGACTTCTCAGGATGGTGTGCCTTCCGGTGGCTCTAAGGATACAGGAGCGGATGTCTTTCAGCAGGTTTTAAGTTATCGTCCGGCAAATGTCCGTTTTAATAGTTCTGATTTTGACTGGGATGGAGAATTGACAGGTGATTATAATCTTCAAACGAATCCTCATGACTATGTAACTACTGTACAGAATAGGCTAAGTAGTGTGAGAACGACTGCTAACGCTTATATACAATATGATGTTATAAAAGATTTGCAGTTCAAAACTTCTTATAATGTTGATATGATTAATACCAACAAAGAGATTTTTTATGGTCCCTCTATTGCAGCTGGTGCTTCTGTGAACGGTCGTGGAGTAAACTCTTGGGCAAAACGCTTTAATTGGTCTTGGGAAAACATACTGACTTATAACAAAGTGTTTAAGAAGCATCATAGTCTTAATGCAATGGTGGGCTATACAATGGAAAAGAATAGTGGCAGGAATTTTTCTATTGAAACTACTGATTATCCAGCCGCTTATTCTGATTTGACAGGTGGCAATGTAGGGCTTGGATTGAATATAATGGCACCTGATGTTAAAGATTATGCCAGTACATTGCTTTCTTATTTGGGGCGTGTGAACTATTCTTATAAGAGTAAATACTTGTTTACGGCAAGTTTCCGTGCAGACGGTTCAAGTAAGTTTCCTAAAGGGAATAAGTTTTCCTATTTTCCTTCAGCTGCTATAGCTTGGAATATTCATCGTGAAAAGTTTATGCAATCCTTAAAAACAATTGATGAATTAAAGTTAAGATTCAGTTATGGGCGTACCGGTAATCAGGGAATACCTGCATATAGTAGTTTGTCTACTTATTCAAATGTGTATTATTCATTTAATGAAAGTGGTGGCATAAGACCTTCTTCTACATTAAAACCCGGTATTGCAGTGGGTTCTATAGCTAATCCTGATTTGACATGGGAAACCACTGAACAATATAATGTCGGATTTGATATGGCATTGTTCAATAATAGGTTATCGTTATCCGTAGATGCCTACTATAAAAAGACTTTTGATTTATTACTCGATAAACCTTTGGATTACACGACCGGTTTTAGCACCATGATGTATAACTCTGGTAGTTTGGAAAATAAGGGAATTGAATTTGTAGTGAATTCTGTCAATATCTCCAACAAGGATTTCTCTTGGACTTCTTCTTTGAATATGTCGTTTAATAGGAATAAAATTCTTGATTTAGGAGAGAATTCGGCTTTGACATTCAATGCAGGCAATATTTATAATGAAGCTTTTATCCTTGAACCGGGGCAGGCAGTAGGAACAATGTATGGGTTTATCTATGATGGAGTTTATCAGTACAAGGATTATAAGAATTTCTATAAAAACAACGATCCATCGCAAGGATTATTATCAATCGAACAATGTCGGGAAATTTATAATCGTGCCAAGAATGGTGAAGAGAAACTGGTGCTTATGGATGGACAACCTAAATATGCAGGGGATGTTCCATTGCCGGGAAGCGCAAAATTTAGAGATGTAGTGGGCGATGATAATAACATTACTACAGATGATAGAACTTATATTGGAAACAGCGAACCTAAATTTACAGGTGGATTTGTTAATAAATTCAATTATAAAGGATTTGATCTGAATATTTTCTTGTCATTCTCATATGGTGGTAAATTGTTTGTGACCAATTATTATCCGGTTTGTGGTTATAATAATCGTAATATATTGCAAAGTATTTATGATGAGGCGTGGAGACCATATAGAGATTCAAACGAATGGCCGGATTATACCATAGACTCATACAAAAACTTAGCATCGAGTTTGTTTGTAGAAAACGGTTCCTATCTTAAGATTAAAGATATTACTTTAGGTTATACTTTGCCAACGTCATGGCTTGAAAAAGTAAAGATAAGCAGAGCTCGTATCTATCTGACAGGCCAAAACTTATTTACATTTACAAAATTTAAGTGGTATGATCCCGAAGTCGCTTCTAATAATCCGATTACGGGTGGTATGTACCGTTTTGTTTATCCAAGTTCAAGAACCATTATTACAGGTCTTTCTATCGATTTTTAAACAACCCTAAATAAATACAAGATGAAAAAAATATATAAATCATTACTGTTTGCTGTAACTCTTACGGTGACTTCATGTGAGATTAATTTCCTAGACGAAAAAATGACGACACAGTTAGGTGGAGATCAAGTTTATACGAAAGTTAGTGATTATGAAATGGCATTGATTGGTATTTATGATATGCTCGGTACACGTAGCTTGCCAACATTAGGTAATGAAATTACCAATTATTTGACCAATTATAATGCCGGACTACCTTTGCTTAACGAGTTGGCGACCGATGAAATGGGGGCCATTACTGCCGGTGCTTCTAAACAATTGATGCTCGAAGAATTGGATAAATGCAAACCGACTCCTCAAAATGGCATTATTAAATCTTTCTATGCCGGTCAATATGCCATGATTAATAGGGCAAATGATTTAATTTTTAATGCAGAAAAGTCTGGCATTGAAAGTGTTATTGTCAACCGTTGTGTTGCTGAAGCTAAATTTTTGCGTGCTCTCTGCTATTACAACTTGACTTCTGTTTTTGGTGGATGTGTGCTTACTACATTGCCAGGGTCGGAACGAGTAGGTGAAAACATGCCGCGATCATCTACTGAGGCAGTATACGGACAAATATTCCAAGATTTGATAGATGCTTATTCTGTACTACCTGTCAGTTTTGCGGCAGAGAAAGAGATGGGACGTGCTACCAGAATTGCGGCTGCGGCTCTTTTGGCACGGGCAAGCTTAACTGCTGCTACGATGGGGAAATATGCTCACATTTCTCCGGATATGGCTTTGGAAGATGGAATAAATTCATATGAATGGGCTAAAAACAAATTTGCCGAATTAATTAGCCAAGCAAAAGACTATGCACAGAAAGTGATAGATGAGGGATATGGAGGTAATGAAGAGGTACTGCTATCTATGTCTTATGCAGATAGTTTTTATCCTTCGGAAAATACTCCTGAAGTTATTTTTGATGTACAGTTTAAAGATGCTTTATCGCAAGAAGAAGGTGGTTGGGTAGGTCAAATATATGGTCCCGGTTCATGGAACTGGGTACTTCCGACAGGCAATGTGGCCAATACTTATATGCCTTATGGAGGAGCTACCATTGCTGATAATTTTCCCAGTAAGCCCACGAAAGAGACGTGTGATATGAGAAAATACAAGAATATAACCAATTTTCAGTATAAAGGTGATGGAACCTTATGGCCTCCTACGGCGGCAAATAAAACTTATAATTTGGGGAAATTTGCGATGGAGAAAAAGCCTGATTATCCTAAACAACGTACACCGATCAATTATGTGGTACTTCGTCTGGCAGAGATGTACTTGGTTTTAGCGGAAATAGAAGCAGAACAGAATGGCGGACCTACTGACAGAGCTTTACGTTTGCTAAATTATGTCAGACGCCGTTCGGCTAATGAGACTATTTTACCGGAAATAACGAAGGAGAATATGGCTGATCCTTCCATTGTAAAACCGATAACAGGCATTACTCCAAAAGACCAGTTGGAAGAGTTCAGAATGGCACTTATGCAGGAACGAATGTTGGAATTTTTAGGAGAAAGCCTGCGCAGGGTCGATTTGATTCGTTCTGGTTGGATGAAAGAGTATCTGGAATATACCAATGTGGAAGATTATGATAAAAATAAATATATATATAAGAGAAGGCAATTTGAAGATTATTCGATTTTTCTTCCGATTCCTTCAAGAGAAATTACAATTACTAATAATGTCATAAAGCAGAATTTTGGATATGGTAATTAAAACTTTAAAAATGATGGTTTCACTTGTTACAAGTGGAACCGTCATACTCCCGTCGGTCGCTCAGGAAGCGGCTTCTAATAAAATTGAAGGTAATCCCAATATTTTATTAATCATGGTGGATGATTTGGGATTGGGTGATTTGTCGTGCCAATATGCTAAAGATGTACAGACTCCGAATATTGACCGGTTGTTTCATCAAGGCGTTCGTATGGACAACTTTTATGCAAATTCATCCGTATCTTCTCCAAGTAGGGCCGGGCTATTGACCGGTTGTTTTCCGGATATGGTCGGAGTACCGGGAGTAATCAGAACTGATCCTAAGGGGAGTTGGGGCTATCTTTCTCCGGATGCTACACTCCTTCCCGAAATGATGAAAAAAGCCGGTTATCAAACTGCAATTATCGGTAAATGGCATTTGGGACTTGAGAGTCCTAATTTACCCAATGAAAGAGGTTTTGATTTCTTCCATGGTTTCTTGGGAGACATGATGGATGATTACAATACGCACTTGCGTAGAGGTTTCAATTATATGCGACTCAATACTGAAGAAATCGATCCTCAGGGACATGCCACAGATTTGTTTACTGACTGGGCGTCCGATTATATATTTAAAGCGAGAAAGCAAGATAAACCATTTTTCCTATATCTGGCATATAATGCACCTCATTCACCGTTGCAACCACCTGTGGAATGGGAAAAAAAGGTTCGTAAACGCCATCCGAATATTTCTGAAACTCGTGGAAAGTTGGTTGCTCTCATTGAGCATATGGATGATGGAGTAGGTAGAGTAATCAACTCTTTAGAGAAAAGCGGACAGTTAGATAATACTCTTATTATTTTTTGTTCGGATAATGGGGGAGATCGGAAATCGGAAGCAAATAACGGCCCTGTAAGAGGAGACAAAGGCGATATGTATGATGGGGGGATAAAAGTGGCTTGTTCTCTATATTGGAAAGGCCATTTGGAACATAGAAGGGTCAATAATTTAGTAATGATGTCGGATATATTCCCTACCTTATGTGATTTAGTTCAACTTCCTGTAAATCATCGGATAGATGGGATATCAGTACTTCCGTTATTGCGTAACCAAGAACAAGTAACTGATGATCGTTATCTGTTTTGGGTACGTCGTGAACACGGTGATATAGGCGGGAAAACTCAAAATGCTGTTAGATACAAAGAATATAAATTACTGCAAAACAGACCTTTTGAACCTTTGCAGTATTTCAATATGAAACAGGATTCCAAAGAATCTCAACCCTTAGAGAAAGATGCCGTATATTCTAAATTGTATAAAGCAATGGTTGAACATTATAGAATATCGGGAGCAATACCTTGGCAAAGACCTTTAACTAAATAAAATCAATGAAGAATATAAATAAAATTGTATATTATTTGCTGATAGCTTCAGCGAATATATTTCTTACTACTGCTCAGCAATTTACCATCGATTTGAATAAGAAATCCTGTGCTAAAGAGGGAATTATTGAAGTTGAACTTAGTGGTGAAAATCCGGATAGTTTGGGCGTATTAAGATATTATCAACTTAATTTACCTAACTATGATAAGGCTGTTTATTATGCACAAGATACTTATTATGATTATTGGCAGGTAAACGGAAACAGAGTACTTCCTTGGATATTTACACCGAATACTATTGGAGATTTGTTTGTGAAACCTGCTTATGGGGTAGACGATCAACAAAACTTGGCATTTAAAAATGCCGGGTTTAAAAATAGGACCAGATATGTATCAAGAAGTGGTTGTTTCATGCAAACTTCACTCAAAGACGGTAATGTACTTGCGTTATTGCCATTGGCTAATTCTGAAACAATATCTGATTTATATGTGACCGATGATGGAAAATTGATTTTGCGTGTAGCAAATTATGGAACACAGTCGGTTTCGGGGAAAGTGCCTGTATTGGCATGGAGCTTTGGAAGTAATACTAATGAAGCATCTTATTTGCTTTTTAGCCGATTACTAAAACATGACGAATATAAAAAGACCATGCGTTTGCGCTATCAGAAAGATTATCCTGAAATGTTTAAGTACTTAGGGTGGTGTACTTGGGAGCAATATAAGAAAGATATTAATTCTGAGTTACTTAAAAATGAAATTATAAAGTTGAAAACTATCGATTTGCCAATCCGCTATGCCATTATTGACGATGGACATCTTTCTTCACGTTCTGCAAAAAATATAAAGAACCAGTTGACAAGTTTTCTTCCTAATGATAAGTTTCCTCAAGGATTTTCTCCTTTACTCTCACTTCGTGAGCCGGATGGTTTGAAATGGATGGGGCTATGGCAGAATTTCAATGGGTATTGGGGAGGTTTTTCACCCGTAAATAATTTCGGAAATGAAATCAATCAATGTTTGCAAACAATTGAAAAGACGGGTTATACGATGCCGCGAATCGATTCAGTGTGTATTTCCAAAGTGTATCATGCATTTTTGGGACAATCGGCATCCGATGGCTTTGATTTTCTGAAAGTAGATTGGCAAGCTGCTAATTTATACATGCAACGATATAGCGAGAATGCGGCAAGAGGTGCTTTTTTAGCATCAAGAATTGTAGATGACATTGCCGATCGCTATTTTTCTAATGGGCTTATCAATTGCATGGCTATGAATAATGCGGTTTTACAAAATACTTATCATACAAATGTTACAAGAACCAGTATTGATTATAAACTGAATAATATGTTCATGGCCAAAGAACATTTGTTGCAATCTTATCATAATGCTCTTTACATATGTCCTACAGTGTGGGGAGATCATGATATGTTCCACTCTTCTGATAAAGTATGTGGTGACATAATGGCTTTGTCTAAAGCCATGTCTGGCGGACCGGTTTATTTATCGGATGCTCCTGATCAAATATCTTTTTCTAAAGTATCACCTTTATGTTATGATGATGGCTTGATAATACGTCCTTTGGCACCTGCTACAGTTATGGAACGTTCGGTATTCACAGCTCCGTTGATTGAACAAGTGCCTTATTATGTTTCTGCACCATTGGAGAATGGAGTTGCTGCAGTTGTTATTTACAATTTGTGTGTGGATTCTGTGACGGTTTCAGGCACGATCGATTCTTCTGATTATTCTATGACAGGAACTTTATTGCAACCCTATTCGGGAAAATGGAAGTTACCCGAAGAAGGACTTTTTTTGTATGATTATGATGCGCATACAGGATATCCTATCGGTAAAAACAAACATAAATTTCAAATATCAGGATTTGATGATAAATTGTATTTCTTTATACCAATATATAAAGGATGGGCGGTAATTGGTCGGACAGATAAATATTTATCCCCGGCTACTGTATCTGATATCAAATATAAAAGAAACTCTTTAGAACTGACATTATCTGAGGCTGGTATTTTTGATTTTTGGATGAAAGAGGGTACCCCTTATGCAGAAAATATTACTTTTACCTCATTGGGAAATGGAATTTGGAGGGCGAATGCCGAGCATATTTCAAATAATAGAATAATAATATTAAAAAAATAATAGAGTGATGAAAAATTTATTATCGATAAGTTCTTGTGTTGCATTTGCCGGATTGACATCCTGTGCAGGAGGTTCAACTTCTGAAAAGCAGATAACTCCCAATATCATATATATTTTAGCCGATGATTTAGGGTATGGGGATATTGGTATTTTGGGTCAAAAAATTATCAAAACACCTAATATTGACAAGCTGGCTTCTGATGGTATGATTTTTACTAACCACTATTCAGGAGCACCGGTTTCCGGACCATCCAGATGTATACTGATGACCGGAAAACATTCGGGACATAGCAGTATCCGTGGTAATAAAAGTATTGCCGGAGTGGGAGTGGCCCCCATCAACAATAATGATATTACTCTGCCGGAAGCTATCAAGAATCAAACAAATTATGTCACAGGTATGTGTGGACGTTGGCATTTAGGAGGTGAATTGACCAATCAAACTCCTTACCATCGTGGTTTTGATTATCATTTTGGCAAATTGAGTGCAGATTTTCCAAATCATTATGGGGTATTTATAGATTCTTTGTGGGACCAGAATGGAATACATATACCCTATGATAAGTATTCCAAAAAGAATATTGAGCCTATGTATGAAAATGGGAAATATTACAATCTTACTGAAGAAGAAAATAGTCATCGGCCAATAAATATGGATAGGTTGGTGACTGATAAGGCCAAGAATTTCATAAAGAGTAATAAAGATAATCCGTTCTTTTTATATGTGGCTTATTCTCTGATGCATGCTCCGATGGAATACCATGCTGATATGCCGATAGAGGCGAATGATTGGCCCAAAGAGGAAAGGGCTTTCGCTTCTATGTTGATGAGTCTTGATAAATATGTTGGGGAAATAGTAGCTCAGGTGGATGAACTTGGTTTAGGCGAGAATACGTTAATTGTATTTACCAGTGATAATGGGGCACACAATGAAGGTGGGCATGATTATCGCTTCTTCCACTCGACTGGTGACTATAGAGGATTTAAGCGTGATTTGTATGATGGAGGAATGCATACACCTATGCTCGTGCGCTGGACAGGAACTATTCCAGAGGGATCGCAGACGAATCTTTTGTCCGCTTTTTGGGATGTCATGCCTACTATTTGTGAATTGGCTGGTGCTCCTATTCCGGAACAAACAGATGGGATTTCTTTTGCTCCGACATTGTGTGGTAAAACTCAGGAAAAAGTTCATGATTATTTATATTGGGAATTTAACGAGCGTTCGGAACGTGTAAAACCGAGACATGAATATAAACAGGCTGTGGTATTTGATAATTGGAAAGTTGTCAAATATATTGATGCCGATAAGATTGAAGTGTACCAATTGGACAAAGACCGTTCGGAATCTAATGATGTGGCCAAAGAGCAACCTGAAATAATCGAGAAAGCTTTGCGTTATATGGAAGAGTCTCATCAACAAAATCCTATATTTCCATTGACTAAAGAAGAACGGAATATCAATTAAAAGAAGATGTCATGAAAAAGACAATATTTGCATTAATTATTTGCCTATGTTGCTTAAATAGCGTTTTTGCATTCAAGTATAGTAATACTCCTGCTGGAATGATTTATTTCGCCAGTCATGGTTATGTTGAGAATAATGAAGTTTTAAATAATCCATATATTATTGGGGGATTGTATACAATGCATTGGTCTGTGATAGAGTCGGAGCAAGGTAAGTATAATTGGAAAGAGGTGGATGATTTTGTGAATCGCTGGACAAAGGCTGGAAAAAAGGTCGCTTTGCGTATCATGTGGTCAAGTAGTGGCTATTGGAGAAATCCAGTGGCTGGAAAGCCTACTCCGGCATGGGTATGGAAAGCTGGTGCCAAGTACGCTTATCATAAAGAGAGTAATACTGAATTAGCTTTATTTTGGGATCCGATATTTAGAGAACATGCCATGAATTTTATGAAAGCTGTCAACAAACACTTTAAAAATAATAAGGAGATACTTTTTATCGATGTTACTCCAGGAGCAGAAACAAATCCATATCGTTTTGGAACAATCAATAGAAAAGATCCTCAATTTAAAGAATCTTTTTCAAAAGTTCCGGCCAGTGATGGCCGGACTTACACAGAAGATTTGTGGACAGAAACAATTAAAAGCTGGATAAAGCAAACTGCCAAAGTAATGACTGATATCCCTTGTTTGGTAACGTTGAATCAAGGAAGTCTTTTTGGACGGAATAATTTTCCGGTTTTCGGTCAAACAGCCGTGGATAATGGTATGTATGTCGGTCAAAACGGCATACACGAAAACAGCTATCAGGGAAATGATGCACTAAGAACTAAATTATTTAACCAATGGAAGAATAAGACTAAATTATTCTTTGAGATGGTTCATGCTGCAGAAACGCAAAACACAGGCTCTATGCAAGGAGTTATTGAAGCTGCCAAGCGCATAGATTGTGACTATTTGAATGTGTATCCTCAAGATGTACTTAAATCAACTGTAGGAACCTCCTGCTATAATACAAAATGGGATGAGGCTCTAAAAAATGGCTATAATTATTTCTCATCTAAAGCGAAAGACAAATGATAAGAATAATCCTTTTTTTATTATGTGTTGTTATGGGGAGTGTTTCATGTACCGGAAATACGCCACCTAAGACTTCTCCTTCTATTAAGAATCAGACAAATACGAATGGGGGACTGATTTATTTCGCATCGAAACAACATCGAGACGATTTGGCTATACAAAATCCTTATATTGTGGGGGCGCTTTACACTATTTATTGGAGTGAATTGGAAAAGAGTAAAGGAGAATATGATTGGAGCGAGTTGGATGAATTTTTCAAGAAATGGTCGGCCGGAGGTAAAAAAGTAGCTATACGGGTGATATGGATATCTACAGGACTGTGGCCACATGAAGTGGCGCGTCATCCATCTCCAGATTGGCTTTGGAAGGAAGGGGCCAAGTATTATTATGATGAAAAGACTCAAACGGAGATACCGTTATTTTGGGATCCTATATATAATAAACATGCTCTTCGTCTAATGCAAGCTATTTATGATCGTTATGGGAAAGATCCGAATTTGTTATTTGTATCGGCAACACCTGGATATGAAACATTTCCTTGTCATCCTAAGACCGGTAGTGTAAGCACTAATTTCTTTGAAGATTTTTCAAAAGTCAGAGATAGTCAAGGGCGGGCTTATTCACCGGAATTATGGAAAAGTACTGTCAAGAATTGGATATCATCTATTTCTGCGATGTATAGCGATGTACTTACTTTTGTTTCACTTAATCGGGGGGGGGCTGTTTCCTGAAGAAGATTATTTTCAGTTATTTGGTGAATATTCTGTAGAGTGTCATGTGATGGTTGGGCAGAATGGAATAAAAGCTTCAAGTTACCAGAATCAAAATGGTGGGCGTTATAAGCTATTTAGACAATGGAAACAGCAGGTTCCTGTTTTCCAAGAGATGGCATTGGCTTCTGGTAATATAGAAAGACAGGTCGGTTCCTTAATGGGAGTAATGGAAGCGGCAGTAAGAATAGACGCAGACTATTTGAATGTTTATGCCGTCGACGTTCTTAAAGGGACAAAAGGATATAAAGATTATGATCCGTCTTATGAACAAGCTCTTAAGTTCGGATATGAAAAATTACAATTAAAAAAATGATAATTATGCAGGTAAAAAACATTTATCTATTACTGGCTCTTTTATTTTGCTTTTTTTTAAGAATGAACGCTCAAAAAACGGATTATAGCAAGGGACTGCTTTATTTTGCCAGCTATGAAAGCTCTGAGGATGATTTGGTAAAAAAGAATCCATATATCATAGGAGCTGTCAGAACTATAAAATGGGCAAATATAGAGAAAAAGGATGGTGTATATGATTGGAGTTCGATAGATCAGTTTATAGCATCGTGGGCGAAATACAAAAAGAAAGTAGTATTGAGAATGCAGTGGGTAACAAGTGGCTACTGGAAAGATCCGATGTCTAAAACACCGACTCCCGAATGGGTTTGGGAAAAAGGAGCTAAATATGCGTTTCATGCTCCCAGCCAGACGGAAATACCATTATTTTGGGATCCGATATACCAACATTATGCTTTACGATTTTTATCTAAAATAGCAGAACGATACGATAATAATCCAAATATTCTCTTTATTGATATCACTCCGGGAGCTGAAACTAATCCATACCGTTTTCGTTCTATCAATAAAAAGGATCCGGATTTTAAAAAGGTGTTCATGAATATCGAGTCGAGCAACGGATGTAAGTACAGTGAGGATTTGTGGAAAGAGACTGTTTTAGAATGGTTACCTAAAGCTTCTGGTCTATTTAAAAAATTACCGACTGAAGTGGCATTAAATAAGGGCTCTTTATTTGATAATAATAATTTTGAGCTGTTTGGAAATCGGGCTGTTGAATGTGGAATGTATATTGGACAAAATGGACTTTCGGGCAATCGATACTCCGAAAAGGAATCCGCTAAGGTACAGCTACTGTCATCGTGGGCAAAAAAAACAAAGATCTTTTTTGAGATGGTCGGTGCGACATCCAAAGATGTAGGATCCCTTAAAGAAATAATGGATGCCGCATTCCGTGGAAAATGCTCTTATTTGAATGTCTATGCCAAAGACGTTTTAAAAGGTACTAAGGGATTTCCTGAATATGATAATACCTATGAGGAAGCTCTTGAATATGGAAACTCTTTATTAAAGGAATCTTATTAATATGAACGAGAAATGAATAAATTTTTAACTTTGGCAGCCACTTCATTGGCTGCATTGCAAATGCAAGTTGTGGCGCAGGAAACACGCCCCAATATTATATATATTATGTCTGATGATCACGCTTTACAGGCTATAAGTGCTTATGGAAGCAGGCTGGCTAAAGTATTACCAACACCTAATCTCGATAGAATTGCAAATGAAGGGATTCGCATGGATAATTGTTGCGTTACCAATTCTATCAGTGCTCCGAGCCGGGCTTGTATTATGACTGGTCAATATAGTCATAAAAATGGTGTATATACATTGGATGACGGTCTGTTACCAACGCATGACAATTTTGCTAAAGAGATGCAAAAAGGTGGATATCAGACAGCTATTATCGGGAAGTGGCATCTGAAATACGAACCTGCAGGTTTTGATTACTATAATGTGTTACCAGGACAAGGTCGTTACAAGAATCCTGTTTTGATTTCCAAAGAAGAACGGAAAGGAAACACATGCCCTTTTGATAAAACTCCCGGCAAAATCTATCAAGGACATTCTACGGATGTGATAGCGTCTCAGGCTATAAATTGGATGAAAGAGCATAAAGATGATAATCAGCCATTTATGTTGATGTGTCATTTCAAGGCCCCTCATAGAAGTTGGGAATATGCAGAACGTTTTTCAGATTTATTGAAAGATGTGGAAATTCCGGAACCGGAAAATATGTTTGATACTTATGAAGGAAGGGCTTATTACACTAAGTTACAGACAATGAGTTTGGAAGACATGAATGAAAAGGACATGAAATGTGAATTACCGGCTAACTTGTCAAGAGATGAATTTCGAAAATGGGCATATCAACGTTATATGAAAGATTATTTACGGTGTATAGCAGGAATTGATGAGAATGTTGGGCGTATTTTGAAATTCTTAGACGAGAACGGACTTGCTCAAAATACCGTTATTGTTTATACTTCAGATCAGGGCTTTTATTTAGGAGAGCATGGATGGTTTGATAAACGATATATGCAAAAAGAGAGTTTAAATATGCCGTTGTTAATACGTTATCCCAATGAGATAAAGCCGGGTAGTACCAATAAGAGTATCATTATCAATGCCGATTTTGCTCCTACTTTATTGGATTATGCAGGAATTTCAAAACCGAGCTATATGCAGGGTGAAAGTTTCAGAAGTATTTTGAAAAACGGAAAAGAACCTAAAGGATGGCGTGATGCAATGTATTACCGATACTGGATGCATGGTGACCAACATCATCATACTGTAGCACATTATGGTATTTGCACTGAACGGTATAAACTTATTTATTATTATGGTAAGACATTGAACAAGAAAGGAACTCACGAAATGCCTTATACTCCCGATTGGGAACTTTTTGATATGAAACGCGATCCGCAAGAAATGAGAAACTTCTATAATGATAAACGTTATCGGAAAGTAGTCGCTGACTTAAAGGAGAAGCTATATCAATTGAAAAGTGCTTATCAAGATAATGAATAATATAAATCGATGAGAATGAAGAAATTATTTTTAATATTTTATCTTGTATCTTGCACATTAGCTCATGCACAGGTAGTAAAAAATAATTTGTCAATAAATACGGAGAATACTTGTATGGTATTTTCCGTTACTACTGACGATGAGGTAATTTACAGGTATTATGGTAATAAGCTTCGAAACTTGGATGCCTTTTCTTACGAGTTGCGTAAGAATCCTCATCAGCCATTTCCAGCTTTATATCCTACATTTGGGGGGACTACCTCTATAAATCCTGCACTTAAGCTTACTCATGGGGATGGAATAATGGCATCTGAATTGAAATTTTCCGGTATTCGGACAATTCCTGTTAGTTCGGATGTTGTCGAAACTATAATTGAGTTAAAGGATAAATTATATGATATAAATGTCTCTCTTCATTTTAAGGCATATCAAAAAGAGGATATTATAACTCAATATGTCACGATAAAGCATCACGAGAATAAAAGTATAAAAATTGAAAATATTGCTTCCGGCTATCTAAATCTTCATGCGGATCATTATTATCTAAGTCATTTTGCCGGTGCTTGGGCCAATGAAATGCTATTAGAAGAGGAATTACTAACCCATGGGATTAAATCCATAGAGAGTACTAAAGGAGTACGAACGGCACAGACTGAAAATTCGTCTTTTTTAATTAGCATAGATAAAAAGGCGGATGAGTATTCAGGTGAGGTGTATGCTGGTGCATTGGCATGGTCTGGGAATTATAAACTGTCTTTTCAAGTATCGGAAACTGGAAATTTGGATATAGTTGTAGGTATGAATCCATTTGCTTCCTCATTTATTTTAGAACCGGGAGAAGAAATTAAGACTCCTGAAATAATATGGTCTTATAGCTCTATTGGCAAAAATCGCATTTCTCAGAATTTCCATAATTGGAGTAGGCGTTATGCATTAGCACATGGTAACGATCTGCGTCCTATCGTTTTGAATAGTTGGGAAGGTGTATACATGAATTTTGATGAAAAGGATATTTTATCTTTAATAGATGATGCTGCGAATTTTGGGGTGGAGTTGTTTGTATTGGATGACGGTTGGTTTGGTGATAAGTATCCGCGGGATAAAGCTGATTCGGGATTGGGAGATTGGGTAGTAAATAAAAAGAAGTTACCTCATGGTATCGGTTATTTGGCTGATTATGCTGTCAATAAAGGTGTGCGGTTTGGAATTTGGATTGAACCCGAAATGGTGAATCCACGTAGTGTATTAGCAGAAAAGTATCCGGAGTGGATAGTCAAAACAAATAAATATACACCTTATGTGGAAAGGAACCAATGGCTTTTAGATCTAAGCAATCCTGATGTTCAACATTTTGTAGAAGAAACTTTTGATAAAGTCGTATCAATGTCACCTAACATTTCTTATATAAAATGGGATGCAAACAGACATGCAAACAATGTAGGATCTTCTTATCTTCCCTCTGATAAACAGTCTCATTTTTGGTATGAATACACGAAGGGACTTTATAAAGTTTATGAGAAAATAAGAGCTAAATATCCTGATTTATTGATTCAGTTATGTTCCTCTGGCGGAGGGCGTTTGGATTATGGTGCATTAAAGTATCATGATGAATTTTGGCCAAGTGATAACACAAATGCGGTTGATCGTATTTATATTCAGCACGGTACAAGCCATTTTTTTCCTGCTATAGCTACTGCATCACATATTTCTTCAAGTCCCAATCATCAAACAGGAATGTCATTACCTTTGAAATTCAGAGTCGATGTAGCTATGTCGGGGCGTCTGGGTATGGAGCTGCAACCTCGTGATATTACAGGGAAGGAGGTTGATTTTGTAAAACAATCTATTGATACCTATAAAAATATTCGCCCGATAATACAACATGGTGATTTATTCAGATTGTCGTCACCCTATGACAGTAAAAAATGGGCATCATTGATGTATGTGTCTCCCGCAAAAGACAGGGCTGTTTATTTTGTTTATAGTTTGGGCTATCATGTCAGAAATGAATTCTATTGTAAGAGTCTGAAAGGTTTAATGCCACATAAAAAATACAAAGTTAAAGAACTTAATAAACTCAATAAATCTTCTTGTTTTGCCGATGGTAAAATTTTCACAGGAGAGTATTTAATGAATGTCGGAATTCCATTTAATATTTCAAAACCGTATGAAAGTGGGGTTCTATTGTTGGAAGAGGTAAAATGATATTTATATATCATTCCGCCTCATTTGAAAATTTGTATTTGTAAAAAATATTATTCTAATACTGTCATAGATGACTATGAATAAACATTTATCTTTGATTTTTTCTTTATTTCCGATTAGCTGTGTTGTTGGACAAAATATTACTCATGCGACATCAATGCGTCCTAATATAGTCTATATTTTAGCGGACGATTTAGGAATTGGGGATTTAGGTTGTTATGGGTAAAAAATATTGAAAACTCCCAATATAGACCGATTAGCAATGAATGGTATGCGTTTTACCAACCATTATGCCGGTTCTACAGTTAGTGCGCCATCCCGTTGTGCTTTGTTGACAGGTAAGGATATGGGACATGCTTATATAAGGGGAAACAAACATTTACCTGATGCTACATCTATGGGTTACGATTTCCCTTTGGCAAGTAGTGAAAACACTGTTGCAGATTTACTTAAACAGTGCGAATATGTTACTGCATGTGTTGGAAAGTGGGGACTTGGAGGACCAAATAGTGAAGGAGATCCTCGCAAACATGGATTTGATTATTTTTTCGGATATTTAAGTCAGCGCAAGGCCCATCGTTACTATCCGGATTTTTTATGGGAAAATGATAAGCAACTAATGCTAAAAAATCAAGTGTATTCTCCTTATTTGATAACAGAAAAGGCATTGGATTTCATTGATCGTAATGCTTCTAAATCATTATTCCTTTATTTTACACCTACACTGCCTCATGCAGAACTAATAGTTCCTAAAGAATCTTTACAGGAGTTTGATGGAAAATTTGATGAAGTTCCATTTCATGGTAATCGCTATGCGGCACAAGCAAAGCCACGTGCTGCTTATGCTGCTATGGTGAGTTGTTTGGATCATGCGGTAGGTAAAATTGTAGGAAAGCTAAAAGAGAAAAATATATTGGAGAATACGATTATCATTTTTTCTTCGGATAACGGCGTACATCAAGAGGGAGGACATGATCCGGAGTATTTCAATAGCAATGGCATTTTTCGTGGAATCAAACGTGATTTGTACGAAGGGGGAATACATACTCCTTTTATTGTGCAGTGGGAAAATGTAATTGCAAAGGGGCAGACCAGTTCGCACATTTCCGCATTTTGGGATTTTCTGCCTACAGTAGCTGATATAGTAGGATGTGATAAACCTGAAAATTGTGACGGAATATCTTTTTTACCAACATTGACTGGAAAAGGAACACAAAGGGAACATGAATATATATATCATGAAACCTATGAGCGAGAAGGTAAACAGTCTATCATTAAAGATGGTTGGAAATTGGTAAGATTGAATATGAAACATCCCCAAAATATAGTAGAAGAACTGTATGATATGAACAAAGATCCGTCGGAGCAAAAAAACTTGATAGAACAGTACCCTAAAATCGCTGATGAACTTAGGAAGTTGGCTATTTCTGTTCATCAATTCAATCCGAATTTTTCATGGTAACATACTTTCTCTGAGTAATTGTAAAACAGTAAATAGAATTTTGTTGGGGGTATGTCAAGGTTCAACTTTAGAGAAAATGATTTTAATCTGAAATTTGATGCTTTTCATCAGTAATAAAAAGAGCTGTATCAACTTTACCTTTGAATAATGATACAGCTCTTTTATGTTTATCAGTTACAATCCTTATCCATCTTTTCGATTTGCTAATGAGGAGGCTTTTTAGAAAATAGATCGTTTTTGAAGCCGAAAAATAAATCTATATATTTGTAGCATAGAGGATATTTCTCGGCAAGACTTAACTAATTATTTTATTCAATTTACGGCTATCAATCAAATATGAAATTCACTGGTTCTGAACAAAAAGGAGTCGGCATGGAACTGGAACAGTATCGTACCCGGCTCGAACAGATGGTTGAAGAGAAATCCAAAGACTTAATTGCCATTCAAGAAAAACTGGAAACAACTAACCGAAGGAAGTTGTTGTTTATCAGTGTGTTGTAGATATTGCAATTGGAACCGGATATACTTACGGCTATGAATATGGCGCTTGCGGAAATTGGCTGCTATACCGGTGTCGATCGTTTGGCGACATGGGAAAACCACCTTGACGGTGTTACCTATGGCAGTACCTATGAATGGTGTAACGACGGTATCGAGCCGGCTATAGATTATCTGCGGAGTATGACTATTGAGGCGGGAAAGCCTTGGTTTGATATGTTCGAAGATAATAATATTATCTGTACATCTGATATTTATTCGCTCGATCCTTTTATTGCTCAGATGCTCGAAGTACAGGGTGTAAAGGCTATTGCTGTTTTTCCGCTTTCACAGTTAGGCGTACACTTCGGTTTTCTTTCTATTTATTTGTAATGCATCTAATTTTATCGTTTTGGGATAAGTAAACAAGGAGTTGTATTTTGTTTGTAATGGAAATGTGATATTCCGAAAGAAATCTTTATCTTTGAATCTCAATACACATTCTACTAACAACTATGAGATATAGGATGAAAATGTTGCGGGAGATGCGGTGGTGTAATTCAGCATTTATGGCCGGTTTATTTTCTTTATTGGTCTTTATAACCGGATGCAAGGAGGATACACCTCATTACGTAATCGGGATGTCACAATGTAGTGATGACAGTTGGCGTCATAAGATGAACGATGAGATATTGCGTGAGGCTATGTTTTATGACGGGGTCTCGGTCGAAATACGTTCGGCGCATGATGATAATAAGAGGCAGATAGAGGATATCCGCTATTTTATTGACAAGAAAGTAGACTTGTTAATTGTGGCTCCCAACGAAGCCGCGCCGATTACACCGGTGGTGGAAGAGGCTTTTGATAAAGGGATTCCTGTTATTATGGTGGACCGGAAAATTTTGTCTGATAAGTATACCGCTTTTATGGGAGCGGATAATTATGAAATAGGACGGGAAGTCGGTAATTATCTGGCAGCGAAGCTCGGAGGTAAAGGAAATATCGTAGAGCTTACCGGCTTGAGCGGTTCGACTCCTGCTATGGAGCGGCATCAGGGATTTATGAGTGCCATCAGTCATTATCCGGACATTCATCTGTTGGCTAAAGCGGATGCTGCCTGGGAGCGTGAACCGGGACGAATCATAATGGATTCTCTTTTGAAAATTTATCCGAAGATAGATGCTGTCTATTCACACAATGACCGCATTGCACCGGGAGCTTTCGAAGCGGCACAAAAACAGGGGAGAGAAAAAGGGATTGTGTTTGTAGGGATCGATGCCTTGCCCGGAAAAGGAAACGGGGTGGAATTGGTGTTGGATCATGTGCTGGATGCTACTTTTATCTATCCTACCAATGGAGACAAAGTGTTGGAGATGGCGATGAATATTCTTGAAAAGAAGCCTTTTCCGCGTGAAACTACTTTGGAAACAGCGATTGTCGATCCGATAAATGCTCCGGTGATGAAACTCCAGACGGCTCATATTGCCGATCTTGATGAGAAAATAGAAACGTTGAACGGCCGTATCAGTGGATATTTGTCCCGGTATGCCAATCAGCAGGTGGTACTTTATGGCAGTTTGTTTGTCCTGTTATTGGTGGCCGGACTTTTGTTGGTAGTCTATAAAGCTCTCCGAACTAAAAACAGACTGAATTCTGAACTTTCCAGACAAAAGGCGCAGTTGGAGGAACAACGTGATACTCTTTCGGAGCAACGGGACCAATTGGTTCAACTGTCTCATCAGTTGGAAGAGGCAACTCATGCGAAATTGGTGTTTTTTACCAATATATCCCATGATTTCCGTACTCCCTTGACATTGGTGGCAGATCCGGTAGAACAGTTGCTTGCAGATAAAACGCTTTCCGGCGATCAGCATAGACTGCTGCTTCTTGTTCAGCGCAATGTGAATATCTTGCTGCGTCTGGTCAATCAGATTCTTGATTTTCGTAAGTATGAAAATGGTAAGATGGAGTATACTCCGGTTCCTGTCGATTTATTGCAATGCCTTGAAAACTGGAACGAATCTTTTCAGGCGGCAGCACGTAAGAAACATATTCGTTTTTCTTTCGATCATATGCCGGATACAAACTATCGTATCCAAGCTGATGTAGAGAAGTTGGAACGTATTTATTTCAATCTTCTTTCCAATGCCTTTAAGTTTACTCCGGAGAATGGGAAGGTGACAGTCCGTCTTTTTGCCTTGGAAAAGGAAGGACAACCTTTTTTCCGTTTTACCGTAGCCAATACCGGTAGCTTGATTTCTGCGGAGCATATCCGTAGCATCTTCGACCGGTTTTATAAGATAGATATGCATCATGCCGGATCCGGTATCGGTCTTGCTCTGGTGAAAGCTTTTGTAGAAATGCATGGTGGAACTATACAGGTGGAAAGTGATGAGAAGCAGGGGACGATGTTTACGGTTGATCTTCCATCTTGTTGTTGTACATCTTCTCCGGATACATCTTCTATGGATATGTCTTCTATGGGTACATCCGGTCATGAGTCTCCTGTCGAATTATTGGAAGGGGAGGAAGAGGAAGAACGGAATTATGATTCTTCCCGGATGTCTGTATTGGTGATCGATGACAACGCGGATATCCGTTCTTATATTCATGGATTGTTAAGTGCGGAATATTCTGTGATCGAGGCGGCTAACGGTTCGGAAGGTATCCGCAAAGCGATGAAATATGTGCCCGATTTGATTATTTCCGATGTGATGATGCCGGGAATAGATGGCATTGAGTGTTGCCGTCGTTTGAAGAGCGAATTGCAGACTTGCCATATTCCGGTAATCTTGCTGACGGCTTGTTCTCTTGATGAGCAGCGTATTCAAGGTTATGACGGCGGTGCAGATTCGTACATATCCAAGCCTTTCAGCTCGCAGTTATTGTTGGCGCGTATTCATAATTTGATTGATTCGCACCAACGTCTGAAGCAATTCTTCGGGGATAGGCAAACGTTGGCGAAAGAGGATATTTGTGATCTGGATAAGGATTTTGTTGAAAAGTTCAAGGCTCTTATTGAAGAGAAAATGGGAGACTCTGAATTGAATGTGGAAGATCTGGGTAGAGAAATGGGGTTGAGCCGTGTGCAATTATACCGCAAAATAAAGTCACTGACCAATTATGCTCCTAATGAACTGTTGCGTATGTCCCGTTTGAAACGGGCGGCATCTTTGTTGGCCTCTTCCGGAATGACAGTGGCTGAGATTGCCTATGAGGTCGGATTTACTTCTCCTTCTTATTTTACAAAATGTTACAAGGAACAGTTCGGCGAGAGTCCGACGGAATTTTTGAAACGGAAAGGGACGTGAGGGGGAATGAAAAGAATGAAAGAATGAAAAAATGAGAGGATGAAGGAGTGAACGAAATGAAGGAATTGAGGAATGAAAGATTATAAAGTCAATAAAGAAAAAATGTCTGATGCTTTCTGCCGGGAAGTGTACGGTGTTGTTCGGGATGTGCCTGCCGGAAAGGTTATTTCTTACGGAGAAATAGCCTCTTTATTGGGAAAGCCGCAATGCTCGCGTATGGTAGGGAGAGCCTTGAAACAGGTTCCTTCCGAATTGAATCTGCCTTGTCATCGGGTAGTCAATGCACAGGGAAGGCTTGCTCCCGGATGGGAAGAACAGCGTCTGTTGTTGCAGGAGGAGGGCGTTTGTTTTAGAAAAAATGGAAATGTGGATATGACCCGATGCCTGTGGCATTATGATGAATAACATGAATTTTAAATAATAACAGATTAATCATGAAGAAATTACTATCTCTGCCGCCGAATTTGGTTCATTGCTTTCATGAGTTGGAAGGAGTGGATACTTCGGAATGGTTTTGTACTTCCGATCCCATAGGGGCTAAGTTGGGTTCGGGGGGGGGAACAACTTGGTTGCTGCAAGCCTGTCATGAAAATTATGCTTCCGGAGAGTCCTTCCCGGGGTGGCTGGAAAACGAAAAAAGAATATTGCTTCACGCCGGTGGACAAAGTCGCCGCCTTCCCGGATATGCTCCTTCCGGAAAGATACTGACTCCGATACCTGTTTTTAGTTGGGAACGGGGACAGCGGTTGGAACAGAACTTACTGTCTCTTCAATTGCCTCTTTACGAGAGAATCATGGGTATGGCACCTGAGAAAATACATACGTTGATAGCGAGCGGTGATGTATACATCCGTTCGGAAAAGCCATTGCAGGATATTCCCGATGCTGATGTCGTGTGTTACGGGCTTTGGGTAAACCCGTCGTTGGCTACTCATCATGGGGTATTTGTTTCTGACAGGAAGACGCCGGATATACTTGATTTTATGTTGCAGAAACCTTCTCTTGCAGAGTTGGAGGGGTTGGCCAAAACACATCTTTTCCTTATGGATATCGGGATATGGCTGTTGAGTGACCGTGCCGTAGAACTTTTGATGAAGCGTTCTTTAGATAAAGATACCGGCGAGATAACCTATTATGATCTCTATTCCGATTATGGGCTTGCTCTCGGTAGCCATCCGAAGACGATAGATGAAGAGCTGAATAGTCTTTCCGTTGCCATACTGCCTTTGCCCGGAGGAGAGTTTTATCATTACGGAACAAGTCGTGAGCTTATTTCTTCTACGTTGGCTGTACAGGATAAAGTTCGCGACCAGCGTCTTATCATGCATCGGAAGGTGAAACCGAACCCGGCAATCTTTGTGCAGAACTCTTCTACTGCCATCTCTTTTTCTGCTGGAAATGCGAATCTGTGGATTGAAAACAGTTACGTGGGCAAAGGGTGGAAATTGGGCTCTTGTCAGATAATAACGGGGATACCGGAGAATGATTGGGAGATTTCTTTGCCGGACGGTATTTGTCTGGATGTGGTTCCGATGGGGGAAAATGGTTTTGTAGCACGTCCTTATGGATTGGATGATGTATTTAAAGGAGCCTTGAACTCGCCGCATACGATGTTTACCGGCATTCCTTTTACGGAGTGGATGGAGCAACGTGGTCTGTCGACCGATGATTTCCGGGGACGCATCGATGATTTACAGGCCGCTCCTGTCTTTCCGTTGACCGAGTCGGTAGAGGAACTTGGGGTACTGCTACGCTGGATGACTACTGAACCTGATCTGGCAGAAGGGCGTGCATTATGGCTGAATAGTAAAAAGTTCTCGGCCGATGAAATTTCTGCACGTGCCAATCTGCAACGGCTCTATGCCCAGCGTACAGCTTTTCGTAGGGGAAACTGGCAGGCGTTGTCGACTAATTACGAGAAGAGTGTTTTCTATCAACTTGATTTGGAAGATGCGGCTCATGGATTTGTAAAACTTGGACTTGAAACACCACGGGCTCTTCCGGACGATGCTGCACAGATGTTGCAAATGCACAACCGGATGTTACGGGCCCGTATTATGGAGTTGGAAGGCAAGCAAGACAGCCGTGAAGAAGAAAAGGCGGCATTCGGTTTGTTACGTAATGGTTTGTTGGGGCAGGTTTGCAAACAAAAGAGCCATCCTGTACTCAATGTTTATTCCGATCAGATTGTATGGGGACGCAGTCCTGTACGTGTCGATGTGGCAGGAGGTTGGACGGACACTCCTCCTTATTCGCTTTATTCCGGTGGAAATGTGGTGAACTTGTCTATTGAGTTGAACGGGCAGCCTCCTTTGCAAGTATACGTTAAGACTTGTAAGGAGCCTCATATCGTACTTCGCTCCATCGATATGGGAGCAATGGAAGTAGTGAATACTTATGAAGAGTTGCAGGATTATCGTAAGGTCGGTTCTCCTTTCTCTATACCCAAAGCTGCACTTGCACTGGCAGGTTTCATACCACAGTTTTCGGAAATCTGCTACGGTTCTTTGCAGGAACAATTGGAGGACTTTGGCGCTGGGATCGAAGTGACTTTGTTGGCTGCCATACCGGCAGGTTCCGGACTGGGAACCAGCTCCATTCTTGCTTCCACCGTGTTGGGGGCTCTTAATGATTTTTGCGGATTGGCCTGGGATAAAAATGAAATCTGCCGTTGTACATTGGTATTAGAACAGTTGCTTACGACCGGTGGAGGTTGGCAGGATCAATACGGTGGTGTATTCTCCGGTGTGAAGTTATTGCAGACGGAAGCTGGATTTGATCAGACTCCGTTGGTACGCTGGTTGCCCGATCAGCTTTTCACAAAACCGGAATACCGCGATTGTCATTTACTGTATTACACAGGCATTACCCGTACGGCAAAAGGAATATTGGGTGAGATTGTTCGTTCCATGTTTCTTAATTCCGGGAAGCATCTTGCGCTGTTGTCCGAAATGAAAGTTCATGCTTTGGATATGAATGAGGCTATCTTACGTGGCAATTTTATGAGTTATGGCAGGCTGGTAGGAAAGAGCTGGTTACAGAATAAAGCCCTTGATGCCGGTACTAATCCACCGGAAGTGGAAAAGATTATTCGTTTGATTGAAGATTACACGTTAGGACATAAATTACCGGGAGCCGGAGGCGGTGGTTATTTATATATGGTGGCAAAAGACCCGCAGGCGGCTGTACAGATTCGTCGGATATTGACAGAATATGCTCCGAACTCACGGGCTCGTTTTGTAGAGATGACCCTGTCCGACAAAGGATTGCAGGTATCCAGAAGTTAGTTATTATTAATTTCCCGTAGCATCTTCCACTTTAGATGCTGCGGGTTTTAAAAAAGATGCTATCTCTCTTGGAGGTGCATTTATTTCCGGATATAGTGAGGCATTTCTCCGGGGAGTTCCATTGATATTTCTACCAGTCCGCCTACTATTCCTTCATTAAACCAGGCAGTTTGATAAATCATCTTCTTGATGCCGTTTTTTTCTATTGTATAGGCATTACTGCCGCCGGTTTGTAGCATTTCATGTATTTTCTCCTGTGACTGTGCGTTGTGACAGGTAAGGAGATTTTTCCCAATTAGATTTCCGTATTTGGCAAACGTTTGGCATGCCTTGTCGTTCATGTAAAGGATGATTCCTTTGGTGTCGCATACGGTTACGGCACAATTCATTTCTTTAGCCCATTCGTACATAGATTCTTTTTATCTTGATTTATGGGCAAAGATACTCTTATTCATTTGAAAGACAAAAAGGGAGAAACTCTGAAATTGCTTCTCCCTATTCAAATATTCGAATAAAATTTATTATTGTACGATCACTTTGCCTGTACTGATGGATTTGCCATCGGATACGATATTATAGATATACATGCCTTTCATACGGTGGGTAGGAATTTTTACCTCTTTACTTGTGATTGCCTGGCGATGAATCATACGACCACTTTGATCACACAATTCAATGAAATTACTCGAAGTTATGTATTCTTCACCTACTTCGATTGTGAATGTTTCATTCTGGCGCACCGGATTGGGATAATTTTTGAAACTGGCGGTTTTGGTGAATTTTACCCCTGATCCCTCTGTGCTTTTATTAATTTTCCAGTAAGTAGTATTAAATACCATTTCTCCCGGATCAGTGGAGTTATTTGTTTCAAATTCATTTCTTATATAGTAATTTTTACCGAATTGAACCAGTTCGATGGTTATTTCCGCACTTCCATATCCAAAATAGGAGTTTATTGCTTCCACTGGGAGAGTACCGAGTACTGCTCCGTCTTCATTCATAACTTCTGCTTTTTGAAGAGAATAGGTAGATTGGTTACCTGTCTTCTCTTTATTGAAAGTACAAAATATATATTCTATTTTATCATCGTCATTGAATAGGTATTGACTCCATATAGAACCACTGTATGCATCATAACCGGTTAATTCATCCAAGTCAAAATCAGCGATGCCGTAAGCTACATCTGCTTCTCGGTCGTAAACGGCATTCTTGACTATAAATTGGTCGGATTTTTTTAATTCGTCATTATAAATATCAACGATGTAGTCTTTACTGCTTTCTGTAATCGTATATAAGAAAGGATTGGCTACGAAAAAGTGTGCTATTTCACTTTTAGCTGTTATGACTATCGGTTCTTCGGTTAAACTTTGTCCTTGTGCATTTATGGCAAGGATACTAAAAACTACAAGTAATAATTTTCTCATAATGATGTTTGTTTATATGATTAATATTTTGTGAATTTAGGCATTTATATTCGGAAAATAAAATGCACTAATTATCAATAGTGTTTATCGGGTATATTTGAGTGTTTATTAGCTCTTATATCGTAGTTATGTTGCAAAAAAAAGATTATTTAATTATGTAATTTTTCTTTTTGGGGGAATAAAAGTTTGTGAACAAAGGGTATAAAGATATTGTTTTAAATGATGTGCCGTAACTTCGATACACTCTGATTTGATATTTTCTCGGATTTATGCTTGTGCGGGATTTCACCGATGCGCCAACCATTCTATGTAATTTATTAATCTTTATCGGACAGTAGACAAGCCGAAAATTTCTCGGAATGAGATTTTTGCTGTTGGATTACATGCAGTAATATACGATGTCTGTTTCAATGCAGGCATGGAACATCATTTTAATTATCTAAACCTATTTATGTATGAACAAAATAAACATTAAAGACTTGTATCTTATTTTTGGAAACGAAAAGCAGAAGGCACTTCGCCTGCTGAAAGAAGGTAAAAGTAAAAGTGAAATATTGAAAGCAGCCGGATGTACGATTGCTGTTAGAGACGCAAACCTTTCGATTGACGAAGGAGAAATATTCGTTATTATGGGATTGTCCGGAAGTGGAAAATCTACTTTGTTGCGCTGTATCAATCGATTGATAAAACCGACTTCAGGAGAAGTTATTATCAACGGGACGGATATCTCTAAGGTCTCCGATAAAGAACTGTTGCAGATACGGCGCAAAGAGTTGGCTATGGTTTTTCAGAACTTCGGTTTATTGCCACATCGTACGGTACTGCATAACATTGCTTTCGGACTCGAACTTCAAGGTGTAAAACGGGAGGAAAGAGAGCGAAAGGCTATGGAAAGTATGCAATTGGTAGGATTGAAAGGATACGAGAATCAGATGGTTGGTGAACTTTCCGGTGGTATGCAGCAGCGTGTTGGGCTGGCACGGGCATTGGCCAATGATCCGGAGGTACTGTTGATGGATGAGGCCTTTTCGGCTCTTGATCCGTTGATTCGTGTACAGATGCAGGATGAGTTGCTGGCTCTGCAAGCCAAGATGAAGAAAACCATTGTATTTATTACCCATGATTTGAGTGAAGCCATTAAGTTGGGGGATCGTATTGCTATCATGAAAGATGGAGAGATCGTACAGATCGGTACTTCGGAGGAAATCTTAACGGAACCGGCCAATGGATATGTGGAACGTTTTGTGGAAAACGTGGATCGCAGTAAGATTATTACAGCCGCTTCGGTTATGATCGATAAACCGTTGGTGGCACGTTTGAAGAAAGAGGGACCGGAAGTGTTGATCCGTAAAATGCGTGAACGCAATTTAACGGTACTGCCTGTAGTGGATAATGGGAATATATTGGTGGGAGAAGTCCGGTTGAATGATTTGTTGAAGTTAAGAAAGGAACAGGTGAAGTCGATCGATTCCATCGTACGCCATGAGGTACATTCTGTATTGGGCGATACGATTCTTGAAGATATTCTGCCGTTGATGACAAAAACAAACTCACCTATCTGGGTGGTAAATGAAGACAGGGAATTCGAAGGAGTCGTTCCTCTTTCCTCTCTTATTATCGAGGTGACCGGAAAAGATAAAGAAGAAATTAATGAAATCATCCAAAACGCAATAGACTTATGATAAATATCGGAAAATATATAGAAATGGCCATAAACTGGCTTACAGATCATTTTGCTTCCTTCTTTGATGCGTTGAGCATCGGTATCGGAGGATTTATCGACGGTTTTCAGCATGTACTGTTCGGGATACCGTTTTATATAACCATTCTTGCGCTTGCTATACTTGCGTGGTTTAAGGCTGGTAAAGGAGTGGCAGTATTCACTTTGTCGGGACTGCTTCTTGTTTACGGCATGGGATTCTGGGAAGAGACGATGCAGACACTTGCCTTGGTGCTTTCTTCTACCTGTCTGGCTTTGTTGTTGGGAGTACCGATGGGAATTTGGACGGCAAACAGTGACCGTTGTAATAAAATCATGCGGCCTGTTCTGGATTTTATGCAGACAATGCCTGCTTTTGTTTATCTGATTCCGGCAGTGCTTTTCTTTGGCTTGGGGACAGTACCCGGTGTTTTTGCTACAATTATTTTTGCTATGCCTCCGGTAGTTCGCCTTACGGGATTGGGAATACGGCAGGTTCCAAAAAATGTAGTAGAAGCTTCGCGTTCGTTCGGGGCTACTCCTTGGCAGTTGCTTTATAAAGTACAATTGCCATTGGCGTTGCCTACCATTCTTACAGGGGTAAACCAAACGATTATGATGTCTTTGTCTATGGTGGTGATTGCTGCCATGATTTCGGCTGGAGGACTGGGAGAAGTAGTGCTAAAGGGGATCACCCAAATGAAAATCGGTTTAGGATTTGAAGGTGGTATAGCGGTTGTTATACTGGCCATTATTCTGGATAGGATTACTCAGGGAATAGCCGGGAAAAAGAATAAAAAATAATATAATCAGTTGATGTATGAATAATAAAATAAGAATTATTACAATAGTATTGTTTGCCGTATTTTTGTTCATCTCTTGCGGAGGCGGAGGAGAGAATAAGAAAATAAAGATCGCTTATGCTAACTGGTCGGAGGGGATTGCCATGACTTATATGGTGAGAACCATCCTTCAGGAACAGGGATATGATGTCGAATTACTGAATGCCGACCTTGCCCCGATATTTACTTCACTTTCCCGGAAAAAGGCAGATGTCTTTATGGATGTCTGGTTGCCGGTGACGATGAATGATTATATAGCACAGTATGGAGATAAATTGGAAATTATCGGGGAGGTATATGATGAGGCCCGCATCGGGTTGGTAGTGCCGGAATATGTGACTGTTAATTCAATTGATGAGTTGAATGCACAGAAAGACCGGTTTGGATCAAAAATTATCGGTATTGATGCTGGAGCGGGTATTATGCGCGCTACAGACAGTGCGATAGAGAATTATGGTTTGGATTATAAACTGATGACTTCGAGTGGCCCTGCCATGACTGCCTCATTGAAGAAAGCTATCGACAGGAACGAGTGGATAGTTGTTACGGGTTGGACACCGCATTGGATGTTCGACCGTTTTAAATTGAAGATATTGGAGGATCCTAAAAAGGCTTATGGTGCTGCAGAAAAGATTTATACAGTTGCATGGAGAGGGTTTTCAGAGAAGAATCCGTTTGTGGCCCGGTTTTTCAAAAATATTCGTTTGAC
Organism: Bacteroides salyersiae WAL 10018 = DSM 18765 = JCM 12988; assembly: GCF_000381365.1. Taxonomy (GTDB): domain Bacteria; phylum Bacteroidota; class Bacteroidia; order Bacteroidales; family Bacteroidaceae; genus Bacteroides; species Bacteroides salyersiae. Next base: position 136,833 of record NZ_KB905467.1, read on the forward strand.
AGACGAAGAGATCAGCTCATTGATGACTGCTATGGAGGAAACAGAAAAGACAGAAAAGGAAGCAGCCCGGCAATGGGTTAGTGAACATCGGGAACTGGTGGACAGCTGGATACCGGTGCAGTCACAATAAAAGTGAAAGGCGGAAATCCACGAGGGACTTCCGCCTTTTCTTTATTTAATAAGTCGATTTATTTATTCAGCAACACCCCAAGCTTGGTTAGCCAAACGCTTGTAGTTGTTGTAACGCCATTTAGCATTGTCTTCAGCAGCCTGGAAGAGTTCTTCTGCTTCTGCAGGATACTGCTTCATTACAGATGCATAACGAACTTCACCTTTCAGGAAGCCCTTGAAGTCGTCCCAGTTCGGTTCTTTGCTGTCCAGCATGAACGGATTTTTGCCTTCTGCTTCCAAAGCCGGGTTGTAACGCCACAAGTGCCAGTAACCACACTTAACAGCTTTTTCTTCCTCTTCCTGGCTCTTACCCATACCGGCTTTCAGACCGTGGTTGATACATGGAGCATAAGCGATGATAAGTGACGGACCGGGATATGCTTCAGCTTCACGGATTGCTTTCAGCGTCTGAGCTTGGTCAGCACCCATAGCGATCTGAGCAACATATACATAACCGTAGGTAGTGGCCATCAGACCGAGGTCTTTCTTGCGTACGCGCTTACCGGAAGCAGCGAACTTAGCGATAGCACCTACCGGAGTAGCTTTAGAAGACTGTCCGCCAGTATTTGAGTAAACCTCTGTGTCGAGAACGAGGATGTTAACGTCTTTGCCGGAAGCGATAACGTGGTCGAGACCACCGTAACCGATATCGTAAGATGCACCGTCACCACCGATGATCCACTGGCTGCGTTTTACCAAATATTGAGTCAGGCCTTTCAACTCTTTGCTAATCGGGCAACCGGCTGCAATACCTTGCTCGATGATAGCTTCGATTTGAGGTGCAAGCTCTTTGGTCTTGTCAGCATCGTACATATTTTCGATCCATGCTTTCAGCACTTCTTTTGCTTCGGCAGGAGCGTTTTCGCCTTCCAGAATCTGGTTGAACAATTTTACGATACGTGCGCGCATTTTCTCGTTAGCGAGTTCCATACCTAATCCGAATTCACAGAAGTCTTCGAACAGAGAGTTAGCCCATGCGGGACCGTGACCCTTTTCGTTGGTGGTATACGGAGTTGAAGGAACTGAGCCGGAGTAGATAGAAGAACATCCGGTAGCGTTAGCAACCATTTCACGGTCACCGAACAATTGAGAAATCAATTTCACGTACGGAGTTTCACCACAGCCGGAGCAAGCACCGGAGAATTCGAACAACGGAGTTGCGAACTGAGAATTCTTAACGTTGGCTTTGATGTCAACCAAATGCTGTTTGCTCTTCACGTTATCGGCACAGTAAGTCCAGTTAGCAGCTTCTGCCAATTGGCTTTCGAGGTGTTTCATGGTCAATGCCTTGCCACCCTTTTTCGGATTACCCGGACAGATGTCGGCACAGTTACCGCAACCTAAGCAGTCGAGAACGTCAACTTGGATACGGAATGTCATACCATCGAATACCTTACCCACAGCTTTTAATGTTTCGAAGTTAGCACCTTTCTGCTCTTCTGCATCGAGTACGAACGGACGGATAGAAGCGTGAGGACAAACGTAAGCACATTTGTTACATTGGATACAGTTTTCCGGATTCCATTCGGGTACGAATGCTGCTACACCGCGTTTTTCGTATTTAGCAGTTCCCTGATGCCAAGTTCCGTCTTCAATGCCTTTGAATGCAGATACCGGCAGCAAGTCGCCGTCCTGTGCATTGATAGGACGAACCACTTCGTTGATGAATGCAGGATCGTTGTTTTCTGCTTTGGCGTCATCGGCCAGGTTAGCCCATGCAGGATCAACCGGCAACTGTTTGTATTCGCCACCACGGTCAACGGCTGCATAGTTCTTATTAACGATATCTTCGCCCTTCTTGCCATAAGATTTAACGATGAATTTCTTCATCTGTTCTACGGCTTGTTCTACAGGGATAACGCCTGTGATGCGGAAGAATGCAGATTGAAGGATAGTATTGGTACGGTTGCCCAAACCGATTTCCTGTGCAATCTGAGTAGCGTTGATGTAATATACGGAGATGTTGTTTTTTGCAAAATACTTCTTCACACGGTTAGGCAGATTCTTAGCCAGTTCTTCACCTTCCCAGATTGTGTTCAGCAAGAAAGAACCGTTTTTACGCAAACCGCGGGTTACGTCGTACATATGCAGGTAAGCCTGAACGTGGCAGGCCACAAAGTTCGGAGTGTTTACCAGATAAGTAGAACGGATCGGATTATCACCGAAACGCAGGTGAGAGCAAGTGAAACCTCCTGATTTTTTAGAGTCGTAAGAGAAATAAGCCTGACAGTGCTTATCAGTGTTGTCACCGATAATCTTAACAGAGTTCTTGTTTGCGCCTACTGTACCGTCAGCACCCAGTCCATAGAATTTAGCTTCGAACATACCTTCACCGCCCAATGCGATTTCTTCTTCTTGAGGAAGAGAAGTGAAAGTAACGTCGTCTACGATACCGATAGTAAAGTGGTTCTTCGGCATTGGCATAGCCAAATTCTTGAATACAGCGATGATTTGAGCCGGAGTAGTATCTTTAGAACCCAGACCATAACGACCGCCAACGATAACCGGAGCATTTTCCGTGCCATAGAAGCAGTCTTTAACATCCAGATATAAAGGTTCACCGTTAGCACCCGGTTCTTTTGTACGGTCGAGAACTGCGATTGTCTTAGCAGTCTTAGGCACGGCAGCCAGGAAGTGCTTGGCAGAGAACGGACGGTACAGATGAACTGCAACCATACCTACTTTCTCGCCGTTAGCAACGAGGTGGTCGATTGCTTCACGGGCAGCTTCTGTTACAGAACCCATTGCGATGATTACGCGTTCTGCATCTTCTGCTCCGTAGTAATCGAACAAGCCGTATTTACGGCCGGTGATTTTAGAAATTTCATTCATGTACTCTTCTACGATAGCGGGTACTGCTTCATAGTAGTTGTTGCATGATTCACGGTGCTGGAAGAAGTGGTCGGGGTTTTCTGCCATACCACGGGCAACCGGAGACATCGGATTCAGTGCACGGGCACGGAACTCAGCCAAAGCTTCCTGATCGATCAACGGAGCGAGGTCTTCGTTTTCCAGCATTTCGATCTTCTGGATTTCGTGCGAGGTGCGGAAACCGTCGAAGAAGTTCATGAAAGGAACACGGGCTTTGATTGTAGCCAGGTGGGCAACACCAGCCAAGTCCATAACTTCCTGTACAGAACCTTCGGCCAGCATGGCGAAACCTGTCTGACGGGCAGACATTACATCCTGGTGGTCACCGAAGATACACAGTGCGTGAGAAGCCAGTGTACGAGCCGATACGTGGAATACGCAAGGCAGGAATTCGCCGGCAATCTTATACATGTTCGGGATCATCAAAAGAAGACCCTGAGAAGCGGTATAGGTAGTAGTCAACGCACCTGCCTGAAGAGAACCGTGAACTGCACCGGCAGCACCACCTTCAGATTGCATTTCCTGTACCAATACTGTTTCGCCGAAGATGTTCTTACGTCCTGCGGCAGCCCATTCGTCTACATATTCAGCCATTGTAGAAGAGGGGGTGATGGGGTAGATAGCAGCTACTTCAGAAAACATATACGAGATATGTGCAGCAGCTTGGTTACCATCACAAGTGATGAATTTCTTCTGTTTAGTCATAACTAAAAATTAATATTTAAGTAAATAAATCATTTCAAAATACGGATAAGGGAGTAAATGCTTCTTATAGCTCATGGCGTTTTCATCAAGTATTAGTATAAAAAGCCGAACATCCAGAGAGGTATCTGGTTGCCGCGGCCTATTTCCGCTTTTTGCAGGGCATACGTCACGTTAGGATTATTTTTTATTTTAGTCCCTTCGCAGCATATTCTGAACGGCATCACTTCATCCACCATGAACGAAATATTCTTGTCTCCCTTATGCACCTTGTGGTCTTTCCACATGGTATTCACAAAGAAAGTGTCGAGCACATCCTGTTCTTCCACTTTTACCGGATAAATGGAGTACATCAGATTGGAGTTGTGCATCATGATCTTTGACGGCTTCTTGGGAAATTCTTCTCCCTTCGGATAAACCAGATTGATGAGGCGGGCATCTGCCAGATATTTGATGTAATTCATTACCGTAGCGCGTGATGTCTGTATATCGGTTGCCAATTGGCTCACGTTGGGAGCTTTGGGACCGTCTACAGCCAACAAATATAGTAATTTTTTTATCTTTGAAAGATATTTCAGTTCAATTTGTTTGATAAGAAGAATATCTACCTCTACCATCATGTTCATTGTCTTGAGCAGGTTTTCCGAAAAATTACGTTTTTCGAGGAAAAAAGGGTAGAAGCCGTGATGCAGATAATCTTGGAAAAAGTCCAACGGGCGTACTTTGGAAAGTATTCCTTTGGCTATCTGCTCGTGGTTACTGAGTATTTCTTCAAGGGAGTAGGCACGGAATTTCATCCCTGTCTGCAGGTTGAGAAATTCACGGAAAGAGAATCCGCGTAGGTTGTAGCTCTTTACGATGTCGCGCAATTCGAGGTTTTCTTCCTTTAGCCGCATTACTGACGAACCGGTGAAGACAATCTTCAGATTCGGGAAACGGTCATAGCACATACGCAATTCTTTGCTCCAGTCCGGGTGTTTGAACACTTGGTCTATCAACAGCACTTTGCCGCCGCGCTTCTGAAACTCGTTGACGAAATCGACAAGACTATGGCCGGAGAAATAGAAATTGTTCATGTTAATAAAGAGACAGGAACGGTCCGTTCCGAACTTCTCTTTGGCATACTGGAGGAGGAAAGTGGTTTTTCCTACGCCACGGGTCCCTTTGATACCGATCAGACGGTCGCTCCAATCGATTTCGTCCATCAAATCACGACGAACAGGAGCGTTGGTGTGCTCAACAAGGTAAGCGTGTGTGCGGTAGAATGATTCCATTTCTTTTTAGGTTTTTCGGGTGGCAAATATAGTTCTTTTTCTGATAATTGCAAAGTAGAGATAGCAAAATTGTGTTTTTGTTTAGTAACTTTAGTGCTTCTTTCAAGAAGGAGTCATACCGGATGGTGGAACATTGCCGGAGTTTGTCGTTTTGTCAAATTGGTATTTCCATTACTTCAGGAGTGCATTTTATGCGGGTTACGGGACTGTCGAACGGAAATAATGCAGCCATTTCAATTAGCTGTTTGTGTTTTTGCTGCTCAACTTTGTTTATCGAGGGACAAATGTAGTAAAACTTTGCTTGTTTCTGATGATTTGTTTTAAAGAATATCTATTTAGCTTTCTTTTGGTTGTGGAAAATAGGATGTGTAAGCGAGATTGTTAGGCGGCAGATTCGAGAGAGTAAGCGAAATTTGAGGGTGAAAGGAGAATAAAAACAGGTGATGAGAATTGAACACGGTCTAAAATACAGTTCTTCTTGATGCAAAATGCAATTCTTCCCGGTAAAGAATACGATTCTTGTCGGTCTAAAATAGGATTCATCCCGGTACAAAATGCATTTTATTTCGGATCAGAGTGTACTTTAGTGTGTATATTTGCAAAATATTCTTCGGTGATCGGTCTGTTTGCACCTCTTTGTAGGAAGAAGGTGTCAGTAAGAACAGTGATTCAGAGAAAAAAGGATTGGAATATGAAGATAATAAGAACAAAATGACAAAACGGGAACTTTATCTGTTTAACCCGGACAACGACTTGTCATTGGCAAGCGGAGAGGTGAATTATATGCCTCCTGCCACTGCCAGACGGATGGCGGAGGAGTTGGCTTTATTGCCGGCTTGGTATGCTTCGGCAGGAAGTGCCGTGCTGGCACCTTCAGCCTATAATCTTGCTTTTCTTCGTGAGATGCAGGAGTGTTTGTCTCTACCGGTGGAGTTGGTAACCGAACCGGAAGTAGCTTCGATATCAAATTTGAAGCCGGTGCCTTGGGGATGGAATCCGGCTTTGAAGAGACGGCTCCGGTGTTTGGGGATGCCGGAAACGGAATTGCCTGCTGAGCCGTATCTGGAAAAATTACGGCATTTGTCCCACAGAAGCCAGGCGGTAGAATTATTGCCCTGTTTACAATTGGATGAATCTTTTTGTGGGGAATCTTTTTATCTGACGCAACCGGAAGAATGGTGTCGTTTTGTTGAGAGCCGTGCTTCTTGTCTGCTGAAAGCACCGCTTTCGGGTAGCGGTAAGGGGCTGAACTGGTGTAAAGGGGCATACACTGCTTTTATAGCCGGCTGGTGTAAGCGTGTGGCGGCGCTGCAAGGCGGCATAATAGCAGAGCCCGTATATAATAAGGTAATCGATTTTGCCATGGAATTCTTTTCGGATGGTGTAGGGAAGGTGGTTTTTGTAGGATATTCCATATTCTCTACCAATGCGAGTGGAGCTTATGATGGCAATCTGTTGTTGCCCGATGAGGAGATTGAACGACGTCTTTCTGCCTATGTGCCAAAGGTATCTTTTGATAGACTGAAACGTAAGTTGGAGGAAGAATTGTCCTCTCGTTTCGGTTCTGTCTATTCGGGCTATCTCGGTGTGGATATGATGGTTTGCCGGTTTCCTTCCGGAGAAGTTGAATATCGGATTCATCCCTGCGTGGAGATTAATCTACGGATGAATATGGGAGTGGTAGCACATTTTATTTATAAAAGGTATGTCATGTCCGGGGCTTCCGGTCGTTTTTTGATTACTTACCATCCGGTTTCCGGTGAAGCTATGCAGGCACACGAACAGATGAGGGCGGGGTATCCGCTTCAATTGAAGGAGGAGAAAGTGGTGGCTGGCTATATGCCGTTGGTGCCGGTCACTAATCGGAGTGCATACCGGGCATGGATCGAGGTGGGGTAGACGGTTATTTACTCTTGCACGGCTTTTCCTTCGTTTCCATATCGGTCTACTGCTGTTACGGCAAAGTATACTTTTCTATTCCATGGCTGGAGAGGGGCATAGATGTATTCCGTTCCCCGTATGCCTTGTGCAATGATGTTTTCCGGCCGGGTGGTGTCCACCGGATAGACATCCGAAGCATAAACCACATATCTCGGTGCGTTCATTTTGTCGTTGTCTGTGGCTGCTTGCCAAGTTAACGATGTATAGCCGTCTTTCCCGGAAATTACTTTCAGTCCGGACGGTGCACTGGGCGGGACATTGTCCAGCCATGGCATGGCCGGTTGCAGGGCAGGATGAGCATAAAAGTTTTCTGTCAGTTCGTCGTAGATGCCTTGTGTGTTATCCATCAGGTACTTTGCCCGATAATGGGCTTCTCCTGCCAGCTTGTGTTTACGGATAAAGTTGATTTGCCGGTCCACATCCTCCCGTATCCAATTTCCCTCGTCGGGATGCAGGAAGTAGATACCCAATCCCGGTATAATCTGCCGGCCGTTGCATTGTTCCTGCCAGTCGAGTACGAAAGGATAAAAATTGTTCTGTCGGAAATACATCATGGGGTAGATCTGGTCTTGTATACCTTCGCCCATCCATCCTTGCGGATCTTGATATACGGTATGGAAAGCATTCCAGCCACGTGAAGAGTACCGGGAGGTATCTTTGTATTTTCCTACCGGGCAAGTGCTTACCTTTACCCATGGTTTGATCTCTTTTACACCTTTATATATATAGCGCACTATGTCTGTCAGATTGTCTCGACGCCACTGGTCCAGTGTCCTGCCTTTGCCGTAACGGCGGAAGTCATAGCTATCCGGAAAACGGGGCGCATTTTCGGGGTAACGCAAGTAGTCGAAATGTACACCGTCTACATCATAACGGGTTACCACTTCCCGCACCAACTTCATCAGGTATTCTTTCGTAGACGGGTGTCCCGGATTGAGGAAATATTCATTTTTATAGGGAATACATATCTCTTTTCTTTTTTTCGTAACGGATTTATTTCCCAGTTTGGCCACATGCTTTTTGTTTCCCAACGGAAGGGCTACCATCCAGGCATGACATTCCATACCCCGCTTATGACATTCGCGCACAGCAAAAGCCAATGGATCATATCCCGGATCGCCATCTACTTTTCCGGTCAGGATGGAGTTATACGGTTCGATAGAAGATTTGTAGAGCACATCTCCCCGTGTTCGGGTCTGGAATAATACGGTATTGAAATTAGCGGCTTTCAGTTTATCGAGAATTTCTATCAACTCTTCCTGTTGGCGGCGGATACCTGCGGGCGTTGTTGCCTTTGTTTGCGGCCAGTCCAATCCATACACGGCTGTTACCCATGCGGCACGAACCTCATATTTCGGTTGTGCTCCTGCGGGAGTCAGTGACAGAGTGAGAAATAGAAAGAGAAGATAACGGCGCATTACTGTTTGTATTTTGTTATAAATGGCAGCAAAGTTAGTAAAAGTGTCGGTATTCTTGTGCGTTTCATGGGATTATGTTACATTTGCGTCTGTTAAACCAGAAACACGTCATGATTACATTTACGCTGTGCCTGTTGGCACTTATTGTCGGATATTTTACTTATGGACGCTTGATGGAACGGATTTTCGGACCCGACGACCGAAAGACCCCGGCCTTGACAAAGGCCGACGGAGTGGATTATATCCCGTTGCCTACGTGGAAGATTTTCATGATACAGTTTCTCAATATCGCAGGGCTCGGTCCTATTTTTGGGGCGATTATGGGGGCAAAATTTGGTACTTCTTCTTATTTATGGATCGTATTCGGAAGTATCTTTGCCGGTGCTGTTCATGATTATTTTGCCGGAATGCTTTCATTGAGAAACGGTGGAGAGAGTTTGCCGGAGATCGTCGGTCGCTATTTGGGATTGACAACCAAGCAGGTGATGCGTGGCTTTACGGTTATTCTAATGATTTTGGTAGGATCGGTGTTCGTTGCCGGACCGGCGGGATTATTGGCAAAACTGACACCGGAATCACTGGATACGACTTTTTGGATCATTGTGGTCTTTGCGTACTATATCCTTGCTACCTTGTTGCCGGTAGATAAGATTATCGGGAAAATATATCCTGTATTTGCCATCGCTTTGCTGTTTATGGCAGTCGGCATCGTTGTGATGCTTTATGTGCATCATCCGGCATTACCGGAACTGTGGGACGGGTTGCAAAACACGAATCCGGATGCTGCAGCATTACCTATTTTCCCGATTATGTTTGTCAGCATTGCTTGTGGGGCTATCTCCGGATTTCATGCTACGCAAAGTCCGTTGATGGCGCGTTGTATGACTTCAGAGCGTTACGGACGTCCGGTATTTTACGGGGCAATGATTACCGAGGGTATTGTTGCATTGATTTGGGCGGCAGCTGCCACCTATTTCTTTCATGAGAATGGAATGGAAGAGAATAATGCCTCGGTTATTGTAGATTCGATCACAAAAGGTTGGCTGGGTGCAGTCGGTGGGGTATTAGCTATTTTGGGAGTTATTGCCGCACCTATTACTTCGGGAGATACGGCTTTTCGTTCGGCCCGTCTCATTGTAGCCGATTTTCTGGGCTTGGAACAAAAAAGTATGCGCCGCCGTTTGTATATTTGTATCCCGATGTTTGTGGCAGCTATCGGTCTGTTGCTTTACAGCTTGAGTGATGCAAATGGGTTCAATATGATCTGGCGTTACTTTGCCTGGGCGAATCAGACGCTTGCCGTATTTACTCTGTGGGCCATTACGGTTTATCTGGTACGTTCAGGAAAACCTTATTGGATAACGTTGATACCGGCCTTATTCATGACGGCTGTCTGCTCCACTTATATTTGTATTGCTCCCGAAGGATTAGGACTTACGCATACCTTGTCGTATATCATCGGAGGAATTTGCACAGGGGTAGGGGTTGCTTGGTTTATCGTATGGAAAGGGCGATCGGCTCTTAAAAATAATAAATGATTAATTTAAACCTGATGAAGAAGTTAAAAAAGTCGACTTGGGTCACTCTGGCCCTTCTTATTTATGTTTCTGTGACGGCGGCTTATTTGTTGCCGCGCAATACGGAAGTAAGTGATACGGAGAAATATATTACTCTTGCGATCTCGTATGTCATTGTTTTTATTCTCTGGCTGGTATTGAGACAAAAGGAGAAGTTACAGCAACGTCGTCGTGAAGAAGAGCATTATACAAATCTAAAGAAATAAGTGTATGAAGAAATTAGTATTGGTTGTTTGTTTGCTGGTGGCCTCGTTAGCTGCCCGGGCACAGTTTGAACAAGGAAAGTGGATTATTAACCCGTCGCTTACCGGATTGAACTTTTCATATAGCAATAGTGAAAAAGCACAGTTTGGTATCGGGGCGAAAGCCGGTGCGTTCCTTGCCGAAGGAATAGCCTTGATGGTGGAAGCAAGTGCTGATTGGAGTAAGCCGATAGATGTTTATACGATAGGAACCGGCACTCGTTTTTATTTTAATAAAACAGGCGTTTTTCTGGGTGCCGGCCTTGACTTGAACCGTTATCGCATGAAAGGCGGTCACACTGGTACCGAATGGGGAGTGGGTATTGAAGCAGGATACGCTTATTTCCTTTCACGTACGGTTACTATCGAACCGGCGATATACTACAAATGGCGCTTCAACGACAGCGACCTGTCTAAATTCGGCTTCAAGGTAGGATTCGGATTCTACTTTTAGAAGAGGAAGCCTCTCCCCAACCCTCTCCGTGGGAGAGGGAGCTAAGTTAGTTTTGTAACTGATTAATAAACAATAGTATCTTTACCCCCTCTCCCACGGAGAGGGTGGGGGAGAGGCCTATAGTTTTTCTTGTAGAAACTGCCCCGTATAGCTGTTTTTGCAGGCTGCTATCTCTTCTGGGGTTCCTGTAGCTACGATATATCCTCCTTTATCTCCTCCTTCCGGTCCAAGATCGATGATATGGTCGGCACATTTTATCATATCCATATTGTGTTCAATGATGATAATGGTATGTCCCCGACGGATGAGGGCGTCGAATGCGTCCAGTAATTTTCGGATATCATGGAAGTGTAGTCCTGTAGTCGGTTCGTCGAAGATAAACAGAGTAGGATCTGCTTTTTCCTGGCTTAAGTAATAAGCAAGTTTCACACGTTGGTTCTCACCTCCCGATAGAGTAGAGGAAGACTGTCCGAGTTTGATATACCCCAATCCTACATCTTGCAATGGAGTCAGTTTTTTAACGATCTTCTTCTGTCCGTGCTCAGTGAAGAACTCAATGGCTTGGTTTACGGTCATCTCCAATACGTCGTAAATGTTCTTTTCGTGGAATTTGACTTCCAAGGTATCCGTTTTGAAGCGTTTTCCGTGACAGGATTCACATTCGAGCACCAAGTCGGCCATAAACTGCATTTCAACGGTAATGGTTCCGTCTCCTTTACACTCTTCGCAACGGCCTCCTTCGCTGTTGAAACTAAAGAATCCGGCTGAATATCCCATCTGCTTGGCTAAAGGCTGTTCAGCCCATAGTTTGCGTATTTCATCGTATGCTTTGATGTAAGTTACCGGATTCGAACGTGAGGATTTGCCAATGGGGTTTTGATCGACGAACTCGATGTTACGCAGGTTGCGGATGTCGCCCCCGATCGAAGCAAATTCTCCCGGGCGATCACTGCATTCATCCAGTTCCCGTTTCAATGCCCGATAGAAGATATCGCGAACCAATGTACTCTTTCCCGAACCGGATACGCCGGTTACTACTGTCATTACATTCAATGGGAAACGTACATCAACCCCTTTCAGATTATTTTCCCGGGCTCCTTTTATTTCAATGTAATTATTCCAGGGACGGCGGTGATCGGGTACGGGAATTTGCTCTTCTCCCAACAGGTAGCGTACGGTATGACTGTTGCTGCCTTTTTGCAGATTTTTCATGTCACCTTGGTAGACTACTTCCCCTCCCAGGCGTCCGGCATTCGGACCGATATCGATAATATAGTCGGCTGCACGGATAATCTCTTCGTCGTGCTCTACTACCACTACCGTATTGCCCAATGCCTGTAACTCGCGCAATACATGAATCAAGCGGTCGGTGTCGCGGCTGTGTAATCCGATACTCGGTTCATCGAGAATATAAAGACTGCCTACCAGACTGCTCCCCAAAGACGTGGCCAGATTGATACGTTGGCTTTCACCGCCGGATAACGAATTGCTAAGACGGTTTAGTGTCAGGTATCCCAATCCTACATCGATGAGAAAACGGATCCGGCTGTTGATCTCCAATAGGATACGGCGGGCGACTTCGGTGTCGTGCGGATCCAGTTGAAGGGTATCGAAAAACTTTTTTAATTCTGTGATCGGCAGGTCTACCAATTCCGATATGCTGTGTCCGCCTACACGAACGTATCCCGCTTCCGGTTTCAGTCGGGTGCCGTGGCACTTGGGGCAGAGTGTCTTTCCCCTATAGCGTGCAAGCATTACGCGGTATTGTATTTTATATTGGTTTTCTTCCAGCATCTTAAAGAAAGCATGGATACCTTCGAAATATTTAGTTCCTTCCCACAACATGCGGCGTTGTTCGTCCGTCAGTTCAAAATAGGGGGTGAATATCGGCAGACCGGCTTTTTCTGCATTATGGATTACCATATCTTTCCATTCCCCCATTTTTTCGCCACGCCAGCATACGATTGCTCCGTCATAAACGGAGAGTGACCGATTGGGCACTACCAGATGTTCGTCAATACCGATTACCTTGCCGAAGCCTTCGCATACGGGGCAAGCTCCTATAGGAGAATTGAATGAGAACATCTGATCGTTCGGTTCTTCGAACGTGATACCGTCGGCTTCGAATTTAGTGCTGAATGTATGTAATTGGGTTGTTCCGTCCGGCAGATAAAAACGCAACATGCACATGCCGTCTCCTTCATACATAGCGGTTTCGGCCGAATCCGTCAGACGGCTGATGGCATCTTTCGTGCCGGCCACCGCCATACGGTCTACCAATAAGTATACCGTGTCCTCTGTTCCCGGCTTGTATTCGTCGATACGGACCATTTCTCCGTTTACTTCGATCCGGTTGAATCCCTGTTTGAGGTCTATTTCTAATTGTTGTTCTATACTACGGCCTTCGCGTAGGAGTATTTGGGTGAGTACAGTATAGCGTGTTCCTTCCGGATAGGAAAGCATACAGTTTACAATATCTTCCGTAGAGTGTTTCTTTACTTCCTGACCGCTTATCGGGCTGTATGTTTTTCCTACACGTGCATACAGTAATCGCAGGTATTCGTAAATCTCGGTCGATGTACCTACGGTCGAGCGGGGATTGCGACTGTTTACTTTCTGTTCAATAGCAATCGCAGGAGGGATACCTTTGATGAAATCACATTCCGGCTTGCTCATTCGTCCCAAAAACTGCCGGGCATAACTGCTGAGACTTTCGACATAGCGTCTTTGCCCTTCGGCGTAAAGTGTATCGAATGCCAGTGATGATTTGCCCGAACCCGAAAGTCCGGTGATAACGACAAGTTTGTTTCGTGGAATATCTACATCAATGTTTTTCAGGTTGTTAACTCTGGCTCCTTTGATCGATATGAAGTTATTTTCTGACATATAATGTTCCTTTCTATAGATGGTCGGCAAAGTTAGCGATTTTATCGGCAGGACGTAGCAGGAAGCGACTTGTCCGACAGGTTAAGATATGTTATAATTTGAAATAAGTCATGACCGGTTGTTAATAAAAGCAGTAATTTAGTCACGACATTAAGTCTTGAAAATAAAAGAATTGGCTTATGAAACGTATTCGGGTTATTTCCTGTTTAGTCATTCTTCTTTTTGCATATAACCTCCCTATACGGAGCATAGACAAAACAAAGAATTTGGAAGTCTTGGCCGATAGTGCCCGGCATTTGTTAGGAAAAAGTGGATTTGTACCGGTGAATACCGCATGGATGCAGTTAGCACGGGATTTAAATGATTCTATTCAAATGGAAGCGGCTTATTCCGAACTGTTCGACCATTATTATCGGTTGGGCGAAGTGGATAGTTTGAGAATTGTGGGATATGAGTTGATGGACTGGTATACAAGGCGTAATAAAAAGGATGAACGTTATCAGTTGTGGCGTCATTACATTCAACGATTGACCGAAAATGGAAAACAAGACGAAGCGATAGCGGAAACAGAACTGCTGAGTAAAGATGCAGAGAAGAATAACAGCCGTTACGGGCAAGCCTGCGGTGAAATGTGTATCGGATATAATCATCGGGTATTCAGTAATAACGTCAAACTCTGTATTGAATATTATAACAATGCTCTTAAGATTTTTGAGGAAGCCAAATACTACGAAGATGCCTACGTGGTTTGCTTGAATATTGTGCAGACTTACCTTGCCCGGCAGGAGTATGAAAACGTGCATTCATACCTCGATCGGTTAGAAAAGATTGCCACGGAAATAAAGACATCGGGAAAAGAGTTGCGTGCTCCTCTTTATATGCGTTTTTTACAGTTTCGTGTCATCGCTACTCTTGCCGGTAAGGGAGAAAATGCTGCCGGAAAATACTTGCATGAGACTGATGAGTTTTATTTGAAACATCCGGATTGCACGGCAAAAGATGCATGGTTCGGATACAAAATCATGTGTTACCGAACCATGGGAAAGGTTGACGATGTTTTGTCTTATCTGGATTCTTTGCAAAACTACCACAAGTCTATCGGGGCCTGTTATCCTTCCAATTTGTTGTTTAAAGCACAATGTCTTGAGTCTATGAGACGGTTTAAGGAAGCCTGTAAAGCCTATACTTACTATAATCAGGTGAATGATTCTGTCCGTTCGGTAGAACTGGACGATAAATTAAGCAAATATACGATTCAGTTTGATGTAGACAAACTACAAATGGAGAAGTTGGAGTTGAGTGCCGAAGTCAACCGGAACCGTTTGATTGCCGTTCTTACGGGAAGTACCTGTATTCTGATTCTGTTGATCATCCTTTCCTATTTTTATATCCGGACATTGGCAATGAATAAGAAGCTCGATGCGGCCAATAAGGCTGTAGTAAAAGCCAGTCGGATAAAAAGCTCTTTTATACAGCATATTACACATGAAATTCGTACCCCTCTGAATTCTATTGTTGGTTTTTCTTCGTTAATAGCTGCCGGTGGTGTGAGCGAAGAGGAGAATAGGGAATATGCCGCACAGATAGAAAGCAGTAATGCTTATCTGCTCGATCTGGTAAATAATGTGGTGGATATAGCCGATATGGATTCTCTGACGGAGGACATGCCTAAACGTTCTTTTGATGTGGATACCTGTTGCAAGGAGTGTGTTTCTGAAATACTTCCGTCCGTCAAAGAGGGGGTCGAATTGCAATACGTTCCTTCTTTGGCACCGGTAATGATGTTGGCTGTTTATCCGTGGGTGAAACGGGTACTCCTTGCTTTGCTTGCTAATGCCGGAAAATTTACGGAAACCGGTATCATCCGCCTGTCTTATACGGAGGATAAACAGAAACGGCTCGTCCGTTTTATAGTCGAAGATACCGGACCGGGCATTGACGCGCAGTATAAAGAATCCATTTTCGAACGGTTCGTCAAGGTTGATAATTTTACTCCGGGCACAGGGCTGGGGCTTGCCGTCGCCCGTCAGATTATGGATATTGTAGACGGAAAAATATATCTGGATACGACTTATCTGGATGGAGCACGTTTTGTAGTGGAATGGCCTGTCGGATAGTTGGAGATAATTCAGATTGTATTATCTTTGCGGTCATATACATAGATTGAGAATAAACATATGAATCTGAAAACCTTTACTATTTTGTTGGCCTTACTCCTTGCAGTAGGAGTGAAGGCACAGACGCCGGGCAATGCCCATCCGAAACGTGAGTTTCGCGCTGCGTGGATACAGACTGTCAACGGACAATTTAAAGGAATGTCTACTGAAAAAATAAAGCAGACGCTTGTTGGACAACTGAACTCTTTGCAGGGTGCCGGTATTAATGCGATTATCTTTCAAGTACGCCCGGAAGCCGATGCTTTGTATGCTTCACAATTGGAACCTTGGAGCCGTTTTCTGACAGGAATACAAGGTCAGGCGCCTTCTCCTTATTGGGATCCTATGCAGTTTATGATTGATGAATGTCATAAACGTGGGATGGAATTTCATGCATGGATTAATCCTTATCGGACGAAAACCAATCAGAATAACGATTTGGCTGCCAATCATGTTTATAACATTCATCCGGAGTGGTTTGTTACTTATGGCAATCAGTTGTATTTTGATCCGGCTTTGCCCGAAAGCCGTAAACACATTTGTATGGTGATTACCGATATTGTTTCCCGTTATGATGTGGATGCGATTCATATGGATGATTATTTTTATCCTTATCCGATTTCCGGTAAGGATTTTCCGGATGATGCCAGTTTTGCCCGTTATGGCGGTGGCTTTTCAAACAAGGCCGACTGGCGTCGCAGCAATGTCAATATTCTGATAAAGAAGATTCATGAGACGATCCGTGAGATAAAGCCGTGGGTGAAATTCGGTATCAGTCCTTTTGGTATTTACCGGAATGAAAGCAGTGACCCGCTTGGAAGTAAAACGAACGGTTTGCAGAATTATGACGATCTGTATGCAGATGTTCTTCTTTGGGCACGTCAAGGTTGGGTTGACTATAATATACCGCAGATTTATTGGGAAGTAGGACATCCGCGTGCCGATTATGAAACATTGGTCAAATGGTGGGCAAAGAATACGGAAAACCGGCCTCTGTTTATCGGGCAGTCTGTGATGAATACCGTTCAGCATGCCGATCCTGATAATTCTTCAATCAATCAGTTACCGCGTAAGATGGCTTTGCAACGTGCCTATCAGACGATTGGCGGAAGTTGCCAATGGCCGGCCAGTGCTGTAATAGAAAATGCCGGAAAATATCGTGATGCTTTGGTACAGGAATATCACAAATATCCCGCGCTTGTTCCTGTTTTTGATTTTATGGATAATAAAGCACCTGATAAAGTGCGTAAGGTAAAGAAGGTATGGACCGCCGACGGCTATCTGCTTTTCTGGACTGCTCCGAAAGCAGAGGATGAAATGGACAAAGCTGTTCAGTATGTGGTTTATCGCTTTGATAACAAAGAAGATGTTGATCTTGAAGATCCTTCCCATATTGTAGCTGTTACTCGTAATAATTTCTACAAGATGCCTTATGAAAACGGTAAGACTAAATATCGCTATGTCGTAACAGCACTCGACCGCTTGCATAACGAATCTAAATCGGTAAGCAAAAAAGTAAAACTCTAATAAAGGGAGATCGAAAAAGGGAGATGGGAGAATGGAGATGGGAGAAGTAGGCTGTGCTATCACGCTGTATAGTACTTCTTTCCTCTCCATTCTCCCATCTCCCCTCTTTTAATAAAGTATTAGTCCGGCAATTCCGCAAGCAATAATCATTAATATGGGGTTTGCTTTGTATTTTTTTGTTCCTACAAAGGCTATTAGGAAGATGATAACACTCACTACGAATGTATAAGTATCTTTAGTTGGCGAACCAAAGTTTTCTACATTCATAAGTACCAATGCTGCCGATGCAAGTAATCCTACGACTGCCGGCCGTAAGCCGCTAAATACAGATTCTACTACCGGATGTTTCTGATACTTCAGAAAGAATTTACTGATTGTCAACATTAAAATAAATGAAGGTAGTACTACTGCAAAGGTAGCGATAATTGATCCCCATACACTGCCCGTTGATGTAAATCCTACATAGGTTGCTGCATTGATACCGATAGGGCCCGGAGTCATTTGGCTGATAGCCACAATATCTGTAAATTCCTGAGAACTGACCCATCCGTAACGGGTCACCACCTCTCCCTGTATCATAGAGAGCATCGCATATCCACCTCCGAAACCAAAGAGTCCGATTTTGAAGAAAGTATAGAAGAGTTGTAAATAGATCATAAAGTTAGTGATTAATGATTAGACATGAACTGATTATTTTTTTTCAGACAGAAGAACAAATAAGCTGCCTGTAAAGGCTATACAAGAAATATGTTCTTTTGTTCTTCTGTCTTCTGAATCGATTCAAAACCAACTTAGCTCCCTCTCCCACGGAGAGGGCTGGGGGGGAGACTTCAAAACTGGTTAGTAATAAGCAATCAGTGATTAATGACAAGTAGTGATTAGCATTGGCCAATATTGCAGCGCAGCTTGCGTATCACTTATCGCTAATCACTGTTTTAATTTTCCCCATAAGAAACCTCCCACTCCTGCTGCAATGATAATCCAGATGGGGGAGAAGCCTAATAGCCAAATAAGCAATGCCGATACAATGGGAATCCATATTGTATAGCGATTGATTCGGGCGGACTTTGCCATGCTGAATGTTGGAACAGCGATTAGGGCAACTACCGCCGGACGGATTCCTTTGAATATACGTTCCACAATAACATTGTCCTTAAAATTATGAAAGAATAAGGCAATGGCCAGAATAATGATGAATGAGGGTAGTATGGTGCCTAATGCTGTTATTATACTTCCCCGTATTCCTCTTAATTTGTATCCGATGAATATAGAAATATTTACGGCCAGAATACCCGGTGCCGATTGTGAGATGGCTAATAAGTCGACAAAGTCTTCTTGAGCAATCCATTTTCGTTTGGTTACGATTTCGTTTTCTATAAGTGGCACCATCGCATAACCGCCACCGATTGTAAAGGCACCTATTTTAAAAAAGATACCGAATGATTCAAGATAAATGTTCATCTTCTTTATTGGTCTGTTCTTCTTCTTTTCTGGCATACTTGCTCGGGCTTACATTGAAATGCTTTTTGAATACTTCGCGGAAGTATTTGGCATCATTGAAACCTGTCATTTCTGCAATTTCAGTTATGGAATGTTTTCCTTCTCTCAGTAGTTGTGCAGCCCGTTTCAGACGGATTAGGCGGACATAATCTGCCGGAGCCTGATCTGTTAATGCTTTTATTTTGTTATAGAAACTGGTACGGCTCATATTCAGCAATGTGCAAAGCACATCTACGTTGAAAGCTTGATTATCCATATTTTCTTCTACGCTCTTTTTCACTGTGGCAATAAATTGCCAGTCGATATCATCGGAACACTTGAGGCATTTTCCTTCCTCTTCCTCGTCATTCAGCTCTAAGTTGGCATATCTGCTACGTAGCAGAGCACGGTTGGATAACAGATTGACTATGGTTGCCTTCAATATGCCTATGTTGAAAGGCTTCACAACATATTCGTCTGCGCCGATTTTGAGTCCTTCCAATATGTTCTTTTCATCGTTCAATGCAGTAAGTAGGATGATTGGAATGTGTGATGTCTCGATATCGTTCTTGATTGCTGCACACAGTTCGTCTCCACGCATTTCCGGCATCATGATGTCGGAGATGATAAGTTCCGGCTTATATTCTTTTACGATGGTGAGTGCTTCTTTACCGTTGCTGCACATCTGTATGGTGTACATATCCGAGAGCGTATGTCCCAAATAGTTACGCAGTTCATCATTATCTTCGACAATCAGCAAACGCTGTTGGTTTTCATTATGCTCTTTTTTCGCTTTTTCGTAAATGTCCGGCGTGCCGCTGGTACTGTAGATAGCTTGTTCGTCTTGTACGATCTGGCGGGTTTTTGTTGTCAGATGCGCTTTACGGAATTGTTTATTGTCTTTAGGGAACGTTACTTTGATGATCGATCCTTGGTGTTCGATACTGCTTAGATGGATTTTTCCTTTGTGAAGGTGTACCAGTTTCCATACCAGCATGAGACCAATACCGCTACCTGTCACTTTCGAATTGATGGCATTGCTTCCCCGGAAATGTATTTTGAAAAGCTTCTTTTGTTCATTTGCCGGGATGCCGATACCTGTATCCTTTACTTCAACACTCCAAGTATCGTCATTTTCGCAGACAAATACATGTACACTACCACTTTCGGGAGTGTACTTCAAAGCGTTTGAAATGATATTTTTTAATATCGAATCCATTTTCTCTTTGTCGAACCATACGTTCAGGTAACGGAAATTACTTTCATACGTAAAGTTGATATGCTTCACTGTGGCATAGGGGCGGAATGCATTGAAGGTTTCTGCCATATAGGTATTCAGCTCGTATTCCGATATGTATAGTTCCGAGGAGTATACATCTGCCCGTTCGAAGTTGATCAGATTGGTGGTCAGGCGCAACAATGCGTTTACATTGCGTAGCGCCGTATTGGTATTGGCAATGCCGTCTTTGCTGAGTTGTTCTTTTTCCCGCAGCTCTTCCAATGGCGCTTTGATGAGAGTCAGTGGAGTACGGATATCATGTGCCGTATTGATGAAGAAGTGTATCTTTTCATCAGATACTTTCCTTTGTTTTCTCAGCATGATAAGCCGGATAGCGCTGATACCTATCAGACCCAAGACAACTGCATAAAGTAATAATGCCCACAGTGAAAGCCAGGCCGGTTGGGCTATGATGATTTTCATACTCCGTTCTTCCAGAACTATTTTCCTGTCCTCGTTGGATATGGCTCTCACGTGTAATACATATTCTCCCGGACTCAGATTTGTGAAACGGATTGTGTTTTCGTCATCTGGTTTACTCCATTCGTCGTAGAATCCTTCCATCTTATAAGAATAGAGAATATTAGAAGGATAGTCGTAATTGATGGACGATACTTTTACAGAAAATATGTTCTGGTTATATTTTAATTTAAGGACTTGAGTATCGTCGATATCCGTTTGAAGCGGGGAGTTTTTGTCTCCCGGATAGACGGTCTGATAAAACAGGTTAAAGTCACTGAAAACCATTTTGGAGGAGTAAGTTCTCGGTATCTTCATGTCTTTGTGAAATTCTACCGCTCCGTCTGAACTTCCGAATACAAAGAAACCGTTGCTCCGTAATGTACCTGATTCGGCATTGAAATGAATGGTCATCAAACCTTGTTCTCTGGTCCAGTTATGGAAAGTTCTCAGTTTTGGGACGAAACTGCTCAATCCGTTTTCCGTACTGATAAATATCTCACCATGGTGGTCGGATAGTATGGTGTAGATATTATTGGATATCAATGCACAGTTTTCCGTATGATAATGAGTGAAAAGTTTTACTTTCGGATCGTATATCAATAATCCCGAACCACTGGTTCCTATATAGAGGTTACCATCTTCTTGATACAGTGAGTATATGTAAGTTGACTCGACCGGTAATTTGATGCGTTCGAATCCGCCGGATTCTTTGTCTAACAGATACAATCCGGTGGCTGTGCCGATCCACATTTCGGCACTGTCTTTCTCTACAATGGAGGTGATAGAGTTCAAACCGCTATAAAGACGTATCGTTTTCTTGGTGATGTCGATCCGTTTCAAATTGTAATATCCCCCTGACCAGATATCATTCCGGGAATCTTTCATAATGGTCCGGATATATTTATCCGGGCGTATGTTCAGATGTGAGAACAGGGAAGGAGTGAAATATTCGACAGATAAACTTTTTTTGTTGATTTGATACATACCGGAATTATATCCTCCTGCCCAGATTATGCCGGGGGCTACCTCACATAAAGTGGTAAAAATATGATTTTTATTGTTTGTGGATTCAAATGAACTGAGAAAAGAGTGCCACTGTTTAGTCTTGGAATAGTAGAGACTGATACCGTTAGTGGTGCCAAACCAAAGATCGCCTTCGGAATCTTCTATGATACTGTTTACCTGATCATTAATCAGTGATTGCTTGTTGCCAATGGAGTGTTTTATCCAGTTATAACCAGAATAGCGATTGTTGCGTACGGTAACCCCTATCGGGTAGTTGGCCAGCCAGATGCGGTCTTCTTCGTCTACATAAATATCGTTGATACTATTGCCGTTCATAGCATTGTTTTTATTATAATCGGCTACGATATAAGGGTTGGCCTGATAGGAATCAATATTCATTTCGAATACCCCTGCACCATCGGTAGCTATCAGCAGTTCTTTGTTATTTAAGGGCTTGATGGCATTGATGCTGATGTCTGTCAGGGTTATCTGAGGCTGGAAACTTTGTTTGGTATTCATGTCATAGACATAAATACCCCGTTGAAAAGTTCCGATAAATAATTTTTTCGTTTTCTGATCGAAATACAATTCATTAATCTGTACTGCGATTTTATCCAATTTATCACAATGGATGAGTGAAAGCGTACCCTGTTTCAATTCTGCATAGTGTATCCCTTTTTCTGTACCTATAAAGAAGTGTGTTTCGTCTATTTGTGCGATATCCGTAATGGTTTCGTCTATTGCATTGGCTATTTCGGTGGTGTCTTGAGATTTTGTATCATACAGATAGATACTCTTTTCACAACACAACCAGATTGTATGACTGTTGTCGATGTAACTGTAGCTGACAGGTGCCGGCATGTCTTTGTTTTCCACAACGGGGAGTTTGTATACCAGTTCAAAGGTGTCGTGGGCTTTATCGTATCGGTATACTTTTCCTTTTTTCCCTATTTCCCATAATACACCTTCCGTGTCGATGTATAGCCAGTTCAGATTCAGTAAAGAGTTGACTTCTTCTTTGCCGTCCATTAGTTTGTATTGTTTGAACTCTTTACCGTTGTAACGGTCTATACCTTCATGAGTGAGAAACCACATATATCCTTTCCGGTCTTTTTGGATAGAATATACCCGCCTGTTGCTCAGCCCATCTTCTACACCTATGTATTTGTAGATTTGCGCTATACAAGAAAATGGAAATAGTAACAAAATAATAAGCCATTTCTTCATGTTAGTAAGACATTTAGAGTTACAAAACTTAGCTTTAAGGGGGGATGATTGTGTTACAAAATTAAGAAGTATTTTCGATATAACAAAATAAATCAGGAAGATAGGATTCTGTTTTATACTTCTACTTGATTAAAGTGTACAAGGTTTTGTATATTGTGTACATTGTGACAGTTACTTCTTTTAACTTTAGGAAAAGAGAATGCCTGCTTGAAACATTATGTAAAAAAAGCTGTCACTTCATATAGTGACAGCTTTTGAAAATGTTATCTTTAGAGGGATAATCTTTAAAGTCGTATTATTTCATTTTATCTTCCACCCATTTGCGTGCATTAACGAATGCTTCGATCCAAGGGGTTACTTGATCGCTATGGATGCGGTCGGCCGGATAGCATGCGTTCTGCCAAGGGAAGATAGCACGTTCCAAGTGTGGCATCATTGCTAAATGACGACCGTCTGCACTGGCTAAAGCCGCTATTGAATAATCCGAACCGTTCGGGTTGCCCGGATATTCGTCATACGAATATTTGGCGACTACATTGTATTTGTCTTCGCCATAAGGCAAAGAGAATTTTCCTTCTCCGTGGGCTACCCAAATACCTAACTTACTGCCACTTAATGAACCGAACATCACACTGCGGTTAGTCGGGATGGTCAGGCTTATGAAAGTGGATTCGAACTTATGAGAGTCGTTGTGAAGCATCTTACCTTGCTTTTTGTGTTCCGGATTGATAAGTCCCAATTCCATCATCAACTGGCAACCATTACAGATACCTAATGACAGGGTGTCTTCACGGGCATAGAATTTGTCGAGCGCTTCCTTGGCTTTCGGATTGAACAGGAAGCCTCCTGCCCATCCTTTGGCAGAGCCCAATACATCCGAGTTGGAGAAACCTCCACAGTAAACAATCATGTTTACATCTTCCAGTGTCTCGCGGCCACTGATAAGGTCGGTCATTGTCACATCTTTCACATCGAAGCCTGCCAAGTAGAGTGAATAAGCCATTTCGCGTTCACCGTTCGTTCCTTTTTCACGGATGATGGCAGCACGGATACCGCTTGGGGTGCGGCGGTCCGGTGTGATGCCGTATTGAGACAGTTTTCCTTTGAAAGTCGGCATGAATGCGAATTCCAGAGGTTGCATCTTGTAATTCTCAAAACGTTTCTTGGCACAGCCGTTCATGGATTGTTTACGGTCGAGCAGGTAAGAGGAAGCATACCATACGTCGCGCATATAGTCGATACCGAATTGGTAAGTAACCCCGTCTTTCGATACCAGAATGTGGCGTTCGTCGGTTGGCTTACCCAATTTGATGAAGCCTATACCGGCATCTTCCAGGATTTTTTTCACCTCTTCTTTATGTTTATCGGCAATTTGGATCACGATACCCGGATTCTCGGCAAAGAGAATTTTTACCATATCGTTTTCTTTCATTTTGTCTAAGTTGATGTCGAGACCGCCTTCCACATTGGCGAAGCACATCTCGAGCAGTGTGGTGATAAGACCTCCTGCCGAAATGTCGTGTCCTGCAAGGATCAGACCCTTTTTCACTAATTCCTGTACAGCTAAGAATGCATCACGGAAATATTCGGCATCTTGTACGCAAGGCACCTCGTCGCCTACTTTACCTAATGACTGTGCAAAGGCAGAGCCGCCTAACTTCAGTGCATCGAAGCTGAAGTCTATATGATAGAGCGTTGTCTTTTCATTGTTTACCAGTACGGGAGAAACTACTTTCTTTACGTCGGAAACTTCGCCGCCGGCAGAAACGATCACGGTTCCCGGAGAGATTACTTTCTCGCCGTCGGGATATTTCTGAGTCATGGACAAAGAGTCTTTTCCTGTAGGTACATTGATTTGCAGAGCACAGCAGAAATCGCTTAATGCCTTTACGGCTGTGTACAGACGGGCATCTTCTCCCTCTTGAGAGCGGCAGGGCCACATCCAGTTGGCCGATAATGAAATGCTGTCCATACCTTCGGCCATAGGTGCCCATACCAGATTGGTCAGTGCTTCACTGACAGAGAGAATGGAACCGGCTGCCGGATCGGCCAATGCCGCTTGCGGGGCATGTCCGATAGAGGTGGCGATACCTTTTTCGCCGCGGTAGTCCAGTGCTACGACACCGCAATCGCTTAGTGGCAACTGTATTTCGCCCTGACATTGCTGACGGGCTACTTTTCCTGTTACGGAACGGTCTACTTTATTTGTCAGCCAGTCTTTACAGGCTACTGCTTCCAACTGTAATACATTGGTGAGGTATTCGTGCAGCTTAGGTTGTTCATACACAGGCATTTCGTAGTGACGTTCTACGGTTTTGTCTATCATGTAAGTTTTTGGAGACGAACCGAACATCTGGTCTACCGCCAAATCGAACGGACGTATGCCGTCAGCTTGTTGGAAAGCAAAGCGATGGTCGCCGGTCGTTTCACCTACTACGTACATCGGAGCACGTTCGCGTTCGGCAATCTTGCGTACATGCTCGATAGCTTCTTCCTTGATGAGAAGCCCCATGCGTTCCTGTGATTCGTTGGCTATGATTT
Organism: Bacteroides salyersiae WAL 10018 = DSM 18765 = JCM 12988; assembly: GCF_000381365.1. GTDB lineage: Bacteria > Bacteroidota > Bacteroidia > Bacteroidales > Bacteroidaceae > Bacteroides > Bacteroides salyersiae. The sequence goes on from NZ_KB905467.1 coordinate 162,045, forward strand.
CTTTGGCAGAAAGGGTTTTGTCGCCGATTGGTAATTTGCTCATATCGATCAGGCCGCCGCATTCTTCTACCAATTCCGATAGACAGTTGACGTGGCCGGCCGAACCGTGGTCGTGAATGGACACTACCGGGTTCTCGTCTTCCTCGCAAAGGGCACGTACCACATTGTTGGCACGTTTCTGCATTTCTGCGTTGGCACGCTGCACGGCATTCAGTTCGATACCGCTACTGTAACGGCCTGTATCTACCGAAGATACCGAGCCGCCACCCAGTCCGATACGGTAATTGTCACCACCGATTACGACTACTTTATTGCCGGCTTCGGGTTGTCCTTTCAAGCAGTCGCGCTGTGTGCCGTAGCCTACACCGCCTGCCAGCATGATTACTTTGTCGTAGCCGTATATTTCATTGTTTTCCTTGTGTTCGAAAGTCAATACCGAACCGCAGATAAGCGGCTGTCCGAACTTGTTTCCGAAGTCACTGGCACCGTTGGAGGCTTTGATCAGGATTTGTTCCGGAGTCTGATACAACCATTTACGTACAGGCAGGATTTCTTCCCATGGACGGTCTTCATCCGTACGGGGATACGATGTCATGTAAACGGCAGTTCCGGCAATGGGCCATGAACCTTTACCGCCACCCATACGGTCGCGTATTTCACCTCCTGTACCGGTCGATGCGCCGTTGAAAGGCTCTACGGTAGTGGGGAAGTTGTGTGTTTCCGCTTTCAGAGAGATGACGCTTTTAATGTCTTTGATTTGGAAGAAATCGGGTTTGGAATGGTCGGCCGGTGCAAACTGTTCCACTACCGGGCCTTCTGCAAAGGCAACGTTGTCTTTATAGGCGGAGATTATTTTATTAGGATTTTCCTGTGTGGTCTTTTTTATCATCTGGAAGAGGGAAGATTCCTGTTCCACACCGTCGATGATAAACGTGCCGCCGAAGATTTTGTGACGGCAGTGTTCCGAATTGATTTGTGCAAAACCGAATACTTCCGAATCGGTCAGTTTACGGCCCAAGTCGTTTTCTACCTTTTTCAGATAGTCCATTTCTTCCTTGGAAAGAGCAAGTCCCTCCTTTTCATTGTACGCTTCTAAATCTTCGATATAGATAATCGGTTCCGGTTGGCGGTTAGTGGTGAATACGTTTTGATCCAACCCTTTGTACATGCGTTGCAGCATAGGGTCGTAGTCTGCATTTTCGTCTTTTACCGGGAAGTATTCTTCGATGCGGCTGATACCTTCGATACCCATGTTTTGGGTGATCTCTACGGCATTTGTACTCCAAGGGGTAATCATTTCGCGGCGCGGGCCTACGAAACAGCCTTTCAGGTTTTCTTCACTTTCCGCTTTAGCTTCTCCAAAAAGCCAGCAAAGTTTGTCACTATCGTCCGGGGCGAGCGGGTGGTTGCTCTCTACGGCAATCACACTCTTGGAAGGGGTTCTGAAAAAAAGAATCATGTTTTATATTTACGATTTACAATTTACGATTTACGATCAAAGCTTCTTCATGGTGTTGAAGACAGGCTCCTTTCTCTCTTTCTTGCGGTGCAAAGATAAACAAATTCATTGGTATCTGGAAGTTATGCGTGTTTTTTTCATGGAGGGATCAGGTGGAGTTTTCCGACAGTGCCCGGGTGGGATAAGTACGGCACTTTTCCCGATTATCGTATCAACCCTATCGAAAAAACGTTAAGAACCTATGACTGTCTCATAAAAAAGTGCGATATTTGCGACATGAATCAGATAGGAACAATTCTCGATATATTAATAAAGGGCTTTGCTATCGGCGTTATTGTCTCTGCTCCGTTGGGACCGGTCGGAGTCCTGTGTATCCAGCGTACCCTGAACAAAGGACGTTGGTATGGCTTTGTGACAGGTTTGGGAGCTTCTTTGAGCGATATTGCCTATGCGCTTCTTACCGGATACGGGATGAGTTTTATTTTTGATTATATCGATAAAAATATTTTCTATTTGCAACTGTTGGGAAGCATTATGTTGCTTGTCTTCGGAATTTATACGTTTCGCAGTAATCCGGTCAAGTCCATTCGTCCGGCATCCACTAATAAAGGCTCTTATTTCCATAATTTTGTTACGGCATTTGCCGTCACACTTTCCAATCCTCTTATAATCTTTCTCTTTATCGGTCTTTTTGCCCGTTTTGCTTTCCTGCAGCCCGGGGTTTTGCTTTTCGAAACCATTACCGGTTATCTGGCGATCGCTATCGGTGCATTGGTCTGGTGGTTCGGAATCACTTTTTTTGTTAATAAAGTGCGCAAGAAATTCAATCTGCGGGGTATCTGGATATTGAACCGCATCATAGGCAGTATTGTTATGCTGGTATCGGCAGTAGGGTTAGTGTACACGCTGCTCGGAGAATCGATTTATTGATAATAAAGGAAAATTGAAGAAATGAAGATAGCAGGACAGTTGAAAGAAAAGAATATTGCCGAATACCTTATATATATGTGGCAGGTAGAGGATATGATCCGTGCCAATGGTTGTGATATCGACCGGGTAGAGCAGACGATCATTTCCCGTTATCCGGAAGAAGAGCGTCCGGCCTTACGCGAATGGTACGGTAATCTTATCGGGATGATGCGCGAAGAGGACGTGCGTGAGAAAGGACACTTGCAGATCAATCGGAACGTTATTATCAATCTGACGGATTTACATAATGCTTTGCTTGCATCGCCGAAGTTCCCATTCTATAATGCCGCTTATTTTAAGGCGCTTCCTTTCATAGTGGAATTGCGCAGTAAAAACGGCCGGAAGGAAGAACCCGAACTGGAGACTTGCTTTGAAGCATTGTACGGCGTGATGTTGCTTCGTTTGCAAAAGAAGGAGATCAGTCCCGAAACGACAAAGGCGATAGAGGCTATCAGCGGTTTCCTGTCATTGTTGGCCAATTACTATGACAAGGATAAAAAAGGAGAATTGAAATTAGAAGATTAATATATGAGAATATTAGTAACCGGAGCCAATGGACAACTTGGCAACGAGATGCAGGTGCTTGCCAAAGAGAATCCGCAGCACATTTATTTTTTTACCGATGTCCGGGAACTGGATATTTGCGACGAACAGGCCGTACGTGCATTTGTTACGGAAAATGAAATCGACGTGATCGTGAATTGTGCCGCATATACGGCAGTAGATAATGCAGAGGATAACCGTGAATTGTGTGATAAGCTGAATCATGTGGCTCCGGGATATCTGGCGCGTGCCGCGCAAAGCCGTGGTGCCGCCATTATACAGGTTTCTACGGATTACGTTTTCGATGGAACAGCTCACATCCCTTACAATGAAGACGAACCTACTTGTCCGGCTTCCGTATATGGTTTCACCAAGTTGGCGGGAGAGCAGGCTGTTGCCGAAGGATGCGAGAAGGCGGTTATAATCCGTACAGCATGGCTTTATTCCATCTATGGAAATAATTTCGTAAAGACCATGATGCGCCTGGGACGTGAGCGTGACAATCTTGGGGTTGTTTTCGACCAAGTGGGAACGCCGACTTATGCCAACGATCTGGCATCTGCCATTTATGCTATTATAAATAAAGGTGTAGTGCCCGGAATTTATCATTTCAGCGATGAAGGTGTCTGTTCATGGTATGATTTTACGAAGGCAATTCATCGTCTGGCGGGTATTGTCACTTGCAAAGTACGTCCGCTTCATACGGCGGATTATCCGGCAAAAGCTCCCCGTCCGGCCTATTCCGTATTGGATAAGACAAAGATTAAAACCACTTTCGATATTGAAATCCCGCATTGGGAAGAGAGCCTTGCGCGTTGCGTGGCACTATTGAATGACTAATTTACAATATGGCAGAAAATACAGAAATACAAAGAAGGCGGACATTCGCTATTATTGCGCACCCGGATGCCGGTAAGACATCTTTGACAGAAAAGTTATTGCTTTTTGGTGGACAGATACAGGTGGCCGGTGCGGTGAAAAGTAATAAAATCAAAAAGACGGCAACCTCGGACTGGATGGAGATCGAGAAACAGCGTGGTATTTCGGTAACCACCTCCGTGATGGAGTTTGACTACCGTGATTATAAGATTAACATCCTCGATACCCCGGGTCACCAAGACTTTGCCGAAGATACTTATCGCACACTGACTGCCGTAGACAGTGTTATCATTGTGGTGGACGGTGCCAAAGGTGTGGAGACGCAAACGCGTAAGTTGATGGAGGTATGCCGCATGCGTAATACGCCTGTTATCATCTTCGTCAATAAAATGGACCGAGAGGGAAAAGATCCGTTCGATCTGCTCGATGAGCTGGAAGAAGAACTGATGATTCAGGTACGTCCGCTTTCTTGGCCGATAGAGCAGGGACCGCGTTTTAAAGGCGTATATAATATATATGAGAATAAGTTAGATCTTTATCAACCCTCGAAACAGGTGGTGACGGAGAAAGTGGAAGTCGATATCAACAGCGATGAACTGGACAAGCAGATTGGTGAAACACTGGCAGATAAACTACGTGGTGATCTGGAATTGATTGAAGGTGTTTATCCTGAATTCGATAACGAGACTTATCTGGCAGGAGAATGCGCTCCTGTGTTTTTCGGTTCGGCATTGAATAACTTCGGTGTTCAGGAACTTTTGAACTGTTTCGTAGAGATTGCTCCGAGTCCCCGTCCTGTGCAGGCCGAGGAGCGTGAGGTGGAACCGGATGAACCGAAGTTTACCGGATTCGTTTTTAAGATTACGGCCAATATCGATCCGAATCACCGTTCGTGTATCGCTTTCTGTAAAATCTGTTCGGGTAAGTTTACGCGTAATGCACCCTATTTGCACGTGCGTCATGGCAAGACGATGCGTTTTTCATCGCCTACCCAGTTTATGGCGCAGCGCAAAACGACAATTGATGAAGCGTATGCCGGTGATATTATCGGTCTGCCGGATAACGGAACTTTCAAAATCGGTGATACGCTGACAGAGGGCGAGCAATTGCATTTCCGTGGATTACCCAGTTTCTCTCCGGAGATGTTCAAATACATAGAGAATGCCGATCCGATGAAACAGAAACAACTTGCCAAAGGTATCGATCAGTTGATGGACGAGGGTGTGGCACAGTTGTTCGTCAATCAGTTCAACGGTCGCAAAATCGTCGGTACGGTGGGGCAACTCCAGTTTGAGGTAATCCAATATCGTCTGCTCAATGAATATAACGCTTCGTGCCGTTGGGAACCGCTAAGCCTTTATAAAGCCTGCTGGATTGAAAGTGATGATCCCGAAGAACTGGAAGCTTTCAAGAAGCGCAAATATCAATACATGGCAAAAGACCGTGAAGGGCGCGATGTGTTCCTTGCCGACTCCAATTATGTATTGCAAATGGCACAAATAGATTTTAAGAACATCAAATTCCATTTCACGAGCGAGTTTTAATAATGTGCCAATAGGAGAATATGCCAATGTGCCAATTAGCTGCGCTGTTATAGCGAATGCTGATTGGCACATTGGTATATTATCCCATTATCTCATTAACGCATTCTTTTTATTGGCATATTGTCACATTGGCACATTGTCCTATTGGCACATTATTTATTGGCACATTATTTATTGGCACATTATTTCTAATTGCGATTTAGCTTTTTTTATTCTTTTCCTCCTTTATTTTTTCTTCTTTTATTGGTAATTTCGAACGATTTTTTGAAAAATCGATCAAACAACTAATAATTTATTATATGGAAAACTTAGAAACAGCGTTTTTGCTGATGGTAGTCGGTATGGCTACTGTGTTCGTAATTTTACTTATCGTCATTTATCTGGGTAAACTATTGATTTCGTTGGTCAACAAATATGCTCCGGAAGAAGTCGTACCTGCCAAACAGGCTTCCCGCGTTCCTGCGGCTATTCCCGGTAATATCTTAGCTGCCATTACTGCCGCCGTCAATGTAGTAACCCAAGGCAAGGGTAAAGTATCGAAAGTAGAAAAATTGTAAAACACAACTAATTAGGAATATGAAAAAAGAAATCAAATTCAGCTTGGTTTTCAGAGACATGTGGCAGAGTGCCGGAAAGTATGTACCCCGTGTAGACCAGCTCGTTAAAGTAGCTCCTGCTATTATCGAAATGGGATGTTTTGCCCGTGTTGAAACCAATGGCGGTGGTTTTGAACAAGTAAATCTTTTATTTGGTGAAAATCCCAACCGTGCTGTCCGTGACTGGACAAAACCTTTCCACGAAGCCGGTATACAAACTCATATGCTCGATCGTGCTCTCAACGGACTTCGCATGAGTCCTGTTCCTGCCGATGTGCGTAAACTCTTCTATAAGGTAAAGAAAGCTCAGGGTACTGACATCACACGTACTTTCTGCGGATTGAATGATGTCCGTAACATTGCTCCCTCTATTACCTACGCCCACGATGCCGGTATGATTTCGCAATGCTCGCTCTGCATTACCCATTCCCCCATTCACACGGTGGAGTATTACACCAACATGGCTTTGGAATTAATCAAATTGGGAGCCGATGAAATTTGTATCAAGGATATGGCAGGCATCGGCCGTCCCGTTTCTTTGGGTAAAATAGTAGCCAATATCAAGGCTGCGCATCCCGAAATCCCCATTCAGTATCATAGCCATGCCGGGCCCGGTTTCAATATGGCAAGCATTCTCGAAGTCTGTGAAGCCGGATGCGACTATATCGACGTAGGGATGGAACCCCTCTCGTGGGGAACCGGACATGCCGATCTGCTCAGTGTGCAGGCCATGCTGAAAGATGCAGGATTCCAGGTGCCGGAGATCAATATGGAGGCTTACATGAAAGTACGTGCTTTGGTGCAGGAATTTATGGACGATTTTCTCGGTCTCTACATCAGTCCGAAGAACCGCCTGATGAATTCTCTACTGATTGCTCCTGGGCTCCCGGGTGGTATGATGGGCAGCCTTATGGCCGATTTGGAAACTAATTTAGAGTCTATCAACAAATACAAAGCGAAACACAATCTGCCCTTTATGACGCAGGATCAACTGCTTATCAAACTGTTCAACGAAGTGGCTTATGTATGGCCCCGTGTGGGCTATCCTCCTTTGGTGACGCCGTTCAGCCAATACGTCAAGAATCTGGCTATGATGAACGTGATCGCTATGGAGAAAGGTAAAGACCGTTGGGGAATGATTGCCGATGATATCTGGGATATGATTTTGGGTAAAGCAGGACGTCTGCCGGGGCAATTGGCTCCCGAAATTATCGAGAAAGCCGAACGCGAAGGCCGTAAGTTCTTCGATGGCAATCCGCAGGATAACTATCCCGATGCGCTCGATAAATATCGTAAATTGATGAAAGAGCAGAAGTGGGAGACAGGGCAGGACGATGAGGAACTCTTTGAATATGCCATGCATCCTGCACAATACGAGGCTTATAAAAGTGGCAAAGCGAAAGAAGACTTCCTGGAAGATGTTGCCAAGCGTCGTACCGAACGGGATAAATCTCCGTTGGAAGACGCCAAACCGAAAACTCTCACCGTACAAGTAGACGGACAAGCTTATCGTGTTACGGTGGCTTACGGTGATGCCGAACTCCCTGTTGCGCCGGCAGCCACTGCTCCGGCAGGAGAGGGCAAAGATGTACTTTCTCCATTGGAAGGAAAATTCTTCTTGGTGAAAAATGCACAGGAGACGGCTTTGAAAGTAGGTGATGCGGTGAAGGAGGGTGATGTACTCTGCTATGTGGAAGCCATGAAGACCTACAATGCTATCCGTGCGGAATTCGGTGGCACGGTGACAGCTATTTGTGTCAATCCGGGAGATACTGTTTCTGAAGATGATGTATTAATGAAGATAGGATAATGAACGAGATATTTGAGAACTTATACGACATGACTGCTTTCAGTAATATCATTGCCGAACCGCAGTTTCTGATAATGTACGCCATCGCTTTCGTTCTGCTCTATCTGGGCATTAAGAAACAGTATGAACCATTGTTATTGGTGCCCATCGCTTTCGGTGTGTTGCTTGCCAACTTTCCGGGCGGTGATATGGGAGTGATCCAAGCGGACGAAAACGGTATGGTGATGGTGAACGGTGTGATGAAGAGCATTTGGGAAATGCCCTTACACGACATTGCCCATGAATTGGGATTGATGAACTTCATCTATTATATGTTGATAAAGACCGGCTTTCTGCCGCCGATTATTTTTATGGGTGTAGGTGCATTGACCGATTTCGGTCCGATGTTGCGCAATCTGCATCTCTCTATATTCGGAGCAGCCGCTCAGTTGGGCATCTTTACAGTGCTGTTAGTGGCTATCCTGATGGGATTTACTCCCAAAGAAGCCGCTTCATTAGGTATTATCGGTGGTGCTGACGGTCCTACGGCCATCTTTACCACTATTAAGTTAGCTCCGCATCTGTTGGGGCCGATTGCTATTGCTGCATATTCTTATATGGCTTTGGTACCGGTAATTATTCCGATGGTAGTCCGTCTGCTTTGCAGTAAGAAAGAGTTGAGCATCAATATGAAGGAGGAGGAGAAGAAGTATCCTTCAAAGACTGAGATCAAGAATCTGCGCGTTTTGAAGATTGTTTTCCCGATTGTGGTGACTACGGTTGTTGCCCTTTTTGTGCCGAGTGCCGTGCCTTTGATCGGTATGTTGATGTTCGGTAATCTGGTGAAAGAGATCGGTAGCAATACGTTCCGTCTGTTTGATGCCGCTTCTAATAGCATCATGAATGCAGCTACCATTTTCCTCGGGCTCTCGGTAGGTGCAACCATGACTACGGAGGCTTTCTTGAATTGGACAACAATCGGTATCGTAGTGGGCGGCTTCCTTGCTTTTGCATTAAGTATTGCCGGAGGTATTCTTTTTGTGAAGCTGTTCAATCTCTTCTCCAAGAAAAAGATCAATCCGCTGATCGGTGCTACCGGACTGAGTGCCGTACCTATGGCCAGCCGTGTGGCAAATGAAATAGCTTTGAAGTACGATTCGAAAAATCATGTGTTGCAGTATTGCATGGCAAGTAATATTTCCGGGGTTATCGGCTCGGCCGTGGCTGCGGGAGTGCTGATTTCGTTCTTGGCGTAAATATTTTTAATATTACCCTTGTTTTATAAGAAAAATTATCCGGAATATATGAGGATTTCATGAATCGTTGAAATTGTTCTCTTATATTCCGGATTTCTACTGTATTTTGTTTATTATAGGTGCTTTTACTCTATATTTAAAAAAGACTTTTCTTTAATTTATCAAAGCATTACTTTATAACTAATACATTCAGTCGCATTGTTACCTTTCAGAATATACAAGCCGCTGGGAATATTTGGTTTGATAGAAAAGTTTTTGTTTGTGCTTTGAAAAGTACTTACGGCTTTTCCACTTTCATCATATAAGACAAACTGATACCCTTCGTATCCATATATTATAATTTGATTATCTTTACTGTAAACGGCTTTTGGTGTTTCTATATCGTTGATTCCGGTACCTTTGGATACAGTTATGTGGATTGGTTGCTCTGTAATTACACCATTAGATTCGACAGCTAATGTTATAGTAGTTTCTCCAGCAGATTTAGGAGTAATTACCAATAAGTTGTTTTCTAAAGTTGCTGTGGCTATTGTTTCATTGCCTATGTTTTTCAACGTTTTGGTAATGTTATATGCCAAGTTATCTTTATCTGTAATTTTTCCTGCTAAATTTATTTTTTGGGTTCCATCATTAATCTTTAGTGATAATGATTCTTCCAAATTATTTATTTCTGGTGCATATTTATCAGGGAAGATCGGTATTGCTTGGAACCAATAATATTGTTTCAATTTGAGTGTCTTTTTCAATTCTCCACTGGTACCATTTACGATATGTATCCAGTTGTGTTCATAGTTAGTGCTACCTCCGCTTTGAGTTGTCATTATCAATAATTCGTCAGTACGATCATCATACCGAAGGGTTCCATAAGTTGTTTGTTTCGTCTCGGGTGCCGATCCTTCAAGTTCTGAGATTGTAAATAAGGGCTTAAGATTATTAATTTCAGTTCCTATTTCGTAACAATAATAGTTTGAGCCTCCTTCCATTATGTTACTTCCACCATTCCAGTAGAGATTGTTTTTTGTACGACTTGCACAGAATGGGGTCGGTCTCCATGCACCCCATGAACAAGTGATTTCTGCACCTTGAGGAAGATTTAATGTTTCTTCAATTTCTAATGTTTCTGGATTTAAACAGTCCAAGGTTGTACTGGATGCTAACCAAACATTTCCGTCGAAGCTCTGTGTGATACCTTGTATGTTTACATTTTCAATACATTTTATAAGTTGGTCAGTTTCTGTATCGATGATATTTGTTCCCTTGTCTTGCTGGATTGCAAACACATATTTTCCAGCTTTTATCATGTCTCCTATTTGTCCATTATATAAGTCAATACCTTGAGTTCCCTCGATAATGTTCCCGACTTTCATGTTTTTGACATCAAAAACGACAACTCCTTTTGTTGTGCCAAGATATATTTTATTAGGATTTACGCCAACAATCGAACGGCCATCGCCTCCACCTATCGTTTCGAATCCTTTTATTTTTTTCAAAGTTTTGGCATCCATTATTACTAAACGTCCACCACCGGGATTAGGATCGCCTGCATCTTCTTCTTGTTTGGATGTAACATATAGATTACCTCCATAAACAATTCCGTAACATGACGTTGCACCGAAAGCTTCTCCTTTGTTTTCTCGTTCATAAACACGATACATTAATTCTTGATCTTTTGTAAGAAAATTCATATCTCCGTTTTCGTGTCCATACCAAGCTTCGTTCAGAATAAATGTTCCATCCTGGTATCCGTCATAAGGGGTACGATCTAAGTCTTTGACTATTAATCGGACTGTAACAGATACTCCACTATTGTCTTGGGCAGTAGCGGTGAGGGTCGTTTCACCTATTTTGTGTGCTACGATATTGTCTTGATAAAAACTAGCTATCTCGTTGTCCTTAATGGTATATTTTACCTTTTTTACAGTTGCATTCTCTGGTAAAATGATTGGAGTGGGACGGTATATGTCTTTATATTCTATTTCGATTTTTCCATCGGTTCCTAATTGAATTTCAGTTACAGGATGGTTGTTGGTAACGTTGACTGTATAGGATGCAATTATGGCATTTTCTCCTGTTGGATACAGACTTTTGGCTGTTATAGTGGCTTGTCCTTCTGTCTCTTTTGTAGTTACTGTACCGGTTTTGGTTACTTGTACTATTTCAGAATTGCTACTTTCATAAGAAATCTGAGTAAATGTGGCATCTTGAGGAGAGATGATTAATTGGTTTACTATATTTTCTCGTATACCGGCCGTGATCATTTCTTTTTCGAAACGGAGATCGGTAATTGTTTTTTTCGGTGCTCCTACCGTTACGCAACATAAATTGGATTCATATTTTATCCAAGTATTTTTATCTATAATAACAGCTTTAATGTAAGTAATGCCTATTCCTCCTGCAAAGACCAATGTACCTTTTTTCCCGTCTGATCCTTTACTTACTTGAGTCAAAATAGTTTTGGAGGTATCTGTATTACCATTTTTATCGCATATATACCAACTGAGGTTATACCCTTTAGGCATATCAGTCTCTCCTGATATGATAGCAGTAATTGTCGGTGGTTCATCACTGAGAATAGTATTTAATGTCTCAGGTAAAGTGACGCTGATTGTTGTTGGCTCATTTGAGGTAAATTGGCCGCTAACGGATGTTTCTTCTGTTATTATTTGTCGTTCTGAAAGAACTCCTCCTTGTATGGTTGCGCAGACAGTAATGGCTAAAAATAGAAATAATATATTTTTCATAAATAACAAATTAATTATTGATTTAGTAAATGTAAGTCATTGATTCCCATTACTTCGGTAGATGTTTCTCCTAACCATCCGCAGTATTGATTGACTCCTGTATATATTTTTATAAAATCCACACCAGGCAGGTGTACTGGATTTCCCTGTTTATCCACAGCCCATTCTATTTTGAAATTTGATGTATCTTCTTTGTTGAGTCCATTGTCGGCATATCCCCAAGGGTAAGCATATAATACCCAATATTTACCGATTCCGCTTTCATCTTTGGCGTTTTGGGGAAGAAGAGTACCTTCGAATTCCATTTCAGCATCTTCTATCCATAGAGGGTAGTATTCTTGTTTGTGATATCTATTTTTATAAATATATCCTCCTTGCTGCTGGTTGTCTGTCCATAAAATATATTCGGCATCTATATTCCAGAATTGTTCGTCTTCCGGTGCTTCAACAGGTTCGTGACCTTCGTCTGGACGATAATAAGTTATTTTGTAATTTTTGATGGTTTCCTCTTTGTTATATTCGCTTCCTGCCAATTCATACCATTCGTCATCATCGGCAATACCGTTTTTATTTCGGTCGTAAGCTACCATAACAATTCCTGGTTCACAACTTCCACCTTCTTCGGGAGCATTTGGATTCGGATTGGAATTTGCATAAAAGGCATTTCCCAGAACTTTAAAATCATATTTTCCGGGCACATTTACAATAGTATGATCAAAACCACAGATTACGTAACCGCCATATCCTCCTAAACTTATTAATATTCGTGTGTTATAACCGATTGACTCGAGTGCTTTTCGGTTCATTGTGCTTTGTGTGTCGCCTATTTCATATTTAGGAAGCTCGTTTATGAATTGCCCAGGTGCAGGCTTATATTCTGGCACAGAAGTTATGTAAGGAGAGTAGGTGGTTTCTTCTTGGTTTACAGTAATGGGAAAGTTTAATGTACTGGCTTTTCGCTCTTCATTAATTACTTTTAGAGTAATCGAATATTTTCCGGGATCCAAAGCTATAAACTCTAACTCTTCTTGTGTAGAAATAACAGAATCACCTATACTCCATTGCATGTTGTATTGGTTATTTCCAGATATAGAAGGGAGGATGGAAAGTACTTTACAGCGCGGAGTTTGAAACCCTCCTTCTGGTATGTTGATTGTAATATTCCCATCATCAGTGGTTACTGTGCTGGGTAATTCGGGATCTTCGGAACAGGAAGTTGTACCGATATAGAAAAAAATACTTACTAATAGGCCGGCAGTTAACCGGTGAACTTGATAATGAATCATATAGGTAAGGTTTTTATAATTATATTTTTTATTTATATTTTTTATTTGTGGACAAAAACAAAGTGAGCCGGTATATCTCCTGTAGTAACTGACCATTTCTTTTTTCCTTCTGGAGTAAAGCAATAGAGTGTACCGGGGGATACATAGTCTTTAGCATCTGTTATATAGAACTCTTTTGTTTCCGGATGAACGGCGATGCCGTAAGGCATTTTAATTTGTTTTTCTGTACCATCGGTGATGAGATTGTTGGTGATGATCTCTCTGGTTCGCGTGTCTATCAATGCATAATTGATTTTCCATTCTTCTTCATTAATATAACTGTATTCTGTGCTGTATAGATAGAGATAGTCATCGTCTATGTACAATTCAGAAGCAGCAATATTTAGTGTATCTATTACTTCATCTGTTCGGCTGTCTATGACATATAGATTAGAAGGAACAGTATAATAGTCACCTCGTGAACTGACGTAGAGATTTCCGTAATGATCAGCTTTCAATCTATGTAAGTTGATGGCTACATCTATCTTTTTGGTTTCAGTAAATGTGTTCAGATCGATGACGGAAACAGTACGGTCATAATTGGGTACGCGATATCCTCCGGAATTAGCTACATATAATCTGTTTTCAACAATGACCATCTCTTCCGGTTGATAACCTACTAAGCAAGTTGCTACCACTTGGAGGGTAGTAGTATCTACTTTGGCTACATATCCTAAACGTGCATTTGGGTCTATTTGCACGGGACCGGCATATGAACTGACATAAGCATAGCCCTCATGAAAGGTAATATAACGGCAGTTAGGAATATCAATCGTTCCTAAATGACGGGCATCTTTTTTGTTCATCACTTCGATAAAATGAGAACAGTTGATAACAGCATACAATTTTTCACCATAGATTTGTATATCATTACCTACATCGCCTAATTCCAAGACAACGGAAGGATTGGTTTCTGCATATATATTTTTGTGATAGTAGCCTGTTGCATAGTCCATATAATCTAATGTACATTTATTACTTCCCATGTTTCCTTCGTTTAGCAAATAGAAACCTGTAATAGACTTTATATCCATAGGAGCTTGTACCTGCGTACCGGTAGATCGTACAAGTACCTCATCTTCCCCCCGGCAGGAACATATCAGAAAACAACTTATGGATAATAATAGAATGAATGATAATTTTTTCATGCTAATAATTATATTTGGATGGTAAGAATGAATTTATAGTTGGTACCTGGCATTGGATAGCATTTCACCACTTCAAACTGTTGGTTGAAAAGGTTGTTGACTTCTGCTGTCAATCGGTAGAGAGTATTTCGAATACGAAAACTTCGAGAGAGTGAAATGTCGTTCGTATACCATTCTGGGGCATAATTTTCTGGAATGTTAGCTCGTTGGTCATATCGTTCACCGGTATAAATGAAACTATAATTGACATCCCAGTTTTGCCAACTGGCATTAATAATCAATGAGCCACTGTGCCAGGGGATGTATGGTATTTGATCTCCGTAATATTCTTCTTTGGGATTGGTGAAATCTTGTGCCTTTTGATAAGTATAGGTGAGACGGGTATCAATAGAAAATTGTTTAGGTAATTCCCAGTTAGTTTGTATGGCTATATCTAATCCTCGTATTTCTACCATACCGAGATTCATCATTGTCCAGCGGAACTGATTGGAAGTGGGGACAGCTATTATTTTATTTTTCACTTCATTATAGTAAACATCTGCTTGTAGTTCGATGTTTTTTAACCATTTGTTTTGAAGAATAGGTGCATAAGTAAACCCTAAATTATACTGATTAGTGAATTCGGGTTTTAGTTTTATATTACCAATAAATGTATAATACAAATCGTTTAGGGTTGGCATGCGAAAGATGTTCTTGTAAAAACCTCGTAAATGGAAATTTGTTTTACGTATAGGTTTCCAGGAGGCCACAACGGTGGGAGTGATCTGCTTTTTATTTTCCATAGACATTGTGTCTGTACGAACATGATCGGATACAAATGTACCCAATACACTGGCCTGTAACTTGAACTGTTCGAAGTTCAGAGCACTTGCTATGGAAACAAGTGTGGTGTGACGATTCGGGTAAGGAAATTTGTACAGGTCAGCATTTAGTTTATTCCATTGATAGTCTAATGCAATGGATGCACTCCAATATTTATTGAAAGAGTATAAGTTGGCAACAGAAAGATAAATTTCTTGTTGTCGGTAATGGTTTTCTACGTACATTAAGCTGGCATCTTTATTCGGATCGGCCAGATAATGTAAATAATCATAGGCATATTTCCCATTGACTAATAGTCCGTATTTATCTGAGAAATGTTTTTTAAAAGATGATTGAATAAATAGGTTGGTATCCCATTGGCGGTCTTCATGAAACAGTTTATTCCGGACCATAGCTCCGGAAAGTCCTCTTTCTGAATGATAAAAATAGGCTTTTCCTTTCCATTCACCTTTGTTGATTTTTCCATATAAGCCACTTTCCACCCGGATGGAGTTAACATCTCCATTTTTACGTACTGCGGTTGTATCGTATCCTCCGGTTGTTTTATAGCGATATTTATAACGCCCGGTGGTATACATGTATTCGGAACTTAAAGATGCAGAAAGGCGTTCGTTTAATTTTTGCTCCCAAAGTACGGAAGGATTGATAACTCCGAAGGAACCGGTCTTAAAATTTCCTCGAATATTATATTGTTTGTTTCCATTGAATCTTGGTATACGACTTTGCAAATAAACGGTACCTGCTGATCCGAAATCTTTAGCAGACTGGAATATGGCACTGCGTTGTCCGTTGTATAGGGAAACTGCCTCCATATTGTCAAGAGAAAAACGACCGAGGTCAATTTGCCCATTCTGGGCGTTTCCCAGTTCAATGCCATCGTAAAATATACCAACATGGTTCGTTCCCATACTTCGTATGTTAACGGTTTTTAGTCCACCTATTCCTCCAAAGTCTTTAATTTGCACTCCAGAAAAATAACGTATGGCATCTGCAACAGAATGTACTGATAGTTTTTCCAATTGTTTTCCTTCCATGATTTGTACAGGAATAATTTCTTTAGACGATACTTTAGATGAAGTAATAGTAACTTCATCTATATGATAAATGCGCAACGTATCTATTTTATTTTGTTGCGCATGTAATAATGCATTCAGTGTCAGGAATATTCCTGTGAACCACTTAGCTTTGATTCCCATGCGTTAATTTGTTTGATAATGGTTTATACCTTTAATTATCAAATTGTTTAAGTTATTAGATATATATGAAATAAAGAAGCTGATACTTGTTGTTAAAGTATAGCATTTCCACTTCATAGCTCGTCCTCGAAAGCTATTGAACATATTGCATGGCAGGTCTTCTGACTTGTTTCTATAGTAAACGCCTTCCCAATCGACTCTTGGTCTTTCAGTGGCATGAAGTATGTATTTACTACATTTTAATGAAACACACAGCAACGGGACTGTTCAGGATTCCCACCTGATTCCCTTTTAATTATTATTTCCGTATGCTTGGAAAAAATAAACCAATGCATGGCAAATTTATGAATTTATTAAGAAATAGAGATGTATTATGGAAATTTTATTTTTTTGTTTCATTATCTATTAAAAATTCAATAAGTTATAAATATTATTTGGAAAATCTATTTGTAAAAAATCTTTGTTCTAAGAAGTGATAACTTCGAAGAACAAAGATTTTAGATTTTATTTAAAATTTACTTGGTATCTTATATAATAAACTGCTCGTTATTGGTTAACCGAAGACCTTATATATATTTTGGATACCTCAACTGTACCGTCCTCATAGGTGATTTTGATAATATTAAAGCCTGGTATGGGTTGTGGTAAAGCTGTGCCATTTATTGTATAATACTCTTTTGTATGAACTATTTTTTCAGATGACTGATTTTCTATGCCGACACCACCATTTATTACATTGAATGTAATATTCAATACAGATTCGGAAGTCGTTAATACCAGTGTGTATTTACCGGCAGACAATCTTTCTCCTTCTCTGTTCAGAGTCA
>NZ_KB905467.1:179603-930108 GCF_000381365.1 Bacteroides salyersiae WAL 10018 = DSM 18765 = JCM 12988
GTAATAGTGAAAGTTTTTGTATCCTTGTCAATATTTGCTTCTTCTCCATTCCCGAAGTCCATAGACGGTGTAGTTGATACTATTTCCAGTTCAGGTAACCATGGTTCTACATTGAATGTAATATTCAATACAGATTCGGAAGTTGTTAATACCAGTGTGTATTTACCGGCAGGCAATCTTTCTCCTTCTCTGTTCAGAGTCAGAACATTATCTGCATATGATACAGTCAGTACCTGATCATTCACCAATTCGTCTTCAAACTTTAATGTGGCAGAGATGTTGTCTTTCTCTACGATATTACGGTTGAATGTAATAGTGAAAGTTTTTGTGTCCTTGTCAATATTTGCTTCTTCTCCATTCCCGAAGTCCATAGACGGTGTAGTTGATACTATTTCAAGGCTGGAGAGCCATGGGGAGATGATAAAGTTCTTCCAATAGTTAGCTTCTTTATAAGCATTGACAGATGTTTCTGGAACAAAAATTATACAGGTTTCCGGTACATTGGTAAATGTGTTACTACTCGCTGTCGGCACAGATTCAGATTTGATATAGATGCATTCTAAGGCGGAACAACCATTGAATGTATAGGTTGCAAGGGATGTAATTATACCATTTGCTACTACTTTCTTCAATTGAGAATTGTTACGGAATAAACTGCTTTCAAGTTTAGTGATACCGCTTCCTAAAGTTACTTCTTCCAGAGAGGAACAATTATAGAAAGCAGAACCTCCTAAAGATGTTATGTTGTCGGAAAGAACGGCAGATGTTAATCCCTTACAGCCATAAAATGCATTTGCACCAATAGTAGTAATTGCATTTGTGATGGGGAGTATCTTTAGTCCTTGACAATTATAGAATGCATAACTACCTATACTCGTGATTTTTTCTGAAAGCTCGACTTTTTCCAGATTAGAGCATCCATAAAATGTATAGTTGGATAATGTAGTTATTCCTGAACCTATCTTTGCATGAGTTATTCCGGTACAGTTTTGGAATACATAGGTTCCTAATGATATAATTTGGTCAGGTACTTCTATTGATGTTAGTTTGGTACACCCTTTAAATGCATAATTATTAATTTGAGTGATATTAGCGGTTAAAGGAAGTGCAGCTAAAGATGTACAATTTTGGAATGCATATTGTCCAATTGATGTAATGTTCTCAGATAACACAATTGTTGCTAATTTGGAGCAATTATTGAAAGTATAATTAGGAACACTGAAAACTCCGGTACCAAGTGTTGCGGATAAAAGTTCCGTGCAGCCGTCGAAAATGCTGGTGCCCATATCGGTTACACTATTGGGTACTGTTACTGATGTAATAGCTTTGCAGCTTTTGAATGCTCCGTTTCCCAATGTTGTAATGTTTTCGTTTAAGGGGATGTCTTTCAATATAGAACATGAAGCGAAAGCGCTTGCTCCTATTTCTGTTACTGAAGGACATTCGATATTACTTAGCGATGAACATGAATTGAAAGTATAATCTTCAATTTTAGTAATGCCAGTACCGAGAACTACTGAACTTAAATTTTTGCAGTTGCTGAATGCATAACTTCCTAAACTGGTAACACTATTAGGAATATTCAGACTTTCTACCGAAACTCCATAAAATGCCCGGCTACCGATTGTTTGTAGACCGTTATTAAATTCGATACTATTTAACGGACAACCATAGAAAGCCCAATCGCCAATAATTTTGGTTGTAGAGGGTAGGGTGAGCGAGGGTAATTGTGTATTTGAGAATGCCCGTTCACCGATTGTTTCAAGAGATGTACCGAATGTTACAGTCGTTAGTTTTTTGCAATCTCCAAAAGCGTAATTTCCGATGGACACAAGTCCGTTTCCGAATGAAACGGATGTTAGAGCTTCGCATTTGTTGAACGCATAGTTACCGAGAGTAGTTACTTTATCAGGTATTGTCAGTGTATTTATTTTGGTACATCCTTCAAATGCATAGTTCCCAATAGTCATTGATGATAATTCCAATGTGGATTGGTTTAATTTTTCTTCCTCAAAAGTAATGGAAGAAAGCTCAGTACAACCTGAGAATGCATAGTTTCCGATAGAAGTAAGATTATTAGGGAAAGTTATCGATGTTAATGCTGTACAGCCGTTGAATGCTACGTCTCCGATAGAGTTGATATGACCTAATTCTACATTGATTAATGATGAACATCCGTTGAATGAACGAACCCCTATCTTTTGAAGTGAGGATGGCAATATGATATTTTTTAGTGTACTACATCCAAGGAAAGTAGAATCGCCTAACTCTGTTATTGAGTTTCCTAAAATAACAGAAGATAGTTTTTCGCAATTCTTAAATGTTGAAGAACCGATGGTTTCTACATTGTCAGGGAGAATGATGTCTGTTAATGCTATACAATTTTCAAAAGCTGCTCGTCCGATACTTTTTAATTTATCATTTACAGTAATGGATGTAAGGGCAGAACATCCACTAAAGGTTTCATCTCCGATTTGTTCTACTTCGTTAGGCAATATAATTGATGATAATGCTGTGCAACCGCTGAAAGCTTTTTCTCCTAAAGTAGTCAGATTGTCCGGAAGGATTATAGAAGTTAATTTGTTGCATCCTTTAAAAGCCATATTATCAATGCCTATGATGGAGTAATCACTACCATTAAGTTTGATCGTAGAAGGAATTGTCAGTAATCCGGAATAGGTTATATATGAATCATCATAGGTGACTATTGCGGTATTAGGTTCGCTTCCAGGAATAGCAGTTATGTTTTTATTTCCTACAGTCAAAGTTACGGTATCAGTGGAGATTTCATCAAGGATATTCTTAACAATGCAATAGTAAGAACCTGCATCTTCAACTGTAACTGACGGAATTGTGTAATGAGGAGTTTTTGCATCAGGTATTGCTATTTCATTTTTATACCATTGATAAACAAGAGTATCTCCTTTAAATTCGGGAGCAAAGGTTGCTGATTCACCAGGTGAAACAACAATACTTTCAGGTTGAATTTTTATTGATGGTGCTGTGGGGCCGTTTTTAGCAGCAGGGGCCATTTCTTTCCATGGTTGAGAACTCATGTTAACAGCAAAATTCCATCCATCCCAACAACCGTCTGTTAATTTTCTGCCTGTGGCGCCTACACCACTATAGCCCCAGGCACTTTCATCTGAACTTTTTAGCCAATAAGACCAATATCCTTGATACCAGCCTGATTGCCAATAATCTTCTGGGTCAAGGCAAGTGAAACCGTCATATCCATAACCTCCGGTGAATATTACGCCCTCTTCGTCCGGATAGTAAATTTTTCCATCTTTTTGAACGGCAAAGTCGCCACTTTTGTTAACATCATATCCGAGACCTGCAATTGTGGAACCATATGCTGTTCCGGTTTCTGTCATACAGAAAAAACGTGGATCAGCAGCTGCAATATCTCTGATCATTTTCTCTCCTGTAGCTTCACCATCCCAACGATATCCCCATACTAAAGCATTAGTTTCTCCTTCTGCATTCCATTGGATAGCTAATGCGGCTTTATTTTCACCTTCGCCAGTCCAATTTTCAATCATTTCCATTGTAAAAGTACCTTCTGCAATAGCTTTCATTGGTACTAACTGTTTTGCGACAGGGTGAGGTTGACCCTGTACTGAAACTTGGGCAGAAACCTGCCATGTGACAAACAGTAAAAGAATTAAAGAGTAAATTTTTCTCATTTTATCATAGTTTAATATTAAAATAAAAATGTTTCTTTTGTTCAAGATTTACAGGCGTAAGAATTTATCACATAGGTTATAATCTAAAAACAATATTCCGATTATTTGTTGCTTTATTTATACCTCGTAAGTTTTTACTGCTTTGTGCCTCCACAGGCAAAAGCAAACTACACATTCCTACTACACATAGGAAACGTTGGAACATAGTTTTTCCCATTAATATTTCTATTTGATAGTTACTTTTCCATCAAATAGCTTCAAAGAGTACCAATATGTATGAATAACCTTTTCTGTACACAACTTTTTGTGTACAAATCAGTGGATTCATAGCTCGTCCTCGAAAGCTATTGAACATGTTGCATGGCAGGTCTTCTGACTCGTTTCCGTGAATAAACGCCTTCCCAATCGGCTTAGAAGCCTCTCAGTGGCATGAGGTAGTGTTCATCACGCTTTTATGAAACATACAGCAACGGGACTGTTCAGGATTCTCACCTGATTCCCTTTTAATCATTTTTCTGAATGCTTGGGAAAAATGAACCAATGCGCGGCAAAGTTAGAAATTTATTAAGTAATAGAGAGAAAAAAACAGATATTTTTTTAATAGATGTATGCGACAGTAATGTTTGGTAGTTATTCTGTTGATTTGAAAACAGAGTAACTATCAAACATGAAAGTACAGAATACCTTATTCTGTTTCAACTTATTGGAACGAATCGTTCCATCTAATTGAAACTCATGGTTCCATCTAATTGAAACTCATGGTTCCATCTAATTGAAACGAATGGTTTTATTATGTTGGAACGGATCGTTTCAAGCTATTTGAAACTGATTGGCACTGTATACCTTTTTATTCACTGATTACTTTTCGGTATTCGGCTACTGCCATTTTGGCTGCAAGATGTGCATTGATAAGGTTAGAATGGGCTTGCGTCCACGAAAGTTGCGCCGAAAGCACATCTACCATACTTGCTTTTCCTTCATTATAAGAAAAAGTAGCCAGGTCGAGGTTCTCCTCTGCCAGTTCCATGGTTTCTTGTGCAGTGGTTACTTGATGTTCCGTTTCCGTCAATTTGGTGAGGGCGGCAGAAAGTTCTTCGTTGATATTATCTGTCACGTAGCTCTGCTGTAACTTTTGTATGCCTATATAAGCTTTTTGTTGGCGGTTGGCCTTGAAGCGTGCTCCCCAACGGAAGATGGGAATATTTACGTTCATGCCGAGAATGGGGGTGAAAGAGACATCGTAGCCCATATTGGGCGATGCCGTAGCCCAACCGCCGGTGAGGAACATGTTTATTTGAGGATTGTACTGGCTGAGGGCGGCTTTTCGTTGTGCTTCACTTTTCTGTATGTTGACTTCCGTACTTGCGTAGTCGGCGCGGCGTTGTAATACGTCATCCAGGTTCATAAGCGTTACCGGTTCGCAGATCACTCCGATGGCACACAGGCTGTCTACTGGTGCATTCGGATCTTCGCCCATTAATATGTTCAGTTTCTGCAATGCTAACGTATAATTCTGACGCGCTTTGATGTATTGTAGCTCGGCTTCCTTTTTACGGGTAGAGATCATTAACAGGTCTGTACGGCTGATCATGCCGTCATTGAAACGGTCTTGTATGATGTCGAACTGTTGTTTTACTATTTCTTCATACCGGGCGGCGGCTTCCAGCATGGCACGACTGGCAGCAGCGTTCCAATATACGGCATCGCTCTGATAGTGTATCTGATCCAAAGTGAGTTCCGCATTCAGCCTGTCTAATTTTTCATCCGCTTGCGCTATTTTGTTTTGGGCCCGTAAGGCGCCACCGGTATACAATGGCTGTGCCACAACAAATACCCCCTGATAAGTATGGTTACGGTATTGTCCTGCCGGACCGTCCCATGCATCCATTTCTTTCAGATTCAAGGTGCCTTCGCCTGTAATATCCACTTGTGGCAGGAATCCGGTAAAAGCAATTTTGCGTCCTTCCATGCTTGCCACGCTTTTCAACTGTTGTTGCTTTAGTATCTGGCTATAGTTTTCCACCCGGTCGCGATAGGCTTCACGACTGAGATGTGCCTGCTGTGCTGTGGCATCTATTCCGTAGCACAGCAGTGCAAGTATTAATATCTGAATTCTCATCATCTTAATGTCTATTTATCATTTCTATTTTATTATTTATTCTCATTGTCTGTCATTCCGTTTTGTGCAGGAAGGTCTCCTTTTATTCTGTGAATAGCGCAATAGGCTACCGGAAGTACAAATAATGTCAAAGCCGAGGCTACGAGCAGGCCGCCCATAATAGTAGCTGCCATGCCGCCGAACATGGCATCGAACAGTAATGGCAACATACCCAGAATAGTGGTTCCCGATGCCATTGCTACCGGGACGATACGGCTGACGGTAGCACTGACTACCGCATCCAACGGTGCTTTTCCGGATTTTGTTTCAATATCGATCTGATCGACCAGCACGATGGCATTTTTAATGTTCATGCCGATCAATCCCAGTAAACCGAGAATGGCGAAGAAGTCGAAGGACTTGCCGAGCAGTAATAATCCAAGCACGATACCGATGAAGATAAGCGGCAGCATTAATAAAATGACGATCGGCTTGCGGTAGGTCTTGAACAATAACAGCAATACGGTGAACATCAGGAAGAATGTCAACGGCATGTTTTTGGCTAATGCTTCGTTGGATTCTACTTGGCTTTCCTGTTCTCCGAAATATTTCATGGTGTAGCCTTCGGGCACTTGTATCTCTTTTTGCACCTGCGACCATACTTGGTTGAAGGCAGCAATGGCGTTTATTCCGCGTCGAGGATCGCATTGGGCCATCATTACCATCTGACGGTTATAGTCCTTCACATTCGAGAAGCGGTATTGAAAATCAAAATCCGATACTACTTGCTCCAGACTGGTGGTTTCCGTGCCGGTTCCGAATACGGGTAGTGTGCGCAGGTCGTTTATTTTGAACGAGTCGATTACTGTATTTCCTTTCAGCAGGATAGGTAATACCTGGTCGCCTTTGCGATATTCACCCAAAGTCATGCCATTGGTGCCGATCTGGATGCTTTGTGCCATTCCTTGACGGGATACTCCCAATGGTTGTGCGCGTTCCGGGCTGTATATCGGTTTCCATACCGGAATCTTGTTTCCCCAAGAATTGCGTATGTTGATCAGATCGGGATTGCGGTGCATTATTTCCAGAGCTTTGCTGGTGAGCATTACCAGCGTATCGACATTGTTGCCGATAAAACCGATTTCGATAGCGGCATCTACGGCGGGCGATAATTTGAAAAGACTGGTACGCGTAATGGCATTCGGATAGTTCGCTTTCATGTATGCATCGAAGTTTTCTTCTTGCGCTTTGGTGTATTTACTATCCTTAAGTTCTACCAGTATGTTGCAGAAATTGGGCTTCGGACCAACAGAGGTGGAGGCCAGATAGTAACGCAACGGAGTGCTTCCGAAGGTAATGGATACCTTGTCTACTTCCGGTTGTGCCAGTAGATGTGCTTCAACGGTTTTCATCTCTTTGGCCACTTCGTTGATGTTGTAACCATCGGGGTAGAAAATATCTGCACGGTAATAGGGTTTATCGAGAGAAGGGAAGAAGTTTTGAGGCATCATTCCCATTACTACCAATGAAATGATGAACAGAACCACCATAGAACCGATCGTCAGTACTTTCTTACGAATGAGCACATGCAGGACAGAGGCGAATTTATGATAGAAAGGTTTGTCATACGGGTCTTTGGCACCGGTGGTTGTTTTTGCTTTCAAGATGAAATTACCGAATGTGGTGGTTTGTGTCAATGCCAATATCCAGCTAAGTCCCAGTGAGATAGCAAGGACGATAAACAACGGCTTTACGATTTCTGCCACTGATGAGGGAGCCAGATATAGGGGAAGGAAAGAGCAGATGGCAATGAATGTAGCTCCTAATAGTCCCCATTGCGGACCGGTGGCTCCGTTGATGAGCGCTTTGCGACGGTCTATTCCTCGGGCAATGGCTATTTGTGCGTTGTCTGTCACTACGATGGCATTATCCACCAGCATACCCATGGCGATAATAAATCCGGCCAGGGAAGTCCGGTTTAATCCTACTCCGAAGAAAGACATGATAAGTAATGTGCCGCCGATAGAGAAGATCAGTGAGGAGCCGATGAGCAATCCCGCACGCAGTCCCATCACCAGCATGATAATCACGATCACGATAAGTATGGATTCTATCAGATTGATGATGAATCCGTTGTTTGCATCTTTGGCAATGACATTCTCCAGGTAGAGTGGTTCCAGTTGCATACCCACAGGCATCAGGGGTAGAAGTTCGGCCAGTTTGGTATCTACCATTTCTCCTGTTTGCACTACGTCGCGTTGTGGGTCGGTGGATACACCGATGCCGATAGCACGCTTTCCGTTGACGCGCATGATGGTGGAGGCTGGTTCCATATATCCTTCTTCAATGACGGCAATATCACCAAGCTTCACTTGTCCCGCTTTGGTGGTTATCACCTGATTGCGTATATCGTTTACAGTGCTGTACATTCCGTTGGCAACTACACGCAATTGTTGTTCGCCGGCTTGTATTTCTCCGGTGTTGATAATCTGGTTTTGAGATTGCAGCAAGGAAGCCAGTTGTTTAGGGTCGATACCCATACCTACCAGTTTGTTTACGGAAATAAAGATATTGATTACTTCTGTCTGTACACCGAAGAGGGCCACCTTCATGACACCGTTGGCAGTGACCACCTGTGTTTTAATGCGTTCTGCCCAGTCGCGCATCTCTTCATAGGTGAATCCGTCGTCGGCAGTCAGTCCATAGTAGATACCGAATACGTCACCGAAGTCATCGGATACCGTAGGAACGGATGCGCCATTGGGAAGTTGGGGTTGTATGTTGAGTACTTTTCGTCTTAGTTCGTCCCATTTCTGTGGAATAGAAGAGGCGGCCAAGGAAGGTTGCAACTCAAAGGTTATCTTTGAGATGCCATACATCGACTCGGATTTTATTTTATATACTCCGCTCATACTTTGTATCTCGCGTGAGATAGGTTCTGTAATGAGCCGTTCCACCTCAGCGGGTTCGGCTCCCGGATAGCGTGTCATGATGACCGCCGATTTAATGACGAAAGGTGCATCTTCTTTTTTTCCCAGATTGCTGAAAGAGAAAATCCCTCCGAGGAGCAACACTGCAAGGAAGAAATAAATTACCTTGGTATTATCTAATGAGTATTTTGCTAAATTCATATTATTCAGTAGTTATTATTTAGTAGTTAAGTAGTCAAGTAGTTAAGTAGTAAGTAGTTGGTAGTAAGTAGTTGGTAGTAAGTAGCTGGTAGTAGATAGTCGGTAGTAAGTAGTCAAGAATTTGTTTACCAGTTTAAAGTTTTACTTATTTTTTTATATGCTGCATAGCTACTTGCTACTTAACTACTTGACTACTTAACTACTTAATCGCTAATTCACAATTTTTACCGTTTCTCCCTCTACCAATTGGTTAACTCCCGCAATGATGACTTTTTCACCGGCCTTTAGTCCTTTGGTAATAAAGGCTTGTGCTTCTCCGGTGGGAGACATAACGCTCACTTCACGGCGGTTTACTTGATTGCCGTTCAATACCCAGACATACATTTTTTTTCCGTTACTTTTGCCAAATATGGCACTTAACGGAACTACAGTCATACTTTCTTCCAAGAAAGGACCTACATTGGCTGAGAATCGGATGCTACAAGTGAATCCCGGTTTTACATCGTATAAAGCACGGTTGAAGGCCGGGTCGTCAATGGTGATGGTCACCGGTATTCCTGTTCCGTCGGTAGATATATCCAAGTATTCCTCCAGCTTGGCATTGAAGGCTTGTCCTCTATAAGTATCGAATTCTACTTGGAACTTTTGATCGTTGGAACGCAGCAAATATAGATAAGCATCCGGAATTGTGAACTTGATACGTAACTTTTTAGTATTAACCAGTTGTACGATGCCTTCGCCGGAGTTTACGCGCTGATAATTTTCTACCAATCGCGTTTCGATAGAGCCGTCAAAAGGGGCGGTCAGCTTCGTATCACGCATATTGTTGGATGATAATTCGAATGCAGATTTAGCTTTCTGATAGTTCGATAGACTTATTTCATATTCTTGAAGTGAGATGGCCTGGCGTGCCAACAGGCGTTTGTTGCGTTCTACTTGGGCGGCAGCTGTCTCGTATGCCGATTTGTCCGCGGCATATTGCAACGCGATGTCTCTGGGATCGATGGCGGCAATCAGTTGCCCTTTCTTTACTTTTTCTCCTTCAATAACCGGTAGGTTGATGATTTGTCCACTCACGCGGAATGCGAGTTTTACATAATCTACAGCTTCTACAATGCCTGAAAAGTCTTTTTTAATTTCCGATCGTGATTCTACAATAGCTGTTTTGACAGGCCGGATAATAGCTTCTTTGTCCTCCTTCTTTTGCCCGCATGCAGTTAGAAACAAACTGAATGACAAGACAATTACATAGTTCTTATTCATACTTTTTATTGATTAAGAGTCGTTTGTCTTACTTATTGAGGTGCAAAGACATAAAGCTTGAAAACTTATAATGGTTTCCAAGTCTGCTTATTGAGAATAATTAGCGATTAATTTCTTCTAATAATTAACTCTTTACCCCTATTGGCATGATAAACAACTTCATAAACAAGTATGTTCAATTCATCTCCTTCTGTCATAGAGATTTTTATTTCGTTTTTTCCGATCTCTACCTGTAGTGTACATCCACGGAAATTTATTTTGAATGTGTATTTATTCCACTTGTCGGGAATGATGGGGTTAAAGCAAAGCATATTGTTTTTTACCTGCATTCCGGAGAAGCCGTGAACGATGGCAAGCCAACTGCCTGCCATACTGGTGATGTGCAGTCCTTGGTTAAGTTCATTGTTGTAGTCGTCGAGATCCAGTCGGGTAGCATGAAGAAAAAGGTTGTAGGCCTTGTTGATGTCACCTATCCGTGAAGCTAAGATAGAGTGTACATAGGGAGACAGTGAAGATTCATGCAATGTCCGTGGTTCATAAAACCGGAAGTTACGGCGCACGGTTTCATCATCAAAATTAGTATAATACAGATACAATCCCAGTAAAACGTCGCTTTGCTTGATATAACAGGAACGTAAAATACGATCCCATGACCAGTGTTGATTGACGGGGCGCTCTTCCGACGGAATATCGTCTATGGTTTTCAGCTCTTTGTCGAGATAACCGTCGTTTTGTACAAATATTCCTAATTCTTTGTCTTCCGGCAGATACATTCTGTCTATGATCTCTTGCCAATAAGAAGTTTCGGCATATTGAAAATCGGTAATCCTGCGGACACGTGCGTACTCGTCGGGATATTGATGAGCTACCAGTTCCAAAGATTCTATGGTAGATTTTAGGGTCTGTACACACGAGTAGTTGGTATACCAATTATTGTCTACATTGTTTTCATACTCATTGGGTCCGGTGACACCCAGTATCACGTATTTTTGCTTCGGTTGTGAAAAAGAGACGCGTTGACTCCAAAACCGGGAAATGGCTATCATCATTTCCAGTCCGTAGCGGGCAATGAAATCGTTATGACCTGTCATCACCGCGTATTGCATAATTTCATGTACGATGATGTTATTGCGATGTATCTCCTCGAAGGTAATTTCCCATTCGTTATGGCATTCTTCTCCGTTGAAGGTTACCATAGGATAGAGGGCCGCACCATTTTTGAAACCTAATTTCCGGGCATTCTCTATGGCTTTCGGGAGTTGGTTATAGCGGTAGAGCAGGAGGTTTTTGGCTGTTTCTTTCGGGCTGGAGAGCAGGAAGAAAGGGATACAGCAAAGTTCCGTATTCCATTGTGTGTTTCCTCCGTATTTTTCGCCCGTGAATCCTTTCGGTCCGATGTTGAGGCGGGGATCGTCTCCGCGATAGCTCTGGTTGAGTTGGAAGATATTGAATCGGATACCCTGCTGTGCTTCGGGGTCGCCGTCAATGGTTACGTCCATTTCATCCCAGATATTTTGCCATACTTCCCGGTGGTCTTGCAAGAGTTTTTCCCATCCTTGGCTCTTGGCATTTTTACTTTCGGTTACAGCCTGTTCCACAAGTTCCGAGCGGTCGTAATAGAGAGAGGAAAGGATAGCGGTATATTTGATGAGAGTGATCCGTTCACCGGGTTTTACATCGGCACCTGCACTAAAACCGGTCAGTTTTTCCTTTTCTATTTTTATGGGACTGGTGTTTATTTCTTTACTGTTTTTGAAGAGTTGATAAGTCAGGGCACAACAGACCTGTGAATCTTCCCGTTTGGTTTGTGTCCATAGATAGGCATGTTCGTTGGTTGTTTCCGCACGGAGTATGTTCCACATTTTTTCATTGAAATTGGATGTCTCGTGTTTTACATCTCCATTGATATAAGGAACGATTGAAACTTTGCCTTCATAATTTACGGAAGTCACGCTATATTTGATAAGGCATAAATTTTGATTAGCCATGCTGTTGATGTGCTCCACATGTATTTTCAATGTGTTTCCTTTGGGAGAGGTCACTTCAAAGTCACGATAGGAAATACCCTCTTTCATGTCGAGCTTTCGTTCGAATTGCTTTATGTCCCATTGCGAAAGGTCTACTTCTTCATCGATCAGCCTTAAATAAATTCCACTCCAGTCGGGAGCGTTCGGAATACGCGAAAAGAAATGTGGATATCCGTTTTTCCACCATCCCACTCTTGTACGGTCTAAAAAGCTGATGCCTGCCACATAAGAACCTTGTAGACTGTCACTACTATAAGTTTCTTCAAAATTACCCCGTTGTCCGAATCTTCCGTTTCCTAAGCTGAATATACTTTCCGAAGCACGTAGTTTATCTGCGTGAAACCCTTCTTCTATGATATTCCATTCGTCGGTCTTGAGAAATTTTTTCATGGCATTCTATCTCTAATAATTATGTTGGTGCGGGAAAGATACAAAAAATGTATTAGAATAGCGTGCCGAAGATCGAAATCTTATTATATATTTTACTTTATATACTACAAAGGGCATGAAGATTGCGGTTAAAATATGCCCCTTCATGCCCTTTGTAGTATATATAGCGCTTCTTTATGAATTTTTATTCTTCATGGTGTGCTATGGTTTCTTTAATGAAAAATACACAAATGGCGCCTGCAATGAGCAAGATACCTGCCAATACAAGCATGTTTACCTGATGGCCTCCCACCAGATGTAATAAACCGCCTCCGACGACTGCTGCCACAATTTGCGGTATACAGATCGTTCCATTGAATAATCCCAAGTAGGCTCCCATGTTTTTACCGGATATTGAATTTGTCAGGATAGTGAAGGGCATTGCTAACATAGCGGCCCAGGCACATCCGATAAGTAGATAGGATATGAATAGTAAATATTGGTCGGTGAAGAAGAGAGTGGATATGAAACCGATTCCACCGAGTACCAAGCTGATGGAGTAAGCTATTTTGCGTACTTTGAACAAAGGTAAAATAACGGCCCATATCACGGAGCCGATTGCTTGTACTGCAAACAATACGCCTACCCAGTTGCCTGCCGCCTGATAACCTTCGGCTTGCACATCGGTGGTATTCCATACCGTGTCGGCTATTGCACCGTTCGTATAAGTCCACATATACATAAATGCCGCCCAACAGAAGAATTGCACCAAACCGACTGTCCAAAATACTTTCGGGGCATGTTTCAGTAGATGAAGGAAATTGCTTTTCTCTTTCTTTTCATCAGCTGTGATACCGTGGAATTCTTCAAATTCTTTCGGGGGCATTTCTTTTACTTTCACCGTAGTATAAATGACGCAGAGAATCAGGATGGCCGCTCCGATGTAAAACGAATAGATCACAGAATCGGGAACTGTTCCTTTGTCGGCTATATTGCTGATACCTATCCAGGTAAAGATAAACGGAAACAGATAGCCTACGAGACTGCCCGCATTGCACAGGAAGCTTTGGATGGAGTAGGCGAGTCCTTTTTGCTTTTCGTTGACCATATCTCCTACAAGCATTTTGAAAGGCTGCATGGCCATATTTATGGAAGTATCCAAGAACATGAGCGATACTAATCCGAAAATCATGGCTGTGCTTACTGCCATTCCAAAACTTCCGGCATTAGGTAGCAGGCACATCACTAATACGGCAATCAGCGAACCTACGAATAAATAAGGAATACGTCGTCCGAAACGTGTCCATGTTTTATCGCTGGCCGAACCGATGATCGGTTGTATGATGATACCTGCCAACGGAGGCAAAATCCAAAAATAACTGAGACTGTGAGGATCGGCTCCCAATGTGGCAAAGATACGACTGATATTAGCACTTTGCAGGGCATAGGCAATTTGTACGCCGAAGAATCCGAAGCTGATGTTCCACAACTTCCAAAAACTTAAATCAGGTTTTATTTTCATGGTAGTAATAATGTGCCAATATTCCGATGTGCAAATATGCCAATTGAGATACGGCACTCTCTTTTATTAGTTAATTATTTTATTTTCTCATTCTTTCATTTTTCTCATTTTCTCCAATTGGCACATTAGTACATTGGCATATTGGCACATTATTTTGTCGTTCCCCGTACTACCAGATTGGTTCTTACAATTTTATTTGTACTTTTTGAGTTGGGATTATCCTCTATTTTATCGATAAGGATATGGATAGCGCTTTTTCCAACTTCTTCTCCATGTTGTTCTATGGTGGTCAGCTTGGGATCAGTGCTTTGTGCAATGGCTCCGTCGGTAAACCCACAAATCGATACTTCATCAGGAACCTTCAATCCTACCAGTTTGCAGGAGTATAAGATACCCGAAGCCGTTTCGTCATTAATGGCAAAAAAACCGTCCGGGCGGTCTTCTCTTTCCAGTAAGTCGGGAGTGATGGCAATAGCCTGTTCACGCGTATCACAAAGTTTGATCATACTTTCATCTACCGGGATTTTGTACTTCTTCATGGCGTCTAAGTATCCGTTTCTCCGGTTCTTGGATATTTCGAGATGGGGTGCGGCGCTATAAAAGAAGATACGTTTACAGCCGGTCTGTATCATGTACTCTACGGCAGAAAACGAACCGGCATAATCGTCTACTACTACCCGTTCGGTGTTAATGCCCGTACAAATCCGGTCGTAGAAAACGATCGGGATATTATTATCGAGTAATTCTTGATAATGATCATATTGGGATGTATCTTTGGCAAGTGAAGTAATCACTCCGCAAACCCTTGCTGCAAGGAAAGAATGGACTATCTTTACTTCCTGCTCGTATTTTTCGTTGCTTTGTGCCACGAGGATGTTGTATCCTGCCTGGGAAGCCGTTTCTTCAATGCCGCTTAATACACAGGAAAAGAAGTGGTGCACTAATTGCGGAATAATGACTCCAATTGTATTGGAACGGCTTGTACGCAAGTTTAATGCCAATGCGTTGGGCTTATAATTATGTTCGCGCGCGTACTTATGTATTGCTTCTCTTGTCTCTTGACTGATATCCGGATTATCCTTCAATGCCCTTGAGACGGTGGAAGGTGATACCCCTAATTCGCGGGCGATGTCTTTGATGGTAATTTGCGGTTTACTCATTTGTATCTATTAGTTTCAGTCAAAGGTAATTAAATTCAAGATGCGCGCCAAGTGAATATTCTCTAAGCTTTGTTCTCAGATTACAAAAATAGTGCAATTGATAATAAACTTTCTGTTCGCTGGTCATTTCTGTGATAGAATAAAGTGCAAACGTTTGCATATGCGTGGGTAGTTTTTGATTATAAAATCAAAAGTCTCGGTTATAGATTATAAATAAGGGAATAGAAGTTTTTTATTTGGCTTATAGCCGATTAAACAATTTTTTTTCTTTGAAAATCTCCTCTAATTTGATAAAGACTGACAGGCTATTTGTTCACTCCACAATGTCGGATTGCTGTTTATTGCAGTGCAAACGATTGCGTAGTTGCAAGTGCCGTTTTTCATCTTTTCTCATTCTTTTCGTGGTTAATAGCCCTATTTTTGTTTCGTCGTTAAAAGGGAGTTGGCGTTACATTCCTGTTTCGATTAAGAGAAAATTATATTAATTTATATTGTTAACTTTAACTTATTAAATGCATGAAGCAAGTTAATCTTAGAATCTATCAAACGATTCTGCCCTTGTTATTCGGGCTTTTCTTGTCATTAGGCGCTTTTGCACAGCAGGTCTCTGTTAAGGGGCATGTGAAAGATGCAACAGGTGAACCTGTCATTGGTGCAAATGTGTTAGTAAAAGGAACTACCAACGGTGCCATTACCGATTTGGATGGTAACTTTGTTTTGAATGCTCCTCAAAACTCTACTATTGTTGTATCTTTTATCGGTTATAAAACTGTAGAGGTGAAAGCTGCTTCCTCAGTGGTAGTTACCCTTGAAGATGATTCACAAGTGCTGGATGCAGTTGTGGTAATTGGCTATGGTACGGTGAAGAAAAACGATGCAACAGGTTCGGTGACAGCTATTAAACCGGATAAGATCAGTAAGGGTATGACTACGAATGCACAAGACATGATGACGGGTAAGATTGCCGGTGTCAGTGTGATTTCCAATGATGGTACACCGGGTGGCGGCGCTACGATTCGTGTACGTGGAGGTTCTTCTCTGAATGCCAGTAACGATCCGTTGATTGTTATTGACGGATTGGCAATGGATAATGATGGAGTAAAAGGACTTTCAAATCCTTTGTCCATGGTAAACCCGAATGATATTGAGACATTTACAGTCTTGAAAGATGCTTCGGCTACTGCTATTTACGGTTCGCGTGCATCTAATGGTGTAATCATCATTACTACCAAGAAAGGTGCTGCCGGATCAGCTCCCAAAGTTTCTTATGATGGAAATGTGTCTTTCGGTATCAGACGCAATTCGCTGGATGTGATGAGTGGTGATGAATTCCGTGAATATCTGTCGGGTGTATATGGTGGAACGGATAAGATCCCTTCACCGGGTTTAGGCACGGAAAATACCGATTGGCAAGATCAGATTTATCGTACAGCTATAAGCCATGACCATAATGTGACGGTTTCCGGTGGATTGAAGCATATGCCTTATCGCGTATCATTAGGGTATACCAATCAGGAAGGTATTGTGAAAACTTCTAATTTTGAGCGTTTTACTGCCAGTGTGAATGTGGCTCCTTCATTTTTCAATGATTATCTGAAATTTAATGTGAATGCCAAAGCAATGGTGGCTAAAAACCGCTATGCCGATGGTGGTGCGATCGGAGCTGCTGTAGCGATGGATCCTACACAGCCGGTGTATGGCGATGGCGAAAAATTTGATACATTCGGTGGTTTTTGGCAGGCTATCCCCACTCAGGAGGAAGGCAGTCTTCCCTATGGTGACCCTAATTGGCTGTATACTAAAAATGCAAATGCCACTCAGAACCCGTTGGCATTGCTTGAACTGAAAGATGACCGGTCGAAAAGTAAGAGTTTCGTAGGAAATCTGGAGGCTGATTATAAGTTCCATTTCTTCCCTGATATGCGTATTCATGCCAATGTCGGTGCCGACTATTCGGAAGGACGTCAGAATACCGTTATCTCTCCGTATTCTTATTCTAATCATTACTTTGGATGGGATGGCTCGGAATATAGCTATAAATACAATCTCTCCGGAAATGTTTACTTGCAATATTCCAAGACATTGGAAAATCATTTTATTGATGTGATGGTAGGTGCCGAAGAACAACATTTTCACCGTACCGGCTATTCTGTAGGACAGGGTACCCGCCAGGATAATGGTGAGGCTTACAATCCTACTCTTCGTAAGAACAGTGCATTTGGATATCACAGTACGCTGGTCTCTTTCTTCGGTCGTTTGAACTATACTTTATTGGACCGTTATCTGTTCGCTGCTACTTTCCGTCGCGATGGTACTTCCCGTTTTAGAGAACATTGGAGCAATTTCCCGTCGGTAGCTTTGGCTTGGAAGGTAAAGGAAGAAAAATTCCTGAAAGATGTAGATGTATTGTCTGACTTGAAAGTCCGTGTAGGTTGGGGTATTACCGGCCAACAGAATTTGGGAGATAATCTGGACTTCCCGTTTATGCCGCTTTATACGGCCAGCGGTAATGGTGCTTACTATCCGTTGGGTGATATTTATTATACAACTTCACGCCCGAAAGAATATAATAAGGACCTGAAATGGGAAGAAACCACCACTTACAATGCCGGTTTTGACTATGCTTTCCTGAACGGACGTATTTCGGGATCGATCGATTATTACTATCGGGAAACGAAAGACTTGATTAATACCGTAAAGATTGCCGCCGGAACGAATTTCAACTCACGTCTGATAAGTAACATCGGTTCGTTGAAAAACACCGGTCTTGAATTTACGATTAATGCTAAGCCGATTGTAACAAGAGATTTTACATGGGATTTGGGATATAACATTACTTGGAATAAAAATGAAATCACGAAACTGACAGGTGGTGATGATCCTGATTATTTTGTAGCAGCCGGCGGCATATCCAAAGGTACAGGTGCTAATATTCAGGCACAGAAAGTTGGTTATGCGATTAATTCATTCTATGTATATCAGCAGGTTTATGATAAAGACGGTAAGCCTATTGAAAATACATTTGTCGACCGTAATGGCGATGGTATCATCAATGCTTCCGATAAATATATTTATAAGAAACCTGCCGGTGATGTATTGATGGGTTTGACTTCGAAAATGATTTGGAAGCAGTGGGATTTCAGTTTCTCGTTGCGTGCGAGCTTAAATAACTATGTATATAATGATGTATTGGCTGCAAATGCAAGTATGGGTACTATCTTTTCTAATGGTGCCTTTAGCAATCGGCCGATTGCAGCTGTACAGTTAGGCTTTAGCGGTGAAGGTGATTACTATTATTCTGACTACTTTGTACAGAATGCTTCTTTCTTGCGTTGTGACAATATCTCTTTGGGATACTCTTTTAATAACTTATTTAAGAGCCCGGCATACGGGGGAATAAACGGACGTATTTATGCAACGGTACAGAATCCGTTTGTAATTACAAAATATGACGGACTTGACCCGGAAATAGGAACCGATAGTAATAAGAATATGGGTATTGACAATAATATCTATCCGCGTCCTACGACCTTCTTGCTCGGACTTAGTCTTCAGTTTTAATTAGTAACCTAAATAATTGATTATATTATGAAATTTAGATATTTAAAATCATTGATTCCTGCCGCACTCTCCTTATCGTTGACCTTCGGTATGGTGTCTTGTGTTGGTGATTTGGATATAAGTCCGATTGACCCGCAGGTGAGCGGTAATTTTTCTCAGGATGAAGTTTTCACCAAACTTTATGCTTCATTGGTATTGACAGGTCAACAAGGACCTTCCGATAAGCCGGATATTGCTTCGGACGACGAGGGGAATACGGCTTTTTATCGTGTGATGTTCACCGTTAACGAATATGCTACCGACGAAATGATCTGGACTTGGATGGATGCCGGTATCCCCGAGTTGATTTTTATGAGGTGGAACTCTTCTCACGGTACTATTGAGATGTTGTATAACCGTTTGGCTTATAACATCACCCTTTGTAATTTCTTCCTTGACCAAGTAGAGGGACAAACGGATGAGACAACAGTGAGACAACGTGCTGAAGCTCGCTTCCTCCGTGCACTGTATTACTATTATTATATGGATCTGTTCGGAAAAGCACCATTTAAAGAACACTTCTCCGAGGAGTTGCCGGTAGAAAAGAATCGTGCAGATTTGTTCGCTTACATCGAAAGTGAATTGGATGCGATTGAAAATGATATGTACGAACCGGGTAAAGCTCCTTATGGACGTGCCGATAGGGCAGCCAACTGGTTGCTGCGTGCCCGTATGAATCTGAATGCAGAAGTGTATACAGGTACTGCGCAATGGGGTGAAGCTGCTGAATATGCAACGAAAGTGATTGGATCGGGATATGATTTATGTGATAATTACAAAGAATTATTTATGGCCGATAATGGTGAAAATCCGGAGGCACGAAAAGAGATTATTTTCCCGCTTCGTCAAGATGGTATCCGTACAAAATCTTATGGCGGTTCTTTCTTCCTGGTAGCTGCCACCCGTATTGCGGGGATGCCGTCGTGGGGAACCAATGCTTCTTGGTCATGTATCCGTGCCCGTAAATCTTTGGTGGGCAAATTCTTTAAAGATCCGGAAAGAGCTCCTTTGACTGAAAGTACGGACGAATTGATTGCTGCTGCAAAAGACAGTCGTGCCCTGTTTTACTCAGGTAAGGGTGGCGGAGAGCGTCAGGTTACTTTGGAAACGGTTACTAAATTTACCGATGGATTCTCGGTTGTGAAATGGACGGGACTTACTTCTACCGGGCAGAATAGTAGTGACCCGGATGTACCCGATACTGATATTCCTCTTTTCCGTCTGGCTGAGGCTTATCTGATTCGTGCGGAAGCTAATTTGCGTCTTGGAACAGTTGCTATGAGCGATATTGCAGAAGACTTGAATGTATTGCGTCGTCGTGCCGATGCAACGGAATTTGAAAGCGTGACATTGGATGATATTCTTGATGAAAGAGCCCGTGAGTTATATTTCGAAGGATTCCGCCGTACGGATTTGATTC
Source organism: Bacteroides salyersiae WAL 10018 = DSM 18765 = JCM 12988 (assembly GCF_000381365.1). Taxonomy (GTDB): domain Bacteria; phylum Bacteroidota; class Bacteroidia; order Bacteroidales; family Bacteroidaceae; genus Bacteroides; species Bacteroides salyersiae. Next base: position 199,883 of record NZ_KB905467.1, read on the forward strand.
GCTATAATTATTATACAACGAACAGATATCTGTGGGATTGGAAAGGTGGCGAAGCTGAAGGCACTTCGGTAAGTTCTATCTATAATGTTTATCCGATTCCGGCAGCAGATATTACTGCCAATCCGAATATGCATCAGAATACTGGTTATTAATCGTTTATTCATCATTTAAAACGCTTATTATAATGAAAAAGATATATAGTATATTCATGATGGGTCTTGCCGTACTTGCTTTCTCGGCATGTGAAAGCGATAGAGACAGTAACCCCACGTTATTGGAGCCTGATACATTCGTGTTGAATGTTCCACCTTATGCCGAGAACAATGTATATGATCTGGAAAACTCGGAAGCTATTGAGTTTACATGCTCACAGCCGGACTACGGTTTCCCGATTGCCACTACTTATACTGTGCAAATGGCACTTGATGAAAATTTCACAGAAGATAATGAAGAGGCCGGAACGAAGGTCAACTATGTGACGCTTTCCACTAAATATACTTCTACAAAAGTGAATGTAGATGCGGTTGAGTTTGCATTGGGATTGGTTGAGTTGTGGGGAATTGCAGGCTCCGGTGAGCTGCCCGACACTCCTATAACCCTGTATGTTCGTATGCAGGCAGCCCTGACTTCTAATGGGAGTGGTGCATGTACTTCTAATGTGATTAAATTACCCAGGGTATTGGGATATAAGGCAGAGGCTCCTGTCACGTTGCCGGAAACGATGTATCTTATTGGTGGCTTTGCAGAATCCGATTGGAATACATGGCTGGAGATGACTCCGGTGACAGGCAGTACGGGTAAATTCTCACGCGTGGTAACTTTTGGTGCAGGTGCCGCCGGTACAATGAAGTTCAATATGAATCCGGGTTGGGATGGAAACCAGGTAGCCTACTTTGACGGGCTGGTTCCGGAAGAGTCTAAAAAACTGGCAGATGTCAGCGGAGTAGACGATGGTAATGGCGGTTTGAATATTCAAATCGGAAATGCCGGTACTTACGAAGTGGTGGTAACTGTTAAAGTTGCCGGAACCAAACTTGCCTATACTCTGGACTTTTACGAAGCAACGGCTGAATAACTTTTGTAATTTTAAAACGAATAAGAAACATGAAAAAGATATCATTATATATGTTTTCTCTTCTGGTGCTGGCTGGTTTTTCGGCTTGTGACGAAGATTATACGGACTGGGCCAATCCCCAGTCCAATCCCCAGGAGGAATCTAAGAGTGGCATTACTGCACAGGTAGCGGGTGTAACTTCGGAAGTCGTGATGGATACGTATGCAGAGGATTCTGTAGTAATTGCCAAGTTGGAGTCTCTGTCCGGTTCGGACGAAATCGTAGGTTATAAATTGCAATTGGCAGGCAATGATAAAACATTAGACATTCCGTTTGCCGAAAAGGATGGAGCTTTGAAAGTGGATGCTGCGGAACTGGAATTGCTGACGATGCAATTATACAACAGCCGTCAGGCTGTGGCGCGCGATATAGCAGTAAAAGTGGGAGTTTCTGCAATGGCTTCCGATAATCAGGCTGTTTCTGTCGATGTGGCTGATATTAATATGAAAGTGACTCCTGTCACTCCTCCTGCGATGGAAGATGAGTATTATGCTTTGGGAGATATCTCTTCGTGGGATTTGGCCGGAGCTTTGGCTTTTACACGTGATGCGGACGATGATGCCATCTTTACGCTGGAGTTTACAAACGAAAAGGAAGACAAGGCTAATTTCAAAATATTCCCGAAATCAGGAGCTGCCGGAAGCATTGATTGGAACAAGGCATTGGGTGCAATGAAAGACGGGGATGCTTCTGCATCCGGCCTACTCGATTTTACGGATCAGAAGGGGCAACAGGCTGGAGCTATCGGTCTGGAATTGCAAGGAAAGGTAAGAATTACGATCAACGTAAAAGATTATACATACACAATTAAAGAAGTAAGCGATTTGCCCGAAACGATGTTTATCAACGGCTCTGCTTATAGCTCGGATTGGAATTGGAATGATGCTTGCCAGATGATTCCTGTGACTCAGACTCCCGGTATGTTCTGGAGTATGCAATATTATAATGCCGGTGAAGAAATCAAATTCTCTCCGGTGGCCGGTTGGACAGGAGATTTCGGCTTCTCTACAGATATAGTAACTCCTGCTGCCATCGAACTCGCCGGATTGACTGATAAGGGTGGTAATATTCTGATTGGCATTTCCGGTTGGTATATAGTGGTTGTTACTGTCGATAAGGTAGGTGGCAAGAAAGTTGAATTCTTGAGACCGGAGGTCTATCTTTTAGGTGGATTGGTTAATGGCAGTTGGAACTGTAATGAAGAAACATTATTTACTGTACCTGCAGATAAAAACGGTGATTTTGTCTCTCCTGCTGCTACTGCAGACGGGGTAGCGCGTATCTGTTGTACAGTGGCCGGAACTGGTAATTGGTGGAAGAGCGAATTTACGTTGGATATGAAAAACGATGCTTCGATTGTTTATCGTGAAAACAAGCAGGTTGGTGATAATCTTGGAGAACTGGGTTATGAATGTCCTGTAAATGCCGGTCAGAAAGTGTATGTGAACTTCACGAATGGTAACGGAACAGTAAAATAGGCATTTGTGAATAAATAAATGAATATGGAAAGGCTGTTTCTGTGACCGGAAGCAGCCTTTTATGATAAATAAGGAGGAATTTATGAAACGATCTTACGTTTTGTTAGGATTTTGCATTTGGGTAATGTTCATTGCAAAGGCTCAAATAGTGACAACGAACCCTGCCTTTCCTATCGAAGGAAAGGCGGTGACCCTCATTTTTGATGCTGCACAAGGTACTGCCGGATTAAAAGGTTATACGGGGGATGTATACGCACATACGGGTGCCATTACAGATCAGAGTGAAAAAGAATCTGACTGGCGATATGCTTCGGATTGGAATGTGAATGTTGCAAAGTACAAGATGACTTCTTTGGGCAATAATAAGTGGGAACTGAATATTACCCCTGATGTTCGTAGTTATTATGGCGTTCCTGCCGGTGAGAAAATTCTGAAAATGGCATTTGTCTTTCGTAGCTCAGACGGCAAAAAGGAGGGAAAAGATACCGGTGGCAAGGATATTTTTGTGGATATACATGAAACAGGACTGACGGTTCGTTTCGATCAGCCTTCCGGAATTGCGACCTTGAATAGCGGAGAAACACTGGCAATGAAAGCATCGGCTTCTATGGTGGCAGACATGAAACTGTTTGTTGGTAATGAACCGATAGCAACTCAAAGCAATGTGAAAGAGATCACTGCCGAGCATACTTTTTTGCAAGCCGGTAATTTCGAGATACGTGTGGAGGCTTCGATTGGCGGACAAACGGAGACAGCTACACGGACGGTGAACGTGTTGGGTGAGACAGTGCAGGCGCCGCTTCCGGCAAATGTACGACCGGGTATTAACTATTTGAGCATTCACGAAGCTACTCTTGTGCTTCAGGCACCCAAAAAGAAGACTGTTCATGTGGTAGGTGATTTTAATGATTGGAAATTATCGCCGGAGTACCAATTAAAACAAGACGGAGAGTTTTTTTGGATTACGTTGAGTGGCTTGGAGAGAGAAAAGGAATACGCTTTTCAATATGTGGTGGATGGTACTATTTATATAGCCGACCCGTATGCGGATAAAGTTCTCGATCCGTGGAATGATTCGTATATTCCATCTACTGTATATCCTGATTTGAAACCTTACCCGACGGGGAAAGCCGAAGGGATTGTTTCTGTGCTTCAGACAGGACAGACGCCTTATCAATGGCAGGTAACGGATTTTAAAAAGCCGGACAGGAATCAATTAATGGTATACGAGATGCATATTCGCGATTTTACTTCCGAACATTCCTTTAATGCGGCGAAAGACAAATTGCCCTATTTGAAACAGTTGGGAATCAATGCCATTGAACTGATGCCGGTTAATGAGTTTGAAGGGAATAGCAGTTGGGGATATAATCCTTCGTTTTATTTTGCGGTGGATAAGTATTATGGAACTAAAAATGATATGCGGGCTTTTGTTGACGAATGCCATCGGCAAGGGATAGCAGTGATTATAGACTTGGTATTGAATCACAGTTTTGGGCAGTCTCCATTCTATTTGCTCTATCGTGAGGCGGATGGGACTCCGTCGGCAGATAATCCCTGGTATAATCAAAAGTCTAATATTCCTAATGCTGCTTTGCAGTGGGGATATGATTTTAATCATCAAAGTACGTATACCCGTGCGTTGGTGGACAGTGTGGCCGGTTTCTGGATGAAAGAGTATAAAGTGGATGGTTTTCGATACGATTTTACTAAAGGATTTTCCAATACTTCGCAGGATACATGGGCCAATAAATATGATGCGGAACGTATCGCAAACTTGAAGCGGATGTCTTCGGAAATCTGGAAAAGGAATTCGGATGCTTATGTTATTATAGAACATCTGACGGAGGGTACTACGGAAGAGAAGGAATTGGGAGAGGCCGGCATCATGCTTTGGAGAAACATGAATCATGCGTATTGTGAATCGGCTATGGGATGGCCGGATAATTCTAATTTCTCAGGATTGTATGGAGGTACATCCAATATGCCTGTAAACAGTTTGATGGGATATATGGAAAGCCATGATGAAGAACGTACTTCTTTTAAAGCTTGGAAATGGGGGATTGAAAGTATAAAAGGTGGTGAAGCAAGTGCGAACCCGACGACTGATAATAATTTGGAGAACCGGATGAAGCAACTTGCTACGAACGCTGCTTTCTTCTTTACCGTTCCGGGACCTAAAATGATTTGGCAATTCGGAGAATTGGGATATGATTATTCAATAAATAGTAATTCGGACGGTACGGTTGTCGATGATAATGGTGCTTATCGTACTGATCCCAAACCTCTTCGCTGGGATTATTTGGAGAATTCCGCACGTAAAGAGTTGTATAATGTTTATAGTAAATTGATGGATTTGCGTCTGTCATATCCCGAACTTTTTTCCCCTGATGTTATTTTTAGCTGGAAAGTGAGCGGCAATACAAATTGGAATAACGGCCGTTTTATAACTATAACTTCAGGAGATAAAAGAGTGGTTGTTGTCGGGAATTTTACCGCTGTCCCGGGTAATTATTCAGTAACATTTCCGCAAACCGGTACTTGGTATGATCTGATGGATGAAAACGCTACGTTGAATGTAACGTCGACAACTCAAAGTGTACTTGTTCCTGCCAATGAATTCCGGCTGTATACTAATTTTAAGCCGGCATTGACGGGAATTGAGGAGACTGTTGTCGATTCAGCGAGTCTGCAAGTGTATTATGATAGCAATTTGGATGAGTTGGTCATAAACACAAAAGCGGTTTGGGTTGAAATCTATTCCGTTAACGGTATGATGGTACAGCGACAGGAAAACGTGTCTTCTTTGGGGCTGTCAGTGCTGCCATCGGGGCAGTATGTGGCTCGGATAAAAGACAATAAGGGAGAAGTGGAATCTTGTAAGATTATTAAGTGAAAATAATGCTTCCCTTATATGCCAATGGATCTTTCGGCACAATAATACTGCCTTTTGATACATTGGCATATATTATTATGGGGCAAGGATTAATGAAATTGAGACGGACTATTCAATAAATAACTTTATTGTACGGGTTCGAATGACAGGGAACTTTTAGTATTGGTGGAATTTCATCCCCCCTGTATAACGAAAAAGAGGAAATTCTTAATTGGAATTTCCTCTTTTTCTATCTCTTTAAGAAGAGTAGATTATTTTTTCTTGCGGTCACCGTAACGGCTCATGAACTTATCAACACGACCTGCTGTATCCACCAATGTAGATTTACCAGTATAGAACGGGTGAGAAGTATTAGAGATTTCTATCTTCAGTAACGGATAAGTTTCACCTTCAAACTCGATGGTTTCTTTCGTGTTTACTGTAGATTTTGACAAAAACATATCGCCATTTGACATATCTTTGAATACTACCGGACGGTATGATTCTGGATGAATACCTTTTTTCATTTCAGTATTTGTTTTTTAATTATTATATCGTTTACTATTTGGTAAGAATAGTGTAATGGTCATTTTCAGTGCGCAAAGATAATGCTTTTCCGTGAAATAGAAAAAAGTTTTTGAAAAAAACGAGCTATCTCACTTTTTTTTTAGACTTTTGCAGAAAACAAAGAGATTTATTGTATGAAGAAATTGATTGTAACAACTGTTATCTTGCTGTTTGCAGTAATTGCCGGACAAGCTCAGGAGAAGAAAAAAGGATTGTATAGCGTAGCTTTTTATAATCTTGAAAATCTGTTTGATACTATTCACGATGCCGGTAAGAATGATTATGAGTATCTTCCCGATGCACCGAAACGATGGAATACAGAGAAATATGTGTCAAAGTTGAAAAATCTCTCGAAAGTGATCAGTGAACTGTCACGGGATAAAGTTCCGGAAGGACCTGCTGTTATCGGAGTGGCGGAGGCAGAGAACAGACGTGTTTTGGATGATCTGGTCGGCCAGCCGGCACTGGCTTCCACAGGATATCGTGTCGTACATTATGAAGGGCCGGATAAACGGGGGATTGATTGTGCGCTGCTGTATGACCCGAAACAATTTACAGTTTCATCCAGCAAGTTGGTTTTGTCGCAGCCTTTTGAGGGTGATACGATACATAAAACACGTGGATTTCTCATCGTGAATGGAAAACTTGCCGGTGAGCCGGTCTGTTTTATTGTTAATCACTGGCCTTCACGCGGGGCGGCCGAACCTGTACGGATTCATGCGGCACGTCAGGTGCGTACCTTGACAGACTCACTGCAACGTGAGAATAAGAAATTAAAATTGATCGTAATGGGGGATATGAACGATGACCCGATGGATAATAGTATGTTGACTCTTGGAGCCAAAAAATACAGGAAGGAAGTCGGAAAAGGGGATTTTTTCAATCCCTGGTGGGAAACGCTGGAGGATAAGGGAGTAGGAACGTTGCTTTATCGGGGTAAATGGAATCTTTTCGACCAGATTGTACTATCTTCTGCGCTATTGAAGAAGAAAGGATTGAAATATGATCATAACGAAGTTTTTATTCGCGAATATCTTTTTCAGCAGGATGGAAAATACAAAGGTTCTCCTCTGCGGACACACGGGGGAAAACTGTGGCTGAACGGTTACAGTGATCATTTGCCTACCATTATTTATCTGAAGAAATAAAAACCGTCTTTGCTACATCGGGATTACAATCAACTCTTAAATGATATTGAATACTACAAAATAGGATTGATTTGTACTCTGTAGCGGGGATATTTCTTACGCTTTGGTTTTGTATTAAAACTATTATGTGTACTTTTGCGTAGAATTTTTATTCACTAACAATAAACTTTTAAACAAAATGGTAAATTACAAAGATTTAGGATTGGTAAACACCAAAGAGATGTTTGCTAAGGCTATCAAAGGCGGATATGCTATTCCGGCTTTCAACTTCAACAATATGGAACAGATGCAGGCTATCATCAAGGCTGCTGTAGAAACAAAATCTCCGGTTATTCTTCAAGTTTCTAAAGGTGCTCGCCAATACGCTAACGCGACTTTGTTGCGTTACATGGCTCAGGGTGCTGTAGAATATGCAAAAGAATTGGGTTGTGCGCATCCCGAGATTGTTTTGCATCTTGACCACGGAGATACTTTCGAAACTTGTAAGAGCTGTATCGATTCCGGTTTCTCTTCAGTGATGATCGACGGTTCTCACCTTCCTTATGAAGAGAATGTAGCTTTGACTAAGAAAGTGGTGGAATATGCTCATCAGTTCGATGTAACTGTAGAAGGAGAACTTGGTGTATTGGCAGGTGTAGAAGATGAAGTTTCTTCAGATCACCACACTTACACTGACCCGGAAGAAGTAATCGACTTTGCTACACGCACAGGTTGCGATTCATTGGCCATCTCTATCGGTACTTCTCACGGTGCTTACAAATTTACTCCGGAACAGTGTCATATCGATCCGAAGACAGGTCGTATGGTTCCTCCTCCTTTGGCATTCAATGTATTGGACGCTGTAATGGAAAAACTTCCGGGATTCCCTATCGTTCTTCACGGATCATCTTCAGTTCCTCAGGAAGAAGTTGAAACGATCAACAAATACGGTGGTGCGCTGAAAGCTGCTATCGGTATCCCTGAAGAAGAATTGCGTAAAGCTGCCAAATCTGCTGTTTGTAAGATCAATATCGACTCAGACTCCCGTTTGGCTATGACTGCTGCTATCCGTCAGGTATTTGCTGAAAAACCGGCAGAGTTCGACCCGCGTAAATATCTGGGACCGGCTCGTGACAACATGGAGAAACTGTACAAGCATAAAATTATCAATGTGCTTGGTTCAGACAACAAGTTGGCTCAGTAAGAAATTATTTGAGATAAGAGAAGCTGTACCTGTATCGGGTACAGCTTTTTTTTGTCATTTATTTCGATAATCTTGTGTTTATGAAAAAGAATTTGTATATATTTGTGGTTTACAATAGATAATTGCTTTGACACACATGTCATTATCCGGTGATAATAGAGTGAAAGCATCACACACGAGTATATGGAGAAACTTCCAGAGAAAGATTCTTTTTGCTTCATTGAGGTATAATTAATCAGAAGGGAGTCAGGAGAGGAATCCGGCGGATGTTATCATCCAATAAACATTGCACTTCTAAGCCGGCTTTTAACATGAGAGTAGAGAAAAATAAAGACTGTTTCTATCGGAGGCGGTTTTTATTTTTTTATATCGTATCGTTTTCTGCTTTTAGTAATCGTGAAAAAATAAGTTGTGACAGTGTCAATCAAAATCCATATACTTCCATCAATTAGTAACTCTTATCTGCTTGAAGACGTAGCATCTTTTTCAAAAACACATAGCACCTTTTAAAAAAAGATGTAACAGGTTTCAACGGGAAGACGTGCAGGTTTCAAAAAAAGATGTAGCATCTTTTTTCCGGTGAATGTTTTTTTATTCTTCAGAATATTTCTTCTGTATATTTTTTACCCCTTTCACCAACTTCACCTTTTGGGCTTCATTGCTTTGTTCATCGGTAATACGAGGTGAAGGCACGCCCCGCTTTCCGGCCTCTTTGCAAATGTCTCCCAAGCACCGGGCATGCAGGTCGTAAGCATTAGGCATACGGGCGGTGAGCACCGGGCATACGGGGAGTGAGCACTATTGCCGGGAAACCGGGGCATGCCTTCACCCTGTATCACCGATGAATAGGGAGCTTGATTAAAAAAGGTGAAGCCGGTGAAGGGGGTAAATTCTATATGAATAATGCACCTCGATGAACAAAAAAACTACACTCTTAAAGTTTTGTGTCCAACTTTTGGGATACAGTTCAAAATCGTCCCTTAGGGGAAGTTTTTTTTAATGAAATGACCCGATCAACCGGAACATATGTGCCAAATTATTTTTTAAGCATTACTTAATCGCAGTTGCCATATAAAAAAAGAGAGACAAGCAGTGTCTCTCTTTTTCCTCTTTTATGTATATTAATTAATCATTCTTGGTGTTATTTCTCTATGGAAATATTTCAATCACCAAAGATTCTCTTGGAGACATCGTCAGTTCACCGTCCAGATTAATGATTCTTCCGGTTAGAATATCCTTTCCTTGGGCATGATCTTTTAGTATCTCTTTATAGTATTTTAGTGGTAGGGTCGTTGCTTCATCCGTACCATTTAACATTACAAATACAGTTTTGCCGTTGTATTGGCGGGCATATGCATATACTCCATGTTGCACCATGAATTGCGTCATATTACCTTTGGCAATTACTTCGTTTCCTTTGCGCCAATTCAACAATGTTTTATAGAAGTTGTAACATTCATTTTGTAATTTAGTGCGTCCTGCGGCTGTCAGTGCATTCGCTTTGTCGGCACTCCAACCACCGGGGAAGTCCTTACGTACATAACCGTCACTCTTACTCTTCACGCCATTCATCATGATTTCTGTGCCGTAATATAATTGTGGAATGCGGCGGGTAGTCAGTAATAGGGTAGAGGCCTGTTTCAACATAGGGAGATTGTCGCCTTCACCTAAAAAGCGGTCTGTATCATGGTTTTCGATAAATGCCAACACCGAAGTTGGATCGGGATATAAGAAATCATAAACAAAGTTGTTGTATACACGGTCCAATCCTTTGAACCAGGTTTCCGTTTGTTCATTCTTGGCGGTATTAATCTTATCGAAGAAGCTGAAATCCATTACGGTTTTCAGGTTACTGTTTAAAGGGGCAGATAGCTTTGAGTCTTTCTGCCACCAGGCTGTATAAGCCGGTTCTGTTACCCAGGTTTCTCCAACAGTATTGTAATTGGGATATTCCTCATTCAATTCTTTCATCCAGTTACTCATGGCATCGTAGTCTGCATACGGATAAGTGTCCATGCGGATACCATCGATATCGGCATATTCAATCCACCAGAAACTGTTTTGTACTAAATATTTGTAGACATGCGGATTCTTTTGATTTAAATCGGGCATTACCGTTACGAACCAGCCGTCGTTCATCTGGTCAAAATCATATTTGGAAGCATAAGGATCCACGTGAGGGGTCAGTTTGAAGGAGGTCTGCACAAAATTCTTCTCGTGGTCGGGGTTGTTGAAGAAATCTTTTGAGGGCATGTCTTTGATCCAAGGGTGTTCTACTCCGCAGTGGTTAAAAATCATATCCATTACGATCTTGATGCCCCGGTCGTGAGATTTGGCTATCAATTGGCGATATTCTTCGTTCGTACCGAAGCGGGGATCTACTTTGTAATAATCCGTAGTGGCATAGCCGTGATAAGAACCGCCTTCCATGTTGTTTTCCAAAACCGGAGTGAACCAGAGAGCCGTAACACCCAGATCCTCGAAATAATCCAAATTTTGCTCAATACCTGCCAAGTCACCTCCATGACGGGCATTCGGATCATTGCGGTCTACCTTATACGGAGACATACCGTCGATGTTGTCATTTTCCGGATTGCCATTTGCAAAACGATCCGGCATGAGCAGATAAAGGGCGTCGGAAGCATCGAAACCTTTGTGTTCACAACCTTTCTTATTACGGGCTTTCAGTTCATATTCTTTCACCAGTTTCTTCTTGCCGATGGTAAAGGTAAGCGGAAATTTGCCGGGTTTCACATCTTTATCCAGATGAAGATAAACGAGCAGATAATTATTGCTTTCCAACTTCACTGTACTACTGAGTGAGATTCCGGGATAGTTTACGGAAACGGAAGCGTTACCGATACCTTCGCCGTAAATCATTAATTGGAGTTCCGGATTCTTCATGCCGGCATACCAAAAAGGCGGGTCGATTTTGTTCACATTCATAGCTGCATAAGTACTAAGAGACAGTAGAAAAGAACCTAAGATAAAAAAGAATTTCTTCATGATATTAGCGTGTTATAGATTTTAACGGTGCTAATATAGGACAATTTATCGAGATGTCCTTTTCTTTCTTTTCGTGTATTCCTTATATATTTATGCAAACGTTTTCATTCCTTGGATAAAGTACCGTTTTTAAAGAAATCTTCTTCTTTCGCTTTCTGTTTCAGTTTCTTTAAAGTTTCCATAGCCGACCGGTAATAATATTCCATATTGACCTCTACTTCCCCTTTTTTATTTATCTCTATGGCTGTCTCTTTGGTGTCTTTGGGACGTGTTTTTAAAAACGCTTCCAGATAATGCGTTGCATTCTTGTTGTCTTTCATGAAAAGATAGTCGATGGCAATGTCATAAAGAAGTTTATGGTTGGTCTTATCGTATTTGTATTGGTCTTTTGCTGCTTGTATGGCTTTGGCCGGTTCTCTTCCTAACCTGCAACAATCGCGCAAGCCTTTGTAGAGACGCGTCATCGCACTGTCTTTGGGCAGACTCAAATCAATGGCAGTTTCTAAATATTCGATTCCTTGTTTTTTCCAGGATGTCTTTGCACAGGCACGTCCCAGATAATAGAGCAGGTTTACATTTTCGGGATCATATTTGCGGGCTATCTCGAGCATGTCGTGCGCCTCATAAAATTTTTCAGTGGCATAGTAACTTACTCCTAAATAATAGTATGTATGAAATGAACTGTCCCGTTGTCCTACCAGATATTCATATCGCTTGATTGCCATAGGGTAATCTCCCGAGAGGCAATATGCCTGTGCATTTTGGCGGTTTACCACAACGTTGGTGGTATCGGCTTCACGATATTTTTCTGTTGCTTCGATGGCGTATTCGTAGAATTGCATCGCGTTGTAAATTTGTCCTAATTTGGCGGCTGCCAGATAGTCGTCGGGATATTTGTCTTGAATGACATGATAGCATCCCAAAGCAGCATCCAGAAAACCTGTCCTTCCTTCCAAACTTTGTGCTTGCAGGTGTAATATTACTGCCGAACTGTCTGTTTCTGCCAGTACACTGCTTTCTCCGAATGCTTCTTCATATTGTTGAAGATTGCATAACAGGCTAATGTATTGAATGCGTACATATTTATTGTCCGGATGAATATCTATTGCTTTTTGATAATATTTCAGTGCATCCTGGTATTTAGCCGATTGCTTGCAACATTCGGCTGCTTCGATGAAAGCCCGTTGGTTTAGGCTGTCACCGGCTATGATCTGCCGAAAGGTATGGAGTGCTTCTGCATTGCGACCCAATGATTTGAGTGCTTTTCCCTTTTGAAACAGTAGTTCGGTAGTCGGCTGTTCTTTGTCAATCAGCATGATTGCCTTTTCGTAATCATAGTTGTTCATTGCTTCTTGAATTAGCTTCGTGTGCTGTGCAAATAATGTATTGCAGGTACCGAGAAGTAAAAAAAGGATAAGCTGTTTCATGGTGTATAGGGTTGTTGTGTTTTTATTATTGAGTGCAAGTTAACAAAAAGATTACTTTTACGAAATTCTCGTAGAACCTTTTAGATAGATTAACGTAAATGTTACGCAATTGAGAGTTCAATGCGATGTTTCGTGATAGATGATGATATACCAAAAGAGGGTGTCGAAACTCTCATAAACTAAAAATCACTCTCGCCACAGGTGTAGCGAGGGTGATTTCGATAAAAGGGGAGTTTTGACACATGCCCTTTTCTTAATTTATAATACTCACTTTTTTACATAAGGAAGCCCAGTAAGATACCGGCAGCAACCGCTGAACCGATAACCCCTGCTACATTCGGACCCATGGCATGCATCAGCAGATAATTGGTCGGATCATATTCCAAACCCACAACCTGTGAAATACGTGCTGAGTCGGGAACAGCGGATACACCAGCATTACCGATCAGAGGGTTGATCTTGTTATCTTTCTTAAGGAAGAGATTGAATATTTTCACAAATAATACTCCCGCAGTGGTAGCAATGATGAATGAAAGAGCACCTAAGATAAAGATTTGTACAGAACTCCAAGTTAGGAATTCAGATGCTTGTGTAGAAGCGCCTACCGTCAGTCCTAATAAAATAGTGATGGTATCGATCAATGGTCCACTGGCTGTGTTGGCTAAACGACGTGTCACACCACTTTCTTTCAGTAAGTTACCGAAAAACAGCATACCAAGCAGAGGCAGACCTGAAGGTACAAGGAATGTTGTAAGCAGTAAACCTACAATTGGGAAAATAACTTTTTCTGTATGGGATACGGTTCTTGGTGGTTTCATACGGATTACACGCTCTTTTTTGGTGGTCAGCAGACGCATAATGGGCGGTTGTATAACAGGAACCAATGCCATGTATGAATAGGCTGATACAGCAATAGCACCCATCAGGTTTGGAGCCAGTTTGGATGAAAGGAAGATAGCCGTTGGGCCGTCAGCACCACCGATAATACCGATAGCACCCGCTTGGTTAGGCTCAAAGCCCATTAGAAGAGCGATGATGTAAGCACCGAAAATACCGAACTGAGCAGCAGCCCCGATTAACATTAGTTTTGGATTGGATATCAATGCCGAGAAGTCTGTCATGGCTCCAATACCTAAGAATATAAGCGGCGGATACCAACCGGAGGTTACTCCTTGGTAAAGTATATTCAATACAGAACCCTCTTCATAGATACCGATTTTTAGACCGGCTTCCATATTGAAAGGAATATTACCGATGAGAATACCAAAACCGATAGGGATGAGGAGCATTGGTTCAAACTCTTTGGCTACTGCCAGATAGATAAAAAAGAGTCCGACTACCAGCATGATAAGATGTCCCGGGGTTGCATTGGCAAAACCCGTATATCCCCAGAAATCAATAAGGTTATTCCCCAAAAATGATAAGAAATCTCCCATAATTATTCAATGATTACGAGGTCTGTACCTTCCAATACAGAATCTCCTTGTTTAACTTTGATTTCTGAAATTTTTCCATCCTTGTGTGCATTGATATTGTTTTCCATTTTCATTGCTTCAAGGATAATTACGGTTTGTCCTTTTTTCACGGTATCGCCTTCCTTCACCCTGATGTCGAGAATAACTCCGGGCAGTGGAGATTTTACACCGTCTTTTTTTCCGGTAGTTCCACCAACTGGTCGTTGTACAACCGGGGCACCGTTATCTGTTTTCGGAGCGGCGGCAGGACGGGTTACCGGTTTGGGAGTGATAGTGGCTTTTACGGGTTTGTCAAGCTCTACTTTGTAAGGAGTACCGTTTACTTCAACGTTTACGATATTCTCTTCCGGATCGTTTACTGTAACATTGTAGAGGTTTCCGTTGATTTTATATTTATACTGTTTCATTGCTTCAATTTATTAGAGTTAATAATTATCTTTTCGGTGTCTGACGCAAAGTGTAAATTTTGGAACTCCAAGGTGAGTAAGTACGCTTCACTTTGTTGATAGTTAAAATCATATCTTCAACATCGTGTGCATCGTTCATAAACTCGTGCAGAGCCATTGCAATAGCGGCGGCTTCTTCGCCAGAGTGACTCCCCAGATTCTTTTCTTTGGCTTCTACCTTATCTGTAATCCCTATAGCTTTCATTGCATTTCTCTTACCTAATTTTACAGCGATATTACCTACTATTTTGAATGAAACATACAATAATATTAAACCGATAAATACAACTGACATTGCTATAACTGCCATGCCGAAGCCGTCTGCATCGTGTTTTTTGAAATTTTCTATTTTTTCATTCTTATCTAATGTCATATTATTGGTACTTGGAGTTACATAGCTATGTTCTCCTCCACCTTTAATCACCCAATTTGCACTTCCATCCTCTTCTCGTGCATAAGACTGATCGGCAAGCATTCCGGCAGGTACTGTAATTTCGTCAATAAGTGTCTTACCGTTCGAATCGTACAAGGCAATGTAGTTCTCTTTGCTTGGATCCAGTGTGAAGCTTACGTGAAACGTACCGCGATTCGGCATTCCGTCTGCCCAGAACAAGATATGCTGGCGGGGTTTTATCAACGTCAGTACATCTCCTTTAGGAATCGGATATTTGGTTGGATTGTCTTTATCGTTCGTCAGATAGCAGCCTTCGATATTTACCGAAGCAAAAGAGGTGTTGAATATTTCTATCCAAGCATTATGCAAGCCGTAATCATCTTGATAGTTCTGCTCATTGGTAACCAGTACTTCATTGATTTTCAAGCTTGTCGCTCTTTGTGCATTCAGCCCTAAGCAAACTACTGCCACTAACGTGATAAATATCCCAATTCTTTTTTTATTCATAACAATCTGTATTTAATTTGTTACAATGGAATATTACCATGCTTTTTGGCAGGGTTTGTTAATTTCTTAGTCTGCAACTGCTGTAACGCACGGATAATGCGGAAACGGGTATTTCTCGGTTCGATAACATCATCGATGTAGCCATATTTTGCAGCATTATACGGATTAGCAAACAGTTTGGTATATTCAGCTTCTTTGTCTGCCAGGAATTGAGCAGGATTTTCCTGTTCTTTAGCTTCTTTGGCGTACAATACTTCTACGGCACCTGCACCGCCCATTACAGCGATTTCAGCCGTCGGCCATGCATAGTTCATATCACCACGAAGCTGCTTACAGCTCATTACGATGTGAGAACCACCATAAGATTTGCGCAATGTAACCGTTACTTTAGGTACGGTGGCTTCACCATAAGCGTACAGCAGTTTAGCACCGTGTAAGATGACCCCATTATATTCTTGGCCTGTTCCCGGAAGGAATCCCGGTACGTCTACCAATGTAACCAAAGGGATATTGAATGCATCGCAGAAGCGAACGAAACGGGCACCTTTACGTGATGCATTGCTATCGAGTACACCGGCCAGATATTTAGGCTGGTTGGCAACCACACCTACGGATTGTCCGTTCATACGGGCAAAACCGATGATGATATTCTTTGCATAGTCTTTCTGTACTTCGAGGAATTCTCCGTTATCGATGATGGCACCGATTACTTCATACATGTCGTATGGTTTGTTGGGGCTGTCAGGAATTATTTCGTTCAACAGATCATCCATACGGTCGATAGGGTCTGTACAATTTACCAGTGGAGCTTCTTCGAGGTTGTTTTGTGGAATGAAACTGAGCAGGTGACGGATAATTGCCAATCCTTCTTCACCTGTTGCAGCAGTAAAGTGAGTAACACCTGATTTACTTGCATGAACGCTTGCACCGCCCAGATCTTCTTGGGATACGTCTTCGCCTGTTACGGTCTTTACTACTTTCGGACCGGTAAGGAACATATAAGATGTACCTTCGGTCATCAATGTAAAGTCTGTCAATGCGGGAGAATAAACGGCACCACCGGCACATGGACCGAAGATTCCCGAAATCTGGGGAATAACGCCGGATGCCATGATGTTGCGCTGGAAAATCTCAGCATAACCGGCCAATGCATTGATACCTTCCTGGATACGGGCACCACCCGAATCATTGATGCCGATAACCGGAGCACCCATCTTCATGGCCATATCCATTACTTTACAAATCTTCTGTGCCATGGTTTCCGACAATGATCCACCGAATACAGTGAAATCTTGTGCGAAAACATATACTAATCTTCCTTCGATCGTACCATAACCGGTTACGACACCATCACCGAGGAAGTGCTTTTTATCCTGACCGAAGTTGGTACATCTGTGCTGTACAAACATGTCCAATTCTTCGAAACTACCTTCGTCAAGCAGTTGTGCAATACGCTCACGGGCGGTGTATTTGCCTTTGGCGTGTTGTTTTTCAATAGCCTTTTCGCCGCCACCTAAACGAGCCTGAGCACGAAGTTCAATAAGCTCTTTTACTTTTTCAAGCTGGTTACTCATGTGTCTTTTTGTTTTAAAGGATTTATAGAATTTACGATTAGCCGGTTTACGGTTTACGATTGGGATTACTTTTATAAAATAGCAAAAGTAATTTCAATCGTAAATTATAAATCACCCAATCGTCAATGATTTTAGTGTTCGCAAAGTTCTGTCAATACACCCAAAGTTGATTTAGGATGGAGGAAAGCGATATTAAGTCCTTCCGCACCTTTGCGCGGAGCTTTGTCGATAAGGCGGATTTCTTTGCTTTCTGCTTCTGCAAGTGCATTAGCTACACCGTCTTCTACGGCGAATGCCACGTGATGAACGCCCGCGCCTTTGTTCTCAATAAATTTGGCGATGGTACTTTCGGGGCAGGTGGGTTCTAACAGTTCAATTTTTGTTTCGCCTACTTTCAGGAAAGCGGTTCTTACTTTCTGGTCTTCCACTGTTTCGATGTTGTAACATTTCAGACCTAATACATTTTCGTAATACGGAAGGGCTTCTTCGATGCTTTTTACAGCAATACCCAAGTGTTCAATGTGTGAAATCTTCATGACTGTCTTCTTTATTTTGGCATTAATTTTAGTTCTGGTTACTATTAAACCACTACAAAGAAAATCAATTCTTCGTTAATAGAGAAATATTTCCGCATTTAATTTCAAAAGTCGATCAGCAGTCTGACATTGATTTGACGAGATGTAAGGTAATTGGGTACTGCAAACTGATTATTGTGCACATCAGTTACCCAATAATAGGAGTTAACATTGCTGATATTAAGCAAATTGAAAACATCCAGTCCCAACCACATGCTGCGAATATTGCGCCCGAATCCGGTTTTGTGCTTATCCGTATTATCAATTAAAACACGTGACATACCGATGTCTACACGGCGATAGGAGGGGGTGCGGTATACCGCTTCTTCTCGTCCGCTATGAGGCGGGCCGAAGGGCAATCCACCCGCTAAAGTCGCTTTGAGATTTAGTTTCCATTTGGTACTTTTGGGAAAGTAATCTGTAAAATAGAGTGACAGGTTATAGCGTTGGTCGGTAGGGCGGGGGAGCCACTTGCCGTTTATTTTTTCTTCGGTTTTCATTACGGAGAAAGTGAGCCAGGAATCGGTTCCCGGCACGAATTCCCCGAATAGTTTCATGTCGAGTCCTGTGGCATAACCGCTTGCCATGTTGCGTCCGTAATAACTGATACGGACGTTGTCTACATTGTATGGAATAAGGTTGCCCAGTGCTTTATAATATACTTCGGCTGTAAACTTGAAAGGACGTCCCACTGCCCGGAAGCTGTAATCACTTCCGATAACAAAGTGTATGGAACGTTGCGATTTGATGTTTTTATTGAGTGATACGCTTGCGACTCCGTCTACCATTGTGGTATCACGAAACTCCTTATAAAAAGGAGCTTGGTAATAGAGCCCCGTTGCTACGCGGAATGTGAATTTTTCATTGAAATTCGGAATCAGCGCCAGAGAAGCCCTCGGACTTACAATGAATTCTTTATTCCAGCTCCAGTAGCTTCCACGCAGTCCGGCTGTAAGCGTGAACAGGCCTGCACCGGATTGGAATTTGTAACTGTCTTGTGCGTATATGGATAAACGGTTACTGTTGATGTCGTTTTTGGATGATAAACTGTAAATCAATTCCGGACCATTCGGTACTTGTGGTAATGAATATCCGGCTGAGTCGCGCATTTCCCATTCACGTAGTTTTTCTTTAATACGCTCTGCTTTTAATTCCAGTCCCCATTGAATAGCATGGCGTTGGATGCGGTGTTGTCCTGTGAGCGAGTAGCTTTGTACATCTGCGTTGAGGTAGTTGCGGGCATGCTCCATATAGGTACCCACACCGATTGTTTCACCTGTATCTGTGTCCGTATCCTCTTCGGAAGCATCTAATTCGTTGAGCCAATATTGCCCGGTAATGTCATAGGTTTCCTGCTCTTTTGTATGAAATGCAGAGGCCTGAAAAGTCAAGCTATTGTTTTCGTTGAATTTGTATGTGGCATTGGCTGCACCGAAGAATGTGCGGAATACATCTCTTTCCTGACCGTCAAAATAAACCTTGAATTCACGTACCGAAGCCATTGTGCCGAATCGCGTGTTACGGTCTTCCGGTTGGAAGATGTATTTATTTTCTGAGATATTTCCGATGAATCCTATTTCCCAGCGTTTATTGGGACGCCAGTTTAAGTATGTCTGATAGTCGATGAATTGCGGATCGTATTCTCCTTTCGTATCCAGTGTTCCCAATAGATAGCGGTTGCTTTTGTATCGTACGCTGTTGATCCACGAGAATTTCTTAGTGCCGAAACCTATGTATGCCGAAACTCCTAACAGGCTGAAAGCCCCTGTTGCTTCGAAATGTTCCGGCTTTTTATATGTAATATCCAGTACGGATGACATTTTATCTCCATATTTCGCTTCGTATCCACCGGAAGAAAATCCAACGTTTTCTACCATATCCGGATTGATAAAGCTCAATCCTTCCTGCTGACCGGAACGGACCAATAACGGGCGGTAAACCTCTATACCATTGACGTATACCATATTTTCGTCGAAACTTCCTCCACGAACATTGTATTGTGAACTAAGTTCATTGTTTGAACTTACTCCGGCTTGTGTGGCAATGATCGATTCTATATTTCCCCCCGAAGCATCCGGCATCCACTTGTTTGCTTTCATGTCTATTTGTTGCACGGTGTTGGTTTGCCGGCGACTTTCGGTAATCGTTACCTGGTCGAGTTCGTATCCTAATGCCGGCAACATCATGTTTATGCTGATATTTCCCTGTGGATTTACTAAAGTGCGTTTCCGCGTGTTATATCCGATCATGGAATATATCACTGTTACCGTGTCTCTGGAAGTAAACTTGAGCGAGTATTTACCTTTTAGATTGCTGACCGTACCGATGGCCGTTCCCTCTATGCGTACGGTAGCCAGTTCGATCGGTTCTCCGTTATCGTCTGTAATGATGCCTCCGATTTTGACTTGTTGTGCCAAAGCGGGAAAGGTAAACAGTAAAAGCAGGTATATAATTGAGAGACGATTGTTCATATCCTTATTATCATCACTTGGCGTACTTTTCCGTATGGGAAAGTATCGCTTATTGAGTAATAACGAAAAAATCGTCTTAAACGTATATCTTGGTAAATAAATTATTCAGCCATGTCCATCGGAAACGGAACCAACGACGTGTACTACTCTGTTTTCCACCGAAACGAAGAACAAAGTCACGATACCCATGTTTTCTGAAGGGTAAACCTACATCCATAAATTCCAAATGCCGGAATCCGCGTTCGTATGCATCTTTCAAGGCCATCCATACGGCCAATATACCGGGGTATTGCAGTGCATATGTTTTTCGCATTCCTCCCGAAAACCATAAGTAGGCGTTGTCTCCCGAATAAATGCAGGACGAACCGCCGATGATCTTGTCCTTATAGCGTACGATGAATATTTTTCCCTGTTCGCTACTTATCAGTCTTTTTTCCATGTGATAGAAGAACTCGATATTTGGAAAATGTTTGCGGATGTGTGATGAATATATTTTGTACAGCATACGCGAGAATTCCTCAATTTCTTCTATCGAGTGTGCTTCTTCTACTTTTGCTCCGTTTTTGAGTCCCTTTTTTATCTGTCGGATACGTGAGGGGCTGATACGCTCTTCTACCGAATGCTGGCTATGCAAGGAGTTACGTACCCGTAGCCAGTTGATGGGAAAATATCCGTTGGCACGAAAATATTTATATCCGAATAATGCATTGTCGAGATTACGGAATTCGATCATAAAAGAGTCTCGTAAAACTTCTGTGGTGAGGTGCTCCAACATTTCGCCGAATATGGTTTCCTTGTCAGTATCTTCATCCGAGAGGTATTCTCCCGTACCGTATACTTCACAACGGCGGACGATAGAAGGAGGAAAGAGCTTTTTATTGGTACGGATGCCGGCCAGTAACCGGGCGATGGGTTTGCCGTTTTCTGTTGCTACGATGAATACAGGCTTATATCCCGGGGTTGCTTCATAGATCAGAAACAACTCCTTGGAGTGAAATGTATTTTTTCCCGGCAAGTCGGGAATTTCGCTCCCGCGGTAATATGTAGTAAGCTTTAGGGGCATCTTGTGGCAAATTTACATCTTTTATTTATCTTTTCAACAAGAAAAGGGATTGTTTTGTTGCAACATGTGATAGATGTTTGCTACATTTGTCATAACATTTAGATGTCGAATAAGAATATGGTAGAAGAAATTATTGCTTTTAACAAGCAGTTTGTAGAGAGCAAGGGATACGAAAAATATATAACCAATAAATATCCCGATAAGAAGCTTGCCATTCTTTCCTGTATGGATACCCGTTTGACAGAATTACTTCCTGCCGCTCTGGGTCTCAGAAATGGCGATGCAAAGATAATAAAAAATGCCGGTGCCGTTATTTCCCATCCTTTCGGCAGTGTGATCCGTAGTTTGTTGGTTGCTATATACGAGCTTGGTGTAGAAGATATTATGGTTATCGCCCATTCTGATTGCGGGGCTCATCACATGGATAGCAATGAGATTCTTGAACGAATGAAAACTCGTGGTATCCGGGAAGATCTGATTGAGATGATACGCTTCTGTGGTGTTGATTTTGATTCCTGGCTCGGTGGTTTCGATGATACGCGGAAGTCGGTAAGTGAAACTGTTGATTCTATTATACATCATCCTTTGATACCGTCAGATGTACATGTTCATGGTTTTATTATCGACTCACTGACCGGAGAACTAACGCAGGTTGTATAAAAAAAGGCAGAGCCTTATCGCCTGCCTTTATCTTTTTACGGTTATATACTTTTTTTGACTGGTGCACCCGTTTGTAACAAATAGGGTGACCGTGTCTCTCTATTTCCGCCTCGCGGCTGGCTTTCCGATTCACTTTAATGTAATCGTCTTGTGTTATTCGCTTTTTCATAACGATTGTTTTTTGTCAATACAAAGGTAATGATAAAAAATGAGATGTGATACGATTTGAAGAGGAATGCGTTCTAATTTACACCTTTCGCACCTTTTCACCTTTTTGAATCGTTTTATTTATTGGTGATACGGGGTGAAGGTCCTTATACTATGTCTTGTGGTTAATATAGGATCTTGCTTCTTTGAGTACTATATTTAGTGGCTTTTTATATTGATATAATGGATAAGAGTATTGCTCCACCTTGTATTATTCATTAATAGGGAGATATAGAGAAAATAGCGGATGTGTTGAAGAAGGATGAAATGGTGGTGATATGTTATTATTATTGCTGTATTTGGCAAGAGTCTCTTTCTTGATCCTGTGCTTTCTTTCAGTTTTTATATGTATCTTTGCACTTGCTTTTATTAAGAATTATAGAAAGCAGAAATAGTATGGAAAATTTTAGTGAATTGATAAAGAACCGCCGTAGTATGCGGAAATTTACGGAGGAAGAACTTTCTCAGGAGCAGGTGGTAACTTTGTTGAAGGCTGCTTTGATGTCGCCTACTTCCAAGCGTAGCAATAGTTGGCAGTTTATTGCCGTGGATGATAAAGAGATATTAAAGCAATTGGCACATTGTAAAGAGCAGGCTTCTTCGTTTATTGCCGATGCTGCATTGGCTATAGTTGTTACCGCTGATCCGTTGGCAAGCGATGTCTGGATTGAAGATGCTTCGATCGCTTCCATTCTGATTCAGCTCCAGGCGGAAGATTTAGGATTGGGTAGTTGCTGGGTGCAGGTTCGTGAACGTCAGGCTGCCAATGGTATGCCTTCGGATGAATTTGTACGTGAAGTCTTGGATATTCCTTTGCAACTTCAGGTTCTTTCCATCATCGCCATTGGGCATAAAGGTATGGAACGCAAGCCTTTCAACGAGGACCATCTGCAATGGGAAAAAATTCATATCAATAAATTCGGAGGGAAATAACCGTGGGTGCTGCCAAAGCTAACAATAACAGGGATACTTATAAAGCAACCGCCGTCACCTTGATTGTGATAGGAGTACTTTATCTCGTAGATAAACTGATACATTTTTCTGCCATTGGATTGCCTTGGGTGATGAATAAAGATAATTTCTTGCTTTATACAGCGGTTATTTTTTTGTTTCTCAAACATGATAAATCCGTCGGACTTGTGCTGATAGGGCTTTGGCTTGTGATGAATATCGGCCTGATAGTGGCGTTGTTAGGCACTATGTCTGCTTATCTGCTGCCTTTGGCATTATTGATAATCGGCGGAATATTATATTTGATTTCAACACGATGAAAAGAAGTATAGAAGACACCCCAATTGTATTTATCGGTGCCGGAAACCTGGCGACAAACTTAGCGAAAGCTTTATATCGCAAGGGCTTTCGCATTGTGCAGATATACAGTCGCACGGAAGAATCTGCCCGTAACCTGGCTGAAAAAGTGGAAGCGGAATTCACTACCGATCTGGGAGATATAAATCCGTATGCTCGCCTTTATATTGTGTCGTTGAAAGATTCTGCTTTTACAGAACTGCTACCTGATATTGTGGCCGGAAAAAGAAAGGAATCTTTGCTGGTACATACTGCCGGGAGTCTTCCGATGAGTGTCTGGGAAGGGTATGCGGAACATTATGGCGTATTCTATCCTATGCAGACGTTCAGTAAGCAGCGTGAAGTCGATTTCCGGGAAATTCCTTTCTTTATCGAAGCATCCACACCCGAAGATACGGAACTCTTGAAAGCGGTTGCCGCTACTTTGTCCGAGCGCGTTTATGAAGCAGACTCCGAACAGCGTAAAAGTCTTCATCTGGCGGCTGTTTTCACTTGTAACTTTACCAATCATATGTATGCTTTGGCGGCTGATTTGTTGGAAAAATATCATCTTCCGTTTGATGTCATGTTGCCTTTGATTGATGAAACGGCCCGTAAAGTCCATGAATTGAAACCCAAAGCCGCCCAGACAGGACCAGCCATACGGTATGATGAGAATGTTATCAACAATCATCTCGGTATGCTTTCGGACGATGTTGAAATGCAACGGCTTTATGAGTTGATCAGCCGCAGTATTTTCAATCGTAAATCATAAATTGTTTAATTGTAAAATCTATTTTCTAGTGAGTACAATCAACTATGA
Organism: Bacteroides salyersiae WAL 10018 = DSM 18765 = JCM 12988; assembly: GCF_000381365.1. Classification (GTDB taxonomy): domain Bacteria; phylum Bacteroidota; class Bacteroidia; order Bacteroidales; family Bacteroidaceae; genus Bacteroides; species Bacteroides salyersiae. The sequence goes on from NZ_KB905467.1 coordinate 224,163, forward strand.
TCTTAAAAAGATAAAGGCTCTGGCTTTTGATGTGGATGGAGTTTTGAGCGCTGATATGATTCCCTTACATATTTCGGGAGAGCCGATGCGTACGGTGAACATAAAGGATGGTTATGCGCTTCAACTGGCTGTAAAGCAGGGATTACACGTTGCCATTATTACAGGTGGCCGGACGGAAGCCGTTCGTATCCGCTTTTCTGCACTTGGAATAACCGATTTGTATATGGGCTCTGCCGTGAAGATACATGATTATCGTGATTTTCGTGAGAAATACGGCCTTTCGGATGAGGAGATATTGTATATGGGAGATGATATACCCGATATTGAAGTGTTGCGGGAATGTGGTTTGCCGTGTTGTCCTAAAGACGCTGCTCCTGAAGTAAAGGCTGTTGTCAAATACATTTCTCATGCTGCCGGTGGTTATGGTTGCGGGCGTGATGTGGTTGAACAAGTGCTGAAAGTGCATGGTAAATGGATGTCCGATGATGCTTTCGGATGGTAGGGGGACGATTAGAAAATTAATAATTAAAAAGAGGGATGTACCGATAATTGGTACACGATGAGATTATGCTTGATAATTTAAAGAAATTCAATATTGTACTCGCTTCTAATTCTCCCCGTAGAAAAGAGTTAATGTCTGGTTTGGGAGTCGATTATGTGGTAAAGACACTTCCCGATGTTGATGAATCCTATCCGGATACATTGCAGGGGGAGGAAATACCGGCTTATATCTCTCGTGAAAAAGCGGAGGCCTATCAATCTATGATTGAACCGGATGAACTGCTTATCACGGCTGATACTATCGTATGGATGAATGGAGAAGTACTTGGTAAACCGAAGGATAGGGAAGATGCAATACGTATGTTGCGTAAACTTTCCGGTGCTTCTCATCAGGTGATTACAGGGGTTTGTTTGACAACAAAAGGGTGGCAAAATAGTTTTACGGTCACAACGGATGTGACATTTGCTGTATTGTCAGAAGAGGAAATTGTCTATTATGTCGATAAGTATTCTCCAATGGATAAAGCCGGTGCTTATGGAGTACAAGAGTGGATTGGCTTTATCGGAGTAGAATCGATTTCGGGTAGTTATTATAATGTGATGGGGCTACCGGTACAGAAGTTGTACAGAGAATTGATTAAGCTCTGATTTTTTTAATGGATGTTATAAATAATAAAAAAGGATATCGCTTAGCAATATCCTTTTTTATTATCAGAATTGTATTTTAATTTCTGGGTAATGCTTCTTTCACTACCATCGGACGGCCTGCATATTCTGCACCGTTTAATTCAGAGATAGCGTTTTTAGCTTCTGATGTTTCCGGCATTTCGATAAAAGCGAAACCTTTTGATCTTCTTGTCTCACGATCAGTGATGATCTTTACAGATTCTACTGTTCCATACTCTTCCATTACTTGTCTCAAATCTGATTCCTTAACATTATAGCTAAGGTTTCCAACATACATATTCATAAATGTAAATATAAAAAAATTAATAATGCAATAAAAAAGTTTTGAGAAAAGGTGATCAGAATGGAAATACTCAATGTAGATAACTGAGGAGATACATATGTGAAAGCAAATCGTTATAAACCTCTTATTGTTTCATGCTACAAAGAAACACATTTTTATTGGAACTGCATTATATATCTATTCTTTTTATCATAATAATATCCTTTTTTGTGAATAAAGGTCGTAAATTAACAGATTGCTTATGATAAAATAAATAAAGGCTACCGAATGTTCAAAAGATAATAAGCCTGTTTAAATTTTCCTCTCAAAATAATACTGAGCAAAATTTAAACAGGCTTTAAAGAACGGTAACCCTTATGACTTTGATGTATAGCTTGGCTTTAATATAGTAAATCCAACATTAATGGAATGTCGTCTTCTGCAATTCCTTTTTGGATGAGATAGTTTCTGTCTTTATTGAACATTTCTAAAAAGATATCTTTGGTTCCGCTCATTTCCTTAGACCGGCTATAAAAACTGACTGCTTTTTCAATATCACCCGATACCCATTCCACGTGTCCGGCGTTGAGATAATCCATTGGAAGTGGCTTTTTATCTATAACCTTATTATAATAGTTTGTTGCCTGTTCATGTTTTCCGATAACAAATGAACACCAGGCAATTCCCCGCCATGCTTTGATACAGTCGCTTTCCATAAAATCGAGTTTGAAGAAGTAGTTCAAAGCTTCCTCATATTGCTGCAGTTCGGCCAGGCAACTGCCTATGTGGAATACGATGCTATGGTTCTCGGGAGTAGTTTCTTCTGCTTTCCGATAATACTCTAATGCTTTGCTGAAGTTGCGTGCGAGGCGGTAGCAAATGGCCAGGTGGCGATTGGTCCATATATTATCCGGTTTGATGGTGTCTGCCTTTTGATAAGCCTCAAGAGCTTCATCCAGTCTTTTTTGTTTTTGAAAAGCATATCCCAATTTCTGGTAGAATTCGGCTTGTGTACTTAGTGGACCGTTCATCCGTTCTATCTCTTTATAAAGCTCGGTAGTTTCCGCCCAATGCTCCTTTTTTAAATGGTAGTCGGCTATTGTGGCCAATGTGCCTTCCTGATACAGGATATCTTTTAGAATGGATATCTTGTGTAATTCTATTTTCTCTTTAAAGATATCCCTGAACTCATTTCTTCTGGTATTTAGTTTGAAAAAACGATACAAGTCGTGCAGGTATTGATTGCTGACGGTAGTAGGGCGTTCTGAGAACTTTTTTAATGTTTCAGCCTTTGACTGTTCGGCAAATTCTTCGGCCTGTTGCTCGGTGAGCTGGCTGAATATCATGTCTCGCTGTGATTGGGGAAATTGCAGCATAGTGAAGAAAAGCGAATATTTGTCGCTGCTACAGAAGAATCCCGACTGTAGGAGCAGATCCATCATTGTATTTTTCTGATGGCCGTCTTTTCTCATTGTTTTAATAACATCCGACTGCTGTTTGTCAAAAGGATAAAACCAGTTATGCGGCTCTTTGAAGAAAGGAAAGTTCTTCAAGGGGGCAAAGGTGCTCATATATACATCCGCTCCTTCCATTTGCAATTCGTTCATTTCACGAAGCTTATCACCTAATGCCGAATGTTCGAAAACGTTTTCCCAATCCGGGTTACGATCGTCTTTTTCTTCGTCCGATTCTTCAAAGCCGAATTTCATATTGCGCATGGAAGACACATTTTTCAGCATTTCCGGAATAATCTCTTCCCGCATTTTTTTATCTATCTTTTCCGTTTCTTGACACAACAGGAGTTGACGGTATATACGTACAAGATCTTCATCGAATGAATTTTCTTCATTGAGAAGCTTCAGGCGATTGGCAATTTCCGGATATAAATCCAGACGGTGGGCGTGGATATGGAGCGCGAAAACAATGCCTATTAATGCCCGTTGACTGACATATACGTTGCCATGTTGGTACGCATCCAATAGCCACATTAATTTACGCAGGTCAAAACATTCCATTAGGCTTAACATTACGGCACTTGTAAACAGGCATAAATCATTTACCGGAATTAATTCAGATTTCAGCATGCCTTGTGCGTCGGCTTCATCTTCGGTTGTCCAGTAGCTGTTGGACCATGTTTGCAGGAACATGAATTTCTGGGTATCTTCGTGTCGCTTCAATACGGCATCTATGTTGCTGTCCGACAATAATCCGCTGACTGCCAAATCGTCGTTGAATGATTCCAGTACGTGCATCAATACATTGGTGTTATAGGCTGCCAGATCCTGGGTGCGTTTTTTGCGGACGTCATGGTAATAGCGTGTGGAGATATCATCGAGTTGTAGCAGGTGTGCCTGGTCGGCAATCTCCAATGTGTCACTTAGTAGTTTTATGTACAATTTCTTCCGTTCGGGATCGGCTATACCTTGTTTCATGTATTGCAGCATAAAGTTATAGGAGGTTTGTAACTGCTCCAAGCGGTTACGAAGCTCCCAGTCGGGGCATTGCCAAAGGAAAGACTCTAATTGTGTTAGTGCTTCCTTTAACCGTTTCTGTTCGATTAATTCTACGATGTATTTATATTGCTCATTGATAGCTCGTTCATTCATAATTTCAAGGTATTTGTACTGTTATTCTATATAGTAGAACAAAAATGATGCCAAAAGGGCGGTCTTTTAATATTTATTATAAAGTGTTTGTGAGCTTTGGGTGAGATTACCGTTTGGCGTGTCTGTTGGCGGAAGTGTTCATTGTCCGGGGAAGAAAAGTAGTATCTACCAGATTCTCCCCTTGATAGTTGTCGGGGATTTTATTTTTATTTCTTAGCCATTTTATCGTTTGGCGAATGTCTTGTTCGTCCGGGCGTTTGGCCGGAGTATAAGACGGTAATAAGATAAGTTTAGCTATATAATCGGGTATTCCGGCAGCTTCGGTCAATAAGAGGTTCAGTTCTTTTGGTGAACATGCTTGTATGTGCTTGATTCCCAGATTATATCCTTTGATCAATGCGGTAATTTCTTTTCTTTTCTCTTTGAGAGCAATTTCGGTGAAAGCAGTTCCGGTAAGGTGGATGTTCAGTTCCCGGGTGCTTATCAATGATTTGTTTCCGTTTTTCATTGCTATGGTGGCAAAAGGATCGGGTAGGAAAGTGGCTTCAATCTGCCCGTATTGCAGCATGTTGAGACGTAGTGGTATCTGTGCAATCTCCGGTTTGTTTATTTCCCCGGATTTTATTCCATATTTCTCGCAAAGTAAGTCAGTAGCGTAATCGATCACCGTGCCACGAGAGATGGCGATATTTTTTTCTTTTAATTCATCAAATTGATTTATAGGGTTTTGCCTGTTTGTAATGAAGCAGAAATAACCCTGAGTTGCCATGATAACGGAAACTCCCGGATGATGTACTTGCAGCAATGCGATGCTGGGGTAGTCGGTTATGGCGCCGTCGATCTTTCCGGTAAGGAGGGCGGCATCCCGGTCGTAGGGTGAATTGAACTGTACAAGATTTACTTTTAATCCTAATGAATCATAAATACCCGATTTCTGGGCTACAATAAAGGGAAAGCCATCCATTGTGGGCATTACTCCCAAAGAAAGGGGATGGAGCTCGACCGGCATGGCGATTGCTTTTTCGTTTCTGCTATTGCAAGCGGAAATGAAAAAAGCAAGCATACTGAGTAATAATAATGGATTTCTCATTGTTTATATGAAAAGAAAGGCAACCCTTTCTGATTAAAAGAGCTGCCTTTTTATCGCGTCAAAGATGTGCTTTGAGGATTATTCTTCGATAGCAGCAATACCCGGAAGAACTTTTCCTTCGATTGCTTCAAGTAATGCACCGCCACCGGTAGAAACGTATGATACGCCATTAGCCAATCCGAACTTGTTGACACAAGCTACAGAGTCACCACCGCCAACGAGTGAGAAAGCACCGTTCTTGGTTGCTTCAACAATGGCTTCGCCTACTGTGCGTGAGCCGTGAGTGAAGTTTTCGAATTCGAATACTCCTGTAGGACCGTTCCAAAGGATTGTTTTGGAATTCTTGATAACTTCTGCAAACATTTCTTCTGATTTCGGGCCGATGTCAAGACCTTCCCATCCGTCAGGGATTTCATTTACGGCACAGAACTTCGTGTTAGCATCGTTAGAGAAAGAGTCTGCAATTTTGGCATCGACAGCCAATACTAAGTTGACACCTTTTTCTTTTGCTTTTTTCATCAGTTCCAAAGCCAGATCCAATTTATCATCTTCTACGATAGATAAACCGATATGACCGCCTTGAGCCTTTGTAAACGTATAAGTCATACCGCCGGTGATAATCAGGTTATCAACCTTGTTCAGCAGGTTTTCGATAATTTCTATTTTGGAAGAAACCTTCGAACCACCCATGATAGCAGTAAACGGACGTTGGATATCATTCAATATTTTATCGACAGCTTTTACCTCTTTTTCCATCAGATAACCGAACATCTTATGGTCTTTATCAAAGTGTTTGGCGATCAAAGCTGTAGAAGCATGTGCACGGTGAGCTGTACCAAATGCATCGTTCACATAGCAATCAGCGTAAGAAGCCAATTTCTTGGTGAATTCTTTCTGGCTTTCTTTTACGGCTTTCTTAGCGGCGGCTTTTTCCTCATCTGTCGCATCTTCTGCCAAACCTCTCGGTTTGCCTTCTTCTTCAGCATAGAAACGAAGATTTTCAAGCAATAATGCTTCACCCGGTTGCAGAGCAGCAGCTTTAACGGCAGCCTCTTCACCCATACAGTCGTTGGCGAATTGAACTTCTACGCCCAGCAATTCTGATACATGCTTAACGATGTGTTTCAGAGAGAATTTATCGGCAACGCCTTTCGGACGTCCCAAGTGAGAACCGATAATTACACTACCACCGTCTGACAGAATTTTCTTCAGAGTAGGAAGGGCGGCACGGATACGTGTGTCATCTGTAATGTTGAAATTTTCGTCCAAGGGTACGTTGAAGTCAACGCGAACGAATGCCTTTTTACCAGCAAAGTTAAATTTGTCAATTGTCATAATACTCTATTTATTTAAAAGTGTTAGTATTCTTTTTGGGATTGACCGCAAAGTTACTATTTATTTTTTAGAATATAGTAGTCGGTAATTAGAATTTAATAGTCATTTGGCTATAATTCTGACTATTTGCTACTTAATTTTGGCTTCTTGAAAATATTTACACATTAATTGCAAACCACAGTTGTCACATTTTGGAGTACGGGCTTGGCAAATGTAGCGTCCGTGCAGAATAAGCCAGTGGTGTGCTATCGGAATTAATTTTTTCGGAATATATTTCACTAATTCTTTTTCTACGCTGAAAGGTGTGGTATGTGTGTCATCTACTAACCCGATGCGATGGCTTACGCGGAATACATGCGTATCTACTGCCATTGCAGCTTTATTAAATACGACGGATTGAATGACATTGGCCGTTTTACGTCCTACACCAGGCAGTTTGATTAATTCTTCCAGCGTATCGGGTACTTTACTATTAAAATCTTTCACCAGCATTTGTGCCATGCCTACCAGGTGTTTGGCTTTATTATTCGGATAAGAGACGCTTCGGATATATTCGAATATGACTTCCGGGCTACTTGCTGCCAATGCTTCCGGGGTAGGAAAGTCGTGGTACAATGCCGGAGTGATCATATTGACCCGCTTGTCTGTACATTGTGCAGAAAGGATAACGGCTATCAGCAGTTCGAACGGATCATTGTAATGTAGTTCCGTTTCGGCCACAGGCACATTTTCCTGAAACCAGTTGATTACTTTTTCATAACGTTCTTTCTTTCTCATCGTAATTTGTTTTTATGATAGTGGGGAGCTACCCTTAATTTGAAATAGAAAATAGAAACTACTGTGAGGCAGGCGCCAAATAAATAGGCCATATCAAAAGAGGTTAGTTGAGCGATATAACCGCCGGCCATCAACCCGATACCGATTCCTACATCCCAGGAAGTTAGATAGGTGGAAGTGGCCGTACCGCGTTGGTTGTTGGGAGCCAGATTGACAAACAGAGTGTTGAATGCCGGAAACATGGTGCCGAACCCTACTCCTAATAATAAAGCGATCATGAAAAAAAGCACTTCAGTTAGTTCCGGACTCATCTTCATCAGTTCGTCACAACCGGCTAAAAGAAAGAAACAGACAGATACCAGATATAATCCAAGCATAATGACCTGCGTGATTCGGCCTTTATCTACCTGTCTGCCGGAGAACATACGGGATACTGCCATGCCTACGGCCATGAAGGTGAAAAACAATCCTGAACTCAGGCTGATTCCTATCTCTTTGGCATACATGGCCACATAGGTGCTTGTCATGCCATAGGGGATGGATAACAGCAATAAAGCGATGCCGGCAGGTATACCTTTTATCAATACGAAACGGTCGAGTGATAAAGGTTCTCGTTTTACCGGCTGTTTAGGAGGTGTCTTTACCAAACAGGCGGCAATAAATCCCAAGACACCGGAGATGAAAGAACAAAGGAAAATTGTTTCAAAAGAATAGGAATCATGCATGAATAACCCTGTCATCGGTCCGAAGCTCATCGCTGTATTATTCATCAGTCCATAATATCCTACTGCTTCTCCGCGTCGTGAGGATGGGGTAATGTCGATTACAATCGTATTTCCGGCTACTGTTACCATACCGAATGCCAGCCCGTGTGCTATTCTCAACAGGACGAATAATGTCAATACTCCCGCCAGCATATATCCGGCAAATATCGAGATGAAAACAAAGTAGGCTATCAGATAGAGAGGTTTTCGTGCCAATGTATCTAACAGGTAACCGGAGAATGGACGGATACAAAGTGAGGCTACGGTATAGCACGAGAGGATAATTCCCACAGCGGCATTTCCCGTATGGAATATTTCGGTTAGGTAAAAAGGTAAAATCGGTAGTATCAGGTAAAAGGCAAAATACAAAAGGAAATTTGCTGCCAATATGAGACAGTAATCGCGGGTGACAAGCCGATCCTTCATAAGTTGAAAGCCTTATTTGTTAGTTGAAAGTTGAAAGCTTTTCTTTAGTTGAGAGTTGAGAGTTGAAAGTTGAAAATTACTATGTAGCATGATAGCGCAGCTAACTTTCAACTTTCAACTTTTAACTTTCAACTCCTTTAGTAGGCCGCTTCGAATTCTTTCAAGAAGCGCGTGTCGTTTTCTGAGAACATTCGAAGGTCTTTTACTTGGTATTTTAAGTTCGTAATACGTTCTACACCCATGCCAAGAGCATAGCCGCTGTATATTTTACTGTCTATACCGTTAGCTTCGAGAACATTCGGATCTACCATACCACATCCTAAAATCTCTACCCAACCTGTATGCTTGCAGAAGGGGCAACCTTTTCCACCGCAGATATTACAGCTGATATCCATTTCGGCACTGGGTTCTGTAAATGGGAAGTAGGACGGGCGGAGACGGATTTTGGTATCTGCACCGAACATTTCTTTTGCAAACAGTAACAGCACTTGCTTCAAATCGGTGAATGATACGTCTTTGTCTACATATAACGCTTCTACTTGGTGGAAGAAACAATGTGCACGATAACTGATCGCCTCGTTACGGTACACGCGCCCCGGACAGATAATGCGGATAGGAGGTTGGGATACTTCCATGGCACGTGTCTGCACGGATGAAGTATGTGTACGCAGTAAAATATCCGGGTGTGATTCAATGAAAAAAGTATCTTGCATGTCACGTGCCGGATGATCTTCTGCAAAGTTTAATGCCGAAAATACGTGCCAGTCGTCTTCTATCTCCGGGCCTTCTGCAATGCTGAAGCCAAGACGGGCGAAAATATCAATAATTTCATTTTTTACAATAGAAAGCGGGTGGCGTGTTCCCATTTCTATGGGGTAAGCCGAACGGGTTAAGTCCAGTTCGCATGCACCATTTTCTTGAGTCTCGAATTGCTCTTTTAGTGCATTGATCTTTTCCTGTGCTTTGGCCTTGAGTTCGTTCAGTCTCATGCCGACCTCTTTTTTCTGTTCGGCTGCAACATTACGAAAATCTGCCATTAAGTCATTAATGGCTCCTTTTTTACTAAGGTACTTGATACGAAGTGCTTCAAGTTCTTCTGCATTGGCAGCTTTCAGTGCTTCAACTTCTTCAAGAAGCTGGTTAATCTTAGCTATCATATTTTTGATTTATTGTTATTTTACAGTATAAAACGTTGCAAAGATAGTGGTTTTTATCTTAATTCAACTCTCAAATCGGGCATTGTTTTTTACGAATATCTTCCAAAAATGTTAATGACTTTCGGGTATCTATTAAACGATGTTATAAATCTTGTAAAGGCATACGGATTATTTGCAAATCTCCCGGAAGTCCGTATCTTTGCAATGTGTTTTTCATAGTATTAGATTTAAGGTTAACAAAGATTGGCTGTCTGGGATAGATAGCCTTTTTTTTTGTTAGCCTTTTGTGTTTTTATTCCGAAAACATGTCAGGCTGATTATTTTTACTTAACTACTGGCTTTTTATTACTTGACTGCTGTATATGAATTCTTCAAGTTAATATTGTTTTATCCGCAAATCTTTCTATAGGATTTTTCTGTTACTGTTTCCAATATGTGTAATAATTAAAAAAAGGATTATGAACGGAATCAAAAAAATGTCATCTGGTCGGTTGGCATCCAAAGAGCGGAAAAAGTTGGATACTTCGGAATTCGGGATACCTGAGTTAAGGGAATTTCCCATTCATGATGCCGCTCACGTGAGGGCGGCGGAAGCTTATTTTCGATATGCTCCCGAAGAATATAAAGCCCAGTTGGCACGTAATATTTTGGCAAAGGCGCATTTGCTTGGGGTAAATATAAAAAGTCCTGTAATACTTGAGTGGGCGGAAAAATAAGGTGAAAACATTGTGTGTGTTTGTATAAATTGCGTTGTAACTCTGTTTGAAATGATATATTCAGTATGAGTTATAACGCAATGAATTATAACGCATTTTATTTTTTATGATTTGTTTGTTTATCACCAACTTCTTTGTTGTTTTTATCATCTTTATTATTTTCCGGTGGCGATACCGGATCTATTTCTTTGTTTTCTTTATTTGCCCTTGTGGCAGACTTGATCAGTACGAATAGAGTAATGACTATGATGATTGCTATTATGATTCCCATGATTAATATCTTTGACTATTATGATAATTAGAACGTTATGAGGCTTCTTTTGTTTGTTGGTTTGGGATATTTTCGAGATGAAGATTCCTACGAGTTTGGCAAAGCATCACAAACAATCGATATTGAAACGGAAGTGCAACCATATATGATTGACGATTTGAACGACAAGGTGACTGCTGCCGTCTCCACTGTAGGTAGTGGTATTTTAGATTTAATGGGACAGCAATGATGTGCAAATATTATCGGATTCCACTCTATTAAAAGTTGTCTCAAATCATATATATTAGCAATTTGTGAGTTATTTGTTGAGAAAATATCTGTTTAAATAATTTTAATGATGATTATGAATAGGGTTAGTTGACAAAACACGATTTTATTAAAAGGTTTTTATTGTAACATATTATTCGGTTTCTTAATTTTGTCAGTTGGGTAATCATTTAGAATATAATATGAATTAAAAAAAGAAGCTATGCTTTTTTATTGATTCTTGTGAATACTGGATATATGATTGAGTATGGCAGAATTGGCTTGATCAATAGTCGATGCTTCTAATGAAGTTAGATAAATACGTGTCATGGTTTCTGAACTGTGTCCCATACCAGCACTGATGACAGCTAAAGAGATATTCATATTTCTGGCTATTGTTGCCCAACTATGGCGCGATACATAAGAAGTCAACAGGATATCCGGACCTATCAGTTGTGATATCTTTTTTAATAATTTGTTGTAATAGCTACGTTTGTTTTTATATTGGGTATATGCTTTTTCTGCGTCTGTTCTTGTAATGATAGGTAATAGATACCCTAATTTACTTTTGGATGCATAACGGTTGATTATATCTGATATACATTGTTCTATCTTAATTTCCAGCATAATATCTGTCTTATGTCGGATGTAGCGAATAACTCCATTTTTTATGTTGTCATGTTTGAGATATGCCATGTCTACAAAGGCCATTCCTCTCATATAGAAGCTAAGCAAGAATAAATCTCTGGCGAAACAGAGAGAAGAGGAATATGATAAATCTAATGCTATTAATTTGGTGATAACAGAAATGTCTACAGCCCTCTTTTTTGTTTTATCTATACCTGTATATACATTATCAAATGGGAAAGTCTGTTCCGTAAGATTGGCTTTAACGGCCTTGTTGTATATGGAACGCAATTGTCTCATGTAGAAGGAGATCGTATTCCGGGATAAATATCTGTTTCTGAGCCATGATTCATATTTTTGAACTATTTCTTCAGTAAAAGAAGATAGTGGGAAATTCTCGTTCCTTATAAATTTTGTGAAGCTGTTCATGGCAGCTTTATAATTCTGTGCAGTTCCGTTTCGTCCTGCATTAGATAATTTTCTGATTTCCTCATCTATGTATGATACGAAAGAAGGACAGTTTGTTGTTTGGGAAATTATCTGATTGTTATATAAGGAGGCTTTAATTTTATTTGTTTCCATATCATTGGTATTTTTATATTGTCTTTTTTGTTTTTTTATATAACAAATGAAATATACTATTTAAGGTGCCTGTTTATATATCAATATGAAAAATTAAGAAAAGTAATATCTAACAATAGAGAATGCTGAAATATATTTTGGCTTTTGTTTAGATAATATTTTGAAATAAGAATACGGTAATAAATTGTTATATCTGAAAATATTTATAGACAAATAATATCAATGTGTAATAATTAAAAAAATATCCTCTTTCTATTGCAGAGAGAGGAATATGGAATGGGTGCAAATATACAAACATTACTTGAAAAATCAACAAAAAAATGATTATAATTTTGTAATGACATAAGGATCAAAGGGTATAAGAAATAATTAGAATAATATTAATTTACTTTATTGACTGCCGGATTGATTTTGTTCTTGAACATAAATATTCCAATCTGCACAAAGAAAATGGATAAATATGTATAGAATTATTTTGTGATGTCATGCCTTTGCAAAGCATTTTGGTGGATATATCGTATTATATTGATTTATAAATATATAATAAATTAGTAACATTATTTTTCCCACCTCTTTTTGTCTCCAAATACTTTGTTTTATATATCTGATGAAAAAAGTATATATCCTCTCTCTGCAATAGAAAGAGGAATAAGAGTTGAAGTATGAATGAAATATATACAACCGGAGGTGACTAATCAGAGAGAATGACTTCTTTAGGGTGTCCCCATAGTATGCCTTTTTCCGATCTACTACTGTATACATACCTTTAAATAAGTTGTGGTAACCATTGATGAAATAGCTTGGTATCCTTTACGTATCACTTATTCACAAGAAATGAAAGTAAAGGAATACTTGGATAAAGAGCACATAGAAAGTTTTATTCCTATGCGCTATGTCGAAAAGGAGTGTCAAGGTAAAAAGACTCGGCAATTAGTTCCTGCAATACATAATTTACTTTTTATACATACTTGTAGAAAGAAAATCGAAGAATTTAAACGTTTCTCTTTACTTTCATCTAAGATACGCTATATAATGGATAACAATCATGTTCCTACCATTGTGCCGGATAAGCAGATGATGGACTTTATAGCTGTGGCCGGTACTCTTAATGAACATATTATGTATGTGGATCCATTGGAGATACATTTAAAGAAAGGAGAAAGGGTACGTGTCAACGGAGGAATTTGGGAAGGTGTGGTTGGCAAGTTTGTGAGAATTAAAAGAGGGCTTCGTGTGGTGATTGCTATTGAAGGAGTTGCTGCGGTTGCTACGGCGAGTTTACATCCGTCGTTGGTAGATTCAATTGAGAACAAGGAAGGCTTTGATGAATAAAATCTATTACTATAAGGTGGGAGGACTTTATTTTTCGGTAAATGCTGATATGGGGTATCCGGCACTTTTTAATTTTTGTCCATTTGTAGTGAAGGAAGAGGAGGTCAAAGAAACGATCTTTTCTCTTGGTTACATAGAGCAATTGCCTCCTATCCCGGAAGAAATGAATGCTGTGTGTCATGTGTGCGATAATGGTACTTGTTGGAATTTCTATTATAGTACGTGTTACACATATGATATCATTCTTCGTATAGGAGGTGAACAGTGTCGCATTTATCGCATGCAGGCCGACTCTGATTGGCACTGCGTCCGTATCGACTGGAAGGTACAGGACGAGATCGACGCACAGGCACTAAACAATATATTGATGCTTTCTTACGTAGCTGCCGCCGCCTCTCGGAGTAGAGTATTACTGCATTCGGCATGTGTCCGCACAGCAGCGGGAGAGGGAGTAGCATTTATTGGACATTCAGGTGTGGGCAAAAGTACCCATGCGCGTTTGTGGTTACGTTACGTACCCGGATGTACGTTGATGAATGATGACCAGCCGATCGTGAGTTTGGAAGAGGATGGTATATTCTATATCTACGGCTCGCCCTGGAGTGGAAAAACGGTTTGCTATAGGCAGATGAAGGCACCTTTGAAGTTAGTTTGTCTGATGAAACAAGCGCCACAAAATAGGCTGATTTCTTTAACGAATCTTCAAGGGTTTACCACATTGTTGGCAGCCGTATCCATGATAAAGGAGCAGACTGAAGTATATCGTGGCATTGTGCGTACTCTGGCCCGGGTAGTAGAGAGCGTACCTGTAGTATATTTGGAGAACAGACCGGAGCAAGAGGCTGTACAGTTGGTATGGGAAAAATATGATACGGGACATCGGCCATGCTGAGTGTGGTCGGAGTATCTTCTCACTTTGTATGTGCAAAGGCATTGATGTTCGTTTAATGATGTTATAGAATAAATTTAGTTAATATTATAATGTGAATTTTTAAAACAAAACGTAACATGAAAGAAAACAAAAGTATTTATGAGAAGCCTTTACTGAAAGTAGTGGAGGTGGAGTTGAATGAGTGTATTGCGAACTCCTTTAAAGTGAAAGACAGCGGCTCAAATTTGCACGAAGCCTTGAATGGTGAATACGTAGATAAAGAGTTTGTTTCTTCCAGTCAAGTAGATTGGGATCCTAATTGGTAAATCAATTAAATAAAAATAAATTATGAAGAGTTTTAGATATTTATTCTTTTTATTGCTCGGTGGACTGATGAGTGGATGTTCATCGGATAATGAGTTAATTAATGGTTCTGAGTCGAATTTTATTGAATCTGATGTAGAATGGGTGAGTGCTAAGTTAGCTGATGTATATGTAGTGGAGGGTGATAATAGTAGTGATTTGACAACGCGCTCTGCGGATGAAGTTGACCCGAATACTAAAAATCCGAAGAGTGCTTTGCCCGATGGTATTGATATGTATATTGCTTTTTATCAAGACGGTGAATTGCAAAAAGATGCGATTAAGTTGGATACGGAAAATGGCTATAGTTTTAATTATAAAATCACCCCATCGGCTACAGATGGTGATATAGTGACTTTCGAAAGTGTAGTTGACGATAAAAAAGTAAGTTTACCGCTTAGCAGCTTCCCGAAATCTCGGTTTATTTTTACATCTTTTGATCCGAAAGATGGAACTGAATTCTCTTTAAAAAAGTTGGAAGCGGGTGAGAATCTATATGACACAGATAAAAATCAGCTTTTCCCTGATGCGTATGAAGAGTATCATGATAGACTCTTTTCTTCAGATGGTATGATTTTTGAAAAAGAAGGAGACGGATATGTAGTTAAGTCTGTAGGAGCAAATGCTTCAATGGCTTATCCGGTAAAAGAATGGGATGTGGAATTGAACCGTATGACTGCATGCATTACTCTTTCAACTATGATAATTGAAGGTGTAGACGACAATGGTCACCCTAAGAGTATTGGTGATATAGACGAATTTACTTCTTTGGATAAAGCTATTGAAGCTACTGATATGAGTTTGCATGCAGCGGGATATCCGGAAACGATGAGCGTTACGAATATTTTTACTCGTAAGAAAGGACTTGAGAACTTTCCACTTTCCTATGATTTTATAGATGGTGTTCAAGCTGGTTTGGGAGCACCGAGAGGAAATGTTTATCTTTGTAACTTGGATAATCCTGCTTGGATGGACGAACTCGCAAGTTATCAATGGGGAGACAAAAAGCAAACGATGTATGGTATATCCAGTCAATGTGATAATTATCCATTTTTTCCTGTTACGGAGTTTAATGATGTACGAAACATAAATCTATTATTGTTCATGGGCTTTAGAGATAAAACCTCTACGAGTACAAAACAGACGGTGTTGGCTTATAGAGTTCCTATCAATAGTCTGACCCTTCAGTATAATAGAAATCACTATCTGTATTTGGCATTGACTGTCCAGAATATAGTGGACATGTATAAGAAATTTTTAGAGGAAGATGCTAAATATCCGAAAACTCGTGGTGTTGACGAACCGATAATAATAGATATTCCTTCAGAACAATTAATTATGCGTTCTGAACCCTATTTTTCTAATAAATAATCTTAGATTTTGATTTTATAAATGAAATTGTTCCGGCTATATTCAATTTAAGATTAGATTGTCGGGAAATGGGATATATCCCCAACAATAAAGCCGAAGTGAGGTATGTGGATAACAATATCTTGCTTCGGCATATTTCGGATTCTTTAAAGAACGGACACAAAGCGGTATTACGTATCAAGGGTGAAAGTATGTATCCGTTTTTACGTAATACACGTGATTTAGTGGTCTTGAAAACTCCTTGTGCAAATGAATTAAAACCGGGGGCCATATTTCTGTTCCAATGGGAAGGACGGTATATTTTACATCGTTTGATAAAGATAAAAAACGGTGAATATTGGATGAGAGGCGATCATAATCGTACGTATGAGCTGGTAATTGCAGAAGATATTATAGGTATAGTAGAGCAAGTAAGACGTAACGGAGGTGAGAGTATAATCAATTGTCGTTCGTTACGGTGGAGAGTATGTTCTTACTGTTGGATGAAAAGTTTTCCTGTACATAGATGGTTGTTGGGGTTGCTTAATTTGTATGCCGGGTTATATCGCAATAAAAAGGTAAAGTAAATGAAATTAAAGTTGAAAGAGGGTATCCTGATTCAGGAAGTGGCAGGAGAAAAGATATTAATGGCATCGGGGATGGAAGAGGTGGATTATTCGCGGATGATTGTATTGAATCCGTCTGCTGCGTTATTGGCAGAAGCGTTGATTGAGCGTTCTTGTACGCTACAGCAGTTGGTGGAGATATTGACGGATGTATATGATGCGGATGAAGTATCGGTCGCAAAGGATGTGGAGGAGTGGCTTGAGCAGTTGTGGGAACTTCGTGTATTGGAAAAGACAGATTGTTGACGGTCGGTGGATAATATATGTCTGTCAATGATCTTTTAAATATTACAGATAAAGTTGAGGTGGCTTTTAGGGAGTTGCTTCGGTGTGGTTTGTGGGGAGGAATGCCACGGATTGAATGTCTGGGAGATTTGTCGGAAAGTGATTGGAGACATTTGTTGGCGCTGGCACAGGAACAAGCGGTGACCGGACTTTGCTATCCGGCGTTGGTGAAATTGCCTGCAGGTTACCGGCCGTCTATGGATACTTTGTTACAATGGTACGGGCGTACCGGATATATCGAACAGTGTAACCGCCATTTGAGGAAGGTATGGGATGAATTGAACGAACGTTTCGGACAAGCAGGTATAAAAGTGGTATTGTTGAAGGGTATCGGGGTAGCAAATTGGTATGACCGGCCCTTGTTGCGTGCTCCCGGTGATCTGGATCTTTATTTTCCGTTGGATTACGATCGGGCGATAAGGACGGTTCGTCAATGGGGAATGGAGGTGGAATATGGTGATTGGCATCATACCTTTTATTACAAAGGAGTAGAGGTAGAACTACATGCTGCATATAATCATTTAGCTCCGCGAGGGTTGGATATAGATACTTCTGTTGTTGAAAATGAGGTGGGAAAGTATTTGATTCCCGCATCGGCGTTTAATGCACAGTTATTATTGGTTCATCCGGCTTTTCATCTCTTGCAAGAAGGAATCAGCATACGTTATTTATGCGATTGGGCTGTGTTTTTACGTGCTAATGCATCTGCTATAGATTTTGATAGTTTGCGTCAGGAGCTTCGGAAAGCCGGAATCGGAAATTTTGGACCGGTTTTTACATCATTGGCAGTGATTTATTTGGGCTTGGATGTATCTGAGTTACCCAATCGGTGGAGTGCCGGAATATCCGGCAGGAAATTGCAACAGTTATATCGGGATATGATAATGAAGGGTAATTTTGGACGAACTGCTGTTTTGACACATCAGCCATTTGCATCTTTATCTCTGGGTACTAAATTGGAACGGGTCGGGAAAGACGTGTTTCGTGCTATCCGTTTATCTTCATATTGCCGGAAACAAGCGAAGGGTTTTGTATGCCATAAGTTGGGGCGTGTATGCAAAGCAGTGATAACAGGCAAAGAGTTTAGATGGGAAAAGAGAAAAAGGCAGAGAGAGGAGCAGTAAAGGACCTGTTGAAGTATTTGTATGTGTTGGTGCGGCAGGACAGTTTGTCTTCTTTTCTTCTTTTGACGATAGGGGTATTAGGGGTTGGTTTCTCGTTATCCTCGATTATATGCTCTAAAAAGGTTATCGATGTTGCTACACATGTAGTAACAGGGAGAATAGAGTGGGGGTTAATTGGGTTGGCACTATTGTATACAGGAAATATCATACTTTCTATATTAGCTTCCAAGATTGGGGTACATTATCAGACGACCTTGTATAACCGTTTGTCATTGCATTATTTTTCTGGGATATTACATGCCGAATGGAAAGCGCAGCAGATGTATCATAGCGGTGATATCATGTCACGGGTAGGGACGGACATTGGTGACATTGTTCAATTGGTGGTACGTACATTTCCGCAATTTCTTGTTACACTGTTAAAATTGGCGAGTGCAATAATTTATCTGTTTATTTTGGATCGTAGGCTGACACTTGTACTAATGGTAATTATACCGATAGTATTGCTGGTAAGTAAATTGTATTTCAAGAAAATGCGTAAGCTGTCTGTGTTGATTAAGGAATCCCAGTCAGTGGTACGGCAATACTTTCAAGAGTCAGTCCAAAATGCAGGAATAGCGAAAGCCTTACATATAGAGGACCGTATGAAGAAAGAGTTAGTGAAAAAGCAGAATGATTTTTTAGCTCATGTCTTATCTCATAATCGTTTTCATGTATTCTCAAATTCGGTACTTTCATTTGGCTTTGCAACAGGCTATCTGACTGCTTTTTCATGGGGAGTTTATCAATTGTACGGGAATGAGATAACCTTTGGCACTATGACTGCTTTTTTACAGCTGGTGGCCATGATGCAAGGGCCGGCACTTGGGCTGGCAGCGAGTATTCCTGCTTTTATTGCTGCATACACAGCATTGGAACGTTTGAATGAATTGGAGAAACTACCGAGGGAACAGGCAGATATGTCTTTGGTCCAACCGTCTTTCCGGATAGAAAAAATAACTTTTTCCGATGTTACTTTCGGGTATGAAACCGGTAGACAAACATTATCTCACGCAAATTTTGTTTTTGAGCGGGGAAAAATGACTGCATTAGTCGGAGCAACCGGATGTGGAAAGACCACGGTAATGCGATTATTACTTGGGCTGGTATCTCCGCAACAGGGGACGGTTACTGTATCGGATAATAAATCCGGCTTTCCGATGGCTCCCGCTTTCCGGCAACGGATAGCGTATGTACCTCAAGGGAATTATCTTTTTTCCGGAAGTATCCGGGAGAACCTTTCTTTGGGAAATCCGGATGCTGATGACGAAGTAATGAAGAAGGCTTTGAAAATGGCTGCTGCTGATTTTGTTTTTTCAATGCCGTCGGGGCTCAACAGTGAACTGAAAGAAGGCGGGAAGGGGCTTTCCGGTGGACAAATACAGAGATTGGCCATTGCTCGTGCATTGTTGCACGGTGGCGATGTACTTCTATTGGATGAAGCGACCGCTTCTTTAGATGAAGAAACAGAACAAAATATAATTCACTCATTAAAAGCACACGGAAAAGACAAGATGATTATTGTGGTATCCCATCGTAAGCAGGTGATTGATGTGTGTGATAAGAAATATGTCTTAAATTTTTTGTAAGTATGAAGAGGAATGTTTTTATTTTATTGATTATTTGTTTGTTGTCTTTGGTAAGAGTAGTAGAAGCGCAGGAAGTTATAGAAAGCGATACTATTTATACTACTCAGGAACATGCACAGCCTACTGATGACAAGCGCCGGGTTGTAACTAACCCTTTTTGGGATAACTGGTTTTTGAATGCAGGACCGACTGTTTCCTATTATATAGGAGACTATCATAGCGATGGCTCTACCGGTCGCCGTTTTTCTCCGGGATTCTATGTAAGTCTTGGAAAATGGATTACTCCGGGATTTGGTTTGATGGCACAGTTCAACGGACTTCAGGCACGAGGTTCTTCTCATGAAACGAATCCTTTTACAGTCGGTGGCCCTTATACGAATAGTGATGGAACAATTTGGTATAAGTCAACGATGAAATTTACAGATGTGTCTATTCAGGCATTAATCAATTTGAATAATGTCATTTGGGGGTATAAACCGGGACGTCGCCACCGTGTACATCTTGCAGGAGGTTTCGGGTGGTTACATCATTATGATATGGCTTATGATCAGAGTAATCAGTATAGCGGACATATTGAAGTGAATTATGAATATCATTTTAAGCCGGGCTGGGCTTTTCAGACTAAACTCTATGTGATCGGTATGGAAACGAACTTCGATGATGTGTTTTCCGACCGACACGGTCACGCTGATGTATGGGATGCTATGTTTGGAGCTGGTGTCGGCATATCCTATTATTTCAACAAACGTGAGTGGGATCGTTGTAACTCTTGTCCGCAGGATATTATATATATCAATAAAAAGATAAATCAGATACGTGCAGATTGTCCGAAAACGGAGACCGGAGTACTGGAATTTTATGTGTTTTATCCTAATAATTATTCTGGTTGTAACGATGCTCCTACAGTAGCGGATGCTCGAGTGAATACTATCGACTATCTGGTTTCCGGTATTTATACTCAGAAACGATTTAGTGATACGGATGTTGTAAACGGTTTATTGGGAAATGAACGTGCTTTATCTGATTTGGAAACAAGCGATATTGCTACGGTAAATGCTACGCAACTTGATAATGATATGTTCCGTGGATATGAAATGTCTTCTACTCCGTTGAGCCGGATTATGACTGCTGAAGAAATGCAGGCGTTTAAAGATAAGGAAGGATATTATTATGCACCGATTTATTCGGAAGTGACAGGTAATTCGGGCGAAATGAATAAATGGGGATACCGTGTAGATCCCTCTACAGCCGGACAACGTCTTGCTAATAAGAAAGAGAATTATGATGATGTGCAAAGCTATCAGTTGAACGCACATCAAGGGCTTAAAATTGTAAAAGAATATACAACGGAAGAAGATGTGCCGGTCACACTTTGTAGTTTAGCGGATTTTTATGCTGCGGTATCTGGAAATACCGGATATATACGGCAGTTTACAGATTCTGCAATGGTAGACAAAGTTAACGGCATTTTGAATGGTGATAATATAGTAATGATAGAAGTAAGCGGCCTTGCTACAAGTCAGGATAATAATAAAAAACAGGAAGTAGGTGTAGAGCGTAATGAACGTCTGGCTACCGACCGTGCAACGAGTGTGATGAATTGGATGAAACAGATGGATTGTTTCAAAGATGCTGATAATAAATTTATCATGCAGAAAGGATCCAACCTGGTGAAAAAGGTGAAAGATAAAAGCGTTAACAGTCTTGATTCTAAGTTGAATCGTTCAGCACGTGTTCGTATCATTTATACATATACACGATAATATATAATAATGACCCTTTTTGATTTCGTTTTATCGTCAGATCTGACGGGAGTGAGTTTCTCACTCCTGTCAGGTATTGTTATTGAATTGCTGTTAATACCTCATATATTATTGATTTCCAAGCGAAAACGACTATATGATATACCTGATTCCAGAAAATCACATTTGGAATGCATACCGCGATTAGCCGGAGTAAGTTTTCTTCCGGCTTTTTTATTGAGCTTTCTTCCGGTTGTGAGCCTATATGGCGGTTCTGTTCGCGAGTTATCCTTTTTAATTTGTGGTGCCTCGTTGATTTTTATTATGGGGATGAAAGACGACTTGATTGGTATGCGTTGGTCGTATAAATTTGTTGTTCAACTGATTGCTGCATTGTGTATGATAGCTTCCGGTACTTTCGTAAATAATCTATACGGTTTGTTTGGTATTTATGAACTTTCTCCTCTCATCGGGTATCCGTTGACTGTGTTTCTCGTTGTTTACATACTGAATACGGTAAATCTGATTGATGGTGTGGATGGTTTAGCCTCCGGTATCGTGTCTGTTGCCGCCTTAGTTTTAGGTATTTGTCTGTATAGGGAACATTCGTGCCATTATGCAGCGTTGGCATTTGCTGTTTTGGGCACACAGATCGCTTTTCTGCGCTATAATCTTTGCTCTACCCGGAAATTGAAAATCTTTATGGGAGATACCGGTTCCAATTTATTAGGTTATGTCATTGCTTTTTTGGCTATTCATTATGCAATGTCCGGATCGGGGAGAGGTAATGGCGCTTATGTAATCGTGATAGCATGGTCGGTTATTTTTATTCCCGCATATGATGCCTTATGCGTGATTATTTCTCGTTGGAGAAAAAAGAAACCACTCTTTTCTCCAGATCGAAGTCATATTCATCACCGATTGCTGGACTTAGGCTATGGCCATAAAAAAGTAACAACTATTCTGCTACTTCTTGATGTAGTGATTATTAGTATGAATGTTTTTCTAACCAAATGGGCTAATGTCAATCTGATCTTTTTAATAGACTTATTACTTGGTCTCTCATTCTATATTTTCTTGGATGTTAGAAAAAAAACAGTGTGTTCACATCTTGATACTATAAATAAAATATGAGAAAAAAATATATTATTTTGATTGGAGGGATTTCTCTTTTATTTTTAACCGGTTGCGTAAGCTCTAAAAAAATGACCTATATGTATAAAGGGGAGAAAGTACTAACCGGAAATCAGACTTCTTTTTTGTATGATGCACGGATTATGCCGAAAGACTTACTGACGATTACAGTGAGTTATTCCGAACCGGAACTGGCTGCTCCGTTTAATATGGGAGGAAGTATTGCGAATCCGTTGGGGGGGAGTACTGCGACTTCATTGTCGGCAACATCTTCTTCCGGCTCTTCCGGTAATGTGGGACAAACTTATCTGGTGGACAATGATGGAAATATTGATTTTCCGATTCTTCGTACATTGCATTTGGGAGGAAAAACAAAGGGGGAAGCGGAAGCTACCATTAAAGAAAAGCTGAAAGGATATCTGAATGAAACTCCTATTGTGAATGTACGTATGGTCAATTATAAATTTACAGTAATTGGCGCAGTAAAGGGGGCTAATACTTTTACGGTGGCAAATGAAAAAGTGAATATATTTGAAGCCTTGGCCATGGCCGGAGATATCACCCCATTTGGAAAGAAAAATCAGGTTAAGCTGTTACGGGAAGATGAACAGGGACGTAAAAGGATGGTAGCATTGGATTTGAATGATCCGGATATTGTGAATTCTCCTTATTATAATCTGCAACAAAATGACATTCTTTATGTAGAGTCAGGTAAGGCAGCAATGCGTTCTGCAAAAATGGGGAATATTACGCCTTGGGTTAGTGTTTTGTCTGTTTTGGTTTCTTTAGCTTCGTTAGGAGTGGTTTTGTTTAATAAATAAGAGTGTAAGTAAGATAGTAGGAAACGATGAGATTATTAACTGAAGAAGAACTGGATGGGATGGTAGATAATTCGAATGAATTGAAAAGAATACTTTCGGATTATCTCAGTTATTGGAAGTGGTTTATTTTATCAGTAGTACTTTGTGTGGTAGGGGGACGGATTTATTTACATTATGCGACTCCGGTATACAGGGTAAGTACTACCATTATGATCAATGATGAAAGGCAGAATGGAAATAATGAGGCGATGATGGCATTGACCGATATCGGTTATCTGTCTTCTACGAAGAATATTGGCAGTGAGATGGAACTGCTCCGTTCTCGTACTATTGTAGAGCAGGTGGTAAAAGAGATGAAACTCTATATTACCTATCAAGTAGAAGATAATTTCGCTATGCGTGACTTATATGTGAGTAGTCCTGTATGTGTAGAAATGAAAGAAACGGATCTGG
Organism: Bacteroides salyersiae WAL 10018 = DSM 18765 = JCM 12988; assembly: GCF_000381365.1. GTDB lineage: Bacteria > Bacteroidota > Bacteroidia > Bacteroidales > Bacteroidaceae > Bacteroides > Bacteroides salyersiae. Next base: position 247,939 of record NZ_KB905467.1, read on the forward strand.
AGAATTTGAGTTATGGTTTTAATTTTAACGTTGTACAGGAATCGGATAAGGTATTACAAATTTCCGGAATAATTGCAGGACAGGACATTACTCAACGTATCACTCGGTTACCAACTATCATTGAAACACCGTTGGGAGAACTGACTGTTTCTCTTCGTCCTAATGTGCATCCGTTATATGGGCAGAATATTATGGTGACTGTTGTACCTCCTTTGCGAACCGCAATAAATTACAGTACTGGATTGGGTTTGGCTGTTTCAGAACTGTCCAATTCTATTATAACTGTCTCCAAGAATAGTACACTTCCTCAACGTGATAAAGTTTTTCTGGATAAATTGATTGATGCTTATAACAGGGATGCCAATGAGGATAAAAAGAGTGTGGCTACAAGAACCGCTGAATTTATTAATGATCGTATTGCTATTATCAATGAAGAGTTGGGGAGTACGGAGGAAAAGCTGGAAAATTTTAAGCGCCAATCCGGTTTGATGAATATGAGCGATGCGCAGGTTTATGTACAAGGATCGTCCGAATATGAGAAGAAGCGATCAGAAGTTGGAACTCAGCTCAGTTTAATGGAGTATTTGAAAGACTACGTAAATAGTCCGGCTCATCAGGATGATGTAATTCCTGCCAATATAGGAGTGACAGATGTGACATTGTCTGCTCTTATAAATAAATACAATGAGTCGGTATTACAACGTAATCGATTGCTTCGCTCTTCTCCTGCAACCAATCCGGTAATTGTCAGACTGAATAATAATCTGACAGCAATGCGTGAAAACATAACGAGTACCATTAATTCTGTATATAATGGTTTGATGATTTCGAAACAGGATATCGACCGTCAAATGAGGAAGTATACCAGTCGTGTCAATAGTGCTCCGACTCAGGAACGGACTTTTACGAATATATCGCGGCAACAGGAGTTAAAATCCAGTTTGTATTTGTTGTTACTCAAAAAGCGTGAGGAAAATTCAATTGCTTTAGCTGCTACGGCAGATAAGGCTAAAGTGATTGATTCAGCGGTAGTCAGCGGTCCTATATCTCCGAATTATTCATTAATACGTTCTCTTTCTGTAGCCGTTGGTTTATTATTGCCAATAGTTGTTATTACTTTGATAAACTTTTTCCGTTATCGTATAGAGGGGCATGCTGATGTGGAGAAGTTAGCTCGTGTTCCTATTTTGGGTGATATACCATTGGAACGCAGTTTGAAAAAGAGTAAGACTTCTTTGATCGTTCAAGAGGGAGAAAACGCCAATGCTTTGATGACGGAGGTTTTTTGTGGATTGCGTACGAACTTACAATTTTTATTGGGAAAGGCCAATCATAATGTTATACTGGTTACTTCTACCATAAGTGGCGAAGGAAAAACTTTTGTAGCTATCAATTTGGCAGTCAGTCTTGCATTGTTGGATAAACGAGTAGTGGTGGTTGGCCTTGATATTCGACGCCCTAAATTATTAGAATGTTTTGGATTCTCTCATGAAGAAATTAAGGGGAAGAAGGGGATTACCAATTATTTATCGGATAATAGTATCGATTTACATTCGTTGTTGATTTCCGCGAAGAATAATTCTAATTTGTATATTTTGCCGGCAGGTACGATTCCTCCCAATCCAGCAGAATTAATAGCCAGACCTGCATTAGACACTGCTATCAAGCTACTTGCAGAGGAGTTTGATTATGTGATTTTGGATAGTGCTCCCGTTGGTTTGGTTAGCGATGCGCTGATAGCCAGTCGTTTGGCTGATATAACTCTGTATATTTGTAGGGCAGATTACTCTCATAAAAGCGATTTTGATTTAATAAATGATTTGAAGAAAAAACAGAAGTTGCCCGAAATGGCAATTATTGTGAATGGTATCAATATGAAGAAAAAGAAATATGGATACTATTATGGATATGGGCAACGTGATTATAGGGGATATTATTCCAAGGGTAGATAATGGGATAAATGGTATAATACTTTTTATTATATTAATGCTAATGTGCTTTGGGGTATTGGAGATAACTTTACTGTCACATATTTTTCAAGAGCAATCAAATATTCGTTTATCATTGGAGAAAAAAGATGATAGATAACAAACGAATCGCCAAAAACACTCTTCTGTTATATTTGAGGATGTTCCTGTTAATGGGCATCTCTTTATATACTTCACGTATCGTATTGGAGACGTTAGGTGTCGAAGATTTTGGGGTGTACAACATAGTCGGCAGTATCATCGTGCTTTTTAGCTTTATAAACAATGCTCTTACTGCTGCTACAAGGCGTTTTATCAATTTCAACTTAGGAAAGAATAACCCACAAGAGTCTGCCAAAGCTTTTTCGGCCAGCCTGACCATACATTTTATAATCTGTATAATACTCATCATTATAAGCGAAAGTATAGGCCTGTGGTTTTTGAATACCCAACTGAATATTCCGGAAAACCGGATGTATGCCGCCAATTGGGTTTACCAATTCAGTATTTTGTCCGCATGCATAGGGATCGTCGGAGCACCTTACGAATCGACGATCGTTGCTTATGAAAAAATGTCTGTTTATTCATATCTCAGCATTATTGAAGGAGTATTTAAGTTGATAATTGTTTATATGCTGGTAATTTGCACAACCGATAAATTGATTTTTTACTCAGCACTCATCTTCATTGTCGGGATTCTGGTCAGTTCTGCCAAATGGATATATTGCAGCCGGAACTTTCCTATTTGCAGGTATCAGTTCATGGTAGACAAGCCGATGCTAAAAGCGATTGCATCCTTTTCCGGTTGGAGCCTTTTCGGGCAGATCGCTTATATAGGATCTACCTCAGGACTCAATATGATCATCAACATCTTCTGCGGAGTACTGCTCAATGCCGCCACAGGAATTGCCCAACAAGTCAACAGTGCTATATATAGTTTTGTTTCAAATTTCCAGACAGCTTTTAATCCGCAACTTATACAGACTTATTCTTCTGGAAATTTAGAAGTGCACCGGATACTCCTTTCACGCGCATCCCGAATTTCATACTATCTATTGTATATCATCTCACTGCCGGTATTGATAAATACAAGTTACATACTCCACCTTTGGCTAAAAGAGGTACCGGATCATTCTGTGACATTTACTCAACTTATCATCACCTTTTCTCTGGTTGAAGCACTTGGAGCCCCACTATGGATGTCTATGCAGGCAACGGGAAAGATAAAGACATACCAAATCATTGTCAGCTCCATCAACGCCTTGAATATTCCTATTGCATTTGTCTGTTTATATCAAGGATTGGCAGTAGAATCTATTTTTTATGCTAAAATATTAATAGGCCTATTGATGTATATTTTTCGTGTACTCTATATCCTGCCGTTAATCAATTTTTCATATATGGATTATTTCAAAAAGGTTGTTTACCCGACCGTAGCAATAACATTATTTACAATCTGCATATTATTGATCGTAAGTACATATCTGGACGGCGGAGAAAAACTGCTTATTACTACCCCGCTGTCCATCGTCTTATGTGCAGGGTCAATCTATTATATAGGGATCAATAAACAAGAGAAACAAACTATACTACAAATAATAAAAAAATGGAAAATCCAAATTTAACTTCCTCTGTCATTTCAATTTTCGACACCAGCATAGCAGCTTATAATACTGGTAATCAAATCATAATGGATGCCGTAAATTTGGAGATCAGGGATATATTCAAAGAACATTTTTTGGTACAACTTCCTGTTGAAGACATAAAAACAAATGTGAGAAGATACAATTCCCTTAGCTATATTTCATTTTTAGGAGGGACGAATATTTTGAATTCCGACATACGAAATTACAGACAATGGGATTTGTCCTTTCATAATATTCTTGTTTTGAAAAACATTGTTTTAATGGGATGTGGATGGTTTCAATATGAGAATATCAAAATTACGTGTTATACAAAATGGGCATTCAACCGAGTGCTTTCACATCAATATGTTCATTCCGTACGCGATACTTACACGAAAGAAAAATTGTCTTCAATCGATATATCCTCCATAAATACCGGATGTCCTACATTGTGGAGATTGACAAACCAAATTACTGAAAAAATTCCACAGAAAAAGGCAAAACGGGTTATCATAACACTCACTGACTACAACTGTGACCAAGAACGAGATCGGTACTTGCTTGATACTTGTTGCAAGGAATATGAACAAGCCTATTATTTTGCACAAGGAACGGGTGATATTCAATACTTGAAAGATTTAGGTTATGCCCATAAAGTGACACTGCTGTCACCCCAATTGCCTTGTTACAATGAAATACTTTCGCAAGGAAATATTGATTATATAGGTACTCGCCTGCATGCTGGAATCAGAGCTTTACAAAATTCAGTACGTTCGTTTATAATTGGAATAGATAACAGAGCTATTGAAATGGCTAATGATTTCTGTCTGCCAGTATTAAACCAACATAACCTTTCGGAACTCACTACTTTAATCAACAAAGATTACTCACTTGACTTAACCATTCCATTTGAAAATATAAATCAGTGGAGAGCTCAATTTACCAGTAAATGAAAATAGTCCATATTCTATCCGCAGACTCCGGAGGAGCCGGTTTGGCGGCATTACGTTTACATCAGGCTTTATTAGCATCAAATATAGACTCAGACATACTTTGTTTTTACAAACAGAGTAAAGTTCCTCATGTTGTATGTGTAGAACGAACTACCTGCACAAAAATACTAATGAGACTACCTATACCGTTTAAGAACGGTAAATACAAAAAAGTCCGCAATTCCTATGGAAATCTTTATGAATGTATTTCATTTCCAGAAGGCTATGATTGCATAACAGACCATCCTCTTGTAAAAAGTGCGGATATTATAAATTTACATTGGGTGGGCAGCTCGCTTAACTATAAGCTTTTTTTTCGGAATATAAAAAAGCCCATCATCTGGACGTTACACGATATGAATCCTTTTTTAGGATGTGCACACTATCAAGGAGATGTAGAAAAGAATATCGATAATTACGCATTAGAAACAAAAATACGAAAAAAGAAGGAAAAATGGATTCATCAAGCATTTCATTTGGAAATAGTCAACTTATGCGACTGGATGAAAAATTTGACAATACAGTCGGAGGCTTTCAAAACATATCCGCAACATATTATCAGAAATAGTGTAAATATAGAAGTCTTCAAATTGTACAATAAGGAATATGTACGTTCAATTTGGAATGTTCCCAATGGCAAAACCGTACTCTTATTTATTAGCCAGAATATATCCAACCCGAGAAAAGGCTTCGATATTTTGTTAGAAGCAATAAAAAAGTTGGACGATAAAACTCATCTGATGATAATAGGAGAATCAATTACCATTCAATCAAAAGCAAATATTCAATATATAGGTAGCATACATGACGAACAATTAATGGCACTGGCATACGCTGCTGCCGATGCTTTTATTTTGCCAAGCCGCGAAGATAATCTGCCAAACACGATGTTGGAATCTTTATGCTGCGGCACACCTGTAATAACAATGCCCACCGGAGGTATGATGGATATCATCACAAATGGAGAAAACGGAATTATTGCCGATGCGATAGAAGCAGAAGCTTTATATAAAGCGATTCATCAATTCATTAACACAAAAAGCCTTTTTATCAGGCAACGAATATCACAAAAATCTCACACCCTGTTTTCACCTAAAAAACAGGCACAAGAATATTATCTTTTATACCAAGATTGTATAAAACGTGCTCAATGATACGTATATTATCCCTATTTGCATCTTTACGATTTGTTCCGCATATTTTTGTATATTATCATTCACGTATACGACATACCGTTCTTGATTATGAAAGAGATATGTGGTTATCGCGTAATAGATTTCAGAAAAAAGGAATCAGAGGTTTTCTATTCTTATTAAATATGTTCCCAGAATACAGGAGTCTGTTTTATCATAGAACAGGAGCTCACTACCTCTCTCTTTTTGCACGAGGACAAAATAATCTATATTTCCATACTCCGTCTTCCCAAATAGGCAAAGGGCTCGTAATTTGGCATGGATATTCATGTGTTGTCAATGCACAATCAATAGGGGAAAACTGTCAGATATGGCACCTCACAACATTGGGTAGAAAGACACATCACTGAACGAAAACAGACCGATAATTGGAAATAATGTGTCAGTCTGTACCGGAGCAATCGTCATTGGAAATGTTCATATCGGTGATCATACAATTATAGGAGCAGGTAGTATCGTTGTACATAGCACTCCTCCTGACAGCATCGTTACAGGTATTGCAGCCAAAGCCAAGACACATTCCAAGAACTGAATATGAAATTATCTATCATTACAATCAATCTGAATAATAAGAACGGTCTGTCCGAAACCATTAGTAGCGTGATAGCGCAAACGTTTACCGATTATGAGTATATCATTATAGACGGTCAATCTACGGATGGTAGTCTGGAAGTTATCAAACAGAATGCCAATCATATCAACCAATGGATATCAGAAAACGACCATGGCATTTATAACGCCATGAACAAAGGTTTAAATTTAGCAAAAGGAGAATATTGCCTTTTTTTAAATTCCGGAGACTCTTTATACGATTCGGATGTGTTACAAGTTTTGTTCAGTCAGTCTTTTACAGAAGATATCATATCTGGTGGTATCGAATTATATTCTCACACAAAGAAATGGTATCAATTCCCACCCCACAACATTTCTCTTTTTACTTTCATCAATGGCTCGCTACCTCATCCGGGTACATTTATCAGGAGAGAATTATTAAACAAACTGGGTGGCTATAATGAAAATTACAGAATCATATCTGATTGGTGCTTTTTCGTTGACGCGTTAATTGTACAAAACTGTAGTTACAAGTATTATGATATTACAGTTTCTAAATTTAATTGTTTTGGTATAAGTTCGACTTCATCTTCAACAGAAGATGTACAAAAAGTACAATTCCTCAGAAACAGATTTCCTAAAATGGCAGACGACTACGATCTATTTAATGAAGAATCGGTATTTAACTCTTTTTGTTGGTTAAAATATCACCCTATAATAAAGGTTATAATCGTTTTTCCCTTCAAAATTCTCAATCGTATACTACATTTGAGAAATAGATTGAAAAAAAGAATTATTGTTCTTGATAAATTGAAATCAGACGACACTAAATTATTAAGATAGCAAAATTATCATTTCACGAATTTATACCTTTATTCTAAAAACAATAAATTTTGATGAGAGTTTTAATCTGTATTCCCTGCCTATTGACAGGAGGCACTGAAATACAAACCCTAAACTTAGTGGAAGCTTTAATACGAGGTGGACATCAAGTAACTACCGTATGTTATTTTGAACATACTCCGAATATGGTGTCTCGCTATCAGCAGGCAGGAAGTAAAGTGGTATGTTTGAGTGTGACCGGAAAACGGATTGGAGGAATAAACGGAATTATCTTTTTATACAAGGGGCTGAAGCAAATGATACGGATTAGCAAACCGGATATCACTCATGTACAGTATATGGCTCCCGGTGCTATTCCCATTCTTTTACTGCGTCTGTTTGGAATAAAAAATATCATCGCTACTGCACATACAGCAGCCGATATTTATCCAAATCTAAAATTGGTGCACTTCATTCAAAGGTATTGTGTACGAGTGTTTACTTGTATTACGCAAGTAGCGGAAATGTCTTTTTTTGGTAAATCCAATCTATACACACAAAAAACAGTAATACAAAAGGTGAACCATTTCACCATCTACAATGTATTGCCCTCATATATAAAGATACGAGAAGAACAACGTGATTTCTCCTCACCTGTTACTTTGGGGGTAGTGGGTAGGTTGGAAAAAATCAAGGGGGGCGATTTAGTGATTCCGGCATTTGTACGAATAAAAGAAAGATATCCGGAAACTCGCTTACTGATAGTTGGAGACGGTTCGCTGAAAGCATTTATGCAACAGCAAGCAAAAGATTTACATGTTAGCGAGTACATCACATGGGTAGGCAGAAAAGATCAGAGTCAACTGCAAGCATATTATGACAAAATACACGTCTTATTAATACCTTCGCGCAGTGAGGGATTCGGACTGACAGCCATTGAAGGAATGGCACGAGGATGCGTAGTAATAGCATCAAAGACAGGGGGACTTTCGGAAATCGTGAAGGATAAAGAGGTAGGGTTGTTACATGAACAAGAGAACACAGAGGATTTAGCAAAAAAGGTTTGTTATGTATTGGAACATCCTCAAGACATGAAAATGCTTTCTATGAAGGCGACACGTTATGTAGAGCAATTTGGGAATAACCAATACACTCTGCTATTCAATGATCTGTATGAAAAAGTAACAAATTAGATTCATGTACTTTTTAAACTATATATACTTTCTGATTATCACAGTGATGGGGGCAAAATTTCTGTTCACAAGACAGGGAATAATCACTCATCCCCTGAATAAAAAGAAAAAATTATTGTTGGACGGACCGGAGTTATTCTGGATACTCACATTCTCAACCGGTCTATTGGCTTTCTCAGCTCCCGGAGTATTAGACTTGATGGCTATCCGGTTGATGGTACTGGAGGCTTTCTGCATCATCGAATTATTTATAGTAAAAAGAAAGCCTCAATGTAGTATTACGGTCATTCTATATTTGATTTATGTAATTTGGCTGATTATAGGATTGAGCTATACGACATCTCTCGTTTATGGATTCCGTGTCATATTGAAATATAGTTATCCACTATTAATTATGCTTTCAGCGTCAACGGCGGTTAGAAATAAAGAAGTTTTTATTAAGGCTGGATTAGGGGCAAGAATGGTAGCTATCATATCCATCGGGGTTTCTTTCATTCCATTGATGAATTATTTAGTATCGGGAGTATTTTGGTATGGAACGGCACGAAGTATACATTACATATCCATGTGTATATTCTCCTTAGCGTTATACTATCATGGTGGAAAAGATAAAAAAGATTTATTATTATGTGTTCTGTTTATAATTCCTTGTATTTTATGGGTATTCCGTACTAGTATTATAGGGACAACAATAGCCTTAATGACATTCTTTTTCTTTAAATACAAAATAAAATCAGTTCCCGTAATTTTAGGAATTGTTTTGCTTTTCGTCATTGCAATATTCACAATTCCCAGTATGAAAACAAAAATGTTTAAGGAAAGTAGCAACATTAGTATAGAGCAATTTCAGCAAGGAAAGGTTTCAAAAGACGACATCAACAGCAATGCCAGATTCTCTTTATGGGAACATTTACAAAAACGTTTTTATAATCATAAAGAAATAGTTGGCTCCGGTACGGGAAGTGTGCAAAATTATATGTACTCTAATTTTATTTTTGGAGGATTACAAGTGCCACATAATGATTATATTCAAATTTCATGTGACAATGGATTAATTGGAATTGTATTATACCTATTGGTCATTGGCAGTATTATCACGCATTGTTTTATAGAATATAATAAAAAGAATAGTATAGCTATAAAGATGTGTGCAATTGTAGCCGGAAGTAGTATCGCAGGAGTCGCTTTGACTATGTACACTGATAACGTAGTAAATTACTCAATGGCTACACTTTCTTATCCATTCGGATTTTATGGAATGATGTTAGGACTTATAAAAGGAAAGAGATATGATTTCAGTTGTAATACCATTGTATAATAAAGAAAAGCAAATAAAAAGGACACTACAATCTATCCTTGCACAGACTTTTCAAGACTTTGAAATAGTCATTGTAAATGATGGAAGTATAGATAACAGTATAATAGAAGTAGAGAAGGTAAAAGATTCGCGCATACGATTGATTCATCAAAAAAATGCAGGAGTATCGGCAGCTCGAAACAAAGGAATAGAAGAAGCGAAGTATGAGTTGATTGCTTTTTTGGATGCAGACGATGAATGGAAAAGTAAATATCTGGAAGTTCAATATAACTTGTACAGGAAATATCCGGAATGTGACATTTTTGCTTGCAATTATGAATTTGTTAATGAAAAACATGATATATCACCTACGATCATCAAAAAACTTTCATTTGAAGAAAACGATGGAATATTAAATAATTATTTTGAAGTGGCTTGCGTTTCACACCCTCCACTTTGTAGCTCGGCCATTGTTATCAAAAAGAAAATAATTCAAAAAATCGGAGGTTTTCCCCTAAATGTAACTTCCGGCGAAGATTTGATAACTTGGGCACGATTGTCTACTGTGGGAATGATTGCTTATAACAAAAATGCATATGTTTACTATTATATTAATACGAAACCGCAGCAAAGTAACGAGCCCAAAGATTTACAATCTACAAAAGATTATGTAGGTACCTCTTTAAAGCAATTATATCTTACAGAAAAAGATATTGAATGTAAAAAAAATATTGCCCGTTATATTTCTTTCTGGTATAAAATGAGAGCTTCCATAAACATTATGTTAAATCATAAGATTCCAGCTATGAAGTGTGCGCTCAAATCAATAAAATATAATCCTTACGATATAAAACCATACATTTTCTTATTATTAGCTACTATTCCCACGAAAGCAGCTTCGCATATTATTAATACATTAAGGAATCGATGAAAATTATATATTGTATACCTTCCTGTCACAATTCGGGAGGAATGGAAAGAGTACTGTCTGTAAAAGCTAACTATCTGGCTGATGTGGTGGGGTGGGATATATCAGTCATTACGACAGAACCGGTTTCTCAAAATAACCATTACCAATTTTCGTCTAAAATCCATTTTTATAATTTAGACATTCATTATAAAGAAATAGAAAACATCTCCTTATGGAAAAAAACGATAATGGTACTAAAAAAGAAATTGCAACACAAAAAGAAATTACAAGAATTATTATTTCACCTCAAACCAGACATTGTAGTGTCGATGTTCACACATGATGTCTCTTTTCTGTATAAAATAAAGGATGGAAGTAAAAAAGTTTGCGAACTACATTTTTCAAAAAAATTCAGAAAGTTACATAATGAAAGTAACCATGCAGGAATAGCAAAGAGAATGATTAGCTACTATTTAGATCATAGAGATTTCAAAGCAGCATCGCATTACGACCGTTTCGTCGTATTGACAGAAGAAGATCAAAAAACATGGTATCCGTTAAAAAACATCAAGGTAATATATAATCCTTTACCTTTTATTGCTGAGCAGACTGCAAATATACACACAAAAAAAGTATTGGCTATAGGACGATTGTGTCCACAAAAAGGTTTTGACATGTTGGTTGATATTTGGAATGTCGTATGCAAAAACATTGAAGGATGGGAACTTAATATTTATGGTGATGGACCGGACTATGCAGCTTTAGATAGTAAAATAAAGCAATACTCGTTGCATAAAACAATACATATGTATCCTGCAACGACTAATATTCAATCAGTTTATTTAAATAGTAGCATCTTTTGCTTTCCATCCAGATACGAGGGTTTCAGTATGGCATTAATGGAAGCAATGTCTTACGGTTTACCGGCAATTGCATTTAAATGCCCATGTGGGCCATCAGAAATTATAGAAAATGGTATCAACGGTATATTAGTTGAAAATAAAAACATCAACGATTTTGCATATGAACTACAAAAGCTAATGAAAGATGAGAAATTAAGAGAAGAATATGGCATAAGAGCAGCCATGGAGACAAAATATAAATTCAACATAGACCACATCATGAAACAATGGGTGTCACTTTTCAACGATTTAAAATCATGAACATATTATTCTTTGCCTCAGATTATAAGATAGGGCTTAGTACATTATTAACCGATCAGCTCCTTGCTTTACATCGAAATGACATAAATGTATATCCGGTTGCAGGTGAAAAAAATCAAGAAAAAGGATTGGAAGAACAAATTATTGCTCAAAAGATTCAGCTTAAACGCATACATGGATTGGATGATCATAAAAACTTTTTCCGGTTGGTTAACGATATAAAAGAGATAATCCAAACAGAAGACATACGATTAGTTCATGTACAAAACAATTGGCAATTGGCAATAATTGCAGTAGTCAAATTAAAATTGTACTTTTTAAAAAAAATTAAAATAATATACACACTACATGGATTCAGGCACAATAGTTTTATTAAATCCATAATGGCACAATTCATTATAGGAACGGCACTTTTTCTTTTTGCAGACAAAGTGATTTGTATGTGCCAATATCTAAAAAAGAAATTCCGGTTCCTGTCATATAAAATTATAATTCTGCCTTTAGGGGTCGCAGACATGTTTTTTCAAGACAAACGTCCCAACACTCCTAAAAATGGTCTACAAATCATTTTTCCCGCTCAATTTAGAAATGGTAAGAACCAAGATCTGATTATCAAAGCCTTTGCCAAACATATTCATGAAAATAAAGACAGTGAGTCTTATATGATATTGCCAGGAAATGGTCCTTTATGGGAAGATATGAAAGAATTGGCCTCTGCATTATATCTGCAAGATCGTATTTCTTTTCCAGGCCTATGTTCTAAACGACAAACCAAAGAATTGTATTTACAAAGTAACATTGGAATCGTATCAAGCAACAGTGAGACATTCGGTCAAAGTATTGTGGAACCTTTTGTATTAGGGCGATGTATATTAACAACTGCCGTTGGAGTAGCTCCTGACATTATAGCAACCGGCAAAAATGGGTTCTTTTTTAGAAATCAAGATGAATTAGCAATACTCTTCGATAAACTATATAAAGATCAATCTATCATTGATAAAACAGGGGAAAATAATTTTTTGAAGGGAAAGATGTTTCAATGGGACAATATAATCCAAGACTATAAAAAACAAATTCTAAATAATTAAATATAATAAAACAAGCATATCTATTCAAACATTCATAGAAGTAATGAAAATCCTTTTAGTTCACAATAATTACGGAAAATATAGTGGTGAAGAGGCAGTTGTAGACAAAATGGCTGCCATGCTTCAAAGCCACAACCACACCGTTTGTTTTTACCGTTTGACAACTGAAGGGGCGAGAGATACAATATCTGATAAAATAAAGGGATTCACAGCTGGAATATATTCTCACTCAGGGGTGAAAGGAATGGCAGAAATATTACTCAAAGAAAAACCGGATATAATAAATGTGCATAATCTATATCCGTTTATTAGTCCGGCTGCTCTTTTCGAATGTAAGAAAGCAGGTATTCCAGTAGTAATGACCGTACATAACTTTCGCCTAATATGCCCTACCGGACTATTTATGCGTAATGGGAAACCTTGTGAACAATGTCTGGACAGAAAAAATGAATGGAGTTGCATCAAGTACAATTGTGAACATTCCATTTTCAAATCTATAGGATATACGCTAAGAAATGTGTATGCACGTTGGACCAAAGCATATCTGAAAAATGTAGATATGTTCGCTTGTATCACTGAGTTTCAGAAAAAGAAATTAATAGAAACCGGATATGATAAAAATAAGATTACTGTAATTCCCAATAGTATTGACGCTCCTTGTTCCTACACTCCTACTACCGGAGGGTATATAGCCTATATTGGAAGGCTAAGCTATGAAAAAGGGTATGATTTATTAGTAGAAGTCGCCCGAAAACATCCTGAAATAAAATTTCGTTTTGCCGGGGCTCAAAGAGAACAGAAAAACACAGATATTCCAAGTAATGTAGAGTTTGCAGGTTATCTCCAGAAAGATAAATTATTAGAATTCATACAGAAAGCTCGATTTATAGTAATACCGAGTAGATGCTATGAAGGATTTCCAATGGCCATATTGGAAGCCGCCTGTCATGGAAAACCGGCAATAGCATCCAATCATGGAGGATTTACTGAGATTATCGGTCAAGGAGAAAATGCAATAGGAAAACTATTCGAACCGGGCAATACAGATGATCTGGATAAGCAAATAGCAGAACTGTGGAACAATCAGACACTGACTGAAGAATTGGGAGAGAAGGCTTTCAGAAAATTGAAAAAGCATTATGATTCGGAAGTTGTCTATAAGCAATGGGAAACTCTGTTCAGTAAATTAAAAAACTCATGACATTAATAAATAACCCAAGATTTTAATGAAAATAGCAATTTACAAAAGTAATGATACAAAAAAGGTCGACACCATTAGAGGGGGGGACAAAACCTATGCCAAACTCGTAATGTAGGATTAGATTTTATAAGAAGTTGTGCCATATTATTTGTAATAGCAGGACATTTTTTCAGTTTACATACAGCTTTCAAAACAAGTACTTTCGAAGGAACTTCCTTATTCATACAAGCAACAATCAGCTTCTTGTTCTATATAGGCGTTTCCCTCTTTCTTCTATTAACCGGTTATCTGAATACCAATAAATCAATCAACAAGAAATATTATAAAGGAGGTGTCAGGGTCATTATTTCCTACCTACTGTTTTCATTAATAACAATTATATTCAGAAAATATTATCTGCATGAAAGCCTGTCGTGGATACAATGGGGATTAAAAGTATTAGATTTCTCTGCCATCCCCTACGGTTGGTATATAGAAATGTGGATCGGACTATTTTTGCTGACCCCTTTTCTGAATCTATTATATAAAGCGATACCTGACCAGAAACAGAAATTAATACTTATAGGTACATTATACATAATGACTGCACTACCCGATCTTCTGAACAGATATGGAGTACATTTAGTTCCCGGTTTTTGGCAACAGTGTTTTCCGTTGACATTCTACTTTATAGGAGCCTATATACACGAATATAAACCAACAATAAGAAAAGGATGGGCATGGATGATCATATTGGGTATATGTTTGATAAATCCTATTTTTAATCTTATATTTATCCATAATCATACATTAGTACAAATATGTGGAAGTTCCAATGGGGTTTTCGGAATACCAATAGCCGTATTGTTTTTCTTACTGTTTTATCAATTGGATATTCACTCTAAAATGAATAAAAAAATACTGGCTAAAATATCCGTCTTATCATTGGATATGTATCTGTGCTGCTATATTTTCGATGCAATTTATTATCCATATTTTAAAGAACATTATTTCGTTAATCAGTCTCAATTTGGAATATATTTCTTTATACTTGTTCCGCTTGTGTTTATTTCATCATTTGCTGTGGCATGGTTAAAGGAAAGAATATTAAGAAGATGAGTGGAATTTGTTGATATTTCAGATACATGTAAATGGAAGAAGGAAGAATAAAAGGATTATTTAATGGTAAAAAAATATAACCTGTTGGTTCGCTTGTAAAATATTGATTATTAGCATTGTATAAACTTCTATATTTTCCCGTAGAGTTTCGGAGCGTTTCTCGTAGAGAAATCGGGTGAAACTCTACGAGGAACGGGGAGTTGCTCTACGAGAAATTAACTGAATATCCATAAAATGTGACAATGGTGTATAGTAGTAAAGGTAGAAATATTCATTAATTGTAATATTAATGAATATTCTCTTTGAGAGTGAGTATATTTAATAATCGTGTTAAAACTACAGTCTAAGATATTTAAACGGTGTATTGCCATTTGTCTATTGTTCTCCTATCTCTTAACCAATAACTTATTTTACTCTTACGTCTGCTATTGGAATGACAAGTCTTATATCACCCCTCAATGGAATCCATGTAAGAAATATAAAATCGGAATCATAATGGGAGGATTCGGATACATGGATAAATTTACCGGAAAAATAGGCTACGTGATGTATAGTGAAAATAGAACTCAGAATGGAATCAGGCCGGACATGAGAAACAGATTGTGGAGAGCTATCAGTTTATGGAAAGAAGGACATCTGGAGAAGATACTGATCACAGGAGATATGGTGGCAAACATACATAAAGATGGAACCTCAGAAAAGAATCTATTTCTGTGCTATATGAAAAAGTATGCCGGAGTTCCTCCGGAAGTTTTTGTATTTGAACAGCAATCGAAGAATATATACGAAAATGTCCTTTTCACATCGGAAATTCTTAAACAGAGAGAGATTACAGGACCGGATTGTCTTTTAATAACAACGGCATCACACGTTGGACGTAGTTTGAAATGCTTCTCCGAGCAAGGAATCGATATAGATTATTTCTCCGTAGATGCAAGAAAACCTCTTATGATATCTGGCAATTGGTGGCAACCGGATATAAGGATTTTAAAGAAATGGGAAGAGTTGTTATACGAATGGGGTGGCATTATGGTCTATTGGCTAAAAGGTTATATCTAAAAATGAAATTATGTTTTTTGAACTTAGCAAATTTCTAAACTTCTTTCTTATTTCACCTATCAGTTGGATGTTTTTCTTGTTGATAGGCTTTTGTTTGTTTAAGAGAAGGCGCAGGAAAAAGGCGTGCTTGATCAGTTGTATTGCTTTGTTTCTAATTTTTACTAATAATTTACTGGTAGATTATGTAAAATATCTAACTGTAAAAGAATACAGTGCAATGACAATCTCAGTGGGAAAACAATATAAACTTGCTATCGTGATGGGAGGATTTGCTTCTATGAATAGAAATACCGGGCAAATGCAATATGAACTTGATCGGGCAGACCGAATTTGGGAAGCTGTGAGGCTTTGGAAGAAAGGGGTTGTAGAAAGGATTTTGATTACAGGTGATCCTACTTCCATTATTCAGAAAGATGGGACCTCTACAAAAGAATTGTTTCTTAACTATATGGAAGAGTTGGGAGTACCTCGTTCTGTTTTTCTCCTTGAACAACAGGCTCGAAATACACGTGAAAATGTAATATATGTTCGGAGTATTCTTGAAACAGAGCGAATAACAGAAGAGGAATGTGTACTTATTACTTCCGTTACTCATATGAAACGCAGTTTGAAATGCTTTGCTAAAATTGGGATACACTTGGATATGTATCCGGTAAACACTTACATAAGGCCGGCTAATATAAATCATCGCTCTTTTTATCCGGATTGGGAAGCCGCAATGAAATGGCAGGAACTGTTGAATGAGCAAATAGGGGATATTGTTTATTCATTCGTAGGGTATATTTGACATTTTTATTCATTTTATGGAACGATATTTTAATATCAATTACGAGTTTGATAAAGTTCGTATTTTGGCAGCAGTTGAGGAACAGCTTCAACAAAGCTCTTCTGGTTATGTTTGTGTAGCCGATGGGGTCATATTAAATACAGTTAATAGCGATGCAGAATATATGCATGTGGTTAATAACGGTATGTTTTCTATTTGTGATAGTAGTTATGTACCAATCTATCTTCGTTGGATTTATGGAATAAAGCGTTCTCAATATGCCGGGAGTGATATATTTAGAGATCTTGTTCATCAAAAAAAATATCGGATGTTTTTTATGGGAGCATCACAAACGATATTGAATGGACTACGGTCTAATTTGTCTCAAATAGATAAGCGTATTGATAATATGACATTTTATGAATTGCCATTCTGTGATGTGGAAGATTTTGACTATCAGAATATTGCTCAAATGATAGAGAAAGATAAGGCAGAAATTATTTGGATTGCATTAGGAGCTCCTAAACAAGAAATTTTCATGAATCGACTGCAACCACATTTACGGAAAGGAGTAATGATTGCTGTTGGAGCTGTTTTTAAATTTTATAGTGGGTGTAGCGTACGACGTGCTCCTGGCTGGATCGTCCGATTACACGGAGAGTTTGTCTATCGAATATTTAGTGAACCTAAAAAGCAAATACAGCGATGTGCTTTAATTCTTTATACGCTTCCGTCTTTATTATATAATGAGTGGAAAAGGAAACATAAAAAAGAATCATCAACAAAGATTTCTACTTGGCTTGTTCTTTGATAGGGGAGTAGGATAAAACTCTAATAAAAAAACATAAAAATCAAGGCTTTAATTGGGTTTTGGTGATCTGCCTGGGATTTATAATTTGACTTTGTCTGATTTTTATTGATTTTGTATGGTGTTATGAATCAGTATGTTATAACTTTATTTCTATTTTCTAATAGCACATAAATTTTGTACGATTAAATAAAGAGTGGGGAGTAAATAGACACTTACTCTCCACCTTTTTTCTTTTCATATTTGTTTCAAAATAACAAATAAAGGAATAAAATATATGATGGAAATTAGTTATAATTGTAGAGCATTTTTACATAAGAATGGCTAGGCTATGATTTGCGTCAGATGGAATAAAGAAGCGTGAAGTTGTATTTTCTGTGGGTTACAATGATGATCCTATAAAAATGGTATAATGAGAATCAAAGAACCAGATACAATACTACTTCCAAAAAACTGGAGAGAATACATAAATCACACTCCAAAAGATTACTATACCATGAGAAAATCATTTATATTTTATGTAAGGATACTTGCTTTCACCAAGTAAATGCATTTGTAGAATGATACGGAGAAAATAGACTTATTTTGAAATTATAATGGAGAATATTAATGAACAATATCTTAATATTTGTAATGTAAATGCTTAAACAATAGTTAATTTCTTTCATAAATTTGTGAATTTATGAATTGTACAATAATTTTGCAGCCAAATTAATTTTAAGAAGAAATAATATGAGATCGTTTTTATTAGGATTATTAGCTATCGGCCTTGGCTACACGGCAAATGCACAAACCTCTAAGGAGGAGTTACAACAGGCAAAAATAGATTCGCTGACTACTGTTATTCAAGATTTACGAACCAATCAGCAGAACATACAGAAACAGATTGAAACTGTTGACAAAAATGCGACTGTATGGAAGCGTGGAAAGTACCGTAACTTTAGTTTTAGCAAAGAAAAACTTGAAATTGATGGTTTTGATGCTGCTATTAAAAGTGAATGGGGAGCTGCAATTACACTGGGAAAGACATTTTATTTGCATAAGACTCCTATCTTGAATATGATTAAGATTGGTCTTGACTGGACCTATTTCGATATTAGTGCTGCCGGATATGAAATGAATAATGAGGAAGGGGGAAAGGATGACACCTATCATTTTACAGCAGGCATGCATATCGGTCCTTCTGTAACGGTAAATCCGATAGATAATCTGAAAGCCAGTGTTTATTTCCGTTATGCACCGAGTTATGCAGGAATGTATGCAGACGATGAATATTATTCAGGTGGATATGCCAGCTTCTTTGTTTCCGGTCTTTCCGTAGCTTATAAAGTTATTTCAGTTGGAGTGGAGAAGCGTTGGGGGACCGTTAAATATGACCGCTCGGATACAGATGAAAAAACTAAGTTTAAAGTTTCAGGTCCCCGTTTTTATATAGGTTTCCGTTTTTAATCAAATCGTTCGATTATAAGGAATGTTGTTGGATACTATAGTTTTTCATATAATGACAGACATAATATTGTAATACTTATTCCAACAGGAAAAGAAATTAAAGGAAGGTAGCTTTTTACACTATCTTCCTTTTTTATTTATTCCTACTTCAACTTCATCGCTAACGCATCTTTCCTGATATCTAAAACCAAATCTTTTACGGCTAAGTTTGAAGTAGTACTGAGATAAGTTACAGAAAAAAAAGCTGCTAATTTGTTGATTAACAGCTTTTGTGGAGAGTATCGGACTCGAACCGATCACCTCGACACTGCCAGTATGAACCTTATTTATATGTAAACTGACAGCTATTCAGTATGTTACAACGGATTTTAAAAACTCCAAAGATTCGTTTTGGAAAAAAATAGGTTTTTATTCGTTGATTACACTCAATATTTTTCCTTATTTATATGCGCATATATGAGATAAAATTGTGGGTGCATGTATATTTTATATTTAGAACACGTATACCATATTTGCTCCTGATCCGTCAAGGTGTAATCGGATAAATTTCCCTGCTTTTATCTTATATTGAATTGATGCTATTTGAAGTCCTATGGCGGCAGCAGCACAAATACTTCCTCCAATAACTAATCCTTTAGCTTTACCTGTCATTTTAACTTTTTCATTTTTGTTTATTTCGAATTTCTCAGAAAGGCACCCATAACCTATTAATAATCCAGCTGATATTGCTCCAAAACCAATAGATGCACTTTGACAGTTTGTTGAATAACGAGAACATTTGTCATACATGTTTAGATTTATAACTTTTAACATGCCTTCTAAAGAAGTGTTCTTTCCTATGTTGGGATTGAAAGGAAGGTTATCTTCATTGAATGAAATAGTATCCTGTGAGGCGATTATTTCGTTATATTTCTCTATCATCTTTTTTCTATATCCCGGTGAAAATTGTGCGTAAGAATTAAATGCAGAAAATAAAATGATAAGTAAAAGCCCTATTCTCATAATTTATAGTTCTTGTTGTTATATTATTTATTATTCGATATTAGTTCTGATAATAGTTTAAAGCCATCCGCTTATAATTAAACATTTATGTGTATTTCCATTAAAAGAATATGTTCCAATTCTTCCGATTGCTATCTCCCAATTACTCTTCAAGGATACATCCTTTATAGTGTATTCGTCATAATAACAAAATTTTATATCAGCTACTAAATAATATTGTGAATTTTTATCTTGGCTGTTTCCGTTAAGGCTTTCTACTTTATCTATTAACTCCTGTGGAGGACTTATAGAATTGAAATTTTCTTCATAATCATAGATTGTATAATGTATTCTTTTACATCTGGAAGTCAAAATTCCAACTTTAACGTTGTTAGGTGGATTTACTATTTCAGCTTTTCTATAATAGAAAGTCTGTATATAGTCGAATCTTTCGAGATACTTGGTTGTTATGGGAGCTACTTCTTCATTGTCTTTACTGCAACTTATAAATAGGAATATCCCAAACAGTATAGAAATTATTTTTAGATATCTCATGATTGTTTATCTCCTTCTTGGTCTTACTGACTCTATGACATTAAATATCTGTTTAACATCGCACAAATCAATAACTCGATCTGGATACATATCATTCAAAGAATGTATTGTAATAGTGTGGTTCTCTACATCGTGATCTATAATTCGTTTTACTACAATTCCATCTTCATGTACTATCACAAAATCCCATTTACGGAGATGTAATTTAGATGTAGCCCAGAGGTGAGGTTGTATTTCACGACAGTACAGTCTATCACCTTCTAAATAGCTTTCTTCGGTTCCGTTGTTCATGCTGTCCCCCTTTACTTCGAAAGCAATATAATTTCCATGTCCTTCATGATCTACAATAAAAGGTACTTTCGGAAGCTGATCTAAATAGGTGCAATCTGAATATCCATCAAGATATCCGGCATATGCAAATTGATTCACCAGAGGAATGTAAACTACGTCCTGTTGGATGGGAACTGCTTCGTTGTATTTAGGTGTGGGATTCGCATTATTGAGCATTTCACCTTCTCCGGTAAGAAGCCATGTAGGATTGATATCAGGAATCTTTGAAAGTATTTTATCTAAAACGCTTTTCCCAATACCTCTTCTTCCGCTTACCCATCCACTTGTAGTACCAGTTTTCTCTCCCATGAACTCGGCAAATTTAATATTGCTGTCATTGAAAAAGTGTTTTCTTACCTCTTTTATTCTATCAAATACTTCCATGTGAGCATTATTGCTTATTGATTATATGTAAATGTGTTAATAATTGTTTAATATACGCATTAATGCGAATTAATATTTGCGGAATAAGCAAAAATGCTTATCTTTGCAACATCAAATAACAAACGACATCGCAAAGATGAGAAGTTTGATTGAGATAACCAAATTATTTACATAACTAAAAATAGGTAAGGCAATGAAAAAGTACAATTTGAAAAAGATAATGACCGATGCGCACATTCTTTTCCGCGCATTGAAAGAAAGAGGAATATCATTTGGTGAATGCCTGAGACGTATTTGGAATGAAGCAAAAAACTACTCATGTAAATATTTCACAGACTATAAGCCTACTAACTATAATAATAACTCTACTCCATCTTCGGCTTACTATAATCAAAATAGTACTGGGCTTTATGGAGCACATTATGTAGGAGATTAATGCAATGAATAAGTTCGTGAATCATAGAACCAAAGTAAAATAGATTATTATGAAAGTTCAAGTATGTGTAATGTCCGATAACGATGTAATTTACATAGATACGGCTGTGGAGATAGATCTTGAAGTGTTTCCGCGCAAAGGTGAAATTGTAATACTTTCAAAAGAAGAGATAAGCCGCATAGTGAAGTTAATCGGGAAGAATAATCAATCTGAATACAAAGATCTTTTGGGTCTTTTCATACAAGGAACCTGTTGGTCTGATTATCAGATGGAAGTGACTAATGTTATTCATCTACAGGGCAGAAAGGCGATAGTCCAACTTAAGGTGTTTAAATAAATTGACGTAACATTAGTAATATGGAAAAGAGAGATTATAGACTGGTAATTGATGGTAAGTACAATAGGAAAGCTATCATACAGCGTGCTTGGATTTATGTGCGCAATTATAACTACTCTTTGAATTTTGCAATGAGAATGTCTTGGGCTGATGCTCAAATAAAAAAAGACGAATACCATAACGAGTTACAGATAAAAGAAAAGGGGCTGTTTCTTCCGATTAAGAATCTTTCACTTAGCGATATTGCTGCTGGTTTTATGCCAGTATGGAGAATAGACCATGTGCCTAAATAAATTAAGATTTCCAAAAAGGTAGTCCTGTAATCCGGCATAAGGCTCCTGCGATGTTCAGCGCTGATAGCAAGGGATACCAGCCGGGGAAATTTTAAAAGTCATTTAGCCTGTAGGGGCGTAGAGAATATCTTCTACAGGCACTATGTTAATTCGATCTTTGACATAATGGAAAATTGAGGTTTTCAAGTTATCCTCTGACGAAATCTGACGATGTAAAGTAGTCATAACTTGACAACGATGTATGCTGCTGTAAGGGTCAAACAGGCATCGTTGTAAAAATAAACAGTTAGACTAAGGTCGGCAAATCGTGGTATTTGCTTTATAAGTCCTGTTGACAGCTTGTAACTGGCATCCGGTAGTGAGAATCGGGCAGGGCACATTATATATAAACTAAAATAAATATTATGGCAAATAAATTACCTGTACTTACAGAAAATGTACTTCGTACCAGAGGTATGGAAGTCGCAAAGTATACCTCAGACTTAAGACCGGGATTTGAAGAGATGGAAATTGGGCAGATATTTGGATTTACTAATGTGAAGCAATCATCTTTATACTCTGTGAAATCCTCAAAGGAACGTGATTCATGGGGTGAAAAGCAATGGGATGTGATAGGGGCGGATGAGGTGAAACGAATATACTTTGTTAAACGGTTGTCCTAATGGAACCTTTGACTCAATGTGAATATCAAGTAGCAAATGAAGTGGCAAAGGGGCATACTCCTGTTGAAATCGCAGATGTCTTACAAAAATCTGTGTGGACGATAAAAGCTCAGATAAGGGATATTCATAAAAAGTTAGGTATTAATAACAATGTTGAACTAACCTTATTTTTGCTATGTGACAGGGCGAAGAAGAACTTTGATCTGAAAGAGATAAGGAAGCACGGATTGGAAATATTTTTTTCAATCCTTTTTTTTACTATACAGATTACTTGTAGCTACTTTGATATGCGTAGAATTCGGTTTTCTTCTCGTGCCCGTAATACCATTTCAGTTAGAATTACGGGTAGGCGGAATGTTGATTTGAGTTTATCAAACTTCCTTCTTTCTTAAAAACAATGGCTTTAACTAATTTAAATCATGATATATCCTTATAACAATCAAAAACCGGACATACTTATTGATGGTACTCCGGATATGAGATTGGCGAATATTCTCGCCATCATGGATAGGGAGACTTTCGGCCAAAGGAAAGCTGCAAGCATGGTAGGAGGGTTGGGTAGACTTCTAAAATTAATTGAAGAAGGTAAGATCAGAAGCGATAAACCAACTAACAAGCAAAATGGAAAGTGGTACTGCAATGCAGCAGATGTCTTGAAATATGCAATAATCAAATATCGTAAATCTCCCAAAAAGAAGAAAAATGAAAATTATACTGAACGTACTATTGCTTAACTTGTTGGCTTTGCCATGCTTGTTGATGTTTAATGATGTAGATCCGGAAACAGGAAAATTGAATTTGTGGATAAATGTTTTCGGTATCCTGTATTCTGTATGGTTTTACCGTAAGATTCTGAAAGGTCTTGCAAAGTAATATCGGTATCATATGATTAAACCTTACATCATACAATCCGCCACCCTTATCACATATAATGGGCGGAAAGTACCTTTAGAGATTATAGATCACGATATCATCTCTAAGCCTGTCAAGATTGTAAAAGAACAGATCTTGGATGCTTTTTCTGCTATGGTAGACAGGCCTGTAAAGGTATTATTGAGAATAAGATATATTTAATAGAATATGTAGAATCAATCGATTTTAGTTGATTTCAAGAAAACAACTGAAAAAGGTTGATTTTTCTTTAAGAATGAAATTGTTATGGATAAGATGAAATTACAAGAAGAGAACAAAGATCTTATAAAAGAAATAGAGATGTATCAGATCGAAATTGAAAGGCTTAAATCCCTTTTGACGGACGGCGATCCGATAGGCTGTCACGTTGATGGGCGAATCGTGATAGGTGACAAACGTCCTCTCTCTTTCGAAATAGTATGCGAAAGCGACTCAATAGCACAGATATGTGCAAAAATTTTGAATGACGGTTTCCTTACCGTGGAACAGGCTAAAAAATACTTTAAAGTATGAAAACAATATCAATAGATGTGGATGCGACAAGCGTTCAAATAGAGACCAGTATGACTGGAAATGGATATATCAGGATAACAGCAGAAGTAGATGGAAGAGATTCTACTAAATTACTGGATTCCATATCCAAAGACGATATTTCAGATTATATGCGCGAAAATGGCTATACCTGCGAAGTTGAATAACTTTCATAACTCTCTAACAAGATATGAATATTATGGATAGAGGTGAAGAAATAGAATTGGTAGCTAATTCTATCATAGATGATTTGAATGGCTTAGAGGGATTTGATAGAACTGATATGATAAACATGTTTGGTTCTGGAGCTACTTGGTCAGAAGAGCATCCTACGACAGATAATAGTGGGTGTGATTTCTGTAAGCAGCTTGGAGGTATTGATCATAAATCTAATGAGTGCTATTTAAGTTATGATGGTGAAATTCTATGCGTAGACATTGATATGCCGTTAACATGGGGTAGTGCAACTGGATATTATGGTTTTGATATTAACTTTTGCCCGATGTGTGGCAGAAAACTGATTAAAAAAAATAATTGATTATGGGTGAAATAGCAGATAGTTTAATTAGTGGTGAATTTGATTGCATCACAGGTGAGTATTTAGGCGAAGCAGTTGGTTATCCAAGAACACATGCTTATGGCAGACACGAATACGTATCACCTGTTGAAAAGAAACCTACCAGCAAGGCGAATGTATGCATCTCAAACATGTGCAAAGATAGAGGATTCAGTAACCGTGAAAAGGTTGAGTTTATAGCCAAGTTCTTACATAGCAAAGGTTACAAGCAACTGCCCAAGCTATCACAGCAGTATAAAATTATTCACAGCCAATACAAGAATGATTTTAGAAAGTTTTTGGTTGAACAAGTAAAACTAATAAAATATGAAGAAGATTAAATGTCCTCCTTTAGGTATAATACCTAAAGATATTTACTATCTGAATGCCGATAAGAAAAGGCTTTCTGATTTACAAGATGTTATTGCGCGTTATTACAACGCTGATCTGCCTATTAATCTTGAATGGATAAAGGAGTACAACGAGTTAATAACTAAGATAAATCAGTAATGAATATAATTCTATTATATAACCCTTTAAATTTTTACGATCATGGATAATAATGAAAAGGATTTGATTCTTAGAGAACAAGAATCTTCTCTTGACGTACAGACAATTGATTTGTCTGGGGATATTCCTTCTTTGAAAGACGCAAAGGAACTTCCTGTAGATTTGTGTGGTAATTATTGGTCTCCTGTTAATCCGGGTGAATTTAAGAAAGTTATTTTCTTGGATATCAAACCTCAAAAGGTATTGTCTCAAAGCAATGGTGAATTAATCGATTTGGATTGTGTCATATTTGCAGAGCAAAATGAAAATGGTGATTTGACTACTACAATGAACGGCTCTGTAAGGTTGGTTGGAGCTTTACAACCTTATTTTGAAGATGGCATAATTAAAAAAGGTACAATGCTAAAAATAACATATATGGGCAGAAAGAAGAATAAGACAAATGCAAATTCTTCTGATAACTGGTCTATCAAACCTTTACGCATAAACTTGCCAGATGTGGGATGATATTGATTTGAACGATTGTGAGGAAGGTGAAGAACTCAATCCTTCCGCTTATAATCCGGATGATTACCCTACCAAAGAGGAAATGCTTGATTTTATTTCCTTGAATTGCAACAATCCTCCTATTAATATCGACCTGAAAGAACTTAGCATAAACGGATTGGTAAAACGTGATCCGATGGAACTTTATCTGAAGAGTGACTATATATCATCTTCAAATTTAAAGAATGCACTTAAAACACCTCGTTCTTTCTATTACGACTACGAAAGAGTCTTTGAGGAAAAGGAAAGACCATGTTTTCAATTAGGAACTTTTGCTCACATGGCATTTTTAGAACCACGTTTATTTGAGCTTGTAAAGGTAGAACCTAAATGTAGCCAATCTTCGAAAGAAGGTGTTCTCTGTATGATAAGATTCTACGAAGACCTACTCTCAAATGATAAGAATTATATTCCAGATGTTGAAGAAGATCACCCATCAGAAAGATGGAATTTCAACGATTTAAAAGATTATCGGGATCACAAAAAACAGCAGTGTATAGATTTAGGATATTCTTTTATCAGTGAAGAAATGAGCATGATAATAAAAGCTCTGGAAAGAAATTATTATTGGTATGGTGGCGGTATAATTCCTCAGATACTCAAAGGTGCTTATTCCGAGGTCTCTTTCTACGGAAAAGATGGAGAAACAGGATTAAATGTACGTGTAAGGCCGGATTATTTTAATGTAAAAGAGAATATCGGTGTAAATGCCGTAATTTCTTTTAAGACCACACGAGCCGATGATCTCGGTAAGTTCTATTATGATTGTGCCAAACTCAAATATGAGTTGTCGGAAGGTATGTATCAAGAAGTAATGAGCAGTATAACAGGCAGAGACTTTAATGTGACGATAATGATTATGTTACAGACAGTTGAACCCTATGATGTTGCTGTTCTTTTCTGGGCACCGGACGATTTGGCGAATGGCAAATATAAGTATCACTATGCACTTTCTATTGTAAAGGATTGCTTTGATAAGAAGTTTTTCCCAGGTTATGACGCAAATGCGGAAGAAGGTGCTCGTGGAATAATTGACATGCAGCTTCCGGAATGGAGTCAAAAATTGCTCCATCCGGTTGCTATTGATGATTTTGAATAATTATGAAAAGAATAGAAATAATCTTAGATGGTCGAAAGGTTTTAGATATCCAAAGAAATGAAAATGATTATAGTTCAGATTACATAGCTTTGGAAGTATCGCAAGAAACCCAATATAATATTACTCAAGCAATTCGACTTCTTCAAAAGGTTCAGTCGTGGAATCTTGAGAAAGAAGAAAATCAGGACAGTTAATTAATTTATCAAATATATTGGATAAATCTTTTATTTCATCATCGCTTAATTCATAGCTTCTTATAGACTTTTTATCAGTGAATGTACCTGAAGAAATAAAAGTTTTAACTCCATCTTTTGATTTAATTCTTCTAATAGTTATAAAATTATTAGATTGCTCGGTAATTGCTTTTCTAAATAAAATTTCCATAACACTTAATTTTAAAGTTTGACAGCTCCAAAATTAAGAAAAGTTCCCAAAGGAGTATATTTCTTCTTTGGGAATTTATTAAAACCCATAAAACAATGATTGATTTAAAAGATTATGAACCGGAAGAGATAACTTTCAAACTTCCGTCAACAGTGAAATTTCCAGAGATTATTTTTTCTGATTGTGTCTGTATGGACGATGTAAAGAAGAAGCTTTCAGAACACTTCGTAACCATTCAAGAAAAAGATGTAATTGCTAACCGTGTGATGGATGATTATGAAATATCTATCATTCGTGCAAATTATGGTGAGATTGCCGAGGAACAGATGCCGGAATTAGAGAGTCAATTGGAAGCTTTAAAATCCGAATTTAATGCTGCTAAAAAAGAGTATGAAGCTAAAATAACCTCCTTGCATACTCAATTTAAAGATTTGGTAAATCTTGCGAAGAAAGGAATTAAGGATTATCCTCTTAAGATGATCGATACCTTCCGTATTCCTGTTATGGGATATTATCTGTATTATTCATGGGTAAATGATGCATTCCGTTTGGCATTGGTTCAGGAAATTCCGAAGCATGAATACAATGACCTTTTCAATTCTGGCGAAAAGAATCAAGAAGCATTTAAGTCACTTGGCTATGAGTTACCAAATATTGATGTAAAAGATACCCGTAAAAATCTACGCAAGTTCGGTAAGGGTGAAGATGTGGTAGAAGTATGGGAAGAAGATGGTATGGATGTTTGGTTAGAAAATTGGATCGAAGATTTTCTGGATGAGGATAATGGGGAGGTAATTCCTATACAACGTCATGAATGGCATAGAGTAGCAATTGAAGAAAGTCCGTGGAGAAAGGAGGAAACCAATGACGAGATTGGCACACAAGAAGGGGAGGCCGTCGAATTATCGGAAGAGTCTGAGGAATAACCCATATTGGGAAGAAGTAAAAAGAAAGGTTCGTATCCGTGACGGGCATCGTTGCCAAATGTGTGGAAAATCCTATTCTCTTGAAGTTCATCATAAAACTTATAAAGTGAGCGGTATATCTATTGTGGGCAATGAATTATCCCATTTGGATTGTCTTGTTACTCTTTGTGAGGATTGCCATGCAAAAATACACAATAAATCAATTTAATTATTAACAAAAAAATGCCGGTGAAAAGGACACCGTCGGGAGAGTGCCCCGGTCTTAGATTTTTAATTTTATTAATTACTCCCGGTGTAGCTTGATTGTTTATCCGGGAACTACTTTGTTAGCCTGCCTGCTCGGTCTGTGAAGATAGAGTTGGCGAACATGGTGGTATGGCGGAACAATGAGAGACGCTAAAGCTGAGACATACTTATAGATAGGTTGCGGGTAGTCGGACATGTGACAGAGTGCAATTGAAAGATTGACGGAAATGAACAGGAGTCCCGTGTAAAATGAAAAAGACAATGTATGGGTTGGCGAAACTACACCAACGGCAATAAAACTAAGTGAAACTCCTATCGTGCAGGTGCAAGTCCTGCTACCACCACATAAATGTGAGCCACACATCAATGGCAAGTGTTAGTGAATAATGGTTGTGCCCCGGAGAATACGCTTCGGGGCTTTTAATTGGAGAATATGAAGAAAGTAAGTAATAAGCAGGCTAAACGAAATAGGGATGTGGCTAATATAAAGAAGGCATTACCACCCTATTGTGCAATTTGTGGCAAACCCATGTCAGATGCCGCTCATTTGGTTCCAAAGAGTATGTATCCGGAACATTACACAAATCCTCTTAATATCGTCGGATTATGTCGAGAATGTCACAATAAGTATGATAATAATTTAGCATTCAGACAACGACAGAAACGGCTTATTGAACGTGTAAAATCCTTTGATGAATGTGCTGCAAATAGATATTTTAGATTATGAACAGTTATCAACTAATATCAAAACTTAGAAAGGTTAGGGATGATACTTATCTTACGGCAATAGATCAAGCTCTCTACTATGAGTTGATATCTATTTGTAATGAAAAAGGTTGGAAAGAAGTATTTGAAGCTCGTAGCGCAGTTTTATGCACTTCTTTGAATATCTGGGATAAAACATTGCGTAAGTCTCGCAAAGCTCTCGCTGATGCCGGTTTGATATTCTTTAAATCATGTCGGGATAAACGAATAGGATGTTACTATTCTTTCTTACCGATTCTCGATAATGACATGAAGTCATCGGTAATATCATCGGTAAATGGTACTGATGAAAATACCGAAGAAAATACTGATGATATACCAACAGAGGAATGTCAATCATCGGTAAACTATACGGTAATATCTTCGGTACTACGTACTGATGAAAATACTGATGATAAAAACGCTTCATCGGTAATATCATCGGTAAATGGTACTGATGATATGCAAATTCCACCTATTATAGATATTAAAACTATAAACATAGAGAGTAATCTCGCGCATACGCACGAGAGCACCCCACCTACAAAGCCTAAAAGATCTAAGAAAAAAGAAGGGGATGAAAAGCCTTTAGTGTATCCATTTACTTCGATAGCTTTTATGTCAGCGTGGGAAGCACTTCGCCAAACTCCAAAATGGAAAAAGAAACTCAATTATGCCTTGCAACTATCGTTAGATAAACTTTCAAAATTTGAAGAAGAGTTTGCTATCCTACAAATTGAAAGGGCAATTGAATCCGGTTGGACTGGCGTAGTATTTACGGGTACGGAACGTGATTATCAAGAATGGTTAAATCAAAAATATGGAAACAATCGGAAATCTTGTACAAACAAGCATGAAGCAAATATCTATGCCATGCAGCAATACCTTGCCGAGCGCCAACGCAGAGAGCAAGGTTTGGCTGACGAAGTGGAAAAGCCCTTCTGATATTGAACGTGTGTTTTCTCCTCAGAATTGGGGGTATACATCCAAAAATTCAGAAAAAGCCTATTATGCAGATTGTCCTACGTTGCAAAAATACGATGAATTTTATGGGGAAGGGAATGCCGAGTTTTGGATATATGGTCAAGTGATAGCCTTATTTGGATCAAGTTCAAGCAAGGATTCCGGAGTTGTAGATGGAATTACAATATTTGCTCAATCCTTTGCTTCTCAGGTTAAAATATATAAGCTGTCAGAGTTAATGTTATTCTTTGCAAGATACAAAGCTGGGAGATATGATAATTCCTTTTCTCAATTTGATGCTCGGAGGATTGGGAATGCCTTTTTTAAAGAATTTATTCCTGAACGTTCAAAAGAAATTGAATCTTGCGAAAGAAAACGCAGAAACGAGGAAGCATTAAACAGAAGAGAACTTCCAAAAGGGTATATTGTTCCGGATGGATATAATACTTACACTTGGTATAAAGAGATATTAAGGCGTGCTTCATCTGGAGATCAAGAAGCTATAAATCTTTTAAAATCACCTGTTTATGAATAGATATCAATATGCATTTCTATACGCCATTGTCTCCATCTTGTTTATGGCATTGGGATTACTGGCTGTAGCCTTGTGCAGTTAATTAATAGAACGATCCAAATAAATCAAAGAAGTCATGAACGAAGATAAAAATGTATGTGACAAGTGTGGTGGAAGGCTTGCGCTTGTCGTGGGCACTTTCATCTACAGACCTGACGATGAACCTTACGAGTCAGGTGTGATTGAAAAATCTATCGCTACCGATGGCGAAATCCAAATAAGTGCTCATAAGTGTGATAAGTGCGGCCACTTACAAGGATTTTTTATAGAGTAATAATTAAAAATCAAATCGATAATGAGTGAAATCAAGAATCTAAAAATAGGTGACTTATTCTCTCTTCGCAAAAATGGAGTGACGTATGAGTTTCTTGGATATTGCCCGATTGAAAACCTACCCATTGCTTTTAACCATTGTAAGTATGAGATAGTCTATTTTGAAGATGAAAATAAAAAAGTGTATAAATTATGAAGATAATAGTAAGTTTTTCTGGCGGCAAAGATTCGCAAGCTTGCCTTATTCAAGCTGCCAAACAGTATGGATCCGATAAGATAGAAGCGGTTTTCTGTGATACAGGCTGGGAACATCCGCTTACATACCAACATATCAATGACGTATGTCGGCAACTTGATGTTAAGCTGACTATAATTCGTAATGAGAAAGTTGGTTGTTTTCAAAACTTATGTAAACGGATGAAATGCTTTCCTGTAGCATCTCGTAGGGCTTGTACATCAGCCTTAAAGATACAGCCCATGATTGATTGGGTTATATCGCAAGATGAAAGTTTTATTCTCATTCAAGGAATTAGAGGTAAAGAAAGTGCATCACGTGCAAAGATGGAACCGGAATGCTCCTATTTTAAAGAGTATTTCAATGCAGATAAAGGAATGAGATTATATCGGAAAACAGCAGTTTTAGAATGGTGTAAAAGACATGACGCATCTGTATTGCGTCCGATATTTGACTGGACGGCTCAACAAGTAATTGACTATATCCTTGACAATGGACAACAACCTAATCCGCTTTATAGGTGTGGAGCATCTCGTGTTGGTTGTTTCCCGTGTATAATGAGCCGTAAGGGGGAAATCAAAGTTTTATCGAAAGACATTGATATGACAAAAAGGCTTATTCAACTGGAAAAGGAGATTGACGCTTTGAGGCAAAATGCACATGCAGGGTTCTTCCCTAAAGGATACATACCGGAACGATTTTGTAGAGAATACGGTGATGGGTGTCCAACAGTGCAAGAAGTGATTGATTATGTGAACCGTGATGAATCAATGACAGATATGTTTGAACCGGAAGGCGGATACAGTTGCATGAGCCTTTATCATGGGCTTTGTGAATAAAGTTTAATTCAAAACCAAATCAAATATGAACATAAAAGAATTGCTTAACAGGGAGCTTTCATTTGAAGAAATGAATGAACTCTTAAATGAGTTAATGGACTACGGTTGTAATACTCCAGCCGATTCAAGTGAAAGATTCTATGTATATGATGATGGAGGTGATATATGTGATTTCAGAAAGCATATAGGAATGAAAGCACTAAATACACTTTCCGGCATCCTTCTTCTAAAGGAAAAGATAGACGAAGAGCGTGGCGAATGGAGAGGTAGAACCACAGTGCAGCAAAGCATTAAACAAGCATTAGGAATTAACGAATAACCAGTAGGGCGAATATGCAAAATTGCGTTTCAAACAATGCAAAAATAGCTATTAATTACGCAAAGAGACATGTGGCACAGAAACCAGTTCAGTTATATGCGTGGATATATAAGACTTATGCTAAGGCGGGTTGGAAGATATACGATTCACATCTTGGAAGTGGTACAAATAGAATTGCAGCGTATAAACTTGGTTTTGATTTTTTTGCTACCGAGAAAGATGTAGATATTTATAATGACCAAGAAGAATACTTCCGCCGCCAATGCTTTGGCGAAATAAAAACAGAGAAAGGAACTTTAATACAAACAAGCCTATTTGGCGTATAACCAATAAAAAATGAAGAAATTAAAACGTCTGCAATATGGTGATTTCCTGATAAAAGGCAAAAAACTCATGGAAGTAATGATAGAGAATAAATTTTATAGAAGATATATCGACCATTTAGGGAGATTATCCAAAAATGCATTACCATTTTAACAAGAAATCAGTAATGAACCAAAATAGTGGAACAAAAAAGGAGAAAGGTATATGAAGAAAGAAATTGACGCATGGGTATGGAATCCAGCAAATGCACTATTCAAGCAAAAGAAATCAGAAAAAGCAATCGGTCATATTATATATTGCGAATGTCCCGAAAAATGCGAGTTGTACGCAAAAGGTAATTGTGTCGCTTTTAATAATTATTGTCCTCATGGGAGTAGAGGTAGAGTTATAGGATATTCAAGATTGGCAAGCAAGTTCCATACTTGGATAAGAGAATTTGAAGAGAAGCATAAAGATGTTTATAGGTCTAAATTAACCCAACCGAAAAAGCTGGAATACTTCACAGATTTTGTATATATCCCGATTGCACACTTGGGTTTGAATGAAGATATAGAGTTTGTGGATGGAGGTGGCGCTTTCTCCTGTAGAAGACCGATTATTAAACGAGAGCATTTTAATGCAGAGTTTATATCCAAGCAAATCATCAATTTTACCCCCTATGCTTTGTTTGGAGGAAGAATAAAAGATTACCAAGACAAGGAAGTGCCGAAATTCCTTTTATGGCTAAAACAGCTTGACAATGCTCTATATGAGGAAGTAAAAGAAATGAATCCAACCCATAACGGATTTGTTGCCATGACCAATGTAGGTCGCAAAGCGATACTGCAAACTTTAAATCCAAATATAGGTACATTCAAGGACATACACGGTGGAATATGGGTTTGGGATGGTGAGTACCTGCACTCTAACAATACACACGCTTCTTTCACACTTATTGAAACAAGGGAAATTCAAGAATGTAGGCTAAAGCCCAATGGAAATGTTGCGGTTAAAGTGTGTGATGACGCACAAGTAAATGATAATACAGAGTTTATAGATTGATATGAACAGAATACAGAAATTAGAAGCTGAAATACAGAAGCTAAAGAAACAGGAAGCTGATAAGAAAAAGGCAAAATATCAATATCTCGTTGGAAAATGTATTCACATGGCGCATACTTCTTACGAAAAAATCACAGCGATAGTTAGGGTAAATACTGATGAAATCGGTGATGAAGTGGTATATGATTGTATACATATATATTTTGACAACAGAGAAGATGTAAGTAATAGTGATTCAAGCATCCAACTTGCATCTTACGCAAGTGAATACGTGAAACGGATTGAGAAAAATATCATAAGTCAAGAAGTTTTTGACAAGGCTATGGATGATTGTTTTGCGCATATTAAAAGAATGTCTATTAACGTATAACTATAAGTAATGAATAAATCAACAAATAAGCACCGTCATAAATGGGTAGAGCCTTTCGATGCTCCATTTACCTATATATGTAGTAAGTGTGGCAAACATAAGATTAAAGAGACTATGTACACCGCAACTTACTATGATGAGAACATGAATCCACTCGGTAGCAAATCACCGGAGTGTGTTAGTAAACAACCCTCAAAATAACAATACAGATATGAATATACATTTTGAATATAAAAATACGCCCATCAGTATACCGATTACGGAACAACAGCTTAAGGCTGATAAAGCAGGAACCAATGACTTTTGGGGTGAATTTGAATATGATAGAGAACAGTATCAGATTCAAATTTATCAGTCTACATATGAAGTTGCGATTTTTAAAAAGGAAGGTAACGAGCCTATATCATATTCCAAGTTTGATTTGATTAACGTAAAATTAAATAGAAAGGAATAAATAATGAAAAGAGCAAAAGAAGCTTTAGAGATAGTAAATAAAATAGATGAAAAGTACAATCAGACTGGAGTTATCAAACAGTTTACGATTGATATGATTGAGCATTTTTCAGAAGAACTGAATGGATGTGTACTTGGTGAGAGCGAAGTGTCCGAAGAATCTATTCTCGGAAGTTTGAGCTACAAAGCCAATACCGCATTGGAAATATGCGACGACGGTCTTACTGATTTTTATGTGATACAAGAATTGTATGACGCTATTAACTAATAACAACATAATTATGAGTGAAGCAATAGTAATTAAAATAACTCTTTTACACCTTGTTGCCGGAATGATTGTCTGTTTTTTAGGCATGATGACGGTAGGACGTACAAGTATTCAGAAATATTTGAGAGGCATTCTTTTGATAGTAATAATATCTATGATAGCTTCATTAGGATATGTATTAATTAACGTATAATTAGATCAATAATGGAAACAAATATTATTATGCAGTATATTGATGAATTGCTGCAAGACAATTCAAATGAGGAAGCCGGAATTCAGGAAGCGTTAAAACTTATATAGACAATATGAAAGAAAATAAAATAAAGATACTTCACAATGTTATCAAATACCCCATCACGATAATATCAACTCCTATTCAATTAATCGCAATAGTATTAGCATATATAGCATTAGCATTAAAATCCTTTGCTAATGCATTGATTGCAATTTCAGATAGTTGGGGTGAATATTTAATCAAGAAGTTTTATTATAAATGAAAATTATGTGGATTACAAAATATGGCAAAGTTTAATGATGAAATGATTCAGCAGTGTTCAGATTGGGTTCGTGAAAACGGGCTGATGGAGTATGGTGGAGCGAAGTTAAAGGACTTTTGCAAGCGCTTCGGCATAGATGCACAGACTTATTATAATTGGATGGAAAATTCGGACTTTTCGAATGCTATAAAAAAGGCAAAAGATGATTTCAAAAATGGTCTTGAACGTCGTATTGTATCTTCTATGGCCAATGCTGCCATTGGATATGAATACGAGCAGACATCAACCGAATACTATTTTGAAGGTAAAAAGAAAAAGATCAAAAAGGAGGTAAAGAAGAATATTCGTGTTGAACCGAATATCGGCGCCGGTATTTTCCTTTTAACGAATTTAGAACCAGATAGGTGGAAGAATAAGCAAAATACTGAGCATTCAGGTGAGATTTCGACAGGACTTAATATCATTGTTTCCAATGATGAAGATGCTAATTTGATAGAACAACTTAAAAATAAGGAATAATGATTGTTGTTAAGGTATACAGAGAGAGTTTGAAAGCTTATCTTTCTGGTGTTAGAACGATTGCTAACCGTGGAGGAACAAGATCAGGAAAAACATATTCTATTGTATCCTTACTTGTGTCTATTGCTGTCGGTAGTAAAAATGGAAAGGATATAAATATTGTATCTGAGAGCATGCCACATTTAAAAAGAGGAGCATTAAAAGATATTGATGATATTTTGTCTAATGAGGGACTTTTAAAAGACAGGGATTTTAAATTGAATTCTACTGATCATCAATATACGTTCAATAGTGGTAGTAGTATACGCTTTTTTTCAGTTGATGATTGGGGTAAGGTGAAAGGTGGGAGAAGGGATATATTATTCATTAATGAATGTAATCGTATTCCATATGAAACCTATAGACAATTGTCTGTTCGTACAAGGGAATGTGTATTTCTTGATTGGAATCCAGATTGCGAGTTTTGGTATGAATTAAAGGGGGTACAAGTTAAAAAAAATACTATAGAAGTACATTCTACATATAAAGACAATCCTTTTAATACCCCACAGCAAATTTCAGAAATAGAATCTCACAAAGACGATGATAATTGGTGGAGGGTCTACGGTCTTGGATTAACAGGTCGTTCTGTCGGAATTATATATTCAAGATGGAAGCAAGTTGATTCCATACCAGAAACTGCAAAGTTGATCGGTAGGGGAATGGATTTTGGTTTTACAACAGATCCTACTGCGATCGTTGATGTTTATCAATATGATGGGAAATTATGGGTGAATGAACATTGTTATGAGAGAGGTCTTACAAATGACCAAATTGCAGATAGACTTAGGGATAAAGACTGCGATGTTATTGCTGATTCTGCTGAACAAAAATCAATTCGTGAGATTTATAATTATGGAATAAAAAAAATAGAAGCGGCAAATAAGGGAGCAGATTCAATTCGTAATGGCATTCAGATTTTACAACGTTATGAGATATGTGTTACAAAGTCAAGTCTTAATTTAATATATGAACTTAGGAATTATAAGTGGAAGGAAGATAAAATAACCGGAGAATTGAGGAATGAACCTATTGATAGCAATAATCATGCGTTGGATGCATTACGTTATGTAGCACTTAATAAATTATCGGAAAGTTCAAAACCACGAGGTATTAGAGTTCGTAATTAGAAAAATAGAGCTTTTTATTTGATTATTTGATTTTTAGTATATATATTTGTGCGTGCAATAAAGTGTTATTGCATAATTGATTATTTGATTCTATTAAATAATTGATTTAATTAAATTGTAATTTATTGAAAAGGGTGAAGGGTTGACCCTGAGATATAACATATTAATAACTTTAATTTTTAAAAGTATGATTTGTACATGTCCAGCGGCACCAGCTTTGCCCGATATTCCAGAAGTGATCTGTTCCGAATCGTTAGGACAGATTCAAAAAGTTGCTTTCCAACGTCTTTATAAAGATGATGGAACAAGAAATAGTTTTAACGGTGAAGGTGATTCTCCAATGCCTATTACCGCACTTGCGTCTTGGACTCCATTATTGTCAGCGAATGACTCTACTAAAATTGTTGTTTCCCCGTACATTGAAGCACCGACAGCAGAAGCGGGCGCAGCACGTACCTTTGGTGGCGGAAATGAAACACTTGGAGGTATTGAAAAGAATATAGGCCGTGAGCCAACTCCGTTTACAGGAGTTATTCGCGAAGTACCACAAGCGGTAATTAAAGCACTTAAAGCATTACAGTGTGAAAGTCAAGCATCCAATTTGGGTGTTTATCTGTTTGATGGGAATGGTGCAGTGGGTGCTGATCAGGATGAAACAAATGAAAAAATTTATTATCCTATACCTGTTCGTTCACTGTTTATAGGAGATAAAACATTGGGCGGATTGGAAGCACCGGATAGCAATGCCATTTCATGGTCATTCTTGCCAAACTGGTCTGACAATCTCGCTATTATTGCCCCTGATTTTAATCCTTTGACTGCTCTTAGAATTGCTAAAAAATGAAGGCAAAGACAACAACAGTTACACTAAGATGTGATTCGTTGAATATCGAGAAAGAATTTGAAATCACCCATGCCGATAAGCTGCTGAGAATGCAGAATAACGGCGGGTGGTATTTACCGGCAAATTCAAGTTTTAAGTTTGACAAAGAGAATGGGTTTATCAATCGATCAAATAAGAAAAGAGATAACGGAACCTCAGAAAAGAGGAACGATATCGAGAGCAATAATCCAGCAAAACCGGATTAAATTCCATGCTCAGACATACGCTACTCCGATTATATCTCAGCCTGTTACTGACTTTCTTGCGATGGTTAGTAACATTCTTCCGC
Organism: Bacteroides salyersiae WAL 10018 = DSM 18765 = JCM 12988; assembly: GCF_000381365.1. GTDB lineage: Bacteria > Bacteroidota > Bacteroidia > Bacteroidales > Bacteroidaceae > Bacteroides > Bacteroides salyersiae. Next base: position 286,570 of record NZ_KB905467.1, read on the forward strand.
ATGATAAATTTAAGATCTTTAAGACCCTTTTCCGTTATCCTATTCGTACGAATGAGGTAACGTCCATTTGCTTTGACAAGCTTTCTCGGATATTTGACGGTCGCAATCCTGCATTCAACTACCAGTTCCTCAACAGTGACCAACGGGACGATTGGGAATATTACAGGCAAGATGTCTTGCATGAACCAGATGTTTGGAGTAAAAAAGGATGGGAGTTTTTCAAAACGGAGATAAACAGCATTCTTATTGTTGATTTGCCGGCAGAGCAGTCTTCCGGCAAATACCCAGAACCTTATTTTTATTGGCTTCCGATCGAAAGTGTAATCACCTATGAGGTAAATCATACGACTGGAATAATGGATTTTATAATATTCCGTCAAGATTTTGGCCGTATTGCTGTAATCGACAGGGATAGTTACCGCATATTTCGGGAAGAAAAAAATAATATAGGGGAGCTGCTTGTTGAGAATCCTCATGATTTAGGTTATTGCCCGGCAAGATTCTTTTGGGATGAACCGGTTAATTTGAGGGAACCAGATATTAAGTTGAGTCCTCTAACTAAGGAATTGGAAGCATTGGATTGGTTCCTGTTCTTTCACATCAGCAAAAGACATCTTGATCTCTACGGTGCATACCCTATTTATTCCGGTTATGAACAGGCATGCGATTTTAGCAATGGAAATAATGGGGATTATTGCGATGGAGGATTTATCCGGGATAAGGATGGGCACTATAAGTTTGACCAGTTCGGTCTTGAACTTCTCCGGTGCCCTAAATGCGGAAATAAACGCATAGTTGGTGCCGGATCATTTGTTGAAATACCTATCCCGGGCGAAAAACAGCCTGATTTACATAATCCTGTTCAGATGCTTTCTGTTGACCGTAGCAGTCTTGATTATAATGTCGATGAAGAAAAAAGACTACGTGACGATATCATAACGGCTGTTGTCGGACAAAATGAGGAAGTAACGCAACGTGAAGCATTCAATGAACAGCAGGTGAAAGCCGCATTCGAAAGCCAAAGCACTGTCTTGAACCGTATTAAAAAGGGATTTGAATCCGCACAGCAATTTGTCGATGAGACCGTCTGTCGCTTGCGATATGGTAAACAATTTGTTTCAGCGAAAGTCAATTACGGTACTGAATTTTACCTGTATGATGCTAATGAATTGCGTCAAAGGTATAAATCGGCAAAAGAAGCAGGTGCGAGTGAGGGAGAATTGGATGCGTTGCAAAATCAGATCATAGAGACGGAATACCGGAATAATCCGACGCAGATGCAGCGAATGTTGATACTGTCAGAACTTGAACCTTATCGGCATTTGACCCGTACAGAGATTTTAGATCTCTATGGTAAGAATTTGATTAGTGAGGATGAACTGCGTATCAAGCTGAATTTTGCAAGCTATGTGCGACGATTCGAAAGAGAGAACATGAACATTCTTGAATTCGGCACACAGGTGCCTTTTGACAAAAAGATATCAGTAATAACTAATAAATTTTTTGATTATGCTCGTGAAAACAGGAGTCAACGGGGAGACTAAAGACGTGTCTATTTTTGACGTTACCCCGGAAAATTACATTGTTCCCAAAGGGGAAGAACATTTGTACCACTGCCTTATCGAAGTTAGAAAGTTCGATTCAGATACAGGTAAGAGATTGAGCACACCACGTGTTCAAGTGTTCGGTAAAAAAGCTTACGAAGAAGGTGTTTATCATAACTTGAAAAAGCATGGTCACACCATTACTGTATTGCACGATCCGAACGAATACTTAACTGCAAAGAAAGCAGAGGAAGCTGCAAAGGCAGAAGAAAAGGCTGCTAAAGAAGAGGAAGAAGCACGGCTTAAGGCAGAGGAGGAAGCCAGGATTGAAGAGGAACGGAAAAAAGCTGAGAAGGAAGCCCTGAAAGCGGAAATCCTTGCTGAATTGAAAGAGTCTGGCATTATTCAGGAAGCAAAGAAACCGGGCAGGCCTAAAAAGGAATCTTCTGAAGAAGCAGAAGAATAATATTAACCATAAATGATTAAAGGGTAAAATCATGGCATTAACAGTAGAAGTTTTAAAAGCAAATTCGGTATTGGCCGGATTGAGTGACGAACAGTTGGCAGCTATCACAACTTTGTCTGCAAATGACGAAAATAGCGTAATTGCTCAAAAAACGGGTAAGATATACGGTGACTTGGATGCCGATATTTTGTCTGTTACCGGTATTGCAAAGAATGGCACTGAAAAGACGTATGATTATGCGAAAAGGGTACTTGGTGAGTTCAAGACAAAGGCCGAAAGTGCCGTACAGCTACAGAGCACTATTGATACGCTGACAAAAGAAAAATCGCGTTTGGAAAAGGCTATCCAAGATGGTGCTTCCGATGCGGAGACCGCGAAGGCTTTGAAGCAGGCTAAAGCTGATCTTGCAGCTATTACAGGGCAATATAATGAGCTTAATACCAAATTCCAGAACGCTGAACAAAACCATCAAAAAGAACTGTTCGGTATCCGTGTGGAATCAACATTGCAAGCTGCTACGGCTAATTTGAAGTTTAAACCGGAGCTCCCGGGAAGTGTAACTAAGGTATTGCTTAGTCAAGCGACAGAGAAAATTAAAAACATGCATCCGGAACTGATCGATGACGGGAAAGGCGGTCAGATCATTGCGTTCAAAGATGAAAATGGCGCAATTATGCGTAATCCGAACAATCAATTGAATCCATTTACGGCTGATGAATTGATTCAACGTGAATTGGATATGATGGGGGTTTTGGATAAAGGCAGGCAACAAGTCGGTACCGGCACACAACCTCCTTCTGGTGTTACAGGTTCGGGTACTGTTATTAGCATAGCTGGTGCAAAGACAAGAACAGAAGCATATGATATGATTGCTTCAAGTCTTATGACGCAAGGACTGACAAATGGTTCTGCGGAATTCCAGACTGCTATGGATCAGGCATGGAAAGATAACAATATCTCTTCCCTTCCGGAGAAATAAAGAGAATAAGAAAGGGTAAAGGGTCAACCCGGTATTTATAACATTAAAAAAATATTTGATATGAGTTTAATTGCAACCAGATTACAGAATTGGCGTGTTGAAGATCCCGAATTTGACCGGAATATGACCCGCCCTTGCGAGTATGGCGCATTGGATTTTTTCGTAGAACAGACCGATGCACGTAATTCGATTATTAACCCCCGATTACGCGAACGTGCATTCGCTTCGATCGGTAATACCGTACAGATTCCTGTCATTAACTATGATGAGAATGTACAGGTGTCCAATGTTCGCTCATGTGTCATTGCTGATAATGAGAATGCTTCTGCGCTGTATACCGTTACATGGGCTACTTACGCGGTAGGATTTACGATGGTGCCGGCTGCTTATATGAATAATGAAATCAGTTACGAACATGACTGGCTTCGCAAAATGGAGAAAATCAGTCGTGCTATGGCTAATGCTCTTGATTCAGCAGCAGTTGCACAATTGGAAGCTCAAAAGACGCAGGTTTTCAAATCTAAACTGAATTATACCGTAACCGGTAACGTGATTGAAGTTCCTACTCAGATGTCTACTGAAATCTTAGGTGATATTAACCCTATGATGCGCGCTAACTGTTATCCGGAACAGATTCACGTGATCGGAAATGCCGGTGTTGATGCACTTATTCGTAAATTGGCTCAGCATGGTATCTACAATGACGTCAACAAACGAATGGAATACGACAACAAGGTTATTCATTATACTAACAATGTCGTTGACGAATCCGGCAAAATGGGAACACTGTTCGCAGTAGTTGACGGGAATGTCGGAGTGCTTACCCGTGTTGACCGTGAAGCATTACGTCGTGCTCGTTCTAACTTCCACGAATGGGACGTAGTACGTATTCCGTTTGTTGATCTTCCGGTAGGTTCTCATTACTATACGGAAGTTGGTGACCAGTCTAAATTGTGGGGTGATGCAACGGCAGATTTGAATTGTGGTGTTAAAGAATTCTTCGGATTCTCAGTTGATGTTGCATTCTTGGTAGCATACAACAGTAATCCTGCAACTATCGCTAACCCGATCATCAAGGCTGAGATTGCTGCACGTGCAGATAATACTCCTTTGGGTATGCCTGTATATGTGACAAATGCTGCTCAGTTTTCGGCTTAAAAATTAGATATGACACAATGAAAGGGGATGGGATATTTGTCCTCATCCCCTTTATTTATTAAAGGGTATGTACAGGTTAAAAGAAATAGAACAGGCTTTGCTTAATGTTGTGGGATGGCAACAGGCTCTTAATCCTACACAGCATATAGAAGAATCATTGACGCGTACCGATAGCGGATTGTACTTTCAAAATGCACATCCTCTTGTTACTCTCAATAATATATCGGCCATAATACCGGATGATTGGGGCTATCAGTATCCGAAATGGAACATGATTTCGCCTTATAGAAAAGGGGATATTGTGTCTCATAATAATATGCTGTGGATGGCTAAAATGGGCAATACTAACCAAGAACCAGCGGTTAGCGACTTTAACGGTGACTTTAGTCGTGATTATGGCAATCCTTTTTGGCAGCCTTTCAATATGCTATCCAGTTATCTTGAAAATCTGACAATAAACGGTATAGATACCGTTGTGCAAAGCTTTACTCAAATGAAAGGTTTGGATAAGGAGACGAAAAATTTGTTGGAAAGACGTACACTCTTTGATGGTGCAGGACGTATACGTGCTACTTTGCAGAATTCTCATAAACTCGTAGGAATGGAAATTGTTCCTGTCCGTTCTATGGGAGTGACAACTAAAATAGAACGTATCGGGCTTCAAATGACCGGTGGTACCGGACTAATCAAGATGTATCTCTTCCATAGTTCGCAGATAGACCCTATCCGTACTTTCTATCTGAATTTTAATGTCACGAATGGAGGGTTCCAATGGTTCCCATTAAAAGATTGTTATCTGCCGTATATCAGTGACGGAAACAACTCCGGTGGTGCTTGGTATCTGGTATATAATCAAGACGAGCTACCACGTGGAATGGAAGCTGTCAATGTTTCAAAGGATTGGAGCCGTGAACCTTGTGGTACATGTAATATCGGTAGTGTGGAGACATGGAGACAGATTACTAAGTACATGCAGATATCTCCATTCATGTATAATGCACCTACTACATTTGAAGAATATCCGGAACTCTGGGATATTTCCGGAAACATCTATACCAATACGCTGAATTATGGTATTAATTGCGAGATAACGGTTGGCTGTGATCTTACTGATTTTATCATATCACAACGCCAGATATTTCAGACAGTGATACAAAGGCAGGTAGCCGCAATTGCATTGCGGACAATGGCTATGAATCCGGATGTACGCGTAAATCGAAATCAATCCAACGTGTCCCGTATGGATATTCTTTACGAACTTGACGGTAATACACAAGGTATGCCGGGTGGATTAGGCTACGATTTAAAAAAGGCTTATGAAGCACTGAGTTTAGATACACAGGGATTAGATAGAATTTGCTTGTCATGTAATAATCACGGTGTTCGTTATCGTACAACATAATGGCGGGATTGCAGTCTATAATAGATTTGAAAAGTCGGGTAGTTACCTTTAATGAGGGGCTGGTTTCAGGCATGTATATCCAAAGGATCATTACGGATAACGGAGCTTATATAGTTGATATGAATGCTGAAATTCAGTTGTATGAAGAAGGGGTTAATAGGCTTGGGGTGAGTATTATGGATTATGCTCCATACCGGCCGTTGACTATAGCGATTAAGGAGGAGAAAGGACAACCAACCAACCGTGTGACATTGCGTGATACTGGTGATTTTGAAAGTAGCTTCTACATTGAAGTCGGTGACAGGCAATTTGAAATAAAAGCATCTGATTGGAAAACTGAAGCATTGATAAAGAAATACGGCCGTCAGATTCTCGGTCTTACGGATGAAAATATATTGAGCCTTATATGGGATTACATTTATCCGGATCTCATGAAAAAGGCAAAGGAAGTAATTTTAAATAAATAAAAATGGAACGTGTACCAATACCAAAGAATCCAGAATTATTCGATAGGGTGATATCCGATATACAGAAAGGGTTAGCTGATAATCTTCCGTGGCTGGATCATAGCTTCGGACGTGCAGAACGTCTTGTGAAGTCCATCAACGGAAAGAAATATTATACACCTGATGTATATGCAGGTGGCAATGATTATATACTGATTGCACCGGATGATAAAGTGTTGGGTAACTTTTCATTTTTTGTAATTGATGATCCGCAGGATGTGGATTGGATCACAGGCAGGCAATCTGACTATAAGGCTCAATTTTCGCTTATTGTATGGGTGGATATGCGTAGGGTTACCAATGAGGCTGACAATCGCAATACGGAAGCCGTAAAGTTTCAAATCATGCGTGCGTTGAATGGTGGTTTCTGGCTTAAATCTGGAAGTATTAAGATTAACCGTATATACGAACGTGCGGAGAATGTTTTTAAAGGATTTACATTCAACGAATTGGATAATCAATTTTTGATGCATCCATTTGCCGGATTCAGATTCGAAGGTGTGATGACGGTTAAAGAGACATGTTATAATCAATAGTAAATGAGTATGCAGGATTTTTTATATCATATGGTTATTGTCGCACTGTTGGCGACATTTATTCTTTCATTGTTGCGTAAATGGAGAGTTATTGAGTGGATGCAGGTTCACGGTAATGGTTTCTTCTCAGAGATGGCATACTGTAACTTTTGCCTATCATGGTGGGTTTCTGTATTCCTGTCTGTTATCTGTGCGGTTATAACGGGAGATTTAACATTACTGTTAATCCCTTTTTGTTCAACTCCTTTGACTAAATATCTGCTATGAGAAAGATTGTAATTGCAAAGCATAATGTAGAATTGTACGATAGTATAGACGAATTGCCTATTATTCGATTTCACAAATACAATAAGATGCTTCTTATAGATGCCGGTGTAGGTTCCGATCTGAGTGATTGGGACGCACATATGGAAAAAGTGGTAAGGTATTGCCGTTTAAACCAGCCTGACAAAGCCGAAAAGGAGATAGGAAACATCCGGCAGAACATCTATTTCATACAATCAGAAATAAGCCCGAAACATCTGGCATTTGCAGCATTGGTAAAAAGCATAGACGGAAAATTGGTAGATGATTTAACCGATGACGGATTACAGAAAGTGTTGGATCTGTTTGCAGAAGCGACGAATAAGGAACTGACCGACCATATGGAATCGGTCAAAAAAAAAATAGATGAAGAGATGCTACTGTATTTCCCCATGCTGTTTGATGATTCTACCGTGAAGGAGTATTATGATCTTTTGAGGGAAAGAACACTGCTAATGCTAAATAGTACCATTGAGGGAGTTGATAAAAGTAATGAAATCGATGATCTGACAGGTCAACTGATTACTTATACCAACCCTCAGTCTTTTTCCGGAACCGACAGTGTAGAAATACAGTATGATAAACAATTCGAAAATATGTGTCTTATGATTGCACAACATCTACATGTCAATGCAAAGAAGTACACTGTATTAGAATATTACAACGCATTTGAATTCATAAAGAAGTCTTTGAAGTCAAAAAACAAATCAAAATAAGATGGCAGATAACAATAATCCTATAAAATACAGTGATCTTATTAAGCCTGACAGTTCAATAACCGATCTGATCAAGCAATTAGAAGAATTGAAAGGCATATATGAGTCTGCTCTTGCGAAGGTGAAAAAAGAAGCGGAACAGCTTAGTAATTCCCTTAAAAAAGTATCCGGTGCAACAAAAGAGGGACGTGAAACTATTCGTAAAGCTTCTGAGGATGCAGAAAGATTATCTTATTCTCAATCAGAACTTACGGATTCTTTGAATGCTACAACAAAGGAATTGAATCTGTTAAAGTCAGTTCAGCAACAACAGAATTCGATTAGTAAATCTGCTGAAAATTCCAATAAGTCATTAGGGGCTTCTTATGAAAAATTGAATTCGGATACGAATAAATTAACCCGTTCTATCGATGAATTGTATACTGCATTGTCAGATGTAGAAAAGACGAATTACGATGCATTCATAAAAAAGGGTGAAAATGGGATGGCTTCATATTCGGATGTAATAAATAAGGCATCTTCCAATGTTGCCCGGCTGACATCTATCTCTGATCAACTGAATGCGTCTTTTGATTCCGGTGATTTGAGCATAGATGATTATCGTGCTGCTATGGAAAGAGTAAATGCCGGTCTGCAAAAGGCTGACTCTGTAATGAACAAATTTCAAGAATCACAAAGGGGTGTTGACGATGAAAATGGAAGGTTACAGGAGTCTTTTTATGGTCTTGATACGAATATGCAAAATTTGTTCAAGAATCTTATTGAGCTTCAGCAGGAACAGGTAAATACTAAATCTTCATTGAAGGAACTTAACAAAGAATATGATTCTGGGAAGATTTCTGAGAATGAATTCATAGAAAGGGCAGCAGCTCTGACTTCTGTTATGGATGGTCAAAAAGATGCTATAAAGAAAACTCAGACGCAAATTAAACTTCTTAATCAGTTGAATACAAGTACTGCGGGAAGTTATGAACATTTAAGTGCTCAGTACTCATTGAATAAGATACGTCTTAATGCAATGACTAAAGAAGAAAGGGAAAACACCAAAGAGGGTAGGGAATTGGTTAAAACGACTCGTGATATATACGAGGAAATGAAGAAACTACAGGAGGCTACAGGTAAGAATCAGCTTAATGTCGGTAATTACAAAGAAACTTCTGATGCTATATTGTCATATGCTGATCGATTGAAGGAAACTTTAGGATTGAATAATGCATTTGGGGAGTCTTTAGTAGCTTTAGGTCGTGGAGGTAAGGAAGGTAAGGAAGCATTAATGGCAATTGGTGATGGTGCAAAGGCATTAGGTCGCACCTTATTAGGCTTGTTATCCAATCCTGTTTTTCTTTCAATTGCGGGTTTGGCCGGTGCTGGTATGGCCTTCAAGTGGTGGTATGATTATAATACAGGCTTAATCGAAGCAACTCGGTTAACTCAACAGTTTACCGGGAAAGAAGGGAATGATTTAAAAGCATACAGAAATCAAGTACAAGCGGTTGCAGACACTTTCAATCAAGACTTTAAAGATGTACTTATATCAGCCAATGCATTGTCTAAACAATTTGGTGTTGATACAAATGAAGCCTTAAAACTGATACAGGATGGATTTATTTCCGGTGCAGACGTTACAGGCGGGTTCCTTGATAACGTAAAAGAGTATCCTACTTTTTTTAAAGAAGCTGGTGTTTCGGCTGATCAGTTTATCGCAATCGTTTCACAGACTAACAAAGCTGGTCTATTCTCAGACAAGGGCATAGATGCCATCAAAGAAGCCAATATACGGTTGCGGGAAATGACATCGGCAACTGCATCAGCACTGGAAGGGATTGGTATTTCTGCCGAACAGGTTCAAAAGGATTTGCAGAGTGGTACAATGACAACATTTCAAGTAATGCAGAAAATCTCTGCAAAACTTAATGAGTTACCGGATAGTGCTACGCAGGTGGGTACCGCAATAGCTGATATTTTCGGTGGTGCCGGTGAGGATGCGGGATTGCAGTATTTACGTACACTGAAAGATATTACCTTAAATCTTGATACTGTAAAGGAAGAAACAGGTGTACTCGGTGCATTACAAGAGGAACAATTGCGGAGTCAAGCGGAGTTAAATAATACCGTTGCTGCATTATTTGATGCTACCGGTGGTGCATTCGAAGAAATGATCACAAACGGGAAAATATTCGTGAATGATACCATTAATTCAATGATAAAGGGTATTATAAGTTTCACAAATCATGTCATTGAATTGTATAATGAAAGCATATCGATTCGTGGCTTGTGGGAATCTATCTTCTTTCTTCTGAAAACAGGATTCGACATTGTGGGTAATTCCATCCATCTGTTGACGGGGAATATCAAAGCAACGGGTAAAGTACTGAAAGCCGCTTTTACTTTGGACTGGGACGAATTCAAAGATGGGTTAAGTGAAGCTGGTAGAGCGTGGAAGGACTTTGCCGTTAACATGGGAAACGATGTTTGGGATAATTTGAAGCATGGGTACGAAAACATTAATAAGGGAATAAAACCTATTACGATACCTGTTAATGTTACTGAAGGTACTTCTACGCAGAGTGGTTCCCAAATAACAACGGATAATCCAAAACCAGATCCTAATGCCGAAAAAGAACGATTGAAACGTTTGGAAGCTGAAAAGAAACGTTTAGAAGAGGTTTATAAAACCAATCTGAACCTTAAAAGAAAGTATGAGGATGAAGAGTTGAAACTCGAAACGGATTCTTTCGCCCGTCAACGTCAACAGATCGTGTATAATTATACAAGGCAAAAGGAGGATTTAAAGCATAAATTAGCAACTGATAAGGCACTCAATGCGGAAGGTAGGAAAGCTATCAATGATACTATTGTCGTTTTGGATACACAATTAACGGCTGAATTAGTGAAGCTGGATCAGCAACGTAATCTTAGAGAATTAGAAGTTCAAAAAGAGGGTATACAGTTACGACTGGATGCTGTAAAGGAAGGGACAGAAGAAGAAATTGACTTACGTATTCAACTGATTGAGAAACAACGGAAAATTGAATTGGAAAAAAACAATCAGTTGGCTGATGATCTGCGTCAATCCGAGAAGGATATTAACGACAAGTATGACAATTTGATATTGAATCAAACTACTGCATTGACTAAACAACGGGAGTTGGAACTATTTGATCAGCAACAGAAATTGGAAGCATCAGAGTTTGATTTGCTAAAAACTTCTGAAGAACGTAAAACCCGTTTCCGGTTAGAACAGGAAAAGGAACGTTTACAGAAAATTCTTGAATTGAATGAAGCTTCTGGAATAAAGTTGTCTGATGTAGAAATGCAAACTATAAAGAACACTATAGAAAGAATTAATAAGGAAATAGGTGCCAGCGAAAAGGGAGAACGTACAAAGGATATATACAGTATGATAGGTTTAAATCTGGATGATGAACAGAAAGAGGCTATCAATACTTCCGTTCAATATGCCATTAGCTCTATAAATTCTATTATGGATGCAAAGGTTCAGGCGGCAGAAAGGGCAGTCGAAGCGGCAGACCGTGAGGTTGAAGCTGCTCAAAATGCTTTGGATGCGGAACGTGAAGCTCGTGCAAATGGGTATGCGTCAAATGTTGAGCAAGCTCAGAAAGAGTTGGATTTAGCGAAGAAGAATCAAGAAAAAGCATTGAAAGAGCAAGCCAAAGCACAGAAGCAACAGGAAGCGATCAATAGTTTAGAGCAGGCAAGCAATCTTGTTACTGCAAGTGCTGGCATATTCAAGTCCTTTTCCGGTGTTGGTATTTGGGGGATTCCTGCTGCAATCGCCATGATCGCTACCATGTGGGGTGCGTTTGCTGCTGCAAAGATAAAAGCGTCTCAACTAACAAAAGGCAGTGAAGAAAAGTATGGTGATGGTACAGTAGAATTGTTACAGGGTGGTTCTCATCAGTCGGGCAATGATGTTGATCTTGGAACAAAACCGGATGGTACCCGTAGACGTGCGGAAGGTGGTGAATTCTTTGCCGTTATCAATAAGAGAAATTCGCGTAGGTTTCGTAAGGTTATTCCTGATATTATAAAATCCTTGAACAACGGAACATTTACCGATAAGTATTTAGCTGCATATGACGGTGTAAATAACATCTCTGTCAACTTGAAAGAGAAAAATACCGATTTGAATGATATAAGAAACGATATAAGGGAGATAAAGAATAGAGAGCGTACATATCGTGATGCGAATGGTGATACTATTACTGCTTATAAGAACTTGAAAAGGAGAATTAAATCATGATGAATCCATTATACATTTTTTATTTGGTCAATCGGGATGTTTTTGATCCGGAAATGGAAGGGACTCAATACGGATACAGGTTATTCGCAACCTCCGGTTTTGTTATTAGGGATGCAAAGTACAATACAAGTCCTCTTGTTTCCGTGTCAGAATACACAAAAGTTGCATTCAATGAGAAAGAGGTTACTGTCTGCTTTTTCGACTCAAATCACAAATATATATCCGGCTATTCCGGTAGTAATCTTGATCTGGTTATACCAAATGGTGCGTCAGCAATGGTATTCTGTTATACGGTAGATGACTGGAACAGTGGTGATGTGAGTATTGATTTGCTTCATAAAGCGAAACCGATCTATAAAGACAGTCTTTCAAAGACATATACAAAAGAGTCCGAGCAGGAGTTTTTCCGTGAAGGCTTGAATGGTGAAATTACATTCATGTGTCGGGATTATTATTTTATCCTTAACCGTCCCTTTGATACGATTTACTATTTAGACGTTTATTGGAGCCAAGACGGTGGACGTACTTTCAATCTGTACGTTAAGACCAAATTCTTACGCACTGACTGTACCATTAACGTGGCTGACCTTTCTGTTCGTGTCAAACCGGATAGTAATGACGCTTATACGAAGTTATTGGACGGATGGGAACGGGAGTATGATTTGGTAAGATTGAATCCTGAACTTGAAAAAATATCCCTGTATAGACGTGGAATCTTACAAATCTATACGGCAGGAGATGATAAGGTCTCATGCGCTCTTTCTGGTGTGTTTTGGGAACAGGATTCAGATGTGGTTACAGATATTAGCGAACTTGAAAGTAAATATTATTTCAAAGAGTCAGGTACAGCTATTTTGATAAATGTTACAGGATCTGGTATTCCATCTCGCATGCAGGGATATTATACAGCTACTATACCGCCAAAAGGTTCTAATGCTGAGTACTTTAGAGCAACTTACAACAACTCTGATATGTCTGCATATATTCATGCTATTAATGGTGGAGTAGGTTATTATTATTTTGAATTAATAGATAGGACAACAGGTGAACGTGTTGGACTTTCACAACCGACTTATAACTTAGATCCAGCAGATCAAACTCTAACATTTAAAAATGCCGAAGGTTCAGAAATAGGAACAGGTATATCGAATAGAAAGGTATTTTATGCAAGATATGTTTCTGCGTCAAATTCTATAGATTCAGATATTGCAGAATGGCACAACAAACCGACTGATGATATGACATCAACACCTAATTCATACCCATATATAATATCATATGCCATTAACGGTTTCCGTGCATCCGCTATTATGAAAGCGGAACCTTCTGAATGGGGGCAAAACGGAAATGGGGAATATTATTATCCCCCTGTAGATATTGCACCTTACAAGGCATATCCTGTTAATCGTGATATGTGGACGGAAAACTATTCATATTGGTTTGTATTTGATTTTTCAAAGGATATAATAGAGCAACAATCAAGACTTGAATACACGATGTCTCATGCCATGCCTTTGCATTCTGTCTTATCCGTGCTTCTTGACAAGGTTACACCGGGTATTACTTTTGGGAATACAACAGAATACAGTCAATTCTTTTATGCATCATCCCGTCCTATCGGAGGAGGTCAACGAAAGGTGTACATGACTCCGAAAACCAATATCTTGATAAGTAACTATACCCAACCTGCACAAAAGGCTACTATCACTTTGAAAAGCGTATTAGACATGCTGAAATACGTGTATCAATGCTATTGGTATATTGAGGATAACAAGTTAAAGATTGAGCATATACAGTACTTCCGTAATGGTCGTTCATACACCAACCAGCCGGGAATTGCTATGGATTTGACAAAGTGGATATGTCCGAGCAATGGAAAATCATGGGAGACTGGTCGTAAAGAGTATAAATACGAAAAGTTGGATATGCCGGAACGCTATCAATTCTCATGGATGGATGAAGTCACAGAACCGTTTACCGGTTATCCGATCATCATGAGAAGCAACTATGTCAAGCAGGACAAGATTGAGGAGATATCGGTTAGTAATTTCTCTACTGATATCGACTATATGATATTGCGTTCTGATGAATTTTCCAAAGACGGATTTGCATTAATGGAAACGATTACGCAGGCCGGCAGAGAGCGTGTCCCTGTTTTATCTCAAACGGTAGACGGTGATATTTATCAGAATCAGAACGGGTATCTGTCCTATTTCTTTCTGCATCCTGTTTATTGGGGTTATAACCTCCCATCTAAAAAAGTGAATATCAATAATTCCGATATCACATTGAAATACATTTCCCGGTTAAAGAGCAGCGAAGCAAAATTCCCTTACGATCGTGAAATATCCCCTTTGAAATTGATACATACCTCCATCGGGGACGGTAAGATAGAGAGTATTTCAGTGAATTTGAGTAGTAGAATGCATTCAATAGATTTACGCTATGATACAGAATAACAATAACAATATTAGTGTACTTCCGTGGTACACTTCAATTAACGAACAGAATCACCGGAAAAGTTATTCATATGGGGATATATACCCTTTGTTTACTCCTTCAAGCTTTCTGTTGCCTTTTCAGTTAATGAGAGAGTATAGTGAGAATCCGATTCAAGAAGTGCTCCTATACACAAAGAATGGAGTGAAATATGCGGATATAACGTCTGACATGATTATGGCGGGATTGGAAATTGTGCATTTTAAGGATTTGGGGTATGATGTAATAGTATATCCGGGTAGGTTTCCATTGTCTTTAACAATGTATGACGGAATATATTATGCACGCATGTATGACGGTAAGCAGTATTTCTATTCAGAAATGTTTACCGTTGTTCCCGATATTTCCGCGTATTTGAAAATACAATGGTACGATGTCGAAAATCTTGTATTTGATGCCGGCCAGATAGTATATAACAATCCGGCATTTAAGAATGTACTTTATTTATGTACCGAGCTTGGGAAACCGGAATATCCGTTTGAGGAGGATGGAGAAACATTAGATGGGTATTTCTTCCCGGAAAAGCAGATCTCTGAAAAGACATATCGATGTACTTTTTTAGCACCTGAGTATTTATGTGATGTGATGAGATTAATTCGATTATCTGATTATGTCATTGTAACGGATAAATACGGTAGAGTATATAACTGTGATACATTCTTGGCAACTCCGACATGGCAAACACAAGGAAATCTTGCAAGCGTAGAAGTTGAATTCCAAACTGATACAGTTGTGAAGAAAATATGCCGGGGAACGATATACGAAAATAGGGGAGATTATAATTTCGATTTCAATTCCGATTTCAATAACGACTAATTTATTAACTATTAAATCTTAGAATAATGGCAGATTACATTAAACTAAAAGATGCGATTACTGAGGTCATAAAGACTAACGGTAATCAGGAGATAACCGGTCAGATCCTTCAAAATACATTGTTGTCTATCGTCAATGTGATTGGTGAGGATAGGACTTTTTCCGGTGTAGCAGAACCGGATACTAATCCGGGAAATCCGGATCAAAACGTTATTTGGGCGGCAACTCAAAAGGGTACATATACCGGATTCGGAAACTATGTACATGACGGTGTAGGTATTGCCTTTTTAGGTAATACAACTTCTGGATGGCAGGCTGTAAAGATGAATGTAGTGGGAGTTGATTCAGATGGGAATCCTGTAAATCCGGATAGTTATGTCACTAAAGAAGCATTTGAAAAGTTCAAAAAGGATTTGGTCGCAGAACTTACAGATACTTCTGACGCAAATAATATCCATGCCAGATTTGATAGTCATGGTAATGTTATATTTGATTATTACGCTACCAAGCAGTCTGTAGATGCTTTGATCAAAGAGATCGGTTCTGAATCTACTTCTGAATCAGAGGACGGTAGTGTATGGGGTAAATTGATTTCCTTAGTGCAAGATACCACTGTGCTTTCTAAAGAGATTTCCGATTTGAATGATGAATCTGATAATCTACAGGCGGATATGACGAAGGTAAAAAGCGATATATCTAAGTTAGATGAAGACATGGATAATGCTTATACTCAGAATGGATGTCTGTTTTGCCATCACGGTATGGTTAACATTAATTTCTATGATGATAATGTTAGTATTAATTTTCCGTCGCAGGTTGCCATTTCGTATTCTGATACTTTGAACGTAGTACATAATCAGGGAGACCTGTCAATGCCTTATGATTTTGAAGAATGGTTTTTAGTACTTGATTTAGAAGACAACAAGTTAAAACTCGTTTCTTCTATAAATCAAATGACTAAAAAAGTATTGGTAGGATGGATCAATGTGCTGTTAAAATCCGCATTATTAAGATGTAGTGATTATTCGATCAACGGTAAGCCAATGAATCCGACCAAATACCTTTCTGCATCCGAAATACTCAATGTGATAACATCTACTGCTACAGACCTACCTTTATCCGCGAATATGGGTCGGATACTTTCTACTCAGAATGCCATGATGCAATATACCGTAGCAGGGAAATATGTAGATGTCAATTTCAGCAGTACGGATACATCAGTTACCGTTACTTTACCGTCTGGTCTATTACTGTCGTATGGTAATACCCGCATCTCTGAATCTTCATCCACGGAAGGTACCGTGCTTACTGATAATATGAGTAGCGGACGTATTAAATATCTTGTGTATGATCTTGGAACCAGTGCATATAAGCTTGTGAATTTTGACGAGCAAATGAACAATTCGATACTCGTTGGATGGATTAACCAATATCTTAAGGAGGCTATATTGAAGTGTGACCGGTACAGGGTAGATGGTGTTTCTCAATCTCCCGATGATTATATCCAAAACTCCGACATCGTCCACAACTTGACAACAACTGATAAGAGTAAGGTTCTTGGTGCCGATCAGGCAGGGGTACTGGCAACTCAAAATGGATTTTTGTTTAACCGGTCTACCGATACGCTGTCTGTTGTATTTGATATTGAAAAGGTAACTATTAAAATCCCTCAGTTAGGATATGTTACATATGGCAATTCTGTTGTCGCAATAAACCTTGATGAATCATCAAGGGAAATATCTGCACAATTCAATGATTTTGCCTATAAATTCTTTGTATATGATATCAATAATAACCAGTTTGGTATTGTTGATTATCGTAATCAATTAATACCCGGTATTGTGTTGTTAGGATATATCAACAGCATTAAAAAAACGGCCGACATATTTACACAAGGGTATACCGTAGACGGTGTTTCTCGCAGTTTTGCAGACTATCTTTTAAAATCTGACGTTCTGGATTCCATTACATCAGACGATGCAAAAAAAGCTTTATCTGCGAGTAGGGGAAAACAACTTTCTACTCAGAACGGCTGGTTGTTTCCTCGTGAAAAAGGGATTATTCATTTTGAATCAACTTCTTTTAATAACATAACATTAAAAATAGATGGTCGATACTCAGTAAGCTGGGGGAATAGTGTTTTTCGTAATGAAGATACGTCCTTAAAAAACATTTCCGCTTCTGGTTTTCAATCTAACAGATTCCTTGTATATGATATCGAATCTGATTCCTTCTCTTGGGAGGAGTACGGCTTTCAAATGAAAGGAGTGTTGCTTGGATGGTACGACATCACTTCCGGAAACGTTTTTCTCAGATGTAGTGAGTATTCTGTAAACGGTATGCCGGCATCAAATGATGACCTTGCGGAAATTGCTTATAACAATATCCCTACTACGGTGATTCAGTTGAAGAAAAATTCAGATGAGGGCTTCATCAGTATGGTTATGACATCCCCGTTAATTGATTCCGAGATAAATATCACTGGGGGGTATGTATCCTTAAGTACAAATATCGGGACGGAAACCTCTGTGAAAATAAAGAAAGGAGTATCAAATAGTGTGTATTTTAAATGTATTGATCCCTTTGCAGTAATTGAAGCTAAAGGAGTATATAATATAACAAATAATACTCAAAATAATAATTGTTATGTAATAGGTAATGTACGGGATTTCGGTGAAGGGGCAACCCATATATCGTTATCTTCAAATAATAATGTTACCGGTGAAATAAAAGATTTTAATAGAAAAATGACATATATTCTTATCAATAGTGGCCCCCTTTCAAATCCTAAATTATCAGGTAAACTCGAAGACTTACCGAGACTTTTAACGTATTTACGACTTACGAGTGCTGGAATAAGTATTACCGGTAATGTTTCCGATCTTCCTCGTAAATTAACCTATATGTATCTTAATACAGGTTCCCCCATAGATATGTCCGGAGATGTGTCTGACTTACCTCGTAGTTTGGAACAAATTATATTATATGGTTTAACGGACATATTTACGGGAGACGTGTCGGATTTTCCTCGTGGATTAATAAATGTAATGTTAGTTGGTTCAAATTATATCATATCCGGAAATGTTTCAGACTTACCACCTAACTTGGATACCCTTCAAATTTCAGGAGCATCGACCGTATCGGGCAACATATTAGACTTACCGAGACGTCTGACAAATTTGTATTTAGTTGGTAAATGTAATTTGAAAGGCTCCTTGGCTGATTTACCTAAAAATATTAATTACTTGAGTTTTCAATCCACAGATTCTGCTAACCCGATAACGGGTGATATTAGTGATATACCTAATAAGAAAGTTGCATATTTGAGATTATATCAAAACTTAAATATTACGTTCAACGGGGAATTCCCTATGTCGGATCAAGTATATTATTTCCAGTTGCAACCATCCGAAGTATTCCCTATAGACTCTGCAACGGTTGATAATATACTTATAAAATTAGCGGCTATTGCGGGGGAGAGAACGGGAACGAGAACGATAAATCTAACTGGTGCATGTGCCGCACCTACGGAAGCTTCTCAATCGGCGATCGAGTCATTACAGCAGAAAGGATTTACAGTAACAACTAATAAATAATAATTATGATAGTATCAACAAAACCCTATGTCCTCATCTATAAAGACGGGACAGTACAGAATATCATTAAAGAGAATAGCGGCAAGGTATATCCTTCCGCTACCTCAGAGTATGCAGAATTCGACACCGAGTCGGAAATGAATGACTATATCGAAAAGAATTCTCTGGAAGTTCCGGAATGGGTGTTACATCCGGAAATGGCGGTACCGGAGGAATCAGACTTGCCGGAAGAAGATATATTTCCAGAGGTGGAAGAGGTTATCGATGCTTAGATGAATAAAAAAGTTGCCCTACTTTCACAAGCAGGGCAGCTAAAAAATAAATAAAAACAGATTATGCGTTATCTGTCTTTTGTAAATATAGTAATATAAGAGATATGGATCAGTTTAGTCAAGTTATAACAATGGTAGGTGGAATCGTGGCAACTATCTTGATTCCATTGATTGGAGCATTTCAGTTTTATGATTCAAAGAAACGGAAAGAAGCTGCTGTTGCAAAAAAAGCGGAAGCCGATAATATTACACAGTATGCAGCAGAATGGAAAAGGTGTTATGAAGAGGAACGTGCGGTTGAAGATGTGCTCAATAAGAAAATAGACCAACTTTACCAAGAAAAAGAAGAGGATCGTAAACGTATCCGTGAACTTTTGGATAAGAACACTCGATTGGAACTTAATAATCAAGCTTTGGAATTTCTCAAATGCAATAATGCTCTGAAATGTTTGGATCGTGATCCGCCAAATGAATTTATAAAAAAAGCAACAAGTAATCAAAAGGAGGAATAGGGATGAAGTATTTTACAATTGCAGAACTTTGTAAATCAGAAACAGCAGATCGGTTGGGTATTGATAACCGGTGCAAGAAAGAACATGTATACAATATGACCGCATTAGTGGATAATGTCCTTGATCCGCTCCGGGAGGCTTATGGAAAACCGATACAGGTAAATAGCGGATTCCGTTGTCTGGCTCTCAACAAGGCTGTGAAAGGTTCCGCCACCAGTGACCACATGACTGGAAGGGCAGCAGATATTACCGGTGGTAGCCCGAAAGAGAATAAACGGTTGTTTTATCTGATTCAGGAACTTGGCCTTCCTTTTGACCAATTGATTGATGAGAAGAATTTCTCGTGGGTACATGTATCTTACCGGAAAGAGGGGAACCGTAAGCAAATTTTAGCTTTATGAAATCATTGCCGTGGATATTAATAATTCTATTATTAATAGCTTGTGTGGCTGCTTGGTTTCGGCCACATAAGCCTTTGCCGGCAGAGATACGCACCGAGACAAAAATAAAGACCGTTGTAAGAGTTGATACGCTACTTATCCATGCGCCTATGGCTCCGCTATTGGTCGTCCGTTTGACAGATACAATACATGTAGGCGATACTGTAGTTCAGCGTGAACAGGCTTATTATGAGGATAGCCTTTACCGGGCATGGATATCCGGTTACCGGCCAAGATTGGATAGCTTACAGGTATTTCCGAGAACTACATATCAGACAGTGACGAATGATATTTACCACACCATTACCCCGAAGAAAAAGCGTTGGGGATTGGGCTTACAAGCCGGATATGGTTATCCGGGTGGATGGTATGTGGGTGTCGGGGTAAGTTGCAACTTATTTATGTGGTAATTGTTATAATAGTGTAGAAGCTTACTTGTAGCGACAAGATGCACTCCCCGGTTCTTAATGGATCGGGGATTTTTATTATATTTGCCGGAAAATTAAAATCATGGCACATAACTTCGACTACGAATCAGTACAGGAGCTACTCGCATGGGCAAAGGATATGCTTGAAAACAAAACGTATCCGGCTTCTCCGTATCAATTAAGTAAATGTATAAACATACTCGATTGTGAGTATTTTATTGAAAGCCATATCGCTACGATATCGAAGCATTGGGAGAATAACACCTTTCACCCATATATTGAGCATTTATGGGAATTTAGAGAAAAGATAGAAGGGGAAAAGGCATAAAAAGCCCCGCAACGACTCAATTGCGGGGCGGTGTCAAATAAACGCATTAGAGAATGCGAATTGAGCCTAATAACTTACTTACGTCTGAAAGAGCGTAATTTAATTTTTCTTTTTCTTCTTCGCTGAATTTACATGGCTTGCCGTTTACTATACAACCGTTAATCCGATTATTTAACCACTGGCGAGATTTACCGAAATATTTCTTTGCTATGTACGATAAAGAAATAACTTCCTTTACTTCTTCCAATTGCTGGCGTATGCTTATTTCTTTTTCTATTTCTTTTAATCCTTCGTCTATTTGTTTGTATCCATTTAAAATGAAGTCTGCTATAATATTAGCATCTTCTTTAGAAGAAAATTTGTTTTTTATTTCAATAAACTTTTTTTGATATAACATCTCATTTTCCGGAGTCGGATTATTGAGAAGTATTTGAAGTTCTTTTAATTCATCTTTTAACGTTTTCATAATTTTATGTTTTTAGAACCTCCCATTGCTGGGAGGCATTTTTTACTTTTGTTTTTCTAACTCTTTTAACGCTTTCTCAATGTTCCCGATGTTTTTTTCAACTCTTAGTTTCTCATCAAGGATTGCGTTCATTTTTTCTTCATCTGCATTGCTGTTGTTTTCGAAGATGAAATCAAGCATTTTTAGTTGTGCTTTGTTTTTCATTAGCAAGCTAATTAGATAATCTTTTTCATTACTCATTTTTATTTATGCGTTTAATTTGACAATGCAAATATAATATACATTTGTATATTATGCAAGCGTTTTATGATTTATTTTATAGGATGCTGCTTATTTTTTCAGATTATCAAGTATTTTTCTAATAGCTTGATCAGCGTGTTTTCGCATTATCTTTACATAATTAAAAATAGGACGATTCATTTTCATGCTTTGACCGATACAATATTCTAATGTTTCAAGATTTATTCCAAGCTCGAAACCGTGTTGTACAAAGCTCTTTCGTGCTGAATAGTATACTACGTGTGATTCGATACCTATTTTTTCGGCAAGGCGCCCTATTTCTTTTGTGACATACTTTCTGAAATTATCATATGTGTATTTATACCCAAAGTTAAGTTTCCCACTTTTACTGATCCATTCTTTGATAATCGGTTTTGCTTCGTCCGGTATAGTAAGACTTACTTTTTTATCACCTTTTTTAGTGTTCTTAGATTTTTCTCGTATGTATTCAATTGTATCCTTGTTTTTAAAATTAAATTGCATGAGGTCTATGAGATTAATACCTCCAAGATAATAGGATAGCATAAAGAGGTCACGAGCCATTCTTAGAGATTTTTCTTTTGGGGTTGAATCTCTAATCATTTTTACTTCTTCAACGGTGATATCAAGCTCTCGTACACTTCCTGCCGGTTTTTCGTAATATTCAAAAGGATGTGTTTCATAAGCCGCTTTTTTATCTCGTATTGCTTGATTGATTATTGCCTTTAAATGAGCCATATGTGTCCCTCTTGTGACAGGATTTAGATTTCTTTCCTTATTCATGTAGATGTCGAAATCTTTTATGGTACGTGGAGTAATACCATCTAACATAATATCATACTTTATAAACTCATTAAAATAATTACAGGTTCTACGATATAGTGCGGCTGTGCTTTTTCTGCCTTCATTTTCCATATTGATTATGAATTCGTTGGATGCAGTATTAAAACTTGTAGTACCTTGTTTAACGGTTGACAAGTATTCGATGAGTTGTTTACAAGTATATGATTGAGTATTTATTCGGTCGAGTGCTTCTTGATATGAATTAAGGATATTCCTTAATTTCATATTTATACTCGAAGCATTTGCTGTTCCTACAACTTGCCCGTCTTTGAAATAAGATAAATTGTCAATAGTGAATCGGGTAACAAGGTATCTTGTTTCTTGTTTGTGCCCAATTGCGATTCTGATTTTGTGTTTTCCGCTTTTCAGCATCTTAGCTGGAACAACGGCAATTTTGAGAGTTGTCATAATTGTTTTGGATAAGTTTTCGACAAGTTATTAATGCCAAAAGTGGCAGAATTTGTCTTTTTTTTATCCAAAACGAAATTTGGAAGAATTTAGAAAGTACGTTATAACATACTGTAGGAGCGATTTTTAATCTGTGGAGAGTATCGGACTCGAACCGATCACCTCGACACTGCCAGTGTCGCGCTCTAGCCAGATGAGCTAACCCCCCAAATGTATTATGCCAACGTTTGCAGGCTTTGTTCCATTTTCGTGGTGCAAATATAATGCATTATTCTGAAATAATTGCTATGTTTGCGGTAAATAATAACAAAAAAAAGAAATATGCTTATCTATAATACGACATTTCAAGTAGATGACGAGATTCATGATAACTTCCTGATATGGATTAAAGAGTGTTATATTCCTGAAATAAAAAAACATGGAGCGTTAAAATCACCGCGTATGTGCCGGGTGTTAAGCCATAGAGAAGATGGTACTTCTTATTCTTTGCAGTGGGAGGTGGAGAGTAGCGGGGTATTACACAGGTGGCATCTGGAACAAGGTGTGAAGTTGAATGGAGAATTATCGAAAATATTTAAAGATAAGGTAGTCGGGTTTCCGACATTGATGGAGGTTATGGAGTGATACAGCCGGTAAAAGAGAAGATAATTCTGGGGATCGATCCGGGGACTACCATTATGGGATATGGGGTGCTGCGGGTGACGGGAACAAAGCCTGAAATGATTGCCATGGGAATTATCGATTTGCGTAAATTCGGTGATCATTATTTGAAATTGAGACATATTCATGAACGGGTATTGGGTATAATCGAAAGTTATCTACCGGATGAATTGGCAATTGAGGCACCTTTTTTTGGCAAGAACGTTCAGTCCATGCTGAAATTGGGACGTGCACAGGGGGTAGCAATGGCGGTGGCGTTGAGCAGGGATATTCCGATAACCGAATATGCTCCTTTGAAAATTAAGATGGCGATTACGGGAAATGGGCAAGCATCGAAAGAGCAAGTGGCCGATATGTTGCAACGTATGTTACACTTGGCGAAAGAGGAAATGCCTGTTTTCATGGATGCTACAGATGGATTGGCGGCAGCCTATTGTCATTTTCTTCAAATGGGGCGTCCTACGATAGAGAAAGGATATCATGGTTGGAAAGATTTTATAGCCAAGAATCCGGATAAAGTGAGGTGAATAATAAAGTGAATTTGAAATAAAAAGAAATGCTATGAAGTTAAACTATCTGGCTATAATAGGAGTGACGACAGCAACAGTGATGAGTTGTACACCAGCAAGAAAAGAATATGCATCTTATGAATTATATCCCGTCCGTTCGGGAAGCCTGACAGAGATGGAGTATACGCCTGCGACTACAAAGTTTTCGCTTTGGGCACCTACGGCAGACGAAGTCCGATTAATGTTGTTCGAAACCGGAGAGGGCGGACATGCCTATGAAACGATACCGATGGTGTTGGGAGAGGAAGGTACGTGGGCAACAACGGTTGATAAGGATTTGGTAGGAAAATTCTATACTTTTAATGTAAAAGTAAACGATAAATGGCTTGGTGATACTCCGGGCATCAATGCAAAAGCAGTAGGTGTGAATGGCAAACGGGCAGCCGTTATTGACCTGAAGACTACTGATCCGGAAGGTTGGGAGACAGATGTACGTCCGGAGCTTAAATCTCCTGCTGACATTATTCTTTATGAAATGCATCATCGCGACTTTTCGATAGATTCTGCTTCGGGCATTAAAAACAAAGGAAAATTCTTGGCATTAACGGAGCACGGAACTTTAAATCCGGATAGATTATCGACAGGTATCGATCATTTGGTCGAACTGGGAGTGACACATGTACATTTGCTGCCCTCTTATGACTATGCTTCTGTGGATGAAACTAAGTTGAATGAAAATAAATACAACTGGGGATATGATCCTCAGAATTACAATGTGCCGGACGGATCTTACTCTACCGATCCCTATAATCCTGTGGCGCGTATCAAAGAGTTTAAACAGATGGTGCAAGCGTTACATAAGGCGGGTATACGGGTGGTGCTTGATGTAGTGTATAATCATACATTCAATACCACTGATAGTAATTTTGAGCGTACGGCGCCGGGATATTTCTATCGCCATAAGGAAGACGGAACATTGGCAAACGGCTCTGCTTGTGGTAATGAAACGGCGAGCGATCGTCCGATGATGCGTAAGTATATGATTGAGTCGGTGCTTTATTGGATGAATGAATATCATATTGACGGATTTCGTTTCGACTTGATGGGTATTCATGATATCGAGACAATGAATGAAATCCGTAAGGCGGTGGATAAGGTGGATCCTACTATTTATATCTACGGAGAAGGATGGGCTGCGGAAGCTCCGCAATATCCGGCTGATTCGTTGGCTATGAAAGCCAATACTCATGAGATGCCGGGGATTGCCGCATTTTCTGATGAACTGCGTGATGGTTTAAGAGGGCCTTTCAGCAACAATCATAAAGGAGCGTTTCTGGCAGGATTGCCCGGTAGTGAGGAGAGCCTTAAGTTTGGTATTGTGGGAGCGATTCAGCATCCGCAGGTTAATTACGATTCGGTGAATTATAGTAAAGCTCCTTGGGCATTGCAGCCTACACAGATGATAAGTTATGTGTCTTGTCACGATGATATGTGTCTGGTGGATCGTTTGAAGACAAGTATCCCTACACTTACACCGGAGCAATTGGTGAGATTGGATAAATTGGCTCAAACAGTGGTTTTTACTTCTCAGGGAGTGCCGTTTATTCAGGCAGGTGAAGAGGTGATGCGTGATAAAAAAGGAGTGCACAACAGTTACGAAAGCCCGGATTCTATCAATGCCATCGATTGGAAACGCAAAACCACGAACAATGATGTATTTATTTACTATAAGCGATTAATAGATTTGCGTAAATCGCATCCGGCTTTCCGTATGGGGGACGCGGAGAAAGTGCGTGAACACTTGGAATTCCTACCTGTGGAAGGTAACAACCTAATAGCATTCCGCTTGAAAGATAATGCGAACGGGGACACATGGAAAGATATAATCGTTGTATATAACTCGCGTGATGCTTTAGCTAAACTGGCAGTTCCAGAAGGTAAATACACGGTTGTTTGCAAAGATGGTGTGATCGACAGCCGTGGCTTGGGAACGGTTTATGGGCCGGAAGTTTCTATTCCTGCACAATCGGCATTGATAATGTATAAAAAATAAAATGAGACAAAATATCGTAAGTATAGCGGGGGGCGTAGCACGCAACCCGCTTGTGCGTTTGGCACAGCCTGTAACGGCAACTTTGGAGGCAGGTGAGCATATTGCTATCGTAGGGCCAAACGGTGGTGGAAAGAGTTTGTTTGTGGATACGCTTCTTGGAAAATACCCACTGAAAGAGGGGACGTTGACGTATGACTTTTCACCGTCTTCTACCAATACCGTATATGATAATGTGAAATATATCGCTTTTCGTGATACTTATGGGGCGGCAGATGCGAACTATTATTATCAGCAACGTTGGAATGCACATGATCAGGATGATGCGCCCGAAGTCCGTGAAATGTTGGGTGAGATAAAAGACCCGGCATTAAAAGAGGAACTCTTTGAATTGTTTCGAATAGAACCGATGCTGGATAAAAAGATCATTTTGCTTTCCAGCGGAGAGTTGCGGAAATTTCAATTGACGAAAACATTGCTTACTTCTCCGCGTGTGCTTATAATGGATAATCCTTTTATCGGTTTGGATGCTCCTACGCGTGAATTACTTTTCACATTACTCGAACGTCTTACGAAAATGTCTTCTGTACAAATCGTTTTGATACTTTCGATGATGGACGATGTACCCTCGTTTATAACTCATGTCATTCCAGTCGATCATCTGACGGTTTATGATAAAATACCTCGTGAAGAGTATTTGATAAAATATCGTGAAAATGTTGTAGAAGAATCATTTGCAGAACTGCAGCAGCGTATTGCCGATTTGCCGTATAGTGATACGAATTATAGTTCGGAGGAGGTCGTAAAACTCAATAAAGTCAGTATCCGTTATGGCGATCGTACTATTCTTAAAGAACTTGATTGGACAGTCCGTCGGGGCGAAAAATGGGCATTGAGCGGAGAGAATGGTGCCGGAAAATCCACCCTGCTTAGCTTGGTTTGTGCCGATAATCCTCAATCTTATGCTTGTGATATCAGTTTGTTCGGGCGTAAACGAGGAACGGGTGAAAGTATTTGGGAAATAAAGAAACATATCGGCTATGTCAGTCCGGAAATGCATCGCGCTTATTTGAAGAATCTGCCTGCTATCGAGATTGTTGCCAGTGGTCTGCACGACAGCATTGGACTGTACAAACGTCCGCATCAGGAACAGATGGCGGTATGTGAATGGTGGATGGACGTTTTTGGAATTGCTTCTTTGAAGGATAAACCGTTTCTTCAGTTATCCAGTGGGGAGCAGCGTTTGGCTCTGTTGGCCCGTGCATTTGTGAAAGATCCGGAACTGCTGATTCTTGATGAACCTCTTCATGGATTGGATACATTCAATCGCCGGAGAGTAAAGAAAGTGATTGAAGCCTTTTGCCGGCGGCAAGATAAAACGATGATTATGGTGACACACTACGAGTCGGAATTACCGGATGTCATTTCAGACCGTCTTTTTTTGCGGAGGAATAGATAAGGAGTAGGCAGTGGATCGGGAATTCAAAAAATCGCAGTATGCTTTGTGGCAGGTTTTTAGGTCCTCTTCTCCATATACGAAATGAGTGGATTCCGGCAACCGGATCAATTGAAGATATTTTGTGGATATCGTACGTTGGAATACTCTTACGCTGGAACTGCTGACCAGTTCGTCTTTATCTGCATGAATCACTAAAGTAGGTACGGCTACGCAGTGTAGCAGCTTTCTTGTCTGCTTCATCAATCGGAATAAATCTATTATTCTCGGTGCCCATGTGAGATAGGTGAAAAGCGAACAGGGAGCTACACTACTTGCGTGAAGCAATGCCTGAGCCGGATCATTTTCCGATATCTTTTTAGAAAATCCTATTTTAAGGTTGTTTTTAATGGCCAGCCACTTTACACTGACATGCAGTGGCGAATCTATGGCTACAATTCCTGTTATTTGCCCGGGATTTTCTGCATAGGCGATAAAAGAAAGTAATGTTCCCATAGAGTGGCCGACGAGGATAATCTTGTCATATTGTTGTTTATATAAATTTATTTGGGTACGTGTATAATCGATCCACTGGTCTCCGCTACTACGGGCAAAATCTTTACCGGTCCCGCCGTGTCCCGGTAATAACAAGGAAACAGCCGAATAGCCGTGCTGTATTGTCAGTTTCATTAGATCCTTGAACTGTGCCGGTCCTTCCATAATACCATGTATAAAGATAACAATCGTGTCGGTGTTCTTGACCGGACAAAATTCCGGCTTTTGGGATTCTGAGTATGGATTCATTCTATTTTACTAACTTAAAGGATGAGTAAACCAGAAATAAGACCCTTTACCGGGTTCTGATTCAAGACCGATCTGTCCGTTCAATTGTGTGACGATATTCTCACAGATGGAAAGTCCCAGTCCTGTGCCCGGGATGAAGCTATTGAGTTTGACAAAACGTTTAAAGACATCTTTTTGCATTTCCGGCTCTATCCCGGTTCCTGTGTCTTTTACATAAAATTTCACTTCTTTTTCCCTTACTTCATATCCGATGGTGATATTTCCTTGAAAAGTGAATTTTATGGCATTGGTTATGAAATTTATCAATACTTGGTTCAGTCTGTTTTTATCACTGACGAGATATAATTCCGGAAGGTCGGGTGCAAGAAGTATCTCCACACCCGTTTTTGCTTTTCCTTGAAATGAATTTACCAGATCGGTGCAAAGTTGTCGTGCTTCCATCTCTTTCGGGTTTATGTCGAAAGTTCCGGCTTCTATTTTAGACAGATCCAGAATATCCGAAATCAATTGTAGCAATAATCGGTTGTTTTCTTCTACAATATCGGCATATTGCTTTCTTTCTTCTGGATCGTTTGTCTCCTGCATCATACTTGAAAAACCGACAATGGCATTAAGAGGAGTCCGTATTTCATGACTCATATTAGCAAGAAAAGCTGATTTTAACCGATCGGATTCTTCTGCCCTTTCTTTGGCGTCGATCAGTTTCAATTCGGTATCTTTTAGTTCGGTAATGTCGAAATTAATACAAAGCATTTCTATGATATTGTCTTGCGGACGATAACTTCTGACAAGAACATTGATCCGTGTCCAGGTATAATGCCCGTCTTCCCTGCGGATACGGACGTCCCGGCATAGTTTGGAAGCAGTACCTTTTACCACTTTGTCGAGAAAATCAATCATTACCACACGGTCTTCCGGATGAAAATGAGAATGAATACCGATGATATCTGTAAGGGGAGTACCTTCTTTTTCTCCTACATTGCGGAACCAGCTTTTTAATGCATAGCCATCCCGGCTGAGACCGTCAAAATGGGCATAACCTACTTTGGCGTAGTCACCAACCAAGTCGAAGAAACTTTTAAATTCCTGTATTTTATTGTATGCAACTGTACTTTCTGTTTTGTCTACATTGATCAATAAATAATTAATCGGTTGTTCATTATTGTCGTATAGAGTGGTTACTTTTATCATTAAATCCATTATGCCTTGAAGCTGTTGCGACTTATAATATCCGTTTAGTTTGGAGAAGTCGTATCGAAGGGCTATGTCAGCATCTTCATGGTTTCTCAACTTTTCTTTTAGTTCATCAGAGAATACCGGGTTATCGAAGATATTGACTCCTAATATCTGATCTTTATTGGTAATATGAAACATATCCATATCTTTCTTGTTAAGGTCGATCAGATATCCGTCCTTATTATATAGTTCGATTCCTACCGGAAGATTCTTATAGATGTTGTGTAAAATACGTTCACTATGTTGAAGTGCCTGATAGGCTGTGGTCGTATTAGGACCATCCTGTGCTTCGGCGATACCGTATACTTTTATATTTCCTTCATTGTCTGTTTCCTGAAAACATATCTTGCTACGTATCCACACTCCGCCTTTGGGGGTGTCGAGTAAATATACTTCTTCAGTTGTTTGTTGTAATTCATTAAAAGAAGAGACAGTGGTATGATGTTGATCTTCTTTCAATATGCGTGCATTGAAATCTTTGAAGCTGATGGTTCCGTCCTCATCGAGCCCCAGTAAATCAGAGATGAATTCGGAACAAATATAGCGCTCGGTTTTTATATCTGCTTCCCACCATCCCATATTCGCTTTGTTCATTAACTTGAAAATAAACTTATCGTCTGATTGTCTGTTAGTATTCAAAGTCGTATTTTTTTGATTAAAGATTGTTTATGGTGTAAAAATAATGATTTAGATTGAAAAAAGAGCAATAAATCAGTATTTTTAGGTATTGATAACTCCCATCTTTCGTATGAACTTTGTTCTCGTCAAAAATGTTCTATATTAAAACGGAAAGGAGATTATAAGAAATGAAAAAGATTGTTTTGCTCCGCCACGGCGAGAGTGCATGGAATAAAGAAAATCGTTTTACGGGATGGACAGATGTTGATTTGACTGAAAAAGGGATTGCTGAAGCTAATAAGGCGGGTGAATTGTTGAAAGAAAATGGCTTTAATTTTGATAAAGCGTACACTTCTTATTTGAAACGAGCGGTGAAGACTTTGAATTGTGCTTTGGATAAATTGGATCAGGATTGGATTCCGGTTGAGAAAACTTGGCGTTTGAATGAAAAACATTATGGTGCGTTGCAGGGATTGAACAAAACTGAAACTGCTGCCCAATATGGAGATGAACGGGTGTTAGTGTGGCGTCGTAGTTATGATGTAGCGCCTCATGCATTGTCAGAAGATGATTCGCGCAATCCACGCTTTGAAGTTCGTTATAAAGAGGTGCCTGATGCAGAATTACCTCGTACAGAATCCCTGAAGGAGACAATCGACCGGATTATGCCTTATTGGAAATGTATTATTTTTCCGAATTTAAAGACTGCAGACCAATTACTTGTCGTAGCCCATGGAAATAGTTTACGGGGAATTATTAAACATTTAAAACATATTTCTGACGAGGATATCGTCAACCTTAATTTGCCTACGGCCGTTCCTTATGTCTTTGAATTCGATGACGATCTCAATCTGGTGAACGATTACTTTTTGGGAGACCCGGAAGAAATAAAGAAACTGATGGAAGCTGTGGCTAATCAGGGGAAGAGAGAAGTTGGGAGTTAGGAGTTAGAAGCTATGCAGCATGTTGGCGTTATTGATCAACAAACTTTTGACTACTTATTGTCAGCTCTTAACTTCCAGCTTCCAACTCCTAACTTCCAACTCCTAACTTCCAACTATTATTAATTATTAAAAACAATAACATTATGAGTAAAATAACAGATTTATTAGGTGATAAGGCAGCTTATTATCTTGACCATACTTGCAAAACCATTGATAAGTCACTTATTCACGTGCCTTCTTCGGATACGATAGACCGTATTTGGATTGATTCCGACCGTAACATACAGACTTTACGTAGTTTGCAGACGATTCTGGGACACGGTCGTTTGGCAAATACCGGTTATGTTTCCATTCTTCCTGTCGATCAGGATATCGAGCATACTGCCGGTGCTTCTTTTGCTCCGAATCCAATTTATTTCGATCCGGAAAACATTGTAAAATTGGCTATTGAAGGAGGGTGTAATGCTGTTGCATCTACTTTTGGTATTCTCGGTTCTGTGGCACGTAAATATGCTCACAAGATTCCTTTTGTGGTGAAACTGAATCACAATGAATTATTAAGCTATCCCAATTCGTATGATCAGGTGATGTTTGGTACGGTGAAAGAAGCATGGGAGATGGGAGCGGTTGCCGTAGGTGCTACCATTTATTTCGGTTCCGAGCAGAGCCGTAGGCAGTTGGTAGAGATAGCCGAGGCTTTTGATTATGCTCATGAGCTCGGTATGGCGACTATTTTATGGTGTTATCTACGTAATAACGATTTCAAGAAAGACGGTGTGGATTATCATGCAGCTGCCGACCTTACCGGGCAGGCCGACCGACTTGGGGTAACTATCAAGGCGGATATCGTAAAGCAGAAACTTCCTACGAATAATGGTGGCTTCAAGGCTATCGGTTTCGGTAAAACAGATGAGCGTATGTACACACAACTGACTTCGGAACATCCGATCGACCTTTGCCGTTATCAAGTGGCTAATGGCTATATGGGCCGTGTCGGATTGATAAATTCCGGCGGTGAGTCTCACGGTGCTTCCGATTTAAGAGATGCTGTGGTTACGGCCGTTGTCAATAAGCGTGCCGGTGGCATGGGATTGATTAGTGGGCGTAAAGCTTTCCAGAAGCCAATGAATAAAGGTGTGGAATTGCTGAATGCCATTCAGGATGTTTATTTGGATCCGGCTGTTACGATCGCCTGATTCCATTTGACACGTGTGATACAAAGGTCACAGAGCGTATTGTTTAATAGGGCTCTGTGACCTTTCTGTTTTTTTGCAATGGATATGATAAAATGGATAGTAATGAAAATAGATTCTTTTACATTCTTTGTACTAATATAAAATCATATTCTTATTTGAAAACTTTATCTTTGTGCCGTAATCTTATATAAAATGTTATGAAAAAGAGAATCTTGTATAGTGGTGCTTTGTTTATCGGTCTTGTCAGTGTTCAATCCGGTTTTGCCCAAAAGAAGAAATCAAAAACTCCTCAACGGCCTAATATTGTTTTTATTCTGGCCGATGACTTGGGCTACGGTGATTTGAGCTGTTACGGGCAAGAGAAGTTCGATACTCCCAACATCGATCAGTTGGCACAAAACGGAATGCGTTTTACGCAATGCTATTCGGGGACTACGGTTAGTGCCCCTTCACGTTCTTGCCTTCTGACCGGTACCCATAGTGGGCACACAGCTATTCGTGGAAATAAGGAGCTTGATCCCGAAGGACAATTTCCTCTGCCGGCCGATGCACGTACCATTTTCCACCTGTTTAAAGATGCCGGATATAAAACTGCTGCTTTTGGTAAATGGGGATTAGGTTTTATCGGCTCTACGGGTGATCCTAATAAGCAGGGAATCGATTATTTCTATGGTTATAATTGTCAATTGTTAGCGCATAGTTATTATCCCGATCATTTATGGGAAAATGATCAACGTATCGAGCTGAAAGATAATGTATTGGAGGTGGAGTATGGCAAGGGAACCTATTCTCAGGATTTGATTCATTCTAAAGCACTTTCTTTCTTGGATGCCAGGAAGCAGGAAGAACCGTTTTTCTTATTTTATCCGACCATTATTCCGCATGCTGAACTGATTGTTCCCGAAGATAGCATTATTAAAAAATTTCGCGGTAAATTTCCGGAGGTTCCATACAAAGGGTTTGAACCTGGAAGTCCTGCTTTCCGTAAAGGAGGATATTGCACTCAGTTGAATCCACGTGCTACATTCGCTGCGATGATTTATCGACTCGATGTATATGTAGGACAATTGGTCCAGAAATTGAAAGAAAAAGGAATGTACGAGAATACTCTTATTATTTTTGCAAGTGACAATGGCCCTCATCAGGAAGGAGGAGCCGATCCCGATTTTTTCAACAGCAACGGTATCTGGCGTGGCTATAAGCGCGATCTGTATGAGGGAGGAATCCGGGTTCCCATGATTGTGTCCTGGCCGGGACATGTACAATCCGGTACGGAAACCGATTTTATGTGTTCTTTCTGGGATCTGATGCCTACTTTTGAAGAAATGTTACGTCCTAAAGCCGACCTTCGAGAGATGGATGGTGTAAGTATGCTTCCTTTGCTTGAGAACCGGAAAGGTCAAAAAGAACATGAATACCTGTATTTCGAATTTCAGGAATTAAATGGTCGCCAAGCTGTTCGCAAGGGTTCATGGAAACTTGTTCATATGAATATACGCGGTGATAAACCTTATTATGAACTTTACAATCTGGCTGCTGATCCTTCGGAAAAGCACAATGTTTTAAGTCAGTATCCCGAAAAGGTGGAAGAGTTAAAAAATATCATGAAAGAAGCACATGTAGACGATCCGAACTGGCCTCTCTTTTAAGATTCTTTTTTTGGTAATAGAAAAAGAAAAAACTATTTTTGCTCCCGGTCACATACGAATCTTATTATGAAAATAGTCAATTGCCTCCGTCTTTTTTGTTGGATAGTAGGTCTGCTTTTATGTTGTAATCACTTAAAAGCCAGCCATTATTATTTTAAACAAATCTCCTTGAAAGAAGGGTTGCCTTCTACGGTCAGGTGTATTTATGCCGAAAAGAAAGGATTTGTGTGGATCGGGACGAGAAGCGGGTTAGGACGTTTCGACGGACATGAGCTGAAACGATATACGTATCAGTCTGATAATCCGAATTCACTGCCTCACAATCATATTCATCAGATTGTGGAAGACAGTTTGCATAATATCTGGATTATGACCGATAAAGGTATTGCCCGCTATCGGCGCAGAAGTGATGATTTTGATGTCATTAAAAACAATAACAATCAAAATATAATTGTAAATGCTTCCTGTCGCACCAGTCAGGGAATCTTGTTCGGTGCACGTAATAAAATTTATTTTTACAGTTATAAGGATGATTCTTTTGTCCTTGTCCGGGATTTTGCCTCTGACGCGCAATTCTCCATATCTTTTATTGGCATGTGGAATGCAGAAACAGTACTTTGTGCCAGCCGTTGGCAAGGGGTATTGTTACTTAATCTTCGTACCGGAGAAGTGTCGCCTCCTCCTTTTGATTGTGGAAAAGAAATCATGGAGATCATGATAGATTCCCGACAACGTGTGTGGGTTGCTCCATACAATAACGGCATCCGGTGTTTTGCAAAAGACGGTGCCTTGCTGGCTTCTTATACCACTCGGAATTCTCAGTTGAATAATGATGTCGTTTTATGTATGGCCGAAAGGGACGGGCATATATGGATCGGTACTGACGGTGGCGGGATTAATGTATTGGATCCCGAGACCCAAGAAATATCCGTTTTGGAGCATATCCCCGGAAACAATTATTCTTTGCCTGTAAATTCTATTTTATGCTTGCACAATGACGTTAATAATAATATGTGGGCAGGCAGCATCCGTGGCGGACTCATTAATATCCGTGAAATATCGATGAAGACTTATACGGATGCAGTACCGGGAAACGATGCCGGATTGAGTGATAACACAGTCCTGAGTTTATATCAGGATTCTGTATCCGGAGATATCTGGATTGGTACCGATGGAGGCGGCTTGAACAGATTAAATCCAGGGACGGAAAAATTCCGGCATTATCAGGCTACATGGAAAACCAAAGTAGCATCGATTACCGGTTTTACTTCTAATGAATTGTTATTATCGCTTTTTTCCAAAGGTCTGTTTATCTTTAATAAATCAACGGGAAATCTTACTCCGTTGGTTGTTGATAATGAAGAGATAAACAATCTCATCCGATATAGCGGGCGAACTGTGAATGTTTATCAGATGGTGCCTGGTTCTGTCTTATTGCTTGGTTCTCATATTTATAGGTATGATATTGCTTCCGGTAAGGTCGACGTGATAAAGGAAGAAGAGGGAGAGGATTTTGTCGGTACGATTCTTCCGGTTTCTTTGGGCTCGCGGACGAGTTATTTTTGCGATCTTCATCGGATTTATGCATTGGATCACTCTACGAATAAGTTGCATGCCGTATTTACTTGTGGCAGGGATACGCTTATCAATTCGGTTTCGCGTGATGAGCGTGGTGTTTTTTGGATTGGCAGCAATCGGGGGCTGAGTAGTTACAATCCTGTGAATCATGAATATCAGCATTTGCCTACGACGCTTTTTGATGAAATAATCTCTATTGTATGCGACCGGAAAGGAAAAGTGTGGATCGGAACGGATCAGATGCTGTTTGCATGGCTCATCAATGAAAAAAGATTTGTTCTTTTCGGAGAGTCGGACGGGGTTTTGATAAATGAATATCTATCTAAGCCTAAGTTGGTTTCTACTAAGGGTGATATCTATATGGGAGGTATTAAGGGGTTATTGCGCATTGATAGAAATTTGCCGATAGAAAGTTCGGAATACCCGCAGATGCAATTGACGGATGTACTTATCAATGGTGAATCGGTGAATGACGCTTTAAGTGCGGAACCTATCGGTATCTCTGTGCCTTGGAGTAGTAAGTCGATTGCTATTCGTGTTATGTCTTGTGAGAAAGACATTTTCCGCCAAAAAATTTATCGTTACCAGATTGCCGGTTTGAATGAGCAATATATTGATTCTTATAGCCCGGAACTGATTGTCCGTTCGTTACCTCCCGGAAATTACCGGATCATGGCTTCATGTAGTACGAAAGATGGTAACTGGACTCCCTTACAGCAGGTTTTGAGTCTTACTATTTTGCCGCCGTGGTATAAAACGTGGTGGTTTATAATGTGTTGTGTCTTGATTGTATCCGGAGCCATCATACAGACTTTTCTGGTCACTTTGCGTCGTAAAGAAAATAAACTGAAGTGGGCGATGAAAGAGCATGAGAAACAGATGTATGAAGAGAAAGTGCGTTTTTTGATTAACATCAGTCATGAACTTCGTACTCCGTTGACTTTGATACATGCGCCCCTCAATCGTATCTTGAAAACTTTATCTCCTACGGACTCCAATTTCGTACCTCTTAAAAGTATTTACAGACAATCACAGCGTATGAGAGATTTGCTCAATATGGTACTCGATCTACGTAAGATGGAAGTCGGAGTGAGTAAATTGCAGATTTATCCGCAGCGATTAAATGATTGGGTACTGGAGGTTTCGGCAGACTTTGTCGGTGAGGCTGAAGCGAAGAATGTGGAGATTAATTATCAGTTGGACGAACAGATCGAAGAGGTTAGTTTTGACAGGGATAAGTGTGAAATTATTCTGACTAACTTGTTGATTAATGCACTGAAGCACAGTCCGGAAGGAACAGGAATAACCATTATTACCAAACTATTGTCAGAAGAGCAACGCGTTCGCATATCGGTTTCCGATCAGGGTTGTGGATTGCAACAGGTAGATGTAAATAAACTCTTTACCCGTTTTTATCAGGGAAACGGTGAGCAGCGTAACGGCTCGGGTATCGGATTGTCTTATTCCAAGATTTTGGCCGAATTACATGGGGGAAATATTGGTGCCAGAGATAACGAAACGGTGGGTGCCACTTTCTTTTTTGAGCTTCCTTTACAAGCCATATCGGAAGAGGTACTTTGTGAGCCCAAAGCTTATCTGAATGAACTGATCACTGATAGTGGTGGAGAAAACATTCCGGATACAAATGCTTTTGTCATGAGTAACTATTCTCTATTGGTTGTTGATGATAATCAGGATTTGGTTGATTTTCTGCGGGATATGTTGAAAGATAAATTTAAGCAAATATATGCTGCCGCAGATGGGGTAGAGGCTTTGGAGCTTCTTCGGAAATATCAACCGGATATTATTGTCAGTGATGTAATGATGCCGCGTATGAACGGTTATGAACTTTGTAAGCAGATAAAAGAGGATATTGCCGTCAGTCATATTCCGGTTATCCTGCTTACCGCGCGTGACGATGAGCAAAGCCAGTTGCAGGGATATAAAATCGGTGCGGACGGGTATTTGACCAAACCGTTCGAAGAGGAAATGCTACTCGAACTTATTCGTAGCCGTTTGCGTAATCGCGAACAGACAAAGGCACGCTATCTGAATGCCGGATTGTTGCCGGCACCCGAAGACAGTACATTCAGTCAGGCAGACGAGACTTTTCTTCTGAAGCTGAACAAAATCATTACCGATCATCTGTCCGATTCCGAGTTGGATGTTGCTTTCCTTTGTAGAGAGATCGGTATGAGTCGTGCTACACTTTATAATAAGTTAAAAGCACTGACGGATGTGGGAGTCAATGATTATATCAATAAACTTAGAATAGAAAAGGCAATACTGCTTATTACCACTACCAATTTGAATTTTACCGAAATAGCAGAACGCTGTGGATTCACTACATCGCGTTACTTCAGCACTTTATTTAAGCAGTATACGGGAGAAACGCCGACGAAGTATAGGGAGAAGAGTAGTCAAGTGGCTAAGTAGTAAGTAATTGAGTAGTTAAGTAGTAAGTAGTTCAGTAGTAAGTAGTTCAGTAGTCAAGTAGGATAGACTTATTTCTGATTTTTTCATGTTACTTGTTATTTAGTCATTTATTATTAATGGACTACTTGTTATTTGATAGCTTGTTATTAGGCTATTTACTACCTGCTACTTACTACTTGACTACTTACTACTTGACTACTTGATTACTTGCTACCTGCTACTTACTACTTGACTACTTAACTACTTGACTACTAATTTCATTTCAGTCTGAATACTGATATACTTTCAAATCAAATTTGGGTACCATGGCAAATAGATGGTCGAAGATATCGGACTGAATACGTTCGTATTCCTTCCATATTTTGTTTCGGGAGAAGAAATAAACTTGGATAGGTACGCCATATTCGGTAGCTTCTTTTTGGCTGATTATCAAGTCAAGATCTTGGTTTACTACAGGCAGACTGCATAAGTAACGTTCTATGTAGACACGATACACTTGCGAGTTGGTCGGTATCACTCCTTCTTCCGGTTGGTAATCGGCCAGTAAAGGGATTTCTTTCCGAAAAGTATCCAGCATTTCGGGGGTACAGAATTTTAGTGTGGTAAGGTCGAGAGTGATATTCTTCATGACTCTCCGTCCACCCGATTCCACCATTCCGCGCCAATTCTGGAAAGAGTTGTTTACGAGACTGTAAGGAGGAATAGTAGAAATCGTGTTATCGAAGTTTTGAATTTTGACCGTATTCAATGTAATTTCCTGTACTATACCATTAGCGTTGCTCGAAGGGATTGTAACCCAGTCTCCTAACCGTACCATGTCATTGGCTGATAATTGTATACCTGCCACAAATCCTAAAATGGAATCTTTGAATACTAACATCAGAACGGCTGCCGAAGCCCCCAAACCGGCAAACAGACTTGCCGGCGATTTGTTCACGAGAATGGCAATCATGATGATGCCTCCTACAAAGAAAAGAAGAACTTGCAGAACCTGTATAAATCCTTTCATCGGATGGTTCTTTGCCTTGGCTTTTTCCGAATATACGTCCAATATCATCAGCAGTACTCCGTTGATGGCAAGCAGCAAGGACAGGATGATGTAAACGGCACATATCTTCTGAGAAATAAGCAACAGTTCTTTTCCGCGTACAAAAGCGATTGGTAATAGTATATATACCAATATGCCGGGAATCGTATGTATCAGATTATGGAATACGCGTCGTTTCATTAATAATGTATTCCATACGTGTGGGGAGTGTTTGGTATATTTTCTCATTCCACCTACCAGAATGGCCTGGCAAAGGTAATCGAGCCCTACCGCGATGCAGATCATTAAGATAGCAATAATGGCCTCATCAAACGTGTTGGCTATTTTCGGGTCTATTCCCCATCCGATGAGGATCTTGTTCATCCAATTTCCTAAGTCCATAATTATATCTTGTTTTTTATAAGTATAACGGCAGACTTAGGAAATTGTTTCATCCGGATTTTCATCCGTTTACTTTTTTGTAGTCTTCCAGGAATTTTTTCAATCCGGATTCTGTAAGCGGGTGGTTTAGTAGTCCCTTAATGGCGCTTAACGGACAAGTAGCTACATCGGCTCCGGCTTCTACGCATTCCATGATGTGCTTGGTGTTGCGGATAGAGGCTGCCAATACTTGTGTCTTGTAATTATAATAACGGTACATGCGTACGATATCGGCAACGAGCCCTACACCGTCTTCACAAATATCATCCAGACGACCTACGAAAGGAGACACATAGGTAGCTCCCGCTTTAGCAGCCAGTAAAGCCTGCCCGGCAGAAAATACCAAGGTACAGTTGGTACGGATACCTTTTTCCGTGAAATATTTAATAGCTTTGATGCCATCGGCAATGCATGGTACCTTTACTACGATATGCGGATTTAATGCGGCAAGTTCTTCACCTTCCCGAATCATGCCTTCATAATCGGTAGCTATCACCTCGGCACTTACGTCACCTCCCACGATATTACATATTTCTACATAATGTTTACGTTGGTTTTCGGTTCCTTTGATGCCTTCTTTGGCCATAAGTGAAGGATTGGTAGTAACTCCGTCGAGCACACCGAGTGCATATGCCTCGCGTATCTGCTCCAAATTAGCTGTGTCGATAAAAAATTTCATAACTTCTAAATTTTAGTGGTTAACTATCTAACGTCCAAAGGTAAGTATTTGTTTATCCATTTGCAAGATTATCAGATATTCTCCATTTTTTGTTTCCAATATTGTCTACCGGATGTTCGTAAATGTCTATTTTTTGCTTGTGCGGTAAAAATATTGACTGATGCAGGGTGTGTATGTTCTCATAAATGACGATATTTGTTCCGGAATCTAATATTAACTTATCATGAAAAAAAATTATTTTGTACTTCCCTTAGTTATTACTCCCTGTCTCGTTCAAAATGCCGTTGCGCAAGAGAAAGGAGAACAGCGTCCGAACGTGGTTTTTATCTATGCCGATGACATCGGTTTCGGTGATTTCAGTTGCAATGGTGCGAATACGATTCATACTCCCAATGTAGACCGTGCGGCAGCACAAGGCGTGCGATTTACTAATGCACACAGTGCGGCTGCAACAAGTACTCCTTCCCGTTATGCCATGCTTACGGGAGAATACGCTTGGCGTAAAGCCGGTACGGGTATTGCCGACGGTGATGCCGGTTCTATTATTCGTCCGGATCGCTATACTATGCCGGATATGTTCAAGCAAGCCGGTTATACTACTGCTGTAGTAGGTAAATGGCACTTAGGGTTGGGAGATAAAGGTGGTGAACAAGATTGGAATAAACCGTTGAAACCGGGTACCAACGATATTGGTTTTGACTATTCCTTTATTATGGCTGCCACCGGCGACCGTGTTCCTTGTGTATTTGTAGAAAATGACCAAGTGATCAACCTTGATCCGGCCGATCCTATTCAGGTCAGCTATAAAAAGAATTTTCCCGGGGAGCCTACCGGAAAGGACAATCCCGAATTGTTGGTTATGCATCCTTCTCACGGACATGATATGAGTATTGTCAATGGAATTTCCCGTATCGGTTTTATGAAAGGCGGTAAGTCGGCACTTTGGAAAGATGATAAGATAGCCGAAACCTTGACCGATAAGGCTGTATCTTTTATCGAAACACATAAAGATCGCCCGTTCTTCCTTTATTTTGCTACGCAAGATGCGCATGTTCCCCGTGTTCCCGGAGCACAGTTTGTTGGTAAGAGTGGTATGGGGCCTCGTGGTGATTGTTTGTTGGAGTTTGACTGGAGCGTAGGAGAGGTGTTGAATGCGCTTGAACGACTGGGATTAGACAAAAATACGTTGGTCATTATCTCCAGCGACAATGGTCCGGTTGTAGATGATGGTTATAAAGATCAGGCAGTCGAACTGTTGGGTGATCATAAACCCGGTGGTAAGTATCGCGGTGGTAAATATAGTATCTATGAAGCCGGCACTCGTGTTCCTTGCATTTGGAGATGGCCGGGACAAATTAAGCCCGGAGTGTCCGATGCATTACTTTGTCAGATTGACTGGTTTGCTACTTTTGCACAAATGTTGAATCAGTCTCTTCCCGAGGGTGCGGCACCGGATAGCCGCCCGATGAAAATGGCTTGGATGGGGAAAGAGAAGAAAGGGCGTGATTATCTGGTTCTGCAAAATGCACAAAATAATCTTTCCATTACAGATGGTCGTTGGAAGTATGTTCGTCCCGGTCGGGGGCCGGCTTATAATAAGCAGGTGAATATTGAGTTGGGAAACAGTATGGAACCACAATTGTATGATTTGAAAAAAGATGCCGGTGAAAAGAATAATTTGGCGAAAGAACAGCCCAAACGTGTGCAACAGTTGAGTGCCGAATTGGAAAAGGTAGTTGACGGACGGTACGGATTGCCGTTGTATTGATATTACCTTTGTTGCTGATAATACGTGTTTATAAAACGGATTTTTGTTAACCTTGTTTCTAAAATGTAAGAGTGTATATTCTTATTATATAAGAGTATATACTCTTACATATCAAATGTCTATACTTTTTATACACAAATGTCTATACTCTTATAAGTGTTGATTATCAGTTTGTTATATTCTATTAGACTTTCTGATATGGAATATAAATATTGGATGAGAATATTACTAAAGTTGATTAATAGACAATTATGGGTAGAATGTTGTTTCTATCAATAAAATTCTGTTTCACAAAAAAAGAACCTATTTTTTATATTAAACTATTGCAATCCAGTTGACTGACTATACTATTTATCCGATTCAAAATTTTGAAAAGCGTAGATTATTATTATATCATACTTCTTGTTGTTATTTCTCTAATGATGCTGTGGCAGGTGTATGGGGTGGAGTTTATATTTCTTAAAACTAAATAGTTGTTAATTTCACTTTCAAACTCTGAACTAAAATTTGATATATTATGTTGTTTAAAATGAAAGCGAGTTCTACTTCGGTTTTAAAAATCGAATAAAACGGAGAGTAAGATTTATAAAATGAAATAAATTATTCGTTTTCTAAAGTTTTGAATGCTAAATTTATTAATTCATGTAGCTTTATGAAAATATAGAATTAAAATCTATTAATAGATTCAGTCATTGAATATATGCTGTGTAAGCATTTGACCTTTACTCTCAAAATAAAAATCCCATTTAGGGAATGTATGATATATTTATTGTATAACCAACTTAACACATTTTAATTATGAAAAAATTTATTATTGTATCTGCTTTTGTATTGGGAGCATTTACTGCAAGTGCCCAAAACGACCAGACTGCTCTTCAAGGAACTAAATTTGGTGATAACTGGTCTATAGGAATCAATGCCGGTGCAACGACTCCTTTGACTCATAGCGCATTCTTTAAGAACGCCCGTCCGGCTTTTGGATTTGGAGTAGCGAAACAATTAACTCCTGTTTTCGGTTTCGGCCTTCAGGGTATGGGATATGTGAATACTACTCAGAGTAAAACGGCTTTTGACGCTTCTGATGTCAGTCTGTTAGGTAAAGTCAACTTGATGAACTTGTTTGCAGGCTATCAGGGAACTCCCCGGCTGTTTGAGATTGAAGCGGTTGCCGGTATCGGTTGGCTTCATTACTATATGAATGGTCCTGGAGATGAAAATTCGTGGTCTACTCGTCTCGGATTGAATTTGAATTTCAACCTTGGCGAATCTAAAGCATGGACTTTGGGAGTGAAACCTGCTATAGTATATGATATGCAAGGCGATTTTAATACGGCAAAAAGCCGCTTTAATGCCAATAATGCCGCTTTTGAACTGACAGCCGGATTGGCATACCATTTTAAAACCAGTAACGGAACCCATCATTTTACTACAGTCAAACCTTATAATGCTGCGGAAATAGCCGAATTGAACTCTTCTATCAATAATCTTCGCTCACAGGTAGGTAGTAAGGATAGTCAATTGGCAACTACCACGCGTCAGGTGAACGAACTGCAAAGCGAGCTGGATGCTTGCCGCAATAAGGTTGTTCCTGTTGAAACAGTAATTAAGACGGATCGGATTCCGGAGTCTGTGATCACATTCAGGCAGGGAAAATCGGTTGTTGATGCTTCTCAATTGCCTAATGTGGAACGAATTGCTTCTTATCTGAAGAAACATCCGGATGCTAATGTGATCATTAAAGGATATGCTTCACCGGAAGGAAATCTTGAATTCAATAAGAAACTGGCAAAAGCACGTGCTGAAGCTGTCGAATCTATTTTGGTGAAAAAGTACAAGATTGATTCTACACGGGTTAGTGCCGAAGGACAAGGTATCGGAGACATGTTTACAGATCCGGATTGGAACCGTGTGAGCATCTGTACGATTGACGAATCCAAGTAAGCGTTTTACTCCTTTTCATATATGATTTCCCCCTCTTGCTCTACTTCTATTGAAGCAGAATAAGAGGGGGAAATTTATTGTATTATCTTCTTGAAATTTTTATTTGCGTTGTTCTACCATGCGGATGGTACCGTCTTCGTTATAATACAGTTTATCGACACATATTGAGCGCAACCAATCGTGATGTGACAAAGCACTGTTGTGATAAAAAGCATACCATTGCCCTTTATATTCTACGATAGAACCGTGATTGGTAGCACTGTCTGTAGGATCCATATAAACACCCATATGCTTCCAAGGACCTAAAGGGCTGTCACTAATGGCGTAATGCATGCGGTTGTCTCCTTCTACGCCATCGTTCCAGTCGTCGTTATGGTTGTCAGAATAGGAAAGGTAGTATTTTCCTTTATATTTATGTATCCATGTGGCTTCATGAAAGTCTACCAGACCTTCCATGACTTTCATTTCTCCATCCAGTTCCATCATATTATCTTTCAGTTTGCCTCCCTTACAAATACCGCCACCGCCATTGTAGATATATGCCTGGCCGTCATCATCCATAAAGACACAAGGATCTATCAGCGAATCCATTCCTTTGATATATCCTTGTACGGTGAAGTTTGCGGCAGGTTCTTTGCTGGTGGCTACTCCGATTTTCCAACTTCCGTTCCAGTCCGTATCGCTGGGGTGGGGGAAATAAAAGTAATACGTGCCGTCTTTGTAGGCACAATCCGGTGCCCACATGAATCCGCCTTCTTTACG
Source organism: Bacteroides salyersiae WAL 10018 = DSM 18765 = JCM 12988 (assembly GCF_000381365.1). Lineage (GTDB taxonomy): Bacteria > Bacteroidota > Bacteroidia > Bacteroidales > Bacteroidaceae > Bacteroides > Bacteroides salyersiae. Next base: position 331,043 of record NZ_KB905467.1, read on the forward strand.
TCCCCAAGGTACCTGAGAAGAATTCAGAATTTCACCATGATCCGTCCAATGCACCATGTCGTCGGTAGAAAACACATGATATCTGTCCATTAGGTTACAACCCCGTGGCGGAGCTATATCATGCGAAGCGTAGACATACAGACGACCGTCGTTCCAAACGTGGGCAGAAGGGTCGGCTGTGTACATGTGTGTGATAAAGGGATTTTGAGGAGTAGAACCCATGCATCCCGCTAATAATAGAGCACATGCGGCATAAAGATACTTTTTCATAAATATAGATGTAATAGTTTTGTTTTGGCAGATATAAAAATATGTATTTGCCGGATTATCATTAATTTCATTTACGTTGTTTTACCATCCGGATAGTACCGTCTTCGTTGTGATACAATCTGTCTACACAAATAGAACGCAATGCCGGATTTTTAGATAAGGAGGTTGTATGATAAAAAGCGAACCATTCTCCCTTATATTCCACGATAGAGCCTTGATTGGTAAAACAGTCGGAAGGTTCCATGTAAATGCCCATGTATTTCCACGGTCCTAAAGGGTGGTCGCTGATAGCATAACGCATACAGTTGTAGCCATCCATGCCGTCATTTCTGTTCGGATCATGATTATCGGCATAAGAAAGATAATATTTTCCTTTATACTTATGTATCCATGTACCCTCGTGGAAATCGTCCAGACCTTCCATTGTTTTCATTTCGCCGTCCAGTTCCATCATATTGTCTTTCAGCTTTCCCCCTTTGCAGATACCTCCTCCGCCATTGTAGATATAAGGTTGTCCGTCGTCGTCGATGAAGACAAAAGGGTCTATCATCGGATCCATTCCTTTGATATATCCTTGAACCGTAAAGTTGGCAGCAGGTTCTTTACTGGTAGCTACCCCGATTTTCCAGCTGTTATTGGTATACGTATCACTGGGATGCGGAAAGTAGAAGTAATACGTTCCGTCTTTATATGCACAGTCCGGTGCCCACATAAATCCGCCCTCTTTGCGTCCCCACGGCACTTGTGAAGAGTTTAATATTTCACCATGATCTTTCCAGTGTACCATGTCGTTGGTAGAAAATACGTGATACCTGTCCATCAGGTCACATCCTTGCGGCGGGTCTATGTCATGCGATGCATAGACATACAGACGGCCGTCATCCCATACACGGGCAGAAGGGTCGGCCGTGTACATGTGTCTGATAAAAGGATTGGGGGCCAAGCTGTCGATAGTAGTCTTTTCTTTTTTTCTGTTTTTATTTTCAGATGACTGGTGAGAGACTTTGCACCCAACTGATAATAAAGTGCATAGAGCATAAAAGCATATCTTTTTCATAATATAAATTGTTGTTGTACTCTTTTGAATGTACAAATTTGTCTTCTTTGGATTGAAATAAAAAGGAACATACAGATTACTTTATCGGCCAAAAATAGCCAATTTGTATGCTCCAATATTGTAAAAAACAAGCAAAAAGTAGAAAATCCGTCCTATGATAGGGACGTTAGTCGAAGTATAGAACGTCTACGTTATTTTGTGAGACAGGTATGTTGATTATTGTAGACAATGTGAGTTGCTTGTGGATAGATTTGGAATAATCAGTTCTGGAATGCTCGTATAAGAAAAGCTATATTCTTTTTATTGAAGATTTATGTTGAAATTTATGAGTGTATTTCTATCTTGTTTCTCTATTAGGATAAAATTCTGTGTTATAGAAAAATGAATACAAAATAAGGGGTTGCTAATTGTTTGATAATCTGCCGATTATACATATTTGCTTTTTCTCTATGAGAAACAGGTTGAAAGTCGTAGAGAAACGTCTCGTTCCTCTACGACCAACGGGACGTTCCTCTACGACCAATGAAATGAAAATTTATAATACTTTACGCGGTACGTGGCTTTTTAGAAAGACTATTTATGTATCTCTGTTCGTAATTTTGACTGTGTGATTTTAGAGCGTGATTCTGTGTATAAGTTTCTCTGCCCAAATTTGTTCTGTTACCAACCATCGGGTTTCTTCAGTTTCATGAGATTGTTGAATGACGTTTTCTAATAAATCTTGATATTCTTGCAAAAGTTTTATAGTTACGGTCTGTTTGTTTTCTCTGAGCGACAGTAGAATTTTCAGCTTATGGATATTCAGATTGGGGGTATTGGATAATTCTTCGGCTTTGTTTAAATAAGCTATACATTTTTTGTTGTTTTCCGGAGTATTCGAAAGTTTCATAATACTGTTCGTTATCACGATATAGTCATTCGGACAAGCCATTTTATTATCTATGTTTTTCATGGCAAGACGGGCGGACGCGATATATTTACGATTATAATCCATCATTCCGGATTCAAAACTGACTACGGTGGAGGTCATTTTCAGATAATTTCTGTCTTCTGATAGTGGAGTGAATGCGCCCATTTTTTCGAGTCTTTTTTCTAAAGTACCATAAATATCTCCTTTAGATAGCGCTTTCGCATTATGCTCGTCTTTATAATATGAATAGATTTTAGTGAGAGCGGAAATTAGAGCTTCTTTGTTTTTTCCGGTGAATTCCATGAACTTCATGGCATATTCATCGGCTTCAACTTCCTGTTTTTCTGAATAGTCCAACCCCATGCGATTGATTATTTTTTCATTGACTAATGTTTGTATGAGATCATTAGTCGCAAAAACTAATCCCGGTTCATAGTTGTAGTAACGTTGATAGAGATATTCTTCTGTAGCAGCCACTACTCCGTTAGCCACATCGCCCCAAAATTCGGCACGTTTGGCATGGGCTATATTTTTATTGGTAGTGATAATGGCATGATCCAGAACGTTGTGAGCGACTTCGCGAGCCAGAATAGCGCACAATTCCTCTTCCGTATCCAAGGTCGTAAGTAATCCTGTCGATATAAGCAGACATTGGTTACTTAACATAAGTGCGTCCGGCGAAGGAGATTTTAAAATTCGTATTTGAGGAACGGGGTCTTTATGTGTATTGATGAATTGATTAGGTGCAATGGATAACAACAAACATTGTAGATAATCTTCAGTTGCAGCATCTTCATAAAGCAGTTGCGATTGAGCCAATTCCTTTAAATATTCATCGGCTTCTTCTGCCTGTTCTTGCCGGAATATTTCCTGATATCCTTTTTTATCATAATAGGATATTAATCCGTTGGATAATTGTGCAATCTGCCAGAAAGCATTGTTACTATCCGGATGCAGATCGATAATGTCGAGCCGGCTTATGGGAATACCTAACTGCACTCCGTTGGCTACTATCACTGCTTGTGTTTCGTAATTACCATTGTAAGGAGTAGCTTTTAATTTAGCGATTCTTTGCAATACTACAGGGGTTCCTTTTGTTGCATTTTGGTAGTCTTTTTTGAGAACGCCTTCGATGTTTAGCGTAGGATTAAAAAAAATATCCTGAGCAAATATTGTTCCATGGCTTAACAGAACGATTATTAGTGTAAGAAGTATACGTTTCATAAGTGCGATGATTTTGTTATTGTTACAAATGTAGAGAGAAAAAAACATATCTGAAAAAGAAAAGTACTATTTGCCGATAGGGATTTCCCTCTATGTTTATTGGCCTTTCCATAATTTCTTGTCCTCCTTCCAGAAATATCTAAAACTCATTGCTAATGGTAGATTTAGACGTTTTTGGAAGCTTAAAAGTGATTTTTGAACATCGATTTATACATGATGTGCTATGTTTGCAATGAAAAAAGTCGTTTAACTAATTTGAAAAAGAGTTGATTAAACGTATAGGTAATTTAATTATTAACTTTATTAATTTATTATTATGAAAAGAAATGTACTTCTCTCAGCAGTTACATTGATGATGACTGCTAATGTTTTTGCACAAGCAGAAGATGTAACTCCCGCCGCGTTTAAATTTCAAGAACGCTCGGTAGGTCCGGTTGAAATGTTTTGGGGTACTGGTGCCAATCCTAGTATAGCAGAGTTAAATGTCAGTGGTTCTATTGTGACTGCAGTGGCACCGGCAAATCAAACAGAGGAAGAAGCTTTATCTTCCGGACTTTCCATTGTGAATAGTGAATTTGGAAATCTTTTGTTGCTGAAAGGTAAAAATGCGCCTGCATCAGCAGAAGGACCTGCATCGACAGGTGATTTAGGCAAAGGTTGGTTCTCTTTAAATTTTATAGGACCGGCAAGTGCTGAAGGTGGGAATGATTATCGGGTTACATATCAAATGAAAATGGTTTCGGATCTTGAAATCGGTGCTAAGAAATTAGGTTTGTCTTGTGTCTCTGGAGGTGGAAATAATACTTCATTAGGTTCTAAGAGTGAAGTACTTTTTACCGGAGACTCTGGTTGGTGGCAATTCCAAATAAATGCGAAAACCGGAACAAAAGATCCTTTCCGTGCCCGTATTGAATTTGATGGCCAAATGATGGATAAAACTGCTTTATATGTTTATGAAGTAAGTTTTGTGAGGAATCCGGAAGGAGAGTTGGTAAATACGGAAGGTACAGAAAATGCAGACGGTTCTTATACAGGTATGAGTAAACCGAATGGAGCTGTTAGTGTTGGTGTTGCATCTACTATGTCGGATTTGAATGCTCCGTTTGTGACTTGGGATCATCAGTATATTTATGTGAACAATGCCAATAATCGCGAGATGGTTTATATTTATAATATGATCGGACAATTGGTTCATAGTGCAGAAGCCACAGCAGGATTTATGGAAATTCCGATGAATCCGGGAGCTTATATTGTAAAAGTGGGTGCAAAATCAACGAAAGTGATATTATAATTGGATATATTCAATCAGATAAAAGGAGTACCGGTTCTGTACCGGTCTCTTTTTAATTTTTTACTCTTTAAATTTGATAACTATGAAGCAAATAGGAAAGATTTTTTCTTTGTTTGTAGTCTGCTGTTTCTGTTTCTCTTCTTTGCAGGCACAAGTCGTTAATTATGCTTTAAAACTTTCGGGGGATAATTCTGTTATTTGCGGACAAGTACCTGAAATTAATGGGAAAAGTGAATATGCTGTTCAATTTTTAATGGCTCCACAAGAATGGACTGCCGGTGCTTATATTTTTAAACGTGGCTCTGATATAGAGGAGTTTTCAGCGAGACTATCTTCCGTAGCAGGGAATGTCGTTTTTAAGATTGGAACCGAGGAAATCGTTTTGACAGGGGTTTCGGTAACAGGTTGGACACAGATATCATTAGGGGTATTTAAAAATGGAGCCGATACATGGATTAATGGTGTGAAAACCTGGAATGCCAACAGTAATTTGCAGATGCCGTCTTCTAATGAGGATTTGGTTTTAGGTAAAGGGTTTAAAGGACGTTTGGATGAATTCCGTGTATGGAATACCAGCCTACCGAGCGCTGCTGAAGAAGAACTGATGTTCCAGAATACGGTAAATAAATTTCATCCGAAATGGGAATCTCTCGTTTTATACTATAAATTTGATCAAGAGCAATGTGCAGATCATATTGTTGACTATAAATTCGCTCATCACGGTACGTCAAATACTGTAATCCAGAGGGAAGAAGTGACTGATAATAATTTTTTCCGATACCGTGTCGTAACAGGATATTCTTCTTTTAATCGCCATTGTGATCGTCTGCAAATAGATAAAGATATGCATTTACTGACGAACGATTTGATTTTTCTGAATGCTTCAGTAAACGGACGTACAGGTGAGGTTACCATGACGGCTTTGGATGACGCTTCGGTAACGGGAGGGGTTACTTACATGGCTACAGATGGAGAGCGCTCCGGTATTGCGGTTCTGGATGGTACAGGTACATTAAACTTAGGTAAAGCTATTCAGGAGGGAGAACCGTCAAGTTTGTCGGCGACTGTTGAAGGTTGGTTTTATGTAGAAAAATGGGTTGAGGGTGCTGTTCTTTTTGAACAGAAAGAGAATGATTCCAACTTATTTGGTATCTATTTAGGAAATTTGGAAAAGAAACAACTGATTGTTAAAGCAGATGGTTGGCAGATGGAGTGTGATAATGTTCTCAGTCCGGAGCAATGGCAGCATTTAGCTGTAACAATGGATCCCACTTCTTCACGTAATCCCATGCGTATTTATGTTAATAATCAGAATCTGAAAGGAACAATAGACAAACCTGCTGACGGAGTGATGTATACCCTTAAAGATATTGATGCCGATGCGGTGGTGGGTACTGGTTTCATAGGTAAGATGGATGAATTGATGGTTTGGAGAAATGCCCGTACTACTTTTACTTCAGATATGGACGGTACATTGACTTCTGCAGTGTTTCCAGGTGGAGGATATGATGCTATCTTCTTCGATGGTTATTGGAAGTTTGACAGGGAAGATAATATCGGATATAATTCAAAAGGCTGGAAAGCAATGATTGAACAAACCAGAGAGTTGTATAAAGGATATAGAGGATATAAAATAAGAATAGGCCTGATCAGTTCGGATAGTGATGACAGCGGAAATAAGTTGTGGCCTAATTATATTGGAAATGAATCTTGGCGTGCGAATATTGCTAAAGGAGTTGAGGCGTTGATTCCTTATTGTGACGGTGTAGATATCGATTTGGAATGGTTGGATAATAATCCTAATAATCCTAAATGGGCTTCTTATGGAGAAATGGTAAAAGCAATACGTGCAGTAGTGCCGAACGATAAAATATTTAGTGTAAGTTTACATCCGGTTTCTTATACGATGCCTTTGGATGCGATTGATGCTGTTGATTATGTAACTTTTCAAAATTACGGGCCACGGAAAAGTAGCTTAGTATGGAGTGCTTACTCTTCTTTTTATACTACGGCTGTAAATTATGGCTATCCTGCGGAGAAGATTCGTCTTTCTATGGCGACAACCGCAGTTATGAGTGATAATTCCGGGAAGAATGTGAAAGGATATAAGGATCTGGATTTTTCAACTGTGACTGCCGAATCGAATACAGGTACTATTGGAGGTGTTGACTATACCTTTAATGGAGTAAAAGAGGTACAAAAGAAAATGCAATTGCTTGTTGATAACAACACCGGTGGATGTATGTATTTTGATATGGGGAATGACGTAAGTGTACAAGATGAGTTAAGTTTGATCAGAGCTTTGAGTATGACCATTCATTCTAATGTGGATACATTGGTGACAAAAGTAAGTACAGACCCTGTAGGAATAGAGGAGAAAAAACTTTATCCGGAATTAAATTCGGCTAAGGTTAGTGTTTATCCTAATCCTTCCGATGGTAATTTTCAGGTAGACTTACCTTTTAGCGGAGAAGCTGTATGCGATTTGTTTTCCATGACCGGTAATAAAGTATACAGCACAATAGGAGAAAAACAAATTCGTTTTTCATTAAGTGGTATTCTTTCGACAGGATTATATATATTGAAAATAGATTCTTCTGAGGGACAGGCCACCACAAAAGTGCAGATAAAATAAATGTGAAACTTAATATAATATGGTATGAGAAACAAATGGCAATTTAGTTTATTAGCTTTCGCCTTGCTGATGATTTGTCCTTTCTTGTCATTGCATGCTGAGATTGAATCCGTGCAGCAGTCTAAGGTGATTAAAGGACGGATTACAGATGAGACGAATGAGGGAGTTGTAGGAGCGAATGTTCTTGTGAAGGGGACGACTAATGGAGTTATAACAGATATAGATGGTAACTATTCTATTTCTGTGTCTGGGAATAATGCGATTTTAGTAATTTCATTTATCGGATATAAAACACAGGAAATAAAGGTTGGTAATCAAACGACGGTCAATGTCAAGTTGTCGGAAGATTCCGAGATGTTGGATGAGGTTGTGGTTGTTGGATATGGGACAGTACGTAAAGGAGATGTGACAGGAGCTATTTCTTCGTTAAAACCCGATCAGAATGAAGCGGCAAAGGTTGTATCTATAGATAATCTGTTGCAAGGTAAAATCGCAGGTGTGAATGTTGGAGCAACGGTGGCTACTCCAGGAGCTGCTTCTTCTGTAACCATTCGTGGTGCCAACTCATTGCGTGGTGATAATCAACCTTTATATGTCATTGATAATATCCCGCAAGCTTCTACCGGTGAGTTTGCAGCCAGTGCTTTTGGCGACAGTGATTTTCAAACCGCTCAAAATCCGTTGACGAGTTTGAATCCGCAAGATATTGAGGATATTCAGATCTTGAAGGATGCATCAGCCACAGCTATTTATGGTTCACGCGGTGCTAATGGAGTTATTCTTATTACAACTAAAAAGGGTAAAAGCGGAAAACCTAAAGTCAGCTTAAGTGCGAATTTTACAATTGCAAATGCAACGAAGTTAAAAGATATGTTGAATTTGGAGGAGTATGCGCGCTTTCGTAATGAACAGTTGGGTGAAAAGTCTGCACAGTTCTTTTTTGCCGGTGATGAAGTGCGTTATATTTATTCCGGTGGTGAATACGATCCGGAAAACCCTGAGTCTTATCATGTATTGACCTATCATAACTGGCAAAAAGAGATTTATCAAAGTGCTTTTTCTCAAAATTATTCGGCTACTATCAATGGCGGTAACGACAAAACAACTTATTTTGTTTCAGCTTCCTTTAAAGATATCAATGGTATTGTTTACAATACGGGATTGAAACAGGGGGATTTACGTGCAAATTTATCAATGGATTTATCTAAAAAAGTAAAACTGGATATGACATTGAATGGTTCTATCAAGCAGAATGATATGATGTCTGGAGGTGATACGAAGGGAGGTGCGACTGGCTCTGTAACCCGTACTGCTCTTGATTCGGCACCTTACGTGACACCATCTGGTGAACAAAATTTGTCGGCAGAGGAAAAAACAACCGTATGGAGTTGGATCAATGATTATGATGATATTACTAATGAGAAAACGTTCAGAGCTTCTGCTGATCTGACTTGGAATATTGGTGCGGGATTTTCTTATAATGCCCGTGTGGGTGGAGATATTTTTATGCAATCTCGTGGGCGTTGGTTCGGACTCCAATTGTTTAAGGGGGAGAATGATAATGGTTCTCTTGGATTGACGAATTTGGAGAAAAACCATTATACAGTTGAAAACATTGTAAATTACAATACTAAAATTAAGGATATTGTTGATATTGCAGCTACTGTGGGTATTACTTATGATGATTATGGGTATTTAAATAAGGTTACTTCTGCCCGTAATTTTGAAAACCACTCTTTCCGTACTAAAGGATTGCATATGGCAGGAACTATCAATGAAGAACAACCGATTCAGAAAGATTATCAATTACTTTCATATTTGGGACGTCTGAATTTGGCTTTTATTGAAGGACGTTATTTATTGACTGCAACATTTCGTGCTGATGGTACAAGTAAATTTGTAAAGTCTAACCGTTGGGCATATTTCCCATCCGTAGCTTTGGCATGGCGCATGGAACAAGAGAATTTTATTAAGGAAAATGCTTCATGGATTGATCAGTTAAAGCTTCGTTTAGGATATGGTCAGACAGGAAATCAGTCTATAGATCCCTATAATAGTTTTTATAATTATAAAAAGACAATTGACTATGCGGATGCCAGTGGAAATAAAGAACTGGGTTTGGCTGTTAGTAATTTGCAAAATCCGGAACTTAAGTGGGAGACAACTACTTCTTATAATATAGGTCTTGATTTTGGCATATTCAATAGCCGTTTATCCGGTACATTGGATTGGTATTACAAACGTACGAATGATTTGTTGATTGATCGTGCTGTTTCCTATACAACAGGGTTTGCAAATGTTCTGATGAACCAAGGAGCATTGTCAAACAAGGGGGTTGAAATCTCTTTGGATGCAGACATTATTCGTACCAAAGACTTTACTTGGAATGTGTCCGGTAATATAGGCTTTAACAGTTCGAAAATTGAAAAATTGGGCTTGCCGCTTTCTTATTATGGAAATAACCAGTATTCAGCTTATTTAGGTAATTCAATCGGTGATCATTTTGGTGTAGCCAATATTTTCATAGAAGGAAAGGCTCCCGGATTGTTTTGGGGATATAAAACAGATGGTATTATTCAGGAGGGGGATGATGTGCCTCAGAAAAGTGACAATAAGAATACCGTTGCAGGAAGTACGGATCCGGGTAATATCAAATTTGTGGATAGCAACGGTGATGGCATGATCACTGAAGATGATAAAGTCATTTTAGGAGATCCTAACCCGGATTTTACTTACGGTTTCCAGACCCGATTGGCTTACAAGGACATTTCTTTGTCTGTATCTTTTAATGGAGTTTATGGAAATGATTTGTTGAATAGCAATTTGCGCTATGAAGCGATGCCGTCTAAGAATTCGTCTAATATTCGTAAAGATGCTTTTGCGAATGCATGGCGGGCGGATAATCCGACAAACCGTTATCCGAGTGTAAATAGTACCAACCCCTCTACCGCCGTACTCGACCGCTATATTGAGGATGGTAGCTTTTTAAGATGTTCGGATATTACTTTGGGATATACTATACCGAAGAGTCTCGTGGGTAAAATTGGTTTTCAAGCAATAAATGTGTTTGCTTCTGTAAAAAATGCATTCGTCATTACCGACTATTCAGGATATGATCCGGAAGTGAATACATTTGCATTTGATGGGTTAAGAAGAGGTATTGATATGAACTCGTTTCCTCAATCACGTTCTTATATCTTTGGTTTAAGTGTAACATTTTAATTGGGTATCATGAAAAAACTAAAATTAATATATTTCTTATTAGCTATTTGTGCATTTTCTTCTTGTTTGGACGAAGATCCTCAATATGCTTTAAATAGTGAATCTGTTTTTTTGGATAAAAATACAGCACAGTTGGCATTACTTTCCTGTTATGGACAATTGACAACATATGATGGTTTTGGCCAGGCTGCTCAGGAGTTGTTGGTAGGTGCTTCCGGATTGGGATGGGCACAAACGAACGCCGGTGATCAGGATCGCTATGTTTCTTTAAATGCGTCTTCCGGTTGCACGATAACGAAGATGTATTGGAGAAGTTTATATAAAACAGTGTCGGAAACAACCTTTTTTGTAGAGAATATGAAAGCGAGCCCGTTGGATGAGGATTTTAAAACGGGCTTGGTAGCACAAGCTAAATTCTTGAGAGGATTTGCATATTATCATTTGTTGACAACTTTTGGAGGAGTTCCTTTGCGCAATACAATTCCATCTTTAGAAACGCTTTCTATTCCAAGAGCGTCAGAAGAAGAAATAGTGGCGCAGATCGAGGAAGACTGGAAAGCGGCTATTAGTGGATTGCCGGAAACTTCCGATGCCGGTAAAGCTTCTGGTTTGGCAGCACACGCTTATTTGGCTAAATTATACTGGTATCTGGGCTGTCAGGGGAAAGAGTCTGCTTCTGATAAGACATATTGGGATTTAGCCTTGGAGCAATGTGAACTGGTATATGGAAAATTTGAATTAGAATATAATTTTTCGGATTTATTTGTGCAACATTCGAATTCTAAAGAGGCTATTTTTCAGTTAAATTTCTCAACCGAATCTTCTACAACAGGAAATCGTGGAAGTTGGATATTTGCTCCTCAGAATTCTACGACTGGAATATCGTGGGGACGTATTCGTATGTCGAAAGCTTTTCATGACTATTTGAAAGGAACCTATCCGGATGATCCGAGATATAATGAAACTGTTTTCTTGGAATGGACCAATACGAGTACAGGTGATAAACAGGTTGCCTATCCTAAATTGATCTATAAAGAGGGTCGCGTTACTCATAATGTGGAGATTGATTATAGTATATGTGCTGAATCCACTAATCCTACAGTGGAAGAGTTGGAATCTATGGACCAAATGTTGGTGAAACGTTTCGTGGAGCCTACCGGAGAGCACAATGGATGGGCTTATTATAAGAAAGCGATTGATCTGAACTCTACTGCACAAAACTCTCGTAAGAATCTTATTTTATATCGCTACGCTGACTTTTTACTTATGATGGCAGATGTTCTGAACGAATCTGGTGATACGGAAAGAGCTATTGAGATAGCAAATGAGGTATTGCGGAGAGCGCGCCAGTCAGGAGGGGCTAATGCGGTTTATCCGAAAGATTGGGAGAAAAATTTAACTCAGGATGAGGTGAGGAATAAAATTTTCTGGGAACGTTTGGTCGAATTAGCCGGTGAACAGACAATGTATTGTGATGTACGTAGACGAGGAACAGAATATCTGAAGAAAGTATTAGAAATTCAGAACAATCATCATATAACAAGAGCCATTGTAGAGAATGCTGAATTGGGTGGACATAAATTTAAAGAACGTCTTTTTAATAATGGTAATTTGACTGAAGACTTTTTAAAGAAAAATCTTAGATTACCTATTCCACAAGAAGAATTGAATACGAATGAGGCAATATCTGCCAGTGATCAGAACTATGGATATTAATTTGTTTTTTCGTTACTAACTTCTCATAGGAGAACGATAGGTATATAAGGAAAAGTTTTACGTTTTACTATAAGTAGTGGTGAGTCATGAGCTCACTGCTACTTGCTGGAAAAAGTATAATAGAAATTGTGACGAATAATAATCATTTGGTCATATTTATTGTTGCAAATTATATTATATGAAATTTCTAATCTGAATAAATACTATTAAAGAGTAATTGTATGTTCTGTTAGTAATAACTATAAGATAACCAGACTTTATAAGATTGAGATGAGATCGTTTTCCCATTTTCAATTTTAGTGTCATTATTAGTTATTATTTTGTCTTTCTTTTCAAATAATATTCAGAAACAGATGTATTTTGAACATTTTTGGAATATATAAAATTATTTCCGAACATTGGTTAGTAACTATTGTCGTACATTTGTATTCTAATTAAGTATAGAATTACTGAAAGATAAAAGATAGAAATTATTGTATTTAAATTAATCTTGTTTTACAATGAACCGACCAGACTTAAAATTAGTTTATCCCTTTGCCGGATTAGCAACATTGGCAGCAGCTTCTTCTTGTCAGCATCAAAAGAAAGAAGAAGCAAAACCATATAATATTGTTTATATCATGACAGACGACCATACAGCTCAGATGATGAGTTGCTATGATACACGTTATATGGAAACTCCCAATTTGGATCGTATCGCTAATGACGGAGTACGCTTTACCAATAGTTTTGTGGCTAATTCACTGAGTGGACCGAGCCGTGCCTGCATGATAACCGGTAAGCATAGTTGTGCCAATAAATTTTATGATAACACTACCTGTATTTTTGATAGTGCACAGCAGACTTTTCCTAAGCTGCTTCAAAAGGTGGGTTACCAAACAGCTTTGGTAGGTAAATGGCACTTGGAAAGTTTGCCTTCCGGTTTTAATTATTGGGAAATCGTGCCTGGTCAGGGAGATTATTATAATCCGGATTTTATTACTCAGGATAATGATACCATTCAGAAACAGGGATATTTGACGAATATCATTACGGATGACGCTATCGACTGGATGGAGAATAAACGGGACAAAGAGAAGCCGTTCTGCCTTTTGATTCATCATAAGGCTATTCATCGTAATTGGATGGCAGATACATGTAATCTGGCACTCTATGAGGATAAGACTTTTTCTCTTCCGGAAAATTTCTTTGATGATTATGAAGGACGTCCGGCTGCTGCTGCGCAGGAGATGAGTATCGTGAAAGATATGGATATGATTTACGACTTGAAGATGCTTCGTCCGGATAAGAATTCACGTTTGAAATCTTTGTATGAGAGTTTTCTCGGACGTATGAATACTGATCAAAGGGCTGCATGGGATAGGTTTTACGGTCCGGTTATCGATGATTTTTACAAGCAGAACCTGAAAGGGAAAGAATTGGCCAATTGGAAATTCCAGCGTTATATGCGTGATTATATGAAGACGGTGAAATCATTGGATGACAATGTGGGTCGCGTACTCGATTATCTGGAAGAAAAAGGGATGCTGGACAATACTTTGGTGGTTTATACTTCAGATCAGGGATTTTATATGGGTGAACATGGCTGGTTCGATAAACGCTTTATGTATGAAGAATCGATGCGTACCCCTTTGATTATGCGTCTGCCGAAAGGTTTCGATCGTAAAGGCGACATCACCGAGATGGTTCAGAATATCGATTATGCGCCGACTTTCCTTGAACTGGCAGGTGCGCCGGTACCTGATGATATTCAGGGAGTATCGTTGTTGCCTCTGTTGAAAGGAGAACATCCGAAAGATTGGAGGAAAGCGTTGTATTATCACTTCTATGAATATCCTGCCGAGCATATGGTAAAACGTCATTATGGAATTCGTACGGAACGATATAAATTGATACATTTCTATAATGATATCGACTGGTGGGAATTGTATGATATCCAGAGCGATCCTACTGAAATGCATAATTTATATGGAAATATACAATATGATTCTGTAATAAACGAACTTAAAACGGAGATGCTTAAGCTACAGGAGCAATATGATGATCCGGTACGCTTTTCTCCGGAAAGAGATAAAGAATAAAAATGTAAATTGTTGATTTATCATGAAACACACCTTATCAATTATAATAGCATTACTGTTTGCCCCTATTATAGCAGTACAGGCTGACGACTTGACACGAAGTATTTCGATTGTTCCCACCCCGGTGCAGATGGTACCGGGAGAGGGGAGCTACCGATTTTCGGATCAGACGGTGTTTGCTGTAGAAAATTCGGGACAGGCGGAAGTTGTCAGGAATTTTATTAAACTGTTTACCCGTGCTGCCGGATTTACACCCCAACTGAAAGAGGGAAGCGCAGCCGGTGGTGACGTTTGTTGTGTAACAGATCGTAATTTAAAAAGTGAAGCTTACCGGTTGGAAGTTACTCCGAACCGTATCGTGATGAAAGCTTCGGATACGAAAGGCTTTTTTTATGCGTTGCAGACTATTCGTCTATTATTGCCGTCCTCTATCGAGAATGCTCGGAATGTAGGGGGGAATCCGGACTGGACAGTACCTTCGGTGAAAATCAGTGATGAACCGCGGTTTGGTTATCGTGGGCTGTTGTTGGATGCCGCCCGTTTTTTTATTCCTAAAGAGAACGTGTTGCGGATTATGGATTGCATGGCTATGCTGAAGCTGAATAAATTGCATTTTCATTTATGCGATGATAATGGCTGGCGCTTGGAAATAAAAAAACATCCTCGTCTTACGGAAGTGGGGGCCTGGCGCGTGGATCGTAGGGATGTACCTTTTCATTCGCGAAGGAATCCGAAGTTGGGAGAAGCGACTCCTGTCGGTGGATTTTATACGCAGGAAGACATGAAAGAGATGATTGCTTATGCAGCCGAACGGCAGATCGAGGTGATTCCGGAAATAGAAATGCCTGCACACAGCAATGCTGCGTTGGCATCTTACCCGGGGTTGGCTTGTCCGGTAGTGAAGAATTTTATAGGAGTGTTGCCCGGTTTGGGTGGAACGCACGCCAATATTATTTATTGTGCAGGCAATGACAGTGTATTTGCCTTCTTGCAGGATGTAATTGATGAAGTGGTGGAGTTGTTTCCTTCCCGGTATATTCATCTGGGAGGTGATGAGGCTAATAAGACGAATTGGGAAAAATGCCCTCTTTGTCAGGCACGGATGAAAAAAGAACATCTGACTCACGAAGAGGATTTGCAGGGATATTTTATGAAGCGGATGTGTGAATATGTGCAAAGTAAAGGACGTGAGGTAATCGGATGGGATGAATTGACCAATAGTACGATTCCTGATGGGACTATTATTTTGGGCTGGCAAGGAATGGGGACGGCCGCTTTGAAAGCTGCTGAATTGGGGCATCCGTTTATCATGACCCCGGCACGCATCATGTATCTGATTCGTTATCAGGGGCCACAATGGTTTGAACCTGTTACTTATTTCGGAAATAATACTTTGCGGAATGTGTTTGACTATGAACCGGTGCAGGAAGACTGGAAACCGGAGTATACATCTCTTCTGATGGGAGTACAAGGGTCTATGTGGACGGAGTTCTGCAATAAACCCGAAGATGTGGATTATTTGCTTTTCCCTCGTTTGGCGGCAGTGGCCGAGAGGGCTTGGACAAAACCGGAGTTGAAAGATTGGAACGGTTTTTTGAAAGGACTGGATGTTTATAACAGCCATATTGCGATTAAAGGGGTGGGCTATTCCCGTTCGATGTATAACATTCAGCACACCGTGACACCGGTAGATGGAGCGTTGCAGGTTAATCTGGAATGTATTCGTCCGGATGTAGAAATACACTATACATTGGATAATAGGGAACCTTCGGTAAAATCACCTCGTTACACTCAATGTCTGACTGTCAAAAATGCACAAGTATTGAGATGTGCTACTTTTAAAGATGGGAAACAGATGGGAAAGACGCTGATTTTACCTGTTATTTGGAATAAGGCTACCGGTAAGCCTGTACTTGGAGATAACAAGAATGAGATAGTGATGACGAACGGGATACGTGGAAGTCTGAAACAGACCGATTATGAATGGTCTTCTTGGGAAAAGAGCGATCACATTTCCTTTACAATTGATTTACAGAAAAAAGAGATATTGAATACATTAACTTTAGGCTGTATTACCAATTATGGAATGGCTATTCATAAGCCTGCTGTTGTCAAAGTGGAAGTCTCTGATGATAACCGTAAGTTCCGTGAAATAGGAATATTGAACTTTACTTCCGAAGAAATTTTCCGGGAGGGTAATTTTATCGAAGACTTATCATTGGATATGGGCGGTATACAGGCTCGCTATATCCGTATTACGGCTGAGGGCCCCGGAGCATGTCCGGAGGATCATGTACGACCGGGGCAGGAATCCCGGGTGATGTTCGACGAGGTGATGGTGGAGTGAGAATTAGATTTTAGAATTTAGTAGCTGGTAGTTAGAATCCTTGCGGCGTGACAGTCACAAACGGCATATCTTCTACCTTCTACCTTCCAACTCCTAACTTCTAACTCCTAACTACCAGTTTCTAATTTTAAAAACATAAAAACGATGAATAACTCATTGAAATCATTTTTATTGATGATACTGGCAATGCCGGTTATCATTCCTGTTACGGCACAGCAACAGCCTGAATGGCAGAGCCAGTATGCCGTGGGGTTGAATAAATTGGCTCCTCACACTTATGTGTGGCCTTATGGCAGTGCTTCGGAAGTACAAAAAGGTGCTTATGAGCAATCTCCTTATTATATGAGCCTGAATGGTAAATGGAAGTTTAATTGGGTAAAGAATCCAGATAATCGTCCGAAAGATTTTTATAAACCTGCTTTCTATACCGGCGGATGGGCAGATATTGATGTTCCCGGTAACTGGGAACGCCAAGGGTATGGTACGGCTATTTATGTTAATGAGGCCTATGAATTTGATGATAAGATGTTCAATTTCAAAAAGAATCCTCCTCTGGTTCCTTATAAAGAGAATGAGGTAGGCTCTTACAGGCGAACCTTTACCGTTCCCGCCGGATGGGAAGGGCGTCGTGTCGTTCTTTGTTGTGAAGGAGTTATTTCCTTCTATTATATATGGGTAAACGGTGAGTTTTTGGGATATAATCAAGGATCTAAGACAGCTGCGGAATGGGACATCACAGATAAACTGGTAAATGGGGAAAATACGATCGCACTTGAAGTATATCGTTGGAGCTCAGGATCTTATCTGGAATGCCAGGATATGTGGCGTTTGAGTGGAATTGAGCGGGATGTGTATCTTTACAGTACTCCGAAACAGTACATTGCCGATTATAAGGTGACTTCTGTTCTTGAAAAGGAATATTATAAAGAGGGGATATTTAATTTGGATGTGACGGTTGCCGGTCCTGCATCGGGGATAGCTTCCATTGGTTATACACTGAAAGATGCTTCGAATAAAACGGTCCTGCAAGGAAGTCAGGATATAAAGTCGCGCGGATTGAGTAACTATATTACATTCGATGAACAGCGTATTCCCGATGTGAAAAAATGGAGTGCCGAATATCCGAATTTGTACACGTTAATATTGGAATTGAAAGACGCGAGTGGAAAGACTACCGAAATAACAGGTTGTGAGGTTGGTTTCCGTACTTCCGAAATAAAAGACGGACGTTTCTGCATCAACGGTGTACCTGTATTGGTAAAGGGGGTCAACCGTCATGAGCATTCCCAGTTGGGCCGTACAGTCAGCAGAGAATTGATGGAAGAAGACATTAAATTGATGAAGCAACACAATATCAATACCGTCCGCAACTCTCATTACCCGACCCATCCTTATTGGTATCAGCTTTGCGACCGTTATGGCCTTTATATGATCGACGAAGCCAATATCGAATCGCATGGTATGGGTTACGGTTCTGCTTCTCTTGCCAAGGACAGCACATGGCTTACGGCACATATGGATCGTACGCACCGCATGTACGAGCGTTCAAAGAATCATCCGGCTATTGTTATCTGGTCTTTAGGCAACGAATCCGGAAATGGAATTAATTTCGAACGTACGTATGACTGGTTGAAATCGGTAGAAAAGAATCGTCCTGTACAGTACGAACGTGCGGAGGAAAATTATAATACGGATATCTATTGCCGCATGTATCGGAGCGTGGATGTGATTAAAGATTACGTGTCCCGTAAGGACATCTACCGTCCTTTCATCCTTTGCGAATATCTGCATGCCATGGGCAACAGTTGTGGCGGCATGAAGGAATACTGGGATGTGTTCGAAAGTGAACCGATGGCCCAGGGTGGTTGTATTTGGGATTGGGTCGATCAGTCGTTCCGTGAAATCGACAAGGATGGTAAGTGGTATTGGACTTATGGTGGTGATTACGGTCCGAAAGATATTCCCAGTTTTGGTAATTTCTGCTGTAACGGACTTGTAAATGCCATTCGCGAACCTCATCCCCATCTGTTGGAAGTGAAGAAAATCTATCAGAATATCAAGAGCACATTGATTGGCAAGAAGGATTTGACGGTTCGTGTGAAAAACTGGTTCGATTTCTCCGATTTGAATGAATATGTATTGAATTGGAATGTAACCGGTGATGACGGAACGATAATTGCCGAAGGTACGAAAGAGGTTGCTTGTGCTCCTCATGCGACGGTAGATGTTACTTTGGGAGATGTCAAACTTCCGAAAACGCTCCGCGAGGCTTATCTTAATTTGAGTTGGAAACGGCAGGAAGCCACCCCGTTGGTAAATACCGATTGGGAGGTAGCTTATGACCAGTTTGTACTTCCGGTATCTAAAAATGCTCGTGGATACAGACCGGATAAAGTCGGAAATACGACTTTTACGGTTGATAAGGCAACAGGTGCTTTGAATTCTCTTTGTCTGGATGGAGAAGAGTTATTAGGGAGTCCGATGACACTGAGCTTGTTCCGTCCGGCCACAGATAATGACAATCGCGATCAGATGGGAGCTAAATTATGGAGGGCTGCCGGATTGGATGCGTTGACTCAAAAAGTGGTTTCCTTGAAAGAAAGCAAAACATCGACTACTGCACAGGTCGATATCCTGAATGCAAAAGGGGAGAAGGTGGGCGATGCTACTTTTGCCTATACGTTGAATCGTGACGGCTCTGTGAAAGTACGGACCACGTTCCAGCCCGACACGACATTGGTAAAATCAATGGCCCGCCTGGGGCTGACATTCGAAGTGGAGGATGCATACGACCATATAACTTATTTGGGAAGAGGTGAACACGAAACCTATATCGACCGGAATCAGTCGGGTAAAATCGGCATTTATGAAACGACTCCGGAGCGTATGTTCCATTATTATGTGGTACCTCAATCTACGGGAAACCGTACGGATGTCCGTTGGATGAAACTGACGGATGATGCCGGTAAGGGTTGTTGGGTAGAGTCGGATTCTCCGTTTCAGTTTAGCACCATTGCTTTCCCGGATGTAATGGTGGAGAAAGCGCGCCATATCAATGAACTGGAACGTAATGGAAAGATAACCGTACATCTGGATGCCAAACAGGCAGGTGTAGGTACCGCAACTTGCGGGCCGGGAGTGCAGTCACAGTATCTGGTTCCATTGACAAAACAAACTTTTGATTTCATTATTTATCCGGTGAAGAATAGAGAATAATAGAAGGTAATTATATATTGCCTTACAGTGTGAATCCTTGTTAAGCAGTAGGATATATGAAAATATAAACCCTCTATAAATTGTATAATCGTTTATAGAGGGTTTTGCTGTAAGATAGTATAAGTCGCCTTGCTTAAATAAACTGGTAAATACTTTTAAGAAGAAAGTTTAAATATGCTCTAAGATGAGGGTATATCCAAATGGATGGGTATACCCTATGCGTTATAATTAAAAAATACCATTTGTTATTATTTTCACTTTTTAATGTTTTCGATCTTTTGCATGATTTTGATATTTTAATTTATGTAAAATTTGGTTTCATACCATAAAAGCAATATATTTGTTGACTAAACTATTCTAAATCTATAAAATACAATGAAAAAGATACTTGTATTTTTCATGTTGGCGGTCACTTTGATTACTTATGTACAAGGGGTGACCATATCTTCTTCGTACATCAGTGATATCACGTTAGATGGAGTTCCGGCTGTTATTGAGAACACTCATGGGGAGGAACGTTTATTCTTCGCCATAGACCCTGACAAAGGATCTGCATTTACAGCAATCCTTAGTTGTCCGGGAGCGACACAAATCCTGTTCGATGGACAGAATATCTCCACCGACAATCCTGTAATAACCGTTGCTGACTATGCGACGGGTAACCATACCCTTTCTGTGACTCGTGAAGGAATACAGCGTACATGGCGATTGATGTTCACCACGCTGCCGATTATCTGTTTCGATTCAGACTTGGAAGCAATGCTTGCCGTGCGTAACAGTGAAGATTTGTATTATCAAAATCCCCGTAAAAAAACAGATGGGCATATCGTGATTGTCGATCCTCTGAAACGTACGGATGGTGAATATGTATTTAGCCAAAACACAAAATCCCGCATTCGTGGTGCGACATCGGGTGGATATAGTAAAAAATCATTCACTGTTAGCCTGTATGATGATGCTTACGAAGATAAGGTAGATGCCACCGTTCTCGGTATGCGCGATGATGACGGATGGATTCTCGATGCAATGTATGCCGACCATGCACGGATGCGTAACCGCTTGTTGTTTGATATTTGGAACGATATGGACGATCTGCCTTACGACAAAGACTCTGATAAACCTTTTCAGGCCAATGGCACCCACGGCATGCATGTCGAGATACTGTTCAACGGTTCATACTTCGGGCTTTACTGCCTTACCGATAAAATCGACCGTAAACAGCTTAATTTGAAGAAATCGCGTACCGATTTCGACGGTAATTACGCGGGTTCCCGTGGCATATTGTGGAAGGGGAGATTCATGCAAGATATCTGTACTTTTAACTCATACCCCAAAGAATATCCTGCTGACACATTGTATTGGGGATATGTTTCTCAGGAATATCCCGACGACAATAATTCTCAGGCTAATTGGGAACTGCTCAAGCAATTCATCGACCTGATTTCTCCGGCCAATAATGGGAAATACGATGAAGGAGCCAAAGGACGTCTCACGGCAGCATTGCCCCAATGGATTTATATTGACAATGTGGTCAATTATCAGATATTCGGCGAAGTATTTTGCCTTCAGGATAACTGGGGTAAAAATCTGCTTTACAGTATCCGTAATTTGGAGAAAGGGCATAATATTCTTTTCACTCCTTG
This sequence comes from Bacteroides salyersiae WAL 10018 = DSM 18765 = JCM 12988, assembly GCF_000381365.1. Lineage (GTDB taxonomy): Bacteria > Bacteroidota > Bacteroidia > Bacteroidales > Bacteroidaceae > Bacteroides > Bacteroides salyersiae. Next base: position 352,655 of record NZ_KB905467.1, read on the forward strand.
GGATCTGGATGCAAGTCTGGGGCGCACTGCCGGTGGAGGCATTCACGGAACCGATGACCCCAAATGGCACCCTTTCGGAGAACAATGCTCCCCGAAAAACGGTATGTATTTCACTCTTTTGCAGCATAATCCTCTTGAATATAAAACTCGATTACGTAACCGTTGGAATATGCTGAAAGATAACCTCCTCTCTCCCGATGCGGTATATACGCGCATGAAAACTTATGCCGACAAACTTACCAATAGCGGTGCATGGACACGGGAGAAAGCCCGTTGGCCCGAACATGCCGGAGACGTGTACGAAGAAATAGATTATATGAAATCGTATTTTGAAATTTATCACGACCTCTTCGAAAAAGCGGTGGCAAATTTCCCGACGGGCATAACGTCACCCGCTATGGACGAGTCAGATGACATCCTGCTGGTTTATACCGGTACAGGCAGCATAAACGCCAGTGTTTCCGACCCTAATAATAAAGGTGTAATTTCTGTGTTCAACGGGGCAGGACATCTCATTACCTTTTCGGAAACATCACAGTTGCAAATTGACGGATTGGTACCTGGTATATATTGTGTGCAACTCAGGTTTGCTAACCGGATTCTGGTTCAAAAAGTGGTTGTGAGAGAGTAGGGGGGACGTCGACACATTACCAGAAACAATTTAGAACGATTGCTGAATGATCATGAGGGATATTCTGAATGTATATAGCCCGATAACGCTCGACGAGATGAGTGGAATAAGTTTGATGAACCGGACGGATACCAAATTTGTTACCGGCATTGAAAGGGTTCGTGAACTGTTGTTTATGGCAAAGAACGATTATTTTGTACAGCAAACCGGTGGAATGCGGATATTGTCATACTATTCGGTGTATTTTGACACAAAGACATTCGATATGTACGTAGCCCATCAAAATGGTAAATTGAATCGCCAGAAGATACGTATTCGTTCGTATGTCGACTCGGGAGACAATTTTCTTGAAGTGAAAACAAAGAACAATCGTGGACAGACTGATAAAAAACGCATACCTGTCGATGCATTCGATCCGTTTAAACCGCAATACAACATTATATTTTCCGGTGACGTTTATGACGATAAACCAAACTGTGTCGATTTTCTCAAAGAATATCTCTATTATTCTCCCGTCACACTTAAGGAGTCGCTTGAGATTCGTTTTGATCGTATCACTCTCGTGAATAAGAAAAAGACCGAGCGACTGACAATTGACATGAATCTGAATTTCTTAAACACATATACTGGCATTACAAAGTCCCTCGAAAAACTTGCCGTAATTGAGCTCAAACGTGACGGATTAGTATATTCGCCCGTTCTTGAAATGCTTCGTACTTTGCGTATTTTGCCGATGGGATTCAGTAAATATTGCATAGGGTCGGCTATTACTAATCTGGCTTTAAAGCGTAATCGGATTCTCCCGAAATTGCGGCAGATTGAAAAGATATCCGTAGTTTGATGTACAAAATGACTATTTAGTAAAGCATCGATAAAAATACAGAATAACACATTTATCAAATATAATTTTTACATAATGGAAGATATTGAAACTTTAGATTTACTGGGAACACCGTTGATGGAAGGATACAATCTGGTCACCATGCTATTGAGATTTTCATTCAATATGCTTGTGGTGTGGCTCATGATTCATTGCCTCTATTACCCTAAGAGCAGACGGAGAGACTATTATTTCACATTTATGCTCATCAGTATCAGTATCTTCTTTCTGATTTTCCTGCTCGGTGGCGTGAAACTGAAAATCGGATTTGCACTCGGACTGTTTGCTATTTTCGGAATAATACGTTATCGTACGGAGTCTATGCCGGTGCGGGAAATGACGTATCTGTTTTGTATCATAGCAATATCGGTTATAAATGCTCTTGCCATCACAATAAGCTATGTCGAACTTGTTGTAACGAATGTCATATTCTTATTGGCCACATGGCTCTTTGAAAGTTACATACTACTGAAGCATGTATCGACGAAACTGATTCAGTATGATCGTATTGCGCTTATAACGCCCGACAAGCGTCTTGAACTGATAGCCGACTTGGAGCATCGCACAGGGCTGAAAATTAAATCGGTTGAAATCGGTGCGATTGATTTTCTGCGTGATATGGCGATAGTGAAAATACATTATGAGACAGATCATATGGGCGATAACAGTATTAACAACGAACTTAAACTATCTCGTGAAGAATGGACAGATGTAGAAAGACAATAACCTGTTATGCCCGTATTCCGATTCTTGTGGCAATATTCGTCGTTGGGTTGCTTTGGCCGACAAGTGTAAAAGCGCAATCTTCCGATTTCGGCATATGGTCGGCGGTTGGGGTCGAAAAGAAAATTAACAAGAAATGGAATGTCGGTGCGGAGACCGAATTTCGCACCCGTAACGATTCGAAGACACCCGAAAGATGGAGTTTCGGAGTGGATGGCAGCTATAAGTTAATGCGTTACGTCAAAGTTGCTGCTGCTTACAGCCTGCTTTACGATAATAACAAAGAGAAAATAACGTGGAATCCCGACGGTAACTACAACAATTGGCGTCCGTCTTATTGGGGAGTACGCCATCGCTTTTCCTTTTCCGTGACCGGGAATGTCGATATAGGAAGGTTGAAACTTTCATTGCGCGAACGCTGGCAGTATACTTATCGTCCGTCGAAGATTACCGAACGCTATGATTTTGATAATGCGCAATGGGAGACTACTGAAGTTCGTGGCAAGGGGCGGAACGTTTTACGTTCGCGATTTCGTGTAAGATACGATATTCCTCATTGCAAGCTCGATCCATATACTGATATTGAGTTGTTTAATTCGTGGTCACTGACTAAAATGCGCTACACTATCGGTGCTGATTATAAAATAAGGAAAAGACACGTTATCGGTCTTTATTATCGATGGCAGAACATTACCGGTGACGATGATGATAATCAGCCGGATTGTCATATTCTCGGTATGGGTTATACGTTTAAATTTTAAGATATGTATAAATTCTATTCAATAATAATATTTGTAGTCATGGCGGTATTTACGTCATGTGAGAATGATGACACCGATTTCAGTCATATCATTGATGGGGCTGAAGTTGAAGTGAAAGATATCGAATTTGATTCTACGCCACTTGACGAGGGAGTCGAAAACATTCCCTCTGACGATAACGACTACGTTGAAAACAGTGATTTTTATTCTGTTGTCAAAGTCGATTATCGTGGGATGACTGCTGTAGTGAGCGGTGATGTCGATATGGTAACCGTATTTGTCGAAGGTGCACATGTCACTATCCATTCTTATCGGCACAACATCGAGTATGTACTTAAGGGTTCGAGTGATAACGGTTCGTTCAAAATTTACAGCGACTACAAAATGAAAATCACATTGGATGGCGTTGCATTGCATCATCCTTCGGGTGCCGCTCTCAATAATCAGTGCGGTAAGTCACTCTATCTCGTACTTGCGCCCGGCAGCGAAAATACTCTCAGCGACGGTGATCATTACATAATGTCCGGCAATGAAGATATGAAAGGGGCTTTTTTTAGTGAAGGGCAAATTATATTCAGTGGCTCGGGAATTCTTAATGTAAAAGGGGGGTATAAAAATGCCATTGTCAGCGATGATTATATCGTGTTTCGTCCCGGTAATGTGATTAATGCCGGCAGCACAGCTGGTCACGGCATTAAAGCTAATGATGGGGTGAAGATAATGGGGGGAGTACTCAATGTGGAAGTGACTGTAGCGGCAGCCAAAGGCATTAATTCCGAGTATGATGTGATTGTGCGCGGAGGACGTACCACGGTTATCACATCGGGCAATCCGCGTGTTAAGAGTGATGATAGCAGCAGTTGTGCAGCAGTAAAATGTGACGGCTCATTCATCATGACTGCGGGAATGCTTAACCTCAAAAGTACCGGTGAGGGAGGTAAGGGTATCAATTCCGATAAAGACATTTCGATAATATCCGGAGAACTCAACGTTGTGACACTCGGCGACAAAGGTGTGGCATCGCCCAAAGGCGTTAAAGCGGACGGCGACATCACTTTCGGAAAGGCGGACATATATGTTTATAGTAAAGTGGGCCGTGCCATCGATGCTTTCGGCTCATTTACATTTGGTTCTGACTACGCTTCACTTATCGACAGTAAACATTTCTTTGAGATAAAATATTAATAAACCCTTAATGCCTAATATTGCTTTTGTTTAATATTTTTTGAAAGCAAAATTGAAACAAGTCAATCTTTTCTATTTTTTAAAAATATTTTGTTCGGAATAGTATAATTTCATTTGAAATCTTATAGTTATAGACATTTTTGGAAAATAAAAAAATAGTTTTAGACATCATTTTGTATTTATCATCGTAAGTTTGCAATAATATTCAAATATTTGATGATATCGATTCGATATAAAAGTGTTGTATAGCTTTCTGGAGAGATAATAAACTATAAAAATAGAAATTATATTGAAATATGTTGAGTATATGTGAAATGTTCGGGCTTTCAACTAATGGGAAATCGTATGAGGCCTGTTGAGTGAAGTTGATAGATGAAGGAGGGAAAATATATTGAGTAGGATTGAATTCTTGGTTGCGGCTTAGTACTTTTCCTTTTTCAAATGTAATATTATTAAAGAAAGTGTGTTATGTCAATGAATTGGAATGTAGTGGAAAGATAACTTTGTATTAAGGAAATAGTGTTGACGGTTTATCATTGAATAGTAGAGAAAATCCATTCATGACAAAGAATATTTCTGTAATTTTGGAACTGGATAGTATAACGTAATGGATTTTTAAAATTGTAAAGTGACTGGCATTGTAACTATTTTGTAAATTTCCCAATGGAATATATGTGGTAAAGTTATATTAAACTTAGGTTGACTACCTTTTGTAAGGTTAAATAGATGAATACTATGAATAGAGATAAAATATTGGAGAATAATTCTTCTCGACTTGCTTCATTAGATATATTACGGGGCTTTGACTTGTTTCTTCTTGTTTTTTTTCAACCTGTGTTTGTAGCATTAGGGCAACAATTAGATTTGCCTTTTCTGAATAGATTAGTCTATCAATTTGACCACGAAGCGTGGGTTGGATTTCATCTTTGGGATCTTGTAATGCCGCTTTTTTTGTTTATGACAGGGGCTTCGATGCCTTTTTCTTTGTCTAAATACAAAATTTCTTCTGCCGGCTGCCAGTTTGTCTATCGTCGGATTTTTAGGCGGGTTGTTTTGCTATTTTTATTTGGTATGATTGTTCAGGGCAATCTGCTGGGATTTGACAGTCAGCATATTTATTTATATTCTAATACATTGCAGGCCATTGCTGTAGGGTATCTCATAGCTGCTATTATCCAATTGCATTTTTCATTTAAGTGGCAGATTATAATAACCTTGTTACTACTTCTGGTATATTGGATTCCTATGACATTTTGTGGCGATTTTACACCCCAAGGAAACTTTGCAGAGCAAGTAGATAGATGGGTTTTAGGCCGTTTTCGAGATGGAGTTTATTGGAATGGAGATGGTACATGGAGTTTCTCACTTCAATATAATTATACGTGGATTTGGAGCAGTCTGACATTTGGAGTAACTGTAATGCTTGGAACTTTTGCCGGAAAACTAATGAAAGAGGGGGAGGCGAACCGGAAAAGGGTAGTGAGGATATTGTTGATAACCGGATTGATTTTGATAGGTGTAGCAGTGTTGTGGAGTTTGCAAATGCCTGTTATAAAGCGTCTGTGGACAGGCAGTATGACATTGTTGTCCGGTGGATATTGCTTTTTGTTAATGGCGTTTTTTTATTATTGGATTGATTATAAAGGCCGTATCTGGGGGCTGAACTGGTTGAAAATATATGGAATGAATTCCATTGCGGCTTATCTGTTGGGTGAAGTGATAAATTTTCGGTGTGTTGCAGCTTCGGTGAGTTATGGGTTGGAACAATACTTGGGTGATTATTATCAAGTATGGTTGACTTTTGCCAATTACCTTATTCTCTTTTTCATTTTGAGGGCCATGTATAAATGTGGATTATTCCTTAAGGTTTAATAAGTGGATGTAGTGGAGAAATGATATATTGGCGGAATGTAGAAAGTAAAATGAACCTGATAATCTGGAAAAAGGATATTTTTCATATTTAGAATATTAATAATTACGGCATAGAGAATGAGAAAATTGTATTTATGTTTTGTGAGTGTGTTTTTATCTTTTTCTGCGCTTTGGGCGGAGGGAACGGATTATACCCGGGGACTTTCCATTTGGTTCGATACCCCGAACAGTCTGGATGGAAGGGCGATCTGGTTGCGTGCTGACGGATCGGGGATGAATCCCGATAGAGAGTGGGAAAATGCTTCTTTACCGATTGGAAACGGTAGCTTAGGGGCTAATATATTAGGCTCGGTAGCTGCAGAACGGATTACCTTGAATGAAAAGACCCTTTGGAAAGGAGGTCCGAATACAGCCGGAGGGGCCGACTATTATTGGAAAGTGAATAAACAGTCGGCTTCGGTAATGGAAGAGATACGGCAGGCATTTACCGATGGCGATTATGAAAAGGCAGAATTGCTGACTCGGAAGAACTTTAATGGTTTGGCACATTACGAGGAGGGAGATGAGACTCCTTTCCGTTTCGGATCATTCACTACGATGGGAGAAATTTATGTGGAAACCGGATTGAGCGAGATAGGGATGAGTGACTATTACCGGGCACTCTCGCTGGATTCGGCTATGGCGGTGGTGAGTTTTAAGAAAGATAATACCCGGTATATGCGTAAATACTTTATTTCGTATCCGGATAGCGTAATGGCGATGAAGTTCACTGCTAATAAAACCGGGAAACAGAACCTGGTACTCCGTTATTATCCGAATTCGGAGGCAAAGAGCAGTCTGCGTGCGGACGATACCGACGGATTATTATATACTGGAGTATTGGAGAATAATGGGATGAAGTTTGCAATCCGTATCAAAGCGATAACGAAGGGAGGAACGACGACCGTAGAACAAGATCGTCTGATAGTGAAAGATGCCGATGAAGTAGTTTTCTTGTTGACTGCCGATACGGATTATAAGATGAATTTTCAACCGGATTTTAAAGATCCGAAGACATACGTGGGGAGCGATCCGGAGCAGACGACCCGAAAAACAATGGAAGGAGCTATCCGGAAAGGATATGATGAACTATATCGTGCCCATGAAGCGGATTATACCTCTCTTTTCAACCGTGTGAAGTTACAATTGAATCCGGAGGTAACTGCCCGGAATCTGCCTACCAATCTGCGTTTGGCAAACTATCGGAAAGGGCAGGCCGATTATCGTCTGGAGGAGTTGTATTATCAATACGGCCGTTATCTGTTGATCGCTTGTTCCCGTCCGGGTAATATGCCTGCAAACCTGCAGGGCATGTGGCACAACAACTTGAATGGTCCCTGGCGTGTGGATTATCATAACAACATCAATATACAGATGAATTATTGGCCGGCCTGCTCCACCAATTTAGGAGAATGTACCCGGCCGTTGGTTGATTTTATCCGGAGCTTGGTGAAGCCCGGTGCAGAAACGGCAAAAGCTTATTTCAATGCCCGTGGGTGGACAGCTTCTATTTCCGCCAATATTTTCGGTTTTACGTCGCCTTTGTCGAGCGAAGATATGTCATGGAATTTTAATCCGATGGCAGGTCCCTGGCTGGCTACCCATATTTGGGAATATTACGACTATACGCGTGACAAGGAATTCCTGAAAAGTACGGGATACGATCTACTTAAAAGCAGTGCACAGTTCACAGTGGATTATTTGTGGTATAAACCAGACGGAACTTATACGGCTGCTCCTTCCACTTCACCGGAACACGGTCCGGTGGATGAGGGGACTACCTTTGTACATGCAGTGGTGCGTGAAATCCTGCTGAATGCCATTGAAGCAAGTAAGGTGCTGGGAGTGGACAAGAAAGAACGAAAAGAGTGGGAGTATGTGCTTGCGCATCTGGCTCCTTATAAGATAGGACGTTACGGGCAGTTGATGGAGTGGTCCAGAGACATCGACGATCCGGAAGACGAGCATCGTCATGTGAATCATCTGTTCGGATTGCATCCGGGGCATACCCTGTCTCCGGTGACGACTCCGGAATTGGCTCAGGCTGCCCGGGTGGTGCTCGAACATCGTGGAGATGGAGCTACCGGATGGAGTATGGGTTGGAAACTGAACCAATGGGCAAGATTGCAGGATGGAAATCATGCTTATAAACTGTATGGCAATCTGTTGAAGAATGGGACATTGGATAATTTGTGGGATACGCATGCGCCTTTCCAGATCGACGGGAATTTTGGAGGTACGGCAGGTATCACCGAAATGCTGCTGCAAAGTCATATGGGATTCATTCAGTTGCTGCCTGCACTGCCGGATGCGTGGCAAGACGGTTCGGTAAGCGGAATTTGTGCAAGAGGCGGTTTTGAAGTGAATCTTTCGTGGAAGGATGGCAAGTTGGCAGAGGCGGTAGTGACCTCTGAAAAGGGTGTTCCGTGTACGGTGAGATACGAAGATAAGACGTTGTCTTTTAAGACAAAGAAAGGTAGCAGCTACCGGATTATAATGGACAATAATGAACTGAAAAAGAAAATAATTGAATGATGAAGAAAGGACTTTTTTTATTGCTGTTGCTTTGGTTATGGATGATACCGGCCGAAGCGGCTTATCAGCCTCAGTATTCAGTGGCCGGCTTCTATCCTTTGGATGATACCGGACGTACGGTGTACTCCATGAATCCTGCCTGGCGTTTCCATAAGGGAAGTGCCCCTGAAGCGTATCGGGTGGATTTTGAAGACAGTGCCTGGGAAGTGGTTTCATTGCCGGACGGAATAGAGTATCAGCCGACGGAAGCCAGTGGGTGTACGAATTATCAAGGGGAGGTATGGTATCGTAAGCATTTTACTCCGGTAGATGAATGGAAGAATAAGAAGCTGTTCCTGCATTTCGAGGCGATCATGGGTAAATCTAAAGTCTGGATTAACGGACATTTGGTGAATGAACACTTCGGAGGATATCTGCCGGTTATTGCGGATGTTACCGCCTATGTGGATTTTGGAAAAGACAATGTGATAGCCGTATGCGCTGATAATAGCGACGATCCTTCGTATCCTCCCGGTAAGGCGCAGGATGTACTGGATTTTACTTATAGCGGAGGAATTTACCGCGACTGCTGGCTGATTGCCCATAACGATGTGTACATTACAGATCCGAATTATGAAAATAAGGTAGCGGGTGGCGGATTATTTGTTGCTTATAATAATGTGTCGGAAGAAAGCGCGGATGTATTGCTGGATATTCAGGTAAGAAATGACCGTAAACAGTCTTTTAATGGAAAGGTGGTTTATGAATTGCTCGATGCCAATGGCGGGAAAGTGGGTGAAGCTGGCCGTAAACTTTCCATAGGCAAAGGAAAGGCGGTTTCCGGTGCCAGTAAGATAAAATTGTCTGCTCCGCATCTCTGGTCGCCGGAGTCGCCCTATTTGTATCAGTTGCATGTGTATATAAAAGATAATCAAGGAAATGTGATTGATGGTTATCGTCGTCGTATCGGTGTGCGCAGCATAGAGTTTAAGGGGAAGGACGGTTTTTGGCTGAACGGGAAACCTTATGAAGCTCCCCTGATAGGTGCTAACCGGCACCAGGATTTTGCGATTGTGGGCAATGCACTGTCTAATGGCATGCATTGGCGGGATGCAAAGAAATTGAGGGATGCCGGATTGAAAGTGATCAGAAATGCCCATTATCCGCAAGATCCCGCCTTTATGGATGCTTGTGATGAATTGGGGCTTTTCGTAATAGTCAATACTCCGGGATGGCAGTTCTGGAATGAGGCTCCGGAATTTGCGCAACGGGTTTATTCTGATATTCGCAATATGGTGCGTCGGGATCGGAATCACCCTTCCGTATGGATGTGGGAGCCGATTTTGAATGAGACGTGGTATCCGGCGGATTTTGCACAAAACGTGAAAAACATCGTGATGGAAGAATATCCGTATCCTTATTGCTATACAGGATGTGATTCGGAGGCGAAAGGACACGAATATTTTCCGGTACTTTTTAAGCACCCGCAACTGGGAGGAGTAGATAAAGAGGAAGCGGAACATCCGGAAATTACTTACTTTACCCGTGAATGGGGAGATAATGTGGACGATTGGTCATCGCACAATTCTCCCAGTCGTGCCAGCCGTGCCTGGGGAGAAACTCCCATGCTGATTCAGGCACAGGGGTATGCGAATCCTTCTTATCCGTATACCTGTTATGAGACGCTGTATCAGACAACCCGGCAGCATATCGGCGGATGTCTGTGGCATTCGTTCGATCATCAGAGGGGCTATCATCCCGATCCTTTTTACGGGGGGATTATGGATGCTTTCCGGCAGCCGAAGTATTCGTATTATATGTTTCAGGCGCAACGTAGCCCGCAGAAAAGCGATTTGATAGCCGAAACGGGGCCGATGGTATACATCGCACACGCGATGACTCCTTTCTCACCCAAAGATGTGACGGTTTATTCCAATTGTGACGAGGTTCGTCTTACGGTATTTAAAGAGGGAAAACAGTATCATTTTAAAAAGGAGAAAAGGGAGAAGGGAATGCCGTCTCCGGTGATTACGTTTAAGGATGCGTATGATTTTATGCAGGATAAGGCTTTGTCGCGTAAAAGAAAGCAGGCGGATGTATATATGTTTGCAGAGGGGCTTATCGATGGAAAAGTGGTGGCTACTCATCGGGTATCTCCGGCACGTCGTCCGTCCCGGCTTTTGCTGTGGGTTGATAATGAGGGGATGCAGATGGAAGCCAATGGCTCGGATATAGTTACGGTAGTAGCTGCTGTGGCAGATGAAAACGGGAATATCAAACGTTTGAATAACTATTTCGTTCGTTTCGAGATTGAAGGTGAAGGTACGATTTTGGGTGATGAGGACATTATGGCGAATCCACGTCCCGTACAATGGGGGACGGCACCTGTATTGGTGAAGTCGACTACCCGTCCCGGCAAGATTAAGGTTCGGGCTTCCGTATTGGTGGAAGGTACACAGATGCCCGCCAGTGAAACGATTGAAATAGAGACTTATCCGGCAACTGTTCCTTTGATTTTTGATGAGGCCGAAGAGAATGCTATGGGTAAGATAGTCAGAAAGAAAACTACCGGGAAAACGGAAGACGAAGATTGTGCACGCGAAGTGAAGAGATTACAAATGGAATTGAATCAATATAAACTGAAAGAGGTGGAACAACAACAAACGGATTTCGGTGAAAAAAGATGAATAGAGAAGTACAATGAAGAAAATTTTATTATCAATGGCTCTGCTTGCTGCGGTTTGTAGCGGGCAGGCACAAAACGGAGAAGAGTATTATGTGAAGCATCTGGATTTTCCACAGGGTGCTACACTTCAAGAGAAAGTGGATATGGCGGCAAGATTGGTACCGACGCCACAACAGTTGGCTTGGCAACAGATGGAACTGACTGCTTTCCTGCATTTCGGTATCAATACCTTTACAGGTCGTGAATGGGGAGACGGGACAGAAGATCCGGCCCTGTTCAATCCGACACAGTTGGATGCAGAGCAGTGGGTGCGTACATTGAAAGAAGCCGGTTTTAAGATGGTGCTTCTCACGGCGAAGCATCATGACGGTTTTTGTTTGTGGCCTACCAAGACTACGGCTCATTCGGTAGCTTCTTCATCTTGGAAGAATGGTAAAGGGGATGTGGTGAAGGAACTTCGGGACGCTTGTGATAAGTATGACATGAAATTCGGAGTGTATCTGTCTCCCTGGGATAGAAATGCGGCATGCTATGGGGATTCTCCGAAATATAACGAGTTTTTCATTCAGCAATTGACAGAGTTGCTTTCCAACTATGGGGAAGTGCACGAGGTGTGGTTCGATGGTGCCAATGGTGAAGGGCCTAATGGCAAGAAACAGGTTTATGACTGGGATGCATTCTATAAAACGATCCAGAAGTTACAACCGAAAGCTGTAATGGCTATTATGGGTGACGATGTGCGCTGGGTAGGCAACGAGAAAGGAATCGGCCGCGAGACGGAATGGAGTGCTACCGTGCTTACTCCGGGAATCTATTCCCGTTCGGAGAAAAACAACAAACAGTTGGGGGTATTTGGCAAGGCGCAGGATTTGGGAAGTCGGGATATACTCGGAAATGCAACGGAACTTTTCTGGTATCCTTCGGAGGTAGATGTTTCTATTCGTCCGGGTTGGTTCTATCATCAGGAAGAGGATAGTAAGGTGAAAAGCCTGAAACATTTGACGGATATTTATTTTCAGTCTGTCGGTTATAATTCGGTTTTACTGTTGAATATACCGCCGGATCGCCGGGGATTGATAAACGAAGCGGATGTGACCCGTTTGAAAGAGTTTGCCGAATATCGTAAACAGACTTTTGCCGATGACAGGGTGAAAGGCGGACAGAAGTTATGGGAAGCGAAACCGGGTGAAGAACGCATTTATAAACTGAAATCGGGTTCGGAGATCAATGTAGTGATGTTGCAGGAGGATATTTCGAAAGGACAGCGTGTGGAAGAATTTTCGGTAGAGGCACATACTGCTGATGGCTGGAAAGAGGTAGGGCAGGGGACTACCGTAGGTTATAAACGTATGTTACGTTTCCCTGCAGTAAAAACCGATCGGTTGAAAATTAAAATAAAGAATTGCCGTCTGACCGCCAATATCAGTAAGATAGCTGCTTTTTATGCGGTTCCTTTACAGGAAGAGGGTGAAACGGTCGATTGGAACAATCTGCCGCGTTCTGCTTGGAAACAGGTTTCTGCTTCTCCGCTCGTTATTGATTTAGGCAGTCCGGTATCGTTGGGGGCTTTTACTTATGCTCCTGCCAAAGCCGAAGCCAAGCCGACAATGGCGTTCCGGTATAAATTCTTTGTGAGCTTGGATGGTAATAATTGGAAAGAAGTTCCTTCAAGTGGAGAGTTTAGTAACATTATGCATAATCCGCTTCCGCAAACGGTATCATTTAAGGAGAAGGTGAAAGCCCGGTTTATCAAATTAGAAGCTACTACACCGACAGATACTCCTGCTGTGGTGGAAATAAATGAAATCGGGGTAACGGTGAATAAATAACGTCCACTCGCAACAAGGATGCTGCAGCATAGCTTCTCCTCCTTTTGGAAGCCATACGGAATATAAAGTTATATCGAACTTAGATTAAATAAATAATTGATGAGTACAATGAACATAAATAAGCGTAATTTATATACTACCGCCTCTGCTTTGGTTTTGTCTGGGCCATTAGTGGCTCAGCAACCGAATATTATTCTTTTTCTGGTGGATGATATGGGGTGGCAGGATACCTCAGTTCCTTTCGGGGCAGAGCCCACCAAGTTGAACGAAATTTATCATACCCCCAATATGGAGAGGTTGGCACAAAAAGGGGTGAAATTTACTCATGCTTATGCAAATTCCATCAGCTCTCCGTCGCGGGTAAGTCTTTTTACCGGGGCAAATGCTGCAAGACATCGGGTAACTAACTGGACCTTGAAGAAAAATGTTTCTACTGATCGCAAAAACGATCTGTTGGAATTTGGAGATTGGAATTACAATGGTTTGTGTCCGGAAGAGGGTGTGCCTTATACATTTTATGCCAAATGTCTACCCGAACTGCTTCGGGAAAACGGATATACAACCATGATGGTGGGTAAAGCGCATTTTGGATCATTGGATACTCCGGCAGCTGATCCGTTAACAATTGGCTTCGACTATAACATTGCCGGACATGCTGCCGGAGCGATGGGGAGTTATTTGGGAGAAGAAGGATACGGGGCTACCGGAAACCCCGAGTGGGCGAAGATATGGGCCGTTCCCAATCTGGAAAAGTATCATGGTACGGATACGTTTTTGACTGAAGCTTTGACGTTAGAGGCTAAAGGATTGATGGATAAGGCACTGCTTAAGCAAAAACCTTTCTTTTTGTATATGAGTCATTATGCAGTTCATGCTCCATTTGCTACCGATAAGAGGTTTTATGATAAGTATATTGCTAAAGGACTTTCTCATAAAGAAGCGCAGTATGCCGGACTGGTGGAAGGTATGGATAAGAGTTTGGGCGATCTGATGGATTATCTGGAAGAAAAAGGTATCGCACAAAATACGGTTGTCATTTTTATGTCGGATAACGGTGGTTATACAATAGGCCGTCCGGATAAGAACTTTCCATTAAGTGAGGGAAAAGGGTCACTGAAGGAGGGAGGTATTCGTGAGCCGATGATCGTCTACTGGCCGGGGGTGACGCAACCTTCTGCCGAAAATGCGACACCGGTGATTATTGAGGATTTCTTTCCCAGTATTTTGGAACTTGCCGGGGTAAAGAAAGGAATACATACTCCGCAAGTTGTGGATGGAAAAAGTTTTGTGCCATTCCTGAAGGGAAAACGGGGGGATATGAAACGTCCTTTATATTTTCATTATCCCAATAATTGGGGGGAACGTCATGGTACTACCGGTGCCCCGCAAAGCGCTATTATTGAGGGAGACTGGAAACTGATTTATTATTATGAATCACAGACTTCTGCTTTGTTTAATTTGAAAGATGACCTGTCGGAATTGCACAATCTTATCAATGAGGAGGCATGCGGGAAAATCGCTGCCAAGTTGGCGAAAGATTTGACTCGTCATTTGAAGAAAACAAATGCTATCATACCTGTATTGAAATCAACCGGTAGGCCGGTGAGATATCCGGATGGAACAGAGATAAAAACGGTTTCTTAATTGAATAATTTTATTATAGTAGTTAAGTAGTAAGTAGTCAAGTAGTTAAGTAGAAATGATTTGCCTGATGTGTTTTTCTTGACTACTTACTACTTGACTACTTTTTACTTAACTACTGATCATGAATTGTTGAGGCCTAATTGTTTCTTATTATTTCAAAGTCGGTATATATAGGTAGATGATCGCTGTACCCTCCCAGATATTTTATGCCGGAATAAGTGCGGAAAGGTTGTTTTCCTCCATATTTTTCATCATTGGATAACAGAAAAGGCAGACGGGCTACGTTTGCCTTTTTTTCGTCGGTATGGAAAGGTGATGAGCTGTCCAATAAGGTGCCGGATATAATAAGGTGGTCAAGTAATCCCCATTCTCCCTGATATTTGTAAGAGCCAAAACTGTATTTTTCGGTTTCTGCTCTTGATGCAAGTAGATGATAGAGCTGTAAGGGGGCGGGATGGGGTGGCGGGGCCAATGCACCCAGTGTTTGGGTTATTGACTTATTGTTTGGGTAATCATTAAAGTCTCCCATAATAATAAGTTGAGGATGTAGGCGGGTAGTCAGCAGACTGTCTGCTATCGAACGGATTTTTCCGGCAACTAACATACGGTAGGGTTCGGATACCTTGGCTCCGCCGGAACGTGAAGGAAGATGAACGACTAATACATCCAGACTGTCTCCTGTGGCGAGTAGTCCGCAAACATGGAGGATGTCTCGTGTTGGGCGGTTCTGCGGTCTAAAAGTACCGGTCGGGATGGAATGGTGGGATAGTAATTTAAAACGGTCACGTTGGTAGAGCAATGCTACATCGATGCCGCGTTCATCCGGAGAGTGAGTGATGACATAGCGGTATCCTTGTTCTTTTAAAGGAGAATAGCGTGTCAGATCGCGCATAACATTGTCATTTTCTACTTCACAAAGCCCCACCAGAACCGGTGGAACCCATTCACCGACAGCAGTAATGACGCGGGCTATATTGACTAATTTCTTTTTGTAACGCTGGTAGTTCCAGTGGCGGAGAGCATCGGGCAGAAACTCATAATCGTTTTTTAGGGAATCATGGTGGGTGTCGAATAGATTTTCTACATTCCAGCACATTACGCGGAAAGGGGGGTAATCGGCTTGAGCGGTGAGTCGGGGCATGTACAAGAAAAGGAATAATAAGACAATTATTCCTCTATTCATTTTCTTCTTCTTCTTTTTCTTGCCATTCATAACATCCGGCATCGGGTGCTTCGTCTATGGTTCGTGGCATTCCTTTCAGATCCAGAGGAAAGTCTTGGGCATCTTCGCTCAGTCCGATATTAATGGCAGCCGATTTTGGAGTTAACTGGAAATCGAACAATTGTTCTCCCCGTTTATCTGTTAGCAAAAAGTTATCGTCCTTTTTCCATGTCACATTGATTATCTTGTCATTTTTTTCTTCTACGGAATTGATGAGGCAGTGAGAAAAAAGATAGTCGAAAGCTATGGAAGAGTCATCTGAGCGTGAACCGTTGATTTCGTCATTAGAAGAGCCGGCTATGATACAATTGTGAAAAGCCGCATTGATAATAGGATAGGCTATTTCTCCTGATTCGTTTTTTAAGGCAAGGGCTACTCCTTGTTTTATATCCCAACTATAATAATTGGCCAGCGTACAGTGCACGAATTTATAATTTCCCCCAAGCAGGCTTACACAATTTTTTCCGGCATTACTGATTTCACAGTTACCAATGCTGGCTTGGCAAGAGGTCATTTCCAGTCCGTTTCCCGAGACTTGCCGGATAACGGAATTGGTAAGGGTCAGCTTCTTTTGGTCGATAGCCGATGAGTCGCAACGGATACCATATATTCCTCCGTGTATATCGACAAAGTTCAGAGAATTATCATAGCTTGAAGTATGGAAACGGATACCATCCCATTGTCCGGGCAAGCGGTCATAGGGGAGGTTGGAGAACATCTTGTCAGTACGGTCGCCTCGGAAAACAACGGGAGCTTCCAGTGTGCCTTCTGCTACGAGTTGTCCATGTACTTGGATGCTCGATTTGCCGTGAAAATAGAACCGGGTTCCGGCGCCAATGGTTAAGCGGGCACCTTCCTTTACACTCAGACTGTCATAGATGACGATAGGACGTGCGGAACTGATAAGGGTATCTTGTGTGATTTCCTTTTGGCGCAAAGAGACAAAATCTTGTCCATATGCCAGCAACTTAACGTTCTGTCGGTTGGTATTGGTGATGAATACGATGGAATCTTTCCGGAAGACAGGTTCGTCACTGTCTTGTGGAGCTAAAGTTGCTTCAATAAAGACATATAAGCTGTCTTTGCTCCGTATCTCCACATCATAAAAGGAATTGCCCTTCATGCCGTCCACATTGATGCGGAATCCGGAATTGGCGGCATCTGCCAATACGATCGATGAAATGATTAATGATTCTTTGTTGCGGTTATATACTTTCAGGATATGGGTGGAAGTGCCGATACCGGCTAATATGGTATCCATTCTTAACGTGTCTTGGGAAAAAGAGAGTGCAAGAGAGGGATCGGCGGAGAAGTTCTCGTCATCACAGGCCGGGAACAATACCAAACTTGCCAATAAAAATAAGAGAATGTATACCGGGTTTCTTTTCATATCTTGCTGTTATATAAATCAGGCACAGATTAGAGAATCCGTGCCTAATATAAACGAGGAATGACCTTGTTTATTATTTCTTTTCCGGGATATTTGCCAATACATCCAACAGGTGACGCCAGAATTTGTCTACCGAAGGAATGTGCATACGTTCGTCCGGTGAGTGAACTCCCGTCAGTGTAGGACCGAAAGAAATCATATCTAAGGAAGGATATTTATCGAGGAAAAGTCCGCATTCCAGACCGGCGTGAATTGCTTTTACCTGAGCGTCTACACCGAACAAACGTTTGTAGGAAGCGGCTGCCACTTCCAGAATGGCTGAGTGCGGATTCGGTTTCCAACCTGGATAACCGTCACCGAAAGTTACAGTTGCACCTGCCAACTGGAAAGCCGCACGAACGGTATTCGCCATATCATCGCGGGCGGAGAGGATAGAACTGCGCTGGCTGGTTTCGATACGGATTATATTTTCCGGTTTCATCTTAACGGATGCTAAGTTGGTGGAGGTTTCTACCAGTCCGGGGATATCCTGACTCATAGCATATACTCCGTGGGGTACAGCATAGAGTGCTTTCAACAGACGGGCGGTGGTATCTTGGTCAATAGCTTTGGTACGGGGTGTTTCCGATTCTAATACAAGTTTTAAATCCGGTTCTGTTACTGCGAGCTCATTTTCTATTTCGGCAGTAAAGATGTTCAGGTCAGCACGTACATCATGTTTGGCATCTTCGGGGACGGCACAGACAGCGTATGCTTCACGAGGGATAGCGTTGCGAAGGTTACCGCCATTAATTTCACATAAGTACAGGTCGTATTTGGCTATCATTTTACTGAGAAAACGGTTCAGTATCTTGTTGGCATTACCGCGACCCAGATGGATATCACCACCGGAATGTCCGCCTTTCAGACCTTTTACCTCTACTTTAAAGAAAAAGTAACCGGCTGGAACATCTGCCTCCTTATAAGTAAATTGGGCTACGGAGTCTATTCCTCCTGCGCAACCGATGAAAAGTTCCCCTTCATCTTCCGAATCAAGATTCAACAGGATATCACCGTTCATGAAACCTTCTTTCAAGGCAAATGCACCGGTCAACCCCGTCTCTTCGTCTACTGTGAACAGGCATTCCAACGGACCGTGCTCGATGGTATCATCTGCCAGAATAGCGAGTTCTGTGGCTACTCCGATTCCGTTATCGGCTCCGAGTGTCGTACCTTTGGCTTTCATCCATTCACCATCAATTTCTGTTTCGATAGGATCGACAAGAAAATCGTGCTCCACGTCATTATTCTTTTCGCAGACCATATCCACGTGTGATTGCAAAATGACGGTTTGCAGATTCTCCTTTCCCGGCGTGGCCGGTTTCTTGATCAAAACGTTTCCGGCTTCATCAACTTTGGTCTCCAGATTATGTTTTTCTCCGAACGCTTTTAAGTATGCGATAATTTTTTCTTCCTTCTTTGAAGGGCGCGGTACTTGGCATATTTCTGCAAAATACTTGAATACACCTGCCGGCTTAAGTTCTTGTTTTTCCATTCTTTTTTCTTTTTATTTGAGTGAATGTTTGAAATATAACCCCTTATTGCTAAAGATGGTTAAAATAAATCTACTTTCTGAACCCGTTTCTCTTTTTTTATAATAAAAAAGGCGGTTGAGTCCATACAAAAGTCTATATTTGCACCCACAAAATTAATAGAAATGCTCAATACAATACTGTTTACTTTGTTAATAGTTACTATTTGTATCTTATTATTAGGTATCAAGGTCTTTTTTGTGAAAGGTGGAAAATTTCCTAACGGACATGTGAGCGGCAATAAAGCTTTAAGAGATAGGGGGATTAGTTGTGCACAGTCTCAGGACCGTGAAGCACAGAAGAAATCCCGCTTTTCTATTGATGCCCTTGAAAAGGCTTTGAATGATAGTATGAACTAATTAATTAAAAACTATATTTTTACAAGTTATGAAGAGAATAAATTGCCTCATTAACGGTTTGGCTGCTCTTGCGCTTATCGTTTTGTTTTCACAATGCGCTGGTAAAGCTGATACAAAAACTACGACATCTGCCGGAGAAGCAACAGCTAATACTGTATCCGGTGATTTAAAGATCGCTTATGTGGAAGTGGATACGCTGCTTTCCAAATACAACTTCTGCATTGATCTGAATGAGGCTATGATGAAGAAAGAAGAGAATATTCGTTTGACACTGAATCAGAAGGCTGCTACTCTTGACAAGGATCAGAAAGAATTCCAGAAGAAATACGAAAACAATGCGTTTATTTCTCCGGAGAGAGCTCAGCAGGAATATAACCGTTTGATGAAGATGCAACAGGATTTGCAGGCATTACAGAATAAATTGACTAATGAGTTGGCTGCCGAAACACAGAAGAACAGTTTGCAGTTGCGTGACTCTATCAATGTTTTTCTGAAAGAGTATAACAAGACGAAAGGTTACAATTTGATTCTTAGTAATACCGGTTTTGATAACTTGCTTTATGCCGATAGTTCATTCAATATCACGCAAGAGATTATCGATGGCTTGAATGCAAGATATACTTCTGCTGCTAAAAAATAATTTTAAGATATTTATAGAAAAAGGGGCATAAATGCATCAACTGCATTTATGCCCCTTTTTTATATTCGCGGATTCGGAATTAATGTCCGGGCCTGCCGCCGCCACCGCCACTGCTACCAATTGTCGTTACCATTGAGCTGGTGGTGAAAGTGGTTGTTTTCGTTCCGGGAGTGTACACGGCTCCTGTGTAGTAGCCATGGAAATCTTCTCCACCGGAGATGCTGCCTCCTGTATAGATCATGTAATTGGTATTGGCTTTCAGGTCGGCACTGCTGAATAATAGAGTCATTGTCTGATAAGAACGCGGCAATTTATACGTAAACACATTCGTACCGTTTGCATCTTGTATGTTGATCAGATTGCCGGATGTTGCTGATGATGCACTATATAACACGGAACGTTGACTACAAGCCGATGAAGTAGGAGTGCTACTCGAGCCACCCGTACCTATTAGCACTCCTCCTGTGATAGAGAATGTATTCCTGTCACAATCGAATCCCTCTTCCGGACTGTTTGTGCCGGATGCGATCACAATACCACCGGTTACGGTCAGAGTGCCATTAGAGTCGATACCGTCATTGCCGGATGAATAACAATAGATATATCCGCCGTTTATCACTACTTGATTGGCTGCATTAATAGCGTCGTCATAAGTTTCTATGTCGTAAATTCCACCATTAATGGTTAGGACATCTTTACTTTCCATGCCTTCTCCTCCGTCTTGTGTACAGCGGATTGTAAATGTGCCCGAATGGGATGTAAGGTCTCCGATACATTTTATTGCTTTCGGGTTGGCATAATCTGCGTTTTCTCCATGTCCGGAAACCAGGAATTTAGCTCCGGTTGTAGTGGCGTCAACAACGGGGCCTTCGGCATTTACTGCACCGAAAACAATTTCACCGTCGGCCGAAATTCCCTTACCTGCACTACCTGTACTCTTCATTGTAACTGTGCCGTTTGTGATATGTATGTTACCGTTGCTTTTCATACAAGTGGCCGAATAAGAATCGAGTATACTGTTGGTATTCGTATACGTTCCTCCGTTACCGGAGGTTGTGATTTGGACATCGCCGCCTGAAATAACCAGGTCACCGTCTGTCGATATTCCTTTTCCTGCTGTTCCGGTACTTGTGATAATGATGTTGCCTCCTGCTATATAAACCGTTTGGTCACATTTGATACCTGTACAATAGGAAGGATCGTTATCAACAACTGCTACCGAACCGGTAGTCTGGATATGTATTGTTCCGTCATTAATCCGGAGATCGTTTTTGGTTTTGATCCCTTTGGATTGGTTACCGGATACCGACATATGAATTTCACCTCCGTTCATGGTGAAAGTGCCGTCGCATTTAATGCCTTTTACATCGTCGGAAGTAGAAGTTATTTGAACTTTTCCTCCGTTGATTTCAATGTATCCTTCGTCTCCGTCGAGTCCGTCACTATCGGAGGTTACTGTTACCGAACCTCCGTCGATACGGATGTAATCGTTGGCATGAATCCCATCGGAAGCGGCTCCGGTAATTGTTATGTTTCCGGAATTTACTAATAAATAATCATCACTGCAAATGCCATGCTTTTTATTACCCTGTACATATAGAGCACCTTCTCCATTGAAAATCAGTTGACCCTCACTGAAGAAGCATCCTTTCATGTCTTCTGAACCGGAGTCGGCATACTTCTTTCCGTCTGTTAATGTGTTTATCGTACCTTCCGTCAAATTGACTGTGACCTTTTTACCCGATTGGATATTGATGGCCGGGCCGTCTGCATTCGTTATATTTACTCCGTTCAGTGTCAATATAAATTTTTTATCGCTATAAATCTTAAACATTCCATTGGAAATAGTTCCGGTAAGTATGTATTCTACTTCCTCGGAGATGGTGGATGTTATGATAACATTTCCGTCATCTACGGAAATTGAAACACCTTCGAAAGCCAATGGATTAACAATCTCTATTCCGGTATCGGAATAGAGGATTTTTATTTGCAGAGAATTGTCTCCGAAACTCAGACTATCTATTTCGGTCATGGAATACGTAGGGGCATCTTGATCGTGCAAGTGTAAAAGTACGGCTTCATTTACAAATGTCATACTGTCGAGAACTGACAGGAGAACTCCTTGGGTTATTTTGTCTGAGCGATGTACAAACATCTTTTCTTGCGCCAGTATACTTTGTATACACAACGCACAAATTCCTGATAATAAAATAATCCGTTTCATGGTCGTCTGAATTTGAATACATGGTGGTCTATTTTCAGCAGATAAATTCCGGGAACCAAACGGTCTGTATCCAAATAGCCGGTTTCGCTGACTTGATCTTGAAAAATTTTCATTCCATCCAGCCCGTAAACAACTGCGGTAGTACCTTTTGCTATGTTTCTGATCTGTACATTTTTTGTGGATGGATCTACAAAGATGTAAACATTCTGTTCTCCGGTAAGAGAATTACTGATGCCTGTGGTTTCGTTACTGAAAGTAATTGTCCGTACTTCTGAATAGTGAAAGGAGCTTTCCTCTCCGTTCAGCCGGTTCAGCCATAGTGAGCCATTCTGAAAAGCCAGTTTCCTGATCTCGGATAGACGGAAAGTCTGTTCCGTGCCATCATTCAGATTGATGATTAAATTCTCTTGTGCTTGTATATGATATACATTTATCATAAATAGCCATCCGAGAATGATTGATGGTAATACTCTGATTCGATTCATATTTTTTAGCGTATTAAGAACTTGTCTAAATTTTCCTCTAAAAGTTTTATCAGTTTTTGAGTTTATTTTCGGCCTGTTTCCTTGTTTTCACTCGTCAGATAGCCCGTTATCCTCCTCTGAAAACAGAAAAATATCCTTAAATAATGATTCTTAAAAGAATGCTGAGCAAAATTTAAATCGGCTCTAAGTTTTAATCGAAATTGAGTATTTTTATATTAAATAACAATTAAAATCAATCAACAGGTCTTTTTTATCTGCCAATACTGAGATTTTGAGGTGTTTACAGAAATACTTAATATTTATGATTAGAGGATTTCCTTGTGGTAGTAATGAGATCTTGGAAAGAG
This sequence comes from Bacteroides salyersiae WAL 10018 = DSM 18765 = JCM 12988, assembly GCF_000381365.1. Lineage (GTDB taxonomy): Bacteria > Bacteroidota > Bacteroidia > Bacteroidales > Bacteroidaceae > Bacteroides > Bacteroides salyersiae. The sequence continues at coordinate 375,657 of NZ_KB905467.1, forward strand.
GGGAAACCGGGGTAAATTTTTATATCGAACATAGAAGGGTCTGTTTGAATTTTCCTCTCAAAATAATACTGAGTAAAATTTAAGCAGGCTCCCAGGTAAATAAAAAAATGATGAGAAAACTTTTATTATAGCTTGGCTTCTTCTTGTGGAATGCGAAAAGCCGTGTAAAGTTCCAGAATGGCAGCGATGGTAAGACAGGCGATCCATTCATTTCCCCGGGTAGAGAACATGAAAGCTCCGGTCAGCACTAATGCGACGGCGCCGAATATTTGCTGGATGCGCAAGCGTTTCAATGTTTTGCTTTTCCCCTTTACCGGAGTATTGATTTGGGCAAGAGCTACAAAGCCAGCTCCGATGGTATATATATAAGGTGCATAAATCCATCCGGTGATGAATACTGCTGCTCCTACAAGAGCCATAAGAGCGCCTACGGCAAAAAGTGCGGGTACGAGTTGTTTCATTTATTTATTTTCAAATACGTAAATATCTTCATTGGGTTTCTTCATCAGATACTTTTCACGTGCTATTTGCTCGATGGCATCAGGATTACTGCTTAGCTCGTTGAGTTTCTTTGTGTTTTCTTCGTAGTCGGCACGGTATTTTTCGATTTCGCTTTGCAACCGACTGATTTCACGTGTATATCCGATACGCCGGATGGCGCTGTTTTCGTCCAGAAAACCGATGATGGCTGCAAAAGCCAACACAGTGATGAGATATTTGTGTTTACCGATAAACTCCCAGATTGTTAGTAAATTGCTCATAATTTCTCCTTTAATTCCGTATGCAAAGATAAAACTTATAACTTAAAACTTGCCACTTCCCGGCTAAAACTTCTCACTCATCACTTATTACTTATTACTTTTTTTGCGTACATTTGCAGAAACTCAAAAAACAGAGAGATCCCGACGTATGGAAAACTATATTGTATCTGCCCGTAAATATCGTCCGTCTACCTTTGAGTCGGTGGTGGGCCAACGGGCATTGACTACGACACTGAAGAATGCCATTGCCACGCAAAAACTGGCGCATGCCTATCTGTTTTGCGGGCCTCGTGGAGTAGGAAAAACCACGTGTGCACGTATCTTTGCCAAGACTATCAACTGTATGACTCCTACTGAGGATGGAGAGGCTTGTAATGCATGTGAGTCTTGTGTGGCTTTCAATGAACAGCGTTCCTATAACATTCATGAATTGGATGCCGCGTCCAATAATTCGGTAGATGATATCCGCCAATTGGTAGAGCAAGTGCGGATTCCGCCACAGATCGGTAAGTATAAGGTGTATATTATCGATGAGGTACATATGTTGTCGGCCTCTGCTTTCAATGCTTTTTTGAAAACATTGGAGGAACCTCCCCGTCATGCTATTTTTATTTTGGCGACGACGGAGAAGCATAAGATTCTTCCTACTATTTTGTCGCGTTGCCAGATTTATGATTTTAACCGTATCAGTGTGGAAGACACGGTGCAGCATCTGGCTTATGTGGCTTCTAAAGAGAATATCACAGCAGAACCCGAAGCGCTGAATGTCATTGCGTTGAAAGCGGATGGCGGTATGCGTGATGCACTTTCCATCTTCGATCAAGTGGTAAGCTTTACCGGTGGACACATTACGTATAAGAGCGTGATTGAGAATCTCAATGTGTTGGATTATGAATATTATTTCCGGTTGACGGACTGCTTTCTTGAGAATAAGGTGAGTGACGCCCTGTTGTTGTTCAATGATGTGCTGAACAAAGGTTTTGACGGTAGTCATTTCATTACGGGACTTTCTTCTCATTTCCGTGATTTGCTTGTCAGTAAAGATGCTGCTACTTTGGCATTGCTTGAAGTAGGAGCCAGCATCCGGCAGCGTTATCAGGAACAGGCACAGAAGTGCCCGTTGCCTTTTCTGTATCGGGCTATGAAGCTCTGTAATGATTGTGATATGAATTACCGTGCCAGCAAAAATAAGCGTTTGCTGGTGGAACTGGCCTTGATACAGGTTGCCCAGCTTACCACCGAGGGGGATGACGTGGGTGATGGGCGTCGCCCTAAGCAAGCTATAAAACCCATATTTACGCAATCTGTTGCTGCTCAGCAGTCACAGACTGTTCCTACTACGTCGCAAACTCAACCGGTTTCTGCTGTCGTTACTCCGGTTCAGCAACAACAGCAGCAACTGCAACAACCGGCGTCTGTCCAATCTGTTCCTGTGGCTGGGACTTCTCCGGTTATTCCATCATCAGCAGATATACCTGCTTCCGGATTGAAGGTGCCGGTGAAGGAAGAGAAGAAAATTCCGGTAATGAATAAGGCCGGTTTGGGGGTTTCTATTAAGCATCCTCAGAAAGAAGCTGTTTCGCAGAGGACGACTACGCCTCAAGCATCGTCTCAGGTTCAGTCTCAGCCCGAAGAAGATTATATCTTCAATGAAAAAGATTTGAATTACTATTGGCAGGAGTATGCCGGCCAGCTTCCTATCGAGCATAAAGCGCTTGCGATGCGTATGCAGAATATTCGTCTGACGCTACTTAATGATGATATAACTTTTGAGGTAGTAGTGGATAATGAGATTGTGGCAAAGGACTTTACTTCTATGATTCCTAATGTACAAAACTATCTTCGCAGTCGTTTGAAGAACAGGAAGGTGAAGATGACGGTCCGTGTCAGTGCACCTGCCGAGAACGTACGTGCCTTCAGCAGGGTAGAGAAATTCCAGATGATGGCAAAGAAAAATGAGGCATTGTTACAGTTGAAAGACGAGTTCGGGTTAGAGTTATATTAAATCTTGCACTTCTTCTTTCTGTAATATCTCCCAGAATCTTTGTGGCAACCAGATATTGGGTATGTTTATTGCGTTTTTGAACAATGGTGCAATATCGGCAGGACGGAATCCTGCTATTCCACATCCTATCTCAGTGACGAGGAATGTTTTTTCCGGATCGTTTTGAGCAAATTTTATGAATTGGTCTATGTAGGGGCGAATCGTTCCGATGCCGCCTTGCATGGTAGGGATGGCATACGTCTGTCCTTGAAGACCCGTGCCTTGCCCCCAGACGGCTCCCCATTGGTTCATAGCCAGACGGGCGGCACCTCCACCATGATAGCCTTGCAGGTTGCTGCCGAATACGAATATCTCATTAGGCTTTAATTCTGTGATGTGATTGGGGGTGATGCGTGTATTCATGATTCAATAATTCTTAGTTGCCCGTAAAGATAGTGATTCTTTTATTAATTTTGTGAATGCATTCCGGTCGTTCGTTCAATTTATTTCTGTTATAGAGAGAATTGGCGGACTTTTGTGATATGTTTCACTAAAATAAAAGATTTATGGAAAAGCAGAAAATGCAATTTAAAACTCGGAATGTAGGATTTATTGTTCCTATTGGTCTTTATCTTCTTTTTGCCGGAATGCTTTCCTGGAGATCTGTCGTGAGTGCCAGATCTTTTCCTATAGGCGTCATGGCTACTTGAGGGATGGCTATCCCTGTCCTCACTATTCTTTCGTTGTTTTGTTCTTATCTCTTTTCTCATTTGTATACTAAAAATAAGAAATGGGGATGCTGGGGATTCATTCTTTATATTGGAGCCATTATTCTTTATATCTATCTGCTAAGTAAGAATTGGGGATTGGTATTCTGGATGTTATGTTCTAATTTGCGTTCGCTTGCTTTAGGGGTTTTATTGTATATGTCTTATGATTGGTTTCGTAAAGTACGGAGACAAAAAGAATTAGAAAAACAGAATCTTCAAAGTGAACTTAAACTTCTAAAGAATCAGTTAAATCCGCACTTTTTATTTAATGCCTTAAATAATATCGATAGCTTGATACGTTCAGATCCTGAGAAAGCTTCCAAATCTTTGGTACAGATGTCTGATATGATGCGTTATATGATTTATGAGACGAATGTTCCCGAAGTATATTTCAGGCAAGAACTGGATTATATTAAAAACTACCTTGCTTTGCAACGATTGCAATATGATAATCCGGAATTAGTATCTTATGTATTGGAGGGTGAAGCCGGTGATATATGTATCGCTCCTATGTTGTTTATTCCTTTTATAGAAAATGCATTCAAGCATTGTACGGACAAGAAGGCAAAAGAGGCTATTTGTTTTCACTTTCAAATTCAAAGTTCGGAGATACTGTTTACGGCATCGAATCTTTATGATCCGTTGAAACGTATGAATAAAGATTCTTCTACCGGCATCGGACTCAGTACAGTAAAACGGCGGTTGGATTTTTTATATGCCGGCAGATATAATTTGAGGATTAATGAAGAAAATGGTTATTTTGGTGTATCATTAATATGCTGTGCAGGGATTTGAATATGATGTGTCCGACTATTTGGGGTCTCCTTGATCCCCAATGTGGCACTTGAAAACGAACCTCTTTAAACGAAGAAATCCTCAATAATCATGATTATCAAGGATTCTCTTTGGGTGGAAGACCGGACTCGAACCGGCGACATTCAGAACCACAATCTGACGCTCTAACCAACTGAACTACATCCACCATGTTTGCGTTTCTCTAACGCGGTGCAAAGATAGATATAATCTTTTAATCTGCAAATATTAGAAGGACTTTTTTTAATAAAAAATGTACTCTTTTATTCCCTTATTATGTTTGTTGAATAGGGAGCGGGTATCCTTAGTAAAGATTTTCAAGTGGTTACGTTCTGTAACGGATAGTGAGTCTGTCGGATAATTGATCGGATATAATATGTAATTCTTCTTTCGCGATAATACCGGCCGAGAAGTCCATACTAAACCGTATTCGCAATTGGTGACGCGGGTAATGCTGTCCTTTTCAAGTTCTAATTTAAACAAAATTCCTCCGTCTGTCCGGCGGGCAGACATATTGGAAATGAAATTTCCTAAAGAATAGACTACCGCATGTTGGCTACCTGCCGTGCTGTCCGTGCGAAGTTCCATTGGCTGTACTACATGGGGATGAGAACCGATGATATGAGTTACACCTTGCTGCAATAACCAGTCTGCGAGAGAGGTCTGTTCCCGGTTAGGGAGCGATTGGTATTCTTCACCCCAATGTATACAGGCAATGAGAACATCGGGTTGGAGTGCTTTCGCTTTCCGGATGTCCAGTGCCATCGTCTCTTTGTCAATGTAATTCACAATGTTGGGAGAAGTTGCTTTGAGACCGTTTGTACCATACGTATAGTTGAGAAGTACGATGCGGAAACCGTTCTTTTCTATCATGAGCGGATATCGCTGTTCGCGTGTTTCAGCATTGGTGTATGTACCTGCATATGGGATGCGGAGGGAGTCGAGCATGAGAATGGTTCGTTCCAGACCTTTTTTACCCCGATCCAGGCAATGGTTGTTGGCTGTTATCAATACGTTGAAACCCGCTTCACGGATGGCGGAAAGATATTCGTCCGGTGCACTGAAAGCAGGATAGCCACGATATGGTTTTCCGCCGAGGGTTACTTCCAGATTGGCGATGGCAATATCCGCCCGGCTGATTTCTTCTTTGACGAATTTGAAACAATCGGAGTAATCGTATCCGGCAGGAGTACGGGCGGCATTGATTTGTCCTTGGTGTTGCATCAGGTCACCGGCAAAAAGGAGTGTGATGCGGTGGGGAAGAAGGCTGTCATCCGCATTGGATATGATCGTATCTGAAACAGCCTTGACTGTATCTCCCTTTTCCTGCGACACAGATGTGCAGGAAAAGGAGAGAAGTAAGAGAATTATGAATGAGAAATATCTCATTTATAAATGGCTTTTTTACCGGCCAACAGCGTGTTCTTCATCAACGAAACAATGGTCATAGGGCCTACACCTCCCGGCACGGGGGTGATGTATGAACACTTGGGAGCAACCTCATCAAACTTTACGTCGCCCGTCAGTTTGAAACCGGATTTTTTGCTGGCGTCGGGTACGCGGGTGGTACCTACATCGATAATAACCGCACCTTCTTTCACCATATCGGCTTTCACGAAATTAGGCTGTCCTAAGGCAGCGATAATGATATCGGCTTCCTGACATTCTTTTACCAGGTCACGTGAGCGGCTATGGCAAACGGTGACTGTTGCGTCTCCCGGGTAGGCTTTCTGCATCATGAGGGCAGCCATCGGTTTACCGACAATGTTACTGCGTCCCAATACTACGCACTTTTTACCCGATGTTTCGATTTTATAACGCTTCAGCAGTTCGAGTATGCCGTTCGGAGTGGCAGATACGTAACAGGGCAGTCCGATAGACATGCGTCCTACGTTAATGGGATGGAAACCGTCTACGTCTTTGCGATAGTCGATGGTTTCGATTACTTTCTGTTCGGAGATGTGCTTGGGCAACGGGAGCTGTACGATAAAGCCGTCCACGTCGGTATCTTCGTTAAGTTCGCGTACTTTGGCCAGCAGTTCGTCTTCGGTCACATCGCTTTCATAACGGATAAGGGACGATTTGAAACCGCATACTTCACAGGCTTTTACTTTTGCAGCTACGTATGTTTCGCTACCTCCGTCGTGTCCTACAAGGATAGCGGCCAAGTGGGGACGTTTACCTCCATTAGCCACAATTTCTGCCACTTCATCGGCAATTTCTTGCTTTACTTGTTCGGAAATGGCTTTTCCATCTATAAGGGTCATGTTCAATAGTATTTTGGTGATGGGCAAAAGTAGAATAATTTGCCGAACTCTCCAAGTCAAAGGAAAAGAAAGAAAGGAGCTTGTTTTTGTCAAGAGCTGATTTACGTATTCTTAACAAAATAGCCGGCGCTTCGCAAGAAAATGTGTGCCGCATTGTAATCCGGTTACATTTGTATCGCAACTAATAATGAAATGCATCGTGACATTACTTGTTATGTACCGTGACATGCCTTGTTATTTTGTATAAGTATTGTTCGGAAGTGCCGTAAGCACCCATCCCGGAGCCTTTGGCAAGTGATTTAAAAAAGAAAAGGAGAAAGCCGAAGCTCTCTCCTTTATAGGTGTTTTAACTGAATATACTTTATGATTACGTCTGTAAAGATACGAAATCAGAATGCAATAATCAAGCTTTTAGCCGGAAATTATCAGCGTTTCATTTTAGGCATCATCTTACCCATCTTGCTGCCTGTTACCATCTTCATCATCTTACGGGTCTGGTCGAATTGTTTCAGCAGGCGATTTACTTCCTGAATAGTCGTTCCGCTACCTTTGGCAATACGTGTGCGGCGTGAGCCATTAAGTATTTCGGGATTGGAACGTTCTTCCGGTGTCATGGAGTAGATAATGGCTTCAATGCTTTTGAATGCGTTATCGTCGATATCGATATCTTTGATGGCTTTGCCTACACCCGGAATCATGGATGCGAGTTCCTTAAGGTTACCCATCTTCTTGATCTGTGCAATCTGGCTGAGGAAGTCGTTGAAGTCAAATTGATTCTTGGCAATCTTTTTCTGTAAACGTTTGGCTTCTTCTTCATCGTATTGTTCCTGGGCGCGTTCTACCAGCGAAACGATATCACCCATACCGAGGATACGGTCTGCCATACGTGCCGGATGGAACTGGTCGATAGCATCTAACTTTTCACCTGTTCCTACGAATTTGATAGGTTTATTTACAACCGAACGGATAGAAAGGGCTGCACCGCCACGGGTATCACCGTCGAGTTTAGTCAGCACTACACCGTTGAAGTCGAGACGGTCGTTGAACTCTTTGGCTGTATTTACAGCATCCTGTCCGGTCATGGAGTCGACTACAAAGAGAATTTCATTCGGCTGGATGGCTTCTTTGATCGCTGCAATCTCTTTCATCATTTCTTCGTCTACGGCCAGACGTCCGGCTGTATCGACGATGACGAGATCATAACCTTTGGCCTTGGCCTCTTTGATAGCGTTCTGGGCAATCTCCACAGGATTCTTGCTATCCGGTTCGGAATACATCGGAACATCGATCTGTTCGGCCAGTACGCGGAGCTGTTCGATGGCAGCGGGACGATATACGTCACAGGCTACGAGTAACGGTTTACGGTTTTTCTTTGTTTTGAGCATCCGGGCCAGTTTCCCGGAGAAAGTAGTTTTACCCGAACCCTGCAGACCGGACATCAGGATAATGGCAGGTTGGCCTTTGGTGTCGATTTCAACGGTTTCTCCACCCATCAATTGGGTCAGTTCGTCGTGAACGATTTTCACCATCAACTGACTCGGTTTTACGGCGGTAAGAACGTTCTGTCCTAATGCCTTTTCTTTTACCGTGTCAGTAAAGGTTTTTGCCACTTTATAGTTAACGTCGGCGTCCAACAAGGCTTTGCGTACGTCTTTCAGTGTTTCTGCTACATTGATTTCGGTGATCTTACCTTCACCTTTCAAAATCTTAAACGACCTCTCCAGTCTCTCGCTTAAATTATCGAACATGGTTATATTAATTACGAATTAGGGTGCAAATGTACTAAAATCTCTTGTATTTATATCTTTTTATTCTGCCATTTTGCTTTTTTGAGATAAATATAGCTTGTTATGAACAATAATGTATAATACACTATCTCAATGGTAAAACACCATTCGATAGGCGCTTTCAGCCACATTCCGATAAAGATTATATACGAACCGTAGATGAGGATCGTAATGGTTTCCAGCAGGAGGGCGGCTTGTGTATTGCCTGTTCCCGATATTCCGTTGAATACGACATTGGCAACCGAAGCGATCAGCATGGCACAGCAGATGACGTACACTGAAGGGACAGACTCCGTTATCAGTGCGGCTTCGTTGGTATAGATCGAAAGCATTGCCTGCGGAAATATTGCAGTGACAATAACCAGTGCCAGCATAATGAAGAATGAAAAACGGGCTATCTTATTGATGAGCGTCATGACGTGTTGTATGCCGCCTGCACCGATTGCATTACTTACCAGACTGTTGGTTGTCGTGGCCAGTGCATTGACCGGAATCAGCATCACGATATAGATGCTACGTACGATATTGGCAATGGCAAGTTCGCGTTGTCCTAACCTCTCTACGGCAATGAAGAATACGAACCACGTAGCCATTGACAGGAAGTACTGTAACATGGTGAAGCATGAGATGCTGAGTATGCGCATCAGCAACTGGGGATCGAAGGAACGGAACCGGTTCAAGCCGTATTTTTTCAGATCGACAGTAATGTACGTGTAAATAAGGAAAAACAGGATGGAACTGGCTTCGGCTATCACAGAAGCGATAGCGGCTCCCTTGATGCCCATTTCCGGAAATCCGAAGTGTCCGAATATCATGGCGTAATCCAGGATCACGTTGACAATGGCCATGACAATGGCATTAATCGTTAGCACTTTGGTACGGGTAATGCCGATGTATAATGCGCGGAACATTACATTGACAAATGAGAAGAAGAAACCGTAGGTGCGCCAGTCCAGAAACTCCATCGTGGCATCGAATATCGATTCGGAGGATACCAGCATGCGCATGATGTTGCTTCCGAAAGCTTTGGTGAAGCCAAACAGTAACAGGGCCATGACCAACAGGAACATAACGCCCTGCATCATTACGGGACCCACGTCCGCATAGCGTCCTTCTCCATTGCGGCGGGCAATGACGATTTGTGAACCGGTACTAAATCCGAAAGCGATCGTGAAGACGCATATATAGAAAAGCCCGCCCATCGCAGAGCCTCCGAGGGCTACTTCTCCGACTCTTCCGAGAAAGGCCGTATCAGTGACATTAATGACATTTTGTGCTAATAAACTGAGGAGTATCGGGTAGCTGACACTCCAAATCTGTTTGTTGGTATACATAAATCGGCGTTTAGGTTTGCAATTTGCAAAGATAGCTCTTTTATTCGGATATGATATCGAGAGGATAAGTAAAATTAATGACAGGTCGTTCCTGTTCATCGGCCGTTATGTTGTAGCTGCCTCCGAAATGCTGCAACAAAAGGCGATTGATATCATGACGTATGCTTACTTCCTGGGAATTGAATTCCGGATCGGCCAGTGGGCTGTTGCTGATGCGGAAACATATCTGTTTGCCGGAGTCGTCACGAGTCAGAGTGAAAGTGATTTCTCTGTGTGCCGTGTTTTTCTGCGGATAAGTCAGAGTGCTGACCAATGCTTGAATGAGCCTTCCGGTATCGGTTGTGATGGGTTGCGTCTCGATATGGGTATCGAAATATATTTCTATGGTTTCTTCATTGCGCATGCGGGCCATATAGATAGCGTCATTACAGAGTGCCACAGCATCATATTCCTGTATTTGGAACTTCATCATGTTGGCTTCCAGACGCGACAAGTCCAGTACGTCATTAACCAGTTGCATCAATTCTTCGGTATTTTTCTGGATGATGGCAGAGAATTCTTTTCTTGTGTCCTCGTCCATATTCGGTTCTGATGCTATCAGTTGGGAAAATCCTACGACTCCGTTCAGTGGAATGCGAATATTATAGCTCATGTTGGCAAGGAAATGATTCTTAGTCTCATTGGCTTTTTCGGCTATCCGGGTAGCTTTGCGGGTTTCACTTTCTGCTATTTTCAGGGCTTTACGTACTCGGAAGATGCGTAACATGAAAAATACCAATACGATTAATGTCGTGCCGATAACGATAAGTACAATAAGTTGTATTTTGTTTTTCAATTGTTCCTCTTCGAGGGCTATTTTATTGATGTGATAGTTGCTTTGTATCAGTTTCATTTGTTTGTCGGAAAGCTCGGTGACCAGTGAGTCTTTCATTTGCAGTACCTTTTCATAGATGGGCAGCGCTTCCTGGCTGCGGCCGGCTTCCACGAGTATGTCCGCTTTGGCAGACAATTGGTTGACGTAGTCGGAACTGAACGCTTCCTGTAATAAGACGATTGTGGAATCCAACTGGCTAAGGGCCTTGTCATACTCTTTACAGCGCCGGTAGTACAAAGCGTATGCATCGTAATAGAGCACGCGATACATAAAATAGGTATGTGGTGTGAGATACTTGGCTCCTTTTTGTAAATGTTCAAAAGCAGGGTGAGGCTGATTCATCTCTAAATAATAATAAGCATAATAGAGTTCATTGAAGATCAACGGATCCTGAAAAGCCTCTTCCATGGTGGGATTCTTTCTTATGTAGTCTTCAAGGATACTTTTCTGTTCATCGAGATATTTCTTCAGGTTTTCAAAGTCATCTTTGGCTTTACTGAGTGAAATGAGTTGGCAAAGTACGGAGTTGTGTACAATTACGTTATCCAGTTTGGGGAGTAGCATATGGGCCTCTTCCAATGCTTTTTTCCCTTCTTCCCAACGTCCGGTACCCATGTAAGCATTTGCCAGACATTGTTTGGCACCGATTAATCCGCGCACATTGTTGGCTTCCTGTGCCTTTTGGTACATCTCGAGTGATTTATTGATGGCAAATTCGATCTGCTCTCTATAAGAATAAAGATCTATCTGGCATCTTTGTGCGTCGAAATAATAATCCCACAGATTGCCTTCGCGGACAAAAGGCTCCATCTTTTCGATCTTTTGTATTACGCTGTCCAGTTCGTTCTGGTTGTAGTAATAGATAATCTGGAAATAAAGGGCGGTTCCGGCATATTTGGGATTATTCTGTGCGATAGCTTCTTGCAACAGCATATCCGAGTAGCGGATACAGTTGGGATTGGTTTGCTCCATCCGCGTGATATCCTGTATCATTTGCAGGCGTGCAGAGTCGTGCGGCATGCTTGTCAGCAGTCTTTCCAGACTGTCTCTTTTTGCCGAGGATGGAGTAGCCGTAGGCATACCTGTTAAAAAATGGCAACTCAGAATAAGGGTAAATATCAATTGTTTCATTGGGTATTCTCCTTTCTGTTGACTACCGGGATTATGGGGTGGGTGAACATAAAACGGGCCCCCTCGGTATATTCATGATCTATCCATATCCGGCCACCGACTTGTTCGATGATAAGTTGGCAGATGGAAAGTCCCAATCCTGTGCCCTGTGCACCTTCATTTAATTTTTCAAAGCGGTTGAATATCTGCTTTTGTTTTTCCAACGGGATACCGCAGCCGGTGTCGGTGACGGAAAAGAGCGCGACCGTATCCGATTCTTTCTCGACCTCGAGAGTGATAACACCCTCTGTCGTGAATTTGGTGGCGTTGATAAGTAAATTGATGAGCAGTTGCTGCAAACGGGAGTCGTCTGTTACAAGAGGAAGTGACTCTAATGTGGTAACAAAACGTACTTCGGCTTGTGTCTGTTTCACTTTCTCTACAGTTTCTACCACGTTACGGCAGATGACCACTGCATCGCTTTCTTTCAAATTGAATGTCAGTTTTCCTACATCTACACTTGAAAGGTCGATAACGTCATTGATAAGTTTAAGGAGAAGTTCTGAGTTTTGTTGTATAATCTCGTTGCATTGCTGGCGTGTGTCATTGTCGATGGAGTCATCCGTGAGAATGGCGGAGAAACCCGAAAGAGCGTTCAGGGGAGTGCGTATTTCATGGCTCATGTTCGATAGAAAGAGACTTTTGGTTCTTGTTGAGTTCTCTGCATATTGCTGGGCTTTTTCCAATTTCTCTTTTGACAGGAATAGTCGTTTGTTCCCTTTTTTAATAAGGAAAATGAGGAGGAGGATGAGGCCTAACATGGAGAGTACTGCAAGAATTCCCCATAAGATTGTTCTGTTACGTTCTTGCTGGTTTTTAATTTCCAGTTGGTCTATTTGGTAAATGGTACGTAATTCATTAATTTGGCGGACATAGCTGAGGTTGTCCAATGAGTCTTGTAATGCACTTGTCCTCTGATAGATAAAACAAGCTTTGTCGGTTTGCCCTTGTTTCGCCAGAAGCCGTGCGCATTGGATATTCAGTTGTACGTGTTGATACGGGGCATAAGACGGACGGAGTTCGCTGATGATTTTACCGTATTGCTCCAATGCCCGGTCATATTGTTCTGTCAGTTCGTAATAGCTGGCATGCATGTAATCCAGCATAAAGTTCATATGAAAGAAATTGTTTTCTGCATTTGCACGTGTTGCTTCGGTGAGGTATGCTTGGGCTTTGTCGGGCTGATGGGTCATTATCAGATAATATGCACGGCATATGGAGGTATAAAACAGATTGGATGATGTTGGAAACTTGTCGAATAGGCTTTCGAGTTGCTTTAGATATGCATGGGCTTCGTCGATTTTTTCTATTTTAAGCAGACTTAAGATAAGATTAGGCAGGATATGTATTTTTATCAAATCCTCATCATCTGATTTATCCAATATCCGTATGGCTTCTTCGTATGAGTCGATGGCTTGTTGCTGTATGTTGGATGCCAGGTAAACATCGCCTATGGCGCGGAGTGAAAGAGCTATCCCTTTGTCATATTCCATCTCTTTGGCCTTTTGATACATGATGTGGGCTTTATCTACAGCTACGGTAATATCGCCACGATTCGCATATGCTCTTGCTACCAGTTGCTTCAGATAAAAAAGAAGATCATATCGTTTGTCGGCTTCCAATTTCGGTTCGAGTTCTTTTTCCAATAAAATAATACTGTCGGAAGACATTTCCCTATCATAAGGCAGGTTATGATCGATAAGAATCTGTAACTTTTCCAGGTATTTGGAAGTGTTATCAACAGGATATGCCGGCAGGGAACATAGAAGTCCGGCCAGCATTCCTAATATATAGTAATAGATATGACTTCTCACTACCTGGTATACTGTTTGTGATGTATTGCTGCAAAAATAAATAAAAAGAGCGAAGATTTTATAAATCTCCGCTCTTTTTATTTATTTATTTATTTTCTATTGACGGTATTCCGTACTCCGGTGTCTTTATGATTGGGATATCCGGGGGTATGTTTTTTCCGGTGTTTATCCGTGTCTGCTCTGAAGTTATGATAATCATCTTTTAGCTATTCATGCTCATCAGGAATTCGTCATTGTCTTTAGTCTTTTCAAGACGGTCTTTTACGAAATCCATCGCTTCTATCGGGTTCATGTCCGCCAGATACTTACGTAATATCCACATACGGTCGAGTGTAGTCTTATCAAGCAGCAAATCATCACGACGTGTACTTGAAGCCACAATATTAACAGCCGGGAAGATACGTTTGTTAGATAAGTTACGGTCGAGTTGAAGTTCCATATTACCGGTACCTTTAAATTCTTCAAAGATAACCTCATCCATTTTCGAACCGGTATCGATCAATGCGGTTGCGATAATGGTCAGCGAACCTCCGTTTTCGATATTACGGGCCGCACCGAAGAAACGTTTGGGTTTATGCAGTGCATTGGCATCCACACCACCCGAAAGTACTTTTCCGGATGCCGGTGAAACAGTATTGTAAGCGCGTGCAAGGCGAGTGATGGAGTCTAAGAAGATGACAACATCGTGTCCGCACTCTACCAGTCTTTTGGCTTTTTCAAGTACGATGCCTGCAATTTTTACGTGGCGCTCTGCAGGTTCGTCGAAAGTCGATGCAATAACTTCTGCGTTTACGCTACGTGCCATGTCCGTTACTTCTTCCGGGCGCTCATCGATAAGCAACATTATCATGTATACTTCCGGATGGTTGGCGGCGATTGCGTTGGCAATATCCTTCATAAGTAATGTCTTACCTGTTTTAGGCTGTGCTACGATCAGTGCACGTTGGCCTTTACCGATCGGAGAAAACAGGTCTACTACACGTGCAGACATAGAATCGGAATATCCCCCTTTGCAAAGTCTGAACTTTTCGTCCGGGAAAAGGGGAGTCAGGTGATCGAAAGGAACGCGGTCGCGTACAAATGCTGCATCACGTCCGTCTATTTTCGATACCTTTACTAATGGAAAATATTTTTCGCCTTCTTTGGGCGGACGAATTACACCTTCTACTACATCTCCTGTTTTCAGACCAAATAGCTTGATTTGTGATTGGGATACATAAATATCATCCGGAGATGAAAGGTAATTATAGTCCGAAGAACGTAGGAATCCATAACCATCCTGCATGATTTCCAATACGCCTGTACCGGTCAGGATGTCATCGAATTCATAAGGCTTTTCACGCTCTATGACTTTACGTTCCGGTGCCGGTACATTTTCACCTGCATTTTGTTGTTGCGCAGGTCTTTGCATAGGCAGACGGGGATTGTTGTTATTTCTTGGAGCGTTATTATTATTGTTAGCGTTATTATTGCTGTTATTATTATTGTCACGTGGACGTATAACACGGGGGCGCGGTTGGTTTTGCGCTTGTTCAGGGGCAGGAAGGGTGATTGTTTCAGCCTTGGTCGATTCGAATTTACCGAATA
This sequence comes from Bacteroides salyersiae WAL 10018 = DSM 18765 = JCM 12988, assembly GCF_000381365.1. Lineage (GTDB taxonomy): Bacteria > Bacteroidota > Bacteroidia > Bacteroidales > Bacteroidaceae > Bacteroides > Bacteroides salyersiae. The sequence goes on from NZ_KB905467.1 coordinate 390,818, forward strand.
ATTCAGTTGGTAATTCTACTTTTTCAGATGGAAGATCTTCTATAGGAATGAAGTCGTCATCAGAGCTTTCCGACAGGATTTTACTTTCTTCATCAACAACGGCCGGAGCTTTGGGCTTGATAATCGGTTTGGAAATCGGTTTAGAAGCAGGCTTAGAGATTGGTTTGGAAGCCGGTTTCGCTTCCGTTTTCTTTTCTTCTTCCGCTTTCTTGGTTTCCGTTACCACCACTTCTTTTTCTTCTTTAGCGGCAGGCTGTTCTTCTACCGGTTTGTTTACTACTGGATTTTTGCGTGGACGTCCTACTTTCTTTTTCGGAGCGGCTGCAGGAGTCTCTGTTGCGGGAGTAGCGGTTTCTTGTTTTACAGTAGCGGCTTCTTGTGCTTGTGCTTTAGTTGCCGGAGCCGGTGCAGTTGTTTCTGCCTTGGTTATCTCACCGTTTTTGGTAGCAGAAAATACTTTGTTTTCTTTCTTCACTGCTACGCGTGACCGTTTTTTCTTGTCTTCGTTTCTTTCCTCTTTCAATTTATCTGCCGCAACTTTCTTAGTAGCGCCGGCGATAGCTTGTTCATCAAGGATTTTGTAAACAAGTTCTTCTTTTTTTAGTGAGTCTGTCTTTTTTATACCCAGTTCGTGGGCAATAGTTTGTAGTTCCGACAAATCTTTGTCGTTCAATTGGATAATGTTATACATACAGTATAGTAAGTTATTAATATTTTTCTGTTCAGCTGAAATATGAACAACACAACAGGACTTCACTTGTCACTGGTCATGTGAACATATGCTTTAAATTATGAATCTGGGATATTTCTGTTGAATTGGATATCTGGTTGTTTCCCTCTGGTGAGAAATAGCAGAGTGTTTCAACGGCGCAAAGATAATAAATAATTCTGGTTTCATAAATAAATCATCATTTTTTTCATTTAAAAGTGTATCTTTGTTACTTAAAATTGAACATTATGATAGTTACTGAAGCTCATCTTATTTATTTTTCGCCTACCCACACATCTAAACAAGTAGGTGAAGCAATTGTTCACGGAATAGGAATAACTAATTTTTCAACGACCGATTTAACCTTAAAACCGGTTGAAGAAATGGAGCTTCCGACTTCTGCATTGGCTGTTGTGGTAGTTCCTGTATATGGCGGACATGTAGCTCCGTTGGCAATGGAGCGTCTGGAAAGTATCCGGGGTAACGATACTCCGATAGCATTGGTGGTGGTTTATGGTAATCGTGCTTATGAGAAAGCTTTGACGGAACTGGATGCCTTTGTTTTGCTGAATGGATTTAAGGTAATTGCCGGGGCGACTTTTATAGGTGAACACTCTTATAGCAGTGCGAAATATCCGATTGCGGCAGGGCGTCCTGACTCTAATGATTTGGAATTAGCAGTGGAATTCGGCAAGAAATTGAAAGCCAAAGTAGAAGCAGCTTCCAGCCTGGAAACTCTTTATCCGATTGATGTCCGGGCTATTCCCCGGCCGCGACAACCTTTTTTTCCGTTATTTCGCTTTTTGCGTAAGGTGATAAAACTACGTAAGAGCGGTGTGCCTTTGCCGCGTACACCGTGGTTGGAAGACGAAAGTCTTTGTACGCATTGTGGTGCATGTGTACGTCATTGTCCGACAGGCGCCATATTGAAAGGTAATGAAACACAAACGGATGTAGAAAAGTGTATTAAGTGTTGTGCTTGTGTTAAATCATGTACGCAACAGGCGAGAGTGTATGATACTCCGTTTGCTGTGTTGCTTTCGCAGTGTTTTACCCGGCAGAAAGATCCGAAAACAATCTTATAGTCTATCAATAAAAATCTTCTTTCGCACGCTGAAACCGAATAACGGAAAGCAAGCGGAAGAGGAATTGGCACATTATTCCTCGTTAATCTTTAGGATGATTACTCTTTTTGTGTTCCCGTCTATTCGAAAACGATTGTCGGTCCGTTCTCCTATTACCCAAGCTATTTTGTCCCCGCAGCATAGAATCCATTGTTGTTCTTTCCGGATGACGGAGAATTTTCTGTCTGTCAGGTAGTCGCTTACTTTTTTCTTTCCTTTCATTCCAAAAGGGATAAAGGTATCTCCCGTCTGCCATTTTCTTAAGCTGAGTTTTTCGACTAATTTGTCAGCATCAAAGTAGGCAATGTGTTTGTCGCGGGAAATAATAAAATCCCTTGTGTATTCTCTTTCTTCTCTGATTAGTTTGAAAGGAGGGTATTCTTTTTCTTCCTTTTTGTCTATCAGCAGATATTCTCTGTCTTTCGTTATTCTCCAACCTTCTTTGCTTATAAATTGTTTGCCTGCTTGTTTATTTAATGCAGTCAGAATGTTTTTAGTTTGTGCCGGGTTGAATCCCAACGGATAGAGTATTTCGAATAGCAGTGTTTCCGGGGCGGGTTCGTTTAGCAATGCAGTGATACGGATATTGCCTTTTTCCATTATCCGTTGTTTCCCTTCATCTATACCTTTATTATATATACGCACTACATCGTTCAGATAATTACTGGTATCGATAATATGTTCTTTTGCTGCCGGATTAATTTCCTGCATAAGTGGCAACAGGTTCAGACGTATTTTGTTGCGGGTGTATTCGTCTTGCAGATTTGTACTGTCCGTCACGTATTGCTGACCGGTGCTTTGCAGGTAATCAATAATTTCTTTTCGGTCGATACATAAAAGCGGCCGCGCGATATCTCCGTTTTTAGGCCGTATTCCCAATAATCCGTTTATTCCTGTCCCACGTATAAGATTAAGCAATACCGTCTCTACGCTGTCATCTTGATGGTGAGCCACGGCGATGACATCGGCATTTGTCTGTTTTTTTATCTCTGCAAACCAGCGATAGCGCAATTCACGCGCTGCCATTTCAATCGATATTTTATTCTCGGTTGCATATTGTTCTGTCTCGAAATGCACAATATGCAAGGGTATTTTCATTGTCGCACATAAATCCCGAACGAACCGTTCATCCCTGTCTGATTCTTCCTTCCGTAGATGGAAGTTGCAGTGTGCGGCTTCGCAATTATATCCCAATGTATGAAGAATGTGTAACAATGCCACCGAATCGGCACCACCGCTCAATGCTACGATAATGTGGGCATTTGAAGAAAATAAATGCTCGTTATCAATATATTGTGCAACCTTTTTACGTATCATGTTGCAAAGATAAACATATTATAAATAATTTATAAAATGATTCGAATAATAAAATTAAACCGGTCTGATTGTTGTAACATTTGGCGTGTCGTTTCGTGTGAAAAGTATCTCTATTTAAAAACATTCTAAATAATTTGTATCGTAGAAACTTATCCGTTATCTTTGCAGAAAATTAATAGAACAAAGTATGCGTTTGTCCGAATTAAGAACAGGAGAGAAGGGTGTTATTGTTAAGGTACTCGGCCACGGAGGCTTCCGTAAGCGTATTGTCGAGATGGGTTTTATCAAAGGTAAGACCGTAGAAGTATTACTCAACGCCCCCCTTAAAGACCCCATTAAATACAAAGTATTAGGTTATGAGATTTCGCTTCGCCGGCAGGAGGCCGACATGATAGAAATCATCAGTGAACAAGAAGCGGCAGAACAGGTGCATCAGCATCAGGACTATCATCAAGGCATAAGCGAAAATGTTTATCCGGGTGAGGAAGAGTTGAAGCGGTTGGCACTTGGGAAGAGAAGAACTATTAATGTAGCTTTGGTTGGTAATCCGAATTGTGGAAAGACTTCTTTGTTTAATCTCGCATCCGGTGCTCACGAGCATGTGGGTAATTATAGCGGAGTGACTGTCGATGCTAAAGAAGGATATTTTGACTTTGAAGGTTATCATTTTAAGATAGTCGATCTCCCCGGTACTTACTCTCTTTCGGCCTATACACCCGAAGAAATTTATGTGCGCCGGCATATCATTGATGAAACTCCGGATGTGATCATTAACGTTGTGGATTCTTCCAATCTGGAGCGTAATCTCTATCTTACGACTCAGCTTATCGATATGAACGTCCGCATGGTTATTGCCCTTAATATGTATGACGAACTTGAGTCCAGTGGCAATACTCTCGATTATCGATTGCTGAGCAGACTTTTCGGCGTGCCTATGGTTCCTACTGTTTGTAAAAAGAATTTAGGTATCGACCATCTGTTCCATGTTATCATCAATCTTTATGAAGGGGGTGATTTCTTTGATAAAAATGGAAATATAAATCCGGAAGTTGCAAAAGAACTGCAAGACTGGCATCGTACCCACGTAGACGAAACTCATCACGAAGAACATTTGGAAGATTATGTTCATCCTCATAAATCGGGGGAACGCGTGTTCCGTCATATTCACATCAACCATGGCCCTGATTTGGAGAAAGCCATTGATGCGGTAAAAGAAGAAATCTCGAAAAATGAAGCCATCCGCTCTAAATATTCCACTCGTTTTCTTGCGATAAAACTTTTAGAAAACGATCCTGATGTTGAACGTATTATTCGTACGTTGCCCAATTCGGAAGAAATTATCCGGATACGCGATAAGGCAGCGAAACGTATCATGGTTGCATTGAATGAAGATAGCGAATCTGCTATTACCGATGCAAAATATGGTTTTATTAGTGGTGCATTAAAAGAGACATTTATTGATAATCATCAGGAGAAGGCGCAGATGACGAAGGTCCTTGATGCCATCGTGACACATCGTGTGTGGGGATATCCCATCTTTTTCCTTTTCATGTATATCATGTTTGAAGGTACTTTTGTGCTTGGGGAGTATCCGATGATGGGAATTGAATGGTTGGTAGAGGCGTTAGGGAGTCTGATCAATAATCATATGGGCGAGGGGCCGTTGAAAGATATGTTGATAGATGGCATTATTGGTGGAGTAGGCGGGGTGATCGTCTTTTTGCCTAACATCTTGATCCTTTATTTCTTTATTTCCCTTATGGAAGATTCCGGATATATGGCTCGTGCAGCTTTTATCATGGATAAAATAATGCATAAGATGGGACTTCACGGCAAATCGTTTATTCCTCTTATTATGGGATTCGGATGTAATGTTCCCGCTATCATGGCTTCCCGTACCATAGAAAACAGGAAAAGCCGTCTTGTAACGATGCTTGTCAATCCGTTGATGTCCTGTAGCGCCCGTCTTCCGATTTATTTGTTGTTGGTAGGCGCTTTCTTCCCGAACAATGCAGGATTGGTATTGTTTTCTATTTACTGTATCGGTATTTTGCTGGCAGTGCTGTTGGCTCGTTTGTTCAGCAAGTTTTTGGTTAAGGGTGATGATACTCCGTTTGTGATGGAACTGCCGCCTTATCGTATGCCTACAATGAAAGCTATTTTCCGTCATACGTGGGATAAAGGTGAACAGTATCTTCGTAAGATGGGAGGAATTATAATGATTGCATCTGTCATTATCTGGTTCTTGGGGTATTATCCCAATCATGATGCTTATGAGACGGTTGCCGAACAGCAAGAGAGCTCTTATATAGGGCAGATCGGAAAAGCAATCGAGCCGATAATCGAACCTATGGGATTTGATTGGAAGTTGGGCATTGGTCTGATTTCCGGAGTTGGTGCGAAAGAATTGGTGGTTAGTACGCTCGGTGTGCTTTATACAAATGATGCTAATGTGGATGATACCACTTTAGGAGAGCGGATTCCGATAACTCCGTTTGTCGCTTTCTGTTATATGTTGTTTGTGTTGATATATTTTCCATGTATTGCTACATTTGCAGCTATAAAACAGGAGTCGGGAAGTTGGAAATGGGCATTTTTCACGGCGGGGTATACCACTGTATTGGCATGGGTATTGACTTTTGCTGTTTATCAGATAGGAGGATTGTTTTTATGACCTGGGATTGGCAGGAATGGGTCGTTGCTTTACTAATAGTGTTATGCGTGGCTCGTATGGTATATGGGATTTATAATTTTTTTCGCAGTACGAAAAATAATGAAAATCCTTGTGCAAGTTGCGCAAGTGGCTGTGAATTAAAGCGTCAGCTCGATAAGAAGCAACAAGAGTGCAAAGTCACTAAAAAACATCCAAAGAAAAATTGCTGTGGATAGTTTGGTAGTTTGAAAATTTATACTACCTTTGCAACCGCAAATGGGAAATAAGGTTCCTTGGATGAGTGGCTTAGTCAGTGGTCTGCAAAACCATGTACGGCGGTTCGAATCCGCCAGGAACCTCAATAGTAAAGCGCTAATTACTGATAAATAAGTAATTAGCGCTTTTTTATTTTAAGTCTTGAAGTGGCACTACAATATTCCGGGGTCAACGTAAAAATCTGAGGGGTAAATTTAAAAATTAGTATTTTTGCCTTCAAATTTATTTAGTATGGATTCCAATGGTTATCGCTTTTTGCTTCCTGAAGGTACTTTAGATTACTTTGATCTTGTAGATGTGCAGGAAACCTGTTATAGATTCTATCAAGAAGGATATTAATGAACTGAAAGGTAGGGTTCAGTATTATGAGGGGAAAAGTATAATAGGGAACAATCAAATCTAACCATAGGTTACAATTGTCTTATGGTTATGGAACAGATATTTAATGAGGAACAGCAGGAAAAAGCGCAATTCATTTCGAATCATCCTTTGGCTAAGTTATCGGACTTGCGCTCAAATGAAATAAAAGATTTGGCGACAGTGTAGTGTTGCTATTTAGGCAAGATTGACGGTAGTGGTTGTGCTTTCCGACTGTTGACGAATTTATACTTCTTCTCAATAGCTACGTTGTTATTACCTTGAAGGGTAGTAATGATGCCAAAATTGACTATTGCAAGGCATTGGAAAAGTCACACACGGAACATTCGACGGAAGGCTTTCAGCAGTTGGTTGTTGAAGTGGAGATAGCTGCTTTGCAGAGGTATTTGTCTATCATAGCTTAACAGGTTATTTGAGAAGAAGTAAATTGTAGACATATGGATATTAAGGATAAAATAACTCAAACCCTCATAGGTATAACTGCTCAATTGCAGGAAATAAGTTCAGAGTTCTATATTATAGGTGCGTCTGCTATGATTTTGTCGAATATAAAGATAGGAGAAACATCAGATATTGATATTCTGACAACTGAAATGAATGCATCTAAGTTGCAATATTTACTGAAAGCGTATATGGAAGTTTCCCCTGAAACCAAAGAGAATGATTTATTTCACTCTAATTTTGCCAGATTTAATCTTCCTCTAATGGATATAGAGGTCATGGGAAACCTCCAAGTCAAGAAGAATAATATTTGGCAACCTGTTTGTGTACAAGAATATAGAGAAGTTTCAGTTGGAAAAATGATTGTCAGAATACCAACAATTGAAGAGCAAAAAAGAATTTTATCTCTTTTTGGTAGAGAAAAAGATTTAAAAAGACTTCAAATATTGAATCAGTACTCTTTATGATGTGTCATATAGGGAGTATCATTGGATATCAGATTATATTATAATGGAGCAGACTCTCCGGAAAGGAGAGATTCTATATTTATCAGTACCTGTATAATTGGCAGTATCCATAATTTTGTGTAAATAGAAACGGGATTCAGTTATAAGTTCTCTTATATCTGAATTCTGTTTTCAAAAATAAGCATAAATTGATTCATAATCAATCCCCAGTTAGTAATCGGCATTGTCCATTTCTTCTCAATCTCCATCAGAGAAAGGTATACCATTTTCTTCACAGCATCATCCGAAGGGAATGAAAGTTTTGATTTAGTGTACTTTCTGATTTTTCCATTCAGATTTTCTATGAGGTTTGTTGTGTAGATTATTTTCCTGATTTCCAATGGGAACTGGAAGAAAACAGTCAGGTCATCCCAGTTATTCCTCCATGAGAGGATGGCATAAGGGTACTTCCCTCCCCATTTCTTTTCCAAATTATCCAGTTCCACGACAGCAGCCTCCTTGTTGGGCGCGTTATAGATGTTCTTCATATCGGCTGTAAACTCTTTCTTGTCCTTGTAAACGACATATTTGCAGGAGTTCCTAATCTGATGTACGACACATATTTGCGTGGAAGATTGAGGAAATACGGCACGTATGGTGTCGGTAAATCCGTTCAGGTTGTCAGTGCAGGTAATCAGTATGTCCTGCACTCCGCGGGCCTTCAAATCTGTCAGGACACCCATCCAGAATGAAGAACTTTCTGATTTTCCCACCCACATGCCAAGGACTTCCTTCAAGCCGTTCTGTTTCAGACCGATACAGAGATAGACAGTCTTGTTGATGATTTTACCGTTGTCACGAACCTTGAAGACAATACCGTCCATCCAAACGATAAGATAGACCGGGTCCAAAGGGCGGTTCTGCCATTCCTGAGCAGCTTGATTGACTTTGTTCGTGATGATGGAAATGGCTGATGTGGACAGTTCTATCTCATAGATTTCACGCATCTCCTCTTCTATGTCGGACACGCTCATTCCTTTGGCATATAGGGAGATAACAAGTTTTTCTATGGAAAGCCCACGACTCTCGTGTTTGGGAACAACTATGGGCTCGAATTCACCGTTACGGTCACGGGGAATAGGTATGACCGCTTCACCGTGTTCGGTTTGGATTTTCTTGGGGTAGCTGCCGTTACGGGAATTGCCGCTGTTATGACCGGAAACCGAATTCTTCTCATAACCCAGATGGGCATCCATCTCACCTTCAAGCATTTTCTCCAATACCTGCGCGTGTAACTGCTTCAGAAACTTGCTGACATCAGCTTCTGTTTTGAACTGGCTAAGGAACTCCTTACTTAATACCTCATCAGGCACTACATGATTCTTCTCTTTCATAATTTTCTTCATTTTGCAAAGCTATTAAATAAAAAATACGGAACCCATACTGAAGCCCGTATTTTACATTTACACAAAATATTTTATAGTGCCGTATAATTATTCAAGTACTTGTTTCTCAGCTTTTAAAGATGAAGTACATTTTATCATAGGAGTGTATTTCAGCCCATCGGTTTCTTGCTTTTCATTTATTTTTGAAAAGCCTAAACTTTCGTAGAACCTCACAGCATAGGATGAAGAATTTACAGTTATTTTGTCTGCTATTTGATTTGCATAAGCATAGTCGAACAATTTTCTGCCTATACCTTTGCGATGATGGTCGGGATTTATAAAAAACAGAGAGATATGTGCACCGTTGAGCTTAGTCCCGATAATACCGATAAGCTCATTGTTATCAAAAGCTCCGCAAACAGTGAGTTCATTCATCAGCTTTTTGTTGTGGATGAACTTTTTAAATGTTTCTAATCCGTTGGTGTCAAAGTCGGTTGTTCCGCACTTGGTAAATACATCAAGTGATAGTGCAACCGCTTTGTCATATTCCTCATGATTTAATTGTCGGATATTCATACTTTATTTTGTTAAATTCTTCGCCATCCAGTAATTAGTCAGACAAAGCTGATTAGCCCTGCGCTTTTGTTCTACTTCTACTATGTAACCCTGTTTTTCAAAAAAAGGACGGGCGGTTATGCTTACTTCTGATGTAATGCGCATAATCCCTTCTTTAATAGCATATCGTTCTATTTCTTCCAAAAGCATAGTTGCGATACCTTTACCTTGAAAGTCTTTGTGGACGAACATAGAGTGTAGGTATCCTTGTGGGGTGATGGATGAGAAACCTACGAGTTGAGACTGCTGATTAACGGCAACAATAAAATAGTGAGTTTCTATCATCTTTCCTATTTTGGAAAGATCATCTCCGCACGATGCCCAGTCTTCAACTTCCTCTTGTGAATAATCATGCCTGTTTATTACAAGTACGGTATTTTTATATAAATCCTTTAGCTCAACGATGTCCGATTGTTGTGCTACTCTGATCGTGAAATCTGTTTTCATTTTCTATTTTGAATCAGTGATTGAATGTTAGAACGTATATCTGCTTTTCCGAAGTGTCCTTAAATACTTCTTCTTCAAAACTTCCAAACTTGTGGATGATATTAAATCCGGCCCATTTCAGATATGAATCTAATTCCTGAGGGAAAAATAATCTCATATCCATATTTTGAATTGACTGAAACTCACCATTTATAAAATAATGCCATTTTATACGGTTTATTTGAGTTGCATTTTCATAATGCATTATTTGTTTTATCAATACTTCCCTACCATCATTGGTTGTATATTCGGCAATTACTTTTTGTTCTTTTTCGCTTTCGACAATATACTGAATATTGGGATTAAAGCAGTCTAACAGAAATAATCCTCCTTTTTTGAGATGATTTTCAACACTCTTTAGTGCTTTAAATAAATCTTCATTTTTATATAAATGATGGATTGAATTGAAAGGAATAAAGATAAGGTCGAATTTCTCTTGTAAATTTAATGTCCTGATGTCTGCTTCAATAAAATTGATCTCTAATCCTGCTTCGAAAGCTTTTATTTTTGCTTGCTTCAGCATTGATGGAGTGTAATCAACTCCACTGATATGGTATCCGTCTTTTGCGATTGGAATCGTAAGCCTGCCTGTGCCACAGCAGAGTTCAAGTATTTTAGCATTCTTGTTTTGAGGTAACCACTTCTTATAAAATTGCAAATCAGATAAGAAGATGTTTAATCCATCATATATATTTGCGTCATAAATCAAATCACCAACTCTATAATCTGTATTCATTTTATTTTTAAATTATATTTATTGTACAATCTTATTGAAGTGCATTTTTATTAGTGCTAACTTGTTTATGGGTATAACTCAGATATCTTTATCATGCTATACGTTAGTAATAGTGTGTGCCTTTTCCTGAAATTTATGTATATATGCGCAAAATTAATAATTTCAATCATAATCTTGTGAATCAAATAAATAAAAAAACAACTCTTCTGAGAAATATCTTGTATTCCTAAAAGCATTCAACCGAAAAGACGCACTCTTTTATATGCTAAATAGCATAGCTAATGGGGGCTACGTATGACCTTGCCGTTGGATTTATAAGTAATAGCCTTGTGAAAGTGATTTGTTTATATGGTAAATGCCTTATTATACGAAGCGCTATTATGGTGGAATATCTATGCGAAAAGAGGGATTAATAAATAAGTTCCTCTTTTCGCATTAGATATTCTACCTTTATTTTTCTCATGGATGGTAATTTTGCTGATATAGATTTATTAATGAATATAAATACCATGAAGAAAAAAACAATTACTCTTACAGCAGTGTCACTTGTGGTGGCAAGTTGCGTAATGGCGCAAACTCATCCCTTTCAAGATGAGTCGCTCAGTTTTCACGAACGTGCCAAGAATCTGGTGTCGTTACTTACTTTGGAGGAAAAAATCAATCAGGTAGGACATCAGACATTGGCTATTCCCCGTCTGAATATAAAGGGATATAATTATTGGAATGAGGCCATTCACGGTGTTGCCCGTTCCGGACTGGCTACTTCGTTCCCGGTATCGAAAGCGATGTCGAGTACTTGGGATTTACCGTTGATATTCGATTGTGCTGTGGCTACATCAGATGAGGCACGTGTATATAGTAATACAAAGGATAAAGGTCTTATTTACTGGTGTCCTACTATTAATATGAGCCGTGACCCGCGTTGGGGACGTGATGAAGAGAACTATGGTGAAGATCCGTTCCTGACGGGAAAAATAGCGGTGGAATATATAAAAGGTATGCAGGGAGACGATCCGAAATATTATAAGACAATAGCGACAGCCAAGCATTTTGCTGCAAATAATTATGAGAAAGGACGCCATAGTACATCGTCGGATATGGATGCGCGTAACTTACGTGAATATTATCTGCCTGCTTTTGAGATGGCCGTTAAGGAGGGCAATGTACGCTCTGTCATGAGTGCGTATAATGCACTAAACGGTATTCCTTGTGGTGCTAATCATGAATTGCTTATCGATATTTTACGTACAGAATGGGGATTCAACGGCTTTGTTACTTCGGATTGCGGTGCGGTAGATGATGTTTACCAATCGAACAGGCACCATTTTGTGAATACTGCTGCTGAGGCTTCTGCGGTATCTATTGTGAATGGAGAAGATTTGAATTGCGGAAATACCTTTCAGGACTATTGTAAAGAAGCGATTGAAAAGGGATATATGCAAGAAGCGGATCTTGACACTGCTCTTGTAAGAGTATTTGAGGCGCGTTTCTCTGTCGGTGAATTTGACAATGCTTCCAATGTTCCTTGGAGAAGTATTTCTGACGATGTTCTTGATTGTGAAGAGCACCGTCAATTGGCATATAAGGCAGCACAGGAGGCTATCGTTTTGCTGAAAAATGACAATAATATACTCCCGCTCGATAAAACGAAAAGTGTTGCCGTTATCGGTCCTTTTGGTAATACAATCACTCTTGGAGGGTACTCCGGTTCACCAACGGCGCTAACTACTCCGTTTGGTGGCATTGCTGAAAAGATTGGGTACGTGGTAAATGACGGAACCATACAGTTTGAAGATTGTGAGGAACAAAGTGTACCGTCGGATAGCAAACGATTGACACATGAAGCTAACGGGTCTGCCGGAAATTTGGGATATATTTTCAATGGCGATTGGGTTGCTTTTAATGATATTAATTTGGGAGAAGGAAAATCAAGAGTTGACATTTATTCGGGTGCCAAGAACAACAATGCGACCATTGTAAAGTTCTATCTTGATGAAATAGATGATACACCGGAGGCGACTGTCACATGCCCTGCAACCGGTAACTGGAGTAAGTATGAAATAACGACTGCGGAAGTCGACCCGAATGTATTCAAGGGGGTACACAAGGTGTACGTACAGTTTGAAGGCGGAACAAACGGGGATAAGTATTGTGCGAATATGGACTGGTTTAAATTCTATGATCCGAATGCAAACAATCCGCTTGAAGAGGACGGTCCGCTTTACCTTTATAAGGGATGTGCAGTTACGGGGACGGCTGAAACAAACCTTGAGAGAGCCAAAGAAATAGCTGCCAAGGCGGATGTCGTTATATTTGCTGCCGGGACAGACCTTACCGTTTCCGATGAAAGTCATGACCGCACTAATCTTAATTTGCCGGGTGACCAACAAAAACTTTTGGAAGCTGTTTATTCGGCTAATCCGAACGTCATATTGCTGTTGCAGACTTGTTCGTCCGTGACAATCAATTGGGCTAAGGAGCATGTTCCGGCTATTATCGAAGCCTGGTACGGTGGGCAGGCACAAGGAAAAGCGATTGCTGATGTTTTGTATGGAGATTATAATCCTTCCGGTAAACTGACTTCTACTTGGTATAATGCGCTGAGTGATTTACCCAACGGTATGCTCAATTATGATATCCGCGATGCAAAATATACTTATATGTATCATGACAAGACTCCGCTTTATCCATTTGGATATGGTATGAGTTATACCACATTCGAATATCAAAAATTGAATATTAGCAAGAGCAGGCTCGCGGCAGGAGAGGAGTTGATTGTTAGTGCGGACATTACCAATACGGGCAAGTATGCCGGTGCGGAAATCGTTCAGTTATATGCTCATGTAAATTCAAGTATAGAACGTCCGCTTAAACAGCTTGTCGGATTTGCACGTGTAGAATTGGAGCCCGGTGAAACGAAAACTGTCACAATGCCATTGAAGCACGAACAATTGTCTTATTTTAATGAACAGACGAATACATTTGATGTGGAAGAAGGAAGCGTTGATATTTACGTTGCTGCAAGTTCGGCTGATGTACGGTTGACAGGTAAAATCAATACGGAAGCTGCAACTGTTAAAACCACTTATAAATCGGCTCCTACCGGTATACAGGATGTAATAAATAATCTTAAATTGCAAAACGACCGGATATACAATATTTCCGGTTATTGTGTCGGTACTGTTGAAGACTTCGAAAGATTGCCTAAAGGTTTTTATATTGTCGGTAATAAGAAAGTGATTAAGCAATGACTGTCTGGACATTTTAAGAACTTGTTTCAATTTTCCTCTTAAAATTAACCTCAGTCCGCTATAAGAATCATCTTGTAGCTTTTAGGAAAAACAGTTGCTAATACAAAGCAAGATTTCAGCAAAGTTTTGCATCAAAATATGGAAAGGGTGTCAAAAGTCGAACTTTTGACACCCTTTATGGTTATTTTCGTTGAACGAAAAGCGATTATGCTTTTTCTTTTAAGATCACATCATGGGCGCCACCTTCAACAATACTTGTTGAAGAAACCATTGTGATTTTAGCATTTTTCTGTAATTCAGGGATATTGATGGCGCCGCAGCTACACATCGTTGCTTTTATCTTGCCTAATGTTACGGCAAGGTTGTCCTTCATTTTGCCGGCATAAGGTACGTAGCTGTCTACTCCTTCTTCAAATTTCAATGATTCCGTTCCTCCCATATCATATCGTTGCCAATTTTGTGCGCGATTGGAACCTTCGCCCCAATATTCCTTCACATAGTTGTTTTTGATACAAAGTTTTTTAGTAGGTGATTCATCGAAACGGGCAAAATAACGTCCCATCATCAGGAAATCGGCTCCCATTGCCAAAGCAAGTACCATGTGATAGTCCTGAACCAAACCGCCATCGCTGCAAATAGGTACATATATGCCTGTACGGGCTTTGTATTCGTCACGAGCTTTGGCTACGTCTTGCAAGGCGGTAGCCTGTCCGCGACCAATGCCTTTCTGTTCGCGGGTGATGCAGATGGATCCCCCTCCGATACCTACTTTGATAAAATCTGCACCAGCTTCCACTAAATATTGGAATCCTTCTTTGTCGACAACATTTCCGGCACCGACCAGCACTTTATTGCCATACTCTTTTTTAATCCATGTCAATGTTTCGTATTGCCATTCCGAATATCCATCGGAAGAGTCAATACAAAGTACATCTACTCCGGCTTCAATTAATGCGGGTACGCGGTCTTTGTAATCGCGACTGTTGATGCCGGCACCGACTAATAATTTTTTGTCCGGACTGGATACTTCGTTCGGATTTTCTTTATGGCTGTCGTAGTCTTTGCGAAATACGAAATAGGCTAAGTTTTGATCTTTATCGATTATGGGGAGGGTGTTGAGTTTATGATCCCAGATAATCTGATTGGCTTCACTGAGAGTCAGGCCGACTTCACCCACGATCAGCTTTTCAAAAGGAGTCATGAAATCTTTGATCTTTTTGTCGCGGGCATCTCTTGAAATACGGTAATCACGGCTGGTGACGAGTCCGAGCAATTTGCCGTTCGGAGTACCGTCATGGGTGATTCCGATAGTAGAATGGCCGGTCTGTGCGAGTAAACGGAGTACATCGTCCAATGTGTGTTCCGGAGTCAGGTTGGAATCACTGGTTACAAAACCGGCTTTGAACTTTTTGACCTTCCGAACCATCTCAGCCTGGTTGGCGATGGGTTGTGAACCGAAAATGAAAGAGAGACCTCCGTTACGTGCCAGTTCGATGGCCAATTCGGGGCCTGATACTGATTGCATAATTGCCGAAACGAAAGGAATGTTCAATTCAATTGCTGATTGTGTACCGAGATTGTACTTTACCAATGGTGTTCGTAGCGAAACATTAGAAGGTACACACTGTTTGGTAGTAAGACCGGGAATAAGTAAATATTCACCAAAAGTTCTGGAAACTTCTTCTACATAAATAGCCATAATATTTCTTGTTTTATGGCGTGCAAAATTACTCATTTTTTTTATATTTAAAGATAAGCGGAGAGTTTTTTGTGAGATAGCGGCTAATATTAGTCTGGTTACCGGTTGAAACGGTTGTAGCTTCTCTGTTTTAAGACAACTTAGTAAAATCGCAATTATCAGTGATGGCCTTTAGGGTATGCGAATGATAATTATCCGTTTTGATTGCCGGATAGTATTGGTTATGTTGCTTATTTCCAAAGGAATATAGGAATGCAACTTTATTGGCCAAAAGTATGTATTTAATAGAGAGTTAAATATATACTTTTGGATACATAAAGTATATACTTTTACACCTTAATAGTATATATTCTTATTCTATGAGAAATGGATGGCTTATTTTCCTGTTAACATTGTTAATTAGTTTAAAGCCTATCCCCAATCCTCTCCGTGGGAGAGGGAGTACAGATACTCTTGTTTATTAATCAGTTACAAAACTAACTTAGCTTCCTCTTCCACGGGGAGGGTTGGGGAGAGGCTTGCCGCTTTTTCTTATCCGAAACAGAAGTGATACTCCGAACCGTTACTAAGATAAATAGTATTTTCTCTTTTTTCGATGAATATACTATTTTCCCGTGCTAACCATCCGATGGCTAACATGGCATCCTCAATAGCCAAATTGGTTCTTGAACAGAGCTCCTGTATTGAGATTCTTTTCATTTCATTGAGCACATGCCATACTTTTCTTGAGTTTTCTCCAATTTTTACTTTTTCCATAATGTTGGGTTTTAGTGTTGTCTCAGTTAAAACAAAAAACAGACATAAAAAAGCAGGAAATTGTTTTTCTGAATGAACATATCGGGTGGATTTTGTATTTCTTATTCTATAAACGTGGATTTGAAAAGATGCGCAGATAGAAATAATTGCGGGAAATGAAAAAGCATTTCCCGAATTTCGGAAAATGCTTGTAGATTGGTGAGCCTCTTGTCGGATTCGAACCAACGACCCCGAGATTACAAATCACGTGCTCTGGCCAACTGAGCTAAAGAGGCATTTTGGGGTTTTTCGGGTGCAAAGGTAGTAATTCTTTTGATTTTTCCAAAAGTGGAATTTGAAAAAATACTTTGGACAGGCTGTTTTGATAAGTCACATGATTTGTTTACTTTTGCAAATCAATATATTATATAGAAAAGGAATGAAGAAGATTTTTTTTAAAGTTTGCTGTCTGGCATTATTGACGGCGGGCAATATTGCTTGTACCGGACAGGGAAAAATAAATAAGGGAGAATCTGCTGCGGCTGATAGTGTGGCAGTAGTTATGGAAAATGAGACAGCTTTGCAGGCTGACAGTACGGGATATATTGTGAAGATAGGGAATATGGCGCCCGACTTTACCGTGACATTGACGGATGGAAAATCAGTGAGTCTTTCGGCACTTCGCGGGAAAGTGGTAATGTTGCAGTTTACTGCCAGTTGGTGTGGAGTCTGTCGTAAAGAGATGCCTTTTATTGAAAAGGATATCTGGCTGAAACATAAGAATAATCCTGAGTTTGCACTGATCGGTATCGACCGTGACGAACCTTTGGACAAAGTGCTTGCTTTTGCAAAAACCACCGGGGTCACTTATCCTTTGGGACTGGATCCGGGTGCTGATATTTTTGCAAAATATGCTTTGCGTAATTCCGGAATTACACGTAATGTGTTGATAGACCGTGAAGGAAAGATAGTTAAACTGACCCGTTTGTATAATGAAGAAGAATTTGCTTCATTGGTTCGGCAAATCGACGAAATGTTGAAAAAGTGATATTTATGGTAAGAGGCCGGTAAATGCTGGCTTTTTGCTTTTTATTTTGTGTATGTGAGAATTTCAATATCTGTTATTATCAATTACCCTATTATTTTATGGTTATAACTCTTATTATTTTGGTACTGTCTGCCGTCTTCTTCATGAGTGGCAAGGTACGCTCTGACTTAGTGGCCCTCTGTGCCTTGATTTCTCTTCTTATTTTTCAGATATTAACACCGGAAGAGGCGCTTTCCGGTTTTTCCAATTCGGTAGTGATTATGATGGTCGGTTTGTTTGTGGTTGGTGGAGCCATTTTTCAGACAGGATTGGCAAAGATGATAAGTAGCAAAATATTGAAGCTTGCAGGCAAGAGTGAGTTGCGACTTTTTTTGTTGGTGATGCTCGTGACTTCTGCTATCGGTGCTTTTGTAAGTAATACCGGTACGGTGGCATTGATGCTTCCTATTGTGGTAAGTCTGGCAGTTAGTGCCGGTATGAATCCCAGCCGGTTGCTTATGCCTTTAGCGTTTGCAAGCAGTATGGGAGGTATGATGACTCTGATCGGTACACCACCGAACCTTGTCATTCAGAATGCGTTGACCAGTGCGGGATTTGAACCTTTGTCTTTTTTCTCTTTCTTACCCGTAGGTCTTATTTGTGTGACGATAGGTACACTTGTATTGATGCCCCTCACCAAATGGTTCCTTTCCAAGAAAGGGAAAAAACAGGAGGTTAATGCTTCCGGAAAATCTCTGAACCAGTTGGTGAAAGAGTATGGCTTATCCAGTAATCTGTTTCGTTTACGTGCCGATACGTCCTCATTATTGGTCGGTAAAACAATCATCGACCTTGATGTACGGTGCAAATATGGGTTGAACATATTAGAGGTGCGCCGTGGCGATATTTCTCAAAACCGTTTTCTGAAAACGATTACACAAAAACTGGCCGAACCCGATACTGTGATGCAAGAACAGGATGTTCTCTATGTTACCGGAGAAGTGGAGAGTGTAGAGCGTTTTGCAGAAGATTACCTGTTAGAAATGCTGGACGGGCATACTACCGAAGAGGCGGCAAAGGCCAATAATTCATTGGACTTTTATGATATCGGCATAGCGGAAATCGTTTTGATGCCTTCGTCCAATTTAGCCAATCGTACTGTGAAGGATGCGGATTTGCGTGGGAAGTTTAATGTGAATGTATTGGGTATCCGGCGTAAGAAAGAGTATATTTTGCAGGATTTGGGTAATGAGAAAATGCATAGTGGCGATGTGCTGCTGGTACAGGGAACCTGGCAAGATATAGCACGACTTAGTAAAGAGGACGCCGATTGGGTGGTATTGGGACAACCTCTGAATGAGGCTGCCAAAGTGACGTTGGATTACAAAGCACCGGTAGCTGCTGCTATTATGGTGTTGATGGTAGTCATGATGGTATTTGATTTTATTCCGGTTGCTCCCGTTACGGCTGTGATGATAGCCGGTGTATTAATGGTGATTACCGGTTGTTTCCGTAATGTGGAAGCGGCTTATAAAACGATCAACTGGGAAACGATCGTACTGTTTGCCGGTATGCTCCCGATGTCTCTTGCTTTGGAGAAAACAGGTGCTTCGGAATATATATCTAATAGTCTTGTTACCGGATTGGGAAGTTATGGTCCGATTGTATTGATGGCGGGTATTTATTTCACCACTTCATTGATGACTATGTTTATCAGTAATACGGTAACTGCCGTCTTGATGGCGCCTATTGCATTGCAGAGCGCATTGCAGATAGGAGTCAGCCCGGTTCCGTTCTTGTTTGCCGTTACGGTAGCTGCCAGTATGTGTTTTGCTTCTCCTTTTTCGACTCCTCCCAATGCACTGGTAATGCCGGCCGGGCAATATACATTTATGGATTATATAAAAGTAGGATTACCGCTACAGGTGATAATGGGAATCGTGATGGTATTTGCATTGCCGTTGCTGTTTCCTTTTTAAAGCCTCTCCCCAACCCTCTCCCACGGAGAGGGTTGGGGAGAGGCTTTAAAAAAGTTTCGCCAGATAATCATAATGTTTCCCTTTCTTTATGATTTCTGCGTTAAATCCACATTCGGCAGCATAGAGGCTAAGTGTTTGAAAATCTACATACAGCCAATCGAACGGTGTACCTTTGATCTCTTTATATTGCATTTGGAAATCTATTTCTCCATAATAATCTCCGGCAAGATCTATTTCAAAACTACCGTCTCCATCTTCAAATAAATAACGCAGGTCACTCGAATCCATCAAGATACACCCTCCCGGGCGGAGTAACTGTTTCATCTTTTTAAAGAAAGCGGGCATGTTTTCCAGTCTACCAATAATGCCTGAACCATTCATCAACATTAAAATGGTATCAAATTGCCCGGTAAATTGTTCATCAAACAGATTGACTAAGCGGGCGTCATTGATTCCGCGCTGCTTCATGACTTCTACCGACAGCGGAGAAATATCGATGGCACATACTTCTTTATCCATTTCCTGAAGGGCCAGAGCATGACAGCCACTTCCGGCTCCCACATCTAAAATCTTTCCTGTGGCTAATTGCAGAGCTGTACGCTCGAGCATTGGCATCGTTTTTATATTACGGAAGAGTTGCCCGACAGGTATTTCATCTTCATCAAACTGTGAAGAAAAAACACGTAAGCGGTCGGCTTTATGATGATTGAAGTAATCGGCTATGGCGGTACCCATCGGATCCTTATCGGCCGTTAGTATGCTTGTTTCCATCAGGTCATTATTTGTTGTTGAGGGGGCAAAGATAGATAATTCGTAGAAAAGGATTATCTTTGTGCACAGAAAATTATGAAATAAAGAAGTTAGATTATGAGCTTAGAAGATGCAATGATGGGTGGAATCGTTTTTAAGGGTAAGAAAGACGGTCCGAAACAGGATGAGAAGAAAGTAAAGACGAAAGCGAAAAAAGCGACTTATATCAAAGGATTGCACGGCTCCGGTGCAGCCAAAATGAAAGCGGAGATAAGGAAAAAGAGGGCGAACAGGCATAAAAAATAGTGATAGAATGAAGCCTCTCCCCAACCCTCTCCGTGGGAGAGGGAGCTAAGTTAGTTTTGTAACTAATTGATAAACAGTAGTATCTGTACTCCCTCTCCCACGGAGAGGGCTGGGGAGAGGCTTCATTTATTACTGTTTTTGCGGTAATATCTCAATCCAGTAATCATCCGGATCGTTAATGAAATATAGGCCCATTGCGGTATTTTCAAAGCATACACAGTTCATTTCTTTGTGGTATTGGCGGACAGCATCATAGTTTCCTGCTACGCGAAAACATAAATGACTTTCATTCTCTCCTAATTCATAGGGTTCTGAATGGTCTTTCAACCAAGTGAGCTCCAATAGAAATCCAGTTTCGTTATCTGTCAGATATACCAGAATGAATGAACCGTCAGAAGCTTCTTTCCGATGGTGTTCTTTTAGTCCGAGCGCTTTTTCGTAAAAGGTAATGCTGCGTTCCAGATTGGTGACGTTGATGTTGAAATGGTCAAATCTACTTTTTATTTCCATGATGTAAAATTTAATAATGAATGAATGTGCCAATATACCAATGTGCCAATTTACCATGCGGCATAATGGCGCAGCCAATTGGCACATTGACATATTGGCACATTGAATAATTATTTAATCCAAGCTTTCACAATTTCCCCTATATAAGTACGTGGCTGTCCCTCCATTGGAGTTTGCGACGGAAGCTTTTTACATTCAAGTATTATAGATGGTTCAGATTGATTCGTAGGATAGAATCTTACGGAATAAGTATCTGCCTTTTCTATTTGTTCATAAGATTGCTCCGGAGAGAATATGGTGAAAACAACAGGTTTACCATTCATTTTTCCTAAAGAACCTCCGGCATTGGCTGTCATCATAGTCATATTGAAAGCATTCTTACCGATAGCGACAACCAAGTTTCCCGCTCCCATTTGGATGGCGTTAGCCGGTATTTGGTCGGGAGTTATTTCTTTGTAGCCGGGTACATTGGCAGCTGATGGATTATTGTTTACGGAAGGATCGGTTGCTATTACAGGATTGGCTGGAGTAATAACTACCGGTCCGGGGGTGATTACCGCTTGTTTGCCCGGTTGTATAACCGGTTCGGTTGCAACTCCTGCGGCTCCTAATGCTTGGGCTGCACCGGTAAACAGATTATCGGCAAAGTCAACGGTTTTTCTACGCCATTTGGCCAGTCCGCGTATTAATTTTGTTTTTGCCTTATTGAGTGCGTATTTATCGGAAATCCAATCCTCTGCTGTATACTTCTCGTTTTCGCCATAAGTGAAACGTATTTTTTCCACCTCCATAAAACACTTTTCCGGTTTGCAGGTGACGGTGATCTGATAGTTTACCCAAGTACGGTCCAGCGACAGGGCACTTGACTTGAATACGATCCATTCTTCGCCTACGCCTGCAATTATTCCTTTCTCTTTGTCCGAATAAGCAACTCGGCTTCCTTGGTTTTTGTTCTCTTTGAGCCTTGTTTCCATCCATTTCATCATTCGGTCGAATATCTCATCTTGTGACATTCCGGGAATATTGAACTCTTTGGAGAATACTACTTTGCCATCCACTTCGGGAACTGCACCTGCGAGATATTTGCTGTCATCGTTTTTATCTTTCTGTGCCATTACGCTCACCGGCAGGCATAGAAGGAACAATACAAAAAAAAGTTGTGTCAATCTGTTCATAATTCTATGTTTTATTTAGTAATATCAAATGTTTCGCCCCGGTGAGTGATGCTGATGAAGCGGCATCCATTCGCTTCGGCTACACTCCGGAAGGCGTTGCCGCCTTCATAATCTTCGCTGAAGTGCATGGGTACAAATATAGTAGTTTTTATTTGTTCGATGAATTGTTCGGCACCTTTCATATAATCTTTTCCCATTCGCCGGTCCACCGGAAACATAACGAGATCGATGGCGGAAATTTGTTGTTTAAGGTACTTGACTTCTGCCAAGAAATCTCCGTTGGCTTTACGTATTTCTTGTTCGGTCGATTCTTCACTCCAATGCCAGTTGTTGAGATCGCCGGCATGGAATATGCTCATCCCTTGTAAATGGATAAGAAAAGAAATGCCGACATCTGTAGAGCCGAATGCATCGATACGTAAATTGTCGTCTTCGTAGGATTCTCCTTTATTTATATATATGGCGTCTTCCGGATTGGCGCGACGATGCTTCAGGATATCTTTTGAAAAGAGATATATGATGTCCAGGCGCTGTTCTTTCCACGTCAATATTTCACGGTTGAAGTGATCGGGATGGAAATGAGTGGAAAGTACGTACAGCTTACCGGGTTTTTGTAGCAGGCAGTCGTGTACGATGCCTTGATTTCGTATGGTTTCCGATGAGTCTTTGTAGTAATCGATGATGATAGTTACCCCTTCGGCTTCGATGGCGAATCCGCTATGGTAGATATAATCCAGTTTCATAGGCTAATGGTTTAGAGATGCAATATTACATATTCTTCTTGTGACGGACAAGAAAAAACAGGAAAATCAAGGGGCAAGGCGTTCTACTTTCCAATTTCCGTCTTTTTGCAGACTGTATAAGAAGCGGTCGTGTAAACGGTTGGGCCTGCCTTGCCAGAATTCTATCCGAGTGGGAGTAACCGCATATCCACCCCATTCCTGTGGACGTTCTATCTCTTTCCCAATCCATTGGGTGGCTTCTGTTACGAAACTCCGTATAAGTTGCATCCGGCTGCCGATTGGGCGGCTTTGCGGAGATATGCGTGCTCCGATACGGCTTTTATACGGGCGGGTTTTAAAATATTCGTCCGACTCGTGAGCTGGAACTTTACCGGCAGTTCCTTCTATGTGCACCTGTCTTTCTAATGGATGCCAGACAAAAGAGAGTGATATATGCGGATTTTTTGCGAGTTGCTTTCCCTTGCGACTTTCATAATTAGTGTAGAATATAAACTTGCCATCGTGTATATCTTTCAGTAATACAGTGCGGGTAGACGGCTGGCCTTCGGGTGATACCGTGCCTACGATCATTGCCGTAGGTTCGTTTACTTGGGCATTAATGGCCTCTTGGAGCCATTGACTGAACAATAAAAGCGGATCATCAGGGAGTTCGCTTTCCCCTAATCCGCCTTTTGTATATTCTTGCCGGATACCGGCGAGATTGATTTTCATAATTTCTATTAAATGAATGCTTTACATCGGGACTTCTATCAATAAGATATGGGAATCTTTTAATGTTTCGATTTCAAAGCTGTTTGTTTCGTACACTCCCATGCCATCACGACGTTTCAATACAGTGCCGTCTACAACAATTTCTCCTTCGATCAGGAAAATGTATACGCCGCCGTGAGTCTGATGCATGTGATAACCTAATTTTTTGCCGGTTTCCACTTTTCCGATAGAAAACCAGGTGTCTTGTAGCAATGAGGCAGGCGTACTGCCATCGGGCGAAACAATTGGTACCAGTTCGTTTTTACGTTCCAGTTCACGGATGCTGTAATCATTGTAGGCAGGGTGTGTGTTTCGTTCGCGTGGCATAATCCATATTTGTAAGAATTCTACCGGTTCCGTGGTGCTACCGTTTATTTCACTATGGAAAATTCCTGTTCCGGCACTCATCACCTGAATGTCTCCCACAGTAATGACACGGCTGTTCTTTTTGCTGTCTCCATGTTCCAACTTTCCTCTCAGGGGGATGGAGACAATTTCCATGTTTTTGTGAGGATGCGTCTGGAATCCTTTTCCCGGTGCAACGCGGTCATCATTCAATACGCGAAGCGCACCGAAGTTGATACGTTCCGAATCGAAGTATTCGTCAAAACTGAATGTATGATGACTGTCCAGCCAATCGTAAAGTGAACGTCCGCGAGTATCTGCTTTATGTATTACCTTTTTCATAATTTCTCTTTTGTTTTATGGGTTTATATATGCTGTTAACATTTCGGGAGAGGGAAAGGTTCTATTTCTTCACTTCATTTAGCAAGGGTTTATGATTTATAAAATCGCGGATATTCTGTAAAGTGGTGGTGGCGATATTTCCCAATGCTTCTTTGGTGAAAAAGGCTTGGTGGGAAGTGACGATCACATTGTTGAACGATAACAAACGGGCCAGTACATCGTCATCAATGATCCTGTCTGATTTGTCTTCGTAAAAATATTCACCTTCTTCTTCGTATACATCCAGTCCGGCAGAACCGATCTTTTTATTTTTCAATCCTTCGATAAGGGCATTCGTGTGGATCAGTTGTCCGCGTCCGGTATTGATAATCATCACTCCGTCTTTCATCTTACTGATGGAGTAGTCATTGATGAGATATTTAGTCTGTTCGGTGAGCGGGCAGTGTAGCGAAATGATGTCTGCGCTATGATAGAGTTCGTCCAGCGAAGTGTATACCACTTGATTTTCACGGGCGAAATTATAGTCCGGATATACGTCGTATGCCAGTATGTTCATGCCGAACCCGCGTAGAATGTGGATAAGTATCTTAGCGATTTTTCCCGTACCGATGATTCCTGCTGTTTTTCCATGCATATCGAATCCCATGAGGCCGTGTAGAGAGAAGTTTCCGTCGCGTGTACGCCAGGAAGCGCGTGGGATTTTGCGATTGAGGGATAACATGAGGGCTACGGTGTATTCTGCTACGGCATAGGGAGAATATGCCGGCACACGTACTACGGTTATTCCATTGGCAACGGCTGCATCGATATCCACATTATTATATCCGGCACATCTCAATGCTAAGAGTTTCACACCATTGGCAGCCAGTGTACTGATTACCTCTGCATCGGCCGTATCGTTAACAAAGATACAGACGGCATCGACCCCTTGTGTCAATAACACATTATTTTTATTCAGATGTCCTTTGAAATAACGTATCTCGAATCCGAATTCTTTGTTTTTCTCATTGAATGAAGCTTCATCATAAGGTTTAGTTCCGAAAAATGCAATTGTATATGCCATAATT
Source organism: Bacteroides salyersiae WAL 10018 = DSM 18765 = JCM 12988 (assembly GCF_000381365.1). Classification (GTDB taxonomy): domain Bacteria; phylum Bacteroidota; class Bacteroidia; order Bacteroidales; family Bacteroidaceae; genus Bacteroides; species Bacteroides salyersiae. The sequence goes on from NZ_KB905467.1 coordinate 416,063, forward strand.
TTCTGTTTTTAGTTTATATAATAAACACTTATGTAGGGAGGATTGTTTCGATTATCGACACGTCTTTGATGCGTATCTTATGATTTTGTTTCATTAGAAACAGTTTGTACTTTCTACTAATTTGGCTCTTGAAATGAAAATAAATGCACAAATATAATTCTTATGTGCAATATTGTTGTACCTTTGCGGCCGAAATAACTTAAAAAAGATTTAGATGAGAAAATTATCCTTGATTAGCATTGTGTTGCTGATCGTTTCAATTCCAACTTTTGCGGGAGGTCTCCTGACAAATACCAATCAACATGTTTTATTTTTGAGAATGTTGGCTCGTGATGCTTCAACAGATATTGATGCAGTATATTCCAATCCTGCCGGTCTGGCTTTTATGGAAGACGGATTTCATCTCTCTTTTAATGGTCAGAGCGCATTTCAGACGAGAACGATTACCTCCACATTTGCTCCTTTTGCCGGATTCGGCGGGAATGCGACAAAAGTATATAAAGGAGAAGCATCAGCTCCATTTGTTCCCAGTGTGTTTGCTGTTTATAAGAAAGGCGATTGGGCGTTTTCCGGAAGTTTTGCAGTAACAGGCGGTGGCGGAAAGGCTACTTTTAATGAAGGGCTTGGTTCTTTTGAATCACAAGTATCTGTTATTCCAATGGCTATGAAAGCGGCCGGAGCAGGTTTAGTGAACGGAGGGCTGCTTCCTGAAAATCCATTTGCAAATACGGACAGGTATTCTGTAGATAGTTATATGCGTGGAAAGCAAATGATTTTCGGTGTTCAATTGGGTGCCACTTATAAGATAACGGATTATTTATCTGTTTTTGGTGGGCTTCGTATGAATTATGTAAGTAATGGGTATGAAGGACATATTCGTGATATTCAAGCTAATATCGGCGATAAAATGGTAAATCTGAATCAGACGTTTGCTGCTTATGCGGATCAGTTCAATAAATTGGCAGCGGCGGCGGAAGTTGCCGGCCAACCGGAAGCTGCTAAAAAATATGCAGCTGCGGCGGCAATGGCTACCGATTATGCAGGGAAAACTCAAGACAAATATTTGGATTGCGATCAGACCGGTTGGGGAGTAACACCTATCATCGGTGCTGATTTCAAGATGGGTAAATGGAATGTAGGTGTGAAATATGAGTTTAATACCAAATTGAATGTAGAGAATAAGACCCGTGTGGATGATACTAAGCTATTTGCTCCCGGTGTAAATACTCCTCATGATATCCCGAGTCTGTTGACAGTTGGCGTTTCTTATGAGATTCTTCCTGTACTCCGTGCTTCTGTAGGTTATCATCATTTTTTCGATACCCATGCCAAGATGGCTGATGCTACTAATCTTATTACCGGCGAAAGAACCGGAAAACAACATTTTATAGATAAAGGTACTAATGAATATTTGGCCGGTATAGAATGGGATGTATGCAAATGGGCACAGATTAGTGCCGGTATGCAACGTACTAAATATGGTGTGGAAGATAGTTATCAAAGCGACATGAGTTTTGCTGTCAGTTCTTATTCTTTCGGTTTTGGTGCTGGCTTTAATATAGCTAAAAATCTGAAATTGAATATTGCTTATTTTTGGACTGATTATGAGGATTATACGAAAAAGTGGAGTGATTACAACGGAATTTCTGCTTTGGCAGGACAAGCTATCCCGGGTACTGATGTCTTTTCGCGTACCAATAAAGTATTTGGTATCGGTCTTGATTATAAATTCTGATAAGGTGAACTAACTTTCAATAATTATATAAAAGGAGATTTCACTCTTGCTTTTTCAAAAAGCAGTGAAGTCTCCTTTTCCATTTTGATCGAGACGAAAAGTCTTTCTTTTTAGAACGAGTATTGCACTAATAAATTCATTCTATTAGCATGACGGGTAGCATCGTTGAAGTCTGTGCGCCATCCTCTTAAATACTCGGCGCCTACTTGCAGGTTACTGGTTACATTCCAGAACATGTTGGCCACCAGGTATTGTCCTTTACGGTAGGCGTCCGGATTGTCGCTGGGGTAATTGTGTTCCGAATAGAGTCTTGATAAGCTATAAGTGCCCGATACGAATACGTTTTTGCAGATGTTATACTGTAAGCCGGCATACCAACCCAACATAGGAAGGGTTTGCATTCTGCCTTCTTTTTCCGGATTCGGAACAAGATCCACATTCAGATTACTCAAATCATTGAGAAACTGACCGATGCCTTTACCATAATTAAGTTGCCCGAACACCTGCCATTTGGGAGTAACAGTGAAAGTGGTCGATGCTTGTAGTCCGAAGCCGGTAGTTGAATAGGCTTTTTGGTAAACATCACTTGAGTAAGTCATACTGCGGATGATAGCTGCCAGACGAATGTGACTGTTTTTATTCCAATTGTATTGAGCGGAAGCGGCAAAATCCGGCATACGTTGGGTGCTGATAGATACTTTATCGGTAGTTGTACCGTCTACAGAAGGCATTTCGGCGGCTATTCCGAATTTCCAGTTTTTTAATCCGCTATACAGATAGCTTAATTGTGTAGTACGGTAAAATGCAGAGCCGTTAGGTCCGGCAAAGTCGATGGTGGCGGGTAGTGCTGCCAAGTCCATGAACGAACCGTAGCTGTATCCCAATGTAAATCCTAAGAATGAAGCATATGCATTTTGAAGTTCGAATGTTTTGCCGTCTCCCCGGAAATTTCCGGCTGTATAAACTACAAAATCTCCTAAATTCTTCGTATGACCTACCAGTTTCAAGAAGAGAGTGGAAGTACTGGCATCCATCTGGAACTGATTTTTCACATAACCGTTTCCTTTATTGGGGATAAGGGCGGGATAGAAGTCCACGTCTTTTACAATACCCCCGAAGTCATATTCTGCAGTAGCACGTACATATCCTCCAATGCCGAGGGCAAATTTTCCTTTTTGGTCCGTCAGTAAAAAGCGTGGAGCTTTCGGTTCATGGAAACGTTTAAGTTGGGTTTCTTCCATTATCCGGATAATTTCATCTCCGGCTTTATCCCTTGAGACAAACATGATGGAGTTTGGTTCTTTATCTTCAATGATTACTTTTTTCTGCGCATTTGCGCAGAGTGGGAGTAGGCTCATCCCAAGTAGCAAGGCTACTGATTTAAATTTTGTTTTCATTATAAGTTAAGTTTTAGGTGAATGTGCAAACAACAACTTAAACGGGAAAAGGTTGAAACCCCTCAGGGAAAAATAGTCAAATATTGCGGAAAAATTGTCATGGTGTATTATGTGAAAATGCTCCATCTTTGTACTCAGTATAAATTATGATAATAGAGGAACGATGGATAAACTAACATGCAAAATAGTAGAGATGGAATCGGAATTGCGTCATTTTGCTTTCAAACTGACTGCAGATCAGGATTCTGCCAATGATTTAGTACAGGAATGTATGTTGAAGGCATTGGATAACAAAGAGAAGTTCGTTCATGCACAGAATTTTAAAGGTTGGATGTATACTATCATGCGCAACCTTTTTATTAATAATTATCGCCGTGCCACCCGTGAGATGTCTATGATTGATGATAATTATACAATCAGCCAACAAAGTATGATTGAAGCGGAAGATGCAGACCGTTTTGAATATGCTTACGATCTGAAGGAACTCCATAAAGTGATCAATGCTGTACCGGAATCAATGCGTAGGCCTTTTCTCATGTATGTTTCCGGCTTTAAATATACTGAAATAGCAGAGAAGATGGGGCTTCCGGTCGGCACGATAAAGAGCCGGCTATTCTTTGTGCGCAAGCGGTTACAGAAAGACTTGAAGGAATTTGGAAATTAGTGATAGTCGATTTCAAAAAAATGTCTTATCTTTGCCGTCCGAATTAATAAACGTATGATGCCGTGAATAGCGGTCGTGTATTCTAGAACACCACGTAAAAAACAGGAGTATGAAAGAAAAAGTATCAGTTCCCTTCATGTTGCTTGGCATATTATTTAATGTATGTCTGATCGCAGCCAATCTTCTTGAAACAAAAGTGATTCAGGTGGGTAGTATTACCGTTACTGCCGGTTTGCTTGTATTTCCTATTTCGTATATTATCAACGACTGCATTGCCGAAGTCTGGGGATTCAAGAAAGCGCGTCTTATTATCTGGAGTGGTTTTGCCATGAACTTTTTTGTGGTAGCATTGGGGTTGATTGCGGTTGCTATTCCGGCAGCACCTTTTTGGGAGGGTGAAGAACATTTTGATTTTGTTTTTGGAATGGCTCCCCGTATTGTGATAGCCAGCCTGACGGCCTTTTTAGTGGGGTCATTCCTCAATGCCTATGTGATGAGTAAAATGAAAGTGGCGAGTGGCGGTAAGAATTTCTCGGTACGTGCCATTTTGTCTACGATAGTGGGAGAGACGGCTGATTCACTCATTTTCTTTCCGGTCGCTTTCGGAGGTGTCATTGCTTGGCCGGAACTTTTGATAATGATGGGTATCCAGATTATACTGAAATCGATGTACGAAGTCATTATCCTGCCGGTTACCATCCGGGTGGTGAATGCTATCAAGAAAATAGACGGCAGCGATGTCTATGATGAGAATATCTCCTATAATATACTAAAAATTAAAGAAATTTGATCAATGATGAATAAAGATACCGCTCTGGTTATTTTCAGTGGAGGACAGGATTCTACGACCTGTCTGTTTTGGGCAAAACGTGAGTTTAAAAAAGTGTGTGCATTGAGTTTTCTTTACGGTCAGAAACATCAGAAGGAAGTGGAACTGGCGCGTGAGATAGCCCGTAATGCCGGTGTGGAGTTTGAAGTGATGGACGTTTCCTTTATCGGAAAGTTAGGGCATAATTCCTTGACGGATACCACCATGGTGATGGATCAGGAGAAGCCGGCCGATAGTTTTCCGAATACATTCGTGCCGGGGCGCAATCTGTTTTTTCTTAGCATTGCTGCCGTATATGCCCGTGAGAGAGGTATTAATCACATTGTGACCGGTGTGTCACAGACTGATTTCAGCGGGTATCCGGATTGTAGGGATGCTTTTATCAAGTCTCTTAACGTGACGCTGAATTTGGCAATGGACGAACAGTTCGTTCTTCACACTCCCCTTATGTGGATCGATAAGGCACAGACTTGGGCGCTTGCCGATGAATTGGGGGTACTGGAGATTATCCGTAATGATACGCTGACTTGCTACAATGGTATACAGGGAGATGGATGCGGGCATTGTCCGGCATGTAAGTTGCGGCGTCAGGGGTTGGATGAGTATTTGTTAAGTAAAAAATAAATTTTTGAGATATGGCTAAGTTAGAAGACCAGCTTTCCCTTTTAGGGAGGAAGACCGAATATAAACAAGACTATGCTCCCGAAGTTTTGGAAGCATTTGATAATAAGCATCCTGAAAATGATTATTGGGTACGTTTCAATTGCCCTGAGTTTACCAGCCTTTGTCCGATTACTGGACAGCCTGATTTTGCGGAAATACGTATCAGCTATTTACCGGATGTAAAGATGGTGGAGAGTAAAAGTTTGAAGCTTTATCTTTTCAGTTTTCGAAATCATGGCGCTTTCCATGAGGATTGTGTCAACATTATAATGAAAGATCTCATTCGGTTGATGGATCCTAAGTATATTGAAGTGACGGGAATCTTTACTCCACGTGGCGGTATTTCTATTTATCCGTATGCCAACTATGGCCGTTCCGGAACGAAATATGAAGAGATGGCGATGCATCGGTTGATGAATCATGAGTAAAACTCTTTTGGATGATACAAGATGTGCCGGCAAAGTAGGGTAAACACTACATGCCGGCACATTTTTTATACTTATATACTTATGGACTTATTCTTATTTTACGATAAGCTTAACAGTCTCTATTCCGTTTTCTGTATTAATAACCACCAGATAAGTACCTGCACTCAAAGTGCTGATATCCAAGTTTTGTTCTGCCGTACCATTGCCGATTGCGGTAAGAACCGTCTGGCCTACTAAGCTGTGGATACTGATTTTTTCAATATTCTTTCCAACAGTTTTAATGGTAATCGCTTCGCTGGCAGGATTGGGGTAAAGTTGCAGGGTTGTTTCTATTGCTGTACCGTTCTGTAATCCTGTAGAAGCATTTTTGCTAAAGTTAGGACGTACATAAGGATAACCATATCCGGGTAACTCGTTGAGGAAACCGTTTTTACCAACTGCAATTAGACCGTTTGCAGTTTGGTCGCATACAAGTCCCATGTTGTTGCTTCCTTCCTGCTTAACTTCGAACATATATTTTCCGGGAACTACATTGAGTTCAGGAAGTTCATATGTGATTTTCTCTCCACCTTCTCCTCTAACTACAGATTTACTAACCAAAGGTTGTCCCATAGAAGAGTCGCTGGTATCTATTTTGTATACGTTCAGTGTCAGCTTATCATTTGCCTGAGCAGGTTTAGGCATGAATCCGAGAGTGATTGAAGTCAATACATCTTCTTTCAGGATAGTGAATGCCGTACCGAATGCCGTACCGGCAGTTTTACCACCTACACCAAATTCAAAGTCTGACGGATTGTCCCATGCATAGGTTGAATCGGATACCATGGTTGCGATACCCAAAGCGTTGTCTTCCGGATAGTCATCTTTGGAGATACTTGCTAAGGCCATGAAGGAGAATGCTTCGTCTTCATTACTTACGGCATTTACCAAGTTTACATCCATTGTCTCTTCTTTCACTTCACCTACGGCCAAAGTTGGGATAGTAGTTGTTGCCAATACCTCGTTGTTACCTTTAATTTCCAGTTTTATGTCGTTTTCAACTTGCTTACCGTTGTTTACAATAGATACTGTAAACTGGTGTGCTGTGTTGATGTGATATTGCGGAACAATTCTCGGAAGTTGTATTTTCGGAGTTATCGACTCTACTTTTACGTCATGGTCGGCAATTTTGCTTACCGCGATATCATGAATTTCGAGATATGCCAATTCGGTAGAAGTGAAGCAGATGACATAGTTACCTTCTTCTGCTACAGTAAATTGCACTTCTTTCTTGGTGACGGTGTTTTGAGTGTTTTCTTTGAATTCTTTGATTTTTGTCCATGTTGCCATGTCGCTACCGCTTTTTCCGAATGCTATGTAGAAGTAATCATATTTGAGCCCGCCGATCAACAACTCGTCTCCGGCATTATAGCTGAAAATGATTCTGTATTCACCCGGTTCCATGTAGATACATCTGGATGACAGGGTAGAGGTCGTATTAGCCTTGTAACAACCGGACTGACTGTTCCATTCCCAACCATTGGCGGTAACAGGATTCCAGTTAAGTACATCAATGGCTTTTTTAAAGCTGGATTCGAAAGGAACTTTTGTTGGTGATAAATTAACAACACGTCCTTTGACGGTATCATTGCTTGTCACTGTCTGGTTGTCACAATTTGCCACTACTTTTACATTATATGCCTGATCTATGCCGGAGAAATCGGCCGGGGTAGTGAAAGTAACGTCCAATGAACCTCCTACGGCAATCTTATCAGTAAAGTCTTGTGTTATTTTATTGGCATCGTCTATTTCGTAGTAGAGACTAAAGCCATTGATAGCACCGGTACCGATGTTTTTTACCGTAACTCCGATGGGAGCAGTTCCTAAATTACAATCCGAAGCCGGAAGTACCAGATTTTCTAATGTAATATCCGGAGTTCCTTGGAATCCTCCTTCGTCTATAGCAATATTGTCAAGCCAAAATCCTGCCCGATTTTTCTCTGAAATAACATGGAATGAGAAATAATAATCTCCGGCTTCTTCAACGTTGAAATCATTAATGCTGACTTCCCATTCATTGATGCTGACATCTGTTAGAGTTGTCAGTACTTTCATGGTAGAGAAATCTTTTGATTTACCATAAAGAACTTTCATACTTTCTTTATTTCTGGTGGTAGACGTGCGGTAATAGAAAGAGAGACAGTGAGTTCCTGTTTTTAGTGTGACGGGTTCACGAGTCGTCAGATAATCATCTGCTGCATTGTTTCTTTCGTATAGATACTTTGCCAAACCTGTACCGCCATCTGCATCCGGAGAAGAGGTCTCATCGATATATTCCCATGTCTTACTGTCATTATTGGCATCTGTAACAGTCCAATTAACTGAGAAATTGTTTTTGGTCGCGAAATCCTCGTAAAAGAGGTGACCATCAGATCTTGTCTGTGCTCCAACCAGAATTGCTGATTGCATAGCTGCTAAAAGTAATAGTCTTTTCATAAATTCACATTTTTTAGTTCACGATTGCTTTATCTATTGTTTGATAAATTTTAGGGGAATGGAATTTCCGCTGTCATCGGTATAACTTCCTACAAGCCCAAGCCAACCTTCGACGGCAGGAACTTCAAGTCCCAAAGCGTGTCCCATTTCGAATGTTACTACTTTGTTTTTGAAGATTCCCGTTATCGGGTCGGTGGTTTTTACCCATCTGCCGTTGGATACGGCTTTGTGAGTTAATTCGACATTGTCTCCATTGTATGTACCGATTACCTGGCTTGCAGCAATGGTCAGTTTGTATTCTCCCTGGTTTTCGGTTGCTTCTACTTCTACGAGTGCAGCACCTCCTTGTCCGAAGTCAAGGTATAGTTGTTCGAAAGAGTCGTCTACGGAGGTGAGTGTGCAGGCATAGTTAGTTACTCCATTAGGCGTTTGGAGTTGGCTTTTGCCCTCCATCATATATTTACCTTCCAAAGGGCTGTTTTCCAGAATATTTACTTTACATATTGCGTTACTTCCTGCTGTCGCTCCTTCTACGTGGGCGATAGCTATCGAGAAGGAACGGTTCTGTTCGATCTCGTCATTGGCTATGGAAAGAAGCGTTTCGATATTTACACTTTCTACTCCGGCAGGGATTACTAAATTGTAATCGGTAATGAGAATGTCTTTGTCATTTTCAAAACCACTGTTGTTGTCCTTCATTTCTATACGGACTTTTATAAGTCCGTTATTTTCTCCTTTTACCACTATGGGGAGATTCAGGGAAGAGGTCAGTTCTTTGATTTCAATTTCTGCAGATTGAAACTCAACGGTGGCCGTTCCGGTATTGAGGTTGTCATCGTCATTGCAAGCTATCATAATAAGTGGCAAAAGCAATATTGCAAATCGTTTCAGATAGTTCATAATCGTATTTCTCTTTTTGAATAAAATTAATAACCCGGGTTTTGTTGATACTTAATCTGCGGATTGGCATCTGTTTCCGCTTTAGGAATAGCCCATAACCAGCGTGTATTATCTGCTTTTATATTCAGGTCCATACCGAGCTCATAAGATAATTGTACTGATTGGGGATTTTGACGTTTGAATCCCTCTCCATAGCGTTTCAGATCGGTTAGGCGGAATCCTTCTCCATACAGTTCGCGTTCACGTTCGGCACGAATCAGATGTCTGAGACTTAAACCGGAAACCGGATTGAATGATATGGAAGCGTCGCGAGCATACATTAATTCATATAAAACATCATATGCAGCCAGTTCGTCTTCTCCTTCACCTCTCATATAGTAAGCTTCGGCGGCGATGAGGTATTGTTCGGCAATGCGGAAAATTTTGGGCTTGTTTACATAATTGTTAACTCCTTCGTACATTTCCGGATTACCCGGATATTTGGTGAATACCGCCAACCTATGCTTCTCGTTGGTTGAAAATGAGATATCTTCCATTTTGAAGTAACAATTGACACGTATGTCGTTTTCCCGGAATGAATTGATAATGTCGCGTGAAGGAAGGAAAACGGGCTTATGGTTTGTTTCGTCTAAGAAATAATTTCCCATGGCAGGTGCTAACTCTTGCTTGGAACTGAATAATTGGCAAATTACTTCTGTACTGACATCATTACGCCACATTTCTTGCATCTGGGCTGCATTGTTGATAAGCGGATACCGGCCGTCTTTTATAAGTCCTTCCGCGCAGTCGATAGCCGTGTCATAATCTTTTGTCAGCAAGGCGATTCTTGCTTCAAATGCGGTAAGCGCATCGGTCGATAGGTACTCGAAAGAATGTTGCCCGGTGGCTATCATATTCTCTTTGGCCTGTTTGATGTCATCTTTTATGAAACTGTAGGTTGCAGCCAAAGTTGCCCGGGACGGGTATTTTGTATTATCGGCAGAAGGTGAATATTCGTCCACAATGGGCACTCCATAAAAGTTTTCTGCTGTGGCAGGGTCATATGTCGCACAGAATTTATCAACCAGGATAGAGTAAGCTATGGCGCGGATCAGATGAGCTTCTCCCAAGTAGTTTTTGACGGTAGGCAGTTCGCTGTCCGAAAACTTGCCTTCTGTCTGTAGTCTTTTGATGCCTTCGATCAGTAAATTGCATTGGGCTATGGTTACATAGCTATTGCTCCATATGGTGCTGAAAGTACTTTCCGAAGCATTTGCTTCCCAACGATACAGTGCACCGAGTTGATTTCCGAAATAGGAAAGAGGGAGAAATCCGTCGGCTTGTATTTCGGCTGCTAATACATTTGTGGAAACTGCAATAATGCGTAAGTCTCTGTACATTCCCGTCCGTAATTTCTGACAGTCGGCGAATGATTCTATAGCACTCTCTAAAGGTATCTTGTCATATGGATACTTGTCCATATTGCAGGATGCCAGTATAATTGTGAAAAGGAGGGTGAATATGATTGATTTTGATGTTTTCATATAGCTGTCTCTGTTTTTCTTTAGAATTTAACTTCAAGTCCCAATGTATACTGTCTTGAATTAGGATAATCTCCCAATGCAAGGTTTGAGTCTATCTCCGGATCGATTCCTGAGAATTGTGTGAATGTGAGGAGATTACGTCCGGTGGTAAATATTCTGACTCCCTCTACGATTTTTGTTTTCTTCAATATACTTTTGGGGAGTTCATAAGAGATTGTCACATTTTTCAAACGTACAAAGGCGGCATTTTCCAGGAAATAGTTGGTGCGTAGCAGATTCTCACTGGCTACTCCGTAGCGAGGAACATCGGTAATATCACCCGGCTTTTGCCACATGGTCAGCATTCTTTTGTTCATATTGACCATGTTCGAATTGGTGGGATTTTCAGTAAAGAAGCGGTCATTGTTGATCAGGTATCTTTCTCCGATCCATGAGAAGTCAATCATTGCAGACAAGCCTTTCCAACTGACTGAGGTACCGAAACCGCCACTGCAGGGAGCAAACATCTTCTTTCCGGTGAACTGCATGTTGTCCATGGTGAATGTTTTGGTTTTGTTGCCGTTCAAGTCATAATACATCAAAGCGCCGTCACGTGGATCGACTCCGGCACACAGCACGGAAAAGTATTCATTGGGATCGTGTCCTACTTGATATTTCAACCCGTATTGTGGAAATGCCAACTCGTCTAAACCATTGAACAATGATTGGATTTTTGTTTTGTTATAATTGAAATTCGCATATACATTCCATCTGAGGTTGTTAGTGTTCAGAACTTCAAGATTCATATTAAGATCTACACCGGTATTCAGTAGCGTTCCTACATTGCCCATACCTGTGGAATGTCCGGTAGTCATAGAGAAAGGAACGTTCATGAGCATATCTACCGTCTTTTTCTGATAGTACTCGACACTGAAGTCAAGACGATCGAATACCTTTGTCGAAACGCCGGCAGAGAAGTTCTTCAAAGTTTCCCAAGTCAGATCTGAATTGCCTACTGTACCGATTACCCAACCACTCTGATTATTATAGTTGTATGAACCGCCGCCGGCCACCATACCCAAAGAGGCATAATTACCGATTTCAGAATTACCGGTGGTACCGTAGCTGATTTTCAGACGTAAGTCGTTCAGCCATTCTACATCGTTGAGAAATGCTTCATTCTTGATGTTGTACATGGCACCGATAGAATAGAAAGAAGCCCACCGGTGGTCTTCGCTAAAACGTGAAGAACCGTCCCGACGATATGAAGCGTCCAGATAGTATTTCTCGTCATAGTTATATTCTCCTCGGAAGAAGAAAGAATTGAATACATACTCGGAACGTGCTCCGTTCACTTTGGCTGTTGCCGAAGAAACTGCGGATAATTGAGTTAAGCGACTATCCTCGATTCCTTTACCGGATGCTGAAAAACCGTCTGAGTTGTGCATGATGGATTCTTGACCGGCCAGTAACGTCATAAAGTGTTTTCCTTTGAAAGTGTGTTTATATTCGGCCGTATTGGTGAAAGTCCAGTTACTTCCCCTCTGGAATTGTTCGGCCACGTCTCCGTTAAACTCATTATCTTCCCAAGGGTAATTTACACCTCTATATTTATATATATAGCCTTCAAAAGCTTGTGCTCCTTTTAAAGTAAGTCCTTTAAACGGGGTGATTTCAATAAAGGTATTCAAGTTGCCCATGATGCGCTCATTCTTTATGGATGAGTTTTGGAAAATCTTCATCGGGTTGGTGTATCCTGTTCCGGGCAATAGCAGTAAATCCTCACCACGTGACCACGTACCGTCTTCGTTTTCTATAATCTCGTATGGGAAGTCGATAGGTCTGCCTGTACGGGCCAGTATCAACGGAGAGTTTACCCAAGCACCTTCATTATTATCTCTGACTCCCAGAGTCGTGGCATAATCCTGATAAGAGATAGCTGAATTAACTCCGAATTTCAACCAGTTGTTTAGTTTGGTATTTAGATTGACTCTGAAATTTTCGCGGGTTACTCCCGATTGATAAGAGGTTCCTTCCTGGTCGAAATGCCCTGCACTGATGTAATAGTTTGTAGAGCCGGAAGCACCACTGATATTGGCATCTACGGAATAAGTAGGGGTATTGTCTCTCAATACATAATCGGCCCAATCCATACTTAAGCCATATTTCTCTATTCTGGCTTTATCAGCCATGAATTGAGGATTGGTGGCTAATGAAGGATCACACATCAATTTGAATTGAATGAACTCTTGTGCGTTCATCATATCTTTTTTGAAGTCGGGTAATTGTGAAATACCATATTGCCCGCGAATGGTAATGTTGGCTTTTTCACTGGTCTTTCCTTTTTTAGTTGTAATGTAAACAACTCCATTTGCTGCACGTGCACCGTAAATGGAGGTGGAAGATGCATCTTTCAGTACGGTTACATTTTCTATATCATTAGGGTTTAGTGATGTAAATACATCACTCGATACAGGTGCGCCATCTAATATATATAAAGGTGAAGTTCCTGCATTTAAAGAGGTATATCCACGGACACGCATGGAAGAAGATGCCGTAGGCTCACCGGAGGAGGTAAACACTTGCATACCGGCTACTTGTCCTTGAAGTGCATCGGCAAAATTCATTGTCGGCTTGGCTTCTAACGCTTTATTGCTGACCGTAGAAACAGAACCGACTACGGAGCCGAGCTTTTTGCCTGTGCCGTAACCCACAATCACAACTTCATCGACTAATTGTGAGTCCGACTTCATGATAACTTTCATGTTGGGTTTGATTTCTCCTTCATAAGTAGCCATGCCAATAAATGAAATCCGTATTTTTTTTGCGGAAACGGGGATGTCTGATAAGACAAAATTTCCATTGGCATCGGTGATAGTACCGATACTGGTACCCACAAGTAAAACAGAGGCACCAACAACAGGTAAATCGTCCTCTTCTGAAATGACCACACCTGTTACTTTGGATGTCTGTGCCGTTACTACATTTATGCTCGTTAGCAAGCATGCTATTAGCAACATAAATTTTCTAATCATAAGTTTTCTTAAGGTTTAATTTTGTATTGTACACGATTGAATGCATGCAAATATATAAATAAATATGAGATTATCAATTTAAATACGAGACAAATGTGATAATAATATCAAATTGTTACTAATATTGGTTCTCTTTGTGACTTATAATCATTAGATGCTGTCTTTTTTTTATATTAATAGCTGTTTTATGACGATGTAATGAATATTTTATAGCAGTTGATGGGGTATCTTATTTTCTCTTAAATTTCAATTTTAATGAGTGATATAACAGGGTATTTTTCTATTGAATCTACATTCTGTTTTTTATTTATTTATATTTACATGTCACCTTTTCATTGAATTCTCTTGGTTTTATATAGGTGTTGTGTCTTCTGAATTAATGTATCATTTCTCGTAGAGAAACATGTCATTGCTCGTAGAGGAGTGAGGGGTTTCTCTACGAGTTTCGACTTATTTCTCGTAGAGGAAAAATAGTAAATTGTAACTGATTGGTAATTAGGGGTTTATTGGCTTAATTCCCTGTTGTGTATTTTTGATAAGGAAAATGCTTTTTCCCTTTCCGTCTTTTTTTTTTCGTTGCTCTGAAATTGTTACAGATTTGTGTGGACTTCGGAGATGCTTATGGTTGTTTTTAGGAATAGTTAGGTCGGGGGAAGGTGATGAATTAGTTGTACTATGGTATACATGGTAATAATTATCAGTTATTCGTCGAAATTGTATATTTATACATTTTCTCGTAGACTAAGAAAATGAGGCTAAATGTACTGTATTTATTTATTTGTTAAATAACAATGAGTCAGAATGATGGAATATAAAAAGTTATTCATGATGGTAGGGACCGCCATTTAAAATCGTCATTGCTCTATATATTTGTTCTACAAAAATGAGCCGTATCATTTGATGGGAGAAAGTCATCTTCGACATCGAAATTTTTTCGTGTGCTACATCATATACTTTTTGTGAGAACCCATAAGGACCTCCGATGACGAACACCAACCGCTTATTGACCGTGTTCATTTTGCGTTTCATCCACTCCGCAAATTCCAGAGAACGCATTTCCTTTCCATGTTCATCGAGTAATACGATGACATCTCCCGGTTGGAAGGCTTTGCAAATGAGTTCCCCTTCCTTTTCCTTTTGTAGTTCCATCGAAATGTTTTTGGTGTTTTTAAGTTCGGGGATTACTTCCATATCAAAAGTAATGAAGCGTTTCGTGCGCTGAATATAATCGTTGATGGCGGTGATATAATGTTGTTCTACGGTTCGTCCTACGACGAGCAAAGTCGTTTTCATGTTGATACAGTTCTGATTATCGCACAAAAATAGCTGTTTTTTATTGTTTTCTGCAATAAATGCTTACCTTTGCGTATCATTAGGTATCAGATTTTGCTGAAAACTGATGTCTGAAAAGCTTGTGGTTATGAAAAAACGGGTACTTTTATGGATTGCCGGATTGATGTTTTCCGTATCTACGCTTTTGGCACAGGATGTGCCGGTGGGTGTAGTTCTGGCATTTAAGAAAGGAAGCTCTCAAGAGCTGAATAAATTCTTGGGTGATAAGGTTGATCTCATCATTCAGAACCGCTCTACCAACACTGACAAGCAGGCTGCTGAAAGTACAATGAATACTTTTTTTGCCGACAATAAAGTTAGTGGCTTCAATGTAAACCATCAGGGGAAGCGTGACGAATCGAGTTTTGTTATAGGTACCTTGACTACTGCTAATGGAAACTTTCGGGTGAATTGTTTCTTCAAAAGAGTTCAGAACAAATATTTAATTCATCAAATAAGAATTGACAAAACCAATGAATAAAGAAAAAGAATTGATAGACAAGTTGATCGATCTTGCCTTTGCAGAAGATATAGGTGACGGCGATCATACTACTCTCTCATGTATCCCCGCCACTGCAATGGGGAAATCCAAATTGTTGATTAAAGAAGCCGGTGTATTGGCCGGAGTTGAAGTAGCGAAAGAAATTTTCAATCGCTTTGACCCTACAATGAAAGTAGAAGTTTTTATCAATGACGGTACGGAAGTGAAACCGGGTGATATAGTGATGGTGGTAGAAGGCAAAGTGCAATCGTTGTTGCAGACGGAACGTTTGATGCTGAATGTGATGCAACGTATGAGCGGTATCGCTACAATGACCCGTAAGTATGCTCAGAAACTGGTGGGTACTCATACTCATGTGCTCGACACCCGTAAGACTACGCCGGGAATGCGCATTCTGGAAAAGATGGCAGTCAAGATCGGCGGTGGTGTGAATCACCGTATCGGACTTTTTGATATGATCCTTCTGAAAGATAATCATGTGGATTTTGCCGGTGGCATTGATAAGGCCATTACTCGTGCCAAGGAATATTGCAAGGAAAAAGGCAAAGATCTGAAAATAGAAATTGAGGTCCGTAATTTTGATGAATTGCAGCAAGTACTCGATTTGGGCGGGGTAGATCGCATTATGTTCGATAACTTCACACCGGAGATGACAAAGAAGGCGGTTGATATGGTAGCTGGAAAATATGAAACCGAATCTTCCGGTGGTATCACTTTCGACACGCTGCGTGATTATGCAGAATGTGGAGTCGATTTTATTTCCGTAGGAGCTTTGACGCATTCAGTGAAAGGTCTGGATATGAGTTTTAAAGCCTGCTGATAGGGCTTGCTATATTATTAACTGAACTTCCATAGGCTTGCAAACAATCTTGTCTGCCTGATGGAAGTTTTTTTATGGGTAGTCTGTTTTTAACTTCTTTTAGATATTCTTTTTGCAGCATTCTTTCGAATGTTGCGTCTAACTAACAAACGACGCAGAGAGGCGTCTGTAAAAAAGCACTGACATTGGAAAACGAGATAGAACTGATAAAGGGCTGCCGGGCAGGAAAGGATTCCGCCCGAAAGGAACTTTATACCCTCTATTCCAACAAGATGCTGGCGGTTTGTTATCGCTATACAGGCGATGTGGATGCGGCTTATGATGTATTGCATGATGGTTTTATTAAAATTTTTACTCATTTTTCGTTTCGTGGAGAGTCGTCGTTAGGCACATGGATAACAAGGGTGATGGTGACTCAGGCACTTGACTATCTCCGACGGCAAAAGCGTATCACTCAAGTGATAGTGCATGAGGAACAGATTCCGGATATACCGGATATAACAGAAAATGGGAGCGATATATCTGAAGAACAACTGATGGCTTTCGTTGCTGATTTGCCAGATGGTTGTCGAACCGTATTCAACCTTTATGTGTTTGAAGAGAAGTCGCATAAGGAAATAGCCGAAATTCTTCATATCAAAGAACATTCGTCTACTTCACAACTTCACAGAGCCAAATATTTGTTAGCAAAAAGAATTAAAGAATATAGAAACCATGAAGAGAGAAAATGATGAAATAACCGACTTGTTCCGTTCTCGTCTCGGTCATGCTGAAATGACGGTGAGGGAGGGCTTCTGGGAAGAACTGAACGAGGATGTGGCTGCTTGCTGCCAGCAACGGCGCCGGGTATTGTTCTTCCGGGTGGTTGCCGCCGCTTCCGTATTGCTCGTATTGGCAGCATCATCAGCGGCTTTTTGGTTTTTCTCACCCAAAGAGGAGATGGAGGAAGCATTTACACAGCTTGCTGTGTCGGGAGTGGGAACGTTGGATGGCGATAGGGCGAATCAATCATTTTCACCCTCCCGGACCGAACCTGTATTACACAAACCCACACCGGGTAAAATGGCTGTATTGTCCCATGCTGATGAAGAGGATGACGATTCGGTATCTGTGACATTATCCGTGTCATTCAGTTTTTCGGCTACGGCTACCAATAACGGCTATGTAAGAGATAGAAATGCGGGGGATAATATCTGGAAGACAAGTTCGGGAAACGATGATATAGCTCCGGTTGCGGTAGAAAAAGAACCGGATATGGCTTCTGTTGTATCTAAAGTGGAAAAGAAACGTACTTGGGCTGTAAAAACCACTGTCGGTACGGCGCTTCCGGCAGAAAAACGGAAATATAAGATGCCTGTTATGGCAGGAGTAACAATCGAAAAAAGATTGGGTGAATATTTGGGCATAGAGACCGGATTGGCGTATTCAAATCTCCGTGCCAATGGTCAGGGGCTTCACTATCTGGGTATTCCGGTTAAAATGAATGTGTATTTGGCCGATCTGAAGAAATTTGATTTATACGCTTCTATAGGGGCGGTTGCTGATAAGTGTATAGCCGGTGCACCCAGTAATAATTTCAAAAACGAACCGGTACAATTGGCTGTGACGGCCGGAGTGGGAGTAAGTTATAAAGTAAATGACCGGATTGCGCTTTTTGCAGAGCCGGGAGTATCACATCATTTTGATACGGATTCGAGAATTGAAACGATACGTACCAAACGCCCCACTAATTTTAACCTTTTATGCGGACTTCGCATGACTTATTAACCATATAATAATGTGTGTTATGAAAAAAACATGGATGATGCTGTTTGCTGTTTTGATGGCGCTTATGCTTACGGGATGTGGTAAAGAGACCTTGGACTATAATAATCCGGATGTCGACCTTTTTGTGAAACAACTGAAATCCGGAACTTACAATACTAAAAATGAAAAAGGAATTGTTGAAGTTCCTCATTTTACGGAAGAGGATATTCCCGAATTACTTGCTTATGCGGAGGATTTGAGTGTGATACCTGCATTTCCTTCCGTGTACAATAGTAACAGTGGCAAGATACGTTTGGGCGAGTGTATTTTGTGGACTGTAGAAAGTATTCGTCTTGGAATTCCGGCTTCTATGGGATGTCATATGGTCGAAGTGAATGCTGAGAACTATGAAGCTATTTACTTCTTGTCCGATGAAGAAATTCTGGATGCGGCTGCCCGTTATCGTCGTTGGTGGGAAACCAGAAAGTATCCCCGGACGGCTTGGACGATTGATCCCTGTTATGATGAACCGCTTTGCGGAAGTGGTTATCGCTGGTGGTAGTCTAAACAACTGAACATGGCTAAACGTTTTATTATATTGCTGCTGATTTTGTCAGTGGCCGGGGAGTTGTATACTTAATGGACAAGGATGACGGAACATACATTAATGATGCTTTGATCCTATAAATGATAAATGAAATTTGAGAATGACGAAGTGCTTTATATTGTTTTTATTGATCTGTTTGTCTGTTCCTGTGGTTTATTCTCAGGAATGGACGAAGAAGGATTCGTTAAATCTCAGTCGTGTATTAAAAGAGGAGGGCGAGATAAAACTAAATCCGGAGGCTGTGAAACAGATTGATTTCGGTTCGGATATAATGGGAACTCCGTTGATGTCGACGGAGAAGAACTGGATGCTGCCGGACGAATCTCTTCCTTCTGCCTTACCCAATACCTTACCGTTGGAAAAAAGACAGATGCTTTCTCTGCATCCCTATAAGGCGAATACTCCTTACGACTGGGATCCGGTTTATCAGAAAAAGATACAAGTAGGTAAGGATACTTGGAGAGGAGACCCTTTTTATCGGATCAAGACATTCAGAGGGTATACCAATACATCGAAGGCGCCGTTGAGGGTTATGGTGATAACGCAGCCTTCCCTGACCGAGATTGAAGCTATAAAGTTGCAGTATAAGCCGTTATTCGGACAGTCGAATGGCTCGATGGCAGGTGTGGCTATCGGCGGTTTTAATTTCATGTATGTTTTTACAAAGGATTTTTGGGATAAAAAGGGACGTGAACGCCGTGCCCGCACCTTAGAAGTGTTGAAAACCTACGGTGATTCGACTACCGTCCTTGTTCCGAAGCCTGTATTACAATTCATTACCCATTGAACTATCTAAAAGGTGAATTTGTTAAATTAGTAAAATGGAAGGCTTCTCCATACAAAGATGGGGAGAGGAAAATAAATTTAAATAGATTCGATTTATGAATAGAATTTCTACTCTTTTGGGTATTCGTTATCCTATTATTCAAGGAGGTATGGTATGGTGTAGTGGTTGGCGTCTGGCGTCGGCAGTAAGTAATTCCGGAGGGTTGGGACTTATTGGTGCCGGGTCTATGCATCCCGAAGTTCTGCGTCAACACATTCGAAAATGTCGGGCTGCTACCGATTTGCCTTTCGGAGTGAATATTCCATTGATGTATCCGCAGATAGAAGAAGTGATGAATATCGTGGTCGAAGAAGGAGTGAAAATCGTCTTTACTTCTGCCGGTAATCCGAAGACATGGACCGGATGGTTGAAAGAACGTGGAATTACGGTGGTGCATGTTGTCTCTTCTTCTAAATTTGCAGTGAAGAGCGAAGAGGCCGGTGTGGATGCGATTGTGGCTGAAGGATTCGAAGCCGGAGGGCACAACGGACGTGAAGAAACCACTACGTTCTGTCTTGTTCCGGCTGTTCGCCGGGCTACTACTCTGCCCTTGATAGCTGCCGGTGGTATTGCAACCGGTGAAGGAATTCTGGCAGCCATGGTATTGGGAGCGGAAGGTGTACAGATCGGGACTCGCTTTGCGCTTACCTATGAGAGTTCAGCCAGTGATGTATTCAAAGAATATTGCTTACGGCTGAATGAAGGTGACACTAAATTATTATTGAAAAAATTGGCTCCTACCCGTTTAGTGACCAATAGTTTTCGGGATGCGGTAGAAGCAGCAGAAGATCGTGGGGCGTCTGCCGAAGAGTTGCGGGAGCTTTTGGGAAGAGGACGAGCCAAAAAAGGAATTTTTGAGGGTGATCTTGAAGAAGGAGAATTGGAAATAGGACAAGTAGCTTCTTTATTTCGGCAGCAGCAGTCTGTGGCGGAGGTCATGAAAGAATTGCTTGAAGAGTATGAGAGGAGAAAACAAACGCTGACTACCAATTTGTTTTAGACAGAAGCCTCTCCCCAGCCCTCTCCGTGGGAGAGGGGGCTAAGTTAGTTTTGCAACTAATTAATAGACAAGGGTATCTGTACCCCCTCTCCCGCGGAGAGGGCTGGGGAGAGGCTTCTTGTCTTTCTTATTTTTTACTAATCCCAAATACGTCGGCTACAGCTTTGTATACCACTTTTCCTTCTACTATATTCAGCCCTTTTGCAAGTGCCGGATCGTCTTCGCAGGCTTTTTGCCAACCTTTATCGGCAAGAGCTGTCACATAAGGTAAAGTAGCGTTAGTCAGAGCGAGAGTCGATGTGTAAGGTACTGCTCCCGGGATGTTGGCGACAGCATAGTGTACGATTCCGTCTACAATATAAGTAGGATCACTATGGGTAGTCGGGTGCGATGTTTCGAAGCAACCTCCCTGGTCGATGGCTACATCTACCAATACAGTGCCCGGCTGCATCAGTTTCAGCATATCACGGGTGATCAGGTGAGGCGCTTTATCTCCCGGTATAAGGACAGATCCTATCACCAAGTCTACGGTCGGCAATTCCATTTTCAGGCGTAATTCCGAAGCGTAGAGAGTCTTTACATTGGGAGGCAGAGTTTCGCTTAAATAACGCAATCGTGCCAAATTTATGTCGGCGATAGTTACGTCCGCTCCCATGCCGGCAGCCATTTGTGCAGCATTACTTCCCACAATGCCACCGCCCAATATCAGCACTTTTGCCGGTTTTACTCCCGGTACGCCTCCTAATAATATCCCCTTCCCGCCTTGCGGGCGTTCCAAAAAACGAGCCCCTTCTTGGGTAGCCATTCTACCGGCGACTTCACTCATCGGTATTAACAAAGGTAATGAATGGTCGGCTTTTTCTACAGTTTCGTATGCCAGGCAGACCGATCCGTTTTCGATCATTGCCAGTGTCAGTTCTTTATCGGAAGCAAAATGAAAATAGGTGAATAATAATTGTCCTTTTCGGATAAGCTTGTACTCCGGGGCTATCGGCTCTTTCACTTTTACAATCATTTCGGCAATGGCATATACTTCTTCCATGGTAGGTAGAATCTGCGCTCCCACGGCTGTATAGGCTGCATCGGGAAAACCACTGTTGATGCCTGCGGTATGCTGTATGTAAACAGTATGCCCGCGTTTTACAATTTCGGCAACTCCGGATGGAGTCATACCCACACGGTTTTCGTTGTTTTTGATTTCCTTTGGTACTCCGATAATCATAACGTTACTGTATTAAGGGTTAAACATGTACGAATGTACGAAAAATGCTTGTGTACCAATGCATAATAGGAGATGTTTAACAGCATATTGTCAGAAATAGTATCCGCATTAGTTGGATGGAAAGGTAAAATTATCCCTTTCACTGAGGGATGATTTGTTACTCCTTTATTTTAATATTTATCCGGAATGACGTACATTTGTCCTCTTAAAGAAATAATGTACCGCATGAAACTATATATCACAATCTTATTGTTCATTTATTGCATGCCGTCTTTTTCGCAGGAGAAGCAGCGACAGGCATCTTTTGTCCCTCCATTCGATTTTCCTCTGACATTGAGTGGAAATTTTGGAGAGATACGGGCCAATCATTTTCATGGTGGACTTGATTTTAAGACCGGTGGTGTTATCGGAAAGCCGGTTCGCGCATTGGCCGACGGGTATATTTCTCGTATTCGCGTCACACACGGTTCGGGCTATGTACTCGATGTGGTTTACAACAATGGATATTCTACAATCAACCGGCATCTCAGCGGGTTTGTAGGGGCGATTGCAAAGCGGGTGGAAGATCTTCAGTACGAAAAGGAAAATTATGAAGTGGAAATAATTCCCGAACCGGGTGAGTATCCGGTAAAAGCCGGTCAGCAGATTGCCCGGAGTGGGAATACCGGTTATTCTTTTGGTCCGCATTTACATTTGGATGTATTTGAGCCCTCTTCTGGTGATTATATTGATCCGATGCCGTTTTTTTTGAAGCATATCAAGGATACTACTGCGCCTAAGGCAGAAGGTATAATGCTGTTTCCCCAACCGGGTAGGGGAGTAGTGGAAGGAATACAGAAGAACCAAACTTTTCCTCTGAATAATAATGGCCGCCCTATCGAAGCATGGGGCGTAATCGGAGCCGGTATCAAAGCGTATGATTATATGGACGGTGTACACAACCGTTATGGTGTGCATACGGTAGTCTTGACCGTAGATGGGCAGGAGGTATTCCGTAGCACGGTAGATCGCTTTTCGCAGGAAGAGAACCGGATGATAAATTCCTGGACTTGCGGGCAATATATGAAGTCTTTTATTGATCCGGGGAATACTCTTCGTATGTTGGAGGCTGCCAATGATAACCGGGGATTGGTTACTATCGATGAGGAAAGAGATTACCGGTTTCTCTACACGTTGACAGATGCGTTTGGCAATACCTCCCATACTCGTTTCACTGTGCGTGGAAAGAAGCAGCCGATTGAACGTTTACAACATCGTGAAAAGTATTTCTTTGCTTGGAATTGTACTAACTTTTTGCAGGAACCGGGTCTGACTCTGATTGTGCCTAAAGGAATGCTTTATGATGATGTGGCCTTGAATTATCAGATGAAAGCGGATAGCGGCGCTGTGGCTTTTACATATCAGTTGAGTGATGAATCTGTTCCGTTGCATGGCAGTTGCGAGTTACGTATCGGGCTGCGTCGTATGCCGTTGGCGGATACAACAAAATATTATGTGGCGCGTGTCACTCCCAAAGGACTTTACGGAGCCGGCGGTACTTACGAAGACGGATTCATGAAAACGACTGTTCGTGAGTTGGCTACTTATACGGTAGCCATTGATACGGTTCCTCCTGTGATCACTCCGGTCAACCCGAAGAATTGGGGGCGTACAGGGAAGATAGTCTATACCATTAAGGATAAAGCAACCGGTATCCGTTCTTATCGTGGAACTATTGATGGGAAATATGCGTTATTTGGAAGACCTAATTTAACCCGTTCCCAGTATATATGTGAACTTGATCCGAAACGCGTGGAAAAAGGAGGGAAGCATGTAGTGGAAATGGTTGCAGTAGATGGTTGTGGCAATGAAACCGTAGTACGTGACACCTTCGTGTGGTAAGGAATACAATCATATTTAAGTATATAGAACAATGAACAAGAAACTGATTCTTTGTGCTGCCTTTCTTGTGGCGGCAGTGGCGGATACTTTCGCCTGTACCAATCTCATTGTCGGAAAGAATGCTTCTGCCGACGGTTCGACCATCGTTTCCTATTCTGCCGATTCATATGGGCTGTTTGGAGAGTTATATCATTATCCGGCCGCTACTTATAAGAAAGGAACCATGCTGGATGTATATGAGTGGGATACCGGAAAATATCTTGGAAAAATAGAACAGGCTCGCCAGACTTACAACGTCATAGGTAATATGAACGAGTATCAGGTAACCATTGGGGAAACTACTTTTGGGGGGCGTCCGGAATTAGCAGATTCTACCGGGATTATCGATTATGGCAGCCTTATATATATCGGTTTGCAACGTTCGCGTACAGCTCGTGAGGCCATTCGGATTATGACTGACCTTGTACAGGAATATGGCTATTATAGCGAAGGAGAGTCTTTTACCATTGCCGATCCCAATGAAATATGGATTATGGAGATGATCGGTAAAGGTCCCGGTATACGTGGTGCCGTATGGGTGGCTGTACGCGTGCCCGATGATTGTATCTCTGCTCATGCCAACCAGGCGCGTATCCAGCAGTTTGATATGAACGATAAGGAGAATTGTCTTTATTCTCCGGACGTGATTTCTTTTGCCCGCGAAAAGGGATATTTTAATGGGGTGAATAAGGACTTCAGCTTTGCCCAAGCATATGCTCCACTTGATTTCGGTGCCCGCCGTTATTGTGAAGCCCGTGTCTGGAGTTATTTCAATATGTTTACCGATCAGGGAGAGGCATACCTTCCTTATATACAGGGAGAAACAGACGAACCGATGCCGTTGTTCGTGAAGCCTAACCGTAAGATTTCCGTACAGGATGTACAGAATGCCATGCGTGATCACTATGAAGGGACTCCCCTCGATATCAGCAATGATTTTGGTGCCGGCCCTTATAAGATCCCATATCGTCTTTCGCCGCTTTCTTTTAAAGTGGGTGATCAGGAATATTTCAATGAGCGCCCTATTTCCACTCAGCAAACCGGTTTTGTTTTTGTTGCGCAAATGCGTGCCAGTATGCCCGATCCGGTGGGTGGTGTACTTTGGTTTGGTACGGACGATGCCAATATGACGGTATTCACCCCGGTATACTGCTGTACGGATAAAGTGCCTGTATGCTATTCCCGTGTAGGTGGAGCCGATTATATCACTTTCTCTTGGGATTCTTCTTTCTGGATTTTCAATTGGGTATCCAATATGGTATATCCGCGTTACGATTTGATGATCGGTGATATCCGTGCTGCACAGCAGGAACTTGAAAGTACTTTCCACGAGGCACAGGCCGGTATTGAAAATATGGCTACGCGCATTTATCAAAAGGATCCGGCCGGAGCCAAGGCTTTTCTCACCAATTATACTAATATGACTGCTCAAAGTACTTTCGATACTTGGAAGCGGTTGGGAGAGTTTATCATAGTGAAATACGCTGACGGTGTGATTCGCAAGATGAAAGATGGTAAGTTCGAACGTAACTCTATCGGTCAGCCTGCCGGTGTGGTTCGTCCGGGTTATCCGAAAGAATTTCTTGAAGAATATGTAAAACAAACAGGCGAACGTTACAAAGTGAAATAATTATTTAATATATGGATATTCTGTGCTGAAAACCGCATGTCGATTGATGTATCGGCCATTATCACATTAACACAATATTCATTTATTTATTAGGAATTCTTATTTAATTCTTTTACATTTGTGACTTATAGAGATTAATGAATCATTAACCAATAAATAACAATCTAAATGGAAAATCAGGAACTCATCAAGCAGGTGACTGAGAAAGCTGAAAAATGGCTTACCCCGGCATATGATGCCGAAACTCAGGCTGAAGTGAAACGTATGTTGGCAAATGAAGATAAAACCGAGTTGATAGAAGCTTTCTATAAAGATTTGGAATTCGGTACAGGCGGTCTGCGCGGTATCATGGGTGTAGGTACCAATCGCATGAATATCTATACGGTAGGGGCTGCCACTCAAGGGCTTTCCAACTATTTGAATGCTAATTTTAAAGATATTCCGCAGATTTCCGTAGTGGTAGGATACGACTGCCGCAACAACAGTGATCTTTTTGCAAAAATTTCCGCAGATATTTTTGCTGCTAACGGTATCAAAGTATATCTGTTCGAAGATATGCGCCCGACTCCTGAAATGTCATTTGCTATCCGT
Organism: Bacteroides salyersiae WAL 10018 = DSM 18765 = JCM 12988; assembly: GCF_000381365.1. Taxonomy (GTDB): domain Bacteria; phylum Bacteroidota; class Bacteroidia; order Bacteroidales; family Bacteroidaceae; genus Bacteroides; species Bacteroides salyersiae. The sequence continues at coordinate 441,887 of NZ_KB905467.1, forward strand.
CACCTCGGTTGCCAAAGCGGTATTATTCTGACAGCTTCTCATAATCCGAAAGAATATAACGGTTACAAGGCTTATTGGGATGATGGTGCACAGGTATTGGCACCGCATGATAAAGGAATTATCGATGAAGTGAATAAGATAACTTCTGCTGCCGACATTAAATTCCGGGGTAATTCTGATGCCGGTTTGATTCAGATTGTCGGCGAAGACATTGATAAACCTTATCTGGAAAAGGTTAAAACCATTTCTATCGATCCGGAAGCTATCGCTCACCAGAAAGATATGAAGATTGTTTATACTCCGATTCACGGTACGGGTATGATGCTTATTCCGCGTGCATTGAAGATGTGGGGTTTTGAGAATGTCCATACGGTTCCCGAACAGATGATTAAGGATGGTAACTTCCCGACAGTTGTTTCTCCGAATCCCGAAAATGCCGAGGCATTGACTATGGCTGTCAATCTGGCTAAGGAAATCGATGCCGACCTGGTAATGGCGAGTGATCCTGATGCCGACCGTGTGGGTATTGCCTGTAAGGATGATAAGGGCGAATGGGTACTTATCAATGGTAACCAGACTTGCTTGATGTATCTTTATTATATCATTACCCAGTATAAGAAATTGGGCAAGATGACAGGGAAGGAATTTGTAGTGAAAACAATTGTTACTACCGAACTTATCAAGAAAATAGCTGAGAAGAACGGCATTGAAATGCTCGATTGCTATACCGGTTTTAAATGGATTGCACGCGAGATTCGTTTGCGTGAAGGTAAGCAGGTTTACATCGGCGGTGGTGAAGAAAGCTATGGTTTCCTTGCCGAAGATTTTGTACGTGATAAAGATGCCGTATCTGCTTGTTGCTTGATTTCCGAAATTGCTGCATGGGCGAAAGACAATGGCAAAACATTGTATCAATTGCTGCTGGATATCTATGTGGAATATGGTTTCTCTAAAGAAAAAGGTATTAGCGTAGTAAAACCCGGTAAGAGCGGTGCGGAAGAAATCAAGCAGATGATGGTTGATTTCCGTAATAATCCTCCGCGCGAACTGGCAGGTTCTAAAGTAATCCTTTGGAAAGACTTCCAGACTTTGAAACAGATTGACGAAGACGGTCGTGTAACCAAAATCGATATGCCGGATAAGTCGAACGTACTTCAATATTTCACTCAGGATGGCGGCAAGGTTTCTATCCGTCCTTCGGGAACAGAGCCTAAGATTAAGTTCTATATCGAAGTGAAAGGAGAGATGGGCTGTCGTAATTGTTTTGCCGGTGCTGATGCAAGTGCCGATGAAAAGATCAAGGCTGTGATGAAATCACTCGGTATCTGAGTACTTCCCTTGCGGGCAGATACTCCAGATAATGGAAAATGATAGATAAAAAGGGGCTATTACCGGATTATGCGGTGATAGCCTCTCTTTTTTGTATTCTTTTTGTTTCTTTAGTCTATCGGGCTTAATCATTCTGTGTTAAACGTTGTTCTATGTGCAACATCTAAACCAATTAATATATGAAAGATCTGATAGCCGGCATCAAATACGATGCCTCGAAAGTGATTAGTCGGGCCATTGGGCCGAGTAAAGAATTTTGCATGGGATATATGAATCCGGGTATGCCGGATGGCGGAGGGTATATATCGACTATGAAACTTTCCGTTGGAACGGTCGATATCAAAGGACTTGATGTCGTGACCGAAAGTATTCTTGCCTATGACCGTTGCGGAAGGAGCGATGCTTATTTCGGACAGGTTAATATGCTGAATACCTCTTCTGCATTTTGCGGACTGAATGGGGCGATATGGGGATTGGATCTTGCCGTACACGAAGATATTGTTTCTGGAAAGGCAGTTCCTATGTACATGCAACCGCAAGTTTCCGGAAAAGAGATCCCCGTGTATAATGTTCGTCCTCTGCTGGATGCTACCGAACGTCTTTTTGGAAAGGAGAAACAACAGCGTTTTCCACCTATGCCGGGAGCACATATTGTTTGTGCCGGACAGGATGTCAGTGCGCGCGGACCATTGTGGGTGTGGGCCTGTATCGGAGTGGCTGTTCCTAAGAACAGGGATGTGGCTGCCTGCTTGTTTGTAGAAGATGCCGATACTTATGGCAATGATTCTACCACAGAGAGTGAAATGATCGGTTATCTTGAGGGCACGCTCCGTAAAGTGACCAATAGCATTGCGCTTTACGGGAAAGATCAGGAAGTGGAATACGAATGTATTTATGCCGGATATAAATATGTATTTGTTGAGTCCGATCAGGTTGGTTGTGCATTGGTGACTGTTCCTGCCGTTTATTTGGCGCAGAATGTTTTGCCCGAGGGTATGGATGCGTTTTCCTTGCACGGACTGCCGCTTGTTGAATGGGAGAAGAAATTGGATTTGAAAGAACTCACTTTCATGGAATAGCTCACGGGGTTTGTTTAAAAAGCAGGTCACGAAGATACATGGGTTTATTGATACTTTTGGAGGATGAATGCTGTTTTCATTCCATTCATAAGTTGTTCGTTTGTAGTTTATATGTACTTCGTGGCCTGTGTTTTTGTCATTTTCCGTTTTCTATCCACCAGTCTATCATTTTTCTTGCCAGACTTAGTTTTCTTGGCAATTCGGGTAAGTTGTCCCGGGTATAAAAGGCTCCGGAACTCAGCTCCTCATCCTGCAACGTGAGTTCTCCACCTGCATAGTCAGCGATAAATCCTACCATCAGTCCACTGGGATATGGCCAAGGCTGATTGGCAAAATAAGTGATATTCTTTACGTCCAGTCCGGTTTCTTCTTTCACCTCGCGCGCAACGCATTCTTCCAAAGTTTCTCCGGTTTCCAGAAAACCGGCCACAAGGCTGTTGAATGTACCTTTGAAATTGCGTGCATGTACCAGCAATAATTTATCTTCTTTACGGATCAGAACTAATATTGCCGTAGAAATAGAGGGATACATCTCGTTTCCGCATTTGGGGCATTTTTTCATGATAGGTGCTTTTTGCTCCATTGCTGTGCCGCATGCGGGGCAGAAACGACTATTGCGATCCCAGTGTAGTATTTCGGCTGCTTTTCCGGCAGTCTGATATTGCTTCAGTGGAATGAAATCGTAAGATGCACGTAGTCCGGTCATCATATACTTATCCGATTCTTCTACCGGATAATCAATGGCAATCGCTTTACAGGGATGCCCATCCAACATACATATTTCATGTATGTTGGTCTCCGGAGAGATATGGATCGGAGGTTGCCCGGCACAGGGGATTGAAAATCCGTTATCTGTTTTTTTAAGTAATAACTGGTCTTTATAGAAAATGATCCACCAGGTAGTTGTTAGTTTACTCATCTTTTTAATAACTTTTTTAATTCTTCTTCATTGAACCATTGTTGTTGTGACGGACGTCCCGTACCTCGGACGGCAGAAGTCTCTTGTGTTGCAGGGATTCCCACTTGACGGGTATGTACAATTTGGCAGGAGATATCCATCGTGTCCAACGGATCTCTCCTGCGAGGTTTGAAACTTGAATATTCTTTTGGAAATTCAACGCCTAATTCATCCAATAAAACTTTTAGTTGACGGCGCGGTCCTTTCGCTTTCGGGTTATCTTTCATTTGATACATCAGCTTGCGATGTTGGTCAAACGGCTCCTGGTATTCCCGCAGCATTTCCCGGTTGACGAAAGTAATGTAAGTGACCGTACCGTTTCCTGCGTATTCTATGATACTCAGCCCTTGGTTGTGTGCCAGATATTTTGTATGCCTGTGCGTACACATTGCCGTGTCGTGTATCAGTTTGGAATAAAAGAAAAGTATAAAATCGTGTTCGTCCTTGAAAGGAATGCCTTTGGGAGTCATATACCGGCTTTTGATACGTTTCATGTAATGCGGTGTCACCCGGCTGCATCTGAAACGGTCGATGAGATAGATACCTTTTTCACCATATTCGTTGGTATAGAAGGTATAGAAAGCTTCGATAAACATTTTATTGTTTAAAACGACGAGCATAATGTTCCATTCGATTCCGGTATGCGGAGAGGTGACACGTACGTGACTCTCCACCGGAAACGTCAGTGAACATCTCAATCGGGTACCGCTTCTCGCCATTAATTCCCGGTATTCTTCGGACAAGAAAGTCCATTCTTTACTTAGTTCTGCTTCTATCTGTATAGGTAGGAGGTTGTTGCTGTATTCTTTCATGAAAAAATCATTATGTTCGCTTGCGGCGTTATCTCTTAGAAGAGGATGATAAATTTCAGACAAAGGTATGAAAATTTTCAATACCTATTTCATTCACGAAATATTTGTCGTGAGAAACCACAACTACCGTGCCTGTATAATTTTTGATTGTCGCCGTGATGATTTCGATGCTTTGAATATCCAGATTATTCGTAGGCTCATCCAGAATGAACATGTCCGGAGTATTGTCACTGATCATCAGACAGCAAAAAGCAAGTCTCATCTTTTCACCGCCACTTAATTTCCGGCAAGATTTGTCCCATACGGTTGCCGGAAACAGGTAGCGGTTGAGTATGGTTTTTATTTCATGTTCAGGTAGATTACGACTATTAAAGGTTTCCGCCTGTTCGAGGACACTCTTGTCATTTTTAATAATGGAATATTCCTGATTGAGGTAAACGTATTTGAAGTCTATACGGGAAAGGCTCCCTTGTGTGGGGACAATCTCTCCGGTAATGAGTTTCAATAAAGTTGTTTTTCCCGATCCATTTACTCCTTTGATACAGAGACGGTCACCGCTTTTTAGCTGAAAACTCAAGGATTCTTTCCATAATGCGTCATTATTGTTATAACTGAAATTGATATCCTTGGCCGTAATCAATATCTTACCGGTATGTAGCGAAGAAGCATTGAAATCAGTTTTTAGCGCTGCCGTACCGGTAAGGGTATTTCTGAGTCGGTTCATTTCATTTGTCAGTTGCTCTGATTTTTCGGCATGTATGTTATTTAGTTTGGTTGTACTTTTTTCTGCTTTATCTTTTAGGGTATTCATTGCTATGCGAGGAATCCTTTTTTTTATATTCGCTTTTTCTCCACGTACGTTTTGTTTATTTTTTCGTTCTGCCATTTCTCTGGCTGTTTTCTTAGCCAGACGTAATTCTTTCTCTTTTTCTTCGAGTTGCTGCTGTAAAGCATTCATCATGATACCTTTCTGTTCTTTGTAGAATTCATAATTTCCTCCATATACGTTTATGCCGCTCCGGGTAAGTTCGCAGGTAGTATTCAGTAAGTTGAGCAGTGTCCGGTCGTGGCTGACGATAATCAAAGTAGAAGAGGTCCTTTTCACAAATTCATAGAGTTGTTTTCTGCCTTCTGTATCCAGGTGGTTGGTCGGTTCATCCAACAGGATGACAGAAGGGGCATGTATTTCCATACCTGCCAGAAACACCCGTGTTTTTTCTCCGCCGCTCAGTTCGCACATCGATTGTGACGTTGATTTATCATGTATTCCCCAAGAAACTAATGCAGTTTGTACCCGCTCTTCAATATTCCAGTCATCATTCAGAATATGAAAGTTTTCTACGGAAGCATCACCGTTCAGGATAGCATGTAGTGCTCTAATTTTCGTATCTATCTGCAATGCTTCTGCAATAGTCTGATTATCGTACTGTCCGAAGTGTTGAGGGATGTAATATAAATCATCCGGACGAATGATTGTACCCGATGAAGGGGGAAGCCATCCCGCAATAATCTGTAAGAGAGTTGATTTCCCTGATCCGTTATTACCGATTAATGCTACTTTTTGTCCTTTATTTACAGATAGATCGAGGTCTTTGAATAGAATATCTTTATCTGCGTGTATGTATGTGATTTTTTGAATGGATATACTCATGCTGATTATGGTTTTGAAAGTTTAAAGACTGGGATTGGTCATCACGAAAAAGTAGGGAGGAGAGAGATAAACACAATAGTGGCCAAACATACACGTTTGTGATGCTCAGTGTCGATAGAAAAATAGCATGTAAAAAGTGATGTTTACCGAAATGTGTTGTCTTACTTGGATATTCTCATCGGAGTAGTTTAATTAATTCCGGGGGCAAAGGTAAGATAAAAAATGAAACTCCCAACACTATATTAGTATCAATATTTAATTTCCTACTAATTTCACGGACAATTTTAAGGTCGACTCATATTAAATATAGTCGCTAAGGCGTGAAAGACTCATTCTGATTAGTTTGGAAAAAGATTTTTGATTGAAATCCATTTCAAACATGTGGAGCTTAAGAACATCTACCCTTGGAGGATAGGAAAACTTTTAAAACAGATCGATGGTTTATATAGTGAGAAAATCGCACGTCTGATTTTAACATTGTTAATCCTGTTTTCGGCATATGGTTTCTTCCGTTGCAAAACATTAATTTCTTTACCTGTAAAGAAGCGTATTCTTACCAACAAGAATACGTATTTAACACAGTATTAAAAGCGTATTCTTACAGGCTAAGAATATCAGTTTAATTGTTTATTAAATAAGTGATTAATTCTTTGATATACAGTGGTTAACGCCATTTGTATTTGTCTCCCGGTATGGAATATCCCCTATTGGTTCGAAAAATGACTCTTTCCTGTACTTGTCAAATTAGCAACTTCAGTTGTGTCAAATTGCTTTTTATCATTACTTATAAAAGTTTCTCATATGCCATGCGGCTTCCTCTTTGATATAATATTTCACCACAATAACTGAATCCTAACTTTTCTAACATTCTGTGCATATAGAAATTATCAAAATTGGTATCTACTTTGAAACTATGAATGCCTTGACTGCGGCTTAGCTCTTCTACTTTCTGCATAAATAGAGAGGCGATTCCTTTTTGTTTCATTTCATTGGCAACGGCCAGCCGATGAACAACTACATAAGGTTGTTCGCTTAACCAGCTACCGTCAATGGAATTATAGGCAGGTTCCCCGTCAAAGACTACTGCGGCATAAGCTATGATATCGGCTTCACTGCACAATACATAGGCATAACCGTTACGAATGTCATTAGCTATATTTTCCGGTAAAGGATATGTTTCGTCCCATTGCTGTTTGTTTTGCCGAAGCATTTGTGCTTTGGCTTGCAAGATGATTTCCCATATTCTGGCAGCATCTTCGGTGGTTGCTTTTCGAAATGTCAGTTGCATATTGTTTTATAAATAACGTCTTACTGTGATAATTCTTTGAAATGAAAAAGTCTTGTTGCAAAAATAGAAAAAAGAAAGGAATCTTACCCTATAATAGTAAAAATAGCACCTGCACTTGCCGATAATTTAAGCAGGCAGGCACAGGTGTTGTTTGAGGAATTTAAAAAAAAAGTTTTTAAGTTTCCTGTTTAATCGAATGTGAATAATTGATTCAGGACTTCGCTCATACTCGGATGCGTGAAAATAAAATCACGCAGGAAGCTGTAATGTTGTCCGGACTTCATGGCTACATTGACGATATTGATCATTTCCGATGCATCTGCACAGAATAAAGTACATCCCATGATTTTTCCGGTGTGCGCATCGACGATTGCCTTCAGCATGCCATCTACCTTTTGTAATGTGCGGGCACGCGCTACGGCTGTTGCCGGTAAACGGGATACTTTGAATGAATAACCTTTTTTTATGGCTTCCTCTTCCGTGAGACCGACGTGTGCCAAAGGAGGATCTATGAATACAGAGTAAGCAAGCGGGTTGCGATCTTCCGTTGTCCGTTCTTTGTCACCGAATAGCTTGTTACGAATAATCCGGTAATCGTCCAAAGAGACATAAGTAAATTGCGGACCTCCTTTCACATCTCCCATCGCCCATATATGCGGAGTGGTAGTATGCAGATGTACATCTGTGATGATTGCACCTTGTGAATCGACTTGTACGCCTGCTGCTTGAAGATTTAATCCGTCGATCATCGGTTTACGTCCTGTTGCCAATAGGATGGCATCTCCATCTATAAAATAAGGAGTACCGTCCGAAGCGTCCGTATAGGCCAGCGTAACGCCGTTGGCCGTATCATGAATTGATTGTGCGCGGGCATTCAAACGGATTTCGATACCTTTTCTTTCCAGAACCTCCCGTACACTGTTGGCAATATCCCGGTCTTCACGCGGCATGAAGAATCTGCCCCCTTCCAGGATGGTTACTTTACTTCCGAATTCGGCATACATAGATGCGAATTCAAGTCCGATATATCCACCGCCTACAATAATGAGGTGTTGGGGAAGTAGTTCCATATCCAGTAAGGTTGAACTGGTATACACCCGCTTGCTATCACGGATACCGTCGATGGCGGGGATAATACTCGTAGAACCGGTATTGATGAAAATTTCTTTTCCTTGCAATTCTATTTCTTCATCGGGGAGTGTTACTTTTACTGTGTCAGGACATATAAAGGAAGCAGTTCCGGTATAGATCGTTACGTTCGGACGGTTGGCCAGGTCATCGAAATTCTTGTCACGCAGGAATGAGGTTAATTTGTCTTTACGGGCAATGGCTAATTTATAAAAGTTACTTTGCTTTTTGTAATCCCCCTGATACATAATTCCGGATATTTCTGCTTCATGTATCAAAGCCTTGGTTGGTATACAAGCTACATTTATACACGTACCGCCATACATTTTGTCAGAGCGTTCTATCAGGGCTATTTTCCAGCCACGATTGGCCAGTTCGGCAGCTAATGTCTTTCCACCTTTGCCGAAACCTATAATAATTGCATCATATTGTTTCATAATTCTTGTCTTTTTAAGAGGTTATTATTTAGAACATAACATTTGGAAGATGACATTTGTTTCGATTGTTGAATGAGAACGGTGAGTGTGATTGAAGCCAGTTCGATGAATAAAAGGTATTTTTAACCATAATAAATTAAATTCATTAAATAACTGTGTATCAATAAGAATTGTTTGTGTAAGCATTTAAGATGTGAAGTAACGGTGAAACGCAGATGTGAAATGATAATTGTATGGTTAAAATGATATACAACGTTTGTGGATTGTAATATCTTGGTTTATAGCATGTTATATAAAAGAATTTTTTCTCGTAGAGGAGTTGGTTGAAACTCGTAGAGAAACCACTCGTTCCTCGTAGAGAAACGAAACGTTTCTTTACGAGAAAACGATGGGGGTTTTATAAAAAGTTACAATATGTGTGGGTTCGACGTAAAAGAGAAGCCTTTTATTGTATGATTTGTTGAATATCTATAAATTGTTTCCGGCTTCTTTATCTGTGTAATTTCTATTCTACTATTTTTCTTGTTTTTCAGCTTCATTACGGAATTGAACGGTACTTTGTCCGGTCATATTCTTAAAAAAACGACTGAATGAAGACTGATCTTCAAAACCTAACAGATCGGCTATTTCTTTGGAACTCTTTGTGCTGTACAATAAGAGACGTTTAGCCTCAGCCTCTATCCGTTCATGAATGATACGGAGTGGGGAGGGGAGTTTGCAAGTTGAAAAAATATTCGATAGTGTTTTCGGGGATTTATGCAGCATATCCGCGTAATCCTGCACTTGTTTCTTTTCCCGATAATGGGTATCTACCAAAATAAAGAACTGGCGGATAATTTCGAAACTATACTCTTTTTCTTGAGTAATATTCAATCGATGGCGTGCAATGCGTGTACTTTGAATAATGAAACGCTTCAATTGTATACGAAGCATTTCCTCCTGCAAATTGTCTGTGACGGAAAACTCTTTACAGAGGGTGTCGGCAATGTCATTCAGGGTTTTCTGTTCCGCTTCGTTCAATGTGAAACGTATCACATGCGAAGAACCGTTGAATAAGAATCCACTACAGGATACTTCGTGGTCATTGCCATAAATACAGTAAAAGTTGCTGTTGAACAACAAAGTCAGATAGTCTCCGTCAATAGATTTAAATTCCAGATGCTGCAAGTTGGAAAGGGAGATTATCTCATTTTTTGCAAGCATTATTTCCTGGTGGTCTATTTCCAGCGTTATACTTCCGCTTCTTACCCAGATAAATTTGTAAAGGCTCTTTTCTTTTTGCAGAGTTTTGTCTGCGTGATAAGAATCGGTAAGAACGAGCTTACCTTTTAATTTGGTATTGAATTGTTGAGTCATCATACTTTCATTGCTGAGGCGTCAAATGAAAGAGGCAACAGTACGCCGATACTTTTTACCTCATAAATGGCTTTTTTCCCATAGAGAAGAATGCGAATGGGCCGTTGGTAACGTTTTTCAGTTTCCAGTATCACCTGTCGGCACGCCCCGCATGGTGGGATCGGGAGATCGATAAAATCTTTTTCCGTTCGGGCGGCAATGGCAAGCGTAGTTACCGGCTGATCCGGATATTGTGAGTTGGCATAGAACAAAGTAGTACGTTCGGCGCACAACCCCGATGGATAAGCGGCGTTTTCCTGATTGGTTCCGGTCACTACAGTGCCATTGGCAAGAAGGGCGGCGGCACCTACGGAAAACTTGGAATAAGGAGCATAGCTACGGCCGGTTGCTTCCATGGCAGCCGTCATCAGAGCCTGATCCGTTTTAGTAAGTTCATCAAACTCATATACTTTGATAGTACTGGTAATCGTCAGGTCTTTCATCTTTATCAAGGGTTTTTGTTCTACAATTAATGTTACAAAGTTAGGAAAGAGATTGATAATCCCAATTATTTTTATGATTTTTGTGGCATTTAACTCACATTATCTATTTATAAAATGGACAAAAGACTTCTCAGACTTATTGTAGTGACTATTGTGCTTGTTTGCTCTGTGGGTGCACAGGCTCAACGCCGGAACTCACGTTATGTGACTTATATCGATAAATACAAGGATCTTGCCATAGAGCAGATGAAAGAACACAAAATTCCTGCCAGCATCACGTTGGCACAAGGGTTGCTCGAGAGCGGTGCGGGAATGAGTGAGTTGGCACGTAAGAGTAACAATCATTTTGGTATCAAGTGTGGGGGAAGTTGGAAAGGCCGTACGGTGCGACACGACGATGATGCCCGTCAGGAATGTTTTCGCGCTTACAAAAATCCGAGGGATTCTTATGAAGATCATTCTACGTTTCTTACCCGGGGGGCTCGTTATGCCTTTCTTTTTAAACTCGACATAACCGATTATAAAGGGTGGGCACGCGGATTGAAGAAAGCCGGTTATGCCACAGATCCTTCCTATGCTAATCGTTTGATTACGATTATCGAAGATTATGATTTGTATAAATATGATGCTCAGGGAGTCTACTCAAAACGGAAATTAAGAAAGCACCCGTGGTTGCTGAATCCGCATCCGGTATACATCGCCAATGATATTGCTTATGTGGTTGCCCGTAGCGGCGATACTTTTAAAGAACTGGGTGATGAGTTCGGGATCAGTTGGAAGAAACTGGTAAAATACAATGATCTGCAGCGCGATTATACGCTGACACAGGGGGATATTATCTATTTGAAGGCGAAAAAGAAAAAGGCTCCGAAGCAGTATAATGTATATATAGTGAAGGATGGAGACTCGATGCATACCATTTCGCAGAAATACGGTATTCGTTTGAAGAATCTTTATAAAATGAACCGGAAAGACGGTGATTATATTCCGGAAGTTGGTGACCGTTTAAGGTTGAGATAGTCGGTTATTTATGCCTTATGATTCTCTAAATTCGTACAGGGTGTTCGAAAACGAACACCCTGTCTTTTTCTTTTTTATCTTGTTTTCAGATGATTATGAATTTGGCACGGATTTGGTATCCCTGATAGCGAATGATGACTGATGATTTATAAGCCATCATTCATAAATCATAATTCCTAAATAAATATAAGATGGACAGAGAAATTCCCAAAGAGATACGCAAGAAAGAGCGTAATAAAAAGATTATCCGTTTTTCAGCTATTGCTGTCACGATTGTTGTGGTTATCAGTATTCTGATTTCCCTGATGCGTACGGGAGTGAAGAAAAAAGACATTATACTCTCTGCCGTTGATCAAGGAACGATTGAAGTCAGTGTCAGTGCATCGGGGAAGGTGGCACCTGCTTTCGAAGAGATTATCACGTCTCCCATCAATAGCCGTATTGTTGAAGTCTATCGTCGTGGTGGTGACAGTGTGGATGTGGGAACACCGATTTTGAAGCTCGATTTGCAAAGTACGGAAACGGAGTATAAAAAACTGCTCGATGAAGAAGAGATGAGACGTTATAAATTGGAGCAGCTTCGTGTCAATAACCAGACGAAACTTTCTGATATGGCTATGCAGATTAAAGTGTCTGCCATGAAGTTGAACCGGATGAAGGTAGAGCTTCGCAACGAACATTATCTGGATAGCCTGGGTGCCGGTACTACCGATAAAGTACGTCAGGCTGAACTGAGTTATAATGTAGCCCAACTCGAATATGAACAGCTCAAACAACAGTATGATAATGAAAAGGAAGTTGCTGCCGCCGAGCTGAAAGTGCAGGAACTCGATTTCAACATTTTCCGGAAGAATCTTGCCGAGATGAAACGTACATTGGATGATGCGCAGATTCGTTCACCGCGTAAGGCCATTCTCACTTATATTAATAATCAAGTGGGTGCTCAGGTTCCTCAAGGTGGTCAGGTAGCTATTATTTCCGATTTAAGTCATTTCAAGGTAGAGGGTGAAATAGCGGATACTTATGGTGACCGTGTGGCTGCCGGTGGAAAAGCGATCGTGAAAATCGGTACGGAAAAGCTGGAAGGAGTGGTCAGCAGTGTGACTCCCTTGTCTAAAAACGGGGTAATCTCTTTCTCTGTACAATTGATGGATGACAATAACCGCCGTTTGCGTTCGGGACTGAAGACGGATGTATATGTGATGAATGCTGTGAAAGAAGACGTGATGCGTATTGCCAATGCCTCTTACTATGTGGGACGTGGTGAATATGATTTGTTCGTAATGACATCGGATGATGAAATTGTGAAACGTAAAGTGCAGTTGGGTGATTCGAATTTTGAATTTGTAGAGGTGGTGAGCGGATTGCAGCCGGGCGATCGGGTGGTAGTGAGCGATATGAGCCAGTATAAGAATAAAACGAAACTGAAGCTAAAATAGAGGATATTTCTTGCCAAAATGAAAGTGCCTTTTATATGGAGTGGGGATAATAAATAAGAGATCAAAAGAATTTGAATAATTATAAAGCTCCCTTCAAATCGGAAATAAAGGACATTAAAACGCTTCTTTATCAAAAAAATATGAGGATATAATTTTGATGTAAAAAAATAGGATATTTGGCGGTAGTTCCAATGGAGTTACCGCTATTTTTGTGTATAGCTCTAAAATATTTATTAAAAAGTTACTCAATTGATAAACTTCTTCTGTCTTTGCTGTATGAACAGAAAGATAATAGCATACAAAAACTACTATAAAGATTTTTTTTGATATTCTGGATAAAGATATGCAAGAAAAAGTCCTATATGGATTACTCTTATTAAAAACTCAAGATAGACTACCGGCAAAGTACGTGAAGTTTTTCAAAGATGGTTTATATGAGTTAAGGATAGAGTGATAAGATAATATCCATCGGATTTTTTTCTGTTATGATGAGGAACATATTGTTGTATTGTTCAATGGTTTTCAAAAAGAGGCGCAGAAAACACCAGATAGAGAAATTGATAAAGCATTAAAACTAAAGAAAGAATATAATGAGCGAAAAAGAACTAAAGATGTTTGATGTCGATGTACAGTTGGATACTGTGTTTGGCAAAGAAGGGACTCCGGAGCGTAAGGCTGCCGAAGATAGGGCGAATGCTTTCTCTACCGGATAGATAATTGAAGAGGCAAGGAAGAAAGCAAACATGACACAGGCAGAATTTGCCGAAAAGATAGGAACTAATAAATCTTATATTTCTCGTGTGGAAACGGGAAAGACAGAACCTAAGGTTTCTACCTTTTATCGTATTGCTTCCACTTTGGGATTGAATGTTGAGTTGACTCCTGCCATGTGGTTTCTGTTACGTAACAGGTTTGATTTTTTATTTTCTTATAATAACGATTAGAGACATAATATTTTATTAAGGATGTAACAGTTGAACTGTATTTTTTCTAATGGACTGTGGAATTATTCCACAAATATGTGGACTGAATCTACAGCCCTTTTTTCATTTCTTAGTTTTCCTTGAATAATTAATGTTTTTATTTACTGACGTTTAGAATTAATTTGTTTCTTCAACGCCTTTAAGGTACAATTATTGAGGTATACAAGCGCAAATAGGTGTTTGTAGATTTAAAATAATTAACCAATGAGAAACTTTAAAGTAGTATTGTTTGTACTGAGTTGCCTGTGTGGTATACATGTTCAGGCACAACAATTGGAAATAAAAGGTGTGGTGACATCATCAGACGACAAACAGCCACTTATCGGGGCTACCGTTTCTGTAAAAGGAGCACCGAGTCGGGGAGTAGTGACGGATATGGATGGTCGCTATACCTTACATGTGGAGCCATCGGATAAAATTCTGGTTGTATCCTATGTCGGTATGAAAACGATAGAGGTAAGAGTGCCGAAAAGTGGAGTATTGAATGTGGAGTTACGTCCCGAATCACTGAGTTTGGACGAGGTGGTGGTAACAGGATATGGTAATTTCTCAAAGTCGTCTTTTACCGGTTCGGCCAATACTTTACGGGCCGATATGCTGAAAAACGTGCCGGTACTTTCTGTTGAACAGAAATTGCAGGGAATGACAACGGGAGTGAACATCACTTCCAGTTCCGGCCAGCCGGGCGCCAATCAGAGTATTCGTATCCGTGGTATGGGGTCGTTCAATGCATCTAACGAACCTCTGTTCGTCATTGATGGCGTACCGGTCACTTCCGGTAATATGGGTGCCGGTACGGGTGCTGATGCTGCTTATATGAATAATGCCAAAACCAATGTGATGAGCACGCTTAATCCTGCTGATATTGAAAATATCACAGTGATAAAAGATGCCGCCGCCGCTTCTCTTTATGGATCGCGTGCTGCGAATGGAGTGATCCTGATTACTACAAAGAAAGGAGCGGCAGGACGTACTAAAGTTACTTTGAGTGCCAGTGGAGGTTTCTCTAATGCCGCCGTCAACTTCCGTCCTACATTGAATGGGGAACAGCGTCGTGAGATGATTTACGAAGGTTTGTATAATTCTGCTGTAGATCAGGGATTAGAATCTCCCGAAGAGTATGCCAACGCCAACATCGATACGTATGCAGGAATACCGGAATTAGGATATACTGATTGGCGGAAAGAATTGATTCGTACCGCCCATAATCAGAATTACGAAGTTTCTGCTTCGGGAGGAAATGAACGTACTACTTTCTACGCTTCTCTTGGTTTCAACCGACAGGAAGGATTAGTGGAGAATTCCAGCTTGGATCGCTATTCCGCCCGTCTGAACATGACGCAGAAGATAGGTAGCCGGGCCGAAGTAGGAGGGAATATGATGTTCACCCAGATGAATCAGGAGATGAATGAAGAGCGCGGTTCCAACATCAATCCGTTTCTTTGTGTAGCGGTATCTGCCACGCCTTCCATGCCGGTACGCGATGCTTCTGGCAATTATGTAGGCTCTTATGCCGGCACCAATGTGAATCCGCTTCGCGACATCCGTACTGATTATAACCGAAGCCGTATAACACGTATGTTCTCTACCGGATACGCTTCTGTAGATATCATTAAAGGATTGAAGTTGAAAGAGACCCTGAGCTATGATTATGCCGTACAGAAAGATTCCCGTTACCTGAATCCTCTTAGTGGGGCAGGACCGAAGAGCGGAAGTGATGCCCAGACTTCGAAGGGGTTTACCGAATATGGTAAGCTATTGTCGTCTACTTCATTAAACTATACCCGTACATTTGCCGCCAAACATCATCTTGATGTACTGGCTGCTTATGAACTGGAAAGCTATCAGAGCGATAAAGCGATGGGAGAGAAGTCCAAACTACCCTCAGATGTATTGCTCGAACCGGATAATGCTGCCGTATTGAAAAGTTTTGTTTCTTCTACGCAGGCATACAGAATGATTTCTTACCTCTCCCGCTTGAATTATGATTATGATGACCGTTACTACATTGCCGGCAGTTACCGTCGCGATGGTAGTTCACGTCTGGCACCGGAAAGCCGTTGGGGAGATTTCTGGTCTGTCTCCGGTATGTGGCATCTGAGCAATGAGTCTTTTATGAACGCTGTGAAACCGGTATTGAATGATGTGAAAATCCGGGCTTCCTATGGTGTCAATGGTAATCAGCCGGGAGCTTTTTACGGATATATGGGATTGTACAGTTACGGACAGAATTATATGGGAGCCGCAGGCTCGTATGAATCTGCACAAGCCAATCCCGGTTTGAAGTGGGAAAAGAATTACAATCTCAATATCGGTCTTGATCTGGCTTTTATCAATCGTATTTTTGTGAGCCTCGAATACTATAACCGCGATACCAAAGACCTGCTTTACAATCGTCCTATCAGTGCTACCACCGGTTTCCTGAATTATCTGGCAAATATCGGTCAGCTCAACAACAAAGGAGTGGAATTCGAGTTACGTACCATCAACTTTGCCAGTCCGGACTTTAACTGGACATCGGTCTTGAACCTGACGCACAACCGTAATAAGATCGTGACACTGGATGGAGATATGACACAGTCTATCGAGGGTTCCTGGTTTATCCATAAGATCGGTCTTCCTTATAATAGTTTCTATGTGAAAGAGTTTGCCGGAGTAGATCCGATGACCGGAAAAGCCCTTTATTATCTGAATACGCAAGATGAACAGGGTAATTATAATAAAGAAAAGACCGATGATGCTTCCAAGGCGCAAGCCATCCCGTATAAATCTGCCGATCCGAAGATTTCGGGAGGATTCACCAATATCATCTCTTACAAATGGTTTGATCTGGGACTTACCTTTACCTATTCATTGGGCGGTTATTCTTTCGATAAAACAGGTACACTGATAGAGACTGATGGCAGTCAAGAGAAGTCATACAATTTGCCCGTATATGCTTTAGACCGTTGGCAGAAACCGGGAGATATAACTGATGTGCCCCGTTTCGTGTTGGAGCAAAGCGCCGGTCCGCAAAACTCGTCCCGCTATATTCACAGTACTGACCATATCCGGCTTAAGAATCTGACAATCGGTTTCACGTTGCCGGGACAATGGACGCGGAAAGCTCTGATAGAAAATGCACGTATCTACTTCTCCGGCAGTAACCTGCTGACGTGGGCCAAGTGGAAGCAGTATGATCCTGAAGTACCGGTTAACGGTGAGGTATTCTGTGAAGCTCCCGCTATGCGTACTTTTAATTTTGGTGTTGAGATAACTTTCTGATTTTTTCAATTCTTATTAATTTTCAGATATATGAAACGTATATTTATATATATATTCGCGGCCACATCCTTTTTTTATTCTTCCTGTTCCGGCGATTGGCTGAATTTGAATCCGTCTACTTCCGTTACCTCCGAACAAGCCATCCGTACGCTTGAAGAGGCACAGATTGCTTTGAACGGCATTTATCGTATTGCAGCTTCGCACAGCTATTATGGCGATAACTATCTCTATTATGCCGATTGCCGGGGCGAAGATGTCCAGGCGCGTATCAGTAAAGGGCCCGGCAAACGTGTGTCGCCTTATTATGAATTTAATGTAACGGCAGATGATGCCTTGAATATTACACGTGTATGGAATCAGCCTTATATCGTGATTCATCAGGCAAACAGTCTTTTGGAGAGAATAGAATCCGGTGCGGTAGCCACGGATAATGTTACTGAACTCAATTGTATCAAAGCCGAGGCGTTGGCTTTGCGCGGATTGGCTCTTTTTGATCTTACCCGTCTGTTTGCTATGCCTTATACATTGAACAACGGTGCGTCTTTAGGAGTGCCTATCGAGACTGAAACTACGCTGCCTACCCATCAGCCTTCCCGTAATACGGTGGCCGAATGTTACCGGCAGGTGATTGACGATATGACCGGTGCTTTGGATCTTTCCGCATTGTCTACCGGCAAAAAAGATGGTTATCTTAATGTGTGGAGTGTCAAGGCATTACTTTCACGTGTTTACCTTTACATGAATAATAATGAAAAGGCGCTCGAACTGGCCAAAGAAGTAATGAATAACGGAGGATTGTACAACCTGTTCACACACGATGAATATCCCACCGTATGGGGAAAAGATTTTAATTCGGAATCTCTCTTTGAGTTTTACTATACTCTTTCGGAACCTGATGGCGGTACCGGAGGTGAAGGGGCTCCGATGGTTTATGCCGATAATGTGAAAGACTGGAATAATCTGGTGCTTACCAAGGCTTTTCTCGATTTGCTGGGAGAAGACCCCGATGATGTGCGGCATGCACTGAACTGCCTGCCGCAAAAGCCGGATGAAGATATATTGCCCGAAGGCTCTACCGGTTATCCTAAGTATCTGAACAAATATCCGGGTAAAACGGGCGATAATCCGCAAGACAACGATATTTGCATCATTCGCCTTTCCGAAGTCTATCTGAATGCTGCTGAAGCAGCGTTTAAGTTAGGGGGAGCAGAAAACCTGAAATTTTCTTTGGATTGTCTCAATGCGATAGTAAGTCGTGCCAATCCCGTGAAGTCGGTAAAAGAATCGGAATTAAGTCTGGAGCGTATTCTGAAAGAACGTAGAAAAGAACTGGTAGGAGAGGGACACGCTTTTTTTGATGCCATGAGAAACGGATTATCCGTGAATCGTACAGGCGGTTGGCATTTGGCTTCCGTAGCTGATGCGGCGGTTATTACTCCGTCTGATCCGAGGGTAGCATTACCTATTCCGCAGACGGAGATAGATGCGAATCCGAATATGGAGCAGAATCCTCGTTAGTCTGTTCTGCTTATAAAGTAACAAAGGCCTGTACTTTCTATATGGTAAGTACAGGCCTTTGCCGGTTATACTGCTTGGGGTTAAGGTACCAGTATTTTTCGGATACTTATCGTATTTTTGGTAGCTATTCTCACGATGTAGTTTCCCGAGGGTAGATCGAAAGAGGTTTCCGTACCGGATGTTTCATGTTTGCGGATCATTGTTCCGGCATAGGTGTATACTTCAATATAACTGTTCCCGGAGATTCCTTCTACATAGACTGTATGGGCCGATACATAAGCGGTGATTTCATCTACCGGTTTGTTTCCGATGCCGGTTCCGCTTCCTTTCAGCCAGCGTGGATCACCGATAACGCCTCCGGTGGTGCTTGCACCGGCTAAAGGGGAATTACTGTCGATACTGAAATCTCCGTTGTCCACGTCAGGAAAATCGATTGTAGTCAGTCCGGAGAGGATTCCTTCTCCTAAAGTTAGGTCATTGACGGTTTTACTCCCTATGTTGTCACAAAGATAGCTTTCGAAGCCGGCAATGAGATTTTTCTCGGCGAGCAGGACACCTTTACTTGTAGTGTTGAGTACGGATGGCGTAAAATCAGCTCCCGGATAAGCACCGTTTATCAGATTGTTTCGGAATGTATAAGTACCGTTGAATGCTGTTTCCTCTATCTTGCATAAACTGAATGTGTTGGTGCTGCTTTTACCGCCTTTGGACCATCTGCTTACGGTATTGTTTTCAAAGGTAAAGGTGAAATCGAGCGCTTCGCCGTAGTTACGCGTCCAAAACAGATGTTCTTGCGGATAGTTGTAAAAGGTGGAATGAGTGATCACTACTTTTTGTGTGGCTCCGCCATTGTTGTAGATGTAACTATAACCTGTTGCCTGGTCGGGGTGCACAATGCAGTTGTCTATTATCAATTCTCCGTTTACGCCTTTACCGCTTATCGTCATCAGTCCGCGTTTGGAGGTTTCGATACGGCAGTTTTTGAATTGCAACGACCGGAGGTATGCACCTTCACTCAGACTGATAAAGTAGTTCACGTTGGCCGGCTCGATTGTCAATCCGTCAAAGACCAGACTACCGTCCTTTTCGCTTTTTCCGGAGATCTCATTGTTGAATTTCAATACCGGTGCAGCCCCTTCTGCCGCTTTCAGGGTGATGGCGCGCCCTCCGGGGATACCGATTGCTTCGGTATATTCTCCGTTGGCGAGCAATAATACGCTTCCGTCAGCTGCTGCATCGAAAACGATTTTTAAGGTAGAGGGAGTTACGTTGATGAGCCCCGGGGTATCGCCACCGTCATCGCCTTCTTGGTTTTGTTTTTCTGTAATGTCTGCAACAAGGCTGTTGAGATATACTTCAAGATTGGTGTAACCTTCTTTGCTAAGCGTGGATGTTTTTCCGTCAGAGGAGTCATTGGGATTCAGCCCGTTGGCAGTTTCCCATACATCGGGCATACCGTCTCCGTCCGTATCCTTGAGTTGGTCGGCAGTCACGCCGCCATCACTTAATTCAGGCCAAGGGCTGGAAGCTCCGGCGGGCATTACGTCGGTAGGCCGGTCGATGAGCCCCGGTTTCTTGGAGGCATCCGATGAAACACTTCCCTTGTAAGTGGCCGTACCTGTTTCTGTCTCTTTAACGATACGTTCGTCAATGATGTCTCTCTCTTTCGAACATCCGGCATAAAGCAAGACTTGCTTGAAAGCCTGTTCTGCGGTATGGGTGGTCACAAATTCGGTTTCGAGCGGCGCACTCAGTTTCATCTCTGCCTTTACCTGATCGTTGAATGTATTGTCACACTCTTTGTTGTTGATCTGTTCGTAGATGCCTTTTGTCCAGTTGTCGGCGGTGACATTGGCGTTTCCCTCTATCACATTTCCATCTACATAGAATTGTCCCCATACGTGTTCCATCGGTTTCCATGCGTTGGGAGTACCGTCGGAATTGGTACAATAAGCGGTTGTTCTGACACCGATTTTGGCAATGCGGTAACGTACGGCGCTATTGGGAGTAGCCGGTCCCGGCTTATAGTAATTGTTCACGATATTTACTTTCATGCCTTCGCCACCATAACATCCGTTGCCGGCCCAGTTATAGAATACATTATTGCGCAGATCCATATATTCACGTTCCTGTGTTCCGGGACGCGGGCCGAGACGGGGGACACGACTTTCATGGTGGGCCATCAGATTATGATGGTAGGAAGCATGGGCGCCTCCCCAGTTACCGCCATAACCATGTACTCCTTTGCTGTGTCCTGAACTGCGTAAACTTTCGGATACGATACACCATTGCACAGTGGTGTTTTCCGAGCCGTATACGGATAAGCATTCGTCCACCGACCAACTGATGGAGCAGTGGTCTACAATGATGTTCTTTCGGTCCATACCACCGAGTCCGTCGGGCTCTCCGCCGTTGGCTATGCTTTCAGTACCTACGCGGAAACGCAGATAGCGGAGGATAACATCGTTGGCTGAGATAATGACGGGATAGTCGGCAATGCAAATACCTTGTCCCGGAGCAGTTTGTCCCGCAATGGTGATGTAGTCATTGGAGATTTTCAAATCGCTTTTCAGATAGATCGTTCCTGCCACATCGAAAACAATGATGCGTGCTCCCTTTTGCTTGACAGCATGGCGGAGGGTTCCTTTGGCCTCACTGTCTTCAAGGGTTGTCACGTGGTAAACGTTGCCGCCCCGGCCACCGGTTGTATATCGGCCGTGTCCTTCGGCACCCGGGAAAGCCGGAAGCAATTGTGCTGCTACAGATGCCGGCAGGCATAATAGCAACATGAGAAGATAGATGGTTTTACTGGTTTTCATTGAGTATCTATTATAAATTAGAGTTCTGTTTAACCTCCACTCGCTGTAAAAATCATGCTGTATGGCTTCTTCTTCTTCAGGAAAGAGGGGGAAGCCGTGCAGGATAAGTTTTATGTCGAACTCAGGTTATCTGTTTTATTAGGTAATAACGATTTTTTCATTTTGCCGGCTTCCGTCGGTCAGGATATAGGTCACGATGTATATGCCCGGTTGCAATGCCGGCAGGCTGATTTCGCTTTTCTTTACCTGCGGATACGAAGAATATACTTGTATACCCGACATGCCGGTGATATTTAGAACGGCTACTTCACGATCCGTAACGAAAGGACGTACGATAGAAGTGCCTGTATCACCGACCAGTCCGTTCAGATAATTCTCCAGATTGGAATATCCGTTAGCCGTGAGGATGCCGCCGTCTGCCGGATCGTTTTTATCCAGTCCGTTGGCTTCTTCCCAACTATCGGGGATACCGTCACCGTCGGTATCTGTCGGAACTGTTTCACCGGCTTTCGGTGTGAGGTCCGGCCAGGGAGTCCAGTTGTCGCCTGCATCGGCGGGCTTCAAGTCTTCTTGTGAATTGATCATACCCACAAATTTGATGTTGCCGGGATCCGGTTCTGTTTTATTCCATTTTATCGCTCCTCTGTCTACCGGCTTTAATTCTCCGGCAGCTTCGGCGAGAATACGCGTATCCACTTCATCCAGTTTGGGAAGTTGTGCTCCTGCCTGTTTGATAACTTTAAGATAAGCCTCTTCTGCTGTTTCGATGGTCAACTCACTGTTAGCTGATGGGGCCGTGAGTTTTATTTCATTTATTTTATCGATGCCGGCACGCAAGTTTACGGCTTTTTGGGAGTTGTTTTCATCGGCATATATCCAGTTGTTGGCGTTTACCTTCGAATGGTCTCCTTTGTTTTTGTCATTCTTATATTCATTTGTTTCAAACATGTTGCCATCGATATACCATTCTCCCAGGCCGGTAGCGCTGGAAGCATCGTGCGAACAATCGGCGAACCAACGGTCTTGAAAAGTGTTGGTAGCCGGTCCCGGCTTATAGTAGTTGTTGATGAGGTTGGTACGCGAATAAGCTCCCTCTACGATGGAATGTAATTGTCCGCCATATAAGGCACCTTTATTGCCCCAGTTGAAGTGTACGTTATTGATGATTTCCGTATCTACGAAAGCATCGTGCCCACTGGCAGATTTATCACGTGCTCCGTTTACCAATGGAGTACGTCCTACGCAGTGTGCAAACAGATTGTGATGGAATGTAGAGTGTTCACCTCCCCATTGGGCACCGTATCCGCGTGCACCTTTATCATGCTTGGATACATAGAGCGGTTCGCTCAATATACACCATTGCATAGTAGTGTATTTGTTGTCGTACATTGTCACGTTTTCTTCCATCGACCAACTGAAAGAGCAATGATCGATGATTATATTTTCGGTGTTCTCTATACCTAATGCCGAATAATTACTGCCGGACAGGTCTCCTGCACGGAAGCGGATGTAACGTACGATGAAGTTTTTACTGTGGATATAAATATTTGCCCCGGAGATACAGATGCCGCCACCCGGTGCCGATTGTCCGGCAATGGTCACATTCGGTCTCGGACATTTCAATCTTTCTTTAAGATTGATAGTGCCGCCCACTTTGAAGAGGATGGTTCGCGGCGTATCGTCTCCTGTGGTTAATGCCCAACGGAGTGTCCCTTCTATAGGCTCTTCGGACGAAAGATAATCATCGAGACTTGTTACGTAATACACTTTGCTTCCGATAGCGGGATCTGTGGTACGTCCGCCGGTTGCAAACCGTCCCCAGCCTTCGGCACCCGGAAAAGCGATTTGTTGGTTATCGGCCTGTGAATATACAGGCGAAAGTGGGAGTAACGCTATGCAGCCCAGTAGAGCATGTTGACGTAAAACTTGTTTGGGAGTAATGTTTTTCATCATGTTTCTCATGTTTTGTTAATGATTGGAGATTATTTTTTATTTTCTTGCAATATTACCCGATTTATATTAATCGCGTGTGTAATATCTGTTGTAAGTGGATGGCAACCAATTATTGCTCATGGATAATCAATAATTCCACATTCATTTTATTTTCGGAGATAGATACCCGATAGCAGAAAGACAGGATTTTTTCCTTTTTAGCGGACCGTACTTTTTGTATGGGAGACTGTATGCTGGCATTTGTTTATGAAAGTTTGCCGTTGTGTTCATTTTCATATCCGTAAATAGTCCGCCTTTGCGAAAAGTGTTCATTTTCGGACAGCTACATTTTTAGCTAATATTCAGAATATAAGTAATTTATGTTTTTGGCATATCATTTGAAATCCTTTTAGTGATAAAATACGAAATTGAAAATTCTA
Organism: Bacteroides salyersiae WAL 10018 = DSM 18765 = JCM 12988; assembly: GCF_000381365.1. GTDB lineage: Bacteria > Bacteroidota > Bacteroidia > Bacteroidales > Bacteroidaceae > Bacteroides > Bacteroides salyersiae. The sequence goes on from NZ_KB905467.1 coordinate 465,822, forward strand.
TTAAATACAAAAAGTTATGATTACATTGACTTCGCTCTCTAAAGTTTACCGTACAAATGAGATTGAAACGGTAGCCCTTGAAAACGTGAACTTGACAGTGGATCGTGGTGAGTTCCTCAGTATTATGGGTCCTTCCGGTTGTGGGAAATCTACATTACTGAATATTATGGGATTGCTCGATACACCGACTACCGGTACGATCGAGATCAACGGTACCCGTACCGAAGGGATGAAAGATAAAGAGTTGGCTGCTTTCCGCAACAAGACTTTGGGATTTGTGTTTCAGTCTTTCCATCTGATAAATTCATTGAATGTATTGGATAATGTGGAGCTTCCGTTGCTTTATCGCCATGTGAACAGTAGTGAGCGTAAACGCCTGGCACAGGAAGTACTTGAAAAGGTAGGGCTGAGTCACCGCATGCGCCATTTCCCTACACAACTTTCCGGCGGTCAATGCCAACGTGTAGCCGTTGCACGTGCCATTATCGGTAATCCGGAAATTATTCTTGCCGATGAACCGACCGGTAACTTGGACTCGAAGATGGGGGCTGAAGTCATGGAACTTCTTCACCGTCTGAATAAGGAAGACGGACGGACCATCGTGATGGTGACCCATAATGAGGAGCAGGCCAGACAAACTTCGCGTACTGTTCGTTTCTTCGACGGACGCCAGATACAGTAATGATCCCGGACTACTCGCAGACCATTTTATAACTTAAAGAAATCATACAGATCATGAAAACAAATATATTCATAACTACTATCGTGCTTGTATTAGGAGCATTTTTCACTTTCTCACAAGCGCAGACCGACAAAACGATCACTCGTAATGAGTCCGTTTCACAATTCTCTTCCATCCGGTTCGAAGCTGTGGGCGATGTGAATTTTGAACAGTCATCCGAATATTCGCTACGCATTGAAGGCCCCCGGAAATTTGTAGAGAAGGTACTTGTAAAGGTAAAGAATGGAGAACTTATCCTTACTTACAAAGAGCAGAACAATAAGTCCAAAAGAGTGAAATTTTATATTACGGCTCCCGACCTCTCCCGTGTGAATATGGAAGGCGTAGGTGCTTTCCGTTGTGAGAAAAAGTTGGAAATGAAGGACCTTGAATTGAATATGAAAGGGGTAGGCTCCATCCGTATTGCCGATCTGGAGTGTAAAACGCTTCGTGCCCGAATGGAAGGGGTAGGGAAGATAAATGTCCATGTTCATTGTGTGAAGCTGGTAGCCAAAGCCGATGGAGTGGGACATATGACGTTGTCCGGATATGCCCGGAGCGCCGATGTCACCAGTGACGGCATAGGAGGTGTGAATACCCGTAATCTGCAAGTCGGAGAATAGAGGGATTTGTCAAATCGTAAATGATCTCAAAATGATTAAACTATATTTCAAACAAGCATTGGCACAATTGCGCCAGCAGCCCATCATCAGTCTCGTCAGCATATTGGGTACGGCGCTTGCCATCTTTCTCATAATGCTGGTGGTGATGATTCAACAGGTGAAAGTAGCCCCTTTCTCGCCTGAGAGCAACCGCGACCGTTTTCTGCATGTACGCTTTATGAGTATTACCAATAAAGAATGGGGAGGAGGTTCCAGTAACGGACCGATGAGTGTACAGACAGCCAAGGCATGTTTCAAGTCGCTTACAACTCCCGAAGCAGTAACCATTTATTGTGTTGCTGCCATAACTACTCCGGCTTCCATGCCGGGTACACCTGCCATCAGTATAGATATGCAACAGACGGATGATACTTACTGGCAAGTTTTTGACTTTGCGTTTGTCGATGGGAAACCTTATGATCAGGCTGCCTTTGAATCGGGACGTCCGGTAGCGGTTGTCACTGAAAGTGTAGCCCGCAATTTGTTTGGTACGACAAAGGCTGCCGGGCGCGAATTTTTGTTGAATCATGCGCCTTATACGGTAGCGGGAGTGGTGAAAGATGTTTCAGCTTTGGCGGATGCTGCTTATGCACAGGTATGGATACCTTATACTTCTACCGATCTGGCTCAAGATACGTGGAGCGACAATCACATGGGCATGATGAGTGCCACTATTCTGGCACGTGACCGTGACGATTTCGATGCCATTCGTGAAGAATGCGAGAAAGTCCGCCTGCAATATAATAATCTGTTGGCTGAAAACGGATATGAGTTGATTTATCGTAACCGTCCTTACGATCAGGAAAAGCAGGCGATAGCTTACGCCGCCAATTGGGAACCGGACCTGTCGGCGGCCCGGCGTCAACGGGTAATTATTTTTATCATTCTGTTGCTGGTACCTGCTATTAACTTGAGTAGTATGACACAGAGCCGTTTGCGCCAGCGTGTTTCCGAGATTGGGGTACGCCGCGCTTTTGGCAGTACCCGCACGGAGATGATCGGACAGATTGTGATGGAAAACTTAGTGGTCACTTTGCTGGCCGGTGCTGTGGGATTACTTTTCAGCATATTGTTTGCTTATCTCGGCAATGGATTGCTATTTGCCCAGGCTTATAGCATTACGCTCAATCCGCCGGAAGTAAATGCTTCCATTCTGTTGCAGCCTTCCACTTTTATGTATGCGTTGCTTTTCTGCTTTGTACTCAATCTTTTAAGCAGTGGTTTTCCTGCCTGGAAAGCGTCACGTACCAGTATTGTAAATGCGTTGGGAGGTAGAACCCACTAAATCGAATGAATGATGAACAAGAAACTATTTACACAGATAAAAAATGAATGGCACTCCAATCTTTGGATAGCGACGGAGTTGCTGTTGGTGAGCGTAGTGATGTGGTATGTTGTGGATTATATTTATGTGCAGTACAAGGTTTATACCGAACCGCGCGGATTCGATATTTCAAACTGTTATCTCGTGAGCATGGGGCAGCTTACCGACAAGAGTCCCGACTTCATACCGAATGATACGCTGATTGCCGAAGAAATAGATGAACTGGTCAACCGTATTGCTCGCCGTCCGGAAGTGGAAGCGGTGAGCCTGTCGCAAAATTCATATCCGTATAACGGGAGCAATAGCGGGACGGAAGTGAGATACGATACTTTGCAGTCTTATGGTTATGTGGTCCGCCGGTTTGTGACACCGGATTTCTTGAGAGTGTTTCGTTATCAGGGGACAAGGGGAGAGACTCCGGAACAGTTGGCAGAGATGCTTACGAAAGAGAATTTCCTGGCATCGGATAATTTGTATGAACGGAAATACGGCGTGAAGCTGACTTCATTGGTAGGAAAACAATTTTATCTGTTTGGAGATTCAGCGAAAACGTATAAGTTAGCTGCTTCTTTAAAACCGGTACGTTACTCGGATCATGAACAGGCTTTTTCTTCTTATTGCATGCTTTACAAATTAGGCCGCAGTTGGTATGATACTCATCTTGAACTTTGTGTACGTGTGAAAGAAGGACAGGATGTCGATTTTATGAACCGTCTGAAAGCGGATAGCGAGAAGCAGCTCCGGGTAGGAAATGTTTTTATTGCCGATGTTCGTTCATTTGCCGATATCCGGCGTAATTTCGAACAAGCTTCTATGAATGAGCTTCGTAATTACATTTTCGGTATGGTCTTTTTGCTATTGAATATTTTTTTAGGATTGTTGGGCACTTTCTGGTTTCGTACACAACAGCGCCGTAGCGAGATCGCCCTGCACAAAGCATTGGGAGGAACGAACCATACGATATTCAACCGCCTTCTGTCCGAAGGTCTGTTACTGCTTTTGATAGCTACCGTACCGGCCATTATCATAGACTGGAATCTGGCTCATGCCGAACTGAACTCCTGGATGAACGGAACCACATTGGAGACCGGCCGTTTTATTATCACCGTTGTTCTGACTTTTATTCTCATCGTCCTGATGATTGTGATAGGCATCGGCATTCCGGCGCGTAAAGCTATGAAGATACAACCGGCAGAAGCCCTGCGCGAAGAATAAAGGAATTGTAATTGTAAATTATAAATCGTCAAATCGTAAATCCTCTCCATGTTCAGACAATATTTTAAACAGGCCTTTCATCTTCTGATGGAGAATAAGTTACTTTCTGCCATCAGTATTGCCGGTACGGCACTTGCTATTTCGGTAGTGATGGTGATTATCATTCTGCTGTATGCAAAAACGGCTAATTACGAGCCGGAAATGAATCGTGACCGTACGCTTTATGTGAAGTGGTCGAGTGTTTATGAGAAGGAGGATAAAGACGCACGTAATTACAGCCGCCTGTCTCTTTATGATATACAGCAAATTTTCTATCCTCTCACGACTGCAGAAGCCGTATCTGCCATCTGTGAATATGGGCGTATGCTCGCTGTGGTTCCGGGGGGAGGAGAAGAGATCAACTGTCAATTGCTTTATACCGATGCTGATTTCTGGAAGGTATTTGAGTTTGGATTTCTTGCCGGACAACCCTATGATGAGGTTGCTTTCAAGGCCGGGCTGAAACAGGCTGTGATATGCGAGAGTGTGGCTCGGCGTCTGTTTGGTGGGGTAGAGACGGCAGTAGGGCGTCATCTTGAACTTAACTTTGTAGAGTTTACGGTTTGCGGTGTGGTACGTGATGTCAGTAAGTTTGCCGAACAGAGTTATTCGGAAATATGGTTGCCTTATACCACTAATACGGATATCAGCCGTATTGATCTTTCCGGATGGACCAAAGGGCATACAGGCAGTTTCCAGTGTTTTATCCTGGCCCGTTCTTCGACCGGCTTTCCTGAGATTCTTGCGGAAGTGAATACGAACTTGGCAAAATTGAATGCAAATGATCAGGATATGCAACTGGATTTGCTGGGGCAACCCGATACATTTTTTATTCAGATGCTTCATAAATACGCCCATGGAGGTATTCCGGCAAAAGAGGTAGTCATTCACTATGTGATTATTATTATCGTTATTCTGCTTGTGCCGGCTATCAACCTGTCCGGGTTGACGCAGAGCCGCATGCGGAAACGCCTTTCAGAAATTGGAGTGCGTAAGGCTTTCGGTGCCAACCGTTCGGTCTTGTTGAAACAGGTACTTGCCGAGAATCTGTTGCTTACGCTGATCGGTGGTGTGGCAGGACTTCTGTTCTCTTATTTTGCTCTTTGGCTGTTATCGGATTGGCTGTTGGCATCTGCATTATCGGTTGGAGGTACGGCCGCCATGAACGCGTCCATGATAAGTCCGTGGATATTTTTTGCAGCCTTAGCTTTCTGCTTGGTTCTTAATCTGCTTTCTGCCGGTATTCCAGCGGTTCGTGTGGCTCGTACAACGATTGTCAATGCACTAAATGAAAGGTAATTAATATGTTCAGACACATTCTTACAATTATATGGAATAACCGTCGTCACAATGGATGGCTGATAGCCGGTTTGTTTGTGATGTCTACTTGTATGTGGTATGCGGTAGATTATGTTTACACGGTTACGGTCAATCAGACCCGTCCTTTAGGATTCGACTGGCACAATGTGTATGCCCTCAATATCGGGGTACTGACCCCTGAAAGCCATAAATTTTTATCGGACAAACTTCATACCAAGAATGCTACAGGTGATTTTTACACTTTCATGGATCGCTTGGAACATCATCCGGCTGTGGAGTCTGTTTGTTATACACGCATGCATAAACATTATGTATGGACGAATCAAGGTGCCTCTCTTATTTACGATACAATTACTTGCAACAGTTGGATGCGTACCGTCAGTTCCGGATATTTCCGGGTATTTCGGGTGAAAGGGGCGGATGGAAGTTCTCCGGAACAGTTGGCAGGCAGGGCCAATCTTACCGATATTATCATTACGGATAATTTGGCATGCCAGCTCTTTCCCGGACGTTCTGCTGTGGGTGAATGGGTAAAAAACACCTTGAATGGCGACAGTGTACGTATTGCTGCCGTATGCGAAAATCAAAAGTATAATGAATTTACCTCCCACCAACGGGCTACCTACATACCGTTGCATTTCACACAAAAGCGTCCTTTTTACTATCTGGAGGCTCCCTATTTGGGTGTGTACATTCGTGTGCATCCCGATTCCGACGGTGATGATTTTATTCGTAGATTCCGTAAAGACATGCGTGAACAGTTGATGATCGGCAACTTTTATCTTGAAGATATGCGCCCTATGACCGATTTCCGGAACGAGCAATTGAAAGAACCTCGTAATGATTTGTATACCTATCTATCAGTGGCGGTATTCTTTTTATTGAATGCTTTTCTGGCAGTGTTGGGCACTTTTTGGTTTCGAACGCAGCAACGTCGTTCCGAACTCGGATTACGTGTAGCTTTGGGCGGTTCAAGAGTCAGTCTGTGCAGGCTTCTTTGGGGAGAAGGGGTAGTATTGCTCACATTGGCATTCATTCCGGCAATAGTAGTGGCGGCAAACTTGGGATTGGCAGAAATTGTATCCGATTATCCGGTTGAATTCACCTTGTTCCGTTTTGTTGCCGGTATTTTTATCACTTATCTATTGTTGGTATTTACCGTTTTTCTGGCTGTTTGGATTCCCGCACGTCAGGCTATGAAGATACAACCGGCAGAAGCATTGCGTGAAGAGTAAAAAAATAAAATTATATATCTGCGTTGCTTTCAAGATAATAGCGTATATTTGCGTGCATATTGTGAAACAACGCAGTTATGTAACTTTATGATCCGACAACGTTATTATACTCTTCTGCTTCTTTTATTTACGGCATTTTTAGAGATAGCTGCTGCTGAACAGACCTATAATGTTCTTTTTATACAATCATATACGAATCAGACTCCTTGGCACAATGACCTGACCCGTGGATTGCGTGACGGTTTCAGCAGTGAGAAGGTGAAAGTTAAAATCACGACGGAGTATCTGGATGCCGATTATTGGGCTTATCGATCCGAGCAGGTCATCATGAAGCGTATCTGCGACCGGGCAAGGGAAAGGGGCACCGATCTGATCGTGACATCCAGTGATGAAGCTTTCTATACCTTGTTTAATTGTGGAGATTCGTTACCCCGTCAGATACCGGTTGTCTTTTATGGTATTAAATATCCGGATGATGCGCTGATCTCTACTTTGCCGAATGTTTGCGGTTTTACCTCTAACCCCGACTTTTTTCTTTTATTGGAACAGGCGCATAAGACATTTCCGGAACGGAAGGAAGTAATTTGTGTGAATGATAACAGCTTTCTGAGTCTTGCCGGAAAAGAAGACTTCATGAATGAGTGGCAACGTTTTGTGAAGCGTTATCCAGATTATAAATTGCAGACCTATAATGTGCAGACGGGTAGTACGAGCAGTATAATCTCTTCTGTTTGTTATCCGCGCAATAGTCATGGACGTATTGTAATTGTTCCGAAGTGGTCTCCTTTCATGGCGTTTATCGGTAAAAACTCAAAGGCTCCTTTCTTCTCCTGTCAAAGTATTTCCTTGACCAATGGCGTATTCTGTGCCTATGATGCCGATCCGTATACCTCTTCGCGTATGGCGGGTGTACGGGCTTCCAAAGTGCTACGGGGAGCTTCTCCGGAGGAGGCCGGGATATCTGAGACTCCGGTCGAGTTTTTTTATGATTATAAGCAACTTGAGTTTTTTAAGGTAGACAAAGACCGGGTGAAACCGGGCATTATACTCAACGAACCTTATCTGGAAAAGTATAAGTTCTTTTTTATACTGTTTTATGCTTCTATCTTAGGCCTATTGATTTTGTTGGTTATTTGGCTGTTCCGGGTTAACCGGCGGGAGGCGAGACGCAGGGTACATGCACAGACTCGACTTTTGGTGCAGAGCCGTCTGGTTGCGCAGCGTGATGAGTTTGACAATATTTTCCATTCCATCCGTGAAGGTGTAATAACGTACGATGCGGACTATCGCATCCATTTTACCAATCTCTCTCTATTAAAGATGTTGCATCTTCCTACCGATGTCTCTGTCCGTCCTTATGAGGGGCTTCCGGCCGGTTCTATTTTTAAGATATATTCAAATGGAAAGGATATTCTGCGGGAGATGTTGAAGGAGGTGATTACGAAAGGGAAGAGTTGCCAGATTCCTCCCGACTCTTTTATGCAAGAAGTGCACAGTGGAATTTATTTTCCAGTTTCGGGAGAGATGGTGCCTTTACATGCGAATGGGGAGGTAACCGGAGTTGCTTTTTCCTGTCACAATGTATCCGATGAAGAGATGAAGAAGCGTTTCTTTGATTTGGCAATAGAAGAGAGTTCCATTTATCCGTGGCAGTTTGATATCCGTACGAATGTCTTTACATTTCCTTTGGGATTTCTTCAGCGTTTTGGCTTTGACGGTTCGGTTGTTACCATTTCGCGTGACGATATGGAAAAGACGGTTCATCCCGAAGAATTGGAACACATACAAAAACAGTTTGATTTAGCGTTGAAAGAGGGACGCAGTATCCGTATGAGTTTCCGCCAGCACAATGAAAACGGTGGATACGAATGGTGGGAATACAGAACTTCCGTGCTTGGAGGGTTGACGGCTGATACTCCATATAGTATTTTGGGAGTTTGCCAGAGTATCCAACGGTATAAAACAACCGAAGAGGAATTGACGATTGCCCGTGATAAGGCATTACAGGCCGATAAGCTGAAGTCGGCATTCTTGGCCAATATGAGCCATGAGATCCGTACTCCGTTGAATGCTATTGTCGGTTTTTCCGACTTGTTGAGCGATACCAGTGCTTTCACGGAAGAAGAGGTGGCACAGTTTATTGCTACCATTAATAAGAATTGCAGCCTGTTGCTGGCATTGATCAATGATATTCTCGATTTGTCGCGTATTGAATCCGGAACGATGGACTTCCAGCTTTCACGGCACAGTCTTCCTTTACTGTTGAAGAATGTACACGACTCCCAACAGTTGAATATGCCTCCCGGTGTGGAGTTGCTGCTGGATATTCCAGAAGGCAGTAAGAAATATATGGTGACGGATAACGTGCGTTTGCAACAGGTGGTAAATAATCTGATAAACAATGCTGCTAAATTTACGACGAGCGGTTCAATTACTTTCGGGTATACGGAGGACGAAGACGGATACACTTCCTTGTTTGTGGAGGACACCGGTAAAGGGATTTCCAAAGAGGGAGTAAGGCATATTTTTGAGCGTTTCTATAAAGTGGATAATTTTACCCAGGGAGCCGGATTGGGACTGAGTATCTGCCAGACGATCGTAGAACGCCTGCACGGAACGATCAGTGTCACGTCTGAAGAAGGGAAAGGTACCCGGTTTACAGTCCGATTGCCTGATATCAGCGAATAAACGGCAAACGACGTTCGCTTGCGCACAAAGTGTTCGTTTTCGAACAGTCGAAGAATGAATTAATGTGCCGAAAATAAGTGATTTATCTTTTTGGCATACCGTTTGGACTCTTTGCTCACAGAAAATAATACTTTTATGAGAAAGAAGAATATACTGCTTGTTTTAGCGGCTTTTGTGTGTCCATTGATTCTTGAAGCACAAGACGAACGGAAAATAACACTCGGTGAAGCGATTGCTTTGGCTCGTACGCAGTCTGTTGATGCAGCTGTGGCTTTGAATGAATTGAAAACATCGTATTGGGAATACCGTACATTTCGTGCTGATCTTTTGCCGGAAGTCAATCTGACGGGGACATTGCCCAATTATAACAAATCATACAACTCCTATCAAAATTCAGACGGGACGTATGGCTTTGTCCGTAATAACTATTTAGGGCTTAGCGGAGATTTGTCTATCGATCAGAATATCTGGTTCACGGGTGGAAAGTTATCCCTTACTACGTCATTAGACTACATTAAGCAGTTCGGCGGGGAGGGGAAAGAAAAGTTTATGTCTGTGCCGGTCAGCTTGGAACTGACGCAACCCATTTTTGGCGTGAATAAATTGAAATGGGATCGTCGTATCGAACCCGTACGTTATGAAGAGGCAAAGGCGGCTTTTATTTCTGCTACGGAAGATGTGACCCGAAAGACCATTACCTATTTTTTTCAGCTGTTACTGGCTAAAGAGGTATTGGCTACTGCCCGGCAGAACCAGTTGAATGCAGAACATCTCTATAAGGTGGCGGGAGCCAAGCGGGAGATGGGACAGATTTCTGAAAATGAGCTATTGCAACTGAAACTTTCTGCTTTAAATGCGAAAGCTGCTGTAACGGAGGCTATGAGTGATCTCAATGCCAAGATGTTTCAGCTTCGTGCCTTCCTCGGAATGGGCGAGAATGAGAAATTGGAACCGGTATTGCCCGAATCGGTTCCGGATGTGCAAATAAAATATGATGTAGTACTAAATAAAGCATTGGAACGGAATTCTTTTGCACAGAATATTCGCCGTCGGCAACTGGAAGCAGATTATGAGGTAGCTACCGCACGCGGTAACCTGCGGAGTGTCGATCTTTTTGCAAGCGTCGGTTATACTGGCTTGGATAATGAGTTTGCCGGTGCTTACAATCATTTGCTCGATAATCAGATTGTACAGGTAGGAGTGAAAATCCCTCTTCTTGATTGGGGAAAGCGTCGTGGTAAAGTGCGTGTTGCCAAGAGTAACCGGGAAGTGGTTCTTTCGAAAATCCGTCAGGAACAGATGAATTTCAATCAGGATATTTTTCTGCTCGTGGAACATTTCAATAATCAGGCACAGCAATTGAGCATTGCCAAAGAGGCCGACTTGATAGCCCAGCAACGTTATAAAACGAGTATCGAAACCTTTCTGATCGGCAAAATCAATACGTTGGATCTAAACGATGCGCAAAACTCTAAAGATGAGGCGCGTCAGAAGCATATATCGGAACTTTATAATTATTGGTCTTATTTCTACCAGATTCGGAGTCTCACATTGTGGGATTTTGAAAGGGGGACGAAACTGGAAGTTGATTTTGAAGAAGTGATTAAATAATGTGCCAATATATCAGTATGCCAATGTGCCAATTTCCATGCGGGATGCTATTCTTTTGATATAGCGCAGCACATTGGCACATTGGCATATTGGCATATTGAATAATTATTCTTATTTTTGCGCATATAAAACCACATACACATATGATACTAATCATTGATGATGACAGTGCTGTCCGTTCTTCTCTCAGTTTTATGCTGAAACGTGCCGGTTATTCGGCTTTGGCAGTTCCCGGTCCCCGTGAAGCGATGGATGTTGTTCGTTCTGAAACTCCGGATCTCATTCTGATGGACATGAATTTTACCCTTTCCACTACCGGAGAGGAAGGTCTGACGTTGCTTAAGCAAGTGAAAATATTCCGTCCCGATGTGCCTGTTATCTTGATGACGGCATGGGGAAGTATTCAATTGGCTGTGCAGGGTATGCAAGCCGGGGCATTTGATTTTATAACGAAGCCTTGGAATAATGCCGCTCTGCTGCAACGGATAGAGACGGCATTGGAATTGTCTGCTACGCCTGCCGAAATACCGCAGGAACAGAGTGATGCGCTGAATCGCAGTCATATTATAGGAAAGAGTCAGGGACTGACGGACGTTTTGAATACCATTGCCCGGATTGCCCGTACCAATGCTTCCGTGCTTATCACGGGAGAAAGCGGAACGGGTAAAGAACTGATAGCCGAAGCGATTCATATCAACAGTCAGCGTGCGAAGCAGCCATTTATAAAAGTGAACTTAGGCGGTATATCCCAGAGTCTTTTTGAGAGTGAAATGTTCGGTCATAAGAAAGGAGCTTTTACGGATGCGAGTGCCGACCGTATCGGACGTTTTGAAATGGCAAACAAGGGTACTATCTTCTTGGATGAAATTGGAGATCTGGACCCGTCGTGCCAAGTGAAACTGCTTCGTGTCTTGCAAGATCAGACATTTGAGGTGTTGGGAGATAGCCGTCCCCGAAAAACGGATATCCGTGTTGTTTCTGCAACGAATGCCGATCTACGTAAGATGGTAAGCGAACGTACTTTCCGTGAAGATTTGTTCTATCGTATTAATCTGATCACAGTAAAGCTACCGGCTTTGCGTGAGAGACGGGAAGATATTCCTTTATTGGCCCGCCATTTTGCCGATCGTCAGGCCGAAGTAAACGGATTGCCCCGCACAGAATTCTCTGCCGATGCACTTCAGTTTCTTACCCGCTTGCCTTTTCCGGGAAATATCCGTGAACTGAAAAATTTAGTGGAACGTACGATTCTGGTTAGTGGCAAACCGATACTCGATGCCTCGGATTTTGATGCCCAATATCTTCGACAAGATGAACCGAAAGCTGCTGCGGGTAGTGTGCTTGCCGGTATGACGCTGGATGAAATTGAACGTCAGACTATATTGCAGGCGTTGGAACGTTATAAAGGAAATCTCAGTCAGGTAGCTATGGCATTGGGCATCAGCCGTGCGGCGCTCTATCGGAGGTTGGAAAAATATGGAATTAGTTATTAGCCACTAACCCACTAATCACGTGCGTCTTAAAGGATACTTTTTTATACTTACCTTCTTTCTGATCATTCTTGGTGGAGTGATACTCTACTTTGGTGGCTGGATTTATCGGCCTTTATTATATGGATCGGAAATATTGATTGCTTTCCTGCTGATTTATCTTATTCTGTTTTATAGAAAGATAATAAAGCCGTTGGATACCATTGGTAGTGGTATGGAATTGCTGCGCGAACAGGATTTTAGTAGCCGGCTGAGCCTTGTGGGGCAATATGAAGCCGACCGGGTGGTAAATGTCTTCAATCGGATGATGGAACAGTTGAAAAACGAACGTCTCCGTCTGCGTGAACAGAATCATTTTCTGGACCTGTTGATAAACGCTTCTCCGATGGGGGTAATCATTACCAGTCTTGATGATGATGTGTCTCAGTTGAATCCGATGGCTGTAAAAATGCTGGGTGTCCGTTATGAAGAGGCGCAGGGGCAGAAACTTTCTTCCATAGATTCTCCGTTGGCTGCGGAACTGGCTGCTATTGCCCAAGGAGAGACCGTGACCGTTCGATTGAATGACTCGAATATTTATAAATGTACACATTCGTCATTTATAGACCGGGGTTTTCATCATCCGTTCTTTCTTATCGAAAGCCTGACGGATGAAGTGATGAAAGCAGAGAAGAAAGCCTATGAGAAAGTGATTCGTATGATCGCACATGAAGTGAACAATACAACGGCCGGTATCACCTCTACGCTCGATACGGTGGGGCAGGCTCTTTCCGAATCGGAAGGGATGGAAGATATTTGTGAGGTCATGCAGGTGTGTACGGAGCGTTGTTTCTCCATGAGTCGTTTTATTACCCGCTTTGCCGATGTAGTGAAAATCCCGGAACCCAATTTGGCTCCTGTCAATCTTAATGATCTGGTATTTTCTTGTAAACGATTTATGGAAGGAATGTGTACGGATCGGAACATTGCTATTACATTGGATATCGATGAGGAATTGGGAGATGTCAACTTGGATATTGCTTTGTTTGAGCAAGTATTGGTAAATATCATCAAAAATGCAGCCGAGAGCATCGGAAAGGATGGAAAAATACAAATACGTACCTCTTCTCCGGCAAGCATTGAAATAGTGGACAACGGTGAAGGAATAACAAAAGAGACTGAAGCTAAACTCTTCAGTCCCTTCTTTTCAACCAAACCGAACGGGCAGGGAATCGGTCTGGTGTTTATCCGTGAGGTATTGATGCGTCACGGATGTTCGTTTTCGCTTCGCACTTATGCCGATGGGCTGACACGGTTTAGAATAATATTTAATTAGTGATAAGTGAGTAGTATCGTTTATCACTTATCACTACTCACCAACTCTACTTCTCTTTCCATTCTTTTGCATATTCGTCCAATATGCGTTTGATGCCTTGGCCTATTTTTACATAGTCGGCTTCGTTCAAGTTGGCAAGAGAAACGCGGACGCTCCACTTGGGACCGGCAAAGCCACCGCCATTTAACAATACGAGTGATGTTTCGTTGGCGAGACGGAATACTACGTCTAATGGGTTGTAGCTCTTTTCCAAATATGTAACAAATTCATCGCCATAGAATTTTCGGGCCCATACCAGCATATCTATTTCGGAGTAATAACCGGCGCGTAACGGGTCTTCTACCAATGAGAAACCGGTGTTGTCCCACAAAGCATTCAGACGGCGACGGATGATATTCTGCATCTTTGTTTTATAATAATCTCCTTTGTCTAATAGGGAGAAAGAAGCGAACAGACTCATTTGCATTTGCTGTGGTAGTGATAATCCTGCTGTATGGTTTAGCGCTACCTGACGGCTGTCGGCTACCATACGGTCGATGAATTTCATTTTTTCCGGATGTAAATCGAGGCTGGAATAACGCTTGGATAATATGGCTTTCTGCTCTTCGGGCAGGCGGGCAATCATCTTGTCATAGATATTGTCCTCATGGAGGGCAGTGACGGCAAGTCTCCATCCGGTTGCTCCGAAATATTTGGAGAAAGAATATACGCACAGTGTATTATGCGGTAACTCTGCCATAAGTGAACGGAAGTGCGGTATGAATGTGGCATACACATCATCCGTAATGATCATCAAGTTCGGATTATCATTTTTTACGATATTGACGATACGCGCGGTTGTTTCCGCACTTAATGCATAGCTGGGCGGATTGCTCGGATTGGTGATAAAGAGCGCTTTAATCTCCGGATTTTTTAGCTTATCGATGTCTTCGTCCTGGTATTGCCAGGTATGGAGTCCGTCGGCTGTCATTTTATCGGCAGAAATCTCTGTGACATTAAACTGATAACGGCGGAGCTGCGGTATTTCTATGTAAGGGGTGAATACGGGTACGAGCAAAGCGATGTTGTCTCCTTGGTTCAGCAGGAAATTTTCCTGTAAGGAATCAAAGATATAACACATGGCGGCTGTACCTCCTTCGGTGGCGAAAAGATCGAATGTGCCTTTTGGAGGACGCCGGTCACATAATTCTTGGCCTAAATAATCCTGTATGAGGAGTTCGGTGAAATGCAGGATACGATCCGGCACAGGATATTGGTCACCGATGACGGCTTCCGCCCATTCATGAACGAGCGTATCCGGATCGGCAGCATGTTCCATCAGTAAATAGTTATAACTGTCTTTTAATAATTTTACTCCCGGTTCTTTACTGTTGTCTTTTAAAAATGCTTCGAAACGTGCGGCAATGCCTTCTTTTTGTGGGATTCCGGCAATGCCTTCGGGTAAAGATTGTACACGTGTACATTCGCTAAGTCCGAATTTTCCTAAAAGAAAAAAGGCTTCTCGGGGTTCCGTGGCTATCCAGTTCGGATTACCACGCCCGGCATTGAGCATGGTATGAGCCATTTTTTTTACGCTCTCGTCTGCCATGTCGATAAGGCGGTTCTTTAATTCAAATGGACTGATGGATTCCATCTTTTTGGCAAAACTTTTAGTGATGCCTGTGGTATTTGATTTCTTTTCCATAATTAAGTTTGGTTTATTTAGCCTCTCCCCAACCCTCTCCGTGGGAGAGGGAGGACAGATACTATGGTTTATAATTTGATTGCACATCTGACTTTACTCCCTCTCCCACGGAGAGGGTTGGGGAGAGGCTCCTTACATCATCAGCACGATAAATACCCCCCAGATAATCAGTAACGTATTACCTACTGCATAGGTCACCGTATACCCCAGAGCAGGGGTTTCACTTTCGACAGCATCCTGTATGGCTCCCAATGCGGCGGTAGTCGTTCTTGCTCCTGCGGTACACCCGAGGGTCAGTGCCGGGTGAAATTTAAATAAGTATCTTCCCATTAACAGGCCACTGATCAATGGGATGGTAGTAGCTGCTGCTCCGACAAGGAAGAGGCTTGCACCTACTTCTTGAAAGCCGGTGACGAAACTTGGACCGGCGGCAATACCCACCACGGCAATGAACATGTTCAATCCGACGTTGTTCAGTACCCATAAGGAAGGTTCGGGGATACCGCCGAAAGTCGGGTGTTTACTGCGTAGCCATCCGAAGAGGAGACCGGCAATCAGTGCGCCGCCACTTGTTGATAAACTTATCGGGATACCACCCAAATGAATAGATAGCGCGCCGACCAATCCACCGACGAGAATACCGAGCCCAACGAATATCATATCCGTTTGATTGGTAGGACGATCGATGTATCCCATTTGTTTGGCAGCAGTTTCCACTTCATGCTTCATGCCGGTCAGCTCGAGCATATCCCCGGAATCTACCACGGTCTGTGCCAGTACAGGAACATGGATACCTGCACGCTTGATGCTGCGGATACTGACACCATGCATGAATTTTTGCGAACGGATGGCTGATACGGTTTCTCCGGCAAAAGTTTTTCGTGTCACCATTACGGGGAGTGTTTCGGCAGGAAAGTCGAGTAGCTGTGCATCTATTACCTCCGGTCCGAGCCAGTCTTCTTCACCAATCACAAATTCACGGCGGCCACTGAGTACCACTTCATCGTTTTCTTTCAGGATAAGATTGGGCGTTACTTCTTTTACGACCCCTCTTTGGCGGATGCGTTCTACGAAAAGGCGTTTCCCTTGTTCATTCAGGTAACTTTCAAGATCGGTAACGCGTTTTCCTTTTCCAAACCATTTATTGGTTATTTTGTAGGCGCGGAATACGACGGGTCGCAAGGCGGGGGCAAATCCCGGTTCATCGGCTTCCGAGCTCCCCATTTGAGCTTCCAGTTCCCGGCAGTCGGCTTTTACTTTTTCCAGCCCACCTAAAAATTTCGGACCGAGTGATGCCAGTATCCAAGCGGAGCCGGCTGTACCGAAAATATAGGTTACGGCATATGCCACGGGAATTGCATTGATGAAAGTGGCTTTTTGCGCATCGCTGATACTGAGTCCGTTGATTGTATCTTCGGCCACTCCGATAACGGCGGAAATCGTTTGTGAACCGGCTAACAGTCCGGCTGCCTCCCCTACGTGGTAACCCATTATTTTTGCCAATGCCCAAGCGGAAACAAGGCTGACGATACACATCAGTACGGCAAACCCCACTTGGGGCAAACCGTCTTTTTTCAGTCCGCGAAAGAACTGCGGTCCTACTTTGTAGCCCACGGCGAAAAGAAAGAGCAGAAAGAATACTGCTTTCATCGGGCCGTCTACTGTAATATCTAATTGTCCTACCAACACGCCTACCAGCAGGACGCTTGTTACGGTACCGAGTGAGAACTTTCCTATTTTCAACCGGCCTATCCAGAATCCTGCAAAAAGTGTTAGAAAAATGGCTAACTCAGGATGTACCCTCAGTTGATTTATAATCCATTCCATAATTAAGTTGTTTAGGTTTATATATTCGGTTCGTTTAATACTTAGTACAACAGTATTTCGTGAAAAGTGTTTCGTTAAACCTTCATTTCATCATGTTAAACTTTCTGTTTGATAGCGTACCTGTATGTATCGATCTGTTTATGTATTGATGTGTTAATTTATAAAAAAAAGGTAACAGGCAGAGTTTGTTTAATAATTGATATAGAATGATATATCTGAGATTGGTAAATTCGGACTACATAGGTTATAAGTACTCTTTAAGGGGATAATATGCCAAATAGAACAATTAATCCGACTATTAGAACTTCTTTAGGTATGCAGGAGAGCCTAACTTTGTAGGCAATTTTAATTTATCTAAAACAACAGAAATGGAACAAGAAATTAAACCGGCATCAGGACGTCTTGGCGTCTTGGTTGTAGGTGTTGGTGGCGCAGTTGCTACCACTATGATAACAGGAACACTGGCTTCTCGCAAGGGATTGGCAAAACCAATAGGTTCTATTACACAGATGGCCGCAATGCGCATGGAAAATAATGAGGAAAAACTCATTAAAGACATCGTACCTTTAACAGATTTGAACGACATTGTATTCGGTGGATGGGACATTTTCCCTGACAATGCTTACGAAGCTGCTATGTATGCTGAAGTATTGAAAGAAAAAGACCTGAATGGGGTGAAAGAAGAATTGGAGGCTATCAAACCGATGCCCGCCGCTTTCGACCATAATTGGGCCAAACGTCTGAACGGAACTCACATCAAGCAGGCTGCTACCCGTTGGGAAATGGTAGAACAACTTCGTCAAGATATCCGCGATTTTAAAGCTGCTAACAACTGCGAACGTATTTCAGTGTTGTGGGCTGCAAGTACAGAGATCTATATTCCTCTGTCGGAAGAACACCAGTCATTGGCTGCCTTGGAAAAAGCAATGAAAGAAAACAACACGGATGCCATTTCTCCAAGTATGTGTTATGCGTATGCTGCTATTGCAGAAGGTGCTCCGTTCATCATGGGTGCTCCTAACTTGTGTGTAGATACTCCGGCTATGTGGGAATTCTCCAAGAAGATGAATGTGCCTATTTCCGGTAAAGACTTCAAGAGCGGTCAGACATTGATGAAAACGGTGTTGGCACCGATGTTCAAAACTCGTATGTTAGGCGTTAGCGGTTGGTTCTCTACTAATATCTTAGGTAATCGCGACGGTGAAGTTTTGGATGATCCTGCAAACTTTAAAACAAAAGAAGTCAGCAAATTATCTGTGATCGATAACATCTTCGAACCGGAGAAATATCCTGACTTGTATGGTGACGTATACCACAAAGTACGTATCAATTATTACCCTCCTCGCAAAGATAATAAGGAAGCGTGGGATAACATCGACATCTTCGGATGGATGGGCTATCCGATGGAGATAAAAGTAAATTTCCTTTGTCGCGATTCTATCCTTGCTGCTCCTATTGCACTCGACTTGGTTCTGTTCAGTGACCTGGCTCTTCGTGCGGGCATGTGCGGTATACAGACTTGGTTGTCATTCTTCTGCAAGAGCCCGATGCATGATTTTGAACATCAGCCGGTACATGACTTGTTCACACAATGGAGAATGGTAAAAGAAACATTGCGTAATATGATCGGTGAAAAAGCACCGAGTTATCTCGATTGATACTGATAGAATGAAATATGCACTCATTGCAGCCGGACAAGGTTCACGTTTGGTCTCAGACGGAATCCAAGTACCTAAACCTTTGGTGAAGGTAGGAGGTGAACCTTTGTTGGGGCGCTTATTGCACATTTTTCTTAATAATAATGCAGACTCGGTCTGCATTATTATTAATGAAGAAATGACAGAGGTCCGTGATTTCCTGGAACAGCAACATTTGCCGGTGCCGCTTCACGTTGTGGTGAAGTCTACTCCCGATTCATTTCATAGCTTTTATGAACTGATGCCTTATTTGAAGGGAGAAGGTAAATTTTGTCTTACTACGGTAGATCCGATTTTCCGTGAACCGGAGTTTTCGGATTATATCCGTGCTTTTCGGGAGAGTGATAAAGAGGATGCCTTGATGGCAGTAACCGACTTTATCGATGACGAACGCCCGTTATATGTCAAGACCCATCCTGATAATCTGAAAATTGTGGGGTATGCCAGTGAATCGTATCCCGATTGCCGGTACATTTCCGGGGGAATTTATTGTATGAATCAAAAGGCTCTTTCTCTGTTGCCTGCTGCCATGGAGAAAGGAGTATCTCGTATGCGTGGCTTTCAGCAGTATTTAGTGGACGCTGGACTGCAGGTACAGGCCTATCCTTTTTCAAAGGTAATAGACATCGATCATGCAACAGACGTTGAAAAAGCCGAACGCTTTTTAGAAGAACAGACTATTAAATGAAATCATATACTTTTGCGGGAATACAGCGATATTCCCTTTTCTCTCCCAATCATGTCGGGAACGATGCTGCTATCTTTTCTGCTGTGGCCCAGTATCTGGAAGAAAATGGCCATAGGGTCAATCTATATACCGAGCAGGAGTTTCTGACCAATCCTTTAAATGAGAAGTTTGTTTTCACAATGATGCGTAGCAAAGCTGCTGTCCGTAACTTGCAAAAAGTTGAAAGAAAAGGAGTGGTGGCTGTCAATTCTGCTTTCGGCATTGAGAATTGCACGCGTGAGCAGATGACTGCTTTATTATTAAAACATCAGGTTCCTCATCCCGAAAGCCTTATCTGGGATGTTCACGAGGAACTTCCGGTTAGTCTTATCGAATCGGAATTCGAACCCTGCTGGGTGAAGCGTGCCGATTTTCATGCCATCCATAAAGAAGATGTGACGTATATACGGACTTGTAGCGAGTTGCGGGAAGTGATGGCCGAATATGCGTTGCGCGGTATCGAGCGTGTCGTGATAAACAAGCATCTGGCAGGTGATTTGATCAAGTTTTACGGTGTTTCCGGTACCGGATTTTTCTATTGGTTCTATCCGTTGGAAGGACATCATAGCAAATTCGGTTTAGAAGCTATTAATGGTGCTCCGAAAGGTATCTCCTTTTCAGAGGATGTGTTGCGTCATATTTGTGATGAGGCGGCGAAAGTGCTGCAAGTCGATGTATATGGCGGTGATTGCATCGTATCTCCGGACGGTAGCATTCGTATTATCGATTTTAACGATTGGCCGAGTTTTGCCCCTTGTCGTAAAGAAGCGGCCATAGCCATCGGGCAGGCTGTTCTGCAAAAAACTAAAAATGCGGATTTATGAGTAATGAAATAAGTAAAAACGGATTGGAAGCAACTTTAAAATCGGCGGATACCGAAGAGTGGATCGATTTGTTGTTTTACCGTCCTGTCGGTTACCGATGGGCGCTTCTTTTTCATAAAATGGGAGTTACTCCCAATGCGATAACGATTGCTTCCATCTTTTTGGGAGTTGCGGCAGGGATATTGTTTTATTACAACGATCTTTTGCTGAATGTGATAGGCATGTGCCTGTTGGTTTGGGCCAACATGTACGACAGTGCCGACGGACAACTGGCACGTATGACCGGACAGAAGTCCGAGATCGGACGGATATTGGACGGTGTGTCCGGTGATTTCTGGTTTATCTCTATCTATGCAGCCATCTGTTTGCGCTTGACTCCGGAGTGGTCTTATTGGATCTGGATACTGGCAGCCGTGACCGGCTTGTGTCATAGCAAGCAGGCAGCAATGGCCGATTATTACCGGAACATTCATCTTTTCTTTTTGAAAGGGAAATCGGGTAGCGAACTCGATAATTATGTGCAGCAAAAAGCCATTTACAACTCTTTGTCCTGGAAAAAAGATTTCATCCGGAAACTCTTCCTTTGGTTTTATTGCGATTATACCCGTTCTCAGGAGCGTCTTACTCCGGCTTTCCAACGTTTTTTCGCTTTGTTGCAGCAACGATACGGTGCAGTGGCTCCACAGGAGATCCGTGACGAATTCCGCCGGGAGAGTCTGCCGTTGATGAAATACACCAACATTCTCTCTTTCAATACCCGGGTGACCGTTCTCTTCATCAGTCTGCTCATCAATGAGCCGTGGCTGTATTTTGTTTTTGAACTCACGGTGCTGAACGGACTGTTGATTTATATGATCTGGCAGCACGAGCGGTTGAGTAATAAGTTGTACAAAGAAATACAGATGTCATAATGAATAGCAAATTCCGAAATATCTTTCTGGTCTTTGGAGTGGTGGCTGTGGTTATCATGCTTTTCACGTTCGATGTGTCGTACGATGATTTGCTGAATAATTTAAGGCGTGCCGGTTTTTACCTTCCGTTGGTTTTATTACTTTGGCTGTTTATCTACTTGATAAATACCCTTTCGTGGTATATCATTCTCCGGAGTGGAGGAAAAACCTCTCCGTTGGGTTTTATGCAGTTGTATAAGTTTACGGTTTCGGGATTTGCCCTCAATTATGTCACTCCGGTGGGACTGATGGGAGGAGAGCCTTACCGGATCATGGAGCTGACTCCGTTTGTAGGGATGGAAAGGGCTACTTCGTCGGTCATTCTCTACGTGATGATGCATATCTTTTCGCATTTCCTGCTGTGGCTCAGTTCCGTATTTATTTATGTCTGTGTTTATCCGGTAAGTTGGGAGATGGGGATTGTTTTGGGATTGATAACCGCTCTCTGCCTGTTTCTCGGCACTCTGTTTGTGAAAGGATATCGTCATGGCATGGCGGTGGCATGTGTACGTATGGGAAGCCACATCCCTTTTTTGAAGCACCGTGTCATTCGTTTCTCGGAAACCCATAAGGAGAAACTTGAAAATATAGACAAACAGATTGCTTTGCTTCATCAGCAGAAAAAGAGTACTTTTTACAGTGCTTTGTTTTTGGAATATTCGGCGAGAATCGTCAGTTGTCTGGAAGTATGGCTCATTCTGAATGTGCTGACTACAAATGTCAGTTTTGTAAACTGCATCCTCATCGTGGCTTTTTCTTCCTTGCTGGCCAATTTGCTGTTTTTCCTTCCCATGCAGTTGGGAGGGCGCGAAGGTGGCTTTGCTTTGGCAGTGGGAGGACTTTCCCTATCGGGAGCCTATGGTGTGTATGCGGCACTTATCACACGGGTACGTGAGTTGTTCTGGATCGTTATCGGTCTTGCATTAATGAAAATAGGAAATAAAAAATGATACATACGGAAAAAGTAAAAGCGCTGGCTTTTGATTTTGGCGGTACACTCGATTCGCCGTTTATGCATTGGATGAAAATTTATCTGAAGCTCTATGGCGAGGAGTTGCACTTACCGCTTACGGGAGAGAATTTCAGAGACTCTTATGTGTATGCCGAACAGATGATGGAGCGCTTGCAACTGGTGAAAACCTCACATTCATTGCTTGAAACACAGTCTTTCAAAACCCGTTTGCAATTTGATGATCTGATCAGAAGGGGGATTCTGCCGGATACGCAAGAGAACAGGGAAGAACTGCCGGAGCGTGCGGCACGTCTTGTGACTGATTTTTCTTCCCGTTATGTGATTCTTTCGAAAGAGGTGTTGGAACCGTTGTCAAAACGGTATACATTGTTGTTGGTATCCAATTATTATGGTAATTTGAAGAAGATAGTAACCGATTTGGGTATCGTATCTTATTTCTCTTCAATAACCGATTCTACACTGGAAGGAATCCGCAAACCGGATGCTGCTTTGTGGAAGTTAGCTATCGACCGTGCCGGATTTGCTCCGGACGAGGTGGTCGTGATAGGCGATTCGGTGAAGAACGATATTCTTCCGGCTTTGTCTTTGGGGTGTCAGGTGGTGAAAGGGTGTCCTTCTATGGCTGATGTAACCGAAGATGTGTCCTGCATCACTTCCTTGAAAGAACTGCTGGACATTTTGTAACAGGCTCTCTTTTAATTGGAGAAGTTATTATTGTTTGCCTTACACTTTTTTCTGGCAGGTACTCCTTTTTCTCAAAGGAAGAGAAGCCATGCAGTGTGATTTTTACATCGGATGGAGGTGAAATAGATAATTTAAAAAACAGAAGTCGATGAATAATTTTATCTTTTACAGTCCCACCGAATTTGTATTCGGTAAAGATACGGAAGCGCAAACAGGCGCTTTGACTGTTAAGTATGGTGCTAAGAAAGTGATGATTGTTTATGGAGGCGGTTCGGTGATACGCAGTGGCTTATTGTCACGTGTGGAAAGTTCACTGAAAGGAGCTGGAATCGAATACTGCATGTTGGGTGGCATACAGCCCAATCCGATCGATACCAAAGTGTACGAAGGTATCGATCTCTGTCGGAGTGAAAAAGTCGATTTTTTGTTGGCTGTAGGCGGTGGATCGGTGATAGATACTGCCAAAGCGATAGCTGCCGGCGTTCCTTATCCCGGTGATTTTTGGGATTTCTATATTGGTAAGGCCAAAGTGACGAAAGCTCTGAAAGTAGCGGTAGTGCTTACCATTCCTGCCGCCGGTAGCGAGGGTTCCGGTAATACCGTTATCACTAAAGTTGATGGCTTACAAAAACTTAGTCTCCGTGTGCCCGAACTGTTGCGTCCTGTTTTTGCGGTGATGAACCCCGAACTTACCTATACGCTTCCCCCTTTTCAGACGGCTTGTGGCATTGCCGATATGATGGCGCATATCATGGAACGTTATTTCACCAACACGAAGGAGGTGGAAATCGCTGATCGTCTTTGTGAAGGAACCCTTCTTGCTATTATCAAAGAAGCGTCTACGGTGATGAAAGAACCGGAGAATTACGGTGCCCGCGCCAACTTGATGTGGTGTGGAACTATTGCCCACAATGGTACATGTGGAGTCGGTTGTGAAGAAGATTGGGCTTCTCACTTTCTGGAGCATGAGATCAGTGCCATTTACAATGTGACTCATGGTGCCGGCCTTTCCGTAATTTTCCCTGCCTGGATGACTTGGATGACAGAACACAATATGGATAAGATTGTTCAATATGCTGTTCGTGTATGGGGTGTTCCGGAAGCAAATGATAAAAAAGCGGTTGCTTTGGAAGGGATTGCCCGGTTGAGAGCTTTTTTCAAATCCATTGGTTTGCCTGTTACTTTTAGAGAGTTGGGTATTGAGCATCCGGATATTGACCGTCTGGCCGATAGTCTTCATCGAAATAAAGGCGAGTTGGTAGGCAATTATGTGAAGTTGACAAAAGAAGACAGTAAAGAAATCTACCGATTGGCTTTGTAAGGAAAATACCAATATACGTACTGCCCCGTTACATATATCCTAATTTATCGTTAGGTATATTGTAACCATGTTAATAACGTATTCTTGTATACGGAGAATAGTTGTTATTGATTATGAAAAAAATATTTATTCTATTGATATATAATAATTTAATAGGCGCAATTTCTATTTTAGAAGTTAGAAAGAACTTTTTGAATTGGAGGGATGCTTTATTTATACTTGTCAATTAAGTAACTTCGTTATTGTCTGTATTGGACATTTCATATTGACAGATTTCTGTTGTTTATATGTAATGTGTTGATTCTTAACAAGTAAAAAGTAATTTTTTATATTACATAAGAGTATGTATTTTTGATTGTGTTAACGATATACTTTTACTATGCAAAAGTGTATATTCTTCATATGGAAAAACATATACCTTTATATGATAAAAATCTATTGTTAATTATCTATGTTAATATGTTAGTGTAAAATGTGAGAGACAGCATCTTTTTATAAAAAATCCGGTTTGGATAAAGAGTGTATAGAGTAGGAAGGCATTCATTTAGAAAGACAGTGTAGCTGGCGAGAGAACGTAATAGATGATATATCGAAAAAACTATACCCTAAAAGTTAGATATAAAACTTTTAGGGTATAGTATTATTATAACCAGAGGTATATCAAGATTATCCGAAGTTATTGGCGTTTTTATTTTGTACCGTACGCACCAAAGTGAGCCTGTACGGCTGGTGAGGTATATGTTTTTCCACCTACGCTTAGTCCGGTCGTACTGAAGTATGGAGCTGCAAAAGTCTCGGAAGCGGAAGCTGCACCCGACAATACGGGAGAACCGGATTGTACATGGAAATCCCAATTGTCATTGTAATCGTACGAAGTAAGTTTTGTGCTATTGATGTCAAAATTCACAAACTTCGGATCTTTGGAATCTGTTTGGGTAGCGATGATGCTGTGGGCATCGACAACGCCTTGATAGTAGCTTTTGTGTGCATAATTGTAGCCTTCCCAAGCATAGGCTACGCCACTCTCTTTTTCGCCGTTGAATACGATATCACTTTTTTGATTGCCTGAAGCATAGTAATTGTAATCGATGACAGAAGCTGAGGCATAACCCTCTTCCGGATCGTTGGGCAGATTGTAAGAAGGAGTTTGAGCACGGAACTTACAGTTTACCATTAGATTGTTGAATACATTGGCCAAAACATTCTTTTCTGCATATACACAACCGCCTTTTTCTCCGTCGCGGCGCCATCCTGCATTTATGATAGTATTGTTGTAAGCTTGTATTTTGGCCTGTTTTCGTGTTTCGCTCTGACCGGAACTCGACAGTTTCAAACCATTGGTGTTAGGACTGAACATTACATTGCCCGCTACATCTGCTACACAACCACATTTTACATTTACAGCTTCAGCACCATCAAAACCGTTGGCAGCAAAGATGTTGTTGGCAATAATGGCGTTACCTCCCATCATGTAGATACCGTCCGACCAGCCGTTGCGCAGGATGGAGTTGGTGATGACATAACGTCCGTTTATATTATTTGTTGTAATTTGCGGATATGCATCGTCACCGGCAGTGTATTCTTCTCTGTTGGCTGCAGGAGAACCTGTTATTACTTGCCCACCGGTATATTCGATGATGGTATGGTCAATCAGCATCTCTGCGCAATTGGCTGTTGCCACGATACCACCCCACATGGCATCTTCGTTGAAAATATTATTGTGTGTACGTAGTTCTTCGGCTATGGAGAAACGTATAGGGTTTGTAATTGTACCTTTACAATAAAGGTTGCCGTCAACGGTAAATTCGATGGGGGCGTGATTGGCTCCTACACCATCCGTGCTGAATATAACCTGTACCCCTTCTTCGATGGTTAGTGATTTGCCGGCAGGTACGGTGAGGTGTCCCGTTACGTTGATGGTTGAATGGGCTTCCCAGATACCTTCCACTTCTCCTGATACGTTTTCGGTTGTTCCCTGTTCCTCATCATTATTGCCTTTGATATCATTGTCGTCGCTACAGGCAGTCCAGGTCATAGCCATCAGGACTGCATAAATAAAATAATGTTTTAGTTTCATAATTGAATGAATATTGGTTAATGAGTAATTTTTTAATAATGGATAATGAGTGTTTAATCTGTTTTGGGGTGAAAAGTCAGAGCCTGAAACGTGCTCCGATCATCAGTGACTGTCCATGCCATGATTTACGTTCCACCAGATTACTGTTATCACGTTCGCTATCTACATTTGCGGTACGTTCGCTTTGGTGTACATAGCGTAATACCGGTATGTTGAGTAAGTTAGATGCTTTCAGGAAAAGACAGAAACCACGTGGCAGTGTTTTTTCAATTGAAGCATCCAGTTGAGTATATCCTTTTTCCCAGATATCGTTGTCTGCCCAATTGGAGATATCACTTAATCGTTTGCCGGTGTATCCCATGGCTAACTGTCCTTCCCATCCGTGTTTGCTGTCTTTCAATAGAAAAGAGATATTGGCTACATGAGCTGCTTGTCCGAATAAAGGGCGTGATTGGGTGGTGGTAGTTACTTCCGACCCCTGCATTACACGTTTTTCTGTTGTTATTTTAGAATAGGTATAGGTGTAGTTGGCTTTGATACCCAGCCAGTTGAAGTATTTTAAAATATCCACTTCCAATCCCCAATTGTTGGCCGTACCAAAATTCATTGGTTTGTAATAGGTATCCTGCCCTTCATTGAGTAGACCATATTCGATCGGGTCTTTGATATTTTTATAGAACAGTCCTACCATGAGTTGTTCGGATGATCGGGGAAAGAATTCATAACGCAGGTCGATATTATCAGCTACGGTATGCTTTAGCTCGGGATTTCCCTTCTCCTTATAGTCTTCATTGATGATGGAGTAGGGTACGATTTCAAAAAAACTGGGACGGTTGATGGCCCGTGCATAGGAGAAACGCAGGTTTCCATTGGAATGTATTGCATATTTGGCATGAAAGCTGGGTAATATGTCGGTATAGCGTTGGTTACCTTCGGGAGCGGCGTTTTCCGTAGGAAACTTTAAAGTATATCCTTGATCGGTATGTTCTATACGTACGCCGGCAATAAGTTCCCATTGACTGATTGTATATTTCACCATACCATATCCGGCCCCGACTTTTTCAGTTGCATCATAGTTTAACGGGTCGCTGATATTTCCGTAAGCACGTGGCGTGAACTGTATTTCATCAAAGTTATGCCAGTCTTTGTCGATATATTGCGGATTACCCGAACCTGTAGCGGAGTTGAATGTATATTCATTAAAAAAACTGTCACGTTTCTTGTCACGATACATACCTCCGGCCAAGAAATCCAATACGCTGTTGCTGCCGGTTTTCCATTTATAAGAGAGGTCGATATATCCTGCGAGGTCTTTGTCTGAGTTGTGCTCCCAACGGCGTGTAGCTGCACCGGAGGATGCTACGTGCGAACCGATGAGGAATATTTCGGCATTGTCCGGGGTTTCATTGTACGCTTTTGAGTAGACAGCCGACCAGTTCAGCTTCAATGTGCCATCATTCAAAAAGAGATGTTCTCCCCTCAACGTAGAGTTGTATATGTATTGATGAACCCATTTCATCCGGATGGCACGGTCTTGATCGTCTGAGCCATCACGTACTTCGGCTTCGTCCATATCCATATAGCCGTTGTACCAGGTCAGTTTATGATTGCGGTTAAAGTCATAGTCGAGATTGGCATGCGCGCCGATACGGGTCTGTTGTGTGGAGTAATTCCTGTATTCGATGCCGTTACGCGTTTTCCCCGGTTGATAATAAAGTTCGCTTTCTTTTCCGCGATAGGTATTTAGGTAACTTCCAGCCAGCATAATACCTAACCGTTCGTTGAAAAAACGATCTCCGTAGGAGAGGCCGGCAGTAAGGTCGGGTAACGGACGTTTCCATGTCATATGGAGATTGTCGGTAGTGAAATCCTTCATGGTGACTTTATAGTTTTTGGGAAATCCTGCCGCTTCATAAGGAGATTTTGAAGAAATGTCATTATGAGCAAACGATTGGAAGTCTCGCCCGAGGTACATTGCATTGTACCCTGTGGAAAGATTGACCGTGAACTGACGTTCCGACGGAGCGTCTTTCATTACAAGGTTGACAGCTCCGCCGATTCCGTCGCCTTCAAGGTTGGCGGTGAGTGATTTGGTCACTTCCAGACGGTCGAGCATTTCTGAAGGAAAAATATCAAGTGGTACAAAGCGGTTTTTATTATCCGGACTCGGTATTTTTACTCCGTTTACTAACGTATAGTTATATCGTTTGTCCATCCCCCGAAGGATGGCATATTGTCCTTCTCCGCTGCTATTACGTTCAATGGTTACTCCCGACATACGCTGTATGACATTGGCTACCGTAATATCCGGAGAGAGTTCGATGGCTTTTGCGCTCATTACATTCACCACGTTCATTGCCTGTTTTTCAATGGCACGTGCTCCGACTTCGGTGCGTCCCGGATTACGGGCAGTGATAGTGACACCTTCCAGTAGAATGTCATCGCTATCTAATGGGATTTCTATTTCCGAGTCTTTTTGTTCTATCTGGAGTTCATAACGCTTATAGCCTACATATGTACATATGATTGTAAATTTCTCATGGGGTACTGAAAGGTTGAAACTTCCATCCAGTCCACTGACTACACCTTTTGTAGGGTTTTCTTTTACTATGATGGAGGCTCCGATAATTTCCTCCCCTGTTTTTGAATCTCTGATTTTACCTTTAATTTCTCTGGCATTTGCACCAAACGATAATAGTAGGAGTAAACTGATAGCTGCTTTTAATTTCATAAAGAATGTTTAACCTTTGTTTTTCCGGTGCAAAAGTAGAGGGCATGAATTTCATCACTGTTGCAGGAATATTTCATTTTTATTACCAAACAGGATGCCGGTATGGTGTAATAGAAATGTAATTGTTTTGTCGTTTTTTGGTAAAAGTCATTGCGATGGAAAACCATTACCTTTGCAGCGTTTTCAATAATATATTATATTAAAAGTATGAAAATTAGAAATCTATTTTTTCTTGCCCTGTTGATTATAAGTAATTGGGCTGGTGCTCAGATCACCGATTATTCTGTCTTTGAGGATAAATTGAATTTTTACGTAGCCAATGATTTGGGACGTAACGGATATTACGATCAGAAACCTATTGCTGAATTAATGGGGATAATGGCCGAAGAGGTAGGTCCTGAATTTATTCTTGCTACGGGTGATGTACATCATTTTGAGGGGGTACAAAGTGTGAATGATCCTTTGTGGATGACAAATTATGAACTTATTTACTCGCATCCAGAATTAATGATAGACTGGTTTCCTCTGTTGGGTAATCACGAATATCGTGGTAATACGCAGGCAGTATTGGATTATAGTAAGGTGAGTCGCCGTTGGGAGATGCCTGCCCGTTATTATACTAAGACATTTGAAGAAAAAGGGACTACATTGCGTGTGGTTTGGGTAGATACGGCTCCGATGATCGATAAGTATCGTCAGGACAGTGAGCAATATCCTGATGCTTGTAAGCAGGATTATCAGAAACAACTGGCATGGATAGACTCTGTATTGACTGTTGCCAGTGAGGACTGGGTGATCGTAGCCGGACATCATCCCATTTATGCGGAGACTTCGAAGTCGGATAGCGAACGCATTGATATGCAGGCGCGTCTTGATCCGGTTCTTCAAAAACATAAAGTAGACATGTACATTTGCGGACATATCCACAATTTCCAACATATACGTGTCCCGGGAAGCAATATTGATTATGTCACTAATTCGGCTGGTTCATTGGCGCGTAAAGTGAAGCCGATTGAAGGAACGGTTTTCTGTAGTTCTGATCCGGGCTTTTCTATTGTTACGGTTAGTTCAGAGAAACTGGAATTGCGCATGATTGATAAGAAAGGTAACGTATTGCATACGGTGACCAGGCAAAGAAAATAAATGTTGTCACATCTGTAAATGTTACAGTCTGTACCGGAAAAAGATAACGACGTTTAATGGTTTCCATGGATAATAAAGTTTTGGATATAAACATTATTGTCCGTGGGAATTGTTTGTTTTAATATTTCCGGAAAAAATCGGCCAAATAGATCAATATGTTATAAGCTTGATAGATTTTGCCAATGGACAATTGGCCTCTTTGAGCCCTTTGGCCAGCATCTTGGCGTTTAGTTCCGCACCTTTTTTAGAGGTGTGTGTATGGTCATGATTATAGTAAGCGGCGGCTTTTTCCTGTCCCTCCTTATCCAGATAATCGGCCGTGAGGTTATGCAGATCGATAAACAGGGCGCCGGTTTGTTCGGCCACTTCCCGCATCCATATTCCATATGTATCGTTCCGTCGTTCTATTTTTCCGTTTTTCCATCGGTTGCGTGGAGTTAGACTTACCAGAACAGGGATACCTCCTTTTTCGCGCACATCGCCTACGAATTTGCGAAGGTACCATCCGAAGGAGTAGACGACTTTGTATTTTCGGGTTGCTTCCATCCGGTAAACATGACTGGTGTCTGCTGTTCCACGGATTACTCCCCGCGCTTTTTTTGTGTTTATATCTCCTATGTCGTTATGTCCGAACTGGATAAATACATAATCTCCCGGTTGTATGCTGTTGTATACCCTGTCCCAGTGTCCTTCGTCAAGATAAGTACGGGTACTGCGGCCGGCAACAGCACAATTCATGAGTGTAACTTTTGTAGTGTCGAAAGCACAGCCGGCTACGCTTCCCAATCCCCACATACCATCCTCTTCTTTATCGGCATTCTTTACGGTAGAGTCTCCGGTAAAGAAAATAACAGGTTTGCCTTTCTTACGTTTTAATCCATTTACAACAGGCGTCTGCAATGGCTTGAGGTACTTTTTTAATTCCAGTTTTTTACAGGATGCGATACCTTCGGCAGCCGATCCGGCATTGATTTGTGCACCGAACTCGCTGGTATGTATCTTATCGAGGTAAAACATGTAATTGACTTTCTCCCTACCGAAACGTTCGAACTTATTTGCTGTGATATCTTCAAGATCGATGAACGGTACTTTCTGCTCTTTGCATATTGCTTTTATCCAGGGAGTGAAAGAGTCGTCTTTTCGTACGATGCGTTTTCCATCGGCTGTCCAGGCATTGCGCGGAGTGAGCGATAAGAGTACGGGATTGGCACCGGCAGCTCTGGTGTCGGCTATGAAGCGGCGCATGTATTCACCATAGCTGTATACGGTTTCCCGGATATCGGTTTCTTTGATGGTGACAAGTAGGGAGTCTTTACCTGTTCCCGGTATACTGGCACGTGCTCTTCCTTCGTCAAAAGGGCCATTGTCATTATGTCCAAGTTCAACGATTACCCAGTCTCCGGGCTTTAATCCTTTACGCACATCCGGCCATAAACGGTTATAAAAGGTGCGGCTGCTTGTACCTCCTAATGCATGATTTTCTACGGTTATGCGGTTTTCATCAAAATATTGTCCTACGAAATATCCCCATCCCCATTGTCCGTTGTTGCCGTTGCCAAGTGTGCCGGTACGCATGGTAGAGTTTCCTACCAGAAACAATACAGGGTTGTTTCCTTTGCGTGAAGAACCGGCTTTCGGTCTTACCGTGTTCGCTTTGTTCAGGCTGTCTAATGTAAGGTCGGTGACTTTGTTTACGTCGACCATTCCCCGGGGGATTTGAGTGGATTGGTTCTGTGCGGTTAAAACTCCTGCCCATATGCAGGCAACGACTGTAAATATGTGTTTTCTCATGTGAGTGGTGGTGTTATGTAATTCTTGGTATAACAAAGAAAGGCAACCTGTTCAGCTGCCTTTCTTCTATCACTTAATCTCGATTTCTTCCTTCATGTCGATCTCCTCTCCGTTGGAATCATAGAATACGTATTCCAGGAAAGCGAGCTTCTGACTCGGAATGATCTTAATGCCGAATCCGTACTTCATCTGCCACTTGCGTTTCAGAGAAACGAGTCCCTGATTGACGTACGCAGCGATGTACGGGTGGATGTGTAACGAGAATTTCTTTATCTTCAATTTATTGACCAGGTAATCAATTTTACTCTCTAATGTATCTGTGAACAGGATAGACGACTTGATCGTGCCTTTACCAAAGCAGGTGGGGCAGGTTTCGGTCGTATTTACATCCATAGCCGGACGTACACGCTGCCTTGTAATCTGCATCAGGCCGAATTTGCTGAGCGGCAGAATGTTGTGGCGTGCCCTGTCTTTCTGCATGTTGGTACACATACGTTCGTAAAGCTTTTGGCGATTTTCCGCTTCATTCATGTCAATGAAGTCTACGACTATGATACCCCCCATATCTCTCAATCTTAATTGGCGTGCCAGCTCGTCGGCGGCTCCCAGGTTTACTTCGAGTGCGTTACCTTCCTGCCCGTTGGCATTCTTGGTGCGGTTACCGCTGTTCACGTCTACTACGTGAAGCGCCTCAGTGTGCTCAATAATCAAGTAGGCACCACTCTTGTAGGATACTGTTTTGCCAAAAGATGATTTGATCTGTTTGGTGATACCGAAATTGTCGTAAATGGGAAGTTGCCCTTTGTACAGTTTTACGATGTCTGCCCGGTCGGGGGCGATAAGTGAAACGTAGTCTTTGATCTCATTGTACACCGCCTCGTTATTGACGTAAATATTTTCAAAAGAAGGATTGAAGAGGTCGCGCAATAGTCCTACGGCACGGCTTGTCTCTTCATAAATCAACGTCGGGAATTTGGTGGCTTTTTGTACTTTGGTGATAGCTTCTTCCCAGTGCTTGAGCAATACTTTAAGTTCTCCGTCGAGTTCGGCAACACGTTTTCCTTCGGCTACCGTACGAACAATCACACCGAAGTTTTTCGGTTTGATACTCATTAGTAGTTGCTTAAGGCGGGCGCGTTCTTCGCTCGATTTAATTTTTTGTGAAACAGAAACCTTATCATTGAAAGGGATCAGTACTAAATATCTTCCGGCAAATGAAAGTTCGGAAGTAAGTCTCGGTCCTTTTGTTGAGATCGGTTCCTTTACAATCTGCACCACTACTTCTTGTCCTACCTTTAGCGTATTGGCTACTGTGCCGTCTTTGTCCAGGTCGGGAAGCAGGGTTGCTTTAGAAATTGAATTTAGCTTTTTCTTGTCGCTTAAAGTTTGCTTTACGAACTTTTCGAGTGAATTGAATTGAGGACCCAGGTCTAAATAATGAAGGAAAGCATCTTTCTCGTAACCAACGTCCACGAAGCAGGCATTTAGGCCGGGCATCAATTTCTTGACACGCCCCAAATACATATTACCCACCGAAAAGGAGATATTTCTTCCTTCGCTTTGAAGTTCCACCAGGCTCTTGTCCTCGAGTAGGGCGATGGATACTTCTTTGGGTTGTACGTCTACTACTAATTCGCTTGTCACAATTGTTTCCTAATTATTTGGTTTTAAAAAATGAACAAATGAATTTGAATCTTGTTCATTGGAATCGGGCATTTAAACAAAGAACAAACTCGAAAGACATTCGCTTCACAAGTTTGTTCCTTATTTTTGTCCAGATCAGACTAAAAATTACTTTTTGCTTTTATGTCTGTTCTTTCTTAGTCTTTTTTTACGCTTGTGCGTAGACATTTTATGTCTTTTTTTCTTTTTTCCGCTTGGCATAGCTTGAAATTTTTATGGTTAATACTCTTGTTTATTATTTCTTTACGGCGATTGTAAATGTCTTCGCTGGCTTAAATGCCGGAATATTATGTTCAGGGATGATAATTGTAGTATTCTTGGAAATATTACGAGCTGTTTTCTGAGCTCTTTTTTTCACTACGAAGCTACCAAACCCACGAAGGTAAACATTCTCATCTTTCGCCAAAGAATCTTTCACTGCGTCCATAAACGCTTCAACAGTTGTCAATACTGCCACTTTGTCAATTCCGGTGTTCTTTGCAATTTCGTTTACAATATCTGCTTTAGTCATTTTTCCTTAAAAAAAATATTATTACTATGTTCTTTCTAATTTTTTGGACTGCAAATATATAGCTTTTTAAGCACTCAAAAAAATATATTCTGAACAATTTTAGAAAAAAGTCTCTTCCTTAAGTTTTGTTAGATTAAAAAAGAGCTACTTTTGCATGAAATAAATACTTCAATCTGTCGATATGATAGTGTATTAGCTGTTTGTGAGGTATCTCAGAAAGGGGGAAGGAGGTATTTTAGTGATTATATTGATACATTGTTTGGATGAATAATTTCAGTGAAATATTGATTAATTGGTATCGCGAACATAAGCGTGAATTGCCCTGGCGGGAGTCTTCTGATCCTTATCTGATATGGATTTCAGAAATCATTTTGCAACAGACGAGAGTGGTTCAGGGATATGATTATTTTATACGTTTTATTAAACGTTTTCCGGATGTGACGTCACTTGCCGAAGCCGATGAAGATGAGGTGATGAAATTTTGGCAGGGATTGGGATATTATTCCCGTGCACGCAATCTTCATGCGGCGGCCCGTAGCATGAACGGTGTGTTTCCTAAAACTTATCCCGAAGTATTAGCTTTGAAAGGGGTGGGAGAGTATACGGCTGCCGCTATTTGCTCTTTTGCTTATAATATGCCTTATGCGGTGGTCGACGGAAATGTTTACCGGGTACTTTCCCGCTATTTGGGTATTGAAACACCGATCGATTCCACTGAAGGTAAAAAGCTGTTTGCTTCATTGGCTGGAGAATTTTTGGATAAATCGCGGCCGGCTGTCTATAATCAGGCAATCATGGATTTTGGGGCTATACAGTGTACTCCGCAGAATCCCGCTTGTCTTTTTTGCCCTTTGGCCGGCAGTTGTATGGCTTTGTCAAAAAGTATGGTAGCACAGCTTCCTGTAAAGCAACATAAAACGAAGACGACAGAACGTTTTTTGAACTACATATATGTACGCGCGGGTGCCTGTACTTTTATTAATAAACGGACGGGAAACGATATTTGGAAAAATCTTTTCGAACTGCCTTTGATAGAGACAGCATCATCTGTTATGGAAGAAGAGTTGTTGGCGCTTCCGGAATTTATAAAATTGTTTGATAAGGAGGAAGTGCCGGTGGTTCGTTCCATCTGCCGAAATGTGAAACATGTGTTATCGCACCGGGTTCTTTATGCTAATTTTTATGAAGTTGTTCTGCCGGAAAAAACAAAATCTTTCTCATCGTATTTAAAGATAAAAACGAGTGAATTAGAGCAATATGCCGTGCCAAAACTGATACATGCCTTTCTGGAGAAATATGTATAAAAACTTGTTTCGTGTTGTATTTCTATTTAATTTTGGCACAAAATAATATAAATATAGAATAATATGTCAGTTAATAAAGTGATATTGTTAGGAAATGTCGGTAAAGATCCGGAGGTTAGATATCTGGATACAGGTATTGCTGTGGCTACTTTCCCATTGGCTACTACCGATCGTGCATATACTTTGGCTAACGGAACGCAGGTGCCCGAAAGAACAGAATGGCATAATCTTGTTTTATGGCGTGGATTGGCGGAGACGGCAGAGAAGTATGTTCATAAGGGCGATAAACTTTACATTGAAGGAAAAATCAGAAGCCGTTCTTACGACGATCAAACGGGAGCAAAACGATATATCACTGAAATATTTGTGGATAATATGGAGATGTTGACACCGAAGAATACAGTATCCGGAACTTCTTCGTATGCTCCGGCAGTGCAACCACCCGTTGCTTCGACAACGCAGCCGCAACAATCGCAGGCTGCCCCTATGCAGAATAATCCGGCAGATGATTTGCCGTTTTAAAAAAGACGATGAATAGTTAAAAACTTATCAGTTGAAAGTTGAGAATTGAAAGTTGAAAATTGCTATACAGCATGATGATACTGTTAATTTTCAACTACTTGTTTTAAATCCTCAACTCTCAATTTTCAACTTTCAACTTTCGACTTTCAACTTTCGACTTTCAACTGGTAAAGGCTTTCATCCATATCAATAATTGTTTAACTAAAAACCAAGATTTTGGACCCAGACGCTTATTTATGCCAGTTGGCAGATATTTTTAATGGTATAACTGTAAACCCACCTTCTTTTTCGGCAATTGTAGCTATCGTTTTAGCCGGTGTGCTTCTGCTCGCCTCCGGTTTCGCTTCCGCATCGGAGATTGCTTTTTTCTCATTATCTCCTTCCGATCTCAATGAAATAGACGAGCGTAATCATCCTTCCGATGAAAAAATCAGTAGTTTGCTTGGAGATTCCGAAAGTTTGCTGGCAACCGTGCTGATCACTAATAATTTTGTGAATGTTACCATCATCATGCTTTGCAATTTCTTCTTTATGAATGTTTTTGTTTTTCATTCAGCGCTTGCGGAGTTCTTGATTTTGACGGTGATTCTTACATTCCTGTTGTTGCTTTTCGGTGAGATCATGCCTAAGATTTATTCAGCACAGAAAACGCTGGCTTTCTGTCGTTTTGCAGCTCCGGGTATCTGTGTTTTACGGAAAGTTTTCCGCCCTGTTTCTGCCCTTCTCGTGCGTTCCACAACTTTTCTGAATAAGCGTTTTACGCGTAAGAATCATAATATCTCAGTCGATGAACTTTCACAGGCATT
Source organism: Bacteroides salyersiae WAL 10018 = DSM 18765 = JCM 12988 (assembly GCF_000381365.1). Taxonomy (GTDB): domain Bacteria; phylum Bacteroidota; class Bacteroidia; order Bacteroidales; family Bacteroidaceae; genus Bacteroides; species Bacteroides salyersiae. Next base: position 502,697 of record NZ_KB905467.1, read on the forward strand.
GGAACTGACGGATAAAGCCGAACTTACTGAAGAGAATAACATACTTGAGGGTATCATTCGTTTTGGTGGAGAAACAGCCAAAGAGGTAATGACTTCACGTCTCGACGTAGTCGATTTGGACATACGTACCTCTTTCAAGGATGTGATGAAGTGTATTGTGGAGAATGCCTATTCACGAATTCCCATCTATTCCGGTTCTCGTGATAATATTAAAGGGGTACTTTATATAAAAGACCTTTTGCCTCATGTGAATAAAGGGGATACTTTTCGCTGGCAATCGCTGATACGTCCGGCCTATTTTGTGCCTGAGACAAAAATGATAGATGATCTTTTACGTGATTTTCAAGCCAATAAAATACACATTGCTATTGTTGTCGATGAATTCGGAGGAACTTCCGGCATTGTGACCATGGAAGATATCATTGAAGAGATTGTAGGTGAGATTCATGACGAATACGATGACGAAGAACGTACTTATGTGGTATTGAATGATCATACTTGGATATTTGAAGCTAAAACCCAATTGACCGATTTTTATAAAATCACGAAGTTGGATGAAGATGATTTCGAAAGGATGGCCGGTGATGCCGATACGTTAGCCGGACTTCTGCTCGAGATAAAAGGGGAGTTTCCCGCACTTCATGAAAAGGTTTCTTATCTGAATTATGATTTTGAAGTACTGGAGATGGATAATCGCCGTATTTTGAAGGTAAAGTTTACTATCAATGAGCCTCCGTCGGATGAGGATGCATAATTATGGCATTGTTTCTTTCTCATAAAGAACCTTTGTATCGGTGGGGTGTCTGGAAAATGGATGAATCTGTAGATACGCTGCTTGATCTGCTTCCGGAGCGGGAATATTATGAACGGGAAGTGCAGCGTTTTGTCGCTTCTCATCGCCGGTTGGAGTGGCTTTCCGTCCGTGCGTTGCTGTTTCGCCTATTGGGAGAGCATAAGGAAGTCTGTTATCAGCCGAGTGGGAAACCGTATCTGGCGGATCATTCATATTTCATCAGCATTTCCCATACGAAAGGTTATGTGTCGGTTATTCTGAGTGATAAAGTGCCGGTAGGCATCGATATCGAGCAGTACGGACAACGGGTACACAGAGTGGCCCATAAATATATGCGGGAGGATGAATCGGTTCGTCTTTATAAAGAAGATGCTACCTGGAGTCTTTTATTGCATTGGTCTGCTAAGGAGGTGATGTTTAAATGTATGGATACGGACGGGGTCGATTTTCGCCAACATTTACATATAGAACCTTTTTTGCTTCAAGAGCAGGGCGATTTTACCGCTCATGAATATAGAACCGAACAGAAGCGTAGTTTTCGGATACATTATTTGCTTCACCCTGAGTTTGTAATGACTTGGAGTATTGATTGATAAAAAATGAGATAACATGAATTTGAAATATTATTTGGGTCTTCTTTTTTGGATACCGGTGATGGTCCAGTCTCAGAATGCTCCGGTCACTGTCTCTCATGAACGTTCTGCAAAGGGAGAAGTTACTTTTTATGCAGACAATACATCGTATTCTCCGTTTACGGTTGCTCTCACTTTTACCCGCCTAAGCGGAACTTCCTCTTTTCAGGAGGGAGAAACGTATAAGTCGACAGCAAAACATGGTAGAACACGATTGATAGTTTTGAGACCGGTTTCTGAAAATGAAGGGATTGGCTTTGCTTATCGTTTCAACACGGCTAAGGGTGATTTTCGGACGAAGACAGATACGAACTTTGTGTATCCCCAAAAGAACACTCTGAAAAGTTGCAGATTGTAACTGATAAGCATAAAAAAAGTCGTATCATTATTCAAAAGTAGAGTTGATACGACTTTTTTTTATTACCGATATTTATAAAGGTTTGGATCCATCTTCTTGGTTTTCTTTCTCTTTATTCATTTTGTAACTGAGTGCTCCCGAAGGGCATTTTCTGATCTGTGCGATCAGTTCCTCTGTGGTCGCGTTTTCTATCTGTACCCATGGCCTTTCTTTGGGATGGTATACGTTCGGTAGCATTTTTACGCAGATACCTGCATGTTGGCAAAGCTCCGGTTGCCAGATAATGGTCATTTCGCCATTTGTATATTCTATTTTCTTTCCCATGTTTATTATTTTTTTATTGGATATGAAAACCTTTCATCACAATGCGTCTCCATTCCGGATGTTTATGAATGTAGCCGGCAACGAACGGACAAAGTGGCACAAGGCGTAAATCTTTTTGTTCAATGTCCTTCAATGCTTTTTCAACTAATTGAGAACCGACTCCTTTACCTCCCAATGCACGAGGGACTTCTGTGTGAGTCAGGTAGATTTCTCCGTTCGGAGTTTTTATATATTCTATTTTGGCTATATGGCCATCGATACGGAATTCGTATCTACGGCTTTCTTCATTATCAATGAGTTCATATTCCTCTGTCATAATTTTCTTCATTAATTGTTTAATTTATATCTTAATAAACAGTTTATCCGGAGGTTTTGTTTGTTTGTTCTCCGGAAATTTGTAAATCAGGGCACTCTGTTTTGATTTTTAAGGGCATGTTTAAATTTTCTTCTTAAATATTAGAGTACAATCTTTAAAGGGATATGATTATTACCCAAAAGGAGATACAGACACTCATGGACGCACCGATGAAGAACACCTATCATGAACTTGTACGGGACTTGTTCGTCTTTTCTGTTTTCACGGGTTTGGCATATTCGGACGTGAAGAACCTCACCGCCGACCGCCTGCAAACATTCTTTGACGGCAACCTATGGATAATCACCCGACGGAAGAAAACCAATACCGAATCGAATATCCGTCTTTTGGACGTTCCCAAGCGTATCATCGAGAAATACAAGGGACTTGCAAGGGACGGTCCTGTTTTTCCCGTTCCGAGCAACGGCAGTTGCAACAAGACACTCAAAGAGATAGGCAGACAATGCGGCTTCAAGGTGCGGCTGATCTATCATGTAGCCCGTCACACGAACGCCACGCCCGTGCTTCTGTCACACGACGTACCCATCGAAACCGTGAGCCGCCTATTGGGGCACACGAACATCAAGACCAGCAGATATACGCCAAAATCACCGCCCAGAAGATAAGCCAAGACATGGAAACCTTGTCGCACAAGTTGGAGGAGATGGAGAAGAACATCTGCCGAGCCATTTAGTTACCTTAAAACAGCATACCGATGAAAGAAGAAAGGAATATCATCACGATAGATGAATACGGCAATATCTCCCTGCCGACCGACATAGGCGCAACCGCCATGACCGAGTGGGAAATCTGCGAATTGTTCGGGGTTATCGCCCCAACGGTTCGGGCAGGGATAAAGGCACTCTGCAAGAGCGGAGTATTGAAAGAGTACGGTATCGAACGCCTTATCCGCCTATCGGACAGAAGCAGCATAGAGGTTTACGACCTCGAAACGATAGCCGCCCTCGCTTTCCGTATCGAATCGTTCGGGGCGGCGAAAGTCCGTAAAGTGTTGTTGGAGAGAATAACGCATCGGTGAAAAGAGAAAACAACGGTTATCGTGTCTGTCGTTGCCGACACCGAGTCGAGCCGTCGATGGATGGCGTAACGGTCTGTCGGTCGGGGTATCTTCTGAGCCGCAATGCTCCGTATCGCTGAAAATTCCCCAATAAGGCAAGGGGCAAGCCCCTCTGCACATCCCGTCGGGGACGGCTCTTTGCCACTCCCGAAGATACAAAGAATCATTGTTTCACAAGCTAAAAAAGAAAGGAATATATATGGGTTTCGTAGTATTGCACATGGAAAAGGCGCACAGTTCCGACAGCGGAACGACCGCCCACATCGAGCGTTTCATCATACCGAAGAACGCAGACCCGACACGGACGCACCTGAACTGAAAGCTCGTTGCCTACCCCGACGGGATTAAAGGCCGTTCGGCGGCTATGCAGAGAAGATTGGAAGAAGCGGGGCTGACACGCAAAATCGGAAACAACCAAGTACGGGCAATCCGCATCACCGTGTCGGGAACGCACGAGGACATGGAACGCATCGAAAGGGAGGGGCGTTTAGACGAGTGGTGCGCCGACAATATGAAATACTTTGCCGACACGTTCGGAAAGGAGAACATCGTGGTGGCGCACCTGCATCGGGACGAGGAAACGCCGCACATACACGTCACGCTCGTTCCCATCGTCAAAGGAGAGCGCAAGCGCAGGAAAAGGGAGGAACAGACGAAGAAGCGATACTGTAAGAAGTCGACCGATACCGTAAGGCTGTGCGCCGACGATATTATGACACGCCTAAGGCTGAAATCCTACCAAGACACCTACGCCGTGGCGATGGCGAAATACGGGCTGCAAAGGGGCATTGATGGCTCGAAGGCACGGCACAAGTCCACGCAGCAGTATTACAATGAAACGAAGAAACTCACCGACAGCCTCAAAACGGAGGTAGTGGATTTGCAGCGTCAGAAAGAAACGGCGCAGGAGGAACTCAAACGGGAGAAAAAAGAGATACAGACCGAGAAGCTGAAAGGGGCGGCGACCACCGCAGCAGCCAACATCGCCGAGAGTGTCGGTTCTCTTTTCGGCAGTAACAAGGTCAGGACGTTGGAGAGGGAGAACACCGCCCTGCATAGGGAGGTCACCACGCACGGGGAAGCCATCGAAGCCCTGCAAACCCGAATACGGACCATGCAGACCGACCACAGCCGACAAATGGCGGAAGTAGAGCGGAAGCATCGCAGGGAGATAGCGGACAAGGAAGCGAAGCACAAGGAGGAAATATCGTTTCTGAAAACGGTAATCGCAAGGGCGGCGGCATGGTTCTCCTATTTCCGTGAAATGCTCCGTATCGAAAACCTCTGCCACTTTGTCGGGTTCAGCGACGGGCAGCCGGCAATGCTCGTCAAGGGAAAGCCGTTGGAGTATGCAGGGGAACTCTACTCGGAGGAACATAAACGGAAATTCAAGACCGAAAAGGCTGGGGTTCAAGTGATGAAAGACCCCACGGACGGGACGAAATTAGTTCTTGCCATCGACCGAAAGCCCATTACCGAGTGGTTCAAAGAGCAATTCGACAAGCTAAGGCAGAACATACACCGACCCATACAGCCGTAAAGGAAAGGCAGGGGGATTTAGGGGAAATAGAGAAATAATCAGCTGTATCACAATCACTAAATTTAAGTCAATCAAATTATTGGCATTCTATGTGCATAAACGAAATAAAAGTAGTAAATTTGCCAAATAATGACAAATTGAAAAAATATTCGAACGTTATTCGCACAAAAGGTCAAAGCGGCTAGAGTCCGAAGCGGATTGTTGCAAAAGCAATTGGCTTCGGCTTTGAATATAGATGTCCCTATGTATAGCCGAATAGAACGCGGAGACAGGTAAGCTAAAAAGGAGCAAGTGGTATTGCTTTCGGACATCTTGAATATCGAACGGGAAGAGCTGTTGAGCCTTTGGATTGCGGATAAGATAAATGCAATTATCGGAGACGATAAAAACATTGCGGATAAAGCATTGAAGACTATAATTGACAATAGAAATGGAAATAAAGACTATACACACGCTTATCAACGGAGATAGCAGGAATCTTTCTCTTATGCCGGACAAGTCCGTCCATTTGATCATTACGTCGCCCCCGTATTGGCAATTGAAAGATTATGGGAATGACGGGCAAATAGGATTTCATGATAGTTACGAAAGCTATATCAACAATCTGAATATGGTCTGGGCGGAGTGCAATCGAGTATTGCATGACGGTTGCCGTTTGTGCATAAATATAGGAGACCAATTCGCTCGTTCCGTCTATTACGGACGTTATAAAGTGATTCCCATAAGAACCGAAATCATACGTTTTTGCGAAGCTCTCGGAATGGATTATATGGGAGCCGTAATTTGGCAGAAGCAAACAACGATGAATACGACAGGGGGAGGAGCTGTTATGGGTAGTTTTCCCTATCCTCGAAACGGTATTTTGAAAATAGATTACGAATTTATCCTCATTTTTAAAAAACAAGGTAAGGCTCCCGTTCCTGCTATCGAGCAAAAGCAATGTTCGGAAATGACCAAAGATGAATGGAATACATTTTTTGCTTCCCATTGGAATTTCGGCGGGGCTAAACAAGACGGGCACATTGCAGTATTTCCTGAAGAATTACCGCGCCGTTTGATAAAAATGTTCTCTTTTGCCGGAGAAACGGTATTCGATCCGTTCATGGGTAGCGGAACAACGGCTTTAGCTGCACGTAATCTGCAACGCAACTCCATCGGATACGAAATAAATCCCGATTTCAGAAAGTTTTATGAAGAAAAAGTGTCGTCATCCATATCGTTCGGAACGGTAGAATATAAATACCGAACGGACGGGAACGCTTTCGATATAGCAAGCAAGATGGAAACCTTACCGTATCTTTTTCGCGATCCCCATAAAATGGGGAATAAGATAGACATCAAGCGTTTGCAGTTCGGTTCTCGAATAGACAAAGATAAAAAAGAAAGAGAAGAATATTTTTCGGTCAAAACGATTTTATCTCCGAATACAATCGTTTTGAATAACGGACTTACCGTACGATTGCTCGGTATCAAGGAAAAGCCATGCGTCAACGGTAATGCTACGAAATTTCTTTTGGAGAAAACCAAAGGACGCAAAGTATTCTTGCGTTACGATACGATAAAATACGATGATGAGGATATGTTGCTTTGTTATTTATACTTGGACAACAAGACCTTTATCAATGCACATATGTTGAAAAACGGGTTAGTCGATGTAGACTATTCTTTCGATTTCAAATATAAAAGTAAATTCGAAAAACTGATAAACGCATAAAAAGTTATGGATAAATATTCTATGAATTTCGGAAAAAAAGAACGCGTACTGAACTACGCTTGCCAAACATACCAATTATCTCGCCCGAATAAAGTAGGTGCTGTAATGGCTCTTATTCGCGATTGCCAACCTTTTTCGTTCGATGAATGGCAATCATGGTATTTCGAAAATGCTCATACCGCAGGAAAAAATCCGACGAAAATCACAGTCGAAAGTCTCCATGAATTGGGTGAACGGTTGTATGCAAAAATTACGGAAGTCGTGATTCCTGAATGGGAAGCAGCTTTTCGTGAATTGACAGAACAGGACTGTATCGACTATATATACAATCTGACTATAAATCGTACTTATGACGGTTATATACGAGAAAAGTCTGTAATCAATGACGGATTGGCTAAAGTTTTTCCTAATATAGACTTCGAAGAAAGCGATCCCGAATTGGATCATGCAGGAGATATCGATTATATCGCAAAAATCGGAGATAAAGCCATAGGCATACAAATCAAACCGATAACAGCGAGTGCCAATTTCGGTAGTTATTCGCTGACTGAACGAATGAAAGCGAGTTTCGAATCGTTCAAAGAACGATATGGCGGTAATGTGTTTATCGTATTCAGCTTAGATGGAGAAATTGCCAATAAAGAAGTAATAGAGCAAATTAGACATGAAATAAGTCAAATGTTGTACGTGTAGAATAGAAAAGATATACACATATCGATTCTCATGACCGAACGGATTTGAAGACAACTTGAATATATACGGTAACAAGTTATATATTGTTCATTTATGGCAGCTAAGAATATTTGTTTAGATTTCTAATTGCACTATTTCATTGCTGGGAATACCCCACATGCAATGGATGCAAAAATTCATAATGAATCCGAGCGATATTTATTAAAAGCAATTTCTGAGTTACAAAAATATGTAGGGTGTGATATATCCGTTAGGGTTGAAGCTAAAAATGAAGGTGGTATAATTGACAATTTATTACTCATTTGTGATAAAATTGATATTTCAGGTATTTTAACTGCTTTGCTGGCTGGATTTGTAGGTTCGTTTTTCCGTCCTGTAATTCATAAAACAGACGAAATTAAGAATCGAATAGAAATAGCAGAAAAAATTAAAAGTGGTGATTTTTCCAAAGAAGAAGCAGAGATACTATTACAAGGTGACAAACAATTAAAGAAATGGATTAGTAAGTACTATGAAGTCCTTTCGAAAGAAGAAACAATAACCAAAATAGAAGCAAATATTCCAACTGGAGATAATCAAAATAATACTGCAACTATTGAAAAAAAGATTTCTACGGTCATGTTATTCAAGAGGGAACAAGTACTACAACAGAGATAATAAATGGAACAACTATTTATATTGTTTCTCCTGTTTTAGTAAAAGGTCGAAAATTGCCTTGGAGAGGAATTTATTCAGGACTTCCAATTGAATTCAAGATAGATGACAAGGATTTCTTGGAGCAAGTTTATGACCAAGAAATTAAATTTGGAAATGGAACTTCAATTACATGCAATTTACAGATAGAAACAAAAACGACAATTAAAGATGATATTGAAGAAGCAAAAACGTATTACATTGTCAAGCTTATAACACAATGGTCTGATGATGAGCATTTTCAATATGACACTAAAAAGTATAAAAAAATAAAGAAAGAACAAAACCAACCTAAGTAAGCTACATTATTTAGCGATGATTTTTTCGAGTGATTTGTTATTTCGTCAAAAATGGCTATCTTCGCATTCAGAAAGAGTTATTTGACAGCATAGCACCGCAAATCACTGAAAATTGCACGGTTGCTAAATCATATATCCAAAATGCAAAATCCGACTGATTTGCATAACTGCCTGTCAAACAGTGTTATCTTCCATATTCTTCCCATTCAGATTCGGTGGTAAAAATGCAAAAAACGACGGAAAAGTGAAGGCGTTCCGTTACGAATACATTACCTGTTGAGGTGTTCCAGGGTATCATACTTGCAAGGTTAAAACAGCCTGAAAGTAAGGTGTTTCCAACCATACAGGAGTGATTTTTCGGGAAACGGTATGAAATTTTCTCTTTGAGAGACGCTATTTCACCGATTGTCAGTGTTTTGCATACCAATGATTAGCTCTAATGCACGTAAATTTGCAATCAAAAATAGAGCTGATTATGAATGAATTGAAAGTAACTTTCTATCTAAAGAAAAATGAGACGAGAGTCGACGGTACTGTCCCCATCTTGGGACGGATACGAATCGGCATGTCAATGGTACAGTTCAGTGCCAAAGTGTATGTTCAGGAAAAGTTGTGGGATGTAAAGTCTGGCAGGGCAAAAGGGAAAAGCAAGGCGGCACAAAATGCCAATGCCGAGCTTGAAAAGTTGTGCGTGGCCATACATTCCGCATATAAAGAACTTAAACTGAAGAGCGACAATGTCCTTGCCATTGATGTGAAAAATTCTTTTCAGGGCATTGCTTCCGAACAGGACACACTGGTCAAGCATTACGGGCATCTCAATGACAAATTCTATCAAAAAGTCGGTGTCAGCCGTTCCATAGATACCTACAAACGGTATTGTGTGGCTCTTAACCATCTTAAGAATTTCCTTCAAAAGAAATACAATGTAAGGGATATGGCATTCCAATCCCTTAATCCCACATTCGTGAAAGCATTTGACCTGTATCTCCGTTCCGACCTGCAAATGGCATCCAATACCATAGTCAGTATCGTGGCTCGTTTACATCTTGTAATCAAGTCCGCCATGGATAACGGGTTGATAAGACAAGATCCGTTCATGGACTACAAATATGTAACCGATTCTCTTGTAGCCAAATGTCTGTCCGAAAAAGAATTCAATCTGATTCTTACGACACCACTGCCAAAAGACAATATGAATCTGGTGCGTGATGTCTTCATATTTTCCTGCATGACCGGCCTGGCATTCAGCGACCTCCGCAATCTGACACCCGAGAATATGAAACAGGCAGAAGACGGTGTCTGGTGGATACATACCGCGAGAAAGAAAACCGGGACTCCTTGTCATATTCCATTGATGGAGCTGCCGTTGCAATTGATAGAGAAGTATAGGGGCATATCAGACAAAGGGCGGTTGTTCCCTATGTTGAGTTGCAGCAAGACAAACATCAATCTCAAAAAGATTGCAAGAATCTGTGGCATAGAACGTTGTCTGACATTTCATCAAGCGAGACATACATACGCCTCGTTAATCACTCTGTCACAGGGAGTTCCAATGGATACCGTCCGTGAGTTGCTGGGGCACAGAAGTTGGAAAAGCACCCGTATCTACGCTCATCTTACCCAAGAGAAGATAGGGGCAGACATGGGTGATTTACAATCACGAATCGGAAAAAAGTTCATTTTGTCAGATAATAACATATCCCAACAGACACTATAAGCATATGAATAACAGGAAAACCACATACAGTACTTTCGCAGTTGTTTTCTATATCAACAAGCAGAAGGTCAAGAAGAACGGCTTGTGTCCACTGATGGGCAGGATATCCATAAATAAGGAAATCGCACAATTCTCAGCGAAGATGGATATTGATCCGGCACTGTGGGACGCTAAAAGATACAGGCTTAAAGGCAAGAACCGTGATATTCAGGAAATCAACTGTGCCATAGAGAAATTAATGGCTGATATACACCGCTATTATAATGAAATCCTTGCGGAACAAGGATATATAACGGCAGAACTTGTCAAGAATGCCATCAACGGCGTAGGGATGAGAAAACGTAAATTATTGGAATTGTATCAGGAGTATATTGAAGAGTTCTCGCAACAAGTAGGCCTGACACGTTCTTCCGGCACACTGCATAACCATCGTGCATCATATAACAGGTTGAAGAAATTCATCCAAGCCTATTACAATGTCAATGACATTGCACTCAGACATCTGGATTACAGCTTCATTGAAAAGTATGACCATTATCTGAGGGCGGATATGAAACGTTCGCTCTCTACCGTTGAAGGTTTTACCATCATGCTGAAAACCATAGTCAAGAGAGCAATCGCACAAGGGACTCTCCTTAAGAATCCCTTTGCCGGCTATTTCCCTGAGAAAGCGATGAAAAAATACCGGCACTTGGAATTGGATGAACTGAAACGCCTGATGGAAACTCCCATACAGGAAAAATTTCTCTGCTATGTAAGAGACTTATTCGTATTCAGCACGTTCACCGGCATCTCGTATATAGACTTATGCAATTTACGGAAAGAGAATTTTTACCATACTGAAGACGGTAAGCTGTGGGTTCGGTTCAACAGGCAAAAGACTAAAAGCGAATGTATCATTCAGGTTTTGGATTTACCTCGGCGAATCATGGATAAATACAAAGATCAACGTGTGGATGATAGAATCTTCAAAGTTCCCGTCCGTTCGGCATTGACAGCCAATTTCAGGAAACTGGCTGAGAAATGCAACATTGACAAACGAATCACATTCCACATGGCAAGACATAATTTCGGTTCATTGATAACTCTGTCACAAGGAGTTCCGTTGGAATCAGTATGCAAAATGATGGGACACAGAAATATCAGCACCACACAGCTGTATGCGAAACTGACACATCAGAAAGTTAATGAGGACATCAAGCGAATCAGCATGAAAGTCCAGTCCAAATATGAAATTCCGGAATGGAACAAGGGTTGCGATAATGTTAAAAACATACACTACGGACAAAGGGAGCAGGGAAATCAATAATATATCTTGGTCAGACATATAATATTCCGTCAGTCGCATATTTCCTTGCCTGCCCATTAAGTTAGTACAGACTTTCCTGAAAGCGAAAAGGTCAGGCGGCCGTACCGTTTCGGGCAGAATCTTCCTTTGCAAAGCAAAGAGTATTCAGCCCGAAAACCTTTTCCCTTTCACGTCTGTACAATAGACGCTGACGGCAGCGGAAACAAGCGACCGACGGAAAAGTCGGATAAAGCACCTGAATGAAAAACAGCATATAGATGGGTTAAAACCAAACACCTATCTATATGCTGCTCTTATTTTCTTGGGAGGGATAATTTTTAGGAACACAATGAAATGGGCAGACGGCAAACTGCGCTCCTTCCAGAAAAATCAAAAGGTTGTTTTCGCTCTTGGCGGTGTTCCAATAGCCTGTAATAGCTATAATGTGCGGTTATAGACCATTTGGGTTAACCGGCAGCCCGTCTATTTCAACCTATACGCTTCTTTGTACCCTTTCATCAAGGTGCGCTCGATGTCGGAATTGCGGTACAGAATCTTGCCGCCAACCTGCGTGTATGGCAGGATGCCGTTGTTGCGGTAGTCCTGAAGAGTTCTGCGGCTTACTTTCAACAAGTGCGCCACCTCCTTGTCTGTCAGCAGTTCATCGTTGAATACTGCTGGCTGTTGCTTGCTTAGCAACTTTTCGAGCGAAGCCAAAAGCCTGTCGAAATTCGAGTGTACGCTCTTTACCCACTCGTGATCTTTTTCTCTGATTCCATTACTCATACGGTTCTATTATTGGTTATACGTTTCTTGGTCAAATGCTACTGCCTTTCCATTGTGCCCCCTTGCGTCTGTCTTCCACAGCAGAAATGACAGGTTCCACATCTTCGGAGCGGTAGTAGGTCCTGTTACCTATTTTGGTAAAGGCAAGCGTTCCGTTGTCACGAAGGGTCTGCAAGGTTCTCGGACTGATGCGTAGTTTCCGGCACACGGCATGATTATCCATCCAGCCGTTCTTTTCCCTTTCTCCATACGACTTGCAAAGGTTGTCGATTCGTTGTACGAAGTAATCCAACTTCGCAGCCACCTCTTCAAAGGCTTGTTTCTCAAAACTGATTATTTCCATAATTGTCACTGTTTATATTGTTCATACTATTTTTTCGTCGGTTCTGCAAAAGTAAGTCGGCTTTGCGTCTTACCATATGCGTTTCAAACATGTGGTTGTCTATGGCATAATTGGCTTAAGACACCGCCTTGTTTTTACTGTTCCCTGTGCAAAGTAATGTAGTAATCGTCACACTGCAAAGGATTTACAGATTGCTGACGGTCTGTTGCATCACTTGTCATCATGTTACATAATCAGTGGACAAAATGTACTGGCTAAGAATACTGATTTCAGGAAACAAACTTCTCTCAACTAAATGACATAAGCAGATTATAGCAATTAGCACCGTTGCTTCAATGGCTAAACGCATAATCCACCATAATTGCCACACTGTCTCCATTTACTTGATTCTGTGAACTATACACACTTCCTTTGCAGACGATAATCGGTCAAGGTGCATACCGAGACCACTGTATTAACCAATTAAAATCCATAATTTATGGGAACAACAAAAAAACTTGGGAAAGAACAATGGGAGACTATGACAGGCACGGTAATGTCTCAGATTCTTCCCGATGGAGACAAACTTGAAATCGAAAACGAGGCAGAAGTTGGTAGGCAACCCGAAACGTCTCCGGCTCCCCAACGCAGAGTAAGCAGCCGACAACGCAAGCTGTCGTTGGACGAGTATCGCAGTACCTTTCTGCAAGTGCCGAAAATCGAAGACCGCAAACCCGTTTTTGTCAGTTGCGAAGTGCGCGACAGGTTGGATGAGTTTGTGCGCAAGCTCGGGAATCGCAAAATGAGCGTGTCGGGATTACTTGAAAACATCGCCAGACAACATCTTGAAATCTATTCGGAAGACTTCGAGCAGTGGCGCAAATTGTAGGAAAAATCTGCATTACTGCCGTCAGGCATTCTTGAATCCACTGATGCGTGTAACTTCTGTTTTTGGAAGGGAGCGAGGTTATCTTTCGGGCATCCCAAAAAACTTCGCTCCACTCCCGAAATCGTGGAGACAATCCGCTCCCAATGGTCGCAGATTGTAAGATACATCATCACAGTGAAATGGCTAATCACAATAAACCAAGTAAAATGAGTAACAGCAATAAAATCAAACCCAAAGGGAGACCGAGAGCAAGCAGCTTTCGCAAACTCTCCAAATCCGTAACAGTGAAATTCTCCAAGCCCGATTACGACCGTCTGTGTCTTCGTAGCAGACAGGCCAATCGGACACTTGCCGAATACATCAGAGATTCTACGTTCAACACACAGATTGTGGCCAAGCATTCCCTGGAGGAAGCGGTCACTATCGTAGCCTTGTAGGAATGGCGAACAACCTGAACCAGCTTACAAAACTGTCACATCAGATTGGACTGTACCGTACCGCCAATATGGTAACGGAACTGCTTGAAAAACTGAAAGCGATAATGCACGAATATAAAACTTAACAGTGAGGTAACAATGATAGGAAAAATCAAGAAAGGAAAATCATTTGGCGGATGCATCCGCTATGTAATGGGCAAAGATAATGCAGAAATCATTGCTTCCGATGGCGTATTGTTAGGTAATACTCATGAAATAACGGACAGTTTCAACTATCATCGTATGCTTAATCCAAAAATAAAACAGCCTGTCGGACACATCGCTTTGAGCTTCAAACCGGAAGACAAGCCCAAACTGACCGATGAACTTATGGCTAAAATAGCAATGGAATATATGGATCTGATGGGCATTAGGAACACCCAATTCATATTGGTAAGGCACAATAATACCGACAATCCGCATTGTCATTTGGTCTACAACCGCATAGGGTATGACGGCAAGGTAATCTCTTCGCAAGGTGATTACAAGCGTAACGAGATAGCGACAAAAAAGCTGAAAGACAAATACGGATTGACATATGCCGAGGATAAAAGCAAGACCAACGTGGAGAAACTGCGTTCTGCCGAACAGGTAAAATATGAGATTCACAACTCCGTGAAGGATGCGTTGCGACATTCTAAAACATGGAAAGAGTTCAATGACAGTCTGGTGGAACAAGGTATCATACTTGAATTCGTAAAAAGAAGCCGTGATATAAAGTCGGTAAATGATATACAGGGTATTCGCTTTACCAAAGACGGACTGACCTTCAAGGCTTCACAAATCAGCCGTGATTTCAGTTTCGCAAAACTCAATGCCCGATTAAGTTGGAATACGTCTGATACAGAGCAGAGCCTTGACTCTAAAAAGCAGAAACATAAACTGATATCCGATAATGCTCTCAATACCAATATTATTGAAAGTAACGGTTTGGGATTGCTTTCTTCTTTTGGCGAAACTCCACCGGAAGAACAAATCCCATACGATGAACTATTGCGCAAGCTCAAGAAGAAAAAGAGAAAAGGCTTGGGTCTGTAATAAAATTATCGAAACGTAAAACATTAAAATCAAGATAAATATGAAACAGGAAGAATTAATGGAAAGCATCTATGGATGCCTGGAGAGAATAGAAAACAAGGTGAACGGTCTATCCATGCCCCAATCGGTAGACGGAAATTCCGAAGTGTACAACACAAATGATGCTGCAATGCAGGAGTTCAAACAGGACTTGAACGGCATCAAGACATCGTTCAACCGCCTTACAGAAAGCATCGTTGCCATCCGTGGCGATATCACCGATTTACTGAAACGCAACTCTATGGTAAACAAGGTCATGGAATCATTGTCTGTGCAGAACAACGAACATCAGCACAGCCGGAAGCAACAGAACGATTGTTCCAATAGAATCATCAAGATGTTGGCCGATCTGGGAACAAAGCAGACGCAGGAATCCGATGAGATAAAATCTCTGTTGCGAACCACCGATGAGCGTATCAAGGATGGTGTCTATTACGAAAAACACCACAGTTTCAGTATCGAATCTCCCTTTATCTTTTGGGGCTTTTGCGGAATGTTTGCCATGATAGTCGTCTTGGCTGTGGCACTGTATTTCGCCAAGCAACCGGATTACGACCGCATCGACAACGACTTGAAGTACCGCTACATCAAGATGAAAGGAGAGATTACCCCGAACGGTATATCAGAATTGGAAAACATCTTTGAACTCAATCGTGATAACGACAAAATCCGCCAGATGCGCAAAGATGTGGAATCCTACGAAGATGCAGTACACAAACGAGCTGCCCTTGCTGAGCAAGCCCGATTAAAAGAACAGGCAGCAAAGGAGCAGGAGGACAAGGCAAAATCCATCAAATCCAAGCCAATACAAACTGACAAACCTAAAAAGTGAGCGTATGGCAAGAGTAAAAGTTGCGAAGTGAACGGAAATAGAAAGCCAGCAGGTTATCAATAATCATGTGGCTTTCTTTAATATACCTTATTCATTAAACAAAATGCCATCTTTTTGAAAAAATACACCATGTTTTTGAAAGAATACTCCATATATTAGTGATAATCACAGGAAAATTTGTATCTTTGCAAAATTTTAATGGGATCATACAACATCATACATTAGTATATGCAGAAAGGTGCAAATATCAATAGAATAAAAGCTGTGCTTGCGGAACAAAATAGAACAAGCAAATGGCTCGCTGGAGAATTGGGCAAAGATCAAGCTACTATATCAAAATGGTGTACCAATACATATCAGCCAAGTTTGGATACATTGGTGAAAATAGCAGAACTGCTCAATGTTGATGTTAGAGATTTAATTGTAAAAACTGAAATTAAATAAGTTCATGTATAAAATAGAATGGGATAAAGATACCGGAGGTGTTTTGTTAAGTGCCAAAGTCACTAAAGAGACTTTAGGTATTGCACCTCGTCCTGTTTGGTTTGAAGAACTTGATTTACTTGGTCTTGACCGTCTTGGTTGGACTTACCCACGAACAGAAGAACCACTTATGTGGGCAGTTAATAAACAATATTTCTATCGTGGCGACTTGATGTTTGAGGCTAAAGGTGCTAATATTTACGATGCGCCAACAATCGTTTTCCAATCGGGTAAAGAGACAGCCACTATAAAACCGATTGACGTGAAAGAAATGTTAAGGCGTAATAGCGATCAAATGTTTTTGATTGAGAATGAGGCTATCGAATTTATTCGCGATACCTATATGGCTTATTCTGGTGTGAGTAAAGCCAATGCACTATCAAAAGCTAATCAAGAGGTTGACTTTGAAGCACTCGCAGAGAAGGTAGAAAAACGTACTAAACAAAAAATGGCAGTAGTAAAGCAGGATTGCGACAGTTTCGATATAGTACCGCTCAAAACAGCCAATGCCGAAGGTAAACGTGTGTTGCTCTCTACTCGTATAGATAGATTTATTGCATCATTTTCTGGTGGAAAAGACTCGCAAGTAGTGCTTGACCTTGTAACACGTGCCATACCTCCCACTGCTTTCGAGGTGATTTATTCCGATACCGGTTATGAATTGCCTCCGTCATTGGAGCTTTATGAAGAAGTGAAACGCTTTTATGGCGAGCGTTTTCCCGCATTGAAGTTTTCCACCACGCGTAACCACGAATCGGTTCTCAATTACTGGGATAAAATAGGGACTCCTAACGACACCCACCGTTGGTGTTGCTCTGTAATGAAGACCGCACCGCTTTATCGCTCACTTAAAGTGGAGGGTAACAAGCAAGCGCGTGTGCTTACGTTTGATGGTGTCCGAGCAGAAGAATCTACTCGAAGAAGTGGGTATAACAGAATTGGAAATGGCAAACATATCTTTACATACAATGCCCATCCTATTCTTCAATGGAATGTCGTTGAGATTTTCTTATATTTGATTATTCGCAATATTCCATTAAATCCAGCTTACCGCTTTGGATTTTCACGTGTTGGTTGTGTTATTTGTCCGTTTGGGTCTGATTGGTCTGATTTTTTGGTTAGTAAATTATACCCTGATTTCAGAAAACCTTTTTTAGATAAGTTGCAATTTTGGGTTGAGACATCGGGTATTAAGGATCCCAAAACTTTTATCAAGACTAAACGTTGGCACATATCTGCACTTGGTAGTCCATCCTTGTCTAATAAAGATAGAGTTTTGATAAGTAGTTCCAACCACGTTACAAAACTCAAAATTTCAGCCGATCCAAATATCTTTTTTGAATGGCTTAAAGTTCTTGGAACGTACACTATAGGCAACACCAAAGGCTCTTTTTCTGGAGCTATTCAAGTCGGCAAAGATATTATCTCATTTAGTGGCAATAAAACAGCCGCTCATATTGAGATTAAATTCAACACAAGTGATTCTCGCTTTGCAAATAATCTAATGCGAATCGCTCAAAAAGCGGCATATTGTGTTCAATGCGAAGTTTGCGAAGTCCAATGTCCTACTGGAGCTTTGAAAATTGTGCCGCATTTGTCTATTGGATCACAATGTGTGCATTGCTTGAAATGTATTAATTTCCACGAAAAAGGTTGCATTGCAGCCGATTGTTTAAGAAAAATATCTGGTAAAATAAAAATGGATTCTTCATTATCAATAAAGGGTTATAAAACATTTGGTCTTCGTGATGAATGGATAGATGAATATGTAAGTGATCCTGATAACTTTTGGTCAAGCACATTGTTAGGCACTGCTATGTTTGATTCTTTTAAGGCTTGGACTAAAGACGCTGGATTACTTGACACCAAAAATAGCCCTACAGAATTTTGCAAGTTAATGCAAGAAATTTATCGAGATAATCCCTCGTTGTTTTGGGAGATTATATGGATAAATCTTTCATATTCGTCTTTTATAGTCAATCGATTTATTAGCCAAATTTCTGTCGGAGACATTTTTGACAAGAAAACAATCTCTGATAAAATCAGTACTTCAGAAAGTGTTTCTTCACTGACAACATTAAACAATGCTATTGGGGCACTAATGGATATGTTCAAGAATTCGCCTATTGGCGATGACCTTGTTCAAGGTGAAGAATTTGAAAAAAAACGTATCAGAAGAAGTTACGATGATTTGAGCCTTGAAGCTCTTGCGTATTCATTATATCTATATGCCGAAAAAAATGGCAGCAAGGAATTCCGTGTTTCAGACCTTTACAATACTGACGGCTATAAAAGTGCGCCACTGGAATTTGGCATATCAAAAAACTCTCTTTTGAAGAAGTTGCGTGCGCTTTCATCTGATGCAAATAGGGTTTTATTAGCTGAATTAAATATGGGATTAGACCATATTACATTAAAAGAAGATTTGGATTCTATTTCTGTACTTAAAATATTGACAGCGTAATGAACTATGTTTTAGATATGTATCGACTTATGTTTACCTCTTTAAGAAGAGGTAACACGCAAGGTGTGTATTCTAAAGCAAAACCCGTTTTTTTAATAACACTACTTGATTATATTCCACTTTATGAAGACAATAAATTGAAATGGGGAGATGAATTATTCCATGAAAATTATCTTCATAATTTCGAAATGGAAGAAAATCTGAAACCCACTCCTATGTGGAAGCCTTTTTTCTACCTATCTTCCGAACCATTCTATGCTCTTGTGTGGCGAGAAAATCCGCCATACAATTTATTGAAGCATCCCTCGGCAAAGCTCTTAAAAGAGTATCTGGATTACGCCAAACTTGACGATGAGTTGTGGAAACTGCTGCAAGATGAATCGAATAGAGCATATCTACGAGAGTGCATAATTAAAAACTATTTCAATTGAATTTCAATTTTATACTTGACAATGGCAACGACATATAACGATATCATAAAAAAGCGTAGCGGTAGGGCTGCGTACAGCATAGAAGAAGAAAAAGGGAATCAATGGGCATCGTTCATTCCCAACGAGCAGTTTAATACCGTTCTGCGTACAGTACTTCGCTCGGTGCGAGGCAACGATATTGATGCCCATAAATCGTTTTGGATAAACGGCACATACGGCACAGGCAAGAGCCATGCCGTATCTGTTATCACGCATTTGCTCTGCGACACTGTTGACAATATAAAGGAGTGGGTGGACTATGAATATGGAGCAGACAAGTTCGATCTTATTCGCAATCAAATCTATAGTTTGCGTGAAGCCAAACGTTTGTTGCCTGTCAAGATTGAAGGACTGCGTGATATGTCGCACGTGTCCGACCTGCCATTGGTGCTTCAAACTGCCGTTGTCAAAGCACTCAATGAATTGGATATTGAATTAGCCGTTGATACTGATTTCGATGCACTCATACAGCATATTCAAGATAACCAAGTGATTTGGGATGACCTTATCGCCCGTTTTGCCGAATTGCGCTCAATTGCTTCTACCCGTGAGAAGTTGATACAGAAACTATCAGGAAAAGATATGGCGACTTTCCAAAAGGCAAAGTCAGCCCAACGCCAAGCAAACATGACAATTCTTCTGAATCAAGAGAATGTTGGGGCCTGGCTTATCGAGGTACAGGAGAAGCTCCGTGTGGAAACTGATTACAGAGGCTTGCTGATTATTTGGGATGAGTTTACCGATGTTATGGAAGATTCTATAGGTATTCCCGTACTTAAAGCCCTTCAGACTATTGCACAAAAGTTTGCCAACGAGGGGAACGATAGTTTCCTCTTCTTGATTTCTCATCCGTCAGCCTTCAACAAACTGGGCAACGAGGAAACCAAGCAGACCGACGGACGCTACCACCGTATGAAATATAATATGGAGTCGGTGTCGGCATTCAAAATAATGTCTCGCAAATTTGAGATTGTCGACCAGGAACGCCACCAATCAATGACCGATTTTTTCTATTCGACCAACCATAATTTGCTTGACCTATACACAGCAACGTCCAACGACCCGAAAGAAACTCGTGGAGATTTAATCAACCTCTTTCCTATACACCCGGCTACCGCCAACCTTGCCACACACTATGCCACTGTTGTCGGTTCATCAAGCCGAAGTGTATTTGAGTTTATCGGTCAAAATGAGGCAATGGAAGATTTCTTGGAAAGTGAAACAGCTTTTGCCAATCGTCAAACCGTTACAGCAGATTATCTTTGGGATTTCGTTCTGAAAGTATTCCAAGATGATGTGGTAAACTATGGAGCTGTTACTGAACGTTTCAATACATACCGCTTGCAAGTGGAAAACCATGGTGAAGCGGCTTATGCTGTTTTCAAAGGTATCTTGCTACTCAACGCATTCAACAACATATCTGCCGAAAATAACAATGACCTCGTAACACCGACAGAAGATAACATCGTAAATCTTTTTCTCGGTACTCAGTATGAGAATGAAACCGAAGATGCGCTCAATTGGTTTAACGATCAAGGTATAATCCAACGTGCGCCTGGTGGAATCTTCTCTGTTCAATTCTCTGCTTTGCCTTCGCATGAAATTGAAGAACTGAAGCAATCGCTTGCTAATGATACAGATAAATTCCGCTTTATTTCGAGTGTACTCAACTTTGGAGATACAGCTGCTTCATACTTTACTAAAAAGTATGTTCAGAAAATTATTCGTCCTTATGCTTTTCACTTTTATTCGGAAGCATCCAATGATGCATTGTTGAAAGACAAAATTAAACGCGCAAAAAGAGAGACACGTCCGAGCGATCTTTATTTGGCACTATTATTTTCAAAAAACAATGCTGAAATAGCTCATCTCCGTGAGTTTGCCGAACAAGCATCTACTAACGGTGCAAACGAAGATAAAGATTTGAGAGACATTATATTCATTGTCTTCGATACGGCATTTGGCGATAAACAATATGACCGGTTCATTGAATACATGGCAAACTACACCTCCGCCCAGTCGCATGGTTTTCTCGACCAAGTGAATGTGCATCGCAACCACGCCGCAGATATGATAAAGGAATGGCTACAAGATGCTCAGCGTGGTAATGCCACTATTTATGTAAACGGACAACAAATTCCCATCTCGGTTAAACACCTTCCATCGTATCTCAATAATACGGTAGCTCCTATTATCTTCCCTCAAGGACCTGATGCTATAGAAGCAATTAGACAGAAAGCTCCAAATCCATTCTGGAAGCCTATAGTATCAGAAGTGATTATTCGCACATTCATTTTCAGCACCAATAAGTCGGAGCTTACTGAGGGGGCAAGTAACATTAAACCTTTGCTATATCTCATACAAGATGCTATTGACGAAAACCTTGAATGGCGTGCAGATATGCCCGACAATCACCCATTCAAGATGGTCTTTGACTTCATCCAAAACAAAATTAAATATGCCGATAAGTCGCTGCTATTCAATTTTGCCGATAAGTTTGACGACCTTCGAAAACCACCATACGGGCTGTCGGGTAACTACGCATCTGCAGCTATGGTTGCTTTTGCTCTACGTAGTTGGGAAAACAAGATTTTCGACACTTTAGGAAAACCCATCGACAAAAATAGTTTGGTAACGATCATTACCGAACTGTTTAATGTCTGGGGGAAAGGAAAAAACTCAAATAAATTGAGCTTCAAATTTCAGACACCAGAAGAGGGTAAATTATGTAAAACTCTCGTTAAGACTTTCAAACTTGACAAATTGAAAGGTTACAGCGATATATCAAGTCTTAAAGATGCTCGTTTTGCTATAACCGGCTCTTTACTCGAAGAAAAGGGATATCCGCTATGGGCACTCAAATATATGGATGACGAATTTGTAAATTCTCATCCTGCTATTCTGCTTAACGAAGAACTCCAGCATTTGTTTGATAACATCGTTGCTATCTGTGGCGAAAAGGATATTAAAAATCCGGCTTTCGTCAAAGACACTCTCGAACTTATAGAAAACTATCGTGCCGATATACCAGACATTATGGCAAAGCCCGGTAACTTCCAAAACGGATTTAATAACTTCTTGCTTAGTCAACCCGGTATCGGTTTACAGAACTTTGAAATTGATTCTGCTTATGAATTTGTGAAAAAGCATCTTGAATCAACTGTAGGCTATTGGTCTGAAGAAGAAGTTGTAGTAGCCTTGAAAGACTGGCGTATTGCTGAAAATGACAAAATAGAAGCAGAGCGTCGTCGCGAGGAAGAAGAACGACGCAGATTAGAAGAAGAGGAACGTGAGCGAAAATTGGAAGAAGAACGCCACAAACTCGAAGAAGAGGCTAAAAATGCAAAGAACAAAGCTTTGCAAGAATTGAAAGGAAATCCGGAACAAATAGTTCGTAAGAAAGTTTCCGCCCAACAATACATTGATTCTATTGACTCAGTAGATTCACTCCGTTCACTTCTCGACAAGGTGATCGATTTAGGTTACGAATTTATTATTGATAAAATTCTCGAATCATCAAATAAATAGAAGTAGCCTATGTATCAGTCGTTCAACTCACTTGATGAGCTTTTTGCATATATGTATGAAGATAAGCACTGGACAGGTGCCAATGCTTCTCATTTTGACAGGTATCCTGTCAGGTTCGTGCTGTTCGATAATTTTTCCGACTTCAATGAATTTATTGTAAACCGCCCGGTCGGTATTTACAAACATTCCATTGATACGATGATTGATGTTGAGCATCCTGATGACTTTCTGTCATATACCGAACTGTCCGGTGAGATACGCGCTTTTACAAAGAAAATACCAATAAATGATTTTATCATTTACCCGTTTTCTGAAATGGCTCGCTTCTATGACAACGAAGAATACAAGGAATTTGATGCTCTGATTACCACCATACGCGGTTCACAAGCTCCGGAAGATGCTCAAAGAGAGCATGTACGCATATATATACCGATAGTGGGAATGCAGAAGAAAATGGGCAAGTTTATGAACGATAATTCTACGTTTGTCTGGGAGCTTAAATCAGAAACCGATAAAGGCATTTATAATTTGGTTGTAACTAATGGCACTACCTATGGCGTTTCCGGACTTTCCGACAAATATACGTATGTCAAGAATTTACATGACTGGCTTAAATTGTGGGAGAAAGGGAGTAAGATACAACCAACTATCATCAGTAGCTCACCGAACATTTTTGCTAATGCACATTTTGCTAAACCTGATAATGCTTTTACATATACTGAATGCAAAAATGCTTACGAATTTCTTGTTAAAGGTTTGCATCTTGATTTTGGTGTAACAGAATACCCCTGTGAAGAAGAAATGTGCTATTGGGAACAACTGGCTGCAGAGATAGATGTAAACACTTTCAATTTTGACGAGTTCGTGAAAGAACGCCTTGATATATTTGCTCTGCAAGACGGTATTGATTTTATAAAATCATGGTTTGATTGCGAAACAGATTTTGACCGTTGGCTGTTATCAATGTATTTCCGTAAGATTGCCAACTCAACCGGATATATTTATCGCGTTCTTTGTCAATGCTCAAACCTTAGCAAGGCGGAGCTATTCTCAAATATCGCTACTCTCATATTTGAAGAACCGAATAAAGAAGTATATATTTCAGAGCGTTTCCAAGCGATGAATTTGGCAGCCCAAAAAGGTGTTAAAATCACCGATATGGCAAAGACTAAATTAAAAGCTAAACTTAAGTCTATTGTAACATCTCCCGAACAGGGCGGATATTATCTTGCCTCCAAACTTCTGACTCCGTTAACGGAAGAAGAATTGCAACTTGCCATTCTTTGGGTCGCTCAGGAAAATATCAATCTCAATGATGTAAAGAGTGTTTTTCCCGAGTTATATTCTTATATGCAACCTATAGAACTAAACTCTTTGGAGGCATCTAATCAGTGGATATTGGAATATTTCAATGGCTATCGCTTATCTAAAATCTCAAATAACATCAATGAACGTGTTTCTGAAATTATTTCTGATAAAAACGCTAATTCTGCATCTTTCTTAAGTTGGTATGACAATTTCAAAACAGTCAAAACAATATTACATAACCGTTCAGATATTGATGTTTTTTATTGGATAGATGGGTTGGGCGTTGATTGGATACCATTTATCCGAAATATTATAGGAATATTTTCAAAAGAGCACGTGTATCTTAACGAAATACATATTGCAGTGGCAGACCTGCCAACAACTACCGCAACCAACAAGCCTATTTTGCAATCGCTGTTACCAGAAGACCGACACCTTGAAAAGGTTGGTGATTTGGATAGCTTTGCTCATTCGTCAAAGAATTATCCCCAATATATTATTGACGAAATGAATATCTTAGAAAAAGCGATAACCCAAGTGCTTGATAAATACACAGGAAAGAAAATAGCTTTCATCTCTGACCATGGTGTTACTTACCTTTCACAACATTCAAAAGGTCTTAAACTGTCTGGGCTTACACCCAACCATGAAGGCAGATTAGCTGATATTATTGGAAATAATTATGTTTCTGATGACAACTATATTGTCCTTGACGACAAGAAAACAATATGTTCGTTGACCCACAAGTCATTAACAGACAAAGTGAACACCGGACACGGCGCTCACGGAGGTTGCCTTCCCGAAGAAGTATTAGTTCCCATTATTGTGGTTTCTTCTCAGAAAAACGCAAACACCTATTCTGTTGCTATTGATAATGACGAAATAAACGGCAGACAACCTACGCTGAAATTTACCATTAAGGGACTTGCTTCTGTAGATGTTCCCACGCTTGAATATAACGGTGTTATATATCATCTACTGAACCATGGCAATGATAAATTTGAGAGTGAACGTTTGAACTTGGTTGATACTGCTACTAAGGCAATTGTACGTATCAATAATGAAATTTTTAATACATTCAACATCAAAATCTCTACGGGTGCTACCGAAGATGATTTATTTGGTGATTTATAAATATTTATATAGATGGACAAATCCTTATCAGATAAGATTCGTGAGCAATTTGCTGCGATGACAATATATAAAGACCCAACTTCAACAGGCAGCCTTTTTGCAGGAAGAAATTTGCCGTCATTTGTAAAAGATTTTTTACTCAAACGGTATATCAATTTTGACGGTTCTGTTAATCGGCTTAAATTAACAGATTTTCTCGATTCGGTTATTCCTACCGAACAATCTACAGTTAAAGACCGATTGGATTGTGGAGAAGAGTTGACCCTTCTCACTCGCTTTATTGTGTATATTGACCTTGTTAAGGGCATTCGCCGTTTTTCGATACCCGATATGGGTATTAAACAAAATGAAGGGCAAATCCCTGAATATGTTTATAAAGCACACATGGGCGAACTTGTCGATGGTGAAAAATGGGGTATAATTAAATTGGCTCTCCTACCTGATGATGATGGCAAAAAGAACCATGTGGAAATGGTGGACTATAAGCCGTTCAAACCTTATAGGTCAGTTGATGTTGACTATTTAAAAAATGCACGTGAGGCATTCACTACAAAAGAGTGGATTGATATGTTACTATCCGCTATGGAATATGATGCTGATGGCTTCCAATCGCAAACGGAAAAGATAGAGTTCCTTACAAGGTTACTTATTTTCATAGAGCCTCGCTTAAATGTGATTGAACTTGCACCAAAAGGAACCGGTAAAAGTTATGTTTTCGGCAACCTCTCCAAATATGGTTGGTTGGTAAGTGGTGGTAAGGTTACTCGTGCCAAGTTGTTTTACGATAAACAAAAACAACAAAATGGCATTATGAAGAACCATGATTTTACAGCATTTGATGAAATTCAAACTATCGTATTTCAAGAACCTGCTGAAATTCAAGCCGCTTTAAAATCATACCTTGAATCGGGGAAAACCACAATTGACAATAACGAATTTACATCGGAATGCGGTTTGATGCTAATGGGAAATATCCCATTAAATGAGAAAAAACGACCGCTCAATTTCCGTTATTTTGATTCTTTACCTCATAACTTTCGTGAGTCAGCTTTGCTTGACCGTTTTCATTGTTTCATTGAGGGTTGGCATTTGCCTCGTATTCACAAGGGTATGATTTTCAAGGGATGGACTATTAATGTGGAATATTTTTCTGAAATTCTCCATGCTCTCCGCACGCAAAGTATTTATAGTATTGTATTCGACCAAATAGTAGACTATGATAAGAACGCAGATACACGCGATTTCAACGCTGTTAAACGTATTGCAGTGGGGTATATGAAGCTTCTCTTCCCTCATTGGACGAGCTCATCAAAAGTTGATTTTGAAGAATTTGACACCTATTGCTTACAACCTGCTATCCGTAGGCGCGGCATCATTAAGGAACAATGTCACTATATTGATTCTGAATTTAAAACTTCTATGCCTAATTTTTGGATTAACAAGGGCATAGTGAATAATACAGATTCAGATGATAAGGGTATGGAAGAAAATGAGTTATTTTAAGGATTGAATTATTTTTGAGTGATTTTATAGGCATATGGAAAATTTGGATAAGCTTGTACTTGAATTATGTAAACTGCCACAAGAAACAGGTTGGGTAGAGTTCAAACATAACAATTGCGATCCTAAAATGGTTGGCGAGGATATCAGTGCCTTAGCCAATAGTGCTGTTATTGCGGATAGGAGTTATGCCTATATGATATGGGGTATTGATGATAATACCCACGAGATAATTGGCACAAAAGTCAGTTTGAAAAAAGAGAAGAAAGGTAATCAAGAACTTGAGAACTGGTTGCGCTATTTGCTTTCCAAAAATGCCGATTTCGAAATGCACTCTGTTGATATTGATGGAAAGCACATTGAAATACTGATTATCTCAAAAGCAGTAGGCGTACCTGTTACTTTTGAAAAGGTGGATTATATCCGAGTAGGCAGTTATACGAAGAAAATCATTGAATTTCCTGCATTGCAAGCTCAATTATGGGATAAATTGCGAAATCAACAATTTGAAGATGCTTATGCTATATCCGATATACAATTACAGGATATACCTCACTATTTGAATTGCGAGGTATATTTTGATACTCTAAATATGCCAATTCCAACAAGCATTGATAAATATGCACATTATTTGGTAGAGGACGGTATTATTGTCAAACAGGACAATGGACTCTATGCCATAACAAACCTTGGGGCTATTCTCTTTGCAAAGAAACTTTCGGAGTTTCCGCGTGTAGGACGAAAAGCAATAAGAATTGTACAATACGAAGGTCTTAACAGACTTACAATACTAAAAGAAGAAACTACCACAGAAGGATATGCCATTAGTTTTGAAAACGCAGTAAAATATGTAAATACACTACTTCCTACAAAAGAAGATATTGATTCTGTGCGTAGAAAGTCTATAAGCACATTCCCCATACCGGCTATCAGAGAAGCAATAGCAAACAGCCTTATTCATCAGGATTTTTTCATTACTGGAACAGGACCGCTTATTGAAGTATTTGAAAACCGGGTAGAAGTTACAAATTCGGGAACACCATTAGTAGATATTATGAGAATAGTGGATAACCCACCCAAATCCAGAAACGAAAAATTAGCTTCTTTGATGCGCAGGTTGAACATGTGTGAAGAATTAGGGCGTGGATGGGATAGAATGGTTATTAGCTGTGAATTGCAAAAATTGCCGGCTCCGCGAATTCAAATATATCAAGAATCAACCAAGGTTTCATTATTCTCTCGTTTAGATTTCACAAATATCCCAGTGGAAGATAAAATATGGGCAACATACTTACATGCTTGTATAAAATATATAGAAGGTAATGCTCTTACCAATAGCTCATTAAGGGAAAGGTTTGGTGTTGCAGAATCTTCATCAGGCAGTATTTCACGATTGATAAAGGAGGTTCTAAACAATAAACTGATAAAACCAGTAGATCCTAATACAGCCCCTCGGTACATGAAATACATTCCAACATGGGGGTAATTTAACTTGCTGGTAACTTGCTGTATTTGCAATACCTGCATTAATACACTTGATTAACAGGGATTTGACTATTAAATCTAACTTGCTGGCAAGTTGCTGAATAAGATTATAGAGAATAATACAATTCTTGATTTTGTGAAAAGTCAGGAAAAAATTAAGGCGAAATAAACTGATAATCTATTTATTTTCGCTATCTTTGTTGGTAGCTAATCATACCACTTCTATTTGAAGCAAGATAAAGAAGATAGCACGTTACAAATCCATTACCTATTGCCATAAAATGGTTTTGTAAATATTTGAAAGATAGTGATATACTATTAGGAAAAAGCATTGTTGCTAAATCGTTACCTCTATTTCTCAAATAATTCGCTAAAAGTTTATTCTTCAATCGGTTAAGTCAAACCGATAAAAATCTAAAATAAAACATAAAAACTATTTGAACACAAAATTTATGAAAACAATGACACTACTTTTAGGATTGGCTTTGAGCTTATCCTGTTTTTCGCAAAATCAACAAGGGTATCAGAATCCGGTTATTCCCGGTTTTTATCCAGATCCGAGTGTTTGTAGCGTAGGTGATGATTATTATTTGGTCGCCAGCAGTTTCCAGTATTTCCCCGGTGTGCCGTTATTCCACAGTAAAGATTTGATCCATTGGGAACAGATCGGTAATTGTCTGACCCGTCCCTCGCAAGTATCACTTCAAGGGGCCAGTATCTGGGGCGGTATCTATGCACCTACTATTCGTTATAATGACGGTACGTATTACATGATTACGACCAATGTTACCGATAAAGGAAACTTTATCGTACATACCACTGATTTGTATGGGGAATGGTCGGAACCTGTATCAGTTAAGCAAGGTGGCATCGATCCTTCTCTTTATTTCGAAGGAGGGAAATGCTATCTGGTCAGCAATCCGGACAACTGCATTCAATTGTGTGAGATAAATCCGATGACCGGTGAGCAGTTGACCGAATCTAAACGTATATGGAATGGTACCGGTGGACGCTATCCCGAAGCACCGCATATTTATAAAAAGGATAATTGGTATTATTTGCTGATTGCCGAAGGGGGCACGGAATACGGGCATAAAGTTACTATTGCCCGTAGCCGGCATATAGACGGCCCCTACGAGTCTAATCCCGCCAATCCGATTCTTACACATATCAATATGAATGCGCAGGGCAATCCGATACAGGGGGTAGGACATGCAGAGTTCGTACAGGCTTCTGACGGTTCCTGGTGGGTACTTTGCCTTGCGTTTCGTCCGCAGACCGGTTATCATCATCTGTTAGGTCGTGAAACGTTTCTTGCCCCCATGCGTTGGGATAAAAATGCGTGGCCGGTGGTGAATGGAGATGGAACCATTGCACTGCAAATGGATGTTCCGACTCTTCCTCAGCAACCTCTTGCCAAGAAATCGCCCCGTACTGATTTTAAGGGGGAGAAACTTGGCCCGGAGTGGGTGCATATAAGAAACAATCACCTTGAGAATTACACGCTTGTTTCCGGCAAATTACGTCTGAAAGCAGCTCCTGTCAGTTTGAATGATGACAAAGCCAGTCCTACTTTTGTCGGACGCCGGCAGCAACATACCGATTTTACAGCTACCACTTCTATGCAGTTGCAAAAGGCATCTCCTGCCGATGAAGCGGGATTGACAGTATATATGTGCGAATCGTCTCACTATGATCTTTATGTCAAGCAACTGGCGGATGGAAAGCAGGCAGTCGTACTACGCTATCGTTTAGGTGAATTGACACACACGCAAAAGGAAGTGATTGTGCCGCAAGGAAAAATTCAGCTTCGTGTAAAAGGTAACAATGAGTTTTATTCGTTTGAGTATGCTACGGATGGAAAGAATTTCCGCAAATTGGATAAAATGAACACACGCTATGTAAGTACGGAGACTGCCGGTGGTTTTACAGGAATTATTTTAGGATTATATGCTGTTGCTACTTCCGACAGTTCAAAAGCACATGCCGATTTCGAGTATTTCGAATATGAATAATAATGTGCCAATGTGCCAATGAAAGAGTGAAGGAATGAATCATAATGTACCAATATGTCAATTATGCTGAAGTGTGTTGTTTATAACACATTTATAGCGTAGTAATTGGCATATTAGTACATGATTCAATTGGCACATTATTCAATTCTTTCCAATTGCACTGTGAAGTGTCTCATCAGAGGAGCTTCCCATGCAATGCGTACGCCGCGTGTAATTTCTTCTCTGCGGTCGTATACGTTTTTGAGTGCGGCGGCAATTACATCCATGTGGTTATCGGTGTAAACACGACGTGGGATAGCAAGGCGTAGTAGGTCTAATCCGTTGAAACGGTTTTCGTGGGTTATCGGATCACGATCTGCCAATAAATAACCTATTTCACATCCGCGTATGCCGGCTTCAAGATACAGTTCAACAGTCAGTGTTTGTGCCGGGAATTCTTGTTTGGGGACGTGGGTCAATACCTTTGGGGCATCTACGAAGATGGCGTGCCCACCGGCAGGACGTTGATAGGGAATACCGTATTCATCAAGTTTTTTTGCCAGATATTGCACTTGATGAATGCGTGTCTCCAGATTATCGAATTCTGTGTTTTCGTCCAGGCCGATGGCAAGGGCATTCATATCCCGTCCGTTCATTCCACCATAGGTAAGATAGCCTTCGAATTGTACACAGAATCCTTTGGCACCTTCGTACCATTCTTTGTGGCGGGTGGCAATGAAACCTCCCATGTTGACGATACCGTCTTTTTTTGCGCTCATGGTCATACCGTCGGCCAGATCGAACATTTCCCGTGTGATTTCCTTGATTGTTTTCCCGGTATATCCTTCTTCCCGTGTTTTAATAAAATAGGCATTCTCGGCAAAACGTGCCGAATCGAAAAGTACCGGCTTTTTGTATTTATCGGCCAAGGCGCGTACTTCCTTTAGGTTTTGTATGGAAACGGGTTGTCCGCCTGCTGTGTTGTTGGTGATGGTTACTATGATAAAGGGAATTTTGTCGGCATGTTCCTGCAATGCTTTTTCCAGTTTGACAGGGTCTACATTGCCCTTAAAGGGGATTTCCAATTGGGTTTGTTTGGCTTCGTCAATGGTGCAGTCTAATGCTATGGCTTTGCGCCCTTCGATGTGTCCTTTGGTAGTATCAAAATGCGAATTTCCCGGTACGATGTCTCCTTCATGAACTAAATAGGAGAACAATACATTCTCGGCTGCGCGTCCTTGATGGGTTGGTATGATATATTCAAAACCGGTGAGCCGGGTGATCATTTCTTTCAGTTTGAAAAAGGAAGAAGCGCCGGCATAGCTCTCGTCTCCCAACATCATTCCTGCCCATTGACGGTCACTCATGGCACCCGTACCGGAGTCGGTAATAAGGTCGATGTATACTTGTTCGGCTTTCAGTTGAAATACATTGTAGTGCGCCTCTTTTATCCATTGCTCGCGTTCCTGACGGGTACTTTTACGGATAGGCTCTACCATCTTGATTTTCCATGATTCTGCAAAAGGTAATTCCATATTCTTAGATATTTGGTTTTATTCGTCGAATTTAAGGAAAACCTTTGGAATATGCAATAAACATATGACATTTTGATATTCGGATATAAAAAAGAGGAGAGTACGAATATGGTACTCCCCTCTGATTATAATATGATTGAATTTTATTTAAATACAATTTTGGATGGGAACCAGAAGTAACCGGAATAGTCAATAATTTCAAGAGGCGTTTCATTGATGCCGTCTGCTATGACAATTTTATTATTCTTATAGTGATCACCATATCCGTCTTCCGTAAATGTACCATAAACATTTCCGGTAAAAGGGGCAACGGCCAGTCCGGCACCATAGAAAGAGTAGTTTTCCGGTGCTGTCATGATCTTTTTCAAGTCTCCGGAAGTGATATCGTATTTGTATGCATCTTTAGAATTCCATCCGTCTTTTTTGACAAAGTATAAGGCGTTCTCGGAAATTGACGCACACAAACAGGAAGGGGTATATGCAAAACTATTATAGTTTACTGCATAACCTTCCGGCAAGTCGATTGTTTCAGATGTTAGGTCTTTGATATTTATTTTTGCCAATTGGGTCTCGTTAGCTGCCCAAAGGGAACCGTCTTTAGCTCTGGCAAAACCTGTATTAGCGGCTTCTAAATCTTTTATGTAAGAGAGGTCGTTCGATTTATATACCTTAATAGTATTGTCTACGATGATAAATAAATAATCTCCAGATACATACATGTCTTTGCAAGAGCCGTCTATTACTTTTTCCGCTTTTGTACCTTCGGCTGGTAATGGGTTTATGGTTATTTTATATGCTCCACGGGCAGTTGCAATGATGCCGGTAGTGCTGTTGATGACAGCAAAGTTGTACGCTTGATTATCGTCAATAACAGCTTTGGTTATAGAAGATGTTTTCTTGAAAGTGGCAGCATCGGCTTCTACCAAA
Source organism: Bacteroides salyersiae WAL 10018 = DSM 18765 = JCM 12988 (assembly GCF_000381365.1). Classification (GTDB taxonomy): domain Bacteria; phylum Bacteroidota; class Bacteroidia; order Bacteroidales; family Bacteroidaceae; genus Bacteroides; species Bacteroides salyersiae. The sequence goes on from NZ_KB905467.1 coordinate 535,394, forward strand.
CAAGGATTATCTTTGGATACGATGTATACTTTTCCGTTATTGAATACAGCTGTCGTTGAAGTTGTGCCCAGTTTCTCATCGGCATTGCTTGCCTGATAGATGTTGTAGTTCCATGTTCCATCGTTATCGTAAAAACAGATAGAACCATTAGCTTGCCCTTCATTGACTACATAAAAACTACGGTTTTGGGCAACATTTATTGTTAAGGTTGCTTCGGCTTCAACAGTTTTATAAGTGGCACGATATAAGATAGTGTGTGAACCTATACCTGCTTCGGCAGCATTGAATGTATAGCTTGATTTATCTGATACCTTTGTACCGTCTACAATCCATGCGTATGAGATGTTTTCTGCCTGACTTAGTACAGGGGTAATAGTAAGGGACTCATCAATGGCAATTGTGAATGTTAATCCGGACTCTGGGGCATGGTTACCAATTCCCAAGTCTAATATTGATAGTTCATCTTGAGGTGTTTCATTATCATCATCTTCACAAGATACAAATACCATTGGTAATGCCAATAGCATTACCATACATAGTCTGCTGAAAAAAGAATTTAATTTTCTCATGTTGTTTTTTTAAATGTAATTATTGATAATAAAATATTTCTATTTATTGTAATGCAGGTCTTCCACTGCCTGTATCTCTGTTGATATTTCTCCTGTCCATCCGCAGTCTTGGTTGACAGCCGTGTATATCTTTACAAAATCAATTCCGTCAAGATGTACCGGATTACCGTTTTTGTCTACTGCCCAATCGATTTTGAATTTAGAATATTCCGTATCATTCGGGTGATTGTCGGCATATCCCCAAGCATAGCAATAGCCTACCCAATGTTCCGGCATGTCAGGACGTGGCTCGTTTACTGCATTGTCGGCTAAGCGGCTTCCGGAGAAGGTGATCCGGTCTTCTTCTATCCATTGCGGATAATAGGAGTATTGGGTATTAAAGTCATTTCTTTTTATCTCTCCTTGACCACCTTGGTTATCCGTCCATTGTACATTGTCTCCGGGCAGTTCGGGACGGTAATAGGTGATTTCATAATTCCGGATGGTGGAGGGAGAGTTGTATTCGCTTCCTGCCAGTTCATACCACTCGTCATCGGGAAGTCCGTTTCCATTGGTGTCTTTGGAAACCAGTACGATGCCTGGTTCTGCGCTTCCGCCGGGTTTGTCTTCATTGGTGCCATATATGTCATAGGCGGCATTCCCGTATATCTTGAAATCATATTCGCCCGATACATTAGGTACAGTATGGTCGAAACCTACTGTAATGTATCCCCCGAAAGCACCTAATGAAAGTAAGCATACATTCCGGTCTGATAACAGTTCCGTAGCATATTCCAATACTTGCTGATAGGTAAATCCCTCCTTATAAGCGGTGGCGGTGGTATTCATGAACTGCGTCGGGGCGGGGCGATACTCCAATACTTTGTTGGCGAAGGCGGCTGCCTGCGGGGTATCCGGATCGTCGTTGCCACTTTGCGTATCTTTGTCGGAGAAAACCACTGTATTGGGATTTTGTCCGATATTAGTGAGACGGTATATTAATTTTCCTTGTGGATTGAAACAGAGTACATCACCTCTTACCAAATAGTTATAGGCGTCTGTAATGTATATATTTCCACTATACGGATTGACATGGATGCCATAAGGGGTGTTGATCTCGGTCTCGTCTGTAATGAAATCCTCGCGCAGGGTAGTTCCCGTTTGCAGGTTGAATACCTTTATCTGCGAATCCTGTGTGGTGTAGTTGAAATTATATAAGTAAGCAAGTTGGTCGTTGATGGCAAAATTCATTACCTTTTCGTCATAAATCTGTTTCACTTCATCCGTGCGGGTGTCTATCTGAACAAAGTTATAATCGCCCGCACTGATGTCTTTACCGCGTGTTGCCACATAGACGTGGCCGTAATTGTCCGCCCTGATCCGCCCCGGATTGTAACCTACCTGTATTTTCTTTATTTCTTTGAACGGTTCTGTGCTGACTACGGACACGGTGTTGTCCACGCCAATTCCGTCCCAATCCAACCCTCCGGAATTGGATACATAGAGTTTATCTCCCTGCACGCAAATTCCGTCCGGATTCCGTCCTACTGTGGCATACTCTTCGATTTCCAATGAGGTGGTATCTATTCGGGCCACAGTGCCGTCGAACGAGCAGACATATGCTTTGTCTTTATGAAAAGCGATGTAACGCGGTTGCCGCGAACTACCGTTCTCATTCAGTACCGGTATCCGTTTCAGAGAGAGTCCTGATACCCGGTCTATTACCTCGATCTGGCTCGAAACATTCACTACGATATAGAGTTTGCTGCCGTAAATAGCCATATCATTGGCGGTATCGCCCAATCCTCGATGGTTTTTACTGCGGAAATAATCAGTGTCCGTCTGCCCGTTTTTGAGTGAATGAAACATGAGTGTGCTGTTGTTCAGGTTAAACAGTCCTTCACTCAATACATAAATACCGGCGGTTCCGGTTTCTGTGTTGCTCCCTTCGTTGTCTTCGGGGCTATCTTTATCTGTAATATCATCACAGGCATGAATTAACAAGCCGAATACGAATAATATGAGATATTTATATTTCATCATAAGATATATGTATTTTAATAAGTAATTTTCAATGTTGCACGTACCGAACGTCCCGGCATAGGGAAGCTCTTTATGATTTCGTAATTCTTGTTCAGCAGGTTGAGCACCTCGATGCTGAGTGATGTATTTATATTGCGTATTTTTAAATTGCGGCTGGCCGAAAGACTGTGGTCACTATAGCCATCCAGACGGTTCTGGCTTATGTTTTCTCCTTGTGTGTAGCGTTTGCCCGAGAAGAGGAAAGCGTAGGACAGGTTGATCCAGGGTGTTTCGATGCCTGCCTGCCCCGAACCGGATACACGCGGAGTATAGGCGATCTGGTGTTTATAAGTTTTTTTATAAGTATTGTCTGTTGCACTGGTGACATCCAGTGCACGTTGGTAAGTATAGTTTCCGGAAAGGTTGATTTGTAATTTCTCCATTGGATGCAAGGATATGCTTCCGGTGACATCCAAACCTTTTATATCTACTTTTCCCAGATTGGTCATGGTCCATACAAAAATGTTCTTGTTGGGAATAGCGACTATTTTATCCGTCACTTTATTGTAATAGGCATCTATCGTGGCCGATACATAGGGCAGAAATGTACAGACAGATTTACTGTACGTAATGCCTATATTATACTGCCGGGTGCTTTCCGGACGCAAATCTCTCGTTCCTACCCGGCTGTAATACAGATCGTTGAAATTGGGTAACCGGAAAATGTCTTTATAGAAGAAGCGGATACGGAACTCTTCACTCCTGAACGGTTTGAAAGAAGCGCTGACGTAAGGGGTCAGTCTGCGGTGATTATCCGCTTTGGTGCCTTGCTGCACCTTTTCATTGGTGACCGTGGCCAATGCCGAAGCGGAGAACGTAAGCCATTCGTTCACGTACTTTCCGGCGAGTGCGGTCAGCCATGAATATCGTGTAGGATAAGCAAAATCGGTTAAGTTGGCATTCAGCGTATTGATGCTACCGTCTGTGGAAAGAGAAAAAGACAGATTATCCAATACCCGGTAGAGTGCCGAAGCCGACAGATAGTATTCTTGTTGGTAATAACTGTTATCTTCTTTACCGGCTGAACTGGCATAATCAGGGTTCAGGTAACGCTGATAACTCCAATTCCATTTGGCCGATGCCTGGAATGCCCATTTCCGGTTGAATTCTTTTTTATATTGGCTTTGTACGAACGTGTTTTTATCCCACAAGTGTTGGTTGGCAAAGTCGTAATAGAAGGTAGTGGCATTGGGCAACCCGCGAGACGATTGGTAGTAGTATGCTTTCAGCCTCCATTGTTCGTTGTCGGAGAGGTTACCGAACAGGCCGGCTTCGGCACGCAGGCTTTCCACTTGCGTGTTTTTTCTTTTCTCGCGTGAGGTTAAATCATCCTTATCGCCATAATAGAGGGTATAAGGGTAGTGGCCGTCTGCCGACATCCATTCGGCATTGGCAGATAGTGCCCATTTCCGGGCTAATTTCTGCTCTATCAGTACGGACGGATTCACCAATCCCCAAGAACCGGTTTTGAACGAACCGATGATATGGGTGTTTTTATTATTCTTGAATTGCGGGGTCAGTGTCTGGATATTCAGTAGACCTGCGGAAGCGAAAAAGCGTGCCGGTTGGAATATGTTATCACTCTGCCCGTTGTTGAGGGAAAGGCGGTCTACATTATCCAAGGAGAAGCGTCCGATGTCGATTTGTCCTGTCTGGCAGTCGGTTATGGCAATGCCGTCATATCCTATGGCGGTATGTTGTGCTCCCAAGCTGCGGATGGATACGGTTTTCAATCCGCCAATGCCTCCATAGTCTTTTACAGTTACTCCTGCAAAGTGTTTTACAGCATCGGAAACCTGTAATACATGCAAGTTGTTTAATTCTTCTTTGGAAAATATCTGGGTGGGTGCCGTTGCGCGTACTTCCCGTGTCTGATATCGGTCGGAAACCACTACTTCGGGAATAGAATAAACATGTGTCGTATCTACCTTCTGCTGTTGGGCGGAAAGTAATGCAACAGGGCAAAGGCAGTAAACTACTGCACTGAAAAATTTGTATTCAAAGATCCGGTTCAATCTGTTCATCTAATCAGTTTTGATTAAAATGTCCGGGCGAAATCACTTCGACCGGACACATCAATAAACTTGGCAGAGTTTATTTGTAAATTATACTTTCTCTGAATCAGAGTGATGAATGAAATGATGGATAGAATTTATCCGGTTCATTAGACTCAACGCTTTTTCCACGAAAGCAATGAAAAGATTGCATGGCAGGTCTTCTGACTTGTTCCTGTGGCGGACGCCTTCCCGGGATTTCCCAGTGGCTAAAGGTAGTTGTCCGTAACGTTTTTATGGAACTTACAGCAGCGGGACTGTTCAGGATTTGCACCTGATTCCCTTTTTAATCACATCTTCCGAAGGAAGACTATGAACCAATGCGTGGCAAAGATAGAAAGAATATTCAGAATGGCAAAGGAATGGTACGGACTTATTATTGTGCCGATACATCATTTATCTATCTATAATCTATTTGGCTATAATATACTTTGCCGGACTGTATGGAGTATACTTTATTTCATCAGATATTGGGTTATTGCTTGCACGGTGGCATCTTTCAATAGCACTTTCTTATTTGCATCCAGCAGATAAAGGGTGGGTACTGCTTTCAGGTCATATAGATTTTGGGTTTTGATGGTAAGTGATTTGTCATATCCGTTGATCCACTCTTGGGGAAACTCATCACGGTGTCGTCTCCATTCGTCCAGTTCTTCGTCCGGATAGAGGGCAATTACTACCAGCTGTTTCTTTTGGATCAACTCATTGATAATAGGAGAGTCTTTTAGTGCTTCTATGTTTTCCGTACAGGCATGGCAGCCCGGGTTATTGATAAACAATACGGTGTATTGGGATTTTATTTTATAGAGTGTGCTTTGCGCACCCGATTCTAATGTATAGGTAAAATCGATCGCTTTTGTATCGACCCGGTTTTTGTATGCCATCTCTATGCGTGCTTGAGGACGGATTTTTTCTGTTTCTGTCAGAACAGATGAAGAGATCATTGCTTCCAGCACCGGAATATAAAATTCTTCATTTCTTAAAGGGGAATTCGGGTCATAAAGGTATTTGTCGGCCAGTCCGGTGATATAATCGAAAACTTTTTTCTCGGTTTCTGTTCGGGCGATTGTTTTCTTTATCGCCTCCTGCGCCGTACTCAAAGGAACGTGATTCAGTAAATCGCAGTAATCGGCCCAGGCCTGTTCCGTAATATCAGGATGATGGATATAGTTTGTATCGGCAAAGTTTACATTGTCCCAATAATGCTTCACCAGAAAATCCGCCCGTAGTTCGGGAGTGTTCAGCATGGCCGGTATAGCCGGTAAATAAAAGGCAGTGAGGGTATCTTGTGGTATATAGGATACTTGACTTGAAGATTTTCCGTTTTTACAGGAAAAGAGACAGAATACGAGAGCTATCGGAAGATGTTTTATATAATTCATTTTTCTTGTTTTAATCGTTCTACAAAATTATGCGATTATTCCGTCGAAACAACAAGAATCCGTTTTATTTTTCCTTTTTATTGTGACGATAGCTTAAATCTCTTCTTAATTTATATTGCTCCATATAATGGTGTAAATATTTGTGCTGTAAAGTAAGATTTGAAAATACAGTGATACGATTTGTTTTGAAATGAAAATGTATAACAACTTGCTTTGCTTGTAATGCTTTGTTTATCAGAGTGCTATATAATATTGTTTTTGCCCGTAGAGAAACAAGTCTTTTCTCTACGAGTTTCATCTCGTTTCTCTACGGGAAACGGGTCGTTTTTCGTAGAGAAACGAACAAGATGGTTAGGTAATATGACAAGAGGTGCTTTATTGAATCTTGGCTGTCATTGTTAGGTGTAAATTTAATTCTGGAAGAAGAACTTCCTTGTTGCCGGATGCTTTTTATCTTTCCTTTGCTAACGTGAATACGAATTCCAGTCCTCCGCCTTGATTGTTTTTGGCAGAGATGCTACCGCCATGTATGATTACCGCATTTTTCACAATGGCCAGCCCTAACCCGGTACCGCCCAATTTACGTGAACGGCCTTTATCTACCCGGTAGAATCGTTCGAACAGGCGGTTCAAATGTTCCGGAGATACTCCTATGCCGGTATCGGCAAAACTAAAATAATAGAAATTCTCGTCTTCGCGGAAACAGTTGATATTGATTTGGATATTGGTACCGGCATAGGCAATGGCATTATCCATCAAGTTTCGGAAAATGGAATACAATAGCGAATAGTTACCCCGTATCTGAATATCTTTTTTCAGAGAGTTGACCACTGTGATCTGCTTTTCTTCGAGTTCCAGAGAAACTTCATTGACGATATTGGTGACCAGTACGCTGATATCCACCTTTTCCATATCTATCATGTTGGCTGCTTCGTCCATGCGGGTCAGCACCGAGATGTCGCGTAACAGGCGGCTCAGACGATTGCTTTGTGCATAGCAGCGTTCCAAGAATACGTTTATTTTATCATGTGGGATGTGATCGTTGTTGACGATGGTTTCCAGATATCCCTGAATACTGCTTACGGGAGTTTTCAATTCGTGTGCGATATTTTGGGTTAGCTGGCGTTTCAAGCGTATCTGTTCTTCCTCCATCGTCACGTCATTGATACTTATTTCGAAGCTCATATCCTGAAAGATGATACATTCTACAATAAATGTTTTCCCGTTTTTATTGATAGTGATAGACATTCGTTTTTCTTCTTTACCGGAAGGCCGTTTAGGGGCTTTGTTGATAAAGTCGGTGATCTCTTTCAATTCATTGATTGTAAACACTTCTTCGGCTGTCTCTAAGTTGGAGTCAGAGATGAGATTGCTATATTGTGTAAAGAGGTTATTGACAAGAATTTCTTTTTTATCTTTGTTGAACACACCAAGTCCTTCGTGAGAAATTTGCAGGTGGGTGATCAGTTTTTCCCGTTCGATGTAAAGGGCTTCTTTGGTTTCGTGCAGTCGTTTGTATATCTGGATGATGTGCTGTGATATTTCTCCCAATTCGTTATGAGGAAAAGCGGATTGCATGGCCATTTCGATCGGCTCATTCCGGTCGGCACGCATGGCGAATTCTCTCAACTGGCTAATGGAGGTACCTAATTTATTGGTGAATTTGTAGAAGATGACGACCAATAACAGGGTCACAATAGCAGTGAACCAGAGGTAATGCGAATCGGCTTTCAGATTGTTAATCAGGCTGACATTGTAAGGCAATGCCGAGCGTATGATATAATCATTGTAAAGAGTAGCCGAATAAAAATAAGGTACTCCTGTTGTTTCCGAAGTACGGCGAACATCAAATCCGCTACCGGTTGCCAATGCTTTTTCTACCTCCGGGCGAGTGATATGGTTTTCTAAAAGGGAGTTGTTTGTTTTATAGCTGTCATACAATACATTTCCCTGGAGATCGATAACTGTCACGCGTAAATCTTGCAATGCGTGGTTATTGATATACTCATTCATTTCATTCCGGATGCCCGAAAGCGTATCTATCTTTTCATTCAAACGTGCGTTATAGTCTTGCAATTGGGAATGAAGAAGCTCTACTTTGTACTCTTTTTCCCGTTGGTACTGATAAGCAATGAAGCAAGCGGCAAAAACCAGAAACAATGATATGACCGAAAGAAAGAGCTTCCGGCTGAATGAAAGAAAATGCTTTTGATTGACAGGTAGGTTCATGGTGGAATGATGAAAAAATGAAAGAATGAAGGAATGAAAAATAGGAGGGCTATGTGGTGTGTCTCTTTATCACGCATTTATGGCGCAGCCAATTGGCACATTGGCACATTGCCCGATTGGCACATTATTTTATTATTTCATTCTGTTTCAAAGCAATATCCGTATCCCAGGCGGGTGACGATCCGCTTGCCATATATGCCGATCTTTTTACGCAGACGGGTGATGTTGACATCGATCGTACGGTCGAGTACGTATACTTCATCGCTCCATACGCGGGCAAGGATGTCCTCGCGCGAAAATACCCGTCCTTTGTTCTGTAATAGCAGGAATAGGATTTCGAATTCTTTTTTGGTCAGTGCCACTTCTTCTCCGTCTATGCTGACTTTCTTTTTTGTAATGTCGATTACCAACGTCTGGTAAGTGATCTGTTCCGGTGCTTTTTCGGTTTCGGGGGTAACGGTACGCCGCAGAACCGCTTTTACGCGTGCTATCACTTCACGCAGGGAGAAAGGCTTCGAGATATAGTCGTCCGCACCGAGGTTAAAGCCGGTCACCGTATCATTTTCCGTATCTTTGGCGGTGATGAAGATGATAGGTACATGAGCCGTCTTTTTATCTTTTTTCAGTATATTAGCCATTTTGAATCCGGAGATTTCTCCCATCATCACATCCAGCAATAGCAAATGATAACTGCTGATATCCATTTTCAGAGCTTCTTCGGCGGAATTGGCAGTATCTACTTCATAACCTTCATTTTCAAGATTGAATTTCAGGATTTCACAAAGGTCTTCTTCGTCGTCGACAACTAAAATGCGGTAATCGTTCATTGTATTCTCTGTTTATATGACATTACAAATATAATCTTTTATTTTATTTCGCAGCAAAGGTGAGCGATTTTTGTTACGACGGGGTGAAACACGTGTTACAATTACGTTACAATTTGTAGCTTTTCAATAAAAAGGGATTATTAAAGTAATGGCGATGAGGTATTTGAGATGTCGGTACTTCCGGCAGACAGTTCGAACACCACCATTTCGCTTTCTGTTCCTATCCGGAAGGGAGGTCCCCATAGTGATAATCCACTGGATACATATATGTGCGTGTCTCCCCATTGGCGGTAACCGTGGCTCTGTTCATAGATATAATCCGTAACCAGACTCATAGGCCACACCTGTCCGTGGTGGGTATGCCCGCTGAATTGCAGGTCGATGCCGGCAGCTTCTGCGTCTGTCAGGTTATAGGGTTGGTGATCCAGCAGGATGATGGGACGGCTTTTATCGATATTCTCCATCAATTCCTGTAAGGAACGGCGGGAGGGGTTATGCCGGTCGTCACGTCCTATCAATTGTATGCCATTGGGCAAAGTTACCACCGAATCTATCAGGAGTTGTATCGGAGTACTTTTTATGAACCGGGCACTTTCGTCGATGCCACTGATGTATTCGTGATTACCGGGAACCATGTAGATACCCATCGGTGCTTTTAATTCCGATAATTCTTCGCTCATTTTTTCGGTGTAGAGGGGAACGACACTGTTGTCGATCAGATCGCCGCCGATCAGTATAAGGTCCGGCTTCTGTTCATTAATCATATCGACGTACTTTTTCAAGGCGCTTTTTCCCGTTCCGTATCCTAAATGAATATCGCTTACAGCTACGATTTTTATCGGTTGCGAGTTGTTTTCATACGGTTTGTTGATTGTTATATCGACTGCATTCGTTTTCGGATGGCGGTAATTGTAGTATCCGCATCCCAATAGGATGAATGTTAACAGCAATGACACGGGAAATCCGTATCTGAAAGGCGTATAGAATCGTTTCAGTATGTCGGTCAACAACAGGAATATCACCATGTATAGGGTGAATATCAACCAGCCTGTACCTATTTCGTACATCGTATGCGAAATGAAAGAGGGCATTTCTACATTGCGGCTCAGCAAACTGCCGAATAGTGACAAGGCACCGCACCAGAACAGAATGCCTGCTGCTACTTTTATTCCCGAATGGCAGGTAGGCAGTGCCCGTAATCCTTTGATAAATATGTAAATGTTTCCTGCGAGGTATACGCTGATAAGAATAATGAAGAATGTCGGCATAAGTCAATGTATTTGGAGTCTGTTTTTAGAAATGGACAAAGATAAGCCATATTCATGAATAAAAAGAGCGAATATTACTGATATGAACCTAAAAAAATGAAATAAGGGTAGGGCAGGCATCCGATGAGAAATACAACCTTTTCTTAAATGTTGTATTTCATTCAATCTATCGATTTTATTTTTTTACCTTTGTATGTGCTACAAAAAAAGTAGAGGGAAAAATGATAAAGATAGATTTGAAACAGCGAAAGCGGGAAGTGCTGGGAGTGATTGCCATATTATTTGTTATTGTGACAGGAATGTCCATCTATAAATATGCCTCTTTCAGTTCCGGTTTTGAAATAACGGATGATTTGGGAGGAAACATATTTCCTTCTGCTATCCTGTCTGTGGCTACTACCGATGCCCAGGTCATCGAACCGTCCGATTCTTTTTATATCGGTAATCCGAAATCGTGCATCGCCATCAGGGTGAAATCCCGTTCGGCATATAGCCGGGTACGTATTGAAGTGGCGGAGACTCCTTTCTTTTCACGTTCCGTATCCGAGTTTATTCTTGAGAAACCGCATAGAGAATATATGATTTATCCCGATATTATCTGGAACTACGAAGCGTTGAAGAATAACGTGCAGGCAGAACCGGTCAGTGTAGCGGTAACGGTAGAGATGAATGGGGATGATCTGGGGCAGAGGGTACGTACCTTTTCGGTGCGAAGTATCAATGAATGTCTGTTAGGATACGTCACTAACGGTACGAAATTCCATGATACCGGCATATTCTTTGCCGCCTATGTCAATGAAGAGAATCCGATGATCGATAAATTGCTGCGTGAAGCATTGAATACCCGGATTGTGAATCGTTTCTTAGGATATCAGAATGCAAAGGCGGATGCGGTGGATAAACAGGTGTATGCCCTTTGGAACGTGTTGCAGAAGCGTAAGTTCCGTTACAGTTCGGTGTCCAATACCAGCTTATCCAGTAATGTGGTTTTCTCACAGCGGGTACGTACGTTCGATGATGCTTTGGAATCGTCGCAGATAAACTGTGTGGATGGCAGCGTACTGTTCGCTTCTCTGCTTCGTGCCATCAATATCGATCCGATTCTGGTGCGTACGCCGGGGCATATGTTTGTGGGATATTATACGGACAGTTCCCATCAGGATATGAATTTCCTGGAAACGACGATGATCGGTGATGTCGATCTGGACGACTTTTTTCCGGATGAGCAATTGGACTCTACCATGGTGGGAAAATCTCAGAACCAGATGTCTCTGCTTACTTTTGAGAAGTCGAAACAGTATGCCAACAAGAAATATAAGGAGAATGAAGAAGGTATTCATTCCGGTAGGTTGAACTACATGTTTCTGGAAATATCAAAAGAGGTACGGAGGAAAATCCAGCCGATAGGGAAGTAAGATCTTCCTCCGTGTGGGGTAACTATTCGGCAGGGAGTATTTCAAAACGGGCCGTCATCTGGTATCTGAGCTTGATCGTTCTGAAATTTTCCGGATTACTGTCATAACTTGGTATTGCCACGTTGCTCATAGCCGACTGTGGTTGGAAATAGCTGAAACTCCGTTCTTCCGGCTCCACGATACGAAGAACGTTCCCGAGTTTCTGTCCCATTGCCGCCACCAGATAATCCGCCTTTTGGCGTGCTGCTTTTAAGGCTTCTATTTTTCCTTGTTTGCGGTATTCCTGCAAATCTTTATTTTTTAGTTCGCCGATGTTCATCGATTGAATCCCTTTGGTATTTACTGTCTGTATGATCCGGTTGATCTGGTCGGGATTTTGTAACTTTATATCAAAGGTTTTGGATATGAGAAAATCTTTTCCACGTTCGCGCCAGTAATCACCTACTTCTTTGGTCTGAATATCCGACGGAGCGATACCCGCTTGCTTTAAGGCGCTCATCAGGTTATGTTCAATCTCATTGACGGGTACTTTGGTCTGGTAATCTTCCGGCTTGCTTTTTTTTTCGAATTCTTCCTGCCAGTATTCCTTTATGGTAATCATAAAATGAATTTCGTCCGGGATGATTTCCGTTTCGGAACTGCCGGTCACTTCGATGTAGCGGGAGTTGTTGTCTTCTTGTGCGGAGATTGCCAGGATGCCACTTAGCCATAGAGTGACAAGTACTACGAATGTTTTCATATTCTTGCGGTTTTAGTTATTGCATTTGCTCCAAAGATAAAGGTTCTTTGAAGGAAAAACAAATGAGACAACATTTATTGTTTCCTGTTTTTTGCATATCCGCTTCGGGAGTGTTATTTTTGTCGAAATATCTGTTGAGTAGAAGAAAAAAACAAAATAAGATGATACAAGGTAAGAAATTTATTTCTCCGGGAGCGTGGTTCACCATGGTTTATCCTTCAGATTGGAATGAGTTTGAAGACGGTGAAGGTTCCTTTCTGTTTTACAACCCCGATACCTGGACAGGGAATTTCCGGATTTCGGCTTTCAAGGCGGATGCTGCTACACGCGGCGCTATGGATTATGGCAAAGAAGCTGTGAAGCAGGAGCTAAAAGAGAATCCTTCGGCTTCATTGGTGAAAATCGGAAAATTAGCATGTGCTTACAGTAAAGAAATGTTTCAGGAAGAGGGGGCTTATTACACCACTCACCTTTGGATTACCGGCATTGGGAATGTGGCGTTCGAATGTTCGTTTACCGTGCCTAAAGGCGGAAGCGTGAAAGAAGCGGAACAAGTGATCGGTACGTTGGATATACGCAAAGACGGACAGAAGTACCCGGCGGAAGTAATTCCCGTGCGTTTGTCCGAAATCTACGTGATTAATGAGGGGTATGAATGGGCCGTGAATACCGTAAAGAAGGAGTTGAAAAAAGATTTCCAAGGTTTGGAAGAAGATTTACCGAAACTCCAGCAGGTGATTGATAGCGGCGTGATAGGAAAAAAGAAGAAGGAAGAATGGCTGGCTATCGGCATCACTGTCTGTACCATATTGGTCAATGAAGCGGAGGGATTCGAATGGATGACTTTAATCGATGGTAACCGGGAAGTGCCCGTACTGCAATATAAAGATGGAAAACTCATCGATCCTCTGAAACTGTTTTGGAGTAAAGTGAAAAATGACGAGACGTGTGATGTGGAGGAAGTGTTTAAATCGGCGGTATAGAATTAGTAGTTAAGTAGTCAAGTAGTTAAGTAGTTAAGTAGCTGTGCAGCGTGTAGGGGGCTATGGATTTTAATGCGATCTTTCACTCCTATATTTTTAATTGCTATTTATTACTTAAACTATCTACTACTTACTACTTATCTACTTGACTACTAAATCACTTACCTGCTAAACCTCTTACCTACCCACCAGCTCCTTTTAACCATTTACTACTAAATTACTGATTTTATGGTTCCTTATTTACAAGTAGATAATCTTACTAAATCCTTTGGAGATTTAGTTTTGTTTGAAAATATATCTTTCGGTATTGCCGAAGGGCAGCGTATCGGACTGATCGCTAAAAACGGGACGGGAAAGACGACCCTTCTGAATATACTTTCCGGGAAGGAGGGATATGATAACGGGAATATTGTTTTCCGTCGGGATCTCCGTGTAGACTATTTGGAGCAAGATCCGAAATATCCCGAAGAACTGACTGTGCTGGAAGCCTGCTTCCATCATGGCAACAGTGTGGTAGAACTGATCAAGGAATACGAGCATTGCATGGAAACGGAGGGACATCCGGGACTGGAAGATTTGCTGGTACGCATGGATCATGAGAAAGCATGGGAATATGAGCAGAAGGCTAAACAGATTCTGTCGCAATTGAAAATCCGTAATTTCGACCAGCAGGTGAAACATCTTTCCGGAGGACAGCTAAAGCGCGTGGCTTTAGCGAATGCCTTGATTACCGAGCCCGATCTGCTGATTCTGGATGAGCCTACCAATCACCTTGATCTGGATATGACGGAGTGGCTGGAAGATTACTTACGGCGCACAAACCTAAGCTTGTTGATGGTGACGCACGACCGCTATTTCCTGGATCGTGTCTGCTCCGAGATTATAGAGATCGATAACCGGCAGTTGTATCAGTATAAAGGAAATTACAGCTATTATCTGGAAAAACGGCAGGAACGGATCGAAGCAAAAAGTGTGGAGATAGAGCGTGCTAATAACCTTTATCGTACGGAACTCGACTGGATGCGTCGCATGCCACAGGCACGCGCACATAAGGCGAAGTACCGGCAGGATGCTTTTTACGAAATAGAGAAAGTGGCCAAGCAGCGTTTCAATAATGACAATGTAAAACTGGATGTAAAGGCATCCTACATTGGCAGCAAGATATTCGAAGCGGATCATCTTTATAAGGGTTTTGGTGATCTGAAGATATTGGATGATTTCTCTTACATTTTTGCCCGTTATGAAAAGATGGGTATTGTCGGCAATAACGGGACAGGGAAATCTACTTTTATCAAGATACTGATGGGAGAGGTACAGCCCGATAGCGGTACGGTGGATATAGGCGAAACGGTTCGTTTCGGTTATTACTCTCAGGACGGGTTGCAGTTTGACGAACAGATGAAGGTGATCGACGTGGTGCAGGACATCGCGGAGGTTATCGAATTAGGTAACGGCAAGAAATTGACTGCTTCACAATTTTTGCAACATTTCTTGTTTACTCCCGAAACCCAACACAGCTATGTCTATAAACTGAGCGGGGGAGAGCGCCGGCGGTTGTATCTGTGCACCGTACTGATGCGTAATCCGAATTTTCTGGTACTGGATGAACCGACGAACGACCTCGATATCATTACACTGAATGTTCTTGAAGAGTATCTTCAGAATTTTAAAGGATGTGTGATTGTAGTGTCTCACGACCGCTATTTCATGGATAAGGTGGTAGATCACCTGTTAGTATTCAACGGTCAGGGGGATATTCGTGATTTCCCCGGAAATTACAGCGATTATCGTGATTGGAAAGAAGCCAAGTCCCAGAAGGAGAAAGAGGTCGAGAAATCTCAGGAAGAGAAGACTGCACGTGTGCGCCTGAATGAAAAACGTAAAATGAGTTTCAAGGAGAAACGTGAATTCGAACAGTTGGAAAAGGAGATAGCGGAGCTGGAAACAGAGAAAGCGCTTATTGAAGCGCAGCTTTGCAGTGGTACGCTTTCTGTAGACGAGCTTACGGAAAAGTCGAAACGCCTGCCCGAAGTGAACGATCTGATTGATGAGAAAACCATGCGTTGGTTGGAATTAAGCGAAATAGAATCATGAACCTGACGAACTATCATAGCCATTGCCTTTATTGTGACGGACGTGCCGATATGGACTCTTTCATCCGCTTTGCCATAAGTGAAGGATTTACATCGTATGGTGTTTCATCACATGCGCCGTTGCCTTTTCCCACTGCATGGACGATGGAATGGGACAGTATGGAGGACTATTTAGAGGAGTTTCGCCGGGTAAGGGAGAAGTATGCCGGCAAGATCGAATTTTATGTCGGCCTGGAAATCGATTATCTGAATGAAGAGAGCAATCCGTCGGTTTCCCGTTTCCGGGAATTGCCGTTGGATTATCGCATCGGTTCCGTGCATCTGTTGTATAATGACAAAGGAGAAGTGGTGGATGTCGATGTGGCTCCCGAAGTATTCCGTAAGATAGTAGACGGGCATTTCGGCGGCGATCTCGATCGGGTGATCCGTCTTTATTACGACCGTCAGCTTCGCATGATCGAGTTGGGTGGTTTTGATATTTTAGGGCATGCGGACAAGATGCATTATAATTCGGCTTGCTATCGTCCCGGTCTGTTGGACGAACCGTGGTATGAGAAACTGATGCAGGATTATTTCGCCCGGATCGCAAAAAAAGGGTATATGGTTGAAATCAATTCCAAGGCTTATCATCTTTACGGCACATTTTTTCCGAACGAACGTTACTTTCCGTTGTTGAAAGAATTGGGTATCCGTGTGATGGTGAATAGTGATGCCCATTATCCCGAAAAAATCAATGCCGGACGTCCGGAAGCGCTGGCGGCTTTAAAACGTGCAGGATTCAGTACGGTGATGGAGATGCATCAGGGAAAGTGGGTGGAATGTGATTTGGCAAAGTGAAAGAGAAAAAGGCCAATCATTTCCGGTGGAAAGATTGAAAGTAAACAGGAAATGCCTATCTTTATAGAGAATAAAAATATATGGAAAAAAGAATTTATCCTATTGGCATACAGAATTTTGAGAAGCTGCGCAAAGACGGTTATGTCTATGTGGACAAGACCGCATGGGTACATCGGCTGGTGACCACCGGCAGTTACTATTTTCTGAGTCGTCCGCGCCGCTTCGGTAAAAGTCTGCTGATTTCCACCCTTGAAGCCTATTTTTTAGGAAAGCGTGAACTGTTTAAAGGGTTGGCGATAGAACAGCTGGAGGAGAATTGGACGGTGCGTCCGGTCTTTCATCTCGACTTGAATATCGGCAAATATGACATACCCGGAAGTCTGGATGACATGCTGGAAAAGAACGTTGCCAAATGGGAAGAGCTTTATGGCGCCAACAAATCGGAACGTACGATTGCCTTGCGTTTTGCCGGTGTTATAGAGCGTGCTGTGGAAAAGACGGGACATCGTGTCGCTATTCTGGTGGACGAATATGACAAGCCTATGTTGCAGGCCATCGGTAATCCTGAATTGCAAAAGGAGTTCTGTAATACCTTGAAGCCTTTCTATGGTGTGTTGAAAAGTATGGACGGCTACATCAAGTTAGGATTTCTGACAGGAGTCACGAAGTTTGGAAAAGTGAGTGTGTTCAGTGACTTGAACAACTTGAAGGATATCTCCATGCGTCGTGATTATAACGATATTTGCGGTATCACGGATGAAGAACTGCATCAGTATTTTGACAAAGACCTGCATCTTCTTGCCGAAGCGCAGAATATGGATTATGATAGCGTGTGCCTTGAAATGAAGAAACGTTATGACGGCTATCATTTTAATTTCAACACTCCCGGTATCTACAATCCTTTCAGTCTGCTCAATACGTTCGACTCTATGGCATTCGGCAATTACTGGTTTGCTACAGGTACTCCCTCTTACTTGGTTTACCTGCTGAAAAAGCATAATTACCGGTTGGAAGAAATTCAGGGAGTGGAGGTTACGGCAGATGTGCTGGACAGTATCGATTCGGAAGGTACTCATCCCATTCCTGTTATCTATCAGAGCGGATATCTGACTATAAAGGATTACGACAGCCGTTTTAGACTTTATACGTTGGATTATCCTAATCAGGAAGTAGAGGAAGGCTTTTTGAATTATCTGATGCCTTTCTATACAGACAAGAGTGAATCTGAAGCACCGTTTGAAATCCGCAAGTTTGTATCTGAGGTGGAACATGCGAAAGTGGACGGTTTTTTCCGTCGTCTGCAGAGCTTCTTTGCGGATGCTCCCTACGAGGTGATTGTCGGTCAGGAGCCGCAACGTAATGTGGAGTTGTTTTTTCAGAACGTGCTTTTTATCGTGTTCAAGATGATGGGCTTTTATGTTCGGGTGGAATACCATACGAACCGGGGGCGTGTGGACTTGGTGCTGACAACCGATCATTATATCTACCTTATGGAATTCAAACAGGACGCTACGGCTGCAGAGGCTTTGGCGCAAATCAATGAGAAACGTTACGGGCAATCTTTTCAAAATGATCCTCGACGGCTGTTCAAGATAGGTGTGAGTTTTAGTAGTAAGGCCAGAAATATAGAGGAGTGGGTAATGGAAGAATAAATTCAGTTTCTTCCGTCATTTCAAAAAGAGAGATCATCCAAGATAAAAGAAGAGACCATTCATAATACTTGTATATTGGCAAGTATATGAACGGTCTCTTTTTTGGGGTCAGTAGGGATGAGAAGATTTTTGGGGAAGCGTCTGATTCTTTCCTCTCTATTCCGTTCTTTTACAGGAGTTAGCTTGCAGGAACTCATTGAGTACCGTCTCATAATTTCCGTGTATCAGGATGTGATGATTTCCTAACGGGTTCTTTAAGAAATAATCGGCAGGTGTATCCAGTTTGACGCGTACCTGTGTGCGGCACATATTGATATAGTTCGTATTTTCGGTGAGTGTGCCTGTGGAAAGATAATATTCGTCCAGGCATTCTCCACCACATTTTAGGATGGTGACGTCTCCTGTAGGCAAAATTCCTTGAATACCGATCCCTGTTTCCGTTTCAAAATGATTACGGATCACATACTTTTCCGTCTGTTTTAATCCAACGGTACAGTGAGCCAGAATAATCTCATTGGTTCGGGCATTGATCATGGAAGGATTAGCCATAAATCCGGCCTTTCCGGTCAATGCTTTGGCTGCTAACAACGTGAATATGGATTGCAGGTCACCCTCACATCCGGCAAGTATACCTTCATCGTTCAGCATAGCCAATGCCAGACAGCCGGTAGTGCCGATCTGCTCTATTATCTTGAAACAACTTAAAGTGACTGCACTCAGCTTTTCTTCTTTGCATATTCTTTTCACGGCCCGGTAGAGACGCATTGCTTTTAGCATGTCTTCCGGAGTCCCCTCCCGGCAAGCCAGTGCCTGCGAAGCGACGGCAGCGCAGGAAGCACCCACCTCATTGTCATTGATGCGTTCGTAAATTTTGTACACCCGTTCGAGGGGGATATTGATGTATTCCACTCCCCAGCGACGCTTGGCCAGCAAATAATCTACATTGCTGGCTACGAGCCATGAAGAGGGTGTTCCGATAACGCCTATGCGCATTCCGTACAAAGAACGTTGTGCCTGGAAGTTATTATATAAAATCTGTATACGTTTTATGATGGATGGGAGTTCTCCGTGGAGAATTTCGCTTTTCATACCCCGGTTACGGAGCCAGGAAGATATTTCAAGCGCTGCTGCGAGTGAGTTTTGCATGCCGTCTGCCAGAAGGATGGCAGGGCGGGGGAGAGATTCAAAATGTTGTATAACCAGTCTTTCTACTCCGCCGGTGGCTATGAAGATGATTTTGAAATCATCATTGCTCAGCTTGTCGATATCCTCATAATTAACAAACCGGACCGTGAAATATTTCTCTAATTCATTCAATATCACTTCGTGCGAATTGAGTGCAGAAGCCTGTTTGTGTAGTAGTGACGCAAACGTAATGAGGTTTATGGTCATTATGGTATTGTTTTGGGTTTTGTATATGACAAATGTATAGCTTTCTTTTCATAATACCATAACGTTTTTACCCTTGATAAGGTTTTTAAAGTTTTTATGTCTCTGTGTCCGATTTATTGTGTACATTTGCCCTCTCTAATTAAAAATAGTAAATCGATAAATAAGTAAATAACATTATGCCAACAATATCCATTCGCGGAAACGAGATGCCTGCATCTCCTATCAGAAAGCTGGCTCCTTTGGCTGATGCAGCAAAGCAAAGAGGGGTACATGTGTTTCACCTGAACATCGGACAGCCGGATCTGCCCACACCTCAGGTCGCGATTGATGCCATACGTAATATTGACCGTAAAGTATTGGAGTATAGCCCGAGTGCGGGATATCGCAGCTACCGGGAGAAATTGGTAGGATATTATGCAAAGTTCAATATCAACCTGACGGCTGATGATATAATTATCACTTCCGGAGGTTCGGAAGCGGTGCTTTTTTCATTCCTTTCCTGTCTGAATCCGGGTGATGAAATTATTGTACCCGAACCGGCATATGCCAATTACATGGCTTTTGCCATCTCTGCCGGAGCAAAAATACGTACCATTGCCACTACCATCGAAGAGGGCTTTTCCTTGCCTAAGGTAGAGAAGTTCGAAGAACTGATCAACGAGCGTACCAAAGCGATCTTGATTTGTAATCCGAACAATCCTACCGGGTATTTGTATACTCGCAGAGAGATGAATCAGATACGTGATCTGGTGAAGAAATACGATCTTTTCCTCTTCTCCGATGAAGTTTACCGTGAATTTATCTATACCGGTTCTCCTTACATTTCTGCCTGTCATCTCGAAGGCATTGAAAACAATGTGGTGCTCATCGACTCGGTATCGAAACGCTATTCTGAATGTGGTATCCGTATCGGTGCCTTGATCACGAAAAATAAGGAGATACGTGATGCTGTGATGAAATTCTGCCAGGCCCGTCTGAGTCCTCCCTTGATCGGTCAGATTGCTGCTGAGGCTTCATTGGATGCCAATGAAGATTATCTGCGTGATACCTATGATGAATATGTGGAACGTCGTAAATGCCTGATTGACGGTCTGAACCGTATTCCGGGTGTATATTCTCCTATTCCGATGGGAGCGTTTTATACTGTAGCCAAGTTGCCAGTAGACGATTCGGATAAATTCTGTGCCTGGTGTCTTTCCGATTTCGAATACGAAGGCCAGACAGTTTTTATGGCCCCTGCTTCCGGTTTTTATACTACTCCCGGAGCCGGACGGAATGAAGTCCGTATCGCCTATGTCTTAAAGAAAGAAGACTTGAACCGCGCGCTCTTTGTGCTTAAAAAGGCGTTGGAGGCATATCCGGGGAAGACGGAATAAATAGAAGTGAATTGGTGATACCCCGTCAGTCACTCGAATTGCTAATCAATTATCACTAACCCGCTAATCACTATTTTCTATGTCTTTTCCCCTCTTCATAGCTCGTCGCCTTTATCGTGATACCGATGGTGGGAAACAGGTATCGCGGCCGGCTGTTCTCATCGCTATGGTGGGGATTGCTATTGGTTTGGCAGTGATGATCATTACGGTGGCCGTAGTGATTGGATTTAAGAGGGAGGTGCGTAATAAGGTGACCGGTTTCGGGTCTCATATCCAGATTACTAATTTCGATGCTGTCCGGTCATACGAAACTCATCCTGTGGTGGTGGGTGACAGTATGTTGGCTGCTTTGGCGGCTAATCCGGACATAAAGCATGTGCAGCGTTACTCCACAAAGCCGGGGATGATTAAGACGGACGATGCTTTCCAAGGAATGGTTCTGAAAGGAGTAGGGCCGGAGTTTGATGCCACGTTTTTTCGTGACAATCTGTTGGAAGGTGAGATTCCGGCTTTCAGCGATTCGGCTGCCACCGGACAGGTGGTCATATCAAAAGCACTTGTCGATAAGTTGAAGCTAAAATTGGGGGATAAGATATTTACTTATTATATCCAGGACAATGTGCGGGTTCGTCCGTTGACCGTTACCGGGATTTATCAGACTAACTTTTCGGAATATGATAACCTGTTCCTGCTGACGGATTTATATACCGTAAACCGGTTGAATAATTGGAAACCCGATCAAGTGAGCGGTGCGGAGTTGCAAGTGAAGGATTATGACCGTTTGCCAGACATCACCTATGAGGTGGCCGAAAGCACGGATAACCGGGCGGATAAATATGGCGGTGTATATTTTGTGCAGAATATAGAGGAGTCCAATCCTCAGATATTCGAGTGGCTTGGCTTGCTCGATCTGAATGTGTGGGTGATTTTGATTCTGATGATCGGGGTAGCAGGCTTTACCATGATTTCCGGTTTGCTGATTATTATTATCGAACGTACCAACATGATCGGTATCCTGAAAGCTTTGGGAGCGAATAACCTTACGATCCGTAAAGTGTTTCTTTGGTTTTCGGTATTCCTGATAGGCAAGGGGATGATTTGGGGAAATGCTATCGGATTGGTATTCTGTCTCATACAGTCACAGTTTCATCTTTTCAAATTGGATCCCGAAAGTTATTATGTCGATTCGGTACCTGTCTCTTTTAATGTTTGGCTTTTTCTGCTCATCAATGCCGGTACCTTGCTTGCTTCTGTACTAATGTTGTTGGGGCCTTCTTATCTGATTACCAAGATAAATCCGGCCAGCTCCATGCGATACGAATAACAGGAGGGCCGGATCTGTTCTGACGGGATATTATGATTGTTAATATTCCAGTTCTACTTTGACCGGGAAATGATCCGACGGTGTACGTGCTTCATAACTTTCAATGGAGATCTCTTCCGGGCAGTCCTTGACATTTGCTTTTTCCGTACCTGTGGCTTTAGTGCTTCTGTAAGTATCTGTCAATACCCCGTATTTTTTTACTTTAAATAACGGCGATACGAATACATGGTCGATGCGGCTTTCTGTAAAGTTGTTCGGATCGAAGCTGTTGAAAGTTCCGTTGGTTGCATAGCGGAAATCTGCGGATTCATAAGAGTCTTTCAACACTCCATTGCTTACTAATGCTTTATAGGAACTGTGTGTCTGGTCTACATTGAAATCTCCTGTGAGGATAGCCGGCAGATTGGCTCCGAGTTCTTTCATCTTCTCCTGTACGAGGAAGGCACTTTCCACCCGCGCTTTTTTTCCGATGTGATCCATATGCAGATTGAAGAAAAGGAACTCGAATCCGGTATCTTTGCATTTGAAGTGTCCCCAGCTACAAATACGGGGCAATACCGCGTCCCATCCGATACTTGCCGTATCGGGTGTTTCCGAAAGCCAGAAATCTCCTTTTTTAATAAGATCGAATTTATCCGTACGATAGAATATAGCCGAATGTTCTCCTGCTTCTTTGCCGTCATTACGCCCTACGCCGATATATTCATATCCCGGTAAAGCGGCTTTCATGTCTTCCAGTTGCCGGATATATCCTTCTTGAGTACCGAAAATGTCGAAACCGTGGTATTGTATCAGTTTGGCCATCACGGGATAACGTTTTCCCCAGCCATTGCCTGCGGCAGAATCTTCTGCATTGGCATAACGAAGGTTGTAAGATGCTGTCGTAAACGAACCGTTTTCGGCTGTTTTTTGATTCTGGCAGCTCAATAGTCCTATTAATAGGACAGTCATAATTAAAATTTTGTTTTTCATAAAATATCTGATAAGAGTTTTTTAGAATTGAGTGCCTCTAACGTCTCATGAAGTCTCCTTTACCGCGATATAGGCGGTAAAGCTTGAGTTGGAGGGTTTGTAAAGGCTGCAGCAGGTCGAATAGGAGCAGGGAGAAGTAATAATGACGGTTTTCTTCCTGATCGGTTGCTGTTTTATTGATGACGATGGCTTGCACGGTATAACGCAACAGCCAGATAAAGAAAGCGATGCCGGCTACCAGCCAGTGCGAGTGAATGATTCCGAATACGATACCGGCTATACAAGCCACATAGAACAGCAGGCGGGAACATGTCTCGAAGCCCAGCAGATAGCGTTGGGCACCTTTGTAGTAACGTGCCGTAGCCATATAGCTCACTCTTTCTTCTTTCCAGTCCTTGTATCTTTCTATGGGTTGCATTCTCATGATGGCACGGGCATTGGTTTCCACCCGGGTATTTTCCGTATTGGCTATCTGATTGATGAACAGGTCGTCTTCTCCCCGTTGCAGGTTCAAGTGCGTGGAATATCCTTTTTGTTTGAAAAAAAGTTCTTTTCTGTAAGCGAGGTTTCGTCCCAATCCCATGTAAGGCTTTCCGGCAAGGGCAAAGCCTAAATAGCGCAGTGAAGTAAACAAGGTATTGAACGATATTCGTTTGTGCAGCCATCCTTTGCCACGTTCATATCCACTGTATCCCAATACGATTTGGGTATGCGGAGTAAAGTTACGGGCCATCAGGCGCAGCCATTGATTGCTTGCGGGCTGGCAGTTGGCTTCGGTGAACACCAGCCAGTCATGTTTGCTTGCCTTGATACCCAATGTCAGTGCCAGTTTTTTACGGCTGATATACCG
Organism: Bacteroides salyersiae WAL 10018 = DSM 18765 = JCM 12988; assembly: GCF_000381365.1. Taxonomy (GTDB): domain Bacteria; phylum Bacteroidota; class Bacteroidia; order Bacteroidales; family Bacteroidaceae; genus Bacteroides; species Bacteroides salyersiae. The sequence goes on from NZ_KB905467.1 coordinate 559,417, forward strand.
GGCGCTGTCCGGAGTGAAACTGTGATACAGGTGTTGGTATTTTTCTTCAAAAGCGGACAGTACGGCTTCGCTTTCATCCGTAGAGCCGTCATTGATGACGATTACTTCAAACTGCGGATAATCCTGTTCCAGGATAGCCGGAAGGAAACGGCGCAGATTTTCTGATTCGTTACGTGCACAGATCACGACCGACAGGGGAGGAAGTTCCTTTGTGAAGTGCAGTTCGTTTTTCCGGTCGGTGATATTCCGCATATGTATCCGGTTGTAAATTCCCAGATAGTAAATGTATTGGATAATCAGAAAAACTCCTGCCACTGATAATAATATCAGTTCTGCCATACTGAATGTAAATGCTTCCATTGATGTAATGTCGTTTTTAGGATACAAAAGTACGCAAATTTTCGGTAGGATACATGCTTTGCCAAGCGGTTATTTTCGTGTGTCGAGATATTCTCTTTTGAACATATCGACAAACAGGAAGAACAAGGAAAGCAGTAACGGTCCGAAGATCACTCCCATGAATCCGAACAACGACAGGCCGATGACTACCCCGAAAATAGTAATGAGCGGATGAGTGTCGGCCATCTTCTTTTGTAGGATAAAGCGTATCAGGTTATCGAGTTGCGAGACGATAATACCACCGTAGGCTGCCAGCCCGATGGCATTTGGCCAGTCTCCGGTCAGGGCCATATAGACGGCGACGGGGAACCAGATCAAGCCTGTACCCACCATTGGGATAACCGTGGCGAAACAGGTGAGGAAACCGAGCAACAATGCATTGGGGGCTCCGAATATGAAATAGCCGATCATGGCAACTCCTCCTTGTATGACGGCTAAAAGAGGAATACCTATGGCATTGGATCGGACAATCATATTGATCTCATGTATCACGTGTTCCGTATTGGTTGCATTAAAAGGCAGGATGGCATTGACATATGTTTCCATCTTTATACCGCCGATCAGCATGAAATACAAAACGAAGACCAGTACGAACAGATTGATGACAAAGCTGCTGATCCCTCCCATTACGGCTTGCCCGATGCGGGGAAGGGCGGATACGATAAACGAGGTCGTATCACTGCCCAATACGTCATAGCCTGTTTTACTTTTGATGATTCCGGCTATTTCTTCGATAGGAGCAATGATGGATTGCGGATCGAGATTGAGGTTTTGCAGTTTGTCGACCAACATCCATACTACCAATGAAATAGGTATCAGGAAGAAGAAGACGGCTTCGGTCGTGATCAGCAGAGCGGCAGTGCTCCGTTTCATTTTTCGTTTTGTGGTAAGGCGTATCATCTGTTTTCTGACAAGGATATAGATGGTCAGTGCTCCCAGCAGTCCGCCTAAGAAAGGGGTGATTTGCTGGAACAGGACAATGCCAAGTACGATAATGATAGCAATAAGTGAATATCTCCAGTATTGTTCTTTTACGCTCATAGTTTTATGTTTTATCATTCATATAAACGCGAAATAAGAGAGAAAAGTTCTGGTTAGGAAAAAGTTCTTCGTACTCTTCTTTTCTTAATTAACGGTCATTGTTTCTGTTATGATTTTCTCCGTGTCTTTTCTCTTTTTCTTTTCTGTTTTCTTTGTCTGATTTTGTATAAATCCCAGTATAGTAAAAGTACAAAAACAGTGGTTGAAGCTATATAGAGCGTGAATGCATACAGGTATTGTTCTTTTGCAAATGTGAACATGCAGAGAGCCATTCCTAATGAAGCCAACGGTAGGCCTACGTTGTCATTCCTTTCCGAGTTCCGGTATAATTTGTTGAAATAAGGGCAATAAATCCACAGGAAATAAACAAATGCACTGATTCCGAACAGAATGAGAATGCCGTATTGCCTTGATAAGCAAGTTGTCATTTCCATTTTGCTCGTTTTGAATAGAAGAACGATTATTACCCATCCACATATCATTATAGTATTGACCCGTATAAACGGCAATACATATTGTTTTAATGTACTTTGTTTTTCCAATTATATTGATTGCTTTGAGTGTTTTCTGTTTTCCTGCGCCGTAAAGTTATAACTTTTTATTTTATATCCAAATCAGAATACCATTTGTTTTTATGGGTAATGGTTTCTTTTTCAATGGTTCTAATGATAAATAATGTATTCTCATGATATTTTTTCTCTTTTTGATTTGTATGGAATCAATAAAAATATCTTTTGTTACAAACCGAACAAAATAAAAAAGCAGAGATGAATACTGTAGATAATATCAGTTATGCCGATAGTTTGTTGAATATACTGCCCGATGGCATTGTTATTCTGACATTTGATGAAAGAGTTTTGCAAGTTAACTTGCAGGCAAAAACGGGACTTCACATTAATATTTCCTCGGATTCTTATGAAAAAGATCTATATGCCGGTGAACTGTTTGAACTGATTTATCGGGATAAGAATATCCTTACATCTGCTTTGGATGTGATACGTCAGGGAAAAGAAGAATTAATTTTACCTCCTAATACCAGTATCCGTGAGAAGTCTACCAATACGATATTTCCGGTGAAAGGACGTTTTTGCAGACTTCCTTTTGACGAAGGAGTAGAAGTTATTATCTTTTATTTCCGGAATATAACTAGTGAACTGACGCAGGAATATATTCTGAACACGGCATTGAACCGTACCCGTATTTATCCTTGGTTTTTTGATTTGGATCGCCAAATATTCAGTCTTGATGCGCGTTATTTCGAATATCTGGGTATTGAACCGGAACCGGGTTATACTTTATCTATGGACAGGTATCTGAAATTGATTCATCCGGATGACCAAAAACAGTTGTTCGATGCTTTCAGTGTTCAGTTCAGTGGTGATACCATATACGAAAAGCCTGTCCCGTTCCGTATATTGCGTGGAGACGGAAGATGGGAGTGGTTTGAAGGGCAATCCACTTACATCGGAAAACTGTCCGGCTTGCCTTATCGTTTGGTCGGTATCTGTATGAGTATACAGGAACATAAGGATATTGAGGATACCTTGATCAGCGCCCGGATGAAGGCGGAAGAAAGTGATCGGCTGAAGACTGCTTTTTTAGCCAACATGAGCCATGAGATCCGTACACCTCTGAATGCGATTGTGGGATTCTCTGATGTACTGAGTTCTACTTTCGAGGAATTGTCGCATCAAGAACGTGAAGAATTTGTAAACCTGATCAATACGAACAGTGAACATTTGCTGCGGCTGATTAACGATATTCTTGATTTATCAAGGATTGAGTCGAATACGATGGAGTTTGTATTTGCTCCATGTTCTCTTCGGGCATTGATGAATGAAATTCTTACCGAACAGAATATGAATTTCTATTCTGAAAAGATGCAGATTACTGCTGTGTTTCCGGATGACGATTTATGTATTGTGACAGACGCCTCCCGATTGAAACAGGTTCTCGGCAATTTACTGAACAACTCTCGCAAGTTTACTAAGGAAGGTTACATTAAATTAGGCTATACTCTTCTTGAAAAAGAAGAAAAAGTGGCACTGTTTGTGGAAGATACAGGAGAAGGAATTGCTCGTGAACACTTGGAACATATTTTCGAACGTTTCTACAAGGTGAACAGTTTCAAGCAGGGTACCGGTTTGGGATTGTCTATTTGTCTGACAATTGTGGAACATCTTCGCGGAAAAATTTCGGTAGATTCGGAGATGGGACGCGGTACTCGTTTTATTGTAAGGCTTCCATTGAGTTTGGGCGAATAATAATCTATCGTATTGACTTTCTTTTTTATGCTGTATCCCTTTATGTGGTAGGCATTTCTTCCGGGTATATACATTTTGTCTCAGAAATTCTGCGTTACGTCTCATTTATTACGACAGTCCTTTCGTCTGACGTATCTTTGTCGGAAAATAATGGAAAGGATAAGATGAATAAGATGGTCCTGGCTGGTGCCCGTATGCTGAGTGTGGAAGAGGCGAGTCATTATGCCGGCGGTTTCGATGATCCTGCCCGTCTGGTAGCTTCGTTTGCCGGAGTGGCACCGGGTGTTTCTACCAATGGTATCTCTATTCATGGTAATGCGCCCCATTTGTTGCAGTGGCGGCTTGAAGATGTGGAGATTCCCAACCCTAATTATTTTGCGGACATTACCTCTTTAGGCGGGGGAATACTCTCATCTTTGAGCAGCCAGGTATTGAAGAACTCCGATTTCTTCACCGGTGCTTTCTCTTCCAAATATGGGAATGCCGTATCCGGAGTGTTCGATATGAAGTTGCGCAACGGCAATAATCAGAAAAACGAGAATGTGTTTCAAGTGGGCATTATGGGAATTGATTTTGCTTCCGAAGGGCCTTTGAGCAAGAAACATAAAGCATCTTATCTGTTCAATTACCGTTATTCTACCACCGGATTGCTCAATTTGGAAGGGGGAACGATGGATTATCAGGATTTGAATTTTAAATTGATTTTTTTTCAATTATTAAATAAAGGCGGATTTACACAGCAGCCAGATCGCAAATATACGGTCTGGTCTCTGTGTAAATCCGCCTTTATTTATCGTGTCTCTGAATTGTGAACAAATATCTTGTGTCTGTAATTTGAAGAAAAGGCAAGTTTTGCTGATTTCTCTTATAAAAATACCTATTTGTGGTACTGCAAGATTGTATCATTCCCGTATTTTGCATCTATAATTATGGATGAAGGTTAACCGATTTTCTTTTTTCGTAATGTGTGGTATTAAAGATACCTTGTTAACATTACCTTTTTTATTTTTTGTTTAATATTGCTGGGAAGAAATGCCTTGAAAATAAAAGTTCCGGAAACTTCCCGCTGTTAAAATCATGTTTTATGAATATAAAATCTTTAATTTGTGCTATGATTGTCGGGGTGTTTGTTACTACTGCCGAAGCTGTTGAAAATTTGCCCGGGCAGTTATCTGCGTGTATCTCATTGAAAACACCGGGAAATAATTCCAGACAATATCCTTTAACTTTTCTGGAGTCTGCTTCCGGGAAAGGATGTTTTTCTTTGGAAGCATCTCAAGAGTTACCATTGGTAATCACGGAGCGTGTCAGAAACCAAAGTGATTGTTGGGAGATGGAGGTGACACTCACTGCTTTGGATGATATTTATTTCAATTTCAGCCAGCAATTTTCCACTTCTTTCCGTCATGGTGACTGTCAGTTCTATATGCCAGGATTTTGGTACAGACAAAACCTCCGATCGCCACAAGGGGCGCCTGCTTTTCATACATCCGATAGCTGGGAAGTTCGTGAAGATCGTCTCAGTACTCCTTTGACGGGAATTTACAATGTAAAAGACGGGCAGTATCTGGCGGTGATCCGCAAAGATGAATTCTGTCATGACGCTTTGACTACTCACAGTGAAGGGGAAGTAATTCTCTCGGGTAAGACTTCCATCGGATTTACAGGTTTTGCCAATCATAACGGAAAGGCTACTCTTTCCTTTGGTTTTCCCTATCGTGAAGCCCCTAAAAGTTATGTCCGTAAGTTGACTCTGGCACCAGAGGTCGAAGCGTATCAAAAGTTGGGAAAAGGAGAAACAGTGATGCTTACTTGGGAAATCGCATATGGCAGTTCGGATGATTTTTCCGGTTTTGTGCGTCGTACTTGGGAGTATAGTTACGACATGTATCGACCGCAGCCCGTAAGTACATCCTATTCTTCTGAAAAGATGAAAGAGGTAATGAGCAATTATTTCGTTGAAAGTTTTATCGATGGTCCTGTTCTCTCTTATTATGCAAGTCCCAGAATGCATGTCTTGACGTGTGATAGCCCTCCTGTGGCCGAAGTAGGATTTGTCGGACGTGTTTTGCTTAACGCTTTCAATGCTTGGGAATATGGGTATGGACACGACCGGCAGGAGTTGGTGGAAGATTGTAGAAAAATATTCGGTAGTTATCTGGAAAATGGCTTTACGCCGGGAGGGTTCTTTCGGGAGCGTGTAAGTTTTATCAACGATCCGAAGGGAGAAGACAGACCGGCTAATAGTATCCGCCGTCAGTCGGAAGCGGTGTATGCAATGCTGCATTATTTGGATTACGAGAGGGCGAACGGCAGGAAACATCCCGAGTGGGAGTATAGATTAAGGAATATACTCGATATGTTTTTAAAGATTCAGAATGCTGATGGCAGTTTCCCCCGTAAGTTTAAGGATGATTTTACCATTACCGATAAAAGTGGTGGAAGTACTCCTTCTGCAACACTTCCACTCGTCATGGCTTATAAGTACTTCAGGGATAAACGCTATCTGGAGAGTGCCAAGCATACGGCTGATTATCTGGAGAAAGAGTTGATATCTAAAGCCGATTATTTTTCGTCTACGCTCGATGCGAATTGTGAAGATAAGGAGGCTTCTCTCTATGCAGCTACAGCAACTTATTATCTGGCACTGATTACGAAAGGGGAAGAGAGAAAACATTATGCCGATCTTACGCGTGAAGCTGCTTATTTTGCACTTTCCTGGTATTATGTGTGGGATGTTCCGTTTGCTGATGGTGAGATGCTGGGAGATCTTGGTTTCAAAACGCGCGGTTGGGGAAATGTATCGGTTGAGAATAATCATATAGATGTTTTCGTTTTTGAGTTCGGTTCTGTACTCAATTGGCTTGCAAAAGAGTATGATGAGCCGCGTTTCTCCGCATTTTCTAATGTTATCTCCACTTCCATGCGGCAATTGCTTCCGTACGAAGGACATTTGTGTGGTGTGGCTAAAGTGGGGTATTATCCCGAAGTTGTTCAGCACACAAACTGGGATTATGGTAAAAACGGCAAGGGGTATTATAATAATATTTTTGCTCCCGGCTGGACAGTCGCTTCACTTTGGGAATTGCTTACTCCCGGGCGGGCGGAAAAATTCATGAAAGATTAAAAAAGAAATATAGTATGAAAACACGTCGTGTATTTATCTTTTGCTTTTTTCTGATATTATATTGTTCCTCTATGTTTGCTGGTACGGGTATGGGGCGTTATGCTTTCCGTTCGCTCGACATTAATAACGGATTGTCGCAGAATACTGTCGCCGCTATTATTCAGGACCGTTTCGGGTTCATGTGGTTTGGTACAAAGGATGGACTAAATCGTTATGACGGAGTCTCTTTCCAAACATTTATGAAAGAGTCGGGAACGCTCGGAAATAATTTTATAACATCATTGTACGAAGATTGCCTCGGGCAGATATGGATCGGTACGGATGTCGGAGTCTATATTTACTCTCCTTCTGGAGAGAAAGTGGAACGCTTCGTTATACAGAGCAATTTGAATACTACGATTGAACAGACTGTTCATACTATAAAAGGCGATCGTAAAGGAAGGGTCTGGATTGTTTCGGAAAGGCAAGGGATTTTTTGTTACGATACAAACAGAGGTACATTGGAACATTTACAGACTGATGCATCCGGAAAGAAACGGTTAAGGAATGCTGGTCAGATTGTGTTTGATCAGGATGACGTGTGTTGGTTGGATATACACGATGGTAATCTATACAGTTCCAGAGACGGGCTTCATACGTTGAAACCTGTTTTCTCTCCAGAAATCAAAGCGCCCTTCAAAGGCAAAAGAATCAATAAGTTACTTCCCGGTCCTTATAATTGCCTTTATGTAGGGACAGACGATGGATTAATGGAGGTGAATTTAACCTCCGGGGCATTGTCTTCCCTGCTCCCGGGCACTGCTGCTGCCGGAGAGAGTCTTTTTGTAAGAGAGATGGTTTTCTATTCCGATGATGTCCTGTGGATAGGTACGGAGTCCGGTATCTATGTATATAATTCACGTACAGGTGAAACAACTCATTTGCAAAGTATATACGGTGATTCCTATTCCATATCCGATAATGCGGTCTACGCGGTTTGTAAAGATCGTGAAGGAGGAATGTGGGTGGGAACCTGGTTTGGCGGAGTGAACTATTATCCTCGGCAATATACCTATTTTGAGAAGTTCTATCCTCGCTCGGAAACAGACCGGATGGGGAAACGCGTCAGAGAATTTTGCGCAGACCGAAGCGGGACTTTGTGGATAGGTACGGAAGACAGGGGGTTGTTTCATTTTAATCCGGTAACACGTTCGGTAGAACCTTTTAAAGATCCTTTGATCTATCAGAATATTCACGGGCTCTGTCTTGATGATGATGCTCTTTGGGTAGGTACCTTTTCGCAAGGTTTAAACAAAATTGATCTGAGAACTCGGAAGGTTAAGCATTATGCCCATCTCCCGAAAAACATTTTTTCTGTTTTCCGGACAACTTCCGGACAATTATATCTGGGAACGCCTTCCGGTTTGATAAGTTATGATTCGGAAAAGGATACATTCTCTTCTGTTCCGGAACTGTCGGGAGTGTTTGTTTATTACATTACCGAGGATAAACAGGGAAACCTGTGGCTTGCGACTTATGTTAACGGCGTTTACAGACAGAATATTCGGACGAAGAAATGGGAACATTTTGTGCACGATGAGAATAAGCCGCGCAGTCTTCCTTCAAATAAAGTACTTACTGTCTTTGTAGATAGCGAGAACCGCGTTTGGCTTACTACCCAGGGAGGAGGATTCTGTCGTTTTGATCCGTCCACTACCGATTTTACTTGCTATGATTCTGAAAAAGGACTGCCGAGTAATGTCGTTTACAGGATTGAAGAAGATAATAAAGGCTTGTTCTGGATTTCTACCAATAAAGGGTTGCTTTGTTTTAATCCGAAGAAGGAGACTTTCAAGGTATACACACGGGCCAACGGGTTGCTGGATAACCAGTTCAATTATCAGTCCAGCTATAAGGATGAGAACGGTAACCTGTATTTCGGGAGTATTAACGGGTTTATTTCTTTTGATCCTTCCACTTTTATAAGCAACGACTATGTGCCACCCGTTGTTATAACCGACTTTATGCTTTTCAACAAGAGGGTGACGGTGGGTGATGAGGGGTCTCCTTTAAAGCAGAGCATTACCTTATCCGATGAAATTGTTTTGAAACCGGACCAGAACTCATTCTCTTTTCGTGTGGCTGCGCTTGCATATCATGCACCTGAGATGAATACATTGATGTATAAATTGGAAGGATATGATTCTGAATGGCGTGTCGCCGGTAATGCACCGATTACGTATTCGCATCTGCCTTTTGATACTTACAGACTGATGGTGAAGGGAGCTAATAGTGACGGATTGTGGAATCCGGAAATCCGTTCGCTTGAGATACGGGTTCTCCCTCCTTTTTATTTGTCTACGGCTGCTTATGTTGTCTACATATTACTTCTGTTGGGATTAATTTGCTCTGTGTTTTTCTATTTCCGAAGAAGGGGAGTCGAAAAACACCGGCGTGATATGGAAAAATTCGAGCAGGAGAAAGAAAGGGAACTGTATATTTCGAAAATAGAATTCTTCACCAACGTGGCTCATGAGATACGTACTCCGCTTACTCTTATTAAAAGTCCTCTTGAAAGTGTACTGAAAGAGAAAGCGTTGCCGGAAAGTATAAAAACGGAACTGGAGGTTATGGATGAGAATGCCGAGAGATTATTGGCTTTAACCAATCAATTACTTGATTTTCGGAAAACAGGGAATAAAGGGTTTAAACTTAACCTTGCGGAATGTAATATGGGAGCTGTCATTCATTCGGTGTACAAACGTTTCATTCCGCTTGCCCGTAAAAGGGGGATCGACTTGAAAATCGAGTTGCCTGAAGCGGATATTTATGCGGGCGTCGATAAGGAAGCGATTATTAAAGTATTGAGTAATCTTTTCTCTAATGCGTTGAAGTACGCCGGGACTTATGCACACTTGTACTTGTCTGCCGATGATGAGGAAAGTAGTCTTTTGATTGTAATGGACAATGACGGTGAAGTGATTCCATTGGAAATGAGAGATAATATTTTTCTACCTTTTGTGCGTTATCGGGATGGGAATAAGGTGGAATCGGGAACGGGTATCGGACTGGCACTGGCTCGTTCATTGGCGGAATTGCATGGTGGGAGCTTGGTGATGGATCGTTCGCTGGATTGTAATCGTTTTATTTTTTCTATTCCGATTGTACACTGTTCTCCATGCCTCGTACCGGACAGTAATGAAGAACTTAACGATTTACCGGAGAAACAGCCGGAAATGGGGAGTTCGGAAATGGGAAACGAGGAATTGACGACGATTCTGGTTGTAGAAGACAATAAAGATATGTTGTCGTTTCTCCAACGCCAGTTTGCCGGCTTGTATCATGTACTGGTGGCAGGTAATGGAGTGGAAGCATTTTCGGTTCTTTCCGATGCCCGGGTAAGTCTGGTAATTACGGATATTATGATGCCCGAAATGGATGGACTGGAATTGTGTGAACATCTGAAATCTAATTTGGATTACAGTCATATTCCCGTTGTGTTGCTCACGGCAAAAACTGCTATGGAACAGAAAATAGAAGGATTGGAGCATGGTGCCGATGCTTATATCGAGAAACCTTTTTCAGTAGAATATTTACGTGTTACTGTTGCCAATCTACTGAAAAACAGGGAACAACTGTGCCGGCACTTTATGGAATCTCCCTTTATTAAAGCTGACACCATAGCGCAGTCGAAGGCCGACAAACAGTTTATCAGCAAGTTGGAGGAGTACGTAGCTCGGCATTTGGAGAATCCTGATTTATCTGTCGATGATATGGCGGGAGCGATGAACATGGGGCGGTCCAATTTCTTTAGAAAACTGAAAGGAGTGTTGGGAATAGGGCCTAATGAATATCTACGGCTTACACGGCTAAAGAAAGCGGCTGCTTTATTACAGGAGAAAGAGTACGGAATTGTGGAAATAGCTTATATGGTGGGATTCAGTACCCCTTCTTATTTTTCGAGCTGTTTTAAAAAACAGTTTGGTGTGTTGCCGAAAGACTTTGTTTAGCAGTAGAGACAAAATGTTTGCCGGAAAATCCCGGTAAGGATATATTGAGATGTGTGTATTTAGAATAAAGTATAAAAAAAGGAGAAATGTAAATTATGAGAAAGTTCTTTTTATGTTTAGCTGTTGTCTCAGGAGCTTGGATAGGCTTGGGCGCTCAAAAGAGAGCCGACCAGCAACATCTGATTGATCCGGAATCATTCTCGATGATTCTTTTGGGGGATCCGCAGGGATATGTCAAGTACGATATTAATCAGCCTTTGTTTGAATTGTGTACGGCATGGATTGTAGATCATATTGAAAATTTAAAGATTAAAGCAGTGTTATGTACGGGAGATGTCGTAGAGCAAAATGAGAATATTGTGCGTAACCGGAAGATGCTTAATCAAACCAGTCGCGAAATGTGGGAAGCCAGTTCGAAGGCATTTGCCAGGCTCGATAACAAGGTTCCTTACATCATATCGACAGGTAATCATGAATATGGTTATAAACGCTCTGAAAACGGAATGACGCATTTCCCCGAATATTTTCCTTTTGAAAGGAATACGGCATGGAGAGACCTTTGTGTCAGTGCAATTCCAAACCGTAACGGTGTTGCTTCTTTAGAGAATGCCGCTTTCGAATTCAATGAACCGACATGGGGAAAGATTTTGATTATCACCAGTGAGTTTGCTCCACGGGATGAGGTGCTCGATTGGGCAAAAAAACTCGTAGCAAGCGAAACTTATAAGGATAGTAAAGTCATCTTTATGACCCACGGATATCTTAATCCCGGTACTCCCCCGAAAGGCGGTACTATCCGTGATAAAGAAAAGTATGCGCTTTCTCCTATGAACGTAGGGACTCAAATATGGGAAAAGCTACTTTATCCTTCTTCCAATATCCGCCTTTTGATATGTGGACATACCGGTAATGGAAATAGTAAATACGAAGATAATGTCGGATACAGAATCGACAATAATACATCTGGTAAACCGATTCATCAGATGATGTTCAACGTACAGTTTTTGGGAGGCGGTCCGGAAGGAAATGGTGGTGACGGATGGCTCCGTATACTGGAATTCATGCCTGATGGGAAAACGATTAAGGTCAGGACCTATTCGCCGTTGTTCGGAATATCGGCATTGACTAAGCATTTAGCCCACCGGACAGAGTCTTACGATCAGTTTGATATTGTTCTCGAATAGATGTTGTAATTCGAATGAAAAAAATATTTAAATGATACTACGTGGCTTTGAAGGGCTATTTTCACGAAAATCTTGTAATATTTGGTCAATTTCTAACATTCGTTTAGTTGCCTTGACCGTACATTTGTGATGTTTTAATAACCTATTGTACCTGCTTGATGCATTCTTTCTATTCTTGATGCACCCGGGAAATATGAAAGAAAACAGAGAATTCATATAGCAGGTGTTATAACCAAAATCTGGTATTAATGGAGTCTTTCTTTACTACATTTTTACAAGGTATTTAACCGGTAGTTCTTTTTCTTTTTGTATCATATATGTAATGGTTTTGATCTATTTTTGTCATCGGGGTCGTGTATCTTTGTACTATGAAAGGAAAAGAACACACTTGCTCGAATTAAAAATGTAGAAACACAACGATTACATTAATACAAAGTTTTGGTTATCCCGTAAAATACGAGTTATTCAGTCTTTTTTTAATTTAATTTTATAGAATATGAAAAAGTTGTGCTTTTTATTTGTCTTTTCATTATTTGCTATGGGAAGTGTTTTTGCTCAAGGAGGAAGACAACCTCAGACATCAGGTGATTTTACTCGTGATCCGGGAGGTGAATTACGAAGTCTCTTACCAGAAGGGGTAACTGCATTTGTTAACAATACTCGTAAACTTATCCAACAAAAGAATATAACGGTTGCCGGAAGTAAGGAGAAAGGTTACCTTGCTTTTTTTGCGGCAACGGATGCTGCGCACGGAGAGGAATTATGGGTGACGAATGGAACTCCGGACGGGACGAGGATTGTGAAAGATATCATTCCCGGGCCGACAAGTTCTAATGTCGTTTGGTTGACGCGGTTTAATGATAAAGTCGTTTTTCAGGCAGACGATGGTGTTAACGGAGCGGAACTCTGGATTTCTGACGGAACGGAACAGGGTACTTATATGGTGAAGGATATTCATGAATTAGCTTCTTCCGATCCGAAAGGTTTTACGCAATTGAATGAAACTCAGTTTGTGTTTGCTGCTAAGAATTTTGACAGCGAGGAGTATAATGGCGGTCAACATTGGCTTTGGGTCAGTGACGGAACCGAAGAAGGAACCAAATTGATTTATGAATGTAAGATGGGGTATCCCGGGACAGATAATGGTTCTCCTTACAGTCCGTATTGCCGGGTGGGTCGCAAAGTGTTTTTTAAGGCCGATGATAAAGATGGAAAGTATGGTGAGGAGCTTTGGGTAACTGATGGGACGGAAGCCGGAACACATTTAGTGAAAGATATGAATGTAGAGCCTAATCCGGAAGTTGCAGGCGCTACTATGAGTGCAGCCATAGATGATATGGTTAACTTCTACAATGAAAAGCTTTTTTTTCAGGCTTGGTCTTACGAATACGGCGGTGAACCTTTTGCCAGTGACGGTACGGAAGAGGGAACTTATCTTATTTATGATACCCGGCCGGGGAAGGATGAGAATAACAGTCCTCAGAGTGGTTGGGTGAGCGATGCCAGTCCTATTCCTTATAATGGAAAAATATATTTCCGTGGTTGGCATGAGGAGTATGGTTCCGAGCTTGCATTTACCAATTTGGAACCGGGTAATTATGGTGCATTCGATGTCAATGAAAATGTTCCTGGAACAGATGGAAAACCCAAAAACAGTTCTCCGGATGCGGGAGTGGAATTTGATGGTGTTTATATGTTTTCGGCCAATTCTGGAGGTACCGGTATGCCGTTGGGATTTGGTGGAGAGTTGCATTATACAGATGGGGAGGATGTTTATTTGCACTCTGATTTAGGTACAGGCAAACTTAATGCTTGGGTGAAAGAGCCGATTGTGGCTTCCGGAAGTATGTATTACTGGGATTCGAGTGTGCAGAACAAGGAGTGGCAGGAAAAATTATTCCGGGTAGACAGTAAATCCGATTTTCCTGTTCGTGTAACGAATATCAAGCCGGGCGAAGGCGACAAGGTACATTCTATGAGAAATTTGGGCGGTGATGTTATTTTTGCCATTAATGAGGGTGAAGGTATTTATTGTTATCACTATCGTAAACCGGATTATGATCCTATAAAAGATGCCGATAATTTGGATATCGAATATCGTACACGTGCGGAGATAGGGACTTCCATTGAAAATATTCCTGTGAACGGAGGAAACAAAGCTCAGATCTATCCGAATCCGGCAAGTGATAAATTCTTTGTGAAAACAACAGGAACCGTTAAAAAGGTCGAAATTTATGATTCTGTCGGCAGACTGGTTAAGGTTGTGGATAAACCGTCCGAGAACGCTGTCGATGTGTCTTCACTGGCCGAAGGCATGTATCTGATAAATGTACAAAGCACAAAAGGCGTTTCGTCTTCCAATCTGATTATTAAAAAATGATCTGATGCCAGTATGAAAACACAGATTTTCAGTGTGTTTTCTGTTATTTCATATTTCATCTGCGGGTGAGGTCATCTATTCCGCATAATCCACGGATGAAATATTTTTTATAACCATTATATAACCGCTTCATTTAATTATTAGCAGATGAATAAAGATATATTACCCAGGATGGCAGTGTTTATCATGGCTATCGTCCACATAGTATCCTCTTATGCGCAGTCGGTTCTACCGATTTCGGGGGAGGTGCTGGATGGTAAGAACAGAGAACCGCTCATTGGTGTTACCGTAGTGGAAAAGGGAACCAAAAACGGTGTGATAACAGATATAGATGGAAAGTTCTCTATGCGAGTGCCTGTCGGTACTATCCTTAAAATCACTTATATGGGATATAGGTCCAGTGAGGTTATCATACGTGATAATAAACCATTGACAATATTACTGGATGAAGAGAATATCCAGTTGGACGAACTGGTGGTCATTGGTTATGGTGTTCAGAAAAAGAGTGATATTACGGGTTCCATATCTTCCGTGTCAGGAGAAGAGCTAACCAATATTCCGGTTTCTTCACCTTTGCAGGCATTGCAAGGAAAAGCTGCCGGTGTCAATATTATACAGAATACCGGTGCTCCTGGTAGCAGTTCTACTATTAAGATTCGGGGTACGGGAACCGTTAATGATGCGGACCCTTTGTATGTGGTCGACGGCTTTATAGTCGATGGTATCGATCATCTGAATGCGAATGATATTGCCAATATCGAAATACTGAAAGATGCGGCTTCGAGCGCCGTATATGGTGCGCGTGCGGCCAATGGAGTAGTGGTGATTACAACCAAGGGCGGTGCTTCGGGGAAGACGAAAATTAGTTTCGATATGATTGTGGGCTTTTCGAATCCTTGGAAGAAAATCGATGTTCTTGACGCAGAAGAGTATGCATTGATGAGGGATTACGTTTCGGGAAACAGTATTTATTCGGTAGACGGTAGATTGTATTATTCTAAAGACAAAGACGGAGGTTATTATTATGATAATCTCAAATATACTAAAGTAGATACTATCAGACGAAACTCTCCGGATAATTGGTGGGATGCGATAACACAAACAGGATTGAAACAACAATATAATTTATCTGTATCTGGTGGTACGGATCGGCATAAGTACATGGTCAGTGGAAGTTATTATAATGAAAAAGGTATTGTAAAAACTTCCGGTTACGAACGGTTTAATTTGCGCATGAATCTGGATAACCAGTTGAATAGCTGGCTGAATATGACTACAAACATGTTCTATACAAATGAAAATAGAAATATTGTACCCGAAGGAAGTGAGAGTGTTTTGAAAAAGGCTTTGTATCAGAGCCCTTTGGAATATCTTTACAATTACAGGGGAAATTATAATTCCAATCATCCCATTGCCGTGATAGACCGGAATCACAATAAAAGAGAAAATCATCGTATTGATTTGAATTTGAACCTCACTGCCAAATTAGGAAAGTTGCTGACTTATCAATTTAAATTTTCCGATTACCTTGTTATCGGGAAGCGGTCACGTTTCTATGAGGTTAATAAACTGGATGAAGACTTTGCGATGCCCAACGATCTGACCCGGATTTACAACCGGCGTAACCAAACCAACAAGTGGGAGATCAATAACCTGTTCACTTTTGCCTGGAAGGACAAAAAACACGATATTTCTGTACTATTGGGGCAGACAGCCGAAGGTTATAAAAACAGTTGGATGGAAGGTACCCGTAAAGGGACTGCGAGCAATTCTTCCGATCTTTGGTTTTTGTCGAGCGGATATACCGGTGATGATGCGGCCGGACTGGATAATGAATGGACTGCATTGGGATTTGTAGGTCGTTTAAGTTATAATTTCCTCGACCGTTATCTTTTTCAGGCTAATTTTCGTGCCGATGCCTCTTCTATCTTTTCCAAAAACGAACGTTGGGGATATTTCCCTTCCGTATCCGTGGGATGGAAATTTACTTCCGAACCGTTTATGCAAAATCAAGACTGGCTTTCGCTTGGTAAGTTACGATTTGGATGGGGACAGTTAGGCAACAATCGTATCAACGAACTTTCCCGTTATACTCTTTTGAATACCGAAAAGAATTATTCGTTTGGTATAGGCAATCACCGGGTTTATCCGGGCACCACTTCCATTTTGATAGGCAATCCGGACATTCATTGGGAGAAGACCGAGACATTTAACGTGGGATTGGATCTCGGTTTGTTCAACAACCGTTTGACTTTAGGCTTGGAATGGTTTACCAAGTTGACGACTGATATGCTTTTACGTGTGCCCGTTCCGCTTTCTACCGGATTCGATGACTTCGATAATGTGGATGATGATGCCCCGATGACCAATGCCGGTTCGGTTCGTAACAGTGGTGTGGAGCTGTCTGTCAATTTCCGTAACAAGATTAAAAAGTTTAGATATGAAATTGGTTTCAACGTGTCTTATATCAAGAATAAAGTTGTAAGTTTGGGATTGGGTGACGAACCGGTTTACGGAGGTTATCTTAGCGAATCGAGTATTCTTGATTATGTGACGAAAACTGCGGTAGGTAAGCCTATTGGAAGTTTCTTCGGGTATGTGACAGACGGGATTTTCAACTCTCTGGACGAGGTGAAAGCCAGTGCCCAGTATGATGCCGGTAAAAATGAATTCGATTTATCTACCCGGCAGGGCGATTTCAGATTTAAAGATTTGAATAATGACGGAAAGATCACTGCCGAAGATCGTACCTATTTGGGTTCACCTCTGCCTGATTTTGTCTTTGGTATCCCGATGTCATTCAGTTATGCCAATTTCGACTTGAAGTTATTCTTCCAGGGACAGACTGGTAATAAGATTTTTAATGTGATGGATTACTACCTTAATAATGCGGCTCAGGGAAATGTATATGCCGACATTCGTGATAAGCATTGGTCGGGAGGAGAAGAGTATGCGATCGATAGCCGCCGGTTCTTTACGCAAAATCTGGATGCTTCTGTTCCTGATTTACGAGGCTCGGATAAAGCCCGTAACTTTCGGGCTTCCGATTTCATGGTGAAGGACGGCTCGTATATACGTTTGAAGGAAGTACGGCTTACTTACAATTTCAGCAACAAGCTGACTTCCCGTTGGCATCTGACGAATCTGTCGATGTTTGTCGGAGCGTATAACCTATTGACATTGACGGGCTATAATGGATTTGATCCGGAAGTGGGCAAGGTCTCCGGAACCGAGAGCAATAATCTTAGCATGGGCGTTGATCATGGAAACTATCCACAGGCACGTTCATTTACTTTTGGACTAAATATTACTTTATAAAAGTTGGGAATATGAATAAGACAGTATTTAAAATTACGATATTTAGCCTAGCTGTTTGCTTCTTGACTGGGTGTGAAGACTTCTTGAATAAAGATGTGCTCGGCTATTCAACGGATGAGAATTTTTATGATACTCAATATAAACTGGAATCAGCATTGAATGCCACGTACGATGTATTACAAATGGAGGTTTATAACCAGTGTGACTGGCGTTTTGGTGAGGCATGTGGAGATGATGTGAAAGGAACCGATGAAGATTTGACTACCCAAATGGGGCAATTGGTCAATTTCCGCTTTAATACGTCCAATGAATGGATTCAGAAGAGGTATACCATTAATTATAAAGGTATATATCGTGCCAATCAGGTGATTGCTAATGCCCACAGGGTGAGATTGGCGGATGAAGAATATTCATCTTATCGTGATATCCGTTATATATTGGGACAAGCAAAGTTTTTGCGGGCTTTGTTCTATTTTAATCTGGTGAAAACTTATGGGGGAGTACCTATTCGTCCGGAGATAGAAATGGTTGACAACTTGGTTGTTCCCCGGTCTTCGGCAGAGGAGGTGTACGCTTACATAGAAAAAGATTTGCGTGAAGCGGCTATCATGCTTCCTGCGAAGTTTATTGACGACGATGCGGGCAGGGCCAGTGAGAGTGCGGCAGTGGCATTGCTTATGAAGGTACTCATGTATCAGGCCACTCCCGGCATACCTTCCGGAAAATGGGAAGAAGTCGTTCGGCTGGGTGAGTATTTTGTAGATGGAACTACAATGACCTTTGGTGACATATTGCATTATGATGCTTCCGAAGAAGATTGGGAAGAGCTTCGCGAACGTCTTTGGTTCAAACCTAAAGCGCTGAATCATTCTGCCGATCCCTATGAACTGCCGGAGACTACACTTCCGATGCTGAAAGGAGCATATTCTCTTGAATATAAGGATTTCTATGGAAATGTACTGAGGTATTACGAACAGTTTTTCCAGTCCGGAGAATTTTGCAAAGGTTCTATTTTTGAAATTGTTTTCAAGGAATCGGGAGATGGTTCTACTGGAAATGACAATGAAGGTGATGCTATCTATCAGACGCTTTATTGTAATTCTCCGTTAATGTGGGCTACGGAAGCTATTTTGGAATCCATGTTCGGAACCGATCCGCGTCGCAGGAGTATGGTAGGCCAAAAGGAAAGTGCTCCCGATTTGGAGATGCTCGACTGTGGTCCGCAACAGAAATTGACTTTGAAATGGTATACACCCATTAAGGAAAGACCTTTATATACGGGCGACAATGGTAAAAACAGGCGGATAATCCGTTATCCCGAAGTAGTGTTGATTTATGCCGAGGCTCTTAATGAATGTGGTGAAGGAGCCCGTGCGCTCGAACAGTTAAATACTAATAAACGGCAGGCAAATATCATCGACGGAAACGGAAATCTTTATTTGGCCGGTGGATATGGTTACATGCGCGATCAGATCTGGTCGGAGCGTCGCAAAGAGTTATGTTTCGAATGGGACCGGTTCTTTGATCTTGTCCGCCAAAAACGTGCTGCGGAAGTAATAAAGGCTTTTGGATTGGCGAATACCAACAAGCGGGGAGTTTATTTTCGGAAAGGGGTGAATGAACTGTTCCCGATCCCTCAAGCCGAGATTGACCTTTCTCAAGGAGCGGTTATGCAAAATCCGGGTTATTAATATCATAAAAAGTAATCAAGATGAATATGAAAGTTCTATATAGAATATTGTCGGGGGCATGTATGACTTTGCTGTTTATAGCTTGTGAAGACGAGTCGTCTGCTACTCCTTATGCAAGAATGACGGTAGATAAGACTACGCTTCAACTCAATGAGTCAATGGTGGTTAAGTTCACAGGTATTGCCGATCAGGTAGCTATTTTCACAGGCGATGAGTCGCATAATTATGAATTACGGAGTCAGAACAATACCGGTATGGTAGTCAATAAGGGAGTATTCACTTACTCATATTCCGTACCAGGTACTTACCGGGTGGTGTGTGTGGCATCCACTTATCTGGACTTGGGTAAAGACATGAGGGTAGACACGGCTTCTGTTATAGTCAACGTGGTAGATAATGTGACGGATATCGATAAACTTTCGTCTAAAATTTATTATGACGAGATATATGCCGAAGAGAAGGAGAATGATGAGTGGTTGTTGATGTTGCCCTATAAAATGAGATATAACAATAAGGATTTATCTATCAGCATGTCTCAGAAATTGAATTTCTCAATCGCTTCCGATTCTACCAAGGTATTTATAAACGATCGGTTATATTCCTCAAATACCAAGTACGATTTATCCTCTCCGATGGATATCTTGGTGGAGGCTTATTCAGGGACGGAACGTCATTATAAACTGTATACTTGCTATTATCCCGAATTTAAATCTTTCAGGGTAGCCGGTGTGGCAGGTATATTGGATAGAAGTGCTTTTGATTATACTACGTTCGATTTATATGTGACTCTTCCCGAAGGTACGGATACAGGTGCGTTAGTTCCGGTTTTTGAAACGCTTTCTCCATCAGATAAGGTTTATATAAATGATGTGGAGCAGATTTCGGGTTCTTCTGCTGTCGATTTTGATAAAGCGGTTTCCTACAAGCTTGTTTCATCAGTTGATGGAGCGAATGAGATGGAAGTGGTTTCTACCGTTAATGTGATGGTCACCTTGAAGTAGCGTACTTTCAAAGGTATAAATATAATATTATGTAATTATTATCATTAAAACATATGCGTGTTTTTTCGATTTGTGTATTAGTTTATTTTTTGGCTTGCCCAAGTGTTTCTCTCCGTTCTCAGAACGGAGGAAACCGGGAGCCGGGCATTGTTGCCCATCGGGGGTATTGGAATACGGAAGGAGCGGCACAGAATTCGGTTACCGCTTTGAAGAATGCCCAAAAAATGGGGCTTTATGGCTCGGAGATGGATGTATGGCTCACTAAAGACGGTTATTTGGTGGTAGGGCATGATAAAAAAATGAATGGTCTTTCCTTTCAAGATACCGATTATGATTTATTGAAAGATATGAAACTGTCTAATGGTGAAAAGTTACCTCAATTGAAGGATTTTCTTGTGCAACTTAAGCAGTCGGAATCTCCAACCAAACTTTTTATCGAGATTAAGAAGCATGATAGTTTCGAGAGAAATATGACTGTGGTAAAGGCTGTGCTGGATACGGTGAGGTATTATAAAGTGGAGAATAAGGTGCAGTATATCACGTTTAATTTGGATATATGCAAAGAGCTCGTTCGGATTGATCCGGAGGCGGTAGTGGCCTGTCTCAAAGGGGGAATGGCACCGGCTGAGGTCTATGAAATGGGGATACGGGGAATTCATTATCATCGGAAAGAATATCGTGACCACCCTCAATGGATCAGGGAAGCGCAGGAATTGGGGATGACTGTGAATGTACAGGGCATCAATACACCTGAAGATTTGCGGGAGATGGTAACGTTGGGTGTGAATCTTGTTTCTACGGATAATCCTGTGATGGTTTTGGATAGTTTGCCTGCTATTGTTAAGAGCCTTGTATCCGTACCTTGTATCCCTTAACCTTCTATTTCCGCGAAACAGATAGCTTCTTTTAGAAGTAAATCTATAAGAGGTATTCTGTTCACTTCCCGTGATATGTCTGTTTATCTGAAGATATTACAGGCGTGGATGGAATTTATATTTTACGAAAATTACCAAAATAATATTTTCTCTGCATTCATATAACCGAATCAGCTCTGTGATTGTACATGTATAACGTTTCTGCTTGATAGAAAGTATAACTACATCGATCAGGCACAAGCAACATAACAGTTCATGTTTGGGAAGAGTCTTAAGATATTCGGGAGAATTCATGCAGGAATAGTTTTCTTCAAGAAAGGATAATTTGTCAACCGCGAGTTCAAGATCTGTTTTCATGAAACAGGGACAAGTTAATTCATTCATAATTATTTGTGTGCTTTTAATTTATTTATGCTCCCATGCATGATGAAAAGGCGTGGGAGCTATATACTATATTATCCCATCATGGCTCTGGTAAGCCCGCATATAAATAATAAGTAATAGCCCCACGCCAAGATGGTATATAACAAAGTCATACACTTCTTGGACGTGGAGAGTCTCACTTATTATCTGCATATGCTAAAATTTACCAGATTTTGATGGCAGATAATAATAAGATTTCTCCATCGTTCTACGAAAACGATGTATCCGTTTTTCAGATACGTGGCAAAGTTAAGAATAATTCAGAAGAACTTATTTGGTTTCTTTCTTTTTTGTTGCAGTTTAGATAATATTAGACAATAAATAATCAAAAGTGAACATTGCCATTCACTGATTAGCGGTATATTTGTCCGTGAGTAACTTTTAAATCCAAACGAATGAATAGACTGTTGATAAGTTCCCTAATATTATCTTCCATAGGGAACAGTGCCGTTGCCGGCAATGCTTCTAAAGAGAACCATCCGAACATTATTCTGATATTGTGTGATGACATGGGATTTTCCGATTTGGGATGTTATGGGGGTGAAGTGCGTACTCCGAATATTGATTTTTTGGCAGAAGAAGGGATACGTTTCAGCCAGTTTAAGAATACGGGACGTAGTTGTCCCAGCCGGGCGGCCTTGCTTACCGGCCATTACCAGCACGAAGCCGGTATGGGGTGGATGACGGCTGTCGATGAGCATCGTCCCGGGTATCGGGGACAGATAGCGGCCAATATCCCTACTATCGCCGAAGTGCTTCGCGACAATGGCTATGCTACATATATGAGCGGTAAGTGGCATGTGACCGTAGACGGCGCTTTTGATGAACCCAACGGAAGTTATCCCGTGCAACGCGGATTTCAAAAATACTACGGTTGCCTCAGTGGCGGTGGAAGTTATTATGCTCCTAAACCGGTATATTCCGGTCTGACAAGGATTACTGAGTTCCCAGATGATTATTACTATACCACAGCCATATCCGATTCCGCCGTGAGTTTTGTGAGGGAACATCCTGTTGATGTTCCTATGTTTCTATATGTGGCGCATTATGCACCGCATCTGCCTTTACACGCTCCGAAAGAGAGGGTGGATGCTTGCCGTGAACGTTATAAAGTGGGATATGACATACTGCGCCGTCAACGTTTCGAACGCCAGAAAGCCTGTGGGCTGGTAAATAAATCGATGGAACTGCCGGTTTATCAGCGGGAGTTCAATGATCAGCGCCCGTCGTGGACGGATCTTACTCCCCGGCAGCAAGAACAATGGATAAACGACATGGCTACTTATGCCGCCATGATCGAGATCATGGACGATGGTATAGGACGACTTATCGAAGCAGTCAAGGAGAAGGGCATTTATGAGAATACCGTTTTTCTGTTTATGAGCGATAACGGGGCAACCAGCGAAGGGGGATATCTGGGACAGTTGATGGCGGATTTGAGTAATACTCCTTACCGCAGCTATAAGCAGTGGTGTTTTCAGGGTGGGACAAGTTCACCTCTGATCATAAAATGTGGTGATTCTGTTAAAAGCGGAATTAAAGAGAAAGGTACGATTTGCCGGGAACCCGGTCATATTATCGATCTGTTTCCTACCTGTCTGGATATGGCATCGGTCCGATACCCTTCTTCTTTTCAGGGAGAGAAAGTGAAATTGTCGGGAACCAGTCTTTTACCTGCCATACAGAATAAAAAATTGCGTTCACGTGATTTGTTTTTCGAGCATCAGACGTCTTGTGCCGTTATTTCGGACGGATGGAAGTTGGTACGTGCCAATGGAAAATCCTCTTGGGAGTTGATAAACCTTTCAGAAGACCCTTTTGAGGAGAAAGATCTGTCTGCACAATATCCTGAGAAGGTGAAAAGTCTGGAGAAGAAGTGGAATCGCTGGGCGGAGCAACAGCATGTGTTTCCTTTTGAGTTCCGTCCCTGGGGAGAACGTATCAAATATTACAAGGCATTATATCCCGAACAAGATGGGAAGTTATTTTGATATCTATATATGTAATGCATCATTACATATATTGGCATTTATATTACAAAATGAATATGTGTTTTGTATATATAAATAAAAATAGAATATAAATCAGACGCAACTTTCACTGGTTACACCCGGTTTACTATTTCATGATAAACCAATACATCGGTGTAACAGTGAAAGTTGCGTCTGAAATAACGAGTCAATTTTAACAAATACTTCTATGTCCCGGAAGTATTTATAAAATCTCTTGGATACGTCCTTCTACCTTTATTTCTTTTCCAATAGAAACTCGTTTACTATTTTAGTAAGTTGATCTTTCGGCATGGCTCCCTGTAAAATTTTAGGTTCTCCCTTTGCCGGAATCATCAATAGGGTGGGAATGCTTTGAATGCCAAATGCTCCTGCAAGTTCAGACTCTTTATCCACATCTATTTTGTAGACATCGATTCTCCCGGCATAGTCTTTGCTTATACTGTCCAGTATCGGTGCCATCGCTTTACAGGGACCACACCAAGTGGCGTAAAAATCAATGATTGCAGGACGACTGCCTTCAAACTTCCACTCATTGGGATTAGCTTCGTAGTTATATACTTTTTTTAGAAAATCTGCTTTGGTCAATGCTATTACTTCCATATCATTCTTTTCTTTTTGAGAGTTAATACTTTTGTTATCTTTATTGCCTGCACAGGCTGTTGTTATAAAAGTCAACATAAGCGAAAATGTCACAGTTAAGATTTTAATTGATTTCATATAGTTCATTCTTTATTGTTTTTTACTATTGCAAAGATAGAGTTGTTTCTAAGACAGGAGAATAGCAATTTTACCGGAATAGTTGACGATTTTTCCCAAAAGGCTTATTTATAGTAAAAAATCAGGTTTCCTATAAGAAATCTTATCCACTTTTCATTAATTCATCTATATTTGTTGTCCTTATGAGTCGGATTTCCCGTAACTTAGGATATATAAAGATATGAAAACAGACAAAGAGAAGATGTTGGCGGGTGAACCTTACCTGGCTTTTTGTAATGAATTGGTGACGGAACGTGCCCGCGCGAAAGAGATATTGTTTGAATATAACAATCTGTATCCGTCGGAAATGGAAAAGCGTACTGAAATATTGAAACATTTTTTAGGTGCTACCGGCAAGCAGCTACTTATCGAACAGCCGTTCCGTTGCGATTATGGCTATAACATCCGTGTTGGTGAGAATTTTTATGCCAATATGGGATGTACTATATTGGATGAGGCTTTGGTGACATTCGGAGACAATGTATTATTGGCGCCGAATGTGAGTATTTATACGGCCGGGCATGCTGTAAATGTAGCACAGCGTGTAGCCGGTTGGGAATACGCTTATCCGGTGACGGTAGGACATAACGTCTGGATTGGAGGGAATGTAGTGATACTGCCGGGAGTTTCAATCGGAGATAATAGCATCATAGGTGGTGGGAGTGTAGTGACAAAGGATATTCCTGCCAATGTGATAGCTGTGGGCAATCCTTGCAAGGTGATTCGGGAACTTACCGAAGACGAACTGAAATAAGAGCCGGTTTTAAATGAGAACGAAATAAACTGATAAAAACATTTAAAAGGAAAATTTAAACAGGCTCTGAGATTACTTCAAAAATAAAGTTTACCTTTGCAAAAAATTGGTTTGCATCGAGTTGTGATGCATAAAAAGGGAATACCGTGCGAATCGGTAACAGTACCCGCTGCTGTAATTCTCGTAGAACCCGGATAAGAATGTCACTGTAAAGCGCCCTGCTTTATGGGAAGGCATCCGGAGGGAGAGACAAGTCAGAAGACCTGCCAATTTTTATAATATCTGATGCTTTCGGGAGTTAAAGCGGAGAGTAATAGACTAAAAGAGACGTTTTAGGACCTATTTCAATGCCTGCATTTCTTAGGGCAATCTCTGTTTTTTTCGTTTGGCAAAAGTTATTCAAGAGTTTGAATATTTAGTTTTAGTTCAAATAATTGTTTAATTAAAATGCTTATGAAAAGAATTACGCATTTATTTTTGATGACACTCGGATTGGTGCTCAGTGCCATCCCCATGTATTCATGGGGACAAGGTTCTGATAACCCGAATGTTGTGCTTATGCCCCAATTCGGAATGCCCGAAGACGGGGCGGTGATCGTTTCCGATGAGATTACGTTTTATGATCATTGGGGAGAAGATATGATAAAGGGTAGCAGTAGCTACAATTCTTTGTCGGCCGTTGTTTTTAAACCGGCGGAAGAAGGGAAAGTAATTCAAATAACTTTTGAGTCGGTAGAGGTATTAAAGTATGAGACTTCATGGACCACTAATCCGGCTTACTTGAATATTTATAACGGAATTTTGGAACCGGGTGCGGACTATAAATTTCCTACAACGACCTATGGAGTTTCAAATACATCTAAATTGCCGGAAGGTGAACTGTTGGAAACGCTTAGCGGGACTTATACCAATAAAACTTATTTTTCTACCGATCCCAGTGGAGCACTCTCTGTCGGGTTTCATTTCGTGAATGCAACCAATTGCTCCGGTTGGGTAGCTAAAGTGAGTTGTGTAAAGGTGGAAGATATGACGGTTATAGGTGCCGGTTCTTCTTACGAGCAAGTGGAAACCGAGCCTGTAGCTAAAAAAGCGGTAAATTTAGTCAGCTTTTATGTAGATACCGAAGGAATCATGAAACCGGAGAATCTGACGAGTGTTTCGTTTACGCTTCCTATAAATGAAGTTGTAGAACCCGGACAGTTGAAACTGTATGCCGGTGCTGAACTGAATTTTGACGGAGAGACACCTTTGGAAACAACTTTTACCGAGAATGACGGTACTTATACCTTGACATTAGCTAAAGCGCTGTCTTCCGGTCGGAACTGGTTTTCCATTGCAGGTGATGTCAAGGCGGATGCAGCGTTCGGAGCAAAGGTGCAAACTGTTGTTTCGAAGGTAACAACGACTGCCCATACCACCGGAGTAGAGGGCTTTATAGCGGCTGCCCCCGTTACTTTGACCATTCCGCATACGGTTCTGATGTCTGCTACTCCCGCCACTTATCAGGTGGGGAGCGATAATCTCTTTTTTTATGATGATGGTGGAAAGGATGGGAAAATCTCTTCAAAGTTTGAAGGGACAGTAACATTTGTTCCGACTACTCCGGGAAATAAAATTCAGATAGACTTTTCCAAAGTAAGCTTATATGAAAATATATATAGCACTTCTACCAATGATGATGTGATGAAGATTTACGATGGAAAAACTGTCAGTGAAGCTGATTTAAATACAATCATGCGCAATGGAGTACCGGCGGTTGTGAAGTCAATGGCGGAAGACGGGTCACTGACTGTCTATTTAAAAACCATACAGATAACTGATTATAACTTAAAAGATGGTTTTGAAGCCGTTGTGTCCGAGTATACTCCCGTGCAAATGGAGGTGAAAGAAATTGTTCCTGCTCAATATACCGAAGGTACTGTCGTGGCCGGTGATGTTTCGCAACCGATTCTTTCTGTCAATATTAAGACGGAAAATACTATTCCTCTTGTTGCGCAAGCATTTAAGTTTACTGCCGAAGGAACTACGGTTTTATCTCATTTGTCAAAAGCTACGGTTTATTATACCGGAAAAAGCAATGTCTTTGCCAATACAGTGAAAGTGGGTGAGGTTGATTTAACAGGGAATGCGGCTTTCGAATTGAGCAGTTGTTCGCAGAGCTTGGTCGAAGGGGATAATTATTTTTGGTTGGCATACGATTTGAAAGCAGATACACAGAGCGGTGAAGTGATTGATGGCGGCTGTACCGGGATCACTCTTTCCGGACAGTCTCATGCAGTAGCGAACGGTAATCCGGAAGGTTTCCGAACGGTGAAGAATGAATATCTTTCAGTGGTCGGTACATTTGAAAAGACCATTTTCGGAACGTGGGACTTTGCCAGTACCAAGAATCCGTCTTCATACTATGATGGATATAATCCTGTTGAGGGCGATCAGATCGTGACTTTTATTCCCGGGACGAAAGGAATGATTGCGGAGTTGGAATTCAGCGATTTTCATCTGTATTATTATCCTACTGCTTCTTCTTATTATCCAAGAGCTAAATTTGAAGTTTATAGCGGAAAAGGAACCGGGGGTAAGCTGCTTTGGTCATTGACTACGGCAGATGACAAGGATAAAGGTCCCGAACGTATTCTTCGTTCGGAATCGGCAGACGGAGCATTGACCGTTGTATTTGATGCGAAGACCACTTCTGCTTCTTATACGGCAAAAGGCTGGCAAGCCGAGGTGCGTGAATATCTTTCCGTACCGATGGAATTTAGTTCGGTGAATGCTTTTCAGGCAAGCACCCAGGTTATTCCTACCTCTCCGGCAGCGGCCAATCAAGAGGTTATCGGCTTTAAGATACTGACAGCCGGAGATAAGGCTCCTCTTTCACTGGAAGAAATCACCTTGAATATGAAAGGCGCCCAAGATAAAGTAAGCAAGGTGTACGTATATACATCGGGCAAGGATAGCGTATTGAACCTTGCTTCACCCATAGCGGAAGCTCTTCCGGATGCTTCATCTGCTGCCTTGAAACTGACATTGACCAATCCGTTGGAACTTCTTGAAGGAGCTTCTTATTATTGGATTGCTTATGATATGAAGGAGAATGTTGCTGCCGAGCAATCCATCGATGCTGCTTTGACATCTGTGAAAGTAAGTGGTGATGTAAAAGAGCCGGTATCCGGTGACCCTGCGGGGGAACGTGTGACAAAGAGTATCTATGTCATGAAATCCGGAGAGAACGGAACAATCAAGGTTGGTTCTCAATCTCTGATGTTCTACGACGAAGGCGGAGTAGAGGGTGGTATCACTCGCGGCTTTAAAGGAACGGTGACTTTTGAACCCGAACATGCCGGAAAAACGCTTAAACTGACATTGAAAAAATGGAATATCGGTGGCAGTGATAAGATGTATGTGTATTACGGAGGAGAAAAAGGGGATAAAGAAGATTTACTGATCGAGTCTACCAAGTATCCTCAGGAGGTCGTTTCATTCTCCGAAGATGGCAAGATAACTCTGTATTTCCAGACAGCCAGTTACGGTTCCAGTACCGGACTCGATGGATTTGAAATAGAGGTAAGCGAATACGAGATACAACCTCTGTCGTTGGGTGGACTGAAAGTTGTTCCGGTAAATGAACGTTCTTTCCTCAGAGGAGCTAATGCAGTGATGCTTCGTGTAGATGTGGAAATCAAAGGCGATAAAGGAGAATTCACGCTCGATGCCTTGAAGTTCAGCAATGAAGGCACTTCATTCTCTACGGATATTGCTTCGGCAAGAGTTTATTGCACGGATACCGTGAGCGTATTTATGAACACGAATCAATATGGTGAAACACTGAAAGAACTGCCTTATCAGTTTGACGGAAACTACACGGCTACTTTACCCGGTATCTATAAATTCTGGTTGGTTTATGATATATCCGGAGATGCCTTGACAGGAAATACGATTAAGGCAACACCTGTGAGTGTAACGGCACAGGGCACCGAAACTCAGATAGAAGAGCCGTTCTCTGCCGAAGGGTATATTGTGGAAGGTTTCAAAGGTACTTATACGGTCGGTGTTTCGGACAAGGCCGATTATGCATCTATCGGGGATGCCGTAAATGCCATGAAAGATGGTATCGACGGTCCTGTGGTATTTGAACTGGAGAACGGAACTTACAATGAAGTGGTAAATATTGCGGAGATAAAGGGAACATCTGCTGTCAACACCATTACCATTAAGTCGAAAAGCGGTAGTTACCGTGATGTGAAGATTGTCGGTGGCAGATACATTGCTCCGGATGTCGATTCGAATGAAAAAGTACATGCCGGCTATGGTGTAGTCACTGTTGCAGGCGCGGATTATTTTACATTGGACGGGGTGACGGTGACTTCTTCGGATGTCTCTTATCCGGCCATCGTTCGTTTGAAAGATGCCAGTTGTTATGTGACGGTCAGGAATTGTTATCTGTATACGGAAATGTCGGCAGACATGTCTTTGATCGAAACGTATAGCCGTAATATAGCTGCCGATACAAACGATCATCTGGTTGTTGAGAATTGTCTTTTGGAAGGAGCTAACAAAGGAATGTCTTTAGGGGCCAGTTGGGTCAATACTCCGTCTTATGAGGCAGGAGCTTGTGTCCGGAACAATACTTTCCGTAATCAGGGTGCTAAAGCGATTTATCTGCAAGGAATGAAAGCTTATTCTGTTATCGGTAATGAATTTTATAACGACCGGGCTACTGCGTCTTACACTGCACTCGATATGAGAAGGGGATTTGAACAGTGTGTCATTGCGGATAATATCATAAATCTTGCTACTTCCAAAGACGCCACCGGTATATATACCGAGTATATAAAAGCCGGTCAGGAAGCTCCGGGAAGCATTCATAATAATGAAATAAACATCGTTTGCAATGCAAATGCGGGAGCTTACAGTTCTTTCTATGGTATAAAAGTCGGTAGTAAAGAAGTGTCTACTAACTTGAATATCGTTTATAATACGGTGAGGCTGACCGGTGTGTACAATTCTTCTGCAGCTCTGTTTATCAATAGCAGCATAAGCAATGGTGCGGTTCGGAATAATATTCTGCAAAACGAAGCGACCGGGCATGTTTACCGGATTTACAGTAAGGATTATTTCACCGGAATCGTTTTCTCCAACAATATGACCTATACTTCCGGTACTGCATTTGCCTATGCCGGTACTGCCGTCAATGATTTTGAGGCCTGGAAAGTACTTTCCGGAGAAAAGGACAGCTACAACGAACAAACGTCTTTCCTTTCGGAAACAGTACTCGAACCTGCACAAGCCGGTAATTTGAAGAATGCGAAGCCGTTGGCATTTGTAACGACGGACTTGAACGGTACTGTCCGCGATGAGCAGACTCCTACCATCGGTGCCTATGAATACGGTGATGTTTCTGATAATACTCCGGTTCTGGTAGAGAGCTATCCTTCTTTCAGTAACATTACGCACGAGGAAGCTACTGCCGTATTGAAGGTCGATCTGAGCGGAAAAGCATTCCTGTTAGTGAAAGAAAAAACAGCGGTTGCCCCGACGCAGGAAGAAGTTTTGGCTTCCGAGCAAGTGCTGCAACTGAGAAAGGGAAAAGAGTCTTCTGTTGTTCTGAGAGGTTTGGCGAATCAGACGGAATACATACTTTATGTGGTTCTGCAGAATCTGAAAGAGGTCAGTTCCGAAGTAATTGCCAGTGACGTGTTCACCACTACCTATACACCGACCGCAGTTTCTACTTTCGAGAAGGTTACTGCCGTTGAGGGCGACTTTGAAGACGGAACTGCCAAGTTCTCCGGATTTACGGTAGAAGATGCGGACGATACGGTAGTCGTTGGTAAGAAGGTAGCTAAGATAGGAACCAAAGGAACCATTACTTTCACCAATTCCGATAAGGGAATTCCTTTGACCGGATTCTTCCTGAAAGCCGGTGAACCGGTGACAATGGATGTTTATGATGAAGCAGATCAGAAACATACCTTCACTTTAGGAGCAACGGATGGTAAATGGGTATTCAGCAATTTGAAGGACAAAGGTCTGATAACGAAGATCGAAATGACTTCTACGGGAGATGCTTATCTGGATAACTTTAGTGGCGAACCTCTTGACCTGTTGGTTTATATAGCCAACCGGACGGTTCAGGAAAAAGACCGCGTGACGCTGACTGCTACGGTTTCTACCGGTGTGGCACCTTATACCTATGTGTGGAAAAATGCTATGCAGGAAGTGGTTTCTACGGAGGTCTCTTATGCATTCGATGCTAAAAATACAACTGCATGTACGTTGACGGTAACCGATGCATGGGGAGCTACGGATACGGATGAGGTAGTGATTACCGTAGAAGGTAATGCGTATACGGCTACTTTCGAAGATGTTTATCTGAAAGAAGAAAGTTATTGGAACGGTGAAGGGGAAGATGATTTTGCCGGTAACGGAACTTTCTCTACACTTTATAGCGGTTCGTACGCTTTCAGTAACAATAGGCATACATCTACCTATTGGTCGGGTTTTGCATGTTCCAATCAGACATCTGTGGAATATTCCGGTTTGAGCGACCAATATCGTTCGGCGGTAGGAAGTGGACACAATTCTGATAATTACGCGGTTTCTTATGTCTATACAGGTATTCCTCATGCAATCGATGTGACGAATAATAAGGCCGAAGGAGACTCCATTCGTGGATTCTATGTATCCAATACGGCATGGGTGAAAGAGTCTGTTCTGAAGGGGGACGGACAATCGGATGTTGCCGGAGGTTTCGTAACCGGTGATTATCTGAAATTGATCATTACAGGAAAGGCGGTAGATAATACGACTACTTCACTGGATTATTATTTAGCTGATTATACTTCGAAGAAAGAAGCAGATCATTACTGTCTGGATACTTGGCAGTGGGTAGATCTTCGTCCGTTGGGTAAGGTGAAAGCAGTTTCGTTCCGGATGGAGGGTACGAAGCAGAATTCATACGGACTCACTACACCGACCTATTTCTGTATGGACGACTTTAACGGTTATCGCGAAGTGAAGCAAGGAGCTAAACAGGATGTCGGTTTTGAGGAGACGGTTATCAATCTGGCTCAGTTCTTTACCTTTGATGATGCCGATGCTTCTATTGACTATCAGATCGAAGAACCGTTTGATGATGAAGTAGCAACCATCACATTGGAAGATGGAAAACTGTTGGTTACCGGTAAGGAAGCCGGTTCATCCCTGTCGTTGCTGGTTAGTGCCGTTCAGAAAGGAAAGATACAGTTTGTACAGATTCCGCTTACTGTCAATAAAGCGATCGGTATGGAAAGTAACCGCGTTCGTGTTTCTACTTCTATCTATCCGGTTCCGGCTATCGACAAGCTGAATATCGTGACTGAGTTGGAAAATTACACCATCGAAGTGATTGCTGTAAGTGGTGCGAAAGTACTGATACAGGAAAACAATTCCGGTGATGCCACCATCGTAGTCGGCGGTCTGGAAAAGGGTATGTATCTCTTGAAGCTGTATAACGCAGAACAGACAGTTGTGAAACGGTTTACAGTGAAATAATTAATTCAAGGGAGAAGGAAAAAAAGGGAGATGGGAGAATGGAGAGTGGAGAAGTAGGCTGCGCTATCATGCTGCATAGTACTTCTCCCATCTCAAATCTCCCATCTCCCTTTAATTAATTTTCCTTTGAATTAGTTTATAGTAAGTTTTCTGCTTGTTTCTTCCGTTCTGATCAGATAAATGCCTTTAGGTAACAGAAGAGGTAGGGTGGATTTTCCTTGACCGATTCGTTCTGATTTTAGTAATATTCCTTGCAGGTTATAAATTTCTAAGGTACATTCACGTTTGCTTGTAACTGTCAGATTTCCGTCCCGGTAGTCGATTTCGGAGTTCAGATCGTAAGAATGGATAGAAGTGGCTGTCGGATGCAGGTCGTCTATCGACAGGATTTCAGTAGATAATTCGCCGAGCCATCCGCATTGCTGGTTTACGGCAGTATATATTTTGATAAAGTCTATTTTATCGAGGGAAACAGTTTCTCCTTTTTCGTTCACTGCCCAGTCGATTTTGAATTTGGCACCATCGGTATTATTCGGTTTGTTATCGGCATAGCCGTATGCATAAGCTACTTGTTTCCACTTTTCCGGATTGCTACTGATTTTTACCGCATTATCCGGTAGCCGTGTTCCTGTAAAGGTCAGTGTCCGCTCGCTAATCCATAGAGGGTAGTGGTCTTGCTTATGTCCTTGTGAACCCATATATTGGATGACTCCGCTTTCCCCTTTATTATCGATCCACTTGATGTCTTCATCGTTTCGGTCGGGCTTGGTGTAAGTCACCGTGTAATTCTTGATACTTTGCGGGTTATTGTATTCCGAGCCTTTCAACTCGTACCATTCATCGTCCGGAAGTCCGTTACGGTTGGAGTCTACGGATACCAATACAATGCCGGGTTCCGATGAAATGCCGTAGGGGCCGTCCATGGCATTGGCATCTATTTTGAAGTCATACTCACCGGGCACATTGATGATGCTGTGGTCGAATCCCACAACGATGTATCCCCCGAAGCCTCCCAAACTGACCAGTTGGGTTGTTTTGAAAGCCTCCAGACATTTGTTGCAGATCGTTTGTTCATTATCTCCGTTTGCGTAGGCGGGCAAGAGGTTGATGAACTGTCCGGGTGCCGGCCGGTATTCGAAAACTTTGGTGGCAGAGGATTCTTGCGCTTTCAATAAAGAGGTGAAAGAGAGCAGAATGCTTACCGAAAGTATTATTTTTCTCATACTGATATTGCTTTTATGCCGATATTGCTTTTTATAATCCGGCTGTTATCTCTGTCCAGTTATTATTGCAGATCCGGTTATCATTACAGATTCGGCTGTCATTGCAGACAGCCGGGGATACAGGTTGTAAAGATAAGCAATTAATTCTATATTTCCGGTACAAGTATGAATTGTGCATCCGGGAAATATTTTTCCATCTGTTTCCGGATAAATATCAAGGTGTCCTCCTGTATCGTTTTATCTGCTACGGTGGGGTAAAGATTGTACATCACGGTGTCGAGACGGATTCCCCGGTGGCGTATGGCTTCGAAGCTGAGCAGTGTATGATTGATGCTTCCTAATTTGCCGGATGTGACAAAGATAAGCGGGTATTTTTTTTGTGCTATATAGTCGATTGTGAGCAGGTCTTCGGTCAATGGTACCATAAGTCCGCCGGCACCTTCCAGCAGAACGGTGTCATATCGGCGACTGAGCTCGGCTGTGGCCTGTTCCATTTTATTGAAGTCGATGGCGCGTCCGTCCAGCCGGGAAGCGAGATGCGGGGAAGCGGGGTAAGAGAAGATTTCGGGCATGGTAAGTCCTGCGCGGTCCTCTTCGGTAGGGGGGATGCCCATGATGCGGCGGTGCAGGTCGATGTCTTCGGAATGGCCGACATTCCCCGTTTGGATAAATTTTTGTGTGATCGTCCGGTTGCCTTTTTGGTTGAGTTCACGAGCCAGGAATCCGGTGGCGTAGCTTTTTCCGGCATCTGTATCGATACCGGAGACAAAAAATACATTCTGTTTCATTGTTTCTGTGGGCCTCTCCCCCGGTCCCTCCCCGAAGGGAGGGGAGAGGGGGAGAGTATTGTTTTATAAATTAATAGTTGTTATTAGCTTAATGGTTTACAATACATTCTCCTCCTCCCCTCCCTTCGGGGAGGGGCCGGGGGAGAGGCTTCTCTTTTTTGCAATGATATAAATCGGGTGATAAGTGAGAGGTACGGATTGGTTGTCGCCAAACAAGCGGATGTACTCTTCACAAAAACGGTTTAGTTCGCGCCGGGTCCAGTGCTGTTTTCCGGTTCCCGTCACTCCTGTCTCTTTCAGATGGTAAAGCACTTGCAGGGGGGAGGGAAAAGAACGATGCAGTCTCTCCTCTTCCGAATGAATGAGGTCGTAGTGAGGGGTGAGTGCTGCTTCGAGTTCCGAAAGCGAGCGGTAAGGAAGTCCTTGTCCGGTCACGCTGCGTATTTCTTTCATGTTTTCCTGCCCGAAAGTGGTGATTGCGAGGTAGCCATTCCTGCTTAGGCGGTGGTGGCAACGGTGGAAGAAATTTTCCGGACTTTCGAACCATTGTAGGGTAGAACAGGAGGTCAGCAGTTCCGTATCTTCGGGGAAGTCGAGTGTTTCGGCATCTCCGGTGAGGAATATGGCACCTTGATCGAGCAGATCGTGGCAGCAGGCCTGCATTCCGTTGCAGAGGTCGTTCAGGAAAAACTGTTTCGGTTGTAAGGTGTGATAAAGCAGGCGGGAATAGTTTCCGGTGCCGCAGCCGAATTCCACTACCTTATTGAAAGGAGTTGCCGGGAGATGTTGCTGTAACAGGCAGGTCATCTTTTCCGCTATTTGTTGTTGTATGTCTGCTTTCTGGGCATAAGTGCCGATGGCTTTTGAGAAGCGTTCGGCTATCAGGGCTTTATTCATATTTCTTTCAGATACTTGATAAAGAGGGATTCGTCATAGTGGGCTTCGTTTCCGTCTATATTAGACATGGAAATTCCTTTCCAGGCTGCGCGCTGGTTAGTGGGAGGAAAAATACGATCACTCTCACCGATAATAGCCTGTTCCCATGCAAATGTCCCGGTAGGGAGCATTCGGTATTGTTCTGCGACGGCAGTAAGTTCTTCTTTCAGTTCTTCTATGCTTCGTTCGGGGGCTGTAAGCTGAAAGCGGGCAAAAACGTTTCCGTCCGCACACATCCTGCGTTGGAATTTTCGGAGGGATGCTTCGTTCAGCCCCTCCAACGTTCCCATGAAGATAGCGGGCGGGATGCCCCGCTTCTCGTCAATAGGAAAAGGGGTGCCGTTAATGGCAATGCGTCTGCGAATGGGTAGTGAAACCTTTGACAGAACTTGTGAAGCGGCCCAAACTCCCATCGACCATGCCACTACATCGATAACAGTGTAACCGGTTAAAGGGGAGGTGTCGAAATCAAGTGTCCGATAGTTATAGCAGATCATAAAGTCACTGTCTGGGGGAGCATATTGTAAAAAGGGATGTTCATCCATTCCCCAGCCTGCAAAAAAAAGTAAAAGGCGCGGATGTTTTTGCAGAGACGACGTATGGATATGCGACGGTTCTGTGTGGGTATACAGCGATGGCGTATAGATATATTGTTTCATCAATTCTTGTGTTAAGTGGTCAATCTTACTATTTCTTCTTCACTTATTTCTGCTGTTAATGAAAAGCGGATACGTGATGTTCCTTCCGGTACCGTAGGCGGACGGACGGGCAAGGCATAAAAACCTTTACGCTGTAACTCTTCCGCTTTCCGGACGGCTATGCTGCTTTCTCCTGTGATCATAGGTATGATATGGCTGTTTGAGGGGCAGACGTATCCTTTGTGTTCCAATGCTTCTTTGAGCTTACTGCTTACCAATTGCAGCTTTTCACGTCTCTGCCGGAAATTGGGCAGACGGGTGAATACGAAAGAAGTCCACTGAATGATTACAGGCGGCAGTGCAGTTGTAAAGATAAAAGTACGCATTTTATTGACGAGATATTCCCGTATCACTTTCCGGCAGACAATGTAAGCGCCTGCCGATGCCAATGCCTTGCCGAATGTACCTACCAGAAAATCGATGTCAGAGATGCATTCCTGTTCTTCCGCACATCCCAGTCCTTTGTCCCCGCGTACTCCGAAAGCGTGTGCTTCGTCTACATACAGCCATACGTTAGCATATTTTTTTTTCAGACGAACCAGTTCGCGGAGATCCGCTTCGTCTCCGTCCATGCTGAAGATGCTTTCCGTGACGATGATGATCCGTTCATATTCTGTGTGGTTTATTTCTATCAACCGTTCCAACTGGTCGTATTGGTTGTGCCGGTACCGGATGCTTTTGGCTGCCGACAAACGTATACCGTCTATTAGGCTGGCATGTACCAGCTTATCTGCTAAAATCAGTGTCCGGGCATTGCTTACAGCCGGAAGGATACCCGTATTGGCATGGTATCCGCTGTTGAATACCAGTGCTGCTTCCGTACCGAAAGCCGTAGCGAGTTGTTGCTCCAACTGTTCGCAGGCTGTGAAGTTTCCCGTCAGCAGACGTGAGGAAGAGGAAGTAGGCAGGAATGTTTCCGGTGTCAGTGTTTCCAAAAAATTCCTACGCAACTCTATATCGTTTGCCAACCCTAAATAATCGTTTGATGAGAGGTTCAGCATCCGTTGTCCGTTTACAATAACGTCCCGTCCTTCGTGCAGGATACCGGGCAATTTTCGCAGGTTACTCTTTGCTTCCAGTTCCTGCAATTCCTGTTGCATTTGTTCGATGAGGATCATATATAATAATTATTTAATGTGCCAATATGCCAATGTGCCAATGGGCTGCGCTATGAAAAAGGATGTGCCATATGGTGGAGATTGGATATTATATTTCTTTTATTCTTTCATTCTTCCATTTTTTATTTCTTCATTCTCTCATTGGCATATTGGCACATTGACACATTGGCAAATTATTCATTATTTTTACAATTCCGTTTGTCAGTCGGGTTAATTGTTCCGGTGTGATGATGAATGGCGGCATCAGGTATACCAGCTTACCGAAAGGCCGAACCCAGATACCTTCTTCTATGAACCGTTGTTGCATATAGGCCATGTCTACCGGTTGTCGGGTTTCGATCACTCCGATGGCTCCCAATATCCGTACATCGGCTACGGAAGAGAGTGCACGTACCGGGGCCAGTTCCCGTTTCAATTGCTCCTCAATGCATTGTACCTTCTTTTGCCATCCGGATTCTAATAATAGCTTTACCGATGCGCAAGCTACCGCACATGCCAACGGATTTCCCATGAAAGTGGGGCCGTGCATAAAAGCTCCGGGGGCATGATTGGAGATTTTGTCCGCTACTTCATTGGTGGTCAGCACGGCGGATAGAGTCATATAACCTCCCGTCAACGCTTTACCGATACACATGATATCCGGTTCTACTCCTGCGTGTTCCCATGCGAAGAGCTTCCCTGTACGGCCGAATCCGGTGGCTATCTCGTCGAAGATGATTAGTATTCCGTGCTCGCGACACAGCTTTTCGGCTTCCCGGAGATATTGGGGATGGTAAAACCACATACCGCCTGCCCCTTGTACGATGGGTTCGAGGATTAGTGCCGCCAGTTCGCAGGCATGTTCTTCTATCACTTTTTTCAAGGGCAGGATATCTTCGGGGTTCCACTCTCCGTCGAAACGCGATTTTGGTTGTGGTACGAAATAGCGGATAGGCAGGGCAGAGCCGAACAGAGAATGCATACCGGTCACCGGATCGCAGACGGACATGGCATTCCATGTATCTCCATGATATCCGTTGCGGATGGTGACGAAATTGCTCTTTTCCGCTTTCCCGGCAGCATACCAATATTGCCCGGCCATTTTCAAGGCCACTTCTACTGCCACCGAGCCGGAGTCTGCATAGAATATCTTCTGCATGGAAGGAGGAACCAGCGGCAACAGCAGCTTGCCCAGTTCGATAGCGGGATCATGGGTGAGCCCGCCAAACATCACATGCGACATCTTCGCCAGCTGTTCCTGTGCCGCATTGTTCAGCACCGGATGGTTGTATCCGTGCACGGCACACCACCACGAAGACATCCCTTCGACGAGTACGGTTCCGTCGCTCAAGGTAATTGTTGCCCCATCCGCCCGTGCCACTTTGTATACCGGCAGTGGGTGAGTGGTCGAGGTGTATGGATGCCATAGGTGTTCACGGTCGAATGGTGAAGACGGAAGTTCATATCCGGCTTCCCGGATCATTTGTTTGTCTTCCGACACCTTCGAACCGAGGGTAGTCAGCAGATCTCCCACGATCGCCGAATTGATGCCGATGTGCAGCGCGCGTTTCATCGTTTCCGGTGAGAGCTGCGAACGCCCTCCTGCAAAGCGGAGATAGGCTGTCGGATTAATAAAGCGGAAAAGTGCGATAGCGGTTAAGACTTCTTCTTCGCTTAAGGAAGGCGTATGTTCGAGGGGAGTTCCCGGAATGGGGCTGAGCAGATTGATCGGGATGGACTGTACTTCGAGTTCTTTGAGAGTAAAGGCGAATTCGATGCGTTGCTCCATCGTTTCTCCCATGCCGATGATACCTCCGCAACAGATGTCCATGCCTACTTGCCGTGCGGCGCGCAGGGTAGTGAGTTTCTGCTCTTGCGTATGGGTAGAGCAAAGCCGGGGAAAATAGGAAGGAGCTGTTTCCAGGTTGCAATGATAGCGGGTGACACCGGCGTCATACAAAGCACGAAGTTCATTTTCTTCCAGCAGGCCTAATGAAGCGCACAACCGGATAGAGGAATGCCGTCGCATGTGGCGGACGGAGTCGCAAAGCAGAGTAAGTTGTTTCGGAGAGGGTTTTCGTCCGCTGGTGACGAGGGAGAATCGGGCTATGCCTTGTGCTTCATTGTATTGTGCTTGTCGGAGGCATTCATCTTTACTGACGAGGTCGTATACCTCCGCTTGGGTTTGGTAGTGGGAAGATTGCGTACACCATTTACAGTTTTCCGGGCAGCGTCCGGACTTGGCATTGATGATGGAACACATGTCGAATTCGTGCTGTGCACGGGCCACGGTAATCTCATGGGCAGCTGCATAGAGCGCCTCTTTATCGGCTGTATTAGCCAGCCAGGCTGCTTGCTCGGGCGTTATATCGATACCGCCCAGCACCTGGTCTTTCATTTCTTCAATAGTCATAAATAAATTGAATGGGATTGTTTGAGCCGCTTTCTGTTTGGAGAGTGAACGTTCCGTCACGTTGAGATGCAGTTGCCCGATAGTGACCTGGCGCCCCAGGCTGGCAAAGGCAGCATACCCTTTCCGGCTCCAACAGCGGAAGCGGACAACAGGTTTATGGGTATGGCGGAGGGTTTTCATTCTCTTTCTTTATTTTTTCAGAATGCAGCAAATGTTTTTTTTGAACGCGGCAAATGTACAAAGAATCTTTTGAATCTATGTAGAGCCTGCTTAAATAATGCTGAGGAAAATTTGAACAGGCCCTACGCTTTCTTTTTTTCTTTCTTTCATCTGCATCCTGATATTGAACAGAAAAGTGTATCTTTGCGTTTAAGTATTTTCATTATTAAAACAACGGCCTTATGATTGATTTGAATCGTAAACTTCCTATAGGAATACAGACTTTTGAGGATATTCGTAAAGAAGGATATCTTTATGTGGACAAGACTGAATTAGTTTGGAGGATGGCTAATACGGGAAAACCTTATTTTTTAAGCCGTCCCCGCCGTTTTGGTAAAAGTTTGTTGTTGTCTACTTTCGAAGCTTACTTTGAAGGGAGAAAAGAACTTTTTGAGGGTTTGGCCATAGAGAAACTGGAAAAGGAATGGAATACTTATCCGGTGCTGCATCTTGATTTGAATGCCGAAAAGTATGATTCTCCGAAAGGACTACATGCTATTCTTAGCAATCACCTTACTCAGTGGGAGGCTAAATATGGAAAAGGAGACGATGAATTAACTTTGTCCAATCGTTTTATGGGAGTTATTCGTCGTGCTGCAGAATCAACTGGCAAGAATGTTGTTGTCTTGATCGATGAATACGACAAGCCGTTACTTCAAGCTATGCGGAATGAGCCGTTACTTTCTGAATTCCGGGATACTCTAAAAGCCTTTTACGGTGTACTGAAGAGTGCCGACCGTTACTTGCGTTTTGCTTTTCTGACGGGGGTAACAAAGTTTGCACAAGTCAGTGTATTTAGTGACTTGAACCAGTTGCAGGATATAAGTTTATGGTATGACTATGCCACTGTTTGCGGTATAACGAAAGAGGAGCTGACGGCTGTTTTTCGTCCGGAACTGGAGGTTCTCGGTAAGGTCAGCGAGTTGTCTTATGAAGAAACGGTGGATGAGATGACGCGTTTGTATGACGGTTACCTTTTCCATCCGGCCGGTGAGGGAGTCTTCAATCCGTTCAGTGTGCTCAATGCGTTGAAAGCAAAGGAATTCAATGATTATTGGTTTCAGACCGGGACACCTACTTTTCTTGTAGAGTTGCTCAAGCAAAGTGATTACGATCTTCGGGTTCTGATTGACGGCGTGGAAGCTTCTTCTGCTGCTTTTTCCGAATATCGTGCTGATGCGGAAAATCCTATTCCGTTGATTTATCAAAGTGGTTATCTGACGATAAAAGAGTATGATAAACGTTTTAAGGTATATCGTTTGGGATTTCCGAATGATGAGGTGAAGTATGGCTTTATGAACTTTATTCTGCCCTTTTATACTCCTATACCGGATGGGGAGCGTCGTTTCTATATAGGTAAGTTTATTCAAGAATTAGAAAGTGGTGATGTTCCTGCCTTTCTTACCCGTTTAAAGGCTTTTTTTGCTGATTTCTCTTATGAACTGAACGAAGAAAAGGAACGTTATTATCAGGTCATTTTCTATTTGGTATTTAAATTAATGGGGCAGTTTACCGAAGCGGAAGTACGTAGTGCTTGCGGCCGTGCGGATGCTGTCGTAAAAACTCCTAAATATATTTATGTATTCGAGTTCAAGCTGAACGGTACTGCAGAACAGGCTTTGCAGCAGATAGATGATAAGGGATACTTGATTCCTTATCTGTCTGATGGGCGTGAGGTTGTAAAAGTGGGAGTAGAGTTCAGTGCCGCCACCCGGAATATCAGCCGGTGGCTGGTGGAATAAAGTGTTATTTTTCTTCTTGTATTTCTTTTTTAGATAGAAGTTGAATCCGATTATTTAGACCTCAATTACAGATTTTATGATACTGATACAAGGAGATTATATGTAATCTGTAACTGGGGTTATACAATCCGTAATTAAGGTTGTCGGAGTGACAGGATTATCTTGTACTTTTGTAATTGATATGCAACCGAGGTACTTTTGAGGATTAAATAGCAATAATTATGGATAAGATATTCAACTTGGGCAGTGTAGACCAATACCACAAATTGTACGGTTTTGAAACTTTGAATCCGTTGGTCAGTGCAATCGATTTGAATGAAGCCACCCGGCAGGATACCACAGGAACACATTCAGGAGAAAGTGATCGGAATGGCAAAGGAACGTATGGGCGGTACAGAGGATACCGTCAGCCAGATTGCCTATTCGCCGGAATTCCAATACCCGCAGCACTTTTGTCGTCTGTTCAAAAAGAGGGTGGGGTACACTCCTAATGAATACCGTGTACCGAATAATCAGTGAGAAGAATATGGAGAAGAAAAATACATTGGACTTTAATACCGTGC
Source organism: Bacteroides salyersiae WAL 10018 = DSM 18765 = JCM 12988 (assembly GCF_000381365.1). Classification (GTDB taxonomy): domain Bacteria; phylum Bacteroidota; class Bacteroidia; order Bacteroidales; family Bacteroidaceae; genus Bacteroides; species Bacteroides salyersiae. Next base: position 601,843 of record NZ_KB905467.1, read on the forward strand.
ATGAATGTAACCGTTGTTTGGACTGCAAGACATTGCATCCTCAGGTGAGCCTTATTAATCTGGAGAATCCGTGTCTGGAGCAGAATACTGTTAAGTTCGAGTTCTACGCTATCTTGCTGATAGAAGACTGTCCGGATGAATGTTCATGTTGCGGCCGGAAATATTATGATTATTCCAATGCGACAATGGTATTTCTTAAACCGGGTGAAGTTTTCCGTATGAACGAGGAAAAAACCTTACCCGGTAAAGGCTTTCTGCTGGTATTTCACCCGGACTTGTTGTTTCAGACCACATTGAGGAACCATATTAATAATTACACATTTTTCTACTATCATAAAGAAGAAGCACTGCATCTGTCGCAGCGTGAAACGGAGAAAGTTACTTGTTGTCTTTGGAATATAGAGGAAGAACTGCATCATTCGATTGATACGCATAGCAGGACTATCCTTTCACGGCATATTGAATTATTGCTGGATTACTGCACTCGTTACTATGAACGTCAGTTTATCACCCGTGAAAACAAGAATAAGGCTATTCTGAAAAAAATGGAGCAGCTACTTGAGGATTATATAGGTTCTGGAAAATTGCAAAACGGGAAACTTCCTGCACCCGATTATTTTGCGGAAAGACTCAACCTCTCTTCTGCTTACTTTACGGACCTGTTAAAATTTGAAACGGGTAAGACTTTGGAACAGTATTTCCAATTCAAACGACTGGAGGTTGCCAAACGAATGTTGATGGAATCCGGTACAACGTCCACCGTTGTTGCCCGGCAATTAGGTTATCCGAATGTACAATATTTCAGTTTTGTCTTCAAGAAAATAACGGGTGTTTCACCAAGCGATTACCGATATTCACAAAGCTAAAATCAACAATGGAAGAATTTTAGGATTGATATGCGCAAGCCTGAAAAGATCAATTCCGGTGAAGGAGTTCGTTGTGTACAACTCTACTTTTAGATTAATCATATTATGATAAGGTATTTTGCTTTTCATAAATGACAATATTGTACTTATGAAGGTGGTCTATTTGTTTTGAAATGCCAAAACCTGCATGGTAATTGATTTTAGACGTTATAGTGTACTCTTCTAAGTTTTTAAAAGTAATTGATTAATTTCCAAATAAGTGTTTGCTGTTCTTTTGTAAATGGCAATTTTTAATAGAAAATAGGTGAATATCCTCTAATATGTATTTTTTTGTTATACATTCCTTCTCGGGATATACCTTTGTATACTATAGAAATAAGGGTTGTCTTATTTAAGTTATAAGAAATAATAAATCTAATTATTACATTTCAACTCAGGTTGCTTATAATGGTGGTATATTGTATTGAATCCAGTTTTTTTATAAATAGTAAAATCATTTTTACAAATGTAGTAAACTATACCTTTCTGTGCATCATCAATCACCATCGGAGGTATATAGATTATTCTCGGATCGCCGTCAGGTATATTTAGAGGTATATTATACTCACGATTTCTCCAATCTAAATCTATCGCATCATATCGAGACAAAACATCAATAATTTCTTGGGTAATCTCTTGCTTGGGATCATTCCAATAAAACAGTTTTCCTTCTCGGATTATGTATTTATTGGGGAAAAGATCGTTTTTAGCTCCAATTGTATCTCGAATGTGCGGATAGATTTTATTTACTGCTCCACCAATGCCAATAACATAGATATCTTCGTTTTCAATGATATCTATAGCGAATATACTGTCAGCTTTGAATAAATTAGAAGTATTGATGAAGTCAATAATACAATTATTGATTGCGACATAGATATCTCCATTGGCAGATAACGATTTTTTCCATACAGCACAGCCCGAAACTGCAAGCATAGTGATTAATAAAATATAATATCTTATTTTCATAATCAATAAAGTATTGGAGGATATCCTTTTGTCAGTATTATGAAAGTATGAAAACCTTGCGGAACATGATTTTGTTTATGCTCCATATCTCCGCCCGGAGTAGTTAATCCGGAAGGTCGTAATCTATCTGCAAGAGGTGCTGTGGATGGATGAGTATGCCATGAAGTATGTGGAGCTATATTACCATACAAATCCGGTCTGACACTATATATACTCGGGGTTGAATGAGATTTGTTATATCTATTGTTTTCGTATTTCCCCATATGGATATAGCTTACATCGTTTTGCTCTGGATCTGAAAAATAAAAACCTGGAACTTCTCTTCCGATCATTTCGGAAAAATCGATGGCGAAATTTTGGAATCCTTCAACAGTTGGTTGCTCTTGACCTCCTACTTCCCAAACATTAGCATTAGTCTTAAAATTCATACCATCACTTAAGATGCCTTTTTCTATATTATCAATTCGGGTTCGAGCTTCTCCATTTTTATTTGTTTTAAGCACATAAGTATCTGTCTTTTTATCATATTTAAAACGACCAATCTGGTCAAAGTCGTCATCGGTTTGTAGAAATAAATGCATTTCTCCTGTTTTATCATCAAAACGATACACATCCATACCATTTGGATCAATATATCTTATAGGATTATTCATACAATACGCATAAGGACTGATATGATAATATTTTTCAGTAAGTGGATCTATCGATGTAAACTTCTTATCATTTGGATTAAGAGTAATTGATTTGAGAACACTGTCACTTTCGTTTAATAAATTCAAAGATAAGGTGTTTTTATCAAATTCTATGCTACGTATTTCGCTATTGAGGTTTGTGTTTGCCACTTTAAAATGCATTTTAGGCATTTCAATGATTGGCTTTACACTTTGTTCCGGTGCAAAGTTGTCATAAGGAGTTTGTGCTAAAGCGTTCAACGCAAAAAAGGTTGTCATACTCAAAAATAAGACTTGTCTTTTCATAATGTACATGGATTTATGTTATTTTTTTGTATTCAGTTTTGTTTGCTTTACTTTTATATCATTGACCATTCTCTCATAATCTTCTGATTTTAACGTAGAATAGTCAATTTTTGTAAGATATTTGAATGTGGAATCCATTACTTCAAACTCTTTCATAAGTTCTGGGAACTTGGCGATATCTCTATATCCGTTCAAACCCATATCGATTATTTTACTGTCTAATCGGAATTTTAAATCGTTTCCTTTGCTAATTTGTAATTGGCTATTGGGATAGTACCGTAGACCAATGTCGTAACACCTCTTGATAAAGTCATCTGAATATCTTCCTGTTTTATGCTCATAATAATTTAATAAGTCACATATACAAAATGCAACAGATTCAATTTCTGATAATGGTTTCATAAATAAGCCACTTTCTATAGCAACTTCAGAAACATTGAAGGTTTCCATGATAAAGCTTGATCGGGAAAATGTTCCTGTTGTCATTTCCAGATTCCACCAATTTCCCTTCTCATCTTTGTGTTTTACATAGCAGTGCATGGGGACAACCGCTATAAACGCCTCCACATGAACTTCATTGGCTAAAATCTTATAAAGAAATGGTAATGACCTACAATTACCTCTTTTTCTTTTCAAAAGACGTGAAACCAATGAACTTTCTATATTTGAATTACTCATAAAATTTTCAAAGTCATACTGATACGGTTTGAAATCATTTTCAGGAATACTATCAGACATATATGTAAAGACAGCCCAATTTCCGGCAGTTTTATACTGCCTTAAATTACGATTATCTATCATTTTATCAAGTATAGGTTTTATTCTCAATATTTCATTGTTATAATCCTCCCAACTCATTTGGCCTTCATAATAGGCATTTTCTACAAGAAAAACCGCCTTTTTAAAACTTAGAGGTTTTTCCCCTTTCAACATCTGGCTTATTTCATTTATGGCGATGTCGAAGTTCTTTTGGATATTAGTTGGTACGGGATGGGATAAAGCATTCTTGTTGGTATTAAAATCTGTCCATTTTTGGCCAGAATTGAATGTTTGTGCATTCATTTGTAAAAAGATTGCAAAGGATAATATGTAGATTAATCTTTTCATTTTTACAAAGATTATATGGGTGTAGTCAATATTATCAGTTAATTAACTCTGTAAATTACGTTGTTCAATAGATATTTTACGTTACCAACAAAAATACAAAAATATTTGAGATAAAATTGCTGTTATATAATAAATTTTTAAATGCTTTCCATTTATTTCTTCGTAGGGTTTGATCCCTAATACAGAAATAAATCCTTGCATAAAGAAGATGTTGCGGCATGATACTTTTACTGATACCATTGATAATACATTTTCTTTTTTCTAATACTCTGATTTTTGTTAGATTTATTCTGGTCAGATTGTTCCTAACCTTTGGGGAGTAGAGTTCAGTGCCGCTACCCGGAATATCAGCCGGGGCTGGTGGAATAAGGCATTATTTCTTCTTCTTGTATTGCTTTTTTAGATAGAAGTTGAATCCGGCATATACCTGTAATGTGCCGAAACCATTGTTCATCGAGAAATTATCCCGGTAATAGTCATATGATCTGCCGACGAAAGAAGTGCCGGCAAAGTATTTACTGTTGTTATAAACCACTCCTGCACGCAGGATAAAATCAATGTTGAAGTTTTTGTACCAATCATTGGTTTGTGATTCTATCTTTTCGATGCGTGATGTCTTGTAGGCTACGGCGGGAGTGAGCGAAAGGCAGGCCAGCCAATTACGGGCAAATACCCAGTTGTAGGCATATCCAAACGTGAGGCTGATGTTGGTATATTTGATGTGTTCTACTTTCATATCCTCGTTCATACTTCCTTGGATAGCCTGCGGCAATCGGGTATAGTCGAAGTTCAGATCATGCGTGGAGATAGAGAAACCGGCGATCATTGAACCGGCACTTCGTCTTTGGTTGGTACTTTGGCTGAAAGCCGCCGGATAAGAGAAGCGGCGGTAGTTGAATACATAGAAGAGATTTAACCCTTTCATGTCTACTTTCAGACCGTCAAAGCTTTCGGAATAGTCACTGGCAATATCATCGAAGCCGGTCACTTTATGTATTTTATAATCGTTACCCGTGCGACGGTAGAAGATATCCACTCCTAACTTGGCGCTGTAAAGGCTCAAATCGAATTCCGTACCTTTTCTTTTTCCTTTTTGCTTGCCGTAAAGTCCGTCCGTGTCGATAGACCATCCTAAGAAGATCCATCGCCAACCGAAGTAAGGGCCGATCTTGTTGCGCGGATTGGGAGAGAACCGCAATCGTTGTGATTCGGGAGTATTACTGCCTATGGCGTAATATTCGTAATTCGTGAAATGATCCAGCATTAAAGCATAGTTATATCGGTTGGGCCCGATATAAGTCGTATCGATATCATTGGGATTAAACAGATAATTGAAAGCCCTTACGAATCCATTGGGACGCTTTTTCGTTTGCAAGCTATCTGCTACTGCAACTGTTTTTTCAATTTCTCCGTTTTGGGCAAACGAAGAAAGCGGAAATGATAAACAAATGAATAATAATAATGTGCCAATTAATAATGTGTCAATGTGCCAATATGCCAATGTGCCAATGGGCTGCGCTGTCCGGTGGGGGAGCACATTGACATCTTTTCTCATTTTCTTATTTTCTATATCGACACTCTTTCCCATTATTCTGATTCTTTACATTCCCCAATTTTTTCATTCTTCCATTGGCACATTGGCACATTGGCAAATTATTAACGCGAATGTAGCGTTTCCTCTCCGTTTATGCTAATATTCCTCTAAAATTTGTTTTCTTTCTAAAACAAACTTCCGTAATTTTCTGTTTAATAACACATACAATTCAATCCTAAACCACAAAAAAATTATGAGAATCAATCTACGTTTAGTATTAACGTTTCTTGCTATTGTTGTGTCTGCTACTTTGTGGGCGGCCGTGCAGCAAGAAATACGAATTTCGGGTACGGTGATATCCGATGGAGAGCCGTTGCCCGGAGTCTCTGTACAAATAAAAGGCGAGACTACCGGAACAATCACCGATATGGATGGAAAATATTCCATTTCCGCCCCTTCGGATGCCATACTCGTTTACCGCTTTGTCGGATTAAAAACGGTGGAACAATCGGTCAACGGGCGGAACATGATAAATGTCACTTTAGAGTCTGACAGTAAAGAACTGGATGAAGTCATGGTAGTGGCCTATGCCACCGCTAAGAAATATAGTTTTACCGGAGCTGCTTCTACCGTAAAGGGAGACGAGATAGCGAAGTTGCAGGTAGCCAGCGTTTCCCGTGCCCTTGAGGGTACGGTTTCGGGCGTACAGGCCAGCGCAGCCAGTGGCCAGCCCGGTACGGATGCGGAAATCCGTATCCGGGGTATCGGTTCTATCAATGCTTCCAGTGCACCGCTTTATGTGGTGGACGGTGTCCCTTTCGATGGTTCTGTCAACTCCATCAATCCCGATGACATTGCTTCGATGACTGTATTGAAAGATGCCGCTTCGGCCGCCCTTTACGGTTCACGTGGTGCCAACGGTGTGATTATCATCACCACCAAGCAGGGGCAGACGGACTCTAAAACGACCGTCAACGTGAAAGCCTCGTTCGGAGGGTCCAACCGGGCTGTACGCGATTATGACCGTATCGGTACCAATGACTATTTTCAGCTCTATTGGGAAGCGTTACGCAACCAATACGCCAAGGATACGGAAAACTATACGCCTGCCACCGCTGCCGCACAGGCTTCTAAAGATCTGGTGACAAAGCTGATGGGTGCCGGCCCTAACCCTTATGGCACTAACTATCCGCAACCGGTGGGCACGGACGGCAAGCTCGTGGACGGTGCCCGGCCCCTTTGGGATTTTGACTGGAGTGATGCCATGGAGCAACAGGCTTTGCGTACCGAACTCAATCTGAATGTATCCGGTGGCGGGCAGAAGAACCAGTATTTCTTTTCCGCCGGCTATCTGAATGACAAGGGTGTTGCCCTCGAATCGGGTTACCAGCGTTTTAATCTCCGTTCCAATATCACCAGTGAGATGACTTCTTGGCTGAAAGGGGGAGTGAATATGAGCTTTGCGCATTCCATGCAGAACTATCCGGTTTCTTCGGATACGAAAACCAGCAATGTGATCAATGCCGGCCGCACCATGCCGGGGTTTTATCCCATTTATGAAGTAAATGCCGACGGCTCTTTAAAGACTGATGCGAACGGGGAACTTATTCCCGATTTCGGGTCGTACCGGCCTTCCGGATCGACGTCGAACTGGAACTTGCCGGCTACGCTTCCTCTCGATAAGTCGGAACGTATGAAGGATGAATTTTCCGGACGTACTTTCCTGGAAGTGACCTTCATTCCCGGATTGAAATTCAAGACGAGTTTCAATTTCGACCTGATCAACTATAACTCACTCGACTTCACTAACTCCCTTATCGGACCTTCCGTGACCACCGGAGGTGGATCGAGCCGTGTGAACACCCGTACTTTTTCATGGACGTGGAATAATATCGTCACTTACGATAAAACCATCGGCGAGCATCATTTCAATATCCTTGCCGGGCAGGAAGCCTATTCGTACCGTTATGACGAACTCTCTGCATCGCGTACCAAGATGGCTTTGCCCGATATGCCCGAACTGGTGGTAGGCTCGCAGCTTACGGGCGGTTCCGGCTATCGCATCGACTATGCTTTGGCGGGATATTTCACCCAGTTGCTTTATGATTATCAGAGCAAGTATTTCTTTTCCGCTTCTTATCGTCGTGACGGTTCTTCCCGTTTTGCACCGGAGACGCGTTGGGGTAATTTCTGGTCATTGGGCGCTTCCTGGCGCATCGACCGGGAGAATTTTATGATCTCCACGTCCGACTGGCTTTCTGCTTTGACTCTGAAAGCCAGCTACGGCGCACAGGGAAACGATAACTTAGGTACCTATTATGCCAGTAAGGGACTTTATGCCATTGTCTCCAATTTGGGAGAGAATGCGCTGGTTTCCGATCGTATTGCCACTCCGAAATTGAAGTGGGAAACCAATCTGAATTTTAATGTCGGCATCGATTTCTCCTTGTGGAACAACCGTGTATCCGGTTCGTTCGATTTCTTCCAGCGTCGTTCGAAAGACCTGCTCTATTCGCGTCCTGTGGCTCCGTCATTGGGGTATAAGTCGGTGGATGAAAACGTGGGTGCTTTGAAGAATACGGGTATCGAGCTTTCTCTGAACGGGACGCTGATCAATACTCAGGATTTTATCTGGAAATTGGGTCTCAATCTGACACATTATAAGAATGAGGTTACCGAGTTGCCTTTGAAAGACATGCCGCCTTCCGGAGTCAATAAGTTGGCGGTGGGACGTTCCGTTTATGACTTTTACACCAAAGAGTGGGCGGGGGTGGATCCCGAAAACGGCAATCCGTTGTGGTACATGGATATTCTCGACAAGGATGATAACGTTGTAGGGCGCGGGACTACCAGTGTCTACAAGGATGCTACCGATTATTTTGTCAATAAGTCCTCTTTGCCCAAAGTTTATGGCGGTTTCAATACCTCCTTCTCTTACAAGGGGGTGGAGCTGTCGGCTATATTTGCTTATAGTGTAGGCGGGTATATCATGAACCGGGACATAACGATGATTCTGCACAACGGCAGTTCTGCCGGCCGCGCGTGGTCGAAGGAGATATTGAACCGTTGGACTCCGGAGAACCGTTATACGGATGTGCCGGCATTGGCTACCACTACCAATAACTGGACGTCCTATTCCACTCGTTTTTTGCAGAATAACTCGTATATGCGGCTAAAGAACCTGACTTTGTCTTACACGCTTCCGAAGCAGCTTGTCAGCAAGGCGGCATTGAGTAACGTACAGGTTTTTGTGCAGAGTGATAACTTGTTTACCATTCACCGCAATCAAGGTCTCGACCCTGAACAGGGGATTACCGGATTGACTTATTACAGGTATCCCGCCATGAGATCTTTTACCGGGGGGATTAATGTGACGTTTTGATTTATGATTCACAGTTTAAAAATTCACGATTATGAAATATATATTTTCTTTTATGGCTTCTCTGCTTCTATTGGCGGGATGTAGCGGTGATTTTCTCGATAAAGAGCCGACAGATTCCGTAAGTTCCGATGAAGTCGGTGTGCCCGGCAATGCCGAACGGTTGTTTAACGGTGCCTGGTACAATCTTTTCGAATATGTTTATACGCTTGCCAATAGCGGTTACCGTGGGCTTCAATGCCAGGACGACATGATGGCGGATGATGTTGTTTCCCGTCCGGCTTATGGCTTTAACTCGTCTTATCAGTTCAACGACATCGCCATACCCAACAATACCCGTACCTCTTTTGCCTGGTATCTGATGTATAAGACGATTGATAACTGCAACACCGCCCTTGCCATACAGGGCGATACGGAAGCGCTCCGTCAGGCACAGGGGCAGGCATTGGCGCTTCGGGCTTTCTGCTATCTGCATCTGGCACAGCATTACCAGTTTACCTATTTGAAAGACCCTGCGGCTCCCTGTGTCCCTATCTATACCGAGCCTACTACGGATGATACCGCTCCCAAAGGGAAATCGACCGTGGCACAGGTCTACCAGCGTGTGTTTGATGATCTGGCTCTCGCTAAGGATTACCTGAAGAACTATACACGTAAAGGTGACGGGCAGAAATTCAAGCCGGATGTAAATGTCGTCAATGGGCTTTTGGCCCGTGCCTATCTGCTCACCGGGCAGTGGGAGGAAGCTGCAAAGGCTGCCGCCGCCGCCCGTCAGGGCTATTCGCTGATGACCACTGCCGCCGAGTATGAAGGGTTCAATAACATTTCTAATAAAGAGTGGATCTGGGGGCATCCGCAGACGCTTGCCCAATCCAGTGCTTCTTATAATTTCTATTTTCTGGATGCCACCTATGTGGGGGCTTACAGCAGTTTCATGGCCGATCCCCATTTCCGGGATACATTTTCGGACGGGGATATCCGCCTGGAGCTTTTTCAATGGATGCGTGAGGGATATTTGGGATATAAGAAATTCCACATGCGTGCCGATGATACGGCCGATATTGTATTGATGCGTGCTTCCGAAATGCTATTGGTAGAGGCGGAAGCATTGGCTCGCGACGGTTTCCCGGAAAAGGCGGTAGTGCCTTTGAATGAATTGCGTCATGCCCGTGGCCTGGGTGATTATGATTTAACCGGCAAGTCGCAGCAGGATGTTATCGACGAGATCTTGATGGAACGCCGCCGGGAATTGTGGGGTGAAGGATTCGGGATCACCGATATCTTGCGTACGCAGCAATCCGTAAAGCGTACCGTGCTTTCTGCCGAGGAGCAGAAACAGGAAGTGGATGCCTGGCAGGAAGGCGGAGGGTTCGCTAAAAGGAATCCGTTGGGACATTGGTTTGTTACTTTCTCCGAGGGAGAGGTATTTGTCCCGAACAGTACCAATTATCTGTATGCCATCCCGAAAGAGGAGATGGATGCGAATCCGAATTTATGATAAGAGTTGTTTCGTTGACACATTGTCAACTTTGACTTTTTGCTAAAGCTGATCTTGTAGAATTGCTTTGTTAAGGGATGGATAGGAATGGCTGCCGGAAATCTTCTTTATTGGAAGTGTTGTTGGAGTGAATAGTTTGTATTAGAGGCAATTGTGTGATAAATAGGCCGTATATGTTTCTTTTATTGTGCATTTTGTCTTTATAATCTGTATTTACTGCGATTTTAGATAATTGAGCATGATCGGGATTCGGGCATCAACCAGCGTGAAAAAGTGCCTTTTGAAGAGGAAATAATTTATCTCGTAGAGTCTCTTGTCGTTTCTCGTAGAGTTTCGGACTGTTCCTCGTAGAGAAACCGAACTTATCATGCCGGGATAATGGAGTTGACATACCGGGATAAATCACATATTTATCCGGATAAGGTAAGAATATACAGAAAAAGCTGCATGATATTTGTTTTATTATGCAGCTTTTTCTCTGGTTGCGACTTTGCTTAGAAAGTGCTTGTTATAAAAATCATCAATAAGAGAACAAAAAGATGTTTATAAGGCGGTTTTGATGATATTTGGCTAATACCGTTCTCCATTCTTGATGGCAAATTTTACTTGTTGGAGAACATCCAAGTCCATTTATGCCAGATGCTTTCCAAAGGTCCTTGCTTGTGTCCGGATAGCCACCATTTACAGAACCGTACTTGCAGGAGGAACAATACAAAACCGATCAATACACTGACTGTATATCCGCAATAAGGGGCTAAGTAAAGTCCGAAGGGGAAATAAATAATAGCTCCTGCTATGGATTGGGTGATATAGTTCGTCAAACTCATCTTGCCATAAAAACGTAGGCTGGCTACTGCATTTTTGAATTTCTCTTTCTGATAGAGAATAACGAAAGAGGCTACCAGTACAATGGTGAATGCAAACTTCTGCCACATGTCGAAAGCAGTGCCTACGGTTTGCTTAACTAAGTCGCTGTCGCTCTGCATAATCAGCTCTTTGAGTGAATAGAGTGGTGCAAAACTGATAGCTGCAAGGATCAACGCCTTTATCCAGAATTTGAGATGCAGTTCCGAAGTGACGAACAGTTCCTTTCTTCCTATATACAGTCCCATGAGGAAAAGCCCGGCTGTCTGCAGGAAGCGTCCTGCACCGATTGCCCAAAACAGGCTCGCCTTTTGTCCTAATGTGATATTTCCTATTAGGAAATCCCAGAAGTTTCCGGCTTTTGTATAATCCGCTACTTCCTGATACATGGCTCCTACGCCTAAGTCGGGTAATGCATGCGAAGGATCGAAAAGAAACATGAAGTAATGATACCACTCTATGGGTTGCAACAAGAGGAAAATAGCTGTGATCAGGATCGCTTTATCACTCCATTTGCGTACTAAAAACAAGATAATTCCCACGATAGAGAAAAGCAACAGAACATCTCCGGCAGGGAAAAAGGCTGCATTCAGCGTGGCAAAGGCCACCAATAAAACTAATCTCCAGAGAAAGCGATAACCAAAATCTTTTCCTTTCTTTTGCTGATTATGACATTGGATATAGAATGTGAATCCGAAGAGCAGAGCAAATATTGCATAAGATTTTCCGGCAAAGAGCGAAAAGATAACGTTGAAGGTTCCGTTATCGAGTATGTTCAGCCATTCGGGCGAATCTGTCGGATAGACAGGAAAGATGAAATGCTCTACGCTGTGTACAAGGAGAATAGCCATTACAGCAAAGCCTCTTAAGGCATCTACCACTTCGATACGTGGTGTTTTGTTTACGGTTGGTTGCATGTGGTTAGTGTTTTATCGTTTTTTTTGTTTAATTTATTTTGCCTGTAAAGATAGAACAAAAAAGGGGAAAAAGTGGGATATATAGATAAAGTAATTGTTTTTTTCTTATGAAATATAACCGGAATTTTAATAAAAAGAGGAGTTGATGAAACCTTTTGGCATACCTTATTCATTTCTTTGCACAAAATAACGGCAGCCTGTGATATGCGGAGATTTTTTGTTTTATAAATCCAACTGTTTTTTGTAGCTTTGTAAGCAGATAAATCTTGTGTAGGAGAAAAACAGAACTGATTTATAAAAGACATATTGCATAACTTGCAGACGATTATTTGATTTGGTTAAATCTGGTAAATTTAAAATGAGATCAAAAATAATTAGTCTAAGCATGTTTGTACCCTTCATAAAGGGCACAGGCTGCTTTTACTTATTTTGATCTCGGGCTTACCAGAGCCTAACCAAAGAAATAAGAAAAGGAGTGTTGTGTCCTTTTCTTATTTGATAACAAGCAGTATTTTGATAAAAAACAATATAATGGGGGAGGCCGAAAAACCGATAGAGTAGGTAACTTAAAAAAATAATAGTATGAGTAGTCATTTATGGAAAGTCACTGCCAAGAAAGCGGTGGGAAAAGTTGCTAAAGGGATGGAAGCGGAAGTAGTGAAAAGCGGAACTACTGCCAAACCGGTTATTAAAGAGATAGAAGAAGCGTTTAAGCGCAAGTATGGAATTTCTTTGATTTCGGGATGTAGCTTGGCAAACTTCGATATGGTGGAAGTAAAATAATAGATATTATGAGTTTATTTACAGAAGAAGATAAGATTTTCGAAGCGTGGAAAAAGGTATTGGAGAACTCGCATTTAGTAACAGACGGCATTGTCGATGAGAAAAAATGGTTAGAGTCTTCACCAAAAATATTGTTTGTATTGAAAGAAGCCAATCATAAAGGTAAACCACATTCTGCTTCTCTTTCAAGAGAATGGTTGTATGATGGAGCCGGAAGCAATACTTGGGGGAACATTGCGCTGTGGACACATGCTATCCGGCATTATAAAGAGAATCTTCAATGGTCGGATGAAATCAATCTACGTTCATTGGAAAAGGCGAGACGCAAGCATCATTTACAAACGGTCGCGGCGATGAATCTGAAGAAGACTCCCGGAGGTGCAAATACCAATAAAGCCGAACTTCGTGAATTCGTGAAAAAACACAAGGGCTTGCTGCGCAGTCAGGTTGATCTTTATTGGTTTCAAACCGATATTATTGTTTGTTGTGGGGTAGAAGTTGGTAGCTTGTTCCGGAGCCTTATAAAAGACATTTCGTTGCAAAAGCATGTATTTGAAACTGCTGATAAGGAGATGGCAAAGAAAATTCTTTATTATCAGACCGGTGATGGAAAGCTGATTATTGATTTTTATCATCCGCAGGCTCATATAAGTAAGGGGTTTATGTATAATTCTATTCGCGACCTTGTGTCGTTCTTCTCAAATCTTAGTTGAATAGGATTGGATATGAGTGCTGATGAGGTAACATTAACTAAAATTTCTGAGCTTCTGTATGAAACGCGTGCCAAAGACTTCATCGAGCATAGCTATCCGGCAACAATGCCAATACAATGATATTCTTTACTCAAAAAGGTAAATGTTACTGGTTAAAAGTATATGAAATTCCTGAAGGAACGAAGAACTCAAAAGAATGTGTCATTCAGAATCTGCTGAATATCGATTCTGACGATGCATAAGCCATGCAAAGAGAAATAAGAGTTTCGTTTTCATATCTGTTATTTTTAAGTTATTCCTTTGATGCAAAGGTAAAAGCAAGAGGGTGTCGAAACTTTCATAAATTAAAAATCACCCTCGCCACAGGCTGAACTGCACCCCAAAAGTTGGACATAAAACTTTAGGAGTGTAGTTCAGGCAGTTGTAGCGAGGGTGATTTCAATAAAAGGGGAGTTTTGACACATCCCCCAATTTGTTTTATCAGGAAGTTCACTTCCTTTTTTTGATTATTCAACCGGACTGAATGTGACTTGATTCACTTATCTGTTCCTTCACTCCATTGTTTACCGAAACTCGTCTGTTCTGTTTCCACGCATCCACGATGTCCGTGCACCTTACATTCATCCAACGCTGATTGTAACTGCTGGAATTCATCATCGGAAAGCGTGACGTTCCAAGCCCCCAGATTCTCCAGAATCCTTTCCTGATTCTTGGAGCCGGGAATAGGTACGACATTGGGATATTTATGGAGCATCCACGCGAGCGATATCTGGGCGTTGGTAGCCTTCTTCTCCACGGCGAACCGATGCAGCAAATCAAGTATGGGCTGGTTGGCCTCGATATTCTCTTTCGATAATTGGGGGACGAATTTCCGCACGTCATCGAAGCCGAACTGCTCCTGTGCCGTAACCTTGCCCGACAGGAACCCGCTTGCAATCGGCGAGAACGGTACGACTCCGATTCCTTCCTCAAGACACACCGGGAAAATCTCCGTTTCGCAATCGCGTTCCACCATCGAATAGATGTTCTGGACGGCAGACAAGGGAGTAACCTCATGCGCCGTCCGTATTTGGTCGGCCGATACTTGCGACAATCCCCAACCACGTATCAATCCCTCCTGAATAAGCCGCCCCATGACGGTTGCCACATCCTCAAGCCGGACCGTCTCATTGATGCGATGCAGGTAATACAGGTCGATATAATCCGTGCGAAGTCTGCTCATGGAATCTTCAAGATGCCGACGCACTTCCCGGTAGAGATTCGTCCCGTCCGGCTTCGGGAGTTCACCAATATGAAATTTGGTGGCGAGCACCACTTCCTTACGGAACGGCTCGACAGCTTTACCCACCAACTCCTCGTTATGTCCGGCATAGAATTGTTCTTTGCCATAGGCTTCCGCCGTATCAAAATGCGTGCAGCCGTAGTCATATGCCTTGCGGATTGCTTCTATGGCATACGCTTCGGGCGGCACTTGTCCGTAACCGTGGCTGAATCCCATACATCCCATTCCTATCGGAGATACTTCCAATTGTCCTAATTTTCTTTTATCCATATTGTTATTTTTTTTAGAGTAAGATTGTTGTTGAATTATTTTAACTCGGTTCATACCGTACATAGTGGATATTACCGTCGCTTTAATACGTGGATCAACCTCATTCGGCAAGCGTCTGGGCATAACGGCTTGACACTTGTTCTTTCACCACACCGTAAGGGTCACTGGCGGCAATGGCTGCCAGATGTCCTTGCGTATTTTTCGGCTTGTAAAGGTCTGCGGCAAGCGTAATGCCGTAGCGGTTGTGGAACGTGATTCTCGTATGTTCCACCTTATCGCTCTACGGAAAGGTCTTATCTCATTCCTGCGTCAATTCCAATGGTTTCATACCGGTTGAATTTATATATTTTGTTGTTGTCGTTTTTTGTGCCTTACTGGCGACATATACGGATTTATGACCTATCGGAGTTCCCTCCATGGGGGTACTTTCCTCTTTGACGGCGGAACATTCGAGTGCGGTAGTTATCCGTCCTGACAGTTTCGAGCAAGGGCCCAGTTTTTTTTAAGGCTATGTAATACTCATCTGTACTCAGTTGCCCGACCATCGGGCAGTTGATGCGGCCATCGACCGAAGTCATCATGTGACTGATTATGTATGGTCTCATATTTTTGATTTTTATTTATAATGCAAAAGTAAGGCAGCTTCTCCGCTCTGCCGGTAGACAAATTACGGATTATACTACCTTATTTACTGATTCCTTATCGGCCTACCTGACGTTGCTGTTCGGCATTGTACCGGTCTCCCACAACGGGCATAGCAGCCACGGTATCCTCCAGTTCTTTCCACTCCTCGGAGCTGATGTTGAAGTCGAGTGTGCGCAGGTTCTCCTCCAGGTGAGACAGTTTTGTTGTTCCCGGAATCGGTACGATCCATGGTGCTTTCTGAAGTAGCCAGCCAAGAGCCACCTGCGCCGAGGTCATGCCCCGTGTGCGACCAAAAGTTTGCAGTGCATTTACAATGCGGGTATTTGCACGCATTGCTTCCGGCTGGAAACGCGGCAGGGTCTGACGGTTGTCGTTGTTTACATCGAAGACCGTGTATTCGTTGATGCAGCCTCCCAGAAAACCCCGGTTGATCGGGCTGTACGGGACGAAGCCGATACCCAACTCCCGGCATACATCGAGAACTCCGTTCTCTTCTACCAGGCGGTGCATCAGATGGTACTCGCTTTGGATAGCCGTCAGCGGACAAATGGCGTGGGCCTTACGGATTGTTTCGGCACTGACCTCGCACATACCCCAGCGTTGCACTTTACCTTCCTTGATCAAGTCGGCAATGGTAGCCGCTACCTCCTCGGCCGGAGTATTCGGGTCGGCACGGTGCTGGTAGAACATCGGCAGTGAATCGAGTCTTAATCGGTGAAGCGACTCCTCGCAATAGCGTCGGATGGTTGCCGGACGGCTGTCTTGACGACCGGTTCCTTTGCCGTCGATCACTTCATGTCCGAATTTGGTCGTCACGTTGATCCGCCCTTTGAACTCGGACAGCGCTTCTCCTGCCAGATTCTCATTGGTCAACGGTCCATAAATGATAGCTGTGTCGAAGAGCGTTACACCACGCTCTACCGCCTCATGCAGCAGACGGATACACTGTTTTTTGTCGGGATGTTGGCTGCGGTTGTAGGTCATTCCCATCACGCCGAAACCGAGTGCCGACACCTCGAAGGCCGCTTTGCCCGTACCCAATACACGATGTCCCTTGATGCGGACAGCATCGGTATCGACATCTGATATGTCTGCTTGCCCCGTTTCCGAAGCGAATACTTCGCTCAATCCCGAAGGCATGGCCATTGCGGCTCCTGCCAATGCAGCCTTCTTGAGAAATCCACGACGGCTGATATCCATTTTATTGTTTTCTTCCATGATTCTATGTTTTTATGAATTATAACTTAATGAATGGAAAATGCCCCGTCCACTAAAAGGGCGTGTCCGTCTACGAAACTTGCCTGCGGTGAGCAAAGCCACAATACGGCGTCGGCTATCTCTTCCGGCTTACCGAGACGTCCGGCAGGAATATCGCGGACCAGTTCCTTTTCCAGATCAGGGTTACGCCGTATCAGTTCTTCGGCCATAGGTGTTCGGATCACACCCGGACAGACGGCATTGATACGAATCCCTTTTGCCGAGTAGTCGATGGCAGCCGTACGGGTCAGACCGATCACCGCATGCTTGCAAGCGATATAGGCCGCTTGTCCGGGGAAGCCCGTAACACCGCCTTGAGACGAGGTATTGACAATAGCGCCACCGCCTTGTTTCAGCATCTGGATGATTTCGTAACGCATACAGTTCCAGACACCTTTCAGATCGACAGCTACCGTGCGGTCGAACTCCTCGTCGGTAATCTCGGCCATCGGTCGTTGCGGTGTCTGTATCCCGGCATTGTTCAATGCAGCGTCCAGTCTGCCGTAAGTCGCAACGATCCAGTCGATCATCTCCTTTACAGCCCGTGTGTCGGACACGTCGCAGCGATATGCCACGGCTTTATACCCTTCTGAAACCAACTTCTCGACTTGTTCTTTCGGTTCATTGATGTTCACCAATACTACGGTTGCACCCGCTTTTGCAAATGCTTCTGCCGAGGCCTGCCCGATACCTGCCGCTGCCCCCGTTACCATTGTCACTTTTTCATTCATTGTTTCCATGATTCTTTTGCTTTAATGTTCTGATGCAAAGTTACGAAGAGAGCCCCGCAACAACTTTGCTGCGAGGCTCAAATCCTTTTGTTATGAAGTTCACTTTGTTAAAGTAATGTTTTACAAAGATGTTTCAAGTATTTCGTAAATGTCCTTTTCCGTAAGCGGAGCAAAAATGGAAGGATTATCGAGTCCTTCATTCGTCGCGATGTGTGCGGCAATCTCTTTCAGACGGCTTTCGTCGATGCCCACTTCACGCAGAGTCATCGGCATGCGCATCGTGTTCCTGAAGAAATCGTAAGTCTTGTCAATCGCCTGTTCCGCAATCTCGTAAGGCGGCAGTTCGGCAGAAATGCCATAAATGTCCACACCGAACTTCACAAAACGTTCCAGCGTGCGGTCGTTCAGGATGTGTCGCATCCATCTCGGTGTGATGATGGCAAGCCCTTCACCGTGCGTGATGTCGTAGTAGGCCGATAACGCATGCTCGATGCCGTGCATGGGCCATCCCGACATGCCTGCCCCCAGATTGAGCAACCCGTTGCAACCGAAAGTGCAGGCAAGCATGATTTCGGCGCGGGCTTCGTAGTCATCGGGATGATCCAAAGCGACGGGACCGAACTTCATCAGGGTTTTGATCAGCGTTTCGCAGAAACCGTCGGCAACCGAGTTAGACGGATTGACAAAGAACTGTTCCATCGCGTGGTTGATGGCATCGGCCACACCGGCCGCAGTATGTTTGGCATTGACCGTTTCGGTATAGGCAGGGTCAAGCAGAGAGCAGACAGGATAAAGAAGCGGGTCCACATATCCGATCTTGTCGTTGGTCTCTGTCCGGGAAATAACACCGCCGCAATCATATTCACTGCCAGTAGCGGCAAGCGTCATGACATCGACAATGGGAAGAGCATCCTCTGCTTTTACCTTATACGAAATTAAGTCCCAAGGGTCACCATCATATCGGGCGGCTGCGGCAATCGCCTTACAGCAGTCGAGGACTGAACCTCCACCTACGGATAAGATAACATCAATCTGTTTCTCCTTGCATATTCTCTGTCCGTCGAGTACGCTCGGATTGTATTTGGGGTTGGGTTCGATACCACCCAATTCGTGGATTTCAAAATCCTTGAGCAGTTCCTTCACCTTGTCGTAAAGCCCAAGGCGTTTGATGCTTCCCCCGCCGTATGCAAGAAGGACTTTATTTCCGATGGGGCGCATCACTTCGGGCAGTCTGTCGATAATACCTTTCCCGAAAATCAAACGGGTCGGGGTATGATATTCGAAATTTTCCATATCTGTCGTTTTTAGAGTTTTTCAATAATCTGCTTCGACCATCCGGCGACGTTTGCCGTACCGCCGTTGAACAGTCGGCCTTCTTTCCATTCAATTTTGGGATAGAGTTTCTTGAGTTGTTTCACGCTACCCGTGATTGAACTGCCACCCGATGTGGCAAAAGGAATAACGGTTTTACCCGCGAAATCATATTTCTCAAGAAAGGTATTGACCGGACGTGGACACAAGTCCCACCATATCGGATAACCGAGGAACACCACGTCGTAATCTTTCAGGTCAATCGTTTCTCCGCCCAGCGCAGGACGTGATTTTTCGTCTGCCATCTCCACCGAACTGCGGCTCGCCTTGTCGTTCCAGTCGAGGTCTGCCGAAGTGTAGGCCGTAGCCGGAGTAATCCGGTAAAGTTTACCGCCTGTCTCTTTTGCGATAGCGGTTGCCACTTTCTCTGTGGTCCCCGTGCAGGAGAAATAGGCTACAAGGATTCTCTTGTCGGATTGCCTGTCGGTATCCGCTGTCTGTTTTTGTGCTTTCGACGAGCAACTGAATGTAAGTAGGCTCATAAGTATCAATACTATCTGTTTCATGTCATTTTAATTTAGAATATACTTCATCACCGACAGGTTCCAGCCACTCGGTACTGTTGTTCTCACCGGGTACTTCGATGGCTAAATGCGAGAACCAGCTGTCGGGAGCCGCCCCGTGCCAATGTTTCACGCCTGCCGGAATATTGATGGCATCCCCGGGACGCAGTTCCACCGGCTCTTTGCCCCATTCCTGATAGTAGCCGCGACCGCCCACGCATACGAGTGTCTGACCGCCGCCTTTTGTTGCCTTGTGCACATGCCAGTTGTTGCGGCAGCCCGGTTCGAAGGTCACATTTACCACGGGGACTCCGTCCGTTACTACGGGAGCCGTGTAACTTTGACCGATGAAATACTTGGCGTAGGCATCGTTGGGGTTCCCCACGGGGAAAATGATGGTTTGCGCGTACGCTTCGAGCGAACCTGCCGCTACGCTGTCGGCATTGCCATCGGTCCAAACTTCTTTTGCCATACGGAAAGCCGCCCACGCTTTCGGCCAGCCCGCGTAGAATGCGGCATGGGTGAGTATTTCGGCTATCTCGGTTCGGGTCACTCCGTTCTTCTTCGCCGATTCGAGATGGTACTTGAACGAGGAATCGGTCAGTCCCTGTGACATCAGGGCCACCACGGTTACTATGGAACGGTCGCGGAGCGAAAGCAGATCGTTCCGGCTCCACACTTCCCCGAAAAGAATATCATCGTTCAAACGTGCAAATTCGGGGGCAAATTCTCCGAGCGCATCGCGTCCGGCAGTTTGTTGGATTTTTACTTGTGATTTTGCCATGATCGGAAAAATTAAAATCAATAATAAAGCTAATGATGCTACTTTTGTTTTCATACGATATGATTTTTAGTTCGACATTTCCAAGACAACCGACAGGTCTTTCCTGTTTCCGATACAAAAGTACGGGCATTATTCCACAACAGCTTTGCTGCAAGGCTCAAACTGTTTTGTTCTGAAGTTCATCTTACCATGAAGGAGCGACACCATAAGCCTCCTTGTATATCTTGGAGAAATGCGACAGGTTCTTGAAACCCACATCGAAACAGGCTTCCGTCACTTTCTTCTTGCCTGATTTTATCAGGCTGTGCGCGGCTTCCAGCCGGCGTTTGATAATCCACTTTTGCGGTGTCAGGTTACTGACTTTGGCAAAGTCCCGCTTGAAGGTAGCCAGGCTGCGTCCCGTGTAACTGGCGATCTCCTCCAGAGAGAGATCACACATGTAGTTCTCGTTCAGATAGTCGAGAATGTCGATTTTCCACGGCTCCACGAAGTCGAACAGCGAGGCATAGAGATTCCGGTCGGTATTAAGCAGTACATATATCCCTTCTACCATTTTCAGCTTCAGTACGTCTTCGGACGGTTTTTCGCCTGCATCGAAATAGGGAATGACGGATTCGAACAGCGAACGGATATCAAGCCTGTTACTGGGCAACACACGCAGGCTTACCTTCTCACGTTCGGAGTCGTTCGGAATCTGTTGCCGGTTAAGCGTCTGGTAAAATTCTCTTAGAAACGGTCTTGAGAACTTCAGTACGACAGAACGGTAAGGCTTTCCGTCTTCTACCTTTTTCTGCAACCACATCCGGTTATCGCGCCGCATGAAAGCACAATCCCCCGGATGCAACACGGTTTTCTTACCACGTTCTTCTATCTCCAGCTCACCGGAGCACAAATAAATAAGCGTATGCTCCCTGTTTTCATGGGCGCATCCCCGGTCATCGGTGAAATAACTCGCTATAAGCACGTTCGAGCAATCGAATACATCTAATCGTTCCATATTGTCAGTCTTTAATTTTCGCAAATATAACGCATTCCAATCACAGAATTTTTGTTGTAAAGCTCAAATTTGTAAAACGGATAAAATAAACTGCAAACCGAGAACAGAATTGCCGAGCTGGCTCGGGCAGTTATGCCGAGGCGAAGTGATTTTAGATTGAAAATCTAAAATATTTTTGTACTCTTGACCTCGTATGGCAGCTATTACCTTACAGATTACAGTACAACACATTACGGTTTCAACGGGCCATAAAAGTACGATGCCGTAGCACCGCCGTTGATCAGAAATCATGATTGTAGCTACACTCCGAATCCATTCCAATAACCTGAATAAAAAACATTATCTATTGCATGAAGTTATTGAGTTTGTTGGCCGGATTGAGCGGTGTCTGGTCGGATAATACCAACGATTTGACCATATGCAGCGTCCCCTGTTTGTACTTCTGAAAGTGTTCCGAAGCGATATGCTGCCCGTATGCTTCACGGCTTGCATAGGTTTCGAGAATCGTTACTTTGCAGGGATTCTCCTTTTCGCCGACCGCATACATCGTCAGTACGCCCGGTTCGGTGCGCAAGGAGATTTCGCCCACTTCGGTTGCGTATTTCATATACTCGTCGAGGTACTGCGGGTAAACCTCTATCTTCGACAAACGCACGATGCCGTCGGTCGTCATCGGCTCTTTGGCGCACATCCCCAGCTGCTTGTCCAAGTTCAGGCATTTGCCGATAATCTCTCCTGTAGTGAGATAGGAGTAGGTAGGGAACTCGAACAAGACGGGTTTCAGTTTCGTATAGTCGAGTTTGCCGTCGCTGTCGAGCACATCGGAAGCGGCGTATGTATTGACTATTGCGCAAATGAAATTGTCGAAGCCATCGGTTTCATAAATATCCACTACTTCGCACTCCATCGTCAGTGGCGACGCGTCTATAACGGGCGTACCATGCTCTCCGATGTGGTAGGCGAAAACCTCAGACTTATCTACCGTTGCTCCACTGACACTTCCTACATAATCGGCTTTCGGCAGTATCTCATGGTTCACGAGATTGACGGAGAGTCGTTTCGATTGCTTGATACCTTGATTGGTATGATGGCTTTTGCTCATGCTGACCAGTATCCGGTCATGGCCGATAACTCCCGTGTGTCCTACCACGAGCCAGTTTACTTTCCCTTCGACTTCCGCCCCTACAACCGTCATAGGTTTGGGATAGAGTGCCAAGAGATTTCCGAGATTTTTCTTGTTTGTTTCCATTATATCGGGTTGTGTGGTGTTCTCTTTCACGGCTGTACCGCACGATGACATGACAAGCAGCGACAGAACACCTAAAATTGTTTTTATCATATATTACTTTATTTATCTATTTGACTTTCGGTGAACAGGTCGGCACGGTGTCCCATGAGGTCGATTCGGGCATATTCCTTATCGAATTCCTCCATCTCCCAAGCTGAGAGACGGACCGTTCCCGCGCCGAGCAGGTCATCCAAATGTACCGGATTGGTCGTCCCTGGTATCGGGGTTATCCACGATTTGCGCGATAACATCCATATCAAAGCGAATTGCGCAGGTGTCACTCCCTTGCGCTCAGCCCATTCGCATACTAAGGCGACAAGCGGCATATTGTGCTTCAAGGCTTCGGGCGTGAACTGTGGCAGGTTCCAACGGCGGTCGCCCTCGTAGAAATGGCTGTTCTCGTTGATTGCGCCCGTGAGGAACGCACGCCCCAAAGGACAATAAGGCACGAAGCCGATACCGAGTTCTTCCAATGTCGGGAAGATCTTGGTTTCCGGCTCCCGCCACCAGATAGCATATTCGCTCTGTACGGCGGAAAGCGGGCAGACGGCGTGCGCCCGACGGATGGAACGGGCACTGGCTTCCGACAGCCCCCAATGCAGCACTTTGCCCTCCTGCATCAAATCCTTGACTGTCCCGGCCACATCCTCCATCGGTACATTCGGGTCCACGCGATGTTGGTACAAGAGATCGATATGGTCGGTACGCAGGCGTTTCAAAGAACCTTCCACCGCCCGGCGGATATGATCAGGGCGGCTGTTGATAGCGGTCGGTTGTTTCTCCTCGACGCCGAAGCCGAACTTTGTTCCGATTTTCACTTTGTTGCGAAACGGTGCGAGCGCCTCGCCGACCCATTCTTCGCTGGTGTAAGGGCCATAGACCTCCGCCGTATCGAAGAAAGTGACGCCTTTATCGTATGCCCGGCGGATCAGAGCAATCATATCCTTTTTGTCGTACTTCCCACCGTAATAACCCACCATCGGCAGGCATCCCAGACCGATAGCCGATACATCCAATCCTCCGAGCTTACGATACTCCATTGTGTCGTCCGTATTCGGTGTATTTTTATCAGACGGATTTCCCGTCCAAGAGGATGAAGGTTCAGCAAACACACGGGAAACACCCGTTGTAGTTCCGGCTGCGAGTAGTGCAAAACTTGATGCCGTCCTTAGGAAATTTCTGCGATCCATAATCTTCTGTTTTTTCATTATTCATTTTCTGATTGCAAATTTACCGCGATTGGATAAGTCTGCTTGTATACGATTTACGGATATTTATACCCGAATCCCCGATTTTAGAATAGAACCGTATGTAATTCAAAAAGATTACAGGAATAATGCCAAAAGAATATAGATGGTTGAATTGAAAATTAATATACAAGAAAAGTAGTGTTATCATCATTATTTGCAAATTAACCCGTTTATCATTTCAAAGATTTCATTTTCATCGAGTTCCGTATCACAAGGAAAACAGACCGAAAATAAACTCAAAATAAACTGATAGAAACTTTTAAGAGGAAAATTTAAACAGGCTCTTAGTGTTATTGGATGATATGGATGTCGCGCAGCCAGCTTTCAACGCCGTCGCCCGTATAGGTGCGCAGATGGACTGAAGTGGGCGTTACCTCGTGGATATTGTCAATGGACTGCTGGAGATACTCTGTCGAGCCGTAAGTGAAGAACCCTCGTTTTACTTTATATACCCCTTATTGAGCAAGCTACCCGACCTGAAATTTGGTCGGGTAACTCATTGGATTGGTGTGAACCGTTATCACTTATTCGGCCATTCCGATTCTTTTCAGCCAGTTCAAGACATTGGGTTTCGCTTCGCTGACACGGTCACGGGGAATTGCATAACCATCCAACACGGAGGCTTTAGGCTCCAGCTCCCGTATGGTCTTGATGGCACCCGAGAAACGGCTGCCGCCATGCGTGCAGAAAGGGATAACAGTCTTACCGCCGAAGTCGTATTCGTCGAAGAACGAGTAGAGCGGCATCGGCATATCGTACCACCAGTTGGGGAATCCAATGAAGACCACATCGTAGTCATTGAGATTTTGGATGTGTGTAGCCAGCTTCGGACGGGCATTGTTGTCTATCTCGACCTTTGCCGCATCGATCAATGCCTTATGCGAGCCGGGATAGGTGTGTACGGTCTTTATCTCGAAAAGGTCGCTGCCCGTAGCTTCACTGATGACGGATGCAATGTATTGCGTATTTCCCATTACTTTACCATTGGAAACAAGGCGGCTGGCTCCGGAAGAGGCATCCACATCATCCGTTTCGGGAACGGAGAAATAAACCACCAAAGTTTTTCCTTTAGCATCTTGAGAGGTAGATTTTACTTGTTGTCCGGATAGGGACTGCGCTGCATTTGCACTCTCCGATACGGTTTCGTTTCCGGCAGCCCAACAATAGGCCGTTATCGTACAGGCAATGATTGCCAGTACACTCATTGTTATAATTCCTTTTTTCATTCTTTACTTGTTTTAGATGTCTATTCAATAATTCCGATTCGACGCAGCCAGCCTTCCGTACCGTTTGCACTGCCCGGCATATCGATGCCTGCATCGTCGGGACGTCCTGGTGTCGTAATGTCGTCCGCATCGAGGTCTTCGGGAAGTGTTTCAGGAATATGCTTCGAATCGGGCGTTACCTTGTAAATTTTCTGCATGGATTCATTCAGATAGGTGGTGGCCCCGTAGGTAAAGAACGGAATAATAACCTTGTCTTTCAAGTCGTATGCTTCGAGGAACGTACAAACCACCATCGCGGGTTGATGCCACCAGCAAGGCGAACCGACGAAAATCGTATCATATTTCGCGATAACTTCCTTGTCGGGCAGGTTCACCACTCCGGGACGCAGGTCGTTGTAGGCTTCACGCTGGATGCGGTCGCTGTCATCGTAAGGATTCGTGGCATACGGTTCGGCAGCCTCGATTCTATGAATGTCTGCACCCGTAAACTCCACAATTCGTTCCGCTACGGCTTGGGTATGTCCCTGTGCGGAGAAGTAAACCACAAGCATATTGCCGTTCCCGGACGGAGTATCGGGTTCATCCGGATTAGCAGGATTTTCAGAATCATCGGGATTCCCTTCATCGCCCGGTTCTTCGGGAGTGGAGGGTTGCTCCGTCGGCGGCACAGGATCATCATCGGGAGAACAAGCGGCCATAGTCGTCAGAGAAAGGAGCAAGAGCGGGATAAAAAGTAACTTTTTCATATTCAATCTGTTTTTTGATGTTTATTTATGGTTGTACTCTTCTTCGGTTACGGGAGCATACCACTGGGTAGTACCCAAATGAACCTTTGTATTGATTGCTATATGCGTGAATCCGCTGTCGGGAGCCGCTCCGTGCCAATGCACCATGTCTGCCGGAATAGTGACCACGTCACCGGGATTCAAAACTTGTATAGGTTTCCCCTTTTCCTGATAGTAACCTTTTCCGGCAGTGGCGATCAGAATCTGGCCGCCCGGATGCGAGTGCCAACTGTTTCGGGCTTTCGGCTCGAATATCACGTCGGACACTACTACATCGAATGTTTCACTGTCGGTCATCAACCGTCTAAGGTAGGCCGTGCCGTTGAAATTAGCACCTTCAATGACATTTCCTTTGGGAAAGATGGAAGAAGGTGCGGCAGGCTGGATTGTTTCAACCTTGTTTTCCGGTTTCGGGGTACAAGCACCGAGTGCCGCAACCAGTAAAAATAAGTAAATTATCTTTTTCATATCGAATCGTTATTTCAAATTTCATTTGCAATGAACGCTGCGCCTCGGCATAGTCCGAACAAGCTCGGCTCTGCACTCGGCTTGCAGTTTATTTTAGATATTGTTTGAAGAAAGCGTCCAGTTTCGGAAGTGTGATTTTCAGATATTCCGGCTGGTCATACAAATCCACGTGCGTTGCTCCGGGTACGACGAACAGCTCTTTCGGTTCGACAGCTTTCTCGTATGCGTCTTCAGAAAAATATTTCGATACCGCATTTTCTCCCACGATGAAAAGCACAGGACGCGGAGATATGGTCTCGATTTGCGCGAACGGGAAGAAGTTCATCATCGACGCAAGGCTCGTGTAGGAGTAATAGCCCGTAGAGTTGGGATGCTGCCCGCGCTGCGGATTGTCATAATAATCGAGGAAGTCAATGGCAAACTTTGGCGTATTCTCATCCACCTTTTCAGGCAGGGCGCGAATATCCCGGCGTGCAGCTCCACCATATTCCACCGTGCGCTGACGACCGATCTCATCGAGAATCGCCATACGCTGCTTGTAGGTCTGCGTGTCGCCCACGCCCTGACGGCGGGCACGCCCCATATCGTACATACTGATGGTGGCAAGAGCCTTAATACGATGGTCTATCTGTGTAGCACTGACAGAGTAGCATCCTCCGCCACAGATACCGATTACACCTATCTTATCGGCATCGACAGCCGGATGGTTCGAGAGGAAATCAACCGCCGCGCTGAAATCTTCCACCCGGACTTCAGGTGATTCCATGCGACGCGGGTAACCGCTGCTCTCACCGTAATAGGACGCATCGAACGCCAATGTCACATAACCCATTTCCGCCAGCTTGCGGGCATGAAGTCCTGAAGTCTGCTCCTTGACACCACCGAAAGGATGCCCGACGATGATGGCGGCATATTTCTTTGCCGAATCATAGTTTGCAGGGAAATAAAGATCGCCGACCACATCAATCAGGAAACGGTTGTGGAAAGTCACTTTTTGCTTCTTCACGCCATTCTCGACTGTCTCGACCGGTGTTTCCGGGTTGGCGATCAATCCTTTGCTTTGCAACAATCCGTTCAAAACCAGTCTGCCACCATCGGCTTCGCTGCGTCCGACGTGCTTTTCGACAATGGCCAGCACACCCCGTAATTCATCCGGTGTTACACCTACATTCAGCGCGATACCCATGTGTCCTTTCAGCATCGGTTCCACGCCTTTGCCCAACGAGGCTATCACGGCAACGGTCGTCAGCTCCCGTTCGGCATAGGTCAATACATCCCGCTCGAAAAGGTCAGCAAAGAGGTGTTCTTTGAGGAATACCTCGATTTCCGGAGCCAGTACTGCATAGTCGGCTTTCGGCGCATCTACCGGAACTCCTGAAATTTCTGCAAGAATATCGCGTCCACGTTCGTACTTGCTGCGGGTATCGGTTATCGGCGACGCTTCGCGTCCCCAATCGTCTTCGATACCTTTTGCCTTACGCTCGTCGAGTACCGCAACTAATGTTTGCAGTCCACGCAGGGCACGGGGAAAACCGCAATAGGCGTAGGCATGTACCATCACTTCTTTCAGTTCACCGACGGTCATGCCGTCATTCAATCCGTCCGTGAGGACGGTTTTCAGTTTGTCGAGGTCTCCCGTACTCGTAAGGGCTGCAACCTCTGCAATGTGTTGTCGTTTACTGTTCATAGCTTGTTCTGCTTTCGGTGTTTGAGAGGCTGCGATTCCGCATCCGAAGAAGACACCGAGTAGCGTTGTCCTGATTTTCAATTTTATTTTCATAATCTCTATCGTTTTATTTATCTGTTTTACCTGATGCAAAATTAGGCTGGAATTTTCGCCCAGACCGGTCATAAATTACGGTTTGAAGGATAATTATTACGGTTTTGTAGTTCACTGACTGCAAAAGCGTACACAGTAATTGAGTAGCAATTCGATATGCGAGGCGATGATCGTTGCGCTATGCCGGTCGATGGCATGGTGCAACTCTTCTCCGATTTCCCGCAGGTTATCGGTTATGATTCTCCTTTCGTACTCCGACAATGCGCCCTTACAGCAGCAGCGTTTCGGATAGGTCTCGATACGGTTTTCAAGCGATGTGTCGCATAACAGATCGGGATGAAACAACACACCCGAATAGTATCCGGTATGTCGATGCCGGTTCGAGGGTATTTCAACCGTTTCGCCGGGATAAACCAGTCGCAGCCACTCTTTTTCAGATGCTTTTTCTTGCTCTGAATCGTTGTAATACAACAGCCCGTAAAAATTGCACATCATCCGGATATCCTCGGTCAGATTTGCTTTTGACAAATCGACCATACAGATCAACGGATGCAGTGTTTCATGCCCCGTCAATTTATTGAACCTGTCAATGGTCATAAGTCCCGAATTATTCATTTGTATCATTGTTCTTTACTTTTATTCAGTTTTCCACGATGCAAAATTACAGGCTGTCCGAGTGCTCCATAGAGTATGAATTACGGTTTCATGTATAATTATTACAGATTGGAACCGATAAGCCGAAGATATTTTCTACATTTGCATAGAAACCAATGAAAGAGACTGTTATGGAGAAGATTATGCAACTGAAAACGATAAAGGAGTACAATGATTACATGGGCGTGGAAACGAGGCATCCGTTGGTCAGCGTCATCGAGGGAAGCCGTATGCCGCACCCCGTACCCCATGCACGCAAGCATGTGGGAATGTATGTGGTTTTCCTGAAAGAATTACGATGTACGGATGATTTGACCTATGGCAGACGCTCCTATGATTTTCAAGAGAATACGTTGGTGTTTATCGCTCCGGGGCAAGTGTTCGGACATGAAGCCGACGGGACGACTTTTACCGGTTCGGGCTGGTGTCTGCTGTTTCATCCCGACTTGCTGCGGGGCACACCGCTCGGCCGCCATATGCAGGATTATACTTTTTTTTCCTATGCCGCCAATGAAGCGTTGCATCTCTCCAAGCAGGAGCAGCAGACCGTCATCGACTGCCTGACAAAAATCGATGAGGAAACGTATGACAAGGCAGATCGCCACAGCAACTTGATTATCACTTCCGCCATCGAGTTGTTGCTCAACTATTGTCTTCGTTTCTATGACCGGCAGTTCATTACCCGCAAAAAGGAGAACAAGGACACGCTCGGTTCTTTCGAAGCCTTGCTAAATGACTATTTCACTTCGGATAAACCCTCTAAATTCGGTACACCGACCGTTGCTTATTGCGCAGACCAGTTGCATCTGTCTGCGAATTATTTCGGAGATTTGATTAAAAAAGAGACCGGTTTATCTGCACAAGAATATATATTGGCAAAAACAATGGATACAGCAAAAGAGCTGCTTGCCGATCCTACAAAATCTGTCAGTGATGTGGCTTATGCTTTAGGGTATCAATATCCGCAGTATTTCAGCAAGGCTTTCAAGCGTGTCGTGGGATGTTCACCGAATGAGTACAGAAATTCAAACTGATTTCTAAATAATTATATAATAAATAATTAAGGTAAAATATTCATGAGTCATTCTTTGGCATTCATCTTGTTACCAACGTAATAATCATTTTTCCTCACCAACAGGTAATTGTATATCGCAATATTTCTTTCTGTATTGCAAAGGAGTCATATTGGGATATTGTTGAAACGACATATACAAGTAACACGGATCGGTAAGCCCGTTCTGTATGAAATCCTCTCCAAAATTCCGTTTAAAGAAACGTCCTGTATAAGTGGGGGAAAGGTGAAATTTTTCAGCCGCAATATTCAATTTCAGAAGTTCGGGCTGGTGGATATGTTGCCTGATATCTTCGTTGTTTTTTTATTGTTTCCTTTTTCTTGCCGACCGTCCCATTTCCTTTTTTATCCACAGATAATATCCCGTCAACGGCAATGTACCTCCGACCAATGCCGCGATAAAACTCAGGATACGAGTGAGCATACCGCCCCAACTGCCTACGTGTACAGAGAATATCCATCCGCGTATCTTTCCCGATTTGTCGAGGTCTTTGTAAAGAGTCGTTTCGGTGATTTCGCCGTTTTTCGGATTAAAGTTGTACCGGTCTGCTGCCCGTTGGTTGCCCAAACGATTGAAAGAGACAGTTGCAGTACCGTTTGATACGGTGATTTGTCTGTAGCCGGGATTTTGTGCTTTCAGTTGCTCATACACCCCTTGCCATGAAGTATATGGAGACTGTTCTCCGTTGCTTTTGCGGCGTCCTTCCCGATCATCTTCTTTGCCCTCTTTGCGGTTCGGATTTCCGGCATCACCTCTTTCGTTTTTTTCTCCCCGGTGTCCTTTTTCTTTCTCCGTTGTTTGAGAGAGGGCGCCGTGATGGGAAGTCCCTTGTGTAGTCTCCACACCGAATACTTTGTAGAATCCTGTACGATACCATCCGAAAGACCATGTCAGCCCGGTGAGCGACATAACCAGCAGGAAGAGGAAAGTGTACAGTCCTCCTGCAATGTGCAGGTCGTACCAGAATCTTCTCCACCCTTTATTGACGGATATCTTAAAGCTATTCTTCCATGCTTTGGCAGTACGGGGTATCCAAACGACGATACCGGATATCAGAACAAAGATAAACATCAACGTGCTTGTTCCTACGATCATTTTTCCCCAGAAAATCCCACCATCCGGTTTCATGCTGTCCAGTAGCCACCGGTGTAGTTTGAACATTGTAGTGAAGAACGGCGTACGTTCGTATTTACCTTTTATTTCTCCTGTATACGGATCGATGTATACAGATGCCCGTCTGGGCTTGGAAAGGTTGACTTGATAGGCCCTTGCCGGATCGGCCGGGATACTGATACCTGTGACCGATACACTGTCGGGCAAAGTTGCCGCTACCTTTTTTGCCAGTTCTCCGGCAGGCAAGGGAGTCGATCCTACATTTTCCACATAATAGAAATCGTGGTTGAGTGCTTCTGTTATTTCGTTTTCAAAGACGAGGGCTGCTCCCGACAGGCAGAGGATGGAGATGATGATGCCGAAAGGAACGGAGAGCCAGAGATGTATTTGGCGAAATTTCTTTTTCATATAAGCTTTTTTCGTGGAGTTATGAGTAGAGCTATAAAAGGAGCCTGCATAAGCGCATACGGCTTGCAGGCTCTTTTATATTATCTGTTTGCCTATTTAAGGTTTCAGTCTTCCGACACCGCTGATTTGTGTGGCTTCTACTGTAACACCTCTTGTAGCCGTGGCATTTACCGGATCGATTTTATAGATACCGGGATGGCCGTCGGTAGTGGTTACGGCAATATAAGTAAGGCCGTTTTCCGTATATGGTGTATTGCCGAATCCGGAAATCTGGTCGGTTGAAGGCAGCCCCTCTACATAGGTGAGTTTTCCGGTTTCTCCTTTGTAAATAGCCAGTTGGTTGGCTGTGAAGTCTTCTTCGTCCAAAGGACGGTCATACATTAACAACAGGAAGTAGTCTCCGGTGAGGTGCCAGCAACGAAGGAAAGATTTTCCATTGGTCTGGTCTTCGATGCTATAATAATAACTCGGGTCGAATTCTTCTGTTCCGGCTTTGATACGTACGACACCGGCATCCAAAGTCGTCTGTTGGCGGGCATCGTCCATTGTTTTGGCATAGCTCGGGGAGAATACGTAGATATCGCCGTTGTCTGCAGCCCAGATAGTCTGATAATATTGCGATTTCATACGTCCGCAGGCATAGCTGATTTTGTCTGTCTTGATGAGTTTCTTGGTAGTAAGCGTCTCATCATCAAAGATAGCCACCCAACATTCATTGGGATATTGCGTCCACTGCAATTCACCTTTCTTGTATTTGCTGCTGTTCGAACCGCCATCTTCTTTTTTCACGAGGTCTTCATTTCCCGGAAGTATCCATTTCCCTCCATCTGCTTTTCCTCCGTACTGGCTTAAACCCATCGGAACTGCGGCGCTATAAATTTTGCTGTTATATTCCAGGATACCGGCCAATGTTACATATTCGCCATTACCCAGGAAGTTTTCCGACATGTAGGCCTTATTCTGGGTGTCATTTGTGGTAAATGTCTCATTCGGTACATCAAGATAAGAGAGCAGGAACATTTTAGGTAAATAGCCGTTCTCATCCGCGTACTGTGTAGGACCGTCACCGGTAGAGGAGGTCATGATATATTTGTCATAGATGCCGTAAGTAGTGAACCGTTTCACTGCATACTCGCCCGAACGGGCCTGCATTTCATAATTGGCATTCATGAAAAAAGAGCGGGTCGTACCGGCATTGCCTTGATTGTAGGTCAATCCATACAGGTATTGGTCTTTATAGAACACCCATTGTGTGGCGCCGTCGTTTACCAGACCATTGTTTATCGTAGAAACCGTCCCTCCGTTCAGAGTTTCGGAAGTCACCAGTACATTGGTTGTATTTCCGGATGCGGTAACAGAAGATGCGATGACATATTCGCCTTTGCCTACAGTACCCGATCCGTTGCCCTTTTCGTCATCAGAACAAGCTGTCAATGTCAATCCGACCATTGCTGTTGCAAGGAGTCCGTTAAAAAAGAAATTTTTCTTCATGTAATTTTTAATTTTAAGCTAATTGTTATTTACTTATTTGTTTATTTTTAATTGCCGAAGTGGATACGTACTTTTCCATAGAACGCGCGTCCGGCTTTTTGGAGACTAAAGTTGTCATACAGTTTCTCGTCTGTAAAATTGCGGCATTCGAATGACAGGTTATATCGTCCGTTTTTCAAACTGTAAGAGAGTGCCAGATTGTGTGAGAACTGGTTGGGTACTACATAATCACCCTTATTCGAACCGATATTGGACGAATAATACGTGAAACTGTGCAGATATTGGTTGTCATAAGATACGGTCAGCGTATTGCCCTTTTTCCAAAGATTATTCCAGAAAAAACTTACATCCGAATCGGCAAACATATACGGGAGGTTGGGCATACGTTCACGATAGGCAAGGTTTACGGCATTGCTGGAAATAGATTTCTCCATATTATCGCGTACATCCATTTTCGTGAAATTTCCTCCTACACTGAGCCATTTGGCGAAGTTATAACGGGCGGAGATATTAAATCCTTTCGTCAGCACTTTGCCGTAGTTTATGTAAGTAGCAGCGTATTTACCACCACTCAGGTCGGCAATGTTGCGCTGGATGTAATCTTTGGTGTTCCGGTAGATCAGCCCGCCATCCACATATATCGAATGTTTACCGAAAGTTCTGTTATAACTCAGGCTGAAATTCAGATTATCGCTGTTTTCGGGTTTTATGCCGATATCTCCCATTTCAAGGTCTTCATCACCGAACATCTCTTCGATGGTAGGCAGGCGATAAGCTTTCTCATAAGACAGTTTTGCTTGAAGTCCTGTCAGGATGAAGTAGGTACCTGCCGCGCCATAACCCATGGAACTGATACTGCGGGTCGTTCGTTCATAATTGCTTTGATTGGCGGTGGTAGCCATCGGACCTGCCACGAATTGATCGTAATACTTGCCGAATACGGAGAAATTCCATTTATCGGAAGGCATCAGACGATAGGACAGGCCGGAAATATTCTTGCGGGTCTCTTTGGCAATGGCGTCTTCCTGTTTTTCTTTGGCAAGTAGTGAGGTGTTGGACCGGTGGAACGTATTCAGCACATGGTTGAACGTAAACATATGGGCTTTACCGATACGGTATCTTGCGGTGAACGTACCGTTCCAGTTATTGTTGTCCGCCTCTGAATGTTGGTAGGATTGTTCACCGGGCGAATTTAATAATTTCTTTTCTCCGTACCAGTTGTATTTATAAGAAGCGGTATCCACATTGGTAGTCGTATTCTTGTTATAGTTTACAGTCAGCACTACATCCAGTCCTTTGGTGAACAGATTCTGCTTGCTATATTCCAGTGACGGCATCAGCGAATGGCCTTTGCGGTGTTTCTGTCCATATACTATTTCCTGGCGTACCCCCGTCTGTATCTCTTTGTACATGTGCGAATAAGTAAAACCGAACATCAGGCGGTCCGCCCATTTTTTATCCACGATTCCGATTTTACCGATAACGGCCTCATTATGGTAAGTGTCGTTGAAACGCTTTACACGTACCCTCTTATCCTTATCGATTCTGCCGGTTTCAAAATCTTCTACCGGAGCATATACATGATAATCGTTGTCCGAATAGTTCTGGAAAGCATTGATCTCGTAAGTGAGCCCGTTACCGAAAGTCTGTCCGAAATTGACATAAGATTTATGTGTATTGAACGAACCGTAGGAGTAGGAAGCATCCAGAAACCAACGCTGACGTTTCTTGTTGGTGACGATATTGATCACTCCGCCAATGGCATCTGTACCGAAACCTACCGGTACTACCCCTTTGTATACTTCGATGCGGTCGGCAAAGTTTACAGGGATGTTGTTCAAGCCGAAAGAGCTTCCTACACCTTCCTGTGGTACACCGTCAATAAACACCTTGACGTGCTTGCCGCTAAAACCGTCCAGCATGAGCTGCATGTCCGAACCTACGCCGCCCGATTCACGGAGTTTCATTCC
This sequence comes from Bacteroides salyersiae WAL 10018 = DSM 18765 = JCM 12988, assembly GCF_000381365.1. GTDB lineage: Bacteria > Bacteroidota > Bacteroidia > Bacteroidales > Bacteroidaceae > Bacteroides > Bacteroides salyersiae. Next base: position 636,835 of record NZ_KB905467.1, read on the forward strand.
CGGTGCTTTGGCCAATGCGTCGCTCAGATTCTTCGTTGTATTCTGAAGTTCTTTTGTATCGACAGCCACTGCGTTGAATGCCGATCTTTTGATTCGGCTGACTCCCGTAGAAGTTATCACCACTTCATCCAGTTCGGTAGTAGACGGTTTTATCACGATGTTCAATTTGTTTCTTTCCCCTTCGGTTAGGTGCACTTTTCTCTCTACCGTTTCGAATCCTACGGCAGATACGATTAATGTATAGTCTCCTGCGGGGGCTTTCAGATGATAGATTCCTTTTTCATTAGTAGTACAGCCGAATTGTGTACCTTTCAGGTAGACAGTGGCAAAATCAATGGTTTCTTTATTCTCGGCAGATATAATTTTGCCGGAGAGCATTGCCCTGTGTTGCGCATATGCAGAAGTCGATAGACAGGCAATTATCAAAAAAGTCAGAGTTAATTTTAGGCTTCTTGTTTTCAAAATATCCTTTGTGTATTAAACGTTTTTAATGCGTTGCAAAGGTCTTTATTTATCGTCATTTGCACAATCGCTACTATTAGGTAATCTGCATAGATCGAATATCGGATATAGTATATGATGCAATCACCATAATAAGGTATATTACCGGAATAACCTGCGTTGGGATGAAATTTCCATTCTTTATATGTTTGAAAACATATTATTACTATTAGATAATTATTAAACTGTTGATATATAGTGTTATATTGTTTTTATTGCAGAATGTGTGTGCGTACACACTATTGCTTATCCGGGTTATTCATTTTACTTTTGCAGAAGAAAAAGAGTTTTAAGGTATTTATCCTATGAACAAAGAATCTCCAAACATTCGCATTATAGACATTGCCGAAATGGCCGGTGTATCCGTTGGCACGGTAGACAGGGTGATACATAACCGTGGCCGTGTGTCGGAGGAAAATGAGAAAAAAGTAAGAGCGATCCTTGAGAAAGCGAATTATCAGCCTAATCTGATGGCCCGTTCCTTAGCTTCTAAAAAGCAGTACCATTTCCTTGCCATTACTCCTTCTTTCAAACCGGGAGAATATTGGGAAGCCATTTCCGAAGGGATAGACAAAGCCGCTTCCGAGACCGAACTTTACAATGTCAATGTTACCAAACTTTTTTTTGACCAGTACGATAACCATACTTTTGATGCAATTGTGCGTACCCTTTTTGATGAAGAAGATATTGACGGTGTGCTGATTGCTACTTTGTTCACCGATTCCGTAGTCCGTCTTTCGCGCGAACTCGATGCCCGGGATATTCCTTACGTTTATGTGGACTCTAATATTGTGGGTGAGCATCAGCTTGCTTATTTCGGTACGGAGTCTTATGATGCCGGATTCATTGCGGCCAAATTGCTGATGAGCCAGCTTGGCAGCCATTCGGATATTCTGATATCCCGGATTGTGCATAGCGGCAAGAACGACTCCAATCAGGGAAAGAACCGGAAGGAAGGCTTTTGCCAATATCTCACCGAACAGGGATTTGAAGGAAATATCCATGAAGTGGAATTAAGGATAGACGATACGGATTATAATTTTGCCAGACTCGATGAGATATTCCGTGCCAATCCCCGGATCGAGGGAGCGGTTATTTTCAATTCAACCTGTTATATTTTGGGAAATTACCTTAAAGAGAGAGGGTTGGAAAATGTCAAATTAGTAGGCTATGACTTGATAGGGAAGAATACTCAATTACTGTCCGAAGGCATTATCACGGCCTTGATAGCCCAACGGCCGGAACAGCAGGGATACGATGGCATTAAGTCTTTATGCAATTATCTTGTGTTGAAGCAGCGTCCCGATAAGGTAAATCTGATGCCGATAGATATTCTCATTAAAGAGAATCTGAAATATTATCTGAATAAGAAATTATAACTTTATAAAACAGGAAATCATGAACGAATTATTTAGTGTAAAAGACAAAGTTGTTGTTATCACCGGTGGAGCCGGTATTTTAGGTAAAGGTATTGCTGCCTATCTGGCAAAAGAGGGAGCTAAGATTGTTATTCTCGACCGCAGCGAAGAAGCCGGAAATGCTCTGGTGCAAGGCATCAAAGCGGAGGGGGGAGACGCCATGTTTCTTTATACCGATGTCATGAATAAAGAGGTACTCGAAGGAAATAAAGTGGAAATCATGAAAGCTTACGGCCGCATCGACGTATTGCTGAATGCCGCCGGCGGAAATATGCCGGGAGCCACCATTGCACCGGACAAAACTTTCTTTGATCTTGAGATCGACGCTTTCAAAAAGGTGGTCGATTTAAACCTTTTCGGAACCGTTTTGCCTACAATGGTATTTGCCGGTATCATGGTCGATCAGAAAAAAGGCAGCATCGTCAACTTCTGTTCAGAATCTGCACTCCGTCCGTTGACTCGTGTGGTCGGTTACGGAACAGCCAAAGCTGCAATAGCCAATTTCACCAAATACATGGCCGGTGAACTGGCTCTTAAATTCGGTGACGGCCTTCGTGTCAATGCCATTGCCCCCGGATTCTTCCTCACCGACCAGAACCGTACTCTATTGACAAACCCTGACGGCTCTTTGACCGATCGTTCCAAAACAATTTTAGCCCATACTCCGTTTGGCCGTTTCGGTGAACCGGAAGACTTGTACGGAACTATCCAATATCTTATCAGCGATGCCTCAAAATTCGTAACCGGTACTGTAGCTGTTATCGACGGTGGCTTCGATGCTTTCTCAATTTGATTGGGAGGTGGGAGTTAGAAGTTAGGAGTTAGTAGCTAATAGCTTGAAATAACTGTAATTTCAATCGTAAATCGTAAATCGTAAATCGTAAATCGTCAAATCGTAAATAAAATTATTATGTACCTATGTGAACAAACTTGGCGCTGGTACGGTCCTAATGACCCTGTAAGCCTGTGGGATATCAAGCAGGCCGGTGCCACCGGAATAGTAAATGCCCTTCATCACATCCCTAACGGAGAAGTGTGGACAGTGGAGGAGATCATGAAGCGGAAGCAGATGATTGAAGAAGTCGGTCTTACCTGGTCGGTAGTCGAAAGTGTACCCGTACACGAACATATCAAGACTCAGACCGGAGATTTCATGAGATATATCGAGAATTATAAAGAGAGCATCCGTAATCTGGCGAAGTGTGGAGTGATGGTTGTCACTTACAATTTCATGCCGGTGCTCGACTGGACCCGTACGGATCTTGCTTATACTCTGCCCGACGGTTCTAAAGCCCTTCGTTTTGAAAAGGCGGCTTTTGTGGCTTTCGATCTGTTCATCCTCAAACGCCCCAATGCCGAGAAGGATTATACAGCCGAAGAAATTGCCAAGGCGAAAGCCCGTTTCGAACAGATGAGCGAAGACGACAAGAAACTTCTTGTCCGTAATATGATTGCCGGTCTTCCCGGTTCCGAAGAGAGTTTCACCGTTGAGCAATTCCAAGAAGCCCTCGACAGATACAATGATATCGATGCCGAAAAGCTCCGTGCCAATCTTATCTTCTTCTTGAAAGAGATTGCTCCGGTGGCCGATGAGGTGGGGGTGAAGTTGGTGATCCATCCGGATGATCCTCCTTACTCCATTTTGGGTCTGCCCCGTATCATGAGCACGGAGGAGGATTTCATTAAATTGATAGAAGCGGTTCCTAATGAATCGAACGGCCTTTGTCTCTGTACCGGTTCTTTTGGTGTACGTGCCGACAATGATCTTGCCGGAATAATGGAACGTCAGGGAGACCGCGTTAATTTTGTTCATCTGCGTAGTACCCAGCGTGATGCCGAAGGCAATTTCTACGAAGCCAATCATCTGGAAGGAGATGTGGATATGTACAACGTCATGAAAAACTTGTTGAAGTTGCAGCAACGTCGCAAATGTTCCATTGCCATGCGTCCGGATCACGGCCATCAGATGATTGATGATTTGAAGAAAAAGACCAATCCGGGCTATTCATGTCTCGGTCGTCTTCGGGGACTGGCAGAATTGCGCGGGCTCGAAATGGGCATTGCAAAATCTATTTTTGATAAAGAGTAGTTAAGTGATAAGTAGTTAAGTAATAAGTAGTCAAGTAGTTAAGTAGTCAAGTAGTTAAGTAGTCAAGTAGTAAGTAGTTGAGTGATTAAGTAGCAAATAGTTAAGGAAAATATATCAGACAAGTCATTTCTACTTGGGCACTATAAAATATTTTGTGTAAATGTAAAATACGGGATTCAGTATGGGTTCCGTATTTTTTATTTAATAGCTTTGCAAAATGAAGAAAATTATGAAAGAGAAGAATCATGTAGTGCCTGATGAGGTATTAAGTAAGGAGTTCCTTAGCCAGTTCAAAACAGAAGCTGATGTCAGCAAGTTTCTGAAGCAGTTACACGCGCAGGTATTGGAGAAAATGCTTGAAGGTGAGATGGATGCCCATCTGGGTTATGAGAAGAATTCGGTTTCCGGTCATAACAGCGGCAATTCCCGTAACGGCAGCTACCCCAAGAAAATCCAAACCGAACACGGTGAAGCGGTCATACCTATTCCCCGTGACCGTAACGGTGAATTCGAGCCCATAGTTGTTCCCAAACACGAGAGTCGTGGGCTTTCCATAGAAAAACTTGTTATCTCCCTATATGCCAAAGGAATGAGCGTGTCCGACATAGAAGAGGAGATGCGTGAAATCTATGAGATAGAACTGTCCACATCAGCCATTTCCATCATCACGAACAAAGTCAATCAAGCTGCTCAGGAATGGCAGAACCGCCCTTTGGACCCGGTCTATCTTATCGTTTGGATGGACGGTATTGTCTTCAAGGTTCGTGACAACGGTAAAATCATCAACAAGACTGTCTATCTCTGTATCGGTCTGAAACAGAACGGCTTGAAGGAAGTCCTTGGCATGTGGGTGGGAAAATCAGAAAGTTCTTCATTCTGGATGGGTGTCCTGACAGATTTGAAGGCCCGCGGAGTGCAGGACATACTGATTACCTGCACTGACAACCTGAACGGATTTACCGACACCATACGTGCCGTATTTCCTCAATCTTCCACGCAAATATGTGTCGTACATCAGATTAGGAACTCCTGCAAATATGTCGTTTACAAGGACAAGAAAGAGTTTACAGCCGATATGAAGAACATCTATAACGCGCCCAACAAGGAGGCTGCTGCCGTGGAACTGGATAATTTGGAAAAGAAATGGGGAGGGAAGTACCCTTATGCCATCCTCTCATGGAGGAATAACTGGGATGACCTGACTGTTTTCTTCCAGTTCCCATTGGAAATCAGGAAAATAATCTACACAACAAACCTCATAGAAAATCTGAATGGAAAAATCAGAAAGTACACTAAATCAAAACTTTCATTCCCTTCGGATGATGCTGTGAAGAAAATGGTATACCTTTCTCTGATGGAGATTGAGAAGAAATGGACAATGCCGATTACTAACTGGGGATTGATTATGAATCAATTTATGCTTATTTTTGAAAACAGAATTCAGATATAAGAGAACTTATAACTGAATCCCGTTTCTATTTACACAAAATTATGGATACTGCCTCTACTTGACTACTTACTACTTAACTACTTACTACTTGACTACTTACTACTTGACTACTTACTACTTGACTACTTACTACTTGACTACTTACTACTTAACTACTTACTACTTGACTACTTACTACTTGACTACTTACTACTTGACTACTTACTACTTGACTACTTACTACTTACTACTTAACTACTTACTACTTGACTGCTTAACTACTTGACTACTGAGACTACTTAAGAACTGAAGTGTACATTCTTATAATAAAGAGTGTACACTTTTTATTTGTACTTTTGATATTAATCGTATATATTTGCTCCCGCTACAATCTCAAATTACATAATAGTTCAACTCGATATCACTATGAAACCACTTTATCAGGAACTCCCGTTTTCTGTGGAACACTACATCAACTTTTACAGGGAAGATCTGCCTTATTTCATTGTTCCGTGGCATTATCATCCCGAAATAGAGATCATGTGTATAGAGCAGGGAAGCGGTACCCGCTTTGTTGGTGATCATATCGAAAATTATGAAGTGGGCGATGTCTGTATCATCGGACCTCAGTTGCCCCATGAATGGAGGAATGACAAAGAGTTTTTCGGAGAAGGAACCGGATTGCGTTCCGTATGCCTGTGTGTGTATTTCCGTAAAGAGCTGTTTGAGGGGGTCATGATTAATTTGCCCGAATTCATGAATATCCGTAATCTGATAGAACGTTCCCGGCGGGGGATAAAATTCACCGGAACCGCCCGTGACCGTATTGCGGACTTTATCCGCAGCACTTTCAATTCGAATGGGGCGGTACGGGTTACCAATCTGATCACTTTGCTCGAAATGATGGCTAATACGGAAGAATATGAACTTCTCGCCAGTGTAGGTTTCACCCAGTCCGTCAATTCTTCCGACTTTGAACGTTTCAATAAGATATATCAATATCTGGTGAAGAACTTTAACCAACCGATTAAACTGGAAGAGGTAGCCGGCTTGGTAGGTCTTACCCCTACTGCCTTTTGCCGCTATTTCAAGGAGCGGACCAAGAAGACCTTCGTACAATATCTGAACGATATGCGTATCGGACATGCCAAGCGGCTCTTGATTGAAGGAAAAATGAAGATATCCACCGTAAGTATGGAAGTGGGATTCAATAACCTGTCCAACTTTATCGAGCAATTCAAAAAGAGCGTCCATATGTTGCCTACCGAATACCAAAAACAGTATGGTGTGAAAAATAAAAAAGCGATTTAGAAGCCCTCTATCCTACATTATTCACACTCAGTAGTCAAGTAGTAAGTAGTTAAGTAGAATACATCAGACAAGTCATTTCTACTTAACTACTTACTACTTGACTACTGTATATGAATTATTCAGGCTATATTCTGGAATATTATCAATTAAAATCCATATACCTGTATAAATGATAAGATAACATAATTATCGGGGAAGATAGGAGACAGACCGCCTATGGCTATGGCCTACCTTTGTTCCCATCGAATTATATGTGGAATCTTAAAATATAGGTGATTATGGAAAATAACAAAATTGTCTTTCCGGAACTGTTCTTTACCGATAAGAATCTGGTGGGACGCGATGTCCTCAAAATCTCCCGGAATTTATCCGACTTGAAAGGCATCTTTGCCGATGCGGAAGCTTTCGAACGAATGCCCCAGAATCAGCTTGCTTATGAAGTCAGCAGTTTTTTACCCGAAAAAGAAGGAACTCCGGGCGGATTGTACTTCGGCATTACCTATCTGTATCCGGGGAAAGTCGGCAATGAGTACATGATGACGAAAGGACATTATCATGCCAACGTCGACCGTGCGGAATTCTACTGGGGACTGGAGGGTGAAGGTATGCTGATCCTGATGGACGGGCAGCGTAATGTGTGGGCCGAACATGTATTTCCCGGCAGCTTGCATTACATTCCGGGAGGAGTAGCCCATCGGATGGCAAATACGGGAAGCTCCCTTTTCTCGTTTGCTGCCTGCTGGCCTTCGGACGCCGGGCATAATTATGCCGAGATTGCAGAAAACGGATTCTCTGCCAGATTGATGGAAGTGAATGGTGTCCCTCATTTAATCTGACCGGCAATGTATTGTATAGCAATAGATTTAGGAGGTACCATTATCAAGATCGGTTTGGTGAAAGGAGCGGAAATCCTTGAATTCAACTCGTTTCCCGCCAAAGCAGGGAGTCTGGCCGACAATCTTCCTGTTATGGAGACGGTAATAGACCGGTTGTTAGGAAAATGGAGGGTATCGAAAGAAGAACTTTCCGGCATAGGGCTGGCCTTTCCCGGTATGGTCAATCCGAAGGAGAAAAGGGTGACTTCCACCAATGATAAATACGATGATGCCTGTGACATAGATCTGGCTTCGTGGGTTTACAGGAATTGGGAAACTCTTTTCATTATCGATAATGACGCCCGCCTGGCACTTGCCGGAGAGTGGTGTTTCGGTGCCGGAAGAAATAGCAGGAACATGGTAATGATGACCATTGGTACGGGAATCGGTACCGGGGTCGTACTGGATGGACGGATTATAAAAGGAACTCATTATCAGGCAGGGTCGTTGGGCGGACACATCGTCGTGGACTATCGTGGACGGCGTTGTACTTGTGGAAACATCGGGTGTGTGGAAGCAATGGCTTCTTCCTTTTTCCTGCCGGAGATTATCCGTACCCATTCCAAGATCAGCAATGAGTATAAGGCGAAAGCTTCTTCTTACGACTTTAAAACCCTGTTCGGTTTAATGAGACAGGGAGAGCTGGAAGCCACTCTTTTATGTCAGGATTGCATGGATGTATGGGCGGCGGCCATTATCAATTACATCCATGCTTATGATCCGGAGATCATCGTGATAGGCGGCGGGATTATGCGTAGTGCGGATATCATATTGCCTTATCTGAAAGAACGGATCGACCGTCTGGTTTGGTCGCCGGAAAATGAAGTAGAGATCAGAGCCTCCTTATTGGGGGATAATGCCGCTCTTTTGGGAATTTCGTGTACGTTGTCAACAATAAAAAAAGAAAAATGCTATGAACAGATATTTTAATGAGAAATCTAATTATGATAAGTATCCGGTGGTGAACGTGCCGGGTATGGAGGAAGAGTGCCGGGTGGGTTGGAGAGCTATTTCCGATCGTCTGGAGAAAGACCTGTCGCAGATCGGAAAGAAAGTAAAGGTCGTGGTGCTGGAATGTTACCAGGGAGTATCGGATGAAGAGGTGGTTACGGCTTTGCAGTCTGCTTTCCCGGCTTCCCGTTGGTTCTTTTCGGCGGATGCCATGAAGTCTCCGGAACAGATAGATGCCATCTTGAAGCAGGACATCACGGAAGACGAGATTTTCGGTTATATGACCCGTCAGAACATGGACTGTTATTTCGACGGAGATAAATTGCCGGGTATCCGTTCGGAGATTGCTGCCGTTACAGAAGGCATTGTTTTTGTCTATGGGGTCGGTGCGGCTTACGTACAGCCTTCGTATGATTTGCTGGTGTACGCCGATATGGCCCGTTGGGAGATACAGATGCGTTTCCGTCGCAACGAGGTATCGAATGTCGGCATCAGCAATAGGGAAGAACGTGCTTCATTGCAATACAAGCGTGCCTTTTTTGTAGACTGGCGTATTTGTGACCGCTTCAAGAAGAAACTGATAAAGAAGTGGGATTATGTACTCGATACGAATACCGCCGGCAATCCAAAGATGGCGACTGCAAAGGCAATAGAAGCCGGACTGGAAAAGGCCTCCCGTACCCCCTTCCGGGTCGTTCCTTTTTTCGATCCGGGACCTTGGGGCGGACAATGGATGAAAGAGGTATGTGACCTCGACCGGGAGGTGCCTAATTTTGCCTGGTGTTTCGATTGTGTCCCCGAGGAAAACAGTCTTTATCTCGGTTTTGGAGACGTACGTTTCGAATTACCTTCTATCGATCTTGTTTTTGCTTATCCGGCACGTTTATTAGGCAATCCGGTATATGGCCGTTTCGGTGACGAGTTTCCGATCCGTTTCGACTTTCTCGATACGATGGAGGGAGGAAATCTGAGTCTGCAAGTACATCCTCTGACACAATATATACAGGAAAAGTTCGGTATGCACTACACGCAGGACGAAAGCTATTATATGTTGGATGCGGCAGAAGATGCTACCGTGTATTTGGGGGTGAAAGAGGGGATCGAACCGGAAGAGATGATTGATGCCCTTAATGAAGCACAGGAAAGCGGTTGCTTCGATGCGGAGAAATATGTGGGCCGCTATCCCGTTAAGAAGCACGACCATTTGCTGATACCTGCCGGCACGATACATTGTTCCGGAACAAACGGTATGGTGCTTGAAATCAGTGCGACTCCTTATATCTTCACTTTCAAGCTTTGGGATTGGGGACGTCTCGGGCTGGATGGCCGTCCGCGCCCCATCAATATAAAGCACGGGCAGGAAGTCATTCAATGGAACCGTACGGAGTCTTGGGTCAGAAAAGAGATTTTCAATCGTATAGAGCCGGTGGCCGAGGGCGAAGGCTGGAGGGAAGAACGTACCGGTTTGCACGAAAACGAGTTCATCGAAACCCGCCGTCATTGGTTTACCGCTCCCGTATTGCACCGGACGGACGGCAGTGTGAATGTTCTCAATCTGGTTGAAGGGAGAGAGGCCATTGTGGAAAGTCCGACAGGAGGGTTCGAGCCGTTTGTTGTTCATTATGCCGAGACGTTTATCGTGCCGGAATCGGTGAAAGAATATACGATCCGCCCTTATGGAGAATCCGCAGGTAAGCAGTGCGCTACTATTAAAGCTTTTGTTAAACACAATCCTTAATTCGATTTTGAGTATGAAATTTAATCCAGGTTTTGATATAGAACCCACAACGAATCCCATGGGGTTCGTTTATGGTCCCGATGTTTTTGGCCCTCCGGTAGAGAACCGTTTGCTGAAAGATATCCGCAAGAGTTTATCCGATCCCGATTGTGACGGTCCCGAAGTAGTGTATGCCATTGCCATGGATGTCGGAAAGAAAATCCATGAACCGCTTCTGAAAGAGATGCACCTTCTCTATGGGGTGGTGACTTATGCCGCCGGAAAATTAGGACGGGAACCCATACGTAGCCAGGGACATATTCACTGGGTTTCCAAATTCAGCCAATGGTCTACTCCGGAGGTTTATGAAATCTGGTCGGGCGAAGCGATTATCTATATGCAGGAGTTTGCCGAGGATAATCCCGGGCGTTGTTTTGCCGTTTATGCCCGTCCCGGTGACGTTGTGATTGTCCCCCCATACTGGGCGCATGCCACTATCAGCGCCAATCCGGACGAACCGTTGACATTCGGTGCCTGGTGTGACCGCGACTACGGTTTTGAGTACGAGGGCGTTCGCAGGCATAAAGGCATCGCTTGGTTTCCTGTCTTTAATGATAAGAATAAAATAGAGTGGCAAGCCAATCCGCTTTATGAGAAATCGGAACTGATCTGCAAAACTCCTGCCGATTACTCCGCCCTCGGCATCGTAAAGGGGGAAGCCATCTATACGACTTTTGAAAAAAATCCGGATACTTTCTTATATGTTCCCCGCCCGGAACTGAAAAAGGAGGTATGGGAGAATTATCAACCTTAGCTTGAATAATTTATATACAGTAGCCAAAATGTTAAGTGGTTGTTTAGTAGTCAAGTGATTTAGTAGTCAAGTAGCTTAGTAGTCAAGTAGTTTAGTAGTCAAGTAGTTAAGTAGTAAGTAGTTAAGTAGAAATGTCTTGTCTGATGTATTTTTTTGACAGTTTATTGCTTGACTGCTGATCCTTAATTATTCAAGTTGGGATACCGGTGACGTGAACTATCCGTCCTTACTACTTTATCTACTCAACTACTTAACTACTTACTACTTGACTACTTAACTACTTACTACTTGACTACTCAACTACTCACTACTTGATCACTTAGCAACTTAAATTTAAAAATAAATACCATGAAAACAGAGTATAATAGCAAGCTTATTTATGTGATTGCAGTCGTTGCCGCTACGGGCGGACTGTTGTTCGGGTTTGATACCGGAGTCATATCGGGGGCTATCCCTTTCTTTCAGAAAGACTTCGGAATCGATAACGGTATGATTGAAATTATTACGGCTTCCGGGTTGTGCGGTGCTATCTTGGGAGCGCTCTTTTGCGGGAAAGTGACGGATACGCTCGGCCGTAGAAAGGTGATTTTGGCATCGGCCGTGGTTTTTGCCATCGGTGCGTTGTGGTCCGGATTTGCGCCCGATGTGTATCACCTCATTGCTTCCCGTTTGTTTTTAGGAGTGGCTATCGGTGTCTCTTCTTTTGCTGTACCGCTTTATATTGCGGAAATTTCTCCGGCAAAAAAACGCGGAGCTTTGGTGTCGATGTTCCAGTTGATGGTTACTATCGGTGTTTTGGTATCTTATCTTTCCGATCTCTTTTTTGCCGATGAAAGCCGGATAGACTGCTGGCGGCCGATGTTTTATGTAGGCGTGATTCCCGCTATCGTATTATTTGTGGGTATGCTGTGTATGCCCGAGACGCCGCGTTGGTTAATCGGTCGCGGGAGAGAGCAGGAAGGACTGGCCGTGCTTTCGCGTATAGAGAGTCCGGAATCCAGAAACGATGCTTTTGAAGCGATCCGGAAAGAAGTGGCTAAGAGTCGTGAGGAGAAGTCCGGTTATCGCGAACTGTTCAAGCCCTGGCTGCGCAATGCCGTGATCATCTGCATCGGAATTATGTTTTTCCAACAGTTTGTAGGCATCAACACCGTGATCTATTACAGTCCCAAGATATTCCTTATGGCCGGGTTCGACGGTACGGTTTCCGCTATATGGGCCTCGGTGGGCGTAGGGGCGGTCAACCTGCTGTTCACGATCGTATCGGTGTATTTTGTAGACAGGCTTGGAAGGCGCAAACTCTATTTCACCGGTCTGACCGGGATCACGGTTTCGCTGATTCTGTTGGGCATTTGCTTTGCCTTCTCCGCTTCGTTGGGCGATGCCGGCAAATGGTTGTCCGTCCTGTTGGTCTTTTTCTATGTTGCCTTTTTCGCTATCAGCATCGGCCCGTTGGGGTGGCTTATCATCTCCGAAGTATTTCCCCAGAAACTCAGAGGATTGGGCTCATCCATCGGTTCCTTGTCCGTGTGGTTTTTCAATAGCATCGTTTCGTTTACTTTCTTCAAGATCGTACATGCTTTCACGATAAGCGGTACGGAGATTTATGCAGAAGGTGAGAACTTGGGGAGTCCGGCCGGTGCTTTCTGGTTTTATGCCGTGGTAGCTCTGGCAGCCTTGATATGGGGATACTTCTATGTGCCCGAAACCAAAGGAGTCTCTTTGGAAAAGATTGAGGAATATTGGCGCAAGGGGGGCAAACCACGTTTCTTGAAATAGGGAAAAAATGCCCGGAATATTGGAATCATATCAATATTCGGGCGATAATAAGACTATTATGGTAAAATATCATAATTATCAGCTAAAATGGTGGAAAGAAGGTATAACACTTCTCCGTACTTTTACATTCGTCATTTGATGCTGGCCGACCTTCTTTTTTTTACCGGGATATAATTATAGATTATAATAAATGAAAACACAATGAATATGAAAACAGAGTATCAATGTAAGAGTCGCATGAAGCACACTTTGCTTATAGGGACTGCGATGTTTCTTATCTCTCCGATCACCCTTTTCGCCGGTGTTACCGCACATTCCGATGCGGGCAGTGAAACCGGTATTTCGAACGTGACACAGCAGCAACAGACCGTAAAAGGTATTATAAAGGGCCCGGACGGCCTGCCTGTCATTGCTGCCAATATCTCTCAGAAAGGTACCAATAATGCTACCATAACAGATTTGAACGGAAACTTTACACTGAATGTCACCGGAAGGCAGCCTGTTCTGGTTATTTCTTATATAGGCTATGTCACTACGGAAGTAAACGTATCCGGAAGGGCTTTTGTCGAAGTGGTATTGCAGGAAGATGTGGCGGCACTGGATGAAGTGGTGGTAGTGGGTTATGGCACGATGCGTAAGAAAGACGTTACGGGTGCTGTCTCTTCCGTCCGTTCGGGAGAGATCACCAAGAATGCCACTTCCAATGTGATGCAGGCCATTGCCGGAAAGATGTCGGGGGTACAGGTCGTGCAGAATTCCGGTACGCCGGGCGGTGATGTATCCATTCTGATACGTGGTGTGGGTACCATCAACGACGCGTCTCCTTTGTATGTGATCGATGGGGTGCCTGTAAGCGGCGGCATGTGGTACTTGAATCCGAACGATGTAGAATCCATCGATGTCTTGAAAGATGCTTCGGCTACGGCTATTTACGGTTCGCGGGGAGCCAACGGAGTAGTGATGGTCACCACCAAACAGGCACAGGAGGGACATACGGAAATCAATTTTGATTATAGCTACGGCATACAGCATTCGGCCAAAACATACAAGATGCTGGATGCGTCGCAATACGCGGCTTTGCACAATGAGATGCGTACCAATGCCGGCCCGGAATACTCTTTGAATCCGGCTTTTGCCGATCCGGAGTCGTTGGGAGCAGGTACCGACTGGATGGATGCCATCTTCCGCACTGCGCCGATGCAGAAAGTCAATCTATCCATGCTGGGTGGCAATCAGAAGATAAGCCATGCCACCTCTTTGGGATATTATACTCAGGACGGCATCATGAAGAATTCGTCTTACAACCGTCTGAGCCTGCAATCGAACATCTCCTCCAAACTGGCATCGAACATCACCGTAAGGGCGAATGTAAACCTGAGTGCGGAGAATCGCCGTACCCAGCCCGTAAGTACGGTTATCCAGAATGCAATGCGCATATTGCCTTCCATTCCTATCTATGATGACAACGGAGAATATGCCGGGCCTACGGGCAATGCGGAGTGGAATGGAAACGCATTGAACCCGGTAGCCATCATCAATGAACAAAACTACCGGATGAAGGGATTCCGTATGCTGTCTAACATCTCTTTAGAGTGGGAAATCATAAAGGGACTGAAATTCAAGACGACAGGGGGAGCCGAGTTGGGATACGATTATAACAATTCGTACATTCCCAAATACAAATGGGGGATGAATGAATCGAAAAATACCATGCAGACGGTCACTTCCGCTTATGAGCAGTTGTATCTGTGGGACAATACATTGAATTATGACAAGGCTTTCGGAAAGCACCGCATCAATGCCATGATAGGTACTTCTTATCAGGAATACAAGAAAGAGTCCGTATCGGCCGCCGGTTCCGGACGTGCCAGCGAACTGACTACCGAACTGGACAATGCGACCAAGGCTACCGATGTAGGAGGCAATTCATACCGTTGGGCATTGATGTCGTACATGGCCCGTCTGCATTATTCATATGATGACCGTTACCTGCTGACAGCTACTTTCCGTGCAGACGGTTCGTCGAAGTTCGGTAAGGATAACCGCTTCGGCTACTTCCCCTCTTTTGCTGCTGCCTGGAATATCGGCAATGAAGCATTTATGCAGTCCGTCAAGCCCGTCTCTTTACTGAAACTCAGAGCCGGTTACGGACAAACGGGTAATCAGAATATCGGTGCATACGCCTTTGCCGATAAACTGAGTGTGAACGGTGTTTATAATTTCGGTTCGCAACGGGGTTTCGAGTCCAATTTAGTGAATCTGATTTATCCTTACCTCTTGTCCAATCCATCAGTGAAGTGGGAATCGGTGGAACAATATAATGTAGGTCTCGACATTGGTTTTCTGCAAAACCGTATTGTCGCCAATCTTGATTTCTATGTAAAGAATACCCGGGACATGCTTACCAAGAAACCGGTTCCGCAGACAAGCGGCACTTCTTTGGAACAGGCGGACTGGCCACCGGTAAACATCGGTAAAGTACTGAACCGTGGTTTCGAATTCACCGTCAACACTAAGAACTTTGTAGGAGAATTTAAGTGGGAAACCAGTCTGAATATGAGTTTCAATCACAATGAAGTGGTTTCGATCGGTGGCCCGGAGATACTGAACGGTGTGAGCCTGATCCGTGAAGGCCAGCCCATCAATTCTTTCTACGGATACGAGTTGGGCGGAATCTATCAGACACTCGATGAAGTGTTCACCGGCCCTGTCATGGAAAACCGTGCTCCGGATAAAGCCTCTCACAATCCTTATAAAAACACCTCTCCCGGTGATATGTGGTTTGTCGATGTAGACGGGAACGGTGAAATAAACGATCTGGACCGTACCGTTATCGGTAATCCTTCTCCCGATTGTATTTTCGGTTTCAACAACACATTCAGCTATAAGAATTTTGATTTAAGCATTTTCTTTCAAGGCGCTTTAGGAAACCAGGTGTGGAATGGCGTGCGGGCCAGTCATGAGAGTATGAACAGTACGTATAACCAGTTGGCAACTACTCTGGAAAGATGGACAGGCGAGGGGAGCAGCTACTCGATGCCCCGTGCCATTTATGCCGATCCGAACAACAATTCGCGTGCCTCTACCCGTTGGCTGGAAGACGGTGCCTATGCGAAGCTCAAGAATCTGACATTCGGATATACACTGCCGGAAAAGTGGATTCGCAAGGCAAAGATGAAAGCGTTGCGCCTTTACGTCAGTTTAGATAATCTCTGTACCATAACCAACTATTCGGGGCTGGATCCCGAAGCCGGATTGAGCGGATTGGATTACGGTGTCTATCCGTCCGCGCGTACCTATATGTTCGGTGTATCCGTTAAATTCTAATAACATAAAGCCATGAAAAAGTATATTTATATATTCGCCTTTTTAGGACTGTCGCTCTGTAACCAGAGTTGTATGAATAAGTTGGAGATATTGCCTAATGACCAGATTATTACCGATAATTTCTTTGAAAAAGGTACGGCCGAAGAGATCGAGAGTGGAGTGAACTCCATGTATCAGCGCTTGCAGAGTTCGTATATGTACAATCTCCGTATGTGGACACTCGATATTGTGGCCGGCGAGGGGAGTGTGGGCAATGAAGCGGGCGGCAACGGGCTGGAAACAACACAGCTTGCCAATTTTATAACTACCAGTGATAATTCCGGTGCAAAGGAATTATGGCGGGGACCCTGGGCCGGAATCAGCCGGACAAACTGGATTTTGAACAACATCGATGATGCGGCCCGGGTAAGTCCGGAAAAGATTGTCCAGTATAAGGGGGAAGCCCATTTCCTGCGTGCCTTGTATTACTTTAATCTGGTGCGTTTGTTTGGTGATGTTCCTCTGATCAAGACCCAGCAGACAGCAGGCGACGATCTGCAGGTATCCCGGTCTCCAAAAGAAGAGGTTTACGAACTGATAATACAGGATTTGAAAGATGCTGCTTCCATGCTGCCGGCGCAATACGAACTTTCTTCCGATATAGGCCGTGCCACCAAAGGCGCTTCCTTAGGACTGCTGGCCAAGGTATATCTCACCTTGAAGAAATACGATGATGTCATTTCTACTATTGAGGAACTGGATGCGCTGAATATATATACCTTGAACAGAAAATACGATTGGAATTTCGACTACCTGCGTGAGAATGGCCCCGAGAGCCTGTTCGAAGTACAGTATGAGAAAGATGTGACCACGTATTCCGAGTTTGACATCCTCGGACAGGGCGGGTGGCACAATGACTATATGGCTCCTTTGGCCCCGATAGCGATTGGTGGCAGATGGGGTAACTTCGGCTGGTTTGCCGTATATCCGGAATTTGTGAATTCTTATGAAGCGGGAGATTTGCGGAAATCCGTTTCCGTGTGGTGTCAGGGCGACCAGTACAAAGGCTGGGCTTATGATCCGTCGGTTTCTCAGACCGGACACAACGTAAAGAAATTCCTCTGTGAGGATATAGGACAGGATCGCGCTATGGATAGCCCGTTGAATTTCCCCATATTGCGTTATGCGGATGTATTGCTGATGTATGCCGAGGCCTTGAATGAAAAGGGGCGTACGTCGGAGGCTTGTGCTCCTGCCGCATCCTATGAGGAGGGCGGGCCGTTGAATCGCGTTCGTGTCAGGGCCGGATTGCCTGAGGTAACGACTGAAGACCAGGCGGAATTACGGGAGATTATCCGTCATGAACGCCGTATGGAGTTGGCTTTCGAGGGCGGACACCGTTGGTTCGACTTGATCCGTTACGATGAGAATGGGGAGTACGCCAAGAAATTCTTCCACAGTATAGGTAAAACGAATTTCACAACTCCCAAGCATCTGTTATTGCCTGTTCCTATGGACGATATCGATGCAAACCCCAATTTGAGACCTAATAACCCCGGCTATTAACCCGATATGAAAAAGAAGATGAAAAGGAATATGAAAAAGAATATGAAAAAGAAAATTCTCTTGTCCGTTGTCTCTTTCTCCCTGGCTGTAGGGGCCGGTGCTCACGATGATTTGATTTACAGAACGCAGGCGGGATGGAATTTCGACATCGGTAACCAGTCTGTTATTTCTCAAACGTTGGATGCCGTTTTCACAGGAGGAGCTTGCGTGGGCGATTATGACGGAGACGGACGGGTGGATATCTGCGAGGTGGAGACTACCGGCGAAATGATAAAATGGGTATGGAAAATAAATAATGGTAAAAAGGATTGGATAACAAGCACTCCGGTCGGCTTTGGCATCAGTGCTACGGACAAGTATGTGACGGGCGACTTTAACGGTGACGGAAAGACCGATATCGCCGTGATGCGTTCAGGAGCCGGAGGACTGGCAACCTGGTACATCGATTTTTCCCCTTGTGAGGGGAACATCGATGCCAGAGGTCAGTTCGGACTGCCCGGAGACATCCCTTTGTCCGGTGATTTTAACGGTGACGGAATAGATGACCTTGCCGTTTACCGTCCCTCTACGTCGACTTGGTATGTAGCGTTTTCGTCTCTTACCGGATATCCCGAGTTCGATATGCCCCTTGCCATCAACGGGGTGGTGTTCGGGACGGCGGAAGATGTTCCCTTTACCGGAGATTTCAATGGAGACGGCTATACCGATATGGCACTCTACCGTGCTTCGACCGGACAGATACTCATCAATTATTGGTCGGCAGACAAGCCGCAATACGAACACTATGCTGATTCCAATGGTTACGGGACGGTGGACTGCACCGTGACAGTGCCGTTGACGGGGGTACTTGCCGTTATGTCTGCGGATGCGGATCAGTCCCGCCCTGCCGTCCTGCCTTTGGCTACCCTTGAAGAGACGGGGAAAGAGGTGAATCTCCGGCACGGATGGACTTGTATCTTCGATAATTCGCTGGATGTGGATAAGTGGGCGCGCAATCTGGAAGCCGCAGGAATCAATACGCTGGAATATCATCCCTGGATGAGAGCCCATGAGGAGGTAGCCCCTCAGACGGAAACCTGGAATACATACGTCGGCGACGACCGTCTTTGGACGAGCAAGGCCATGATGAAAAAGAAGATAGAGAAATTCCGCAGCATCGGTGGACGTTCGGTCTGCTATACCGGCATCTATGCCGCAACTCCGGCTTTTGCCCATACCTGTCCCGATTGGGCCATGCGCAATGCGGGCGACCGTAGCTTTATCACTTATGGCGGTTCTTATCTCTACCTCATGTCTACCAACGAATCGGTGGATGCCCCGTATACCATCGGCGGAGAGACGTATAAAAACTTCAACGACTATTTTGTGCATCAGGCGGTGACGGCTCAGAAAGAGTATAATTGGGACGGATACCGTTGGGATTGGTACGGCCTGCCCGATAGCTATGTCTGTGACGGAACGGAGGCTGCCTGTAATTTCTCGTCGGAGATGGCTCCGTTGGTCAAACGCCTGGATCTGGCAGTGAAGGAACAGCGTGCGGACGTCACTACTACGGCATTGCAACTGCCGTCTACAAACGGGAATATCCCGCATTACACGACGGGAGCGGTAGCCAACCATCAGTTTATGGAACTCTGGCCTTTTGGCACGGGAACCAAATACACCGATCTTTACCGCGACATTTATGAAGCAAAATCGCGTTACCCCGATAAGCCGGTTTTCGCCAATTTCTATCCGCCTGCAGAGATGAACCTGACGACCGGCTGGCCGAAACAAAATATCGATTATCAATTTGCAACCTGTCTCTCGGCCGGCGGTTATCCTGCTGCGCAAGTGGTGGACGGAGTAGCGAGCTTTACCGATCCGGTTCCTTTCCATGCTGTGAACTATCCGTTGGAAGTGCTCGAACAGATCGCCCGTTGGAATAAGTTTACGGAAGCCTACGGAGCCTATCTGTATTATTCCAACCGCGCTTACGTCATTGCCGATTACAATCAGTCGGATTTGGTTCTGGATAATGCCGACGGCATCTATGCCAAACTGAAAAGACGTTGGGATAAACGGACTGGCCGGGCGGATGCTCTGATTGTCGATCTGGTGAACTACGGCAGCTCGGTAGATTTGCGTTGGGATGTGGTGAATACGGCGCCTGCGGCAAAGGCGACCGGTCTCTCTTTCACCTTACCGGAAGATGCAGTGCCGGCAGATCTTTATTGCGTTACTTTGGAAGGCAGCCGGAAGGTAGATTATACCAGAGAAGGCGATAAGGTAAAAGTGTCGTTGTCTTCACTCGGTACTTTTGCCACCTTGGTGCTGCATCTCAACAGCACGGTCGGAATGCCCGAAGCACCTGCGGAGAAAAGTGTCGCATTCGATCTATTCCCCTTCCGTTACGATGCCGGCGGAGAGACTTTGCGCTCCGAAGAGACTGCTGCGATTACCATTCTCGACGATCAGGAACCGCTTATCGTCTCCAACGACTATAACGGTAACGTGTCTCAGATCCAGACAGTGACAGATGCATTTGCCGGAGAGAAAGCATTGCAGGTTACTCCGGGAATGATCCGGTTTACCACCACTTCGGACGGTGCGATCCGTGTACCGCTCGATCGTTTCAACCGGTTTAAGATAGCTGTCCGTTCCCATAACACCACGGCTTGCTGGTTCGGTTTCCGTCTGATAAAGCCGTCCGACAGTTCTCCCGTATGGGAAACGAAAGACCTGTTCTATCGCGTGGGGTATTCCCAGCCGGGATTGGCTTATCTTACGCTGACTCCCGTGAAGCCCAAGGTAGACGAATGGGTGGAATATGAGCGGGATCTCCGGGAAGATATTACCGGCCTGTGGGGAGAAGATTGGGCGGATGCCATCGTGGTATCGGTCTTTATGGGGCCGGTAGACAGGAACAGCGCCGATTATGACAATCTGATTTTCATGTCGGACAAATATACGGGAATCGAATCTTCTAAAAAAAAAGAGGAGATAAGCGTCTGCTTCGATGACGGAGGTTCCCGGATGATTATATCCGGAGGAACGGGGCAGGAGCGTCTGTGCGAGATCCGGTTGGCGGATATGGGAGGACGTATCTGTTATGAAGACAGGCTCCGTTTTGGCAACGGAGTGCTCTCCTGTAGCATTCCTCCGTTGTCGCAGGGGGCCTATCTGCTGACGATCAGCGATGTGGAACAAGAGGGGTATCACCGGCTATACGCTTCGGTGGTACTCCGGTAAATCAAACAAACATGATTTAGAGCTTTTTAATTTTTGCTCAGCATTATCTGTTTTTTTTGAATTAAACAAATTATCATTATTGTATAATTAAAATTTAATAGTTATGAAAAATTTAGTACTTGCAGCTTTAGCCTGTACAATGGCGGTTTTCACTTATGCCCAGAAGTCCGACGGCATTGTATATTGGTCTTACGAGGCCGGTTATCAGTTCGATTTCGATTTGGACGGAAAGATAGACCTTACAGTTCCCACACAGACCAAAGACGTGCCGATAGCCGAAGTGTTTGTGTACGATGCCAATGGTGACGGTTATTTTGACTTGTGCGAAGTAGACCGTTCCTGCGCGGCAGACCAGCTCATCCATTGGAGATTTTACTATAACGACGGGAATAATAATTTTATCGACCCGCAGGATGTGGTTTACGGTATGGCGGTAGGTGATAAGGCGCTCTCGGCAGATTTCAACGGTGACGGTGCAGGAGATGTCGCTATCCGGCGCGATAATGAATACGGGCTTTGGTGGCTGATGTCTTTTAGGGCGATGGCTCCGGATGTGAACCTTGCTTTCGGCATTTCAGACAATGATTATCTGCTGGCCGGGGATATGAATAACGACGGGCAGGCGGATGTGGTTTTATACGATAGGGGAAATTGGTTATGCTCTTTCACCCCTTCCACTACGGAATATAAGACTCCCGATTTTGCCAATCAGGATATTGCGAATATGCAGTTCGGTACCAAAAACGATATTCCTTTGTTGCTGGATTTCAATGGCGACGGTTACGACGATATGGCCATTTGTTCGGTAAACGATGAAGAAGTGAGTGTCAACCTGCGTGATCCGGCTACCAAACCTGAGAACAACGGATACAGCAAAAGCGGGAGGGGATCTTTCGATAAAACGTTCTATATGCCTTCCGGACTCAAACCGACTTGTGTGCGTGGTGTGAAACTGAGCAAAGGTGGTACGGGATTATCCGGAAACAACCGTCAGGAGACCGTATCCGTATATCCGTCCGTTGTAGGGAAAGATGCTTCGTTTACGGTGGAAACCGGTTCTGCCAATGTCCGTATTATTGTTTACAACATGATGGGGCAGCCGGTTGAGTCGATGGTTGCGGAACGTACTGCCAACATCCGGGTGGCCGGCTGGAATAGCGGGCATTATGTGGTTCGCATCGAATCCGATGATCAGGTCGTTACCAAGAAATTAATTATAAAATAATTCTTCCATATGAAGTTATACCTATATTGTAGCTTGTTTGCACTGTTGTTTCTGGTGTCGTGCCGGAGCGATAAGGTCTATTCCGAGTGGAGTTTGCAGAATCGTGAAAGTGGCGAGTATTTGGGAGAGAAGCAGGGGAGCTTCTGTTTTGCTGCCGAGCCTTCCGGAGATGAATACCTCTGGATCATTGAAAGTACTTCCGGTGAGGAGTTTCTGATCAAGAACAAGAAAAGCGGAAACTATCTGCAACTCGACGGCGAAGGGGCGGTTTGTGCTGCTCCGGGAGGTCAAGAGACAGAGAACATGAAATGGAAGTATGGCGGTTTTGATTTTGTCACCCAGAAGAATTGCGGCTGGTATACGCTCGAAAACGGGGCGGCGGAGACGGAACGCCATTTAGCGCGGCGGGCAGACGGAATAGTCATGGATGATTCCGACCGTGTGAAGGACTATCGTTCGCATTGGAACATCGTACGGGAAACCGGTACGGAACTCTCTTTCGTGCTGACTCCGGACAAGGTGACCGATGCCTCTTTCCTCGGCACAAGAGAGGCGGTTGCCGTTTCCGATACCGAAATCGAATCGGACTATCACGGCAAGGATCGCTGGAAACTGCAAAAGGATATTTCTGCATTTCCCCGTTTCACGGCCGAAAACAACCGCTTGCTGGCAGCCCTTTACAACATGGCATTGGAAGAGATGCTGCTCGACATCCGTACGGACAGTACCTTCATGGCAGGTGCGTTGTGGCCCGATACATGGACGCGTGACGCGGTGTACAGCATTTATTTCTCTTATGCCTGGATATTGCCGGAGGTTTCGCGCAAGACATTGGAAAAACAAACCTTGCAGAATCCGAAAGAAGCCTTGCAGGATACCGGTAGCGGCGGTTCCTGGCCCATCTCTACCGACCGCGTTGTCTGGGCAATGGCGGCTTGGGAATATTATCTGTACACGGGCGATAAGAGTTGGCTGGAATCGGTGTACGATGGGTTGAAGTATACGGCACAGAAAGATATCCATGTGGCGTTTGATGCGAATGCCGGGTTGTTTAAGGGAGAAACCTGTTCGATGGACTGGCGTACCCATACCTATCCCAATTGGTTTATCAATTCCGTTATTGCCGATTCTTTTTCCAGTGGCACCAATGCACTGCACAAGTTCCTCTATCAGTTTCTCGGGGCTGCCGGACGGATCACCGGAAAGCCGGCGGAAGAGATTGCCGTGTGGGATCAATATGCCGATTTGCTGAAAGAGAATATCAATAAGCGTTTTTGGGACGAGAAACAGGGGTGCTATACCTGTTATCTCTATCCGGAGTATTTGGGATACCGGCCTGCTCAAAGAGTGGGGGTGATGTCGAATGGACTGGCAGCCGTGTTGGGTATAGCCACCCCGGAACAGAGTGCGAAGATGGTGGAAAATTTTCCGGTTTATCCTTATGGGGCAGCCGTGCTGTATCCCAGCATCCCGGATGATTTTTCTTATCATAACAAAAGCGTATGGCCGGTTTGGGAAACTCCTTATATGTATGCTGCCCGTGATGCGAAAAACGTGCAAGTGGTGGAACATATGATGAAATCGCTGATGCGTGCCGGAGCACTGTTTCTGACTCACAAAGAAAATATGACTTATGACACGGGCTACGATCGCGGTACGGCGTTGAACTCTTCCCGCCAGTTATGGTCTGTGGCATCTTATATCAGTATGGTATATCGTGTACTGTTCGGGATGACGATGAGCGAGGAGGGGATCACTTTCACTCCTGTGATACCGGACCTGGTAGATGGGAAGATCTCATTGGAGAATTTCCGTTACCGGGATGCCGTGTTGAACTTGAATGTCACCGGAAAGGGAAATACCGTGAAACGTCTTCTCGTGAACGGGGAGGAACAGAGCTTGCCTTATCTGTTTCCTGCAACGGCTCAGGGAGATTACACGATTGACATTGTGATGACAACAGTGCCTGCCGGAGAGAAAATGAATCTTGTTCAGCCGGGACCGCGTAAGGACTGGTCGCCGGTAGAGCCGGTGCTCATTCAGGAGGGACAGGTGATTAATTGTTCCGTAGAGCCGGGGTTGCGCTATTTTCTGTGTAGCCGGGAGAGAGAGGATAAGGAGATTACGTTTCCTTACGATTTGAGCCGGGAGCCTGCCGGGTTCTATTCTGTATATTCGATGGATAGCCGGGGATTCAAGTCCGATTGTTCCAATCCGGTGATAAAGACAGACTGGCGCAAAGTGTTCGAAGCGGAAGATGCCGTGTCGAAAGGGACATTCAGTCAGGCTCATTCCGGATATTCCGGCCGGGGATTTATAGTCGATTTGTATGCAAAACCGGCCGATGTGACCTTTACCGTCGATGTGCCTGTTGATGGTGATTATGCGCTCGTGCTTTCCGGTGCAAACGGTCATGGACCCGATGGCACCTACTGTACGATTCGTTCGGTATTTATCGACAATGTTGATGCCGGTACATTTATTCTCGAAGCTACGGGAGACTGGAATAAGTGGATGCGTTCCAATTATTTGTGGAAGAATATGAAGGCGGGACGCCATACGGTCAGTTTAAGACTCAATCCGGAGGGCAAGGGTTTTGATTCGAATATGTCTCATGGCAGGGAAGACGCCAACGATTGTAATCTGGACTATCTGGAAGTGATTCGGATGTAAGTTGCTGATAATACGATACGATCAAGGTATACAATCAATGTATGCGGTTAAAGCGGGAGAATATACGGTGGTTCTCCCGCTTTTTTATATCCATTTCTCACATTGTCAAGGATGACTGTTTCTTTTACGGCTGAATATTTTTTATGGTTGAAAGTAAATTGATGGGTATATTTATGCTATGGGGGGGATGGTTGGTAATGATATGTTTTCTGACATTTTTGATTTGATAAAACAATAAAAATGTTTTTATTTTGATTATGGTATTGAAAATTATGGGAATTTACTATTGAAAATCATTGGAGTTTTATATCTTCGCATTGGATTACAAATAAAAAATGGAGATATGTACTATAGTAGACTTGTTGAAAAAGAGATAGAACTGAAGTTGAGGACTTCGGGAGCTGTGGTTGTGGCTGGTCCGAAATTTTGCGGAAAGACTACAACGTGTATGCTTTATCAAAAGAGTTTCGTGAAATTGAACACGAAACAGGCCATTGCTATGGCAAGGATGAACCCGAAAGCTGTGTTGAAAGGTGAGACCCCGAGGTTGATTGATGAATGGCAGAAGGCTCCGGACATTTGGAATCAGGTGAAGGATGATTTGGACTTTAATTATGAGTTCGGTAAATATATTTTAACGGGTAGTTCGACTCCTGCCGACAAGACTGAGGTGCATCATAGTGGTGCAGGTAGAATTACTCCGGTGAAGATGCGCCCGATGAGTTTGTGGGAGTCAAAGGAGTCGAAAGGTACGGTTTCGTTGCAGAATCTTTTTGATGGTGGCGAAGATTTTCCTTGGGACTTGAATCAGGACTTTACGTTGGAGGACATGGCTCATCTGCTTTGCCGTGGTGGTTGGCCTATCTCGGTGCTGGCTCCGAAAGATATTGCCATTGAGATTACGAAGAATTATTGGAATGGGTTGTTTGTGTTTGAGGATTGTGAGAATGAGCGTTTTCGCAACAAGAAACCTGAGATACTGAAGATGATCGTGAGGAGTTATGCTCGTCATATTTCGACTGAGGCGGCTATCTCGACCATCATTGCAGATGTACGTCAGAGTAATGAGAGGACGATGGACCCGAAGACGTTTGATGACTACATGGAAGCTCTGAAAGATTTATATATTGTTGAGGATATGGCGGCTTGGAATCCGAATATTCGTTCGAAGACTTCAATTCGCTCAACCCCAACGCGACATTTTGTGGATACTTCGATTGCTTGTAGGGCATTAGGAGTGATGCCGGAAGATTTGCATCGGGATCTGGAAAGTTTCGGCTTGTTCTTTGAGGATATGGCTGTTCGTGACTTGAAGGTGTATGCGGGTACTCTGGGTGGTGAGGTGCTACATTATAGAGATAATGCCGGACTGGAGTGTGATGCTGTAGTGCATCTGGATGATGGGCGATGGGGGGCCATCGAAATTAAGTTGGGAGGTGATGAACTGGTTGAGGCTGGTGCTAATTCGCTGAAACTACTGAAGGCTAAAATTGAGGAAAAGAGCGATGAGATGGCTCCTTCATTCCTAATGGTACTGACGGCCGTGGGAGGAGCTTATCAGAGAGAGGATGGAGTGTATGTGGCTCCGATCAATCTGCTGAAACCATAAAAATGGGAGTATCAATCTGCTGCAACAGCAATTTATGTTTTGTGTGGCGTATGATTTTATAGGGGTACTTTCCGGTTTCGATCTGTGGCAACTTCTTTTTTATACTTCCCAGCATTTCCATCCCCGGTTGGCACAGATGTAAACCATATACGTCCGCACCTTATAGTTCGGGAAATGCCGCAGTGTGTCTTCGGCATAGCGGTGCACCTGCTCTACATGTTCGGGCAGGGGCACATCCAGTTCTAACATCTTTTCCGCCTCTTTGGCTTTGTAATATTTGAACTCCACCAGACGGTCGTCCGTGTAATAATCCGTGCCCGGTATGCCGGTCATTTCGAAGTCGGCACGTCCTTCCGAATTGTTCTGTTCGATGGCAAAGGTATAGCAACTGCTCAGGTAACGGGATACCAATTCGAAGAAAGAGCAACGGATGAAGTTTTCATTGATCTTGTCGAACACCTGCGCAGGGAACTGGCCGAGGTATTGCTCGAAATAGTTCCGTACAAGCGATTCAAAATCACGTTCGTCAACGAAGCGTTCGTAAGTAGGGACATACCGGTTGGCGCCACCGTCTATACGGTTCAACACGTTGTAGTAGTCCATATAGATGCTGCGCATGGTCAGGTTGGGGAGTGCCATCCGGAAGTTGTTTTGCAGGGTCGTCATGCCTAAATAGAAAAGGCTGACGGGATAGAAATTCTTGTCGAAGAACTTCTGCTTGTTGAATTTACTGGAGAGGTCGGCTACGTTGTAAGCCAGTCCGTTGTCTATCACTAATGCATCCAGCATGGCCTTCGAGTTTTCCAGCGAGAGGGTGAGCCGTCGCAGCCAGCCGATGTCGGTACGCAGGTTCTCGTCTATCATCTCTTCGGGAACTTCACCGTGACGGGTAGCAAAGTTTTTCAGAAAATAGGTCAGTATCGTTGCGTTGAACAGCTTTTCCCCCTTGGGGCTGAAACGGTAACCGTCGTAGTTGTTGACGATGAGCTGCCATATTTCGTCGTAGCGTTCCTGACTTCCGGTATACTTGTCGAGCACGTAGCGAAGATAAGCATCCGCTTCGGCATGGGTAAAGCCCAACATATTGATAAAATCAGGATGTAGTGTCAATATCTCGGCAATGTTATATCCACTGGTCAGGTCGTCCATCGTCACGGGCAGCACACCGGTACAGAAACAGGTGCGGATGCTGCCCTCACCGATCCCTTTTTTGATTACCTTGAAGAAGGTGCGCAGGAAGCTGTCGGCAGTGGTCACTTTCTCGTAGAGCGGGTCATTGTAAGAGGTCAGCAACTGGTTGGTGAAGTTGTCGTATTCGTCTATCAGGATGTAAACCGGAGGGAGGTCATGGGCGCGGGCATAAGCCAAGGCTTCCTCGAGCATCTGTGCGGCATTTTCGCGGGTGGAAAACTGAAAGTCTCCGAAGAGGTCACGGTTGTGTGTCACCATGATTTCCACGGGGCCACGGTTCAGAATATTAAAATTCTGTTCCAACCCTTCCATATTATCCGCCATCACCATTGCCGAGAAGTCATAGCGAATGATCATATAGCGGTTGTGCTCCGGTGTAGGATGGCTTCCGATGTATGTTCCTCCAAAGAGATCCTCAAACCGGTGGGCCAATGTGCGGTCATAATAATGTGCCAAGGTGGATACCAGCAGACTCTTCCCGAAACGGCGGGGACGCAGGAACACGGGAGCTTTATAGGCCTCGAGACGTGGAATGTAATCCGTCTTATCCACATAATAAAAACCACGGTCACGCATTTCGGCATAATTGGCCACAGCATAGGGAATCGTTATACTTGCTTGAATTTTCATATCCTATCACTCTTTGTTACACTAACAGTTACAAAGTTACACAAATTCTATGGAATAACCTCATGAAAAGCGCAGATTAGCGCAGTAGAATTTGAGAATTAAGAAGTTATAGGCAAATTGCGGAAATTGGGTAAAGTGCATAAAACCGTCTTAAAGCAGATTGCAGCGAAAGAATGGTTTCCAAATCATTACCCGATGGAAATGCAGATTTAACACTCTCCGTTTCGTTTGCGGCGTTCTGTGTAGGTTTACTTATCAAGAGGTAACTCGTTGATTTATAGTTTTGTAACCAAAAAGAAACGAGTATGGCAAGAAGCACATTCAAAGTGTTGTTCTATGTGAACGGCAGCAAGGAGAAAAACGGTATTGTCCCCATCATGGGGCGGGTAACGATTAACGGGACAGTGGCGCAGTTCAGTTGTAAGTGGACTATCCACAAAGAACTATGGGATGCCAAAGGTAACAAGGCGAAAGGCAAAAGCGTGGAAGCGAGGGAAACCAACCTTGCGCTCGACAACATCAAGGCTCAAATCATCAAGCACTACCAACGCATATCTGACCGTGAGGCTTATGTCACGGCTGAGATGGTACGTAATGCCTATCAAGGATTGGGCGGCGAGTATGAAACGCTACTCGGTGCTTTCGACAAGGAAAACGAGGTGTTCAAGAAACGTGTCGGGAAAGACCGTAAAAGATGCACCTACATGGCAAGGGTACGGGCAAGAAACCATGTGGCGGCATTCATCAAGTTACGCTATAAGCGGAACGATATGTCCATGCAGGAGCTAACCCCCGACTTCATCAAGGAGTTTGCTATCTTCCTTTCCAATGAAGCAGGATTGCACAACGGTTCGATATGGGAAAACTGCATGTGGCTGAAAGGCGTGGTGATGCGGGCGCACTTCAACGGACACATACCGAGAAATCCGTTTGCCCAGTTCCACATAAGCCCTAACACAAAGGAACGTGAATACTTGACGGAAGATGAACTAAAAACGCTGATGGAATTTCAGTTCAAAGACCCCAAGAACTCCTACCTGCGTGATATTTTCGTCTTTGCCAGTTTTACCGCCTTGTCTTTCGTGGATATCAAGGAATTGAGCAACGACCAAATTGTGGAGGTAAACGGAGAGAAATGGATTATCTCCAAACGGCACAAGACGGGTGTACCGTTTCAAGTGAAGCTGTTGGATATTCCTTTGCAGATAATCGAACGCTACAAGCCTTTCCAAGAAAACAACCTTATATTTCCTAACCTCAATTATTGGTCTGTCTGTAAACGGATGGGTAAAATGATAAAGGAATGTGGCATAACAAAGAAAATCAGCTTCCATTGCGCAAGACACGGGTTTGCAACTCTGGCTCTCTGCAAGGGTATGCCGATTGAAAGCGTGAGCCGTATCTTGGGGCATACGAACATAGAAACCACCCAAATCTATGCGAAGATAACCATCCAGAAACTTGACAACGACCTTACAATGCTGGGCGACAAACTGAGCAAGTCTTTCGGAAACGTAAAAATTGCAGGAATATGAAACGTGAAACAATCACAATGGACGAGTATGGCAGAGTGACCGTACCAACTGATACGGCGAACGTATGGATGAACGAAGCGGAACTGTTGGACTTGTTCGGGGTAATTGCCCCGACACTCCGTGCCGCTATTAAAACCATATATCGAAGCGGGGTGTTAAAACATTACGAAGCGAAAAGATACATCAAGCTGCCCAACAGTTACGGCATGGACGTGTATGCCCTGCCTATGGTCGTGGCTCTTGTTTTCCGTATCAACTCTCCGTATGCGGACAAGGTGCGCAATGCACTGTTAGAGAGATTGTGCTTGCGAAAAGAGAAACAAGTGATGTGGGTATCATTGTGCAGGCAGCCTTGCGAGTGTTAGGCTGTATGTACGGTCATGCGGCAATACGCCCGTGCGGTCATACAGTCACACATTACTGTCAGCCCGAAGAAGTTCACTTTTTTGGGCTGGCTATAGAATACCTTTGTATTTCATCTTATACATATCCAAGCCGTCCGCCCAATAATCTTTTTTAACCTCAAGCAGAACAAACCCCTGTTTTTCGTAAAACTTATAAACCAATTGCGATGTGCGTACTATTATTTTCTTTATGCTACTGATATTTCTAAGTTTTTCTATCCTATGGTTGAGCAATTTTGTTCCCAACGATTTTCCTTGATAAGCAGGATGAACAATATCCCAACTTATTTTTCCTGTCATCATGTTATCCGCAAAATTTATCCCTCCACAACCTACAATCATTCCGTCAAATAGCAGGACATAGTAAAGCTCTACTTCTTCATCTAAATACCTGCCTAAATCTGCTTCTTCTTTCACGGCGAAATACTTCGGAATGTTTAATCTTATCAAATTCATTACGTCATTCCTGTCAGTCGGGCAATATTCCCGAATTATAATATGGCTATCCATGTATGGCATTTTTGGTTTTATATGGATGCAAAGGTATTTATTTTTCTCGGCAACAAAAAAATAAGAACCGACATAATCTGCATTTTCTTATCTCTCCGTTCCGATTGCGCCGTTCTGCACAGGTTTACGTATCAATGCTTTATCCGTCCTTACGTAGCTTTGCCCCGATGTTAAACCCGTTGCCGAGATTGTTTGTCGGCGGCATAAATATAGCAAAGCCTATGGCAGAAAAAGAAGAATTCATCCGTGTGGGGACTACCCTATACAAGATTGTAAACCAGCCCCGAATGGACGGCGGCTACGTGAAGAAACGTATCGCATGGAATGCCGAAACCTTGCGGCAGGACTACGGCAAGGATTATATGGCGACCGTGCCGAAGTATGACGGCTTCTGCACCGTGCCGGCCCATGTGGACTATAAGCCCGTAATCGGCAAGTTCCTTAACCTGTACGAGCCTATAAGCCATGTTCCCGTGCAGGGTGATTTCCCCTGCATCCGTTCATTGATGGAACATATCTTCGGCGAGCAATACGAGTTGGGCATGGACTACTTGCAGTTGCTCTACCTTTACCCCGTTCAGAAGCTACCCATCCTGCTTCTCGTGTCGGAAGAACGCAACACGGGCAAAAGCACGTTCCTTAACTTCCTGAAAGCCATCTTCCAAAACAACGTGACGTTCAACACCAACGAGGACTTCCGCAGCCAGTTCAATTCCGACTGGGCAGGCAAGCTGCTCATCATGGTGGACGAGGTGTTGCTCAACCGCCGTGAGGACAGCGAACGGTTGAAAAACCTGAGCACCACGCTTTCCTACAAGGTGGAAGCCAAAGGCAAAGACCGTGACGAGATAGGCTTCTTCGCCAAGTTCGTGCTGTGCTCCAACAACGAACACCTGCCCGTTATCATCGATGCAGGCGAGACACGCTATTGGGTGCGGAAGATTACGCCGTTACAGAATGACGATACCGACATCCTGCACAAGCTGAAAGCTGAAATCCCCGCTTTCCTTTACTTCCTTGCACATCGGACATTCTCCACCGAGAAGGAAAGCCGCATGTGGTTCAATCCGAAGTTGCTGCACACGGAAGCCTTGCGGAAGATAATCCGCAGCAACCGCAACCGTTTGGAGATAGAAATGGCGGAACTGTTGCTCGACATCATGGCAAGCATGGGTGTCGGGTCTGTCTCGTTCTGTCTGAATGATATTGTCCCGTTGCTCGTCTGCTCGCAAGTTAAGGCGGAGAAATCACAGGTTCGGAAAGTGGTGCAGGAAATATGGAAGCTGACACCTGCATCCAACTCGCTTTATTATACGACTTATGAAATATCCGTCAGCCGTGAATGTCACTATGTGCCGACAAGGAAGATAGGCAGGTATTACACGGTAAGCAAAGCACAGTTGGAAACTCTCTGATATTTTGATGAAATGATGAAAACATATATGAACAATAAGAAATACGACAACTTACATCTTCATCAATCTTTCAACAAAAGGATATTGGCGATGAAAAGAGAAAGTGGTATCTCACATCACTTTTCTTTTGGCGAGCGGTTTGATGAAACGCTGATGAAAGGCTATTATAATGGAAGTCAAGTCATTATACTGTCAAATCATCATTTCATCGGATTTTCACCCTTCATCAAGTCTGCCGGGAAAGCAACAGAGGTGAACATCGCCATCCACAGGCAGGTCGGACGGACATCCGGTCTGCCGACCGACAAAGGGAAACCTATGTTACTGGCGAAAAGAAAAAGGAGACCAATGTCTGCCGACATCATCGCCGACACTGCCGCAGGCTTTTGGGAAGCAAAAAGCCATAACTTATTAGGGCATTTTCTTCACGCAGTGCAAGCACCGCTAAAAATGCCCCAATAAGCCAACGGGGTTGCACCCCTCTGGACACCCCCGCTTGCCATGCGGCATGACCGCAGCAGGCAGACAATGACAAACCGATTAGCAAACTTAAAAAAAACAGAACAAGCATGGGATATATAAGCATCCAAATCAACAAGGCGAAAGGCTCGGCGGACACGGGCGCATCCGACCCCACACGCACCCACCTCAACCGTGAACTGGTGGAATTTCCCGACGGTGTGACCGACCGCACCGAAGCGATAAGCCACCGCATTCGCATGGCTGGCATCAGGCGCAAGATAACGCCCGACCAAGTAAGGGCAATCCGCATCGTATTGTCGGGCACGCACGAAGACCTGATGCGAGTGCAGGAAGAAGGCAGGCTGGACGGGTGGTGCGCCGACAACCTGCAATGGCTGCACCGCACTTTCGGACAAGAGAACACCGTTTCAGCAGTCCTGCATTTGGACGAACACACGCCGCACATCCACGCCACAGTCGTGCCGATAGTGACGGGCGAACGCAGAAAGGCAAGGAAGAAGCAGGCGGACGGCAAACGCCAATACCGCAAGAAATCCGACACCGTGCGCCTGTGCGCCGATGACGTGCTGACACGTGAGAAACTCGTTTCCTATCACGACAGCTATGCCGAAGCAATGGCGAAATACGGCTTGCAGCGTGGCGTTCGTGGTTCGGAAGCACGCCATGTCTCCACCGCCCAATACTACCGTGACCTGAAACGCCGGACAGGGGAGCTGGAAGCCAACGTGCAGCAGTTGCAAACGGAACAGCGGCAGGCAGAACAACAGCTTGACGATGTGAGGAAAGAAATCAAGTCGGAGAAGCTGGAAGCCGCCAAGACGGAAGCAAAGACCGCACTCGTGGCAAAGGTGGGTTCTCTTTTCGGCAGTGGGAAACTCAAGGAGTTGGAAGCCGACAACCATACCCTGCAAAATGAGATTGCCGCACGTGATGAAAGCATTGAACTATTGCAGGCACAGATGCAACTCCAGCAGGAGGAACACCACCGCCAGCTAATGGAAATGCAAGCCAAGCACCGCAGGGAAATAACGGGCAAAGAAGCGGAACACCAAAAGAAGGTGTCATTTTTGAAATCCATCATTGCAAAAGCCCAAACATGGTTTCCGCTGTTCCAAGAGTTGGTGTACATGGAGAAGTTCTGCCTGAAAGTCGGCTTCAACGAAAGGCAGACTGCCACGCTTATCAGCGGCAAGCCGCTGTTTTATGAGGGTGAACTCTATTCGGAGGAACACAAGCGAGAATTCAAGACCGAGAGGGCAGGCTTCCAAGTAGTGAAAGACCCGAAAGACAGATCAAAACTTACACTTGCCATCAATGGGCAACTGATTGGCGAATGGTTCAAGGAGCAGTTCGACAAGTTGTTCTCATCCATTAGGAGGACTGTTGTGCCGCATAGAAAGAGCAAAGGCTTGTGATTGTAAACGATGCCAACGGGAGGGTAACAAGTTTGTGTTTGGAACAGACCAAAACCGCTTGCTATCCTCCCGTTGGTCAAAAACTCTGTTAGGCGAATCAAAGAATAACGTCTTAATGTAAAATTGGAGAGGATGAAATTCTTTTGTTGATTGATAGCATATAACTTTTCATATAGTTCCAATCAGGTTTTCCATTCCTATCTATTGGGAGTTTAATTTTTTCTCTCCTTAGCAAATTAGGGAATAATCCATTGCTGTAAGAGTATTTACCGGCTATAGTTTGAAGACAGGCTATTATAAAAAGGCAAGACTCCTTGGGAATATCACGTGTGTCTATGTAATAAATATCCCTTCCGGAACACCATTCCTCCTCTTGATAAAAGAACGTAGCATTCTCTGAACCAAAAGAAATGACACCGCAAGGCGAAGTCGTAATGCTACTGTATTTAGAAACCCTATATTTTATGCCGTTGCCGAATTTCGAACGTACAACATAAGGGATGCCATTCGGGTTTTCTTTTACTTCGTATGTATGATATACTTGGGGTTTGTAGATTTCAAACAACTTGCCAACCATGAATGTCCCCCACTTGCTTATGTTTAAATACTTTTTACCCCCCCCCTATAACTTTTATTAACTTATCAAGGGATGCTTGCGTTTGTTTCTTTACAGATTTCATGTACTGTTCCATATATCTCCAATCAGGCTCACCGCTACAGTTTGCTGGCAATTTGATTGTTTGGGCAAGAAGTTTATCCTTTGTTACAGCGTCACCCCAATGGTATTTATTCTGCAATGAACATTTTAGGACAGTGATAATAAATAAGTACACAAACTCGTTGCTACAATTTTTACAATAAAGCACAATGTTATGGCTATCGTTCGAAACAAAATCGTCCTTTTGATATGTCAACGTAAATGTCTTTCCACCAATTAAAATACAATCGCCTTTGATTATATCGTATTTACTCGCATCTATATAGGAGGCAACACCATTGTTGACACCACTTGCTGTAACAAAAGGTGTAGTGCCAGAACCATCTATTACGTCTCTGTTCAAAATATTGCCTGTATTTTTTGCGTCAAAATAGACATCAATCAAGAAATCTTTCCAGTCTTTTATGTTTATCTTACTCATACCTCTGCCTGTTTTGGAATTTCTATCACCACTGCGTCATCATTTTCTTTTATAGTACTGCTGTACAATACGGATTTCATAACCTTTTCATTAAATTCTTTCACGTCTATACCACGTTGGAACATTTCGTAATCCATCATCGTTTTAATGAAATCCTCCTCGAATATTTCAAACGGAGCGGTAGGCATTTGGTACGAAATATGTTCTAATGGATTAATGATTTGCCGGGTATTGTAAAGGTTATCTTCACCATCTCTGATGGCTGTAATCCAGTAGTCCTCTTTTTCTTGCCAACGGTCTTTGATGTCTTGCCGCCCTTGGTTCTTCACGGTTTCTAATCCGTCTTCCTCAATGTAATATCCTATGATGTTGCGCCCGTTTTGTGGTTTCCCTGCCTCAAAAACAAAGATGGAGGTTGTCACTCCAACACCAAAAAACAAATTTTCAGGCAGTTTAATTATTGTTGTGAGTGTATTGTTTTTTAAAAGTTTGTTGCCGTATTTTTTATCTGCGCCATCTTTCTCCAATTTCTTGTCAGGTAGTATGAACGCACATTTCGTTCCTATGGGTACAGACTTCAATACATTTTCGACAATCTTCAAACATCCGTACTTTCGTTCATATGGAGGGTTCATCAGCACCTTTGTTATTTTCTTGCCCTTAATCCATTCGCAAGCCTCCTCCGTGCGCGTGTCCAGTTGCTCAAGATTTGTTTTCCCGTCTTTGTGGATGAGCATGTTCGCACAGGCAAGCGCAAAAATTTCCCTGTCAAATTCGATACCGAATAATTGGCTTGATTTTATCACCATTGCTTCCGATGTGTTTACGCCACCTGCCTCTTTCACCATATTACACATCGCTTTCACAAGAAAAGCCCCTGAACCACATGTTGCATCCAGCACTCGGTCATGTTGGTTTACCTCTATGAGCCTGTACATGAAAGATGTAATATGGTCAGGCGTGAATACCTGTCCGCTTTCCGACTTTTTCTTGTAACGGTTAAACTCGTTGAAGAATATACCCATTACATCTTCACCATTCCAATAATCGGAATTAACACAATCGGAAATTTCAGAGACCCATGTTATAAAGTTGTCTATTGCCTCTTGATTGTTTGTCATATTCATTTTTATTTCTGAATAGACTTCAACAAGAAGGTCTAATTTCAAGTTCTGCTTTCGGTCTTTTTCAAGCGACTTAGACAAGGTATTCAGTATGGAAGATGTCATGAGAGAATATTCCATTCCCTTTTCAAGCATTGCTCCATACCTTTTTGCGACCAATGCACAAGCAGTGATAATCATCCTATGGTATAGATTCTTTATGCCAAATTGGACATGTAAACAGTCATTTATTTTTTTAGTAAGCGAATATATCAACTGCTTATTAATCCGATTTTCTTTGAATAGTGCAATATAATAGCGTTTGTTTTGTAGAGTTTTAGCAACATCTGCTATTTCCTCATATTGCCCGCTTCCTTTAATGTATTTGATAACACGAACATCCGTCCCGTTGTAAAGAATACCCACAACACGTTTGTATTGCTGGGCTGCTATTTCTACATTTTTGACTAACTCCGCATAGTGGTTTTCAGAAAAGACATCCTCTTTTTCGGATTTGGTTTCTAAAATAATAGCTATATCTTGTTTGTCATTGGGAAGATACCATCCATCGGGCTTGTCTGAAACACCTTTAAAGCCCAATTGATTGAAAGTTGTTATTTGCCCTGTTCCTTGCTTTACACCAGAGTCCTTTTCGTCAAAACCAAGTATAACTTTTGCGTTATCTCTTATTTCGTCTTCTGTCAAATACATTGTTCAAGATTGAGTAATTCCATTATTAGGTAACAATAATTCCCGTACATCCATTTTTAGAATGTCTGCAATTTGATATAGTACAGGAATAGGAGGTTGTACTTTGTTTGAGGCATACAGATTGACCATGTTGAAAGTCTTTCCAAGCCTATTTGCCAATTCCGTTTGGCTGATACCTCTTGCCGCCAATGCCTCTTTTATACGATTCCTGCACATATTATGTTTTGCACATCATTGTTTATTGAGTGCAAAAATATAAAATTTAATTTGGTAATCTTCGTATAGTATCGAAAAAATACTACTTTTGTACCTGAAAGAGTTACTCTATGAAGTAAAACAAAGCAGAACAAGGCAATGGAGACGGTTGCCAACTCATTACCTGAAAACAAGGTAATTATTCTAATCTTCTTTATTCTAAGAGGTTATAAATCATATACAGATTTACAAAAGTTTTTCGTATTGAGAGTGGAAAGCGGACAGAATATGAAATAGGTGGCAAATTACCGTTCAGTATTGTACCCATACTTGTAATTATCATACATTGGAAAATAAAAAGTAATAATAAAAGAATACGAGACCCATTACCGGATCCCGTATTCCACTGATTTCTCACAAAACAGGTATAGTGCCTGCCATTAGATACTCATTGCATTGGCTCCCAATGCTCCTAACACGGCTGATGCCACTGCTATCACGATTTTCAGGATTTTATCCCAAAGAGACTTCTTCATACTTTACACCTCCTTTCCCCAATTTTTAATTCTCAATTTTTACCTCGCATTTCCCATCTCCCATTTCCCATCTCCCAACTTTCAACTTTCACCTTTCAACTTTCAACTAAAACCATCATGCCGCCGGATCTTCCC
This sequence comes from Bacteroides salyersiae WAL 10018 = DSM 18765 = JCM 12988, assembly GCF_000381365.1. Taxonomy (GTDB): domain Bacteria; phylum Bacteroidota; class Bacteroidia; order Bacteroidales; family Bacteroidaceae; genus Bacteroides; species Bacteroides salyersiae. The sequence goes on from NZ_KB905467.1 coordinate 674,731, forward strand.
CTTCTCCTCCTCCTTCCTCTTCTTCTTTCTTTTTCAGCAAAGTTTCCAGATCGTAGAAGTCGATTTTCTCTCCGGCACGTGTGGTAGTGATATCCGGGCGGATATTGGTGGACGGCCGGAAGTTTATTTTTACGGCTTTAATGTTTTTTGCCGTGCAATCTTCCGCCTTTTCCACGCCCATGGTGCGGGCTGAGAGACTGAATACGCCGAAATTCTTGATATTGACCGATTGCCCGCCGTAGAGCGTGCTTCGCATGGCTTCTACAAAATTCGTCAGTACGCTCTGTATGTCTCCCAGGGTGAGCGAACTCTTCTCTTTCATCACATAAGCAATACTTTCCAAATCTGCATTGGGTCCTAAGGTCACCAACTGTGGATAGAACTTTTCCACTGAATCTGCTTTTCGCGGGTCTTTTCTTGGAATTTTTTTAAATGGTACTCCCATAACAAAATAAATTTAAATGAATAAAAAAACGATCTCTTTTCTTCCGGAAGTAGCGCTTTCCTTCTTTCCGATGTGACAAAGATAGCGGTCGGCTTCCGACTGCTGCAACGTACTTTTATGCAGATTGGTCTCGATGGTAAATACTTTGATTCCCTTTGTATTATGTTGTCCTACAAATTGCCTCTGTCTCCGGTTTTTATTATATTTGAGTAGTGAAACCAATATCGGAAACAGTATGATTGTAGATGAAGAAAAGTTTGTTATCAAGGCCTATCTGAAAGCCGACCTTGCCCGGTTGTATAGCCCTAATCTCCCTGCGGGATACGCCATGTGTAAACTGCGTAGCTGGATACGCCGTAATAAAGAGCTCCATGCCCATATGTACGAAGGGGGAGAGGGGAAGGGAGACCATTCGTACACTCGCCGGCAGGTACGGCTCATTTTTGAATATTTGGGAGAACCTTGAAACCGGCCGGCAGACCATGAATAAGATTATATGTAATGCCCCGGCACATATATTCTGCCGGGACATTACATATAATCGGAAAGCTTAAAAGGGTAATTCTTCCTGTGTCTCCTTTGGGCCTGTCGATAGGGTATTCTTGTAGTTCCTGTCCACTTCATCAAAAGAGTACTGCACCACCTCGTATTCGTAAATCTTGTTTTCGCTGATTCTCTTCCGGAAGTTATCCCTTTCCAGTATTTGCACCAAGCTTTTCTGGTTCCGGTCGTTCATCTGTATTTTTCCGTTCATGCTGATAAGTACCAGTATCGCCGATACGGGCATCCATTTCACGTCCAGATCGTCCGCTTTCGGTTTGCGGAAATAGACATAGAGCAATTCCTCCTCTATGCTGGCTAAGCTGTATTCCCGGTTCACTTCATTCAATGTGGCTATCTCTTCGTTTTCATACCAGTAATGAAATCCGTTTTTCCAGAGGTAGAGTGCCTGAGAGTAGATTCCGGCATGGTTCACGGGCGCATGATAGTCGATTTCCTCCACGGTGACGGTAGGGTAACGCCTGAAAGCCCCTGCCGGATCTTTCAGGAAACGCGGTTCGTTGGTGCTGGCAATGAACGAGCAATGGCGTATGTAAGAGTTGGCATCCGTGTCGAAAGGCCGCCGTTCCGTCACTACGTCCTGTACGATAAGCCTTTTCAGTTCCGAAATGCTTCGGCCCGTCATGCCCTCGAATTCTTCCAGATTGATGAGCAGGCATTGGCTGAGAAAAAGCATGTGGTCCTTGTTTTCCGGGTTGATCATCCCGTTGCGGTAATATTTAGACAGTTCCGGAGGGAGAAGATGACGTATCCAGGAACTTTTGCCCTTTCCCTGCTCACCTTTCATGATGATGGCCAACTGGTTCTCTATCTTGTCATCCAGCGCGCAGGCCACCATGCCCACCAGCCACCGTTTCAGGCAGTCCTCCCAGAAAGGTTGGTTGGTCGTCTTTACCGTGGCTGCCAACAGCGCTATGTAATCCGTCTGCCCGTCATAGGGTTTCAGACCGTAAAAGTACGCTTCGAAAGGATTGAAGTTTTGTGCATATCGGGAGTCTATCAGGCTTTTTACGGTACTGGGGTGGCACGGTATTCCCGCCATTTGCAGGTCGTAGAACACGGTGTTGTAATCCTCCTTTTTCATGGAGCAGAATTCGTTTTTGCCGCCTTTATTCTTTTCTCTGAATTCCAGCCGCCCTTGTATCACGTTTCGTCTCACCTCGTATTGCTGCGTCATGAATTCGATGATACGCACCGCGACCGGCTTCTTCTTTTCTTCCTCCTGATGATCGGTGCGGGTGGTATAGTGGTAGGCGTTTCTTACGATGCTTGCAGCGTCCAGATCGGGGGCGCCGAACTGCTTTTGCGCGAGGACTGCCGCTACTTCCTCCGGCAGGTTCTTCCGATAACATTTGTTGCCGAGAGTGAATATGAAATTATTCCTGTTGCCGGGTTGGTATTTTTCCTGTCTTTCCACGCTGCGCACGCAACTCTGGAATTCCATTTGTATCCACGGATCGATGTGGGTGTGGTCTATGCTTTCATCTCCGGGCATCTCCTCCTTCATGAGCTGGCGTACGGTCTTTTTCTTTCCTTTCGCTGGGGGCGGGAGGATGGTCAGTTGCGGTTGCCGCACTTGCCTGAGCGCCTCTTCGCAGATGTAAATGTCCGGATCGTAGGAGGTGAAAAACAATCTGCCGATGTCGCTGCCACTGGCATCCACCTCTACGCTGCAAAGTGTCTCGTAATACTCCTTGGCATAGGCAAACATCTGTTTGTGGTAAGTTTCCAGTGCTTCGTAACTGATTTCACTGCGGCGCAGCAGTTCCATGCGCAGGCGACAGGAAAGTTCGTCCTGCATGTATACGCCCACTTTCAAACCGTTTCCCGATGGGCTGGTGAAGCAGAACAGCGTATTCGGACTGCCCGTGATCAGCTTTCTGCAATTTGTCATTTCCTCTTCCGACAACCCGTCCAGATCCATCATTTGCAGGTCGTTGTATGTATCTATCATTTCGGGCACCCTTCGCTCCTTGTAGGTGGCGGAGAGCGTACTGCCTTTCAACTGTTTCTTCACCAGTGCCGCTTCCTCTTTTTTTCCGTCGCGTACCAGCGCCCGTATCTTTTCGATGATTCTGCCGTTGGTATAAGAGCCTATTTCCAGGAGTTTATCAGTGAGTTTACTTTTCCCCGTATGCTTGCTGAAGCCCTTAAAAGATGAGATCAGGATTTGAATTTCTTCCATGTCTTTGCTTTGTTTTTATAGGTTTTAAAATATCCGGCAAAGGTAAGGCGGTTTTTTCGAATGCTAAATCGTGGTTTTTCATCTCCGAAAAACCACGATTCACTTTTTAGGCTATTCCGGCTCATGATAGAAGTAAGTCTCTGATCTGATGCTCTCTAAGCTCATACTCTCTTCCGGATCGTTTTCGTATCTTATATCATAATACCGGAAGATAAAATCGGCCAGATGATTGATGTTGTTTTTCCCCGGAAGGGTGAGTTGACCTTTGTCCCAAAGGGATACCAACAGCTCGATAAGTTCTTTGTGTGAGCCGGTTATGACACATCTTCCGGGTGGTTGTTCGAAGAGGTCGATGTGTTTTTGTAACTTCTGAGAGAACTTGCCGGCAGTGATTTTTATGCCTAAATCTTCACATTCGAATGTGATTGTACAATTAGTACTTTTTTTACTTCATTTTTCATATATGTTTATAATTAAAATTTTGCAAAGATAATATTTTGCGTGAAAAGAATGAAACTCTCGCGCAGGGGCGTACGCGCATATATAGTGATTTTGTTTGTGTGTATAGTAGGTAGGTGGTACCACCACTTGTTAATACACAAACACATACGTTTTATAGAGTTTGATGAGAAAGTTTGAAAGGGATGGAGATAAAAAAGTGTTTCAAAAAACGTTCGTTTAATGGCACATATATTTTTACCTTTCCACAAAGAGCTAAAATCCGGCAAAAAACAAATGGATAAAAGCACTATTGGAAATTTGTAAAATCTTAATTATCAGCATGAAAGATATTTGAAAAATAAAATAAATCAATTTATTTATAAAAATATTTTGCCGTTTCATTTATACGTTTTACTTTTGTGCCATTAAACGAACGTTTTTTGAAACACTTTTTACTTATATATCGCTCGTTTATAGCTTGTTAAGTGCTGAACCCCTTGTGCTTTGTACAAAAATGGGATATCACTTATAAGTAAATACTTCAAAACGATCCTACTGCGATAGGGGATATTTTTGAAATAACATGGATGCTCTCATATTTATATTTGCATTACATCATTTGACCGGGAGGTATTTCAGTACTCCGGTGTCCCCAAAGAATATCCTTTTGTGAACGATTCAACAGATAACAACTATTGGTATGCTCTTCGCGTCACCTACAGTCGCGAGCTTGCCTTGAAAAATTTTTTAGACCGTGAAGGCATCGAGAATTTTATCCCGATGCGTTACGAATACATTGTGAAGGATGAGCGTCGTGTCCGCAAGTTGGTTCCTGCCGTCCATAACCTTGTATTTGTCTGTTCTTCACGTGCCCGTATTGATGCCATTAAAGAATCCGTCGGTTTGTCTTCTCCCATCCGTTACATCATGGACCGGGAAACCCGTCAACCGATCATCGTTCCGGATATTCAGATGCGTAGTTTTATGGCTGTTGCCGGCAATTGCGATCAGCAACTGGTTTATCTGGAGCCTTCAACGGTTTCTTTTCGTAAAGGTGAACGTGTCCGCGTCACCGGAGGAATTTTCGAAGGAGTGGAAGGGGAGTTTATCCGTGTGAAGAACGACCGCCGTGTAGTGGTTTCCATTCGTGGTGTAATGGCAGTAGCCACCACCTTTATCCACCCTTCGCTCATCGAACCTATATTGTAGTCTATACACCCTGCTTCCCATCATAATTGTCAATTTGATATTGAACTGTTTTGTAAAGTAATATCAATCGTAAATCATACATTGTAAAATCGTAAATAAAATATATATGTTGAATTCTTTGGAATCTCAAATATCCGCTTTGTATGCTTCGGCGCACGAGCTGCTCTATTTGGGGGTTGACGGCAGTCCCATTTATAGTGATCATTTTAATCGTCTGAATCGTGAGGTTTTCCGTCAAGCCAATTCACTGTTCATCCGTCATGGCGTTACTTCCGAGGAGGAAGCCGCTCTTTGTCTGTCCCTGTTGATGGGGTATACCGCTACGATATATAATAACGGGGATAAGGAAAATCGTATTCAGAGTATCCTGAACCGTTGTTGGGAGGTGTTGGATAAATTGCCACCCTCGCTTTTGAAAGCCCGTTTGCTGACTTATTGTTACGGTGAAGTTTATGATGACAATTTAGCTCAGGACGCCCATACAATTATAAACAGTTGGTCGGGACGGGAACTGACAAAGGATGAATGCGAGGTGATCGATCTTCTGAAAACAATAGAAGATAACCCGTATCCGTGGAGTGAAGTATAATAATTAGTAAAATAAAGGGATAATATTTATTAGTGTTTTCTATGAACATAAAGATTCAGAATTGTGTTTTCTTGTGTCTGATAGCCTTTTTGGCATCCTGCTCAGCTCCGAAAGAGGTGCTTTATCTACAGGATATTGCTTCTATAAAAGAAGAGAATATAGATAAGAATTATGAAGTGATTATCCATAAGGATGATTTGTTGGCCATCCTTGTGAACAGTAAGGATCCGGAATTGGCTTTGCCTTTCAATATGCCGGTAGTAACCTACCAGATTGGCGCCCAGACTACGGCTCAACAACGTTTGTTGGGATATCTTGTTGACCAGAACGGCGATATCGATTTCCCCATTTTAGGTAAAATTCATGTAGAAGGTTTGACCCGTATGCAGGTTACCGAGTTGATAAAACAAAAACTGATGAGTGAAGACTTGATAAAAGATCCGATTGTCACCGTTCAGTTCCTGAACTTTAAAGTCTCCGTGATGGGTGAGGTGACCCGTCCGGGTACGTTCGATATTTCCGGTGACCGCATTACCCTGCTCGAAGCACTGAGTATGGCCGGTGACCTGACGATTTATGGCCGTCGTGACCGGGTCGCCGTGATTCGTGAAAAGGACGGCAAGCGTCGTATCCTCTATCATGATTTGCGCTCTTCGGATATTTTCCAGTCGCCTTGCTATTATTTGCAACAGAACGATATTGTTTACGTAGAGCCTAATAAAGCTAAGACCGGTCAGAGCCGCATCAACTCGAACAACTCGGTAGGAGTGTGGTTGTCCGCCGTTTCAGTGCTGGCCTCTATTACTTCTTTAATGGTAACCATGTTTAAATAATCAATTTTGGAATAAAAACGATAATGAGTATTGAGTCGCAAAATAGTGAACTCCGTGAAAAGGAGTCTGAAATAAGTATTGTTGATATTTTCCATCTTGTCATAGCCAATTGGTATTGGTTCGTTCTGTCAATTTTAATTTGTGCAGGTATTGCTTTCTTTTATCTGAAATCATCCTCAAAGGTATATAGCCGGAAAGCCTCCGTATTGATCCGTGATGATTCAAAGGGAGGCTCCATCAGTGAGTCCACCGCCTTTGCCGACATCTCCTTTTTAGGCGGTAAGCGCAATGTGGATAATGAGGTACTTGTTTTTCAATCCCGTCATCTGATGGAGAAAGTGGCCCGTCGTTTACATCTGGATATGAGTTATAAAGTGAAGAACGGCTTGCGCGAAGACGAGCTTTATACTCATTCTCCAATAACTGTTTTGTTTCCCGAATCGGAAGAACGGCAAGTCATAGAAATGACAGTGACTCCTGTGGATTCTGCCACGGTAAGGCTTTCAGATTTTAGTCTGAGTATAGCCGGTGAGGAAATCCGGTCTGCGGAAGTGGTTGATGCCCGTTTGAATGATACGATTTTGACCCCTGTCGGTACGATGGTGGTGACTCCTACTTTATATTACACGGATACTTACTATGGTAAGCCAGTCTATATTACTAAGTCGAATATGGAAAAGGTGGTTGAGGGGTATTTAAGAAGGATTAATATATCTCTTGCCAGTAAAACAGCTACGATTATAAATTTGGTTCTGGATGATGTATCCACTGCCCGTGCGGAGGATATTTTGAATATGCTTATTGCCGTTTATAATGAGGATGTGATCAATGACAAGAATCAGATTGCTGTTAATACCTCCAAATTCATTAATGATCGTTTGATCATTATTGAACGTGAACTGGGAAGTGTGGATGCTAATATTGAAAGCTTCAAACGAGAGAACCAATTGACGGATATTACTTCTGAAACAGGTATGTATCTTCAGAATACGAGCCGTTACAAGCAGGAGGGCCTCAGTTTGGAAAATCAATTGAGCATAGTAAAATATATTAAGGAATATCTGGTTGATCCTCAAAAAGGTTCTGATTTAATCCCTGCCAATACCGGTATTTCAGATAATAGTGTTGAATCTCAGATAAAAGAGTACAATGACATGTTGCTGAAGCGTGATAAACTGGTAGCCGGTAGTAGCAATAAGAATCCTATTGTGATTGATTTAAACAATTCTTTAGGGGCTATGAAACAGACGATCATCCGTTCTGTGGATAACTTAATTGTAGGATTAAATATTCAGTTGAAGAATATTCGTGAACAGGAAGAGCAGACAACTAAACGTATTGAGGCTGTTCCTACACAACAGAAATATGTTCTCACCGTGGAACGTCAACAAAAGATCAAAGAGGAACTTTATCTTTATTTGCTGAATAAACGTGAGGAGAATGCATTAACACAGGCTATTACTGAGAGTAATGCACGTATTATTGATCCTGCATCGGGTAGTAGTGTTCCTGTTGCTCCCAAATCGATGATGATTCTTTTGGCGGCTATTGTCTTGGGAGGTACTATTCCTATGGGTGTTCTGTGGCTATTGAATGTTACTGATACGAAAGTTCGTACCCGCAAGGAGTTGGATAATGTTTTGACGGTTCCTTTCTTAGGTGATATTCCTCGTCATGGTACCAGGAAGGGAGAAGATACTGATGCTATTGTCGTACATGAGAGTGGACGCGATTCTGTGTCTGAAGCTTTTCGTATTATCCGTACCAATATGGAGTTTATGCGTGTGAAATCAGACAACCTACAAGTAGTTATGTTTACTTCTGCTAATCCGGGCGCTGGTAAAACTTTTGTTTCAAGTAATCTGGCTATGAGTATTGCACAAACGAACAAGAAAGTTGTTTTGGTTGATGTTGATATTCGCAAGGGTACATTGAGCGGTATTTTTTCAAATCCTTCGGGGCGTATGGGATTGACTCATTATTTATCCGGGCATACAGATAATCTGGATGATATTATAGGAGTAAGCGAGGAATATGATAAACTGGATATTGTTTTTTCGGGTCCTGTACCTCCTAATCCTGCTGAACTTTTATTGAGTGAACGTTTTGATTACTTTATATCGGAACTGCGTAAGCGATATGACTATATTATTGTTGACAATGTTCCTGCGGGTATGGTTGCTGATGCTTCCATTGTGAATCGTGTGGCCGATCTTACCATTTTTGTAGTTCGTTCGGGGGTAATGGATCGTCGTCAGTTGCCGGAACTTGAGAAAATGTATCGTGAAGAACAACTTCGTAATATGTCTGTAATCTTGAATGGTGTTTCTTCAGAACGTAGAGGCTATGGTTATGGCTACGGTTATGGCTATGGTTATGGTTATGGCTATGGCTATGGAAATGAGCATCATAATAATAATGAGAAAGGAGTTATTAAACGAATAATAAATAGACTAACTGTTTTTTTTAGTCGAACTTAATGTTATAATTGTTGTTTTCAACGTGTTCTTTGAGTTTATAAATATTTATTAATAGAATGTTATATAGCTTTAAATCAACTGTCTCTTGTGATTTTGATAAGTAATGATATTTGTGAAAAATGATTTTTTAGTGGATAAGGAGATACGTGGAATCAAATTTAGTCTAAATGAGTAGTAGAAATAAGCGTATAGCTCACAACACTTTGATGCTTTATATTCGCATGATACTTGTCATGGGAATAACACTTTATACCTCTCGCATAGTACTAAAAGAACTTGGAGTAGAGAACTATGGTATTTATAATGTAGTGGGAGGAGTTGTTGCTATGTTTAATTTGTTGGTTGGTAGTCTCCGGGCTGCTACTCAGCGATTTATTACATTTGAATTGGGAAAAAGTGAAAACAGACAGCTCAAACGTATTTTTTCTGCCTCAGTAACAATTCATTTTATAATTTCTATAGTAATTTTTATTTTAGCAGAAAGTATAGGGATATGGTTCTTAAATACTCAAATGAATATTCCTGTCGAACGTATGGTTGCAGCTAATTGGGTGTTTCAATGTTCGGTATTTACTTTTATTATAAATCTTATCTCTGTTCCTTATAATGCAGCTATTATAGCTTACGAAAAAATGTCTGTTTTTGCTTATATTAGTGTAGTGGAAGTTATATTATCATTAATAATTGTTTATTTATTAGCTTTGACAAATTATGATAAATTGATAGTCTATGCATTGCTTTTATTGTCTGTTGCTTTTATTATTCGTTTAATTTATGTTAAGTTCTGTGCATCTTGCCTTTCTGAATGTAAATTTAGTTTTTTGTGGGATAAATTATTGTTTCGGGAGATGTTCTCTTTCATCGGATGGAATTTTATTGGTGCCGGGAGTGGTGTTTTAATGACACAAGGAGTAAATATTGTATTGAATATATTTTGTGGAGTTACTATTAATGCTGCCCGTGGAATTGCTACTCAAGTACAAACTGCGGTAATGTCTTTGACATATAATTTTATGACGGCTTTTAATCCGCAAATAACGAAATCATTTGCAGCAGGTGAAAATGAATATCTTCAAAAAATATTGAGACAAGGAGCTAAGTTTTCTTATTTACTTATGTTAATGCTTGCATTACCTATATTAATGGAAACAAAGACAATTCTTTCTATTTGGCTTAATAAAGTACCAGAATATACAGTAGTTTTTGTCAGACTTATTATAGTGTATTCTTTGATTCTTTGTATATCAACTCCTTTAGTAACAGCTATGTTAGCAACGGGGAAAATTAAGCGTTATCAGATTATTGTAGGTGGTTTCCAATTGCTTAATTTCCCTTTTTCATTTGTAGCGTTAATGTTGGGGGCATCTCCAGTAATGACTTATGTATTTCAGATAGTATTTGAGATATGTTGTCTTTCTTCTCGCTTATGGCTTTTGAGGGAGATGATTGGATTTGAAACGAAAAAGTTTATTTTTCAGGTACTTCAAAGAATTTTTTTGATATCTATAATTTCACTTTTTTTTCCTATGATATTTATATATTACTTTGAACCGTCTATAAGCCGATTTGTTTGTGTTACCATATTGTCTATTGCAGCGGTTATTATTTTTACAATATTATTTGGATTATCACATAGCGAAAAGAGTTTTTTGGTCGAACAGACAAAAATGATTGCGAGAAAGATTCAACGATAAAATTTATTTATAACTAAAAATGAAATTATTACTTTTCCCCCTTTATTATTTTTCAGTAATACGTTATTATGTCCTTGATATGATTCGGTATGTGAGGTATTCAGGTATATTTCATAAAAAAAATACTGAGATTAAGTTTATTTCTGATATTATAATGAGCTATCATGTTCTTGAAAAGGGGTTAACTATGCCCGATATGCGATTGGGGTTTGGAGTAGAACGAGTAAATGCTCTTATAAATTTGTGTAACGAATATATGAGTCGAGGATATGAAAAATCAAATTGTCAATTTTTGCATGCTATAGGAGTGATTGACGAATATAGACGAACTCATCAAGCCTCAAAATTTGAAATGAATACTGAATTGTTAGATAATATTGATAAATTGATTCAAAAGGTTGGTTCTGTTCCTTGTCTAAATCAAATTGGGTACACAAAAGAGTCCTATTTCAAAGAGAATGATTCTACTTTTGAATATTTTTCAGCAAGTAGACACAGTCTTCGAAATTTTACTTCTGAAGAGATTGATATTGAAATTCTTAAAAAAGCGATTTTATTGGCACAAAATGCTCCTTCTAGTTGCAATCGGCAACAAGCGAGAGTCTATGTAATCCAAGATAAGGAAAAAATCAAGCAGGTATTGAATTGTCAAAATGGACATCGAGGTTTTGGACATTTATCGAATAAGCTTATTATATTGACTGCGAGTGTTGAAGAATATAGTGGGATTGGTGAACGTAATTCCGCGTATATTGATGGTGGATTGTTCGGTATGAACTTGTTATATTGTTTACATTATTATAAAGTTGGGGTATGTACCCTAAATGCTTACTTCTCATATAAAACAGAGAAAAGAATGCGGCAAATTTGTGATGTGCCGCCAAGTGAAGTTTTTTTAATGGTTTTAGCGTGTGGAAAAGTACCCGAACAATTCAAAGTTACTTTATCGAAACGGAATGATATATCTAAGATTTTGCATATCGTATGAAAATAGGAATACTAACTTTTCATTGCGCACATAATTATGGAGCTGTTTTGCAGGCTTATGCAATTCAAGAGCAATTGAAACTTATGGGATTTGATGTTGAAATTATAAATTATAGACCCATATATTTACTTCGTCCTTATGGATATTTACCTCAATTCCATTTTCGTACGATAAAGGATGGCTATTTGAGGTGTTTAATTCTTAATGTGAAGATACTGTTACGATGGATTGGAACTCTAATTCCTACATATAGGCGCAGGAAAGGATTTAATAAGTTTATTCAATCAAAATTGTCTTTATCGTTTTGTTGGTATAATAGTCCTTTTGTTGAACATAATGAGTATGACTTTTATATAATGGGAAGTGATCAGGTATGGAATCCTAAAATAACAAAAAAGTTTGATGATGTCTATTTTGGAAACTTTAAAGTTAGAGTGGGAGTGAAAAAAATTAGTTATGCTGTATCAATGCCTTTATATACTTTTTCATCTCAACAAAAGGAACAATTAAATGTGAATTTACGTAATTTTTCGGCAATTAGTGTGCGAGAAACTCAATTGGAAGAATTTATATTTGACAATTTCAAAATTAAATCTCAAGTAGTATTAGATCCAACTTTGTTGGTGGATAACTTTGTGTGGAGGAAAATAGCTATTATACCTAATATAAATAAAAAATATGTTTTAGTTTATGCATTAGGATTACGTAATGAAGCTCTGCGAATAGCGAGAAATATAGCCTCAGAAATTGGAGCAGTTGTTGTTGAAGTGAGTGGAAGTGCTAAAGTTTTTGATATTAAAAACTCTTATTCGACAGCTTCACCGGAAAAGTTTGTAGGGTATTTTCAGAATGCCTCATTTATAGTTACTTCATCATTCCATGGAACTGCTTTTGCCATATCTTATCAAAAGCCATTTTATTCTATTATGAAAGGAAATACACTCGATTCTCGTCAACTTTCATTACTTACAGATTTAGATTTGCAAGAACGTTTCATTAATAAAGAAAGTAATCCTAAATATTCTGAAATAGATTATTCAATTGTTACGCAAAAATGGAGAACTATGCAGAATAAATCTCGTGATTTCTTAAAGCAGAGTATTTTAAATATATGAAAAAACGAATTTTACATATTAATACGAAAGAACTTGGAGGTGCAGCTAAGGCTGCATTGAGGTTGCATGAGAAATTTATTGATTTGGGTTATGAATCTAATTTTCTGATGTTGAAATATGTGTTGCCAGATGCAAAAAATGTGACTACGCTTTCTGACTTATTTAGCCGAATAATAAAACCCTTTTATCGTATGTTGGAGGCAATATTACTTTATAAGAGAAAGAGTGGTATGTTTTCTTCATTTATATTTGGAGCAAATGTTCATAAACATCCTTTAGTTTTGAATGCAGATGTGATATATTTACATTGGATAGCAGGAAATATGATTAATTGGTATTCTTTAAAAAAAATACTGGACTCAGGGAAACCCGTATATTGGTTTATGCACGATTATTTGGCTATGACTGGAGGATGCCATAATCCAATTGATTGTGTACAATACACGAAAGAATGTAAAAAATGTCCTAAATGTAATTCGTTGCTTTTTAATGTCCCTATTTTTGAGTTTATGAAAAAGGCAAAAATGTATAATAAATATTCTAACCTTAAATTTATAGTTCCTAGTTTGTTAGTTAAAAATCGGATAATGACTTCTTTTTTGTTGAAAAATGCGGATGTTACATATATCCCCAATTTTGTTGATATAGATATATATAAACCATTAAATAAACAAGATGCAAAGAAAGCCTTTAATTTTAATTTATGTAAGAAACAGATACTGTTTGGTGCCGCTGGAGGGATACATTCTAAATTTAAAGGTTGGGTATATTTGGAAGAAGCACTATTAGCTTACCGTAATTCGGATATAGAAGTAATTATTTTTGGTTGTACAAAACCAAGTAATTATAAGTCTCCTTTCGATAATGTTGATGTGAGATTTTTGGGAAGTTTTTATGATGATATTTCTCTTTCTTTATTATATAATGCTGCGGATGTTTTTGTTGTTTCTTCAGAAGATGAGACGTTTTGTTTGACAGCCTTGGAGGCATTAGCATGTGGTACGCCAGTTGTCGGCTTCCCAGTTGGTGCTATCCCTGAAATGGTTATTCATAAAGATAATGGTTATATCGCGGAATATAAAAATACTAAAGACTTATTGACTGGTTTGGAATTCGTTTTAAATAATCTTTGCTCAAATATATCTCAAGAATATATTTGTTCGAATGTATCTACCACGTTTGATTCAAATACAGTGATTATGTTGCATCAAAATCTGATTGATGATGAGGATAATTAATTATAAGAATAGAAATTGGATAATTGTTTGCTATTATATTTTTGATGCTTTAACTTATTATTTTTTATTTCTTAGACCGTTTCTATATCCGTTAAGATTAATATTAATTATTGATATCATATCAAATATTAAATACTCTACACGTTCTCAGAAAATAAGTGTTACTATTTTCTTTTGCCTTTTTATGTTGGCTTTGATAATAGGTTTGATAAAGGGAAATTATGATGTTTATTTGTTAACGGATATTTTTACATTTTCTCTCTTTTTATTTTTGTCTTTTGATTCTTCCAATTTTAATAGAACATATGAAGATTTAATTGATAAAATTAAAATTATCCAGCCTATATGTATCTTGATAACAATTTATTTTATCTATAAAACAGGCTTTTCAGTTGGCGATCTTGGGCATCGTGTAATTTTTGATAGTGAGGAAGGGAATTTGGGGTTATTGGCTCGGCCGTTGAAGCTGGGATTATTAATATCTCCTTTTGCTTTATCAAATTCAAGAAAAGATTTGTCGGTTTTGGCTTCTGTTGTATTAATGCTGATTATAGGATTGATGACATTGACTAAATCCGTTGTTTTAATTTCTTTATTTGCTTTATGCATAAATTTATTTCTTCGTGAGCTTTCATATAAAAAAATAATTTTTGTAGTGATAATAGGAATTCTATTTTTTTCTATTACAATTTATTATCTGAATATAAATATTGAAAATCAAATAAATTCCCTGCTATTTAGATTAGATGTTGACGATATAACCTCTGGGAGAAGCACCGAACTTGAAAGATATTTTGAATATTCAACACTTGAAGAGTTAATTTTTGGACGTGGTTTAGGTGGAAGTCATAATTATGCAGATTGGTCATGGAATTTTGAACATGGAGTTCCTTTCTGTCATTATGGTTTTCTTAATCTGATAATGAAGGGTGGCTTTATATATCTAATAATTTTGTATATAACTATAGTCAGGTCTATGAGTATAATGTATCGTAGGAAAATGATAGGTGGTATTTTTGTTCTTTTACTCTACTTTATAATGGATTTTGGTCATACAATTTTTTCCACTTATCCACTTGTATTGTTCTTGTTTGCAACTATTTCTTACGGGTTATCTGCTAACTATCGACAAAAAATAAGATGAACTTTAATAATTCGATATTAATTTTTGATTACCAATTGTCTGGCCACCATCTTGAATACATTCATCATTTGTATATGGCGGCTATAAAAAGAAAGAATGTGAATTTTGTTTTTTCTCTTCCAAACAATTTTCAGGAAATTTCGAATGTATTAGATTGGCCGTCATCTCCTAACGTAGCATTTTCATTTTTTAATAATGAAAAACTTTCTAATTCGAAAAGGTTATTGTTGAGATCATGGCATTTTTCAAAGATACTTAGGTGTGAGGTAATAAAACATGATACAAATCAGATTTTTCTTATTACCAGTATTTTGGGAACTTTGCCTTTTCTTCCTTTTTTTTTAAGTAAGGCCAGCGTTTCTGGTATCATATATAAGATTTATTTATATAAATGGAAAAAGTCATCATTATTAAACCGGATACAAGATGTTATAAAATACCAATTATTATCTAAATGTTCTTTGTTCAAATCTATATATATATTGAATGATGAAGTTAGTGCTATATATCTTAATAGAATTTATAAAACAGAACGTTTTCGCCATTTAGTTGATCCTTTTAAACCTCTTTCTGAAAGTTCTTTGAAGAAAATGAAATCTGACTTAGGTATTTCTTGTTCGAAATATTTGTTGCTTCATTTTGGTTCAATGTCAGATGCGAAAGGAACATTAGAAATTCTTCAATCTATTCCGTTCATCGAAAAAGAGAAACAGGAAAAGTATGCTTTTGTATTTGCTGGAGTAATTGCATCAAATATTAAAAGTGAATTTTATCGATTGGTAGAACAATATCGGAAAGATATACAGATTATTGTGATAGAAGGTTTTTTGGAATATGATACAATTGGGTCTTTGTGTATGTCATGTGATGTAATTCTTACGCCCTATAAAAGAATAAATACTAGCAGTGGCGCAATTGGATATGCTGCTCAATTTAAGAAACCTGTAATAGCGACGGGAGGAGGATTATTAGGGAAACTGGTTAATAAATATCATTTAGGGGTATTGATCTCTGATGTGTCAGGAGAGTCTATTGCTGATGGAATTCGAAGGTTTGAATCTTGGCATTATAGAAATAATAGTTATTTAGAAAAGAATAATATAACTAATTTTCAAAATAAAATTATAGAGGATCTGATAGAAAAGTATTAATTAAATACTCTTGGTGAGTACATATTCTGTAAGTTTTTCATTCGGAACGGTTTATAGCTACTACCATATTATAATCAATGTTCTTTATTCTTACATTAGTAACTTATGGATTTGTTTATTACTTTAGATTATGAACTTTTCATGGGGAAAAAGACTGGCAGTGTAGAAAGCTGTTTATTGTCTCCTATGAATAGCTTTATTTCTATGCTTGACCGTTACGGGATTAAAGCAACTATTTTTGTTGATGCAGCTTATTTATTGCGCTTAAGTGAATTAAAAGATAAGCATGATAAATTGAAATCTGATTTTGAATTGATTTCAGATCATTTGAAGTGTTTAGAGCAAGCCGGACATGATATTCAATTGCATTTTCATCCGCAATGGATATATTCAGATTATGATTCGAAACAATGGATAATGGATTTTGAACATTATAAATTGAGTGATTTACCCGAAAATGTTTTAAGAACATCTTTTTATTCAGCTAGATTATTGCTGGAAGAAATTATAGGGAAGAAAATTATTGCTTTTAGAGCAGGAGGATATTCTCTCCCTACTTATTCTGGATATATTGATTTGTTTAAGTTGAATGGAATAAAAATTGATTCTTCTGTTTTACGCGGGGCGTATGTCGATTCCAAATATCAAAAATATGATTACAGGAATATTCCAAAAGCTAGTATATATAATTTTAATAATAGTCTTTTTATAGAAGATAATAAGGGGGAGTTTTGTGAATGCTCAATTTCTACTGTCGCTTATCAAGGATTTGTATATTGGTTACTGAAACGGAGGCTTTCTTCGATTTATCACCCGACGATACAATATGGTGATGGCTACGGCATTGGGATTTCTGGTAGTAGACTGAAACGGTTAGTAAAGCGTATTAAAATATTATTCCAAAACAAAATCGTTTCTGCATCAATAGATGGTTTTATGTCTACAATGTTGTTGGATATTTATTCTATACATAAAAAACAAGTATCGTGTAATGGTTTTGTTATAATTGGCCATCCTAAAAATTTTTCAAATGTTTCTATTCGTAATGTGGAAGAGTTTATTTTAAAAGTACGTGATGAGGATACTTTTCTAACTTTCTCTTCTATGAAATAATTTTCGTACACAGATGACTACTCTAAAAATTAAGTTTATTCTTGGTCAGATATCTCAACCAAGATGTCTAAAACGTTTGGAAGCAATAAAGAATGCCGGTTTCGAAATAGCAGTATATGGCTTTGATAATGGATTGTATAACGAAAATATACGAAATAAAGATTATAAAATACATAGTATTCGAATAGATGGAAAAGGGAATAAGTTTGTTAAGTCAATAAAAAAGATATTGTTTATAAAAAAAGTTTGTTCTATATCGTCTTCACATGATATTTTATACGCCTTTGGTATTGACATTGCATTTTGGGTTTATTTATTTACAGGTGGAAGAAGAAAATATATTTATGAAGAGGCAGATTTAAATTATACGAAATTCTCGAATAAATATATCGTCCGTTTTTTTAAATCTGTTGATAAATATTTAATTCGACACTCGTATTATGCAGTTTTGACTTCTGATGGTTTTGTAGAATATCTATATGCATTTTCTATTCCACCTAAGCAAATTATAGTTTTACCTAATAAATTGAATGTTTATTTTAGAAATGTTTCCCGGAATTTTTACGAATTACAGAATGTTGAAAAAATTCGATTCGGATTTATCGGTGCAGTTCGTTATCCCAATACAATTGTGCGGTTTGCGGAAGTAGTAGGTAAGTATTTTCCTCAATATGAGTTTACTTTTTGGGGGACAGGCATTGGAATAAATGAGGCAATGATCAGATGTGAAACTTATAATAATGTAAAGTTTGAGGGCGCTTTTCGAAATCCGGAAGATTTAGAGACGATTTATTCTAATATTGATATTAATATTGTTTGCTACGATACAACTTATTTCAATGTCACTATAGCTGAACCGAATAAACTTTATGAATCTATCTTTTTTGGAAAACCTATGGTAGTAAGTGCAAATACCTTTCTTGCTACTAAAGTTAAAGAATGGGGAATAGGCTTTGCTGCAAACTGCTCGACTGATATATATATAAAAGAGTTTATTTCATCATTAGGTGTTGAACAAATAAATAGATGTATAAAAAACTGTGCGAAAATACAAAAGGAAGAACTTATTGATTCTACTACTATTTTAATAGAAAAAATCGTATAAAGATACATTGTACTGCATAATAAATTAATCGCATTTTAAATAAAAAAGAAGATGAAAGCATGTTTTATGGGGTTGGGCTATATTGGCCTGCCCACGGCTATTATTGCCGCAAAGCACGGGGTACAAATCACCGGTGTGGATATAAATCCAAGGGTGGTTGAGATGACTAATCAAGGTAAATTGCATATCATAGAACCCGGTATGCAAGAACTGCTTCAGGAAGTGGTGTCCGGTGGTCAGTTGAAAGCTTCCACTACTCCCGAGGAAAGTGATGCTTATTTCATGGTGGTTCCCACTCCCTTCAAAGGAAATCACGAGCCGGATATCTCTTATGTGGAATCTGCCACCCGTGCAGTTATTCCTTTGCTGAAAGAAGGTGATTTGTATGTGATAGAATCTACCTCCCCGGTAGGTACTACGGACAAGATGAAGGATTTGATCTTCTCTCTTCGTCCGGAACTGAAAGACAAGATTTATATCGCCTATTGCCCGGAACGCGTGTTGCCCGGCAATGTAATCTATGAGCTGGTGCATAACGATCGTGTGATTGGCGGTATGAATGAAGCTTCAACAGATAAAGCCGTTGAATTTTATAGCCAATTTGTGAAGGGGACCCTTCATCGTACCAACTGCAAGACAGCTGAAATGTGCAAATTGACCGAGAACTCTTCCCGCGATGTACAAATAGCCTTTGCCAATGAGTTATCGATAATTTGCGATAAGGCGGGTATTAATGTCTGGGAATTGATCAGCCTGGCCAATAAGCACCCCCGCGTTAATATTCTTCAACCCGGTTGTGGTGTCGGCGGACATTGTATTGCAGTGGATCCTTATTTCATAACGGCTGATTTTCCCATTGAATCCCAGATTATAGCCAAGGCCCGTGAAATAAATAATTATAAAGCTTTCTGGTGTGCGGAAAAGGTTGAAAATGCAATGCTTAAATTTGAACTGGAACACCATCACAAACCGGTGATAGCCATGATGGGCCTGGCATTTAAACCGGATATTGACGACCTTCGTGAAGCCCCCGCCAAGTATATAACCACCAAAGTGATGCAGAGCTGTAACAATGCTGACATTCTGGTAGTGGAGCCGAATGTAAATGAACATAAGGTATTTAAGCTGACTGACTATAAAGAGGCCTATGCAAAAGCCGATATCGTGGTTTTTTTGGTTGCCCACTCTGTATTTAAGACTTTACCTTACGATACGGATAAGGTAATTCTGGACTTCTGTGGTATTTATAAAAAATAAGATCAGACTTTTATGAAGAAAATATTGTTGGCTTTCGGGACTCGTCCCGAAGCCATAAAAATGGCTCCTTTGGTGAAGGAGTTTCAAAAACATCCGGACAAGTTTCAAACCATCGTTTGTGTGACCGGACAACACCGGGAAATGCTTGACCAGGTTCTTTCTATTTTTTCCATCCGTCCGGATTATGACCTTAATATCATGAAGCAGGGACAAGACCTGTATGACGTGACATCCCGTGTTCTTTTGGGAATGAGGGACGTTTTGAAAGAGGTGCTTCCTGATGTCGTATTGGTTCATGGAGATACGACTACCTCCACAGCCGTTGCATTGGCGGCTTTTTATCAACAGATTCCTGTGGGACATGTGGAAGCCGGTCTACGTACTTATGACATCTATAGTCCTTGGCCTGAGGAGATGAACCGGCAGATGACGGGACGTATAACGACTTATCATTTTTCTCCGACTTCACTGAGCCGGCAGAATTTGGTAAATGAAGGCGTGAAGGAAGATCATATATTGGTTACGGGTAATACGGTGATAGATGCCTTGTATATGGTTGTGGATAAGATCAAAGAGGATAAGGAACTTGATACTGAACTGGAAGGCATCTTAAAAAAATCCGGCTACGACGTAAACCGCCTGAATAATGGCAAGAAACTTGTGTTGATAACCGGTCATCGTCGTGAAAATTTCGGTGAAGGTTTTATCTCGATGTGCCGGGCTATTAAGGCCTTGACAGAAAAATATCCGGCGGTAGACTTTGTATACCCGATGCATCTGAATCCTAATGTAAGAAAAGCCATTCATGAGGTGTTCGGTGAAAACCTCTCCAATTTTGGTAATATATTCTTTATTGAACCTTTGGAATACCTGTCATTCGTGTATTTGATGGAGAAATCGGCTATTGTCCTTACGGATAGCGGCGGCATTCAGGAAGAGGCTCCCGGTCTTGGTAAACCGGTGCTGGTGATGCGCGATACGACCGAACGTCCGGAGGCATTGGAGGCAGGTACTGTCAAACTGGTCGGAACCGATTATGATAAGATTGTCAATGAGGTGTCCGCCTTACTGGATGACGGGGAATACTATAACAGGATGAGCAAGGCTGTTAATCCTTATGGGGATGGTCTGGCTTGCAGTCGGATAGTGAACCGGTTTATATAATTCTGAAATATACCGTCTGATACTTGAAATTTAACTGAACTATTGTCTACGTTGAAATCCGAAGGGAAAAATGGGTGTCAGTAAAATAATCACGCTTTATAATACGCTTCGATACTTAAAACCTATTCAGTTGTTATACAGAGGGAAACAACTTGTCGGAAAGTATACTTCTTCTGGCATTGACTTAAATGGTACATTGAAAATTAAATCTTCAGATATGGTCTTTGAAGGTTCGATTCCTTTTGCACCTACTTATGATGTTCAAAGCAAGTGTTTCTCTTTTCTAAACCGGTCGCATTCTTTTTCATCCCGGATTGATTGGAATTGGTTAGGTTATGGACGGCTATGGGTATATAACCTGAACTATTTTGAGTATTTGGACCAAGAAAATCTTCCAAAAGAAGAAGGATTGGTTCTCATTGATGATTTTATCAGTCGGTTGCCCGATTGTGTGGTCGGTCTGGAACCTTATCCTCTTTCTTTGAGATGTACCAATTGGATCCGTTTTTTGGGTAAGCATAAGATTAGAAACGATAAATACGATGTAATCTTGTTTAAGCAATTACAGTTGCTTACCCATAAATTAGAATATCATTTGTTGGGTAATCATCTATTGGAAAATGGTTTCGCTTTATTTTTTGGTGCCTATTATTTTGATGATTATAGATTTTACAAGCTGGCAAGGCGTATTTTACTTTCTGAACTGAATGAACAGACATTACATGACGGTGGTAATTTTGAGTTAAGTCCCATGTACCATTGTATCATATTGCTGCGTGTATTGGACTGTTATAATCTGGTGAAGAGCAATTCTTTGTTTAAAAAAGAACTGTTGTCCTTTTTTGAAGAAAAGAGCCTTAAGATGTTGGGGTGGCTGTCTTCTGTTTGTTTTGAAAATGGTGATATTCCATTATTTAATGATGCCGCTTTCGGGATATCTCCCTCGCCTGTTGCTCTGTTTGCGTATGCAAAACGTTTAGGATTGAATTTTGAGAAATCCGGGCTTTCTGATTCCGGATATAGAAAGCTTGTTACAAACAAGTTTGAGTGTGTGGTGGATGTATCCCGTGTTGGTCCGGATTATCAACCCGGACATGCGCATGCCGATACATTCACTTTTGAATTACATATCAATAATCGTCCGGTTATAATAGATACGGGTACTTCCACCTATGAAGTAAATGAAACCCGTTTTTATGAACGGTCTACTATGGCCCATAATACGGTGGTGGTGGATAATGTTAATTCCAGTGAAGTTTGGGCAGGCCACCGGGTGGGGAAACGTGCTTATGTGAAGCTTCTGAAAGATAAAGAGAACAAGATACAGGCTGTTCACTCAGGATATAAATCAAAGGGTATAAGACATTTACGTTCTTTTTCCATAAAGGATGAAACCTTGATAATAGAGGATGTCATTGGGGGGCAGGCTATGGCATATTTACATTTTCACCCTTCAGAACAGATAGAGATATTCGATAATGAGATTAAAGGAACGGATTATTCAATTCTGATAAATGGCGCAATTTCCATAGAAATGTTTGATTCTTATTATGCTCCGGAATTTAATAAAAAAATCCCCTCTAAAAGTATTCGTATCAATTTTAAAAATAAACTGGAAACTCTATTTAAATGAAGCTACTTTTTCTATCTTTCTATTTTGAACCGGATCTTTGCGCCGGCTCGTTTAGAAATACCCCTTTATTTCAGGAAATCAGGAATCAATTGGGAAAAGATGATTTTATCCATGTAATAACAACACAGCCGAACCGTTACAAGACGTTTCATGCGTCTGCCGAACAGGAAGAAAGGGGGGATAATTATATAATTAATAGAATAACCATACCTGAGCATAAAAGTGGGATGTTAGATCAGGCAAAGTCTTTTGCCATATTCTACTGGAAGGCGATAAAATTAGTGAAAGGAAGGAAATATGATTTGGTTTATGCCTCTTCTTCCCGTTTGTTCACAGCTTTTTTAGGACGTCGGATAGCTTCCGGTCAACGTGTTCCATTGTATTTGGATATTCGTGATATTTTTGTTGATACGATGAAAGATGTGCTCGGGGATAAAAAAATGATTCAAATTCCTGTGGTTTTGTTTGCCCGGATGATAGAGCGTTATACTTTTTCGAAGGCCAGTCACATAAATCTGGTGTCGGAAGGATTCAAGGACTATTTTAGTAAATATAAACAACCGTCCTATTCTTATTATACAAATGGGATTGATGATGTTTTTTTGTCTGCCGGTGCTGGAAAAGAAGAAAATGAATCCCTGCAAAAGCCAATGATCGTTACTTATGCGGGTAATATTGGAAGTGGGCAGGGCTTGGAAAAGATAGTTCCCCAGGCGGCGAAACGATTAGGGAAAGACTATTTATTTCGCATAATAGGTGATGGCGGTACAAAGCTCCTTTTACAGCAGAAGATGGAAGAGTTGCAAGTTGAAAATGTAGAGTTGATCAATCCTGTTTCCAGAGCTGAATTATTGGAATATTATCATCAATCTACTTTTTTGTTCTTGCATTTGAATGACCTGGAAGCTTTTAAAAAAGTTCTCCCTTCAAAACTGTTCGAATACGGTGTTTTTTGTAAACCCGTAATTGCCGGAGTGGGTGGTTATGCCGCCCGGTTTGTAGAAGAGAATTTACCCAATCATATTTTATTTAGTCCCACTAATGTGGATGAATTTGTAGATAAATTAACGCGATACAAGCTGGTTTTTGAAGAGAGAAAATCTTTTAAAGAAACATTTTCTCGAAAAAAGATAATGGTAAATATGGCTAATGATATATTAAAAACAGTTTCAATATAGATGAATATATTAATAACCGGTATTCACGGTTTTGTAGGTTCCAATCTTGTTTCTTCTTTGAAAGGCAGGCACACCCTTTACGGTTTGGATATTGTTACACCGGTGAAAGACGGTGTGGTGAAAACTTTTTCTTGGAAAGATATTGAACCAACATCTTTCCCATTGTACCACTTTCCTCAGTTTGACGCCGTCATCCATCTTGCCGGTAAAGCTCACGATACCAAGAACGAATCGGTGGCTCAAGCCTATTTTGATATCAATACCGGTCTGACTCGGAAGATATTCGATTTCTTCTTAGAGTCCTCTTCCAAGAAATTTATTTTCTTCAGTTCAGTGAAAGCTGCTGCCGACAGTGTGGTGGGGGATATACTGACGGAGGATGTCGTTCCTGCTCCGGTAGGTCCTTACGGCGAGAGTAAAATTAAGGCGGAGGAATACATATTAAAGGGAGAAGGGAAAATTGAGAAGGGAGCAGGAGAAGTTTGTGGTGCTGTTGGTCAGTCTGGTCGTTTGGGGTTGGATAGGCAAGTGTATATTCTCCGTCCCTGCATGATTCATGGTCCCGGGAATAAGGGAAATCTGAATCTGCTTTATAATGTGGTGAAGAAAGGTATTCCCTGGCCATTGGGCAGTTTTGAGAACCGCCGTTCGTTTACTTCGATTGATAACCTTTGTTATGTGATAGAAGGATTGCTGACGAAAGCTGTTCCGGGCGGTATCTATCACATGGGAGACGATGAAGCGATGTCTACGAATGAATTGATTGCTACCATTTGTGAGGCTATGGGCAAGCAACCGCATATCTGGAAAATAAATAAAAGTTTGATGGAAGGTTTCGCCGGGCTTGGAAGCTTACTGCATCTGCCTTTAAACAAGGAGCGTCTTCGGAAGCTGACGGAGAATTATGTGGTTAGTAATGCCAAAATAAAGAACGCATTGGGCATTGAAAAAATGCCGGTGACTGCCAAAGAGGGCTTGATAAAGACCATACAATCGTTTGAGTGATTTGTGATCGGGTCAAGATTATCCGTTTATAATCAGATGATTGGCTCTTTTATTATTTCCATGATCGAAGATACTTTTTAAATATATAAGACTGTGTATTATCTAATCATCTTAGTTCTGCTCTTCCTTGCAGAACTTTTTTATTTCCGCATCGCTGATAAATGTAATATCATCGACAAGCCGAATGAACGTAGTTCTCACACCCGCATTACTTTGCGTGGTGGAGGGATCATCTTTTATTTTGGTGTATTGACTTATTTTCTGACGAGCCATTTTGAATATCCATGGTTCATGCTTGCCTTGACATTGATCACCTTTATCAGCTTTGTAGACGACATCCGTTCCACTTCACAAGTACTCCGACTGGTGTTTCATTTCTCCGCCATGGCTTTGATGTTTTATCAATGGGGGTTGTTTTCACTCCCCTGGTGGACGCTTTTTGTGGCATTGATCGTTTGTACGGGCATCATCAATGCCTACAATTTCATGGATGGCATCAATGGCATCACCGGCGGATATTCATTGGTTGTTCTCGTAGCCCTTGCTTATATCAATGAGGCGGTCGTTTCTTTCGTAGAACAGGATTTTATTCTGACGGTGCTTTGCAGTGTCGTTGTTTTCAACTTCTTCAATTTCCGGAAACGTGCCAAGTGTTTTGCCGGTGATGTCGGTTCTGTCTGCATTGCATTCGTTCTGCTGTTCTTTATCGGCAAGTTAGTTATCCGGACGGAGGATTTCAGTTGGATTATCCTGTTGGCCGTATACGGTGTGGATAGTGTACTGACGATAATCCATCGCCTGATGCTTCATGAGAATATCGGTTTGCCACACCGGAAGCATCTGTATCAGATTATGGCGAATGAACTGAAGATCCCTCATGTGGTGGTTTCATCCGTATACATGCTGGTACAGGCATTGGTGATAGTCGGATACTTCTATTTTTATTCGTATGGTTATTGGTATTTGTTGGCTACCGTACTTATATTGGGTACGCTATACGTGTTGTTTATGAAAAAGTATTTTCGACTACATCTCATGAATAAATAGGCTGAGAAATATATAAACCTTTTATCCGCTTATCTTTTTATATTCTAAGTTACCACAAAGCAACTTTCCCTAAATTCCCAATTTCTAATTTGGCACTTATTCCCATTGCTTTAAAAATTCTTGCTATGGTAGAAAATGTTAGATTCTTTCCACTCTCTATACGAGAAATTTGTGCTCTTTGTACACCGATTAAACTACCAAGTTCTTCTTGTGTCATATTCTTTGATAGCCTGGCCTGTTTGATCGCTTCACCAATGAAGTGAGAATGCACATCAGTTTGCAAATCAACTTCATATTTGTCTCGCTTAGGAGTACCTTTTTTCCCTATATATTTGTCCTCAATTTCTCCGAGGGTATAAAATTTGTTATCTTTCATATCACTATTTTTTAGAGTTGAAATATTCTTTTCTTATTTCTTGGGCTTTTGTTATTTCTTTTGATGGAGTCTTTTGAGTTTTTTTGATAAATCCGTGTGTTGCAATCACTAAAGTATCTATATTACTCGTCTTATCCCAAAAAGCTAACAAGCGGTATTGAGCATTATTATATCTTGTTCTAAATTTCCATATATTTGTATCATCCAGCTTTTTAAAGAGCTCGGGGTCTATAGTATATGTAGATTTACGGATGTTATAAATGATCTTCTCCCGAATTTTAGAATTTAGTCCCTCAAGGAAATCACTCGCTTCAGATGATAATATCACATTAAATTTAGCCTTGGTTTCCATTACTTTATTTTGATATAAAGATAAAGAAATAGTTCCATATGAAGAAACATTTTGAGGGAAAAAGCATTAGCACTCAAATCTGAAACTGAAACAAGTTTAGTATTATCTCAGTACAGTCGTTTTGTCGTGTTATAAACATCGAGGTAATCATTTCCTCAGTTGTATTACGCAGTTGTTTGCTACGGATTTAAAGCCAAATATTTTTTGATTAATGGTAAATCGCGTATAAGTTGGTTTGTGTTGTAGAAAAGAATCTGGTTTGATTTTGTATATTTGGATAAATGTGTTACTTTTGTTATCAAAGAAGATTTTTATGACAGCAAACGAATGTATAAATACGTTTTCTAATCATCTTTTTTGGGATGTACACAAAGAAGATATTGATATTGACAGGCATTCTAAATATATAATAAAAAGAGTGTTGGAATATGGTGTCTGGAATGATTGGATGGTATTACGTATTTATTATGGTTTACCTCGAATCGTAGAAGAAGTAAAAAAGATGAGAGATTTGGAACCCCGTGCTTTAGCTTATATTGCTTCCATTTCGAATACTCCTAAAGAAGAATTCAGATGTTACACTTATCAACACTCGATACCACAACACTGGAACTTCTAAGGAAGTTACAGAGTATCCCCGCATTATGTAAAACTCGCTTGGTGGGAGGCACTGCTTTAGCTTTGCAAATAGGACATCGGAAATCTATAGATTTAGATTTTTTTGGTAAAATAGAGGTGGAAAAGGATGAACTTGTAATAGCATTGGAACAAATAGGTGCTTTGACAGTATTGAAAGAATCTCCTCGTATTCATATTTATTTGTTGAACAATGTTAAGATTGATATTGTAGATTATCAATATTCATGGGTTGATGATGTAGTAGTAAAACAAGGAATTCGGATGGCGAGTTTAAAAGATATAGCAGCAATGAAAGTTACAGCTATTATTGGGAGGGGGACTAAAAAGGATTTTGTTGATATTGCTTTCTTATTGCGGTATTTCTCTATGAATGATATATTGGATTTTTACTCTCAAAAGTATCCGGATGGGTCTATTTTTATGGCAATGAAAAGTTTAGCATATTTTGATGATGCTGAAGAGGACATAATGCCGTATATGTTAACTGATATAACGTGGGAAAATATTAAGCAACAGATATTGTCTAATATTTTTTGATAATAATTAATAATATACTTTCGATAATAAAAACGTAAAGCGGTATGTCTATTTTCCGAAGACATGCCGCTTTACATTTTATAGCTCTCCTTTGACGAACTATGTCAGTTTTACCACTCCCGTAACTTGATCCAGTGCTCCGGGAACCAATTCGTATCCCATCGCATAAGGTTCCGGAATTTCCGGGTTGGTAAGTCCGAATTCACGGATTGATTTGAATCCGAAGCGGTGATAATACTCAGGATCGCCACAAAGGAACGCTGCTTTGTATCCCAACTCGCGTCCCCGTCTGAGACCTTCTTTCATTAATGCGGAACCCACACCGTGGTCTCTATATTCCAATAACACGGATAGGGGGGCCACTAATAAAGATTCAAATTTGTTCCCGTCTTCCTGTATCACGTACATCCGGGTGAGCAGAATATGGCCGATTAATTTTCCATTCAGTTCGGCTACTAATCCTAATTCGGGGATGTAGTTTTCACTGTTCCACAGATTTACGGTGAAGTCCTGTTCATCGCCGTCGGCTACTTTGGCAGTCTGAAAGGCGGTTTGTATTAAGTGGTATAACTCGTGCCGGTCTTGTTTGGTTTCTTGTCTGATAACTATAATTTCTTTCTTTTCCATTGTTTTTTTATTTAATTTCCACCAGATACTGTCTGCTGATTCTTTAAACTGCTTCATCTTGCTTTTCTGCAATACATATTGGGAAGCGATATTGTCTTTTTCGGTTTCCGCTATGACGGATTGTACCCCTGCAATGTCGAAAGCCCACTTACATAAGGCTTTCAGAGCTTCGGTCATATAACCGTGGTTCCGGTAGGAAGCATATATCCCGTAACCGACTTCGACGCTGCCTTCCGCATCGGGGAGGTTTTTGAAACAGGCGGAGCCGATGGCTTTGTTTTCTGATTTCAAGATGATCTGCCAGTTGGTCAGCAGGAGAAAGTTTTCGGGATGCTTGCCGGCAAGCTGATATTGACCGGTCATAGCCTGACGGGTATGCGGATCAAGTGTTTCGTTGGAAGGAGTCAGCCTTAAGGCGTCTTCCATAAAGTGTACTCCATTCAGAAGCAGGGCGAACTGCTCCGAATCGAGTGGTATGATTCTTAAACGTTTTGTTTCTATCATATGATTTCTGTTGATAAAATGTTGAGTAAATAGGAGATGATCTCATGATTTGTCTCCGTTAAAAAAAATAAGAATAGGATTCCTGTCCGGATAGAATATGCCGGATTTTACAAAGGGGGGGATAGCCAGATGAGTAGTGAGAACTACAGGCTATTTAGCACACCAATATATTGGAAGATGAAGGATTTGTTTTCAAAAAATGTTTTTTATTTCGTTGTCAAATATAGAACTTTAAATTTAAATATTGCGTCTTTAGCTGAAAATAAAGACGATAACTCCTGTTATCACTACATAGGCCAGTGCATAGGGGATGGCTGCTTTTAGGATTTCTCCCTCTTTTCCCTGCTGGTTGCTTGCCGAGGTAGCGATAGCGATGCTTTGGGGAGATATGATTTTACCTCCTGTCGCACCGACCGTATTGGCGGCCGACAACCAGTCCGGACTCACGTTGATGTGTCCGGCGACGCTGGCTTGCAGCTTTCCGAAAAGGATATTCGATGAGGTATCACTGCCGGTGATGAAAGTACCGAGACATCCGATGACGGGTGCAAAAAGCGGATAAAGGCTTCCGGTAGCAGTAGCCAGGGCAGTGGCGACTACGGCAATCATTCCTGCCGTATCCATGATGGTGGAAAGGCCGACAAGGCAGATGACCGTGATGAACGTTTTCTTCAATTGCTTCACCGTATGCCAAAGTACGGTGAACATCTCTTTGACTCCGGCACCTTGTATGAGCCCGCCAATAAACGTGCCTATGAAGAGAAGTACTCCTGCATGGGTGAGCCACGAGATGGTATAGTTTAGGGTCGAGTCCCCGACAGGCAGGCTGATGCGGGTGACCCAATTATTTTCGAGTGTATGGCGCAGGCCGGGAAACAGAGGACTGGTCAGTATGATCAACAAGAGGATGAGCAGGTAGATGCTCCAGGCGTTGAGAATATCTTTCGTCCGCAGAGGGTTCTTGCGGGCACGTTCTTCTTTCGGGGCGGTGAGCTTTCCGTAGATGACGATCACGATGATCGAAAGAATACTTCCGATAATGGCCGGTGATTCGGCACCCATGTAGCGTGCGGCCATGTACTGGCTGGTCAGGGAGACGCCTCCTACCAATAGTGCTAAGAATAAATTTTTCGGAAGTGATTTCAACTTCGGATCGGTGAGGAACAGCAAAACCAATGGGATGAGGAACATGAGTACGGATAGCTGTAATACGACATTGGTACTCAGGTTCTGCACATCGAGGCTGGTTTCTTTGGCCAATACGAGTACAGGGGTACCGATAGCACCGAACGCCGTAGCAACGCTGTTGGCTATCAGGCTCACCACTGCGGAGAACACGGGCTTGAATCCGAGACTGATCAGGATGGCGGCAGGGATAGCTACGGCTGTCCCGAAACCGGCCATTGCTTCCAACAATCCACCGAAGCCCCAAGTCAACAGTAACACTTGAATGCTCTTGTCTGTGGAGATGGAGGTGAATTGCTGCTTGATGATTTCCATCTTCCGGGTTTTCAATAATACGTTATAGCTGAAAATAGCCATCACGATGATAATCAGAATAGGAGAAACCGCTTTCAACGCTCCGTACAGGAAGGAGCAGGCGAGATCGTCTATTGCAAAATGAAAGCCGAAAAGGGCGATTAGCATGGTCACGACGAGAGAGATGACACTGCTTCTGTCGCCCGGCATCTTAAAAAAAGCCATCAATACAATAAGAAGCAGAACCGGAACAATAGCAAGAATCAGTGTCATAATCGTCAGTTTAAGTTATGTATGTATAACAAAACTAACAGGTGTTTTGACTGTCCGGCCGGTCGTTTTTTATGATTTTATTTCAAAAAGTACAGAAATATTTATATCAGAGGTATAAAAGGTATGAGAAGAGCCGGACCAGGTTTCATCATGAACCCTGTCCGGCTCTTTGCTGTATATATCTATATGAATAGAAGGGTTCTTCCTGCTATTTACCGGATGGCTTTTTGGAATCCAGTATTTTCTGCAATTGCTTTAAGTTTGCTTTTGCGGCATCATTGCCCATATGGGCAGCCTGTGTGAAGGCGGCGATGGATTGGTTGATGTTGCCGTTGAGGAAATCATACACTCCGCTGTTGTTGATGTATTCGGCTGTCTGCTTGTTGGCCTTTTCCATAAATTTCACGGCTGTTTTCAGATCCTTCTTGGTCAGTGCCACAGCGGCGGCGTTCAAGTTGGCTACTTCATCGTCGGGGTATATACGTACGGCAACATCGAATACGTTTACAAAATCGTCACTGCCTTTCGGATAGCTGTTGGCTACCTGGTACATTTCGTTCAGGCTCAGATACTTCGGATTGGTTTTGATGACAATACGGCCTTGTTCCACATCGAAGTTGACTACCGTATAATCTATCTTGCAGTTCACTTTGCGCAATCCCGGATAAATCTCTTTCAGCATAGTGCGATAAGGAGTTCCGCCGCCTACGTGCATGATCTCTTTTTTGCGGAGGGCATCATCACCGGTATTTTTGATGATGTGGATGAAGGTCTCTTTATCTTTCATGGAAGAGGTTTCCAAAGCCTTTATCAATCCGTCCCAGTTTTCACCTCCAAAAGATACCTTATAGAGATTGGCCGGTACTTTTTCATTTGCGGTGAGATAGGCTTTCAGCGCTTCGGCACGTTTTTGCGAAAGCTGTTCGTTGAATTTCAACGGGCCTTCGGGCGAAGCAAATCCTTCGATGCTGATGCCGGTGATGGTGAGGTTCCGGTCATTCTGAACCTTGCCGAACATAGAACGTATGTTCATCAGTTCTTGGTGATTATTCATAAAGTCGGTCAGTATCACCGATTTGCTTACAGGGAAGTCCAGATGGGCTTCGTACTGTTCGCTACGCTCTTTTACTATTTCTACCGGTGGTTGGATGTAAGCTACGATCGGTGACATGGCTGCCAGTCGTTTGGCTTCGGTAGACACGCTGTTGGTGATCAGTTCCTGGGCAATCATCTCTTCATTATTGCCGCAACCGCAAAGATTCTCGACAAGATTGAGCGAGGCATTCTCCATCCACGGCTGGTAGGGGATGACTTGGGTATAGTTCAGTACTTCTCTTTTATCGTAGGGGATGACGATGGCCGTAGGAGCTTCGCGTTCGATGGCTAAACCGCGAACGTAAGCTTTCTGACGGCGGCGGCCGTTAATGATGATGTCTTGCAGAGGGACATTGTGTTGTCCGTCTGTCAATAGCGGTGTAAGAGTCAGTGAGCGTTGGGGGCTGACGGCCAGATTCTTCATGTCGATCGTCATGTCTATGTATAGAGAATTGCCCTGTTGCCATAGCGATACGCCCGACAGGCTGATGGCGTCATTATAAAGTTTCTGGGCACTGGCAGGAAGCGCGATGACAAGGGCCAGCAGAATATAGATAACTTTTCTTTTCATTGTTATAATTGGTTTATGGGTTGGTTGTTTATTTGAAAGTATAAATGAAGCTAAGGCCTATTTTGGTAGGTCCGAAGTAGTCTTTGGTATTATGGTCGATCTTGCGGCCGTCGTCTCCCGGCTCGTATTTGTCATATTTGATGTGGGCATATCCCACTCCGATGGTAGCTTCCATGCTCCAACGTTTTTTCAATATCCACTGATAACCGTAGGAGATGCCGGCACCGTAGATTTTACCGTCATACCGGTCGTGTCCCAAACCGAACATATCCAGGTTGCTGATGTCTGCATCGGCATAGTGTCCGTGCAGGCCGAAGAAGCTGCCATTGAACCGTTCGCAGAGCCAGTAACGCAGTTCGGGCTGTACGAGCCAGTGTTTCAATTGCTTGTTATCCGAAAACTTCCAGGGGTTGTAGTTTCCCGAAATGTCGAGGGTTAATTTTTTAGCCAATCCTATTTCAAGTCCCAGATTCGGAGTACTTGTGGCCCAATAGAGGGCATTGGTTTTGATGGCAATTTTGGGTAGATAGGTCTGGGTTCTTTGCTTTTGGGCATTTACCCCTGTGGCAAAAGCGAGCAGAAACCCTACTGCTAAAATCAATTTCATTGTTCTCATTTCCGTTTTGGTATAGGTTTTATTATTTATTTCGGGTATCAACACTTACCGCTACGGATTTGTTTTCAGGAGGAGGATAATAATTTGTCAATGTGCCAATATGCCAATGTGCCAATTGGCTGCGCTGTAGGGTAAGGAATATGCTGCAAACCAATTGCTATATTCTCTCCTTTTATTGGTACATTACACCTTTTTTCAATTACTGCATTCTTCAATTATCACATTGATATATTAATACATTCTTCAATTAATACATTCTTTAATTGGCATATTGGCACATTGTCCAATTGGCACATTATTAATTGGCACATTATTTTTTTTGCACACAACAATGGTGACTGCCGTAACGATCAGCATGATTCCGATGGCGCTTGCTACGGTGAATGATTCTTTAAAGGCTACTATGCCGATGATGACTGCCGTCAGAGGTTCCATTGCCCCGAATATGGAGGTGAGGGTAGGGCCGATGTGCTTGATTGCCTTGACCAGTGTGATGTTTGAAATGGCTGTAGCCGGTAATGCTAATCCTAAGATGTATAACCAGGTAACACCTTCTGTTACCAGCCGGATGCCACTGGTGAAACAGCCGCAAATGATGAAGAGAAGCGCTCCTAATCCCATTACATAACAAGTCAGCACAGTCGATTCGATCTGTACTGCACGGCTTTTTCTTACTCCGATAATGTATCCGCCGTAAGAGAATACGGATATACAGGCGGATATGATACCGAGCGTAGTGTTACCGTTGCCATGACCGATGTTTCCCGATGAAAGGAGTATGGCGCCGACGATCGACATCGATATGGCGGTAATGATCCATGTCGATCTCTTTTCATGGAAAAAGAGGATCATGCTCATGGCCACGGCCAATGGGTACATGAAGTGAATGATGGAAGCTACTCCGCTGGCTATGTTTTGATAAGCGATCAAAAGGCTCAGGGAAGTAGCTGCCCGAAACAGACTTAATAGAAAGACGGTTCCGAAATCTTTTTTATTCAATCGGAAGTTACACCCGGACAGCCAGCCGAAAAGTATCAGTGTGAGAGATGCTATTCCCCAACGATAACTCAACACCTCGAAGGAAGAGAAACCGATGTTGAGAAGCATCACGGAAAAGAAAGGCGCCAGTCCGAACGTGGAAGAGGAGACTGCCGCGTACAGGATACCTTTTGTTTTGTTTATTGATTGAAACTGCATGATCTTATATAACTGTAAAAACGTTGCAAAAGTATAAGTTTTGACAGGGATACGGATGATGTTTTCGCTCTTTTTTGCTTTCTCCGGTGAGGTATTCCTATATATTCATTAAATCATTTAAAGATTCGCTCATACTGGGATGTGTGAAGATAAAATCCCGTAAGAACGTATATTCTTGTCCGGTTTTCATAGCGAAAGTTACCAGATTGATTATTTCGCTCGATTCGGGGCCGAACAAGGTACATCCTAAAATCCGGTTGGTATCCGTATCTATGATTACTTTGAACAGGCCATCGGTCTCTCCCAATGTTTTTGCACGGGGGATGGCCGTTACGGGCAGTTTGTTTACTTTAAAATTCCGGCCGGCTTTCCGGGCTTCTTCTTCACTCATGCCGATGCGTGATAGCGGCGGGTCGATAAATACGGAATAGCTCACCGGATCACGATCATTCAGGGTGCGCTGCTGCTTTCCGAACAAATCTTCGCGAATGATACGGTAGTCGTCCAAAGAGATATAGGTGAATTGTAAACCGCCTTTCACGTCACCGATGGCACGGATTTGAGGGTTCGTTGTTTTCAGGAACTCGTCTACTATAATTGCTCCGCGTTCGTTGACCTCTACGCCAGCCGCTTCCAGACGAAGCTCCCGGGTGTTGGGGCGACGTCCGGTTGCCAATAAAATGGCATCTGCGTCCAGTACGTGAGTTTCTCCGTTTTCCGCATTCCGGTAAACGACCGTATTACCTTTTATCTCCTGTACTTTTGCATTCAGGATGAATGATATGCCTTTCTTTTCCAAGGTCTCTTTTACGCTGTCGGCTATATCCCTGTCCTCTCGTGAGATGAACTGCGGATAGCTTTCCAGTACGGTTACTTTGGCGCCGAACGAAGCATACATCGATGCAAATTCCAGGCCGATATAACCGCCGCCCACAATTACCAGTCTTTCGGGAAGCTCTTTCATTTCCATAATAGAAGTACTGGTGTATACCGAGGGATTGTCTTTGATCCCTTCGATTGGCGGAATCACTGTCTCCGATCCGGTGTTGATAAAAATTTGCGGAGCTTTGATCCGGAGAACCTCACTGCCGGTTGTTATTTTTACCACCTCTTTGTCTTCAAAGGAACCGGTTCCCGTATATACCGTGATATAAGGGTTATCAGCCAGATTATGATAGTTTTTCTTCCGTAACATCGAAGTAACTTCCTCCTTCCGGGCAATTGCCTGCCGGTAATATTCTCTTTTTTCTTTGAAAGAACTACCGGCAGGAGTCAGTTTGGACAGATGAACCAGTGTCTTGGTCGGAATGCAGCCGATGTTGATACACGTACCTCCGTACATCTTGTCCGAACGTTCGATTACTGCGACTTTCTGTTCGCGTTTTGCCAACTCTGCTGCTAAGGTTTTCCCCCCTTTGCCAAAACCTATGATAATTGCATCAAACTGTTTCATGACTTTGTTTTTTTTAATTATGCTGAAAAGCTATTTTTTTAATTGTGCCAAGACCTTTTTTGCCGAATCGGACAGTACTACGATGGCTCCTGCCAGTATGGCCGTGTCTTTGATAACCAGTCTTCCCGCTCCGGTCAACAGGGGAAAACCATGTTCTCCGCTACCCAAGTCCGGCACCCAGACTTCCGGTGTGGTGACCAGAAACGAAAGTGTCCCTAATGTCATGATGATAGCCAATCCTGCACCTGCCAGTCCTATTTTGGAAGAGAATATCCCTAAAAATGTCAGTATGCCGATACCCATAATTAAAATTCCCAACCCGCGTGAAAAGCCATACGTGTTGTTTTCCTCGTGCCATTTGTGTTTCGCTTCATTGAATTCCCCCTCTTTCAGTTTGTACTCTTTGTACTCGGGAGCACTCTTTGTATAGAAGAAACTCATGAAAGGGCTGTTCGCAACAAACGGAACAATGCCTTCGGCTTCATAGTTCCAGAATTTCAGACCACCGATCCAAACGAATATCACTAATATAGCTACACGGATCAGGTTGATACCTAATTTTTGTGTAGATGCCGCTACATTCAGAAATGCAATAAACAACGAATTCAATCTTGTCCTCATCTTAATCTTTTTTATGGGTTAAATTTTATGTTGCAAAGATCGGCTGTTTTTCCGTAGCCGGAAATGGCAATTTTGCAGAATAAATTGGCAATTATTCCTTTTCCTGTTTTTTTATCACAAAGGCCGGGAACAGTACGGGTGGGCGACAAGGTGGAAAGGCAGAAATAATACCTAAAAATGGGGATGGATAAAACGGATTTTTTATCTGAACTTTGCGGCCTTAAATAAAATAAGGTGAAATGAAGCGATTATTTCTATTGTGTGTCGTTGCGATGTGTGTGGTATTTTCTTTTCGGGCACAAGGGCAGGAGACGATTTCCATAGGAGAACGTCATACTCTGTTTTCCCGGCTATTGAACGAGGAGAGAGCCTACTGGGTTTATCAACCCGAGAAGCGCCCCGGAGAGACGGAACGGAATTACCCGGTTCTTTATCTGTTGGATGGCGATTCTTTCTTTCATACGGTGGTAGGGTTCACCCGTTTCTTTTCTTCTTCCAGAGTCTCTTCGCTGCCTCCTTGCGTCGTAGTGGCTGTTTTGAATACAGACCGTACGAGAGATTTGACACCGACCCCTTCGGCTGCCCGTCGCGACGGAACTGTCCATTCCGGTGATGAACCGAAAGGAGGGGGTGCAGAACAATTCTATCGTTTTCTGGTAGAAGAGTTACGTCCGGCTATCGAAAAAGAATTTCCGGTCGGTGGGCAGAATATGTTGGTAGGCCACTCGTTTGCAGGATTATTTGCTTTGCATGTTTTGTGGAATCATCCGGAATCGTTCGATACTTATATGGCACTCGATCCCAGCTTGTGGTGGGATCAGGGAGCTTTTCTGAAACAGGCCGGTACGCGGGGTGATAAAACGGTTTTTGATGGAAAACAGTTGTATGTTGCTTTTGCCACCCGTCCTCGTACCGAGAGGAATCTGATACATTTTCCGTTGACTGACACCTTTCTGGATACGGTAATTCCGGAGATGGAACGTTGCAACTTGCGTGTTGTTTCAAAGAAATTTCCGGAAGAGACACACGGTACGATTGCTCTTCCGGCAATTTACGACGGTTTGAAATGCTTGTTTGCCCGATGATATTTTTTCTTTTCAATGTGGCAAAATGACAAAGTGATATTCTTGTATCCTCAGAATCCCTTCATTAGGGAGAAGGTTGGGGTAACTGTATAAAATCTCCTTTATTTCCGGTTAGGCTTATTCGGATTGTATCATTTATTGCTGATTGTGTGACAAATGTCTCTTTATTTGAATGTTTAGTGCGTAAATTGTTTCTGAAGAATGTGTTTAGTACGCTTTGGGATATTTGAAGTCAGTGTATCTCCGGTCATCAGTTAGCGCTCCAAAATGTGTTTTAGGGCGGAATTGATTTTTCTCGTAGAGTCTTTCAGTGTTTCTCGTAGAGTTTTACTCCGTTCCTCGTAGAGGAACGGAGTCTATCATGCCGGGATAATGAGCCTGACATGCCGAGATAAATCACATATTTATCCATATATGACAGAAATATACAGAAAATATCTCATGTAAATTACTTTATTATGCAACCTATTCTCTATTTTTAATTGTTTTCAGGACTGCTGTGTTAGCGAAAGCGATGATATTGTAGCAAATGGATGCAATAAACGGCATTTGGCTAACTTGCTATTTGCTGTTCGCATACTCGTCCCAAGTTCTGTGTGCAATGGCACCACCGTCACCTTCACGTACGGGCTGTCCCTGTGCGTTATATCCAAGAACCGGTTTGCTTGATTTACCGCTGCTGTTGTCCATCGCCTTTACGAAACTGCTGTCTTTGACAAGTGCCATGATAGCAAATGCGACCACTGTCGGCAGTATGAAATAAATCAACCAGCTTGTTGCAAAAATAAGTGCAATGATCAGGAATCCGATCGACCATATCCCGGGAAAATAGATGATGAGCCACCATGTTTTGAATTTCTTTATCATTTCCCACAGCATTCCTATTGTAGAGGCGATCCAGAGGAGTATCATTAATGGCAGAAGTTTTAGCATGAACGGATATTCCGAGAAATGGGCGAAAAAGTCCGGATTGAATTTCAATGAGCTGACAAGATCCTCGTTGTAGTCTACGTAAAAGATGAATAGTCCTACAAGGGCCGAAACAATCAGATAAATAGCCTTGAAGTAGATTTTATCTCTTTGATAGAAACAGACGTTCTTGCGGATTTTGCTTACAACAAGCCAGTATATGAGTTTCCACAACAGAAAAACAAGAAAGAATGCGCCACCGAAAATAAAAAGTAATGCTAAAACATCTTGCGGTTGATAAAAAACGATGGCCCAGTTATGCTGTAAAGGATTAAACATACCGGCATCGCACCAGCCTTCTCCCACCGTTTTACCGTTTTTTATGGCCTTCACTATTACAGCATGCGAATAATCCGTCTTTTGCATAAATTTCTCACGCGAGAGACTTTTGTCATATCCGCCGACAATCTGTAAGGTGTCTCCCCTGAATATCTGGCAAACCTTGTTCGTGACGTTAAGATCCTGGTCTCTTTTCACTTCGGCTGACGTAGTCAGATAAATGGGAATAGCCGAATCATTGATTTCATTAAGTTCGTCTTTTGTAGATTTCTTCACGGTAACAAAGTCACCGGGCCTGACTCCTTGATAATAGTACAACATGGCCGAATCTTTGGCAGCCCCCTCGGGCATCGCTTCGATCTTTGTAATGTCAATTCCCCTTTGGCAGGAACATAAAACAGAAATTCCGAGAAAGAATAGAATGACGGCTTTTGCGGTTTGTTTCCGTCGAGTGCTGGATGGTTGTTTCATGGGCGATTAAGATTAATTTGTTGAACAGATGAATATTATTGTGTATATGTAACATAATCACAGAAAGCATCTTCTGATACTTTCATCTTTGGTTAACTCAAAAGGTTTAGTTTAAGTCTCCGGCACAACTATACGTGCATAAAAAGGATCGCATGCCTGTCCTTCATTCAACAAATATATGATTTTTTTAGTAAACTGCCTCAATAACCGTTTAAAAACTTCATTTCCATCCATTCCCGGCTCTCTTTATACCACTTGCAGGCGATACTCATTCGGAGTAATTCCGATAACTTTCTTGAATATCCTGCTCAAATGGTGTGGATATTTAAAGCCTAACTCATAAGCTATTTCGCTGATTGTCTTATTGCTTTCGGCCAACAATTCTTTTACTCTTTCCATGATGGCCAACTGAATATATTCTTGTGCCGATTTTCCGGTTTCCCTTTTCACCAGATCTCCGAAATAGTTCGGAGAAAGATGCATCTGTTCGGCACAATACTGTACGGATGGCAATCCTATGGTAGACGTCTTTTCCGAATCGAAATACTGTTGAAGTATTCGTTCGAAATTGGTAAGCAAGTCGCGATTGACCACTTCGCGGGTCACGAACTGGCGTTCGTAAAAGCGCACGCAATGATTGAGCAAAGTTTCTATGTTGGAAGTGATAATCTGCTTGGTATGCTTGTCGATGGTGTGCTCCAACTCTTCGCGTATCTCGTGAAAACAATTCAGGATGATCCGGCGTTCGCGGTCCGACATGTGGAGGGCTTCGTTAGATTCATAAGAGAAAAAAGTATAGTCTTTCATCCTGCGGGCGAGGGGAGTTCCGTATAGCAAGTCCGCGTGGAACATCAGCACGATGCCTTTGGGATTCACGGTTTCTCCGTCATCATTGATGCCGGCTATTTGCCCCGGAGAGATAAAAACCAGTGTACCGTCTTCATAATCGTATTTATTACGGCCATACTGAAGTGTTCCGCAAGCAAGTTCTTTGTAGAATACACAATAAAAACCGAAGTTCTTCCGGCAATGTCTGATCGATTTTAGGGTAGAAAGATCCGTTACACTGACTAAAGGATGCAGGGTTTTTGTTCCCAATAAATTGTTATAGTCTTGAATGGTTTCCAGTTTTATTATATTCTCCATATCGGTATCTGTTTATTTCATCATTCGGCATCTGTTTACTCCACTGGCATCTGTTTACTCCACTACAAAAATAAGTGTTTTATTTCGGATATTCATATTATGAGCATCATAATCCGTAATTCGTGTTAGCTATTCTGTAATCCATGTTAGGATGCTGATTAGCAGTGATTAATTCGAATGACATATTGTTTTTTGCAGAATCTGTAATTCGGGTATGAATACCGGGGATTTGTCTACAAAGCATGTGGCAGATACCATCTATATTTGCATCAAAATAAGAAATGAAATGAAAAAGTTATTATTGATTCCCATGATGCTGCTGACCGTCCTGTCGATGGCAGCATGCGAGGGCTCCGACGACGAGCCGTTTACACCCGGACAATCCGAAACTCCCGATGTATCTTCATTGGCTGTAAACATTACGGTCGGTGACCGCACGGTCACCGCAACGATGGAAGATAATGCTGCTGCACGGGATTTCCTCTCGCGTCTGCCGTTTGAAGTGACATTGAACGATTACAACAATGTAACGGAGAAAATTTTCTATCCCTCTCCGGCTCTGACGACCGGGGGCGTTACACGCGGTTGTACTCCTGTGCCCGGCGATATTACCATCTATGTGCCGTGGGGTAATGTCGCTATTTTTTGCAAAAGCTGGTCGCACAGCAACGATTTGATTAAAATAGGTCGTATCGACGGTAGCGGTATCGGGGTTTTGGGTGTGGCCGGAGATGTACCCGTAAAATTTGAAAGGAGATAAGAGATGACTACGAACGAATTCAAGGAATATGTAAAGACCCGCAAGGCACTCGATACGGAGGAGATACACCGCTTTATGGACGATATGAGTAACGAATCGAGACGTATCACTTTCCGGCTGAATACGGCATACCATACACCGGATGAAGTACGAGGATTGCTCTCCGAGTTATTCGGTTATCGAGTGCCGTCATCGCTGCGGGTATTTCCACCGTTCTATGCCGATTTCGGTAAGAATATCACTGTCGGTGAAGGTGTATTCATTAATGCCTGCTGTCATTTTCAAGATCATGGCGGTGTGACGATCGGTGACGGATGTCAGATCGGGCATAATGTAGTATTTGCCACGTTAAATCATGGTTTGGCTCCGGAAGAGCGTCAAACGACCTATCCTGCACCTATCATCCTCGGCAGAAATGTATGGGTAGGCTCTAACGCCACAATTCTTCAGGGGGTAACCATTGGAGATAATGCCGTCATCGGCGCCGGAGCAGTCGTGACAAAAGATGTGGAGGCAAATACGATAGTAGGCGGTGTTCCTGCAAGATTTATCAAGTCTATAATTGTAAAATGAGCATGAGAGTACTATCACATATGGCATTCGGAAGCCTGTCCGGCCGATGCTGATAACATGGCTTGCTTCTGTACAGAGAAACGATTCGCAAAGGCAGGGAGGTTGCTGAAAAACTTAAAGGGGGGGCAATGATGTCAAGGGAGACTGTTTGTGGTTGGCATGGATGAGCGGTGTTCAGAGTATCCCGTTCGATGCTCCATTGGGATAAGACATAAAAAGCAGGTTAATTTGATAGGCCTGATAAGGAAAGTGAAAATAAAAGTTTGAATGGTTTTTACTCTTAAAAATACTTTCTATCTTTGCGGCCGCTATGGTGAAGTATATCTTCTATATGTTGTTGGGGTTATTCCTTATGTCAAAAGTGGTATCTGTTTCCGGTGATATAGAGGAATGCGAGACACTGCATGCCATAGTAGACACACAGCATCATCCTGAAAAATGGCATACCTTGTCGGAAAAGTTTCTCAATCACTATGAAGCCGGGATGCAATGTGAGTCTTACGATAACCAGACGGATGATGTCAGTATAGGAAATAACTTTTCATTCCGTTGTACTTCTCCCTCCAA
Source organism: Bacteroides salyersiae WAL 10018 = DSM 18765 = JCM 12988 (assembly GCF_000381365.1). Taxonomy (GTDB): domain Bacteria; phylum Bacteroidota; class Bacteroidia; order Bacteroidales; family Bacteroidaceae; genus Bacteroides; species Bacteroides salyersiae. Next base: position 716,496 of record NZ_KB905467.1, read on the forward strand.
GATTTTAAGAAATAATACGGCTTCTATCATTGCCAGAATTGTGAAGTCTCTGAAGATTTTGCTTCCCGAAGAAAAAACAACCTCCTTTTCATTCAGTATCAATCCATTCAATTTCTCTTATAGATATTATATCTATACGCTGAGACGTATTCTTATTTAGTGCTTTCTTATTTAATGCTTTCTTTTTTTTTGAAAGTTTCTTCTCTTCTTTGTACTTGTTTTTTCTATTTAAGTACTGATTAATCATACAAAATGGATTTTTTATTGGATTTTATTCTTCATATCGATCAATATATGATTGATATCGTACAGGAATACCATACCTGGACGTATGTCATTTTATTCTTGATTATTTTTTGTGAAACCGGTCTGGTGGTAATACCTTTTCTGCCAGGTGACTCTCTGCTCTTTGTGGCAGGTGCTATTGCGGCATTGCCCGATACACCCCTTGATGTGAATATGCTGTTCTTGATTTTGTTTGTTGCCGCAGTTCTGGGTGACTCCTGTAATTATATGATAGGACGCTTCTTTGGGCGGACACTGTTCAGTAATCCCAATTCCAGGATATTCAGGCGAAGCCATCTTGAGAAAACCCATGAGTTTTATAAAAAATATGGCGGAAAGACTATTATTTTTGCACGTTTTGTGCCCATAGTCCGTACGTTTGCTCCGTTTGTGGCAGGAATGGGGAGTATGCATTATTACTATTTCATGCTGTACAATCTGATAGGCGGAGCACTGTGGATTGCCATATTCTGTTACGCAGGATATTTCTTCGGAGATCTTCCTTTCGTACAGGAGAATCTGAAACTGCTGATTGTCGCCATCATAGCGGTATCAGTATTGCCTGCTGCGGTCGAGGTGGTGCGCGCCCGGCTGAAATCCCGTAAACAAACGAAATAATTTAAAATATATACATTTATGAAAAATTCTTTTTTTAGTAGGTTTACACCCAAAGAACCCAAATTTTTTCCTTTGTTGAAACAATTGTCTGAAATCCTGGTCGCTTCATCGGAGCTTTTAGTGGAGAGCCTGAAGCATGATTCGCCTGAAGAAAGAGCCGGTTATTATAAACAGATCAAGGATATGGAACGTGAAGGAGATAAGCTTACCCATCTGATTTTGGATGAATTGGGTACCACTTTTATTACACCGTTTGACCGTGAGGACATTCATGATCTGGCTTCGAGCATTGACGATGTGATTGACGGAATAAATAGTTGTGCAAAACGTATTACCATCTATAATCCTCGCCCCATCTCTGAGAGTGGAAAGGAACTGAGCCGTATGATCCGGCAGGAGGCGGACTATATTGTCAAAGCGATGGATGAGCTTGAGACTTTTCGTAAGAATCCGAATACCTTGCGTGGGTATTGCTCAAAGATGCACGATATCGAGAATCAAGCAGATGATATTTATGAACTCTTTATTACCAAACTTTTTGAGGAAGAGAAAGACTGTATTGAACTCATCAAGGTTAAAGAAATTGTACACGAACTGGAAAAGACCACTGATGCGGCAGAGCATGTGGGCAAGATATTGAGAAGTTTGATTGTGAAATACGCATAAATACAGGTACGGCACATGGAATTATTAGTGATTATCATTGTATTGGCTCTGATATTCGATTACATCAACGGTTTTCACGATGCGGCAAATTCAATTGCCACTATTGTATCTACCAAAGTACTGACCCCTTTCCAGGCAGTGATATGGGCTGCATTCTTTAATTTTGTAGCTTTCTTTATTGCCAAATGTATCATCGGGGGCTTTGGCATAGCCAACACTGTATCGAAAACGGTAGTAGAGTCGTATATTACATTACCCATCATCTTGGCGGGAGTGATAGCTGCCATTGTTTGGAATCTGTTTACTTGGTGGAAGGGCATTCCTTCGTCGTCATCGCATACGTTAATCGGCGGTTTTGCGGGAGCGGCCATCATGGCTCACGGCTTTGAGGCCATTCAGATGAATATCATATTGAAAATTGCGGCTTTCATCTTCCTGGCCCCCTTGATAGGCATGGTTATTGCATTCGGATTTACTTTGTTGGTGCTTTATATCTGTAAGCGGGCACATCCCCATACTGCTGAAGTCTGGTTTAAGAAGTTGCAGCTTGTCTCTTCGGCTTTGTTCAGTATCGGGCACGGCTTGAACGATTCTCAGAAAGTGATGGGGATTATTGCTGCTGCCATGATAGCAGGACATTCTGAAGGTTTGGGGATGGGGATAAACAGCATTAATGATTTGCCGGATTGGGTAGCATTTTCCTGTTTTACGGCTATTTCATTGGGTACGATGTCCGGTGGGTGGAAAATTGTAAAGACTATGGGAACCAAAATAACCAAGGTGACCCCTTTAGAGGGAGTTATCGCGGAGACTGCCGGTGCTTTCACGTTGTATCTGACGGAGTATTTGAAGATTCCGGTTAGTACGACACATACCATTACGGGAGCTATTATCGGAGTGGGGGCTACTAAAAGACTTTCAGCAGTCCGGTGGGGAGTTACTAAAAATCTGATGACTGCTTGGGTGCTGACTATTCCGGTAAGTGGATTGTTGGCGGCGGTATTTTATCTCATTATGTCTTTTTTTCTGGGATGAATGTATTAGCAGGGTTGTTGCCGGACATTTTAGTTTGAAGTATGGTTGCTGATTTTGCAATCAATCAGTTTTATTGGGAGATGAAGCTATGTTGAAACTGGAAATGGATGGGCATATGAGGCTACTTGTGTAGAAAGTTACACAGTGTGTCGTTTCGATTGGATTTTTAGTCATTATAGATCGTTTTATCTCATCTGTATAGGACAAAACTGCTTGGTGTTGCGGTGGTTGGTTGGGCTGATGTTAAAGATGATACAAATCTTCAGGGATTCCAAAGAGCTTTTGTATGACCGTGCTGACAATATAATGAAGTTAGTTCCTTTTACAACTTCCGTATGAAAAGAAATCATGTCGGAACATAAGGCAGACTATACAAAAGATGATTTGTTGGCATTCTGTACTTTTACCGATGGTGTTCCAAAGTATATCGGGCAGCTTATGGATGTACAAGTATGGAAAGCATGGTTGATTTCATGTTACAATTTCGATGGAAGATATGTAAATATAGTATATTTATAAACCTAAAATAGTATTCAGATAATACTATTAACTATTTCAAGAACAACATCTTTAATATCAATGAGTCTCAACTTGGAAACATTCAAATACCAAGCTGTATTAGGATATACTGTTTGAAACAATTCATAACTTTTTTCCTGTTTAGGCAAAGCACTAAAGAAGCCGAATGTGTGTTGGCGGGCGTATTCAGGAACATTGTTTAGGTTGTTAAACGTTACAGTGGGATTAACCAAAATCTTTTTTTGCCGATAAAGGTTGATACATGCTGTCGCAGATTCTCCTAATGCAATTACCCAGTTGGGATTATGTTCTGTAATAATCCTGCGTATCTCTTTTCCATAATCTGCTTCTTGCAATGTGTTCACTTCGACAAAACTGCCGATACCATTCATTGCGGATTCATCCATCCATAATGGAATCAAATACGAGTTTTGTTCGTCACATGTAGGATTTTTAATACGGAATGGTTCTGGAAATATCAATATTTTGTTCATGAGTTCAAATCGGTTTAGCAAGATTTTGTGTTAGCAATAATTCGTTGCCAGCATTAATGTCGGAATACTTTGGATATGATACTACAAAGCATTGCTTGTGATATTTACGGGCAAAGGATGTCTTCTATTGCTAAAATGTTTTGTTCCATATTATTTTTGAAATTAATCGGTTGGTTTTAAGCTTGGAATCCGATTTTTTTTCGAGTCGAATTAGCTATACGCTCATTGCGGCAAATCTCAATGATTGACGGCAGATCAATGGTGTCTTGCCCGGATAAAATGGCATTGATTGTGTATTTTCGGGTAATATTCTCTATTTCTCCACCAGAAAGATCGAACTGAGAAGCAAGGCTGTGAGCATTACCCTCTTGCAAGGACGGCAACATAGCTTGCCAGATTTGAGTGCGGGCTTCCACCGTCGGACGATTGAACTGTATTTTATAAAGGAAACGACGTTCAAATGCCTTGTCGAGATTAGTCGTGAGGTTTGTAGTGGCAATCATGATGCCATCAAGTGTCTCCATTTCTTGAAGGATGATATTCTGTATGGAATTTTCCATTTTATCCACAGCATGGGTTGCCCCTTCCATACGTACACCAAGAATGGCATCGGCTTCGTTGAAAAGCAGAATTGGAGCGGGCGATGAGTCTTTGCAGATATTGCGGTATCTGTCGAAAAGCATCTTTATGTTCTGCTCACTCTCTCCAACCCAGCAACTCTTGATCTTATCAACATCTACACGGAGGATATCGCGACCCGTAACACGGGCTATCTGATATACTGTTTCGGTCTTTCCAGTTCCGGGCGAACCATAAAAAAGGCAACAGAACCCGGCTCTCATTCCTGCATTGCGCAAAAGGCTCTGAACTTCATTAAAACGATCGGCAGAAAGTATTGACGAAAGTTCATTTACCTGACTTTTTTCAGAAGCATTGTAAATCAGTTTCTTTTCCGGAAACGAATCAGATTTAATCAAACTATGGTCGGATTTGGACTTTACTGCTAAATTCAATTCTGCAAGCAAGTCGGTTTTAGCGTACTCTGTCAATTTGAAACAGTCCGAACGAGCCATTCCGTCCTCATTGACATTTTCAATCAGGTTATGTTCAAATAGTTCCGATGTATGACTGCGAAGTTCGCTTTTACACCAATGAGGAATTTTATCATTATCATATAAATTGTCTATGTCATGAAAACCGATATGGTCATCGTCGTTTTCAATGAAAAGATGAGCCATAAAGATGAACAGCAGAATATCTTCATCACTAAGATAAAAACTTTTCAATGTCCGTACAAAGTAGGTGGCCTTTATCTCTGTGATATAGTCATTTGTTTGTGTGAGAAGTGTTTCATGAGTTATTTCATCGTTATCCATTTCTTCCATCAAGTCGTTGAATCTGTCAAAGAAAGTCTGGAGGTCTACTATTGGCTCTACGTTATGAATATATGCCTGATCCTTTTTTAATGTTTTTAGAACATCTGATGGGACGCGATAGGATAGTGTATTGCGATGGGAACGTGAAGCACGTAAATAATGCTTTTCTTCAAGTGTATCAATCTCCGATGAAAGTCGCAGGATTTTAGTCGTCCGACATCCCGTGTAGGATGCAATTTCTGATATGCGGATGGAATTGTCCTCGCTTCTATCCACAAAAAGAGCTAACAAAACAGTCTGTATAGGTGACAGTTTCAATTTCCGGGAAGCATATCTTACATAAATAGAAATCTTTTCAAAAAACTCCTCTGATAGTTTTGAGTCTTCAGCAGCTTCCACTATATACTCGAAAGCTTCAAGCACGCTTTTGGGACGAGCTTTTATAGTTTCTTTTTGTTGTATCTCATCGGATAGTGTCTCTTTGTTGTTGAAATCATGTCTCATATCTATGCCATGTTTAGAATTATGAAACAAAAGTACAATAGAGATGTATCATTTGTTGATACAGGTCTATGAAAATCCCATCTTATAACAAAAATATTCGTTTAGACTAAATTTCAATGATATTCGGTGATGCCAAACTGGAATAGTCAGCATTCATTACTGCTCCATTTGAGAAAGTGATGCCATTGAGGACTTTCATTCCATGCTGGGCATGTATATGTCCGAAAAGGTGCATACGTGGTTTGACAACTTCTATACGAGATAGAAGTTCGTCAGAACCGTAATTAATGTTGTCATCAAAATCTAAAATGCCAAATGGCGGTGTATGCGTAATTAGCACATCGGCGTTGATTGGTATTTGTGCATAGTTCAGGCTTTGCTGTTCTGTAATGCAGTCACTCATAAACATTGGGACACCATAAAATTTTATGCCATACAATTCAATGCCGGAGTTGCACAAATAGTGGACATTGCCATCCAACCCATCTATGTTTGCCCCATACAGACATTCGTCATGATTGCCACAGATAAAAATCTTGTGCGGATAATCAAGGTCACAAAACCAATTCAAAAAGTCGATGGCTTCTTGTTCGCTTCCGTTCATAGTGAAATCGCCCGAATGGACAACTATATCCGCTTCAGGCAAATCGGTCAACCGCCTGTGGCAACCGTGAGTATCAGAAAGATGAATGATTTTTTTATTTACCATAGTAGCGTATTTCTACATACTTGTATAGTTCCTGATATTCTTTCTTAATAGGTTCCATAAAGTCTTGCGGGTCTACTATAACATACTTGGATTGGTCGTTAAGCATACTGCGCCATGTATCCTCCATATTTTGATTGGAAACTTTATATGTCTTTTCGAGTAAATCGACATTTGCTTTGGGTACTATATGAACGTGCAGATAGTGATCCGCTTTGATCTTTTCAGTTTCTCGATTCTTTATCATCTGTTCAGCCCATAAAGTTTGTCTCATAAGCTGATAGAACGGTTCAAAGTAATATACCGAACTTTCGTAATTCGTCAAGGTTTTCAGCTGGTTCGATTTAGTTATAAGATCATTATAACGTCTCATGCGTTCTTGACCTTTTCCGTGCTTGCCTATACCCCAAGGATAATCTTCAAGCGATTTATCTTCTTTCAAAGTGTCATCGTATGCTTCTGTATATTTCCATTCTATTGGTATAATCCATGTTTCCTTGTTGACATCCTCTGCATATATCAGAACATCAATAGAGGTACAATATGAACCTCTATTCTGTTCCTGCTCATTGAGATATGAATTGTCGCTAACTACTTCAAAAGCAATATACGATGTGTCTGTATCGCAAGGGACAGGTAATACTTTATTGAATCTAACCTTGTTTAGTCCATTAATTAATGATAGCACTGCTTCCGGTCTTTGCCGTAAAAACATCAGATGATTGATGCAAGCTATTTGCGAAGAAACTGTGTGTCCGGTGGGATATTCGGTGTTATCTCCCCACCATGTAATTTTATTGTCTTTGAAATACTTTAAGGCTTCAGTCCGGATAGGTTCATATAGATTATTAACTCCGTTCTGAAGAACGAAACTATACTGTTTTTGATATTTACCAAAACGCCCATTACCACAGTCATTACCAAAGAAGTGGTTTTTGATTAGCATTGCGTGATGCTGTTGTTCTTTGGGTCGGAATACCCATTTTTGTTGTTTGCTCATATTCAATATTTATATTGCAGATAATAGACTGACTTTACAATAGAAGCATGGTATATGCCATATATAGTTAGTGAAATAACAATTGTGCATATTTTAATCCAAGTAAATTTTTGAGTTGTTCTTCATTTAAGAAATCTTCCGTATCACCGGCGTATGTGTTCCAGCGCGATGTGACGGATACTATTTCATTATCAGGACTGATTTTAACTGCAATCAGCGAATAGCCGTAATTATCATGAGGGAAATTCATGCCGGGAACACAAAGTGCATCCCACCAATTATTGTTCTCCAAAAAGTAAAACCTATTTCCACTGGCTACATAGTCGTTGAACGATTCTTCGGATACAACGATGCGCCATGATACCGAATCATTGTATTCCTTTGCTTCTTCAAAACTTTTAATTGGAGTTATTGAGTAATCAAATGTTGTGTCAGGTTCTTCTTGCGGAACTATCGGAGCCATACCGATTATCTCACATACGGTATCAGGTGTACATTCGTTAAATGTATTGTCAAAAAAATCAAAGCCTGGTGTTTGGTCGAGAACTTTGAGGATAAGACGCACTCGTCCTACATCGTCAGGCTCATTTATATCAATTTGTCCGGTCATATTCCAAATATAAATGCCGATGGCAAACTTTGAAAGTCGGCTCTTTAACTCTGGAAACAACTCAAAATAGCGTTCCACTTCTGATTGTGCCGAAAATTCGGAAAACCACCATTCTACTTCCTTTATATACCTTTCTTCCATATTACTATAAACGTATTGAAATTGCCAAAATTATAGTATTCATGTCTCATTTTTCAATACAATAGATAAGAATTACAAGTTGCAAAGAAGTTATCCACTTCTCTTAATCTTGTATCATATAATGCGACATCTTTTTTGTACCTTTGCAATCGAATAATAGGAAAGATATGATTCAGCTACAAAAGTACACTTGGCTAATAGATACTATCCGTAGAGCCGGGAAAATATCGCTTGAAGAAATCTCGAATCGCTGGGAGCGTAATAAGGATTTGAGTGATTACAAACCTTTGAACCGTGCAACATTCAATCGCTGGAAAGATGCTATTTTCAGCCAGTTCGGGATAATCATCTCTTGCCAACGGGCAGGAGGTTATTTGTATTATATAGAAAATCCGGAGGCCATTGACGAAGACAGTTTAAAAAAGTGGATGCTTGATTCCTTTTCCGTAAGCAATCTTATCGGTGAGAATCTTTCGTTGAAAGACAGAATTATTGTCAATCAGATTCCGTCGGCTCACAACCATTTGGCCACATTGCTTGAAGCAATGAAAGAAAACCGTGCCGTAATAATCTCTTATTGTGCTTTTGGCAAGACAAAAAGCTACACATTCTCCATCGAGCCATATTGCGTAAAGCTGTTTGAAAACCGTTGGTATGTGTTGGCACACAATGTCCAATACGATGACATTAGAATTTACGGACTTGACCGTATAGAAGACTTAAAGGTAAGCGACAGTACTTTCAAACTTCCGAAGGATTTCTCTGCATCCGATTACTTTTCAGCCTACTACGGAGTTGTGACAGGTTATGACATAAAGCCGGAGCATATCATTATTCGGGCATATCGGGATCATATACCTTATTTGCAATCTCTTCCGCTTCATCATAGTCAAAGGCTGTTGGAAGACAACGGTGAATATGCCGACTTTGAACTATATCTCGCTCCGACATACGATTTTGTCATGAGATTACTTCATGTGGGGGCAATGATAGAGGTTATTTCTCCGGTTTCTCTCCGAAAGACAATGAAAGGATGGATTTCAGATATGTACAACTTATACAAGAATGATTGAGTATGAAAGATTTCGCTGCAATAGATTTTGAAACGGCCAATGGGCAACGCTCCAGTGTATGCAGTGTCGGTGTGGTAATTGTGCGAAGCGGTAAAATTGTCGATAAATTCTATAGTCTTATCCAGCCATCTCCAAATTATTATACATATTGGACAACAGAAACTCACGGACTTACCCGTACCGACACAGACAGACAACCCACATTCCCGGAAGTTTGGGCACAGATAAAAGACCGCATGGCAGGGCTTCCATTAGTGGCGCACAACCGACCTTTTGATGAAAGTTGCCTGAAAGCGGTTTTTGAAGAATACAACATGGAATATCCCAACTACGAGTTTCATTGTACACTCGCAGCGTCACGTAGATACCTTGATATTCCGATCCATCAACTTCATCTGTCGGCAGCAGCTTGCGGTTACAATATGGACAACCATCACAATGCCCTTGCGGATGCAGAGGCATGTGCATGGATAGCAATGAAATTACTTTAAAAATGGATTAATTGTGGATTTTAAGTATAACTAGTAAAAGTATCATGAATCTTGAAGAAAAAATAATCGGTGAGATAACAGGTGAGTTCGTAATTGAATCTTACCAAAGAGGTTATCGTTGGTCTAAAGATGAGATTGAACATCTTCTTGAGGACATAGAAGAAATTCCTGACGGGCAAAATTATTGTCTTCAACCTGTTGTTGTAAAAAGTATTAACGGTAGATATGAGTTAATTGATGGTCAGCAGCGTTTAACAACACTGTATCTGATAATGAAGTGTCTCTCGCTATATATAGATCTCCGCTATAGCATTGAGTATGCCACGCGAAAGAGTGAAAATGGCAATATCGGAAGTAAAGAATTACTTGACAATATAAACACTATTGATTTGAATGCCTCATCATCAAATATCGATGAGTTATTCATTAAGAAAGCATACTCTATTATTCAAGATTGGTTTGCTGGAGAGAAATCACGCATGAACCGTTTCGCTGGAAAACTTCAGAATTATGTTACCATTATTTGGTATGAAGTTGATTCAAATGAAGACAGTATAGGTATTTTTACTCGTTTGAATATTGGTAAAATTAATCTTACGAATGCGGAACTTGTCAAAGCACTATTCCTTAACAGAGGAAAGAAAGATGATCAAGGAATGTATGCAGGTAATCCTTACGGTATTGATAATAAGACACAACATGAAATAGCTCTTCAATGGGACGCGATGGAGAAAGGTTTGCACGATAGTAAATTTTGGGCATTCATTACTAACGAGAAAGAGGATAAATACCCAATTCGTATGGAGTTGTTCTTCGACATTATGGAGAATAAACCTGTTGATGAATGTAACTATTTTACCTTTAACAAATTCTGTAAAAAGTTCAAGACGAGTACAAATAAGTCAGAGACATGGGAAACCATTGTGAGATTCTATCAGCAATTATTAGAGTGGTACAATGATTTTAATCTGTATCATCAGATAGGCTATCTCGTTGCAACCGGAGTAAGAATTAAGACACTTCTTGATATCGCAATGAGCAAAGAGAATCCTATTAAGAAGTCCGAGTTTAGAGATAAGATAGTCGAAATGATTCGTGATAGCGTAACATTTGTCAATGGAGATAAAGAAAAAATAGACTATGCCGATTTGAATTATGAATATCACAAAGAGTTTATACATGTCTTGTTGTTGCTCTTTAATGTGGAAACGATACGGCAAAAGGGTGATGAAAATAACCGTTTCCCATTTGAGCGATATAAAAATGAGGGAACATGGTCACTTGAACATATTCACGCGCAAAATTCTGAAAATCTCAAAACGAACCAAGAGTGGAAAGATTGGCTTGTTCTGCATAAAAACTCTCTGAAAAGTTTGATAAAAACATATAACGATGATTCAGACCAAGCAAACTCCATCGCAGAAGCAATCATAAAGATAAATGTTGTAATATCACACATTGACGATAAAAATTATAAAGGTTCTATCCGAGATGAGTTTTCGGCCGTTGCATCTGTTGTGAATGATATTCTATCTGATGGTGACGATAAATCTCAGATGCACTCTTTGTCGAATATGGCATTACTTACAGTTGGGGAAAATGCAGCGTTGAGTAATTCTACTTTCGATGCAAAACGTGTTAAGATTCTTGATATGGATAGGAAAGGTGACTATATTCCATCCTGTACAAGAAATGTGTTTATGAAATACTATTCAACGTCTGACACAAAACTACATTTTTGGTCGGAGAAAGACCGTAAATGCTATATCAAGGCAATGAATGATGTATTATACAATCACATGGATAATAAAGGAAATAAAGTCAGATTGATTAAAGAAGAAATTCGTTATGGAAATGAACAGTAAACAATACGAACAGCATACATTTAAATCTTTTTTGAGTAAGTATCAAGTAACAATTCCCATGGTACAAAGGGATTATGCTCAAGGGCGAACTAGCATTGATGTAAATCGTGTTAGGAACAGATTCTTAACCGCAATCAAAAGCTACTTAGTTCAACCTAAGACAAATCACAAGATAATGAAAATGGATTTTGTGTATGGTGAAAAAGAAAATGTGTGGAGTAAAGTAGAAGTAGGCAAATTGGAAAAAATTATTGTAACACTGTTGGACGGACAACAACGTCTGACTACGCTATATTTGCTTCATTGGTACGCTGCGAAAAAAGCTAGTCTACAACCTACAGACTATGCCTTTTTGGAACATTTTACTTATGATATAAGACCTAGTTCAAGGGACTTTTGTACCCATTTACTTAGGTTCACACCCTCTTTCAACTCGTCTATTAAGGAACAGTTGATAGATCAATATTGGTTTATGGGAGATTGGCATAATGACCCCACAATTTTAAGTATGTTGGTTATGTTGGATGCCATTATGGAAAAATTCTCTGATGTGGACAATCTTTGGAATTTACTGACTGGAGATGATGAACGAATAGTTTTCTTTTTCTTACCTTTAGCAGAAAATGGGCTGTCAGATGAATTATACATCAAGATGAATTCCAGAGGTAAGAAACTAACTCCATTTGAGCATTTCAAAGCAGAATATGAGGCTTTATACGAGCATGATTCAGAAGAATCTATGGATATTAACCATAAGTTTGATGTGGAATGGGCAGATACTCTATTTAGTTACCGGGATGATGATGACCTTACTGATAAGGAATTTATGAGATACTTCTTTTACATTAGCCACATCCTTTGCTATCAACAGTCGGTTAAGAAGTCAACAGATGAATTTGAGCTGATAAAAACCTTATATCAAGAATCCCCAAAAGCTGTTGAGAATCGCAAGTTCTTTGAGAATGCTATGGATTGCTGGTATCAAGTAAAGAACGAATTTGGTAGCATCGGTAATTTCTTTTCTCGTTACTTATCGCAGTTCACTCATGAGAAAGATAAAGTTGCAACTTACAAGACGGTAAGCGAATATCATACAAATCAAAATTTCTTCCATGCTTGCATAAAGCTATATCAAGTTAACAACAACTTTTCGTATAGTGATTTTTTGTTTTTATTTGGTATCATTGTCTACTTGACTAATCGGGACAAGATTGAAGAAACGGCTTTTATTGAAAGATTGCGAATCCTTAGAAACCTGATATGGAACTCTAATTCAGGTGAAATTCGTGGAGACTCTGACTACATGAGTGATTTATTGACAGAAGTATCTGAATTAATGCTAAATGGTATCATAAGGACAGACCTTAAACACGGTTTCAACGGATTCCAAGAAAAGGAAGAAATCGAGAAACAGGAAAAGAAATCGCAGATGACCAATGATGATTTAGAAAGGATGTATAAATATGAAGACCATCCGCTTGTCTACGGTTATGTCTCAGGATTAGGTTATGATTATCTATATCTTACTGATACATTCTATTCTGTTTTTGGTGGCAACGATTATCTGAATATTCATCTGGCATTGATTGCGATTGATGGCTATATGCAGCATGATGATAAACGATATTATATGGCAAATCATAACCGCTCAACATGGACGCAGTTATTACATAAAAGTCGTAATAGGAATGGTTTTGAAGAGTCTATGGCAATAGTGAGAACAATGTTGGAACGTGTTCTAAATGGAGAAAGCATTGAAGATATTAGAAACGTCTTTATTGAAGAACAGGAGAGGAAACATGAATATACATGGAGATATTACTTCGCAAAATATCCTGATATGCTGAGGGGGGCAGATGGGGAATTAGTATGGAATACATCTAATGACTATATTTGTATCACTCTCAACAAGCATCAATTCAATGGTCAGCATTGGAATCCATTTTTGAATGTTATTTATCAACTATTGGCTGAAAAACTAAAGACGGAATACAAGGAAAAAATTCTATCGCTTGATAATTATGGAGGAAATCTAAACCTTTTCCATCCTGTTGCCTCTGTTGCTTCTTTAGGTGACGGATTTGAGTATTTTTATGGAGAGAACAGAAAACATTGGTCAATCATTCAAAATTCAGAAGGTATTGATACAGAAGACCGAATATTATTGGCAATAAGAAAAATTAAAGCCATTGTCCAGATGTATGTCGAAGGACAGAATGTTTCTGATTAAAGTTGTATCTATAAATCATTATTAGTTGACTCTTAAAAGGGTATACTTCCGGAGGCCAAAATGAAGTGCACCCTAAAAGTTTTATGTCTAACTTTTGGGGTACATTTCAAAACAGCCCAGCCCGTAATATGCGTATGATACTATGGGTTGGGCTGTAGTCTCCTAATCGATATCAATCAGGATTCTATATGAAAGTTTTTTATTGCTCCGTCAGGATACAGATAGAGTGATTTTATTGGCAAAAATTATGGGCAGGAGTGGAGATGATAAAAAAAAGATATTTTTTTTAATATTATGAATCAATCTGTTATATGATGTGTTATTAGAATGGTCTCCCGATTGAGCCCCCCCAAAAAAAAATCCCTTGAAAGTCAATCACTTTCAAGGGATTTGGAATGTTATCGCGGTGCGTACGGGACTCGAACCCGTGACCCCATGCGTGACAGGCATGTATTCTAACCAACTGAACTAACGCACCTTGTTTAATTTTGATTAATCTGATTTTACTTTTTCTCGCCTCATTTTTAATGAAGCGGTGCGTACGGGACTCGAACCCGTGACCCCATGCGTGACAGGCATGTATTCTAACCAACTGAACTAACGCACCAATATTTCATTTTAATCAGCTATCTCTCTCGATTGCGGGTGCAAAGGTAGCTGTTTTTACGTAATGTGCAATAGTTTTAAAAAGTTTTTTTGTGAATAAATTAGCAGTTTTTTTCTTAGTGCTTCATTATGAGATGTTTCTATATAGGATAAAAAAAGAATTTTTGATCTGTTTCTTTGCCGATTTCTGTCGGATGGTCTTCTTTTTTGTCGTTTTTTTATGTTTGAACAGAAAATTCTTATTTTGACTGTGCTGGTATTGTTTTTTGTTTATTACATCCGGATTTAAGGCTCTGCTCTTTCTATCTGTTATATTTCTTGCTTTTAAAGTAAACTTTTTGCTCAAATTATTCGGTGTTTTGCAATAATTAGTTATTTTTGCAAGCTAAAATCGTAGACGGTGAAATGATACCGTATGAATGTAGTTAAATAGTAAATACAATGATGACAACTGCCAAACTGTTATTGCACTGTCCTGACAAACCGGGAATCCTGGCGGAAGTGACAGACTTTATCACGGTAAACAAAGGGAATATTATCTATCTGGATCAGTACGTAGACCATGTGGAGAACATCTTTTTTATGCGTATAGAATGGGAATTGAAAGACTTTTTAGTTCCGAAGGAGAAAATAGAAGATTATTTTGAAACGCTTTATGGGCAGAAGTACGATATGATCTTCCGTCTCTATTTTTCGGATGTAAAACCGCGCATGGCCATTTTTGTATCCAAGATGTCACACTGCCTTTTTGATATGCTGGCACGGTATACGGCGGGCGAGTGGAATGTGGAGATTCCTTTGATCATCAGCAATCATCCCGATTTGCAACACGTAGCCGAGCGTTTTGGCATTCCGTTTCACCTCTTTCCCATTACCAAAGAAACAAAGGAAGAACAGGAACGCAAGGAAATGGAGTTGCTGGCGCAGAATAATATCACCTTTATCGTGCTGGCCCGTTATATGCAGGTGATTTCCGAACAGATGATCAGTGCGTACCCTAATAAGATTATTAATATTCATCACTCGTTCCTACCGGCTTTTGTGGGTGCCCGGCCTTATCATGCCGCTTTTGAAAGAGGGGTGAAAATTATCGGTGCTACCAGCCATTATGTGACAACCGAACTGGATGCCGGACCTATTATCGAACAAGATGTGGTTCGCATTACGCATAAAGATTCCATTGAAGACCTTGTGAATAAAGGAAAAGATTTGGAGAAGATCGTCCTTTCGCGTGCCGTACAGAAGCATATCGAGCGTAAGGTATTGGCTTATAAGAATAAAACCGTAATATTTAATTAGTTGGCAGTGAATGATTGTCAGTGCCGATTACCGGACCGTTGCCACGGCAAGGTAATTTTCACTTTCAACTTTCAACTTTCAACTTTCAACTAAAATAAGGATGAACGTTGCTGTAATAAAATACAATGCCGGAAATATCCGTTCAGTGGATTATGCCTTGAAACGCCTTGGGGTAGAAGCGGTGATTACTGCTGACAAGGAGGTGTTGCAGGCTGCCGATAAGGTGATTTTTCCCGGAGTGGGAGAAGCGGAGACGACGATGAAACATCTTCGGGCCAGCAGAATGGATGAACTGGTAAAAAATCTGCGGCAGCCGGTATTGGGAATTTGTCTGGGGATGCAGTTGATGTGCAGTCGTTCCGAAGAGGGAGAGGTCGATTGTCTGGGCATTTTTGATGTTCCGGTGAAGCGTTTTGTTCCTCAGAAGCATGAAGATAAAGTGCCTCATATGGGATGGAACACGATCGGACATCTGAAAAGTGACTTGTTCGAGGGCTTTACGCAGGATGAGTTTGTGTATTTCGTGCATAGCTTTTATGTGCCCGTTTGCGAATTTACAGCGGCGGAAACGGACTATATACACCCTTTCAGTGCAGCGTTGCATAAAGATAATTTTTATGCCACGCAGTTTCATCCTGAAAAGAGCGGTGCGGCAGGAGAGAGGATTTTAAGAAACTTTCTTGATAAGAAATAAATTATAGACAGATACAGATGATTGAAATTATTCCGGCTATTGACATTATCGACGGGAAATGCGTTCGCCTTTCCCAAGGAGATTATGACAGTAAGAAGGTGTACAACGAGAATCCGGTGGAAGTGGCCAAAGAATTCGAGGCTAACGGAATACGCCGCTTGCATGTAGTGGATCTTGACGGAGCGGCTTCCAACCACGTGGTGAACTATCGTACGCTGGAACAGATTGCTACCCGCACGTCGCTGGTTATAGACTTCGGTGGTGGAGTGAAGAGCGATGAGGATCTGATTATAGCTTTTGAGAGCGGTGCGCAGATGGTGACGGGGGGAAGTATTGCAGTGAAGAATCCGGAGTTGTTCAGCCATTGGCTCGACACGTACGGGTGTGAGAAGATTATTCTCGGAGCTGATGTGAAAGATCATAAGATAGCCGTCAACGGTTGGAAAGACGAAAGCGCCTGCGAACTTTTTCCTTTTTTGAAAGAGTATATCCATAAGGGGATAGAAAAGGTGATCTGTACGGATATCAGTTGTGACGGCATGCTTGCAGGGCCTTCCATCGAGCTGTACAAGGAGATACTTGCTGAGTATCCTGCTCTTTATCTGATAGCGAGCGGTGGAGTAAGCAATATCGGTGACATAGAAGCGCTTCATGAAGCCGGAGTGCCTGCCGTTATTTTTGGCAAGGCGCTTTATGAGGGTCATATCACGCTGAAAGACCTTCGTCGTTTTATAGATTGATTTGAGTTGTGAAATAGTAATGGGTACCTATGTGTTGGCGATCGGAGGTATTGTGTGGATGCAGATAAATTGTTTGTATGGACGCAGGTAAATGATCATCATCTTAGGGAATAAATTGTAGATAATATTGTGTTAGCAAAAAGAATTATACCTTGTCTGGATATCAAAGACGGACAAACCGTAAAGGGAACTAACTTTGTCAATCTCCGCCAGGCCGGTGATCCGGTCGAGTTGGGGCGTGCTTATAGCGAGCAGGGAGCAGATGAACTGACTTTTCTTGATATCACAGCCAGTCACGAAGGGCGTAAGACTTTTGCTGAACTGGTAAAGCGGATTGCAGCCAATATCAATATTCCTTTTACGGTAGGTGGAGGAATCAACGAATTGGGTGATGTAGACCGTTTGTTGAACGCCGGAGCGGATAAGATATCCATTAATTCGTCTGCTATCCGTAATCCGCAGTTGATTGACGACATTGCGAAGCATTTCGGGTCACAGGTTTGTGTGCTTGCCGTAGATGCAAAGATGACGGAGAATGGCTGGAAATGTTATCTTAATGGCGGGCGTGTCGAAACGGACAGGGAACTGCTGACATGGACGAAGGAAGCTCAGGAACGCGGTGCCGGTGAAATTCTTTTTACCAGCATGAATCATGACGGTGTGAAAACCGGATATGCCAATGAAGCTCTTGCTGCGCTGGCTGATCAACTCTCCATTCCGGTCATCGCTTCGGGTGGAGCGGGAAATATGGAGCATTTTCGGGATGCTTTCACATTAGGGAAAGCAGATGCCGCACTGGCTGCCAGCGTTTTTCATTTCGGAGAAATAAAGATTCCCGATTTAAAATCGTATCTTTGCGGGCAAGGAATATGGGTGAGATGAAGGATTGATTAAAGGGAGAAGGGAGAATTGAGAGGGGAGAAGTGCCATGCAGTTTATTTGAATGACGGGTCTTCCTATTGCAATGATGAGTTTCATCCTATTGAAACAATGAGTTTCATCTTGTTGAAACAATGGGTTTCATCTTATTGGAACTATGGGTTTCAATAGTTGGGATCAAATGGAAAAGAAGATGATACGGAGAGAGGATACGAAAGGAGAAGGGAAAATCGAGAAGGGAGAAGGAGGAGATTCCTGAAGCCGGGGCGTTGCTGATGATGAGGTGGCGCAGTTGAAATAGTTAATAGTAAAATCGTAAAATAGTAAATATCATTATGTTGGATTTTGATAAGATGAACGGGCTTATTCCCGCTATTATACAAGACAATGACACCCGTAAGGTGTTGATGCTCGGTTTCATGAATAAGGAAGCCTATGAGAAGACAGTGGAAACCGGAAAGGTGACTTTCTTCAGCCGTACTAAGAACCGCCTTTGGACAAAAGGGGAGGAGAGCGGTAACTTCTTGAACGTAGTTTCTATCAAGGCGGATTGTGATAATGATACGCTATTGATTCAGGTGAATCCTGTAGGGCCTGTTTGTCATACGGGTACGGATACTTGTTGGGGTGAAAAAAATGAAGAGCCGGTCATGTTCTTAAAACTGTTGCAGGATTTCATCGACAAGCGTCACGAAGAGATGCCGGAAAAATCATATACTACCAGTCTTTTCGAATCGGGCATCAATAAGATTGCCCAGAAAGTAGGCGAAGAAGCGGTAGAGACAGTGATCGAAGCTACGAATGGAACCAACGAACGGTTGATTTATGAAGGGTCTGATCTGATCTATCACCTCATTGTTCTGTTGACTTCCAAAGGTTATCGCATCGAGGACCTTGCACGCGAATTGCAGGTAAGACATAGCGGCTCATGGACGAAACATTAATTACATATAATAATGTAGAGATACACCAGCAGGAACTCTGTGTGTTGAGTGACGTCACGTTGCAGTTGCACAAAGGGGAGTTTGTCTATCTGGTGGGAAAGGTAGGTTCGGGTAAGACGAGCTTATTGAAAACATTTTATGGTGAACTCGATATTGCCGACGGTGAAGCGGAGGTTTTGGGATATAATATGCGGACTATCAAGCGTAAATATATTCCGCAGTTGAGGCGTAAGCTCGGCATCGTGTTTCAGGATTTCCAGTTGCTGACGGATCGTACCGTCTACAATAATCTTGAATTCGTGCTTAAAGCTACCGGCTGGAAGAACAAGATGGAGATAAAAGAACGCATCGAAGAGGTGTTGCAGCTGGTCGGCATGAGCAACAAAGGGTATAAGTTGCCTAATGAGCTCTCCGGCGGCGAACAGCAGCGTATCGTGATAGCGCGTGCCGTGCTCAACTCGCCGGCTATCATTCTGGCGGACGAGCCTACGGGAAATCTTGATGTGGAAACGGGAAAGGCTATCGTAGAGCTGTTGCATAATATTTGTGAATCGGGCTCATCGGTGGTGATGACTACCCACAATCTGCAATTGCTGAAAGAATATCCCGGCCGCGTGTACCGGTGTGCGGAGCATTGCATTAAAGATGTGACCGGTGAATTTGCAGGAAATAATAATTAATTATACATACTAATTTTAATACAGTAACGAAAATGAAAGTTTTAAAGTTTGGAGGAACTTCCGTAGGTTCTGCACAGCGGATGAAGGAAGTAGCCAAATTGATTACCGATGGTGAAAAAAAGATTGTTGTTCTCTCGGCTATGTCGGGTACGACAAACACATTGGTGGAGATTTCCGACTATCTGTACAAGAAGAATCCGGAAGGTGCCAACGAGATTATCAATAAGCTGGAAACTAAATATAAACAGCATATTGACGAACTTTTTGCTACGCCGGAATATAAACAGAAAGGATTGGAAATTATCAAATCTCATTTCGACTACATCCGTTCGTATACGAAGGACCTATTCACTTTGTTCGAAGAGAAGGTAGTGCTGGCACAAGGCGAGCTGATTTCTACCGCCATGGTGAACTTCTATTTGCAGGAGTGTGGCGTGAAGTCCGTATTGCTTCCGGCTTTAGAATTCATGCGTACTGATAAAAACGCAGAACCCGACCCTATCTATATAAAAGAGAAATTGTTGGCGCAACTGGAACTTTATCCGGATGCGGATATCTACATTACGCAAGGTTTCATCTGCCGTAATGCTTACGGTGAGATCGACAATCTGCAGCGTGGTGGCAGTGATTACACCGCTTCACTGATCGGTGCCGCCATCAATGCTTCCGAAATTCAGATATGGACGGATATCGACGGTATGCATAACAATGATCCGCGCATCGTAGACAAGACGGCACCGGTGCGTCAGTTGCACTTCGAAGAAGCTGCCGAGTTGGCGTATTTTGGTGCAAAGATCCTTCATCCTACCTGTATTCAGCCTGCCAAGTATGCCAATATACCTGTTCGCCTGCTCAATACGATGGACCCTGAAGCACCGGGTACACTGATTTCCAATGATACGGAGAAAGGGAAGATCAAGGCGGTAGCTGCCAAAGACAATATCACCGCTATCAAGATAAAATCCAGCCGTATGTTGCTCGCTCACGGTTTCTTGCGCAAGGTGTTCGAGATCTTCGAGAGCTATCAGACTTCCATCGATATGATTTGCACATCGGAAGTGGGAGTGTCCGTGACGGTTGATAATACCAAGCATCTGAATGAAATTCTGGATGATTTGAAGAAATACGGTACGGTGACTGTCGATAAAGAAATGTGTATCATCTGTGTGGTAGGTGATCTTGAATGGGAGAATGTCGGTTTTGAAGCGAAAGCGCTCGATGCGATGCGAGACATTCCGGTGCGTATGATCTCGTTCGGTGGCAGCAACTACAACATCTCTTTCCTCATTCGTGAGTGCGATAAGAAGGTAGCGTTGCAGTCGCTGAGTGATATGCTGTTCAACGGAAAATAATATAATCACATTTCACTACGGAAAGTACACAGGGGACACGGAGTTTTAAATTGTTCGGTAATCAAAATAAAAACTCTGTGCCCTCTGTCTTTTCTGTGGACGAAGCTAAACAAAGAGTTTTTTTATGAAAGGAATATTCCCTATTGATAAGTTTCGTGAGTTGCGTACTCCTTTTTATTACTATGATACGAAAGTTTTGCGCGATACGCTGGATGCCGTCAATAAAGAAGTTGCCCGTTACGAACGTTTTGACGTGCATTATGCTGTAAAGGCGAATGCCAATTCGAAGGTACTTACCATAATCCGTGAGAGTGGCATGGGAGCCGATTGTGTGAGTGGCGGTGAAATTCGTGCGGCGGTGAAAGCCGGTTTCCCGGCACAGAAGATTGTTTTTGCCGGTGTAGGCAAAGCGGATTGGGAGATTGAACTCGGTCTGGATTACAACATTTTCTGTTTCAATGTAGAGTCTATCCCCGAACTGGAGGTCATCAACGAACTGGCTGCCGCGAAAGGCAAAGTGGCCAATGTCGCTTTCCGTATCAATCCGAATGTGGGGGCGCATACCCATGCGAATATTACTACCGGACTGGCAGAGAATAAGTTTGGCATCAGCATGGAAGATATGGATAAAGTGATCGACGTGGCGCAGGAGATGAAGAATGTCAATTTCATCGGCCTGCATTTCCATATCGGTTCGCAGATATTGGATATGGGAGACTTCATAGCCCTGTGCAATCGTGTGAATGAGTTGCAGGACAGGCTTGAGGCGCGTCAGATATTTGTGAAACATATCAATGTAGGTGGTGGACTGGGCATTGATTATGATCACCCCAACCGTCAGTCGATTCCGGATTTCAAGAGTTATTTCTCTACGTATGCCGGACAGTTGAAGTTGCGGCCTCACCAGACTTTGCACTTTGAGTTGGGACGCGCTGTGGTGGGGCAGTGTGGTACGCTTATCTCTAAAGTGCTGTATGTGAAGCAAGGGGTAAACAAGAAATTTGCCATACTCGATGCCGGGATGACGGATTTGATCCGTCCGGCTCTTTATCAGGCACATCATAAGATGGAGAACCTCACTTCGGACGAGACGATGCAAACGTACGATGTGGTAGGCCCGATCTGTGAATCGTCCGATGTTTTCGGCAAGGCGATAGACTTGAACAAGGTGAAACGGGGGGATTTGATTGCCCTACGTTCCGCCGGTGCTTATGGCGAAATTATGGCGTCCGGTTATAATTGTCGTGAGTTGCCTAAAGGATATCTCTCGGACGAGTTTGTATAATAAATTAAAAAAAAGAGATTCGGTTGAACAAATTAAACAGTATTCTTGTTATTTTTGTAATCATTTCAATCAAATAAATACAAACGATTATGATTTCAGAAAAATTACAAAATGCAATTAATGAGCAGATAACTGCCGAGATGTGGTCTGCTAACCTGTACTTGTCTATGTCTTTCTACTTTGAAAAAGAAGGATTTAGCGGATTTGCCAATTGGATGAAAAAGCAATCTCAGGAAGAGTTGGAACATGCTTATGTCATGGCCGATTATATTATCAAGCGTGGCGGTGTAGCTAAAGTTGATAAAATAGACGTAGTTCCTTCAGGATGGGGCACTCCGTTGGAAGTGTTCGAGCACGTTTACAAGCACGAATGCCATGTTTCTAAAATGATTGACGAACTGGTATCTGTTGCTTCTGCCGAAAGAGACAATGCTACTCAGGATTTCCTTTGGGGATTTGTTCGCGAACAGGTGGAAGAAGAAGCAACTGCACAAGGCATTGTTGATAAGATCAAGAAAGCCGGTGATGCAGGAATATTCTTTATCGATTCTCAGCTGGGACAGCGCAAATAAGTTTCTGTTGAAGATATACCGTACAGATAATACGAAGAGGGTATGTCAAAACGTAATTTGATGAAAGGACAACTTTTAATCTGAGACTTGACTCCCTAAATCAATGATGAAAAGAGCCATATCATTACTCAAAAACAGAGTTTGATATGGCTCTTTTATAATTGTTAGTTACAATCTATAACTTTTTAGAGTGGTCATTTTAGTTTTGACACACCCTCTTTCTTATTTCTTTTTAGGCGTTCCCCGTTCCATCGTGCTCAGGTAGATTTCCAGTGAGCGGGTCGATATCTGTATCTCTCTTAATGATACTCCCAATGAAGCAATCAGCAGGAGCAATGCCAGTCCGAAGATGTATGCCGAAAGTAGTTGTAGCCCGATATAAATCAGGAACATACTGATCACACAGAAAAATAGGCTGGCAATACCCAATCCTTGCATCGTACGGGTGAGGTTGAGCCGTTTACGCAGATTCTCTATTTGGGCTACGGTGATATCCGTCGGATTTTCCATATAGCGGTCGCGCAATTGGCGAACCAACTGGGCATACGATAAGAAACGATTCGTGTATGCCAGCAGAATCAGAGAAACTGCTGAAAACAAGAGGGCGGGGGTGGTGAGGGTAAGTTCTTCCATTATTTCAATATGCCAAGTTCTTTGCCCACCTTGATGAACGCATCGATACATTTATCCAAATGAACCTTGTCGTGTCCGGCAGAAATCTGGACGCGGATGCGTGCTTGTTCTTTCGGCACAACCGGATAATAGAATCCCGTTACATAGATACCTTCCTCGAGCATACGGGCTGCATAGTCTTGAGATAATTTGGCATCATACAGCATGACGGCACAAATGGCACTTTGGGTCGGTTTGATGTCGAATCCGGCAGCCATCATCTTGTCGCGGAAATAGCTGACATTCTCTACTAACTTGTCATGGAGCGCGTTGCTCTCTTTCAACATCTTGAATACTTCGAGACTGGCACCGATAATGCCCGGAGCCAAGGAGTTTGAGAACAGGTAAGGACGGCTGCGCTGGCGCAACAGGTCGATAATCTCTTTACGTCCGGTGGTGAATCCTCCCAATGCACCGCCAAAAGCTTTACCCAATGTGCCGGTATAGATATCTACACGTCCGTAAGTATGATACAGCTCGCTTACGCCGTGTCCCGTAGCACCTACCACTCCGGCAGAGTGAGACTCGTCTACCATAACCAGAGCGTCGTATTTCTCGGCAAGGTCGCAAATTTTATCCATCGGAGCCACGTTGCCGTCCATCGAAAAGACACCGTCCGTAACGATGATACGGAAACGTTGTGCCTGAGCCTCTTGCAGGCATTTTTCCAATTCAGCCATATCGGCATTGGCGTAGCGGTAGCGTTTTGCTTTGCAAAGACGCACACCGTCGATGATGGAAGCATGGTTCAATGAATCGGAGATGATGGCATCTTCCTCGGTAAAGAGCGGTTCGAACACACCACCGTTGGCATCGAAACAGGCTGCATATAAAATGGTGTCTTCTGTCTGAAAATAATCGGAAATAGCTGCTTCCAGTTCTTTGTGGATATCTTGCGTTCCGCAGATGAACCGGACGGAAGACATGCCGTATCCGCGACGGTCCATCATCTTCTTTGCCCCTTCTATCAGGCGGGGGTGATTCGAGAGTCCCAAATAGTTGTTGGCACAGAAGTTCAACACTTCTTTTCCTTTTACAGTGATGGCTGCTTGTTGTGCACTTTCAATCAGTCGTTCTTCTTTATAGAGGCCGGCTTCCTTAATTTCAGCAAGCGTATTGCTGAGGTGTTCTTTCATTTTACCGTACATAGCGTTTGGATTTTTAGTTTCTATGCAAAGGACATTATTTTTCTTCAAATAACAATGACTATTTGCTATAAAAATGGAAAAAAAGTACTTACTTTGCGCACCATTTAGCTTAATATACTCTATAAGTTGGAAGAATGAAAAATATTTTGGTAATTGGAGCTACCGGACAGATCGGTTCGGAACTCACGATGGAATTGCGTAATCGCTATGGAAATGAGAATGTTGTAGCCGGATATATACCGGGCGCGGAGCCTAAAGGAGAATTAAAGGAATCGGGACCTTCGGCTGTGGTTGATGTAACCGATGCCGGGATGATCGAGTCTGTAGTGAAGGAATATAATATTGACACTATCTATAATTTGGCCGCCTTGCTGTCTGTGGTAGCCGAATCAAAACCTAAATTGGCTTGGAAGATCGGTATCGACGGTCTTTGGAATGTGCTCGAAACGGCACGCATCCACGGTTGCGCTGTTTTTACTCCGAGTTCCATCGGCTCGTTCGGGGCGGATACCCCTCATACGAAGACTCCGCAAGATACTATCCAGCGTCCGCGTACCATGTATGGCATTTCCAAAGTGACTACGGAGTTGCTGAGCGACTATTATCATAATAAATACGGTGTCGATACACGTGCCGTCCGTTTTCCCGGAATTATATCCAATGTGACCCCTCCGGGCGGTGGTACGACGGATTATGCTGTCGATATATACTATTCTGCCGTAAAAGGGGAAACTTTTGTATGCCCCATTGCCAAAGGCACGCTGATGGATATGATGTATATGCCGGATGCCTTGAATGCCGCCATTTCGCTGATGGAAGCCGATCCGGAAAAGCTGGTTCACCGGAATGCTTTCAATATCGCTTCCATGAGTTTCGATCCGGAGGCTATTTATGAAGCCATCCGTAAGCATGTGCCCGATTTTAAGATGATTTACCAGGTAGATCCTTTGAAACAGCGCATTGCCGACAGTTGGCCTGACAGCCTGGACGATACTTGCGCTCGTGAAGAGTGGGGCTGGAAGCCGGCTTATGATTTGGAAAGTATGACGGTAGATATGCTTGAGAAATTAAGAGCTAAACTGAAATAATGAAAAAACTTATTGCGGGAGTCATGGCTCTCGCTCTTCTTGCTTCCTGCGGGAATAAGAAGACGGGGATTGACCCTTTTGCATCCCTTACCAATGAGGTGGATTCGGCTCTTCATCGGGCTGATACGCTCCACCGTCCGAAGGCACCGGAAGAACCGAAACCGACAGAGGCGGACGAGTCGTTCGATGACTTCATTTATAACTTTGCTTCTGATGACGAGTTGCAACGGCAACGCGTTAAGTTTCCGTTGTCCTACTACAACGGTGACGAGCCTTCAAAAATAGATAAAAAGTATTGGAAGCACGATGACCTGTTTACGAAACAGAATTATTATACTCTTCTTTTCGATCGTGAGGAAGATATGGATTTGGTAGGAGACACCACGCTGACATCCGTGCAAGTGGAGTGGATTTTTATCCGGACTCATAAGATGAAGAAATATTACTTTGAACGGATAAAGGGAGCGTGGATACTGGAAGCGATCGATCTGCGCCCGCTTGAAAAAGGGGATAATGAAGATTTTGTAGAGTTTTTCGGGCGTTTTGCCACCGATAGCTTGTTTCAGAGCCGCCGTATCAAGCAGCCATTGGCTTTTGTCACGACCGATCCGGATGACGACTTTTCGGTACTGGAAACAACCCTCGACCTGAATCAATGGTTTGCCTTCAAACCGGAACTGCCCACCGACCGTTTGTCGAACATTAATTACGGACAAAAAAGCATTGATGATTCTAATGTCAAAATCGTTGCCTTGAAGGGAATAGGGAACGGGCTTTCTAATATTCTCTATTTTAAGAGGAAAGAGAGGAGCGGGGATTGGGAGCTGTATAAGTTTGAGGATGTTAGCATCTGAGTGTACTTTTCTTTCGTCTTGATACGAAAGAAAAGATACCAAAAGAAAGGATCAAGGCTGTATTTTTTCTCCTACTCTCTTCCTTCGTTCCGCTAAAGGGGCTCGAACTCGCTTCGCTCAGACAATCGCCCCTTTTTGACGCTCCACTACGGGCGTTCGCTTGACGGAGAAAAAATAAGGCCGGACGGAAATCTCCCGACACTACGGTAGTGGAGGGAGTTTTTTATGATGGAAGGATTGCTTTCAGTGCTAAAGGGATTGCTTTCGGTGCTGAAGGGATTGCTTTCGGTGCTGAAGAGATTGCTTTCAGTGCTGAAGAGATTGCTTTCGGTGATGGAAAGATTATTTTCGGTATTGAAGAGATTGCTTTCACGCCGCAAGGTTTCCCGGCCTCATTTCCTTCGCGTCAAACGGAACGTAGGTAAAAAGCGTAAGAAGGGGCGATTGTCTGAGCGAAGCGAGTTCGAGCCCCTTTAGCTTTTTACCGTAGTGCAGTAGCGAAGGAAATGCAGCCTTGATTTTTTCTTTGATTCTTTCTTTTGTATCAAGACAAAAGAAAGAATAGAATAATTTCATTAATTTTGTGCGCCTGTCCTCAGAACCCCTGCCGTCGGTCCGGCCTGTTTCTTTGTTACAGGATTAACCCTATAAAAGTTATGAAACAAGAAAATTATTCTCTTTTAGCTCATAATACATTTGGCATTGATGTGAAAGCCGCTTGTTTTTTGGAATATCATTCGGTGGACGAACTTCGCAGGATGGTTGCCGAAGGGCTTATATCCGAGCCTTACCTGCATATTGGCGGCGGTAGTAACCTGTTGTTTACAAAAGATTATCCGGGCACGGTGCTCCATTCCTGTATTGGGGGGATAGAAATCATCGGTGAGACGGATGATGAAGTCCGGGTACGTGTAGGTGCTGGTGTGGAGTGGGATGACTTTGTGGCGGAATGTGTACGTCGCAGTTGGTATGGAGCCGAAAACCTCTCGCTTATTCCCGGAGAGGTGGGAGCGAGTGCGGTGCAGAATATCGGTGCTTATGGAGTGGAAGCGAAGGATTTGATAACTTCTGTTATCACGATGAACATCCGGGGAGAAGAGCGCGTTTACTCTGTGGATGAGTGCGGATATGCCTATCGTAAAAGCATTTTCAAATTTGCGGAGATGAAAGATGTTTTTGTAACGTATGTCTGTTTCCGGTTAAGTAAACGGGAACATTATACGTTGGATTACGGCACTATTCGTCAGGAGTTGACAAAGTATGATGAGATAACGTTGGAAACGGTACGCCGCGTGATTATCGATATTCGGAAAAGTAAACTGCCTGATCCGAAAGTGCTGGGAAATGCCGGTAGTTTCTTTATGAACCCCATTGTAGACAGAGAATGTTTTGAAGCTCTGCAGAAGGAATATCCGCGCATGCCTTTCTATGAATTGGCTGACGGTCGGGTGAAAATTCCTGCCGGATGGATGATAGACCAGTGCGGCTGGAAAGGAAAGGCATTGGGGCCTGCTGCTGTACACGACAAGCAGGCGTTGGTGTTGGTGAATTGTGGCGGTGCCACAGGAAAAGATATTATTTCTCTTTCGGATGCCGTACGGGCTTCCGTACATGAAAAGTTCGGGGTGGATATTCATCCGGAAGTAAACTTTGTTTGACGTAAAACTAATAAATTAAAGCCTCTCCCCAATCCTCTCCGCAGGAGAGGTAGCAAGGAGATACTCTTGTCTACTGATTAGTCGCAAAACTAACTTAGTCCCCTCTCCCACGGAGAGGGTTGGGGAGAGGCTGCTTGGTTAAGTATGAAAGTAACGATATTAGGAAGCGGTACTTCTACCGGAGTACCCGAAATTGGATGTACCTGTGAAGTTTGCACCTCTGCCGATCCGCGAGATCACCGGCTGCGTACTTCTGCTTTGGTTGAGACGGATGATGCGCGTATATTGATCGATTGCGGTCCTGACTTTCGTGCGCAGGTTCTCGGACTTCCTTTCAAAAAGATAGATGGGGTACTTATCACCCATGAACATTATGATCATGTGGGAGGATTGGATGATCTCCGTCCTTTCTGTCGTTTTGGTGAAGTGCCCATTTATGCCGAGGCATATACGGCCGAACGTCTGCGAAACCGCATGCCTTATTGTTTTGTAAATCATAACTATCCGGGCGTGCCCAATATTCCGTTGCAGGAGATTGAGCCCGGCCGGACTTTCCGGATAAACCGCACTTCGGTGACTCCCTTGCGGGTGATGCACGGACGGCTCCCCATCTTAGGGTATCGTATTGAAAATATGGGATATATTACGGATATGCTCACGATGCCCGACGAATCTTATGAACAATTATGCAATCTTGATGTTCTCGTGGTAAATGCGCTCCGGATTGCTCCTCATCCTACGCATCAGAGTCTGGCGGAAGCCCTCGAAGTGGCGCGGCGGATTGGGGCCAAAGAAACTTATTTCATCCATATGAGTCATCATATCGGATTACAGGCCGAAGTTGAAAAACAGTTGCCTCCCCATGTGCATTTTGCATTTGACGGATTAGAAATAATTTAGCAGAAGTTTTGGTTTTTTTATGGAAATTATTACTTTTGTCCGTAGCCGGTAAAACAACAATATTATGAAGCTTCGTACTTTGGTAAAAATTTCGATTACTACTTCTGTCGCGCTTTTGTGTACAGGTTTTGCGGTGTTCTCTTTTTTTAAGTTGTCGGCCGCAGAAAATAAAGAAGAATTTGAACTTTATACTTTGGTTCCGCCCAGTGCGGTCGGGGTTCTCGAAACAGATAATATGACTGCCTTGATACAAGATATAGATGAACTGACTTGTAGCAAGGACAACCATTTTCTGTATATTTCTAAAATCTTTTCCTGTCTGAAATCGCATCTTTATACACTTCTTGAAGAAACTCCGCACGGATTGAGCCGGCAGATGAGCAAGGTGTTGCTCAGTTTCCATGAGCCGGACAATGACCGTAATCAAGTGCTTTATTGCGCGCTCGGTTCGGGTGATTACGAGTTGATCGGAAAGTTCATAAAGAAATATTGTTCCAGTACGTTTCCTTCTAAAATGTTCGATTACAAAGGTGAAGAGATACGTATTTATCCATTGCCGGGCGATGACTTCCTTGCCTGTTATCTGACTTCTGATTTTTTAGTGGCGAGTTATCAGAAAAAGCTGGTCGAAGAGGTGATCGACGCACGTCTGTCGGGGCAGTCACTGCTCGGAGATTCGGTGTTTTCTGATATGCGTGCAGCGAAAAAAAACAATGCGGCTGCCACTATTTATACTCGTGTGCATTCACTTGATATGGGAAAAATGAAGGATGATGCGCAGGAGCAGACACCTTTTGGGGGGTGGGTAGAATTTGATATGAAGTTGAATGGCGATGCTGTTTATTTTTCGGGTGTCAATCATGACACGGATACCTGCCTGACTTTTATGAATATGCTGCGCCGGCAACAATCTCTTGAGGGATTTCCGGGGGAGATTCTTCCTGTGACGACTTTCTTTTTTAACCAGCGATCGATTAGTGATTTGCAGTCTGCCCTCGATTTTGCTGCCAATGATCGGAATCCTGCGGGTGATATAATGATGTCTGCCGATTCTGTCGGGGTTTATGACGAGGCATTTGCGGCCTATCTGAAAGAACATGCCTTGCACGATATGACAACCTGTCTTTTTGCATACAATGATACCACGAAGTATCCGGCTGCAGTTGCAAGTCTTTCGGTTCGGGATGCAGTGCGAGCCGAGCAGATGCTTAAGATATTGATTGATAATTGTCCGCACGAGCGGAAATTTGTATCCGGTCCGGCTGTAACTTTTTGTTATACTCCGTCCAGAGCTTATCCCGTATATTTATTGCCCCGCAATACATTGTTTGCGCAACTGACAGGTATTGCTTCATCGTCTTTGTATACTTATGCATGCTTGTATGGCGGGCGCTTGTTGCTGGCCCCTGATGCGGAGAGTCTTTCCTGTTATGTCCGGCATTTGGATAAGGGGGAGATACTGGAAGGGATGCCTGGTTACAGGGAAAGCATAGTCGGCCTGTCTGATGTGTATAATTTTATGTTTGTGGCCGATCTGGAACATATGTTTGTGCAGCCCGAGAGCTATGTCCGTTTGCTCCCGAGCTTCTTTTTCCGTAATCCGGATTTCTTCCGTTATTTTGTCCTTTCCGCCCAGTTTTCCTGTACGGATGGGGTGGCTTATCCGAATGTGGTTTTGCAGTACAAAGGTGAGTAAAAGTCACTTCGAAATTCCTCTGGCTTTTGACGAAATTATAGTCCGGTATTTGTTCCGGAAAATGGAGGATGGTCGAAGGGATACGAACGATTGATGAAATTCTCATAAACTAAAAATCACCCTCGCCACAGGCTGAACTGCACCCCAAAAGTTGGACATAAAACTTTAGGAGTGCAGTTCAGGCAATTGTAGCGAGGGTGATTTCGATAAAAGGGGAGTCTTGATTCATCCCCTTCGGTTTTCTGGTATTCCAAGTAATCCCGTTTTCTTAGGATCGATTTGAAATCTTGCTGGTAATTTCTTTTTTAGAACGGCAGGTCGTCTTTGGCGTCGCCGGCAATAAATTCCGGTGCAGCTGTCGGTGCCGGAGGAGGAACGGGTGCTCCCGGAGTCATCGGCGCTCCTGCTCCTACGCGTTCTACCTTCCAAGCGCGGATACTATTGAACCAACGGTCTTGCCATTGGCGTGCATCGACGTCGAAAGACACGGTAAGTTCTTCGCCCATCTGGATGTTGAATTGTTCTATTTTGTCAGCGCCAAATACGTCGAAACACATTTTGCGCGGATACTGGTCGTGGTTTTCGATAACGTACTCCTGGGATTTCCATTCGTTCCCGGTTTTAGAAACTCCGCCTCTGGGTTGGAGTATAGCGATAATTTTTCCTGTAAATTCCATTGTGATAATTTTTAATTCTGCGGCGAAGTTACGATATTTTAGGAATATTCGAAATACAACCCTGTGTTTTTTCTTTTGTTTTGTTGGTGCACCCCAATCTTTTTTCGTAACTTTGTGCATTAATAAAATTAAAAATTAAACATTCGGAAATATATGAAATTTATCGTTTCAAGTACTGCGCTTTTCAGCCATTTACAGGCCATCAGCCGTGTGATAAACTCAAAAAACGCGTTGCCTATTTTGGATTGTTTCCTCTTCGAACTGGAAGACGGAACGTTGTCTGTGACCGTTTCCGATAGCGAAACGACGATGGTAACTTCTATCGAAGTCAATGAAAGTGACATGAACGGCCGTTTTGCCGTGACTGCCAAAACCCTGCTCGATGCTTTGAAGGAGATTCCCGAACAGCCGTTGACTTTCGATGTGAATACCGGAACATACGAAATAACAGTGCAGTATCAGAACGGAAAATACAGCCTTGTAGGGCAGAATGCCGATGAATTTCCTCAATCGGCAGTGTTGGGGGACAATGCCGTACGTGTGGAAATGGACGCACAGATTCTGTTGGGTGGAATCAATCGGAGTGTGTTTGCTACGGCAGATGATGAATTACGTCCGGTGATGAATGGTATTTATTTTGATATTACTACCGAAGACATTACGATGGTGGCTTCGGACGGACATAAGTTAGTACGTTGTAAAACGCTGGCTGCCCGTGGAAATGAGCGTGCCGCCTTTATCCTGCCTAAAAAACCGGCTACGCTGCTCAAGAATCTGTTGCCGAAGGAAAGCGGGATGGTTGTTATCGAATTCGACGAACGCAATGCCGTGTTTACGCTTGAAAACTACCGTATGGTATGCCGTCTTATCGAAGGCCGTTATCCGAACTACAACTCGGTGATACCGCAGAATAATCCGCACAAGGTGACGGTGGACCGTCAGCAACTGATCGGTGCTTTGCGTCGTGTGTCCATTTTCTCGTCACAGGCAAGCAGCTTGATCAAGCTACGTATTCAGGAAAATGAAATTGTAGTTTCCGCCCAAGACATCGACTTTTCCACTTCGGCCGAAGAAACGCAGGTATGCCAGTATGCGGGTGCTCCGATGAGTATCGGCTTCAAATCGACATTCCTGATTGATATTCTGAACAACATTTCGGCAGAAGAGGTGGTGATAGAATTGGCAGATCCTTCACGCGCCGGCGTAGTAGTGCCAGTGGAACAGGAAGAAAACGAAGACCTGCTCATGTTGTTGATGCCGATGATGCTAAACGACTAAATGCAGTTGAAAGTTGAGAGTTGAAAGTTGAAAGTTACTATGCAGCATGATAGTGTGGTTGACTTTTAATTTTCAACTCTCAATTTTCAACTCTCAACTAAATAAGCTTTCAACTTTCAACTAAATTAAGCATGAGATTGAACCTAAAGAACCCTATTGTTTTTTTTGATCTGGAAACAACGGGTACCAATATCAACACAGACCGGATCGTAGAAATTTGTTATCTCAAAGTATATCCTAACGGCAATGAAGAGGCTAAAACCTTGCGTATCAATCCGGAAATGCACATTCCCGAAGCTTCTTCGGCCATTCATGGCATTTATGATGCCGATGTAGCGGATTGTCCCACATTCAAGGAGGTTGCCAAAAACATTGCCTATGACATTGAAGGAGCCGATCTGGCGGGATTTAATTCCAACCGTTTCGATGTGCCGGTATTGGTGGAAGAATTTCTTCGTGCCGGTGTCGATATAGACATTAGCAAGCGTAAGTTTGTGGATGTTCAGGTGATTTTCCACAAGATGGAGCAACGTACCCTTTCGGCTGCTTACAAGTTTTATTGCGAGAAGAATCTGGAAGATGCGCATACGGCCGAAGCTGATACGCGTGCTACCTATGAGGTACTGAAAGCGCAGCTTGACCGTTATCCGGAGTTGCAAAACGACATAGCCTATCTGGCCGATTATTCCAGCTTTAACAAAAATGTGGACTTTGCCGGCCGGATGGTTTATGATGACAACGGAGTGGAAGTTTTCAACTTCGGTAAGTACAAAGGGCAGTCGGTAAGCGAAGTGCTGAAAAAAGATCCGGGGTATTATAGCTGGATTCTGAACAGTGACTTTACACTCAATACCAAAGCCATGCTTACGAAAATCCGGTTGAGGGAGATGAGCAATTTGATCACAAAATGAGATGATTTATGAATTATAATTCATAAAATCACAATTCATAAATCACATTATCCCTCATAAGTCATAATTCATAAATCATAAATCTTTTCATGCTGAAAGGTAAAAAAATAGTTTTAGGAATTACGGGTAGTATCGCTGCATATAAGGCGTGTTACATTATTCGCGGACTGGTAAAACGGGGTGCGGAAGTGCAGGTTGTCATCACGCCGGCGGGGAAAGAGTTTATAACTCCGATCACACTGTCTGCATTGACGAGCAAGCCTGTCATCAGCGAGTTTTTTGCTCAGCGTGATGGTACGTGGAACAGTCATGTGGATTTGGGGCTGTGGGCGGATGCCATGCTGATAGCGCCTGCTACGGCTGCCACCATCGGTAAAATGGCCAATGGAATAGCGGATAACATGTTGATAACTACCTACCTGTCTGCCAAAGCTCCAGTGTTTGTTGCACCGGCGATGGACCTTGATATGTATGCCCATCCTTCTACACAAGCCAATCTGGATACTTTGCGTTCGTATGGAAATCATATCATCGAGCCGGGTACCGGATTCTTAGCCAGTCATTTGGAGGGAAAGGGGAGAATGGAAGAACCGGAAAATATCATTCGTGTCCTTGATGAGTTTTTTCCGTCCTCTTGTGATTTGGCGGGGAAAAAGATATTGATTACGGCCGGTCCTACCTACGAAAAAATTGATCCGGTGCGTTTCATCGGGAATTATTCTTCCGGGAAAATGGGTTTTGCGTTGGCTGAAGAATGTGCCGGACGTGGGGCTGAGGTTGTGTTGGTAACCGGTCCGGTGCAGATGCAAACACATCATTCGCGTATCCGTCGTATCGATGTGGAAAGTGCTGCCGGAATGGCAGAGGAAGCGCAACGTCATTTCCGGGAGGCCGATGCGGGAATTCTTTGTGCGGCGGTAGCTGATTTTACACCCGAAATGATGGCGGATCATAAGATAAAACGTGAAAAAGAGGATTTGGTATTGCGTTTAAAACCGACTCAGGACATTGCCGCTACTTTGGGACAGATGAAAAACGGACGGCAGAAGCTTGTCGGTTTTGCTCTTGAAACAAATGATGAGCGGCATAATGCCCAAAGTAAATTAGAACGTAAGAATTTTGATTTTATCGTGCTTAACTCTTTGAATGATACCGGTGCCGGATTCCGTTGCGATACCAATAAAATCAGTATTATCGATCGTCAGGGGAACACGGATTATCCGTTGAAACCGAAGACAGAGGTAGCACAAGATATTATCGACCGTTTAGTGGAGGAATTGCGATGAAGACGAGTAGGATGCGGGACAAATGGAGTGGTGTGTTGTGGAGAATGCTGGGCGTTTTTGCCACAGTGTCGTTTCCTTTGTGGCTTTCGGCTCAGGAGTTGGACTGCAAAGTGGCTGTCAACCATTCTCAAGTGCAGGGAACCAATGTGCAAGTGTTCAAAACGTTTGAAACGGCACTGACCGAGTTTATCAATGAACGTCACTGGACGCAGGCGCAGTACGAGGTAAACGAACGTATCCGGTGTTCGATGAATTTCACAGTGAAGAGTTATGACGAAGCGGAGGGGCGTTGGGGCTGTGAACTGATTGTGCAGTCTACCCGTCCGGTCTATCAGTCGGGGTATCAATCTCCGGTATTCATGTTCAAAGACAACAACGTGGAGTTCAATTATCGCGAGTTCGATCCGTTGGAATTACGGGATAATCAGATTGACAACAACCTTACAGCCGTTATCGCCTATTATGTCTATCTGATGATCGGTCTGGACATGGATACGATGGCGCCGGAAGGTGGAACGGAGATACTTCATGCGGCGGAGAGCGTGGTGACAGCTGCGCAGACGCTCAATGAAAAAGGTTGGAAGGCATTTGATGACAGTCGTAACCGTTATGCCGTTATTAACGATTATCTGGACCCCGGTATGAGTCCGCTCCGTCAGATGATGTATGATTATCATCGCAAAGGACTGGATGAAATGGCGACTAACGCTACTCGGGGGCGTGCTGCTATCACTGCCTCGATTGCCGGGCTGAAACAGGCGCGGGATAACAAGCCGATGTCCTCATTGCCTGTCATTTTTACGGAGATAAAGAAAGATGAACTCATCAATATCTATGGTGGAAAGTCGCCTGCTGCCCAGAATGAACGGGAAACGGTTTACCAGATTGTTTCGAATATCAATCCTTCGCAAAATACTTCGTGGGATCAGATAAAATCGAAACAGTGAGGTGCTTGAATACGGGGCATTGAAGCAGTATGGTGTTACTTTTCCTTGTATTCGGGTTGAGATTTTATAAATTGAATAATTAAAATGTAAATAGATCTATGTGTGTACACCGCCAATCGACATATCTGGCAATCGCTACATTGAGCAATTGGCACATTGATTAATCGGTGCATTGACATATTGGTTAATTGGCACATTGGCATATTGATTAATTGGCACATTATTATTATGTTACGTTCACTGTATATTCAGAATTATGCTTTGATAGAGAAGCTGGATATCCGCTTTGAAACGGGATTTTCCGTCATCACGGGCGAAACCGGTGCCGGAAAGTCTATTATACTCGGCGCCATCGGGCTGTTGTTGGGGCAACGTGCCGATGTGAAAGCCATCCGGCAAGGAGCATCAAAATGTATTATAGAGGCTCGTTTTGACATTTCCGCTTATGGAATGCAATCTTTTTTTGACGAGAATGAACTGGAATACGAAGAAGAGTGTATTCTTCGCCGCGAGGTGCAAGCCTCGGGCAAGAGCCGTGCGTTTATCAATGATACGCCTGCTTCACTGGCACAGATGAAAGAACTGGGTGAGCAGTTGGTCGATGTGCATTCACAGCATCAGAATTTGCTGTTGAACAAAGAGGGCTTTCAACTGAACGTGCTTGATATTCTGGCACATAACGAGGACATTTTAGCTGACTATCGTCGGGCCTATACCGACTGGAAACTGTTGGAAAAGGAATTGGATGAGTTGACGGTTCGTGCCGAGCAGAGCAAGGCGGACGAAGACTATATTCGTTTTCAGCTTGAGCAGCTCGAAGAAGCGCATCTCGCCGAAGGTGAGCAGGAAGAGTTGGAACAAGAGTCCGAAACCCTCAGCCATGCCGAAGAAATCAAGGCAGGGTTGTATCGGATCGGACAAGCGTTCTCTGCGGATGAAGGCGGTTTGTTGCCGGTATTGAAAGAGAGTGCCGCTATGCTTTCGTCATTGCAGAAAGTTTATCAGCCGGCTACGGAACTTGCCGGACGCATGCACAGCACTTATATTGAGTTGAAAGACATCATTGATGAAATCAGCACTCAAAGTGAAGATATAGAGTTTAATCCTGTGCGGTTGGATGAAGTGAACGGCCGTCTGAATCTGATTTATTCTTTAGAGCAAAAACATCGTGTACAAACGGTGGAAGAGTTGGTAAGGCTGACGGAAGAGTATCGTGACAGGCTTGCCACTATTACCTCCTTTGACGACCGTATTGCTGCTTTGGCCGCCCGGTGGGATACGCAATATAATAAAGTGAAAAAGCAGGCTGCCTTGCTCACCAAGGCCCGTACTGTTGCCGCCCGTGAGGTGGAAAAACAGATGGCTTCCCGGTTGGTGCCGTTGGGGATGCCCAATGTGCGTTTTCAGGTGGAGATGGGGTTACGCAAGGAACCCGGAATGCAGGGGGAAGATACAGTGAGTTTCCTTTTCTCGGCCAATAAGAACGGTGCGTTGCAGAACATCTCTTCGGTGGCTTCCGGCGGTGAAATAGCCAGAGTCATGTTGTCTGTTAAGGCCATGATAGCCGGTGCGGTAAAACTTCCCACCATTGTGTTCGATGAAATCGATACCGGTGTTTCCGGTGAAATCGCCGATCGGATGGCGGATATCATGCAAGAGATGGGAGAGCAGGAAAGGCAGGTGATCAGTATCACGCATCTGCCGCAAATTGCTGCACGCGGACGTGCGCACTATAAGGTATACAAACGTGATAATGACATGGAAACGAATAGCCATATCCGCCGTCTCACCGATGAAGAAAGGGTAGAGGAAATAGCACATATGCTGAGTGGGGCTACGCTGACGGAGGCTGCATTGGAGAATGCAAAATCCCTGCTGAATAGTAAATTAGAACTATCAAATAGTAAATAAATAGATGATTGATAAAAGTGAAATGATTTTCGGCGTTCGTGCCGTCATAGAGGCTATACAGGCCGGTAAAGAGATTGATAAGATTCTGGTGAAGAAAGATATCCAGAGTGAATTGTCTAAGGAGTTGTTTGCCGCCTTGAAAGGTACGCTCATCCCGGTACAGCGTGTTCCGGTAGAACGTATCAACCGCATTACCCGCAAAAATCATCAGGGAGTGGTAGCGTTTATTTCCTCCGTTATTTACCAGAAGACGGAAGATCTTGTGCCTTTTCTTTTTGAGGAAGGTAAGAACCCTATCTTTGTGATGCTCGACGGTATAACCGATGTGCGTAATTTTGGTGCCATTGCCCGTACTTGCGAGTGTGCGGCGGTAGATGCCGTTATTATCCCTGCACGTGGCAGTGTGTCGGTGAATGCCGATGCAATGAAGACCTCTGCCGGAGCTTTGCATACCCTGCCGGTTTGTCGCGAACAGAGCCTGAAAAGTACTTTGCAGTACCTCAAAGACAGTGGCTTCCGTATTGTTGCCGCTACCGAAAAAGGCGATTATGACTATACGAAAGGCGACTATACAGGCCCGATGTGCATAATTATGGGAGCGGAAGATACGGGAGTGTCATACGAGAATCTTGCTCTTTGTGACGAGTGGGTGAAAATACCGATGTTGGGTAGTATCGAGTCACTCAATGTTTCGGTGGCTGCCGGTATTTTGATTTACGAAGCGGTAAAGCAACGTCATTTGGATTAGCAGGAAATCATCTGCCGGTTTTTGTTTTTTAATATTCAACTTAAATAGAAAGTGAAGTCTCTCCCCAACCCTCTCCGTGGGAGAGGGAGATAAGTTAGTTTCATAACTGATTAATAAACAATAGTATCTGTACCCCCTCTCCTGCGGAGAGGGTTGGGGAGAGGCTTTAAAAACAATAAAATTATGAAGAAATTCTTATTATTACCTTTTATATTTGTCTGCCTGTCGGTACAATGGAGTATGGCACAGGCGCCTAAATGGGTAGAGAAAGCCAAACGTGCCGTGTTCTCGGTGGTTATTTATGACAAAAATGATAAGATTCTGAATACCGGAAACGGCTTTTTTGTAACCGAAGACGGGGTGGCGTTGTCTGATTATTCCTTGTTCAAGGGAGCGGAACGCGCCGTTATTATTAATTCGGAAGGAAAGCAAATGCCGGTGGATGCCGTTTTGGGAGCGAATGATATGTACGATGTCATCAAGTTCCGGGTAGCTATCACGGAAAAGAAAGTGCCTGCCCTTACAGTAGCTACTGTGGCACCGGCTGTCGGTGCAGAGGCTTACCTGTTGCCTTATTCCACTCAGAAAGACCGCACATGCACACAAGGAAAGGTAAAGAAGGTGACAAAAATAGAAGATAATTACAGTTATTATACGCTCGACATGCGTCTGAAAGATAAAATGGTGAGTTGCCCGGTGGCTGATGCCAACGGACAAGTATTCGGGCTTGCGCAAAAAGCGTCCGGACAGGATACTGCCAGTATCTGTTATGCAGCCGGTGCCGCTTTCGCTATGTCGCAAGGCATCAGCGCATTGTCGCTCGGCGATATTACACTGCGGAACATTGGTATAAAGAAAGGATTACCCGATACGGAGGAGCAGGCGCTTGTATATTTGTATGTGGCTTCTTCGCAGGTAAGTCAGGAAGAATATGTGTCGTTGCTTGATGATTTTGTGAAACAATTCCCGAATAGCCCGGACGGATACCTTCGTCGTGCTTCGACGTTTGTTTTTGGCGGTAAAGAGGATGCGGATTTCGATAAAGCGGCGGCGGATATGGAACGGGCTCTGAAAGTGGCCAAGAAGAAAGATGATGTGTATTATAACATATCCAAGCAGATTTATAATTATCAGTTGGGTAAACCTGAAAAGACCTATAAAGACTGGACATATGAGAAAGCCCTGGATTATGTGCACAGTGCTTTGGCTATCGATTCATTGCCTGTATATGTGCAGTTGGAAGGCGATATTCTATTTGCAAAACAGGATTATCCTGCCGCACTTGCCTGTTATGGAAAGGTGAACCGCAGTAATCTGGCATCGCCTGCCACTTTCTTTAATGCTGCCAAGACGATGGAAATGATGGATGCCGATCCGAAGGAAATTGTCATAATGATGGACAGTTGCATTGCCCGTTGCCCGCAGCCGGTTGCCGTAGCGGATGCCCCTTACGTGTTGGAGCGTGCACAGATGAACATGAATGCAGAGCAATACCGGGCTGCCATGCTCGATTATGATACTTATTTTAATGCCGTGAGCGGGCAGGTGAACGATGTGTTCTATTATTATCGTGAACAGGCGGCTATTAAAGCGCGCCAATACCAACGTGCCCTTGATGATATAGCCAAAGCCATCGAACTTAACCCGAAAGAGTTGACTTATCGTGCGGAACAAGCGGTGGTAAATCTTCGTGTGGGCCGTTATGAAGAAGCGTTAAAAGCTTTGGATGAGGCTTTGGCAGTCGATCCGAAGTATGCCGAAGCCTATCGCATCATGGGTATTTGCCAGATACAAATGAAAAAGCAGGAAGAGGCATGTGCCAGTTTTGCAAAAGCCAAGGAATTGGGAGATACCAATGTGGATGAGCTGATCAAGAAACATTGCAAATAAAATATCGATAGATCGTAATAAAAAAGGGAAACCCCTGTCCTCGCAGTAGGATAGGGGTTTCTTTTTGGAGATTTTCATAAAAACACTCTCTCTCTCTCATCTCCTTTTCAGTCAAGTTTAGGTTTCGGTTTTATCAAAGTTAGTTTAGGTAATCTCTTGTATAACTATATAGTAAATGCAGCTTTTCAAAGAATACTGCACGGACATCCACTTTTTTTCTTATAATTTTTATCAAAATCTTTTTTTTCTTACCTTCGGAGCGGAAAATGATAAGAGTACGAGACCTCTCCCTAACCCTCTCCGTGGGAGAGGGGACTAAGTTGGTTTTATAACTGATTGATAATCATGAGTGTCTATTCCCTTCTCCTATGGAGAGGATTGGGGAGAGGCTATAAAAATTAGGAAATACAATGAAAAAGGTAATTTGCAGTGAGAAAGCTCCGGGAGCTATCGGCCCTTACAGCCAGGCTATCGAAGCGAACGGTATGGTATTTGTATCGGGACAGCTCCCCATTGATGCAGCCACAGGAATAATGCCCGAAGGGGTAGAAGCACAGGCCCGTCAGTCTCTGGAAAATATCAGGCATATTCTTGAAGCAGCCGGATTGACAATGGCCGACATCGTCAAAACGACTGTCTTCCTTCAGGATATGTCTTTGTTTGCAGGGATGAACGGCGTATATTCCACTTATTTCAACGGTGCCTTCCCGGCTCGTTCGGCTGTGGCGGTGAAGGCTTTGCCCAAAGATGCTTTAGTCGAGATCGAGTGCATTGCGGTTCGCTAACAGATCGGCTACAATGAAACTACTGCCTCCTACAAAGATAAAATCTTTTGGGAGGCTTTTTTCTTGGGCGGCGCGTACGGCTTCGGTTACTGTGGGATAAGTATTGCCATGCAGTCCGAATTCACGGGCGGTTCTTTTTAACTCCTCTTCCGGCAATGCCCGTTTCACGCTGGCTTTTGTGAAATAGTACGTCGCATCTTGTGGCAGCAGGTTCAGTACGCCACGGATATCTTTATCGTTCACCATCCCTATTACAATGTGAAGATGGTCGTATACGATTGATTTTATCTGTTGGGTGATGTAAGTAATTCCACCTGTGTTGTGTCCTGTGTCACAGATAAGCAGTGGGTGGTCACTTAGCTTTTGCCAACGTCCCATAAGTCCGGTCAGTTCGTTGACGCGGGCAAAGCCGTGGCGGATATTTTCTTCTTTGATGGCATACTCCAACGCTATTAGCTGTGACAGGGCATGAAGTATCGTATTGGTGTTTTTTATTTGGTAATACCCTCCCAATTCTCCTTGCAGGCAGCCATATTCACGGGTTTCATATAGTAGTCCGTTATCGCTGTTTTCTGCTTTTAAAATCCGGTTATCGTCTTCTGCAAAAACAATGGGTGCGTGCATTTCTTCTGCTTTTCCTGCAAATACCGGTCGGGTCTCTTCTGTAGCCTCTCCGATGACAACAGGGGTTCCTTTTTTGATGATTCCGGCTTTTTCTCCTGCTATCTCGGCTAATGTGTTTCCTAAAAATTGCGTGTGGTCAAGACTGATGTTGGTTATGACGCATAGATCGGGGGTGATGATGTTGGTACAATCGAGACGTCCCCCCAACCCGACTTCAATGAGTGCTACATCCACTTTTTCATCGGCAAAGTAGCGGAAAGCCATGGCGGTGGTCAGTTCAAAGAAAGAAGGATGTAACGGTTCGAAAAAGCTCCGGTGCTTTTCTACAAAATCTACAACATACGTTTCCGGCATCATTTCTCCGTTGATCCGGATACGTTCGCGGAAATCAACCAGATGCGGAGATGTATAAAGTCCTACCCGGTAACCGGCTTCTTGCAGGATGGCTGCCAAGGTATGCGAACAGGAACCTTTTCCATTGGTGCCTCCCACATGTATCGTACGGTATTTCCGGTGGGGGTGTTCGAAGTATTCATCCAATGCTCTCGTGTTTGCTAATCCTTCTTTATATGCTCCGCTTCCGATTTGCTGGAACATGGGGACACTCTCATATAAGTACTTTAAAGTGTTCTGATAGTCCATCTTTTATAATATTTAACTGGCAAGAAATCTCTTTTGCCCTTTTATTTCTTATCTTAGGTGCGTCAATCTTTTATCGTAGTGACCGATTGCTTTACCGGATTGCAAATATCAACATTTTAAATCTAACGAAGAGTATGGGAACAAAGAAAAATTTTGTGCTTGACACAAATGTTATCCTTCACGACTACAATTGCTTGAAGAATTTCCAAGAGAATGATATTTATCTCCCCATTGTTGTGCTCGAAGAACTGGATAAGTTCAAGAAGGGAAATGAACAGATCAACTACAACGCCCGTGAGTTTGTCAGAGAGCTCGATCTGATCACCGATGACAATCTTTTTACCAGCGGTGCTTCGCTGGGTGAGGGGTTAGGGCGTTTGTTCGTTATAACGGGTGAGGTCGATTCTCCGGTAGTGCGTGATTCGTTTCCTTCGCGCAAGCCAGATCATCAGATTCTTGCCGTTGCCGATTATCTGGCGCGGAAACATGCCGATATGAAGACAATTCTGGTG
The DNA here is from genome assembly GCF_000381365.1 of Bacteroides salyersiae WAL 10018 = DSM 18765 = JCM 12988. Lineage (GTDB taxonomy): Bacteria > Bacteroidota > Bacteroidia > Bacteroidales > Bacteroidaceae > Bacteroides > Bacteroides salyersiae. The sequence continues at coordinate 759,387 of NZ_KB905467.1, forward strand.
ACCAAAGATGTCAATTTGCGTATGAAGGCCCGCTCTATTGGGGTGGTTTGCGAAGATTATATTACCGATAAGGTAATTAACATCGATATTTTTGAGAAGTCCAACGAAATTTTTGAAGGCATCGATCCGGCACTGATCGACCGGATTTATTCTGCCCGTGAAGGTTTGGATATCAGCGAATTCGATTTTAAGAATGTCATTCATCCTAACGAATGTTTCATTCTGAAGAGTGACCGCAGCAGTGTGCTTGCCCGGTATAATCCTTTTACGCATACGGTTTGCCGGGTGAATAAGACGAAAAACTATGGAATCGAACCCCGTAATGCCGAACAGAGTTTTGCTTTCGAAATTCTGAATGATCCTAATGTGAAATTGGTGGCTTTGACCGGTAAAGCCGGTACGGGTAAAACCTTACTGGCATTGGCGGCTGCTTTGGGCAACTTGACCGATTATAAACAAATTTTGTTGGCACGCCCCATTGTCGCACTTTCAAACAAGGATTTAGGTTTTCTTCCGGGTGATGCCAAGGAGAAGGTGGCACCCTATATGCAACCTTTGTTTGATAACTTAAATGTTATTAAGCGGCAGTTTGCGGCCAATTCCACCGAAGTAAAGCGTCTGGAAGATATGCAAAAAAGTGAACAGTTGGTTATTGAAGCGCTCGCTTTCATACGCGGACGCAGTTTAAGCGAAACTTATTGTATCATCGACGAAGCCCAGAACTTGACTCCTCATGAAATAAAAACCATTATCACACGTGCGGGTGAAGGTACTAAGATGGTATTTACCGGAGATATTCAGCAGATCGACCAGCCCTATCTGGATAGCCAGTCCAATGGATTGGTTTATATGATCGACCGTATGAAAGAACAGAACCTTTTTGCACATGTAAATCTTGTGAAAGGTGAACGCAGTCAGTTAAGTGAATTAGCCAGCAATTTGATGTAATATTTGCTTGATATGCCAATGTTTAGAAAAGACATGGTAAACGTATGGTAATCTGATGGTTTCGATACGTTTATCATGTCTTTTCCTGTTTTACATAATATTCATAAAATCAAAAGTTTTTTTATTATTTTGTTAAATAAAGCGGTGATTACTCAAAAAAATGTATCTTTGCATCGCCTAAAAAAACAAAAAAACTGTAGAACGGATGAAATCGAAATTTTTTCAACGGTATCTTTCTTCGAAGGTACTGCCTATTTGGACTATTTTGTTAATTGATGTTTTTATCATTGTAGTTTCATGTATGTTGTCCTATGCACTTCGTTATGATTTTCGTAGCATTTTTCTGGACTCTTCTACGATTGATAGAACCATTCTTTGGACAGTGATTATTAACTTGGTGTTCTTCCGGGTATTCCGTACGTACTCCAACGTACTCCGCTTCTCTTCCTTTGTGGATATTATGCGGATCTTCGTATCTCTCACAGTGTCATACGGTCTGTTGACACTTGTAAGCGTGATTTTGGAAGCATTCATGGATGTCAGGGTAGCACCGGTGAGTGTGTTGTTTATGGCTTATATCATAAATTTTGCTTTGATGTCTTGTTCACGCATTGTTGTGAAGATGCTTTTCGAAGTTTTAAATTTTGATGGCAGCAAAACTACGAATGTTTTTATTTATGGTGCAAAAGAAGCAGGTGTCAACATTGCAAAATCATTGCGTGTGAATTTGCGTAACCATTATCGTTTGCGTGGTTTTATTGCTGACGAACCCGAATTGATTGACAAAATTATGATGGGGGTAAAGGTGTATCCCAATGATGATACATTAATTGAAAAACTGGATGATCGTGATGTACATACCATTATCATTTCTCCGGTCAAGATGGATCAACTGAAGAAAACGGATATGGCAGATCTCCTGTTGGCCCATAATGTGAAGTTGCTTACCGCCCCTCCCTTGAGTGAATGGGGAGGACAGCCTTTGAACCGTACTCAACTGAAAGAAATTCAGATTGAAGATCTCTTACAGCGTGAGCCGATTGAGGTGGATATTCATAAGATCGCCTCTCATCTGGAAGGAAAAAGGGTGATGATTACCGGCGCTGCCGGCTCTATCGGTAGTGAAATCATGCGTCAGGTTGCTTCATTCAATCCTTATAAGTTGATTTTGGTAGACCAGGCAGAAACACCTCTTCACGACATCCGTTTGGAACTGCAGGATCGCTGGAGAGATATCGATGCGGAAACCATTGTAGCCGATATTTCTAATCAAACCCGTATTGAAGCGATATTCCGTGAATTCAGACCGCAATATATATTCCATGCAGCTGCCTACAAACATGTACCGATGATGGAAGATAACGTATCTGAATCTATACAGGTGAATGTGGCTGGTACGCGTATTTTGGCAGATTTGGCAGTAAAGTATGGTGCTGAGAAGTTTGTGATGATCTCTACAGATAAGGCAGTTAATCCTACGAATGTGATGGGATGTTCTAAGCGTATTTGTGAAATCTATGTACAGTCTTTGGCTAAGAAATTGCAGAAAAAAGGAGAAAGTACGGTGCAGTTCATCACTACCCGTTTTGGAAATGTGTTGGGATCCAATGGTTCTGTCATTCCCCGTTTCCGCGATCAGATTCAGCATGGAGGTCCTGTGACGGTAACTCATCCGGAGATTATCCGTTATTTTATGACCATTCCGGAGGCTTGTCGTCTGGTGCTCGAAGCCGGTAGTATGGGGAATGGCGGTGAAATCTATATCTTTGATATGGGTAAGCCGGTCAAGATTGTCGACCTTGCCAAGCGTATGATCAGCCTTTCCGGACGTACCGACGTGAAGATAGAGTTTACCGGTTTGCGTCATGGAGAGAAATTGTATGAAGAACTGCTGAATGTGAAAGAGCTGACTAAGCCTACTTATCACGAAAAGATTATGATCGCTACCGTTCGTGAATATGATTATGATGAAGTAAAAGAACGTATTGAGAATCTTGTTCAGTTGAGTTATACATACGACCAGATGAAGATTGTAGCAGCGATGAAAGATATCGTTCCGGAATTTGTAAGTAAGAATTCTTGCTTTGAAGCGCTGGATAAGAAGGACTGATTTTAGATAGATTATCGATAATAAAGAAAATCAGGTATCGACCTCCTATGTCATTCGCATAGCGTCGGTACCTGATTTTTATTAGGACTTTAGAATCTGTTTGTTTGGGCTTTTGAGAAATAAAAGAGAAAAGAGTTGACAACCAGAACCGGACCTAAAGTTTTTTTATTTGCTGCTAAAGTATTTCAAGAATTGAGTACGTTCCCACATATTGATACCTTGCACATCTTTTGCATTCAGTTTTCCTTTGAATTGCGCGATGTTTTTAAAGCCTTTACCTTCCATCCATGTTTGGAGGAAACGGGTCATTTCTCCGATATACATATTGGTATTCTGATAGATTGCACTACAAACCTCGACAGCCGATGCTCCTGCCAGAATTGCTTTTACAACAGCTTCCGGTTTGTGTATGCCGCCTGACGCCGCATAATCGATTTTATCTACCATTGCCGAAGCAATGCCGATCCAACGAAGCGTCTTAGACAAGTCAGAAGCATTACTGAATACATTGCCGGAAATATGCTCCATCTTTTCGATATCGATATCCGGTTGGTAGAAACGGTTGAACAATACGACTGCCGCTGCACCGTTGGCGTAAAGTTGATCGATAAGGGTTACCGGATTGGTCAGATTGTCGCCCAACTTCATGATGACAGGAAGCTTTACCACTCGCTTGATGTGGCTTAAAATATCGATATGACGTTGCTCGAACGATCCGTACTTATATTGAACGTCTGACTGGAGTGCCAGTATGTTGATTTCCAATGCATCAGCGCCGGCTTCTTCTATCTGTTTTGCGAAATCTATCCATTCCGAATCCGTATAGCAATTGATGCTTGCGATGATGGGAATATCACAAACCTTTTTACTCTCTTTGATCAGCTCCAGATATTCGGAAAGTTTATGTTCCCGGATATATTCGGCCAGATAATCATTTCCTTCCGAATAGGTAGGATCTTTCAACTGGTCGGCTTCTATGAATATTTGCTCTTCAAAAAGTGATTTCAGTACAATGGCTCCGGCACCGGCTTCGGCCAACTTTTTGTTCTTTCCGGCACTGTTTGTTAGGCCTGAACTGCTAATGATGATGGGATTCTTTAGTTGAAGCCCTGCAAAAGTAGTTTTTAAATCGGTCATGATATATAGTTTTTTTATAATGAATGATATACTAATAATTTCTTTCTCCGAAAATCTTGCTTCCTACCCGTACTAATGTACTCCCTTCGGCAATAGCCTGATGATAGTCGTGCGACATCCCCATAGATAGTTCACAGAAGTTGTCCGATTCCGGAAAATAAGTTTCTTTCAATTCTTTAAATAGCTTATTTAAAGAACAAAATTCCCTGTCTATTTGTTCAGTATCATCGGTGTTGCTGGCCATGCCCATAAGTCCGCATATCTGTACATTGTCCAAGTGTTTCCACTCTCCGGCAGCCAACATTTCTCTACATTCTTCAGCACTGAAGCCGAATTTTGTCTCCTCTTGTGCAATGTGCAACTGTATCAGGCATTTAATGACTCTGTTTACTTTAGCAGCCTGTTTGTTGACTTCTGTAAGTAATTTGTATGAATCGATTCCGTGAATCATAGCTACATAAGGAACCATATACTTTATTTTGTTCGTCTGCAAATGTCCGATGAAATGCCATTCGATGTCTTTAGGAAGACTCTCATATTTGGTTGTCATTTCCTGTACTTTGCTTTCTCCAAAAATACGCTGTCCCGCGCTGTAAGCTTCTTCTATCGCCTCATTGGGATGGAATTTCGAAACAGCAACCAGACGGACTCCCGCAGGCAGTTCGACCAGTACTTGCTTTAAATTCTCCGAAATATTCATGTATTTAGTGATAAGTGATTAATGATAAATGATAAGCTCATTAGCAATAAGAAGCAATCAGTGATCAGTGGATTGGTGACAAGTGATAAATTTTATGCCTATACAGCGTAACTACTAATCACTTGTCGCTAATCCGCTAATCACTAAATCAGACTTCCGGTTTATCATTGGGCCCTGCGCTATATGGATATACATCCATGAGCGGAGTTTCAGACACCATTCCGATTTGATAATCGGCCATTGTACCTTTCATGCCTTCATCCAGTTTTTTTACGGCGTCACGCAGATCGGCGGCTTGCACCAATACTTGTGTGGATGTCTTCTTTTCCGCACCGCTTTTTTCGTCCAGTGTGATAAAGATAAGTTTACATTTAAACCAACGGTCTGCTGATTCCTCTTCACTGGGAAACAGCTCGCTGTAATTGGCACGTTTGATGTCCGAAACGGTGAATTCTCCTGTGATGAATGGAGTCATTTCCTCAATAATACGTGCTTCTGCCTCTGTAAAGCTGAGTGCATCTACCAGATAAGGTTCGGTAACTTTTTTATTCATTCCGTTTTCCATTAGTTTTTCATAACGGATTTTGCACTCAAACCATGTATGCATTGCCATATTCTTCTGCTTTTTATTTAGTTAATTATATTGTTATCTGCCGTTTTGTTCTTTCTACGCAGTAAACGGCCTACAAAGATAATTTAAAAAACATCTTTCTGCATTTAGAGTCTGTTTAAATTTTCCTCAAAAAGTTATTTTCAGTTTGTTTTGAATTTATTTCCGGTCTGTTTCCTTGTTTTCATTGACACTGTGTAGCGTCTCTTTGAATTATTTCATGGAGGTATAGTCGGCAGATTACTCACTGTTTTCCAATACGCATCTCACTGAATAGCCGCAAAAATCAGAATGGTTTGCTTCTGCCGTTTGATCACTGTCATATCTTAATAGGATGCTTTTCTCGGCTAATGTTTTCTGATCATTTCCCATATTCCAATATATTGCATATTCTCCGGCGAATGCGTAGATGCTGGAGTCTGCTCCTTTCTCTTTGGTGAAAATGCCTGTAGGAATAGCGTTGAACTCTGTCAGATCAGATGCCGTATACTCCGATTTCTTCCATAATCTGCTACTTTTTAGAACGCTTCCGTCTTCTTTAATATATGATTTTAGTAATTGCCAGACTTTGTTATCCGCTATCTTCCATCCTTTGGGTGCGAGTTTACCACTGGTGACTGCTGCTTTATTATAGAATAAATAGGTCTTTTCCTTAAAATATCCGGCGGAACTTTTAGAATAATTGGATGTTGTTTTTGCAGTTATCTTTTGGTTATCATTATAGAATACTGTTTTAAGATTTTCTCTCATCCAGTACTGTGTACCGATTTTGACAATAGGATATATGCAGGTTTCATCTTTTCTTATATCGGTTAGTACCTTTTTTCTGATGGATAACAGGAGTGGTTCGGCGGGTTTGGAAAACTCGATCGATAAATCCGATGCAATGTAGAAAGAAAGGATAGGAGCAAGGTTACCGGGTACGTAGTTCAGTGTATTTGTTTTTTTATCCCATATGGCCTTTCCACCATGTATTTTTCTGTCATCGTTTATAATTTGTAGGACAATTCCCTTTAGCCAGTCGTTTACCCCGTCTTTTGCAGGATAGATTACGACTGCTTGCGCCTGTATTTCCGGTGATGACAGATACTCTCTGCATACCTCTGCTACTATCTTTCCCTCAGAAATGATACTGTATACAGAGCTTTGTTCGAAATCGAAATCACTGATGAGAATACCCGTTTTTTCTTCTTTTTCCGTTGGAGTAATTTCGCTCTTGTTTCCTTCCTTCCAGTCGTTAATCTCTGCTGTGATTCCATTGATCCCTAATACCGGATCATATCGTAATGTAAGTTCACAGGCAGTTCCGCTTTCCAGTTCATAGTTTTCCTTGAGTCGGCATTCATATTTTTTAGAATCTATGGATAATGTAAGAATTTCATTTCCGGCCGGTATCGTTTGTGGAATCAATATGCTTTTTTTTCCGGTCAATGTATTATTGTCAATATTCCATTCTCCGTTTGGGATAACATTTTGCAGTTGACCGAGTGAGGAGATTTCGTTTTTGTCAAAGTCGTAAGTCGCTTGTGTGAAAACTTGATTTATACGAATGACAGGATTACTCTTTTTTAGAATATTAATGTCGTATCCATTTGTCGGTTTGATTCTGATTGTAAGTTGGCATAATCGATGTGTATGGTGCAGTTCGATATTTTTCTTAACGGCAGATATGTTATTGGCCTGTGCCGTCATAAAGTCAGAGCGATTATAATTAGTCGCCGAGTTTTGATCTGTTCGGATGGATATATTTATTTTCTGCTCTCCTGCTGTGATACCTGTTTGCTGGTAAGGGTAGTAACTGATAAAATCACATTTGTTCTTTTCTGCCGGATAATAAACTTCTTCCTCCGTAACAAAACCGGAAGCTTTACATTTGAATTGTCTGTTTTCTATATAGCGTTCTTTATCCAAGGTTGTAGGCGATATCAGCACATACAATCCGATGGCATCGTCACAATCCTTTCGGTAGATCTGGCTATGGAGTGTTTTCGCACTGATCTTGATGGGGATATTACCGGGAATAACAGTGTCTGTTTTTTCATCCTCTTCTTCTCCGATACTATTGACACACGACCAGATACAGAAAACGCTCCCTATCAGAATCCATATGCTTACTATTATTGGTAGATGATTTCTCATACAATTATCCAAAAGTGTTTTTTATACAGCTCTTTTTATACTTATGCTACTCTTTTATACAGCGTATAGAGTAAGCGCAGTAATCGGTATTAAAAACTTTTCCGACCTCTTTTAGTTTATTGCTTAGAGCGATACTTGTCTCATACGGTGTTGTTTGATTGTCTTTTATGGTCCAATATGCAGCATATCTTTGAGAGTAACCGTAAATGATTGCTTTTTCTCCATCTTTTGAATAAATTCCTACCGGCTTTCCGTTGAATCCTGTTTTATTATTAGCTTGAGGTGTTCCTTCATTTGAGGTCCATATACCTGTTTTCAAGGTTGCTGCATCGTCTTTCAAATAAGTTTTCAGTATATTCCATTCTGTGATATCCGGTATTTTCCATCCTTGCGGGGCGATTTTCCCAGTGGCGATGACTGCTTGATTATAAAAGCGGTTAGAATTTTGCAAGTAATAGCCGGCTGTTGTCTTATTTAAATAGGTTGTGTTGTTAGTGATGGCAGTTCCATCATTGTATTTAGTTGTATTCAGGTTTTCCTGCATCCAGTATTGTGTTCCTATTTTCACTATGGGACAGGTAATTGTTTCAGAACCTCTGATATCTGTCAATACGTTTTCTGCTGCTAAAACCGGTTGTATGTTTTCACTCTTTTCAAAGATGACATTTCCATCTGTATCCGCATAAATTTCCTCGATTGGTGTTTGATCTCCAGGTATATACACCATTGAATTATTGACTTTATCCCAAGTAACGCTTCCCCCGTGCAGACTTTTGTTTTCACCTACTATCTGCAAAACAGTTCCCCTCTCATCATTATCTGCCGGATATAGAACAATTGCCTGTGCATTGATATCCTCATTTAGCAGATATTCTTTACAAATTTTTCCAATTACGGCGTTTGTAGAAGTTACAAGGTGGTATATCCCTGTTTTTTCAAAATTCAGTCCGGAGATACTTATCGAGTTGTTATTTTCTTTTTCTTCAAGAGTGGCGTTGCTACTGCCTCCTTGTTTCCATTCGCTTATGGATGAGCTGATTTTGCCAATTCCTACTCTTGAGTCATATATTAACAGGAGTTCGCAACTGGTTTCGCTTTCCAATGTTAAATCTTCCGGTAAAATGGCAGAGTAAATTTTGTTTTTGGTACGTAGCGTCAGTTCACATCCGGTAGTAGGTTGCGGAATAAGAATTGCCTTTTTTCCTGTGAGTTGGTGGTTCTCTTCATCTGCTTCCCATTGTCCGTTAGGAATAATGTTTTGAGGATTGTTGAGTGAACTGAATAATTCAGTATCTATATTATAAATAGCTTTTGTGTTAAGATTACTGATGGATATGGTTGCGTTTTCTTGTAAATCTTTTATGTCTTCTTCTTTGTTAAGTTGTAAAATGATGTTTAGTTGGGAAAGTTTATGGTTATGCTTTAAATTTACTGCTTTCATACTCGGAGATATTCCCTGTATTTTAGCTACCATGAAGTCTGAATGGCTATAATCGGTAGCTGTGCTTTGATTTGCATTAACACTGATTTGTATATCGTTACTATGTTGGGAAACCCCTTCTTCTTGGTAAGGATAATAGCTTATGAAATCACATTTACCGTCTCCTTTCGGATAGTATATCTCTTCGTCCGGCATAAATCCTGCCGATGAATAAACAAACCGCATATTATCTATATGTCTTACTCCACCTATCGTTTCCGGTTGTGCCAATACGTAGAGACCGATTGCATCGTTTTCGTCAAATGCGTTGTTAGTGGTACGTGTATGGACCTGAGTCTCAACCTGTAAAATTTGAGCAGATATTGCAATAGGGATATCTTTATAGATAGGCGAGTGAGGTGTCTCTGAAGATTCTTCTAACGGCTGAATACTGTTGATACAGGAAAAACATAAAAAAGGAATTACTACCGCCAGACTGTGTCTGACAGCGTTTTTGTTTGTGCATTTCATGATATTATTAGTTTTAATTTTTGGTAAAATTAATATAACACATTTGAATGCACAAACTTTTATTTATTTAGTTTTCAAAGTTTTTTATAATGTGCTATCTTGTAGTTGTTTAAAATGAAAAATAATTTTATTTTTTATTTGAGTTTTATTGTGTATGCAAGTTTGATTATTTTCATCTTATTTCTGTTATTTCACTTTCCACTCCTCGATATTTCTTGTTTTCGCGCTGAAATTTACTCCGATTTTGAAGAGTTTCCGTGAATCTTTTATAAATGGCAAGGCATATTGTTTTTCTTCAATCTGCTGTAGTGCTTCATTGGCTGTTCCTTCCAGTTTGAATTCCATGATATAAATGAAGCGATCAGTTTGCAGCATTAGGTCGATACGTCCTTCTGCGGTATGATATTCCGCTTTTACGTAGAAACCTATTAACTTGAATACAATGAAAAGTACATTCTGATAATGTAATTCCAAATCGCGTACGAGTTCGTATGGAGTATCTGCGAAGAAGCTTTGCAAACGGCGGAAAAAAGCATTGTAATCTCCCTGCTCTATTTCGTGTACAAACTTCATGATCTGGAAAGGAGATTCTATCTTATCCACATTGGCATAAAAGGGGAGGAGGTATTCCATAAATCCTTCTTCTACTTCTTTATTCGGGAATCCTAATCGATAAACACGAAAACGTGGATCGTATCCTTTTATCGTCAGATATCCGCTTTGATAAATGACTGGTATCGGATTGGTGGAACTGGAGTCTATACTGTTCAGTACATCGGCACTGGTTTCTTCATGTGCCATCCGGTACAGGTCGTAATGATGGCGTTTCAGCAGCTCCACCAGATAGGAAGGGGTTCCCGTTTCGAACCAGTAACTGCCGAATTTCATTTTGGCAAAAGTATTGAGCAGGCTGAAGGGATTGTATATTCCTATTGTGTTCTCCGAGAAATGATAACCGTCATAGCGTGTTTTCAGTTCCCTGCACACTTCGTCATAGGTCATGTTCTGGCTTCGGCCCAGTTTGTTCAGCTCTTCCTCAAAGCAGGCATGTATTTCCTGTTCTGTTATTCCGCATATCTCGATATATCGGTCATCCATCGAAATATCGTCCAGATTATTCAAATCACTGAATACGCTCACTTTACCAAATTTGGTTACTCCTGTCAGCAAGGCGAAACGGATATACTTATCCATACTTTTCATAACCCCGTAGAATGCTTTCAGCGTTTCCCGATATTCTTTTTGCAAGTCTTCGTTACCTATGGCTTGCAGCATGGGTTTGTCGTATTCATCTATCAGGATCACTACACGCTGTCCTGTCTTTTCGTATGCCAGACGGATGAGGGTGAAGAATCGGTCATCGATGCTGCGGTCGGCATCCGATGAACCATATTCGGCTTCATAAATCAGTAGTTGGCGGTCTATCAGGCGGATCAGATCATCCGTAGTATCAAATTTCTTTGCATTCAGATCCAGATGCAGAACCGGATATTTCGTCCATTTCTCTTCTGATTTTTCTATATCCAATCCTTCGAACAACTCTTTTTTACCTTCGAAGTAGGCTTCAAGAGTAGACAGCAAAAGGCTTTTCCCGAATCGGCGGGGACGACTCAAAAAGTAATATCTTCCAGTTTGGACTAATTGATATATCAATGCTGTTTTATCAATATAAAAATATCCATCTTTACGGAGACTCTCAAAATTCTGTATACCAATCGGATAAAGCTTTCCCATTCTATCTTATCTTTTTATCTATTACAAAGAAACACAATTATTTGTTTATCACCAAGTCTTTATTTGATTTATTGTACGCAAGTACAGATACATATCATCGATCATACATATCACCTATAAATAAAAAAATCCCCTTTCCATTGGTCACGCCAGACCGGAAAGGGGAAACACAAACAAACAATAATATTAGAAAGTTGATATGATTCACATCAGATCAACCTCTGATTTCCCTTTCGGGAAAATATAGCACTTTTTATTGTATCATAATGCTATATGCCTATAAAAAAACTGTTTCGTTATTATTATTGTTGAAGTTTGTTTAGCAACTGCTTTGATTTTTATTCTTTAATTTCACTCCATGGATACGGGTAATTTTCCAGATTCATTAAGGTATCTGCTATTTCCTGTTCTTCATCGCTTAGTCTTCTTTCTCCCCAGCTATCTATGATAGAATGAGCTTCCATGGCCAGTTCCTCATCGTAAACTTCACCATAACAATATGTCAGAAGTTGACATTTCAGTAGAGAGGGGGATATTTTATCCAATATCTTTCCTGCACGGTCCAGAACCGCCTGTTTCCGGTTTTCAATTTCGCTTTGACTGTACATCACGGCATTATATCCCATTAATAAAGCAAGGCAGAGTAGTGCTTCCTCTTCATTTGTTGAGGCTTTGGCCGTAAATAAGGCATTCGCTTTTTGTGTTACTTCTTTATTCAGTTTAGCAAGAGAGTCCGCATATATGGGCGTATCATCTGTTCCTAAATATAATAATTGGTGAGCTAAATGTTTCAGCTCTTGGATTTGATCGATTAGCATAATGATTATAGAATTAGTGGTTGGTAATAAAAGTGATTTTCGTTTTCTGTTTTTTTGAATAAGTTCTCTATTTCTTCATTGTCATGCAGATTGAAGCATTCGCTGTATCGCATTATCTTTGTATCTTCCATCCCCGAAAAGACGTGGGTATATAGATTTCTTCTTATTAACATTCTACTATAATTCAGGGCTTCATCGCCATTATATCCGAAGAAAGAGTACAAATTCATCATCAGCCTGCATCCTTTTTCTTTGAGTTTTACGAACTCCTCTGTTCCCCAGTAAATGGTTCGTTCCGGTTGCATGATTACAGGAGTGTATCCGGCAGCCAAAGCAGTATCCAGCATTTCCCATGTTTTACTGTTGTTTCTCAGTGGGTGAACATCAACGAGCAATTCTTTTTCGTTGCTGATCGTTAATAGCTTCTCATGCGTCAATTTTTCTTCAAAGAGCTTATCCAGACGGTATCTGGCAGCAAGTTTCAGTTTGATATTTCCTTTGTATCCGGCTTGAAAGTTTTGGAATATCTTTTTCAGATTTTCTGTAGTATTGTTTGGATTCTCTTGTCTCACAGGTGGGACACATATCACCTGCTTCATTCCTTTATTCTCCAGATATTCCAGTAATTCCATAGCTTTTTGGGTGGGCAACGCCCAGACATCGGTTTCCGGTAATATATAAGGTTGAAAGTCTGTATAGTTCATCATCATATTGTAGAATTAAATATATCCCATTATTTGATAGACCCGGTCACCTATCCATTCATTCATCAGTTCCTGCCATTCGATAGCCGCTTCCCATTGCGGGTAAAATGTTCTGTGATTGATGATTTTAGGAGTATCATACGTATTTACCGGAAAATAATCCGGATGAATACCGGTTTTCTTGAAGCAGGCCAAGCTACGTTTCATATGCGTAGCCGAAGTGATCAGCAAGCATTCCTCGCCTTTAATGTTTTCTTTTTTCAGTATTTCTGCTGTAAAGAGTGCGTTTTGCCGGGTGTTTAGCGCTTGTTTTTCCAGAATGAATACTTTTTGGGGTATTCCCATTTCTTCCATGTATTGCAGGAAGAGCTTTTCCGTCGAAGTTCCATCCGGTTGTACGATCGATGTCCCGTCACCCGTTATCAAAATCTTCTCTATGGTTCCGTTTCTCCAGAGTCTTACAGCTTCCCAAAGCCTGTCTGCCCGGTCTTGTTCGTATCTCATCTGTCCGGTTTCCCTGTTCATAGAGGCAAATCCTCCCATCACGATGGCAAGTTTATATCTCTTTTCCGGTGCGACTGCTATTGCGCTGTATTTTTTTACAGTTAGAAACTTTACATAATCCGCCAATGCCTTGTTGGTGAAAATTATAAATATGGCGATACTGCTGACCAGGAATATCCTTTTCCAACGTTTTTTTTTGCACAGGCAAAAAACGATCAACAGGAGGAATATCCAACTGATAGGGGAGATGAGAAAAAAGTTTAGGAATTTGGAAAGTTCAAAGAACATAATTTTATTTTTAGATATAACCTTTGGTTTGGTAAACGATGCTACCACCCCATTCGTGTAGTAGCTCTTTCCATTTCGTTAGCACCTTTATATCCGGCTTCCACCAATTATCAGATATCGTAAGAGGACTTCTTGCATCTACGGAAAAATAATCCATGTTGAGCCCTTGTTTGGAGAAACATTTCAGGCTGCGTCTGATGTGTGACGCGGTGGTTATTAAAAGACAATCCTCTCCTGCTATCCCTTTCTGTTTAAGAATTTCTGATGTGAAAAGTACGTTTTCGTATGTATTCTTCGATTGCTGTTCAAATACAAAAACTTCCGGAGGAACTCTGGCATACTTTTTCATATAGTGCAGAAATAGATTCTTTTCTGAGGTTCCGTCTTTATGTATGTTTGCCACCATGTCTCCTGTGATCAGTATCTTTTCCAAATGTCCTTCTTTCCATAAGCTGACGGCTTTCCACAGCCTGTTTCTCATATCCGGCTTGATTCCATTCTGTGTTCTACTTTTGTCGTACATCACATAGCCTATTTTTCCGGTTGATTTATCCATGTATCCGAATCCTCCCATTATGATTCCTGCTTTATATCTTTTGTCCGGATTCCATTGAGGATTAGCATAAAATCTATCATTCCAATAGCAGACATAAGAATAAAACAAATCGTTAGTCAAGAGATAAGCCAATAGAGTACAAATGAATAATGCAGTATAAATAAGTTTGTAGGAATTACGATGTTTCCTTTTAACTTTTGCATTTATCATATATGTAGCTTCAATAGCTTAAAAGTTCTTTCCTTTAACCATGCCACAGCAAATGATGAAATAAACACAAGCGGAACAAGTATAAAGAAATATATTCCAAATTGAGACTGATTAACGAAATAATGTTCTTTAAAATATGGATAATAAATTGCATCGAAAATATAGCAGCACAGATACATATCCAATGATAAGCCGGATATTTTAGCCAGTATTTTTTTATTCATTTTAGAGTGAATATCCAATTGATAAAACAGTAAGAAAAACAATACGGCTATTGGTATTCCGAAAACCCCATTGGAACTTCCACATATTTGTACTAATGTATGATTATGGATAAATATAAGATTAAAAATAGGATTTATCAAACATATACCCAATATGATCATCCATGCCCATCCTTTTCTTATTGTTGGTTTATATTCGTGTATATAGGCTCCTATAAAGTAGAATGTCAACGGAAAACACTGTTGCCAAAAACCGGGAACTAAATGTACTCCATATCTGTTCAGAAGATCGGGTAGTGCAGTCATTATGTATAATGTACCTATAAGTATTAATTTCTGTTTCTGGTCAGGTATCGCTTTATATAATAGATTCAGAAAAGGGGTCAGCAAAAATAGTCCGATCCACATTTCTATATACCAACCGTAGGGGATGGCAGAGAAATCTAATACTTTTAATCCCCATTGTATCCACGACAGGCTTTCATGCAGATAATATTTTCTGAATATAATTGTTATTAATGAAAACAGTAGGTAGGAAATAATGACCCTGACACCTCCTTTATAATATTTCTTGTTGATTGATTTATTGGTATTCAGATAACCGGTTAATAGAAGAAAGAGGGAAACGCCTATATAGAACAAGAAGCTGATTGTTGCTTGTATGAATAAGGAAGTTCCTTCGAAAGTACTTGTTTTGAAAGCTGTATGTAAACTGAAAAAATGTCCTGCTATTACAAATAATATGGCACAACTTCTTATAAAATCTAATCCTACATTACGAGTTTGGCATAGGTTTTGTCCCCCCCCCTAATGGTGTCGATGTTTTTTGTTGCATTTTCTTGGTAAGTTATTGTTTTCATTGACTTTTTATTTTTTTTGTTGGCATTGCGGATTTTTTAATTTGCTAAACAGGGTTTCCCATTGCTTATAAATAACTTCCGAATCATAACATTCTTTTAATTTGTTAAAAGCTTTTTCTCCTAATTCTTCTATCTGTGTCTGATTATTCCACAATTCTACTATTTGTTTTTCTAAATCTTTTATGTTATTGGGCTCAAATAGTTTTCCTATTGCTTCTTTTCCTTGTCCGATAATTTCGGTAAATCCTCCATGATTGGGGCCGATAGTACATTTGCCATATTTTGCTGCTTCGAGGATAGTCATTGGAAAGCCTTCATACCATTTACTTGCCATGATAAAGAACGATGCTTCTTGATAAAATGTATTCAATTTTTCTCCTGAAAGATATCCTTTTAATTCACAGTTAACCGGTAAGTTCTGAACCAAGTCAATATCTCTTATTTCTCCTGCAAATTTGAATGATATTTCAGGATATTTTCTGGCTACCTTTATTATTAAATCTACTCCTTTTTCTCTACTGATTCTGCCACAAAAAGCAATATAACGACCATGATATGTAACGTATTTCTGTGGAGCGTCCATTAAATTAGGAATAACTGTGATTTTATTTTTTTCAAATCCGGCAACAATTAATTTTTCTTTTTGAAAGGATGTAATGCATGCGAACATGTCCACATTATTTTTATACGCTTTAGTCCATCTTGCATATGCATTTCTCAATGTATATCCTATGGACTTAAAAATTGAATGTTCGCAATTATATTTGATACAATTCCATTCATGCCTTTTTTTTAAACAAATTTCACAAGGTTTCTCATTACGCATGAATAATCCTGTCGGGCAAATTAAGCGGAAATTGTGAATCGTCATAATGACGGGAACATTCGCTTTTTTGCATTCAAAAAGGGCTGCCGGGCTGATGAATGGGTATAAGTTGTGTACATTGACTATGTCCGGTTTTTCCTTGTGTAGTATTTCTTTCATGTTTTTGACCCCAACAGGAGAATAAATTCCTGAAAGAAATCCTTTGATTTTACCTATTAGAGTCTCTCTGGTATCTTCAGTTGTCATGCGATAGAAACAGATGCTATGTCCATGTTTTTGAAGCATGGTGCCCATTTTGTCTACTACAGTTTCTTCACCGCTATATTTTCCGTAATTATTATGGACTAAGAGTATTTTCATGATTTTTTCGGATATATTTTAGCAGGGATGCCTACGGCTATCGAGTTGTCCGGCACATCACACAGAACAACTGCATTGGCTCCTATTGTTACATTATTTCCTATTTTGATTTTCCCTAAAACTTTTGCTCCTGCTCCAAATTCTACATTATTTCCAATAACCGGTACATCATGATCCTTGTTTTTGGTTCCTATTGTGACTCCTTGCCTCAAAATACAATTCTCACCCATTATAGTGTCTGGATTAATAATAATGCATCCGTAATGATGAATTCTTAATCCTCCACCGATCTGTGCACCTCTTGGAATATAAATTCCGATAATTGTATTGAACAAAAAGAAAAATGGCAAATGAATAATATTGAATATAATTCGGATGGGGGTGAATTTGATTTTTTGAATACGATGTCCTATTCTATATAAGATAACGCAAATTATGGACGGTTCATCCCATTGTATTTTGCCATTACTTTTCCTATATGCTTTTAGATCTTCTTTAATAGTAGATATCATTAGAGTTAAATATAGTGAGAGATTATGTACTTTTTGATACAAAAAGGCAATATGCTGATTATTAGGAATAAATAAACCTTTCGATTCATCGGATTATATTTGAGGGATAAAAAACACTCTTTAATTGCTTTCTTTTTAAAGTTGTATCTTATATCTGTTGAAGCTCTCATTTTGTGCCATAAAGAGATGTATTTCTTTAAATCTTTGCGGGTCTTTTCTGACGTCTTTGATAATAGTATTTTTAATTCATTCCCTACCGGATCGCCTTCGTCTTGTGTTCTTGGAGGGGTATTGGTAAGAATATACCCTTCTCCCATATTATATATGGCCAAAGGTTCGGTGCTATATGCAATTTGTGTAATTGTAGATAATTTAGCCCAGGTTATCAGATCTTCTCCGGATTTGACATGGGAAGGAAAACCGTTTATTGCTTTTAGCGGTTGCTTTTTTATCATCACGGAAATGGAACAAATCGGAGGATGTGAACATGCAGCTACTTCGAAATAATTGGATAATATACCTTCTTTCTCAAAAGGTAATTTATTGAGAGTTATGATATTCTCTTTTCCCGAAGCTGTTTTATTTATATAACTGGTTGCATACATTCCGCATTGTGGATATTGGATTTGCAACTTGTATAACGTTTGCAAAAAGTTTGATTTCCATTCGTCATCGGCATCCAGAAAAGCTATTAATTCATATCTTGCTTTTTCTATCCCTTTGTTTCGGGCTGCAGACACCCCTGCGTTTTGTTGATGAATCAGCCGTATACGCGGGTCTTTTACTTTCTCTACCTCTATTGCACTATTGTCTGTACTTCCATCATTAACAACGACTATTTCGAAGTCTTGAAAAGTCTGTGTAAGTACAGATTGTAATGTCTTTCTTATTTGTTTTTCTTTATTATACAGTGGTATTACGACTGAGATCATATTTGTCTCCTTTTATAAGTCCTAACATCATTCCATAAAATCCGAATGGATAAGAGAGTGTAGCCATTGAGTAGTTTACTACGTTATCGGTGTACATGGTCAAAACCACTCCTGCCATAGTGCTTCCAGCTACAATTGCGCACATCTTTATGGCTGTACTATTCTTTTTATTGTATTCTATAAAGCAATGCATAATGATGCTGCCAATGAGCAATAGGTATAGTACAATTCCGATTAATCCGTTGTCACATGACATTTGAACATAATCATTATGTGGCACTCTTAGTCCTCCAAATATATAATTTGAGTACATATAGTTTTGTACACTTCCCGTACCGGAACCAATAACTTCCTTTTTGTAATAAAAATGTTCTTTTAAGTGTTCCCACATTGCAAACCGGGCGTTGCTGTTGATGTCATCTTTGGATACTCTCCCTTGTCGGAGTTGTTCCATACTGATACTATTTCCTCCGTCTTTAAACATTTTTTCTTTAATGCTTGGAATTGTGAATATGGCAACGATGAAGAGTAAAGTAATTCCAAAAATTACCGGTAATGATTTCATTTTGTATTTAAAGAAAAAGAAAGTTGCCAATGCCATTGTTGTCCCCATGATGCTGGTGCGTAATACCCATAAAATACAAGGGATCATGAACAGGATGCACAATAATAAATCTTTTTTTTCTTTTCCGCCGTGATAGTATAATGCTAAAGAAAATATGCATATGGATATGTAGTGTATGCTTCGTGCTGTTCCATACCAGAATACTCCCGGAACCAAATAACTTAACAATGGAATGAAAGAAAATCCGATGGATACGATAGCTACTACTCTTGCCCCTAATCCGGCTTTAATGAAAACTTCCTTATCTCTGACCACTGCCGATGCAAAAAACATGATTAATAGCGGATAACTATATTTTAATATGACACGAAATCCATAAACAAGAGATGTTGTATAGCTCAAACCTATAACCAACCATATCATATAAATCAGATACAGGATGGTTGTAATATTCCATTGTGGCTTTCTTTTTACTATAAATAGTCCGATGATACATAAGAATTCCAATATCATTAGACGGATAGCCATCAAGTCCAACACTCCGGGTACTGAAAACGCCAATAGACCGGTCGAGAAAGTCAGTACCCAAAATAATTCCGGTCCGTCCAGCAGCAGCTTCTTCTTTTTATTCAGAGGATGAACGACTGTTTCTTGTTTTGCAAATAGGAATTTTATTCCTATAATTGTAATAACAAGAAAGTATATATAGTTTAAGAAATACATGAATTTAGTTTGTTATTTTTTTATACATGTCATTGAAAAGTAAGGTGTATTTTTTATATCCGAATTGCTCTACATAATGTACTGCATTCATAGAAAGAGTTTTCATGTATTGAGGATTCTCCAATAGGTAACAAATCTTTTCTGTCATATCCTCCGTGTTTTCTTGTGCATGCAGTAATCCTACCTCTTTGTCTTTTACAACTTCCGGTAAGCCTCCTGTATTTGATGCTACTACAACACAGCCGCGTGCCATTCCTTCGATAGCGGTTAAGCCAAATCCTTCACTTCGTGAAGGCATAAGTAATATGTCTATTTGATCATAATATGTTTGTAGATGGTATTGTGCTTGTCGGTCTATCCATGTAATTGATTTTTCTACTTGTAATGAATGGGCTTGTTGCAACATAAGTTCTTTTAGAGAACCGCTGCCCACTATTAATAACTTTATTTCAGGATGGTGTTTTCGAATTTCCGTAAAAGCCGGTATGACCAGATCCATTCCTTTGATTTTTTCTAATCGGCTGATTACTCCGATACAGGTAGGGTGTCCCCATTCTTTGTTTTGTTCTCTTATTTGAATGTATGGAGATAGCGTATTGTATATTGTAAAGTGGTTTCTCTTTTTTAAAATTGTATCAAATGAATATAGCTGTGAATGATTGAAAAAGGATTCCTCTGCTTTTTTAGTAATGCATGTAAATGCACGAACACAATGCTTTTGTATAAAGTGAATGAACCGTAGATTCTGATAGATATCCGCCATTGTATGTGAAGTTACGATGATATTCTTTACATGCAATAAATAATGTAATACAAGTACGACAGATAATGCAGGCGGCATATATTGCACATGTACGATATCAATTTGTTCTTGATGGATTATTTTTTTTAGATGTGTGTAGAGAAATGATATTAGTTTAAAATTTGTGGGATATGTTATTTTTATGTTGTAATCATTGTATTGTGGAGAAACAATGTATATATTGGCACCAGCTTCCTTAAATTGTGAAACTGTTAATTGGATATGTCTGAAAAAGCAGATAACTGTGACTTTATACCCACATTGAGTGAGAGCTTTTACTAAATTCAGAGTTTGTATTTCAGTTCCTCCTACCGCCAAATGAGATATTGTAATGAGTACATTCTTAGATTTCATCTCCAATTATTTTATTTATATTCCATGAGTTTGCTTTTCTTAGATCTATTTGTCCTAACATCCATTGGTCCTCATTTTGGTTCAAGCAGGTTAATCGGATTAGGAAAGGTGGCTTTTGAAATTTCTGGATATGTTTCAATATGATGTCAAGCTTCACGAATCCGTAATATCGTGGATTGTTACAGATTTTATCGTTTGGATTTACTGTCCAGCAAAGAATGTATCGGGGGGACAGCTTCCTGTGAATTGTTTTCAATAAAATTTTCAGTTGTTGTTTCTTAGTGGATTCATAGTCAATAATGTCATATTTTCTATTTTCAGATTCTTTGAGGATAATATAAGCTACCAACTCTTTTTCTTTATAATAATAAATATATAAAAAGTTACCGTTCGGATTTGATAGCCTCCATTTTAGGTAAGTTGGATCTTTTTTTATAGAAACCGTATTCTGTTCAGATTCTTTTTCTGCAAGAACAGCCATTTCTGATATTTTGGGACTTTTAGATAAAATGATGGTTTCTTTGTTTTTTTGTTTGATCTCTTTGGGGAATTCAATTTCTCTTTTTTTGGTCCTTAAACTATTTATCGAGAAAGAAAACAGTTGATTTCTTGGAGCTAACGGAATCCAACCTAATTTCAGATATCCGTTTAAGGTTGCTCCGCCTGAAGATGAGTTTGAACTTACTTTGTAATTTTTATCTTTATCTAATTCTTGGATAGAATACTCCGTGATTTTTGAAAATAATCCCTTTCTTCTATAATCCGGATCGGTTACCGTATCTGCTAAAGAAGCATTTAGAAAGACATTTTCTTTATAATGCATGGGTTGTATCATATAACCTCTGAAAGCAACGATTTTATCTTTGTCTAACGCAACGAACCCCATTGGAGTTTGTGTATATGGGTTTTGTGTGTATTTCCAATCAAAATATTTATGTTTATCGTTGTCTGAGAATTTCCATAAATGTTTTAAGAGTTTAATAACTTGCTCTCTATCTTCCTCTTTGTATTTTCTAAATGTAAATTCCATACTAATTTGCTGTAAAAAATAATTCTTTTTTCCATTGAAAAGCCTTCAGGAAATATTTTGGTAAATTTCCTGAATATGAAATGCCGCACCTTGCTTTATTGTTTATGTAGATATTTATAGCCTGTTCTTTTATATTTCCCTTGGATGATGTTATATAAAATGAGTGTCTGAAGTTCATCTGGGAAATCTTATATATCGGCATGTGGTACCATACCCATACACAATACAAGAATAGTTTTTTATTACTATTGTGCAATATATCATTTATTATTTTTGTTGCTGCTTCATGATCTGGTGAACACTCGAAAGGATGAGGGTAAAAGATACAGTCCGGATTTATGTATTTTATTAGCTCATCAAGTTTCTTATGGTAATTTATATTGTTTATTATACTATCAAATTCGCCATCAGGAAAATCTAAGAAATATATTCTTTCTTTAGGTATTCCAATAAGTTTATTTGCATTGATAGTGAGATGTTTACGATGTGAAATCACATCGTAAACATCTCGGGGGCAACATTCTTTATGTGCGGCTTCTCCTTTAGATAGGATTATGATATCAATTTCTTTTTTTTCTTGAATCAGTTTATGCATAAGATGAGCACATCCAAAGACTTCATCATCAGGATGCGGTGAAATTATGAGAACTTTTTTCATCTTATTTATTTCTAATGGTTTGCTATATAATTTGCAAAAAGAATGTAATAACATTCTATGAACATTATAGTATATACATTTTATATAATGTTTGAACTTACTCATCTTTAAATTCGATGTTTTAGTAGGTTTATAAAGTTTAATTTTAACTTACTTATTGTTTTGTGACTGTAGCTGTTGTAGTCGAAAATGTAATCACATCCATTAGACCATCCTGCTTTATAGTTTTCTTCTCCACGTAAGTGATCATATTTGTGGTATTTCAAGCGTACGGCTCTATCTAACAGAAAGTAAAGATGGACCTTAACCGGAGAATAGGAAGCATATTCGTGATTACCGGCTGGCATATAGTAATAGTAGGTCTTTTTGTAATTGAATCCTAAATGCCAGGCTATTGGCTTATCATCAATATTTAATGATGAAAAATGTACGGTCTGTTTAAGTAGTTTATCATTCAATAAGTTCTCGTGAAAATGGGGAGCTTTGTAAGCATTGGGCCATTTCAGCCGATGTTCTTTCATGAATATGGGAAACGTTTCACTGATATCGCTAAATGTGTGATATTCTTTTAAATTGATCTCTCCTAGTTCACTCAGTCTGCGTATTTGTCTGCGTATATCTCCACGAAGACTGGTTTTAAAAAACTTCATCAGGTCTTCATTGTTATGTATATTTTCTAAGGATAAATAAGGACATGCTTCTCCTTGTTGCCATTCGCAGGATGAATCAATGAATTTTTGCCGAATTCCCGTTAATGAGATAATATCTGTTCTATAATGATTTTGTAGAAACGAGAGTAATTCTTTCCAAAACAGTTCAAACTCAACTATGTTTTCTTTAAAGATAGGTTCATGATAATCATAGTCAGAATATCCCACAGGGACAATAGTTTTTAAAAAAGCGTTTTTCCAATTTTTCTTCCATAATACTAATGGAAGAAAAATTTCATTTCCGTCTACACACTTTCCCCAAACAAATATTGGAGTTAGTTCACGTAAAGGTAGATAAGTGTCGACCCATGCTTTTACCAATGATGGATGAAAAAATACGTGAGCATTTGGAGAGGTATCCATGATTATATTCCATCTGTTTAGATGCGTTTTACTCCAAATTTCTTCCCAATTACTATATATGTTAAATGTCCATTTCATCTTATTTTAAAATATAGTTCTTTGTTCCAACGATTAGCATGAATAAAGATTTTTGGTAATGTTCCTGACCACGGTTTCCCACAAGGAGCCTTAGGATATATATATTTATCGATAGCTTCTTTTTTCCTTAAATGCTCTTCTTTCGTCATGTTAAGCAGTTGTGCGTTTTTCCAATCTATTTTCCAGGTATTATAATACCAGAACCAGACGCAGTATTCATAAAGCCGGATATCTGTCATTTCTTTAGTTATTCTTCTTATGATATTTCCGGCTTGTATATGATCGTTCCACCCTTCTCCTTTGTGTGGAATGAAAATAGCATGGGGGTGGATATTTTTTATTAATCGGCTTAGCTTGTCCGTTTCTTGATGGTTATAGCTTATTTTGCCATCGGGGTAATCGAGGAAAAATAGATTTTTTGTAGGTATACCCAATTTTCTGTTTATATTTATAGCCAATCCTCTTCTTGCGGTTATCAGTTCTTGGGAAGTAATTCCACAGCATCCGTTATGTGACGCTTCTCCGCCGGTAAGAATGATGACGTATACGTCGTTTCCTTTGTTGAGAGAACGTTGTATCAATCCGGCACAACCTATCACTTCATCGTCCGGATGCGGAGCGATAATTAGTAAAGATTCTTTGGGTTCGATACTGCCGGCTCTGATATTGGCGATACCGTGCAGTGCATTTACTCTGAGTTTCCGTATAATATCCTTTATCATCTGGCATTCAGTAAGTTTTTGTAAATGTTCACTACATATTCAGGTGATAACCGGCTATATAATTGCCGTGTACTGTATTTTTCATTCAGTGTATTCTCTTGCCAGGCTTTATATAAAGTTAAGATACCTTTTTTGATGTCTTTATGATTTTCATTGTTGACGGCTATTCCTCCTCCCTGTAGGGTCAACGTTGAATTTGCAAAACCATTAACCGGTGAAATGGCTAATATCGGTCGGTTGAGCTGGGCATAATCTGTAAATTTACTGGCAAAGAATATTCCTTTTTTAAGAACCGCTTCCAATAACACTAATACATCATATTCCTGCATCTTCTGCATTGCTGTCATATATGGGTAGCTACCTACAAAGCAAACATGATCTTTCAGATCGTATTTTTCGATTAATAGTTTTGTATGTTCATTTATATATCCCATAATGTCCAATTGTATCGACCTATATCCTTCGTCTATGAGTTCTCTTATTGCTTTAAAGGTCAATTCCGGATTCCTTTCGGAAGACAAATTACCGGAATGGCACATATACATTTTATCTCTTTTTTCAGAAGGGCGGACTGATAAAAACGATTCCGGCAGACCGATATGCGGAATGACTGCTGTCTGTTTGTCTTTCAGAAAAGAGAAATTTGCTTCAAAATGCTCTAATAACGTTTGGGATGGAAAGGTATTGACATCTGCTTTTTTTAGGCATGTCACGGTGTATCTATGAGCTATATTATGCTCTCCGGATGACAGATGGTGCGTGTATGGCTCCGGCCAGATAGTCGTTGCCGGATCGTTCCAGTTAGCTATCCATCGGATACCTGTCTTTTGCTTAATTTTGTATCCGATGATATGGGGAATATCGCTTGGAGAACGTGTTATGATTACATCATAAGGATTTTTTTTGTGCAGTTCCAAGGCTTTTTGGTAGGCTCTGCGGGCCCAACGTATGCCGTTCATTGGAAATCCTCCCATTAATAAACTCGAATAGCATAAATCTGCCATTCTGTTTATCTTATTACCTGCCGGATAGCTGATTTCATACGTATGTTTCTTAAGCGGCAGCCAAGGTTCTTGCCATTCCGAACAATAAGTAGGTCCTTCGTCTATCCGGGATATGACATCCACTTCCCACCCTTTTTCTTGTAATGCATATACAAGTTTGCCATTACATAAATTCTCAGAAAATGTGTATGGCAAATATCCGGGAGCGATAAATAAGATTCTCATTTTATGATAAGTGATTTACAATTCTTTCACAAGCCATTCCGTCTCCGTAAGGATTGGTGGCTTTACTCATTTTTTCATAGTAAGCCTTGTCGTCTAACAAACGGCTCACCTCACTGATGATTTTATTACGGTCGGTACCTACTAACTTTACCGTACCCGCATCCACGGCTTCCGGCCGTTCGGTGGTATCACGCATTACCAACACCGGTTTTCCCAATCCGGGAGCTTCTTCCTGTATCCCGCCGCTATCGGTCAGTACCAATGTACTTTTCTCCATGAGATAGACGAATGGCAGATATTCCAATGGTTCAATGAAAAACATGTTCTTCTGTTGTTTCTCTCCGAATACCTCATGGATTGGTTTTCTTACATTCGGATTTAGATGCATGGGGTATACAAAGTCCACATCCGGATATTTCTCTGTCAGTGTTTTGATTCCGGTACACATATTGATAAATCCTTCTCCGAAGTTTTCCCGGCGATGGCCGGTGATCAGCACCAAACGTCTGGCGTTATTAAGACGGTCAACATCGTACCCGGAGCTTTTTAAAGAATTATTCAAGGTGGTTTCTAATGCCGGGTCATCCTTGATTTTTCTTACCACTGCATAAAGGGCATCGATAACTGTATTACCTGTCACCAAAATTTGTTTTTCCTCGATTCCTTCATTCAGCAGATTCTGTTTGCTTAACGGTGTAGGAGAAAAGTGACAGGTTGCTATTCTTCCGGTTATTTGCCGGTTCATTTCTTCCGGCCATGGGCTGTAAATATTGTGTGTCCGTAATCCTGCTTCCACATGTCCTACCGGTATCTGTTGATAGAATGCTGCCAAGGCTGCTGCCGTGGAGGTCGTGGTATCGCCGTGTACTAATACAATGTCCGGTTGTGTCTTTTTCAATACATCCCGCATGCCTACAAGTACTTTGGCTGTTACGTCATATAGGTCTTGGCCTTGTTTCATAATGTTCAAGTCATGGTCGGGGACGATGTCGAATAGATGTAAGACTTGATCGAGCATCTCTCTGTGCTGGCCGGTTACGCATACAATTGTTTTAAATACATCTTTGTGTTTTTGGAACTCTTTTACCAAAGGAGCCATTTTTATAGCTTCCGGACGAGTGCCGAAAACGAGCATGATCGTTTTCATTGTTATATATATTATGTTTTTACTTTATCCAATTAAGAATTTGCCGATTTTTGTTTTTAAAATTAATCTTGTTAAGATATAGGATACAAATAGAGATGTTAGAAAAAAGAAAAATGGAAATAAATAGATATTTTCTGCTGCCCATTTTTCTAACGGTAATAACTTTTGAACTGTTTTTGAAATAAGATAAAGTTGTATCCAATTATGAAATATGTAAATACCATAACTGTAATTGCTAAAAGATAAAATAGGATTTATAAATTTGTGTTTATTCCAGTCAACGAGTTCAGTTATGTACCATAAGGCTATAATAATGGAAGTTTGAGACAATTCGCTATACCAATGGATATTTCCATATTCTGTTGGGTGTATTATAGTTATTGAAAAATAGATGATAAATAATAAATATATTATTTTGTAACGAGTGATGATGTTAATTATCAATTCTTTGTAATGGTAAATTACCCATCCTAAATAAAACCAGCAATACCAAAGGGATAAATTGTGTAATCCTAATATTCTAGGTAGAAATTTATCTAATAATGCTATTCCAAAGCAAACAAAAAGAATCACTAATTTCCATTTGGCTTTTGTGAAGAAAGAGCATTTATGGAGTAAGTAAGTTAATAAGAAACACCAAAATATCATTGGCAAAAACCACAGATGCCAATATCCACCGTTTAATAATTCTAATGGATGAAAATTATTTGTACTCGCCATCATTATTATGCCAAAAAGAAAATATGGAAGTAGAATTCTTTTAGTTTTATTTTTAATCAGATATCCAAAAGTTGGATATTTGTTTTTGGCAATAAGAAAGGCAAATAAGTAACCAGATACAAATACAAACATAGGCATTGCTATGTTGATAAAATAAAATTGGTTGATTGTGAAATAAGTGGAATGGTATATTTCTTTTAGTTTTGGGAAGTGGTTTGCATACATCATGCCATAGGCATGAAAGGCTACAACTAATGTAATAGAGAATGCACGTATAATAGCAATACTTTGTAATTTCTCTTTTTTTTGTGCCATAAATATTAATTCAAAATGTTTTGAAATGTATTTTGCAATAGTATTGATATAGATTTGGATTTTTGAAATGTATTTTCTCCTATCGTATCAAGTTCTTTTTCAATACGATTAAATGTGTTTTCGAGTATCTTTGAGGTCAGCTCATCATCTTTTATCCCGTACTGTTCGATATTAAATTGTTTCATAAATTCGATGGCTTTCGGATGATAGGCGATGCCGATAAGTGGAGTTCCACTTGTTAATGCAAAGATTGTGGAATGTGTTTTGTGACCGATAAATATTCTGCATTTGGCAACCTCTTGTAAATGTTCATGTGTAGGCATGTCCTTGTCTATATAAGTACATTCACATTCGTTTGGTTGTTTTACCCGGTTTAAGATTTCTTTTATAAGTACACGGTCATCCGGAAGAGTCCCTTTTAATTCCATAGGGAAAAATACGACTTTATAACCTTTTGATACTGCAAAATCACAGAATGAAGAAAAGGTTTTTATATATCTTTCATGTTTTTCCGGACTACGCTGTTGGGTACTGTATATGGCTATTCCTATTTTCTTTTCTCTTTTTGAGGGTTGTGTATGGAAAGGGAAAAGTGAGTTTAAGGAAATTACAGTTTCATAGGTCCCTTTTATAAGAGACGGAGAAATTCCTAAATCAATTAGGCTTTGTTTTGATTGCTCTTCTCTCGGATATAAAACACTACAATTTGATAAGAGTCTTTGAGTCAACTTTTTATTCCGGGGATTATGAAAGTCAAATGGACCAAAGGATTGAGAAAAGCAGATTGTCTTTTTCTTCATACTCATTACGGCCATGGCATCGAAGTTGATGGAAGAAACTAAATCTTTAGACAAGATAGTTGTAAAGTGGTGGCCTCCGACACTTATTACCAGATCGGCTCTACGCGCTTTTTCAAAAAAAGACGGGTTGATTAAGAATCGGTTTACTAATGAAGAACAATGAGAAAGATAACTTTCACGCATGATCGTAAAAGTGTATTTTTTGATTTTATTGATAATGTTCCAATATTTTTTGTTGCGGGGGATTCTTGTATAATCCCAAGCCGAGGGGATAAATTCGATTTGCTGTTCTTGATAATAAGAGTATCCTTCCCATAATTCTGGTGACGAAGTTGAAACAGAGATATGAATAGAGGGGGCTATCGATCTGATGATAGAACAAGTTGCGTACAAAACTGCCCTGTCTCCTTTATTACCGGCATATTGATGGATTAGTAAAATATTCATTTTTAATATTTTCTTTGTGGTGGTAAATAATTATGTGACGCATATCCCATTACAGCACAAAATATGATGATGAATTCTTGAGGAATGTCTAATAACATCCTTAATCGAGCCTCTTCTTCTTTGTCTTTTTGAGCCCACGAAAGAATTGTACCTGTAATGCCCAATGTTTGTGCTGCGAGGAATACATTTTGTGCTCCTAAGCTGGTGTCTATGGCTGGCAAATAAACTTCACTGGGCCATACGTATCCACGGGAATCTGCAGCAAATACCCAAAAGGAGGGAATGAATGTACTGAATCCGGTTCCTCCTTTACAGCATTTGAGGCATTCATTTGCTTTTGAGGGAGTATTGGTTATGAATAGTCGGATCGGTTGTTTGTTGCAACTGTTCGCTGCCCAGTTTACAAGTCCTGATAATTGGTTTATGATTTCATCGGATAAATTTATTTCGCGGAAAAATCTGTTTGAACGTCGTTGCTTTATTAATTCGGACAATTGTTCATAACAGATTGGCGGTGCTTCTGTTTTCCCTTGTAAGGGTAAGAATGACTGAGGAGAAGTTTGTAGTTGTTCGTAAAATTCTACTTTACTTTGCGCCCATTCAACTGTAGGATCAGATGCGAAAGGCGTATGTCTTATTTTTTCTATTTTTTCTTTCAGTAATTTATAGTATAATTTACTATGTCCTGGTTCTATATCGCGTCTGTGTAGTCCTTTATCTATAATATGCGCATATTTACGCATGAGTAACATGTCTTTTTCGTGGCTGTCTTTGAGTGAATAGTCTAAATATTTTTCTGTATCCTCAATAATTGTTTTATAGTAAGAGGGTACGATAATTCCTCCATTTGCAATGATTTTATAATGTTTGAGAGGAAGGATGCGTTTTAGGAATATTCCTATTGTTTTTTTAAGAGACATTTTTCTTTTAATTTAATAATGAACGGATAACATATTTCACGGATGAAATCTTTGTCTATTAGTCGGATAGTGATGACGGTTATTATAAGATTAAGAATGAATACAATACATCCTGTTATCAGGAATGATATGAAATCGGGGATGGACAGATAAATGTTATTTTTTAAGTAATATATGATTGTAAAACATCCTATAGACACTAAATAGGGGAACAAGAATATTTTATATGCAATGATGTTTTTGTTTTTAATATACTTTTTCCATATACATCCTATAACAAAGACGCCTATTAATGAGGATAATAGATAACTATATCCAACTCCATTGACTCCCAATGTTGGAATTAGCAATAAATCGCATAGTAAAATAACGAATGAACTGGCTATAGTGATATACATTACATATTGAGGTACTCCCAGTCCTTTAAGTAATGAATCATAAGGTAAAAAAGCTCCTCTAACGATATAACTGAAAGCAAGT
This sequence comes from Bacteroides salyersiae WAL 10018 = DSM 18765 = JCM 12988, assembly GCF_000381365.1. Lineage (GTDB taxonomy): Bacteria > Bacteroidota > Bacteroidia > Bacteroidales > Bacteroidaceae > Bacteroides > Bacteroides salyersiae. Next base: position 789,573 of record NZ_KB905467.1, read on the forward strand.
ATGGTTGCTATGAAACCGGATTTTTCCGCAAAATCGGTTGATATCCAAATTGCTAAAAAATCTTTAATCATTATAGCCATGGGAACAAAAATTACGATTGACAGATAAAGTGATAATTGGGTTGATTTTATATATATAGATTTTATGACCGTTGTATTCTTTTCTGCGGCAAACTTGGGGAATAATACACTAAAACCAGAAGATATTGTACTATTCACCTTCCCAATAACTTGCATCGGAATACTGAAGTAGCTTACGGCTTGTGGACCGATGAATATTGAAAGTAAAATATTGTCACAGTATTGCCACACGAGTCCCACTATCTGGCTTAAGAAAGAAAAGATGCCATAACTGAAAATTTCTTTATAATCTTTTTGAGATGGTATGCGGTAAAGCATCAGAAATGGTAATAACTTTTTGGAGATGATTATTACAGAAAACAGTGATAATATACCAATGGATAGTTGAGCTATTACTAAACCTTTTAATCCGTACCCTAAAAAGATGACAAGGATATTGGCAATAAAACGTATACCGTTTTGACCGATTTGTATGTATGAGAAAATATCGTAACGTTGTAAAGCTTGTGGAACAGAAGTAAAACAACCGTAAATAAAATTTATAAAGAATAGTAAAAGCGTGAGCCTGATTAATAAACTACCTTCTGATCCTAATTCCGATAAGTTCAATAATCGTATAATCATTTCGGGGATGAAAAAGAAGATGCTGGTTACTATGATTCCCAACAAACTGTATAACCATAGTGTAGCATTAAATACCCGGTTGACACCTTCATTATCATTTTTCGAATAGTAAAATGCCACATAACGTAAGGTCGCTTCTCCTAATCCTAAATTTATAATTGACAAAGCACCTCCGATTGTGCCTAAAATGATATATATACCATATTGAGCATCTCCTAATCCTTTGGTAATTATCGGAGTTAAAATAAATAATAAAAGGATATTTAGAACATTAGACAGTATATTCCAAAAAGCATTGTATTTTAATGATTTATTGGGTAACATGATACTTCCTATTATATGTGAGGGGGGAATTTTGAATTAAAAATATATTTTTTCCACAAACCCCGCCGACATATCCACCTGTGCGCATCCCAGCATATCCAGTCTTACGACTACTTTGCTTTTCCCATCCACCGTCACCAGTTCTCCTTCCAGTCCGGCCAACGGTCCCTTGATTACCCTTACCTGTTCTCCTACAGCCAGTGGAGTAGTGCACAATTCCACCGCTTCTTCCGAATAATCCAGCATGAATTTGAATTTTTCCATTTGTCGGTCGGGGATGACGGCCGGAACGGATTCTCCCCGTAACACCATATACCGGCTGATAGCTGATAGCGTGAGCGGTAATCCGCGTTCTTCGTCAGATACGCGGACAAAGATCATCATCGGAATAACTACCCGCTCTACTTTTTTCCGGCGGTCACTCCACTGGTGAATCTCCTCTTGTATGGGGAGGAAACACTCAATACCCATCGCGGTAAGACGATCACGGGTTTTCTTCTCGTGATGAAGACGGACATAGGCGGCAAGCCAGGATTTCATGAAAATTAAAGATTATTTTTCAGACATAAGAACATAAGAACAGATAAATTGCCCATAAAGGCCATGCAGAAAATAGGTTCTTTTGTTCTTCTGTCTGAAATAGATTCAAAACTGCAAAATAGGGGTAAAATACCGATTTTCGGTTCGCTTGGGTGCGCTACGCTGTTACCTGTCACATACTTGTGTGGGGTAATCTTTTTAGGACGAACCAATTTTGATGCAAAGATAGATATTATTTTACTATAACAAATAATTTGTAGATAAAAATAAAATAATTTTGGAGATTAATTAGTTTTGATATTATTTTTGTAACTTGTTTTATTAACTATTATTAAATGATTTATTATGAATGAAAAAAACTAACAAGAATTGAACTCGCAAACTTTTTGAAAAAAACAGAAGAGAAGTATGGAGAATTTAAAAAGGCAGAGGTGGTATGCTCCGAAGAGTCGCGAAGGCGCCTTGCCCGGATTGGAAAGGCGATGTTACATCATTCGGAGGAAATACAGAGAAGGAGGAAAAAGGGGAGAGGGGAGGGGTGAGATGGGAGAGAGGAGATGGGGGATGAAATATTTTTTTTCTTGATTTATGTAGGGTTTTGTAGAACTAAATCTTTTCTTGTTAATGTGTTATGAGGCGATAAACCTACAGATTTAACGTTTGGATTGTATTTGTTTTTGTTCTCACCTTTGTGTCGTTGGCAGGGCACAAAGCCCTGCCTGTTAATTTTAGAATCAAGATATGATGAGAAAAAGTCCTATGAAAGTTTCTTTTTTTATCCATAGATGGAAGAAGGAGTCGGAAGTGATTTCCCTGGAAGAGTTTGTGAATGATATTCGTGGTCCTCGTTGGAAAGTGGCTACGGAAGCCTATCGAGGTTATCTGCAGCGGGGGATGCAGAAGGAGGCGGCCGATATAAAGGAAAAGATGAACGGTATTGTGGCTGCCGGTACTTGCCGGGGCGGGCATGCGGCGGCGCAGGTGGTGAGCCTGAGTGGTTGGATGATGTTTGATTTTGACCATTCGGGTACGTATACCGGTCGGCTTTTGGAGCTGCTTTGTGCTCTTCCGTATGTGGGGGTGGCGTTTATAAGTATCTCCGGAGAGGGAGTCAAGGCGTTGGTACGTATAGAGGTGGATACGCTTGAAGAGTATAAAACGGCTTATAAGGTAGTGGGTGATGAGCTTTGTCGCCGTGTGGGTTTTACCAACGACGGTGCATGTTCCGATTTGGGGCGCATCTGTTCGGCTGTGTATGATCCGGAGGTGTATTATTGTCCCGATGCCGAACCCTTTGCATGGCGTGATCTGGCTCCGCAGTTTGTTCCGGTATCTGGTCCTGTACCGGTGTTGCCTGCTGTGCAGGCAGATGGGTTTATTCGGACATTTCTCAATGAGTTTGCTGCACGTAATCCGTTTGTGCGGGGCACTCGCCATGACTTTATGCTGAAGTTAGGGAGGGTGGCCCGATATAAAGGATTTTCGCAGAGGGAGCTGGCGGATCTTATCGGGCTGGCCACTTCTGAATTTACCGAATCCGATTATCTTCCAGAAGAATATCTGAAAGATATTATGACTGGATATCAGTATGTTAATACCGGATTTCCTCTCGAAAATCCGGTATCGAGGGTTCACAAGGGTCAACGTTCACCTTTGGCCCCTTCCGGGGGTGTTGCGGACGATGGGGATGAGGCGGCGTTGTTTGAAAAAAATAACGAGTTGCGCGACTCCATGCCTGTTTTTCCGGCGGTGGTGTATGCGGCACTGCCCGGTTTGTTGAAACGAGGGGTGGCGGTGGCTCGTGGCGATCGCGAAAAGGATATGCTCTTGATGGGGATGATGGCCAACCTGAGCGTGTGTCTGACGGGGGTACGCTTCCGTTATGCCGGAATGGAATATTCTCCCCATCTTTATTTTGCCGGAGTGGCTCCTGCCGGTACGGGAAAGGGGGTAGTAGCACTTGCCGCTTTGCTTTCACAACCCTTGCACGATCAGTATGCCCGGAAAGCGGCCGATGAACGCAAGGCGTATGATACGAAGAAATTGGCTTGGGAGGAGGAGCTGAAAGAGGCCTTTCGTGCGAAGCGCCCTGCCGACCGGTCGTTGCAGCCCGAAGAACCGCACGGGATTGTGCTGATGTTGCCTGCCAATACTTCGAAGTCACGGACGTATGCCCATCTGAGGGATAACGGGCAGTTGGGGGCTATTATCAACGCCAGTGAGATCAATACAATGGTGTCGGCCTTATCGCAGGACTACGGCCGGCAGGACGATGTGTATTGTGCGGCGGCCCATCACGAGGATATTTCTTCCTCTTTTAAGGTGGACGGGTTGCCCATATTTGTGCGCGAACCTCGGTTAGGAATGTGCCTTACGGGTACGCCCGATCAGTTTGTGGCATTGGTTCGGACACTGGAGAACGGGCTTTACAGCCGTCTCGGCATACTTACCGCTCCGGCGAAGTGGGTGTGGCATTCGGCAGCCCCAAAAGAAGGGCAGATAGAGAACCGGGCTTATTTCCGTGAGTTGGGTGGAGAGGTGCTGGGGATGCACGAGATGTTGTTAGAGTCGCCTACGGAGGTAGTATTTACGGCTGCTCAGTGGGAGGAGCACAGTCGTCGGTTCGAATCCTGTCTTGACGGGGTGGTGATAGAGGGATGTGATTCTCCGGGTGCGATTGTGGTACGTCACGGTTTGTATGCCATGCGTCTGGCGGCGGTGCTTACTGCGCTCCGCAAGGTTGAAAGCCGTTGGTATGTAAAGGAGTATATCTGTGCGGATGAGGATTTTCATACGGCCATGGCTATGACGGAAGTACTGCTCGAACATAGTTTGCTGCTTAGTTCGTCACTACCGGGACTGGCGTTAAAGGCCCGTCCTTTGCAGCAGTTTCATAGGGCGCTCGCTGTTTTGCGGCGTCTGAAGCACCGTTTTTCTTACACGGACTTTGTCTCGTCGGCTATGGAAGACGGGGCGTCCGAGTCAACGGCAAAAAGACTGTTGAGACGTGTGCTTCAATCGCATTTTGTTGTAAATAAGGAAGATGGCTATGTGAAGAATCGGAAGTACTACGACAAGGAGGGGTCAAAGGAGAACCCTGAACCTTAGTGAACCCTATAGGTTGAAGAAAGCTTTACAACTTTGTGTAAAACATGTTACATCTTTTTTCAAGGGATGTAGCATGTTTGTTTTAAAGACGCTACATCTTTTCCGGAAACTCTTCCATCTTTTCGGAAAAGATGTAGCATGAAAAAACGGCCGGTAGCGTGGCGGGAGTTAAGGGTCGCCCAGATGCTTGCGGATGATTTCCACCTCACGTTTCAAGAAGCTGTGCCGGTGCTTGTCGTAGCCGTATTGTTGCAGTTCGGTCCGGAGTGGGGCGCATTTTCGCATCCATCGGTAAAGGCTTTGCAGGGCTGTGGCGGGTTCCCGTCCCGGGCAATAAAGAAGCGCCAGCTCTATCTTGGTATACGAACGGACGACGAACGGTTTTTCTTCGGAATTTTGCTTTTCTTTTTCTGTCATTTGTTTGATTGTCTGTTGGTTGACTACCTGTAAAGGTAGCGAAAAAACAAGAATAAAGCAAGCGGATATTCAAAATATTTTCCTCCTTCCATCTTCCATCTCCCATTCTTTTTATACCTCCCAACATTTCCATCCCCGGTTGGCGCAGATGTAAACCACATAAGTACGTACTTTGTAGTTGGGGAAATGCCGCAGCGTATCCTCGGCATAACGATGCACCTGCTCCACATGTTCAGGCAGGGGCGCATCCGGTCCTAACATTTTTTCCGCCTCTTTTGCCTTGTAATATTTGAACTCTACCAAACGGTCGTCCGTGTAGTAATCCGTGCCCGGTATGCCGGTCATTTCGAAGTCGGCGCGTCCTTCCGAATTGTTCTGTTCGATGGCAAAGGTATAGCAACTGCTCAGATAGCGGGATACCAACTCGAAGAAAGAGCAACGGATGAAATTTTCATTAATCTTGTCGAACACCTGTGCAGGGAACTGGCCGAGGTATTGCTCGAAATAATTCTGGACAAGCGATTCAAAATCACGCTCTTGAGTGAACCGTTCGTAGACGGGGGCATAGCGCATGGCACCACCGTCTATACGGTTCAATACGTTGTAATAGTCCATGTAGATACTGCGCATGGTCAGGTTAGGCAACATCATGCGATAATCATTGAAAAGTGTCGTCATGCCTAAATAGAAAAGGTTGACGGGGTAGAAATTCTTGTCGAAGAACTTCTGCTTGTTGAATTTGCTGGAGAGGTCGGCCACGTTGTAGTATAATCCGTTGTCTATCACTAATGCATCCAGCATGGCTTTCGAGTTTTCCAGCGAGAGGGTGAGCCGTCGTAGCCAGCCGATGTCGGTGCGCAGGTTCTCGTCTATCATCTCTTCGGGAACTTCACCTTTATTGACTGCAAATTTCTTCAGGAAATACGTCAATATCGTTGCATTGAACAGCTTTTCCCCCTTGGGGCTGAAACGGTAACCGTCGTAGTTGTTGACGATGAGCTGCCATATTTCGTCGTAGCGTTCCTGGCTTCCGGTATACTTGTCGAGCACGTAGCGCAGATAAGCATCCGCTTCGGCATGGGTAAAGCCCAACATATTGATAAAATCGGATTCTAAAGTCAATATCTCGGCAATGTTATATCCACTGGTCAGGTCGTCCATCGTCACGGGCAGCACACCGGTGCAGAAACAGGTGCGGATACTGCCCTCGCCGATACCTTTTTTGATTACCTTGAAGAAGGTGCGCAGGAAGCTGTCGGCAGTGGTTACTTTCTCGTAGAGCGGATCATTGTAAGAGGTCAGCAACTGGTTGGTGAAGTTGTCGTATTCGTCTATCAGAATGTAAACCGGAGGGAGGTCATGGGCGCGGGCATATGCCAAGACTTCCTCGAGCATCTGTGTGGCATTTTCGCGAGTGGAAAACTGAAAGTCTCCGAAGAGGTCACGGTTGTGTGTCACCATGATTTCCACGGGGCCGCGGTTCAGAATATTAAAATTCTGTTCCAACCCCTCCATATTATCCGCCATCACCATTGCCGAGAAGTCATAGCGAATGATCATATAGCGGTTGTGTTCCGGTGTAGGATGGCTTCCGATGTATGTTCCTCCAAAGAGATCCTCAAACCGGTGGGCCAACGTGCGGTCATAATAATGCGCCAAGGTGGATACCAGCAGGCTCTTCCCGAAACGGCGGGGACGCAGGAACACAGGGGCATTATAGGCCTCGAGACGTGGAATGTAATCCGTCTTATCCACATAATAAAAGCCACGGTCGCGCAAATCGGCATAATTGGCCACGGCATAGGGAATCGTTATACTTGCTTGAATTTTCATATCCTATCACTCTTTGTTATGCTAACAGTTACAAAGTTACAAAAGTTTTTCGTTTCGGAGTTATGAATTTGCAGAATAATACGGGGGCTCTTCACGGGTTTCTCCTGTGGAACGATTCGGCAAGAAGCTTTTAATCGACATTGCTCTACCGGTCTCTACCGATGCCGACATTTCCCGACAATGCCGGGTGGCGGGTGTGGTATCTTTGTAGGGTAATCAGATTACAATTAATGTTTAACACTAAAAAAAGAAAAAGTAGTATGAGTAAAAGTGTGACGTATTCGGTAGTGCCGCGTAAGAACCTTTTGAAGAAGGATGAACCGGCGAAGTATTATGCCCAGGCTCAGGCCAGTGGCGATGTAGAGGTGAAAGAGATGGCAAAGCGCATCGAGAAGGCATGCACAGTGACACGTGCCGATGTGATGGCGGTATTGATCGCATTGGAAGATACCATTGTAGAGGGGCTCGAGAGAGGGGAGATCGTTCGTTTGGGAGAGATCGGCTCATTTCAGATCGGGCTGCGTGGCAAAGGTGCCGTGTCGGAAGAGGAGTATAGCGTATCGCTCATCCGGAAAGCGAAAGTGAATTTTCGTCCCGGAGTGGCTTTGACCGAAGTCTTGTCCGGGCTGAGTTTTGCCAAAGTGGGCAAATTGCCGTTGAAAAAGAAAGAAGAAGGCGGCAGCGGTGGCGATGGGGAAGGAGAGGATCCGGCAGCATAAATAATTATTCAATGTGCCAATATGTCAATGTACCAATAAAGGAATGCGACTGATGTGCTGATAAGGGGATATTCTGTTGTATGGTGCTACCGGTTGGCATGTCGCTTAATCGGTAAATTATTAAAAATAAAAAGAGTATGAAAAAGTGGAAAAAGATTTTAGAGTGGGTGATTGCGGTGTTGGTGTTTCTGCGGGGCGGAACCGGTGGGAAAGGGGAAAACGATGAGAGAGATTGATCTTATCGTGGTACATTGTTCCGCTACGCGGGAAGACCGTGACTTTACGGAGCATGATCTGGAAGTGTGCCATCGTCGCAGGGGATTCAATGGTGCCGGTTATCATTTCTATATCCGTAAGAATGGGGATATAAAAACTACCCGTTCGCTGGAGAAGATCGGGGCGCATGTAAAGGGATTCAATCAGAAAAGTATCGGCGTCTGTTATGAAGGTGGGCTGGATTGCCGTGGGCGGTCTAAGAATACGATGACGGTATGGCAGAGACATTCTCTGTATGTGCTGATACGGACGTTGCTGAAAGATTATCCCGGAAGCAGGGTGTGCGGACACCGGGACTTGTCTCCCGACTTGAATGGAAACGGTGAAATCGAACCTGAAGAATGGATTAAAGAGTGTCCCTGTTTTGATGTGATTGAATTTATGAATAATTACAAATTTGACGAAATTTAAAAATATGACTCTTTAAAGTGTTAAATATTTAACACTTTAAAGAGTTCTTTATTTGTTGTATATATGTAATTATTTATAAATTCTTAATTATTTCCTTTTTTCTTTCTGCTTTTCTCCATATCCATATCCATAACCATATCTTTTTCCGTAGCCATATTTATTCCCGTATCCATAATAATAACTGTGCTTTTTCTTTTTCATATCGATTCCGTTGATGACAATGGCCATTTCGGGTAACTTGTTTTCTTTTTTCAATTCATTGATCAATCCGAAATCGCTTTTATAAGAATAGTCGGCACGGCAGACATATACGGTGGCATTAGCAACGCGTGACATAATAAGGGTGTCGGTCACCATACCCACCGGGGCGGTATCCAATATCACATAATCAAATTCTTGAGATAGTTGTGTGATGGCTTTGTCCAGTGATGGGCGAGCCAATAACTCGGCAGGATTCGGAGGAACACTTCCGGAAGGCAGTATCTGCAAATTACTGCTGGCCTGGGTGGGCAAAAGTAAAGAGTGCAGATCGATACTGTCATCGGTCAGGAAAGAGGTGATACCTTTCAGATGTTTCTGTTCGAGACCGAAATACTCGGCCAGTTTCGGCTTGCGGATGTCGAGACCCACGATTACCACCCGTTTGCCCAAAAGGGCAAGGCTGACACCGAGATTGCATGAAACGAATGTTTTACCCTCGCCACTGATAGTGGAAGTGATTAAGATGACATTATTCTCTTTTTTTCCTAAGATGAACTGAAGATTGGTGCGCATACTACGGAATACTTCGGACATCATGTTGTTTTCGTTCTCTTTTACGACAATGGTTGAGCCGTTCTTCTCTGATTGGTAATCTGTGGGAACATCACAAAGGATAGGAATACGGGTCAGTTTCTCCACATCGGCATGACCTTCGATACGGAAACGGAAGAAGTTGACTAATGTAATGGCAACTATCGGTATCAACAGCCCGATAACGATGGCAATCATCCGGACCAGAGAGTAATTGGGGGCTATGGGGTGGTCGTTGGCTGTGGCGGCGTCTATGATCTTGGCATTGTCTGCCGTAGCTGCCAGAGCGATGGAGTTTTCTTCACGTTTTTGCAGCAACATCATGTAGAGTCCTGCCTTGATTTCTTGCTGGCGGGCAATACCGGTGAGCGCACGCTCCTGTGTAGGTGCTTGGTCGATGCGGTTGGAATACTTGCTTGCCTGACGGTCGATATCCTCTTTGGAAATCAGCAAACCTTTATAGACACTGTTGATGGCCGACCTGATGTTGGCACGCATGGCGCTGAGATCGCTGTTTTTGCGGATGATCACCGGATTGCTTTCCGATGAAGTACGGAGCAGGCGGTTGCGTTCCAGTATCATTTCATTATACTTGTTGATGAGGGCAGACAGGCTGACATCGTTTACTCCTACGTTGGAGGGGATTACGGCGTCCTGATTGGCTCGGTTGTCAATATAGTCGCGCAGGTATTCCATCAGGTTGAGTTGGGTTCCGATATCCATGCGTTTTTTCTCGTATTCGGAACTTTCCTGTACGAAAGTGTTTGCATCACTTATGCTGGTCAGCCCGGCGCTACGTTTGAAGTTTTCCAGTTCGGCTTCCGTACTCCCCAGTTCGCGGTTGATGATTACGATGCGCTCGTCGATGAACTCAGCCGTTTTGGTCGCTATCAGTTTCTTGTCATTATTGGCATCGAGGTTGTATACTTCAATGAGTTTGTTGACAAAATCTTCTCCCCGTTGCTTGTTGGTAGTTTGTATATTGATGTTGGCAATGGAAGTCGTGTTAGAAGTGCCGGCAATGCTCAGTGCCGCCAAATAAGCTTTTGCCATTTGAAGCGGAGGGGTGATTGTGATATAGATGGTTTCGTCGAATATCGGTTTGGTATTGGGACGTAACGACAGTGTCAGTCTGCCTGCCGGGGTATCCAGCAGGATCGGTAGTTGTTGGACGTGGGCTGCGATCTCTTCTCCGCCGATGTTCCCACTGATGTCCAGTGTGCTGTCCGGTTGCAGGACGACTTCAAAGTTGAATCCGGTTTTTAGTTTGTTGAGATCGGTAGCGGACATTTCAACGGCTATGGGGCTGTCCGTATAGAGATCCCGTGATCCGATATGTCCTTTGGTGGTATAAGTGGCATATATCTTCAAAGCGGTCACCGCCTGTTTGATGAGAGATTTTGAGCGGAGGATCTCCATCTCGTTTTCAATACTTCCGCTTGAAGAAAGGAAGCCCATGTCCTCAAGGGCGAGCATCTCACTGGCACGACTGCCTTTCTTGTCGTCTTTTATCATGACGGTGGCGCTGACATTGTATACCGGAGTGGCATAACGCAAATAGAACCATGCACCTGCCCAGCAAAGGACGACGGAAAGGATAAACCATTTCCAGTAGATGAAATAATTGAAAAGGAGATTTCTCAGTTCGTTCTTATTATCGGTTTCTTCAAAGGTATCTTCGGGAATAAACTCTTTCATGAATGATGATTTATAATTTATAATTTAGATTTATGAAGGGGGTAGGGTCATTTGAACAGGGCGACTGCCAGTGACGTTAATGATGTCAGCACCGAAAGGATACTTATCCATGGGGTGATGGCACTCATCTCAGAACTTCTTATTTTCGATTTTCTCGGTTCTACATACAGGATGTCGTTCTGTTGCAGATAATAATATGGAGAGGAGACGATACCCGGGTCTTTGAGGTCGAGCAGTACAATTTCTTTTCTGCCTTGCTCGTCTTCACGGAGTAGTTTCACGTTATTGCGTTTACCGTAAATGGTCATGTCACCTGCCATGGCAAGGGCTTCGAAGACATTTACTTTTTCATTGGCTACGGTGAACGTGTTTGGTTTGCCAACTTCACCCAATACGGAAAATTTATAGTTGACCATGCGTACGTTCACGATGGGTTCTTCTTTCAAAAAGGCTTTCAGACGTTCGCAGATCACTGTTTCGGCTGCTCCTTTGGTGAGTCCTCCGAGGTGGAGTTTGCCTAAAATGGGAAAATCGATATCCCCGTTGTTATCTACCAGATAAGTTTGTTGTGGCGTATTGCCGGTGCTGCCTGTTGTTGCCGGTGATTGCAGACTTCCGTTCAGATTGAACGGGGCGGCCAGTTCGGGTTCGGAGCAATGCACGGTAATGGTAAGCAGGTCTTTGGGCAGAATATGGGCATCATACAGGAAAGGTGGTTGTTCTGTGTATTTCAGGTATTCTCCATCCTGCATGTATGCAATATCTTTTTGGCTGCCGCATGAGCTGAGCAGTAAAAGAATTAGGGTGGGGAGGAATAGTGATTTAGTTAATTTCATAATCGGGTGTTGTTTTTTTATTGTTTTTCTTTTTGAGTTTCAGTCGCACGATATCCGACAGGTATTTCGGGGTGGAGACAAAGTTACGTTTCCACATTCTGCGGGGTTCTTTGATAAGCCGTCCCAACCATTCCAGTCCCATGGCGATCATCCATTGGGGAGGACGGGGAGTGGTGCCGCCGTAAAAGCCGAACACAGCTCCAATTCCGGAGATGAGACGGGCTTGGAGCAGATGGCGGTTGGCGGCAATCCACTTTTCTTGTTTTGGGGCTGTCATGCCGACAAATAATACATCGGGTTTGAATGCGTTTACGGCCGCTATCATCGCGGCTGTTTCTTCTTCAGAAAAACGGTCGCGGTAGGGAGGGCTATAAGTATTGACCCGGATATGAGGATGCTCTGCATGAATACGTTCGGTAATATGTGTCAGTGTGCGCTGTGAGGCTCCGAGATAAAAGACGGAACCGGCAACCTTATCGAGTTGCTGAAGTACGTGCCGGTGAAGGTCGGCACCGGCCATTTTGCGGATACGTATTCCGAAAAGCCAACGGACGGCGAATACAATGCCTGTACCGTCGGGGATAAGCGCATCACTTTGCAGAAGGGCTTTTTTGAATTCTGTATCCCGGTGGGAAGTTACCCATGAGTGCGGATTGATGGTATTCACCACCACTTGCCGTTTGGGGATGGAATCAAAGCGGTAGTTGGTGGTGACGGAGAAATCTCCCAAAGGGATGGATGGGGATTGCTCCGATATTTTATTAAGCTCAGAATTGCCTGCTATTCTTTTCCTCCGTTGGTTGAGATAGACGTTAAAAAGAACGCCTGTCATGAGGTCAATCGTTAATAGGATATTGATATTGAGCCGTTTGTACAGAGAAATGTTCAGTGCGGTAAGACACAAGGTCGTTACTGTTAAAATCAATGTGATTTTACGGTGACTGTAACCCAAATCAAGAAGTTTGTGATGGATATGGTTGCGGTCGGGGTTGAAAATCGGTTTTCCTTGACTGGCGCGTACACACATCACTCTGGCTGTGTCAAATAGAGGGACAAATAATACGGACCAGGCAATAATGATAGGAGGGATACTTGGTGCAGTATTGTTGGCGGATGTTTGCATGCTATAATATATGGCAAGAAAACTAAGCATATAGCCTAAGGTCAGAGAGCCGGTATCACCCATAAACAGTTTTCTTTTGGCAATGGTGTTGTAATACAGGAAAGGGATGAGGGTACCTGTGATGGCGAAAGCCAGAATAGAAGTAGTCCGGTTTCCTGCAATGAGTAGACTGCTACCCAAAATAACGGATGCTACAATACTGAGTGTTGCTGCCAGACCGTCTACTCCGTCAATGAGATTGAGAGAATTGATGATATAAACAGTTAGCAGTGTTGTAAACGGTATTCCAATATAAGGGGATAATTCATATATGCCCAATAAACCATAGAGGTTGTCAATATAAGTTCCGGAAGATATCAATAGAAGGGCAGATAAAATCTGGATGATGAATTTGTGGGAATATCGGACACCAATCAAATCGTCTTTAATACCTAACAATACTAAAGGAAGTGCTCCACATATCATGAAAGAAAGGCGGATAATGGATTGTGCTGAATAATTGATGAAATATTCAGTGGTATATATGGCTTGTAAACCAGATACCGAAAGGAAGCTGAGCATAATTACGGGAAAAAAAGTAATACCGGCAAGTCGGGGAATCGGGCTTTTATGGGATTTCCGCTTGTCAGGCATATCATATAGACGTTTTCTTCTGGATATTAGAAGAATACGAGGCAGCATAATGCTTTCAATAAAAATGGCAATAAAAAAAGAAGCTGCACAACATGTTATCACACCAAATGTAGAGTTTATTAGGCTATTCATTGTTTGTTTTCATATTGTTCTCTTACTTATTAGGTAAGGGAACGACTAATACTGAATGATTCGCCGAAAATTTATATTATGTTAATCTAGATGAGAGAATTTGGAGTGTTAGTGTTGTCTTAAGTCTCTATTGTAGATCCCTGATTGATGTATTATAGTAATGACATTAAACAATAAATTTATATCAGATCCAAATACTCTGATTGTTGTCTTTTCTATATTACATGTAATAGGATTCTACATAAGTGATTTAACTCACATATGTCACTAAAAAAACTTTAGGATTCAAAAATTATATAAAATCTTGCCGCGAATAATGAATTGTTAGTCGTTCCCTTACCTAATAAGTAAGAGACTTCTTTTTGGTAATATTTTTTCTTTTCGAAGTTACTGCCGAAATAACTTTTTTATTTGCATCGCTCATCGTTTTATTATCCAATGATTCCAGATAGACATAGGTTACTTTTTCCGAGGAATGTCCCATGCCCGTGCTGATGATTGAAACTGGAATGCCATTTTCGCGCGCAGTGCTTGCCCATGTATGGCGGGCTACATATGAAGTCAATTGCGGAGTTATTTTTATTAAGTCTGATATTCGGTGCAAATGTTTGTTGTAGAGCCGCAAGGCGCTTTTATATTGTCTGTATCCTGTTTCTCCTGTTGCTGTGAGTATGGGTAGCAGATAAGCGGAATCTTTGCATCTGCATGCGTAGCGTTTTATAATTTTGGCAGCACACTTTTCGATGGTGATATACAGTTGTTGTCCCGTTTTTTGGCGACGATAAATTAATATGTTTCCATTTACGTTGCTTTTGCGTAAATAGGCTAAATCGACAAATGGAATTCCCTGCAAATAGAAACTGAGTAGGAACATGTCACGGCTGAATTCTAATTGCGGACAATGGCTTAAGTCGGTTTCCAAAAGCTGGTTGATAAGGACTGGCTTTATAGCTCGTTTGGCTGTGGCGTCACATCCGACGAAAACATTCTCGAAAATTTCCTTGGTGTTCAGCGTGGCTACTCCGGCAGTGACAGCCTGGTTGAAAATAGATCGTAGCATGCGCATGTAAAGAGAAACTGTGTTGTCGAACAGCCCTTTTTGAAAAAGGTGCTGTTCGAACGCTTTTATGAGCTCTGGAGTGATCTTGTCAAAATGCATGTCGGGAGCATTGGTGAACAATTGCAACCGGTGCAGTGTGCTTAGATAGCTGTCGGCAGTGCTGTATCTGCCGGATAATTTTGCTTTTTTAATCAATGATTCTGTGAAGATTTGTATTTCCATTTTTTGGTTTTCTTTTTTTTATTTGTTCAATAAACAAAGTTTGTGCCTGGAATGATTTTAGTAGTTCAGATAATGGGCAGGTAAAGGTATGGTAAAAAAAAGAGCACTCTGCAATGCTTCTTCTATGATTTTATTTTGAATGACTGAATCGGCATTAACAAAAGAATCTGTAATTAGAGTGATGGATAATAGTATTTGCTGTTTTTTCGCAGGGTATTAATCATTTTAATGGAGAAATTATGGTAATAGCTTATTTAAGAGTAAGTACGGAAAAACAATTTTTAGCCAACCAGAAGGAGGAGATTTTAAGGTTCGCGGAAAAGAACGGGCTGAGTATTGACAAATGGTACACTGAGACAGTGAGTGGGAGTGTAAGTACAAAAGAACGGAAATTGGCACCGTTGCTGAGACAGATGAAACCCGGAGATACTCTCATCGTGACGGAAATTTCGAGGCTGAGCAGGACGCTACTGGAAATCATGACAATTCTGAATTCGTGCATCAAAAAACAGGTGGTGCTGTATAGCACGAAGGAGGGGTATGTGTTTCAGAATGATATAAATAGTAAAGTACTGGGATTTGCATTTGGGCTGATGGCCGAGATAGAGCGCAACCTTATATCGATGCGTACAAAAGAAGCATTGGCACGACGGAAGCAGGAGGGAATACCTTTGGGGAGGCGGAAAGGGGATAATCCGAAATTGCAGTTGCTGTATGAAAATAAGAGGTATATTCTGAAACAGGCGAGAAGTGGTGCCAAGCACGCGAAGCTGGCACGTGAGTTCGGGGTATCCCGTACTACCATGTTCCGCTTCTTAAAAGCTGAAGGAATGACGGCAACGGCCTGAATAAGTTAATTGATGCCGTTGGGCTGATTTAAAAATTGTGAACTGTGAATTTGTCTGGCTTGACACCGTACGACAATTCCCAGTTCACAATTCTTGATTTAAAAGTTTGTTTCGATTTCCTCCGGTATGATTTATATGATCGGGAGGAAAACAGAAACCGGTGCTTAATTATTGGCTCTTTTATGCAGATTCTTAAGTTCGAATGCGAGCATGAATCTGAAGAAACCGATAATAAGGAAGGTGAATGAAATCATATAGACCGCATACAATGCACCTACTGCCGGTTGCCACAAAATGAGCAGCGAACAGAGAATGGCAAGAATGCCGAAAGCCATGTACCATCCCCAATCGCGGGTGCCATACCGTTTGAGGTCCATCGAATAACCGGTGGCAGAGAAACCACGGAACATAAGCCAAAAGGCAATGAGGAACGGAATGATTTCCATGCTGACCATCGGGTAGGCCACGAGGTAAATGCCGATGATGAGGTCGATGATACCGCCGGCAAGATACCAGCCCCAACTGGATACATGCTTGTTGCTTATTGCAAAAAGGATTTCAAGAATACCACTGATCAGCATGGAAATACTGAAGACAATGCTCAGGGCTACGTAACTGCTTAGCGGAGCAAACATAAGGCATATCGCCACACCGATATACAAAATACCTAAAATAAGGGACATCCACCAGTTCTTGACTGAGTGCTCGATCCCATCGAATACTGTTTTCATACGAATGTTGTTTTATGAATTGATACTATAATTTTGTTAGGAAAGTAACAAATAAAGGTGGAAAAGGTTTTTTTTCTGTGAACCTATTGTGAATTTTAATTGTTGTATATTCAAACGGATGAAAATCCGGATTCTCTAAGAATAATAAATTATTAAATAGTAAATATCTTTATGGCAACAACAAATTTCAAAGGACAACCGGTAAAACTGATCGGTGAATTTATACAAGTAGGTAAAGTAGCTCCGGATTTCGAGCTGGTGAAAACTGATTTGTCTTCTTTCTCTCTGAAAGATCTGAAAGGCAAAAATGTGGTTCTTAATATTTTTCCGAGTCTTGACACAAGTGTATGTGCTACTTCGGTACGTAAGTTCAATAAGATGGCAGCCGGATTGAAAGATACGGTGGTGTTGGCTATCTCTAAAGACCTTCCGTTTGCACATGCTCGGTTCTGTACCACAGAAGGCATCGAAAATGTGGTTCCTCTGTCGGATTTCCGTTATTCGGATTTTGACGAAAGCTATGGTGTACGCATGGCCGATGGTCCGCTTGCAGGTTTGCTGGCGCGTTCGGTAGTGGTGATTGGCAAAGATGGCACGGTAGCTTATACGGAACTCGTGCCGGAGATTACTCAGGAGCCTGATTATGAGAAGGCATTAGCCGCCGTGAAAGAATAGAAAAGGCATTATGAAAAGAGCGTATCCGTGCCCATAGCTTAAGGATGGGCATGGGTTTTGAAAATTTTGACCTAATAGGAGCTGGCCTATGGATTCGGTAATTCGCCGGATCTTCAGTTCTTGTTAGGTTGTGTTTTTTTTAAAAGGTATCAATAACCTAAACCAAGCAACATGAATAAAAAACAAATGTGGTTCATCGCCCTGGCATTTCTGGGTGTAGGGACAGTGTCGGCTCAAACGGAGACGGCAGAAGGTACTTCTCCATGGACGAGAGAAGGAAATTTAGGGTTGAAACTGACCCAAGTAAGTTTGACAAACTGGGCTGCCGGTGGTGATAACTCCGTAGCTTTTGACTTTCAAGGCGCTTATCAGGCCAATTATAAAAAAGGAAAACATCTTTGGAACAACCGGCTTGAACTGGCTTACGGATTGAACAGGACCGGCGAAGACGGGACGAAGAAAGCCAATGATAAAATCTACCTGAACTCTAATTACGGATATTCTATTGCAAAAAGCTGGTATGCCAGTGCATTTGCTACTTTCCAGACGCAATTCTCGCCCGGATATGATTATAGTATAAGCAAGGATATTTCTGTTTCCGAATTTATGTCCCCTGCCTATCTCACCACCGGATTGGGATTTACTTATGAACCGAATAAGATTTTCACCGTGGTGTTGTCACCGGCTTCTTGGCGCGGAACGTTTGTGCTGAACGATCGCCTGTCCGATGAAGGGGCTTATGGGGTAGATCCGGGAAAGCATCTGTTATCCAGTTTCGGAGCTAATCTGAAAGGGGAAGTGCGGTATGAATTCATGAAGAATATGACGGTTTATTCTCGTCTGGATTTATATTCCGATTACCTGCACAAACCGCAGAATATCGACGTGAACTGGGAAGTACAGATCAATATGGCCATCAATAAATGGTTCTCGACTACTCTGACCACTAATCTGGTGTATGATGATGATGTGAAAATTGCACAGAAAGACGGAACGAAAGGACCGAGAGTGCAGTTCAAAGAAATATTAGGAGTGGGGTTACAATTTAATTTCTGACTGATTGAATTATGAATTCTGATTTATGAATTATGCCATGCGGTATGACAACGCAGTTGTAATTCATAAATCAGAATTCATAATTCGGAAATCATTTTCCTTTTTTCATTCCTTTATAAATCAGGAAACCAACGATGAATACGCCGACGGCGATAAAGAAATAGCCTATCTCATGGCTGTATTCAGTTACGCGTGCCAATAGCTGTTCTTCACTTTCGATACCCGGAACGGATGCTAAATTGTATCCGATGGCGGCAAGGATCGCATTCCATAAACCGGCACCAAGAGTGGTGTATAGCAGGAAAGTGCCGAGCTTCATACGTGCCAGTCCTGCAGGAATGGAGATTAACTGACGTACGGCAGGAATGAGACGGCCGATAAAAGTGGAAAGAGCTCCATGCTTGTCGAAGTATTCTTCGGCATGTTGCACTTTAGCTTCATCGATAAGGCACATATGTCCGAAACGGCTGTTGGCAAACTTATAGACGATGGGACGTCCCAGCCAGTAGGCCAGATAGTAGTTGATGATCGCTCCGATATTTGCACCGAGAGTAGCGAACAATACTACGAGATAAACATTCATCTCATCGTTTACTGCTGCTTTGTAGGCGGCAGGAGGCACGACCACTTCGGACGGAAAAGGAATAAAAGAACTCTCGATGGCCATTAACAGAGTAATAGTCCAGTAGTTAAGGTGATCGAGACACCATTGAATAAAGGCTACAGATTCCATTTGCTTTCTATTAATATTGGGTTTTAATCATTTTCTTTTTCATCCGGATATTCATTTTCATCTTCATCTTCATCCTCGTCTTCATCCGAATCCTCATTCTTGAATTCATCGATTTCCTGTATAAATTGATCGATTTTCTTTCGCATGCCCCCATCGACACAATCCAAAGCCATGGCTTCCTGAACATCTCGTAGGTTGAGAGGCGGATCCAGTAGCTGATTGTATTTTTCGAATCCTTTATAATCTTGCTGGATCAGACAGAGAGAAGCCAGGCGGATATCGATACTCGGATGTTCCGGTTCTAATCTTTTGGCTTCTTCGAGACACATGCGTGCATTCTCCAACATATTGCAATTTAGATAGTAATTGCCTATTCGTATCAGTGTTTCCGCTTCGGGGGCACAGCGTATGGCAACTTTCCAAGACTCTTTTGCTTTATCGATTTCTTTTTCTTCCAGATAAATATATCCTTCCTGTAGATAGAGTTCTGCGCTTTCGGGCGTCTTTTCCTTTGCTCTTTCGCAGATTTGATGAGCCTCTTCATATCTACCCATTTTGGAAAGGCAGTATGCTTCATTGCTGTATATATCTGTCAAGATAGGGGATTCCTCGTCTCCGATAAATTTTAAAGCCCGTTCGTAGTTTTGATAGCCCAGTTCCCAGTTTTCCAGATGAGTGTAGGCCAATCCGATAAACATATGGGCGAATTCGGGAGGAATACTTTGGCCTTTGAGTGCCAACTGATACTCTTGGATAGCTTTCGATTCATTCTCCAAGTGGAAAAAGCTATGGGCTTTCATGAGGTGGGCTTCTCCAAAATTCTCATCGGCAGCCAGGGCAAAATCGCAGGCTTCAATGGTTTTCTCAAATTCTTGCCGGTTAAAATGAGATTTGGCCAATCCGGTCCAATAGGACGGGTCGTAAGGATTTTTATCTATCAGTTTGTTATAGATATAGATTGCTTGCTCGTCGTGATCGCCACTGCGGTAACAGTCCGCCATAGCGGCCAGAAAATCCTCTTCTTCTTTGTATTCCTCTATGCCGAGCGTAAGCCACGATAATGCTTTTTCGGGATATCCCATGTCCATATAGAGGTAAGACACATCAAGAATGGTGTTTAGCGATTCCTTGTCTTCAATAGAATCGAGCAATTTTTCCGCTTCATCCAGATTACCTTCGTTCAGCAGGATTTCGGCTTTCAGCAACTTGACTTCCGTTTCGTAGTTTTCGGTTATGCATTCGGCTACGTTCTTGGCTTTCTGGAGTTTCATGGTGTCCAGATACAGATAAGCCTGTTCTACCATGAGGTCGGTATGTCCCGGATGAAGTTCCAGGCCGTAGCTGATTACTTCCTGTGCTTCATCAAAGCGCCGACTGAGGGCATATCTGTCAGCAATATCCGCGAGTTGGTCTCCATCCAGATAAAGTGGTTTGTTTTCTTTTTTCGCCGTTTCGTAGTCGGCTATGAGTTCGTTTAGTTCCTGATCTTTATCAGATGAATTATTTTTTCTTGCCATGTGATGTAGTGATAAGTGATTAGTAATTAATAATGTAATGATAAGTGATTAGTGATTAGTAGGCTACGCTATATGCTGCATTGCACTAATCACTTATCACTTATCGCTTATCACTATTTGTTAATTTTCCCCCATGTATCTTTCAACCCTACGGTACGGTTGAATACTAACTTGTCGGGAGTGGAGTCTTTGTCTATATTAAAATAACCGATTCGCTGGAATTGCAGATAAGAGAGATTAGGCAGGGTGGCTACGAATTTTTCGACGTAGCAGCGGTTAAGTATCTGCAATGAATCGGGGTTGATAATCTCTTTCATGGCTTCCAGGGCTTCGCAGTTTTTGGCTTCGCGGATGGCGGCCAGTTCGTCGCGTGGATTTTCTACTTTCCAGAGACGATCGTAAAGGCGTACTTCGGCAGGCAGGCAATGGGCGCAACTGAGCCAGTGCAGTGTCCCTTTGACCTTGCGGTTTGCATCGGGCATGCCGCTTTTGGTATGCGGGTCGTATTCACAGTACACTTCGGTTATCGTTCCGTTTTCATCTTTTTTGCAGCCTGTACACTTCACGATGTAGGCATTTTTGAGACGTACTTCCTGGCCCGGAGTCATTCGGAAATATTTTTTCGGAGCATCTTCCATGAAGTCTTCGCGTTCTATCCACAGTTCACGGCTGAATTCGATGGTATGGCTTCCGGCTTCCGGATCTTCGGGATTGTTGATGGCTTCCAGCTCTTCCACTTTGCCTTCGGGATAGTTGGTGATTATCAATTTTACCGGATTCAATACGGCGGAAACACGGGTTGCACGAATATTCAGATCTTCGCGAACGGCACTTTCCAGCAGCGCGAACTCATTAAGCGCATCGTAGGTGGTATATCCTATTTTATCAACGAACTTACGGATGGACTCCGGGGAGTATCCGCGACGGCGGAATCCGCAGATGGTAGGCATACGGGGGTCGTCCCAGCCGTTCACCAAGCCTTCTTTCACCAGAGTAAGCAGGTTGCGTTTACTCATCAGGGTATAACTGAGGTTTAACTTGTTGAATTCGTACTGGCGGGGGCGGTTATCGTTCAGGTCGTTGCCTTCTTTGAGCCAGTCGATAAACAGGTCGTACAGTGGACGGTGCACGACGAACTCCAACGTACAGAGTGAATGGGTAACTCCTTCGAAGAAGTCACTTTGTCCGTGTGCAAAGTCGTACATCGGGTAGGCTTTCCAAGTGGTTCCGGTACGGTGGTGAGGATGTTTCACCACACGATAGATAATCGGGTCGCGGAAGTGCATATTCGGGTTTGCCATGTCGATTTTGGCACGGAGCACCATAGCACCTTCTTCGATCTCGCCACTGTTCATCTTGCGGAACAGGGTAAGGCTCTCTTCGACAGGACGGTTGCGGTAAGGGCTTTCGGTTCCCGGTTGGGTGGGAGTTCCTTTTTGTGCGGCGATTTGTTCGGAAGTCTGCTCGTCGATGTAGGCTTTTCCTTCTTGGATCAACCGTACGGCAAAGTCCCAGAGTTGCTGGAAATAATCGGATGCATAATACACATTTCCCCACTCGAAACCCAGCCATTTGATATCTTCTTCGATGGCTTCTACATACTCTACGTCCTCTTTGGTCGGGTTTGTATCGTCGAAACGAAGGTTGCACACGCCACCGTGACGGGCTGCCAGACCGAAATCAAGGCAAATAGCCTTGGCATGGCCGATATGAAGGTAGCCGTTCGGTTCCGGCGGGAAACGTGTCTGCACCTTTCCTCCGTTTTTACCTTCTTTTAAATCATTTTCTACAATTTGCTCAATAAAGTTGAGGCTTTTCTTTTCGCCTGTAACCTCTTCGTCCTTAATATCTGTCATAGCGTTTAAATAAGTTATGAGTTACGAGAGATAATAACTGCTGAAGATGACTCGTAACCAAATATGCTACAAAAGTATGATATTTTTTTCGTATATCCTTATTTCACCGGAATATATCCGCTCTTTTTTATTATATCCTGTCCTTCGCCGGAGAGAATAAAGTCGATGAGAGGGGCTACTGCTTCTTTGTTGTTCGCATTATAGTAATAGTAAAGGGGACGCACGATAGGGTAAGTTTTATTTGTCGCGTTTTCCACACTGGGATGGGCATAATGCATGCCGTTATCGTAGGATACGGCTAATGTTTTGACACGTGGTGATACATAGGCCAGACCGACATAGCCGATAGCACCTTTGGTCTGGCTGACAGATTGAATCACGGCACCGGTGGCGGGCATGGAAAGGCTGCCGGACATGTAGTTCTTGTTCTTCAGTACGCTTTCTTTGAAGAACTCGTAAGTTCCCGAAGAAGTCTCGCGGGAGTAAACGATGATTTTCCGGTTTTCACCTCCTACCTGTTGCCAGTTGGTGATTTTACCACGGAAGATGTCTTCCAGTTGCTGACGTGTAAGCTGTTTTACCGGATTGGAGGGATGCACCACCACGGCCAAGGCGTCATAGGCGACAATCGTCTCTTCTATATCTGTTTGGACGGCTTTAGCTTTCATCTTTTCACTGAACTTGATGGGACGGGAAGCCATGGCAATGTCTGTTGTGTTGTCCATCAATGCGGCGATACCCACACCGGTTCCGCCTCCGGTGACGGTGACGCGCGCATCGGCATGTTTGTTCATGAAACGCTCTGCAGTTTGCTGGGCAACCGGAAGGACGGTATCACTACCCTTGATGCGTTGGGCATGGAGACTGGTAATGGCAAGGGAAAAAAATAGAAATAATATACTTTTTACTTTCATGGGAATGATGAATTATGATTTAATATACATGAACTGACTATTATTTGAAATAGATTCAACTTATGGGTTTTATGAATGATAATTTATGGGGGCAATGACTGATTGCGATGGCAAATTAAAGGAGAAGATGTTACATTGCTGTTTCAAAATCTTCTTCGGTATTCATTGTAACAGGATTGTAATATGTTTGAAACAATTCCTTCAAACGATGTTCACACCGTCTTAACATAATACCCTTTCCTTTGCATCAGAAATCAACAGGTATGAAGAAGATTTTTGAAAAGATAGTGGAAGGAATATTGACTTGTAGCGGTTTTGTTACAAGTATTACGATCCTGCTTATCGTACTGTTCTTGTTTACCGAAGCATTCGGGCTGTTTGGCAGTAAAGTGATAGAAGAAGGATATGTTCTCGCTTTGAATAAGGAGAATAAGGTCAATCAACTGAGTCCGGCTCAGATAAAAGATGTTTTCGATGAAGAGATAACGAACTGGGAAGAACTCGGTGGGGAGAATCTCCCTATCCGGGTTTTCCGTTTGGAGGATATCACCCGGTATTATACGGAAGAAGAATTGGGGGATGCTTATCAACATGCCGGGGCATGTATTACGAAACTGGTTGAAAAGACTCCGGGAATTGTTGCTTTTGTTCCGCAGCAGTTTATCACCGAACCGGAACAGGTGCATTTTATCAAAGACAATACGATTTCTGTGAAAGACGTGTTTGCAGGCGCTGAGTGGTTTCCTACGGCAACTCCGGCGCCTTTATTCGGCTTTTTACCTTTGATTACGGGCACGTTGTGGGTGAGTCTTTTTGCGATTCTTATAGCGTTGCCTTTCGGACTTTCGGTTTCTATTTATATGTCCGAAATAGCCGGTTCGAAAGTGCGTAAATGGTTGAAACCTGTTATTGAATTGTTGAGTGGCATACCATCGGTGGTGTACGGGTTCTTCGGGCTGATTGTAATAGTGCCGTTTATACAGAAGGTGTTCGATCTCCCGGTGGGAGAGAGCGGGTTGGCAGGAAGCATTGTGCTGGCTATCATGGCATTGCCTACCATTATTACCGTTACGGAAGACGCCATGCGTAATTGTCCGCGAGCCATGCGTGAAGCGAGTCTGGCTTTGGGAGCTTCGCAATGGCAGACTACCTATAAAGTGGTTATTCCGTATTCTATTTCCGGCATAACTTCGGGGGTGGTACTGGGCATCGGCCGTGCTATCGGTGAAACAATGGCCGTGCTGATGGTAACCGGAAATGCTGCGGTGATTCCGACTACTATTCTGGAACCTCTGCGCACCATTCCCGCTACTATTGCTGCCGAACTGGGAGAAGCCCCTGCAGGAGGCCCTCATTACCAGGCTTTGTTCTTGCTGGGGGTAGTGCTGTTCTTTATTACATTAATAATCAATTTTAGCGTGGAATATATTTCGTCCAAAGGTGTGAAACGCAGCAAATGAAAACGGATAGTACACTTGATGAAGGTTAGCAATATATCAGATGCGAACCAACACTATATCAAGTGAATGCTGACAATATATCAGATGTATGCTAACAATATATCAAATGAATGCCGACAGTGTATCAGATGAAAAAGAAAAATAAATAGAGATGGAAATAACAAGTAATAATAAAGCCAAACGCCGTTCGCAGAAGATCGCTTTCGGAATATTCCGTTTGTTGAGTGTATGCATCGTCTTGATTCTTTTTACGATATTGGGTTTCATTATATATAGAGGTGTCGGTGTCATCAGTTGGGATTTTATCTTTTCGGCACCTACCGATGGTATGACGGGAGGAGGTATCTGGCCCGCTATTGTAGGTACATTTTATCTGATGGTAGGTAGTGCGCTTTTCGCTTTTCCGGTGGGGGTGATGAGTGGCATTTATATGAATGAATATGCTCCGAAAGGGAAACTCGTTCGTTTTATACGTGTGATGACAAATAATCTGAGTGGTATTCCGTCTATTGTATTCGGGCTTTTCGGTATGGCTTTGTTTGTGAACTATCTTGGTTTTGGCGATAGCATACTGGCCGGTTCGCTGACACTGGGATTGCTTTGTGTACCTTTGGTGATCCGTACTACGGAAGAGGCCTTGAAGGCGATTCCCGATAGTTTACGCGAGGGAAGCCGGGCTTTGGGGGCTACTAAATTACAGACTATCTGGCATGTTATTTTACCGATGGGAGTTCCTAATATCATAACCGGACTGATTCTTGCTTTGGGACGTGTATCCGGCGAAACGGCTCCGATATTGTTTACTTGTGCGGCTTATTTCTTGCCGCAGTTGCCTACAAGTATTTTAGATCAGTGTATGGCCTTGCCCTATCACCTGTATGTGATATCGACCAGTGGGACAGATATGGATGCCCAGCTACCGTTGGCCTATGGCACGGCGTTGGTACTGATTGTGATCATATTGCTGATAAATTTATTGGCAAATGCATTAAGAAGATATTTTGAGAAAAAGGTAAGAACAAATTAAAGAGACAGATGGATTTACGATTAGACGATTTACGAATTACGATTGAAGTTAGATAAAGAGATTTTATGATTAGACGATTTACAATTGGAGATAAATGGATTTACGGTACTATAAATTGCAATACAACTCGAAACGAAATGCGATGCAATTCAAGACAGTTGTAATATCAATCGTAAATTGTAAATCGTCTAATTGTAAATAAAAAGAATGATATTTTTATGATAAATGCCCGTGATGTAAATTTTTGGTATGGTGACTTTCATGCTTTGAAAGGGATCAGTATGGAGATAGAAGAGAAGTCCGTAGTTGCTTTTATCGGCCCTTCCGGATGCGGTAAATCTACTTTTCTCCGCCTGTTTAACCGTATGAATGATTTGATTCCTGCCACCCGTCTGACAGGAGAAATCCGTATCAATGGTGAGAATATCTACGATAAGGGGATAGAAGTAGATGAACTACGGAAAAACGTAGGAATGGTTTTTCAGCGTCCGAATCCTTTTCCGAAAAGTATTTTTGAAAATGTTGCCTATGGCTTGCGTGTAAATGGAGTGAAAGACAATGCTTTCATCCGTCAACGGGTGGAAGAGACCCTGAAAGGTGCTGCGCTTTGGGATGAGGTGAAAGATAAGTTGAAGGAGTCGGCGTACGCTCTTTCCGGCGGACAGCAGCAGCGCCTTTGTATTGCCCGTGCAATGGCTGTTTCTCCTACGGTTTTGTTGATGGATGAACCGGCATCCGCACTCGATCCCATTTCTACTGCAAAGGTGGAGGAGCTGATTCATGAGTTGAAGGAGCGATACACCATTGTGATCGTGACGCACAATATGCAGCAGGCTGCCCGCGTTAGTGATAAAACGGCTTTCTTCTATCTGGGGCAAATGGTGGAATACGACGATACAAAGAAAATTTTTACAAATCCGGAAAAAGAGGCAACACAGAATTATATTACCGGGAGGTTTGGGTAGGAATCTATGTGGATGTCGGGTCCGGTATTCCTTAATTTTTAAATTTTTAATTATTTCATACTATGGTAAAGTTTATAGAATCGGAGCTCATTCTGCTTAAAAAAGAGATTGACGAAATGTGGACACTGGTTTATAATCAGTTGGATAGGGCAGGAGAGGCTGTACTCACGCTCGATAAAGAGTTGGCTCAACAGGTTATTGTCCGTGAACGGCGGGTGAATGCTTTTGAGCTTAAGATAGACAGCGATGTGGAGGATGTGATTGCTTTGTATAATCCGGTAGCCATTGATTTGCGCTTTGTGCTTGCAATGCTCAAAATAAATACCAATCTGGAACGCCTGGGAGATTTTGCCGAAGGAATTGCCCGTTTCGTATTGAAGTGTGAAGAGCCTGCATTGGACCCGGACTTACTGAAACATCTGCGTTTGGAGGAGATGCAGGGGGAGGTGCTCTCTATGCTCGAACTGGCAAAACGTGCCTTGAATGAGGAAAGTATCGAATTGGCAACATCGGTTTTTGCGAAGGATAATCTTCTGGATGAAATCAATGCCGGGGCTACCTCCGTTCTTGCCGGCTATATGAAAGAACATCCGGAAAGCATGCTTTCCTGTCTGAATCTTGTCAGTGTATTCCGTAAGTTGGAACGCTCCGGAGACCATATAACGAATATTGCCGAAGAAATTGTGTTCTTCATTGATGCAAAGGTGCTCAAGCACAGCGGAAAGACGGATGAACACTATCAGGAAAAGTAACATTTTGAAACTTTTTATACAAAAATTAGTGCTACTTAAAAAAATGTTCTATATTTGTCTCCTGTAACGGGTAAGTTACAGGAGATTTTTCTTGAAATGATAATAAATCCAAAGATTTTTCAAAAAGATGTTATAAGACATGTTTTATAATTTGGTTCATAACAGGAAAAGGACCTATATTTGCACCGTTATCCTGAAAACAATCTTTTTACCTTAAAAAAAAACTAATACCTATTGAAAACTGAGAAATGGAGCTTTGTGAAAAGCCCCATTTTTTTTGCGTCTATAGCTCATAACAATTAACACAGATTATTTGTTTAGTCCACGTTTATCGGTTTCAATTTTGTATCTTTGCATCTATGATTAATGAGTATGTTTTGAAGCGTATTCTTCAATCATAGATAGTGAATCGTTAAATTATTAATAATAAACCGCTTTATGTTTTCCGGAATAGTAGAAGAATATGCTACCCTTGTAGCACTGGTGAAAGACCAGGAGAATATACACTTTACCTTCAAGTGTTCGTTTGTGAATGAACTGAAAATCGACCAAAGTATTTCACACAATGGGGTGTGTCTGACAGTAGTTGATCTTACTGATGATACCTATACCGTGACTGCCATGAAAGAGACTCTGGAACGTTCCAATCTCGGGCTGCTGAAGGTAGGTGACAAGGTGAATGTAGAACGTAGCATGATGATGAACGGCCGTTTGGACGGGCATATCGTGCAAGGACATGTGGACCAGACCGCTACTTGCGTGGATATAAAGGATGCGGATGGAAGTTGGTATTTCACGTTCAAATATGCATTTGACAAAGAGATGGCGAAACGTGGATATATTACTGTAGACAAAGGGTCGGTAACGGTAAATGGTGTTAGTCTGACAGTATGTAACCCTACGGATGATACCTTCCAGGTGGCTATCATACCTTATACTTATGAGCATACCAATTTCCATACTTTCGTTATTGGCAGCATAGTGAATATCGAGTTTGATATTATCGGTAAATATATCAGTCGGATGATTGTCTGATTGATGAATCATAATTTATAAGTCACATGGATTTTCAGCAATTAGTCAATTCCCGGCAAAGCGACCGTGCTTATGACAAGGAGCGTCCGGTAGAGCCGGAAAAGTTAGTTCGTATATTAGAAGCGGGGTGTCTGGCTCCTTCGGCTTGTAATGCGCAACCGTGGAAGTTTGTGGTAGTCACAGATAAGGATTTAGCCGGTAAAGTGGGAAGGGCGGCCGCCGGATTGGGAATGAATAAGTTTGCTAAAGATGCTCCCGTACATATTTTGATTGTAGAAGAATCTGCCAATATCACCTCTCTGCTGGGAGGGAAAGTGAAAGACAAACATTTCCCTTTGATTGACATAGGCATTGCTGCTTCCCATATGGTTCTTGCCGCAGAAAGCGAAGGCTTAGGCTCATGTATTCTTGGCTGGTTTGATGAAAAAAAGATCAAGCAACTGACTGGTATTCCCTCTTCCAAGCGGTTGCTGCTCGATATCATTATCGGCTATCCTCTGAAAGAGAAACGGAAGAAAATCCGCAAGGCAAGGGAGAAGGTGGTCTCATATAATAAATACTGAAATAGTGACTGGTGAGTAGTGGTATCACTACTCACTATTTTACAGTTCTTTCAGTAATACCTTGCTTGCCTTCTTGTAATATTCTTCTCTTGATTCCACCAGAATCCGCCATTCATCACTGAATTCCACTTCTTTATCGATTTTGAAATTCTCGGAGCCATAGGTATCCAGCCGGTCAAGTACTACTGCTACATTCAATTGGTTGAGATCCATAGAGGGCTGGTAGGCGATTTCTTCGCTTTTCTGATCGGTTACTACCTCATGTATCAGGTTGATTTCCTGTAATTGATACAACGTTTGGTTTGTAAGCCGGATCGGGATCTGGTGTTCTTCTGATATCTCTTCGGCTGTATAAGGTGGCTCGTTACGTTCGAAACGTTTGGCTATGAGAGACATGATAAGAATAGATATGAAGTCGCGGTAACGACGGCTGATGTTTTGTGTATCTTTATCGAAGCTGAAGTTTCTGAGGTTCTGTCCGGCATAAGTCAGTTCGGCACCGAACAGGCAAATGGTCCAGGATATTTGCAGCCATAACAGAAACATCGGCAGCGCGGCGAAACTTCCATAAATGGCATTGTAGCGCGATACCCATAACTGACTACTGATGTATAGGAACTGGAATGCCTGATAAGCAGAACCGGCAAGAATACCCGAAATGAGTGCATGCTTAAACTTTACCTTCGTGTTGGGCATAAAGATGTAAAGCCCTGTAAACATAAACCAAGTCAGTACGAAAGGGATAAGCCGTATCAGAAATTTTATGATAGGAGCCAGCAATACGAAATCCTCTATTTGCTTCAGCATAGTACTCATGAAAATAGAAAGACCGCCTGATACGACAATCAGAATAGGCATTAATAGGAACATGGAGAAGTAATCGGTGATTTTGCGATACATGCTTCTTGCTTTCTTTACTCCCCAGATGCGGTTGAATGTAATTTCGATGTTGCTTACCAGATTGATGACTGTCCATAACAGCATGATTAAACCCACTCCGATAAAAATTCCGCCTTTGGTTTGTGATAAGTAAGAGTTTACGAATTCAAGGATCGTATCGGAAGCTTCCGTTGCCCCTCCAAAGCCGTTGCGGAATTGATGCTCCATGATGGTGGATACGCCGAATCCCCGCGCAATGGCGAATACGATGGCGAGTATGGGCACAATGGCAAGCAGTGTGCTATATGTCAATGCAGAGGCTTTATTGACGATACGGTCTTTCGTGAAGCGGTTGATACAGAGGTAAATGGTTTTAATGACGTTATAAACCGAAAATTTGGTTCTGGTCACTTCGTCCTCCGTGATGCGCCAGATATCATAAGTGATGAATTTCCATATATCGGTTATTTTTTTCTTCATGGCATTCATTTGGAATTATAGTTGAAAAAAAGCAGTCAGCCTGTAAGCCGAGTTCTGTATCCTGTTGGATGAAAGTATTAATTTTTTTCATTCCTTAAATCCGTTCATTCAACAAGATGCCTGTCATTTATCTGAGTGGCATGTCACCATACCACTTTAGCGGTCTACCCTCCGACATGGAGCGAGCAACTCTCATAACGCCGGTATACATGACCTTACAACTCCTAAGACGTACAGCCCGACATGTCACCATGCGGCTGGTGGGCTCTTACCCCGCCTTCTCACCCTTACCTCTCTCCCCGAAGAAAGAGGGGCGGTCGTTTTCTTCTACGTTACTCTACCCTCGCGGACAGCTTTCTGTTAGGAAGTAGGATGCTCTGTGTTGCCCGGACTTTCCTCCTGCGCCGAAACGCACGCGACAGGCCGGCCAACTGCTTTATGAGTGCAAAAGTACGTCAATTATTTGTTTTTTGCTAAAAAACAAACACAAACTTCTTCTTTATTGTTCGTTCAATTCTTATCTTTGCTATTAATTGTGTAGAAGTTAGAAGGCATTATTCAATGAAGATACGTATCCTTTTTATTATTCTGTGGTGTTTCATGATTTCAAACATGAAAGCAGGAGAAATTTGTTCCGTTTTTGCCGATTCAGCTTATGCTATTGTCAATGTCTCCGTTTGTAATATGCGGGATGAGGGTAAATTTACTTCCGGTATGACTACTCAGGCTTTGCTGGGAATGCCGGTGAAGGTGTTGCAATATACCGGTTGGTATGAGATTCAGACACCGGACGATTATACCGGATGGGTACACCGGCTGGTGGTTACCCCCATGTCTAAACAGAGGTATGACGAGTGGAACCGTGCGGAGAAAATTATTGTGACGGCCCATTATGGTTTTACATACGAGCGGCCGAATGAACATGCACAGACTGTTTCGGATGTAGTGGCGGGTAATCGTTTGAAATGGGAGGGGAGTAAAGGGCATTTCTATCGGGTTTCTTATCCTGACGGCCGATTGGCTTATATCTCCAAATCGATAGCCAAGCCGGAAACAAAATGGCGTTCTGAATTGAAAATGGATGCACAAAGTATTATCCGTACAGCGTATACAATGATAGGTATTCCTTATTTATGGGCAGGCACTTCTTCGAAGGGAGTCGATTGTAGCGGTCTGGTGCGGACGGTGCTCTTTATGCACGATATCATTATTCCCCGGGATGCTTCACAGCAGGCTTATGTGGGGCAGCGTATCGGTATTGCTTCCGATTTCAGTAATATAGAGCCGGGTGATCTTATATTCTTCGGCCGGAAAGCAACGGCAGACAAAAAGGAAAGCGTGTCTCATGTCGGTATTTATCTGGGTAATAAGATGTTTATACATGCGCTGGGCGATGTGCACATCAGCAGTTTCAATCCGGAAGATAAAGAATACGATGCATTCAATACCGGCCGGTTGCTCCATGCCGTTCGTTTCTTGCCTTATATAAATAAGGAAAAAGAATTGAATACGACCTTTACGAATCCATATTATAATTAAATGACGGGTGAAGAATAGGAACTGTCGGCTACCTGTTACTAAAAGCACTTCATTCCTCATTAAAAAGTGTATATTATGCAAAATCGACGAGACTTTCTTAAGACGGCCACTTTAGCTGCCATTGGTTCCGGCTTAGGTATTCATAATGTGTTTGCCGGAAAATCGGGTCCGGCTCTTTTCTCTGTCAATAAACTCGGTAAGGGAGGCAGGATGAAAATGAGATTTTTTCCTTACGAGCTTAAGTTGAAGCATGTGTTTACCGTAGCTTCTTATTCGCGCACTACGACTCCCGATGTACAGGTGGAGATAGAGTACGAAGGGGTGACCGGATACGGCGAAGCCTCTATGCCGCCCTATCTGGGTCAGACGGTGGATACCGTAATGGCATTTTTGCGGAAAGTCGATCTGGAGCAGTTTAGCGATCCGTTCGGGTTGGAAGATATCCTGGCATACGTCGACAGCCTCAGTCCGGGTGATACAGCTGCCAAAGCAGCAGTCGATATAGCTTTGCATGATTTGGTTGGAAAATTGTTAGGAGCTCCTTGGTATAAAATCTGGGGACTGAATAAAGAAAAGACTCCTTCTACCACTTTTACTATCGGTATCGATACGCCTGATGTGGTGCGCGGGAAAACCAGGGAAGTAGCCGGACAGTTTAATATATTGAAAGTTAAGTTGGGGCGTGATAATGATAAAGAGATGATTCGTACGATTCGTTCTGTGAGTGCTTTGCCGATAGCGGTCGATGCCAATCAAGGATGGTCGGACCGGCAATATGCGCTCGATATGATTCATTGGTTAAAAGAACAGGGCATCGTGATGATCGAGCAACCTATGCCCAAAGAACAATTGGATGATATTGCCTGGATTACCCAGCAAAGTCCGTTGCCGGTATTTGCCGATGAGTCTTTACAACGCCTTAATGATGTGACCGCTTTGAAAGGTGCTTTTACCGGGATAAATATCAAGTTGATGAAATGTACCGGCATGCGCGAAGCCTGGAAGATGGTGACGCTGGCACGTGCGCTGGATATGAAAGTAATGGTAGGGTGTATGACTGAAACTTCTTGCGCTGTATCGGCCGCAGCACAGCTTTCTCCGGTTGTTGATTTTGCCGATTTGGATGGTAACCTTCTTATCTCCAATGACCGCTTTAAAGGCATGGAAGTTATAAACGGTAAAATCACTCTCAATGATTTGCCGGGAATCGGAGTTGATTTAATATGTGACAATATGCTATGAGGTAATGGGTTAATGAAAGAATGTAAAGAATGAAAGAATGAAAAAAAATATGCCGGTGGGTTATTCGGGGATGGAGAGCAATTGGCGCATTGATACATTCTTTTCATTCTTTCATTAATCCATTACCCATTGACTGTCTTATTATTTAATTATTTATTTGTTCAAGCCGAAGAAAGTTCCTATCTTTACCGCTCATATATTCAATATTCACACTAAAAAAGAAGAACTTATGGCAAGTAGAAGAGAACTTAAAAAATCAGTAAATTATATTTCGGGAGAATTATTTGCAGAGTGTTTGGTCAATGCTATGTTTATTCCGGGAACGGACAAGGCAAAAGCAGAAGATATTATGGCTGAAATCCTGAAAATGCAGGATGAATTCGTTAGCCGTATCAGTCATACTGAGCCGGGTAATGTAAAAGGATTCTATAAAAAGTTCCGTTCCGACTTCAATGCAAAAGTAAATGAAATTATTGATGCCATCTCGAAATTGAACTGAGAATGAAAAAAGCAATTTATAGCTTTATTTACTATCGCCTTTTAGGCTGGAAAACAAATGTGACGGTGCCCAATTATGATAAATGTGTTATTTGTGCGGCACCGCACACTACCAATTTAGACTTGTTTATCGGTAAACTGTTTTATGGAGCTATCGGACGCAAAACCAGTTTCATGATGAAGAAAGAATGGTTCTTTTTTCCTTTAGGACTTATCTTTAGAGCTGTGGGCGGCATACCGGTGGACCGGAAACGTAAGACATCATTAGTAGACCAGATGGCGCAGCAGTTTGCCAATAGCAAGAAATTCCATTTGGCTATTACGCCGGAAGGTACACGCAAACGAAATCCGAACTGGAAGAAAGGCTTCTATTATATTGCATTGAAGGCGCAAGTCCCTATTGTACTTATCGGCATAGATTATGCTACCAAAACAATATCTTCCACCAAAGCCATTATGCCTACGGGAGATATTGAAAAGGATATGCGCGAAATCAAACTTTATTTCAAGAATTTCAAAGGGAAATATCCGGAAAATTTCTCCATTGGCGAAATATAAACGAGTAATAATCAGAAACGGAAAGGCTGGTGTTTAACGAAATGATGCATCCATTAAAAATTTCAATCGTTCAGACAGATATAGCCTGGGAAAATAAACAGGAAAATCTCCGTATGCTTCGTGAAAAGCTACATGCTCTTCGCGGAACAACGGAGATTGTTGTTTTGCCGGAAATGTTTTCTACGGGATTCACGATGAAAAGCCGGGAACTTGCAGAACCGGTATCCGGAATTACAGTACGTATTTTAAAGGAATTGGCGGCTGATTTTCAGCTTGCCCTTTGTGGCAGTTTTATTTGTAGCGAACGGAGTAATTATTACAATCGTGCTTTCTTTATTACCCCGGAAGGGGAAGAATTCTATTATGATAAGCGACATCTTTTCCGTATGGGGAATGAAGCGGAATATTTCTCTGCCGGAAACAATAAGCTGATTATTTCTTATCGGGGGTGGAATATTTGTCTGCTGGTCTGTTATGATTTGCGTTTTCCGGTATGGAGCCGGAATGTAAACAATGAATATGACTTGCTGATATATATGGCGAGCTGGCCCCAGGCAAGAAGATTGGCGTGGGATACTTTGCTTTGTGCCCGTGCATTGGAAAATATGTGTTATGTGTGCGGGGTGAACCGCATAGGCGTAGATGGTAATAAACTCATTTATAATGGAGGCAGTGTTGTCTTTTCTCCAAAAGGAGAACCCCTGGCTTCTGTCCCGGATGGGGAAGAAGGTATTGAAACCGTTTCGCTCAGCCTGATATCTTTGCAGCAATTGCGCGATAAGTTTCCTGTGTGGAAAGATGCAGATGCTTTCCGGCTTTAGCTTCCTACATATTTCTTTGGTTAAATAAACAAACGTTAAAATTGCTCTTTCTCGGCAACAATACCTACAATAAGGTAGTTTTTATAATAAACTTCTTTTGTATCTTTGTCGTTCAGAAAAACAGTCGCACGACTTGAATCTAACATAACTTAATTAAAGAATTTATGAAAACAAACTTAAGTTCTCAAATCACTCTCAACAGGGTCTCCCCCAGATACTACAGACCGGAGAATGCATTTGAACGGTCGGTATTGACCCGACTTGAAAAAATCCCTACCGATATTTATGAATCTGTAGAAGAAGGTGCCAATCACATCGCTTGTGAAATAGCACAAGTAATACGCGATAAACAAAAAGCAGGGCGCTTCTGTGTATTGGCGTTGCCGGGTGGTAATTCTCCGCGCAATGTGTATGCGGAATTGATTCGTATGCATAAAGAGGAAGGTTTGAGTTTCCGCAATGTGATCGTATTCAATATGTACGAGTATTATCCTCTGTCTTCTGATGCCATCAACAGTAATTTCAATGCTCTGAAAGAAATGTTGCTGGATCATGTGGATATCGATAAGCAGAATGTATTTACTCCGGATGGAAGCATTGCAAAAGATACGATTCTGGAATATTGCCGTTTGTACGAGCAGCGTATCGAAAGTTTTGGAGGGGTTGATATTGCCCTGTTAGGTATCGGTCGTGTAGGTAATATTGCTTTCAATGAGCCGGGTTCGCGTTTGAATTCTACCACTCGTCTGATTTTATTGGATAGTGCTTCGCGTAACGAAGCTGCCAAAATATTCGGAACTATCGATAATACACCTATCAGCTCTATTACAATGGGTGTGTCTACAATCTTGGGAGCCAAGAAAGTATATCTTCTGGCATGGGGTGAAGACAAGGCCCGTATGATAAAAGAATGTGTGGAAGGTTCTATCACGGATACGATTCCCGCTTCTTACCTGCAGACGCACAACAATGCACATGTAGCGATCGATCTTTCGGCTGCCAGCAACCTGACGCGTATCCAGCGTCCGTGGCTGGTGACTTCCTGTGAATGGAACGACAAGCTGATTCGTAGTGCTATCGTTTGGTTATGCCAATTGACAGGTAAACCGATCTTGAAACTTACTAATAAAGATTATAACGAAAACGGTTTGAGCGAATTGTTGGCTCTCTTCGGTTCGGCATATAATGTGAATATCAAGATATTCAACGATTTGCAGCACACTATTACCGGATGGCCCGGTGGAAAACCGAATGCTGACGATACGTATCGTCCCGAACGTGCCAAACCGTTCCCGAAACGTGTTGTCGTATTTTCTCCGCATCCGGATGATGACGTGATTTCTATGGGAGGTACCATCCGCCGTTTGGTAGAGCAGAAACATGAAGTGCATGTAGCTTATCAGACATCGGGTAACATTGCAGTAGGGGATGAGGAAGTGATTCGTTTCCTGCACTTTATCAATGGTTTCAACCAGATATTCAATAACAGCGAAGACCAGGTAATCAATGAGAAATATACGGAAATCCGTAAGTTCCTTAAGGAAAAGAAGGACGGTGATATGGATTCACGCGATATATTGACTATCAAAGGCTTGATTCGTCGTGGTGAAGCCCGGACGGCTTGTACATATAATAATATTCCGTTGGATCGTTGCCATTTCTTGGATATGCCGTTCTATGAAACCGGTAGAATTCAGAAGAATCCGATCAGTGAAGCCGATGTGGAAATCGTACGTAATTTGCTTCGTGAAGTGAAACCTCATCAGATATTTGTAGCAGGCGATCTTGCCGATCCGCACGGTACACACCGTGTTTGTACGGATGCTGTGTTTGCTGCTATTGATTTGGAAAAGGAGGAAGGTGCCAAGTGGCTGAAAGACTGCCGTATCTGGATGTACCGTGGTGCGTGGGCAGAGTGGGAAATCGAAAATATTGAGATGGCAGTGCCTATCAGCCCGGAAGAGTTGCGTGCTAAACGTAATTCTATTTTGAAACATCAGTCACAGATGGAGAGCGCACCGTTCTTAGGTAACGACGAACGTCTGTTCTGGCAACGTAGCGAAGACCGTAACCGTGGTACGGCTGCACTTTACGATAATCTGGGTCTTGCTTCTTATGAGGCAATGGAAGCATTCGTGGAGTATATTCCGCTATAACAATTAGTAAAGAATCATAAAGGAAGAGTGAAGAGTCGGGAATTCTTCACTCTTTTTTTGTTTATCAATAAAAAAACTACTAATATGAAGAAAGAAGAAACTTACTGTCGGTTGCTTCCTATGGCGGGAGCTTATAACATG
The DNA here is from genome assembly GCF_000381365.1 of Bacteroides salyersiae WAL 10018 = DSM 18765 = JCM 12988. Taxonomy (GTDB): domain Bacteria; phylum Bacteroidota; class Bacteroidia; order Bacteroidales; family Bacteroidaceae; genus Bacteroides; species Bacteroides salyersiae. The sequence goes on from NZ_KB905467.1 coordinate 826,847, forward strand.
CGTGACTTGGGTGGCTATCGTACGGTTTATGGCAAGTGTGTAAAATGGAAAATGCTTTTCCGCTCGGACGATATGAATAAACTGACTGCAATGGATTTAGATTATCTCTCTTTATTGCCATTGCGTACGGTTATCGACTTCAGGAGTGAAGTAGAGAAAAACGCCGCCATAGACCGTTTGCCGCAAACTGTGTCCAAGCACATACCCTTATCAATTGAAGCGGGCGATATGAGTGGTATCACCCATTTTGATAGAAATAATCTGAGCGCCGTTATGGAGGAAGTGTATGCATATATCATCCGGAATATGCAGGATGTATACAAAGAGTTTTTCAGTATCCTGTCGGAGAAAGAAAACGCTCCGCTTCTTTTTCATTGTTCTGCGGGAAAGGACCGGACCGGTATCGCTGCCGCATTGTTATTGTCGGCTTTGGGAGTCGATCGTGAGACTGTAACGGAGGATTATATGCTGTCTGCAGAACATATCACCAAAAAATATGAATTCATCACTCGGGAGCATCCGGAGTTGAAGCCGTTGACTACCGTAAGAAAAGAGTATTTGGAAACTGCATTCCGGGTAATAGACGAAGAATTTGGAGGAATAGAAAGGTACTTGATCGATAACCTTGAAGTGGATTTGGATAAACTACGTGAATTATACACAGAATAGAGGAATTTACTCTATTTTTGCGGATAAATGGTAAATGATTGGAGTTTTATGAGAAAACTATGCCTATTCCTGTTGTTCCTTATTGCAGGGACATCCCTGCTCTTTGCGCAGGCCATCGAAAAGAACGTAGAAGAGCGACTAACTGATTTCTTCAGTAATTATACCACTGTTTCTGCAAAAATCAACCGACCCGCGCTCAAGAGTGTAGAGATTGATTTTGACCGTAAACGACTGACGATACAAGCTTCCGAGAGTTTTGCCTACCAGCCTTTTCTCCCGGAAACAGTAGAGAATATTTATAATCAGGTGGAAAATCTTCTTCCCGGTCCTGTACGTTTTTTTGATGTCACGATCTATGCTGACGGTAAACCGATTGAAGATCTCATTCCTAATGTTTACCGAAAAAAGAAAAAGGATAAGACACGTCTTTCTTTGAATATTGATTATAAAGGGGCGCCATGGGTGAAGAATATGTCACGTCCCTATGAAATTTCGCGTGGACTGGACAATCGTCATATCGCTTTGTGGCAAAGTCATGGACAGTACTTTAAAAACGATAAAGGAGAGTGGGGATGGCAGCGTCCCCGGCTTTTCTGTACTACTGAGGACTTATTTACCCAGTCCTTTATTCTTCCTTATGTCATTCCGATGCTTGAGAATGCAGGCGCCAATGTATTTACTCCGCGTGAGCGTGATACGCAGAAGAATGAAGTGATTGTTGATAATGACACGAAAGACGGGTCTGTCTATCTGGAAGTGAAAAGTCGTAAAGCTCGTTGGGAAGTAGCCGCTAAAAGAGGTTTTGCCCGGACGAAACGTGTTTATAGAGATGGGGAGAATCCGTTTTTGGACGGTACTGCCCGTTATGCCCGTACCGAAAAGAAAAAGAATAAGGCTTTTGCGGAGTGGATCCCTACTATTCCGGAGAGTGGTAATTATGCTGTATATGTTTCTTATCAGACATTGCCCAATAGTGTGAGCGATGCTAAATATCTTGTTTTTCACAAGGGGGGAGTTACCGAATTTAAGGTTAACCAGCAAATAGGTGGGGGGACTTGGGTCTACTTAGGAACTTTTGAATTTGATAAGGGTAATAACGATTATGGCATGGTGGTGCTCAGCAATGAGAGTAAGGAGGACGGGGTAGTATGTGCAGATGCAGTACGTTTTGGCGGTGGTATGGGTAATATTTCGAGAGGTGGTAATGTCAGTGGATTGCCGCGTTATCTGGAGGGAGCACGTTACTCAGCACAATGGGGTGGTATGCCTTACGAGGTATATGCCGGCAAGAAAGGAGAAAATGATTATACCGACGACATCAATGTACGTTCTAATGCATTGAATTATTTGTCCGGAGGGTCGGTGTTTAATCCCAAAGAGAAAGGATTGGGAGTACCGTTGGAGATGGCAGTTGCTTTGCATAGCGATGCAGGGCATAGCAGGACGGACGAAATAATCGGTTCACTGGGGATATATACGACGGATTTCAATAACGGGCAGTTGAATACGGGGATAGACCGTTATGCTTCACGCGACTTGTCGGATATTTTACTGACTCAAATACAGAATGATATTCGTGCTGCCTACAATATCCCCTGGACACGCCGTAGCATGTGGAACCGGAATTATAGTGAAACGCGTTTACCTTCTGTTCCTTCCACCATTATAGAATTGTTGTCACATCAGAATTTTGCCGATATGCAGTTGGGACATGATCCTAATTTTAAGTTTACGGTAGGGCGTGCTATTTATAAGGGGGTACTCCGTTTCATAAATAGTCAACATGGGAAAGAGTCTGTTGTGCAACCGCTTCCAGTGAGTAATTTTGCGATCCGCTTCGGGAAGAAAAAGAATACACTGGAACTATCCTGGCAGGGAGAAAATGATCCTCTTGAGCCAACGGCTACCCCGCGGGAGTATATGGTATATACCCGTGTCGGTTATGGTGGTTTTGATAATGGAGTATTGGTAAATAAAACGTCGCATGTGGTCAAAATAGAGCCGGGACTTGTATATTCGTTCAAAGTTACGGCAGTGAACCGTGGTGGTGAAAGTTTCCCTTCTGAGATTTTATCGGCTTATAAAGCAAAGAACGAAAAAGGAAAAGTTCTTATTGTTAATGGTTTCGATCGCTTAAGCGGACCTGCCGTTATCAATACTTCTACCACTGCCGGCTTCGATTTGGAGCAAGATCCGGGAGTTCCTTATTTATACAATATTTCTCTTTGTGGTCCGCAGACCGGTTTTGACCGTAAGCAAGCCGGTAAGGAAGGAAAGGGGAGTCTGGGAGATAGCGGCAGTGAGTTGGAAGGTATGAAAATCATCGGAAATACTTTCGATTATTCATTTATTCATGGAAAGGCGATTCAGGCGACGGGACGATATAGTTTTGTATCGTGTAGCGATGAGGCGGTAGAAAACGAAAGAGTACAATTGGAAGAGTACCCGATTGTGGATTACATCTTGGGGCTGGAAAAGGAGAATACGACCGACCGGGCTTATTACAAGACTTTTTCTTCGGCTATGCAACGGATCATCACTGCCTATTGTCAGTCGGGAGGGAATATATTAGTCAGTGGTTCTTATGTGGGAAGTGACATGAGCACTTCGCAAGGGAATCGGGAATTTACCGAGAAAGTATTAAAATATGGTTATCAGGAATCGCTTCGGGATAATCGTTCCGGACAGATCGATGGATTGGGGCGTACTGTTTCGATTCCCCGTTTGCCTAACGAGAAAATGTATGCGGTAACTGCACCGGACTGTATCGTCCCTGTAGCTCCAGCTTTTTCCGTATTTACCTATCATCCGGGAAAGCAGAGTGCCGGTATTGCTTATCGTGGAGATTACCGTACGTTTGTAATGGGATTTCCTTTTGAAAGTATAGAGTCGGAAGCTGATCGGGCCGCAATTATGGCGGCAGTGCTAAACTTTTTTGATGATAAATCCTTTTAAGAGGAAAATTCAAATAGACTCTTAATGGAAGATGGCGAATGTTAAATGATGAATGATTCATAAACGGGTTAGCAATTAATTATTCATCATTTACCATTAATCACTAAAAAATTCTATCTTTGTCGCTATCATTAACTTTAAAATAAAAAGATTATGTATACCATACAAGCAAATCCCAGTGGTACACGCACTATGGAAGTTTCAGAAGAGAATTTGAGAACAATTGAAAAATATGCGTTGTTTCGTCATCTTATCGACAGTAACGGTATTGTCGATGAAGCTGTTCTCGATAAACTCAAGCTCAATATCCGTTCACTTATTGCCAGTCAGGAGGAAGACAGTAAGGACCTGCTCGATCTTTGCATTGATGTGATTTATCACAACAATATGAAAGCATTCGGTTTGCAGCAACTTATAAAGTTATATCTTGTCTGGTTCAATTCGCAAGAGGCAGAAGAGGAGGAGTCATGATTGCTGTCGACACTCGTGGGACGACTGCTTACAGTCCCTTGATTCCAGCCATAAAGGCCATGTGTAGTGCTGAATCCGGTGATACTGTGGAGATTATTATGGATAATGCCAATGCATTTCAGGACTTAAAAGAATATTTGTCGGAGCAAGGCATCGGCTTTCGCGAAATTTATGATGGTGAGCAGATGACTTTACAGTTTACTATTCCAGGATGAGTGAAATACAACAGAAATTAGAAAAACTGCCGGGAAAGGCAATTAAAAAAATAAACAGTATATATGGTAGTGTAGATAAATTCTATGCTACCGTTTATCTTATTGCCCGTAATGAGCATCAATGCCAGATGATGTCTGTACCGGCTGCCGATCAACGAATAAAAACCATTCATGCTTATCAGGGATTGATACGTTTTATGCTTGATGAACTCGGTCTTGATGGAAAAGATATCATGGATGGTATAGCGAGTGCTTATCTGGAGGATTTTGTGAACTATCGTGAGCAGGACTTCGGTATGACGAATGAAGAATTTATTTCTATCATCAAACGCATCGGATAATTTATGGATATCTTTCTGATTATTTTGGGGAGTATTTGCCTGTTGGTAGGGCTAATCGGTTGTATTGTCCCTATGTTGCCGGGGCCGCCTATTGCTTATGTGGCTTTAGTACTGCTTCAACTTACCGATAAGGTCACTTTTACGCCGTTGCAACTCTTTTTTTGGTTACTTCTTGTCGTAGTGATTCAGATACTCGATTATTTTGTCCCGATGTTTGGAGTGAAGCGATTCGGAGGTACGGGTTGGGGAAATTGGGGTTGTATTATCGGTACGTTTGCCGGACTCTTTCTATTTCCGCCTTGGGGTGTTATTATTGGTCCGTTTGCCGGTGCATTTATAGGAGAGTTGTTGGGCGGCAAGGAAACGAGGCATGCACTGAAAGCCGGATTCGGGGCTTTTATAGGTTTTCTTTTGGGCACTGTACTCAAAGTAGCCGTATGTGGATGGTTTATCTTCTGCTTTATCCATGCATTAGTATAGCGAAATTATCCGTATCTTCGCAGCATGAAAGAATATCGACTTACCGATTGGCTACCCACTACAAAAAAAGAAGTAGAATTGCGCGGGTGGGATGAGCTCGATGTTATCCTGTTTAGTGGAGATGCATATGTAGACCATCCTTCATTCGGACCGGCAGTGATCTGCCGTATCCTTGAAGCGCAAGGATTACGGGTAGCTATTGTTCCTCAACCGAATTGGCGTGATGACTTGCGCGATTTTAAGAAGTTGGGTCGCCCTCGTCTTTTTTTTGGTATCTCGGCAGGGTGTATGGATTCAATGGTGAATAAATACACGGCCAATAAGCGCCTTCGCAGCGAAGATGCCTACACTCCGGACGGTCGTCCGGATATGCGTCCGGAATATCCTTCGATTATATATAGTCAGATATTGAAAAAAATCTATCCCGATGTCCCGGTAGTTTTAGGTGGAATCGAGGCGAGTTTGCGTCGGTTGAGTCATTATGACTATTGGCAGGATAAGGTGCAGAAAAGTATTCTATGTGACAGTGGTGCGGACTTACTTATCTATGGTATGGGTGAGAAACCGATTGTGGAGCTTTGCAAGCGTATGCAATCTTCTGTGGAGATACCGACAGATATTTTGCAAACAGCTTATTTGTGCAATGCGACTGAGATGGAATCTATCCGTGCGGAAGGAGATATAGAGCTTTATTCTCATGAAGAATGCCTGAAAGACAAAAAAAAACAGGCGGGTAATTTTCGACATATCGAAGAAGAGTCCAATAAATATGCTGCCTCACGTATACTGCAACGGGTCGATAAACGTGTGGTAGTCGTCAATCCGCCATATCCTCCTATGACACAGCAAGAACTGGATGGTTCGTTTGATTTACCGTATACACGTCTGCCGCATCCGAAATATAAAGGGAAGCGTATTCCTGCCTACGATATGATTAAGTTCTCGGTGAATATTCATCGCGGATGTTTTGGAGGATGTGCTTTTTGTACAATATCGGCACATCAAGGCAAATTTATTGTGAGCCGCAGTAAGGAATCTATTCTGAAAGAGGTAAAAGAGGTCATGCAGTTGCCCGATTTTAAAGGATATCTCAGTGATTTGGGAGGTCCTTCGGCCAATATGTACAAAATGGGAGGAAAAGATGAGAATATTTGCCGGAAATGCAAGCGCCCGTCATGCATTCATCCTAAAGTTTGCCCTAATTTGAATACCGATCACCGCCCTTTACTGGATATCTATTATGCGGTGGATGCGCTGCCAGGTATTAAAAAATCATTTATCGGTAGCGGGGTACGTTATGACCTGTTGTTGCATCAGAGTAAAGATCCTGCGGTCAATCAAAGTACTTCCGAATATACCCGTGAACTGATTGAAAAGCATGTAAGCGGACGGTTGAAAGTAGCACCGGAACATACCAGTGATCGTGTTCTCTCTATTATGCGTAAGCCTTCATTTAACCAGTTTGGAGAGTTTAAGAAGATATTCGATCGGATCAATTGCGAAAAAGGATTGCGCCAGCAGCTTATTCCTTATTTTATTTCCAGCCATCCCGGTTGTAAGGAAGAAGATATGGCAGAGTTGGCGGTTATTACCAAACGTCTGGATTTTCATCTGGAACAGGTACAGGATTTTACTCCTACACCAATGACGGTAGCAACGGAAGCTTGGTATACCGGATTTCATCCATATACTTTGGAGCCGGTATTTAGTGCTAAAACGCAAAAAGAAAAGCTGGCACAGCGACAGTTCTTTTTTTGGTATAAACCGGAGGAACGCCGGAATATCATAAATGAATTACGCCGTATCGGTCGGCAGGACCTGATTGATAAGCTTTATGGAAAGAGGTGAATTGAAAAATTAAAGAATGAAGGAATGAAAGAGTGAAAGAATTAAAATGGTATAATTTAGCATCCACTCGATAGATGAAAATGCTACATAACTTGAAAGGAAAGAGGGAGGCCATACGAGATAAAAGTTATATCGAATTCATGTTAATCTATTAATTGTCTGAATGTTTCTTTCTTTCTTTCTTTCATTCTTTCATTTTTTCATTCTTAAATTGGCACATTATTTAATTTAAAATGTCACGAGAGAAAATATTAATAAAAACTTCGTGGATAAGTACGATTGGTAATGCGGTACTTTCTGCGTCGAAAATTGTAATTGGTCTGTGGGCCGGTAGTTTGGCTGTACTCGGTGATGGTATTGATTCGGCAACGGATGTGGTTATTTCCATCGTTATGATTTTTACGGCGCGTGTTATCAGCCGGCCACCTTCCAAGAAGTATGTGTTCGGTTATGAAAAGGCCGAGGGTATTGCAACTAAGATATTGTCACTTGTGATCTTTTATGCCGGTGTACAAATGTTGTTGTCTGCAATTGGGAGTATTTTCTCAAATGAAACTAAAGAAATTCCTTCTCCCATTGCCATATATGTCACCTTGTTTTCTATTGCCGGCAAGTTGTTGCTGGCATCTTATCAATATAAACAAGGAAAGAAGATCAACAGTTCCTTACTTACGGCAAATGCAGTCAATATGCGTAATGATGTGGTCATCTCATCCGGAGTATTACTGGGGTTGATCTTTACTTTTATATTTAAACTGCCTATACTCGATTCAATCACTGGATTGATAATCAGTCTGTTCATTATAAAGTCTTCAGTGAACATCTTTATAGATTCCAATGTAGAATTGATGGATGGCGTTAAGGATGTCAATGTATATAATAAGATATTCAAAGCTGTAGAGCAAGTACCCGGTGCAGGCAATCCCCATCGTGTCCGATCGAGAATGATAGGGAATTTATATCTGATCACACTCGATATAGAAGTCGATCCCAAAATAACCATAACGCAGGCGCATGAGATTGCCGATTCTGTAGAGAAGAGCATTAAAGGTTCGATCGATAACGTTTATGATATTCTGGTACATGTAGAACCTGCCGGTAAATGTCAGACGGATGAAAGATTCGGTATAGATAAAGGTATGGTGGAATAATCCAAAAGTATATTATGGGTGACATACTGCCATATTTGGCATATTCCCCTGTGTAGGAAATGCATGTTAAAAGGGTTGTCATGTAATGAATGTAAATTTGTCAGTTCATGCCGTTAACCGCTGTTAATCAGTAAATATTCTCTGTTAAAAGAGGACAAAAAAGAGTGACAAGTGGAATAAGTGAATGATTTTTGTCGTTATTTTAACGTCATAAAGTTAAAACAAAACGGAATATTAACATTTTAAAGAATAAAAAGAATAGTATGAAACAGACAACAAGAAACATTTTAGGAGTAGGGGCTATCGTTCTGCTGAGTTCAGGAGTTGCAGGCATAACTACCTACAAAATGATGCAGGGGCAGGATACCGATAAGCAGATAGCATTTAATGAGGTGTTCCAGCAGAACCCTAATGTAAAATTGGCTGCTTTTGATGCAATCGATGCACAACCGGTAGATTTGACACAAGCGGCTGAAAATTCGCTTCATGCTGTAGTCCATATAAAATCAACTCAGACTTCAAAGACGCAGACCGTTCAGACACCTCCCGATATTTTTGATTTCTTTTTCGGTGATGGACGTGGCGGACAGCGTAGAGTACAAACTCCGGAACGTGTAGGTTTCGGTTCGGGGGTCATTATTTCTAAAGATGGATACATCGTAACGAACAATCACGTAATTGACGGAGCTGACGAAATAGCTGTGAAGTTGAATGATAACCGTGAATTTAAAGGACGTATCATCGGTACAGACCCGAGTACTGACCTTGCATTGGTGAAAATAGAATCGGATGATGATCTGCCTACCATTCCGGTTGGTGATTCTGAAGCGTTGAAAGTAGGAGAGTGGGTACTTGCAGTAGGTAACCCGTTTAATCTGAATTCTACTGTAACTGCCGGTATCGTAAGTGCAAAGGCCCGTACATTGGGTGTTTACAACGGTGGTATCGAATCGTTCATCCAGACGGATGCTGCGATCAACCAAGGTAACAGTGGTGGTGCGTTGGTTAATGCTAAAGGTGAATTGGTTGGAATCAACTCTGTGTTGTCATCTCCTACAGGTGCATATGCCGGGTATGGATTTGCTATCCCGACCAGCATTATGAAGAAAGTGGTTGCCGACTTGAAAGAATACGGTACTGTACAGCGTGCAATGTTAGGTATCGCAGGGGCTTCTTTGGGAACCAGTATTATGGAAGACCAGCAGCCTATCGATAAATCAGGTACTACACTTCGTGATAAAGCAAAAGAATTCGGTGTGGTAGATGGTGTTTGGGTTCGTGAAATTGTTGACGGTGGTTCTGCTGCCGGTGCCGATATCAAGGTAGACGACGTTATTATCGGTATTGATGAAAAGAAAGTACATAACTTTGCTGATTTGCAGGAAGCACTTGCTAAGCATCGTCCGGGTGACAAGGTGACTGTGAAGTTGATTCGCGATAAGAAAGAGAAGAATGTAGAGGTGATATTGAAGAATGAACAGGGAACTACCAAAGTAGTAAAGAATGCCGGAATGGAAATTCTGGGTGCAGCTTTCAGGGAGATTCCTGCTGATTTGAAGAAACAACTCAAGTTAGGATATGGTGTCGAAGTGACAGGAGTTACCAATGGAAAAATGAAGGATGCGGGTGTCCGTAAAGGTTTCATTATCTTGAAAGCTAATGGCGAGCAAATACGTAAAGTCAGTGATCTGGAAGAAGTGCTCAAGGCAGCTACTAAGTCACCGGATCAGGTATTGTTCCTCACCGGAATGTTCCCCTCTGGAAAACGTGCCAACTACGCCGTTGATCTGACTCAGGAATAAATGGGTAGTTTATAATTAATTTAAGGTAAGAAGATTGTAATATTAGCTAATGAATAAGAAAAAGAATGCCGACAGACAACTTGTCGGTGTTCTTTTTTGTTTCATAGTTAATAATAATGGTGAAAAAGTTACGTTAAGATAATAAGTTAACAAATTATTTGTTGTAACTTTGCACTCCAAATCTGTTTTATAAGAATGAGACAACTAAAGATTACCAAAAGTATCACTAACAGAGAGAGCGCTTCTCTTGATAAGTATTTGCAGGAAATAGGTCGTGAAGATCTCATCACTGTAGAAGAAGAGGTAGAGCTCGCTCAGCGTATTCGTAAGGGTGACCGTGTAGCGTTGGAAAAACTGACACGTGCCAATCTTCGTTTCGTCGTATCTGTGGCCAAGCAGTACCAGAACCAGGGTTTGAGTTTGCCGGATTTGATTAATGAAGGCAATTTAGGACTGATCAAGGCTGCCGAAAAGTTTGATGAAACACGTGGATTTAAGTTTATCAGTTACGCTGTATGGTGGATTCGCCAGTCTATTCTGCAAGCATTGGCAGAGCAGTCGCGAATTGTTCGTCTCCCATTGAACCAGGTAGGTTCGCTGAATAAAATCAGCAAAGCCTTTTCCAAGTTTGAGCAAGAGAACGAACGTCGTCCGTCTCCTGAAGAGTTGGCAGACGAACTGGAAATCCCGGTTGATAAAATCTCTGATACATTAAAGGTGTCCGGCCGTCATATTTCGGTGGATGCTCCGTTTGTTGAAGGAGAAGACAACAGCTTGCTGGATGTGCTGGTAAACGATGATTCGCCTATGGCGGATCGCTCTCTGGTAAATGAGTCTCTTGCGAGGGAAATTGATAGAGCTCTTTCTACGTTAACCGATAGAGAAAAAGAAATCATACAGATGTTTTTCGGTATCGGACAACAGGAAATGACATTAGAAGAAATCGGCGATAAGTTTGGCCTCACACGTGAGCGCGTTCGCCAGATAAAAGAAAAAGCAATCAGAAGATTAAGACAAAGTAATCGTAGTAAATTGCTCAAATCGTACTTGGGATAAGTCGATATATCAGTTTTCGAAAAAAGGTATTAGTCGTGTAAGTAAAAGTGTTTAGGGTAACAATCTTAAAACGTGCTTACACGACTTTTTTATGTCTTTGTAGAAGCGTATTCCTGTATTTTTACTTGTAAGTATACTGTCTTATGAATAAACCGGTTCGATTTTTGTTAGTTCTGTTTTTGGCTTTCATATTCTGTTTTATTGCACGTGGCAGATGTGGTGGAAGCGCCGATACTTTCTCTACTGGTGAATACAATCGTTTGAAGTTAAAGGCAGATTCTGCAAAAGTTTATTGTGTAGATAAGGGATTCAATACCAATTACTGTTTCTTGGTCGATTTCTGTATACATTCCGGCAAGAAAAGGTTTTTTGTTTGGGACTTTAGGGGTGATTCTGTCGTATATGCCAGCCTTTGTGCACATGGGTATGGGAAAAACAGTACTGCTTCCAAACCTGTATTCAGTAATGTGGAGGGAAGTTATTGTTCTTCTTTGGGACGCTATAAAGTCGGTATCCGTTCGTATAGCAAATGGGGAATCAACGTTCATTATAAATTGCACGGACTGGAACCGACGAATGACAATGCTTTCAAACGTGTAATTGTGCTTCATTCGTATGATCTTGTGCCTGCGACCGATATTTATCCGGTACATCTTCCATTGGGGATAAGCCAGGGATGTCCTGTGATATGCAATGATGTGATGCGAAAAGTAGACAAATTGCTAAAGGGTGAGGCTAAGCCGGTGTTGCTATGGATGTATCGTTAGTAATGCCATTTATTTGTGATAAATAAGGGATATTTCCTCTTTTTTGTTACCTTTGCCACGATAAAAACAATTCAGATATGAAATACGTAAAAATACTATTTGCCATAGCATTGGTGTTTACAATGTGTTCGGCGTTTTCACTAAAGAAAGGTTCTCACAAGCCTGTGTATGCCTTTGGCATTTCAGCATCGTTTACTGATACGGTGGTGTATTATACCGACATTCAGTTGTTGGATAGTGTTCATCTTGATAAGGGTGGTTTTTTGCCGCATCGTGAATTGTATAGCTACCAGTTGAAGAACTTCCTGGAGTTTGAAATGAACTTGCCTAATCGTACCTGTATGATTTATTTTTCCGATAATAAAAAGAAGATTGATAAGGAGGCTTTGAAAGTACTCGGAAAATATAAGAAGAATAAATCGATTGTTCTGCAAAAAATAGATCCGGAGAAGTTCCGGTTTACTAAACCGGAAGAGTAGTTCGGACGTTAATATATAAGAGATACATGGTTTGTATCTCTTATTTTTTTATCTTTGTACACATTGTAATAAATAAATTTAAAATGAAGCGACTGATTACACTTTCTTTCTTTTTCTATCTGGTAGTTTTTTTGGTATCTTGTCATGACGATGAAGAGCCTAAGATAAAAGCTTCAAGAACTGTTCTTATGTATTTGGTCGCAGATAATAGTATAAGTGATGATATATATCCTAACATTGCGTCGGTAGAAGAAGGGTTGAAAAATGCGGAGACTCCAGGGACTTTTGTGATTTATTGGGATGGAGGGAAGTATTATAGGAGTGAGTTTCCACAGCCTACTTTATTTAAATATGAAGTAGGGGAAGATGGAAAAGTGAGTGATCGGGTGATTATTCAAACATATAATGAACAGAATTCGCTGTCTCAGGATGTGATGCTTGATGTATTTAAAGATGTAGAAGAACTATGCCCTGCGGAATGTTATGGATTGATATTTGGATCTCATGCTACAGGATGGCTTCCGGTGGATCATAGTCGTACTCGGTCTTTTGGGGATGACGGTGGCTTAAAAATTGACATACCTGATTTGGCTGATGTGTTGGCACGTACTTCTATACATTTTGACTATATTTTGATGGATGCCTGTTTGATGCACAGGTTGAAGTTGCATATGAACTTAGACATAGTGCCGATTATTTGATCCTTTCTCCGGCGGAGGTGATGAGTACCGGTTTTCCTTATAAAAATATTGTAAAGTATCTTTTGTCTGTTGACGATAAAGAAAGGAATGCAGTTTTATTAGCTCAGGCATATCTTGATTATTATAAAACACAAAGATTTCCTTGGGCCACAATTGCTGTTGTGAAGACTGATGAAATGGAGCTTTTGGCTGCAGTTACTCGTTCTATTATGCAAGAGAATATGGAGAATATTGCAAGTTTTACTCCATCTATGTTATCCTTATTTCAGAATAGATATGGGTATGGAAGAGGAGAACTAAGTCGTTCATCATATGATTTCAGAGCTTTTGTAAGTGAAGTGACCGGTGGAAATATTCCTTTAGCTTTTGAAGGACAACTTGGAAAAACTGTTATTTTCGAAGGGTATGTGAATGATTATCCATTGGTAAATATTGATGAAGATATGTATTCCGGTATTGGTTGCTATATTCCATACAAGTCTTTTACTAAATGGAATGCTTATTTTAAGAATTTACAGTGGTATTCTGCTGTGGGCTGGGATACTACTGAAGTCTTATTGGAATAAATATACTATGGAAAACACCTCAAATCTTATCCCTCCAACTCCGAAGCAAAAATATGTCCGTGGTTGGCTTTCCTTTTTTCTGTTTGTAGTAGGCTTTGGTTCATTGTTTAGTTTGATCATGTCCATTGTCGGTTTTAGTTCTGTAGACAACGTTGGTTTTATTACTTGTCTTTTTTCCGGTATCGATATTTTATTTTCTTTAGGTCTTGTGGCGTTAGCCGGTTATACCATTTATGCTTTTTTGTATATTCGGCCTAATGCCGTTTTTCTCGGAAAGTTATATGTTATCATTATTTTTATTTCCAATATGTTGGTTTTGTTGTCCGGTGAAATGCCGGATACAGGGTGGGATAGCCTTCCACAGGTGGTGAAAGCATTGGTTTGGAGTTTTATCTGGTTCAGTTATCTTTGTGTTTCCAGGCAGGTGGAGAATCTTTTTCCTAAAGAAGAACGTATGGTGTTCAAAAGAGATAAATATTTTGCGATTTCTTTACTGGTGATACCGGCCTTGCTTCTGCTAATTTATTTTATATCTTATTTAGGGAACAGTACTGCTGTGGTGTCTCTTTCTCCGGAAAAGGGAGAATATACCGACGGAGTTGTTGCTTTTCGTGCCCCGAAGGGCTTGTTGTGTGAAAGAGTAGATAGTATTTCCGATAACATATACCATTCCTTCGAATCGGGAGACAGTATTTGGGGAACAGTAGTAGGGGTATATGATACGAATACTACTGAAGCTTACTTCAAAGAGTGTGTGGACTCTTGGAGAGACACTGCGCTGGATGGTTATGATTTCTCCGTTCTTGATATGAATACCGGACTGGTGGATCATAATGTGTTGCGTATGCAGTCGACCGATATATAACCGATCCGCGTCTGGTTTGGACATTTGCTGCTTTGTTTAGTCCGGAGACAGGGAAGGCGTGTATTATTTCTTGTTTTGCAACCACTCCGGTAGAAAGAACGGAGGGAGTGGTCAATGAGATGCTACAGACCATACGATTTAAATAGGTGGTGGAAAGTTCTTTTTTATTTTGATTTTATGGATAAAAAATCTATGTTTGTAGCACCGACAATATTGCGGTAATTAAAAAAACAGTAAGCAATGGAATATGCTGTAATCATCTATTACGTACTTGTTGAAGGAGAACAAGTCGTTGAAAGCCTGAATGTTAAGAAAAACATAGAGGCAAGTTCTCCGGAAGAGGCTATTGGTGTGGCTTATAAATTATTTGAAGCCGAAGTGGAAGCTGCGGATGAAGAATGTTATATTGTGTCGATAATTCCTAATGCTATGCACTAATGTATGATGTTTTCATATTTCGGATAATATGGATGTGATTGATAGGCTTGGCATGAGGTTTTTGTTGCAATATAATAAAGATCGTTTTTGCAGTATAGTTTATCTAAAAAATGTGATAATTATGGTTATTATTGCAGGGTAATATTGTTTTTAATGCAATAAAATAATTATTATTTCTGTCACATTTGTTACAGTTTTGATTCATGTATTTGCATTATCTTTGCAGAAAAATATGATTATGGAACAGTTACATGCACATGAAGTTCTCCACATGATGGAAGGAAATAGTTATTCAGAATCATCTTTGCGGAAAGCAATTGTAGATAAGTTTGGTGAATGTCAGCATTTTTATGCTTGTTCGGCAGATGATATGAATGTTGATGAATTAATCGAATTTCTTAAAAAGAAAGGTAAGTTTATGCCTGTGAGGGATGGATTTACCGTAGATGTATCTAAGGTTTGTAGTCACGAAACAGGTAAGTAGATTTTTATCGGTGGTACTGTTCACTATTTGAAGTGTGCCCCAAAAGTTTTATGTCTAACGGCAGTATCCATAATTTTGTGTAAATAGAAACGGGATTCAGTTATAAGTTCTCTTATATCTGAATTCTGTTTTCAAAAATAAGCATAAATTGATTCATAATCAATCCCCAGTTAGTAATCGGCATTGTCCATTTCTTCTCAATCTCCATCAGAGAAAGGTATACCATTTTCTTCACAGCATCATCCGAAGGGAATGAAAGTTTTGATTTAGTGTACTTTCTGATTTTTCCATTCAGATTTTCTATGAGGTTTGTTGTGTAGATTATTTTCCTGATTTCCAATGGGAACTGGAAGAAAACAGTCAGGTCATCCCAGTTATTCCTCCATGAGAGGATGGCATAAGGGTACTTCCCTCCCCATTTCTTTTCCAAATTATCCAGTTCCACGGCAGCAGCCTCCTTGTTGGGCGCGTTATAGATGTTCTTCATATCGGCTGTAAACTCTTTCTTGTCCTTGTAAACGACATATTTGCAGGAGTTCCTAAT
The DNA here is from genome assembly GCF_000381365.1 of Bacteroides salyersiae WAL 10018 = DSM 18765 = JCM 12988. Classification (GTDB taxonomy): domain Bacteria; phylum Bacteroidota; class Bacteroidia; order Bacteroidales; family Bacteroidaceae; genus Bacteroides; species Bacteroides salyersiae. The sequence continues at coordinate 842,679 of NZ_KB905467.1, forward strand.
CTGATGTACGACACATATTTGCGTGGAAGATTGAGGAAATACGGCACGTATGGTGTCGGTAAATCCGTTCAGGTTGTCAGTGCAGGTAATCAGTATGTCCTGCACTCCGCGGGCCTTCAAATCTGTCAGGACACCCATCCAGAATGAAGAACTTTCTGATTTTCCCACCCACATGCCAAGGACTTCCTTCAAGCCGTTCTGTTTCAGACCGATACAGAGATAGACAGTCTTGTTGATGATTTTACCGTTGTCACGAACCTTGAAGACAATACCGTCCATCCAAACGATAAGATAGACCGGGTCCAAAGGGCGGTTCTGCCATTCCTGAGCAGCTTGATTGACTTTGTTCGTGATGATGGAAATGGCTGATGTGGACAGTTCTATCTCATAGATTTCACGCATCTCCTCTTCTATGTCGGACACGCTCATTCCTTTGGCATATAGGGAGATAACAAGTTTTTCTATGGAAAGCCCACGACTCTCGTGTTTGGGAACAACTATGGGCTCGAATTCACCGTTACGGTCACGGGGAATAGGTATGACCGCTTCACCGTGTTCGGTTTGGATTTTCTTGGGGTAGCTGCCGTTACGGGAATTGCCGCTGTTATGACCGGAAACCGAATTCTTCTCATAACCCAGATGGGCATCCATCTCACCTTCAAGCATTTTCTCCAATACCTGCGCGTGTAACTGCTTCAGAAACTTGCTGACATCAGCTTCTGTTTTGAACTGGCTAAGGAACTCCTTACTTAATACCTCATCAGGCACTACATGATTCTTCTCTTTCATAATTTTCTTCATTTTGCAAAGCTATTAAATAAAAAATACGGAACCCATACTGAATCCCGTATTTTACATTTACACAAAATATTTTATAGTGCCTTTTATGTCTAACTTTTGGGGTACACTTCATTTTTTGCCTTGTCCACTTTTTTGTGTAAATATCAAACTTCAGTATTCAAGTTTTATACTTGATTCCTGTTTTTTTCCTCATTCCGTTTTTTCTTTTAATCTGTGTTTTTTTCTGTTCCCACAAAATAGTAGGCAGTAGCCACAAAATAGTGAGCATCCTCTTTTTAACATCGTTAATTTCTTTTTTTTATCCCCTTCTGTATCCGGCCTTCATTTCCCCTTCCTGTCAATATTTGTCACAAGGCTTCTTCCTTTCTCCATCCTGAAAGGCTCCTTTTCTCTATTGAAAAATAGATACATCCGTCTTCTTTCTTAATGTGCTGTTTACCAACCTCTTGCCTTTTCTTCTTTTTTCCCGTAGAGAATCTCCCCGTTCCTCTACGAGTCTCCCTTCCTTCCTCTACGGGTTTCCGTCCTTTTCCCGTAGAGTCTTCCTTCCCTTGTTTCTAATCCGTTACATCCCCCTCTTTCCTCCCTTCCTTTCCCTTTCTCCTTGTGTAATGATAAATGCTTCTCCATGCGGCAACGGATTCTTTTCCACAAACCTTCCCTTCCTTTCAATCCGTTTCTTTCTTCATCGTCCCCTTTTTTCCTTCATTTTTCCCTTTTCACGCGCGTATATATATTATAATGTGTAGCCCTTTTTCCCTTCCTTTCCCTTTCTCTGTTTTTATGTTCTACAACATGTTTCATAATCAGCCCCTTACATATTTATTTTCATTTTATTCAAAAATAAACATTGAAATCTTTTGCTTGTATCGTAAAAAGGCCTACTTTTGCATCCGCTTAGCTGAAGAGCCTGAGCCTGTTTCTTTGACATATTGAAAGCGCATTCTCCAAGTTAACGGTTTAAACAAAAAAACTCCCTGAAAGTTTTGGAAGTAAAACAATAAATTCGTTATCTTTGCAGTCCGGTTCGCAAAAAAAAAGGTCGGTTTGGTGTGTCGGTTCTTTCTTTCCCTTTCGCAAGAGAGTCTTAGAGTAGAAAATCCGCAACCCGAAAAAAAACTTCCGAAATATTTGGCAGTTTAAAATAAACCCCTTACCTTTGCACCCGCTTTTGAAAACAAAGCAACCATAGTTCTTTGAAATATTGATAAACAATACAAGTAGTACGATTCTGTCTTATTAAGTTATGACAGATTAAAATTTAGAACCGTCAATACTTATAGTATAGGTATTAGAATGACGTCAATAGATTTACGGTATCCTGAACAGAGCAATATACTGCCGCGTTTTAATTGTTGATTCATTAATGATTGATTCGTGCAGTCACAATACTTTTACAATGAAGAGTTTGATCCTGGCTCAGGATGAACGCTAGCTACAGGCTTAACACATGCAAGTCGAGGGGCATCAGGGTGTAGCAATACACCGCTGGCGACCGGCGCACGGGTGAGTAACACGTATCCAACCTGCCCTTTACTCGGGGATAGCCTTTCGAAAGAAAGATTAATACCCGATGGTATAACATGACCTCCTGGTTTTGTTATTAAAGAATTTCGGTAGAGGATGGGGATGCGTTCCATTAGGCAGTTGGCGGGGTAACGGCCCACCAAACCTTCGATGGATAGGGGTTCTGAGAGGAAGGTCCCCCACATTGGAACTGAGACACGGTCCAAACTCCTACGGGAGGCAGCAGTGAGGAATATTGGTCAATGGGCGAGAGCCTGAACCAGCCAAGTAGCGTGAAGGATGACCGCCCTATGGGTTGTAAACTTCTTTTATATGGGAATAAAGGGTGCCACGTGTGGCATTTTGTATGTACCATATGAATAAGGATCGGCTAACTCCGTGCCAGCAGCCGCGGTAATACGGAGGATCCGAGCGTTATCCGGATTTATTGGGTTTAAAGGGAGCGTAGGTGGACATGTAAGTCAGTTGTGAAAGTTTGCGGCTCAACCGTAAAATTGCAGTTGATACTGCGTGTCTTGAGTACAGTAGAGGTGGGCGGAATTCGTGGTGTAGCGGTGAAATGCTTAGATATCACGAAGAACTCCGATTGCGAAGGCAGCTCACTGGACTGCAACTGACACTGATGCTCGAAAGTGTGGGTATCAAACAGGATTAGATACCCTGGTAGTCCACACAGTAAACGATGAATACTCGCTGTTTGCGATATACAGTAAGCGGCCAAGCGAAAGCATTAAGTATTCCACCTGGGGAGTACGCCGGCAACGGTGAAACTCAAAGGAATTGACGGGGGCCCGCACAAGCGGAGGAACATGTGGTTTAATTCGATGATACGCGAGGAACCTTACCCGGGCTTAAATTGCAAATGAATATGCCGGAAACGGCATAGCCGCAAGGCATTTGTGAAGGTGCTGCATGGTTGTCGTCAGCTCGTGCCGTGAGGTGTCGGCTTAAGTGCCATAACGAGCGCAACCCTTATCTTCAGTTACTAACAGGTTATGCTGAGGACTCTGGAGAGACTGCCGTCGTAAGATGTGAGGAAGGTGGGGATGACGTCAAATCAGCACGGCCCTTACGTCCGGGGCTACACACGTGTTACAATGGGGGGTACAGAAGGCCGCTACACAGCGATGTGATGCCAATCCCTAAAGCCCCTCTCAGTTCGGATCGAAGTCTGCAACCCGACTTCGTGAAGCTGGATTCGCTAGTAATCGCGCATCAGCCACGGCGCGGTGAATACGTTCCCGGGCCTTGTACACACCGCCCGTCAAGCCATGGGAGCCGGGGGTACCTGAAGTACGTAACCGCAAGGAGCGTCCTAGGGTAAAACTGGTGACTGGGGCTAAGTCGTAACAAGGTAGCCGTACCGGAAGGTGCGGCTGGAACACCTCCTTTCTGGAGCGATGCCGTAAAGGGCGTCCATTTCCGGTTCTGAATGTACTACTGGTACTTGTTTATTTATAGCATATAGATCGACCGTCTATATTATATTATAGATAGAGATAAACAAGAGAAAGAAGAAGCCGAGCCGCATGGCGAGGTTGAACTAGTCCTATAGCTCAGTTGGTTAGAGCGCTACACTGATAATGTAGAGGTCGGCAGTTCAACTCTGCCTGGGACTACTTCCGCAAGTCGACGCCTGGTGGATTGCGAGCCTGAAATTACACTTTCAACTCTCAACTTCCAACTTTCAACTTGTACGAAGGGGGATTAGCTCAGCTGGCTAGAGCATCTGCCTTGCACGCAGAGGGTCAACGGTTCGAATCCGTTATTCTCCACTCCGCTTCGGATTGCCGGTTGTCAAAGGACGACTGACAGTTTAGGGCAAACGATCTTTGACATGATGTACAAAAAGTAAATTTTAGTAAAGAGCTAAAAGTATATATCAAACCGTAGTGTTTCGATTTTGGATTCCTGATTATTAATTTTTAAATTCTTAATTATTGATTTCAAATCGATCCGGTGATATAAAGAAAGTAAGAAAGGGCGCATGGCGGATGCCTTGGCTCTCGGAGGCGATGAAGGACGTGATAAGCTGCGATAAGCTGCGGGTAGGTGCAAATAACCTTTGATCCGCGGATTTCCGAATGGGACAACCCAACCGGTTGAAGACCGGTTATCTATCCAATGATAGAGGCTAACGCAGGGAACTGAAACATCTTAGTACCTGCAGGAAAAGAAAATAAACAATGATTCCCCTAGTAGTGGCGAGCGAACGGGGATTAGCCCAAACCATGGATGTCACGGCATCCATGGGGTTGTAGGACCACGATGTCGCACGACATCTGACGAGTAGAACGATCTGGAAAGTTCGACCATAGACGGTGATAGTCCGGTACACGAAGTCAGACGAAGCGTAGTGGTATCCTGAGTAGCGCGGAGCACGAGGAATTCTGCGTGACCCAGCCGGGACCATCCGGTAAGGCTAAATACTCCCGAGAGACCGATAGCGAACCAGTACTGTGAAGGAAAGGTGAAAAGCACTTCGAATAGAAGAGTGAAATAGTCCCTGAAACCGTGCGCCTACAAGCGGTCGGAGCTGTTTTAAACAGTGACGGCGTGCCTTTTGCATAATGAACCTACGAGTTACTTTTACTGGCAAGGTTAAGCATCTTGAGATGTGTATCCGAAGCGAAAGCGAGTCTGAACAGGGCGTATAGTCAGTAGGAGTAGACGCGAAACCAAGTGATCTACCCTTGGGCAGGTTGAAGGTTAGGTAACACTAACTGGAGGACCGAACCGATAAGCGTTGAAAAGCTTCCGGATGACCTGAGGGTGGGGGTGAAAGGCTAATCAAACTTGGAGATAGCTCGTACTCCCCGAAATGCATTTAGGTGCAGCCTTGTGAGTTACTAATGTGAGGTAGAGCGACTGATAAGATGCGAGGGCTTCGCCGCCTATCAAGTCTTGATAAACTCCGAATGCGCATTAGTCCTATCACAGGAGTGAGGGCATGGGTGCTAAGGTCCATGTCCGAAAGGAGAAGAATCCAGACCATCAGCTAAGGTCCCCAAATAAATGCTAAGTTGAACTAACGAAGTCAGATTGCTAAGACAGCTAGGATGTTGGCTTGGAAGCAGCCATTCATTTAAAGAGTGCGTAACAGCTCACTAGTCGAGGAGTTTGGCGTGGATAATAATCGGGCATCAAGCATTTTACCGAAGCTATGGGATACGTAAGTATCGGTAGGGGAGCATTCCACTCGGCGTCGAAGGTGAAGCGCGAGCTTTGCTGGAGCGTGTGGAAAAGCAAATGTAGGTATAAGTAACGATAAAGGGGGTGGGAAACCCCCTCGCCGAAAGACTAAGGTTTCCTGATCAACGCTAATCGGATCAGGGTTAGTCGGGTCCTAAGGCTCAGCCGAACGGTGATGCCGATGGCAGAACAGGTTAATATTCCTGTACTACCTTAAGGAGTGACGTGGAGACGGAGTCGTGACAGCGCCGCGGACTGACGGAATAGTCCGTTGAAGGGTGTAGATGTTGATTGCGGCAGGCAAATCCACCGCAAGAGTCGAACCTGATAGTATGGAGCGTTCTTCTGAACAATCCAATAGTGCGTGTAAGCATACTCCCAAGAAAATCCGCTAAACTTAATCCTTGAGGTACCCGTACCGTAAACGGACACACGTAGTCGGGTTGAATATACTAAGGCGCTTGAGTGATTCACGGTTAAGGAACTAGGCAAATTGACCCTGTAACTTCGGGATAAAGGGTCCCTGCTGAGAGGTAGGGCGCAGAGAATAGGTCCAGGCAACTGTTTAACAAAAACACAGGGCTGTGCAAAATTGAAAGATCACGTATACAGCCTGACACCTGCCCGGTGCTGGAAGGTTAAGAGGAGATGTCATCGCAAGAGAAGCATTGAATTGAAGCCCCAGTAAACGGCGGCCGTAACTATAACGGTCCTAAGGTAGCGAAATTCCTTGTCGGGTAAGTTCCGACCTGCACGAATGGTGTAATGATCTGGACACTGTCTCAACCGTGAGCTCAGTGAAATTGTAGTATCGGTGAAGATGCCGATTACCCGCGATGGGACGAAAAGACCCCGTGAACCTTTACTATAGCTTAACATTGAATTTGGGTAATTGATGTGTAGGATAGGCCGGAGACTTTGAAGCGGGTACGCCAGTATCTGTGGAGTCGCTGTTGAAATACGGCCCTTTGATTATTTGAGTTCTAACTCGTTGTTACGAGGACACTGTTTGGTGGGTAGTTTGACTGGGGTGGTCGCCTCCAAAAGTGTAACGGAGGCTTCTAAAGGTGCCCTCAGGACGATTGGTAACCGTCCGCAGAGTGTAATGGCATAAGGGCGCTTGACTGGGAGACTCACAAGTCGATCAGGTAGGAAACTAGAGCATAGTGATCCGGTGTTTCCGCATGGAAGGGACATCGCTCAAAGGATAAAAGGTACTCCGGGGATAACAGGCTGATCCCTCCCAAGAGCTCATATCGACGGAGGGGTTTGGCACCTCGATGTCGGCTCGTCACATCCTGGGGCTGGAGAAGGTCCCAAGGGTTGGGCTGTTCGCCCATTAAAGTGGCACGCGAGCTGGGTTCAGAACGTCGTGAGACAGTTCGGTCTCTATCTATCGTGGGCGTATGAAATTTGCGTGGCTCTGACACTAGTACGAGAGGACCGTGTTGGACTGACCTCTGGTTTACCGGTTGTGCCGCCAGGTGCATTGCCGGGTATCTAAGTCGGGATTGGATAAGTGCTGAAAGCATCTAAGTACGAAGCCAGCCACAAGATTAGATTTCTCAGGGTCGTCAGAGACGATGACGTTGATAGGAGGCAGGTGTAAAGGTAGTAATATCAAAGCCGAGCCTTACTAATTGCCCGTTGACTTTCTTTTTGTCACGATGGTTTCATATATACGTTTAGCCTGCTGCTGCTGCGGCTTTTGAATTTACTTTTTTCCGTCATGTCTACCTTATTCAGGTGACTATAGCACCGGGGTTCCACCTCTTCCCATTCCGAACAGAGAAGTTAAGCCCGGTCACGCCGATGGTACTGCGTAACAGTGGGAGAGTAGGTAGTCGCCGTTTTTTTTGAAGGATCCCCTTGCAACCCGGAATACGGGGGCAAGGGGATTTCTGTGTTTAGGGGTATTGGAAGGAATTGGGGGGGAGAAGAAAGAGGGGAGATGGGAGAATGGAGAGGGGAGAAGTGCTATGCAGCGTGACAGCGCAGCCTGCTTCTCACATCTCAATTCTCACATCTCCCTTTTTTAAATTCTCCCTTTTCCTTTCTTTTTGACTATTCTTTTGCTCTTATTGAACAGTTTTCTTCTTGTTTTCCCTTTTTTTATAAGATTGATTTTCGTACTTTTGGCAAAAATCTAATTGAAGCAATAGATATTATAATATAAACTTCTAAATAGTCCGTGAATATGGAAAACAAAATTCAAGAGTTGACCGATAAGATTTATCGTGAAGGCGTAGAAAAAGGTAACGCAGAAGCCCAACGTCTTATCGCAAATGCTCAGGAAGAAGCGAAAAAGATCGTCGAAGATGCTCATAAAGAAGCGGAATCGATTATCGCCACCTCTCGTAAGTCTGCCGACGAAATGGCAGAGAATACTAAATCGGAGTTAAAATTATTTGCCGGTCAAGCTGTCAATGCTTTGAAATCGGAGATTGCTACCATGGTGACCGACAAGATTGTGACGGCTCCCGTGAAGGAATTTGCGCAGAATAAGGACTTCTTGAATGCTTTTATTGTAGCGTTGGCTACCAAATGGAGCGTAGACGAACCGATTGTTATTTCGACTGCGGATGCAGAGTCTTTGAAAAAATACTTTGCTGCCAATGCGAAAGCCCTGTTAGATAAAGGTGTAAAGATAGAACAGGTGAATGGTATCAAAACGCTGTTCTCCGTTTCTCCGGCAGACGGTTCGTATAAAGTGAACTTCGGGGAAGAAGAATTTATGAACTACTTCAAAGAGTTCCTGCGTCCTCAGTTGGTAGAAATGCTATTCTAAAGAGAACCATTATGAGTAAATACTATTACTTGGTAGCCGGTTTGCCCGAACTCACTCTTGAGGATAGCAAACTGAGTTATACAGTAGCCGATTTTAAAACAGAAATTTATCCTGGGCTTTCTTCTTCAGACCAGAAGCTGATCGATCTGTTCTATCTGAAATTCGATAATGCCAATGTCTTGAAATTACTGAAAGACAAAGATGCAGTTATCGATTTGCGTGGAAACTTCTCCGCAGCAGAATTGAATGAGTACATCGCTACTATCAAAGAAGGCGGTGAAGTCAGCGCTAAAGAATTTCCTTCTTACCTATCCGTTTTTATTTCCGATTATTTCAATACACCAGCCGAAAGTGCGGTGCTCCACGAAGACCATCTGGCAGCCCTGTATTATGAGTATGCCATGAAATGTGGAAATAAGTTCGTCTCTTCCTGGTTTGAGTTCAATCTGACGATTAATAATATTCTGATTGCGTTTTCTGCTCGTAAATATAAATGGGACATCGCTCAGAATGTGGTAGGCAACACGGAAGTGTGCGAAGCATTGCGTACATCCGGAGCCCGCGATTTCGGACTTTCCGGTGAAGTGGATTGTTTGGAACAATTGATGAAAATCAGCGAAATAACCGAATTGGTGGAGCGTGAGAAGAAACTCGATTCATTGCGTTGGAACTGGATGGAAGAAGCGACGTTCTTCGATTACTTTACGGTAGAGCGTATTTTTGCATTCCTGCTGCAACTCGAGATGATTGAACGTTGGATAGCGTTGGATAAAGAAAAAGGAAATCAACTCTTCCGGAGCATTATCGATGCATTGAAAGATGAAGTGCAGATTCCCGCAGAATTCAGATAAAATAAAATAACTAAAATTATATGGCAACAAAAGGAACTGTTAGTGGCGTTATTGCCAATATGGTGACCCTCGTCGTTGACGGACCGGTATCTCAGAATGAGATTTGTTATATCTCTACCGGTGGCGATAAGTTGATGGCGGAGGTGATTAAGGTGGTAGGTTCGCATGTATATGTCCAGGTGTTTGAAAGCACCCGTGGGTTGAAAGTGGGAGCGGAAGCCGAATTTACAGGACACATGCTTGAGGTGACTCTGGGTCCGGGCATGTTATCGAAAAACTACGACGGTCTGCAAAACGACCTCGACAAGATGGATGGTGTTTTCCTTAAGAGAGGACAATATACATATCCGTTGGATAAAGAAAAAAAGTGGCATTTCGTGCCGTTGGTAAATGTAGGCGACAAGGTGGAAGCTTCGGCATGGTTGGGACAGGTAGACGAAAATTTCCAGCCGCTGAAGATTATGGCGCCTTTTACACTGAAAGGAACCTGCACGGTGAAGTCTGTTGCTGCCGAAGGGGATTATAAGATTGAAGATACCATTGCCGTACTCACCGATGAAGAAGGTAAGGATATTACAGTCAATATGATTCAGAGATGGCCGGTGAAGCGTGCAATGACTAATTATAAAGAAAAGCCCCGTCCTTTTAAATTGCTGGAAACCGGAGTTCGTGTTATCGACACGGTGAATCCGATTGTAGAGGGAGGAACGGGCTTTATCCCTGGCCCTTTCGGTACGGGTAAGACAGTGCTTCAGCATGCCATCTCTAAACAGGCGGAAGCGGATATTGTGATTATCGCTGCTTGTGGTGAGCGTGCCAATGAGGTTGTGGAAATCTTTACCGAATTCCCCGAGCTGGTTGACCCGCATACAGGACGCAAGCTGATGGAACGTACTATTATTATTGCAAATACTTCGAACATGCCGGTGGCTGCCCGTGAGGCATCCGTATATACAGCGATGACCATTGCAGAGTACTATCGCGCGATGGGATTGAAGATTCTGTTGATGGCCGATTCTACTTCCCGATGGGCACAGGCATTGCGCGAAATGTCCAACCGTATGGAAGAGTTGCCCGGACCGGATGCGTTCCCGATGGACTTATCGTCTATCATTTCCAATTTCTACGGCCGTGCCGGTTATGTGAAACTGGATAATGGAGCATCGGGTTCTATTACTTTTATCGGTACGGTGTCTCCGGCCGGTGGTAACTTGAAAGAGCCTGTTACCGAGAACACCAAGAAGGTGGCCCGTTGTTTTTATGCACTTGAACAGGATCGTGCCGATAAGAAACGTTATCCGGCAGTGAATCCGATCGATTCTTATTCCAAATACATCGAATATCCGGAATTTGAAGCATATATCTCCGAACATATCAACGGTGAATGGATCGGGAAGGTAAATGAAATCAAGACCCGTTTGCAGCGTGGTAAAGAGATTGCCGAGCAGATCAACATTCTTGGTGACGACGGTGTACCTGTAGAATATCACGTTACTTTCTGGAAATCGGAACTGATCGACTTCGTGATCCTTCAGCAGGATGCTTTCGACGAGATAGATGCCGTGACTCCGATGGAACGTCAGGAAACTATTCTGAACATGGTAATTGATATCTGCCACACTGAATTCGAATTTGAAAACTTCAATGAAGTAATGGATTATTTCAAGAAGATGATTAACATCTGCAAACAGATGAACTACTCCAAATTCCAGTCGGAACAGTACGAAGACTTCCGGAAGCAGCTGAAAGAGCTGATTGATGAAAGAAGTGTTAAATAGTAAATCGTAAATAGCTAAATAGTAAATAGATGGCAACAAAAGCATTTCAAAAGATATATACCAAGATCACTCAGATTACGAAAGCTACCTGTTCGCTGAAAGCGACGGGAGTGGGGTATGACGAGTTGGGCACCGTGAATGGCAAACTGGCCCAGGTGGTAAAAATTGCCGGTGATGAAGTGACGTTGCAGGTGTTCGAAGGTACCGAAGGTATCCCGACCAATGCGGAAGTCGTGTTCCTGGGCAAATCGCCTACGATCAAAGTAAGCGAGCAGCTTGCCGGTCGTTTTTTCAATGCGTTTGGCGACCCTATCGACGGGGGACCGGAAATTGAAGGACAGGAAGTGGAGATCGGTGGTCCGTCTGTAAATCCGGTTCGCCGTAAGCAACCGTCGGAACTTATTGCAACGGGTATTGCCGGTATCGACCTGAACAATACATTGGTATCCGGACAGAAGATTCCGTTCTTTGCCGACCCTGACCAGCCTTTTAACCAGGTAATGGCAAACGTGGCCTTGCGTGCCGAAACGGATAAGATTATCCTCGGTGGTATGGGTATGACGAATGACGACTACCTGTATTTCAAGAATGTATTCTCCAATGCCGGTGCACTCGACCGTATTGTCAGCTTTATGAATACGACGGAGAATCCTCCGGTGGAACGTCTGTTGATTCCCGATATGGCATTGACTGCTGCTGAATATTTTGCGGTGGAGCACAATGAGAAAGTACTGGTATTGCTTACCGATATGACCTCTTATGCCGATGCTTTGGCAATCGTGTCCAACCGTATGGACCAGATTCCTTCGAAAGATTCTATGCCCGGTTCGCTTTATTCGGACTTGGCGAAGATCTACGAAAAGGCGGTGCAGTTCCCTTCCGGCGGTTCTATCACGATTATTGCCGTGACTACTTTGTCCGGTGGTGATATTACGCATGCTGTGCCCGATAATACGGGATATATCACCGAAGGCCAGTTGTTCCTGCGTCGTGACAGTGATATCGGTAAGGTTATTGTCGATCCGTTCCGTTCTTTATCCCGCTTGAAACAGTTGGTAACCGGTAAGAAGACACGTAAGGACCATCCGCAGGTGATGAATGCCGCCGTACGTCTGTATGCCGATGCCGCCAATGCCAAGACAAAGTTGGAAAACGGTTTCGACCTGACTAATTATGACGAACGTACTTTGGCTTTTGCAAAAGACTACTCCAATCAGTTACTTGCTATCGATGTAAATCTTGATACTACCGAAATGCTGGATGTAGCTTGGGGATTGTTCGGTAAGTATTTTCGTCCGGAAGAGGTGAATATGAAGAAAGAACTGGTAGAACAGTATTGGCCGAAATAATTGGATTTACGATCAGGCAGTTTACAGTCGTGCGATTGGATTTTTGTAGATTGTAATAGCGAAAAGAGTTGTTTCGATTGTCTGTTGGTAAATGGTTAAAACAGTAAAATAAATGAGATGGCTATAAAGTTTCAATATAATAAGACGTCCCTTCAGCTATTGGAGAAACAACTGAAAGTGCGGGTACGTACTCTGCCTATTATTAAGAACAAGGAGAGTGCCCTGCGCATGGAGGTGAAGCGCTGCAAGACGGAAGCGGCCGATCTGGAAGAAAGGCTGGAGAAACAAATCCAGGCTTATGAAGCCATGTTCGCACTTTGGAATGAGTTTGACGCCTCATTGATAAAGGTAAATGATGTTCATCTTGGCGTGAAAAAGATTGCCGGTGTACGGGTGCCGTTACTCGAAAATGTAGATTTTGAGATACGGCCGTACAGTATGTTTAACGCTCCCAAGTGGTATGCCGACGGACTGCATCTGTTGAAGCAGCTTGCACAAACGGCTATCGAAAGAGAGTTTATACTCGCCAAACTGAACTTGTTGGAACATGCAAGAAAAAAGACCACTCAGAAAGTGAACCTTTTTGAGAAGGTACAGATACCGGGGTATCAGGATGCACTGCGAAAGATCAAACGTTTCATGGAGGATGAGGAAAACTTATCCAAGTCGTCGCAGAAGATTCTGAAATCCCAGCAGGAAAAAAGGAAGGAGATAGAGGCATGATTACAAAAATGAAGAAACTCACGTTCCTGGCTTATCATAAGGAATACGAAGATTTTCTGAATAGTCTTCGCGAGCTTGGCGTGGTGCACATTGTTGAAAAACAGCAGGGTATAGCTGAGAATGCCGAGTTGCAGGACAGTATTCGTCTTTCGTCGCGTCTGGCGGCTGCCATAAAGTTGCTCCAGAATGTGAAGCTCGATAAGAATACGGCAGTTGCCAAAGAGGGGGGGACTCCTCAACGGGGTGCACAAGTACTGGATGAGATAGATGCGTTGCAGACGGAAAAGAGTAAACTGACCCAACAGTTGCAGGGTTATGCAAAAGAGCGGGATGCCTTGACTGCATGGGGCGACTTCGAACCGGAAAATGTTCGTCGGTTGAATGAGGCTGGCTATACGGTAGGGTTTTATACCTGTTCGGAAGGAAATTATAAAGAAGAATGGGAAACGGAATATAATGCGATGGTTATCAGTCGTATATCTTCAAAAGTATTCTTTATAACCGTAACGAAAGACGGAGCAGAAGTCGATCTGGATGTAGAGCAGGCCAAGTTGCCGGCTTACTCACTGACTCGCGTGAATCAGCTTTATGCCGAAACGGAACAGGCTATTACTGAAAATGAAGGAAAGCTTGCTTTGTTGGCCGAAAAGGATATTCCTTCCCTGAAGGAGATGGAGAGGGATTTACAGAATAATATCGAGTTTTCTAAAGTAGTGTTGAGCACAGAACAGGCTGCCGGTGAAAAACTGATGTTGCTTGAAGGTTGGGTTCCTGCCCGTAACAAGATAGAGATTGAGGCTTTCCTCGATTCGTCTCATGTCTATTACGAACTTTCCGATCCCACGCCAGAAGATAATGTGCCGATCGAATTGAATAATAAGGGATTCTTTTCCTGGTTCGAACCGATTTGCAAGCTCTATATGCTGCCGAAGTATAACGAATTGGACTTAACTCCGTTCTTTGCTCCGTTCTTTATGGTTTTCTTCGGGCTTTGTCTCGGCGATTCGGGGTATGGATTATTTCTTTTTGCGGGTGCTACGGCATATCGTCTGATGGCTAAGAAGTTGACTGCTTCTACCAAGTCGATCATTTCGCTGATCCAGGTACTGGCTGCTTCTACTTTCTTTTGCGGATTGTTGACGGGAACTTTTTTCGGAGCAAATATCTACGATCTGGATTGGCCGATTGTACAGAGGTTGAAACATGCGGTCTTCATGGATAATAACGATATGTTCCAGCTCTCGTTAATATTGGGAGTGATACAGATCATGTTCGGTATGGTGCTGAAAGCGGTGAACCAAACGATACAGTTTGGCTTTAAATATGCCGTTGCAACGATCGGATGGATTATCCTGTTATTGTCTATGGGTGTTTCGGCTTTGCTTCCGGAAATATTACCGATGGGCGGTACGGTGCATTTGGTAATACTCGGTATTGCCGGTGTGATGATATTCCTTTTCAATACTCCCGGAAAGAATGTGTTCCTGAATATCGGACTCGGTTTGTGGGATTCCTACAACATGGTTACCGGTTTGCTGGGTGATGTGCTTTCGTATGTCCGTCTGTTCGCTCTCGGGCTTTCAGGAGGTATTTTGGCAGGAGTATTCAATAGTCTCGCAACCGGAATGAGTCCTGATAATGCTGTTTTAGGACCGATTGTGATGGTACTGATCTTTGTGATCGGCCATGCCATCAATATATTTATGAATGTACTCGGTGCGATGGTTCACCCCATGCGTCTGACATTTGTGGAATTCTTCAAGAATTCCGGATATGAAGGCGGTGGTAAAGAGTATAAACCTTTTAAGAAATAAAGAAACAAAGATTTAAAATTAAACAATAAAAACAGAATAAAATTATGGAAATGAATTTGTTTATTGCCTACATTGGCATCGCGGTAATGGTTGGTTTGTCGGGTATCGGTAGTGCATACGGGGTAACGATTGCAGGTAACGCTGCCATCGGCGCATTGAAAAAGAATGATAGCGCATTTGGTAACTTCCTTGTATTGACAGCCCTTCCGGGTACACAGGGTTTGTATGGTTTCGCCGGCTACTTTATGTTCCAAACGATTTTCGGTATCCTGACTCCTCAGATCACAGCTATTCAGGCTTCTGCCGTATTGGGTGCAGGTATTGCTTTGGGATTGGTTGCTTTGTTCTCAGCGATCCGCCAGGGACAGGTTTGTGCCAATGGTATCGCTGCTATCGGTCAAGGTCACAACGTGTTCAGTAATACACTGATCCTTGCTGTATTCCCGGAACTTTATGCAATCGTAGCTTTGGCTGCTACTTTCTTGATTGGTAGTGCTTTGGCATAAGCCGGATATATAAAAAAATATGAAAGACTCCTGTAATATCGTATTGCAGGAGTCTTTTTTATCGAGAGCATATGATCATTTTTTTTTTGATGCATGTCCATTCAAAGAATAGAATGAAACGCCCTGCTGAAGGGGGATTGCAAACGTTTGTGGCTTCCTGTCAATTCATATTTTCTGCATAAACCATTATTTTTCAATAAATAATGCGTATTTTTGCAGTCGCTTAATAAAAAAGAGTTCTAAACAATTATATGGTAAAAGATTTATTAACCCCCGATTATATCTTCGAAGCCAGTTGGGAGGTGTGTAATAAGGTAGGAGGAATCTACACTGTTCTGTCCACAAGGGCAAACACATTACAGACCGCTTTTCGTGATAAATTGTTCTTTATTGGTCCGGACGTGTGGCAAGGTAAGGATAATCCTTTGTTTATAGAGTCCGACAATCTTTGTGCGGCATGGAAAGAACATGCCTGTGAAAAAGATAATCTTTCCGTCCGTGTAGGACGTTGGAATATTCCGGGCAATCCCATTGTGATATTAGTAGAATTTCAGTCGTTCTTTGCAGAAAAGAATGAAATATATACAGAGATGTGGAATCGTTTTCAGGTAGATTCGCTGCATGCTTATGGCGACTATGATGAAGCATCGATGTTTTCGTATGCTGCCGGTAAAGTAGTGGAAAGTTTTTATCGCTACAATCTGACGGAGAACGATAAAGCTGTTTATCAGGCACATGAATGGATGACCGGATTAGGAGCGCTTTATCTGCAAACGGCTGTACCGGAAATTGCGACGATCTTTACGACCCATGCTACGTCTATCGGACGTTCCATTGCGGGAAACAACAAACCTCTGTATGATTACCTGTTTGCTTATAACGGTGATCAGATGGCCGGAGAGCTGAATATGCAGTCCAAACATTCCATCGAAAAGCAGACAGCTCATTATGTGGACTGTTTTACGACGGTAAGTGAAATAACCAATAACGAATGTAAAGAGTTGCTTGATAAAGCGGCCGATGTGGTATTGATGAATGGTTTTGAGGACGATTTCGTTCCTAAAGGAAGTACTTTCACCGGCAAACGTAAACGTGCCCGTTCGGTTATGCTGAATGTTGCCAATAAATTATTGGGAACAAATTTGGGTGATGATACGTTAATTATCGGAACCAGTGGACGTTATGAATTTAAGAACAAAGGTATCGATGTGTTTCTGGAATCATTGAACCGTTTGTGCCGGGATAAGAACTTGAAGAGAGACGTATTGGCTTTTGTCAATGTTCCCGGCTGGGTGGGCGATCCCCGTGAAGATTTGCAGGCGCGTCTGAAAAGTAAAGACAAGTTCGATACTCCGTTGGAAGTGCCTTTTATCACGCATTGGTTGCATAATATGACGCATGACCAGGTGCTTGATATGTTGAAATATCTTGGAATGAGCAATCATCCCGAAGATAAAGTGAAAGTGATTTTTGTGCCTTGTTATCTGAATGGCAGGGATGGAATCTTGAATAAGGATTATTATGATCTGTTGTTGGGACAGGATCTTAGCGTTTATCCGTCTTATTATGAACCTTGGGGATATACGCCTTTGGAGAGTGTGGCTTTCCGTGTGCCTACCATTACTACTGATCTTGCCGGTTTCGGTCTTTGGGTGAAGAGCCTGAAAAAACAGAATGGTATTGATGGCGGGGTGGAAGTGTTGCACCGTTCGGATTATAATTATTCCGAGGTGGCCGATGGTATCAAAGATACAGTCTCGCTATTCTCCGCAAAAACAGAAAATGAAGTGAAGGAAATCCGCAAACATGCCGCCGAAATCGCAGAGAAGGCGTTGTGGAAATACTTTATTAAATATTATTATGAGGCTTATGATATTGCTTTACGCAATGCAATGAAACGTCAGCTGAATTAAATTATTTATCAAACAAGTAAATGATAACATTATGAAAGTTAAAGTTAGTAATGTGAACACTCCGAACTGGAAAGAGGTGACTGTAAAGTCACGTGTTCCGGCGGAATTGGAAAAGTTGTCTGAAATAGCACGCAACATTTGGTGGGCCTGGAACTATGAAGCAACCGAATTATTCAGAGATTTGGATCCGGCTTTGTGGAAAGAAGTGGGTCAGAACCCTGTGCTGCTTCTGGAACGTATGAGTTATGAGAAGCTGGAAGCTTTATCAAAAGATAAAGTTATCCTGAAGCGCATGAATGATGTTTATACTAAGTTCAGAGACTATATGGATGTGAAACCGGACGCTACTCGTCCCTCTGTGGCTTATTTCAGCATGGAGTATGGTTTAACGAATGTTCTTAAAATATATTCCGGAGGTTTGGGTGTACTTGCCGGCGACTATCTGAAAGAAGCTTCTGACAGTAACGTGGACCTTTGCGCAGTAGGGTTCCTTTATCGTTATGGCTACTTTACCCAGTCATTGTCTATGGACGGACAGCAGATTGCCAACTACGAAGCGCAAAACTTCGGCCAATTGCCTATCGACCGTGTGCTCGATGCAGACGGCAAACAGATGGTAGTGGACGTTCCTTATATGAACTACTTCGTACATGCTAATGTATGGCGTGTGAATGTAGGCCGTATTTCTCTGTATCTGCTGGATACGGATAATGAAATGAATAGCGAGTTCGACCGTCCTATTACTCACCAACTGTACGGTGGTGATTGGGAAAACCGTCTGAAACAGGAAATCCTGTTGGGTATCGGTGGTATCTTGACTCTGAAAGCATTAGGTATCAAGAAAGATATTTATCATTGTAATGAAGGACATGCTGCACTGATCAATGTTCAGCGTATCTGTGACTATGTGGCTACCGGTCTTACTTTCGATCAGGCCATCGAGCTTGTTCGCGCTTCTTCTCTTTATACGGTTCATACTCCGGTTCCTGCCGGACACGACTATTTCGACGAAGGCCTTTTCGGCAAGTATATGGGAGGATATCCTGCTATGATGGGTATCAGTTGGGACGATCTGATGGATCTCGGACGTAATAACCCGGGTGATAAGGGCGAACGTTTCTGCATGTCTGTGTTTGCCTGCAATACTTCTCAGGAAGTAAATGGTGTGAGTTGGTTGCATGGAAAGGTTTCTCAGGAAATGTTCTCTTCTATCTGGAAAGGCTATTTCCCGGAAGAGAGTCATGTGGGTTATGTTACCAATGGTGTCCACTTCCCTACATGGAGTGCTACGGAATGGAAGCAGTTGTATGCGAAGTATTTCAATGAGAATTTCTTGTATGATCAGTCTAATCCGAAGATTTGGGAGGCTATCTATAATGTGGCTGATGAAGAAATCTGGAAGACCCGTATGACCATGAAGAACAAGCTGGTAGACTACATCCGCAAGCAGTTCCGTGAAACATGGTTGAAGAATCAGGGTGATCCTTCACGTATTGTGTCTCTGATGGATAAGATCAATCCGAATGCGTTGCTGATTGGTTTCGGCCGTCGTTTTGCTACATACAAACGTGCTCATTTGTTGTTCACCGATTTGGAGCGTCTGGCTAAGATCGTTAATAATCCCGATTATCCGGTACAATTCCTTTTCACTGGAAAAGCTCACCCGCATGATGGTGCTGGACAAGGCTTGATAAAGAGAATCATCGAGATCTCCCGTCGTCCGGAATTCTTGGGTAAGATTATTTTCCTTGAAAACTATGATATGCAGTTGGCACGTCGTCTGGTATCCGGTGTTGATATCTGGCTGAATACACCGACTCGCCCGCTCGAAGCATCCGGTACATCGGGTGAGAAGGCATTGATGAACGGTGTGCTTAACTTCTCCGTACTTGACGGGTGGTGGCTGGAAGGCTATCGTGAAGGTGCAGGATGGGCGTTGACAGAAAAGCGAACTTACCAGAATCAAGATCATCAGGATCAGCTGGATGCTGCTACTATCTACAGCATTCTTGAGACGGAAATTCTACCGTTGTTCTATGCACGCAACAAGAAAGGATTCTCTGAAGGCTGGGTGAAGACAATCAAGAATTCTATTGCGCAGATTGCACCTCATTATACGATGAAGCGTCAGCTCGATGATTATTACAGCAAGTTCTACACGAAAGAAGCCAAACGTTTCCAGATGTTGTCTGCCAATGACAATGCCAAGGCAAAAGAGATTGCAGCATGGAAGGAAGAAGTGGTTGAGAAATGGGATTCAATTGAGGTTGTATCTTGTGAGAAGACAGAAGAACTTGTAAAAGGCAGCATTGAAAGCGGAAAAGAATATACGATTACTTATGTTATCGATGAGAAGGGCTTGAACGATGCAGTAGGACTTGAATTGGTGACTACTTATACAACGGCTGACGGTAAACAACATGTTTATTCTGTAGAACCGTTCAGTGTCATCAAGAAAGAGGGGAATTTGTATACATTCCAGGCTAAACACAGCTTGTCTAATGCAGGAAGTTTCAAGGTATCTTACCGTATGTTCCCGAAAAATCCGGATCTGCCTCACCGTCAGGATTTCTGTTATGTACGTTGGTTTGTGTAATCAATCGGTATACCGATAAAGCATCATAAAAACAGCCCTTGCAGTTTGATTTGCAAGGGCTGATTTTTTTGTGATATTCTCTTGAGAATCGACTTTTATTTCTTCAGTGCTTCGGCAATCTTTGTTTGCAGTTCTTCTCCGTGTAAACCACGGGCAATGATTGTTCCTTCACCGTCAATCAACATGGTATGAGGAATACTGTTTACGGCATACAACTGTGCGCCTTCACTGTTCCAGTATTTCAAATCGGACATCTGCGGCCATGTCATTTTCAGTGTTTTAATAGCTTCTTTCCAAGAGTCGGCATTCTGATCGAGTGATACGCCTACGATTTCGAAGTTCTTACCTTTGTATTTTGCATAAGCTTCTACTAAGTTCGGCATTTCACGACGACAAGGACCGCACCAGCTTGCCCAGAAGTCTACAAGAACTACTTTCCCTTTTCCTGCATAGTCCGACAACTTAACAGATTTTCCGTCAGGAGTCTGCATTTCGAAATCGATGAATTTCTGTCCGACGGCTGTTTTCTTTTGCTTTTCAACCATCTCTTTGATTTTTACGATGGCAGCATCGTTTTGGAATTGAGCCGGAATCTGTTGCAATAAAGCATCATTTTCTGCTGTTTCCATGCTGTAATAGTTCATCTTGAACAAGTGGATACCTACCGGATTGGTGATGTTTTTTTCGATTCCCTCTTTATAAACTTCTCCCAATTCATTCTGAAGACCTTCGAGTGCTTTCATGTTTTCAGCCCTCTGTTCTTCGGTCATGTCGGCATTTCCCATGGATTCGTAAATGGGTTGTGCTTTCTGATTGAGCGCGTTGATCTTGTTGCGTATTTCCTGGTAGGCGTCGTTGTTGGCCGTACCGGTTGCCGAATCATTGTTTTTAGTCAGAGCGATATTGATTTTTCCGTTTTCAAGGAAGAAGTCCATAAGCATTGCTTCATTTCCTGTGCCGGATGTTACATAGCGGTTTACGGCAGAGTCCTGCACGCCTTCGAATGTAAATGTACCGTTCTTTATAATGGCAGTATCCAGTTTGCTGAGTTGTCTGCCTACTACTTCCTGTAAAAATACAGTGTCACCGTCGGCTGCTCCCTCTACTGTACCGGTAATGACATAGCCTGGTTTGTTTCCGCCGCAAGCCACCATACCTAAAGCGGCGGCAGCAACGAACAAATAAGTTAACTTTTTCATGCTTTCGTAAAATTAGTGAATAAATATTTATGCAAAGATAGATTATTTTTCAATCTTTCGGAGGAAAACTCTGTTATATTAGATTAACACGTAGGAGGAAATCGTAGAAATGTGTACCTTTGCACCCCAAATTAGTATGAATATGCAAGAAAACAATTACATTATCGAAGTAAACAGTGTATCGAAGTTTTTCGGTGATAAGACTGCTTTGGATAATGTGACCTTAAATGTAAAGAAGGGAGAATTCGTGACGATTCTCGGTCCTTCGGGTTGTGGTAAGACCACGTTGTTACGCCTTATTGCCGGCTTTCAGACGGCTTCGGAAGGTGAAATCAGAATATCGGGAAAGGAAATAACACAAACACCGCCCCATAAGCGTCCGGTGAACACGGTTTTTCAGAAATACGCTCTTTTTCCGCATCTGAATGTGTATGATAATATCGCTTTCGGTTTGAAGCTGAAAAAGACACCGAAGCCGGTCATTGAAAAGAAAGTGAAGGCTGCCTTGAAGATGGTAGGCATGACGGATTATGAATACCGTGATGTCGATTCCCTTTCCGGCGGACAACAGCAACGGGTAGCCATTGCCCGTGCCATTGTCAATGAGCCTGAAGTTTTGCTGCTCGACGAACCGTTGGCTGCGCTCGATCTCAAAATGCGTAAAGATATGCAGATGGAGCTGAAGGAGATGCACAAGAGTTTGGGTATTACATTTGTATATGTGACTCACGATCAGGAAGAGGCTTTGACGCTGAGCGATACCATTGTGGTGATGAGCGAGGGACGGATTCAGCAGATAGGCACGCCGATCGATATATACAATGAGCCTATCAATTCGTTTGTTGCCGATTTTATCGGTGAGAGTAATATACTGAACGGTATCATGATCAAAGACAAGCTGGTACGTTTTTGCGGTACGGAGTTCGAATGTGTGGACGAAGGTTTTGGTGAAAACATGCCGGTAGATGTGGTGATTCGTCCCGAAGACCTGTATATTTTTCCTGTATCCGATATGGCACAACTGACAGGAGTAGTGCAATCTTCTGTATTCAAAGGGGTGCACTATGAAATGACGGTGCTTTGTAGTGGTTACGAGTTTTTGGTGCAGGATTATCACCACTTTGAGGTGGGAGCCGAGGTAGGATTGCTTGTGAAACCCTTTGATATTCATATAATGAAGAAAGAGCGCGTGTGCAATACTTTCGAAGGCAAACTGACGGATGAGACTCATGTGGAGTTTTTGGGATGTAACTTCGAATGTGCACCTGTGACGGATATCGCGGCCGGTGCCGAAGTTCGGGTAGAGGTAGGCTTCGATAAGATTATCCTTCAGGATAACGAAGAAGACGGTACACTGACCGGTGAAGTGAAATTCATCCTTTATAAAGGTGACCATTATCATCTGACTGTATGGTCGGATTGGGACGAGAATGTGTTTGTGGATACGAATGATGTTTGGGACGATGGCGACCGCGTAGGTATTACTATTCCTCCCGATGCGATCCGGGTAATTAAAAAATAAAAATGAATTTCAGAGGTGAATAAGTTATCAGTCTTTTTTTCATCACGTAAGAGTTGGACTCTTCCTTACATTATCTTTTCGGCGATATTTGTCGTCATTCCGTTGCTTCTTATTGTGGTTTATGCATTTACAGATGACAACGGACATCTTACTTTGGAGAACTTTGAGAAGTTCTTTACTCATCATGAAGCAATCAATACCTTTGTATATTCTATCGGAATAGCGATTATTACGACGCTTGTATGTATCCTGTTAGGATATCCCGCTGCGTGGATATTGAGCAATGCGAAACTGAACCGTTCTAAGACATTGGTAGTGCTGTTTATCCTGCCCATGTGGGTCAATATTCTGGTACGTACGTTAGCCACCGTTGCCCTTTTCGATTTTTTCCGAATGCCGTTGGGAGAAGGGGCGTTGATATTCGGTATGGTATACAACTTTATTCCTTTTATGATCTATCCCATCTACAATACACTGCAGAAGATGGATCACAGTTATATAGAGGCAGCACAAGATTTGGGGGCCAATCCGGTACAGGTGTTCTTGAAAGCGGTATTGCCCTTGTCGATGCCGGGAGTGATGAGTGGTATCATGATGGTGTTTATGCCTACCATCTCTACTTTTGCCATTGCCGAGTTGCTGACCATGAACAATATCAAGCTTTTCGGTACCACCATTCAGGAGAATATTAATAATAGCATGTGGAATTACGGTGCGGCCTTATCGCTCATCATGTTGTTGCTGATTGCGGCCACTTCACTGTTCAGTACCGACGATAAGGATCATTCTAACGAAGGAGGAGGATTATGGTAAAGAGGATTTTTGCCCAGGCCTATTTGTGGATATTGCTGTTGTTGCTCTATTCGCCCATCGTGATTATTGTGATTTATTCGTTTACCGAAGCCAAAGTATTGGGAAACTGGACAGGTTTCTCAACTAAACTCTATTCTTCGTTGTTTACCACAGGAACGCATCATTCGTTGATGAATGCATTGATAAATACGGTGACTATCGCTCTGATTGCCGCCACTGCATCTACTTTGTTGGGAAGCATTACTGCTATCGGCATTTTTAACTTGAAGAACCGTGCCCGTAAGACCATTGGTTTCGTAAACAGCATTCCCATTTTGAATGGTGATATCATTACCGGTATTTCATTGTTTCTGCTGTTTGTTTCTTTGGGTATCTCTCAAGGATACACTACGGTGGTGTTGGCACACATCACATTTTGTACGCCTTACGTGGTGCTCAGTGTGCTTCCGCGTCTTAAGCAGATGAATCCGAATTTATATGAGGCAGCGCTCGATTTAGGGGCTACTCCCATGCAGGCTTTGCGCAAGGTGATTTTTCCGGAAATCCGTCCGGGGATGATCAGTGGCTTCATGCTGGCGCTGACACTTTCCATCGATGATTTTGCAGTAACAGTATTTACCATCGGCAATGAGGGGCTGGAAACTCTTTCCACCTATATTTATGCCGATGCCCGAAAGGGCGGATTGACACCGGAGTTGCGCCCTCTTTCCACTATCATTTTTGTAGTGGTGTTGGCTTTACTCATTGTCATCAATCATCGTTCAAGCAAAAAATAATGTAATAATGTGCTAATATGCCAATGTGCCAATTGGCTGCGCTGCAATTGGATGTAATTTGAAGGAATAATCATGCCGCATGGAAATTGGCACATTGGCGTATTGGCACATTAAATAATTATTAATGTTATGAGAAAAATTCTATCTATACTCATTTTAGGAATTCTTTTTGCCAGTTGTTACAATACCGGGGAGCCTCGCAAGAATGTACTGAAGATATACAATTGGGCTGATTATATCGGTGAGGGTGTTTTGGAAGATTTTCAGGTTTATTACAAGGAACAGACCGGAGAAGATATCCGTATTGTCTATCAGACATTCGATATCAACGAAATCATGCTTACCAAGATTGAAAAGGGACATGAGGATTTTGATGTGGTTTGTCCTTCGGAATACATTATCGAACGTATGCTGAAAAAGGATTTGTTGTTGCCCATCGATACTGTTTTTGCCCATTCGCCCGATTATATGAATAATGTGGCGCCTTATATCCGTGAGCAGATTAATAAACTGAGTCAGCCGGGACGCCCTGCCAATCATTATGCTGTGTGCTACATGTGGGGGACGGCAGGAATCCTTTACAATAAGGCTTTCGTGACGGAGCAGGATGTAGATACCTGGGGATGCCTTTGGGATAAGAAGTTTGCCGGTAAAATACTGATGAAAGATGCCTATCGCGATGCATACGGGACAGCGATCATCTACTCTCATGCCAAAGAACTGGCCGAAGGAAAGGTGACCGTAGAGCAGTTGATGAACGATTATTCTCCTCAGGCAATGGCTATTGTGGAGAGATATCTGAAAGCGATGAAACCGAACATTGCCGGCTGGGAAGCAGATTTTGGTAAAGAGATGATGACTAAAAACAAGGCTTGGATAAATATGACCTGGAGCGGAGATGCCATGTGGGCTATCGAAGAAGCCGATGCAGTGGGAGTAGACCTCGATTATGTAGTGCCCGAAGAGGGCAGTAATATATGGTATGACGGTTGGGTGATTCCGAAATATGCACGTAATCCGCAAGCAGCCAGTTATTTTATCAATTTCATGTGTCGGCCTGATATTGCTATTCGCAATATGGATGCCTGCGGATATGTAAGTGCTATTGCTTCTCCCGAAATAATGGAGGAGAAAATCGATACGACCTTGACTTATTATTCCGATCTCAGTTACTTTTTCGGGCCGGATGCCGATAGTATTCAGATAAACCGTATCCAATATCCGGACCGTAGTGTGGTGGAACGTTGTGCCATGATTCGTGATTTTGGTGATAAGACGAAAGACGTACTCGAGATATGGTCACGTATCAAAGGGGATAATCTCGGTGTGGGGATCACGATACTTATTTTTGTGGTGGTCGGCGTAATGAGCGGCTGGATGATTTATAAACGTGTGCAGCGTTATCAGCGTAATAAGTTGCAGAGACGGCGTAGCCGTAGACGACGGAGTCTGAATCATTGAAACGGGCTGTGTTCCGTACTGGAATATACGATACTTAATACTGGAATATACGATGTTCAATACTGGGGGTAACCGTATTTTATCCTAAAATGAATCGTTTTTTCATTCATAGGTATTTAATCTATTTTTTCAATTTTTAATTGACACCCATAACAGCATTTCCCTTATACGAGCGTCTAATAAACAAAGCCAGACGCCGTATGAGGGATTTTTTCATTTATACTATTCTATGTCTATTCTGTTTCGCCCCGGCGGCGGCACAGGAAGTTCCGTTCGAGGGACTCCATCTGGATGATTTGATTTCAATCCCCGGCGAGCGAAAGCCGGGGATTATCAATCATCCTGTTTCTGCCTTTGAATTACCCGGTTTCAAATTGCTTCCTTCCGGTCATGTGCATCTTCTCCGTCATTATCCCGGAATTTCTTTACCTGGTATGCCCCCGGTCCCTTTTCCGGAAAAGAACAATCTCCGGAGTTATTCTTTCTGGCAACCCTTGAAGCGGTTGACAATAAGGGGGGACTACTTCTCTTCAGGAATATTACCGGTAGAAACTTATTCTTCTACTGCGGTTCGCTCGGATGTAGAGGCTCGTTATCGGTTGACGAATAAGTTTTCACTTTATATGTCTACTAACTATCTGTCCGACAGATACCGTACCCCACGTTCCCTCTATACGAAGGGAGCAAGTGCCGGAGTCGCTTATCAATTGTCCGACAGGTTTTTGTTGAAGGCCGGCGCCTCTTATCAATATAATACTGTTCTTCGAAAATGGGAATGGATATACATGACTGGTCTTGTT
Source organism: Bacteroides salyersiae WAL 10018 = DSM 18765 = JCM 12988 (assembly GCF_000381365.1). Taxonomy (GTDB): domain Bacteria; phylum Bacteroidota; class Bacteroidia; order Bacteroidales; family Bacteroidaceae; genus Bacteroides; species Bacteroides salyersiae. Next base: position 869,088 of record NZ_KB905467.1, read on the forward strand.
TTCTGTTTTTGAAGTCTGTTTGTCATCTTTTGAAATCCGTTTGTCACTCTTTTCTGTTTTTTTTGCATTTATTTTTAAAGAATTTACCGATTTCTTTTCTCAATCCCCACTTAATGCCTATATTTACCACGTTTTAAAGATTTCTGATAAGTAAGATACGGTTCCTTTTCAATGTTATTGCAGAGTTATTTATCTCCTTAATAAGACTTCTCTAACAAAATCATTTTATTATTTAAGAATTAATTATTTTTTTCGATGAACATTTTTATTGCAGGATTGAGCTATAACATTAGCGATTCCGATTTAACAGAGTTGTTTGCAGAGTATGGAGAAGTAGCCTCAGCAAGAGTTATTTCTGACAGAGAGACAGGCCGTTCCAAAGGTTATGGTTTCGTAGAGATGGCAGATGAAGAAGCCGGTGATAAGGCGATTGCAGCATTGAACGAAGCAGAAGTAGATGGCAGAAAACTTGCTGTATCTGTAGCTCGCCCTAAAGAAGAATCTGCTCCTCGTCGTAGCTACGGCGGTGGTGGTAATCGTGGCGGTGGCTACGGTGGCGGTAACCGTGGCGGTGGTTACGGTGGCGGTCGTGACAGATATTAATCTGACAAAAAGCGGTAACGCTATGTACGCATAGTAAAAGGGCATCCGGAGAAATATTTCCGGATGCTTTTCTTTTATTGAATACGTCAATCTGCGTCTTCTCCCTTTACTTCTCCTTCCACTCTTCTCAAAGGCCTGGCATCTTCCCTTGATGAGGGGACTCGTTTTATTTCTCCTGATTTTGCTGTAATTCAGCAAGTTCTTGTTATATTTGTGAAATGGGAGAAACACTATCAGACATCGCACTTTATCATGAGCATAGGATAAAGGCGGATACGGACGGTTTGGTGTCCGAACGAACCTGGGATGATTTGAATATGGACGATGTTTTTCTGTCTGCCGATTACACCTCTTCTTGTGTGGGCAGACAGTACCTGTATGATATATTGCATTACAATCGTCCGTCGGCAATAGCCGTTCATGAGGACATATTGCATACGCTTTCTTCCGATACGACATTGCGCGGTGACATTCAGAAGGAATTAAAAAAGTTGAATCATTCGGATGCCTGTTCGATTGCTTCCTTGTTATCGGCAGATCATCCGGTCAGTTCCCGTTCCTTTTATCGGTTGTTGAGAGTCTTGCAATTTGTTCCCGTGCTTTTTTTGGGGTTGTTGTACGTCACTTCTTCCGTCCTGTTTCTTTGGCTGATATTAGTAGGATTGCTGGTGAATCTCATCTTGCATTATCGCAAAAAGACAGAGATGCAGGCATATCTTTTCTCCATTCCGCAGTTGTTGAACCTGCTGAAACAATCGGAAAAGCTGGTCAAACACCCGCTTTGCCTTTCGGTCGATAAAGAGATTACCGGCGTTTTGGCCGATTTAATCTCTTTGAGGAAGCGGCTGGCTTCTTTTCGTATGGGTATTCGTCTGGAAAATGATCTGGTTCTTATTGCCTATTTCTTTACGGAACTGCTGAATATGTTCTTTTTGCTGGAAGCGATTTCTACCTCCCGTGCTTTTTTTCTTTTACAGGGTAAGCAGCAGAAGATAGAACAGGTGTTCCGTTTCTTCGGGTTGGTCGATGTGTTGTGTTCCGTATCGATGTTTCGGGAGTCATTGCCCTATCACTCACTGCCCGGACGTTGCCGTGAGGGTGAATCTTTTCATGTGGCGGATATCTATCATCCGCTTATCGGCCATTGTGTTTCCAATACGGTTACCCTTCATGGCAAGTCTGTGTTGATCACCGGTTCCAATATGTCGGGAAAGACGAGCTTCATCCGTTCGATAGGAGTTTGCCAGCTTGCTGCCGAGGCGTTGAACACCTGCTTTGCGCGCAGTTTCCGTTACCCTTCGGGTATGCGGCTTGCTTCCGCCATTCATATGGAGGATAGTTTGCTGGAAGGAAAGAGTTTTTTCCTGCAAGAGGTGCAGACGATTAAGGAGATGATTGACCTGAGCAGGGAAGGAAATCACCTCTTTTTGCTGGATGAGTTGTTCAAGGGAACGAATACCGTAGAGCGGATTGCCATTGCCAAAGCGGTGCTTTCGGCATTGATACGGCAAAGGAACATCGTATTCGTATCTACCCATGACATCGAACTGGCGTCTTTGCTGAAAGATGAATACGACCTGTATCACTTCTGCGAGAATGTGGAAAACGGAGTCTTGTCTTTTGATTATAAACTGAAACCCGGTCCGGTTACGGAACGTAATGCCATTCGTATTCTGGAAATCTGCGGATACCCGCAGGAAGTAGTGCAGGAAGCATACAGTGCGGTAGGGCAGACCTCTCAACTCTGATTCTATTCCCGCTCACCGGCGGGGGTAAAGGTCATAGTGACTTTCGTATAGCTTTCTACCTGCGATTCTATCGCTATCTTGCCGCCGTATACCGATACGATTTTCATAGACAGGCTGAGGCCGATACCTTGTCCCGCATACTCGCGCGTGTTGCTTGCCCGGTAGAAAGAGTGGAAAATGTGTTGTATCTCTTCTTCCGGAATACCGATTCCATAATCTTTCACTTCTATGACGGGCGCGTTTTCACGAATGCTTAAACTGACATCTACCTGCCCTTTGGAGTACTTCCGGGCATTATCGATTACATTTTGGAAGGCTATGCGCAGCAGATAGAAATTGGCCGTAACGAGAGCATGGCCTTCCGGCACATCGGTATGGAACATCACTTGGGGGTATTGTAGGCATAAGTCGCGTAAAAGCACCACAAGGTCCATCTCTTCCCTTGCGTTTTGCAGGATGTCTTCTTCTTGGCGGGAGAGGAAAAGCAGGTGCTTTATCAGTTGGGTGATGCGCTTGCTTTCGGTAGAGATACGCTGGAGCGAATCGATATACTCTTGGGGGGAACGCTCTTTGAGCAGGGTGATTTCGCACTCGCCCTGAATGGCGGTGAGCGGGTTGTTCAGTTCGTGCGAAGCATTGCTGATGAAAGATTTTTCCGCTTGGAAAGCGGTGTCGATTCTGTCCAGCATTCCGTTCAGCGTGCGGATGAGGTCGTCCAGTTCATCCTTGTTGCCGAATGTTTTCATCCGTATGTTCAGGTTGTTTCCACGGATGCGCTTCAACTCTTTGAGGATGTGTTTCAGGGGATGCAGAATACGGTTGGCATAGATTCTTCCGATGAGGTAGATGAGTCCGCAACTCATCAGCAGCAGGAACAGGGCGAGCAGGAGGATGTGCTTCTGAATGTCGCGTCCGTAATTATTGCTTGCCATGACCAATACGATGAAGTCACCTTCATTGTCGGGATAATGGAGGGCAGCACCCCTCAGATTGCCGTAGACGAACGGAACCGGGAGGTCTTTGAACAGGCGTGCCTGCTGGTTACTGTCGAGGTATTTGTTCAGCGTGTCGTTCACGGCTGCCGACGCACTGTCTATATTCAGCAATATCTCTTGCGCCTGTGGCAACAGTTCGTCATATTTCTGTTGGATTTCGCGGTAGCTGTATTCATCCACCTCATCTTTTTCCCAATGCTTCTGAGCGGTCAGATAGGCTTTTTCTATCAGGTAAGAGTCGTAAAGATGGTTGATGTAGCGGGAGGTGAAAAAGTAGAATACCATGACCACCGCAGCGATTGCCCCTACGGTGATGATGGTATAAAACAATGCTATTCTGGAACCTATCTTCATACGCTGTGCTTTTTCTTTTTATCTGTTACCGGATACCCATGATATAGCCCATTCCCACAACGGTGTGAATGAGCTTCGTGTCGAAATCCTTGTCTATCTTGTTTCTCAGATAGTTCACGTAGACATCTACCACGTTGGTGTTGGTATCGAAGTTCTTGTCCCACACGTCTTTTAGCAAGGTGAGACGGGAAAGGACGATGCCTTGATGGGTCATGAAGTATTCCAGCAGGCGATATTCCTTAACGGTAAGGTCGATGCTGATCTCTCCGCGTTGGGCGCGGCGGGTGTTGCAGTCCAGCACGAGGTCATTGCAGGTCAGTTGCAATGTCGGTGTTTCCCTACCCCGGCGGAGCAGTGCTTTGATGCGGGCTTCGAGTTCCTGAAAGCTGAAAGGCTTTACCAGATAATCATCCGCTCCGGCATCCAGTCCTTTCACTATGTCTTCGGTAGTGCCGAGTGCGGTGAGCATGATGACAGGTGTCTGATATCCTTCCTTCTGCCGGTATTGCCTGCATAAGTCCAGACCGTTTATTCCGGGCATGATGATATCCAGCACTAACAGGTCGAACGCTTCGTGCTGTAATAGTTCCCAGGCGGTGGTGCCATCGTGGGTTACGCTTACCGTATGACCGAATTCATGCAGTCCGCGTTCGATGAACGAGGCTATGTTCCTTTCATCTTCTACCAATAATATCTTTGCCATAACTGGAACAACGTTTTTAAAGTACCGTACAAATATACGAGAATTCACCACAGAATGCCATAGAGTTTCTTAAGTTTAAGGCTTGTATTTGTTTTATTTGTACCAACACACCATTATGGTTACTTGCAAGGCTCGAAAGAAAAACTCTCTGTGCCCTTTCTGTGGTGAATATCTTATTTATAGTTTTCTCTGGTTCAGATTACCTTCCTTGTCATACAGCATCTTCTTGTAAACCATCTCCACAATCAGCGGGAAGATGAACAGGGCAAAGAAAGTAGCGCCTATCAATCCGCCGATAATGACGATTGCCAACGGGCGTTGCGATTCCGAACCGATGCCGTGACTCATGGCTGCCGGCATCAGGCCGATGGCTGCCATGGCTGCCGTCATCACTACGGGGCGGATGCGCGAACGCATACTTGTCTTTATGGCTTCCGGCAATGGCAACCGTGCCTGTATGTTGTGCTTGATGTCCGAAATCATAATCACACCGTTTTGAATACAGATACCGAACAGGGCGATGAACCCGATACCTGCCGATATGGAGAAGTTGAAGTGGGTGATGAGCAGCGCAATAATACCGCCGACGGCTGCAAAGGGTACATTCAGTAATACCAACCCTGCATCCCGTGCATTGGAGAACAGTACGAACAGGATGATAAAGATGATAGCGATACTTACCGGAACGACTTGCGAAAGACGTTTGGTGGCACGTTGCTGATTCTCGAAGTCTCCCGTCCACTTTAGCGTGTATCCTTCGGGCAGGTGTACGGAAGTATTGACCTTCTTTTGCGCTTCGGCCACGGCAGTACCCATGTCCCGACCGCGTACGGAGAATTTCACGGCGCAGAAGCGGGTGTGGTTATCGCGGAATATCAGCAGGGGGCCTGTGATGGTTTTTATCTCCGCCAGTTCCTTGATGGGGATCATTGTCCCGTTCATGGTGGGTACCAGAATCTTGCCTATTTCCTCTTCGTTCTGCCGGTATTCCGGTTTATAGCGTACCATGATGTTGAACTTCCGCTCGTCTTCGTAAAGCAGTGATGCCGATTTTCCTCCGATAGCCATTTCGATGATGGACTGTACATCCTCTTTGGCTACCCCATAGCGTGCCAGACTCTGTTCGTTCAGTTCGATGCGTAGTTCCGGCTGACCGATGTTGCGGATAACTCCGAGGTCTTCGATACCCTGCACGGTGGAGAGTATCTTGTCTATCTGTACCGCAATCTTTTCCGATTTATACAGGTCTTTTCCGAATACTTTCACGGCGATGGAGCCTTTCACGCCCGAAGCCGCTTCCTCCACATTGTCCGTGATGGGCTGGGAGAAGTTAAAGTCGATGCCGGGATATAGCGAAAGGTCGTCCTGCATTTTGTCTATCAGTTGCAGCTTGCTGAGTTTGCTTTCCCAGTCCTTTTCCGGGTAGATGTCTACGTGGAATTCGATGTTGTAGAATCCTGTGGCATCCGTGCCGTCATTGGGGCGTCCGGTTTGTGAGAGCACTTGCCGCACTTCGGGGTATGCCGCTAACTTGCGCCGCATCTGATTGGCGAGCTGTACCGATTCATCCAGCGAGATGCTTTGCGGCAGGGTGGCACGGATGTAGATGGAACCTTCGTTCAGTTGCGGCAGGAACTCTGTGCCCAGCAGGGTGAACATCCACAATCCCACGATGGCGGCGATGCTCGCCAGCCCGATGGATAGCTTGCGATGTGCATAGCATTTGTCGAAGAGGGCACTTGCCTTTTCGTTGATGAAACGGACAAAGAAATTATTCTTTTCGCGTACATTCTTTTTCAGCAGCATGGAAGACATTACGGGTACCAGCGTCAGCGTAAACAGCAGTGCGCCCAACAAAGCGAAACCGAGCGTATAGGCCAACGGTGAGAACATCTTACCCTCTACTTTCTGGAAAGAGAAGATAGGGATAAGCGCCGTGATGATGATCAGTTTGGAGAAGAACACCGCTTTGGCCTTGTCTTTGGCCGTGTGGCGGATGAGTCCCATCTTCGACATGCGGTTGAAGGCAGGCATGCCCACTTCCCGCGCTTTTTTGTCGAGCGCCACGAACACCCCTTCCACCATCACCACAGCACCGTCTATGATAATACCGAAGTCGATGGCGCCCATGGATAGGAGATTGGCCGACATGCCCATGGCCCGCAGGCAGATAAAGGCGAAAAGCAGTGCTAACGGAATGACTACCGCCACTACCACCGTGGTACGCCAGTCGGCCATGAATATCAGTACGATGAAAGTCACTAACAGAATCCCTTCAATCAAGTTATGGGTAACCGTGCGCACGGCAAGGTTTACGAGATTTTCGCGGTCATAGAACGGAACGATTTCCACATCTTTGGGCAGTATGTTCTTGTTTATATCCTCTATTTTAGTCTTTAGGGCGTCGATCACCTCTCCGGGATTTTCTCCCTTTCGCATCACGACGATGCCTTGCACTACATCGTCTTCGTCCATTCTTCCCACTTGTCCCAAGCGTGGCAGGCACGATTCGTGCACATCTGCCAGGTGGCGTACCAGTACGGGCGTACCGTTGATGTTTTTCACTACGATGTTCCGCAGTTCCTCCAGGTCGTTGATGAGGCCGATACCCCGTACCACATATGCCTGCGAGCTTTTCGTGATAACGTCGCCGCCCACGTTGATATTACTGTTGGCAATGGCGTTGTACAGTTCCAGCGCGGTGATGCCATAATTGATCAGTTGGTGCGGGTTGACACTAACCTCAAAAGTCTTCACCTCTCCGCCGAAGCTGACAATATCCGCTACACCCGATACTGCACGGAGGTTACGTTCGATCACCCAGTCCTGAATGGTTTTCAGTTCGCGTACGCTCCGTTTGTCACTGCGCAGGGTGTAGCGGAATATCTCTCCCGTAGGGCCATAGAGGGGCTGTACCTCCGGTGTGATCCCTTCCGGCAGGTCGGCGTCGTTCAGCAGGTTGTATACTTGCTGGCGGGCGGTGAAGTCGTCCACTTGATCTTCAAACATCACATTGATCACCGATAGCCCGAAGAGGGTGGTAGAGCGGATATCCGTTTTCTTCTGCACCGGATTCATGGCTATCTCGATGGGGATGGTGATGAACTTCTCCACCTCTTCGGCGCTTCGTCCCGGCCATTGGGTGATGATGGTGACCTTCGTGTTCGTCACATCCGGAAAGGCGTCGATCGGTGTATGCTTAAAGGACACGACTCCGGCGATAACGGCTATCGTGGTACAGAAAAAGATAAAAAACTTGTTCTTCAGTGAGAAGGCTACAATGTTATCGATAAACTTGTGCATCGTCTGTTCCTCCCTTTAATCTGCATTCAGTGCGTTATACACTAACAATACGTTTTTGTTCAGAATCCGGTCTCCTTCCTGTACCCCCGATGAGAGATAACACTCCTTGCTCAGTTGCCGGTATACTTCCACCTCTTTTACGGCGAGTTTGCCGTCGGCATCCACCGTCACTACAAAGTTCTTTCCGTTTTCAAACACGAGGGCGTGCAAGTCGATGCGGGGCAGTTGCTTGTCGGACGATCTGCTGATTACGGATACGTTGGTGAACATGCCCGGTTTCAGCAGGTAGTTTTCGTTGGTGAGCTTCACACGCACGTTCATCGTTTTACTTTCGTCGTTCAGCATGTTGTACACCTTGTCTATCTTTCCGGTGAACTCTTTGCCGGGGTAGGCGAGGGTGGTAATCCGTACCGGAGCGTTCTCGTGCACCTTGCTGATGTTGCTTTCGTATACATCCGCCATCACCCACACGTTTTCCAGTCCGGAAATGACGAACATCTCATCGTTCTGGTCGGAACGTATCTGCATCTCCTTATTGATATTCTTTTCGACGATGAAACCCGATACCGGCGCTTTCACTATATAAAGGGATTTGCCGGCAAGGTGGTAGATGGAGAATATTTCCGTGATTCTCTTCTCTTCCGCTTCGGCATTGCTCAGTTCCTGGCGTGCTTGCAGCACATCGCGTTCCGATGCCATGCCGGATGCGAACATATCCTGCACGGATTGCAGGTTGCGCCGGGCGATGATGAGCTGTTGTTCGGCTTCTTTTTTCTGTTTCTCATAATCGGCTACCTCACCGCTCCGGATGACGGCAAGTATATCGCCTTTGCGCACATGGTCGCCGATTTCGGCAGAAACCTCGGTCACCGTTCCCCCGAAGATGGGGAATACGCGTGCCACTTGTTCCTGATTGAAAGTGACCCTGCCGTTAAGCGTCAACTCATCGGCCACTTCATGTATGTGTACGGTGTCCACCGATACTACGTTTTGTAAACTGTCTGTAAGAAAAAGTTCCCGGGTTGTTTCTTGGGGAGCTTCTGTTTGTCCGCCACAAGCACTTAATAGCGCAGCGCAGAGGCAGGCGGGTAGTAGAATGCGATTCATATTGAGTTTAATAGTTAAATACGGTTTGTCCGACAATTGTGTTTAAATTCTCCATAGCGAGGAATACCTCTTTTTTCAGTTCGTGCAGTTGCAGGCAGGTTTCTTTGTAACTTTGGTAATAGTCGATGAACTCGAGCATGCTGATGTTCCTTTTCCGGAAGTTCTCGTTCACCCCTTCGATGAGACGGCCGAAGTTATGTTCCAGTTCATCGTTGGACGAGCGGTACAGTTCCGCTGCTTTCTGCAATCGGATATAGGCGGCATGCAGCTCCATACGTGCTTTCTCTATGGCGTATTCCTCTTCCTTGCCATTTTGTTGTATGTCGAGTTTGGCCGATTTGATGTTTCCTTGATTACGGTTGAAGATGGGTACGGAGATGCTGGCTCCTATGGCGAAGTAGTTATCAATAAAGTTTCCCGCCCGGTCGTACATCCCTTTGATGGAGAACTCCGGTGCGGCCAGCGACCGTTGTAGTTTCAGGTTTGCCTGAGCGGCTGTGACATTGGCATGAGCCATTTTCAGATCGGGACGGACGGAAAGCATCCGGCTCATATCCGTGAAAGAGACCGTTGCCGCATCCACCTGCTTCAGAATTTCATCATCCAGCAGTAATGTTACCTCTTGACCCGTAGGAAGGCTCAACAGCAGGTTTAATTCGCCGTGCAGGCCGATGAGATTGTTTTCCAGTTCGTTCTTCTCTTTACGGAGCGATAACAGTAAGGATTCCAATCGTGAACTCTCCAGCAGCGAGATGTTTCCTTTGCTCTGTTGCTCTTTAGTTGCCTGCATCAGCAGTCCGAGGGATTCTATCTCTTTGTCGTATATCCCGATCGAGCGGGTGGAGAAGCAGATTTCTACAAAAGTCCGGTTCAGTTCGCTGCGCAAAGTACGCAATACCTCTTCAAACTGATATTCGGCTATCTCCTTGTTTACCCTTTCCAGCCGTACCCGTTTGTTGCGTTGTCCGGCCAGGTTAATCACCTGCTCTATTTCGGCAGTGGCTTCCCCCTCTTTCCCCATATCGAAGTATTTGCCGTTCAGTCGGTTGTACACGTTTTGTTCCAATGAGATGACGGGGTTTTCGAATAATCGTGCCTGCGTTACTTGCGCCTGAGCCATATCGATGTTGTATCTTTCGGCAATCAGTGACAGGTTGCGTTCCAGAAATATCTTTTCCGCATCTTTCAGTGATAATTGTAAAGCCGTAGTTTCCTGTGCATGCAGAAATCCGTAAACGGATGAGAACAATAAAATAATAATCAGCCTTTTCATTCTTACTTTTAATTTTGGGGCAAAAGTAAAACTCTCCTTCCGGAAGGCATTCCGAAGGGGATTATAATACACTCAGACGAGATTAGAAAGTGATTAGAGAGCTTTAGAAGCTGCCTAGATTTTGCTCAAAATAAGCTGATAAAAACTTTTAAGAGAAAATTTAAACAGGTCGCTAGGTCAGGCTTTGTGTGGATAACAATATAGGTGGCGGGACACTACATATATTGGTGGATGACATTACATTTATTGTTATTTCTTTTATATGTAATGGTACAGGAAAGAAATTTGTTTTTGTTCCTCTTTTGTAATATCATTCCTGACAGGTACATAATTGTTGAAAAAGCAAATATAAAATTTCTCGAGAATTGGCGATGAGGTTGATTGTGTTTCTTTGCTATTTGTGTAATCGCTTGTTGTAGAGTGATATATGAGTGATTCTTCGGTCGTTGTAAAAGTATGCTCTTTTTCTTGTGTTAACTGTATACTTCTGCCGTATAGGAGTATACAGTTTTGTAGGGGAATGATATATACTTTTAGATAGCCAATCTTTATTGTTAATTTTGAATGTTAATAATGGGTTTTCTTTTTAACAGTCTATCTTCTTTTGATAATTTGAATATGGTTAATTGTATTGATGGGGGTGTACGATACATATCCGAAATTACGGATTTATATGTAATAGAACTTATATTGAATAAATAATAAAAGCATTCTTTTCTTTATCTTTGTGATTTAAAAAGTTTAATAGATGTATTACGACAAAATCTGTCACTGGTACAGTCTGGTTTTTGCTTTTACAGGGCTAATTCCTGTAGAGTGCGATACGTTACTGATAACTACCAAATACCATTTATAGTGAAAATTGTATTTACTGGATAATTACTTTTACTTAAGAATATGCCTGTTATTGAAATATCTTCTTTATCTCATCCTGGAGTTGAGATGTTCTGTACTCTTACCGAGGCTCAATTGCGTAATCGTATCGAGCCTGACAAGGGTATTTTTATCGTGGAAAGCCCGAAGGTCATCATTAGAGCTTTGGATGCCGGTTATGAACCCTTAGCCATTTTGTGTGAGTATAAGCATATCACCGGTGATGCCTCCGACATTATTAAACGTTGCGAAAATGTGCCTGTCTATACGGGCAATAGGGAATTACTTGCTACACTGACCGGCTACGTTCTGACACGTGGTGTTCTTTGTGCTATGCGTCGCCCCGCAATACGCAGTATGAAAGAAGTATGCCGGGAAGCCCGGCGCATCGTCGTGATCGATGGTGTTGTTGATGCTACCAACATTGGAGCTATTTTCCGTTCGGCGGCCGCTCTCGGAATAGATGCTGTATTGCTGACACGCAATTCTTGTGACCCATTGAATCGTCGTGCAGTCAGGGTATCGATGGGGGCAGTTTTCCTTGTTCCATGGACTTGGTTGGACGGTTCTCTTAGGGATTTGGGTAAATTGGGATTCCGCACGGCTGCCATGGCACTCACGGATCATTCTATTTCCATTGATAATCCTGCTTTGGCTTCTGAGTCCAAATTAGCTATCGTGATGGGTACTGAAGGTGACGGTCTCTCACCTGAAACGATTGCCGAAGCTGATTATGTAGTCCGTATCCCTATGTCGCATGGGGTCGATTCGCTCAATGTGGCTGCTGCGGCTGCCGTCGCTTTTTGGGAGCTTCGTGATACACGGTTCAAAGATTAGTATGCATTAGCGATACCGTTGTTTAGGCTGGATGAACTTTGTCCGGACATTAATGTATACACTTCTATTTTGTAATACAGGTTCTTTGATTGTGGAAAGAGAAAAGCATTTTCTTGAAAAGATTGAAAGTAAATAGAAAATAAGTACCTTTGTTGTTATAGAAAAGGAGAGGAATATGGGCAATAAAATTTATCCTATCGGTATTCAGAGTTTCGAGAAGATTCGTAAAGACGGTTATTTTTATATTGATAAGACAGCGTTGGTTTATCAATTGGCAAAAACGGGTTGTTATTACTTTTTGAATCGTCCCCGTCGTTTCGGTAAAAGCCTGCTTATCTCTACTTTGGAAGCTTACTTTCAAGGAAAGCAGGAATTATTTGAGGGACTGGCGATCGATAAGTTGGAAAAGGATTGGATAAAATACCCTATACTGCACTTGGATCTTAATATTGGAAAATATGATGCTCCGGAAAGTCTGAATCAGATATTGAACGATCATTTGACGCATTGGGAAGAATTATATGGAAGCCGCCCGTCTGAGGTTTCTCTTGCTTTGCGTTTTGCCGGTATCATTCAACGCGCTTGTGAGCAAACCGGACAACGGACCGTGATTCTGGTAGATGAATATGACAAGCCTATGTTGCAGGCTATTGGTAATCCGGAATTGCAGGAAAACTATCGTAATGCCTTAAAGCCTTTTTATGGGGCTTTGAAAAGTAAGGATGGGTATATTAAATTTGCGATGCTGACGGGAGTCACTAAATTTGGTAAGATAAGCGTATTCAGTGATCTGAATAATCTGGATGACATATCTATGCGTGAGCCTTATGTGGATTTGTGTGGAATATCCGAAGAGGAAATTCATGCGAATTTGGAAACAGAACTGCATGAATTGGCAGTGGCCCAAAAAATGACCTACGAACAGGCTTGTGCTAAGTTGGAAGAGTGCTATGATGGCTACCATTTTGTGGAAGATACAATTGGTATTTACAATCCGTTCAGCTTGCTTAATACGTTTAAGTATAATAAATTCAGTAATTATTGGTTTGAAACAGGTACGCCTACTTATCTGGTGAAACTTCTGAAACGACATCATTATAATTTGGAACGTATGGCAGATGTAGAGACGGATGCCGATGTGTTGAATAGCATTGATTCGGAATCTACTAATCCCATTCCGGTTATCTATCAGAGCGGCTATCTTACTATTAAGGAGTATGACTCTCGTTTTGGTATCTATCGATTAGGTTTCCCAAACCGTGAAGTAGAAGAAGGATTCATGCGTTTTCTGCTTCCTTACTATGCCAAAACTACTAAAGTGGAAGCCCCGTTTGAGATTCAGAAATTTGTTCGTGAAGTGGAATCCGGTGATTACGATTCTTTCTTTCGCCGTCTGCAAAGCTTTTTTGCCGATACTACTTATGAGATTATCCGCGAACAGGAATTACACTATCAGAATGTTCTTTTCATCGTTTTCAAGTTGATAGGCTTTTACACGAAAGTGGAATATCGTACCAGTGAGGGGCGTATAGACTTAGTTCTCCAGACCGATAATTTTATTTATGTCATGGAATTCAAATTGGATGGAACTGCCGAAGAAGCGTTGCAACAAATTAATGAAAAGCATTATATACAGCCTTTTCAGACAGATAGCCGTAAATTATTCAAGATAGGAGTGAATTTTAGCGGAAAGACACGGAACATAGAACGGTGGATCGTAGAAGAATAGATAAGTGCAGGTATTTTCTTTGTTTGAAGAATACCTGCACTGTTTAAGTTCGTATCAGCGATTTACCTAATGCTTACCTTTTCCGTCTACGAACATTGACAGGAATGAATTATAGTCCTGTCTTTTTTGCAATAAAGAATGTATAACCGTAGAAATCTTTATACTTACGATACAGTTCTTCTTCAAAGGATTGAAGTGCACTGAATTCTTCGGCAATTTTATTTCTTGCATATTTCTCGAGGAAAATCTTCTGTGCTGGAATTTTTAGCGCAAGATAATGTTCCGTCCAGCAAGTGGCAGGTAGAATAAATGTGGCGACGGGAAGATACCCTGCTTTGTGTATCTTGACCACTTGATTGGGGATCGTATCTATTTCCGGATACGCATCCACCCAGAAGTCATTGATTTCCGCAGGCCGTTCGTCGGTAAACCACGAACTTTCGGAAACAGCAATATATCCTCCTTTCTTCAAATACTTGCGCCACTCATTCAGTCCCCGTTCGAACCCGATATTATAGATGGCTCCTTCCGACCAGATCAAGTCTAATTCCTCGCTCTGAAAGGGAAGGTTGTCCATTGAACCGACAATACCTTTCACTCTATTTTGCAAACCGAGGTGTTTGGCATTACGATTGAATATATCGATAAAGTCGGGAAATAAATCGAGTCCGGTGATCTGTCCCTGTAACTGCCGAGCCAATACCATTGTCTGACCGCCTGTGCCGCACCCGATATCGGCGATGAGGGATTTGTCGGTGAGATCGTCTATGAAGCTTAATGCTTTTAGGGTTACTTCGGGGCTTCCGGGCCCTTGCCGTTCCATATTGGAAAAAAAGTCGCAGATTAACTTTAGTTCGAAATCGTGAATGGTTTTATTTTCGTTACTCATTGTCTTAATGTATTTTGCATACACAGCGAAGCATCACAAAGCTTTCGCCATTGTATGCAGATTAAAAATTGAAATTATAAGGGTATAAAAATCACTCCCGAAAAGAATGATCCGAGAGCATACGAAAGGACAATCTGTACGTGAAACACAGATTGTTTACAACACCAAATCCGATTTAATAGTCTTTGTCATGCGGCAAAGGTACATAAAAACGAGGTAAAACCAAATTTTAACCCTATAAGTTGGATACTCTCAAGAAATATATGATGAATAAAGCAATTAAAATTTTATATATACTTCTATCGATGGATGTAAAATTTTCCACTACATTTGTATATAGTATTTAAAAAACTAATGGTATGAAAAACAGAGTGTATTTTATTATTGTTTTTATCTTTTTTTCTTGTGTCTCTTATTCTGCAAACGTAGAATGGATGAAAGGATATGTTGTGACCAACGAATCTGATACTATTTATGGGGAATTGGGTTATCGTGATGGTACAGGAGACTGGAAAGAATGCTTTTATCGTCAGCAGGGAGAGGTAGAATATAAAGTTTATTCTCCGGAACAGATTACTGCTTATGGTTATGAATCAGGGCTTCTCTTTGTCTCTGAAGATATAAAACTATTCAAAATAAAGCAACGTGTTTTTGTTCAGTCGCTTCTTTCTGGTATAATAGATCTTTATTATTTGGATGTAAAAAAATGTACGGATTTTCCCAAGGGTTATGCTGCATATATTGTAAAAGAGGCTTCCGGAATAATGATGGAGTTGTCTGATCCTTCTAAATCTGACAATAGAGACATCATAAGGCGACAGAATAAAGCTAAATTGAATTATTTGTTTTCGGATTATCCTCAATTACAGAAAAGCATAAATAAAATAGATTCAGATAGAGATCAATGGATAGCATTGTTTCAGAAATATCATGATATTATTTGTAATGAATCTGTTTGCACTAATTATGAGGAAAAGAAGGTGGCTTCCCGTTGCTTTTTAACTCCTTATATAATAGGGAATTATTGTAAGGTGGGTTTTAATAACTTCGTTGATAGGAATAGCTTTGCGCCTGGAATAGGAGTTGCTTTTTCCAGAAGTATGAGTAAATATACAGATCGAAATTTAATTCATGTTGGATTGGAGTTTTCCGGAATCTCTATATCTTCACATGAAGAAGGCTCAGAACAAATGGATTTTTCTACGTTATCTTTTATAAATTACTATACTTATGAGAATCGTTTTACACTTGACAAAGTAGCTCCATTGTTGGAAGTGGGATTTTTTCATGGTCTACAATTTGCGTGTAAGAATAAATTAGAGAGCCACTATGATTATGCTAATGAAGTAGACTATAATAAATACTATTATGGTATTACTTTGGGGGCAGGTATAGCTATTAAAGTGAGAAAAACTTGGATTCCTGTGAAGCTCCAATATAGATATTACTTTTGGGGTACAAAAGTATTAGAGGGAGTTTCTCTTCAGAAAATTAATGGTGTTTCTTTATCTATTGGATATGATTTTAAATTGTAACCTATGGTGCCAATTTTATGTTTTATATTTTAAGATAGCATCATTTTTATTTGTATCGTGTTACGGGATATATGGCAAATTTGCTTTATATTCGCGTAATATATAATAAAAGAAGAATGAAGCAATCATTTAATTTATTCTCGAAATACCAATACCTTTTCTTTGATCTGGATGGTACCGTTACCGACCCTATGCAGGGTATTACCCGTTCCGTAGCTTATGCTTTGAATCATTTTGGCATTGTTGTGAATGATCTCCGGGAACTATGTCCTTTCATAGGTCCTCCATTGAAGGATTCTTTTATAGAGTTTTATCAGTTTATGGAAGTGCAGGCAGAAGAGGCGGTGAAGAAATACCGGGAACGATATTCGGAAACAGGACTTTATGAGAATGAAGTGTATCCGGGTATGGCCGAACTTCTGGAACAAGCTCGGCGAAAAGGATATCAGTTGATGATGGCTACTTCTAAACCGGATGTTTTTGCCGGGCTTATTCTGAAACATTTTCATTTGGACGGTTATTTTTCCTTTGTGGGTGGTAGCGGATTGGATGGTTCGCGGCATACGAAGGCGGACGTGATAGAGTATGTGATACGTGAGAATGGAATTACGGACTTAAGTAAGGTAGTGATGATTGGCGACCGGAAACATGATATAATAGGTGCGAAAGCGGTAGGCATTGATTCTATCGGTGTGCTGTATGGATATGGTGACCGGGAGGAGCTGATGACGGCCGGAGCAGATTATATTGTAGAGGATATCGAGGAATTGATGTCTTTACTTTAATCATATTCTATTTTTTCATTTCTTTCGTCCCGCACAGATATGCAAAGATAATTGGATGAGGATATAAAAACGGTAAAAGCCCGTCGGGTTGCATGCATAGATAGTGCTGCCAGACGGGCTTTGGTAATTCTTTATTTGTTATGCTCTTTTCTTTCAGAATTTGTTTTGCAATGTTCCCGATGCTTTCAAGTATTCGATATAGCTTAGGTAGAGTTGGAAATGCGCATCTACTTTAGTCTCGTAAGCTTGTTGCCATAACGCTTGTGCTTCCAAATGGTCGGATAGGTTTTCAAGTCCTACTTCATATTGGCTTTTGCTTACTTTCATGTTTTCTTCGGCCTGCTCCAGAGCACGGTTAGAAAGTTCACATTCCAGACGGGCTTCATCCAGATTGTTGGCGGCTTGTGTCAATTCCAGCAGCATCTGCTCGTTCATATTCTCTTGTTCCAGCCGGGATTGTTCTAATTTGGCCTTGGAGGCACGCACTTTGTTGCTCCGTTCGCCAAAGTGGAAAAGTGGGATACTCACATTCAGAAAGACAGAAAAACTGCCTTTATCCAGTAGTGTCTGATCGTTCAGCTCTAATCCGTGAACGTAGTCATAAGAACCTTTGATACCGACTTTGGGTAATAATTCACTGCGATTTAGTTTTACTTGTTGCTGTGCAATAGCTACTTGTTTGCTCAATATACTATATTCGGGGCGGGCGGCAATGTTTGTTATTTGAACTTCCACATCTTGCTCTATCTTTGGAAAATCAGCCGATACGGCTATATCCGTATTTAGTGGTTTCCCAATGAGGTGACAGAGGTTCATTGTGGCCAGTCGTAGTGCATTTTCCGCTTTCCGGATATTCAGTTCGCTTTCATTTAGCTTTACTTGTACTTTTAAAACGTCATTTTGGGGCTTTAGCCCGTGTTTATGTGCGCTTGCAACGTTCTTGTGTAACTCTGTAAGCACAGTATTGTACATGTCGGCTACTTTTTTTATTTCTTTGGCCTTTACTACTTGTGCATACGCTTGGTCCGTTTTTAGGATAACGGTGGTTGCAGTCAGTGTTTCATTCATTTGCGCCATTTCTTTTCCTAATACAGACATTTTATAGGCAGCACTGATTTTTCCTCCCATGTAGAGTGGTTGTTCCATTTGGATACCTCCCATGTAGATTGCTCCTATTTTGTAGTTCAAATCGATACCGGGAAAATAGGCAAAGCCGCCGTTAGGCAGAAATTGTCCGGTAGCATCCGGCAAGAAAACCGGTAAGTTGCCGCTGCCGGAACTGTAACCGCCATCTGCATTGCTGTATATTCCGGTTCCATTGGCTGTAAAATTAGGAAAGAAATTACCTTTGTAGCTCTTTACGGTGTAAAGTGCACTTTCTGTTTGGCGGATGGAAGCCGCCATCTCTTTATTATACTTCAATGCCATTGCTCTGCATTGCTCCAAACTCAGCATTTCTTGTGAGAAAAGCGACGGGCAGGACAGAGAACATATTGTAATAATTATAGATATTCGTTTCATTCGTTTGTCTTTTTTATGTGAAAGAATAATGCATATAGAACAGGGATAAAAAGCAGGGTTATCAGCGTTCCGAATAATAAACCGCCCATGATAGATGCTGCCAGTGAACCAAACATTGCATCTGACAATAGTGGAATCATTCCGAGAATAGTAGTCAGAGAAGCCATCATTACCGGACGAAGGCGGCTCTGGGAGCTATCGATTAAAGCCGTAACAGGTTCTATTCCCTTATTGATTTGCAATGTGATTTCGTCCATTAATACGATGCCGTTTTTGATAATCATACCTATTAGCCCCAGTGTGCCTACAATGGCCACGAAATTGAATGTTTTCCCTGTAAGCAGCATGATAGCCACTACACCGACAAAAACTAACGGAATGCAACAGAAGATAATGAGCGGTTTACGATAATCCTTAAACAGCATGATCAGAATGGCTATCATCAGGATAATTGCCAACGGGAAGTTTTTGAATAAATATTTCATGGATTTGGTGCTGGCTATCTTTTCTCCCTGCCAGCAGAGTGAATATCCCTCGGGCAACTGTATCTTTTCAATTTCACGGGCAATGGCCAGTCGTGCCTGTTCCGTTTCCAATCCCGGAGCAGGAGAACATTGTACACGCAGATTTCTTTGCCCGTTATATCGGGGCACTACGGGATCTTCCCATCTGACATCGATACCTTTACTGATTTGCTTGAGTGGGGTACTTCCCATCAGTTTTTCTACCAGTTCTTCTTTAGAAAGTGTGCCGGCTTTTAACTTTACCATTGTTTCTTCATTCAATAGTCCGTTCAAAGAAGGCAATGATGAGAATACTTGTGCATTACTCAAATCTTCAATGGGATGACCTTTTTCGTCGAGGCATTTGAGGTAGATATTGTTTTTGTGAATGCCTTCATAAAAGGAACCGATAGGAATTCCGCCTGTGGCAGAAAGTAAAGAAAGACTGACATCGTTCCGGCTGAGCCCCAACGCGCGAGCCGTAGGCTGATCGTATTCTATGGTAAGTACCGGAACCGAGGGTTCCCAGTCTGAAGTGATAAGACATACTTCCGGAGCCTTTTCCATGATACTGCGGGCACTGTCTGCCAATTGGCGTAATATTGCCGGGTCGGGGCCTAAGAACTGTGCTTCAATAGGATATTTTTTGAACATCAGGTTATACCGTTTTAATTTGACGTAGGCATCCGGATATTGTTGTGATAAATAATTTTGAATTTCATCCAGATTACTGACAAGCTCTTCGGGGGATATAAAATCGATAATGAGTTCACCGTATGCCAAGGAGGGGTTGGCAACACTGCGTACCAGATTGTAACGTCCCGGTGTTCCTCCTATGGAAGTCGTGATATGTGTAATCTCTTTACGGCCTTTCAGGTAATTTTCGATTTCTGCCAGATCATGGGCTACACGCGTGGAATTGGTTCCTTCCGGCAGCTTGTATTCCATATAGAGCTGATCGTAGACCATATCGGGAAAGAATCCCTGACGCATGTATCCGTAGCCGAAAATAGAAAGGGCTAACAGGCCGATCATGGCAAATACGAAACTCCAGCGATGGGCAAGGCCGAACCGTAAAGAGGTACGTAGAAAAGCATAAATACGTCCTTTATATTCACGTTTTCCCGAATTACTGATTTCTACGTTCGGGTGTAATCCGCGGTCTGCCATCAAGGGGACATGAATTAATGCCAATACCCAACTCAGTAAAAGGGAGACTGCCAGGACTATAAAAAGATCACGGGTATAAACTCCTGCCGTGTCGGGTGACATATAGATGGGGAGGAATGCGATAATGGCAATGAGCGTGGCGCCTAGAAGTGGCATAGCTGTCTGTCGGCCAATAGCGGTCATTGCTTCCATCCGGCTCTTGCCGGCTTTGAGATCTACCAATATACCATCGATAATGACAATGGCATTGTCGACCAACATACCCATAGCCAGTACAAATGCTGCTAAAGACACACGCTGCATCGTTCCCCCTGCAAAATGAAGGAAGAGAAACGAACCGAAAACCGTGACAATTAAGCTGATTCCTATGATGAGACCGCTCTTAAATCCCATGGCTATCATCAGAATCAAAACAACAATGGCTACGGATTCTATCAAATTGATGATGAAAGTGCCTAATGAATCGCCTACACGTTCCGGTTGATAAAAAACTTTATGATATTCTACACCGGCAGGCAGGTGGTGACTTTGGAGTTTGGCTAATGTTGTTTCCACCTCTTTGCCTACTTTAATGATGTCTGAACCACTGGAAGCTGCAATCAGAATGCCGAGCGCCCGTTCCCGGTCGTAGAACATTTCATTACGTGTCGGGGTTTCATAGTCTTTTTCAATCTGTGCAATGTCCCGCAGGCGAAGTTGATCGTCGTCATGCCCTTGAATAAGCATTTTGCCGATATCTTCTACTGTCTTGAATTTATCGTTTACCATTACCCGAATGCGATTCTTGCCATTTTCGTAATAACCGGTATAGGTGGTTTGGTTTTGTCCGTTGAGTGTGGCAAGAACTTCGGCGGGTTTAACTCCTAAGTTGGCCATGCGATCCTGTAATAAGGATATATTGATACATTCGGCGCGTTTTCCGTATAGCTCCACCCGGTCTACTCCTTCCAAGTCGCTGACCTCTCGTTTGATCAGTTCTGCATAATCAGATAATTCGCGATCGGAGAGCCCGTCGCCAGTCAAGGCATAAAATATACCGTATACATTGCCGAAGTCATCTTTTACAACCGGCGTGCTTACCCCTTCGGGAAGGGAAGCACGGGCATCATTTACCTTGCGGCGTAGCATGTCCCAGCATTGCTCCACATCTTCATCGTTGACGGTGCTTAGCAGTTCGATTTGTATAAGAGAAAGGTCATTGTAGGAATAACTTTCTACATTATCTATATTGCCCATAGTACGGATGCTCTTTTCGAGCACATCCGTTACTTCCAGTTCTACCTGATGAGCCGATGCTCCCGGATAAGTGGTTACTACCATGGCCAGTTTTACTTTTATTTCCGGATCTTCCAGTTTACTCATTTCATAACATGAATAAGCACCTCCAAATAGTAAAACGGTCACGAAGAAATAGATCAGATTCCGGTTCTGGAATGCCCATTTACTTATATCCATTATAGCAATCCTCCTATATTTGTTTTTGTGGAATGTGGTAAAGGTTTTACCTTTTCACCGTCTTTAATGTGATGTACTCCGGATGACACGACCCATTCGCCCGGTTGCAAATTATCTGATGTAACAATACTGTGTCCGTTGCTAAGCAAGCGTATGACAGTAATTTTACGGCTATGAACGGTGTGGTCGATGGAGTCGTAGGCAAACACGTATGTTTGTCCTTCTTTTTGTAGGATGGCACCTTGAGGAACAGATAAGGAATGTGTCGCATCCGTATCGCAATGAATAGTAACCATGGCATTCATTCCGGGAGAGGGAAGCGGTTGCTCGTTCGGAATCAATTGCAGGCGCATCGTATACAATTGGTTGGCGTTTGCTTTGGGAGTAATGCTGATATATTTCATCGGATAAACTTTATCCGGATAAATGTCGAATGTGCAGTGATAGCGAAGAAATTGTTTGCGACGGATGTATTCTGCTGCCGGAAGGTTTATTTCTACTTCGGGTGTTTCACTACTGATCATGGAGATTACAGGCATTCCTGCTCCGATGGTTTCATGCTCATTGAACAAGTGTTTTTGCACATACCCGTCAAAAGGAGCGTATAGACGGGTATAGCCCAGCTGGTCTTTGTGGTGCTGATACTTGGATGTTATCTGTTTCAGGCCATAGACTGCCTTGTCATAGGTATTGGGAGTCGTTCCATTCTCTTGGTAAAGGGCGATTACTCTTTCTGCTTCGGCTTTGATTTGTCTGTACTCTGCTTCTGTGGCATCCAACTGCACTTGATAGTCGGTAGGATCGAGTTCTGCCAGCAATTCTCCTTTACGTACATGTGTGCCGTTTTCGACACATATTTTACGGATGGTTCCGCTTACCCTGAAAGCAATATTGATATCTTGGGCAGCTTTTACTTTTCCGGGAAACTGCAAAATAGTTTGTTCGCCGGCGGAAGTGACTGTGTCTGTTTTTACTGTCTGCAACTCTTGTTTTTCCTTTGTACGGCCGGTACAGGAAATTGATAAAAATATGCAGATACCGGATAAAATGAGATAAAATTGTTTCATAACTTAAGCATGTTGATTTGTGAATACAAAATTATTCCGACCGGACAAGACAGAAAAGGTTAATATGAATAATAAATTGTTCGATTTGTCTATTTTTTAACTGAATGATAGGTCTGTATTTGGCGATTTGTATTTATTTTGCGCTGAATATATAAATAGAAGAAAATGTTTAATCAGCAAATACCTTTTGAATTTGCGTTACTTTCCTGCGGTGATACTGCACAAGTTGTTAAAACAGGACAGATTATTTCAACAATAAATAAATGCGGATTCTTTCTTTGTCGGCAGGGAGAGATAGAAATATCTTTGCAGGAGAAATCGTATATAATAAAACGGGGTGATCTCTACATTTATATTCCTTCTACTTTGGTGCGGCTTTTACATAAAAGTGCGGATGCAGAGGGTATTATGGTTGGAGTCGATTTGGATTATGTGATCCCGATTGTCAATAAAGTGACTAATGTAGAGAATCTGTTGTTTATCAGAGAGTATCCGTGTGTTTCTCTATCGGATGAACAATATATACATTTGGAAGCTTTGCTTGAGAACTTGCAAAACAGAATCTGTTTGGAAGAGTGTTCGGATATGGGCATACAGCGCCGTCGTCTGACATTGGAACTTGTCAAATCTATGGGGCAGACTATCTGTTATGAGGTTCTGAACATCTATTTTACCAATCGACCGTTGCAACCGTTGTCGCAGAATAAAAAAGATGTGGTTTTTCAGCATTTTATGTTATCTCTGTATCGCTTTTATCGTAAAGAACGCGATGTTACCTTTTATGCCGGGTTGCAACATCTTTCCCCGCGCTATTTTTCAACTATTGTCAAAGAAAAATCGGGTAGCAGTGCTTCTCAGTGGATTATCCAGATGGTTATCACGGAAGCGAAGCAATTATTGGAAACGTCGGATTTAAGTATAAAGGAGATAGCTACGCAGCTGAATTTTCCGACACAGTCCTTTTTCGGTAAATACTTTAAGCAATATGCCGGTGTATCTCCCAAAGATTATAGGAAAGATGAGTTAGGCAGGCGCAGGTGATTGGCGGCGGAGTTATAATAATTGTAATATTAAACAATATAGAGAAAGTATGAAGAATAATATTTCATGGAAGTTCGGAATAATTGTGGCATTGTTTTTGATTATTTCGTGGCATGGATATGCCACTCATCCCTTGAAAGCTGATTTTGATAAACTGTTGCAAGATAAGCAGGCAACCGTAGGAGTAGCTGTTGTGTCTGATGGGCGCAAGACTTTTACTTACAATAATCAGCATCATTTTCCCTTAATGAGTGTTTTTAAGTTTCATCAGGCATTGGCAGTATTGAATTATCTGGACAGGAAACAATTGCCGTTGACGACGGAAATATTGATTCGAAAAGCGGATCTGCTGCCCGATACTTACAGTCCGTTAAGGGAAGCACGCCCTGAAGGAGGGTTTAAAATGTCAGTGGGTGAGCTATTGAGATATAGCGTGTCGGAAAGTGATAATAATGCCTGTGATATTTTATTTCGCTATATCGGTGGAGTTGAGGTAGTGGATAAATACATCCGTACATTGGGTATCACGGATTTTAAGATTGAGGCAACGGAGGAGGATATGCACGAAGGTTTTAGATATCAATACCTCAATTGGACCACTCCTCTTGCGGCAGTTCGGGCTTTGGAGAAGTTTTGCACGGAAACCTTGTTCCGGCATTCCGGATATAAAGAGTTTTTAGAGAAAATAATGATGGAAACCGTTACAGGGAAGGACAAATTGAAAGCAGGATTACCTCCGGCAGTTGTATTGGGGCACAAAACAGGTTCGTCTGACAGAGACGAATCAGGATTGAAAGCGGGCGATAATGATATGGGTTTTGTTCGCTTACCGGATGGAAGCCGATATAGTATAGCGGTGTTTGTGAAGGATTCCAAGGAGGATGATAAGACAAATGCTGCCCTTATCGCGGCGATTTCTCAAAAGGTATATGAATATTACAGCATATATAAGGAATGAAAGCGCTCTTGTCATTGAAAGATATTTTTTGAGACCTTTCATTAGGAAAAGGGCATTCTATTCTGTTTTTCAAAGAATAATTCTTATCTTTCGGAAATGAAATAAGAGGTGAAATAAGGGATTCTTTGTCGATAGGAAATCGAGATAAATTTGAAACTAAACAATAGGAAACAAACTTTATTATGGAAACTACAGTGTTGATTACAGCTTTTATCCTCATTGGTCTCGGGGTACTTGTAAAGCGTTTCCCGATTCTTATTGCAGGATATAATACTATGTCTAAGGAAGAAAAGATGAATGTGGACGTCAAAGGATTGTCTGCTTTTATGTGTTACAGTCTGGTGGGTATGGGGACGGTTCCTGTACTTGCTTACTACATTTGTTTGGGACTGGGACATGCCGATTGGGCAAGCTATTGTCTTTTCCTTCCTATACTTTATATTCCGTACCTGATAGTCAAGGCGAATAAGTTCGATCACAATCCTCCTAAAAAAAGTACGAAGTACGTGGTTGCTATCAGTGTGTTTACCATCGCAGTGATTGCTGCATTTATGGCGTATGGCATGAATCCGGCTACAATAAAGATCAAGGATGACAGACTGGTCTTTACGGGGATGTATGGAATTACCAGAACTTTTGGAGAGATTGCCGGAGTTCATTTGGTGGATTCTCTTCCTGATATCACTCTCCGGCTCAATGGCCTTTCGATCGGTGGGATCAGCAAAGGTTGGTTTAAATTGAAAGAGGGAGGTAATTGTTTACTGCTGCTTTCTTCTCGTAGCAAACCTTATATTGTGTTTACGGAAAGAACGGGGAAGGAAATCTTCTTCAATTCGACGAACGGTGAAATTACAGAAACTCTGTATCAGGAATTGAGGAAACTGATCCATCAGTAGCAGGGCAATGGCAATAAGGAAAGTAGGGACGATGAATTAACATGGTTAACGGCTTTTTCCAACTCTATTTTCTTGTGAAAAGGAAATGTATTTTATAGATGCAAAGAATAGTATTCTTATCTGTAAGGAAACGCTTTTAACAGCATGTTAAAAGCGTTTCTTTGTTACTAATGAATCATATAGTTTAAATCGTTGGAAATAAGTATTATACCCTTTCTTGATCTCTTTTCTTCCCTTGTCTACTGCTTTGTTTGGGAAGAGGAGAAGATGGGAAACTTGTTATTTTGATAACTATCTTTTTGTTTTTAGAGATAGATTATTTAGCAGAATTGTCCTATGTCATAAACATAAAAAATCCTCCCCGGCAAACCGGAGAGGATTCTTATAGTTTTAATCCCAATTTTTTGAATTTGCTTACTCTTATTCGGCAACTTCTGTTGCAGGAGCTTCTTCTGCCGGAGCAGCTTCTTCCTCTGCGGGTGCATTAGCAGCAGCTTTTGCAGCTTCTTCAGCAGCTTTCTTTTCTGCCAATACTTTAGCTTTTGCTTCGTTTACTTTCTTTTCTGCTTCAAGACGTGCTTTTGCATCAGCTTTCTTAGCTTCTTCTTCTTTAGCTTTCAAAGCAGCAAGACCTGTTTGCTTGTTGTTTTTCCAAGCTTCGAATTTTGCATCAGCTTCTGCTTCACCGAATGCGCCTTTAGCTACACCACCGAGGAGGTGCTTCTTCATGTAAACACCTTCGCGTGAAAGGATGTTACGTACAGTATCGCTGGGTTGTGCACCCTTCAATACCCATGCCAATGCAGCGTCAAAATTCAAATCTACTGTAGCAGGATTGGTGTTTGGGTTATAAGTACCAATCTTCTCAATAAATTTACCATCACGTGGTGCTCTGCTGTCTGCAATTACAATTGAATAGAACGCGTAACTTTTACGTCCGTGTCTTTGCAATCTGATTCTGGTTGCCATTTTTAATAAATGTTTTTAATTAATGATTTGAATTAGTGCTACTAACTCGTAATAGCGGCTGCAAAGATACAACTTTACTTTTGATTGACAAAGTATCCTGCTGATTATTTGTGTAGTGCGATATGGAAGAGCTTATTTCTTTTGGTATTCTTGAGGTGTCATTCCGGTTTTTCTTTTGAAGAATTTACAAAAGAAAGAGGGATTGGGGAAATTTAACTGGTCGGCAATCTGATAGATCAGTAAATCGCTGTGTTTAAGCAAAACTTGTGCTTCGAGTATCACGGCTTGGTTTATCCAGTCCATCACTGTGTGGTGGCTCACTTGATGGATAACGGTATTCAGATAGCGGGGTGTGAGGCATAATTTGTCGGCATAAAATCCGACAGTGCGTTTTTCTTTGCTGTATTCGTTGACTAAGGCGATGAACCGACGGAACAATTCTTCTTGGTGCGAAGGGGCTTGTCCGGTACTGTTTCGTAACTTTCTTTGTATATACCTTATATTATATAGAAGAGCTGTGAGCAGATGTAGAACGACTTCCCGTCTAAAGACCGGTTCTTGCACAGTTTTCCAAATCAGTGAGAAGTACATGCTGATTTCATCCCATTCCTCATCTGTCGGTTTAATTACGATGCCTTGTTGCATATATGAATCGGCCAGGTCTTCTTTATGGGGGATAGGTAGAAAACTGCTGTTGGTAGCAATCATCTGAAAATCGTAGTCGGGAGAAAAATTTATGATTTGGATGATAGAATCCGGTGGAGTAACGATGATCATTTGGGGATCGATATCGTATTCTATCAGATTGACTGATATACGTGCTTTTCCGTGTAAACTGCGGATAATCCGTCCCTCTTTGGCACGATAGGGTTGTCCCGCCTTGACAAGATTACTTTCCAGTTTGGAGGAACTGATGACAATTCCGAAATCGGGGTTTATATATCGATATTCGTTGTTGTGTACAATCAGGCTATGTTTTAATTGCTCGAGCGTTATTTCAAGCGGCTCGTTTTTTTCTTTCATAATAAGACACTCGTATTTCCTACAAAGATAGGATAGAAGAGGGAAAAAATGTGATTTGTACGGGAATAATTTAATATCGGAAGAGTTTTCTTCTTTCTTGTTTTATAAAATCAAGGAAAATCGAACCAATGGAACATCATTACAAACAATTGGAACCTGGTTGTATATTCTATTTCCCTATCTTTGCCGCAAAGAAATTAATAGAGAAAAAGAGTATGAAACGAATGATTCTTTTATTGTCTTTCTTGATGGTAGTGTCATGGATGTACGGACAGATAACTTTGGAGGAGTGCCGGCAGAAAACACAGGATAACTATCCGTTGGTGAGACAATACAGCCTTATTGAAAAAACAAAAGAGTATAATCTGAATAATGCTTCGAAAGGAAATCTGCCACAGTTTTCCCTTTCCGCCAAAGCGAGTTATCAAAGCGATGTGACGGAGCTCCCTGTGAAAATTCCGGGAATAGATATTAAAGGACAGCCGAAAGATCAGTATCAAGTGATGCTGGAGCTGAAACAGAACATTTGGGATGGGGGAGAGATACATTCGAAAAAAGAGAGGATACTTGCATCGTCTGACGTGGAACGGGAAAAGTTGAATGTCGATATGTATGCTCTGAACGAACGGGTAGATCAAATTTATTTCGGCATTCTGTCATTGGATGAGCAGTTGATACAGAATCGTCTGTTACAGGAGGACTTGGAGCGTAGTTATCGGCAGATCAGTGCTTATATGGAAAACGGAATAGCCAATCAGGCTGATCTGGATGCTGTGAAAGTGGAACAGCTTAATACTCGGCAAAAACGGATCGAACTTACCTCGTTGCGACAGGCGTATTTGAAGATGTTGTCTTTACTGACAGGTGAGGAATTGGCGGAAGATACAAAACTGATGAAGCCGTTAGAGAGCGAATACTCGCTGCTGAATGAGATCCGGCGACCGGAGTTGACATGGTTCGATGCACAGAACAATCAACTCGGGATACAGGAGGAGGCTCTGAAGGTTGGCTATCTTCCCCGTTTGGGCTTGTTTGTGCAAGGGGTATATGGCAATCCGGGACTGAATATGTTGAAGGATGAGTTTGCGCCTTTCTATATAGCAGGGGTGCGCTTATCGTGGAATTTTGGAAGTCTGTATACACTGCGGAATGATAAAAAGGTGATAGCCAGTAACCGGCAACAGTTGCAGACAAACCGGGATGTGTTTCTTTTTAACACCCGCTTGCAGGCCACACAACAGAACAGCGATATTGTTTCAATGCGGAAACAGATGCAGGATGACGAAGAAATAATTCGCTTGCGTACCAATATTCGTTTGGCTGCCGAAGCGAAGGTGGCGAACGGTACCCTTACTGTTACCGATATGCTTCGGGAAATCACCTCTGAGAATATGGCCCGGCAAACGAAAGCATTGCACGAGGTACAGTTGTTGATGAACATCTGGAAACTGAAATATACGATAAATGGAGAGTGATATGCCGGTTGAGAGAGACAAATAATAGAAATAATTAAAATATACTTTATATGAAGTCAATGAAACTTATAGGAACTTTTTCCTTACTTTTAATAACTGCCGCTTGTGGGAGTGGCATGCCTGATTATGATGCAACCGGTACGTTTGAAACGACCGAAGTGCTGGTCTCCTCCGAAGTATCCGGAAAATTACTTTGGCTGGATGTAGAGGAAGGTACGGTTTTGGAGGCCGGGCAGCAGGTGGGAGTGGTGGATACCGTTCAGCTTTACTTAAGAAAAAAACAGTTGGAAGCCAGCGTGAAATCAGTTGAGGGCCAACTTCCCGATATTTTGAAGCAGGTTGCCGCTTTGAAAGAAGAGATTGCTACTGCCGAGCGTGAGAAACGTCGTGTGGAGAATCTGTTGAAAGCCGGTGCTGCCAATCAGAAACAACTGGATGACGCCCAAGCCCATCTGGAAGTATTGCAGAAACAACTCGTAGCGCAGGGATCTACTTTGCTTAACAGCCGTGAAAGTCTTACCTGGCAGAGTTCTTCGGTAGGTGTTCAAGTGGCACAGGTGGAAGATCAGTTGATGAAATGTCACATTACATCTCCCATCGCCGGCACGGTACTCGCCAAATATGCGGAAGCCGGCGAACTGGCAACGATGGGTAAGCCGCTGTTTAAAGTGGCGGATATGGAGCAGATGTATATCCGCGCATATATTACTTCCGAACAACTGTCGCAAGTGAAGTTGGGGCAAAAGGTCACGGTGTTTTCCGATTATGGAAATGATGAAAGAAAAGAGTATCCGGGCGTTGTTACTTGGATATCCGACCGTTCGGAATTTACTCCGAAAACGATTCTTACGAAAGATGAACGCGCCAATTTGGTATATGCCGTAAAAGTAGCCGTGAAAAATGACGGGTATCTGAAAATAGGAATGTATGGAGGAGTGGTGTTTGAGAAGGGGAAATAAAAGGAGAGGGGAGAATGGAGAAAGAAGATAGGATGAAGATGGAGGTGGTGGTAGATGGGGTAAGTAAACGGTATGGGAAAGTGGAGGCTTTACAGGATGTCTCTTTCTCGGTGAAGCGTGGTGAACTGTTCGGGCTTATCGGACCGGATGGGGCAGGAAAGAGTACGCTTTTCCGGATTTTGACTACGTTGTTGCTTGCTGATGGCGGTACGGCTACCGTAGGAGGACTGGATGTGGTGAAGGAATATCGGAAAATCCGGCACAAAGTGGGGTATATGCCCGGGCGGTTCTCTTTGTATAAGGACTTGACGGTCGAAGAGAATCTGAACTTCTTTGCGACGGTTTTTCATACTACCATAGAGGAAAATTATGATTTGGTGAAGGATATTTACCAGCAGATAGAGCCTTTTAAGAAACGCCGGGCAGGGGCATTGTCGGGAGGAATGAAGCAGAAGTTGGCTTTGAGTTGTGCTTTGATCCATAAGCCGGACATCCTGTTTCTTGATGAACCGACCACCGGGGTAGACCCCGTTTCCCGTAAGGAATTTTGGGAAATGCTTCGCCGGCTCAAAGAGCAGGGGATCACCATTATAGCTTCTACCCCCATTATGGATGAGGCCCGGCAATGCGACCGTATTGCTTTTATTCACGAAGGACGGATACACGGCATCGATACCCCGGAACAGATTCTGCGCCGGTTTGCCGCTATCCTATGTCCGCCGGGACTGGAACGGGAGGAAACGCATCACGACAACGACTATGTCATTGAAGTGGATAACCTCTGTAAACGATTCGGGAACTTTACTGCCGTGGATCATATTTCATTTAAAGTGAATCGTGGCGAAATCTTTGGTTTTCTTGGTGCCAATGGGGCCGGCAAGACTACTGCGATGCGTATGCTTTGCGGATTGAGCAAGCCGACTTCCGGGCAGGGAGTGGTAGCCGGATTCGACATCTTTACTCATTCTGAGGAAGTGAAAAAGAATATCGGTTATATGAGCCAGAAATTTTCTCTGTACGAGGATCTCAAGGTGTGGGAAAATATTCGTCTGTTTGCCGGTATCTATGGCATGAAAGATAAAGAGATTGCTGTGAAGACGGATGAACTTCTGGCACGCCTTGGTTTTAGTGACGAACGCGATACGCTGGTCCGTAGCCTTCCTTTAGGCTGGAAACAGAAGCTTGCTTTTTCCGTTTCCATCTTTCATGAGCCGAAGATTGTCTTTTTGGATGAGCCTACCGGAGGAGTCGATCCCGCCACCCGCCGACAGTTTTGGGAGCTTATCTATCAGGCTGCCGACCGGGGAATTACCGTTTTTGTTACCACCCATTATATGGATGAGGCAGAGTATTGCAACCGTGTTTCTATCATGGTGGACGGGTGTATCGAGGCGCTCGACACACCTCTTCGGCTGAAGGAACAGTTTCATGCCGATACGATGGATGATGTATTTCAGCAACTGGCCCGCAAGGCTGTCCGTAAAGCAGATTAAGGAATGAAACAGTTTATAGCTTTTGTCAGAAAAGAGTTTTTCCATATTTTTCGTGACCGGCGGACGATGTTGATCCTTTTGGGAATGCCTGTCGTTCAGATCATTCTCTTTGGTTTCGCCATATCTACCGAAGTGAAAAATGTGCGTGTAGCCGTACTCGATCCTAACAATGACGTAATGACGCGTCACATCGTCGACCGGATCAATGCCAGTGAATATTTTATGGTGACCCGGTTGCTTCATTCTCCACAGGAAGTGGAAAAGGCCTTTAGGGAGGGGGATACCGATCTTGCTATTGTATTCGGTACACAGTTTGCCGACAGGCTTTATGCCGGTGATGCCGAGATACAGCTTATTACCGATGCCACCGACCCTAATATGGCAACAACACAGGTAAATTATGCTACGGGTATTATCGCTTCCGTGCAACAGGAAATGATGCCTGCCGGCGTTTCTGTTCCTACGATCGTGCCGGATGTCAAGTTGCTCTATAATCCGCAGATGAAGAGTACTTATAACTTTGTTCCCGGTGTCATGGGGCTTATCCTGATGCTGATTTGTGCAATGATGACCTCTATATCCATTGTTCGTGAGAAGGAGACCGGAACAATGGAGATCTTGTTGGTTTCACCTGTCCGTCCGTTGTTTGTGATATTATCCAAAGCAGTACCTTATTTTGTATTGTCATTCATTAATCTGATCACGATCCTGTTGTTGTCGGTTTATGTGTTGCATGTGCCTGTGGCAGGTAGTCTGTTCTGGTTGATTGTCGTATCGCTGTTGTTTATATTCGTATCATTGGCATTGGGCTTGCTTATCTCTTCGGTAACACGGACACAGGTAGCTGCCATGTTGGCTTCGGGATTGATTTTGATGATGCCTACCATGATACTTTCCGGTATGATTTTCCCCATAGAAAGCATGCCGCTCGTATTGCAGGTGATATCCGATGTACTGCCTGCCCGTTGGTACATTCAGGCTGTGCGTAAGTTGATGATCGAGGGAGTGGATGTCGCATTTGTAGTGAAAGAGATTATTATTCTGGCATTTATGGCGATAGTACTGATTACGATTAGTTTCAAGAAGTTTAAAAACAGATTGGAATGATGGAATAATGTGCCAATTGGGCAATATGCCAATGTGCCAATTAGAGAAAATGAACATAATTAACCCATTAAAAGCGCCAGCCAATTGGCACATTGTCCCATTGGCATATTGGCACATTATTTACTATGATCAAGTTTCTTATTGAAAAAGAATTTAAGCAATTGATGCGTAATTCGTTTCTTCCGCGTCTTATCTTGCTCTTTCCTTGCATGATCATGATTTTTATGCCTTGGGCAATGAATCTTGAAGTGCGGAATATTTCTCTGAATATCGTAGATAATGATCATTCGGTGATTTCGCGCCGATTGGTTGATAAGATTGCCGCTTCCACTTACTTTCGCCTTACGGCTCTTCCGGATTCTTATGACGCGGCATTGAGAAATGTGGAGTCGGGTGATGCTGATGTTATCCTTGAAATTCCACATCATTTTGAAAGGAATTGTACCAGTGGAAACACTGCTCACGTATTGATTGCAGTGAATGCGGTTAACGGTACGAAAGGCGGATTGGGCAGTGCTTATCTCTCCAACATCATTCGTGATTATGCTTCCGAAGTAGTCTCTTCGTCTGCATTCTCTCCTGTAACGCTTTCTGTGCAAGCTGATGTATTGGGGGATGATACTGTCGTAGGGGGTATTCCGGCATCTTTTACTGCCGATTGCCGGTTATCTACTCTTAACTTGTATAATCCGAATCTGAACTATAAGCTTTTTATGGTACCGGCACTTATGGTAATGTTGCTTACTCTGATCTGTGGCTTTTTACCGGCCCTTAATATTGTAGGAGAGAAAGAAGCAGGAACTATTGAGCAGATAAATGTCACTCCGGTTGGTAAATTTACTTTTATTCTGGCAAAGCTGCTTCCATATTGGCTGATTGGTTTTGTTGTTCTTACTATTTGCTTTATTCTGGCATGGGTACTTTACGGCATTACTCCGGTAGGTCATTTTCTGATAATCTACTTTTTTGCGGTTTTGTTTGTATTGTCTATGTCCGGTTTGGGATTGGTTATTTCTAACCATTCTGCCACTATGCAGCAGTCCATGTTCGTTATGTGGTTTTGCATGTTAGTCCTTATTTTAATGAGTGGTTTGTTTACTCCCATCAGTAGTATGCCCGAGTGGGCACAAGTGATTACCGTATTCAATCCGTTGAAATACCTGATGCAGGTGATGCGTATGGTTTATTTGAAGGGTAGTGGCATGGCCGATTTGTTGCCGCAGTTGGGAGCCTTGCTTGCTTTTGCATTGGTGCTGAATATTTGGGCCGTAAAGAGTTTTAAGAAAGTCGAGGGATAGAGGTACGTTTTTTCGCTTTTTATAAAAAATCACCCGCGTCACAAATTATCTGAACTAACATTCCCAAAAC
The DNA here is from genome assembly GCF_000381365.1 of Bacteroides salyersiae WAL 10018 = DSM 18765 = JCM 12988. Taxonomy (GTDB): domain Bacteria; phylum Bacteroidota; class Bacteroidia; order Bacteroidales; family Bacteroidaceae; genus Bacteroides; species Bacteroides salyersiae. The sequence continues at coordinate 902,827 of NZ_KB905467.1, forward strand.
GTTGTGTTCAACTTTGGGGGTACAGTTGGTCTGTGACGCGGGTGGATCTTATGAAAAAAGGGGAGTTTTATTATCCCCTTTTTACTGTTTATTCTATCGGTAAGATGATTCTTGTCCTTAGAACTTTTTATTTAATTTCAATCGTTCTCTCCGGTTTTTTTATCTCCTCTTCGCTAAGTTTGGGAAGATCAATAGTCAAAACACCGTTTTCAACCTGAGCAGCGATTTTTTCCTTGTCTACATTGTCCGGCAAGATCATGGTTTGTTGGAACTTGGAGTATGAGAACTCACGGCGCAGATAGCGACCGTCTTTTTTCTCTTCCTTGTTTTCAACTTTTTTCTCCATAGAAATCACGAGATTGTTATCTTCATCGATACGGATGTTGAAATCTTCCTTTGTCATACCCGGAGCAGCTACTTCCACTTTATATTCTTTTTCCGATTCAATTACATTGATGGCAGGTGCTGTGGCGTTTGCTTTTGCCATCCATTCGTTATCAAAGAAATCATTAAAGATACTTGGTAACCAGTTTTGAGTTCTTCTAACAGGCATCATAATTTTAGTCTCCTATCTTTAAGTTAAACATTCAATTCGTTTATAACTTCCGTTCCGTTTCCGGAACCGTCGTTCACTATCGATAGGGCAAAACATATGCCAAGCCATTTTTATTCCTATATTTGACTATTTGTCATAAAATAGATGCCAAATTTTCATTATTCATGCCAATTTGTTATCTCATTTTGTTTATTTTATAAAAAATAGATGGAATTTTGATGTTTTGATATTATTTTATCAACTTAAAGCGCATTCGCAATACTTTCCGCTCTTCGTTATAATCATAACTGATAATTTTGAAAGTACCTATTTCGGACGTGTTTTCTACATGTAGTCCGATACATGCACAGACATCATAGCCTCCGATGCGGACGATCCGTAATGTTTCACTTGCGTCTTCCGGCAGTTTGCTGAGGTCGACAATATCTTTGGCTTCCTGTTGTGACATAAATTCAATGCTTACAGGCAGATGTAAACGGATAACCTCATTCACCTTCTCCTCGATGGCCTGTATCTGTTCTTTGTTCGGACAGCTTGCTAATTCATAATCACATTTACTTTTCTTTTTTTCGATGTGGGCATTGCGTGAACGCGGGCAACCGAAGGTTTTCACCATAGTAGCATTCAGAATATGTTCTACTGTATGCATGGGCGCGATTGACACATCCTGAAACTTGGGGGCTGCTTGATTTATTTCCATAATAGATAAGTTTTTATTTTTAAATATAAGGACAAAAGTACATATTTGATTTCATTTTTCTGTTAAACTCACTTGTATACATCATAAGAGGGCATTTCTGTTTGTTATGCTTGTCGGGTTTAACTGACTCTTCCATATTATTTTAGTTTTTTGTAGAAATACGAAATAAGTTTTTCCAGCATATTCTTCTTGGATGGATTTGAAATAGGCATATTTTCATTAAGATCATGGCTTTTGCCTGTTTCGTGTTCTTGAATAGGAGTATTAATCCATTGTTTAAGGTAATTTAGTGTGTATTTATACCAATCTTCTTTTGTTAAAGCTACATCATTCCAATACCATTGGGTACCGTAGCTTTTTAGTTCTCCTATGGCATTTGATAACAGATAAAAGTCGCATAAGATACTATTGTATTCAGTGTCTATGTATAGTTGTTCCAACTTGAACAATACTTCCGAGATCTTTTCTTTATTTGGTGATTGAACAGCCTGTTTTATAAGGTAGGTGCTATATATTATGAAAACCCGGTCAGTGATATTAATCTTGTTTAGGTGTAGCTCTTCAAATATTTTATTTGTTAGGGCAGTGAATTCAAATGGATTACAATGAATATCTTCTCCTGCCAATATAATTAGGTTTTCGGTTTCGTATCCTGCCTGAAGCATTTCGATTGCCCAGTTTATCCATTGAATGTTTATGTTGGAATTTTGCTGTTTATAGAACAGAATTTCAGCAGTCATAGGGACTTTTTGTAGTAAGTCGTTTAGGGTTGCTTCGGTCTCACTTGTATACATAGGCGGATGCTTTTGCTTATTGGGGTCGTTGTGTTCCGGTTGTCGTTCGGTAATCATGATTTGTTGTTCTTTACTTTATTTCTAACTTTTATTATTTCAAATATAGCATTTATTACTAAAACACAGGTGAAAGATGCTACGATGAGAATGGATATAATGCTATTCGAGAAAAGTTTATATATCATCCAGTAAAAGCCGATAAAGAAAACAATGATAAAAATGAAATAGACAATAGAAGCATATTTGTTACGACATATTTGTTCCAGCCTTTTTCGAAATGAAGATTTTTGTTCCCATTTATTGTAGATTTTGCTATCCGGCTTTTTAAGCCATTCATCAAAATATGCTCTTACATACTCTTCCTTATTTTTTAGATCCATGCCTTTCCACAGAGATTGTTCTCCTTCTTCTCTCAGCTCTGTGTAGGCCACATAGAATACATGGAAATCATATAATAAATAATAATAAGTATTCAGAAACAGCTGATTGAGTTGAGATAATATTTCATATACCTCTTTATTGAGTGTCAATCCCTGCTTTAAGATATAGATGCCATAGTATTTATAGATTGTGAAAGTATCATCCAAGTCGATATTTAGTTCATCAAAGATGACATTGATAAGTCCAATTGATTTTATTTGATCATCTGTCTTTTTATGACTCAAAGCAATGATGTGTGCGTTAATATAGCCTGCTTTCAAAAGCTCGGATGCCCATTCGAACCATTCGGTAGTAATTTCCAGATCCGCATATTCGGTTGATACCATATAGTATGCGATAGCGGCTGTTGATGGTACTTTCTCGAAAATTTGATTAGAGGGTATGTTATCCTCTGTTGTATCTATATTACGCATTGCTTAATTGCTCTGTTATTAAATATGGAATATGACTCTATTCAAATATATCAAGGTTCGTGACATTCTTGAATATGAATTTAAGGTGCTTATCCACTTCTCATTGTCGCTGTTTGTCTTTTTAGAAATGATTGCAGTTTTCTGCTTTGCTTTAAACATTGATTTTCATGTTATAAGCATATTCTTCAGCACTGTTTTTGGCTTTTTGGCGATTGGTTTTGCTACATATGATATATATATTGGCACAACGGCCTATTTCATACATCAGCAATCGTTCCAAATAATACTTTCTTGCACTTTCCTTTGTAAATTCGAAGAACCAATCTTCGTGTTCCTTTTGAGGAGTTGATGCATAGCCTAGCCTTTATACCATGTTAATTGTCGATTTGTTGGTTTCTTTTTACCTATCATCAACTTGTTGTTTTTAGAGAAGGGGTACAATATAATAACATAGACTCCGCTGCCAACTATAAACTCTCTTTGGTCATGATTATTATATGGATTTTTTTTTCTTAGCCATATATGTGTCAAAGGAGCGACGTCTTCGGTGGGTAGCTGTTCTAGCACGCTTTTTATATCGTCTACCGTTATTGGGAAATAAAAATCTTTGGATGGATTTTCTTGCATGTAAATAGGACATTCGTCCAATGGGGAGGGGCACTGTAATGAATGTAACTTTCTCAAAATATTGTCTTTCAGTTTTACCCGCATCCGTCCTCCTTTGAGGTCACCGAAGGTTCGGCTTTTTTCCATGCGGTTTGCTTTTTACTTTGGAGGTGTCTCATGGTATTGCATTTTTAGAAAGAATATGTGTATGACAAATATAGGATCATTCTATGAAGAAAGCAAACGAATGTGAGAAAAGTTAAGATTGCAAAGCTGGCTTTTGAAGATGATAGTGGTGAATAGGTATTTTGAAGCAGCGTAAAAATATGTCCCGGAACTCTTTGATTTTTTTGTGGAGGAAGTAAACGTCTGAAAATAAAAAAAGGAGCAACGCCTTGCTCCAACCTTTGTTAACCTTAAATCTAATACTATGAAAAACACAGTGCAAAGATACGGCCTTTGGGGATATCTGCAAATTTTTCGACTTTAAAACTATGTTTTATAACATTGATTAAGATTTGTATTTCTGAAATTAAGTTCTATTGAGAAAATTATCCCCATTTTTCCTTCATCAGATCTTCTAACTTCAGCAATTCGTCGCGATATTGTGCCGCTTCGATGAACTCCAGTTTCTTAGCAGCTTCTTGCATAAGTTTTCGTGTGCGTTCAATACTTTTTTGCATTTGCGCTTTTGTCATGTATTGAACAACAGGGTCAGCTGCTATATTTGGACTTAATGGCTCTACATAGGCACGTTGTTCTTTTAGCATGGTTTCTGTCTCAGTATTGTTTCCACCGAATACGGAAAGATTACGGGCCTTCTTTATCTGCTGTGGAGTGATACCGTGTGCTTCATTGTAAGCTAATTGTTTTTCGCGTCTGCGATTGGTTTCATTAATGGTAAGCTGCATGCTTTCCGTTATTTTGTCGGCATACATGATGACTTTTCCATTTACATTTCGGGCAGCACGCCCGGCGGTTTGTGTCAATGAACGGTGCGAGCGGAGGAACCCCTCTTTGTCCGCATCGAGAATGGCAACAAGTGATACTTCGGGAAGATCTAACCCTTCACGCAACAGATTTACGCCGATAAGCACATCATATATTCCTTGACGTAGATCATCCATGATTTTTACCCGTTCAAGCGTATCGACGTCGCTATGGATATAGTTACAGCGCACATTGTTGTTTAGCAGGTATTCCGTCAGTTCTTCTGCCATCCGTTTGGTCAGAGTAGTGACAAGCGTGCGCTCTTCTTTTTCAATGCGTATCTGAATTTCTTCCATCAGATCATCGATTTGGTTAAGACTTGGACGTACCTCGATAATCGGATCGAGCAGACCGGTAGGACGTATCACTTGTTCTACAATGATGCCTTCTGAATGGATAAGCTCGTAATCGGCAGGAGTGGCACTTACGTATATTACTTGCTTGGCCATCTCTTCAAATTCTTCGAATTTTAACGGACGGTTATCCATCGCTGCGGGTAGACGGAAACCGTATTCTACCAAGTTTATTTTTCGTGCACGGTCGCCTCCATACATGGCACGTATTTGTGGAACACTCACATGGCTTTCGTCTATTACGATAAGAAAGTCATCGGGGAAGAAATCCAACAGGCAATAGGGACGTGTGCCAGCGGCGCGCCCATCGAAATAACGAGAATAATTTTCGATGCCGGAACAGTGTCCCAATTCACGGATCATTTCCATATCGTAGGTCACACGCTCATATAGTCGTTTGGCTTCGTATTCTTTTCCGATGGATTCAAAATAGGCGACCTGCTTGGTGAGATCCTCTTCTATTTCGTGAATAGCCCGTAAGGTTGCTTCTTTGGTGGTCATAAAAAGGTTGGCGGGGTATATTTTGTATGCCTCGAAAGGAGCGGTAGTAACACCGGTAATCGGGTCCACTTCTTCTATTCCGTCAATTTCATCTCCCCAAAAAGTAACCCGTAGGATGTTATCGGAATAGGCCAGATAGATATCCACCGTATCTCCTTTGACACGGAAATTACCTCGGTTTAAATCCAGGTCGTTACGTACATATAGGCTGTCGACGAGACGGCGCAGAAAGACGTTGCGATCCATCATACGCCCGCGCTCTATTTCTATTACGTTATTATAGAAATCCGAAGGGTTCCCCATACCATAGATACAAGAGACGGATGAAACCACTACCACATCTTTTCGTCCCGAAAGTAGAGAAGAAGTGGCGGCAAGGCGCAGTTTGTCTATTTCATCATTGATGGCAAGATCTTTTTCGATATACGTATCGGAACTGGGAAGATAGGCTTCCGGTTGGTAATAGTCATAATAAGATACGTAGTATTCAACGGCATTGTTTGGGAAAAATCCTTTGAACTCACTGTATAGTTGGGCTGCCAATGTCTTATTATGGCTCAATATCAGTGTGGGTTTATTGATATTGGCTATGACATTGGCAATCGTAAAAGTCTTTCCGGAGCCTGTAACTCCCAGCAGAGTTTGGCCCGGTAGTCCTTGTTTCACCCCTTCGGTGAGCTGTGCAATGGCTTCAGGTTGATCGCCTGTAGGTTTATAAGCGGATGTTAATTCAAAATTCATGTTCTGTTTTAAAAAGGAAGGCAATATTCGGGAAAATAGTTGAGATAAACAAGTCTTTTTTTCAAATAAATCCTTTACTTTGCAACAGTTTATTATAAAAAACAGAATAATACAAATAGAAATACAGCGAAAAACATGATTTGGAATGAAAGTATCGAATGCATGGACCGGGAGAGCCTTCGCAAGATTCAAAGTATACGGCTCAGGAAAATAGTAGAGCACGTTTATCACAACACACCTTTTTACCGGAAGAAAATGCAGGAGTTAGGCATTACTCCTGACGATATCAATAGTATTGACGATATAGGAAAACTGCCTTTTACTACAAAGTATGATTTACGGGATAATTATCCATTTGGACTTTGTGCCGTGCCGATGAGTCAGATTGTACGTATTCACGCCTCTTCGGGAACTACCGGAAAACCGACGGTGGTGGGGTATACTCGTAAAGATTTGTCTACGTGGTCGGAATGTTTGTCGCGTGCTTTTACAGCTTATGGAGCGGATAGTTCGGATATTTTTCAAATATCTTATGGTTACGGACTCTTTACCGGTGGGCTTGGTGCTCATGCGGGGGCTGAAAATATTGGGGCGTCCGTCATTCCTATGTCAAGCGGAAATACGGAAAAACAAATAACGTTGATGCATGATTTCGGTTCGACTATGCTGTGTTGCACTCCATCTTATGCGCTTTATCTGGCTGATGCTATTAAAGATTCCGGTTTACCTCGTGAAGAGTTTAAATTGAAAGCCGGTGCTTTTGGAGCCGAACCTTGGACGGAGAATATGCGTCGTGAAATAGAGGAGAAGTTGGGCATTAAAGCTTATGATATATACGGGTTGAGTGAAATAGCCGGTCCGGGTGTCGGATATGAGTGTGAATGCCAGCATGGTACACATTTGAACGAGGATCATTATTTCCCTGAAATCATCGATCCTCATACGCTGCAACCCGTTAAACCCGGACAGACAGGAGAGCTTGTCTTTACACATCTTACGAAAGAAGGAATGCCTTTATTGCGCTATCGTACTAAAGATCTTACTGCTTTACATTATGATACATGTTCTTGTGGACGAACGCTGGTGCGTATGGATCGTATTTTAGGACGTAGTGATGATATGCTGATTATTCGTGGCGTAAATGTATTCCCCACTCAGATTGAGTCCGTCATTCTTGAAATGCCGGAATTCGAGCCGCATTATCTGTTAACTATTGATCGTCAGAACAATACTGATACGATGGAGCTGAAAGTGGAAGTGCGTGAAGATTGTTATTCGGATGAGATTAACAAGATGCTCGCATTAAAGAAGAAGTTGACTTCTCGTTTACAAAGTGTGTTAGGGTTAGGTGTGAATGTAAAGCTGGTTGAACCACGTAGTATTGAACGCAGTGTGGGAAAAGCAAAGAGAGTAATTGATAACAGAAAACTTTAATTTGATTACAGATGTGTGAGTTGCAAACGATCAAATGTGTTTATTTTGCATGATTGGCAACTTTGTTATTTGTAAATCGTAACTTCAAATATTATGGTAGCAAAACAACTTTCTATCTTTTTGGAAAATAAGTCCGGCCGTTTGACGGAAGTGACTGAGGTACTGGCGAAAGAGAATATTAATCTTTCTGCTCTATGTATTGCCGAAAATGCTGATTTTGGTATTTTGCGTGGTATTGTGTCCGATCCCGATAGAGCTTATAAGGCTTTGAAAGAAAATCATTTTGCAGTTAATGTGACAGATGTAGTAGGGATTAGTTGCCCGAATGTGGCCGGGGCATTGGCTAAGGTGCTGAGATATCTGTCTGATGAAGAGGTATTTATTGAATATATGTATTCGTTTGCCAACAATCAAACAGCTAATGTTGTGATCCGTCCCAACGATATGGAAAACTGTATCCGTGTATTGACGGAGAAAAAGGTAGATTTATTGGCAGCGAGCGATTTGTATAAGCTGTGATTTTAATAGATGAATAGATGAGTAGTAAGTAGTCAAGTAGTTAAGTAGTAAGTAGCTGATAGTTCTTGTTGGATAATTGTGGAGTGGAAATTTAGTTTTGTAGTTATTGATAGGGGAATTGGACTATCATAACTCATAAGGAGTCTAATCATTTGCTATTGACTAACTTACTGCTACTTGACTACTTACTACTAACCTACTTATCTGCTTACCACCTCCCAACTCCTATTTTATATTAAAAAACATTGATTAATTGGTTAATTCGGTACGATTCTGTAACTTTGCGCATTATTTGAAATAGAATGAAGAAAAATATCGTTATAACTCTGCTTGTAGCTGCTACGCTTTCCTCGTGTGGAGAGTATAATAAATTGCTGAAAAGTACTGATTACGAATACAAGTATGAGGCAGCTAAAAACTACTTTGCCAAAGGGCAGTATGGGCGTTCGGCTACATTGTTGAACGAGTTGATTACCATTCTGAAAGGTACGGATAAAGCGGAGGAATCCCTTTACATGTTGGGTATGAGTTATTATAATCAAAAAGACTACTCTACCGCAGCCCAGACGTTTATAACTTATACAAATACTTATCCGCGTGGTACATTTGCCGAATTGGCCAGTTATCATGCCGGTAAAGCTTTATTTTTAGATACGCCGGAAGCACGGTTGGATCAGTCGGGTACTTATACGGCTATTCAGCAATTACAGACATTCCTTGAATATTATCCGGCAAGTTCTAAAAAGCAGGAAGCACAAGACATGGTTTTTGCTCTTCAGGATAAACTTGTGTTGAAAGAGTTTATGTCAGCTAAGTTATACTATAATTTGGGTAATTATATGGGGAATAATTATGAGTCGTGTGTAATCACTGCTCAGAATGCACTGAAAGATTATCCTTATACTGACTATCGCGAAGATCTTTCCATTCTTATTCTTCGGGCTAAATACGAAATGGCGGTTAATAGTATAGAAGAAAAAAAGATAGACCGTTACCGTGAAACGATTGATGAATACTATGCTTTTAAGAATGAGTTTCCGGAAAGTAAATATTTGAGAGAAGCTGAGAAGATATTTAATGCATCAACCAAAGTAATAAAAGATTAAATTATAAATAGATTTATGGATTACAAAAAAACGAATGCTCCGTCTAATACTGTAACGCGTGACATGATGGAACTGTGCGCAGATACAGGTAATGTTTATGAGACTGTGGCTATCATTGGTAAGCGTGCCAATCAGATTAGTGTGGAAATCAAAAATGACCTTTCTAAGAAGTTGGCAGAGTTTGCTTCTTATAATGATAATTTGGAAGAGGTTTTTGAAAACCGGGAGCAGATTGAGATTTCCCGTTATTATGAGAAATTGCCGAAACCGACATTGATTGCTACTCAAGAGTATATCGAAGGTAAAATTTATTATAGAAATCCGGCTAAAGAGAAAGAAAAATTGCAGTAAAGGAAAACTGTAAATAAGGAATAGATAAGAATAAAATAGTCAGGTAGTAAGTAGGAATTATATTCTTATTATTACTTGGCTATTTTTTTAGTCACTAATTTTTTATTGACTATCGACCGTCTGACTACTAACTTCTAATTACTAAAATAATTATGATTCAACGAATTCAGAGTGTTTATTTACTGCTTGTTACCGGTTTGTTGATAGCAAGTATGTGTTTGCCTGTGGGCTCTATAATCGACTTTAACGGAGCAGCGAATGTGTTTAAACCGTTAGGACTTATGATAGGTGAGACGTTTCAGTCTACATGGGGACTTTTTGGGATATTGATGTTGGCTGCTATTATTGCATTTGCCACTATTTTCTTGTTTAAGAATCGTATTTTGCAGATTCGTATGGTTATATTCAATAGTCTTTTACTGGTAGGATATTATCTGGCTTTTTTAGCTTTCTACTTTGTGCTTCGTAGTGACGATACATCTTTTCAGTTCCATTGGGCATTGTGCTTTCCATTGATAGCTATTATACTGAATTATCTTGCTATGCGTGCAATTGGCCGTGATGAGGCTATGATACATGCGGCTGACAGATTACGGTAAAATAAACGGTAAGTTACGTGTATTTATAGTTTTTTAGTTTTGTTTGAAAATACAGAAAGTCCGCCATATCTCTTAGAGATAACAGCGGACTTTCTGTATTATATATAAATTCTTTTGGACTTCTTCTTTGTGTCAGCTATTTGGTTATATCAAACAAATAGGTAAGTTTTATCGATATAGTGTTATGGGCAGCGCGGGAAAAATCATCTTTCTTTCTGGTCTTATAAAAATCGGCTAACCCGAAATAGTATCTGCCTTCTAACAGGAAATTGCCGGCTCTTTTGGTTCTGATCTCGAGTCCGCCACCACCTGCAATTCCATAGTCGAATTTATTTTCTATCTTTTTTCCGTATTCTGGTCTTATGGCTATTTGCTCAGCAGTCCAGCCGTCTGCTTTTTCCGATTCGTTGATTAGGAAAGCTACCTGTGGCCCCAAATTGATAAAAAACTGTACGCCCCTGTCTTTGCCAAAAGCCAAATGAGCAAGAAATGGAATTTCTAAATATGTCATCTCCCGGCTATAACTACGGCTTAAATCTTTTTGTCCGTCAGCTGTTTCAAATAGGGCTTCCCAACCACGCTGTGATATGTTTAATTCAACTTGCACACCACAGATCATTGCAAAATATTTTTCGGAAATATAACGTCCTGTCAGACCGGCTGTGATGCCCATAGGCATGTTTTGTTTGATCTTTGGTTCGAAAGTCACTTTATTGAGGTTAACGCCACCGTTGACGCCAATAGAGAAATTATGTCGCAATTCGCCTATTTGTGCCATTGACGGAAGGGCAATGCCTGACAATAATAATATGATAACTGCTATTATTGATTTTTTTTTATTAATCATTTTATTCAAAATCAAGTTTTACTAATTCAAAATTCTTGGTAAAACGGACGAAGAATACTTTCTTATTAATGAAACCGCCCCAGTTGTTAACTCTTTGGAATTTAAACCCGGTTTGTATAGGAGTCAAATCCATTTTAGGCAGATTTTTTTCCAGTTCGGAGCCGTATTTAGCCAGTCCCTTCAAGAAGAAAAAACCGGTATCAAACCCAAGCATACCGTACTGCGGATAGTTTACGGTCATGTCTTTACTGTACCATTTATGGTAAGAGTTGATAAAGTTGATAGCTGCTGGAAGCATATTGTTCGTGTAGAATGAGGAATAAAAATAAGTGTCCAGTTCAAAGAAACTGTCTAAATGGTTTTTGGTATAAGTTTGCCATTCGGGATAGCCGAAAAGGTGAATGTTGACGTCCGGGTTTTCCCTTACCAGCATGGTTAATTGGGGGATGATTTTGATAAGTGTCACATCACTGCCGGAAGTGGGAATAAAGATATTCTCTTTATCATTTCGGAGAACCTCTTTCATGTTTTGTGCCGTTGCTGATTCGGACAGCGTTTTAACGGAGATTCCTTTGTTGCTTAATTCCTGTTTCAACCCTTTGATAAATTCGGTTTTATCTTTTTCTACTGCCGTAGCTTCCAATATTATTATATTGGCGTCTGGAAATTGGCGTGTAAAATGTTCGTATACTTCAGAGTACAGATAAGACTGTGGAGTATTGATTTGATAAATAAAGGGGTTGTTGAATACCTCCTCTTCTTTGGAAGAGAAAGGGATAACCATGCGGATATCGTGTTTTTTGGCAAAGGTTGCCAGCGTTTTCACATGTTGTGATTGTGATGGTCCGAAAATGATATTCATGTTTTTCATTTCCTCCTTGGCGAGGATTGTGTTCAGTGAAGCCTTGTCGTCTCCACAGTTATAAACATAAAGATCGACAGAAGTGCCTGTACGTTTTAGGCTATCCACGGCGATAAGAAATCCTTCGTAGTATTCGATCATCCGTTTGTCCTGCAAAAAAGGAAGTAAGATCGCTGCTTTTACAGTACTTATTTTTTCCGGAGTTTCTTTATTGGCAAGGAATAATTCTCTATCGGTAGGGGGAATGGGGTTTCTGTTTCCTGGCGATGTCACCGGCTTTTCCGATGGATAAGGAATACATAAGAATTGTCCCTTTTTCATTCCTTGTTTTAATTCCGGATTGGCGTTGATAAGTTCTTGTTCACTGATTCCGTATTCACGGCTGACACTAAAGATCGTTTCACGACGCTTTACTTTGTGCATCTCTTTGCATCTGGACTGAACAGGGCCTTGAATCGTATTGGTTGTTTTCTCTGTGTCTGCATTATTTGGCTCTTGTGAGTCGGCAGTTGCTTGTGCGGCTTCTTCGGCAGAAGGAATACGGATCACTTGACCGATGCGAAAGTTTTCCGCACTCAGTCCGGGGTTGGCTTCACAAATAGCCTTAGCCGATATATTGTATACAATTGTCAGTTTGTATAAAGTCTCTCCAGCTTGGATTGTATGGAATATTTCGCTTTGTTGGGCAGTTTTCTTTTGAGGAATTTTGATCGTTTGACCTGCGTATATTTTTTCATCACATCCGGGGTTTAATCTGATGATGTCGGCTTGGCTTACTCCATACATACTGGATATGGAATATAGACTTTGTCCCTTTTCAATAGTGTGAAGGAAGTAGGATTGATTCTCTTGAGCATAAAGGCTCATACAAGAGATACTTATAAAAAACAGAAAAAAGAGTATACGACTGATTATCGGTTTCATCAATTTTTAAACTATTGGTTCTTAAAATCAGGCAACAAAGGTACGAATTCTGCTATATATCTGCCTAATAATTGCGTTAAGAAAATAATATTGTGTTTCTTTAATACCATAATTCGAGCGGAAACATTAATTTTGCAGATGTTATGTCACTACGTATATTATCTTATATCGTGCTATTATGCATCGCCCTTCCTTTCTCAGAAAGCAAGGCGCAGATCAGCTTGAATCCTGTAGGCATAGTGCTGAAGGAGAATGGAGTTGAACCGGAAGAGACCAAAACGCTTGAAGCGGGTGGAGAAACCTACCAGGGAGCTGCCCCGCTTGAAATTCGCTTTATGGCTAATATAGAGTCACCTTCTGCTACATTGCGTTATGAATGGAATTTTGCATACGATGCAGAATTTACGGATAATTACCTGCCACCGCGTTATGATGAAGAGACCACTGTACCCTTTGATACTTCAGGAACATTTTATGTCCGGTTGCAGGTGAGTGATACGAGTGTGGAGGACGGTCCGACTTCGACTTCGGACATTTTTGTAATCCAGGTACCCGAATCGGAGCTGAAGATTCCGAATGCTTTCTCACCCAACGGAGACGGTATTAATGACATTTTTAAGGTGAAGCATAATTCATTGGTCAGTTTCAATGCGGTAGTGTTTAATCGCTGGGGACAAAAAATGTATCAGTGGGGATTTCCGGATATTGATAAAGGATGGGATGGGACATCGAATGGGCATCAGGTTCCTGCCGGTGTCTATTTCATTGTCATAGAAGCCCGTGGATCGGATGGAGTAGTGTACAAACATAAAGGAGATATAAATATACTTAGGTAAAAAGAATATGCAGGAAACAGAATATATAAATGTATACGGTGCGCGTGTACATAATTTGAAAGATATTGATGCTGAAATTCCCCGTAACAGTATGACGGTGATTACCGGACTGAGCGGAAGTGGTAAATCCTCGTTAGCATTTGATACGATATTTGCCGAAGGACAGCGACGGTATATTGAAACATTTTCGGCTTATGCCCGTAACTTCTTGGGTAACTTGGAACGCCCTGATGTAGATAAAATCACCGGATTAAGTCCGGTAATTTCCATAGAACAGAAAACAACGAATAAAAATCCCCGATCTACGGTGGGAACGACAACGGAGATATATGATTACCTCCGTTTGCTTTATGCCCGCGCGGGAACAGCTTATTCTTATCTTTCGGGAGAAGAGATGGTGAAGTATACTGAAGAACAAATACTCGATCTTATTCTGAAAGATTATAAGGGAAAGAAGATTTATATGCTGGCACCGTTGGTTCGTTCACGCAAAGGACATTATAAGGAATTATTCGAACAGGTGCGTAAGAAGGGATATCTATATGTACGTGTAGATGGAGAGGTGCGCGAAGTGACGCACGGCATGAAACTGGATCGTTACAAAAATCATGATATCGAAGTAGTGATCGATAAGATGGTGGTAACTGATAAAGATGACAAACGTTTGAAACAAAGTGTTGCCACTGCTATGAGGCAAGGAGATGGTTTATTACTGATTCTGGATGTGGCGACTGAAAGTATCCGTCATTATAGTAAGCGGCTGATGTGTCCTGTTACCGGATTGTCTTATCGGGAACCGGCGCCGCACAACTTTTCGTTTAATTCTCCGCAAGGAGCCTGTCCGAAGTGTAAAGGGCTCGGAGTAGTAAGCCAGATTGATGTGGACAAGGTAGTTCCCGATCGAAGTATGTCTATCTATGAGGGTGCTATCGCCCCATTGGGCAAGTATAAGAATGCGATGATATTCTGGCAGATAGGAGCATTGCTTGAAAAGTATGAGGCTACGTTGAAGACTCCTGTTAAGGATTTGCCGGATGATGCCATTGATGAAATCTTATATGGTTCGGATGAAAGAATCAAAATAAAAAGTTCTCTGATCGGAACTTCTTCCGATTATTTTGTGACTTATGAAGGCGTGGTTAAATATATTCAGATGCTGCAGGAGAAAGATGCTTCGGCCACTGCCCAGAAATGGGCGGAGCAGTTTGCACGTACTACCGTTTGTCCGGAATGTAAGGGAGCACGATTGAATAAAGAAGCATTGCATTTCCGCATTCACGATAAGAATATCAATGAACTCTCCAATATGGATATCAACGAGCTTTATGACTGGTTGATGAAAGTAGATGAATTCTTGTCGGATAAACAAAAGAAAATCGCTGCTGAAATATTAAAAGAAATACGTACGCGCCTGAAGTTTTTGTTGGATGTAGGACTCGATTATCTGGCGTTGAACCGTAGTTCGGTAAGTTTATCGGGAGGGGAAAGTCAGCGTATACGTTTGGCTACGCAGATAGGTTCGCAGTTGGTGAATGTACTTTATATTCTTGATGAACCGAGTATCGGGCTCCATCAGCGGGACAATCTGCGACTCATCAATTCGTTAAAGGAATTGCGCGATATGGGGAATTCTGTTATTGTGGTCGAACATGATAAAGATATGATGCTTGCAGCCGACTATGTGATCGATATGGGGCCGAAGGCCGGCCGGTTGGGAGGTGAAGTCGTGTTTGCCGGTACACCGCAGGAAATGTTGCAAACCAATACGCTGACTTCCCAATATCTCAACGGGCAACAAAGGATTGAGATTCCTGCCAAGCGCCGTCCCGGTAACGGTAAGTCGTTATGGCTTCGCGGGGCGAAAGGGAACAATCTGAAAAATGTCGATGTGGAGTTTCCATTGGGTAAGTTGATTTGTGTAACCGGTGTCTCCGGCAGTGGTAAATCCACTTTGATTAATGAGACCTTGCAACCGATTCTTTCACAAAAGTTCTATCGGTCTTTGCAGGATCCGTTGGAATACGATTCTATCGAAGGGTTGGAGAATATAGATAAAGTGGTGAACGTAGACCAGTCACCATTGGGCCGTACCCCGCGTTCCAATCCGGCAACGTATACCGGTGTCTTTTCTGATATTCGTAATCTTTTTGTCGGCTTACCTGAAGCGAAGATACGCGGTTATAAACCCGGCCGTTTCTCTTTTAATGTATCCGGCGGGCGTTGTGAGGCATGTTCCGGAAATGGCTATAAGACGATTGAAATGAATTTTCTGCCGGATGTGTATGTACCTTGCGAAGTATGTCATGGTAAGCGTTATAACCGTGAAACCTTAGAAGTACGTTTTAAAGGAAAATCCATTGCTGATGTGCTCGATATGACGATCAACCGTGCTGTGGAGTTCTTTGAAAACGTGCCGCAGATTCTGAATAAAATCAAGGTGATACAGGATGTCGGACTGGGATATATAAAGTTAGGACAATCGTCAACAACCCTTTCCGGTGGTGAAAGCCAGCGTGTGAAATTGGCTACCGAGCTCTCGAAACGCGATACGGGCAAAACCCTTTATATTCTCGACGAACCCACTACCGGGTTGCATTTTGAAGATATCCGCGTACTGATGAATGTGCTGAATAAACTGGTAGACAAGGGAAATACGGTTATTGTGATTGAACATAATTTGGATGTAATCAAAATGGCTGATTATATTATCGATATGGGACCGGATGGGGGTAAAGGCGGCGGTGAGTTATTGAGCTTCGGTACTCCGGAGGAAGTTGCGAAGAGCAAGAAAGGATATACTCCGAAGTTTCTTCGTGAGGAACTGGCCCTTTGATCGGATTCCCAAAGAACACATACCCTGAAGATGAAGAATTATTTATTTGTTTTATCGTTATTATTGGTTTGTTTTCCGGTATCTGCCAACGATGATGCCTTGTTGGACAGTCTGCGTTTGAACTTGGAAACGGCTGAGGGAAAAACAGGGAATGCCTTGGCCGAAGCCTATTCGGATTTGGGGGATTATTACATGTATAAGCAGCCCGATTCGGCTTATTATTATTTTCAGAAAGGCATAGATCATCTTCGCAATCATACCGATTTCTGTTATTCCGGATTGTTGAGTAATATGGCTACCTATTATTACTCTATAGGGGATATAGATAAGGCACTTTCTTCTTATCTTTTTGCTTTGCAAGAGGCCGTGAGATTAGGGCATGATGAGATTTCCACTTTAGTATCTTCGTCACTCGGAGTGATTTATCGTAGAAAGGAAATGCCGGATTCTGCTCTTTATTATTATAATAGAGCGCTGGAGTTTGCGGAACATCAGAATGACTTTGCAACTATTGCCAATTTATACACTAATATTGCGGTGTTGTATAGTGCTACTTCCCGTTTGTCGGAGGCGATTCCTTATGCAGAAAAGGCAGTAGGATTTTCTCTGAAAGGAAATGATCCTGTTCAGACGGTGTATAGCTACTCTGTTTATGGTTCTTTGCTGATAAAGAATAAGGAGTGGGAAAAAGCTTCGCAGATATTGAGAAACGGGGTGGCGGAGTCGAAAAAGATGCAGTCATCACAACTTGTAGTGAAGTGTATTACTCCTTTGCTGTCTGTCTTTGATTGTTTGGGGCAGGCCGATTCTGTAAAATATTACATGGATATAGCAGAGAAAGAACTTCCTGAGTTATCTCCCAATGCGATAGAAGTACTCGGTTTTTATGAAGTAAAAGGAGAACTGTTTAACAGATACGGGCAATATCGTGAGAGTTTGGAAGCTCTGAAAAAGATCGAAAATCTGCGCGGAAAGAATCTGCATACACCGCTCGATCTGCTTTATTTCCGGTTTGCAAGCAATTATTATGGCTTGAAGGATTTTACTTCTGCATATGTGTATATGAAAAAGGCTTATCTGGCAAAAGATTCCCTGTTCGCCGGTGAGGTACAAAAGCAATTGTCTGACATGACTGTAAAATATCAGACGAAAGAGAAAGAACTTGAGATAGCGCAATTAAAGCAGATTCAAACCGAGCAGCATGCTCTGATGGTAAAAAGAATTTTTTATCTTGTACTTTTCTTATTGGTCCTGATTGCAGCGTTTCTCGTTTTGCTGTATAAGAAAAAGGCTTTGGAGAAAGAAACTGATCTTCGTCTGGCACGTCAGTATATCGATGGATTGGAGAGCGAACGGAAGCGTCTTGCAAAAGAACTTCATGACGGAGTATGTAATGACCTGTTGGGCATACAATATTACATGCAGACATCGGATGCCATAGGGAAAGAAGTACAGCAGAAGCTTTTTCCTATGATTGAGCAGACTCGTACGGATGTTCGTTTCATTTCGCACGAATTGATGCCTCCTGCTTTTCAATATGCCAATTTAAATGTGATGTTGGAGGATTATGTCGAGCGGCTCGGCAATGTACACCAGCTTATTCACTTTCATTATTTTTCTTTGCCGGAGCAAGCAAATTGGGAACTTGTTTCCTGTCAAAAAGCATATGAACTTTATCGTATCGTGCAGGAAGTGTTAGGCAATTCTTTGTCTCACAGCAAAGCTACTGAAATTGAAATAATCTTATCGATGATCGCAGAGGAGAGGAAGATTGTATTGACAGTTTCTGATAATGGTAAGGGGGCATCGGTTTCACTTGCCAGTGGTAACGGTATCGGATTGCGAACGGTGGAAGATCGTGTAAAATGCATTGATGGTGTTTATTCGTTGACTTCAGATGCTAAGGGAACTTCTTTTATTGTAGAAACGGGGATTTAGAGCTTGTTTAAATTTTGCTTAAAATAAACTGATCGATATTTTTAAGAGCAAAATTAAAACATTGGTACTTAATGAAAGGATACAAGAAAGAATGCATCAATCGCTTTTCAATGTCATAGTGCAGCCAATTGGTACATTGGCATATTATTCATTCTTTCGCTGATTTTTCACGGTTTTCCGTGAAGTGTGTTTTTACTAATATTCATTACTTTGCAGATGAATAACGAAGGACAGTAAATGAGTGAAACCAAGAAAAGCATATTATTGGTCGATGATCATGATTTAATTCTTCAAGGCATTAAATACATTGTCGATCAGATACCGGAAATAAATCAACTTTGTACAGCTTCTTCTGCAGAAGAAGCTTGTCGGTGTATTTCCAGCCAGCCTTTTGATCTTTATATCTTAGATGTCGAACTTCCGGATGCGTCCGGATTCGAGTTGATCGACCGCATCCGTGAAAAGCATCCGGAAGCCCGCATTATAATCAATACCATGCATGATGAAATGTGGAACATCAGCCGCCTGCTTCAGATGAAAGTATCTTCCGTTATCCTTAAATCTTCCAATATACAGGAAGTAAAACAGGCGATCCTTACTGTATTATCCGGTAAACAATATTTTTGTGATCACTTTGAGTCTTTATGCCGTAAACTTAAAAATACGAATACCGGAATATTTCCGAATGATGTGCTCACTACTCGGGAGATGGATGTATTGCAGGCTATTGCCGATGGGTTGAATACTAATGAGATAGCTGAATTGTTACATCTGTCGGATAACACGATTGAATCTCACCGCAAGCGGCTGATGCTGAAATTGAATGCTCGTAATGCAGTGGATCTGGTGATGAAAGCCATTTCCAAAGGCATTATTTCTCTGAAGAAACGCTAAATATTATATTCTGTATTATACACTAAAATTACATGATTTATGAAACACAATTACTCAACGTTCTGGCTAAGCGCCTGCTTTATTCTGTGTTTGCTATTGTGCGGTAATGTATCTGCACAGCCGGTCACATCCTTTGAGGTCCAGCGCCCCGATTTCATGTCCGAACCTTATGAATTGCATTTAATGCTTCGTGTCCCGACTTCTTCGGATACGGAAGTTGGGCGGGAGTTTTACGCTGCATACAATTCTGAAACCGGAAAATATGAGATTCATGATTTGGAGGAATCGGCGGATTTTCTCATTAATGTGTATTACTCTTACTGGCAGCAATATGCCTATATTTTGCCTTATTCGTTTGTACAGCGTGTGACAGTAGGGGAAACCATGAAATTGGATCTACGGAATGTATACCATCAGTGTAATGTTACCGTGAAAGATTATTATGGTAATCCGTTTTCGAATGCTTCTTTGCAGGAATATCCTTACGGAAACAGTTACCAGCTTGATCAAGAGGGACAATTGCGATTCTATATGCCTAATGGTACCTATGATTTTTCAATTTCCGCTTCGGGCTACTCTCCTTTGAAAAAAAGCATAACAATGGCAGGAGCCGATCGTAATGTGACATTCACGCTCGATGATTATAGAAAAGTGAACTTTAAGGTTACGGATCATAAAGGAGACGCAATGGCGTATGCCAATGTAATGGTAGAGGAAGACAGAAGTTCTTTCTCTGTACAGACGAATGAAGAAGGGGAAGCGACTATGTTTCTAACTGATGGTAATTATGAAGTTTGTCTGTCGGCTACCGGATATTGGAGCTTGAACAAAGAACTTGTGGTGAACAGTGCTACTGAAACGGTAAGTCTTTCTTTTGAAGGATACAAACATTTATCTTTCAAAGTGAAGAATGGTGAGAATATGGATATTCATGTGAGTCATTTTTATCTTTATACTCAAGGTGAGGATTATTCTTCTTCCATTTCCGGTGATTCTTATTATATGCCGGAAGGGCTTTATATGTACGAGGTTAATTTTAATGCTACTTCTGCACAATATGGTTTGATTCAAGTCGGTAATTCGGATATAGAAAAGACATTTGATTTCAGTGGTTATAAAAAAGCAATTATAGAGTGTAGCCAGGATGTCAGATTTATCAATGTGTATGATCCTGCAAAAGAAGAATATGAGCCGATATGGAATATTTCGTTTCCTGATTATGCTGGTCCGGAAGGAGGGGAGACACCGGGGCAAGCGGACAGAACAGCTATCGTTTATCTTCTTGCCGGAGAATACGAAATCAATGGGCATGATACTCCTCAAACGGGTATGAAAATCCAACTGAACCAATCGGAACAGCGTTTCATTTATAATACACAAGCTTTGAATCTGCTCGATGTGGAATTGAATTTTATCAATTCGCCCGTTGATACTGACGAACTTAATTCTTGGTATGCCTATTTTATTCCTAAGGGATACAAGGGGAGTATATCCGGTAGTTCATACAGTTTGCAAATACCTGCCGGTGAATATTCTTATACAGTTGAACATGATGCATATAATGGTTATGGCTTTATGAAAGAAGGGAATTGTAAAGTGGATGCTGCCAATCGTGTGTTGAATGTGGATTTGAAAGATTATCATTGTGTGAGTTTTAACGTATCGACTCCTGATGGTGTTGAAGTGGAATATCCGATCGTGGAACTCTTCAAAGATGGCGAGCCTTTTATGTCGGGAGAAGGGAGAGAGTATTTATTTGAAAATGGGAATTATAAAGCGCTGGTTTGGGATGAAGATGAGACAGAAGTTTTCCAAAAATGGGTATCTTTCACCGTATCCGGTAAAGACCAGATCATAGATGTGCGTTTTGAACATGCTAATACTTCTCTTGTTTTCACAGAGGTAAGAAACGAGAAGTTCGAACCGGTAGAAAATACAGATGTGGTCATCGCAGGAAAGACACCGGATTATGTACATAAGAATTACGCTTTGTTTACGAGCATTCCTTGTGGTAAGAATAATTATACAATTTCTATTGGCGGGGCTCAAGTGCAGGCCGGTACAATAGAGATAAAAGCGGACGAAACGCTCGATATTACGTTCTTTATCAATTCTTCAGCAACCAGTATAAATGACCGGACGGAGGGAAAACTGTCGATGATACAGCAGGGTAACAAGTTACTGTTACTTTCGGAAAACGGAGAGCCATATTCGGTTTCCATTTATAGTGTAAATGGAAATAAAATGTTGGAAAAAAGGATGAATGGAGATGGCGAGCTTTCTGTAGAATCTTTCGGAAGCGGTGTTTATATTTTGCAAATAGTGAAATCCGGTCATGTGAAAACGTTTAAATTTGTAAAGAAATAAACTGGTAAATATTTTTAAGAGGAAAGTTTAAACAGGCTCTAAGTATGATTCCCCCGACAAAAACGTTATTTTGTTTTTGCCGGGGGATTATTTTTTCTTAATTTTGTTCCTTTAAAACAGATATTCAGTCTTATTTGAATTTTACTCAGCATTGTTTTGAGGAGAATTTAAACGAGCTCTTAATTAGACTCGATAGTTATGAAAATAAATAAAACAAATGCCGCCCGTCTTTTGGATAAGTCAAAAATCTCTTATGAGTTGATTCCTTATGAAGTGGACGAGAATGATTTGAGTGCAGTTCATGTAGCGGCTAATCTTGGTGAGAATATAAGTCAGGTGTTTAAAACGCTTGTTTTGCAGGGTGATAAAACCGGGCATTTTGTCTGTGTCATTCCCGGAGATAAAGAGGTGAATCTGAAACTTGCTGCTAAAGTATCCGGCAATAAAAGTTGTGATATGATACCGATGAAAGAGCTTCTTCCTACCACCGGGTATGTTCGGGGAGCTTGTTCGCCTGTAGGGATGAAAAAGCATTTTCCTACTTATATTCATGAGACCTGTCTTGAATTTCCATATATTTATGTAAGTGCCGGCCAGCGTGGGTTACAGATAAAGGTTGATCCGAACGATTTAATAAAAGAAATACATGCTGAAGTTTGCATCTTGTTTGTTGAATAATTCAAAAAAAAGTATATATTTGCAGAAACTATACCAAAAAAAAAGTAAACCATTATTAATTAAATATTTATATCTTATGTTTAGTAAACACCCTAAAGGGCTGATAGCAGCCGCCTTAGCCAATCTTGGCGAACGCTTTGGCTTTTATACTATGATGGCAATCCTCGTTCTTTTCTTACAAGCAAAATTTGGACTGGATGGAAAAAGTGCCGGATTTATCTATTCTACATTTTATTTTTCTATTTACATTCTTGCCCTTGTAGGCGGCATTATTGCTGATAAAACGCGAAATTATAAAGGTACGATTATGGTAGGTATTGTTTTGATGGCATTAGGCTATCTGATGCTTGCCATTCCTTCTAAAACTCCGGTAGACAATCAGACTTTATTTTTGGCTATCACTTGTATCGGGTTATTTGTTATTGCTTTTGGTAACGGGCTTTTTAAAGGAAATCTTCAGGCGTTGGTCGGGCAGATGTACGATAATCCGCAATATTCTGCTATGCGTGACTCCGGTTTCTCCCTTTTCTATATGTTTATTAATATCGGTGCTATTTTTGCTCCGATGGCTGCTATCGGTGTACGTAACTGGTGGTTGTCTACTTTCGGTTTTGCCTATAATGCCGATCTTCCTGCGCTGTGTCACGGACAGTTGGCGCAGACACTTACTCCCGAAGCCATAGAAACTTATACGAGGCTTGCTTCGGAATCATCGTCAGTGCCTGTTACCGATCTGACCGCTTTTGCAGCCGATTATTTGAACGTATTTACTACCGGATTCCATTATGCTTTTGGTGTTGCTATCGTGGCTATGGCAGTTTCGCTTCTCATTTATGTATTGAATAAGAAGAACTTTCCTGATCCCAGCAAGAAAGTGGAAGCCAATAAAACTACCGGAACTTCTGCAGCCGTTACGGAGATGAGCGCCCAAGAAGTGAAGCAACGCATTTATGCTCTGTTTGCTGTATTTGGTGTTGTTATTTTCTTCTGGTTCTCATTCCATCAGAATGGTTTGACATTGACATTCTTTGCAAAAGAATACACTGATCTGAATCTTTTCGGTATGCCTATTTCCGCAGAGTTGTTCCAATCGCTGAATCCTTTCTTTGTGGTATTCCTTACTCCGGTAGTTATGGCGATATTTGCCCGTCAGCGTGCCCGTGGATGTGAACCGTCTACTCCCAAGAAGATTGCTATCGGTATGGGAATTGCTGCTTCGGCATTTGTTGTGATGGCTGTCGGTTCTTTCGTTTCCAACTTACCTTTGCACAAAGAAATTCTTGAAGTAGGAACGTCTCCGGTAAAAGTAACTCCATTGTTGCTGATGGTGACTTACCTTATCCTTACGGTTGCCGAATTGTATATTTCTCCATTGGGTATTTCGTTCGTATCTAAAGTGGCTCCTCCTAAGTATCAAGGAATCATGCAAGGTGGTTGGTTGGGTGCTACCGCCATCGGTAATCAGTTGCTTTTCATTGGTGCGGTATTATATGAGACAATTCCTATCTGGATGACATGGACCGTGTTCGTTGTTGCATGTAGTATCTCGATGATTACTATGCTTTTTATGTTGAAATGGCTGGAAAGAGTGGCTAAATAAAAGAATCTTTTTTTAATTTGTTTTTTTTGAATATGATGAAAGGGTGTATCGGTAATTTTCCGGTGCACCCTTTTTGTAATGTGCCAATGTGTCAATATGCTAATGTGCCAATTGGTTGCGTCGTGGTCTTGAGTAGTAATTAGCCCATGGCCTTATTCTTTAATTGTTCCATTGTTCATTGTTCATTCTTTAATTGGCACATTGATACATTGGTGCATTATTTATTTTTTCTGTTTAAAAACTAAAATATTATTATAAAGATAAATCTTTGTTTCTATATTTGTACGTGTTTTATGTTTTATTATATCATATAAGAAAATGGATATTTGGAACGCCTTTCTGGGGCTCTAAAACCATCATGTGAAAGTACAATAAAGATAATGGAGAGAGAGACCAATGTTAAAACATGTTTAAAGGAATGGCATAAGCATCCTTTTAGTTGGTTAATCGTCCTGTTCGGGATGGGTTATGGTGTTTTTTATGTAATGGTGCGATATCTTTTTAGAGCCAATGGTATCGGAGTTATATTTGTCAGCATTATTTTGGGGATATTACTTGTGTTGGTAAATTGGTTGTTATGGAAGTCTGTCGCTTTTCATTTTTGTCCGAAGAAGGATACGGCCTTGGATGCTCTTGATATTTTAGCTTTATACAAAGCATGGGGAATGCATGTTTTGCTTTATATGATATGGTTCATTCCTGTATGGCCCGCCTTGCTGATCATATTTATTTGGTATTGGGGATGGCAGCATAAATATAACGTCCGTTTAGGATGTACCTGCCCTAAATGCGGGGAGATATCCCTTAAATCGCTTTCCGATGCAGAGTCCGATCCGTTATTGTATGAGAGCGATTGTACGGAGCTTGAGAAAGGAATAGCCGATATAAGGTATTATCGTTGTTCTTCTTGCGGTAAACTTCTGAAGCACCGTATACAGCTTGATAAAAGGCAAGAATGGCATTTGCTTCCATCTGTCATTACTAAATGTTCAACCCCATGATATAATCATTCATATAATATCCGTTTCCTATCGGAAAATCTCCTTCGCGTAATTTTCTCATTCCCATTTTTTCATAAAAGTGCAGGGCTTTATTATTCCGGTTTACATTCAGTTCCATCAGACAGGGGGCAGGGTGTATTTCCTTTATATACTTGATAGCCTGCCGAAATAGGAAACTACCCAAGTGTTGTCCTTGGAAAACCGGGAGCACATAAATCTTTTGTAAATGAAATATAGCATCTTCCTGAGGCTGTACCGATACATATCCGCAAGGTTCGTCTCCTTTGTAGGCTATGAAATAAACATGGCCTTCTTCTTCCATTTGCTTGCGAATATTTTCGTGAGAGTACATCCAGTCCATCATAAAATCTAACTGTTCGGTTGAGATTATTTCTTTATAAGTAGCGGGAAAGACGATGGAAGCCATATTGTGAATCAATCCGCAATCTTTTGTTGTCGCTTTTCGGACAGTAAACATAAGTGTATCGTATTTTGGTTTTGAATGGTACAAATATAAGGTAATAATCGGTATAATTGAATGAGTGGTATTTTAATGTGAGTTAAAATCGTATTTTCAGTAGGGTACATATCTTATTCGGTAAGATGCGTTATATGATATGATCAATATGGATCTATCATATAACCATATAATAATGTGACTGAATAATGATAGATTAATTATTGTTAAATTATAGTACTTTGTATTGCATAGTACTTATATGATACATATATTTGTTTCATCAAATTAAAAAAAGTGATTTATGAATGTAGATAATGTAAAGTCGCAGATGCGGAAAGGGATGTTGGAGTACTGCATTATGCTATTATTGCATAAAGAGCCGGCTTACGCTTCGGACATTATCCAGAAGCTGAAAGAGGCCCGGTTAATTGTGGTGGAAGGTACGCTGTATCCATTGCTTACCCGGTTGAAGAATGATGAACTGTTAAGTTATGAATGGATAGAATCTACTCAAGGCCCCCCGCGTAAATATTACAAGCTGACAGAGAAAGGGGAGATTTTTCTGGGAGAACTGGAAAATTCCTGGAAAGAATTGAATGAAACCGTGAGTCATATAGCAAATAGATAACAGATTAAAGGAAGATATAATAATGAAAAAAACATTGACTGTAAATTTAGGTGGAACTGTTTTTCATATAGATGAAGATGCTTACCGCCTGTTGGACAATTATTTGTGCAATCTTAAGCTGCATTTCCGTAAACAGGAAGGGGCAGAAGAGATCGTAGATGATATTGAAGCTCGTATTTCGGAATTGTTTTTGGAAAAGCTGAATGCCGGTTCGCAAGTGATTACGCTTGCTGACGTAGAGGAGGTGATTGCTCGTGTCGGAAAACCGGAGGATTTTGGGACTACAGATGAAGAGGAAAAGAGGACTTCGTCCGGTACTTCTGCCGCCTCTGCTACTTATACGTCCCGTCGCCGTTTATATCGCAATTCGGATGATAAGATATTGGGAGGAGTCATGGGTGGTTTGGCGGCATATTTAGGGTGGGATCCCACGCTGTTGCGTCTTCTCGCATTGGTAATCCTTATTTGTGGATATGGCACTTTGATCCCCGTGTATATCATTTGCTGGCTGGTTATCCCGGAAGCCCGTACAGCAGCAGAGAAACTCAGTATGCGTGGAGAGGCGGTGACGGTTGAAAATATAGGTAAAACGGTGACTGATGGTTTTGAGAAAATGGCTAACGGAGTAAACAGCTATATGAATTCTGAAAAGCCGCGTACTTTTCTCCAGAAATTGGGTGATGCGTTTGTTGCTGTAGCGGGATTCTTCTTGAAAGCATGTCTTGTGGTATTAGCTATTATTTTCAGTCCTGTATTATTTTTACTTGCCATTGTGTTTGTGGCATTGGTTATAGCGGCTATTGCAGCAGCCATCGGTGGTGGAGCTATACTCTATGAGATACTTCCTTCGGTGGATTGGTCACCTTTGGCTTCTATTTCTCCATTGATGACAGTGGCAGGAAGTATGGCAGGTATTGTTCTGGTCGGTATCCCATTGGCATGTATTGTCTATACTATTCTTCGTCAGATATTTCATTGGTCGCCAATGGCTACCGGGTTGAAATGGTCATTGCTTATCCTTTGGATTCTCGGATTGGCTATTTTCCTTATTAATTTATCTGCTTTGGGTTGGCAATTTCCCCTTTATGGAATCCATAGACTTTTTTAATAATCAAGTGATAAGAATAGCCAAGCAGTAAGCGGTAAGTAGTAAAGTAGTAAGTAGTCAAGTAGTTAAGTAGAATAGATCTGAGTTATAGTTTTTTTGTTTGCCTAATTTAATTATTTACTACTTACCGCTTTACTACTTACTACTTAACTACTTTACTACTTGGCTACTTACTACTTAACTACTTACTACTTAACTACTT
>NZ_KB905467.1:930148-985661 GCF_000381365.1 Bacteroides salyersiae WAL 10018 = DSM 18765 = JCM 12988
CTACTTAACTACTTGCTACTTAACTACTTGCTACTTAACTACTTACTACTTAACTACTTGGCTACTTACTACTTAACTACTTTTATCACTTCCCTTCTGCATAAATCGATATTTTTATTTATGTTTGTAATATATTATTTGGTTTAGAAAGATGGGTGAACATATATGTTTCAGGCGAAATGAGCGCTTGGCGACTATAAACCCCTATTGGAGGGGAAATCCAATGGTAAAAGGACGATTTTTCAACCGTCAGCATCGTTTCCGGCCTGGAATGGGTAGTGTGTTGAAGTGGCGTTTGTCTCCTAATCCGCAACGAAAAGAAAAACGTACTGTAAAGTGGGAACCGAAGGTCAATTATCTTCGTTCGTTGGATGCGGTGAACGGCAATTCATTGATATGGTTGGGACATAATTCATTTTTTATGCAGTTGTCGGGTAAAAGGATTATGTTCGATCCGGTATTTGGCAATATTCCATTTGTGCGTCGGAGAAGTCAGTTTCCTGCCAATCCAAATATTTTTACGGGAATCGATTATTTGCTGATTAGTCACGATCACTTCGATCATTTGGATAAACAGAGTGTCGGGCGGTTGTTGGAGAACAATCCGCACATGAAGTTGTTCTGTGGCTTAGGTACCGGTGAATTGGTAAAGAGTTGGTTTCCGGAGATAGAGATGCTGGAAGCCGGATGGTATCAGCAGGTAGAAGACGGGCACTTGAAAATAACCTTCCTACCTGCACAGCATTGGAGTAAACGTTCGGTGCGCGATGGGGGACAACGCTTGTGGGGGGCGTTTATGCTTCAAGGTGATGGTATTTCTATTTATTATAGTGGTGATACGGGCTATTCCAATCATTTTGCGGAGATACCCGAATTGTTCAGTTCTCCTGATTATGCGTTGGTAGGTATCGGTGCCTATAAGCCCCGGTGGTTCATGCGTCCCAATCATATTTCTCCTCATGAAGCGTTGACGGCTTCGCAGGAGATGCATGCCGGGTTGACTATTCCGATGCATTATGGTACATTTGATCTATCGGATGAACCGCTCCACGATCCTCCTCAAGTTTTTGCTGCTGAGGCAAGGAAAAGGAATATTAAAGTAGCTATTCCTACGCTGGGAGATATCGTGAAACTGAAAAAGCAAAAGTAGGAAGTTCAGTTTGTTACCGTTGTGTATGCGAAGGATGTATTTTTCTTTGTATAGTGATAAAGATGTGTATCAGAAAAAATGGTGTACCAAAGAAGATAGTGTATAAACATAGAAAGAGATGATCATGAAAAAAGTAGAAGTTAAAGAACTCTCAGAGAATTTTTTTGAAGCAATAGGAAAAGAATGGATGTTAGTTACGGCCGGAAACAAGGAAGCATTCAATACAATGACTGCCAGTTGGGGTGGTATCGGCTGGCTTTGGAATAAGCCTGTGGCTTTTGTTTTTGTTCGTCCCGAACGGTATACTTATGAATTTATTGAAAAGGGCGATTTCCTTACGCTTTCTTTTTTGGGAGAAGAGAATAAGAAGATTCATGCTGTTTGTGGTTCCAAGTCCGGCAGGGAGGTGGA
The DNA here is from genome assembly GCF_000381365.1 of Bacteroides salyersiae WAL 10018 = DSM 18765 = JCM 12988. Taxonomy (GTDB): domain Bacteria; phylum Bacteroidota; class Bacteroidia; order Bacteroidales; family Bacteroidaceae; genus Bacteroides; species Bacteroides salyersiae. Next base: position 931,710 of record NZ_KB905467.1, read on the forward strand.
TAAAGTGAAGGAAACCGGATTGAAACCGTTGTTTACAGCACAAGGGAATGTACTTTTTGAACAAGCCCGTTTGAGTTTGGAGTGCAGGAAGCTTTATGCCGGGGAGATTGGTCCTGAAAACTTTTTAGATAAGAATTTGATTGAGAAATGGTATGGAGGTTCGCACGGTGGATTTCATAAAATGTATGTAGTTGAAATAGAAAATGTGTGGATGCGCTGATTTGCTGCCATATGGATTTGTTGATTCGTTGATAATGATTGCATATCTTAAGACAGTGTCTATACGATTGTGCAAATAGATGAGGCTGACGACTCGATCAGCCCCATCAACTCAGAAGAAAGAAAAACCTCAATCACCTAAAACCTATTTTATTTTTCTGTTTTTCCTTTCCATTTCTGTAGTCCATTGTCCAATACGTAGACTTGAATTTTTTTTCTGCATATTCGGCAAAAGTACGTACATCGAAGAATTTCACTCCTTTTTTTTGAATTTTCTGGGCGAATTTTTTATTGGGTAAAGCCGTGTGTTTTTGTCATCATAATTACTCCATATTTTTGAAGCTCCCTCTCTACAGAGGTGTCTCATTGTTTGATTATATTAACTTTTTTCTAATAAAACAATTTTCTAATGGAAAATATTGACGCGATAATATTTATTTGCTAAGAAATAAAAGATTCTGTATGAATTTAAGAAAAATGTACAAATATATAGCAAAAAGCTCCTTTGGCGATCCAAAGGAGCTTTTTCATTTTCAATCGGCTTACCGGTTTATTTCAGCCATTTATCCAACCATTCGAAGAAGGTACGTTGCCACAGAATACCATTCTGCGGTTTCAGTACCCAATGGTTTTCGTCCGGATAGATTAACAGTTCCGCAGGAACTCCGCGCATTACCGCAGCATCGAAAGCAGCCATTGCCTGATTGGCAAGGATGCGATAGTCTTTCTCTCCATGGATACACAGAATGGGAGTGTCCCATTTGTCTACGAACAGATGTGGAGAGTTGGCGAAGGTGCGTTGCGCTGTTGCGTTCTGCTTTTCCCAATAAGCGCCGCCCATGTCCCAATTGGCAAACCATTTCTCTTCTGTTTCGAGGTATTGCATTTCCATGTTGAAGATACCGTCGTGAGCAATGAATGCTTTGAAGCGTTTGTCGTGATGTCCCGCAAGCCAGTAGACGGAGAATCCTCCGAAGCTGGCACCTACGCAGCCCAGACGTTCCTTATCCACGAAAGGCTCTTTAGCCATTTCATCGATTGCAGTGAAGTAGTCTTTCATGCACTGGCCGCCATAGTCGCCACTGATGGCTTCGTTCCATTCGTTACCGAATCCCGGAAGGCCGCGACGGTTCGGGGCTACAATGATATAATCGTTGGCAGCCATGATTTGGAAGTTCCAGCGGTAACTCCAGAATTGGCTGACGGGGCTTTGTGGGCCACCTTCGCAGAAAAGTAGCGTGGGATATTTCTTGTTCGGGTCGAATTTGGGAGGATAAATTACCCAAGTCAGCATCTGTTTGCCGTCGGTGGTTTTCATCCAGCGCCCTTCCACTTTTCCCATTTCGAGTTGGTCGTATATCTGCTTGTTCTCCTGTGTCAGCTGAGTAGTCTTTCCATCCAGACTGATGGCATAAATTTCATCACCCATACTGATAGAATGGCGTTTGGCGATCAGCTTGTCTCCGAAAAGGGCAGGAACACCATAGTCGTACATGCCTTCGGTAATGGCTCTGACAGAATTGTCGGTAAGGTTGAGGGCATATATTTGTACCTCTCCGTGCCATACACCTGTGAAATAGATCGTTTTCGCATCGGCACTCCAGATAAAAGCATCCACATTCGATTCGAATCCTTTGCTGGCAAATCTTTTTTCGCCCGTTTCGAGATTCATTACCATGAGCCGGTTCTGGTCGGCTTCGTATCCGTCGCGTTCCATACTTTGCCAAGCGATGTATTTACCATCCGGTGAGTATTGCGGGTTGGTGTCGTATCCTTTATTTTCTTCGGTTATGTTTACGGTTTGCTTGGTGTTCAAATCATAAACATAGATATCGGAATTGGTAGAGATGGCGTATGCCAGTCCGGTTTTCTTGCGGCAAGTATATGCCACTTTATCCGAAGTAGTGTTCCAAGCCAGTTGTTCGATGCCACCCCAAGGTTTCATCGGGCTTTCGTAGGGTTCACCATCCAGTATGTCGACAATATTCGAGATTGCATTGCCATCGAAATCGGCCACAAACGGATGCGGGGCGGTGGTTACCCATTCGTCCCAATGTTTGTACATCAGATCGGTGACGATGATGCCTGTTGCCTTGGGTAGATCGGGATATTTGTCGGCTGTGCTTTTCACTGTTTTTACTTGCGAAATGAAAAGGATCTTCTTTCCGTCCGGTGAGATGGAGAATCCCTCGATATCTCCGTCGTAGTTGGTGAGTTGTCTGCGTCCGCTACCGTCCGGATTCATTTCATAAATCTGGCTGCTTCCGTTGTCGTTGCTTAAGAAAGCTATTTTAGTTCCGTTTTTGATCCAGACAGCAGCATTCTCTTGATAGGGAGTATGGGTGATCTGCTTGGTGTCACTTCCATCCGCATTCATCACGAAGAGTTCTCGGTTACTTTTGTTCTGGGATACGCTGTAATAAGCTACGCTGTACACTATCTGTTTGTTATCGGGTGATACGGATAGCTCGCCGATACGCCCCATTGCCCATAATGCTTCGGGCGTCATGCGCATCCCTTCGATTTTAATATCCGATTTACAGATGAGTGCTTCTGCGCTCTGTCCTGCGTCTTTGGTGCCGCCGCAGGCTGCTAACATCATTGTTGTTGACATAACTAACAGTTTGGCTTGTCTCATATTTTTTCTTGTTAATTTTAGTTGTGCGAAGATAACGATTAAATTTTATTTCTCTGTAGGGTGATGTGAAATAGTTTAAGTTCTTATGGCAAGGGCTAAAAGATGCTACGTCTTTTCTAAAAAGATATATGTCCTTTGAGAGAAACACGTTATGTCTTTTTTCTAAACTTGCTACGTCTTTTTCTAAAGTCTGCTACGTCTTTTTGACTTATACTGATTTATACTAAAAACCGGTTGTTACTTTCAACGGTTAGTTGCTAATTGAGTTGTCAGATTCTGTTATTCTTTCCTGAAAAAGTTGTTGGCTTATCTGTATTGTTCCTGAAATAGTTGTCACGAAGGAAAACAGTGGAAAACTTATAACTGAACCGGTTTACATCTATTTCGTCTAAGCCCTGAATAAGTTGGTAGATGCGGAACATTACAGGTATCGTGAGAGATATGTTCTGTTTTTTGATTGATTTGTATGAACTTGATTTCTAAAGATGAAAATGGTGTATTTGTGTTACGTTTTTCAGACGCAGTTTTGAGACTTAGGGTTCACAAGGTTCATCGTTCATCTATGGCCCCTTCTGTGGAACTTATTTTGTCTTAAAAGTTTGTTGTTCAAATATATATGTATATTCTGTGTTTCTGCTTTTTGAGCGAATTTAGCGAATAAATATCTTTATTACTATTGTTTGTTTATGGAAAGTTTTTAACAATCATGTGCTTTTTGTATTTTTTTGTATTTTTGATTTTTTATATACATTATAGTAAATGATTCTGATCTTTTTCAGCCAAATAGGGTCTAAAAGGAACGTTGAACCTTTGTGAACCCTAATATTTATTTATCTTATTGAATATTAGAATTTTATACTGAATCTTGTTTTCTTTATAATAGCATAATTTAATAGGTATGGAAAAAGTATATATGTGATATATTTATACATTTATATTCTATGCGATATTTTGATTTTCATTCTATTTTGTTGCAATTAATTAAACCTTAAATTCTTTTGCTCATCTACTGGTTATATCTTTTTCTGTTGCCAATTTCCTTTTTGGATATACCATCGGCAGAGTATCAGTGTAAGGATCGCATACACGTGTTCCGAAGTCCAGCAGAGGGCTACGTCCACTCTCAAATACAGAATCAGATAGGTGATGTAGGCAACATAAACCACCAGCACGGACATCTCCATGATCAGTGCTGTACGTGTATTACCCGTACCCGATACGGACTGGAAGTATACATTGGCCGGGACCATGATAAGATAACCCGTACACAGTACCCACAACGATGGGACAGAAGCTTCCCGCAGTGAGGGGATATCCGTGTAGATACTTAATATCAGGTTGGGAAACAGGGCAAAAAATATCAGTAGCGGGATAACGAAAGCATAGGCTATCCGTATATGCTGGCGGATCGTTCCTTGTACGCATTGCGTCTCTCCGGCTCCGATCAGGTTACTCACCAGTGAACCGCAGGTGGCAGCAAATGCCATAGTCATCATGAACGGTATGCCGGAAACATTGCGGATGATATTCGTAACAGCCAATGCACGTTCTCCCAGATGTTCCACGAACAGGAAGAATGTAAGCCAGGTAGACATGGATAGGAGGTTCTGTATCATTGTCCAGAGAGAGACCCCCAATATGCGTTTTAATATTTCCGGTTGGAAGGCGGGTAGCTTGTTGAGCGCATACTTCCGGCAGTCAATCCGCCTCCAGGTATAGATGATGAAGAATAGTACAGAGACCAATTCTGCCAATGACGAACCGATGGCTGCTCCGGCAATTCCCAGTTTGGGGAAGCCGAATTTTCCGAAAATCAGGATGTAGTTGAATACCACATTCGACAGTACCATGACAATGGAATTCAATGTCAGCGTTTTGGTTTGAGTGGTGCCCACGAAGAATGCCCGGAACATCACCATGATAAATGAGAAGAAGAAACCGAAGATGCGCCAATTGATGTAGCTGAGGGCTGCTTCATAAATGTTGGGTGAAGAGATGATATTCTTCAATAGATGTGGTGAGAAATGCAGCGACATGGCAAATACGATTACCGCCAGCACCAATAAGAAATAAATCCCCTGATAGAAGATAGGGCCTATTTCATTGTATTGCCGTTCTCCGTTGCGCCGTGCCATCATGATCTGTGCCCCGATGCTGAAACCGAATGCCATCATAAAGATGACCATGTAATAGATACCTGCAATGGCTGATGCACCCAGTTCTATTTCTCCTACACGCCCCAGAAAGGCTGTGTCTGTCATTCCGATCATCTGCTCCATGACGAGACTGATCAAAATTGGATAGGAGATAATCCATATTTCCTTATAAGTATATTTAGTTTTCATTCTATTCTTTACTGTTTTGTCGTTGTCTGACTTGACATGCATGCCTGTATAAAAATCACAAAAGCCGGACTAACTCTTTCTTAAGTTTACCCGGCTTTTGCATTATAATGGAATAGCTTTTATCGCTTATTCTGCTGCTGTTTTGCTTTTGCCATCTCTTCCTGCTGCTTTTGCATAGCTTCAAGACGGGCGGCAAAGCCGGTTTTTTTCATTTGTTTCGGGTCTTTTTTCTTCGCTTCGAGAATGGCAAGCAACTTGTCTTCGTCGGTTGTTTTGCGAAGTACGATCATCGTACCCACGCTGATCAGCGTTGAAATAAAGTAGTAATAATTCAATCCCGAAGGATAGTCATTCAAGACGAAAAGGAACATTACGGGCATCAGATACATCATCCATTTCATTGCTGCCATCTGGGGCTGTGCACCGGTATCCTGCTGTTGCATGGTGAACTTAGTGTTCAGGATGTTGGTCACTGTCATCAACAGACAGAACAAACTGAGGTGATTGCCTAAGAATGGGATATGGAACGGGAATGTAATGAATGCATCGTAAGTAGACAAGTCGTCCGCCCAAAGGAAGCTTTGCTGGCGAAGCTCGATAGCGCTCGGCACAAACATAAACAATGCCATGAGGATAGGGAACTGTAACAGCATTGGCAAACAACCTCCCATCGGGCTTACTCCATACTGGCTATACAGGCTCATTACTTCCTGTTGTTTTTTCATCGCATCTTCCTGTTTCGGATATTTCTTGTTTATTTCATCTATTTTCGGTTTCAGTACGCGCATTTTGGCCGATGACATGTAAGTCTTCCAAGTGGCCGGATATACGGCGATTTTCACTATGATGGTCAGAATCAGCAGAACGATACCCATGCTCAGTCCCCAACCGGAAAGCCAGTCGAACACGTTGATGGTGATAAATTTGTTGATCCAGCGAATCAACGGCCATCCTAAATAAACCAGATTGTCGAGTTCCCATTTATCATCGCGTCCTTTATCAAGTGCTTTTAGCGTTTTGTAATGGTTCGGACCGAAATAGAAATACATGTCGGTAGCTTGTTTTCCGGTCGGATCGAAGAAAGTATTCATTTCTGCGGAATAATCTTTGATATAGCCGCTTCCCTGTTTCTCCATTCTCGACTTGACGTTTACCTTATCAAAGTCCTGATTGGCGATGAATACGGAAGAGAAGAACTGATTCTTGAAGGCAATCCAGTCTACACGTCCTTCAATCTGCTTTTCATCGTCTTTGGCAGCCGAAAGATTGTCTGTATCGTCATTGGCTATTTTGTACATCAACTCGGCCAGACGGTTTTCATAAGTGAACCCTTTTTCAAGTTGACGTGCACGTTGCGACCAAGAGATATCTACATAATCCGTTGAAGCGAGTTTTCCTGCCATACCTGTTGCCTGAATGGTGAATCTCAACAGATAACTGTCCGGCTTCAGCGTATAGGTAAAGTCGATATAGCTGTCGCTGTCGGCAGTCAGACGCATGGTCAGGCTGCTGTCGGTTTTGTTGACAACCTCAAAATAATAATCCTTTGTCTGGATGGTCTCTTTTTTATTATAGAAGTTGAAGTTCATTTCGGCATCACTGCCATTGAACAGCACAACCGGTTTACCATCCTGTCCGTTATAGTCTTTTAGCATCGCGGAATAAACACGTCCTCCTTTATTGTCGAAAGTGATTTCCACTAAGTTATTCTGAATAGTGGTGAAAGATTCTTTGCCTTGCATGGCATTGAAGAAAAGCGAAGTCGAATCTACCGTACCGGTGGCTTCTCCTTTCTCATTGGCCAACGCTGCTGCCGCTTTGGCTTTGAGGGCTTCCTCCTGTTTCTGCACCACTGCAATGGAGTCGTAGTATTTCTTTTGTGCAGCGATCTGTTCCTCGCTCGGACGGCTCAGAAAGCTGAAACCTACTAATAAGATAGCTATTAAAACGAGACCTGTTATGGTGTTTTTATCCATTTTTAATTCTTGATTATTTAATTATTATTTGCTGATTGCTGCCTTGATGAATGATACGAATAGCGGATGCGGATTCAATACCGTACTGCTATATTCCGGATGGAACTGAGTTCCTACGAACCATTTCAATGCGGGGATTTCCACAATTTCCACTAAACCCGATTCCGGATTGATACCCGTACACTTCATACCTGCGGCTTCGTATTCGGCTTTAAATTCGTTGTTGAATTCATAGCGGTGGCGGTGGCGTTCTTGGATATATTCGGTCTTGTAGGCTTCATAAGCCTTGCTGCCTTTTTCCAACGTACATTCGTAGGCGCCCAGACGCATCGTTCCACCCATATTGGTGATTGCTTTCTGTTCCTCCATGATGTCAATGACGTTGTGCGGTGTTTTTTCGTCCATTTCGCGTGAATTGGCATCCTTATATCCTAATACGTTGCGGGCAAACTCGATAGCGATACATTGCATACCTAAGCAGATACCGAATGTCGGTATGTTATGGGTACGGGTATGTTTGATAGCAACGAATTTACCTTCGATACCGCGTTGGCCGAAGCCGGGACCTATCATCACGCCTGCCATGCCTTTCAATGCTTCTGCTACATTGTCCTCTGTCAGCGTTTCACTGTTTACAAAATCCACCTGAACTTTACAGTCGTTGTAAGTTCCTGCCTGTGAAAGAGCTTCGCGGATCGATTTGTAGGCATCCTGCAAATCATATTTACCTACCAGGGCAATGTGTACCGGTTCTGTGTTTTCCGCTTTATGACGGCGTTCGAGGAATGTGCGCCATGGGCCGAGTCCCGGAGTTTCGCCTACGGGAAGCCCCATCTTTCTCAGAATCGTTTCATCCAATCCTTGTGCCTGCATCAGTATAGGCACTTCATAGATAGTAGGAGCATCGATGCTCTGTACGACGGCGTTCTCGTCTACATTGCAGAATAGGGCTACTTTCTTGCGAAGGCTGGCGCTCAGTTCGTGTTCGGCGCGCAGTACAAGGATATCCGGTTGGATACCGGCGCTTTGCAACTCTTTTACGGAGTGTTGGGTCGGTTTTGTCTTTAACTCGCCGGCTGCAGCCAAATAAGGAACATAAGTAAGATGTACGCACAATGCATCTTTTCCTAACTCCCATTTCAACTGACGGATGCTTTCTACGTAAGGGAGTGATTCGATATCGCCTACGGTTCCGCCTATTTCGGTGATTACAAAGTCGAATTTATATTTATTGCCCAGCAACTTCACGTTGCGCTTAATCTCATCGGTGATATGTGGAATTACCTGAATCGTTCTACCCAGATAGTCACCGCGACGTTCTTTGTCAATAACGCTTTTATAAATACGTCCGGTGGTGATGTTGTTGGCTTTTGTTGTCTGGATACCTAAGAAGCGTTCGTAGTGTCCCAAATCAAGGTCGGCTTCATGTCCGTCTACGGTTACGTAGCATTCTCCGTGTTCATAAGGATTCAGTGTTCCCGGGTCGATGTTGATATACGGGTCAAACTTCTGAATGGTTACTTTATAACCTCTTGCTTGCAGCAATTTACCGATGGATGATGAAATAATACCTTTTCCTAACGAGGAAGCTACACCACCGGTGACGAAAATATACTTTGTTTCTCCCACAGCTATAACTGTTTTAATTATTTGTTTACTATGATGTAATTCTTATGAGTCTAACGCATTAAAAACTGCAAAATTACAAAAAAATGGGCAAGTAATGAGTAATCGTTGAAACAAATTTATTAAAAAATGCAATTCGTTCTTTTTAAGAGGGAAGAAAGGGTGGCAAAAACAACTTTCCTTTTCTTTCCTTTTTTAAAGATTTTAATGTATTTTTGCGCTCAAATTACAAACGACATGAAGAACTGTTACATTTCATTATTCACATTAGCGATTATTTTATCTTCATCGGTGATGGCGCAAGATGCGGTTAAACCTGTGTTGGATAGTTTAAATAATGTAGTAAAGGCGGATACGTTGTTGCCGGTAAAAGTTGATTCGTTGCCGGCGGCGAAGCCCGATGTGCAATTGTCGGAAAAAAACGATACACTGCGGGCTGTAAAATCCGATAGGCCGTTGGTGGTGAAGACAGGTACGAAGCCGTCGTTAAAAGCTGTAACGCCCGTACCGGAGAAACCGGATACGCTTGCTGCGGGACTTCAGCCATATCTTATATTAAAACTGGATCCTAAAACAAATAAATTGGATACGGTTTCGATTTTGTATGAGAAATATATCGGGGCATTGAACTATTTGAATGACCCTGCTGTGCCGGAACGCTATATTCCGGTAAATCCCCAATATTATCGGTTGTTTACACCGTTGGCTTATTATTATTCTCCGATAGCGGAGTATTCTAAAATTGACTGGGAACTTCCTAAGATTGATACGGTATCTGTTGATTATTCCAAATGGCTGCCTTACAATGAAGATCAGTTCACCTCTTTGAAGCGTTCAAATAAAATTGTAGACCGCACATTGATGGGGGTTTACCTGAATGCACCCCAGCTTGTACGTACTACGGAAAAGCAGATCAGAAGCCGGAAAGTGTTCCGGGAAGATGTGAAGCCGAAAGCGAAAACAGAAGTGTTGCGTTTGTTTGATAAAGAGCCGATGGATGTGGGGGTAGGAGAAGCCGAATTGAAGATCAGCAAGCCAAACTGGTGGGTAACAGGTGGTAACGGTTCGTTGCAGATTACCCAGAACTATATTTCCGACAACTGGTATAAAGGAGGGGAAAGTAACAATGCGCTGTTGGCCAATCTGCAATTGTTTGCCAACTATAATGACCGTGAGAAGGTGCAATTTGAAAATATGCTGGAAGCGAAACTCGGATTCAATTCGACACCGTCGGACGAATATCATAAATATCTGGTGAACACCGACCAGCTCCGTTTGTATAGCAAATTGGGTATACAGGCAGCCCATAACTGGTATTATACCATTTCTGCTGAATTCAAAACGCAGTTCTGCAACGGTTATAAGGCCAATAGTGAAGAACTGGTTTCTGCATTCTTTGCTCCTGCCGATTTAGCGATCAGTGTCGGTATGGACTATAAACTGAAGAAGAAGAAATTCAACTTCTCTTTGTTCCTTGCGCCGTTGACATACAACCTGCGGTATGTGGGCAACAGCGAAGTGAACGAAACGAAATTCGGTCTGGATGAAGGCAAGTCTTCCAAGAATGATTTCGGTTCACAGTTTCAGCCTACTTTAACCTGGAATATTATTCCTTCCATCTCGTTTGATTCGCGTTTGAATTATCTGACCAGTTACAAATGGGTACGTATCGAGTGGGAAAATACAGTGAATTTTGTGCTGAACCGTTATCTGTCTACCAAGCTTTATGTACATGCACGCTATGATGACAGTTCGAAACCTGCCGAGGGGAAAAGTTATTTTCAGGTAAAAGAATTGTTGAGTTTTGGTATCAATTATCAATGGTAAACTGACTTTTAGTAAGCATAATAACACGGGCGACCCTATCAGGGTCGCCCGTGTTGTTTATCGTGTGCGGTAACAAAAAAAGTAAAAATAGCACTTTAACACATAGAAAAAACAGTTGAAAGCTTCGTAGTTCACAAATAATGCTTAAATTTGCCGCAATTTGTAATGTTCAGTTTGCAAAATGGCTAATACAATAAAGCATCAAGGTATTGTGGAAAACATAAACGGTTCCCATCTTTCAGTGAGAATTATCCAGACATCGGCATGTGCGGCATGCAGTGTCAAGGGACATTGTTCTTCTGCTGACAGTAAAGAGAAAGTGATTGATGTCACAGACCCTTCGGCACAGACTTTTCGGGTAGGTGAGCAGGTGATGGTTATCGGTGAAACCTCTATGGGGATGATGGCCGTGACACTGGCTTTTGTATTTCCTTTTATACTTTTAATACTTTCCCTTTTTATATTTATGGTAGTAATAGGCGATGAACTCTATGCGTCGCTTCTTTCGCTGGCTGTCCTTGTTCCATATTATTGTCTGTTGTGGCTGAATAAGACACGATTGAAACAAACATTTTCATTTACTATAAAACCAATAAAATAACTAATTTATGAATTTGATTCTGATTGCAGTAATTTCATTGGGAGCCATTGCGCTGGTTTCAGCCGCTATTCTGTATGCCGCTTCCAAGAAATTTGCCGTGTATGAAGACCCGCGTATTGCCCAGGTATCCGAAGTGCTGCCCCAAGCTAATTGCGGTGGATGTGGTTATCCGGGGTGCAGTGGGTTTGCCGATGCTTGTGTAAAGGCTGGTTCATTGGATGGAAAATTTTGCCCGGTAGGCGGACAGCCTGTCATGACGCAGATAGCTTCTATCCTCGGACTTGATGCAGGCGAAGCCGAACCGATGGTTGCGGTTGTGAGATGTAACGGAACCTGTGCCAACCGTCCTCGTACCAATGTGTACGACGGGGCGAAGAGTTGTGCGATTGCCGCTTCTCTTTACGGTGGTGAGACAGGTTGTAGTTTTGGTTGTCTGGGCTGTGGCGACTGTGTGGCCGCTTGTCAGTTCGATGCCATTCATATGAATGCCGAAACCGGACTTCCGGAAGTGGATGAGGCCAAATGTACGGCTTGCGGTGCTTGTGTCAAGGCCTGTCCGAAGGCGATTATCGAAATTCGTCCGCAAGGTAAGAAGTCGCGCCGTGTGTATGTGTCTTGTGTCAACAAAGACAAGGGTGCTGTGGCACGTAAGGCTTGTACGGTGAGCTGTATCGGTTGTGGTAAATGCGTCAAAACTTGTCCGTTTGAGGCAATTGCGCTTGAAAACAATTTAGCTTATATCGATCCGAACAAATGTAAGTCATGCCGTAAGTGTGTGGAAGTTTGTCCGCAGGGAACCATTATTGAATTGAATTTCCCGCCGCGTAAACCGAAAGCGGAAGAGGCTCCTGCCGTAAAGGCTCCGAAAGGGGAAACTTCCGAAGCAAAGCCGGTTGCTGAAGCGTAAATAAAAGAGTAATAAACAGATAAAATACAGAAATTGTATGTTGAAGACATTTTCAATTGGTGGTGTTCATCCACACGAAAATAAACTGTCGGCACATCAGCCCATTATCATGGCGGAGATTCCGTCAAAGGCGGTTATCCTGTTGGGGCAGCATATCGGTGCTCCTGCCAAACCGGTGGTAGCTAAAGGGGATGTGGTGAAAGTGGGCACTAAGATTGCCGAGCCCGCCGGTTTTGTTTCGGCAGCCATTCACTCTTCTGTCAGCGGAAAGGTCGCAAAAATAGACTCCATTATCGATGCCAGTGGTTATGCTAAGCCTGCTATCTTTATCGATGTGGAAGGTGACGAGTGGGAAGAAACCATTGACCGTAGCGAAACACTGGTGAGAGAGTGTGAACTGACAGCCGAGGAGATTGTGAAGAAAATTGCCGATGCCGGTATTGTTGGTTTGGGTGGTGCTTGTTTTCCCACTCAAGTGAAACTGTGTCCTCCTCCTTCGTTCAAGGCGGAATGTGTAATCATTAATGCCGTTGAGTGTGAACCGTATTTGACTGCCGACCATCAGCTGATGTTGGAACATGCCGAAGAAATCATGGTAGGGGTTTCTATTTTGATGAAAGCGGTGAAAGTAAATAAGGCCTTTATCGGTATTGAGAATAATAAGCCCGATGCCATTGGGTTGATGACTAAGGTCGCTTCCAGTTATGCCGGTATCGAAGTTGTTCCTTTGAAAGTGAAATATCCTCAGGGAGGTGAGAAGCAGTTGATCGATGCTGTGACAAAACGGCAGGTGGCAAGTGGGGCGCTTCCTATTTCTACTGGTGCCGTAGTACAGAATGTAGGTACGGCTTTTGCTGTTTATCAGGCTGTGCAGAAAAATAAGCCGTTGTTTGAGCGGGTGATTACCGTTACCGGAAAGTCGCTGGCTAAACCTTCCAATTTCATGGCACGTGTGGGTACGCCGATGCGTCAGTTGATCGAAGCTTGCGGTGGTTTGCCCGAAGATACGGGTAAGGTGATCGGTGGTGGTCCGATGATGGGTAAAGCGCTGGTGAATATCGATGTTCCCACGGCAAAAGGTAGTTCCGGTGTTCTGATTATGGATCGGAAAGAGGCCAAGCGTGGCGAGATACAGAATTGTATCCGTTGTGCGAAGTGTGTGGGGGCTTGTCCGATGGGGCTTGAGCCTTATTTGCTTTCTGCATTGGCTGAGAATACAGAATTTGAAAGAATGGAAACAGAAAGAATCATGGATTGCATCGAGTGCGGTTCTTGCCAGTTCACTTGCCCTGCCAACCGTCCGTTGCTCGACTATTGTCGTTTGGGTAAAGGGAAAGTAGGCGCTATGATTCGTGCACGTCAAGCTAAAAAATAACGAAGTATGGAAAATAAATTTATAGTATCATTATCCCCTCACGTTCATAGCGGAGACAGCGTACAGAAGAATATGTACGGTGTGCTGATTGCCCTGTTTCCGGCTTTTATCGTGTCGTTTGTCTTTTTCGGATTGGGAGCCCTTATCGTTACGGCTACTTCCGTGGCAGCCTGTGTTTTTTTTGAATGGGCTATCGGCAAGTACCTGCTGAAAAAAGAAACTACTACTATTTGTGACGGTTCGGCCATCATCACCGGTGTATTGCTGGCTTTCAATCTGCCCTCCAATCTTCCTGTATGGATTATTATTCTGGGGGCGCTGTTTGCTATCGGTGTGGGCAAAATGTCGTTCGGAGGTTTGGGAAATAATCCTTTTAACCCTGCATTGGCAGGACGTGTGTTCTTATTGCTTTCTTTCCCGGTACAGATGACTACGTGGCCGGTGGTTGGCCAGTTGACGGCTTATGCCGATGCTACTACAGGAGCTACTCCGTTGGCAATCATGAAAGGGGTGATCAATGGAGCGCCGGGTGTGTCGCTCGACCAGCTTCCCGATTCTTTGAGTTTGCTTATCGGTCAGAACGGCGGATGTTTGGGTGAAGTGAGTGCGGCTGCGCTATTGCTCGGTCTTATCTATATGCTGTGGAAAAAGATTATTTCCTGGCATATCCCGGTGTCTATTCTGGTCACTGTGTTTGTCTTTTCGGGCATCATGCATTTGGTTAATCCCGAGTTATACGTGTCTCCGGTGATACAATTGCTTTCCGGAGGTTTGATGTTGGGAGCTGTCTTTATGGCGACAGATTACGTAACTTCTCCGATGAGTAAGAAAGGTATGTTGATTTATGGTGTTTGTATCGGTTTGCTGACGGTTATTATCCGTTTGTTCGGTGCTTACCCCGAAGGTATGTCGTTCGCTATTCTGATTATGAATGCATTTACTCCGCTGATTAATACATATTGTAAACCTAAACGCTTTGGGGAGGTGGCGAAGAAGAAATGAAAAAGTTAGAATCATCATTAAAAAATATGTTGCTGGTACTTACCGGTGTTACTGCCATTTCGGTAGCGTTACTGGCATATGTGAATGAGCTTACAAAAGGTCCGATTGCTGAAGCGAATGCCAAGACGCTCAGCGATGCGATCAGCATTGTAGTACCGGCATTTGATAACAATCCGACGGCAGAAGCTACGAAGGAGACGGTAAACGGAGTGGAGTATACTATCTATCCGGCTAAGAAAGACGGACAATGGGTAGGCGCTGCTGTAGAATCTTCGGCTATGGGTTTTGGCGGTGAACTGAAAGTGCTGGTGGGCTTCGATGCCGACGGCAAGATCTATGACTATTCACTGTTGTCTCATGCCGAAACCCCGGGATTGGGTTCTAAGGCTGCCGATTGGTTTAAAGAGGGCAACAAAGGGAGCATCAAAGGCATGAATCCGGGTGAAGCTCCGCTTACGGTAAGTAAAGATGGAGGGCAGATAGATGCCATTACGGCTTCTACGATTACTTCGCGTGCTTTTCTTAATGCCGTAAATGCTGCTTATGCTGCTTATAAAGGCGATGGTGATACGAACGGGACTACCGGTGCCACGCAAAAAGTTGTTGAACCTGCTGATTCCGTCAGTGTTAATTAAGAAAGGAGTATATAGATATGAATAACTTTAAAGTCATGATGAACGGGATTGTCAAAGAGAATCCTACGTTTGTGCTCCTGTTAGGTATGTGTCCTACATTGGGAACTACCTCTTCTGCTATCAACGGTATGGGTATGGGATTGGCTACCATGTTTGTGCTTATTTGCTCGAATGTGGTAATCTCACTGATTAAGAATCTGATACCCGATATGGTGCGTATTCCGTCTTTTATTGTGGTTATCGCTTCATTCGTAACGCTGTTGCAAATGGTAATGCAGGCTTATGTACCGGGATTGTATGCTACTCTGGGGCTTTTTATTCCGTTGATCGTTGTAAACTGTATTGTGTTGGGCCGTGCCGAAGCCTTTGCTGCCAAAAATAATGCAGTGGCTTCTATGTTCGATGGTATCGGTATGGGACTCGGTTTCACCATTGCCTTGACATTACTGGGCGCCGTACGTGAATTTTTAGGAACGGGTAAGGTGTTCGACTTTGCCATTCTTCCGGAAGAATACGGTATGTTGGTATTCGTATTGGCACCGGGCGCTTTCATCGCATTGGGGTATCTTATTGCGCTAATTAACAGTTTGAAGAAGAATTGAGAAGAAATAGTGGTGTTTACCACCGCTTTTTTCATTATTCATTTTTTCATTATTAATTTAGAATTATGGAATATATATTGATATTTATATCGGCAATTTTTGTAAATAACATTGTATTGTCACAGTTCCTTGGGATTTGTCCTTTTTTAGGTGTTTCCAAGAAGGTAGATACTGCGTTGGGTATGAGTGCTGCCGTAGCATTTGTGCTTACGATTGCTACGATTGTAACTTTCCTTATCCAAAAGTTCGTGCTCGATGCTTTCGATTTAGGTTATTTGCAGACGATTACTTTCATTCTGGTGATTGCCGCTCTGGTGCAGATGGTGGAAATTATATTAAAGAAGGTATCTCCCTCACTGTATCAGGCATTGGGTGTATTTCTGCCGTTGATCACTACCAACTGCTGTATTTTGGGTGTAGCTATTCTGGTAATCCAGAAAGACTATGATTTGCTGACAGGGGTTGTATATGCTTTCTCTACAGCAATCGGTTTCGGCCTTGCTCTTGTGTTGTTTGCCGGTTTACGCGAACAGATGAGTCTGGTGAAGATTCCCGAAGGTATGAAAGGTACACCGATTGCCTTGATTACAGCCGGGCTGCTGGCTATGGCATTTATGGGCTTCTCAGGAGTAGTATAAGTAGGATTTAAACTACGGGTTAAGTAGCTACGGGTTATCAATTACGGTTTATAAGTCTTTTGTGTTTCATGACACAGTCACTTATCAGCCATAATTGATAGCCCGTAGCTTTTTTTGTATTCAAGGGATGTTTTTTTTACTCTGAAACGGATATTACAAATTAATTTTTTAAATTTGCAGACTGAACAAAGGAAAAACCGAAAAAACTAACCATATATAATTTTATGAAAGAAAGAATTTTAGTTACCGGTGGAACTGGTTATATCGGTTCTCACACAGTGGTAGAACTCCAAAACAGCGGATACGAAGTCATCATCATTGATAACCTCTCAAACTCGAGCGCTGATGTCGTTGACAATATTGAAAAGGTATCCGGTATACGTCCTGTTTTTGAAAAACTCGATTGTCTTGATTTTGCCGGCCTTGATGCCATGTTTGCTAAATATCCGGGTATTAAAGCAATTATTCATTTCGCAGCCAGCAAGGCGGTGGGTGAGTCTGTTCAGAAGCCTTTGCTTTATTATCGTAATAACCTCGTATCTTTGATCAATTTGCTCGAATTGATGCCTAAACATAATGTAGGCGGAATCGTATTCTCGTCTTCCTGTACGGTTTACGGACAGCCTGACGAACTTCCTGTAACAGAACAGGCTCCTATCAAAAAGGCAGAATCTCCTTATGGAAATACCAAGCAGATTAACGAAGAGATCGTTCGTGATACAGTAGCTTCCGGAGCACCGATCAATGCAATATTGTTGCGTTACTTCAACCCGATAGGAGCGCATCCTACCGCATTGTTAGGTGAACTTCCTAATGGAGTGCCTCAGAACCTGATTCCTTACCTTACTCAGACCGCTATCGGAATTCGTGAGCAGTTGAGTGTATTCGGTGACGATTATGATACTCCTGACGGTTCTTGTATCCGTGACTTTATCAACGTGGTTGACCTTGCTAAAGCTCACGTGATTGCCATCAAGCGCATTCTTGAACAAAAACAGAAAGAGAAAGTGGAAGTATTCAATATCGGTACGGGTCGTGGACTGTCTGTGTTGGAACTGATTAACGCTTTTGAAAAGGCTACCGGTGTGAAACTGAACTACAAGATTGTAGGACGTCGTGCCGGTGATATTGAAAAAGTATGGGCGAATCCCGATTATGCAAATAAGGAATTAGGATGGAAAGCTGTAGAGAGTATTGAAGATACTTTACGTTCTGCATGGAACTGGCAGTTGAAACTCCGTGAAAGAGGCATACAATAAAGAGTGTATTATACTCTATTAACATTGAAGAAATAAACAAATGCATAGATCGTTTGTTTATCAAGTGCAAATCGGCCTGAAACTTTTTTTATGTGTATGCGAATATCCATGGAAAGTACATATGCCTCTCGGCATAGACAGGTAAGATTGCATAGTAGTTTTGTCGTGTTTTATTTTGTGTTTGTGTTGTGACGGTACTACGACGGGAGTCGTGGTACCGTTTTGGCATTTATAATATCAGGTTTGCTTCTGTTGCATGCATTGAGCCGTTTTTGTCTGATGATACGTTTTTATTTACGATTAGGCGGTTTGTAATTTACGATTGGAATTACTTCCTGCTTGGTTTAAAAGCTCCATGGGCTTTTGGATTGCTCCGTTTTTTCTTAACTTTGTATCCATTATCTTTTATGTATTCAGCAATATATGTATCTGACTCTTTTTCTCAACTTCGTAAAAATAGGAATGTTTACCATAGGTGGAGGATATGCTATGCTTTCGTTGATTCAGTTCGAGATTGTAGATCGGCATCATTGGTTGACGTTACAGCAATTTACGGATATTGTCGCTATTTCACAGATGACTCCCGGACCTATCGGGATAAATAGTGCCACCTATATTGGTTATTCGGTGACAGGGAGTGTTTTTGGGGGGCTGTTGTTGCGACGGTTGCTGTTTGTCTGCCTTCATTTCTTATGGTATTGTTTATCTCTTACTTCTTTGTGAAATTCAAGGATAATAAATACGTTAATGCGGCAATGTCAGGTCTGCTGCCTACGTCCGTAGCCTTGATCGGAGCTGCCGCTTTGCTGCTGATGAACGGAGAAAACTTTATAGATTATAAGAGCGTTTTAATATTTATTGCTGCTTTTTTTCTTACTTGGAGATATAAAGTTCATCCGATTCTGATGATCTGTCTGGCCGGAGTGATGGGATTTATTTTGTATTAAGCAATCGTAAAAAATAGATTGTCGCATACCATACAGTGAGAAAATCGCACGTCTGATTTTAACATTGTTAATTCCGTTTTCTTGCATATCATTCCTTTTTTCGCAAAACATTAATATCTTGTTGGTAGAGAAGCGTATTCCTGCCGACAAGAATACGTGTTTAACACAGCATTAAAAGCGTACTCTTGCAGGTTGAGAGTATCGGCTCATTTGTTTATTGAATGAATGATTAATGATTTGATATACAATGGATAATCTCGTTCACTGTTATCTCCCTGTATTGGACGCCCCTCATCGGTTCGGAAAATAGTGCCTGCCTGTACTTGTCAAAATAGTAACTATTAGAGCCTGTTTAAATTTTCTTCTCAGAATAATACCGGGCAAAATTTAAACAGACTCTAATTATATGTTTTTTCTGAAACTGTCTGTTTGCGTGGAAAAATGTTATATCATTTTTCCTTTAAACACAAAGCTTTCTTTTTCAAAATCGGCTTCCGGCAGGGGAGTACCCGGGGTGAATAAGCCGAAGACGGAGGAGCCCGAACCACTCATCGCAGCATATATGGCTCCTTTTTGGTATAGCTTGTCTTTTATCTCCCCGATGGCAGGGTATTGTGGAAATACACTCGTCTCGAAGTCGTTTACTAATCTTTCTTTCCACTCGCTGACAGGCAGGGCGATGGTTTCTTTTAACGAGTATTCCGGCTTATGAGGCTTAATCAGCGAAAAAGCTTCTTGCGTAGATACAAAAATATCGGGTTTTACCAATAGGATCTGATAATCTTTTAAAGAAAGCGTGATAGGAGAGAATAGGTTTCCGATTCCTTCGGCATAGGTTGGCATATTGTTGATAAAGAAAGCACAGTCGGCTCCTAACGCCGCAGCATATTCTTCCAGTTTTTCGGCGGTTAGTCCCAGTTCGAACCTTTTGTTTAAAAGTTTTAGCATGAAAGCGGCATCGGACGATCCGCCGCCCAATCCCGCACCCGATGGGATATGCTTATACAAATGAATATCTACCGGAGGAAGGTCGAACACTTTGTCCAACATCAGATAGGCTTTCACAACCAGATTGTCTGCTGCATTTCCTGTTATTTCCAAGCCTGCCTGATGAAGAGAAAACTTTTGTACTTGCCCGTTGGCAGCAGGTAATTGGCAGTTGTTTTGCACATGTATCTCTAAAGCGTCTTCGATGGGAACGGGATAAAAAACGGTTTCCAGATTATGATATCCGTCCGGGCGTTTCTCTGTGATATTCAACCCCAAGTTTATTTTTGCATTCGGAAATGTGATCATTTTTTTATTTACGATTAGGAAAACTACAATTTACAATTGAAATCTCAGAAACCTGAAAAGAAATTCTATAAAAAACAAAATAGATTCTCATGGTTTATAAGTATCGATGCAAAGTTAGTAAAATCTTCATTTTTCTTTATTTATTCTTCATTATTATATTCTATCTTTGCCATCCCTTTACGAACCGACCGGTCGGTTTGTTTTGGTTTTTAATAATAAATTAGGCAGATATTAAATTGTAAATAGAAAGATGGCTGAACAACAAAAAAGAACTTCCCGTAATACGAAATCCAAAACTCCGCAACCTATAACCGACTATGGACGTATCCAGCCACAGGCCCCGGAATTGGAAGAAGCCGTGTTGGGGGCTTTGATGATTGAAAAAGATGCATATTCCCTGGTAAGTGAAATTCTTCGCCCGGAATCGTTTTATGAGCATCGCCATCAACTGATTTATGCAGCTATTACAGACTTGGCTGTTAATCAGCAACCGGTGGATATCCTTACTGTGAAAGAGCAATTGGCTAAACGCGGTGATTTGAAAGAGGTTGGTGGTCCGTTTTATATAACACAGTTGAGTAGTAAGGTTGCTTCTTCTGCTCATATCGAGTATCATGCGCGTATCATTGCACAGAAATATCTGGCGCGTGAACTGATTACTTTTACCAGTGGGATTCAAAGCAAGGCATTTGATGAGACGCTCGATGTGGACGATCTGATGCAGGAGGCAGAAGGAAAGTTATTTGAGATTTCGCAACGGAACATGAAGAAAGACTATACGCAGATCAATCCGGTGATTAGTGAGGCGTATCAGTTGATTCAGAAAGCTGCTGCCCGTACCGATGGTTTGAGTGGCTTGGAGAGTGGTTATACCAAGTTGGACAAGATGACTTCCGGTTGGCAAAACTCTGACCTTATTGTTATCGCTGCCCGTCCTGCTATGGGTAAAACGGCATTTGTGCTTTCTATGGCAAAGAATATAGCGGTAAATTTCAGGAATCCTGTTGCGCTGTTCTCGCTTGAAATGAGTAATGTACAGTTGGTAAATCGTCTGATTTCCAATGTCTGTGAAATTCCGAGTGAGAAAATCAAGAGCGGCCAGCTCGCTGCATATGAGTGGCAGCAACTGGATTATAAGTTGAAAGATCTGATCGACGCACCTTTGTATGTCGACGATACCCCTTCGTTGTCTGTTTTTGAACTTCGTACCAAAGCGCGTCGTCTGGTGCGTGAGCATGGGGTCCGGATTATCATTATCGACTACCTTCAGTTGATGAATGCGAGCGGCATGGCATTTGGTAGCCGTCAGGAAGAGGTAAGTACTATCTCGCGTTCGCTCAAAGGACTTGCTAAGGAGTTGAATATACCTATTATTGCCTTGTCGCAGTTGAATCGTGGTGTCGAGAGTCGTGAGGGTATCGAAGGAAAACGACCTCAGTTGAGCGACCTTCGTGAATCCGGGGCCATTGAACAGGATGCCGATATGGTGTGCTTTATTCATCGTCCGGAATACTATAAGATCTTTCAAGACGATCATGGAAACGACTTGCGTGGTATGGCGGAAATTATTATTGCCAAGCATCGTAACGGTGCTGTAGGAGATGTGCTCTTACGTTTCAAAGGTGAATACACTCGATTCCAAAATCCGGATGATGATATGGTGATTCCTGCACCCGATGCAGGGGCGATGCCTATAGTGGGTTCACGAATGAATAGTGCCGGTAACGTTCCGCCTCCTACACCTGATTTTGCTCCGCAAGCTGATAATCCGTTTGGCGGAATAGGCGGTGACGGGCCATTGCCTTTCTAAATATTTTTAGCTTGAATTGTTTATATATAGTAGCTAAGTAGTCAAGTAGTCAAGTAGTAAGTAGAAATGTATTGTCTGATGCTTTTCGCTTATCCACTTGTTACTTAGTTGTTTATTATTTATTTAATTAATGCTTAGTTGCTTACTATTTAACTACTCACTACTCACTACTTACTACTTACTACTTACTACTCACTACTTACTACTCACTACTCACTACTTAACAGCTCACTACTTGACTACTCTGCAAGTGAAGTAAACTAATTGGGATTGTTTCCGGATTTTAAGAAATGATACCGGCTATTTTTGTACTTCATTAATTTTCTATGTATTAAATTTCCTGCCAACCGAAAAAACTTATTAACTTTGCGAATCTTTTTGAGAAATAATAAAAACTTAATGATATGAATATCTCTTATAATTGGCTGAAAGAGTATGTCGACTTCGATTTGACACCGGAAGAAGTGGCTGCTGCGCTTACTTCCATCGGATTGGAAACAGGAAGTGTGGAAGAAGTTCAAACCATTAAAGGCGGTCTGGAAGGTCTCGTTATTGGCGAGGTGTTGACATGTGTGGAGCATCCGAATTCAGACCACTTACACATCACTACGGTTAATTTGGGAAATGGCGAGCCCACCCAGATTGTATGCGGAGCGCCCAATGTAGCTACCGGACAAAAGGTTGTTGTTGCTACCTTAGGCACGAAACTCTACGATGGTGATGAATGTTTTACGATTAAAAAATCAAAAATTCGTGGTGTAGAGTCTATCGGTATGATTTGTGCAGAGGATGAAATCGGTATCGGGACTTCTCATGATGGTATTATCGTCTTGCCCGAACAGGCTGTTCCGGGCACATTGGCCAAAGATTATTATAATGTAAAGAGTGATTATGTGCTCGAAGTGGATATCACGCCCAATCGTGCGGATGCCTGTTCGCATTATGGTGTGGCACGCGACTTGTATGCTTATCTGATTCAGAATGGTAAGCAAGCTACGTTAAAATGTCCGTCGGTCGATGCTTTTGCGGTAGAAAATCACGATCTCGATATTAAAGTAACGGTAGAGAACAGTGAAGCATGTCCCCGATATGCCGGTATTACTGTAAAAGACGTTACTGTAAAAGAGAGTCCTGAGTGGTTGCAGAATAAGCTTCGGTTGATTGGGGTGCGTCCTATCAATAATGTGGTGGACGTTACGAACTATATCGTTCATGCTTTCGGACAGCCGCTACACTGTTTTGATGCAGATAAAATAAAGGGCGGGGAAGTCATTGTAAAGACTTTGTCCGAAGGTACTCCTTTTGTTACATTAGACGGTGTAGAGCGTAAATTGAATGAGCGTGATTTGATGATCTGTAACAAGGAAGAGGCGATGTGCATTGCCGGTGTGTTCGGCGGATTGGATTCCGGTTCTACGGAGGCAACCACAAACGTTTTTATCGAGAGTGCTTATTTTCATCCTACTTGGGTGCGTAAAACGGCTCGTCGTCATGGATTGAATACGGATGCTTCTTTCCGTTTCGAAAGAGGTATCGATCCGAATATAACTATTTATTGCCTGAAGTTGGCGGCCATCATGGTAAAAGAGTTGGCCGGCGGTACCATCTCCAGTGAGATTAAGGACGTGTGTGTGGCTCCTGCGCAAGATTTTATCGTAGAGTTAGCATATGAAAAAGTAAATTCTCTGGTTGGCAAAGTGATTCCGGTGGAAACAATCAAGAGTATTGTGAAAAGTCTGGAAATGAAGGTCACGAATGAAACGGCTGAAGGCTTGACGTTGGCAGTTCCTCCTTATCGTGTGGATGTACAACGTGATTGTGATGTGATTGAAGATATTCTTCGTATTTACGGATATAATAACGTAGAGATACCATCTACCTTGAAATCGAGTCTGACTACCAAAGGAGAGGAAGATAAATCAAATAAACTGCAGAATTTGATAGCTGAGCAGTTGGTTGGTTGCGGATTTAATGAAATACTGAACAACTCTCTGACACGTGCTGCTTATTACGACGGGTTAGAGTCTTATCCTTCCAATCACTTGGTGATGCTGATGAATCCGTTGAGTGCTGATTTGAACAGTATGCGCCAGACATTGTTATTTGGAGGGCTCGAAAGTATCGCTCATAATGCGAACCGTAAGAATGCTGATTTGAAATTCTTCGAGTTCGGTAATTGCTATTATTTCGATGCCGATAAGAAGAATCCGGAAAAAACATTGGCAACTTATGCCGAAGATTACCATCTTGGATTGTGGGTGACGGGCAAGAAGGTTTCCAATTCTTGGATACATGCGGATGAGAATAGTTCAGTATATGAGTTGAAAGCTTATGTAGAGAATATCTTGAAACGTCTGGGATTGGATTTACGCAATCTGGTGGTGGGTAATCTTACGGATGATATTTTTGCTGCGGCTCTTACCGTTCATACCAGAGGTGGCAAACGTTTGGCTACATTCGGTGTTGTGACAAAGAAATTGTTGAAAGCATTTGATATTGACAATGAGGTATATTATGCCGATCTGGATTGGAAAGAACTGATGAGAGCGATCCGTTCAGTGAAAGTCAGCTTCAAGGAAATATCTAAATTTCCGGCTGTGAAACGTGACCTTGCGCTGTTGCTCGACAAGAATATCCAGTTTGCTGAAATTGAAAAGATTGCTTACGAAACAGAGAAGAAACTCCTGAAAGAAGTAGAGCTCTTCGATGTATACGAAGGTAAGAATCTGGAAGCGGGTAAAAAGTCATATGCTGTAAGTTTCTTGTTGCAAGATGAAATACAGACACTGAATGATAAGATGATTGATAAAATCATGTCGAAACTCGTGAAGAACCTGGAAGACAAACTGGGTGCGAAATTAAGATAAGAATTTAAAATCAATATATAAAAATATAAACCAATGGGAAGAGCATTCGAATATAGAAAAGCTACCAAGCTGAAAAGATGGGGCAATATGGCCCGTACATTTACGAGAATAGGTAAACAAATCGCAATTGCAGTGAAAGCCGGTGGTCCGGATCCTGAAAATAACCCGCATCTGCGTGCAGTTGTTGCCACAGCAAAGCGTGAGAATATGCCGAAAGATAACGTGGAACGCGCTATCAAGAATGCAATGGGTAAAGACCAGAAGGACTATAAAGAGATGAACTATGAAGGATACGGACCTTTTGGTATTGCTGTGTTTGTAGAGACCGCTACAGATAATACGACTCGTACGGTTGCCAATGTCCGTAGTGTTTTCAATAAGTTCGGCGGCACTCTGGGAACTTCCGGTAGCCTTGACTTTATGTTCAGTTGGAAATCGATGTTTACCATCGCTAAGAAAGAAGGTTTGGAGATGGATGAACTGATTCTTGAATTGATCGATTATGGAGTAGAAGATGAATATGACGAAGATGAAGAGGAAATCACCATTTATGGCGACCCTAAATCGTTTGCTCAGATTCAGAAATATCTTGAGGATAATGGCTTCGAAGTAAAAGGAGCCGAATTTACCCGTATTCCTAATGACGAGAAAGAACTGACTGCCGAACAACGTGCTACTATTGATAAAATGGTGGAACGTCTGGAAGAGGATGAGGATGTTCAGAATGTCTATACCAACATGAAACCGGCAGAGGAAGGCGAGGAATGAAATATGTTTATAGAACCCAGGGGACTTGCAGCACGAATATCGAACTCGATGTAGAAGAGGGTGTGCTGAAAGAAGTGGCTTACTGGGGTGGATGTAACGGTAGTTTGCAAGGTATTTCCCGTCTGGTGACAGGTATGAAAGTAGAAGATGTCATTGAAAAGCTGGAAGGTGTCAGATGTGGACGCCGTTCTACTTCCTGTCCGGATCAGTTGTATAAAGCGTTGCATGAAATGGGATATTAACCTTGATAGGGCACATAAAAAACGGCGATACTTGAAAAAGCATCGCCGTTTTTTATGAGGAGAATTCTCATTTTGATGTTATTATCAGATTCTATTTGTACATATCCGGTGTGACCTTTACACGGAAGAGTTCTTGCTGAGTCTTATCCGATAGATAGACATATGCCATAGTTACATCCATATCTCTGTACATCTTGAGATCATCTGTGTTTTTGATGATTCCCGGTAGATTTTCCTCCAAATGTTTTTGAGTGGTTTCCGCTATGTTCGGATCGTCTGCTGCTCCTGTCAG
Source organism: Bacteroides salyersiae WAL 10018 = DSM 18765 = JCM 12988 (assembly GCF_000381365.1). Classification (GTDB taxonomy): domain Bacteria; phylum Bacteroidota; class Bacteroidia; order Bacteroidales; family Bacteroidaceae; genus Bacteroides; species Bacteroides salyersiae. Next base: position 957,582 of record NZ_KB905467.1, read on the forward strand.
GGTATAATAATAAGTAAATGTATTATCTCCTCCCGTATAGCTTGTGCTATCCATTCGTGTCATTTCGTCTATGGTCATGGGACACTGCTTATTGACTTCCTGAGAGGCTATTTCGAATACTTTTTGTTTTGCTTGCTGGCATGAGGTCAGTACGAGAACGGTAAGGCAAACTGCTGTGATGATCTTTTTCATAATGATATCTTGTTTTTAATAAATAATATTTCAAAGGTAATTGTTTTTGATGAACTGAACAAATGGGCGGATTGTTTTGTTTAATATCATTAAGGTTGGCGGTTCTCATCCAACAAAACCGTGTTAAAAATTGCGTTTAATTTCATTTAATCGTAATTTTGTGCAAACATTAAAAGAAAAGAACAGAACTTTATTATGCAGAATATATTTAAGGATTTAAAACGTAAAGACCATAAACGTTATTTGGGAGGATTGGATGTGTTCAGATACATCGGTCCCGGATTATTGGTCACTGTCGGTTTTATAGATCCGGGTAATTGGGCTTCAAATTTTGCCGCCGGCTCCGAATTCGGATATTCATTGCTGTGGGTGGTTACTCTGTCTACTATCATGCTAATCGTACTTCAGCACAATGTGGCGCATTTGGGAATTGTAACCGGGCTTTGCTTGTCTGAAGCGGCTACCCAATATACTCCTAAATGGGTGTCACGTCCTATCTTGGGAACAGCCGTGCTGGCCTCCATATCCACTTCGCTGGCAGAAATCCTGGGTGGAGCCATTGCTTTGGAAATGTTACTCGATGTTCCTATAATTTGGGGAGCTGTATTGACTACTGTTTTCGTTTCCGTCATGTTGTTTACAAACTCTTATAAAAAAATCGAACGGTCTATCATTGCTTTTGTGTCTGTGATCGGCCTCTCGTTTATTTATGAACTTTTTCTTGTAGATATAGATTGGCCATTGGCTGTGCAAGGATGGGTTACACCGGCCATTCCTAAGGGAAGCATGCTTATTATTATGAGCGTGCTTGGCGCAGTAGTGATGCCTCACAATCTGTTTCTTCATTCGGAAGTGATACAGAGCCATGAATATAACAAACAGGATGACGCTTCTATTCGGAAAGTTTTGAAGTATGAATTGTTCGATACGCTTTTTTCAATGATTGTGGGATGGGCCATCAACAGTGCAATGATCTTGCTTGCTGCCGCTACTTTTTTTAAAAGTGGGATACAAGTAGAGGAGCTGCAGCAGGCAAAATCACTGCTGGAACCTTTGTTGGGCAGTAATGCCGCCATTGTTTTTGCTTTGGCTTTGCTGATGGCAGGTATTTCTTCTACGATAACGAGTGGAATGGCCGCCGGTTCTATCTTTGCCGGAATATTTGGTGAATCATATCATATAAAGGACAGCCATTCGCAGGTGGGAGTCATTCTCTCGTTAGGCATTGCTTTGTTATTGATATTTTTTATAGGCGATCCTTTTAAAGGACTGATCATTTCACAAATGATTCTGAGTATTCAGTTGCCGTTTACCGTATTTTTGCAAGTGGGGTTGACTTCTTCTAAGAAAGTAATGGGCAATTACGTCAATAGTCGTTGGAGTACGTTTATACTTTATACAATTGCGATAGTAGTTTCTATATTGAATATCATGTTGCTGTTTTCTTGAATGAAGAAAGCAAGAAACAGGTTGTCGTTGTTGGATGGCGACATTAACTTTACCCGGTAAAATTGGATGATTATGAGTAATAAACAAGACGAAATTAATTTTGCCCGTGTGGCAGACGCCATTGAATATATTACCCGAAATTACCGGGAACAACCTTCTCTGTTCGATGTAGCGGAGGAAGTGAATGTAAGTATCCATCATTTTCAGCGGCTATTTACAGAATGGGCCGGAGTAAGCCCAAAGAAGTTTTTGCAGTATATCAGTGTCAATCATGCCAAGAAGATTTTAAGAGAAGGACAGGGAAGCCTTTTCGATGCTGCTTTTGAGACGGGACTTTCCGGTACGGGGCGTTTGCACGAACTTTTTATCCATATCGAAGGGATGACCCCGGGAGAATATAAAATCGGTGGTCGTGGATTGACCATTAACTATCGTTTCGCAGAAACTCACTTTGGGGAAATGCTGGTGGCATCTACCTCTAAAGGGGTATGTTATATGGCTTTCTGTGATGACCGGGAGCAGGTGTTGGACGAGTTAGGACATCATTTTCCGTATGCTACGTTCGAAAAGCGTCCGGATGAATTTCAAGAACGTGCCCTTGCTGTCTTTTCTATGGATTGGACGAATATAGATGAGGTGAAACTTCACCTACGGGGTACTGAATTCCAACTGAAAGTATGGGAAACATTGCTTAAAATACCGATGGGGGCATTAACCACCTATGGAGATATTGCCTGTTATCTGGATAATCCGAAATCCTCTCGTGCTGTGGGGACGGCAGTAGGAGATAATCCGGTTGCTTTTCTTATTCCTTGCCACCGTGTGATTCGCTCTACCGGTGCATTGGGGGGCTATCGTTGGGGGGTGACTCGAAAAACTGCTATGATAGGATGGGAAGCAGCAAAGATTGAGAAATAAAAAATAATGGAATAGCATATAATAGATGTTTTTATGAAAATAATAACTTATAATGTGAATGGCCTGCGGGCCGCAGTAACCAAAGGTTTGCCCGAATGGCTGTCACAGGAGCAGCCGGATGTTCTCTGTCTGCAAGAAACTAAATTGCAACCGGAGCAGTATCCGGCAGAAGCGTTTGAAGCATTGGGTTATAAGGCCTATCTGTACTCTGCACAGAAAAAAGGATATAGTGGGGTGGCTATCCTTACCCGCCGTGAGCCCGATCATGTGGAATATGGTATGGGAATTGAAGAATATGATAATGAAGGCCGTTTTATCCGTGCGGATTATGGAGACTTGTCTGTTGTGAGTGTATATCATCCCTCAGGAACAAGTGGCGATGAACGTCAGGCATTCAAGATGGTATGGCTGGAAGCCTTTCAGCAGTATGTGACAGAATTGCAAAAGTCCCGCCCTAAGCTGATTCTTTGCGGAGACTATAACATTTGTCATGAACCGATCGATATTCATGATCCTATCCGAAATGCGACAAATAGCGGTTTCCTACCCGAAGAACGAGAATGGATGACTCGTTTCCTGTCTGCCGGTTTTGTCGATTCTTTCCGTACGCTTTATCCTGAAAAGCAGGAGTATACCTGGTGGAGCTATCGTTTCAATTCGAGAGCGAAAAATAAGGGATGGCGCATAGATTACTGTATGGTCAGTGAACCTGTACGACCGATGTTAAAGGCTGCACGTATATTGAATGAGGCGGTACATTCCGATCATTGCCCGATGATGTTGGAATTGGAAGATTAGAGGATTCAGAGTATGGTGATACTCAGTTTGCGGCTATCTCCTCCATCACGAAACTCACATAAATAAATTCCCTGCCAAGTGCCCAGGTTCAACTTGTGGTTCTTGATAGGGATAGTTACTGAACTACCTATCAGAGACGCCTTTATATGCGCGCTCATATCGTCCGGGCCTTCCAGTGTATGCACAAAGTAAGGTGCGCCGTCCGGAACAAGTTTGTTGAAGAACGTCTGGAAATCGTACCGTACATCCGGATCTGCATTTTCATTGATTGTAATTCCTGCCGAAGTATGCTTGATAAACACCACAAGCAATCCACTTTCAGGTAATTCAGGCAGATGGGATATGATGTCACGCGTCACCAGATGGAAACCGCGTGGATAGTGTGGTAACTGTATATCGAGAGTGATAGCCATAATATTACTTCATTTAAATTACTTCTGCAAAGATACTTTTTTATACTTTTGCACAACTAAATGATAGAAATAAAAAATGGAAGATAGAATACAACGAGCTACTCAGCTTTTCAAAAGCGGTTATAATTGTTCGCAGTCCGTAGTAGCTGCTTTTGCCGATATATATGGATTTACGGAAGAACAGGCGTTACGTATGGCAGCCTCTTTCGGTGGCGGTATCGGGAGAATGAGAGAAACTTGTGGCGCCGCTTGCGGTATGTTTCTACTGGCAGGACTGGAAAAAGGTGCGGTTGACGGTGCTGATAAGGAAGGGAAGGCTGCTAATTATGCTTTGGTACAAGAACTTGCGGCTGAATTTAAGAAAAGAAACGGTTCATTGAATTGCGGTGAACTGTTGGGGTTGAAGAAAAGGGCGGAGATTTCGTCTGTTCCGGAAGAACGGACCGAGCAATATTATGCTAAACGTCCGTGTTCCAAGATGGTAGAGGAAGCTGCAAGAATTTGGGCGGAATACCTTGAAAAAAATCGGAAACAAGGCTAAAAAAGCTGTTTTTATTACAGATTTTGCAAAAAAACGACCAATAAAGTGTTATATAACATAAATATAACTATCTTTGCAGTTGAAATAAAATCTGAAAGTTGATATAACTTTCGATTTTTACATCATGTCGAACTTAAATTTCTAAAGCAAATGTTGAAAGAAAAAGCAGGTGAAATTGCAGGTAAAATCTGGAATGCACTGAACGGTACAGAAGGTCTGACCGCTAAGCAAATCAAAAAAGCAACCAAGTTAGTAGACAAAGACTTGTTTTTAGGTCTTGGTTGGTTGTTGAGAGAGGATAAGATCTCTACTCAGGAAATTGAAGGTGAACTTTTCATTCAATTGATCTAAGAAGGTAAATCACTTACTTATAAAAAAATGCGTTGATACATTCTGAATGTGATCAACGCATTTTTTTGTATTCTAATAAATAGAATGTGTTCTGAATGTTATTTATGGTAAGTCGATGGTATTATCTTGTTGCCGACCTTTGCTCTATATAATTAATAACTTGTTTTACATTCCCATTTTTTTCTCTAAATTTGCAAACGAATTGAAGGAATAAGAAAGGAGACATGTAAATGTCCGGCAAGAATTCTTGTTGACGAATCATTAAAAAAATAAGAAATATAATAAGAAAAGAATGAAGAATATACGTAATTTCTGCATCATTGCTCACATTGACCATGGTAAATCAACGCTGGCGGATCGTCTGTTGGAATTCACTAATACGATACAGGTAACTAACGGTCAGATGTTGGATGATATGGATTTGGAAAAGGAGAGAGGCATTACCATCAAGAGCCATGCTATACAGATGGAATATACCTATAAAGGTGAAAAGTATATTCTGAATCTGATCGATACTCCGGGACATGTCGATTTTTCTTATGAAGTTTCACGTTCGATTGCTGCTTGTGAAGGGGCATTGTTGATTGTAGATGCTTCGCAGGGTGTGCAAGCTCAGACGATCTCGAATCTTTATATGGCTATTGAGCATGATTTGGAAATTATTCCTGTTATCAATAAGTGCGATATGGCAAGTGCCATGCCCGAGGAAGTGGAGGATGAAATCGTAGAGCTGCTTGGTTGCAAGCGTGATGAAATTATTCGTGCATCTGGTAAAACTGGTATGGGAGTTGAAGAAATACTATCTGCTGTTATCGAACGTATTCCACATCCGAAAGGAGATGAAGAAGCACCGTTGCAGGCGCTGATTTTTGATTCTGTATTCAATTCTTTCCGCGGAATTATTGCTTATTTTAAAATTTTGAACGGGGTGATCCGTACAGGCGATAAAGTGAAGTTTTTTAATACCGGAAAAGAGTATGATGCCGATGAGATAGGAGTTCTTAAAATGGATATGGTTCCACGTAAAGAGCTGCGTACGGGGGATGTAGGTTATATTATTTCAGGTATTAAAACTTCTAAGGAAGTGAAGGTTGGGGATACTATCACGCATATCGCCCGTCCTTGCGATAAGGCCATCGAAGGTTTTGAGGAAGTGAAACCGATGGTGTTTGCCGGTGTATATCCTATTGAAGCAGAGGAGTTTGAGGATCTGCGTGCTTCTCTTGAGAAATTGCAGTTGAATGATGCTTCGCTTACTTTTCAACCGGAATCTTCATTGGCATTGGGATTTGGTTTCCGTTGTGGATTTCTTGGACTATTGCATATGGAGATTGTTCAGGAGCGTCTCGATCGTGAGTTTGACATGAATGTGATTACCACTGTGCCGAACGTTTCTTATAATATTTATGATAAGCAGGGACACGTGACTGAGGTACACAACCCCGGTGGTATGCCCGATCCTACGATGATAGATCATATCGAAGAACCCTATATCAAGTCTTCTATCATTACTACTACCGATTATATCGGTCCTATTATGACACTTTGCCTCGGTAAACGTGGTGAGTTGATTAAGCAGGAATACATATCCGGCAATCGGGTGGAGTTATACTATAATATGCCTTTGGGGGAGATTGTAATCGATTTCTATGACAGATTGAAGAGTATTTCCAAAGGATATGCCTCTTTTGATTATCATCCGGCCGGTTTCCGTCCGTCCAAACTTGTGAAGTTGGATATTCTGTTGAACGGTGAGTCCGTCGATGCGCTTTCTACATTGACCCATTTTGACAATGCTTATGACATGGGACGCCGCATGTGCGAGAAGCTGAAAGAGCTGATTCCGAGACAACAGTTTGAAATTGCTATCCAGGCAGCTATCGGTGCTAAGATTATTGCCCGTGAAACCATTAAGGCTGTTCGTAAGGATGTAACGGCTAAGTGTTACGGGGGAGATATCAGCCGTAAACGAAAGTTGCTTGAGAAACAGAAAAAAGGAAAGAAGCGTATGAAGCAGATCGGTAATGTGGAAGTGCCTCAAAAAGCGTTCCTTGCCGTACTGAAACTTGATTAAGCCTTTTTTATGATAGCTAAAAAGGGGGTGTATCTTGAACAAATACCGTTGTAAATAGTTTTAGATACACCAGGTAATTGCCATCTGTCTACAGAGCTTTCCCTGGCAATTATTTTAACATATACGATACAAAATGAGAAAAGTTCTGTCGTTTTCGGTTTTCTTGGTAGCCGGTCTTGTCTTGTCTCAGTCTCTGCCAGTGTTGGTAGGAACAGAAGGAATTGGTGCAGTAAGAACCGTTGCTAATATATTGCTTTATGTCTGTCTGAGCTTCATTATGATTAATGTGGGCAGGGAGTTTGAAGTAGATAAATCTCGTTGGAAAAGTTATACGCAAGATTATTTTATTGCGATGGCCACGGCTGCCATGCCTTGGTTTCTGATTGCACTCTATTATGTGTTTGTATTGCTTCCACCTGAGTTTTGGAATAGTTGGGAAGCTTGGAAAGAGAATTTGTTACTGAGCCGTTTTGCCGCACCGACTTCTGCCGGTATTCTTTTCACTATGTTGGTAGCTATCGGTCTTAAGTCCAGTTGGATGTATAAGAAAATTCAGGTACTTGCCATTTTCGATGATCTCGATACCATTCTTTTGATGATCCCTCTCCAGATCATGATGATCGGTTTGCGCTGGCAGCTTATTATTGTTGTCCTGATTGTGTTTTTGTTGTTGTCATTTGGCTGGAAGCAGTTGGGCAAATATAATTGGCGGCAAGATTGGAAAGCCATTTTGTTTTATTCTTTCCTTGTCTTTATCGCTACTCAGTCTCTCTATCTGATTAGTAAAAGTTTGTATGGCGAAGCGGGAAGCATCCATATTGAAGTGCTGCTGCCTGCATTTATGGTAGGTATGATTATGAAACATAAAGAGATAGATACACCGGTTGAACATAAAGTGGCTACCGGAATCTCTTTTCTATTCATGTTTCTGGTAGGGATGAGTATGCCTCATTTTATTGGAGTTGATTTTGCGGAGACTCAAGCCGGAGAATATTCGGTTACCGGTTCGCAGGAGATGATGCCTTGGGGCGTGATTATCTTTCATGTACTTATTGTTTCTCTGCTATCTAATATAGGAAAGTTATTTCCTGTCTTTTTCTATCGTGATCGTAAATTCAGTGAACGATTGGCTTTATCCATCGGTATGTTTACCCGTGGTGAAGTGGGGGCGGGAGTTATTTTTATTGCTCTCGGTTATAATTTGGGAGGGCCTGCTCTGCTCATTTCAGTTCTTACAATAGTATTGAATCTGATATTGACCGGTATTTTTGTTCTTTGGGTGAAGAAGCTTGCCCTGAGAAGTTATGTGGAATAGCGCAAACTGAGTAATACTTTAAATCTTATTATTAAAACACATATACCATGACTATCTTGCGAACAATGAGACACTTCTCGTCCATGAATATTGCGGCGAGTATTTTGCTATTTCTGACAGCGATTGCTGCTGCTATTATTGCCAACTCTCCAGTGGCTCCTGTCTATCAGGAATTCCTGTTGCATGAACTTCATTTCCGGATTGGCAATTTTAATCTGCTTTCTCATGGAGGTCAGAATCTGACAATGATCGAGTTTATTAATGACGGATTGATGACTGTCTTTTTTCTGTTGGTAGGATTGGAGATAAAACGTGAATTGTTGGTTGGAGAGCTGTCTTCTTTCCGGAAAGCGGCATTGCCGTTTATCGCTGCCTGTGGTGGTATGCTGTTTCCTGTTTTAGTCTATTCATTTGTTTGTGCGCCGGGTGCTCCGGGCGGGCAAGGGCTTGCTATACCGATGGCTACGGATATTGCTTTCTCGCTGGGAGTACTGAGCCTGTTGGGAAAGCGCGTGCCGTTGAGTCTGAAAATTTTTCTGACGGCTTTTGCCGTAGTCGATGATATTGGAGGTATTCTTGTTATTGCTGTTTTTTATAGCTCTCATGTGGCTTATGGATATTTGTTGGTAGCTATTTTACTTTTAATCTTACTTTATTTCGTCGGTAAACGGGCGGTTGCCAATAAATTGTTTTTTCTGGTTATCGGTGTTGTTATCTGGTATCTGTTTTTACAATCGGGCATTCATAGTACGATTGCCGGGGTACTGTTGGCTTTTGTAATACCTGCCAAACCTCAACTGCGTGCAGGCAGATATATCGAACGTATCCGGCGTATCATCAATACTTTTCCGGTTATGGGTGAGAATGATATTGTATTGACCAATGAGCAGATAGCACAGTTGAAAAGAGTGGAGTCGGCTTCCGATCGCGTGATCAGTCCTTTGCAGTCTCTGGAAGATAATCTTCATGGAGTGGTTAATTATATCATTCTTCCTCTGTTCGCTTTTGTGAATGCAGGAGTGGTGTTCAGTGGTGGAGGAGAAGTGATAGGGGAAGTGAGCATTGCCGTAGCTTTAGGATTATTGTGTGGTAAATTTCTGGGTATTTACTTCTTTACGTGGTTGGCTGTTAAAAGTAAGCTTACGCCTATGCCGCAAGGTATGGACTGGAAAAACATTGCCGGTGTTGCTTTGCTGGGTGGTATCGGTTTTACGGTATCTTTGTTTATTGCAAATCTGTCATTCGGTGTAACCCATCCGGTATTGCTGAATCAAGCTAAATTTGGTGTACTTTCCGGTACGGCTTTGGCAGGTATTTTGGGGTATATTGTGTTATATCTCGTATTACCGAAGAAAAGATAACCAAAGAATCTGTTTCTTTTCTGAAGAAAAGAGTAAGGCATCATCTTTTTCTGTAGTTTTGTCCACTTAAGCTAACAACTGATTATGATGGATGAATTTAATGATGTTCAGCAAGAACAATGTTTCGATTTCGGAGAGAAAAAGAATACTGCACGGAAAACTATAAAGAGAACTTTGCTTGTAATAGGGGTGACATTGGCAGTTTATATGGTATACTCTATAGTTCATTTATTTCTTTCCCCTGATCGTAATATTCAGCAGGTCTATTTAGTCCCGGAAGACGCTGCATTTATCATTCAATCGTCCGCTCCGGTCAAGGATTGGGAAAAGTTCAGTGGAAGTGAAACATGGCAATGCCTGAAGAAAGCGAAATCTTTTGAGGAAATAACGAAAAGTGTGGAGACATTGGATTCGATTGTTAAGGGCAACAAAGTATTGTTGTCACTTGTCGGTAAGCGGGATATGCTTATTTCAATTCATAAGACTCGTACTTCCGATTGGGATTTTCTGATTATTCTGGATATGCAGAAAGCATCCAAGATCGATTTGTTGAAAGATCAGATTGAGACAGTGCTGACGATGGCTGGCAATTCGGTCACTAACCGAAATTATAATGGCATTAATATTCTTGAAATGCGCGATCCGGATACGCGTGCTATTTTTTATACGGCTTTTGTCGACAATCATTTTGTGGCTTCTTATACATCCAAACTGGTAGAAGCTGCCATCGATTCGCGTGATAAACCCAAAATAGGGCTCGATCGTGCCTTTATCGAAGCCGAGAGGTTGGTTTCCGGCAAAGGTCTTGTCCGGGTGTTTATTAATTATGCACGTTTACCTCAGTTTATGGCTATCTATTTGGGGGCTAAAAACGAGTACATCGATATGTTCAGTAATTCCATGGATTTTGCCGGTCTTTATTTCAATACGGATAAAAAAAGGATGGAAGTAAAAGGTTATACATTACAAAAAGATACGGCCGATCCTTACGTCATTGCTTTGCTGAATTCGGGAAGGCATAAAATGAAAGCACATGAGATTTTGTCCGGGCGGACAGCTTTTTATACTAATATCGGTTTTAATAATCCGATAACTTTTGTGAAAGAGTTGGAGAGTGCTCTTTCTGTTCATGACAAACCGTTGTATGATTCTTATAATAGTTCCCGGAAAAAGATCGAAGGATTGTTTGGCATCTCTCTGGAAGAGAACTTTCTGAGTTGGATGTCGGGAGAATTTGCCATTACGCAGTCCGAGCCGGGCTTGTTGGGACATGAGCCCGAACTTATTTTAGCTATCGGTGTAAAAAGTATCAAGGATGCCCGTAAGAATATGGAATTCATTGAAAAGAAAGTAAAACGGCGTACTCCGGTTAAAGTCAAAACGGTTCATTATAAAGATTTCGAGATCAACTATATTGAAATGAAAGGTTTCTTTCGTTTATTTTTCGGAGGATTGTTTGATAAGTTCGAGAAACCATATTATACATATGTAGATGATTATGTGGTTTTCAGTAATAAGGCTTCGTCTTTGCTTTCATTTGTAGAAGATTATGAACAGAAGAACTTATTGAAAAACACCTTAGGATTTAAAAATTCATTTTCATATTTGAACTCGAGTTCGACTCTCTTTTTGTATACGGATGTGCATAAGTTCTATTCTCAGCTGAAACCAATGATGAATGCTGCCACATGGAATGAAATACGGGCCAATAAGGAGGTTTTGTATTCATTTCCTTATTGGACAATGCAGATTGTGGGTAATAAGGAGTCGGCTTCTTTGCAGTATGTGATGGATTATAGTCCTTATGTTCCCGAAACTATTGCTGCGATTGATACGGATGAAGAAGATGAGGAAATGGATGAGGATGCTGCTACGGAGAAAGAGCAAATGAGTGAACTGAAGCGTTTTTATGTCGAGAAGTTTGAAGGAAATGTTTTGCGGGAGTTTTATCCGGAAGGTGCACTGAAAAGTGAAGCAGAAGTAAAAGAAGGGAAACGTCATGGACGTTATCGCGAATATTATGAAAATGGAAAACTGAAACTTCGCGGGAAGTATGCCAATAACTTACCTAAAGGTACATGGAAGTATTATACGGACGGGGGGGAGTTTGAACGTAAAGAGAAATATTAATTGTTATATTGGGCTTTGATATAGTTTTATTAAATAGCAAACCTCTGATTGATCAGATGAAAATGCATGCTTAATTATGTATTACTTATTTTTTTCTTAAGAAATAAAATTATGTCGGAATTTTATTTGTAATTTAGTTGTCGATAATCGTTTGTATAGTCTGATTAATCAGGATTGATATATAAATTGTTCTTTGAAATGGCACTATAAAATATTTTGTGTAAATGTAAAATACGGGCTTCAGTATGGGTTCCGTATTTTTTATTTAATAGCTTTGCAAAATGAAGAAAATTATGAAAGAGAAGAATCATGTAGTGCCTGATGAGGTATTAAGTAAGGAGTTCCTTAGCCAGTTCAAAACAGAAGCTGATGTCAGCAAGTTTCTGAAGCAGTTACACGCGCAGGTATTGGAGAAAATGCTTGAAGGTGAGATGGATGCCCATCTGGGTTATGAGAAGAATTCGGTTTCCGGTCATAACAGCGGCAATTCCCGTAACGGCAGCTACCCCAAGAAAATCCAAACCGAACACGGTGAAGCGGTCATACCTATTCCCCGTGACCGTAACGGTGAATTCGAGCCCATAGTTGTTCCCAAACACGAGAGTCGTGGGCTTTCCATAGAAAAACTTGTTATCTCCCTATATGCCAAAGGAATGAGCGTGTCCGACATAGAAGAGGAGATGCGTGAAATCTATGAGATAGAACTGTCCACATCAGCCATTTCCATCATCACGAACAAAGTCAATCAAGCTGCTCAGGAATGGCAGAACCGCCCTTTGGACCCGGTCTATCTTATCGTTTGGATGGACGGTATTGTCTTCAAGGTTCGTGACAACGGTAAAATCATCAACAAGACTGTCTATCTCTGTATCGGTCTGAAACAGAACGGCTTGAAGGAAGTCCTTGGCATGTGGGTGGGAAAATCAGAAAGTTCTTCATTCTGGATGGGTGTCCTGACAGATTTGAAGGCCCGCGGAGTGCAGGACATACTGATTACCTGCACTGACAACCTGAACGGATTTACCGACACCATACGTGCCGTATTTCCTCAATCTTCCACGCAAATATGTGTCGTACATCAGATTAGGAACTCCTGCAAATATGTCGTTTACAAGGACAAGAAAGAGTTTACAGCCGATATGAAGAACATCTATAACGCGCCCAACAAGGAGGCTGCTGCCGTGGAACTGGATAATTTGGAAAAGAAATGGGGAGGGAAGTACCCTTATGCCATCCTCTCATGGAGGAATAACTGGGATGACCTGACTGTTTTCTTCCAGTTCCCATTGGAAATCAGGAAAATAATCTACACAACAAACCTCATAGAAAATCTGAATGGAAAAATCAGAAAGTACACTAAATCAAAACTTTCATTCCCTTCGGATGATGCTGTGAAGAAAATGGTATACCTTTCTCTGATGGAGATTGAGAAGAAATGGACAATGCCGATTACTAACTGGGGATTGATTATGAATCAATTTATGCTTATTTTTGAAAACAGAATTCAGATATAAGAGAACTTATAACTGAATCCCGTTTCTATTTACACAAAATTATGGATACTGCCTTTGAAATGTTGATATACAGTGAAATAGCTATTGTGTCGATGTCCCATGCTTTTTATACGATTAACCATCGACATAATTGATGTTATAAAATGGTGTTGTTTATTGGATAACTTGCTTATTATTAGATGTCTTTTTTGAATATTTAATGGGTCTTAATTGTACCGTTATGGAATTGAAACTGAAGCTGCAACACTGGGAGCGTCAAAACCGCTAAAGTCTTAATTGTACCGTTATGGAATTGAAACAGGGAATGATAGCGATCAGATAGCTGTGTTGTGTGTCTTAATTGTACCGTTATGGAATTGAAACAACTGTATTACCAGGCAACGGCATACCTGTATAAGGTTTAATTGTACCGTTATGGAATTGAAACCGCATCCCACAGCTCTACAATAGCATCATCTATAGTCTTAATTGTACCGTTATGGAATTGAAACCGGATTGTAAGCCCCCAACGGGTTACAGCTTTTGTTTGTCTTAATTGTACCGTTATGGAATAACTTGAGATTACTCTTATGTGTAATCTTTTGCTATCTATGTTACTACTCTTTTATTTGTTAAAAAATACAAGAAGAAAACGCGCAATTATATTCTTTTATATCATTTAACATCAGATAATTAACCTAATTTCTATTTTTGAGACCCCAATTCGACAATTCATATTTAATTATTAACCTATATATTTTATATGACTATGCGAACTAATTATTTATTATTTTTAGTAATCATGTTGGGAATATTTCCCTTGAGTCACACACAAGCATCCGATTCTATTTCAAACAATGTAGTACTTTATTCTCCTTACACGAAAATCTCAGTATCGCCCGGAGAAAGTATTAACTACAGTATCGATTTAATAAATAATGGTAGTGAGATTTATAATGAGAATATCTCATTGAGTGGATTGCCGTCCAGTTGGAAATACGATATAAAATCCGGTAGTTGGAATATCAAACAATTAGCTGTACTGCCCAATGAAAAAAAGAATTTCAGTTTAACGGTGAATGTACCGCTAAAGATAAATCGAGGTAATTACAACTTTTTAGTATCAGCCGGCGAGGCGAAACTTCCACTTTCCATTATTGTAGCACAGCAAGGTACCTATCAGAGCGAATTTACAACAGATCAACCCAATATGCAAGGTAATTCCAAGGCAAATTTTACTTTTAGCACTACACTGAAAAATCAAACTGCAGATCAGCAACTTTATGCCTTGATGGCCGATGCTCCCAGAGGCTGGAATGTCATTTTTAAACCAAACTACAAGCAGGCTACTTCTGCACAGATTGAAGCTAATGCAAGTCAGAATATTACTATCGAAATTACTCCTGCTGCTAATACAGAAACCGGTACATATAAAATTCCTGTGCGGGCTGTAACTAAAAGTACTTCTGCCGAGTTGGCATTGGAAGTTGCCATTACAGGTACGTTTCAGATGGAATTGACTACACCGCAAGGATTATTGAGTTCGGACATTACGGCCGGAGATACCAAACGTATTGACTTGGAAATTGTAAATTCCGGTTCGTCTATGCTGAAAGATATTCAGTTGACATCGCGTAAGCCTTCTGATTGGGAGGTGTCTTTTGAGCCTTCTAAAGTTGAATCATTGAAAGCGGGGGCTATTGCCAACGTGACCGCTATTCTTAAAGCTTCATCGAAAGCTCTTCCCGGTGATTATGTGGTGACAATAGATGCCAAAACTCCTGAAGTAAATGCCAATGCACAATTTCGGATAGCGGTCAAAACTCCCTTGATATGGGGATGGATGGGGGCACTTGTCATCGTTGTTACTATTGGAGGCGTTTATTTTCTGTTCCGTAAATATGGGAGGAGGTAGATTATGGGTGAAGAAGTAATCGTACTCACTGATTTGACAAAAAAATATGGGAGCTTTACAGCAGTAGATCATATTTGCTTGTCGGTCGGGAAAGGAGAGATTTTCGGTTTGCTTGGCCCTAATGGAGCCGGAAAGTCGACTACGATTCTTATGATGCTCGGACTAACGGAACCTACTTCGGGCAGCGTCTCTATTTGTGGTATTGATGCAACGAAACGTCCCATAGAGGTAAAAAGAAAAATCGGATATTTGCCCGAAGATGTTGGTTTCTATGATGATATGACGGGTGTTGAAAATCTGGTCTATACGGCTGCCCTGAATGGAATGATGCCGGAGAGAGCTCAGGCGAAAGCTAAAGAACTAATGGCTCGTGTAGGATTGGGTGAACAAACGCAGAAGAAAACCGGGAAATACTCGCGTGGGATGAGGCAAAGATTGGGATTGGCTGATGTCTTAATTAAAGATCCGGAAATAATAATATTGGATGAGCCGACGTCGGGGATAGATCCTGCAGGGGTTCAGGAATTTATCTCTCTTATTAAACAATTAAGTCGTGAGGAAAAGTTGACTGTATTGTTTTCGTCTCATAATTTGGATCAGGTACAAAAGGTATGTGACAATGTCGGTTTATTTAATCGAGGGAAGCTTGTTGCACTCATCAACCTATCCGAATTGGAAAAGGAACATCGCGAATTAACAGATATTTATAATCAATACTTTATGGAAGGAGGATTGTAAAATGAATAAAGTAAAACATCCGTTTTGGGTTATTGTCCATAAAGAGATTGCCGATCATGTACACAGTTTGCGTTTTATCATTTTGATAAGCATCATTGTATTGACTTGCATGGGAGCTTTGTATACGGCCCTTACCAATATCGGTGCAGCAATAAAGCCCGATGATCCGGATGGCTCGTTTCTTTTTTTGAAACTTTTTACGGTATCGGATGGAACGCTGCCTTCATTTGTTCTTTTCATTAATTTTTTAGGTCCCTTACTGGGGATAGCACTTGGTTTTGATGCTGTCAATTCCGAGCAGAATAAAGGAACACTCAGCCGTATGCTTGCACAGCCTATCCATCGTGATTGTATTATCAATGCAAAGTTTGTGGCAGCATTGATAATTATAGGTGCTTTATTGTTTGCACTTGGATTACTGGTGATGGGGTGTGGATTGATCGCTATTGGCATTCCTCCTACGCCGGAAGAGTTCTGGAGGATCATCCTTTTTATTATCACTGGTATTTTTTATGTGGCATTCTGGTTGAATATATCTATTTTGTTTTCTCTTTGCTTTCGTCAAGCTGCAACTTCTGCGTTGGCTTCGGTTGCAGTTTGGTTGTTTTTCAGCGTGTTTTATGCAATGATAGTCAATGTGGTGGCCAAGGCGTTGAGTCCATCTGGTATGGTGTCTGTATATCATCAGATCAGTTATCAGAAATTCATTTTGGGACTGATGCGGTTGGCACCAAGTGAGTTATTTAATGAAGCGACCACAACATTGCTGATGCCTTCTATCCGAAGTCTGGGACCGTTGACAATGGAGCAATTGCAGGGAGCCATTCCCAGTCCGTTACCTTTGGGAGAAAGTATAATGATTGTTTGGTCGCAATTGACGGGGTTGATAGCTGCCACTGTTGTTTGTTTTGCTATATCTTATATTGTATTTATGAGGAGAGAAGTCCGTTCCAGATAGTATCTTAATATGGATACCCAGAATAAACAGAACTCCGAAAGTTGAATATGAAAACTTTCGGAGTTCTGTTTGTATTATAGTGTGGGTATTTGCTTTATTTATTCGTCCTCTCCGTCGTCAATCGGTAGAATTTTTTGGCTTTCTTCATGAGGTAGTTGTTCCACTTGGCGGAGTTTTCTCTCAATGGCACGGGTGCGTTTTCCCATTACTTCTTCCAGTTGGTCTCCTGCGCTTTGGAGGTTCTTCTGCACTTTTTCGAGCAAACCGCCAAATTTACTGAATTCGGTTTTTACCGCTCCCAAAACAGTCCATACTTCTCCCGTCCGTTTTTGGATGGCGAGTGTGCGGAAGCCCATTTGCAGGCTGTTGAGGATGGCACCCAAAGTGGTAGGACCGGTAATTACTATTTTATACTCTTTTTGCAGCATTTCTACCAGCGCTGTCCGGCGTATTACCTCCGCATAGATACTTTCGAACGGTAAAAACAGAATGGCAAAATCGGTGGTAAAAGGAGGATCGACATATTTGTCATGAATATCTTTTGCCATTTTCTTGATGGTATTCTCCAATTGTTTTCCGGACGATTCGATCAATGCGGTGTCTCCGGCTTCGAAAGCGTCGTAGTATTGCTCGTACACGTCTTTGGGGAATTTGGCGTCAATGGGCAGATATACAGTGCTGTTAGCATCGTCCTTACCCGGAAGTTTGATAGCAAATTCCACAAACTCTGTTCCGCTTTTCTTTGTTTTCACATTGGCATCATACTGTTCCGGGCTCATCATCTGTTCCAGCAATGCCCCTAACTGCACTTCGCCGAAAGTGCCCCGCATCTTCACATTGCTCAGTACTTTCTTTAATCCGCCTACATCCTGTGCCAGAGACTTCATTTCCCCCAGTCCCTTTTGTACATTTTCGAGTTGAGAACGAACTATCTCGAAAGATTGTCCAATGCGCTCGTTCAGCGTTTTTTGCAGCTTTTCTTCTACCATAAGCCGCATGTCGTCCAAACGCTTTTCGGTAGATTTCAGTAGCATTTCCTGTTGACGTGCCATTGCATCGAACTTCTGCCGTTGCAATTCGCCGTTAGTTATCATGTTTTTGTGCAATGCATCCTGTAATTGCTGCATACTTTGATTGATGGTTTGCGTCATTTCCATGCGGAGCTCGCGGATGCTGCGGTTCAGTTCTTCGCGATTCTCCTGCATTTGCAGCCGCAAGGCGGTTTGTAATTGTTCGTTTTGTGCCTGCCCATTATTTCTGGTCAGTATCAGAATGATAAGACCGGCCAATAATAAGATGACAACTATGAGTAAAATCAACTCCATAAATCAATAGGTCAGAATTTCGTTTCCGGTTTCTGTTATCAAGATCATATTTTCCCATTGTGCCGATGGCAGTCCGTCATCGGTGCATATGGTCCAGCCGTCTTCATCGTCTACGAACACCTCGTATGTTCCCATATTTATCATAGGTTCTATGGTAAATGTCATTCCCGGAACAATCAGCATGCCTGTACCCCGACGGCCGAAATGTTCCACATCGGGTTCTTCATGAAACTGCATCCCGACTCCGTGTCCGCAAAGGTCGCGTACCACGCTATATCCGTTTTTTTCGGCATGTTCCTGGATGGCGGCACCTACGTCTCCCAACCGTGCCCAAGGTTGTGCAGTGGCGATACCTATTTCCATACATTCTTTGGTGACTTGTACCAGCCGACGCATTTCCGGACTGACTTCTCCAATCATAAACATGCGCGAAGCATCCGAAAAATATCCTTTGTATATGGTAGAAACATCTACATTTATGATGTCTCCACTTCGTAGAATTTCGTCTTTGCTCGGTATTCCGTGACACACTACATCGTTGATGCTTGTGCAAACACTCTTGGGAAAACCCTCATAATTGAGTGGAGCCGGAATGGCCCCGTGACTGGTAGTAAAATCATAAACCATGCGATCGATCTCTTCGGTGGACATCCCTTCGCGGATATTTTCGGATATGTAATCCAGCAAGGCGGTGTTGATTTTGGCGCTTTCGCGTATACCTTCCAACTGTTCCGGTGTACGGAGTACTTTTCTGGGAGGAAGTTTTAAGCCCTGTTTTCTATATTTCTGTATTTTATCTTCTATCTCGTCCGGGTAATTGGAAGGGGTGAACCGGAAGCCCTTGATAAACTTTTTCATTGTTTCTATAAATTTTGTCTTTCAATCTATAGCACAAAGGTAGAGAATAAATGTTAGTAATTGAAATGCAGACGTACCATTTATTTTTCACCGGATTGATTCTACCTAAAGCGTATTATTGTGGAATTCGAGTAGATAGGAATTTTCCCGAAGTTGTCAATTTGATAAGTATAGGTAAAGTGTCCTTAGAACCGGAACAATCTGCATAGTTTGAAGAAATATGTAATATGTAAGCTAAAGTATTGTATGTCAGTTATATATTAGATGTGTCGTATCGGTGGAAAAGTCGTTTTTTCTTCGTATAAAGAATTAATATTAATGTACTGTTAAAAGCGTATTCTTGTGGATAAAGAATGCATTCTTTAGTTTTAAAAAATATATTCTTTGTCTGACGGAAAATGGTATATGGAAAAAGCCGTTAACAATGTTAAAATAGAAATAGAGATCAATCAGGACCAAGCAAAGATAATAATGAGAAAACGGTGATAGACATCAAGGGATAAAATAGAAATACGCTTTTTTATGTTTAGCAACATTGTTGCTATATTATTTCATGAAATGTATCTTTATTTTGAAATAAAATCTTTCCTTTGCGTGGAAAATAAATGAAACAGAATTATGCGTATATATTTAAGAACCACTCCGAATGATGTTATTGTTCCTTTCGATTATCAGCAGAAGATAGTCGGTACGATACATAAATGGCTTGGTAATAATGAGATACATGATAAAATCTCTTTGTATTCTTTTTCTTGGCTTTTAGGTGGAAATATGATTGTGGATAAAGGTTATAACTTTTCAAAAGGTGCCACTCTTTTTATCAGCTTTTATGAGAACAAATATCTCAAGGTGTTGATAGATACAATTTTGTCGGACCCTAAGATGTTCTGTGGGCTTTCGGTGAAAGAGGTTACGTTCGAACGGGAACCGGCGTTTACGGAAGAACCTGCTTTTTTCAGACTCGCTACCCCGATTTTTATTAAACGGTTGATAGAAGAAAATGGAAAGAAGGAGCAGAAATTCTATTTTTATGATGATCGGGAGAGCAATGACCTGATGACAGAAACACTGAAACATAAAATGCGGGAAGCCGGATTACCCGATGATGATACTTTAAAAGTGGAATTTGACTTAAGCTATATGAATAAGAAAAAGAAATTGGTGACGATACACGGTATAAAGAATAAAGCCAGTATGTGTCCGGTGATTATTCATGGCCGTCCGGAAAGTAAACTGTTTGCATGGACAGTAGGATTGGGTAATGGAACAGGCATATCTTTGGGAGCATTGTTATAAAATTTAATATTCTGTCGTACTATGAAATACTATATTCTGAGATATTCCGGTCCTTTTGGTTTTATCAAACCTTGGACTGCCGTTCGTGATGCAAGCGGCGGAGAGACTTATTCGCAGCAATTTTTAACCCCTTCCATTATAGAGGGTTTGAGACAAAAGTTAGAAGTGACCGCTATTTTGCGTCATAAATTGGTTTATGGCGGAATCGATATCCAGCAAGAAATGGTTCAGGCAAAAGCGTGGAGTAAAAAGGCAAAGAAATATATCAGAGAACGTTCTATTCTTAAACGTGGAGTGATGCTTAATCCTGTTCTCATACTGGCTTTTGGCAGTATGGAAGACGCGGAAAAGGCAGCGATGCAACATATTTGCCTGTGCCGTAATGAAGATGTGCTTTTGCCTGGCGAAATAGAGGAAATAACTGTCGATGAGTTTGAGCTGCTCGACGGTTATGAGCTTCGTTTCGGTAGGGGCGATCACTCTTTTCTTGTGGGATACAACCGTTTTTGTAATAATGAAGAGATGTATGGATCTATAGAGATCACCGGAAATCCAATCCAAAGAGAAAAGAATGAGTAAATATGATTCCATATTAGCAAAAAGTACGAAAAACGGCGGAACAACTCTGAGGGTTCATCTTGAATCGGTAGCTCAGTTAGCTATGCTGGCTGCCCGATGTATGGGGATGGATCCGGAAATAGCACGGTTGGGAGCTTTGCTGCACGATATTGGAAAAGCAAATCCTTTGTTCCAGCAGAGTTTAGAGCAGGAACGGACATCCTTTTTTTGCAGTGAATTCCCTTTTCGCCATGAGATCGCATCTTTGTTCTTTCTGAATCTGGTTGATCGGGCTTTATGGGATCCCGTCATCGATATGATTATTGCGCATCATAAGTCTGTTTCCAATGATGATCGGAAAAAAGGAATTCTTGATTTGGAGGATGAATATGGTGATGAGATTCTGGAGTATCATTTGTCGGACTTCTCAGCGTGGAGTATGGATGCATTAGGCATCTTGGGCGAATTGAGTTTTCCCGGAGTTACTTCGGAAACCGTCATAACCGAGCAGGATGCCCGTTGCGCCTACGATTATGCTCTGACGCATTGTGGGAAGAAGACTAAGGGCTGGGCTGTCTGGAAAGGGTTATTAATGGGAGCGGATCATCTGGCATCGGCTACGGAGGAACAGAAAGACCGGCTTCCCGATTTGTTTACTATTCCTGATCTGCATTTCTATAATAGGCAAAGCGAACTTTATCCTTTGTCTCTGATCGAGTCTGATGTGACTAAAAGGCATTCGTTTGTGAAAGCACCGACGGGAGCCGGTAAAACGGACTTTCTGATGAAGCGTTGTCGGGGGCGGATTTTCTATACCTTGCCTTTTCAGGCATCTATCAATGCGATGTACGAACGTATTGCCCATGATTTGGGCGATTGTGTGGAAGATGTACGGCTGCTGCATTCCATATCCCAATTGGTTATTGAGGATAACAGGATAGTGGAGAAGGCGATACAAAACAAGTTTGGTGCGGCTATTAAGGTATTGACTCCCCATCAGTTGGCTGCCATTGCTTTGGGTACGAAAGGTTATGAAGCAATGCTGTTTGATTTGCAGGGATGTGATATCATTCTGGACGAGATCCATACGTATTCGGATATGGTTCAGTCCATTGTTCTGAAAATGGTGGAAGTAATGAATCATATAGGTTGCCGGATACACGTTGGTACTGCCACCATGCCATCGGTGCTCGAACAAGCTATTCTTCAGATATTGGGCGGCCGGGAAAATGTGCAGTATGTGGAATTGCCGGAGGATGTATCAGACTCATTCAATCGCCATATTGTTCATAAAGCCGACTCCTTCATTGAGCTACTTCCGGTGATTCGGCAAGCGGTAGACGAGGAACAGAAAATACTGATTGTATGCAACCGGGTTGCTCATGCACAGGAGATTTTCAAGCAGATCGATGAACTCTATCCGGATACAGACAAAATGTTGATTCACAGCCGGTTTAAAAGGAAAGACCGGAATCGGTTGGAGAAAGAACTGAAAGAGGTTTATAATGCCAGTCCGCATGCTTGTGTGGTTGTATCTACACAGGTGGTTGAAGTCAGTCTGGATATCAGCTTTGATGTAATGATTACCGAGGCGGCGCCTATCGATGCGCTCATTCAGCGTTTCGGGAGAATCAACAGAAAGCGGAATGCGGATACGATCGGGAAGTACAAGCCTGTTTATGTGATTGCTCCTCCCGAAGAGGATAGTGAATGTCTGCCGTATTCGCGGGAGGTGCTGCAACGCAGTTATGACGTTCTTCCTCAGAATGCATTGTTGCGGGAAGCTGAGCTGCAATCTCTGATAGACCGGGTGCATCCTCAGATTAAGAGAATTAATATCGGGCTCGATGCTGTATTTGTAGATGGGAAATGGCGGTTGAAGGAATTGCGGCATTTGCCGAAATCGGCCTTGATAGAAATGCTGGACATCGATTCCGTCTCTTGCATCACCCAGCAGGATGATGAAAGCGGAAAGTACGAACAGGCAATGGAGAAAGAAAGACTGTTAATGGAGATTCCTGTACGATATAACTCTCTGCGCTGGAAGAAGTTAAAGCAGTTGCCGATCGGCTCTCGCCCTTTTGTTGTTCCGGATGCGGCTTATTCTTCTGACAAGGGGTTAGACTTCTCTAAAATAGGAACCGAATATTATGATACAAATTATCAAATGTTATAGCTTATGTATGCAACAACCATAGGATACACCTTCTTGAAAGCTTATAATAATAAGTTTCAAACGAATTATACGGGACGTACTTTCTTTGAAGAAGTTTTTGTACCGTTATTTTTTGATCATCCCAAGTATATGATGACTGCCGGTAATTCTCCGTTAGAGAATCCTAAATTGAGTTGGGAGGATATGATAAAAGGCAAAAAGCCTTTTGAAACAGCCGAACGCAGAAAAGAGAGAATCGATAAGATGATCAATAAAATCGAATCGGAAAAGGCGGATGCCAGTATAGCGATTGGGTATGGGGTAGTGGATGCTGCTGCGGCCACTACGGGACAGATCACTAATATTGATTTTCCAGATAACAAGGAAGATATTTACTGCTCCTGGATTGGTGCAGGGCTGGGAGTGGGGATTACCGGAGGATTGACCATCTTGTTTAATAACGAAGCACTCTTATTGGATATCTATGAGGGATGGAAATGCTATCGGCAATATTTGGAAGAATATCCTTTGATGAAAGGAAATCAGATAAACACGTGGAACGGGCGATGGCTGGTTCATCGGTATCAACCGGATTTTGACGAAACAGATCCTACGGCCGGATTTAATCCGTTGGAGCCGATCAATGGCGGATTGCTCGGTTTACAGACCATATCTTGGGTAGAGGTTCTCTTGAAAATAGCCCGGCGTTTTCCTGCGGACAATTTGGTGGGATATTTATATAGTATCGGGCAGACGAACACTACCATTGGTTTTATTCCTTTCAAACTCCAGGATATTATTCGCCCCGACCAGTTGTATGAAAAAATATTTGGTAAGCTTGATTACCAAAAAGATGCTCCAAAGGTTTCCAAGCTATATGGAACAGCTATCGGATTACGGGCAGCTTGTCAGGCAGGTGCCATCGGAATACCGGCTATGGAGCCTAAAGGATTAAAGGCTTTCTTTCCTACTACCAAAGGAATCAGAAAGATTTCATATAAGGAGGGAGACGAAGAACAAAGAATAATATATTGTACTTACTTAATTTGGATATTAGCTATGTTGAACAATGAGAAATTATGGGAACTGTCCCGCGAATTCGCGGAATTGTTGCTGAAGTATGAAGCAGGCGCAGGAAAAGCAAGAACAGATCGGAAGAACAATGTGAACCGGTTGTTGGAATCTGTTTCTGTAAAGCAGTTTCTTCAAAATTTGATTCCTGTCATTCAAGACGAGAAGGAAGTAGAAGGGTATGAAAATATGGGAAAAACAGTGCATTCGATGCCTAAAGATAATTTCCCTTATTTCAATACATTGATTAGATTTCAATACGCATTATTAAACAAATAATATAATCACAATGAAACCGTACATTTATTTAAGAGGATTGCGTCATGTAGACCTGTCTGTGTTTTGTGTGGAGAGTGGACAAAAGGTATATTGGGACCCTGTGTTCAGCACTTCGGTTCCATATTCAAGTGGACAACAAGTAAAGAGAAGCATTCTGGATTCTATAAACTGTGAGTTGCAGGCTGATCCGTCTTCCGTTACTTTTGTTTTCGATGTAAATAGTAAGAATCTTTTAGGAGAAGGGGAGGTGCTTTCTCTTTGTGATCCTCAATATTACGATCAGCTATTAGGAGGCTGGATGAGGGCTTCAAAAGGGGGTAAAGAACGTACACTAAAAAGAAGAAGTCCATTCTCTATTTCTGCTATGCGTCCATTGCATCCGTTGTTGGGAGGACGCATTACAGAGAATGCGACTTTTGACCGAAGTGACAGGCCGGAATTGCATAAAGTAATAGTGCGCGATGCTTCCGGTAAACAGATGAGCGAAGAACGGGTAGAAGCCCTGTTGACCGGAACGGACAGAAGCCTGTACCGTAAATGGATCCCTGAGAACACCCGTGCTACCGGTTTATTTGTGTATGATATCGCTATTGACTTGCGTACCTTATTTGCGGTTTCGGTAAATCAGATGGAACCGGAATTGACCAAAGAGAAGATCGAGGAATTGAAAGAAAAAGGTTGGGTAGCTTCACGCAATGTTTTTGGAGAGTGCCTGGTGATGCCCAAAGCTGACAGGGAAAGAGTGATACCGGCCATTGCCAAAGCGCTTATTAATTGGAAGATAACAAGTAATCAATCCAGAACATTCAGTTTGATGGAAACGCTTGCCATTGCAGTGAGTGATAATGCCAATGCGTTGGCAGGCGCCATTCGTGCCAAGTTAGTAGAAGAAACAGAAAGGCCTAAAGCTAAACCTCTGATAGATGAAACAGCCGGGGCGGATTTATACGTAACCTTGCCTTGTTCGGGATATATGACCACTGAAACAGAGTCCGCTGACGCCTTGCAGAAAGCGGAGGATAAATTGAAGGAGTGGATGCTTGCTTTTGATTATGAAAATCAAAAAGGATAATGATAGGATGTGTAAGGCAGAGCTGTATGGTTCTGCCTTATTCTCTTAATTTCAAATGGAAATGAATATTACAGGCACTCACTTTAATTATTATCAGATTTGTAAGCGCAAATTATGGCTGTTTGCTAATGGCATAAGTATGGAACATACCTCTGACTTGGTCTATGAGGGAAAGTTGATACATGAAGAATCTTATCCGCAGCGTTCTGCTAAATACGAAGAGGTAGAGATGGACGGGATAAAAGTGGATTATTATGATACTTTGCACAAGGTAATTCATGAAATAAAAAAGTCCGATAAGGTTGAAGTGGCTCATGAATGGCAATTAAAATATTATATGTATGTATTCGAACAGAATGGCATAGAGGGTATCTCTGGAATATTGGAATATCCGGTTTTGCGGAAAAGGGATACGGTGCTGCTGAGTGATATAGATCGTGAAACGATTGTTGAAATGATAAATGAAATAAAGCAGGTTATCGAATCTGATTTTTGTCCACCTTTGGAGAGGAAACGAATATGCAGAAATTGTAGTTATTGGGATTTTTGTTATAGTGGGGAGGAGGAAGAATGAAAAAGACTTATTATTTATTTAATCCGGGACAATTGGAACGTAAAGACAATACTTTGAAGTTTACTCCTGTTACGGAGGAAGACGGTAATGGAGAGCCTTGTACGGGACAGCCCCGCTATCTACCTGTTGAAGATGTAAATGAGTTTTATGTTTTTGGTTCATTACGGGCTAATAGTTCCTTGTTTAATTTCTTGGGACAGAAAGATATAGCAGTACACTTCTTTGATTACTATGAGAATTATACCGGATCGTTTATGCCGAAAGATTCTCTTTTGTCCGGGCGAATGCTATTAGCTCAAACTTCTGCATATCAGAACAAAAAGAAGCGACTTTTGATAGCACAAAAATTTATAGAAGCGGCTGCTTATAATATGGTTAAAAATTTGCAGTACTATAATCGCCGGGGGAAAGACATGGAGGAAGTCATGGAACTAATCAAAGGATATGCTTCTAAACTTTCTGAAACTGCTTCCATACAAGAATTGATGGGAACGGAAGGAATGATCCGGCAAACTTATTATGATGCATTCAACCTTATTTTGAATGATTTTGAAATGGGAAATCGCACCAAACAACCTCCTTTGAATGAAGTAAATGCGCTTATCTCTTTTGGAAATATGATGTGTTATACGTTGTGTTTGAGAGCTATCCATCAGACGCAATTAAATCCGACTATTAGTTTCTTACATACTCCTGGAGAACGGCGTTACTCTTTGGCATTAGACATTGCAGAAATTTTCAAGCCTGTTATTATTGACCGGGTAATTTTTAGAGTCTTAAATAGGAAAGAGATTCGAGAGAAGCATTTTGATCGAAAGCTGAATCGTTGTTTGTTGAATCAAACAGGAAAAAAGATTTTTGTGAAAGCCATTGAAGATAAGCTTATTGAAACGATCAAGCATCGGACATTGAACAGAAATGTAAGTTATCGGCATTTAATGAAACTGGAATGCTATAAATTAGCGAAACATTTATTGGATATAGAAGAATACAAACCTTTTAAAATGTATTGGTAAGAATATGTATGTCATTTTGGTTTATGATTTTGG
This sequence comes from Bacteroides salyersiae WAL 10018 = DSM 18765 = JCM 12988, assembly GCF_000381365.1. Taxonomy (GTDB): domain Bacteria; phylum Bacteroidota; class Bacteroidia; order Bacteroidales; family Bacteroidaceae; genus Bacteroides; species Bacteroides salyersiae. The sequence continues at coordinate 984,465 of NZ_KB905467.1, forward strand.
CGAAAGACGAGTTGCAAAGATGCTGAAGCTATGTCGTAAGTATTTGAATTGGATACAAAATTCCGTATTTGAGGGGGAAATATCAGAAGTACGATTAAAGGAAATGTTATCTGTTGCAAAGGCTTTCATGAAAGAAGATGAAGATAGTATTATTGTTTTTAAAGGTTCCTCACAATGTTCTTTGGAGAAGAAAATTATCGGGAAAGAACGGTGTAGTATCGACAATTTTTTATAATTTAGTTGTCGATAATTGTTTTTATTGTCTTTCCAATAAGTCTCTACGTTGTAGATCGTTCTTTGATATGTTGATATACAGTGAAATAGATGTTATGTCGATGTCTGGTATTTTTTATATTATTATACATCGACATAATTAATTATATAAAAAGCGTATTTTTTATTTGCTAACTCATTCATTTTTAATTGTTTTTTTGAGTGTTTGTTAGAGGTATTAATTGTACCGTTGTGGAATTGAAACAAAATATTTGCAATAGAAGCCAGAAAAGGAAAAATGGTATTAATTGTACCGTTGTGGAATTGAAACTACATATCCCTTATCTATTTTTTGAATAAACAATTGTATTAATTGTACCGTTGTGGAATTGAAACTTATTTTGTACATTTCGTTTGCTACGTGGTCGGCTGCGTATTAATTGTACCGTTGTGGAATTGAAACAAGAAATGGCAGGCATCAATCAACAACACAACAAGGTATTAATTGTACCGTTGTGGAATTGAAACATTCTATTGGTTTTGCTGGTCGTACTATTCGTGTGTATTAATTGTACCGTTGTGGAATTGAAACCAGTACTTTAGAAGTATCTTCTATCCTTGTGTATGTATTAATTGTACCGTTGTGGAATTGAAACACATTGCTCAACAAACTTTAGTTTAGCATGAATAGGTATTAATTGTACCGTTGTGGAATTGAAACATTATGTCGGTGGCTATGGTGATGAAATTTCTTCGTATTAATTGTACCGTTGTGGAATTGAAACATTCTGCTATGCCGCCTCAAAATAATCTGCTTGGTAGTATTAATTGTACCGTTGTGGAATTGAAACTTACTCAGACGGTCGATCAAGATACAGATGGTTCGTATTAATTGTACCGTTGTGGAATTGAAACCAACGGGTATGTAATAAAGATAGACGAAGAGACGGTATTAATTGTACCGTTGTGGAATTGAAACATTAA
>NZ_KB905467.1:986576-987390 GCF_000381365.1 Bacteroides salyersiae WAL 10018 = DSM 18765 = JCM 12988
ATTAATTGTACCGTTGTGGAATTGAAACATTCTACCTCAGTCAATCCGGCTACCACTACGGCTTTGTATTAATTGTACCGTTGTGGAATTGAAACAAGTTATGAACGAAATAGCTCATCCTTACGACTTTGTATTAATTGTACCGTTGTGGAATTGAAACGATCAGAGGGAAATGTAAACGTCTTACTACCATCAGTATTAATTGTACCGTTGTGGAATTGAAACTTCTCTTCGTTCTTTTGTTTATCATTATTCCAACGAGTATTAATTGTACCGTTGTGGAATTGAAACCTTCCATGAGCTCTATTTCAGATATAGCCGTTTTCCTGTATTAATTGTACCGTTGTGGAATTGAAACACTCCGTATTATATAGATTACATCTATGATCGACCAAGTATTAATTGTACCGTTGTGGAATTGAAACCTTCTAATACCGTTGTTGTGAATGCCCATCAAGGGTATTAATTGTACCGTTGTGGAATTGAAACTTTTATCGGGACAAGATATTGCTGTTCAACAAGACAGTATTAATTGTACCGTTGTGGAATTGAAACGGAAGACAGGATCGTTCTTAACGCCGTTATGAATGGTATTAATTGTACCGTTGTGGAATTGAAACTCACGCAGATTCATCGTATTCTGAGTCATCGTGTGTATTAATTGTACCGTTGTGGAATTGAAACGCTTTAGAAGTTTTCTTTGGCGCTGGTTTTTCTTCCTGTATTAATTGTACCGTTGTGGAATTGAAACATGATCGCTGAGGAGGAAGTTATATTCAATCCCATGGTATTAATTGTACCGTTGTGGAATTGA
>NZ_KB905467.1:987490-988495 GCF_000381365.1 Bacteroides salyersiae WAL 10018 = DSM 18765 = JCM 12988
TAATTGTACCGTTGTGGAATTGAAACACTAACGTAATAGCGCAATCAGAAAACGGGTATTACTGTATTAATTGTACCGTTGTGGAATTGAAACATTTGCATATTGCTTTTAATACGTCTAACGTCATGTATTAATTGTACCGTTGTGGAATTGAAACTACCACTTCCCTCAATAGTTACTCCGCTTGTGTAATGTATTAATTGTACCGTTGTGGAATTGAAACTCGTAATCTTTTTGCCCATAAAGATTCGGAATATGTATTAATTGTACCGTTGTGGAATTGAAACTAAACGTAGATTTTCTTTCACGGTTACTTAAAAGTATTAATTGTACCGTTGTGGAATTGAAACATTGTAAATATGCAGACTTTGAGAATTATGAGTTTGGTATTAATTGTACCGTTGTGGAATTGAAACAATCCACCCCCGGTAATAGTAGTAGGTTCAGATTCAGTATTAATTGTACCGTTGTGGAATTGAAACTAAACACTATCCGCCCTACCTCCGTCCAAAGTACGGTATTAATTGTACCGTTGTGGAATTGAAACACAATGAAGTAAATCTCGTTGGGGTTAACAAAGTAAGGTATTAATTGTACCGTTGTGGAATTGAAACTCGAGGTGTTTTACTTGGTTCTCATAGTTCGAGGTATTAATTGTACCGTTGTGGAATTGAAACTTATTGTCTAATACTCCTACGTTTTCCTCGTCCGAAGTATTAATTGTACCGTTGTGGAATTGAAACTCTGTTATATCCTTCCGGATATTCATTCCCGGAAGAGTATTAATTGTACCGTTGTGGAATTGAAACGTGGATATTTCAGCAATCACTTTGCGATACAATTTGTATTAATTGTACCGTTGTGGAATTGAAACTCCTTCGGTCTTGTCAAGATTGCCTATGTAGATTTTGTATTAATTGTACCGTTGTGGAATTGAAACATTGATGGTTAATGCTCAGTTTGATGTGAAAAAAGGTATTAATTGTACCGTTGTGGAATTGAAAC
>NZ_KB905467.1:988645-989221 GCF_000381365.1 Bacteroides salyersiae WAL 10018 = DSM 18765 = JCM 12988
TATTAATTGTACCGTTGTGGAATTGAAACTCAGGATAAACGATAACGTACATTATATCTTCACGCGTATTAATTGTACCGTTGTGGAATTGAAACAGGATTTGTCATCTTCGTCAAGTGACTTCTCAAATGGTATTAATTGTACCGTTGTGGAATTGAAACATTTGAGCGAGAATGAAGCCAACTCCATTCGTCTGGTATTAATTGTACCGTTGTGGAATTGAAACATTGCAAGAATCTATTTTATAAATTAACAGGCATGTATTAATTGTACCGTTGTGGAATTGAAACTCATCCAATACATAACATGGAATGATAAGACCATGTATTAATTGTACCGTTGTGGAATTGAAACACCCTTTTACATCTTCTTGTGAAGAATTATATGGAGTATTAATTGTACCGTTGTGGAATTGAAACGTTGTTGTGACGGCAACGGCGCCGGAGCAGGAACAGGTATTAATTGTACCGTTGTGGAATTGAAACCGGGAATTCAATAAATGCCACCCGGCTGGCAGCCGGTATTAATTGTACCGTTGTGGAATTGAAACACTTTTGAAGTCAAGGTATTGCGGTT
>NZ_KB905467.1:989666-1115267 GCF_000381365.1 Bacteroides salyersiae WAL 10018 = DSM 18765 = JCM 12988
TATTAATTGTACCGTTATGGAATTGAAACAATTGACCTAAGGTTATAAATATACCTAGTAATGTAGTATTAATTGTACCGTTATGGAATTGAAACTAATAATTGGCAGCAGTACCCATTGCACAGGCATCGTATTAATTGTATCGTTATGAAATTGAATCATGTGAACCGTAATTTTGTTGGAACAGAGTGTTGTATGTTAATAGCACTACCATGAAATGAGATTTTATAGATATTAAATGAAAGGGTGATCTACATCACATTGTGAGCGCTTTAAATACCGGTTCTGCCTTTTGTATTTCTGATTCAAATCCAAACCAGTATCCTGCTTGTCCTTCTTGATTGGCGGGCAGGAAACATAAGCGTAATGTCTCTTTGTACTTGCCATAAATGGTTATCCACGTTTCGGGAGGGATTTGTCGTTTCGTTTTTACTTTTTCTGCCGGAAGTTTCTTTAGTGACATGCCCGCTTCTATCCAAGCAATGCTGACCTGTGTCTGATAGGCCGGATAATTTTGCTTACAGAATTCATACAAAATCAATCCTCTTTTTTCCAAGCTCAGTGGTTGGTCTATCAAGCCGATTTGCATAAGGTGATCCAGAAAATGATGCAAGAAATGTTCGTTTTCCAACATCAGTGTCCGAGTGATGTTTTGCCAGGTAGGAGTATTATAAAAGCCATCCAGTAAGCGCGAGAGCACACGGGCTGTTTGTAATTCGTCTACACTGATTTCTCTTGTTTGTAGGACTTCGTAGGGAGGAAGAGGAGCATATTGAATGCCGAGTTCTTCGGCTCTTCGCCGCATTTCCGTTCCGGGAAGCAATTTCAATGATTCCAGTTGAATCTCTCCTGCACCGTATTCAGCCAGAGTATGTATGTCTTCGAAAATTTCAGAAAGATGATATAGAGGCAATCCGGCAATGAGATCGGCATGAGTCTCCATATTGTGCAAAGAACATAGATATTTCAATCCGTCTAAAGCATCGGATAAGCGTCCCATTCTACGGCTCTGTTCCAGTACTGGTTCGCGCAAACTTTGGATACCGGCTTCCAAGTGTAGCAAACCTTTAGGAAGTCCGGCCAGTTCTTTTTTCAATTCTTCGGAAAGTAAAGCGGGATGTATTTCCAGATGAAAACAGATATCCGGTGAAAACTCAAGAAACAGGTTTAGTAGTTCTTTGGCCCGCTTGTTGTTGTAGTTGAACGTACGGTCGAGTACACGGACATTCTTTATTCCATGTCGGTGAATTTCCATCAAGCGTTCACGGATTGTTTCTATTGGAAGTGTTCGTACCGGCTTCTCTCCACCGCTTACACAGAAAGCACAAGTGTTGAAACATCCTCGTGTTGTCTCTAATTGTACGAATGGTTTGCTCCAGTTAAAGAAACTGCTCTTTTCCGGCGGGATGAGATGAACAAAGTTCATTACACGGGCAATACCGTTGTCGTGATACAGATTTTTCTTGTCGAGGTAGCATAGTCCAGTGACTGTATCCCATTGTTCCGGTTGATTTTGATATTGTAACCATTGAGGAAATACTTCTTCACCTTCTCCCCGGAATACACAATCGACAAAAGGATTTTTACGTAGAAAGTCTTCATTGTCTCCTAAAAATTCCGGACCTCCCAGAGCGATGCGGCAATAAGGTAGTAATGCTTTGGCCCTTGAGAGAATGTGTAACAGTTGCTCATGATTGAATAACCAGTTGGTTGCTGCTATAATATCCGGATGGTGATGATAGATACTGTTTGTCACCATTCCTACGTTTTCATTGATGGTAGCTGAAACGATTTCCCATTCGAAGGAGTCGTTGGTAGCCATCTGTGCATGTAGTGCCGGTAGCGCCAATGAGGAGTGAGCATAAGAACTGTTTAAGTCGAGCCAAAGAATTTTCATGTAAAAAGTTTAACGTTTATGGCTGCAAAGATAAGAAAAAGCAAGCTTTATTTACATACAGTAGATTAAAAACGCTATATTTGTCGATGTATTATTAACAAAAAAGTATAAGAATATGAAAAGATTAAACTGTACAAGATTGGCATTGTTATTATTGATATTAGTGCTTGGCTTAGGAGCTTGCGGTGACGATATTTATTACACGGACGATTATTTGCGTAACAGCGATGAAAAGTTATGTAATAAAATATGGACGGAAAAGTATGAAACTGATAATGATACGGAGTACTGTGTGCATCAATTGGAATTTACTCCAGACAGAAGTGGACAGGAAAGATTTGAATATTATCGGTTGGGGGAGTCGCTTCCTGCGCGTACTCTGACTTATACTCTTAGTTGGGAATGGATAGATCAGGAAATGGAAGGGATTAAGCTTAACTATGGTGCAGGCAAAGTACATTATTTTGAGAATGTTTGGGTGCGCCAGAATTATCTTTCCGGTAAATTGGATGGAGTTGAGGTGACATTTAGAAAGGAATAGGAAAAGAATATGAAAGTATTGAATCACATAAAACTGTTACTGGTATTGACGGTGGCTATTTTGAGTTTCTCGTCTTGTGAGCAAGATGACGAATCTATTTATTACTATATTGTAGATCGTACTTGGGTGGGCGATCTGGGTTTCGCGGTAGGCCCTTATAATGTGGAAAGCGGCATTACTTTCAAAGGAAACGATTATGCCATCGATGAGCAGTATTATTATGCCGATGGTGGTGGAGGAAGAGCGGCTACTTTACCTGTTCGCTGGTGGATAGACATGGGAACTTTGTATCTGGATTATGGACGGGATCATCCTATGTTGGAAATAAGAGGTGTATATGTCAGCGGCCGATTCCTGAACGGGGAACTTTATGCCGATGGTACATATGAGTTCAGTGTCTCCTTAGAAATGGATAATTAAAATCGTGTGAGTATGCCAATAGGTATCTTGCCATATATAATGATAATGCCCCGTAACACGTTTTGCTACGGGGCATTATCATTATATATATGGGTATTTCATTTACCGCTTCTTATTTTTTCAGAAACAGTTTCTTGAATGCCGGCGGATATGTAGTTTCGAATTCCATCAATTCGTTGGTCACCGGATGATAGAAGCAGAGTTTGAATGCATGAAGGGCAAGGCGTCCGATAGGATTCGGAGTGTTTTCTCCGCCGTATCTACCGTCACCAATGATAGGATGTCCTAAGTCTTGCATGTGTACACGAATCTGATTCTTGCGTCCTGTTTCCAGATCCAATTCCATCAATGAATATCCGTTAGCACGTTTGATTGTGTGATAATGAGTGACTGATTTCGAACCGCCATCATCATATTTGCTGGAGCTTACGTAGAGTGTACGATCGGTCAACCAAGAGGTTACCGTTCCATGATCTTTTTCCATTTCACCAGCAACTACTGCTACGTAGCGACGGTCTGTCACGATATCATGCCAATATTCACGTAAGGTATGCTGTGTCTTTTCATCTTTGGCAAACATCATCAATCCCGAAGTGTCTCTGTCCAGACGATGTACGATATATATACGGTGGTGCTTTCCCGAACGTTGCACATACTCGTTGAGAATGGTATATGCCGTACGTTCTTTCTGTCTTTCCGTATTGACGGACAATAGTCCTTCCATTTTCTCCACCACGATGATATAGGCATCCTCGTAGACGATCTTTAGCAAGCGGTTACTGAATTCTTTCCGGCCTTTGTCCTTGCTGATTTCTATTTTCATGCCCGGTTGCAACGGAAAATTGAATTGTGTGGTGATAACCTTATCAACGTATACGATACGTTTACTCAACAATGATTTCAACTTAGTGCGGCTGGCATCCGGCATTTTGCTGGCGAGGAACTCCATCAGTTCCATAGGCTCTTTTACCGTATATCCCGTATATTGTGCTTTGGCTTTTTCGGCTGCACTTCTTTTTGTTTTTTTCTCTTTAGCCATATTTTCTCTTTTATCTGAGTTCGAGTAAAACGACATTCTCAACATGGTGTGTATGTGGGAACATATCGACTGGTTGTACTGCTTTTACTTTATATTTCACGTCCAACAACTGTAAGTCACGTGCTTGTGTAGCCGGATTACAACTAACATATACAATTCGTTTTGGTTCGGCAAAAAGGATAACATCTACTACATCCTGATGCATTCCGGCACGTGGAGGGTCAGTAATGATAACATCCGGACGACCATATTCATTGATGAACTCTTGGGTCAGCATGTCTTTCATATCTCCGGCAAAGAACAAGGTATTGTCTATCCCATTGATTTCGGCATTCACTTTGGCGTCTTCTATGGCTTCGGGTACATACTCGATACCGATCACTTGGCGAGCTTGGCGGGACACGAAGTTGGCAATGGTTCCCGTACCCGTATAAAGGTCGTACACCAATTCGTTTCCTGTCAGTCCGGCAAAATCACGGGCTATCTTATACAGATTGTATGCTTGTTCGGAGTTGGTCTGGTAGAATGATTTCGGACCGACTTTGAAGCGCAATCCTTCCATTTCTTCGAAAATGTGGTCATTACCTTTAAAAACGTAGACATCCAGATCATTGATGGTGTCATTGCATTTATTATTAATAATATATAGCAGAGAAGTAATTTCCGGGAATGTGTCTGCCACGTATTGCAGCAGTTGCTTAAAGAGCGTCATTTCACTGTCTTCTACGATCTTGCAGATAATAATAACCATTAGCTCACCCGTAGAAGAGGTGCGGATAATCATATTGCGAAGCATGCCTTCTTGCGAGCGCAGATTGATGAAAGAGTAGTTGTGCTCGTAAGCATAATCACGTACCGCATTACGGATACGGTTGGATATATCATTCTGTAACCAGCATTTCTCAATAGCCAGCACCTTGTCGAATGCTCCGGGAATGTGGAATCCTACAGCATTCATCTGGTCGTATTTCACTTCTTGTTTTACTTCTTCGTATGTGAGCCAGCGTTTGTCCGAGAAGGTAAATTCCAATTTATTCCGATAGAATTCGGTTTTGGCGGAACCCAATATCGGAGAAATTTCCGGCAGTTCGATTTTTCCGATTCTTCTCAGGTTATCTTCCACTTGTTTCTGCTTGTATTTGATTTGCTCTGCATAGGGAAGCACTTGCCACTTACAACCACCGCATATGCCATAGTGCTGGCAGAAAGGAACGGCACGTGTTGAAGAATATTCGTGGAAATTCACAGCTTCTGCTTCGGCATATTTATTCTTTTTGCGTTTGATTTGCAGATCTACCACATCACCCGGTACTACATAAGGAACAAAAATCACCAGGTCGTTTACTTTTGCTATGGCTTTTCCTTCGGCAGCCACATCCGTAATTGTTACCTTCTCTAATAAGGGAAGTTCTTTTTTCTTTCTTGCCACTTTTACACCAATCTAATAAATTATTTCGCAAAAATAGGTATTTTTTCGGGATTTCTCTCTATCAGATGAAATAATAAAGATTGCAATGTCGAAATTGCATTTTAATAGAAACTTTTTTCATGAAAAGTTTTCTGGTTTGTGAAATATACTTAGATTTGCGAACAGAAAAAATCACAATTAGATAACTTTAAATACGTATTATGGACAAAAAAAGAGTTTATACCTTTGGAAATGGCCAGGCGGAAGGCAAGGCCGGTATGAGAAATCTATTGGGTGGTAAAGGTGCCAATCTTGCAGAAATGAATCTTATCGGGGTTCCTGTTCCTCCCGGATTTACAATCACAACAGACGTTTGTACCGAATATTATGAATTGGGACAAGATAAAGTCGTAGCTCTCCTAAAAGACGAAGTAGAAAAAGCCATTGCAAATGTAGAAGTACTGATGAAGTCGAAATTCGGCGATATCGAAAATCCTCTGCTCGTTTCGGTCCGTTCCGGAGCGCGTGCTTCTATGCCGGGTATGATGGATACTATTTTGAATTTGGGCTTAAATGATGAGGTGGTGGAAGGATTGACCCGCAAAACCGGTAATGCCCGTTTTGCATGGGACTCTTATCGTCGTTTCGTGCAAATGTATGGCGATGTGGTATTGGGCATGAAACCTGTGAATAAGGAGGATGTCGATCCGTTCGAAGCTATCATTGAAGAGGTGAAACATGCTAAAGGTGTGAAATTGGACAATCAGCTTGAAGTAGAAGACCTCAAGGAACTGGTGAAGCGCTTTAAGGCTGCTGTAAAAGAACAGACAGGAAAAGATTTTCCGACATGTGCCTATGAACAACTTTGGGGAGCTATTTGTGCCGTATTTAATTCATGGATGAACGAGCGTGCCATCCTTTATCGTAAAATGGAAGGTATTCCTGATGAATGGGGGACTGCCGTTTCTGTACAGGCAATGGTATTTGGTAATATGGGCGATACTTCTGCTACCGGTGTTTGCTTCTCACGCGATGCTGCTACGGGTGAAGACCTGTTCAATGGCGAATATCTGATTAATGCACAGGGCGAAGATGTGGTGGCCGGTATCCGTACTCCGCAACAGATTACTAAAATAGGGTCTCAGCGTTGGGCTGTATTGGCCGGTGTGACAGAAGAAGTACGCGCCGCTCAATTTCCTTCTATGGAAGAGGCTATGCCCGAAATCTACAAACAACTGGATGCATTACAGACTAAACTTGAAAATCATTACCGCGACATGCAGGATATGGAGTTTACTGTACAGGAAGGTAAATTGTGGTTCCTGCAAACCCGTAACGGCAAACGTACCGGTGCGGCTATGGTGAAAATTGCCATGGATTTGCTCCATCAGGGAATGATTGACGAAAAGACCGCTCTAATGCGTGTTGAACCCAATAAGCTGGATGAGCTTCTTCACCCGGTATTCGATAAAAATGCTTTGAAACAGGCGAAAGTGCTGACTCGCGGACTTCCTGCTTCTCCGGGTGCTGCAACCGGACAGATTGTATTCTTTGCTGATGATGCTGCCGAATGGGCTGCCGGAGGTAAGAAAGTAGTAATGGTACGTGTGGAGACTTCTCCCGAAGACCTTGCCGGTATGGCTGTTGCACAGGGTATCTTGACTGCTCGCGGTGGTATGACTTCTCACGCTGCCGTAGTAGCACGTGGTATGGGTAAATGTTGTGTTTCCGGTGCCGGTGCTTTGAATATCGATTATAAGGCACGCACGGTAGAAGTAGACGGTGTTCTGTTAAAAGAAGGCGATTATATCTCGTTGAACGGTAGTACGGGTGAAGTTTATCAAGGTAAAGTAGAAACGAAAGCTGCCGAGCTTTCCGGTGATTTTGCCGAATTGATGGCTTTGGCCGATAAATATACGAAACTTCAGGTACGTACTAATGCCGATACTCCGCATGATGCAAAAGTAGCCCGTGATTTTGGTGCTGTGGGAATCGGTCTTTGTCGTACGGAACATATGTTCTTCGAAGGTGAGAAGATTAAAGCAATGCGTGAGATGATTCTGGCTGAGAACGCGGATGGACGTCGTAAAGCGTTGGCTAAAATTCTTCCGTACCAGCAAGCGGATTTTAAAGGAATCTTTAAGGCAATGGCTGGTTGTCCGGTGACTGTTCGTCTGCTCGATCCTCCTTTGCACGAGTTCGTTCCGCACGATTTGAAAGGACAACAGGAAATGGCAGATACAATGGGGGTAAGCTTGCAATATATCCAACAGCGTGTAGAATCGCTTTGCGAACATAATCCGATGTTGGGTCACCGCGGTTGTCGTTTGGGTAATACTTATCCGGAAATCACTCAGATGCAGACTCGTGCCATTCTTGGTGCTGCTCTCGAATTAAAGAAAGAAGGTGTCGAGACACATCCGGAAATCATGGTACCGTTGACCGGTATCCTTTATGAATTCAAGCAGCAGGAAGACGTGATTCGTGCTGAGGCTGAAAAACTCTTTGCAGAGGTTGGTGATCGTATTGATTATAAGGTAGGTACGATGATTGAGATTCCACGTGCTGCTTTGACAGCCGATCGCATTGCTTCTTCAGCCGAGTTCTTCTCATTTGGTACGAATGACTTAACACAGATGACATTCGGTTATTCTCGTGATGACATTGCTTCTTTCCTTCCGGTTTATCTGGAAAAGAAGATTCTGAAAGTAGACCCATTCCAAGTGCTCGACCAAAACGGTGTAGGCCAGTTGGTTCGTATGGCTACGGAAAAGGGGCGTGCGGTTCGTCCGGATTTGAAATGTGGCATTTGCGGTGAACATGGTGGTGAACCTTCATCTGTGAAGTTCTGCCATAGAGTAGGATTGAACTATGTAAGTTGTTCTCCATTCCGTGTACCCATTGCGAGACTTGCAGCGGCGCAGGCCGCATTGGAAGACTGATAATTATCGTTTATAATTATATCTTGGAGAGGGAAGCCATTAAAAACGGCTTCCCTTTTTTATTTATCTATTTCGAAGTTTTATAAAAAACTAACTAAAATATTGTTTAGTCAAAACTCTTGTTATATCTTTGCGCCCCGAAATAAATAGACACATGAACTTGCCTATTTTATGTTTAATTTAAAACAAAAGAAAAATGAAAAAACTGTTAGTGTCTTTGTTTGTAATGGTGGCAGCCTTGTCTGTGAATGCTCAAGATCTTTACATGGGTGGTGTATTTAATTTATGGCGTAATGGTGATGCCAATAGAACTAATTTTACAATTGCCCCCGAAGTCGGTTATAACCTTAATGAACAGTGGGCGGTAGGAGTTACGTTCTCTTATTCACACGATTATTTTGAGAAAATGAAAAGAAATAGCGTTGCTATTGCACCTTATGCACGTTTTTCTTATTATGAGAATAAGATTGTCAGACTGTTTATTGACGGTGGTCTGGGATTTTCAACCAATCGTATAAAAGGTGCTGATAAAGCTACCAATGGTTATGAAATCGGTTTGAAGCCGGGGATTGCTTTAAAGTTGAATAAGAATTTTAGTCTTATTGCTAAATGTGGCTTCGTGGGCTTCAGGGATGATTATTCGGTGACTGAAGACGGTTTTGGTATCAGTTTGCAGAGTGAAGACTTGAGCTTTGGTTTTCATTATGAATTTTAACAGACCGGTTTTGAAAGATTAAAGCGAAGATCCTTTATTTTCAAATCAGAAATAGGGAAGGGAGTTCCAATAAATAGGGAATTCCCTTTTCTTGTATGTAATATCTATTTGTTGTATAATTATTAACAATATGTTTGTTTTTAATGTATTTAAATAATATATTTGTAACATTGTTAACACAGAAAATGACTTTATATTAATTAAAAACATTAAAATTATGAAGAAAGGTATTTTATTAGTGATGTTCGCTTTATTGTCTTTAGCGGGTTTTTCACAAGTTTCCTGGAATGCTAAAGTCGGTATGAATATCAGTAACTTTACGGGTGATTTGGATGTGAGTGCTAAGGTTGGTGTTAAATTGGGGGTAGGGATGGAATATGCCTTTAACGATACGTGGTTGTTACAGCCTTCTTTGTTTTTGTCCCAAAAGGGGGCTAAGTTCAGTGCAACTGTTTCCGGTAATGAAGCTGAAGTAAAGTTCAATGCAATGTATTTTGAATTGCCGATTATGGCGGCAGCGCGTTTCAATGTGGCCAATAATACGAATATTGTGGTAAGCGCTGGTCCATATTTAGCTTGTGGAGTAGGAGGAAAAACTAGAACCAAAATGAGTATAAGTGGATCGAAGACGGATATCAAGGAAAAAACTTTCGGAAGTGACGCCTTTGATCGTTTTGATGCCGGTTTGGGAGTGGGTGTTGCAGCCGAGTTCGGTCGGATTATTGTAGGTATTGATGGTCAGTTTGGTTTAGTGAAACTGGCAGATCTGAACCTTGACTCTAACCCTAAAAATATAAACTGTGCTATTACTTTAGGATATAAATTCTAAATGGCCTAACTGCCTTGCTGACGCAACAAACTCCCGCTTCATTCATTAAGAGTAAAGTGGGAGTTCTTATATCGAATTGCTATAAATATCAATCAGCCAGCTTTTTCAACTTTTTAAAGTGTTCTATTACTGCCAGATAATCACGGTCACAACAAGCATCGAATTTATTCCAAACGTCTCCGAGTACTACGGCACCACCGAAACCAAAATCTTTTATTTCTAATATATTTTCTTCATTAATGCCACCGAGCGCCATTACTTTACAGTCGATAATTTTATCTTTCTGTGCTTGGCGTAGTTCTTCGGCTGTGTAAGTGGAGTAATAATTCACCTTCGAGATACTGTCGTAGATGGGACTCATGAATACATAATCGTAGAAGTGCTTTTTATTTTTCACCTCTTCTACCGAATGACACGAACAACTTACGTGCCCTGCATAGTCATGGGGCTCTTTAGGGTTTCTACTGTTTAAGTGGATTCCCATCAGATTGAATTCCTCTTTTAAGTAGAAATGTTCGTGCGTAACGATACGGTGATGAAATTTCTCCGGTATCAGCGTCAGCAGACGTTCTGAGTACATAGCAGGTGTTTCCGGTTTTCTAAGGTGTAGAATGTCCAGACCCTCTTCGAAAAGAGCAGTAATTATTTTGTCTTCTTCAACGAAGAAGGTGGGGGTGGTAACTACAATGAGCTTCATTTCTTTTGTTAAACAATTTGTTTAGCAAAGTTAGCAATTAACTATATCCGATGCCAACGTTTATAGTGAAAATATGTTAGATTGCCATGTCCGCAGGTCAATTGTCCATAATTTACCTGCCAAAACTTCTCCAAAACCACAGATTATTTTCAATACTTCGGTGGCTTCTACACTGCCTGTGATAGCAGGAGTAACCCCTAATACTCCTTTGGGCGGGGGAGGCATGCGTAGCATTTCTTCTTCATCGGGATAAAGGTCTCTGTATGTTTTGGGAGTATTTCCGTAGTTGAAAACGGATACTTGGCCTTCAAAGCCACAGATGGCTCCGTAGACGTAGGGTTTTCCCTGTTCTATGCAGATGTCATTGATCAGATAACGCGTGGCAAAATTGTCACACCCATCCACAACTATATCATAATCACTGATAAGTTCGCTTGCATTGTCTTTATTTAGGCGTCCCGGGCAGGAGTTCACAGTAATTTCGCTGTTGAGTGCGGTAAGATGCATAGCAGCACATACGGCTTTGAAATCTCCAAGTTCCTCTTCGGTGTATAGCACTTGCCGTTGCAGGTTACTGATACTTACTTCGTCATTGTCTACCAGTCCGATAGTACCTACTCCGGCACCTGTTAGGTAGAGAGCGATGGGTGATCCCAACCCGCCGACACCCACTATCAATACTTTGGCCGCTTTCAGCTTGGCTTGTCCTTCGTTTCCTATTTCGGGAAGCATGATTTGACGGTTATAACGCATATTCAAATGTTTTTATAGTTGATAATGATGTTGCATAGCTTAGATGAAAAGCTGTTGTAGTTTAAATGAAAAGTTACCGTAGTAGTTATCTTTTCTCAATTGTGATACGAGCGTCTCACAATTGAGCGACACGCGTATCATAGATGTGAGACGCTCGTATCACAATTGAGAAACAACTACTGTTCAAGCTTCTTTTGAGGTAAATGTAGAATGAATAGTGTTGATGTTACTATACTCTTTTCAGATTGTCGAAACTTTGATCCCAGTCTTTCCATACAGGCTCGCGACCGAGTTTTCTCAGATCTCTTTCCACTTCCACGGCTTTGCGGTCATCATTTATGTGAAACTGTTCCAGGGTTTGCGGATAGCTGTAATATCCGCCCGGCTCTGTTTTGCTCTCAGCACTCATGGTAGTTACACCTAATGTTGCCATATGATTACGTATCTCGGCACTTTCGCGGGTGGAGTAGGAGATATCTACATCGTGATCGAAGATGCGCATAGCAAAGGTCAACTGTGCTAATTCGCGGTCGTTCATGATGATGTTGGGTTGGAAACCGCCATTTTCCGAAGGACGCATCCGTGGGAAATTGACACTATATTTGGTTTTCCAATAATGTTTTTGAAGATAACGCAGGTGGTAAGCCATCATTGTAACATCCGTACGCCACTCTTCCAGGCCGATGAGCACTCCCATGCCGATTTTGTGTACGCCGGCTTGTCCCATGCGGTCGAAACCGTTGACGCGCCATTCGAATTTGGACTTCATGCCGCGTGGATGATAGGTTTTATAATTAGCCTTGTTGTATGTCTCCTGAAAACAGATGACACCGTTCAGTCCGTGATAGGTCAGTTCTTCATATTCTTCCGCTTTGAGAGGCATCACTTCTATCTGAAGGTTGCTGAAGTAAGGTTTAGCCAAATCTAAAGCGCGTGCTATGTAGGGCACTCCGGCGGCTGCCGGATTCTCTCCTGTTACCAGCAGCAGGTTCTCGAAAGGAGCGAGCCGTTTGATAGCTTTGTATTCGTTTATGATTTCTTCATCAGTCAATATGGTGCGTTTCATAGGATTGCTAATGTGAAAACCACAATAAACGCATGAATTGGTACATGAGTTGGTGAGGTACAAGGGAACAAACATGGAGATCGTCTTTCCGAAACGTTCCATTGTGTACTTTTGACTGAGTCGCGCCATTACTTCCAGATAAGGGGTGGCGGCAGGTGATATGAGTGCCATGAAATCGTTCACATCACAGTGTTCTTTGCCTAATGCACGACGTACGTCAGCATCTGTTTTGGAATAGATGGCTTTCGTCGTCTCCTCCCATGATATTTTTTCTAATTCTTCTGAAAACATATTGATTCTACTACTTAACTACTTAATTATTTGATCATTCAACTACTTATCTACTTGACTACTAAATTCTTCCCCTGACTACTTCCTCCCCATTTTTTTCAATGTGTTTCGGATAGCAGTAGTTACTCCTTTTGTGAAGAATTCCGTTTCGGCATTTTCCAGTATGATGCGTAGTTCACCCATTAGCTCCGGTTCTTTTTCGCAGAGTCGATAGGCCATCTTGATACATAAGGCTTGCACACCGATGCTTTCGGCAGGTGAAAACATACGGTCGAAACAGAAATTCAGCAGGGGAACCGATATTGGTTCTTGTATCGGAAGATTGAAAAGTATGGAAAGATATAGGCGTTTCGAACCGTCGTGTTTGCAAGTCAGCAATCGGTCGGTCAGTTCTCCGTATAGCGGAATGAACCATTCCGGATGTATCTCACTCAGTTTTTCACACACCCATAAGGCGCGCCATGATACCAGTGGCTTACTGTCGGAAGTCAGTTGGTATATGTCGGGGAAATATTCCGGATGGTAGTTGATTTCCTTTACCAATGGCTTTATATCTAATTCGGAAATATGCACCAACAGCATATTACGGAATTCGTCTATTCTCTCCATATTTGCTTTATTCTTCTTTTTTAGTATTTCTGAGTTCACGGCTCAGACGCATGGCACAGAAGTTGGGGCCGCACATGGTGCAATACTCTCCGTCTGTGTGACGTCCGGCATGAAAATAAGAAAAAGCACGTTCCGGGTCGAGTGAAAGGTCGAATTGATCTTTCCAACGGAATTCATAACGGGCTTTGCTCAATGCATTGTCGCGAACTTGTGCCCCGGGATGTCCTTTGGCAAGGTCGGCGGCATGGGCGGCTATCTTGTAAGTGATGACCCCTACACGTACGTCTTCCTTATCCGGAAGCGCCAGATGTTCTTTCGGAGTGACATAGCAGAGCATGGCTGTACCTAACCATCCTATTTGGGCTGCACCGATGGCCGATGTGATATGGTCGTATCCCGGAGCGATGTCCGTGACCAACGGACCGAGCGTGTAGAACGGTGCATTATGGCATTTTTCGATCTGACGTTCCATATTCTCTTTTATTTTGTGCATGGGCACGTGTCCCGGACCTTCGATGAATGCTTGCACATTCTTTTCCCAAGCACGTACAACGAGTTCTCCCATGGTGTCGAGTTCGGCAAACTGTGCTTCATCGTTGGCATCGTGGATAGAGCCGGGACGCAGTCCGTCGCCCAGTGAAACGGCTACATCATATTGTGCTAAGATGTCGCAGATGTCATCAAAGTGCTCGTAGAGAAAACTCTCGCGATCGTGCACCAGACACCATTTGCTCATGATGCTTCCGCCACGGCTTACGATACCGCAAAGACGTTTGTCGGCCAAATGCACATTATGGCGACGGATACCCGCATGAATGGTAAAATAATCCACTCCCTGCTCACATTGCTCGATCAAGGTATCGCGGTAAAGTTCCCAAGTGAGGTCTTCTACCTTACCGTTCACTTTCTCCAATGCTTGATAGATGGGCACGGTGCCTACCGGTACAGGGCAGTTACGGATAATCCATTCGCGCGTTTCGTGAATATTTTCTCCGGTGGAAAGATCCATAAGTGTATCTCCACCCCATTTACAACTCCATACGGCTTTTTCTACTTCCTCGTCAATACCGGAAGTAGTGGCCGAGTTACCGATGTTCGTATTAATCTTCACAAGGAAATTACGGCCGATGATCATTGGTTCCGCTTCAGGATGATTGATGTTGGCGGGTAGCACGGCACGGCCTTCGGCTATTTCCCGGCGGACAAATTCGGGTGTGATATAGGTTTCGATGCCCAATTCTTCGCAGTTCATGTTTTCACGGATGGCTACATATTCCATTTCCGGAGTGATAATTCCCCGTTTGGCATATGCCATTTGGGTGATGTGCTCTCCTTCCTTAGCCCGGTATGGCAGGGCGATATGTTCGAAACGGAGATGATCCAGACTTTTATCATCACGACGCATACGGCCGTATTCGGAAGTGATTTCGGGCAGTTGCTCCACATCACCACGTTTCAGAATCCATTCTTCACGCATACGGGGTAACCCCTTTTTCAAATCCACGGATATTTCGGGGTCGCTGAAAGGCCCACTGGTATCGTATACATATATTTTCGGGTTAGGGGTTATAATCTTTTCGTCGCCATTGAAAGTCGTACTGGGCACTTGCTCCACTTTACGCATGGCTACCCGTATATCGGGAAACAGTTTTCCCGATATATATACTTTCTCTGAACGGGGAAATTTTATCTTTTGTTCCATGTTATAAGCAATTGTTAATTAGTGATAAGTGATAGTATGTTATGATATCTTTTTAGCATGGAAGCCTATGAGTTAAGAAAAGCAGTTAATGGCGAACTGGCTTCGGCCATCAGGTTGTCGATTTGCATTCCCAATCCGGCTTCATAAGCCATGCGGCCCGCTTCAACTGCCTGTTTGAAGGCTTTAGCCATCTCTATCGGGTTACCGGCTACGGCAATGGCTGTGTTTACCAAACAAGCTGCTGCGCCCAGTTCCATTGCTTCGGCGGCATGGCTTGGTGCACCGATTCCGGCATCTATCACTACCGGAATATTAGCTTGTTCAATGATGATTTTCAGAAATTCTTTGGTTTGCAGACCTTTGTTTGTTCCGATGGGTGCACCGAGGGGCATTACAGTTGCCGCACCGGCTTCTTCCAATTGTTTGCATAATACAGGATCGGCCTGGCAGTAGGGAAGTACGACAAATCCCAGTTTTACCAATTCTTCGGTAGCCTTCAATGTTTCTACCGAATCCGGAAGCAGATAGCGCGGGTCGGGATGAATCTCTAACTTCAACCAGTTCGTTCCGAAAGCTTCGCGTGCCATTTGTGCGGCAAATACGGCCTCTTCCGCATTTCGTACACCCGATGTATTGGGTAACAACTGGATGTGCGGATGAATGATGTGTTTTAACATGTCATCCTCTTTATTATCCATATCTATGCGTTTCATGGCCACCGTTACCATTTCAGTACCCGATGCAAGTAAAGATTGTTCCATCAGCTCGTTTGAGTTGAATTTTCCTGTACCAAGGAATAGCCGGGAGTTGAATTCACGTCCCGCAATAATAAGCTGTTTCATGATTTATAATTTATGAATGATGATTTATAATAGGGAGGGAGATTAAAGGGGGATTGACAAGATCCGGGTGGTCTCTTCTACAGGGTTTTCGGCCTGCAGTATGGTACCGGATAAAGCAATACCGTTGACTCCTGTTCTCATGATATCCGGAATATCCTGATAAGTGATACCGCCGATGGCTACTACCGGAAGTTGTATTCCGGCCTGTTGCATCTGTGAAATGATGGAAGTGTATCCTTCTATTCCCAAGACAGGACTCAGGTTCTTTTTGGTAGTAGTGAAACGGAATGGACCTATACCTACATAGTCTGCTCCTGCACGATAGTGCATTTCTACATCCTCAAATGTATTGGCTGTTCCGCCAATGATGAACGCTTCGCCCAGCAGTTGGCGGGCTTCGGCTACCGGCATGTCTGTTTTACCCAAATGTACTCCGTCCACTTCCAGCTTTTGGGCCAATTCCACGTGGTCGTCCAGTATCAGAATGGCGTCATGTTCCTTACACATTGGTTTCAATTGTAGGGCAACGGCTTCCACTTCTTCCAGTGGCGCTTCCTTCATACGCAATTGTATCCATTTGCACCCGCCTTCAAGTGCCATGCGGGCAGAATCCAGATAAGAATATTTCTCGGTATGGTGAGTAATAAATTGCAGGCTGATCATAGTCTATCCTCCGCAAGCAGCTTTAATTATAACCAGATTGTCATTCTCGTGGAGTGTGAAACTGTCCCAGTCCGTACGCGGAATCATTTTGTTATTCGCTGCAATGGCAATGCCCTGAGTAGGAAGTTCCAATTGTACGGTGAGTTGCGTAATGGTAGAAGTATCGGCTATTTCCACTTCTTTGTTGTTAACTTGTACTTTCATCGCTACAAAATTAGGTTTATTGATGATAACGAAAGTAAATACAAAGAGAGTGCTATTAATATGGAGAGCGGTAATGAAGTAACACAATCCCTACGTCAGTACTAACTGCATCAGGTTCCAGGGTATGATCTCAGCCCGTCTTGCCGGGCACCCCTTTGTCTTTACGGCGGCAAAGTAAATGAAAAAGAAGCAGAAAAAAAATAAAACGAATACTTTTTTATTGTATTTCTGTGTTTTCCTCTTCCCGTTTTTTTATTGGATGCGAGAATACGAAGCGGGTTCCGTTTTTATAATTGCGGTCTATCCAAATGTCTCCACCCATCTGCTGGATGGTCAGTTTGCAGATAGAAAGCCCCAGTCCGGTACCTTGTACAAATTCGTTTAACTTCACAAAACGGTTGAATACGAGCTCTTGTTTATCGTCCGGTATGCCACATCCGGTATCTGTGACCGAAAAGAGGACGTAGCCGTCTGTCTCGTCTATTTCGAAACTCAGTATGATGCTTCCGCCTTCGGGAGTAAATTTCAGTGCATTGTTCAACAAGTTGATAATGACTTGCTGAAGACGGAGCGGGGCGGTATAAAGCGTATATGATTCGAGGGGAGAATCGAAACGGACTTCTGTATTTACTGCCTTGTTCTGGTTGGTTAACATTACCATATTTTGGCAATGACCGATGAGATCATACCATTCATAATCGAACTGTAGCTTGCCGGATTCCAAGCGGGAGACATCCAGCACATCATTAATGAGTTGGAGTAACAGATCCGAATTGGTCTGAATAATCGAGATGTATGTTTTTTGCTCTTCGGATGCTTCTATCGTACTTGTCAGCAGACTGGAGAAACCTACGATCGCATTGAGGGGAGTACGGATTTCATGACTCATGTTCGAAACAAAGGCGCTTTTCATCCGATTGGCTTCTTCTGCGCGTTCTTTGGCATGACGCAGTTCGATTTCATTGTCTTCCAATTTTTTCTTGTCTGTTTCCAGTTGTTTTGCCGATTCTTCCAAGTTATTTTTTAGAATTCTGGTTTTGAAGTAATAGTACAAAGAAACGAACAATCCGAGTAATAGGGTACAAAAGATGCCGGTAACAACCCTTACTCCGTTTTTATAAGTTTCAAAGAAAGTAGGTTCTTTATTAATGATAACAGCCCCTTCCGGTAGCTCTTTGTTTTCAAATCCCAATTCTTTTAATACTTTTGCATCGAACACATACCGGCATGGTAATGTGTTCAATTCCGGTTCGGGGTTTTCTTTCAAATCTAATATCCGATAAGCCTTTTCACCCATTTTCAGACCGATGTCCTCGTAATCGGGGACGTATCCTCCGATGGCCCAGTATCCTATTCCGGTAGCTGTCAGACTGAATACCGGCAGTGTCGGATTGGTATGTGAGAAAGCATACACCGAATTGTTGATGTAGGTCATCTTTTGCATATCTACCCGCCATATACCGAGTAGGGCGACAGAGTTGTCCGGCAGATTGTGTACCTTTTGTGCCGCCATGTCTAAGGTGAGTCTTCGTCCGTCGATGAAAGTGGTACCTATTTCCGGATATTTCTCCAATTCCTGTTTGACGTAAATCAATTGAGCTAGTCCGTTGTAGGTGTTATCGGAGATAAAGGCAAGATGTGCCATTTCCGGATAGAAATTCCTTATCAGGTGTATGTCACGGTCTACATGATATTTATAAGCGTAACATGCTTTCACGTTAAAACCTTTCATGCGTTCCAGCAAGTCGATACTGGCGGGGAGATAGGTACTGGCATTCGTTTCTTTGGAAGGCAGGTCGAAACTATGGCGGGGAGCCATGGCGCATAACACCGGTATTTTTTTATATTCTTCTTCCTCCAATGAAAAATAGCCGCTCCATGCTTCTCCGCCAAGCAGTATGATCAAGCTTACCTTGGGATGCTTGTCTATGATGTTTTTTACTATTTTCGGCCATCTCCAGGCATGTTCCAAACTGATGGCATTCATGTTCTCCACTACAGCCGGACAGGTACCTCCCAATTTTTGATAAGTCGTGATACAAGAGTTTATGTTATCATAAGTGTGCTTGCTGTCCGAATTGTAGGAAGTAATGAACAATATTTCCTCTTTGGAATTGATAATTTCCTGTGCATGGCTGTAGGGCGAATGTAGAGGAAGAATAATTCCAATGATAGCAAAAGTACATAGTAATTTTTTTCTATTCTTGTTCAAAGGAAGATGGTCTAATTTAGTTAGTCGATACAAATATATAATTTATATTTGTAAAAATGAGTTAGCGGATGAGTATTTCAGTGTGTCCGCATATCAATTATTTAATAATGAATACTCTTATTGTCTGGCAGAACAGCATTGAAACATAGATTAGATAAAAAAAACGCCATCTTAAACAAGACGGCGTTCTCTAATGAATTAAATAAAAAAGGGTTTATTACATTCGTTTGTCAACTACTTCCCAATCTATGATATCCCATAAAGCGTTTACATGATCTGCACGGCGATTCTGGAAATCAAGGTAATAAGCATGTTCCCACACATCAAAGCCCAATAGCGGTTTCAAGCCTGCACGTACCGGATTACTTCCATTAGCTTCTTTGGTGATATGTAACTTGCCGTTTTTGTCAACAGACAGCCAAGCCCATCCCGAACCGAATAAGCCTACTGCGGCGGCATTAAATTCCTTCTTGAAATTTTCAAAACTTCCGAAGTCACGTTTGATCGCTTCTGCCAACTTACCCGATGGCTCTTTCTTTGAAGGCTTCGGTGCAAATTGTAAGAAATATAATGTATGGTTCAGTACTTGTCCGGCATTGTTGAAGATAGCTCCATCCGGAGCTTTCGCTACAATTTCTTCTACTGTTTTGCCTTCAAATTCCGTTCCGGGTACCAGGCTATTGAGGTTGTTTACGTAGGTTTGTAGATGTTTACCATAATGATAATCTATAGTTTGCTGACTGATTACAGGTTCCAGCGCATTGTTTGCGTATGGAAGTTTAGGCATTTCGTAAGTCATGGTCATAAATATTAAAGACATTAATAATGTATTCATAATGTTTGGTTATTATGTATATATCCTATTAACATATGAAAAGCCGTAAATGTTTAGAGCCTGCTTAATTTTTGCTCACATTGTTTTGAGAAAAAATTAGGCAGGCTCTTCTAATCGTGATTAAAAACGGGCGTTCTTTATTTGACTACTTTCTGTTCTGTTATTTCCGGATTGTTTTTTGCTGTTTTACGTATCCATTGTCCGGTTTGGTCATATTCATAATACATGTCACTATCTATTTGATTGCCATATTCGTCGTACATAAAATACTGCGAGCAGATTCTTTTTTCATTATTGACCAATATTTGTGTGGAGACAATTTTTGTCAGATAGCCGTATTTGTCGTATTCATATACATCTGTTCGCGAACTGATTTGTGTAGGCAACGGATTCTTGGGGAGTGGCAATACGTATTGTGATTTTACTTTTTCTCCTTTGCTATCATACTGATGTACCGTCGATGAGAGCATTACGTCTTTATGATATTCTTTCTCTTCTATCAGTTTTCCTTGCCGGTTGTAACTTCTCAATATCAGTTTACCATCTGTGTATTTCAATGAATCGCTTTGCACCGTCCCTCCGGCATTGAATGTCCGCTCTCTTTTGTATATCTCTTTTTTGGTTTTCGTATTTATCTGTATTTCTTGTGCACATCTGTCTTGTGCATCGTAAAAAAATGATGTGTGAAATTGCATATTGCCACTGGTAATATCGATACCGGCAGGTTTCCCGTTTGGCAAGTAGGAATATACTTCCGTAGTAATTTTATTATTCAGCTTTGCTTCCGATTTCATCAACATCCCTTTTTTATAATATTTCGTAGAGGAAGGAGTAATCCATACTACCGAGTCTTCGAATTGACTGCGCAGTTCATGTGCTTTGTCACGAAATTC
Source organism: Bacteroides salyersiae WAL 10018 = DSM 18765 = JCM 12988 (assembly GCF_000381365.1). Classification (GTDB taxonomy): domain Bacteria; phylum Bacteroidota; class Bacteroidia; order Bacteroidales; family Bacteroidaceae; genus Bacteroides; species Bacteroides salyersiae. The sequence goes on from NZ_KB905467.1 coordinate 1,010,225, forward strand.
TCTATACTTATGGGTCAGGAGAAATCCTTGGATTAGTTCCAGTTTACTACTACTGTTTATCTCCGGTTTCATCAATTCGTAATCCACACTGTCTTTGGTATATTCCAATTCTACAGTGTGTTTTCGCTTGCCTTCCTCCAGATAGACGGCATTCTCATACTCGTCAATACATTGTTTTTTAGATGCGAGTGCTCCCGCCTGTTGTATCATGGAAAAAAGATAATCATCATACAGCGCACGTACTTCCGGAGTATATTTACGGTTGGACATTCCGTTGTAGTAACGGTTTAAGGTTATATTATCGAAGAAGTTTTTAAAATTGGCATGGGTCGGTGCACGTTTCACGCTGTTGTATAGTAATTGGTTATACTCACTCATGAATTGCACTTTATACTTACCTTCCGGAAATTCATTGAAGTAGTTTTCACATTTGGCTGTGCTGCTTTTCTCCTCCAGATCCTTCATTAATGCATCTTCTCTTGTTTTATAGAAAATATCCATTTGCGCCTGTGGAATCGGATATTTACCATTTTTGGCCCCTTCTATCAGTTGTTTACTCAATGAAAGCTTATCATTTGAAGCGTCCAGAATTTCTGTTATTACACTGTTTGTCCGGTCTCGCAGAGGGCCAAAATCAATTTCTGTCTCGTTGCAAATAGCCGGCAGACTTCCTTTGACGGCTTTAGCATAAGCAGGATAGTAATCAATGGCGCTTTTACTGTCCGGTTGAGTCCATAGGCGAGTCATGATATCCATTAGTTCTACCTCGGCGGCAAATGTCTGGGCTGTTTTCTCGTCCAGTTTCTCGCGGCCTTTTTGAAATTTTTCGATTTCATTATCACTCAAGAACTTCAGGAGTTTTCCAACGCGGTCCTGTTTTTGTGCCATGAGTTGTGATGTTCCTATTGTCATGCTTATGATGAAGATGGCAACTAAAGAGAGACTCTTTTTTATCATACTTGTTTTCTTTGAGGTTAAGTCACAAAAGTATATAAAATTCTATATATTGTCAAATGAATGTTATAAATTTGCCGCTATGGAAAGAAACTACCTCGAAGAACTGAACGAAAGTCAGCGTAATGCGGTGCTTTACAATGACGGGCCATCACTTGTGATAGCAGGTGCAGGTTCCGGTAAGACACGTGTACTGACCTATAAAATAGCCCATTTGTTAGAGAATGGATATAATCCATGGAATATTTTGGCACTTACCTTTACTAATAAAGCTGCACGTGAAATGAAAGAACGTATCGCCCGTCAGGTAGGCGAGCAGCGTGCCCGTTATCTTTGGATGGGAACGTTCCATTCTGTTTTTTCGCGGATTCTTCGTGCCGAAGCCCAGCATGTCGGATTTACTTCACAGTTTACTATTTATGATTCGGCTGATAGCAAGAGCCTTTTACGTTCTATCATCAAAGAGATGGGGTTGGATGAAAAGACCTATAAGCCCGGTATGGTGCAGGCGCGTATCTCTAATGCCAAGAACCATCTGGTTTCTCCTTCCGGTTATGCAGCGAATAAGGAAGCCTTTACAGAAGATCAGGCAGCCAAGGTTCCTGCACTTCGCGATATCTATCGTCGTTATTGGGAACGTTGCCGCCAGGCAGGAGCTATGGATTTCGATGATTTGCTTGTGTATACCTATATATTATTCCGTGATTTTCCGGAGGTACTGGCACGTTATCGTGAGCAATTTCGCTATGTGTTGGTAGATGAGTATCAAGATACGAATTATGCCCAGCACAGTATCGTGCTCCAGCTTACCAAAGAGAGTCAGCGTGTATGTGTGGTAGGCGACGATGCTCAGAGTATTTACTCTTTCCGGGGAGCGGATATTGATAATATTTTGTATTTTACGAAGATTTATCCGAATACGAAAGTGTTCAAGCTGGAACAGAATTACCGTTCCACTCAAACCATTGTTTGTGCTGCCAATAGCTTGATTGCGAAGAATGAGCGGCAGATACGTAAGGAGGTGTTTTCCGAAAAGGAAAAGGGAGAGGCTATTGGTGTGTTTCAGGCTTACAGTGATGTGGAAGAGGGGGATATTGTGACGAATCAAATAGCGGCTTTGCGTCGTGAGCACGACTATTCTTATTCCGATTTTGCTATTTTGTATCGTACGAATGCCCAAAGCCGTATTTTTGAAGAAGCTTTGCGTAAACGGGGAATGCCTTATAAAATTTATGGCGGACTTTCATTTTATCAGCGTAAAGAGATCAAGGATGTGATTGCTTATTTTCGTTTGGTGGTAAATCCTAATGATGAGGAAGCTTTCAAGCGTATCATTAATTATCCTGCCCGTGGTATTGGTGACACTACGGTAGGAAAAATCATAGCGGCTGCTACGGAGAATAATGTCAGCTTATGGGCTGTTCTTTGCGAACCTTTGACTTATGGTCTTACTATTAATAAAGGTACACACAATAAATTACAAGATTTTCGTGGACTTATAGAAGAGTTCATCTCTACACAAAGCGAGAAGAATGCTTATGAAATAGGTACGGAAATTATTCGTCAATCCGGCATTATCAATGATGTCTGTCAGGATAATCTGCCCGAAAATTTAAGTCGCAAGGAGAACATAGAGGAATTGGTTAACGGTATTAATGACTTTTGTGCTGTCCGGCAGGAAGAAGGGAATCCCAATGTGTCTTTAACCGATTTTCTTTCGGAGGTTTCTTTACTTACCGATCAAGATTCCGATAAGGAGGGAGACGGTGAAAAAATAACTCTTATGACCGTTCATTCTGCTAAAGGACTTGAATTTGGCAATGTGTTTGTGGTGGGAATGGAGGAAAATCTTTTTCCAAGTGGGATGGCCGGAGATTCTCCCCGTGCGATGGAGGAGGAGAGACGACTGTTTTATGTAGCCATTACCCGTGCCGAAGAGCATTGTTTTCTTTCATTCGCCAAAACCCGTTTCCGTTATGGAAAGATGGAATTCGGTACCCCGAGTCGTTTCCTTAGGGATATCGATACTCGTTTTCTAAAATTGCCGCATGAAGCCGGATTGGGAAGGCAGATAGATGAAAGTGCCGAACGTTTCCGTCGCGAACGTCCCAAAGTACAACTTATTAATCCAACGTTGTCTCCGCGTAATTTGAAGAAGATAGACCCGACAGTTTCTTCTGCGGCTGGTACTGTGTCATCTGTCCGTTCATCCGGAACGCCGGCTGCTGTTGGTGGAGCTTTGCCTGTATCTGTGCAGCCGGGACAACAAATCGAGCATGAACGTTTCGGGTTGGGAGAGGTGCTGCAAGTAGAAGGAAACGGTGATAATGCCAAAGCTACTATTCGCTTTAAAAATGCAGGTGAGAAGCAACTATTATTGCGCTTTGCACGTTTTAAAGTTATAGGGTGATATTTCATAATTACCGCTTGCCGTACTTTTTTTGCGGGAAGCACAAAATAAGTGAGCCATGAAGAAGCTAATTGTTTGGATGATTTTGTCCACTTTTTTATTGAGTGGTTGTGTTAGCGGACGTATGTCCGGAAATCCCGGAGCCGTTGTGGCGGGAGCTTCTATTGGAGGTTCGGTGGGAAGTGCTATCGGTGGTCTTATCGGTGAGAATAATCATGGATGGAGAGGTGGTTATCGCGGTTCGGCTATCGGTACTATTGTAGGAACCGTTGCCGGTGCTGCTATCGGGAATGCCGTATCGACACCTCGTAACAGGGAAGAGGGTTATGTGGAAATAACGGAGAAACGATATAATTCCAAACCTCAGTCTCAGCGTCCGGCACAGATACCGGATTTGAGGATACGGAATATCCGTTTTATCGATACGAACCGTAATCATGTGATTGATGCCGGTGAAAATAGTAAGGTGATTTTCGAAGTGGTGAACGAAGGACGTACTCCCGTCTATGATATCGTACCTACGGTTGAAGAGATAACCGGGATGAAGAATATTTATATTTCTCCGTCAGTGATGATAGAAAAGATAGCTCCCGGTGAGGGGATACGTTATACTGCTACCGTATATGGTGGCGAGAAATTGAAAAATGGTGAAGTAGTGCTGCGTGTTACGGTAGCTGCCGGAGATTATTCCGAATGTGATTGGCAGGAATTTTCATTGCCGACTCAGAAAAGGGGGAGATAAATAGTGCTTGTTTTTGCTTTATTGTACTGTTTTGGAATTGAAATAGCGATTATGAGAAATATTGGAACTTCGTTCAGCACATTTTAATTGTACCGGATGGGAATCCGGACATTCTTATAAATGCAGATGGATGTACATGATCATAAGTGTTCAATTTGACCTTTGTATTCATCTGCATTTATAAGAATTTTAGTGTAATGGCTATTTTATTAGCTTTTATCAGGAGTACTTACCAATTGTTTCCGGAATTTTCCGTTCCAATGAGTCTTTCTACTTTTTGTCTATATAGATTTGCTCCTTCCGCTATGTTTTTTGCAGCATCGGTTGTTCCCATGCCGTAGGCTATAATCGGTGTCTGCCACACCATACCTGCGTGTATAGCACCTACTTGATAAGGTCGTAGTAATTCGTCTACGGTAAAGCGATTTCTTCCTCCACTCCGGTATGCTTCAAACTCTGAACCGGTAGTGGTTACTACCATTAATGGTTTTCCTGCTACTGCAGGTGTTTTTGCCAGATAGGTAAATACCTCATCTTGCCATTTCTTCAGTAGCGACGGTGCGGACATCCAATAAAATGGGAATTGATAGATAACAGCAGCAGCGTGTGAAATGATTTTACTCCATTCGTCCACATTGAAAGTACTTTCATTGTGCAGTTCGTACAGATTATATACAGCCACTTCGTCCATGTCCTTTACAGCATCCGTTAATGCCTTGTTTGCTTGTGACTCTTTCATGTTGGGATGCGCCAGGAGAATCACTACTTTCTTTAAATCTTTATCCATAACGTTTTCTTAATTTTTTGTGAAGAATCAAATCATTTCGTAAAGGTAGGAAATATTGGAAAACATTACGTACTTTTGCATCATTATTCTATCTACTAACTACTAAATTTTATATTCCGATATGATAGACTTTACCCGATTTCCTTCTCCTTGTTATATCATGGAAGAAAAGTTGTTGAGAAAGAATCTGAATCTGATAAAAAGTGTGGCCGATAGAGCAGGAGTAGAAATCATCCTTGCTTTCAAATCTTTTGCTATGTGGCGTTCTTTTTCTATATTCCGTGAGTATATCGCACATTCTACGGCGAGTTCTGTATACGAGGCCCGGTTGGCTTTAGAAGAGTTTGGAAGTAAAGCACACACTTATTCACCGGCATATACTGAGTCGGATTTTCCCGAGATCATGCGTTGTAGCAGTCATATTACTTTTAATTCTCTGTCACAGTTTCGGTGTTTTTATCCCTTGGTTGTAGCTGAGGGAAAGAATATCTCTTGCGGCATTCGTATTAATCCCGAATATTCTGAGGTTGAAACGGAATTATATAACCCTTGTGCTCCCGGTACCCGTTTCGGCATTACTGCCGATTTGTTGCCTGATATTCTTCCGGAAGGGGTTGAAGGTTTTCATTGTCATTGCCATTGTGAATCTTCTTCTTTCGAACTGGAACGTACTTTGCAGCATCTTGAAGCGAAGTTTTCCCGTTGGTTTCCGCAGATAAAGTGGCTGAATTTAGGGGGAGGGCATCTCATGACCCGTAAAGATTATGATACGGAACATCTTATTCGTTTGCTTCAAGGGCTGAAATCCCGTTATCCTCATATGCGTATCATTCTTGAGCCCGGTTCGGCCTTTACTTGGCAGACGGGGGTATTGACTTCCGAGGTTGTGGACATTGTAAAGAGTCGTGGTATTAAAACTGCCATACTGAACGTCAGCTTTACTTGCCACATGCCCGACTGTCTTGAAATGCCTTATCAACCTGCGGTGCGCGGAGCGGAAATGGGAAATGAGGGGCCTTATGTTTACCGTCTCGGCGGTAATTCCTGTTTAAGCGGCGATTATATGGGATTGTGGAGTTTTGATCATGAATTGCACATCGGTGAACGGATTGTATTTGAAGATATGATACATTACACGATGGTCAAGACAAACATGTTCAATGGCATTCATCATCCTGCCATTGCATTGTGGACAAAAGAAGAAACAGCCGAAATATACAAAGAGTTTTCTTATGAAGATTACCGTGACAGAATGAGTTGATAATCAAATAAATTATTTTTCGGAGTGGGTAAAGAATATATTTTCTTGCGAAAAAAGTATGCAGAATGTTTGCACGTTTAGAGAAAATCCCTACCTTTGCAACCGCAAACGAAAAATGCGGAAATAGCTCAGTTGGTAGAGCATAACCTTGCCAAGGTTAGGGTCGCGAGTTCGAGTCTCGTTTTCCGCTCTCTTTGAAATATTGGAAATCCTTTCTTTGCCCAGGTGGCGGAATTGGTAGACGCGCACGTTTCAGGTGCGTGTGTCGAGAGGCATGCAGGTTCGAGTCCTGTTCTGGGCACAAAGAAGTGGAGAAGTTCAGAAATAAATAGATTTGGAGAGGTGGCGGAATTGGTAGACGCGCTACTTTGAGGGGGTAGTGACAGTTATGTCGTGGGAGTTCGAGTCTCCTTCTCTTCACATATATTGAAAAATGCGGAAATAGCTCAGTTGGTAGAGCATAACCTTGCCAAGGTTAGGGTCGCGAGTTCGAGTCTCGTTTTCCGCTCACGTTCTTTGAACTACAAGATATAAGAAAGGCCCAGGTGGCGGAATTGGTAGACGCGCACGTTTCAGGTGCGTGTGTCGAGAGGCATGCAGGTTCGAGTCCTGTTCTGGGCACAGTCTTTTGGAGATGATGAATTGATGAGAGACTTTAATTGCGGAAATAGCTCAGTTGGTAGAGCATAACCTTGCCAAGGTTAGGGTCGCGAGTTCGAGTCTCGTTTTCCGCTCAAAAGCAAGCGAGGACATTTCGGTTTAATCGAAGTGTCCTCGCTTTTTTGTTCACCCAGACATGGGGGGAATATCGGATCAACGTAATAACGAGTCATAAATTAGAGTGCTAATTTGTTATTGTTTTGTATAAGTTGTATTTATAGTGTCTTTTCTGAGATTTTGCTGATAGAAATATAGATAATATTGATAATTGATTTTGTTACCTTTCCTTACATTTGTCTTTATGAAAAAAGAGGTGATAGAAAAGTTATGATTAAGTGGTGGGTAGCTATGATAGAAATGCCAATCTTTAATAAACCCTAAAAACTAACCTTTAGTTTTAACTTTATAATGACTCTTTACTCTAATCTTTAAATAGCGCAAATCATCTGATAAAAATATCTAATACGAATTCATTGAATATAAATAGGTATATAGGTTGCTTTCAGGCTCTTTTAATTTATTGCATATTGCAAATGGCATATGCGACGATGGAGGTTAAGGCACAGTCCGGTAAGTTGGTATTTGCCGGACGTGTTCTTGACGAAGAAACTCAGGAACCGATACCTTATGCCGCTGTTCAGATCTATGCAATGCCCGATAGTACGTTTATCACCGGAGGAGCAACCGGAGAAGACGGGTGTTTTTCTCTTACTGCTTCTGTTCGTAGGTCGGGAAAGATATCCGTTCATGTGTCCTATATCGGTTATGCAGCCGTTAATCGTGTATTTGATAATAAGGATTGGAAATTGGGTGATATTTGTCTGGCTCCCGATGGTTTCATGTTAGAGGAAACTGTTGTAACGGGCAAAGCGCCAATGGCAGTTACCGAGAATGATACTACTGTGTATAACTCTTCCGCATTTCGTACTCCTGAAGGTTCCATGCTCGAAGAACTTGTGAAGCAACTGCCGGGTGGAGAGATCACTTCGGATGGAAAATTAATGATTCAGGGTAAAGAGGTGAAAAAGATATTGGTAGATGGTAAAGAGTTCTTTTCAGATGATCCGCAGGCTGCTTTGAAGAATCTCCCTGTGGAGATGGTGGAGAAATTGAAAGCCTATGAGCGTAAGTCCGATCTGGCACGCCTTACGGGGATTGATGACGGCGAAGAGGAGATGATTCTTGATCTCTCTGTAAAAAAGGATATGAAGAAGGGTTGGATGAACAATTTTCTTGGCGGCATGGGAAGCAAGAGCCGCTATGAAATAGCTAATACCATGAATCGTATCCGGGAAACTTCACAACTCACCGTCATTGCAAATTGGAATAATACTAACAATCAAGGCTTTTCGGAATTACAACAGGAATCCTCCAATGCCACGGGCAATACACGCAGCAGGGCCGGCTTGACGACTTCTCGTTCGTTGGGAGTTAACTTTAGTAAAGATTTTGGGAGTGTGAAGTTTCGTTCGAATGTGCAATATGCCGGTACGGACCGAAAGGAAGAAAGTAGTACGATGACCGATAATTTTATGAAAAAGGAAAAGTCGATCACGAATAGTACGAATAGTACGCGAAATAAAAACGACGGAATTACGGGGAATGCATATTTGGAATGGAAAATAGATACAGTGACTAATCTGATCTTTCGTCCAACTTTCCGTTATTCTGCGGCGGAGCGTCAGGGGGCCGGTTATCAAAAGAGTTGGGCGGATGAGGAGGAACTGAATGAAAAAGAATCCTCCAACTGGTCGGAAAGTTCACAATACAATCTGGCACTGATGTTGCAAATAAGCCGTAAATTAAACCGTAGAGGACGTAATGTCGCCTTGAAACTTGATTACGGGGTCAATACTTCCTCATCTGACCGGCTTAACTATGCCACTACACGCTATTTTAAAAACGGGACAGAAAAGGTGCTGAACCAGAAGATAGAAAATCAAACAGACGGTGATAACTATCGTATTCAGCTTGTATACGTGGAGCCGTTGCCATGGGCACATTTTCTTCAATTTCGTTACAGTTATCAACATCGGACGTCCAATTCCGATCGTAAAGCTTACAATTGGAATAAAGAATTAGAAGATTTTACAGAAGACCCTGATACACTTAACAGTAACTGTTTTGAAAACCAATATTCCAATCATCTGGTGAATCTGTCTGTACGTACTTCACAGAAAAAATATAATTATAATGTCGGAGTTGATCTCGAACCACAAAAATCGGTCAGTGACAATTTTCTGTTGGATGAACTTAAGTATAGCCTTCCCCGGAGTGTTCTCAACTTTTCACCGACAGTGAGTTTCCGATATAAGTTTTCCAAACGTACCCGTTTGCAGATTACTTATCGCGGTAAGAGTCGTCAACCTTCCGTTCGTGATCTCCAACCTGTTGCCGATCAGACTAATCCGTTGAATATCCGTATGGGTAATCCGTCGTTGAAACCATCGTATACCAACACTTTTAATCTCAATTATAACACTTACAATGTAAAACACCAACGAAACATGGTGTTGCAACTGACTGCCGAGAATACATTAAACAGTGTGACCAATCAGGTGACTTATGACAGTGAGACCGGAGGACGGACGACTCTACCCGTCAACATGAATGGTAACTGGCAAACACAGGGCTCTTTTTCATTAAGTACCCCGTTTAAGAATAAACACTGGCTGATACGTACGTATTCGATGCTCCGCTATAGTAATAAGAATGGTTATACTACGCTTAATAAAGAAGAACCTCAGAAAAGCTCTGTCCGTCATTTAACAGCTCGTGAAAGACTTACTCTGACCTATCGTACGGAACAGTTCGAGGTGGGGGTGCGAGGTTCCGTACTTTATAATAACTCTTATAATAATGTAAGAAGTATCCGTACAAAGACATTTGATTATCAGACCGGAATGAATGTTCAGTGGTATTTTCCTCTCGGTTTTGAGTTGTATAGCGATGCGGTTTGGAATTTGCGTGCCGGATATGGTACAGATGAGGGGAATGATTATCTGATGTGGAATATGCAAATTTCCAAGTCTTTCTTTAAGCGAAAACAGTTGCTGCTGAGATTTAAAATCTATGATATTTTGCAGCAGGAGAATGCATTGATGCGTACCATTACAGCAACTGCTATACGGGATACGGAATCGAATGTATTGGGAAGCTATTTCATGTTTCATGCTATTGTCAGAATAAATAAGATGGGAGGGAAGGCGAAACGCCGATGAGTCAGTTCCTTCTTTTTCCGTTTCAGTCTCCGATTTTCCACTTCAGTATTTTTTTTCCTTCTATTTTGAAAATGACCTTGTATGTTTGCCGTAAAAATATGTAGGTAATGAATATGGAGGTAAAGAAATTTGTTTGTCTTTTTCTTGTTGCCACTTTGGGTATTTCATGCAGTATGGGTGAAAAAGACAAGAAGGAAGAAAGGATGTCGGTCAGGGTTTTCTGTGCCGAGAAAGCTGTCAGCGAAGGAGAAAGGGAATTCACTTTCTTGTCGCAACCTTTTAAGTCTACGGAGTTATCTTTTCGGGTAGGCGGCCCGATATTGGATTTTGATGTCCGATCGGGGCAGTTTTTTCGTAAAGGTGAGTTGATTGCAGCGATTGACGATCGCGATTTCAAAGTTCGTAAGGAGAAAGCGGAAGCTGTATACCATCAGGCAGAGACTGAGTTTAAGCGTGTTGCAACATTATATGCAAAAGAGAATATTTCTGCCAGCACATATGAGAAAGCAAAGGCGGATTGTGCTATTGCCCGGGCTGCTTATGAGACGGCTGCCAATGAGTTGGCAGACACCCGCTTATTGGCACCTTTTGACGGATATGTGCAAGAGGTGAATATAGAGCGTTATCAAGATGTACGTGCATCCCAATCTGTTGTCAGTTTTATTGACCTATCGCGTTTGAAGATAGAAACGTATATTCCCGAAAATATGGCTGTGGCATTGCAACGGCAACCGGACGGCCTTTTCGGATATAAACTGAAATTTCGTTTTGATGCTTTGGGAGATAAAGTGTATGCTACCGATGATGTACAGGTGTCCAAGACTACTACTACGAATAATCTATCCTTTATTCTGACTGCCATTCTTGACAATCGGGACGATAAGCTACCGGGAGGTATGAGTGGCACGATGTCAATCACTTTTCCGGAAGATTCGATACAGGAAGAAAGTCCGGTTTTTATCCCTCAACTGGCTGTGTGTCATCGTCCTGCGACGGGCACCTTTGTATGGAGATTGACAGAAAGCAATCGTGTAGAGGCTATCCCTGTGACGATTGGCAATCTGAAGAGAGACAATAAAATAGAAATCCTGTCAGGGCTTACTACGGGAGATAAAGTTGTGCTGAGCGGACATAGTTTTCTTTCCGAAGGACAGGAAGTAAATATTATCAAATAGGCAGGCAATATGAAGAAGATGGTAGCATTCTTTTTAAAGAACCGGGCTTTTGCTATGTTGATTTTATTTTTGGTGTTGGCGGGCGGTCTTTATTCGTACTTTAAAATGGGAAAACTCGAAGACGCTCCTTTTACTATCAAGCAGGCACTCGTAACTACTGCATATCCCGGTGCGTCACCGCACGAAGTGCAGACCCAAGTGACCGATGTATTGGAGGAAGCGATTCAATCAATCGGTGAGGTGTATTATTTGAAGACGGACAATCGGGCAGGACTTTCAAAAATTACAGTCTATGTGAAAAAGGAGATTCGTGCAGACGAGATGCAGCAGTTATGGGATAAACTACGGCGTAAAGTAGGTGATGCACAGTCTAAATTGCCTGCAGGGGCAGCCACTTCGGTGGTAAATGATGATTTTGGCGATGTACTTGGCGTGTTCTATGGTTTGTGTAGTGATAAACATTCGTATCGCGAACTGGAAGATCAAGCTAAAAATATAAAGAACGAATTGCTTAAAATCAAGGATGTGGCCAAAGTAGAGATATTCGGTATCCAGAATCCGGTGATCGAAGTGTTGTTGCAGCCCTCGCTTATGGTTCAAACCGGAATTACCACAGCCGATATAGCCCGTGCATTCGAGAAACAGAATAAAGTAGTGGATGCCGGTGCTGTTGAGAATGGAGATAACCGTCTTCGTATCGAAGCACGTGGTAGTTTTACCAATCTGGAAGAAATCGAAAATCTGACTATTGTTTCAAAAACCGGTGAGTATTTCCGGCTCAAAGAGATAGCGATGATAAGCGAGAGTTATGCACGTCCTGCCCGTAATCTGATGAAGGTCAACAATACCCCGGCTTTAGGTATTGCCATTTCTACCGTTTCGGACGGTAATGTGGTGAATATGGCTGCTCTTGTGAAAGAGACAGTGGAGCGTACGAACGTGGAGATGCCCGATGGCTTCGAATTGCTGACAATCTATGATCAAGGTTATGAATCGGCTGTCGCCAATGACGGATTTATACTTAATCTGATCATTTCCGTTCTCACTGTCGTGGCGGTATTGCTCTTCTTTATAGGATTTAAAAATGGTATTCTGATAGGGAGCGGACTGGTATTTTCTATTTTTGCCACTCTCATCTATATGCATGCCAACGGAATTGCCTTACAACGCATGTCCCTGGCGGCAATCATTATTGCTATGGGAATGCTTGTAGATAATGCCATAGTGATATTCGACTCGGCTCTGATGAATATGGAGCGTGGAATGCGTAAACGCAACGCCATTATGAAAGCGGTATCCGGTACGGCAATACCTCTGCTTGCTGCTACAGTCATTGCTATCCTTACATTTATGCCGGTTTATCTTTCTCCCGATATCACAGGCGAACTGCTTTCGTCTCTTTTTATTGTGATAGCCGTTTCTTTGTTGTTCAGTTGGATATTTGCCATTACACAGAATGCATTGTTCATTGAATTGTTTGTAAGGCGTCCACGTCCGGAAGAATTAAAAAGTGAACTCTATCAAGGGAAGATGTACAACTGGTTTCGAAAAATGTTGGAACATGCCATCCGTCGGAAATATATTTTACTGGGGGTAATGGTTGGTTTGTTACTTCTTTCGGGGTGGGGATTCCGTTTTATCCCGAAACGTTTTACGCCGCAACTCAATAAGCAATATTTTACCATTGACATGTGGATGCCCGAAGGTACAAAGATAGAGCGTATGGAAGCGGCTACGAGAGAGGTGTCTGATTTTCTGGAAAGTTTTGAGAACACCCGGCAGGTATCTACTTTTATCGGACAGACACCGCCGCGTTTTTATCTGGCCAATGCTGCTTTCGGCCCTCAGCCTAACTATGCACAATGCCTCGTAGAAGCCTATTCGCCCGAAAAAGCCCGTGAATTACAGGCTATACTTCGTGATACGGTAGGGAAGCAGTTTCCGGATATCTTTATGCGGGTAAACCGCTTTGAATTGAACACCGTACCACAGGCTTTGATAGAAGCCCGTTTCTGCGGACCAGATGAGGCGGTATTGGACTCCTTGACGGAATTGGCACTTAGCGTGATGCGTCGTAATCCGAAAGTTGCTAATGCCCGTAATGAATGGGGGAACATGGCGATGATGGTGCAGGCAGACTACGAACCGGTGAAGGCCGGGCGGTTGAGCATCGGTAAAGATGATATGATAGAGGCAACCAAAGCGGTTGGTGATGGTATTTCGGTAGGTATTTACCGTGACAATGAGAAGAAGGTACCGGTACTTTTGAAATCGGATGTATCCGGCGAGATGAATCTCGATCGTTTGGGCGATCTTGCCGTGTGGAACGGAGCACATTCGGCACCATTGGCACAGGTGACAAAGGATATATGTATCGGGTGGGAATTTCCATTGGTTCGTACCTATAACCGGCAATTGTCTATGGCTGCCATGTGTGATGTAAAACCAGGGCATACAATGGCGGAAGTACATTCCGAAATAAAAGAAGAAGTAGAGGCTATACAGCTTCCCGAAGGATATACTTTTTTCTGGGATGCACAGTATAAGACGCAGAAGGAAGGAATGGCGGCATTGACAAAATACTTTCCGTTGGCGCTATTGCTATTGGTACTTATTCTTGTAGCTCTGTTCCGTAATTATCGCCAACCGTTGATAACGTTTCTTGTATTACCTCTGTCGGTGACCGGGGTTGTGTTCGGTCAGTTGGTTACAGGTACTGAGTTCGGGTTCTTCAGTATTGCCGGTTGGCTGGGGTTGTTGGGGATGATTATAAAAAATGTTATTGTGTTGCTGGATGAAGTAAACGTACAACTTCGCGCAGGAATAAAACCTTATACGGCTATTATTGAATCTACCGTTTCACGTGTACGTCCGGTGCTGATGGCTGCGGTAACTACCATATTAGGTATGGTTCCTCTTTTGTTCGATGTTGTATTTGCCGGGATGGCTGCGGCAATCGTGTTTGGTTTGACGTTTGCCACGCTGCTTACTTTGTTTGTAACCCCGGCACTATATGCTGTGTTTTATAAAATAAAGAAAGAGTCATGAGAAGAGAGAATAATAGGGTATTTTTGTTAGCCATGTGGATGATGTTTTTCGCTGTTTCTGCCTTCGGGCAGGATAGCGGCTTGCTGAATCGTTACCGTAGCCGTGCATTGGAGTATAACCAAGATGTGAAGGCTGCCGAAAAAAATATTGCATTGAGTAAAGAATACGAAAAATCAGCCAAAGCAGATTATAAACCGAAACTTTCTGCCGGTGCCAATTTTGATTATACAGGCAATCCCATAGAGTTGTCTTTGGATTTACCTTCATCGGATAATCCAGTACGGTTTGAGGGTAGGCATTTGAAGTATGGAGCTTCGGTTTCACTGACCCAGCCCTTGTATACGGGTGGACGTATTCGTGAAGGAGTGAAAAAGGCACAGGCGGAAGGTCGTTTTGCCCTTAACCAAGCCGAAATGATAAAGGCGGATATCAGTTATGAAGCCGATCTGCGTTATTGGAATACAGTAGCGCGCGGAGAGATAGTAGATATTGCCTGTCGGTTTGCCCGGTCGGTAGAAAAATTGGTTAAAGTGGTGCGCGAGCGGGTAGAGGTGCAGTTGGTAGATCGCAATGATTTGTTGATGGCAGAGGTAAAATTGAACGATGCCCGTTATCAATTGATGCAGGCGGAGAATGGTTACGAGGTGGCTCGTATGTCGCTCAATTCTTTTGTCGGTGAGGATTTCGAATCGGTGCTTCCGGTCGATACGCTGGTGGTTCCTATCTATTCGGTAGGTACTTTGCCGGGCTATATGGAACAGGCAACGGGCAATCGTCCGGAATTGCGTATGGCACAGGATAAAATCTCAATACAGGAGTCGGTACGCAAGCTGAATCAGGCACAATTTCTGCCACAGTTTTATGTCGGGTTGGATGGCAGTTATAGTTCTCCGGGGTATAATTTCAAGGCGGATCTCGATCCGAATTATGCTGTGTATGCAAAGGTCAGTATCCCATTGTTCGAATGGGGAAAACGCCGTAATGAAAAACGGGCGGGAGATTACAAAGTAGCTATTGCGAGAGATAATTATAATAAAGTGAAAGATGCCGTGAGTCTTGAGGTGCAATCAGCCTATTATAACTATGTGCAAGCCGTAGAACGTGTCACTCTCACCGAAAACTCTCTGGCAAAGGCATGTGAAAATGAGGAAATGGCATTGGAACGCTATCGCGAAGGTAAAATTTCAATTGATGGGGTATTGGATGCACAGATGTTTCATCAAACGGCGCAGATGAACTTTGTACAATCACGTTTGACAGCTCAGATAAGCTATTCGAATTTTGTCCGGGTGTTAGGGGTGGACTCTGTTAAGGAATAAAATATGATACTGATAAAAGCTTGGATAATCTGTTGAATGGGATCTCCCGGTTTGTAACAAAGGCCGGGAGAATGCCGTTTTATCAAGTTGCGGCGGATAATCTTTTGTAGGTACTGGCTTTTATTGGATAGATTAATTATCTTTGTTGATGAAAAACGTGCGACAGGTAAAAATGGTCAAAACTTCTCACTCTCGATACATCCGATTGCTGAATGTCCTCCTCTTTTCCGGATTGGGATGTTTTTCATATTTGTTGTTGGCACTTTATTCCGATCTGCCTAAACGCGATGATTTGGATTTCTCTTCATTGAGCTTTATGATCGGAGTAATGTTGGTTTTCAATGCGATGGGTTTTTGTCTTATTCTGATAGACTCTTGGTTGAAACGTGGTTTTCTTTTCTTTGTGGAGAGACGCAGGAGGGTGTTCTTGTATTATGCCGGTTTGGGGATATCGCTGTTGCTGATGAATTATCTGTTATTTGTAGGATTGAAGTGGATGGCGGATGTAGATCGGTTGTTTTATATTCGCTGGTCGGGAATACGGCTTCTTTTACTCGTTTGGTTGGTGGAGATGGTGATTGTAGGATTGACGGCTGCGAATAATTTCTATCGGCATACTATCGTGCTTTACAAGCGGAATATATATCTGAAAGAGAGTTCTGTCGAAGCGCAATATCAGGCTTTGCAAAGCCAGTTGAATCCGCATTTTCTGTTTAATAGTCTTAATACGCTGATATCGGAGATAGGGTACAATCCGGAGAATGCCATCTTGTTTACACAAAATCTATCGGATGTATACCGATATATTCTTCAATGCCAGCAACAGCGTTTGGTTACGCTGGGCAGTGAACTGGAGTTTCTCGATTCGTATGTATTTCTGCACCGCGTCCGGTTAGGTGATTGCATTACGGTAGATTGCCGGTTGGATGAGTCGTTGTTGGAATATAGACTTCCTCCGTTAACGCTTCAATTGCTTGCAGAGAATGTGATAAAACACAATATCATATCCCTAAGGCAACCCATGGTTCTGTCCCTTTCTTCGGAGGATGAAAATTGGTTGGTAGTGAGTAATAGTGTTCGTCCGAAGAAGTCGGTACAACCTTCGGGGATGGGATTGAAGAATCTTGCTTCCCGTTATCGTTTGGTGTGCGGGCAAGAAATTATTATAGAAAAGACTACTGAATTATTTACCGTTAAAATCCCTCTGCTGTATGAATAATAATCCTGTTGTCATCCGCGCAGCTATCATTGAAGATGAGATACCTGCCGCTCGTCTGCTCAATCATATGTTGGCAGAACTTCGTCCGGAATGGGAGATACTTTTGTTACCCGGAAATATAGAAGAAGCTGCGGAGTGGTTTAGTGAAAATACGCATCCTGACCTTCTCTTTCTGGATATCCAATTGACGGATGGCAATTCGTTTCTTTTGATAGAGAAGGCTTGTCCGAAAAGCATGATTGTGTTTACAACGGCTTTTGATACTTATGCTGTTCGTGCTTTTACAGTCAACAGCATCGATTATTTATTGAAACCGATTCATCGGGAACGGTTGGCGGAAACATTGGATAAATTTGATCGACTGCATACCCGATATTCCGTGGATGGATTACCTCATCAGGAGGAAATGCTGGAGGTGTTGCGTTCGCTTTCCAATCCGATAAAACGTTATCGTACTCGTTTTCTGGTTTCCGTAGGGGAACGATTGGTAACATTGCCGGTAGGAGATGTGGCCTATTTTTATTCGGAGAACCGGGTAACATTTGCCGTAACCAAACAGGGAAGAGAACATATTGTTGATTTTTCTTTGGATAAATTGAGTGAGCAGCTAAATCCGGATTACTTCTTTCGTACCAACCGGCAGACACTGGTCGGGATAGATGCCATCCGAAAAATCGAACCATATTTTCAGAATAAAGTAGTAGTGGATGTAATACCACCATTCAAAGATAAAATATTGGTTAGTAAGGAGAAAATAGCTTCATTTAAAGTATGGCTTAACTATTGATGCTTGTTTTGCCATTTCTGATATAATATTTAAAGCCTTTGCGACAACACTGCAAAGGCTCTTTTATTTTTTCGGTTAGCTTTGCTGCTGTGACAACATCAATGAAAAATAAACCGTTTAGACAATTTGAATGATGAAATCTATTACACGAAAAACACCTATATTTTGGTTCGTTTTATGTTGTTTGGGGATAAATGTGCAGGTTACTTCTGGCCTGCTTCCCTGGGTACAGAAACCAGACTCTTTATTGTTGCCTTCCGGAACGACGTACCGCTATACTATGGATACTCCCGAAGGAGAAGGATTGGTTCCCACTCTGTTTTCCGTTAATGAGCTATTGGAATGTTTTGCAGAGACAAACGGAGTCCCTTGTCGTTTGGTGGATTCCCGTGGGATGCAAAGGTATGGCGGGTTACCACAAGACGGTGATCGTATGGAATTGCTTTCTCCGGAAGGGAAGATCATCCGCCGATGGGCGATAGGGGTGAAACGTGCGGCTTTACCGGCACGATTACATTTAGACCGGACACGAGCGACAGTGAATGTACCGGGAATACTGACGCTTGATTTATCATAGGCGATACCAATTGTAATCTGTTCCAGATAGGATCGGAAACTGCTGATGATATTCAGGATTTATATATAGATAACATCTATGTACTCGGAACATTGGAATAAATAGAATAATTTACATTATATTTGGATATTCAAATAGGATAACTACAGTAGGCCTAACAAACAGAAATGTAAACCTATTCAGTTATTGAAAATTGTTGAGTGAACTAATACAGTAATAACAACCGAAGCTGCCAACTAAATCCAGTACACATCACTCTTTTATTAGATAAATATATTATTACTGCAAAATCTTATTCTGTAATTGAAAACATCCGGATGTTTTAACTGATAACATCCGGATGTTTTGCATAACAACACCCGGATGTTTTGTATCTAAGAAATTAATCTTTAATAGTGTACACTACACTCTATGATGTGTAGATGTATAATGATAGCAGAATGTAAACTTACAGATATTACTTTTTATCTTTTATTGATAAGTTACTGCATACGGTCACTTTATAGCTTTATGATTAATTTACCAATAGGATGAGGTTATTGGAGGCAATCCCATTTTGTAAAAAGGCAAAAGATGGTTATTACAAAAAATGATAATGTGGTAATATATGTAATATTAATAAAAATAACATAGATGATTATGGTTATGGTGCCTTATAAAGAGAAGGATACAAATGCTGTTTCAATATGGAAAGATCCCGGAATATTTTCAAAATAGGGTATATGTGACATCTGATTTTGAAAAAGTCGGGTTGTTTTGAACAGATGTTTCTCTGTTAATATCATTAAATTGATTAATATGTATCTGTATAATATCATTTGCAGACTATTTTCAGAAGGTTATACATCTGATATTATATATAAAATTCTTTATCCTAACTTATTCTCTAATAAGAACATCTTTTGAATGATGGATTTTATTTTTTCAACTAATATGTTAAATAACAAGAAATATTCATTTAAGTATGTAGAATATCTTTTTTTAAAAAGAATGAGATTTTATTATAATAAACTGATTCTTATTATATTAATAATATAACAAATTTTATATTAAGGATTTATTTTTATGATACAAAAGCATATACTTTCTTTTTCCTTTTTTTTATTGTAGTTTTTAACTACTTTTGCCTGTCTTGATTAATTTTAGTAACATTCTAAACTATTATTTGTATAAACCATGAAAAAGAATTTACGTCTTTGCTTTTCTCTTTTATCGTTTTTATTGATGGGAGGAGGTATGCATGCTCAAAATGCGCATAAACCTTTTGATGTTGATTTATGGCAAGGAGGAATGCCTAATACTAACGGTAGAGACAGTGCGCCTTTTGACGAATCGAAAGGCAATTTTAAACCGTCGATTCGTGTATTTCTTCCTGCTCCGGAATTATCTACCGGTCGTGTGATTGTAGTTTGTCCGGGTGGGGGATACAGTGGTCTTGCATATCATCATGAAGGTTACGATTGGGCACCTTATTTTAATAAGCAAGGTATCGCTTTAGTAGTTTTGAAATACCGTATGCCGAAAGGCGGATATAAAGAAGTACCTTTTTCTGATGCTGAGGAAGCTTTAAGGGTAGTAAGGGATAGTGCTGACATCTGGAATATAAATCCGAATGATGTTGGTATAATGGGATTTTCTGCCGGTGGACATCTTGCTTCCACTATAGCAACGCATTCTGCGTTTGACGTACGTCCTAATTTCCAGATTTTATTTTATCCGGTTATTACGATGGATAAAAAGTATACCCATATGGGCTCGCATAATAACCTTTTAGGAAGCGATGCTTCTGCTGAGCTGGAAGAACGATATTCTAATGAAAAACAGGTAACAAAGGATACGCCACGGGCATTTATTGTATATAGTGATGATGATAAGTCAGTGCCTCCGGCAAACGGAGTGAATTATTATTTGGCTTTGAATGCGAACGGTGTGCCAACTACATTGCATGTATATCCTTCCGGTGGTCATGGATGGGGAATACGAGAGAGTTTTCTATACAAAAATTTAATGTTGGATGAGCTTTCTGCTTGGCTGAATACTTTCAAGTCTGAGTATAAGACTGTAAAATAATTAAATAAATGCACAATTATGATACAAATAATGAAGTTGAACGGAACGGATAAGCAATTGTATAAGCTTGTAGCCCCGTTGGTTATGGATCCGGAAGTACTGAAAATGAATAATAATTATCCTTTTAAAACAACGGATAAGTTTGTCTGGTTTGTTGCTGTAAGCGGGAAAAAAGTGGTTGGTTTTATCCCGATAGAACAAAGAGGAAATGTTGCTATAATCAATAATTATTATATAGATAAAGACCAGGAAGAGGCTTTTTCTTTTTTACTTATCGATGTGGTTTCTGCTTTTGCCGGTGAAAAGTCCCTTGCGGCTGTTGTTCAGACCGAGCACCAAGAGACGTTTGAGAAACAGGGATTCACTGTTGAGAAAGTTTGGAAACGCTATGTAAAGATGTGGAGGGATGAATGAAAAAGGAAATTGTTACTAAAAATGTGTATGACTTGGCGCAAGAGCGTTTGCGTATGATTTTTAATGAATTCGATAATGTGTATATTTCTTTTTCGGGAGGAAAGGATAGCGGTGTACTTTTGAATTTATGTATTGACTATATAAGGCGTAATAATTTGAATATACGCTTAGGTGTGTTTCATATGGATTATGAGATACAGTATAAGATGACTATCGACTATGTAGACCGCATGCTTGAAGCCAATAAGGATATTCTTGATGTGTATCGTGTGTGCGTTCCTTTCCGTGTGGCAACTTGTACCTCCATGTACCAATCTTTTTGGCGTCCATGGGAGAAGGGAAAGAAAAATCTTTGGGTACGTCCTATGCCCAAAGATGCTATGACTGAAGAACATTTTCCTTTTTATAATGCTCAAATGTGGGATTATGAATTTCAGATGCGTTTTGCCAAATGGATACACGATAAGAAAGACGCAGTACGTACTTGTTGTCTTATCGGCATACGAACTCAGGAAAGTTTTAACCGTTGGAGGTGTATTTATCTGAATCGTAAATATCAGATGTACCATACCTATCGATGGACTTCAAAGGTGGCAAACGATGTTTATAATGCTTATCCCATTTTTGATTGGAAAACGACGGATGTATGGACAGCTAATGGCAAATTCCGTTGGGATTACAATATATTGTATGATCTGTATTACAGGGCGGGCGTAAATTTGGAACGTCAGCGTGTAGCGAGCCCTTTTATTGGGGAGGCCATCGAAAGTTTATCTCTTTACCGGGCTATCGATCCTAATACTTGGGGGAAGATGGTAGGACGTGTAAATGGAGTTAACTTTACAGGTATGTATGGTGGAACGCATGCTATGGGCTGGCAATCTATTAAATTGCCTGAAGGATACACTTGGAGAGAGTTCATGTATTTCCTGTTATCTACATTACCGGAACGTGCGCGGAAAGGATATCTTAGAAAATTGTCTGTCAGTGTTAACTTCTGGCGGACGAAAGGCGGTTGTTTAAATGATAATACAATACAGAAACTGATTGCTGCAAAGGTACCTATAATTGTGATGGATAATAGCAATTATAAAACATCGAAGAAGCCTGTGCGTATGGAGTATCAGGATGATATCAATATTGCTGAATTTAAAGAAATACCGACTTATAAGCGTATGTGCATTTGTATTCTTAAAAATGATCATGCGTGCAAGTATATGGGATTTTCGCCGACGAAGGAAGAGATAAGTAAGAGGAGTCAAATAATGGAACAATATAAAAATATTCTGCAATGAGTAATAAAAAGAGTCCGGTGTACGATGTGAAGGCTGTACCTGTAGAGAAGGTGGTGGCCAATGATTATAATCCAAATATAGTTGCTCCTCCTGAAATGAAATTGTTGGAGTTGTCAATTTGGGAAGATGGATTTACGATGCCTTGCGTGTGCTATTATGATAAGGAGAAAGATTTGTATATCTTGGTGGACGGTTTTCACCGGTATTCGGTATTGAAAACTTCCAAGCGTATTTATCAGCGTGAAAATGGCTTATTGCCAATTGTAGTTATTGATAAAGATTTGTCCAACCGAATGAGCTCCACTATCCGTCACAACCGTGCGCGTGGAACCCACAACATTGAATTGATGTGCCATATTGTTGCTGAATTAGATAAGGCCGGTATGTCCGATCAATGGATAATGAAGAATATAGGGATGGATAGGGATGAATTGTTGCGTCTGAAACAGATTTCGGGATTAGCGGATTTATTTGCGAATCGCGAATTTAGTATTCCGGAAAAGGAATCGCCAGTTGATGCCAAGGCAACTACGGTTGTGTAGGATTTCGTATAAATAATAGTTTGAGCGGAGCCCTGTATTGTCAAAAATGCGGGGCTTTGTTTTGAATAATGAAATTTGATATTGTTTTTTTTATCTGTGTGCTGCTTTTTATCATTGAATTCTGTTTTTTGTTCGTAATTAGCGCATCACTTTCTCGTTTTTCCTCGATGAAAGAACAAGAACAGGTTTTAAAGTTCAACGGAATATTCGATATTTGTAATACATAAATATTAGTAACATAAAGAAACACGAATGTCCTAAACAAGTGTACTGTTTTGAGTGTTATGGGCATATTGATTATAGACAACCAGTTAATAGTTATATAGAGGCCCGACAGAGGTTTTGTATTCTGATCGGCAAAAGTATGAGACAGTCGTTTGATGCTGTTTTGTTTTAGATGCAGATTCCGCAGGCTATATGGATTTTGATAGAAAAATTAATATAGTCTGTGGATTTTGTTGTTTATACCACACATATGTAATATAATAATATCGGATAAAATTTACACACGAATTGGAGAGGGTATGAAAAAAAAGAGGAAGAGAGTTGCATCACTGCACCTCTCTTCCTACATCACTGAATAGAGAATTACGGAGAATTATAATTGTTCAATAATATTTTTTTGTTCTTCCATGAACGTGATACGCTGTACTTCTCCGCTTTCGGAGATAAGGGTTGAATGTCGTTTTAGCGATTGTATCCAGTTTTTTTGCAAAGTACATATTTGTGAATTTTGCGAGTCCATTGAGTTGATTGAATATACTCTAAATAGACTGATTTGGAAATCTCCTTTTTCAATGTAAGTATATGTTGCTTCAAAATTGATATTCGACAGATAGATGGCTACCTTATTGCCGTTGCTAAACTCACCTTTTACCGACATTTGCTCAAATTCGTGAAGCAGTGAGAGAAGCTCGTTCTTTAATTCTTTTACATCGTCTGCAGAAATCAAATTTAGCCCGGCAAAGTATCTTATTTCTTTTATAAAAGAAGAAAATATGTTGCTATCCCATATGAAACAAGTCTTTTTACACTGTTTTACTGTTTCATTCAACTTCTTGTGTACGGTTACCACTTTTTCCGGAACTTGCATTTCGGCCAAGGAATGGGGCGTTTTTATTTTCCCGTTTTGATATACCCATCGGCATAAGCGGAACTTGGACAGATGTTCATATGAAGAATAAAGAGTGAAAGGAATAACATTAGCGGCCGTATATATGTTGGTACTGTCATCGTTTTTTACATAATTGAAAATTCTCAGATAGCGTTCCAGTATTTCGTAATAACTATCTATCGGATCCGGTGAATTCTGTAGATTCAAATCGAATGTTGCCCGGTTGGATAAATGGTTACCTACTATCTGGTCAATGGATATGCCTAATTTATGAGAAATCAATGCTACTTCGTCAAAAGTGAAGGCGACTTCTCCGCGAAGCCTGCGATATACGGCTTCTTTTCCCATACATAGTGTGTTGGTCAAGAAATTGGCAAGTGTTTCTTTGGGAGCGATACGCTCTCTCATTTCATTGATGAGTTCCGTTACTATACTGTTCTTCATGTGTTCCTTTCTTATTCGTTATATTACGTTTGTAGTATAAAATATAGAGTGATCTATTATTTTATGCAAATATAAAGCTTCCTATCAAGAATTTAGTACGGTATGCAATGTAATGGAGTAGTGATTTATTTCTGATTCAGTGGTTTATGGAAATGTTATTTGTTGAAAATGAAATAAATCCGATAGGTATATTTGAAGTTTTCGTTTTCTGCAAATACACATACCGGACCTTTTAAAAATCATTGATTTACTGTATATTATAATGTGTCGATAATCTCTCTTTGTTCTTTGAAAAATTGTATGCGTTGCATTTCTCCACTTTCAGAAATCAGGGTAGAGAACTTTTTCAACGACTGAATCCATTCTTTCAGACTTTTGTGCATTTCCACATCTTGGGATGTGATGGAATTGATAGCATAAATTCTGATCATGCTCAATTGGAGATTACTGCTTTCAATATAGCTGTATGTTGTCTCAAAATTAATATTAGAGATGTATATATTGACTTTATTTCCACTATCGAATTTACCTTTTCTGGCCAATGATTCCAATTCGTTCAGTAGGAGTAGCAGATCTTCTTTGATTTTTTGTTTGTCTTCATCGGTTAAAAGATGGATACTTGAGAAATACTCCACATCGTTCACCATATGTGCAAAAATACGGTTATCCCATATATAGCTTGTGGTATGGATGTGCTCTGCGGCATTCACGAATTCTTTTTGAATATCTTGAAGTTTGGCAGGAATTTCCAGTTCATCAAAATGTTTGCATTTAATGTTCTCGTTCTGATACATCCATTTGAATAAACGGAATTTTGATAATATGTCATGTTTCAGATATAATGTTTGAGGAAGCATGTTAGAAGATGTAGCCAGTTCGGATGTCACGTCGTCTCCCATGTTTTTCAATAAACCGATGTATTTGTTGATAATCTCGTAATATGTTTCGAATGGATCGTCATGGTGTACTACATTCATGTCGAATACTGCATTGTCTTTGAAACTGATACCTACTATCTTATCGAGTGATACTCCCAATTTTCTGGAGATAATTGCGGCTTCTGTCAATGTGAATGGTACTTCTCCGCGCAATCGCCGGTATACTGCTTCTCTTCCGATGAACAAAATATCTATTAGCACGTTTGCTAAATTGCTGTTTGCCGGTATTTTCTCTTTAATGGCTTCTATGAGACCTGTATTTAATTCGTTTGTTATCATAATCATGTCCTTTTTCTTATATAAACAAATAAAAGAGGGGGATGTTTCTGAAATCGCAACTATTTTCATTTTCAAGATTGCTTAAAGGTGGATATTTACTTGTTTAGGGAGGTGATTTTCATTTAGTGTGCCAAGTGAAAGTAAGGAATAAATTTGGAGCCATAATCTTATCTGCAATAGTTTTGATTACGTGTGAAATGCTACCGGATTATTCATTAAAAATAATATGTATATATATTTGCATAATTTAGGTAAATCGCATACTTTTGTCAGAATATAAAGCGGAACTTAATAATATATGAAAAGAATATTGGTTAGTGGAGGTGCCGGGTTCATCGGATCACATCTTTGTACTCGGTTAATTAATGAAGGGCACGACGTTATTTGTCTGGACAATCTTTTTACCGGATCTAAGAATAATATCCTGCATCTGATGAATAATCATCATTTTGAATTTGTTCGTCACGACATAACCCTTCCTTATTATGCGGAGGTTGATGAGATTTATAATTTGGCTTGTCCTGCGTCTCCCATACACTATCAGCACGATGCCATTCAGACGATGAAAACATCTGTGATGGGGGCTATGAATATGTTGGGATTGGCAATGAGGGTGAATGCCAAGATTATGCAAGCCTCTACCAGTGAGGTGTACGGTGATCCGATAGTACATCCGCAGCCGGAAACTTATTGGGGAAATGTGAATCCTATCGGATTCCGTTCTTGCTATGATGAAGGAAAACGATGTGCAGAAACTCTCTTCATGGACTATCACCGCCAGAATAATGTTCGCATAAAGATCATCCGTATCTTCAATACATACGGGCCGCATATGCTTCCTAATGACGGACGTGTTGTTTCCAATTTCGTTGTGCAGGCTTTACAAAACAATGATCTTACTATTTATGGTTCGGGTGAACAGTCACGAAGTTTTCAATATGTAGACGATTTGATTGAAGGGATGATCCGGATGATGGATACGGATGATGACTTTACCGGACCGATAAATCTTGGAAACCCTAATGAATTTTCTATCCTTGAACTGGCGGAGAAGGTAATCGCAATGTCCGGTTCGAAATCTAAGATTGTATTTAAGCCTTTGCCGCACGATGATCCCAAACAACGTCAGCCGGATATAACTTTGGCTAAAGAGAAACTCGGTTGGGCTCCTACGATAGAACTTGATGAGGGGCTTAGGCATATGATCGAGTATTTTAAAGATTATAAAATATAAAACCAGATAAAGCATATAAAGATGAACATGGAAATAAACCCTTCAGAATATAAAATTCTCATTGTGGATGATGTAATGTCGAATGTATTGTTGCTGAAGGTGCTTCTTACCAATGAGAAGTTTCAGATTGCCACAGCCAGTAATGGCCGCCAGGCGATAGATCAGGTAGAAAAGGAAAAACCCGACCTTGTTTTATTGGATGTGATGATGCCTGATATGAGCGGGTTTGAGGTTTCTCAGCAACTGAAAGCCAATCCGGAAACTTCGGAGATTCCTATCATCTTTCTGACTGCCTTGAACAGTACAGCCGATATTGTGAAAGGCTTTCAAGTAGGAGGCAATGATTTTATCTCGAAGCCTTTTAACAAGGAAGAGCTTATCATTCGTGTTACTCACCAGATTTCGCTGATTGCTGCCAAACGAATCATTGTGGCACAAACCGAAGAGTTGCGGAAAACAATCACTGGGCGTGACAAGCTTTATTCGGTGATAGCTCATGATCTCCGCTCGCCGATGGGATCTATTAAGATGGTACTGAATATGCTTATACTCAATCTGCCGAGCGAAAGCATCGGAGAAGAGATGTATGAGTTGCTCACAATGGCCAATCAGACAACAGAAGATGTGTTTTCTTTGCTCGACAATTTGCTGAAATGGACTAAGAGTCAGATCGGTAAGTTGAAGGTGGTTTATCAGGATGTAGATATGGTGGAGGTTACGGAAGGGGTAATCGAAATTTTTTCTATGGTAGCAGGACTGAAGAAAATAGGAATTCGTCTGGAAGCTCCCGAACGTTTGGGAGTATATGCCGATATTGATATGATTAAAACCGTCATCCGTAATTTGATCAGTAATGCCATTAAGTTCAGTAACGAAGGGACGGAGATATTGGTGATTGTCCAGGAACAAGATGATATGGCTGTGGTTAGTGTGAAGGATAGCGGTTGTGGTATCGATGAAGAGAACCAGAAGAAACTATTGCATACAGATACTCATTTCAGTACATTCGGAACCAATAATGAAGAGGGGTCCGGACTGGGGTTGCTTCTTTGCCAGGATTTCGTGATAAAGAATGGAGGTAAGTTGTGGTTTACGTCTGTAAAAGGCGAGGGGTCTACATTCAGTTTTTCTATTCCGTTGAAGAAGTAATAAAAGGATTTACACCTTATTAATATATGGATAAATACCCCGAAGTGTGCATTAAGTGCGCTTCGGGATTATTTTTATATAATGCATTTGTATGAAACGCAGGCTTTGTTATCTGATATTGTGGATATTTATGGTGGCTTTGGGGTTGGGCTCACGTTCGTTTGGTAGCCATTTGCCCACTTTTGTGGCGGAGTATGCAGGAGATACCCTTTGGGCTGCGATGGTTTATTTTGGCATTGGCTTTCTGTTTCCTTCCGTCCGTTTATTACGGAAAGCATTGGCTGCTTTGCTGTTTTCTTATTGTATTGAGATAAGCCAGCTCTATCAGGCCGGTTGGATAAATGCCATCAGAGGGACTACTTTGGGAGCATTGGTTCTGGGGCATGGTTTCCTTTGGTCGGATATGGTCTGCTATACGGTGGGTGTCGGTTTGGCTGTGTTGATAGATTTTTATACTTTTGCGCCCGGTTTTAACGCACGGAGAAAATAAGAAATTATGGATATCTTTTGGAGTACGATTGCAGGGTATAATTCTTCTACCTGGTTCTTGCAGTTAATTATTGTCATTGCCGGTGTTTTCCTGACAGGATTACTGTTGAAGAAACCGACGCCCCGGGTGAAACTTGCAATGAAACTTTATCTTCTGTTTCTATATCTGTGGATTGCAGTAGTATATTATTATATTTATTGTGCAGAGCGTAGTTATAACGGTACAATGGCTCTTTTTTGGGGAACGATGGCTGTTATATGGATATGGGATACGGTAACAGGCTATACCACGTTGGAGCGTAGTCGGAAGTATGATGTTTTAGCTTATATCCTGTTGGCCATGCCTTTCGTTTATCCGTTGCTTTCGTTGGCGCGCGGACTGACTTTTCCGGGTATTACCTCTCCTGTGATGCCTTGTTCGGTGGTAGTATTTACTATCGGACTTCTGTTGCTGTTTGCCCGTAAAGTGAATATGTTTCTGGTGCTGTTTCTCTGTCATTGGTCACTTATCGGATTGTCTAAAACGTATTTTTTTCATATCCCGGAAGATTTTCTGTTGGCCAGCGCTTCCGTGCCTGCATTATATCTATTCTTCAAGGAATACTTTCTCAATAATCTGCACAAGGATACCGAACCTAAGGCAAAATTGATCAACCTGTTGCTTGTCTCTGTCTGCATTGCGCTGGGAGTGTTGTTGACTGTGACCATGTTTTTGGAACTGACTCCACTGGAGAAATAAACCTTTTTTGTCAAGAGCAGATTTACGTATTCTTAACTGAAAAGGAAACTTTTCTTACTGAATGTTCTGTTACATCTCCACATGCCGGTATTTGCACTGCAACAAATAATGAAATGCATCGCAACATTACTTGGTATTCATCGTGACATGCCGTGTTATTTTCCATAAGTACCGTTCTGAAGTGTCGTAAGCATGCTGTTGAGAGACTTTATGAACCGGGAGAATATAAAAAAAGGAGAAAACTTCTGCTTTCTCCTACTTGTGTAGTCTGCCTGAAACTACTTTATGATTACAGCTACAAATATAGCCTTTTCCCCGGTCGAAGCCAAGCAAAAGATCATTTCTTTTTGAAGAATCGTGTTGTTTCGGTGCAGTCTCTTTATTTTATCTCGTAAAAAGAGCGTAATGCATATCGAATGACTTTGCCCGGTATCCATCCTTTGAATCGTGCAAATGCTACTTGCGTCCACGGCCCGGTCAATGTACGGAAAGGCGGGTTCTTTTTTTCTATTAATTTGCAGATAGCTGCTGCCAGTTTCGATGGCGGACATCCGTTTGTTTCGGCTTCTTCTATGATTTTTAAAGTCCGCTTGAAGCGTTCTCCATAATCAGGGCATGCCAATGTAGCAGGAGAGATGTTCCGGCTGGCTGTAAATCCGGTATTGAAATCTCCGGGTTCCACTACGCATACTTTGATGCCGAATGGATATACCTCCATAGACAATGCTTCACTATATCCTTCTATGGCGAATTTTGATGCCGAATAGAAACCCTGATAGGGTACGGCTATCCTTCCGGCAATAGAACTGATATTGATAATTTTCCCCTGCCGTTGTTTTCGCATAATGGGTAACACTGCTCTACACATGCGTACCATACCCATGAAGTTTGTATCCATCTGCGAAGAGATCTCTTCATCGGTAGCCATTTCCAGTGCACCGCCAATTCCCATACCGGCATTATTTATCAATACGTCGATATGTCCCTGTTCCTCCATGATACGGTTCACTGCACTGCGAACAGAATTTTCATCGGTAACATCTGCTATAAGCATTCTTATCTGTCCGATATTTCCGTTGGCTATTCTCCGGCTTGTACCATAAACTACGTACCCTTTTCCGGCAAGTGCTTGTGCCGTTACCTTTCCGAAGCCTGAAGAAGCGCCGGTGATGAGTATTACTTGTGTTCTCTCCATGAATTAATCTGATTTTCCAGAGAGCAAAGATAAGGATATTCTACACAAGTGGGCGGATATATTTAAGCTTTTAGAGGGATACTTCGTAAGAGTTTCTTTCGGTATACCCATACTGCAAGTGCGAAGTAGACAGTTGTCTGTATCCATAATGTGATGTATTCCGGTCGGATATCCGCCATGTCGCCTCCCATTGAGTTCAGTTTCACAAAAGCGAGTGTGCCCGGAGCGGCCGGTAAGATGTAATGTGCTGCCCGCCAATACCAGGGCATCAGTTCCATCGGATAGGATACACCGGAGAGGAAAATTAAGCCTACCGAAAAGAAGGCGATCATTAACAAGGGAGCTTCCGAATCGGTGAAATACCATGAAGCGGCCAGCCCGAAAAAACTGGTTGCTAACAGATAGGGGATAAGCATGATAAGGATATCCCTGCCGCTGCCGATATTCGGGATGCTGAAAAAATGTGGTAACAAGCCTAATAGAAAAAAGGCAAAGACGGCATACAGGCTGCAATAAACAAACGTTTTTCCGGCAACGATGCGTGTTGCCGTTCCCCAACTGTGACCGAAAGGAAGATAGGCACGGACACCTTTGTTCTGGTATTCGTCTCCCGTCACCATGCCGATAACCATTAGCAGCGTTTGGAAGATGATGACCATCATTACTGCCGGAATAAGGTAAGAGCCATATCCTTCGGTGTAGTTGTATAGTGCCGTACCGGATACATTGACAGGCTTTGCCAGAGCTACCGCTATCAATCCTTGCGGAGGAAGGAATACGGCACCGTCCGGACGATAGGCATCGTTTATGGCAAGCATGACTCTTGATGACGCTTCCTGCAAAGCTTCGAAATAGAGAAAAGCGTCTGTTGTGGCGTATAAGGAGAATACAGCTTCCTCTCCTTGAAAAACGCGGTCTTCAAAGTTATGTGGGAGGTAGAGTATTCCTTGTACTTTTCCTTGTTTCATCCATTCTTGCGCTTCGTGATAATCCATGGCTTGGGCATAGATTTCTACTTGTGGAGTGGCACTCAGCCAACGGATATATTGCCGGCTTAGACTGCTGTGAGAGTTATCTACTACGGCGACAGGGGCTTTGGTTACGATGTTGGGCGCATACATATAGTTGTAAAGCAGTCCGTACACGAAAATACCCCCCATCAACACCAGCAATACGGCATAGCTGGTGCTGATAGCGCGGAATTCGCGTGTAATAATGAATGCTATTTGTGAGAGTTTATTGGATGTTTTCATATTTGTGACTGATTATAGCTCGTTTCAAATGGGGAATCATTGCCAATGCCAACAGGGGGAAGACGCAGAGGATCACTGCCGAAGGCCATAGATAGACAAAGCCGCCTCCGGAATAGAGCATGGTTTGTGTGATCTCTGTGAAGTGTCGTACCGGAAAGAGATATGACGCGTCGCGTACCAACGGATACATATTGGGCACAGGGAAGGTGACACCGGACAGGGTTGCCCCTAATGAACCTACCATAGACACAATGCTGATAATGAGTGCTACGGCCGGGAAAAGGGAAAAGATGAAAAGTGCCAATGCCTGTGTGGCGATGACAAAGAGAACGGTCATTGCATTCATCAACAGCCAACTGCCATGAAAAGGAATATGCAGCATGCCGAACATGACGTAATTGCCGAGCAGGGCAATAAGGCTGAAAATAACAGTATAAGGCAGGAGCTTGCCTGCTATGGCGGTAACCATATTCCCGCCGGCAGTTTCCAGCCAGTTGTCTCCTGTGCGGAATTTAATTTCGCTACCTACGGAATAGACTGTAACGAGTAGTATCAGTACCTGAAACAGCACAAAAAAGAAAGGCTGGCTCAGGTAAACCGAGTAGTCCAGCGAGGGATTGTAAATCGGATGATCACTGGCCTGTACGGGCAAAAGGAATGTCTCTATCTGCTGTTCGCTTACTCCTAATGCCACTGCCTGCATGGCTATGGGCGATAAAGCGACCGGTGCCAGTGAAGTTTCGAAAGCTGCCATCAGTTCGCCGCCTACCGAGAGTAGTGCATAGTGATAATAGTAGGAGAGGGTGGCATCTTTACCTGTTATGGCATCCTGTTCAAAGCGGGGAGGGATGGAGAGGTATCCGTATATCTCTTTACGTTGTACAGCTTCCCGGGCGGCAGCTTCGTTGACAAAATGACGGGTTACTTTAAAAGTAGGAACGGCAGACAGATTTCTCACTATGGTTCGTGAAGTCGCCGTATTATCTTGGTCTACAATGCCGATGGGGATATTCTCCATTTGCCCGTTTCCGAAGATGGTGGCCATGAAGAAGAGGGTGAACAACGGAAGTACGATGCAAGTACCGAAGTAAAGGCGTCGTGAAGTCATCCGCGTCCACTCACGAAGCAGAACGGCAGTTAGCCGGGAGTGGGAAGCAGGAAGTCGGAAGTCGTTTGCCATACCGGTCCTCCTTATTCCAATGTTAATAATACCGACATTCCCGGGCGTAATCCGTCTATTGTCTGGGTAGGGCGCGCGTGTATTTCGAAAGTTTGCAGGTCATAGCTGCCTGTCTGCTTGGTCGATTTCCAGGTGGCGAAGCTGCCCAACGGGCTGATGTAATATACCTCAAACTCTACATTTTTCCGGGCGATTGCAGGAACATCGGCTACGAACTTTCCACCGATACGGAAGTTCGGCATCAAATCCTCGCGGACGTTCAATACGGCATGTACGTCGCTCATCACTACCAGATTCATGATCGGCGTTCCCGGAGCTACCAGTTCGCCACGTTTGGGAAAGATGGTAGCTATCTGCCCGTCTTCCGGTGCTGTGAGCCGTGCGTCCATTAATAGGGAGGTAACTTCGTCTACTGTGCTTCGTGCCGCATTTACCAAGCTTCGTGCCGATGCTTTATCTTCGCTCTGTGCACCATCTACGGCCATCTGATACTGTTCATAGGCAGCGCGCTCGGCGGCAACGGCGGCTTTGTACATTGCTTCTACTTCATCTTTTCGTTGTGAAGTAACCACACTGTCTTTATATAGGGTAAGTATCCGGTCGTAGGTCGTTTTGGCCAGCGTCAGGTCACTCTTTGTTTTATTCCAGAGTTGCTGTGCCGTGGCAATGATCTGTCGGCGGGTTCCTGCGTCTATCTTTTTGTTTTGTTGCACTGCTACCTGCTCCAAAGCGTCTACTTGGCGGTATTTGGCTTCTATCGTAGGGCTGTTTATTACCACAAGAGTATCGCCCTGTTTCACCCAGTCGCCTTCGCGCACCAGGAATGTGTCGATACGTCCCGGTAACTTTCCACTGATACGTATTTCTGTTGTTTCCACTTGACCTTGCAGTACAAGCGGTTGTTTACGCATCAGTATCATGCCAATGGCCGTGAACAGCAGGACAGCTACGAGAACAATAATAAAAGCGATGCTCAGGCTTTTTCTGTTTGAGTGTTCTCCGTTTTCTTTAGGGGGGAAAGCAGAAGGAGTCATCTCCTTTTTAGTATCTTCTGTATTCATATTTTCAGGATGGGTTATATTGTTTTTATTCATATGGATTATTTTTATTTCATATCTTCCGGAAGCGGAAGGGAAGTTGGAATAGTAGAGGCATAGCGGCTGAATTGTTCCGGCGTTCCGCACAGCGCCAACAGGTTCATTAGTGCTACATCATATTCGTAATAGGCGGCAAGTCTTGCCACTTTCACTTTAGATAACATTGTTTCTGCATCGATCACTTCGGTAGAAGTAGCCATTCCTTCCGTAAATGCTTTTTTACGCATCCGTACCAGTTCCTCACTCAGTTCGATGGTAGTATTCAAGGCCCGTACATTATCTTGGGCCTGTTGCATCTGGCTGTATAGTTTGTCTACTCCTATGGCAAGGTCGTCTTTGGCCTTTGCCTGTCCCAATGCCAATGTCTGGCTTGTCAGTTTCGACTGCCGGATTCGTTTTTCACGTTCCAGTCCGTCGAAGAGATTCCATGTGAAACCGACTCCTACCATCGTACGGGGCAGGAGATTACTCTGAATCCCGTGCGAGTATAATGTCTGTTTGCCGAAAAGGGCGATATTGGGCATATATCCGCTTCGGTCGATCTTCACTTGTTGTTTCGCTATATGCTCCTGAAGATTTAGCTGGTTGACGAGATAGTTACTGGTGTTTACTGCAAGTATGAATTCCATTTTGGGTGGAAGTGAGTCGTTGATGAACAGGGGAGAAGAAGGTGCGATGTTACCGTTTTCTCCTTCCATGTTGAGCAGTGTTTTCAAAGTGTTCTGCACTACGGTTTCTTCTTTTCGTGCGGCTTCCAGTTCCCGCTTTGCTTCATCCATATTGACTTGTGCGAAGAGTCGTGCCGCCTTGTCGATCATTCCGGTGGCTTCTAATTTTAGGGCATTCTCATAATGTTTAGTTAACCCGTTGTACGTCTCTTCGCGTACGGCAACGACTTGTTGCGCCAATCTTAGTCCATAATAACTTTCGGCGAGCAGTGTACGTTGGGCGGCATCCACCTGTCCGCGAGTTTCGCGTGCCAAGTCTACCATTGTATTACCGATCTTGCTGGCATGAAACCGTTTTCCACCGGCAAAGAAAACCCATTCGGCAGTAACATCGACCGTTGTCAGGTTACGCGGAGCCAAAGGGAAGATTAGCGTATTGGCTCCTATCTGATCGAGAATGCCACTGATGATCTGATCATCAGGAATGATGCTGTGCACAAAATCTTTTGCCGGATCTGTAAATTGTGATAGCGGTTGTTTGACCTCTATCTTTTCCGACATATGTACAAATGCCCCGGTAGATTGTACACTCGGATACCAGAAAGCATTCAGCTTTCCTTTCTCGCTTTTAGCTATTTCCACTCCTTTATCTGCAATCTTTAAGCTTTGGTTGCCGGTATGTAACAACTCCAGTGCTTCTTCAAAACTAAGAGATTGCTTTCTATCCGGGATGGCCTTTTGGGTAGTGTTGTAAGCACCCTGCGCCATCATTACCGGCATAGACAAACTAACTGATAATAAAATAAAGAGGATTCGTTGGTTTAGGTTCATATCATTATTCGTTTATTCCATTTGATTATTTCGTGAAGATTCTAACAGATGAGGAAGAGGATTGTTCGCAAAAAAAGAAGACTTCATCTATCGGTCTCATAGAAAGTAATTTAATCCACGGTCTTATATGTAGAGATTTATTTCCGACTTTTTTCTTTTATTTTTTTTCCGTATATGTATTGCTTTTTACAAAACAATGTTTACCTTTGTCACCGTTTTAAGAATGATAATTAAAACATATTGCGGCAGTAGCTCAGTTGGTAGAGCATCAGCTTCCCAAGCTGAGGGTCACGAGTTCGAGTCTCGCTTGCCGCTCCAAAAAGCAATAAGCCATAGATCGTATCTGATTTATGGCTTTTATTATATCTACAACAATCATGAATACAGAGTTGAAAGAACGGCTTATGCTATTGGCGGAACGTTATGAAACGCCTGCTTTTATCGTAGAAGACCCTATCCGGATACCCCATCGTTATCACTCTCAGACAGACGTTGAGATTTCAGCACTTGTCACCTCCTG
The DNA here is from genome assembly GCF_000381365.1 of Bacteroides salyersiae WAL 10018 = DSM 18765 = JCM 12988. GTDB lineage: Bacteria > Bacteroidota > Bacteroidia > Bacteroidales > Bacteroidaceae > Bacteroides > Bacteroides salyersiae. The sequence goes on from NZ_KB905467.1 coordinate 1,045,836, forward strand.
GATAGCTACCGGAAACCGGAAAGCGATTATTAGAAGTGCCGACCGGATAGATTGTGCAATCTTCAAGAATGCTCCTTATCAATATATAATGAGTAAAGAATGGAGAATGTATGCCGGACAGAAAAGAAGTTTCTATCGTTACTATTCTTTCGATGACTTTTATCTGTTGTGCGATACACTGTATACTGTTTACTCACGAAAGCTGACATTGGAAGACTACCTTTATGAATCGTTTGATACACTTTCTCCTTTACAGAGATTACAGTCTGTTTTCGGACATATCAATGGTATGCCCGAGATGTCCAGTACTTCCGAAGCTAAAAAGATGTGCATGTTCCTGCGGTGGATGATCCGTCGGGATTCTTGTGTCGACTTTGGTCTTTGGCAAAGGTTTCATCCCTGTGAACTGATTGTTCCGCTCGATACACATGTTCACCGTATAGCGATGGATTTAGGATTGACTCAGAAACGCAAATGTATCCGGACAGCTTGTGATATTACTGATATTTTGGCACAAATCTGGCCCGATGATCCCGTAAAAGGAGATTTTGCTTTGTTCGGTTTCGGTATAAACGAATCTGTAAAGTGATAGAAGTACGGTTATATAATAGTTTTTCACTGACAAAAATAATGCAGAACAATAGGTAGAGTTCTGTCTATTTCGTATTTTTGCACCCTGTTTTAACGAATCAAGAAAACTTTAAATAAAAATATAATGGCAAAAGAACTGAAAGACCTTACCAAACGCAGCGAGAATTATTCGCAGTGGTACAATGATTTGGTGGTAAAAGCGGATTTGGCAGAGCAGTCTGCTGTGCGCGGATGTATGGTGATTAAGCCTTACGGATACGCTATTTGGGAAAAAATGCAACGTCAGCTGGATGATATGTTTAAAGAGACCGGTCATGTGAATGCTTATTTCCCGTTATTGATCCCGAAATCTTTCCTTAGCCGCGAAGCTGAACATGTGGAAGGCTTTGCCAAAGAGTGTGCGGTGGTTACTCACTATCGTCTGAAAAATGCGGAGGATGGATCGGGCGTTGTGGTTGATCCGGCTGCTAAGCTTGAAGAAGAGCTGATTATCCGTCCTACTTCGGAAACAATCATCTGGAATACTTATAAGAACTGGATACAGTCTTATCGCGACCTGCCTATCTTGTGCAACCAGTGGGCAAACGTATTCCGTTGGGAAATGCGTACGCGTCTTTTCCTTCGCACGGCTGAATTCTTATGGCAGGAGGGGCATACGGCACATGCCACTCGTGAAGAAGCCGAAGAGGAAGCAGTAAGAATGTTGAATGTATATGCCGACTTCGCCGAGAAGTACATGGCGGTTCCTGTTGTGAAAGGTGTGAAATCGGCTAACGAGCGTTTTGCCGGTGCACTCGATACATATACCATCGAAGCGATGATGCAGGATGGAAAAGCCTTGCAGAGCGGTACCTCTCACTTCTTAGGACAAAACTTTGCCAAAGCATTCGATGTTCAGTTTGTTAATAAAGAGAATAAATTGGAATATGTTTGGGCTACTTCATGGGGTGTTTCCACTCGATTGATGGGTGCGCTTATCATGACTCATTCTGACGACAACGGATTAGTGTTACCTCCACATTTGGCACCTATACAGGTAGTTATTGTTCCTATCTATAAGAATGAAGAACAACTGAAACAGATTGATGCTAAGGTGGCAGGTATTGTTGCTGCATTGAAATCATTGGGCATTTCGGTGAAATATGACAATGCCGACAATAAGCGTCCGGGCTTCAAGTTTGCCGATTATGAACTGAAAGGTGTGCCGGTACGTCTTGTGATGGGTGGCCGTGACTTGGAAAACAACACGATGGAGGTAATGCGCCGCGATACTCTTGAGAAAGAAACCATCTCTTGTGAAGGTATCGAAACTTATGTAAAGAACCTTCTTGAAGAGATTCAGGCAAACGTTTATCAGAAAGCTTTAAAACATCGTGAGGCGATGACGAGAACCGTAGAGACTTATGATGAATTCAAGACCGAAATAGAAAAAGGCGGCTTTATCTTGGCTCATTGGGACGGTACTACTGAAACAGAAGAAAAGATCAAGGAAGATACGAAAGCAACTATCCGTTGTATTCCGTTTGACGGTGATAAGACTCCGGGTAAATGTATGGTTACCGGTAAGCCTTCGGCATGCCGCGTGATCTTTGCACGTTCTTATTAAAAGATATTTTATTTCAATTGAGTGCCGGTCGCAGACGAATGGATGCGACCGGCATTTTCTATTTGTATATGTTTTGATTTCGTTTTATGTTTTTGCTTGAAGCAATACTTGAACTTTAAGAATAAAAATTCTGTAATTTCAGCTTTATTTCAGAAACTTCCTTTTTCTTTGTACATAGATCTATAAATATGAAGTAGCCTTATGAAGATATTAATAGTTGAAGACGAGCCTGCATTGCGTGAACTCATTCAACGTTCGTTGGAGAAAGAGCGTTATGTGGTGGAAGTCGCTGCCGATTTTAATTCTGCTTTATGCAAGATAGAAGATTATGACTATGATTGTGTTTTACTCGACATTATGCTTCCGGATGGTAGCGGACTCGACCTGCTTGAAAAGCTGAAAGCTATGCATAAGCGCGAGAATGTGATCATCATCTCAGCGAAAGATTCTTTGGAAGATAAAGTGTTGGGACTGGAATTGGGGGCGGACGATTATCTGCCTAAACCTTTCCATCTGGCAGAATTGAATGCACGTATTAAAAGCGTTATCCGCCGCCAGCATCACGATGGAGAGATTGATATCTGTTTAGGAAATATCCGTATTCTTCCGGATAAGTATCAGGTACTTATCAATGACAGGGAGGTGGAACTGAATAGGAAAGAGTATGATATCCTGCTGTATTTTATCAATCGTCCCGGCAGATTGGTCAATAAGAATACGCTTGCCGAATCTGTTTGGGGAGATCATATCGATCAGGTGGACAATTTCGATTTTATCTATGCGCAAATAAAAAATCTTCGCAAGAAACTGAAAGACGCCGGGGCTACTGCCGAAATAAAAGCGGTTTACGGATTCGGCTATAAAATGATTGTAGAATAATTATGAAACTGATTTATCGCATCGTAATTCGTATCTCCTTGCTCCTGATACTTGTATTAGGTGTTTGGGCTGTGTTTTTTTATATGGCCATGATGGACGAGGTGAACGATGAAGTGGATGATTCGCTGGAAGATTATTCGGAAGTTATCATTATCCGTACGCTTGCCGGAGAGGAATTGCCTTCGCAAAATACCGGCTCGAATAACCAATATTACCTCAGAGAAGTTACTGAGGAATATGCAGATAGTCGTGAAGATATTACCTATAAGGATTCTATGGTTTATATTGTAGAAAAGGGTGAAACCGAACCGGCGCGTATTCTTACTACCATCTTTAAAGATGATGAAAGCCGGTTTTATGAATTGACGGTATCTACTCCAAGCATTGAAAAAGAGGATTTGACTGCTGCGATACGTAATTGGATGATTTTTCTTTATGTAGCCTTGCTGCTTGTCATAATCGTAGTGAATGTCTGGGTGTTCCAGCAAAGTATGCGACCTTTATACGTCTTGTTGCATTGGCTGGACGGCTACCGGATAGGAAGTAAGAATAAACCTCTGGAGAATGACACACAGATCACTGAATTTCGTAAACTTAACGAAGCGGCTATCCGGAATGCAGAACGTAGCGAGCAGTTGTTCGAACAGCAGAAGCAATTCATCGGCAATGCTTCTCATGAGATACAGACTCCGCTTGCCATCTGCCGGAATCGTTTGGAGATGATGATGGAAGATGAATCGCTTTCCGAATCTCAGTTGGAAGAACTAATGAAGACTCACCAGACTTTGGAACATATCACAAAGTTGAACAAATCACTGTTATTGCTTTCGAAAATAGACAACGGACAGTTTACGGAAACCGTAGAACTGGAACTGAACGAGCTTTTAAAGCAATATTTGGATGATTATAAAGAGGTATACGCCTATCGGGAGATTCAGACGGAGGTAGTGGAAAAGGGCGTTTTCCGTGTACAAATGAACGAGTCCCTTGCTACTATTCTTGTAACGAACCTTTTGAAGAATGCTTTTGTACACAATGTAGATGGCGGTCATATCCGGATAGAAATCACATCGCATCGTTTTACATTCTGCAATAGTGGGGTAGAACATCCTTTGGATAGTACGCATATTTTTGAACGTTTTTATCAAGGTACCAAGAAAGAGGGTTCCACAGGGCTCGGGCTGGCTATCGTCGATTCTATTTGCCGACTGCAGAACATAGGATTGAAGTATTATTTTCAGAACGGTGAACACTGCTTTGAGATTTCGGAAGAACAGATTTAAATATATGAAGTAGATTATGATAATGTCGACAAGCTGGAATCCGTGGCATGGTTGCTTTCTGTTTTCACCAAACCGGTGCCAAGTTACTGAAAGATGGAAAACTATATCGTATAAAACGATACTATCAGATATCGCAGGCATGGAAAGCGGGCATAAACTACAGGATAGGAAGAGATGGTAAGCCGGAAGGGGGTATAAAATAAACTGATAGAAAATTCTAAGAAGAAAATTTTAAAAAAGCCCTTGGATTTCAAAATCTTTTCAGTTTCTCATCTCATCTTTGTATCATAATTAAATATTTAAAGAAAAACAATATTAAAAAAGACGATTATGAAAAAGTTACTTCTTTTATTAGTGTGCCTGTTCACCTTTCAGGCTGTTGTGAAGGCAAATGATGATAAACCGATTAAGGTAGCACAGTTGCCACAATCGGCTCAACAGTTTATTAAATCGCATTTTGGTAATAGTAAGGTTGCCATTGCTAAGATGGAAACGGATTGGCTTGACAAGAGTTATGATGTTATTTTTACGGATGGCAATAAGCTGGAGTTCGATAAACAGGGGAACTGGAAAGAGATTAACTGTAAATACAGTGCTGTCCCGGCAGGTGTAATTCCGGCTCAAATTCTTAAATATGTGTCTGAGAACTATCCGGATGCCAAAGTATTGAAGATAGAACGGGACAAAAAAGATTATGAGGTGAAACTGTCCAATAGATGGGAATTGAAATTTGACCTGCAATTTAACCTGATCGATATTGACGATTGAATTCCGGAAACGATGAAGATGAAAGTGATATTCGATTCGACAGGAAACATTGTTTGACCTCTGTAATTAAAGAATATAAAGAAAGGGGATGTGTCTATTGGGCATATCCCCTTTCTTGTAATAAAAACTGCGACAATAATCTGCTTTCATTAACAGAAAACAGGTAGTTATCAGATTTATTTTTTTTACTTTTGTAGAAAACATTGTTCGTTGCATTTCCTGGAATTTCAAGAACAGGATTATGTTATTACGAACACAAAAAATAATTTTATGGAACAAAAAACAAACACTCTATCTGTGCCGTACAGCTATGCCCGTTGTTATAACGAGCAATGTCGGCAAGCCGAAAACTGCTTGCGGCGTATGGCAGCTTTGTATGATACGGCCGATTATCCGTTTATCACCATTCTCAATCCGGTTCGCTTTCCGAAAGCGGATGGGAATTGTTCTTATTTTCAAAAAGCGGAGAAGGTGCGTATGGCATGGGGAGTCAAAGGATTACTTGATAAGATCCCCTATGAAGATGCAGTCAGTATTAAACAACAATTGATCGGACATTTCGGCAAAACCAAATATTATCGTTTTTATCGGGAGGAACGGTATCTCACTCCTAAAGAACAGGCTTATATCCGGCAGGTGTTTTGTAATAAAGGGATTACCGAAGAACCGCCTTTTACCCGTTACACGGATGAATATATGTGGTAGATAATGCTCATGACATTCCGGATAAGTAAGAAAAAGTAGTAGATACGATCACTTGATTGGTTTCAACGTGTTGAAACCGTTCGTTCCATATGGATGAAACTAATTGTTCCATCTATATGGAACCAAGCGTTTCATTATTATGAAACAAGTCGTTTCAACGTATTGAAACCGACCTTTTCAGTAGACCGAAACGATCGTTGCTTTATTTGAAACGAAAACTCATGTATATGCAGAAAGAAATGTACGTAGTACAAGCCCCGTGAGTATGGCAATTGTAAAACTGGCCAATGTTCCTATTAAAACATATTCTGTTGTTTTTATTTCCTGTCCTTTACTTAATTCCCCAAAACGGAAGATCGATTTTGCAGCCAATAGAAAACCGATCGCTTCGTTAAATCCTACTAAAATAAAGGTTAAGATAAGGCAGCGTTCCAGATATCCAATCCACTGTCCGGCATTCTGAAGACTGGTAGAGTTCATACCGGGTTCTCTCCATTGCCGGGTGAAAAGGGCCAATAACAAGGAAGTGGGTTTTAATATAAGGAGATAAACTGTCAGTATCGCCCACCATTTGGGAGAAGCGAATAGAATATCCGACACCTCTGCCATTTCGCTCCATATGCTATAAACACCCATCCACAAAATACAGATAACGAGCAGATGGAGTATTTGGTCGATAATAAATGCGTGAAGACGGTCATTGAAATAGCGGATTTTAATATAGTCTATGATGAGATGGGTGACAAAGATTACTAAAGGGATCATCCAGTTACTCCACATCCCTGCGAATAGATACGCCGTTATGGCTTGCACTAAGCTGTGAGAGAGATGATATGTCCACTTGTGAACAGTACTAAGCCGTCTTTTCTTTTTCTTTATTATTTGGAAACCTCGTTTGCCATTTGCCATTCCTTTGCTTTGCAGTATAAAATCTGCTAAGAAATGTGCAAAAATCAGGCGAAACAAAAGACCTAAACTACTTAATTCCATCTGTTTGAATTTTGGCTGTTATTATTTGTTTGCACCTGTCCAGATAAGGCCTGATAAGATATTCTTTACCGGCAATGATACGTTTGCTGATATTTTGTGGAGAGGTATTCAGGTCGGCAGCTATCTCTTTTTGCGTTTTTGAATGAATTAATGAAGCATAGATTGCCTGTGCCTGTGCCACACTCCATTCAGAAACAATATCATCGGCAAATGCCGTACTTACTTTTAATTCGTCATTCATGTTTTGCCAAGGAGTACGTATGGCAAGCTTTCGTTTCCCTAATTCGTCAAATTCCCATCCCGAATTGCGGAAAGCTTCACCATCGGATTCGGTGACGCTCTCTTCTTGTGAGAAGTTCACACTTCCTAATCCTAAGGCCAGGCGTGCATCCCATTTTATTTCACTGCCTTCCGGAGTACTTTTTTGTAGTCCGGCGCGGATAAGTATAGCTATTCTTACTGCTTCATAGGGATTGTCAATAACAATCTGGAAACTGTCCCCACGGAAAATCTCCAGTTTCATTTTACTCCATTTCTCCATTTCGTATACTGTGTTACGAATGGTATCTAAAACCAGTTGTTTGTTTTCCGGCTTTATTCGGGTGGACTGGATAATGTCTCCGGTAATGACTCCTTTTATTTTCATAGGTTTATGATTTTATTCTTCCGGAGCAAAGATAAGACTATTTCTGAGAAAACAACCAAAAACGGTTGATTTTATAAAAACAACCAAAAACGGTTGATTCTTAAAAAACAACCGGAGATGATTGATTCTTTAGTGCATCTGTATGTGGGTAAAAACTTTTAAAAGGAAAATTTAAAGAGGCTCTTAATATTACTGCACTCAATTAGGAATTTTTGTTATCCATAAAATCAGCATGTTAAATATACCGGAATTCATTCATTATATTTTATCTTTGTGCCCTTAGAGAATTAAAATATTGAAAGTATGAATTTGTTTATGAATCTCTTGTGGCTCCTGCTTGGAGGCATATTTACGGCTGTTGAGTATTTGATATCCAGTCTTTTGATGATGATAACGATTATCGGTATCCCTTTTGGTCTGCAAACCCTCAAAATGTCTTTGCTGGCATTGTGTCCATTTGGAAAAGAGGTTAGGAGTTGTCCCGATTCGGGAGGTTGCCTTAGTATATTGATGAATATTCTTTGGATATTTTTGGGAGGTATATGGATAAGCCTTTCGCATCTTGCCTTTGGCATCTTGCTGAGTATTACGATTATAGGATTGCCTTTTGGCATACAGCATTTCAAACTGGCCGGATTGGCACTGACCCCATTTGGAAAAGAGATCGTGGATAAATATAAATAATCATGGATGAATGTGGCAGCTAATGGCACTTACATTCATCCATGATTTATTGAATAGACAGAATAACGTAACTTTTGATATTCTGCCATCATTTTGAACCAATATCCTTTTTCTTACTTAAGGGCTTCGATTACTTTAGGCATCATTGTCCAGATGGTGTTTTCATCTTGTGCCGTGAAGAAATTACCGTCAATTTCTGATTTCTCATCTGTTGCTTTACCGTTTTGGATGGCCGGCTTTGCCAGTGGGTGTACAGATAGTTTTTTACCATTGGTAATTCCTGTGAAATCAAACATCATTGCTGCCGCACAATGTCCTATCATTAGTTTTCCTTTATCTCCGAATGCTTTGATAACTTCCATCAGATCGATATTGTATGGTTTGTTTGCATTTTCCTGAAATACGGGAACAGCGTCACCACAAGAAAACACGAGTGCATCATATTCGTCTTCATGGCCTTTTAGATTGGCTATAACATCGTCTGCCCACAAACTGATACCGGAGTTACTCTTTATCTCTTTGGTTTCTGCTACTGCATACACTCTGTACGGAATTTCATTCTCAAAAAATGCTTCCAGATACTGAAACAAACCGAATCCGTTTACCGGATTTACTGCTAATACTGCAACTTTCTTTGCCATAACGTAAAATATTAAGTGAAACAATAGTTATTTTTAGTAAGTTTATTACTTTTGTGTTGCAAATATAGCTTTACTTGTTTATGTAAACAAGAACGTATCTCAGAATAAGGAACTTACATGGAAGTAACCATTGCTGAGCATCAGAAGAATAGAAAAGATTAAAAAAATGAAAAATTTTCATCCTACGGGAAATTGTCCGGTGCGTGACGTACTGAGCAGGCTGGGCGATAAATGGTCGATACTTGTTCTTGTTACTTTGAATGCAAATGGGACAATGCGGTTTAGTGATATTCATAAGACAATTGAAGACATTTCACAACGCATGCTTACCGTTACTCTCAGAACATTGGAAAGCGATGGACTGGTGGAAAGGAGGATTTATGCGGAAGTACCGCCACGTGTAGAATACAACCTTACGGATACCGGACGTAGCTTGATTCCACATGTAGAGGCTTTGGTGGACTGGGCATTGGAACATATGGCTGTTATATTACAAAATAGGGAGAGCAAAGAACCTTTTCGTGTTGTGGAACGATAATAGTCCAATCATCCGGCACAAATATATGGCTTATAAATGCACCGGATGCCGGGTTATTTACAATTACTCTATTGTTACGCGCTGAAACTGGTCTTCAATATAGATTGTAGCTTGGTTGCTTCGGAATTTTAACAGAATATATTCCGGATCTTTCACTCCTTGCGGGAAAAATTTGATAAACCAGTTTTGCCAGTACTTTTCTTTTGATTCCGCATCGTCAATGACTTCCACTTCTCCGGTCAGGACAACACTGTCACCGTCGGAATAATAACATAGTCCTGCTTTCGCGTTTGCACGGAATTCCGTTGTTTTCAGTGATGAAGCACCGGTAGACATCCAGATAGTGGATAATCCTTCTGATGCTATCCGGACAATGGGGACAGGGCGTGGATAACCTTCTGCATTCATTGACGACAAAACTACAACCTCACACTTTTGCAATAAAGAAGCTGCTTTCTCTTTGATCTTTTCCATTTCTTTTAAGTATTTGTTGATTTACATATTGGTTATTGTTCTTCGCGTAATCTCTTTATTTTGGATAGTGCATCGTTATCTGTGTCGATGGAATCGCTTTTTTGAACTTCTTCTTGTTTCCTTTCCATTCTTTTTTTCCGGTTACGGAGTTTCCATTTATTCCAGAAGAATAGCTCATTCCATTTATTGAAATCTTTCTTATACATTACTCCGACACCTTGTGTCGTCAAGTTTGTTTTGGTGTAGTAGTGGTCGTTGGTTTCATTGTATGCTTTCAGACGTACATCTCCCGAACGTGTCAACAACCATTCTGCTTCGAAGTCACCTACAAAGTTTGTATTTGCCATTGGGTTATCTCGATATCCGAAATTTCCATTGATAATCAATCGGTTGTTAAGCAACTGTCCGGAAAGAATTCCTTCCACTTCCATATCCGTCCAGCCTTTTTCTCCGGTACTGAGATTGGTTCCGATATTCCAGTTGTTATTATCGATAATTTGCGATAGCATATTGTTCAACTGTCCCGACAGGGTAGAGGACAGTACGGATGACATCATATCGGAACTTTGCCGTTCGCCGGTATTGTTTTCCATATAGAATTTGCCAATACCCAATAGGTAAAGTATTTGCATGTTCATTTGCTCGTCTGTACTGAGGTAGTTACGCACCAATGCCTGTACTTCATCACGTTCGTTTGGTAACTCGATTCCTAATTTTATGGTAGGGCGTAGAAGAATGCCATTCAGATTCATCATGCAATTTACGCGGACATTGGGCTGTTGGATGATGGTAGAGGCATCCGGTATTAAGTCGTTCAGCGAAGCCGATGGCACAGTGTATGAAGCCTGTATATCTAATGTTGCATCGAGTGGGGGGCCATTGAAAGTGATTGTGCTTCCTTCTTTGATAATGAAGTCTTTGCGTATCACTTCTTGAAGACTGAACTTATAGATACCCTGTTGGATATGATAATTACCGAACATTTTCATGTCTCCTTTATTATAAAACTCCATACGGATGTTACCTGAGCCGCGCCCGCTGATATAATCTCCTGCTACAGGATCCATAATAATTTTCATAGTTGCGTCCGGAGTTGCGTCGACCAAAATGTTGAGACGTATATCGGTTTGTGACTCTTTTTTCTCTATTTTCTGTTGTACCTGCTCATAGAAAGAGACAAGCTGAACAGAATCTTGTATACTGCGTCGTGGTGTTTTATCTACAAATTTAATAAACTGGTTGTTTGTAGCCGAAGCAACGGTTCCTGTACTATATGTAAAGTTTGTATTCCGATTGGTAGTCATGGCTATATTGGCATCCAATCCGTCTTGTGCATTGCCTGTGAGAAGCGCGTTACCGGTTGCGTATACCGTTCCGTAAAAAGGAAAATCGGGTGACTCTTGCGTATTCATCACCAGCATGTTATTGACTTGGATATCGAATTGATATTTTATGTTTTTGAAATGTTCGTAATGAAGATATCCGTTTAATTTTCCCTGATGTCCTTCCATGTCGGCGATATGTATATTATCAAATGTAATGCCTTCCGGAGCCAAACGTATCGTGTCTTTAAGGGCAAATGACGTGTTGAGTATATCGAATTTCATAGAAGCGTCTGTCATCACTGCACCATCCAATGTCAAACTTTTGAATTTGCCATAAAAATGGACTTTACCGCTGGCACGTCCCCGGACATCTTGCGCTATTGATCGCATATAATGCTCCAGGAATTTGATATTCAGGTTGTTTGCGTCAATATTGAGATCCAGTCCGCTTGTCGGTTTGATGGGATAAATGAATCCGTTTACATGAGTCTTGGAAATATCTTTTTCTTGGATGTGTGCATCGAGATAAATACCTTTCTTCTCATTATCCCAGGCGCCATAGATATCCAGGTCACCCAATAATCCTCCGTTTAGGGTAAAGTTCATAATGGATAGACGTGTGTCGAGCACCGGTTTTTTCAATACGCCGCTGGCATAAGCCATACCTGTGGCATCTCCTTCGAAATTCACATCGTCCGAGATGCGTGCGATATCAAATACATAACCGATATTAATATCTTTCAAGTTTACTTTTACCGTGTCTTCCGGGTTGTCTGAGATGTGTCCGTCAACGCGTATATAACGGTCGGCATGGCTGAAGTAGAAGTCATTGATATCGATTTTACCCGAATCCACCACTACTTGTGAGGGGTGTACCTGCCAAATGGTATCATTTAAAATTACATCTGTCGGTTTTATGTCTACCAAGGCTTTCAATAAAGGCTTTTCACCTTCTGTACGCAGGAATTGTGCCATAGCAGCCAGTTGCCCGCTATAGGTGACGGCGGCATTGTTTCCCCAATTTATGGTTGTGTTAACTTGATCATCTTTGGCTTGTGCTTCTAAAGAGATATTGACAGCTCCGTTCTTTTTTTGGCTGGTAAAACGTACTTTTCCCATGAACTGATCGGATGGGTTCTCGCAAAGCAGTAATCCTGATTCCAAGAAATTGTTTTTGTATTGTAAACGTGGGAAATATCCTTCTACCCGAATACGCCGCATCCGGTCATTGACATATCCCTTTATAGTGGAATGGGTATATATCTTTAAAGGAATATCAAAAATGCTCGATAAAATATCTACATTGAAAATATGAATGTCGAAACTGAAATTGTTATCTGTTTCGATCTGTTTTTTAGGAGGCAGAATGAGTGAGGGGATGTAACTGCGCATGATATTCATAATACTTACCGGCAATGTAGGATATAGAAAACGCCCCTCTACATTGGCCGTCATAAACTCCGAGGTCAGTGCGAGTTTATTGATACCTGCTTCCTGCGTTGCTGCTACATGAAGGTTTTTCATGAAATACTCTTTCTCCGGAGCGGTAAACTGTAAACTGTCTATGTCGATATCTCCATTCATCTGATCGATGGAACCGCCTTTGAAATTTGCTGTGACTTTTACAGAGAATTCGGTATCCTCATATTTTTGTGTCAGATTCAGTTCGTGTGGGCGAAGATTCTTAATGGAAGCTTGAAAGTCGAAAGTCGGAATTTTCTCCACCAAATTGATACTGCCATTTACTGCCACTGAACCGTTTTCGTCATTTAGTTCCGCTTTCCCATTGAATCCGCCATGTTTGTACTCTCCGTCGAGTGTTATATTTTCATATTTATAGTTACTGTATTCGATGGCTGCTATCAGTCCTTTCAGTATGATGGATGGCCGTTGTCTGTCATAATGAGCACCTTTTACATCAAGATTGAATGTAACTTCTCCCAATTTGTTGTTATTAAGCAGTTTGCCCAGCTTGAAATCAATCGTCTTAATGGCTCCCGAATATGCGAACAGACCTTTCTCTTTATCCGAACTGAGTTTAAGGTCGGTCTTGACTGTCCCTATGTCTGTATGAAATAAGCCGTATGTAACAAGGTCAGTGAAGTATCCGGATATTTCACCTCGGAAAGATAGGTTGCCCAAGCGTTCTAATATAGGAGGGACCCCGTTATATTCTTTGTTTAAGTTGCGTACGAGGAATCCGATACCGTTGCTGTTGGCCGACAGTTTGGAGAGGTTACCGAAAATGAAAGCGTCTTGCGGATGTGACAGATCTTGCAAAGAAACATCTCCTTCTACTTGAAACTGATTTCCGGCATTAATGGCCAGTTTGGAGCAGTTTAACTGATTGATTGTGCCGTTTACATCCAAATCCAACTCTATTTTCTCTTTGAAATTGGATAATGCAGGAACAAATGGTGAAATATCTTTTAGTGTGACATAAGAAGGTAGTGTTCGGAAAGTGAACCGGACATTATCGGTGAATTGTTTAAATGCTCCTAAGCTATCATAATCGAGGTGTATGGTATCCATTTTTAAAGAAGTACCGGGCAGGTCGATAGAAAAATTGTCTATAGACATTTTTTGGGCGTTGGCTACCAGCTTTAAACTTAACTTCTTGAGCTCAAATCCGGATTGCTCATCCACGCTTAATCGTTTAATGGAGGCATTGATCGAATCGTTTTGTAACGCTTTCAGCGAAATATTAGCTATGATATTTTGTAATCGTACATGTTTGGAGTTGAATTTTCCCGGAGTTTCTTTTTCGGAAAATACATCATATGCCAATTTGCCGCGTCGAATCAATATGGAATTAATGCGCAGGTCGATATTTTTCTCTTTTTTAATTGTATCCTGCGATGCAAATGCATCAAGAACGAATTTAAAGTTAGGAGGTGAGTCTGGTGTTTTTTTGTTCAGGTTGATATTGAAGCCGAATAGTTGTACACTGCTGATTGTGATTTTTCCCTTGAAAAGGGGAAGTATTTCAAATTTGGCAGAAAGACGGGCAACTTTCAACATTTCTTTTCCCGATTGGTCATCGAGCAATACGTCATCTATGATGATACGGTTCAGTAGTCCCATATCTATTCTTCCAATGGTCAACTCGGTACCCATAACATGAGAGAGCTCTTTTGCTACAAATACAGCAGACTTTTGCTGAACAAATGGTATGTTCAACAAAAGAATTACTCCGATATATACTCCCAGTACGATACCGAGCACCCAACGTACAGTCTTTTTCAGCGTTCTGATAAGCGGTTACTTTTATTTAGCGAACAAAAATATAAAATAGTTCGTTATGAATCCTACTTTTATCATTACTTTTGCACCGTTTAAATATCAAAAAACTATGAGTACGATAATATTGGGAATCGAGTCTTCTTGTGATGATACGTCGGCAGCCGTTATCAAGGATGGATATTTGCTGTCGAATGTAGTCTCCAGCCAGGCCGTTCATGAAGCGTATGGCGGTGTGGTACCCGAACTTGCTTCACGTGCGCATCAGCAAAATATTGTTCCGGTTGTACATGAGGCATTGAAGCGGGCAGGGGTGACAAAGGAGGAATTGAGTGCTGTGGCCTTTACTCGTGGTCCGGGATTAATGGGATCACTGCTTGTGGGAGTTTCTTTCGCAAAAGGGTTTGCACGTTCGTTAGATATACCGATGATTGATGTTAATCATCTGACAGGTCATGTATTAGCTCATTTTATTAAAGTGGAGGGTGAAGAAAATAAACAACCAGGTTTCCCTTTTCTTTGTCTGCTGGTTTCGGGTGGAAATTCTCAGATTGTGTTAGTGAAAGCCTACAATGATATGGAGATTTTGGGGCAGACAATCGATGATGCAGCCGGTGAAGCCATTGATAAATGTTCGAAAGTAATGGGGCTTGGTTATCCGGGAGGTCCGATTATCGATAAGTTGGCTCGTCAGGGAAATCCCAAAGCATTTACTTTTAGCAAACCTCATATTCCGGGATTGGACTATAGCTTTAGTGGATTGAAAACTTCGTTTCTCTATTCGCTCCGTGATTGGATGAAGGACGATCCGGACTTTATTGAACATCATAAAGTTGATCTTGCCGCTTCGCTGGAGGCAACCATTGTGGATATTCTAATGGATAAACTTCGCAAGGCTGCAAAACAATATAAAATAAACGAAGTGGCTGTAGCCGGTGGCGTGTCTGCTAACAATGGATTGAGGAATGCTTTTCGTGAACATGCTGAAAAGTACGGTTGGAAGATATTCATTCCGAAATTCAGTTATACTACCGATAATGCGGCTATGATTGCAATTACCGGATATATGAAGTATCTGGATAAGGATTTCTGTTCAATGGAACTACCGGCATATTCGCGCGTTACCTTATAATATATAGTGAAGTATGTTTGCAGAAATTATCACAATCGGTGATGAGCTTCTTATAGGGCAAGTTACGGATACAAATTCCGCATGGATGGGGCGTGAGTTGAATAAAGCCGGTATTGAGGTAATTCGGGTTGTTTCGGTCCGTGATCGTGCGGAAGAAATAACCGAAGCCGTAGACGATGCGATGAAAAGGGTTGATATCGTACTTGTGACCGGTGGTTTGGGACCTACTAAAGACGATATAACCAAACAGACGTTGTGCACTTATTTTGGAACGGAACTGGTTTTTAGCGAAGAAGTATTTGAAAATGTGAAGCGGGTATTGGCAGGAAGAATCCCGATGAATGCATTGAATAGGAGCCAGGCAATGGTTCCAAAAGATTGCATTGTGATAAATAATAGGGTAGGCAGTGCTTCTGTCAGCTGGTTTGAAAGAGATGATAAAGTATTGGTTTCTATGCCGGGAGTGCCACAGGAAATGACTACTGTAATGAGTGAAGAAATTATTCCCCGTTTGCGCGAGAAGTTTGACACGGATATAATTATACATAAGACATTTACCGTAAAGAATTATCCGGAATCGGTTTTGGCAGAAAAGCTGGAATCGTGGGAAGTGGCTTTACCGGAATGTATAAAGTTGGCCTATTTACCGAAACCCGGCATCATCCGGTTACGATTGACAGGACGTGGAAAACAGAAAGAGGAAGTACGGATGTTGATGGATATGGAAGCAGGTAAATTGGAGGAGCTTTTAGGGGATGATATCTTTGATGAAGACGATACGCCTTTAGAAATCCTTGTAGGAAACTTGCTGAAAAAGAAGAATCTGACCGTATCCACCGCAGAAAGCTGTACCGGAGGAAGTATTGCTGCACGATTAACTTCTATCCCGGGAAGCTCCGAATATTTTAAAGGTGCTGTTGTGGCCTATTCCAATGAAATTAAAGAGGCATTGCTACATGTGTCGACTAAAACTCTTGAGAAAAGAGGTGCTGTAAGCGAAGAAACAGTAGTCGAAATGGTAAAAGGGGCGATGGAAACGCTAAAAACAGACTGTGCGGTTTCAACTTCGGGAATAGCAGGTCCCGGGGGTGGAACAAGGGAAAAACCGGTAGGCACTGTTTGGATTGCTGCTGCTTATAAAAATAAAATTCGAACAATGAAGCAAGAGACCGATCGGGGAAGAGAAATGAATGTGGAAAGAGCAGGAAATAATGCCCTTTTGTTACTTTTAGAGCTTCTGAAATGAAGAAAATATGTATTGTATAACGAATTATTTTCGGATTTACTTGTTTTATATCTATAAAAGTGCTTACTTTGCGCTCTGTTTGAAATAAGTATAGATAAAAACTATAAAAATAAGATAGAAATGTCGAAGATTTGTCAAATTACCGGAAAGAAAGCCATGATTGGCAACAATGTTTCACACTCAAAGAGAAGAACTAAGAGAACCTTTGATTTGAACTTGTTTAACAAGAAGTTCTATTATGTAGAACAGGACTGCTGGATCAGCTTGAGCCTTTGTGCTGCTGGTTTGCGCATTATTAACAAAAAAGGATTGGACGCTGCACTGAATGATGCAGTAGCTAAAGGGTATTGTGATTGGAAAACCATTAAAGTGATTGGCTAAACGTAGAGGAGAAAACTGATTATGGCAAAGAAAGCAAAAGGTAATAGAGTACAAGTGATTCTGGAATGTACAGAACACAAGGATAGCGGTATGCCGGGAACATCTCGTTATATCACAACGAAAAATAGAAAAAATACCACAGAAAGACTTGAGTTGAAGAAATACAACCCGATTTTGAAGAGAGTAACAGTTCATAAAGAAATTAAATAATATAGAGAATAACCCATGGCAAAGAAGACAGTAGCAAGTTTGCACGAAGGATCTAAAGAAGGTCGTTCTTATACTAAGGTTATCAAAATGGTTAAGTCTCCGAAAACTGGTGCTTACATTTTTGATGAACAGATGGTTCCTAACGAAAAAGTACAAGACTTTTTCAAGAAATAAGATAAAGTTGCAGTTTACTGCATAAAAAATCCTCTCATGAATTCATTGAGAGGATTTTTTTATGCGTTATTGGGTAGATTTTTTAGTTTTTCATTACTTTATTATATCTTTGTAGCATAATGTATTATACAAATAGTAAGTATCATGGGATTTTTTAGTTTTTTCTCGAAGGAAAAGAAGGAAACTTTAGATAAAGGATTATCTAAAACCAAGGAAAGTGTGTTCAGTAAGATAGCTCGTGCAGTAGCAGGGAAATCTAAAGTGGACGACGAAGTGTTGGATAATCTTGAAGAGGTGCTCATCACTTCCGATGTAGGTGTAGAGACTACACTGAACATTATTAAACGTATCGAAAAGCGTGCTGCAAGTGATAAATATGTAAATACTCAGGAACTCAATACAATTCTTCGTGATGAAATTGCTGCATTGTTGACAGAGAATAATTCAGAAGATGTTGCTGATTTTGATGTCCCTATTGAAAAGAAACCATATGTGATTATGGTAGTGGGAGTTAATGGTGTTGGGAAGACGACTACCATAGGTAAATTGGCTTATCAATTCAAAAAAGCCGGCAAGTCGGTCTATTTGGGGGCTGCTGATACGTTCCGTGCTGCTGCGGTAGAACAGTTGGTTATTTGGGGTGAAAGGGTAGGTGTGCCCGTAATTAAACAAAAGATGGGCTCGGATCCGGCTTCTGTGGCTTTTGATACATTAAGTTCGGCTGTTTCCAATAATGCTGATGTTGTAATTATTGATACGGCAGGACGTTTGCATAATAAAGTGGGATTGATGAACGAGCTGACTAAGATTAAGAATGTAATGAAGAAAGTCGTTCCGGATGCGCCGAATGAGGTATTGCTTGTGTTGGATGGTTCTACAGGGCAAAATGCTTTTGAACAGGCAAAACAGTTTACATTGGCTACTGAAGTAACGGCTATGGCAATAACCAAGTTGGACGGAACGGCCAAAGGAGGAGTTGTAATCGGCATTTCCGATCAGTTTAAGATTCCGGTGAAATACATCGGATTAGGTGAAGGTATGGAAGATCTGCAAGTATTTCGTAAAAAAGAATTTGTTGATTCCTTGTTTGGAGAGAATGCATGAAAAGAAAAACAATAGATATAATCACTTTAGGGTGTTCTAAAAATTTGGTAGATTCGGAGCAGTTGATGCGTCAATTGGAAGAAGCCGGATATAATGTGACTCATGACGCTGAGAAGCCGGAAGGAGAAATAGCAGTAATCAATACTTGTGGTTTCATTGGTGATGCAAAGGAAGAATCTATTAATATGATTTTGGAATTTGCCCAGGAGAAAGAGGAAGGAAACTTGGAAAAACTTTTTGTGATGGGCTGTCTTTCAGAACGTTATTTGCAAGAGTTGGCGATCGAGATTCCGCAAGTTGATAAGTTTTATGGGAAATTTAATTGGAAAGAGCTTTTACAAGATCTCGGTAAGGCCTATCATGATGAATTGTATATCGAACGTACGCTGACCACTCCTGAGCATTATGCTTATTTGAAGATATCGGAGGGTTGTGACCGGAAATGTTCATATTGTGCCATTCCTATCATAACCGGACGTCATGTTTCACGTCCGATGGAAGAAATTCTGGAAGAAGTGAAGTATTTGGTTTCCAGAGGGGTAAAAGAGTTTCAGGTAATAGCTCAAGAATTGACCTATTATGGGGTCGATTTATATAAAAAGCAGATGCTTCCGGAATTGATAGAGTGTATTTCGGATATTCCGGGAGTAGAGTGGATTCGTTTGCATTATGCTTATCCGGCACATTTTCCCACTGATTTATTCCGCGTGATGCGTGAACGTGATAATGTGTGTAAATATATGGATATTGCTTTGCAGCATATCAGTGATAACATGCTGGAACGGATGCGTCGGCATGTGACGAAAGAGGACACTTATCGATTGATAGAGCAATTCCGCAGGGAAGTTCCCGGTATTCATCTGCGCACGACTTTAATGGTCGGACATCCGGGAGAAACAGAAGTTGATTTTGAAGAACTGAAGGAATTTGTTCGTAAGGTTCGTTTCGATAGAATGGGGGCTTTTGCCTATTCGGAAGAAGAGGGGACTTATGCCGCAAAGCATTATGAAGATTCTGTTCCTGCCGAGATTAAGCAGGCTCGTCTGGATGAACTGATGGATATTCAGCAGGGGATTTCGGCTGAGCTAAGCGCTGCAAAAGTCGGTAAGCAGATGAGGGTTATTATCGATCGTGTCGAGGGAGATTATTATATAGGTCGTACGGAGTTTGATTCGCCGGAAGTTGATCCGGAAGTGTTGATTGACCGTTTGGATGGAACGCCGCTTATTATTGGTAACTTTTATCAGATTGAGGTGGTTGATTCCGATGATTTCGATCTTTTTGGTAAGGTCGTTTGAAAGAAAAATCCCGAAGAATTTGTATTTTTGCTCAAAAATGACTAATATAGCGTCGAACTTTTAAAACTTCAAGATTTGAATAATAAAGATTTTACTTCGGAATTGTCGCGCAGGTTAGGGTATACAATAAAGGATACGTCTGAATTGATGTCCTCTTTGTTGTCGGATATGACTCAGGAATTGCAAGAAGGGAATGTAGTAACGATACAGGGCTTTGGAACTTTTGAAGTAAAAAAGAAAGCAGAGCGTATAACGGTTAATCCGACAACCAAGCAACGTATGCTCGTTCCTCCCAAATTAGTGTTAGCATATAGGCCGAGTGGTCAGCTAAAAGAAAAGTTTAAATAAAAAAGACTCTCTCTTATGAACGAAAGACTATATCTGCAGAATTTTGTCGACCTGTTATCAGAAAAGCATGGCATGAATAAGAAAGATGCCGAAAAATTCGTCAAAGAGTTTTTTCTTTTGATAGAAGAAGCTTTGGAGAGAGAGCGGTCTGTGAAGATCAAGGGTCTGGGGACTTTTAAATTGGTAGAGGTAGAAAGCAGGGAAAGTGTTAAGGTTAATACAGGTGAACGGTTTCAAATAGAGGGATATACCAAAGTGTCATTTGTTCCGGATACTTCATTACGTGATATTATTAATAAGCCTTTTGCTCATTTTGAAACAGTGGTTTTGAATGAAAATACAATTTTGGAAGATACTCCGATCGCTGAGTCTGATGATGAAGATGTAATAGAAGAAACTGTATTGCTGAAAGAGGAAGAGGGAGAAGAAGAGATGGTTATGGCAGAGGGTGAAGGTAATCCGTCTGTGGAATCGGT
Source organism: Bacteroides salyersiae WAL 10018 = DSM 18765 = JCM 12988 (assembly GCF_000381365.1). Taxonomy (GTDB): domain Bacteria; phylum Bacteroidota; class Bacteroidia; order Bacteroidales; family Bacteroidaceae; genus Bacteroides; species Bacteroides salyersiae. The sequence continues at coordinate 1,066,575 of NZ_KB905467.1, forward strand.
AAGGTATGTTGATTTATCGTCAGAGACAGTTGCGTTAGCGGAAGAGGAAACTTCATTGACCGAAGAGGTGAATGGAAGGGAGGAAATATCTTCGGAAGAAACGAAAGCTGACGAAGTTCCTGTAGGAGAAATGTTGACGGAAGCCCCCCCTGCACAGGAGATGCCGACTGTGGAAAGTGCATTGCCTGTAGAATCGATGAGGAAGGAAATCTTTTCTAATGATATTGAAGAAGGGGTTGTAGTGCTTATGAATCGGCCTTCGGAACCGTTGAGAGAGAAAGCGGATACAGTAGACTCTTCTCAGCCGATGGAATCTCCTCAGCCGACAGAATCTAAATTATCTGCAGAAGAGATTATTGCACGTGAATTGGCTACTTCGACACCCGTTTCGGCTCATGAAAGACAGATAAAAAAACATAGTAAATCCAAACATAAAAAAGGAGAAAAGTCACCTGTCCCTTATTTGATAGCGATAATTGTTATTGTTTTATTGCTGTGCGGAGGTGCTTTGCTTTTTATTTATTATCCTGATTTGTTTGAATCTGCCGATAGAATAGAAAAACTGGAAAAGCCTGTTAATGCCGTTAAACCTGTTCCTGTAGTGGCGATTCCTCAAGATACGATAATTGAGAAAGACACTGTTGGCGAAGTTGTTTCTCCTCCTACGGTAAAAGAAGAACCGGTAGTTGTTCCGGAACCTAAAAAAGAAGTGGAAGTGGTGAAAAAAGAAGATAAATCGGTTACTAAACCGGCACCTTTCAATCCCGATTCTGTAAATTATATAATTACGGGAACAAAAGCCACATATACAATAAAAGAAGGGGAAACACTTACCAGGGTTGCTCTACGCTTTTATGGAACTAAAGCTCTGTGGCCATATATAGTAAAATATAATCCGGATATTATAAAAAATCCGAATCATGTCCCATATGGCACAACGATTAAGATTCCAGAATTGGTTAAAAAATAAATAGATCGAATCATTTGCACCCGGATGCGGTATTACGCTGATTATCCGGGTGTTTTTATATATGTATATGAAATGTTATGAAACCAATAAACCGTATAAAAGTACCTTAATCTAAAGGTTTCGCATTGTTTTTTAATAAAAATTAGTTGCAATGGTTAATTATATAGCGTACTTTTGGAATCGAATTAAAAAGCCTTACAGAAACTAAGGACTTTATTATGATTTTGTGGTAATTAAACAATAAAATATTAAGTATTTATGGCTGAATCAATTGATATCCGCGAATTGAACGAACGGATTGAAAGACAAAGTGCTTTCGTTACCAATCTTACAACAGGCATGGACCAGATTATAGTTGGTCAGAAACATTTGGTGGAATCGCTTCTGATCGGACTGTTGTCTGACGGACATGTGTTGTTGGAAGGTGTGCCGGGTTTGGCAAAGACATTAGCAATTAAAACATTGGCGTCTCTGATTGATGCACAATACAGTCGTGTACAGTTTACGCCGGATTTGTTGCCTGCCGACGTTATCGGTACAATGGTTTACAGTCAGAAAGATGAATCATTTCAAGTAAAGAAAGGACCTATTTTTGCAAATTTTGTATTGGCGGACGAAATTAATCGTGCACCGGCAAAAGTACAGAGTGCCCTGCTTGAAGCAATGCAGGAACGTCAGGTGACAATCGGTAAACAGACTTTTCCTCTGCCGGAACCTTTCTTGGTATTAGCTACTCAGAACCCGATCGAACAAGAAGGTACTTATCCGCTTCCGGAAGCACAAGTCGACCGTTTTATGTTGAAGGTTGTGATTGATTATCCGAAATTGGAAGAAGAAAAATTGATTATCCGCCAGAATATTAATGGCGAGAAATTCAATGTGAAGCCTATCCTTAAGGCTGACGAGATTCTTGAGGCGCGTAAAGTGGTCCGTCAGGTTTATTTGGATGAGAAAATAGAACGTTATATTGTTGATATTGTGTTTGCAACCCGTTATCCGGAGAAGTATGATCTGAAAGAATTGAAAGACATGATTGGTTTTGGTGGTTCACCCCGTGCTTCTATCAACTTGGCTTTGGCTGCCCGTACATATGCATTTATCAAACGTCGTGGATATGTGATCCCCGAAGATGTGCGTGCGGTAGCTCATGATGTGCTTCGTCACCGTATCGGTTTGACGTATGAAGCGGAAGCAAGCAATATGACTTCTGATGAAATAATCAGTAAGATACTGAATAAGGTTGAAGTACCTTGATTTTAATTGAGTGATGAATAACTCCCGATTTTCAAATCTCAATTTTAAATAGATGGAAACAAGTGAAATATTAAAAAAAGTTCGTCAAATTGAAATAAAGACACGCGGATTGTCTAACAATATTTTTGCAGGCCAATATCATTCGGCTTTCAAGGGTAGGGGTATGGCATTTTCCGAAGTGCGTGAATATCAGTTTGGTGATGATATTCGCGACATCGACTGGAACGTAACGGCGCGTTTCAACAAACCTTATGTTAAGGTATTTGAGGAAGAACGTGAACTGACAGTGATGTTGATGGTAGATGTTTCCGGTAGTTTGGAGTTTGGTACTGTTAAGCAGATGAAAAAGGATATGGTGACCGAGATTGCTGCAACATTGGCATTCTCGGCCATTCAGAACAATGATAAGATAGGTGTTATTTTTTTCTCTGATCGAATAGAGAAATTTATACCTCCGAAAAAAGGTCGTAAACATATTCTTTATATTATTCGCGAATTGATTGATTTCAAACCTGAAAGTCGTCGTACGAATATCCGTTTGGCATTGGAATATCTGACGAATGTAATGAAAAGGCGATGTACAGCTTTTATCTTGTCTGATTTTATAGATCAGGAGAGTTTCAAAAATGCAATGACGATTGCTAATCGGAAGCATGATGTAGTAGCTGTTCAAGTCTATGACCGACGTGTCTCAGAGCTTCCTCCAATAGGATTGATGAAGATAAAAGATGCTGAAACCGGACATGAACAGTGGATTGATACGTCATCTAAGGCTGTGCGTCAGGCACATCATAATTGGTGGATAAATAAACAGAGTGAATTGAGTGAGACATTTACGAAAAGTAATGTGGATTCTGTTTCTGTGCGTACTGATCAGGATTATGTAAAAGCACTACTCAATTTGTTTGCCAAACGAAATTAACGGAAGAAGATGAATAGAAATAGTTTTCTAATAATATTGTTGTTTTTAATATCGGGCAGAGTTGCTGCGCAATCTGTTACGGTGGAAGCCAAGATTGATTCTTTGCAAATTCTTATTGGAGAGCAAGCTAAGATACAATTGCAAGTGGCAATGGATGCTAAGCAACGGGCTGTTTTTCCTGTCTATTCCGATACGTTGATAAGTGGAGTAGAAGTGATTGAGACGGCTAAACCGGATACACAGTATTTAAATGACAGACAGAGGTTGCTGATAACACAGGAATATACTGTTACTTCATTTGATTCGGCCCTTTATTATCTGCCCCCTATGGTTGTGACAGTTGACAATAAAGAGTATAAATCAAGGGCATTAGCATTAAAAGTTTACTCGATGCCTGTCGATACTTTGCATCCGGAAATGTTTTTTGGGCAAAAAGCTGTAATGAAAGCTCCTTTTGCTTGGGAAGATTGGTATGGATTGATCGGATGTTCGTTTCTTGCTTTACCTTTGTTGGCATTGCTTATTTATTTTATCATACGTATTCGCGACAATAAGCCGATTATTCGTAAGATAAAGGTAGAACCTAAACTACCGCCACATCAGGCTGCCATGCAAGAGATAGAGCGTATTAAGGCGGAGAAGGTATGGCAGAAAGGAAGGTCGAAGGAATATTATACAGAATTGACAGATGCTATTCGTACATATATAAAAGATCGTTTTGGTTTTAATGCATTAGAAATGACTTCTTCTGAAATTATAGATAAGCTGTTGGAAATGAATGATAAGGAGGCAATCTCTGATTTGAAAGAATTGTTTCAAACGGCCGATTTGGTAAAGTTTGCCAAGCATGATCCGCAGATGAATGAAAATGATGCGAATTTAATTAATGCTATCGACTTTATTAATGAAACAAAACAGCCGGAAGAAGAAAATCAAAAGCCGCAACCAACGGAAATCACTATTATAGAGAAGCGTTCTTTGCGTGCTAAGATATTGCTTATATGTGGAATTGTATTACTATCAGTTGCTCTTGTAGCTACTTTTGTATATATTGGAACACAGCTCTATGATCTTTTTGCATAAGTGGAGTAATTTCAATTGTAAATAGTAAATCGTAAAATCGTAAATAGAATGGTTTTTGCCAATATTGAATATTTATTTTTGCTACTGTTGCTTATACCTTATATCGTATGGTATATTCTAAAGTGGAAAAAGAGTCAGGCGACGCTTCAGATTTCGGATGCCCGAGTATATGCGCATACACCCAAAAGTTATAAAAACTATTTGCTTCATGCACCGTTCGGACTTCGTATCATAGCGTTAATATTGATCATTCTGGTACTTGCCAGACCTCAAACAACAGATAACTGGCAGAACAGCGAGATTGAGGGGATCGATATTATGCTTGCTATTGACGTATCTACCAGTATGCTGGCAGAGGACCTAAAACCGAATCGGTTGGAAGCTGCTAAAGATGTAGCTGCCGAGTTTATAAATGGTCGTCCGAATGATAATATTGGTTTGACATTATTTGCCGGTGAAAGTTTCACACAATGTCCTTTAACAGTAGATCATGCTGTATTGCTGAATTTGTTTCAAAGTATTAAGTGTGGAATTGTAACCGATGGGACGGCGATTGGTATGGGTATTGCTAATGCTGTGACACGTTTGAAAGATAGTAAAGCTAAATCAAAGGTCATCATTTTGTTGACTGATGGTACGAATAATAAAGGGGATATTTCTCCTTTGACTGCTGCTGAGATCGCTAAGAGTTTTGGTATTCGTGTCTATACGATCGGTGTTGGTACGAATGGTATGGCCCCTTATCCATATCCGATAGGAAATACAGTGCAATATGTAAATATGCCGGTGGAAATAGATGAAAAGACATTGACTCAAATTGCGGGAACTACAGATGGAAATTATTTCCGTGCTACCAGCAACTCTAAATTGAAAGAGGTTTATGAAGAAATTGATAAACTGGAGAAAACCAAATTGAGTGTCAAAGAATACAGTAAGCGTCAGGAAGAATATCGTTGGTTTGCATTAGCAGCTTTTCTGTGTATATTACTCGAGGTATTGCTGCGCAACTCAATACTTAAGAAGATTCCATAACATAATATAATGTGATTTCAAGCATAAATTGTAAATCGTAAAATAGTAAATAAAAAGAGATGTTTCGATTTGAAGAGCCTACATATTTATATCTGTTGCTGCTATTACCGTTGTTAGCTGCTTTTTACTTGTATTCTAATTATAGGAAGCGGAAAGCGATTCGCCGGTTTGGTGATCCGATGTTAATGGCACAACTTATGCCTGACGTCTCTAAATATCGTCCGGATGTAAAATTTTGGTTAGTTTTTGTTGCAGTTGGGCTGTTTGCAGTGTTATTGGCACGTCCTCAGTTTGGTTCCAAGCTGGAAACGGTGAAACGTAAAGGGGTTGAAGTAATCATTGCACTCGATATATCAAACTCTATGTTGGCACAAGATGTTCAACCGAGTCGTTTAGAGAAGGCTAAGCGATTAATATCCAGATTGGTAGATGAAATGGAGAATGATAAGGTGGGAATGATAGTTTTTGCTGGTGATGCTTTTACACAGCTTCCTATTACAAGCGATTATATTTCTGCCAAGATGTTTTTAGAGTCAATTAATCCTTCTTTGATATCTAAGCAAGGAACGGCCATTGGCGCTGCTATAAATTTGGCTGCCCGTAGTTTTACTCCTCAAGAGGGAGTAGGGCGTGCTATTGTTGTCATTACTGATGGTGAAAACCATGAAGGAGGGGCAGTAGAAGCAGCGAAGGCGGCAGCAGAAAAGGGGATTCAAGTTAGTGTTTTGGGAGTAGGACTTCCAGACGGTGCTCCGATTCCTGTTGAAGGTACAAATGATTATCGCCGTGATCGAGATGGAAATGTAGTTGTTACTCGTCTCAATGAGGCTATGTGTCAGGAGATAGCTAAAGACGGTAAAGGTATTTATGTACGTGTTGACAATTCGAATTCTGCGCAGAAAGCTATAAACCAAGAGATCAATAAAATGGCGAAATCTGATGTCGAATCAAAAGTGTATACTCAATTCAATGAGCAGTTTCAGGCTGTTGCATGGATTATATTGCTTTTATTGTTAGCCGAAATGTTGATATTGGAACGTAAGAATCCGTTGTTTAAGAACATTCATTTGTTCTCTAATAAGAAGTAATTATGCTTATGTCAAGAAGTAAATATATTCTGTTTGCCGTGTTTGCGTTATTGGCGGCTGGTGCATCTGCACAAAAGGCAGAGAGAGATTATATCCGTAAGGGAAACCGTTTCTTTAATGATAGTGTTTTTGTAGATGCTGAGGTGAATTACCGGAAGGCATTGGAGGCAAATCCTAAATCTACTGTCTCTATGTATAATTTAGGAAATACGTTGTCTCAACAACAGAAGTTTAAAGAAGCTATGGAACAATACGTAGCTGCTGGTAAAATTGAAAAGGATAAGATGAAGCTGGCGCATATTTATCATAATATGGGAGTTTTGTTTCAAGCTGGAAAAGATTACGGACAGGCGGTAGAAGCCTATAAAATGTCATTGCGGAATAATCCGAAAGATGATGAGACGCGTTACAATCTTGCTTTGGCACAGAAATTGTTGAAAGATCAACAACAAAATCAGCAAAACCAAGATCAAAATCAGGATCAGAACAAAGATAATCAGGAAAATAAGCAAGATCAAAAGCAAGACCAGAATAAACAGAATAATGATCAAAAGCAAGATGATCAGCAACAACAGCAACCTCCGAAGCCGGAAAAGAAAGAGAATGAGATGTCGAAGGAGAATGCTGAGCAGTTACTTAATTCGGTGATGCAGGATGAGAAAGAGACCCAGGATAAGGTTAAGAAGCAACAACAGGTAATTCAGGGAGGGCGTCTCGAGAAAGATTGGTAATAATAGAATAAGATAATAAAAACTTCAAAGGAAATGAGAAAACTGATTTTCTTATTGATAACATTGGTAACAGTGAACACTAATGTGTTTGCCGATAGCAAAGTGTCGTTTGCCGCATCTGCACCTGATGTAGTGGTGGTAGGAGACCAGTTTAGGCTGACCTATACAGTGACAACACAGAAAGTGAGAGATTTTCGTGCACCCTCTATCAAAGGGTTTGATGTACTGATGGGCCCTACCCGGAGTACATTCAGTAATACCCAGATCATCAATGGTGCAATGTCTTCAGAAAGTGGGATAACTTTTACTTACATTTTGATGGCAACAACAGAAGGAGATTATTCGATTCCCGGTGCTACGATTACAGCAGATGGAGATCAGATGGTCTCCAATTCGGTAAAAATAAAAGTGCTTCCGCCTGATCAAAACACGGGTGCTGCAGGGGCAACTCAAGGAAATGCTGCTTCGGGTAGATCGGCATCTTCTTCAACAAGTGTATCCAATCAGGATCTTTTTGTTACGGCAACGGCCAGTAAAACTACAGTTTATGAGCAAGAGGCTTTGTTACTGACTTATAAGATCTATACGCGTGAATCACAATTGGGATTTGATAATGTTAAGTTGCCGGATTTTAAAGGATTTCATTCTCAAGAGATAGAACGTCCTGCCAATGCTAAATGGTCTCAGGAACATTATAAGGGAAGAAACTATTATACTACTGTATATCGTCAGTTTGTGTTATTTCCTCAACAGTCTGGAAAATTGGTTATTGAGCCAGCACGTTTTGACGCTTCAATAGCAAAAGCTGTTAGGAGTGCAGATCCTTTCGATGCATTTTTTAATGGAGGAAGTAATGTAGTAGAGGTAAAGAAGACACTTACTACACCTGCTATAACAATTAATGTAAATGCACTTCCTTCAGGGAAACCTGCCGACTTTTCCGGTGGTGTAGGAGAGTTTAATATAACTTCTTCTATCAAAAGTAAGGAAGTAAAAACTAATGACGCAATAACCTTGAAACTGGTTATTTCGGGGATAGGAAATCTTAAATTACTTTCTAATCCGGAAGTTAAGTTCCCGGAAGATTTTGAGGTATATGCTCCTAAAGTAGATAGTCAGGTTCGTTTAACACCTAATGGATTATCAGGTAACCGTGTAATTGAATATTTGGCAATTCCCCGTCATGCTGGTGATTATAAAATTCCTGCCGTGACGTTCTCTTATTTTGATATTAAATCAAAATCTTATAAAACATTGAGAACGGAGGATTATGAAATAAAAGTGGAAAAAGGAGCAGGTAATGCAGACCAAGTGATTGCAAACTTTACAAATAAAGAAGATCTGAAAGTTTTAGGTGAGGATATTCGTTATATAAAGTTGAAAGATGTAACATTGCAACCTAAGGGCAGTTTCTTTTATGGTTCATTTGTATATTGGCTGTTTTATATAATTCCTGCTATAATTTTCATCGTATTGTTTATTGTTTATCGTAAACAGGCTGCAGAAAATGCCAATGTGGCTAAGATGCGCACGAAGAAAGCTAATAAAGTTGCTACAAAACGCATGAAGTTGGCAGGTAAATTGCTTGCGGAGAATAAAAAGGATGCGTTCTATGACGAGGTATTGAAAGCTTTGTGGGGATATATCAGCGATAAACTGAATATTCCGGTATCACGTTTGTCTAAAGATAATGTGGAAGAGAAGCTAAGAAACTATGGGGTGAGCGACGAATTGATTAAGGAATTCCTGGATGCTTTGAATGAATGCGAGTTCGCACGTTTTGCTCCTGGAGATGAAAATCAGGCTATGGACAAAGTTTACACCTCCTCTTTGGCGGTGATGAGTAAAATGGAAAATTCAATAAAACATTAAATTAGAAGAGATTAACATCATGAAAAAAATATTGTTTTTTGCATTTGGGGTATGGATATCGATTGTCTCTTTCGGACAAGGGCAGGCTGTGAAAGATAGTTTGCAGGCCATAGTAGGAGATTCTATCGGTAACAGTTTACAGCAGATTTCTTCCAGTTTAGAAGATGCCACAAAGGCCGAAGGAGACAGTGCATATATGAAGAACGATTATGCTTCTGCTATTCAGATTTATGAAGCATTGTTGAATCGGGGGGAGGCAGCTGATATATATTATAATCTTGGAAATAGTTATTATAAGGCTGGTGATATTGCTAAAGCTATATTGAATTACGAACGTGCGCTGTTGCTTCAGCCGGGTAATGGTGATATTCGCGCGAATTTAGAGATTGCCCGTTCAAAGACGGTTGATAAAGTGGAGCCGGTTCCGGAAATATTTTTTGTATCTTGGACTAAATCATTGATTAATAGTATGAGCGTTGATTCTTGGGCTGTTTGTGGAGTTGTTTGTTTCATATTATTGATTGTATCTCTTTATCTTTTTATCTTCTCTAAGCAAATTGTGCTAAAGAAAGCAGGTTTTATAAGTGGCATTGTTTTTCTGGCTGTAACAATACTGGCAAATGTGTTTGCAAATCAGCAGAAAGATGAGTTGACGAATCGTAATAGTGCCATTGTGATAAATCCCAGTGTAACAGTACGTAGTACTCCAAGCGAAAGTGGAACAAGTTTGTTTATACTTCACGAAGGTCATAAAGTGGGTGTAAAAGACGGTTCAATGAAAGATTGGAAGGAGATACGTCTGGAAGATGGAAAAGTAGGTTGGGTACCAGCTTCTGCTATTGAAATTATTTGAAAATATTGATTTTGTTATATTGATAAAAATCCTCGCATAGATATCTTGTGCGGGGATTTTTTTATTTATCAGTCGCTAAATGCCCCCATTTTTCTAAATTAAGAAAAAAAACAAGTAAATAGTTTGTTTTATCTTTTTTTTTCCTTAAGTTTATAGCGTGATACTGATTCACACTATTATTAACCATTAAATTTATGTGACATGAGGACAATAACATTCAATGAACTTCGTAAGATTAAAGATTCATTGCCCAGCGGTAGCATGCATAGAATAGCTGATGAACTTGGTTTGCACGTCGATACAGTGCGAAACTTTTTCGGAGGACATAATTTTAAAGAGGGTAAGAGTGTCGGAATACATTTAGAGCCCGGTCCGGACGGTGGCTTAGTGATGATTGATGATACTACCGTACTTGACCGGGCTCTTCGCATTCTTGATGAATTGAATATGAGTATGCAAAAGGAAGAGGCTACCGAATCTGTACAGGCATGATGAAATGATATATACTTGTAGAATCCCAATTGAATTAAAAACAATTGGGATTTCTTATTTGTTAAATTCACATATACAATGAAATTTTATGGAAGACAAATTAGTAACTTTGGCCATTCTGACTTACACAAAAGCTCAGATATTGAAGAATGTTCTTGAAAACGAGGGCATAGAGACTTATATCCATAATGTGAATCAAATTCAGCCTGTCGTTTCATCCGGGGTAAGATTACGCATTAAGGAAAGTGATTTACCACGGGCGCTTAAGATAACCGAGAGTTCTGTATGGCTTGCTGAAAGTATAGTAGGAGAGAAGACTCCTAAAGTGGAAGATGATAACGATAGTAGAAAGATTCTGATTCCTGTGGATTTTTCTAATTATTCGATAAAGGCTTGTGAATTCGGTTTTAATTTCGCTAAAGCATATGGAGCTGAAGTATTGTTATTACATGTCTATTTTACGCCTATATATGCGTCGTCATTGCCTTATGGCGATGTGTTTAACTATCAGATCAGTGATGAAGAAACGGTAAAAACTATTTTGCAGAAAGTACATTCGGATTTGAATGCTTTGGCAGATAAAATAAAGGAGAAAATAGCGTCTGGTGAATTTCCTGATGTAAAATATACTTGTGTATTACGCGAAGGAATACCTGAGGAGGAAATTCTGAGATATTCTAAAGAACAACGTCCACGTATCATTATAATGGGTACTCGTGGTAAGAGTCAAAAAGATATTGATTTGATTGGTAGTGTTACTGCCGAAGTAATAGAACGTAGTCGTACAGCTGTATTGGCTATTCCGGAAAATACACCGTTTAAAGAGTTCGGTGCTGTAAAAGAAGTTGCTTTTATAACCAATTTTGATCAAAGAGATTTAATTGCCTTTGATTCCTTTATAAGCGCTTGGAAACCTTTTAATTTCGTTGTTTCTTTGATCTACTTAGCTGATGCAAAAGAAGTCAAAGATACTTGGAATGAAATAAAACTTGCCGGTATTAAAGAATATTTTCAAAAACAATATCCGGAACTTGAAATCCATTATGATGTGGTGAAGAATGACGATTTTCTTAAAAGTTTTGATGAATATATCAAAACGAACAAAATCGATATCATTACATTGACTTCTTACAAACGGAATATATTTGCTCGTTTGTTTAATCCAAGTATTGCTCGAAAGATGATTTTTCATTCTGATACACCATTACTTGTTATTAACGGATGATCGGAAGAATAAAAATAGCTCATCTATAATTATGGAATAATCGTAATTATGTTTAATATATAAAGGCAACTTATTCTTTTCAAATAAGTTGCCTTTATAATTTATGTAGATTGATACTTTATCAAATACTCCTGTTATAGAAAGTTATGAGTAATTTTGAATGAAGATGACCAAAAAAGGCCAATGCAAAATCAGTTGCATCGGCCTTTCTTTTTATTTTGAAGAAATCTTTTTGAAACTGTTATTTGTCATTCATTATTTTTTCAATTTCATCAAATTCCGTTCCCATGTTTAAGTTGTAGTAAACTCTATAAAGCCCCGGTGCCCATAAATCTTTTTGATCGGGTTTTAAGTCTCTTGCTTTTTCATAATAAGGTTTAGCTTCTTCATAGAATTTCTTGATAGTAGCTTGTGCCTCTGCGTACTTAGGATCGTTTACATCAGTAGTAGACTGGTCAGCAAAATCCTGAGCTTTCATTAAAAGCACCAAACCTAAATTAGAATAAGCTTCTGCATATTGAGGATCTACTTCAATTGTCTTTTTATAGAAGTCAATAGCTTGATCATATTCTTTCATATTGTGATACAAGTATGCTTTTACATACAGATATAGCTTGTTGTTAGGGTCTTTAGTCAACATGTCATCAGCAAATTGCATTGCTTTTTCAGGCTGATTTGAACTACTGTAATAGTCAACAAGATTTGCGAAGAAATATTGGTTTTCGGGGAATTTTAAGATACCTTCTTTCAAAGATTCTACCCATTTTGCTGTATCACCTTTGGCTTTCAAAGCGTCTGCCCATAACTGCATGGCAACTGAACCATTGTCTTTGTCCTTAATAGCAATTGGAGCATATTTCAAGATAGCGTCTCTATCCTCTACCCCATTAGCCGCCAATGTAGCATAATAAGCAATCTGTGGTAATAAAGTATCTGTAACTGCCAGATTTTCTTTTTCCAACATAGGATAAGATGCTGATTCTACGTAAGTTCCGAAGAATTTCAAAGCTTCTCCACTTTTGTTAAGGTTAAAGTACTGGATACCGCCATTGATCAGATTCGGACGTTCTACCATCATAGAAGCGGCGTTTGCTTTTCTGTATTTGTTTTTAACCTTACCTTTTTCATTGGGGATTTCAGCCAATTCGTCACATTTCAAAAAGTACTCATACATTTTCAGGATACTGTTGTATGCTTTTAATGTATCATAAGGTTTTCTTAAATAGGCATTTTCCATCTCCTTTTCATTGATTCTCTTTTGGATTAAGCCTGCTACATCCCATGTAGCTGCATCGTCCTTAGTTTCAGGATTAGTCAATGCTCCATTAATCAGCTCTTCGGCTTTCTTAAAATCCGGTTTTACTTCGTTAGCTATGCTTTTGGCTTCTTTTACGCTCTTTTGTTGCGCGAATACAAAACTCACAGCCATTAGTAGAACCATTGAAAATAATACTCTTTTCATGATTGTTGTTTGATTAATTATTAATATTACGTCTATTCTTTATTTTCATCATTTTCTGTATTATCGGGAGTGTCGGGTATCTCTGTATCTGGGATATCCGCAGGATCAACTGCTATTTGTCCTTCTACCTCCTCAGTAGGAACTTCATCCTCAAGACTTTCTGTGGTAACTTTACATACCGATCCGATTTGGTCATTACGCTTTTCCAGATTTATCAGACGAACTCCCTGGGTTGCACGCCCCATAATGCGTACGTCGGCAACTTTTAGACGGATGGTGATACCGGACTTATTTATAATCATCAAATCATTCTCATCTGTTACGGACTTGATAGTTACCAATTTACCTGTTTTTTCGGTAATATTCATCGTTTTCACACCCTTACCACCACGATTTGTTTTGCGGTAGTCTTCTATTTCGGAACGTTTACCATATCCTTGTTCTGAAACTACCATCACTGACTCTGTCTCAAGGTCTTTGATACAAATCATACCTACTACTTCGTCTTGTCCGTCATTATCAAGCGTAATACCACGAACACCGGTTGCTGTACGTCCCATAACGCGAACTGCTGCTTCGTGGAAGCGAATAGCACGTCCGTTGCGGTTGGCTATGATAATTTCATTATTACCGTTTGTCATACGGACTTCGATTACACGGTCGTCTTCACGGATCGTGATGGCATTTACACCATTCTGACGAGGACGAGAGTATTGTTCGAGCAGTGTTTTTTTAATCACGCCATTCTTTGTACAGAACAGTACATAATGACTGTTAATATATTCTTGATCGCTCAAGCTCTTTACACGCAGGTATGCATTTACGGCATCGTCAGAATCGATATTCAGCAGATTTTGGATGGCGCGTCCTTTTGAGTTCTTCGTTCCTTCGGGGATTTCATATACTTTTAGCCAGTAACATTTACCTTTTTGAGTAAAGAACATCATTGTATTGTGCATTGTTGCCGGATAAATATGCTCGATGAAGTCTTCGTCACGGGTTTCCGTACCTTTTGAACCTACTCCACCACGATTTTGAGCACGGAATTCAGTAAGCGGGGTACGTTTTATATATCCCATATGAGAAATGGTGATAATCATTTCATCATCGGCATAGAAATCTTCCGGATTGAACTCTTCGGATGAGTAGACAATTTCTGAACGACGTCCGTCACCGTATTTAGCTTTTACTTCAATCAGTTCATCCTTAATAACTTTGCGACATACTTCATCATCAGCAAGAATACTTTCCAAATATGCAATTTGATTCATAATCTCTTCATATTCGGCATGTAACTGATCTTGCATCAGTCCGGTAAGTTGGCGTAAACGCATTTCTACGATAGCACGTGCCTGTATTTCCGTTAGTTCGAAGCGGCTCATTAACCCGGCAATGGCATCATTCGGAGTTTTTGCAGCACGAATGATACGGATTACTTCATCGATGTTATCTGAAGCAATGATCAGGCCTTCAAGAATATGGGCACGTTCTTTTGCCTTACGCAAATCGAACTGTGTACGACGGATGACAACATCACGTCTATGCTCTACGAAGTATTTAATTAAATCTCTTAAATTCAAAGTCTTAGGACGTCCGTGTACCAATGCTACGTTGTTAACTCCAAAAGATGTTTGCAATGCTGTCATCTTATAGAGTTTATTTAATACTACACTGGCATTGGCATCTCGTTTGATATCGATAACGATACGCATACCGTCACGGTCAGATTCGTCATTTGCGTTCGAGATGCCTTCTATCTTCTTATCGTTTACAAGATCAGCGATGTATTTTATCAGCTCGGCTTTATTTACATTGTATGGAATTTCGGTAACAACGATTTTATCATGTGTTTGTCCTGTTTCGATTTCGGCTTTAGCACGCATTATAACGCGACCACGTCCTGTCAGATAGGCTTCACGAACGCCGCTTATGCCATATATATATCCGCCTGTCGGGAAGTCGGGTGCTTTAACGTAGTTCATGAGTTCTTCTACCGTGATTTCCGGATTATCAATGTAAGCATCGCAGGCATCGATAATCTCAGACAGGTTGTGTGGAGGCATGTTTGTAGCCATACCTACAGCAATACCGGAAGCACCGTTAATGAGAAGATTTGGGATACGTGTCGGCATTACAGTCGGTTCATCCAATGTGTTATCGAAATTTCGATCAAAGTCGACAGTTTCCTTGTAAAGGTCTTCCATCATGGCTTCTCCCAACTTGTTCAGTCGTGCTTCTGTATAACGCATGGCAGCAGGGCTGTCACCGTCAACGGAACCGAAGTTTCCCTGACCATCTACTAACGGATAACGCATTGCCCACTCTTGTGCCATACGTACCATGGCCAAATATACGGAAGAATCTCCGTGTGGATGATACTTACCGAGTACTTCACCCACGATTCTGGCGGATTTCTTATAAGGTTTATCTGACGTATTACCCAATTCCATCATACCGTAAAGTATTCTACGGTGAACGGGCTTAAATCCATCTCTAACATCCGGAAGGGCACGCGAAACAATGACCGACATGGAGTAGTCAATGTAAGATGACTTCATTTCCTCCTCGATGTTAATCTTTATAATTCTGTCTTGTTCAAGCATTTAAAAAGATTATTAATTATACATTTATGGCTTATGAAAAACCACGCTAAAGTACTACTTTTTCGTGATATACAAAAGTTTTCCAGCATAAACTTTTTGGCGATCCTTATATCTTGCTCAAGCTTAGAGATATGTAGGATTATTGTTTTGTCATACAAACAGATTTATCTTCTTAATAGTTCACTAAATATATATCTAATGTTTATTATATCAATACTTTAGATTTCTCAAATCTTATTCTGTGATTGAAAACATCCGGATGTTGTTGTACAAAACATGGGGATGTTGTTGGATAAAACATGGGGATGTTGTTGAGCAAAACATGGGGATGTTTTTATTCTATGTTTTATTAATTAATAGAGATGATAAAATGAATTGTTCTATCCGGCTCTTGAAGATTATACATCTACAATATATAAATAAGGTATATAAGGATGCATCTTTTTTGGCACGGCATTTGTTATTATAATAAATAAAGCAAATATTGTGTATAAAATCGTGTGTTATGCGTATATTTGCGAGTGATTAACACCTTAAGAAGGAAGGAATAAAGTATGAATAATCAATTCTCACAAAGAGTTTCCGACATTATCGTCTTTAGTAAAGAAGAAGCGAACCGTTTGAGAAGCAGGTATATAGGTCCTGAACATCTGCTATTGGGAATGCTTCGTGACGGTGAAGGGAAAGCTATCGAGATATTGTCCAAACTCAAAACAAATCTGACCGACATAAAAAAGCAGATTGAAACAATACTGAAAGCGGATGCAGATGATTTTCTGTTGCCCGATGCGGAAGTGCCATTGTCTAACGGAGCGGCAAAGATACTTAAAATGTGTATTCTCGAAGCTCGTTTGATGAAGAGTAATGTAGCTGATACGGAGCACGTTTTGCTGGCTATCTTGAAAGATCGTAATAATGTGGCTGCTTCTGTGCTTGAAGCTAACCAGGTAGATTATAAAAAAGTGTTTGAACAATTATCGTTACAACCGGATATTAATGCCGGTATGGGATTTACCGAGGATGACGACGATGATGAAGAAATGGGGGCATCCCGTTCGGGGGATACTCGTGGTTCGGAAGAACGTCAGCAACAGGCACAGACTGCATCCAGAAAGCCTGCCAATGATACTCCTGTGCTTGATAATTTTGGTACGGACATGACAAAAGCGGCAGAAGAAGGCCGTTTAGACCCGGTTGTAGGACGTGAACGGGAAATTGAACGTTTGGCGCAGATTTTGAGCCGGCGTAAAAAGAATAATCCAATATTGATTGGTGAACCGGGTGTCGGTAAATCAGCCATAGTAGAAGGTCTGGCACTTCGTATCATACAGAAGAAAGTGTCACGTATCTTGTTTGATAAGCGTGTGGTAGCATTGGATATGACATCGGTTGTTGCCGGCACTAAATATCGTGGACAGTTTGAAGAGCGTATTCGTTCTATTCTCAATGAATTGCAGAAGAATCCGAATGTAATTCTGTTCATTGATGAAATACATACCATTGTGGGGGCCGGTTCTGCAGCGGGTTCCATGGATGCTGCCAATATGCTGAAACCGGCTCTTGCCCGTGGTGAGATTCAGTGTATAGGTGCCACTACTCTTGATGAATATCGTAAGAATATAGAGAAAGACGGTGCGTTGGAGCGTCGTTTTCAGAAAGTTATGGTAGAGCCTACGACAGCCGAGGAAACACTTCAGATTCTTCGGAATATCAAGAGTAAATACGAAGATCATCATAACGTGAATTATACGGATGAAGCATTGGAGGCGTGTGTCAACTTGACAGACCGCTATATCACAGATCGTAATTTTCCGGATAAAGCTATCGATGCTCTTGATGAAGCCGGTTCACGCGTACATCTTACTAATATAAGTGTTCCGAAAGAAATTGAGGAGCAAGAGAAACTGATTGAAGAAGCGAAGAGCAAGAAGAATGAGGCGGTGAAATCGCAGAATTTTGAACTTGCTGCCAGTTTCCGTGATAAGGAAAAGGAACTTACTGTCGAGCTTGACCGTATGAAGCAAGCATGGGAAGAACAATTGAAAGACAATAGGCAAACGGTTGATGCCGAAGAAATTGCAAATGTCGTTTCTATGATGTCCGGTATTCCTGTACAGCGCATGGCACAGGCGGAAGGCATTAAGTTGGCCGGAATGAAAGAATCTCTTCAGTCTAAAGTGATTGCTCAGGATACTGCTATCGAAAAGTTAGTGAAAGCTATATTGCGTAGCCGCGTGGGACTGAAAGATCCTAATAAACCTATTGGAACCTTTATGTTTTTAGGTCCTACGGGTGTCGGTAAAACTCATTTGGCTAAAGAACTGGCAAAATACATGTTTGGTTCTTCGGATGCATTGATTCGTATCGATATGAGTGAATATATGGAGAAGTTTACCGTTTCCCGTCTTGTCGGAGCACCTCCGGGGTATGTAGGATATGAGGAAGGCGGGCAATTGACGGAAAAAGTACGTCGCAAACCATACTCCATTATCCTACTCGATGAGATAGAGAAAGCACATCCTGATGTGTTTAACCTTTTGCTTCAAGTGATGGATGAGGGACGCTTAACTGACAGTTATGGCAGAATGGTCGACTTTAAAAATACGGTTATCATCATGACTTCGAATATCGGTACGCGTCAATTGAAAGACTTTGGTCGTGGAGTTGGTTTTGCTACTCAAAATCGATTGGATGACAAGGAGTTTTCTCGTAGTGTGATACAGAAAGCTTTAAACAAGTCTTTTGCTCCTGAATTTCTGAATCGTGTGGATGAGATTATCACTTTCGATCAGCTTTCTTTGGAGGCCATAACGCACATTATTGATATCGAGTTGAAAGGTTTGTACGATAGAATCGAATCTATTGGTTATAAGTTGGTTATTGAAGATGAAGCTAAACAATTTATTGCAACCAAAGGATATGATGTACAGTATGGAGCTCGTCCTTTAAAGCGTGCCATACAGACATATCTGGAAGACGGATTGTCAGAACTTATCATATCTTCCAAACTAACCGACGGAGATATGATAAGAGTGTCTCTGAATAAGGAGAAAGGTGAACTTGAAATGAAGAATGAAGCGAAAACTTCAGAATAAAATTCTTTATAATGCGTCAAAATGTCAGATTCTCGGATCTGGCATTTTTTTTGTCCTTATGTTTCATGAAACATCATTGTACAATATATTAATCCGATAAATTAAAAAATATACGTTATTATGCAAAAAGGTAATATTGGGGTTACAACAGAGAACATTTTCCCTATCATTAAAAAGTTCTTGTATAGCGATCATGAGATTTTTCTTCGTGAATTGGTTTCTAACGCTGTCGATGCTACCCAGAAACTGAATACATTGGCTTCTATCAGCGAATTTAAAGGGGAATTGGGCGATCTTACCATTCATGTCTCTCTTGGTAAAGATACCATTACTATCTCCGACCGGGGTATCGGTTTGACTGCTGAGGAAATTGATAAATATATCAATCAGATAGCTTTTTCCGGTGCTAATGATTTCTTGGAAAAGTATAAGAACGACGCAAATGCGATTATTGGGCATTTCGGACTTGGTTTCTATTCTGCTTTCATGGTTGCCAACAAGGTAGAGATTGTCACCAAGTCATATAAGGAAGGTTCACAAGCTGTGAAATGGACTTGTGACGGTAGTCCGGAATTCACTTTGGAAGATGTGGATAAAGCCGATCGCGGTACGGATATTATTCTTTATATCGACGATGACGCCAAAGAATTCTTGGAGGAATCCAGAATATCTGAATTATTGAAGAAATATTGTAAATTCCTCCCGGTTCCTATTGCATTCGGTAAAAAGAAAGAATGGAAAGACGGTAAGCAGGTGGAAACTTCTGAAGATAATATCATTAACGATACCACTCCATTGTGGACTCGTAAACCGAGTGAACTTTCGGATGAAGATTACACGAAATTCTATAGAGAGCTATATCCGATGTCGGACGAACCTTTGTTCTGGATTCATCTGAATGTAGATTATCCATTCCATTTGACGGGTATTCTTTATTTCCCGAAAGTGAAAAGTAATATTGAATTGAATAGAAATAAGATTCAGCTTTATAGCAATCAGGTGTATGTGACTGATTCTGTAGAGGGAATTGTACCTGATTTCTTAACGCTTCTGCATGGCGTAATTGATTCTCCGGATATCCCGTTGAATGTTTCGCGTTCTTATCTGCAGAGTGATTCAAATGTGAAGAAGATTTCCACTTATATCACCAAGAAGGTCTCCGATCGTTTGCAATCCATCTTTAAGAACGATCGTCCTCAGTTTGAGGAAAAGTGGAATGATTTGAAAATATTTATCAATTATGGAATGTTGACGCAGGAGGATTTCTATGAAAAAGCGTCAAAATTTGCCCTTTTCACCGATACGGATGGTAAGCATTATACCTATGAAGAGTATCAGATGCTGATTAAAGATAATCAGACAGATAAAGATGGAAATTTGATTTATTTGTACGCTAACAATAAAGACGAACAGTTTAGCTATATCGAAGCTGCTAAAAATAAGGGATACAATGTATTGCTTATGGATGGTCAATTGGATGTCGCTATGGTGAGCATGCTTGAACAGAAATTCGAGAAATCTCGTTTTACTCGTGTGGATAGTGATGTAGTCGACAATCTTATTGTGAAAGAAGACAAGAAGGGTGACGCATTGGAAGCTAATAAACAGGAAGCCCTGTCAGCCGTGTTCAAGAGCCAGCTACCTAAAGTGGATAAGACTGAATTTAATGTAATGACGCAGGCTTTGGGCGAAAATTCCGCTCCTGTGATGATCACTCAAAGCGAGTATATGCGTCGTATGAAAGAGATGGCTAATATACAGGCCGGTATGAGTTTCTATGGCGAAATGCCTGATATGTTTAATCTGGTATTGAATTCAGACCATAAACTGATTAAACAGGTATTGAGTGAAGAAGAAATAGCTTGTGCTGCTGACATTGTACCTTTACAGTTGTCTATTGATGATGCTACCAAGCAGCGTGATGCGTTGCAAAAGAAGCAAGAAGGTAAAAAAGAAGAAGATATCCCTACTTCTGAAAAAGACGAGCTGAAAGATGTGAATAAGAAATTGGATGAACTGAAGATCAAAAAAGAAGCTGTTTTTGCCGGATATGCAAGTAAAAATAAGGTAGTGCGTCAGTTGATAGATTTGGCTTTGTTGCAAAATAACATGTTGAAAGGTGAAGCTTTGAACAATTTCGTGAAAAGAAGCATAGAGCTTATTTGATTCGCCCCTTTATAATTCGTAAATAAATCCAGAAGAGCATTGCGCGCTGAAAAGCGTGGCAATGCTCTTTTTTATTCTAAATCTTTTAGGGAATGCCGATTAATTCGAAACTATTGCATATATTTGAAGGATAAATAATAAAACAAATAATAGTTTCATTCGAGATTATGAGAAAAGCTTTAGTGCTTATTACTTTTTTGCTGTTGTTGCCCATGTGGGTACAGGCCCAGAAAGTGGGGCTTGTGCTGAGTGGCGGTGGAGCTAAAGGGCTGACGCACATTGGCATAATTCGCGCTCTTGAAGAGAATAACATTCCTATCGATTATATAACAGGTACTTCTATGGGAGCTATTGTCGGGTCGTTGTATGCTATGGGGTACTCACCGGACGATATGGAGGCTTTGTTGAAGTCAGAAGATTTTAAGCGTTGGTATTCCGGAGAGGTAGAAGAGGAATATATGTATTATTTCAAAAAAAACTTGCCAACCCCGGAATTTCTAAATATCCGCCTTTCTTTTCGTGATTCATTGAAGATTAAGCCGCAGTTTTTGCCGTCAAGCGTGGTAGATCCTGTGCAGATGAATCTTGTCTTCATTGATCTGTACGCCCGGGCTACAGCTGCTTGCGGAGGGGATTTTGATAAACTGTTTATTCCGTTTCGTTGTGTGGCTTCCGATGTGTACAACAAGAAACAGCTTGTAATGAAGAGAGGCGATTTGGGTGATGCGGTTCGTGCTTCCATGAGTTTTCCATTTATGTTTAAGCCTATTGAGATAGATAGTGTGTTAGCGTATGACGGTGGGATTTATAATAATTTTCCGACGGATGTGATGCGTGATGATTTTCATCCGGATATTATCATCGGTAGTGTAGTTGCCACCAATCCTACAAAACCCAAAGAAAACGATCTGATGAGTCAGATCGAGAATATGGTCATGCAGAAAACCGATTATTCCATTCCGGATTCGGAAGGCATTGTGATGACTTTTAAGTACGATGATGTCAATCTGATGGACTTTCAGAGAATTAATGAGCTACATGATATTGGGTACAACCGTACGATGAGTATGATGGATTCTATCAAAAGCCGTATCCATCGAAGGGTAAATTTGGATAATATACGTTTGAGAAGGCTCGTATACAAAAGTAATTACCCGGAACTCCGGTTTAAAAATATACTGATTGAAGGAGCTAATACCCAGCAACAGGCCTATATTAAGAAAGAATTTCATGCTTCGGATGATAAGGAATTTACTTACGAAGATGTGAAACGTGGTTATTTTCGATTACTTTCGGGAAATATGATTTCCGAGATCATTCCTCATGCGGTTTTTAATCCGGAGGATGATACGTATGATCTTCATTTGAAGGTTAAATTGGAGGATAATATTTCCGTCCGTATCGGTGGCAACGTTTCTACCACGAGTTCTAATCAGATTTATCTGGGGCTTAGCTATCAGAACTTGAATTATAATGCAAAAGAGTTCACTTTTGACGGGCAACTCGGTAAAATTTATAATAATGTGCAGTTGATGGGGAAGATAGACTTTGCTACCAGTATTCCGACCTCTTATCGTTTAATAACTTCTATCAGTACATTCGATTATTTTAAGAAAGAGAAACTGTTTTCTCGAAATGATAAACCGGCGTTTAATCAGAAAGATGAACGTTTTGTGAAATTAAAAGTGGGATTGCCTTTTCTTTCAAATAAGAGGGCGGAATTCGGTGTAGGTGCAGCAAAAATACAAGATCGTTATTTTCAGAAAAACGTGATTGATTTTGATAAGGATAAATACGATAAAAGCACTTATAGTCTATTTGGTGGTTCAATCAGTTTTAATGGAAGTACGTTGAATTCGCGGCAATTTTCCACTCAAGGAGCTCATGAAGAGTTGGTTGCCCAGATATTTACCGGGAAAGAGTGTTTTTATCCGGGAGAAAGTTCAGATAATAAGAAGGCGAGTGAGGAACGGCATTCTTGGCTACAATTGTCGTATATGAAAGAGAAGTATCATAGAATGGCCGAGCATTGGACACTTGGGTGGTATTTGAAAGCACTGTATTCTTCGAGGAACTTTTCGGAAAACTACACGGCCACTATGATGCAGGCTGGGGAATTTGCACCTACGGCACACGGACAACTGATGTACAACGAAGCGTTTCGTGCCAATCAGTTTGTGGGAGTCGGTGTACGGCCCATTTACCGTTTTAATCAAATGTTTCATGTACGTGGGGAATTTTATGGCTTTATGCCTATTTTTCCAATTGAAAGAAATTCTATTAATAAGGCATATTACGGAAAGGCTTTTTCACGTTTTGAATATTTGGGAGAAGTATCGGTTGTTTGTCAGTTGCCGTTCGGGGCGATTTCTGCTTATGTAAATCATTATAGTTCACCGAAAAGAGAGTGGAATGTGGGATTGACGCTTGGTTGGCAGCTCTTCAATTATCGCTTCTTTGAATAATTTTCAAGAAAAAAAGAGGGTTAAACGCTTGCTACTTTCAAAAAAGTACGTATCTTTGCACCCGTTAAACAAAAAAGAAGGTCGCGTAGCTCAACTGAATAGAGTAGCTGACTACGGATCAGCCGGTTACAGGTTTGAATCCTGTCGCGATCACAAAGTCCTCTGCAATTTATTGTGGGGGATTTTTGTTTTTCTCGCCTTTTGTGTTATTTTTGAACTTTATTTGGGATCATTTCTTTTTGTAACTAATGTAATGGCGCATAGTAAAAACCGTAATCTGTATTAATGGAAATAGTTTTCAAAACCTCTGTAAGAATCAGGTATGTACTTTGGCTGCTGTATGCTCTTCTTTTAGGAATAGGAGTTTTTCTTGTTTATAAGGATGGGAATTATGGAGCCGTTTTGACATTGGTGTGGATGCTTCCGCTTTATTATTGGAATCAGATACAATACAGGCTTTCTGATACTTCGCTGACAATAAAACAAGGGGGAATTGGATGGCATTCGAATACGATTCCATGGAGTGCTGTCACTAATGTATCCACTGTAAGAAAAGGATTTAGGATAGACTATGTTAAGTCTGATGGTAAAAAAGGATTTTATATCGTTCGTGAAAACTATATCGATGATGCCGGAGAGATGCGGAAGTTGATAGAAAAGCAAGTTTGTTTGAATGGAAAAGTAGAAGAATCATGAAAAAACTGCCGAATCAATCAAGGCTATTGATGCGGCAGTTTTTTTAAGCTTAGCATTTGATATTTAATTCATTCAGCACTTTACGAATTGCTTCAAAAGTCGTGATTCTTGTGGGGACAAGTGGTAACCGCAATTTGTTTTCAATCATTCCCATTGCATTCAGCATTGATTTTACTCCTGCCGGATTGCCATCCACAAACAACAGGTTGAATAATTCGGTAAATTTATGATGAATAGTGAGGGCATTTGCAAAATCTCCTTGAAGAGCCAAACGGGTCATGCGACTAAATTCGCGTGGAAATGCGTTTCCTATGACCGATATGACACCAACGGCACCCAAAGTGATCAATGGGAAGGTAATACCATCATCGCCCGAAATAACGTCAAAATTAGCGGGTTTGTTTTTGATGATGTCGTCCATTTGCGAAATGTTTCCGGATGCTTCTTTGATGGCGATTACATTTTTGAAATCACGGGCGATACGCAAGGTTGTCTCTGCTGTCATATTGACCCCTGTACGTCCCGGAACATTATACAATACGATGGGTAATTCGGTGGCTTCGGCAATAGCCTTGTAATGTTGATAAATACCTTCTTGTGATGGTTTATTGTAATAAGGAACTACTGATAAGATCGCATCGACTCCGGTGAAATCATCGTTTTTCAGCGTTTTGACGATGGCACGGGTGTTGTTTCCGCCCACTCCCAGCAGAATGGGTATTCTTCCGTTGACACGATCGATAACCATCTTCTGGATTTTCTTTTTTTCATCTTCTGTCAGTGTAGGAGTTTCGGCCGTAGTACCCAGCACACACAGAAAATCTGCATTATTCTGCAGCAGGTAGTCTACCATTCGCATTAATGCATCGTAATCAACGCTCTCATCTTCTTTGAAAGGAGTAATCAGTGCTACCCCCATTCCTTTCAATTTCGTTTGTATCATGAGTATTAATAATAATCTCTAAATATTTTGGACGCAAAAGTACTAATATTTTCTATTTTCCCGGCAAAAATAATATATAAAATAAGATTCTTGCAGAAAAATGCTACGATATGAGCTTTAGAAATTCCTCTTCGTTCATAATCTTAACTCCTAATTTGTTCGCCTTTTCCAGTTTGGCCGGTCCCATATTTTCACCTGCCAGAATGAAACTTGTCTTGGCAGAAATACTGCCTACATTCTTACCGCCATGTTTTTCTATGAGGTCTTTGTATTCATCCCGCGAATGGTGGGTAAAGACTCCGCTGATAACGATGGATTGCCCTGCTAACTTATCGGTGTATCCGCTTAAATCTTCTTCCGTACGATACAGTTGTAAGCCGGTTTCTCTCAGTCGCCTTACAAGTTCCCGATTTGATGCGTTCGAGAAATAATTTAGAATACTTTGCGCAATCTTTTCACCGATTTCATCAATGCTTATTAGGGTTTCCAAGTCTGCGTTTTCCAGTTCTTCTACGTTTTTAAATGCTTTGGCTATTTTTTTTGCCACAGTCTCGCCCACAAAACGGATACCTAATGCAAAGATGACACGTTCAAAAGGAACCTCCTTGCTTTGATTGATGCCATTAATGATGTTCTCAGCCGATTTTTCTCCCATTCGGTCGAGACCTTTTATATCATCGGCCGTAAGTCTGTACAAGTCGGCGGTGTTTTTTATCAGTCCTAACCGATAGAACATGTCTACGGTCTCCGGCCCGAGCCCGTCGATATTCATAGCGCGCCGGCTGATAAAATGTTCAATTTTACCTTTTATCTGCGGAGGGCAAGCTGTTTCATTGGGGCAATAATGGGCGGCTTCACCTTCGTATCGTACCAGTTTACTACCGCATTCGGGGCAATTTGTAATGAATTTCACTTTTTCTCCGATCATGAAGGAACGTGCGGAAGTGTCTACTCCTGTGATTTTAGGAATGATTTCTCCGCCCTTTTCCACATATACCATGTCGCCGATGTGAAGGTCGAGTCCTTCAATGATATCTGCGTTGTGTAGTGATGCACGTTTTACGATCGTGCCCGAAAGCTGTACCGGATCTAGGTTGGCTACCGGAGTAACAGCTCCTGTTCTTCCTACTTGGTAAGTTACAAGATTCAGCCGTGTAAGAGCACGTTCTGCCTGAAATTTGTATGCAATGGCCCATCGGGGGGATTTGGCAGTAAAGCCTAAATTTTTTTGCTGTTTCAGACTGTTTACCTTGAGTACGATACCATCCGTGGCAACCGGCAGGTTTTTCCGTTCTACATCCCAATATTTTATATAATCAAATATTTCCTCTAACGTGCGACATTTACGCATGGCATTCGATATTTTGAATCCCCATTTTGCTGCTTCCTGTAAATTCTCATAATGTCCGTCGTATGGTAAATTCTCTCCGAGCAGGTAATAGAGATAAGCATCCAGCTTGCGGGAAGCTACGATAGAAGAATTCTGTAATTTCAGTGTACCTGAAGCGGCATTTCTCGGATTGGCAAATAACGGTTCTTCGCGTGCTTCTTTTTCCCGGTTCAACTCTTCGAATACATCCCATGACATGAGAATTTCGCCTCGAATTTCGAACGATTGCGGATAATTGCTGCCATGAAGCACAAGCGGAATAGTACGGATTGTTTTTACATTATCGGTCACGTCGTCTCCTTTTTCTCCGTCACCACGGGTTACTGCACGCACCAGCTTGCCGTCTTCATATGTGAGTGAAATGGAGGTTCCATCGTATTTCATCTCACAGCATATCTCAAAATCTTCATTCAAAGCCTTTTTTACTCTTTCATAAAAATCGGTCACTTCGTTTTCCGAGTATGTATTTCCCAAAGACAACATTGGGTATTTATGTGGTACTTGCGTAAAATTCTTATTAAGGTCGCTACCTACACGCATTGTAGGAGAGTTATCGTCTTTATATTCCGGATAGGCTTGTTCCAGATCCTGTAATTCGCGCATCATGTCGTCGAATTCTTTGTCTGAAATCTCCGGAGTATTCAATACGTAATAATTATAATTATGCCGGTGAAGTTCGGCACGAAGTTCTTCTATTTTTTCTTTTACAGTCATATTTCTTGGATTGTTTCAGGCAAAAATACGGGTTTATCTTTGAATATTTGTAATTTTGCGGAAAATTAAAAGACTATGCGTATTGATATAATAACCGTTCTTCCCGAGATGATTGAAGGCTTTTTCAATTGTTCGATTATGAAACGCGCTCAAAACAAGGGCCTTGCTGAAATTTATATTCATAATCTTCGTGATTATACCGAAGATAAATATCGGCGTGTAGATGATTATCCTTTTGGCGGTTTTGCCGGTATGGTGATGAAGATCGAGCCGATTGAGCGTTGTATCAATGCCTTGAAAGCAGAACGTGACTACGATGAGGTGATATTTACTACTCCCGATGGTGAACAGTTTGACCAGAAAATGGCAAATACGCTTTCGCTTGCCGGAAATCTCATCATTCTTTGCGGACATTTTAAAGGGATTGATTATCGCATTCGCGAACATTATATAACGAAAGAAGTCAGTATCGGAGATTATGTGCTGACTGGTGGGGAATTGGCAGCGGCGGTAATGGCGGATGCTATCGTGAGGATTATTCCCGGAGTCATTTCAGACGAACAGTCTGCACTTTCCGATTCTTTTCAGGACAATTTATTGGCAGCTCCGGTATATACCCGTCCGGCAGAATATAATGGATGGAAAGTACCCGATATCCTTCTGTCCGGTCATGAAGCTAAAATTAAAGAGTGGGAGTTGCAGCAATCATTAGAACGTACCCGGAGATTACGACCAGATTTATTAGACGAATGACAGATGTATGAAAAAACGAAAGCGTTGCTCGGGAAAAAAGCAATGCTTTCGTTTTTTAGGTCTACTTGAACCTTGCATGGTTCGTATACTTGAGGATGTCAAAAAATAGATTGTTTTCTATGTTTGTTTTCGGATTTCCATTCCCTCTTATTTTAAAGGCATAATGACAGTTTTCTACATTAAATGCTGCGAATGGTTATTGTATGTTTACGATTATACCTCAAGTGCACCGATTATTTCATTAACTGATTTATATCCGTGTCTGTCTAAGTAATTATTTATACCATCGGCAACTTTCACTGTAATAGCTGGATCTATGAAATTGGCTGTGCCGATTTGTATGGCTGACGCACCTGCAAGCATGAATTCTATCGCATCTTTCCAATTCATGATACCTCCTAATCCGATGACAGGAATATTTACTGCTTTGGATACTTGCCATACCATGCGTAACGCTATCGGTTTCACTGCTGCGCCGGACATGCCCCCTGTTATTGTAGAAAGTATCGGACGTTTGCGTTCTGCATCGATAGCCATACCGAGCAATGTATTAATTAGCGATACGCTATCTGCACCGCTTCCTTCTGCCGCGCGGGCTATTTCAGTGATGTCTGTTACGTTCGGAGACAATTTTACGATAAGTGTCTTTTTGTAAGCAGAACGTACGGCTTTCACTACTTCGGCAGCTCCTTTGGCAGTAACTCCAAAAGCCATACCTCCCTGCTTTACATTGGGGCATGAGATGTTCAATTCTATAGCAGGAATTTTGTCAAGTTCATTAATAATTTCTGCTGTTTTTACGTAGTCTTCAATGGCTGATCCGGAAACATTCACAATCATATTGGTTTGAATGTCTTTAATACGCGGATAAATGTGTTCGACGAAGTAATTTACTCCCTTATTTTGCAGTCCCACAGCATTTAACATGCCAGAAGGAGTTTCTGCCATACGTGGGTATGGATTACCTTCACGTTTGTGAAGAGTAGTCCCCTTTACAATAATACTGCCTATTCGCGCAATATCGATAAAATCGGTAAACTCTTCACCGTATCCGAATGTTCCGGAAGCAGTCATTACCGGATTCTTCATTTGTAATTCGCCTATTTTTACATTTAAATCTGCCATAATAGTTTATTTATATTAAATACGGGACCTTCTTTACAAACACATAAATGTCCTTCATCGGTATTTTCAACACAACACAGACAGGCACCGACTCCACAAGCCATCCTGTTTTCTAATGAGACTTCACAATTGATATTATTACTTTTGGCATATTTTGCTACGGCCATCATCATAGGTTTAGGACCACAAGTGTAAATCTGCTCAAATTTCACTTTATCTAATATGGAATGTTGGGTGACATATCCTTTTTCTCCGTGACTTCCGTCTTCGGTAGTCGTATATACTTCTCCGTAAGCTGCAAACTCATCCAACTGAAGCAGATCTTTATCAGTTCGTGCTCCCAAGAGGAAGGTGGGCTTGTTTCCGCTTTTAGCCAGTTGCTCCCCTAAATAAAGCATGGGGGCTGTTCCTACGCCTCCGCCTACCAATAGGAGCTTATCAGATGGGTTTTCAGGCATTGTAAAGCCATTTCCCAATGGAAGTACGACATTGATTATTTCTCCATTGGCAACTTCTGCCAAACGGCGTGTGCCGTCGCCTACAAGTTGTATTAGAAACCATACTTCATTTCGTTGTCTGTCTACATAATTAATAGAAATGGGGCGGCGAAGAAAGGTAGTTGGTGAACCATCTACCCGTATTTCTGCAAATTGTCCCGGTAGCATTTCGGGAAGTGGTGACTGAGAAGCCAATTTCAGCAGTGCATAGTTGGCATGCAATTTGAGATTCTCAGTTACTGTCAGGTCTAAAATAAATTTTTTCATGTATTGAAGCTAAATTCATATTCCGACTGCAAAGATACGGGAAATTGTGCAAACAGACGTTTTTACTTCCTATTTTTCCGGTCGGAATGTTTCATAAGTATTATCATCAAAGAAAATTCTTATTTCTGTGATTTTTCGTGGAGGTCTTTCTTTGTAGATAATCTCTTGTTTTACAATCTCTTTAGTGGCGTTTGAGGGCTTTTCTAATGCCATTTCCTTACGATTTTCCAAAGCATTCGTGTTGATGGCCGGATTTTTTGGATTCTCAGAGGCAAATAGAGGATAATCCAACTCTGGTGAATCGATATTTTGCTCTTCGTCGGTCATATTTCCTTTTCCCGTCAGTAACCAGTCGAGGCTAATATGATTATATTTCTCATGCAGTCGCATAATAAAGTCAGTACTCGGATATTTGTTCCGATCACCTAAAGTATGGGAGATTGTGGCCTGAGCTACACCGATGCTTTCTGCAAATGCTGCGGCTGTCATTTGCTCATGTTCCATGATCATTTTGATTCTGTCTTTGATGTCCATCTCTTTCTAAATATTTACAACTATATATTCTATGAGTATATTCACAAATGTATAACAAATTTCTTGTGATTACAAAGGTAAACAAATGAAATTACAATAGCAAATTTCAAAAGAGAATATTTGTGTATTACAATCGGCATATCAATGTTTACAATTGGAATCTATAATTGGAATCTTTAATGTAGAGTGCTATTTTCTTGTTAAAGTATATATTTATATACATGATGTATATAGTTGATAATAAACATATTGTATTCGTATAATATGTATTATATGCAAGTCTTTACAAATGTTTGTAGATTATTTTATCTTTATTTGGAGTTATAATTAAAGAAGATTGTTTATTCCATTGGAATATCGTATATTATAGTGTATTATGTGAAATGTTAACCACTCTCCTATTACGATGTTGAATGATTGTTTGTTTTTGTAATATCGAACAATTTACATTATTGAATGCTTATTTTGTATTATATATGTAAATGTTACACATGTAAATATTGAAAATGTGAATCTATATATATTACATTTGTGAATAGATATCTTTTTAAAGCTTTTAATTTACTGTATTTAATCGTTTGATATATTTCATTTTTTATTTACGATTATTCTTTAATAATTTCAAATTAAAAATCTTCGCAATATTTGTACATAATAATCCCATGGAGTGGTATTTTTTTGATTCTACAGAGGGTATTTCTCTGTTAAATATCTGATTAATAGTCTATTAGTCTACTTTTCCCGTATCGTATAAAGAGTGCAAATAGAAAAAAGGGTGCAAATGGTGAGATATTGTAGCAAAATGCTATAATTACTGATCTAAAAATCCAGTTAATTTTGGGAAAACTATGGATTTTTGCAGAATAGACTGTTTTTGATCATGTATTTGGGTGAGGAGCTTTACTTTTATCTTTTTAGTTTTTCTTTATGCCCCTTTTTATTTGTCCCTCTATAAAGAACTATTCGTTCCCTCATAAGGGAACGAATAGAACATACTTGGTTTATTTCTTACTTTATTAAACTTCTTTCTAAGTTTATTTTATACTAAACATGTAATTGAGTGCCGTATTAATACTGATTTCGGTTCATTGGGCGAATGTGTATATATATCGTGATAGGGGGATATGTGGTACGGAGATAATGCAGGAAACTGTAAGATATTATGATAAATATATATAGATGTCTGATTGTATTTGTATCTCCCAACTCTGAAGGAAAGAAGCTGGGAGATTAGAGTGTATAGTTTGTTGTAAACGGCCTGCAGAAGTCTTTCGGATAATTGATTAAAGGGCGTATATGCGTAGTTTTATCAATGTAAAATTTTAAACACCAACTCTCGGAGGATGTCTCCGTCGTTCATGGAAGCGTTGTTTATTCCCTTCGATTTTGCATCGGCATATCGTATTTCTCCAATGATTTGCATGGTCTTCACACCATTATATCGGCGCATGGCAGTCAGGTAATCACGGGCAGCCCAAGGTGATTTTAATCCTAACCAAGAGGCTACTCCCTGTTCTGTTTTTTCGGGAGAGTAATAAGCCAGCATCAGGTTTGAATAGAAATTGAAGAGTAATGAAAGTGTCATCTGTATAGGATTGGTTTTAGGATTTTCTTCAAAGTATTTTATTATTTTATTTGCTTTGAGAACGTCTTTTTCAACCAATGCGCTACGCAGTTCGAAGTTATTATAATCTTTGCTGATGCCTATGTTTTTTTCTATTTGTTCGGGAGTGACCCGTTTTTGTCCGTTAGGCAGGGTGATAATGAGTTTCTCTAATTCTCCGGTTAACCGACTTAAATCGGTTCCGACAAAATCGGCCAGCATAGCTGTAGCTTTGGGCTCCATATCAATGCCCTTACGTTTCATATAAGAGTTGATAAAAGCAAGCAATTGTGAATCTTTAATTTTCTTAGACTCGAAAAGAATGCCCGCTTTTTCTACTTCGGCTGCTAACTTTTTTCGTTTATCCAGTGTGCCGTGCTTGTGACACACGACAAGAATAGTAGAGTTTAAAGGCTTTTGTAGATAGTATGAAAGTTCTTCTATGTTGCGGATTGCCTGTGCTTCTTTTACTACCACTACTTGATATTCAGACATCATAGGATAACGTTTTGCGGCATTTATAACAGTTGCCACATCTACATCGGCTCCATATACTACGGTCAGGTTAAACTCCTTTTCAGTCTCTGTCAGTACATTTTCTGTGATATAATCGGCTATGAGGTCGATATAATATGATTCTTCTCCCATCAGGTAGTAGATGGGACGATATTGCTTAGCTCTCAGTTCTTTGAGGATATCATCGCAACTCAGTTCTTGTTTTGCCATATTAGTGAAAAGGGCTTTACCAGTCGAATTTCAAATGTTTTACTGTTTTTTTCTCATCAATGATCATACGCAGAGAAGCGATACCGATTTTGACATGCTCTTCAACGTAGTTTTGGGTAACGATGTTATCGCTTTTGTCGGTTTTTACACCTTCCGGTATCATCGGTTGGTCGGATACCAGCAGCAGGGCTCCTGTAGGAATATGATTGGCAAAACCGCAACTGAATAAAGTAGCTGTTTCCATATCTACGGCCATGGCCCGGGTCTTTTTCAGATATTCTTTGAAGTCTTCATCGTGCTCCCAGATCCGACGGTTGGTAGTGTAGACTGTGCCGGTCCAATAATCGCGGGCATAGTCACGTATGGAAGAGGACACGGCACGTTGTAGCATAAATGCCGGCAGTGCAGGTACTTCCGGTGGGAAATAGTCATTGGATGTTCCTTCGCCACGGATAGCGGCAATAGGTAAAATGAGGTCTCCTATTTTATTTTTCTTATCAATGCCTCCGCATTTTCCTAAAAACAGGCAGGCCTTGGGATGGATAGCGCTCAAAAGGTCCATGATGATGGCGGCATTGGGGCTTCCCATGCCAAAATTGATAATTGTGATACCTTCTGCGCTGGCAGAGATCATATTGGCGTCGCGCCCCAAAATGGGTACATTGAATTTCTCTGCAAATATTTCTACGTATTTGTTGAAGTTGGTCAACAGGATATACTCTCCAAAATCTTCCAGGTTACGTTTTGTATAACGGGGTAGCCAATTAGCTACGATTTCTTCTTTTGTTTTCATAAGATTCATTAAATTTGTGCTCTCTCTGCAGGGAGCCATTATTTAACTTACAAAAATACAAAATGTTATCGTTAAACTTGCCAGTATATGATACTAAAATTACGTCACGAAATGGAAAAAATGTTATTTTCGACGTAATTCGTAAACGATATGTTGCCTTAACGCCCGAAGAATGGGTACGTCAGCATTTTGTTCACTTTCTTATTGCACACAAGGGATATCCCGTATCCTTAATGGCCAATGAGGTACTTCTTAATTTGAATGGGACGAAAAAGAGATGTGATACTGTACTATATAGGCGTAATCTTACGGCGCGGATGATTGTGGAATATAAGGCACCTCATATTGAGATTACGCAGGCTGTATTTGATCAGATTACACGTTATAATATGGTGTTGAAAGTAGATTATCTTATTGTAAGTAATGGAATGCAGCATTATTGTTGCAAAATGGATTATGAAAAGCAGAGCTATACCTTTTTGGAGGATATTCCGGATTATGGTTTAATAAATGATTAATAATGATTCAATGTGCCAATATGCCAATGTGCCAATTAGCTGCGCTATCATTGCACTGCGCAGCCAATTGGCACATTGAATC
The DNA here is from genome assembly GCF_000381365.1 of Bacteroides salyersiae WAL 10018 = DSM 18765 = JCM 12988. Classification (GTDB taxonomy): domain Bacteria; phylum Bacteroidota; class Bacteroidia; order Bacteroidales; family Bacteroidaceae; genus Bacteroides; species Bacteroides salyersiae. The sequence continues at coordinate 1,100,529 of NZ_KB905467.1, forward strand.
ATTATTAATCATTATTTAAACCGTTCCTGTAATTTCTGCATCAGTTCATAGAAGTTCGGTATGTAGACGGTGGCTAATAAAGTATTCATAGCCATACCGAAAACTACTGCCGCTCCAAGGGCAATACGACTTTCTGCTCCCGCACCGGATGCGAATAGTAATGGCATCACACCTAATACGAACGCAAAAGAGGTCATTAATATAGGTCTTAAGCGGACATGACCGGCTTCATAAGCAGCGTCTCTGATTGAATTTCCTTCCGCCCGGAAATCACGGGCAAATTCCACAATCAAAATCCCATTCTTGGCTGAAAGGGCAATGAGTAGGATAATACCGATCTGGGTATATATACTTACCGGAGTTCCCATTACAAAACAACCGATCATGGCACCGAGTAATGCAACAGGCAATCCCATAATGGCGGCTACCGGGCTTGTCCAGCTTTCATATTGTGCAGCAAGTACAAGGAAGGCCACTAATAGAGCCATCAAGAAAACGATAGTAGTGGTGCTTCCTGCCTGTGTTTCTTGATAGGCAACAGAGGTCCATTCATAACCGAACTCCTCTCCTAAATGCTGACTGACAAGTTCTTGCATTTGCCGGATAGCTTCACCGGAGGAGGCTCCCGGTGCAACATTGCATGTGATGGCCGCTGTCTGGTACATGTTGTAACGGTTTATCTGGTTCTGTCCCAGTTGTTCTTCCACATCTGTGAATGAAGAGAACGGGACCATTTGACCTTGAGCATTCGGCACGCTGAGTTGCAGTACATTGTCAATGACTTTTTGTGCTTGGTCACCAGCTTCAATTTTAACTTGATAGATACGTCCGAATTGTACATAGTCGTTCACATAGGCTGCTCCCATATAATAACCTAATGTGGCAAATACCTGATTTAGCTGAATGCCCATGAATTGTACTTTATCACGGTCGATATTCAGAAAATACTGGGGTACGTTGGCCTGATACTGGCTGCTGATAGAAGCTAATGCAGGTTTGGTGCGATAAGTATTGAGAAGCGTTCCGATAGCTTGCTGCATTTCTGTCGGCCCCAGGTTACGGTTGTCTTCAAGCTGTAATTGTAAGCCTCCGGTAGCTCCCAGGCCCGGTATTGCAGGAGGAACCATTGCGAATATCTGTCCTTCCTGTATGCTGTATGCCATTTCATTGAAACGTTTTACAACGGCGGCGGCAGTATGGTTTTTCCCCTTTCGCTCACCCCAGGGTTTTAGTACGACAAAGTATGTGCCCGCATTGCTTTGTTCACCTCCCATGATAGAGAAACCGGAAATACCGATATAATTTTTCACTTCGGGATAGGTGTCGAGAATGGCGTTAATCTGTTTGCCTACGGCCTGTGTACGTTCAAGGCTGGCTGCCGGAGGAAGTTGTACGACAGCAATGAAATATCCGTCATCCTCGTCCGGAACAAAAGTGGACGGCCATTTTACGAACAAAAAGATGGCTATCAAAGTAAATGCACCGTAGGATACTAATGCTGCTACAGGGCGTTCGAGCAACCATTTTACGATACGGTCATAAACTCCTTGAGTTTTGTCATATACTTTATTGAATCCTTTGTATATGAAGAAGTTGGATGGCTTACTCTTTTCCAGAAACAAAGCGCAGAGTGCCGGAGTCAACGTTAATGAGTTAAAACCGCTCAGCACAGTGGAAGCTGCAATGGTAAGGGCGAATTGTTTATACAATTGTCCGGAGATACCGCTTATAAGAGTGGTTGGAATGAATACGGCCAATAATACAAGCACTACCCCGACAATAGGACCGGTGATCTCTCCCATCGCTTTGGTCACTGCGTCACGGGGAGAATATTGTCCTGTTTCGAGTAGTCGCGAAGCATTTTCTACTACCACAATAGCATCATCCACCACTATGGCAACGGCCAGTATCAGCCCGAAAAGGGTCAGTGTGTTGATGGAGAAGCCAAGAGCGGCCATTACAGCCAGAGTACCGATGAGCGATACCGGAATGGTAATACACGGTATGATAACCGCTCTCCAATTTTGAAGGAAGAGGAAGATCACGAGCACTACCAGTAAGGTGGTCTCGAGAAAGGTGACGAGCACTTCGTCAATCGAAGCATTGATCACATCGGTGGTATCCAGCGTGACATTGTATTCTATTCCGGAGGGAAAATTCTGCGCCAGTTCTTTCATTTTCTCTTTTACCCCTTTAGATACGTCCAGAGAATTGGAGCCCGGTTGCTGATAAATGGCAATGGCTGCCGTAGGATGTCCGCGCAGCTGGGATACGACGCTGTAGGAAGCAGACCCCAGATCGATGCGTGCTACATCTTTCAGGCGTAGCATTTTTCCTTCCGATTCGCTGCGTAAAATGATGTTGCCGAATTCATCCGGTGACGAAAGGCGTCCTTTTACGCTCAATGTATATTGAAAAGCGTTCACATTATCTTTTCCGATGGGTTGCCCTACGGTTCCTGCGCTTACTTCCATATTTTGGGCCTGGATAGCTTGATAGACTTCGGCGGGTGAGATGCCACGGATACGCATAGCTTCCGGGTCGAGCCAGATTCGCATAGAGTAATCTCCGGCTCCCATCACGTTGACGGCTCCCACACCCGGAACACGGGTCAATTGGTCTACAAGATTCAGTTTGGCATAATTGGTCAGATAAAGGCCGTCGTAAATAGAATCTTGTGCTGTCATGGTGAGGAACATGACGATATTGGACGACTGTTTCTGTACAGTTACCCCTTGCACCACGACAGGTTCCGGAAGGGACGACTGAGCTACGCTGACCCGATTCTGCACCTGTACGGTAGCCATGTCTATGTCTGTACCCACGGCAAAAGTAATGGTTAGCGAATAGGCTCCCGATGAAGATGAAGTAGATGACATATAGAGCATCCCGTCCACTCCGTTCACTTGCTGTTCGATAGGAATACCGACTGTTTGCGCCACGGTTTCGGCGTTGGCTCCGGGATAGACGGCGGAGACCTGTACCGTCGGCGGCGTGATGTCCGGGAATTGCGCCACGGGCAATATATTGAGTGTCACCAAACCCGCAACCACGATGATAAGCGCCAGTACAGTAGCAAATATGGGGCGGTTGATGAAGAATTTTGAAAACATAGTGCTATATATTTAAGTTATTAATCAGTCCACAGGATGTATTTTCATACCATCCCTTACTTTCATCAATGCTTTTGTCACATATCGCTCTTGGGGAGAAAGGCCGTCGGTTACTTGCCGGAGGCTGTCCCCTATCAGTTGCCCTATGGTGATATGCCGGTAACGGACTATGTTCGAATCATTTACAACATAAAGGTATTTACCTAATTGATCCGTCCCGATCGATGCGGAATTGACAAGGATAGCTTGTTTCTGCTCGCCGTACGGAAGGGTTATACTGACGTATAGCCCGCTTTTGAGTATACCTTCCGGATTATCCAGATTGGCCCGTACGGTGAGAGTTCCTGTATTGAGATCTACATTAGGAGACAGATAGTCTAAAGTGGCCGGATAGGATTGCCTGCCATCTTTCCCCAAGTTTACGGTGACTGTGCGCGGGAGCTTTGAGGTCTCGGTTCCGTTTTGGGGAGAGCTGCTCATAAGCATCGATAACCATTGATTATCAGCTACATTAAAATAGGTATACATACGGTTGTCTTTGTACAGGGTAGCCAATGTGACGGGTTGTGCGGTACCGCTTATATAGCTGCCTATATCCATGGTATTCCGGCTGATCGTACCGTCGAAGGGTGCATGGATGTAGCAGTATCCCAAATTGGTGCGTGCAGTGTTCAGTGCCGCTTCGGCATTGCTGACGGCCGCTGTCGTTTCTGCTACATCCGATTCGGCTTGTAATACCTGTATCCGGCTGACGGCATCGCTTTTCAAGGCTTCGCGCATACGGGTATAATTGTTACGGGCATACGTCAGTTGTGCCTGAGCGGTTTTTAAAGCCGCTTCCGCTTTCGTCACATTGTCTTTATAGATGGTAGGTTCGATAACGAAAAGCAACTGTCCTTTCTTAACCCGGCTGCCCGGGGTGAAAGAGGTGGATTGTAGTGTGCCGTTCACACGTGCTACGAGGTTGACAGTCTGCTCTGTAGTCAGATAACCCGGATAATCCTTGGTCAATGTGATGTCCTTTATGAGTGGGCTGGCTACGCTGACTTCAGGTGTGTACATAGCGGCAGCTCCGGCGGTCTCTTTTTTCTCCCGGCAAGCAGTAAGGAGCGGCAATGCGAGGAGGATATACAATAATTTTTTCATTGTTATGGTAGGTTTAGTTATTTTAGTTGTTCCAGCCACCCCCTAATGCCTGATACAAGGCAATCAATTGCAGCAGAGAATTCCCCCGTGCCTGTACCAGCTGGTTTTCGTAGCTCAGCAATGATCGTTGTGCATCTAAGACGTTTTGGAAAGGGGTGAGTCCCTGCTTGTATAAATCGAGAGAGAGGGTGAGCGTTTCTTGTCCTTGATTGCGTACTTCCCGAAGGGCGACGATTTGCTTGATAGAGCTTCGGTAGGCGGTCATGGCATTATCGGTTTCCTGCACGGCGGTAAGTACTGTTTGATTGAATTGATCGATTGCTTCATCCAATTGTGCACGGGCCGATTTGGTGGCATTCACCAGTTTACCTCCACTGAAGATGGTCCAACTTAGTGCCGGGGCAATTTCGTAAGTGAAGCTCTTATGTTTGGTCAGGTCTTTAAAATCTTTAGAGGCATATCCGACAGAGCCTTTGATGAAAACTTGTGGCAGCCAGTCCGACTTGGAAGCGCCTAATGATGCGGCCTGTGCATTGATTTGATGTTCAGCGCTACGGATATCAGGGCGTCTCATTAACAAGTCTGCCGGTATCCCTATGCTGATGGGTTCCATATAGTCGGGCAGTTCCCCTACCCGTTCCAATACGGGACGTATTTCTTGTGGATAGGTCCCAAGTAGTACGGCCAAAGATGTAATGTATTGGTTTATACCGGATTCCAACTGTGGTATGGATGCTTTAGTACTGAAATATACCGATTTGGCCTGCGCCACGTCGAGCTTGGAAACAAGCCCGGTATTGTACCTTACTTCGGTGATTTTGAGTACGGCCGCTTGTGAGGCACAATTTCTTTCCACTACTTTCAGCTCTTGCTGAAGTTCTCGTAATTGGATATACGATGAGGCTACTTGGGCCGAAAGAGAGACCATGACGGCGGTGTATTCTTCTTTGCTGGCTGCAAAGGTCTCTTTCTGAGCCTTTACCCGTTGGCGAATACTTCCGAAAATGTCCAATTCCCAGCTCATGTTGGCTGAAACATCATAATAATGTTGGGTAGATTGGGGCAGTTCGCTGGTATTGCCACTGGTTTGTTGGCGTGTCCATCCGGCATTGATCCCCACGGTGGGAAAGAATCCGCTACGTTCCATGCGTAAGCCGGCTTTGGCCATATTCATGCGATCGATGGCGGTGAGTACCGAGTAGTTGCGATCTACGGCAATGGAGATTAATGAATCCAGCGTGGTGTCTCCAAAAGATTTCCACCATTGATCGTCTACCGGAAGGGTTTGCCGGAATACTTCTCCCCCTTCCTCCCACGCTTGTGGCAAAGGGGTATCCAGATAATGATCCGCATGTTGTGCCGAGATTGCGGATGAAAGAAATAAAAGGAGCAGCAGGCTCCATGCTCGCATATTCATAAGTTCAGGTTTTTGAGAAATGAAAAGTAAACAACTGAAATTTCAGTTTGTTTAGAGGATGTTTGCTTTTTGTCTGACCAGAGTCTGATCTTGCTTCTTCTCTTTCCGGAAGAAGTAAGAGGAAACCATGCAGAATAAAAGTTATTTCGAAATCAGGTATTTAGTACTGTTTTGAAGTTTTTCTTTCCGGGAGAGATTGAGGGAATTCGGGACAATTCTTCCTTTGGAGGTGACAGTTACAGGATATAAAAAAGGCCGCCTTAATTTTTCATTTAAGACGGCCTGTATAGGTATAATTTACCTGGTAAGGGTTTATTATTCTGCAGTTTTTCTTCTGATAGCTCTTTTGGTTGTTGGTGCCGGAGCTTCTTCTACTTTGTGTGCGATCTCTACGCCAGCCAATTCCGGGTCGATCATGATACGTCCACAGTATTCGCAAACAATTACTTTTTTGCGCGAACGGATATCCAGCTGTCTCTGAGGCGGAATTTTATTGAAGCAACCACCGCATGCATCACGCTGTACGTATACGATACCTAAACCGTTACGTGAGTTTTTACGGATACGTTTGAATGATTGCAACAGACGCGGTTCGATCTTTGTTTCCAGATCTTTCGCCTTGTCTCTCAGCTTCTCTTCTTCCTGTTTTGTTTCCGCAATGATTTCATCTAATTCACTTTTTTTCTGATCGAGGTCTTTCTGTCTTTCTTCCAGAGCAGCGACACTCTTTGCTACTTCTGCAGACTTTTCCTCTTCTTCGGCAGAAAATTCTTTGATTCTCTTTTCGCATAGCTCGATTTCCAGAGTCTGGAATTCGATTTCTTTTGTCAGAAAATCATATTCGCGGTTGTTGCGTACATTGTCCTGTTGTGACTTATATTTTTCTACGGAAGCCTTAGCAACTTCAATCTCTACTCTTTTACCGGCAATTGCTGCTTTCAATTCATCTACTTCTGCTTTGATCTTGTCTATACGAGTGCTCAGACCGGCAATTTCGTCTTCAAGGTCCTGTACTTCCAGTGGAAGTTCACCTCTCAACGTCTTGATCTTATCAATCTCAGACAACATGGTTTGCAGTTGGAACAGAGTTTTCAGTTTCTGTTCTACGGTCAACTCATTTGGATCTTTTTTTGCTTCTTTAGCCATTTTACTTATAAATATTTTATGGGATTCGTGTTTACTTTACTAAATTGGAGTGCAAAATTAGGAAATAAATCCCGGATTATGGAATAAAAAATTTCTTTTGTATACTGTTCGCTTTCGTAATGTCCTATTTCCGCCATCAGAATATCCGATTCGTGGCCGAAATAGTCATGATATCTGATTTCACCGGTGATAAATACGTCCGCCCTGTTGCTGATGGCCAGTGGCAGTAAGAAAGCACCTGCCCCGCCACAAAGTGCTACCGTCTGTATTTCACGTCCGGACAATTTATTGTGCTTTATGCAACCTACTTCAAAAGTCTTCTTGATGCGTTTCAAAAACTCCAGTTCTGTTTCCGGAACTGCGAGTTCGCCTATGATACCCGCACCGGCCTGCTGCCAGGCGTTTTGTAGCGGATAAATATCGAATGCCGGTTCCTCATAAGGATGCATGGCAAGCAATGTACGGATCGCTTCTCCTTTTTTATATGCGGGAAGAATGGTTTCAATTCTTATTTCCTTTTCGTGATGAAGTTCTCCGATGTTCCCGCAAAAAGGATTACTTCCTTCCTGTGCCCGGAACGTGCCTTCTCCTTCGAGGTTATAACTGCATGAATCATAGTTACCTATATGTCCGCATCCCATGGAAAACAAGGCATTCCGTACTGCATCAGCCTGTGCTGCCGGTACGAATGTAACGAGTTTCACCAGATTATTCTCTTTCGGTTCAAGTACACGGACATTCTTCAACCCGATTTTTTCTGCTATCTTGAAGTTGACTCCGCCCGGAGCATTATCCAAATTGGTGTGTGCCGAGTAGATGACAATATCATTCTTGATTGCCTTTAATATACAGCGCTCTACATAATCCTTTCCGGTGATGGACTTATAACCTTTAAAAATAAGGGGATGGTGCGATATAATGAGATTATACCCCATTGCAATAGCTTCATCAATGACAGATTCAGTGACGTCAAGACACAACAAAGCCCCTGTTGCTTCCGCATCTGTCAATCCTATTTGCAGGCCGGCATTATCAAATCCGTCTTGCAATGGCAGAGGCGCGAACCGTTCAAGGGCGCTTACAATCTCTTTAATTTTCATTATTGTAGAAAATTTGGTTGCAAATATAAGAAAAAAGAAAGGAAGAAGTATGACTTTTATCGTTTTTTAGTACATTTGTAGAAATTCGGAGCAGCGAGCAATACTTGCAACTTCGTTATTTACCGGATCTTGCGGCAAAGTTTAATTAAACGGTTATTTCTACCAGGTTTCCGTCCGGATCGAGAATGGCGCTTTCAAAGAAGCCGTCTCCCGTAGTGCGGGGTTCGCTGGCAACTGTAAATCCGTCACGGCGCAGACGTTCTGTGAGTGCGAGTACTGCGTCTTTACTTCCAGTTGAGAAAGAAAAATGTGCTAATCCGATATGGGGAATGTTATCTGCCGGAGAAGTAACATCTGTTTTGCGCATAATTTCTATTAGAGCGCTTTCCTCGTCAAAGCTCACAAGATAGGATTCGAAGCCTTTCAAAGGATTGATATACTTCTCATTACCGGTTCCTTTAAAATAAGTGATGTAGAAATCTTTTAGCTCTTCCAACCGGGTGGTCCAGAGCGCAATGTGGTGAATGTGCATATAAGTCTGTTTTTATTAATGATGATTATTCTTCTTTTAAAAGAGCATAATAATGAAAGTCGAGTATCTTGCCATTCTTGATAACTGCTTTTCTCAAAATGGCTTCTTTTTTGAAACCGGCTTTCTCCAAAACTTTCATCGAGGGAATGTTGTATTCGAATACTCCGGCATAAATACGCATGACCGGTAGGGTTTCAAAAGCATATTTTATAGCTTTCTGCACAGCCGAGGTCATAATTCCCCGCCCCCAATATTGCTCACCTAACCAATATCCTATTTCGGCTGAAATTCTTTCTACATCGCTTCCTATAACAAAACCTACGCCTCCAACCGCTTTTCCATCTATGTCTATGGCAAAGTTCTCTGCCGGACCTTCATGCTCCATATTCATTTTAATGAAATTCTCTGCATCTTCTTCCGTATAAGGATGTGGCAAACCGTCGCGGGTATTGTTCCATATATTTATATTATTGATATGAAAAGTTAATGAAGGTATATCTTCCGGTGTCCAAACTCTTAATTGGTGGTTCATGATGTAGATTCGCTAAATGATTGTATATTTGCAAATATAGACAAAGTTGGTTGTAAACAATTTGATTTGAATCAAAATATGATAAGAAGTTATAATTCTCAGGATGCTGACCGGGTAATCCGTATTTGGCTGGAGGCTTCCATTCTTGCCCATCATTTTATCCCTGCCATGTATTGGATTGGTAAACAGGATGATATGCGGAATATTTATCTTCCTGCAAGCAATACTTATGTGTTTGAAGATGAAAATATTAGGTTGATACAAGGGTTTATTTCTATGACCGGCAATTATCTGGCTGCTCTATTCGTAATCCCCGAATCACAGGGAACGGGCATTGGAAAAGCGTTGTTGGAACATGTAAAGGAGAGGCATACGGAAATTACATTGAATGTTTATGCCAAAAATGAATCGTCCGTTCTTTTTTATGAGAAACAGGGATTCCGGTTGATAGAGGAACAGATAGAAGAAGGAACCGGTGAAAAAGAATTTATAATGAGGTGGAATAGATAATTATATGATTAATAATATATTAAATATAGATTAGATGAAAAAGATTTTATTTTTATTATTGCTGACTGTCGTTTTCGGAGCCTGTGAAAGCGATACTGACTCGAATTGGAATAATCGTCCGGGAGGGAATTCGGATGATACGCAAAATTGGGATTCGTATGTGATCACCGTTAAGAATTGGGAGCGCATAGGAGGTGTGAATGCAGATAATTCTTTTTTCCGTTGCGTTGTTGAGGATGAATATTTGGATCAGTATATTTTTGATAAAGGGAGTGTTATGGTATATTTGATTCAATATGACGGCGATGTGCCGGTTCAGACTCCTCTGCCTTATGTAATGCATTATGCCGATGGAGACAACTTGTGGACAGAAACATTCTCTTATGATTATTCTGTGGGGTCGTTTGCTTTCTATGTGACTTACAGTGATTTCTTTACTGAGAACTCCCCCGGAGAATGCCAATTTAAAGTAGTGATGCATTGGTAATTTGTCTTTCTCTCTATGTATCGTGTACAAAGCTTTCGGGAACAATATTTGAAGATAGTGGGCACAATGCATACAGACTGTGAGGACAATGCATACAGACTATAGGGACGGTTCTGAAAAGAGGGAAAGATACTATTGTAAACCATTGGCTTAAAGCCCGTTATAAAAGTATATACTTCTGTATATTAAAAGTGTACATTATTACCATATAAAAGAATAGACTTTTATCATGTAATAGTGTACACTTTGTATTTCTCTTAAAATGTGTGATGGCTATTCAAGTTCGTCCAGAATCTTTTTGATATCTACCGGCTGAAGCCGTCCGTAAACTTTCTCTCCTATCATTACCACAGGTGCCAATCCGCAAGCACCTACACAACGCAGGCAGTCGAGTGAGAATTTTCCATCGGGGGTTGTCTCCCCTACTTCGATTCCGAGAATACGTTTAAACTCTTCCAGTAATTTTTCTGACCCTCTTACGTAGCAGGCAGTCCCCATACAGACAGAGATGGGATGTTTTCCTTTAGGAGTCATTGTAAAAAAAGTATAGAAAGTGACCACTCCATATACTTTAGATACGGGAATATTTAGTTTATGGGCTATGATGCGCTGCATCTCTTCGGGCAAATACCCATGAAGATGCTGGGCTTCGTGGAGGATATTGATAAGTTCTCCCGGGTCGTTTCCGTGTTGGTCGCAGAGCGATTTCACCTGTTCGACCACCGTACATGCTAATTTTATATCCGACATAAATTTAATCCTTTAGTGTTTAATCGATCGATTTGTTGAAATAATGAGTGTGCAGCAGCATATGCGCCTTTTCGCTGAGCGGTTTGCCCAGATACTCTTCATACAGCTTTTGAATATACGGGTTCTCATGAGATTTCCGTATAGGTTTCTGAGCATCCTCCTGATACAATGCTCTGGCACGTGCATATAATATATCTGCTCGTCCGTGATGGAGCGGTTGGCCGCCACCACCGATACAGCCACCGGGACAAGCCATGATTTCGATGGCGTGATATTCATTATGACCGTTTCGTATATCTTCCAGCAGCCGGCGTGCATTTCCTAAGCCATGTGCTATTCCTACTTTCAATTCAAAACCATTCAGATTGATAGTAGCGCGGCGTACGCCTTCCAACCCTCTGACGTTCTCAAAGTTTACATTTTCCAGGACATTACCTGTATAAATTTCGTATACCGAGCGCAAAGCAGCTTCCATTACTCCGCCGGTAGTTCCGAAAATAACACCTGCTCCGGTCGATTCGCCCATCGGATGGTCAAATTCGCTGTCGGGCAACAGATGAAAGCCGATATTGGCCCGTTTGATAAGCGTTGCCAGTTCACGGGTCGAGATAGAATAATCTACATCGGGATTACCGTTGACTTTGAATTCCTCCCGATCGCATTCATACTTTTTGGCCAGGCAAGGCATGATGGATACCACCACCAGTTTTTCGCGTGGAATACCCATTTTTTCTGCCCAATAAGTTTTGGCGATAGAACCGAACATTTGTTGCGGAGAACGGGCGGTAGAAGGGATGTCGAGCAGATCGGGGAAGTGGTGTTCAAAGAAGTTCACCCATGCCGGACAGCATGAAGTGAGAATCGGTAGGCATACATTCTTATCGCCGTTGAGGAACCGGCCAAGTCTTTCCAGTACCTCTGTTCCTTCTTCCATTATGGTGAGGTCCGCAGCAAAATCGGTATCGAATACATAGTCGAATCCCAGTTCACGAAGAGCGTATACCATTTTGCCCGTAACTTGTGTGCCGGCAGGCATACCGAATTCTTCGCCCAAAGCTACACGTACGGCAGGAGCTGTCTGCACGATAACTACTTTATCGGGGTTATCCAGGTCTTCGAGGAGCCGGTTGGTGTGATCGCGTTCAGTCAAGGCCCCTACCGGACAGACAGCTACACACTGTCCGCAATAGGTACATTCACTCTCACTCATTTTTTTGTCGAATGCGGGGGCGATAGTGGTATTGAATCCTCTTCGTACGGCTCCCAAAGCACCAACGGTTTGTACATCGTTACATACGCTTTCGCATCTGCGGCAGAAAATACATTTATCCATGTTGCGTACGATGGAAGAGGTTACTTCCCGCTTACGAAGTGAAAGTTCACCGCCATTGAAAGGCATTTCCCGTACATTGAATCGGAGGGCCAGGTTTTGCAATTCACAATTCCCCGATTTCGGGCAAGTGAGGCAGTCATTCGGATGGTCGGACAAGATAAGTTCGGCCACTACTTTTCTGGCATTCATTACCCGGAGGGTACTGGTGCGTACCACCATTCCTTCTGTGCACTTGGTGGCACAGGCCGGAGCAAGGTTGCGCCTGCCTTCCACTTCTACTACACATATACGGCAGGATGCCGGATTATTTTTTATACACGTTCCTTTCAGGTCGATGTGGCAAAGGGTCGGGATATTGATACCGATTTCAGTTGCAGCTTCGAGGATAGTAGTACCTGCGGGTACTGTTATTGAATGACGGTCTATTTGCAGTGTTATTTCTTTTGTTTCCATAGTCATTGAGATTAGCATACAGAGATTGCATTGAACTTACAGCGTGCCATGCACATGCCACACTTGATACATTTCTCCGGAAGAACGGTATGAGGTTTACGCGGTAATCCCGTGATGGCATCCGCCGGACAATTTTTAGCACATAGGTGACAACCGATGCAAGTATCGGGATTGATGTAGTAGGTCAGCAGAGACTTGCATTGTTTGGCACGGCATGTTTTATCCCGTACGTGCTCCACATACTCGTCATAGAAATTGTCTAATGTAGATAACACCGGATTTGGAGACGTCTGCCCTAATCCGCATAAAGCAGTATCCTTTATTACTTTACCGAGTGTTTGCAAAGTTTGCAGGTCTTTCTCGGTGGCTTTCCCTTCCGTTATTTTATTGAGTAATTCCAACAACCGTTTGTTGCCGATCCGGCAGGGGGTACATTTACCGCATGATTCTTCTACAGTGAAGTCAAGGAAGAAGCGCGCTACTGACACCATACAATCATCTTCGTCCATAACGATCATTCCACCCGAACCCATCATAGAACCGGCTGCAAGCAGATTGTCGAAATCGATGGGGGTATCGAGATGCTTTTCGGTAAGGCAGCCGCCCGAAGGACCTCCGGTTTGTACGGCTTTAAATTGCTTCCCGCCTTTGATACCTCCGCCTATCTCATAAATTACCTCGCGTAAGGTTGTTCCCATCGGTACTTCTATTAACCCGACGTTATTGATCTTTCCGGCCAGGGCAAAAACCTTGGTTCCTTTGGATCGTTCCGTACCGATGGAGGCAAACCACTCGGCCCCGTTTATGAGAATGATGGGGATATTGGCCAGTGTTTCCACGTTATTCACATTGGTCGGTCTGCCTTGGTATCCGGATTCGGCAGGGAATGGCGGTTTCAGGGTCGGTTCACCTCTTTTGCCTTCCATCGAGTGAATAAGTGCGGTTTCTTCGCCACATACAAAAGCACCGGCTCCATACCTTATATTAATATCAAAGTTGAAACCTGTTCCCAATATATTCTCTCCCAACAATCCGTATTCACGGGCTTGCATAATGGCTGTTTTCAAACGGTGTATTGCCAATGGATATTCTGCACGAATGTATACGAGCCCTTGAGAGGCACCGATCGAATATCCGCATAATGCCATCGCTTCGATAATGGAATGAGGATCTCCTTCCATAATGGAACGGTCCATAAATGCGCCCGGGTCACCCTCGTCGGCATTGCAAACCACGTATTTAAGGGCTGCCTGCTGTTTGGCGGTCAGTTCCCATTTCATGCCTGTGGGAAATCCTCCGCCCCCACGGCCACGCAAACCGGAACGTTTGATCTCATCTATTATCTCTTCCGGAGTATGGTTGAAAAGGGAATCCGCCAAAGCTGCATACCCGTTGCGGGCAATATATTCTTCTATGTTCTCCGGGTCGATGAAACCACAATTGCGCAATGCGATGCGCATTTGTTTCCGGTAGAAATCCATATGTTTCGAATCGCTTACTTTCTGTTCGGTTTTAGGATCGGTAAATAGCAGACGCTCGATCCTCTTACCTCTTATAATATGTTCCCTTACTATTTCCTCGGCATCTTCGGGAGTTACTTGTATATAAAATGTATTGTCGGGTATGATTTTTACGATAGGCCCTTTCTCGCAGAAACCAAAGCAGCCGGTTGTTATGACCTCTACTTTGTCTGCTATTCCGTTTTCTTCGAGTGCTTTATTCAGATTGTCTGCAATGGTGTGACTGGAAGAAGCTTTGCATCCCGTACCTCCACAAATCAAAATCTGCAAGTGTTGTGAACCGAGAGTCAGACCGCAGCTATTTTCAGTTACTTTGTCGTTACTCTCTTCACGTAAACGGAGTGCGGTTGCCGCACTCTTTCTGATCTTTTCAAGATCGTGAATTGACAGTATTTTCATCGGTATTAAATTAAGTTCGGTAGCAAATATACAAATTCAACCGACGATACAAAAAGAAACTGTCTGAAATATTAAAAGGAAAGTATTTTAGGGAGATTAATAGATTTATTTTAGATGTTTTTGCATACTGTGGATTGCAAATGGCCATTTTTTGTGTCATTAAGATAAAAACGAAGCCTCTCCCCAACCCTCTCCGTGGGAGAGGGAGTACAGATACTTTTGTTTATTGATTAGTTACAAAGCTAACTTAGCTCCCTCTCCCACGGAGAGGGTTGGGGAGAGGCTTTTGTTTATTGATTAG
>NZ_KB905467.1:1115277-1356423 GCF_000381365.1 Bacteroides salyersiae WAL 10018 = DSM 18765 = JCM 12988
TACAAAGCTAACTTAGCTCCCTCTCCCACGGAGAGGGTTGGGGAGAGGCTTTTGTTTATTGATTAGTTACAAAGCTAACTTAGCTCCCTCTCCTACGGAGAGGGTTGGGGAGAGGCTTCTCCTTTTTTTCTACCATAACCTGTAACAGCCTGCCATATGCATCGAATGATTTACGCGATGCAAGTGAGATGGTGATCATCAGTGATAGCATGGAAGCGGTGAATGTAATCACCATAATCATCATTTGATATTTGATGGCCACATTCGGGCTACTGCCTCCCAATATCTGTCCGATCATTGTGCCCGGTAATGCCACCAATCCCATTACGGCGATATTGGCTATCAGAGGGCTGAAAGCTTTTATGATCGCCTGCCGGATGAAAGGAGCTTGTGCTTCCTGACGTGTCGCTCCGTTGCCGAGCAGATAGCAATAGAGTTGCTCTTCCCGTTTCAGACCGCTGTAATAGGTGTTCAAGGCGATGACATTGCTCGAAAGCATGTTTCCCATCAGAATGCCGAAAATAGGAATGAAGTATTGGGCGCTGAATACATTGTCCAGTTGAAGTACTATACCGATAAAGTACATTCCTACCAGAACCACACTACATAGAAAGCCCACACTGATGGGAATCAACAGTATTTTCCGTTTTAATCCGGTACGCGAAAGGGCCGTTTGTCCGGCTACGAATATCATAATGATTACCCACAGAAAGTTTATCCACGGGTTATTCCACAGGAATAAGTATTTCAGATACATCCCGATCAGGAAAAGCTGTACGATCATGCGTGCCGTGCCGATAAGGGTGGCTTTTAACAGACCGGTTTTGAATTTCCACAAATAAAACACCGGTATGATCAGCAGAAGCAAGCCGGTAAGCAGGCTAAGGTAAGATATATCTATTGTTCCCATGAAAATATTTACGATTGAACGGTTGACGGTTAGACGATTGAGATTACATCCCTTTAATAATTGTGATTATCTGATTTTATAATGTGATTATCTGATTACAGCCGTGGGCGAAGGCTTTGCTATGGGATACGGCTAAAACAGCAGCTCCTTGTTCGGCTTGTCTGCATAAAAAAGCCAATACTTTATCTGCAGATTCGGAATCGAGCGCCGAGGTGGGTTCGTCTACTATAATCAGCGGCTTTTTTAATAGGGCGGCCACGGCTATCATAATGCGTTGCCGTTGCCCGCCGGATACTTCCCCTACCCGCTTGTTATACAGTTCTTCATCCAATCCCAATTCTGCAAAGCAGTCGAACAGCATTTTCTTCGAGAAAGGATTGTTTTTGTTAGCTTTCAGTTCAAACGGAAGCCGCACCATCTCCTTTACCCATTCAACGGGCAGTGCCAGTTCTTGGGGAATCCAGGCTGTCTGGCGGCGAATGATGTCAATGGTACTCTTATTTAATTCCAAATCGCCTACGGTGATTGTTCCTTCACGTAACGGTACAAATCCCATAATGGCGTTAAGAAGCGATGTTTTTCCCTTACCCGACTCTCCCGCAATGCAAGCCGTCTCGCCTCTGCGTACTTGCATGCAAAAGCCGGAAAAAAGCACGTCTTCTCCGAAAGCAATACATGCGTTATTTATTTGTAGCATTTATGTCTTAATAATCAGTCTTTTCGGCAAAGGTAGGAAAAATATGGCGCTTCTTTATACTTTATTTGTGAATCTTCACGAAGAATTTATCAGAAAGACGGAGAAAAAATGTTAGCCATACGGGGCACATTTGTGCAAATACGGTAAGTAATTATCGATAAACAGTTAAATAAGATTAATCGGTATGGGGTGTTTCTACTATTCATATGTATTACTACCATAACAATTAAATCTTTTTATTATGAAACACATTTGCATACCTCTATTAGGTATTTTAGGTTGCCTGTATGCTTCTTCGGTCTATGCACAACAGCTTGTTGCACCTGCCGGGAGGGAGTCTCCTGCGGCGTCTTGGGTTATAGGGGAAGTTGTCGGAGGTTATTATCAAACAGATGACTGTATGATCGTTCAGGGAATCTTGTCTTATATCGATCTAAGCTCGTCTGTGGGGTTGGAGACTGATGAGTGGCAGGAGAAAACCGTGATATGGCCTTCTCCGGTCGGCGATTATTTGAATATCTCCATCCCTCCGTCTGCTTCTATGGCTTCTATCAGTATCTATTCACTCAATGGAGTATTGGCAAGACAGTTCAATATACTGAAGTCTCCTTCTACGTATAATGTATCTTCTTTAACTTCCGGTATTTACAGTGTAAAATTAACCGATATCAACGGTAAAACAGTAGTAATAAAAAAAATCATAAAACTATGAAACACATTTTCTTATTGATCAGCTTTTTCATCAGCCTGAATATGTTTGCAATCGATCCTCAGAAAGGATTTAATTATCAAGCCGTTTTGCGGGACGCTTCAGGGATGGTTATAAAAGAACAGAGCGTGACGTTACAGGTTACAATTATGTCGGACAATCAGGTGGCATATAAGGAAACCCACCAGCTCACTACATCGGCCACGGGATATATAAATATGGTTATTGGTAACGGAAGCCGTGTTTTCGGTACATTTGAAAAGATCGACTGGAGCGCTCAAAACCAATCGATTAAGATCAAACTCGATAGAGGGAACGGCTACGAAGAGGTCAGTGCCACGGAATTGGGCAGCGTGCCTTATGCAAAATATGCGGAATATGCTTTGAACAGCAATTCCGAGGATTTTCAGAAGTCGATCGGTGCGTTGAAAAAGACGAATGACAGTCTGGTAAACTGCATCATCGATCTTAAGAAACAATTAGAAGCAAACGAAACGTCTCTAAGTGATTTGCAGGATGCTACTGCCTCATTTTCGGAGTATCAGGAACTGAAAGATAAAAAATACACTTCTATTCTTCCTCCGGAAGGTTTGGGACAGGTTAATATCGACGTGAATCTGAATAACGTGACAAAAGATTATCCCGTTACTGCCAAGCTGACTTATAATGGTGGCAACGGTTACGGTTTTAAGTCGGAAATAGAGATAACCTATCAGGGTTCTTCTTCGATGTCATATCCTAAAAAGAATTTCTCTATCGATCTCGACCGAAAAATAAAATTTGGAGACTGGATACCGATGGATTCTTATCATTTAAAGGCCAATTATATAGATGCTACGCAGGCAAGAAACGTTTGTATGGGGCGTGTTGTAGACGATGTTGCCTATACACTGCCGTTTGAGAAGCAACGTCCGTGGCGTTCGGGTTGGGGAGATAATGTAAAAGGTAATATACTGGATAACGGAGCTAAAGGACATATTGACGGGTTTCCCATAGAGCTGTATATTAACGATGAGTATTATGGTCTTTATACCTGGAATTTGAAGGTACATCGTGATAATTACTGTATGACAAAGTCGAATTACAATCATATTTTGCTGAAAGCGGAAGAGCATAACAATTTCTATGCATTTGTATCAAGTAACTGGGAGATGAAGAATCCTAAAATCGACGGAGTCAGTGGAGCCGGTGATATTCCGGCAGATATCGTAAAAAAGATTTCCCGCCCGTTGGATTGGTTCAATTCAGTGAAAAATAATGCGAGTGCTTTCAAAAGCGGATTCAACAATTATTTCAATAAAGATGCAATGATGGATTATTATATTATTCTGGAGGCATTTTATGCCGACGATGATGTCGATAAAAATCTATCGATGTGCACGTGGGATGGAAGTATCTGGTATTTCCAGTGGTATGATATGGATACGATATTGGGATTGTATTGGAACGGGAGTAAGCTGTTGTCCAGTTCGGGAAGCGTACTGAACTCTCCCGAGCCCGGCGAGAGCGGCAAACGCTTTTGGAATATGTTTTATGCGGCTTTCCAACCGGAAATTGTTGCACGTTGGAATTATCTTAAGACGAATGCGTTGAGCTACAATAATGTAATCGGACGTTTCTCGGATTTTATGTCGCAAATATCACAGGAAGCCTACGAGAAAGACTTTAAGAGATGGCCGGCAATACCGTCTAACAGCAGTTGCTACACCTCTTTGGCACAAATCAGTAAATGGTATCAGGAGCGTTTGGTGTGGATGGATAGTTATTTTAAATAACCCCTACCGTCTGCGTATATACTGATAAAAAGCGTAGATTTACACAAATGATCGCAAATGTGATTTTGCTCTTTGTGTAAATCTGCGTTTTTTTATGTTTTCATTTAATTCTGATTCGTCATAAGAATTATGCTGTATAGCTTCTTCTTAATCACACGAGACAAAAGTTATGTCGAACTCAGGTTAATTTATCTTGGATTGGCTATACTCTTTGCATTATAAGCAAACAGTAAAGGGGATTCTCTGTTAGATAAAGAATTAATTCTTTTTTCCGTTACATTTTTATCTTTATCTTTGCTTAGTGAATTTTAAAAAAGAGATTATGATACAGAACGAACGAGATATTCGTCATGAACATGTGCTTGATGTGGCACGTCAGATGATGACAGCAGCCCGTACGGCTCCGAAAGGAAAGGGAGTGGATATAATAGAAGTTGCTTTGGTTACAGGGGATGATGTAAAAGTACTTTCCGATAAGATGGTTGCAATGGTAGAAGAACATGGTATGAAATTTTTTCTTCGGGATGCCGATAACATATTGAGTGCAGAGGGCATTGTGCTGATAGGTACGCATGAACAGGCTCAGGGTTTGAACTGCGGACATTGCGGATATGCCACTTGTGCCGGTCGTGCAGAAGGAGTGCCTTGTGCTATCAACAGTGTCGATGTCGGCATTGCTATCGGTTCTGCCTGTGCCACAGCAGCCGATATGCGTGTAGATACACGTGTGATGTTCTCTGCGGGATTGGCGGCACAACGGCTTGACTGGTTGAAAGGCTGTAAACAGGTGTATGCCATACCTGTCAGTGCTTCTTCCAAGAATCCGTTCTTTGACCGTAAGCCCAAACAATAGATTTCATAAATTAAAAAAAATAAATCAGGCAGATGGGAATTTTAGTAGGACTTCCCCGTACAGGAGGTTCGGAGAAAGATTTACAATTGAATTTTGGCAAGGTAGCTGATCAGCAGATGGAGGTGCGGAAGCCTTTTCTTCCTGCTGAGTGGTATCCTCAAAGCGGAGTACAATTAACTTGGCCTCATGCAGAGACGGATTGGGCATATATGTTGGAGGAAGTGCAGAAGTGTTTTATCGATATAGCCCGGGAGATAGCGGAAAGAGAGTTGTTATTGATTGTCACCCCTGAACCGGAAGAGGTGAAAAAGCAGATTGCCGCTATTGTGAATATGGAGAATGTCCGTTTTCTGGAATGCGGAACGAATGATACATGGGCGCGTGATCACGGAGCCATTACCATGATGGATGCAGACGGGCCTTCCCTACTCGATTTCACTTTTAACGGATGGGGATTGAAGTTTGCTTCCCATCTTGATAATCAGATTACTCGTCATGCTGTTGAAAATGGAATTCTGAAAGGGCGTTATGTCAATCGTCTCGGTTTTGTGCTCGAAGGGGGATCTATCGAGAGTGACGGTATGGGAACTTTGCTTACTACCTCCGAATGCCTGTTGTCTCCCAACCGTAACGGACAAAAAAATAAAGTGGAAATTGAAGAGTATCTGAAAAGTGTTTTTCAAGTTCGGCAAATATTATGGTTGGATGACGGATATCTGGCCGGTGACGATACGGATAGCCATATCGATACATTGGCACGGTTTTGCCCCGCCGATACCATTGTCTATGTGCAATGTGAAGATGAAACGGATGAGCATTATGAAGCTTTGCAGGCTATGGAAGAGCAGCTTCATTCATTTCGTACATTGAACGGTGAACCTTATCGTCTGTTAGCTTTGCCAATGGCCGATAAAATAGTGGAAGAGGGAGAACGGTTACCTGCCACATATGCTAATTTCTTGATACTGAATGGGACTATCCTCTATCCTACTTATAATCAACCGGAGAATGACAGGCGTGCTTGTGAGGTTTTGCAGGAGGTTTTTCCCGGATATCAGATGGTAGGCATCGACTGTCGCCCTTTGATTAAGCAACACGGTTCCTTGCATTGCGTCACCATGCAATACCCCCTCGGCGTCCTAAAATAGTAACTTCAATCGTAAATCGTAAATTGTCCAATCGTAAATAGCTTTGATTGTTCAATCGTAAATATATTGATATAGATGAGAAAGATACAAGTCGGTTTGATTCAGCAAGCCAATACTTCGGACATCAGAACGAATCTGATGAATTTAGCTAAGAGCATAGAAGCGTGTGCTGCACGTGGTGCACAGCTGATTGTGTTGCAAGAGTTGCACAACTCCCTTTATTTTTGCCAAACGGAAAATACCCTTGTTTTTGATTTAGCGGAATCTATTCCCGGCCCTTCTACCGGATTTTATTCGGAGTTGGCTGCCGCTAACGGGGTCGTTTTGGTAACTTCTTTATTTGAAAAACGTGCTCCGGGATTGTATCATAATACGGCGGTCGTTTTCGACAGTGATGGCAGTATAGCCGGAAAATACCGGAAGATGCATATCCCCGATGATCCGGCCTATTATGAGAAGTTTTATTTTACTCCCGGAGATATCGGCTTCGAACCTGTCCAAACCTCTTTGGGTAAACTTGGCGTGCTTGTATGCTGGGACCAGTGGTATCCGGAAGCAGCCCGACTCATGGCCTTGAAAGGAGCGGAATTGCTGATTTATCCTACCGCCATCGGTTGGGAAAGTTCGGACGCCGATGATGAGAAGATCCGCCAGCTCAATGCATGGATTATCTCTCAACGTGCTCATGCCGTAGCAAACGGCATTCCGGTTATTTCTGTTAACCGTGTGGGGCATGAACCTGATCCTTCGATGCGTACGGATGGAATCCTTTTTTGGGGAAACAGCTTTGTTGCCGGTCCTCAAGGAGAATTGCTGGCGCAAGCTTCCAATGACCGTACAGAGAATATAGTTGTAGAAGTTGATATGGAGCGTTCGGAAAATGTGCGCCGTTGGTGGCCGTTCTTGCGCGACAGAAGAATAGACGAATATGGCGGACTGACAAAACGGTTCCTGGACTGATCTTTCGTTTCACAGTATATATACACAGAGGGCACAGATTTTTGGTTGCTGTACAACTAAAATTCTGTGCCCTCTGTATATTCTCTGTAGTGAATGACTATCGAAAAGTAATTTTTTTGTTTGTTATAAAATTGACTGTTCCATAGATAAATAAACCTAAGAATTGGGCTAAGTACTCATTTACATCCCCTGCTTCTACCAATGAAATAAGAAATAGGAACTGCGCACTATATGCTATACCGAAAGCCATACCAAAGAACAGCATCTGTTTCCAAAGGCTGTTCTTTCTGCTTTCGGTAGGAAATATCCAATATTTGCACCAAATAAAATTGTGTATTTGGGCTATAATATACGCAGTGATATTGGCAGGAATGTAATCGTACGACAACTTCTTCATCATCAGCCAAATGATGAATGCTGTAATCAAAGCATTGAGCGTACCTATTACGGCAAAACGAAAGATGCGTACAGACTCTTTCACTTATTCCTTGATATCTACGATCAGATTCAGTTCATCAAGTTGTGACGGATCGAGTGCTGCCGGAGCATCCAACATCACATCACGACCGGAATTGTTTTTCGGGAATGCAATACAATCGCGGATTGAATCCAGACCTGCAAAGAGCGATACCCAACGGTCGAGACCGTAAGCCAAACCGCCGTGAGGAGGAGCGCCGAATTTGAATGCATTCATCAGGAAGCCAAACTGTTCTTGTGCCTTTTCGGGGGTAAAGCCCAAGATTTCGAACATCTTTGCCTGTAGTTGTGCGTCGTGGATACGGATTGACCCGCCTCCTACTTCCACACCATTGACAACCATATCATAAGCATCTGCGCGAACAGCAGCCGGATCGGTATCCAACAGATGGATATCTTCGTCTTTCGGATGCGTAAACGGATGGTGCATCGCCATCAGACGGCCTTCTTCTTCACTCCATTCAAACATCGGGAAATCTATTACCCAAAGACAAGCAAACTTGTTCTTATCACGCAATCCCAACTGCTTACCCATTTCAAGACGCAGTTCACAAAGTTGTTTCCGGGTCTTCATGGTATCATCGCCGGACAGTATCAAAATCAAATCGCCCGGTTTAGCTCCAAAAGCTTCTTTCATCTGCTGAAGCACCTCTTGTGTATAGAATTTGTCAACACTCGATTTTACCGTACCATCGGCTTCTACACGTGCATATACCATTCCTTTGGCACCGATTTGCGGTCTTTTTACGAATTCCGTCAATGCATCCAATTGCTTACGGGTATAACTTGCAGCACCTTCGGCACAAATACCGCCGATATAGGTCGCATTGTCGAATACGGAAAAGCCGTGACCTTTCATGATATCCATCAATTCTACGAATTTCATTCCGAAACGCAGGTCCGGTTTGTCACTGCCGTAATATTTCATGGCATCGCTCCAAGGCATGCGTATAAACGGCTCTGTCAGTTCCACTCCACGAAGTGTTTTGAACAGATGTTTTGCCATGCCTTCGAATGTAGCGATAATGTCTTCTTGTTCAACGAAGCTCATCTCGCAGTCTATTTGGGTAAATTCCGGTTGACGGTCGGCGCGAAGGTCTTCGTCACGGAAACATTTTGCAATCTGGAAATAACGGTCGAAGCCGGCCACCATTAACAGTTGCTTTAAAGTCTGCGGAGATTGGGGCAAAGCATAAAACTGTCCCGGATTCATACGTGAGGGAACTACAAAATCGCGGGCGCCTTCGGGAGTAGAACCTACCAATACCGGAGTTTCTACTTCGATAAATCCTTGTTCATCCAGATATTTACGTACCTCTATCGTCATTTTATGGCGCAATTCCAAATTGGAACGAACGGCATTACGACGCAGATCGAGATAACGGTATTTCATACGGATGTCATCTCCCCCGTCCGTATTATCTTCAATCGTAAAAGGAGGAGTTACGGCTGCATTTAGAATATTCAGTTCCGATACGATGATTTCGATATCTCCCGTAGGAATATTTGAGTTTTTGCTGAAACGTTCGTTTACAACTCCGGTTATCTGGATAACGAATTCGCGTCCCAGTTTGTTAGCTTGTTCACATAGTTCGGCGTTTACTTCTTCGTTGAAAACCAATTGAGTGATGCCGTAGCGATCGCGGAGATCAATAAAAGTCATACCTCCCATTTTACGGCTGCGCTGTACCCATCCGGACAGCGTTACTTGCTTGTTTACATCAGAGATTCTAAGTTCTCCACACGTGTGTGTTCTAAACATATCCTTAATTTACAATTAGACGATTTACTATTTTACAATTTTGCAAAAGTACACAAATTCTTAATCCTTTCGGGTTAATTTCTTAATAATTTTCTGATTTTTGTGGGTAATGTTGTCTACAATAGCTTCGTTGATCATTCTAATGCCGTTTACGTATTCCTGTGCCCTCTGCAATACATTTGCATTGTCTTTTTCCACGGTTGTTTTGGGCACGATAACCCGTAACCCTTTTTGTATAATTTTGATGTTTACATTCTCATCAGCCTGCATCGGATCACCGTCAAAATGAATGACTCCCGGTTTGGAACGATGAATGCGCAAGTTTTTACAACGGAAAGTTTTGATACGGCTATTTTGATCGATGGTTTTATTGAACAGTTGGAAGGCGAGCGACGGTACGTCCAGAACGGTGAACGGTTCAAGAATGGTAACATCCAGAAGACCGTCTGTCAGGGTGGCTTGTGGTGCTATATAGGCGTTGTTGCCATATTGTGACGCATTCCCGCATGCAATGAGAAATGCCTTATATTTATAGGTACCGTCTTCGGTTTCCAGTTCGTAAGTTTCGGGTTGATAAGTCAGACTCTCCTGCAATGTTTTTTCCAGATAGGTCAATAATCCGCGTTTTCCGGCATTGGCAAATTTCAGACTGACGAAAGCGTCGAATCCTACTCCGCAAGTACAAAAAAAATCTGTACCGTTGATCTTACCATAATCTATAATGTCGCATATCCCGTCGTTGATTATCTCCAATGCCTTTTTAGGCTCCATCGGGATATGCAGATGTCTTGCAAGTCCGTTGCCCGATCCGCATGGGATGATGCCGAGTGCTGTTTCCGTATGTACCAGCGAGCGTCCTATCTCGTTGATCGTTCCGTCACCACCGATAGCTACCACTACATCGGTTTTCATTTCCGCAGCTTGGGCAGCAATCTCTATGGCATGACCGGCTCTTTTTGTATACACCACATCCCAAGTATACTTCTCCTTATCTATTTTTTCGTCTAATAGATTAAGAATAAGCT
Organism: Bacteroides salyersiae WAL 10018 = DSM 18765 = JCM 12988; assembly: GCF_000381365.1. Taxonomy (GTDB): domain Bacteria; phylum Bacteroidota; class Bacteroidia; order Bacteroidales; family Bacteroidaceae; genus Bacteroides; species Bacteroides salyersiae. Next base: position 1,125,594 of record NZ_KB905467.1, read on the forward strand.
CCTTACTCTGTGTGCCTGAAATCGGATTGACGATGAATATTAATTTCTTCATGTTTTCGTTCATGCTATATTTTTATCGATTGTGATCGACAAAAGTAATATAAATTTCTAAATTTTAAGTCTCCTCATCTCTCCAAAAGCATAAAGAGCATATTTTTTCTACTAAAAAGAACAGCTGAAAACAAATTTTGTTATCTTTGCCCCCTGTTTTAAACAGTTATTAAGGATAAAAAGGATTTGGACTGTTGTCTATCAGTAACCAATAAGCGAATAATAAATAACAATTCATGGGATTATTACAAGAGAAGTTAGCTAAATACGACTTGCCACAACAGTATATGGCAATGGGCGTATACCCCTATTTTCGTGAGATAGAAGGGAAACAAGGTACAGAGGTGAATATGGGCGGACACAAAGTTCTGATGTTCGGCTCAAACGCATATACCGGCCTTACCGGAGACGAAAGAGTTATTGAAGCTGGTATTAAAGCTATGAAAAAATACGGTTCCGGTTGTGCCGGTTCACGCTTCCTGAATGGTACGCTCGACTTGCATGTGAAGTTGGAGAAGGAATTGGCTGCTTTTGTCGGTAAAGAAGATGCCCTTTGTTTTTCTACCGGATTCACAGTGAATTCTGGTGTAATAGCTTGTTTGACTGATCGTAATGATTATATTATTTGTGATGACCGCGACCACGCTTCTATCGTAGACGGACGTCGTTTATCATTCTCTCAGAATTTGAAGTACAAACACAATGATATGGCCGATCTGGAGAAACAGCTTCAAAAGTGTAATCCGGATTCTGTAAAGCTGATTATCGTGGATGGTGTATTCTCTATGGAAGGTGATTTAGCTAATTTGCCCGAAATAGTGCGTTTGAAACATAAATATAATGCTACTATCATGGTGGACGAAGCTCATGGATTGGGTGTATTCGGAAAACAGGGACGCGGCGTTTGCGACCATTTCGGTCTGACAGACGAAATCGACCTGATTATGGGTACTTTCAGTAAATCGTTGGCTTCTATCGGCGGTTTTATTGCGGCTGACGAGTCGATCATTAACTGGTTGCGCCATACTGCACGTACTTATATTTTCAGTGCTTCCAATACTCCGGCTGCTACGGCTTCTGCTTTAGAAGCTCTTCATATTATCCAGAATGAACCGGAAAGACTTGAAGCGTTGTGGGAAGCTACGAATTATGCATTGAAACGTTTCCGTGAAGCCGGTTTTGAGATTGGTGCTACGGAATCTCCTATCATACCGCTTTATGTACGCGATACAGACAAGACTTTCATGGTTACCAAGTTGGCATTTGATGAAGGGGTGTTTATTAATCCGGTTATTCCGCCGGCATGTGCACCTCAAGATACATTGGTGCGTGTTGCGTTGATGGCTACGCATACGAAAGAACAGATAGATTCTGCGGTAGATAAGTTGGTGAAATGCTTCAAGCAACTGGAAATTCTCTAAAAATCCTATCATTTAAGAAATATGAAGAAGAGAGGTGTTCAATATCAGAATGCCTCTCTTTTTTTTAACATTGTTAATTGTCTTTTTCAAGTATTGCTTTCTGTCCGGACAAACTATTAATTTCTTAAGTGTAAGAATACGTATTCTTGCATGTAAAGAATGCATTTTAACACAGTCTTAATATTAATGTTTTCCCGCGAGGAATAGTTATTCGTTTTCTTAGAAAAATATTCATTTATGCATTTGATATATAATGCTTTATCTAATAGGGGTTACCTTCTGTAAAATTATCCTGGTCGGTCGGATTTCAAAAGACACTTTTCTTGTACTTGTCAATATGACAATTAACTTCAATTATATATTTTAAATATACGTACCATATTTTTTGATTTTTTTTATTGGGTACTTTGCTTTCGGATTATCGTATGAACTTTATATTATTGATGTTTTTAGTTTTTTATTATGATGGAGTAATAGTGAATTATGTTAATCCCAATCAAGAAATGTGTTTGTTTTTTTCTTGGTTGGGATCATTTTGTTTTACTTTTCCTGTAATTATCCTCTGCTTCCGAGGCTGTTTAGATCGGGATTTAGTTCCTTAACTACTTCCTGAACCTCTTTTTTGGTGACTTTACTGTATACTGCTATTTGTTGTCCAGGCAATACCTCTTGTTTCTTACTTTCAATCTTCAATTGCACTTTTCCTTTTTTAGAGGAAACTTTTTTCTTTGTATCCATATCTTTTGGGTTTAAGTTAATGCTTCTGTAAACAGAACGAGTTCTTTTATGGTTCACCGGATTCTTCGTTTTCTGCTTCTAATTCTTTAATTTCTTTATTTAGGAATACAGATAATACTGTGCGTAGTACAACGATTCCTCCTAAAATGGCAAGTTCGTTGAGAGTCGGTTCCAATACGGTTTTCAAAATATCCGAAGCGATGAGAAATTCAAGACCTAAGAGTAGGTAAGTCCCGAAAGTAGCCCGTAGTCTCCGGATATTGATTGAGGTGTATTTTCCGGTGAATCTTTTCAATTCATTAATTATAAATGCAATAAATGCGATTAAGGCCCCGTAGGTTACGATGAGCAGACTTATCACACTAATGATAGTAGCGAGAAGATTTAGAAATTGTATAAACATAGTCTTGTTTTATATTTATTATATTAATAATACATTTGGTAGGGTGGTTTGGTTCATTCTCATTGTTAATAATATTTTTTTCTTTGAATAAAAAATGATTAGATAAGTAGATGAAGACCAATATGTTGAAAAATAAATGGTAAAAATATTAAGTTTGAGTATTGTTAATTTAAAAATACTCTCTATCTTTGCACCGCTTTTCGATAGAACACCACGTTATTTTATTCGGGGTGTAGCGCAGTCCGGTTAGCGCACCTGCTTTGGGAGCAGGGGGTCGTGGGTTCGAATCCCGCTACCCCGACAGTAAAAAAGAAGTTCGATCTGAAAAGTTTTCGGGGTGTAGCGCAGTCCGGTTAGCGCACCTGCTTTGGGAGCAGGGGGTCGTGGGTTCGAATCCCGCTACCCCGACAATATAAAAAACAGTTACATGAATTCATGTAGCTGTTTTTTTGTTATTACATTTTCAGATAGTATTCTTTTGTCAGGTCAATATATTCCCGGCTATATTCGTGTCGGGTCAGTTCAATTATCATGTTTTCTATTTGACACTTTTGGTCTTGAAAATTAAAGGTTATCAGACTACGTTTGGGGGAAAGTCCTGGTTTTGTTATTATATTCAGTTGTTTATAGGGATATAAGGAATAATTGAGGGCTATTTCTTTAACTCTATCTGAAACATCGGCAGGAACAATGACGGTGAATGCACCATCTGCTGAAAGAAGTTGCGATACTCCTTCTAATAATTCTTTGTAAGTAAGCTCATTGTCATGCCGTGCAGTATTTCGTTGTTGGTTAGGGCATTTTAGAGAGTCTGTAAAATAGGGAGGGTTGGAAACAATGACATCAAACTGTGCGGTAGAAGTATAATGTTTGAAATCGGCTTCTACTACTTCTATCCTATCCTGCCATGGAGAATGTGACACATTTTCTATGGCCTGTCTGACGGCGGAGCAATCTATTTCCAATGCAACGATAAAAGCTTTGCTGCGTTGGGCAAGCATTAAGGCAACTAAACCGGTGCCGGTTCCGATATCAAGTATTCTTTGTGCGCCATCAACATGAGGCCACGCTCCTAAAAGTACCCCATCTGTTCCTACTTTCATAGCACATTTGTCATGCCATACGGTAAATTGTTTGAATTGAAAATATGAATTCGCCATTTTAGTATGTATTGTGAGATTTGCCAAAAATAAATAATTTTTATGAGACAACGTTGGATAACTGTTATTATTTGGCATTGTTTTTGTGTTTTTATCGTACATGGGCTTTATTATTAATGAATAATCGTTTACCTTTGCAAACAATTTATGCCCATATAAATGACATAAACTAATTTAAAAGAAATGATGAAAGAAAAATATTTTATGGAAGATTCAGATGATAATGCCTTTTCACTGATTGCCGATTTTGAAGGGAATGAAGAACAGATGTTCGATGTGAAAACTAAATCAGGTGATACTCTTCCGGTCCTCCCCCTTCGTAATATGGTGCTGTTTCCCGGAGTATTTATGCCTGTTTCTGTAGGTAGAAAATCCTCGTTGAGATTGATACGTGAGGCTGAAAAGAAAGGTATGAATATAGCAGTAATCTGTCAGAAAGCTGCCCAAATAGACGAACCGCAATTTGAAGATTTACATACCATTGGTACCATTGGTAAAATTGTACGTATTCTGGAAATGCCGGATCAGACTACCACTGTGATTTTGCAGGGACTGAAACGGTTGGAATTGAAGAATATTACAGAAGTTTATCCGTATTTGAAAGGGCAGGTCGAAATTAAAGACGAAGAAATCCCGGATAAAACAGATAAGGAATTTCAAGCTTTGGTAGAAACTTGCAAAGATCTGACTATAAGATATATAAAGTCTTCGGATTCCTTACATCAAGATTCTGCATTTGCTATTAAGAATATTAATAATCATATGTTCTTGGTAGATTTTATTTGTACGAACCTACCTTTGAAGAAGGATGAAAAAATAGAGTTGTTACGTTACGATTCTCTAAGAGAACGTACATACCGTTTGCTGGAAATATTGAATAGGGAGGTACAGTTGGCTGAAATTAAAGCATCTATTCAGATGCGTGCCCGTGAAGATATTGATCAACAGCAGCGTGAATATTTCTTGCAACAACAGATCAAGACCATTCAAGACGAATTGGGTGGCAGTGGTCAGGAACAGGAAATAGAAGAAATGCGAAATAAGTCGTATAGGATGAAATGGGGTGAGGAAATACAGGCGATTTTCTTGAAAGAACTGGCTAAACTGGAACGTTCTCATCCGCAATCTCCTGATTATAGTGTGCAGTTGAATTATTTGCAGACAATGCTTAGTTTGCCTTGGGGGATTTATACGACAGATAATTTGAATCTGAAGAATGCCGAGAAGACCTTGAATAAAGATCATTATGGTTTGGAAAAAGTAAAAGAACGTATTCTTGAGCATTTGGCTGTCCTTAAGTTGAAGGGCGATATGAAGTCACCTATTATCTGTTTATATGGCCCTCCGGGAGTCGGCAAAACTTCTTTGGGAAAATCGATTGCTGCTGCTTTGAAGCGGAAATATATTCGTATGTCTTTGGGTGGAGTGCACGATGAAGCCGAAATTCGTGGACATCGTAAAACCTACATCGGTGCTATGCCGGGACGAATCATCAAAAGCCTGGTAAAAGCCGGTTCTTCGAATCCTGTGTTTATCTTGGATGAGATTGATAAAGTCAGTGCAGACCGCCAGGGGGATCCGTCATCTGCTTTATTGGAAGTGCTTGATCCGGAACAAAATACTGCATTTCATGATAATTTTTTGGATGTGGATTATGATTTGTCAAGAGTGATGTTTATTGCTACGGCTAATAATCTGAATACAATTCCCGGGCCGTTGTTGGATCGTATGGAGTTGATTGAAGTTAGCGGCTATATCACGGAGGAGAAAGTTGAGATTGCCCGTAAGCATTTGGTTCCAAAAGAATTGGAAGCAAATGGAATGAAGAAGACGGATATTAAGATTCCGAAGGATACTTTGGAAGCCATTATTGAATCATATACTCGCGAAAGCGGTGTGCGTGAGCTGGAGAAGAAGATAGGTAAGATCTTGCGTAAATCAGCACGCCAGTATGCTACTGATGGTTATTTTGCAAAAACGGAAATTAAACCGGCCGATTTATATGATTTTCTTGGAGCGCCTGAATATACACGTGATAAATACCAGGGAAATGATTATGCAGGTGTTGTGACAGGTTTGGCATGGACTGCTGTTGGGGGCGAAATTCTGTTTGTCGAGACCAGTTTAAGCCGTGGTAAAGGTGGTCGTTTGACGTTGACGGGTAATCTGGGTGATGTGATGAAAGAATCTGCAATGTTGGCACTGGAGTATATTAAAGCGCATGCTTCATTGTTGAACTTGGATGAAGAAATATTCGACAATTGGAACATACATATTCATGTTCCGGAAGGTGCTATTCCGAAAGATGGCCCTTCGGCGGGTATAACAATGGCTACCTCGTTGGCTTCGGCTTTGACGCAACGTAAGGTGAAGGCTAATCTGGCAATGACCGGAGAGATAACTCTTCGTGGGAAAGTGCTTCCTGTAGGTGGAATTAAAGAAAAAATCCTTGCTGCCAAGCGTGCAGGAATTAAGGAGATTATTATGAGTGCTGAAAATAAGAAAAACATAGATGAAATTCAGGATATTTATTTGAAAGGCTTGACTTTCCACTATGTTACTGATGTGAAAGAAGTATTTACTATCGCATTGACTGATGAGAAAGTAACTGATGCTATTGATTTATCTGTAAAGAAAGCCAGCCAGGAATGACATTTGAATTACAATATACAGACGCAAAAAGTAATGCCCGTGCAGGTTTGATTACAACGGACCACGGGCAGATACAAACTCCTATATTTATGCCTGTGGGTACTCTTGGTACAGTGAAAGGAGTACATTTGACGGAGTTGAAAGAGGATATTCAGGCACAGATCATATTAGGTAATACTTATCATCTCTATTTGCGCCCGGGATTGGATGTCATTGAAAGAGCCGGCGGATTGCATAAATTCAATGGGTTTGATCGTCCGATGCTGACCGATAGCGGTGGATTTCAGGTTTTCTCATTAGCCGGTATTCGCAAATTGCGTGAAGAAGGTGCCGAATTCCGTTCGCACATCGATGGTAGTAAACATATTTTCACTCCTGAAAAGGTGATGGATATTGAGCGTACGATTGGTGCGGATATTATGATGGCATTTGATGAATGTCCTCCGGGAGACTCTGATTATGCATATGCCAAAAAGTCATTAGGACTGACACATCGCTGGCTTGATAGATGCATTCAGCGATTCAATGAAACAGAGCCCAAATATGGTTATAACCAATCTCTTTTTCCAATTGTGCAGGGATGTGTATATACTGATCTGAGAAAACAATCAGCGGAGTTTGTTGCTTCCAAGAATGCAGACGGAAATGCAATTGGTGGTTTGGCTGTGGGTGAACCGGTAGATAAGATGTATGAAATGATCGAGGTAGTGAATGATATTCTGCCGAAAGACAAGCCACGTTATTTAATGGGAGTCGGTACACCGGTTAATATTCTCGAAGGTATTGAGCGAGGAGTCGATATGTTTGATTGTGTGATGCCTACACGTAACGGGCGTAACGGAATGTTGTTCACGAAAGACGGCATTATGAATATGCGTAATAAAAAATGGGAGACGGACTTCTCCCCTATTGAAGCCGATGGTGCTTCTTGTGTAGATACCTTGTATAGTAAAGCGTATTTACGCCATCTGTTTCATGCACAGGAGTTGCTGGCTATGCAGATTGCTTCTATTCATAATCTGGCTTTTTATCTTTGGCTGGTAGGTGAAGCGCGCAAACACATTATTGCAGGAGATTTTTCTACTTGGAAGCCAATGATGGTAAAAAGAGTGTCAACAAGATTATAAATTAAATGAAAAGCAATCGATTTATCAAACTGCTGGACTGGTATATCATCAAGAAATTCTTGGGGACGTACGTGTTTGCCATTGCATTGATCATCTCCATCGCTGTGGTGTTCGATTTCAATGAGAAGATGGATAAGTTTATGGAACGTGAAGCTCCGTGGTCAGCGATCGTTTTTGATTATTACATGAACTTTATTCCCTATTTTGCGAATTTGTTCAGTCCGTTGTTTGTGTTTATTGCTGTCATTTTCTTTACATCAAAATTAGCGGAGAACTCGGAAATTATTGCTATGTTCTCTACGGGAATGAGCTTTAAACGTTTGATGCGCCCTTATATGATTTCTGCAGCGGTTATTGCTGTTGCCACTTTTATGTTAGGGTCCTACGTTATTCCGAAAGGTAGTGTGACTCGTTTGAATTTTGAGGATAGATATGTTAAATCTAAGAAGAAAGGGAGCGCAACGAATGTACAACTTGAAGTGGATAGTGGTGTAATTGCTTATATCGATCGGTATCAAGATTATAATAAAACCGGTAATCGATTCTCTCTTGACAAGTTTGTTGATAAAAAGTTGGTATCTCACCTAACGGCTCGTCGGATTGTTTATGATACGACTACTGTGAATAAATGGACGATTCATGACTACATGATACGTGAGTTGGATGGATTAAAGGAGAATATTATCAAGGGAGACAGGCTCGATACTATCATCAATATGGATCCGACGGACTTTCTTATTATGAAGAATCAGCAGGAAATGCTTACCAGCCCTCAATTGAGCGAATATATTGATAAGCAGCGTCGGCGTGGGTTTGCTAATATCAAAGAGTTTGAGATTGAATATCATAAACGCATTGCGATGTCTTTCGCTTCATTTATTCTTACCGTGATTGGACTATCGCTTTCGTCAAAGAAAACGAAAGGAGGAATGGGACTTCATCTGGGAATTGGATTGGCATTGAGTTTTTCATATATTCTTTTCCAGACTATTACTTCTACATTTGCGGTGAATGGCAATGTGCCTCCTGTCGTTGCTGTCTGGATACCCAATATACTATATGCGTTTATCGCATTCTATTTATATAAGAAAGCACCCAAATAGAATCAGAAAACTCTTACCGGGTGAGGTAAAGAAAAAGTCCCGCTTACTATTAAAAGTTAGCGGGACTCTTTTTGTTGTATTCATTTCCTCTTTTGTCTGTTTCCGGCCCTTTTGATATATCCGGAAAATTCCCCTTCCTCCCTGCGTTTTAATAATGTAGATTTTATCCTAATTCTTTTACGCGGGCAGAAAGTTCTGCAGCAGAGATGTTTTTGGCTATGATAACACCATTTCCATCCAATAAATAGTTAGTGAAACCCCGGTTCAAACGGTATTTTTTAAATAAGCCGGAATCTTCGCCTTTAGTTTCCACGAAACAGGTGGGCGTAACTATTTGGTCCTTACGAATAGTTTCCTCGAATACCGATCGGTATTCATCAAATGATATAGAAACCATTTTCACATTTGGGGCATCAGACCGGAGTGCGTTATTTAAACTAACGTTTTGCATCCGTGACTGTGCATCGTAACTTGCCCAAAAACTAAGCAATACATAACGGCCTTTGAAATCGGCCAGTTTAAGAGGGTATTGCTCCCCTGATGTAGATTCGATTCGAAAATCCGGGGCTACATCTCCCACGCTTAAGCCTCCTGTTGGTTTATCTTTTTCAACGAAAGCGGTCAAGGAACAAATTAGTAATACAACAAAAATCCATTTTACATGTCTCATGTAATTCGGTTTTGGTTAATACTATTCGGGACTGTCCTTAAACAGTGGTTTCTTCCCGAAACATTATCTTTATCCAGGCTTCAATGGAGAGGAATCCGTTGATTGTCAATGCCTTTGATTTAGAAACCGGGCGCAAAGGTAGGTATTTATTAAATTAACTTCCAAATAAACAAGCAGATTTCTTACTTTTCAGGTGTATTTTTTTATGTTCTTTAGCATAGAAACCGGCTTTTTTCCCTATTTTTGCAGGATTAAATGAACTTTTTATGCAACTGTCAAATACTGAACTCATTCTTATCCGTATTACCGGTGAAGATCGTCCTGGGCTGACGGCTTCTGTGACGGAAATATTGGCAAAATATGATGCTACAATTTTGGACATCGGGCAAGCGGATATTCATAATACTCTTTCGTTAGGCATACTTTGTATGACTGAAGAACAAAATTCCGGATTCATTATGAAAGAGTTACTTTTCAAAGCTTCGTCTTTAGGAGTAACTATTCGTTTTTATCCTATTTCAACAGAGGAATATGAAAGTTGGGTGAAAATGCAAGGAAAGAATCGTTATATTCTTACCTTATTAGGCCGTAAGCTTTCTGCTCGACAGATTGCTGCAACTACCCGTATTCTTGCAGAACAGGGAATGAATATTGATGCGATTAAGCGTTTGACAGGTCGTATTCCTTTAAACGAATGTGAGTCGCGTACACGTGCTTGTATCGAGTTTTCTGTTCGTGGTACGCCTAAAGACCGTATTGTGATGCAGGAACAACTGATGAAACTGGCCAGCGAACTCGAGATGGATTTTTCTTTTCAACTTGACAATATGTATCGACGGATGCGTAGGTTGATCTGTTTTGATATGGATTCTACGCTGATTGAAACCGAGGTTATTGATGAATTGGCAATACGTGCCGGAGTGGGTGATCAAGTGAAGAAGATAACAGAACGGGCTATGCGTGGTGAAATTGATTTTATCGAGAGTTTTCGTGAGCGTGTTGCTTTGCTCAAAGGCTTGGATGAATCGGTGATGCAGGAAATTGCGGAGAATCTGCCTATAACGGAAGGCGTAGACCGGCTGATGTATGTTTTGAAAAAATATGGTTATAAAATTGCTATTCTTAGTGGTGGCTTTACTTATTTTGGAAAATATTTGCAGCAGAAATATGGTATAGACTATGTATATGCCAATGAATTGGAAATCATAGACGGTAAACTGACCGGTCGTTATTTAGGTGATGTAGTGGATGGAAAACGGAAAGCTGAGCTTCTTCGTTTAATAGCACAGGTTGAAAAAGTAGATATAGCACAGACTATTGCCGTTGGTGATGGAGCTAATGATTTGCCGATGTTAGGTATCGCCGGGTTGGGTATTGCATTTCATGCAAAGCCTAAAGTAGTGGCCAATGCCGAGCAGTCTATTAATACGATCGGATTGGATGGGGTGCTTTATTTCCTTGGTTTTAAAGATTCGTATTTGAATATGTAGAATCTCTCAATAATTTGATATTAGTAATTTGTATAATTAGCATAAAATGAAGTTTTCCGAATTAAAACTAAATGACCGCGTACTTGAAGCACTTGATGCAATGAGATTTGATGAGTGTACACCAGTGCAAGAGCAAACGATACCTGTTATCCTTGATGGTAAGGACTTGATTGCAGTTGCTCAAACAGGTACCGGTAAGACGGCTGCTTTTTTACTCCCGGTATTGAACAAACTTTCTGAGGGTGGACATCCGGAAGATGCCATCAATTGTATTGTTATGTCCCCTACCCGGGAATTAGCGCAGCAGATTGATCAGCAGATGGAAGGTTTTTCTTATTTTATGCCGGTATCCAGTGTGGCTGTGTATGGAGGAAATGATGGAGTGCTATTTGAACAGCAGAAAAAAGGACTTAGCCTTGGAGCTGATGTTGTGATTGCAACTCCGGGACGATTGATAGCTCATCTCAGTTTGGGATATGTGGATTTGTCTAAAGTATCTTATTTTATTTTGGATGAAGCTGATCGCATGCTTGACATGGGATTCTATGAAGATATTATGCAAATTGTGAAGTATCTGCCTAAAGAGCGACAGACTATTATGTTTTCGGCGACTATGCCTGCCAAAATCCAACAGCTTGCGAAAACGATTTTGAATAATCCGGTAGAAGTGAAGTTAGCTGTATCCAAGCCGGCAGAAAAGATTGTTCAGGCAGCATATGTATGTTATGAAAATCAGAAATTGGGTATTGTTCGTAGCCTTTTTGCGGAGGAAGTTCCAGAACGTGTAATCATTTTCGCATCTTCTAAAATCAAAGTGAAAGAGGTTGCAAAAGCTCTTAAAATGATGAAGTTAAATGTTGGGGAGATGCACTCGGACCTTGAACAGGCCCAAAGAGAGTTTATCATGCATGAATTTAAGTCGGGTAGAATCAATATTTTGGTAGCAACTGATATTGTGTCCAGGGGGATTGATATTGATGATATTCGTCTGGTGATAAACTTTGATGTTCCTCATGATAGTGAAGACTATGTGCATCGTATCGGACGTACCGCCCGTGCCAATAATGACGGTGTAGCAATTACATTTGTAAACGAAAAGGAGCAGACTAATTTTAAGCATATTGAAAATTTCCTGGAAAAAGATATATATAAGATCCCAGTACCATCGGAATTGGGCGAAGCACCGGCGTATAAGCCGCGTAATACTGGGACAGGGAATGGCAATCGGTCACGAAATTTTCGTAAAGGAGGAGGAAAGAGATCAGGTGGAGATCATCGATCAAAAAGTAGAAAATAACCCTTTTTTATTTAGCTGTATAAATTGTTAATTTTCCGTCAAAAGAAACCGATAGGTCTGCAATGTTGCATACGGAACTTTCCGGTATACAAACTGTAGCTTGATAATGAAAACCTTTACGATCGACATTTTTGAAATTCATCTCGGATAAGATGGATTGTTGTAGGAAGTCGGTGGAAATTACATTTTCAAGCATTTGTTTGGTTATATCACTTGAGAATAAACATTTTCTACCTTCATATATGCATATGTGCATGATGTTGTCATAATAGATATTATCCATACTGATGCCCTCTTCAGAGTAGGTTGTTTTTATTACCTTTATTTTAGAAGGGTTGATGTATACATATGCTCTATAACGGATTCCGTTATAAAAAACTACGCTATCTTTTTGGGTGACTTCTGTATAAATCGGAATGATCTCCACTGGCTTTCCAGAAAATGCCAATGAATCGTTCGGATCTTCCGATTTATGAAGTTTTACGATGTTATCTGCCAGAGAATGAAATGAAAAACTGTATTCCGTTTGTTTATCAATTTGATAACGTGCCAATTCATTGCCAAAAGTATATAGGGTATCTTTTATTATTTTGAAGTATACAGGAGTACTTTGCGAATTTGCATAATAAATTGTATCACCTTTGATAAACAGTAAAGGAATGTCACTCTCATCATCGATCCAGATTCCCTGCATCAATTCTTTGGCTTTGACATTTTCTGATTGCTCTAAAGAGTTTTGCTTTTTAGTATTATTGCACGCTATCAACAAAATCGTCAATAACGATGTCGTTATAAACTTAATCATCTATTTAATTTTGTGCAAAATTAAGCAATTATCTTTTCATTTCCCAATACAACGGTATATGAATCCTTGCTCTTCCATTTCTTTTTTATCATAAATGTTACGACCATCCAAAACAATAGGTTGCGTCATTGTTTTTTTAATAACTGGCCATGATGGTAAACGAAATTCTTTCCATTCGGTGACTAACATCAAAACATCGGTATCAAGTACGGCATCATACATGTCGTGTGCATAATATACACTGTCTCCGATTCTTCTTTTACATTCTTCCATAGCTGCCGGATCATATACCCGAATTTTACAACCGGCCTGTCTTAACTTGTCTATGAGGACCAATGCGGGTGCTTCACGCATATCATCAGTTTCGGGTTTGAAAGCGAGTCCCCAAATTGCTATCGTTTTATCCTTTAACTTATTATTGAATAATTTCAAAAGCTTTTCAAATAAAGCACTTTTTTGTATTTCATTGACCTCTTCTACAGCACGTAATACGCGCATGTCATATCCGTTTTGTTCTGCTGTCTTTATCAAAGCCTTGACATCTTTTGGAAAACAAGAGCCTCCATATCCTATTCCCGGATAAAGGAACTTACGTCCGATTCGAGTATCTGAACCAATACCACTGCGTACCATATTTACATCTGCCCCGACAAGTTCACATAGATTGGCTATGTCATTCATAAAGCTGATACGGGTAGCTAACATTGAATTAGCTGCATATTTAGTCATTTCTGCCGAAGGGATATCCATAAAAATGACACGGAAATTATTTAGCAAGAATGGTTTGTATAGTTTAGACATAATTTTTTTAGCACGTTCAGACTCCACTCCTACTACTACACGATCCGGACTCATAAAATCACTAATGGCATTTCCCTCTTTTAAGAATTCCGGATTGGAAGCAACATCAAATTCTATTGTTACTCCTCTTTGGTCTAATTCTTTCTGGATAACATTACGTACTTTTTGTGCTGTTCCAACGGGTACGGTACTTTTGGTGACCACTAATTTGTATTTGTTCATGTTTTGTCCGATAGTACGTGCTACGGCAAGTACATAACTAAGATCGGCACTTCCATCTTCATCAGGAGGAGTACCAACTGCGCTAAAGATAACTTCCACATCATTAAGACAACTTTCTAAAGAAGTTGTAAATTTCAGGCGTCCTGATTTTGTATTGCGGAGTACCATCTCTTCCAATCCAGGCTCATAAATAGGAATCACTCCCTCTTCAAGAGCTTTTATTTTTTTTATATTGGTATCAACACATGTTACATCCACACCTATTTCTGCAAAACAAGTCCCTGTAACTAGTCCGACATATCCAGTTCCTACAATTGCTATTTTCATTTTTTTATGTTTTTGGAGGAGTTATACAAAATATTCAGCTTCTTGAAAAATCTTAGCCTGCCTGTCTTTTTCAGACATAATAATTTGAAAATCGGCTATTGGCCAATCAATGCCTAATGCATTATCGCAATATAAAATGGATCTTTCTGCTTGTGGGTTATATATATTATCAACTTTATATGTGAAGATTACTTCTTCGCTTAATACCAAAAATCCATGGGCAAAACCACGTGGAATGAAAAATTGGCGTTTGTTGTCTTCAGTTAACAATACGCTTACGTATTTTCCAAATGTAGATGATGATTGACGTAAATCTACTGCAACATCTAATACTTCACCTTTAATGACGCGTACCAATTTTGCTTGGCTATATTCACCTGTCTGATAATGTAATCCTCGTAATACACCGAATGACGATTTGGATTCATTATCTTGTATAAAGTCTACTTTTCCGATATGTTTTTCGAATTCTTCTTTTTTAAAAGACTCCATAAAGTATCCTCTACTATCAGAAAATACTTTCGGCTCTATCAGCCATACACCATCAATTTCTGTTTGTATATAATTCATTTTCAGAATTTTTTATGAACTTTGACTTGCAAGCCTAAATTATCGCCATAAATGTCTCCAATATCAAATGCTGCTGAAGCGGTAAAGCTCCAACCTTTCCATTTATTTGGGATATATTTAAACTCTGCAAAAGTAGAAAAATTTTCTAAGATTTCAGGGATTGGCTTAAAGGGAGTTCCCCATGTACGATTAAATGATAGTTTAGCACGATAAGTCCATTCATTACTAATGTCGCCACTCCAACCTAAATGGATAGCTTTAACACGGTTATATTGAAAAGCAAGGTTTCCATTGTTATTATAAATAGGTGAAGCAACTAATGGATTACCCATGCTCATACCCCAATGTGACCATCCGGGATAGATAACGTGGTTATAATAATTATCTGCACCTCCGGTTTTTTTTGCTGCTGAGAAATCTTTTCCATGTAATGGTCCACTTTGGTTGGTAGATTGGTAATATTCTAGAATAATATTATTAATAATTTGTTTTTTATCAATTTTATATTCAATCCCCCAAAGTCCATCCATACCATTTAATTTTCCCATACCTGATAAGTCGTCATAATAGTTTTCCAAATAAATGGAACATAAAATATTTTTATTCTGATATGTCAGCTTTAGATGTTCACTACCTAAATAATTTCCATCAAAATATTCTCCTTCTCCACTATTTCTAGGAATAAAAGCGTTTAAATAATCCTTCCAACTATTTCCTAAATTACCACTCCGTGGTCCTCTAGTTGCGTATCCACCGAACTGATCGTCCATACGTATCCCCGCGTCAAATAACCAATGTCTCTCGGGATTTCCAAAACGAAAATAAATACTTTTATGGTGAAATTTTGTTTTTTTTACATATGAATATACTTCTCCAACATTTCTTTCTTGATATTTACCATCAGTAAACCAACCATATGAGACTTTTACTTTAAGTTGAATGCCTGGAGTTAAATGGATATAATCTAAAATACCTACACAAATTTGCGGTATAGGGCGCGCATTACTCGACCAAACAAGTCCACCACTACTCAATAATGGATTCAAATACTCCGTAATTAGTTCTCGATTCCCTCCCCATATTCCTATCCATTTATAACGGATATCAGCATATGCTTGTTGTATAATAAAAGTGGAACTTCCTCCTGTTGCTATGGCTAAATTTAGTTCGCTTTCAATTTTCCATGAATGAACCTTTTTTTTATAAGATATTCCTCCTTTAATGTATGTGTTGTTATTAAGGGAAGATAATCCATGTTGATTACTTACTTGCCATAATGGAGTATTCTCTCCTACATGTACAGTGGTACCGTATTCAATAAATGTATTAGGTTTCTGGGTATTACCAATCATTGGTATTAATAATAGTAGGAATAGTGATATGATTTTACTTATTTTCAATGTGTTGAATATTATTGTTTTTTTATCATAACTCCTATAGTGCGAAGCATAATTTTTATATCTAATGCTATAGACCAATGCTGAATATACCATAAATCATAGCTTACGCGCATTTTTACTCTCTCTATGTTTCGTTCGCCACGTAATCCGTTGACTTGTGCCCAGCCTGTAATACCTGGTTTTATAGCATATCTTAAAGAATATTCTTTGATTTTATTCATATATTCTTCATCGTGTATTAGCATGTGCGGCCTTGGCCCTATAATTGACATATCTCCTTTTAATACATTCCAAAATTGAGGAAGTTCATCTAAACTAGTTGCACGCAAAAAATTACCTAATGAATATTTATTCAATTGCGGATCAACAAATTTGTCAGAACAATTTTTTGCATCCATTGTTCTAAATTTGTAACATATAAAAACATTTCCACCCTTTCCTGTTCTTTTTTGTTTGAAAAATATCGGACCAGGCATAATTATTTTTATGGCACAGGCAATTATTAAATAAATCCATGGAAAAATTAATACCAGGACTATCAAAGCAGTTGTAATATCAAATGTACGTTTTATCATTCTACAACTATTCCGTGTAAGCGGAGCATTATCTAATAAGGTCTTTGTATTCATTTGTAGATATAACGTATTCATTTTCGTTATATTGTTTTCTACATTAAAGATTTGTAAATTTGAGCTGTTTGTTGGCATATTTTTTCCCAATTATATTTTGAAAGATCGTATTGCACAAGATTGGAATTTTGTGATTTCAGTTTCTCCTTTAAAGATAGGTATAATTTGTTTATATCTCCCATTGGATAATAATAGTTTTCTGGTAAGTTTAGTAATTGAGTTGCGGGTATATTACTTAATAAAATGTTACACCCTAATTGCATCGCTTCTAATACTACTAAAGGAAAACCTTCATTGTGAGAAGATAAAACAAATAATGCAGTATGAGTATACAATTCTTGGAGATATTCTTCAGTCAAAAAACCTGTATATATAATTTGATTAGCATGATTTTTATTTTTTAGCGAATTAAAATAATTAATTTCATGTTCTACACCTCCTGCGATGACCAATTTGTAGTTAGGATCGTTCAGTAATATAAATGCTTCTATCAAATCGTCAAATCCTTTTTCTGGGGTAATTCGCCCTACAGCTAATATATACTTTTTAGGGGTAATTCCTAATGATTTTATATAATTTATGCTATCTGTTTTTTTTAGATTATTACTAATCCCATTAGGAATGTATGTAGATTTCTTTTTTACTTCTACAGAGACTTTTTCCATCTGAAAACGATTAACAAAAATAATTCGATTTGAATACTTTAAAGCAAAAAATTCTGAAAGTTCAAGTATCTTTTTTGATAGATATCCCCATTTCTTATGTTCATAATTTGCACTATGATATGTTAGTACAATTTTTAGACCGAATAATCGTAATAATGGAATAAAAAAGCCAGGTCCTATATTGTGGATATGAACAATGTTAGGTCTTTTCCATATACATATAAGTGCACATACCAATGAATGAAATATAGCTTCAAATCCTTTGATTCTGGTTGAGGGCAAATCTATGAATTGTATTTGATTATAATAAGGTGTACGTATTATATATGGTTTTCTTCTGAATACAGTTATTGAAAAATCAGAAGAAAAACCACTATATAGAGCTTCACAATGTTTTTCTACTCCACCTTGAATATCAGGGAATCCTCTTGTCCCAAAAACAAAAATTTTCATTCGAAGTTGATTGCTTTTCCCATTTTAATACGTATTTTATTTTTTATTATCCACCAAATGGGCTTCCAAGGTTTACGCAACATGTCATGTCGTTCAGTAACTATAAAAGCACAATTACGTTGGCAGTTTGCTACCATTTTTTCTGCTTCTTTAGCTTTTTCTGATTGAAGTATATTTTCTATTGAGTCTGTTTTTATATTACCAATTATCCATTCTTCTCCAGAACCATTACATGGAGAGACATTACCAAAAGGATCTATAAAATAAAAATCCTTTAATGCACCACATTGTGGACGATATCCAGGTGCATCTCCTCTTAAACGTTGGTGGATACTTTTATTGAAATAAGCTCGGCCGTAATCTTTTAGTTTCTTTTTGATTCCACGCCTTTTGGATTGCAACAAGGCCTGCACAAACAGTTCATGTTGATGCAAAGCTTCTTTACTAGCTATTAAATTGTCTTCTTTATGAAAATACCAAGAATTATGTACAACTGAATTACCTAATTCTACATCTAATGCAACACAGAGTTCATATAAATAGAGTAAATCCTGATAATTATCAGGAGAAATAACAACTGAAAAACCTATATTTTTACATTTTGTTTTTTTAAGTTCAAGCATGGTTCTTAAAGCATGATCAAAACCATTTCGTGTACCGCGCTTTTGATCGTTCAATGCAGGTAAACCTTCTAAACTAACTCGTATGAGAATATTGGGATATTTTCGGGCTATGGAAACAATTCTCTCAGTATTAAAACCATTAGTACTCAATTCCAATAGAGAAGCTTTAGGATACAATATTTCAAAAATGCGGTCAATGTCTTTTCGTATTGTTGCTTCTCCTCCTGTTATATTAATCCGTAATCCTTTGGGAAGTTTGCTATAATAGTGAGCATCTATTTCTTCTTCGGCTTTTGTTTGATGTTGCCATATGTTACACATGTTGCATTTGGCATTACATCGATATGTTGTGATTAAGCTTGCTTGGACTTTTGTTTTCATTAATTTTTTATTTGTAACGTTGCTATATCTAAGTTTTGGTATATATTTAATTGCAAAAATAGCTTTATTTTTGTAATCCTTATTTTTTAAACGTGGAAAACCTGAAAAAATTATTTCTATGCCTAAAAAAATATTTTTGATTTTTAGAATTCTATGAGACTTTTCTGAATATCCTTGGTAAGTGGATATAGCTCACTGAATGCTTATCTTCATAAGAAACCTTTATCGATTATCAATGAGAAGACAGGGAAAGACGGAATTTACTGAATGTTTGCAAATAAATGGACTTTAAATAAATAGTTTAATATATCCTTATCGGGTTTTGATTAGGATGGAGAATGTTCTCTTTAAGGATGATTATAATATCTCAACGTATTTTCGATAATTTACAAATTGTATAAATAATTTATTATGGAATAGAATCACTCTAAATCTTTTGAAATAAGAGCTTGCTTGTATATATTTATTATTTTATTGTAATAATTTTCCATTGAAAAGTTAGATTTAACATTGTTGGAGATTGCAGTATAGTCAAATTGAATTGTGAACATTTTATGTATTTGATCTCGCATTTCCTTTATATTTCCTGATTCAAATAGCTCTCCACTATACCCTGGGTAAATGGTTTCCGGAAGCCCTCCGATATTAGCTGCTAATACAGGAGTACCTAATGCTTGTGCTTCTAAACTAACAAGACCGAATACTTCATACCATGTTGATGGTACGATAAGAAATCTGGCTTTTCCAATAATATTCTTTAGTACTTCCCATTGCTTGAAACCAGTAAATGATATATTGTTACATCCGTCTGCTTTTTGTAAAAGTTCTTGTTTTAGTGGCCCATCACCTACTACTATTAATTGATATGGTAAGGTTTTGGCTACTTCTAATAATTCCATTATACCTTTTTCCTCAGATAAGCGCCCAACAAAGCAATAGTAATTTTCTTTTTTTAATAGACTATCATTTATATTTCTAGGAATACAATTGGGTACCATTTTAATCTTTCGTTTATCAAATCCTCCTTCTATCATTTTTCTTTTCATAAAATCAGAAGGTGCAATAAAGGTAGTGGTATATTTTTGTAATTTACTTCTATTCCAACATAGAGATTCTAAATATGCGCAACCACTTTGTAACAAACTATTCTTCATACATCTTTTGGTTAGAACATGAATTGTGTTTTTTATACATAATTCACATATCCCTTCACGCTTCATACTATAAGTGGGACAAATTAATTTATAGTCATGTTGAGTCCAAATAACTTTAATACCTCGTTTGTATGCTATCTCTGCTATATAAGGAGAGAGATAAGAATGAATATTGTTAAGATGTATTATATCTGGTTGAAAGTCATCTATTAGTCGTGTAAATTGTACTTTTACATCAGATGAATAAAATATACGTTTTACGCTCTTTAATTTGTTTATAATATTAGGAGTAGAAAAATTAACCTCTGAAGCAAAATAATCAACCCACTCTGATGGAAAATTATCTGCATAATTCATTGCGAAAAAAGCTACTGCATGTCCATGGCTTTTCAATAATTGTTCTAATGCTAGTGTGGCGATACAATCTCCACCTCGGTTATAATAAAATTTATTTGCTAATAAAATTTTCATTTTAACTAATAATATTGGGTCTTTTGTATTAATAAACGTAGAATGAGTGAGGATATTACTAAACTTGTGACATTTTTTTCTTCTACCGTAACATGAGTAAACTATAGTCTCAGATAATTATTCGATTTTTATAGTATATTTGTTATCTAAGTAATTACGATTTTTATACCTTTGTGCTGACTTTAATTAATATAATATGCATTTAGTTATTATTAGAACATCACTATCATATGTAGATAGTCAAACATATAACATACAAGAAATAGGCTTAGCTAAGGAATTAATCAAGCAAGGAGTAGCAGTAAGCCTTATTTTGCCAGGAGAAACGGAGTTGGAAAATCATGATAATGATTACTCTATATATTATCTTACTTGTAAAATGTTGCAACAGAGTATAGGGTTTTACGAAAAATTGTGGAAAACACTGGATCGTATTCAACCTGATATTATCCAAATTCATGAAATAGGTATGTTTATGTCTTTATATACGTTAATGTGGAGTCGGAAAAATTCTATTCCGTGTGTGTTGATTCAAGGAACGTATGAACCTACTAGAAAACCGTTGCAACGTATATTAGAATGTTTGTTTAATATGACATTTGGAAAGTATATTCTTACGCATGTTAATGCTATAGGATGTAAGACACCTAGAGCAATGGAATATCTTCGTAAGTATAGCCGGTTTCAGAAAATGGAAGTTACGGCTATTGGGCTTGATATGTCTAATTTTGATCAATGTTATACAGTGACTGTAGATTGGAGAGAAGAATTACAAATATCTTCTTCTACAAAGATCTTACTGTATATTGGGGTTGTAGAAAATAGACGGCATGTAGAATTATTATTAGAAATTATAGAGAATCTGCCAGACATATATACATTGATTATTGTGGGTGAAGGAAGTCAGAAAGAAGTTTTAAAAAAGAGGACAGAACAGAGTGTGTATAAGTCAAGAGTAAAGTGGTTAAGTCGAATGACGCAAAAAGAGTTGGTCGGTATATATAAAATAGCAGATTTATTCCTATTGGCCTCTGATTACGAGATTTACGGTATGGTGATACTTGAGTCTATGTATTGGAAAGTGCCAGTATTGTCCACGGCTACTGGAGGAGGAGTGGCAATTATCCGGAATAATGAAAACGGGTGGATTATAGATTCTTTTTCTCTGCAAGATTGGGTAAATAAAATAGAGAAGATTTTTAGTGATTCTTTTAGTTATAATTCAATTGTAGAAACAGCCTACAGAGATGTTGTTGAAAAATATACTTGGGAACGCATATCGTCTAATTTTATGAGATTATATAATACTGCTATTCAGAATCAGAACCATGCTGGAAAAATGAAATAGTATTAAGATGGATATTTTAAAAACTGAATCTTATAGAAAGGGGATATTGCTTTCTTCTGTATTTAATATAGGAGGGAAAAGTATTGCGTTTATTCAACAATGGTTGATTGGATATTTTTTTGGAACACATTCTAGTACGGATATCTTTTTTTTTACTTACAATATTATATTATTTATTTCTTATTTTTTTTTGAATTTGTCGACTTCTGTATTAATTCCTGAGAGTATTAATATTCGGAATCAAGAAAATGAGGAGAAATCCATGGCTTTTTTAAATTCCTTCATTTTATTATATGGAGTAATAGGGCTTCTCTTATTTGTCATAGCCAATATACGTACTGAGAATCTTTTTTGTTTCATTTCTTCATTTCCAATAGATGTGGTATATGAGAATGTGAGTATTATTCGTTGGTGTCTTCCTCTTATTTTTCTTAACATTTTAGTTAGTTTGATTACGGAACTTCTTGCATCCTATAAGTATTTCACTATTCCTAATCTGATAAATGCTATTAATTATTTATTAGGAGTAACTTTTATCATTTTGTTTCATGAGGAATTAGGGGTTTCGTCTATTATCTTGGGGTTGATATTAGGGTATTTGATAAATATTATAATTATTGTGTGGATAATGAAACATTCTCTTAAATGGTCTTTTACTGTTTTTTCTTTTAAAAAAATAGCTTCTGTATGTTCTAATGGGGTGTATGCGCAATTAGGTTTTATTATGTACCTTTTAGTTTTATATGTTCCGCAATATTATTTTACAATGTTTCCAGAAGGGAGTCTTACTGCTGTTAATTATGCAGATAAGATTACGAATATTCCAAGTATTTTTTTAGTAGCTCAAATAACCAATATAATGGCTATTAAGTTTAACAATCTAGTGAGTCAGTGTAAATATAAGGAGGTAACATTGCTTACGGAACGTTTGATTTTTTTTGTTACGACAGGGCTCTTTTTAACAGCTCTTTTTATTTCAGTGTGTAGTAGTTGGATTGTAGAATTAATGTTTTCACAGGGGAAATTTAGTGTAGAGGCGTTAGCGTTAACCTCCCAAATGTTATCATTGATGATATTGTATCTACCATTTGGATTCATATATAATATGTATATGAGAATTTTTAATTCATTTGGACAACAAAAGAAATTTCTATGGATACAAATAGGAGCTCAAGGAGGTACATTGTTGTTGTATTATTTTCTTATTCCAAGCTATGGGTTAGTGGGATATCCTATTTCTCGCATTATTTCTTATATGTTTGCAATCTTCTTTATACTACCTTTGTTTAAAAATATTTGTTCGCAAATGTGTATAACACGAATTTTTATATATCAAATGGCATTATCAATTCTTTTTTGTTTGTATTATTTTTCTTGTGGAGTTTGAGATTGGGAAGATTTATGGGGAATGATTAATCCTAATAGCATTAAAATAAATAGTCCACGATTGTGGACAAAGGTGGCATCAGCAATTCCCTCTATAGCAAAGAAAATACAAATGAGAACAGCAATGATAAATTCTTTATAATAACCTTTTTGAAGTAATGGGCGAGATTGGTGCATTATTGTTATCCAAAATGAAATATATAAGGAAACACCAACAATTCCAAATTGTGCAAGTTCTGGATAATAAGCATCTGTGATAAAAGAAGGCCATTCTTTTGAAATACCATATAAATGATCAATACCGTATTCCGCATATGTTTTAGAGTAATATGTACCAGAGGCAAAAGTAGCGAAGCTTGCAAAGCCCGAACCAAAAGGAAAATAATCAAATAAGATCTGAAAGGCGGTTATCATCATGGCTGGACGGCTCCACATCTGTTCTGAATTCATCATTCCATCTATATAATATAATACAATTTTTTCCCATGATAAGGCTACGCTTAGAAATATTACTACTAATAAAGCCAAAACTGCTTTTATATTTAGTTTTAGTGAACCACCAGTTTTACAGTATATTAATATAAATACTGCTACTCCCCAAAATCCGTATGCTTTGGAACGAGTGGAAAGAAGTCCAATACTTATAAGAGCAATGAAAGCTATGATATCACTCCACGAGTATGAGCTACAATAGAAGAAAAGCAAGGCAGTAATAGTAGCTGATGTAGCTAAACGAGATGGGTGTCCAAAAAAAGTCCACATATTTCCAGTTAATACGGCAATTAATATAACTCCTCCCATTATTAAACATACCACGGTAGTAATTTTTTTTTGCACATTTGTAAATGTTGGAGCTATTAACCATGCACAATAAAAAGCTAAAAAAGGCTTAATTTGTATTACAAAGTCCATGAATATGGCTTGAGGAACATTGGAGCCTATCCAAAATGAGTATACAGCATAAAATGAAAATATACTCACAATCCATATTAAAATATGCAATTCTTTTATGCTTTTTCGTTCCCATATTGTTATACCAGCAAATAATACTAAGAATAGTGCCAAAATTTCATCAGTATAATCAAATTTTAAGAAATCATATAATATGACTCCAAAAATGTAACCAAAAAGTAACAAATAGAAGAACAAGTTATTTTTAGATAATACAATTTGTCGCATCATACCTGCTATTTTTTGTCTTTCTCGAAAGTGAATACTTTAATGCTAATTACCGTCAGTGATATAATACAGGCTAAGATAAATGCTACGATTAATACAATTGAACTTTTGGGATATGTATGTTTGTAAGAAGCATATGCTTTATCGATGATACGTCCGGCAAATTCATCAGGAGAATTTACTAACTCTTTTTCTTGTAATTTTTGCATTAAAAAAAGATACATAGTCTCTTTGATTCTTTGTTGCCGTTTCATTTCAATGTACTCCCGTTCTTGGGTAGGCAATTTATCTATTAATTTTGTTAACGAACTATTCTTCTGTTTAAGTGCATTTAAATTTATCTGAATATTTTCACGAATGCTTTGAATAGATTCAAATAGCATTTTGCGTTGCTCTTTTAGCTGATTTTCTGCTAATATTAGTGCAGGATTATTACGTTCAGATGATTGAAGTAAGCGTTGTCTGTTTAATATTAACTCATTATATATGGCTATTGCTTTTTCACCGGTCTCACTTATAATAGGAACGGCTGAATATGAGTTAGCTGGATCTTTCATATATGAAATAACGTAATCAAGCATTCGCAAACGTGTTTCTGTTTCCAAAATCATTTTTTCAATTTCTTGATTTCCCATATATGTAGCTTCTCCATAAAGAATTGGATTGGGAATATTGTTTGATTGTTTATATTTTTCTATTTGATGCTCTAATAAAGCTAATTCCATAGTAATAGTATCCAAGCGTTCCCGAACAAAATAAGAATTTAAGTCTGCGTCTTGCATCTTTACTTTTTTTGAATAGTCATTATAACTGTCCATTACTGTATTGAGTAATTCGCAACCTATCTTTTGGTTTGATGTTCTGTAAGAAAGAGTTAAAATATCTGTCATTTTCTCGGATGGATATATATATATATCTTCTGATAATGTCTCAAAAGCTTTCTGAAGAGGAGTTATTTTTGTTGTATAATTTCCATTCGCCTTGCCATCAGAAACAATAGTAATTGTACCTATAGGCAATACCAGATCATAGGGAAAAGATTGTGATTTTATAATTATGTCATCAAAAAGATATGATTCTACTTTAATTTTTTGAATATTATTATTGAGTATATTCAATTTGATGGTGATTGGTTTACTTAATGTATCAAGAAATGCAATAGGGAAAGTGTATGTTACAGGAGATTCTTTTTTGCTTAATATTACTTTTTTTAATCTATTGCGGGTAGTTGTTTCTATTTGATATTGTGTTTTGCGAATGACATTAATAAGGTTATTACGAGAAGTCATAAGTACTATCTCATTTTCAGTATTTGCACTATTACCACCACCTCCTAGAAGTCCTCCAATGGCAGAACTTTTCAACATCTTCAGTTCGGACATCATACCATTTTTCTCTCCCATTAATTGTATTTTCGCTACAATATCATATTCTTTTGGAATAACTAATATAAAAATAATAGCACCTATTAGACAAATAATCCCAATGGGAATATAAATTTTCCAATAGTGAATGTATTGCTTTAACAGTTCTCCGATGTGTATGTTTTCGTCTTTCATATATTTTATGGAAATTATTTAACTAATAATGCTATTGTTAATGATGCTATTACAGATATAGCACTAACAATGGTAGATGCTACAGATATATTGAATTGTGCACTTTGACTATATGAAGAATTATTTCTGCGTGCTTTATTGGGCTCGACATATACAATATCATTTTGTTTTAGATAATAATATGGAGAAGAAAATGCTTCTGAAGATGTTAAATCTAAACGGTGATATTCTTTTTTCCCATTATTATCTCGAATGATTAATACATTTGTACGTTCTCCATAAATCGTTAAATCACCAGCCAAACCAATTGCGTCAAGGATTGAAATTCGTTCATTTGTAATCGTTTGGGTTCCAGGAGTATTTACTTCACCTAATATCGAAACTTTAAAATTCTGTATTTTAATAGTGACTAAAGGATCTTTTGCATATGCTGAAATTTTCTCCTTTAAAGTTGCGGCCAATTCACTTCGGGTTTGTCCTATAACTTTTATTTTACCTAATACAGGAAATTCTATATAACCATCGGTATCAACCAAATAAGTTTGCATTACTGGTGTAGTAGTTACATCAGTTTCACCTGGAGTTAGATAACTGGTCAGAGGAAGATTGAAAACAGCTACGGCATTTGGGTCG
This sequence comes from Bacteroides salyersiae WAL 10018 = DSM 18765 = JCM 12988, assembly GCF_000381365.1. Classification (GTDB taxonomy): domain Bacteria; phylum Bacteroidota; class Bacteroidia; order Bacteroidales; family Bacteroidaceae; genus Bacteroides; species Bacteroides salyersiae. The sequence continues at coordinate 1,152,312 of NZ_KB905467.1, forward strand.
ATACTAGATACAAAGATAGATAATTGATCATCTGGACATATTCTAGCTTCATAGTTGATAGCTTGTTCCGTTATTTTACCTGATTTGTTTTGTTCAATATCTTGAAAATAAGTTATTTGATTACTCGTTCTACATGAAGTCAATATAGCTATTAAAATAGCAGTGGTGACTATTTTTATCTTCATTTTATTTTTTATTATAGATTTAGTAAGTATTAAAATAATTCATTTGTCTGCATCAATAACGGTAAGCATAGTGGTTTTATTATATTTTGCTTTATAAATTGTTAATAATAAAATATGCAGAATTTTAGCATATCTCCAATAAAACACCTAATTTTGTACTCATGATTGAATTAGCACAGCACATAGAAATCTTGTTATTAGAGAATGATTGCGTAATCGTTCCCGGATTTGGAGGTTTTGTAGCATACTATACCCCTGCAATGCGGGTTGAAGGAAACACTTTCCTCTCTCCTACTCGCACCATCGGTTTTAATCCGCAGTTAAAGTTGAATGACGGATTGTTGGTACAATCATATATGGCTGTGTATGACACGAACTTTTCGGATGCTACTAAGATAGTAGAAGAAGAAGTGGCGGAGTTGATTGCGGTGCTTCATAAAGAGGGAAAGGTAGACTTGGCAAATGTAGGAGAATTGAGGTATACGATTCATGGTGCCTATGAATTTATTCCTTATGAGAACAGAATTACTACACCTTATTTATATGGACTTGATTCTTTTGAGATGAAAGAGTTGGCAGTTTTGCATAAGCCGGAAGAGAAAGTGTTGATTCCTGTGGCAGCTCAGGAGAGAACAAAGCCATATGAAATTAGGATAAATCGCGCTGTTTTGCGTAATGCCGTCGCTATGATAGCTGCAATTGCGTTATTTTTTGCGTTTTCTACTCCAATAGAGAATACGGCTGTTGAAAAAGATAATTATGCCCGGTTACTTCCGATAGATTTATTTGAAAAAATCGAGAACCGATCTGTAGTGATGACTCCTGTTGAGGTGAAACAAGAGACGAAAAAAAGTGTGACAACGGCGAAGATATCGTATGGGACTACCTCTTCTGAAAAAGAAACAGGAAAAAGGGCAACGAAACCTCTGGTGGTGAAAGAAGTAAAGGTTGTTAAACCTGTAGCAGAGAAGCAGATGGAAGATAATTATCACATAATCGTAGCCGGAGGTATTACTTTAAAGGATGCGGAGATAATGGCTGAGCAGCTTAAGGCGAAAGGATTTCATAGAGCTAAGGTTTTGAATAGTGATGGTAAAGTTCGTGTAAGTATCATGTCGTATGCTACTCGTGAGGAAGCTATGAAGCAACTTCTGAAAATAAGAGAGAATGAAGCTTATAAAACGGCATGGATGTTGGCTAAATAAATATGATTCACCTATTTCCCTATTATAAAATATGAAACGAGTTCGTTGTCCTAAATGTGAGAATTATCTGTCTTTTGATGAAACGAAATATACCGAAGGTCAATCTTTGGTTTTTGTTTGTGAGCATTGTGGTAAGCAGTTTAGTATCCGTTTAGGGAAAAGTAAGGTGAAAGCCTCCCAGAAAGAAGAAGTATTGAACGAGGATGCTTGTAAGGGTGAGTTTGGATGTATTGTTGTTATTGAAAATGTATTTGGATTCAAGCAGATATTGCCTTTGCAAGAAGGAGATAATGTAATTGGACGCCGCTGTGTCGGTACAGTTATAAATATGCCGATTGAAACCGGTGATATGAGCATGGATCGTCGTCATTGCGTTATTAATGTGAAGCGGGATAAATTAGGAAAGTTGGTCTATACTCTTCGGGACGCTCTCAGTCTTACAGGTACTTTCCTGATGAATGAGGTTTTGGGTGATAAAGATCGTATCCGTATAGAAGATGGGGCTATTGTGACTATCGGCGCTACTACTTTTATACTTAGAGCGGCAGAATCAGAATGAACATCGTTCTGATTTTAACATTGTTAATCCCGTTTCTTGCATATTATTTCTTTTCTTGCAAAACATTTATTCTTTGTCTGTAAAGAAGCGTATTCTTGCCGGCAAAAGATTGTATTTAACATGGTGTTAATATTAATTTCTTGTACAAAGGAAATACGGCTCTTTTTATCTTTGATATTGATGATGTATATGGTTGATATATATATGATTATCTCGTATATGATTAACCTTTCTTTTTTTCTCCGAAGTTTAAAGAAGCGTTTGGAAAAAGAAGCGTTTGGTTTATACTTATCGATTTAGCAATTTAATTTTTTACCTATTGACATCGATAAAATTATCTGGTATGTGATGATGGCTGATGTATTGTGTTTGAACAAACTTGGTTCCTGTTTGTTCTTTGGCATATAAAATCACTAAACCCTAACGAAAATGAAAGAGAAAAACAGAACATGGATTATTATTGCCATTATCATAGCAGTGTTGTTGTTAGGCTATTGGGTATTGTCTTCTCCGAGAGTTGAAAAAGATGTGAACCAACAGTCGAAAGAAGTTATTGAAGACCTTACAATCGATTGATTTTTTAGAATTTGTTTAAATTACGCTCTGCATTGTTTTGAAGGCTATTTTTGAGGATGTTTTTTTGTTTTTAGGAGGATAGCAGGTTATTCTGACGGTGAAAACAGAAAAGCAGATTGAGAATAAATTTAAAATAAACTGATAAAACTTTTTAAAGGAAAATTTAAACAGTCTCTATGATTAAGTGAGAAAGAGCAGCTTCCCATAGTGAAAAGACTGCTCTTTTTTTTGTTTAATTGAGACCGGTTTCTTTTTATAGACAATACTTAAAAGATAAGGCGGACTTTTATGCATTCTCGGTTGTTTAGAGAATGCTTTTTACTGTTTCCAACATACCTTTTTCTTGAATAGAATCAAGATCGGTTTTCACTGCATCAGTCAATCCCGGTATATTGTTCAAGTTTTCACCCCAGATGAATTCTGCGCCCAGTACACCTTCTGCAACTTTTCGGGTACAACCTGTTGCCCATAAGTCTTTCAATAGATTCATTATTTCCGGAGCATCGTTTGGTACGATTTCAGCACCATCGGCACGAACACCGCCTTTGTAATAAGTAATGATAGCTGCCAGTCCAAGTACCAATCCTTTGGGAAGTTCACCCTTACGTTCCAGGTAAGTTTTCAATCCCGGAAGGTCACGAGTTTGATACTTGGGGAATGAGTTCAGCATAATGCTTGTTACGGCGTGATCTACAAACGGATTATTGAAGCGTTCCAATACGTCATGGGCGAATTTGTCCAGTTCATCTTTCGGCAGATTGAGGGTTTCCATCAACTCGTCGAACATCACTTTGTGGATGTATTGGCCTACCACTTCGTGTTGGCAGGCATCTCGTACGATATTGATTCCCGACAAGTAAGCTACGGGAGACAACACCGTGTGCGGACCGTTCAACAATGTCACTTTGCGTTCGTGGTAAGGTGCTTCGGACGGAACGAACAGTACGTTTAATCCCGCTTTGTCAGCAGGGAATTCTTTCGCAATTTCTTGCGGTGCTTCAATTACCCACAAATGGAATATTTCAGCCTGAACAACCAGGTTGTCGTCGTATTGCAGTTTTTCTTTGATTGCATCGATGTCTTTACGGGGGAATCCCGGAACAATACGGTCTACCAATGTTGCATATACGCCGCAAGCTTCTTCAAACCATGTTTTAAATTCCTCTCCGAGGTTCCATAACTCGATATACTGATAGATTGTCTCTTTTAATTTATGGCCGTTAAGGAAAATAAGTTCGCATGGAAAAATGATCAGACCTTTGCTCTTGTCTCCGTTGAATGTTTTAAAACGATGATATAGCAGTTGGGTCAATTTGCCCGGATAAGAAGAGGCGGGTGCATCGTCCAATTTGCAAGATGGATCGAAAGCGATACCGGCTTCGGTGGTATTAGAAATAACAAAGCGCATTTCCGGTTGTTCTGCCAACTTCATAAATTCGGCATTTTGCGTATAAGGATTTAAAGCACGGCTGATGACATCGATCATTGTCAGGCTGTTTACGACTTCACCTTTATCCAAGCCTTGCAGGTTTACATGATAAAGATCGTCCTGTGCGTTTAGCATGTCTACCATACCTTTATCGATAGGTTGAACTACTACTACGCTACTATTGAAATCGGTTTTTTCATTCATGTTGTAGATAATCCAGTCTACGAATGCACGTAAAAAATTGCCTTCACCAAATTGGATAATACGTTCCGGGCGTTGGGCCTTAGGAGCTGTTTCTTTGTTTAATGCTTTCATGTTAATTGAAATTATAAAATTAATATGTTATGTTATTCAAACTCAAAATAGAAATCAATGTTTTCTTTTAAGAGAATATCGATCGGCATATATTTTAGTGGTTCGACCGGTCTTTTAAATACGATATCGTCACATAGTGTTTTTACGCCGCAATAGCCTTGTAAACCAGGACGTTGTCCGAGCAGATAAGTGACTTCTCCCGACTTTAGCAGTTCCACATTGTCCTTCAAAAGGTCGTATCCTATCAAACCTTTCATTCTTTTGCCTTTTTTGTGCAGATAATTTCCTACCTGATAAACCCGGGAATTGAAGGCTCCTCCCAATGTTGCTTTGGGATGTTCCGAAAAAAAGACATCCAGTATTTCGTCATTCTGCTCCGGATTCTCTTTATTGAGTATCACATCGTAGGTTATCGTATCTCTATGTTCTTCGGCCAAATAACTCATGAAACCTTCCAGGCGGCGTTGCATCTGTATTTCTGCCGGATTTTCTTTATTGTTGTTTAAGAATAAGGCTATCTCCTGCCCTTCCGAATAGTTTCGCATTAATATTTTGGCAGCGATATATCCGCTTTTATAGGAATCTTGTCCGATATATATCAGTGGTTTGGCTTCTTGTATGTCAAAGTCGATAAATGCAAAAGGTATTTTCTTCTTTTTTAAATACTCAAGCATGGGGAGGGTGTCTTCTCTGAAGTTAGGGGCAAGCAGCAGTGCATCTGTATCACTGTTCTCTATTGTTTTGCATGCTTCCTGATAAGAACTGCGATCTCCATGTGTGTAATACAGGTAGTCGACGCTCACATTGAAAGGGCGTAGCTCCTGTCGGGCGCGTTCGATACCAGTTGCTACGGAATGCCAATAATCATGTTCGTTATAATGAGGTATCATGCAGGTAATTACATACTTCTTTTTGGCGGCCAGTCCGATGGCAAATACGTTGGGCTGATAATTGATTTCATCAAGCACCTTTTGTACCTTCTCTTTGCTTTTCTCGGAAACATCCCCGCGATTATGCAATACTCTGTCTACTGTACCGGCAGAAACTCCTGCCATACGGGCTATATCTTTAATGGTGTAGTTCTGGTCTTCCATAGCTCTAAAACTTAAATATTATAAATATTCGCTGCAAATATACGAATTATTTTGTTTCTACAAGTAATTTTTCTACTTTTGTGTTCGATAACGGTTAATAAAACTAAAACAAAAATCAAGCCTATTAGCTTTACAATCAATACTATATAGGTTACGATATAGGAAGTAATTATTTTTTATATTTAAAACACAGTAGAATGAAAAACTTTATGGATGAGAACTTCTTGTTGCAAACAGAAACTGCACAGAAGTTGTATCACGAACATGCGGCTAAGATGCCAATTATTGATTACCATTGCCACTTAATTCCTCAAATGGTTGCTGATGATTATCAGTTTAAATCACTGACTGAAATCTGGTTGGGCGGCGACCATTATAAATGGCGTGCAATGCGTACCAATGGTGTAGACGAACGTTATTGTACAGGTAAGGATACTACTGATTGGGAGAAATTTGAAAAATGGGCAGAGACTGTTCCTTACACATTCCGTAATCCGTTGTATCACTGGACTCATCTTGAACTTAAAACAGCGTTTGGCATTGATAAGATTCTGAATCCGAAGACAGCCCGTGAAATTTATGATGAGTGTAACGAGAAGTTGGCTTTACCGGAGTATTCCGCTCGTGGCATGATGCGTCGTTATCATGTAGAAGTGGTTTGTACTACTGATGATCCTGTTGATTCATTGGAATACCATATAAAGACTCGTGAAAGCGGATTCGAGATAAAGATGCTTCCCACATGGCGTCCGGATAAGGCAATGGCAGTAGAGGTTCCTGCTGATTTCCGTGCCTATATGGAAAAACTATCGGAAGTTAGCGGCGTCACCATTTCCGGATTTGATGATATGGTGGCTGCTTTGCGCAAACGCCACGACTTCTTTGCCGAACAAGGATGTAAATTATCCGATCATGGTATTGAAGAGTTTTATGCAGAAGATTATACAGATGCAGAAATCAAAGCTATATTTAATAAGGTGTATGGCGGTGCCGAATTGACCAAAGAAGAAATTCTGAAATTCAAATCGGCTATGCTTGTCGTATTCGGTGAGATGGATTGGGAAAAAGGTTGGACTCAGCAGTTCCATTATGGTGCTATCCGTAATAATAACAGCAAGATGTTTAAGCTTCTTGGTCCGGATACGGGCTTCGACTCAATCGGTGAATTTACTACGGCAAAAGCAATGTCTAAGTTCCTCGACCGATTGAATTCGAATGGAAAATTGACAAAGACTATCCTTTATAATTTGAATCCATGTGCAAATGAGGTCATTGCAACGATGTTAGGTAACTTCCAGGATGGTACGGTAGCCGGAAAAATCCAGTTCGGTTCGGGCTGGTGGTTCCTCGATCAGAAAGACGGTATGGAGAAACAGATGAATGCTCTTTCTGTATTGGGTTTGCTGAGCCGTTTTGTAGGTATGTTGACAGACTCGCGTTCTTTCCTCTCCTATCCGCGTCATGAGTATTTCCGTCGTACGTTGTGTAATCTGGTAGGCCGTGATGTAGAAAATGGTGAAATTCCGGTTTCCGAAATGGAACGTGTTAATCAGATGATTGAAGATATCAGCTATAATAATGCGAAAAACTTCTTTCAGTTCTAAAAATAATACAGGCAAGACGAACATGCCCGTATAGATAATAAAAAAATACCGCAAGTAGGATTAGAAGTCTCTTGCGGTATTTCTTTTTTATGTTAAAACCATTTTCTTTTCTTCTTGGCCGGTTCTTGTTTGTGTATTTCGGCAAAGGTCTTATTTCCCTTTATCATTTGATAAATTACTCCCCAATCGGGAAGACCTCCCAAGTTGCGGTCATCTATAAACATTTCCGCATTCAACTTACGGGAGCGGTCACCTTTGGGAGCGTCGTCTTCCGGATAATCGCTATTGACTGCATAAAACTCGAGTCCCCGTGCTTTGCACCATTCTACGGCTTCTTCTAACAGTTTTCCTTCGCGTACGCTCCACAATATCAGCCAATGTCCCTCTTGTTGCAGCATTTTTAAAGTATCGATGGCAAAAGGAATTTCTTTACCGATTTGTGGATAACGATGTTCTACAATTGTTCCGTCAAAGTCTACAGCTATTTTCATTTTATCATTTCTTTGGTGTTATAGCGGACAAATATACAGACAAATAGCTGAAAAAAATATATCTTTGCACTGAATTAACACATTAAATATAAAAAATCTACATGAACAATTCCCCTAAAAGTGCTGCCAAAGGGTTCACAAGAGCTTTCTGGGTCAGCAACACAGTCGAACTGTTTGAACGCATGGCTTACTATGCCGTGTTTATCGTTCTCACGATCTATTTATCCAGTATTTTAGGATTCAATGATTTAGAAGCAAGTATGATATCCGGTCTTTTTTCCGGTGGGTTGTATTTGCTTCCTATTTTTTCGGGAGCTTATGCCGATAAGATAGGTTTCCGCCAGTCGATGATCATTGCCTTTTCGCTTCTTTCCATCGGATATTTAGGGTTAGGTACATTGCCTACTCTTCTTGAATCGGCCGGGCTGGTGACTTATGGCGAGGTGACACGTTTTTCCGGTTTGCCGGATAGTAATGCGCGATGGATGATTGTGCCTATTCTGACGATATTAATGATCGGTGGTTCTTTTATTAAATCCATCATATCGGCTTCTGTTGCCAAAGAGACAACCGAAACTACACGTGCACGCGGATATTCCATTTTCTATATGATGGTAAATATCGGCGCTTTCACCGGTAAGACTATTATCGACCCGCTAAGGAATCTGATTGGAGAGCAAGCATATATCTATATTAATTATTTTTCGGGTGCAATGACCATTTTGGCTCTTCTGGCGGTAATCCTTTTTTATAAATCGACACATACGGCGGGAGAAGGAAAAAGCATGCGTGAGATCGGGCAAGGTTTTTTGCGGATTATCACTAACTGGCGCCTGCTTATCTTGATCCTTATTATAACCGGATTCTGGATGGTGCAGCAGCAATTGTATGCTACAATGCCGAAGTATGTTATCCGTATGGCCGGTGAAACGGCAAAACCGGGTTGGATTGCCAATGTGAACCCTTTTGTCGTAGTCTGTTGTGTTGGATTTATCACCCGTTGGATGGCTAAACGTACGGCTATCACTTCTATGAATATCGGTATGTTCCTCATTCCGATTTCGGCATTATTGATGGCATTGGGCAATCTGCTTGGCAATGATGTCATTTCCGGTATGAGCAATATTACCTTGATGATGATAGCCGGTATTGTGATACAGGCATTGGCAGAGTGTTTTATCTCTCCGAGATACCTTGAGTATTTTTCGTTGCAGGCGCCTAAGGGGGAAGAGGGTATGTACTTGGGATTTAGTCATCTGCACTCTTTTCTCTCCTCTATTTTCGGTTTTGGGCTGGCAGGTGTGCTGTTGACTAAATATTGTCCGGATCCTGTTTTGTTTGAGTCTCGTGAAGCATGGGAGGCTGCCAGTGTGAATGCTCATTATATCTGGTATTATTTTGCAGGTATCGGATTGGTAGCTGCTATTGCACTTCTTATTTTCGCTAAAATCACCCAATCCATCGACAAAAAGAAGAAAGCATAAAGCTAATTATCTTCTTTTTTATGTATATTTGCCGTCACTTTGCCACAAAAGTTGACGGCAATTTGCATTTTAAAGAAGAGGATAAAACATGAAAGTAAGATTTATAAGCCTGGCAAGTGGCAGTAGCGGAAACTGTTACTATCTGGGTACTGATACATATGGAATATTAATTGATGCCGGTATTGGAATACGAACGATAAAGAAAACACTAAGGGATATCAATGTAGCGATGGAGTCGATACGTGCCGTATTTGTGACTCATGACCATGCCGATCATATCAAAGCCGTGGGGCATTTGGGTGAAAAGATGAATATTCCGGTTTATACAACGGCCCGTATTCATACCGGAATCAACAGGAGTTATTGTATGACTGAGAAGCTGCACTCTTCCGTGCGCTATCTGGAAAAGGAACAACCGATGGAACTGGAAGATTTTCACATAGAGTCTTTTGAGGTTCCGCATGACGGGACGGACAATGTGGGCTATTGCATTGAAATAGACGGGAAGGTGTTCTCTTTTTTGACTGACCTTGGAGAGATAACCCCTACTGCCGCCAAATACATCCGGAAAGCTAACTATCTGATTCTTGAAGCCAACTATGATGACGAGATGCTGAAAATGGGATCTTATCCCCAATATCTGAAAGAACGCATATCAAGTAATACGGGGCATATGAGCAATCTGGCAACAGCCGAGTTTCTTGCTGAGAATTTCACTGAACATTTACATTATATATGGCTTTGCCATCTCAGCAAAGACAATAACCATCCGGAATTGGCATATAAAACAGTGGAATGGAAATTAAAGAATAAAGGTATCATTGTAGGGAAGGATGTGCAACTGCTTGCGTTAAAGCGGAGTACGCCGTCCGAACTATATGAGTTCGAATAAAGCCTGCAAAAAGTGACTAAAAAGTTTCTCTTTTGTTTGGCTAAATAAAATAAAAAATCTACCTTTGCAACCGCAAAAGAAAAGATAAGCACTCTTAGCTCAGTTGGTAGAGCAACTGACTCTTAATCAGTGGGTCCAGGGTTCGAATCCCTGAGGGTGTACAGGTAATTTGATAAGTTTAAAGAATCCGTTGTATTTCAAATAAATACAACGGTTTTTTTGTATCCCCCCCCTTGTACTTCTTGTGCCGGACAGAAGAACATAAGGGACAAAATGGGGGCTCTTGAAATTTGGTAAAAGGCAATTCCAATCGTAAATTGTAAATCGTCTAATCGTAAATAGATTCGTTTAGTGTACCACTTTCAAGCCTACCACTCCTATCAGAATCAACAGAACGAACAGCAATCTGAATATATTAGCCGAATCATGAAAGAAAAAGATACCGATAAGAACGGTTCCTACTGCTCCAATACCCGTCCAGATGACGTATGCCGTACCGATTGGAATTGTTTTTTGTGCGAGGTAGAGAAGAAATCCGCTTGTTCCCATAGAAATGATGGAAACAGTGATGAACAGATAGAAATATTTCTCATAAATACTTGCCAGTTTAAATCCCAGAGGCCATCCTATCTCCAATATTCCAGCCCCAATTAATAACAACCATGCCATAATCCGTTTATTTAAAATTTTCGGTAAAGGTAGATGCTTCGTCAGAAAAAGCAGTTGATAATTATCAATTAAGTGTTTTAGTGAATAAAATCGGTTATATTTGTCGAAGAAACAAAGTCAAGTTATGGGCACTACACCGCTTTTTCGTTCTTTAGAACATGTTCCCTTGCAGGGTGTCATGGCTAAGTTGAAGTTGATCTGGAATGAGATTTCTTATCCCAAGGGATATGTTCTGATCAATAGGGATAAAATAGAGCGCGATGTATATCTGATAAAGCAAGGAATTGCCAGGGCTTATATTGAAGTGGACGGTAAAGATGTCAGCATTTGGTTTGGGATGGAAAATGACATTATAATTTCTGCGCAAGGATATGTGAATGGAGAGAAAGGCTATGAGACGATAGAACTTTTAGAGGATGCCGTTTTGTATAAAATGGATCTTGGGCAATTACAGCAATTGTACCGGCAGGATATCGAAGTATGTAATTGGGCGCGACAGTTGATTGAAAAAGAATTTGTAGAAACCGAACATCGCCTGATTTCTAACCTTTCTATGTCTGCAACCGAACGCTATTTGCAACTTCTGAAAGAAAAACCGGAGATTTTACAGCGTGTGCAGTTGCGTTATATCGCATCTTATCTTGGTATTTCATCGGAGCACTTGAGCAGGATACGTGCCAATACGAAAAACAGAATGGTATAAAAAGAGGCTTATCAACTGTAAGGATTATCGAGGAAGTAGGAAATGTATTCGGTATTATATCAGTTTTTATCAATAATAGGAGTACTTCCGCCAAAAGTAATAGGAACGCAGGGCGGCCAAGAGCTTATTTTTGCATCGTTCCAGACAAATAGAAAACGGAATCTGATACGAATATGAAAACCTTGCATCTGTTATTTTCATCTCTGTTGTTTATTTTCAGCCCTTGTGTGATCTGTGCATGGCAAACAAGGGATTCTCTTGTTCTTACGCAATCCGAAACTTTACGTTATGCGACGTTGGTGAATGATTACTTTATGCGTACATATCCCGATGTAGGTGCCAAATCCTATGTGGGCAACAAAGAACGTACCAGTAAGATATGGACTCGTAGTGTCTATTATGAGGGGTTGATGTCTCTCTATCGCCAACATCAGGATGAGCGTTGGCTCAAATATACTGAAGATTGGGGGAACCATCACGGATGGAAAGCATCGGAAAAGAAGCAAGAACGACATGCTGATTTCCAATGTTGCGGACAGGCGTATCTGGATATGTATATGCTCAATCCGGCGCAGACTGTGAGGAAAACCCATATCAAAAAACTTATCGATGATATGCTTGCCACGAATGTGGTTGATGACTGGTATTGGGTGGATGCCGTACAGATGGCTATGCCTATTTTTGCCCAACTGGGGACAATTGAAAAAGATGAACGGTATTTCCGGCGCATGTACGAAATATATATGTTTACCCGTAACCAGCATGGCGGCAGTAAAAAGAGTGGCGGACTTCCGCTTTTTAATACTGAAGACGGGCTTTGGTATCGCGATTATAACTATGACCCTCCGTACATGGATTTAAAAGAGGCAGATAAGCCGTGCTATTGGTCGCGAGGAAATGGTTGGGTATATATGGCTCTTGCGCGTGTGCTGTATTATTCTCCCGATACGGTAGTACACCGTCAGCAATATATGGATGATTTTGTTCTGATGTCCGATGCTCTGCTGGCTTGTCAGCGTGAGGATGGTTTTTGGGGAGTTAGTCTGGTTGCTCCCTTGAATACGGGCGATACGCGGTCCCCCGGACCGGAAACTTCGGGTACTGCCTTGTTTGTGGCGGGCATGGCTTATGGTATCCATGCCGGAATATTGGACCGGGAGAGATATCTGCCGTGTGTGATTCGTGGTTGGAATGCGATGTGTAAAGTAGCCGTTCATGCCGATGGCTTTTTAGGTTATGTGCAGGGTGCGGGAGCGAAACCGGAAGACGGGCAACCGGTGTTGTTTGACCGTGCGGCCGATTTTGAGGATTTTGGCATCGGTTGTTATCTGCTGGCTGCCGCAGAGGTTTATCAATTGGGAGATGTGGACTTAAGGGAGCCAATAACGGGGATGGATATATTGCCTGAGAAATCTGATAATCTGGACTTTTCCTGGACTCTTTCGGGAGATAAACTCAAGATTGGGGTCTTATTGGATACTCCGGTCCCGGTAACAGTACGGCTGTATGATATAAGTGGTAATTTGGTGAAGGCTCTATCGGTACAAAAGACAAAGACGGGAAAGAATGAATTTATTATCTCTCTTTTTAAAGAATCAATTTGCTATATCTGTACGGTTGAAACGGCTTTTGCAATCAAGAGTAAGAAAATTGTGATTGTCAGGTAAAAAATCAGGGGGGGATTATTGCATATTGCCTCCGGCTTCTCTCTTGGAAGCCGGAGAGTTTGTAACATATTGCGGAATGTAGGATACTGTATCGTATCTTAATCTGTTTTTTATCAGATCGTTTAAGGAAGATATATACTAATGAGAATTACTTTTTCCTTGCCAATCGCCATATTACATTTGTATTCTTGGATAAAATGAGTGAATCAGCATCGATCTTAGTGATGCTCAGAGTATCTGTTCCCATTATTGTTTGTTTGTTACCGATACTTTCGTATTGTAAAGTCAACGTTTTATTATCCAAGTTCCAATTTTTTATAAGTAAGGTTGCCATATTTACCGATTGGGCTGTCCCGTTTGGATTAAGAGTGAATCCTTGCATCTCTTGGGCATTTATCGGATTGGGTTCGAGCCAGGTTCCCTGAATATAATAATAAGGCGAATGGGCAGTAACTGTCAGTTCCGCAGCCTTCAAAACCTGAACCCCGTCTATGTTTTCAGTACTGCAAGTTACTTTTACTGAATCATTTAGCAGAACTCCGGGAACTTTTTGGGGATTGGTGTCCATTGTGCTGATATTTATCGTATCTCCTTGATTGGAAATGACTGTTATATTATTCATACTTGCATCATATACGATTCCGTTGATGGTTTGAGTGGTTGGAACTTGCTTGCACGAAGTGATAATTGATAGTAAAAGTGCTGCGGAAGCAGACAGGTAAATTAATTTTTTCATGTTTAGTTGGTTTTAAAGATTTATTGAATGAACGAAAGTAATATTTATATTTTTAATTTTACTTCTTAAAACTATTTTTCTTATACGGATCGGTTAATTTATACTTAAAACGGTAATTTCTTTGCATTTCGGTATACTTCTTAATTTACATATTGGATAGGGAAGTTTTGATTCAAATCGATGATGGTTTTAAAGCATAAAAAAAGGAATAACCGAAGTCATTCCTTTTGTACACCCTCAGGGATTCGAACCCTGGACCCACTGATTAAGAGTCAGTTGCTCTACCAACTGAGCTAAGAGTGCCTGCTTTTTATTTCGGGTGCAAAGGTAAGGTTTTATTTTAAAATAGCAAATACTGTAGACGTAATTTTTAAAATAATGTTCTTTATGCTTTGTCGGAACTAAAAAAGGAATTACATTTGCAGCGATAAATTTAGTATTCACCCTTTAAAAACAATTGGAAAGGGTATTCATTATGTTGGAGAAATAACACATCAAAATCGGGACTAAGATGGCTCATCGGGAGGAAGAGCCTTAGCAATTTTATTATCTTGAATGATCCTATCCCCTCTCGTGATACTGCTGTCGGGGGTAAGATTGATTAGTCCTATCATCATTAATTATTTTATTTTAATCACTTCAGTGCAGTGAAAGAGGATTGTCGTATCTGACAAGAAGGTTGATTACTTCTGCTCTTTTATGCATTGACAACGAGTATGTAGCCGCCTGTTTATTGCGGGAGATTGAATTTGGTCTCTTGTACAGGTCGGGTGTACTATGGAAAAAAGAACATGGGAATACGTTTAAAAGATTTGAGTAAATTAGGATATACCGATAATGTGGCGCGTAGTTTGGCTGTTACTGTTGTAAGCAAATATTGCAAGCACGAAAGTAAAGAAGAGATTCTGGCGCAGTTGGCGGATGTACTTGATAATCCTGAGAACTATAAGAATAGTGATGTGTGGGGAAAATTGGCAGAACGCCTCTCTCCTACCATTACAGAAAGAAATTTTCAAGTTTATGAATTGAAAGAGCTGCCGTTGGGCTATAAGATTTACGGCAATAAATTTATAGAAACCACTGCCAAGCAACAGATGGAATTGGCAATGCGTTTGCCGGTAACATTGACGGGTGCGTTGATGCCCGATGCACATGCCGGTTATGGATTGCCTATCGGCGGTGTGTTGGCTGTGGATAATGCAGTTATACCTTATGCTGTCGGAATGGATATTGGCTGCCGGATGAGTCTGACGGTTTTCGATGCGAAACCGGATTTTCTCAGGCGGTATGCACATCAGGCTAAGATAGCGTTGAAAGAATACACACATTTCGGTATGGATGGAGGGTTGGAATTCATACAGGAACACGAAGTATTGGATCGGGAAGAGTTTCGTCTGACCCCTCTACTGCAAAAGTTGCATGGTAAAGCTGTGCGCCAACTGGGAACATCGGGGCAGGGAAATCATTTTGTTAACTTCGGTGAACTGGAGTTGCAGGAAAAGAACGCATTGCAGTTGCCTGCCGGAAATTATGTCGCTTTATTATCTCATTCCGGTTCACGTGGTTTGGGAGCCGCGATTGCACAGCATTATAGTTTTCTGGCCCGCGAATCCTGTAAACTTCCTCGCGAAGCACAGCATTTTGCTTGGCTTGATCTCCGTTCGGAAGAGGGACAAGCGTATTGGATGAGTATGAACCTTGCAGGAGATTATGCACAGGCTTGCCATGAAAGGATTCACATCAATCTTGCAAAGGCATTGGGGTTGACTCCGCTTTCGAATGTGAGTAACCATCATAATTTTGCTTGGAGAGAAGAAATTACTCCCGGACAATTTGCAATTGTTCACCGAAAGGGGGCAACACCTGCAGGTAAAGGCCAACCGGGACTGATTCCCGGTAGTATGGCTACGCCCGGCTATCTGGTTTGTGGCAAAGGAGTCTCCGAATCTCTTTGTTCCGCTTCGCATGGTGCAGGGCGGGCCATGTCCCGGCAGCAGGCTCAAAACACTTTCACGCAATCTGCTTTAAAAAAATACCTGACACAAGCAGGTGTCACTCTTATCGGTGGCAGCGTGGAAGAGATGCCTTTAGCGTATAAAGATATCGAGAGGGTAATGCGGGCTCAAAGTGATCTGGTAGAGATACAAGGGCGCTTCCTTCCTCGTATCGTAAGGATGAATAAGGAATAAGTTTATTTTGAATTCAGCCCGATTGGCTTTTGAAGGATCAAAAAGAATGTTTAATTAATTGAAAAGTATAATGTTATCAGAAAAATATGGCCGCACTTATCATTTCCCATTTTCACCGGGAACTACCAGTGACGACCGCATCAACTCTAATTATTGGGAAGATATCCGGAAGATTGGAACCCTGGTACACACCGAAAAGCTCGATGGTGAGAATAATTGTCTGAACAGTGCCGGGGTATTTGCCCGTTCACATGCCGCTCCTACCACTTCACCGTGGACACGGCAGCTTCGTGAACGTTGGGAACTGATGAAATATGATCTGGGAAATCTGGAACTGTTCGGTGAGAACCTTTATGCCGTGCATTCCATCGAATATAAGCGGTTGGAATCTTATTTCTATGTTTTTGCCGTGCGTTGTCTTGACAAATGGCTGTCGTGGGAAGAGGTGAAATTCTATGCAGCGGCATTCGATCTTCCGACTGTACCCGAATTGCAGTTTCAGACAGTCGAAGAACTTTCTCAAGAGCAGCTCCGGCAACAGGTGCTTGCACTTGCCCGGCAACCGGGAGTCTTTGGAACAAAAGATCCTCTTACGGGGGAAGATTGCACCCGCGAAGGGATAGTCACCCGAAATATAGGTGAATATCCGGTGGGTGAATTTGCCCATAATGTATTTAAGTATGTCCGTAAGGGACATGTGAAGACAGATGAGCATTGGACACGCCACTGGAAGCGTGCCCGGCTTTTCTGGGAATTTAATGATAATAAAGAATAAGGAAAATGATCTGGAAATTTACAGATAATAAAAGCCGTGATTCGATCGAACAGCAATTTGATTGGGCACGGAATATGAATGAGGTGCCGCAGGATAAGTTATATCACGCCGAAGGAAACGTGGCCGTTCATACTTGGAAAGTGATAGAAGAATTACAGCAGTTGCCGGCCTATTCCGACCTTGGTGGGCAGGACAAAGAGATATTGTGGACGGCTGCTTTGTTGCATGATGTGGAAAAGCGGTCGGCCACAGTGGTCGAAAGCGATGGCCGTATTATTGCAAGAGGACATGCACGTAAGGGGGAATATACGGTCCGTACTTTGTTGTATAGGGATCTCCCGACACCTTTTGCGATTCGTGAAAAAATAGCTTCGCTTGTCAGGTTTCACGGGCTTCCTCTTTGGTTGATGGAAAAGACCGATCCTGTGCGCAAGATTGCCGAAGTTGCTTTCAGGCTGGATACTTCGCAGCTCCGGATGCTTGCCGAAGCGGATATAAGAGGACGTATCTGTCAAGATAGGGAGGAATTGTTGGAGTCATTGGATCTTTTTGAACTCTTTTGCCGTGAGCAGGGATGTTGGAAGAAAAGCAGGGAGTTTACTACCGACCATGCCCGTTTCCGTTATTTCCATACGGCAGAAAGCTATATCGACTACATCCCATATGAGAAGTTTAAATGCGACGTTATCCTGTTGTCCGGCCTGCCCGGAATGGGAAAAGACCATTATATCGAAACGTCTGGAACGAATTTACCTGTTATCAGTCTGGATGACATCCGACGGAAGAATAAGCTGAGTCCTACGGATAAATCGGCCAACGGATGGGTGGTGCAGGAAGCGAAGAAACAGGCTCGCGCCTATCTGCGAAAAGGTCAGGGATTTATTTGGAATGCAACGAATATCACCGTCATGATGCGTTTCCAGCTCATTAATCTCTTTGCAGAATATGGTGCCCGGATTAAGGTGGTATATATCGAGAAGCCTTATTCGGTCTGGAGAAAACAGAACCGGGAGAGAGAATATCCGTTACCGGAAGCTGCCTTGGATATGATGCTTGGCAAACTTGAAATTCCCTTACTGACAGAGGCACACGAGATAGAATATGTGGTAGAGGACGAACAGACGGAATAAAGGATAAAATAATCATGCCCGTCTGTTTGGATATCAAGTGGAAAAAACGTACTTTTGCCACTGTAATCATAAAGTAGATTCAGATTAAATTGCACTAAAAGGAGGAAGCGGACAACTTTCTCCTTTTCTTATTTAGGAGCATTCATAAGGCCTTCTGAGCACGGTGCTTATGTCGCTTAACAACGGTTCATAGCGAACTTTCCCCCGCTATATAATGTATTTACCCCGGTATCTTATGTTCCGTTTCATTATTTGATATTTCCGTTTACATACTTTGTTGTCTTGCTGCCGAAGAAATCTGCCGAAACAGCTTCTTTACGGTTAATAATGCATAAAACTGCTCTTGACAAAAATATGCTCCGAAAATGTTACTTATAAAAACATTTCTTTTCATTCTGATGTTAATATACTATCAGATTAATATAATAATGTCATGATGAATAAAATAGATATTCCCGACAGAGGGAAAAAGAAGAGAGTAGTCATTGTAGGCGGTGGTTTTGGAGGTTTGAAGCTGGCACGTAAGTTGAAGAATGACCAATTCCAAGTTGTATTGCTGGACAAAAACAATTATCATCTCTTTCAGCCTCTTCTTTATCAGGTTGCCACAGCCGGTATTGAGCCGAGTGCCATTTCTTTTCCATTTCGCAAAATCTTTAAAAAGCGTAAATATTTTCACATCCGTATTTGTGAAGCCCATCGGGTTATTCCGGAACAGAAGTTCTTGGAGACTTCCATCGGTGCAATCGATTATGATTATCTGGTGATTGCTACCGGGTGTTATACAAATTATTTCGGTAACAACAAGATGGCTGAGAAAACTATGTCGCTTAAAACAACGGCCGAAGCGTTGTACAATCGTAATCAAGTGTTGGAGAGTTTTGAAAAAGCACAGAATACCACCGACCCGAAAGAACGGGAGAAGCTGATGACATTCATTATCGTGGGTGGTGGTGCTACCGGTATCGAACTTTCGGGGGCATTGGCGGAAATGAGAAAATTCATTCTTCCGCAGGATTATCCCGACTTGGATATGAAGAAGATGCGGATTGTGCTTATCGATGCCGGCTCTCGCCTGCTTTCTGCCTTTTCGGAGAAATCTTCCGAAGAGGTACGGGATTATTTACAAAAGAAAGGTGTCGAGGTAAAAGTCAATTCCAAAGTAGTGGATTACGAAAATGATTTGCTGACATTGGGAGACGGTACGGTATTGCCTTCGGCAAATATCTACTGGGTGGCAGGTGTAAAAGCCAATAGTCTGGAAGGACTGCCCGCAGATGCTTACGGGCCGGGAAATCGTTTGAAGGTAGATGCTTTCAACAAGGTATCCGGAAGCGATCATATATTTGCTATTGGCGATACGGCCTTGATGATTTCCGAGGATTATCCGCGTGGGCATCCTCAAGTGGTACAACCGGCCATTCAGCAGGCAAGGTTGTTAGTCCATAATCTGAATAATATAGAAAAAGGGCTTCCTCTAAAGCCGTTTGTCTATCATAATAAAGGATCGATGGCTACCGTAGGCCGCAACAATGCTATTGTCGAGTTAAAGAATATCCGTTTCGGAGGATTCCTTGCTTGGGCGGTCTGGCTTTTTATCCATCTGATGAGTATTGTCGGGGTTAAGAATAAACTTTTCATCTTTACCGATTGGATGTGGAGCTATTTCACTTACGATCCGTCTTTAAGACTGATAATAAAGCCGGTAAAGAAAGAAAAAGAGGATGAAAACGAATAAAATGCTTTGTATCTTTATTTTTGTGTCATATTATTCCACTGAATTTGAAACAATGTGAGACCGGCCGTTGTTTATATATATAAATTACAAACTAATAAATGAAACTTTATGATTTATAAATTCTTATTTCCTTCCAATCCCAATAGTACGGGAGCTTCCCTGTTTTTATTGATATTACGTGTCTTTTTCGGTCTGCTTTTAATGAATCATGGTATACAGAAATGGAGTAATTTTCAGGAATTATCCGCTGCTTTTCCCGATCCGTTGGGAGTAGGAAGTCCTTTGTCTCTGGGGCTGGCCATTTTTGGAGAACTGGTATGTTCTATGGCCTTTATCGTGGGGTTGCTCTATCGTTTGGCGATGCTGCCGATGATTTTTACAATGGGGATGGCTTTCTTTGTTATTCACGGTAACGATGCTTTTGCCACAAAAGAGTTGGCACTTATCTATCTGGTGGTATTTATACTGATGTATATTTCCGGTCCCGGTAAGTTCTCCGTTGATTATTTATTAGGAAAAGAACTGGGCAAACGAAGGAAAGGCTAAGCCTGCTTTAATTTTGCTCCAAATAAACTCATAAATACTTTCAAGAGGAAAATTTAAATAGTCTCTAAAATAGAAAAACAACAGTCTTTTGCTTCTATTAATTAAAAAGTATATATTTGCATTCTATTAAGGGAGGTTTATGGCTTACATAAATCTTACACGTTTTACAAAATACCAACTAAAAAAACAAAATTATGAAGAAAAACAGATTTACACTGGTTGCTGCTTTTGCTCTTAGCGGTACCATTTTGTTTAGTTCATGTGTAGGTTCATTTGGTTTGTTCAACCGCGTTTCTTCTTGGAACCAGTCAGTTGGAAATAAGTTCGTTAATGAACTTGTATTCCTGGCAATGAATATCATACCGGTGTATGGTGTCGCTTATCTGGCAGATGCGTTAGTGATTAACTCTATTGAATTCTGGAGCGGTTCTAATCCGATGGCCAATGTGGGAGATGTTAAGAAAGTAAAAGGAGAAAACGGTAATTATCTGGTAGAAACTCTTGAGAACGGTTATTCAATCACAAAAGAAGGTGAAAAGGCTACTATGGACTTGATCTACAACAAGGAAGCGAATACTTGGAATGTAGTGGCTGACGGTGAAAGTACTGAAATCCTGAAGATGAACAACGATGGTACGGCTCAGATGTATTTGCCTAACGGTGAAACGATGACTGTTACTCTGGATGCTCAAGGTACCCTTGCTGCACGTCAGATGACAATGAACGGCCTGCTGTTTGCTGCTCGTTAATCTATGTCATAAAGAAACATCCAAAGATGAAACATCCTTTTATACAAGTATGTTTCATCTTTTTTATTTATTATGGATTATGAAAAAAATACGTCTCTTTTACCTTTCTGTTCTTATAAGTTTGACTGCTTGTCAAGATACTCCTCCCCCCCATGAAGCTACCGTAAACGCTGTTTCATTCTGCGAAGCCGTCTATGATCTCGATTATATGGCTGCTAAAGATATGGCGACTGCCGCTTCCTTTCCGTATATCAGTTTTATTGCCACCAATACCACACAACAACACGTTGATAAAGTAAAGGCGAGAGGGCCGGTTGCAGTTAGTGTTGTCGATACACAGGTGAATAAAGAAAAAGGGGATGCCACTGTTGTCTGCTCCGTAAAAAACAGCTTGAGCATCAATTTCTTTAACGGTGCATCTGTTATTGTACCGGAAAAGCAGGATACTCTCCATTTGATAAAGGAAAGTGAACGGTGGCTGGTTAAAATGGATAACCCACTGCGAAATGGAATGCAAAGTCCCGACTGAATTTGGGATGAATGATGGGCCAATGGTCCTTTTGGGTTTCATACGCCGGATTGATTGCTTTCATACCTCCGTCGAAACGTAATACAAAGAAATCAAGATCCAGACGCAGGCCTATTCCGTAGGCTACGGCAATCTGCTTGTAGAACTCATTAAACTTAAAGACACCTCCGGGCTGGTTGGCATAGTCGCGAATGGTCCAGATATTACCGGCATCTACAAAGACTGCTCCTTGAAACTTCCAGAACAGTTTACTCCGGTATTCAATACTGGCATCCAGCTTGATATCTCCCGATTGATTCAGGAAGTTTCCATCTCCGGGGAATGAACCGGGCCCTAAATCGCGTACAGACCATCCGCGAACGCTGTTGGCACCTCCCGAGAAATATTGCTTCTCAAAAGGAATCGTTTTTGCATTGCCATACGGAACAGCTATACCGAATCCTGCATGAAATGCCAATGAATTACGATGGTCTATCCGGATATTCTTCGCAAAATCAAAATCTCCCTTCAGATATTGTGCATATGGAATGCCCAAAATGGCATATTCATTATCATCATTCTTCCGTATACCGGTTGCTTTCGAAAAAGCGTATAAAATATTTCCTGCCGATTCTATATTGGCACGGATAGAATATGAATTGGAGCTGATAGTATTGTTGACCAATGAATTTCCCGCGCTATTGAAATTATAACTATATCCCATACGGGCGATGAGACGATTCTTATAATTGTACTCAAAAATATGATTTTGTCCTTTGTTGATATAGTCTTCACGGAATTTATTCGAGATCCAAGGCAGGTAAAGATATCCGATGTCTATCAGGTCGATGCGGTGCTGTGCCCGTTGGCGCTGTGTCCATTTATAGCTCCAGGAAGCAGATGCAACGGTGCGTGAGAATTCCGGACGCAACTGATAACTGTATTGTAAACCGAATTCAGTCGTTGCCTTTATTTTACGCTTGAAGTCGGAATTCAGAAAAGGAAATAAGAAACTGGGGAAATTAATACTGGTCTCTACTCCGTATTCCGTATAATTATTGTTACGATAATCTCCTTGCAGACCGGTGATGGCTTCGTATGCACCACGGAATTTCATCATGAATGTTTCCGAGCCATGAAACAGATTCCGGTGTTGGAAAGATACCGAAGCGGCTGCTCCCAAGTCACCCGCCGAGTTGGTGCCTTCCAGCTCAAAGGATATCGACTTGTGTTTGCTCTTGGTAAGCATCACATAGCAATTCAGCATTGTGCTGTCTCCCGCCATTGTTTCAAAAAAACGGATATTGGTATACTTGAGTGCCGGCAGGCGGCCGAAATTAGAATACGTACGTTGCACGTTACGTTCGTTAAATAAATCCCCGGAAAAGAATTGCAGATTGTCAGCCAGTATTTTAGGGCGTAAGTAAAGTTTGTCTTTATAATAGATCGGGTAATTATTATAATGTATCGAGTCATTGATCTCGATACTGCTCAATGCGGAAGATTGAAGTACATCATAATCCGTAATGAAGTTTATTTTATTGATGTGATATTGATTGTGTGGTTTCGGAGTGTCATCCGCATGTGTCGTGTAGGGTTGCAAATGCAAGGTAAGGTCTACAAGATAAGTATTACGTACCGTATCCGCCGTATATGAAATGTAATCCTTGTTGAACTTGTAATATCCGTTTCTCAGCAGGTTGTCTGTAATCCGTTGTCTTTCCGCATCCAATATATTCACATCAAACAACATGCCTTCCTTCAATAAAGTATTGGCAGAGTCTTTCCGCATGTATTCGCCGACCTTTGCATCTTGAATGTCGTAGTTGAGTGAACGGACAGTATACGGTTTTCCGGTGGTCACTTCATAGTAAAGCTTTAGTTTCTTTTTCTTTGTTTTGGTCACTCGCTTTACGGAAGCTCCCATATAGCCTAAATTCTGGACAGCTTTGGTTATCTCTTCTTCTGAACGCCTTGCTTCATTTTCATTATAAATAACAGGAGCATCGCCTATTTTCCGGAGAAATTTATTGTACCATTTACTTGAATCGCGACCGGAAAGATCATATACATACAACTGCATTTTGATCAGGCTGAACCATTTGGCATTGGGATTCTGCCTTACGTACATTCGCAGGCCGGAGGGTTTTACTTCTTTGTTATCAGTGGATATCTTTACTTCGTCCAGCAGATAGGAACCTTCCGGTACAAATTTTGTAGCGGAACACGAAGCCAGCAGCACCAAGATAGCAAAAGACAGTAACGTGTAAAGATATCCTCTCCTCATAGGGTTTTATATAGTTGCCTCAAATAGTCTACAAATATAAACGAATTTTTCTGTATGGGGAAATAATAAATGCTAATTCGCCCTTGCGGAGTTGTTTACAACCTCACAAGGGCGAACTATTGGTAATTTCAATGTTTTATCTCTGTCTGCCGCTTATTTCAGGCGGAACATGATGGGTACGGTATACTTCACACGTACTGTCTTGCCGTCCTGCATTCCCGGTTTCCATTTCGGCATTGTGTTGATTACACGTATGGCTTCCTGGTCCAATAAAGGATCGACTGCACGGACTACTTTGGCATCTTCGATGCTGCCGTCTGTATTAACAACGAATTGTACGACAACACGTCCTTGCATACCTGCATTTTCTGCTTCTTTCGGGTATTCGATGTTTTTTGCCAGATAGCTCATCAATGCCTTAACTCCTCCTGGAAACTCCGGCATTACTTCTACCATATCCAAAACTTCATCTTGAGTGTCGATTGTATCCGATTTCACTTCTGTCGGTACAAATTTCACATCCACTTTTTCTTCTTCCTTCGTTGCTTCCTCGGCAGTATTCGTACAGTTACTGAATAAAACTAATAAAGCGGCTACGGGGATAAACATCAGGTACTTGCTTTTCATGATGTTACGGGTTCTTTTTCTGTTTAACATTTTAATTCGGTTCTTTAAGGGTAATACACTAAAGTTATTATATAAATTTGCTGCAGCCAGTTGAGTATGTTCCAGTCCCAAAAGATGATATTGATAAGTCTTCTTGTCATATCCGTTTGCTATCACCTTTCTGTCTGCCAGATATTCGTGATTGATGCGCATTTCGCTTCGGATAAGCCAGGCGAACGGATTGATCCAGCAAATGATAATGGCAATCTGTGCCAATAAGATATCTGCCGAGTGGAGTTCACGCACATGTGTCTGTTCATGTACCAATATTTCTTTTATCTCTTTCACACTGTGCCTGTCCGGATGGATGTAAATCCATTTGAAGAAAGAATAAGGTTCTTGTTTTGCATCCGCCAGACATACGCGAATACCGTCTATTTCCGTTTTCTTACTGCGATGAAGTGTGATGCTGGTTTTCCAGATTTCCATCAATGTGCGTGTCAATAAGAATATTACTCCCGTTAGGTAAGTACCCGCAAGAAGCATCATAGCCCACGAATAGACGGTAGGTTCGGTTGTTACATTGCTGAAGACCGTTATTTCCGGCAATACCTTTTTATATAAAGTACTTACGACTTGTCCCGTGACACTGCCACTATCCGTTATTATCCAGTTGGAAAAATTGAGCAATGGATAAGTGAATGCGGTGATGTAAATCAATATCAGCATCAGCCTGCGTAAACCAAAAAATGTATCTTTACTAAACAGCAGTTTATAAAAGAGGTATAATACGGCTAATGCCACATTTACTTTGATAAAGTATAAAATGAAAAGTGTCATATTGCTGGCTTTATTTAGGATTCTTCATCTTCGATTATGTCAATAAGATCTTCCAGTTCTTTTTTACTGATTTTACGGTCCCGTACGAAGAATGAAACCATTTCCTTGTATGAACCTGTGAAGTAATTGCTGACCACTCCGCTCAGGAAGTATCTTTTGTAATCACTTTCTTTAATAACGGGGTGATACTGGATCGAATTACCGAGTTTGAAAGGAGACAGATATTCTTTCTTCTCCAGATTACGTACTACCGAAGCCACACTGGTATATGGTGGTTTAGGTGTGGGCATCTGATTTAATACATCTCTGATGAAACTGGGGCCTAACTTCCAAAAGTAAAGCATTACTTCTTCTTCCTGTTGTGTAAGTCTTTCCATTGTTTTTTATTTACTATTGATAATCAATCTACTATTTTTAAACAAATCTACGAAATTTAAATAGATAGTATATATTTATCGTTATAAATATTGTTAATCATAAGAAAATAGTTATAGAAAAAGAAGTAAGAGTAAGAGGAATATTGCGAATATCTTTATAGCTTTGCCGTAAATAAGGAATGCATATGTTATCATTAAGCAAAAATAAGATCAAGTATATCCGTTCATTGGAACAGAAAAAGATTCGCAAGGAAGAGAAAGTTTTCTTGGCCGAGGGTCCTAAGCTGGTCGGTGATTTGTTAGGTTGCTTCTCTTGCCGTTTTTTGGCAGCTACCTCTTCCTGGCTGCGAGAGCATCCGTCGGTTGTGGCAAACGAGGTGGTAGAGGTCAGCCAGGACGATTTATCGCGTGCCAGCCTTTTGAAAACGCCGCAGCAAGTACTTGCCATATTTGAACAGCCCGAATACTCTATAGATAGAACTGTTTTTCAAAATTCCCTTTGTCTTGCTTTGGACGATGTTCAAGATCCGGGTAACTTAGGAACAATTATCCGTTTGGCCGATTGGTTTGGGATAGAGCATATATTCTGTTCGCCCAATACGGTGGATGTATACAATCCTAAGACCGTACAGGCTACTATGGGCGGGATAGCCCGTGTTAAAGTGTCTTATACTCCCCTGCCCGATCTGATTCGTTCACTTGCTGATCTTCCTGTTTATGGTACTTTTCTGGATGGAGAAAACATATATGAACAGCAATTATCCCGTAACGGACTGATTGTAATGGGAAACGAGGGAAATGGAATCAGCAAAGAAATAGAAACATTGATTAACCGGAAATTGTACATTCCTAACTATCCGCAAGAGCGTGAAACGTCCGAGTCACTTAATGTAGCGATTGCTACGGCAATCGTCTGCGCTGAGTTCCGGCGACAGGCTGCATCGTTTGGAAATTGAAAGGGGATAGAAGATAGGCACGAAGTTTTCCTTTTTCCGGAACTAATTCTATAACACCGGGCATCCACTCTACTGATTCTATTTCTTCTGTGAGGGGGAAGAAATTTACGACATATTCTTCTTCCACCTCTATTACGTGTTGTTTCAGAAATCCGGTATCCGGTACATATAAATAATGGGAAGCGAAACGTTTCATTGTTGTACTTGCTTCTGCAGGCGGCGGCGTTGGTTCATTTGCCGATCCTGCTTTAATTCTAACTTTTCTGTCTGTATATGTTTCTTTTCTACTTTGAGCTGCTCCGGTTTTACCTCCTCCCGTTGCTGATTACTACGACGGCGATTCATTTCCTCCGGACTAAGTCTCTGTGGATGTTGCAAATTTGTCTTTACTGCATCTGTGTTCTCTTCGGGAGCTTTTTCTTTTTCCTCTTTGGTGGTATCCGGTTTAGGAGTATCGCTGTTTTGCAATGAATCATTCAATGCTTTCAGGGTGTCGTTAGAGTGATAGCGCATCAATGTTATTTGATCGAGCACTAAAGTCTGAGGAGTTTTTTCTCTTGGGTAATATATGAACCCTTTCACCTCTTTGATAGCTCCTAAGGTATCCGATTGTAAACAGATACTTTGTATACCGGAATTTACTACTTTTTGAGTTCCACTGATAATACTGTCGTTTTCAAATAGGATTTGCATGGCCATCAAAGCGGCTAAAGTCGTGTCCGGTCCATTTTCAAGGAACTGATAACGCACTTTCCATATCAATGTGTCACGTTCTTTGAAATTACTGTCCGAAGGCAATACAAAGGTCAGTTTGTCGTCTGTAGGCATCCCCGTCAGTCGTTTCATACGCTGCCATGCCCATACGTCGATACTGTCTCCGGGAGCAGATGTCATCGGTTTTTTATCACGTATGGCAATCAACTGGTTTATTGCGTTTTGCTGTGTTTTCAGTCTTTTGCTTACTTTCTCATATATTTTAGCTAAAACTTCCATATTACGTGTATACCATACCATTGATGAATCGAAAACTGCTTTAGTCGTACCGTATTTATTGAATACGGCATCCGTATACAGCACTTTCTTGTAATTTTCATTATATGGCAAGTTGTCTCCCATTGCTTTGGCAATGTGATAATCATACAACAGATTTTCCATTGTTGATTCCGGAAGAACCTCACTGGGTCTTTTCACCTTACAACCTGTTGCAAATATTATCAGCAAGCATAGGATACACCATTGAAACCGGAAGTCTTTTTTCATTTTCTGTCTTCGTCTTTTTTTTCGTGTGAGTGGTAAGACTCGTTCAGATATTTGCTATAAAAAAGAAGCAGCGCAATGATACCACAACTGATGGCGGCATCGGCAAAGTTGAATATAGGGCTGAAGAATATGAAGTGCTCCCCACCTACAAACGGCATCCAAGTGGGCCAGGTGGTGTCGATTATCGGGAAATAGAACATGTCTACCACTTTACCATAAAACCAAGTGGAATATCCTCCTCCTTCGGGCATAAAGCTGGCAATTTGCGAATGGGTGCTTTCATTAAAGATTACCCCATAGAATACACTGTCGATAATGTTCCCTAATGCTCCGGTCAGAATTAATGAAACACAAATGATATAACCGGTTTTGAATCCTTTTTTTACTATTTTATAAAGATACCAGCCAATTAAAGCGACTGCAACAATACGGAAGGTGGTGAGGAATAGTTTCCCGAAGATTTCCATACCGAATGCCATGCCATTGTTTTCAGTGAAATAGATATAAAACCAATCGGTGATGCGGATGCTTTCGTGCCAATACATGTGGGTTTTAATCCAGATTTTGATAATCTGATCTATAATCAGCACTGAAAAGATGACGAGCAGGGCTATCTGTCCTTTCGTAAGTAGTTTTTTCATTTTTGTTGAGTACAAGTTATATAAGTAACGGGCTATAAGTCACAAGCTACAAGTACCCTATCGTTTTATTATATACGGCGACTTGTAGCTTGTAGCTCCTGACTCGTTGCTAATTATTTCTTTCCACTGTTTTTAGCTTCAATGCTCAGTGTAGCATGAGGCACAGCGCGGAGACGTTCTGCCGGAATTAGTTTACCCGTTTCACGGCAAATGCCGTAGGTCTTGTTTTCAATACGGACAAGTGCTGCCTGTAAACCTTGGATAAACTTCAACTGGCGTTGTGCCAAACGAGTTGTTTCTTCTTTTGATAATGTATTGGCTCCTTCTTCCAATACTTTATATGTGGGCGATGTATCGTCTGTATCGTTGCCATCAAGGCCCATAAGACTCATTTTCAACTGGTCATAGTCACGTTGCGCCAACTCCAGTTTCTCCATAATAATGGCACGGAATTCTTCAAGTTCCGCATCTGAATATCTTGTCTTTTCTGCCATAATCTTGTTTTTTTAAAGTTATTAGTATTAGAGTTATTCTTTCACTACATTGACAAGCAAAGAGAAGTCGTCGAAATTCAACTCCGTACCCTCTTTTACTTCGTCTGCCAAATCAAGGGATGTTCCCAAAACTTGGTTACAAATATAGTCTTTATATTCGTTTACTGCATCATCCGTTTGCAGATTTTTAGATATTGTTATTCTTATCTTATCGGTTATCTCAAAACCGTTTGACTTACGAATATTCTGTATACGGTTCACCAGTTCACGGGCAATGCCCTCACGACGAAGTTCTTCGGTTACGGTAACTTCCAAGGCAACAGTCAGTTTTCCTTCATTGGCAACCAACCATCCCGGAATGTCTTCACTGAAGATTTCTACATCCGACGCTTCGATGATGGCTTCCGCTCCATCCAGATTCAGCGTATATTTGCCGTTCTTTTCCAGTTCGGCGATGGCTTCCTGTGACATTTCCGCTACGGCTGCTGCTACGGCTTTCATCTGTTTTCCAAACTTAGGGCCGAGTTTTTTGAAGTCACATTTCACTTTCTTTATCAGTACACCGGCAGCACCGTCTACGAATTTGACATCTTTTACGTTTACTTCGTTCATGATCAATGCTTTCACGGCTTCTATGTGAGCTTTTTGTTCTTCATCTACTACCGGAATCATGATACATTGTAACGGTTGGCGTACTTTGATATTCACTTTCCGACGTAGTGCCAATACCATGGAGGTTACGTCTTGTGCCATTTGCATACGGGCTTCCAACGCCTTGTCTATCATTTCCTCTTTGTATTCGGGGAATTTGGCAAGATGAATGGAAACAACCGTGTCGCGCCCGGTTGCAGAGATCAGATCGCCATACAAACGGTCGGCATAGAACGGTGCGATAGGCGCCATCAGTTTGGCGACGGTTTCCAGACAGGTATATAATGTCTGATAAGCCGACAGCTTGTCTTGCGTAAACTCGCCGCCCCAGAAACGTTTGCGGTTCAGGCGGACATACCAGTTAGACAAATTGTCGTTTACAAAGTCGGAAATCAGGCGTCCTGCTTTTGTTGGCTCATATTCGTTGTAGCAAGTATCCACTTCTTTGATCAGCGTATTCAATACCGAAAGAATCCAACGGTCGATTTCCGGACGTGACTCCATCGGAACGTCTGCTTCTTTATATTCGAATCCGTCTACATTGGCATACAATGCAAAGAATGAATACGTGTTATACAATGTACCGAAGAACTTACGGCGCACCTCTTCAATGCCATCCATATCGAACTTCAGATTATCCCATGGAGAAGAATTCGTAATCATATACCAACGCAATGGGTCGGAACCATATTTCTCGATCGTAGAGAACGGATCGACGGCATTGCCCAAACGTTTGGACATTTTATTACCGTTCTTATCCAATACCAGACCGTTGGAAATAACAGCCTTATAAGATACACTGTCGAATACCATTGTCGCAATGGCGTGCAGAGTGAAGAACCACCCGCGTGTCTGATCCACTCCTTCCGCAATGAAATCGGCAGGATATACCTGATGGCTGTCCAGCAATTCTTTGTTTTCGAACGGATAATGAATTTGTGCATACGGCATTGCACCGGAGTCAAACCATACATCGATAAGGTCCGTCTCGCGTTTCATCGGCTTTCCGTCTTTTGACACGAGGATGATGTCGTCTACATAAGGACGGTGCAGGTCGATCTTATCGTAATTTTCATCTGTATAAAGCCCAGGTATGAATCCTTTGTCTTTATAAGGGTTCGATTTCATGAATCCGGCAGCTACCGACTTTTCTATTTCGTTATATAATTCTTCAACAGATTCGATACATATTTCATCACTGTTGTCTTCTGTACGCCAGATCGGAAGTGGAGTCCCCCAATAACGGGAACGACTCAAATTCCAGTCATTCAGATTCTCCAGCCATTTGCCAAAACGTCCGGTACCGGTTGATTCGGGTTTCCAGTTGATCGTTTTGTTCAGTTCTATCATACGCTCTTTGCAAGCGGTAGAACGAATAAACCAGCTATCCAACGGATAGTAAAGTACCGGTTTGTCTGTACGCCAGCAATGCGGATAATTGTGTACATGCTTCTCAATCTTAAATGCCAGATTATTGGCTTTCATCATCATGCAGATACTTATATCCAGAGTTTCGTCCTGATCAGTCAGATTCGGATCGTATGCGTTCTTCACGAAGCGTCCTGCATATTCTTTGTATAATTCTACGTTAACACGCTCTTTTACAAATGTTTCATCCAGTTCGTCTAAAGTATAGAATTTACCGGTAAGGTCCACCATCGGACGGAGTTCACCTTTCTTATTGATCAACTGCAAGGGAGGAACTCCGGCAGCTTTGGCTACTTGAGCATCGTCTGCACCGAATGTCGGGGCGATATGTACGATACCTGTACCGTCTTCAGTCGTTACGTAATCACCCGAGATGACACGGAATGCACCTTCACCCGGATTCACCCATGGGATAAGTTGTTCATATTCCATTCCTACGAGGTCGGGTCCTTTGTATTCGGCAATCACTTTGAATGGAACCAGTTTGTCTCCCTGCTTATAATCTTCCAGTTTCAGATCAGCAGCTTTGGGATTGAAATGGGTATTCAGTAACGCCTTTGCCAATACTACCGTGATGGGTTGCCCTGTATAGGCGTTGTAAGATTGTACGGCTACATAATCGATTTTCGGACCTACACACAATGCTGTGTTTGATGGTAAAGTCCATGGAGTGGTAGTCCATGCAAGGAAGTATGGAGTTCCCCATTCGGTCATTTCCGGCTTCGGGTTTTTCATTTTGAATTGTGCTACTACGGTCGTATCTTTTACGTCACGATAGCAACCCGGTTGGTTCAGCTCGTGCGAACTCAAGCCTGTTCCGGCAGCCGGAGAATAAGGTTGGATAGTATATCCTTTATATAGGAATCCTTTCTTATGCATTTGTTTCAGTAGCCACCACAATGTTTCGATGTAGCGATTATCGTATGTGATATACGGGTGTTTCATATCCACCCAATACCCCATTTGGTGAGTAAGGTCCTCCCACTCTTTCGTGAATTTCATCACGTCCTTGCGGCAGGCAGCATTGTATTCCGCTACAGAAATCTTTTTGCCGATATCCTCTTTGGTGATACCCATTGCTTTTTCCACACCTAACTCTACAGGCAGTCCGTGTGTATCCCATCCGGCTTTACGCTTTACCTGATAGCCTTTCATCGTTTTGTAGCGGCAGAAAATATCTTTTATAGAGCGAGCCATCACGTGGTGAATGCCCGGCATACCATTAGCTGATGGAGGACCTTCGTAGAAAACAAACGAAGGGCAGCCTTCACGTTCTGTCATACTCTTGGCGAAAACCTGGTTTTCGTCCCATTTTTTCAATACGTCCTTGTTTACCTGTGAAAGGTCGAACTGTGAATACTCGGCGAACTTCTTGCTCATGACTATATCTCGATTTTTACTATTTACAATTAAGACTGGAGGTACCCTCCTTATTTTAAGGGTGCAAATGTACAAAAACATTCGTTTTCATACAAGAAAAGGCTTTTTAATTTCAATCGGTAGAAAGGTGTCTCTTGTGAAAAGACCCAAAAAGGAAGAATAATTCAAAAACAAATAACGTTAAACCTTGTTTTACAGGGAAATTTAAAAACTATATAAGGATATGAATTATGGTATAAGTGTACTATTCAGAGCCATTCCGTTGATAATGGCTCTGTTCTGTTTCGGATACGGAACATTTATTTATGTATTGGGAGACGACCCTAACCGCTTGGTGGCAGGTCCTGTTGTATTCTCATTAGGTATGATTTGTATTGCACTTTTTGCAACGGCGGCCACTATCATACGCCAGATTATTCATACGTATGGACGAAACTCCAAATATGCTTTGCCAATTATCGGTTATCTGGCTGCTGTGGTTACCATTATTTCCGGTATAGTTATTTTTTCTTCAGCAAATAGCCCCTCCTCTTTCGTTGCCGGACATGTGGTGGCCGGAGTGGGATTAATCACTGTTTGTGTGGCAACTGCCGCTACTTCTTCTACCCGCTTTTCTTTAATTCCTGCCAACGCGAAAGATACCGGACATGATGTTCCGCAAAATGCATTTACTGCCGGACAAGAGCGGGTATTGAAAGGCATAGCGGTTATCGCGTCTGCTGCTGCCTGGATATGGGCATTTGTTTTATTGGGACAAAGTGAAATGCATGTTGCTTATTTTGTTGCCGGGCATGTAATGATAGGACTGGCGTGCATTTGTACCAGTCTTATTGCGTTGGTTGCCACCATTGCCCGCCAAGTACGAAATGTATATTCGGCAACGGAACGTAACAGATGGCCTAAACTGGTATTATTGATGGGGACGGTTTCTCTTGTTTGGGGAGTATTCGTTGTTTTTGCGGATTCCAGTTCAACGAATGGAGTTATCGGTTTCATTATGGTCGGCTTAGGCTTAGTCTGTTATAGTATTTCAAGTAAGGTCATTCTGCTGGCAAAAATATGGAGACATGAATTCAAGTTATCCAATCGTATTCCTATCATTCCCATACTGACTGCATTAACCTGTTTGTTCTTAGCCGCTTTTGCATTTGAACTCGGTACAATTCATGAAGACTATTTTATACCTGCGCGTGTGTTAACCGGTCTGGGAGCCATCTGTTTCACTCTGTTTTCAATAGTCAGTATCCTGGAGAGCGGAACATCGTCTAAATAATGTTGTAGTACAAAAAGAAAGGTACGGATGATCGCAAACAACTGAATTGTATTTGCGATCATCCGTGCTGTTACAAACAACTGAAATATTTATTTTATTTTTATTGTTTCTACAGGTTGTTGTTTTACGATGTCCATTGGCTTTGCCTGATAATGGACTTTGGTAAAATCGATTGTATTGAGATCGATACTACGGATTGCGCTATTATACATTGTGCGAAAATAGATTATCCGGTTTGTCATATCTGTGGCTGAAGTCCATTGCGTTGCGCTGGGTATGTCACAGGGAACTTCTCCCGGTTTAAACTCTATTCCTATGGGAATGTCGAAATTATTCAGAATTTGAAAACACTGGAGAACTGTTTTCAGAGGAGTGTCTTGTTGTGGAGCCGAAGTTTGATAGAAAGCGGCACGCACAAAACGTGACGGAGGAGTAACATCACCGGGAATACCTAAAAAGCCGCTTCCTGCACCAAAAGAGGATAATTCAATGTTTCCTAAATGTTGTACGGGAGCTGTACCCGGGAACAGGTTGACATAATTATTAAGATTGGTAAGTTGCCATTCGAAACCGGGAGAGTTTGTAAGTACACCTAACTTGTTCTCGTAAAACTCGGGAACTCTGTTAATGATTTCAAGTACTAATTGATGGCCTGAAGTATCGGTAAATCGCCAATGAACGGTTGATGCACGTGGGTCGATGTTGATAATGCGAACCTTTTTAACGGCTTCTTTTACTTCATCCACCGTCTTGCATTTTCCCAATATCCAGGAAACGAGTTGCAGGTCGGATATGCTTTTCTCTTTTTCTGTAAAATCGTAATCCTGATATTTGCCATAATTGGGAAAATAAAATAATCCGGCAGAAAGCCCCGCTTCATTTAGTCCTTCGGCAACAAAATCTTTTTGTTCGACAGCAAATCCTACGTATCCATAGCGGGATGTGAAAGTCATACCATTCATTCCGTCGGGAGTATATGACTGCTCGGTATGTCCTCGGGGTACGATGACGTACTGGCTGTTCAGATTACTTCCGCCCCATTCGATGGTACGGGCTACAATGGTGGTTTCCCCTTTGCTTTTTAGAGTTATGCCTGTACAGGCCTTTGTTGGAAGAGAATAAATGAATTGGCCGGCAATGGCCACTAATACAATTGATAGCTTTGTTTTCATGTTTACCTTTTTTTAAATAAACAAATGGGAAAAATATATGTTCGGTTGGATTTATAACTTTTAGTGGAAGACTGGAGAGGGAAAATTAAAGCAGATTCTAAAAAACAGCGAGGGGATGTATTTTCACAAATACATCCCCTCGGCAATTAATTTTATATAAATGGATTAGTTGCGAGGCAAAGCTTCTTTTACTACCATTGCGCGGCCTTCATATTCGGCACCATTCAGTTCTGAAATAACGTTCTTAGCTTCAGCGTCGTTCGGCATTTCAACAAATGCGAATCCTTTAGATTTACGAGTGTCGCGGTCGATAATCAGTTTTACTGAATCTACTGTTCCATACTCTTCCATTACTTGTCTCAGATCAGCTTCCTTAACACGATAGCTAAGGTTTCCAATGTACATGTTCATAAAATACAAAAAATAAAAATTGATAAATAAAATTAGAAACAAGAGAAGTTTGAAATTAGATCTGAAATTCGACTGATTAGGTAGAAAGAAAGAGTAAAATAAAACAATCCTTTGTTTTCGGTTACAAATAACGTTATAATATTTGGATTCTCAACTATAAAAGAGCATTTATTTTTCAATAAACGCCCTTTTTCTTACAATTTCTTTTTTATTGGTCAATGCTTGCTTAAATAATCGGCTACTCCGTCTTCGGTGGCTTTCATGGCATCTTTACCTTTTGACCAGTTGGCCGGGCAAACTTCACCATATTCTTCGAAGTGCTGTAAAGCGTCTACCATACGTAAAACTTCATCCACATTACGTCCTAACGGGAGGTCGTTGATGACGCAATGACGTATGACACCTTCTTTGTCGATGAGAAATAATCCACGGAAGGCAACCGGAGCTCCGTCGCATATCCAATTACCGTTTTCATCGGGAGCATAGCTTCCTGCCAATACTCCGTAGCTTTCGGAAATCGATTTGGAGAAATCAGATACGATAGGATATTTCACACCTTGAATGCCACCTTCATTTTTGGGCATTTGTAACCATGAGAAGTGCGAATATTCAGAGTCTACCGAGCAACCGACCAAAGCTACATTACGTTTTTCAAATTCAGCAAGTTTCTCTTGAAAGGCATGCAATTCTGTAGGACATACGAAAGTAAAGTCCATCGGATAAAAGAAAAATACTACATATTTTTTTCCTTTATACCGGTCCAATGAGAAATTCTGAACGATTTCATGCCCATTGATTACAGCCGTGGCATTAAATTTCGGCGCTTGTTTTCCAATTAATGATCTCATAATGATCTATTTTTAGATGTTATTTAATGATTTGTATTGAAAAACAAAGCATCGTCAATCTTTGTTCATCGGTCAAAGATTAACGATGCATAATATTTTCGTAATAGCTGTTATTTCTTGAACCGCACTTCGTACAAATCACTTCTCCGATCTTTCAAATTGCGTACACTGCCGTATGTATGCAATTCATTCAGTAAGTCGAGATCTACATCCGATACAAGAATCATTTCGGTGTTGGGAGTTGCTTCGGCCCTTTTGCCATCTGTCGGGAAAGCAAAGTCGCAAGGAGTGAAGACTCCTGATTGTGCATATTGGATATCCATGTTGTGGACCCTCGGCAGATTGCCCACACTACCGGCAATAACCACGAAGCATTCGTTTTCTATGGCACGGGCCTGTGCACAAACCCGGACGCGTGAATAGGCATTCTGTGTATCGGTAAGGAAAGGGACGAATAATATTTGCATTCCTTGATCTGCCATCAAGCGGGATAACTCCGGAAATTCAACATCATAACAGATTAATACGCCTATTTTAGCGCAATCCGTATCGAATGTCTGCAATATTTTGCCACCACTCAATCCCCAACTTTTCATTTCATCGGGAGTTACATGCAACTTTTCATACATCTCGTAGCTACCATCGCGGCGGCAGAGATATCCTACATTATAGAGTAAGCCGTCTTCTTTGATTATCGGCATACTACCGGTGATGATGTTAATGTTGTAACTGATTGCCAGTTTGATAAACCGTTCTCGTATTTCCTGAGTATATTCAGCCAATCCACGGATGGCTTGTGATTCTCCTTTGTCATTAAATCTTGCCATTAACGGTGCATTAAAATACTCCGGAAACAATACAAAGTCACTTTTGTAGTCGGATACGGAATCTACAAAAAATTCCACTTGCTCGAATAGGTCGTCCAAACTGTTGTAACTACGCATCTGCCATTGTACAAGCCCGACGCGAACGGTTGTTTTAGGTGATATATACTCTTGTGTAGGAGCTTGATAATAGATATTATCCCATTGTAGAAGGCAGGCAAAGTGTTTGGATTCCTCATCGTTTGGCAGGTAATTTTTCATGACTTTTCGTACGTGGAAGTCATTGGATAACTGAAATGTAAGTACAGGATCGTATATTTCTTTTTGCCGCACCTTATCAATGTATTCTTTCGGCCGTATTTTGTCGGCATATTTGTGATAGTTCGGAATACGTCCGCCGAACATGATGGCCTTCAGATTCAGTGTTTCGCATAGTTCCTTGCGGTATTCGTACATACGGCGTGCCAGTCGCAGTCCCCGGTAATCGGGGTGGATAAACACTTCAATGCCATAAAGGATATTACCATCGGGATTGTGCGTGTCGAAAGTTTCCTTTCCGGTCACTTGTGCATAGGTATGGTCGTTTT
Organism: Bacteroides salyersiae WAL 10018 = DSM 18765 = JCM 12988; assembly: GCF_000381365.1. Taxonomy (GTDB): domain Bacteria; phylum Bacteroidota; class Bacteroidia; order Bacteroidales; family Bacteroidaceae; genus Bacteroides; species Bacteroides salyersiae. The sequence continues at coordinate 1,189,591 of NZ_KB905467.1, forward strand.
TCACTTTATCATAGTCAAGGATGATCGAAAGTGCACAGCCCACTATTTTTTCGTCAACCACTGTCACAATCTGGCCTTCCGGGAAAATTTTGATAAGTTTTTCAATTTGTTTATGTGTCCAGAATACATCACTTCCGTCAGAATATACACGTTTGAATGACTGGGAGAGTTGGGTATAATCTTCTATTTGCAGATTTCGAATTTGTACTTTATTAATTTTAAGAGACTCCATAATAATAAGATTATTTTAAAAAGATGTTGCAAAGGTAAAGTTTATCTATATAAGTTGTTTTAAAAGGATAGGGCTTTTAATTTTTTATGTTGTGTTTGCATATTGTTTATAAACGAAGCAGTCGCCTATCACTGTCAAAAAATACTTTGAACAGAGATAAGCGACCGTTTCATTTATATATTCCTATTTTAGCCGGCCTATGACGGCGTAAAGGATCTTTATTTCCTTTTTTTCCAGAGTTTACTCATGTCTTCCAGTGTTTTACCTTTCGTTTCCGGTACCCAACGCCATACAAAGATGGCAGCAATTACACAGATAACTCCGTAAAGGCTGTATGCGAACATCGGACTGAAATCGTAGAGCGCAGGGAAAGTAGAAGATATAATGTAATTGAATATCCACTGGAATGCTACGGCAATGGCAACCGCTTTGCCGCGAATCGTATTAGGGAATATTTCTGCAATAAGTACCCAGCAGATTGGTCCCCATGACATCATAAAGAATGCAGCATAAACAATTACCGACAATACGGGGAAGATGCCTTTAATGGCCATGCTGTCGCACAAAGCTACTGCAAAGGCACCGAAAGCCATACCGATAGAACCGACGATTAATAACGGTTTACGTCCGAATTTGTCAACTGTAAAGATGGCAACCAATGTAAAGACGATATTTACTATACCCATGATCACTGTCTGCATCATACCACCACCCTCAGCACCGGCATTTTCAAAGATACGCGGAGCATAATAAAGTACGGCATTGATACCAATAGCCTGCTGGAACACAGAGAGTAAGATACCGATTACAATAACCGCCACACCGTAAGTAAACAGTTTCTCTGTTTTTTCCTGGGAAGTAGCTTTGATTTCTGCCAGAATCTCTTTTGCTTTTGCTGCACCGTTTACTTTCTCTAATATAGAGTAGGCTTTTTGATCCTGATCGATCATCACCAGATAGCGGGGAGTCTTAGGAACAAAGAACAGCAGTAAACCGAACATGGCAGCCGGGAAAGCTTCGGAACCGAACATATAGCGCCAACCTTCATATACCGACCACATATCTGATGCGCCATTGACGGAGAGAACACCCGTGACGGCATCTTTGTCGATAATCGGATTCTGATGGTCGCCCAAAATCATGTAGTTCACAAAGTATACTACCAACATACCGAAGATAATGGCAAACTGGTTACACGAAACCAGCGTTCCGCGAATGTTGGAGGGTGCAATCTCTGCAATATACATCGGACAAACAGCCGAAGCAAGCCCTACTCCGATACCTCCGAGCACGCGATACAGATTGAATGCAATGAGCAGATTCATATCGGCTTTTCCATATTCGAAAAACAGGAATTCCGGATAATAAGAACCTAATGCGGAAAGAAAGAAAAGTACGGCAGCCAGTCGCAATGAATTGCGACGTCCCAAACGGGAAGCAAAGATGCCGGAAAGCGCGCCACCAAGAACGCAGCCTATCAGAGCACTTGAAGAAGTGATGCCGTGCATAACCTTGTCATACTGGAAATCGGTTGCCGTGAGGAAGAAGGCTTCGAGCCCTTTCTCTGCACCGGAGATTACTGCGGTGTCGTACCCGAACAGCAATCCACCCAGAATGGCTACTGATGTTATGGAATATAGGTAGAGTTTACTACCGTTGTCTGTATTTGTCATGATAATAAGATTATAATTTTAGTAGTCAAGCAGTAAGTAGATAAGTAGTAAGTAGTCGAGTAGTAAGTAGTTAAGTAGTAAGTAGATAAATGATCAAAGTAATCAAAAGAATAAAACGAAAATTTTACAGTTACAAATCTATCCTACTTAACTACTTACTACTTGACTACTTAACTACTAAAATCACTTACTACTAAAATCACTAACAATACATATTTACAATTGCTTCATACAATTCTTGTTTGCCACTGGTCTGTTTCGGTTCGCCGTTTGCTTTTGCATAAGCAACCAAGTCTTCTAAAGACAATTTGCCTTCTTCGAAATCCTTACCTTTACCGCCATCGAATGAAGCGTAGCGGTCGGCCAGCATCTTTTTGTATGGAGATTCGTTCAGCAGATTGGCTGCACTTTCAAGAGCACGGGCCATTGCATCCATACCGGCGATGTGGGCAATGAAGATGTCTTCCAGATCGGTAGAGTTGCGGCGGGTTTTGGCATCGAAGTTTGTACCGCCGTTACCCAATCCGTCGTTGCGGATAATCTGCATCATAGCCTGTGTCAGTTCATAGTTGTCGATGGGGAACTGGTCTGTATCCCAGCCATTCTGATAGTCACCACGATTGGCGTCGATAGAGCCCAGCATGCCGTTGTCTACAGCTACAGCTAATTCATGTTCGAAAGTATGGCCTGCCAATGTGGCGTGGTTTACTTCGATGTTCACTTTGAAATCTTTGTCCAGTCCGTGAGCTTTCAGGAAGCCGATAACGGTTTCTGTATCTGCATCATACTGGTGTTTGGTCGGTTCCATCGGTTTCGGTTCGATAAGGAATGTACCTTTGAAGCCACGGGCACGAGCATAATCGCGGGCGATAGTCAGCATTTGTGCCAAGTGTTCTTTTTCGCGTTTCTGATCTGTATTCAGCAATGACATATATCCTTCGCGTCCTCCCCAGAACACGTAGTTAGAACCACCTAATTCGATGGTTGCGTCGATTGCATTTTTTATTTGAACAGCAGCGCGTGCCACTACATCGAAATCGGGATTGGTTGCAGCACCGTTCATATAACGTGCATGACCGAATACGTTGGCTGTACCCCACAACAGTTTGATTCCTGTTTCTGCCTGTTTTTGTTTAGCGTAAGCAACGATTTCTTTCAGATTGGCTTCGTATTCTTCAATCGTATCGGCTTCTGTCACCAAGTCTACATCGTGGAAGCAGTAATATTCGATGCCCATTTTCTGCATGAATTCGAAACCGGCATCCATTTTGTTTTTTGCAGCCTGCACGGGGTTGTTGTCGCCATTCCAGGGGAATTGTTTAGTACCGCCTCCAAACTGATCGCCGCCTTCTGCACAGAGAGTGTGCCACCATGCCATAGCGAACTTCAGCCAGTCTTTCATCTTTTTACCATTGATCACCTTCTCAGCATCGTAGTAACGGAATGCCATCGGGTTCTTACTATCTTTACCTTCAAATTTAATCTTTCCTATTCCGGGAAAATACTCTTTTGTTGCCATAATTTAAATAATTGATTTATGTGGTGAGCTTGCTCTGACAAGTAACTCACACACGGGGTTTATACTTTGTTTCTTTAGATTATTTGTTCATTGATTGTTCAAGGCAGAATTTCCAACGTTCATAGGCGTCGGCATATTCCTGTTGTCTGGCGGCATCCGGTTCGATGACTTCCAGTTTCTCCAAAGTGGCAAATGCTTCATTGTTGTTTTTGTAGATACCTGCTCCGATACCTGCTCCTTTGGCAGCACCGACAGAACCGTCTGTGTCGTACAACTCGATAGTAGCTCCTGTCACTCCTGCCAGTGTGGTGCGGAAGATAGGGCTTAAAAACATGTTTGCTTGTCCGGCATGAATCTTTTGTACGGGGATTCCCATTTTTTCCATGATGTCGATGCCGTATTTAAAGGAGAATACGATTCCTTCTTGTGCCGCACGAATGATATGGTGTTTGCCGTGGGTATTAAAATCCAATCCGCGGATGCTACAACCGATTTCTTTATTGCACAACATACGTTCCGCGCCGTTACCAAAGGGCAGAATGCTAAGTCCGGCACTTCCGACGGGCGCTGTTGCTGCGAGCACGTTCATGTCATTGTAAGAGATACCTTCGGGGGCGACATTGCGTTTTACCCATGAATTCAGAATGCCGGTTCCGTTGATGCAGAGCAGTACTCCCAGGCGGGTTTGTTCGGTGCTATGGTTGACATGAGCAAAGGTATTGACGCGTGATTGCGGGTCATAGTTCACTTCACCGTTTACACCATATACTACTCCCGAAGTTCCGGCGGTCGATGCGATTTCTCCCGGATTGAACACATTCAGTGAGAGTGCATTGTTGGGTTGGTCACCTGCGCGGTAAGTGATAGGTGTACCTTCCTTCAATCCTAATTCTTTTGCCGCAGCGGCATTTACGCGTCCTTGCTCTGCGAAAGTCGGTTTGATGTCGGCAATCAGTGATTCATCGAAACCATAATATTTCATTAGAAAATCAGCAATCCGGTTGTTTTTGAAATCCCAGAATATGCCTTCCGAAAGCCCTTCTACGGTCGTGCAGATGTCTCCGCTCAGTTTCATGGCGATGTAATCGCCCGGAAGCATAATCTTGTATATCTGTTCGTAGATGGCCGGTTCGTTTTCTTTGATCCATGCTAATTTGGAGGCAGTGAAATTGCCCGGAGAGTTCAACAGGTGCGAAAGACATTGCTCCTCTCCTATGGTTTCGAATGCTTTTTGTCCGTAGGGAACGGCACGTGAGTCACACCAGATAATAGCCGGACGAAGCACTTTTTGATTCTTGTTTACGCATACCAATCCGTGCATCTGATAAGAGATACCGATTGCTTTGATCTCGGCAGCATCCACTCCCGATTCCGTCATAATAGCTTGGGTGGATAACTTGAGGTTCTCCCACCAATTTTCCGGTTCTTGTTCGGCCCAGCCCGGATGAACAGCAATAATATTTGCTTCGGTTTTCGGGAAGAATGCCGACGATACGCATTTGCCCGTTTCTGCATTTACCAGACTCGCTTTTACAGACGAGCTACCTATGTCATAACCTAATAGATACATGATGTTGATTTATGAATTATAATTTATGAACATGAAAAGAGGAATATGATTTATACAATCCTTTTCATCTTCTTGTTTTATTATATATTTTCTTATCGAATTTGTAATAGCGTGCTGCCCGGTGAGCTACTCCCTGTTGTTTTTCTTCCAAGGGGACGACGTATTCCATCATTGCTATTTTTTTGTGGAAGTTGCGTACGTCTACCGGTTTGTCGTATACCAGTTCAAATAATATACGCAGTTGGGATGCTGTAAATTTGCGTGGCAACAGGTCGAAGAGCATGGAGGGATTAAATTCCACAAACTGCCGGATGTAAGTCAGGGCCTCTTTGATAATCAGGTTATGATCGAAAGCAAGAACCTTTATATCTTTTAAAGCAACCCAACATGCCTGATGTTCGTCAAGGCTTTTATCCAGTGCCCGGTCTATTTTCACCATCGACAGGTAAGCGATGGTAACAATACGCTCCACTCTCGACTGCATGGCTCTTTCCAGCCAATGTACATCTTTCGGGTTACTGGTTCTGTTTTTGGAGCCGAAAGCTTTGAATTGCATCAGATTTACGTTCTTAAGCCCTGTCAACTCGCACAACACACGTTGGGCGGCTTCATCCAGATCTTCATCCATGTAGATCAGACTTCCGGGAAGTTTCATGTCATGATATACTTCGCCGTCTTCCTCTCCTATTCGTTTTACTAACAGTACTTTTAGCTGTTCTCCGTCAAAACCGATCACTACACAGTCTACTGATATGTGATTGTTTGCCAATGGGGGTTGCTTCTGTATGTTCTGCATAATACTTTAATTTTGAACGGTGCAAATATAGAAGTGTTTTTTGTATCTGCAAATAAAAAATAATATGTTCTAAAGCATTGTTTTTCATAGATATACATATCTTCTATTTTACAGTAACTACAATTCGTCTTATCGTATGCTTTACAATATGTATTTCACGCTTTTGTAAGGGGTACTAATTGTATAAAGTACGAAAACTCCGGGAGGCTTTATTATCAATTGGTTTCGTCGATTTATTTCTGTATTTGGCGGGAAGTACTTATTGTACTTTATATGATATATCATTTTGTATTTATGGCGGTACTGGAGAAGCGTTGTGTGAAGATTGTTAAAAAAACAAAAGAACCAAAATGGCTGTTGTTTCTTATTGTTTTAAAGTGAAGACGGGTAAACAGAGACTTTTCCGAAACCGATATGATTTCGGAAAAAATCAGAATTGAAATGATAATTTCTTTATGGTCTGGGATTATCTATTTTATCAAATAGTTCATGCAGACACATTGAATGGATGACGGCTTTCTCTGTCATTTGACGACATTCCATTTTTGATATCTTCATGCGGAGATTTCGAATGGTCTCATCTTGCCTTTCGATATGCATCCACATGGCAGCGATGATAAATAATAATACAATGTATAATAAGATAGCTATTATGCCTATTGTACGAAGTTCATCGGAAGAATAAAAATGGTGTCTCATATATTCATTATATTTAAATGATTATGATCGGGGACACAAAAAAGCGCACCCAATCCAATATAGACTACTTGAGGTGCTGCAAACAACCTGGATACCCTAATACTGAACGAGTGCGCATATCGTAGTTCGAGGACATACGAATGGCCATTCAGTTTAGTGGTATCCATTTAAAAATTGCAGCTTTCAAGTAGACACTAAACTGAATAATTAATGATACTCTCCGAGTATCGATACAAAGATAGTCAAAATAAAATATATTGTAAAAAAGAGATGTAGATATTGTTGCATTTTGTCTGTTTTATAAAATTGCGGAATGACATGATGATACAATATTTCTTATGTATTTAAGATATTCGCAGCGATTGCGGCCTATATATTGTCTTGAAATACAATAGAGTTAATACAAATTAGATTTGTTATATATCATATATGCGTATATCTTTGCAGAATAAAATCACGAGTTTACAAAAAACAGTTTGAGTAAACTCTATTGTAATAAAAATATGCAGAATATAATAGATGGTATTCGCAGATATTATCCTGTGTCCGATAATTCTTTAAATATACTATTCAGTAAAATGAAAAAGTTAGAACTCCCCAAGAAACATCTTCTTATAAAAGAGGGAGTTATTGACAGGCATGTGTATTTTATTGAAAAAGGATTTACACGATCCTACTGTCTCCATGATGGAAAAGAAATGACGATTTGGTTTTCTCGTGAGGGAGACATAACTTTTGCCATGAAAGATTTATATCATAATGAACCGGGGTATGAATATGTGGAGTTATTAGAGAACTGTACTTTGTATGCAATAGCTATAAATGACTTGAATAATCTGTATGAAACAAACATAGAAATCGCAAATTGGGGTAGAGTCATTCATCAAGAATGTTTGTTGTATATGGATCAACACCATAACGATCAATTATTTCTTTCGGCCAAAGAGCGTTATGCCCAACTATTAAAAGAGTTGCCGGATGTTATCCATCGGGCAAATCAGAACTATATATCTTCTTATTTAGGAATTACTCCACAACATTTAAGTCGGTTACGGGCAGTAAAGTAGTTTTTTTAATCTATGTGAATATTTTAGTCGGGCGAAACGTGTACCTTTGTATCTACATTTATTAATTAGCTATATTGTATGATTAATGCACTGACTTCTTTGCGCTTTATATTTGCCTTAATGGTATTTGGAGCCCATTGTTACATCATAGAAGATCTTTTTAATACTCATTTTTTTAAAGAAGGCTTTGTTGGAGTAAGTTTCTTTTTTGTATTGAGTGGCTTTATTATTTCTTATAACTACCAAAATCGTTTGGCAGAACATATCACGACAAAACGTTCTTTTTGGGTAGCACGTATAGCACGTATTTATCCGTTACATTGGTTCACTTTATTTCTTAGCATTGCATTGGGCGGATATGTTATATATGATGGTGGCTGGGATTGGTGTAAACATTTCTTAGCATCCCTTACGCTCACTCAAGCTTATATTCCCCATGCCGATTATTTCTTTTCATTCAATAGTCCGTCATGGAGCTTATGTTGTGAGCAATTGTTTTATTTTTGTTTCCCTTTTTTAGTTGTCTGTTTTAAAAAGAATCAAAAGCTATTGATGCTTTTCATACTGCTTCTTGTATTGACTGTTTGTGGGATGCATTTCACGCCGGAGGAAAATATCAAAGGATATTGGTATGTGAATCCGATAGCGAGGATTCCAGATTTTATAGTGGGCATGCTTCTGTTCAGGTTTTACACATATCTTATAGATAAAAAGATGACTTATAGGACCGGGACCTTACTCGAAATATCGTCCATAGTGATATTTTTATTTTTTTATTTATATGCTGCTGACGTTCCTAAAGTGTATCGATATACCTGTTACTATTGGTTTCCTGTGGCATTGCTTTTATTGAGCTTCTCTTTGCAAAAAGGTTTTGTTTCACGGCTGTTGTCTAATCGTTTCTTGATTATTGGTGGAGAAATTAGTTACAGCTTCTATCTGATTCACCTTTTTGTATTGTTGTCTTATGCAGAATGGCAAAAAGGAAGTGCTTCCCATATAGATTGGTACATTTCTATTCCGATTCTCTTCAGTGTCACTATTCTCCTTAGTCTGCTTTCTTACTATTATTTTGAGAAACCGATGAATAAACTCGTTAAAACATTGTTAAACAAATAACTCATGAAACTTAATTGATTTAACCGAGTGGGGATGAAATTGCATGTGGTAATCGTAATACATGGGTAGCGCAGAGAAGCGTATGGGTGTATACTAATTTATATATCACATTGTCAAAATGGTATTTCTACTTCGGTAAAATCATTTTTTTAAGGTTGATGGATACAAAAGACCGAAAATCTTCTCTATTTTCATATAGAAAATTTCAGAGAGTCATTTCTGTAGCCGATTAGCTGTTGTCCAGTTTGTTATTTTGTGTGTTTTATGTGCAATTTGTCTTGAAAATCTGTATATATCAAGCCTTATTCTATTATGAAATGATTTTATTTTTTCATCAGTTAGTCTAAAAGGACTACTTTTAAAAGGAAATAAATTTTTCTCGTAGAGTTTCTTATGGTTCCTCGTAGAGTTTTGAGTCGTTGCTCGTAGAGGAACCGGAATTATCTCCTAAGAAAAAGTAAGTTAACATCTTGGAATAAAATGCATATCTATCCTTTTTATATGGAGATATGCAGAAAAAAGCGTATTTTATTTATTTGTTTATACGCTTTTTTCTCTATTTGCTGCCTTTTGATTAAAGTATGTGTTATTAGAAATCGTGATATGAAAGCATTATGTCGGTTTATTCGTATTTCTTGTAGCTTTTGTGCAGATCAGATTTGGTAAAGTAGAAAGTTCTTCCCTACTCTACGTTGTCCGGTTAGTATTTTGGCTATGGATTTTCGTATAAAAGGTTTTATTTTTATCGGTATATCCTTTTCTTTTTATTAAGATTTTTGGGGGAAACTCATAATCTAAAAAAATTAATTATACTTCAAACTTTTCCGTATTTCACGGAAAGTTTTAATTATACTTTAATCATTAGAATACATTAAGCATGTTATTTTTTTGTGCTTTAAACCCAAAAATAGATGATAAAAGAGAGAGGTGGTAATTAACATTGTTAATCGCTTTTTTTATATACTGTTTCCTTCTTTGCAAAACATTAATCTTTTGCAGTTAAGAAATGCATTTCTTAGCTGCAAAGAATACGATTTAACATAGTATTAATATTAATTTCTTGTACGTAGGTATTAGACTATCTTTTTTTGTAAAACAAAACATTTATATTGTTGATATACAATGATTTGTGTGTTTGTAAATCGGTTATTCCAGACAAATGGACTTCATTCGAATAGAAACTGCGTTTTGCCTGAACTTGTCAATTTAGCAACTTCAATAGTTGTATTTTTCATTGCGCACAGTTTTCATACCCATCAGTGTATTCAAAAGTATGTAGATATGATTGAGTGACAAAAACAATCATTATCTTTACAGATATTTTTATGTAAATAGAAAACATGGATTTAATAAATTGAATATGAAAGATTATGCCATCTAAGAAAAAAACTCTTAACTACTTCGAACGTCAGCAGAAGAAATTGCATCCGAAGAAATATCGTTTTTATTTCTTCGATTACATGTATTATTGCGGTGAGAAATGGGGTGAAAAAAGTTTTAGAATAAGTGGAATGATTGTGTTCTTTTCATATTGGAGTTTTTGCTTTGTCCTGCCATTGAGCCTTTATCTTTCTTCAATTTCTGTATTGTCACATACGGATGGATGGCACATTGTCGGAGTAATGGCATTTGGAATTATTCCACCTGTTCTTTTCTGTATACTGCGCTATTGGAGTGGACGTCGCTCCGCCCTTATGCGACATTATCGTCAGAGCATATGGCACAAAGGAATTCCGGTATGGTTGATCTGTTCAGCGTGGTTTCCACTTCTTATAGTAGAGTTTTGGGTAATAAAAGAGATGGGATGGATTTAGACATTCCTCCGCCTGTGCTAACTTTGTATCTCGTCCTCCATATCGAGAAGTTTTTTCATGGTCGGTCGGAAGTGATCTCCCCATTCTTCAAGCTGTTCGATAATCGGGAGTAAACTTTTGCCGGTTTCGGTTATGGAATATTCGGAATGAGGGGGAAGTTCCGAGAATATCTTTTTCTTCACTATGCCGTGCATTTCCAATTCTTTGAGTTGTTGATTGATAACTCTCGGGCTGGCTTCTTCAAACAATCGGTGAAGTTCGCTGGGGCGTTTTGCACCTAAGCTTAACTCTTGGATAATGCAACTTTTCCATTTTCCACCCATTACCTCCATCGTAATTTTTATTCCACAGTCTATATCAAAGGGTATTTTCTTTTTGTACATAAGCATTTGTTTTGGAGACAAAAATAACATTAATTGCGGTATTGACAAAAAATAATCTCTGCTGTTGACGCTTCTCTCCGGTATATGGGTGAATTTATCAGTATATGAATAATTTAGCCGTACTTGTATCTTTGTCGGGATCACCCTATTTTTGCACTAAAAATCGGAAGAAATGAGAAATGTTTTGTTATCGACGGTGTTGTTTATGGGAATAATCTCTGTACATGCACAGAATAAAGTATCAATTAATAATCAGAATATGGAAAAGAAAACATCTGCAGTCCGCTTGATTTATCCTCAGTGGCAAGGTGGCATTGTTGCTCATTGGATGCCGGACATCCCTGCTGAAGATGCTTCGAGAGGATATTATCTGGGAGCACAATTGTTGAATATGTTAGCTCCGGAAAGTTCCCAGGAGGTAATTGAAGTTCCGGTATCATTGGATATCAATGACAGGGAGACGGAAAAAGGGATCAGTTCGCGGCGGGTCATCTTGAAACAAACGAAGGCGGCCCTCGAAAAGCTGCGTGAAAAAGCACCGGACAGGATAGTAACGCTGGGAGGTGACTGTTCTGTGAGTGTAGTTCCGTTCACTTATCTGGCCGAAAAATATCCTGGTGAGGTGGCTGTTGTCTGGATCGATGCACATCCTGATGTGAATCTGCCTTATGATGAGTATGAGGGGTATCATGCGATGGCGCTTACTGCTTGTCTGGGAATGGGCGATGAAGAGATAATGGGATTGTTGCCCGGTAAATTCGATGCTTCGAAAGCGCTGATTGTCGGGCTGCGTTCGTGGGATACGGGCATGAAGGAGCGACAGGAAAAGTTAGGTATTAAGGGATTGTCTCCCGAAAAAGTAGCCGGCGACAGTTCGGCCATTCTGGAATGGCTGAAAGAGACCGGAGCTTCGAAAGTGGTTATCCATTTTGATCTGGATGTATTGGATCCTGCTGAAATCATTGCCGGCGTAGGCGTCGAACCCGATGGCATGAGGATAGACGAAGTGGTTCGTGTAATAAATGATATTGCTTCCAAGTACGATTTAGTTGGTCTTACAGTGGCGGAACCGATGCCGCGTATTGCCATTAAAATCAAAAATATGCTTCACCAACTACCTCTGTTAAAGTAGTATGTGATTTTAAATGTAATCGGGTTGTGATGATTTTTACCGTATGCATGAAGATGTGCTTTCAAACAATCTTCATGCATACGAAAAAGTTAGAGGTACGTTACTTGTTCTCTAAGAAAAAAGATTTTTGTATCAGGATGATATCTCCGTTTTTTATCTTTTGTCTTTGCGGTAATTTATTGTCTGAAACGGAAATAATCTCTTGCTCAAAGATACGTTTTAACTGATTGGCTGACAGAGAAAAATAGCCTCGAAGGAATGAAGACAATCTCAGGTTGAATTCGAAATCGCATTTAATTTGTATTTTTAGTGTTTCTTCCATCGTGTTGGCAATATCCTTTTCGGAGATATTGCTGATCACTTCATACCCGACATTACTGTAATCTAATTTTATATTGTTTTTTCTTTCAAGTTCCGTAGAAAAAGCGTATCTCCAAGCTGTATTTCTGTCATTCATTGAAAAACCGTGGAATAGCGCTTTGTCGATCAAGTCCGGTTTACTTCGCGACAATATAGTAAGGTTACAGGTGTTATCACACTTTGTGCATCTATATATTAGCCATACATCGATATTTCTTTTTTGAGCATTCATTCTAAACTTGTCGCTACAATAAAAACGTTCATTGTTGCAATGAGTGCATCTCTTTATTAATAAAGGACTATTTTTTACCTTTATTTCCCATGTGAACATTGTATTCATACCAAAGCTGATTTTTTTCTTTGCGGATTCTTGATTTTTTTGCAAAGTTGTGTATTAGCTGGTTGTACAATTCACAAGATGTCACAAGATGCTATCAACTTTTTCCTGTTTTTACTTTAGCTTGTCAAGTTTATCATAAGAAATCGTCCCGCCGTTTTCTCTTATTATAAGAGGTATTGGCGGGACGCAAAAAGGTATTTTTCGACTACATAACTTACTGCAAGTAATGCTTTGCGATAGAACATTGACTCATTTAAAATAAAATCGTTCAAATCTGCATTGCCACAGTCGAACGATTTTATAATTTCTTTTATTTTCAAACGACGTACATTAGGTCTTTTGAAAAGCTTCTTCCGTTAGAATCATATTGAATTATTATTCTTTAAATACGTTCATAACGGCTTTGTACTGTTTCAGTCGTTTTTCCCTTTGTTCCGGAGTCTCTTTACGGACTTGCTTCATTCGTTCTTCAAATTTCCGGGCATCTTCTCCGAAAAGTATTGGGCTTTTAGTAGTTCAGTGTGAATATAGTTTATCCATCAAGTTCATCCATCATTTGAGTTATTTTTTCTTTTAGTTTATCCAAAAACTGTGTCCTGTTCTTCTTTCTGTTTCTGATTTCCAGAAATATCCGGTAGTAATCGCCTATTTCGATGTTGAAAAGCGTTTCGCAACAAAAAGCGATATCTTTCAGGCTAATGTCGCCTTTATTGAAACATTTACCGGCATATAGTGCATAGATGAATTCAACCAGCGCAACCTTGCTATCGGTCCATTGTAGTAAATTATTCTCGACAATTGAAATAAGTTTGAGATGCAGTTCATCTGATAACAATTCTATTTCGCCTGCCAGATAATGCATTAATTGGTTGTTTGCGAGAATCTCGGCAACACTCGAATCATGCAGGGTAGAAAAGGACAGATCCCTGTCTGCCGATAGGCAATGAACATCCGAAAGAATATCATAATACTCTCTTGTGAAAAACAAGTGATCCGATTCTGTCTTTCCGGATTGATAATAGTTGTAAAAAACTTCGTCAGGATGGCCTTTCTTCAAATGATCGTATTCGTTTTTTAAATATTTGCATTGGGCTGACGGTGATTTTCCGGTACGGTTGTTTTCTATCCGGTACAAACGTACATAATAAATCAGCAGACTGGAAATTTCCGGTTTCCAGACTTTGAAGAAATGAATCTCTTCTTGTAGGTTTTCAAATCGATATTTGGTAATAGCTGCATGCAGTGACGAGAGAGCGGCTTGTATGCAGCTGACTATCTGCTTTATCTTGTCAAGACGGTCAGTGCGTTGTTGCTCGATCCTGTCAATTTCTGCTTCTATCTTTTGCTTAATGTTCTTTACGAAATTTTTCATCTGTATCCGATGCTTTCATAACTTTCAGAGAGACAGTATAGATATTCTGCCTTGAAAAAGCTGAAAAACAAGTTACAATTGTCTCTGAAAAAGACATTGCTGTGAATAATAAAGTGGTATAATGAAAAACCTGCCTGAGTAGGCCTACTCAGACGAAAGAAATTAGCCTGCGGTTTATAAGGCTAATATTAAGCGATAACAAATTTAAGAATAGTACCCAAAATTATTGCTTTTAGAATTCGTTGGCGAAGATAGGATATCCAGTCCGCCCTTCCAAATAATTTGCTGCTTTTTCTTTTAAGGAGATTCTTTTTATTCTGTTTGGCCGCAAGGGCCTGTTCCTTATTAGTAAATTATCAAAAATAGCCCCTAATTTAAAGTTTTGTGTTACAATACAGGCATCTTTTTATTTCTTCTGAAAATAGCATAAATACAGTTCGTATTTAGAGTCTGTTTAAATTTCGCTCAAAATAAGCTGATAAAAACTTTTAAGAGGAAAATTTAGACGGACTCAAAGAATCAAGCGGGATTTTTATGCTAATTTTGTTTTCTGAAATTATAATAAAGAAGAATATGAAGCATTATCCGGTTATTCTTTCCATTGCAGGTTCCGATTGTTCGGGTGGAGCCGGCATACAGGCAGATATTAAAACCATATCTGCTTTAGGGGGGTATGCGGCATCTGTGATAACGGCGGTGACCGTACAAAATACGATGGGTGTACATGCCGTGCATGCTGTTCCCATCGAAATTATTCGCGGACAAATCGAAGCCGTAATGGAAGATTTGCATCCGGAAGTCGTTAAAATAGGTATGGTCGGTGATGCCGAAACAGTTAGAGCTATCGCCGGCTGTTTGCAAAAGTATCACCCGAAATACATTGTATACGATCCGGTAATGGTATCTACCAGTGGCCGAAAATTAATGAATGACGATGCCATCGAAATTGTAAAAAGGGAGCTTTTTCCATTAGTCAGCCTTATCACACCCAATCTGGACGAAGTGGAGGTGCTGACCGGCAAGACGATAACTGCTCCGGAGGAAATGCAACGGACAGCACAGGAGCTTTCTACTCTTTACCAAACTGCCGTATTGATAAAAGGAGGGCATTTGCAGGGAGAAGAGATGCAGGATATTTTATGCGTGGATGGCAATATTTTTATTTATAAAGGACGCAAAATAAAGAGCCATAACCTACATGGTACGGGGTGTACCCTCTCCTCTTCTATCGCCACTTATCTGGCTCTGGGATACATAATGGATAAAGCGGTAGGTAAAGCGAAAACGTATATTGGTGGAGCTATCAGTGCTGGTAAAGAGGTAGTTGCCGGCCATGGAAATGGGGCATTATGCCACTTTTGGAATCCGGTGAAGGCACAGATTATTGATGATAAGGTAGATAGATAGTGGGAAAAAGAGATTGCCATTGCACAAAATTGCTGATTTTGTGCTACTGTATTATAAAAATATGTAACTTTGCCCCGCAAATTTAAATTTTAGAACGAAAATATGAAAGCATTTGTATTTCCCGGTCAAGGTGCTCAGTTTGTGGGCATGGGTAAAGACCTGTATGACAACTCTGCATTAGCAAAAGAATTGTTTGAAAAAGCAAACGATATTCTCGGATATCGCATTACAGATATTATGTTCAACGGTACTGATGAAGATCTTCGTCAGACAAAGGTAACTCAGCCTGCCGTGTTTTTACACTCGGTAATTTCCGCTCTTTGTATGGGTGACGATTTCAAGCCGGAAATGACCGCCGGTCATTCGCTCGGTGAATTCTCTGCATTGGTAGCTGCCGGTGCTCTTTCATTCGAAGATGGTTTGAAGTTGGTTTATGCACGTGCTATGGCTATGCAGAAGGCTTGTGAGGTGACTCCTTCTACAATGGCTGCCATCATTGCATTGCCCGATGAAAAGGTGGAAGAAATTTGTGCGTCTGTTTCTGCCGGAGGTGAAGTTTGTGTTCCTGCCAATTACAACTGTCCCGGACAGATTGTTATTTCCGGTTCAGTGCCCGGTATCGAAAAGGCTTGCGAATTGATGAAAGCTGCCGGTGCCAAGCGTGCTCTTCCGTTGAAAGTAGGTGGTGCATTCCATTCTCCGTTGATGGATCCTGCAAAGGTAGAACTGGAAGCTGCTATCAATGCCACGGAATTTCATACTCCCAAATGTCCGGTATATCAGAATGTGGATGCTTTGCCTCATACCGATCCTGCTGAAATCAAAAAGAACCTGGTGGCTCAGTTGACTGCTTCCGTACGTTGGACTCAAACAGTAAAGAACATGGTTGCCGATGGTGCTACGGATTTTACAGAATGCGGACCGGGTGCTGTACTTCAAGGATTGATTAAGAAAATAGATTCTACCGTTTCTGCTCATGGAATAGCATAAGCATTTTTCTTATTAAATAAATGGAAATAAGACAGGCCGTCTCAATTGGATAAATTGGGACGGTCTATTCTTTTTTGCCATTGTTCTAAAACATTCTTTCCATATACCGTTCCGATTCTCACTTTTTTTCGTATCTTTGCTTTAGAGTGTGAGTTACGATACTGTTATCGCATAGTTTCTCCTTCTTTATAGATCAATTATTAAGAACAAGTTTCTTCCTTAGTTATCTCCTTCACTCTGAAATAAATAATTAGTAAAAATAAAAGTTTATATGGCAAAATCCGTAACAACAGACAAACGTGAAAATGAAAAAAAGAAGCTCGCCCGTCGTGCTGAAAAACAAAAAAGAAAAGAAGAAAAGAAATTAGCTCCGAAAGTGAACAGTTTGGATGACATGATTGCTTATGTCGATGAGAATGGTATGATTACCTCCACTCCACCGGAAGAAAGCGTAAAGAGAGAAGAAATCAAGCAGGAAGATATCATGATAGCGACTCCTAAGAAAGAGAAGGAAGCTCCAACTATAATGAGAGGCCGGATTGAGTTTTTCAATACTTCCAAAGGATTTGGTTTTATTAAAGACCTTTCGGGTACTGAAAAGTATTTTTTCCATATAAATAATGTAACGGGAGATATTTCCGAAAATGATATTGTAACGTTTGATCTGGAACGTGGCATGAAAGGTATGAATGCAGTAAACGTTCGCCTTGAAGAGACACCGGAAATTTAATTATAGGAAAATGGAATATCTTTGAATTATAATTATGTGTACAGAAAAAGGATTCTTTTCTACTCGTGTAGCGTAGTGCATTTTTTTAATTCTTATTATATAAAACCTTAAATATCCTATTGAAGATTCTTAATATTAATAGTTTTTTCTCAGTATGAGCTTTATTTAAGCCACATATTGATTAATGGTATGAAAATGAGATCGTGTAAATTAAAACAACTTATTCTGTTTACTTTGTATGTTTGTTGTGAAATTTCATAATTAGGTAAATAATATAGCTAAAGATAGAGATGATATTGATATAGAATGTGAGATTTTTACTATATTTGCATAATATCATATCTTCATTCCATATTTACAATTATGAATTTTGACCAGTATATCATCAATTGCGATATATATATATGTTCATGTATTGACCAACTTAAGGCAGACCATCGCGGATTGCTTTCACAAAGTATTTTAGGACATCTTAGAAACTTTGTAGAGCATGTCTCCGCCAAGATTTATTTGGCAGCCGGAGGAGTACCGGCTGCAACAGAATACGAGACATTGCGTAAAGCTAATAGTTATGTAATGAAGTGTGGTAATCTTAATTTTATAGCCAAATTTCATGACTTGTTACAAATATCGGCCTCTCATTATACTTTCGACCCAGAGAGTTCCGAACGGTTGATGTTAAAATATTATGAGTATTTGTTAAGGATTAAGCAATATATGAAAGGCCGGTTTGGTATGGAGTTGTTGCATAATCTCTATTTATTTCCCCTTAATCTTGATCCTGCATTCAAAATATATCATGAAGCAATTGCATATCGGATCGAAAATCAAGACTTAAAGAATGCAGTGACACATACCGGTAAATTCTATATCTACAAAACCAAGCCTATATTTGTAAATGATTCCATATATTATGAAGTTTCATTCAGCCGGGCTAACGAACATGCCAGTAAATTTGAGCGTCTTATTGCTTTTACTAAATATGAAATCACGTCTACCTATGCAGTTGATCTTCGTCTTGTTTCCACAGGAATTAGTGTGTTTGGGGTTAAAATGCCTATTTCAATCATAATTGACTGGGAGGTAGCTATACGTGCATGCGAACTGAAAAATTTTGCTAAAATTCTTAATATTTCTCTTCCTCCTAATAAAAATAAAGAGTACACGAATCTTATGGCATTTATTAAACAATCGGGCACATCGCTTCCGAAACTTTTAACACTCCCATTTGATGAGTTTACACAATTTATAGAATATGTCAAAGACGGTGCGGCTGTTCACAATCTCTCAGCTATGTTGACTGAATGTCGTAGCCGAATTGAAAAGGCTGGTGGCAATGTTTTACTTTATCTGCTGTATCGGCTGAATAATAAAATTATCAAAAAGCAATATCACAGTGATGCATGTGATTTGTTGTCAGAATTATATTTAAACATCAAATGTGTGCCATTTGACCGTATGCCTTATAAATTTTCGTTAGTTAGACATAATCCGTCGATAGATGATATCTTGGCATCCATTCCTATTGAAGGACATAAACATGAATTGTTGGCACGCCACATCACAGTCAATACTGAGCATAATGGAATACTTTACACTTCACAAGAAGAATTGATTGCTTACGGGGATATGCAACCATTGGTTGATGCTTATAATGCCAATCTTTATTATAAACACAAACTTGAGAACAACAATCTCCAATTGGAATGTTGGAATGGTTATTATTACATCCAGAAATACGAAGATAATGTGATGAAGATACTCCAACGATTAAAAGAGTTGAGTAGTAAAGGGATATTTAGTTATACTCATACGGTCAATTCTTGGCTTTCCAAGCCAGGAGTCGCCGTAGATTCAGATGAAAAACGAAAAGCACTGAAAGAATTATTCTCCAATTCGAGAGTTGCTTTGGTTTATGGTGCAGCAGGTACAGGAAAATCTACTTTTATTAATTATATCTCACGCATTTTTGGTGATAAAAATAAAATTTACTTAGCCAATACTAATCCAGCTGTTGAGAATCTACGTCGAAAAGTTGATTCATATGATGGAACATTCATGACCATCGCCAAGTTCTTGGCTGGAAAATCCATAAAGCAGGAATGGGATCTTCTGTTTATTGATGAATGCAGTACTGTAAGTAATCAAGACATGAATGATATACTAAAACAGGGGCAATTCAAATTGCTCATTCTTGTAGGAGATATGTATCAGATTGAATCAATTCTCTTCGGAAATTGGTTCAGTATAGCATATTATGCCATTAAAGGTAGCTGCCGTGTAGAATTGAAGCAAACCTATCGTACTTCCCAGAGTGGTTTGCTTGCTGTATGGAATAAAGTAAGAACTCTTTCCTCTGACATTCTTGAATACTTGACAAAACATGGTTATACAAAAAATCTTGACAACTCAATATTTACAAAATCACATGATGACGAGATCATTCTTTGTTTAAATTATGACGGTTTGTATGGAATAAATAATATTAATCGTTTTCTTCAAAGTAATAATCCTAACCCACCTGTCCAATGGGATATATTGACATATAAAGTTGATGATCCGATTTTGTTTAATGAAACCGAACGCTTTTCACCCTGGATATACAACAACTTAAAGGGAAAAATTCTTGGGATTACTAAACACGATGATTTGATTGAGTTTACGCTTGAGGTTAACACTATTCTTAATGAACTTGATCTTGAATATTCGGAATTGGAGTTATGCCCACCGGTGTCCGAAACGACGTCAGTGATAAAACTTACAGTGGAGAAAAACGATGACGGAGATGAAGATATAGAATCGGATTCTACGGTAGTGCCTTTTCAGGTGGCATATGCAGTTTCAATACATAAGGCTCAAGGTTTGGAATTCCAATCAGTAAAAGTTGTGATAACCCATGATGTTGAAGATATGATAACTCATAATATTTTTTATACAGCTATTACTCGGACATGTGACAGGCTCCAAATTTATTGGAGTCCTGAAACGGAAAAAAAGGTACTTTCGTCACTCTCTCTACAATTCAACTATAAAGATTATGGATTGCTCAAGGCCAAATATTCTAATATTTTGAAATAATAATATAGTTTATGCTAATATCTGTTCATGCTTTTGGAAAGTCTGAATAGGCTCTCCGCAGCCAGATAGATTGGTAAAGAATGCTCCGGAGATATATCAAAGGTGCTATCGGAGAGTTTTTTTATATGCATTTTGGTTGTTTGCTCTTTTTTCTTTAAATTGCCATTGTTTATCAATTGGATGGAATAAATTTCTATTCATAGAAGATTGTCAAAGATCGGGAAAGTAATTATTAATAAATGAACCGGGTCAATCAAAAACTAACTTCTTAACAATAAAAAATGATGAGTGAATCGATTTGCCAAAGTTGTGGAATGGATATGAAATCCGCAGAAGAATTCGGTACTAATGCCGATTTGTCACAAAACGCAGAATATTGCACCTACTGTTTTAAGGATGAGGTGTTCACCAGAAATGTGACGATGGAAGCAAGTGATGATCTATTTCCCTTTTTCTTTGAATAACAAACCGGATAAACAGTATCCCACTTCTACCATCAGAATTCCAATGACAGCGCCGCCTACCACATCACTCAACCAATGCCTGTTGTTCAATTGACGGCTAAGCCCTGTGATGAATGCAGGCAAAAAGGCTGCTACACCTATCCATGAACTCTTAGGACCATACTCTTTGTATAGAAGGCAGGCCGAGGTAAAAGCCGTTGCTGTGTGTCCGGAAGGAAAGGATAGGAAGTCGGAACCATCGGGTCTGAGTACACCTGCCAATGATTTGATAGAGCAGATAGTGATGCCCATAAGTGCAAATGAAAAAACGGTGGATATCAACATCGGCTTCCATTGGCTCCGGCTTTTTATTCCCGCCAATTTCATTCCGAACATGATCACTACCGGAATATAGGGCAAAAAATCATCATAGCGATAGGCAAAGGAGGGAAAATGTGTGTTACGCAAATTATAGATATATTGGTTGGCACATTCTAATATGCCATACCTTAATGCACACAATATTATTATACTAACTAATATCCAAAGAAGTAATTTACGTAAATTCATCATACTTTTATCGGGCATTATTACAACAACAGTTTTTAAAATGTGATAAAGGTATCAAAGATAACGGACATAATGCTGTATATTATTAAACAAAAACATATTCTATATGTTTTTAAGTTCGAAAAGTAGATGACAAATCCGGGACGAATATTTGTAATATGTATAGAATAATATAAAAATATCCCGGTATTGCAAAAGTAGTACCGGGGTATTAGAGTCTATAAATTCTATGACTATCCGCAATGGAAATATTCTTCAACCAACTCCATCATTTCGATGGGTTTATCTTGAATATCGCTGCGTAGAGTGGCATCGTTATAAGTACGTAGTTTGGTAATGATACCATCTATCATGGCCGGACTGAATACATTGTATTTTTCGAAGAACGAGCGCTGCTTTTCAAGGCAATCGGCGGATGCGGCACAGCTATCCGGCAATTGGGCCAAAGTTTTTAGTTTGCCGGCATTTTCCTCCTTGTGTATATTGACATTTACATAAGTTTTTTCGGCTATTGCCAGTGCATCCTGTATCTCAAAACCATGGCGGCAAGCTACGGCCAGTCCGGCTATTAACTGATAGATATCTGCCGAACCGTCCGGTGAGCGCATTTCTACGGTTTGTTTTTGTGTGGTGTCATAATTGGCTGGACTTTCCAGCGGATTGGCCAACATACACATATCGGTCTTTGCCGACCACCCTAACGGTACTCTTACTAATACCGAACGATTGCGGTCACCCCAACAAATATTGGTAGGTGCTTCCTGATGTGGCACTAACCGGAAATAAGAAGTCGGATTCGTATTTCCAAAAGCAGTAATGGAAGGTGCCAATTCCATCATACCGGCAATGGCCTTGCGGGCTGTTTCGGACAATACACCGTCCTTTAGCATTTGGTTTTGTCCGTCTTTCATGATGCGCATATGGATATGCAGTCCGGAACCGGCTTTTCCTGTAGTAATTTTCGGTGCGAACGTAATGTTGTATCCATAAGAAAAAGCCAGATTACGAATCACCCATTTGGCAATCATCAATTGGTCGGCTGCTTCTTCGGCACGTACCGGAAGGAATTCTATTTCATTCTGTTCGTAGATCATGCCGTCCAGTGTAAAATTACCTACTTCAGAATGACCGTATTTTATTTGACCGCCTGTTTGTGCGATGTATGCCATACATTCCGTACGGAAATCATTGAATTTGGCATAAGGAGTCGATTCGTGATAGCCGCGCTGGTCGGTTGCCGGAAACATGTCTTCATCCTCTGATATGACATAATATTCCAATTCGCCCATTGCTTGAAACTCCATGCCGGTCACCTCTTTAAATGCTTTACAGGCTTTACTCAAGGTATATTCGGGAGAACTTTCCAATGGTTCGCCATCTTTATTAAAGAAAGAGCAAAGCATGGTTACGGTGGGTAATTCGGCAAACGGATCGACAAAAGCTGTCCGGAAACGGGGGATTACATATAAATCACTGCTGCCGGCTTCGATAAACGGGAACAGGCTGGAACCATCCACACGCTCGCCGCAAGTCAGAATTGCATCCAGATAGGCGGCATTGTTGATTGCAAAATTGAGTGTTTTCAATCGTCCGTCCGCAGCGGGATACATGAAGTTAACCATACGGATGTCGTTTTTTTGAATATACGTGATGATGTCTGCTTTCGTAAATTCGGAAGCCGGTTTTTGGAGAAAAGCCACTAACAAATGCGGGCTCATTACTAATTCCTGATTCATAATACGTCGGTTGTTTTTTATTATTACACGGTTAACGAGTTTATTTTGTACCAAAGATAACAAAAAGTTAGTAAAACAAATGGAATGCCCGGATAATTAAATGTAATTACTATACAAATATTAGTAATATGGCACTTGATTTTCTTTTTTCTTCTATTTAACTCCTGTTTATAAGGAAGTGTCATTCTTTATTTTATCTTTGCAGGAAATGCTTTTCTTTAATGTGGAACTTTTTAAAACTCGACTCATGGAAATAAAGACGTTTATAGCAAATTACAAAGCGGCTTTCGGAGAAAACACGGAGCTTCCTATTGTATTCTGGTACTCTGATACGCTCGAAAATCAAACAGAAAAGATAAACGGTTGCTTTTTCAAAGACATGAGAAAAGTAAGGGAAGGACATACGGTCAGTTTGAATGCCGATGTTATCGGATGTGGCGGCGGTAAATTCTATACAGGTTTTACCGATATGCCGGAACGTGTACCGACTTTTGTTTCTTTAAAAGAAAAATATAAAGAAACGCCGGAAATGGTAATTGAGTATATCGACCGGTTAGGGGTAACAAAAACAGAGAATCGTTATCTGCATTTTGCACGTATGGATAAAGTGGATTCTTTGGATCCTATTGAAGGTGTCTTGTTTCTGGCAACTCCCGATATACTTTCGGGATTGGTGACATGGGCCTGTTATGATAATAATTCGGAAGATGCTGTTGTCACACAATTCGGTTCCGGTTGCAGCGTTACAGTGACACAGACTATTCTGGAGAATCACAGGGGAGGCAGAAGAACTTTTATCGGTTTCTTTGATCCGTCTGTACGTCCTCATTTTGAGCCGGATATTTTAAGTTATACAGTGCCGATGTCCCGATTTAAGGAAATGTATCACACGATACGTAGTAGTTGCCTGTTCGACACACATGCTTGGGGAAAGATAAAGGAACGGATACAATTATCTGATAAATAATGTTTTATATACTATATTCATTGGAGAGAATAAGCAGATGTTTTTAGGTATCCTGTTTAGTATGAACTATTATGCTTGATCGGAAGAGGAGAAAATAATAGCGTTTTTGTTCGCTTAGACTATCTGTGTTTTGTACATTTGCAGCCGATTTTGCAAAACTAAGAATAACAAAAGGTTGTCAATATGATACAGAATCCGCAACGTCCAGTCAGTTCCATCGCTTTTCCTATACTTGTAGCATTGAGTATCTCTCATTGCCTGAATGATTTATTGCAATCTGTAATAACGGCGGTATATCCTCTGTTTAAAGACGATTTGGGCCTTAGTTTTGCTCAGATCGGACTGATTACACTGGTTTATCAGATGTCAGCTTCTGTTTTTCAACCGATTTTCGGACTTTTTTTTGATAAACGTCCAGTGGCATGGACACTTCCGGCAGGAATGCTTTTTACGATGACCGGTATGCTGAATCTCGCTTTTGCTTCTAATTTGCATTGGGTGCTCTTTTCTGTGTTCCTGATAGGTATCGGTTCTTCTGTGCTTCACCCGGAAGCCTCACGTATCACTTCATTGGCTTCGGGTGGCAGACGGGGACTTGCCCAGTCTTTGTTTCAAGTGGGCGGAAATCTGGGAGGCTCATTAGGACCTTTGTTGGTTGCTTTGTTAGTTGCTCCTTACGGACGTAGCCATATCTCTTTATTTGCCATTCTGTCATTGATTGCTATTTTAGTAATGATTCCTGTGTGCAGATGGTATAAAGGTTACTTAACTCGGATAAAAAGTGCTCCTGCAGCGATGAAACCGCATTTGGCAATGCCGTTGCCTATGAATAAAACAGTACTTTCCATTAGTATCCTGCTTGTTCTGATTTTTTCTAAATATATTTACATGGCAAGTCTCAACAGTTATTATACGTTCTATTTGATTCATAAGTTTGGGGTGAGCGTGCAGCAATCCCAGCTTTTTCTTTTTGTGTTCTTGATTGCTACGGCTGTCGGGACATTAGTCGGTGGCCCCATCGGTGATCGGATCGGACGGAAATATGTAATTTGGGTATCCATTCTCGGGACAGCTCCTTTTAGCATGCTGATGCCGCATGTGGAGCTTGCAGGTACGGTGATACTCAGTTTTTGCGTCGGTCTGATGCTTTCTTCCGCTTTTCCCGCTATCTTGCTATATGCACAAGAGTTGCTTCCTAATAAATTGGGGCTTATATCCGGGTTATTCTTTGGCTTTGCTTTTGGAATAGCCGGCATTGCTTCTGCCGTATTGGGAAATATGGCGGATAGGTTCGGGATTGAAGCTGTTTACAATGTTTGTGCATTTATGCCATTGTTAGGATTGGTCACTTGGTTTCTTCCTGATCTGAAAAAAGTATAAAAGAAAATGATATGAGAAGTCCGATAAAATTACTTAAACGGCGGAGAATAATAGAATGGGGTATTCCGAGTGGAATCATCCTGATAGTTGCTATTACGATTATTGCCAATTATACGGTGGAACATAAAACGGATACATTGATATACAAAGATGCCGCTACTATCCCCTGCA
This sequence comes from Bacteroides salyersiae WAL 10018 = DSM 18765 = JCM 12988, assembly GCF_000381365.1. GTDB lineage: Bacteria > Bacteroidota > Bacteroidia > Bacteroidales > Bacteroidaceae > Bacteroides > Bacteroides salyersiae. The sequence continues at coordinate 1,215,139 of NZ_KB905467.1, forward strand.
ATAAAACGGGGCTTTTATTGGGTACTTCCAAAACCCTCCGTTCGGGTGCTCCCAATCAGTACTTTCAAAACAGGATACAGGCTGCTGTTGCTCTTTTTAAAGCCGGAAAGATAGAAACCGTTGTTATCAGTGGCGACAATAGTAGTGAGGGATACAATGAACCCGAAGATATGAAAAATGAACTGGTAAAAAGAGGGGTGGCTGAAGATAAGATTTATCTGGATTATGCCGGATTCAGGACATTGGATTCCGTAGTACGCATGGAAAAGATATTCGGACAACATCGTTTTACGGTTATATCACAGGATTTTCATAACCGTCGGGCCATATACATTGCACAGGCAAAAGGTTTGCAGGCTATTGGTTATAATGCGCAGGATGTGGATGCATATAGCGGATTCAAGACCCAACTTCGGGAGAAGTTTGCAAGAGTTAAACTGTTTATGGATTTATATACGAATAAGAGCCCGAAATTCTTGGGTGATCCTGTTATTATTAAATAAATATCCGAAACTGTTTTTTGTTCCCTGTAATAAAATAATGGGCCGTTTAAGGCAAAATTATCTTCTTAAAAACTTTTTAATCAGAGTTTTGTTCTAATTAATGCTATGCGATAAATAGGCTTTGGCAGTCCTACTATTATCGAGAAGGATAATTGATACAAAAATAAGCAAGATAATGAATAATGTAATTTTTGCAGACGCACATGAACATGCGATAAAAACGGTTCCGGAGATGATTTTAGTGTATAATAAACAAGCCACACTTTTGAATATTGTCAATCCTGGCGGTAACTTACCTTTCAATCCGGAGGGAATGGTCGGTAAGAAAATAGATGCTTTTCTTGATTGGGAAACAGGACGGGTATATATGAAACATTTCCAGAAAACAGTTTCGTCCGGGAAATCCGAGATATTCGAACTTAATATGGAAGAGAACGGCAATCAGCATTGCTATGAAATACAGATGTCTCTGATAGACAACGACCGGGTAATCGTTACGGCACGTGATCTTCCGGAAGAAAATGCGTCTCAACTGGAATTAAAAAGGGCACAGCTTTCATTAAGACAGGCAAAGGAAGAACTCGAAACGAGTAATTCGGTGCTTTCATCCGCTCTGAATATTGCCGGCGTACTTCCATGGAGTGCCGATTTTATAACTCATACTTTTTCTACCGACTATAACTTTTATCATCATGAAGATTCGCCGGGTCCTGACGGGCATGGAAGGTATAACATTTCTATAGATGAATACCTGAAAAAAATTCATCCTGATTTTCGTGAACGTATAACAAAGGTGTTTAGTGAGTTACGGGAAGGCAAGCGGACTGAATTTCATGAAATATATCAGATACATTGGTATAATGACCGTGAATATGAATGGGTACACAAACAGGGAACCGTATCCAGATATGATGCGAAAGGGCGTCCGGTTAGTATAATCGGTTCGGGAATGGTGATTACGAAACAGAAAGAAATGGAGCATTTTCTGCGGTTAGCCAAAGAACAGGCGGAGCAAAGCAATATGTTGAAATCTGCTTTTCTGGCTAATATGAGTCATGAAATCCGTACACCGCTTAATGTCATTGTCGGCTTTTCTGAACTACTGACAGAAACGGATGATCCGGAAGAAAAAAAAGAATATGCAGATATTATACTGAATAATAATGCCTTGTTGTTACAGCTTATCAGTGATATTCTCGATTTGTCGAAAATTGAAGCAGGCACGTTAGAGTTTACTTATTCTGAGATCGACTTGAATAGTCTATTGACGGAAGTAGCTCAGACAGCTCATCTAAAAGCAAACAATTCAGAACTGGATATTGCATTTACAGATCGTATATTCGAATGTGTTGTGCACAGTGATCGTAACCGTCTTCTACAAGTAGTACACAACTTTGTGAATAATGCCATTAAATTTACTCCTAAGGGCCATATTCATATAGGTTATAAATTGAAGGATTCCGGTGATCTTTACTTTTATGTGGAAGATACAGGATATGGTATACCGGCCGATAAAGTATCGGATGTCTTTGACCGTTTTGTCAAATTGAACAGTTTCATACAAGGAACCGGACTCGGGCTTTCCATATGTAAAACAATCATATCCCATTTAGGTGGAGAGATAGGTGTCAGTTCTCAAGAGGGTAAAGGTTCTACTTTTTGGTTTACTCTGCCGGCAGGAGGTATTGTAAGAATGCATGAAGACTAAGAAAAATAGCTTCGTATTCTTGATCTCAAAACTTTTTATAATATAGATTACAGATATACATACCATTATTACTGATTTAAGAGTAGTAATGGTACAAACAAAGAAAAAACTGTTATTTTTGTATCGGCATGGGATTGTATGGGATGTTTGCAGAATAAATATAGGGATACAAAACTGACAGATATGGAAATTTTAGCATTAAAAGACAAGCATGTTCTTCCGACACCGGAAGTCTTGAACAGTGTACTTCACGATAGCTATCCGGCTTTTGAAGAATGGGATAATGTACTCTCCGGATTGGATATAAAGCCGGAATGGAATTATTACAAAGATGGTAATGCATGGTTGTGTAAAATGATGTTCAAAAAGAAGAACTTGGGGTGGATCGGTGTTTTTGATGGTTATTTCAAAGTATCGTTCTATTTCACGGAGAAACATTTGAATGCTATTGTTGATTCTGACATCTCTGATACTATAAAGGAGGATTTTTATAATGCAAAACCCAGTGGAAGACTGTTGCCAATGACGGTTGCCGTTACGGATAAGGAAAAGCTGAAAGAGGTTTTGCCGGTATTGTTGTTTAAGAAAAACCTGAAATGATAATGTTTGCCCTTTATTAGTAAATGAAAAGGTGATTTAATGATGAGCCTATCAATATCCTCTCGTTCTTTATAAAAAACGTATCAATCTTATTGACTGATATATATCGGTCGGATTATGAAAGTAAATAATTGATATCTTTGTAATAACTGATTTTATTTTGCTGTGATTTAATGATATATTTGCTACATGATTTAATTCATAATCCGATTAAACCATTCCGGTGGAATGCAATCTTATATTTTATAACGCTACTAACCAAAAAACAAAAAATAAAAATGGAAACAACTGCTAAGCTTTATTCACTGAATTACAGTAATGTGAAAACGTACCTGTTTGCTTTGCTATTTGTGGCAGGCAATATTGTATTACCCCAATTATGTCATTTGATTCCGGCCGGAGGTCCTACCCTATTGCCTATTTACTTTTTTACACTGATAGCTTCTTATAAATATGGTTTTCGGGTCGGTTTGCTGACTGCTGTATTATCTCCGGTTATTAATCATTTATTATTTGCAATGCCTTCTGCTGCTGTACTTCCGATTCTTCTTATTAAATCCGTATTATTTGCCGGATCGTCTGCGTTGGCGGCTCGTTATGCAAAGAAAATTTCATTGCCGGCCATTCTTGTGGCGATACTTGCTTATCAAGTTGTAGGTACAGCTTTTGAATGGGTGATTGAAAGAAATTTTTGGATAGCTATACAAGATTTCCGTATGGGAGTTCCGGGGATGTTGATTCAGTGGTTCGGTGGTTATGCCTTACTAAGAGGAATTGCTAAAATATAACTGATATGGCAAGAACTTTTAATGAAGTGATGGATCGTTTTCGTTCTATCACTTTTGAAGATGAATTCGATATCATAGTAGCTATAGCCAATGGTGGGATTGTGCCGGCAGGTATTATTAATCAACGTCTGCAAAAAGAGGTTCATTTATTGAAGATAAACTTGCGGGATGAGTATCAGCATCCCAAATATGACCGGCCGAAGCTTTTGGCACCTATTGATTTCGATTTTAGAAATAAACGTATTCTTTTGGTTGATGACCGTATAAAAACCGGTTCTACAATAATGCTGGCTAAAGAACTGATGCAAGATGCCCGGATGATAAAGACTTTTGCCGTTAATGGGAATGCGGATTATGCTCTTTTTGATGAAACTTGTTTTAAATTTCCGTGGATAATTTGAATTTGTAAATCTTGAACATACCTATGTGATGCGAGCTTGCATTATTGGTTGTGGGTAATAATCATAGAAAATAAATAAGATGGACAGGAGGGATTTTCTAAAAACTGTAGCAGTTTCCGGTGCGGCAATGACGATACAACGTTCTGAAGCGATGGAGATATTGACGCAAGCTGTAAATAGCACGGGCAAGCCTGATCTTGTGGCTGTGATGGGTGATGAACCGGAGCTTATGTTTCAACGTGCCATTGCCGAATTAGGAGGGATGAAACAGTTTGTGAAGTCCGGTCAAAAGGTAGTTGTGAAACCCAATATTGGATGGGATAAAGTACCGGAATTAGCAGGAAATACGAATCCGAAACTGGTTGCAGAAATTGTAAAACAATGTTTTGCTGCCGGTGCGAAAGAGGTTACCGTATTCGATCATACTTGTGACGATTGGCAGAAGTGCTATAAAAATAGTGGTATCGAATCTGCCGCCAAAGCTGCCGGAGCCAAAGTAATGCCTGCCCATCTGGAGTCATATTATCGTCCGGTAGATTTGCCTAAGGGCAAAAATATGAAAAAGGCCAAAATACACGAAGCGATTCTGAATTGCGATGTATGGATTAATGTGCCTATTCTGAAAAATCATGGCGGTGCTAATCTGACCATTGCAATGAAGAATCACATGGGAATTGTATGGGACCGCGGTTATTTTCATCAGAACGATTTACAGCAATGTATTGCTGATATCTGTACCATGCAGAAGAAAGCGGTTCTGAATGTAGTCGATGCTTACCGTATTATGAAAACTAATGGTCCGCGCGGACGATCGGCTTCGGATGTAGTATTGGCAAAAGGGCTTTTTGTATCGCCGGATATTGTAGCAGTGGATACTGCCGCCGCAAAATTTTTTAATCAAGTGCGCGAAATGCCGCTCGATACGGTAGGTCACCTTGCCAAGGGAGAAGCATTGAAGGTGGGAACAATGAATCTGGATAAACTGAATGTAAAGAGAATCAAGCTATAACACCATGTTGAGAAAGATACGTATAGGTATATCAGTGGTGCTGTTTTCACTGATTACATTCTTTTTTCTGGATTTCGCAGGCATATTGCCTAATAGTTTTCATCGGTTGGCTCACCTGCAATTTATACCGGCACTTCTTTCTTTTAGTGTCGGTATACTTATATTCTTAATTCTATTGACATTGCTTTTCGGACGTTTCTATTGTTCTACCATTTGTCCGATGGGAATTTTTCAGGATATAGTGGCACGTGTATCGAAATCTGTAGGAAAGAAAAGGAAAAGATATGGTTATAGTCCGGCAAAAAATATTCTTCGATGGGTAATTGTAGGCGTTACGGTCCTTACATTTGCATGTGGCTTTACATTAATACTCGGATTGTTGGATCCTTATAGCGCATATGGTCGGATTGCGGTCAATGTATTTAAACCTGTATACATGTCCGGGAATAATTTGCTGGAATCTGTTTTTTCACGATTTGAAAATTATACTTTTTATCAGACCGATGCCTCTATTCTGAGTATGACCTCTTTTATGATAGCATTGGTCACTCTTGCGATTATAGGAATTCTGGCCTGGAAACATGGGCGCACATGGTGTAATACTATTTGTCCGGTAGGCACTGTCTTAGGGCTTTTGAGCCGTTTTTCTCTCTTCAAGGTTCGTATCGACAAAAATAAGTGCAATGGATGTGGTCTGTGTGCTACCAAATGTAAAGCTGCTTGTATCGACAGTAAAAAACATACAATCGACTATAGCCGTTGTGTAGATTGTTTTGATTGTCTGGAGTCTTGCAGCAAGCATGCGTTGGTTTATTCTCCTATTGTTTCAAAGAAGAAACAAGATACGGATACAGCTAAACGGCGTTTCCTGATGACTGGCGTAATGACAGCTGTTGCCGCTCCTAAAATTTTGGCTCAGATAAAAGAAACGACCGCTACATTGGGTGGTAAAAAGGCATATAAGAAAGAGAATCCGATCACTCCTCCGGGATCTGTCAGTCTTGAACACTTTCAGGCGCATTGTACTTCTTGTCACCTTTGCGTCAGTAAGTGTCCTTCGCATGTACTTAAACCGGCGTTAATGGAATATGGTTTGGAGGGAATGATGCAACCTACGGTTAGTTTTGAAAAAGGATTTTGCAATTTTGATTGTACCGTGTGCGGAGATGTGTGTCCCAACGGGGCTATAAAACCTTTGACCGTAGACGAAAAACATCTGACGCAAATGGGCCATGTGATTTTTATCGAAGAAAATTGTATTGTACATACTGATGGTACGAGTTGCGGGGCTTGTTCGGAGCACTGTCCTACGCAGGCGGTGGCAATGGTTCCTTACAAAGACGGACTTACCATTCCACAGGTAAACACGGAAATCTGTGTAGGTTGCGGCGGTTGTGAATATGTATGTCCTGCACGTCCGTTCCGTGCTATTTATATTGAAGGCAATCCGGTACAAAAAGAAGCTAAACCCTTTAAAGAAACGGAAACGGAAAAAATAGAAGTGGACGACTTCGGATTCTGATCGTACGCATTATAACAGATCTTTTCGGTTAGCACAGGCTTTTCTTTAAAAGTAAAGATGATCTGTACTAATCTGTGTAATTTGGGGTGAGTTTTTTGTCTATATCCGGTTCATCTTTGCAGAATTTTACTAATTTCGTGGCGAACAAGTAAAATGAAGTAAATGGAAGATGTAATGACGAATAATTGGGATCATCAAAAGTACCAGATCGGGTATGCACTCAGTGGCGGATTTATTAAAGGTTTTGCGCATCTGGGAGTAATGCAGGCTCTTCTGGAACATGACATCCGGCCGGATATCATTTCCGGTGTCAGTGCAGGAGCACTGGCAGGTGTGTTTTATGCCGACGGTAACGAACCTCATCGGGTTCTGGACTATTTTTCGGGGCATAAATTTCAGGATCTTACAAAAATGGTAATCCCTAAAGTCGGGCTGTTCGAACTGGGAGAATTTATAGATTTTCTGAAAAGTAATCTAAAAGCTCAGAAATTGGAAGAGCTACAAACTCCTCTTATTATTACTGCGACGGATTTGGATCACGGGCGAAGCATGCATTTTCGTAAAGGTAGTATTGCCGAAAGGGTGGCTGCTTCCTGTTGCATGCCTGTCATGTTCACTCCCGTTAAAATAAATGGCGTTCATTATGTAGATGGCGGAATATTAATGAACCTTCCGGTATCTCCTCTGCGGAAAGAGTGTGAGAAGGTTGTTGCAATCAATGTGAGTCCTTTGGAAGCAGAAAAATACAAGATGAATATTGTAAGTATCGCTATGCGTTCTTATCATTTTATGTTCCGTGCGAACACATTTCCGGAACGTGAGATATGTGATTTACTGATAGAACCCTATAATCTGAACGGATATAGTAACCGGGAACTGGAAAAGGCGGAAGAGATATTCGACCAGGGATATAAAACGGCGAATGAAATACTGGATAATCTGTTGCAGGAAAAAGGAAACGTATGGAAAGAATTAAAGTAGGGTTGGCAGCATATGGCATGTCGGGGCAAGTATTTCATGCTCCGTTTATTCATACAAATCCTCATTTCGAATTATCAAAGATAGTGGAACGTAGCAAGGAGCTCTCAAAAGAGCGTTATCCGTATGCTATGATTGTGCGAAGCTTTGAAGAATTGATACAAGATCCTGCTATCGAACTTGTTGTAGTGAACACTCCGGATGCTACGCATTATGAGTACGCCCGCATGGCTCTTGAGGCCGGAAAGCATGTGATTGTGGAGAAACCGTTTACATCTACTACAGCACAAGGTGAAGAACTGATTGCATTGGCGGCCGCAAAAGGATTAATGCTCAGTGTATATCAGAATCGCCGTTGGGATGCAGATTTTCTGACAGTACGGGAAATAATCTCCAATGGGCTGTTGGGCAGGTTGGTGGAATATGAATCGACTTTTGCACGCTACCGTAATTTTATCAAGCCCGATACGTGGAAGGAAACGGGTAACTCCGGCGGAGGCCTGACTTATAATCTCGGCTCTCATCTGATAGATCAGGCTGTCCTGTTGTTCGGTATGCCGGAAGCTGTTTTTGCCGATATAGATATTTTGCGTACCGATGGAAAAGTGGATGACTATTTTATGATCCGCTTTATTCGTCCGTCATTGGCGCCGGATGTAAAGGTGACATTGAAAGCCAGTTACTTGATGCGGGAAGCCGAACCACGATTTGTGCTTCATGGTACTCTCGGTTCTTTTGTAAAATGCGGGACCGACAAGCAGGAAGCGGCTTTACTTCGCGGCGAGATGCCTGACCAACCCTGTTGGGGAGAAGAAACGGAGGCTGAATTAGGATGGATACATACGGAGATCGACAGACAGGAGATCAGCCGGAGATATCCCGGTATCCCCGGTAATTATGGTGGATTTTACCAAAATATTTATGAGCATCTTCGTCTTGGAAAGCCATTGCAGACCGGTGCACATGATATATTAAATGTGATTCGCGTGATTGAAGCCGCTTACCGGAGCCAGCAGGAAAGAAAAATAATAGAGTTGAAATAAATTTTATATACACATGAGCGACGAAAAGAAAATGATAATCTATCAGGTGCTCCCCCGCCTGTTTGGAAACAATAATAACCACTGTGTCTATAACGGTGATATCACTGTAAATGGCTGTGGGAAAATGGCTGATTTTACAGCCAAAACATTGGAAGAGATTAAAAAACTGGGGACTACTCATATTTGGTATACCGGTATCATCGAGCATGCTACGCAAACTGATTATCGCCGGTATAACATCAGTCCGGATCATCCGGCTATCGTAAAGGGGAAAGCCGGATCACCTTATGCCATTAAAGATTATTATGATGTGGATCCCGATCTTGCTACGGATGTCCCCGGGCGAATGAAGGAATTTGAGAATCTGGTGAGCCGGACACATCGTGCCGGGCTAAAGGTCATTATCGATTTTGTCCCGAATCACGTAGCCCGTCAGTATCATTCGGACATGCAGCCGGACGGTACTGTGGAATTGGGAGCGAATGATGATCCCAACTACGCTTTCAGTCCATACAATAACTTCTACTATATTCCGCAATCGGAACTTCACGGCCAGTTCGACATGAAAGGAAGTGCTGCAGAGCCTTATCGGGAATCACCGGCCAAAGCTACCGGGAATAATCGTTTTGATGCCTATCCCAATATAAACGATTGGTATGAAACGATAAAGTTAAATTATGGAGTGGACTATCAGAATGGTGGTACTTGTTGTTTCTCTCCCATCCCGGATACTTGGATGAAGATGCTCGACATCCTTCTTTTCTGGGCTTCAAAACGTATAGACGGATTTCGCTGTGATATGGCAGAAATGGTGCCGGTGGAATTTTGGGAATGGGTGATTCCGCAGGTAAAGGAAAAATATCCCGACTTGTTGTTTATAGCGGAAGTTTATAATCCGGCCGAATATCAGAATTACCTGTTCCGTGGGAAATTCGATTATTTATATGATAAAGTGGGATTATATGATACCTTGCGTAATGTAGCGTGCGGTTATGATTCGGCTACTGCCATAACCCGCAGTTGGCAGCGATTGGGGGGTATTGAGAAGCGCATGCTTAATTTCCTTGAAAATCACGACGAACAACGTATCGCTTCGGATTTCTTTGCAAGTAACCCGCGCAAAGGTATTCCTGCTTTGATCGTATCTGCCTGCATGAATACGAATCCGATGATGATCTATTTCGGGCAGGAGTTTGGAGAACTGGGTATGGATACCGAGGGCTTTAGCGGCCGCGACGGACGTACTACCATTTTTGACTACTGGAGTGTTGACACTATACGGCGTTGGCGGAATGGTGGGAAATTTGACGGCAAAATGTTGACGGAAGAACAGAAACAATTGTATGCCGTTTACCGGAAAGTGCTCACTTTATGCAATGAAGAACAGGCTATAGCTCAAGGAGCCTTTTTTGATTTGATGTATGCTAATGAAAACGGATGGCGTTTCAATGAACACAAGCAATACACTTTCTTACGCAAACATGAGAAAGAACTGCTTTTTATAATTGTCAATTTCGACAATCAACCGGTAGATATTGCAATCAATGTACCGTCACATGCATTCGACTTTCTGCAAATCCCTCAGATGGATGTTTATGAGGCTACGGATATACTGACCGGAAAGAAAGAAAATATTTGTTTGCTTCCTTATAAAGCTACTGAAGTGTCATTAAGTGCGCATAGTGGAAAGATTCTGAAAATAACTTTATAAAATCAAGTGTTCAAAGAGTACGTATTTGGCGCCATCGTTAAATACGTACTTTTGTTTTTGATATCTTATGTTACAATCATATAATAAGGAACAAGCCATTCTACGAATAAACCGATTATCGGAACAAGGCAAAGAGTTTGTCTTTATCATTGATTATTTACAAGATTGTTCGTACATAGAAGAAACAAACCGATTGGATTCTTCGTTTGTCTTGTATAATCTGAATGGATTTACCAATCAGGATTCTATTTTCCCTCTTCGTAAAACTGCCGTGCAATGGAATATCGATTTCCCACCTTTCGACCAATATAAGCCATCTTTCGATTATGTTCTGGAAAATATCCGGGGTGGCAACAGCTTTCTCACTAATCTGACTTACCGGACTCCGGTCACGACCAATCTAAGTTTGAAGGAGATTTTTTATCACTCAAAAGCGATGTATAAGCTATGGTTGAAAGATGCTTTTGTGGTATTTTCTCCGGAAATTTTTGTGCGGATAAAAGGGCGGAAAATCTATTCTTATCCGATGAAAGGCACTATAGATGCTTCTCTTCCGTCTGCATACAATCAATTGATGAACGATCCGAAAGAAACGGCGGAACACGCTACGATTGTAGATCTGATACGAAATGATCTGAGCATGGTGGCGGAACAAGTTTCCGTGACGCGTTATCGTTATGCTGATATCCTGCAAACCAACTCCGGTTCTATTTTGCAGACCAGTTCGGAAATCTGCGGTATCCTTCCCGATGATTATCGGACGCGGTTAGGGGATATCATCTTTAAATTGTTGCCGGCCGGTTCTATCACAGGTGCTCCTAAGTTGAAAACAATGGATATTATAGCTCATGCTGAGAACTATAAAAGAGGTTTTTATACAGGAATTTCCGGATATTTTGATGGTAATAATCTTGACAGTGCTGTAATGATACGCTTTATCGAACAGCAAGGAGACAAACTTTATTTTAAAAGTGGTGGAGGAATAACTTGTAGAAGTAATCCGGAAAGTGAATATAATGAAATGAAACAGAAAATTTATGTGCCCATTTATTGAAAGTATACGGATAGAGAACGGAGTAATATATAATCTGCCTTATCACAATGAAAGGCTAAACCGTACCAGAAATGTCTTTTGGAAAGATTGTGCACCGATAAATCTTATTGATTACATCCGGATGCCGCATGAGAAAGGGATAGTGAAGTGCAGAATCGTATACGAGAAAGAGATTAAGGAAATTGTGTATGCCCCCTACTCTATGCGTGAGATTGATACACTCCGTATTGTTTACTCTGATGGGATAAACTATACTTATAAAAGTACTGATCGTGAAGAACTGAATCGGCTATATGTGGGAAGAGGAGATGCCGATGACGTTCTGATTGTCAGAAACGAACTCATTACCGATACTTCCATCGCTAATGTCGCTTTTTATGATGGGTGTGAGTGGCATACTCCTCAGACACCATTGCTCAAAGGGACTCAAAGAGCTTTTTTATTGGACAGACAAATTATAAAGGAAAAAGAGATAACATTGAAACAACTTTTTACCTATTCGAGAATTACCCTGTTCAATGCTATGATTGAGTTTGGGCAGATTGAATTTCCTGTGAAGAAGCACATTATTGTATAACTATTATTAACAACAAAATAGATTCCGTACCCGAACAAAAGTCTCGGAAGGCGTGTTATATAGATGTGTTTTTCATAGTATTAGATATAAGATTAATTAAAAGAGATTGTACCGGCTTGTGATAAGTAAGTACGTCAGAAACAGAAGAGTCTGTTTTTTTGATAAATGTGTAAAAGCATCGACTTTGAGAAGTCGGTGCTTTTTTGCTGTGTTTTTGTTGCATTCTTTAGTTAGTTACAAATAAAATTCGTACGTTTGTAGAATAAAAAATAGAAAAGAATGACAATGAATATACCTGTTATCTTTCAATTTTTAAAAGATCTCGCTGCTAACAACAACCGGGAGTGGTTTAATGAGCACCGTGATGAGTATGAAACCGCCCGTTTGGAGTTCGACAAACTTTTGGCTGCTGTAATTTCCCGTATTGCCCTTTTTGATGAAAGTATCAGAGGTATACAACCCAAAGATTGTACCTACCGCATTTATAGGGATACCCGTTTTTCATTGGATAAAACTCCGTACAAAGTTCATTTTGGCGGATATATCAATGCCAAGGGGAAAAAGTCTGATCATTGTGGATATTATGTGCACATTCAGAACGATGCATGTATGTTGGCAGGTGGAAGCCTTTGCCTGCCTTCCAATATCTTGAAAGCAGTACGTCAGTCTATTTATGACAATGTAGATGAGTACGTTTCTATTGTGGAAGATCCTGAATTTAAAAAATATTTTCCTGTTGTGGGAGAAGACTTTTTGAAAACCGCTCCCAAAGGTTTTCCAAAAGATTTTAAGTATATCGATTACCTGAAGTGTAAAGAATATACCTGCTCTTATAACGTTTCTGATGATTTCTTTCTGGAGCCTGATTTTTTGGATAAGACAGAAGATGTATTTCGACAGTTCAAACGTTTTGCTGATTTTATTAACTACACAATAGACGATTTCGAATAGTACTTAATCATAAATAATAACTAAAACTTTTTCAATTATGGTAGTAGATACATTAGAAAACTTAGAAAAATACGCGTCACTGAATCCTTTGTTTGCACAAGCTATCGAGTTTTTAAAATCTCATGATCTTCATGCAATGGAGGTAGGTAAAACGGAATTGAATGGTAAAGATCTGGTTATTAATATAGCCCAGACTACTCCGAAAACAAAGGAACAAGCCAAATTGGAAACTCATAATGAATTTATCGATATTCAGGTTCCTCTTTCAGGAACAGAGATAATGGGATATACACCGGGTAAAGATTGTGTGCCGGCTGATGCTCCCTATAGTGCCGAGAAAGATATTACTTTCTTTGAAGGGCTGGCCGAAACATACATTGCTGTCAAACCGGGTATGTTTGCCATCTTCTTTCCGCAGGACGGACATGCTCCGGGTATCAGTCCCGACGGTGTAAAGAAAGTGATTGTTAAAGTGAAAGCATAATCAAATGATCCTGATATGGAAAAGACACTGAATCTTATTAAAAATGACCCTTGGCTGGAACCTTATACAGAGGCCATCACAGGAAGGCATGAATATGCCATGTATAAAGAGGCCGAACTGACAAATGGTGGAAAACAGACTTTATCGGACTTTGCTTCGGGATATTTGTATTTCGGTTTGCATCGTACAGATAAAGGATGGACTTTCCGCGAATGGGCACCCAATGCAACCCATATTTATATGGTTGGTACATTTAATAATTGGGAAGAAAAAGAGAAGTATAGCCTGAAACGTCTGGAAAATGGCAATTGGGAAATCAATTTGCCTGCAGATGCCATTCAGCACGGTGATCTTTATAAATTGGTTGTATATTGGGAAGGCGGACAAGGAGAACGTATTCCTGCTTGGGCTACGCGAGTGGTTCAAGATGAAAACACAAAGATCTTCAGTGCACAGGTTTGGAATCCGGAAAAGCCTTTTAAGTTTAAGAAAAAAACATTTAAACCTTCTACTAATCCTTTGTTGATTTACGAATGTCATATCGGCATGGCCCAGCAAGAAGAGAAGGTTGGTACTTACAATGAGTTTCGTGAAAAGATACTTCCCCGTATAGCCAAAGCCGGTTATAACTGTATTCAGATCATGGCTATCCAAGAGCATCCGTACTATGGAAGTTTCGGTTATCATGTTTCCAGCTTTTTTGCCGCTTCTTCCCGTTTCGGTACACCCGACGAGCTTAAGCAACTTATCGATACAGCTCATGGTTTGGGGATTGCCGTTATCATGGATATTGTCCATTCTCACGCAGTGAAAAATGAGGTAGAGGGTTTAGGGAATTTTGCCGGTGATCCTAATCAATATTTCTATCCAGGAGCACGCCGGGAACATCCGGCTTGGGATTCTTTATGCTTTGATTATGGCAAGAATGAAGTGATACATTTTTTGTTATCCAACTGTAAGTATTGGCTGGAAGAATATCAGTTTGACGGTTTCCGTTTCGACGGCGTAACTTCCATGTTGTATTATAGCCATGGGCTGGGTGAAGCTTTTATGAATTACGGTGACTATTTCAATGGTCATGAGGATGATAATGCCATTTGTTATCTGACGTTGGCTAACGATCTGATTCATCAGGTGAATCCCAAAGCAATTACCATTGCGGAAGAGGTATCCGGGATGCCGGGATTGGCTGCAAAGGTAGAAGATGGCGGTTATGGCTTTGATTATCGTATGGCCATGAACATTCCAGACTATTGGATTAAGACGATAAAGGAGAAAATTGACGAAGATTGGAAACCATCCAGTATGTTCTGGGAAGTAACAAATCGTCGTCGGGATGAGAAAACGATCTCTTATGCCGAGAGTCACGATCAGGCATTGGTCGGAGATAAGACGATCATTTTCCGTTTGATTGATGCCGACATGTATTGGCATATGCAGAAAGGAGATGAGAATTATACGGTAAATCGCGGTATTGCTCTTCATAAAATGATTCGTATGCTTACTGCTACCACTATCAATGGCGGTTATCTGAACTTTATGGGAAATGAATTCGGGCATCCCGAATGGATTGACTTCCCGCGTGAAGGTAATGGCTGGTCATGTAAATATGCCCGTCGTCAGTGGGATTTGGTAGATAATAAGAATCTGACTTATCATTATATGGCTGACTTCGACGAAAGTATGTTGAAAGTTATCAAAACTGTAAAAGATTTCCAAGCTACCCCGATACAGGAAATTTGGCACAACGATGGTGACCAGATATTAGCATATCAGCGTAAAGACCTTATTTTTGTGTTCAATTTCAATCCTAAACAATCATTTACGGATTACGGTTTTTTGGTTGCACCGGGGGCATATGAGGTTATTTTGAATACAGATGACGTTTTATATGGCGGTAACGGACTTACAGACGATACAATCACTCATTTTACTATATCGGATCCTTTGTATGAGAAAGAGAAGAAAGAGTGGTTGAAACTTTATATTCCGGCACGTACAGCAATGGTGTTGCGGAAGAAGAAATAAAAAAAACATAGTTGGTAACAATTAGGAAGTATGGCAGTAGGAGATTTTTCTATTGCCATATTTTTTATCTTAATGTAAGTGCTATAGTATAAAAAAACCGCCTTCCATTAAAGAAAGCGGTTTCCGTATTTCGATTAATGCTATTTTTAATTCAAGCTCTCCTGAACTTGCGTCAACATTTTTTTGATTTCTGCTCTTTCCGGAGACAAGGTTGCGGCTTCTTGAAGATAATCGGCTGCCTTTTTAAAATCAGCATCGGCAGCAGCTTTTTCTGTTGCGTATTTATCTGCATCCGAGTTGGCTAAAGGAGCAGCTTTTTTTAATACAGTAGCACCATTATTATAAAATAATACACCTAAACTGTAAAGAGCATCCGTCTTCCATTTTTTTCCGCTTAATGTAGTCACCTTCTTATAACTTTCTTCGGCTTTTGCGATATCATTCGCTTTCTGGAATTTTTGTCCTTCTTTCAGATAATGGATTGCATATAATTTTTCCATAGTCTTATTACCCGGAGCTATTTTTAATCCAGCTTCCAGTGTTTCTACCATTTCTGCATTTTTTTTTAAATCCTTCAAGGCACCGGCTTTGCGTGCATACGCATTGGCTACATTATAGTTTTTCTGAATGGCAACATCAAAGTACTTCACAGCATCGGCATATTTCTTTATTTGATCTGCACATACACCACAGTTGTATGCCATTACGGAGTCCGAATTGTTCGTCTGTTTCAGATACGCATCATACTTAGTGAAAGCAACTTGATAATTCTTTGCATTTAAAGCATCATTTCCTTCTTTTTTCAATTGGTTAGGATCGGTTTGAGCAAAAATACTGCCAGTGGCACAGCACATGGCAACTAATAAAATAAATTTTCTCATGGTTTTTATGTGTCTTTTTAATTGTTTATCGTTCAAATGTAACAAGAAATGAAATAAACAGCAAAGCTATTTAATTTTTTATAGGCTCTTTCACACTACGAAACATACAATTTACCGTATATTCAATATGACATTGTTTATTTTATCTTCCAATGAGATAACCTTTTCCATAAATTGAAAACTTTCTCATGGAATTTCAAATGAAATTTCATCCAGCTTTTTATACAGATAGATACATGGGTAATAAAGAGGTTGGATTTTACCTGAATGGAGGTATTGGTAAATGGTAAACAGGTGATGTAGGGTTTTGCCGTTTCTAAAATACTTTTTGAATATCTGAAAATCTCTTTTATAATTGGGGCAGATTAAGAAACAGATATCGGTCTTTTTCACTGTTTTCGTAATGCTTTTTGAAATGAATACAAAATTGCATTAGGTGCTTTATGATAAATTGAATTATATTCTGATGTAATTTGTATGAAGTAGAAAGTCTTTTTGCCTTATATGTATTATAATGTGATATTCTGTCATGGAATTATTTCGGGATGAATACTGGAATGTCGAGCGTAATGGGTAAGAAAATGATACGGATAAAAGAATGGTTGTGTTATTACGTTATTTGACGGTTAATTTTAGATTTTCTGTTTGAGTATTTTCGATTATTGAAAATATCCCCTACTGATTTGTTTGAATATTGTAAAGTGCGATTTGATATACTGTTTCTTTTGTGTATAAAGTAATGTTTATTTTGTGTAGCCCCGTTATTAGTTGCTTCATTATTTTTTTATTATCCATTTCAGAAATTGATATGTTTTATCTTATCTTTTAATACTCCGATCTTTGTAATGTCGAATTAGTGTAATTTTAGATGTCATGTCAAAGGGAAAAAACGAGTATAAATAGTGCATATAACTTTTTGTTAGAGATTGCAGTTTTATGTTCGATGATTGGACAAGTTTGAATACACTACACTAACATTTACTTAGATGTATATCTCGGCAAAGGTAGTGAAAATTTGTAATATTTATCTAATTAAGAAATTTAGTTTATTTCAATGATAATAGAAGATGCTTATAGCAATAGAGTTACAGTTATGTTTGATGGGAAAGGATCTGATCACGGACATAACTTCATAAATATAAAAGCGGTATAGATGAAAAAAGTATTGATGCTTATACTTATTATAGTCGGATGTTCTGTTTCCGAAACGAAAGCCCAGAAGGTGGCACTTAAAAGTAATCTTCTGTATGATGCTACTGCTACCATGAATCTTGGTTTGGAGTTTGGATTGGCACGTAAATGGACATTGGACATTCCGGTGAATTATCATCCATGGAAACCGGCGGATGGTAAACGTTTACGCCACTGGGGAGTACAACCGGAAGTTCGCTATTGGTTTTGTGAGCGTTTTAACCGTACCTTCATGGGATTGCACGGACATTATGCCGAATTCAATGTAGGAGGATGGCCGGACTGGTCGTTTATCAGTAAAAATATGCAGAATAACCGTTATCAGGGACATCTATATGGTGGTGGTGTTTCTATTGGACATTCGTGGATATTGAAGAAACGCTGGAGCCTTGAAGCATCTGTCGGAGTGGGTTATGCACGTATTGTTTATGATAAATATCCATGTACGCAATGTGGGACAAAGGAGAAAGAAGATAATAAGAACTATTTTGGCCCTACAAAAGCAAGTGTATCACTTATTTACGTAATTAAATAAAATAGAATGATGAAAAGAAATATACAATTCATCGTATTGGTACTGGCTGCTTTATGCCTGAATACAGAGGAGGCATTTGCTCAAAACCGCTCTTATAGTGGAGATATTGGGATTGAACCTGTACGGTTGGAGCAAAGTGGAGACTTTCTTTATATAGATATGAATTTTATTCTGAAAGATGTGAAAGTAAGGACGGCACATGGGGTAGATTTTATTCCTCAATTGGTTGCTCCGGCGAATACATATAATCTTCCAAAAGTATCGGTTAAAGGAAAAGATGAATATCTGGCTTATGAACGCCGGCTTTCATTGATGAGCGCGAAAGAGAAGAGAAAGCATGTAGCACCTTATCTGGTTAAGAAGAGTAATAAGCGGACAAATGATACGATACGTTACCGGTATGTATTACCGTACGAATCCTGGATGGCCGATGCGAAACTTAATGTGCAGCGTGATGAATGTGGCTGTGGGGAAAGTACATTGATGAGCGTGCAGCCTGTGATTGACCAAGTGACACTCGAACGTATTTTATCTCCTTACATTGTGAATCCTCATTTTGCTTATGTTGAGCCGAAGATAGAGGTAGTGAAGAGCCGTGAGATACAGGCTGAATGCTTTTTGGATTTTGAGGTGAATAAAATCAATATTCGTCCGGAATATATGAACAATCCCCGGGAATTAGCAAAAATCCGTGTAATGATCGATGATTTGAAATTGGATCCCAGCATAAAAGTAAATAGACTGGATATCATCGGGTATGCCTCTCCGGAAGGAACTTTGGCTACAAATAAACGTCTTTCTGAAGGACGTGCTATGGCTCTTCGCGATTATCTGGCATCTCGTTATGATTTTCCGCGTAACCAATATCATATCATATTTGGTGGTGAAAACTGGGATGGCCTGATAGACGCTCTTGAGACACTCGATATGGACTATAAGAATGAAATGCTTGACATTATTCAGGATATTCCCATTGAGAAAGGACGGGAAACAAAACTGATGCAGCTTCGTGGAGGAGTGCCATACAGATATTTGCTGAAAAATGTTTTCCCGAGTCTTCGTGTTGCTATTTGTAAAGTGAACTATGATATTAAGAATTTTAATGTGGACGAAGCGAAGGAGGTGATAAAAAGACGTCCGCAAAATCTGAGTTTGAATGAGATGTTTTTGGTGGCTAATACTTATCCGAAAGGTTCGCAAGAATTTATCGATGTGTTTGAAACGGCTGTCCGGATGTATCCCGACAGTGAAATAGCCAATATGAATGCCGCTACTGCTGCACTTTCGCGTAATGATCTGATTTCTGCAGAACGATATTTGAAAAAGATGGAATCTCAAGAGTATTGGCCGGAATATAATAATGCGATGGGAATATTGACCTTGTTGAAGGGAGATTATGAATTAGCAGAAGAATACTTGAATAAAGCCCGGGAGTTGGGGCTGGATGTAGCTACGGATAATCTGGAAGAGTTAGCGAAGAAAAAAGCGAATATGAACGAAATAGAGAAAGCGAATAGAATGAGAATTAAATAAAATGACAACGTATAGAAGAACTTTTTCAGATAAAAGATTCTATGAAAGTGAATGACTAATCTATATTAATTACTAATAATTATTTTGTGTTATGTTGAAAATTAAATCAATTTTAATGTCATTGTTAGCTGTGGCGGCATTGGCGAGTTGCTCGAACGAGAATGACGACATCACTGATGGCGGCGAAAAAAGAGACTACGATGTGGCTTACATGTCGGTTAGCGTAGCCGTTCCTCAGGGAACGAGAACACGTGCTGCCGGTTCATCTGGTGAAACAGACGCACTGGACTCTGAAACTAAGATCAAGGAGCTTTATTTGGTTCTGTTTGATGACCAAAAAAAGGTGGTAAAGGCTGATGGTGCAACTGCGTATTATACTATATTGGGCGAATCGCAGCTTTCACAAGTTGATAATGCTCCTGTTAGTCCTTTAGAACCAATTAAGGTATCTACGGAGTCTGCATACTTACTTACTATTGCTAATCCGGGCGCTAAGTTGAAAGCTCTTTTAAATGGTATAGTAGCAGGTAATGGATATGCGGATATTAACAAAGAATTTTCTGTAGCAGAAGATCTTGCTGAAGATGATAACTCTTACCTCATTGCGGAGGTTGCAGACCTTGCTGATAAAGGACATGGCTGCACAATGATTAATGCCGGTGCATTTGATGATCTTATTTCTGATGAATGGAATGCCGATTGTTTAGTTGATGTTGCAGCTTCTGTAGTTAAAGCGAGTGATTATAAAACTGATACCGAGGCAAAAGAAGCAGCAAAAGGAAAGAAGGCAACGATTCAGATAGAACGTCTTGCATCCAAACTGGCAGTTACACTTAAAGGTGATGGTCTTACCATAGAAATAGTACCTTCTACTGCCAAATTTGAATTCAAAGAATGGACAATTGATTATGTGAACTCCAGATTCTTCCCATTTGCTACGAAAACAAAGCTGACAGCGACTCATACTGGTGCTGCGTATAAGTCTAATTTCTATACCGAAGATCCAAACTTTGATGCTGATGGTACTGGTAAACATCTTGTTGGTATTATCAGTAACAAAATTGTGGACTATAACCCTAAGGCGAAATGGTATAAGCACAACCTGTTAACTGTAGCAAAAGAAGAGGACAAGAATGTTGCTTATTGTACGGAGAATACAATGGCGGCGGCTGACCAGGATTTTGGTGCTGCTACCCGTTTGGTTCTTAAAGCTGTGTACACACCTTACACTGATTTTGATGACGATTGGTATCAGACTTTTTTCAATGGTACTTATATCAATTACAAAAATCTTGGTGAATTGCAAACTGCTTATAATGATGCTACTGGTATCGATGAAGCGGATAGAGATGCTGTAGAAAAGTTATTGGTGGAATCCTGTGACAAATTTATTAATAAGTTAAATAGTGCGTTCCCGACAGCTGGACTTGCTGCTGATTTTAAAGATCTTACCCAACAATCGCTTGACGATCTTACTATTACCAATGGTGGTGAAGTTGCTAAAGAAACAGGTATTCGCTGGTTCCAGAAAAGCTTGAACTACTATTACTATCAAATTCGTCATGATAACACTACTGACATCGGACATATGGCATATGGAAAGTATGGAGTCGTACGTAATAACTATTACACACTCAACTTGACAAAAGTTAATGGTGCAGGTACACCGTGGTATCCCGATGTAGAGGAGCCGGAGGAAGAAATCGATAAAAAAGGTGCGTACCTTCACTTTGAAATTGAGGTGGCTCCGTGGATCTCTTGGGGTACTGATTTCGAAATCTAATAAACAATTTGTTTGACTAAAAAGTCAGTTTTGGGAGCTGACTAAAAAGCAAGTATAAAATGCTTTTTGATCAGCTCCTTCAACTTTTTATTTATGTAAGATGTTCTGGTCGATATCGACCACTCAAAGTAAACCAAGCCGTGTGACAGGCTTTTCAAAAACAGTACGAAGATACACTGGCGCACCTTTTCGAGAAAGAAATGAGTGATAAAGCAGCGCCCCTAAAACTGAAATAACCGGAGACCGCTCAATACAGAGAGGCTCTGACTATATAACCGGTAATCCGGCAATAAGGATACCCCTAAAACAAAAGAGAGATGTTCGGAAAAACCAAAATGCAGTTCCTTGTCGTTGTTTCGATGTTCTTTATGGCCTCGTGCGACAGTATATACGAAGATTTGCCCCGTTGCGAACTTTGGTTGGAATTTACTTTCGACCACAACATGGAATATGCAGATGCATTTGATCCACAGGTTAATTCAGTGGACGTATTTGTGTTTGGTGATGACGATAAGCTACTTTTGACTAAAAGAGCCGAACCGACTGCATTGGTGGGTGGAAACCGTATGTCATTGGCTGATGAGCTTTCTTTTGGAAGCTACAAAATACTTACCGTGGGCAGTCTGTCCGATAGCCACCGGGTGGCGACTCATACCGGACAATCGCCGATTGTGGGAACTACCACTCTTCAAGAGATGGTTGCCGCTCTTTATCGTGAAGTAGACATGATAGATTTTCAATTTCCACATTTCTACTTTGCTCCGGTAGTGCAATTAGACCATTTCGGCACTAACGATGCCGTATGTCGTGTGAATCTGATGCGTTATACGAACCGGTTCAATATCGCTTTGATGCGTACCAATGGAACTGGGGATACGCGATACTCTTTTGAAATAGAAACACCGGACGATGCCGTTTATTCTTGGATGCAGGATGCGCCTATGGGAGAAGGCCCTGTTACGTACAGAGCCTACCATACTGATTGGACAAGATCCACTGATGTGGAGATGGTCTCGCGTCTGAATACCATGCGTCTGTTTAATATGGCGGGTTATCGGTTTATTATAAAAAATGAAGAAACAGGTGTCGAAGTTTGGGACTACAATCTGATGAGTTTACTGAACATCGCCCGTCCTACTCTCCGCCCTGACAATACGTCACTTCCTTTTCAGGAATACCTTGACAGGCAGAGTGATTGGAATCTGGTGTTTACTGTGACCGAAAAGCCCGAAGGAGGATTCCTCCAGATAGGGCTTGTAGTCGGTCCTTGGATATACTGGCTTCATGACATGGAAATATAAGGAATGGTGATAATGAGATGTAAACCATTGTATAGTATTATTTGTCTGTTGTTGGTAGCTTTCTTGTTTTCGTGTAGCAAAAATGCAGTTGAGTTTGATGAGCAGTTGTCCAATACCCGGGCTTTGCTTAGCATCGACTTGACACAGAATGCAGGCGAAGAACAGGTTGCTATTAAGACTGTACGGTTTGTCATATTCGGCAATGCGTCGAGTAGTATCCCGTATTTGGATGTCAATGAGTTTCACGAAGAAGCCACTCCACTCGAGACTACGGATATTAAAGCCGTTATCGAAGTGAAAGGCAACAGTGATATCATGGCAATTGTTATTGTGAACGAACCGGCCGGGCTTAAAAGCGATCTTGATAATATTGGCAGTTTATCTGATCTGAAAAATATAGAGTTTACTATTGCTCAATTACTGAACAATAGTAAAGAAGAAATTGCTTTAATGCCTATGACGGGAATAAAACAAGGTATATATGTAAAGCCTGGCGAGGCGGTTAATCCGGTAAGCATGACCGTGGAACGTGCCGTATCACGAGTGGATGTCTATCTTCAAGTCACGGATGGCGGAGCGCAGACGGGATATATTAATGGCAGTACTACAGTCACTATGCACAACCTTTCTCATGAGAGTGTTTTGGTGAATGGATTCGGAAATATGAAAGCAAATGCACTTCCGTTGGATAAGACATGGACAGCAGGTTCGAGCGATACATGGATATACTCATCTGCTGCTGATGCGAAAAACCGGAGATTGCTTTGTTCATTCTATACCTCCGAGCGTGCTTTCACCGACTCCAATAAACCTACTATCAGCATGACGAATATCCGGAAAGGTGCACAGCCTACAGATGTCATCGGAGTGACCCGGCAGGAGTTGGGACAGATTACACCTACCGGTGGTGGGCAGTCACAAGATTTTGAGGGATTTCAACGGAACAATGTATACCAGATAACGGCTAAGGTAGGTAAACTGGGCATACAAATAGTGAGAGTATCGGTGGAGCCATGGGGTGATCCGAAAAATATAGACGTGGATGTGGAACTGTAACATACTGGCTGCTGATAGGTAAAGTTTTCATTCGGAAAAAGAAAAAAGATGATAAAGTTAAGAAATGATAGTATCAAAACGATGATGATGGTAATCCTCTTTCCGGTTATTTTCTTTTCGTGCATCGAAGAGGAAATGACGTGTGAAAGGGTGCCAATGGCAGTGCATTATGTGGGCGCTGGCGGAAGTGTCGTGACCAGAGGTACGGAAATTTCTTCGGCAGACGATCTGAAAGGGACTAAATTCGGTTTGTTTGCTTCTTTGACACCGGCTTCTCTCGTTACGGAAACATACTTCAACGCGAGTGCCACAGTAAATGATAATTTGACGGCTACGATATCGCCGGGACAGTTTTGGCCAACCGTGCAGAGCTCCATGAAATTCTTTTCGTGGTATCCTTTTGATGGCGGCAACCACCCGATTGCCAACTTCGACAATCCTGCAGAGATGGTGTTGACATATAGTGCTTCTACTGATGCTGCTGCCCACAAGGATGTGATGGCAGGTGTGACACAGACATCTCAATGGGGTGCCGGTATAAATGTACATTTCTATCATACACTGACTAAAGTCTCCTTTACGTTCAAAAAGAAAGATCCGGCACCCGAAGAGTTAATAATCGAAAAGATCCAGTTCCAAGGTGTGGGAGCAGAAGGGAAACTGACCGTACCCAGCATACCGACTGCAACAACAGAGAGTGGCAAACCTGCTTTTGTCTGGAACAATATCACTACGGGGACTGTAACTTCCGATCTGGCTTCTACCCCTACGGCTCAAAAAACGGTGGGTACAGTTGCTACTCAAATAGGTGACACGTTCTTTATGTTGCCTGCCGTTACCTTTTCGGATGCTGCTAAAATGATAGTCACCACCAATCATGGTATTCGGGAATTTCTGCTTAAGGATATTGCCGAAGCTGTTGGCAGCAAACATTCCTGGCAGTCGGGCGAGCACATTAACTATAATATGACAATGTCTAATGAAGAATATACGATAACCGCTACCCCCTTACCATGGGAATGGGATGAAAACTCGGTAAATGTGATTTTCGACGGGCAGTATTACCTTAAGCTCTCACAAGGAAAAGTACGGTTGGGAGCCAATGGAGCCACAGTAAATATAACTGCTGAAACAAATTATGATGCGGATCCGAATACCGGATATCCGGTAGGTGCATTACTCAATAAGACGGGGATGGCTACGTGGGCTACGGTAACGATGGGTACTCCTACACTCTCGGGGACAGTGCGTACTTATGACATTACGGTTGTAATTCCTTCATACACAGCAGTTGCTACGGAAAAACGGGAGACACAATTTTATATTGATGCAGGTAATCTACACCACAAGATACTGCTGGAACAGTGGGGTGGCACCGGGGTATGGCTCACTTCAAGTGAAACTTTGGATACCAATGATTTGGGAATCGGACTGACGAAACGGCGTGTACTTACCTTTACTTCGGGCAATCCGGGAAATTGGACTTGGGAAGTAACCGGCGTACAAGATCCTGATAAGATTCTGCTCAATTGGGATACGATGTTCGGATCAAAAGGTGGAAATGGCGGAGTAATCTATTTTTATTACAATGCCGGTACCAAGGAAGGCACAACTGCTACGCTGACAGTGAGTAATACGAATGGCGATAATCCGGATATAACGGTGACATTGGCCGTTCCGCAGTGGTAAATGATAGGTTACGCTTTAAGAAAAGGAGACGAATTATGATGAAATATATATCTTTAGTACTCAATAGAAGTTTTCTTCTATACACTTTGGTAGCAGCAATTTGGCTCACCGGTTGTGTAGAAGAAGAGTATACGAATTCTCCTAAAGGGACCGGCGTCAATATCCCGTTTGCTCTAACGATTCCCGACGTAGATATCCCCTCTCCCATTTCCCGTTCAATGACGGGAGCGGCCGGAGGATACAGAGAAGACGAGATAAAGAATGTAGACGTTCTGGTGTTCGAAGAGTCGGAAAACACCCCCGGACAGTATTTGTTTATGGAATGGAAGCCCGTCAGCACTAATATTACACAAACATTGGATGGTGGTACCTCTGCGGCAGAATTTTCTGTTGCGCTTACTCCTACTTCCAGGCCCACTTACGTTGTGCTACTTGCTAACAGACCACTCGGCACTGCAGCATATGAAAATATCTTGAAAGGTTTTGTGAAAGGATCAACAACGAAAGCTGCTGCAATGGCGCAGATGATTCATAGCGGTGATCCTACGCAATGGCCGGCCGACGGGCCGAATGACAACGGTAAATATCTGCCGATTCCCATGTATGGAGAGGTAAAGGTGTCGAAACTTGCCTATGCTGTCTCTATACCCGATATCAATATGAAACGGATGTTGGCACGTATTGACATTGCCAATTCCGTATCGAATTTCACAGTGGAAGAAGTATATCTTGTCAATTATAATAATGCCGGATATTTGTCTCCGGTATGGGATGCAAACGGAGTGGTAGATGTTGCAGCAGATGATCTTAATATTCCTGTTGCCAATGATAAGAAAGTGGGCATCGATCCTGCCAATTATCATCTTGTAGCAGGCAATACGCCCTATGTCGGAAACATCTATACTTTCGAAGCCTCTGCCGCCGTAGATGATGCCGGTGGCAATGACGGAGCTGCGAGCCGTAAAGACGCTGTGTGTCTGATTGTAGGAGGACGGCGTACCGGAGAAACGTCTACAACTTATTATCGGGTGGATTTCACCCAAACAGGAAAGACGGGAGAAGATGTAGAATACCTGCCTTTGTTGCGAAATCATAAATATATCATCAATATTACAGAAGTGTCGGGTCCCGGTTATGATGATAAACAGAAAGCACTGGAATCTTATACGGTAATGTCCAATCTTAAGATGAGACTGATCACCTATGATCGTGATAAGATAAAAGACGTGGTATACGACGGGCAGTATATGCTCGGAGTGAGTGAATCTGATGTACAACTGACTCAATACCAGATTGACAAATATGTGATAGATGTTTTTACCGATGTTCCTTCGGGATGGAAAGCTACCGTCGCTTCTGATGGCGATTGGCTTAAATTTAATGGTGGTGGGAATACCAGTACCGATGTCATTACAACGACAGGTGGAGCGAATGGCGATACCAGTTTTGCACTGCGTATACCCTATTGGTATCATGGAATAACCGGAGATTCGCGCACGGCCACTATTACGTTGCAGGCAGGGAGACTGACTCATGTTATCACTTTGACACAGACAATGATAGAGCCGGGAGTAATTCGTTTTGTAGACGGCTACGGGAATGAAATAGTGGATGGATATGTTTTTCCACTCAGGAGTGACAACCCCAATAATCCGGAAGAAGCTCTTGAACCGCAGGTTTTGTACGCCGTGTTCTCTACACCCAAGATTGCCGTACGTCGTGGGGGTGGCACTATTTTTTATCCTAACGGAGGTTTAATCCCGGCTTTGAATACCTCGACTTCCCAGTTTTTTGTAGACAGGGTACAAGCATTCAGTATCCAGCCGGATCCGTTGAGGGCCGGTGATGGAGGAAATCTGTATTGGCGTACGGATGCATTGAATTTTGACCTGTATGATGAAGCGGACAAATACCTCGGTAACAGACCTTTGCCAATTATTCAGCAGGAACGGACTTTTTCATTCCGTTTTCTTGCAAATACGGCAACCCGTACATTTGACGTTGATTTGGGTGCAGAACAATATCTGCAGTTATTTGTGAATCATAATTGGAAGATTGCAGGTATAGAAGAAGTGAGTGGGACCGAGTTGATACGTTCTACTGCTGATACAAATGACAATGATATATTTGTAGGTAGAAGTAATGCAGATTCTAAGATGTATCAGTCATCCGTTGTCGGTTCGGATGAAGATGACGGCAAAGGAAATGCTGTGAATGGCCGTGGATACGACTTTAGATTAAAGATTATCCCCGGAAAATGGGCAGAGGGAAAAACAGGAATGATCAAGATTGATTTCGATAACGTATTCTATGCAGGATCGGGTGTTTTAAGTAAGTATCCGTTCCGTCTCATTATGTACCTGAATATGGTGAGCAGGAAATTGTCTTATACGGATGCTTCTTCACAACCTCAATTTTATCTTTATCCGCTTCGGTTTGAGGAACGGAAGTCGTCTGAAACTAATAAAGGACTTCAGTTGAGTGCTGCCAATGCGGCCGCTACGTGCGCAGAGGTTGGTGATGGATGGCGGTTGCCTAATGCCAATGAGTTGATATTATCGTATATTTATCGCGATGTCTTAGGAGGAGTTGCTGCCGGTGAGGACAGCTATACGAGTCAAAATATAGAAGGATGGTATATCAGTGAAACTCCGGCGAGTTACGATTACTATTGGTCTGCATCGACTTATTCAGATGGTTCGGGTTTTCCTTTAAATTTAGCAAGTGCTGCTTCTGGGAAAAAGAGCACCGGTGATAAGGCTAATTTTCGTTGTGTCCGAAACGGACCTGCCAGTGGAACGAAGTATCCTTATCTGAGTGGAAAAACGATTATATCTCGTGATGCGGCAGGGGGAGTTCAGTCTTCAGTATTGTTAGGCTCAGAAAGTCCGTCGCAAAGTAATAAAGTTGCCCCTAAATTGGAAGTAGATCTTACCAGTAGTGTTGGTAATTGGACGACGGCTAATAGCGTTTGTACAGCAAAAGGCTGGCGTCTGCCCACTCAACGGGAAATGTTGCTCATTCTCAGTATGGGCGGTGGAACGATTCCTCTTACACAAGGGACTGGATTTAGTAATACGACAGCTTGGTCAAGTGGATTTCAGGCAATTGCCGGATTTCATTGGACGCAAACTCTCCACAGTGGTAGCAATTATTATGCAATTAATCCCAGTAATGGTACTAATGGATATGAACAAAACGCTTGGGATGTAGCAACGGGTCCGGACTGGATGAATTATAGATGTGTCAGAACAGTGAACTGACCTAAGGTTGTGCAAATGTGTTACGTAAATCCTGTTTTATAGTGATTTTAAATCTCAACTGAGCCGACCTTAATGTTGTGTAATCATAAAAAATAAAACCGCAAGAGCTTTATAATTAGCTGTTTGCGGTTTTATTTCGTGATTCCGAAGCGATTCGAACGCTTGACCCACGCCTTAGAAGGGCGTTGCTCTATCCAGCTGAGCTACGGAACCATCCTTAATTGCGGTGCAAAGGTAATGCTTTTTGTGAAATATCAAAAACATTTCTATACTTTTTTTGTATCCATTTGTCCGGGAAAAGGCTATAAACCTAATGGTAAGCCTGTTAAATACCACAGAATAAACAACAAAGTCCAGCTTATCAATATGTAGACAGAATACCGCCATGTATACCTCAAAAGAGAGAGATAAGAGGATTGCTTATCGTATTGCTGCATATAAGTCAACACTAAGGGCATATAAAATAAAAAGGGAGTAATGGCGTTGGTGGCACTGTCTCCGATGCGGAAAGCACATTGCACCACATCGGGCGTAACTCCCATTTTGGCAAATATAGGAACAAAGATGAAAGCCATAAATGTCCATTTGGAGGTGGCGGATACCATGATGAGGTTTATCATGGCACTGAACAGGATAAACAGAACAAGGGTAGGCAAATTGCCAAACTCGACAGAAGAGAGCAGATTGGCCCCCATAATGGCGAGGCATTTGTCTAAGTGCGAATATTCGAAACAGGCGAACATTTGTGCCGCAAAGAAGGCGATGACGAAATAAACGCCTAACAATTTCATCGGCTGGGCCAGTCCGTCTATGACATCGGCATCCGTGCGATAACGACCGGAGCTGAAACCGTAAACCGTACCCATCAACCCGGCTCCCAATGACAGGAGGAATAGAATACCCATAATGAAAGGAGATCGCATCAAGTTACCGCTTACTCCGCGTAAAATGCCATAAGAAGAAAAGGTGGACCACAGTACGATAGCCACATAAATCACCCCCACGATCACCGCCATCGTCAAAGCACGGCGTTCTTTGCGGGAGAGTGGCTTATAACCGTCGAAGTGCGTGCTACCTTCATAAGTGCCCATTGCCGGAAGCAGCTTCCGGCGGGTCACCCAATAGGCTACGGCCGTTATGAGAAAGGTAGAAGCAAACATAAAATAATAGTTGCACAACGGCCCTGTATCACCGTGTTCTATCCCGCCGGCCACGGCAGCTTCTTCCGTAGTCCGGGCAAGTAGCGGATCCATGGTGCTCAATACGATATTGGCACTGTATCCACAGGCTACAGAGGCATAAGCCGTTATGATTCCGGCTACCGGATGCAAACCGACGGAATGAAACAAGGTGGCGGCAATGGGAAGCAAAATAATATAACCGGCATCACCCACTACATTCGAAAGCAATCCGAGGAGGATCACCCAGAGAATAATCTTGTCTTTATCCTGCTTGCCACGAATTCCATGACGAATGCATGCATTTATAAATCCGGAATGCTGTGCCACACCGATTCCGAACATGGCTACAATCACCATCCCCAAAGGGGCAAAACCGGTGAAGTTGGTGACCATGTGCCGTAACAGCCAGCGAATCCCTTCCGGACTGAGCAGGCTCTGCACACGGATCTCTTCTCCTGTCTGTGGCAGCATCACACTCAATCCATAGATTTCGAATATCCATGAAAGAAGTACGACCACCATCGTGAGCACAAAAAACATAGTGGCCGGATGGGGCATGCGCCATTTGCTACTCTTCATCGGCTTCGAGGTTGTCAAGATCGAGAATTCGAAGTTCGAGCGCACGCACTACTAGACGGGTGGCATTCACCCCTACCCGCTCGCCGTTCGGAAACAGCCGGCCTACCAAGTCGTTCTGTCGCTTTTCGAGTGATTTTACTCCAAAAGGCATGCCTTTGAGGTTGGCGATCATCTCTTTGGTGTATCCCAGTGCCAGATGGCGCAGGAAACGTTCGTCGTATTCGTCTATATCATAATTGATAACTGCTTCCTGACGCTTTGCATCGTTGGCAACAGACGCTTTGAAGCGGTCCACAATCTTTTCCAGTATGGGATAATTGAACACCAGCTTTTTGCCATCCATTACGGCCTGCACGTCTGTTTTGGTCAATAGCTCACCTGTTTTGAGGATAATGCCGTCGGCACCGGCATCCAACACATCGACCCAGAGTTTTTCGTTCAATATTTCGCCGGTAAAGATAAGTACACGAACTCCTTTGTATCGTTTGAATATATTGCGGCAGATATCGACTCCGATTGTTGTCGAGCCTCCCAAACCGAGATCGAGCAGTACCAGATCCGGTAGCCGGGCTTCTATCAACGGCCAGAATTCGGCTTCGGTCATGGCGGTTCCGATTACTTCCGCATTGGGTATTTCGTGGCGGAATATCTCCTCCGTGCCTTTCAATTCGAGTTTTACATCTTCTACGATAATTACTTTAAATTTCTTATCTTCCATCGTTTCGTTACATATATTGTTATGACTCATTAGATATATTGTTATGTGGCTTTACATCGGTTGTCATTACCGTTTCGGTAGAGTGAAGTAAACGGTAAAGCCTCCTTCCTGTGCCGGTTCGGCATTGATACGGCATCCGCGGCGTCCGGCAAATTCATCATGGTCCCGGATGATCTGTTTGCATATCAGGTATTCCGTTCCCCTCAGTTCCCCTTTCTCACCGGAGGTCATTCGTGCCAGATTGGGATAGAATAACTTATTGAGTTCGTCCACACTCTTTTCGCGACGCGTATCGGTAAAGAGGAAACGGATGTAATTCCCGTCTTCTGCAGCATGCAATTTTAATATCCCGTCTTCATGGACGGTGAGCGCTTCGTCGATCAGATTTTCAAGAAGAAAACGAAGCTGGTTGATGTCTCCGATGATTCTTTTTTCTGTCGGCTCCGTCAGAAATTCGATCCGGCTTGTTTTCCCTTTGCTTGCTTTCCGGAAATATTTCACGGCATATTCGCACAGGTCGGCTACGGAAATCGTGCTGCGGCGGAAGGTTACCTCTTCCAATTGCCGGGCAGCGCACGAACTCAGTATGGTAAAAATGCCTTTGTAATATTCTATCAATTCGCTGATGGCTTCTACATTTTCCCGTTCTTCCTCTTCCGAAAGGTTTTGTGTATTCAGGCGTCCTACGATCTGTTTGATTTTGTTGGGGTAGTATATCGTTTCGTGCTTGATCGTCGAAAGGCAATTGTCGAGCACCATATTTTGCACATGCAGCATGCTGTCTTCCCACGAGGCACGTTGCGCTTCTTCGTGTGCCGATTCGATGTCACGGTACTTTATTGCCAGTTTGACTACTGCATTAAACACCACGATGGCCACATAGCGGGCCACCAACTCGAACAGCAGACGGTCTGTTTCCTGCGTTGTCCCTTCCCGGCGTTCTAGATAGAGTACGCCTACACATTGATGTTCTCCACCGGCATCCACCACCAGCGGAATGGCTTGTGAAAGCCCGTCGGACAGATATTGCTGTCCGTTGAAACATTGCTGCATAAGTTCCGGCATCCTTTCAAGTCCGGGATTGGAGGCAAATTCGAGCCGGTGTGTCGTTTCATTGTATACGGCAAGGCTGAGCCGGTCGATTGTAAGCAACTCGTTGATGGAGTCGAAAGCCTCATTGACCAGCCGTTGGGGGATTTCTTTCAAGGTATCCTCTTCGCGTTGCAAGGCTTCGGCGGGTTCCTGCGCACGGATCAGGGAAGAAGCAAATACTTTTTTATTGATTTCGAGAATCTGTTCCAGATTGAGCCTGTTGAGCAAACGCTTGCGTATATAGATGAGATAGTAACCGGCCAGCGAGATGACGAATAGCAGAATACAGAGGATAACTCCTACAATCTTATTGGTAGTGGAACGCTCCAGTTCGCGGCAATATCCTTCCAATGACTGGTCTTCGCTCTGCAATTTGTAGAGTGCCGTGAAAGCTGCATTGTTATAGTTGTATCCTTTCAACTGTTTCAGTGCCAGAAAAGCGACGGCTGCTTCATTCCGCACATCCAGGATGGCATGGAAGTCCGAATCGAACATTTCGTTCCACCAAGTCAGTTCGGCGGGTATTTCTTCGCCGACCAGTTTCATATATTTCTGCGGATGGCGGGCATATTTTTCATAATGCCTGTTCAATATCATGATGGCCGAATCGGCATATACCAGCGCATCTTCGTAATACCCGTCTACGTTGGCAAAATAGGCGGCATTGGCATAGTCGGATGCTTCATTGAGCAGAGTTTCATAATCCGGATCCGTTACCGTTGCGATAGAATCGCCTGTCACCGGACCGGTAGCCTGTCCTGTCCCTCCGGTGCAGGAAGAAAACAGGCAAGCAGGCAGTAGGATGCACAATAGTATACCTATGGCCTTACGTATTCCCAATGGCAGCCGGAAGTAAAACCGGCTGCCATGTCCCGGTTCGCTTTCCACGTTGAACATGCACACCCGGAACAGGTTGTTTGTTTTACGGTATTTCTCAATAATCCCTTTGCAATTCATCAGTCCGAAGCCGCTCCCCTTGCTCAACCGCAGGGCTTCCGCGTCTTCGGCGGTTTTCGTGACGTTCATGCCGATGGCGCGCGAATCGTATACTTTCTCGCCGATGATGCAGGATACGTCTTCGGCCGAAAGGCCGCGTCCGTTATCTTCTACCGATATTTCCACGTATTCCTCTGTCTGACGGGCATAGATTCGCACGACTCCTCCTTCGGGAGTATATTTCCGGGCATTTTCGGCCAGTGTATTTATCATGAAAAGAGTCAGGGCCTTGTCGGCTTTCACTAAAATTGGAGCCGGCTCTATATCGAGTGTCTGTCTTTTCATTTCGAATGCCCTCCGGCCTTTTGACAGGAGTTCGAAAAGCTCGTTCAGGCTGAAAGTCTCGATGTTCAGGCTCAGTGTACCTTGTTTCATTTTGATCCACAAGGCGAGGATGTCATTGTATTCGTTGATGGTGGTTACCAGTTCGTCGATGTACTGGTATTTTTCTTTTTTGATAAGCGGATCATTGATAAATCCTTTGTCCGTCAGTTTGCGTACCTCGTTGAGTATGCGGTCGATATAGGGATTGATGCCGTTGACAATGGCAAGGCATGCCTTTTTTATCAGGTTCTGGCGTTTGTTGGCAGCAATGTGTTGTTCGTAGACATACCGTTGCTTTTCCAATTGGTTGCGTTCGTCGCTCAGCGAAGCGATGGTCTGTTCGTTGTCCATAGCCCAATCCACATAGGGAGTCAGTACATGTATCAGGGCCTGTTCGTCGCGGTTTAACCGGTGTTTGGGGATGAAACTTGCTTTGCCCTCTTCATTGACTTCAAGAATTATCCTGTTCGGCCCGAACAGGCGGTCGATCCCTTCCTGAACAAGGGGAAGATTCATTGGGATGGAAGCCGTTATATCCCGGCATAATGCCAGGGTTTGTTGTAACCGCTCCGTATAGATACGGTTTTTTACTTTAGAACGCTTATTGAAGATCCAGAATAAAATGACAACCAACAGCAATCCCACCGCAACAAAGAAAAGTACGATATTCAGTTGCTTCGATTCCGCTTCCAGATAAGCGTAGCGGCTTTCCAGTTCTTTGTCCTGACGGGTATCGTTCAGGATATCCAGATAGATATTCCGGTTATAATCGGATTCCGGCTTCATACCCAAACCGGCGTAAGAGACGCTGAGTTGTTCGCGGATACGGGATATCCATTCGGGCACGGTCTTCACCCGTTCCTGCCCTATCCACGTCATCTCGGTGAAAATCGTATCTGTGTTTACGAAAGGCTGTAACTTGTCCAGCGTATCCGTAGCGTGGTGGTAATATAAAAGATGATGCTGATTGACACATTTCAGGGCTTTGCTCAGCGAATCGAGGGCTTCGGAATAGCGGCCGTGGGCATTCAGATATTTTCCGATGGAGACGTATGCACCGGCTATCTGATACAGATCGTCATATTCTCTGAATATTTCCAGCGCTTTCTCTGCCAATCTCAACGGCAGTAGGGAATCGACGGGCATACCCAACTGTTTCAGGGCGTGCGGACGTCTGGAAAGAAACAGTTCGAAATTATCTTTTGGGGTCAGCCGGTCGGCCAATCCCTGCATACCGTTTCCGGCAAAATAGAGATACCCTTTCCGGGAAGCCAACCGCCAAGTGGTGTAGAGCTCGTCGAATTCACCGAGTTTACGTTCGTCCGGCGTATCTCCGTCGCACAGAGAAGCCGATCCTTTGATGTAATGAAAATACAGGTATTGGCTGGTATCTGCCCGTAAGGATTCGTCCTGAGGGATTTTATCGAGCGAAGCCATTGCTTCGGGGCGTTGCTGGAGATAATAGTAATAGACGGCGGAAACGATGAAAAACTCCGTAAAAGCGAAATTCACACGCAGCATTTCATATTTGTCGGTGAACACGGTGCTGTCTTCACGGATACGTTTCATTCGCCGGACGGCGCTGTTACGGTAGTCATAATATTCTTTATTCATGCCTGTGCGCTGATAGATTTTCATCAGCCCTATATCGGCAATGAGCAGTTCCAGCTCGTTTTTGGTAAGACCATACACCTCCTTATATATTTTTTCGGCACGTTCGAAGTCCATTTGCATAAAAGCACAAAAACCCAGATTGTTGCATGCCTCCGCTTTCCCCTGTTGGTAAAGGCGTGCCTGTCCGTATGCCTGTTCTGCCGGAAGATAAGACGAATCAAGGTTTTTATAACGGTAAGCATATGCCCGCCGGTTTAAAGAATCGATAAAGCGCACCTCTTTGGTCGGTGCTGTACCGACGCATGAGAAAAATGCCGTCAACAACAGCACGCATAAGATATACAAAGGAGTACGATGATTCATTATCAATAATTATTCAATGTGCCAATAAAATAATGTGCCAATATGCCAATGTGATCAATGTGCCAATTGGCTGCGCCGTGGCAACATACCGCACGGCATTGGCATATTGATCACATTGGCATATTGGCACATTATTCACCGGCCCATTATTCTTTTCGCAAATCTACAAATATTTCCTGTGAAATAAGAATGAATATATATTTTTTCTACAATAAGTCTTTTAGATTGTCGGGAGATTTCATACCTTTGCACGCAAATTAACAAATAGGTAACAACTATTATAAAATGAGCGAAAAAGCACCCTTTATGGTATTCTCGGGAACCAATTCGAGATACCTGGCAGAGAAAATCTGCGCCAGCCTCAATTGTCCTTTAGGAAACATGAACATCACCCATTTTGCAGATGGCGAGTTTGCTGTTTCTTATGAAGAATCAATCCGTGGTTCACATGTATTCCTGGTTCAATCCACATTCCCTAACTCAGACAATTTAATGGAACTGCTCTTGATGATAGATGCGGCAAAAAGAGCATCGGCAAAGAGCGTAATTGCGGTTATTCCTTATTTTGGTTGGGCACGTCAAGACAGAAAAGACAAACCTCGTGTCTCTATCGGCGCTAAACTGGTGGCCGATCTGCTTTCGGTGGCCGGTATCGACCGTTTGATAACAATGGACCTTCATGCCGATCAGATTCAGGGATTCTTTAACATACCGGTAGACCACCTGTATGCGTCGGCTGTATTCCTGCCTTATATACAGTCATTACACCTTGAAGATCTGGTTATTGCCACACCGGACGTGGGTGGTTCCAAACGTGCAAGTACATTCTCTAAATATCTGGGTGTGCCTTTGGTGCTTTGCAATAAATCGCGTGAAAAAGCCAATGAAGTAGCTTCCATGCAGATCATCGGTGATGTGAAGGGTAAGAATGTAGTATTGATTGACGATATTGTAGATACGGCCGGCACCATTACGAAAGCTGCCAACATTATGCTGGAAGCCGGAGCCGCATCTGTCCGTGCTATTGCCAGCCACTGTGTAATGTCAGATCCGGCATCTTTCCGTGTGCAGGAATCCGGCCTTACTGAAATGGTATTTACCGACAGTATCCCCTATGCTAAAAAATGCGCTAAAGTGAAACAGTTAAGTATTGCCGATATGTTTGCCGAAACAATCAAACGTGTGGTAAATAACGAATCAATCAGTTCACAGTATATTATTTAGTAGTTAAGTAGTCAAGTAGTAAGTAGTTAAGTAGAATGGATTCATTCTGTGACTATTTATTACTTGATTCTTTTTGAGATATATTTGATCTTAGGATATGAGAAAGCCAACTGATCCATTGCGGAATTAGTTGGCTTTCATTTTATTTGTAAATTATTGATTGATCTATCTGATCCATTGACTGTTTCTTCTGTACTGCTACCCCATTTACGGAGTATCCCCTACTTACTACTTAACTACTCTACTACTTGACTACTTTCTTGACTACTTTCTTGACTCATTCCAGCCTTCCGAATTTGTATGTTCCTTTCCGGGTTACTTCTCCTTTGCTGTTCTTTTCTACAAACGGGCCGTGTTTTTTACCTTGTTTGAAAAAGCCTTCATAGCGATTTCCGTCTTTATCTTCCTGGATACCTTTTCCTTCTTCCAGGCCGTTTACAAAGCCGCCTTTGTATTTCATTCCGTTGGTGAGGATTAATATTCCTTCTCCGTTGGGCTGGTTGTTTTCCCATTCCCCCTCATAGCTGTCGCCGTTGCTCCAGGTGTATTTCCCGTGCCCGCTACGTTTGTTTTCTTTCCAGTGACCTTTGTATACAGCTCCGGTAGCCCAAGTGAATGTACCTTCGCCATCCTGCATGCCGTTTCTGAAATTGCCTACGTATTTGTCGCCGTTGGCATGGTAGTAAACACCGGCTCCGGTACGTTCGCCTTGGATATACGCACCTTCGTAGCGGTCGCCTCCTAAATAGAATACGCCCTTGCCATGTTGTAGATCGTCTACCCAGTCGCCTACATATTTTTCTCCGTTGGTATATTCGAATGTACCTTTGCCTTCGCGGACATCATTCTTCCATTCTCCGTCGTATTTGCAGCCGTTGCTCCAAGCCAGCACCCCTTTACCGTCTTTCTTGTCGTTTTTCCAGGTTCCTACATATTTGGAGCCGTCTTTCCAGGTATATGTCCCTTCGCCTTCGCGCTTGTCATTCACCCAGTCGCCTTCATAAACATCCCCGTTGTGATAATACATGATACCCTTTCCGTGCTGGTAGTCTTGAAACCACATACCATCGTAGCGGTTGTTGTTCATGAAGTAGAAAATACCCTTTCCGTGCTGTTGGTCCTGAAACCACTGGCCTTCATATTTCTCTCCGTCCGGGAAGATATAGGTGCCGAAGCCCTCTCTTTTCCCTTTTACGTATTCGCCTTCGTAGACATCGCCATTCTTGAAAACGGTTTTCCCTTTACCGTTAGGCTTTCTGCCTTTCATCTCTCCGGTGTATACGGAACCGTCTTTGAACGTATAGTTTCCGATTTTGATTTCTGTGGAGAAGGTGTCTTTAATTTTACCAAAGAAGCCCCCCTTGCTTTGCGCCACAGCGCCTTCTTGAGAGAGAAAAACCAATATGAGTGCAGTATATAGATATTTCATTGATTTATACAAATTACTGTTTACAGATTACATGTGTTGTGTACAAAGATACGATTTATCAACCAAAACATGCGACTTTGCTACCTTTTTATGATAACTTTTTACCAGCTATGACCTCTTTTAATGTCTCTTTGCACAAATAGCGATTGGCCAGTTCTCTGATCTCTTCGGGTGTGACCTCCTTGACGGCCTGCAGCGAACGGGTGAAATAAGCATCGTCCAGTCCGGAGGTATGGATAAACATCCAGGCATCTGCCAATGAGAAAGGCGATTCGTAGTTGCGGCACATTTCCCCCAACATATAATTGCGGACCATGGACAGCTCGGCTTCCGATACCGTTCCGGTATGCAACTTGTCTATTTCATGGTAGATTTCACGAATCAGAGGTTCGACGTATTCATTGTCCGTTTCCGTGCTGATAAGCAGAATGCCGCTATCGGGATAGAACATGGTACCGGCCGAGATGCCGTAGGTGTATCCCTTGTCTTCCCGGATATTAGACATCAGGCGGCTGCCGAAATATCCGCCGAAGAGAGTCATCAATACCCGTAGTTTCAAGTAATCGGGGTGTTGCCGGGGGATGGTGACGGTTCCTAATTTGACGGCACTTTGCAGGGCATCGTCCTGTTCCGTGAATATCCGTTTTTCTGTAGAAGTGGAGATCGTGTACTCTTTCTTAATAAAAGAATGCTGCCGGTTGCCGAAAGGAGCATCGAAAGCGGATTCTACCCGGCGGATGATTTCATCCGTGATTTTTCCGGATAAGAAAACGGCGCAATTGTCCGAATGGTAATATTCATTATAAAATTCGCGGAGCATGTCGGGGGTTACCAGCCGGTAATCCGTCTCTTCAATCAGCCGCCCGCAAGGATGCCCGGGGCCATACAATGTCTTCAGCAGGCTTCTCTGGGCAAGGAAATCCACTTTGGACGAATTGACGAGGAATTGCTGGATATTGGCATCCAGCACGGTATTCAGCTCTTTTTCCGGGAAAGTAGGTTCCTTGAGGATCGATTCTATTATTTCGAGTGTTTCTGCAAAATATTTGTTCAGGGAATACAGGGTGATATAGGCATACTCGGAAGAACTCGACAACTCCAGCCATGCTCCATAATAATCCAGTTTTTCCGCAATATCGGCGGCGGTGTATTTCCGTGATCCTTCGCGAAGCATCCGGTTGGTGAAAAGGGCTTGCAGCTTGTGTGCCTGTTGCCATCTGCCACCGGCAAAAAGAATATCCATACGAACCACGTCCTGCTCTCCGGCATCGATTATGGCAAGAGGTATGCCGTTGGAGAGTGTGGTCCGTCGGGGAAGCGGGACAGTCAGATTGTCCAGGTCCTGTATCTCGGGTTGCAGTGATCTGTTTATCATTGGTTTGTCAGATTATTTTCCGGTTTTCAGGAATGCTTCCGCGCGTGCGAGGTCTTCGGGGGTGTCGATACCGATCGTTTCCACTTCGCTGATGCCTACCTTGATCGTATAGCCATTCTCCAGCCAACGGAGTTGTTCCAAAGATTCCGCCAGTTCCAAAGAGGATTGCGGAAGAGAAGTGATCTCTTTCAATACTTCCGCACGGTAAGCGTAAAGTCCGATATGCTTGTAGAAAGTATGGCGGCGAAGCCATTCCGATTTATCCACGCCACGCAGGTAGGGTATGACGGAACGGCTGAAATACAAGGCATTCCAATTGGCGCTGACCACTACTTTCGGGGAGTTGGCATTTTCCAGAGCCTCCAACGGGGCATCCGCACTGAATGGTTTTACCAATGTGGCGATCTGTGTGGCGGCATCGTCAAAACAGGCTTTTATGGCATGCAGTTGCGACGGCTGGATAAAAGGTTCGTCTCCTTGTATGTTGACTATTACATCGAACCCCTGTCCTATCTTTACCATTGCTTCGTAGCAACGGTCTGTTCCGCTTTTGTGGTGCACGGATGTCATCACTACTTTTCCGCCGAATGCTTTTACGGCAGCTTCGATACGTTCATCGTCTGTGGCCACGTATGCGTCGTCAAGCACACCGGCCACCTGCTCGTACACACGTTGTATCACGGTTTTCCCTCCAAGCATGGCCAATGGCTTTGCCGGAAACCGCGTAGAGGCATAACGGGCAGGAATGATTCCTAAAAATTTCATATCTTTATGTTGTTTAGTAGTCAAGTAGTTAAGTAGTCAAGTAGTTAAGTAGGATAGATTCATTCTATGAGATATCTATTTAACGGCTTGAATTATTTCAACCATTTGTCTACTTTCTACCGGATTATTTGACTACTGGTCATCTGCTTGACTACTTATTACTATTCATCTACTTACTACTTAACTACTTGACTACTTAACTACTCTCTTGACTACTTGACTACTCTACTGACTACTCTCTTGGCCACTCTCCTACTTCCTCTCTTGCCAAGAGAGTGCCTAATTCTTCCACTCCTTTCTGGATATACTCCCGTCTCAGATCTTTCGGCTTCAGTATTTCATTGCCATACACCAACAAGTCTATATCCAGAGGAATTTTTTCTGCCGTCTTATCTTCGGGGCGGCGTCCGGCTTTTATTTCAATTTCTTTCAGTGCATTCACGACGGCTTCTTTTTCCATTGCAGTGACAAACAAGGCCACTTGATTGGAGAAGCGCGCGGTATTCTTTAAATATAGCGGCTCTGTCTCCATTTCTGTTGCAAAGTAGATGGAAGGAAACAGAGCATACAAATTTTGACGTGCCAGAAGAAGGTTCTCCTTCCGGTGATCATTACTGCCGATACATATGAGACAAGCACTCAAAGCAGAATCAATTAAAAAGATCGTCAAGTCCCGTATCACCGGAATCGTCATATCCTACTTCCGAACCGGCACAAGGATCAAAACCCTCGGGCAGTTGGAATTCCTCTGCCGGGTC
Organism: Bacteroides salyersiae WAL 10018 = DSM 18765 = JCM 12988; assembly: GCF_000381365.1. GTDB lineage: Bacteria > Bacteroidota > Bacteroidia > Bacteroidales > Bacteroidaceae > Bacteroides > Bacteroides salyersiae. The sequence goes on from NZ_KB905467.1 coordinate 1,256,146, forward strand.
GTATCCCAAAGTAGGGTCGGCAAATACCTTGTTCATGTATTTGGCCCAAATCGGCAATGCCAAAGAAGCACCCTGTCCGTAGGTCATGGTGTCGAAATGGATATCACGTTCCTCACCTCCTACCCAGCAGCCGGACACCAGAGAGGGAATGAATCCCATAAACCAACCGTCGGAATTGGAATTGGTAGTTCCCGTCTTACCGCCCATATCGGCTGTGATGCCGTAGCGGCTGCGTACACGTCCACCGGTTCCTTCGTTGATAACGGCACGAAGCATCACCAGCATTTTGTATGCGCTCGATGCACTGATGACCTCTTCCATTTGCGGAGAGAAAGTAGCAAGCACATTACCCTCGCTGTCTTCGATGCGGGTAACGAACAGAGGGGCTACACGGATACCCTTGTTGGCAAATGCGGTGTATGCACTCACCATCTCCCCTACTGAAATTTCGCATGGGCCGAGAGCAAGCGACACGGTCGGCATAATCTCTTTGTTGCGGACACCGAAACTGTGGATCAGACGGACCATTGCATACGGATTCAGTTTACTCATCAGATATGCAGATACCCAGTTGCTGGAATTAGCCAATCCCCATTTCAGTGTGACGAGCTCGCCGTAACGTTTCTTGGTACTGTTGCGCGGCGTCCAGGGAATACCGTTTTCATCCAGTAAGGTCTGTTCCACATGACGGGTTTCGTCGCAGGGTGAGAAACCGTTTTCCATGGCATATGCGTAGAGATACGGCTTGATCGTAGAACCCACCTGGCGACGGCCTACCATGGCCATGTCATATTGGAAATAAGTATAGTTGGGGCCACCGACGTAGGCTTTCACATGCCCGTTGAACGGATTCATCGACATGAAGCCGGCACGTAGGAAATGTTTGTAATATTTAATGGAATCCATCGGAGTCATCAGGGTATCCTTTTCGCCGGTCCAACTGAATACGGACATCTCTTCGGGCGTATCGAATGCCTTTTTGATCTCCGCTTCCGAAGCTCCCGCCTTTTTCATCAAGCGGTAACGGTCTGTTTGCTTTAAGGTCCTTTGCAGGATTTCGTCTACCTGCGCCTGTGTCAGATTGTTGCTATACGGGGCTTTTGAGCGTCCTTTTTTCTCTTTGAAGAATTGTGCCTGCAACTCTTTCAAGTGCTCCTCCACCGCATCCTCCGCATACTTTTGCATGCGCGAATCGATGGTTGTATAAATCTTCAGTCCGTCTGTGTAGATATTGTAGTTCGAACCGTCTTTTTTCCGGTTTTTGGCACACCATCCATACAGAGGGTTGGTTTCCCAATCAAGCGAATCTTCATAGAATTTCTGCATCTGCCATCCCCGGTAGTTGCTCTTGTCCGGTTTGTTGGCGGTCATCACTCCACGCAGGTATTCGCGGAAGTAAGTGGCAAGGCCCTCTTTGTGATCCACCCGGTTGTAAGTCAGTTTTAATGGCAATGCCTGCAATGAATCACGTTCTGCGGCAGTGATGAATCCGGCTTTTTCTATTTGGCCGAGTACTACGTTTCGGCGTCCCAAGGCATTTTTGCGTATCTTTTCGTTCCGGGATACCGGATTGTATAGAGACGGATTCTGGCACATGCCTACCAGCATGGCGGCTTCTTCGATTTTCAGGTCTTTCGGTTCGCAGCCAAAGTAGGTCTGGGAAGCCGTCTTGATGCCGACCGCATTATTCAGAAAGTCGAACTTGTTGAGATACATGGTCAGGATTTCCTCTTTGGTGTAGTAACGTTCCAGCTTTACGGCAATCACCCATTCGATCGGTTTTTGAAGCAGGCGCTGGAGGGTGTTGCTCGCCACTTTTTCCGTGAAGAGCTGTTTGGCAAGCTGCTGCGAGAGCGTGCTGCCGCCACCGGCGCTTTTCTGCAACAAGATGCCGCGTTTCACCAGCGCGCGGAAAAGTGCTTTGGCATCGATGCCCGAATGCTCGGTGAAGCGCACGTCTTCGGTAGCGATCAGCGCATGGATGATGGCAGGTGACAGATCGGCATAACTGCTGTAAACGCGATTGTTCTTTTGCAATGAGAATGTGCCGAGCACCTTCCCGTCTTCCGAAAATATCTCGGCGGCAAATTTATAATCCGGATTCTCAAGTTCTTCCACGGGAGGCATATAGCCGATCCAGCCGTTGGAGATAGAGGTGAAAATACCCACACAGAGCAAAACTATTATTACAAGAAAAATCCAGAGGAATTTTATTATTTTTTTTATCATTATGTCTGATTACGAATTATCTGGTTATTGAATGTGCAAAGTTAGTCATAATTTAGCGAATGCGCAAAAAAAAGTGATGCTTCCGCACGGAGAAATATACAGGATGGCGGGATACTTTTCGGACGGGAAAACGCAAGGACGGTGCATACTGCTTTCAAGGGTGGTGCATTGAAGCTCCAAGTACAGTGCATATCGGTCTTAAGGACGGTGCATGATTACTTTGAGCACCGTGTCCGGAAGGTGCGGAAAATAGGTTTATGAGAATACGGCAGATTGCCAGACCGGGTGTTAAAGTATGCAAATTCGAGAAGAGGAAAACGATAAATTCTCTACGGTTATCAGGCCGGATCCCGGTCGTTTTGATAGCAGTTTTCGAGCAAGTCCGAAGCATTCGCGAGAAAAAAACGCGATCAACGAGGGGGGAGTCTCTAAGGATTTGCCGCCGAGCTTTCGGGCTATCTTTCTGATACACAACACTGTTCGGCTCAATAGCGCGCTCACGCGAAGCGCGCGTAAAGAAGAGTAGAGAAGAATATAAATAACTCTCTCTCAAAAAAGAGTGCGTGCGAGCCGCTTTTATCTGTTACCGGAATCAGTAACAACATTGATAAAAAAGCGTCCTGTATTTGCCGCATCAATCAACACGGCCAAAAACAGGAAGAGCTATGAAAAGAAGCACGTCGGTCCGGTATGGATTATTATCAATTCCTTGTGGCACGGGCAAGAGACCGTCGCCGGCAGAAAAAAAGCATAACTTTGCGTTTTATTTTGTTGTGGATGCCGCATTTTATCTCTATCTTTACAGTCTGAAAACAAGTCCTATCAATATTAAAGATAACAGAATGGAAAACAGAAGTTTAGTAACCATTGCCGAACATTCGAAAGAAAAAATTCTCTATATGCTCGAAATGGCGAAGCAATTTGAACAACATCCCAACCGCCGGCTGCTCGAAGGCAAAGTAGTGGCAACCCTGTTCTTCGAACCCTCCACCCGCACCCGTCTGAGTTTTGAAACAGCTGCCAACCGGCTCGGTGCACGTGTTATCGGTTTCACTGACCCCAAAGCCACCAGCTCGTCTAAAGGGGAAACGCTGAAAGATACCATCAAAATGGTAAGTAATTATGCCGATATCATCGTGATGCGACACTATCTGGAAGGGGCGGCGCGATATGCCAGCGAGGTGACGGCGATTCCGATCGTAAATGCCGGTGACGGTGCCAACCAGCACCCCTCGCAAACGATGCTCGACCTCTACTCCATCTACAAAACGCAGGGAACGCTCGAGAATCTGAATATTTATCTGGTGGGCGACCTCAAGTACGGACGTACCGTTCATTCACTGCTGATGGCCATGCGCCACTTCAATCCGACTTTCCATTTTATCGCTCCCGATGAACTGAAAATGCCGGAAGAATACAAGATTTATTGCAAAGAGCACGATATAAAATATGTGGAGCATACCGACTTTACGGAAGAGACGATTGCCGAAGCGGATATCTTGTATATGACCCGTGTGCAACGCGAACGTTTCACCGATCTTATGGAATACGAACGGGTGAAAAATGTGTATATCCTTCGCGCCCGGATGCTCGAAAACACACGGCCGAACCTCCGCATCCTGCATCCGTTGCCCCGTGTCAACGAGATTGCCTATGATGTGGACGAAAGCCCCAAAGCCTATTATTTCCAGCAGGCACAAAACGGGCTGTATGCCCGTGAGGCCATTCTCTGCGATGTACTGGGCATCACGCTGGAAGAGGTAATGAACAGTGACAAGTGAATTAGTGACAAGCGATTAGCGACAAGAGAATTAGTGAAAGGTGACTGGCAACGAAGGAGGCTTGCTGCCATGAATCAAAAAAAGAAGATATAAGTTATGAACGAGAATAAACAGGCCCTGCAAGTGGCTGCCCTCAGAGACGGGACAGTTATCGACCATATCCCCAGTGAAAAGCTGTTTACGATAGTGCGATTGCTCGGATTGGAACATATGACGAACAATATCACAATCGGCTTTAATCTTGAAAGCAAGAAACTGGGAAGAAAGGGGATCATAAAGATTGCCGGTAAGTTTTTCTGTGACGAAGAGATCAACCGTATCTCGGTAGTGGCTCCGCATGTGAAACTGAACATTATCCGCGACTATGAAGTCGTGGAAAAGAAAGAGGTGCAAATGCCGGATGAACTGAAGGCGATCATCAAATGTGCAAATCCGAAATGCATTACCAACAACGAGCCGATGGCTACCCTTTTTCATGTGGTGGACAAGGACAATTGCATCGTGAAATGCCATTATTGCGAGAAAGAACAGAAAAGAGAAGAGTTTACGATCATTTAAGAGACCTAAGAGATTTACGATTAGACGATTTACGATTTACGATTGATGGATCATGCTTCTGTCAGTTGGAGCAAATGACAAAAAGAGTAATCCCAATCGTAAATCGTAAATCGTCTAATCGTAAATCTCTTGAATTGTAATCCCATTTAATGTATGCGTGTCGACTGGAAACCGGGAACAATGATTTATCCGTTGCCTGCCGTTATGGTGAGTTGCGGAAACGATGAGAGTGAATACAACATTATTACAGTGGCATGGACGGGAACGATTTGTACGAACCCGCCCATGTGTTATATATCCGTACGCCCGGAACGCCACTCTCATTCTATTATAAAGAAGAATATGGAATTTGTCATTAACCTGACAACGGCGGATATGGCCTTTCCCACCGACTGGTGCGGGGTACGTTCCGGACGCGATTACCATAAGTTTGAAGAGATGGGGCTGACACCGGGCAAATCGACCGTGGTGGGTGCGCCGCTTATTGAAGAATCGCCGCTTTGTATCGAATGCCGGGTGAAAGAAATCCTGTCTTTAGGGTCGCATGATATGTTTATAGCCGATGTGGTGAACGTGCGTGCAGACGAACGGCACCTGAATGCCGAAACCGGCAAGCTCGAACTGGCAGAGGCCAACCCGTTGGTGTATGTCCATGGCGGCTATTACGAACTGGGCAATAAAATAGGAAAGTTCGGCTGGAGTGTAGAGAAAAAGAGATGATTGAATCAAAAAACGGATCATTTAAACTGAATAACCAAACCGGGCAATCAACCGGATTAATTAACTGAATAACCAATACCGATATGCCAATCAGAAAAAAAGAAAACCGTAAAGGCGGCATGCATCTGAAGCGACGCCCGGCTTTGTATCTCTGCAGAGCGGTGGCGATATGGATATGCGGTATTGCCGGCGTGTGGCCTGCCTTTGCACAAAGAAACATGCAGGATATCATCGAGCGTCCCAATAACAGTAAATTCAATATCGGGGTGAAAGCCGGCTTCAATGCCTCTATGTTTCTGGTGTCGGATTTTAAGATTCAAGACGTCACGATCGACGAAATTCAGAACAATTACAGAGTCGGCTATTTCGGCGCGCTTTTCATGCGCATCAATATGAAGAAGCACTTCATACAGCCCGAAGTATCCTACAACGTCAGTAAATGCGAAATAACGTTTGATAAATTAGGGTCGCACCACCCGGATATAGAACCCGACTATGCATCAGTTATTTCGATGATACACAGCGTCGATTTCCCGGTGCTATACGGTTATAATGTGGTGAAGAACGGGCCGTACGGCATGTCCATTTTTGCCGGCCCCAAACTGCGCTACATCTGGGGAAAGAAGAACGAAATCACTTTTGAGAACTTTGACCAGAAGGGTATCGACGAACGGCTTTATCCTTTTAACATAAGCGCGGTGATCGGTGTGGGAGTCAACATCTCGCGTATCTTTTTTGATTTCCGATATGAACAAGGGTTGCACAACATTTCCAAATCGGTGACCTACGACAATATCAATTCCGATGGAAGTACAGGAGTAAGCAATATCACCTTCCGGCGGCGCGATCAGGTACTCAGTTTCTCGCTCGGGGTGATATTTTAATAGATAAATCTGGATATTTTTGTCGGATTATCATTCTTTTTCCATAAATTTGTGCGCTTAATAAAGAATCTCGCATTAAGAAACTTATTTTTATTATAAACCAGAATGAAAAGAGACGATTTAATTTTCGATATTATCGAAAAAGAGCATCAACGTCAGCTCAAAGGCATCGAGCTGATCGCATCAGAAAACTTTGTGAGTGACCAGGTAATGGAGGCAATGGGCTCCTGCCTTACCAATAAATATGCCGAAGGCTATCCCGGCAAGCGTTACTACGGCGGTTGCGAGGTGGTAGACCAGAGCGAACAGATCGCTATCGACCGGTTGAAGCAGATTTTTGGCGCCGAATGGGCCAATGTACAGCCACACTCCGGCGCACAGGCCAATGCAGCCGTGTTCCTTGCCGTTTTGAATCCGGGAGATAAATTTATGGGATTGAACCTGGCACACGGCGGACACCTTTCTCACGGTTCGCTGGTAAATACTTCCGGTATCATCTATACTCCATGCGAGTATAATCTTAATCAGGAAACCGGCCGTGTAGACTACGATCAGATGGAGGAAGTTGCCCTGCGCGAACGTCCGAAAATGATTATCGGCGGCGGTTCGGCATACTCTCGCGAATGGGATTACAAACGCATGCGTGAAATTGCAGATAAAGTGGGCGCCATCCTTATGATCGACATGGCGCATCCGGCCGGGCTGATTGCCGCCGGGCTCCTCGACAATCCGGTAAAATATGCGCACATCGTCACTTCAACTACACATAAAACACTTCGCGGTCCTCGTGGCGGCGTTATCATGATGGGAAAAGACTTCCCCAACCCATGGGGAAAGACAACTCCGAAAGGAGAGGTCAAAATGATGTCTCAATTGCTTGATTCTGCCGTATTCCCCGGCATCCAGGGTGGTCCGTTGGAACACGTTATCGCTGCAAAAGCCGTGGCTTTCGGCGAATGCCTGCAACCGGAATACAAGGAGTATCAGAAACAAGTACAGAAAAATGCCGCCGTATTGGCACAGGCCCTGATTGATCGCGGCTTTACAATCGTTTCCGGTGGTACGGACAATCACTCCATGCTGGTAGACCTGCGCTCCAAATACCCGGACCTGACAGGTAAAGTAGCGGAAAAAGCATTGGTATCTGCCGATATTACAGTGAACAAGAACATGGTTCCGTTCGACAGCCGTTCGGCATTCCAGACTTCGGGTATCCGTCTGGGTACTCCTGCCATCACAACCCGTGGTGCGAAAGAAGATCTGATGCTCGACATTGCCGAGATGATCGAAACAGTGCTTTCCAATGTGGATAATGAAGAAGTGATTGCACAGGTGCGTGCACGTGTCAATAAGACCATGGAGAAATATCCGATTTTCGCATACTAAGAAATCAGACGAATAGCAAGGAGGTATCTTGCAAATGTCCCGCGTATCCTTTCCGGTTACGCGGGATTTTTTTATCCGTTTGTGAACCTTAGCTCCCTCTCCCACGGAGAGGGCTGGGGAGAGGCTTAGCTCAGTCCGTCTATCTGTCCGTCGACAATATCGATATGTTTGGCTTGCGGCTCTTTAGGAAGCCCCGGCATACGCATGATTTCTCCTGCAATGGCCACGATCATTTCGGCCCCGTTGTTCAGTACGATGTCTTTTATGTGGAACTCGAAATTATTGACCGCACCGTAGATTTTCGGGTCAGCAGAGAAAGAGTATTGTGTTTTTGCTATGCAGACCGGATAACGGGTGATTCCCATCTCTGCGGCCAACTTGATTTTCTTACGGGCTATCGTGCTGTAAGTGATGACACTGGCGCCATAAATGTTGGTAGCCACTTTCTCTATTTTCTGTTCGATGCTGTCATCATCCTTATAGGTGAACGACAAAGGAGCGGACGGCTTTTTCTCGATGGTTTCTACCACAAGGTTGGCCAGATCTATAGCCCCCTCTCCCCCTTCGTTGAAGGCGTTGTTGATGGCAAATCCTACTCCCAATTCTTCGCAATGTTGCCGTAGAAGTTCCATTTCTTCATCCGTGTCACTGGCAAACTTGTTGAATGCCACGATTACCGTCTGCCCGAAGGAATGCAGGTTGCGCACGTGTTTGTCGAGGTTGCGCAGTCCCTCTTTCAGCCCCTCCATATTAGGCTCCTTGATACGGTCGAGACTGACTCCTCCGTGCATTTTCAATCCTTGTGCAGTAGCCACAATCACAGTCAGACGTGGCTGGATGCCGCTTTTACGGCATTTGATGTTATAGAATTTCTCTGCTCCGAGATCAGCACCGAAACCGGCTTCCGTCACTACATAATCTCCGAAGGTCATTGCCATTTTTGTAGCAAGTATGGAATTGCATCCGTGTGCGATATTCGCAAACGGGCCGCCATGCACGAAGGCTGCCGTATTTTCCGTTGTCTGCACCAGATTGGGATGGATGGCATCTTTCAGCAACACGGTTATGGCACCGGCCACACCGAGGTCTTTTACCGTAAACGGCTTACCGTCATAAGTGAATCCGAGGAGGATGTTTTCGATGCGTCGGCGGAGGTCTTCCACGTCACTGGCCAGGCAAAGGATAGCCATGATTTCCGAAGCGGGAGTGATGTCGAATCCCGACTGCATGGTGATGCCGTCCGTCTTGGCTCCCAGTCCGGTGACAATGTTACGCAACGAACGGTCGTTCACATCGAGAACCCGGCGCCAAAGAATTTCTTTCAATCCGAAACCGTTTGCCTGATTCTGATACAGATAATTGTCGAGCAACGCGGAAATCATGTTGTGTGCCGAGGTGATCGCATGAAAATCACCCGTAAAATGGAGGTTGATCTTATCCATAGGAAGCACCTGTGCATATCCTCCTCCGGCAGCTCCCCCCTTCATCCCGAAGCAAGGGCCTAAAGAGGGCTCGCGCAAGGCCACAATCGCCTTCTTGCCAATCCTGTTGAGCCCCAAGGCAAGGCCGATGGAAACGGTAGTCTTGCCGATTCCGGCTTTTGTGGCGGTGATAGCGGTGACGAGTATCAGATTGCTTTGTTTCACTTTCTCCTCATCAATCAGCTGTTCGGGGATTTTGGCGATGTAGCGGCCGTAGTTCTCCACCTCTTCACGAGGGATGCTGATGCTTTCTGCAACTTGTTTTATTTTCTTAAGCTCCGTACTGCGGGCTATTTCTATGTCTGATTTCATACGGGGTTGTTATTAGTTACTTTTAAAGGCTGCAAAATTAACAATTAACTTTGGATAAAAGTTGCATAGGTATAAAAAATGAAACAGGCTTTCATTTTTCTTCGGGTTTGCCGGGAAAGGAAATTTCTTCCATGAATGGATTATCGGCAAATATTTTCTATCTTTGCGTTTATAAAACCTACGGATATGAAAAAGCTGATATTGTCTCTTTCCCTGCTGCTGGCAACGGTTGCAGTGTCCGCACAATCGGAACTGCCGTCGGACAGCATACCGCGCTCTCCCAGTGAAAACTACAAGGAGTTCGGTGGCTTTTTGCTTGATATGGGCTTGATGAGTGTCATGCCCCCTCAATTGCCAAAAATGAATTTCGATATATCCGATGCCGGTAAAGACTACAACCGATTGTTCCGGCTTCATCCGGATGTAACTTATTCTCAGGGATTGTCGGACGTGTTTTCACCTTCTTATTCCGGATTCGGATGGTCGGGTTTCGGTTCGTCACAAAACCTGCAAATGGGCTCGTTCAAGTTGAAAAACGGTATGCGTATCAATACATACGGAGAATACAATGCAAACGGATACAAAGTGCCTGACCGCAGCGCGCTGCCGTGGGAGAAAAACACGTTTAAAGGCGCTTTCGAACTGAAATCGGCCAACGGTGCCTTTGGCATCCGCATTGAAGTGCAACAGGGAAAAAATCCCTATTATCCTTAAAAACAAGAAGTAATGAATATATTGATTATCGGTGCCAATGGCTTTACAGGACGCCGGATGCTGGATGACTTGGTATCGTGTGGAAAATACAACATGACCGCCAGCTCACTGCGCGACGACATAGCACCGGGAGACGGTTATCGGTTTATTCGTGCGGATATACGCCGTGCGGCAGAAGTGCAGGCTCTTTTTAAGGAAGTTTGCCCGGATGTGGTTATCAATACCTCCGCCTTGTCTGTGCCCGATTTTTGTGAAACGCATCACAGTGAGGCCCGTGCAACCAATGTCATAGCCGTAGAGCATCTGGCGCATGCCTGCGAGCAATACGGCAGCCGGTTCATCCATCTTTCTACCGATTTTGTTTTTGACGGTAGAAGCGAATGTCTGTATACCGAAGAGGACGCCCCTAATCCGGTCAATTATTATGGTGTCACCAAGCTGGAAGGTGAGCAACGCGTGAGTGAATATTGCAGTAACTATGCCATCGTCCGCGTAGTAGTGGTGTATGGGAAAGCGTTGCCCGGACAGCACGGTAACATCCTGCAATTGGTGGCCGATAAACTCCGCAACGGTGAAACGGTTCGTGTTGTTTCCGACCAGTGGCGTACTCCTACTTTTGTCGGTGACATATCCGAAGGAGTGGAACGTCTGATGCACCATCCCCGCAACGGCATATATCACATTTGCGGAAGCGATTGCGTTTCCATTGCCGAAATCGCTTATCGGGTGGCGGATGTATTAGGACTGGACAGGTCTCTTATTCAGCCTGTCACCACGGAGGAAATGCAAGAGGCCACTCCCCGGCCCCGTTTCAGCGGATTGGACATAGCAAAAGCCAAACGTGAAATAAACTACCTCCCGCATACTTTGGAAGAGGGAATCAAGGAGATGTTCTCATAAACGGCCATTGTAAGCTCAAGGGCAGAGCAGATGTTCCATTTGTCCGATGATATGTGATTTCCAGGTTTGAAGCATTTCATGGAAGTCTTCATCGCCATTGAGAAAGACCGAAGTGCTTAGTTTTTTTGCCAGGAAAGGAAATACCAGAAGCCCGTAGAAGGTATAAAATACAAAATGTATGGGAACCTGTTTCAGTTTTCCGGAATCCATTTCTTTTTGCAGCTTGACACCTATCTCATGAAAATAGCGTTCCAGTTCCAATGCACGAGCCGTACTGATCAAATGTGGCATATCCCGTTCTATTTCCCTTACTATGAATATCGGGAGGGAAGGATTATCGGTAAATATTTTGAAATAGGCATCGACTACCCTGCCTATCCGTTCGGATATGGGTTTGTCCTGCACCATAATCCCTTGAATTTCGGGAGCCAAAGAAAGTATGATGTTTCCAAAAACGGCTTGGAACATTTTATCTTTTGTCCGGAAATAATAATGCAATGTAGGGCGGTTTATACCTACGGCTGCTGCAATATCACTCATGTTGGTGTCTGTAAACCCGTTTTTCACAAATAATTGCTGGGCTGTTTCTATTATCTTGTTTTCTATGTTATTGTCATTTGTAGCCATATCCATTATTTTTTTAGATTATCCATAAACAGGAGCATTCGGTTCACTATATTGACTTCGCTGACTCCACTGTCAAAGTCCAAAGATAAGAAATTAATATCCGGATAAAAATTTCTAACACGTTTTTCTATTCCTTTTGCAACAATATGGTTTGCAATACAGCCAAATGGCTGAAGGCTGACCACATTATTTACTCCTTCACGGGCAAATGCAACAATTTCGGCAGGAAGAAGCCAGCCTTCTCCAAATTGTGCATGCAGTGAAACCAGCTTCTTTGTTTCTTCAGCTTCTTCGAATATATCACCGAACGGAACGAAATAACGGAATCGGGCTGCTATCGCATTGATCTTGTTTATCTGCTTTCTTGCTATCCTGTATCCCCCATTCAGAACCAGATCCGATAGCTGCCTGTTCTCCACATGTGCCTCTACATTGACCTTGCGATTGACAAAACTCTGCATGAAGAAGTTTGATAAAATCGGAGGAACCACTTCTACGCCTTTTTCTATCAGCCAATCGATCAGGTTCTTTTGGGCGAAAGGATTAAACTTCAAAAAGATTTCTCCTACCACTCCTATTTTGGGTGCGTCGCAGTCCATGCATGCGGCATTGAATTCATCGGCAGCAGACTGCAACAGCAGAAGCAGTTGCTTCGTGTCCCTTCTGCCGATAGCTTCGGCTGCAAGCTCCAGATATTGATCCCGCAATCTGGCTGAAATGCCTTTTTCTTTTTCACGGACTACCGATCCGTAATAGAATTTGGCGATGCAGTCGCTATACAAGATTGAATAGAAAGCCACCGGAAGTATTTTCAGCCAGTTAACACTAAATCCCGGTTGATTGTTCTCTATCCCACCGCCGAAAGAGATGGAGATGACCGGTACATCTGTATATCCGGAATCAATCAATGCTTTCTTTATCAGAGAAATATAATTGCTGGCACGACATTGCCCGCCTGTTTGAGTGATGGCGACAGCCGTCTTTGCCGGATCGTATTTCTTACTCTTGAATGCCTTTATAATATCACCGACTATTAATGTAGCCGGATAACAGACTTCATTATTGGCGTATTTCAATCCCCACTCGCATGATTCACTGTTACTCAAAGGCAGGTTTTCTACATCATATCCGGCCACTTTCAGAATGGAAGGAATCAAAGGCGACATAAAGGGTGTAAAGAATGGTACCAGTATCTTACGGTTGCGATAAGTCTGATCGTATATCGGGACAGTCACAAAGTCTTTGATATCCGGCGTTTCGGCAGGGTGTTCGTCTATCAGCTTCAAGCTTTCGATCATAGACCTTACCCGCAATTTCATGGAACCGATGTTGCTTATATCGTCCAGCTTCAGTAAAGTCAGTGATTTATTGTGCCGCATCAACACTTCACGCACTTCGTCGACAAGGAAAGCATCCGGCCCGCAACCGAACGAAGTCATTTCAATGAATTGTATCTCTTTGCCTTGGGTAGCACACCATTTGGCGGCTTTCAAAATACGATTGGTATATGCCCATTGCGCAACGAAATGGATGTCGTCGATCCCGACCTCTTTGTCTCTTACCAGATCATCGGTTATGACATGGACTCCCATCTCCGCGATCATGTCGGATATTTTGTGCTGTATCAGTGGGTCGCTGTGATAAGGGCGACCGGCAAGCATCACGGTCAATGTTTTATTTTTCCCGATGTCTTGCAATACTTTTTCGTTATAGGAAACGACTTCCTTCTCAAAAGCGGCTTGTTCGTATTCTGCTTTCTTGAAAGCCGTCCGGATGGTATTTATATCTACGTTCAGGCCGATAAGGAAATCTCTGCATTGCTTGAAGAGCAACTTTCTGTCCTTGAAAGTGATAACCGGAGAGTCTATCGGCACACATCCGGAATCCACGCTTTTGATTACTTCGGAATATCCCGATACGATGGGGCAATTATAGCTGTTCTGTTCTTTATCTTTCTTCTCGAACACGACAAAAGGCATGAATATCCTGTCCACTTTCTTCTGCAGCAAGTTATTGATGTGGCTATGTACCAACTTGGCAGGAAAGCAGATGTTATCCGACATGACCATGCGTGCACTGTTTTCATAACTTAAAAAGTTAGAAACATCAGATAAACAGACTTGGATATCACAGGCGGTAAAAAGGGTGTGCCAGAATGGATATTCTTCATACATATTCAGGCATCGGGGAATACCGATGGTCATTCGGGGATGGATGATCTCCGTATTGCGGTTAAACAGAAGTTCATTTTTCTGATGGTACACGTTTTCACCTTTGCAGCCATTGTTTTCACCATTGGTAAATACCTTCTCACACCTGTTTCCGGAGTAATACTTCTTTCCGTTGCCAAACTGATAACAGGTGACAAGACATTGATTATCACAACCCTTGCAACGCAGAAAACGCGACGTGTATTGCGCTTTCGCTATAATCTCATCCAGACGGATTGAAACACCCTGATGCTGCATGGCGTGCAATGCGCACCCGAAGGCGCCCATCAATTCCGGTTTGTCGCATCTCGACACTTCTGCACCGGTGAGTATTTCCAGGGCGCGGACAATGGCATCGTTGCGCATGGTTCCTCCCTGTACTACGATATTTTTACCTAAAGTAGATATATCCTTTAGTTTTAATACCTTGTAAAGACAGTTCTTGACTACCGAATAGGCCAATCCGGCAGCTATATCATTGACGGTAGCTCCATCGCGCAACTCCTGTTTTACCTTCGAGTTCATGAACACTGTACATCTCGTCCCTAAATTGGAGGGCACGGATGAACGGCAGGCAGCCAAAGAGAAATCACTTACCGTATATCCTAATGACCTGGCAAAGGTCTCGATAAATGATCCGCAACCGGACGAGCATGCTTCATTGATTTCTATCCGGTCGATAACTCCCTTATTCACGAAAATAGCTTTCATATCCTGTCCGCCGATGTCGAGAATAAAAGAGACTTGCTTATCCAGATACTGCGCCGCCATATAATGTGCAATGGTTTCAATAATCCCCGAATGGAGTTGGAAGGCGGATTTTATTAAATCTTCACCATAACCGGTAGAGCAACTTCCCTTTATATGGAGTATTGCACCGCGTTTCCGGCATGTTTCATACAATTCGTTCAATCCCTCCTCGACTGTTTTAATCGCATTGCCGCCGTTATTATTATAATATGAATACAGAAGCCGTGAATCGGTATCTATCACAACGATCTTGGTAGTGGTAGATCCGGAGTCGATGCCTATAAACACGTCTTGTTCGCCGGCTTTCATTTCTGCCTTTTTTATCTTGTTGCCTGCCATTCTGTTTTTCCAGGCAGTATATTCCGTTTCATTCTCGAAAATTGCTTTCAGATCGGTGGATGCATGAGAGGAGGTGCCCAGGCTCTTATCGATTTTCTCCAGTAAATGAGACAATTTATAGCATTCGTCTTGATCCGTATTGGACAGCGCCGTGCCTAAGGCCGGTAACAAAGTTCCATGATCCGGCAGAATCACATCCTTCTCATCCAAAGACAGATAATTGATAAAGGCCTTACGTAACGCAGGGATAAAAGTCAAGGGGCCGCCACAGAACAAAACCGGTACTTTTATGTCATAGCCATGAGCCAATGTTATTACCGTCTGCACCGCCACGGCATGGAATATAGAAGCTGCAATGTTCTCACGGCTCACGTTCTTGGCAATGAGATTCTGAATATCCGTTTTGCAGAAAACCCCGCAACGCGATGCGATCGGATATACCTGATCTGCATGCATCGCCAGAGCATTCAGCTCATTGACATCCACTCCTAAGATGATTGCCATCTGATCGATGAAAGCTCCCGTCCCTCCAGCGCAATTCCCGTTCATTCTTAAATCGGTGGGCTCACCGTCTTTAAAAAAGACGACCTTAGCATCTTCACCGCCAATATCTATCATGGAAGCCATGGCAGGATGATCCTTCTGTATTGCTTTTGCTGCTGCTACCACCTCTTGTACAAAAGAGATAGCACATTTTTCAGAAACTCCCATACCGATAGAACCGGTGATTCTTATGGATATTTCTTCGTCCCCAACCTGAGACAATAATTCCTTTAAGAAGGAAATGACTGTTTCTTTTACTTTTGCATTATGTCTTTCATATTTTGAGAAAACAATATTACCGTTCTCATCGAGTACAACCATCTTTGCAGTTGTAGAGCCAATATCAAAGCCAATTCTAAACATTTTATTCAAATATAATGTAATCAGACATCTAAGTTTGACATAGTAGTCAGACGCAAATCTATGAATAAAAAATGGAATATTCCTCTCTATATACCCGTTTATTTAACCAACTTTCACGCTAAATAAAGGGCCTTAAGGAAGGAGAACTCACCGGAATATGAATTTCTGTAATTCAGGTTGCTTTTTCTGTAATTCATCTACGGCAAATTAGCATATAACAAGCTATTTTTGTACCGTAAATAGATAAAAAGAGTTATGGCAAAAAGAATTCTGATAATATCGTCCAGTCCGCGTCGGAAAGGAAACTCCGATACACTGTGTGATGAGTTTATGCGTGGTGCTATTGAAGCAGGCCACGAAGTGGAAAAGATTTTTTTACGCGACAAAAGAATTGAGTATTGCACCGGTTGCGGCACATGCAGTGTTCATAACAAGCCTTGTCCGCAGAAAGATGATGCTACTGGAGTAATAGACAAAATGGTGGCTGCAGATGCCATTGTTATGGCCACTCCGGTTTATTTCTACACGATGAGTGCACAGATGAAGACACTGATAGACCGCTGTTGTAGTCTTTACACGAAGATGAGCAATAAAGATTTCTATTTTATAGCCACTGCTGCCGAAGAAGACAAAAAACTGATGGAACGTACGATCGATACATTCCAGGGATTTCTTGATTGTTTGGAAAATCCGACGATAAAAGGAGTAGTATTATGTGCGGGGGCATGGCATGTAGGTGAAGTAAAAGACAATCCGGCCATGTCAGAAGCCTATGAGATGGGAAAAGGTATACGGTAGTTGGGTATAAAGGTATGCGGCAGTTGGATATAAAGGTATAAGGTAATTGGATATAAATGAGTTATTAAGGGCAAAGCCATCGATGGATACTTTGATTTTAATAACTCATTATTTTTCTTTGAAGGTGTGTCGAAACTCCCATAAACTAAAAAACACCTTCGCTACAGTCTGAACTGTACCCCAAAAGTTGGACATAAAACTTTAGGAGTGCAGTTCAGTCAGTTGTAGCGAGGGTGATTTCGATAAAAGGGGAGTTTTGACACGTCCCCGTACAGTTTCTACGTTAATCTATTTTTCTCCATAAACGTAATAATGCCCAAAAGGGGTTGATGACGAACTCTTTACGTTCAATATGTCTTTCTTCATAAACCGGTTTCACTGTTTTGTCGCCGGTATTCGTTCGGTGTACACCCTACCCTTTTTTTAAACAACCGGCTGAGATGCTGCGGATACTGGAATCCCAACGCGTATGAAATTTCACTCACTGTATTATCGGTTCCGATTATACGTTCCTTAGCCAATTCTATGATTTTTTCCTGGATATGTTCTTGCGGTGTTTTGCCGGTATCCTTTTTAATCATATCGCCAAAGTAATTGGGAGAAAGATGAATCTTGTCTGCAAAATATTTCACAGACGGCAAACCGTCTTGCATAGGTAGCTGACTTTCAAAGTAATCGTCCAATAGCTGTTCGAATTTTGTGAGAGCATCTTTATTTACGTTGTTGCGGGTAATGAACTGGCGTTCATAAAAGCGCATGCAGTAGTTGAGCAATAGCTCGATATTCATTGCGATCAGTTCTTTGCTATGTTTATCGATGGCATGTTCCAATTCTATCTGTATCTTTTTCAAACAGTCCATTACAATCTCTTTTTCCTGTTCGGACAGGTGCAACGCCTCACTAACGGCATAAGAAAAATACGTATATTTTTTTATACTCTTTCCCAAGGAAGTGCCACGAATCAGATCGGGATGGAAAACAATACCGAATACTTGTGGTTGGATTTCGTCTTCGAGCATTTCTACGCTGGCGGATTGACCGGGAGCAAAGCAGACAATCGTTCCTTCCTGATAATCATAATACTGACGCCCATATTTGATATCACAACTTTTTGTTTCTTTCAAAAAGAGTGCGTAAAGGCCATAATTCATTTGAATGTGATTGATCGACTTTGTTGCTTTTGTCAAGTCTACAACACTTACCAACGGGTGCAGGGTTTCAAGTCCGTACAGACTGTTGTATTGATCGACACCTTCCAGTTTGATTATCTTATTCATAAGCAGTGTTTTTTATTAAAACCGTACCAAAGATACAAATTAAAAATATACTTTGTGCAGGGTGATGAAGTGAATCGGTAATCCGGGTTATCATATCCGTAATTTGTATACAAAAGACGTCTCCTTCCCTCTTGCAATTTTGTGGTATGGCAAAATGATAAAAGCAGGAGAAGTATGAATAAAGAACTACCCTGTTTTTATTCATGCGGTCAAAATCAGTAATTTGGGTAGTAATAATAGTAATTTGTCTACAAGTGGAAAGAAAAAAAGTCTCTATTTTTGCGAAGTGGAAGGTTCGGATTGAAAAACCGAATAGTAATCTTCCGGAATTTTATTCTTTTAGAGCCTGTTTAAATCGTGCTCAGTATTATTTTGAGAGTTATTTTGAGGATATTTCTTCATTTTTATGGGGAGGATAACGGTAAGCCTGACGAATGAAAATGGGAAAATAGACCGAAAACAAGCTCAAAATAAGCTGATGAAAACCTCAGAAAGGAAAATTTAGACAGATTCTTAATATTACCAGAAACACCAGAACTATTTACAATGAAAAGAAAGAAAAAGGAATCAGTCACCTTATTGGCCTGCATGTTTTTAGGTTCGTCCCTGTCTGTTTATTCACAAAATGACACCATCCATACAACTAAAAATTATAGAATAGACGAGGTGGTTGTGACGGGAACACGCAGCGAGACGGATATTC
Source organism: Bacteroides salyersiae WAL 10018 = DSM 18765 = JCM 12988 (assembly GCF_000381365.1). GTDB lineage: Bacteria > Bacteroidota > Bacteroidia > Bacteroidales > Bacteroidaceae > Bacteroides > Bacteroides salyersiae. Next base: position 1,274,721 of record NZ_KB905467.1, read on the forward strand.
GTCATTTACCGATGACAGTTTCTGTTGTTGGCCGTAAACAGATAGAAGACAGCTATCAACCCTCTTTATTGCCGACATTGGTTCAACAAGTACCGGGATTATTCATTACCGGCAGAGGTGTAATGGGATACGGTGTATCAGACGGTGCGGCCGGAAGCATGAACTTGCGTGGAATCGGAGGAGCGGCAGGTATGCTGATTCTTATCGACGGACATCCGCAATACATGGGATTAATGGGGCATCCGATCGCTGATGCTTACCAGTCGATGCTGGCCGAACGGGTGGAAGTATTACGTGGCCCGGCTTCTGTCCTTTATGGTTCAAATGCGATGGGTGGTGTTGTCAACATTGTTACCCGAAAGATACAACAGGACGGAGTGAAAACCGGTGCCCGGATAGGTTACGGCTCTTACAACACGCTTCAGAGTGAATTTTCGAATTTTGTGAAAAAAGGGCGTTTCAGCAGCGTGGTCACAGGATCGTATAACCGGACAGACGGGCATCGGGATAATATGGAATTCGAGCAATATGGCGGTTATGCCAAATTAGGTTATGAATTCAATGATTTCTGGAATATATATGGCGATGTAAACATCACCCATTTCAATGCCTCCAATCCGGGGAAAACAAACGAACCGATGTTTGATAATGATTCCCGCATTACACGAGGAATGACTTCGTTTGCTTTACAAAACAAATATGAAAATACATCCGGAGCATTGAGTTTCTTCTACAACTGGGGACGGCATAAAATAAACGATGGATATGGTACGGGAGAAGAGCCGATCGATGACCGTTTTAATTCTAAGGACCGGATGATGGGGCTGTCATGGTATCAAAGTGCTACCCTCTTCACAGGAAACCGATTGACTCTCGGTTTTGACTATCTTCATTTTGGCGGTCATGCATGGAGTCATTATTTGAGCGATGGCCACAATGAAGACATTGCCAATAAAAATATGAATGAACTGGCCGGCTATATTGACTTTCGCCAAGCTATTGGTAATTGGTTGACCCTGGATGCCGGTATACGTGTGGATCATCATACACAAGTAGGTACAGAATGGGTACCACAAGGCGGTTTGTCTTTTCATCTGCCCGAAAATGCAGTATTGAAAGCAATGGTCGGTAAAGGTTATCGTAATCCTACTATACGCGAAATGTTTATATTTCCTCCCCAAAATCCGGACTTAAAGTCGGAAAAGTTGGTAAACTACGAATTATCATATTCACAGCATTTATGGAACGGTGCATTGGTTTACGGTGCAAACTTCTATTATATTAATGGGGATAATGTGATTATTACCGACCGCTCCACCCGTCCACCCCGTAACATCAACTCTGGCGAAATAGAGAATTGGGGGATAGAAGCGAATATTGCTTACCGGATAAACTCTTTGTGGAGCGTTTCTGCCAATTATAGCTGGCTGCATATGGAGCATCCGGTACTTGCCGCTCCTGAGCATAAACTTTATGCCGGCATCAGTTTCTCAAAAGGCAGATGGGGAATTTCTACTGATTTACAGTACATAAAAGGACTCTATACCTCAGTCGATACCGGAAGTGAGAAACAGGAGAATTTTGTATTGTGGAATCTGACCTGCAGTTACAAACTTTGTAAATTTGCCAGTCTGTTCGCTAAGGGAGAAAACCTGCTGGCACAGCGATACCAGATAAATGACGGATTCCCTATGCCGAAAGCGACTTTTATGGGTGGTGTGAATATTAATTTCTAAAAATGTCACCATAAATGCGGAAAAGGGAAAAAAGAGACCGTTTGAATGGGGAAAATTATCAACAGTTAAGCCTGTTTGTAAATTATTGATTATCAAAATATTGTGTAAGCAGTTATTTTGCCGTAGAGAATCGAGCCGTTGCTCTACGAGGAACGACTCAGAACTCTACGACAAATGGGGCGAAACTCTACGAGAAACGAATTGAATATTCATAAGATATGACAATTGGCATAAATACAAACAGAAATATTTATTCATTGTAGCAATAAAGAAAAAGCTCTGTAATTCATGAATTACAGAGCTTTTTCTTTATTTCGCTTTCTTCGAAAGCGGTCCGGACGGGACTCGAACCCGCGACCCCATGCGTGACAGGCATGTATTCTAACCAACTGAACTACCGAACCAATATCTATTTTAATTAGTCATCTCTCTCGATTGCGGATGCAAAGGTAGATATTTTTTTTATATTTGCAATAGTTTGAAAGAAAAAAAGAGAATAATTTTGTTCGGGATAACTCTCGAAAGAAAAAGATTCTACAGATAAATTAATTCTTTATCTTTGTACCACAGAAACATATTATATATAAAAGGAAAGGCATGAAAAATACACCTATCGAACGACATTTGATCGATGAAACGATTGAAGAATTTCAAATTGCGGATTTCTCTAAAGCTACCATTCGCGAAGTTAAGGCTATTGCCGTTAAAGCGGAAGCAGAATCCGGAGTCGAATTTATTAAAATGGAAATGGGAGTACCCGGTCTCCCCCCCTCGACTGTCGGTGTAAAGGCAGAAGTAGAAGCGCTACAAAAAGGAATAGCAAGTTTGTATCCGGATATCAATGGACTTCCGGAACTAAAACAGGAAGCTTCACGCTTTATCAAAGCATTTATTAATGTAGACCTGAAGCCGGAAGGATGTGTCCCCGTGACGGGTTCCATGCAGGGCACTTTTGCTTCATTCCTTACTTGCAGCCAGTGTAATGAAGAAAAAGATACGATACTCTTCATCGATCCGGGATTTCCGGTACAAAAACAGCAGCTTGTGGTGATGGGACAAAAATATGAAACATTCGATGTATATGATTTCCGTGGAGACAAGCTAAAAGAGAAACTGGAAAGTTACTTGGAAAAAGGAAATATATCTGCCATCATTTATTCTAACCCTAACAATCCAAGCTGGATTTGCCTAAGCGATAAAGAACTCAGAATTATAGGCGAGCTGGCAACCCGGTATGACGTCATTGTTTTAGAAGATCTGGCATATTTCGCAATGGATTTCCGTAAAGATCTCAGCACTCCGTTCCAAGCACCTTATCAGCCGTCTGTAGCTCACTATACCGATAATTATATATTGTTGATTTCCGGTTCCAAGGCATTCAGTTATGCAGGACAGCGTATTGGCGTCAGTTGTATTTCTGATAAATTATATCACCGCAGTTATCCCGGATTGACGAAGCGTTACGGTGGCGGTACATTCGGTACGGTATTTATTCATCGTGTTCTTTATGCCTTGTCTTCCGGTACCAGCCATTCGGCACAGTTTGCTATGGCTGCAATGCTGAAAGCGGCTAATGAAGGAAAATATAATTTCCTTGATGAAGTAAAGATATACGGAGAACGGGCGCGAAAGCTGAAAGAGATTTTCCTGCGTCATGGTTTTCATCTTGTCTATGATAAAGATTTAGGTGAACCTATTGCCGACGGTTTCTATTTTACGATTGGCTATCCGGGCATGACAAGTGGCGAGTTGGCAAAAGAATTGATGTATTATGGGGTAAGCGCGATTTCGCTTGTCACTACGGGAAGCCATCAGCAAGGATTACGGGCATGCACTTCTTTCATAAAAGATCATCAATATGTACAATTGGATGAAAGAATGAAAATTTTTAAGGAAAACCATCCCATATCATAAAAAGTACACGGAAAAGTAAAAAAAAAGAGAAGATAGTTTGTTCCTGTGAAAAAAATATTTATATTTATCGCATGAACAATATCAATGCCGACATATTCAAGATACAATCGAATAATGTATTGCCGTCACGGGGAAAGATTCTGATCTCGGAACCCTTTCTCTGTGATGCTACATTCGGTCGTTCGGTAGTACTGCTTGTCGATCATACCAGCGAAGGCAGCATGGGTCTGATAATGAACAAACAACTCCCGTTGTTAGTTAATGATGTCGTTAAAGAATTTAAGTATCTGGAAGACATCCCTTTATATAAAGGCGGGCCGATAGGAACCGATACCCTGTTCTATCTGCACACTTTATCCCAACTTCCCGGAGCGCTTCCGGTAAGTAACGGATTATATCTGAATGGAGATTTTGATGCACTGAAAAAGCACATTTTACAAGGTAATGAGATCAACGGGAAAGTAAGATTCTTTTTGGGATATTCCGGTTGGGAATGTGAACAGTTGATACAGGAGATCAAAGAAAACACTTGGATTATAGCTAAGGAAGATCCTTCTTATTTGCTTGATGGAGAAGTAAAAGATATGTGGAAAAACGCATTGGGCAAGTTAGGCAGTAAATATGAAACCTGGTCACGTTTTCCACAAGTACCTTCACTAAATTAATTCAACACTTATTTGGATAACAGCAGTTATTTGCCGCTTTCATTCAGCGTTATTTTTATGCGTTGCATCAGAGCGGCATCTTTATATCCTTCCGATGTCGAAAGCCAATCTTTCAGCAGTCCGCATTGCGCAAAACCACAGGATGCAAATAATTTCATACTGGCTTCATTCTCCGTGGCTACATGGGCATAAAGCTGATGGATTTGTAAAAAATCAAAAGCATAATCGCATAACAGGTTTAGTGCATCGGAAGCGTATCCGGCACCACGACAATCTGCATGTAAGGCTATTCCTACAGCGCCACGCGAATGTAAAGGAACAAAATCGGTTATATCGATCGTGCCGATCGTCCGGTTGTCCTCCCGGCGGATAATCATAAGGCGCAACTGCTTATCGGCGAACATATCGCTTTGAGAGCCCTCAATGTACTGGCGCAGCACATAACGGGAATACGGTACGGTGAAACTACTGATATCCCACATGGACGGATCGTTTTCCATTTCATACATTACGTCAATATCTTCCGGTTCGACTGCGCGAAGGTAAATACGGTCGTTTATTAAATAAGATTGTTTCATGTTGTCTACTTATACATAGTTTCTTTCAGGAGTTACCAATACGCGGCTTTTCGGATTATAAATACCTAACAAAAGCTTTTCCTCCTGACTTTGGGATAGTAAAGAGAGTATTGCAGAATAAGAAAAGACGCTGCTATCATACACCACATGTGTGAAACCGTCAAAATTCTCTTTCTGCAAAAGATTATGGCCTGCAACAGTCGATCTTTCATTTGAAATCACATAATGATGGGATTCGTTTAATTGATTCGATTGACAAATAGCGCGGATGCTGTACATATTTTTTTCACTGGAAAATATAAGAAAGCGGGGTTCACATTTTCCTCTATCGACGTATAAAGCCGGTACATGCTTTTTTATGAAAACGATGCTTAGCTTCAGCCAAGTTTGCAGTTTAATACCTGCCCGTACCATCCAACGGTATAATAATGGATAATGTGTACCATGTTTGCAGAAGAATATATCCATCGCTCCGTAGAATACGCGTACATACCGATAAGACTCTTTCGATGTACTCTCTCCCTTGTAATGTAAAATAGGATACGGCAGATAATAGTTTTTGTATCCAGCTTCGGTTATGCGACAGGATAAATCAATGTCTTCACCGTACATGAAGAAATCTTCATCGAGTAAACCGGAACTGTTTAGAGCTTTTCTGCGAAGCATCATATAGGCTCCGGCCAATACGGGGACCGAATGAACGGCGTTCTCGTCCAGACGGGAAAGATAATACCCGTCAAAACGAGGGTTATCAGGAAATATGCGATGCATGCCCGTAAGTTTCCAAAAAGAAGTTGCCGGAGACGGATATCCCCTTTTTGATTCCGGCAAGAAATGTCCATCCGGTGCAAGCATTTTCACGCCACAGGCACCTGCGTCGGGGTGGGTATCCATAAACTCAAGCACTTCAGTGATATTTGTTTCCGGAAGCAGCGTATCGGGATTTAATAACAGTACATATTCTCCCCGGGCTTTCTCCATAGCTTGGTTATTGGCACAGGCAAAGCCTACATTCCTTTTATTGTAGATATAGGTCAGCTGGGGAAAACGTTCGGCGATGTATTCCGGAGAACCGTCGGTAGAAGCGTTGTCTACCACTATTACTTCTGTCGGGATGTTTTCTACGGCCCGGTAAAGAGATAGAAGACATTGCTCCAGATAATACTTTACGTTATAATTAACAATGACAACTGTGAGCTTCATTCTTCTTTATTTATATGGAGTTCATTACGGAGTCGTTTTTCACTGGGCAGACAAAAAAACGAAGCGGTCAGAGCGCATAAAGCGCAAAGGGCACCGGTACTGTTTAGTGTCATATAATAACACAGAAGATTATAGACAACTACGATAGCAAGCAGTCCCAAACGTATGTGACTCCACACTGCATAACGACTGAGAGCCACCGGAAAAGTAAGATTGTCAATCTTGCGTGTCAATACGAGAGAAAATAATTTCATGGAAAAGGGAATATTGATCGCAGTAAGCAAAATCCCTATCGTCTCAAGATAATAGGAGGTTCGCGCATCATCGGCAAAAAGGCCGACAGGCAAGAGTTCTGTTTCACCGCCAACTACCAGTAATATGGCAACTGCCCAGAAAATGACATAAACGATTCTCTGGCTTTTCGCAATGTGTTTTATTTGTTCTTCCATCTAAATGATTTTCTTAGCTTAATTATACGGTTCCGGTAAATACCGTCCGGTTAACAATACTCCTGCCCAATGTCACCTCGTCGGTGTACTCCAATTCATCGCCTATGGAGACACCACGGGCCAAGACACTGAGTTTGACACCCATCTTCTCCAGCTTGCGATAAATGTAAAAGTTGGTCGTATCTCCTTCCATCGTGGTACTCAAAGCCAATATCACCTCTTTTATTCCACCTTCCGCTACCCGTTGCACCAGACTGTCTATCTGCAGGTCGCTCGGCCCTACCCCATCCATCGGAGAAATGACGCCGCCCAACACATGATACAGTCCGCGAAATTGCTGGGTGCCTTCTACTGCCATTACATCGCGGATGTTTTCTACTACGCAAACCGTGGAAGCGTCACGGGCGGGATTCGCACAGATCTGACAGGTGTCGGTATCGGATATATTATGACATACGCGGCAATATTTCACTTCGTGTTTCAGGGTGATAATGGAATTTCCAAAAGCTTCGACCGTGGCATTATCTTGCCGTAACAGATGCAGTACCAGCCGCATAGCGGTTTTTCGTCCGATTCCGGGAAGTTTGGAGAATTCTCCGACAGCCTTTTCAAGCAGGACGGATGGATATTGTTGGTTCATATATATTTCTAACTCGGTTCTATAATTCTGCGCAAATATACTCATTGATTTACAGATAGAAAATAAATTGCAAAATAAATCGTACCTTTGCGCCCGTTATGAGGATACTGGTCACTATTATCTGCTATTTTGCAGTACTGCTTTTGATTGCCCGGCTCACCGGAAAAGGAAAGAAAAGCAGTTCGGATGCTGCATTCTTCCGGGGAGAGAACCGGTCGCCGTGGTACATCGTTTCCTTCGGAATGATTGGCGCCAGCATATCGGGAGTGACATTTGTTTCCGTGCCGGGGATGGTGCGAAGTATGGATATGACATATATGCAAACTGTCTTCGGATTCTTTTTCGGTTATCTGGTGGTGGCGCACGTGCTGCTTCCGATGTACTACCGGCTCAATCTGACAAGTATTTACAGTTATCTCGGCACTCGGATCGGTGTGCAGACTTACCGTACAGGCGCTTTCTTTTTTCTGCTTTCGCGAATGCTCGGTACGGCTGCCAAACTCTATTTGGTTTGCCTTATTCTCCACACGTATGTATTCGGGCATATGGGCATACCTTTCTGGGCTATTGCTGCCGGTTCGGTGGCGCTGGTATGGGTTTATACACACAAGAGTGGTATCAAAACCATTGTCTGGACAGACACGTTGCAGACATTCTGCCTGATAGCGGCATTGATTTCCATTATTTATTTTACGATACAGAAGCTGGATACGGGAGATGGAGGAATAATGACGATGATCGGTAATAGCCCGCACAGCCGCGTATTCGTTTTTGATGACTGGATGTCGCGGCAGAATTTCTTCAAGCAATTTCTAAGCGGTATTTTCATCGTGATCGTGATGACGGGGCTGGATCAGGATATGATGCAGAAGAATCTCTCTTGCAAGAATCTACGCGAAGCACAGAAGAACATGTATTGCTACGGATTCTCTTTCATCCCGCTAAATCTTCTGTTTCTATGTTTGGGCATACTGTTGCTGACACTGGCCGGACAAATGAATTTAGCGCTTCCCGAGGTGAACGATGATATCCTTCCCTTGTTCGCCACTCAAGGCTATTTAGGGCAAACCGTACTTGTATTATTTACCATCGGCATCATTGCGGCGGCATTCAGTAATTCCGATTCTGCACTGACGGCTATGACCACCAGCGTATGTGTGGATTTACTCAGAACGGATAGGGATGTCGAAGAGGTCGCGCTCCGCCGTCGCGGGAAAGTACATATCACCTTATCCGTCATACTCGTTTTTTTCATCTGTCTGGTAGAAGCACTGAACAGTAAAAGTGTGATCGATGCTATCTATATAATTGCTTCCTACACTTACGGCCCGTTGTTGGGTATGTTTGCTTTCGGGCTGTTCACCCGGCGTAGGACGCGGGATCGCTGGGTGCCTCTTATTGCGGTGGCTTCTCCGATACTATGTTATGCGCTCGACCGCTTCGTAATGCAGAGTTATGGATATAAGTTCGGCTATGAGTTGCTTATGCTAAACGGAATGCTTACTTTTGCAGGGATGTACGCTTTATCTTCAAAAGAATTAAAAAACAAAGAACATGGAAATATCAAATGCTGAATTTATCATCAGTAACACGGATGTGAAGAAATGTCCGGCCGGACGCCTTCCCGAATATGCTTTTATCGGCCGTTCGAATGTGGGCAAATCCAGCCTTATCAATATGTTGACCGGCCGTAAGGGGCTTGCCATGACATCGGCTACTCCCGGGAAAACGATGCTTATCAATCATTTTCTTATCAACAACGGCTGGTACATCGTCGACCTTCCGGGTTACGGCTATGCCCGTCGCGGCATGAAAGGTCAGGATCAGATACGTACCATCATCGAAGATTATATTCTGGAACGGGAACAGATGACTAATCTTTTCCTTTTGATAGACTCCCGGCTGGAACCGCAAAAGATCGACTTGGAGTTTATGGAATGGCTGGGTGAAAACGGAATACCTTTCTCTATCATATTCACAAAGGCCGACAAACTGAAAGGCGGACGATTGAAAATGAACATCAATGCCTATCTGCGGGAACTGCACAAGCAGTGGGAAGAACTCCCCCCCTATTTTGTTTCGTCGTCGGAAGACCGGACGGGGCGTGAGGAAATATTAGATTATATCGAAAGCATTAATAAGGATATTAATTCAAAATAAATTAATAAGAAACAATGAAGAAGTATGTTTTATCATTAGCAATCGTGTCGGCTTTATTGTTTGTAACAACAAACATCCAGGCGCAATCATGGGCCGATTTATTTAAAAAAGAAAACATCGAGAAAGTAGTGAATGCCGTAACCGGTAACAACGCGATAGATATGACCGGTACATGGACTTACTCGGGTTCGGCCATAGAGTTTGAATCGGACAATCTCCTGCAAAAAGCCGGTGGTGCGGCTGCCGCTTCTCTTGCCGAGAACAAATTGAACGAGCAACTTGCCAAAGTCGGCATTAAAGACGGACAGGTAAGTTTTACTTTCAATGCGGACAGCACTTTTACAAGCACCGTAGGAAAACGCACGATGAACGGAACGTATTCCTATGATACTTCCGACAAGACGGTACACCTGAAGTATTTCAGATTGTTGAACCTGAACGCTAAAGTAAACTGTACGAGTAGCAGCATGGAGTTATTGTTCAATTCGGATAAATTACTGAAATTGATATCTTTCATATCCAGTAAAAGTAGTAATACGACTCTGAATGCCATCAGCTCATTGGCTGATAGTTACGATGGAATGATGTTAGGCTTTGAATTGAAAAAATAGAAAAATGGGCAATAATGGAAAATGCCGGTTGCATCCGAATGAAATGCAACCGGCATTTTTTTTAAGTCTTCCGGTATATCGGGATCGATTTCTCTTACATTAATTATATGGAACCGGTTTTCACAAGCACCGGGATCAGTGTCCGTAAGCACCGGTAACAACGCTCTTAAGCACCCTGCTTATATTATCTCCTTCCGGTGCTTACCCCCGGCAAGGACGCTTGTTATTTTTCGATGCCGAAACGATAGGTACAACGGCTCTTATAATTTTCGCCCGGCCGAAGTACGGTCGACGGGAACTGCGGCTTGTTAGGGCTATCCGCAAAATGCTGCGTTTCCATGCATATAGCACTTCTTTTTTGATAGGCAATGCCTTTTTTCCCCACCATTGCGCCGCGCAATCCATTAGCTGTATATATTTGTAATCCAGGCTCGTTTGTATATATTTCCATTGTACGCCCACTTTTAAAATCAATCAGGCGGGCTGCCAATTTCGTGTCATCCCCATCCGTATTCAGCACCCAATTGTGGTCATAACCTTTCACGATATTGAGTTGCATGACATCTTCATCGATCCGTTCGCCAATCACATGCGGTGTGGTAAAATCAAACGGGGTTCCGGCTACCGGTAAGATCTCTCCGGTCACACATTTCAGCGAATCATAGGGTGTATACATATCCGCATTGATATAAAGCGACTGGTCCTCTACTGTCGTATTGAAGTCACCGGAAATATTAAAGAAGGAATGATGAGACAAATTGATGACAGTCGGCTTATCCGTTTCAGCTTCATAATGAATATCCAGTTCATTGTCTTTTGTCAATACAAAAATAACGTGTACTCTCAGGTTTCCGGGGAAGCCGTTTTCTCCATCGGGAGAGAAAAGGGACAATTTCAATGCATTTTCATCCAATTGTTCCGCCTGCCATATTTTGGAAGCAAACCCCGGATCCCCACCGTGGGCACAATGTATATCCGTATTCGGCACCAGATGATAAGTAACCGAATCCAGCGTAAACGTTGAATTCACTATCCTGCCGATATACCTCCCGATAGTCGCCCCGAAATTCTGTTTTGTTGCCAGATAATCGGCAATCGTAGGATAACCACACACGATATCCTCCATTTTCCCATTTCTGTCCGGAACCATCAGTGAGACCACACGCCCACCGTAGTTCGTAATACAGGCTTCCATCCCGTTCTCATTTCTAAGTACATACAAGTCTGTCAATTGCCCGTCCACTTCTGTCTGAAAATCGCGTATGTTCAGTCCGGAAAGTGTCATTTCTTTTTCCTTTTTACAGGAAACGCATACCAATAATGCGAAAGCCGTTAAAATGATATCCCTTACGTTCATTGTTATTGTTTGTCTCTTTTTTAATACTATTTCGCAAAGATACAGTATTATTTCTAAAAAAAAGCTTTACCTTTGTCTTTCGTAAACAATAAAAAGGAAATAAGTATGAAAAAGATATTATTTTTCGCAGTAATGTTAGTGATGGGGATAAGCTATGCGTCTGCGCAGTCGGCCCAAATCAAGTTTGACAAAACGACCCATGACTTCGGGACATTCTCTGAAAACAGTCCGGTGGTAACTTGTGTATTTACTTTCACTAATATCGGTGACGCTCCTTTGGTGATTCATCAGGCAGTAGCATCCTGCGGATGTACGGTGCCCGATTATACAAAAGAACCGATTCTTCCCGGAAAGACAGGTACTATTAAGGTAACTTACAACGGGACAGGTAAATATCCGGGACACTTCAAAAAATCAATAACCCTTCGCACGAATGCCAAAACGGAAATGATGCGTTTGTATATCGAAGGCAATATGACAGCCAAAGATGCCAAATAATAAGAAATAGATAACAAGAGTTAAGGAGAATCTTTCGATTCTCCTTTTTTTTTGCTTTCTTTGATGCTTATTTACAAAGAACACAATAACACATTAAAATTTTATATGTAAGGTATGAAACAAGAAGAAGACAAATTCACCGGCTTGCCCGAAAACGCGTTCAGGGAATTGAAGCCGGGCGAAGTGTACAATCCACTGATGAGTCCCGGAAAGAATTATCCGGAAGTAAACGTATGGTCGGTAACCTGGGGTATCGCCATGGCCATCCTCTTTTCGGCGGCGGCCGCCTATTTGGGATTGAAAGTCGGCCAGGTATTCGAAGCCGCCATTCCTATTGCCATTATAGCGGTAGGTGTTTCGGGAGCGGCCAAACGCAAGAATGCATTGGGAGAAAATGTGATCATCCAGTCCATCGGGGCCTGTTCGGGAGTAATCGTGGCCGGAGCTATCTTTACCCTTCCTGCCCTGTACATCCTGCAGGCGAAATATCCGGAGATGACCGTTACCTTTATGCAAGTATTCATCAGTTCTCTTTTAGGAGGTGTCTTGGGTATTCTGTTTCTTATACCTTTCCGTAAATATTTCGTAAGCGATATGCACGGTAAATATCCCTTTCCGGAGGCTACGGCAACAACACAGGTGCTTATATCCGGAGAGAAAGGCGGCAGTCAGGCAAAGCCGTTGCTTATGGCCGGCATTATCGGTGGTTTGTATGACTTTGTCGTTGCCACTTTCGGTTGGTGGAACGAGAACTTTACCACCCGTGTGTGCAGTGCCGGCGAGATGCTGGCAGAAAAAGCCAAATTGGTATTTAAAGTAAATACAGGGGCTGCCGTACTGGGTTTGGGGTATATTGTCGGATTGAAATATGCTTCCATCATTTGTGCCGGTTCGTTGGCGGTATGGTGGATTATCGTTCCGGGGATGTCTATGTTCTGGGGAGACAGCGTGCTGAATGCATGGAATCCCGAAATCACGAGTACTGTGGGGATGATGAGTCCTGAAGAGATCTTCAAATATTATGCGAAAAGTATCGGCATCGGTGGTATCGCGATGGCCGGTGTGATCGGGATTATCAAGTCATGGAGCATCATCAAGAGTGCCGTAGGATTGGCTGCCAAAGAGATGGGCGGCAAAGGAAACGTAGAGAAAAATATGCTCCGCACGCAGCGTGACTTATCCATGAAAATTATCGCTATCGGTTCCATCATCACGCTGGTTCTGATATTCTTATTCTTCTATTTTGATGTAATGCAGGGCAACCTGATACATACATTGGTAGCTATCGTTCTGGTGGCGGGCATTTCGTTCCTCTTTACTACAGTGGCTGCCAATGCCATCGCTATTGTCGGTACCAATCCGGTATCGGGCATGACGCTGATGACGTTGATTTTAGCTTCTGTCGTGATGGTAGCTGTCGGGCTGAAAGGCCCTTCGGGCATGGTAGCGGCTTTGGTTATGGGTGGCGTGGTCTGTACGGCATTATCCATGGCCGGCGGTTTTATCACCGACTTGAAAATTGGTTACTGGTTAGGTAGTACTCCTGCCAAACAGGAAACGTGGAAATTCCTCGGAACAATCGTTTCTGCCGCTACCGTAGGCGGAGTAATGATTATCCTCAACAAAACATATGGCTTCACCAGTGGAGCACTGGCTGCACCGCAGGCAAATGCAATGGCAGCCGTTATCGAACCGTTGATGAGCGGTGTAGGTGCGCCGTGGCTGCTTTATGGTATCGGCGCTATACTGGCCATTATACTTACTTGTTTCAAAGTTCCTGCGCTCGCCTTTGCATTGGGTATGTTCATTCCGCTTGAATTGAATGTTCCTTTGGTAGTGGGTGGAGCTGTCAATTGGTATGTGACAAGCCGCAGCAAAGATGCTTCATTAAATACCGAACGCGGAGAAAAGGGTACTTTGCTTGCTTCCGGTTTCATTGCCGGCGGCGCTTTGATGGGTGTGATCAGTGCAGCCATGCGTTTCGGAGGAGTCAATCTCGTAAACGATACCTGGCTAAACAACACTTGGTCGCAGGTATTGGCCCTCGGTGCCTATGCTTTGCTGATTCTTTACTTTATCAAGGCTTCGATGAAAGTAAAATGATAAATAATGCGGCAATGTGCCAATATGCCAATGTGCCGATTGGCTGCGTTATCCTGCCGGATGGCAATCATGTATTGGTGTATTGACACGTTGGAATGTGGATGCATTTACGTATCGATATTGACATATCAACCATTGTTCTAACTTAATAAAACCCGTCTTCATGAAAAACCTATTAACGGTTGCATGTCTTGTAATACTCCCTCTGACTTCTATCGCTCAGGGGGAGCGTTATAAACAGATAACCGATCCCCAACTGACAAGTATACGCAAAGAAGCCCCCTGCAGTAGCTTTACATCGTATACGAACGAGAAAGATGCTGCCGTAAACAACCGGAAAGACGGAACTTTCCGCCTCTCGTTAAACGGCAAATGGAAATTCAACTATGTAGACAGTTTCTCAACCCGCCCGACGGACTTCATGCTTCCGGAAAAGAATGTAAGTGACTGGGCAGACATCCAGGTACCCGGAAACTGGGAGCGGCAAGGCTTCGGAATTCCTATCTATGTGAACACGTCTTATGAATTCTGCTCACCGGGATATGCCCCGTATTGGGATCGGCCCAATCCTCCGTATGTACCCGAGGAATGGAATCCGACAGGAACCTACCGGCGTGATTTTACGCTTCCTGCCGATTGGAATGGAAAAGAGATTTTTCTCAGTGCCGACGGAACTAAAGGAGCTGCATTTTTTTATCTGAACGGACAGTTCGCAGGAATGAGTAAAGATGCCAAGACTCCTGCCCGCTTCAATATCACCCAATTTGTGAAACCGGGTAAAAACGTGATTGCCGTGCAAGTTCATCGTTTCTCGGATGCCAATTATCTGGAATGCCAGGACTTCTGGCGTTTGAGCGGATTCGAAAGGGAGGTTTATCTTTATGCACAACCCAAGCTCCGGATTGCAGATTTCAAAGTAGAGAGCCCACTGGATGCCGATTATAAAGACGGCATACTGAAACTCAAGGTGAAGGTGGCCGATAGCGGCAAGCCGGTATCGACTTCTTACGTCCTTTCTTATAAGCTTCTCGACAAAGACGGAAAGCAGGTAGCGACTTCGGATTATGCAGTGGAAGCAATGCCGGTTTCCGCTCCTTCTCAAAGTACAAATGAATTTATTTTTGATGACAATATCATCAGGAACCCGAAACAATGGACTGCCGAAACTCCTTATCTGTATACTCTCATTATCAGTTTAAGAGAACCGGAAAACGGAGAAGTACTCGAAGCCACCAGTGTAAAAGTAGGATTCCGTACTGTAGAAATGAAGAATCATCAGCTATGCGTCAACGGCAAGCCTATTCTGGTAAAAGGTGTCAACGTACATGAGCACAATGAGTACACCGGACATTATGTTACGGAAGAACTGATGCTGAAAGATTTCGAACTTTGGAAAAAATACAATGTAAATACTGTGCGTACTTGCCATTACCCTCAACAGGAACGCTTCTATGAGCTATGTGATGAATACGGTATGTATGTGATCGATGAAGCCAATATCGAATCTCACGGAATGGGATATAACCGTGAAGTAGGCGGTACACTTGCCAACAATCCGTTATTCATGGATGCACACGTGGCGCGCACTGTCAACATGTACGAGCGCGATAAGAACCATCCCTCCGTCATCGTATGGTCATTAGGGAATGAGGCCGGAAACGGAGTGAACTTCTACAAGACTTACAGCTTGCTGAAAGAGCTGGACAGCCGCCCCGTACAGTACGAACAAGCCCACTTGGAATGGAATACGGATATTTGTTGCCCGATGTACTCCCGCCCTGCCGATATCGAAAAGTACGCAAAGAATCCCAAACATACCCGTCCGCTTATTCTGTGCGAATATGCACACGCAATGGGTAACAGTTTAGGCAATTTCCAGGAATACTGGGATATTATCGAGAAATACCCTCTTCTGCAAGGTGGTTGCATCTGGGATTGGGTGGATCAGGGATTTGCCGAGAAAACGGCAGATGGCCGCAAGTATTGGACGTATGGCGGCGATTACGGTGCAACCGGTACTCCATCCGACGGTGATTTCTGCATCAACGGCGTTGTCTATCCCGACCGTTCGGTAAAACCGCAAACCACGGAAATGGGCAAGGTATATCAGAATATCAAGTTCGTCAATTTCAAGAAAGAAGCCGGAACGGTAGATGTGCGCAATGATTTTAGTTTTACCAATCTGGATAAATACGATTACCACTACATCATCCGCGATCATGGAAAAGAAATCTATACCGACAAGTTCCGTGCAAGCGGTGCTCCGGGCGAAACCGTCACGGTACAACTGAAAGGTATTCCGCAAGAACAGACGAATACCGGAGATGTACGCATTGAGTTCTACGCTACTGTGCGTACGCCCGAACCCTTCCTTCCGGCAGGCACTGTGATAGCCCGCGAACAGAACTACATCTACACTTTCCATAAGGACAATGCTGCTTTGCAAGCAGCTGCCCCCGTGAAGGAAACAGAGACGCAAGCCATTTATTCCGGCAAAAACTTCAAAGCGGTATTCGACAAGAAGAGCGGCATGCTGGTTTCTTACAAATATAACGGAATGGAGTATATACTCAGCGGACAAGGATTGCATCCTAACTTCTGGCGTGCACCGATCGACAATGATTATGGTGCCGGATTACCACATAAATTAGGAGTGTGGAAAGAAGTCAGCTATGGAGAAGTGACGGCTGCTGTCTTTAATGCCCGAAACGGTGAAGTAACCTGTTCTTACAAATTCCCGAAAGCGGATGCAAGTTGGGACATCACCTACAAGATATATGCCGACGGAGTGATCAAAGTAAACAACCGGTTTGTGGCAGCGAATGAAAAGACTCCGATGATACCGCGTATCGGTTTACGTATGCAAATGCCGGAAACATTCACAACATTGACTTACTACGGACGTGGTCCGGAAGAAAACTATCGCGACCGTCGCACTTCTCAGTTCTTCGGAGAATATTCGCTACCGATCAAAGACATGTATGAACCTTACATCCGTCCGCAGGAAAACAATCACCGTACAGACATCTATTGGTGTGCTTTCACCAACAAATCCGGTGCCGGTCTGTTACTCGTTGCCGACCGTACGTTCGAATTGAACGCTTCGAACCATCCGCTCGAAACTCTTGACAGTGGAGATGACCTGCACAACGCAGCACCGCGCACAGCCGAAACAGACCATCGCCACCTCACCGATCCGAAACCGGAAAAGGTGGTAGATGTATTTGTGGACTACCGGATGATGGGTATTGGCGGAGACAATAGCTGGGGTGCCCTGCCACACGAACCTTATCTGATACGTACCGGTAGCGGGAATGCCATAGAATATGGTTTCACGCTGGTTCCATTTGGGCGCAAGGTTGATTTTAGAAACTTAATTTATCAATATTAATAATGAAAACGATCCCAACCTTTTTGCTGGCTGCCTGTTTTATAGGCAGCCAGGCAAAAGCACAACAGGAAGCAAATCCGATGTTGGCTAATGCCCAAACTTTTATAGATGTTCCTTATGTAGCTCATACTCTTGAAACGGATGGTGAAGAAGATTTAGTCATCAATTGTGATGAAGTGGATTGTACTACTTTCGTAGAATATGTCCTTGCCCTGTCTCTTCCTTCGGCATCGGGAAACAAGATGAGCGAAAGTGATTTTGCGGCTAATCTGCAACGTATCCGCTATCGTGAAGGAAAAATAGACGGGTATACTTCCCGTCTGCACTACACTTCCGATTGGATCAACAACGGGGTACGCGGCGGATTCATGGAAGATGTTACGGCAGCCAATAGTCCGTATACCCAGAAATTATCGCTTTCGTACATGTCTTCCCATCCGGAATTATACAAACATCTGAGCAATTCTCCGGAAAATGTGACGAAAATGGCAGAGTATGAGAAGGCATTGTCGGGACAGGAAATACATTGGCTGCCCAAAGATAAACTGCCCGTAAACGGACTCCCCTGGATAAAGAGTGGAGACATCATCGTTCTGACTACAAACATACCGGGATTGGATACAGCGCATATGGGGATTGCCATCTATGTGAAAGACACTTTGTGCCTGCTTCATGCCTCTTCTTCAAGAGGGAAAGTATTAGTAGATAAACTTGCATTAAGCCGCTTGCTCGACCGTAATAAAAAATGGACGGGAATACGGGTAATAAGAATGAAAAGATGAAAGAAAGAATGAATTAAAGAGTGAATGGAAAAATGAAAACGACAAAAAAAATGGAAGCAACAAAAACAATGGAAACGACAAAAGTGATGAGGACTATTTATCTTTTATTTATCAGCCTGTTCTTACTGGCCGGCAATCTGCCTGCGCAGGATTGGGCCAATTTAAAACAATTTCAAAATGACAACGCAGCATTGGGCGCTCCTGCCAAAGGAGAAAAGCGCGTAGTATTTATGGGTAATTCCATCACCATCGGGTGGTTGAACAATTGTCCGGAATTCTTCAAGGATCGTCCCTATATCAACCGGGGCATCAGCGGGCAGACAACTCCACAGATGTTGCTGCGTTTCCGTCAGGATGTGATCGATCTGCAACCCAAAGCAGTAGTGATTCTTGCCGGTACCAATGATATCGCCGGAAATACAGGCCCCTCTACGCTCGAAATGATAGAAGACAATCTGGCATCTATGGCCCAGTTGGCAAAGGCAAACGGTATCAAAGTAATCCTCTGTTCTGTGTTGCCTGCTTTCGATTATCCATGGCGGCCGGGTATGGAACCCAACGTCAAGATTCCGGAACTGAACAAATGGATCAAGGCCTATGCCGAAAAGAACAAGTTCATTTATGTGGATTATTTCTCCGCAATGGCTGACGACAGGAACGGACTTCCCTCCGATCTGTCAAAAGACGGGGTGCATCCCAATAAAAAAGGGTACGAAATCATGCAACCGATGGTTGAGAAAGCGATTGCAAAAGCACTGAAATAGTCAGCTTATTTTCGCGTAAGCAACCTGCTTAATTCAAGTTCAAGGCGTTGCTTCACTTCGGACATCGGGAGTTCTCCTCCCAGTTCCTGACGCAGTGAAGTGACGCCTTTGTCTATAAATCCGCAGGGATGGATGTAACTGAAATAACGTAAGTCGGTATTCACATTCAAGGCAAGGCCATGCATCGTGACATAATGGCTGCTCCTTACTCCGATCGCACAAATCTTGCGTGCCCGGGCAGTATCTCCTTCCAACCACACACCGGTGGCTTTTGCCAGCCTTCCCGTCTTGATCTCATAAGAGGCACACACACGGATAACCGCCTCTTCCAGCAGATGCACGTACTCTTTCAGGCCGAGACCGAACTCTTCAAGATTAAGAATGGGATAACAGACCAATTGTCCCGGACCGTGATAGGTAATATCTCCTCCCCGATCAATATGATAAAGCGTCGCCCCTATTTTTTCCAATTGCGCTTCGCTCAATAACATATTATTCTCCTTTCCGCTACGTCCTAACGTATACACATGCGGATGTTCACAAAAGACAATATGGTTTTCATATACGTCGTTATTCTGCTTGGCTTGAATCAGAGAATCAAACCATTCAGTCTGTCGTTGCCAGGCTTCGGCATACGGAATAAGTCCCCAATCGGAAAAGAACATTTGAATGATGATTTATGAATTATAATTTATGCCCTGCAATTTACAAATTATACTGCAAAAAAGCAGCATGCCGGGAAAATAATTCATAAATCATCATTCATAAGTCATTTCTTTCTTCCTAAGCTAAGTGAGTTCAGAACGACACTCACACTTGAAAATGCCATAGCCGCACTTGCCAGCATTGGATTCAAGAGTAGCCCGTTCAGAGGAAAAAGTATGCCTGCTGCAATGGGAATTCCTATGAGATTATAGATAAACGCCCAAAACAGGTTCTGATGAATGAGCTTTACGGTCTGTTTGGACAGATCGAATGCTTTCGGTAACAATAGAAGATCGGAAGTCATCAGTGTAACCATAGCTACATCCATGGCAATATCGGTACCTTTCCCCATAGCGATGCTGACATCGGCCAGTGCCAATGCCTGCGAATCATTGATGCCATCCCCCACCATTGCCACAGTCTTTCCCTGCAACTGCAATTCGCGGATAAAGTCTTCTTTGTCATCCGGCAACGCATCGGCTACAAAACGGTCGATACCCAATTTCCCTGCCACAGCCAAGGCTGTACGTTGCCCGTCGCCGGTCAGCATGCAAATGTCGATTCCTTGCCGTCTCAGCTCTTTCACAGCTTCGGCAGAGGTGGACTTGACAGGATCGGTGACAGCAATGATAGCTAATAGTTGATTCCGGCGGCCAAAATAAATGATGCCGTTTCCTTCGGATTCATATTGCACCAACATATCGGCCATAACATCCGTTACGACAGCATCGAAATCCTTCAACAGCTTATGACTGCCTACCCAGAACAGATCACCTTCATAGACAACCTTAATTCCTTTTCCGGTGATGCTTTCAAAGCTTTCGAGCGGTGCCGGCACTACCTTCTCTTCGTCTTTCAAAGATGCAACGATTGCTCCGGCAAGAGGATGTTCCGACTTCAGCTCGGCAGCGAGAAGTACATTCTTGAAACACTCTTCCTGAGTTTGCGCCCATAGCCAACCACTGACAGTAGGATGGCCTTCGGTCAATGTTCCGGTTTTATCGAGTACCACGACATTTACTTTCCGCATCTGTTCCAGAGCGACGGCATCTTTTATCAAGATATGCTGGCTGGCCGCTTTGCCGATACCTACCATCAGGGCAGTAGGTGTGGCCAGTCCCAAAGCGCACGGACAAGCAATCACCAATACGGAAACGGCAGACAGCATGGCATATGAGAAATATTCCGTTCCGCCTATTACCATCCAAAGTACGAAAGTCAGTACGGCGATGCCAAGCACCACCGGAACGAAGATACCCGTCACACGGTCGACAATACGCTGTACGGGGGCTTTACTTCCCTGTGCTTCCTGCACCATGCGGATGATGCGGGCAAGAACCGTTTCACTGCCTACCTGTGATGCCTTGATGATAAACGAGCCACGTTGATTGATGGTACCGGCAAGCACTTTATCTCCCTTCTTCTTATCTACCGGAATCGGTTCACCGCTAATCATGCTTTCATCCACAAAAGAATCTCCTTCGGCAAGAACCCCATCTACCGGAATCTGTTCGCCGGGGCGGACAACTACCAGATCGTCAACCTGTAACTGGTCGATTAAGATTTCTTCCTCAATTCCATTGCGTAATACGCGTGCAACTTTCGGCTGCAACCCCATGAGCTTTTTAATCGCAGCAGTTGTGTTGCCTTTTGCACGCTCTTCCATTAATTTGCCGGTCAGCACGAAAGCAATAATAACTACGGAAGCCTCGTAATAGACATGCGGCTCCAAACCGCGACTATACCAGAACTCCGGAAAGAAAGTATTGAATGCACTGAACAGAAATGCGATGGACGTGCTAAGGGCTACTAACGTATCCATGTTACTACGTCCTAACTTCGCCTGCTTCCATGCGCCCGTGTAAAACGAACCGCCGAAAAGAATCATCACCGCAAGGGTCAGTAACAACTGTATCTCGCTTGAATATGGCACATGCATGAAGACCATAGACAAAAGCAACATCGGAACAGCGAATACCCAAGCACCGATGACCTGCATTTTCAGCTTGCGATAGTGCTGGTGTTGTGCTTCCTCGCGTCGTTCCTCTTTCAGGTTTTCTTCTTCTATGATAAGGTCGTACCCTCCGGAAAGCACAGCCGCCCGGATCTCTCCGGGAGCCAGTTTGTCGGCTTCATACGAGACGGAGAGTGTATTGGTGGCAAGGTTTACTGAAGCATCTACAATGCCCGGCAGCTTGCGAACTGTTTTTTCAACATTATTGGCACATCCCGCACAGTGCATGTTCAGTACGGGAAATGCCTTCTTTGTAATAGTACCCATAATTTATTTAGTGATTAGTGGTTAGTGATGAGTGATAAGCATTGGCTGCTATTCACTCATTACTAAATAAACAACATTTACGGGCCGTTTGTTCAAATTACTTCTTTTCCGCCTGCTTTGTTTCTTCTACAAATTCCGCTTCGTAATTGAATTTCTTGAAACCGGCCTTGAGTTTCTCTACATTTGTTTTGTCAGCATCGTAGGTAATGGACACCGTCCTTGTTTTCAAGTCCGTAGAGAACTCCTTTACTCCTTTCTCAAACTTGATATTATTCTTCACTTTCCGTTCACAATTTTCACAATGCATCTGTGATACTTTGAATACTGCTGTACGGATGTCTTTGGCCATAACGGCTGTTACGCTCAATAATGTTATCACCAAGGCTGTCAACATTCTTTTTGTTTTCATATTTTTTCCTCCAATTTATAATTAATAATATTACTTTTTAATTTCATTCACTGTTTCTTGCCAGATTAAATCTGATGCCGATATAGGCTTTTGCACCATGCATCGGCCCCCATATCATAGTAGAATCAAAATTATCTCCCCAAGGATTTGCCGCATCTATGATCGGATTCTTCTGCTTAAAATTAGTAAGGTTCTCTCCTCCTACGTAGATGGACCAACGGCGGAAATAACGGGTCACCTGCGCACTCAATTGTTCAAAGCTGCCATACCGTTTTTCCCATGACAGTCCGCCATCTGTCAGGGTATACGGATTCGGCATTCTTCCGCCGCCGTTCAGTTGGAGTGTTGCATCAAACTGCCATAATCCCAACGGCGTCTGATAAGAAGCTGTCAGAAGCCCTTTATATTTTCCGGTCAAAGGTTTCTCCAGCAATTCTCCGTTATAAGTTGTCTTCGCATCCGTCAGGCGGTAAGCCGCAGTCAGAGTAAAACCTTTGAAGAGCGGATAATTCGCCTCTACCTGCAATACTTGTGAATAAGAACGCCCATTCAGGTTGTAAAACGACACTTCATGAGGATTCGTATCCATATCCACTACCACTTGTTTCTGAAAATCAGTATAATAATATTCTGCGTTGATATTCAGCGTCTTGCCAAAAAGGGGAATGTAAGTTGAAACACTTGCTCCATAATTCCAGGCTTCTTCCTGATCGAGATGACCGGCTATTTTCACTTTACGGCTACTGGCAAGCAGATAATTATTTTCTGCAAGTACATGATTGGTCCGGTAGCCTTTTCCGGCCGAGAGACGCATGTGCAGATACTCATTCGGATTGTACTTGATATGTGCACGGGGAGTGATAAAGAACCCGTGCTCGCTACTGTGGTCGCCGCGTATTCCTCCCATCAGCATCAGTTTATCGTTCAAATTGAAAGTATACTGAATGTATGCCCCCGGAACAGATTCTTTTACGAATGCGTTTGTTAATCCCGACTCCGTATTGTTGGTCAGGCGATAATGCTGGTCGTATCCATCGTAATTGAAACTCAATCCGGTAGAAAGGCTGTGCTGCTTACTGAATTCGGTCTCAAACAATAAAGATGCGTACACATTGCTCTGATCCACATCGTAAAGTTTATGCCCGTATACGGCATCCTGATTATGAATCGTCCCTTGCAGGATAAGGGCGAGATTGGTATTCTTCTCCTTATCAAATATGTAGGCGTTCTTAGTGAAGGCTTCGTAACGGTTGGTTTTGATACCTATCTCATAGAGATCGTGTGCCGGTTGGTCATTATGTCCGGCCTGTCCGCTGTTACGCTGTTCCGACATACCCTTGATACCTGCCTGAAACACATAACGGTCGCCCATATATGCCCAACGATTCCACAAATTATACTGCTCCACACGGGGAATATCGACAAAGCCATCGTCATTGCTGTCATGTGTTTTGGTTTCATTCTCATAATGTGCAAGCAATGAGGTGCTCCATCGTCTGGAAAGTTTTACCGTAGCGTCGGCATTCGCTTCATAACGGGCGGTACTGCTGGCAAAAAGATTGGCTGATACCCAGTCGGCATCCGGAAGTTGAGGTTTTTTGAACTCTACGTTTATCTGCCCTGTGATCGATTCGTACCCGTTCTTAACCGATGAGCTGCCTTTGCTAACCTGAATACTTTGCATCCAGGGTCCTGGTACATATCCGAGACCATACGGTGCCGCAGCTCCTCTGTAATTAGGGATGTTTTCCGTCATCATCTGTACATACGTACCCGAAAGCCCCAATAACTTAATCTGCTTGGCTCCCGTTGCCGCATCGGAATAACTGACGTCTACCGAGGGGTTGGTAACGAAGCTCTCGCCAAGATTACAGCAAGCCGCACGGGTGAGTTCGGCGCTACTGATGATATCTTCGTTCATAACACTGTTCCGCAATTTCATCGTTCCGAGTTTTCTGCTTACGATATTGACTTCATTCAACTCCACCCCCTCGCGGAGCACAATATCAAGTTCCTGATTTTTATCACTGACGTGGATCGTATCATTTTCGAAACCGATAAAGCTGACCACAAGCATATGGCTCTTTGCCGGTTTAGATATCGAGAACCGGCCGTCTTCAGCAGTTGTTACGCCATTCGTGGTATTCATCCAAAACACATTGGCACCGGGGATAGGTTCTCCGGTATTGTCTTTTACAATTCCTTTTACTTGTGCCTGCGCAGTATAGAAAGTAAAGAAAGCAAGAAATAAGAATATATATTTTATATACATAAATTGTTTCATGATGCAAAATTACACGATAACCAGTGCAACAGGGTTGCACAATGGTATATTACTTATCTATGGATTAATATTACTCTTCATATCTCAGATATAAATATCCCGACTCTTCAGAGTATAAGATATAATCAGAAAACATGGGGATGTTCTCATGTACAACATCCGGATGTTCTTGTACACAACATGGGGATGTTCTTAATGAAAACATGGGGATGTTTTGAATCTTAAGATATAAAGAAATAGGTATTAGAAATAATGAAAACAGTATCATTGAATACTATTCTCATGCATTCCTTTCTTAGCACACTTGGAGTCTAAATAAGCAGGACAGAATATAAAGCCAGATAATGTCGCGAACTGACAGGATGTGGAGGAACGTTGTAGGATGTCTCCTGCCACTCTCCCATAAACAATATACTGCGAAATTGAGGTAATAACTCACAGAATAATTGCATGACAGGAACGCTGACGGAAGCTTCACATGAATGCTTCATCAGATCTACCTTATAGATCGTGGCTGTGCATCCCTCTTCTTTACATGATTTATCTGACTGTTGATGAGACTTACGGCATTTGGGACAACCATTACTGCAACAGTTTTGTGCGGTTTCGCATGCAGCGCAGCAATAATCAATAACAGAAACTCCTGCCCCGACATATATGATTGTCAGGGAAAGTATTACAGCAAATATGTAACGGAATCTCTTCATATCGGTTGCAAAGATAGAAATAAAAGATGAAATTCGAATCAAAATGAAGATAAAAGGTTATGCAGCTCTCATGAGGTTAATAAAAATTATATGATTATTATGAAATGTTTTGGCATATCCTATCTGTTTATTTGCAAAAAGAAATGGAAATATATAAAATTCAAAACAGAGGCTAATGGATAGCAATGCTTTTTCTTCTCCGATAAATTCTTCGGTTCAGGAGAACTTAATCAAAGTCATAGGTATCGGAAGCGGCGGTTGTGACATCGTGCGTTTCATACGGCAGGCAAGACTGGGAAATATTTCGTTTGCCACATACGATGCAAATGTTATTGCTTTGGACAAGTATGAGGATATTTCTATAGAGATACAATTTTCAAAAATCTTATTCATCATAGCATATATGGATGAAGTAATTGGAATGGAGACGATTCCGGTTATAGCACGTGTTGCAAAGGACCTTAATGTTACAACAGTCGGAATTTTAATTATTCCTCCTTCGTATGATACCACAGACGGGAAAATCTTAGAACAGAATAAATCCATAAAAAACGTAATGCAGTATACCGATTCTCTACAAATAATTCATGGCAAATCTATCGTATCTTCTTTAGGAGCCGATTTTAATATTCAGAACATAATTAACCAACACGTATTGACAATCATAGGTGATATAGTGAATATCATCACAAGAAACAACATGGTTGCTATGGATTTTGCAGATATAAACTGGGCTTTGAAAGGAGGAGGATTAGGCTTTGTAAGTTCAGGGATAGGTAAAGGGAGAAAACGGATAGAAAATGCTATTCAAGATGCATTAAAATTACCCCTGTGCGATGGCCTTGATATATCGGAAGCAAAGCGTTTATTACTCAACTTTATTTATGGCAAGGAGGAAAATGTTTCCTTGTCAAAAGATATGGATACGATAAAACATTTCATAGAAACGATGCCTCTAGTGGAGACAACTTCCGGATTTGAACGTGGTTCGAACAACATATCAGAGAATGCGGTTAAAGTAACCGTTGTGGCTTCCGGATTTGAAAAAAATGAGAAATAAAATAATAATTTTATAGCTTATGTGATATTTTAGCACATTAAATTATTTCCTTTGCTTTTAAAGGAAAGGAGGAAAAGGAAAATGCTGCATCTTTTTCTTTTATATTAGCAGCCGGAAAGCCTAACCCCGTAAGAATAGGCAAGTTCTAAAATTTTTTCTTTAACTGTTTGCCGATTATTTTTCCGGCAGTAACATTGCTTCTATTTATTAATCTCTATTTTAATTTCAGTATTAAATTTCCTGACATAAATAAAATCGGTAAGGGCAAAGTTTGTATGATCAAAGAGATTATGAAATGCATTGATTAGCTGCAAGTCCTTTGTTAGTTCACGATCAAGTCCTTCATTCCAGTTGGGTGGTGTACAATTCATACCGATGAAAGATTCAAAAGATTCCTCTAAATCAAATGGTAAAACCAAAGCTTGAGTCACTCCGGATTTATATAATGAATTCCATCCGGAATCACAAATAGCTTCCCACAACCTTTGGCGGTCTTCACCCTGCACGGGATGTGATTGGGGATAGTCATCACTCAAATAGCATTCTGCAGTCAATCTAACAAATTCACCGTAATCATTTCTGTCTTTTATGTCATTCCAAATGTGGTGAGCACGTTCGTACATCTCTTGCAAAGCACTTCTTAGGGTATCATTGAACTCAACGATTGTTGGTAACAATTCTGCTTGGCATCGCAAGGCATAATGGTTGAGGATATCCTTGCGCAACTCAAGTAGACATGCTTCATCTGTATAGTTATGATGCTTTTTAAATGGGCTGTTATAACTAAGAAGAATAGCATCTTCGAGCTTCTTTATGGGATATTCGTTGTACTTCATCATATTTTCAATTCTGTTATACCATTAATACTACTACTCTTTTCTTATTTTACAAAACTACCATAACAGTATGAAAAATTGTAGCATAGTCCTGACCTTTTTTACAGTATTCTCTAAATTACTTGATCGGTGAAATACGATAAAGGCAGGTTGGTCATATTCTCTATAATCATATAACACCAACTATGTTTACAGAAACACGGTACATACCCATATAAATTGCATTATTCTCTTTTGGTAATAATATGTTTCATTATTATTTTCTAATATTAATAGTTTTTGTAGCTTTGCAAATAAACGTAGTAAATTTATATTCTCACATTGTCAATCAAGAACTATTAAAATAATACTTATGAAAAAATTACATCTTCTATTTCTTTTTATTGGAATTTTATTTTCATGTCAAAACGAGGACGATCCGGATATTATAATCAATATACCTAAGAAGGAATATACAGTAGAAAGTACAGGCGCGATTGTCGATATCATTCTGCAATCCAGCATGGAACCAAGCATTGATATTGAAAAAAAAGAATGGTTGCATTCTGTAAATACAAGATCGGAACAGTTTAATATAAAAAGTTTTATATGCGACCCAAATCCTCTATCCCAAGAAAGAACTTCCAAAATAATCTTTACCATACCGGGGTCAGAAATTATACAGACTATTTTAATCACCCAAAAGGCATCTGTAAGTAGTGAGCCCTGTATCACGTCATTTGTTTTCGAAGCGGATAAAAATCCTCAGTTATTAATTTCCGATATTGTTGCAACAATTAATAAAGACGGAACTATCTCCGCACATGTTCCATATGTGTTACCTCACAAACAATTAATTCCTACCATAAAATTGGACAATGAAAAGACATGGGTAAAAGTACCGGAAAACATGGAAGGACTTAACTTTTCTTCGCCTTTGAACATCACAATAGAAAACACTGAAGGAAAAACGAAAGAATACAAAGTTTTAGTATACGCTTTCACGGGATTGCCTGTGATGTATATCAATACGGAAAATGATACAGAAATTACTTCCAAAGAAGAATATGTCAACGCACATCTACGAATTGTAGAGGATATCTATACCCGCTCGGGAGAAATATTCGAGAGCGATGTAACAATTAAAGGAAGAGGAAATTCTACCTGGTCGCTGCCTAAGAAACCATATGCGTTGAAATTTGATAAAAAGACTTCGCTGTTGGGTGAACCAAAAGATAAATCATGGGTGTTATTGGCCAATTACACGGATAAAACCAATCTGCGAAATGAAGCAAGTTTCTTTATGGGAAGAATCAGTAATTTGGAATGGACACCAAGGACTCACTTTGTAGAATTATTCATGAATGAAGTATATTGTGGTACTTACCAATTGTGTGAGAAAATAAAAATAGCAGATTCGAGAGTCAACATTACAGACGATGGATACTTAATGGAAATAGATCAACCTGACAGGATCGGCCCGGAAGACATATCATTCAAAACGAAGAATTTGACGTTTTGTGTCAAAGATCCCGATATAGAAAAAAATGGAGAGCGTCATAAATGGATATCTGATTATGTAAATAAAGCGGAAGAAGCATTATTGGGAAGTAATTTTTTAGATGAAACTGAAGGGTATGCCAATTACTTTGATAAAGTGAGCTTTGTCGATTGGTATTTGATTAATGAAATAACGAAGAATAATGATGCATGTTTCTTCAGTAGTTGTTATTTAAACATTACTCCGGGAGGAAAGCTAAAAATGGGACCATTATGGGATTATGATATTGCATTAGGCAATGTTAACTATAATGACAATCAAAGCTACGAAGGGTTTTGGATAAAGAAGAAAGTAACTTGGTTTTCCCGAATGTTCGAAGATCCTTCTTTTGTGGCATTGGTAAAAGAACGGTTTGCATACTTCAAATCCAAAGAAAATGATATGCTGACTAATATTAACGAAAATGCAACTTATTTGAAGTTTTCTGTTATTGAAAACAATGCGAAATGGAATACGCTATACGAACAGACGTGGCCTAACTATGCGGTTTGGGGATCTTATAATAATGAAGTGCAGTATCTGAAGCAATGGTTGAGTAAACGTTTGGCATGGCTCGAAAGTGCTTTCTCGGAATTGTGATAATCGAATCTATATATTCTTTATTCAAACCATTGTTATGAACTTTCCAACGCCCTCCGCAAGTTCCATCATCTCTCTGCTGTGAATGAGAGATTTTACTTTCAGAGGGCGTTATTTTTTTCTTTTTTATTCGTTGTATTCGTTAATATGTTCTATATTTGTCGATAGGGAATAACGATACAAATGTTGAATTTAAAGAAGAAACCCTTATGAAAAAACAATATGTCAGCCTACTTGCAATAATGGTAGCTGTAAGTGGCTTTTTATTTTCTTGTGGTGACAAGATGAACAAGAATACCGGTTCGTTAGAGTTCGATAGCATACAAGTGAATGAAACTGCGCATCTCTTTAGTGATACAGCCAAGCCGGCCTGTAACCTCGTGATCGATTTTACCTATCCGGTCAAAGCATCGGATGAATTGCTGAAAGATACCCTGAATAAATATTTTATATCTGCCTGCTTCGGTGAAAAATACATAGGAGAAAACCCGAAAGAAGTAGTGAAACAGTATACGGAAGCCTATATTCGGGAATATCGTCGTGACTTGGAACCGATGTATCTGGAAGATGAAAAGGATAAAGAAGATGAATCGTCTATAGGTGCATGGTACTCTTATTATAAAGGTATAGAAAGCCATGTACAGTTGTATGAAAAAAATCTGCTTGTATACCGCATAGATTATAATGAATATACCGGAGGGGCACACGGGATCTATATGACCACATTTCTCAACATGGATCTCGGGCTGATGCGTCCCTTACGTTTGGACGATGTTTTTGTGGGAGAATACCAAGAGGCCCTTACCGACCTTATCTGGAACCAGCTTATGGCAGACAATGAAGCCAAGACACGTGCTGAACTGGAGGATATGGGATATGGTTCGACAGGAGAAATCGCGCCGACAGAGAATTTCTATCTCGACAAAGACGGTGTTACATTCTATTATAATGTATATGATATTACTCCGTATGCAATGGGACCGGTTACAGTATCCATACCGTTTCAGATGTTGGAACATATGTTAGGCAGTAACCCGGTTGTCGGAGAATTGAAAAATTAAAATCATAACCTATAACTCATATATTTTTAAGAAGTGGAAATCATACTCAAATATTTTCCCGATCTCACGGAAGAACAGCGCAGGCAATTCGTTGCCCTATACGACTTATACATCGATTGGAATGCCAAGATAAACGTCATTTCCCGCAAAGACATCGAGAATCTGTACGAACATCATGTGTTACATTCACTCGGTATTGCCAAAATAATCAATTTCCGTCCCGGAACCAGTATCATGGATTTGGGTACGGGAGGAGGTTTTCCGGGTATCCCGTTAGCCATACTTTTTCCGGAAGTAAAATTCCATCTTGTAGACAGTATCGGCAAGAAGGTGCGTGTAGCCACTGAAGTAGCCAACGCTATCGGACTAAAAAATGTCACTTTCCGCCATGCGCGCGCCGAAGAAGAAAAGCAGTTATTCGATTTCGTAGTAAGCCGTGCTGTCATGCCATTGGGCGATCTGATTAAAATCATCAAGAAAAACATCTCTCCCCGGCAACAAAATGCATTGCCCAATGGTTTAATCTGTCTCAAAGGTGGAGAGCTCGAGCATGAAGCAATGCCTTTCAAGAATAAGACGACTCTACACAGCTTGAGCGAGGATTTTGAAGAGGAATTCTTCCAAACTAAAAAAGTGGTATATGTAACCGTATAAAAAGATGCGTAATATCAAAAAGCCATGAAAATAAAAAGATTTGAATTTAATATGTTTCCCGTAAACTGCTACGTGCTGTGGGATGAAACAAAAGAAGCGGTAGTGATTGATCCGGGATGTTTTTACGATGAAGAAAAACAGGCATTGAAAAACTTCATCATTGCCAACGGGCTGACTGTAAAACATTTATTAAACACACACCTGCATCTGGATCATATTTTTGGAAATCCGTTTATGCTAAAGGAGTTCGGTCTTTCTGCCGAAGCCAATCAGGCAGATGAGTATTGGATAGAAGAAGCGCCCAAACAGAGCCGCATGTTCGGATTCCAGTTACAGGAACCTCCTGTCCCGTTGGGAAAATACCTCTACGACGGAGACACCATTACGTTTGGCAACACCTCGCTGGAAGCGATTCATGTGCCCGGACATTCACCGGGTAGCCTGGTATATTATTGCAAGGCGGATCATTGCATGTTTTCGGGCGATGTCCTGTTTCAAGGAAGTATCGGCCGGGCCGATTTGACCGGAGGGAATTTCGATGAGCTGATAGAGCATATTTGCAGCCGCCTGTTCACGCTTCCCAATGAAACAGTGGTCTATCCGGGACATGGTGCCCCTACCACTATTGGAATGGAGAAAGCGGAAAATCCTTTCTTCCGCTAAGTGCTTTCTCTGCCTGTCAAGGGAGCGCACCGGATGATTATAAATGCATTTGGACTACTTAAAAACTAATTAATATGAAAACCGATTCATTTGCCAGCCGTCATATAGGCATCAGTGAGGAAGACATACAAGTGATGCTTCGCAAGATTGGTGTAGCCACTCTTGATGAACTGATAGATAAAACAATACCCGCCAATATCCGCCTGAAGGAACCGTTGGCATTACCGCCTGCCATGACGGAATATGAGTTCAGCAACCACATAGCCCAACTGGCAAGCAAAAACAAACTGTTTACATCATACATCGGAATGGGATGGTACAATACCATTACCCCTGCCGTTATTCAAAGAAACGTGTTTGAAAACCCGGTGTGGTATACTTCTTACACTCCTTATCAAACCGAAGTTTCACAAGGGCGTCTTGAAGCCCTTATGAACTTTCAGACAGCCGTTTGTGACCTTACCGCCATGCCATTGGCCAACTGTTCCCTGTTGGACGAAGCTACGGCAGCAGCAGAAGCCGTGACGATGATGTATGCTCTCCGTCCGCGCGATAAACAGAAAGCAGGAGCTAACGTCGTGTTTGTTGATGAAAACATTTTCCCACAGACATTGGCTGTAATGACCACACGTGCCATCCCTCAAGGCATCGAATTGCGTATGGGAAAATACGCTGAATTTACACCTGCTCCGGAAGTATTTGCCTGTATCGTTCAATATCCCAATGCCGACGGAAGTATTGAGGATTATCGGATATTCACGGAGAAAGCACATGAAGCCGGTTGCAAAGTAGCTGTAGCCGCCGATTTGTTAAGCCTTGCAATGATAGTTCCTCCCGGTGAATGGGGAGCGGATATCGTATTCGGCACTACCCAGCGATTTGGAACGCCTTTATTCTATGGCGGGCCTTCGGCTGCTTATTTTGCTACCCGTGACGAGTATAAGCGCAATATGCCGGGACGTATCATAGGATGGTCAAAAGATAAATATGGAAAGTTATGTTATCGCATGGCTCTTCAAACCCGCGAGCAGCATATTAAACGCGAAAAAGCGACTTCAAACATATGTACCGCCCAAGCATTACTGGCTACCATGGCAGGATTCTATGCAGTCTATCACGGACAAGAGGGCATTACCGGAATCGCTTCACGCATCCATAATATTAGTGCTTTTCTGGAAAAAGAGATAAATAAGTTAGGATATAAGCAGGTGAACAAGTATTATTTCGATACTCTCCGTTTTATCCTGCCTGATAATGTTTCTGCTCAGCAGATACGTACCATTGCTCTCAGCAAAGAGGTGAATCTGCGTTATTTCGATAATGGTGACGTTGGCTTCAGCATTGATGAAACCACTGATACGGCTGCTGCCGGCATATTGTTGTCTATTTTTGCCATTGCAGCGGAAAAAGATTATCAGAAGATGACTGTGATACCGGAATCTGCCGCCTTTCCGAAAGAGCTGAAACGGCAAAGCGCATTTCTGACTCATGAGGTATTCAACAAATATCACACCGAAACAGAGATGATGCGTTATATAAAGCGGCTGGATCGCAAGGATATTTCATTGGCACATTCAATGATCCCATTAGGGTCGTGTACAATGAAGCTTAACGCGGCTGCCGAGATGCTACCGCTAAGCCGTCCGGAGTTTATGTGCATGCATCCGTTGGTGCCTGAGGATCAGGCTGAGGGATATCGCATGTTAATAGAAAACCTTAGTGAAGAATTGAAAACCATAACCGGATTTGCCGGTGTCAGCCTCCAGCCGAATTCCGGTGCGGCAGGAGAATATACAGGGCTCCGGGTTATCCGCAGCTATCTCGAAAGTATCGGGCAGGGACACCGCAACAAGATACTGATCCCCGCATCAGCTCACGGCACAAATCCGGCATCGGCTATTCAGGCAGGATTCGTGACCGTCACCTGTGCCTGCGACGGGCAAGGGAATGTAGACATGGAGGATCTTCGCGCCAAAGCTGAAGAAAACAAGGAGGAACTCGCTGCACTGATGATCACCTACCCTTCCACGCACGGTATCTTTGAAACAGAGATCGTAGAAATCTGTAACATCATTCATGCATGTGGCGCACAGGTATATATGGATGGTGCTAATATGAATGCTCAGGTAGGATTGACCAATCCGGGCTTTATCGGTGCCGATGTTTGTCATTTGAATCTGCATAAGACGTTTGCTTCTCCTCATGGCGGTGGAGGTCCGGGTGTAGGCCCGATATGCGTAGCCGAACATCTGGTTCCTTTTTTGCCGGGACATGGATTGTTTGGTAATCCGATGAACGAAGTATCCTCTGCTCCTTACGGAAGTGCGGGAATATTGCCGATTACTTACGGATACATTTGTATGATGAGCACGGAAGGTTTGACGATGGCTACAAAAGCAGCTATTCTTAATGCAAACTATTTAGCAGCTTGTCTGAAAGACACTTATGGTATTGTATACAGAGGAGCTAACGGATTTGTAGGCCATGAAATGATATTGGAATGCCGCAAAATACATGAAGAAACGGGCATCAGTGAGAATGATATAGCCAAGCGTCTCATGGATTACGGTTATCATGCTCCTACCCTCTCTTTCCCTGTTCACGGTACGCTGATGATTGAACCTACCGAGAGTGAAAGCCTGTGGGAACTGGATAATTTCATTACAGTAATGCAAACTATCTGGAAGGAAATACAGGAAGTGAAAAACGGTGAAGCAGACAAAGACGACAATGTATTAGTGAATGCCCCACATCCCGAATACGAAGTGGTAGGCGATAATTGGGAACACTGCTATACCCGTGAAAAAGCGGCTTACCCGATAGAAAGCGTACGGGAAAACAAATTCTGGATAAATGTGGCACGTGTAGACAATACTTTGGGAGACCGGAAGTTATTGCCTACCCGGTATGGCACTTTCGAATAAACTAAAAGTAATAGGTGCAAAATAAAATCTCCCGGATATGAAAATAGTTCTTTCTATCCGGGAGATTTTGTTTTATGACTTCACAAGGATCAGCATAAAAAACAATCGGAGAATAGCACTCCTTTGATCATTCGAGCAGGTAATAGCGGGTATTATTCTACAATTGTCACAGTTCCCTCCTTTACTACCTTTTCTTTCAGCGGCGCTTTAGGATCAGCATAACCCAATGCCACACAGCCATAAACCTGATGATCGGCCGGTACACCGAGAGAAGTTATAAATTCACGAACTTCAGGATCATTGCAGGTTGTTCCCAACTGATTGATCCAACATGACCCGATACCTAACGAATGAGCCGCCAAAAACATATTTTCAATGGCACATGCACAGTCCATGCCCGCCCACCATTGGGTAGGTTTGTTGGAAACGATCACCAATACCGGCGCATGATAATAGCAACAATACGCTTTATTGTGTCCACGTTCCTGTAAGTGCTTGTCATCACTCTTTGCAAACGCGCCTTTAATGCGTGAATTCAGTTCTTCCAACTTTTCAGCGTTTTGGATAGCTGTAAAATGCCAACTTTCCAGATGCATACCGTTAGGAGCATACTTGGCAGCTTCAAGTATAGTCGCCAGGTCATCTGTCTCCGGTGCTTGTGCAGTATAAGCACGCACGCTACGCCGCGTTTTGATAGTCTCTAAAACTTCATTTGTTTTCATGATGAATCTTATTTAAATGCATTGCCAATGTGCCTTGTTCCAATCAAAGATACCGCATGGTAATTGGCACATTGGCACATTGTGTTATATTGGTACATTATTTATCTTTTCACTAATCCGATTTTCACATTCAACTTAAAGTAATAAACCCCGTTCTCACGTTCCAGGAAGCCATACTTATCTTTGTCCAAAGAACCCTTCTCCAAACGGGTATTCAAATACAGAAAATCTTCAAATACTTTTTTCTCCGATTTGTGATAACAAAGCACCTGCCCGCTTCCATCCACCAATAAGATGCCTTCTACGGCCGAATCTGTCCCGTTGTATATTTTTGCCGGACGCATACCCAATGCCAGTGCAAGCAGGAATTGCTTCATTTTAAATTCATAAAACCCATGCTTATTGATCAGTTCATCCTTTATCTTTAGAGGATTGATTGCTTTTATTTCCTCTGTCAGCTCACTGATACGAGTAATACCATCAAGATGCATTATACGTACCATTTCAGCCAATACACGAGGAAAATGCAGATCAATCATCGAAAGGTTACAGCGAAATACACGATCGGCTACATCCGAATATTTCAATATCCCGCCCAGACGTTCTATCATCATCATGCGTTCCGCCACTTCCGTAGGCGACTCGGGCAAAGCATTAATTTTATTCACTGTAGGTACAGCAAATTTCACACCGGTCTGCTCCAATTTAAGATTGGCGCTTCGCCCACCATCCAATAACGGATTCATTGCACTAAGACGTGAACGGACATTCAACCCCGTGAGCGGTGCCTCCGGATGCCAGAATGCGACCGAGAAATCTGTACGGTCATCCGTTTTTGCCTCCAGATCGAAAATTGCAGCTTCGTCCAGAAACTCTTCCACTCCTTCCGGAGAGGTTACATCATCTTCGGACGAGGATTTCATGGCGGTGAGAATTAATCCGGATACTATATCGAAATCTTCACGAGCGATCCGTTTATCTATGTTTTCGCCTACAATATGAATATTTTCTTTTTCTATATAATAGCGGCGCGTTCCGTCATGCTCTTCCCTTTGTATCATAGCGATGGGCCAACACCTCTCTTCATCTGCTTTCACTTGCGGCGTGCCCAATGCGACTTGCCCGTCCGCCAGCAAGCGGAAAAAAGCATAAAGTTCGCTCCATTCTCTTTTTGTTGCTTCAAATGCCATATATTTTTATTTGTTTATTTTACAGATTTACAGATCAATTACTTCCGGAAGTTCTTTCCAAGGAATAAACGGAGGTTTTATCGCTATTGTTTCCTCCACAGGAGGTAATTTACCGATCCGGGCCATGGCCAATGGGATACGGGGAGTTATCACGATATATCTTCCCGTCCAGCATCCATCAAACCAGGCAGGATTACCTCGTTCTTTTTTTTATTGGAAAACACTGATTTTCTCCTTTATTACGCATCGTGGCCGAACGTCCGGGATCATTGATCCACACATGAGTATCATTTATACCACGAAGCACCATCCAATGGCGGTGACTACCCGGTTGCAACAACCCACGGGTAGAGCCACGATGACGAACATTTATCAGAACGGGAATTCCCCGATCGATATAAGACTTCAATATCCGATAATCCTTATTCATAAAATGTTCTGCGCTCACCATATGCTCATAATAACGCGTCAGGGAATCTATTTCAAAAGAGTAATATCCTCCCTGTCCCACTGATGTCCGTCGCTTGAAAGGAGCACGTTTCTTCAAAAAATAGTTTTTCTGATATTCCACCAATTTTGCTTCGGCTTCACTTGCCGAACGGCAACTGTCTGAAGTCATCCCTTTAAAATAGTCATACACCATCAAAGAAGAGGCCAGCGAACAATGCACATAGGGACATCCGCTAATTTTCTGTGAATACCAAGGTAGAGGTATGTCGTTAAGAGCCACTTTCTGTGCTTTAACAGACTGTGCCTTAACAGAAGAGAAAGTGCTTCCCAACAAAAACAAACCGATATATATAAAGAAAACTTTCATTTTCACATTGTACGTCATTCGGTGCAAAGATAAGGAAAACTGATAAAAACAAATGAAGAATAGGAAAAACTATTTCCAATCCGGAATGTTATATATACATACTTAATTACTTAAATGACAAAGTTATGGATAAAATTGAAAATCTGATTAGCATTACAGAAGTACCCGCAGGACCGTATATTATTAAAGGTGAATTTAAAATAATCACCAAAGACGGAAAAGAAAATATTCTAACAGGAACAAATGCCTTATGCCGCTGCGGCCATTCAAAAAACAAGCCGTTCTGTGACGGTACACACCGCAAAATAAACTTCGAAAAGGGAGATGAATAAAAGAGTCTCACATTTTTTATACAGAAATTCAATGTGCGTTCATTCCGGATATCTATTTTGAAAGAACGCGCATTGAGTAAGTAAACCAATAGTATAAAAAACTTGCTTATTTCTCCTTGTCGTCAATAATACGCGCTGTTTCTACCTTTTCCAACCGTGCCATCAAACGGGGCATCATCGATCGACGGATGCGGAGTGTCATGCTACAATCCATGTCATAGGATTGTTGTATTATTTCCGGTTCTTCTTCTTTCACAATACGCATAATGTCATTCATGAACGGATACTCGAATAATACAGTAACCTCGTCATCTACCGTTTTTTCAACAATCGTGGCGGAGGCGATGGCTTCGGCAGCAGCAGCCTTATAGGCAACGATAAGACCACTTGTCCCTAATTTAATTCCACCAAAATAGCGTACTACTATAATTAGTATATCTGTCAATTCGTTAGAATTAATTTGCCCTAAAATCGGTTTGCCGGCTGTACCGGAAGGTTCTCCATTATCATTTGCACGAAAATCTTTACGTTCATGACCCAACATATAGGCATAACAAACGTGACGTGCATCGTAATACTTTTTCTGATAAACTTCAAGATGCGCTTTTATTTCTTCATGAGTGCGCACAGGCAGGGCGATAGCAATGAACTTGCTACGTTTCTCGGTATAGATACCTTCGGATGGTTCGGTAATAGTCTTATATGTATCTTCCATGTGTGCAAAGATACTTATAAAATTAAAAACCGAGAATTAAAAACTAAAAATAGGCAGTACAATCCATGTATCAACATGCTGTACCGCCTAATCTTTTATCATTTACAACGTACGGAATCAGTCTAATTTATGAATCACCAGTCCCGATCGAAGTTTCGGTTCAAACCAAGTAGTCTTTGGAGGCATGATGTTGCCTGTATCAGCAATATCCATAAGCTGTTTCATTGAAACAGGATAAAGAGCAAGGGCTACTTTCATTTCACCGCTATCTACACGTTTGCTTAATTCGCCCAAGCCACGGATACCTCCGACAAAATCAATACGTTTGTCGGAACGTAAATCTTTGATACCTAAGATTTCATCCAATATCAAGTTGGACGAGATAGTGACATCCAATACACCTATCGGGTCATTGTCGTCATATGTTCCGGCTTTTGCTGTAAGGCTATACCATTTGCCCTCCAGATAAAGAGCAAAATTATGCAATGCATTCGGTTTATAAATATCCGCTCCTTTTTCTTCGACGATAAAATTCTTTTCGAGAGCTTCAAGGAACTGTGTGGGAGTCAGTCCGTTAAGGTCTTTCACTACACGGTTATAATCAATGATAGTCAATTGATTGGCAGGGAAACACACAGCCATGAAATAATTATACTCTTCGTCACCATGATGGTTCGGATTCTGTTTTGCCTTCTCAGCACCTACCAATGCAGCAGCGGCAGAACGATGATGACCATCGGCGATATAAAGTGCCGGCATTTTGGCAAATTCTGCTGTGATAGAAGCAATATCTCCTGCTTGGTCCACAATCCAGAAAGTATGTCCGAAACCATCACCGGGAGCTATAAAGTCATATACAGGCTTTTGAGAAGTATATTTCTTGATTATTGCATCCAGAACAGCATTATCAGGATAGGCAAAGAACACCGGTTCTATGTTGGCATTATTTACGCGAACATGCTTCATACGGTCTTCCTCTTTATCACGACGGGTCAACTCATGCTTTTTAATGATGCCATTCATATAATCAGGAACGTAGGCACCTACCACCAAACCATACTGTGTTTTACCATTCATCGTTTGGGCATAGATGTAGTAATTCTCTTTGTCATCTTGTACCAGCCAATCCTTATCCTGAAATAATTTAAAATTCTCGGCAGCCTTTTCGTAAACGCACGCATCGTGTTCGTCAGTACCTACCGGAAAATCAATTTCCGGTTTTATGATATGGTAAAGTGATTTCTCGTTTCCTTTTGCCTCTTCCCGTGCTTCTTCCGAATTTAATACATCATAAGGGCGCGAGGCAACTTGTTCGACCAACTCCTGTGGGGGACGAATCCCTTTAAACGGTTTAATAACAGCCATAATTATTAGATTTATGATTGATGAATTATGATTTATGATTGATGGGGAAACATCTTTGCTTTGAAGTCAATATGCTGGAAACCAATATTTTCTTATCTCTGTGCAATCAGATGACATGGATCCATGTTGTATACCAGATAAATATCCGGTCTTTTCCAATAGAGCTAACCAGTAAATCGTCTCGTTAGCTTCCTTTTGGGCAATTGACAATTTATGGACAAAGTCTGCCGAGGATTCTGCCGAGATCGTTTCACTGATATTAGCTCCAATAGACGTTCCGCTACGCAAGAGTTGTTTACTCATAACATACTCTTTTTTTTCATCCACCAGATACTTATATAAGTTAACTATACGGACAGCATACGATAATGCCTTGTCATACGTTTGGTTTTCCCTCATAATTCATAAATCATAATTCATAAATCTCTTATTATTTATTGACACGGAATTTCTCACAACCGTCTTTTAAGAAACCGACAATTTGCTTGGCAGCAGCAATACCGGCATTAATATTAGCTTCGGCGGTCTGTGCACCCATTTTTTTCGGAGTAGAGAAATAACGTCCGGCAAAAAGTTCTGCAAACTTAGCGTTAGCGGCAGGCATGATATCGGTGATATATTTAAAATCAGGACGGTCCTGCATTAATTGGATGAGTTCGTCTTCGTTGATGACTTCCTTACGGGCCGTATTCACGAGAATGGCACCCTTCGGCATATCTTTCAACAAAGCATAGTTGATGGAGTTCTTTGTTTCAGCAGTAGCAGGAATATGCAAAGATACCACATTACACGTTTTATAAAGTTCTTCGGCAGAATCAACAGCTTTCACACCGTCTTTCTCAATAACTTCTTTCGGGCAGAATGCATCGTAAGCATAAATATCCATTCCGAAGCCTTTAGCTACACGGGCTACATTACGGCCTACATTTCCATAAGCGTGAATACCTAATTTTTTCCCCATCAATTCGGTTCCGGATGTTCCATTATAGAAATTGCGGACAGCATATACCAACAGACCGAAAACAAGTTCGGCTACCGCATTGGAGTTCTGTCCCGGAGTATTCATTACACATACACCGTGTGCAGTGGCAGCAGCCAAATCTACATTGTCATAACCGGCACCGGCGCGTACTACAATCTTCAGTTCTTTAGCAGCATCCAGCACTTCGGCATCGATAATGTCACTACGAATGATGATGGCATTAGCATCTTTCACTGCATCCAGCAATTGTGCTTTTTCTGTATATTTCTCAAGTAGGGCAAGCTCGTATCCGGCTGCCTCGATCTCTTTACGAATACCGTCTACAGCTACTTTGGCAAACGGTTTATCAGTAGCAATAAGTACTTTCATAATTCTTTGTATATTTGTATATATAATATAAAACGTTTTACTTTAAAATGACACAGAGTCTCACGGAGTTCTTTCTGTTTTAACAGTCGCTCTGTGAAACTCTGTGAATATTGGTAATGAGAATATTAATGAAGTTTCTCAAATTCCTGCATACAGTCAATCAAGGCCTGCACACTTTCTTTCGGCATGGCATTATAGCATGATGCACGGAAGCCACCTACTGAACGGTGTCCTTTGATTCCTACCATCCCTCTTTCTGTTGCAAACTTCATAAAGTCAGCTTCCAGATCTTTATATTCGGGAGCCATTACGAAGCAGATGTTCATACGTGAACGATCTTCTTTTGCAGCAGTACCTACGAACATTTTGTTACGATCGATTTCTGCATACAGCATGTCGGCTTTCTCAGTGGCACGGCGCTCCATCTCTTTTACGCCACCTTGAGCTTTCACCCAACGTAATGTCTGTAACGCTGCATAAATAGGAACAACAGGAGGAGTATTGAACATGGAACCGTTATCTACATGTGTCTGATAATTCAGCATCGTAGGAATATAACGGGATACTTTACCTAATGCATCATTCTTAACAATGACAAATGTTACGCCTGCCGGAGCCAGATTCTTTTGAGCACCACCATAAATACAGATATATTTGGATACATCGATAGGACGTGAGAAAATATCGGAAGACATATCGGCAACCATCGGAACCGGGGAATCCAAGTCTGCTTTCAATTCTGTACCGTAAATCGTATTGTTAGTAGTAATGTGGAAATAATCAGCATCAGCCGGAACAGTATAATCTTTCGGAATATAAGTATATGTGGCTTCA
This sequence comes from Bacteroides salyersiae WAL 10018 = DSM 18765 = JCM 12988, assembly GCF_000381365.1. Taxonomy (GTDB): domain Bacteria; phylum Bacteroidota; class Bacteroidia; order Bacteroidales; family Bacteroidaceae; genus Bacteroides; species Bacteroides salyersiae. Next base: position 1,316,601 of record NZ_KB905467.1, read on the forward strand.
GCAGAAGAGGCAACCTCTACAACCTCACCAAAGGCTTTCGCTTCTTTCATTGCTTTCTTGGCCCATACGCCAGTGTTCAGATAAGCAGCCTTTTTCTCGAGGAAGTTGAAAGGCACCATGCAGAACTCCATACTGGCACCACCACCCAGGAACAGTACCGAATATCCCTCGGGGATGTTTAGTAATTCCTTAAATAGTGCTACCGCTTCGTCAACCACAGGTTGGAAGTCTTTAGCACGGTGACTGATTTCCATCAATGAGAGTCCGGAGCCATTGAAATCTAAAATAGCTTTCGCTGTAGCTTCGATCACCTCACGCGGAAGAATAGAAGGTCCTGCATTGAAATTATGCTTTTTCATTTGAAGTTTGTTTTTGATTTAACAATTTCGTTACTTTGTGTCTTTAGACATTGCGAAATTACGGAATTATTTCCGTAAAACAAATCTTTCCTTATAAAAATACAGCCAGTTCACCGATTTATCTATCTTTTTATTGGTTTATGCAGGATATATACACCATTTTGTTATGTATAGATATCAAGAACAGACATTATAAACAAAGTAATAGTATTGGATTATTTTTACTTAAAGATTAAAAGAAAATAGAAGGGAAATCAGATGTTTGTTAGTTTTAAGGGGGGGGCGGCCTCTCCCCAACCCTCTCCGGGGGAGAGGGGGTATAAGATACTCTCGGTTATTAATTAGTTACAAAACTAACTTAGCTCCCTCTCCTCCGGAGAGGGCTGGGGAGAGGCCTGTCAATCTGCTTCTTCTATCACAGTTTTCATTCCTTTTATCTTTTCTCCACGGATTAGAGTCAACAGCTGTTTCACTTTTCCACGACGGACGGCGACAAAGGCATAATGGTCTTTTACATCGATTTGTCCGACATCCTCACGGGATAAGTTTCCTTTTTTATAGAGAAATCCGGCGATATCCATCCGGCTGAGTTTGTCTTTTTTCCCTTTACCTATATATAATGTTACCCAAAGCGGCTTTGGTGGCTTCGGCGCGTTTTCGGGCAATGCCAGCACTTCAAGCTCTTCGGGTATATACTCCGGCAGGTTTTCTTCGGTACTTACTATGAGATAGGAGCTGCCGGTAGCATCCCAACGTGCGGTACGTCCGTTACGGTGTGTGAAAGCTTCTTCATTTACGGGAAAATGGTAATGGATGATATGCTCTATTTCCGGAATATCCAGACCACGGGCGGCAAGGTCGGTCGAAATCAGTACATGACAACTGCCATTACGGAATTTGTACAAAGCCCGCTCCCGGTCCGGCTGTTCCATACCTCCATGAAAGCGTTCGGAATACAGTTTCTTATCCGCCAGTAATTTGTGTACACGGTCTACTGCATCGCGGTGGTTACAGAAAACAATGCAAGAGCTGCTTCCCAATGTACATAACAATTTATACAAAGTATCAATCTTGTCTTTCGAGGGGGAAATGACCTTCATCAGTGTTAACCGGGATTCTTTTCCGGCAGAAGTGTCTTGCAGGAAATCCAATCTCACGGTATGTTCCATTCCGGTGAACCGGGGGATCTCCTCGGCATCCGTGGCCGAAAGCAGAAAGCGCCGTTGCAGATTGGGAAGCTGGCCTATAATGGCAGCCATTTCCTCTTGAAAACCAAGTTCAAGAGATTTGTCAAATTCATCGATTACCAGCATACGAACGGTAGCAGCATCGAAATTCTGCTTTGAGAGATGATCGTTCATACGTCCGGGAGTAGCAATGATGACAGCCGGTTGTACTCCTTTTATCGTACGGTGTTCCTCCATGGCAGGGCGTCCGCCATAACAGCTCACAGATTTGAATCCGGTATTCATGGCTTTGAAAACCTGATCGGTCTGTAAAGCCAGTTCGCGGGATGGAACCAGCACTACGGCCTGTACTCCTTTCTGTTCCGGTTTTAAAGAGCCGATAAGCGGTAACAGGTAGGCCAATGTCTTTCCGGAACCGGTGGGTGAAAGTAATATCTGGTCTTTTCCCTCTTTCCACGCATCAATGGATGCTTCCTGCATGGGATTCAACTGTTCGATAGCTAAAGCAGCCAGTACATCTTTTATATAAGTAGGTGTTATTTCCATTGTTATATGATTTTGTGTAAAGATAAGAATAAATAAACTTACGTGAGATACGGACAATAAAAAAGCAGCCTTTTTTGTGATGAAAAGACTGCTTTCTATGATTTATTAAGATTTATCTGATCTTAGAACCTGTTTGAATCTCTTATCCTCCGAAATTATCGAACATCAGGTTCTTAGCAGGAACACCCAGGCTGTCGAGCATATTTTCGACTGCTTTAGACATCGGACCAGGACCACACATGTAGTATTCGATATCTTCCGGTGCTTCATGGTTCTTCAAATAAGTCTCATAGATTACTTGATGAACGAAACCTGCCGTATAGCTAACGCCTGCTGCATCTGCTGCAGGATCCGGACGGTCGAGTGCCAGATGGAACTTGAAGTTCGGGAAATCTTTTTCTATTTGCAGGAAGTCTTCCAGATAGAACACTTCGTTCAGCGCACGTGCACCGTAGAAGTAGTTCATGGTACGATCTGTGATGTGCAGTGTCTTTGTCAAGTGCATGATTTGTGCACGTAACGGAGCCATACCGGCACCACCACCGATCCACATCATCTCGTTCTTAGAATCGAGAATAGGATGGAAATCTCCATAAGGGCCACTCATCGTTACCTTATCACCCGGTTTCAGCGTAAAGATATAAGAAGAAGCGATACCCGGCATTACATCCATAAATCCAGGGCCCTGATCTTTCGGTTTGAAAGGAGGCGTAGCAATACGTACAGTCAACATGATACGATCTCCCTCAGCCGGATAGTTGGCCATAGAATAAGCACGGATAGTCGGTTCATCGTTACGGCATTTCAAGCCCATCAAGCCGAATTTCTCCCATGCAGGCAGATATTCGTCACCGATAAGGCCCTTGTCGATATCCTTATCGTAATCCATTGAGAATGCAGGAATCTTGATCTGAGCATACGACCCCGGTATAAAGTCCATGTGTTCGCCTTTCGGAAGAGCCACGATGAACTCTTTGATAAACGTTGCAACGTTCTTGTTGGAGATAACCTCGCACTCCCACTCTTTCACACCTAAGATCGATTCGTCGATCTTGATCGACATATCCTGTTTCACTTTCACCTGGCAACCCAGACGCCAGTGATCGGCCTGTTGTTTACGGGAGAAGAAGCCGGTTTCCGTAGGAAGTATTTCACCACCACCTTCAAGAACCTGGCAACGGCACTGTCCGCAAGAACCTTTACCACCACATGCTGATGAGAGGAAAACACCGTTGGCAGACAGCGTGCCCAGCAATGTGCCGCCGGGGTTAGTCTTCAATTCCTGTTCTCCATTCATCGTAATCGTAACCTCGCCCGAAGGGGTCAGATACCCTTTCGCAACGAGCAGTATAATGACAAGCAGGAGGATCACTCCAAGGAATACTCCGATACTCGCTAATATTAAAGACGTCATTGTTTTATTCTTTTTACTTTAATTATATTTTCAATCCAGAGAAACACATAAAGGCCATTGCCATCAGTCCTACCGTAATAAACGTAATACCCAAACCTTTCAACGGAGCGGGAACATCAGAGTAAGCCATCTTTTCACGGATAGCAGCCAGACCGACAATGGCAAGCAGCCAGCCGATACCGGAACCTAAAGCGTAGACCACTGCACCACCTACTCCGGTGATAGCCTGCGGATTGGACGGGTCCATCGTAATTCTCTGTTGCATGAACAGGGAAGCACCCATGATAGCACAGTTAACGGCAATCAACGGCAGGAAGATACCCAGCGATGCATACAGTGACGGCGCAAAGCGTTCTACCACCATTTCTACCAACTGCACGATACCGGCAATAACGGCAATGAAGAGAATAAAACTAAGGAAGCTGAGGTCGACACCCGGAATTATGGCATCGGCAGCCAGCACCTTTGTCTGGAGCAAATAGTTCACGGGAAGCGTAACTACCAAAACGAAAGTTACCGCAACTCCCAGACCTACAGCAGTCTTCACATTCTTCGATACGGCAAGGTAGGAACACATACCCAGGAAGAATGCAAATATCATGTTGTCCACAAAAATGGAGCGGACGAATAAACTTAATAATTGATCCATGTTATATTGATTTATGAGTTCTGATTTATGATTTATTATTTTGAAATAAGGCTACGATCTATGCCTGTGGAACATTGTGATGAAACATTGTGATGAAACATTGTGATGAAACATTGTGATGTGACATTAGGATGTGACAGGGCATAAACCATAAATCTTAAAATCACGACTCTTGTAGTTCTTTATGTTTAGCACGCTGATACCAGATAATGCAGGCACAGATAATCAGTGCCATAGGAGGCATTAACATCAGGCCGTTATTCAGATACCCCATTTTATAGAATGCTTCCGGAAGAATCTTAAAGTTCAGCAACGTACCCGAACCCAACAATTCACGGAAGAAAGCTACGATAATCAATATCTTGGCATATCCCAATCCGTTACCAATACCATCAAGGAAAGATTCCCACGGAGCATTTTGCATGGCAAAGGCTTCCAGACGTCCCATCAGGATACAGTTGGTAATGATCAGACCTACATAAACAGAAAGCTGTACGCTTACATCGTAAGCAAATGCTTTCAGAATCTCACTCACAATCGTAACCAAGGCAGCTACCACCACCAACTGTACGATAATACGGATACGGTTCGGAATGGTCTTGCGCAACAAGGAGATAACGACGTTAGAGAAAGCCGTAATCACTGTTACCGAGAGGCCCATCACGATAGCCGGTTCCAGTTTGGCTGTTACCGCCAGTGCCGAACAGATACCGAGCACCTGTACGGTTACCGGGTTGTTCATTCCCAGCGGAGCAGAGAATACCTCTTTATTCTGTTTAGAAAATAATTGGCTCATATTCTATCGTTCCTCCTTAATTATTAGTTAAAAATTTATCATACTGGCTCAGGCAAGCCTTTAGCATATCGTCCACACCCTTTGAAGTAATAGTACCTCCGGAGATACCGTCTACCTGATAAGCCGGATCGGTTACCTTACCGTTTTTCTCAACAGCCAAGGCGATTTGTCCGTCTTTCAGCACTTTCTTTCCCGAAAACTCGTTTTGGAAAGCTACCGTAGCGATTTCTGCACCCAAGCCCGGAGTTTCACTGGCATGTGAAAAGTATACACCATATACCGTATCTTTATCAGCATTAAGGGCAACATATCCCCAAACAGCTCCCCAAAGTCCGACACCGTAAACCGGAATCACATACTTGGTCTCGCCGTTTATTTCTGCAACAAATACATGCAGACGGTTGTTCTCTTTAGCCTCTTTTTCATAACTGAGAGAAAACTCACCCGTATTTTCTGCGAGACTTCCGTCAGCATTCATCAGCATATCACCTTTTACATATTTATTATATTCGGCTTCCGCATCTTTCACCTCCCGGATGTTCAATGCTGCCAGAATCTGCTTCTTCGTATCCAGTTCCTGGTTCTTATTCTGAATATCTTTCAGAGACGAACTGACGAAAGCGAGCAGGAATGCCACGATAACAACCATTACCGAAGCATAAATGATAGTATAGGAATTACTATTTGTATTCATCTTTTCGTTCGGTTTTAATTGTTAGACTTAATGGCACGTTTTTCACGACGGCCGATATTGCTTTGTACCACACAGTAGTCGATCAACGGTGCGAAGATGTTCATCAGCAAGATGGCAAGCATCATACCCTCGGGATAACCCGGATTGAGCACACGGATCACGATAGCCATGGCACCGATCAGGAATCCGAATATATACTTACCGGTTTCTGTACGGGCAGAAGTTACCGGATCGGTAGCCATAAACACAGCACCGAAGCAGAAACCACCCAGAATAAGGTGCTCGTACCAAGGCATCTGCGCCATAGCGTTGGTTTCCGAACCGAATTGGTTGAAGATAAATGCCATAAAGGCACCTCCTACGAATACGGAGATCATGGTCTTCCAGCTTGCAATGCCCGTCCACAACAGGATAACGGCACCGATCAAGATGGCCACAACGCTTGTTTCACCGATAGACCCGGGAATGAATCCCCAGAACATGTCGCTCAAAGAGGCTTCTACCGGCATTCCAGTAGCAGCCTGTCCCAACGGAGTGGCAGCAGTCAATCCGTCTACTGTATTTCCCAATCCGAAGATGCTGTCTTGCGCTACCCAAACGGCATCACCGGACATCTTGGTAGGATATGCGAAGAAGAGGAACGCACGAGTCACAAGTGCCACGTTGAATACGTTCATACCTGTACCGCCGAATACCTCCTTTGCAAATATTACAGAGAATGCAACGGCAATAGCAAGAATCCACAACGGACAGTCCACAGGAACGATCATCGGGATCAGCATACCCGAAACAAGGAATCCTTCCTGAATTTCTTCCTTCTTCCATTGTGCTACCACGAACTCGATGCCAAGACCGACTACATAAGATACGATTATTTTAGGCAATACAGCCAGGAATCCATAGGCAAACATTTCCCAGAAACCGCCCTCGGTGCCTGTATGGGTGAAATGCTGGTAACCTACGTTGTACATACCGAACAGCAAAGCCGGCATCAACGCGATAACCACAATCGACATAATACGCTTGCTGTCGATTGCGTCATGTATATGCGTTCCCGTTTTCGAAGTGGTGTTGGGCACGAACAAGAATGTTTCGAAACCATCGAACACCGAACGAAACGCGTGGAATTTGCCGCCTTCTTCGAAGTTCGGCTTTATCTTGTCGAGATAATTTCTTAACGCTTTCATTAATGTATTTACTATTTTACTATTTACAATTTACTATTTGATACCTCCGATGCTTACATCATTTCGGCACGAAGCATATCGAGTCCTGCACGGACGATGCGTTGCAGTTCCAATTTTGACGAATCGACAAATTCACACAAAGCGAAATCTTCCGGAGCCACTTCGTAGATACCGAGCGCTTCCATCCGGTCGATGTCTCCGGCAATGATCGCCTTGATAAGGAACTCAGGCAGGATGTCCATCGGGAATACCTTGTCATATTCACCCGACATGATCATGTGACGTTCGCCACCTTTGATACGTGCGTCGATGGTGTATTCCTTCTTGCCCAGCAACCAGCTGAAGTAGGAGTGATTCACACTGAATTGGTTGAAACGCGGCATGATCCATCCCAACATTTCGTGGATGTCGTTGCCTTCGGGGATAACAGATACCTGGCTATGGAAAGCGCCAAGGAAACCATTCGGAGATACCTGCTTACCAGTCAGCACGTTGCCGCTGATGTAGCGTAGTTCTTTGTCTTTTGTTACGTTTCCGGCGAAGACACTGGTGAGCAATGCACCTACACGCAGTTTGGTGTAAGCCGGTTTCAGAACTTCGGAACCTGTCACGGCCACTGTACGGGTCATATCTACGCGGCCCGTATTCATCAGCCGTCCGATGAAGATAACGGCTTGCGGGTCGATCGTCCATACGGTTTCCCCTTTCACGACAGGTGCAACGCGGTTGATCTGCACACCTACGTTTCCGGCGGGATTCGGACCGTCAAAAGCTGTGATGGTAACGTTCTTAGCCTGAGTCAAGGCTGCTGATTTCTGTTTCACGCTGATACCGAGATAGGTCTTTGCGATCTTGGCCAGCGCATCGAGTCCTGTTTGGAAATTGGCCTCTTCTCCCTTCAAAGCAAACTCGAATTCGGGAGCCAGTGGATTGCTGTCGAATGCAGATACGAAGATTGCTCTCGGGGCAACTGCCGGATCGGCAATTACATCGTACGGACGCTGCTTGATGAAAGCAAACATACCGGACTGCAACAACAGTTCTTTCACCCGGTCGGCATTCATCCGGGCGACATCCTGCTTGCCGAACTCTTCATAGTCCTGCTCTGCAGCCGCTTCCACGACGATGTTCATCACCTTACGACGAGCACCGCGCTCCACGCTGGTTACCACGCCGCTAACGGGCGAAACAAATTTCACTTCAGGATGATTCTTGTCGATAAACAAGGGTCCTCCAGCCATCACATACTCCTGTTCTTTCACAACTACTTTCGGAGTTACTCCCGGAAAGTCGTCGGGCACGAGCGCATAGAATCCCGGCTCCTTTACAGTGACGAGTTCTTCGGCAGCTTTACCTTTCAGGTTGATGTCAAGGCCTTTACGTAACTTTATTACATTTGCCATGTGTTATATAAAATAATGGTTTTTATAATTTGCCCGCAAAAGTAATAAATAATAATGTGAAAAAGGAGGAAAAAAGAAAGGAATTACGGAGATTTTTCCGTAATTCCTTTTGTTAACGTACACGGGGGAAATAATGTGCCAATTGGTCAATATGCCAATGTGCCAATGAAAGAGGGAATGATGTGCTAATTGGCTAATGCACCAATGTGCCAATGAAAGAGGGAATGATGTGCTAATTGGCTAATGCACCGATGTGCCGATGAAAGAGGAAATCATGTGCCAATTGACCAATGTGCTGATGTGCCGGTGTACCAATTGGGAGATATTACTTGATAAATGCTTTCCGTGGTCGATCGGTGCACGAAGCCTGATTTTATTCTTCCGGAGCAAACATCGGATCCCATGCCGGGAGACGTATCGGCTTCTGTTTCAAGATTTCCTGTACTTTGGGAGTCGTGAATTTTGTTTCTACGACAAGACGGAACATGTATTCGTCGAACCATTTGTCTGTCATGATGAGATGCCCCTGATAACCACTGGCGGCGCCCCAACTGTTCTCTACCATCCATTTCACGGGTTTTCCGTTCTTATCGAGATCGACTGCCATCAGCGTCATGGCATGGCTCGAGCCGCTTGCAAAAGTCTGGATGCGTTGTTTCTTGTCCATGCCGAACGTGGTGCCCATCAGAGACTCGTAGTCATAGTTATTCACATCGAGCAGGCCGCGCTCCGAATGGAGGAATTTGCCCACATCGCATGAGAAATACATCATCGTGCTGTCTTTCAGGGAGGCGATCGCCATCGCTTTTATCTCCTCTACCGGCAGGTTCACATATGTCCAGTTCTTGCCATCATAGCGGTGACGGTCGAAATCGATCTCGTAGCACTTGTAATATTCGCGGCTCGGATCATTCATCAGCATCACGTAGTTACCGATCAGATTTTCGTCACCATATTTTTTCAGGAAAGTCATCGGGGTATGTTTTTCTGTCTCTACCGGTTTTCCACCCGCATCATAGCGTGTCCATGTGAACTCCGTAGGAGGCACACCCAAATTCAACACCAACATGCGGTAGATGGTACCTAACATCTCAACTTTGCTCTTCTCCAGTGCGGCCGCTTTGGCGCCTTTCGAAAACTGATCACGCAATTGCAGGCCGAACTCGCGCAACTTCAATGAAACCAAGTTCGCCATGCGTGCGGTATTCTCACTGCTGTTGGTTTCCGGCATGATGTCTTTGGGCACCAGGCCGTATTTTCCTACAATATCGGCTACTCCTGTGAAAGTGCCGCCATCACTCAGAGGATTGCGGAAAAGCCACTCCACCATTTTGTCATCCATCGGTTTCTCACGCGTATCGATCACTCCTTGAAGGAAAAGGTTCGCTTTCTCCAACTGATCGTAAAAGAAAGGATATGATTCGGAAAATTCAAACGAACCGAGCCCGTATTTAGCAATTGCCTTGGCACGCATCACGTTCAGTCCGGTGAATAGCCAGCAACGCCCCGATGACTTCTGGTCTGTAATGCCTTTGGAATCTACCCTGATGGAGAAATGGGTATCCATTCCTGTCATGTTCTCCTGATTGAGGGCGAGTTTACGGATATCGTTGTTGCCGATGGCATTGCGCAGCGCTTTATCTGCCGATGTCCCTTGATAGCTTTGTCTGATCTGGTCCAGCATTTCACTGCTGATTCCTCCTTTGTCCTGTTGTGCCTGCACCGAGAAGAAGGCGGCACCCAGAACAAACAATGATAAAATTCGTTTATTCATAATATAATAATTATTTAATGTGTCAATATGCCAATGTGCCAATGAAAGAATGTGCCAATATGTTAATGTAATCAATGAAAGAATGTGCTAATATGTCAATGTGATCAATGTGCCAATTGAATAATTCACCATGTCGTGCAGTATATGTTCTTGAAAAAACAGCGCAGCCAATTGGCACATTGATCACATTGGCATATTGGCACATTATTAATCCAACCACAAAAATAGTATGCTTTTTGGAACTTTTATCCATTCCTTTAGAATTATTATCAATCCAAACGAAAACTATTCCAAATAAAACGGTTTTCTTTGCACCCACATTCAGAGAATATGAAAAGATATATAATAAGTATGTGCATGGCGATTATACCCGCCATAATCATTTTTGGCCAGGAAGAAGGCATCACGATAGTAAAAGACGGCAAGCTGGAAGTAAACACGGTATTTGATCCCGACAGCCTTCGCGACGGTTCCCCTTCCCTATCCAAGCGTGAACTGCGTAAACAACGGGTGGCACAGCGCAATCTCCATTACAACATACTTGGCGGCCCCAGCTATACTCCGGATTTCGGGGTGCTTGTAGGCGGTAGCGCACTCATGACGTTCCGTATGAACCCCAGCGATACGACACAGCAACGTTCTGTTGTCCCTGTCGCTATTGCCTTTATGTTCAAAGGGGGATTGAACCTTTTCTCCAAACCGCAGCTTTTCTTCAAGGGCGACCGTTTCCGTATCTTCGGGCAGTTTAGTTATAAAAACACACAGGAGAACTTCTATGGCATCGGCTATGATACCAATAAAGATTATGTACGGAGCGATACGACCAGCCAATACCGTTATAGCGGCGTACAGGTAAACCCCTGGTTCCTGTTCCGTCTGGGCGAAAGCAATTTCTTTGCCGGCCCGCAGATAGACATCAACTATGACAAAATAACCAAACCGGCGAAATATCTTGTAGACCAGCCCGACTACATGGCCGCAGGAGGAACATCGCACGGATACAGCAATTTCAGCTCCGGACTCGGTTTTCTGCTGACGTATGATACGCGGGACGTTCCCGCCAATGCCTATCGGGGTGTCTATCTTGATTTCCGGGGGGTGATGTATCAGAAATTCTTCGGCAGTGACAATGAATTCTACCGCCTTGAAATAGACTACCGGCAATATAAAACGGTGGGCCGGCGCAAGGTCATCGCCTGGACGGCACAAACGAAAAACGTATTCGGAGACGTGCCTTTGAACAAGTATGCCTTGAGCGGAACTCCGTTCGACCTCCGTGGTTATTACATGGGGCAGTATCGCGATAAGTCGTCTCACGTCGTGATGGCCGAATACCGCCAGATGTTCAATACCGACAAGACGAGCTGGGTAAAAAAGATGGTCAGCCATCTCGGTTTCGTGGCATGGGGCGGATGCGGATTCATGGGGCCTAACCCCGGCAGGATAGAGGGGGTGCTTCCCAACTTCGGCGCCGGAATCCGCATCGAAGTGCAGCCCCGCATGAATGTCCGTCTCGACTTCGGCAGAAACCTGGTTAACAAGCAGAATCTCTTCTACTTCAATATGACGGAGGCCTTTTAGATATATTTTTCCGGTATTTTTGGGCATAAAACAATAAAATGAGGAGGGATGAAGAATCATAAGTGAATAATTTGCTTATATTTGCGACTAACTTATTAAAGTATACAAGCAAATATCAATATATCAATGATGAAGCAATTTTGCTACTTACCTTTTATATGTCTGCTTATTTTGTGCGCAATTCCCTTGACGATATCTGCGCAGGAAGTACACGATGGCTCGGAATTCACAACAACCGATTACAAAAACCTCGTCCTTCCTCCACTCGATTTGCTTTTTGAGAACGCCAAGAAAGGCCCCATTTATGAGGCGGCTTACGTCAAAGAACAGATAGAACGTAAAATACTGGCTAAAGAAAAACGCGCTTTTCTTAGCTTTTTTAGTTTAAGGGGGAGTTACCAATACGGTATGTTCGGCAATGAATCTACTTTTACCGATATTGCCATTGCACCTTATCTTACTTACACGACCCAGGCACAAAAAGGATATACCATCGGCGGAGGTGTAAACATTCCGTTGGACGGGCTTTTCGATCTGGGCTCTCGCATCAAACGGCAGAAGCTGACCTTGCGAAATGCAGAGTTGGAAAAGGAAATAAAGTTTGATGAAGTAAAGCGGGAGATCATAGAATATTATGCCACAGCAAACTCACAACTCAGTGTATTGAAATTGCGGGCGGAAACCCTCGAACTTGCTACTCTACAATATGAAATAGCAGAAAAAGACTTCATAAATGGAACGATAGATTCCGGAGCTCTTTCGGTTGAGAAACAGCGTCAGTCCGTTGCTCTGGAAGCATATGAAAAGAGTAAGTTTGAAGTGACAAAGAGTCTGTTAATATTAGAGGTAATCACCCGTACTCCCATTTTACGAAAATAAGAAATACCATGGACTATATACTTTATATCTTTCGTGCCCTATACCGCAAAATGTGGTGGATCATCCTGGGAACAGCATTGGTCACCGGGCTGGTGATCTACAAAACCAAAGGAATGAGGGGAGGTTATAACGTTGAATCGACTTTGTATACAGGCGTCGTTTCCGGGTATAGCATTGAAGAGAACAATGCCGGTGTCAATTGGGCCATTGCCCAAAATGCCATTGACAACCTGATTCACATCATTGAATCCGAAAGCACCCTGAAACGTGTTTCAATGCGCCTGTTCGCACGCGTACTCGTAAAAGGGAGTCCCGACAGAGACCAGAACGAAATCACTGCCGCCAGCTATAATTACACCTATAACCACATGAAAAACAGTAAGCATGGGAAAGAACTCGTTGCATTGATAGACCGGAGCAGCGAAGACAAAACCATGGAAAATTTCATGAAATACGAAAAGCCGGACGCCGATAACTATATTTACGGTTTATTCTATTATCAGCATCCTTATTATAGCTATGGCACATTAAAGAGAATTTTAGTGACGCGTTTGGGAAACAGCGACTTGCTGAAAATCAGTTATTCGTCGGGCGATCCGGGCATTACTTACAATACTCTTGAGATTCTGATGAAAGAGTTCGTCAATGAATACCGTGTTCTTCGTTATGGCGAGACCGATAAGGTGATTGAATATTTTAAATCGGAACTGAACCGCATCGGCGGTGAACTGACGAGACATGAAGACGATCTCACCAAATATAATGTGGACAACCGTATCATAAACTATTATGACGAAACCAAGGAGATAGCCGCCATCAATAAGGAATTCGAGTTAAGAGAGCAAGATGTGTTGTTCGCTTATAACAGTTCGAAAGCGATGGTTGAAGAGCTGGAACGGCAAATGGATGAAAATACCAGACAAGCTATCACAAACCTGAACCTGGTGGATAAACTGAGGGAAGCTTCAGACCTTACCGGAAAAATCACAGAAATGGAAACGGTTTCCAATACAGATACCGGTTCGGACCAGCGCTTGGAAGAATATCGGGGGGATCTCGTCAAAACCCGGAAGGAATTATCTGATATTTCCAATCAGTACATCAGCGGCAAATACACCAAAAGCGGCATCGCCAAAAACAACATTGTAGAGCAGTGGCTGGACCAGACGCTGCTGTTCGAAAAAGCCAAGGCAGAGCTCAGCATTATCCAGAAAAGCCGTAGCGACCTCAATGGCAAATACGTGTTTTATGCTCCCGTAGGCACCACGATCAAGCGCAAAGAGCGTGTTATCAACTTCTCCGAGCGCAACTACCTGACCACTCTGCAAAGTTATAACGAAGCATTGATGCGAAAGAAGAATCTGGAGATGACGTCGGCAGCCTTAAAAGTTCTGAATCCTCCGGCCTATCCCCTATCTCCGGGTGCCAGCAACCGCAAGAAGATTGTAATAATGACTTGTGTTGCCACTTTTCTGTTACTGTTGGCCTTCTTCTTATTGGTGGAATTCATAGATCGTACTTTGCGTGATTCGATCCGTGCCCGTAAGTTGACCGGATGTCAAATATTGGGCGATTTCCCCTATTCCAGACGTTCTACTCCATATAGCCAAATATATGAGAGAGACTCGACACGTTATCTCAGCAACAGCATCTTCCGATTCTTTACGGACCGGAAGAAAGGTGAGCCATATATTCTGAATCTTCTCAGCGTATGTCCCGGCAGTGGCAAGACCTACATAGGAGAACATTTGGAAGAATATTGGAAAAGTATCGGCATCAACGTGCGGAGGATCTCTGCGGGAACAGACTTCAATGCTGATTCTTCGCAATATCTGTTAGCAACCGGCATCAATGAGATATACACCCCCGGCAATGAGGATGTATTGATCGTAGAACATCCGGAATTGAGACAAATCAATATCCCTACACCGTTGCTCCGCAACGCCCATGTAAATTTGATGGTAGTTTCGGCAACCTATGGCTGGAAATCGATCGACAGGATCTTGTTGCGGAAACTGGAAGCCCAGATTGAAGGTAAACCCTACCTGTGCCTGAACCGTGCACCGAGATACGATTTGGAGAATTTCACAGGCATGCTTCCTCCTTATACCCAATTGCGGAAGTTGATATATCGCTTATCGCAGTTGGCGTTGACGGAGACCTTCATCCAATGGAAAGGCATATGGAAAAGAAAGCGGCAACCTTGTCCGTCCGCCATAGACAAAGAGAACGATGACGACTGATAACGGCGAAGACAACAGCAGATACACCCCATTACAGACCGGTCATTCCGAGTCTGGTTTCTATGTATTGTTTGCCCTCCAGTTCCTGTTGGTTGCCGCCAGCATGTTTATGGATGTCAAGACAGGAGCTTTTACGCTGATCCTTGTTTTGATCATGACATTCGTCATCTTGGTGCGTTGTTCGTCGCAGGGGTTTGATATGTCGAGAGCCAAAAACGGCATGATGTGTCTTTTTGCGGTGACCGGTGTGTTTTATTTTCTGGAGATAGCCAACCCCAACAATGTGCAGGAAGCGTGGAATATCGGTATCACCCATTACTGGCTCTACCCTTTTGCGCTCTCCTTGATTGTTCCGATAGCTATTCGCGACCGTAAAGGCATTGAATGGCTGTTGTTCATCTGGTCGGTCTTCATCCTGATAGCCACCCTGAAGGGATATTGGCAAAAGAATCACGGGTTCAGTGTCCGCGACCGTTATTTCTTATTTGTGCTCGGAGGATACCGCACTCACATCATCTGGTCGGGAATCCGCTATTTCTCTTTCTTCTCCGATGCCGCCAACTACGGTGTGCACTGTGCCATGGCCCTGACCACATTCCTCATTTCGGCTTTCTATGTCCGTCGCGGATGGATGAAAATCTATTTTATCCTCATCGCCCTCGGTGCAGCCTATGGTCTGGGGATTTCGGGCACGCGTGCGGCAATGGCTGTCCCCTTGAGCGGAATGTTAGTATACGCCGTCCTGTCCAAGAGTTGGAAAAGCATTATCATCAGCTTCGTTGCAGTCGGTGCTATCTTTTCCTTTTTCTATTTTACGACGATAGGCAGTAGCAATCAGTATATCCGCAAGATGCGGACAGCTTTCCGCCCTACCGAAGACGCTTCTTATCTGGTGCGGGTAGAAAACCGGAAAAGAATGAAAACGCTTATGGACGACCGCCCTTTCGGCTACGGCATCGGGCTGGCCAAGGGCGACCGTTTCTCCTCCAAAGAGCGGATGCCTTATCCGCCCGATTCCTGGTTGGTAAGTGTATGGGTAGAAACCGGAATCGTGGGATTGGTTCTATATCTTGCCGTGCATGGTGTGCTTTTTGCATGGTGTGCCTGGATATTGCTGTTTAAGATCATGAGCAAGCGGCTGCGCGGACTCTTGGGCGCGTGGCTATGCATGAACGCCGGTTTCTTTGTGGCTGCCTATGCCAATGATGTGATGCAGTATCCCAATTCAATCGTTGTATATACCGGATTCGCCCTCTGTTTCGCAGGCCCTTATCTTGACAAAGAGATGCGGAAAGAGGAAGAAGACGAAGAGAAAGCCAAGGAGAAAAAGAAAGAAGAAAAAGCGACTTTATGGACATAAAAGAAACACCGGTCATCTCTTTTATCACAATTTGCTACAACGGGTTGGCAGATACATGTGCACTGATCGATTCACTGCAAGCTGCGGTACATTCGGTCAGTTATGAAATCATTGTCGTGGACAATGCTTCGCGCCAGAACGAGGCGGCTGTCATCAGCCGGCGTTATCCCTTTGTCAAGACGATACGCAGCAAGCGGAATTTGGGTTTCTCCGGCGGCAACAACTTAGGAATCAGAGAAGCCGGAGGAAAATATATTTTCCTCATCAACAACGATGCCTATATCACTGATGACGGGCTCCCGGCCCTCATCGAACGACTTGAGAGCCGTCCGGAGATCGGCGCCGTGTCACCGAAGATTCGTTTTGCATTTCCTCCGCAACATATTCAGTTTGCCGGATTCACCGCATTGTCTCCTGTCACGCTGCGCAATACGGGCATCGGCTGCGGTTGCCCGGACAACGGAGCATACGACACGGCCAGCCCCAGCCCCTACCTCCACGGCGCCGCCATGCTGGTCAAGCGCGAAGTGATAGAACGGGTGGGGCTTATGCCCGAAGTGTATTTCCTTTATTATGAAGAGTTGGACTGGTGCACGGCCATGACCCGCGCCGGATACACGCTATGGTATGAGCCGCGTTGCACTGTATTCCATAAAGAGAGCCAGAGTACCGGGCAACTCAGCGTTTTGCGCACATACTACCTGACGCGAAACAGACTGCTGTATGCCTGGCGCAACCTGAGTGGTGCGGACCGCCTGCTTTCATTGGTTTACCAGATGACGTTTGCCGCCACAAAGAACAGCCTGCAGAATCTTTTGCAACGCCGTGTCCGGCAGGCCGGTGCGGTATGGAGAGGAGTTTTCGGATTCATCATTTTGCCCGGAAAGCAAAGTTGAAGTCCTATAAATGACCGTTATGAATATGAACAGCTATGACTAACAAGAATACAATGCCGTGACGAACATGAATGCCGTAATTTATATAATCGATTGGATATTATTTGTGCCATTGGCATTCTGCGTGTCCTACCTGTTGTTTTATGCCGTCGCTTCGCGCTTTTACCGCTCGCCTCAATATCCTGCAGCACGGAAACAACACCGCTTCGCGGTACTCTTTCCGGCTTACAGGGAAGACCGGGTAATCGTGAATGCCGTGCAGAGTTTTCTCGGGCAGGAGTATCCCGCGGAGTTGTATGACGTCATTGTCATCTCCGACCAGATGCAGCCGGCCACCAACGATGCGCTGCGGCAGCTCCCCATACACTTGCTGGAAGCCGATTATACCGACAGCTCGAAAGCCAAAGCTCTCGTGCTGGCAATGGAGCATATAGCCGGCGACGCTTATGACATCGTGGTGGTGATGGATGCCGATAACATCACGACAAGCAATTTCCTGTCGGAGATGAACCGTGCCTACGACTTCGGCTTACCGGCCATCCAGGCGCGCCGTACAGGCAAGAACCTGAATACGGATGTCGCCATGCTCGATGCCGTCAGTGAAGAGATCAATAACGGCATATTTCGTAGCGGGCACAATGCCGTAGGGCTTTCGGCCAGCCTGTCCGGTTCGGGAATGGCATTCGATGCCGGCTGGTTCCGTCGGAATGTGAGGCAACTCCAAACGGCAGGTGAAGATAAGGAACTGGAGACGATGCTTTTAAGGCAGAATATCCATATCGGATACCTGCAATACCTGCCCGTTTATGATGAAAAGACCCAGAAGACGACTAATATCAAGAACCAGCGCAAACGTTGGATAGCAGCCCAGTTCGGTGCCCTGGCAACGGTGTTGCCGGATTTGCCCAAAGCGTTCATGCAGGGCAATATGGATTATTGCGATAAGATATTCCAATGGATGCTTCCTCCCCGGTTGCTGCAATTGGCGGCCGTTTTCGGGCTGGCTTTGGTGGCTTTTATCGTCTGCCCGCCGGAGGCGAGTATCAAATGGGGGATACTCGTCTTAGCCCAGATAATGGCCATGCTACTGCCTATCCCTCGAAAGCTGCTGAACAGACAACTGCTCAAAGCAGTGTTGAAAGTTCCGCAATTGGCATTCGTCATGGCAGGAAACCTCTTTAAGCTAAAAGGAGCTAATAAGAAATTCATACATACAGAGCATGGAGAAGGGGAAAGAAAGAGAGAGAGAAAGAGAAGGGAGAGTGGAGAGTGGAGATGGGAGAAAGAAGATGGGAGAAGTGCCATGCAGCGTAAGGATGGTGCGGATCACTAATTATTGCCATTAATCATTTGTCACTAATCATTTGTCACTAATCACTAATCATTTTTATCACAAATCAAACATGAAGATTGCCATTGAAGCCCAGCGTATATTCCGTCCCAACAAGCATGGGATGGATTTTGTGGCTCTGGAAACGATCCGGGAGCTGCAAAAGATAGATCATGAGAATGAATATTTCATTTTTGTCAGTCCGGGGCCGGACCACTGCCTGAACGAATCGGACAATATGCATATCGTTGAACTGCGTTGCCCTTCGTATCCTCTATGGGAGCAGGTAGCGTTGCCCCGCGCTGTGGCGCGCGTGCGTCCCGACTTGTTGCACTGCACGAGCAATACGGCGCCGGTCAAGTGTCCGGTACCGCTTGTGCTGACGTTGCATGACATTATTTTTCTGGAAAAGCGGCAATCGTCCAGTCGTTCGTTGTATCAGGAGATGGGCTGGCATTATCGCCGTCTGGTAGTGCCCCGCATCCTGTCGGAGTGCAGGAAGATCATCACTGTTTCCAATTTCGAATGCAACCGGATCCGTGAAGCGCTCAATCTTCCCAAAGACCGGCTGACGGCTGTCTACAACGGATACAGCCCGCACTTCAGGCAGATGCCGCCGGCACCGGAAATCGTACATAAGTATATCCCGTCAGACGACTACCTGTTCTTTTTAGGAAATACAGACCCCAAAAAGAATACGCCGCGTGTGCTTAAGGCATATGGCTTGTATCTGCGACAGTCGAAACATAAACGTCCGCTATTGATAGCCGATCTGAAAGAGGAAGCAATAGACGGAATACTTTCAGCAGAAGGAATAAAGGAGGTAAAGCCTTATCTCAGTTTTCCGGGATATATTCCTAATGCCGACCTGGCAGCCCTTTACAACGGCGCATTCGCTTTTCTGTATCCTTCGCTTCGCGAAAGCTTCGGCATTCCGATGCTCGAATCGATGGCATGCGGTACTCCTGTCATTGCCGGAAACACATCGGCCATGCCCGAAATAGCCGGAGAGGGGGCACTGCTTGCCGATCCTCTGGATGAAAATGACATAGCCCGCAAAATACTGCTGCTGGAAGAGGATGATACTTTCTATCAGCAACAAGTAGATTACGGGCTGGAGCGCGTCAAGCTGTTCTCATGGAGAAAAAGCGCGGAGGCGCTGCTGAAAATTTACAAAGAAATCATAATTCACAAACCTCAAAGCAGGGGCATTCTTTGATCCACTCTTCGGGTTCTATCTCCCCGTTTCCGTTCAGATCGGGGCTCAGGTCGCGATGACCGCAGACGCGGCTGCCGGGATAGTCTTTTAAGAGTTTACCGACCAATGCTTTGAGCGATTGTTTCTGGGCTTCCGTGCGGGTATCTTTGGCTTTTCCTTGGCAGTCCAGCCCTCCTTCATAGCAGATGCCGAGGGAGTTTAGATTGAAGCCGCGCACGTGGGCGCCTATCTTCTCGATGGGGCGCGTGGCTTTGACATCACCGTTTTTTCGGATGTAAAAATGGTAGCCGGTGTCGTTGAATCCCCGGCGGCGGTGGCACACTTCCAAGTCTTGCTCCGTAAACGTACGGTCTTCGCGGGTGGCCGAGCAATGAATGACGATCAGATCGATTTTTCTCATCGGTGTCTCTCCTCCTCTCCTTTTTATTTGCGTAATTCACACTCCGTATTCCGGCAACGCTGTTCGCGCAACGAGAAGATTTCCGCATGCATCTCTTTTACTTTGGCGCTTAAGTCAAAATAATCTTTCAACGCTTTTTCCAGTTGCACCATCAAGAAACCGTATTGATCGGTTATCAATTCACTGAATTCTTTCGCCGTTCCTTTCTTCCGAAAGAACGGCAGGATTGCCACGAGGCATTCCACTACTTTCTCTATTATCTTTTTCATTTTGAATAATTAAATAATTTGCCAATGTGCTAATGTGCCAATTGGCTGCGCCATGGGTTGGATAATTTACCAATATGCCTGCTGCGTATATTCTAAAAAACACAGCGCAGCAATTGGCACATTGGCACATTGGCATATTGACACATTATTTACGCTGCCGGATCTTCCCCTTCTCCGTCTCCGCCGCCATTGCCGTTGTCGTTGCTTTTTGCGTCGGGCGATACGATTTCGAAACTGATGTTATTGTTTCCGCCACGCGTGTCGGCTGTGGAGTCATTCACGAGACGCAGCGTATTGTCTACCTTGAAGCGGAGATTGACACGTTTGATATTCTTCACTGTGCAATCCTTTTCCACCTCCACACCGGGACAGGTCAATGAGGTATAAAAAATGCCCAGACCGTCTACTTTCACTTTATCGCCGGATACGAGTACCTTCCGCATGGCGCGTACGAAAGATTTCATCACATGGATCACGTCTTCTACAGACAGCGAGCCGATGGCTTCTATTTCGCTGGCCAACAGGTCGATGGTATATATCTTCGCATCTCCGGGTTTGGGTCTCAGCAGATAAATCAGAGGTGAATTCTTGTCACCGATCTTTTTGTTGCGCGAGTAGCGCACTACAGGAACTGTTATCATATGTGTGGATACCGGAAGGGATAAGAGCATGGAGAAGACGTTTCCTCCACTCTGACTTCCGATATGACAAAGATAGGGGATGCGAAAAGGATGAAAACAAGCAACATCGGACAACTGCGCACAACTGCATGATAAATCGGATAACGTCATAATAAAGTGAGAAAACACTTGCTGATTACCGTATAAATCGTTATCTTTACATGGTAATCATACTGTACGATATTCAATGAAAGAGGAAGATAAGTCACAAAAAAAAGAGCCGGAGGATGCCCTTTTCCGGTATCGGAGTTATGGAAAGAGCGAGTTAGCTTCGCTCTATCTGCCGGATATCCTGCCGGGCAGTGCCATGAGGGAATTCAACGAATGGATAGCCGCCTTTCCGGGATTGATGGAGGCTTTGTATGCCACCGGACTGGCACGGAAGTCAAAACGTTACACTCCGGCACAAGTCAGGCTGATAGCGGGGGCGCTGGGAAACATAAAGAAATGGGAGATCTCCCATCTCCCATTTCTTTATGTTTCCCAGCATTTCCATCCCCGGTTGGCACAGATGTAAACCACATATGTGCGCACCTTGTAGTTGGGGAAATGCCGCAGTGTGTCTTCGGCATAACGGTGCACCTGCTCCACGTGTTCGGGCAGAGGTGCATCCAGTTCTAACATCTTTTCCGCCTCTTTGGCTTTGTAATATTTGAATTCCACCAGGCGGTCGTCCGTGTAGTAATCCGTGCCCGGTATGCCGGTCATTTCGAAGTCTGCGCGTCCTTCCGAATTGTTCTGTTCGATGGCGAAGGTATAGCAACTGCTCAGGTAGCGGGATACCAACTCGAAGAAAGAGCAACGGATGAAATTTTCATTGATCTTGTCGAACACCTGCGCGGGGAACTGGCCGAGGTATTGCTCGAAATAGTTCCGGACAAGCGATTCGAAATCACGCTCGTCGACGAAGCGTTCGTAAGTGGGGACATACCGGTTGGCGCCGCCGTCTATACGGTTCAACACGTTGTAGTAGTCCATGTAGATGCTGCGCATGGTCAGGTTGGGGAGCGTCATGCGGAAACCGTTCTGCAGGGTTGTCATACCGAGATAGAAAAGGCTGACGGGATAGAAATTCTTGTCGAAGAACTTCTGCTTGTTGAATTTGCTGGAGAGGTCGGCTACGTTGTAAGCCAGTCCGTTGTCTATCACTAATGCATCCAGCATGGCCTTCGAGTTTTCCAGCGAGAGGGTGAGCCGTCGCAGCCAGCCGATGTCGGTGCGCAGGTTCTCGTCTATCATCTCTTCGGGAACTTCACCGTGACGGGTAGCAAAATTTTTCAGAAAATAGGTCAGTATCGTTGCATTGAACAGTTTTTCTCCTTTGGGGCTGAAACGGTAGCCATCGTAGTTGTTGACGATGAGCTGCCATATTTCATCGTAGCGTTCCTGGCTTCCGGTATACTTGTCGAGCACGTAGCGCAGATAGGTTTCCGTTTCGGCATGGGTAAAGCCTAACATGTTGATGAAATCGGGATGTAGTGTCAGTATCTCGGCGATGTTGTATCCACTGGTCAGATCGTCCATCGTCACAGGCAGCACACCGGTACAGAAACAGGTGCGGATGCTGCCCTCACCGATACCTGCCTTGATTACTTTAAAAAAGGTGCGCAGGAAACTGTCAGCGGTGGTTACCTTCTCGTAGAGCGGATCGTTGTAAGAGGTCAGCAACTGGTTGGTGAAGTTGTCGTATTCGTCTATCAGAATGTAAACCGGAGGCAGTCCGTGTTCACGGGCATAAGTCAACGCTTCTTCCAGCATCTGCGCGGCATTTTCGCGGGTGGAAAACTGAAAGTCTCCGAAGAGGTCACGGTTGTGTGTCACCATGATTTCCACGGGGCCGCGATTCAGAATATTGAAGTTCTTCTCCAGCTTTTCCATGCTATCCGCCATCACCATTTTCGAGAAGTCGTAGCGGGCGATCATGTACCGGTTGTGCTCCGGTGTGGGATGGCTGCCGATGTATGTTCCTCCAAAGAGATCCTCAAACCGGTGGGTCAAGGTACGGTCGTAATAATGCGCCAAGGTAGATACCAACAAGCTCTTCCCGAAACGGCGGGGACGCAGGAACACGGGGGCTTTATAGGCCTCGAGACGCGGGATGTAATCCGTCTTATCCACATAATAAAAGCCACGGTCACGCATTTCGGCATAGTTGGCCACGGCATAGGGAATCGTTATACTTGCTTGAATTTTCATATCAGTCACAATTTATAAAAAGCCTCTCCCCAGCCCTCTCCGCAGGAGAGGGAGCAGGGAGATACTCCTGCCTATATTAACTACTAAACTAACTCAGCTCCCTCTCCCACGGAGAGGGTTGGGGAGAGGCTTCCAACAATTACAAAGTTACAAAACTTTTTCGTATTTACCCCGGGGCCGGTATAAACTTTTATCCCTCATGTTTTCCCTTTTCCTCCTCTCCCCTCTCCATTCTCCCATCTCTTATCTCCCTCTCTTATAGTTTTTTTATCTCGTCAATAGGCAGACCCGAAATTTGGGCAATGGTTTCGTCAGGAAGATTTAGTACGTTTTTCATATTACGGGCGATGGTAATTTTACTTTCTTCACGTCCTTCTTCACGTCCTTCCTGAAGTCCTTCTTCGCGCCCTTCTTCGCGTCCTTCCTGAAGCCCCTCCTCACGGGCTGTTCCCAACACATCGTTTTGTATCATGATTGCATCTATGTGCCGGTCATAGGCCTGCCGCTCTGCAGGTTCCAGATTATAGTAGATCAGCTTTCTTCTCGCTTCCTCCAGTCCCGGTGCTTTGGTATCGGGGCGTATGATGCCGGTTTTGAGATACTCGATCCACTCTTCCAACGGGGTGACTGCCGATTTATTGAACTCATTGACGCGAATGAGAAAATATTCGGGAAAGATCTCGGCCGGCAGCTTCCTGACGATGACTCCTTTCTCCTTGGTGGTCACTTGGAGGAAATCTCCGGTATGCACTCCCACGAAAGTGTTCTGACCGTGATACAGGTAGTCGTTGCCCTGCCCTATGTCAAAGTAAAGGATACTGATGGAATATACCTTTTTGACATCCGAGTAAATGCGTCCCAGTCCGATATGCTCGGTGATGGTTTTGGCCACTCCGTAGAGGATACGTTCCAGATAATAAATCTCGCGGGTATTCTGTATTTCTACAATGATGATTTCATCCTTACTGTTGCGGGCTTTGATGTCTACCCGGTTGAACTTGTCTTCCGGACTCAGCTGGTTGCTTTCGCTCTCAAGAATCTCCAATATACGGATATTCTCTCCCAACAATACGGTAAGGAATCCCTCGAGCACCCCAAAATTAGCCTTATTCCTCAACAGGCGCTTCGCCGCCCAATCAAAGCGTATGTATCTGTCTTTCTGTTCCATATTCATATCCTCCGTTTTCTGCAAATATACGCAATAAAAATGAATGATGATTTATGAATGATGATTTATGAATGATGATTTATGAGTTATGATTTATGAGGTGCGGGGTGTGAATTACGTCCACAAAAATAAGTCATAATTCATAAATCATAATTCAAGAACCCCTTCTTCCGTGTTTTCCGGCAGCCAGCAGGCATTGTCGAACCGGGTTTCCCGCACCCTCCGTTCGGGTGGGGTCTGGGGAGACTTGTCCTCCTCGCAGGGCAGATAGCGGCCGGATACGGGATCGTAGACGAATTGCGCTTCTCCCGGATGCCCCAAGTGCTTGAACTTCACTTTCTCCACATGGATGCGCACGACGCCCGTCGCATCATCCCGCTCCACCACCACTCCGAAATCGGCCTTGTTGTAAAAATCGGCCGAACCGTTTATGTCATACATTTCCGGTCGGGGCGTCTGCCCTGTTATCGCATTGCGGTTCATCTTGCGCGGATGGGCCACGAGCACTACCAGGCAGTGGTTTCGGGTGGCAAAGCCGGAGAGCCGGTTGAGCAGGGTCGAGAGATATTGCGTTTCGGTCTGTCCGGGCCGCATGTCGTGTTCGATCCGGTTCAAGGGGTCGATGACAAAGATGCGAATCCCCCGCCTTGCCACCAGTTCCCTACCCTTCGACAGGATGGCATCCACCGTGAAGTCCTCTTTGGGCAGGATATGGCATACGTGCTTTGCCAAGTAACGGGTGATACGCTCGTAAAGCCCCTCCGTCATTCCGAGACCGGGCTGGAAACGCCGGGCGGTGAGCTTCTCCGCCAACTTGCGGAGGTGGTAGACGATCGGGATGTTCTCCGGACTGAAAAAGCCGGCCGGCCAGTCGTGGCGCAGGCAAAGGCGGAGGACGAGCTCGTCCACCCATTCGGACTTTCCGGAGCCGGGAGTTCCGGTCACGATCAGCAGGCGCTGCAGTTCGAGGGTGCATAGACTGTCGAAATTCTCCCATCCGGTCTCGGCGCCCGGACCGAAGCCGTTTTCGTAAAGGGCACGCAGCTCCACGGCAAGATCGTCGGCCGTGAAAGCACCCTCGAGCGGCACCTCTTCGGCTTGCGACAGGGCGATGCGGAGACTCTCTACGCCATACTTCACCAGATGCTCGTTGGCATCCTTGCACTCCGGCCCGTAGGTGACGATGCGGCAGCGTTCGGGGCCGAAACGGCGGAGAAGTTCGGCACGCAGCTTCAAGCCTGCGGCATCGGTATCCACGGCGATGTAGATGAGCCGTTTGTTCTCGAAATGGCTCTCCACGAAACGGTCGAGCCAGGTGAGGTTTCCATTGGCGCCGGAGGGCACGGATATCGCATCCGCACGGCCGGTGGCGAGAAAGGAAGCGGCATCGAGCTCGCCCTCGGTGACGATGCATTCGGGGGTATCCGCGATGGCGTCGATGTTGTACGGGATAAGCTCGGCACCGGCGACCATCTTGAAATGCTTGGCGCCGCTACGATACTTGACATTGACCAGTACACCCTCTTCGAAGTAGTTGAAACAAAGGCAGTTCTCCTGCTGTCCGGTCTGCGGCATCGTTTCCGTCTGTTCCGTGAACCGCAGCGCGGCGATGACGGACTGGGGGATGCAACGCTCTTCCACCAGCCAGCGCTCCATCCGTTCGGAGAGCAGCAGCGCGGCGGGATTGAACGTCGGGCGGCGGAAATGTGCCGGCACGGAAGAGGAGGAAAAAGCGGTTTTCCGCTTGCGGGCCTGCCGTTCTTCGCGTTCGCGCAGCTCGGTTTCGTCGGGCACATGGGCGCTCCATCCGCAATGATGGCAGTGGCACAATCCGGTGTCGAGGTTCACGGAAAGGGATTTGTCGCGTTTGTTGCGCCGCAGGTCGTGGCACTGCGGACAGTGAGTCTTTATTTTGCCGCCGGTACGTCCGGAGGTTTCGATGTTGAAAGAATGAAAATTTCTCATATTTGGAAAAAGGCCTCTCCCCGGCCCTCTCCGTGGGAGAGGGAGCAGGGAGATACTCCTGTTTATTAATTAATTAAATAATTGTTTGCTAAACTAACTTAGCCCCCTCTCCCACGGAGAGGGCTGGGGAGAGGCCTCCCACGGTTCTTACCGCCCCTAATCACCGTTTCCGGCACTTGCAAGGACGGTGCTCAGCGTGTCCATGCCTCCGTCTGGTCGTCCCACACCGCCCATGAGTTGGGGCGTGGCGGTGCATCGGCCGGTATGGGGCGTCCCATGTAAGTGCGCTGCTCTCCGGTCAGCGTCTCGTAGCGGTAGGCGTCGTTTTCTTCTCCGGCATCGGCCGGAATGTGCAGTTGCTCCGACGCCTGCCGCCCTTCATCGGATTTCATCCAGTACATGAACCGCCGTTTGGCATCGCTCAGTCCGGTCACCGTGTGCTCTTCGCCCCGCAGACGGAGAAAGGCGGTAAACGACGGGAGCAGTTGCGGCAGATCGGCGGCGAACTCCACTCCCCGCCCCGACAGGCGTGCCATGTCTTCGCACCACACCTGCTCGGAGGGCAAAAGGGCGATGGCTTCATCCATCGAAAGAACTCCCCTCACACGCTCTCTTGTGAGAGAGTTATTTTCTTGTTCTTCTCTTCTCTGCTCTTCTTTACGCGCGTTATGCAGGAAACGGGAGTTGATTATCAGCGCATTATCCTCCAAGCTCCCCCCGAGTTCCTTCGACATCTCGTCACGTTTGCTCAAGAAATTCTCCATTCTTTTAATCAATCCGACAGAAAAAAACATGCCGTTTTCTTCCGAAAAAAGATCATAGTTTTCGATAACGCGAACCACCACCGTTTTTTGCGTGTACCCCAATCTTGACACCAAGCCTGCGGTCTCGGTGACAGGCAGGCTAAAATCTGTCTGCAGCCGCAACAGTTCAATCAAAAGCCAATAGACGCCATATCCTCTCGCCCCTTCTTTTTGGAGAAGTTTTGCTAATTTCGGGTTGGTAGCCGAAGGGGCGTCGTGCTTGAAATAAAAATTCTGCTTCATAAATATATTTTTTAATGACGGACACAAATATCCGGCAGCAAAGCTCGGAAGTTGTTTTCATATATCTGTTACGGTTTTTAGTAACAAATATTTCCTTTTTATTTTGTCACTTTGCACGGTTATTTAAAAAGTGAAATCATTATGAAGAAAAAAAAACTTAAAAAAAGAATCATTTACCAGAGTGATACCGACATGATACGTCGGACAGTTCAGGAAATCAGCCGGATAGCTGGAAGAAACCTTTTGCTCTACCGGTGTCACTGCCATCTCACCCAACGGGAAGTCTACTATCAGACCGGAATCAATTACCCTTTGATCTCCAATTATGAAAAAGAGATAAAAAACATGTGCGTCTACTCGTTCCTGATCACTTTTTATCGGGATACGTGCAGGTATCTCGAGATAGGCGATCCGGAAGGGATCGTACAAATTTCGAACAAGTTGCTGGAGATACTGTTTTAAAGCCTCTCCCCAGCCCTCTCCGTGGGAGAGGGAGCTGAGTTAGTTTAGTGACCGATTAATTTAATATTAGTGACCGATTAATTGATAAACAGGAGCCTCTCCCCAGCCCTCTCCTACGGAGAGGGCTGGGGAGAGGCTTTTATTATTTACCGATAATCCGTACCGGTTTCTTTGAATTTATCGATTATTATGCTTAAATTTGCCTTTATTATAAAAGGCTGTTTTGCTTCTTAATTCCGGAATGAGGGAGGTTATGGATTAAGAAAAAAGACAAACTCCGATTTTTTATTCCATTAAAAACGAATTTCAAGAGAAACCCATCTATATGAAAGTGTTAATTGTATTCAGAGAAGACGACACAGACAATCTCTTCGTCCCTGTACTCTGCGAAGCCATCCGCAAGCAGGGCATCGACGTGCATTGTTCCGACCGGGATTTCTGGGAAAAGGATGAACCTTATGACATCATCCATTTTCAATGGCCCGAAGAGGCGGTGGGATGGAACTGTACGGACATCTCCGTGATAGACCGTCTGCGGCAGCGCATACGCCACTTCAAAGACGGCGGGAGCAAGATCGTCTATACAAGGCACAACGCCTGTCCGCACTACAATGCCAATCCGGTCATCCGGCAGGCATACGGGCTCATCGAATCGTGCAGCGACGTAGTGGTGCATATGGGGCGATACAGCAAGGAGGAATTTGGAAAGGCGCATCCCGGCAGCCGGAATGTCATCATCCCCCACCATATCTACGAAAACACCTACAACGAAAACATCTCACGCGAAGAAGCCTGCAGGCACTTAGGGCTTCCGGCCGATAAAATGATCATCACCGCCTTCGGAAAATTCCGCAACCGCGAAGAGATCCGCATGGTGCTGGACGCCTTCTCCGCCTTGCGGAATAAAAGAAAGTTCCTGCTGGCCCCCCGGATGTTCCCGTTTGCCAAACATCCCGGGCAGCGCAATCCGCTGAAAAGGCTCCTTTCGCTGGCCGGCTACTACCTTGTACCGGCTCTGCTCCGCCTGAGAAACATCCGGGCAGGCGCCAACGGCGAACTGATCGACAACGACGAGCTCCCCTACTACATCACCGCATCGGACGTGATATTCGTGCAGAGGAAACGGATACTGAACTCGGGCAACGTCCCTTTAGCTTTCCTGTTCCGGAAAGTGGTGGCAGGCCCGGACAACGGGAATGTGGGCGAACTGCTGCGCGAGACCGGAAACCCGGTTTTCTCTCCCGACGACAACGCCGGCATCGTACGTGCGCTGGAACAGGCCGGACGGCTGGCGGAACAGGGCAAGGGGGAAGAGAATTACCGCTACGCCCGGCAGCATATGAATCTCGAGGTGGTGGCAAACGCATATATCGACGCTTATGGCAAGTAATCTCAAGCAACAGCTCTTTTCCGGTGTCTTCTACACCGCGCTCGCCAAGTATAGCGGCATCGTCATCTCCCTCGTCGTGGCCGGAGTACTGGCCCGCCTGCTCACGCCCGACGACTTCGGCATCGTAGCCATCGCCACGGTCATCATCGCCTTTTTCAGCATCTTCACCGACATGGGCATCTCGCCCGCCATCGTGCAGAACAAGGCATTGACGGAGAAAGACCTGTCGGACATCTTCTCCTTCACCCTCTGGATGGGCGCCGGCCTTTCGGTGCTTTTCTTCGCCGCCTCGTGGCCCATTGCCGCCTATTACGAAAGCCCCATCCTGCGCACCCTGTGCCAACTGCTCTGCGTGAACCTCTTTTTCGCTTCGGCCACCATCGTGCCCAACGCCCTGTTTTTCAAGAACAAGGAGTTCAAGTTCATCGCCCTCCGCAGCTTCGCCGTGCAGGTGGCCAGCGGCACGGCCGCCGTCATAGCCGCCTTGAACGGCGCGGGACTGTATGCGCTGATCATCAGCCCGATCCTCTCCAGCATCCTCCTTTTCATCATCTCGCTGAAACGCTACCCGCAACACCCCGCGATGACGCTCGGATGGGGCGCCCTCCGCAAGATATTCTCCTACTCCGCCTACCAGTTCCTTTTCAACGTCATCAACTACTTCAGCCGCAACCTCGACAAGCTGCTGATAGGCAAGTACATGGGCATGTCGGAATTGGGATATTACGAGAAGTCATACCGCCTGATGATGCTGCCGTTGCAGAACATCACCCAAGTCGTCACCCCGGTGATGCACCCCATATTCAGCGATTACCAGAACGACCTGAACCGGCTTGCCTCGGCCTACGAACGCATCCTGCGCCTGCTCGCCTTCATCGGGATACCGCTCAGCGTGCTGCTGTTCTTCACGGCCGAAGAGGTGACGCTGATCATCTTCGGTCAGCAATGGCTGCCGTCCGTGCCGGTGTTCCGCATACTCACGCTCTCGGTCGGCGTACAGATCATCCTCTCCTCCTCCGGAAGCATCTTCCAGGCTGCCGGAGACACGCGCAGCCTGTTCGCCTGCGGGGTATTCTCGTCCGTACTCAACGTGACGGGGATGCTGCTCGGCATCTTCTGGTTCGGCACGCTGGAAGCCGTGGCATGGTGCATCGTCACCACGTTCTGCGTCAACTTCATCCAGTGCTACTGGCAGATGTACCGCGTGACGCTCCGGCGAAGCATGTGGACACTGCTGCGCCAGTTCACATCGCCCATCATTGCAGGCATGCTCATAGCGGCCGCCCTCATCCCGCTACATTACTTGACAAACAACGGGAATATTTTTCTCACGTTTATATTGAAAAGTATCGTAAGTTTCACTATCTTTGGGATTTATATACAAATCACGCGCGAGTATGACCTGATGGGAAAGATACAAAAAATAGCGCACAAACGAAAAAAGTAAAATAACTAAAGAAATCCTTAAAGCAAACAATGAAATTATTATTTCTTATCTTTCACGGATTTGACGAAGCAAACGGTATCAGCAAAAAAATCCGATACCAGACAAAAGCACTGCGCGAATGCGGGGCGGACGTACGGATGTGTTATTACCAGATCACAGACGACGGCAACCGGCGTTGGATGGTAAACGATGAAGTGATAGCCGATCTCGGATCGGGAAAGATGGCAAAGGCCAAAAAAAGGTTTTTCTTTCGTCCCATCTGCGAGTATGCGCAACGCGAAGGCATCGAGCTGGTATACATCCGGTCTTTTCACAACGCCAATCCTTTCACAATCAACCTGATAAAAGAACTTAAACGGCAAGTGAGGCATGTGGTCATGGAAATCCCCACGTATCCTTATGACCAGGAGTACGCCAGCACCGGAATGAAGCTGAAACTCTACATCGACCGCCTGTTCCGCAAAAAACTGGCGAAGCAACTGGACGCAATCGTCACCTTTTCAGCAGCAAAAACCATTTTCGGCATTCCGGCCATACGCATTTCCAACGGCATCGACTTCGATGCCGTGCCACTCAAGCAGCACATGAACGACACTTCGGACGAACTGCATCTGATAGGGGTGGCCGAAGTGCATTATTGGCACGGATTCGACCGCCTGGTGCGCGGACTGGCCGCCTACTACGACCGCGGACGATCCTACAAAGTGTATTTCCACATCGTAGGCGAACTGACGGGCGAACGCGAACGGAAAGAAATACTGCCCCTCATCCGTGAACACGGGCTGGAACCCTACGTCATTCTGCACGGAGCCCGGCATGGCCTCGAATTGGACGAGCTCTTCGAACATGCCGATTTCGGGATAGGCAGCCTGGGCCGCCACCGGAGCGGCATCACCCACATCAAAACATTGAAAAACCGTGAATATGCCGCACGCGGGCTTGCGTTCGCCTATTCGGAAACCGATGAGGACTTTGACGACAAGGCATACGTGATGAAAATTCCGGCGGACGAGACAGCAGTGGACATCGACGGCATAGTGGCCTTCTGCCGGTCGCTGCCGATGACCGGCCGGGAGATACGCGACAGCATCGGAAATCTGTCGTGGAAGTGCCAGATGCAGAAAGTATTGTGCGAAGTAGTGCCGTGCACGAAGACGCCGGCACTGCCTGTTCCACCTCAAAACATCAGAAAAATATGATACCCAAACGAATACACCTCTGCTGGCTGAGCGGCGACCCTTATCCTCAGAAGATACAAAAATGCATCGACAGTTGGAAAATCCATCTGCCGGACTATGAAATCATGCTATGGGACTTGAAACGGTTCGACATCGCGCAAGTGCCCTGGGTAGAGCAGGCCTTTCGGGTCAAGAAGTATGCTTTTGCCGCAGACTACATCCGCCTGTACGCCCTCTACAACTACGGCGGCATTTATCTGGACTCGGACGTGGAAGTCTTGAAGAGCTTCGATCCGTTGCTGGATCTCCCCTACTTCGTCGGTGCGGAAAACGCAGGCACGATCGAAGCCGCCATAATCGGGGCCGAAAAAGGATGCGACTGGATAAAGGCCTGTCTGGACTACTATAAAGGAAGAAATTTCATACAGGAAAACGGACAGATGGATATCCGCATGCTGCCGGAAATCATGAACGAAACCATCCAGCGCTTCAAGCCGGTGGTCAATCTGACGGACAGCAACATCGACGCACTGAAGGGTCTGGATATGGAAAAAGCCGTATATGTGCTGCCCAACGATTTTTTCTCTCCGAAGATATTCGACTCCAGAGAGGTGATCGTCACCGGCAACACCTATGCCATCCATCACTATCAGAATTCCTGGTTCTCACACCAGGCGTTCATTTACTACCGCACGAGAACCTTCTTTATAAAGCTATTCGGATACAATTGTATCCGGCGCATCGAGAAACTGATTCTAAAAAGATAACCTCAAAAAGCAGAATATGAAGAAATGGTACAGCAAATATCTGCAAGTCTACGAGAAACCCTTCTCCTATGCACCGGCAGCAGTCGTCGAAGAAGTACGCGGCAAACTGGCCGGATTGCAGTCCGAACAGCCACTGGTCACCGTATCCCTGATCGGATACAATGAAGAACGGCATCTGCTGGCCTGCCTGTGGTCGCTGAGCGAGATGCAGTGCCGCTATCCGGTAGAAATCATCGGGGTAGACAACGAATCGAAAGACCGCACGGCCGAGATATACCGGGCCACCGGAGTGCCTTATTACACGGAAACGCGGCACAGCTGCGGTTTTGCACGCCTGTGCGGGTTGAACCATGCAAGGGGAAAATACCACATCAACATAGATTCGGATACCCTGTATCCGCCCCGCTACGTAGAAACGATGGTGGAAGCCCTCGAACGTCCCGGTATCGTGGCCGTCAGCTCACTGTGGAGCTACATCCCCGACAAGGAGCACTCATGGCTGGGACTGAAATTCTATGAATTCGCCCGTGACACGCACCTGTGGCTGCAAGCATTCAAGCGTCCGGAACTGAGCGTGCGCGGACTGGTGTTTGCTTATCGCACCGATCTGGCGCAGAAAACGGGTATCCGCACGGATATCATCCGTGGCGAAGACGGCTCATTGGCACTGGAATTGAAAAAGTATGGAAAGATCGCTTTCGTACGCAAACGCCGGGCACGCGCAGTGACGGGATATGGCACGGTGGGCACTGACGGAACCCTGCTGAACAGCTTTAAAGTACGCGTAGCCGGAGCGATGAAAAACATCACCGGATTGTTTACTCAAAAAGAAAAATATGAGGATGAGGATTCCAACTTGATAAAATAACCGGTAAAACTCATAAAGTATGAAAAGAAGAACACCATACGACAGAGATAATTTGCACATAAAAAAGAGAGACTGGGTATTGGAAGTCGGTCCGGGACACAACCCGTCTCATCGCGCCAACGTTGTAACTGAAAAGTTTACAGACCAGAATTATCACCGATGTGGAGATATGAAGATCTATCCACACCAGATATTTGCCAATGCGGATGGTGAAAACTTACCGTTCAAAGACAAAGAGTTCGATTATGTCATCTGCAACCAAGTGTTGGAACATGTAGAGAATCCCGAAAAATTTATCAGCGAACAATGCCGGGTAGCATCCCGGGGATACATGGAAACTCCCAGCCTGTTGGGGGAATTTCTATTTCCGAAGAAATCGCACCGATGGATTATACTGGATATAGACAACAAACTCGTACTCTTTGAGAAAAGTAAAATGCCCGACCATTATGAAAATAACTATGGTGAGCTATTCCTGAATTACCTGCCTTACCAATCGTTGATATACAAGCTGCTCTGGTTTACCGAAGGAGACCTGATGCTGAACCGGTACGAATGGGAAGAAAAAATCGATTTCATCGTAAACCCGACGGATGAATACTATCTGCGCTTTTTTACCAAGCCGTGGAACAAAGAGATGGTAAGGAAACTATACCCGCCACGTAGTCCTTTTAAGGAATTACACAAGACCTTTGCTGCGTTAT
Organism: Bacteroides salyersiae WAL 10018 = DSM 18765 = JCM 12988; assembly: GCF_000381365.1. GTDB lineage: Bacteria > Bacteroidota > Bacteroidia > Bacteroidales > Bacteroidaceae > Bacteroides > Bacteroides salyersiae. Next base: position 1,350,658 of record NZ_KB905467.1, read on the forward strand.
GGTATATCATGTGGACCAAATTCAGGCACAAATTCTTTGAACGCCACCAACCTATACTTTTAAGCGAATATATGAAAAATAAATAAAGCTACAAATATGAACCATAAACTGATATTTTATTGTATCTGTATGTTGCTGTTCACCTCCTGCATAAAACAAATCAACTTGTATACCGGAGATGATGAACAACATGAAGGCGGCAATAATGATGATGACAAGGAAAAACCTCAGGAACAGACCTATCTTTATCCTTTCGGCAACGAAGTGCAGGGAGATATCACAGCCGGCATCTTCATAAAGGTAAAGGATGCCCCACAAGTTCCACTGGAAGCCGGTATGCCTTGTTTGAAATACAACAAGCCGCTTCTGCTGCTGTTGGTGCAGGACGACTGCAAGCAATCGGCCTACTGCCGCACGTGGGCCGCCATCAACGGAAAGCCGGTATCCAATTCCGACCCGTATCCCACCCCCACCGTTCAGGAACCGGATAAAACGGCACAACTATATTACAACTCCGCCCATCTGAGAAAAGGAGACCTTCCACCCAATGTACTCCCTGCCGTCCGCACTTTGGGAAGCACTGACGGAACGGGGAAAGAGGTCAGGTTCGCATTCACCACCACCCTGTCCGCAGAAGAAGAGTGGATGGACCAAGACGTGGATGTGAATCCCGGATACGAGAAGGATTATTACCGCTTTTTCATGAAAAGAGGGCTGAACTGGGACGAAATAAAAGAGATGCTGAACTACGGTGTCGGAATCGCCTTTCATGATGTAATGGCCGAAAACGTAAACGACGTGGAGGAAATCAAACAGCATTACGGCATAGCGCAAAGCAAAATACAGGAACAACTGGCAGGGAGAAAATGCAAGATGCTGGCCCGCCCTAATGGAAACGACACCTATATAGATGCCGCCCTGCAATATGAAGATATCCGAACCATGGCAACCGAATCGAACGGAGAAGACTTATACCCGTTCAGAGCAATAGAGAGCCTGGACAAAGTGGCGCTCAACAGATCGTTCGAAGAGGTACAGGAAAACATAAAAGACGAAATACGGCAGCAACGAAGAGCACCCGAGAGGAACCGCAAAGCCGTCCATATAGGCGTGCACAACACCGACAATGACTGGATAAAGTTGCTCGAATGGATCAATGATAACTACGGGAAAGACGGTGACGACTCCGTCTGGTTCCCCTCACAGGAAGAGTATTACGAATACAATTATTATCGCACGCACGGAAATGTGAAAGTCGAACAGACTGACGAACATACCATCAAGCTGACCGTACACTTGCCAATCGGGGAATGCTTCTATTACCCTTCGGTCACCGTCAATCTGAGCGGTCTGAAAAAAGAAGATATCGTCTCCGTCGAAACGGATGATGCCGTCAGCGGGCTTTCCTACAATAACTTCGAAGAAGGAATCATGCTGAACATCGACTGCCGGAAACATTTGGCAGAACATGCCACCCACTTTGTAGAGCAATACGAGAAAGACCGAAGCAATGCCTCCAACAAAGCGGATGCCCTCTACTTCGTGGGGATGCTGAAAGACTCGGAAAGAAAAACCGCATTACTCAACAGAATACAATAAAAATAATTATCCGGCAGAATAATATAATGAAACAGATATGCCATGAATACAAAAAATATATACCATGAATAATTCCCTTTGGATCGAAATCATCTTTTGGACAGCCCTTTTCATCGTGTTCTACACCTATTTAGGCTATGGCATCGTGCTCTGCCTGCTCGTCAAGCTCAAAGAGCTTTTCGTGAAGCCCGTGAGACGCGTGCTGCCGGCAGCAGACCGGGATCTGCCCGAAGTGACCCTTTTCATCACCGCCTTCAACGAAGCGGACATCGTAGACGAAAAGATGGCGAACTCCCTCGAACTGGACTATCCCGAGGAGAAACTGCACATCGTGTGGGTGACGGATGGCAGCGACGACGGCACGAACGAGCGTCTGCGCACCCGTTGGGAAGGGAAAGCCACCGTCTTCTTCCAACCCGAACGGCAGGGAAAAACCGCCGCCATGAACCGGGGGATGAAACTGGTGGATACCCCTATCGTCGTGTTCACCGACGCCAACACGATGGTGAACCGGCAGGCGGTCCGCGAAATCGTGCTCGCCTTTGAAGATCCGCGCGTAGGCTGCGTGGCCGGAGAAAAACGCATTGCCGTACAGGCAAAAGACAATGCCGCCTCCGGAGGAGAAGGCATCTACTGGAAATACGAATCCACCCTGAAAGCGCTCGATGCACGGCTGTACTCCGCCGTAGGAGCTGCGGGAGAATTGTTTGCCGTGCGCCGGGAGCTGTTTGCAGAAATGGAACGCGACACGCTGTTGGACGATTTCGTACTGTCGCTGCGCATCGCCATGCAAGGATACATCATCGCCTACTGCACGGAAGCATATGCCATCGAAAGCGGTTCGGCAGACATGCGCGAAGAAGAAAAACGGAAAGTACGCATCGCCGCCGGCGGACTGCAATCCATCTGGCGGCTACGCCCCCTGCTGAACCCGTTCCGCTACGGGATACTGAGCTTCCAGTACGTATCCCATCGGGTGCTGAGATGGTCCGTCACCCCCTTCCTGCTGTTCCTGCTGCTGCCGCTCAATGCGCTGCTCCTGCTGATGAAGGGGCTTGCAGGCGATTCCTGCACCTTATACGGTGTCCTGTTGGTACTTCAAATCCTGTTCTACGTCCTCGGCCTGTGGGGTTACTATCTGTCTACCAAACAGATAAAGAACAAGCTCCTGTTCATCCCCTACTACTTCCTCTTCATGAACGTCAACGTACTGAAAGGAATCGGCTACCTGAAGAAAAAACGCGGAACAGGCGTGTGGGAAAAAGCCAAAAGAAGTTCCGAATCATGATTCATAAGTCATAAATCATAAATCCTATAAATCTATACACACATGAACAGAATATTGCATCATCCGCAAAACGCCCGGAGAATTCTCCGGATAACGGCCGATACAATGCTATTGGTCTCGCAGGAAGGCGTTTGCATAGACATCGACACACACAGCGATCTTTGGTTTTTGAAGGAGGAGCTCCTCCTGGGAAAGAACGTATTCGACCTGTTGCCCCTGCACACGCGGGAGAAGCTGGTACCGACTTTCCGGAGCGTGGTCGACGAACAAAAAACCGTCAGCCGGAATTACAGGCTGGAGCTGCCGGACGGCACCTATTATTTCAAGTGCATCATGCATCCGTATGACGACATGGTGCTATGCCAATACCGGGACATCACTGCACGGAGCAACGTCAAGCTGCAACTGGAACGCACAAACCGCGAGCTGAAAGCCATCCAGAAAGCAGCACAGATCGGCCGGTGGAAATATGCCAGCAATGAACGCATCTTCTACTATCAAGGCTATACCGATATCCTCTGTTCCGAAGAATTGCAGTCCATCCCCATCGACCGCTATTGTGAGCTGGTGGTGGAAGAAGACAAGGCCGTGTTTGCCCAATGGCTCGAGAACAACGAACGGCAACCCGACGAGAATGGCGCAAGCTACCGCATCAGCCACAAAGGCAGCATCTATTACCTGCAAATCCAGACCTGCGTCCGGGAGGAACAGCCCGACGGCACGTACTATATAGAAGGCTATATACAGAACGTGACGGACATACAACGCCACCGGAATGACATCAACACCCTCACACATGCCATCGACAATGCCAAAGAGAGCATATTTGCCGCCCGCGAAGACGGCACGCTGATATTTACCAACAGGCTGTTCCGGCAGAACCACAGGATACAGAGCGACCGGGAACTCAGCTCTTATAAGATTTACGAGTTGGCAGGAGACATGTCCGGCTCGAATGCCTGGCAACGCAGATGTGAACAGACGAAAGAGAAAAACTACACCGACTTCATCGCCTATCATCCGGTGCCGGACAATACGGAAATACAAGCTTTTGAAGGGACGATGTATCATGTCACCAGTGATGAGGGCGAGGTCAGTTATTGGTCGTTCACGCATGACATTACGGAACGCCTGCGCTACGAGTCGCAGATCAAACGGCTGAACCGGATCATGGACACCACGATGAAGAATCTCCCGGCAGGCATCGTTGTGAAAGATATCAATAACGACTTCCGCTACGTATACCGCAACCGGGAAGCGTATAATCAGGAAGCATCTGACCGGAAAATATCTGATCAGGAAGCATCCGATCATGGATCATACAGTCAAGGATCATCCAGCCGGAAAATATCCAATCAGGAAGTCAGCACGGAAAATGCCATCGGTAAAAACGATTTCGATTATTATCCGCCGGAACTGGCCGAACAGAAACGGAAAGAGGACATGGAAATTGCAGCCACCGGAACAGGCAAACACTGGATATTGGAAGGCAAAGACGAAAACGGCAACCTCCTCATTCTGGACAAACAGAAGATAAAGGTAGACAGCAAAGACTTCTCACCGGTCATCATCAGCATCGAATGGGACATCACCCAACTGGAACTGATGAAACGCGAACTGCAGGCCTCCAAAGAGAAAGCAGAAACATCGGACAAGCAGAAATCGGCTTTCCTTGCCAACATGAGCCATGAGATACGCACTCCGTTGAATGCCATCGTAGGTTTCTCCCGCATCATCGCCGAAAGCGAAGATGCCGACGAGAGGAAAGCATACTACGAAATCGTAGACGCCAACAACGAACGGTTACTGCAACTCATCAACGAGATACTCGACCTGTCGAAAATCGAATCGGGCATCGTGGAGTTCTCCTCCGGCCCCGTGAAACTGCACAAGCTCTGCAAAGAGATATACGATGCACACATATTCCGTACACCGGACGGAGTGGAACTGATCTATGAACCATCGGACGAGATACTTGTTATCGATTCGGACAAGAACCGCATCTTCCAGGTGATTTCCAACCTGATAGGAAACGCCTTTAAATTCACCAAAGAAGGGAGCATCAGCTACGGATACCGGCGGGAGGGCGAACGGATCGTTTTCCATGTGACGGACACCGGCACGGGCATTGCCCCCGACAAGGTGGGAAAGGTCTTCGAACGTTTCATGAAGCTGAACAGCACCGCACAAGGCACGGGGTTGGGGCTTTCCATCTGCAAAACGATCATCGAACGGCTGGGTGGCGGGATCTCCGTAACCTCGGAGCCGGGCAAGGGAAGCACATTCAGCTTTTGGCTACCGGCAAAGGAGGTAGAGAATCCGGAAGATACCTGTCCGGAGCTATTTGCCGATGCCCCGCCCGCAAACCCGGAAAACGGCAATCCGGGAGGTGCCAATTCGGGAGGTGTCAAGCCTACCCTCCTCATCGCCGAGGATACAGACAGCAATTACGAACTGCTGCATGCCATTCTCGGAAAGATGTATAACTTGGTACGTGCCCGGGATGGCATGGAAGCCGTTACCTTATTCGATGAAATCAAACCGGATCTGATTCTGATGGATATCAAAATGCCGAATCTGAATGGCCTGGAAGCTACAAAAATCATCCGCGAACTTTCTCCGGAAGTGCCTATCATCATGCAGAGTGCATTCGCCTACGAATACGACCGGAATGCCGCCAAGGATGCCGGTTGCAATGAATTCATAACGAAGCCGATAGCACAGGACAAGCTGAAGATGATAGTGAAAAGGCTGCTTTATTCAGTTAAAAGCCTTGTCCAGTTGAAAGTTGAGAGTTGAAAGTTGAAAATTACTATGCAGCGTGGCAGTATTTGTTCAGTTGAAAATTGAGAGTTGAAAGTTGAAAGTTACTATGCAGC
>NZ_KB905467.1:1356643-1584616 GCF_000381365.1 Bacteroides salyersiae WAL 10018 = DSM 18765 = JCM 12988
TTGAGAGTTGAAAGTTGAAAGTTACTATGCAGCGTGGCAGTATTTATTCAGTTGAAAGCCTTGTTCAGTTGAAAGTTGAGAGTTGAAAGTTGAAAATTACTATGCAGCATGGCAGTATTTATTCAGTTGAAAATTAGGAGTTGAAAGCTGCCATGCAATATGACAGTATTATTTAGTTAAAAATTAAGAATTAAGTAACGAACATAAAACTTCCCCTCCCTTCGGGGAGGGGGCAGGGGGAGAGGCCCATGGGAAAAAAAGCCGTATCAAAACTATTTTATCACCTATCCATCTTATCAACCTTCCTATTGGCAGGTATCACCCTTGCCGGAGCTTTCTCCGGCCAACTGTCTCCTGCCGGACACATCCGCTTTGCCTTTATCGGCTTGGCATTGCCCGTATTGCTGCTGATCAACTTCGCAGCACTCATCTATTGGGCTATACGGCTACGTGTCTGGCTGCTCATCCCCCTCATCGCCATTTTAGGCAATTGGGGATATCTGAGCCGGGTCATCCGGTTCTCTTCTCCGCCCCCCTCCCTCGCGGCATTCACCATCGCCACTTACAACGTAGATGCCTTTAATGGAGATCAGACCGGATATTCCTGCAAAGAAATAGCCCGGTATATGGAAGAACAGCACGCAGATATTCTCTGCATGCAGGAGTTCGGCAGCAATCGCGAATTCAATGTAGATAGTGTGAAAAAAGCCTTTTCCACATGGCCTTATTACTCTATTCCCCAAGCTCCCGCCGGAACACCGATCCTGCAACTCGCCGTATTCAGCAAGTATCCCATACTCAGCCAGCAACTCATCACATACCCCGACAGTAAAAACTGTAGCATGTGGTGCGACATCGACATCAACGGAAAACGTATCCGGATATTCAACAATCACCTCCAGACAACCGAAGTAAGCAGCAACAAACGGACGCTGGAAAAGGAACTTAAAAAAGACAATACCACCGGAACCGAACATGCCATCCTCAAACTCACCGACGGACTGGAAGAGAACTTCGTGAAACGTGCCGCCCAAGCAGAGCATATGCACAAACTGATAACCGCCTCCCCCCACCCCACACTGGTGTGTGGCGACTTCAACTCCCTGCCCTCGTCATATACCTACCACACCATGAAAGGCAACCGTCTGAAAGATGGCTTCCAAACCTGCGGCCACGGTTACATGTACACCTTCCGCTATTTCAAGAGACTGCTCAGAATCGACTATATCTTCCACAGCGAGGAGCTGGAAGGACTGGATTACTTCTCTCCGGAGCTGGATTACAGCGATCACAATCCGGTGGTAATGCGGATGAAGATCAAGTAAACGGAAAGGGTATCCCAACCCCTTATAAATGAAAAGCCCACGCTACAACTATCTGTAACGTGGGCGATTTCATTCTATGACTCTATGTGAAATCCTTACTTAGGAATGCCTACATATACATTATCAATCTGACAAGTAGTCGTGAGTCCGGTAGCGTTGTCGCCGATATAACGGAAACCGACGTAGATCGTCTGACCGATATACGATGCTAAATCCACACTATACGAAGTAAATGACTTGTCATTTGTTTTGTCTAAGTTGTCCGGAGTGACATCGACCCAGGTAGCCGAAGATATGCTTGACGGATCACCGTTGAAGTCGGTAGAAATCATCAGCGTAAACACATCTCCTGCCAGATATCTGTACTCAAAATCAAAGTTCAATACCATCTCCTTCTGCATGACCAGTGCCGGAGTAATCAACCATGTCTCCAACTCGCCGTTGTTATAGGCTGTGATATTAGCATATCTGTTATTCTGATACGATCTGTACTCCCAAGATTTTTCACCTTTCACCTTGCTGTTGCACCAGCCCTCCAAAACAACATTGTCATAATCTTTCCCTTTCTCAAAGTCTTCATTCACCAAGATATCCGGAATGTCGCTCGGAAGGGTCACAGTCCACGCACTCTTATCATTGTCTACCACCGCACGTGCCTCTTTCACGACAGTCGAAGTCTCTGATACTTCACGGGCAATATGGATGTTGTCCAACTGGATAGTGGTCGTTTTTGTATCGGCAGCACCCGAATATTTGAATGCAATATTGATAGCCTTTCCTTCATATGAAGATAAGTCCATCTCACCGGCAGGCCCTAACTTGCCATAGGCATTGTCCGGTTCTTTAGGGATGTCAAAATTTTCGGTGACATCCTCCCACGTAGTGTATTTGGAAGTCACATCCGAGCTTGAACCGGAAAAGTCTTCGGAGATGAATACTTGTAGACAATCTCCTTTGTAATATCCGACACAGACGTCAAAGCTCAATTTATCCCCTTTTACCACCGTATACTTGGGAGTGATAAGCCAGGCTTCGGTAGTTTCGGCATCACCGTTCGCCATCTGGGTATATGCATTTCCACTGTATATCTTGTTTATCCAAGTCTTCTCACCGGTAAAATAATTCATCCAGCCGTCAATCTCCGTATTGGCCCCATTTACAAAGTTTCTTTGAAAATCTTCATTAAAGCCTACTTCATCAGAATAAGATGTCTTAAGCAGATTATATTTAATGGTCGCTTCCGAACCCTTTTCTGCCGTATAATAGGTAGAATTCATCCATTTCTCCAGATTTATCTTAGCAGGAGCCGTAGGATCATCGGAATTGTCTTCACCATCAAGAAATCCGCCTGTCGATGTATAATCACCGGCGTAAGTCAATTCTAATTTCAATACGTTTCCCGGACTATATTCTTTCATTCCGTCAAATTCGGGTTCATGGTTACATGAAACGAATACAAGCGCCAACGCTGCAGTTGCCAATATTATTTTTTTCATACTTGTTATATTCTTTATTATCATAAAATTAGAATCTGATCTTCATACCCATAGACCAAGTACGACCGAAACCATAGAACACAGTTGCGTCTTTCCATCCGTGACCACCGGTCTTTGCACCATTGTCCGTAGCATCGGTAATATACTGCTCATTCAACAGATTGTTGCAATTGGCTGTCCAGGTTGCATCGATACCGCCAAGATTGAACTTGTAGCTGATACCCGCATCAAAAGTAAAGAAAGAAGGGATACGCCAAGGTTGTGCCACATCTACCGGATCTCCATTCAAAGTGCTGGTAGTAATCAGACCTGCAATATCGTATTCAGAATAGTTACGTCCATTGAATAATCCGCCTACAAAGACACGAAGACCTTTCAGCACCTCATAATTCACATCCAGAGATGCCGTTGTCTGGGCAGCGTTACCAATCTTCACCCCTTTTGTATTCATCAGCAACCGTGCATGCTCGTCCGAGCCGGGAGTTACCGGTTTCATACTTTTATCAACGGCCTGGCCTTGTCCGTCATACATATAACCCAATACATTGTCTTTCGTCATAGTCCAATCACCGAAAGAGAACATACCGTTGATTGTCAGCGAACGGACCGGACGCAGAGTGAAGTCCAACTCGATACCCTGGTGCAATTCACCCACACCGTTCAAGTATACGTAAGAACTTTCCTGCGATACCGACAGGCGCTTTTGAATTGTACGGTCGTCCCAAGTGGTACGGTACAGATTCAAATTGGCGGAGAAAATAGAAGAAACGAATCCGTAACCCAGTTCAAAAGAGAAAACACCTTCGTTCTTACAATTAGGATTGAGCGCATTGCTTGTCTGGGAATTAAGGAAAATGCCACCTGAGAAATAAGGAGTACGGGAGTAGTAGCCGATGTTGGCAAATACGTTATGATGGCTGTCGATATTATAGTTTACACCACCTTTTACTCCATAACCGACTTTCGTTTTCTTTGCAGACTTTTCATTGTCTGTATAGAAATAACCCTTACGCCAGTTCGAAGCGGCATTCACGTTTCCGGATACGATAACGGATAGTTTATCCTGAGAATATTCAGCCTGTCCGAAAGCACCGTATTGTGCTATATAGCTGTCAAAGTTACGGTAAACAACGTCACCTACCCCTAAGCGCTCGTTCTGCCAGGCGATATCATCCTTTTTATATCCTACATTTTTTCTATCCGGATCGACAATAAAGTCTCCTCCCAACAGATCTACAATTTCAGCTTTGTGTCCGCCGTTATAGTAACGGAGGTCTATACCACCCTGCAGGTTCAGGTAATCATTCACCTGGTTGGTATAAGTTGAAAGAAGTCCGTACCACAAGTGAGTATTCATGTTTTTGGCCAAAGCGACTTTACTTCCATTGTCGGAAGCCGCGTTTTCTTCCATAATAGCAGCATAATTCATCGTTCCGTCTATCCTGCGATAAGTGGTATTCGGGATACCGGCTGTTGCCCCGTAAAGGCTGCTGGTATTACCTACACCCCGATATCCGAAGCCGTCGCCAATAGACATATACACGGAAGAAGAAAGGCTCGACTTGCGGTCGATATCCCAAACGTGATTCAAAGAAATCTGTGGCTTATGGTAAGAGTTATAGCTGGTACCGGTCATGCCTTTACCATTAATGTCATATCCGTAAGCAGCATTATAGCGATAGCCCAAACCTTGATTTACCTTCTTCTGCTTGTCCCACTCTTCGATGGTCAGCTCGTCATAACGCTTATTGTGAGTTTGGGGAGCACCCGTTGCTGTCAGAGACAGAGAATGACTGTCGCCGATACGCTTGGATATATTAATAAACCAGGAATATGCGTCAAACTCACATCCTTGGATATATCCGTCACCCCATGTCTTAGAACCTAAAACAGAAAAGGCCCAGCCATCCTTTGTCAATCCGGAAGAAAGGCTGAACAATACTTTATTATATCCGTCATTACCCATACCATAGGATAATGTACCGCCTTTTTGCGCATCGGTAGAGTTTGTTATAACATTGATAGAACCACCCACCGACGGGGAAGAAAGCTTAGAAGCACCCAATCCTCTTTGCACCTGCATAGAACGGGTTACATCAGACAAGCCTGCCCAGTTGGACCAGTAGATACCTCCCCATTCCATATCATTCATAGGGACACCGTTAATCATCACTCCTACATTGGAAGTACCGAAACCGCGGACGGTTACACGGGATTCACCAAAACCACCGTTGTCTTTGGAAGCATATACGCCCGGAGTGGATTTCAATATCTCCGGAAATTCTTGTGTTCCCAACTTTTCCGAGATAAATACCGGGTCGACCGTAGATACCGCCACCGGAGTTTTACGTGAAATGGCAATGGACGAAGTAATCGTCACGTCATTCAACATCACTGCATCCTGTTCCAGTTTCACAATACCTAAATCCACAGAAGCGCCTTTCTGCGTTACTTTCTTTTTCAGGTCCTTGAAACCTACATACTTAAATAGTAACGTTGCATTGGGCGCGACACTTTGCACAAAATGACCGTCAAGATCGGTGACAGTTCCTTGTGAAGTACCTTCCACCATAATGGCCGCACCAACCAATGGCTCACCGGTTTCTGCATCCACGACTTGACCTTTCACTGTAGTCTGGGCAAAAGCCGTAGCAGCAGAGCATACTGTCAGTATTGCAACCAGCAGAAAATGAATTAGATGTCTTCTCATAATTCTGTTTGTTAGTTAATAGATTTTATTAATTAATAATGTTTTGAAGCGCAAATATAATTAATAAGATTTAGAACTACATTACATTTCCATTTCAAATTTTAAGGATGGTCAACATTTTATTGCATTCTAAAACAAAAAAAGCCCCGCAGGCGATCTGCAGGGCTTTCTATTTAAAACTGAACGAGTTAGAAATCTATCAAACTGACATCGATATCAATCATTCATTAGCTTTCTATAACGTACACGCTTAGGCTCTTCATTTCCGAGACGTTTCATCTTGTTTTCTTCATATTCAGAATAAGAACCTTCAAAATAGAATACATTGGAATCGCCCTCGAAAGCAAGGATGTGGGTACAGATACGGTCGAGGAACCAACGGTCGTGCGAAATGACCACGGCGCATCCGGCAAAATCCTCCAGACCTTCTTCAAGTGCACGAAGCGTATTCACGTCGATATCATTGGTAGGCTCATCGAGAAGCAGCACATTGCCCTCTTCTTTCAATGCAATAGCCAGGTGCAAACGGTTACGTTCACCACCGGAAAGCATTCCGCAGAGCTTTTCCTGATCGGCACCGGAGAAATTGAAACGTGAAAGATAAGCACGTGCATTGATATCACGCCCACCCATGCGAATCAGTTCGTTACCTCCGGAAATTACCTGATAAACAGTCTTGTTGGGATCGATATCCTTATGCTGCTGGTCTACATAGGCCACCTTTACAGTCTCTCCTACCTCAAATTCTCCTTTATCCACCGTCTCAAGTCCCATGATAAGCCGGAAAAGGGTAGTCTTACCGGCACCGTTAGGACCGATCACCCCGACAATGCCATTGGGAGGAAGCATAAAGTTGAGATCATCGAAAAGCAACTTCTCACCATAAGCCTTGGCTACATGTTTAGCTTCAATAACCTTGTTTCCTAAACGGGGACCATTCGGAATGAAAATTTCAAGTTTCTCTTCTTTCTCTTTCACATCCTCGTTCAACAGTTTGTCATAAGAGTTCAGACGAGCTTTACCTTTGGCCTGACGAGCCTTAGGAGCCATACGCACCCACTCCAGCTCACGTTCAAGAGTCTTACGGCGTTTGCTGGCAGTTTTCTCTTCCATTTCCATGCGTTTGGTCTTCTGGTCCAGCCAGCTGGAATAATTTCCTTTCCAGGGGATACCTTCGCCACGATCCAACTCCAGAATCCATCCGGCTACATGATCGAGGAAATAGCGGTCGTGCGTTACGGCGATTACCGTACCCTCATACTGTTGGAGATGTTGTTCGAGCCAGTCGATAGACTCCGCATCCAAGTGGTTGGTAGGCTCATCGAGAAGGAGTATATCCGGTTTTTGAAGCAACAAACGACAAAGAGCCACGCGACGGCGCTCACCCCCTGAAAGGTTTTCCACCAACTGGTCTTCGGGCGGACAACGGAGTGCATCCATCGCACGCTCCAGTTTACTGTCAAGATTCCATGCATCCGTAGCATCGATGATATCCTGCAATTCTCCCTGGCGCGCAAAGAGTTGGTCCATTTTATCTTGATCCTCATAATATTCGGGTAAGCCGAATTTCTGATTTATTTCTTCATATTCATTCAGAGCGTCTACAATAGGCTGTACTCCTTCCATTACGATTTCCTTCACGGTCTTCGTATTATCCAAATGAGGTTCCTGAGCCAGATAGCCTACCGAATATCCCGGTGAAAAGACCACCTCACCCTGATATGATTTTTCCAGTCCTGCAATAATCTTCAACAAAGTAGATTTACCCGAACCATTCAAACCGATGATACCGATCTTTGCCCCATAAAAAAAGGAAAGGTAAATGTTCTTCAGCACTTGCTTGTTATTCTGGAAGGATTTACTCACTCCCACCATTGAGAAAATAATCTTTTTATCGTCTACTGTTGCCATACAATATAATAATGTAAAATGTAATTTTGGGCAAATGTACACAAAATCTTCGATATTCATATCCGTCCCACTAAAAACAAAGTATTCTTCCCTACCCTCAAAGCATTCTTCTCCCCTCTCTCATCCACATTAACATCTTTAACAGTTCATCTTAAAAGACATTCCTCTCATTTGCAACAATCTATACTTTTATGGTATAATAATCTATACTATTGCATAGTAACAATCTATATTTAACACTCCATTAAGTATATACTTTTAATATCTCGGTATAACGACCAATATAAGATGCTATAAATAAACATTTTATATTCAATTCTTATTATTTCCCGTCCAACCATAATCCTAAAAGTGCTTTTGCATCCAATCTGCTTAACTTGCTATTTCAACAACTATAAAATGAATGTATTGTCATAGCTATTCTAAAAAACATTCAAATTATTTTGGTATTTATAAAAAACTCTCTATCTTTGCACCCGCAATCAGGAAATAACTGATTTGCAATAAGGATTGATTCGCTAGCTCAGCAGGTAGAGCACAACACTTTTAATGTTGGGGTCCTGGGTTCGAGCCCCAGGCGGATCACTGAAAATTAGAGAGTTACATAATAGTAGCTCTCTTTTTTTATACCTAAATTATGCTGGTTTACACGGGGAAATGTAAAAACGGATCAACGTAAAAACCTGAGGGATTTTCGAATTTACAAAAGTTAATCCCCAAGATTTCAAACTGAACCGAATTCAATCCCCTTGTATCCGTTTAAATTACATGCCGAAACGGGATGTATCTACCTCTTTTATTTCCTTTTTCTTATATCCGCCAAAACGAAAACTGAAATGCACCGTAAAAGCCCGAGAATAAGCAGCACTATTCATATCCAGATACTGTCCTTTGAAACGGACTTTTGTTTTGGGCATTCCTTCATTAAAAATGTCGTTACAGCGTGCCGACAAACTTATTTTATCATTGGCAAAATTCCATTTTACCCCAGCAGTAAGATCGAAAACAGTCCCTATATCAAATGTTCCTTGTATAGCAGGAGTCTGCACATTGCCAATTAACTCGAAAGAGAGGTTTTTATTGATTTTAAACGCGTTGTCCAACGAACTACTGAAGAGCCATTTTCTCCGGTCAAAGGGAATGTCAAAGAAGTTATCACAACGTTGATGCATTTGCATCCCGGTCATAGTCAAACGGGAATCAAGCCAATTTCCCACTTTGAAAGGAAGGATAAGGTTCACACCCCACAACTGCATGTAATTCCAATTCGTATTTTTGTAGATCAAGGCCAGTCTCTCCGTAGATTGGTACGGAGCTTGGACAAAATAGTCTGACGTATGCATAAAAAACAAATTGAAGATGTATTTTTGCTTCAAGATATAACTCCCATTTAAATTATAAGCTGTCATCGGTTTCAACCCCGGTGTCCCCCACAACTCCGTATATCCGTTAAGATAACCCACTGAAGACTGCATATCCCAATAACTCGGATAGGTTTTATCCGTAGACAATGAGAGTTGGAATATATGCTTCGGAGTTTTAAGATAAGTCAATGATGCTTGCGGATAAACAGCCCATTTATGATAATTACCAATAGTATAATATTCCCCCGTAGCAGATATGGAAAAGGAAGTTCCCGATGCATAATTCCGGCCTAATGAAACATAAAAACCGGCGGTCTGTTCTTTCAGGTCGGAATAAGTATCTTGCGTATAGATATCACCGGTCACCTGACTGTAAGTCTGAAAATCCCGGTCTTTCGCAAACCGGTAAGACACTCCATATCCCAAATTCCATTCTTTAGATAGCTGATGTTTTTGATCTGCATAAACAGAATACCGCTCAATCCTTTGCCCACCGACCATAGAGAAACGGCTCAGATCGCCATCCGTATAATCGGCCAACAGACTCTGATTGTTATTGGAAATATAACGGGTGTAATCACCACCGATATCAAGCCCAAAGCCCGAATGGTATTGCAACATGATGTTATTCATATGAGTATCAATATATTTGTCTACATTACTGGTCTGATAATTACCATTTGTCCGGCTATTGTTGTATTGGTCGGGAGTGTAGCTGCCGGTATATGCTATATTGATATTATTCTTATCGTCAAAGTTGTATTCAAATGCAGTTCTAAGATTATGATTCCAATATTTACTGCGCAATTGTTCGTTTTGTGTGATATCATATAGTTCGCCTTTCAATGTATGCCGGGAATATAGATCTATATATTCCATGTTTTTCACATTATTTGCCCCATACAATACGTCAAAAGCCATTTTAGGTGTCGATAAGCGAAAATTTCCTTTCATATTGCCACTGTTGAAGTACTTGTTCTTGTAGTCAGCGCTTATTTCCCCTTGAAAAGCGTAATCATTCGAGCGCTTTAAAACAACATTGACAACTGCGCCCCGTACATGATATTCGGGAGGGGCGCTGTACATTACTTCCACTTTCTCTACGCGGTTTATCGGAGTATTCCGCAAAAGGGTTTCAAGTTGCCCGGCATCCATCGTTGTAGGCTTCCCATTCAAGATTACAGTCAGACTTCCTGCTCCCGCCAAAGTCAATGTTCCCCTATCCTCTTGTATTCCCGGTAATCTCGTTAATGCTTCATAGGCATTATTCACCACATGGCTTTCTGCGAGAGCCGTAAGATTATATCCTAAACGCCCATCTTCCACTTTTACAAGAGGCCGTTCCGCTTTTACTACAACTTCATTTAAAGCATAATCTTTGGGCTGAAGCTGAATGATCCCCACACTCTTTCCCTGGCCCGTTATCTGTTTCGTTTGATATAAAAGATGCTGTATAATTAGTCGATATTCCTCCGGCTGGCTATTTAAAAGAAATGTGCCGTCGGCATTGGATATGGATGCACCTACATAGATAGAATCCATCGTTTGCAACACGATAGTTGCACCGTCTACCGGCTGTTGGCTGTCATCTGTAATTTTACCACTGATTGTCTGCCCCCAAACAACTGCCTGAAAATTATCTAAAACTATATACCCTATTATACACAAAATAATTCTGCTTAATCTCATATCCGCTCAGTTAAGTATTCAATATTTTCATCCAAAGCTATAGATTGGTGATGTGTTCTCAAATTTTAGCACAAATATTCGCACAAATATATATTGCATATCCATATATGTCGTGAATTATGCAAAAATAGGAAAGACAATTGCCAATTAAAAGCAATTGCAAAAATAAAACCTCAATAATCACCACTCTTTAAGTAATTTTCGGTTAAGATTATATTAATTATCAATATGCATAGTAGACAGCATGCGAAAGTACCCATTCTACTACACATAAGTAATATCCCTATTGGTCGCCCGGATCATACATTTCGTCATAAACAATAAGGGCGTTCGTCGAAAATAATTTTATAGAAACTTTTATTGATGTATCTTCGCGTCCTGAACAGAAAACAGAACATCCGATAACGAAACGATTCACAACAAAAAATGTCCCAATATGCAAAAACAAATTCTGATTTTCCGAACCTCCATAAAGGATAAGCAAGATATGAAGCTCATCCAAACTCTTTTCATCCAATTTCCCCAAATACACAAATGGAACGTGGACTTGGAAGATTGGGAAAAAATCTTAAGAATAGAATGTCATGGAGTGACTTCAACCGATATATTGAATGCATTGCAGACAATTAACATTCATGCAAAAGAATTAGAGTGAATATTTTCTCTGCCAAACCTTTGATCGGGCATTGTGGCAGCAGAAAATCAAAAGAGCATTCATATTATCTGCTTTAAAATATAAATAGCACTTTTACAAGCAAGTGGTATAAGGATGTGTAAACCAAAACCGCGAACCCTTACCCGGTTCGGACTCTACGCCTATATCCCCACCAAATTGTTTTACTACAACCTGACACACAGAAAGCCCTAATCCGGCGCCTTGTGAAAAAGCATCCAATTTAACGAAACGTTCAAAGATCCTTTCTTGCTGTTCTTTTTCAACTCCGATCCCAGTGTCAGTCACATAAAACTCGATGTGTTTATTCTTCAATATATATCCTATCACGATATTTCCCCTAAGAGTAAATTTAATGGCATTAGCTACTAAATTTGTGATAACCTGATGTAATCTTTTCCTGTCAGTCACGATATGGCATTCCGGTAAATCATTCTCCACTGACAACTCAACACCAGCCGGCAATCTGAAAGACATAACACATGCAATATCCTTACATACAGAAGAAATCTCCACATCATCTTTTTCAAAATCAAGCTCTCCGGCATCTATTTGAGAAATATCGATAATATCAGACAGCAAACGTAAGAGTATATCATTGTTTTCGCGGATAATCTGAACGTATTCTTTCCGTTCACCCTCATTTTCAGCATCCACCAACAGATCTGAAAATCCAACGATCGCATTTAAGGGAGTTCTGATTTCATGATTTATATTGGCTAAAAAGGCACTTGTTATGTCAAATTCTTTTTTGTGGCTTTTCTTCTTCTTGTCCATACATTCATCAAATGTAATTATACAATATTATACGTAAAGAAAGTGTATTTGAGATGAATGCGGCTACAATATTTAAAACAAGATATTAAGATTTGTTCTAAAGTTATTAATAAAAATATTAACCTGTTATAAATCAAAGAAATATAAATGAATATTTATAAGATTCAAAGACATACAAATATCATTTTCAAGTATTCGGGCACATTAACGCCCCACGGAATGGAAGCTGATTTCCCGATGCTATTTTATAAATGTATTATCCAGCAACTATAAAAAGACAGCAATATTCTGTCAATAATTATTCCAGTTCGTTTTGGGCTTTTTTAAATTCAAACGGAGTCATTCCGGTTTTCTTTTTAAATAAGATATGAAAAGTAGGCATACTATTAAATCCGGATTCTTCGGCAATGGCCTTTAGTGTATAATTAGGATATTCTTTCAGTAACCTGATCGCATGGGTGATTCGCAAATCATTGATATATCCGCTTAAATTAGTTCCGGTGTTTTCTTTTATCATCTTGGCAAAGCGCGCATTATTCATTCGCACTAACGGCACCAGATCTTCTCTGGCAAGTTCTGAAGAAAGATATAATTTCTCCTGCATGATGACTGTATTCAACTTATTGAATAATATTCTATTCTCTTGCTCTTCTTCATTCACCTCTGTATTATCTGATACATTTTGTACATCACCTGTTGATTGAACGGAACTTACAATACATGAAACTTTATCTTCTTTTATATCCACATTGCGATTACCATCCCCGGTCACTTTCTCTTTTTCATCAATGCCGGCAATCCGCTCATTGATAAGTTTGACCAAAGTCTGATTTTTATATTTGATAATACAGGTATGACGCCACATTCGCCATAGTATGAATAGAATCAGAACTGTAATGCAAGTGAAAAAGAAAATCGAGATATTCCTGACTTTCAATTGAAAAGCCTGCTCTTTAATAAACTCTTCCTTTTCATTCATTTTATGGACAGTGCTCAATTCCAATGCTGCGTTCTGTTTTTCACGAGTGTTCATACTATCCACTATTGTCAAAATCGACTCACGCAATTCCGCCACCTTTTTAAAGTCATGCAACCCGAGATAAGCCTTCACTTGTTTCTGCAAAACACTTAAATACTGCAAGTTTATAGTATCCTGATGTTGTAATACAGCCCTAAAATTTTCACATATATCAACAACTCTCGCGTATTGTTTATTCAGTAACAGATATGGGGTCGCATCATATTGCCCGTCCGGTGTCAAGGCAGCTTTGGTAGACAGATATCGGTTAAAATACTTCTCTGCCTCCATATATAGCTTTTTGAAATGGCAGATATATGCCAATTTTGAATACACATAAGCATATTGCCGGTCAATATACCCTTCCGGAGTCTGATATAACGAATCTATCGCATGAATCAGTTTCTCCCGTTGCAGTCCTATCGCCAAAGCTTCATCATAGCGGGAGTCATCAAGCAGATACCCCATTTTTATCCCATAAAAATACGACAGCATGGCCGCCCCTTCCCTGTCTTTAATATTTTGCAATAACCGGATGGCCGTATCAAAATGTTCGTAACTTCTTTCTTTTAAAGAGAGCATCCTTTCATTTTCACCGATACAGAAAAGTAATTTACTTTCAGCCTTAATATCATTTTGTCTTTGAGCAAATTCAATACCCTGCATTGCGTACCTCATACTTTCTTTATATTCACTGAGCAGATTTGAAAGTTCGGCTAAGGCTATCGTCATTTGCAGCAAGTGTTCCGGATTATTTTGTGAAACAGAATCGAGGACATACGATTTCCGGGCATAATCAAATGCCAGTTTATTCATATACATATTACGATAAGCCATACTACGCAAATCGCTAATAAGGTATGGCAACATGGTTCCCCGATTTTCCGCTTCATCCAATAGTTTCAATGCACGTTCCGGTTCTGCTATGTATATCTGCGAGATATATTCTCTTGTATACAACGAATCGTCACTCGCAACGTCTTTTGCCATTGATAATTGACTGTACAAAAACAGAAACGCAAAAGCATAAGATAAGATAGAGATGTATTTCATTAATTTCCATTATTGCGCTTCAAAAATAGAGCATATTTTCCAAATATTTAGTACGATTTGCCCGACCGGCCATTTAAAAATACTTAAACAGCTTGCAATTACCGGAATATTTCAACGCACTTCATTCTACATAAGAAAACATTATTCCATTAAAAAGACATTGTATCCATACTTTGGTATCAATGAAAAAAATCGCGGCAGGAATAGATATATCCGAGCATAGTTTTTCATATCTTTGCGCCTCATTTCATACGACAAGCAAAAGAATCATCCATGCAAGGAATAAAAAACTTAACCCACGGATCCATAAACCGTCAATTATTCAATCTGGCTATGCCTATTATGGCAACCTCCTTCATCCAAATGGCCTATAGCCTGACAGACATGGCATGGGTAGGGCGTTTAGGTAGTGAAGCAGTAGCAGCAATCGGTTCGGTAGGCATACTTACATGGATGTCCGGTTCTATTTCATTATTGAATAAGGTGGGATCGGAAGTTAGTGTCGGACAATCCATCGGAGCGCAAAATCAGGAAGACGCCCGTCACTTCGCTTCACACAATATCACGATCGCACTTCTTATATCCATATGTTGGGGAGCATTGTTGTTTATATTGGCAGGCCCTATTATACGTATCTACGAACTCGCTCCGCATATTACCGACAATGCCGTAACTTATCTCCGGATAGTTTCCACAGCGATGCCTTTCGTTTTTCTTTCGGCGGCTTTCACCGGTATCTACAATGCTGCCGGACGAAGCAAAGTTCCTTTTTATATCAGTGGGACCGGATTAATACTGAATATCGTGCTCGATCCGCTTTTTATTTTCGGATTCGGACTGGGAACTAATGGAGCTGCCTATGCAACTTGGATTTCCCAGGCAACCGTATGCAGTATCTTTATATATCAATTACGTTTCCGTGATGCACTTTTAGGTAGCTTTCCTTTTTTCACTCAACTAAAGAAAAGATATACGCACCGTATTCTGAAATTGGGGCTTCCGGTAGCTACCCTCAACACTTTGTTTGCTTTTGTCAATATGTTCCTGTGCCGCACGGCTTCGGAGCAAGGCGGGCACATCGGATTGATGACCTTTACTACCGGAGGGCAGATAGAAGCCATCACATGGAATACCTCACAAGGATTTTCTACAGCATTGAGCGCCTTCATAGCACAGAACTATGCAGCCGGAAGAACGGAAAGAGTTATAAAAGCATGGCACACCACTTTATGGATGACGGGAATATTCGGTACGTTCTGCACACTCCTGTTTATTTTCTTTGGAAATGAAGTATTTGCCATCTTCGTACCGGAACAAGCTGCTTATGAGGCAGGAGGCGTCTTTCTTCGGATAGACGGATACTCCCAACTTTTTATGATGCTTGAAATTACCATGCAGGGCGTGTTTTATGGTATCGGAAGAACAGTACCGCCTGCCGTCATCAGTATCACATGTAATTACATGCGTATTCCACTTGCCATTTTCTTCGTCCGTTTAGGTATGGGAGTAGAAGGTATCTGGTGGGCAGTTAGTGTAACAACCATTGCTAAGGGATTAATCCTGCTGATGTGGTTCATTATTATACGAAAAAAGGTTCTTTCCATCAACAAAATTGCATAGTTAGTTGTTTTTGAGAGAAAGGAACGACGGCATAACTAAATATTTTTTTATCTTTGTCCTCGTTTTAGAGTTTATCACTAATAAATTAATAAGAAGTATGAAAAAGATTAAGTTTATGGCCTTCTTCCTAAGTATGGCTTTAGTATTCGGAAGTTGTGGATCAATGAACAATACCGCTAAAGGTGGAATGATCGGTGGCGGTTCAGGTGCCGCTTTAGGTGCAATTATCGGTGGTATCGCCGGTAAGGGTAAAGGCGCTGCTATCGGTGCTGCTATCGGTACAGCCGTCGGAGGTACTGCTGGTGCATTGATTGGCCGGAAAATGGATAAGAAAGCAGAAGAAGCTGCCAAAATCGAAGGTGCACAAGTAGAGCAAATCACAGACAACAATGGATTGGCTGCTGTAAAAGTGACTTTTGACTCAGGTATCCTTTTCGGATTCAACTCTTCTACATTGAGCAATGCCGCCAAACAATCTTTGCGTGAATTTGCCGGTGTGTTGAAAAGCGATCCGACTTTAGATATTGCAATCATCGGACATACCGATAAGGTAGGTACGCAGGAAGCCAATCAGAAGGTTTCGAACAACCGTGCTTATGCAGTAGAAAATTACCTGCAATCTTGTGGCGTTCAGCCTTCTCAATTCAAAACAGTAGAAGGTGTAGGTTACTCACAGTATGACGAATCGTTAACAGCTGCTCAAAATCGTCGTGTAGAAGTATACATGTACGCCAGTGAACAGATGATAAAAGATGCGGAAGCCGGTAAGTAAAATACTTCGTATCATACGCAGTCTGCTGCTCTTTTTCTTCCTGTCAACCCTTGTTGCGGTCGTTATTTACCGGTTTGTTCCGGTATATGTTACCCCGCTAATGGTGATCCGAAGTGTGCAGCAGATAGCATCGGGAGATAAACCCACGTGCAAACACACGTGGGTTTCTTTCAATCAGATCTCCCCACATCTGCCTATGGCTGTTATTGCTTCCGAAGACAATCGTTTTGCAGAACATAACGGATTCGATCTCAAGGAAATAGAAAAAGCGATAAAAGAAAATGAAAGTAGAAAGCGAAAACGAGGTGCAAGTACTATCAGTCAGCAAACAGCAAAAAATGTTTTCTTATGGCCCCAATCCTCATGGCTAAGGAAAGGACTGGAAGTTTATTTCACCTTTCTTATTGAAACATTCTGGTCGAAAGAACGGATTATGGAGGTATATCTGAATTCCATCGAAATGGGAAAGGGCATTTACGGGGCACAAGCTGCTGCCCAATATAAGTTCAATACCACAGCCGCCAAATTAACAAAGGGCCAATGTGCATTAATAGCTGCTACGCTACCTAACCCCATACGTTTCGATTCTGCCCATCCGTCGCCTTACATACTAAAAAGACAGAAACAGATCATGAGATTAATGAATCTTGTACCCAAGTTTCCCCCGCCAACTACTCATCACTAAACCTCTTTTGTTTATGATAAAATATTGTTCACTTCTTTTCTCTCTGTTATGCCTGTCAGGCGGAATCAGAGCACAACGCACAGAAATTTACGCACCTCATATTCAGACGGTGCAAGTGGTAGCCAACAATGACATCAACGCTCCTGCCGTCATTACATTGGACAGTAATGATTATATCGAGCTCTCTTTCGATGAACTATCACATGAGTATCACCGATATCAGTACGTCCTCTCCCACTGTAATGCAGATTGGTCTGCTTCCGACCTTTCGGACATCGATTATCTGGATGGGTTCAACAATAATCCGATAGAAGATTACGAAACCTCCATCAATACAACGATGCCTTATACCCACTATCGCCTGACATTGCCCAATAATGAGGTACGCATGAAATTGTCCGGCAATTATCTCATAACAGTTTATGATGATTCGGACACCAGTAAACCTGTTTTCAAAACCTGTTTCCGGGTATTGGACAAGCAAGTCAGTGTATCGGCTACGGTAAGCAGTGATACGGAAATAGATCGTAACAAAGGTCATCAGCAAGTGAGTTTCAATGTCCGGCACAGAGGGTACAATATACGAAATCCGCAACAGGAAGTAAAAATTCAGGTAATGCAGAACGGACGGACGGACAATATGGTAACCGGAGTACTGCCTACCTACGTCGGCCCGGACGAACTGCGCTATACACACAATAAAGCCCTGATATTTCCGGCAGGAAACGAATATCGCAGGTTCGAAACAGTCAGTACACGCTATGCTAATATCGGTGTGGAAAGTCTTCAATTCCATGATCCTTATTATCATGCGACGCTGTTTCCAAGCGATCCCCGTACCAGAAATTATAGTTATGACGAAGACCAGAACGGACGTTATCTGATTCGTTACGACGATGCTACGGATAATGAAATCGAAGCAGATTATTTCTTTGTACATTTCAGCCTTCCCTGGGAAGATCCTTTTATGGACGGCAAGTTATACCTGCAAGGAGAGTTTACGTATGACAACTTTAACCGGCAAACGGAAATGAAATATAATAAAGAAACATACGCTTATGAATCGGTACAATTGCTTAAACAGGGTGCTTACAATTATCAATATCTATATGTCCCCAATGGAAGTACAAAAGGGGAAACCGGTCCGGTAGAAGGAAATTACTATGAAACGGAAAACGAATATCTGATTTTAGTATATGCGCGTCCATTCGGCGAACGGTACGACAAATTGATAGGCATGCAACAAGTCAGATTCAGACCTTAGAAACGCTAACTCAATAAAGTATAGACCAAGAATTCTTCTAAGATAAAAAGTCGGAACAGGCTTTATCTTTCATCATTCAGGAGTTAAGGAGCAGCACGATAATCGTATCAGAATCTTTTCTCGATAGACCTTTTGCTTCCCTTAACTCCTGAATCCGATAATCAGGCAAATATATTGCTACGTTCGATATAAGCTATTACATCTCCCTTATTTAAAGTAGCTCCTTGCTGAGCACAAACTTCGACAACGCGGCCTGTAAATCCGGTTAATATTTTCTCATATTCCCCCCACGGAGTAGAAAGGTAACAAAAGACTTCATCATGTTGATATTTACGCCCGATAAACGGTGCGGTGGATGGTCCTTCTACGGAAACCTCCCAAAGTATCTGCCCATTGTCCGGTGCTATAATAGGATCGGCTTTGGCGCGTTTCAGTTTTTTTATTTCTTCCTCCGAATACCCGTTCTTAATCATGGCTGCATCCTTGGCACGTTGCAGGTCTTCTTCAAATCGCTTTTTGGCGACACCGGACTTATAATCACGGTATTGCCGGTCATGCATAGCCAACTCGAAAAGTTCCTCGTCATCCGGCCCGTATTCCCAACCATTTTCATCCATCTCCTTTTTATAGTCTTCCAAGGCATCCGGATAATTTTCCTGTGGATCGGTGTCGATAAATTCGTATCCTTTGGAGTGTGCTAATTCGACAATTTCCGGTGCAAGATTACCCGGTAAACGGCCGCTCTTACCCAAAATCATATCCCAAGTATGGTTATCGATCATCGTCCAACGTTCGTCCCCTTTCACCAACTGCATTAAATTCATCAACGCCACATTCTTCACATACTGGCTGAATGGGGTCACTAACGGAGGATAGCCGAGTTTAGGCCACACATACTCCACTTCATCAAAAAGCATCACCAATAGATCATCAATACTCAGCTCCGGCTCGTTTTTACTCTTCAATATCATATTGATACCTGCATGAACACCTTTCAAATCGGCCATCATCGACCCCATCATGCCACCGGGAAGCCCGCATTTCAATAAAAGAGAAGACATCTGCTTATTGGTGGAATCCATGAAATATCCCAAAAAGTCGTCAATGAACTCCTGTGTCATGGCACGCGCTTTCATATAAGCCTTCATATTAATTTCAGGCACATCATATCCTTTATCCTTGAGCATGGCCTGTACGGATATTACATCCGGATGAACCTTTCCCCACGACATCGGCTCCATAGCCACATCAATAATATCGGCACCATTCTCGCAAACTTCAAGAATGGAAGCCATCGACAGCCCCGGTCCGCTATGTCCATGATATTGGATGATCACTTCGGGATGCCTGTCTTTAATAGCTTTCGTCAACCTGCCCAACATACCGGGACGACCGATACCGGCCATATCTTTCAGACAGATTTCCGGTGCACCGGCCTCTATCAGCTTATCGGCAATATCGGTGTAATATTCTACCGTATGCACCGGAGAATGAGTAATACAAAGAGTAGCTTGTGGAATCATGCCGCCTTCAATTGCGTACTTAATAGAAGGAATTATGTTGCGTACTTCGTTCAGCCCACAAAAAATCCTTGTAATGTCCACACCTTGGGCATGCTTTACTTTATACATCAACCGACGTACATCCGCAGGTACGGGATACATACGCAGCCCATTCAAGCCACGATCGAGCATATGGGTCTGGATGCCGGCCTCATTAAAAGGTTTGGTAAATGCACGCACCGCCTTATTCGGATTTTCTCCATACAAAAGATTCACCTGCTCAAAAGCTCCTCCATTGGTTTCGACACGGGCAAAACAACCCATCTCTATAATCAACGGAGCAATTCGCATTAACTGATCGACACGGGGTTGATACTTTCCGGACGATTGCCACATATCCCGGTAAACAAGACTGAATTTAATTTCCTTTTTCATTGCCGTAATCCATAAAGTGATTTCACATAAAATTGGTTAACACATCTTCTTTCACAAATATATAGACTTATTTGACATAAAGACAATTTTTAGCAAGAAAAATAAGCCTAATCGGATATGTTTTATATCATATTGTCACAAAAAACAAAGGAGCAAAAAGGGGAATTTCCTTCTCACTCCTTACAATTAAGCAATAGCCGTTCCATTTAAAACATTAATTTGATAATTACACGACCGTTTGTCTTTCAGTTTAAAACTATATCTAATTATACCTATTGATTATACAAAATCTTTCAGTTCTTGCTGTAACCGTTGGCGTGTGAAAAATATACGGCTCTTTACAGTTCCGAGAGGCAAGCCAAGTTTCTCAGCTATTTCACGGTATTTAAATCCGGAAACATGCATTGAAAAAGGAATTTTATATTCTTTGGGAAGAGCATTTACTACACGATGCATCTCTTTAAGGTCATAGGCGCCTTCGGTACTTTCAAAACCGGAATCCTGCGGCAGATTCAAATGGTAAAGATTATCTGTCTGGTCTACAAAAGTCTGGTCACGTACAACCTTACGGTAATTATTAATAAAGATATTACGCATGATGGTATACATCCATCCCTTAAAATTTGTATCCGGGATATATTTTTCCTCGTTATCCAAGGCTTTTAGTGATGTTTCCTGCAACAAATCATTCGCTTCCTCACGGTTAGCAGTCAGTTTATAAGCAAAACGTAGTAACTCTTCTTGAACTCCAATCAAATCCTTTCTGAAACTTAAACTTTTCATATCTAATGGTTTTTACGGTTAATATTTCGTTTTTTTCTCGATGTTGCAAGTTTAAAGGTATTTTCAGACTTCAATAGGGGGAAATCCGTCTTTCTTTGGGGTAAAAACTATCAAAAAACAGTTTTTGGGTGCTTTTTGATAGTTCTCAGGTGCTATTTACGAAAATTATCAGCTGTTTTATTGCAGGAATAGTTACTTTCTTCTACCTTTGGAATATTAATAACTCTAATAAATACACAAAATTATGACTTTATTGATCATTTTAGGAATCATCGTTGTACTTGGAATCATGATCGCCTCTATGTATAACTCACTGGTGAAGTTAAGAAACAACCGTGAAAATGCATTTGCAGATATAGACGTACAGCTTAAACAACGACATGACCTCATCCCACAATTAGTAGATACGGTTAAAGGATATGCCTCTCATGAAAAGGAGACACTCGACCGGGTGATTCAAGCACGCAACGGTGCTATCAACGCTCGTACAATCGACGATAAGATCAATGCCGAAAATCAACTGACCTCAGCCCTTGCCGGTTTAAAAATTACGCTCGAAGCATATCCGGACTTGAAAGCCAATCAGAATTTTCTTCAATTGCAAGAAGAAATCTCGGATATAGAAAATAAGTTGGCTGCCGTTCGCCGTTATTTCAACTCGGCAACGAAAGAGTTGAATAATGCAGTCCAGACATTTCCTTCCAATCTGATTGCCGGAATGTTCGGTTTCCATAAAGAAATCATGTTCGATTTAGGAACAGAACAGCGTGCCAACCTGGAACAAGCTCCCAAAATCAACTTCTAATTCCTCACGGAAAACAGATAAACTATGCAATACGTCGGAATTCAAACACAGCAGAGCAGAAACAATGCACGTTCTCTGTTTCTGTTGTTTCTCTTCCCTTGTCTGGTAGGAGTACTCTCTTATCTGTTCTGTTATTTATTGGTAATGCTCACTCAGGAACAATATGCAGACTACGACCGGATGGATATGATCAACGGAATATTTCTCCAATCCATACCTTATATAATAGGTGGTGTGACAATTTGGTTTCTTATCGCCTATTTTGCCAATACCAGTATTATAAAAGCGGCTACGGGTGCCCAAACCTTGGAGCGTAAAGACAACAAACGAGTCTATAATCTGGTAGAAAACCTCTGCATGTCGCAGGGAATGAAAATGCCCAAGATAAACGTTATCAATGACTCTTCACTGAACGCCTATGCCAGCGGTATCAATGAACGGACTTATACCGTAACTCTCTCTCGCGGGATTATTGATAAACTGGACGATCAGGAACTGGAAGGTGTCATAGCACATGAACTGACACATATCCGTAACCGGGATGTCCGGCTGTTGATCGTCTCCATCGTATTCGTAGGTATCTTTTCGATGTTGGCGCAGATAGCTATACGATCTATTTATTACAGTTCACGGGCACGCAGTAGCAATAGTAAAGGGAATGGAGCCATTGTATTAATCCTGATAGCCCTCATCGTTGCCGCCATCGGTTATTTCTTCTCGAGCCTTATGCGCTTTGCCATTTCCCGTAAACGTGAATATATGGCCGATGCCGGTGCTGCGGAAATGACAAAGAACCCGCTTGCTCTTGCCAGCGCCTTACGTAAAATATCTACAGACCCGGATATAGAGGCTGTGAAACGGGAAGATGTGGCACAGCTCTTCATCGAGCATCCCGGTAAACAAGCTAAAAGTGGATTCAACGGACTTAGCGGATTATTTGCAACCCACCCTCCTATTCAAAAAAGGATTGAGGTATTGGAACAGTTTTAAATTCCGATATAACTAATATTCAGAATTTATAAGAATATGATGTATGCTTATGCTATAAAAGTTACTCCTGCCAAACATAGTAGCATAAGGACTACTTTCAATATTCCTTTCTTAATTTTTATTTCTTTGAGCTTTTGTAATTACTATGCCTAAAAAAAGACAAAATGTACCAAATATCCACATACTCCCCCATATAAACCCCTCTTCAAAAGGTATTACAACCTCCTCTGTACGGTCAGGATAATACCATAATGAAATTTCACTTCCCTGGAATATAAAAGGATTGTACAATTGCATCCTTACATGACTGCTGTAACGTTTTGTTTTATATTCGATGCGGGCAGTATGCTTGTATCTTACTTTTCGGTTACGATATATTCTCTCCGTTTTCAAATCCGTTACAACTCCTACGGTATGCTCCATTCTGTTTGATTTATCATACAGTCTATAAAGGCTGTATGAACCTGCAATAAATGAAATACTGCCTATAAAAAGCAACAGAAATATAATAACCTTTGATTTCATATACATCACCATTCTTGAAGAGTGCAAAATTACAAAAAAGCCGTGATAATTCATTCAACTTAGGCTTGATCCTTTTTTGACGTAGAATATTTCTTTATCATACATGTGAATCAACAGTTGCTAAGTTAGTTTTGTAACTAACTAATAAACAACAGTATCCATTCTCCCTCTCCCACGGAGAGGGCTGGGGAGAGGCTGACTGTTTATCAGATTTGAACCCAATATCCGACTACAAATTCGCATTACACATCACTTTCAAACTTATATTTTCAAACAAAATACTATTTTTCCGAACTTTTCGTAGAGGTTATTGTGATTTTTTTATAGCTTTGCCTACATATACATAAAAACACTTTATTTAATTATTTTATGAAACTACTTAAATCTCTCATCCTTTTAGTTGCGATAGCAGTTTCCGTTCCGTCATTCGGACAAGGACTGAAAGCATTCAAGCTAAAAAACGGTCTTTCTGTATATATATGGGAAGACAATACCAAGTCTGATGTCTTCGGATTGGTAGGAGTACGTACGGGAGCAGTAAATGATCCGGCCGAATACACCGGACTTGCTCACTATCTGGAGCATGTAATGTTCAAAGGCACCGATAAAATCGGTACATTGGACTGGAGTGCCGAAGAACCTATTTATAAGAAAATCATCGCTAAATACGATGAAATGGCGAACGAAACCGATCCGGTAAAAAAAGAGGCCATCGGTAAGGAAATCAATGAACTGACTATCGAAGCAGGAAAAGTAAGCGTATCCAATGAATTCTCCAACTTGATGGAAAGCATGGGAGGTAAAAATCTGAATGCTGCAACCGGTATGGATTTAACTTTCTACCATAATTCATTCCCTACATTCCAGATCAATAAATGGCTGGAGATTTCATCACAGCGTTTCCTTAATCCGGTATTCCGTACTTTCCAATCCGAATTGGAGACTGTATACGAAGAATACAATCGCGGACAAGACAATCCGGGACGCGTACAATACGATTTTATCCAAAGCAAAGCCTATGAGGGGCATCCTTATGCACGTTCAGTGCTCGGTTTACCCGAACATTTGAAAAATCCCCGCTTGAGCCAATTAATCAAATTCTATAATGATTGGTATACGGCAGAGAATATGGTGCTGATTCTGGTAGGTAACATCAATGCCAACCAGATCAGTGGACGAATAGCTTCTACCTTTGGCCGTCTTCCTCAAAGAGCGACTCCCGAGCGTAAAACCTATCCCGACCTGGATATCAAAGGCCGTACACAATATACTGCCAAAGTGGGCCGTTACCCATCCGTATGTTTAGTATACAAAGGAGTACCGGCAGGTCATCCGGATGAAAAGCCTTTGGAAATAGCTCTTTCACTATTAAGCAATAGCAGTGCAACAGGTGCGCTCGATAAATTATCTATCGATGGTGAAATCACAAACGGATATGCATCCTTGGATGCGAACCGCGAACAGGGCCGTTGCAAGATTTCGGTAACCCCGTTGTATGACGAAAACCAAAGACGCTTTGAATCCAACAAGAGTGCAGAGAAAAAAGCACTGAAAGCCATTCAGCAAATTGCCAACGGTGAAGTGGAAGACTGGATTATCGATGCCATTAAAAGCAATATGTGTCGTGAGTTCGACCGCGTCATGGAATCCAATGAGAATAAAGGGCTTATCCTCTTGCAAGCTTTCATTAACGAAGAAGATCTGGGACAGGTTCTCAACTACAAAGATGAGATCATGGCAATCAATATCGACGATATCAAGCGTGTGGCTAAGCAATATTTAAACAATGACTATCTGGCTCTTTATATAGAAAAAGGCAACTTGAGTAAAGATGCTAAAATAAAGAAACCGGGATACAAACCAATCGAACCTCCTGTTGGAAAACAATCTCTTTATGCACAGCAATTCAAGAGTTTACCGATCGGACAGGTGGAAGAAAAGTTTATGGATTTCAGTGAAGTTCAGACGAAACAAATCAACGACCGTTCCAAACTGTTTTACACATCCAACCCGGAAAATGAAGTATTCAGTCTGACTTTAAAATATGGTGCAGGCGAACGTGTTTTCCCGAAAGTCGGCATTGCCGCCAATCTGATGAACAACGCAGGAATCATGGGAATGTATGAACCTCAAGATTTGAAAAAGGAACTTAGTAAACTGAATGTCAGTTGTGATGTATTTGCGGGTGATGATTATCTGTACATATCTATGCGTGGATACGAAAACAACCTTCCGGAAGCCTGTCAACTGCTTGCCCGCCAGATTTTAATGCCGAAGCTGGACGAAAAACAATTAAGCCGTATTAAAGGTAGCATATTAGGATCACGCCAACAGCGTAAAGAAAATGTTCAGACGTTAGGTGCTGCATTGAATCAATATATCCGCTACGGAGAAAAATCTCCTTTTATAGATGAACTGACAGACAAACAAATTCTGGAATTACAGATCTCTGAATTGACCGGTGACATTAACCGTGCCTCAAATTATGAAGCGGAAATCTATTATACGGGTACATTGCCTTTCGATAATGTATACGAAATCCTGAGTAAAAATCTTCCATTGGTAGCTAATGAGAAACCGACAGATTCACCACAAGTGAAACCGATTGCCCCGGTTACTGAAAACACTGTATATTTCTTACCAAACTCGGATGCAGAACAAGCTCAGATTTATTTCTTTATGCCAACGGCAAATTATGATAAGAAAGATGATGTACTACGTGATGCATTCTATCAATATTTCTCCGGTGACTTTAACGGATTGGTTTTAAGCGAACTCCGTGAAAAACGCTCAATGGTTTATTCGGCATACGGAGTAGTTACCACTCCTGCTCTTCCGGGATATCCGACTACCTTTATCGGGCAGATAGGAACGCAAAATGATAAAGCCAATGAAGCATTAGCCCTCTACATGGATCTGTTGCGCAACATGCCGGAAAACCCGGATCGTATGGATAACATTAAGAGCTATCTGCGTCAGGAAGCATTGACAACACATCCCGACTTCCGTGATAAAGCTCAATACTTCGAACAATACAAGAGAGTAGGTTATACACAAGACCCTGCCATTGAAAATGTACCAAAAATCGATGCTTTGACTTTTGATGATATAATGAAATATTATAAAGAAAATATCAAAGACAAACCGATAGCTATCGGTATCATGGGTAACCCTAAGGATATCAATGTAGACGAACTGAAGAAATTCGGTAAAGTAATAAAATTATCAGAAAAGAAACTGTTCAATTCTAAAGATGCTTTATTCTAAAATCCGGTAGTTTTACCTGATATCGGTTATAATTGATCCCCGTTTGTATGGTGTGCAAACGGGGATTTTTATATTAGCTCCCCTCCTCTTCGCTATGTTATACTTCTGTTTAATTTCATTAAATAAAGTGCAGTTAATCTGTATTTTAGTATCTTTGGACTGTTAGTAATAAAAAAGAGTAGCGATATGAAAACGAATCAACGTATTATTATCATCTTAATGTTCATGATGATGGCCGGCCTATCCGACATTTATGCTCAAAACAAGAGAGAGATAAAAGAACAGAGAGAGCAAGCTATCAAAGAGCAGATCATAGCCGAGAAGTATAAGATCAGTGTAAACACAGCCTACCCCCGTCGAGGGAGAACCGTTCATTTATCCTCCCCTTATTCTGTGGAAATAAGGAATGACTCCGTTATTTCCTATTTACCTTTTTACGGACGAGCTTATTCAATTCCTTATGGTGGAGGAGAAGGATTGATATTTCAGGCACCACTCGATGAATACGAGATGGAAATGAATAAAAAAGGAACAGCAAAAGTTAAATTTACAGCTCGTAGCCCGGAAGATAAGTTCACGTTCAATCTTACTATCTATTCCAACGGTTCGGCAAGTATCAATGTCAATATGCAAAACAGAGAATCTATAAGCTTTTCGGGGGAAATGGAGTAAATAATGTGCCAATATGTCAATGTGCCAATGTGCCAATTGGCTGCGCTATTTTCTATTAGTATATTGATAAATTGGTACATTGATCACATTGGCATATTATATCATTGGCATATTGGCACATTATTTCATTGGCACATTATTCCTCCTCTCCTTTCAATATCGGAAGGCAAATTTGATATTTCACAGCCAGAATACGGGTTATGAACACACTGCATCCGCTTATAATTTGTGTGATCACCGTATCTATTCCTAAAAGATGACACAACCAGTAGACAATGCCCCCCACCACACAAGCCATTGCATAAATTTCCTTGCGGAATATCAAGGGAATTTCATTGATAAACACATCACGAATTACTCCACCGGCGGCACCGGTGATACTGCCCATGATAATAGCTACCCAAAAAGGATATCCCAACGCTATACTTTTTCCTACACCGACCACGGTAAATAAGGCAAGCCCTACACTGTCAAATATAAAAAAAGTATTGTGCAGATGAATTAAGTGTTTACCGAAAAAAATAACCCACAACAAAGCCATTCCGGTACAAATAAGATAGACAGGATCCGTCATCCACCCCGGAGTGACGTCCAGCAATACATCACGGATCGTACCACCTCCAATGGCAGTGGCCAACCCCACCACATATGCTCCAAACCAATCAAAACGCTTGGCAGAAGCTAAACGGATACCACTGATTGCAAAAGCAAACGTACCTATAAAATCAAGAATCTGAACAAATGTCGGCATATCTAAAGTTTTTTGTCTACAAAGGAACAAATAATTCCGCAAGAAAGCGTACATTTGTTTCTTGAAAATAGACGGAAGAACGATATAATATAGATAAAAGAACGATATGAAAATAACTATTGTTGCCGGGGCACGCCCTAACTTTATGAAAATAGCGCCTATCACGCGTGCCATTGATGCTGCACGGGCGCAAGGCAGAAGTATCTCCTACCGGTTGGTATATACAGGAAAGCGTGAGGATACCAGCTTGGATGCTTCCTTGTTTGCCGATCTTCATATGAAAGAACCCGATGTATTTTTGGGAGTGACCGACAGCAATGCCACTCAACTGGCTTCCGGCATAATGGTTGCATTCGACAAAGAGCTGACCGAGAATCCGGCCCATATCGTTCTTGTGGTAGACGATCTCACAGCGACAATGAGTTGCGCCATCGTTGCCAAGAAACAAGGTATCAAGGTAGCGCACCTTGTTGCCGGTACCCGTTCGTTCGACATGAATATGCCTAAAGAAGTAAACCGGATGATAACGGATGGATTATCGGATTATCTCTTTACAGCCGGTATGGTAGCCAACCGTAACCTGAATCAGACGGGAACGGAAAAGGAAAATGTATATTACGTGGGAAATATCCTTATCGATAACATCCGTTACAACCGGAATCATTTTATCCGCCCGCTTTGGCTTTCCGTATTGGGAGTAGAGGAAGGAGACTATATACTGCTCACCCTCAACAGACGTGTACTTCTGAACAATAAAGAGAATCTGCGCCGGCTCATGGAAACGATCTTGGAAAAGGCGGCCGGTATGCCGGTTGTCGCTCCTGTCCATACCTACGTACGTGATGCTATCAAAGGGCTCAGCATTTCGGCTCCGAACCTGCACATCATGCCACCGCAAAGTTATCTTTCTTTTGGATATCTGATGAATAAAGCCAAAGGTATTATTACGGATTCGGGTAATGTGGCCGAAGAATCCACCTTTTTAGGAATCCCCTGCATTACACTTAACAACTACTCCGAACACCCGGAAACCTGGCGCATCGGAACCAATGAACTGGTTGGAGAAGACCCGGCGGCACTGGGCAAAGCAATGGATGTATTGATGCGGGACGAATGGAAACACGGCGAACTGCCCGAACGCTGGGACGGACGGACAGCCGACAGAATTGTACAGATTTTGTTGTCCTGATTCTTGCGTTCACATCATTAATCAGGTTTCTTTTGAGATAAGAAATTACACAAATAACCTAATTTATAAAAAGCAAAAAGCTTCAACGAAGGTTTTCGGCTGGTAAGATTGCTTACCAGTCTTTTTTCAATCTGCCGGAACAGAAAAGCAACCAAAGGAGCCATTCCTAAACGTTTTACACAAGCATACCACCGCAATAGCTTGACATGCGAATGCATCTGTTCGATATGTCCGTCCAAATTACGGACCGCCCGGCGGATTTTCATCAGAAATTGCTCACTATTCTCTTCCACCAGATGATAGACCGGATTGTCGATGTGTAGAATCTCTACTCCGGCCTGCTCCAGTTGCATGCCAAACAGAGTATCCTCGTATCCCAGATGAAACGTCTCATCAAAACGGACTTTCAGAAAAGCATCCCGGCATATCATAAAATTCATACTGATAAATCGATTGTAAGGTTCCTTGTTTCTCTGCCCGGCAGATTGTTCTTCAACAGCCATTCCGTATTTATAACGCAATATGGCATTGGCAGGAATACTCTTACGCGGATAAATGAATCCGCCACAAACCACCCGGCCGGTACGCGCCACTTGCAGATATTCCTCCAAAAACGAATCCGATACGGGCATAACGTCCGAATCCAGAAACAACAGATAAGGATATCGGGCTTCCGAAGCCAGATAATTACGAATACGTGCAGGCCCTTGATTCTCTTCCTGTTGCAGATAGCGACATCCTTGCCACTCTGTCATTTTGCGATTTTGCTGACGAATGTTTTCGCATGACGCGTCATCTGCCAACAGAATTTCAAAAGGTATTCGCAAAGCGATTGCTTGTTTGTACATCTTTTCGATCAGAGACAAACAAACAGCATTGTAAGTAGGTATCAGTATAGAAATCATTATCAATCATAATTATAGGAGACAAAAGTAATACAAAAAAGGTTATTAAGAACAAACTATTCGAGAGTTATTTACTAACTTTGCCGACTCATGTTGAAGTATATGATGAAACAACGATATAAGAAGCACATTTTACTATTCTTGCTCGTATTTTCTGCCGCATCCTCTTTTGCGCAGTTAAAAGGAGTTATCACCGACTCGATTACGCACGAGCCTTTAATGTATATTTCGGTTTATTACGAAGGAAAAGGCGTGGGCGGAGTATCCAACGCCAACGGCGAGTATCAGATTGAAACACGAAAAGGATGGAACGAAGTCACATTCTCATCTGTCGGTTACCGCACGAAAGTAATAAAAATCACTCCGGGACAAAAAGTATTGAATGTACAGATGGCTCCGGACGATGTGATGTTGACGGAAGTGGTTGTAAAACCCAAGAAAGAGAAATATTCGAAAAAGAATAACCCGGCCGTGGACTTTATGCGGAAAGTCATCGAGCACAAAAAGGCGCAAAGGCTGGATGAGAACGAATATTACCAGTATGACCAATACGAGAAGATGAAGATGTCTCTCAATGACATCACTCCCGAAAAAATGGAGAAAGGAATCTATAAGAAATATTCATTCCTTCTGGATCAGATCGAAGTATCCGAAGCCACTAACAGTCTTATTCTTCCTATCTCGATACAGGAGACTGCATCACAAACGGTATTCCGCAAAGATCCGGAAAGCAAAAAGACAATTATCAAAGGAATGAATTCCAATGGTATCAATGAATTCTTTTCTACAGGTGACATGCTCGGAACGGTATTACAGGATGTTTTTACCAATGTGAACATCTATGATGACGAAATCCGTCTGCTGCAAAGACGTTTTACCAGCCCCATTGCCAAAGAAGGAATCAACTTCTACAAATATTACCTGATGGACACTTTGACGGTGGACAAAGATACGTGTGTACATCTGACTTTTGTGCCGCAAAATTCACAGGACTTCGGTTTCACAGGACACCTGTACGTACTGAAAGATTCTACCTATGCCGTAAAGAAATGCATAATGAACTTACCTAAAAAGACAGGTGTGAACTTTGTAAACCAACTGAACATCGTACAGCAATACGAGCAATTACCCAACGGGAACTGGGTATTGATGGACGACGATATGCTGGTAGACCTTGCATTGGTAAAATCGACGGGGGGGATACAGGTACAACGGGTGACGAAATACAGCAACTATAAATTCGACCCCATTGAGCCGCGTATGTTCCGCCTGAAAGGATCGGTTATAAAGGAGGCAGATATGCTATCTAAGAGTGACGAGTACTGGGCTGAAGTCCGCCAAGTACCGTTGAGCAAGACCGAAAGTACCATGGATGTATTCATGAACCGGATTGAACAGATTCCGGGATTCAAATATATCATCTTCGGTGCCAAAGCTGTGATTGAGAACTTCGTAGAAACTACCGGTCCCAAAAAGCCGAGTAAGTTCGACTTCGGTCCCATTAATACTACCATATCGAATAACTATGTAGACGGACTCCGCCTGCGACTCAGTGGTATGACGACTGCCCATCTCAATCCGCATTGGTTCGTAAACGGATATGGCGCCTATGGTTTCAAAGACCACCGTTGGAAATACAGTGGAACGCTGACTTATTCTTTCAATAAGCGCGACTATGTAGTATGGGAATTCCCCAAGCACTACATTTCCGCCACTTATAGTTACGATGTGATGTCGCCAATGGATAAATTCCTGTTTACGGATAAAGATAATGTATTCCTCTCTTTCAAAACAACTACCGTAGACCAGATGTCATACATGCGTGACATAACCGTCAACTACGAACTGGAAACTCAGACAGGTTTCGGTGTAAAAGGAATGCTCCGCCACCGTAATGACGAACCGACAGGAAATCTGAAATACTATGCCAATAACAGCAGTGCCAATAAAATGCCACTGCCCGATGAGCAGCCTATTCACGATATCACCACCACCGAAGTAAGCGCCACTTTGCGTTATGCTCCGGGTGAAGCGTTTGTCAACTCCAAGCAACGCCGTATTCCGGTATCACTGGATGCTCCGGTCTTCACGCTGACGCACACTTCCGGCTTCAAGGGAGTACTTGGAGGAGAGTATAACTTTAACCGTACGGAAGCCAGTATCTGGAAACGATTCTGGTTGCCCTCTTCTTGGGGAAAGGTAGATGTCAGCCTTAAGGGAGGTGCCGAGTGGAATACCGTGCCTTTCCCGTTACTGATATTGCCGGAAGCCAACTTGTCGTACATCACTCAGCGTGAGACGTTTTGTCTGATCAATAATATGGAGTTTTTGAATGACCGTTTCGCCTCCCTTTCCCTATCATATGACATGAACGGAAAACTGTTCAACCGCATACCGTTGCTGAAAAAACTTAAATGGAGAGAAATGGTTCGTTTCCGCGCCCTTTGGGGAACGCTGACGGATAAGAACAAC
The DNA here is from genome assembly GCF_000381365.1 of Bacteroides salyersiae WAL 10018 = DSM 18765 = JCM 12988. GTDB lineage: Bacteria > Bacteroidota > Bacteroidia > Bacteroidales > Bacteroidaceae > Bacteroides > Bacteroides salyersiae. Next base: position 1,389,297 of record NZ_KB905467.1, read on the forward strand.
CCTTTCAAGAGTGATAATCCCGAATTATTCCTCTTCCCGATGCGCGACGGACAATATACAAGCCACGTGATGGACCCGAAAATCCCTTATATGGAGGCGAGTGTAGGAATTTATAATATTTTCAAACTACTGCATGTAGAATATGTACATCGTCTGACTTATCGTAATAACCCCGACATTAACAAATGGGGAATACGATTTATGGTGATGATGACGTTTTAAAACAGGCAGAGCCTTTTTCTTAGTTGAAAGTTGAGAGTTGAAAGTTGAAAATTGCTATGCAGCGTGATAGTATTAATCATTGCAGACTGGGTGAGTAATTGCAGACTAAGTGAGTTAATTGCAGACCGGGTGACTGAGTAAGTGCTGACATTAGTTTTCAACTAAATGAGAGTTTTAACCGGTTAATGGTTATCTACGTTGCCACGCTGCATAGTAACTTTCAATTTTCAACTCTCAACTTTCAACTAAGGAAAGGACTTTCAACCGGATAAATAAGAGTTTTAACTAAATAAGAGTTTTAATCGATTGATGGTTATCTACGCTGCCACGCTGCATAGTAACTTTCAACTTTCAACTCTCAACTTTCAACTAAAAAAACGTGCAACCATTAGCAGAACGGCTTCGACCGAAGACATTAGATGAATATATAGGCCAGAAACATCTGGTAGGCCCTGGTGCTATCCTGCGGAAGATGATCGACGCGGGAAGGATCTCTTCTTTTATTCTTTGGGGACCTCCCGGAGTAGGGAAAACAACGTTGGCTCAAATTATAGCCAATAAGTTAGAGACTCCTTTCTATACATTGAGTGCGGTGACTTCCGGAGTAAAGGATGTGCGCGAAGTAATCGACCGTGCGAAAAGTAATCGTTTCTTTTCGCAAGCAAGCCCGATACTTTTTATCGATGAGATCCATCGCTTTAGTAAGTCACAACAAGATTCGCTGTTGGGAGCAGTGGAGAACGGTACGGTGACACTGATAGGAGCTACTACCGAGAATCCGTCGTTTGAGGTAATCCGTCCTCTCCTTTCGCGCTGTCAGCTTTACGTCTTGAAATCTCTTGAAAAAGACGATTTGTTGGAATTGCTACAACGTGCCATTGCTACGGATGCGGTGTTGAAAGAACGCCAGATCGAATTGCGGGAGACGAATGCCATGCTTCGTTTTTCCGGAGGTGACGCACGCAAACTGCTGAATATACTTGAGCTGGTAGTCGAATCGGAAGCAGAAGAGACCGTAGTCATTACCGATGACATGGTGACCGAACGATTGCAGCAAAACCCGCTCGCCTACGATAAAGACGGGGAAATGCATTATGATATCATCTCCGCATTCATCAAATCCATTCGTGGAAGTGATCCCGATGGTGCCATCTACTGGCTGGCCCGCATGGTGGAAGGCGGTGAAGATCCTGCTTTCATAGCACGCCGTCTGGTTATCTCGGCTGCAGAGGACATCGGGCTTGCCAATCCGAATGCCCTGCTTCTTGCCAATGCCTGCTTTGACACACTGATGAAAATAGGTTGGCCGGAAGGAAGGATTCCTTTGGCGGAGACCACTATCTACCTGGCTACAAGTCCTAAAAGTAATTCGGCTTACAGTGCTATCAACGACGCTCTTGCGCTGGTACGCGAAACCGGTAGCCTGCCCGTCCCCCTGCATCTGCGCAATGCACCGACCAAACTGATGAAGCAATTAGGATACGGACAAGAATACAAGTATGCGCATAGCTACGAAGGCAATTTCGTGAAACAGCAATTCTTGCCCGATGAACTGAAAAACAAACGTATCTGGCAACCGCAACATAATCCGGCAGAACAGAAACATGCCGAACGGATGCAACAGTTGTGGGGTGACCGATACAAAGAGAATAAATAAAAAATATCCCGCACTGAAAAAAAATACTAAAAACACCATGAGAATTGTCCGGCTGTTTGCCCTGCTCCTATCGTTTCTGAGCATAACATCATCTGCCTTTACACAAAACAAGAAACAAAAAAACTACATTCCCTGGAGCAATGGAGAACTTTTGGTTTCTGAAGAAGGACGATACCTGAAACATCGGAACGGTACCCCTTTCTTCTGGCTGGGCGATACCGGCTGGCTACTCCCCGAACGATTGAACCGCGATGAAGTTGAATACTATCTGGATCAATGCCAACGTCGCGGATATAACGTGGTACAAGTACAAACCATGAATGATGTTCCGTCCATGAACATCTACGGGCAATATTCCCTACCCGACGGTTTTAATTTTGCGAACATCAACCGAGAGGGCGTTTACGGATATTGGGATCACATGGACTACATAATCCGCACGGCTGCCCGAAAAGGAATTTATATCGGTATGGTATGCATCTGGGGAGGGCCTGTTAAAGCCGGAAAGATGTCGGTAAAAGAGGCACAGGCTTACGGAAAATTCCTATCTGAACGGTACAAGGACGAACCGAATATCATCTGGATTATTGGAGGAGATATCCGTGGCGATGTAAAAAGAGAGGAATGGGAGGCTTTGGCCACTACGCTGAAATCAATCGATAAGAAACACCTTATGACGTTTCATCCGCGAGGCAGAATGACTTCTGCAGAATGGTTCGCTAATACTTCCTGGATGGACTTCAATATGTTTCAGAGCGGACATCGCCGTTACGGACAGCATTTGGGAGATAAAGAGTATCCCATTGAAGAAAATACGGAAGAAGACAACTGGCGCTATGCAGAACGTTGTCTCGCAACAACTCCTCTGAAGCCCGTCATCGACGGAGAACCGATCTACGAAGAAATCCCTCATGGCCTGCATGACGAAAACGAGTTGAGATGGAAAGATCATGACGTACGGCGTTACGCTTATTGGTCGGTTTTCGCCGGCTCTTTCGGGCATACTTACGGTAATAATTCCATCATGCAGTTTCTTAAGCCGGGGGTAACCGGCGCATACGGCGCAAAGAAGCCTTGGCAGGAGGCTATGAATGATCCCGGCTTCAATCAAATGAAATATTTGAAGAACCTTATGCTTACTTTTCCGTTCTTTATACGTGTACCGGATCAAACGATCATCGCCGGCACAAACGGAGAACGTTACGATCGTGCCATAGCTACACGTGGAGACGACTATCTGCTGGTATACAATTATACCGGACGACCGATGCAAATCGACCTCCGTAAAATCAGTGGAACCCGAAAATCCGCATGGTGGTATACAGCCAAAGACGGCAAATTGGAATACATCGGAACGTTTGACAACGGCATACATGAATTTCAGCACCATAGCGGTTACAATAGTGGAAACGATCACGTACTGATTGTAACGGACAGTAGCCGGAACTATGTACAGAAGGAATGGACCGAACTACCGGACGCACAACAAAAATGGATAAAATAATGGTTCAGAATGATCCATTCTGTCCGGAATAAAATATAAACCGACTCGAATAATAACCATTAAACGAACGAATATGAAAATTGTAGTATTAGACGGTTATGCCGCCAATCCCGGTGATTTATCCTGGGAAGGTCTGAAAACGTTGGGCGAATGCACGATTTACGACCGCACTGCTCCCGAAGAAGTATTGGAACGTGCTGCCGGTGCAGAAGCGATCCTTACAAACAAAGTAGTAATCACCGCAGAACAGATGGCAGCCCTACCCGATTTGAAATATATCGGAGTACTGGCTACCGGATATAACATCATAGACATCAACGCAGCCCGCGAACGTGGAATTGTCGTTACCAATATCCCGGCATACAGTACCCCCTCCGTGGGACAAATGGTATTCGCCCATATCCTGAATATCACCCAGCAAGTGCAGCATCATTCCGAGGAGGTACGCAAAGGCCGGTGGACGAATAATGCGGACTTCTGTTTTTGGGATACTCCGCTCATCGAATTGCTTGGAAAAAAGATCGGCCTCATCGGTTTGGGACAGACAGGCTATAACACCGCCCGCATCGCTATCGGCTTCGGTATGAAAGTATGGGCTTATACTTCCAAGTCGCGCTTGCAACTGCCGCCGGAAATAAAAAAGATGGAACTCGACCAGATATTCCATGAATGCGACATTGTGAGCCTACATTGTCCACTGACGGAGCAGACACGGGAATTGGTAAATGCCCGCAGACTGGCTTTGATGAAACCGACCGCTATACTTATTAACACAGGACGCGGGCCGTTGGTCAATGAACAAGATCTCGCCGATGCACTTAATAACAACCAGATTTATGCTGCCGGAGTAGACGTATTGTCTACTGAACCACCACGTGCGGATAATCCGTTGCTTACGGCACGTAATTGCTACATCACCCCGCACATTGCCTGGGCTACTACTGCTGCCCGTGAACGGTTGATGGGAATTATGCAAGAAAACTTAAAAGCCTATATAGCAGGAAAACCGGTAAATAATGTGGCAAAATAATAAGTATTTCATCCTTATGTTTACACAGACCTTTTACTAAAGGATAAATTACAACAGAAAAAGACGGATAAGCAATGTACTAAGTTACTTATCCGTCTTTTCATAATCAACTTACCTATTTAGTAAGCGTGGCCGCCTTCGTCCATCTCTTCGGCATCGATCTTCTTTTTATCGATGCTACGCCATGCATAAAATATATAAGCAATAACAAAAGGCACGAGAATAGACACATACGCCATTGTCTTGAGAGTAAACTGGCTGGAACAACTGTTGCTCAACGTCAGCGAACTCTGGATATCAGTAAACGATGGATAATAAGCAGTGTTATTATATCCGGCCGTAAGCAGTAAAGCAAGCACGGTAAGAATCGTACCGATCCCGGCAAACCATATTCCTTTATCAAAACCCTTCTTCAAAAGGGTACGCAAAATACCGAACAGTACCAACACTACTCCTAACAGAAAAATCCCTAAAACAACAGGCATCTCCAAAAAGTTCGTCAAATACTTATACGGCTCCATATACACCTCTTTCGTGTCCGGATTCACCGCATAACCGTCAGCGAGCAATGTGCGGATAACGAATGCCAAGAAAAAGATAAGAAAAAGCGCTGTATTTCCATATATAGAACGACGGCATTTTGCCACCAGCTCCTCATCGGCAATATTATTGATAAAATAAAGTGCACCCAGAATACGTGCCAAGAAAAATACAGCCAGTCCAAGAATAACATTCCACGGATTAATCAATGCATCCAGCCCGTGCCATCCATTACCCCATTGGCTGATGACAGGCATAATCGCATTCCCCATGTTCGCCTTGTTGATATAGAAATCGGAACCGGTAAAGAAAGTAGCTACGGCGCCACCCAACAATAACGGTCCTACCACTCCATTAATTACCAAAAACACCTGATATGTCTTTTTACCCAACAAATTACCGGCCTTACTCTGAAACTCATAACTGACCGCCTGCAATACAAAGCTGAATAGGATAATCATCCAAAGCCAATATGCACCGCCGAAACTCGTACTGTAAAACAGAGGAAACGAAGCAAAGAAAGCGCCACCGAACGTCACCAGTGTAGTAAACGTAAACTCCCACTTGCGACCGGTGGAGTTAACCATCATCTTACGATGTTTTTCTGTCTTTCCCAAACAGAAAAGCAAGGAATTACCACCCTGCACAAACAACAGGAACACAAGTATGGCTCCTAACAGAGAAACTATCAGCCACCAATAATGTTGAAGAAATATATATGTACTCATACTTTTAGCAGTTAGAATTTAATAGTTAGAACTTAGTAGCTGGAATCGTCTTCAGAAACCTTCGGGCCTTTCTTTATCTCACGTAGCATAATCCCTATCTCGGCAATCAGCATGACAGTAAAAAGTATCACAAAGATAAAGAAAGTAGCTTGCACAGACCCGACATCCAATTTAGAGATCGCAGCCGAGGTTGGCAACATATCGCGAATAGCCCAAGGCTGGCGTCCGCATTCAGCTACAACCCAACCGGCCTGTCCGGCGATATACCCCAACGGAATCGTCCAAAGGGCAATATATTGCATCCAACGCATTTTAGATAAATCCTTCTTGTATACAAAGAAAAGAACAACTATAAAAAACAGGATGAAATATCCTCCCAACATCACCATCACACGGAAAGCATAAAAATTGAGAGGGACATTGGGTATCAATTCGTGTACATCCTTAATATATCCATAACCAAAATACGGTACATTTTCCATCAACACGGAATAGGCAACTTTTGCATCCGCTTCATTGCCCACCGTTTTGGCAGCTTTATAGGCGTCCAGTGCGGCAATGGCAGTCCGTCCCCGTTCTATCTTTTCAGTTGCAGAAAGGGCGATCGTACCGTCTTTCTGCACATAACCTCCCTCTATGATATTGTTGATACCGGGCACAAAAGCATTCATCTCCCGCTCTGCCAATAAGGAAAGCAATTTGGGAACTTCGATACGGAAAAGAAAAGGATCCACTCCATCGTCATACGATTTCTTTTCGGGATTCAGCATACCGACAGCCACCAGCCCTGCCCCCTCTTGTCCTTCATAATAACCTTCCACAGCCGCCAGTTTCATCGGTTGCGTCTGTGCAATCTGATAACCGGAACCATCTCCTGTCCATAAAGAAAGTAAAGAAGCAACCAATCCAAAGATTGCACCGATCTTAATGCTCGACATGGCAAATTTCGTATCACGCTTCTTCAAAAGAAACCAACAACTGACACCTACCACGAAAATAGCTCCTAATACCCAACCGCTCAATACCGTATGAAAAAACTTATTGACCGCTACCGGAGAAAAGGCCACCGCCCAAAAATCTACCATCTCATTGCGGACACTATCCGGATTGAACTCCATGCCTACCGGATTTTGCATCCAGGCATTGGCAACAAGAATCCACCAGGCAGAAATCGTAGCTCCCAACCCGGTAAGCCAGGTAGAAACAAGATGAAAACGTTTGCTTACCTTTTCCCATCCAAAGAACATGACAGCAATGAATGTGGCTTCCATAAAGAAAGCAAGGATTCCTTCGATTGCAAGCGGGGCACCGAAAATGTCGCCTACAAACCAAGAATAATTGCTCCAGTTGGTTCCGAATTCAAACTCGAGTATCAAACCGGTAGCTACTCCGACGGCAAAGTTTATACCAAAAAGTTTCATCCAGAACTTAGCGGTGTGCTTCCAGAATTCCTTACCTGTTTTGTAATACAGTGTTTCCATAATACCCATCACTACTGCCAATCCGAGAGTGAGCGGAACAAAAATCCAATGGTACATGGCGGTCATTGCAAATTGGGCTCTCGACCAATCAATCAATGAGGTGTCAATACTTTCAATCATATTATTTTGTAGTTAGTTGTTAAAAATCAGTAGGAAAGGTACAGAAATGACACAACCGTTCAATCCGAAGGAGGAATAGCCCGCCGGATGAGTTCGTCTCCTACATATTCGCTCTTTTCTTTATCAGTGGAAAGATGCCCCAAATAATTAGGGAAGAAGAAGATCTTGAGTATGAAGAACATAATAAATAGTTTCACTATAATAATAATCCATAGCGTACGACCGAGAGTCATACTGCGAAAGCCTTCAAGATAGAAGTTCCAGATATTCATAAGTGTATTCTTCATATATCAAAGCGTGTAGAAATTGATAACTGTCGCTAAAATACAATTTATATGAAGATTAACAAACAAAAAGAAGAAAAGGTTCAAAAAAAGTAGTGAGTAGTGATAAGTGATTAGCCGGCCGCGCTGTGATGCTGCATGGCACTAATCACTTATCACTAATCACCATTCCGGCTAATCACTTATCACTACTTATTCATTTTTAATACTGTTCACCGGATTCTCATTGGCAATATGCCAGGCTCTGAGCACCACACAAAGTATAATAAGTAACAGCACACCGATACCTAACGCTATGAACCATAAAGGCGAAAGTAACTTACTATCCGCAAACTGTTCCAACCATACCCCGGATACGTACCAAGAAAAGGCGATACCTATAACAACCGCACCGACGGCAACTTTTAATATATCTATAGTCAATAAATACAAAATGGAAAATGCAGCGGCACCATTCACTTTACGAATAGCAATTTCTTTACTACGGCGCACCGTTTCATTATTTACATAACCTATTAACCCCATGAGAACGATAAAAAGGATGCAACAAGAAGTAATCCAAACGACATTCCGGAAACGGTATACATCTTTATAGTTCATACTTTGGATGGTAGAATAAGAAGTGAATTCCAACGTAGACATCGGATACGTTTCTTTAATAAAAGTATTCAGCCGTATCAGATTCTCGTCCATCGGTTCCTTCAAGCGCACGTTATAAGCAAAATTATATTGGTCATTATATATAAAAGCCGTACAGGTTTGCCCTAAAAAGAAACCCATATTACGTATATCCTCAATGACACCGACCACCGTAGGCTGGCTGTCGAGCCCCACCCATCCCGGTTCGACGGGTAAACGCTGCCCTAAGGCTTTGTCTTCCCATTTCATTATTTCCACTACCTTGCGGCCTATCACAGCTTCTCCTTTATGCGACGGCCAGTTCCCCTCTACCAATTTCATACCCACCGCCTGCGGGAAACCTTTGGAATATCTTTGGAAATGCAGCGGGCAGATGAAATTTCCTTTCGTATCCAGCAGCCTTGTTGTGCCATAATGTGACAATAGCGATTCGGAAGAACGTACTACCGATTCTACATACGGCTGCCGACGGATTGCATCTTCTATTCCCTGCAAATCTTCGGTTCTATACTTTCCTGTTACCAACCTTTCCGTATCGAAGCCAAGATGGCGGGTAGTCAGGTCATGATATTGCCAGATAGTAGTGAGCAACATACCAAAAATAAACGATACACCCACAAATTGCACAAACAGTAATCCGCGTTTCCATGTACGTTTAGCATCGGCATAGCGGCGGAAGATTTGCGTCACAGGAATGTGGGCAAACATTCGTCCCGGCAAAACGCCCGCTACAAAGAAAAGCAGCAATACCGTCAATCCGGGTACCCAAAGATTCTGCCATACAAACAGGTCCGGCAAACGAACACTCAGCAAGTCTTCTATTCCTTCACGGAAGTTGTACATCAAAAGCAGGCATAGCAATGCAGAGGTAAAGACAAATAGGGCAGTCTCCCATAAAAACATCTCCAACACCCGTGCATCATTAGCACCACAGCATTTGTGGATACCTACCGCCTTTGCCCGGTGGCCCAAAGAGGCAACAGCCGCCAACACATAATTCATGATCGAAACAAAGAATATAGAGAACCCCAATGTTCCCAATATCACCAATAGGCGAATGCTTCCGGGCATACTGAGATGGATGTCCGGCAAGGGAATCACGTTGTATTCGACGGTGGTATCCGATCCCTGCCGCGTACTCTTATACTTCTCCACCGCTTTCTGTATTTGTCCGTTCATAACCTTCACATCCCCCGGGTGTTTTAAACGGAAAAAGATGTAATACATGTCATTGCGCCCCCAAGTGCCACGCCCAAATCCAAGTTCTTCCAATGTGAGCATAGAGATGGCAATATTATGCGGAAAGACGGTATTTCCGGGTATATCCTGATAAATTCCGCGTACCGTAATCTCCTTATTTCTAAGTATCGAAAACGTTTTCCCCAAGGGATCCTCGTCACCGAAAAGCTCACGCGCCTTACTCGCAGATAAAAAAGCAGATCCAGGCTGTCCCAACTCACGTGGATTCCCCTTTAGAACTTCTAAGCCAAGTGTGTGGAAAAAGAGGGTATCGACATACATAATGGCTACATCCTCTAACTTTTTGTCACCAATGTAAAGCTCCGGTTGAAAGAAATTCAAGCCCGCAGTTGCGCTTTCCACAAGTTCGGGTAATGCTTCCCAAAGGTCGGCAGCAGCAGGATAAAATACAGTATAGTCATATCCATTATCGGGTATATTGTTTTTAATATACCGGTTACGCAATAACACCACGTTGTCCGGCTCCTTGTAGAAATTCTCATAATTCAGCTCATAGGCAATCTGAGAAAAAAGCAGAACCCCTATCAACAATCCCAATGTGAGGGACACCAATTTTATAATATTATTCCCGCGTCCTCGCAACAGAATCCGAATGGTATAATAAAGTTGTCGCATAAAATTATCACTACTAATCACTTATCACCACTTATTCATTTTTAATACTGTTCACCGGATTCTCATTGGCAATATGCCAGGCTTTGAGCACCACACAAACGATAATCAATAATTGAATGAACAAGGCTGTACCTATAAAAAGTAACGGATTCAACTCTATTTGCTCGGCAAACTGATCAAGCCAAGCTCGTCCGGCAAAATAAGAAACAGCCGTACCGATTAGAATGGAGAGAACGGAAACATATAAGATATCACGTGTCAACAAGCGCAACACATGAAAGGCTTCCGCCCCATTGACTTTACGAATGGCTATTTCCTTGCTTCTGCGTTGAGTTTCATCGTTCACATAACCTATTAATCCCATAATCACGATAAGCAGAATGAAACAAGAAGTTATCCAGACAGAATTACGGAAACGGTATACATCTTTATACAGGTCTTTTACCATATGATCTACCGACATGAAATGCAAGGATACATCGGGAAAAGTTTTCTCCATATACTCATTCAAGCGTTTTAAATTCTCATCAAACGGTTCTTTCAAACGGACATCAAATGTATGGTTAGCCTGTTCCTCAGTACCTATCAGGATAATGGGTGACTGAGCGGCATAAAAACTCTCGTTACGGATATCACGGAATACACCGACTACCGTTCCCGCTACATTGTTTACTCTTTTTCCCACAGCGCCATCTGTCCATCTCATCAGGCGTACAAGTTCTTCATTGACCAGCAAATCTCCCCCTTTCTTCATAGGAGTCCCCTCTATAATCTTGATACCCATTACTTCGGGATAATTGTAGTGGCAGTAATTAAAATTAAGCGTGGCAAGACGTTTACCGTCATTACTCATCAATCCTCGTGTCCAATACTGCCCAAGTACACTATGAGTAGCCACGGTTACACCTTCCACCATCGGCTGTCGTCTCAACTCATCCTTTATATGCTCTACTCTTTCTTTCGGAAGCCAGCTCTCCGCTTCGGTCAACCCGGTTACATCGATTCCCATATCGCGATTCATCAGATGCCCGTACTGCAATAGTGTAACCAGCAACAGGCCAAGCACAAAAGATACCCCGGTGAACTGTACGAATAGCAACGAACGTTTCCATCCCTTCTTCCCGTCGGTATAACGGCGAAACACTTGTGTAACGGGAATACGTGAGAACAAACGTCCCGGAATCCCGCCTGCCAGTACGAAAAGAACAAGGATAGTCAGTAAGGGTACCCATAGCGTTCCCCAAGTGAAAAGGGAAGAAAGACGTACGGAAAGTAAATCTTCGATCATTTCCCGGGCATTAAAAATCAGAAGAAAACTTAATAACACGGAAAGTATTACAAGAATTCCCGTCTCGGCCAAAAACATACTGAAGATATTCGTTGAACTGGCACCGCTACATTTATGTACACCCACACTCTTTGCACGCCGGCTTAAGGTGGCAATAGAAATAAGCATATAGTTCATGATGGCAACAAAGAAGATGGCAAAGCCCAAAAAGCCATAAATGACCAAACGCTTTTGCACATCAGGGGAATCTAAATGACGCTTCACAAGCGGAATAATACTGTAATCCATTTTCCAGTCGTCAATGGTAGTCTCGGTGTATTTTTCTATCACACGCTGGATGTTATCATTTACTTTATCCATATCCGACTCACGGCGTAAACGCAGAAAAGTATAGAATACATCATTCCCATTCCAACCATTCCCTGCCTGATATCCTCCATTATTATTATAGATAGATACCACAAAATCGTGGGTCAGCATCGTATTTTCCGGTACATCTTTGTATACACCGCGAATCGTAAAAGTATTCTGTTTGTCGGCAGAGAGTATTTTACCGACAGGATCTTCATCTGCAAAAGTTTCACGGGCAAAACGCTCAGAAACAAAAACACTTCCGGGAATAATCAAATCCTTCAGATTCCCTTTCAGCAAGGGGATACCGAAAACTTGAAAAAAACAACTATCCACATAGATATAATCCACATCCGACAGCAACTTCTCTTCATAATAAATATTATACTCTCTTTCCGGAAGAACACAACTTGCATACTCCACCTCCTCAGGCATACTCTCGGCTACCGCGTTAGCCGTCGGTGCAAAGACCGTATAGTCATAGTTGGTACCATCATCGCCCATTATCTCCCCTGTGCTAAGATTGGTTATCTGGGCACGTACCATTGCCAACCGTTCTGCCTCCGGGTAACAATTCTCATAACTCAGTTCAAAAACGATCTGTGAAAAGAGTAGAATACCGATGGTCAGCCCCAACGAAAGTGAGATCACTCTTATAAGATTGGAACCGCGCTCACGCAGTAATGTCCGTATACTATAATAAATTTGTCTCATAATATCTTACAATTTAAATGGTTACACTTGCCACGACACTACCATCAAAAAGATGAACCGTGCGATGGGCAAACGAAGCATCATGTTGGGAGTGTGTCACCATGATGATAGTCGTACCTTCTTTGTTGAGCTCCGTCAGCAGATTCATTACTTCGGCACCATTTTTCGAGTCAAGATTACCTGTAGGCTCATCGGCCAAAATCAGCTTGGGATTGGTAACCACCGCACGGGCAATAGCTACACGTTGCTGCTGTCCACCGGAAAGTTGCTGCGGAAAATGTTTGGCACGATGGCTGATGTTCATGCGTTTCAGCATATCCTCTACCATACGGCGGCGTTCGGTGGCCTTGATGCCTAAATAAGTCAGTGGTAACTCTACATTTTCGTACACGTTAAGTTCATCGATCAAATTAAAGCTCTGGAATACGAAACCCAATTTACCCTTGCGTACGCGGGTACGCTCTTTTTCTTTTAATCCGGTCACTTCTTCCCCCATCAGTTTATAAGAACCTTCGGTGGGATTATCCAGCAATCCGAGAATATTTAATAAGGTAGACTTACCACAGCCCGAAGGCCCCATGATGGCAACAAACTCTCCCTCTTTTATATCCAGATTCACATGATTCAATGCAACCGTTTCTACTTCAGAAGTACGGAACACCTTACTAATGTTTTCAATTTGTATCATACTGTTTTTTTATTTATAGGTTTTTATTATTCACTTTTTATACTATTTACAGGAGCTCGATTGGCAATATTCCATACTTCATAACCACACTCGACAGAATAATCAAAGAGCAACGTTTGAATCACATAATAAAATTGTCTCATATATATCTTACAAAGTTAATTGTTCTTTTTTAGAAATAGAGAAGAAACGTTTCACAACGTCCCTCCTCCACCGGCTTATACATGAAGCCAGTTAATCTTAAAGAAATCATATTAATTGTTTATATTCCATTGCTTGCTTTAAAACAGAAAACATGCCAGAAACAGGAATTTTCTCATTTTCAAAAAGATATAAAATCGTAGACTTTAGCAGAGTGTCTAATAATTAGACAACACCCGTCTAATTATTAGACAATACTTCTGCAATATTGTTCCATAACTCTGAATCGGAAAAAAAGAACATTGCCCATACGTTTGAAAACTATATCTTTGCCGAAAGTTTTCAATAAATAAACGAAGTAGATTATGAAAAGAAAGAATATGAATGCCTTTCTGGCTTGTCTGTTCCTGTTTTCCGGATGCGATATAATAGATTACCATCCCTATGATGTACGTATCAAAGGAGAAACGGATATCAATGCCAAAAACATTGAAAAAATAGAAGTCAACTGTAAAGGCAAAACTACCATCCGGTTCGTTGCTATGGGAGATTCGCAACGTTGGTATGATGAAACGGAAAAGTGCATAAACTCCATCAATCAAATGGGAGATATCGATTTTGTACTTCACGGAGGAGATGTAAGTGACTTCGGCCTTACTGATGAGTTCTTGTGGCAACGAGACATTATGAACGGTCTGAAAGTACCCTATGTCGTTCTGTTGGGTAATCACGATTGCTTGGGAACCGGTAAAGACACTTACATGAAAGTATTCGGACCGACCAATTTCGCTTTCATTGCAGGAAATGTAAAATTCGTCTGTTTGAATACCAATGCACTGGAATTTGACTATTCCGAACCCATTCCGGATTTTAACTTTATCGAGAAACAATGGACAGAACGGCAGGATGAATTTGAGAAGACAGTTGTAGCCATGCATGGCCGTCCGGGATCGGATGTATTCAACAATAATGTATCTAAAGTATTCCAACGTTACATTACCCAATATCCCGGACTTCAATTCTGCATCAATGCGCACGACCATAGATCTACCGCAGACGATCTTTTTGAAGACGGCATCATCTATTACGGAAGCGACTGCATGAAACACCGCAGTTACCTACTATTTACCATAACCCCCGATAACTATACCTATGAAGTGGTCTATTTTTAAATATGCTCTCTGTGCAGGACTGATGCTTATATGGTTCAGCCCTGAAGTTTCCGCCCAACAAGCACCGGCCGAACTAAACAGCAAATATGACAAACGCGTTCACCGTTATCGCAGAAACTGGGAGAAACTGATTCCGACACATACCAAAATCCAGTTTGCCGGAAATATGGGATTGCTTTCTTTCGGCACCGGATGGGATTACGGAAAAAAGAACCAATGGGAAACAGATATTTTCTTCGGTTTCGTTCCTAAATATGACTCCAAACGCGCCAAAGCTACCATGACATTAAAACAAAACTACCTGCCATGGAGTTTACATTTAGGAAAAGGTTTCTCCACCGAACCACTAACCTGCGGTCTCTATTTCAATACCGTATTCGGCAATGAGTTTTGGGTTCGCGAACCGGACAGATATCCGAAAGGGTATTATAATTTCTCCAGTAAGATACGTTCGCATATTTTCTTAGGACAACGATTAACTTATGACATCGACCCTAAACAACGACATACAGCAAAAGCAATCACCGTATTTTACGAGCTAAGTACCTGCGACTTATACCTGATAAGCGCCGTTACCAACCGTTACCTCCGACCAAGAGACTATCTAAGCCTTTCCTTCGGGTTGAAACTTCAACTCTTTTAGTGACGAGGAGTAGTGATTGGTGATTAGCGGCCGGCACTAATCACTTATCACTAATTATTATTATCTTTGTTCCCGTATTAACTTCCAAACTTATGAACAAACAGGGAACTATTCTTATTGTCGATGACAATAAAGGGGTACTGACAGCTGTCCAGCTACTCCTCAAAAACTATTTCACAAAAGTCATCACACTCGCTTCTCCCGTTACCCTGCCGGCAGTACTACGCGAAGAAGTACCGGAAGTGGTTCTTCTCGATATGAATTTTACTTCCGGTATCAATAATGGCAATGAAGGTCTTTTCTGGTTGCACGAAATTAAAAAACTACGCCCTGCTCTCCCTGTCGTACTTTTCACTGCATATGCCGATATCGATCTTGCCGTACGGGGCATCAAAGAGGGAGCTACGGATTTTATCGTAAAACCCTGGGATAACCAAAAACTTGTCGAAACATTGCAGACTGCCGTTACCCATACCAAAAATAGAAAGAAGAAGAGTACAAATGAAGAAAAAACATCCGGTTCTTCCATGTATTGGGGGGCAAGTAACGCCATGCAACAACTTCGCCAACTTATCGAGAAAGTAGCCATCACCGATGCCAATATACTCATTACAGGTGAAAACGGTACAGGAAAAGAAATGCTGGCAAGAGAAATACATGCTCTGTCTTCCCGAAAACAAGCAGAAATGGTAGCAGTCGATATGGGAGCCATCACGGAATCTTTATTCGAAAGCGAGCTATTCGGCCATGTGAAAGGCTCCTTCACCGATGCCCATGCCGACCGGATAGGAAAATTCGAAGCAGCCAACCGCAGCACCCTCTTTCTGGATGAGATAGGAAATCTCCCCTATCATCTGCAAGCCAAACTACTGACCGCCATCCAACGACGAAGTATCGTTCGTGTAGGAAGCAATGAACCACTGCCGATAAACATACGCCTTATCTGTGCTACCAACCGCAACCTTCAGGAAATGGTAGACCGGAACGAATTCCGTGAAGACCTACTCTACCGTATCAATACCATTCATGTCGAGATTCCCCCTTTACGCGAACGGAAAGAAGATATCGTACCTCTGGCCGAACGTTTCATTACCCGTTTTTGCAAACAGTATGATAAAGCACCGATCAACCTTAGCCCGTCAGCCAAAGAAAAGCTGATTGCCCATCCTTGGTACGGGAATATCCGTGAATTGGAACATGCCATTGAAAAAGCAGTCATCATTAATGACGGAACCCTCATTCCCGCAGAGTTATTCCAGCTTCCCCGCCGTACAGAAATGCCCGATACCGCCGCATCGACTCTTGAAGAAATGGAAATGAGAATGATTCAAAAAGCTCTTGAAAAATGTAATGGAAATCTTTCTGCCGTAGCCACACAGTTAGGTATCACCCGGCAAACCTTATACAACAAAATGAAAAAGTTCGGTCTATGAACTCCATATCCAAATTATTAGTAAACCGATATTGGTTTCGCCTCCTGCTGAGTATCTGCCTGAGTGTAACCGCAACTTTATTCGGAGTGAATGGAAACTTTTTCTGGATGGGGCTGAGCATAGGTGCATTGGTCATCAGCATCTGGTGGCAATTACGTCTCTACCGACATCATACCCGCCAAGTACTCTTCATGATCAACGCACTCGAAAACAACGACAACGCTTTCCACTTTCCCGAAGACCAGGATACAATAGAAAACCGGCAAATAAATCATGCCCTCAACCGGGTAGGTCATATGCTATACAATGTAAAAGCAGAAACGGCCCAGCAAGAAAAATATTACGAACTTATACTTAATTGTGTCAATACCGGATTGCTGGTTCTCAGTGACAGTGGTGCCGTTTATCAAAAAAACAATGAAGCTCTCCATTTACTCGGACTCAATATATTCACACATATACGACAACTCAGCCGCATCGATACCGGCCTTATGGAGCTTATCTCTTCTTGCCAGGCCGGAGATAAGCTTCAAACTACTTTCACCAATGAACGGGAAACGATCAACCTGTCCATCCGTGTATCGGATATAACAGTAAGGAAAGAACATCTTCGTATTCTGGCTCTCAACGATATACATACCGAATTGGATGAAAAGGAAATCGACTCCTGGATCAGACTGACCCGCGTACTGACTCATGAAATCATGAATTCCGTTACTCCGATCACATCACTCAGTGATACGCTACTCTCCCTCTCCAATACAAAAGACGAAGAGATACGCAACGGGCTGCAAACAATCAGTGCCACCGGAAAAGGACTGCTCTCTTTTGTAGAATCCTACCGTCGTTTCACCCGTATCCCGTCTCCGGAACCTTCTTTATTTTATGTCAAAGCCTTTATCGAACGAATGGTGGAACTGGGTAAACATCAAAATCCGGATGGAAACATAACGTTCCAAATAAATATTTCACCGGCCGATCTGATCTTATATGCCGATGAAAATCTAATTTCTCAGGTTGTCATCAATTTGCTAAAAAACGCAATACAAGCAATAGGCAATCAGCCCGATGGATGCATCTCCATTCACGCTTACTGCAATGAATCGGAAGAGATTATGATAGAAATCAGCAATAACGGCCCTGTCATTCCGCCGGAAGTAGCCGAACATATATTCATCCCTTTCTTCACTACCAAAGAAGGAGGAAGCGGAATCGGACTTAGCATATCAAGACAAATCATGCGTCTGTCCGGAGGAAGCATCACTCTATTCCCGGGGAAGGAGACAAAATTCGTATTGAAGTTCAAATAGAACTCAATCAAAACGGTATTCAAACAAAAAAGATCTGCCAACTGTTCTATTTGTACATTATTAAATCATATAACTCATGACATCACTTATCAACAATCCGCTATTCAGTGGTATTTCTGCCGAAGTACTTTCCGATAATCTCAAGGATGTTAATTACCATACTAAGGTTTACCGGAAAGGAGACATTCTTGCCCGGCAAGGAGATATCTGTAACCGCCTTGTCATCCTTACTAAAGGAAGTGTACGCGGAGAAATGATCGACGATTCCGGACGTTTGATTAAAGTTGAAGACATTACCGCCCCAAGAGCTATCGCTCCGCTTTTCCTTTTTGGAAACGAAAACCGTTATCCGGTCGAAGTCACGGCCAACGAAGCAACCGAAGTAATCGAAATACCCAAAACGAGTGTATTAATGTTGTTCAGAAAAAACGAGAGATTTCTGGAAAACTACATGAATCTATCTGCCAACTATGCCCATACTCTTTCAGACAAACTCTTCTTCATGTCTTTTAAAACGATCCGACAAAAGTTAGCTTCATATCTGCTTCGTCTGTCCGGACAACAACAAAGCGAACAAATTACCCTCGATCGTTCTCAACAACAGCTAAGCGATTATTTCGGAGTATCACGCCCTTCACTGGCACGAGAACTGGCTCATATGCAAGAAGACCGGTTAATTACGGTTGACCGCAAACAGATAACCATCCTCCGTAAGCAGGAACTAATCCGGTTGATTCAATAGACACCTCTTGCACAGGAATATCCTGAACAACACATATTCTCATCTAAAACTGTAAAACCAGAATATTTCCTTTCATATTTAGAGCCAGTTTAATTTTCCCCTTAAGGTTTTATCTGCTTATTTTGAGTATATTTTCGGTCTGTTTCCCTATTTTTTCACTCGTCAGATAGCCCGCTACCCCCCCCCCTCTTAAAAGCAGAAAAACATCCTCAAAAAGAACTCTCAAAATAATGCCGAGCAAAATTTAAACAAGCTTATGCTTTCTTATAAAGCTGAATCACTTTACAAACATAGAAACTTAAACAAAATAAAATAAAAAAATCACGAGTTGTAACATTGGTTACAGAACCGCCTCAAACCATTCCTCTACTTTTGCGTTCAATTAATAACCTATAAATACGTAAAAATTATGAGTATGTTCTGTTATCAATGCCAAGAAACGGCAAAAGGCACCGGCTGTACGCTAAAAGGGGTCTGTGGAAAAACGTCCGAAGTCGCTAATCTTCAAGACCTTCTGCTCTTTGTTGTGCGGGGAATCGCCGTATACAATCAAAAATTACGTTGGGAGAAACGCCCTTCCGACGAAGCGGACCGCTTTATTTTTGACGCACTCTTTATCACCATTACCAATGCTAATTTCGATAAAGTTGCCATCATCCGTAAAATTAAAGAAGGCTTAACACTGAAACATAAGCTTTCGCAGGAAGTTACTATTGAGAATGCTCCCGATGAATGTACTTGGAACGGCAGTGAAGAAGAATTTGAGGAGAAAGCCAAAACGGTCGGAGTACTCCGTACACCGGATGAAGATATTCGTTCTCTAAAAGAATTAGTACATTATGGTATAAAAGGGATGGCTGCATACGTAGAACATGCTTATAATCTGGGACACGAATCACCGGAGATATTCGCATTCATGCAACAGGCACTTGCTGAACTGACACGCGATGACATTACGGTCGATCAGCTAATCAGTCTTGTACTTGAAACCGGACGATACGGGGTTTCTGCAATGGCACAATTAGATGCAGCCAATACAGAAACTTACGGCAATCCGGAGATTTCAGAAGTAAATATCGGAGTAGGTGAAAATCCGGGTATTCTTATCAGTGGACACGATTTAAAAGATCTCGAAGAATTGCTGCAACAAAGCGAAGGTAAAGGTATCGATATTTATACTCACAGTGAAATGCTTCCGGCACATTACTATCCCCAACTTAAAAAGTACAAACATCTGATCGGTAATTATGGTAACGCCTGGTGGAAGCAAAAAGAAGAATTTGAAAGTTTCAACGGCCCTATACTGTTTACCAGTAATTGTATTGTTCCTCCCCGTCCGGACGCCAGTTACAAAGATCGTATCTACATCACCGGTGCTTGTGGCCTGGAAGGTGCTACTTACATTCCCGAACCCGAAAAAGGGAGTCAAAAAGATTTCTCTGCCATCATCGAACATGCCAAACGTTGTCAACCGCCCGTAGCAATAGAAAGTGGTAAAATTGTAGGTGGTTTTGCTCATGCACAAGTCATTGCACTGGCAGATCAAGTGGTAGAAGCCGTTAAGAGTGGAGCTATCCGGAAGTTCTTCGTCATGGCCGGATGTGACGGACGCATGAAGAACCGCGAATATTATACGGAATTTGCAGAAAAATTACCTAAAGACACGGTTATTCTTACGGCAGGCTGCGCCAAATACCGCTACAACAAACTGCCTTTAGGAGATATCAACGGCATTCCCCGTGTATTGGATGCAGGACAATGCAATGACAGTTATTCACTGGCAGTCATTGCAATGAAATTGAAAGAGGTATTCGGCTTGAAAGACATTAATGACTTGCCCATCATATACAATATTGCCTGGTATGAACAGAAAGCAGTTATCGTATTACTTGCTTTATTGTCTTTGGGCGTAAAGAATATACACCTTGGTCCTACCTTACCGGCTTTCCTTTCGCCAAATGTTAGAAAAGTACTGGTCGAAAATTTTGGAATTGCCACAATCAGCACTGCAGATGAAGATATTATGAAGTTCCTGAGCTGATTCCGGTCATGTAAGAAAAAGCCATACAGATTATACAAATATGCGCAGATTGCTATTCCCGTATCCAATGGAAACAGCATCTGCGCAATCTTTTTTTAGATGAAATACATCCAAAACGTACTTTCATTTGTTATCTAAATTGTGTAACTTCGCAGAGTGAACCCCCAAAGACTAATTTATAACTTTTATAATACATAGCCAATGTTATTCACTGCAGAAAATATCCTACTTGTAGGTTCTATCTTACTTTTCGTTAGTATTGTTGTTGGAAAAACCGGATATCGTTTCGGAGTACCCGCATTGTTATTATTCCTCGTTGTCGGTATGGCATTCGGAAGTGATGGGCTTGGTTTCCAGTTTCACAGCGCCCAAACAGCACAGTTTATCGGTATGGTAGCATTAAGTATTATCCTTTTCTCGGGAGGTATGGATACCAAATTTACCGAAATACGTCCCATACTTACTCCCGGTATTGTATTATCCACTGTCGGTGTGCTGTTAACCGCCTTATTTACAGGACTGTTTATATGGTGGATTTCCGGTATGAGTTGGAGTAATATCTATCTCCCACTTACCACTTCGCTACTATTGGCTTCTACAATGTCATCTACAGATTCCGCTTCCGTCTTTGCCATTCTCCGTTCACAAAAGATGAATTTGAAGTACAGTCTTCGTCCTATGCTTGAGCTGGAAAGTGGTAGTAATGACCCGATGGCATACATGCTCACTATCGTTCTCATACAATTTCTTCAGTCTTCGGGCATGGGAGCAGGTGCCATACTCGGTTCATTTGCCGTACAGTTCCTGGTAGGTGCTGCGGCCGGATACGGATTAGGCAAGCTGGCCATATTAATCCTGAATAAAATAAACGTCGACAATCAGGCACTCTATCCCATCCTACTGCTCTCATTTGTGTTTTTCACGTTTGCCATCACCGACCGTCTGCACGGAAACGGATATCTGGCCGTATACATTGCCGGTATTATGGTAGGTAACAACAAAATCATGTATCGCAAGGAGATTGCTACTTTCATGGACGGATTAACCTGGCTTTTCCAAATTATCATGTTCCTTATGCTCGGCCTGCTCGTCAATCCCCACGAAATGCTTGAGATTGCCTGTGTGGCGCTTCTTATCGGTATATTCATGATTGTTATCGGTCGTCCGCTCAGCGTATTCCTCTGTCTGCTTCCTTTCCGGAAAATAACATTTAAATCACGATTATTCGTTTCGTGGGTCGGATTGCGTGGAGCGGTCCCCATCATCTTCGCCACTTATCCGGTAGTAGCCAATGTAGAAGGTTCCAACGTCATATTCAACATCGTATTCTTTATCACCATTGTTTCATTGGTCGTACAAGGTACCACAGTTTCTTACGTAGCCCGCTTACTCAATCTCTCTACTCCACTTGAGAAAACCGGAAATGATTTTGGCGTAGAATTGCCCGAAGAAATTAATTCCGATCTCCGGGATATCACAGTAACACAAGAAATGATTGAAAAAGCCGATACACTGAAAGAGATGAACCTTCCCAAAGGCACCCTCGTCATGATTGTGAAACGCGGTGATGAGTTCCTGATACCTAACGGAAGTCTTAAACTCCATGTCAATGATAAGTTGCTGCTTATCTCGGAAAAAAAAGAATAATAATGTGACAATGTGCTAATATGCCAATGTGCCAATTAGCTGCGCTATCATTCCGCACAGTAATTGGCACATTATTTATTGGCATATTATTTAATTAATACATTATTTGATTAATACATTCTCCAATTGGCATATTGGCACATTGACCAATTGGCACATTATTTACTCTATCTGTGCATTTGTAACCCGTTCCAGAAGGAAACGGCTTTTGTTCCAATGAAACGGTTTATACTCTGTATTTAATCGGATCGTGTTATTACGGAATATAAGTCCGTCCACTGATTTCGCATAAAGAATAGGAGCATCAAATGTATCGAATTCATTCTCTTCAATCACAATGCCTCCCTCAGTACCACCATGAAAATATTTTTGCTGTGATTTCAAGTCCGGTATCTCCGGATAAATGGAAATTACAGCATTGGTAAACTGGAACATATTTGTCAATGCATTGACAAAACGATTTTTACGGATAATCACATTCCGGCAAGCTCCCGTCTCATACCAACCGTTACAATCTCCACACAGCAATATAGCCGTTCCGGATGTATGGTCAAATAAATTATTTTCTGCAACCGTCTTCCTGGGAGTACTGAACAACGCACCCCGTGCACGGTTATTACGAACCACATTATCAGCAAACACAACTTCCGGTGTCCAAGTCAGGTTCTCTATACCAAAGCCACTTTCTTCATTAATAGCCGGATCGACAGGGTCACGAAACGTTATACTAAATTCACGTGCTCCTTGAATATCCTCTTTGTCGTAGGGACGAATATCTGTAATGTTATTCTGTTCACCAATAAGTTCCATTGTCGATGAACGGATAAACTGCACTTCATCTCCGGTTCTTCCCCATTCGAATCCCCAAGCTTGGTCGTGCATATAGCGTCCTATCAAAGTACGGTCATCCACCCGCTTTACCACTTTCAGATAAGTGCCGTGTACATTGATCGCATCATCCATCATCCCTTCATACAATCCGTTTCTTGAAATTATTTTTCCTTTACAGCCCGAGAAGTGAGTAGCATCGGCTTGAGTAGTAAAATAACGGGGATCGTCATTCCCTTTCAGGCAAACACTAAACCCATCCAACGTTATATTTTCACACAATTGTGCCAATAATCCCATCCCTTCGGCATAATGCACTTTCACATTCAATAATCGGGTATCTGTATCATGAGAAAGAAATATTCCGGGTGCAGGCCGGAAATAGGTCCGCAAGGCAATAACCGTTCCGGGCACGAGACGAGTGTCTTTCCAGCTCTTTATATTTAAACGACGCGGTGCCACTTGAACCACCTCTTTATTGGGATAATGCAAATCACTTGTATTATAAACGATATGGCGGCTTTTAACTTCAAAAGCAATGCCACTGGAAGGCCGTAACATCCAGCCGTCTCCCAATGTCTCAAACACAGAATCCTTACTGACCCGATAATCCACCCATGGAGCTACCTCATACGTTGTTCCATTCTCCGGAGAATTATCTATAATCTGTATCTGCGTTATATGCGGATTTTCAAAATCGATACTAAAGTTTTTCAATACACAGTTCTCCGAGCGTAAAAGAGAAATCGGAAGCATCCGCCCATGAAAAATAAATTCAGAGCCTTGTCCGTCAAGAGTGAAATCCCTCATTTCTTCAATAGCAATTCCTACCTTCTTCGGGTTAGTTTGATCGTGATTGGAAATGTAATATTCACGAATGGTAGCATTTTTCTCATAAAAATGATACTGTCCCACAGGAAACTGAAGTACAATTTTATCGCCTTCCCGGTAATCCTTTCTGATTCTGTCCAATACTTTCCGCAATACGGGCGAAGCATCTTTTTTTACATTGGCTTTCAAGCCAAAATCGGAAACATTATATACACGATCGGCAGCACAGATATCTACAGAAAATAAAAATCCCAATAAACCGACAGAAAGAAATACAAAAAATGTTCTCATAGCATTCAACATTACTCTTGTTTTGAGTTTAACAATATATTCGGATACAAATATATATTTTTTGTACATAACCCGACTAAACCAATCACTTTTTTTGTCTAAAATCAAGTACAAATGTTCTTTTTTTCGCTATTTCTATTCTCTCGTTAATTAACCGTAAAACTTTTCGAGAGAATGTAGTTTATGTTAATGATATATTAATTTTGCGCAGTTTTAAAATAAATGTGCAAAAACGTAATGGAACAACAACAAGGGTTCATAGACTTTATTGAGCAGAGTATTATAAAAAACTGGGACTTAAGTGCCTTGACGGATTACAAAGGAATCACCCTTCAATACAAGGATGTTGCCCGTAAGATAGCAAAGTTTCACATAGTACTTGAAAGTGCAGGTATTCAACCCGGCGATAAGATAGCCGTCTGCGGACGCAACAGTGCACATTGGGCCGTTGCCTTTTTAGCTACAGTTACTTATGGAGCAGTAATCGTCCCCATTCTTCACGAATTCAAAGCCGATAATATACATAATATTGTCAACCACTCGGAAGCTAAATTGCTTTTTGTCGGTGATCAAGCCTGGGAGAATCTGAATGAAGATGCCATGCCATTATTAAAAGGCATTGCCTCTCTAACAGACTTTTCAGCACTCGTATCCCGTTGCGACAAGTTGACTTATGCATTCGAACACCGAAACGAAATATACGGTCGCCGTTATCCGAAAAACTTCCGTCCGGAACACATTTCCTATCGTAAAAGCGCCCCGGAAGAATTGGTAATCATCAATTATACTTCCGGTACGACCGGTTATTCCAAAGGAGTTATGTTACCCGCCCGCAGTATGTGGTCCAATATCACCTACTGTTATGAAATGCGTCCTTTAAAAACAGGAGATACGGTCGTATCGATGCTCCCATTAGGGCACGTATTCGGTATGACGTATGACTTTCTTTATGGTTTCTCAGCAGGAGCGCATCTCTATTTTCTCACTCGGATGCCCTCCCCTAAAATCATAGCGCAATCTTTTGCCGAAATCAGGCCGAAGTTGATTTCATGCGTACCGTTAATTGTAGAAAAGATCATTAAAAAAGACGTATTGCCCAAACTTGACAATAAAATCGGCAAGCTACTTTTGCGTGTTCCCATTCTTAATGACAAGCTAAAATCAAGGGCACGGCAGGAAGCTATGGAGATATTCGGTGGTAATTTCAATGATATTATTATCGGAGGTGCCCCCTTCAATGCAGAAATAGAAGCTTTCCTGAAAAAAATAGGATTTCCTTATACCATCGCTTATGGAATGACAGAATGCGGGCCTATCATTTGCTCAAGCCACTGGCAAGATTTAAAGAAAGCCTCCTGTGGAAAAGCAGCCAGCCGCATGGAAGTAAAAATAGATTCTCCCGATCCAAACACGCATGCCGGTGAGATTATTTGCAGGGGAACCAATCTCATGTTGGGTTATTATAAAAATCCCGAAGCTACCGCTCAAATCATAGATAAAGACGGGTGGTTGCATACCGGAGATTTGGGTACAATGGACAATCAAGGTTATGTTACGATACGCGGTCGTAGCAAAAATCTGTTACTAAACTCCAGTGGACACAATATCTATCCCGAAGAGATAGAGAGCAAGCTGAATAACATGCTGTATGTCTCAGAATCATTGATCGTGTTACAAAATGATAAGTTAGTGGCACTGATATATCCGGACTTTGATGAAGCTTTTGCCAATGGTCTGCAACAACCGGACATTGAAAAAGCGATGGAAAACAACCGTATCGAGTTAAATCTTCAGCTACCATCGTACAGTCAGATAACCAAAGTCAAAATTCACTTCGAGGAATTTGAAAAAACAGCAAAGAAAAGTATCAAGCGATTTATGTATCAAGAGGCGAAAGGGTAATTCTTCCTTTCGTCTCTTTTTTAGTTTTATTTTATCTTCTCATAATAAGGTAAACGGTTCAAAGGAACATCCGTGTCAATTACTTTCGGACCTTTAAAAATTTGCCCTCTCTCATCTTTCCATTTACCTTTGGGCAGCTTCACCGTACGTTTTACTCCGGGAGTCACCATAGGAGCTACCAGATACTTGTCCCCCAACATATATTGATCTTTACAGTCCGTAAAGCCCTGATGGGGATACTCATACTCCATGGAGCGAACAATCGGCTCACCCGTTTCCGCTGCGCGTTTGGCCAACTCCAGAATATACCCGCTCATTTTCTGATGCAAATGGGCATAATGTGCACAAATATCAGCATTCTCTTTACTTAAAATCCTCCAAGGAGCTACAGAAAATTGCATCATAGGCATTAACGCATGTACCTGGCAAGAACGTACAATCAGTTCTTCATCAAACTCTTTTACATTGAGGAAAGCACTGTACTGCCCGCCCCCAATCATATCGGGACATGTATAATAATACCCCAGCAAACCGGCAGCCAACATATCCGGTATTAACATTCGTGTAGCATTCCATGAGTAATCCTTATCACCCAAACGCTGAACCAACGCCTGACCTCCAAGCTTCCAGCATGCCCGCAATTCATTGTAAGGAAAACTCAAACCTAACGCTGCCCATTTTTCCATAAAGGTATTAGGAGTGGCATCCTTATCATAAAAATCATATTCTCCGGGCGTCATATAACTGATATCCGCACCATCGAATTTAAAACCGTCTATTCCGTATTTCTCCTGATTGGCACGAAGTTGCTGTTTCAGATACTCCATAGCTTCCGGATTAGTAGTGTCATAGCAGGCACTGAAGCCATTCCACCAATGGATAATGGCAGGCTGCCCCGTATCCTTCTTCTTCAAGAGATACCCTTTCTTTTCCAATATCCGAAATTCCGGACTATCTGCCGATACATAAGGCGCTATCCATAACATCACTTTAAATCCCATCCGGTGCAGCTCATCCGTCATCCCTTTCGGATCCGGAAATTTCTCCGGTTTAAAATCGAAATTACCGTAATACCTCTGCCAGTTATCATCAATCATAAATACCCCTTGCGGAAAGCCATTCTCCACTACCTTATGGGCATATTGCATAATATCCCGTTGATTCTGATCATACATCAGTTCTATCCAAGTGTTGTATTGTGGCAATGAGAAAAATTCCTCTTTCGGTATTTGCCCTGAAGAGGGAAAGTGCTTTTTGGCAACAGCTAATTGAGCCTCTTTCAAAGTCGTTCCGGCAGATACAGGTTCCAGTTTTTCACTATCCGAATAAACGATAAGATCTCCGTTTTTCATTTCAAAACGGAAAGGATTTTCCGCCCATATATATCGTCCGGCAGAAGAAATCATGCAAGGGACAAGCTGGTTATTACGATTGTTACGGGCTAAATCCTGTAATGCCAGCTGCTGTCCGAATGGCATCTGGTGTCCTAAAGCAACCACTCCTCCCCACCATCTTTCGTTTTTAAGCGGAGAAACCACAGTTGTAAACACATTTTGCCCGTACACAGCCAGGCTATTTCCCAATAAAATGAACAGTAATAATAGTAAAGTGTTTTTCTTTTTCATATATGATCAATTAAAGTACCAATTCATTAAATAGCTTGTCCAGTGTTTCCTCCAAGTCAACAGAAAAACCTACATGCGGACGGGAAGTCTGGATACACGAACTTCTCATAGCTGTCAGCCAGCGAAATCGCTCCGGAATATCCAATGCAGCAATTGTTCCTCCCGTTTTATGACCGGAACAGACCTTACTGAAAGCCTCCATATGTTCACGAAAATCGTCTATATCCAACTCCGGAGAGAAGACTCTCAACCTGTTTTCATTAATAGCATAGCGCATCTTTATAAAGTTAACCTGCTTGGAAAACAGAATAACCCCCACATTGATAAACTCTTCGCGTTCCACTTTCGGTACAATGCGGATTACTGCATATTCATATAAGTGTTTTTCTGGCATCCTCTGCTTCTTTTACAAATATTTCAGAATGATGTATCCTTTCTGTTAGAAATTGAAAATAAATATCTCGTATATCTTGGGGAGTTTCCTCCTTATCTCTCCAATGCAACCAGTCATCGGGTATCAGTTCCACAATCTCACGAAGCTTTTCATCAGTCAATATCTCTTTGCATATTCTATCCGCTTCCTCCAACTCACTCGCTTCGGCCAGCAAGGCATGCTCCTTTATCTGTGTAAAAGGACTGAGCGCATGCTTCCTCCAGTTTACCCACGAATGATGGAAAAACAAAGATGCTCCATGATCTATCAGCCACAATTCTTTGTGCCACATCAACATATTCGTATTTTTTGCCGTACGATCTACATTGGTCAGCAAAGCATCCATCCATACTACCTGTGAGGCCAACTTAGCATCCACTCTGGTCACTACAGGATCGAAAGGTAATGCTCCCGAAAGAAAATGCAATCCTAAGTTCAATCCACGGCTTCCCTGTAGGAGGTCTTGTATCTCCTCATCCCCTTCCGAACGGCCGAAAGCTTCATCCAGATTTAAAAAGACAATCTCCGGTAAACGCAGTTTCAAGGCACGCGCCACCTCCCCGCCTATCAGCTCGGCTATAAGGGCTTTTGTCCCATGTCCGGCTCCCCGAAACTTCACAACGTATTTGAATCCGTCGTCCGCTTCGGCAAGTGCAGGCAACGAACCTCCTTCACGCAAAGGCATGATGTATCTGGTTACATTTACAGTGCGTATCTCTATTTCTCTGTTTTTTACTGTCATAGTGTTCCTTTCTCTTCTGTTTGTCAGATATTAAGTATAACAGTCGGTCTTCCGAAAAAGTTCCTGTTAAAAACCAAATGGAATCGGGATACAAATATATAAATAAAACTGTTATTCTTCCCTATAGGCAAAAAGAGAGATGGTAATTGCTATACAACAAATCCTCTATCGGATGCCATATATGGTTCATTGTCCGAATAACGATTCATATAAATAGCTTTCTCACTGACTTTTTTACGCTTCTCAGATTAAACTGTTTCATGAACTTCATTCAATTTTTCTATTCGCAGACATTCATAAATCATCCTGTCAACAAAATCCCGTACGAACTGCTCTCCTTTCTTAAAAGAGAATTGTCTTCTTATCTGGTTAGGAGTACCCACAAAACAGTTCGAAGATGAGTTTCTCTCTCCGGTAAATTCAATATTAATGCAAACCAGGCAATATCCTCCTCTTTTAACTTCTCTAATGTACTGAAAAGAAAGAGAGTTATAACAATCCTCCATCTCTTCATTCTTCTCCACCAACACAATCTCCTTATCAGAAATAAGCCCTTTCCTATCCCGTTTCACAATCTCCAGAAGTCTAGTGTTCAATCGGGATACGATTTCACAAAGACGGGAATAATTAAAGTCATTTTTTCTCCTGTTCATCAGATATTCGGATATTTTTCCATCAGTTTCTTCATAAATGATTTACTAATTTGTAAATCCTCCGCTTTATCGAATGGTGGAAGCATCATACAATTATTTCCCTTTATCAAAACCAGATAACTCACATTTATAATCATTGACTGGCTGATTTGGATCAAATGAGGATGGTAGCTCAATATTTTTTCTGCATTTGTCGTTCTTTTCAATGCCAAAGAACGATGATTACATAAGGCAGCTTCCCACAACCTGTTCACGGAGTTATAACGAAAATAGCCGATATGTTCCAAACGCAATAATTGTATATTTCCGGTCATTGTAGAAGACAGGAATATAAATCCGGAAAAACCAGACGTGCCGCTTAACAAAAACGATGCGTTTCAAAAAGTACAAAAACGACGCGTACAAGAAAAACGGTGAGCGCGGTCCTATTCAGCATGATCAAAGCCCACCGTTTTTCTTTCACTTGAACCCTCTTTAAATGGCTTTAAAATATCATTTAAAAGCCATTGCAGATTCAAAATAATTTCCTATCTTTATGCAATTGTTAGGCTGCTATACCTGACACCTCATCCGGCTTCGTGTACAGCATCATGTCTGTATATTTAGCTTGATAGTTTACGCTTGCACTAAACTCCACTTTCCTGCATTCCTTGAATGGGCTGCCGACAAATGGGTTTCGGTCCATCCAGTCGCACAGTTCTAAAATGGAGGACTTGTTCGAGGTGAAGTACACGAACGAATGCCCTTTCAGAACGGTTAGTACATCCAGATAGTCAGCCAGACGCCAGAACATCTTGTAAGTACCCACCTCGGTGGAGAGGTACGGCGGATCAACCAGGAACACCACACCCGGAACATCTTTGTAACGTTTGAATACTTCCTTGTAGTCTTCGCTGGTTATAGTCAGTCCTTCCAGATAATCCTTTGCTTCGGGATAGTCTGTCTGCCGAATCCTATTGTAGATGGCTTCTTTCTTCATTCCTTCCAAACTGGTCACATATTTCATGGCGAACAACAAGGATGCGGAAACCGTGATATAATCCACGTAACCGTGCTCTTTTTCTTCCCTCTCAATACGAGCAAACATTTTATCGCGAACCTCCCCGGTTATACGTTTGTTTCTGGGTTCCCCTTCAGCTATCCGACGCAAATCGGATAACAGCACATTGGTGGCCGGGATATTTACAAGTCGGCAGCGGTAGTTGTCGAAGTCATTATACACAACGGTGGCATCAGGCCTGACACATTTGGTAATATGTGACAGCAGGCCCGAGCCGCCAAACAAGTCCACAAACACGGTGCTGTCCGGGAACTGTCCCAGCACCTTGATAAATTCCCTCGCAAACATGCGTTTCTGCCCCACGAAAGGAAGCGGGGCGGACAAATACATCTTTCTCATTTCATTCTGCTTTAAAACGGCCGCAAAGGTCCACAGAATAAACGAAAAACAGCGGGAAACATGAACTGTTCCCGCTGCAAGACATATACAGCAAACTACACGTTCAACCCGAAGCGGACCGTCTCGTCACCGGCGATCAGCGCACGGGTGCCCGGGATATTATTCTCGTAGATATGTACATTGCCCAGATAGAGAGTGATCGACTTCAAGGGAAGTTCTATCTGCCGCGCCATCAGGTACAGGTGGTAAATATCGGAAGGTAGCCCGAGGTTTGCGTCACTGCTGCGCTGGTAGGCGGACAGAACCAGTTCACCGCCATCTAACTGGAACTGTACCAGACTCAAACAGGGTGCCTGGTTGCTCTCGGCACCGGTTTCGCCCAGAAAAAGCACGTAGTTCTTGCTGTTGCGCCTCTCCCGGTTAATTTTCGCTATCAACGGAGGCAGCTTCTCGAAATAGGTCGGGTAACTGTTCACCAGGATGGAGCCGCAATAGTCCCACCAGTTGATGCCGGCCTCCCGGTACTTCTCCACGTTGCGCTCACCCTGCATAAATAACTGCAACTCGCTGCGGAGCTTCTTGCGGGCGATATTATGCCCCTCGAATATGTCAAGCAGGTCCGCCGGTGTCAGTGACAGCTGCTCGTTCAGAAGGTATTGTATATTTCCCTTCTTGTTGGTCTGTGTTTTTCCCGTGGCAAGAATCTTGTCCAGGATACGGTAATACTTGTTCATAGCCATTTCCTCCTTCTAAATTTGAAACACCCTAAAGATAAGGGGAAACGGCACTCCCTACGACATAAAACAACCCGTTCACACTGCAAGCGTCTTGCAGTCGCTCTGGAATCGTTTCACCAAGGCATAAACCTTACGTTCGCTCACCGAATACTTTTCGGACAATACGGCCACAGCATACGAGACTTTTTCACCTTGATCGAGTAGGCGGGTATAGTCCGCGTACAGGTCGATATACCGGGCATCTTCCAGACGGATGCCGGCCGCCTGAAGCCTTTTCAACAGCTCCCGGTTAAAGTTTAATATCTCAATCACTTTCATACAACAAAAAAATTATATCTTTGCATCGCCAATCATTTTTTAGACAACAAAAAAAACGTCAAACCGTGACAGAGGGTATTTGCCCCCGGTCGCGCGGTTTGGCGTTTCATGTTTATAAAAGTGATTGGCGTTACTTTTTAACAGGCCGGGGGCTTTTTTCTTATCCTCCCCCGAAGGATTTATTCCACCCGGTACTTCTCCGGATCAAAAGCGTCTTTCTTCCTCCAGCCGTCAGACAGCGTGTCCTGAACATGCTTCATGGCTTTCGTGTAGAAATCGGTCAGTTCCTCCAGTGTGACGAACTCCCGATATTGGGGAACCTCATCCGTACCGAACTTGAATGTCACGGGAAGCGTAGCACCACCAGTCTGTACGGCCAGATCATACGCTGCCTTATAATTGAACTGGTTTTCACTTGACAGCCATACCGGCATACCTTCATAGAGAAAACCGGAAAGTATCTCACGGTCAATTTGCTCATTACACCAGTCTGTAATGACGGACTTTATAGTATCCATGTGAGGTCTGCCGACAAAGCCTTCCTCCATGTAGGAGGCGGATCCGTCCTCACGTTCCTGTACATCCCAGCGGATGCGCCATCTGTTGCGTGCCGGGCTCACGCACTCGATCAGTTTTATCCCGGATGTTCCTTCTACCCGTTTCATGTAAATATGTATTTAGTTCGACCCTTGCCGAAGGTTTCCGTCTTGATGGTGGTCTCGAACGGGAAGCCGTCGGGCATATCCTTCACTTGCAAGAGGATGTTCTTCATCTCCTCGCTGTTGGTAAAGAACTTTTTCGGTTCACCGTTCATCTCAATGGCCACGATACAGCGGTCCTCGCCCTGTTCGGTCTTGATGCCCGTCTCGAAGTCCTTCACCACAATCGGTAAGTTCACCAGCTCCCGGATGCTTACCACCACCCCGGGAAAACGTTTCTTGCCGTCCTCCGGCTTGTAGGAAACGTTCAAGTCTTTAAATGATCTCATGTCTTTGCCTGTTAATTTTTTAAACAACGTATGACAGTCGGCGTGCTTGGCCATCCCGTAGAACGACGCTATCAGCTCACGCCTCCTCCTTCTCGATTTTACCTCGTGCATTTTTCGGGCGAACTTCTGCTTGATGCGCTTGCGAAGGCGGACATGGTCCGCACCGAAAGTCACATACCCCAGAAAGTCGATGCCCTCGCCCGGCGGGAACACGCGCTCGTTCCCCTTCACCAGGAGACCGGCACACTCCATGCGCCCGTGGACGGCATCACGAATCTTCCACAGTTCCGCTTTCGTTTTACCCAGTACGACGCCGTCATCACAATAGCGGTAGAAATGACGCACGGCATACCTGTCCTTCAGATAATGGTCCAGATACACAGACAAAAGCAAATTGCCCAGCCCCTGCGAGCTGCGCAGGCCGATACTCAGACCTTCAGGCATCAGGCGGATAAAGCTCTCCAGCATGGTCACGAGCTTTGCGTCCTTGAACACCCGGCTGACGCAATACATCACAAAATCCTGCTTCACGCTCTCGTAGAATTTGGTGATGTCAAACTTGTAACAGTAACGTGTACCATCAGGGTCTTCGGCCATGTCACGGCGGACATACGCCAGGAGGTCGTGCATCCCCCGTCTCTTGATACTGGCGGAGGTGGTACGGATGAAAAGTTTCCGCAGATGGCGGTCCACCACCGCCATGATGGCATGCACGGCGATGCGGTCCTTCATCGGGATCACCTGAATGCGGCGTAGCTTGCCGCCCTCGATGATCTCGCGTTCACGGTAGTCCTTCACGCGGAAAGTACCGGATGCGATCTGCGCGACCAGCTCCTCCAACACCTCGGGCTTATGCGCGAGCAGATAGCACCCCTGGCGGCTGCGTTTACGCTTGCTGCCGCGAAGGACCTGCCGGAAGGAAGCCTCCATGTTGGAAGGCTCCACGATCTCCTCGATGATATACCCAACCCTGCGCATAAATTACTGTTTATTGCTTTTAATACGGGGCCTTCAATCCCCCGGGCCCGGCTTCTTCGAACCGTTTCCGGCCTACCAAACCCTACCCGACACTTTATTTTTCAGTTTTCCGGCCCTTACGGACCGCTGTTACTGCGGCTTGCCCCCCTCGGCACCACGGTGGGGACAAGTCCCCGGTGTTGTACGCCGATTAAAATTTCCTTTCGATTGTTGTTCAGACGAGAACCGATGTTCGTGTTCGTATTCGAGGAATCGTTGTTCGCATTCGACATCGAAACACCGCCATTCGGGTTCGCGTTGTTGTTGCCACGATAGACCACACGGCCTATGGGGAGGCGCCACCTTTCAAATGCAAAAGTACTATTTTCAAATTATTATTTAACAAACAGATACAAAACCTGACGTCAAAAAAATATTTTTCGACGGGCTGACGCCCGTAATGAACGGCGTTCCCC
Organism: Bacteroides salyersiae WAL 10018 = DSM 18765 = JCM 12988; assembly: GCF_000381365.1. Taxonomy (GTDB): domain Bacteria; phylum Bacteroidota; class Bacteroidia; order Bacteroidales; family Bacteroidaceae; genus Bacteroides; species Bacteroides salyersiae. The sequence goes on from NZ_KB905467.1 coordinate 1,423,727, forward strand.
TGCTCGGGGAACACCGGATGTTTTGTCGCTTCGCTCCCGCTTTGACGCTTTACGCGGCCGATCATGCAACCTCGCTTATCGCTTTAAACGCCACGGCGCTCGACGCCTTAACGAGCCGGCCGCGGAAGGCCAGACGAGAACCGATGCTCGTGCTCGTATTCGAGGAATCGTAGCTCGCATACGACATCGAAACACCGCCATACGGGCTCGCGTAGTTGTAGCCACGATAGACCACACGGCTGGAGGCAGTGGATATGTAGTAGATGTCGCAGTAATTTGTCGAGGAGGAACCCGAAACGGAACCCACCGGAATCACGTCCATATATTTGCCATGCGCCACGGCGGTAATCCAGATACCGGAGCTCACGGAACCCTTAACCAGGCGGGTACTGCCGTCAGGCATCCAGATGCGCCACTTCCCGGAATTGCCCGTGTCATTAGGAAGATCCACGCCGTCCATCATGTCATATTTATGACCATAGATGTCCTCGTAGCCAAGGCAGCAAATATTATTCACCTGCGTAACCGTGGCCCCGCCGTAGTCATCCTTCTCACGGTACCACGCATACTGGTGGACGGAGTTTTCTATCAGGCTGTTCGTCACATTAGGGTTGATTGAGGAGGCTTCCTCGTAGCCGATCGTGTCCGTCATACCGCGGCTGGCAGTACCACCCGTAGTACGGTTGTTCGTGTGAGAGCCCGCGCCGCATTGTTCCTGGCTGTCACGACGACCGTACTTCGCGTAGAAAAGATTCGCGATGCGCGAGTGCATAAGGGCATCAATCTGCTGCATACCGCGCTGGACACTGTAATAGTGGAAATCAGCCCAGGTCATGCTCGCCGTAGTGCTCCCGCCGGTAATGCAGGCGCGAAGTTTGGAACCGACAACACTGCTGCCCACAACGGCACACAAGTGCTCGTCATTAGGCACCCATTCGGGTTCCATATCCTCGATCCTGTCACTGTTAGAAAGGACAACCTTATCGAACTCTGCCGTGTTCAGAATGGAGAAGTGAAGAGCAGTGGCACCCTCCGGAACATCGGCAATCAGGTACATACCGGCCTCGAACTTGTTGCTCAAGGTAGGGACGACGATTGAACTGATGACCGTGCCGGAATCGTCTGTGAAAATGCTTCCGACAAGGCTTGTACCGGGAACGCTCGGGAAACGCACACGCTTGTAACCGTCCACGTTCACCTTGCATACCGAATACGTACTGTCAGTACTGTAGCTGTTCGAAAGCGTATCCTTTCCGCTCATGATCTTACGACCGGAAAGATAACCGCCACTCGTGCCCTTAATGTCGTCAAGCGTAAGGACGTCAGCATCCGGAACGGAAGGCATGTTATCCGAACCGTTACTGCTGTAACAGGAGTAATGCTTGCCGTTCAGGTAATCATTGATACCCTTGCTCCAGAAGAAGGGCTCGTACATCATCCAGTCACCTTCAGTGCCGTCCAGTCTGGCAGCCGTGCCGTCGGCGTACTTGTTGCTGTCCGTGTCGTCCAGCGGGTAGTAGGTCATCTCACCGTCCAGGTTGTTCACCGTGGTATCAACGTTCGCCATGTTCACACCCCGCGTCGTCGCTTTTTTAGTCACTTTAGCAAGTACACGGTGACGCTGCTTCAGGATGGCGGAAATATGACCGCTCACCTCATACGCGTTGTCATACTTGTAGCCGGTACCGTTGTCAAGGTTGCTCACGTTCGCGTCATCCGATACCTCGTCGTCGAACTCGATCATCGTGTATTCCGGCTGCCGGATATTCAGTTCCGGGAAGTGCGCCTTCAGAGCGCTGTACGTATCGTCATCAATGTAGCGCGTGAGCTGTACCGTACCCACCAAGGCGCACGTGTCCGTAGTGTTGCCATCGGAATCCACACCGCCCATCCCGACAAACTTATCCAGCCACGTACCGTCATCCTCGCGGTCAATACCGGTTACTCTGATACGTTCCACACCCGTGCAACGGCCCAGCAGGGTTTCCCAGTCAATACCTGGACAACTGTCAAAGATGAAGGTCTTCACCTTGCTGTAGCTTTCCAATGTCAGCCCGCCGGTGGTCAGTCTGCCCAGATATTCCAGACGGAGGCTGGTCAGTGTACCGGGAAGGTGGAGCAGCGTCACGGGAGAACCCTTGGCTAGCACCACGCTCTGCACCTGCGTACCGCGGGCCTCAAGTTCTTCCAGCTTGGTCTGCGCACTCAAATCCAGCTCGGTACTGGTACTTCCCCCGGTTTTCGCCTGTGCCTGGTTACGAAGGTTGAGTTTACGTAGCTGCTTGCAGTTGCCGATGTTCAACCACCAGCCGGTACTGCCGTTGCCGGAACTTTGAAGGTTCAGTTCGCGCAGCACGGTACATTTGCCCAGGTCGAAAGCGTTTTTCAGGTGGTCGGCGGCCCCGCTCATATCCAGCACCTTCATACGGCTCGCGCCATAAACCCTCAAGGGATCGTTCACCGTATAGGCACCGGTGATGGAAAGGCTCGCAGCCGCATCTTTCTTGATGATGCCGGTATTCCCTATATTCGGGCTGTTGTTCGTACCGTAGCCGAAAGCATAAACCTCGTTGGCCGTAATCTTCAGCACGTCGGGGGTGTCAGCAGCCGTACGTGCCAGATAGAGGTCGATGTTGTCACTGGTGAAATTGCTCGTGCCGTACTTAGCATCCAGAAGGGCGAAACGATTACGCACGAAATATTCACGGTGCGCACGGTTACTGCCCTGAAGGGCGTAGATGAACGGCCACACCTTGCCGTACATCTCCTGCGTGGCGGGCAGGATGTACTTCAGCTCGCCGCTCTTGTTATAGGCACGGTCGCACCAGTTGCCCGCCTGCTCCACGTTCAGCATGTCCAGGACACGGCTGGTGGTAAGTACACCGCGAAGAGCCTGCGCCTGTGTCTTCAGGTCAGCGTCCAGGTTGGCCAGAACGAGGTTCCAAAGCCAGCTGTCACGGCCTTCAAAGGCATATTTCCCGGCCTCGGCGTCATAAGTGTCGCGGTCGGTGGTGTAGTCATACACCAGGAAACAGTCGTTACGTTTTCCCATCTGGGTATCACCGTCGTAGTAGGTGATGTACCATATCAGGCCGTCCCACGTGCGCAGCATCATGTTCTTCGCACGCTGGTCAACGGCAAGGAAATAGTCCGTCCAGAGGTAATACGTCAGCAGGAAAGCCTTGTCGAAATAGTCACTTATCTCGTCCCTGAACTTCTCGCTCTTAAAAGTGGAGAGGTCGGCGCTCGTCGCACCGTCCGGAACACACGAGCGTATCCATGCGTACAGCCGTTTCACGGCCGTACGCTGCGACTCGTCAAGGCCCGCCCATTTCACATCATCCGGAACGTTGGTCTCGGCACCGGCATCAAACACCTCCTCCAGATGAGCGTCACTTGTGGTCTTGAAAAGGCACATGGCCTCGGTATTGTTCAGCATTTCCAGAGTGAGGGGACAGGCAGGATCGTAACCCTCCACGCCACTAAGGCCGAACAGGTCGCCGCTCTTGCTTTTCTCGTTGTTGAAGTTGTATTGCCCCACATAGTTGTTCTCGCCGTCCTCCGCAGCCGCCACAAACATGTCGATAGGCACACCGTCGATAGCGGTACGCACGGTGACCGCGTTCAAATCGCTGCCGCCCGTCTCGTACTGGTAACGCTGCGGAGGGGTGAGAAGCCCCATCTCCTTCAGCACGTCGTTGAACAGTTTGGCACCGCCTGTGTTCAGCGACATGGACGAGTCGGAATAATCACTCTTCAGACAGATCAGGTTCATGGCGATGCCACCGGGACGGACGGGATATTTCTTTTCCGCCTGCTCCTTGCCGCCAACGGTGAAGCTAAGGTTCGTGCCGCCCTTGCTGATATAGATACGGATGTTCTTGCTCGGATATTTCGTGGAACTGGTACCCTGAATACGGATATAACAGTCACGAAGCACGAAGTCGTATTCGGATCCGAAAGGGGAGTAATAGAAGATATCCGCCGAAAAGTCCGTCTTCTTGTTGTTCTCGGCATACACGTCATCGAGCTTGTTCTGGCGCACGATACGCAGCACCCCCTTGCCCTTGGCACGCAGCTTGTCCATATCCACAGTGTCGGTATCACCCAGGATATCGTTCTCCTCATACAGCGCGATCATCTCCTCACCGTCCGCACTGTCCACCATCCGGTTCTCCAGTTCCTCGTCGTCACTCAACCGGCGGGTATAGATACGCACGCTCTTTACCTCCACGTCCGCCCCGGCGCTGTCAATGGTGATATATTTCGGATTGTCCTGGCGGAAGCTGAAGGCGTTGTCGTAGATGTCGGCACCGGTACGGTTGCCGTCCACATAAAGCTCCATCAGACGGCTCTCATTGCGGGTACCCACCATGAGGGCCACCTTGATCCACCGGTCTTCCACATAATTCGTGCCCAGCTTGATCTCACGCTCCACCAGCTCGTCGTCCTCGTTGGTATAGGACACTTTCTCACCGGTCTTGAAACTCGTTTCCGAAGGGGTGATATAAAGCCCCTTGCCACTGTCGAGACAGTCCACAACTGCGGTATCGCTGTCAGTGGGATTGCTTACCCGGAGGGTCAGTTCAATGGTCAGCCCCGTACTTTTCACATCGGTGGCAAAGGGCCGGTAGCCGATGACGGCTTTCGCACCGTTGGTCAGCTTCAGCGCCTCACCCGTCCAGCCGTTGCTGCTCCAGTCAAAACCCTCGAACGTGGTCTCCACGCCGTTCGACTCCCATGTTCCGGGGTTACTCTCCCCGTTGCTGCGGCCCGCCGCGTCAAGCTTGACCGCCAGGCCGTAGGTGGCCTCGCTGATATCGATACCGCTCTCACCCACGTCGATGCGCAAAGTGTACCCGGTCGGACCGGCTTTCAGGACAAGCGTCTGCGTGCCTTCCTCGGTAAACCGGTTACTGTAGGTCATCATGCTGCGGGGAGCGCTCACGGTACTGCTCTTGACGCCGTTTTTCCAGAACTCCACTTCAGCGGGCACACGGTCGGGATCATAGGCCACCCAGTCGAAAGTGAGCTTCTCGTAGCGGCCGGCTTCAAGGACCGGCTCCAGATGCTCGTCCCGTCCGAGGACATGCCCGTCGGCATGAATGAGCTTCAAACCGATGAAGGGCGCGCCGGTTCCGGCCTTCAGCAGGTCGATATGGATGCTCTCGCTTTTCAGCGTGAGGTCGTCAGTTTCCATCTCGGCCACCAGCTGGGCGGTATGCCGCCCCACGGACAGGCCGGTCATGGAAACCTCGAAACTGCCGTTCGTCGTGCCGCTGCGGGTGACCGTATGCGCGTTCTGCTGTACACCGTCCACGTACAGGCTGACGGTTTTCGTGCCGGTACCGCTCACGGCGTAGGGTATACTCGCGGAATCATAGGTACCGTAACCGCCGTTCTGGATGGTGGCCGCCAGGTTGTAACCGCAGGAAAGGGACAGGGTGACGCTCTTCACGCTCACGTACGCCTGCTTCTTCTGCGCCTTGCCCGTGGTGGGATCGGTAGTCTCGGCAATGACGTAGATATCGCTCGTGCCCACCAGCAGGTATTTGGTCAGGTCAAGGGTATAGGTACCCTTGCTCACTTCCTTCAGCGAGGAGGAATAAGTGGTGGTCGTCCCGCGCTTCACCTGGATGGTGACGGTCGCTTTCTGTCCGGTACTGCTACCCTTGTCATCACCGCCGGCAACCTGGTGGTCATAGGTATAGGTAAGTTTCACCGCTCCGCCTTCCTTCACGGTTTTCTTGTCGGTCTCGGCAAGCAGCACGATCTTGGTGGTGGAGGACTCACCGCCGCCACCGCTGCCGGCCGGGATGTCAACGCTCGCGATCTCCGCCCCGCTCTTGTTGGTCAGCGCAAGGCGGACACTGCTCTCGTCGTCGCTCACTTCCGCGCTCATGCCGAACACGGTACCGGCTTCCACCTCCTGGAATTTGGCGGCGACGGTCTTGTTCTGGACGGGATTGGTACTGTCGGCATCCAGGCTCTCGTCCACTTCCAGCTTGTCGATGGTCAGATCCACGTTGCCCTCGCTGTCGGGAACTTTCTTCTCGCCGTTCACCGTCAGGCTCTTCATCGTTCCGGCACCGCCGAAGTCCTCCCAGCTCGCCTCCTGCTCCCAGCTCGACAGACTTGTCCCCACGAACTGTTTGGTCTCCCATTTGCCCTGCGAGACTTCATAGGTGATGCAACGGCCCTTGTAACGGTATTTCTCATCCACGGCACCGATCGCGGAGGAAAGGACATAATAACCGCTCTCCAAAGGGACTTCCGCCGTCACATTATACGTGTTACCGCCACCGCCCGTACCACCGGGAATATCAACGGAGGCAATCTCCGTCCCGGTCTTCCCCAGCAGGGTGAGTTTCACCGTGTCGTTCTCCTCATCAGGGACGGCCGTCATGCCACCGACCAAACCGTCGTTCACACCGGCGGCGGCATCCTCCGCCTGTTTCGCAGCCGCGGATGCCGCTGCCGCGGCGGAATTTGCAGTTTCAGCAGCCTGATTGGCGGTACCGGCCGCATCAGACGCCATACCCGCAGCTTTATTCGCCAAAGCCGCAGCATTATCCGCTTTCGTGGCAGACGCATTCGCCGTGGCAGCGGCATCATCGGCCGGTTTACGCAAAAGGGTGAGCGGAGCACTCACCAGCTCACTGCCGCGAAGGGCGGGGAGACTTTTGATATTGTCAAGGGAGCTGACCTCCACAAGTTCATCAACGCTCTGGCTCTCGGCCTTGATAGCGTTCAGGATGTCGTTCTTAAGTTCCGTTTTCTCCGATTCTGTAAGTGCCATAAGTTATTCCTCCTTTTTTATTGTTGTCAGTCATTGTAATAATGGTATGAAAGCGCGCTGAAGCCAAGGATGCACCAGCCGCACTTGTTCAGGCTGTTAATGATGGCGGGCTCCTCCCAATCCTCGCCCGTGTAGAGCAGGAGGAAGCGGTTCACGGAGGTGACGTACAGCCAGTTCCTCTCCGGGTTCTCCGGAGCGGAAGAAAGCTCTCCCTTCCACGTGATGCGGAGATCATCGGAAGCGCCGCCGTAAACGGGGAACTCCACCCACGCGCCGTACCAGTAAAGGTAGTTGCGGTTCCTTTTCGTGTCGTAGTAAAGCCATCCGCTCGAGGGGGAAGCGGGGGGACCGGCCGACGCTCCCCGCCACGAAACCAGGTCCGCAAGGATTCTCCCGTTCAGCTCGGGGGTACCGACCAGCTCGATGATCCCGCTGATCCAGTCGATCCTGTAGGGGTCGGAATAGGAAAGCAGCGAATCACTGCTAAGGTTCACGTTGGAACCGCGGAGCAGCGTGCCGTCGTCCACACGGACGGAGCTGTAGCGGATAGAGCCCACCGTACGCGTATAGGGAGGGTGGCAGCCGTTGTAAAGGGTTACGCGCGAGCCGATATAACGCACGTCGTTCGGAAGGATGATGTCCGCACCGTTCGACGAACCGGCCATGTCCACCTTCAGGCTCAGCTCACGGCCGATCAGGTAGCCGGCCTCGCCGCGGCCCGAGCAGGAGGTCAGGACGGCGTCGCTCGACTCCACAAGGTGGAAGTTCGTGCGGATATGCCCGGAGAACGTGCCCGCGTTCGCCTCGATGCTCCCGTCCTCCAGGATCTTGAAATTATCGTTGGCCGTCACGAGGCCCTCCAGCTTGACGCGGTCACCGGTCAGCTTCACCACGCTGATCTTGTTGCCGTCAGCGTCCGTCCCGTCCACACTCACGCCGATAAGCGCCAGTTTCCCGTCCGCGTCCTGGGCGTAGATGCCCGCGCCTTCAGGCTTCACCACAAGCCCCGTCTCTTCCAGCATATTCTCGTCACGGTCAAAGACGGCGGCCGTTATCTTCACCAGACGCTCCGACTGCTCGAAAAGCGTCCGGTAGCGGTGTGCAAGGCTCTCCACCTTGTCAGTGGACAGCACGAGCATATACAGGTAGATGTCACCGGTAAAGGACAGTTTGAAATCACCGGTACCGTTCCAGAGGCCGCTACAGGTGTACTGCACGTAACCATCAGTTGCAGACAGTTCCTCCTCCACCTCCAGGCTGTTGAAGTTCGCGAAACCCGTCTTGTCAACGTCCAGGAACTGGACTCTTAGAGTCCCTTTGGTTGCGCAGCGGTAGAAGAAGGAAAGGTACACCGGCACGGCCTCCTTCTCCCCGTCACCGTTCACAGGCATGGAGGGGATGCTTTTCAAATTCGCCCGTTTCTGGAGGATGTACTTGTTACGGATGTGCACCACCGTCCGCCCGTCATCCACCGTCACGCTCGCCCCGTCGCCCTTTCTGGTCAGTACGTTGTTGTTCGCCCAGATCCATTTGTTACCTGCCAGGAAGAACACCGTCTCGTTCTCCGTGTTCCATTTCTCCAGCCCGTCATCGAAGGCGGGGTTGTTCAGGTAGCCCTTCTCCGTGGCGAAGTCGTTCCTTAGGGCGGTCACCGCGCTGGTGATGCGCCCCTCCACGATCTCGAACTTGGTCTTGATGTCCTCACCGGTCACCAGAAGGAAAGTCCCGCGCAGGTAGGCGTTGTCGCTGTAAAGGCCGTTGCCGTGCGGCTGGTTGTCAGCCGGGAACCAGTCATCGCTGATGCCGTCCAGGTTGCCCAGGCGCGCACGAAGGCAGCCGGTGAAGTTCTTCGCCTTCACCCCGTCCATCACGTCCACGCGGGGCTGACCGTCCTCGGTGGCGGAGATCAGGATCAGGTTCTGACGCAGCGGGTTCTCCGTGTTGCCCATCAGCACGCACTCGTCACCGGCCTCCGGAAGGGAACCTGAAAATTCATCCTCACTTACGAGAATGGAGTCACCCTCCACGCCGGCCACCTCCACCCAGTACCCTTTCAGGTTCCCGCCGCTGAACGTGGCGCAGCGCATCAGGTCATGGGCCTGGAAACTGTTGTCCTGCTCGAAAGTGATCCTCCAGTAACCGTCCTCAAGTACGGCGGTCTTTATTTTCCCGTTGGCGGCGCTGACGCACAGCTGGCCGCCAACGCTGCGTACCTTCTCGATAAGCAGCTCCAATACTACCATGACCTGGCGTACCGTCAGCTTGTCGATGGTAAGATGGGACAAAGCGTCCTCCATCCACAGCCGCCACCCCTCACCGAAAAGACCGTCCACGAATTTCGGGCTGCGAAGGAACTCACGCACGACAAGGGTCAGCAACTCGGCATTGCCCTTGTCATCAATACCCGCATTATCCTCCTGTCCGAAAGAGGCTCCCGCTTCGAAGGTGATCTTCCCCTTTGCACGGTCATTCTTTTTTTTGCTGATGTGTTCCGCCTGACTTCTCCGCGCGGAAAAAAGATTGTTGTCCGTAGGCAGTGTCTTGTCCCAGCTACGGATAATGTCAGGAAGCGCGGCACCCTCCGCCTTTGACTTCGTATAGTTTTTCAGTTCCCCGATACTGTCATTCACCCGTTCAAACGCACCACTATGCAGGGCATCGCTGATCTCGATGTCCATCTCCCCGGGTTGGTTCACCTTCCGGGTAATTTTCGTGATGCGGCTGCTGCGATAACCGGTTTCGGGGAAATACTCCTCGCTTTCAAGTCTCACACGGCGGCCTACGGACAGGGAAACACCGTTCTCCTCAATCCACACATGGTCGGTCGGGGCCTTGTAAACGGCAAGATCCTGCCAGCATTCGGTATTGAACTGTTCCACCGCCGTAAGAAACTCCTCCTCGGCAAGCGGGTAATATTCGTCCGGCATACGGATATTCCAGAGAATATAACGGTCACCGGATTTCGGAATAAGTTTGCCGCCGGGGAGTTGCGTGTCATCATCATAGGGCCATATCGTAATAATCTCGAACTCACGGGTGGCACTGTTGAAATTCACCTCGAAATAGTGGTCCTCACCCTGCCCCAGTCCGGAAAGGTCACCGTCCTGGAACGATACACGTTTGGTCTCGTCGGGCAGCTCGTAATCGTTCGGATCGAAATTCAGGCTGTCGTCCCTGAAATAATAGACCGTGAAAGGGTTGCCGTCGTCATCTTTCACATCTTCGCTGCGCACACTGCTGACAGCCCCGATCCTGCGGGGATAAATGCCGCTGAAGGCGTCTTGCTCGTAACGGTCATAGATGCCGTACTCCTCCGTATGTATCTCGACATATTGCCTGCCCCCCGGAAGCATCAGGCGGCTATGCCCGTATTTTGACGGATCTATGTTCCGCGTGCTGCCTACCGGGAACAACCGGGTATAAAAATTGTCGGTACCCGTCGTGTCGCGTTCGATTCCGGTCAGTCCCTTCCCGTAGCCCAGCGTTATTTCCTCGCCATGCTCACACCGGCACACGTTCACGGTCTGGCCTTCCACCCACCATTCAGCCTGCCCGCCGACCGCTTCGGCTATCTCTTTCAGGGCTTCGTTGCAGTACTTCCCCTCGTAATCGATGACGATAAGGTCCGTACCGTCCACCCGCCCCACTTTCCAGTCGGTGGTGTGGTTCATTCCGTCATTGATACACTTCACGATCATGGCCACGTGTTCACGCGGAGTCGCTGTCAGCGTGAACACAGGCTCGGTGTTCCCGTCGGTGGTCTCCAGCACAAGAAAACGTCTCACCAGGCTCTCGATACCGTAAAACTTCAAATCATATACCCACTCCTGGCCGCTCTTCTGCTTCGGGATGTACCGTTCGGTCAGCCAGTAGCGCTCACCCTCAAAGTCCACCCGGTCATTCACGTCCAGGGCGATATATTCGTAATGCGTGAAAGAGAGTGTCAGGACATTGTCACCCTGCACCTCCTTCACCTGGGTGGAGCTGTCGCCCGCCTCGATATCGGTCCGTCTGTTGCCGTTGCTGTCATAGATGGTCAGCATGTCTGTATCTTGTTTAAACGTCGTTTGAATAGGGTTTGAATCACATTTATATGACCGGGACAGGTTCCCGGAACTTCACCTTGAACTTGCCGGCGTGCACGCCTTCCTTCCAGAGATAGGTCAGAGGCTGGAACTTGCTGCAATCCGTATATTTCACACGGAGAGTCAGGGCAAGTTGGGGAAAGGAAATCTCAAGCCACCCGTCACGGCCTTTCTTCAGGAAATTGATGAACTCGAAATACTTCTTCAGCCAGCCGGCCTGCGTTTTGCCAAACAGGGCGAAATGAAGCGTCACGTCACGGGCCTCGTTCCTGGGCGTCAGCACGGAGGAATATTTCTCCCCGTCCTCCTCCCGGATATTCACAGCCGTGTCCGTTTTCGTCTTGCTCGGGGTCAGGATGGCGGTCAGGTTATCCATCCCGCCGCGCTTGTCCTCAACGAGGAACACCCCGTATGTACTCCAGATGTCGGTACCGTTGACAAGTACCAGACCGCCTAATATCTTTTCCATATCATTTGCATTTTACTCCGTCACGATTGATTTTACGAATCTCTTCCTCTATTTTGCCAAGGTGCGACGCGCTCGTGCCGGTGTTCTCCTCGATACGGGCAAGATGCCCCTCGGCGGTGTTCATCTTGTCGATGACGCTCTCCATCTTCTCATCGATGCTCGACCAGTGTTGCAACCCGCTGGTGAACATGCCGTCCAGTTTTGTACCCTGGTCCTGTGTCATGGCTGAAAAACCGCCGGTTTTGGCGCTCTGGCTCGTACCGCCCGAGTTATCGTACCCGGTGGCCGCGGCAAGATTGTCACGAAGAGCGATGGCTTCCTCGACATACTTCATGTACTCGTCCTGGAGGGCCTTACGCTCGGCTTCTGTAAGGTCATTGTCTTCCATCGCCTTGCCGAATTTCTCCCACCAGCCTTTCAGCTTGTCGGAATACAGCTCACCGATCTTGTTTGACAGCATCGCACGCATGAAATACTCGGATATGTCCTCCGCCGCGGCTGCGGCATCATACTTCATATCCATCAGGTTATCCACGAAACTGCTGTACATGCTGTCGAAGGAAATACCGGTGAGACCTTCATACAGCTGGTCGGTAAGTTCCTCCAGCTTGCCCGCCTGGTCGATATAGTCATCCAGCTTCTCGGTCAGACGACCTCCATATCCGCCCTTGCCGGTATCCTGGATCTGCGTCCACATGTCCACGTTACTGCGCAACTTCTTCATCTCCTCCGGACTTAGGTTCCAGATGTCACCGTTCCAGCTACGCCCGATCTGACCGCTCAAACGGTCAATCTGTTCCTGTGAGAAACCGCCCCAGTAATAATTCCAGCTGTGATGCGAACCGTGATAGCCGGCCTGCGACATGGCCATGTCCAGATAGTTCGAGTTCGTCTCCTGCTGGAGCCTGTAGGCATCCCGGTAGGCGGCCACGGACTTTGTACCCTTGCTCGCCTTGATCTCCTCCGTCAGGTCCTCGATAGCCGTCTGCAAGGTCTCGTTGCGCTCGGTCAGCCGGTCGATGGTTTCCTGGACCTCTTTGGCATTGCTTGAAGTCGTCCAGGAGGAAAATCCGCCCCAGGTCAATGCGTCGAATATCTTGCCCACACCGGAAAGCAGCGATTTTCCGATAGTCACAAAAAGATCACCGGAAAGCACATCGTCAAGAATACCGCTCACGGCATTGAACACCGCGTCGAGCAGGCCACCGATGACCACACTCAAACCATCTTTGAAAAGGTCTATAATACTTACAATCCAGCCGACAACAGGCACATCCTCAAGTGTTTCGGAAACCTTTCCGAAAGCCTCGCCCAGTTTGCCGTCCACTTCCTTGGCACCTTTGCCGAGTGTGATCAGGCCATTATACGCCCCGCTGATACTGCCGGAGGCAATCTGCTGCAATCCGTCCCTCACATTCTCCATACTGGTCTTCAGACCGGAGGCAGTATTCGAGAGGGACTGCCGGGCACTGTCAGCCGTTTCCTGCAAGGCGTTTATATTCTCACTCGCGGCATCGGCATTAGCCTGCGCCGTTTCCAGGGCTTGCCGGGCGGACTCCTTCTCCTGTTCGGTTCCGGACTGTTGCGCCTCAATGTATGATTTCTGGGCGGCAATGAGTGCCGTATAGGTGTCCGCATACACCGCCTGTGCCTCCTTCAGGTCTGAAAGGGCTTTCTGGTAGGCAGTAACCTCGGCACCCAGTTTCTTGAAACTGACCTTGCCGGAACCGCCCAAAGCCCTCTCCATCTGCTGGACGGCAGAGACAAGCGCGTCCTGGCTGGCATGGTCGGCATTTCGGAACTCGTCAGTGAGCATGTATTTTCTGGCATCCGCCAATACAGGCTTTATCATATCGGAAAACATCCCGCCGAATTCACCGAAGACAGTACCCCAGTCAATACGGGCTTTCAGTTCCTGCACTTCGATGCCGGCAAGTTTGCTGTCACGTTCAACACCGAGAGAGAGCTTCTCGCTGCCGGACGTCGTCTTTTGTATCTTTTCCGCATATTCGGTCGCGATGGCGAGTTTCTGCTGCTGGAAGGTGCCGTAGGCCTGCAAATATTCCTGCATCACTCCGAACTCTTCCCGATAAGCTTCCGCTATTTTCTTCTGTCGGCCGGACTCGTTCAGCTCACGGGCCTTGTCTATTTCGGACTGCTGATCTTCCGACAGCGAACCGGACTGCCCCGCTTTCGCGTTGTCACGTTTCCAACCGGCTTCCTGCCTGGCTATTTCATCCTTGCGTGCCTGGTATTCATTGTCTATCTGGCGCAGCTTCTTCTCCAGCCCCTCGGTCATCATCTCAATCTCCGCCTCGTCATTCTTCCTTTGCAGCCCGGCGAGTTCCTGGCCCAGCTTTTCAGAAACCTGTTTGCGGCGTTGGGCTTCTTTCTCCGCCTTGTCCGCCTTCTTCCGTTCGGCCTCGGAATCCTTATCCTCACCGGGCTTGACCTTGTCGTACTCCTTTTTGGCGGTATCGACGGCATCCTTCAGTTCTTTCGCCTTCTTCTCAAACTCCTCACGGGAAAGGCTGTTGGACGTTTCCTGAAGAAAGGCGTTATAAGCCTTGAGCGCATCCTGGTATTTCTCTTTTGCCGCAGCCACCCAGTCAGTGCTTGAATCCGTGGGCAGGTTACGCCGGTTTTGTTCCGAAACCAGTTTGTTCAGCTGATACTTCAGTTCGTCACGGGAATAAGTTCCGGTAAGATTTTCGTCACCCTGCGTAATCTTTCCGTATTCCTTCTCCTGGACAGACATCCGGGCAAGCAGGGTTCTACGCTGCTTTATCTGCTGTGCAAGGGTCTCGTTACTCACACCGGTCAGGTTTTCGAAATAGGCATTTACCTCGTCCTTGCGGATTTGTCCGTTCAGGCTCTTGCGTTTTCCGTACAGATTCTGAAGCTCTGCCTCCTCATCCCTTGAACGTGCGGATTTCCGGACATATCGGGCTCTTTGCCGCCCGTAGCTGTCCTGGTAATATTCGGTTGCCAACCGGGTCTTGCCTTCAAGTTCTTTTATCCTGTCATCCACACGTTTCAATTCATTGGCGGGATTGGATATGGACTCACCGGCTTCCAATCGGGCTATCTCTTCCTTGATTTTCTTGATATTCTTCAGTTTCTCATACTCGGTGTCGTATTTGGAGAATATATCCGGATATTTCTGTTCCAGCTTGTTTAGCGCCTCACGCCGGGCATCCGTGGACACGGCTTCATCCCCGGCAATGGAACACAGTTCCTCTATTTTGCGCCTGTGCTCTTCCTCGGCCTCTATGGTTTTCTGCTTCTGCTGCTGATACCTTTCCTCGGATTCCTGCAAACGTTCGGTTTCCGTCTTCATGGAGATCAGTGCCACGGCAACACCGGCAAGCAGGGTCGCAACCAGCACATAGGGATTGGAAAGCATGGTCCGGTTGAGCATTTTCTGCGCTTTCTCAACCAGCAGGAGCCAGTTGTAATGCAACGCCTCCGCAGCCACCGCCCAGCCTTTCACGGCCGTGACTGTCATGACGGCGGTCCGGTACACACCATACGTACCGACAAGCCCGAGCAGGATACGGCCGAAACGTTCGTAATGCTCCACCATGTAGGAAACACCGGAAAGCGTGGTGTTGATGACACCTTCCGACTGTTGCCCGATTTCATTGAACATCATTGAAACGGCATCCTCTATATTGGAGATCTGTCCGGTTATCGTTTTGGATTGTGCCTCCATCAGACCACTGAATTTTCCGCCCTCGTCCGTCAGGCTCTCTATGACCTTCTGCACTTCGGGAAAACCGACCTTGCCTTCCTCCACAAGCTCCTTCACCTTGCTTTCAGCCACGCCGAACTGCTTGGCCAGTTCGGCGATCATAGGGATGCCCCGGCCGGTGAACTGGTTCAGGTCCTGTGTATAAAGCCGTCCCTGGGACATGGTGGTGCCGTAAAGATAGACCAGATCGTTCAAATGGATGGAAAGTCCGGCAGCGATGTCACCCAAGCGGATCAGCGTCTCGTTCACTTTCTCCGCTCCAAACCCGTAGGCAAGAAGCTGCTTGGCACCCTGCGCGACATCCTCCAGGCCGAAAGGAGTGGTCGCGGCCGTATGTACCAACTGCTGCATCAGGGTGTCGGCCTTCTCCGCACTGCCGAGCATGGTCTGAAACGACACCTCCAGCTGCTGGAACTCGCCGCGTACCTTGGTGATGTTCGACACCAGCTCCTTGATAGTAAAGGCGGCCGCCAGCTTGCCGACGGTGTTGTTCAACAGGGAACCGCTCCTGTCAAGTTCCCGGATCTGTCTGTTGGCGGACGATGCCTGCTGGGACATCCGCTCGATCTTGCCCACGGCCTTGTCAAGACGGGCGCTCAAATGGTCCACCATAAGGAATTCTATTTGTACCGGTTTCATCTATTTTAGCTTGCTTTGAAAAAATCCTACTATTCCATCCGCTTCATCCTCGGCGCTCCGCTCATCCGCAGGACCGGAAGATCCGGACTTGTCACGGACATACCGGGGAGCGTCACTAAGCATCATGATCAGGGTCTGGTAATTCACCTTGTTCAGTATATAGTCCACGCTCCAGCCGGTGGCACTGGCAATCTGCCACACAAAACCGAAAGGGCTATGGGAGCCTTCATAACGGCTCTTTAACTCCCCTTCTTTCTTTGGCTCAGTCTCAAGCTCATCGGATTCGTCCGCTCGGCTGATCTGATAATAGGTATAAAAGGGTCGGTACCCATCAGGCTGACAAAACGCTTGATCGCACCCACCAGATAACGCTGTTCCATGAAGTTCCTTATGAGCCATGCCACCGGGCGCAAAAGCACGCGGCGGCTGAAAGGGCCACGACAAAGGGTATAGGCCACCATACGGCTCACCGCCTTGCCGTGAGAGGCCAGAAACTGCATTTCCT
Organism: Bacteroides salyersiae WAL 10018 = DSM 18765 = JCM 12988; assembly: GCF_000381365.1. Lineage (GTDB taxonomy): Bacteria > Bacteroidota > Bacteroidia > Bacteroidales > Bacteroidaceae > Bacteroides > Bacteroides salyersiae. The sequence goes on from NZ_KB905467.1 coordinate 1,439,978, forward strand.
CCTCCTTGCTGAACCCCCACATCTCCTCACTGGTGATCCCCATCGACAAATATGTCCGGGCAAAAAGAATCTGACCGGACATATAAGGCCGCCTCATGGTCACGCGCAGCTCCAGCGGGGATTTCCTGAAAGGGATATGAAACGCTTTCAGCGGGACGCTCACACCGATATCCAGCAGCGCGTCCGCACCCTCACGCTGGATCTGCTTGATGACAGCTTCGTCCATACGCTACTCCTCGGCCAGGTTAGTGGAAGCAGCAGCGGCAGATTCAGCAGGAGGCAGTTTATACTGTTTCCACTCTTCCGGGATAGAATCCGTATTGAATACGCCATGGGGCTGGGAGCCGTCTTCCGGCATGGCCACTTCCAGCGTGCATTCGATTTTCGCCGTTTCTGTCAGGGTCAGCTTGCCGCCGAGATTGGAAAGTAGCGTGCCATTGGGAATCAGGATGCTCTGCCCCGAAACAAGGGCTATTTCCCACGGACCGGTCAGCAACACGGCTGCCGTCGGGGCCGTCCAACCAATCGGGGTTTTCTTTTCCGAGTCCTCTTCCTTGTAGTGCATGGTACCACCCAGCAAGCTATGCAGGTTTTCGTAGTTCAGCTGGATAACGTTGAACGTGGGGGCGATGCTGCCATTCGACTGGGGAATGATAAGCACCGGGGTTCCCGGCACCTGCTCCGCCTCGATTTTGGCGGATTCGGGTTTCTGCCCGCCCATGTCAAACGAATTCTTCTCTATGTAACCCACCACAAAGTCCTTGTATTTCACGGCACCGACGCCGTACATGAAATTCTTATTCATTGTTTCTTGATTTTGAAAGTTAATACTATGCCGGCAACACATCCGGTTATAAAAGCGGCCAGCGCTATTTTAACGGGACTAAAGCGACGTTCAAATTCCGTTTCAACTGTGAATGAGTCCTCATGTGTCTCATTACGGATACGGGTCAGTTCCTCCTCATAACACAGTACCAGCCGCTGGAGGCTGTCGCAGGATGCCTCCGCTATGATATTGCCGGCCGCATCGCTCTTCACCGTCAGGCCCGCCTGCCCGTTCCTGGAATGGTAGGACGAACCGGAGGGAAGTTTACGGAGGCTGTCCGGAGGGATCGTCAGGCTCACCGCCGATTTCGGAATCCCCGCCATCAACAACCCCCGCCTCACGTTTGACACGTTGTCGGCGCTTGACGACAGGCTGCTGTTCCGGTTCACCTCCGTCCTGCTCTTTCGAGTACTCGCGCATCCCGTAAAGAACAGGACAATCATCATGATGCCTGCAACTGTTGGCAGTATCAATGGCTTTCCGGAGGCGTGCCATTTCACGCCGGGTCGCCTGCAAAGCTTTCCTGTTTTCATTCAGTTCCTCTTTTAAGGGTTCTACAATATTCTCGATCAGGATACGGGTGGCATGTTCGGTATTGTCAATCCGTACCGTCTCGGCTTCGGCGGTAGCCTTCTCCGCTTTCGCCCTCGCTTCCCTGACCGTTGATTTCAGGGTGATGATGGCTATTATCGTGGCTACCAGACCACCGCCCAGCACCAGATTCATGACAGCACTGAAGTCCATACGCACACTGGTCTTTCAGGTCAAAGCCTATTTACCGGCATCCTTACCCGCAAACAGTCCGATGAGCCACTGGACAAATCCCGTATCGGCAACACCATTGGACACAAGGGACGCACCGAACCCGTAACACAACGCGATATACCACGTGGCATCAGCGACAAAGCCCGCATCCAGCCACCATAAAAGCATGGCGGCCACAATGCCCACACACCAGCTGACAATCTGTGTCGCCAAGCCCTGCATTTTTGGAAACAGAGCCTTGATCCCTTCCGTGAGCAACACCACGCCACCGACAAAACCGGCAAAGGTGGTGATCATCGCGCTATAATCGACTTCCGGTACTGTACCGGTCTGGGCAAAAGTTGCTGACACGAATCCGAGTATCAGCACAAAGAATAAAAGAAATCTTTTCATGTTGTTGTTGATTTATTGAGTTATACCTATTTGTTTAAGCCATCTCTGTACATCAAAACTGGGGCAGGCTTTGGCCGCCAGTTCATTGTGACCGACGATTCTCACATCGGGAAAACGACGATGGAAATCCTTCACGTACTTCTCAAGCGCCTTTTTCTGCCAGGAGGTACGGGTGTCCGCAGGCGTTTTACCATCCTTTGCACACCCGCCGGCATAGACGATATGGCGGCTCACGGAATTGTAACCGGCCACGCCGTTGGTCACTTCCCACGGGTCCACATTCGCGTCCTCGTTATTGTTCACCAGGCGTTCCACTCCGCCGTTCAGATGGAACAGGTCGGTATATCCGACCTGCTTCCAGCCGCGGCCGCCCTTTGAGACGGGGTTCGTATGCCAGGCGCGAATCTCCGCACCGCTTACCTCACGCCCTTCAGGAGTGGCCGTGCAATGGATGACAAGATACTTCAGCTTTCCCATCACTCACCGCCTTCCTCTTCATCAACGGCCGCCTGGGACAGTGCTATCTCCACCTTCTTCTCCGGATCGGCGTCCAGGCCCAGTACAAGTGTGCCGGATACCGCCTTGCCGCTACTGTTCACACCGGCGGTGACCGTCAGAGAGCCATCGGTACCGACTGCCGTGAAACCGGCAGGAATGGAAACCACGCTGTAATCACCGGAGGCAGTGACCTTCACCTCCTTGCTCTCACCGGCGGCCTTGAAAGAAAGAGCGGCCGGATCGGCAGAAATGCTGCGTTCCACTACCTTGAACACCGGAGTCTCACGGGTGTCAAGCACCACGAACTCCTCGCCGAAGGCGATTTCCGTGTCGGCCTTCATAAGCAGCTTGAAGAAGTACAGCTCGCTGGAGTTCATCCACTTGTCAATCTGGATCACCTCCTCATCGTCCTGGAGGTTCACACCGGCAAAAAGGTTGCCGTCAGCGCTCATCGAGCAGAGCGTGGCTACGATAAGGCCATCAGGCCAGGAATTCAGCGTCTCGATGGTGATACCCTTGTAACGCTTCTTGTTGATGTCCGTCTCGCTCGTGTTCTTGTACTCGCGTTCGGTCAGCTCGTCATCGTACTTGTCGAAGTCGTCAATACTCATCAGGATACGCAGGTTCGGATTCTCACGCAGGGCTTTTGGAATAGCCTTGCGGACAGCCTTCAACTTGCCGATCATGGAAGTATCGGAAGGAGCCGGAACCACGATCACATCCGGATCTTTAGCCGCCTGGGTCAGGATACCGTTGAAAAGGTGGTCGTCGTCCGAACCGAACTCGCCGTTCAGGTAATGCCAGCCCAGCTCGAACTTCACACTCTTGCTAAGTTCATCCAGAAGCGTGTTCTGCGCTTCGGGGGGAAGTTCGGCAAACACGAGGTTGCCCTTCGGCTGCCACTTGCGCCAAACATGCTCGAAGGCACGGGGATTGAAAGTCGTGAACGCCATGAAGTCCTCCGGATCCAGTGATTTCTCCGAGTAATTGAAATTGCCTTTCGAGTCTTCCAAAGTCGGGTTCTCCTTACGCTTCTGGAGCATCTTGCCCGTCTTGATACGCGGCAGGCTGATTTTTTTCTCCACACCGGGGATCACCATGATCAGACCTTTTTCTACAAGGTCATTCCCGGTGGTGGCCAGGACCAGTATTTTCTCCAGTACCTCGCCGTTGTAATTCGTGTTTCTTACTACTATTGCCATGGCAAATGTTTTTATTTATGGTTCAACTTGTCCTTAATCTCGCTCATGCGCTTGTTCCAGGGGCTTTCACCCGTCGGATTCACACGAAGGTCGGTCATGACACTACGTTTGGGGGAAAGCTTCTCCAATGCCTTTTCCCCGTTCTCCCGGTCTTTTGCCAGAAGGTTCTCATAGATGGGGCGGGTGGCGGCATCGATACGGCCGTCCTGTTCCGCATCATCAAGCAGTTTCTTACGCGCGGCAGCGTCATCCGCATCCGCCTTGTCCTGGAACACCTTCAGTTCGCCCTTCAGGCGGGTGACCTCGGCATCAAGGGCCGGGACTTTGCCAGCCTCCGTTTCCAGCAGTCCGATTTCACGCAGGAAATCGTCATCCGTCGCACAGTTCTTGAACCGCGGACGTCTCTTGAGTTCGTCTAAATTCATGCTATTCTCGTTTTGTGGCTTGTGCAGCCGGTTATTGAATATTTGAAATACTTGTTCGGGGGTACTGTCCTCCGGTACCGGGTCAGCGTCATAAATACCGTCGATAAGCCCCAGCGCCAGCGCCTCGTCGGCACGCAGCCAGTGATCCTTGCCGTCAAAATACATCGCGCGGATTTCCTCCTTGTCCTTGCCCATACGGGTGGCATACATCTCGCAAAGGGTATCCTCAAGCGCCTCGATCTCACGGATGCAGTCCTTCATCTCATCCTTGTTGCCGTAACAGCCGCCCTGGACACTGTGAAGCATCAGACGGGCATAACGGCTCATCTGCACGGGCTTGCCGCAAAGGGCGATGACGGAGGCCATGCTGGCGGCGATGCCGTCCACGTAGATGGTAATGTCGGCCTTGCTGTTCTTCAAGGCATTGAAAATGGCGATGCCCGAATAAACCTCGCCGCCGTTGCTGTTGATACGCACGTCCACCTTCCCGGTCAGGGCTTCCGCTTCCAGAAGTTCACGGGCAATATCACCGCTGCGCACGTTATCATCGTACTCACCGATGTCACCGTAAAGAAGGATGCAACAGGCATCGGTTCCGGGTATCATATTGAAAAATCTACTCATGTCACTATCGTTTTGGCAGGTCCTTCCCTGCAAAGTTTACGGTGCGAAATTAGGGGGATTAAAAGCCTTTTTCAAACCGCGTTTTCATCATGGAGACTTTAAAGGATTGCCATGACGCTTTAAAATGTCATCATGCGGAGCGCGTTTTTTTTCGCTCCTTTTCCTTATCAATTTTGCACGTAAAAAAGGAGGTAATATGGCCGAACTTACAAACGAGCAGAAAAAGGCATGGGCGAAAACGCTCTACACCCGCGAAACGCTCACGCAGGCGGAAATAGCCGAGCGTGTGGGGGTTTCACGGGTGACTGTGAACAACTGGATAGGCAAAGGAAACTGGGAGCAGCTGAAGGCTTCCATAACCATCACACGGGAGGAGCAGCTGAAGAACCTGTACCGGCAGCTGGCGGAACTCAACAACGCCATCATGGGAAAGCCGGAAGGGGAACGGTTCCCGAACGCCGCGGAAGCGGACACCATTTCCAAACTGTCGAACGCCATCAAGAAACTGGAAACAGAAGTGGGGCTGGCGGACATCATCTCCGTGTTCTCCGACCTGCTCAAATGGGTGCGGACCTACGATTCCACGCAGGCGAAGGAGATCACCCCGCTTCTGGACGCGTTTGTCAAATCAAAATTATCCTGACATGGCAAAGAAAAGACTCACACCCCAGGACAGGATCGCACTGGACAACTGGAACGAGCTGGTGGCATCCGTGCGCGAACATTCGGACATCAACCCCACGGACACGGAAACGGAAATCAGGCAGAGGCGGGAAAGACTGGAGAAGAACGACGAGGAGTGGTTCAAATACTACTTCGCCATGTATTGCACCTGCGAGTCCGCCGCCTTCCACAAAAAAGCCACCGGGCGGCTGATGAGGAACAACCGCTGGTACGAGGTAAGGGCCTGGTCACGCGAGCTGGCGAAATCCGCACGCTCCATGATGGAGATATCCAAACTGGCACTGACAAAAAAGATACGCAACGTGCTGCTGATCTCCAACTCGGCAGACAATGCGGAAAGGCTACTGCTGCCGTTCATGGCGAACTTCGAGGAGAACCAGCGGATCATACAGGACTACGGACAGCAGAAAAAACCGGGAGCGTGGGAAACCGGGGAGTTCACCTGCATGTCCGGATGCTCCTTCCGCGCCATCGGAGCCGGGCAGTCACCGCGCGGTACGCGTAACAAGAACTTCCGGCCGGACTTCATTCTGGTGGACGATATAGACACCGACGAGGAGTGCCGGAATCCGGAACGGATCAAAACCAAATGGAAATGGCTGGAGGAGGCGCTGATACCGACCATGTCCGTATCGGGAAACTACCGCATCCTGTTCAACGGGAACATCATCGCGCCGGACTGCTGCATCAAAAGGGCCATCGAAAAGGCAACCGAACTGAAGGCGAAAGGAATCGGGCACGTGGATATCATCAACATCCGGGGAAAGGACGGGCTGTCCGTATGGCCCGAAAAGAACTCCGAGGAGGATATAGACCTCTTCCTCTCACTGGTCAGCGCGGCGGCGGCACAGAAAGAGTTCTTCAACAACCCGGTGGTGGACGGCGGCGTGTTCGCGGAAATCACCTACGGGAAAGTGCCGGCACTTTCCAAGTTCAAGTTCCTGGTGATATACGGGGACCCCGCACCGGGAGAGAACAAGACGAAAAAAAGTTCCACCAAAACGGTGTGCCTGCTCGGGAAACTCGCGGGAAGGCTTTATCTGATAAAAACGTTCCTGGACAGGGGGCTGAACGCGGAATTTGTAGAGTGGTACATCAAGCTGCTGGAGTTCGTGGGCGGGAAAACCACCGTATACTGTTACATGGAGAACAACAAATTACAGGATCCTTTTTTCCAGCAGGTATTCCAGCCCATCGTGCGGCGGATACGCAGGGAAAGGAAAATATCACTGTACATCACCGGGGACGAGGAGAAGAAGACCGACAAGGCCACACGTATCGAGGCGAACCTGGAACCGCTCAACCGGGAGGGGAACCTGGTACTCAACGAGGCCGAAAAGGACAACCCGCACATGAAACGGATGGCGGAACAGTTCAAGCTGTTCAACCTGCAACTGACCTATCCGGCAGACGGACCCGACTGCGTGGAGGGGGGAAACAGAATTATAGACCGCAAGGCCAGACAGTCGGAAAAGCCCGTCATTGTCACAAGGAAAAGCACGCGGTCACAAAACAAGTACAGAGTGTAAACTTCAATACCTATCATTATGAGCAAATTTATCGAACTTTCAGACTACGACGCGAGCATACACCGCGAGATTCTGGACGCACTGACAAGGGAGGACGACGCCGTCGTGGAGATATGCGAGGACCGCGCCGTCGCCGAGATGCGCTGCTACCTTTCCAGACGTTACGACTGTGACAAAATATTCACGGCAACCGGTGACAAACGCAACCAGCTTGTCCTGATGATGGCCATCGACATAGCCGTGTACCACATCTTCTGCATACATAACCCGAGGAACCTGTCACCGCTGCGGAAGGAACGCCACGAAAGGGCGGTCGAATGGCTGAAAGCCGTGGCGGCCGAGGAGATATCGGTGGACGGCCTGCCCCTGCTGTCCGAAGAGACGAGGGCGGCAAAATCAAATTTCCTTATCAAAAGCAACCGTAAACGTGTAAACCATTGGTAATATGAACAAAAGAAAGAAAGGGGCCGGAAAGATAACCCAAAGCGGGAACCTGCCGAGGCCCGGGCAGAAAGGACCCGCAACCATCATACTGACACAGCCCAGAAGGTTCGGTATAGACATAGCGGACTACATGCTCGCGGTAAGGGCTTTCGAGAATGTGGACTACTCCAGACGCTTCAGGCTGTACGACCTGTTCAGCGACATACTCATGGACACGCACCTGACAAGTGTCATAGAGAAACGGAAGAATGCCGCACTGGCATCTTCCATAGAATTCCGCAGGAACGGGAAGCCGGACGAGAAGGTGAACAAGCAGATCAGGTCCCCATGGTTCCGGAAGTTCATAGGGGACATCCTGGACGCCAAATTCTGGGGGTTCTCACTCGTGCAGTTCTACCGCAAGGGGGAATGGGTGAACTACGACCTGATACCGCGCAAACACGTCGATCCCGTGCGCAGGCTCATACTGCGGCACCAGACGGACACCACCGGGACGTCCTGGGACGAGTACCCCGACCTGTTGTTCATCGGTTCACCCGACGATCCCGGACTGCTGGTGAAAGCAGCCATCTGGGTGATATACAAACGTAACGACGTGGCGGACTGGGCACAGTTCGCGGAAGTGTTCGGAGCGCCCATCAGGGAGTACACGTATCCCACGGATGACGACGAGGCACGGCAGAGGGCGCTGGACGACGCGGACAGCACCGGAAGCCTGTCGGTTTTCGTGCACGCGGAGGATACGGTGCTCAAGCTCGTGGAAGCCGCGAACAAGACAGGGAGCGCGGACCTCTACGACAAGCTCTGCGAGCGCTGCAACAACGAAATCTCAAAGCTGTTCCTCGGAAACACGCTCACCACCGAAGCCTCCGACAAGGGCACACAGGCACTGGGAACCGTACACAAGGACGTGGAGGAGAAAGTGACGCTCTCCGACAGGCAGGACATCCTCGACGTGCTCAACTATGACATGGCCGACATATTCGCAATGCTCGGAATAGACACCACAGGCGGGGAGTTCTGCTATCCGGAAAAGAAGCTTATCGAACCGGAGAAAAAGATGTCCATCCTCACACAGCTGCGTACGAACTTCAACCTGCCGGTAGGTGACGACTACCTCTACGAGGAATTCGGGATCGAGAAACCGGCAAACTATGACGAGCTGAAGAAACGCCAGGAGGAGAAAGCGGCGGAAATCGAGGCAGCGAAGGCCCGAGAGACCGAAAAGGCGGAAGAGGATGAACCGGATCCGGAAGAAGAACCGGAACTGGAAAAGCACGGTAAAGGAACACCCAAAGAAAAGAAAAATGCCCTTAAAAACGCATACAACTGGCTGAAACGTTTTTTCGGGAAAGCCCCGGGGAGAGACGGGGCAGCTTTAGAATGGTGATAAACGACCTCTACAGAATGGAGGACAAACAGGTGGAAACTTTATTCTCGTTCGATGAAGAGGTACTGAAGAAAGCCCTGAAGAACATATACAGCAAAGATTTCCATCCCATGACCGACATCGAGGAGAACCTGTTCGAGGCCACGTGGAAAACGATGAACAAAGCCACCGACAAGGGGTTTGGGACACGGAAAACCGATGATCCGGATTATGACTTCTACCGTGAAATCCGAATGAACAACGCCGTGTTCGCAGCTTTCAAGGTACACAGGGCACAGAACGACATGGCAGCGCTGCTGCTGGACAAAAACGGAAGTTTAAAGCCGTTTGAACAGTGGGTGAAGGAAGCCATGCCCATAGCCGACCACCAGATGATCCATTGGCTGCGTACAGAATACGACACGGCCGTCATACGGGCACACCAGGCCGCGGACTGGAGACAGTTCGAAAGGGAAAAGGATGTATTGCCGAACCTCAAATGGATGCCGTCCACAAGTGTGACGCCGGGAGCCGACCACCAGATTTTCTGGGGGACCATACGTCCGATAGATGATCCGTTCTGGAACGAGCACAGGCCCGGAGACAGATGGAACTGCAAGTGCACGCTCTCATCAACGGATGAAGCGCCGACAGCGGTACCGGACGAAAACGGGCAGAACAAGGCACATGACGGTCTGGAAAACAATCCGGGAAAAGACGGCAAACTGTTTTCAGACAAACACCCCTACATTACTGAAGCGCATCCGGGAGCAAAAAAAGCCGTGGACGCACTGACCAGGCGCATCAACGAAATGATAGCCGAAATGCCGGACAACCTGACGCTGGAGGAAAAAACCGACATCGCCCGCAACAATCTCAAGATAGAAAAGGCACTCGGCGTTACCAAAGGCAAGCCGATGACATACGAACAGGCGAACAAGGGAAAGGAGAACCCGAAATTCGGAAAAGAGGAAGGATACCGCGTGAATTGCCAGACCTGCACCGTGACACACATGCTCAGAAGGTTGGGGTTTGACATCGAGGCAAAACCCAACATCAGACAAAGCGCATACAATGAAATGGCAAAACAAGGTATCACATGGGAAGAACGTTTCCTGAACCGGGACGGAACAAAGCCGGATTATGACTATACCTATAAATGGCAGGTCAGAAAGGGATATCAAGTAATGAATGCAAACCGGCTGAAGGAATACTTCAGGGAAAAATTCAGAGAGGATGGAATATACGAGATATATTGTGCCTGGAAAGGCGGCTCCGCACACGTGTTCTGCGCAGAGGTGACTGAAGGAAAGACAAGGTTCTTCGACCCGCAAACCGGAAAGGATGATGCAAGCAATTACATACAGAGCATGAAAGCGGGCCGTGTGGGAGTGATAAGAATAGACAACAAACTGGTAAATCCCAAAATCATGGGACTATTCATCACCAAATAAACGGGAAGAAAGTGCCAGCCCCTCCTCACCGTCCACCAGACGGCAGGACTGGCCGTCGAACAGAATAAAGGCGGGAAGACCGACAGGCAACTCAAAACCATCCCCGTCAACACAGCCCACGGAATAGATGCTTCCTTCAGGGGAACTGGCTGATAAGACAACGGAGTTGTAACCGCTACTGTTTGCTAATTCCGACACTTGTTTAGGTATTTCCATAACGCAAAAAGGCACATAAAAAACGCCTTGCTGCAAAAGTATAAAATTATTTTTTAATTCAGTCATTCATGGACATAAAAGAATATTCAAAACTGATAAAAGCCAAACGGAAAGAACTGGATGGGCTAATGAAACGGAAAATGCCGGTTATCGCTGGACGAATGGCAAAAGACCATTTCCAGGACAACTTCCGCCGGGAAGGTTTCGTAAACGGAGGATTACACCCGTGGCCGAAAGCGAAAAGGCTGTCCTCGGGACGGACCGATGCGGCAGGGAGCTACGGGACGCTGCTCTCCGGAAGGAACCATCTCTTCAGCTCCGTCAAATACATGCCGGGAGAATACCGAGTGAGGGTGGCAAACGAACTCGTCTATGCGCCGGTCAATAACTGGGGAGGAGAAGTTCATCCGACTGTTACGCCCCAAATGCGGCGTTTTGCATGGGCGAAGTATTACCAGGCTTCAGGCAAGGCTAAAAAAGCCGCCACGGGCAAAAGAAAAGGCAAAAAGAAGGGTTCTGCCGCAAACAATGAACCGCAGGAAAATCAGGAAGCGCTGAAATGGAAAAGGCTGGCGCTGACCAAAAAGAAAAAGCTCCGGATAAAAATACCGCAACGCCAGTTTATCGGGGAAAGCCGGGAACTGTCCGAAAAGATAGACCGTAAAATGGAGAATGAAATCAGAAATATTTTAAACTTATAACAACATGGAAGAAATTTTTATCGCGATCATGGAACGCATCGCCGAAAAGATGCCTGAACTGTCATACATTGACGAGGACTACGGACAGCTTGAAGCCGGGGCGGAGGAGGACCACTATCCGGTAACCTTCCCCTGCGTGCTTGTCGGGAACGCCGAATCGGACTGGAATGACCTCGGTTACGGGGTACAGAAAAGCGAGTCACTCATCACCATACGACTGGCCATTGACTGCTACGATGACACCCACTACACCTCCGGAACCTATGACAAGGTAAGGGAACGGCAGCTGAAGGCCAAAGAGCTGTACAAAGCCTTGCAGGAGTTCCAGTGCACGGAAGAGACCAGCCCGCTGGTCAGGGTAAAGAGCCGGGACTATTCGCTGCCGGGAAACATCAAGGTGTACGAGACGGTTTATTCTTTCACGCTGCATGACGAGTCGGCCATGCAGTAAGGGGAAGGTTCATTCCCCCGTGAACAGGGAAAGCTGGACGGCTGTCAGGCGGGGTTTCTTAACCTTTGGGACGGGCTTCACCTCCAAGTCCTTCAGCTCCCGGCACTTGCACCGGATAATGGACATGATCCGCTCCTCGGAAATGAAAAACTCCTGGCGGGACAACACTTTCAGGGCATCATCAAAACGCAGGCGCTGCACCTCCGTCCAGTAATAGTAACGGCGGCACAGGGCTTCATCACGGAGTTCTATCAGTTTTTTGTCTCGTCCTTTAGCCATAAGTTCAGGTATATGCTGCAAAATTAGGCATTTAACCGGGGATGTTAATAAAAAAACGCCGCATCGTGTATGAATGCGGCGTTTTTCTGTTTAGAGTGTGAACAAAATCACATGGTCATCAGTTCGGTGTCATCCTCACCCGGAACAAACGGCTCGATGCGGGTGATCACCTTGCTCTGTACCTTCACCCGCCCGCTGCCATTACAGACCGGACATTTTGCGGATAAAGGAGCTCCTCCCTGGTCCAGGTAAAAGATACGTCCCTTGCCTTCACAACGCTTGCAGGCCATGACGTGCGGCGCGATGTTCTTCGTCTTCTCCATGACTACAACCGGCAGAATGAGGGTTCGATACGGTGCCAGACACCGTTTTCGTCACGTTTGTGGAAATAGTAGTTCACCGCGGTCTTGTACACCACGTTGCTCTCACGGAAGAGGTCCATGATCTCCGTGTACTCGCTGTCGAAACGGTCCTCGAGCTCGTACAGCTTACTCACGGACTTGTAGTCCAGATCGCCCTGGCGGTTGCGCTCGATCATGGTCATGCCGAGCTGGTACATCGGGTCGTCGGTACCCAGCTCGCGCCCCATGGCGTAGCGCTTCAGGTAATCCACCAGGCGTTCGGCGGCAAGGTCGGCACGCTCGTCGAAACTCTTCACCTTGTTGCTCCTCACCTCCAGCTTCATGTCACCGTCCACGATGGTGAAGCTCGCCTGCTCGTCCTTACGCAGCTGGCCGTATTCACGCATCACCGCACGGAAGGCGGCGGCCTCTTTCTCCACCCAGTCGCGGAACGCCTTCACGTCATCCACAACCGGGAGCAGCCGGTTCTTCACTTCAAGCATGAACTGCGCACGGAGGCCCTCATAGGCATCGCGCCGGTTACGCTTGCTTTCCTTCTCTTCCTGCTGGAGCTGTTTCAAAAGCTCCTTCCTGTCCTGGGCGGACAGGCTTTTTAATTGTTCTTTCAAATCCATAGCTAAAAAATTAAATGGTTGCTATTGTTGTTTATTCTCACGTTTACGGCGGATGGCACGCAGCTTCACCTGCAACGTGTCCAACGCCTCACAGTCAAGTTCACGGAACTCCTTGCCGGCGATACGGCTGTCCCGGCAGAAGGCGTTCACCCAGTCCCAGTCGGCCGTATCGATACCCAGCAGCTGCATCTGGTGCAGTACCGCGGAACGCTTCTGACGGAGAATCTTCCGGAGCTGTTCCTGATAAGTGGGCGGTACCAGCTTCTGCATGGCGGACACGGCGGCACTGTATTCCTTCAGTGTCATGTCACGCAGACTCGTGGTACGTCCCTCCGTGTACTGGGAAACGATGCTTTCCTTCAGTGCGTCACGATCCGATGTCGGAAGGCGGTTCAAAAGGCTGTAAAACGCCGCATAATTCTCGGGTTTATTTAACTGCTTGCGGCTGTTGATGTCTATCTGCATGGCTATACTGTTTTTTTGTTTATTTTAAGGTCATTGATTTCCTTAATCACTCTCTTTACTCTGATAGTACACAAATAATCAAGAAGATGCTCTTTTTCATTTTTTGTACACTTATACTGGTCGAAAAATTCAAGTATGCCCATTCTATTCAGATTTTCATTAACTCAAACTATTCATACCACATCAGCACAACTCTATGATTTCACCCACGGCAGAGCGTAGAAGAGTACGCAAAACCGAAGGGTTTCCGCTATCATAGATGACTTCCACACAACACTCATGGCGTGCGTTACGTGACACAACCAGCTCGCAAGTCATATTCTCACAGAGCCATTTTTCCACTACTTTACGGACACCAACTGCGGTGACCACAATTACCATTTTTTTACTCATAATATTGACCGTGCTGTATGTTATTCAACTCTTATCCTCCCGGTGTACTGGTTTCCCCGAAACTTCATCCCCTTGGTGAAGCCGCCCGGATATCCCAGTTCCTTGCTTCTCGCGTTTGCCAGCAACAAATGTTCCCGGCTAAGGGAGGCTACAAAACCTTTGTCCTTTTCCAGTCCCATCTCTCGGGCCTTCCGGGTGACGCTGCGTTCGGAAACACCGAGCATTTCAGCCAGCTCCCGGTTGAGGGTATTGTGATAGTGGCGACGCATGATGGAAAGCATATTACCGTTCCAAAAGATACGGGTGGAATATCCCTTATGCTCGACGAGCCGTCCCAGTGTCCGGTGCATGAAAGTACCGTCAGCAACCTTCCGGTGCTTGCGGTACTGTTCACGCTTGTACACCAGCACACATTCATGACACCAGGAACTCCGTCCCCCATTCTTCAACGGATAGAACTCACGCATCCACAACTTTCGGCCGCAATGCGGACAGACACGTTTACGTTTCTGCTTGTTGTTATTTTCACTCATAGCTGTTTATGCTGCATTCATCAGTTCATATTCAAATTTTCACCGAACGGAATAGTATTAATGTCAGCCTTTCTCGTGTAGGCCTGCATAAGTCCCACGGAAAGCAGCATATAGACATTCTTATTCGCTTTGACAACCCCGGAAATAGAGCCGACAATATGTTCAGTCTTGCCGGTAATGATTGAGCCGGCTATCTGCTCAAGCCCGTCTGGATGGTCCTCACTGGCCGCAACGCTCATAAAGGCACTAAGATCGTTTTCCTTACAAAAGTTATCCACGTATTGGCAGAGTTCCTTTACTGCCTCTTTCTGTTTTTCTGTAATCATTTCTGTTAAATTTTAATGGTTAATAATTATATGTTGAAATCGCGAAATCTCTTTTTTGATACTGGCTGTACATAGTTTCCTCCCAATCCGTCTCTTCCTCCTCCGGAAGGTCATCCTCATCAAGTTCTACCTCCTTACGGTAAATCAGATACCGTGCCTCCAGAAAGAAGAGGACCACGCGGCGCAGGAACTCACGGGCGGAGGCGATGCCGTGCTTTTCCATGAAGGAGGCGATACGGTCCGGACCGATAGTGTTCGTGCGGATGCTCACCAGACACTGCCGGCGGAAGTCCTTCAGCGTGCTGCCCCTCACCTCGAACACGCGGTCAGCGATACGGCCGAGACTCTCCGGAATATGGTATCCGGAACCTTCGTCATCCGTTCCCACCAGCAGTTCAGCAGCAGCCGTCAGCATACCCTCCACGCTCATGCGCTGGGCAGCGGCCGTCTCCTTCAGGAACACGTACTGGTAATTGCTCACGTAGGTATGTATGAGGTAGCCTTCAGGACGGCGGAACACCTCTTCGGAGGCAAGCTCCATCGAAAGGTTGTTCAATGTCACACCGGCACCGCAGCAGAAGGCGCACACCAGGCGGACGACAAGACGCTGGCGGTTGCCCCAGCCGCCAGCGATGATGGCACGCTGCAGGCTGCCGGCAACGGCCGGATCCATCTCGAAGAACAGCACCGACTTCTCCTGACGGCGGAAGAAGAACGACATGTCCGGAATACGATCCATGCAGAGGAGGATGCGCCGGGTGGCCGTGGAGACCCTGCCACCATCCGTCATGCGGATGTAGGACTTCACCAGGTGGTTCATCACTACCGTCATGTCGGAAAAATGATAGTCGGCAACCTTCCCGCGGAACAGTTCATGAAGCAGAACGGGCAGCTTCACAACGTAGTTGTAATACTCCTTTCTCATGGCTCACTTGCTTGAAGGTTTCCAGTCCACTGTTATAATCGCATCCAGCTCACCGCTGCCGCCACACACCGGGCAGGATACATGCACGTCCTCGCGGCTGCCCTCTTCCGTTCCCCAGAACCAGCCGTTGCCCTTGCAGTAACCACACTTGTGGCCGGTACTGACGAAGTTCTCACGGTTAGGCCCCTTACACATATAGGCGGGAGGACAAATCTCCAGCTGTTTCTTTATCCTGCTCATGCCTGGCCTCCTTTCTGTTTCGGTCCCGCCACATTCCAATAGTCATAGGCGCCCTTCTCCCAGATTGTGTATTCACCAGTGGCCCCCTGATAACGTCCCTTACTGAAGGCGACGTAGCCCTCTACCCATATCTTCAGGTCGGCATCATACATCACGCTCGTGGCCGCATCACCTTTAGGATTCTTGCCACGGGCATGGCTGATGAAAACAAACAGCTTGTCCGGAAACTCCTCCTTCAGCTGGATATAGTCACGATACGTCATCTGTGTGTATTGGAAGCTGTCAATGATCACGATGTTGAAACTCTTATGACGCCGGAGCCTGATCTTCAAGGTGGGGATGTCCTCCTTGATGAACGCCAAATGGCGGCTTACCTCGGCCATACCAAAGCGCCGCAGGTTATTCTGGACTGTCAGAGAAGTTCCTTCCTCCAGGGAGTTGAACGCCACACGGTCATACTTGCAAAGTTCCTTGCAGAGCTGCATCACGAAAGAGGTCTTACCGTTACCGCTGTTGCCCCACACGAACCAGCAGCCCCGGACTTCCGGAGTGTCGAAGGCATCCTTCCATTTCCCTTCGAAAGGGAATACGTCATACTTCTTGTTCAGGATGTCCCTGACATTCAAGGCACGTCTCATGCCCGCTTTTTTATTATCCTTTTTCTCTTCTTCCATGGTCAGAACAGTGTTAGTTGTCGGATATTGTCAATTCGGTCAAGTACGGCCTGCCGTGCGGCACCCCGCAGTTTCTCGTGGCAGAGCATCCTGCCGAGTGCCCACAAAAGGGCATTCTCACGGGTGGCAAACTGTCCCCATTTACGTCCCGGGTTGAAACCACCGCCGGAACCGCCCACCTCCATGTGAACGCCGGCAACCCACCAGCCGTCCTGCTGTCCCACAAGGGCGTCCAGGTAGTCGCGACCATTCCGGTAAACGGTCACCGTCTCGTATTCCCTCAAGACTGGGTAATCGCTCCAGGGAGCGGGAAGCTGCTCGCGACCGTCGATCTTTAAGTATTCAAATTTGTTTTCCATATCCTTAAAATTACGTTTGAACGGTATTTGAACGGGGGTCATTCCCCCGTCATGCGTTTCACCTTGTGAATGGACTTCCTCACACGCCGCAAATCAAAGTCACATGTCGAAGCCTCCTTTATCACCTTATCGATGTCTTTCCTGTCAGTCACACCGTTGGCGGAACAGATCGCAAACACGTCGTTCACGTCCGTAGGCTCCAACTCATAAAATTTCCGTCCGATACGGCTGTAGAACTCCTTGTAGCCGGGCTTCTGGTACCGCAAGCCGTTGCTGATGCGCTTGGCAATATAATCGGTACTCAAGAACACGACACCGCATTTCTCCTCCAGCTTGTTGTACAGGCTGATGAAATAGTGGAACACCGGTTCGGTCAGCTTGTCCGCCTCGTCGAACACCAGCAGGGGCGCGTCCATCTGGATGATGTCATCCAATATAAGCCCCCACACCTCACGGATATTATACCCTTCGGTCCGGATTCCGACCGTACGGGCGATCTCGCGGACAAAGTCACCTTTCTTCATGTCCTCAGAGCAGAGGATATAGAAAACCTCCTTATGCTCCTGGAGGTAAATACGGGCGGTGGTACTCTTGCCACAACCGGCCTCGCCGGTCACCCAGGTAACATTGCGCCAGCGCTGCGCATCGGAGAGTACAGCCGTGATCTCCTGGTAAGCACCGGTCTCCACGATCTGCCAGCCGGTAGCGCTTACACCACCGACCTGCGAGGCGACATTACGGAACATCTCGTCGCTGATATTCTCATAACGGCCATTCAGGATATTGCTAACAGTACCTACACTAACCCCCTTCAGGCTGCCAGCAGCCTTCGTCTGGCTCGGGTATTTCGCCACGTAAGCCCGGAGGCTTTCACTGATGGCGTCCTTTTCTTTCATTGTAATTTCCATAATCAATATTTTTTATCTTGTTATAAATCTGTTCCTTATAATTTCCCGACCACCTTGCGGATGCTCACTTCCTTCTTCTCAAAGCTGTCCCATGTCACGTTGCTGATGACTTTCATGTCTCGGCCGATGGAAGGACGGGCCGGCTGGCTGTATTTTCTTGTGCGACGGTCAATCTGGCGTTGCGCCTCCTTTCCGAGACCTTTCAGGTCAGGGGTACGCAGACCGTTCTGTTCCGGTGCGACACCATGTTCGTACTCGATGTCCTTGGCAACGACCTGGCGGTTTATACGCTCGTTGATGACGGCCTCCTGCTGGGCGCGGATGAAACGTTTCTCGGCTTCCGTCTGCTCCTGCTGGGCACGGTGGATCATCAGCGGGAACGAAGCCACACACTCAAAGCGCATCGCTCCGCCCTTATCCTTGTACAGCAGACGTACGCTGCTCATGTCATAAGGATCGTACTGGACATAGAACTTCTTGTAGGTGTTACGTCGGCGCCATTCCAGATCAGGCTCACCGGGGGCGGAGAAAACCTCGTAAGGGTATTTCTTTCCCTGTACCGTGATCTCGATACCGTTGGCGGTGAACAGCGACGGTTTCTCGGTCGTGTACCAGAACATCTCCACCATATCCGACACACTTACCGCATCGGTAGCCTCGTTCACGCTGGTATTGTACATCTCAATCCGGGAGATGCCGGTGGCAGGGTGTTTCATTGAATTCCACTGCTCACGGGCGGCGGCATACTGTTCCTTCAGTTCCTCCAATGTGGGGAGGGAGTCGATGTTCGCGTTGATGAATTCCAAATTCGGACGGCTTGTATCTCTCTTTGCCGTAATATTCTGCCCGGTGAAACCGAAACGTTTCTTCAATACCTGGCTCTGGAAGCGGTAGAAAATGTTCTCAATCGTCTTAGATTCGCCATTATACGGAGCTGTCGGGCGGTGGATACGGCTGATCTTCGAGAAAAGGCCCAGCGCCGCGTTCTTCTTATGACCGCCCTGGTTGTCGCACACGATCTCGTAGGGTTTGTGCCGGCTCGTCTGGATAGCCATGCGGAAAGCATGGTACTGGGCGATATAGTCCTCGTTGTCGCTGATGTAATAACCGAGCAGGACTTCACTATAGGCATCCACCACCTCGTACACGCTTGTAGTGCACTTGTTTCCGTTCTCGTCACGATAGTAGAGGTTCAGCTTCGTGCCGTCGCCATACCAAAGGCTGTCACGACGGCCCGGAAGGATGGTCCGGTGCTTGCGGTCATAACGCTGGTGTGCCTTCATTTCCCCATAAACGGCATCGTACCACAGAGGTTCGACACGCGGGCTGTTGAACCATTCGCGGAGGCTGCGGGGACTCTTCAGGGGCTTCCAGCCACGTTCCGGAGCGACACGGTTGTACTCCTCGAAGATCTCCATGTCAGTATAAACCGGAACGCGGCTGCGTTTCAATGCTACAAGGTAACGCCCGCCGTCCTCCTCGATCTTCAGCGTGTTGCTGTTGCCGTATTTACCGCTCACAAGCACACCGTAGTTGTCGGGACGGAACTTGTTTATCAGGGCTTTCAAACGCCCCACACTGCCCGGAAGACTGTGCCCGTACACCGGACGCCATTCCTCACTCGTGACAAGCAGAAGTTCCCAAAGGTTACGGCGGAAACCGGTCAGCTTGTTATTGGATGAACTCAAGCGTTTGAACTCTTCCATCAACGCGTTCAGCACCGAAGCGTTCCAGGTGTATTCCTTCTTCACATCCTCGGGAAGAGCGACCATCTCACCGTTCTTGTCGTAACGGTAATCCTCGAAAAAGTTCTCGGCCTTCTCGTCTTTCTTCACTATGTTACGGATCATTTCCTGTCTCATTTGTTTCTCGGGTTCGCCATGACGCTCAACCCAACGTTTCTTGTATTTCTCGGGAAGGGAGGAATAGGCATACAGAGCCGGATTATTTTCACCACCGCCACGGGAAACGACATCCAGTTTTTCTCGGGACAGCTGGCTATTCAAAGTGCCTTTGGGCATTATATCCAGCAACTCTTTGTAAGTTACACACAATATATTATCAAAGTATTCCATCTCCCAGCTTGATTATCAATCCTCTAAATCATTCAAAGGGACATGCTTCTTCAGCAGCCGCACGGAGATCCCGAAATTCAACACTACGAGAAGTTCCAGCAGCGGATTAATAAAAAAAATAGAGAGCAGGATCCCGAAACTCATACAGAAGTAAAGCACGCAAAAGCGCTGTTTTCGTTTCAGACGAGCAAACCAGTGCAGCTGGTCGCTGAACAATGTCATCAAATCATTTTTCATGGCTACTTGTATTTTGAGGATTACCACCTACTTTGGATCCACCGCGCTCAATGGCGAGCTTACGAATGGAACGGGCCAGTTTGCTGTTCTTACGGAAGGCAAGCGCATGACTCACCATCACGTTTGTACAGCCCATCAGTTCGGCAATTTTATTCACCTCACCGTATTCTACAACTATTCGTTCTTTCATACTATCTAATATTTAAATTATCGTAGTGGGCAGTCGCGGATTCGAACCGCGGACCATAACCTCTCCATTATAGGAGTTTAGTTTGTTCTACCAGCTGAACTAACTGCCCGAGAAAATTATTAAAGCTCCTTTATCGCATCCTCCGGAACACATATTACAGTCCAAACCTGACCATTTTTCATATAATCGATATTATATTCCCGCACGAACGTACAAATGTTATAATCCCAGTCACGAACTATACCATCAATGATCTCACCATTTCTCTTGGTGATTCTCACACTTTGTCCCTTTTTAAATTTTACTTCCATTTTGCTTCTTTTTAAATTCTCATTGTTACCTCAAGCCTTTTTTGTAGCTTTGGGGCGTGTTTAAACTTTAATCACGTGGCAAATATAGTCTAAGTTTCTTAGACAACAAAGTGTTAATCCAAATAATTTAGATTTATGAGCGTTTTTTCTAAGAATCTTAGATATCTAAGGGAGAGTAGGGGACTTAAATTAGATGAATTTGAGTTTCTGGGCATCAAAAAAGGTACAATGTCAAACTATGAACTGGGTAATACAGAACCTAAATTGAGTTTGTTATGTGAAATATCTAAGTTTTTTAGAATATCAATCGACGACTTTCTTTTAAAAGATATAGAAGCCGAAAAAATTACACCAGTAGTAACGGAAACAGCTCCTCCAGAAACAGCTAACAATAATTTTAGGGAGCTTCTGGATGTTTTAAGGGAAAAAGACTCCACCATTCGAGAAATGGCAGAGGAAATAGGGATGCTCAAACAGACAATTACACAACTTAAACAGGACAAGTCGGGGCGTGTTTCGGATGCAAGCGATTCTACGGTTGCCAATGCCATCTAAAACGTGTTTTATGGGGAAAGGGAGGTAAAAACAGTTAAATCACTATTTTACAGCAGAATATATAAAAATACAGGGGAGTAAATAAATATTATCTATATACAATTTACCCCCTACAATATTATAAAAACCGATGAATACCAAATAAAAAAAAGATATTTCCCCGTTTTATTAGAACAAAATAGGCACAAAAATGAATAACCAAATGAATAAGCAATCAAAACATTTCGTTTTTGTAATAGCTTAAATGAATAACCAAATGAATAAGCAAGTGAATAACCTTTCCACTTTTTAAGACGTTCAAAGCGTTCAAACGGATAAATACAGCCTTCCATCATAGTTTGACACTTATAAGGGCAAAAAAAGCCGCTTTTGCGGCTTTTAATTGCGTTCTAAGGCATTTTATCCCTTTCTGGTACATGTTATCAAGCGAGACTGAATAATCATTGCACGTTTCGTGTATTTGGCAATGTCATCAACCAGTCCAGCATGTAAAAGACTACTCTTAGTGATTCCGACCTGTTTCTCCGTCAGAGTTTCAAAAATGGCCGATATACTACCAAAGTAGATGTTCTTTTTCTCAAAAATCAAATGTACATGGATAACTTTACTCATGATATATAGTATTTATTTCACTGCAAATATACCAAATATCAGCTATATGGAATAATTTTAATAAATAAAAATAGGAGAGAAGCGAAGCGCTCCCCTACTCCACTTGCATAAATTACACCATTTGGTTATCTTTGTATATGGAAGTATGGCCTGGGCAAAGCATCGGAGTGAAATAATACCATACTGCCTGAATTCTCCCCTACTCCACTCCTAATGTAAAGAGATTCATTTGAACGGCGTTCAAACAAGGTTCAAATGTAAGCTCGATGTAAAGCGATGTAAACGCTTCGTTTTTCCACCCAGCTCACTCCTACCCCGTTCTAACGCTTTGAAAACCAAAGCAATCAGATATTTTCAGACCGACCGAACTTTGACACGCATCGTTTCTCCCCCCTTAAATATATTATCCTGGTCTTTCGCTATATTAGTTAAGTATTCCATAATGAATACATCTTCTTTACGCTGCTCTTTCATTGTTTTATCTTGTTGGTTCCAATTTGTTCATACTCCATTTTCCAATTCAAGCAATACACTATTCGTATTGTATCAAACTGTAAGCTCAAGATTTTACCACTTCTCCCTTTTCATTCAAAAGTACATCCGACTGTCTGTCAAACAATGTGGCTCTAAATAAATGTTTATTCACTGCATAAATGCCACTATAATCAGGCGGAGTAACAAGTTTCCCCTTTTCGTCCATCAAGCCACGACAATTACCGACCGTATAACAATACAACCCGGTCGATGCCATTATTTCGGTACCATCGTCAAAGTATTTGCCCGTAGAATAATCCAACCGATCAATCATATCATACAACATCGGATTGAGAATCTCTCCCTTATATGACATCTGCATTCGCGATTCATCCCACCTGGAGACGATTGCATAATCCGAAGTCTGCGTAATATACCTATATTCAGCAGGTATTACGATGTGAAGCGAATCATCCATTAGTCCATACTTACCATCTTGTATAAAAACCCTCTTCCCGTACAATGGATTCTGGACATAGTCATATTGCGGCTTTACGACCCATTCACCTTTATTATTTATAATACCGCATTTACCCTCCTCGTCGTACATGCTGCAATATCCCTCATGAAATACAAAGTCCACACGCCGGTCATTATCTTTCAGATACGGATATTGAAAATCAATAACAACCTCCCCCCGACGATCGATAAATCCTACTTTATCCTCTTTGACCACCGCGGCCAATCCTTCCGAAAATATCCAGGCATGAGTATATTGTTCCGGAATAACCGCTTCTCCTGTAAAACGGTTAAAATACCCTCTTCTATAATTTTTCGAATAAATGACCAGCGAATCCGTATAAGCCTCCGATGCAAACATCCAAGTTATCCCTTTTAGTGTTATTTCACCGGTTCGAAGATTTTTAATGCCATATGTGCCGTCACTATAAGAAATTGAACGGCACTCACTACTATACAATTCACCCTCGTATTCGCGAACGCGACTTTCCTTATTATACACCTTAACCACAAGAACGGTTATTATGCAAAGACATAAAACGGCAATCGCTCCCAAAACCTTTCCCAATACTTTCATAATCTTTTTCATCGTACTCTATATTTTTAAATTATAACCATATTATATACCTGTGTCTTTACTACTTTGTTTTCTGTTTTTACCTCTTCCATAATTGTATATTCTTTAAAATGTTATTGATTATATATCTTTATGATTATAGAGTATAAAAAGTAACCTTAATCTATCAGAGTTTATCGGTTTTTATTAAAAAATCCTTTCGGGCTATTTCTTGTTGCTGTAATCTTTCGGAATTATTTTTCCTGGTGCAAAATATATAGATAAAAGTGCGCATTGCAGGTAAAAATTCAATTTTCAAAAGTGCGTATTACAGGGTATTTATAGTACTATAAATTTGCGTATTGCAGAAAATATTAAATCTAACAACAAATACACTATTCGTTCGCTCACCTGATTCAGCGAAAGTGCGTATAGGAGAAAGTTATGTGATTCATCCCAAGAATCTGATCGTAAAAGAAGGAGTGGTATATTTTCCTGCCTATATGATTTTCTGTTTGTATTGAAATTTCTTATTATTCCAATCTTTCAGAATTAAATTGACTGAAAGATACTGTTATCCTGGATTTTGTCATTTGCTCATTCACAAGTGTAGATATGCTATTATATCCGGCTTCTATCAATATATTTTTTAGCAACAGTACGTTCTTATCACCATTTATTTTCCTTAACTCGCATCTTCTTGTGTACCCAAACCAATGATTAGTACTCTTTTTGTCTGTACTGTTGCAAGCACAGACAAAAAGAGTATTAAAATTGCCAATATGTAGAGCTTTTACTTCTCAATCGCATTACCATTCAAATGTCATTCCGTTCTTTTGAGTAAGAGCAGAATACCTGTCGCATTTCTTCGTCCTCACAGTTATCTGCAAGTTCATCGAATTTCGCACGAGACATCACAGACCCACGAGCCATTGTAGCAGCTTCAACCAACCGTGCCGTCTTATTACCGGTTTCAAACGGGACGCTGATACCGTTGGTCATTGCAGACAACTCTTTGTACCATGCGGCATTAGTGATGGTTACCGTATCAATCTTTATCTTTTTTCGAGCTGCTTTCTCTGCTTCTTTCCGCCAATCTATCTGGTTACCCACCACATAATTCTCATAGGTATAACCCAAAGGATGGGGATCCGCATCCGAGATAAGCAATATCGCTCGTGTGGAATTCTCACGCCAGGGAGTCTCTTCAACGATTTTCTTGATAACCAATTCATAAAATTCATCACCATCACCCCCGCTCGTATTTTTAGTCTCACGAATAAATTTGATAAGATCATTCTCATTATTGGTTAACGTCATACACTGATAAGCATCGCCAAATTCGTGGGCACTCTTCATGTCGCAATAATCCCCAAAAGCGACGATACCAAGCCGTAAATCGTCATTTTCCTTAAAGAGACGGGGTACGAGATCCGCCACTTCGCTACGTACTGCTTCAATATAAGCCGCCATCGAACCGGTCGTATCGAAAGCAATAACCATATCAAGTTTACCTATCTCCTTAAAAGTGACTTTTTCAAACGTTTTGGTTTCTTCCGTTGTCATTTCTACAGGATAGTTAGTGTCACCTCCCCAATACCCCATCGGATGCAATTCGTTATTAAGTTTCTTAAAGTTACTACCAATTACCGGCATTGCCTTAAGCTTTTGCATTCTATCCTTTAACTCGGTTTTACTCTTGGCAAAAACAAAATTCCAATAATAACGACTTTCAGATGCATAGTCCTCACTATCGAAACACGGATAACGTTGAGATTCTTCTCCCACATACACACCATCTTTTGAAATACCCTTCAATGCATGCAGAATGATGTCGTTTACACCGTCAAACATCGCGCCATAAACCTGAATTTTTCCTTTGTAGTCAAACTTTTCCATAATCACTTATTTTTAAAATTATTCTATTCTCACAGAAGTGAGTGTATCACTAAGCAAAGCAGCGATGGCAACCGTATCATGCGTCCCTCTCTATTAACAATGCCGATATCATTTCAATTCGTGTTATCTAAAAGTATACTTTGCTATCTAAAATTAATTTCAATGTTTTATGATAAAAGAATACAAGAGGTAACCCGTTTCAATCAAATTTTATCGTTTAAAAAAAGAATTTACGCTTCGCAACACACTTTTCACATCATCCATCGGTTGAAACGGAACGATAATTTCAAGGTTTGTATTGATGATACAATAAACTTTCTCCTCGTCATTGTCTTCCATACCGAATCCATCCTCATTCGCAAAGTAACGACCATCGGGATAGGTTGTCCAAACAAGAGCACAAAGTCCGTTTTTAAAATCATTGTAACGATTGAATCCGAATTCTACACGTTTACAGTCAACACAACAATGATAGTGATTGTGATGTCGATGGATACTATCATAATCGATGTCTTTATCTTCAACCAAGAGCTGCCCGTCCGCATTTACGAATTCACGTAGTTTGCCGGTCCGCATATTAACAAGTATGAAAGTTTTGCCTTTTCCCCAGAAAGCGGCGATATCGTTACCTAAGTCCCGGCCGTGATTATCACCATCCAAAGCCGGGATACCACAGGCTATGACATCTTTGTTATCTGTTATCTTGAAATGAGATTTAAAGTTCTCCATTTTTTTCTTCATATATCCTTAGATTATAATACACTCATAATTATTACTGTTTATTTTTTACTTATAGAGTACATTTTCTTAATTTATCTATCTTCTGTCGCCTCCATTTTTATTTTCTTTTTCTAACTTTGATGCTTGCCTATACCTATAATAATGAAAGTCTCAATTGTATTTTCAGGAAAGGCGTTATCATATGAAATTATATGTTCTATTTTCTCGGTATTACTGCAACCAACTATACCGAAAAGGAAGTTGGAATATGTTTGTAAAAATTTCTCATATCCAATCTGTTCGAAATTGGTTGCATGTTGTGTGGAAACCAACAAGTATCTACACCTATCACTGTTCTTTATCAATTCTGTTTCTAATTTATGCAACAATGTTTCATGATTGCCATCTTCTACACGTGCATAAATCGCGGTATAATTATTACATAACATCCGTAAATAACAAAGTTTTAAAGGATCGCTGCAGACCATTTTTTCTAAATCCCGAAATTTGGAATAGTATATCCGCTCAATCACATCTTTATCTGAAATAATTTCGCAGGAAAGCGGACTGGTAGCAATTCGTGATTGGATAGCAGCTACTTCATTCAAGATAATACGTTGCTGTTCGATAATCGGCAACACATACTTTCGAATGACATCCTCCGTTAATCGATGCCCCCCGGGAAATGAAAAATATTTAATATAATGCTCACAATACTCTTCACGGCAATTTACCGTATCATCACCTATACCAAATAGTGCAATCGTATTATCTCTCTCCTCACCTGAATAAGCCATACATTGTGTTTGCTCAAGTTCTTCGTAACGGTCACATAACTCCGGTGTAATTTCATATTCAGAAATACCATCCTGCCTTTCACTGAAGAATCTGTTGATGCCTAATTTACACCGCATTGATCGTGACACATGAAGAGATGGATTTACCAAAATCTTATATGTACCTTGAAGTTTTTGGGCAAACATTCCTCCCATGGAGGTACCGATTACGAGATTTATCTTCTCTTCTTTTACAAGTCTTTTCAACATCTCCAATGCCACCATTGGCTCAATAGGAAGGTCTGGAGAAAAGATGGTGTCATTTGGCAATAGGCGGCGCAAATGCTCTGCCGTTCCAGAATTACCGGATGAGGAAAGTCCATGTATATATAAAATCTTCATACTGTTTATACTTTAAGCTATTTGTACCAAAACTTCCGTGTAATTACCGTTACCAAATCGAATCCATTCACCTTTAAATTCCCGTACTCCATTTTTACCACGATCATCGATAAGATAATCATCTTTGCATATATCATTCATTACTTTATTTTCCATTGTAGCTATGCTTTTAATTTCAATATCTATTACCACCTCGGTCACCTTCTTCCACACAAATCCTACAAACAAGAGTCTTTTCATCATATAGTTCCAAATCTAGTTGTTTAGGTCTGGAATTGCTCAACATTTTCTCACACCATACCAAGAAAGCACAATATTCATTATCAAATCTAAAGCTATACCAAAGAGGGAGGTTCCTTTTGCTCTCACTTTCTTTTCTCAAATCATCCGGGTTAGGGATTTTGAAATCTTTATCCGTTAACCGGACATATGCTGTATGAGAATAATGGCTGCTTTTTATAACTTCTACGACCTCTTTCCAAGGTGCAGTAAGAGGAAAATGGATGTGTTCATAATATCCTGATGCTTCCGGTCCTCATAAATCCTTTGCTTGACTATTACGCATTGTTTCCGAGTAGTCAAATATATGCTTTATCATCATCTCGATTCTACTGAGTTCATCCCAAGGTATAATAGCTTTCGTCATAAGTCATCCTTCTATTAATTCATACTCAACTCCGAACCATTCGTTTAATGTATCTTCAACCTGGGCATTGATTTCAGGTGTAATCTTATCCTTTATCTTCTTATACACATAGAGAACGGCGACACCTTCATCCAATACACCCAATAGTCGATATACGGCACTTGGTATCAAACTTACCGGAGATACGGTGTAGATGATTGCAGCATAAATCAATACCCTGTCTAATGTGGTCGTTTTTTCATCAACCATCACATAATAGAACTGTAACAGCGGCCGGGTTGCTGTTCGTCCGGCTTTCAGCGCATATGGCCGGATCTTGATATACAATTCATTAATTTTACCGCGCCAATCATAGTTCTTCACTTTCTTCAACAGTGAGTCAATCTCTTTGCCCATAATCCAATAGGCCAAAATCGTAATACAAATAATCGTCAACATATTCTTTCTTGCTTTAGTTTCTTATATAGAGTCTTATCTATATGGATACCTATCTCCTATAGTCAATTTAATCCCAAAAACCGAATTTATCCAAAGATGTATTTTGCTCAAATACATTTTCCGAAATAACCAACTCCTTCGGTTTCTTTACACTTTGGAAAATCGGATGGCCAGCAAAAGCGGCTTCATCAATACTTACCATAGAATTAAACTCTATTCTACGCATGGATTCATTATGATAGAAAGCCTCGCAGCCTATCTTCTCTAAAGATTTTGGAAATACGGCAGAACGTAGTTTAGAGGGGTAAAAAGCCCGTGTACCAATTTCCTTCAATCCTTCAGGGAAATTGATTATACTTAGAGATTTACTTATTGTACTGTATTTGTAATCCGTTTTATATCAATAGTTTGCGAATTAAATGGTAGAAAAGTGATGATACTGATTCTGAGGATGTCGGAAAAGATAAAGATTTAGTATATTTAACCTTTATTAAAAAACTCTACGCCTCTACCACATCCCATATATCTCTTAACTCTTGACAGTCTATAGTATGAAATCTATCCTTTTGAATGGCGACACATAACAAGTAGCGAGGCCTACTCATGCCAACATATACCACCCTAAGGCTTTTTAGCGTATCATCATCAGTCCCCATGTACGCAATCCCCTTAAATTGCTCTTTTAGCCGTTCAGACTCATAATACTTGTTGAAAAAGGTTTCAAGGTATAACGTAGCAGCATGTGTTTCAGCTTTCACGGCATGAACCGTGGCTATCTCAATCTCCATGTCATCTTCTTTGTATATGTTCCCATGTTCAAGATTTTGTCCGCCTTGGTTCCCGTCTGCAACGGCATTAAAGAATGTATTAGCAACCACAGTCACCTCATTTTTACCAAATAGAGGCAGAAGCGTACCCGACAAATACTGATAAATATCTTCTTTAAGATGTTGTCTTTCTTCTGCATTATTTCCAGTTGCCGCAAGCATAGCCCAATTCATCACTTTACTAAGAAATTCTTCTTTATCCTTAGCATCTATCAATGTCAGATAGCCAAGCAATGATGTTCTGGTATAACGCTTGGTATCATTATTTACATCACATAGATCCAAAAATTCAATAACACCTTGTATAATAGACGATGCACAATCTTTTACTGTTCCTTGAGGGCTTTTATATAAGAAATCATCAAATGAATCTCCCTCTCCCCTTGTTTTTACATTCTTCTTTTCAAATGATGGGTAATATGATTCTATATATATCTTTTGCTCGTTAGCTCCTTTCTTGCCCACCCATCCACATGCTTTGATATTTACTCTGTGCAACGGATCTTCATTTTTTTCTTTGTCGGCAAGATTCAGCACTGATATGTTATCCATCTCAGGGATGGTTGTCGTTCTCAGCAATTCTGCATACTTGGGTAGTACCGTCAGCGGGTCTTCATAGGTAAGAATAACAGGTTTTACCGAATATACATCTTCATTTCCAACAAGAAGATGATTATCTTCCATACACAAAAAACGTAATGGCCGGGCAATTTTCTCTCCGAATCGATTACTATTACGTATATATAGTACATTTTCGTCTCTCAATTCAGTATTATCGCTCCCATCGCTTCCATCTCCATCATAGATTGCTTGGCAATAATCCCCAAACCGCTGAACAATGACTTTATCATCTGCGAATAAACTCTTTATTAGTTTAACTTGCTGTTTGTCACAGTCTTGAACTTCGTCAATAAAAAGGTATTTGAACCTCTTATCTGAGAATCTGCAAAAATCAAGCCCCTTTTCCCGTATATATCTAAATGCCAGGTCGTATGCATCTTCAAAAGATAAAATACCATCTTGGAACATCTCTTCTTTTAGCTTTAGATACTCAGCACCAGATTCAGAAGAAAAACCAATTGGTCTTTGGTCTGCTATGATTTGATTATTTAGCCAATCCACCTTAAAGGAAAGAATAATGTCCTTCCATTCATTATCAAGTATTTCTTTCTTTTTTGCCCTAATTTGCTGCACTATATTTCTGGGGATATTTGCGTAAACATGACCGCTCAACTGAAAATCATACCAAATAACACGTTTGCCTTTCTGCTTTATTACATTAGCAGCCTTCAATAAATCAACCCCTCCCCATGCATTTATTTCTTCTTCTCCTAACCTATGCTTTTTTGCTGCCATACGAGCAAAAACCAAACCTTTTAACTTGTTTTCAAAAGGTAAACTGCTATATTTCTTCAGCAGAACGGCCATGGCAATATCATTATCCACATATTGGATCTGACTTCCATAGAAATAATGAAGTGCCGCACCTGCAATGTACTTATGCAGAAATGTCTGTATAGTTCCGAAGAAATTAGGATAGCTGAAAAGCACTTCTGCTTTAGGTCCAACTTTTGCCTTTATTTCGTCAATGGCCACGTTGGTGTGTGTAAGTACGCATACTCCCCTTCCATCTGCCAATGGTAACTTGTTTGCAAGAATAATCAACTTTGCAAGCAAAGACGTTGTTTTACCACTTCCTGGACAGGCTTGGACATAGCAACTGCTATCCTTTTTGATAATCTCAACTCTTGGATTATCAAAAGGTTTCTTCTCTTTCAAAAGAATATCATGGGCTATTCTTATTTCATCATCTGTTGCGAATGACATACATCAAATACCTTTTTAAGAATTACGCAGTGACATATTCTATGGCTTCCTTTAGATATTTCATCCTATCGTCAGTCTCAATAATGCCTTTAACCTTTCCTTTCATCTCATCATTTCCTTTTACCGGCGGTAGCTCACCTGAAATCATCCCTGACAAATACTACGCTGTGATTGCTTTACTCACCACACCCTCATTCAGAGGCGCAAATATACGATAAATGTCCTCTCTTGTTGGTACATGTCCGTCAGGATAGTCCTCTTTCACCTTACTCCACAATTCTAGCAAGGTCTCGTCTGTCATCTCCAAATCCGGATTATCAGTTTCTATTTTTGCAGCTCTGGTAGCAGTAACCAACAGCCTATAAAGACCACTCCCTGCTATCTCATATTCCAAAGTCCAATCTTTGGGCAGGTATATTTTGGTCTTCCCTTTGTTGATTTCACTTTTCAAACGCTTAATCCGATCTTCTCTGATTGTCGAAAGCATTGCTTCGTCAAGCTTTGTCTTCTTATCATCCGTCAGAACTGCTTTCAAACGTTCAATAGTCTCTCCTATAGGAACAAAGTTCTCCGTCTTATTAGACCGAACTTCTTTTTCAAAAACAGTTAGACTACGGTACACATTTGCCATAGCTTCATAATCAACTTCTTCCGTGATGGCTTTTAATTCCGTAAGAACGGTATCTTTCAACCAATATTTAGGAATCTTACGGTCTTTACTATTGTCATCATAATATTCAAGAGCCTTAACATCGAGGTCAGATATGACAGCAATGGGTATGTCAAATGTTTTTTCATCCTTGCGCTTAAAGATATTAACATACCGTTTGTATGCCGTACTTCCCACATTAACAATAGAGACTCCATGTTTATGCAGATGCCTATCCATCAATTCTGCGATGGCTGGGATTAATAAGTTCTCAGCATCTCCCTCAACCATTATCAGTCCCTTAGCAAAGAAAAGGTTAGCTTTTATAGCATCCAGAAAACGTTCCAAAAAATTATAGTCAGCTGGATCCATCATCGTGTAATCCGCAGACATTGGATATGCTTCCTTGTCTTTTAGAATAATAAGGTTTTCAAGTCGTATTTTCGATGCCAACGTAATGCTATGGGTGGAAAGAATAAACTGTTCATTGTTTTGTTGGGAGGAAATATAATCTATCAACCTCAACTGATATTGCGGATGAAGGTGTGCCTCCAGTTCTTCTACTATCGCCAGCTTCAATCCTTTCTTCTGGTTGTTGAACAGAAGCATCTCAGCTGCTATACACAATAAGTTAAGCGTTCCGAGTCCCGACTTGTTACCCTCCATGATAAGATCAAGCAACCTCAATATATCTGTTAGTTCTCCACCAGTCAGCTTAATCTGGGCATTTCGCGGGTCTCCGTTAAGCAGGAAATGCTTTTTTAAGAACTTATTAATGTCTCCTGTGATAATAGAGCCATTACCCCCATCTTTGAAATAGTTCTCTATTTCTCTCTTTAAATTCTCATAGTCGGTCTCCAGTTTGTGCTTAGTGCTGTTTCCTTCAGCATCTTTTTGAGTCTTGAATAGTTCGTGTGCACCGAGGATTTGTGCCAACCTTGACTTATAACCATGAGTCATATCTGTAAGGGCATCCCTGAGAGGTTTGAAATATACCACCTTTAACAATTCTCGCGCTTCAGAGTCTATTCTGTCTGCTTGTCCTTCAATACCAGCTGTGAACGATGGCATAATGACGTTATCTTTCCTCTTAGCATAAAGCCATACCTTCAACAAATATCTTGTTTTATCATCGTTCCATGACAACCACTCCCAGAATAAGCCTGAGTCCTGTTCATTCAATCCGTCAAACACGCACTCTATTTTAAACTCTTCCTTTCTATTTCCGTTGACATCTTGATAAAAATCTTTATCATCAAACTGGATAAACTCTCCGCTTTGTGTCTTCAGAGCATATCGAATAGCATCAACGATGGCCGTCTTACCTGAGTCATTTTCTCCAATAAGCACGTTCACGCCTTCATGGAAATTCACCATTAGCCCTGGCTCACCATTAGGACCTTCGCAGTATTTCCTAAAATTCCATAGTTTGAGAGCAGACAGATACATTTTGACTTATATTTATATTACTCTAATACTACCCATACCCCATCATTATCCTTGCCTTCATGCTTCAGAATTCCATTCTTTTGCAAAGCGGAAAGGTCTCGTTCTATTGTGCGTTGGCTCACCGACAGCTTCTCCGACATTTGGCGACCACTAATTGTCGGAGACTCTTTGATGAGATTCAGTATTTTCTGTTGACGCTCAGTAATTTTCGTCTCCGACACGTCTCCGTCATTATCTCCGACATTTGTCATGTCGGTGGAGGCAAATATGATAGTCTGAAATTGAGTTGGAGTGGATTTGAAAATAGGTTTCAGTTCATCCCTATACCCATCCAATACTTTGGTCTCGTTGCAGATGCGTGTGAGTCCACTACCTCTTTTCTCCATATAGTCCAGTTGGGCCATGACATTTGCAAGTATTGGGTTACGTCTTTCAGAAGAAACGTCAGCGATGTCTAAGTCCTGAATCAGCATACCATTGTACATTCCACCAGGGGACGTGATTGTGAGACGGTCATCGTAGATATCAAGATGCACCTCGCCACCCATAACAGTATAGTCACGATGGATGAAGTGGTTAACCATAGCTTCGAGAATAGCACGTTCTGCATACTCAGGTTTGTTCTTTCGCCCATCAGGTAACTTCTCCCAGCCTTTTTTTGTGTTGGATTTCACAAAGTTCATGGATTCACGAAGTAACATGAGTACGTTTCCAGTAAACTCTGCATCATTGATAGTATCACCCTTTTCCTTTCCATCCCAACGTGTGCAGTATAGGCGAGATTGCCACAATGGGCAGTCATCGGCAAACAAGGCACCAGCATTTGTAAGGTTCTTTGCACCAGTTACCAATCCAAACGACAAAAGATATTTCTTGTCCCATTCTTGTTTGGTGCGGTCTTTGAAAGCATTTGCCAATATCGTAAAGGAGTAGTCCTCCGCATTATAATCTGTATGTAGAGAATCGAAAGTTTTGTTCGAGCCTTTAAGCATCAATCGTACCATTTGTTCTGCTGTTGCTGGTAAGCTCTCATCACCAATGCGAACAAAGGCGATACGCTGACCATCGCCAACATAGTAATATGGGGTATAATGTCCTGTATTGACTTTGAGCTGCAAGATATGTAAACCATCTGCAACATGAGGAATCAAATCCACCTCTGGTAAAGGATCCATATAGTCACGAATCTTACTACTGATAGCTTCACACACATGCTGTACATCATCAAGACCTCTGACAATAC
The DNA here is from genome assembly GCF_000381365.1 of Bacteroides salyersiae WAL 10018 = DSM 18765 = JCM 12988. GTDB lineage: Bacteria > Bacteroidota > Bacteroidia > Bacteroidales > Bacteroidaceae > Bacteroides > Bacteroides salyersiae. The sequence goes on from NZ_KB905467.1 coordinate 1,474,042, forward strand.
CATCATTATCAATGCCAAAGAAAAGGGAACCGCCCAAACCATTGGCAAAAGCACTTATGCTTTTCAACCAACTCCTAGGTTTCTTTTCTTCCAGCATCAACTTAAAATCGTATGCGGTACATTCTGCTATCAGAGTATTCAAATCCATTGTTATGATGACTACTGTATTATCAATCAGTAAAAACATTTCTATTCATAAGTACAAAATTACAACTAATTATCCGAAAACCAGCATAAAAGTCTTTGTTTCGTATAGTTCTAAGCATCATTGGTACACTTTTAATAGAAAATAGAACAAAAGAACTCAATTCCATCGCTATATATTCGTCATTTTCAAATATTATAGGTAATATTGCATTTGGATTTGGGCGACCATTTCCAGACATTTGAAATAAAAGGAGCGTTATGCTACTCTTGTAAGTGCGAAGCCTGAGAAACTGAAACACGAAATCAACAAGAATTGGCATGGCAGTTCCCACGTTATAGCGTGGGCTGCTTAACCATATCTGTTGATTAAGGTTTTCTCAGGGCCTGCACTTTAAGACATGGTTATTGGCAGTGCCACGCTTCTCGTTTTACCGAGTGAAGTATTCTGTATAAAACAATGTAGAGTGATTTATGAACAAAAAGCAAGAGGATAGAACAATCATTTTGGACAACGGAGAGATTACCAAAGTGACTTTCCCTGTTGTCGTTTCTGCAAGTCGGAGCACAGACATACATCTTCAAAAGTTCTGCAGCTGGATAGACCAACATCGTAGAGCCTACTACAATAAAAACATTTGCTTGCTTTGTTGCCTCTACAGACGCTTTCCACAGCCGTAGTTCGATATCTTCGTTGAAGAATATTACATAAGGTTGCAACTGTGAACCATCGGGTGCCTTATCACCGATATGAATATCAGGATTGTTATGGTCAATCTCATACGATTCATATGGATGTAATGTAGAAGCATTCTTCAACGCTTCACCGTGGAGGTGAATTACATTCGTTGAGCCTGCCCGTTCGTGAAAGTCATCGCCATTCTGGGTAATCACTGTCACCTCGTACTCGTCTTCCAACTCTGCAATAATGTAATGTCCTTCGTTAGGCCCTTTCTTCATAATCAAGCTGCGAATGAGATTGAAAAAATCGAGCATCCGCTGCCTCCGTTCGTTGCAGTCACTTCGTCTTCCACAATACCACGAACTGCGTGCGGCTACAGCCTCGATGTTGAGCGTATCCCACAAACCGCCTTTGCCACGAAAAGTGGGTAATCCACTCTCGCGGCTCATACCGGCTCCGGTATAGAAGACAAGTTTACACATACTATTTCTGTGGTTTATGCAACGACATTGTGTAGCCACATCTGATACATTTTGTGCCGGACAGAGGTCTTGCCCCAGGGTAAGTTTCCTCATACATAAAATGGTGGTTGTCTCTCACGTAATCGTGGTTGGGACATTTCAGTCCACGTACTTCTTTTACCTTCTTCATATGGATATTATTTATTGTTACTATACAGAAACTTTTCGCTCGAATTACTAACCCTTTTCTTTTATAGAGTAGTAATCCGAGCGAAATATATCTCTGTAAGAAAATAAATCTTACGATTTATGGAATAAGTGTAAACCATTGATTCAATATATCTTCCACTTGTGTTCTAATTTCAGGTGTCACACGATGCTTAACGCGGTTGTAGGCAATTGCTAAAGTCGCAACATTATCTGCCAAACCTAATATTCCGAACTTGTTTCGGCTCAACAAATCCTTTGGCAAAAGCTGATATGCCAACGCCCCAATGATAATTACTTTGTCTACAACCGGTGTCGTGGGAGCTTTAACCACATAATATAATTCCAAAACAGTACGCGTGGTCTCTCTTCCAGCCTTGACAGCGTATTGTTTAATATATTGCCAGAGTTGTTCTGGACTTCCAAAGACGTTGCTTAATATATCCATATATTCAATGTTTAAATTTCAGTTTACTATATAGATAAAAGAACACTCGGATTTCTATCTTCAGAAATCAAATCCAAGTTTACGACCTTTTCTGCGCCACTCCTCATCATCCTTTTCAAACTGATCAAGCATTTTCTCTGTATTGGAGATAAAATCATCTGTTTGATTGAGTAAAGCAGCAGTACGCAGACGAAGTTCTATACGCTGCCTCACAAACGATGACTCTGATGCACTTGCCCCGATAGCATTCATCACTCTGCGAAAGCAGGCGTCAGAGTTATCCAACTTAACTCCACACTGCTCAATAGCACGGTCTAATGACTTTTGTCTATCTGTCAAAATATTCCAACTCATATCATTTTATCTTTTTATTGTTAATCTAACAATCTTATATAGGCAGTACATCAAATATACCGGGGTTATAAAGAACCCTAAAAATATTGATATTGCAAGTTTAATCAAGAAATGCCCAAATATGGCTTCAAATGTAAACCATACGAATGTCATCGGTGCAAATTATGACAATCTACACATTGGGCTACAGCGGGTCGTGTTGGATGGTAATAACAATTCATTTAATCTATATTTCTTGAAACAACCGGATACCTGGCCAATCTATTAAATTCATTTTGAATCTTATCCATAACCAGTTTATCCAATTTGTTTTGTTGTATCATTCCCCAAAGCTGTGGTATCGCAAAAGGCCACCATACACATACTGTCAATGCCGTAGGGATAGCTTGCTGACCAAATATACCGACACTCGCTTTCACATATACATGTGGGACAGCTGGTGATATTCTGATTTTCAAAGCCGTCTGCAAGCCTAAAACCGCCTTAAACAGATTTCCTTTCTTAATTGAAATATCCCAATCTCCTGAAGGTAATTTAATCCCATCAACTTCATATCCATCATAACGCAAAGAAGACATTAAACTATTTGCAACCGTATCCGAATAAGGTGCTACATCACAGAATAACTTTGTCGATCTAAAAAGTCCCATACTTCGTTTTTTTTCTATTGATGATGTAAAGGAGTGAAATCTATCATTGGCCGGATTGTATCATTCTTTTTAAGAATACTTTATTTTTATCTGAACCGATAATTTCAAAATTCGCTGATTGCAAAAGCTTAATAGATATAACGTTGTCTTTGTAGACTTCACTCTGTATAAAATCACAACTCAAATTTTTCAAAATAAAGCTTACTGTTTCTAAGATGCACTCTTTCATTATGCCTTGTGAACGGTAAGCCGGATGCATAGCATAAAATAACGTCGGTTTGTCAGGTATATCCATTATGGCTATAAACCCCACAAGTTTAGCATTTAAATAAATCCCCCAAAGAAAGCCTTCATTACGAGTCACATAACAACTAAAAGAATATAAGAACTGTTTTATGCCATCTTCTGAAGAAACAAGATCATTCAATTCTCTGAGATAACGTTTGGTCGCATCGTCATCAAATATCTGCCGCAATATTGGAATGTCAGTATTATTGATACAACTCAATACGCATCTATGCGTTTGTATTTTAGGATATGCATTCATTTTATCAGGCCTCTTTCTGCCATCTCGCAATATAAAAACATGAAAATCTGTGCATATACCCGTTCATTATGACACAAGATATCCCATTGTTCATCCGAATATTCAACTGCTGTCAAACACATGTCGCACATTCGAATGGCTGGACAATATTTACAACGTTCAACACGCTTATGATAATATTCCTCTACAATCTCATTTGCACGTTTCCAATCTATACCATTCTTGACATTCCCAATTCGATATTTATCGGCTACTTTTTCACATATCCCAATCTGCATTTGAGAGTCAATATATATCTTTGAATTGATGGGCATACAAGTTGCCATTGGTACTGATTGTCCTGCGTCTATAATTGGACGATCTTTCCAATAAGCGAGGCATTCATCCAAAAAGATTTTAAGAACAACCCAATCTTGATGTTTCTCATATGCGTCTAATATATGTAGATAAAGTTGTTTTGTCTCTTCGTAGTCAACAGTTTTTACCCCATTGATAAAATTAGGGGATAATCCATGAATATTTGAAAGAACGAAACTTTTCAGCAATCCATCGCTATTCCATTCTCGTGCAATTTGGATAATGTCACTAAATGCCACCAATGTCATTTGCAATAACACACATGGAATATATTCAGGATAAGTCTCTTTTATATGGCTCAATGCACTATAAACTCTTTCATATGATCCATTCCCCATGATGTCAACGCGATGTTTATTATGAAAAACTTTAGTCCCATCGATTGAGATTGCCAACTCTACACTATTTATTGAAAGCCATTCAATTTTTTCATTATTTAGCAACACACCATTTGTTGAGATAGAAAAATCCACATTGTTTCCCCAACGCTCGCGCCCTCTTATTATTGCATATTGAATAAGTTGGTATTGCAACAGCGGCTCACCTCCATAAAACGCAATACGTAAACGTCTATTCCCAGCTATCTGTTGGATAAAATCATATATAACATCAATGTCTCTACCTGTTAATGTATGACTACCGTGAATACGATTGTTTACATAGTCTCCGGAATAGCAACAATATGTACATCTGAGATTACATTGTTCTGTTATACCGATAATAAACATTTCTATTTCAGACATAGTATTGAACTGATTCAGAGGATTGAAACGCCAGGTATAATCACTTTCATCCGCAACTCCTCCTACTATTTCATTCGTTCTACGCAAATAGGAATAGATGTTTCCTCGAATGGTCTGAATATGCATATGAATTAATCTTAACTCCTTCTTCCACATTTATTTGCCGAGCAATGTCCGCATCTTAAACACTTTGCCTGACAGGCAGCCATGCCCATAGCCTGGATAGCTGCTTTTTTCTTATCCTCCTTTATTACATTATTATTAAGAATAGGAAGAATGCCACCATAACTTACTTGATTATTTACTTGTGTGTACATAACTTAATATTTAGTGGTTATACTCGTTTGATGATTCTATCATATTCTCCTGAACTATACCAATTCCATAATTCTCCTGCTCGGACAACTAACCACGGCATAGCTGCCGCATTAATGGATAGATATTTAATTATACTATCCATCATTCCCGAATGATTGTTGTTGAAATCCATTGCCTGCTGAATAAAAGACTTTATATGAATCCGGCCATAGCATTTCTTCGGCAGACCTGCCATTTTTATCATTGTAGTAAGAGCTACATTTATGTCTTGGCAACATAATAGACCTATACGATCCGCCGAAAAATCAGAGATACGATACCAATTTAATAATGGCATTTTTACTAAACTCATCCATATATTCAGATCAGAGTTCGCTATAGGCATATACATTGCTTCTGTAAACATATGGTATGATTTATGACCGCATTTTATATGTCCGAGTTCGTGTCCAATCATAAAATACAGTTCTTCAGGAGAAAGCAAATCCACAGTTCCTGATTGTAATATTATTCTCGGCTTTTGCTCTCCTACGGAAAATGAGCAAATATCATAATCCCAGTCAGTTGAACAGGCCGGTACATTTTTTATCTCAAGTAACCGACAAGCCTCCACAACATGTCTATGTATATTCGGTAAACTTTTATCTGTTACATTTATACCTTCCGCAGAATATTCAATTGCAGCATACTTTTCCATTATGCTACCGACCGTCTTATCAACTATTGATTTAAATCCTGGAATTTTTCTCAATTTATCCAATGTTGATTTGTCCTTAGGATGTAGAATGGCCGAAATATCTAATCCTTTTATTGTAGTTCTAAGTTTCATATCCTGGTGCTTCTATGATTATCAACCTCCACCCATAGAATAGTCTCCTTCAGCATACAATATACGCTTACGACATCGTGAACAACTGATTAAAGTGCGTGTTTCATTGGGCATTTCTGAAAGAGGATTGAGGGTACCACATTCCGGACACACAATGTAGTAAGACTTACAATGCTCACAATAGTGCAAATCTAATGTCCTAAAATCTGCTTTTTGTTTATTAGAGCGCGATTCACCAGACCAAAAATGGTCAACACCATTTATAATCGAACCGCAAATAGCAAGACCAAGTCCCTCTTTTGATTTCAAATCCTTGAACTTTGACCAAGGACGAAGTTCCCGCAAACACTTTTTACATTTGTGTGGCATATTATCTATTTATTTTTTGAATATCATATATAGTATTGTTCTGCCAATTTTGCGTTCCATACCATTCTTGGTTATAGGTACGCTTGTTTGACGGCTAATTTTCTGTTTAAGTTTGGTTATCCCCAATGCTCGTTTCCACGAGAATGAGGCTCTTGGTATTTTTATTTTGTTCATACTTCTTCAGTTTCAGGTGTAATCGGTTTCACCTTTGACATCTCACTATCTTTCCATTTGACAATGGTAGCATCAGCAACCTCAATTTGAGCGTTCTTAACTTTTTCAAGAATATCACTCTTCAATTCGAGTTCTATCTGATGCTGTTTTTGAAGTTGTTCTTCACGTGTTTTCAACTCAATATCATGCATGTTACGAATGCGTTCCATATACTCATCAGATTCAAGGTATGCCATCACCTGTTTTTCTTCTGCTTGAATCATTCTATCATAAGAGCCGACAGGTGTAACAATCTTTACTACGGTAGGAAGAATTTCAATAATAAAAAACAGCAGGCGAATCATCCACAAAAAGAATAACTCAGTAGGCAAATTTCCATTCGCATCTCTTTTCCAAACTGCATATTCGAGAATACGATAGTTCTGTATGAAGTGATTTCCTTTATTTGATGTCTGCCGAAAATCCTGAATAATCTTTCCTCTCTCAGTAGCCAAAGAATCACGTGTATCCCGATTATGAGCCAAACGTTCAGATTCCCTTACATAGTCCGTGGTATTTTGAGCAATCTGTCCCTCTGCAATAGAGCGTTCCCCTTCAAGTTCTTTAATCCTTTTATTGATTTTATCATTCCATGCTTTCTTCTCATTTTCCATTGTGCGCCAATGTGGGCGTCTTAAATCTTTTAGACGAGTTATTTCACTAGTATATATAGCAGAGTCTATAGCGTTCTTTGCATTCGCCAGATTCCTTTGTGTGGCATTGATCTGATTATTATAATTGTTGTACTGGTTCTGGGCAGTTGTAAACGTATTTGTTGTTGGTTTATTCAATTTGTTTCGCTCTGCCTGAATCTGTGCATTCAATGAACTGACATTGCCCCTTAAACCTATATTTAGGCTATCCAGTCTGCTCATCGTCGAAGTAGACAAATCAATCTCGCCACTCAAAACTCCTTCTTCTCTATGAGCACGTGTACTTTCTGATAGTTCCTTAGCCGAACTTTCATCAAAAAAGAATTTTTGTTCTGCGATGAAGTCCTCGAAAATAACCAACTCTAATGGAATCGATACCATAAAAGCAATGATGCATGCCAATGCAGAACGAGAGAGCAGGGGTACCCAGAACTTCTGTTTCTTGGCTGATGGATCTTTCTTTAATGTAATGACAAGACTCCGGTCGATACAGAAAATCAACAAAGACCATATTAAACCAAACAGCATTGCCCAGCCTAAACTTCCGGAAGATTCGTCGCCGCTCTGTGTAAAATACCACGCTGCAGATGTTCCCGCACAAAAAGCAATAAACGCAGTCATCAGAATTGTCGCACCAATGGCAGAAAACTTTTTATGGTCTGTTCTGCATTTTTCAAAAATATCCAATTCTGCTCCGGCAACAGTCCACAGAAATCTTTGAAATTTATTTCCCATATATCTCTTCCTTTTTATTTATACACAAGTATGTAGTATAACTTTTCTTATATAATTGTATCGTTAATGTCCAATATATCAGACTTACCAATATGCCAAAAGCCAAAGGCAAAATCATATTTTCAATTGACCAATAAATGTCAATTGCCTTCTTACCGTAGTTGGATAAGAGTGTCCAATCTAAATTTAGATAGATATATAGCATTGCAGGCAATAGCCCAATTAAAAGACATAGAAATGCTCCAATCCATTTTATGATTACGAGACGGTCTCTATAATCAATAAAATGTTTAATTGCCGTATAAAGCAGCCATACAGATCCTACGCTCATTATCAAACCAATCGAAACAAATAATCTTATTGTCCAACTAGGTGCTATTATCGCAAGAATGGCATTTATACCTATGATAGCAAATAGAACGATGCTCAAAATCACCGTTGCATTGTGCAACAAGGCTTTGTACTCATTCGTAATATACTTATCAGCACTATTCATTATAGTTTTATCTTTAGGGATAAAATATTCTTCAATCTATTCCAAAGCCCCTTTTCAAACATCTTTTTTGTAATACCCTGTTCCGTTGGGGAGAGCATCCATCTATCCAAATCAGTTTCTTTAATAGATGTTATGAGTGGGGTTAAATCTATTTCGCAGTTTGGAATTTGCAATCTTGATAAACTGTCTGATACTTTGACATCAAGTTTCGGAAGTGAACGTACTCCAACGCTTAACATTTGCTCCTTAATTGATATCGCATTGCTTGCTACCAAACGATATGTTATGGCCCTATTGGGGAATACTTTGATGGAAGTTTGTTGGGTAACATCAATATCATTAGGATAGAGCATTATATTATCTGCGTTTGCAACGTTCCATCTTAACTCCACGGGCTGGGACTCTAAGGTGTGTGGCATATCTGACGAGAAATCATTGATAGCAACCTCTCTTAATACTCTAATTGTTATCTCCTTAGAAATTGATATTTGTTCATCAACTGCAAATACAATAAGAGTATATGTTGTATCTTTTGTAGGAGTTACTTCTAATTCGGTAAATATTGATACATCTATCTCATCGACATCAGACTTAAGCAAAATCTTTTTAGCATAATCCACACTCCAAGATAGTCTTGTCGTTTTGCCCGCCTTTATATTAGAGTGAGAAGAAGAAAAACGACGGATGCTTGGAGATGAGTATGGTACAACCTTCACTGATTGTTTTACCAAATCATAATCGTTATATACAATTAGGTAAAGTTCTAATGCCTTCTCAACAACCAGCTCTACATCTTTATACAATGTTACATCTTTGCCAGCCAGTTCAATCTTGGTATAATTTTCGGCATCCCACTCAATGTAGATTTTACTACCTATAACATATTGTAGTTCCTTAATCCGAAAATATTTGATCTCAGGCTTAAGAGATAAACCATTCTTAGTCGCCTCTGAAAACTCGTATCGACATTTGCGACAAAAGTTTGCAGCTATCGGATTTTCGGCATTACATTCGGGACATTTTTTCATTTCGCTCATAATGCCTTTAGTTATTGGTTAGAGTAAAGGAATAATATTGAGATTCTGCGACAGAAATTGCCGATGATGTAGAATATTCCCATATTTTACAATAGAATTTCAAATTGTGCTTACCAGTCCCAACTTCCAACTCATTATATGGCATGAATATTTCGACATCTGTATACGAACTGCTATCATAGTTAGGTTTTATTGTTTTGTGAGTTGCCGCTTGATTATCTGATGTAGCATAACTTCCATTAGTATCTTTGACCCTATTGCCATTCTCATAGTAGAAATATACGGCACAAGAACCATCTATACCCTTCATGTTTTGCACCGAGAAGTCTACAAGAATTTTCATTCCCTTCACACCATTTTTAAATACATTATGCTCAACTGTTACATCCTTAATTTGGCCTGTGATTTTTTGAGCAACCTGAATAAGATTGATTTTGACTTCCATTCCTTCAGATTTGACCTTAAACCAATCTGTACGCTCTGTTCGTTTAGGGTTCTCTTCATATGAAATAGTAAATGACTCCGTGCCTTGAGTAATAACCCTGAACCAAGATGACAAAGAGTTAATTTCGTAACTATCCGCATCTGTATTTACTTGATAAGTGATTTGTCCTGATGAAGCACTGAGGTTGCTATCAACAACTTTCTTATCATTAACCAATAATCGTTGAGGTTTATATACTGCTTGATCCAAGCACATTGTCACCTCGTCATTCCTGGTTTTGATACGAATGTTTGCAGTTCTATTGCTCTGTCTATTTTTAGTTGCCTTAATTATAAAATACGAGTCATTCTTTTCTAATGTGCACCATTTAGGCAAATCCAAGACTTCATATTCTGATGCATTTGTCTTGACATCATACATAAGAGAGGCTCCATGAGTTGGAATATTAACTGTTCGTCCCTCGTTGGAACCATTTATCAATAGATATGACTTATACCCGAAGATATTAGACAAGAATCTTTCTCCACTATAGTTGCGGTCCTCCAATCGATATGCATAATGGAGAGAAAAGGCTGAAATTATTATGAATACTATAAGGAGAATAATAGTAACTACATTTGTTGCTGATGTTACCGTTCTTTCTACGACCTTATCCTTGTAGATGGTTTGAGAATCATATACAACATTGACTTCTTTAACATCGAATGATGTAGTATTATCTACACGCAATAATATCATTTGGCTATCTTTTACAGTCGCGATAAACCTATTTTGTCCTGTTACATCTCGCCCATTAATAGTTACCTTATCCGCGTTTATTGCATTCCATTCAACAAGGAACTTTCCATTAGATTGTTTCTTTATAGCAAAGTTTTCAATATGACACATATGACTTTTCCCGGGCTTGGTATGCTCGGGAAACCGTGTACCACATTTTCTGCAATAACTTGCAGATTCTGGATTGGACGTTTTACATGAAGGACATTCCTTTGATGTCATGTTACTTTAAACTTGATGCAATAGTTTCACAATCCCAGAAGCCATAATTACACTTACGGCAAAAATTGGCATCTATTGGATTTTCCGCACTGCAATTAGGGCATTCTTTAGTGCCATTCTTATCGTTAATCTTGACCTTTTTATGAACTCGCCTCCATTGAGTTAACTCATAACGGAGCTGCTGATTCTTTTTAACAATCTCATCCAATGTTTTAAGTACCTCGGTCAATTTTTCACTATTCTGTTCTGAAGCAGACACACTGTCTTCAGAATGTTTAATGTGCTCTTGCAAAACAGGGATAAGCTTATTCAACTGCTCAACCATTGCTTCATAGTCACCGATAGACTTATTGACTGCCGATACAAGGTTATTTATATCAGCACTCAACGTTGCTGATACCCTTTCCATTGAATTGGATTGTGACTTAAGGCTGCTTTCAAGTAAAGTAATAATTCTTTGTATTTCAGATTGTGTCGTATTAAGAGTGTCTGAGCAATTCTGGCTTGTAGCAGCAGCCAACCTACTTTCAAAAGTACAAACTCTTTCAAGAAGTTGGTTAGTAAATGCATCATTACCCTCCAGTAATTGGTTATACTTCTCAATAATTGCTTTCCGCAATACTTCTATCATTTCAATTTTCATCTCATCTACGCTCTCTGGAACGTTATTCAGAAATGATTTTATATCATTAGCAACTTCATCAAGTTTCTCTTTCTCTGTTTTTAAATATGCTTGCACTGATTCAGAGTGAGAGAGCAATAACGTATTTATACGTCTGTTTATCTCCTCGTTCGTTTCTGCTAACACCTGTGTGACATTATGTACATACTCATCGGATAATATTTTTACCTGCTCTTTGTTTGATTCATATATCCTACTATAAAATGCGTCTAATTGGTGTATATAGTTGTTCAAAAACGATTTTATATTCGCTTCTTGATTTTGGGAAACCTTTATCAACTGTAACAATGATACTTTTATATCGTTCAAAACCAGTTCGGGAGATTTCTCATTGCCTACTGTTCTTCGATAAAACTCATCCTCTTCCTTTTCCTCATATGCGTAGATAATCTTTATAGCGACAGAACAAACTACCGCACCAATAATACCTATTATAGATGTGGTAAATGCTGGTATTATATTTTTCACTAAAGTATCAACATCACTCAGTGAGTTTGTGCCGCTACTATCCAAGCTGACCACAATCGCAATAAAGGTTCCTAATATACCCAACGATGTCCACACGTTAGGCACATAGTTAAGCAGTTGTTTTGACCTTAACTTTGTAAAATACAATGCAAAGAAAACTGCTGTGATTGATAGTCCTGTTAATGTAACTATAAGATTCAACTCATCATTGATGGTAGAGATGTTTTCTGTTACTGAGTTTGACACTTCTTGTATGTTAATGGTTTCATCCATAGGTCATTACTTTGAGATTATTCTAAATTCAATTCTTCGTGACATTGGGTCTAAAGAGACATCATATATATTATTCTTCTGTACTCGATCTGAGAATGAGTAACCAACACTAATCACTTGCTTCTGGACAAACTCTTTTTGTTCGGAGCTTAAGTTGCAGTTATTAAATATATAACTATATACAAGGTTTGCACGTCCCGATGATAATTCGAGGTTTCGTATGTATCCGTAATCCGTTCCTCTCTCTCCATCCCATAAGGGGTCAGTATGTCCCTCAATGCGTAGCTCTATGTTTTTCCTGTTCTGTTCTTTCCATATTGTCATTGTCCTGGAAATTAAAGATGAACCAATATGTCGCAGATAATTCTTCAATTCTTTTTGCATTATTGGTTCGTTTCTTTGAACGAACAAATCTTTTCTGATATCCCTATTGGTCAATATGATACTACCCCTAATTGTATCAAAAGTGACTTTGACATACTCATCATATACAAATACATCGTGGTATCGTCGGATTAGATTCTTCAAGTTGTTTTGTTTCAGGGAATCTATAATATCCGCCTGTTGTTCCAAATCTAAACTTGCACGTTCGAGCGAAGCCAAGGCTTCTTCATACAATTTTTGTTTTACAACAGCTTCCTGCTGTGCTTTTTCTGCCTCAGCAACCTTGTCGTTATAATGATTGTAAAGAATAGCACTCAATATAATGAATACAACAAGGAAACCAGACATTAGGTCTGTATAACTCATCCAAAAGTTATGCTCTTCTCCAAAATCTTTCTTAAAAAGTTTTTTCATCGCAATTTATTTCCTTTTACATCATAGTGATGCTCCGTTCCTTGTGTAGTTGCCGATGTTACTGAATTTGAAAATTGAACAATTGAATCGTACAATACTGGAATAATAATCTTACGATAGGTAAGACTATATAGACCTTTCTTGTTGCCTTTGCTAATTTGCAGGTGCTCGTTATCAAACTTCTCTATATTTGAATAACTTGAAGATAAAAGAACCTTATTCTTATTTTTATCAAACAGCCCTATCTTGGATTTACATGCAATGCGTACAATCTCTTTATTTACAAAGTTGCTTTCAATGTAGTCTGCATTGAGTTTATATCGCAACTTCTGTATCCACCACTTTACAATAAAGAGTGTACATAAACCTGCTATTGCTAAGCATCCTAACTCAACTATATATTGATGATATATAAAGACTTCTTCGTAAAACCAGTGGTCTATCTTATAAAAGACTGTTCCTGTCAGTCCTGTTATTGTAGCAAACCACAATACCACAAACGACAGACAAAGAAATAAAACAAATCTGTTCACAAAGCGAATCTTTACAACCGAAACAGGTTGGAACGATATATTCCTAAAAGTGTCAAGTGTGAACGTTTCAGTACTTGTATAAGTAGATTTTGTAAATACTTTAAATACTCTACTGATAACAGAATTTATCATTGGCTTATATCTATTTGCAGGTGCAAACGCAGTACCACATTTCCTACAAAACTTAGCGCTAGCAGGATTCTCTGCACGACACTCTGGATTAGGGCATTGTATATTCATTTTATTTTAATATATTTCCTTTTAAATCTATATATGTTACTTCTGAACCTTTATGACAAACAAAATACCCCTCTGCTTTCTCTATGCGATCATATTTGCATGGAATAATTCTATTATAAATATCCTCCTTTCCATACCAGTGCTTTTCAATAGTCCAGTATAAAATACCCAATTTACCATCCCTTGCTATAAAGAGGTATTCAGAATCTTCTGCCTCTGACGGGTCTTCTACATATTCTGGCTTATTAAACCAAAAGAACAACTTCTCAAACTCTGATATTGGTTTTAAATGTAACTCTGGATGTTTAAGATGGAAAGGACAGTTATCTATTTCTTCTATGGGTACATTACTTGCGTTTTTTTTTACATCTTTCAAAAACGGTAATCCACATTTACGACAGAACTTTGCGTTATCTGGATTTTCCGTTAGACAGTTTGAGTTTGAACATTGTATTGACATATTTTAATCAGAAAAGTTATTACGTTAATATTGTTGAAATTCACATATTAGTATTTATATTACACATAGATATCCACAAATCGATGTGTCGATGACAGTATCTCTAATGAGACATCAAAAAATTTTCTATCATATCCTTGTAATCTCTTATGGAATACTCCATTCACAATCTGATTACCGCAATCCCAAGTATTGTCCATTAGTATCCATCGATTGTTGACTAATGATGCGGCAAATATATGATCTGCTATAATTTGATTTTGCACATTATTCCAGCAATTTCGTTTCTCTTCAGTCTTACATGTGATGCAAATAGTAGGAATATTTAACGACCTTGCTAATGCAACAGTCAAATATGTGAAATCACTGCAAACACATTTTTTCCCACATTTTATACTATCAATAGCTTTATGAGTATTTATAGCATAGTCGCCATTGTTATAACTATCCATATCATAATATAAATTGTGTGCAATCCAATCATGAATACACAATAAACAATTGTAATCGTTGTGCGAGAACTTACATATTTCTCTGGCTAACGTATTAATTTCAGGCTTATGACATTCTATGCTCTTTGTTGATATGGTGTATTTTAATAAATCATTTTCAGAAATAGGAATATTATTGATAAAATCCATATTCGGCTCATAACATAGTGGGAAAATAAAACTTTTGTCATCTTTACACGCATCTATCATAATGTTCTCGTGCATTAGTGCTACTTTTTGTGCCTTGCTCTTATTTGCTATGTATAGATTAATGAAATATCTTCCTTCTTTTAATGATGATATATCTAAATTGCTATTTGACCTTTTCATAGTCTTATTCAGATGTATATTTCCTAAACTCCCCTGAATTTCTACAATAAATTCATCAAAAGACGGATACCATGGTATTGAACAAAACTTAAGATACCTATCAGAAATTACTAATTCTAAGTGTTCTGAATAATATGAAGTAATAATATTCTTTGTCTTTATATTTCTATTATACATATATTGAGGAACCACATTTAGTACAATATTTATCTATTATCTCAATTACTTTTTGCCCACAATTTATGCAATATAATGATTGAACGTCCTTGTTGGATTCATAAAAAGGCCACAATTCATCAATATTGCGTTTCTGCAAATACTGTTCTAATACATTCAAGAGGTAAGGAACTTCTTCTTTAAGATTCTTAATGTCAGAATATATATTACTACTCTTCAATTTTAGAAAGTCTTCTCTCTTGAATAAAAGAGATACAGTATCATCATCATCAAGATAACGAGACCACAATGATGAATTTTGTATGATACATTCTAAAGTAAGTATAACTATCAATTGGGAAAAGTAATCTGTTTTACTCGATAGATATTTATTATTTTCACGGGCATTGGGCAATTGAAAGCCACTATAGCCTAAACAGTTGTCCTCATGACCTTTAAGAGATGGAACAAACATTGAATCATAATCAATAAGAATCGGAGTGCCTTCCTCTGATATACATATGTTATTATGATGTATGTCTCCGTGGGATATACCCCTTTGATTCATATCCTTGAACATCTCAATTAATGATTCCTTCAATAATATTAACTGCTTTATATCATTGATGTGGATGTTTATATACTCTTTCAAACTACGCCCATCACACCAATCCATTAATAAAGCAGAGAAATATTCTCCATTGAAATAGATGGCATTAGATAGATACGACATATTTAACAAATATGGAGCAGGATGTTGCTCAATATATTTTGAAATATGTTCGCATATTCCTTTAGAATTAGTAGATTCGGATTGCCACATTCGTAAAGCTTTAATATTTCCTGATGAATAACGTATTTTTGTTACTCCACACAGGTTGCCTTTACGAAAAATAGGCCTACCTTTTTTATTTAAGACGGGCTCTGAATTTTTAAGACTTTCACCTACAAAGGAAGTCCTAAAATCCGAAAAAATTGTGCCAATTGCAACTAAACTTAAATCACTCATTTGAATAGATTATCAGGAATATCCGCACCTGAAACTTTTTGTGCAACAGGTGGAATCCTCTTATTCATCTTAGGATAAATATTAGCAGCATCAACATATGAACTTAGAGGACTTAATGCCTTTATATCAGTTGCTAAAAGAGCCATTTGCAGACCTCCAAATAAGGCTGGTACTCCTTTTATATCCCAATCACAATATTTGTTTTGAGAGTCCTTAACTTCTGTAATCTTAAATAACAATTGATCCTCCTTATCGTCATCATTAACTTTGTCTGAATCCCATAAATCAGGTTTGTGTCCTACCAAATATAAAGTTAGAAAAATCATTAATTCAGAGAAATAATCTGTATAGGGCTGTAAATATTTATTTTTATCTCTAGCAGTAGGATGCTGATAGCCTGCTTTCCCTTTAATTGTTTCAATTGAGCCTTCAAGAGCTGGAACAAACATTGAATCATAATCAACAAGTTTCAGCGAACCATCCTCAGTAATCATAATATTGTCATGTTGAAGGTCCCCGTGCGAAATTCCCAAAGAATGCAATTCGTCTGTCATTTCAAGGAATTGACGAGCCAATGTTAATATAGATTCAGTGTCGCTTTCTTCTACACAATCGGAAATATATTGTTTCATTGTTCTGCCTTGGCACCAATCCATCAATATAATTGGATATTTTTCACCATTGAACATATATCCTTCAGGAATATATTCAAAGTTAATTAGATACTTAGATTGATGTGTGGTAATGAATTCACTAATTGCTTTAGATCGTTCCGCCATTTCTTTTTCATTCATTTCATTAAGCCATAAGCGTAGCGCTTTAGGTTTTCCATCAATCTCACATTTATAGATTTTGCACCAACCTCCTTTTCTCGCAATAGGACGATTTTTCTTATTCAACAACACTTTCCCTGCTTTCAAATTAGCTGGAATCATGGTCCAGTCATTAATGACTGTATCGCATATTGTTTCTGAATATTGCTTCATATTTAATCTTCGATATTATCCTTATGTTGAGTCTCTATTTCATTTGTAGATGATTCCTTATGTTCTATTGTTTCAGTTTCGGTACTATCTAAAGTGAAGTCGTCATTATTATGAATAGTCTCTTTTGGATGAACTACTTCTTTTAGAGCCTTCTCCTCTTCATATTTTTCGCGTGGATCAATGATTGCAGTAACACCGAATTCAAGTTTTTGGGGATCTCCTATTTCTATTATTAATGCAGTTGAGTCATCATCCCCCATATTCTGTCGACCTGTTTCTGGGTTTTCTCTTCGTTCATTATCAATCAATTTTTGGAATTCTTCCTGTGTCTGTATTGACAACAATTGATTGATTCTACTAATAGAATTAGAAGCATCGTCAAGAATCCAAGCAGATACATGATCTGTTGTTAAAAGAAAAATATCACCGCTCTCACAACTAATATCTTCTATGTATGCCTCGTTTTCTAACCATGTACCTTTTTCATCTAATTGATCTGGGGCTTGGCTAAAGTCATAATACCCAGTTGTATCAGAATATTTAAATTTGTCTACTCTAACATTTTCATTAGACATTACGACATGTTTAATTATCAATACACCATCTGACTTATGAATGTGAAGCAGTGCACTATCTCCTAGTACAGCACATTTCCACCTAATGTTGTCATTTTCGGTCTCACCTAGGGAAAATTTCATTCGTATGTATGTTGCATGAGCATACTTACCCTCTTGATATAAGCGATGGGCATTTCTAGGCATACGCCCTTCTGCAATTAACGTCTCTTGATACTCTTTCCATGCACCGTGTATATTTTCTGCATCATATACAGAAAGTCGAATATTGTCTGAACCAGACTTATACCTTGATAAAAGTTTTACATAATATGACTGTCCCATACCTTCACTTACACCATCTACGACACTAAAGAAGCCTTTTGCAGGATCCGCATATAATGTATCTTGACAACTACCGAAAGAACAACCAGGATAAGGACAGACAAAGCCTCTTACGAGGTTCTGTTTTGATTGCATAATTTCTTTATCTTGATTATCAATCATATAATTTTGATTTTGTTTATTAGAACTTAATTTCTTTATTTTTCCAATAATTACAGTTACTATACTTAGTAAGAATATATTTATTTTCTTTAGAAGATATTTCATTTTACCCCAAATAACGAGGAACAATATCGGTCTATTCAACTGAGAATGATAATGCAATTTTATTACACCGATATTGTTTCCCTAATTAATGATGTTTTTACTTCATCTTTACTCTAGTTCCGATGCTTACAAATTGACCGGCATATGCAGGATCCTTAATGTTTGAGCAGAAAAGTCTTCCGCCTTTGGATATACCTAATCTTTGTATAGGTTCACTATTATTGACTATATCATCAGTAACCTCTGTTGAAATTTCGAACATAAGTTTTGAGTAATCATCATAGCAGTCCTCAATATTAGATGGAGCTTTTAATTCCTTTGCATTCGGTTTTGCAGAAATATGTAAATTAATTATTAACGGACTTCCGTCAGCAGTCTGCAAACTTTTAATATCTTCTATGGCTTTACGTAAATCTGCCGTATTATCAGTAGGCTCACCGTCTGAAATATTTATAATAACTGGCACAGGATCTCTTTCTCCATCGTGAGATTGATTCCACTGTTTTAAGACATTATATGCTGTCATATAAGCAGATGCCATAGGAGTTCCTCCACCATGAGCAGGAGTAAGGATAGGTAAAATCTCAAGATTGGAGATAACAGACTTTTGGTAGTTATATTCTTTACTAATAACATCACTATATTTAGGAGCCATTAATAGTTCTGCTTTCCAGTTACCCTCGTCTTTTTCGTCGTCTGGATTTCCCTTTCCACCATATCCTATGATAACAAAACAAATCTCATGCTTAACTTCCTCGTCATCATCGGATGTTTGTATTGTGGCCTGTTTAATAGCTTCAGTGATACAAGCATTCACTAAATCTGCAATATGATCTGCAATGGCATGGCCATCAATAGGCATAACATCTTCCGTTGAGCCAGATTGGTCTACAAGGAAAACAATCAAGCCTGGGTTCTCTCTGGTAAATCTGTTTGAATACATAGTCTATAATTGTTTATTATTTGAATGTTGAGTTTATCGCATCTTTTTGACCTTTGTACCTACTCGAAGAATATTTACAAGTGCACTAGGATCATTTATATTCATCATAAGGATCTTAGAATTAGCATTTGCATTTCCAAGACCTTTTTCTGATATACCAGAGATTAAATCCTCTGTCATGTTTGATGAGATAGTAAAAAGAAACTGAGCGAATGGGTCTTCACCAAGAGCATTAGCATTATCAGGGAAACGCACTTCATTCCCATCCAATTGACTAATCATAATATTAAAAATACGGGGGAAACCATCCGCAAATGAAATCTTCATGATTTCATGAGCTTCTATAGCAGTATTTGTTAATGCTGCCTCTGTACAATAGCCTGTTTCATCGGAAGGTGCTCCATCTGTTATATTAATTACAATAGGACTAGGATCTTCTTCTCCATCTCTACCTTCACTCTTCCACTTGTTAATATGCTGCTTTGCCATCTCAAAAGCAGCAGCCATTGGCGTTACGTAACCTGCGACTGGTCTTACGACATTTAATATAGATAATGGACCTGCAATAGTGTCCATTTTTTCTTCCTTATGTCTATTTGCAATATCAGAAAGGTAACCTTCATAAAGCAATTGTGCAGAAGTGTTTGGTTCACCACCGTAGCCAATAATTACTACCTTTTGATAGTCCCGAACCTCTTCATCGTCATCTCCAACTGGTCTTGTAGCTATTTTTACCATTTCAGTTAATACGATGTTGATACTATCTGCGGCAATAATAGCCAAAGGCTTACCATTAGCTACGCTAGCACCTTCCATAGAACCTGATTGGTCTATCATAAGTATAACCAATCCCGGATGTTTTCTTGTTGCATTATTAGTGTACATAATTTGTATATTTAATGATTTTAATTTGTTTTCCATATTATTTGCTTATTCGCTTCTATAGCAAATAAAAAGCGTAGGTTTCTCTAAAAAGGTCCAGCTCTTGTAAATTGATTTATGTGCATATTATTTAATTACTGGATCATAATACAATACCTAATCTTTCTTATTTTTAATAATTCCTAATTACCACAATTTAGCAATAGAGTCTATTACGGATTGGTCTATCAAAACAGGTCTATCCTTATCTTCTTTAATTAGTGAACCATAGAAACTATTGGAAGCACTAATCCAATTTAACAACTCAGCAGCCCTCATTACTGTCCATGGGTGCGATGCATCAGCAATGGATATGAACTTAATGACCTTACTCATTGCATTGTAATCCAATTGTTTAAATTCTATTGCCTGCTGAATGAATGTCTGGTAATTCATATTATTGAACTCTTTAATTGGCATTCCCGCCATCTTCATGAATGCACAAATTGCAGCATCTTTATTTTGGCAACAAAGTAATCCTGTGCGGTCTGCTGTAAATTCAGACATTCTATCCCAGTAATATAATGCATATTGCAGTGGAGCTGCAGCGATACTACCAAATGGAATGGCGTCTATAACCATATTTATTACCTGAGCCATCATATGGTACAGCATGTGATTGCTCTTTACGTGCCCACATTCGTGACCTATGATAAACATGATTTCATCATCATCGCAAAGATCTATCAATCCAGAATTAAGAACTATTATCGGATTTTCAGAACCAACAGTGAATGCATTGATTCCATATCCCCATTGAATATATAAATCCGGGATATTAGGAATGTCTAAAATCTGACAAGCATACTGTACATACTCATAAATGTTCGGATAGTTATCTTTTGTAACTTTTAAATTACTACCGGTATACTGTACAGTATAAATCTTTTCAATTGTATGCTTAGTAATAAAGTCACCTACAACCTTTAAGCCAGGAGTTTTCTTCAAAGCTGTCAATGCTTTTTGGTCAAATGGATGTTCATATTGTGAGTGATCCAAGCCTTTTAGTATTTGCTTATTCTTAATCATATATCATATAATTACTATTGTTGAAGTGAAATAAATTGTTCCAATTGATTGAGTCTACTATTATACATGGGATGTATATTGCTCAACTCAAAATATCTTGCGATTTGATTTGTCTCTTTAATATTTGTGTTACATAACCTTGTGAATAAAGATTTAATGTGCAATATACTTTTTACACATATCAACCCAGCTCTGTCCGCAGTATATTCTGCACATCTATACCATTGATTGAGTGGAACATCTATCAAATCAGATACGATAGGCCCCAAAATCTCAGATTTGTTATTTAGATTATCTAATAATCCTTTAATAGTATGACACATTAGGTTCTTCTGAAGAATGTGCCCCAGTTCGTGACCTATCATAAATTTCAATTCCCCATCAGGCAAACTAATCACCGCCTTACAACTGATAAGAATGATTGGAGCATTGTCTGTTCCTACGCTTAATGCATTTATACCTTTGAGTTGATTAGTAATATATACTTCCGGAATGTCCTCAACATTCAAAGATTTATAGCAACTTTGAAGGACATCATATAAGTGTGGATAATTACTTCTGCTGACTAATTGCCCTGTTGATTTTATTTTTTTGATTTGCTTTTTACAGTATTTATCGGCAAATAATTGAAGTGTTTTACGAACCAATCCATTTGAAAGGATTGCATCCATATAATTATCGCAGGGATATGCATATGGAAGAGACATTTCTTTCTTTTGTGAAAGAAATTTTGAGGATTTCACAGATTCTACAATCTGTTCGGCCTTACTCTTTAACTTTGTATATCCTTCGGTTAAGGGCATATCTTACAATAAATCATCTAATTCAGTACTCATTCTACTTAACCTATCATATAATTCGCTTGCCTTGGCTTTCTGTGACTTATTTTTAGGTATGAATAATTTGTTTTGCTCAGGGGCAAATGCCGCTGCTGAATACGCAATTTCTGAGAATGATGATTCATTCATCGGAATGCAATTATCTGAAATTTCTAATTGTTCACCTAAATAATCAACTGTGTCATTGTCCATCAAGCATAGAATATGCTCATACGCTTCCGGGTGTTCGCACAAATATCTTCGAACGAAATTACGCTCTTCAGCGGTTACAGTTCCTTCTACATAACAAGCAATCAGTTCATCACTTATTTTCATACCAGTCTTTTTTAATCTGTTCTACAATAGCTTTGACTTCCTTGAGTGCCCTTGCCTTATTCATATCTACATAGTGAGCATCAGGAACGACTATCTTGCCGTCATAGAAGGTTACTTTATTCTCTTTCTTTCTTTTTGCAACCATCATTTCAGCAATCTCTTTGTGATTATATCCTTCAAGTTCTTTGATAAGTATGAAGCGATAGTCATCATTCTCTAATCGGTTGATGGCCTCCATGAGCATTACCAATTTCTGATTACCAACTTCCGGTTCAGGTTCTGGCAACGGTTTATCTCCGCCATTTACCACAATAGAGCCATCTTTTCCCCCTAAACCTATCAATTCATCTTTCTTTTCCAGGAATAAATGCGATGCAACAGAGCAGAACCAAGTTCTGAACTTGCATTTCCACTGGAAGGATTTCAATGGTTGCCAGTCACCTCTTTTGCCTTTGAATTGTATGTATAGACAATTAATCAAATCTTCAAGATATGCCAACGAATCGTAATATCTCCACGCATAAAACTTCAAGTCACTCTCGTATCTGTCGTATAGCAGATAGAGCATAGCTTCTTCGTTTCCTGCAATAATGAGGTCAACAATTTCCTTGTCAGTCATGTCTTTGTATGATTTATATAAAATCATTTCAAATATTCTTTATTTAGCAGTTAAACAGTGCTTAGCAATTTTCACACAAGCATATCCTAATCCATCAATTAAAACTCCAACGATAGAATGTTTGTCGTCTGCCTCACTTACCACTCCTTCAAGACCTTTCAAAGAACCAGATGCTACATAAACTTTATCGCCAGCATGCAAGTCACTGATAATTGTGACTTCTGTTTCTGCATTTTCAAGCATAAATTTTAATCTGTCTATTTGATAGTCTGGGATAGAAGTAGCAAATTTTCGTTTGTCTTCATCACTGCCAGGTAAAGCTAAGAGTCTGAAGATATACGATTGATTGCGTAACCATTCTTCTTCGTTTACAGTTGCACGAACAAACACGACCATTGGCATAATAAGACGATTGACTTTTTTCTTTCGATCGCTCCATTGATGTATTTCTTGTTGTGTAGGGATATACGTTTCATAACCAGCCTTGCCCAATTGAGTAGCTGTTTTCTTCTCACAATTCATCTGAACAAGAACAGCAATCCAACGTTTTGGGTGCGCTTCGCGGTCGTTTGTCCCATTGGCAAACGATTTTTCTGTCTCGTGGTATACATCTTGGACACCCATATTATTGTCATCTATTCTTCGTTGAAGTGTTTAATAAATTCTTAAAAAAGTCAATAACAAAACACTTGTCATCATTTTGAATCCGACTTTACTGATCCAATCAAAACACAAAAAAGCGCAGACCCAATTGTCATCCGCCTCCAGGTATCGCCAAACACCCACTGCACAAATGAACAATTTTGTCTACGCTTCGTTATATTATAAGAAGAGTCACAGTTACCTCTCATTCTCAGAAAATGAAAGGTAAGAATAGATACAAGTTATAATAATACGAGCTAAACAACCGTTGACTTATTTCTTGTGCAGTCTCATTAAATTTGGCGATTTTAGAGACAAGAATTAGCTTACGCTCGTTAACTAATATTTTTACTTCAAACAAATTCCTTCGAACTTGTCTATGTTCGCAAAATTAGATAAAAAAAAGAATTATACAAACAAAATTCTCATTATATCTAAAAAATAAAAAAGCAGCATGAAAATTATCTTTCATTATTCATGCAGATGAAAATTCATGCTGCCTAAAAATTGTCCATGTGCAGTACTCTTCAATTTGGCGATTTTAGAGACAAGAACAATTAATTTATTACCATTCGAAAATCAGACACAAGTATTAAAACGTTGTAAAAGTATAATAAAAATAAAACATAACAAAACACGATAAAACTAAAATAGACTTAAACAGTCAAAAAGTGTGCTCAAACACATCATATTAGTGTATATTCTGCAATAATTATAAAAAGAATATTCTTCAAACAAATGAATAAAATAAGAACAAGATCGCATTAGTATCAGGTTTCGATAATTGATAAAATATCAACTAACTCTATATTCAATCAACGAGAAAAAACGGTAGAAAGAATATACATGGTATATGATTTAAGTCATATAATACTATAAATCAACCATTTCATAGGATCTATACCCTACATACAAAACATTAACTTTAACTGTACGTTAAAATTAATGTTTTGTCTTCAAGAAATGCATCTTTTAACTCCTTAAAATATAATTCTTGCCACAAAGAATAGAATAATAGAAAACGGGAATTAACAATGTTAAATGGGAAACACACAAATTCTCTGTAATGACTCTCCGTTTTATTCTTTTTCATCCTGAGTTTATTCTTATTTTTGCATTCAAATTGAAAAAACATGAGTTCGATCAAACCACGTATCCACAAACTTCTCGACGCTCTTAATGAGGGGGTATTTGAGAAAGAACACACCATAGCCCTTTCTTTATTGGCGGCCATTGCCGGAGAAAGTATTTTCCTGTTAGGTCCTCCGGGAGTAGCCAAGAGTTTAGTAGCACGAAGACTGAAATATGCATTCAAAGAAAACAATGCGTTCGAATACCTGATGTCACGTTTCAGTACTCCGGATGAGATTTTCGGGCCGGTATCGATCTCGAAACTTAAAGATGAAGATACCTATGAACGGATTACCGAAGGATATCTTCCTACAGCATCAGTGGCTTTCCTGGATGAAATATGGAAAGCAGGACCGGCCATACAGAACTCCCTGCTGACAGTAATCAATGAAAAGATATACCGGAACGGACAGTTTACAGTGAAAGTCCCGTTGAAAGTACTGATAGCGGCTTCTAACGAACTATCGGCAAAGGGAGAAGGGTTGGAAGCACTTTATGACCGCTTCCTTATCCGGCAATTTGTGGGCTGTATCGAACAGGAATTCGCTTTTGACCGGATGATTGCTTCGACAAAGGATACAGAACCGAATATACCGGAGAAACTGCCGATCGAACAGGAAGAATACTGCAAAATACAGGCGGAGGCAGAGACAGTGACCCTGCATTATACTTTCTTCGAACTGGTGCATACCATCAAGCGGACAGTAGAGCAATATAATACGCAACGGGATGCCAACCTCCCTCCTATTTACATCTCAGACAGACGTTGGAAAAAGATCGTAGGGCTGTTGCGTACTTCGGCTTACCTAAACGAATCACCGGCAGTAAACTTTGTCGATTGCCTGCTGATACCTTATTGTATATGGGATGAAGTGAGCCAACTCCCTATTGTGGAGAATATCGTGCAACAGGCCATTACCGAAAGTATAAATACATATCTGTTGGGAGAGAAACAATTGGAGCAGAAACTCGATGCTTTGAAAGAAGATATGAAAGCCGAACATAGCCTGCGGGAAATCAGTGACCCTGCCATTCAGGTGGTCGATACTTTTTATCACCGCATCGAAGGATAGCGGATAGCCGGTAACCTGCTAATGTTTGCTTCCGACTATCAGAATCAAAAGCGTTTTAAAATGACTGCCGGCATTCGAAGAGAAGAGATCGTGACACAATTCCACCCGAAGTGACATTACCGGCATTTGCGAAGGCAACGATCTCAACAGCCTGCTCCCTATCGAATATTGTTATCTGGCAGAGAAATCCCTGCAACCGATATTCTTCGAACGGTATACCGAAAAGAAGCTACGGATATATCTGTAATCGATATTGAAAACTGTGTGCTCCGTGCAGCTAAAGATACATTCCAATCTATCCGGATAACATATCAGTAATAATTGAAGGTTACTTATACCAAACAGATGTCAAGGAGCTAACAAAGAAGCGCTAAATCACTGATAATCAATCAAAATAAAACTATAGACTCCTACATAATAAAAGTACATATTCTTGATACATAAAAATATACACTTTTATTATGCAGGAGTCTATAGTTATCAATCAAGTTCTGATAATTGAATATTTCTTCCTTACCTGATTCGTTATTACGAATTGATTATCATATAAAAGTCAATAAAACAACCCAATCAACAGGCGGCATATGAAATCTCCTCCAATGATTCCGACAAGAGCAATAATCCAAAGCCGGGACTGTTTCAAATTACAGGATACTTTGAGAGCCTGAAACATCCAGATAAGAGAAAATATTATAAACGGAAGACCGAGTAATGACAAGAAGATAGCCCAATGCAGATTAGGAATAGCCAGTATCTCAGTAGGTGCCATTGTAGAATCTACTTGTGCGATCGCTTGCATAGGGGGTAATAAATAGATCAGATTCATTCCGATCATCGGTAATTGAGCGAACAGGACAGTTCCGTAAACATCTACCATACGGATTTTGGAATGGGAAAATATCTTTCCACCTATATAAAACAGGGTTGCCGGAACTAACCACACCATCAGATGCTCTGCCCAATAACACCACCAAGCGGGATTGGGAGCAGGCCCGAAGTGTAATAATCCATGATAATGATAACCGGATAACCAACTCAGCAAGGTGGAAACAACCAAACCTAATGCTCCCCATAGTAATGCCTGTGTCCCTGCAATCCGAATAAACGGATTTACTACTCTTTCAATCTTCTGATTTTTCATTTTTCTTCCATTTTAATAAGTTTCTCAATCAAATCATCCAAAACATTCCGAACGGTAGGATAGCTTATTCCCATACTTTTCGCCATGTCTTTTAAGCTACCGCTCGACTTTACAAAAGCAAGAATAAACTGCTGTTCTTTCTCTGATAAACGGGCCAACAAAGGCAATTCAAAATCACCGCAAACTTCGGTACCGCATTCTCCGCAAAACATACGTCCTACTTTCAATGGAGACTCACATGCAGGACATTGCAATGGCAAACGTTTTTTCAATTCATTCATATCGATTATTTATGCTTGTTTATAAAAGTGCTCAACGAAGAGATCAAGGTAGTATTCACCGGTAGAGAGGAATCGGAATAAGCGACTGACTGCTTCTGCGGATCCATCGTATCACAATCTTTCAGAACATGATTCATGGAGTCGATGAAGAGCAATCCGGCAGCAGGTTTAGCTTTCTTCAACAATTCGGCATCTTGTGTGCTAATTTGAATATCACGTTTACCTTGAACTATTAATACCGGTATTTTCAGAGTCGCAATGACCTCTTGAGGATCATACTTATACCATGAGATCAGATAGGGTTGAACCGAAGAACGGTATAAGGACTGCAAGTACATAGGAACCTGTTCTACCTGTTCCCCTTTTTTAAGAGATTCGTTAATGGCAGACACCTCTCTCCGGATCATTTCCGGCTGTGCGGATACTTGTTCTTCTATAATTTCATATGCCGGACGGCCTGCTCCGGCCAATGAGACAAATGCTTTCACCTTTGGCTGATTCCGGCAAGCCAACATACCGATCAATGCCCCCTCACTATGCCCTATCACCGTGATACCGGTAAACCGTTTGTCGTTAGCTAAAAAATTCAACCAACCTTTCACGTCATTTACATAATCTTCAAAACGCAGTAGGGATTCCTCTTTTCCGGCTGCTGCACTGGTTGCTATGCCCCGCTTATCAAAACGAAGTGAAGCAATGCCATTTTCAGCCAATCCTTCCGCTAAATACTTCAATGAATTATTCTTTCCGTGAAGAAGAGGAGAATTACCATCCATATCCGTCGGCCCGGATCCTGCAATAAGCAACACTATCGGACAGCTTTTTTCTGTACTGGGAAGAATCAATTTACCTTTGATCACCCCGTCTTCGGTATTCAAGGTCACCGATTCTACATTCAATGGCATCAATTGTGCCTGACAAAAAAGACAGCAAACAGAAAACAAAATACCGAAAGCCAAGCTTACATGTTTCATATGATTGAAATTTTATATTGATTTACATCTGCAAATATAGATATATTATTTAAATAATTAAATCTATTATTGAATAATATTAAATACTACTTTAATTTTATTCAAGAAACATACAATATAACACAGGAATGAGAGAAATAAAAAAGGGCCGCCTTATTTAATTAAGGAGACCCTTTCATTGATTTTATACCAACAATAATAATACTCTATTTCTTAATTACCTTAGCAGTACTTGTACCATCTTCTGTAGTAAGCTTGATAATATATTGCCCACTTATCAAATCAGAAACAGGCAAACTCGAAACATTTTCAGCCTGCTTAACTGTTACTCCCATTAAGTTGATGATAACAACATCACAAGGAGTTGTGAAATTCAATACATCCACTACCGGATTAGGATAAACAGACACGCCAGCTCCCTGCTCAGTAGAAGAAATACCTGTAGCATTGCTAACTTCATTTAATGAGAAGATATTCTCAAGCTTTTGATCAGCAACCTGAGTTTGAGCAATAGCCAGTTTTGTACCAGAAGCTGCTACACCTGTAGCAAGATTTGCAGGGTTAGCTTGAGTCATTGTTCCGTTAGTAGTATCGATCCAGAAAGTAAGAGGAGTTTCAACTGCATGAGAAGCAATAACAGCAGTATGTCCTATCATATAAACATAATCACCACAAACTGTCATTCCACCAAATTCTTCTTTCTTTGAATTCGCATCACCTTCATTGACTTTTGAAGCTACGGCATTGTTCACATCCAAAGTATTTTTGTTTAAAACAGCAACATATAAATCATTAGTAGAAACAGCATCTATATTTTGGTCAAAAGCCAATTTAGCATTAAACGTACCACCAAGCAACAAAACATCACCTTTTACAAGCATTGATTTAATAAAACAATAGTTACCAGAGGCATCATGAGTCGTGGAGTATTTTTTAGTCAATGAAGAACTACCATCAGCTAAATCAATAATAGACAAAATATGTCCATATTCAGTTACACCATTTTCTTGAGATAGATCGAATGCTTGTTCCTTAGAACCAATAGTCAATGTTTGCTTACCTGAAGCTACAAAACCGGAATATAATTTTCCCTCAGCAACTGCGAACGAAACAGATTGTACAGAAGATAGATCTGTACTTTTTCCACCTGTTACACCCATATTAGCTAAAATTCCGTCAACCTCTAACTGATCATTCAAAGAAAAGACAGCACCGGAAACTAAATCACCATACCAAAATCCCCCTCCGTCAAGATCAAAATAACCACCTTTAAAAGAGAAACCATTATTCTCTGTCAGTCCTTTATAAGAAGCCGAAGCATACAATTTTCCATTACTATACGCAATATTATTTATATCAAAACGATAATCGCCTGCCTCTGGGAAATACCCACCAGTAGCCTCCAATTCCGGCAAAGGTTTAGACACAAAACTCTGTACAGCCTTTAATACACCATTAACATCATACTTGGCTACAAAACCGGCAGCTTGATCAGCAATAGGAGTACCATCCATTTTAATGCCCTCTTTCACTTGGGTATTACCATCCGTACTGCCGAATGTCAATTCATCTGCAAAGTTTCCGGCAATATATACATTCCCGGCACCGTCAGTGGTTATCGTCTTTATTGTTGCAGCACCTGTAAGAGCAACTCCCCATTTTTCAGCACCATCAGTACCATATTTTAATAAATATGAACTGGTAGCAACTGCTTCTATCTCTTTACCGCCAAAAGTAAAACTCTCGGTAAAAAGACCGGTTGCATACATATCTCCCTGTGCAGAAACAGCCACAGGATTACTATTATTTACATTTGCAACAGAGAGAATATCTGTCTGAGATTTCGTCCAACTGTTAGTTACAGTCGGCTGAGCTTGTACTGTCAGCATAGCCGCAGCACAAAAAGCAAGCAGTAATACTTTTTTCATAAAACAATCTTTTAATAATTAAACATATAGATAAATACATAGAGCCATCTTTGTTATGATTGAGAACCAAGTCGTCTCAATCACAACAAAAATGTTTTCTTTTAGTTTGCCAGCCCCGGATTCGCTTCTATTGCTTCACTGGGAATACGAATTGTGTAGCGGGAATCGTTTTCTTCCAGAACATAGGTTGTCCCACTGTACGTTTTTTCCAGACGAGGACGGGTTGTCCGTCGTAAATCAAACCAACGATGTCCTTCAAAAGCTAATTCACGAGTACGCTCGTCGTATATTTCCTGCAATAATTCATCACGCCCCATTGCATTAATTGCCGTCTCCTTCTCTGTATAAGCAGCAGCTTTATAACGTTGTTTGATTAACGTCAACAGATAAGTCCGTGCCGCAGGTATAGCAGACTCTCCCGTCATTAATGCAGCTTCGGCAGCATTCAGATAAATTTCTCCAACTCTGAAAGAACAGGAATACTGATTGCTTCCGCCTTTAGCAACCAAAATATTGGAAACGGTTACTTGATTAAAATATTTCGATCTGCGCAAATCGCTCGAAGTATACATTTTCCATAAAGTAGTATTCACTTTCGCAGCACGTACGTATTGAGCAGTCATCACCTGTTCCAATGCCAGAATATTCTCCGGAGAATTATATTCATTCGGCAATACGGTAGAAGAAGACATATCCACCAATTGGTCATTCACCTGCAAAACTGCCTGTGATGCTTCGAGAGACTTTGCCCATTCACCCATATACAAGTACACACGAGAGCGAAATGCATTGACACTTAAGGTATTGAAACGATAGTTATATCCCAAATCCCATTGATCTACATTCAGATATTTTTCTGCCTCTGCAAGATCTGATAAAATAGAATTATACACCTCGGCAACCGTATTACGGGACAAGGTAACCTCCGTATCACTATTCAATTTCAACGGAATAGCTTTTGTAGTAGCAGGATCACAATTCGTGTAAGCTTCACCAAACAAATTGACTAACAAAAAGTGCATATAGGCGCGAAGCATATAAGACTCGCCAACCATCTGGTTCACCTCGTCAACAGTCCCTTCCTCAATCATCTCTTTTGATTCAATGACATAATTGGCGATAAACGATGTATGATAGAACGAACGCCAACTGAATGCCGTCGTATTTTCCGACGGACTCACATCATTCCATATCCATATATCCTTGTAAGAATTCAAATCTTCGGCAGCAAGAGTTCCATCCATTGTCATCTCGTCCGAACGAAAGGTAGCTAATCCTCTGTCACTTGGTACATAACTATATGCCTGAGTCAATAATGCCCTGAATTCTGCAGCGGTACGGGGAATCACCTTTCCTACCGGTTGTATATCCAGATATTTGTCACAACTGTATAAAGCCGCTATACAAAGCAAGGCACACAGTAGTTTTATATTCTTTAGTATCTTCATAATCTGTTAAAAATTCATGTTAAGACTGAAAGTAAACGACTTAGGTATAGGTTGTGCAAACTGATTACTCATGGTTTCGGGATCCAAGAAATTCTTATAATTAGCACCGAAAACAAACAGGTTGCGACCTTCGAGAGCAACGGTAGCCGAACGGATACCCAATGTATGCATAAGTGTTTCGGGAAGCTTATAACCAACCCGGATATTTTGTAACCTCACATGATCCGAACGCTTCACCCACGTATCCATCATCTGATAAGTGGAGAATATATCATAATGTGAATATTCCGCCGTACGCTTTGTATCAGACAATAATGCCGGAAAATCCGTATTGGTATTTGTAGGTGTCCATCTGTTCAATATATCCCGATTTGTATTCATTCCCCGGTCAAAGCTCGTCAGCGTATAGGACGGAGCTACTCTTGAATACATTTTCAAGTTAAATATAAAGTTGACAACCACTTCAAACCTTTTGATATTGAACGTATTCACAAAACCTCCCGAGAACAGAGGATCACTCGAACCGATATATGAATACAAATTACGTTGTTCTTCGGCAGACAAGGTGCTGGCTCCTGCACTATTCAACTTCAACAGTTCTACCGCAGTTACTTTTTCACCCTCCTTATTATAAAACAAAGGATATCCTTCATCGTCCAATCCTGCCGATTTATAAGCAAAGAGCGCCCCTACCGGATAACCTTCACGTCCGGGTGTCGTCTGATTGGATGGTACTGTTTCACGCAAAACTTTATTCTGATTATATCCCAAATTGAAATTCGTAAACCAGGTAAAACCGTTGCGATTTATATTACGGGTGGTTAATGCCACTTCAAAACCGTCATTACGCATACTTGCCCAGTTGACATAAGTCGACATAAAGCCGGTTTCAAGCGGCAACATTTGCAAAGCAATCAAATCTGTACCTTTACGACGATAATAATCTACCGTAATATTCAGTGCATTGTTGAATAGAGCGATGTCCGTCCCGAAGTTCATTGTTTTTGTCTTTTCCCAACGTAAACGTTTGTTGGGCGGAGTTCCCAATACGATCATCTCTTCTGTCACATCCGGTAATATGCTGACATTATTATAATTTCCCATTACATATGACGAAGTACTCTTATCAATATTTCCCTGCACACCATAAGAAGCTCTAATAACCAGATTATCGATCTTCTTAAAGTCTTTCATAAACGGTTCATTGTTGATTCTCCAAAGTCCACTGAACGAATACAACGGCAGAAAGCGATATTTCTTAGAAACCCCGAATATGTCAGAACCATCAAAACGAACACTTCCTCCTACTGTATAGCGTTGAAGTAAGGAGTAAGAAGCCGTTGAAAAGAAAGAAGCATACGCATTTTCCTGATAGGTCTTAGTGTGCAACGGATACGAACGTGCCCAAGATTCATTCGGAAATATCACAGGTTTAGTGGTCAAAGTCTTACGGTCATAGCCATAACCTGTACTCGTCAAAGAACTATACCAGGTTTTCCTGATTTCCGTTCCGACCATCATTTCAAATTCATGAATGTCATTATAAGAATCACGATATTCGGCCTGACTCTTCCAGTTCACCTGAGAATTGCTGCTTGCCGTTTCCGTGTGCTTCCCCCCGTCCGGCAAGAAAGACTGGTTGTTGAGAGAAGACATCGTTGTACGTTCTTTATCCTTACGCATTGCATAAGTATCGTGATCGGCAATCGATTCCTTAGATACGGCATCCAATTGCAGACCAACTTGTGATGTAGCTTTAAACTTATCATTAAACCGAAGTTCTACATCGAAAATAGCCGATAAGGCATTAGTGGTCTGTTCATACGAAGTATTATTCCGTTCTTCGAATACATTGAACTTCAAATCCGAATCCCCTTTTCCTTGAATATCGATGTCATAAACGTAATTGCCATCTTCATCAAAAGGCGTTTGATAAGGATTTGCCCTACGTGAATAATACACCGGATTGGAGAAACCATCCGAGTCTGTAAGATTGGATTTGTTAGTTCTGCGATTAGCAAATAAGGACGCACCGACTTTCAACATCTTATTGACTTTATAAGAAGTCTTTAAAACCATATTCAGACGATCGGCTTCCACACCTTTCACATTACCTTTCTCATCATAATATCCCAAAGAAGTATAATAAGTAGCCTTTTCAGAACCACCGGAAAGACTGACATTATATTCCTGATTGAAAGTACCACGGAATAGAATATCATTCCAATCCGTATTTATCGAACGCAAATTGGTAATCTCATTCTGGGCTTGCGTTGACAGTGCACTCCATCCCCCGTTCTTATAGGCATTTGTCAATCCATAACGGGAAATGATACGGGCTACTTCTCCTTTATTTTCACGATACGTATAGTCACTTTGCAACAAATCAAGTTCCAAGTTCACCTTTTCATCCGAAGTCAGCAAATTCAAACGATCGATATCAAACTTAGGAGAATAAGACAACTTGGTAGAGAAAGTAATCTGTGGTTTCCCTGCCCTACCGTTTTTAGTGGTAATCACGATGACACCATTTGCCGCACGTGCTCCATAAATAGCCGTAGCAGCAGCATCTTTCAAAACAGTGATACTTTCGATATCGGCAGGATTCAAACCGGCAATAGCCGACTGATAGATGTTGTCGATATCTTTCAAGTCTTCCATAGTCGGAATCTCCGTTCCTGTCATCGGCACCCCATCGAGCACCCAAAGAGGATCTTGTGTACCGTTCAAAGAAGCAGTACCACGAATACGAATCTTAGGAGCGGCACCGGGAGCACCCGAAGAAGCGATAGAGGACAACCCCGCTACCTGTCCGGAAAGTGCCTGGTCGATACTCATGACCGAACCGATCTTGTCATCGGTAATATCAAGCTTGGTAACTGCCGCCGTCAGTTTACGACGTTCGATAGTCTGGTATCCCGTTACAACAACCGCATCAAGCATATGTGCCGACGGTTGCAGTACAACCTCATAACTGTTTTTTCCGGCTGCCAGATGTATTGTTTGCGATTCATATCCCACATAACTGCACTGAAGGCTGGTCACACCTTCCG
The DNA here is from genome assembly GCF_000381365.1 of Bacteroides salyersiae WAL 10018 = DSM 18765 = JCM 12988. Lineage (GTDB taxonomy): Bacteria > Bacteroidota > Bacteroidia > Bacteroidales > Bacteroidaceae > Bacteroides > Bacteroides salyersiae. The sequence continues at coordinate 1,508,658 of NZ_KB905467.1, forward strand.
GCACATTAATAGTAAACTTTCCATCCATGTCCGTTATCACCCCCAAGGAAGTCTGGCTGCTGCCCGCTTTCTTTAAGTTTTCGGATGACACAAACACAGAGGCACCGATTAAGGGCTCTTTGTAATCACCGGCGATAACTACACCTGTAATTTTTCTTTCTGCCGCACTTGTTCCAAAGGCGATGACACAGCAAAGAGAAAATAGTAAATAACTGATTGTTCTTTTCATTAATACAATATAAGTAGTTAGTAGTCAGTAGTTAGTAGTTAGAATCTATGCAGCATATCAGCATGGTTCTGCTCCCGCCCCGAATGGATTCTAACTTCCAACTCCTATATTCTAATTTCCAATTTAGATTCCCAACGCAGTATTGATGCGCAGGATCATGTCTTTATAATGATACTTCGTAGCTATATCCGATGTTCCCAAACGGCTTTGAAGCAAGTCTTTGATACGAAGCAACTCGCCACGCTTCACAGAAATCGCATCCGATACGCGGTTTATCTGCGAGCCATAGAAATTCACCTCACGACGTGCTCCCATGCGGTCGGCATCCAATGAACGATGGGCGTATTCATCGCAACTGCAAACAGCCTGCTGATGATCCAGCAGGAAATGGTCGTTCATCAACTTCTTACTGAATTTCACACTTTCATTCTCGGCGGCAGCCGTAATCAAAGCATCCAAGAAATTCTTCTGCAAGGCACGTGTCATTACATCGGGAATCGCCCCACGCTCGGTCGTAGCAAAAATAGTACGGTGTAAACCGTCCATCAGTTCTACGGCCGTGAAAGCTTTCTTTCCATTTACCGATTCGTTTTCGAGCATGCGCATCAGACGCGTATTCGACAGCAAATCCCAAAGGATATAAGATTGCGCATTTTTCAGAACTTGTGTAGGCGCATTTTCAACGACTCCCATCGGAGTATTGCGAAGCAGATAAGTATACTCTCCCACCTCAGCATCGAACAGCCATTTCGGATAAGTCAACACTTCATCCAGCAGGAATTTCAATGCGGCCTGTTGCTTCTCTTTTTCTACGAACGTATACGTTTTCTGTCCGTCACCAACAATCGTATTCTCAAGATAAATGCCACCGATATTGGCCATTACATGATAAAGATAGTTGTTCCACTGATTGATAACAGCGTAATACAGACGGGAAGCCTCTTTATACGTCTGCCCCTTCTCACCGGTCGTAGTCCACTTTATTATTTCAGGAACCACACGCTTCAGATTTGCAATACCCAATTGAGAGGAACGTATGGCATCATCTCCCAGATCCTCATTCTGTGCACGCGGGTCTACGGCATCGCGCACATCCTGTGCTTCACTATATTTATAAAGACGGTCCGTATGACGGCTCAGGAAATCATAAAGCAAATCCTTTTCCGCTTCCGGTGTCTCCTTACCATACCAACGGTATCCATATTCAATGGCAAACAGATCATAAGGACCGATATGCGGTGAAAGTGCGGTTACTCCGTCACCCGGCTGAGCCACATAGTTGAAACGGGCATAATCCATGATAGAGGAAGAAGTAGAATTCATACGGTCGGTGAATGTCTTGGAACGCAATGAATCCGTAGGGAATGCCCATGACCCCATCATGTTGTGGCGTAATCCCAAAGAGTGACCTACCTCATGGCATGCTACAAAACGCATGGCGTCTCCCATCAACTCATCAGAGATCTTTACTCCACGGGCTTCGGGACGGATAACGCCTGTCTGCACGGTAATCCATTCTTGCAACATACCGAGTACATTGTGCCACCACATGATATCGGCTTCAAGAATCTCGCCCGAACGGGGATCTAGAATAGAAGGCCCCATGGCGTTGGCTTTGGTAGAAGCAGCATAAGTAAGTACGGAATAATTCACATCATCCATATCTATTATCATGCTGTCCGTCACTTCCTTGGCAATAATAGCATTCTTAAAACCGGCACGTTCGAAAGCAACCTGCCAGTCTTCTATACCTTGCTTGATGTATTTACGCCAACGATATGGAGTAGAATTTTCGATATAGAACACGATCGGCTTGGCCGGTTCTACCAACTCTCCACGCAAATAACGTTCGCGGTCTTCCGGTTTCGGTTCCAGACGCCAACGGGTAATGAATTGCTTCTCTTCTACCTTCTGCTGGCCATCGCTATAACTTAACAGCGGATTAGTGAAATATCCGACACGGGCATTATCCAAACGGCCTGTCATCGGCTTTTCCGGAAGCAACATCAGCGAAGAGCTCACCTCTACCGTAACATATACGGAAGTAGTTCCTTCGGTCACTTTTGTCGTCAGTTCGGAAGTAGCCACCACGTTATTTTCAAACGATTTGATGGAAAGAATACGAGACAGGTTCTTTATGGCAGACGTGCCGAGATTGATATTGGTAAATACATTATTGATACTCGTCTCCGTCCCGTCGTAAATATCATTCACTTTAATCACCATCGCGGTAGAGTCGTTATTATACGCTTCTACTTTAAAACCGGCTATCAACGGAGAGATATAGTTGTTACGCACCGACTCACTGATAGCATCTTCGGCAGGCGAAAGCGGCAATACGCGACTTTGACGAATCAGCAATTTATTGGTTGCCTTATCGAGTTCAAAGCGCACCATCTGATTTTCATAATTCACTCCGCGATTGACTCCCGCTTCGTTCAGTTCTACGGGAACACGCTGCAATTTGTTCACAACCAACAGATCCCTTCCCAATAAATTCGATGGTACTTCAAAGTAATAATCGTTCTTCTTTTGGTATACATTAAACATACCACGCCGAACAATACTACCGTCTCCGGTCAGCTTTTCATACTCATTTTTAGATTTAATACTGTCGTTGGATTCTGTTTTTTTCTTCTTGCGGAACAATCCCATAGTGTCAGGGGTAGAAGTTCCGGCATACGATACAACGGAAGAAGCACACAAGAAAGTACCTGTGGCCACCGTAATTAGCAGGCTTGTTTTCAGTTTCATCAAGTTAATCTATCAATTATCACTGTTACTCTTTATTCTACTCAAAGAATAAAAGGGGGCTACAAAGATAATAAAACTATCAATATGAATAATTAAACGCGACAACTTTTGACGTTTTTTCTTAATTAAACCGAATTTTGCTTGCATTTTTATTCAAAGACGCACGTTTTCTGTTCACTGTTTAACATACTTTCCGGAAAACAAAGTATAAAAACAGACCCAAGCATACTTTGCGATACATATAATACTCCGCTACATATATTATAAAGTAATATCACGTATATTATAAAGCAGCATTACATATATTGGCACTATTTTTACATCCACATGGCAGCAAAGTATAAAGATTTAAGCTATCTTTGTCTCAAATAAACATCGTATGGAACTCTTAGTATATAAAGCTTCCGCCGGTTCCGGTAAGACTTTTACCTTAGCCGTGGAATACATCAAACTACTCATTCTCAACCCTCGTGCTTACCGGCAAATACTGGCCGTGACCTTTACCAATAAAGCGACAGCAGAGATGAAAGAGCGTATTCTCAGCCAGCTTTACGGTATCTGGAAAGGGGACAAGGACTCGGATGCCTATCTGAAACGGATTATCGCAGAAACAGGAAAACCGGTGGAGGAAGTACGGGAAGCAGCTAAAGTAGCACTGACCAATATGCTGCATGATTACAGTCGCTTCCGGGTAGAGACAATCGACTCTTTCTTTCAGTCGGTGATGCGAAACCTCGCCCGTGAACTCGAACTAAGCCCCAACCTGAATATCGAATTGAACAACCAGGAAGTATTGAGCGATGCCGTAGATAGCATGATCGAAAAGTTAGGCCCTACTTCCCCCGTATTGGCATGGTTGCTGGATTATATCAACGAACGCATTGCAGACGACAAACGTTGGAACGTATCGGACGAGGTGAAAAGTTTCGGGCGGAATATCTTCGATGAGGGATATATAGAGAAAGGAGAAGGACTCCAGCAAAAACTGATTGAGAATCCGGGACTCATCAAAAACTACCGTCGTGAACTGAAAGAGATGGAAACGGAAGCACTCGAACAGATGAAGGGATTCTACGATCAGTTTGAAGGAGAACTGGACGGGCATGCCCTCAATGCAGACGATTTGAAGAATGGTTCGCGCGGCATAGGAAGTTATTTCCGTAAACTCAATAATGGCATATTGGGCGATGACATACGCAATGCAACAGTAGAAAAGTGCCTGACGGATGAGAAAAACTGGGCGGCTAAAAGCTCGCCACGCTATCAGGACATTCTTCAATTAGCTTCCGGAAGCCTCATGCCTTTATTGAATGAAGCAGAGAAGTTCCGTTCGAAGAATAATAAGATAGTAAACAGTTGCCGGCTTTCCATGCAACACCTGAACAAGGTGCAACTGCTGGCAAACATAGACGAAGAGGTACGCCGGCTCAATCGGGAGAACAACCGCTTTTTATTATCGGACACCAATGCCTTGCTCCATCAACTGGTAAAGGATGGCGACTCTTCTTTCGTATTCGAGAAAATCGGGACAAACATCCGGAATGTAATGATAGATGAGTTTCAGGACACAAGCCGCATGCAATGGGGAAACTTCCGGTTACTGCTATTGGAAGGGCTTTCACAAGGAGCAGACAGCTTGATTGTGGGAGATGTAAAGCAATCCATCTATCGTTGGAGAAACGGCGATTGGGGAATACTCAACGGGCTGAACGACCGCATAGAACACTTCCCGATACGGGTAGAAACCCTGAAAACAAACCGTAGAAGCGAAACCGATGTTATCCGGTTTAACAACGAAATATTCACATCGGCGGTAAACTATCTGAATGCAGTCTATAAAGAGGAATTAAAGACGGATTGCGAAGCACTGCAAAAAGCCTATTCCGATGTGGCGCAGGAATCTCCCAAAGAGGAGAGAAAAGGGTATGTCAAAGTATCCTTTCTCGAACCGGATGAAGAGCATGATTACACCGAACAGACGCTTATCGGCTTGGGCGAAGAGGTGGAACGTTTACAGAACTCCGGAGTAAAGCTCAATGACATTGCCATTCTCGTGCGCAAAAACAAAAGCATTCCCCGCATTGCCGATTACTTTGACAAAACACTGCAATACAAAATCGTATCCGATGAAGCCTTCCGCCTGGATGCCTCATTGGCTATCTGTATGATGATAGATGCCCTGCGTTATCTCTCCGATCCGGAGAACCGGATTGCCCGGGCTTCGCTTATTACCAATTATCAGTTGCAGATAAAAGGATACGCAGGCAGCTTGGACAACCTGCTAACCGCTCCGGCAGAGACGCTGTTGCCCGAAGCATTCATTAAAAAGATAGGGATATTAAGGTTAATGCCGCTTTATGAGTTACTGGAAGAGCTTTTCAGCCTTTTCGAAATGAACCGTATCAGCGATCAGGATGCCTATCTTTTCGCATTCTTCGATGCAGTGACGGATTATCTGCAAAGCAACTCATCCGAACTGGACGGCTTTATCCGCTTTTGGGAAGAGACGCTATGCGGCAAAACCATCCCCAGTGGAGAGATGGAAGGTATCCGCATCTTCTCCATCCATAAATCAAAAGGATTGGAATTTCATACGGTACTCCTGCCTTTCTGCGACTGGAAGCTGGAGAATGAGACCAATAACCAGCTCGTGTGGTGTATTCCGGAAGAAGCCCCTTTCAATGAACTGGATATTGTGCCGGTGAACTACTCCGCACAAATGGGTGCTTCCGTCTATCGAAAAGACTATCAGCAGGAACGCTTGCAGTTATGGGTAGATAATCTGAATCTGCTCTACGTGGCTTTTACCCGTGCCGGAAAGAATCTGATTGTATGGAGCCGGAAAGGACAAAAGGGAACAATGTCCGAACTGCTGACGGCAGCATTGCCCGAAGTAGCCCGTAAGAACGGAATTGATTGGAACGAAGACGAGCCCTATGAACAAGGGGAACTCTGCCCCTCTTCGAAGAAAGAAGAAAAAGTTTCGACCAACAAGTTGACGCGGAAGCCGGACAAACTCCCGGTAAGCATGGAATCTATGCGGCACGAAATTGAATTCCGGCAGTCCAACCGCTCGGCAGACTTTATCAAAGGAATAGATGAAGAAGAGTCGGAAGACCGTTTTATCAACCGTGGACGCTTGCTACATACCCTGTTCTCGGCTATTGAAACGGAAAAAGACATTGATACGGCCATAGAAAGGTTGATCTTCGAAGGCGTTATCGGTAGCCGCAAAGTGGAAGAAGAGATACGGAAAGTGACTCATAAGGCTTTCTCCATGCCCGAAATACAGGATTGGTATTCGGGACGCTGGCAATTGTTCAATGAATGTGCCATTATATATAAGGAAGACGGGGTGTTGCAAACCCGCCGACCGGACAGGGTAATGATGCAGGACGGGCAAGTAGTGGTGGTGGACTTCAAATTCGGTAAACCGAACAAGAAGTACAACAAGCAGGTGCAGGGATACATGCAATTACTGACGAAGATGGGATACAGTAATATCAGGGGGTATTTGTGGTATGGGCCTCTCCCCCGGCCCCTCTCCGCAGGAGAGGGGGAAGAAGATACTGACTCCGGATGGGAAAAGGGGAAAGTGGTGGAGGTGAAGCTGGAGCCTACATACAAGACTGCATGCTTGAACTCTTATAATTGCTTGAAAGAGTTGCAGAAGAAAAACAAATTAAATCCGACAGATGCCGAACGGGTTCTATGGGAATATCTTCGACGAGAACAGTTAGGATATAAGTTCAGACGGCAGCAAGTCATTGATAATTATATAGCAGATTTCGCTTGTCTTGAATCTAAACTGATTATTGAATTGGATGGCGACTACCATTTGACTGCTGAACAAATTCTGAAAGACCGGGAACGTACGGAAAGACTGTCGCTTTTAGGATACAAGGTGATACGTTTTAAAAATGAAGAAGTGATCGATAATCCGGAAACAGTGATTAAACAGATCAAGAATATTCTTATTGCTTCCAATAACGAAGAGACATAGACTCTTAATATTTCTTTGAATGTATGACTCTTATAATTAAACATCATAATAAACCTCTTTATATATAACCCTAACATGCCCTACTCCAATAATCAGACACACTCCCCCCTCTCCCACGGAGAGGGGTCGGGGGAGAGGCCTACCTTTCTCGAACTGGTCGCTCAAGACCTCCACAGTAAAATCGGCAACGATCTCTCACGGGTAGCCATCGTTTTTCCGAATAAACGTGCCAGTCTGTTTTTCAATGAACACTTGGCTGCGCAATCCGATCGCCCTATCTGGTCGCCCGCATATATCAGTATCAGCGAATTGTTTCAACAATTATCCATACAGAAATTAGGTGATCCCATCCGGTTAGTTTGTGAGTTGTATAAGGTCTTTCGCGAAGAGACTAAAAGTGAAGAATCACTGGACGACTTTTATTTCTGGGGGGAATTGCTCATCAGCGACTTTGATGATGTAGACAAGAATCTGGTAGATGCCGACAAGCTTTTTACCAACCTGCAAGATTTAAAAAACATCATGGATGATTTCGACTTTCTCGATGAAGAACAAGAAAGCGCCATCCGACAGTTCTTTCAAAACTTCTCCATAGAGAAGCATACGGAGCTAAAGGAGAAATTTATTTCTCTTTGGGATAAATTAGGTGATATTTACCGCAATTACCGTTCACGGCTTACAACATTAGGCATAGCCTATGAAGGGATGCTTTACCGCAACGTTATCGAAGCACTCGACACAGACACGCTCCGCTATGACAAATATGTATTTGTCGGCTTCAATGTGCTCAACACGGTGGAAACCCGCTTCTTCTCCATTCTGAAAGATGCCGGCAAGGCGCTTTTCTACTGGGATTATGACATTTTCTATACCCGATTGCCCCAACAGAAACACGAAGCCGGTGAATTTATCCTCCGTAACATGAAGTTATTCCCCAATGAACTTCCGGAAGAAGTCTTCGATTGCCTGCGCCACCCCAAGAAAGTACGCTTCATCTCCTCCCCTACGGAAAATGCACAAGCCCGTTACCTACCCGAATGGGTGAGAGGACTGGCACGGGAACACTCTACCCCCGATTCGGAAAAAGAAAATGCAGTGGTGCTTTGCAATGAATCACTGCTACTTCCTGTCCTCCACTCTATCCCGGCAGAGGTGAAGAATGTCAACATTACCATGGGATTTCCTTTGGCGCAAACTCCGGTATATAGCTTTATCAATGCAGCCGTCGAGCTACAAACCACCGGTTACCGGATGGAAACCGGGCGTTACAGCTATGAAGAAGTGCAGGCCATATTAAAGCATCCCTATACCCGTCAGCTTTCCTCCAAAGCAGAACCTTTGGAGAGAGAACTGACCCGTACCAACCGTTTTTATCCCTTACCCACGGAACTGAAACAGGATGATTTCCTCTCCTTGCTTTTTACACCGCGTAGCGGCATTCGTGAACTGTGCCTGTACATCACAGAACTATTGAAGGAGGTCTCTATCCTATACCGGCAGGAATCGGGACAGGAAGACATCTTCAACCAGCTCTACCGGGAATCCCTGTTTAAGAGCTTCACGATGGTGAACCGGCTGCTCAATCTGATCGAAAATGATGAACTTCAAGTACGGATAGACACATTGAAACGTCTGCTCAACCGCATACTTGCCGCCGCCAACATTCCTTTTCACGGCGAGCCGGCCATCGGTATGCAGGTAATGGGGGTGCTCGAAACCCGTAACCTCGATTTCCGTAACCTTATCATGCTATCACTCAACGAAGGCCAACTGCCCAAAGGCGGAGGCGAGTCCTCTTTTATCCCCTACAATCTCCGCAAAGCCTTCGGGATGACCACCATCGAGCATAAGAATGCCGTATATGCCTACTATTTCTACCGTCTGATTCAACGGGCGGAAAATATCACGTTAATATACAATAGTGCTTCCGATGGCCTGAATCGGGGAGAATGGTCACGCTTTATGTTACAGTTCCTTGTAGAATGGCCACACGAAACCAGTTACGAATTCCTTGAAGCCGGTCAGTCTCCTCAAAAAAGCCGGGAGATAACGATCGAGAAAACGCCTGCAATACGAAGCCGCATGCTGAACAGGTATAATTTCAATCAGAATCCGAAGGCGCTCCCGCTCTCTCCATCGGCCCTGAATGCCTATCTGGATTGCAGCCTGCGATTCTATTACCGTCACGTGGCCGGATTGAAAGCACCGGATGAAGTAAGTGCAGAGATCGATTCCGCACTGTTCGGTACCATTTTCCATCGCTCGGCAGAATTGGCATACGGCGAATTAAGTGCTAACGGAAAAGAAATACGGAAAGAGGATTTAGAACGCCTGCTACGGGATGATGTCCGCATTCAAGGATATGTAGACCGTGCATTTAAAGAAGAATTCTTCCACGTCCCCCTTGACGAACGCCCCGAATACAACGGAGTACAGTTGATCAATTCAAAGGTAATCAGTTCCTACCTTCGCCAGTTATTGCGCAATGATCTGGCCTATGCACCTTTCTCCATGGCAGGAATGGAAGAACCCGTAGAAGAACCGTTGGAAGTAAACACACCGGAAGGAACCATCAAAATCAAAATAGGCGGAACGATAGACCGTATGGATTGTAAAGAAGACACTCTCCGGATTGTGGACTACAAAACCGGAGGAAGTCCCAAGACACCGGCCAATATCGAACAGTTATTCATCCCCGCCGAAGGGAGGCCTAATTATATTTTCCAGACATTCCTGTACGCTGCCATCATGAGCAGAAAGCAGTCACTGAAAGTAGCTCCTGCCCTACTCTACATTCATCGGGCAGCCAATGAAAGTTACTCTCCGGTCATTGAGATAGGCGAACCCCGTAAACCCAAAATACCCGTAAATAACTTCGCCTTCTTTGAAGATGAGTTCCGGGAGCGGTTACAGAGGTTACTGGAAGAAATATTCGGAGCGGAAACACCCTTTACACAAACAGAAAACACGAAAGCCTGCGAATACTGCGACTTCCGTGCTTTATGCAAAAGATGAAAAAGCGCTCTTATTTTCTAATCTCTCCTATTTTAAAAGAGATCACTGCATCCCCTTTCTGCAATTTACCAATCAATATCGTAGTAGAAAAAGCAGAAAGGGGAACTGTTTCTGTTGTTTCCGAAAGGATTTGGCTATATACTTCGACTCCGGATAAATTATAAAAGGAAAGACGATATCCGGAAGCATTATGCACCATCAATTTACCATCAGCAATTGAATAAGTCGGTACAGAAGCACCTATGCCTTCTATTCCATCGGGAAAATCGGTGCTATCATAAATGACCTCATCGCCAACATAGCAACGCAATAGCTTATATTCTGAAGCATCCCAGTGATAACTAGAACCTTCCAAATACAACAGTAAGTTCAATGAACCGACATCTTCCAACCATACATGCTTAATCTTTCCTTCCAAAACAATGCGTTTCAGCGATTTTCCCATGCACTGTATCCGATCTGTCCGGGTAACCGTATAAGGTTCATACGTCGGAGGAACATAGTATACCATATTGACATTATGGGATACACAAAGATATATGCGATCAACTTCGGAAAAATCAAATGAATAAAGTATTGATCACAATCCAGTAAATCATCATAATAGCCACCAAAAAGCCAGTAAATAGTCCCATTTACATCATATAAATAACCACCATCGTAATGATATGTACCTTTATACACCGGATAGCTCGGATAGCCGTTTATCATCCGAGGTTCTCCAATACTTATCTTATCGATACTATTCGACGGAGTTTGAATTTCCCAAGTCTTGCCCGGTCTAAGAAAAGTTGATTGATAATCGGGATTAATAACCTGCCCTTTATAATAAAGAACAGATTTATCCGAGGCAAATACCTGTGCAAGACTTGTGTTCCTATTAACACCATCGGTTGCAGCTACCTCATAAGCTCCCCAAAATCCTGACGGACTGCCAATACCCTCAATCCATGCATCTTCTCTACAATAATAATCAGCTAAAGCGCTAACTACCATTATTTTCCGTCCACATTCGTAATAAACATCCTCCACAGTCAATGTTATAGGTTCATCAAAAAAATCACAATACGACAAATTACCACCTATATTCCAAGGAATCCTATAAGATTCAATCTTATCCCCCTCCTCTTTAGAGAAATCATATAAAAGTACTCTATCCGGAATATTTACATATTCTTGAAATGGATAATACCACACTTTACGATCTTCTTCTAAAAAAGCTCCAACGAGTACCTTGTCCAAATACAGTTTCTTACAATTCTTATCTCCAAGCAATGTATCTGTCCCTAATTCATAAAAATAATCATCATTAATATATGTATCGTTCCATATACCATAGCAAAAACGATTTACTTTCCATTGTGTTCCTGTTTTTGAGAATTCAGTTTGTGCCTGTATATGGCCAGCAAAAACACAAGATAAAATCAATAATAGAATAGTAATATTTCTCATAATATTCACATTTGGTTGAACAATATTCAAAGGTAACAATAAATAACTATAAAGCTATGTTTTATATTAAAAAAAAGATACGATGCATTTCAGGTTTTAACAAATCGGTGCTTGGCGATGGTAAGCATGGTGCTTACCATCGCCAAGCACTATCCATACAATCCGTATGCACCGTGCTAAGTATAACTAAGCACCGTGTCCAAGAGAGCTTTGCACGATGCATAAAAACAGAGCATCCTGTTCCCCCGATTTATGCAATAACCAGTAACTGAGACATTCTTCTTTTACCAAAGGCAACCGAACAAATATACATCCCTTTCATAAGGTATAAATCATTTATTACTATTATATTATCAGTATTTATAAAGGCCTGATGATGAACACAAGCTCCTCCCATATCTATAATTGATAATTCTAATCTCTGGAAGTGATTACCCTCCTCCGTCAAGATTACCAGCCGGCCTTCTTGCAATGAGTTTGTAATAATACAAAAAAGAGAATTCTGATTACGTAAAAGCCCCAAAACAGATTCTGACGTCCCGACTCTGGCTTCTAACACACTATTCCACTTACTTTTACTATTCCCATTAAATTCTATCTTAACGTAACGAGCCTTTTTATCGTTAAAGTCATACCTCTCCAATTGGTCTGTCGTGCCACTTGATTCCCCTTGATATACATCTTCAAAGCATACATTATCAAGAGATAAACTTATCTTAAAATAATTTTTCCGTGTATTCCCTTCATAAAAAGCAAGACGAACGGAATGAAGCACTCTCTCTTCTCCCAAATCAAGCAAAAGCCACCTGCCTACCCCTTCCGAGGACCAGCGAGTGGACATATCACCATCCGTCACCTTATCCGGTGTATTTGTAGTCCCATTCTGATAATCACTGGCTGTAACAGAATGAATCCCCATATATTCGAAAAAAGCCCATGCACCGGCATCCAAAGACTCACCGGCTCTACTCTTCACATTATGCACTTTCAATCGGTAATCTGCAGGAAACAGATCGCTGGTAACCAATACAATCGATCTGGCATTTTCCTTTTCTATCCGTTTTACCTTAACGGCATTATTTATCTCATAATTGGAAATTGAAAGAGCAGACACATCCTCTATTTCCTGATTAAATCTTAATAGAATCCTATTTTTATCAGTCGCTCTTAGATCTACTATATCAAAATTTGAAACCGCAGGCACACTTCCGGAAGCAAGTTTTGCCGTCTCCGCACAAGCCATTAAAAAAACACCTACTCCAAAATCTGCCGTGGAAGCAGAAGTAGCAGGATTTGATGATGGCTTGAAACCAGCACCTTGTACATAAGTAAGTAACCCATCGGGCTGCACAGCCAAAGCCGTTAATCCATTCCATGCTTTCGCAATGACAGGCATATAAATGTCCTTATCCAATATCCCCTGATTGACTCCCCTGGATAATCCGAAAAGAAACAAAGACGTGCCGCTTGCCTCCGGCCCTCCGTAGTCCTCCGGATCAATCAGGCTTGGATTCCAAAAGCCATCCTCCCGCTGGCACTCTTTCAATGAGACAGCCATATCTCTGAATACCGTCAGATATTCAGTTCTGTACACACTGTTCACTGGCAACATATCCAACACGCGAGCCAAAGCGCCGAATGCCCATCCATTCCCTCTCGACCAATAAGAAGCTTTGCCATTCGGCGTCACATGGCTTACCGTTTTGTCACGATACCACAAATGATCCTCCGGGTTATATAAATTCCTTTTCGTAACAGAGTATAAATCATGCATCTTATCGAAGTACTTATCATCATTGTATAAAACGCCCAAATGAGTAAAAACAGGCATCGACATAAACAAAGCATCTACCCACCACCAGTCGTCAACATCGGGTCTTGTTACCATTTTATCAATGCCTTCTTTGATAGCGGCAATTCTATTAGTCCGGTTTTCTCCATCCAACTGATATAAATCCAAGTAAACCTGTCCGCAAACCTGGGCATCGGCATGATCTGGCCCAGAACTTCTCAATTTCCAATGATGACTTTCGGCCCATGCCGTAGAATATTCCAAGTAAATCGCTTTAGGGAAATATTTATAGAAACAGGTATTCCCTACATAATAAACAGACCTTGCCCAATCATTATTCCCTCCTTGCGAATGATTTTTGATCCAATAACCATTAACCAGTTTTCCCGTTTCTATAATCTCTGTCTTAGTCGGCAAAAATGGTGAAGCAACTATATAACACATGGACAACAGAGTTCCCACTATCATTGATATACCTCTTTTCAACATTCCCTTATCCGTTTTATATTGCTCATTCCTTTACCATACTACTTCCTTCCGAGTACCGTCATTCAACAAAACTGTAACACTTTTCTTATCGTGCGAAACAAGTACATCCTTTACCGGGAAAAGTCGTTTATTATCGACTTTCATTCCTGCTTTATTCCATAATAGAAGTGTAACAAATATCTTCTCACCGGTAAAAATTTCTTTTGCATTCAGCACCGTACATTCGTCACTTTCGGGATGCAATCCGGAAGTATGTTCGAAACCAACCTCTTTCCATCCATATAAAGGTACCATTGCCAATTGATGTTTTTCATTTTCTATCACATAGGCCGTATACCCATGCTTCTTAATCGTTTTTTCTTTTATCGTATTTGTCAGGTGAGGGAGAGCATAATGCCCCAGATGGGCTTCAACCGGATTCACGGACATAGCTTTATCAACGCGCAAAACACCATCAGGCAATAATATATCAGCCAATTGAAATTCGATGTCGGTATCGTTTCTCAACCAAGCCTCCCGATAATATACCTCTTGCTCGAAACGCTTAAATCGATACACGGACAATGCTTTCCATCCTTCATCCGCTTTCTTAAAAGTATAATTCATTGCCACTTCGCCATTCGCTCCATCTGCCATCCATGGAAATTCACTGCTATAAGACAACCGGTTATAATTTTCCGAATATCTCCAATCTTCACGCGCATTGGCCGGCATCTCCGTTGAGGTACGAATTTCGCTGATACCGCTTTCCAAATAGTCTGTGATGAGAATCTTTGCACCGTTCTGGAATGTGTTTTTAACCGGATTCTTCCGATCTTTCGTACCCCAAATGCCTTCATTTTCCTGAGCCGACCAAAAAGGATTGGATTCCGGCAATAATAAGCTTAAAAAAGCTTTTCCCATCCAGTACACACTGCCACGACAACTGTATCCTTGAATTGCCGGTTCAAAAGCACCATAAAACCCCAAGGTAGGCACTCCATCCGCCAACAGATTCGGATTCTGAAGGAATTGCAACAAAGTGCCGGAAGCAATACGACGTAAATGACCATAATTTACAGAATCATCATTCATATATCCCGCCAAAGAAAATGGAGAAACGGCTGCAAAACGATAAGTAATACTGCGTCCCCACATTATCATCTGCCCGTTACGTCCAAACATGAGCGGATACGTCCCGGTCATCTCTTTAAAGTTATCTATAAAGCGTTTCGCATATTCCGGATAGTTTTCTTTTCCGAAATATTCACTCCAAAGAAGACCATACATCTGATAAGCCCACATACTATAATAATCGTAAGAAGAATTGTCTATATACCATCCTTCACCCCGATAATCGGCCAAAGACAGATCCAGAAACTTCTTCATAAGCGGTTCATTTACCTCGTATCCCACACTTTTAAAGAAGCTAAATACAAACAAATTAAAGAAACGCCAATTAGACGGTACAGTAGGACCATCCGCATAGCTCAACATGGTATGAGCCAATGCATCTTTTTGTTGTTGCGACAAGGGATTCCATAAGATTTCGGGTATTGAAAACAAGGATATGGATAAAGCTCCAAATTCCACCAGATTCTGAGAGATGGCATTCTTTGTCCGGGGAGATATATAGCTCGGATGCCCCGGAGTGATAATATTCACTAATTGTTGTCTGTAATAATCTGCGACCTTTATATTATTTAGAACCAGGCCGGGATTTTCTTTTAATAAAGGAGCGGCAATATATAATGTGCGGCAAAGTCCTTCTAATTTCTCTGTGGGAATTTGTTCTTCCTTATTGGGATAACTCTTGCCTTTCTGTTTGGGAAATTTCATTGCATCATTTGTGTCATGAATATAGCCGAAAGCTCCCTCAAGCATGTATTTCGCCGCATCTATCCAATGTTTCCGCGTCATTCCGGTATATGGACTATGAGTATAATCGGGAGTATCCAGCGTAAAAATATGAACCGGTCGATTGGAATCCTGACACAATACTGTATGATGAACCATTAAAAGAAAAACCAGAAGCCAACCTATCTTTTTAGGAGAAAAGCTGATAGCACCATTTAAGAAGAAGAGCTGCATAAATTATCAATTTTATTCAATTTTTAAATAGGGCTTATTTCAATACCCGAATCTTTATTTAATTAAGAAGAAAGAGATCAATACTTGATTACACGTCTTGTCACCGTCTCATTATTCCGGGTCGAGACTCTCAAAAGATAAACCCCTCTGGGAATATCCAGATTCTCTAATCGGCAAATGGAAGTTCCGGTATAGGTTTGTATCAATTTATTTCCGGATACATTATATAATTCAACCGACATTCCATCCTCATCACCTTGGATCATAATATATTTATCAAAAAAAGTTGGATAAACTCTAATATCCTTCCCCCGCTCTCCGGCAATGCCTACAGGAGGAGTATCTACATAATCGCTTATGACATGATAATAATTCCCAAGAGGATTGAAAACTACCTTCATATTAAACGGTGCCAAATCATACCCCTCCCCTCTTCTTTTCGAAGACAATTTAAACTCATTTCCCGTATACTTAATTTCATCAATCGTTTCAAACCAATCATCGATATTGGTTGTTGGAAACAGTTCAAAATAACCGGATGAATTACTATCATCATTCGGAGCAGAAATACTACCTTTCATATATCCGTAAGTAGCCATAGAACCATCTTCCAGATAAAGTCGGATACGATATCTCGGATCTCCCCACGTAGAACCGTTATACTGGAGATTCTCCACTTCGAAAGTGGAGTTTCCAGTATAATTCAAATCGGTTATTATGTATTTCTTAGAAGGGGCAAATAATACGGCTCCGGTTATTTTCTCCATCGTAACCGATGGAATATCATCATCAAAATTTACCCGGATCCGATAAGGAACCGGAACGCCTTCTGTCTCATTTACTGTAATGTCTTCCGATTGAATTTTATCTTCACCATTTTCCGAAGCAGAGAACGAATAACTTCCGGTTTTCAACGATGTAATCAATTCAAAAGTATTGCTCGTTACTAAATTTCCATTATAACTTTCAGGAAAACCTTCCACTATCCGCTGCATTTTCAAGGGAGAAAGAGACTCGGCTAATGCATCCCCTCTCATATACAATTCATTGGGAGTACTTTTAAAGGCTTCATTATCTTCACCGGGATACCAAGTCATATCATCAATATAAAGATAATTATCATGTGTAGGATAGATACCTCCGCCCCCGGGGAACGACTCAAAACAAATACCGGTTATCAAACGATGCTCATCTTTGCGAACAAGAGAAAGCCCCGTCACATCTATTTTCTTTTCATCATTGCACCACACTTCAATACGGGCGTCTTTAGCTTCATAAGAAGTTTCCATAGTGACAGTCAGTTTTATCTTATTCCATACTCCCCGTTGCATATCATATTTCTGATCACCGGGATTACAACCGTATTCTGTGGTCATATCCGAATAATAAACATACAGCTGATTAGAAATACAATCGTCGTGTGCATCAAACTGCAGACGTACACTTCCTCCGTCACCATTCTTCGTAGCCGCATCAGAAGCCCCTCCCGAATACCCTACTCCTAAATTAAAACCAAATTGCTTGCCGTGCAAACCCGATTCAAAATTGTTATCATATTTAATAAGATATTCCATTGTATACTGCTTTAGCTTGGGGGTACTCACAATCACAGCCGCCCCCGTGCCGCCAACCTTGCATCCTTTTTTAAACTTTATCTGATAAGTACTGTCTACGATTGTCGCGTGGTCACGATCCGTGTAATATTTGCCATTTCCAAAATCTTCTAAAAGCAATTGATTGGTATAGGCTCCATTCGGCCTATTGAACGTAACCTTCTGTTGCTTGTAATACCGCTTTGAATAGGTACCGTTCTGAGCAAATACGAACTGGAATATTCCGATAAGGAGAAGAGAAAAAATCAGACTTTTTTTATAAAATCGTTCCATAATAAATAATGATTGTGCTTCTTCCTGAAATCTTGGAAGAAGAGTATTAGACATTGTTACAAATATAAAAACCAGTTTTACAATTCGTAAAACACAAAAGGGGAGAAAGCTGTATATCTCCACAACTTCTCCCCACTCACTTTTACAATTTAATCACACGTTTCACTGATAAAACGTTGTTATCCTGAACAATTTTTACCAGATACATTCCACTTGCCATATCCAATCCTTCCAAATTCAATACATTTCCGGAAGAATTGACTTTCAGCACCGACACACCGGTTATAGAAACAAATTCGACAGAAAATGCACCTTCGGCAACCGACACAGTGGTGCTGTTGTCAATTATAGTAGGATAAATATTCACATTCTGCATCTTGTTTTCACGAATAGAAGTAGGATCATAATCTCTCAGCTCGTGTGTATAATTTTTAGAAGTGCTAAAAATAACTTTCACGCTGAAAGGAAGCAACGGATTGGCTGTTCTGCGTTTTACAGATAATTTATATTCGCTGCCATAGAATTTTTCTCCGTCTATCGTTTCGTCCCAGCCCTCAATATTGGTAGTGGTATACAAATCAAAATAACCCGGTAATTTTTCATCTTCATTACTATCATTATCAGGAGCCGAAACAGCTCTCAACTTATATCCATAAGTCGTATATTCTCCGTCTTCCGTATAAACCCGGATGCGATATCTTTCGTCTCCCCAATCTGCTTTGATATATTCAACATAGTCGTTGTAGAACGTTGAATTACCTACATACTCCAAATTCGTTATAACATACTTTTTAGAAGGCGCCCACAAAATAACTTCATCCACTTTGAGTACGGATACCACCGGCGTTGCTTCGTCAAAATTAACGCGAATACGATATGGAACCAAACTCTCTCCACCGTCCACTGTGATTGTGGCAGCCTGAATTAAAGCACCACCGTCAGCCGAAGTGGCAAATTCATAACTACCTGTTTTCAATGCAGTAAACAATTCATAAGTGTTACTGATGCTTCCCTCGCCCATATAGAACTTTGGAAAATCTTCATTGATACGTTTCATCTCCATTGCTACGGAAGATTCGGCCAAAGCTGTACCACGCACAAATAATTTAGCAGGAACTTCTACTGCCAATGCACTCATGCAAACACTAATCGCTACAATTAAAAAAGATAATTTTGTTTTCATAACTTTAAATTTTTAATATTCATAATATGTAAGATTAACTCTACTAATACTTTAATACTTTTATTATATGGTCATAATCTGGAGATTTTACTGATATCAGATACATTCCTCGTGAAAAAGGAGTCATATCCAATGTATACTGCTCGCCCGGTAGATTTTCACAAAAAACAGAAACGCCACTCAGGTTCAGAACTTTAACAGATGTCTCTTTCCTAAGATTTTCCAAATAAATAAAATCGGAAGTTTGCAATGGATATATTTTCAATGATGCCTTTAGATTTTCTGATTGCATGCCGGTATCATCAATACGGGAAACAACAATGGACTTTACCACATTACGCCAACTTTGTAAATCGGATGACGATTTATACATAACCCGAGAATCACCAGTAAAATCACCCTCTTTATATATGGTTACTTTATAACCGTCTGCAATCTCAATGGACGACAGCGCTGCTTTAAAATTCATTTTGTTATCGGTCATTCCCAAGCGCCATAGATCCTCTTGTGTGTAGTTTCCTACCTCCAGTCCTATACTCCATTGATTATTGAGTTTTCCTTGGTTATAATCCACGTTCTGAAAAAGACCAACAGGAGTAGTAGTTAGGGCTGTTTCAAAAGAAACCGTAGCCAGTTTCAGAAAAGTAGATGCTGCCGAAGCCTGATATAACAATTGTCTTCTACTATCTTGTGAAGTAGTCAGATCGTTCCAGTATTCGGGATAAAAGCCAAGTTCGTCTTTACAATTGTCATGCAAATAAACCGCATAACCCGCTGCAAGATTGAGCCATTTCGGATTTTGATCTATCTTGTAGAGTTCAACATAGGCGTCTGTCATGTCATGACCACCCCATTGACCGGTTTCATTCAATCGGTGAGTTTTCCAATCGATGTAATGAGACTCCATGCCATAAGCCAGCCGGTAAGCATCATCTAAATATTCCTGTTCGCCTGTTATGGTGTATAAAAGCATAGAAGCCTGCATCACAACCGCATTTTCATATCCACGATAACCAGCTCCAATACCCCAACCGGCATCATTCTTCATAAATTTGTATAGACGGATGCCGTCATTCAAATACTTCTGCTGATTAGTAATCTGATATAGGCGCAAGCAACAGACAGCAGTTGGAGCAGTAGCACAAGTAACCCACTTTCCATGTTTCTCATGGTTAGGATTCTCATTAAGCTGAATGCCTCCTGTCGGCAGTTCACCACTCAGACAAAATTTCATGACCACTGTAGCTCTCGTTAAATAGTCACTGTTCTGTGTAACAGCATACAAGTCCAGCAAGTCCTTAACCATCCAAGCATTATCGTCATAATAACGGCTCCCACCCTTTCCACGATAACTGGCGTCATAAGCGTAATAACCATTATAAGAAACATAATAATACTGATTGACATTATCCACCAGTTTCTTGGCATCTTCTATACGCCCGGCATAAATCAAAGCTTTAATCTGGATACTTGTTGGCCATACGAAGGCCGGCGTTGAACTTGAAGCTTTTTCACAATATAGAAGTGTACCTTTATCCGATTTCAAATAGGTATCAATCACTTTCAAGGATTCCTCTCCCCATTGGCGGAATGTTTTTGTATTTCGAGTGTAAGAAGGAAGTCCTACTACAAAAAGTAGAACTATAATTAAAATTTTTCTCATATTTCCATTTGTTTAAGATTCAGCTATTCCCAAATAATCCTGAAATAAAACGCCATTTCTCGGGATTATCAATTATGAATTCAGATGAGTATCAAAACATTTTATGTTCCGTATTTTTTATAATATCTACTGAAAAAGTTTTTTTTAAAGGCTACCTGATAAATTTGTACCTATATTCAAGAGGTAACCTTTAATTATTAATACTTATTCGGCCATCTTATATAATTCTGTTCCAGCCATCAGAAAAGCACCAACACCGTATACTTCTGTCATATCTTTAGTTACTTTTTTCGGATCAGCACCAATAGGTTGTACATAACCCAATTTCCCTTCACTATCGATCGTCCCCAGCACTGCTTTCCAAGATTTTAATAAAGTAGGCAGATAAGTAGCTTTGTCCAGTAATCCCTCATTAATGCCGTATGCTAATGCATATATAATAAAGTTTGTACAGCTGGTTTCTGGAGCGGCATAAGTTTCCGGATCCAATAAACTGGCATGCCAGAATCCATCCGGTTGCTGAATCTCCACCATGCGTCCACACATCTCTACGAACAGTTCCTCATAAAAATTACGGTAACTGTTTTTTTTAGGCAAGTCTTTCAACATCTCAGTTAGTCCGCCAAGTACCCATCCATTGCCTCTTCCCCAAAATACCTTTTTACCATTGGCTTCACGTTGATAAAAATAACGGCTATCACGGAAAAACATTTTTTCTTCCAAATCATACAAGAAAATAGTAGAAGCTTTATATTCTTTATCCATAAATTGTAGATATTTTTCATTACCCGTTTCCTTGTATAATCTGGTGAAAATAGGAGGAGCCATAAACAGAGCATCACACCAACTCCAACGTTCCAGTGTAGTCTGATTGGCATAATCAATTATCAAAGAACCTTTAGAAGGATGATCGATAATCCAATCAATACGTTCGATAGTCGGTTTTAACATGGATTTATCCTTATATCGATTATAGACATCTATGAACATCTGACAAACGGCTAAATCATCTGCATGATACATCCGTTTGTTGGCTTTCCACAAATAACGATTTCCTACATTTACTAACCATTTATAATACTTCTCGTCCTTATCAACTTTATCAGCCAATTCCGCCCATTTGGCCATACCAATATACAAAGTAGCATTTGTCCAGTCTAATGGATGATGCCTTACCTCTCTTTGGTGTTTAATCTGCCAATCGGCAACCTTTTTCATCAATAATTTAATCTCTACTTTAGTATAAGGTATCTTCTCATTAGTGGCAAAAACCGAAACATTTAAAAAGCCAAGAAACAACGATATGATAATAATTATATACTTCTTCATTTTATAATATCAATTTTATTAGTTCCACAATGGATTTTGTACAAGCAAATTACTTTTTTGTATTTCATCATAAGGTACAGGATACAATAGCATCTCCTTATTCCAAACGCGTTTCTCTACAACAACTCTATTGTAATAAGAGCCTTCACCTACTTCATCATAAAACTCAGTTGGAATCTTACTAGAATTAAATTTAGCCGCACGTGAGTTAAGGTCCATTCCAGTACGAACATATGGCTGATCTTCTCCATTCTCATCCAGACAACTCATCCAACGATGAATGTCAAAATAATAATTTCCTTCAGCAAATAATTCTACCATGCGTTCACGACGAATAGCTATTTTCTGTGCTTCATAGTCCCCGACTATATTTTTTATTCCATTGTCTTTCAATTCTTTATATCCTGGTATACCAGCCCTGTCTCTGATTTTATCTATGTATTCTATAATTTTAGGATCAGAAGGATTTATTTCATTACACACTTCGGCATAATAAAGATAAAAATCAGCCAAACGGAACAATATCCAAGGACGAGCCCAAGTTTTCACATTATTTCCGGTATCCAATAAAGTACGGTTCTTAAACTTGTACAATAAATATCCAGCTTTCGGATGATCTTGTGAACTGTTGTCGGAATCTCCCCCCTTACTGAAATATGAACCGTACTCCGCCTTTCCAGAGATAGGAAGATGCCAACTCCTACCCTCATAAGTGACCGTATTATAAAAGCGGGGTTCCCGATTGTGATACATATTAAAAATATGTTTATCATTATGTAAAGTTGAACTACAAACATTCGTCAAATTTCCAAAACCATCCTCATTATATTCAGGATCCTCTTCAATTGTCAGACCATTTTTAGTAAAAAATGCGTCGACTCCTTCCTGATACAAGCCTATATTACAAAAACCATTGGCCCCACGTGGACAAGTACGACGTTCCATATCGTTACCTACAATCCGGTAACTATTATTACCGTTGGCCCAAAGAATCTCATCATTATAATATTGAAACAACTCATATACAGACAAATTAGGATCAGGCAAGCCATTACTACCAGGTTTGGAATAATATAACTTATGCCCTTTAGCTTCAGCAAAAGTAAATAAAGTCTCTAAATGTGTCTTGGCTGTATTCCATTTCGTCTTATCTTCATCTGGAAATAAATGCTTACCATCTTTATTTGTTAATTGTAACGCTTCTCCATACCCTCCATTAAAAAGAGGAGAAGCTGCATAAACCCACAATTTAGCACGCAATGCCAACACTGTTACTTTGGTCGGGCGTACAATTTCTTTCAAATTATATCTATCATTGTTATGTTCGTAATCCAGACTACCGGATGCACTCTCTGTGAACAATGTTTCTGGTAATGCATTCGAATCAAGAACTTCCTGCAATAATCTATCAATATAGTTTACAATCTCATCGACAGAGGCTCTCGGATAATCAATCGTCTTATTCTCCGGGTCTTCTATTTCCGTTATTAAAGGAACTGGACCATATAATTCAAAAAGAGAAAAATAACTATATGCAATCAAAAATTTAGTTTCCGCTTTCAAACGATCCATATCTTTTTTACTGATATATGATACATCTTGTTCCGAACCCATATAGTCTTTGGCATTATCTAAGAAAATAAATCCCTGTCTTATATATTTATATAAGGTAGCCCAACGATGAAACGAAGCGTTCGACGAATTGAACCCTGTCAACATCTGAGTACCGACAGCTGTTGTATTAGCTACTACTTGCCCAGACATTAAATTCCATATACCGGTGAATCCGGTAGTAGCCTCTTTTCCCATTTCCGAATAATTAGGAATACAATTATAAATATTAGCTTGCCAACGCTTTGTATATCCCGGGTTATTGAAAACTTGTTCCAATGTAAGATTCTCCGATAATTCCTTAGATACATCTAAATAATCACATGAGATAAAACTCCCAAGCATTCCACCCGCAACAAGTGCAATATATACGAACTTCTTAACCTCTTTCATAATATTCTATTTTTAAAATGTAACTTCAAGTCCTATTGTCCATGTCCCGCATATCGGGTATTTTGATCCGGAATTAGATCCACCCAACTCGGGATCCCAGTATTCTATATTATCCCAAACAGCCAAATTAGTACCTTGAACATAAATTCTTAAATTCTGCATACTGATTTTACGTAACATCTGTTTATTGAACTGATAACCGAACTCTACATTTTTCAAACGTAAGAAACTACCATTACGATACCACCATGTGCTTCCATATGCATTATGATCGAACTTAGTAGCATGAACACGCGGGAATAAAACATTTTGATTATAAGGATCGTTATTTTGCCAACGGTCTAAGGCCTCCATACGAGCCGAAGAAGCATCTACACCATTGTGAAATGGCATAAAATTACCAGCCGAACTTAAAAGATTGACAGAAGTTTGTCCTACTCCCTGAAAAAATACTCCAGCAAAAAAGCCCTTCCATTCTAAATTTAATCCAAAGCCATATACCAACCTAGGGTCTTCCGGATATAGACCGTTTTCATAGGTTTTATCCAATGAATCAATCTTCTTGTCTCCATTTAAATCTTTATATTTGATATCACCCGGAGCAACTTGGGTACCCGGATTAGGCATTCCCTCCTTTAAAGTATAAGTCTTACTTCCATCAGCATTTTCTACAATATCGAAATCATCGGGAGTATACAAACCTTCGGCTACATATACAAACGGTTGGCCGATAGACTGACCTGTATAAGCCTGGTACTGATAAACTTGTGGTACTTCATCATATTCCTCTACCCTATTCTTTGCATAAGTAAGATTACCTCTCACTGATGCAAATACCTGTCCAATCTGTTTCTTTAATATCAAACTAGCATCAAAACCTGTATTAGTGGTTACTCCGAAATTCTGCCAAGGACTATTTCGGAATCCAGCAGCCGAAGGTATTGTTTTTCTGCGCAATAAAATATTATTACGGCGATTGTGAAACCAATCTACAATCAAATCTATACTCCCTCTGAAAAGGCCTAAATCAACTCCAACATTCACTTTACGCTCACGTTCCCATGTCAAATTCGGCGTTGCAAAATCTTGTTCGATAATTCCGGCACCTACAGCTCCAGTTACATCTCCATTTACGCCCGGTGTCAATCCCATATTATATCCGGGACCTCCCGTAGAAAGTGCTTCTCTATAAGGAAAACGAGAACTTGAACCAATTTCATCGTTACCGGTAATACCGAATGAAGCTCTCAGTTTCAATTTACTTAAAATGTTTTCTAAAGGTTCCATAAATTTTTCATGGCTGATATACCAGGCAGCACCGACAGCTGGGAAAATTCCCCATCGATGTCCGGATGCAAAATTTTCACTACCCGTTGCACCAAAACTACCTTCCAACATATAACGATTATCATAGCCATAAGCAGCTCTGGCTACTACACTTTGTTTTCTATAAGGTAATAGTTGTATACCCGTTACATTCTGGTTCTGACTTTCTTTCTGCATATATAATAAAATACCAGACACATCGTGTTTTTCCTGAAATAATCTTTTATAGTTCAAAGATGTTTCAATATAAATTTTCTTTTCACCACCAGAACTTGAATACGTTGGATTACCTAATGCAGTACCTTGCTTTACTTCTGTTTTTATTAGATTACCAGTTTCATCTCGCCCTGTAGCATAAAAAGAGTTAGGAGATTTCTCGCGTTTTATCACAGAATAGGCCGATGCATCAAAACTGACACTTCCTTTCCATGAGAGCCCTTTTGTTATTACATCTAATTTCTGCTCTAAAGAAACTTTAGACTGGGCATTCATGCTCCAACTCTTGGTATATCCATAATGATTCAACATATTATATGGATTGGAACGGGTAGTTGGATCATATGTATAATGTTCCGAAATACTTCCATCAGAATAATACATAGGAATATAATGAGTGGGAAATTGAGTAATCATATCAAAGATAGCATCTGAACTATTTCCTGGATTATTCTTAGTTTTATATTGTCCGCTAAGGTCTACTGATATTTTAGTTGTCGATGTGATATCCATATCTACATTCGTACGTAGATTATACCGATCAAGACCAATATTAGCATCATACTTTTCTATTGGATTGGATTGAAATATACCATTTTCCTTATAATAAGCTCCTGATACAAAAAACTTTGTTTTTTCTGTTCCACCTCTAAAATTCAATGTATAGCGCATATTATGCGTCTGGTCTGATAATAAGTCCATCCAATTTACGTTAGGGTATAAATCCGGATCTACTCCCGTACGATATTTCTCCAATATTTCATCCGAATAAGTTCTGTTAAATGTATTCCAATCAGGATTACCAGCTTCATTCCACTGCCCTTCGTTATACAAAGACAAATAATCATAAGCTGGCAATAATTCCGGCATTCTTGTAGGAGTTACAATACTATATTGTGCTCTAAAACTAATATTTGTTTTTTGTGCTTTTCCCCGTTTAGAAGTTATCAATACTACGCCATTAGCACCTTCTGAACCATACACTGCTGTAGCAGCAGCGTCTTTCAATACAGAAAAAGTTTCTATTTCATCCACATCAATATCATCCATCGAACGTGGAACTCCATCTACCAATACCAAAGGAGAAGTACCTCCGGCATATGAACTCTGTCCTCGAATCCAGAATTCTGCACTGTCATTACCCGGTTCTCCGCTTCGTTGAATAGCAATAATACCAGCTATTTGTCCGGCAATGTTATTTGTAAGGTTACGTTGTGGCATCGAGAGTTCAGCTGGCCCAATAGAGTTAATCGAAGCAACTACACTCTCCTTTTTCTGTTGCCCATATCCGATAACAACTACGTCATCCAGATTTACACTAGACTCTCTCATACGCAGATTACCATTTACTCCAGTTTTTACAAGTTTTTCCTCTGTTTCGAACCCAACAAAACGATACTCCAGTATCTGACCATTTTCTACTTCTATTGAATAATAACCGTTTATATCAGACAAAACACCTGTAGATGTACCTTTTAAAACGACAGAAACACCTACTATCGGATTTCCATCTACATCTGTCAACAACCCTTTTAACGTCCATTTTTTACTTTTTTGTTGGGCGGACGCCGGTTTATCATCTGTTCTTGAAATTACAATTTGCCTTCCTGTAATAGAATAAGTAATATCCGTATCTTTAAAAACTTGGCTTAAGACTTTATCTATTGTCTGATTTTTTAAAAAAACGTTTATTTTTCTATCAACATCAATATTTTGATCCAAAAAGAAAATAATAAATTCACTCTGTTTCTCAATGTCAGCAAATACATCTTTCAAAGTTTTACCTTTGGCCTCAATCGTAATAAGTGTCTGATCGGGAAAAGCATAAGCGGAGGCTGTGCTCCAAATAACTGTCAAAAAGAGTATTGAAATCTTCAATATTCGTAAAAAACGCCCCTGTTCGACCTTGAAAAGGTCAAACGATTCTATATTTTTCATACATTTGAATGATTTTAAGTTAATATCTCGGAGTATAAATTAATTTAAAATGAAGCCGGATAATTCACTATATTATCTGGCTTTTTTCTTTTATGTCACGAATCGTCTTTCATTGTATTTATTCATTCTAAGGGTTTAACACTTATGTATACTTTCTCATTTGTTTCATATATCTCAATATTTGCTGCATTTTTTAAAATTTCCAATACTTCCGAAAGTTCATTCTTCAAGTCTAACTTGCCTGTGCAGGTAAGAGTGGATACCCCTTCTCCACATACAATTTCTTTACCATAATATCTGGATAAATTTTTGAAAATATTATCGAGGCGTTCATGATAATATTGATAAAAACCATCTTTCCACAATATATATCTGCTTGCATCCACATTTTTCACTTGTATCCGATTATTCTCATATGCAAACAACTGATTAGGCTTAAGTAATACCCTTTCTTTCTCGTTTGTCCTAACCTCCACTTTGCCACTGACAAGTACTACACGCTTCAATGCATCATCGTTATAGGCAGTAACATTAAATTTTGTTCCCAATACCCTAACTTGCATATTGTCCGTCCTTACAATGAAAGGTCTATTCTTATCAGGAGCAACTTCCAGATAAACCTCTCCTTCTACATAAATCTCTCGTTGATTTTTTACAAAAGTAGTAGGATACACTAATCTTGTACCAGCATTCACCCAAACCTTAGTTCCATCTGCAAAAGTAATCGACGAATTTTTTCCAAGAGGCACAAACAATTGATTATAGCTGATCTCAACGTTTTTTGCCATTACCTCTGTCGACTTTTCTGTCTTAACACGTATCTGCCCATCTTTATCATAAAGGATGTGCGATTTCTTTGTTCCGATAACGAGCTCTTTTTCGTTAGATAATATTAATTGTACGTCAGTAACAGTTTTATCTGGTTCGGGTAAAGATATAATTGCAGACATCATTTTATCTGCATTTAATTCATACCTGATTGCCATCCACCCTCCAACAATTATAACAGCAAAGCAAGCTGCAATCGACCATCTTTGAATGATAGAAAAAATCTTTTTTTTATTGTAATGTTGATTTTCCTGTTTTATTCGATCCCAAAGTGTATCTATCTCTTCTTCTGAAAGCTTTTTGACCGATTCTTCTCTAAAAGCGGCTATCGTTTTTCGAGCTAATTCTATCTCACGACTTAACTGTGGGAAACGCTTTATTTGGTTATTCCAAAATTTGATGTTTTCTGGTGTCGGATACCGTTCCGACATCACAAAATAATCATCATCCAACAATTGATTAATTTTATATGTACTATAGTCTTTATCCATTTTCACTTATTTCTATAATAGGGACAAGTAAAAATAAATAAAATACTCACTATTTTGAGAAAAAATAAAAAAAATAATTTGTTTATCTAAATAGTACTACTCGCAGTAAAAAAATACACAAATATAACTATTTCTCTTATAAAGATGGGTGCTTGGCAAAGTAACTTAAAATGAATAAATAGAATGACACAGAGTCATAATTATCCCTTATCTTTCTTAATGCCCGTTGAATCAAATTGTGCGCAGATTGATAATTCAAATTCATAATTTCGCATATTTGATCAAAATCGAGTTCTTCTACAAAACGATAATACATAATTTCCCTTTGTCTGGGAGTTAGAATAGAAAGTATATTCTCCACTTCTTCTTTCTGTAATTTTGCTGCTTCATCAGATAAAAATCTGTCTTCAACAGTTTCACTTAAGATAAAAGGAATAGACTCTAAATCAGTATACCTACACTGCTTATCCAATGCATTCAAAATACAATTTTTCAATGAAATCAACAAATAAACCCTAACATTATCGGGTAATGAGAGTGTTTTTCGATTCTTATATATCCTCGTAAAAACTTCCTGAATACAATCTTTTATCAATTCATGATCCATTGTAAAATGAGAGCCATAATTATATAACAATTGTACATACGTTCTATAAAGCCATGAGTAAGCTTGCTCATCCCCTTGCAAAAATTCTCTCCACTTTACTTCACTACTTTTATTACTTATCTGCATGTTGTATATTATATAATTCAAACACGCGAAACTACAAAAAAATAAAAAATTAAGAAAATAATTTTTTATTTTTTTGTAGTTATACGACAAATCATATCTTGACCGACTGCAAAGCAGCCATCACCAATCGAATATCCGCATAGGAAACCTCGTCTCCCAAAGCTGCTTTTATAAACGTAATGCCACGGGCATCGGCATTCTCCTGCAAATAGCGGGTTATTTTATCCACTTTCTCCCGGGATACCAATTGATCGACTTTAACGGCTCCCGAACGTACATAATGCTCCAGATGTCCCGCAATAGTTCCGGTTACCAACTCGCGCTTCCTGGCAATCTCTTCGATATCCATCCCTTGGCGAAACATGGAATAACTTATCTCTTTTGTATCTATCCGAGGAGTTTTAGCCGCCAATTCTGCAACCACATCTGTACCCGAGCTTTTGGTCTTTTTGGCTCTTTTGACAGGTACTTCCGGCATTTCCGGCTGATGTATTTTATTTTCGGTCACATACCGATTTACCATGTCCAACAGAATATCACCATACTTCTCCGCTCCTTTTTTTCCAAAATAAGGAATACGTACCAAAGAAGCTATATCCCGAGGTAAAAAATTGACGATACCCAATATCGCTTTCTGTTGAATAACCGTATACACAGGAAGCCCGGCCTTAGCCGCTTCTGCATTTCGCCATGCTATTAGCTGTTTATAGAGATCCGGATGAAGAATATCCGTAGGTACTTCTATCTTTTCTCCCCGATCTGCTTTCGTGGCAGACGAGGATGTACGTGATTTGGAAGCGCCGGTATCTCCCTTTTCGCTTCCCTCGATTGTAAGTACCGCTTTCCGCTTCAAATAGGAAGGCACGGTAAAGCCCTCTTTTTCTGTAAGCAGAAGAGTCCCTTTCTTTATATATAATGCCGATTGAAGCGCTGCCAAAGCTTCGCTGAATTTTTTCTTCAATTCTTTATTATCCGTTTGGATTTTAGTGCCAGCCACCAACGGAGAAAGTATTTCCTCCAACTGCCCGGCAAAATAATGCGCACCGGATATCAGACGCTGTTGCAAGCGATCATCGTGCATATAATCACCGGAAGCATTTACCAACTCCGTATATTGCAATTGAAAAGTATCTCCCACTTTCACAATTTTCGTTTTATATAATTCATCCGCTTCCTTATATCGCTCCAGCAATTTGGGATAAAGCCGGTACAAATGCTCATCCAAGAGACGGAGTACAAGTGCAAAATGACGCTCCAGAGAGTGAAAATCAAATTGTTCGCAAAGTAATTCATAGAAATAACGGTGCTGCAACTTATTCAGTTTTTCCTTATCGGGTGACAGCGCTTCCACCTCACGGGTAAATTCATCAATCGTATCATCACTGATAATCGCCTCTTTCCGAAGCGGAGAACCTAAGACAAGCCCTTCAAGGCTTTTGCAACGGCTTAACGCAACATACACCTGCCCGTGCGCAAATGAAGCATTGGCATCGATAATAGCCCGTTCAAAAGTAAGTCCCTGGCTTTTATGAATCGTAATAGCCCATGCCAAACGGATGGGATACTGCCGGAAACGCCCTTCCACTTCTTCCGTAATCTCCTTCGTTTCAGGATTCAACGTATATTTACTATTGGTCCATTCTTCCGTTTCCAAGAGAAAAGATTCATCATCTCCGTTTCCACGCACCATGATACCGTCTTTGGACACACTTGTTACCAAACCGATCTTTCCATTATAAAACCGATGTTCGCCGGAAGAATCATTTTTGATAAACATAATCTGTGCTCCCTTCTTCACAGTCAATACCTCATCGGCTGGATAAGCGGATTCGGGAAACGTACCTTCGGTTTTTGCCCGAAAACTATAAGCCTGTCCCGGTAAAGCCACCAGTTGGCGGTCGTTATATTGCTGGGCTTGATAATTATGGGTGGTCAGACGGATGTATCCCTCTTCTTCCTTCGGACGAAAACCGGGAAGATAACGCTTGTTCAGTTCCGTAAGTACCGAATCGTCAGCGGTATTTTCACGTATCCTGTTCAATAAATTCACAAAGGCAGTATCACTCTGGCGATAGATATGCTTTAATTCGATGGTCACATATTCCGTTTCACGCAAAGCCCGGCTACCGAAGAAGAAAGCCGTGTCATAATACGGTTTCAACAACTGCCAGTCATCCTCTTTCACAACAGGAGCCAACTGCTGAAGATCGCCGATCATCAAAAGTTGTACACCACCAAACGGTTTATACCGGTCGCGATACTGACGTAACACGGCATCGATGGCATCCAGCAAATCAGCACGTACCATACTTATTTCATCAATCACCAAAAGGTCCAAACTACGGATGATATTGATCTTCTCTTTCCCGAATTTATGGAAAGTCTGGGCAGACATAAATTTAGTATCAGGCACATAAGGTGCAAAAGGCAGTTGAAAAAAAGAATGCATCGTTACTCCGCCTGCATTGATAGCGGCAATCCCCGTAGGTGCCACCACTACCATACGTTTCGGTGATTTGGCTTTCAGTTCTCTGAGAAAAGTAGTTTTACCTGTGCCGGCTTTTCCTGTCAGAAACAGATGCGTACCCGTATTTTCGATAAATTGCCAGGCGAGCTGTAAATCCGGATTGTTTTCCATACGATCTATAATTGCTTTGTTTTTCTGCCAAAGATACGGAAAACGATGATTATTTCGCCAAAAGGTGGTTTTAACTTTGTATCTTTTTATCAGTTTCACAACGGATCATTTAATAACCACTTAGGCATAAAGCAATATTCTGAAAGAATTTATATCGCGAGAATAAAAAAAAGAGATTAAAACGGAGTGGACACATCATTATAAAACATCACATACAGAAGAAATCTCCACATCAGTTTTAGAAGAATATCTGATAAAAGTCGATAAAATAAAAAAAGAGTCATCTGCTTTTTATAGCGGACAACCCCTTTTCAAATATTTACTTAAGGCAAGATTATTTCATCGATCCCCCGATAATATCCAGCAACTCATTCGTTATCGCCTGCTGGCGTCCCTTATTATACTGCTTGGTCAAATCCTGAATCAGTTCATTCGCATTATCCGTTGCCACTTGCATAGCCAATGTACGGGCAGCATGCTCGGATGCATTAGAATCCATAGCGGCTGTAAAAACCTCCTGGCACAATACTTTCGGAATCAAATCAGCGATAAACTGCTCGACTGACGGTTCGACAATATAATCGTTCATTACCTGATTTCCTTCCATTTCTTCAGCCTGTTCCTCTTCTATCCGGGTAAGATCGATCGGCAAATATTTTTCACGAACCAGTTCCTGTACGCCCATCGATTTGAAATGGTGATAAATCAGTTCTACACGATCGATGTCCTTGGACACGAAAAGTTCCATTAAATGTTCTGCAAGAGCAGATGCCTCCTGATAAGTGGGCTTATCAGCTAACTGCTGATAACTGCCTTTCGGGAAAAAGCCCATCTTCTTCACTGCCTCCTCCACCTTACGCCCGATAGGATAAATCAAGATATTATCCTGACCCAACTTGCGGTATTCACCGATGGTATGCAGAAACATTTTGATAACATTGGCATTGAAAGCACCACACAAAGAACTGTTGGAAGAGAACAAGACAATAGCCACACGCTTTACCTCACGCTCCTCCACATAGGGAGATTCGATCGAAAGATCACCACTGAGAAAATTATGCAGAATCTTGTTCAGTTGCCTTTGATATGGCAACATATGTTCAATGGCTCCTTGCGCCTTATGTAATTTGGCAGAAGCCACCATCTTCATTGCTGAAGTGATCTTTCGGGTACTCTGTACCGAATTTATTCTGGTTTTTACTTCTTTAAGTGAAGCCATATTGTTTTAGTAGTTAGTAGTTAGAATTTAGTAGTAAGCATGGAGATAGTGAAAATTGGTAGTTAGAAGTCAGTAGCTGGTAGTTAGAAGCTGGTAGTTAGAAGTTAGTAGCTGAAAGTTAACAGTCAGATACAATGAATAGAAAACACCGGGAATAAAACCGGATTCAACACTCTAAATCATTCCTACTTAACTACTTGACTACTTAACTACTACCTACTTAACCACATACCCACTCTACCACCTTATTAATTCATAAATTGTTTCGCCACCATTTCCGCCGTCTCACGAATACCCTTTTCAACTTCTTCATTGATCACACCGTTTTTCAGTACATCGAGAACATCTGCCTGATGGTTAATGGCAAGACTCTCCTGGAAACTGCGTTCAAAATCTTCCACCTTATCCAAAGGTACATTACGCAGCAAACCATGAACACCACAATAAAGGATAGCAATCTGTTTCTCTACCGGCATCGGGCTGTACTGCGGCTGCACAAGCAAACGGGTATTCTTCTGCCCCTTATCAATGATGTGGGCAGTCACAGGATCCATATCGCCACTAAATTTCGTAAACGCTTCCAATTCACGGTATTGTGCCTGGTCTATTTTCAATGTACCGGCTACCTTTTTCATCGCTTTGACCTGAGCATTACCTCCTACACGGGATACAGAAATACCCACATTAATAGCCGGACGGTTACCCTGATTAAAGAGATCGGTATCGAGGAATATCTGCCCGTCGGTAATCGAAATTACATTCGTAGGGATATAAGCGGATACGTCGCCGGCTTGTGTCTCGATGATAGGTAATGCAGTCAGAGAACCACCTCCCTTCACCATTCCCTTAAGGCTGTCGGGGAGGTCATTCATCTCACGCGCCACTTCTTCCTGATTGATAATCTTTGCCGCACGTTCCAACAAGCGGGAATGCAGATAGAATATATCACCCGGATAAGCCTCGCGCCCGGACGGACGACGCAGAATCAAGGACACTTCGCGGTAGGCAACGGCCTGTTTGGAAAGGTCGTCATAAACCACCAATGCATCACGGCCGGTATCACGGAAATATTCACCGATAGCGGCACCCGAGAACGGTGAGAAGTATTGCAAGGCAGCAGGATCACCGGCTGTAGCAGCTACCACAATTGTGTACTCCATCGCACCATATTCGCGCAAAGTATTCACGATAGAAGCAACCGTAGAGCCCTTCTGGCCAATGGCAACGTAGATGCAATACACAGGCTTGCCTGCCAGATAATTTTCACGTTGATTGATAATGGTATCGATGGCAATGGCCGTCTTACCGGTCTGCCGGTCACCGATGATCAACTCACGCTGTCCACGGCCGATAGGAATCATGGCATCCACCGCTTTCAATCCCGTCTGCAACGGCTGGTTCACCGGCTGGCGGAAAATTACCCCCGGTGCTTTACGCTCCAACGGCATTTCGTATAACTTCCCGCCAATCGTGCCCTTTCCATCCAGAGGTTCCCCCAACGGATCGATCACACGTCCTAACATGCCTTCACCCACACGGATAGAAGCGATACGCCGGGTACGCTTTACGGTATACCCCTCTTTGATCTTATCTGTAGGTCCCAGCAGCACGGCTCCCACATTATCTTCTTCGAGGTTCATTACAATAGCTTTAATGCCATTGTCGAATTCCAGCAATTCGTTTGCTTCGGCATTCCGCAACCCATAAATACGTGCCACGCCATCACTGACCTGCAACACCGTACCTATCTCATCGAGCTGCACACGCGTATCGATGCCTTCAAGCTGACGACGCAGGATATCGGATACTTCGCTTACTTTTATATTTTCAGACATAATTATATTTACGATTTGACTATTTACGATTAAAATTAGAAAATTAGTGACTGGATAACTCTTGATATTTACGATTAGACGATTGACGGATTACGATTGAAATTACTCTGATTCGCGATTTGATTCGGTTTGATAATGCCGAGTACCTCCAATCGTAAATCGTCTAATCGCAAATCCCTACACTATTCTTCTGTTCTTATCAATAAACTGTTGTTTCACACGCTTCAACTGGGTAGCTATGCTGGCATCCAAGCGATAATCATTGATATCGAAAACAAAACCACCTTCAATAGACGGGTCTACCACAGTTTCCAACTCCATTTGCGCATGAAGAATCGCACCGGCAGAATTACGTATCCGTTCTTCCGTTTCCTTATCGACAGGTACCGCCGTGATAAGTTTGCCTACACCGATGTGTTTCAGCTTCCTGTACAAATCCAGAAAAGACAGGCAAATAAATTGCAGGAACTGTTCGCGATTGTTCTTCAGCACCAATGTGATAAAGCGGGAAAAAGTACGGCTTACTCCTTGATCACCGGTAGCAGCCGCACAAATCAACGAATACTTCTCACGGATATTCAGCACAGGATTTGACAGGGCTTCTTTCAAGTTCGGAAAAGCAGAAAGATTTCTCGACAGCATCTTCATCTCTTTGTAAAGCGTATCCTCTGCACGATTTTCTTTTGCATATTCAATCAGTGCTTTCGCATAGCGCATTGAAACAACTCCTATATCCATACTTCATTCCAGTTAATTCTTATTCAATACTTCGTCCAGCATCCGGTCTATCATCTCCATCTGCTCACGTTTGTCATCCAGATTCTTACGGATCACTTTCTCGGCAATATCCACCGAAAGTATGGCAACTTGCCGGCGGATATCACGGATTGCCTCGTCCTTTTCTATCTGGATCTGCTTCTTCACCTCGTCCAGTTCTTTCTGGGCGGCAGCTTCTGCCTGCTTACGGGCTTCGTGAATAATCTTATCACGCTCCTGCATAGCCTCTTTCAAGATACGTCCCTGCTCCTTGTTAGCGGCAACCACGAGCGCTTCGCCCTGTTCCTTCAATTTAGACAACTGGGCATTGGCTTCCCTGGCCACCTCCAGAGACTGGTCGATGTAGGTTTTACGGCCTTCCACCATCTTAACGATGATGGGAAAACCATATTTCGCCAATACAACGAACACAATCCCAAACGAGAGGAACATCCAGAATAACAGGCCACTATCGGGTAATAACAATGACATAAGGCTATTTACAATTAAATGATTTACAATTTACGATTGAGAAATCGATACACATCATTTGTTCCGGCATCTTATAAGAAGAATACCAACAAACAAACAACGACTGCCAACAGAGCCACACCTTCAATCAAAGCGGCAGCAATAATCATATTCATACGGATATCGCCCGAAGCTTCCGGCTGGCGTGCAATAGCTTCCATAGCCGAACCACCGATTTTACCAATACCCAAACCTGCGCCGATTACGGCAAGACCGGCACCAATAGCTGCTCCCAACTTTCCGATAGCAGCACCAGCGGCTGCTTGTAATAAGACTGATAGTAACATAATTTTCAGTTTTAAAATGGTTTATATTATTAATTTAAAATTCAAGAATAACATGACTTCACCCGACCGTTATTTATTCAGCTATTTATTTAGCCACTTCTTCGGCCTTGCTCCCCTCTTGTGCCAAACCGATAAATACGGCAGACAACATGGTGAAAACATAAGCCTGTATGAATGCCACCAACAGCTCAAGTGCATTCATAAAGATATTGAACAAAACCGAAGCAACGGTCAGTGTCCCGTTCAATGCGGGCCCCATACTTGCCGAAATAAAGATCAGACAAGTGAGCACCAACATAGCCATATGCCCCGAAAGCATATTCGCAAACAGACGGATCATCAACGCGAAAGGCTTGGTAAACACTCCGAAAAATTCGATAAACGGCATCATCGGTATGGGCACTTTAAGCCACCAGGGTACATCGGGCCAGAATATATCTTTCCAATAATGCTTGGTACCGAAAATATTGACAGCCAGAAATGTACAAATGGCCAATACCATTGTGATGGCAATGTTTCCGGTCACATTCGCTCCACCGGGAAAGAAAGGTATCAGTCCCATGAGGTTATTGATGAAGATAAAGAAAAAGGCAGTCAGCAGATAAGGAGCAAACTTCTTATAATTAGGTCCCACGCAACTCTTTATCACATCGTCGTGTATCATCATAATGAACATTTCCATGAAACCGACAAAACCACCGGGTGCCAATGCTCCCTGTTCGCGCTTGCGATACCAATGCGCCACGCTCAAAACAATGACCAGCAACAATACACTGTTCATCAACAACGACAAAGTGACCTTTGTAATCGAAATGTCCCACGGACGAACCTGTTCACCGGCCTCATTGTATTCCACGATCTTCCCTTCATACTTGCTTCCGGAAGGAGCAATGGAAAAGCCCTCATACGTTCCTCCGTTCTCTTCAAGCCGTGAGGAAAGAAAAGTGTGCCAGCCGCTATTCGAACTGTACACGATTACCGGCAACGGAATTGTGATATGTGTGTTGCCCCAGGTAGTGATATGCCATTCATATGAATCTCCGATATGCCCGAAAACGATACTTTTCACATCAACCGTGTTCTCTTTTTGTTCGCCGGGTGTGATCTCCTCCTGCGCCAGTGCAGGAAGCGAAACAAGCAGCCCCAACGCGAAGAGCAATCCTGTGAATATGTTACGCAACTGTTTCATTTTTTGTTTTATTTTTCTTTTGTCGTTTCTTATTCAGCTCATAGCCTGCAAAGAAGCTTGTCTCAAATACCAGATAAATCAGATAGTTCACGATAAAGGTAAGCAGAAATGCCACCGCCTCTTCCCGGACTACCATGCAATATATCACCAGAACGATTACAGAAAGAAACATCTTAAGCACCTTCATGGCCAGATGAAGCAGCAACATCTTTTCGGGAGCAAACCGCCGGCAAGCATCGAACATATAGATATTGAATACTCCGAAAATATAGAAGAATACCGGAATCAGCGGATAACCTCCAAAATAATGTTCGGGCACCAAAGAGAAATAAGTGACTCCACCCACTCCACTCAACAAAAGAGTGATAAGAGTAAGATAGAGCAGATACTTACGCTTTGTTAGATTTATGCTCATTTTATGTTGCTGTGTTTTTCTGTTTCTAAATTCAATATTATCGTCAGGAGACACAAACGGATACCTTACCGTCACTCATCTCCACAAAACCACCCTGAATATCGAGCGTACATTCTTCATTATCATCGGTCACATAGCTCAACTTCCCTTCTTTCAAAGAAGAGACGATCGGAGCATGTTGCGGCAAAATAGTAAACGATCCCATCGCTCCGGGCAGAGTCACACTATTTACTTCTCCATCGAATATCTCTTTTTCAGGAGAGACAATACTCAAATGCAATTCTTTCATTCTCAATAATGTGCTAATGTGCCGATATGCCAATGTGCCAATTGGCTGCGCACAATTAATTATTCAATTTTATGAATGGCCGTCTTACCAATTGGCACATTGGCATATCGGCACATTCATGCATTATTTCTTCGCCTGTTCGAGCAATTGTTTCCCCTTCTCAATGGCTTCTTCAATCGTACCCACATTCAGGAAAGCCTGTTCGGGCAGATCATCCACCTCACCATCCAGAATCATACGGAAACCTTTGATCGTATCTTCTATGGAAACCATCACACCGGGTACGCCGGTAAACTGTTCGGCTACGGAGAAAGGTTGCGAAAGGAACCGTTGTACACGACGTGCACGATTCACAAGCGTTCTGTCTTCATCCGAAAGTTCTTCCATACCCAAAATCGAAATGATATCCTGCAACTCTTTGTTACGCTGAAGAATCTGTTTTACCCGCTGTGCCACTTCATAATGCTCCTGCCCCACGATATGCGGATCGAGAATACGTGAAGTGGAAGACAACGGATCTACCGCCGGATAGATGCCTAACTCCGTTATTTTACGGTCGAGTACCGTGGTGGCATCAAGGTGAGTAAAAGTAGTT
Source organism: Bacteroides salyersiae WAL 10018 = DSM 18765 = JCM 12988 (assembly GCF_000381365.1). Taxonomy (GTDB): domain Bacteria; phylum Bacteroidota; class Bacteroidia; order Bacteroidales; family Bacteroidaceae; genus Bacteroides; species Bacteroides salyersiae. Next base: position 1,547,813 of record NZ_KB905467.1, read on the forward strand.
GCCGGTGCCGGGTCGGTCAAGTCATCGGCAGGCACATATACAGCCTGTACAGACGTAATAGAACCGTATCGGGTTGAAGTGATCCGCTCCTGCATAGCTCCCATCTCTGTTGCTAACGTAGGCTGATAACCCACTGCCGAAGGCATACGTCCCAACAATGCCGAAACTTCAGAACCGGCCTGCGTGAAACGGAAAATATTGTCGATAAAGAACAGAATATCCCGTGGTCCGTCACCTTCCGAATGCATATCACGGAAAGATTCCGCTACCGTCAATCCGGACAAAGCCACAGAAGCACGTGCTCCCGGCGGTTCATTCATCTGACCGAACACTAATGATACCTGCGATTTCTTCACCTCCTCATAGTCAATTTTCGACAAATCCCAATGTCCTTTCTCCATGCTCTCTTTGAAAGCTTCTCCATAGCGGATAACCCCGGATTCTATCATCTCACGGAGCAAGTCATTACCCTCACGGGTACGCTCTCCCACTCCGGCAAATACAGAAAAACCATTATGTTTCTTGGCTATATTGTTAATCAGCTCTTGGATAAGCACCGTTTTGCCTACACCGGCGCCACCGAATAAACCGATTTTACCACCTTTTGAATAAGGCTCAAGAAGGTCGATTACTTTGATACCTGTATACAGCACTTCCTGTACAGTGGTCAAATCTTCAAATTTAGGGGGATCACGGTGAATGGAATAAGCTCCCTCACGGCTAAGCTCTTTCATACCGTCAATAGAATCGCCGACAACATTCATAAGTCGTCCTTTAATCTGTTCACCTACCGGCATGGTGATCGGCCCGCCCGTCGGATATACTTTCATACCACGCTGCAAACCGTCGGTACTATCCATTGCAACAGTTCTTACCGTATTTTCACCAATGTGTTGTTGCACTTCTACAATCAGAATTTTGCCGTTCGGCCTTCTTATCTCCAACGCATCGTGTATGCTGGGCAACACCAGTTCGGCCTCCGTACCTTCAAAGTACACATCGACCACAGGCCCGATTACCTGAGAGATATGTCCGATAATCTGTGACATAAGCAATCTTTTTATATATTATTTTCTAAACTTCATAGCATAGCAAGTCGCGTTTTTATCAACTTTACTATTAAAATAACGTCTGAGATTTTGTTTTGTTCACACACCCGTCAATACAAGTAGTTAAACAAACAACTGTGCAAATGTAGAAACAATTGTGATTCATTATTCTCATTTGCTTTTTTTTTGTTTTAGATAACATTCGTTAGGCCTAAAAATACTACTAACAGACCGATAATCACAACAAAAAAAGAGTATTTCTAACCAAAATATTATCTTAAGATTCATTTTATCAGAAAAACGTTTTTACCCAATCGAGTTTTCTGCATTTATCGCAAGAGTCAACTCATTAGATTGCAAAAGAGATAGTAAAGAGGACAACGAGTTTCGTGTCCGAGCACAACAAATTCGCCATAATGATCCGGAAAATGTAAGAAATCATAGCTTCCGGATGACCTGAAAAGATGATTATTAATTTTTGCAAACGATAAAATGTAATTATTATGACCATACGGCCCTGTTTTTCTTTATCGGATGTATGACTGCACGCCTTCACATACTTTTTGTGAAGTTATCAAAATCATAACTATCTCCCATCACCCCATATGAGACAACCGGACACAAGATCACCGGGAAGCATGCATATCATCATATAAAATACTGATATACTGCATTACATAAATCTAATATTTAAGATATAGAAATACGTATTTAAGGGTATGTTAATAACGTATTCTTAGATGCAAAAGATTCATTTTATAAAGGAAAGAAATACATTCTTTATCGGCAAGAATATAATAGTCCCAATGAACTGTTAAGAATGTTAATGAAAAGTGCCCCGTCACATCTATCGTAACGGGGCACTTCATCTATGGATATTATTTTCACAAAGTATTTTTATCAGAATACTTCCACTTTTTCTGCTATACGCTTTGCCTTATCACGTAATGTATCCAGATCGGAGCCCAGAGGAGCATAGCAAAGAACAACTCCCATACGACGATTCACACGGGTAAACGGTTTACCAAAAATACGCAGGTAAGTATCTTCTTCTTTAGTCACCTCTTCCATACCACGATATTGCGGACGTTCCTGACTGGCAATCGGAGACAGAATCACTGCGCTCGCTCCTATCCTCTCCTGCTTAATGCCCGGAATAGGTAAGCCCAATACGGCACGCAGATGAAGTTCGAACTCATTCAGATTTTGTGTTCCGGCCAATGTCACCATACCGGTATCGTGCGGACGCGGAGAAAGTTCGGAGAAATATACCCCGTTGTCATGGCTCAAGAAGAATTCCACTCCCCACAAGCCAGCCCCGGTCAAAGCTCTTGTCACCTTCTCTGCCATCTCCTCAGCTTCTTTCAGATGAGCAGGATCGATATGCGCCGGCTGAAAACTTTCGCGATAATCTCCCCCCTTCTGTACATGTCCGATAGGCGGGCAAAACAACGTCGGACCGTTTTTCTGGGTGACAGTAAGCAAGGTTATTTCGCTATCGAACTTGATGAACTCTTCAATAATAAGTTCACGGATATCACCACGACTGCCGCTGCAACCATACTCCCATGCATGTTCCAATTCATCGGCACTCTTCACCAACGACTGGCCTTTACCGGAAGAAGACATCAAAGGTTTAACCACGCACGGGAAACCGATCTTATCGGCAGCTTCTTTCAATTCGTCCAAAGAAGTGGCATAAAAATATTTGGCGGTTTTCAGCCCCAATTCCTTAGCAGCAAGATCGCGTATGGCTTTACGGTTCATTGTAAAGTTCACCGCACGAGCACTGGGCACTACTTGAATGCCTTCTTTCTCGAAGTCATACAAACGTTCGGTACGGATAGCTTCGATCTCCGGCACGATAATGTCCGGCTGATGTTTTCTGACCGCACGCTCCAATGCCTCACCATCGAGCATATTAAATACTTCACATTCATCGGCCACCTGCATAGCCGGAGCCCCGGCATACGAATCGCAGGCAATGATATACTGTCCTTTACGCTGAGCGGAAATAACAAACTCTTTTCCTAATTCACCGGAACCGAGTAAAAGTATTTTTTTCATGATTGAATATTTTTTAAATAATATGCAAAAGTAATGTTTTTCGATGAAACTTATTCAAATGACGAAGAGTAAAGATATAAAAAATGTCCCTGACCATCTTCAAACAGACAACCAGGGACTACATAATGAAAAATAAAGTAAAAAAAAATATTAAAGTACAATATTTATTGATGCTGCTCACGCAACAAATCATTCACGGTCTTCACCGGATTGAAAGTAGAAAGCGGCACTTCAACGAATACTGTATTCCAATCGCTCATCGCACCGTTCCACAAGCCGGGAAGCTCCAGTGCTTTAAGGTCTTTGCCGTTCTTTGATTTATAAGAGATAAATCCGGTGGCTTTGTCTACATAATTCACCAAATCGAATTTATGTCCTTTATAATCACGCACAGCACATACAAGATCGACCGGATTAAAATGTGTTCCTTTTTCAAACATCTCTTTTGCAGCAGCATTATTCATATCAATCTGCGAGCTTTCCAATATCTGGAGAGAAATAGTACCGTCACTATTGTATGCAAGGAACGGGCCGCCACCGGGTTCGCCCACATTCTTCACCATACCGCATACACGCATCGGACGATTCAGTTTCTTCTTCAAGTACATTGCCAACTCGGAATCTTCAAGATTCTTCGTTTCCGGATTCTTACAGAATAAGCTCTTTTGTACAAACTGAAGGATTTCCATTACCTGATCATGAGAGTAATCACCGCTATCGAGCAATTCCAAATATTCGAAAGCCTGTTTCTGCAAAGCAACCAGCACACCGGCTATCAGCTTCTTATACAATACCGTATCCGCCTTCAATCTGTCCGGCACCACATTATCTATATTTTTTATAAAGATGATGTCGGCATCCAAATCGTTCAGATTCTCAATCAATGCTCCATGACCACCCGGACGGAAAAGCAATTTACCATTATCGCGGAAAGGCTGATTGTCCATATCGGCAGCAATCGTATCGGTACTGGGCTTCTGCTCTGAAAAAGTAATGTTATACTCAACACCGTAACGTTTTGCAAACTCTCCGGCTTTCTCGGCCACCAATACTTTGAAAAGTTCGCGGTGTTCCGTAGAGACTGTGAAATGTACATTTACCTTACCGCTCTTTCCGGCGGCATACATAGCACCTTCTGCCAAATGCTCTTCAAGCGGAGTGCGCGAACCTTCTTCATATTTATGGAATTTGAGCAACCCTTTGGGTAAAGCCCCATAGTTCAATCCGGCTTCTTCCAACAAAGCCGCAACCACAGCTTTGTAATTTCCTTCGCCCATCAATCCGGGAATATCTTTTCCTGCCATACGCCGGCAAGCCACATTCAAATCATCATAAAATGCAAATTTATCGATACCTTCAAAAAATGCCTGTTCAAACTTCGTCGTAGGCCGTTCATAGTCAGCTCCTAAAAACTCAAACAGGTTCTTGAACATACGACTGGCAGCTCCCGAAGCAGGAACAAACTTTACAATCGTCTTATCCGTATTCTTATATGCATCCCATGCTGCAAGATATGCTTCCTGTTCATCTGTGGCAGGAGCCAGAATTCCCTTCTCTACAGACGCTGCCGCATCCAACTTTAAATATGGGAAACCTTTTTCGAAGCAAGCCAGTTGCTCGGCTATCTGTGCTTCTGAAATACCTTTTTTGGCAAGCAACTCTTTGTCTTGTGGTGTTATCATACGTATCTAATTTTATTAATTGATGCCCAAAAATACAAAATGTTATTTAGTTATGCTCTTTTACTAAACAAAAAAAACTACTTTTACAGCAAAATAATAATTAGCCAATGTGCCAATATGCCAATGTGCCAATTGGCTGCGCTATGAAAAAATGTACCGCATGGCAATTGGCACATTGGCATATTGGCATATTGGCACATTGGCTAATTATTCAATTGGTACATTTAAATGATTATTTATCATGGAGAATATTTCATTTTTCACCCCAGAAGAGAAAGCTGAGCTATTCGCTTTATACAAACAACTGATACGGACAGCAGGAGAAAGTATCACAAAGGATGACACCCGGAAATTGAAAAAATACCTTATTCATGCAGCACAGTGTAATCATCTTTGCCGCAATAACTTTGGTATGAATCCTGTAATCAGAGATTTACAAACGGCTGTTATAGTAGCCGATGAAATAGGAATGAAAGGTTCGTGCCTGGTGGGAATCATGTTGCACGAAATCGTAAAAAATAACGTATTACCGCTCACAACCGTACGCAGTGAATTCGGAGAAGATGTAGCAAGTATCATTACCGGGTTGGTAAAGACAAACGAACTTTACGCCAAAAGTCCGGCCATCGAATCGGAAAATTTCCGCAACCTGCTCCTCTCCTTTGCCGAAGATATGCGGGTGATTCTGATCATGATTGCCGACCGCGTCAATATCATGAGGCAAATCAAAGACTCCGACAACGAAGAAGACCGTGTTAAAGTAGCCAATGAAGCAGCCTATCTGTATGCTCCACTGGCTCACAAGTTAGGGTTGTACAAGCTAAAATCCGAATTGGAAGACCTGTCACTAAAATACACCAAACGGGATACATATTACTTCATCAAAGACAAACTGAATGAAACAAAAGCGTCCCGCGATAAGTACATCGCATCCTTTATCGAACCGATCAAACGAAAAGTGACAGAAGCCGGCTTGAAGTTCGACATCAAAGGACGCACCAAATCCATTCATTCCATCTGGAATAAAATTCAGAAACAAAAAACATCTTTCGAGGGCATCTACGATCTCTTTGCAATCCGTATCATCATCGATGCGGAACCGGATAAAGAAAAGCAGGAATGCTGGCAGGTATACTCCATTGTGACAGACATGTACCAGCCCAACCCGAAACGCCTGCGCGACTGGCTTTCCATCCCGAAAAGCAACGGTTACGAATCACTCCATATCACAGTAATGGGGCCGGAAGGGAAATGGGTGGAAGTACAGATCCGTACCCGCCGAATGGACGAAATAGCCGAACGGGGACTGGCTGCCCATTGGCGCTATAAAGGAATAAAAGGAGAAACCGGACTCGATGAATGGCTGACTTCCGTACGCGAAGCACTTGAAAACCCGGACAATGATTCACTGAAAGTGATGGATCAGTTCAAAATGGACTTATACGAAGATGAAGTATTCGTATTTACCCCCAAAGGAGACCTTTTCAAACTGGCCAAAGGAGCGACCGTACTCGATTTTGCCTTTCACATTCACAGTAAACTGGGATGTAAATGTATCGGTGCAAAAGTAAACGGAAAAAATGTACAGCTCAAACAAAAGCTGAACAGCGGTGACCAAGTGGAGATTATGACATCGAACACCCAGACGCCCAAACAAGACTGGTTGAACATTGTAACAACTTCCAAAGCACGCACCAAAATACGCCAAGCCCTGAAAGAGATGGTGGCGCGCCAGCACGATTTTGCCAAAGAGACACTGGAACGCAAATTCAAAAACAGGAAAATGGAGTATGATGAGGGTACGATGATGCGCCTCATCAAACGATTGGGTTATAAAGTAGTAACCGAATTCTACCAGGCCATTGCCGACGGTACGCTGGATGTAAACGACTTACTGGATAAGTATACCGAATTGCAAAAACGTGAAAGTGATACGCACGATGAAATCACCTATCGCAGTGCTGAAGGGTATAACCTGCAAAATCAGATAGAAGAAGGTAATACGAAAGAGGACGTACTTGTTATCGACCAGAATCTGAAAGGATTGGAATTTAAACTGGCCAAATGCTGTAATCCCATCTATGGAGATGATGTTTTCGGTTTCGTTACCGTTTCTGGAGGTATTAAAATCCACCGCGCAGACTGCCCGAATGCCGATCAAATGAGAGAACGTTTCGGATATCGTATCGTAAAAGCGCGTTGGGCAGGAAAGTCGCAAGGCACGCAATACCCGATCACGCTCCGTGTAGTAGGGCACGATGATATCGGAATCGTAACCAATATAACTTCGATTATCTCAAAAGAAAACGACATCACTTTGCGCTCAATCGGTATCGATTCGCACGACGGTTTGTTCTCGGGCACAATGACCATCATGGTGGGTGATACCGGACGACTGGAAACTTTGATAAAAAAATTACGGACGGTAAAAGGAGTAAAACAGGTAAGTAGAAATTAAATAATGTATCAATGTGCCAATATGCCAATGTGCCAATGTGCCAATTGGCTGCGCTATAAAAAAAACATACCGCATGGTAATTGGCATATTGGCATATTGGCACATTAAAAAATTATTTTCATGGAACCATTTAGTATAAAAAAGCGTTTGAAAAGTTTCACGTATGCCGGGAAAGGGATTAAGAGTTTTGTCTGCCGGGAACATAACGTATGGATTCATTTGAGCATTGCCTTACTGACAATTATGGCAGGTTTCTTTTTTGAGATACACCGGATTGAATGGATAGCCATCATTATCTGTATCGGCGTTGTCATTGCAGCAGAAGCCTTCAATACGGCTATTGAAAGACTGGTCAACCTTACATCACCGGAATGGAATCCGATAGCAGGCGAAGTAAAAGACATTGCAGCAGGTGCAGTACTGATATGTGCCGTTGCTGCGGCAATTGTAGGATTGGTTATCTTTATACCTTATATATAGCCTCTCCCCAGGAGAGGAAGTAACAGATGCCATTGTCATAAAGTTTAAAGATACAAAGTCCGTGGTTTGCAAATCAGTAACGAAACTAACTTAGCCCCCTCTCCCACGGAGAGGGTTGGGGAGAGGCCTCACCCTCTTTCTTTTAAAATAGGGATAAGCCAATAGCACAAAAAATAAAAGTGCTATAGGAGACACAATACGTCCCAAGTGATAAATGGACTCCACTGACGATTCTACACTCATATAACAGGCAACAGCAACTCCCAAAGACATTCCGGTTTCCCATGCCAAAAGATAAGTCGTATTAGCCGTACCGCGCTGACAGTGATGTGATAACTTCACAAATATCAATAGAAATTCCGGAGTAACCAAGCCCAAGCCTAAACCTAATAACATAGCAACAACAGAGGTGGGCAACTCTTCCAAAAGAGTGAAAGAAACCATCATCAAGCTGATTCCCAATATGATTATTCTCAATGATTTTTCCTCCCGGTAGACTAATTTAGCCAATAATACGGAAAAAAGAAACCCCACTCCCACAATTGCAAAAAACGGAATTGTTATCTTACCTATCGAGACATCACTCAATGAGTGATGAAACACCGGCAACAACAGTCCCGGAATAAAAGCAATCAAAGCAAAATTAAGAGCGGGCAACCATCCACGAGGCAAAAGGAAACGATCGGACGAACATAGTCTTGTTACGATCGGCGCCCTAAAAGGTACGTATACCCGAGATACAAAGAAAACTCCCACTAACCCGCATATAACCGAAACATACAACAGGATATGAAAATCATACCATTGATAAATCACCACTCCTAATGCAATACCGACCAGCATCCCTATCCGTGCAGCCCACGCAAAAGCGACATTGCCCGAACTGCGCAAATGGGTACCGGTAATATCGATAGCCAATGTAATGCCCGCCGTAGTAGCCATACCGAATGCAATTCCCTGCACCAAACAAAGCAACAACAACTGAGTGATATCGTTTACAAAACCATATCCCGCTGTTGCTGCAATCATAACGGCAAACGAAAAGGCACAAACATATTTACGCTTATAGGCATCTACCAGATAGGCATGAAAAGGCCCGATAGCAAACATTCCCAACGTAAGCAAAAGAAACATTGCTCCGGTTTGAGACACCGGAGCACCTAAACGATCTGCCATCTCTGCCGGAACAACCGGGAAAAGCATATATAAGGATATGAACAATAAAAAATTGGCAATACATATCCGTATAAAATGGATTGTCCACAATCGGTTTCCCATACAGATTTAGTATTGTTCCTTCTCGTTCGGGAAGTCGCAATTCTTCACATCCGAAACGTAACGGCTGATAGCATCTGTCATTACGGTGAACAAGTCGGCATAGCGACGCAGGAAACGGGGGCGGAAACCATTGTTCATACCCAACATGTCTTGAATAACCAATACCTGGCCATCTACATCACCACCGGCACCAATGCCGATAACAGGAATCGTCAATTCACTTGCTACACGCTTGGCCAATGCAGCCGGTATTTTTTCAAGAACCAATGCAAAACAACCGGCTTCCTCAAGCAGATGTGCATCACGAATCAATTTCTCCGCCTCTGCTTCATCTTTGGCACGAACCGTATAAGTGCCATACTTATTAATGGATTGCGGCATCAATCCGAGGTGTCCCATAATAGGAATACCGGCACAAAGAATGCGCTTAACCGTTTCGATAATCTCTTCACCACCTTCCAACTTCAATGCGTCGGCATGGCTCTCTTTCATTATACGGATGGCGGAAGCAAGTCCTTCTTTAGAATTTCCCTGATAAGAACCGAACGGCATATCAACCACTACCATAGCACGCTTTACAGCACGTACAACCGACTTTCCATGATAAATCATCTGATCGAGTGTAATAGGAAGCGTAGTTACATTACCCGCCATCACATTGGAAGCAGAGTCACCGACGAGAATCACATCCATCCCGGCACCATCTACAATCTGTGCCATAGTGTAATCGTAGGCAGTCAACATAGATATCTTCTCGCCTCTTTCTTTCATTTCTATCAGGCGGTGTGTAGTCACTTTTCTTGTATCATCTGATATATATCCAGCCATGTTTCTATATATTTATGGATTAATAAATTGGCCGCAAAGGTATAACTTTTAATTCATAACGAACAAAAAAAAGGAAAGAATTCATAACCGGACAAGTCAAACAAACTGACTACTAAATGGTCAACAACTTGTCATAAGTCATTCCGGTAAAGTCGTCGATGATGTAATCGGCTTTGCCGGCAATGGCTTCACGAGAATTAGTAGTGGCCAAACCGATCACCTTGGCACCGGAAGAGCGTCCGGCCTGCAAACCGTGGAAGGAATCTTCAAAAACAAAACTATTTTCCGGAACCGTTCCAAAAATCTCCATTCCAAACAGGAAACAATCGGGAGCCGGTTTGGAACGCTTAAACATGTCTCCGGTAAGAATACGGTCGAATTGTTCTTTAAATTCGGGATGGGTCCGATAGACGTTTTCCATTTTTTCATCATTGGAACTGGTAACAAGTGCTATCTTGACATTATGGCGACGCAGCTCTACAAGGAAATCCTGTACACCCGGAAGATATTCGTATGCCATATCTTTTTCAAACAGATTGAGATCAGAAGTGATCTGCTCCCGTACACTGACAAGTTCTCCTGCAAAATGCTTATCATAAATCTGTGTCAGAGTCTGTCCTTTAATACCCGGGCCGAAATTCTTCACATGCAGATATTTCTCTCCCTGCTCATTCCAAAAGATGGTATATTGCAGTTCTGTGTCCATGATAACGCCGTCAAAATCAAATAATGCGGCAATTGTTTTCGTAGTGTCCATATAAACTTTCTTTTACCTTTAAACGTTAAACGTTGTATTAACTCGGATGCAAAGTTCAGAATAATCGACGGATAAGACAAATAATTCGTACCTTTGCACCACTTAAAAAACTGTAACGAACCGACATATGGCACAGCAAACCGATCCACGTATCTTAGGAACCGAAAAGATTGGGAAACTCCTATTGCAATATTCCATTCCCGCTATTATCGGAATGACCATCACCTCGCTTTATAATATAATAGACAGCATCTTCATCGGACATGGTGTAGGTGCCATGGCTATTTCCGGACTGGCTATCACTTTCCCGTTAATGAACCTTGTAGTGGCTTTCTGTGTACTTATATCCGCCGGTGGTGCCACTATTTCATCCATCCGGCTGGGTCAGAAAGATATAGACGGAGCTACGGAGGTATTAGGAAACACATTGATGTTGTGCCTTATCAACTCGGTAGTATTCGGAGGAATCGCTTTCCTTTTTCTGGATCCGATATTAAACTTCTTCGGCGCCAGTCCGGCAACTCTCCCGTATGCACGCGACTTCATGCAAGTTATTCTGTTGGGAACTCCCGTCACTTATACCATGATAGGCCTGAACAATGTGATGCGTGCCACCGGATATCCTAAAAAGGCAATGCTGACATCCTTGGTCACTGTTTTGGCAAATGTCATTATAGCTCCTATTTTCATCTTCCATTTTCACTGGGGAATCCGTGGTGCTGCTATGGCAACCGTTGTTTCTCAATTTATAGGAATGGTATGGGTAGTGCAACACTTCCGCAGTAAAAACAGCTTCGTACACTTCCATCACGGATTCTGGCGATTGAAGAAGCGCATCGTAGGAAGCATTTTTTCTATTGGCATGTCGCCCTTCGCCATGAATGTCACCGCTTGTGTAATCGTTATCATCATTAATAACGGTTTACAAAAATACGGCGGTGACATGGCAATCGGTGCCTATGGCATCATGAACCGGCTATTAATGCTTTATGTAATGATTGTAATGGGACTGACAATGGGAATGCAGCCGATTATCGGCTACAACTACGGAGCGCAAAAACAAAATCGCGTGAAGCATACGTTACGATTGGGAATTATCGTCGGGGTACTGATCACCAGTAGCGGATTTATCATCTGTGAACTGTTCCCGCATGCGGTTTCGGCCATTTTCACCGATAGTGAAGAACTGATAAATATGGCGGCAACAGGTTTGCGTATTTGTATTCTGATGTTCCCTCTGGTAGGTGCTCAGATTGTGATTTCCAACTTTTTCCAAAGTATCGGAAAAGCTAAAATCAGTATCTTCCTCTCGCTGTCGCGACAATTGGTATATCTCTTACCGGGACTTTTGATATTCCCCGGTTGGTATGGTCTGAACGGTATCTGGATAAGCATGCCCGTAGCAGACGGACTGGCATTCATTACCGCAATCATCATCCTGACGGTCTATACCAGGAAAATGAAAAATACGGTTTCATAACCGTTATCTTTTCCGGTAAGGTCTCGCGCTCTCTTATCGACATAAAAACCTCATTCAGCGTCGAAATTTTCCCCAACGTCTATCATTTTTGCAGCAGTTATTATAGGTACGTACCTTCGCATACGTCAAAAAGAATAATAAACTGTAAGAAATATGATAAATGTAAGAAGATTGACAGTGATAACACTCTGCGTAACCGGCAGTAGCATAAGCGGTAATATTCTCCGGGCACAAGACAATCCGGCTATGGATATTTCTGTAACTCCTGCCACAGAACAAACAGTAGAGAACGGTTCTCAGCAGCTCCCTGACGAATGGACGCTACAGAATTGTATCGATTATGCCTTAGAACAAAACATTACCTTGCGCAAAAGCCGTATCACGGCAGAAAGTACCGCAGTCGATGTGAAAACAGCTAAAGCGGCACTCTTTCCTAGCCTCTCGTTCTCAACGAGCCAAAACATGGTAAACCGTCCGTATCAGGAATCGAGCAGTACTGTAAGCGGATCGGAAATTATCCGTAACAACAGTAAAACCAGTTACAACGGAACGTATGGACTAAATGCCCAATGGACTGTTTACAACGGCAGCAAGCGTCTCAAGACCATCGAACAGGAAAAGTTAAACAATCGTGCAGCTGAACTGGACGTAGCAACCTCGGAGAATGATATTGAAGAGACAATCACCCAAACCTACGTACAGATACTTTATGCTGCTGAATCGGTAAAGGTGAACGAATCTACCCTTGCTCTGAGCCAGGCGCAATACGAACGCGGCAAAGAACTCTTTGCTGCCGGAAGCATCTCCAAAGCAGATCTGGCACAACTGGAAGCACAGGTCAGTACCGACCGCTATCAGCTTGTTACTGCACAGTCCAGTCTGCAAGATTACAAACTGCAGCTTAAACAACTCCTTGAGTTGGACGGTGAGGAAGAAATGAACCTCTATCTGCCTACATTAGAGGACAGTAATGTACTATCTCCGCTACCCACCAAAACAGATGTATACCAAGCTGCTCTTGCCCTGCGTCCGGAAATAGAATCAAGCAGACTCAATGTACAAGCGTCGGAACTCAACATCGATATAGCCCGTGCAGGATATATGCCCAGTATCAGTCTGAGTGCAGGTATCGGCACAACCAATACAAGCGGTTCGGACTATACTTTCGCCCAGCAAGTGAAAAACGGATGGAACAACTCTATCGGAGTATCCGTGAGCGTCCCTATCTTTAATAACCGCCAAACGAAAAGTGCCGTACAAAAAGCCAAACTTCAACGTGAAACCAGCATGCTCAACTTGTTGGATGAACAAAAAAATCTGTATAAGGCAATCGAGGGTCTCTGGCTGGATGCCAACACCGCCCAACAGCGTTACGTAGCTGCCCAAGAGAAACTGCGCAGTACACAAACCAGTTATGAACTGGTAAGCGAGCAGTTTAACATGGGCATGAAAAATACAGTAGAATTACTGACCGAAAAAAACAATCTCCTCAGCGCACAGCAAGAAACACTTCAAGCCAAATACATGGCAATATTGAATGCACAACTGTTGAAGTTCTATCAAGGAGAAGAAATTCAGTTATAAAGCAACAATAATGCAAAGTTTAATCAGGCATTATCGGTAGAGAAAAAACAGTAAATAATAAATTATAATATAAACCATATGAACAAGAAGAAAATTATCCTCATCGCTATCGTTATAATAGTGGTGGCAGGTGGTGCAATATGGATATTCAGTGGTTCGAAAGCCAAACACAAGATTTCGTATACCACTGTTACCGTAAGCAAAAGCGACATCTCCAATTCCGTAACTGCTACGGGAACTATCGAACCGGTAACAGAAGTAGAAGTCGGTACACAAGTCTCAGGTATCATAGACAAGCTATATGCCGACTATAACTCAGTAGTAAGCAAAGGGCAACTCATTGCGGAAATGGATAAAGTCACCCTTCAAAGCGAACTAGCATCCGCACAAGCTACTTACGACGGAAACAAAGCAGAATACGAGTATCAGAAAAAGAATTATGAACGCAGCAAGGGGTTGCATGAGAAACAACTTATCAGCGATACTGACTATGAACAGGCACTTTATAATTATGAAAAGGCCAAAAGTCAGTTTGATAGCAGTAAAGCAGCTCTGGCAAAGGCCGAACGTAATCTGTCATATGCCACCATCACCTCCCCTATCGACGGTGTAGTCATCGACCGGGCGGTAGAAGAAGGACAAACGGTAGCTGCCGGCTTCGAGACACCGACCCTCTTTACTATCGCCGCCGATTTAACCCAAATGCAGGTAGTAGCCGATGTAGACGAAGCTGACATAGGCGGTGTAGAAGAAGGACAGCGCGTAAGCTTTACGGTAGATGCTTACCCCAATGATGTATTCGAGGGGCGTGTAACACAAATCCGCTTGGGCAGCAGTAGCAGTACAAGCAGCAGTACAACCAGTACGACCACAAGCGTGATCACTTATGAAGTAGTCATCTCTGCACAGAACCCCGATCTGAAACTTAAACCCCGCCTGACTGCCAACATTACTATTTATACTCTCGACAAACAAGGAGTGCTCAGTGTGCCTTCCAGAGCATTACGTTTTACGCCGGAAGTTCCTTTAATCAGCCCGCAAGATATTGTAAAAGATTGTGAAGGCGAACATAAACTATGGACAAAAGAAGGAAATACGTTCACGGCCCATCCGGTACAAATAGGTATCAGTAATGGTATCAAAACGGAAATCACCAGTGGCATAAGTGAAGGCACTCAAGTTATAAACGAAGCCAATCTCGGTACAGATAACGAGTCACAACCGATGGTAGAGAATAATGGAGAGAACAAGGAGCAAAGTCCTTTCATGCCGGGACGTCCGGGAGGAAAAAAGAAATAATGTGCTAATATGCCGGTTGATTACCCAATTTCATTCACACATGTAATGACAACCGGCATATCGACATATTAAACAATGACCAATTATGGAAAAAAAAGTAATCGAATTACATAACATCAAACGAAACTTCCAAGTAGGAGAAGAAACCGTCCATGCTTTACGCGGCATCTCTTTTACCATCAACGAAGGAGAGTTTGTGACCATTATGGGTACATCGGGATCGGGAAAATCGACCCTGCTCAATACATTGGGTTGTCTCGACACTCCGAGTAGCGGTGAATACCTGCTCGATGGCATTTCCGTACGCACGATGAGCAAACCTCAACGTGCCATCTTGAGAAACCGTAAAATCGGATTTGTCTTTCAAAGCTATAATCTGCTGCCGAAAACGACTGCCGTAGAAAATGTAGAACTTCCTTTGATGTATAATGCAAGCGTCAGCGCTTCAGAACGTCGGCGTCGTGCCATCGAAGCATTGCAAGCCGTAGGATTAGGGGATCGTTTGGAACATAAGTCCAACCAGATGTCCGGCGGACAGATGCAACGTGTAGCCATTGCCCGCGCTTTGGTCAATAATCCTGCTGTAATATTAGCGGACGAAGCTACGGGTAACCTTGATACACGCACCTCATTCGAAATCCTTGTACTCTTTCAGAAATTACATGCAGAGGGGCGCACGATCATCTTTGTAACCCACAATCCGGAAATAGCTCAATACAGCAGTCGGAATATCGTCCTTCGTGACGGACAAATCAAAGAAGATACTGCCAATCAGAACATCCAATCGGCCGCAGAAGCACTGGCAGCTTTGCCACTGCCGGAGGAGGAGTAAGAAGATGATCGATCCGAAGATGTACGATTAGACGATTTACTATTTACGATTGGAAATACTTTTATTTACGGCTTGTTGATGAAAAGTACACCATTTATCCAATTAGCCATTTTCTAAAGTAACCTCAATCGTAAATCGTAAATTGTCTAACCGTAAATCTCCCGGTCTTTAGATCGTTTAATCGTTAATTGCCTAATTATAAACAAAATGAATGGAACCAATTTATTCAAAATAGCCCTCCGGGCATTAGCCAACAATAAACTAAGGGCTTTCCTGACAATGCTTGGAATAATCATTGGCGTTGCCTCGGTTATCACCATGCTGGCCATCGGACAAGGTTCGAAACGAAGTATCCAGACGCAAATTGCTGAAATGGGATCGAATATGATTATGATACATCCTGGTGGCGACATGCGTGGAGGGGTACGTCGGGATGCTTCAGAAATGCAAACGTTGAAGTTGGAAAATTACGAAAAGTTACGCGATGAGTCCAACTATCTGGCCGGCATAAGCCCTAATGTCTCTTCTTCAGGGCAACTTGTCTATGGTAACAACAACTACCCGTCATCTGTCAATGGAGTAGGACTGGATTATCTAAGTATCCGGCAACTGACAATTGAAAACGGAGAGATGTTTACGGAAGCAGACATACAAAGTTCCGCAAAAGTATGCATAATCGGGAAAACCATTGTAGATAACCTATTCCCCGACGGAAGTGATCCCGTAGGACGTGTCATCCGTTTTGGAAAAATCCCTTTCCGTGTTGTCGGAGTTTTAAAATCCAAAGGATACAATTCTATGGGTATGGATCAGGATGACATCGTACTGGCACCTTACACAACGGTCATGAAGCGTCTACTTGCCGTAACCTATTTGCAAGGTATCTATGCATCCGCCCTTTCGGAAGCCATGACCGACTATGCAACGGAAGAGATAACCAGAATTTTGCGTCGTGAACATAAACTGAAGGATTCGGATGAAGACGATTTCACCATCCGTAGCCAGCAAGAGCTCAGTACCATGCTGAATTCTACCACCGATTTAATGACAACCCTATTAGCCTGCATTGCCGGCATTTCTCTGGTAGTAGGCGGTATCGGCATTATGAATATCATGTATGTATCTGTTACAGAACGCACACGGGAGATCGGTCTTCGCATGTCAGTCGGTGCACGTGGAATCGATATCCTCAGCCAATTCCTTATAGAAGCCATTCTGATCAGTATCACAGGAGGTATCATCGGAGTCATTATCGGCTGCGGTGCCAGTTGGATTGTAAAAAGTGTAGCCCACTGGCCTATCTTTATACAGCCTTGGAGTGTTTTCCTATCGTTTGCCGTATGTACCATTACAGGTGTATTTTTCGGATGGTATCCGGCTAAGAAAGCTGCCGACCTCGATCCGATAGAAGCGATCCGATACGAATAACAGGTGATTTTTATTATCTTTGCACATTATGAAACAATATACCAACAACCACATTCGGTTTGCCGAAGTCCTGACCCATGTCATCGGTTGGGGGATTGTATTCGGATTTCCGTTTTTTATCATCAATCGCGGAGGAGAAGCAATTGACTGGATGGGATACTTGCGCCATAGCGGAGTCTCCCTCTCCTTTTTTATAGTATTCTATCTCAATTACTTCTTGCTTATACCCCGATATTTATTCAGTGGACGCATCCGCGAATATATGTTGCTCAACCTCGCGTTGATCATACTTATGAGTGGCGGTCTTCATCTATGGCAAAGCGTCCTTTTTGGCAATACTCCACCGAAAGCTCCCCGTAAAGATCTGCCTCCTGGTTGGATTTTCTTTGTTCGGGATATGTTCTCAATGGTACTTACCATCGGACTGTCCGCAGCAATCAAAATGAGTATTCGCTGGGGACAAGTAGAAGATGCCCGTCGTGAAGCCGAAAAGAGCCGTACTGAAGCTGAATTGAAGAACTTAAGAAATCAATTGAATCCACATTTTCTACTCAACACCCTGAATAATATTTATGCACTTATTGCTTTCAATACAGACAAAGCGCAATTAGCCGTACAAGAACTGAGTAAACTTCTCCGTCACGTATTATATGATAACCAACAGACCTACGTCTCATTAGGAAAAGAAATGGACTTTATACGCAATTATATAGAATTAATGCGCATTCGTCTTTCTTCTAATGTGACCGTAGAAACACATATCGATATCGCTCCGGATAACCGGACAGAAATAGCCCCCCTAATTTTTATTTCACTTATAGAAAATGCATTCAAACATGGCATCTCTCCCACAGAGCCCAGTTTTATACGCATTTCTTTTTCTGAAGGCAACGGCGAAGTGAAATGTGAAATTACCAATAGCTATCATCCCAAAGCCGAAACAGATAAAAGTGGTTCGGGCATCGGATTGGAGCAAGTAAGTAAAAGACTGGAATTAATCTATCCGGGGCGTTATCAATGGCAACGCGGAACAAGTGAAGATAAAAAAGAGTATTCATCGAAATTAGTGATTAAAGTAGTGATGAGTGAATATCACTAATCCACTCATCACTAATCTCTCTAACCACTAAAATTATGACTCTAAATTGTGCTATCGTAGACGACGAGCCTCTGGCTCTTGATTTATTGGAGAGTTATGTCAATAAAACTCCATTTCTCGCGCTGGCTGGTAAATATTCCAGTGCAGTACAAGCGATGAAAGAATTACCGGGCAATCCTGTCGATCTTCTTTTTCTCGATATCCAAATGCCCGAACTGAACGGTCTGGAATTCTCTAAAATGGTAGACAGCCATACCCGCATCATATTTACCACTGCTTTCAATCAATATGCTATTGACAGTTATCGTGTAAATGCCCTTGACTATCTGTTAAAACCAATCTCTTATGTAGATTTCCTACAAGCTGCCAATAAAGCATTACAATGGTTCGAGCTTGTACAGAAGCCTGAAGAGATTGAAAGTATTTTCGTAAAAAGCGATTATAAACTCATCCAGGTGGAACTGAAAAAGATTCTCTATATTGAAGGATTAAAAGATTACATTAAAATATATACAGAAGACCAACCGAAGCCCATCCTTTCATTAATGAGTATGAAAGCAATGGAAGAATTACTCCCTCCCAACCGTTTCATGAGGGTACACCGTTCGTTCATCGTACAAAAAGACAAAATACGCATTATAGATCGTGGTCGAATTGTTTTTGACAAGACCTATATTCCTGTCAGTGACAGTTACAAACAGCCTTTTCAAGCCTTTCTTGATGAAAGAAGTTGAAAAAAGAGTCGTTTATCGGTAAAAAACGCCGATTTGTCTATTCCTGTTTGTTTAATAAATAATAAATACATATCTTTGTACCGAACAGAAAAGGAGTTGTGAAACTCTGAGAATAGAATAGTTTAGTTAAGTCTAGTTTAGTTTTTGTGTTAAATGGCTTCCTCGTCGGCGGACGAACAAGGAAGCCATTTTTATAATTGATATACAGCAATTTACAAATTCTCATCAAACCTTTTCTTTCTTAATTAGTATTGATCATTAAGAGTTAAAATGTCACTTTTGGCGCTATTTACATTGCCGTAACCGTGCCGCGGCAATATATACTAATTAAATAGAATTTAAATATGACTAATCTATTTATCACAATCGTACCGACTAAAGTTTTGGCAAACGGCCAACATAAAATAAGAATTGCTGTGTCTCACAACTGGGACACACGTTACATCCCGACCAATATAGTCATAGACTCACTCAATGAGTTCAAAAATGGCAAAATTGTAAAGCGTTCAGATAAAGAACTACTAAATGCAAGACTTAAAAGAATCTATGATACCTATTACGAACGCTGTGAAAGTATAGAATACGCAGATTCACTTACCTGTACACAGTTAGTCAAAATAATAACCAGTCCAATTAATGGTGAAAAACATCGCAAATTTGAGGATATAGTTGAAGAATTCCTCTCACAGATAGATGAGGATGATAGAGAAAAAACGCATAAGCTATATAAGTTGGCCGCTAAACATTTTATTCGGTTTACCGGCCCAGGCGCGCTAATGGAACACATAACACCCATCCGGATTAATAACTATCTAACGCATTTAAGAAAGAGCAAGCTCTCTCCTACCACAATCAAGATCTATGTCACACTATTAAAAGTGATAATAAACTACGCTATAAAAATGAGATATGTAGAATATAAGGTAGACCCATTCATCACGGCATCCATACCGTCCGCGAAGAAAAGGGATACACATATTACGGTCGAACAACTGAAAATCATCAGAGACATGGTACCTGATAAATACAACGTATCAGTAGTACGCGACATCTTCATGCTTACTTACTACTTGGCCGGAATGAACTTAGTCGATATGTTAGCCTATGACTTCCGGACAAATATGGTGGACTACATCAGAATCAAGACAAGAAATACCAAAGATGGTGACCGGTTGACTTCGTTTGCGATTCCCGATGAAGCAAAACCTCTCATAAAGAAATATATGAATAAGAATACCGGAAAGCTCGTATTTGGAAAATATAAAACCTATGTATCCTGTTATAATACACTCACACGGAAAATGAAAGTACTGAAAGCGGCAGCAGGCATCACCCATAACCTAACGCTATATTCCGCTCGTAAATCATTCGTCCAACATGGCTATGACCTTGGGATACCACTTAGTACGCTTGAGTACTACATAGGGCATTCAATGAAAGAAGATCGTCCAATCTTCAATTATGTATCAATCATGAAAAAGCATGCAGACAAAGCGATACGAGAAATACTTGATAATCTGAAAAAATAAGCAGCATCCTATAAAATAAATCATAAAACGCTTGTATAATATACAAATGTATATTATATTTGCATTGTCAAATTAAACGTATAAATAAAAATGAGTAATGAAAAAGATTATCTAATTAGCTTGCTAATGAAAAACAAAGCACAACTAAAAATGCTTGATTTCATCTTCGAAAACAACAGCAATGCAGATGAAGAAAAAATAAACGCAATCCTTGATGAGAAACTAAGAGTTGAAAAAAACATCGGGAACATTAAGAAAGCGTTAAAAGAGTTAGAAAAACAAAAGTAAAAAATGCCTCCCAGAAATGGGAGGTTCTAAAAACATAAAATTATGAAAACGTTAAAAGATGAATTAAAAGAGCTTCAAATACTTCTCAATAATCCGACTCCGGAAAATGAGATATTATATCAAAAAAAGTTTATTGAAATAAAAAACAAATTTTCTTCTAAAGAAGATGCTAATATTATAGCAGACTTCATTTTAAATGGATACAAACAAATAGGTGAAGGATTAAAAGAAATAGAAAAAGAAATAAGTATACGCCAGCAATTGGAAGAAGTAAAGGAAGTTATTTCTTTATCGTACATCGCAAAGAAATATTTCGGTAAATCTCGCCAGTGGTTAAATAATCGGATTAACGGCTGTATAGTGAACGGCAAACCATGTAAATTCAGCGAAGAAGAAAAAGAAAAATTAAATTATGCTCTTTCAGACGTAAGTAAGTTATTAGGCTCAATTCGCATTCTCTAATGCGTTTAATTTGACACCGCCCCGCAATTGAGCCGTTGCGGGGCTTTTTATTGTACAATCTAAAATAAGAATTAGAGTTGCACACAACTCCGATACAAGATTCATCACAACAGAGATCGCCGTTCGTGAAAACGAATTCAAGAACGGGAAGCGTTAATAAACGACATACTCGACAGAATGAACGAGATTCAAGAAAAATTAAAAGAGTGATTAACCTCCCTCCCTCCGGGGAGGGATTAAACTTGAAAATATGATAGATCGGAATGCTTGCCTGCCAACGGAAGAAATGCAGGCTGATTTTGAAAGATTCAAAAACCTGACAGAAGAAGAAAGAAAAGCTTTCAAGAAAGAAATGCAGGATAAATATAGCAAACTGCTGGAAGCCCAAAAGAAAGCCTATGAAAAGGCATCGGAAGCCGGATTAAAAGCAACGGTGAAAGCCTGTAATGATTTCATAGAAAGAGCGGAAGAAGCCATACTCCGCGATAAATTAGGAGAATTACCCGAAGCGATATCATTCAGCTATATCGCAAGAAAATATTTCGGGAAAAGCCGAAACTGGCTATATCAACGTATTAACGGAAATATAGTCAATGGAAAAAAGGCTCGCTTTACTGACAATGAACTCAAGACATTTTTAAATGCCTTGAATGATGTTAGCGAAATGATTCATCAGACATCGCTTAAGCTCAGTTAAGATTCTTGTTTGACACCGCCCCGCAATTGAGCCGTTGCGGGGCTTTTATTTGTTGTACAATCTAAATAATTTATATATTTGAAACATCGAAGTAAAACGACCATAATTCGGATTTCTTTGGTTTGACTTGGTGAGGAGGTGGTTCCCCTCACTTGTTTACAAAAACCACTCTTCCCCCTCCCTCAAAACAAACAGGTTTCTCGTTCTGCATTCGGCATCGGAGACAAGAAATATGCTGCAAAATGAATAAAAATCTCATAAAAAAAGTACAATATTATTATTATAACATTACCTTTGCACACACTAAATGCATACGAAATGGATGAAGAAGAACTAATTCTGAATGATACTCTGATTAAGAAATGTGAAGAAGAGGGAATTGTTATAGCTTTAGTTGCTATCAATAGAGAGACAAAAGAAATTGAATTACCTCAAAATTTGAATGACAAAGTAAAAGATCCCAATTACTATGTTTGCTACTGTCATAAAGACAAGAAAGGAAAATATATAATTCAAAAGATAGAAGAAACTGATCTGTAAAGATTAAAAAGCCGGAAGCAAACAGGGAGCTCGTAGAGAGCACCCTTTAGCCGGCTTTATTAATCTGATATTTCCTCCTCATCTATTTTCGATGCGGCATAATCATCCAAAAACAACTCTACGTTTTCGGCATGATGAGCTATATACGCAGCAGGTCCGGTATCACCGGAGGTACACATCTCCTCTACAACATCGGCTTTACTTTTGCCGATAATCAGGAAAATGACACGCTGCGCGTTTATTATCGGACATCCCGTCATTGCTATACGTTTCTGCCCGTTATTCGGGTTATAGCTCACTTCATATATTTTATCAGAAGACAACAGACTCTCCTGTCCCGGAAAGATAGACGAAGTATGTCCATCCCCTCCTGCTCCCAATAATATCACATCAAACACAGGCCAACCGTCTTTCATCGGTATGTTATTCTCTACCATACGAGAATAACGGACCGCTTCTTTTTCCGGTCTTTCTTCTCCCTTAATACGAAATACGTTTTCATAAGGAATAGGTACCACACCCACCAATAATGAACGCATCATTCCATAATTACTGTCCGAATTCTCAGGAGGAACACATCGTTCATCTACAAAATAAACTCTCATTCTCGTCCACGGAGTAATATCGCTATATTCGTTTGCCCACAAGTCAAACATCAGTGCAGGAGTACTTCCACCACTAAAGGCAAAATTAAAAGTCTTGCCGGGTTCATCTATCATTATCTTTATCAGATGAAGAATCAATGCGCGTGCCGTCTCCATGGACGAAGGATATATAAAAGGTTTCATAATTCACAATATTGGTCTGTGTTTGTCAAATTTTTACAAGGGTTAGTCCATTCCGCACCATGCTCATGCATCATGGCTTCACTTTCAAGAGGCCCCCATGTGCCAGCAGGATAACCATAGAGCGGTGCATCGGGATGTTCTTTCCAATATTTGAGAATCGGATCGAAAAAACGCCAGGAAGCTTCAACGGCATCACTTCGGGTAAAGAGAGTGGGATCTCCCTGAATACAGTCATCAATCAGCCGTGCATAAGCATCTCCACTGGGAACACCGCCGAGCTGGTCATAGCTGAAATCCATTGTTACCTGCTTCACTTCAAATCCGGCACCGGGCACTTTCATTCCAATCTTCAATACGATACCTTCATTCGGTTGCAAACGCAAAATAAGTTTATTGGCACGGGGACAGTTACCTCCCGCACAATGAAACATCTGATGCGGTGTTTCACGGAAGTGTACCACTATCTCCGTCACTTTTGTCGGCATCTGCTTACCGGTGCGAATATAAAAAGGAACACCGCTCCAACGCCAGTTACTGATACCCAGTTTCATGGCAATATAAGTTTCGGTACGTGATTTCGGACTCACATTCTTCTCCTCCCTATATCCCTTCTTACTGCCGGAAGCCGTATATTGCCCACGGACAATATGCTCTTCAAAATCCTCTTCGGTCAGCGGTGTTAAAGATTCGTACACCTTTACCACTTCATTCCGAAAAGTATCGGCATTGAACACGGCAGGAGGTTCCATTGCCGTCAAAGCCACAAGTTGTATAAGATGGTTCTGTACCATATCGCGCAAGGCACCGGCCGTATCATAGAAACCGCCACGCTGTTCGATACCTAAATTTTCGACAGCCGTCACCTCTATATAATCAATGTAGTTACGATTCCACAAAGGTTCGAATATGCCATTGGCAAAACGGAAAGCCAAAAGATTCTGTGCCGTTTCCTTTCCCAGAAAATGATCAATACGATAAATCTGATGTTCCTCAAAAACAGAAGCATAAATCCGGTTCAGTTCTTCCGCCGAATGAAGATCGTATCCAAACGGCTTTTCTACAATAATCCGGGCGCGTCCGCGATTAAGATGCGCTTTCTTCAAATGCAAAGGAATCACCCCGTAGAGAGAAGGGGGCGTAGCCAGATAAAACAACAGATTATCCGGTTCTTTCTCATCGGTAATCTCTTGCAAACGTTCCCGAAGCCGCACATACCCCGCTTCTATAGCAGGATCAATCGGCAAATAATAGAGATGCTGTGTAAAACCATCCATCAGTTCTTTATCCTGTTCGTCGGGTTTCACAAACTGTTCCAACTCTGTATAAATATAAGCCCGGTAATCAGCATCCGAGTAAACGGTACGCCCCACTCCCATTACAGAAAAATCTCCTTTAAGACGATTGTCCCTGTATAAGGAATATAGAGCAGGCATCAATTTACGTTTGGTAAGATCGCCCGAAGCTCCAAATATTATCATTACGAATTTATCCATCATTTCTATTTTTATCACTAATCACTAAACCACTTATCACTAATTGTTGTAAGTACCCGACTTCGTATCACCACCGTGTCCCGTCCAATTTTCATGGAAGAATTGGCCCCGGAGTTCATCTTTTCGTTCAAAGGTATGAGCGCCAAAATAATCGCGCTGCGCCTGAATCATATTCGCAGGCAAATTGGCAGACACCAATGAGTAGAAATAGTTCAATGCCGAAGAGAATGCCGGAACCGGAAGTTCCTCACGCATTGCTTGTGCCACCAGATTTTTCCATCCGGGTAGCAACTCCTTAATTTCATCACGGAAATATGGTGCCAGCAACAGATGTTTCGGCTTATCTTTCGCTTCAAAAGCGGCGGCAATATCGTTCAGGAAAACACTACGGATGATGCATCCGCCACGCCACATACGAGCAATAGACGCCAGATCGAGTTTCCACCCGAAAGCATCGGAAGCGCGCTGTAACACCGCAAATCCTTGTGCATACGATACCAGTTTAGATGCATACAATGCAGCAAAAATGTCCTTTATCATTTCCGGTTTATTATAAACTGCCAGCGAATGTTTACACTGGAACTGACGTGAAGCAGCCTCACGCAAATCTTTTTGTGCCGACAAACTACGCTCAAATACCGCCGTAGCAATCAGTCCCAACGGCATCCCTAACTCCATAGCATTAATAACAGACCATTTTCCCGTACCTTTCTGCCCGGCAGCATCCAGAATTTTATCCAGCAAATAGCCTCCTGCCTTATCTTTGTGGCGCAAGATGTTCGCTGTAATTTCTATCAGATAACTGCGAAGCTTCCCTTCATTCCAACGGGAGAAAACATCCGCCATATCTTCATTGGTCAGATCAAGCAAGTTCTTCATCACCCAATATGCTTCGGCAATAAGCTGCATATCTCCATATTCAATGCCATTATGTATCATTTTCACAAAATGCCCCGAACCTGCCGGGCCGATCCACTCACAACAAGGCGTTCCGTCGGAAGCCTTTGCTGCTATACTCTGTAAAATAGGCTTAACCTCCGGCCAGGCAGCCACCGAACCGCCGGGCATAATGGAAGCACCATTCAAGGCTCCTTCTTCACCACCCGACACACCGCTACCTACGAAAAGAAAACCTTTCGATTCAGCCAACGTTACACGACGGTTTGTATCTTCAAAATTAGAATTACCGCCATCAATCAAGATATCACCCGGAGAAAGTAAAGGGAAAAGTTGTTCCATAAGTTCATCTACAGCACTTCCTGCACGAACCATCATCATTATTTTACGAGGTAAGGCGATAGAGTTGACAAAATCGGCAATATCCGTAAATCCTTCAATATTCAAGCCCTTGGCCCGTCCATTGATAAAACGTTCCACTACCCCTTCTTCTACTCCCGGCACCGTACGGTTGTACACCGAAACTTTCCATCCCTTACTTGCCATGTTTAAGGCTAAATTTTCACCCATTACAGCCAATCCTATTAGCCCAACATCCGTTTTATTCTGTATTGACATAATTGTAATATTTATCTATTTACTTGTTTATTCATATAACACGCACAAGAAGAATTTGTTCGTCTATTTACAGAAAAAATGCTACTTTTGTAGCAAATAAATTAAGTTTCGATTATGAAGAAAATCCATATCGGCCTGTTGCCCCGTATAATTATTGCCATTTTGTTAGGAATCGCAGTCGGACATTTCTTTCCAGCTTCGCTGGTTCGTATATTTGTAACGTTCAACGGCATCTTCAGTGAATTCCTTAATTTCTCTATTCCACTTATCATTCTGGGGCTCGTCACCGTTGCCATTGCCGACATTGGCAAAGGAGCCGGTAAAATGCTGCTTGTCACTGCACTGATAGCCTATGGTGCAACCTTATTCTCCGGTTTCCTCTCTTATTTCACCGGTGCCACCTTATTTCCGTCTTTAATAGAACCGGGCAGGCCGCTCGAAGAAATCAGTGAAGCACAAGGCATCCTGCCTTTCTTTTCCATCTCCATCCCACCGTTAATGAACGTAATGACCTCACTTATACTTGCTTTTACGTTAGGACTCGGATTAGCCACCCTGCATAGCGACTCCTTAAAAAATGCCGCACGCGATTTTCAAGAGATCATTGTCCGCATGATCAGTGCCGTTATCCTCCCCTTGTTACCTCTCTATATTTTTGGCATTTTTCTTAACATGACACACTCCGGGCAAGTCTTCTCCATTCTGATGGTGTTCATCAAGATCATAGGAGTCATTTTCGTCTTGCATGTCTTTTTACTGATTTTCCAATATTGCATCGCTGCTTTGTTCGTTCAACGCAATCCCTTCAAGTTATTAACCCGAATGTTACCCGCCTATTTTACGGCATTAGGTACCCAGTCATCAGCTGCCACTATCCCTGTCACATTGGAACAAACTAAAAAAAACGGAGTATCAGCCGATATTGCCGGTTTCGTCATCCCCCTTTGTGCCACCATTCATCTTTCCGGCAGTACACTGAAAATTGTAGCCTGTGCACTTGCCTTGATGATAATGCAAGGTATGCCCTTCGATTTTTCCCTCTTCTCCGGATTCATCTTTATGTTGGGCATCACCATGATAGCTGCTCCGGGTGTTCCGGGCGGTGCCATTATGGCCTCTTTAGGCATCCTACAGTCGATGTTAGGTTTTGATGAATCTGCGCAAGCATTGATGATTGCATTATACATCGCAATGGACAGTTTCGGTACAGCCTGCAACGTAACGGGTGATGGTGCCATCGCGCTGATCATAGACAAAATTATGGGAAAAGAGAAGAAATAAAGAATTCGATCCTATCAAAGATACCCTGACTCTTCAGTTCCTGTAAAATTTTCTCCTCATTGCTACTGCAAGCTTTAGAGCCGTGTGCCAAGTCATATACCTGCTACGGCACGTATTAAACCGGTATGCAATCCGAGCATAAATAAAAGACGCGCACCTCTTTGTACACGTCTTAAAAATAAATCGGGTAACCGCATATACCACTTAGTCCAAAGGTTGTGTCAAATTGTCCATTTTTGTTTGTATCCTCTTTATTTTCAACAGATTTACATCCATCTAAGATTTAATTCATAACTATGCAAAAAATACGCTCAGATAAACAGCTTTTTTCTGTAACACATGTTTCAAAGCGATGTCAACCGGAATAGAACAACCCATATCCTCTATCACCTATAACAAAAATCTCCCGATTCGTCATGCAACGATCGGGAGACTCCAGAGTTATTCTACTTTAAAATATTTATTAAACCATTAAAGCTTGTCCGCCAAATACACCAGCCAAAGCACTGGCCACGGCTATCACTACTTTCAGAATTGTATCCCAAATCGTTTTCTTCATATTATTTATTCGTTAGTTGTTTATTACTTGTAAAAAAAAATCGGATACTGCGCAGTCAATCCTTAAACGTACATTTTCAATCTTTAATCATGTCATTTCCGACTCTCAATCATCAGCCGGTCATTTCATCAAGCTGCCGGATCTTCTCCTTCTCCGCTACCGCCTCCCGACGGTCCTTCTTCCGAAGTGTCATTTTTCAATAAATCGGCATGCAGAAACTGTACTCCCTGCGTCAAAGCCCTTGTCGTGCCAATGGCAGCCGGGCGTGTATATTCGGGAGTAAACCGACATTTAAGAGAAGTGATCTGATTCGGACTTACCTTATCGGCACTTTCCACCCCCTTCCCTCTTGTGCAGGCTTTCATCGTAAACGTACCCAGACCGTCCAGACGTACCGAACGGCTGTTCAAAAGATATTCACGCATCACAGACATAAGGTTGCGCACCACGTTCTGCACATCACCTGCTGTAAGGGATGACTTCTCTGCTATTACCTCAGCCAATTGCTGGGTAGCTACTGTACCTCCGGCCTTCACCAGATTCAGATGCCACAATTTGGCTCCTGTTTTGTTTGCTATCGGTGATTGCACCGCTTTGTAAAATAAAGGCATAATTAATTCCTCCGTTTAATGTTACTAATCGTTTTTTTCATTCACATATTTTGCTGATCAACAGTGCAAAGATGGAGGTTTATTAATAAATGGCAAAAGAAAAGAAGAGCTGTAAGGCAGTTTTTCCCAGAAAAGTTATAATGTATTATTAATTAATGATTTATAAATGCGCATACATTAATAGGAATCATAAAAAGAGCCAGACTTCTCCTCATTAACAATGGGGAAATCTGGCTACAACTACACTTGAGATGAAAAATGTAGTACTATATTCAAAAGAATTACTAAATTTTCAAGAAAAGGTCCTCCTTAAAATTGAGCCACACCTGACTTCATATAAGGAGGACCGCACAAACAAACAATAATATTAAGCAGAATTACTATGATTCACATCAGAGTAATCCGGCATTCCTTACGTCATCTAAATCTTTTTAGTAAGGAAGAAAGCATTGAACGAATTCAATGTTTACTTTATACGGTCGTTTTCTTCTGCTTCCAAATAAAATAGGGAACACAGAAAAATAAAAAAAGTCCTTTCAGTAAATTCAAAAAAGTACTCATCAAGAACTTATTTCTTCATACAGTTTTTAATCTCTGTAACTATATAAGCTACATCCTCATCCGTTACACAAGGACCTGCAGGGATACAAAGTCCCTTATTAAACAGTTTTTCGGAAGTACCGTCTATGTAACAGGGATTATTCTTGAATACCGGTTGCAAATGCATAGGTTTCCACAACGGCCGTGTCTCGATACCCTTAGTATCAAGAGCTACCCGCAGTTCTTCATAATCAAACCCCGTAAGTTCCTTATCGATCAGAATTGTGCACAACCAATAATTCGCATTAAAACGGCTGTCCGGATTAGACATTAAAGTAATACCTTCCATATCGGCAAAAGCCTTCTCGTACAATTCATGTACATGCCGGTGATGGGCGATATGGTCATCCAGAACCGTCATCTGCCCACGCCCGATACCGGCACAGATATTACTCATACGATAATTATATCCGATATGTTCGTGTTGGTAGTACGGAAACGGTTCACGAGCCTGAGTAGCATAATACATCGTCTGTTTCTTGGCAGCTTCATCCGCTACGACCAAAGCGCCTCCACCGGAAGTCGTGATCATTTTATTACCATTAAAACTCAAAGCGCCGAATGTACCGAACGTACCACATTTGCGCCCATTAAATTCCGAGCCTAAAGCCTCCGCAGCATCCTCTAATACAGGTATTTCATATTTCTCAGCTATCGCACAAATCTCATCGATCTTTGCCGGCATGCCATAAAGATGAACGGGAATGATCGCTTTGGGCTTCTTACCTGTCTTCGCTATCCGGTCTTTAATCGCTTTTTCCAAAAGAACCGGACTCATATTCCAGGTATCCTCTTCACTATCCACAAATACAGGTGTAGCGCCTAAGTAAGTAACCGGATTGGCGGAAGCACAAAAGGTAAAAGACTGACAGACCACCTCATCACCGGACTGTATCCCCAATTGGATCAATGCCAAATGGATAGCAGCCGTACCAGCAGACAAGGCCACTACTTTTTTATTATCACCTACAAAACTTTCAAGTTCTTCCTCAAAAGCATTCACATTAGGACCAAGAGGAACTACCCAGTTGGTATCAAAGGCTTCCTTTATAAAACCCTGTTCTTTACCGCTCATATGAGCGAGACAAAGATAAATTCGTTTGTCCATGATTTAAATAATTATTATTCTTTATATTTTAGCACTTTCGCAGGTACCCCTGCAACAACTGCTTTAGCTGGAACATCTTTAATAACAACAGCACCCGCACCTATCAAACAACCTTCTCCCAAAACTTTAATTCCAGTCATCACTGTCGCACTAATCCCTATATAACTATATTTATGAGCAATGATAGAAGCACCAAAATTAACACCAGTGGATATAAAAGTACCTTCTTCCAATACCGAATGATGGGCAACATTGGCATTCATGCTAATCATCACATAATTATCTATCGTGACATAAGGCATTATTGAGGTATTCAGCAAAATATAAACTCCTTCCCCTATTGAAACATTAGGAGAAATAATTGCTGTTGGATGTATATAATTAGGAGTTTGATAACCCAAATCTTTCGCTTTTAACAAAAACTGTACTCGCAATTGATTGTTTCCTATCGGACAATACACACATTCTACCTGATGAGTCCTTTTGAGAGATTTTAACAACTCTGTTCCTCCCAATACAGGTACTCCTTTTATCAAACAATTATGTAATTCCCTATTATCATCCAAAAAACCGACAATTTCAACACCGGATTCCTGCAAATAAGCAAGATAGACCTCACCATATGTTCCGGCACCAATAATAACCCCTTTCATACATCAATTATGTCCATTAAATTTTTCAATACCAACTGTAACAGTATCACTATTAATATCAGTCCTTTTTAAAACTTTCATCACAGTCAAATAAATTATTTTTAGATCAAGAAAAAATGAAATATGATCTACATACCAAACATCCAATTCAAATTTTTTAGTCCATGATATAGCATTTCGTCCATTTACTTGAGCCCACCCTGTTATTCCAGGACGTACATCATGCCTACGTTTCTGCAGATTGTTATAAATAGGTAAATAATCAACCCTCAAAGGTCTCGGACCGATCAAAGACATATCCCCTTTCAAAACATTCAATAATTGAGGTAATTCATCAATAGAGGTCTTTCGTATAAATACTCCTACCTTTGTAATACGTTGCTCATTCGGTAATAGATTTCCCAGTTCATCCCTCTCATCAGTCATTGATTTGAACTTAATCACCTTAAATATTTTTTCATTTTTCCCTGGACGTTCCTGAAAAAAGAAAATTCCAGCTCCTTTGTTAGCAAAATGGAGCCAAATACTTATAATAAGTAAAAAAGGCCAAATAAGTAAAAGAACTACAAAAACAATAGTAAAGTCAATTACACGCTTAAAACAATTTTTATACATATATCGTTTTTTTACTTTATATGAGAAATTATTTTCTGATAAGTACTATCAACCTGATAATTATCCAATAAAAATTGATAACCGCATTCTCCCATTTTTCGAATAGTATCAGGAGTCGTAATATACTTATTTACACAAGCCGTAAAACTTTCTACATATTTACTCTCACAACAATATCCATATCCATTCTTTTCCGCAATTGTACCAATGTCCGTGTTTATATCCGTTGCGGCTATAATAGGCATTTTATATTCCAAATAAGATAGTAAACGAGAAGGATAATTGGGAATTTGAAAACGATGATCCAAAAATATCAAACCTATGTCACAAGATTGTACCAGAGCATCATAATCTTCTTTAGGAAGTCTGGGAAATAAAGATACATTATCGGTCTTGGTATTGATAAACCAATTTTCCAACTTGTGGTATTCCGTACCATTACCTACAATTAAAAAATGGCAATCATTTCTTTGGCAATTTGCATTTAAACACTGAATTAAAAAATCAATTCCCTGTGGTTTACCTAAATTCCCTCCATAAATGAATATCGGTCTGTCAATAGGAAGATCGTATTTTTTACGGATACTCTCTCTGTCAATATTAATAGGATCCTTTTTTAATTCAATACTATTAGGTGCTATCTCAACACGTTCGTGGACAAGAAAGCTGTTATGCCTCAATACAAATTCCACATTTGCAGGAGACATACAACCAATGTAATCAGCATGCTTATACAAACCAATCTCTTTCTGCCGAAAATACCAATAAATAAGGCTATTCTTCGAAAACATTCCCAAGTCCACGGCATTCTGAGGAAAAATATCTTTTAATAGAAGATAAGAGATAGCAGAAGGAGTTCCTTTTTTTAAGTTTCTGACCACATCAGTAAATGTAATCGGAGGTGTAGAATAAAGAATCAGGTCAAAATTAACATGACTAAGATACTTCTTGATAGCTCTATTAAATTGAGCCTCCAATAGAATAGTTCCTATTCCTTTTTCTATAATATTCGTCTTCTGAATATTCAGAGTTCGTACCCCCAATAAATGGATACCATCCACTTCAGATAAAGATGTAGGCAAGGCAAACTGCCGCTCATAAGGAGTCACAATATAAACATTGTGACCCTCATCACGAAACTTACGCATCAAGTCAGTATAAATACCTCTCGATTTTATTTCCTTAATCCGGCTGACAGTCAAAAAAATGATATTCATTGACTAATATTTTCTCCAAACCATTTTATTGACCACTCCCGTATAGCTCTGAATAAGTTTTACTACTTTCGTAGATACATTCTCATCCGTGTAATCGGGAACCGGTAACCCATGATCACCATTGTTATTCATATCCACAGCAGTTTCCACAGCCTGAAGCAGCGACTGCCCGTCAATACCCGCCAAGACAAACACACCTTTGTCCAATGCCTCCGGACGCTCTGTGGAAGTACGGATACAAACTGCCGGAAAAGCATGGCCTACAGAAGTAAAGAAAGAGCTTTCCTCAGGTAAAGTACCCGAATCTGATACAACCGCATAAGCATTCATCTGAAGACAGTTATAATCATGAAAACCCAGAGGTTCGTGTTGAATCACACGGCTATCTAATACGAAGCCACTCATTTCCAAACGTTTCCGACTACGTGGATGGCAGGAATAAAGAATAGGCATATCATATTTCTCTGCCAATTTATTTATAGCTGTAAACAAAGAAAGGAAATTCTTTTCTGTATCAATATTTTCTTCACGGTGAGCAGAGAGCAAAATATATTTACCTTTCTCAAGCCCCAAACGACTGTGAATATCCGAAGCCTCAATATCCTTCAAATTCTCATGAAGTACTTCAGCCATAGGAGAACCGGTCACATAAGTGCGTTCCTTAGCGATTCCGGACGCATTCAAATACCGTCGGGCGTGTTCCGAATAACACATATTCACATCAGAAATGATATCCACGATACGCCGATTCGTCTCCTCTGGAAGACATTCGTCAAAACAACGATTACCGGCCTCCATATGGAAGATAGGAATATGAAGACGCTTGGCACCGATTACCGAAAGACAACTATTCGTATCTCCTAATACCAAAAGTGCATCCGGGCAAGTCTGAACCATCAACTTATAACTGCAATTGATTATATTGCCCACAGTCGCACCAAGGTCATCTCCTACAGCATCCATATAGACCTCCGGAGCTTGCAACTTCAAGTCGTGGAAAAAGACACCGTTCAGGTTATAATCGTAATTCTGCCCCGTATGGGCGAGGATACAATCGAAATACACACGGCATTTGTTGATCACCGCAGCAAGACGAATAATCTCAGGACGGGTACCTACAATAATCAGCAGTTTCAGTTTACCGTTCTCCTGAAACTTAATATCGGAATAATCTAATCGTATATTCATATCGGTCATTCTATTAAACTTCTTCAAAGAAAGTATCGGGACGGGCAGGATCGAAACATTCATTGCACCACATGAATGTCACAAGGTCTTCCGTATCCGAAAGGTTAATTATGTTATGGGTATAGCCGGGAATCATTTCCACAACTTCAATCTTGTCACCGTTCACCTCATAGTTCAGCACCTCATCCGTACCAATTTTACGAAGTTGGATCAGGCCGTGTCCGCTGACAACAACGAATTTTTCATTCTTCGTATGGTGCCAATGCTGACCTTTGGTAATTCCCGGTTTAGAGATATTCACAGAGAACTGCCCACGATCCGGAGTACGAATAATTTCCGTAAAACTCCCCCGAGAATCAACATTCATTTTAAGAGGATAGCTAAACTTATCCTTTGGGAAATATGACAAATAAGTGGAATAAAGCTTCTTAGTGAACGGATCACCCAGATCGGGGACTTGCAAATTACCGGACATTTCCCTAAAAGAATAAAGCAAGTCGACAATTTTCCCTAAAGTAACTGTGTGTACAATAGGGACAATGCAATAGTCTCTCTCACGATGCTCATTCCCACTCAAAGCGGCAATCAATTCATCCACCACATCATCCACATAAACCAAATGCAACATGACAGAAGGATCATTGACCTGAATCGGAAGATCATGGGCTATGTTGTTACAAAAAGTGGCAACAGCACTGTTATAATTTGGACGGCACCATTTACCAAACACATTCGGAAAACGGTAAACAAGAACACGTGCACCTGTCTCCCGTGCATAATCAAACAAAAGATTCTCACCCGCACGTTTGGATTCGCCATAAGGATTGTCCAAAGCGGCCTGAGTGGAAGAGGAGATCATTACAGGACAGGAATTATTATACTTTTTCAAGGTATCAAGTAGAGCGGAAGCAAAACCGAAATTGCCTTGCATGAATTCAGCTTGATCCTTGGGACGGTTAACACCTGCCAGATTAAAGACAAAATCCGCTCTTTTACAATAGACATCCAGTTCGCAAGGGTCGCTGTCTACATCGTACTCAAAAACCTGCATATCCGAAAATACGCCATAGTTCTTCGCCTTGCCCGATTGGATATTGTGTAATTGAGACACCAGATTACGACCGACAAAACCTTTGGCGCCGGTTACTAAAATATTCATAAAGTAATTAGTTTGAATGATATTCCGCCGTTCGTAAGTAAAACGCTCAGAAAAAATGAATCAAGAGATTAAAAAGAAAAGCGTCTGGACGGTCAGGAAAGGATTTGTTTATTCACTTTTTATTTCAGAAGATTTGGCTTTCTCTGTCAGACCCAGATCCTCACGGATAAAACGAAGTTTAAGTAACAACTGCTTCATTCCCTCCACATCAAGACGAGCAGTATTATGGGAATGATAATCTTCAATCCGAGCGACATCCTCATTGCCCTCTGTGAAGAACTTATCATAGTTTAAATCACGCGTGTCACAAGGAATACGGTAATACTCACCCATGTCAATGGCCTTTGCCATCTCTTCACGGGTTACTAAAGTCTCATACAGTTTCTCACCGTGGCGGGTACCGATAGTTCTGACTTCCGTATCAGCATTATACAATCCTTTCAAAGCTTGTGCCAAAACATCCAATGTCGCGGCGGGAGCTTTCTGAACGAATAAGTCACCATTATGACCGTGTTCAAAAGCGTACATGACCAAATCAACGGCATCGTCAAGTGTCATCATAAAACGGGTCATATTAGGATCGGTTATGGTAATGGGATTACCAGACTTTATCTGATCTACCCACAAGGGAATAACTGAGCCACGACTAGCCATTACGTTACCATAACGGGTACAACAGATAGTTGTCGATGCACCCTCTCCCAAAGCACGTCCCTTAGCAATAGCTACTTTTTCCATCATAGCTTTGGAGATTCCCATAGCATTAATCGGATAAGCAGCCTTGTCGGTAGAAAGGACAACCACATTCTTTACACCATGTGCTATAGCAGACTCCAATACATTGTCTGTACCAATCACGTTGGTCTGTACTGCCTGCAACGGAAAAAATTCACAAGAAGGAACTTGCTTCAAGGCAGCAGCAGCAAAAACATAGTCAACACCTCTCATGGCACCGTCCACAGACTGCCGATCGCGGACGTTACCAATATAGAACTTAACCTTGGGGTTTTGTAACTGATGACGCATGTCATCCTGCTTCTTCTCGTCACGACTAAAAATACGAATCTCTTTAATATCGGAACCTAAGAAACGTCTGAGTACGGCATTACCAAAAGAACCCGTACCACCTGTAATTAACAGGACTTTGTCTTTGAATATAGACATAATATTTATTTTAATATTCCCACATATACTGTTACACCATTTATTTTTATCTAAATACGGCCGGGTACTCAATTCAGGGTATCCCCTTTGTATAGACATTTTTACGAGTGCCTATATATTGAGTTGTTAAAGATTTGACCTATTTGTTAACCATTGGCATATTGCCAATCCGATTTTATCTAAATACAGGCTGAAAAAAATCTCCGCAACTATTAAATATTTTAGTAAAAAACTTACCTAAATACTCCCAGACAGACCGTCCTTGCATCTTCACCGTACTGA
>NZ_KB905468.1 GCF_000381365.1 Bacteroides salyersiae WAL 10018 = DSM 18765 = JCM 12988
CCCCCTTTATCGTTACTTATACCTACATTTGCTTTTCCACACGCTCCAGCAAAGCTCGCGCTTCACCTTCGACGCCGAGTGGAATGCTCCCCTACCGATACTTACGTATCCCATAGCTTCGGTAAAATGCTTGATGCCCGATTATTATCCACGCCAAACTCCTCGACTAGTGAGCTGTTACGCACTCTTTAAATGAATGGCTGCTTCCAAGCCAACATCCTAGCTGTCTTAGCAATCTGACTTCGTTAGTTCAACTTAGCATTTATTTGGGGACCTTAGCTGATGGTCTGGATTCTTCTCCTTTCGGACATGGACCTTAGCACCCATGCCCTCACTCCTGTGATAGGACTAATGCGCATTCGGAGTTTATCAAGACTTGATAGGCGGCGAAGCCCTCGCATCTTATCAGTCGCTCTACCTCACATTAGTAACTCACAAGGCTGCACCTAAATGCATTTCGGGGAGTACGAGCTATCTCCAAGTTTGATTAGCCTTTCACCCCCACCCTCAGGTCATCCGGAAGCTTTTCAACGCTTATCGGTTCGGTCCTCCAGTTAGTGTTACCTAACCTTCAACCTGCCCAAGGGTAGATCACTTGGTTTCGCGTCTACTCCTACTGACTATACGCCCTGTTCAGACTCGCTTTCGCTTCGGATACACATCTCAAGATGCTTAACCTTGCCAGTAAAAGTAACTCGTAGGTTCATTATGCAAAAGGCACGCCGTCACTGTTTAAAACAGCTCCGACCGCTTGTAGGCGCACGGTTTCAGGGACTATTTCACTCTTCTATTCGAAGTGCTTTTCACCTTTCCTTCACAGTACTGGTTCGCTATCGGTCTCTCGGGAGTATTTAGCCTTACCGGATGGTCCCGGCTGGGTCACGCAGAATTCCTCGTGCTCCGCGCTACTCAGGATACCACTACGCTTCGTCTGACTTCGTGTACCGGACTATCACCGTCTATGGTCGAACTTTCCAGATCGTTCTACTCGTCAGATGTCGTGCGACATCGTGGTCCTACAACCCCATGGATGCCGTGACATCCATGGTTTGGGCTAATCCCCGTTCGCTCGCCACTACTAGGGGAATCATTGTTTATTTTCTTTTCCTGCAGGTACTAAGATGTTTCAGTTCCCTGCGTTAGCCTCTATCATTGGATAGATAACCGGTCTTCAACCGGTTGGGTTGTCCCATTCGGAAATCCGCGGATCAAAGGTTATTTGCACCTACCCGCAGCTTATCGCAGCTTATCACGTCCTTCATCGCCTCCGAGAGCCAAGGCATCCGCCATGCGCCCTTTCTTACTTTCTTTATATCACCGGATCGATTTGAAATCAATAATTAAGAATTTAAAAATTAATAATCAGGAATCCAAAATCGAAACACTACGGTTTGATATATACTTTTAGCTCTTTACTAAAATTTACTTTTTGTACATCATGTCAAAGATCGTTTGCCCTAAACTGTCAGTCGTCCTTTGACAACCGGCAATCCGAAGCGGAGTGGAGAATAACGGATTCGAACCGTTGACCCTCTGCGTGCAAGGCAGATGCTCTAGCCAGCTGAGCTAATCCCCCTTCGTACAAGTTGAAAGTTGGAAGTTGAGAGTTGAAAGTGTAATTTCAGGCTCGCAATCCACCAGGCGTCGACTTGCGGAAGTAGTCCCAGGCAGAGTTGAACTGCCGACCTCTACATTATCAGTGTAGCGCTCTAACCAACTGAGCTATAGGACTAGTTCAACCTCGCCATGCGGCTCGGCTTCTTCTTTCTCTTGTTTATCTCTATCTATAATATAATATAGACGGTCGATCTATATGCTATAAATAAACAAGTACCAGTAGTACATTCAGAACCGGAAATGGACGCCCTTTACGGCATCGCTCCAGAAAGGAGGTGTTCCAGCCGCACCTTCCGGTACGGCTACCTTGTTACGACTTAGCCCCAGTCACCAGTTTTACCCTAGGACGCTCCTTGCGGTTACGTACTTCAGGTACCCCCGGCTCCCATGGCTTGACGGGCGGTGTGTACAAGGCCCGGGAACGTATTCACCGCGCCGTGGCTGATGCGCGATTACTAGCGAATCCAGCTTCACGAAGTCGGGTTGCAGACTTCGATCCGAACTGAGAGGGGCTTTAGGGATTGGCATCACATCGCTGTGTAGCGGCCTTCTGTACCCCCCATTGTAACACGTGTGTAGCCCCGGACGTAAGGGCCGTGCTGATTTGACGTCATCCCCACCTTCCTCACATCTTACGACGGCAGTCTCTCCAGAGTCCTCAGCATAACCTGTTAGTAACTGAAGATAAGGGTTGCGCTCGTTATGGCACTTAAGCCGACACCTCACGGCACGAGCTGACGACAACCATGCAGCACCTTCACAAATGCCTTGCGGCTATGCCGTTTCCGGCATATTCATTTGCAATTTAAGCCCGGGTAAGGTTCCTCGCGTATCATCGAATTAAACCACATGTTCCTCCGCTTGTGCGGGCCCCCGTCAATTCCTTTGAGTTTCACCGTTGCCGGCGTACTCCCCAGGTGGAATACTTAATGCTTTCGCTTGGCCGCTTACTGTATATCGCAAACAGCGAGTATTCATCGTTTACTGTGTGGACTACCAGGGTATCTAATCCTGTTTGATACCCACACTTTCGAGCATCAGTGTCAGTTGCAGTCCAGTGAGCTGCCTTCGCAATCGGAGTTCTTCGTGATATCTAAGCATTTCACCGCTACACCACGAATTCCGCCCACCTCTACTGTACTCAAGACACGCAGTATCAACTGCAATTTTACGGTTGAGCCGCAAACTTTCACAACTGACTTACATGTCCACCTACGCTCCCTTTAAACCCAATAAATCCGGATAACGCTCGGATCCTCCGTATTACCGCGGCTGCTGGCACGGAGTTAGCCGATCCTTATTCATATGGTACATACAAAATGCCACACGTGGCACCCTTTATTCCCATATAAAAGAAGTTTACAACCCATAGGGCGGTCATCCTTCACGCTACTTGGCTGGTTCAGGCTCTCGCCCATTGACCAATATTCCTCACTGCTGCCTCCCGTAGGAGTTTGGACCGTGTCTCAGTTCCAATGTGGGGGACCTTCCTCTCAGAACCCCTATCCATCGAAGGTTTGGTGGGCCGTTACCCCGCCAACTGCCTAATGGAACGCATCCCCATCCTCTACCGAAATTCTTTAATAACAAAACCAGGAGGTCATGTTATACCATCGGGTATTAATCTTTCTTTCGAAAGGCTATCCCCGAGTAAAGGGCAGGTTGGATACGTGTTACTCACCCGTGCGCCGGTCGCCAGCGGTGTATTGCTACACCCTGATGCCCCTCGACTTGCATGTGTTAAGCCTGTAGCTAGCGTTCATCCTGAGCCAGGATCAAACTCTTCATTGTAAAAGTATTGTGACTGCACGAATCAATCATTAATGAATCAACAATTAAAACGCGGCAGTATATTGCTCTGTTCAGGATACCGTAAATCTATTGACGTCATTCTAATACCTATACTATAAGTATTGACGGTTCTAAATTTTAATCTGTCATAACTTAATAAGACAGAATCGTACTACTTGTATTGTTTATCAATATTTCAAAGAACTATGGTTGCTTTGTTTTCAAAAGCGGGTGCAAAGGTAAGGGGTTTATTTTAAACTGCCAAATATTTCGGAAGTTTTTTTTCGGGTTGCGGATTTTCTACTCTAAGACTCTCTTGCGAAAGGGAAAGAAAGAACCGACACACCAAACCGACCTTTTTTTTTGCGAACCGGACTGCAAAGATAACGAATTTATTGTTTTACTTCCAAAACTTTCAGGGAGTTTTTTTGTTTAAACCGTTAACTTGGAGAATGCGCTTTCAATATGTCAAAGAAACAGGCTCAGGCTCTTCAGCTAAGCGGATGCAAAAGTAGGCCTTTTTACGATACAAGCAAAAGATTTCAATGTTTATTTTTGAATAAAATGAAAATAAATATGTAAGGGGCTGATTATGAAACATGTTGTAGAACATAAAAACAGAGAAAGGGAAAGGAAGGGAAAAAGGGCTACACATTATAATATATATACGCGCGTGAAAAGGGAAAAATGAAGGAAAAAAGGGGACGATGAAGAAAGAAACGGATTGAAAGGAAGGGAAGGTTTGTGGAAAAGAATCCGTTGCCGCATGGAGAAGCATTTATCATTACACAAGGAGAAAGGGAAAGGAAGGGAGGAAAGAGGGGGATGTAACGGATTAGAAACAAGGGAAGGAAGACTCTACGGGAAAAGGACGGAAACCCGTAGAGGAAGGAAGGGAGACTCGTAGAGGAACGGGGAGATTCTCTACGGGAAAAAAGAAGAAAAGGCAAGAGGTTGGTAAACAGCACATTAAGAAAGAAGACGGATGTATCTATTTTTCAATAGAGAAAAGGAGCCTTTCAGGATGGAGAAAGGAAGAAGCCTTGTGACAAATATTGACAGGAAGGGGAAATGAAGGCCGGATACAGAAGGGGATAAAAAAAAGAAATTAACGATGTTAAAAAGAGGATGCTCACTATTTTGTGGCTACTGCCTACTATTTTGTGGGAACAGAAAAAAACACAGATTAAAAGAAAAAACGGAATGAGGAAAAAAACAGGAATCAAGTATAAAACTTGAATACTGAAGTTTGATATTTACACAAAATTGTGGACAAGGCAAAAGAGTGGACAAGGCAAAAAATGAAGTGCACCCCAAAAGTTAGACATAAAACTTTTGGGGCACACTTCAAATAGTGAACAGTACCCCTTTTTTCCAATCACGAAGAAGCAAACAAGGTGTTTCGATATATTGCTTCACAGACTCACCCACACTTCGTTAATTGAAGTAGTACAAAAATATGGCAATACCCTCGAGTGCTTTCTTGGGTTGATCCTTAATTTCAATAGCAAATTTAATCTCGGCTTTAGCCACACCACGGAGATTAGTCAATGAATGAAGACTTGCAACCAAACGAACACTCTGCCCAGCCAATACCGCTTGTCCAAACTTCATCTTATCCATCCCATAATTAATCATCATTTTCAGATTATTCACCTCGATAATCTGGCTCC
Source organism: Bacteroides salyersiae WAL 10018 = DSM 18765 = JCM 12988 (assembly GCF_000381365.1). Lineage (GTDB taxonomy): Bacteria > Bacteroidota > Bacteroidia > Bacteroidales > Bacteroidaceae > Bacteroides > Bacteroides salyersiae. The sequence continues at coordinate 5,082 of NZ_KB905468.1, forward strand.
ACAAATATGGGAGAAGAGATAAAGTAAGATAACCATGCGCAATAGTACTGTGATAAGGACTGTCCGTCTTAGCACGTTCTGTATCTACATGAATCCATTGATGGTCCAGCGTTGCATCTGCAAAAAGACTAATACGGTCCTGAGGGACTTCCAAATAATCAGAAACTCCAATCTGCTGACCTACCAGTTTCTCAAAATCCGCATACGAATTAATAATCACTTTATTCATAATCTTAATCTATTAAAAGTATAAAACCGGTACAAAGATACATTTTTTTCAGGATTTAGATGACAGATGTTTCGTATGCACTGGTCAACATCTCATAATCGGCATCGGTATACTCTGCTTTTTCGCTCACTTTCTGTACTTTGCTGATAAAAATTTCAACCTGATCCAGAAAAGCCTGATAAGATTTCATCGCACTCTCATCTCCGGTAATAGCCGGAAGTTTCTTAGCAGCCTCTAACTGATCTTTCAATTCAATTAATTTATAATCGATACGAGCACCTTCAAAAACCGGCCTACGAGCATACAAATTGATTATACTCTGCATTGTAGAAGACATTTTACGAACTGCCATTATCTGATCTTTCAACGGATTATCTGCCAGAACCACCTGCTCTGCCTGTTCGGTGAAAGGGCTCAAAATATCAAAAACATTCTGTTTGTATTCAGCCATCTCCTTACTTAACTGATAGTTAACATCCAAAAGTTTATCGGCTTTAGAATAGTCTTTTGCTTTCAGATAAGACAAATACCTGTCAAAATTTGCATAAAACTTCGTCCGCGCATTGAACAGCCCGACATAACTTTGTTTCAAATTCTGCCGGGTCGCCTCATTAAAGCAACTGCCCGGATTCATCAAGGCGAGAGTATCTTTTTCCGAAACAGCAGGCGGAGCAATGGCAAGCACTGTGGGCACCTTACCCTTTTGTTCCATATATCCCAAAACTGCATTCATATCTTTTTCTTTCACCATATTGCTCAAAACATTGAGCGAAGTATTATAATACTGAATTACCTCAGCCGCATTTTCAACATCTGCCGTCGTGGCAGAAACAGACTTACTCTTACTACCTCCAGAACAGGAAGCAAACAAAAAAGCACTTATCAGCGCTGCAAAACACAATAGATTTTTTCTCATATTCTTTTTTTAATAAATTTGTAAATAGGCAGCCAAAAGCAGACCGACATCGCACTAATAACAATATAAATTGCTTTTTGCTTTCCATTTCTTTAATAAATCAGAAAATAATCATGATATTCCGACAAATAATCAATAGCCGCCATAGGGACTTTTCACTTTAAAACTGTCTTTATAAACAAAACATTTAATTCATAAACAGAAAACAGAAATATATGAAAAAAATTAAGTTTCTCCCCTATCGCCTCCAAGCACTTTACAAAGTATCTTTCATTATCTTGTTTTTCTCGCTGGCTGGCCCCACGTATGCAGAATCTTCCGACGGAAAGATCAATGATAAATCCATCCAAAACCAAACCACATCCGGTCATAGTATTGAGCTAAACGGCATTGGATTGGCATATAGCTACGAATATGCTTTCTCTCCTCGCGGAACAGTACTTTTCAGTGCAGGAAGTTCGTATACCTACGGGTGGATGTTAGGTCTGGACGTAAACTCACTCAACGAAATCTACATCACAACCAAAGACTACCATCTGATAAGCGGAAATATATCTGTCGAACCGCGTTTCTATTATAACCTGCAAAAAAGACACCGGAAAAACAAACGTACTTTTGGAAACTCCGGAGGATACCTATCCGTAAACTTGGGATATTCTTTTCCAATAGCAATCACAAGTGGCTGGGAAGCTGCACATATATATAATGTCACTCCGTACTGGGGATTCCGCCGGGTGTGGAAACATTTTCTATTCGACCTGGCAGGAGGAGTCGGCTACTTCGGGTCATCCAATGGGTATTCGGGAATATACCCGACATTCAGAATCGGACTGGGATATAGATTCTGATAAACAAAAAATGGCTACGCATCACGCGCAACCAATCCTTGTTAACCTTAAATCTAATACTTATGAAAAAAACACAGTACAAAGATACTGCCTTTTCCATCATTAGCAAATTTAAGAGCCCATACAAGCTATATTATAACATGGTTTAATGCTGCAACCTTTCTATTAACATTTTGCATTCAAAAAGTTAACATTTAACATAATCATTCACATTTCATATTGAAAGCCCAGTGAACGCCCCGTACTACTTTTTGCAGAAAAGCGAGCAAATGGCAGAATTAATAAATTCTTTTTAGTAATTGAGGAAGTTCATTAAAATCCTTAAACCAAATTACATTCAGTCCTAAGTCGTTCATCATATTTTTTAGAATAGTAAGATTTTCCATATCTCTATTACTATCATTAGAAAAATTGCTTCTACGAAGAAAAACATAGTGATTTTTTCCACCGTCTCCTTTACTTTGCGAAATTTCCAACAATCTTCGCAGGTTCGGATCGCTCGTGGAAAATCCTATAAAAAAGCACGTGGTCCTGTCCAACGCATGTAACTGCTCAATATTCGACCAATGAAATGCTTCTTTGTAAATATTATGATAATCTTCTTCGGACAAAACAGGAGTAGAATATATTCCGCTTTTTGCATCCATCGTGACTATACCGTGCACATGATATACAGGAAGTTCTCCATACAAAGCCCTATTACCCCCAAAAACAGAAAAATTAGGAACACCTTTTTTTGATAATTCTATTTCTATCAAGTCATCATAATTATAAGTTACAACACTTTCTACTTTGTTACTCACCACCATATTAGTTATCTCATTAATCAACTGTGATTGATTGACCTTCTTATACAAAATAGAATGAATCATGTTATCAAACTCTTTATCAGATGTGGAAACTCCCAACCCTGTTCTGATATACCGTGCAGTTATTATAGATGAACCTGCACACACTTTTTCGACACGTTTATAATCACCTCTGCCTATATTGTGTTTCCGCCTTTTGTATTTATGCAACATCTTTTTCAACAATTCATCCCATGTCGGAAGGCCGGCATCAATGCTGACTCCCGCTCCAAGAAACAATGTATTCTTTCCAATGGAAAACTTATCACGAGCTTTTGTTATCAGATTATCACGTTCATCTTCCCATTCTTCATGGAACTCTTCAACCGTATCAGCGTTGGTATCAGATGAACAAAGTATCTCATTTAAAGATATAATTCTAAAATCTTTGTTGTCATATTTTGCAATAAATTCATCTGGAACATGGCTATTGATATAAACGATACAAAAAGCAGAAACACCCCAATCCGTTTTATTCGTCTTATACATTTCCAGATATCGATGTATCGTGTCAAACAGTAAAGTACCTTTGATTTCCACAATTGTTTTTGGAGGCATTTTCAGTCTTTTACATCCATGAGGGAGTACAATGTCAGCGTAATAGCCTCTGGTTCCCCCAGCAAACATAAATTTCTCCCGTTCTATCGTTTCATCAGAACCGATTAAACTGCTAAATGCTTTATAGACTTCTATTTCTGCAAAACTTCCAAATTCAAGTTTCTTGTATGCAGGTTTCATCTTCGGTGTTGCTTTTATGATGTTGTATATGGTGCGAATATATAAATATTTATTTTAATACAAAAAATGGAAATCATATTAAAGAGAAATTAAAGCAGTAATCTTTTCCATTTCCATATTGTTTTGAATGTAACAATACCCAAAAACATTCCATATGAACAGATTTGAAAATAAAGTAGCTGTTATTACCGGTGCTGCCGGTGGTATAGGCGAAGCAACCACCCGTCGTATCGTCTCCGAAGGCGGTAAAGTTGTTATTGCAGATTACTCAAAAGAAAGGGCAGACAAACTTGCTGCCGAACTGACTCTTTCAGGAGCAGATGTACGTTCCGTTTATTTCTCAGCCACGGAATTACAAAGTTGTAAAGAGCTGATTGCTTTTGCTATAAAAGAATACGGGCAGATCGATATTCTGATAAACAATGTCGGTGGAACCGACCCGAAACGAGATACAAGCATCGAAAAGCTGGACATAGACTATTTTGATGAAGCCTTTCATTTAAACCTTTCCTGTACCATGTATCTCTCACAGTTAGTCATTCCCGTAATGAAAACACATGGCGGTGGTAACATTGTCAATGTGGCTTCCATCAGCGGTATTACAGCCGATTCAAACGGTACGCTTTACGGTGCCAGCAAAGCAGGAGTTATCAATCTTACCAAATATATTGCAACCCAGACAGGCAAGAAAAATATCCGTTGCAATGCTGTAGCCCCGGGATTGGTTCTCACACCTGCCGCTTTAAACAATTTGAATGAAGATGTACGGAACATTTTCCTCAGCCAATGTGCAACTCCCTATTTAGGAGAACCGCAGGACATCGCTGCAACCATTGCCTTTCTTGCTTCAGATGATGCACGTTACATCACCGGCCAGACAATTATAGCAGACGGCGGATTGACAATACACAATCCGACAGCAGAACCTGTATAATCTCAACTTTAAGAATAATAACCTTTTTCTATAAAGTTTCTTCAGCCAACAAATACCGGCATTGTAAGGTTTTTAAACATAAATATGATTTACGACTGGTATAATCAGTCAATAGAAGCCTGCCATTGAAAAGATGGCATTTCAGACGTCCGGACCTTATGCTTTCACAGTTCGGATTGCACAAAAAGCAAACTTTCGTGCAAAAAAGATTCGCTTTATTCAATAATTTTCTATATTTGCGCCCGAATTGGTTTGAAATCCGTGGTCAACGGAGGAAGATTAAAAGGGAATCGGGTGTAACTCCCGGACAGTCCCGCTGCTGTGAAGCTCTGTGAAACATCTTACAAATTAACCGGATTCGTGCCACTGATGGAGGTGAAAAATCCATCGGGAAGGCTTGTAAGATGAGAGTCAGTCAGAAGACCTGCCATTCGGATATATATTTTCCTGTCTCGTGGGTTAGAAAGGAAAGTATCGCTGTTAAGCCCCAAATCGTAAAAATACTGTGTTTCATCGGGTGGAGTGTATCCGCAGGGTGGAAAAGCACTAATATATGCATTTAATTGAGAAATGAATATGATAAAAAGAATCTTAGTTGCCAATCGCGGAGAAATTGCCGTAAGGGTAATGCGCTCCTGCCGGGAGATGGAAATAACGAGTATCGCTGTTTTCTCAGAGGCAGACCGCACCGCAAAGCATGTGCTCTATGCCGATGAAGCTTACTGCATCGGCCCGGCCGCATCCAAAGAGAGTTATCTGAATATAGAAAAAATCATCGAAGTGGCCAAATCATGCCATGCAGACGCGATCCATCCCGGATACGGTTTCCTGTCCGAGAATGCAACATTTGCCCGTCGCTGCCGCGAAGAAGGCATTATTTTCATCGGTCCGGAACCGGAAACCATGGAAGCAATGGGAGACAAAATATCCGCCCGTATCAAAATGACAGAAGCGGGTGTACCGGTAGTTCCGGGAACACAGGAGAACTTGAAAAGCGTGGAAGAAGCCGTAGAATTGTGTAACAAGATCGGTTATCCGGTCATGCTGAAAGCATCGATGGGTGGCGGTGGCAAAGGCATGCGACTCATTCATAACGCCGGCGAAGTGGAAGAAGCTTATACCACGGCAAAGAGCGAATCGCTTTCTTCATTCGGAGACGATACGGTATATCTGGAGAAATTCGTAGAAGAACCGCATCATATCGAGTTCCAAATATTGGGCGACAAACATGGCAATGTAATTCACCTCTGCGAACGCGAATGTTCGGTTCAGCGCCGCAATCAGAAAATAGTAGAAGAGAGCCCTTCGGTGTTCATTACTCCGGAGCTCCGTAAGGATATGGGTGAAAAAGCAGTAGCTGCCGCCAAAGCCGTAAACTACATCGGTGCGGGCACTATTGAATTCCTTGTCGATAAACATCGCAATTATTATTTCCTGGAAATGAATACCCGCCTGCAGGTGGAGCACCCGATTACCGAAGAAGTAATCGGTGTGGACCTCGTAAAAGAGCAGATTAAAGTGGCCGACGGACAGGTGATGCAATTAAAACAAGAGGATATCAGACAGCGCGGACATGCCATCGAATGCCGTATCTGTGCAGAAGACACGGAAATGAATTTCATGCCCAGTCCGGGTGTTATCAAGCAAATTACCGAGCCGAACGGCATCGGCGTACGTATCGACAGTTACGTATACGAAGGCTATGAGATTCCGATATATTACGACCCGATGATCGGTAAACTGATTGTATGGGCTACGACACGCGAATATGCCATCGAACGTATGCGCCGTGTGCTTCACGAATATAAACTGACCGGCGTAAAAAACAACATCAGCTACCTGCGTGCCATCATGGATACCCCGGATTTTGTAGAAGGAAACTACAACACGGGATTCATTGCAAAAAACGGAGAATTGCTGCAACAAAGCATCACCCGTACCAGCGAACGCGCCGAAAACATTGCCATGATTGCCGCATACATGGACTATCTGATGAACCTTGAAGAGAACAACAGTGGACTGGCAGCCGACAACCGTCCGATCAGCAAGTGGAAAGAGTTCGGATTGCATAAAGGGGTGCTCAGAATATAAATAACATCAATTATGGAAATTCATATAGGAAACCGCGTGGCCGAAATAGAACTGGTCAGCAAACAAGATAACAAGGTGGTACTCACCATTGACGGAAAAACGTTTGAAGCCGATGTCGTCATGGCGGAAAACGGAACCTGCAACATCCTTATGGACGGCCGCAGTGCCAATGCCCAACTGATTCGCAGCGATAACGGAAAAAGCTACAAAGTGAATACACACTACAGCAGCTTCAACATCGACATCGTAGACAGCCAGGCCAAATACCTGCGCATGCGTAAAAAAGGGGAAGAGGAACAAAATGACCGCATCACCTCGCCAATGCCGGGAAAGGTGGTAAAAATCCCTGTTACTGCAGGACAAAAAATGAAAGCCGGCGAAACAGCCATCGTCATCGAAGCCATGAAAATGCAGAGCAATTACAAAGTGACTTCAGATTGCCGCATTAAAGAAATTCTGGTACAAGAAGGTGACAACATCACCGGTGACCAGACATTGATAACCCTTGAAACAATAGAATAATGGAGGAAATGAATAAAGCATATGCCACGTTCGAAGAGCGTGACCGTATGGCTTCCCTCGGTGGAGGCATCGACAAGATAGAGAAACAGCATGAAAGCGGGAAAATGACCGCCCGTGAACGGATCGACATGCTGCTGGACAAAGGCACGTTTGTGGAACTGGACAAACTGATGGTGCACCGTTGTACCAACTATGGCATGGACAAGAATAAGATTCCGGGAGACGGAGTTGTTTCGGGCTACGGAAAGATAGACGGACGCCAGGTATTCGTATATGCATACGATTTCACCGTATACGGCGGTTCTCTGTCGGCATCCAACGCAAGAAAAATCGTAAAGGTGCAACAGTTGGCTCTCAAGAACGGTGCACCGATCATTGCCTTGAATGATTCGGGAGGCGCACGTATTCAGGAAGGCATCGAGAGTCTTTCAGGCTATGCCGATATATTCTACCAGAATACGATCGCAAGTGGAGTAATTCCGCAAATCTCCGCCATTCTCGGCCCTTGTGCAGGAGGTGCCTGCTACTCTCCGGCACTGACGGACTTCATCTTTATGGTAAAAGAGAAAAGTCATATGTTCGTTACCGGACCGGATGTAGTAAAAACCGTTATCCATGAAGAAGTAAGCAAGGAAGAATTGGGCGGTGCCATGACGCATAGCAGCAAAAGCGGTGTGACCCACTTCATGGCCAATAGCGAAGAAGAACTGCTGATGTCCATCCGCGAATTGCTCTCTTTCCTGCCACAAAACAATATGGACGAGACACGCAAGCAACCTTGTACAGATGAAATCAATCGTGAAGACGAGTCTCTGAATACCATCGTCCCTACAGATCCGAATGTTCCCTATGACATGAAAGAGATCATCGAACGCGTGGTAGACAATGGATATTTCTTTGAAGTAATGCCCTACTTTGCCAAAAATATCATTATCGGATTCGCCCGTCTGGGTGGACGTTCGGTAGGCATTGTTGCCAATCAGCCGGCTTATCTGGCGGGAGTGCTCGATATCGATGCCAGCGACAAGGCAAGCCGTTTTATCCGTTTCTGCGATTGTTTCAACATACCGTTGATAACATTTGAAGACGTTCCGGGCTTCCTGCCGGGATATACTCAAGAGAACAACGGCATTATCCGTCACGGAGCAAAAATCGTATATGCATTTGCAGAAGCCACTGTGCCCAAAATCACAGTAATCACCCGCAAAGCTTATGGCGGCGCTTATATCGTAATGAACTCCAAACAGACCGGAGCTGATGTAAATTTTGCCTATCCCAATGCAGAAATTGCCGTAATGGGAGCCGAAGGTGCTGTAAACATCCTGTTCCGCAAAGCAGATGCAGAAACCAAAGCCAAAGAACTGGAAGCATACAAAGAGAAATTTGCCACTCCGTATCAAGCCGCCGAACTTGGTTTTATCGATGAAATCATCTTGCCGAAACAGACCCGTAAGCGCTTGATCCAAGCATTAGACATGACAGAAAACAAGATGCAGACCAATCCGCCGAAAAAACACGGCAATATGCCGCTTTGATTATAAAAAAATGAAAGAATGAATAATTAAAGAATGAAAACGAAGCTATAATTGTTAATGTGTAAAACGTAGGAAATATATCCAATATCTTTTCTACACAACCAATTGACAGATTATTCTTTAATTTTTCATTCTTTAATTATTCATTTCTTCATTCTTTCATTAGCATATCGGCACACTATTCAAAGTCAGCATCTCTGCAAAATTCCGAAGATGCTGCTCATTCGTACCACAACATCCGCCACATATCTTCAACGGGAAATCCCATAACAGGGTCATCAATCTGTCAGACAGTTCATCGGGAGAAGAAGAAAGTAAATCGGTACGGCCATTCAATTCTTCGGGACTCAACGCGGAAGCATTGGCCTGGATACCCCGAAAGCGTTCGCGAACTAAAAAAGTATCATTCCTCGGATGTGATAATGCCTGATGCAAAACATCGGGATGTACACAGTTTGCCATATAGCACAAAGGACGGGTGGTCGTCTCTTTATCTACGGTATCGATGGCATCATGAATAAAAGTGCCATCCATCAGCCGTCCGTCGCGCCGAACCATAAAGCTGATAATATAAGGCAAACCGGTTGCCGCCATTGCATTGGCCATGCCGATCGTTTCGGTAAGCTGGGGCATAATACCTGCAAACAGAAAATCGACTCCCGCTTCAGCCATTGCACGAACCGTAGGATAATGAAACTGCATCGCCTCTTCTACGGAAAAATGATAGCGACCATCATAAGCATCACCGCGACAACCTGCCAGACCACCGATATAAACAGGTGAAAGGGCCGATGCGCGCAGTTGCAAAAGAAAACGGACATTATCGGGAATGACACTCCGATTCCGATAAGCAGAAACAGCAATATTTTCGACATTTGCCCTGCGGGTGGGTGTCATCAGCATCAGAGGCAAATCGTGACTGGCGGCAATATCGATGTATTGCTTGTAAAGACCTGCCAGCGTATCACGATGAGCATCGTCATAAATCAAAGCGGCATGAACAAGATGTTCGTCCAAAGGGATATGAAATTCATGGCGTAAACGCTCTACAATAGCTCCTTCGGTAAGGATGTAAGGGAAAGTCCGATACGCATCGACAAAAGAGAGTTGATTCATGTAAGGTGAGTTTTTAGGTTCTTACTTTGCATTTCCGGACAAATATAGAACTTATTCTCACAGTACGGTTATCCGTTCTTGTTATATTCACATCCCTTTATAATCTTTCAGAAAACCCTCCATCAACCAATTCGCAAGTGCCTGTCGGTTAGAAGGTATCACCAGTCTTTTTTGATCGAGTGAATTTTGAATATTTCCCAGTTCCACAAACACAGATACAGGGATAGCACGTGTCAATACATACAGATTCCGTCCGCTCACCGTACCCGTAAAACCACGATTGGGCTGGTGCTTGCCATACTTTGACTCAAAAGTGTCTTTCATCCTGTTTGCCAGTTTCTTACTTTCCGCCCTGCGGTTGGAATGATAAAAAAACACATCGGTCTGCTTGCCCTTGCTGCGACTATCGACATGGATAAAAATGGCACGGCAATATTTATACTTTTTCCGGTCATTACGATACAGAGCATTGATCTTATCACAACGTTGCTGAAGACGCTGTACCTGATTCAAGGGAATGGGAGCACCCATACAGGTTTCACGCTTACTGTTCGACAGATAGGCATCATCACGAATACCATCCTTTGCATCCTGAATGATGATATGTACTTCCGCCCCTTCCTGCATCAGGTTACGTGCCAATCTCAAAGCAATATCATAGGCATATTCATCTTCATGCAGTTCGTGCTTTCCCACTCTTCCGATAGCTCCAGGATCGGGGCCGCCATGCCCACTGACTACATAAAAGCACGCCCCTGCCAGCCGGTTGGAAGTCACCTTCACATTTGCCAGAAGTTTTCCAAAAAGCGGCTCATTTCTTTCCGTCTTCCGGGGCGGTTGTTTTTTTCCTGTATTTTCTTTCTTGGCAGCGCTTCCGGCAGTCGTTACAGAAGCCGGAACCTTTTTTTTCACAGGAGGAATCAAATAAGTCACTCCCAACTTTAATGTCTGCCCCTTTCCTAATTTAGCCTCATTCAATTTGATAAAATCGTCATAATACTTCTTCGGTGCACGATTGTGCCGCAACAGGAAAGTAGAAATACCTTCACCGGGTTTCGGAGTCGCCTTCTGCTGCCCCCACAAAGCAGATACAGAAAACAAAAAGCAGAAAAACAGAAGAATACAATATTTATTCATAATAAAATAATGTGCCAATTAAATAATGTGCCAATATGCTAATATGCCAATGTGCCAATTAAATAATGTGCCAATGTGCTAATGTACCAATTGAAAGAATGAAATAATAGACAATGAATCAATGTACTAATAGGCAAATGCACAAATTAAAGAATATACCAATGCACCAATCAGCTGCGCCAAATGATCCATATATTCCGTTTCATTGCTATATTATTCAATTGTCCCCATTCTTAATTGGCACATTGGCATATTAGCACATTGGTACATTATTATATATTTCACTCGCAAAGATAATGTTTTAAACCAATTATTTTCTCTACTTTTGCATCGATATAACTTTTTAAAGAAATAAAACTGTAACTACAATAACAATTATGGCAAAACAATTCAAGCCCGAAACCCTGTGTGTACAAGCAGGATGGACTCCTAAAAAGGGTGAGCCCCGTGTGCTGCCCATTTATCAGAGTACTACTTTCAAATATGAAACCAGCGAGCAGATGGCCCGTCTTTTCGACCTTGAAGACAGTGGATATTTCTATACCCGTTTGCAAAACCCCACCAACGATGCAGTGGCTGCCAAGATAGCCGCTCTTGAAGGAGGTGTAGGAGCAATGTTGACATCCAGTGGCCAGGCAGCCAATTTCTATGCCATATTCAATATCTGTCAGGCAGGCGATCACTTCGTGTGTTCTTCAGCCATCTATGGCGGCACATTCAACCTCTTCGGTGTAACGCTGAAAAAGCTCGGTATCGATGTTACCTTTATCAGTCCTGATGCCAGCGAAGAAGAGATTTCGGCTGCTTTCCGCCCGAACACGAAAGCCCTGTTCGGCGAAACCATCTCGAATCCCTCTCTTGAAGTGCTCGACATTGAAAAGTTTGCCCGCATAGCTCACAATCACGGTGTACCTCTGATCGTAGACAATACTTTCCCTACTCCGATCAACTGCCGTCCTTTTGAATGGGGAGCAGACATCGTGGTACATTCCACCACCAAATACATGGACGGACATGCCACGAGTGTAGGCGGCTGTATTGTTGATAGCGGCAATTTCGATTGGAATGCCCATGCCGATAAATTCCCCGGATTGTGTACTCCGGACGAATCTTATCATGGACTGACCTATACCAAGGCATTCGGTAAAATGGCCTATATCACCAAAGCAACTGCCCAACTGATGCGTGACCTCGGCAGTATACAAAGCCCGCAAAATGCTTTCCTGCTCAATTTAGGATTGGAGACACTTCACCTTCGCATGCCTCAACATTGCCGTAATGCACAGAAAGTGGCCGAATACCTGTCGAATGACGACCGAGTGGCATGGGTAAACTATTGCGGCCTTCCGGGTAATAAATATTATGAACTGGCTCAGAAATACCTTCCGAACGGTTCCTGCGGTGTCATCTCCTTCGGTCTGAAAGGCGGACGCGACGTATCTATTAAATTCATGGATTCGCTGAAATTAGCTGCCATCGTTACGCATGTAGCCGATGCACGTACCTGTGTACTGCATCCTGCCAGCCATACTCACCGGCAATTGACAGACGAGCAACTGATGGAAGCCGGAGTTCGCCCCGACCTCATCCGTTTCAGTGTAGGCATCGAGAATGCCGAAGATATCATTGCCGATATAGAGCAAGCGCTGAACGCATAAGTATTTCACGGAAAGAGACAGGACAAGTAAAAATTAAGAGATGAACCGATAGTGTTTGTGGTTCATCTCTTAATTATATTTATCCTACTGCTGATTCTGTTCTTTTATCAAGGTATGTCAATTGCTCCAAAAGAGAAATCAAGTATAGCCCCTTTTTCCATGTCAAAGTCGGAGCCTGCTCGTAACTTGATTAAACCATTGTTCTTGACGATGACCGTGCCGCCTTTTTGCACGACAAGCCTTGCATTCAAAATACTTCCACCATCTACTTCAAGCACAGCACCGGAACGGACGATCACAGAAAAAGTTTTATTCAGCACCATCGTTTTACCGGCAGGAATAAGTAATCGCCCCGACTGCAACACTACATTTCCGCAGGGTGATTCCCCGTCCCATACTTCATTGGAATTTATCAGTGTCGGCTGGCAAACAGTCGGGAAATATTCATTCGTATTCTGTGGATTTCCACGCTTAACACCCCACTCTATGGCCGTAGGAACACCATCGGTTTTCCAGACATACAATTCATGTTCATTACCGGCTATTAACTCGCTTTTACCATCATTATCAATATCTGCCACGCAAGGAGTATCTAAAAATTTCTCATCCGATATTATCGGAAATCCGATTATATCACTACCGTCATTATGTAAAGCATAAATATAATTGTTGCAGCAGAATACAATATCAGGTACAGCATCTCCATCCACATCGGCCAAAATTGGAGTATTCATATTAGACGCATAATTTTCTTGTGGAAATAAGCCTTTAATCGATTTGCTAAAAATAAGCTTCCCTGTATGTGTCCATGCTTTTACCGTTTCATGCCCCAATATAACCACCTCCAAATGCCCGTCATTGTTTATATCACCCACTGATAAAGTATGATCTAAAGTAGATCCAACAGCATTGACTGTATACGGAATTGTCTGACTTCCATCCCACCCTGCAACTGTTTTATCCCCATCCAAACTAATAGCAAATACCTTACTTTCTGCCATTTGCCGTTGAGAAAACAATATCTCCTTTTTACCATCTTCATTTAAATCGCACACCACCGGAGCAGAAGCTAATCTGGGAATTCCTGCTCCCCAAAACGGATTCGTCGTAAAAGGAGTTCCATCCTGCCGCCAAATATAAATTCCTAAAGAATCATACGAAGCTATTATTTCCATCTGACCGTCACCATCAAGATCGGCTACTGTTAAAGCTGAACGATTATGGTCTTTTCCATTCGTAACATGAACGTTAGGATTCAAACGTCTCACTTCATTTCCGTCATGATCCAGAATAAAGATATCAGAAGTTTGATGCGATTTTACAATAACCTCCATTGTACCATCGGCACTACCATCCAAATTGGCAATGACCGGACTTTGAAACATTGAATAAGGAATTCGCTTTTCCCACAACAAATCAGGTTTATGGTCCCCATCCCTATCAAACGGAGAATAACAATAGACTGCTCTTTTTTCCTGATATTTTTTATCATCTTCCCAAGTAGATGCTACTATATTTTGTTCCCCATTTCCGGACAAATCTCCAAAAGCCACTTGCCCTGTCAACATTGTTGGTGTTTTAGCAAAACCACTTACCGTGGTCACATTTCCATCGATATCATATAACTCTTCGCCCGAAGGACGAAATCCCATTATGTAACTTGTATGAGTATCATACCGATCTTCATAGATCCAGAATATCTCTTGTTTGCCGTCATTATCCACATCTGCAATATTTGGACAAGATACAGATGAATAAACACCGGTAGCTAATCTTTTGGGGAATGGACTAACAACCGGATAAGAAGTCCATGTCCGGTAAGCCGCACTCCATTCACTTTCATTTCCGTTTGTTGAAATTGCTGCAACCTTATAATAATACAATGTTCGTTCGGCAAGGCTATCATCTAAATAATATGCAGCCTTCAATGGAAATCTATTCAATCTCCGATAAATGCCATTTTCTCCATTGTCACTACGGTATATATTATATCCGGCCACCTCCTTGACAGGTGTCCAATACACATTGATAGAAGAAGCATAAGGCTGAAAATCAAGAGTCGATGTTTTAATCACAGAGGGTCTTGACAATGGATTTACTGGAAAGTTCCAAGTCCTTCCATACTCATTACTTACTTGTAATGTGAAACTCAATATCCCCGCATAACTGCTTGATGTCTGGAACTGAAAAGCAATTGTATTTGTTTTAGTCTCAGAAAAGGCAATAGAAGGATACACGATTGGCGTAGATGAACATGACACCTGCAAATTATTCGAAATAAGTACAGCTTTCAGTCCTGTAGCTTCGGCCTGTCCTACATTCATTAAATCAATATTCATCTTCACAGTTTCACCCGCTTCTACTGTAGTGTTTCCATTACTCGTCCAAGTAATTTTTTGATTCCCTATTTCTATTTTAGGAGCATAAATATTATCTATCTTAAGCGGTTGAATTTTAGTTTCACCATTTACTGATATTTGTAGATTCAAGTTTATTCCACTGGAGTTATTTCTCAAATGTTCACCACTATCTTTATTTATTTTGAAAACGAACGGAGTGACAGATCTCACAGCAGTATTACCGGCAATATTCCCAAATGTAGCATTAGCATTCACGATCTCTATATCATCGGATGTACTTATTAAAGATGCTGTTACTCCATTTAATGCGCTGTTTCCGGTATTTCTCAATTTTACAGTCAATTCAATCGTTTCCCCAGCATCCAATTGTCCGTCACCATTTCCTATACTTACACCAGTTCCTTTATCATTGTAAATTAGATCTTCAACAGCAATAGTAGACTCACTACCATTTTGCGATACTTGAACATCTCTTTCCACAGGTCTGAAATTATGGGCAGTGACTGTTATATTCACAACTCCCAATGTCTGTACAGATACATTAATAGTATGACTTCCATTAGCCAATTGATCAACAATATACAGTTCATCCTTTTTTTGAATGCAAATTCTGGCAGTTTCATTTTGTGGTAAACCATTTATGTTTACCATTATCATATTCTCACCCGTTGTTAAGGAAGCAGGCATTAATGTAACATTCATCGTTTTTGGAACATCACTCCATACCTGCATTTCAGGATCACCTAAAAGATGCAAAGCACAATTAGCTAATTTAAGATTTTTATATTTAATATTTTCAAGTGCCTTCTGATGAAGAATGGACAAATCATATCTATTGGTCGCATTAGCAGACGTTTTATAAAGTTCAGACAAAAATTGGCCTAAATGAACATGTTCATTTGCCCAGCCTGTATCGGCATTACCAATAAATGCAACAGCTCCACCTTGAGGATTATTTATAAAATGTTCCGCTATGCAATCTTTTGTTATGTCTGCCGGCGAACAGCCACCCGACATAACTATTTGATAATAATATCCATTATTCAAATTATCCACATCCCAATTGGATATTGATTCATTCTTATCCTTAGAAGAAGTTCCCATTCCTTCCGGCGAAGAATGGTCCATGTGATAAACAAGGTGAAAATGGTTTAAACCCGAATTTCCACCATTTTGTAAAGCGCTTACAAAATGGACCTTATTCAATTCTTCTCCTTTACCGGACTGATCTTCATATACACTATGTTTATTACTACAAGTAGCAATATTACTTTTACAGTTATAATGATCATAAATCAACCAACGATTCAGATTTGTCTCAGAATAAAAACTTGCAATTTCACTTCTTTTTTCATTAGATAAATAACCGGTATTTTCGTTTTTAGAAATAAAGGCGTCAGCTGCTACCGAATTATTTATATATGAATAATCAATATTTAAATCTGCTTTTTCATAATGAATTACTTTATTGACAAATATCTCTGCCTCTTCTAATGTTTCCACCGGGGCTCTTCCTAATTTAAATGATACTCCCCAATCTTTACTATCTTCAAAATCTATTTTATCAGCTTCATAATATATATTATTCCCATTCTTATTCCAGTTTCCATTATCTACACAAGTATAATAAAAATCAACTGCAACCCAATCTTTATTATCTGAATCTCTTGATTTCTTTACACGAGCGGGTATAACATTTGTATCTCCTCCAAGTAATACGAACATAGAACCATAGTTACGTTTAACATCAACCAAATAGTTACGAATTTTTTCTTGAATATCACTTCCTGTATATGTGGTAGAAATTTCCTCTACTGTTTCTATAATAGCAGGTATCCCTTTTTTAGTTTTCCAATCAGCCAATATCCGGAATTTCTCTTTCAACGTTTCATTCGTTATAATCAGATACTCCGGCAGATAATTATCCACATCTGAATTAGCATTTTTTTCTGCTGCGCTTACCATTGCGCCCAAACGCCCTTTTCTGAAAGATGCTTTTATGTTCGGAGTAATCTCTGACAACATCTCCTTATTATCAATAATTGATCGAATATAGTCCTCATCTAATTGACTTAAGTATTCCGATTGCTTTTCTATTATTGAAGTAGAAGCTAACTTTTTAGCCATCGAAAAAGTTAAAGAATAAGCAATATCACAAGTATACAGTTCCCTCTGTTTAGGAATATACTCAATTGGATAAAATCTCACCGTTACAAGATGGTAACCAAAATCCATCCTATCTGATACAATTTCGGCATACTTTCCTGGAAAAGGATTCGATGAGTTATAAATATCACTATTGGGCTCTACCCATGATAAGATACTTTCTCCAATAGGAATTGGCGGTTGGACCGGATATAATAAAATATCCTTTTTTTGTAACTTTCTATTTACATACTTTATCTGTATTGCTGGCTGAGTATTCACAGGTATAAGAAATGTTTTCACACAATATGGAATCTGAGGCATTCCCGGTTCATCAACATATCCGGTTTCAGATGATATTTCTACATATTCACCATTTACCTGATAAGTAAAATCTATCTCAGGCCTCCATTGTATCGTACCTTCCACTTGTGCACTCAAATTCATGACAACTACAATAGCTATCAAACAAACTAATATCTTTTTCATAAATCAATTTATTTATGGAGTTTTATCTTTTCCCTTGTTCCATCTTCATAAACCACCTCTAAGAGTAATAATCCATGTGACAGATTATCTATTTTTAAATTACACGAATTATCATTTATGATTTCTTCTAATAATAAAATACCATTTAATGCATATAATCTTACTTCTGATATTTTCCGCATACCCGTTATATTCAAGTTGTCACCATCTAAAAAAACTCTCAAGCCAGATAATGAAATGTCATTAACTGAAGCCGGATTGAGTTTGTGATTTATATCCCTAAACTTCATCCAGCCCGGTGCATAGCAATAAGCATCGAAACTCTCTTTAGGAACATACAATCTTGTCCAGTATGTATTCGCAAATGGATAGCCAATCAGCACAGGAGGTACAATTGCGTTACAAACAACTACATCCATGTCCCGATATTCCAAATCCCAATCAAAATCATTATCACGATTGGTTTCTTGATTATTTCTACCGACAGGCACACGTGGTTCTACCCAAAAAGCACCTTCCTCTACTGTTTTTAGAGTTGACGGCAAAGTTACACTATACAAAAAAACTCTATCAAACGCTAATCTATTTATTACTTCAGTACCTTCCGGAATTACATATTCTGTGAAATATGTAGGATTTTCAGATTCTTCTTGTGATTTTTCTCTTCTTGGAGGATAACGTAACAGCTTCTTTTGATCCATAGAAAAAAGAACATTGTTTACCACTACACAATCAGCACCATCTGACACATAAAATTCCCGTATTGGAGATTCGTAAAAAATATCCCTACCCACAATCGAGGGAAAATTACTCCAAGTCACAGCCTTTAAAACAAAACATTTAAAAAAAGCATTGTTTCTTATCTCCTTTAAAGAAAAAGGTAAAATAATATGTGACAACAATTCTACTTGATCAAAAGCCTCTGTTTCAATTATCTGTGTCCCTTCCGGAACCACATACTCTTCATCCACTTTATCTTTCGGATATTTTATCAACGTCTTCCCATCCGCAGAAAAAGTGACCCCATCAACAACCATATTCTGAGAATATAACAAGGTACCCCAAAATGTAAACAATAAAAGACATGTAATTTTTTTCATAACATTCTATTACTAATTAAATATTCAATTTGATAACTTTTCCATCGCCATCTTCATATATCCATAACGGAAGTAACAATCTTGAAAAGCATATCTATCAATTATTTCAATATCTTCTAAATAACCACGTATATCTATAGGAACTATATGTACAGTTTTTCCATCTTTAGAATAAACAAAACCATCGTCCGATACTCGACAATAAGGATTGCTCTCAGTAACTTCAAAACGCCTATCATTGGGCCAAACACGATTTCCAATAATGGGGAATTTCCCTGTAAGAATGAAATCAGATGGACCATTATAAAACGCAGAATCGTTTATATGAGTTAATGTAGTTGGCAATGTCACTTTCCCTATTTGAGCTCCTACAAATGCTTTTCTATCTATGATTTCCGTACCTTCAGGTATTATATATTCTTTATAGAACTTGTCTGTAGGATACTTTATCAGAGTCTTTCCATCTATTGAGAAGATAACACCATCAGTCACTACATTTTGTGAATACGATAAAATGCCCCAAAATGTAAACAATAATAAACATATAATCTTATTCATAATATTCTATCATTCATGAATTACAATTTTACAATTACAATGGCATAGTTTTTATCCTATTAATTTGTTAAGATCATTCTTTTCACATCAATCACTTTGCTATCAACAATCAGAGAATACAGGTACATTCCGGCTTCCAAATGACTCCCCTCCAATACAATAGATCCCATACCTTTTTGAGTTAAAACAAATTGCTCGATTTGTTTGCCATTCATATCATAAATTAGCAAGTTAGCATTTTGTGCATCTTGCGGAATGACATATTTAATTACAGTATTATCACTAAATGGATTGGGAGTATTCTGAAACAATTCGGATTCTAATTTATCCATAAGACCGTCCTCGACTTCTCCATCTTCCTCATCTACACTTCTTGAGAGAGGAGATTGGCTTTTCGATTTCAGCCGGTTTATCTCTACCGTCAACTCCTGAATGGATTGTACCAAGAGAGGAATCATCTCTATATAGTTTATACTTAAATCTCCCTGTTCGTTTTCATAAACGAGGCTGGGATATTCCTCCTTTAATTCTTGGGCAATAAGGCCATAATGAACCCGTGAATAAATCAGAGCTTCATCCGCCGAGAGCTGCACAGCCGGAGCTACCGTATCAGTGGCAATAAAAGTAGCTGGGGCTGCCGTATTGAAAGGAGACTGCATATTATATTGAACTGTGTTCAACCGGCTCAATTTCGTCATTGTGCCTTCTTCCGATTCCGATTGGGCGGATAGAGTTGAAAGATTGGTCGAAGTTGTTGCAGGAGTCAACAAAACACTATAAATACTACCAGTCACATACACATTTCCCCGGAAATAACCTGCATAACGACCGTTTATCGGCACACCATAATCACTATGAACAGAAGTACCATAGATGCCTGCACCATTGTTAGTTCCATAAAGCATTCCTAAAACACCATAGTTGTAACCTGATGTATAATTGCCTGCTGTACCGAACAAACCAAATCCCCTTCCACTACTTAAAGCGGAGTGAGAATATGCAGAGCCCAAAGTTCCCACATTAAATGTATGGGGTGACAACGCAATACCGGTATTGCAGCCTCTTGCCCAACCCGTTAATCTTTCCGTAGGATTGTGTATTGCCGTCAGAGCCATCGAGTTGGTCGATTCGATAATAATATCGCTATCGGCTTCTCCCTTACTATTCACACTTAATATGGATAAAGGAGCAGCAGTATCAGTTCCGATAGCTACTTTACCATCCGAACCCACTTTTACCTGTGCAAACACCAAAGAACACACCATTATCAGGCATGCGGAAATAATACATCGTTTCATAATAATTAAACTTAAATTGTTAAACATATTCATAAGTGTTCACAAGAAGTGGACGGTTAAAATTCAAACAAGCCTGCGGTTCATTATAACCGCTTCATGTCAAATACCGTAATCCCATTTCGGGATAAAACAAAAAAGGAAGAGTTTTTAAGGGAAGAGCTCGAAACCATAGTTTTCATACGCGCAGCAACAAAGACCCGCTACAGAGGTTGTTAAAGCGCTCCATGTAGATTAATGTCAGATGCATGTGGATAAACTTCATCAAGTTGATGATTTTCCAAATATCTGCATGTCAAAGGACTATTTTAGGCTATGTAAGTCCGTTTGGGCGTTTATTAAAAGTCAACTAAACAAATAGTCGGACTTTATTATATTCACTCCGAAGCATTTTCATTACAGGCTCAGAGAAGAGAACTTGTATCCCTACGTGAGCATGGTTGCCTATTTTTTAAATTTATCATAAAAATAATAAAATAAAACACAACTCAACTACAATAGTGTAATCATTTAACATATATTGTCCTGGAAAATCAATTATAAAAGAAAAAGATGAATTTTAACGTTTTTATCGGGTAAACTACATGTTATTTTCAACTATTATGTATTTGAAAAATAATAAATTCTTCCTGCCAATAAGAACCGTTATAAGCATACAACATATACGACAAAAAATTCCAATAATTGAAAACAAAAATTATTGAAACCTCATTTCTTGATTTATATCATTGCCCGTCTACCTTTCTTTTTCCACCTTTGCATATATAAATCCAAATCCATCTAACCATTCTGTTATGAAATACTCTGGTGTGATATTCGACTTTAACGGTACATTGTTCTGGGATACTCCCTTACACAATAAAGCTTGGAACATGTTTCTGGAAAAACGGGGCATGCATTTGTCCGATCATGAGTTCTTCGCCACCTTTCACGGAAAGAATAACAGGGATATTTTCAACAGTCTTTTCCAACGCGAACATCCGGCAGAAGAGATACGTGCGCTCGTTGATGAAAAAGAGACTTTATACCGGCAATTATGCCTGGAAACCGAAATGATGCTGGCACCGGGTGCTCCTGACTTCCTCGATTTTCTTCAAGAAAGAAAGGTTCCGTTCACCATTGCCACCGCTTCCGACAAAGAGAATGTGGACTTCTACTTCGAGCATTTGGGAATAGGCAAATGGTTCGATTACGACAGGATAGTGTACAACAACGGACAGATAAAAGGAAAACCCGATCCACAAATTTACCGGATTGCCATGTCGGTGATTGGAAAACAACCGGACGAAGTAATTGTTTTTGAAGATGCTGTTGCCGGACTTCAGGCGGCCAAGAATGCGGATGCAGGATGCATTATTGCCGTCAACTCAAATAATGACGATTATTCCGACTGGGCAGATTATCTAATTATTCGTAATTTTGATGAAGTAGACCGTAATCTGATCGTCTAATGCCACCCGTATATCCGCAGGGATGCGTATCTTTGTACGAATTTACAAAGCGATAAAGACACGGAAGTGCCGCCTTACAGCGATGAAGAAAGATAATTTTACACAGATGACTACCGCTCCCATTCCGGGATTAATCGGTAAACTGGCCGTACCGACAATTATCAGTATGCTGGTCACCTCCTTTTATAATATAGCAGACACTTATTTCGTCGGGAAGATCAACACACAGTCGACAGCAGCAGTAGGCATCGTGTTCTCCGTCATGTCTATCATTCAGGCTGTGGGATTTTTTTTCGGACACGGATCGGGAAACTACATCTCACGAAAGTTGGGAGCACAAGAAACGGATAATGCGGAAAAAATGGCGGCTACAGGATTTTTCTTTGCCCTGTTCATGGGAGTAGTCATTGCCGTTGTCGGCTTGTTGCTGTTAACGCCACTCTCCGTCGCATTGGGGTCTACCCCTACCATCCTGCCTTACACAGAAAAATATTTAGGCATTATCCTGATCGGCGCACCTTTCATGACGGCTTCGCTGGTGCTGAACAATCAGATGCGTTTTCAAGGAAATGCCGCCTATGCCATGGTGGGTATCGTCACCGGTGCGGTAGTGAACATCGTGTTGGACCCGTTACTGATTTTCACTTTCGGAATGGGGATATCGGGAGCGGCATTAGCTACCATCATCAGCCAGATGTGCAGTTTCTCACTGCTACTGTATATGGCACGCCGGGGAAATAATATCATCATCCGATACAAGCATTTCACCCCTACCTGGAGATTTTTCAAAGAGATTATCGACGGAGGAACCCCTTCCCTCTTTCGTCAGGGCCTGGCATCGGGATCTACTATCTTATTGAATGTGGCGGCCGGTAATTTCGGAGATGCCGCCATTGCCGGGATGTCTATCGTCACACGGGTCTGTATGTTCATCAACTCTTTCCTTATCGGATTCGGACAAGGATTCCAGCCCGTGTGCGGATTCAATTACGGAGCAGGACTGAACAGTCGCGTACGGGAAGGATTCTGGTTTTGTGTAAAAGTAGGATTTATTTTTCTGCTGACCGTCACAATCACAGGAATTGCCTTTGCACCGGATGTGATAGAACTTTTCCGTAAAGGAGATGCAGAGGTTGTCTCCATAGGATCGGCAGCATTGAAATGGCAATTTATTACCTTGCCTCTCGGTTCATGGATCATTATGAGTAACATGATGCTGCAGACTATCCGCAAACCGGTACGTGCCACACTACTCTCTTCGGCACGCCAAGGACTGTTCTTCATTCCGCTTATCTTCCTGTTGCCCCGCTTCTTCGGACTGCAAGGAGTGGAAATGTGCCAGGCAATGGCAGACTTACTTTCTTTCCTGTTGGCCATACCGTTGACATGCAGTGTACTGAAAGAGCTGAAAACGGATAAATAATGTGCCAATGCGGCAATATGCCAATGTGCCAATTGGCTGCGCTGTCTTATTAATGTGCCGATTGGCTGCGCGTTTTATTCATTATTGATTTCAGGAAATAAAATCTATAAAAAAAAGACGCAGCATCTTTGCATCAAGTTGCTGCATCTTTTTTAAAATATTGAAGAGATCAGGCATGTACTGCAAGATCATGTTCTTCCATATATTCATCAATCAAAGGAATAGCATTCGTCCGGAATATACCACGCAACAACGCTTGACAAAACAACCATTGTGTAGTATAACGTGCACCACGCAAACTATTCTCATAAAGAAGGACAAGCAAATCATTCGCAAAGCGATCGGGATCGACATCGGGAAGCAGATATCCACAGGCCTTACAACGATTTAATACATCTGCAAATTGCTGCAACCAGAAATATTCTTCTCGCTTCGAGAACGATTGGTAATCCGTCTCCTGTGCCAAATCGGTCAGTAGCACCCTTCCCATAGAATACATCAGATCGACATACCCGCCAACAATATCGAACAACGTTTTCACACACGACCGGTCATTATCTGCCCGGGCCAACAGAGTCCGTTTTTTTTCCCCAGCAATGTCTGCCAGACAAATCTGTACAAGACAGACCTTGCTGGGAAAGAGTTGGTAAAGTGTTCGTTTCGACATCCCTAACCCTTGAGCAATGATATCCATTGTCAAACGGCTGATACCTTGACGAATCATCTCTCGCTTCGTATGATCAACAACAAGCCGACGGGTTGTTTCGGCTTTCATCATAATACCTCCTCTCTGCCTGTTTTACATTCGCCCGCCACCAAGTGCTTGATATAGGGTGATAACTCCTTGAATTTCGGTAAACCGGTTGGCTACCTGAGAGAGTTGCGCATTGAGTAATGTCTGCTGGGCAGTCAAGACCTCCAGATAGGTAGTGTTGCCGTGCTGCATCAGCAAGCGGGTACTGCGGGCGGCATTTTCCAATGAAGCTACCTGCTTGTCGAAGTAAATGGATTTGCTGCGTGCAGTTTGTACCTGCGTCAAAGCATCATTCACTTCGCTTCCGGCAGCAAGCAATGTTTGCTGGAAAGCTAAACTCGCTTCTTCCTGCTGTGCTTTCGCTATCTTCAGTTGGGCGATATTAGCTCCCTTGTTAAACAAGGGTTGCGTCAACGATCCGAATACCGAAGCCAGCAGTTTGCCCGGATTCACAATCATCGAACCGGCACTGTTGGTCCAGCCTGCACTACCACCCAATGTAATGGAAGGATAGAAAGCCGAACGGGCGGCATTCGTAGAATAAAAGGCCTGTGCCAGTGAAAGTTCGGCACTCCGCACATCGGGCCGGTTGGATAACATCTGCAAAGGAATTCCCGTAGCAAAAGTCTCCGGTAACTGCTGTCCGGCAAGTTTACCACGCTGAATATCATGGGGGACCTCGGCCAGAATCAATGACAAGCTATTTTGCGTCTGGTTGATTTGCTCTTTCAAATCGAGCACGGTAGTACATATATTGTAATAGGTAGCCTCGGTTTGTGCCAGTCCGGCTTCTGTCACCATGCCGGCAGCTTTCATGGCACGGGTGGCAGCCACACTCTCCTTCCAGGCTTTTTCGGTAGCTGTTGCAATTTCATATTGGGCATCGAGCATCAACAACGTGTAATACACGTTTGCCACCGATGCCACCAATTGTGTCTGTACCGCCTGTTCATATTCCCGGCTTTGCAGAAGCGCAGCTTTCGCACCCCGTTTGGCATTGGTCAGACGTCCGAAGAGATCGATCTCCCATGAAGCAGTAGCAGGCAACGAATAAGTCTTGGTAGCCTTTGCACCGTCAAAACTACTGATAGAACCTTCCGGCGCCAAAAACAGAGACGGCAGATAAGAGAGTTTGGAAGTCATCAAGGCCGCTTCCGCTTCTTTCACCCGCAATTGGGCTGTCTGCAAATCGGTATTACGAACCAACGCCGAATCAATCAATGTCTGCAAAAAAGGATCGGAAAAAACTTCCCGCCACGCCAGATTGCCAAAGTTGGCAGTATCGGCTGTCTGGGCAGCACTCTCATCAGTGCTGCCATACAGTCCGTCCGGTACTTCCGAAACAGGTTTATATTTGGAATAGATGCCGCAACTGCTCAATGTAAAAGCAACGGCTACAAACAATAAAATTTGTTTTCTCATATTTCGTATCTTCATAATTAGCTCTATTTATTATTCTTTTCCGGCTTCCCTTTTCTCCCGGTCACTTTCCTGCTTTTCTTCTGCAATCTGCCAATCCTGAGACGGTTCGGCCTGCACGGGATGTAGCTTTTCCTGAAGCCATTGGAAAGCAATGAAGAGCGAAGGTACAATGAAAAGCAATGCCAACGTACCGACAAACATACCGCCTACGACACCGGTTCCCAATGAACGGTTACCGTTGGCTCCTACTCCACTGGCTACCACCAGAGGGAAAAGACCGAATATCATTGTCAACACTGTCATCAAAATAGGACGGAAACGGGCTTTGGCTGCACTCACGGCAGAAGCGATCAGCCCCATACCGGCCTTACGACGTTCGGCTGCATACTCTGTCAGCAAGATAGCGGTTTTGGCAAGCAAACCGATCAACATGATAAGCCCTGTCTGCAAATAGATATTGTTCTCCAGTCCGAATATACGGGCAAAAAGGAAACTACCCATCAGACCGCACGGCACACTGAGCAACACGGCAAACGGAATGATGAAACTCTCATAAAGGGCACTCAGAATGAGATAAATCATCAGGAAGCAAATGGCAAAGATGATAATTGTAGTACCGCTCTGCTGATTTTCCTCACGGGTAATACCTCCATAGTCATAGCCATATCCCTTAGGCAAGGCTGTTACGGCCGTCTCCTGTACGGCACGCATGGCATCACCCGTACTGTATCCCTCGGCCGGCATGGCATTCACTGCAATAGAATTGTACATATTGAAACGGCTCAACGTTTCGGCGCCATACACACGGGTTAAAGTCACAAACTGACTGAGCGGTGCCATCTCTCCATTGGACATGCGTACAAAAGTATTGTCCAACGATGCCTCATCCAGACGATATTTAGGATCGGATTGTATCATCACTTTATAAACCTTCGAGAAACGATTGAAGTTGGATACATATTGTCCGCCGTAATATCCTGATAAAGTACTGAGTACCTGATCGGCAGTGATGCCTGCACGTTTACACTTGGAAGGATCTACCTCTACCATCCACTGCGGATAGCGCACATCAAATGTGGAGTAAGCCATAGCAATCTCCGGACGCTGGTTCAAAGCACCTAAATATTGCTGTGTAGTCTGGAAGAAAGTAGTCACATCACCTCCCTGTTTATCTTGCACATGCATTTCCAAGGCATTACCCATACCGTATCCCGGAATCATACCCGGAGAAATGGCAAATACGGTAGCATCCTTAATATCCATCGTACTTCCATAGACTTGCTCGATAACCGCTTGTACGTTATCCTCCTTCCCCGGACGTTCGTCCCAAGGTTTCAGTTTCAAGATCAACATACCGAACGAACTACCCTGCCCGGACAATAATCCGTAGCCGGCCACCTTCTGTACATGTTTCACCTGCGGAATTGCTTCCAAACGCTTTTCGATGCGTGTAATCACATCATCGGTTGTTTTCAACGAACTACCGGCAGCCGTACTTACATTGACAAAAACAACCCCTTGGTCTTCATCGGGCACAAGACTGGTTTTAGTCGTATTCATCAGGAATGCCAGCAGAATAATGGAACAAACCAGCAATGACCATGTCAGCCATCTGCGTTTGATAAAGAACAATACAATATTCTTATATTTCTCTACCACCACGTTAAAAGCAGCATTGAACGCCTTACGGAAACGGGCGGCAAAGTTATTCTTCTGTGTTCCGTCTTCATTAATATAAGGTTTGAGCAATAATGCACAAAGTGCCGGGCTCAATGTCAGGGCGTTCACAGCCGAGATACCTACGGCCACCGCCATTGTCAATCCGAACTGGGTATAGAAAGTTCCGGAAGTACCACTCATAAACGATACCGGAATAAATACCGCCATAAACACCAGTGAAGAGGTGATAACTGCATTGCTAATTCCCTTCATGGCATCGATACTGGCCATATAAGAAGATTTGTAGCCTACATCGAATCGCGCCTGCACGGCCTCGACGACGACAATGGCGTCATCCACCACCGTACCGATCACCAAAACAAGAGCAAACAAGGTTATCAGGTTGATACTGAAACCGGCCAATGCCATGAAAGCAAACGTACCGATAAGCGATACAACGATTCCTACCAACGGAATAAGTGTAGAACGGATATCCTGCAAGAACACATATACCACCAGAATAACCAAAATAATGGCCTCGATCAGTGTCTTAACCACTTCATGAATAGATGCATAAAGGAAGTCATTGGATGACATCAGCTGCGTCAGCTCTACCCCTTTCGGCAAATCCTTCCGTGCCTCTTCCAAAAATTTATCAATATTGTTGTTCACCTCCGTCGCATTGGAGCCGGCCGTCTGGAAAACCATACAGGACACACCATTGTGTCCGTCCGTGGTACCCTTGTAGGCATAACTTTCCTGTCCCAGTTCCACTTCGGCAATATCTTTCAGTTTCAGTACTTCACCATTGTCTGTAGAACGGATTACGATTTCACCGAATTCCTCCGGAGTAACCCTACGCCCTTTGAACTTCATGGTATACTGATAAGTCTCATCCGAATTCTCACCGAACGAACCGGTAGCCGATTCGATGTTCTGCTCGGCCAACACGGCAGTGACATCCGAAGGAATCAGTTTATACTGTGCCATCACATCCGGTTTCATCCAGATACGCAAACTATAGTCACCACCCATAATCATCATATCACCCACACCACTGATACGGAGAATCTCCGGTTTCAGGTTAATACTGATATAGTTGGCAAGAAATGCCTCATCGTAAGAGTCGTCCGGGCTATGCAGAGAGAACATCTGAAGAATACTCGTCTGACGCTTGCTGGTGGTAACACCCACCTGAGTCACTTCTGCCGGAAGCTGCCCGGTGGCCTTAGAAACACGGTTCTGCACATTCACCGCTGCCATGTCGGGATCAGTACCCTGTTTAAAATAGACCGTAATGGTAACCGATCCCGCATTCGTAGCAGAAGAGGTCATATAAGTCATGTCTTCCACACCGTTGATGGCCTCTTCCAACGGAGCAATCACACTTTTCTGCAAAGTCTCTGCACTGGCGCCGAAATAGCTGGTGGAGACCATAATAGTTGGCGGCGCAATATCCGGATATTGTTCTACGGGCAAGGAGAACAATCCGATGATGCCGACAACGACAATCGTTATGGAGATGACGGCGGATAGTACCGGCCGCTCAATAAAAGTTCTTAAATTCATATAATCGTTCTATCTAAATTATTATTTAGCACATTATCCAATTACCACATTATCCCATTGCCATCACATCGATTCATTATTAATTCTTTCACTCTTAATTCATTAATTGGCACATTGGCATATTGGCAAATCAGCGCATTATTTATTATTATTCTTTGCCTTGATCGGTGTCCCTTCACGGAGCAATCCCACTCCTTCGGTCACAATGACTTCACCGGCTGTAAGCCCCTCATCAACAATAAATTCTTTACCACCGTTCACACGGGTTACCTGTACAGGAGTTGACTGTGCTTTGCCGTCTACCACTTTATAGACATAAACTTTGTCCTGTATTTCGAATGTCGCTGCCTGCGGAATGACCACCGCACCGTTTTTCTGAACAGGGATAACCACATTACCTGCACCACCGCTATGCAATAATCCCTCCTTATTGGGGAATACGGCACGCAGACTCACAGTTCCTGTCGAACGGTCTATCACACCACTGATCGTTTCGATTTTCCCCTTTTGCGAATAAGCCGAATTGTCATTCAACATCAGATCGATTTCGGGCATCTGCTTCAACGCTTCCTCTTTGGAACCGTAACGCCGGATAAGATTGAGCAATTGATTTTCCGTCATAGAGAAATACACGTACATGTCGGAATTATCCGAAACGGTAGTCAAAGGTTCCGGAAGGCTGGCACTTACCAAAGCCCCTACCCGGTAAGGCAACGTGCCCACTACCCCGTTCGACGGGCTTTTCACAACTGTATATGACAAATTGTTACGGGCACTTACCTCCTGTGCTTTCATCTGCGCCAATTGGGCTTTAGCTGTCAGCAATGAATTATGCGCCGTACTAAGATCGAATTCCGAAACCACATTCTGGCGGAAAAGTTCCTGTTTGCTGTCATAAGTCAACTGTGCCGTAGCAAGTGAGGCCTCAGCAGCCTTCACATTGGCTTGGGCTGTCTGCAAAGCAGCTTCGTAAGCCACTTGGTCAATGATAAAAAGAGTCTGCCCCTGACGTACGTGTTCTCCTTCGGTGACACACACCTTCGTAAGAAAACCGGATACCTGCGGATAGATCTCAATGTCTTGCCGTCCACGAATGGTGGCAGAATAAACACTTGTCAGCGTTCTGTCCGCCGGAGCGATGGTCATTACTTCGTATTCTGCCTCTACCTGAGCGGGAGGTGCCTGCTGGCAACTTGCCACTACCAAACAGCAAACGGCCAATGCCGTTTGCAACAATCTGTTTACCTGATTCTTCATGTTCTAACTATTAAAAAAAAACTATTTATATGATGTGTTCTGAAAAAAAGTATGAGAAGTCGCCATTAATAAAAGCCCTACCAATCCGCACGTTGCACAACTGGCTATGACAATTACCCAACTTGTAGCAACCGAAACCTCGCCCAGTCCCACTAACGGAGCTACCAAACCGGCGAAAGTAAATTGAAAGAATCCCAACATCGCCGAAGCATTCCCCGAATTCTTTCTTTCCAATGCCAATGCCAGCGAGGTAGAGGTGGGCAGCACCATGCCCACACAAAAAAGCAATACCAAAAATCCTATTTCTATCGCAACCACAGACCAGCCGCCCATCAGGCAAACGGCCAATACAAGCGAAGCTATCAGCAGACAACAGGCTCCTATACCCAATGCCCGTTCTTCGCTTCCAAATCTCGGAACTATCAAATTTCCCGTCATAATCGCCAATCCGTTGAAAGCAAAACAAACGCTGTACATCACCGGAGTTAACCCGTATTCCGTCTGAAAAATAAACGGGGATGAGGAAATATATGCAAACAATACTCCCATTGCAAACGACTGTATCAGCATGTAGCACACAAAATGCTTATTACCCAACACCGAACGAAAATTTGCAAAAGTGGCCAGTACACTCCCTGTTTGCCTGCGTTCTTCGGGCAACGACTCGCGAAAACGGAAAGCAGCCGCCAAGATCGCCACACCAATTAAAAGAAGTACTGCAAAAATACCCCTCCAGTCTGTTATCCCTAACAATAATCCACCGGCAATAGGAGCTACAATCGGTGCCAACCCCTGCACAGCACTCAGCATGGCAAAAAAACGAGTGAATTCTTTTCCTTCATATAGATCGACAGCTATCGAACGGGAAATCACTACTCCTCCGGCAGCAGCAATACCCTGCAAAAGACGGAAACAGATAAATGTAATCACGTCCCGGCATAATAAGCAAATAAGCGTGGATACTACAAACACCGTCAAAGATAAAATCAACGGACGACGACGCCCGTACTTATCACTCAACGGACCGATAACCAGCTGCCCGGCAGCCAAACCGATCACGCCAAAAGTCAAACTGAGTTGTATCAGGGAAGTAGTCGTACCGAAATATTCCATCAATTCCGGAAAAGCCGGCAGATACAAATCGGTCATAAACGGGCCGAATGCCGACAGCAATGCTGCAAATACAAGGACAAACCTTCTTGAATTATATTTCCTATTCTCCATTTTTCTACTTTTTTTGATCGTGGCAAAGGTAACGGCTTTCTTCGGATGAAAACTTTTCATACTGTTTACAGTTTTGTTCATTTTTGGAACAAATTAGCGTAAATTCCCTAAAAAACTCTACTTTTGCAGGTGAAATAAAGAACTACTTATGGAATATAAAAACCCTCTCATCCTTTCAAGGGAACGCCCGTTCGTAGCCGGCACAAGCAATCTGGCAGTTTTTCACCGTCGGCTGTATAAACTCGACTGTATGATTATTATTTTCTGCCACAGTGGTTGGGGACAGGTACTTATCGATCTTGAACGACATGAAATAATACGAAATACCCAAATGATTCTTCTCCCCGGCACAGTCATCAGTCTTGCCGGACAAAGTAACGATTTTCGTGTTTCTTATTTCGCAGCCCACAGTGATATGTTTCGTGAAGCTTGTCTGCGTCTCGAACCCTCTTTTTTTCATTTTCTGAAAGAGAAACCTTGCTTCACACTGCCCGATGAATTTACAGCTAATATCAACCGGTTACTGGAAGCCACTATCTCCCTTTATGCCGATAAAGACCATAACTTCCGCTATCAGATAGCCCGCAATCACCTGCAAAGCTTTCTGCTCGATGTGTATGACAAAGTTCATCGTTTCTTTACCCGCGACGATATGGAAGGTCACAACCGCCAGGACGAACTTTTCAAAAAGTTCATCGCACTCATTCATGAAAACTGTCTCACGGAGCGTGAGGTATCTTTTTATGCCGATCGCCTCTGTATCTCCACCAAGTACCTCACCGGAATCTGCCGCAGTATTACCAATGGTGCCTCGGCCAAGCAGATCATCGATCAACATGTGATCCTTGAAATAAAAGTCTTACTGCAATCCACCGAATTAAGTATGCAGGAAATAGCCGATCGTCTGGGTTTTCCCGACCAATCCTATTTAGGACGTTATTTCAAACGGTATGAAGGAATGTCACCGGGAGATTACCGGAAAACAGCAGGTACATAACGACAAACCGGCCTGTTAATGAAGTCAGTATCGGAGAATCCAACAATCCGAAATAATGCATTGATAATCAATGCATATAAAAATATACCTTTTTTACAGAGTAAAGGTATAGACTTTTATATGGCAAAAATATAGACTTCTATATAGCCAAAATATAGACTTTACCATTCCTCTACATTATAATGTTGCATAAACCGGCGGTAACATAGAAAACAAATTCTCACGGTTGGCTGTTCTAATCGGCAAAAGTCACTTAACCCAAACTGTTTTAACTATGATAAAATTAAAATTCGGTATATTGCTGGCCATGCTGGCAGTTACCACCACCGCCTTTGCCGGATATTCACCGGCCAATGTACAGGCCGCACTCAAAAAGATGTATCCCGATGCCAAGGACATAGCCTGGTCGCAGGATGACGGTTATTACTGTGCCGACTTCATGATGAACGGCCTTGAGAAAAATGTCTGGTTCAACACACAGGCGCAATGGGTGATGATACAGACTGAACTGATAAGTACGGACCGCCTTACCCCTCCTGTATATAATGCCTTTGCAGCCAGTAACTATGCTGCCTGGGAAGTCCTGGATGTAACTTACGTAGAGTTTCCGAAATGGGAGCCGATCATCGTCATCAAAGTGGGACAGCCGAACGTAGACATTAAATATCAGCTTTTTTATGCCCCTAACGGAGAAATACTGCGTACCCGGAATGTAAGCGACATGTACGACATCCTCGGACCGAAAACATTCATACAGTAACTTTGTTATAAATATGCAATAAAGGCACGAAAAGAAGAAGTATCGTTCTTCTTTTCGTGCCTTTATGTTATTAGTTTAATAGAATTTATGACAGATAGACTACAGTTTCTAACTTTTATTCCTACATTTGCAGACAAATGATAACTTTTATTAAAACGCACTATCATGGCAAAAATAACGAAAGAAGCCGCTTTGCTCTATCACTCACAGGGCAAACCCGGTAAAATTGAAGTAGTTCCAACCAAACCCTACAGTACACAAACCGACTTATCGCTTGCTTACTCGCCCGGTGTGGCCGAACCATGTCTTGAAATTGAAAAGAACCCGCAGGATGCTTATAAATATACAGCCAAAGGCAATCTGGTAGCTGTTATCTCCAATGGAACAGCCGTCCTCGGTTTGGGAGATATAGGTGCACTGAGCGGCAAACCGGTAATGGAAGGAAAAGGCCTTCTGTTTAAAATCTATGCCGGTATCGATGTATTCGACATCGAAGTCGATGAAAAAGACCCGGATAAATTTATCGAGGCTGTCAAAGCCATTGCACCGACTTTCGGAGGTATCAACCTCGAAGATATCAAAGCTCCGGAATGTTTCGAAATAGAACGCCGCCTGAAAGAGGAACTCGACATTCCCGTAATGCACGATGACCAACACGGAACGGCCATCATCTCGAGTGCCGGACTGGTAAATGCCTTGCAAGTGGCCGGTAAAAAAATTGAAGATGTAAAAATCGTAGTAAACGGTGCCGGCGCCTCTGCCGTATCGTGTACCAAACTATACGTATCACTCGGCGCACGCCTTGAAAACATTGTCATGCTGGACAGTAAAGGCGTAATCAGCAAAGCGCGTACCGATCTGAACGAACAAAAGCGTTATTTCGCCACCGACCGTACGGATATCCATACCTTAGCAGAAGCCATCAAGGGAGCAGACGTTTTCTTAGGCCTGTCTAAAGGCAACGTGCTGTCGCAAGACATGGTACGCAGTATGGCTCCTTCTCCTATCGTATTCGCCCTGGCCAATCCGACACCGGAAATCTCTTATGAAGATGCCATGTCCGCCCGTCCGGACGTGCTGATGGCAACCGGACGTTCCGATTATCCGAATCAGATTAACAACGTAATCGGTTTCCCGTATATCTTCCGTGGTGCTCTGGATACGCAGGCAAAAGCGATCAACGAAGAGATGAAAATAGCTGCCGTACACGCAATTGCCAATCTGGCCAAGCAGCCTGTACCCGATGTGGTAAATGAAGCTTATCATGTAAACAATTTCACGTTCGGCCCGGAATACTTCATACCGAAACCGGTAGATCCACGTCTGATAACGGAAGTTTCCATCGCCGTAGCCCGTGCTGCTATGGAAAGCGGCGTAGCCCGTAAGAATATCGAAGACTGGGATGGATACAAAACACATCTCCGCGAACTCATGGGACAAGAATCCCAGCTTACCCGCCAACTCTATGACACGGCACGCCGCCACCCGCAACGTGTCGTATTTGCCGAAGGCGGTCACCCGAACATGCTGAAAGCTGCCGTAGAAGCAAAAGCGGAGGGTATCTGCCATCCTATTATATTAGGTAACGAAGAACGTATCGAGAAACTGGCAAAAGAACTCGACCTAAGTCTGGAAGGTATCGAAATCGTCAATCTGCGCCATGACCGCGAAGCAGAACGCCGCGAACGTTACGCACAGATCCTTTCACAGAAACGTGCCCGCGAAGGAGCCACCTACGATGAAGCCAATGACAAAATGTTCGAACGTAACTACTTCGGTATGATGATGGTGGAAACCGGAGATGCCGACGCATTCATCACCGGATTGTATACCAAATACAGCAATACCATCAAAGTAGCCAAAGAGGTGATCGGCATCCGCCCGGAATACAATCATTTCGGGACCATGCACATCCTGAATTCCAAAAAAGGAACTTACTTCCTGGCAGATACTTTGATCAACCGGCATCCGGATGCTTCCACTTTAATAGATATAGCCAAATTAGCAGACCAGACTGTCCGGTTCTTCAACCATACACCGGCGATTGCCATGTTGAGTTACTCCAATTTCGGTTCCGATCAGGCAGGTAGCCCGCTTAAAGTACATGAAGCAGTGGCATACATGCAGAAAGAATACCCGGAATTGGCCATTGACGGTGAAATGCAGGTGAACTTTGCCATGAACCGTACACTTCGTGACTCTAAATATCCGTTTACACGTCTCTACGGCAAAGATGTCAATACGTTGGTATTCCCGAACCTGAGTTCTGCCAATGCAGGATATCAGTTATTGCAGGCGATGGATCCGGATACGGAATTCATCGGCCCGATACAGATGGGACTGAACAAACCGATTCACTTTACCGACATCGAAAGCTCCGTGCGCGACATCGTAAACATTACGGCAGTAGCTGTTATCGACGCGATTGTAGACAAGAAAAAAGCAGGTAAATGAAACGTCCGCTATCCAGATCACAAATAGTTTGCATCATCCTGCTTTGGGTGGCGCTTTGCTATATAGTATTGGTATATGCCGAACGTATTGACGGCCCAACAATAGTAATGCTTATCATTTCGGCAGCATTAGTATTCATTCCCGTTTACAAATCACTTAAAAAGAATAAATAATATCTTTTTATTCTATTTTTGCGGGATAAAATATCATTTTTGATATTTTATCCCGTTTTTCTTTATAAAATGTTTGCAAGTTCAATTTTTATATTTACTTTTGCAACCGCAAGAGAGAACAATATTCGCAAACTTATAAACTCAACTTATAAAAGAAAACAATTATGAATGCAGCTAAGGTATTAGAAGATTTAAAGAGAAGGTTCCCCAATGAACCGGAGTATCATCAGGCAGTAGAGGAAGTACTTTCTACCATTGAAGAAGAATACAACAAACACCCTGAATTCGACAAAGCCAATCTGATAGAACGTCTTTGCATTCCAGACAGAGTATATCAATTCCGTGTAACTTGGGTAGACGACAAAGGTAACGTACAGACTAACATGGGTTACCGCGTTCAGCACAACAACGCTATCGGCCCGTACAAAGGCGGTATCCGTTTCCATGCTTCTGTAAACCTCAGTATCCTTAAATTCCTTGCCTTTGAGCAAACATTCAAGAATTCACTGACTACACTGCCGATGGGTGGTGGCAAAGGCGGTTCCGACTTTTCTCCACGTGGCAAGTCAAACGCAGAGGTAATGCGTTTCGTACAGGCATTCATGTTAGAGTTGTGGCGCCATATCGGTCCTGAGACCGACGTACCGGCAGGCGATATCGGTGTAGGTGGCCGTGAAGTAGGTTTCATGTTCGGTATGTACAAAAAACTGACTCACGAATTTACAGGAACATTCACAGGAAAAGGCCGTGAATTCGGTGGTTCACTGATTCGTCCGGAAGCTACCGGTTACGGTAACATCTACTTCTTGATGGAAATGCTGAAGAGAAAAGGTGCTGACTTGAAAGGTAAAGTTTGTCTGATCTCCGGTTCCGGTAATGTGGCTCAATATACAGCAGAAAAAGTACTGGAGTTGGGTGGTAAAGTAGTTACCATGTCCGATTCAGACGGTTACATCTATGATCCGGACGGTATCGACCGCGCAAAACTGGACTACATCATGGAATTGAAAAACCTCTACCGTGGCCGTATCCGCGAATATGCAGAAACTTACGGTTGTAAATATGTAGAAGGAGCCCGTCCTTGGGGTGAAAAAGGTGACATCGCTTTGCCTTCTGCCACTCAGAACGAAATCAATGGTGACGATGCCCGCAAATTGGTTGCCAATGGTGTAATGGCCGTATCCGAAGGTGCAAACATGCCTTCTACTCCGGAAGCCATCAAAGTATTCCAGGATGCAAAAATCCTGTATGCTCCGGGTAAAGCAGCCAATGCCGGTGGTGTATCCGTATCCGGTCTGGAAATGACCCAGAACTCTATCAAACTGAGTTGGAGCTCTGAAGAGGTAGACGAAAAATTGAAGAGCATCATGAAGAACATCCACGAAGCCTGCGTACAATATGGTACTGAAGCCGACGGCTATGTGAACTATGTGAAAGGCGCCAACGTTGCCGGATTTATGAAAGTAGCCAAAGCTATGATGGCTCAGGGTATATTATAATCAGCAAGCCCGTTTTTCAAAAGCTATAGTCATTTATAACAGAAAAGCCGTTTCCGAAATTGGAGACGGCTTTTCTTTATTTCACCTGCCCATGAAAAGACGTAGCATCTTTTTTGAAAAATATAGCATCTTTCAAAAAAAGACGTAGCAGACTACAATAGAAAGATGTACAGGTTTTTAAAAAAGCTCTTGATGTTAAAAAAAAAGATGTAGCATCTTTTTCTCCAGTAAACGTTTTTTTATTCTTCAGACTGCCTATTCCGCATATTTTTACCCCTTCACTCCCTTCACCTTTTTTGCTTAATCGCCTTATTCATCGGCAATACAGGGTGAAGACCCACCCTGTATTGCCAAGTACCGTGCCCGTCATCCGTATGCTTGGTGCTCAACATCCGTATGCATATTGCTTACGAACTGTATGCCCGGTGCTTAAGAGACATTTGTATGAGGACGGGAGAACTGGAGCGGGCCTTCACCCTCTATTTCCGATGAATAAGGCGATTAAGCAAGAAAGGTGAAGGAGATGAGGGGGGGGAAATTTCATGTGAATAATGCAATAAAATGCTCAGAAAGATATCCGTATCTTATCTAACGGATGAAGCCTCCTCCAACAGGTCCGAAATTTATTTTCATCAAAGCTATCACTCGTTGTATCTGTCTTTTTTTCGTATATTTGCATTTGACAAAATCAAATGAGCAGTATGAGTACAACCATCATTCCCAACAGTCCGCTCCGAAAACTCCCGATAGGAATACAGAGCTTTGAGAAATTACGTAGTGAAGGATTTCTTTATGTGGATAAAACTGCGTTAGCCTATCGATTGATAAAAGCAGGAAATCCCTGTTTTCTAAGCCGTCCGCGTCGTTTCGGTAAAAGCCTGCTGCTCTCTACTTTCGAAGCTTATTTCGAGGGGAAAAAAGAACTTTTCAAAGGTCTTGCTATTGAACAATTGGAACAAGATTGGTTCAAGTATCCGGTACTGCATCTCGACCTCAATGCCGAGAAGTATGATAGCCGCGAAAAGTTGGAGAACTTACTCGTTAGCCAATTAAAACATTGGGAAGCCCGCTATGGCATTACCAGTGCCAATCCCAGTTACTCCATTCGTTTTATGAATGTTATCCGCAACGCCTATGAACAGACAGGACGCCGCGTGGTAGTGCTCATCGACGAATATGACAAACCCTTGCTGCGCTCCTTTCACGACGAAGCATTGCAAGCCGACTTCCGTGAGACACTGACTGCTTTTTACTCTGTATTAAAAAGTGCCGATCCCTGGCTACAATTTGTTTTTATCACCGGGGTAACTAAGTTTGCTCAAATGGGAATCTTCAGCAACCTTAACCAGTTGAATGACATCAGTTTTGACTCTGCCTACAATACCCTTTGCGGGATGACCCGCTCGGAAATAGAAGCGACCTTTGCGCCCGAACTTCTGCAAATGACAGAAAAGAATAAGACAGACCATCCCGGAGTTATGGAGAAAATGACGCAGATGTACGACGGATACCGCTTCACCCACGATGAAGAATTCACTCCGATGTACAACCCGTTCAGTGTGCTCAGCGCCCTTTCCAAACTCAGCTTCGGCAGTTATTGGTTTGCCAGTGGTACGCCCACTTTCCTGGTGGAAATGTTGAAGAAAACAGACTACGACCTACGGGAACTCGATGGTATCGAAGTCTCTGCCACATCGCTCAGTGACGATCGGGCGGATATACACAATCCCATCCCCATGGTTTATCAAAGCGGTTACCTGACTATCAAGAAATTTGATGAACGCTTCCGCATATACACGCTCGGATTTCCGAACGAAGAGGTGGAATACGGCTTTCTCAATTTTGCCGCTCCTTTTTATACACCTGTCTCCGAGAGGGACACGGCTTTTTACATAGGCAAGTTTGTCCATGAGTTGGAAACAGGCGACGTCGAAGCTTTTCTAAACCGCATGGAAGCCTTTTTTGCAGACTTCCCTTATGAGCTTAACACGAAGACCGAACGCCATTATCAGGTAGTATTCTATCTCGTCTTCAAACTCATGGGGCAGTTCACAGATGTCGAAGTACGCAGCAGTCGCGGGCGGGCGGATGCTGTAGTGAGGACCCTCCAATACATCTATGTTTTTGAGTTCAAACTTAATGGTACGGCCGAAGAAGCCTTACAGCAAATAGACGATAAAGGATACTTGATTCCTTATCAGGCAGACGGGCGTAAACTCATAAAGATAGGAGTAGAGTTCAGTGCCGAGAAACGTAACCTCAACCGTTGGTTAACGGAGTAATTCACATTTCCGGCATCATCACCACTCCTTGTTTCTTCTTACCATCCATTTTTACCACTATCGGCTTTTCAAAACGCACATGCCGCAAGAACTTTGTTTCTTCAACGGCCGGCTGTGCGTTCAGGAAGTCCTGATTATAAACTCCATCATTCATAAAAGCATTGATGGTGAAATATCCCACTCCAAACGAAGTCAGGTTCTGGAAGAAATGAGTACCTTGACTCGGATCTACCCGGTAATTGGTCAATCCGGCCTCAACGATAACACGAGCTGCTGAGATATGCGGCCACTTGACAGGAATACCCAACCAGGTATCACTGCTTCCCCACCTTCCGGGACCAACCAGCACATAATTCTTTCCTTCATTAAGGAACTGCTGATTCATTTTTTCTATTTCCCAAGCAATGGTCTGGTTATTAGAAGCACTGTACCCATCGGTTTTGACATAAACAATATCATACACCTCATTCATAATGCCATGTCCCAAAGAATTGTTGGAACGCAGAATGACATCTTCGTCCGGAATGGCTGTGAGATCCTCATCCAGCATCTCCTTCGTATCGACGATCGGGCGTATCTGTAAAAGATAAAAAGTACCGGTCTTATCCTGCTCACGGCTCATGGTCGCTGCAAATTCAATCTCCACAGGACGGCGCATCTCACGTTCGCCATACTTCAGAACCAATTGCAGGATACGCGCCAATGGGAACACGTCGTGTTGCAAGATATTGGCAAAAGTAATCACCTTACGCCCACCCGGATAAAGTCCGTCCCGGATGATCTGGTCATAAGGATCATAAGTAGAAGCAAGATAACGCAACGAACCGTCTTTTTCCGCCTCTTTGACGTGAAGTTTCAGCAGATTAAATCCGTCGTCAATGGAAAAATCTTCACCGGCATTCTTTAAATCCAACGCATAGAAGCGGGTCTGTGTCTCTTTCAGGGCAATCTCCATCTCACTGGTCTGCAACACCTGATTGGGATGATAGGGAGAGAAACGAAGCGTCATTCCTCCTTCCACAATATACTTTCCGAGACCGAGAGCCAGATTCACCGTACCCTCTTCCGCCTTTTCGTCTCCGAGAGGGTAGTAATTAAGCGAACGGGCTACACCCGACATGGACGGATAATAACGGTCACCATATTGATTGCCGACTACTTCTTGCAGAATAACGGCCATCTTTTCCTGATCGATCACATTGGACGTTGCCTGCATATATGCCTTGCTATCCTTGAAATAAACTGAAGCATATACTCCTTTGATTGCATCGGAAAGCATCCGGAGCATCTCATATTTATCATCCAGATAAGGAATCATATAAGTATTATAAATACCGGCAAACGGCTGGTAGTGAGAATCTTCAAGGAGCGAAGACGAACGAATGGCAATGGGCGACTTCACCACATCGAAGAACGTGAAGAAATCCTCTACCAGACGGTCGGGCAGCTTCGCTTTCAGAAAATAGCGAAGAATGACATCATCATCGGCATCCGAAAGAGCTACCTGATACAGATTGTTGCTATCCATAAACTCGTCAAAGACATCGGTACAGAGCACCACTGTCTTCGGAATGGCAACACGGGCATTCTCAAACTCCTCAAATTCCGGATGCCGCTTCACCATATTGTCAATGAAAGCCAGACCACGGCCTTTTCCACCCAAAGAGCCATCACCGATACGGGCAAAATTGGAATAACGGTCGAAACGGTCGCGCTTGAAAACGGCAACCACTCCCTGATTCTTCATCTTGCGGTATTTCACAATGGCTTCAAAGATAATCCGCCGGTGAGCGTCCACATCCTGAAGACTGTTCCAGGTGATCGGTTTAAGAAATTCGGCAACCGGGAACATGGCGCGCGAATACAGCCAACGGGATACATGATTGCGGGAAATATGATACAAAAACGATTCGGCAGGCACGGCAAACAGAATATTCTGTAACTCTTTCAGATTCCGCACACGGGCAATCTCCTCCCCTGTTTCCGGATTACGGAAAACAAAATCACCGAAGCCGAAATTATCGGATACAATGCGACGCAAATCCACGTCCATCTTTTTGGAGTTCTTATCGATAAAGCTGGCACCATACTTCGCCGCATACAAAGCATTTTCCGACTCGGACGACTGGATGATAAGAGGCACAAACGGGTCTTCCCTCCGGATAGCAGCACAAAGTTTAATACCAGCCAGCCCGTCTTTCTCGCCACGCTCCACACGAGGAAAACGAACATCGGTGATTACTCCCAGTATATTATTCTTATATTTCTCATATATCGTGATAGCCTCGTCATAGGTACGCGCCAGCACTATTTTAGGACGCCCACGCATACGCAACGTCCGTTGGTGGGCATTCAAAGCCTCCGTAGAAAACTCCTGGCTTTGCTTCAAAACGAATTTATACAGATTGGGAAGCACAGAAGAGTAAAAACGGATGCCGTCTTCAACCAACAGGATCAACTGCACTCCCACTTCCGCCACATCATGCTCCAAATTCATTTTATCTTCTATCAACTTGATGATGGACACCAGCAAATCCGTATTGCCCAACCAACAGAACACGTAATCGAACGCACTCAGATCCTCATCGGCAATACGCGCCGTAATGCCATGGCTGAACGGGGTAAGAATCACGATAGGAATATGTTCGTACAAGCTCTTGATATGCCTTCCGATATCAAAACTGTCATTATCACCCGTACTCGGCATACAGATAACGAGATCAAATGTCATATTTTCAAGCAGCGTCAATGCCTCTTCTTCTGTAGAAACCTGCGAAAAGCGAGGGGGATAACGAAGGGAAAGAGAGGTATATTCATTGAAGATCTTTTCATCGATGCGCCCGTCATCCTCAAGCATAAATGCGTCGTATGGATTAGCAATCAACAAAACATTGAATATACGCCGCGTCATCAGATTGGCAAACTGCGTATCTTTGAAATAAAGCTGGTTTAATTTGTATTTACTGAGCATGGGTTTTCCTGTGGTTAAAAATCGACAGACAAAGTTCGCTTCTTTTATCGTGAAATGCAAATGAAGAGAGAAGAGAAATGAATTTTTAGATAACAAAGGCGGTAATTTCATTACTTCTCTCTATATTTGTATTTTAAGTCAATACAAACAACTTATTAACAATGAAAAAAACAATCCTATTACTTAGTGGAATCATGGTTATGTCATGTACACCTCAACAAAAGAAGTTAACTTACCCCAAAGCGGAGAAAGTAGACACCGTAGACGTATATTTCGGAACGGAAGTAGCCGATCCTTATCGTTGGCTGGAAAATGATACGAGTGCAGCTACGGCCGCCTGGGTAGAGGCAGAAAACAAGGTAACCAACGAATATCTGGCTCAGATTCCTTTCAGAAAACAGTTATTGGAGCGGTTGACCAACCTCGCTAATTATGAAAAAATAGGTGCGCCATTCAAAAAACACGGTAAGTATTACTTTTACAAAAATGACGGTCTCCAGAACCAAAGCGTGCTCTACGTGCAGGATTCACTCGAAGGAGAACCGCGTGTATTCCTCGACCCGAATAAATTATCGGACGATGGCACGGTAGCATTGACAGGCCTTTCTTTCTCCCATGATGGAAAATATGCTGCTTACACCATTTCACGCAGCGGGTCGGACTGGACGGAAATATACGTGCTGGATACCGCTACCGGCCAGTTGCTCGACGACCACATCGAATGGGCAAAGTTTACAGGAGCAGCCTGGCAGGGAGACGGTTTCTACTATAGCGCCTATGATGCCCCGGTAAAAGGCAAAGAATTCTCTAACGTAAACGAAAACCATAAGGTATATTATCATAAGATAGGTACTCCCCAGACAGAGGATAAGTTGATTTATCAGAATCCGGCATATCCGAAACGTTTCTATTATACCGGCACAAGCGAAGACGAACGGATTCTCTTTGTATACGAATCCGGTGCAGGAAGAGGTAACAATCTGTTCATAAAGGACTTGAAGAAAGCCAATGCTCCTTTTATACAGTTGACTACAGACTTTGATTATCAATATTCTCCGATTGAAGTTATCGATAATAATGTCTATATATTCACCAATTACGGCGCACCTAAAAACCGGATTATGGTAGCCGATATCAATAATCCGAAACTTGAAAACTGGAAAGAACTCATACCTGAGATGGAATCTGTTCTGTCGAGCGCAGAAGTCATCGGAGGAAAACTATTCCTGACTTATGACAAGGATGCCTCCAATCATGCTTATGTTTACAGCCAAAAAGGAGAACACATGCACGAAATCAAGCTTCCGTCATTAGGTTCCGTCGGTTTTAGCGGCACGAAAGACGACAAAGAATGTTTCTTTGTATTCACCTCTTTCACTACTCCGGGCACTATTTATAAATATGACATGGATAAGAATTCTTACGAGCTCTACCGCGCTCCGAAAGTAGAATTCAACTCCGATGACTTTGTAACGGAACAAGCATTCTTCCCCAGTAAAGATGGTATCATGATTCCGATGTTCCTTACTTATAAGAAAGACCTGGAAAGAAATGGAAACAATCCGGTATTCCTTTATGGCTATGGCGGTTTTGGCATCAGTCTCAATCCCGGATTTACAACTTCCCGCATCCCGTTCCTGGAAAACGGAGGTATCTATGCACAGGTCAATCTGCGTGGCGGTAGCGAATACGGCGAGGAATGGCACATAGCCGGTACCAAAATGCAAAAGCAGAATGTATTCAATGACTTTATATCAGCAGCCGAATATCTTATCAATAACAAATACACCAATCCGGATAAAATTGCCATCGTAGGCGGTTCGAACGGCGGTCTGCTGGTAGGTGCGTGCATGACTCAGCGTCCCGACCTGTTCAAAGTAGCCATCCCGCAGGTAGGAGTAATGGATATGCTTCGTTATCATAAATTCACAATCGGCTGGAACTGGGCAAGCGACTACGGCACAAGTGAAGACAGCCAAGAAATGTTCGAATACTTGAAAGGTTACTCCCCGTTACACAACCTGAAACCCGGCACTAAATATCCGGCAACCATGGTTACAACAGCCGACCATGACGATCGCGTGGTTCCTGCGCATTCATTTAAATTCGCCGCCACCTTGCAGGAATGCAATGACGGCACCAATCCGACGATTATCCGTATCGACAGTAAAGCCGGACATGGGGCAGGTAAACCGATGGCCAAAGTATTGGAGGAACAAGCCGATATTTATGGGTTTATCATGTACAACCTAAAAATGAAGCCCGCATTCTAAAAAAAGAATAAGAGGAAGGGATTTACGATTAGACGATTTACTATTTACGATTGAAATTACACAAACTCCCATATATCCTTATATTATTACGGAATATAGTAGTTGCTTCAATCGTAAATAGTAAATCGTCTAATCGTAAATCCCTTCCTCTTGTCTAATCATAATCCCTTTGATCTGCCCACCCCCTAACTATCATTTTATCATTATTTAGCGAAAATATATTCATAAAACATACATATATTGAAAAG
The DNA here is from genome assembly GCF_000381365.1 of Bacteroides salyersiae WAL 10018 = DSM 18765 = JCM 12988. Lineage (GTDB taxonomy): Bacteria > Bacteroidota > Bacteroidia > Bacteroidales > Bacteroidaceae > Bacteroides > Bacteroides salyersiae. The sequence goes on from NZ_KB905468.1 coordinate 50,017, forward strand.
TTTTCCTATATTTGCAGTGTCACCAGTTGACATTTTATCAGAATTAACCTTTTAAAACATAGTATTATGAATATTCAGAAAATTATGTCCTCTCTTGAGGCAAAGCATCCCGGTGAATCTGAGTACCTCCAGGCAGTCAAAGAAGTACTTCTCTCTATTGAAGATATATACAATCAACATCCAGAATTTGAAAAAGCCAAAATAATCGAAAGGCTTGTAGAACCGGATCGCATCTTTACATTCCGCGTGACGTGGGTAGACGACAAAGGTGAAGTACAAACCAATTTAGGTTATCGCGTACAATTCAATAATGCGATCGGCCCGTACAAAGGCGGTATCCGTTTCCATGCTTCAGTAACCCTGTCTATTCTGAAATTCTTAGGTTTCGAACAGACTTTCAAGAATGCACTGACTACCCTTCCGATGGGCGGCGGTAAAGGTGGTTCCGATTTCTCTCCACGTGGTAAAAGCGATGCGGAAATTATGCGCTTCTGCCAGGCCTTCATGCTTGAACTATGGCGTCATATAGGGCCGGACATGGATGTACCTGCCGGTGACATAGGCGTAGGAGGCCGTGAAGTGGGCTATATGTTCGGTATGTACAAGAAGCTGACACGCGAACACACCGGAACCTTTACCGGTAAAGGCATGGAATTCGGAGGTTCGCTCATTCGTCCGGAAGCTACCGGTTTTGGCGCCTGCTATTTTGTTCAGCAGATGTTGAAAGATAAAGGAACGAGTTTCGAAGGCAAGACAGTGGCTATCTCAGGTTTTGGTAACGTAGCATGGGGAGCGGCAACAAAAGCAACGGAATTGGGAGCGAAAGTAGTTACCATCTCCGGTCCCGACGGCTACATTTATGATCCGGATGGCATCTCCGGCGAAAAGATCGATTATATGCTCGAGCTTCGTGCCAGTGGCAATGATATCGTAGCACCTTATGCAGAACAATATCCGAATGCCACATTCTATGCAGGCAAGAAACCCTGGGAACAGAAAGTGGATATCGCCATGCCTTGCGCTACTCAGAACGAAGTAAACGAAGAGGATGCCAAACAACTGGTTGCCAACGGAGTTATGTGCGTAGGTGAAGTATCGAACATGGGATGCCGTCCCGAAGCAATCGACACCTTCCTTGCTGCAAAAATCATGTATGGCCCGGGTAAAGCTGTCAATGCAGGCGGTGTAGCGACTTCCGGTCTGGAGATGACCCAAAACGCAATGCATATCTCCTGGAGTGCCGAAGAAGTGGACAAACATCTCCATCAGATCATGAGTGACATCCATACCCAATGCGTAAAATATGGTACTGAAAATAACGGTTATATCAATTATATGAAAGGTGCCAACATTGCAGGATTCATGAAAGTGGCCCACGCAATGATGGGGCAAGGAATCATCTGATCGGATAGTAAAAACTTTGTTTAGTTGTATTTGTATTTGTGGTTTACGCTGCTTACCTCCTGTGACAGGACGTAGGTAGCGTACTTTTTTTTCCGAAGGTTTCATTTTCAACTAAAATAACCTAACTTTGCATCATGAAATCAAAAAACATAATATTGAAATGTTACAACCGGAATTAAAATTACGCCGCGATAAAATTCGCTGGCTTATGGCCCAACAAGGCATCGATGCCGCACTGATCACTTGCAATGTAAATCTGCTCTATACGTATGGCCGCGTTGTCAGCGGATATCTATACCTGCCGCTTAACGCTCCCGCCCGTCTGTTTATAAAGCGCCCGAATACCATTTCGGGAGAACATATTTTCTCTGTCCGTAAACCGGAACAGATTCCGGGTATTCTGAAGGAAGAAAAATTACCTATGCCTACCAAACTGATGTTGGAAGGTGACGAACTGCCTTACACGGAATACATACGGCTGGCAGCTTTATTCCCTGATGCAGAAGTTGTCAATGGAACCCCGGTTATCCGTCAGGCACGCAGCACCAAGACAGCCATTGAAATCGAAATGTTTCGCCGTTCGGGCATTGCACACGCCAAAGCATACGACCGGATTCCCTCTGTTTATCGTCCGGGAATGACCGACCGTGAACTATCCATCGAAATTGAACGCTTGATGCGCCTTGAAGGCTCTTTGGGTATCTTCCGGGTGTTCGGCCAGAGTATGGAAATTTTCATGGGAAGCGTATTGACCGGTGATAATGCCGCCACTCCCTCCCCATACGACTTTGCCTTAGGTGGCGAGGGGCTCGATCCTGCTCTACCCGGCGGTGTCAACAACACTCTTTTAAAAGAAGGACAAAGCGTAATGGTAGATTTAGGAGGGAATTTCAACGGATACATGGGCGATATGAGCCGTGTCTTCTCCATTGGCAAACTCAATGAAAAAGCTTACACAGCACATCAGGTTTGTCTGGATATACAAAACGAGGTCGCTTCGTTAGCCAAACCGGGAACCGTATGCGAAGATTTATACAATACGGCTATCGACATGGTTACAAAAGCGGGATTTGCAGAATATTTCATGGGAATCAGCCAACAGGCACGCTTTATCGGTCATGGCATCGGGTTGGAAATAAATGAAATGCCGGTGCTGGCACCACGCATGAAGCAGGAATTGGAACCGGGCATGGTATTTGCACTCGAACCGAAAATCGTATTACCGGGCATAGGCCCTGTAGGAATCGAAAACTCATGGGTGGTAACCAGCGAAGGAGTAGAAAAACTAACCATCTGTAACGAAGAGATTATCGAATTGAAATAAGTATCCGATATAATAAGCCTGTGAGCTACCGTATCTTGGAAATTACCACATAAAGAAAGGCTACGACCGATGTACTCCATCATTCGCAGCCTTTCTTACTTAAAGCATATAATCCTACCGCACCGTATTTATCCGGATTTATACTCCTTATTCAGTCCCTACTCGCCCTGAGGAGCAACAGGAGCCGGTTCTACCGGGGTTTCCAATCTTAAACTTTCCCAGCCAAACCAGGTAGGCGAAACCATGCATTGCGGTTCTTGCATTTTACCGATCATAGCGGTTGCCTTTTTCACGGCTGCGCTCGTTCTCTCAAACAAATCTTTCATTGAGAGATCTCCCCGCGCATCTTTAATGGTCTTAATCAGGAAGTAGGTGTAATACCCCTGCTTCTTATCGTGATAAACGCTGGATGTCTGGTCGCCGCTACTTGAAGAGAAACTCAACGTTTTCCCCTGTGGCAATCCGACCTTCGGTACTACACGCACTCCTTTCTGGGCAAGTAAAGGGGCAGCACTCTTATAGCCGCCACTGAAACAGGCATCCAGAAAAACATAAGCCCCTTTCACCGGATAAGTAGCCAGTTCCCTATACAATTCGGTCAGTGAAATTCCCAGACGGATATTCTTACCGGTAATATCCACCGGCAACAGATAAGGCTCTTTCGTGGCTTCGTCATTATTACCATGACCGGAATAATAGAATATCAACTCCGCTTCCGGATCGGTACTTGCCACATTCACTAACCAATCGAGCTGTTCGTGCATCATACCCGCCGTGGCATTAGGAACTACCTTTATCTGATTGTCGGGTACCCCGAACGTACGTACACAATATTCACGGAACACCATCGCATCATTCACAGCATAAGGCACATTGATTTCTGCATTGGCACCGGTCATGCTATAATCCTCATTACCGATAATCAGTGCATACCGGTGACGATTGACGGCCCCTACCGGAATATCTTCCATCAACTCACTCTTGAAAGTCAACGAGAAATCTTTGGCAACCGCCCTGCGGGCAACAACGTTTCCGCTCAGATTCATGGTACTTGCCGCAGTGAGGTATTCACCCACTTTCACCTTATAAGCCTCGTTGATGGCAGAAGAACGGGTAGATTCCGTAACTGCCAGTACCACGGCTATGGAGTCTCCGTCAAAGCGTTTGTTCACAAGAAAGCCGTAATCCAACGTAGCCACATCTCCCGGTGCAATGCTGTCGATTGTCATTTCGGGGCTGTCGGTCGTATAAACATTCTTCGGTAAAGTAAAATTCAGTTTTACATTGTGTGCCGTTTTCGTTCCGAAATTCTGTACGGCAACAGTCAGTTTTCCATTCTTACCGATAGTGATGGAAGAACCTTCGGACGCAAAGAACTGATGATCGGCAATCCGCAAACGCGGCATCGAATACTCCATCGTGTTCACAATCAGTTCGGACGGATCGGCATCGAACCCATTGGCTTCGAAAGCATAGATATTGATTCGGGCCAATGCAGTAGGCATTTCCTGCTTCACGATATATCGAAAAGTATACTCTTTGGAAGTTCCGGCAGGAATATTCCCTCCATCCAATTCTCGCGGGCCATCGAAATACCGGTCATATCCCTGCTGTTCGGACAAACGGAGACGGATATTATAAGCATCGCCCTTTCCCTGGTTTTCAACGGTAAACTGCACGGCGAAACTCTCACCGGCATCGATCACCTTATTGTTATTGCCATCTATAAAGCTATCCACACGTATCACCAGCATAGCCGGATCTACCGGAACCGGAACAGACGACTGCTCCTGCGCCACATTTTCCGTCTTCTTCAGAGACTCATTGTATGCAAGCAACCGATCCGGAAATAAAGTGTAAGAAGCACCGTCCTCGATAATCTTATTCAATACTTCATACTCGGCTTTCATATCCATATACTGATATACGCCGGCAAGCCCCTGCATATACATTTTGGAAGAAGGCTCTTTCTCCAGAATCTTCAGGAACAAGTCTTTTGCATCCAAAAGATACCCCGATGCACGCTGGCGGATCAATGCATATTCCGTATCGTTGGCAATCGTGGCACCGTTGTTCACGATTTCCGTCGCACAATTGAAATTGGCACGGGCCACTCCCGTCATCAATTCAAAATTATTGGGATAAAGCGCATAGAGACGTTTATAAATATCGAGTGCCTCTATGTTCTTTCCCTGCCGTTCGAGAATACGCGCTTTGATAGGCAACACCTTATCATTATTAGGATCCACGGCGAGAATCCTATCGATGGCTCCCAGTAACTTTTCCATATCGTTGGTGGCAATGTACACATTCACCAGATTATAAAGAAAATCCAATGACACAGGATATTTTTCATTGGCTTTCAACAAAATACGTTCCTGATCGGCATACTTCTTCTGCGACTGGTAAATCATATTCATATACACGTAGCAATCTTTTTCCTGCGCTTCCGTACCGGTATTCAGGTATTCCTGGAAATACTTCAAGGCCAGCTCGTTCTTTTGCAGGTTGTAAGCCGAAACGGCCGCATAATATACCACCGAAGCATAACGGTTGTCCTTAGGCAACAGCTCACTACGGAATATCGCCAACTGGGGCATATCGATATAAGCCGATGCAAAGTCCAACGCCTTTGCCGGTTGTTTCTGCTCCGAGTAATACACTGCACCATTCAACAGGTAAGGATACAAGGAGCGCAAACGATTCTTCGCCCCTTCCAGATACTGACCGTTATCCGGTGCCTCCACTATTTTTATGAAGTTGACATAACTCTCCAGCAGATAATCGTACATGGCAGTTATGTTCGTTCCTTTATCGCGCTCGCTTTCAAAAAGCACATACTGCTGGTTGGCCCGTTTGGAAACAGAAGCGGCATCCTGTGCCGCTATCCTGCCTGTTACCGCCCCCGCAGTGAGAATGATTGTCAGTAAAATAAGTCTTTTCATTGTTTGTTTATTGTTGGAATGCGTCCATAATCACGAATTCTACATTGATCTTGCGGAATTCCCCACCACGTTCTTTGGCCACTTCCACATGATATTCGTAGTCATTCTTTGTATTATTCAGTGTCGTTACATTCTTTTCGATATAGCTGTGTACTCCGGCGGCACGCAGCAACGCCAACTGTTCATTCTGGGTAATACCCGATGATTTGGTAACCGTTATATTGTCCAGATTCCCGTCCTTGTAATAAGGTTCGTCGGTAAATTCACCATAACGCCCGTCATAGGCAATGCGCCCGCGAATCGGACTGGCATCGGCCGAACCGGTAATAATCACCTTCACTTGCTTCCCTTCGGCAAGGTACTTAGAGAAATCGCCTTCAAAAGCATTCTTAATAATCTTCATCAAAGACATCGCCGCATTCGACTTCTCAATGTTATATCCACCGGAAGGAAAATCTTCTTTTGCAGAAAACTCCTTATTGATAACTTCATACTGATAGCCGACCTTGTAATTCAGAATCTTCTTTCCATCGGCGTCCACACCCGGCACAACCTCTGTTTTCACATTGATCTGCGTATTGTCCGTAATCAGCTTATCCTGTTTTTTCTCTTCCACTACCTGTTCCTTGATTTCTTTCAATTGAACCTCCTCACGGGTAGCCTGCTGCATAATTTCGAGCGGAACGAAGTTTGCATCGGCTTCCAATGCGGTCAATTTGGTACGCCCGATATTATCATAGATGTATACCTTATTGGTAGTTTCGTTCTTCACTTCTACATAAGCAAGTTCAAACTCATCCTTGTCATTCAGCACATAAACAGCATTTTCGAATTTCAGGTTCTTTGCGTCCCCGAAACCTTCCGCTTCCCCGGCAGGCACTTCCAGAGCGATAGAAGGCAGTTGCTTGAATCCGATATTCAGCATATTGCTTGAAGCGTCATAGTCGCCGATAAACGGATTATCGATAGCAATACGGTCTCCGGCAAGTTCGGTAGCCACTTCCTGTGCAAACATCTGCTGTTGTTTCAAACGGGATTCATCGTTTACGCGGATCGCATAATCTTCCATCGATTCCCCCTGCATCATCTTCACCCATTCGTTCATTTTGGCGTCTACTTCCTTACTCATGATCTTCCCGTAGAAAGGATTCAATCCGTTGGCATCCCAGAACACCATTTTATAAGGACGGTTGGAGAGCAGGAATACCTCACTATTCTGATTGTTCTTGAAGAAACGGGTACCCACTACGCCCGGCTGTGCCTCCGACAATTCCTGCTCAACCACACTGTTTTTCAAGTTCACAATCACAATATCCTTATTGTCACGAACCACACTCACATATTTTCCTTCCGGATGGAAAGAAGGAGAAGTCAGCTTTCCACCCAATTTATCGAAAATATCGACTTTCTCCCAGTTCTTCGTATCGATGATCGTCAGGCGGTTGTCATCGGTAGTTGCAGCCAATAAAGAAGCATCGGTCGAAAAGGCAACCTCCTTAACCGTTGCCGGCATCGGAATGGAAGTACGCTGTTCTTTTGTCTGGAAATTCCAGATAACAATATTTTTCCCCACAGCCGAAGCGATGAAATAATTGTTGGAACTCAATGCTAACGCCGTAGCCGGAGCACTACATTTAATGTAAGCCTGTGGCAAATAGGCTTTGGTGTCATAAACGATTATCTCCCCCAAAGAATTGGAAGCAATGAAATTGCGCGCGTCACTTCCGTAACACATGGCCAGCATCAGCGGTTTCTCTTTCAATCCCTTCCTTTTGTCTTTCAGTTCAAACAGTTTTTTGTTCCTTTCACGGAAAGAAAAGATCGCAATCGGCTTCTTGGGACGCAATACAGCCAATGAACTGCCTGTCGGATTGAAAGCAATGCGATCGATGTTTCTCAACTCCGTAATAGCAATATCACGCATTGTATACATGACTCCGTCCGACAGATAAGCGGTACAGAAAGTCGTATTGTCAAATGCCGTAATCGGCTTTTGCGACATAAAAGTTCTCTTCTCAACGACTTGTCCCGTTACTTGTCCGCAAAAAAGAGCGGAAGCAAAAAATAAAACGACACTCCCACGGGAGCAAAATCCCCTTTTTATCATACCCATATACTTAAAATGATTTAGTTTATGTTTAAATGTGTTTTGCAAAATAAATATTAATTATTGAATCGACATTACATAAACAGCATTTTTTTTCAATAAAAGTGTCATTTCAGGAAGAAATGGGAGGAAGGAGAAAAGGAAAAAGACAAAAGAAGAAGTTTCAGAAGATAAATATCACGGTTTTCCGTTACAACACAGCAAATTACATATTAATCACATTCATAAAAAATCCGGTTACATTTAAATAAAATGCAACCGGACCTCTACGAAATGTCCTACTTTACTTTACAGGAACAAGCCCCATTTTTTTCGCTTTTTGGAATAAATATGCACGAGCCGCTTCATATTCATTCGGAATTACACCATCTAAAATTGCATCTTTTATAGCACTTTTTAACGATCCTACCTCCTTGCAGGGAGTGAGTCCGAAGATTTCCATAATTTCTTCACCACTCACCGGGGGCTGAAAATTCCGGATACGATCTTTCTCTTCCAAATCTTTCAGTTTCTGACGTACCAGAGCGAAGTTATTCAGGAAACGTTGCTTGCGTTCCATATTTTTAGAGGTGATATCGGCTTCGCACAGCGTCATCAGATCGTCTATATCGTCACCCGCCTCAAAAAGCAAGCGGCGCACGGCCGAATCCGTCACGACATCATCGGCAATGACAATGGGACGCATATGCAGACTTACCATCTTCTGCACATACTTCATCTTCTCATTCATCGGCAACTTCATCTTCCGGAAGATATTCGGAATCATTTTCTCGCCAATGAAATTATGATTATGAAAGGTCCATCCGGCTTTGGGTTCCCAACGCTTGGTAAGCGGCTTGGCAATGTCATGCAACAAGGCCGCCCAGCGCAACCAAAGATTATCCGTATGCCTGCTGATATTATCGAGCACTTCGAGGGTATGATAAAAATTATCTTTATGTGCCCGTCCGTTGCGCGTTTCCACTCCTTGCAGTTCCATCAGCTCGGGAAAAATAAGAGCCAGCAATCCGCTACGTTCCAGATCAATGAATCCCTTCGAAGGTACCGGCGAGAGAAGAATCTTGTTCAGTTCGTCGGCTATCCGTTCGCGGGAAATGATCTTAATCCGTTCCCGGTTGCGGCAAAGAGATTCAAAAGTTTCATCATCTATATAAAAACCGAGCTGGGTGGCAAAACGAATACAACGCATCATCCTCAACGGATCGTCGCTGAATGTTATATCCGGATCGAGAGGGGTGCGTATCGTTTTCTCTTTCAGATCGTTCATGCCGCCGAACGGATCGACCAACTCTCCGAAACGGTCTTTGTTCAAGCAAACCGCAAGCGCATTAATCGTAAAGTCCCGGCGGTTCTGATCATCTTCCAAAGTACCGTCTTCCACTATCGGTTTGCGGGAATCACGCTGATAAGACTCTTTGCGTGCACCTACGAATTCCACCTCCACACCGTGATACTTCACCTGTGCAGTACCGAAATTCTTGAATACGGAGACGTGTACTCCCTTACCCAAGTGTTTTCCCAATGCCTGGGCCATCTCGATGCCGCTCCCCACCACTACTACATCTATATCTTTGGAAGGGCGTTCCAGAAAAATGTCGCGTACGTAGCCACCCACCACATAGCACTCCAAACCGAGTGTATCGGCCGTTTCTGAAATTTGCCCGAATATTTTATCGCTAAAGCGTCGTTTCAATTCTTCTTGAGTCAACTCTATCATAATTGGTATTTAGAAATTAAAAATCAATGGCCGGGAGAGACTTCATACCACCCATCGATACTTTTGGAGTGCAAAGGTACAACTTTTCATTCTTTACATTTCACTCTTCACACTAAATTCGTATTTTTGTTGCCTATAAACATAAAGAACAAAAAGATGAAGAAACTGATTGCAGGAATCTGTGTTACCATGTTGCTGGCTTCATGCGGCAATGATGCGGAAAAGAAAGCAAGCGAAAAGCTGAGTGCCGCCCGCAGTGCTTTTGCACAAGGAGACTATAACGAAGCCAAGCTACAGATAGACAGCATTAAAATTCTATATCCGAAAGCCTTCGACGCCCGAAGAGAAGGCATCAAACTGATGCAACAGGTGGAACTGAAAGAACAGCAGCAGACTTTAGTTTACCTGGACAGCATGATGCAGACCAAGCAGCAGGAACTGGAAAAAATCAAAAATAAATATGTACTGGAAAAAGACGCGGAATATCAGCGGGTAGGTAATTATTTCTGGCCGACACAAACGGTCGAGAAAAATCTGCACCGCTCTTTCCTGCGTTTTCAGGTAAACGAGCAGGGAGTGATGAGTATGACTTCCATCTATTGCGGAGGAAACAGCATCCATCATTTTGCAGTAAAAGTAACAGCACCGGATGGCAGCTTTGCCGAAACATCGGCATCGAAAGACAGCTACGAAACTACGGACTTGGGAGAAAAAATAGAAAAAGCCGATTATAAAATGGGAGCTGACGGAAATGTAATGGGGTTCCTCTATCTGAACCGGGACAAGAACATCAAAGTGGAATACATCGGAGAACGTAAGTATACCACTACCATGCCCCCTGCCGACAGACAGGCACTTGCCGGTATTTATGAGTTATCACAATTGTTGTCATCAATCGAACAAATAAAAAAAGAGCAGGAAGAAGCGAACTTAAAAATACAGTTTGTCACTAAAAAGATAGAGCAAAAACAACAGGAAGAAAAGGCGGAGCAAAAAGATGAATGATTTCTTCACAAACCGGAGCTGCCACACGAACCACCTGTTTCGGAAAATCCTAAAACAAATCATATTCATTGCATTTTTGTTCTTGTTCAGCATGTGCATACAGGATGATCCCGAAGAGGTATTCTCACTAAAACCGGGTGATTCGTTGCCGGGGTTTTCGGTACAGGACAACAAAGGCGGGCTTATTTCGAATACGATACTAAAAGGCAAAACAAGTGTCATTGCTTTTGTGAATACCGGTTGTCCGGATTGCCGGAAGGAACTGCCGGAAATAGAAAAAGCCTATCAACAATTTCGTGATGATGAAAGCATTCGCTTCATTGCCATAAGCAGATCACAAGGCTATGAAAGTCTGACAGATTATTGGATAAAGAATGCCTTCACCCTTCCCTACTCCGCACAGGAGGATGATTTCATTTTTCAAAAATTTGCATCACAGAATATACCGCGTATTTATATTGCCTCTCCCAAAGGGATCATTGTTTTCGCATCCGATGATTCGTATATTGTCACCACGGAAATAATTGTCGAACAAATAAACGGAATAACCGGAAAGTAGACATTCTCCCCCTTACGCAATAGCAGAAAAGGCTTGCCGGTGGGTATTACAGAGTGTAAGGAGAAAGATCGCAAGAGCCGGTATTCAAGAAGCCAGCACTTGGATATCGTATCCAATAAAAAGTCCGCTCTCAATGACTCCGGTAATGCTTTTAATCTCTTTCTCCAAAAAGTTTCCAATCCCGTCAAACCAAGCATCCAGAATAAAATTCCCGTTCTCGGTCAGTATCGGACCGTCTTTTCCTTTCGCCATCCGCAAAACGACTTTGGATGCCCCAAGAGTTTTCAACTGGTTTTCCACATAGACCACTCCGGTAGGAAAGACCTCTACCGGCACGGGAAACTTACTGCCCAATCTGGAAACGAACTTACTGTTGTCGACGAGTATGAAAGCCCGTTCACTGCTTTTTATCAACAGTTTCTCCTTGAACATGGCACCGCCCCGTCCTTTGATAAGATTATGCGAAGGATCTACCTCATCGGCACCGTCGAATGTCCAATCGGGACGCCTCTCCCAAAGAGTTGTTTGCGGAATGCCCAGTTGCACACAAGTCATGGAGATCTCCATCGATGCCGGAATGACTCTCACTTGAAGTTTCTCCGTCCGTATTCTTTCCGCGATGGCAAACAGGGTAAGATAAACCGTAGAACCGGAACCGGCTCCGATCACTTCACCATCCTTCACCTGTGCCGCCAGCTCGCGGGCAATGCGTTCCTTCCCCTCCCGGTTGATGATACGGTCCGACCATTGTAAACCGGTTATTAAATTACTCTTCCACTCCATTGTGTTTCGTTTTAGTGACTCGATTCATAAACAGATATCCTTTCATTATAAATGAACAAATAATACTTGAAAATGTTAGAAATGGTTCCATCCGTATGAAACTTATCGTTCCAACCATATGAAACCAATCGTTCCAATAGGATGAAACCGATCGTTTCAAGCATATGAAACGAATCGTACCCATAAGATGAAACGAAGGAAAACCTGCTTTGGCCCTCTATCGAGTATTATTTCACTCTCCTGTTCAACTGATTATTTGCTTTGGCAGGCTTTGATTTCCCGATCCGTTTCCCGGTAGGCTTTGGTTTTCCACTACTTTTAGAACGGGAAGCACCGGAAGAGACATTCTTTCTTATACCACTCATCATTATCTCCCTTCATAATATTCACCCAAGAAATAACGGGCAATAAAATCCCAGTTTTTCTCCAGTATTTCTTTTCCATTCTCAAAGGGAAGCTGTGCTTGGGGGAACAAATTCCGTTCCATGGCATGCTTTAACAAGTCGAACGGGCAACGGCCCTTATCGGTAAACACCTTATACCCTTCTGCCGAAGCCGCCGCTTCATTGTATGCAGTTTCATTGCGTTTATCACAAAAGAATTGTGCAACACCCGGTGCCATCAGGATACCTTTGGGATTGGCAAACACAACGACATTGTCACCATCCTCATCCGGTTTATCGGGAATATCCGCCCGATTCCAATGCAGATGCTTTACAAAGAAATCCTCCATCTGCCCGTAAAGCGGAAAATACATCAACTGTTCACCATGCGAAGCTTCCAAAAAGAGCTTTACGCTTTCCGGCAATTGAATTTCCGGAGTTATTGCGGGAATGGCAGTCCGTTCCACCAATAGCTGTTCGGACGGCAACACCCAATCACCGGAAGGGACTTCCGTAATAGGCGCCTGCTCAAATACATGATCCATCAACCGATAAACATCTCCGGCCAATCGCAGCATCTCTTTATCAAAGGGGTTGGCAACCGTCGCCGAGAAATCATCGTCCGAATTGAGTTTCCACAGGACAAAAGCAATGTCGGTTTCGTTTATCTCATCAGGAATATAATCTTCCGACAACTCATAAAAAGGAAGGTAACTACCATATAGCTGATGACACAGGTCGCAGAAATGCCGCCATCCGCCTGCATTCGCTATGCTGTCTTCCAGATATAGAGTCAGCATAATGGCAGCCCGTTGTATATCCTCTGTCCGTTTTCCGATATAGGGTTGTGAAGAGCCGATCAACGAGAAAAGCCGGTTGGCAAAGTCCAGATACCATTCATCCGTAGAAACCGACTTTGCACGAGGATGAGGCCGAAGCCACGACTGCATAAATATCTTTTTATTTCGTTCCATATCACGAGGGTATTTTTTTAATAAAGCATCGGGAAAGTATTATCTTGTAAGCGAGAATTTCAGTCTCATTCCGAAATCCGCACTGGTCACCGGATAAGAGCTGGCAGATACAAGCGGCGTATTTTTCTGACGATCATAATAGAAGCTGACGCTAAGCAGGCGGCTCAGCGTATAGTCCGCAGAGAAAGAGATTTTAAGTGCCTTGTTACCACTGGTGGCCTGCGTGGTCACTTGCTGGATATCCCGGGCAAGAGCAGACTGATTACGGAAAGACACATCCATACGCAACGCGAGGTCGTTGCTTATCTTATTCTTCAAATCCTTCTTATTGCGTCCCGGGAAAAGTTCAAGACCCATGATCTTATATCCCATACCCAATACGAAATCTTTCGTACTGCTCTCTACAATCTGATTGGCGGCAAGGCTGAGATTAAGAATTCGGGTAGTCTTGTATTCCACCTTGGTAGTGATGCCGTTTTTGAAAGTAACGTCCACGCCTAACAAAGGAGAGAACTGTTCGTTGATGGAAACAGCAGAAACGTCATACATAGAGGACGGAACAGGTATACCGGTCTGTATATCATCTACAAATCCCCAATCCCCCATGTAGCTATGGAAATTCTGGAACGTACTGTAACTACCGACACTATACGTACTGCGATAAGCATGATTCAACGTCACACTCTTAAAGTATTTCTTGAAAAATTCAAGTTTACTCAATCCGCTGTAAGTCACACGCCAGTTAGGCATCATAGACAAGATACCCGGGAACAGGTCGAGAGCACTGTTGCTTGCACTTCGTCCGGTGTAAGCCGCCAGGAAAGCCGGTATCATCACGTCAGAACTATATTTGTTCACCTGATACAATGGCTGTTGATTCAAGCCACTCTGCCCCTGATAAGGAACTCCGGCATACATATTTTCTATCCTGTTCTTTATGATATCCAGATTTCCTAAAAAGCGGTTGAAAGAAGAGGATGAGTAACCGTTAGAAGCACTGCGGCGTTCGAATGCACTACCGATCGTGATCACCGTCATATTGAAGTTACCGCTCTGTATCTGAGGCATGCCTTCATACATAAACTGAATCTGATTGGATTTATTACGGGTACGTCCGGCATTAAGATCGATCTTCAAATCACGGACAGGCTCCAGCGTCATACGTATCTGTAAATCTTCCTGGGCATTGGTTGTTGCCGGACTTACTACAGAATCTGAAACCAGCCAGCCGTTATCCAACGCCTTGTTAATATAACTGTCGCCCGTCATACCGAAAGCAAAATCAAGTCCCGGAGCAAAACCGGACGCTCCTTTCGTCTGCCCGAGCATATCCCCTATTTCCGGTCGGAAACCGGATATGGACATCGCATAGGTGTTTTTATAAGTAACACTTACATTACGTACCATCATAGCGACACGCGCTGCCGACTGTGCTATCTTATACCAACGGTTATCTTCGGGTTTCGGGCCTTGTATAGCGGTCAGTTTTATCCGGATGCTATCTCTTGTTTCGATGCGAATGGTATTGGCATCCATCACTTTATAACGAATCGGATAACGGTTACCATCTACTGTCAGTGCCGAGACTTTCGGTTTCTTCGACCCCAAGCTATGACGAACGGTCACCGTAGTATCTTTCTTCAACTGTATCTCTTTTTCATACCGTTTCGGTTTCTCTTTCTTACGCGTATCCGGACGACGCGCCGAAGAAGTAGCGGCAAAACGACGGTTGGTAGCTTTAAGGAAAGGCACCTTATTATATAGAGTCTCCAAATTGAAACGCCCGTTCACATCGATACTGCGCTGGTTCGAAATGGTATTACCCATCTCTCTCCCATCCGAAAGCGACACACCGCGATCCCAATTGTAAGAAGAGTTAAAACGGGTATCCGCCGTAATCCAGTCGGTAGCAGGAATTTTATCGAATGGCAGTTTATACGAAGCATTGAATGTCTGCTGATAATCGATCGGACGTCCGAAACTCAACAGACTACGACGTATCGTATCCTTCTTCGCTTCATATTCATCCGGATCGAGCGTCTTGTTTACCACTCCATAAGGTTCTTCTATCTCGGCACGAGTGGCCGAAGTGAAATTCATACGAAGATTCTTCGTCAAATCCCAGCGCAAGGCAAAGTCGCGATTCCACAGAAAATCTTTCGCCACACTTACGGGAATATCGGCAGGATCGCTCAAGTTCTCCATATCACGCAGTTGGAGTTCGTAATAGTGACGGCTCATATCCGTATTGAAAGAGATATTCTGCGGCAGATAACTCAAGTTCAGGTCTTTCACAAATTTCATCCATTTGGATTTGCTCTTCAATCCTTTGAAGGGTTCCCAAGCTTTGTAAACGGGAGCATAATTATAAGACAACGCCCCACGCCAGTCCGTTTCATTTTCATAAACAGTGGTACTGCCCTGGTTATGCCGTTTCGTACGGCTATAGCTCATGGTAAAGTTACCCGGATCATAAGGCATCGGATTTTTACTGGTGACCCCTACACGCATATTACTCAGACTGAAATTCTTGTACGTCGTTATCTCGTTGGCGATGTTCCGTAAAGAATCCCGTTCCCTGTCGTTAGCCAATGCATCAAGTGCATCCTTCAGCAACATATCCTTATCCAACGGATTATACTTGGGAGAAGTTTTTTCACGGGAATAAGAGTAGTAAATCGGGGCACTCAACTTCACCGCTTTCGGGAAGAAACGTCCCAGTTCAAAGGTGGTAGTGAACTGATATTGATAATAGTCGTCCAAGCGACGCTCGCTGACACTCTGTTCCAATCCGCCGAATCCCGCAGTCTCTACATGTCCGGCCATACTTACACTACCGAGGTCGGAAAGTTGCACATTCATATTTCCCTGTGCTGCCCAACCGCCGTCTTCATCAAAATCGGACAGACGCAATTCGTTCACCCAAACCTCTATCGACTTTTTAGAGCGCGAATTATTGCGCACACCGATCATCATCGTCTTCACTTCCGCCAATGACGGATTACCGATAATACTTATCTTGTTGGCCGGTTGCTCCGAATCGTATTCGGAATAAAGTTTTCCGTAACTGACACCGCTCAGAGGATTGTTCTTCGCCTGATTACGTTTCTTCTTCAAATCGGTAAAAACAGACAGAGCAATGTCCAACATATTATCTTTAGGCCACACAATGAGTTGGTCGGATTCCGAATCTCCATTATAATGTCCGGCAGGAGTCAATTTCAACGGTATTTCGTATTCATAGAAATTAGAACGATAGTCGGATCCCAAACGAATGAATACGGATAACTGCCCATCTTCCGGATCGGTAACATTGTCGGTCAGCGCTGCTGCGTGAGCAAACATCTTCAGGCGACGATACTGGCGCATGTCCATTGTAGAGTTTTTGTATACGGCACGTGCATCACCCGGCGCCAGATCTTCCAGCTTCAAACTCATGGCCTGCTCATTTTGCTGGCGTAACTGCGGCTGTCCCGGATCTACAACTCGACTGATGCCTGGAGGCATTACATAGTTTACCGGCGTTTTATCACCATTCTCTTCTATATTGACAGTAGACACATCCAATGTACCGGTTACAGTAGGAGCCGGATTTTGAAGATTGTACAAAGGATCTGTATACGTACGCCATTCGCCACGCACCAGTTCCAGTGTAGCAAAACGCAAAATAACAGGTTTCTCGAACTGGGTAAGGAACATACGCATGAAACGTATCGATTTAAAGTCTTTGATATTACCGATAGGCGTTCCGCTACGTACAGGAACCTTAAACTGATACCAGGTTACCTCTTCCGAGCTGCCATTACGCAGTCTTACTTTCGATACCCGTTTATCCGTAATGTAATTCTGCCCGACTTCCAGTTTGGAAGGAGTCAGGTGAATTCTATACTGAAAATATCTTTCCGTCTCCGAAAGGGTATTATCCTGATTGATATCTTCAATATCAGGACTATCTTTGGCAGCAGTCGGGTAACTTTCCGGAGAATCTTCCTTGGCAACCGAGTTGCCCTCCGTATTATTAAAATACTTGTAACGTTCGAGAATGCTTTTCTCTTCGGCATCATAGTCCGATCCGCGATAGTAATGAAATTTATCACCGGCCGGTGAATCATAGAATTTCTGAAAGGCATCGGCATTCAACTTCGGCCGTATCTCTTCAAGATACTTGGCATATGTAGGATAGTTCCTTTCATCTTCTACCGATAGTCCGTTGAATCCGACATCCTGCTTCTTGCGGGCTCCTGCCGTATTATCAAAAGCATATACCAGACTACGGTCTTTGGGCACACGTCCCCAAACCGTATAATCCACCCGGGACGGATCGTCATCGATAGGCAAACCGTTCTCGAAAAACTTCTTTCCATCTTTCAGGATATCCTCAGAAATATCTCCTAAGTTGAAATACAGATATCCGCCTTCGTTCGTACTGCGGGTATTCTTTCTTGTTGAAGTACCCGGTTCGTCTCCATCGGCATAAATAAAGGGATCGAGCAACCAGAACTCCAAATACTCGATGTTATTCTTTTCAAAATCACTGGTCTCTATTTTACGCATCATTCCTCCCCAACGCTTTGCAGGATCCAATAGATTTCCATTTTCATCCAAATCCCTGTCCAAGTTGTAAGGACCGCGCTCTTGCGGATAATAGGCGACATTCAACACTGACATAGTGGACGTTTCCGTATTGTTATAATCTTTGCCGGGAAACAACTCCGGTTCATAAACTTCACGGACATAATGATTGGAAAGCTGGTCCAAGTCATTTTTAATATGGGTCGGAGTCAATGAGGAATTACGGCGGGTAAACAAACCGTCGATATGATACCAGGCCAGCAAAGCACGGTTTTTCCCAATAGCCGTACTATCGGAAAGGTTGGTACTTGCCTCCGGAAATAATATCTGTTCGCCGCTTCCCCCGTTTAGAGGGCCTTTTGCATTATAAGGAATAGAAGAGAGCTGCCAATTTAGCGGTTGGCTTAAATCGATTCCACTTTGAGAGCTTTCAAAATCATCGATATAAGAAGAGTTGTCCTGCAATCCTCCGCTATGTCCCGGGATAAGCTGGGCAAATTCCAATCCCAAGTTTATATTCGACGGGGCGGTAGCTTCGACAAAAGGCAACTTATCCACCATATTGGTCAGCCACTGGCTTTCCCGCTTCCACGACGCATTCAACCCCCACAAAGTATTCGAAATAGGTTCGTCTCCCATAGCCACCTTGGTGGTCATCGGTTTTTCACTCAGATGCATAATGGTACCTCCCAACTGGAAATCCGGTGAAAAATCATACGTGAAATTCAGCCCCAACATCGTTTTTCGCTGCATGTTGTAAGCCGTATTACTTTCAAGATTCACACTGATCGCAGTACCTGCATCGATGATACTTTGATTTAGGATGGTAACTACTCCCATCGTATAGTCAACCGAGTAATCGGAGTTTTCCGTCAGCGTCCGTCCACCAGCCGTGACACGCACCGATCCCCGGGGGACATTCATCGAACCAAGACGTATCTCATTGGCAGACGAGGCACGGTACTCTCCCTGCAGACGGAATTTATCTTTCTCCGCCAACTGCTTGGCCACCGTCAATGTAGAGTCATACAACTCCGTAAATGCATACTTATCGGCCAGTTCCTTATTGCCGAGTTTATCGGCCAGATGCTTACCGAAAGGTTCCACCACCGGGAAGAAGATACGACCGTTTTGCGCATTGACCGTATACCCTTCGACAAAATCGAAGAATCCGTCACTACCCACCTGGTTCTTACTGTTCAAACGATCCAGATTCATCACCTTAAGCAAAGGTATCTTATTGATTTTCCCTTCCGGAATGTATCGCAGATACACACCCGTAGTATCACTCAAATAGGTAATATTCAACGTAAACTTCTCCGATTGCACCTGATAAGCATTCAATGAATAGACGTTTTTCATCATCAAATCCCAGCAATTGGAGTTCGGAGAATTAGAGGTGTTTTTCAATAACTTCACATAAAGACAATTTGAAGTTTCCTTTATATCGGAAGAAAATTCACCGACCTGATAGGTCTTACCACCGATATTATATTCAAATGCAACGGCAAGCACCTCGTCGGGCTGCAAAGTCTGTTTCACCGAAAGATATCCTAAAGTGGTGTTCAGCGTATATTCCGAAGAAGTAAGCAAACGGGCACTTTCTATCTTCTCATAATCCATCCCGCTCTCCATCCCGGGAATACCCTCCATTACGGCATTTACCGAACTGATATCACGTGCGGCGGAATAAACATTCACCATCTGGCTATACAGATTATTGGCACTATTCCTCGGAACTTTATTGCCTCCCGATTCGGAGGACCACGGCGAACCGGCAGGAAGATTGCTCTCTCCCAAATCCGTCAACGCCACAATATTACGGGGGTTATCATAATTACCCCGTTTGTTGGTCACCCACACTTCAATACGGTTAATCGTGACACCGGAAAGAATATTCGGCAATTGCGCCATATTCTCATCATACCTATCCCGAAAATAATGCGCCAGAAAAAAGTGACGGTTCTCATCATAATCGGCTGCCGAAAAATCAAAAGAAGTCGTCTGTGCCCCGCCCTTACTGTTCACCGTTTTCGATTCGCTTTCCTGCTGGCTGATAACCGTCTGCAACTTCAATTTTCCAAACTGCAAATCAGCGCGTACACCGAACAGGGAAGTAGCCCCCCGTATCAATGAATTACCGGTAGTCATACTCACATTACCGGCTTCCAGCAGTTTTATGATCTCATCTTCTTTACCTTCATATTTCAGCTTCAACTTTTTGCTGTCGAAATCAAAAGTTGCATCCGTATTATAGTTCATGTCAAGGTTCACCTTATCACCCACTTTACCATTGACATTGATATTGATCTTTTCATCAAAGTCGAATCCCCAGGTCTTACGCATACTTTCGGGAAGAGTCGGATTCTGGACATTGTTATACTTCATTCCCATACTCAGTTCAGCACTTCCCTGAGTTCTGATCTGAACGCCACCCGGGCCGAATATCTTTTCTGCCGGCCCGAGATTGAACTTCATGTTCGTGAAGTCGAATTCTTCTTTTCCTTTGGTGAATACCGAGTCGTTGCGTTGGCGATAATAGTTCTGCATAGAACGTTTCATGCTCCAGTCCAGATATTCGGCAGGAGTCATTATGATAGGAACTTCCATTTCCTGCCCTCCTACAATGGTACGGATCAGATAGCGGTTGGTCAATGCATCATACTCTACCTTCTCTTCAACAATAGGCATAGGCGGGAGCACTTGGGCAACAGCAGGCAAACTTCCTAAACATAAAAATAATATGCCAATAAAGTAATGTGTCGACATACCGGCGAACCCGCGACATACCCACGCAGCACATTGGTAAATTGAAACATTAAAAAATTGGCATATTACTTTCATAATCTTTTCAAAGCAAGTTTAATAACTTTCTCTACAGCCGCATCGGGCTCATCTTTCAAAATGGCAAGTACTACTTTTTGTGAAGGAGCAGCCGCAAACCCAAGCATAGTAAGTGCAGCTACCGCTTCTTCCTGTATTTCGGTATTCATGGCAGACAGCAACATAGCCTGTCCGCCTCCGCTTGCGGGTACGGAAGTCTTTATTTTATCTTTCAAATCAACAATTACACGTTGTGCCGTTTTCAATCCGATCCCCTTCACGGTTTTCAACATGTTGGCATTTTCTGTGCTGATCACATTTACCAACTCGGCCGGAGAGAGTGCCGAAAGAATCATCCGCGCCGTATTACCGCCGATGCCGGATACGGAAATCAATAACAGGAACAACTCACGTTCCTGCTTGTCCGCAAAACCATAAAGCACATATGCATCTTCACGAATGGCTTCATAAATATAGAGTTTGCAAGTGCTTTTTCCTTGAATTGCAGAGTATGTATTTAATGAAATATTTACCGCATACCCCAAACCGTTACAATCGATTATCGCTGTTGCCGGACTAAGTTCGGCAATCTCGCCTTTGACGTATTCTATCATAATATCCTTATAACGCACGCGCACGAGAAATATTGTGCTTTACTAACCTTGAGCAACAAAAACTAACTTTAACAACCCTTTTAGGGCAATAAACAGAGAAAATGATTATTTTTGCGGCATAAAACAAGAAATATGTTAAACAAAACCAATAAAGAAATGAAAAAAGTAAGAGCAGCCATCGTCGGATATGGCAATATTGGTCACTATGTACTGGAAGCGCTCCAGGCAGCCCCCGATTTCGAAATAGCAGGTGTAGTCCGTCGTGCAGGAGCCGAAAACAAGCCGGCCGAACTGAATGATTATGCCGTTGTGAAAGACATCAAAGAGCTGCAGGGAGTAGACGTAGCCATTCTATGTACTCCTACCCGTAGCGTAGAATCCTATGCAAAAGAGATTCTGGCATTAGGTATCAATACGGTAGACAGCTTCGATATCCACACAGGTATCACCGCTCTTCGTCGTGAACTCGGTGCTTGTGCCAAAGAGCACGGGGCTGTATCCATCATTTCGGCCGGATGGGATCCGGGAAGCGATTCGATTGTACGTACCTTACTGGAGGCGATTGCGCCCAAAGGAATCACTTATACAAATTTCGGCCCCGGCATGAGCATGGGACATACGGTAGCCGTAAAAGCCATCGACGGGGTGAAAGCCGCCCTCTCAATGACTATTCCGACCGGAACCGGTATCCACCGGCGCATGGTATACATCGAACTGAAAGACGGTTACAATTTCAACGAAGTAGCTGCAGCCATTAAATCCGATGCCTATTTTATAAATGACGAAACCCACGTGAAGCAAGTAGACAGCGTGGATGCATTGCTCGACATGGGGCATGGTGTAAACCTTACCCGTAAAGGAGTATCCGGTAAAACCCAGAACCAATTGTTTGAATTTAACATGCGCATCAATAACCCCGCATTAACCGCACAGGTTTTAGTTTGTGTGGCACGTGCTTCCATGCGCCAGCAACCGGGATGTTACACCATGATAGAAGTGCCTGTAATCGATCTCCTTCCGGGAGACCGTGAAGAATGGATCGGACATCTGGTATAAAAAACAGAAGAAATTTCCATAATAATTACTAAATAGCGCATTTATTTTATTCACTATCCTCCGACACGGATTGAAGTAATGATATTTCAGAACCCATCAACCGAAGGGGATAGATAGTTCGATAAAATGAATGCGCTATTTTTATGCACCATCCCCAAGAAAAACACGCCAAAAATCAGAAACTTCAGAAAGTTGTATGTATTTTCTTTCTTTTATTACACAAAAAAGAACACAAAACGAACATTATTTATTTTTTTGTATATATTTGCATTATTAAATATTATCAAAAACGCACAACAACTATGGACTGTAAATTAACCTTTTTTTCTATTACTCCGGCTCTGTATACACTACCTGCCTTCGTTCGCAAGTTTACAAACAATAGTTGCAAAAACAATCATGTATTTATCCATACCGAAAAAACTCTAAATAAAATAAATATGAAAAACCTATTAATCATCTTGTTTGCCTGTTTCATGGCAGGACAAGTTTATGGACAAGAAATTTCCGTACCGGAAGTTAACACGAAATTCGGCAAACCTTCGGATGAAGAACTCAAAATGACAACCTATGCACCGGATACCACAGCGACTGCTGTTGTACTTTGTAAAAAGACCGGTGCATTTTATGATTTTGTAGCCGATGATTTCCGGTTGAATTATAGCTATGAAACCAAAATTAAAATACTCAAACCGGAAGGAACCTCTTTTGCGGATATCTGCATACCCTACTATGAGAATGAAAACCGCTCTTCAATGAAAGAAACTGTCAGTCAGATAGACGCTTTTGCGTACAATATCGAAAACGGGAAAACAGTACGTACCAAAATGAAACGCGAGTTTATCTATAAAGAGCGGCTCAATGACAAATATATGCAAGTCAAGTTCTCCATTCCTAATGTAAAAGTAGGGACTGTTATCGAATATAAATATAAGGTATTATCCGATTTCTACTTCAATATAAATGATTGGAGTGCCCAACAATCCATTCCTACTCTCTATACGGAGTATGATATCACCGTTCCGGAATATTTTAAATTCAATCTGGATGTACGCGGCACGGAAAGACTGGAAACAACAGACGATTCGGAAGCGGTCAATCTCAGCATAGGCAACCAACTACTGCAATGCAACGGCCGTCATCTCAACTTCAAAGGCAGACAACTTCCTGCCTTACACGATGATGATTATATCTGGTGTGTAAATGACTATAGTACACAAGTCAATTTCGAATTGGGAGGCTTGGACTTTCCCGGTGCCCTCTACAAATCATTCACCCAATCTTGGGAAAACATAGATAAAATGCTGCTGGAAGACAGCGAGTTCGGCGGACAGTTGAAAATACGCAATCCTTATCGGGAAGAAATGGCTGCTTTGAACTTAGACCAACTGAAAAGCATCGAAGAAAAAATAAGTGCCATCTATACTTTCTTAAAAGGAAAAATCACCTGGAACGAAGAATACTCACTTTATGGAGGTAAAAGCAAAAAAGTGATCAAAGACGGCATGGGAAACAATGCGGAAATCAATTTCATACTAATGAGCATGCTCCGGGATGCCGACATTCCCTCTTTCCCTGTAGTCATGAGCCGCCGCAATATAGGAATACTCCCTTACTCCCATCCATCCGTACAAAAACTAAATACTTTTATAGTAGGCGTAGCAAACACCGACAGTACGCTTGTTTATCTGGACGGTTCCGTAAGAGACGGTTACATCAATAT
The DNA here is from genome assembly GCF_000381365.1 of Bacteroides salyersiae WAL 10018 = DSM 18765 = JCM 12988. GTDB lineage: Bacteria > Bacteroidota > Bacteroidia > Bacteroidales > Bacteroidaceae > Bacteroides > Bacteroides salyersiae. The sequence continues at coordinate 74,006 of NZ_KB905468.1, forward strand.
ACTTCCTCCCGTGTTAATGGTAAACCGGGCACGCGTGATCATGCCCGGAAAAGGCGGATTATGGGTTGATTTAAGCAAGACCTGCAAAAGCCAGTTACGCTCTATCGTAAATGCGACCATCAGCCCGGATGGAAAAATATGCGGCAATCGCAATACCAGTTATACAGGCCAGTATGCCTCATCATTCAGAAGAAAATACCGGACCGCCAAAGACAGTACGGAATTTGTCAACGAACTTGCTACCCAAGAAGACATAAAAGTCAACGTATTCAATGCACAAGGAGTAGACCGGTTCTCACCGCAAGTGAAAGAAACGGTTATTTTTGAAAAGCAGGCAACTACCAATGACAATTTCATCTATCTCAACCCGCTTATATTCTTACATACGGAAAAGAATCCTTTCACACAGGCAGAGCGGAAACTACCTGTAGAGTATCCTTTCACCGACCAGGTCGTATTATCCGTTAACTTGACATTGCCGGAAGGATACACAGTAGACGAATTACCGAAACCGCTACTGGCAAGAACAGAAGACAAGCAGGGTATGTGCCGTTATGTTCTGGAACAGAAAGAGAATAAGCTGACCATCAACTACACATTCTCGTCCAGCAAATTATTATATCTCCCTGAAGAATATCCCGGACTGCAAAACTTCTGGAAAGTAATAGCCGAGAAGAACAATGAAACTGTAGTACTTAAGAAATTGTAATTCTATTATGATAAAAAACAGGTTATACAACAGTATTCTGACGCTTCTGCTATTCCCTTTCGTTGTACAGGCACAGGCAGACACCGATCGGAATGCTTACTCCATCGTACAGGATGCCACGACAGAAATTATTTGTGAATCAACTTCCAGTGCCTTGCGTAAAGAGAGTTACACCATCACGATTCTAAATGAAAAAGGACGGGATACAGCACACTTTTTTTGTGTATGCGACAAGTTCACCTCTCTCCGGAAATTCTCCGGAGAAATAACAGATGCCAATGGTAAAGTTATCCGTAAAATAAAAAAGTCGGACCTGCAAATGTCAGAATACTCTTCAGGACTAACCAGTGATGACTACACCTATTACTATGAATGCAATCTTCCCCGCTACCCCCTGACCATAAAATACGAATGGGAGGTGAAGTACAAAGACGGATTAATCTGCTATCCGACATTCAGACCTCAAAAAGCCTACAACCAGTCGGTAGTAAATGCTACATATCGTCTCTATACCCCTGCCGGCAATCCGGCCCGCTACCGGATGGTAAACATGAAAACCGAGGTAAAACAGGAGGTAACATCTAAAGGAGATATCCTGACCGAAGTATCCTCAGGACCGATGACAGCCATCGAATACGAGCCGTTCGGCTTATCTTTCGCCGAACGGCTTCCCCGTATCCATTTCTCACCCAAACTTTTCACTTTCGACGGAACACAGGGCGACATGAGTTCCTGGCAATCTTACGGTATCTGGCAGAATAGCCTGCTTACAGGACGCGACCAATTGGCAGAGCCCATAAAACTGAAATTACGGGAACTGACAGCCGGTTGCAATACTCCACGTGAAAAAGTGCAGGCAGTCTATAATTACTTGGCCGAAACCACTCGTTATGTAAGCATTCAATTAGGAATCGGCGGCCTGCAACCTATCGCCGCTTCCGATGTCTGCCGGGCAGGATTCGGTGACTGTAAAGGATTATCCAATTACACCCACGCCATGTTGAAGGAACTGGGTATCCCGTCTGTTTATACTGTAATCAGTACTGACAACGAACGGCTACTGCCTGATTTTTCCAGTGTCGATCAAATGAATCATGCCATCCTGCAGGTTCCGCTCCCGGAAGATACGCTTTGGTTGGAATGCACCAATCCGCAGCTACCATTCGGATATGTACATAGCGGTATTGCCGGACATGATGCTCTATTGATTACAAAAGAAGGAGGGATTATGTGCCGCCTGCCCTCCTATCCCGATTCGTTAAATACGCAAACAACTAACGCTTCTGTCACTCTCACTCCTACCGGAGGAGCAAAGATAAAAGCCAGCGGAATCTCTCGTTTGTTTCAATATGAAAGTATGGCAGGTATCACCAGGCTCGAGCCGTCACACCGGAAAGATTATTTACGTTCCGGCATCAATCTGATACAGGCTAATATAAACAATATACAAATCAACGAAGCCAAAGAAGTCATTCCCATGATCGATATCCAATATACGATCGAAACGGAACAATACGGAAATAAAACAGGAAATCGATTGTTTATCCCGGCCAACATCTTCCGTAAAGGATTTACAACGCCCGATCTTAAACAACGTGTACAGGATATCCATATAAATTACGGCTATTTGGATACAGACAGTATTTGCCTGCAAATACCGGAAGGATATACTATCGAATCTCTCCCCAAGACTTGCCAAGTAACAAGCAGCTTCGGAAGTTTTAGTTCTTCCTTAATGATAAAGGACAAAGAAATATGTATCATACATCGCTTATTGATGCACCGGGGAATTTATCCTAAAGAGATTTATAAAGATTTTCTTGAATTCCGTAAACAGATAGCGGCACAATACAGCAGCAAAATTATTTTAAAGAAAGAATAAGAGCCTGTTGTTTTGGAAAAATGGAGTACCTTTACAACCGAAACCAATAAAGATACGACATTGAACAATCATCGATATACACATGGTGAAGAGCTCGCCAACACACTGAGTCATGGAGCCGGTATTCTGTTAGGAATCATAGCAGGATACTTCTTATTGATAAAAGCAGCCGCAGGCAACGATCCCCACTGGGCCGTTGCCTGCGTTTCTGTCTATTTGGCGGGAATGTTATCCTCTTATATCAGTTCTACCTGGTATCATGCTTCCGCTCCGGGAACGACGAAAGAATTATTACGGAAATTTGATCACGGAGCCATCTATCTGCACATTGCAGGTACCTATACCCCTTTCACCTTGCTGGTGATGCGCAATGCCGGCGGATGGGGCTGGGGCATCTTTGCATTTGTCTGGTTATCCGCCCTTATCGGTTTTATCCTTAGTTTCAAAAAACTAAAAGAACACAGTAATCTGGAAACATGCTGCTATGTCGGAATGGGCGCCTCCATCCTGATAGCATTAAAACCGCTAATGGGCTGTCTTTCAGAAATAGGGGCATCCTCCGCCTTCTGGTGGCTCATCGGTGGAGGAGTATCTTATATCATCGGAGCCATATTCTATTCATTGCGCAAACCCTACATGCATTCAGTATTCCATCTCTTCTGCCTGGGTGGCAGTATAGGTCATATTATTGCAATTTGGTTGATCTTATAAAACTGAGAACCTGTTTAAGTTTTCCTCTTAAAAGTTTTCCAAAACGGAAAACTTTCTGTATCAAGAAGAAAGAAAAGTTTCCCGAATTTTAATGTTAAAAGCTAACCAACCTACAAGTAATTCTACTATCTTTGTCCCCGTTCCGGAGCTAAAAAGAGGTTTAGTCAAAAGGGAACGCTGTGCAAATCGGCGACAGTACCCGCTGCTGTAATTCTCTGAGAATCCGCACACTATGCCACTGCGAGTTTCATCGTGGGAAGGCGTTGCGAAGGAGAGATAAGTCAGAAGACCGGCCGGACAGATTTACCATTTCACGATTGACGATCGATCATCAGAGTTACGCTAATCGTAAATAGTAAATTATCTAATTGTTTAATTTATAAATTACTTTCGGGAGTTAAAGTTATGAACTACGCTGAAATTTGTATCATCAAACGTGATGGTAAAAGAGAAGATTTCTCTATTAGTAAGATCAAGAACGCTATAAGCAAAGCGTTCAGTGCCTCCGGTATCACTGACGAGCAACAGCTCGTAGCGGATATTACCATGAATGTCATCAGCCGCTTTTCCAATCCTACCATCACTGTAGAAGAAATTCAAGACTTGGTGGAAAAAGAATTAATGAAAGTACGGCCCGAAGTTGCAAAAAAGTACATCATCTATCGCGAATGGCGTAATACGGAACGCGATAAAAAAACACAGATGAAGCATGTCATGGACGGAATTGTCGCTATCGACAAGAATGACGTGAACTTGAGCAATGCCAATATGAGCAGCCATACTCCGGCAGGTCAAATGATGACTTTCGCTTCTGAAGTGACCAAAGATTACACGTATAAATACTTACTGCCCAAGCGATTTGCAGAAGCACATCAATTGGGGGATATCCATATACATGATCTGGACTACTACCCTACAAAGACCACTACTTGTATCCAGTATGACATGGACGATCTTTTCGAACGTGGATTCCGTACCAAAAACGGCAGCATACGTACCCCGCAAAGCATCCAAAGTTATGCCACATTGGCAACCATCATCTTCCAAACCAATCAGAACGAACAACATGGCGGACAAGCCATCCCGGCATTCGACTTTTTCATGGCAAAGGGAGTAAATAAATCATTCCGCAAACACCTGAGTTCTTTTATCAGCTTCTATATCGCGATGGAAACCAATACCGCAGTGGAAGAAAAAGCAATCCGCGCTCTGATCGAAGAACATCTGCCCTCTATCAAGACCAACGAACTGGAACGTGAAACACTGCGCATGGCACTCACCGCCCTCCAAATCAATATAGACAAGGAACATCTGGCACGCGTCATTGAAAAAGCTTATCAGCAAACCCGGAAAGATACCCATCAGGCTATGGAAGGTTTTATCCATAATCTGAATACAATGCACTCGCGCGGAGGCAATCAGGTGGTATTCAGCTCCATCAATTACGGAACGGATACTTCCGCCGAAGGACGCATGGTGATTGAAGAACTGTTAAAAGCTACTATCGAAGGGTTAGGCACCCGTGGAGAAGTTCCGGTATTTCCTATTCAGATATTCAAAGTGAAAGACGGAGTATCCTATTCGGAAGAAGATTATCAGAAAGCAATGACGGATTTTGAAGCGGCCGAAGAAGGACGCATGACTTTCAGCGCTCCTAATTTCGACCTGTTCTTAAAAGCTTGCCGGACTACTGCAAAAGCACTGTTCCCCAACTTCATGTTCTTAGATGCCCCGTTCAATCAAAACGAAAAATGGAATATCAACGATCCGAAACGATATCGTTACGAATTAGCAACGATGGGATGCCGTACCCGTGTATTTGAAAATGTGGCCGGAGAAAAGTCTTCATTAGGACGCGGCAATCTTTCATTCACTACTTTAAACATGCCCCGTCTCGCTATTGAAGCCCGTATCAAGGCAGAAAGCATCATCGAAGACAAGCGCAACCAAGATGCCATAGAGTTGAAAGCTAAAGAAATATTTATAGAGTCGGTACATGAAACAGCCACCTTGGTAGCTGATCAGCTTTATGCCCGCTATCAATACCAGCGTACGGCATTAGCACGTCAATTCCCATTCATGATGGGTAATGATGTATGGAAAGGAGGAGGTGCATTAAACCCGAACGAAGAAGTAGGAGATATTTTACGTAGTGGTACGTTAGGTATCGGTTTTATTGGCGGACACAATGCAATGGTAGCACTCTACGGTCAGGGCCACGGTCATAATGATAAAGCATGGAACACCCTATACGAAGCCATCATGGAAATGAATAAGGTAGTGGACGAATATAAAGCGAAGTACAACCTGAACTATTCTGTACTGGCAACTCCCGCCGAAGGACTATCCGGTCGCTTCACCCGCATGGACCGTCGTAAATACGGAAAAATCGAAGGAGTAACCGACAATGACTACTATGTGAATTCTTTCCACGTGGACGTAAAAGAGCCTATCAGCATTGTAGAGAAAATCAAACGTGAAGCTCCTTTCCATGCCATCACACGCGGAGGGCATATCACATATGTAGAATTGGACGGTGAAGCGCAAAAGAATGTAAGGGCCATTGCCAAGATCGTAAAAGTAATGCATGACGAAGGCATCGGCTACGGTTCCATCAACCATCCGGTAGACACTTGCCACAATTGCGGCTACAAAGGGGTAATCTACGATAAATGTCCGGTATGCCAAAGTGAGAATATCCTGCGTATGCGCCGCATCACCGGATATCTGACCGGAGATTTAAGCTCTTGGAATTCCGCTAAAAGGGCAGAGGAAAGAGACAGAGTAAAACATTTATAAAGCTTTCAGCTTTATAAGTTGAAAGTTGAGAGTTGAAAGTTGAAAGTTAGCTGCGCTGCCACACTGCATAGTAACTTTCAACTTTCAACTCTCAACTTTCAACTATAAAAAGCTTTCAACTAAAATAAGGCCTCATGACAACTTTCAACTCTCAACTTTCAACTTTCAACTTATTATACACCTATCCCGAAACAATAGTTGATGGTGAAGGCATCCGATATTCCATTTATTTAGCCGGATGCAGTCATCACTGCCCCGGATGCCACAATCCGGAAAGTTGGAATCCGTGCGCGGGAGAGGAACTGACGGAAGAACGCATCATGGAAATTATCCGTGAGATAAATGCAAATCCATTATTGGATGGAGTTACTTTCTCCGGAGGTGACCCTTTTTATAATCCCGAAGCATTTTTTCTTTTGGTAAAGAGAATTAAAGAAGAGACTCATCAAAATATCTGGTGCTATACGGGATATACCTACGAAGAAGTACAGGCACATCCCAGATTAGCAGCCGCACTGCCTTATATTGATGTTCTTGTAGAAGGACGATTTATACAAGCGCTCTATTCCCCTCATCTGGAATTCAGAGGAAGCAGTAATCAAAGAATTATCCGGCTGCATCGCTAAAAAAATTCATTTTTCAAGAGGTGTAAAAACAGAGATATCCATCCTCCTGTCTTTTTCTATTTACAAAATAAAACAACAATTTATTCTTACCGACTCAGGCCCATTGTAAAACATTAAAAACGAAGGACTAATTTCTCTACGAAGAACGGCCTGTTTCTCGTAGAGTTTCGGATCGTTCCTCGTAGAGTTTCGAATTCTTTCTCGTAGAGGGAAAACAGTAATTATTAAAACATTAATTCACAACACTTTACCGAGTTCCTTATTTGTTGTATATTTTCATTCCGTATCACTCTGTCAGACTCCTCTTCACATATCATATATAATTACATTCCAGAGTTTTATTCCGCATATAGTCCGATACAGAACCTTATTTACCGACGCAGGAAACAGTAACTTTACAAACCGGATAATAACCGGGACAATTCTTCCCGCCAGCCAACACCATTCTTAGGCTTGAACGTATGCATGCCCAACTCCTTACCGATGCGTACATTCGAATCTCCATCGTCTACGAAAAGAGTTTCCGAAGGTACCATCCCACTATCTTCCAACATATGATAAAAAATTCCCTTATCCGGTTTTGTACAACCTAACTGATAAGATAAATACAACTTGTCGCAATAATCCGCCAAAGACTTTCCCTGAGAAGAAAACTCCGGACTGCATGCCCATGACATCACATAAGGATTGGTGTTACTCAAAATATAGACACGATAAGACTTTCTCAATTCCAGTATGTAATCCAGTTTATGCACATCGACTCCTGTGAAAAAGCCCAACCAAGCCTGCCTGGTCTCTTCTGCCGACAATTCCCGGCCACATAGCTCTCCCAATTTTTCCCGAAAACCGTCTGCACTCAATTTACCCTCTTCCAGTTCCTGAAAAATACCGGTCTGATGATACTTATCCAAACGGGTTTCCGCATCTTTCAACCCTAACTTCACAAAGGCCTGAACCGCTTTGTCGCGATCTATATCGGCAATGACACCACCAAAATCAAATACAATATTCTTTATCATAACATCTCATGAATCTATTTTGTACAAAGGTAAGACTTATCCACCTAAAAAGCAGTAGATAAAAGCTTGACATCAAAAAAGAGGATACTGCATTCTTTCACCAAGTATCTGTTTCTATCTTAATCCGGCATTATCTTGAGAGCTGTTTTGAATCCCGGCCGGTTATCCGAAAAAACTCAGCCGGAATCCTTGTTTACCTAATCTCTGTTCTGTATCTGGAGAAAAGTTATATCCTTCTCTCCCTTAATATTCGGTCTCTTTCACTGTCTCTACCAGCCGTTTGAAATCTTCCGGGTATACATCTCCGATATTTCCGATACGGAAAGTATCTGCCTTTGATATTTTTCCCGGATAAATAACGAATCCTTTGGATTTCAATGCCATATAGAATGATTTGAAATCAAAACCAGCCTTTGGATAAAGAAAAGAAGTGATGATAGGAGATTGAATGGCATCTTCAAGTAATGTTTTAAAACCCAAAGAACGCATTCCGTCTACCAATATCCGGTGATTTTCGCAATAACGGGCATAACGGGCCTCTACCCCTCCCTCGGCAATCAACTCCGTCAACGCTTGCTTGAATGCACGCACCACATGAGTGGGAGATGTAAAACGCCATTTTCCATTACCTTTCTCCATCGTTTCCCACTGATCATAAATATCCAAAGACAGCGAACGGGCGACTCCTTTACAGTGCATCAATTCGGAACGGCGAGCAATGATAAAACCGAATCCGGGAACCCCTTGAATACATTTATTGGAACTGCTGATTAAAAAATCAATGCCTAATTCATATACATCCAAAGGTATACCTCCAAAACTACTCATACAATCCACGATCAACTTTTTACCATGCATTTTTACCACATGAGAAAGTTCTTTTATCGGATTGAGAATACCGGTAGTAGTTTCGCAATGTACAAAAGCCACATGCGTAATATCAGAATTATTACTCAGATAGTCATCCACATACTCCACAGAAACCTGTTCCGTTTCCTCAAAGGCAAGCATGTCATAATCCAGATGATAATATTCGGCAATGTTCCCCATACGATCGCCATATGCGCCATTACTGCAAATCAATAATTTGTTATTCTTACCGATAGTAGCCCCAATCACAGCCTCTACACAATAAGTACCACTTCCCTGCAGAAGTACGGTAGTATATTCTTCGGGAGTCTTGGTAGCTATTCCAAGCAGTTCTTTACGCAATTCCTGAACAATATGTAAGTTATAATCTTCATCCCAAGTACACCAATCGGTCATCATGGTTTCTTTTACACTATCTGAAGTTGTCAACGGTCCGGGAGTTAATAATAAATATGGTCTCATAATGTATTCATTTTTAAATTTATAGTTTGAATAAGTGCTGGTAATTCTTCGATATTACGGATTACATAAGAGGCACCGGCTTCAAGCATACGGTTTCTTACCTCAACCATACGATCCTCTAGTTCATCGGCAGTCAAGTTATCTGTTTCCTCCTCAGTAAGTCCCATTTCATTACTGCCGAGAATGACGCCCACACTCCACACCTTGGCATTCACACCCTCTTTTATATCAGCGATCGTATCACCCACTTTCACAACCGTATCGAGACAAGGAACACCGAGTTTAATCATATTCTCAAAAATCATATAGGGAGCCGGACGCCCGGCAGGAAGAAAATTCGGAGTAGCGCAATAATCTACACAGTATCCTTTCGCTAAAGCAGCAGGAAGAACAACATCCATCATTTCACGGGTATATCCGGTAGTAGAACCGATTTTCAAACCTTCGGTACGCAACTTTTCAAGCGTAGGGATAACACCGGGAATAGGATCGGTATACTCTTCCAAAGAAGCAAAAAGATATTCCTCAAAAAGCCGGTTCAATTCTACCACATCTTCTTCGGCCCAGCTACGCTGATAACGGGATATGAACTGTTCATTCACCTCGGGCATTGTCAACAATTCACGGATATGCTGGATTTTAGGTAATCCCATCGGCTTACGAGTCTGTTTCACATCGATAGAAAGCCCTTTCTCTGCAAAAGCCTTCATAAAAGCGGCTACCGGAGCAAAACATCCGTAATCAACTGCCGTTCCGGCCCAATCCATAATTATACATTCGATTTTCTTCATTCTTATTTCTATTTAAATATTTATTTAATCATCGTTTTTCCAGTTCATCCGACCAAAAGAGACGAATGATCGAGAGAATATTTCTTCTGTTCATAGAAAGGAACTGTTTTTCTGTATCGTTGCCAGAGATATATCAAGGAGATTGTAAAAGCCACGCAACAAACGGCACCCACCGTTCCCGCCATCGTATTATAAAATTCGAGCCAATTAAGATCCGGATTAAAGAACTCCTTGCAGACCAATACCAATACCGTACCCGTATATCCGATGGAGTCGATCATTGCAATAAAGAATCCCACATTTCCCTTTATCCGGAAACACGCGATGAAACGGTCAAAGAAAATAGTCTGGAAACTAAGATAAGAAAAATAAAGGCAAAGACTTTGGATAAACAGCCAGACCAACGGCGGAAGCTGTAAACTATCATAATTGAAAGCAACAAAGCTCAAGGTCACCGCTCCTATGATGACCATCACCAATAAGGCGGATAATACTTTTATATGACTTTTCATCAACGCCAATGATGCAAATACAGCCAGAATAATCAAAGTCACCACACCATCTACTTTGGCAAATGCCCATGAAGAAAGACCGGCAGCATCGACATTGATAATCTTCACTAAAAAATCCTCCTTCACATCTTGCAGTACAGTCAAAAACAAATTTGCAAAAAAGAGAATTGTCAATACAGGAGCAAAGCTACGGAACACCTCCCATCGTTGCTTATTGTTCAGTGTCACCCTCTCTACACGTTGCGCCCGGTCTTCGGCCGTTGGTTTGGGAAGATTATTAAGAATACATCCCAGCCCGGCAAGCAAAGGTAAAGCAACAGCACCGATCAATGCAGGCATCCAAAATTCGCTCACACCAAGTGTATTCACAACAAAAAGACCGATTGACTTGGCAGTCCCGCTACTCACTGCAATGCTCAATCCGAAAAGAGAGGCCAACAAATCGGTAACCCGCCTCCCTTCCAGGAAACTAAAAATAACACCCCACATACATCCTAAAGAAAGACCGTTGAAAAACAGAGCCAATACATTCAACGGACGGGGCAAACATCCGAAAAGCACCAAAGAAAGTTCAGCAATGAATACGGAGACAAGAATAAATTTCAAACGTCCTTCTCTTTTCAGTTCGGAAATCAACTTAATTCCTATGAATTTAGATACCATATAGCCAAATATCTGAATAATACTGGTCGCGATTTTATAATCCATCCCGAACAATTCCATTCCATCAAACGTGGCAGCAGTAAATGGTTTGCGCAAAGCATAGACTAAGGAGTAAGAAAGTAAAGCCGCACCTCCGGCATAGAGAATAAACAGGATATCGGAAATTTTTCGTTGTGCCGATGGCGATAGTTTTTCTTTGAAATTCATATGTATCATTTTTTGTTTCCGGTGCAAAATTAGGACAGGCACACAAGAACAAAAATGAATTTATAGGATTCATTTCATTTATATTCATATCCCCTTTGATAGAAACATTAATGTAATATTCATGCAACAAAAACATAACACAACCGTGTTTAATTTGCAACAAAAATCAGTATAAGCATTTCAGAACAGATGAACGAACTCATAGAAATCTACAAACGAATAGAATATCTCCGGAATAACGGAGTAAAAATGAAAGATATTGCAGACCGGATAGATATGGCTCCCAGTGTACTCTCTGCTTTATACTCAAGCGTACTTCCCACATATATGGAATTGCTACACACACATACTTCCGAAGAGGCACTGGACGAAGCGTTGGCACTTGTAAACAACGTATCCAAAAAACGCCTGCTCGGTAATTTAAACTCCACAAAGTTGCTTCTCATGGAAATGGAACCGGAACATCGGGAAGACGCTTCCGGAAACCCATTGCTGAAACTATTGGAAGAACAGATGAAAGAATCTGTACAGGAAGTATTCAATTACAGTGGCATTTACTTGAGCTACAGCTTGTCGTCCTCCACAGACAGTCTGAAAATAGAGCCGTATATTATCTGTGCCTCAGACAATAACGGCTATGTAAAAGTAGGTATGATCAACGCATACAAATCAATACATTGGGGCAGCGGTATTATCAATAATCATCAAAACTCCTATCTGATATTTAATGAACGCGATCTGCCGCAATTCGCCATGGTAACCATCTATCTGCAACTCCCGCATTACGAATATCCCAATATGCTGAAAGGACTGTATTTATGCCTGGATTACAATCATAACCCAATCGCCCGCCGGATTGTAATGATGAAACAATCAGACAGTACCGCCATTAATGACTTCTTGAAAATGGAAGGAAAAATTGTACCACGGGCCGAACTGACTCCCGAACTCGAAGTATATTACAACTATACCTGCCAAAAAGGTGACTATATAAAAACATGCACCGTACCTTCACCACAACTCAATGAATCGGATCTGGAAAGAGAAAAGAAAATGCTACAAATATAAAGCCCCGTTTCAATACCCCATCAAACGACAAATCCCACAGAGTTTTTCTATACGGAAATTTACTCTGTGGGATTTGTTATTCGATTTCTGTTAAATCGCTCTCTGTTTTAAAAGAAGAATCTCAATACATCATTGAAATTAGCCCATATCAACAACCCGAAAAGCAAGAACATGCCTACCATTTGCGCATATTCCATGAATTTATCACTGGGCTTACGGCGGGCTACAATCTCATAGATAAGGAATAATACATGGCCACCATCTAATGCCGGAATAGGCAGAATATTCATAAATGCAAGAATTATGGATAAGAATGCCGTCATATACCAGAACTGATGCCAGTCCCAAGTAGCCGGAAAGATACTTCCGATTGTACCGAAACCACCCAATTGCTTGGCTCCTTCTTTAGAAAAAACATATTTCATATTTCCAACATACCCTTTCAAGGTTTTCACCCCTAACTGCACACCGGCCGGGAAGGATTCAAAGAAACCATATTCTTTAGTCACCATCGGCATTACACGACTCAGAGACCGCGCATAGACACCGATACGAAAAGTGGAATCGGTACTCATTGTCAACGTATCCATTACCCCTTTACGAACATAGGTCAATGTTATCTGACGGGGGTCGACTCCCTCCTTTTCCAGAGCAGCAGCGTTCTTCCTACGTTTTCCCATCTCTTCCAAAAATTCATAATAGGAAATGGGCGCTCCATTCAGGGCGATCACACTATCGCCCGGCATCAATCCTGCAAGAGCCGCTTGTGAATTAACCGATAAACTATCTACCACATAAGGCACACGATAATCGGCGAAACGCACACTATCGGCCATCAAACGCTGCATCATATCTTCAGGAATGTATACAGACACTTTCTGTCCACCGCGAAGCACGCTTACTTCACGCGCATCGGCAATCTGACTCAACAGATCGGCATCATAGCGAAGAAATTCAACACCATCGGCAGAAAGCAGTACATCACCATCCACAAAGCCCACAGCCTTGGCTGTTTCATTAAACTGCATTCCCAAAGGTGCCTCCTGTATCTTTATATACTGGTCTCCCCAAGTAAAAAGAATCATGGAGTAAATGAACAGCGCCAACAGAAAGTTGAAAAGTACACCACCCACCATTATCAACAATCTCTGCCAAGCCGGTTTAGAACGAAATTCCCACGGTTTTTCAGGTTGTTTCATCTGTTCGGTATCCATCGACTCGTCTATCATCCCGGAGATCTTGACATATCCTCCCAACGGCAACCAGCCAACAGCATATTCAGTATCACTCTTCTTGGGTTTGAACTTAAAAAGAGTGAACCAAGGGTCAAAGAATAAACAAAACTTTTCGACCCGTACTTTAAAAAGACGGGCAAAGAGAAAATGTCCCCCTTCATGTATAATAACAAGCAGCGAAAGGCTCATTATCAACTGGAGGGCACGAATTAAAAATGTTTCCATCGGTTTATTTACAATTTACAATTTACAATAAATTCGGTAGCTATGCGGCGAGCCTCTGCATCGGTTGCCACATAGTCATCATAAGTCGGGACCTGTACAAATGAAGCACGTCCCATTGTTTGTTCAATTACATCACTCATGGCAAGGAAGCCGATTTCATCACGCAGAAAAGCGGCAACCACCATTTCATTGGCAGCATTGACAATACAGGGCATGTTTCCACCACGGTACATCGCTTCATAAGCTAAAGAAAGATTACGGAAACGTTTCGTATCAGGCTGCTCAAAAGTAAGGCTCGTACACTTGGCAAAATCAAGCCGGTCGAATGAAGAGCAAACACGGTCGGGATATGAAAATGCATATTGAATGGGCAAACGCATATCAGGCATACCCAACTGCGCCTTCACGGCACCGTCTTCAAATTGCACCATCGAGTGAATAACGGATTGCGGATGTACCACCACCTCTATCTGACCGGGTTGTACCCCGAACAACCATTTTGCCTCAATCACCTCGAAACCTTTATTCATCATCGAAGCCGAATCGATTGTTATCTTAGCCCCCATCTCCCAGTTCGGATGCCTTAACGCCTGAGTTTTGGTTACCGTCTGCAACTGTTCCATAGTATAGGTACGAAACGGACCTCCGGAAGCAGTCAATATCACTTTTTCAATCGGATTTCCCACCTCTCCGGCCAAACACTGAAAGACTGCGGAATGTTCGGAATCCACAGGCAGAATAGGGGTACGATACTGCTGTGCCAACTCATTAATCAACTCGCCTGCCACCACCAGCGTCTCCTTATTGGCTAAGGCGATAGCTTTACGGGCACGAATGGCATTTATGGTCGGCTTCAATCCGGCATACCCTACCATGGCTGTCAGCACAATATCCACAGGACCGGATTCTACTATCTGACACACTGCTTCCGCACCGGCATATACCTTGATCGGCAAATCACTTAACGCCTCTTTCAACCGGCCGTATTTCTCTTCGTTGGCTATAACAACCGCTTCGGGCTGGAATTTCCGGGCCTGTGCAATCAGCAGGTCCACTTTATTGTTAGCTGTCAACGCATACACCTCGTACAATTCGGGGTGTTCTTCGACTACCTGCAGGGCTTGCGTACCAATAGAGCCCGTAGAGCCAAGAATGACGATTTGTTTCTTTTTAATTTCCTTATTCATGGTTAGAATACAATGTACTTTTCGGGATTTACTGCACGCCCTTTGTGCCACAATTCGAAATGCAAATGAGGCCCCGTAGTAAGAGTTCCGCTATTCCCCACCAGAGCAATCGCTTCTCCGGCCTGCACTTTATCCCCTTCGCGCTTCAATAAAGAGCCGCAATGTTTATAAACGGATACAAAATCCTGATTATGCTGCACTTCTATCAAATAACCCGTCTCGGCAGTATAGGTACTCAATATCACCGTACCATCCAGCGTAGCAAGCACGCTTTCATTGGGATTGGCGGCAATATCCGTTCCATAATGTCTCTTTTCGGCATCAAAGTGATCAGAAATCATCCCACGCGTAGGACGATAAAAAATCAGTCCGTTCACATCCGGTTGTGAAGTAATGGAAGTAAGGTTATATTTTTCAGTTTCCTCGTATTTACGGCGAAATTCTTCCTCCCGCTTGGTGCGTTCCATAAGAGTATCTTTACGCATAGCTGTCAACGTATCCATACTTTGCACAGAATCAATCCGCACTTTCCCACTGAAAATATCCTGAATATTCATTATATACAGATTTTGCCTGTCGACCAACTGTTGCAGAGAATCCACACGCAAAGCGTTTTCTACAACCTGTGCACGGACTTCACTGTTCATATATCCGGGCAGATAGTTGCGTAAAGGGGTAAAAGTAATAATGACGGCAGCTATTACAAAAAGAAACGTCAATACAGAAAGCAATACCGAAAGGCCGTTCAGTTTAGATACACGAAGCCCCACTACCTCTTCAAGAGTATTCTCGTTGATGATAGTGAGTTTATACTTGAACTTTATATTGTTCCAAAAGGCTTTACTACGTTTCTTCTTTGGCATTATTTCATCGTATAGCGTACAAATGTAAGCATTTCACTAATTCTTTCTATTACAGATTACACAGATTAACACAGATTTTATTCTTCTTCAAGTTCGTCAAGATTCAATAATCCCTCCGGTAGATCTACTGTAATAAGTCTATGTTTCTGATCGATACCGACAATAAACTCCTCTTGTGCAGGTACTAACAGTTCTTCCCCGTCAGAACATTCTACTACAAAAAGGGTATTGACCGTAGAGTTGTCTACCTCCACCAGTTCACCCAATACACCATGATTCACATCCTCCATGCGAAAACCGGCAAAGAAGTTCCAGGAAAGCTCTCCCGGGTCCGCTTCATCTACATGCCCTATCGGGAAGTAGACATCCACATTCGTAAACATACGGGCACGTTCGGCCGTATCCACCCCTTCAAGCTTTACCAAAGCGGTAGAATCCGAACGAAAACGATATTCTTCCATAAAAAAGGGAACGAAAATACCGTCAAGCAGACAAATAAGGTAGTCGCAATCGGCACGATCAAAAATATCGTCCGTAAAGGTGAATGACAATTCACCGTGTATACCATGAGGTTTATTGAAAATTCCTATTTTATATACTTCTTCTTTTCTTATCATATACGCGTTATTCTGGCACCGATAGCATTCAGACGCCCTTCAATATTCTGATACCCCCGGTCTATCTGCTCGATATTATGAATACGGCTGATACCTTCTGCACTCATTGCAGCAATCAGCAACGCAATACCGGCACGAATATCGGGTGAAGTCATATTACCGCCACGCAATTTAAACCCGTGGTTGTGTCCGATGACAACGGCACGATGCGGATCACAAAGAATAATCTGTGCACCCATATCAATCAACTTATCCACAAAAAACAAGCGACTCTCAAACATCTTCTGATGAATCAGCACACTGCCTTTGGCCTGAGTAGCCACCACTAGCAACACACTGAGTAAATCCGGTGTAAGGCCGGGCCACGGAGCATCGGCAATAGTCATAATAGAACCGTCGATGAATGACTCGATCTGATAGTTCTCCTGTGCAGGAACATAAATATCATCCCCACGCTGTTCCAATTTGATACCCAAACGACGGAAACTTTCAGGAATGATGCCTAAATTTTCATAAGAAACATTCTTTATGGTAACTTCACTTCTTGTCATGGCAGCCATACCGATAAAACTGCCTACCTCAATCATATCAGGCAATACGGTATGTTGTGTTCCATGCAATTCTTCTACTCCTTCAATCGTGAGAAGATTGGAAGCAATGCCCTTGATTTTCGCCCCCATCCGGTTCAGCATCTTGCAAAGTTGCTGTAAATAAGGCTCACAAGCAGCGTTATAAATAGTGGTCGTTCCCTTTGCCAGCACAGCAGCCATCACGATATTGGCCGTTCCTGTCACAGAAGCCTCATCCAGCAGCATGTAAGTTCCTGTTAGCCTATCGGCTGTGATCTCATAAACACCCCGTTCGTCATTATATCTAAAATCCGCTCCCAAGCTTTGAATACCGACAAAGTGTGTATCCAACCGACGACGACCAATTTTATCTCCTCCCGGTTTAGAAATCATTGCCTTACCAAAACGGGCAACCATCGGACCGATCAACATCACCGAACCACGCAAACTGGAACATTTCTTTAGAAACTCATCACTTTCCAAATAAGCGAGATCCACGTTTTCCGCCTGAAAACTATACGTATCGATTCCCTCTTTTGCAACCGTAACTCCCATATCCCTCATCAATTGAATGAGATTATTGACATCCAGAATATCGGGAATATTATTTACCGTCACTTTTTCTGCCGTAAGCAACGTTGCACAAATAATCTGCAACACCTCGTTCTTAGCACCTTGCGGATGGATATCTCCGCACAGCTTGTGCCCTCCTTCAATTACAAATGAAGCCATGTGGTTAGTAGTTAGTAGTTAGAATTTAGTAGTTAGTAGCTGGAAGTTAGTAGTTAGAATTTAGTAGTTAGTAGCTGGAAGTTAGTGGTTAGCAGTAATTCAAACAACATGCTGCATAGATTCTATCTCCTAACTACTAAATTCTAACTACTAACTACTAATTACTGACTACTAATCAATACTTCCTTCTCTGATTATTATTCCGATTATTATTGTAATTCACTTTCGGACGATAATTCTGTGCAAGCCGTTCCGCCATCAAACGAATAATGTCATCATCCATCCGGAGCTTTCCTCCGGAAAGTTCATCCAGATCTTCGGCTATCTTACGGTCATCTACCGTATCTTTATTCCAAGCCATATAATCCTTCTTCATATGATTACAAATAAGAGCAACCAGATTTCTCTTCTCATCGCCTTCCGGAAATTCGCATGCTTTCTTTATCAACACCTCCAGAGTACGACCATAATGACGATAACGCATTTTGGTACTGGGATAAGGGATCGAATCAGGCTTCGTACCCAAATTCTCTTCACGAATTATCTCGTAAGGATATTTTATATCCAGTTTAAAATCAGCCATGATAGCTAAATGATCCCATAGTTTATGCTTGAAATCGGGTACATCTCTCAAATGAGGAAACATATTCCCCATAATATTGATGATAGTATTTGCACAACGTTGACGCTCTGCCGGGTCTTGAATTGTCAATGCATGATCTACCATATTCTGGATACTCCGCCCATACTCGGGAAGCGGCATTCTTTTCTGTTGAGTGTTATACTGCATATAAATGAATTAAAAAATTAAAGAATTAAAGAGGGAAAAACATAAACTCTACAATAACTTTTTGGGAAGAGAAGCCACAAACTCTTTCAGATAAAAAGGCTCAAAATAAGCCACATCCTTATAATCTTGCTTTGCCATCGCCTTATCAGCGAGCGGAAACATCATTTTGGCCAACGGATGAATATCATCGATGAAATGCGCATTCGGATGCGTTATCTTTTCCCGGCACTTAGCAGCACCGTTACCGAAAAAATAAACCGGATGTTCATTCAATATATCAAGATAAGAATTCTCATCAACAATATCTGCCGAAATATCGCGCACCACATTCAAGGCACGATCATAAACAGCTGCGTATACCTCCATCCGGCGGGCATCGATCATCGGGCAGAGATAAGCGTCTTCCGGTAATTCATGATATAACAATACCGGAACACACAACACCTCCAGTGTCGGTATACCTATCAACGGAACATTCCGTCCATAACAAATCCCTTTAGCCATCGAAACTCCGATACGAAGCCCCGTATACGATCCCGGACCACAACTCACTGCTACCGCATCCAACGGAATAGCATGACTATCGATAAACGACAAAGCCTCGTCAACAAAAACCCCTAATGACACAGCGTGTGAAGGACCTTTCATGTCTTCCTGCACAAAAATCGTCTGTCCGTCTTCACTTACCGCTACCGAACACACAGCAGTAGAGGTCTCAATATGTAAGATACACGACATAATTTTCAGATTATTAAATTGATGCAAATTTAGCTGATTATTTTCAGATTACCACATTGTCGCATAAATTAAAGCATATTTCAGTTAAAATTCATCGCATAAACAAATCTTTTATCTATCTTAACGCGCTATTTTATAATAAATAAAATAAACAACATACAAACATCACATGGGTAACCTGCGCTGTAGTACTATATATCTTCTTCGTACTTGGGAATAATCGCTTCCTTCGCACAACCTCCGAAAGATTGCTCAGTTAAACAACAGATCCGCACAAACGAATCGGCCTGCTACTTGACCTTAAAAGTGTGACTGAAGGAGAGATTACTTAATTATACATATACCTAAATATTCAATATAAATTTCCTTTTCAATAATAGATTAATTTGCTATTAGATTAGAGAAGCTACACATTTTTCCCTTTTTGAAGCAATAATCTTAAAATAATCTCTTACTTTTGCAGAAAACAATCGATTTTATGATACAATCCATGACGGGATACGGCAAAGCAACTGCCGAACTTCCCGAAAAGAAAATAAATGTAGAGATCAAATCGCTCAACAGTAAGGCAATGGATCTGTCGGCCCGCATTGCTCCGGCATACCGTGAAAAAGAGATGGAGATCCGCAATGAAATATCACGAACTCTGGAACGTGGGAAAGTAGATTTCAGCCTCTGGGTAGAAAAAAAGGAGAGTGCAGAAAGTGCCACACCCATCAATCAGGCATTGGTAGAAGGCTACTATAAACAAATAAAAGACATTGCCGATAATCTCAGTATCCCGGTCCCTACAGATTGGTTTCAAACTCTGCTCCGCATGCCGGACGTACTAACTAAGACCGAGACACAAGAATTGACCGAAGAGGAATGGACCACTGTACATGCGGCTGTTCTGGAAGCAATCGGCCATTTGGTAGATTTTAGAAAACAGGAAGGTGCCGCACTGGAAAAGAAATTCCGTGAAAAAATAGCCAATATCTCGCATTTACTGGAATCTATCACGCCCTATGAAAAAGAACGTGTCGAAAAAGTCAAAGAGCGCATAACAGATGCTCTCGAAAAAACATTGAGCGTAGATTACGATAAAAACCGTCTGGAGCAAGAACTTATTTATTATATAGAAAAGCTGGACGTAAATGAAGAGAAACAACGTCTCGGCAATCATTTGAAATATTTCATCAGCACCATGGAAAGCGGTAGCGGACAAGGCAAAAAATTAGGTTTTATTGCACAGGAAATGGGCCGTGAAATCAATACATTGGGCAGTAAATCCAATCATGCAGAAATGCAAAAGATCGTAGTTCAGATGAAAGACGAATTGGAACAGATAAAAGAACAGGTACTGAATGTAATGTAAATCGGTCATAAATTATCAAACTACGGATAGTAAGTAATATCTGGATGCAAAGAAAGACAGTTTCTTGCTCCTTTCGTAGTTTGTAATTCGTAACCGGCAATTAATAAAGCGCTATGAACGGAAAATTAATCATCTTCTCCGCTCCATCAGGTTCGGGCAAATCTACCATTATCAATTACCTGCTGAAGCAGAACTTAAATCTTGCATTTTCTATCTCAGCAACCAGTCGCCCGCCACGTGGTGAAGAAAAACATGGAGTGGAATACTTCTTTCTTTCTCCCGATGAATTTCGTCAACGTATTTCAAACAACGAATTTCTGGAATATGAAGAAGTGTATAAAGACCGTTACTACGGCACACTGAAAGCCCAAGTAGAAAAACAATTGGAAGCCGGACAAAATGTGGTGTTTGATGTAGATGTAGTAGGTGGATGCAACATAAAGAAATTCTATGGAGACCGGGCTTTATCTTTATTCATCCAGCCCCCCTGCGTAGAAGAGTTGCGCCGTCGTCTTATAGGGCGCGGTACAGATGCCCCGGAAGTGATAGAACACCGTGTGGCGAAAGCAGAATATGAATTAAGCTTTGCTTCCAAATTCGATAAGGTCATTATCAATGATGATTTGGAAGCAGCAAAAGCAGAAGCTCTGAAAGTTATAAAAGAATTTCTAAATAAATAGCCCTCTCTCCATCAATAAACCTTCTTCTTTAGCGGATATTTTATTAATAATCCCTCAGCAGCGATTATGAAAAAATTAAAAACCGGAATTTTCAGTGGCTCTTTCAACCCGATTCATATCGGGCACCTTGCCTTAGCCAATTATCTTTGTGAGTTTGGTGAGGTAGATGAAGTATGGTTTGTGGTGAGTCCTCACAACCCGCTAAAGAAACCGGCCGACTTATGGCCGGATGAGTTACGTCTCCGGTTAGTGCAGCTTGCCATCGGAGACTATCCGTACTTCCATGCCTCCGATTTTGAATTTCATCTTCCCCGTCCTTCTTACACAATACATACACTGGACTGTTTGAAAAAAGCTTATCCCGATCGGGAATTTCATCTCATCATCGGCTCAGACAACTGGCAAGGATTCGGTTGTTGGCGCGAATCGGAACGGATTATTGCCGAAAATCAATTACTTGTCTATCCCCGTCCCGGATATCCCGTAAATAAAGACTTACTTCCAACAAATGTGCGCATCGTCAAATCACCTACTTTTGAGATAAGTTCTACTTTTATCCGGTATGCTTTGGCGGAAGGAAAAGATGTACGTTATTTCCTTCATCCGGCAGTTTACGAAGAACTTCACCGGCAAAAATAATATCAGTTTTATACCAAGAACAGGAAACACCATTCACTAAAATTCTTTGTTCCGTTCAGAACCGGTTTAAATTCTGCTCAGTATTATGAGAAAAATTCAAGTAAGAACTTAATATCACTCTATTTTCCAATAAATAAAAGGGTATCAGAAGCTGATCTTAACTTCCAATACCCTTCAAATATGATGCAAAAGCCACTTAAAGCGACCTTTTATATCATTTCTTCATCCACTTGCAATGCCGTATTCCTTGTGTCGTCCCGGCTTGAATCATATAAAGTCCGGAAGGTAAGTCACCTATCTGAATTTCAGTTTTATCACCGGTGACAGAAACGGAACGTACTACTCTACCCGATACATCTATCATTTTTACAGTTTCTATTTCACAATCGGCCTCAAGGCACAATATATCCTGATCCTCATAACAAGAAAGAACAGACGTTTCAACTACAGTTTCTTCAATTCCTGTATCCTGAATTATTCTGAATGTCGTCCGATTCAGAAACTCCGGTAATAACGCATCTGCATACTGCCCATCTACAGAAGCCAGTAAAACACCATATTGACCTACTGGATAAGTTAATCTATGAACGATTTGTATTTCCTTTGTTTCATTCTTTTCCAAAGACAATTCTACAACATTGGAGTTGCCTACAACCTGATTCTGGTCAGTAAAAAAGATCAAAGCGAATGAGCCATCGCCATATCCACCACTATTTTTTATCTTAGAAGTAACAACAATATTACTATTAGGATAAATATTGTTAGAACCATCCTGAGCAACCGCCGTTACCGAGCTCCATAATTTATAAACCGGATCGGCTGGTTCATCCAATATCGTAGCATCAGTTACCTTAAATTCATTAGGTCCGATGGCATCCCACCATCTATTACTCCATGCATTATCAACATCGCAAACAACCACGACGTCATAGTCACCAGGACTTACTTCAATAGCATCGGTGCTATACTCAAATGTACGGGTAGCTCCCTTTGGAATACGCGTAGGGAACATACCTACATATTGACGTTCTTTCTCCTCGTCAAGACTCTTCTTTTGCAATAAAATACCCATATAAGAATAGAACTCTTCACCGTCATTTTTCACGGTCACCCGGAAAGTGGCTTTCCTACCCTTATATAATTTCGTACTTATTATTTCCGGCTTTTTCACCATACTCAACAGGGGTTCAAACTCCGGTTTTACGTAGCTCACCTTATTGTCTGTCACTTCCACAATATGATAATTCGGATAGTTGACTGGCGTAAGCATAATAGTATAGTTCGAAACACCATTTTCTTTTTGTGCTACCAACAACCGATAGGTACCATTCTCTATTGAAGATGGAATAGAAAACTCGTCGAAAGTGAACCCTTTTGTTCCACCTCCCAAAGGACTAAGTTTAGTTACGGCAGTACTACTCAGAACTGTCAATAACGTCTCATCTTTATAAAGTCCTAAAATCACCTCACCGGTAAAGCTCTGCAAACCATAGTTAAAAAAGCCGATGGTTGCTTTATTGGTTCCTTCCCGAGCTGTTTCAGTCTCCTGCATATTAAAAGTTCCGTTCAACTGTACACGTGCCAGATGGGTAGAAGATTCATTCGGCGGCTGAATACCGATCAATATGGTCTGATAGTGGTTATAAGCTCCCATTCCGCTACCAATACCCAAATCTTGCGGTTCAAGTGCCGAAATCTGATAATATCCGTTGCTAATGCCTCCCCACCCCCAATTAAAATGAAAGAAACCATTGACATCATAACCATCACACACAAATGCGTGCCCTCCGCTGGGGCCTTCACCAAAATAAAGGATAGGACGTTTCTCATTTAACTCAGCCTTCAGAAAATCCGACCAGTCACTCTCGTTAAAATGAGTACGTTCTATATATTCCAAATTATTATCATATGAAAAATAATTTTTAAGACCGGTAGCAATATCCTTGGCCGTTGCACCACTACCTTCAACACTATAATCCATATTACAAGATACCCCCACATGATAAGACAATATAGCGGCAGCTTTTGCTTGCGCCTCACTATATTTTCCATTATAATCGCTCAACATATTGACCCAATCATAAGTAGTATTGCTAAAGTCGACGCTTAACCGTTTATTCAAAATCTTACAAGTATAAGTTTTGGTTCCTTTACCTTTTAAAGGATAATTATAATATTTCATGATCTGAGCTGCTGCCGTAGCTACACAACCGACAGGAGCAGTCATACTGTAATTTTTATCAAAAGGACATTCGTTATTAAAGGGTGCATCTTGATTCCAAACAATATCACCCAACAAAGGCTCTACAACTGACGTAGTCATAGTGCGTGTAGTTATATCACCAGCATAAGGACTTACCATACCAGCAATTTCCGGAACAGACGAAACTTCCGACAGACGTGCAATCTCTATATCATAACCACTAAGCCATTGCCGTACCTGCAAAGGTTGATTTTCCAAACCAAAAGAACCAGTCAATGAATAAGCCAATATCGAACGGGCACGATCATCAGCAGCTACAATCACAAAGCCTCTGTTATTATCGGCATTGAATACATAGTAAGTCGGCAATCCCAAACTTGAAACAGCACGCGTATCCTTACTATCAGCAGGTATAACAGATGTATAAGCCAAAGTCAACACAGACGAGGTTGTACGTGTGTTACTTCCACGATCAGAAGTCACAGAAGCAAAGAAACGATTCGCTAAACCGAACGCTTCCTCAAGTGTAATTTGTTTGGCACACAGATTTTGAAAAAAGAAAGATAGAAATAACAGAAAAGCGTAATACTTTCTCATAAATTCATGATTTATTAATTTTTTTTGCAAATATATGAAAATATGACACGGTAATTGATATTATTAAATGTTTTTTTGTTTCCTTTGCGCAAATAACAAATATAACAACATGAAATTTTCATTTTAAAAAACAAAGCGTATGAAAAACTTTACTCTTTTACTTATTAGTGGTCTTTTATATTCGGGGCTCAGTTATGCTCAAACGGACCAAATTTATACCCGTCCCAATGAAAAGACAGCAAAAGCTCCGGAAAAAAAGATAAGCCAATTCATGAAACCGGTAAACAAAACGACAAGAAATAATGATAATAGCATTTGGAGGCCTAAAACAGAAGTTTGCTTCGCATGTGATCCGGAAGACGAAAGTGACGAAATTACATGGTATGAAGATAATATCATTCAATATACTTATGATAAATATGGAAATGTAACTGTCTTCGAACAAGAATCAGTAGAAGCAGAAGAAGGGGAAAAACGAAGCAGAACATTTATAAAATACAATGATAATCAAAAGGTTATCGAGCGTATAGAACAACATGAAACCGATGGGATACTCGTCAATCATCAAAAAACAGAATTCGATTATGACAATATAGTGACGGACTTTGTTACGCGCAGAGCTACCTATAATTGGGATGAAGTAAAGAATGAATGGGTAAAAAACTACGAACATAAAAAACTGATAACAAGAGACAGTAATAATAACATCACCCAGATTTTAGTGAAATTACTCAATTATGATGGAGAATCATACATAGATCGCGAACGTACGGATATAATTTACGATGAAGTCACCGGTAAGGCAAAAACATGGATTAATTCTACCAATGATTATGGTGATGGCATGCAAGAAGGTATAAAATACGATAATATTGTATGGGAAAATACCAACGGACAAATTATAGAAACAAATGAGCAATTTGTAACAGGCAATAATCGGATAAAAGAAGCAAAAGTATTTAAAGGAGGAAAAGAAGTAGGTACATACAAAACCGTTTTCACAGGTAAAGAGGATTTTGAGTGTACCATTAATGTAACTCAAACAAATAGCGATTCAGAAGAAGAATATGTTTCAAATGTACATACTTATAAAATATTAAATGAAAATGGAGACCAACGCGAAGAACTTATTTATAAAGTAGACGCTAATGGGGATGGAGTATTTACAAACGATGAAATAGTAGAACAACAGTATTTGATCTGGAAATACGATGATAAAGGAAACCAGATCATAAGTGCAGGATTCTTCCCTATGGAAGAGGAAGAACCGGTAGCAACTTTTACAGCAAGTCCAGTAACACCTGATCCGGGATGGGAACAAACAGATGGAGAAATGACAGAATATACTTATAACGAATACGGTGAAATTGTCTCCAGAGTTGTTTATATGTGGTTTTACGAACCGGGAGCCAGCCAGTATCTCCCCATGGAGAAATATGTTTCAAGTGAATTCTTGGATGTTTCTACCGGAATGAAAACCACTCAGAGTAAAAACGGAAAACTAACTTACGTTTTCAACAAAGATGGAGAGGTAGAATTCCGTATGGAAGGTATGAATAGTTATGCTATCTGCAACATAAATGGTAACGTTATTGTGAATACAAAAACAAAGAATGATACCGAGACCGTATCTATCGCTGATCTACCAGCCGGATTATACATCTTGAAAATAATTGGAACAAAAGGTACAGAAAACGTAAAATTCATGAAAAGATAGCACAATCGGATTATTTATTGTTTCAACCGGTATAAAGTAATTATCACTATTTCGGACGGAGCGCCGATACGGATATTTTTATTAGAAGTCCCGATGCCATTGGTTACAATCATCGGGATTTTTGCTGTATTATACTTCAATCCCGTGAGGAAACGACTTCCATAATGTGAAGGTATAATAGGAGCATAACCAAAAATACGTACCTGCCCGCCATGAGTATGTCCGGCTAAGGCAAGATCTGTATTTGCCACAGAGACATCCTCTATGTAATCGGGAGTATGAACAAGCAGAATCACAAAATCTTCAGGAGCAAGCCCAAGCGTCGGACACTTACCGTTCTGTTTCAAGTCGAAAGGATTGCGCACACCGGCAATCAGTATCTGCTGTCCATTTTTCCGCAAAGTATCTACTTTATGCTCAAGCACACGCATACCATAACGTTTCATTTCACGAACAATATCTTCATGACAGCGCTCATAATCATTATTACCCATTACTCCATACGTTCCCATCGGAGTTTTCACTTTAGCCAAAGCTGCAAATAATTCGGGCACATATTCACAACCTTCCTGATAGTCACCTCCCATGAGCAATACATCGGCTTGCTGAGCTATGAGAAGCCGAACAAGGCCATCCAAATCTTTCTCTTTAAAAAGGCTTTTATAGTGAAGATCGGAAATAAAAGCAATACGGAAGCCATCAAAAGCCTCAGGTACATCTCGATGGGTAAAATCATATTTCACTACACGGTCGATACCTTTATAGGCAGAAGATACGCTGATATTCGAATGAGTAATCAAAGTGCCCGGAGCTACTCCGGCAGGAACGGGAGAATTATGTGAAGCAGACTTGACCTGTTGCTTTTTTTTCTGTTTTTGTGTGCGCTGCAGTTCCTTGAGTTGCGAATGGTCGGGAGCAAACAAACCGGAAATAAAACCGCCCGTGTCCGGACAAAGCGAATCGACAGCCAACACGGGATAAGCCGGAGAGACAACCAAAGTTTTCTTCGACTTACAGGAAGAAAACAGGAAAGAGAGTAGAATCAGGAAATATGCTAACTTCTTCATATAATTAATAATAAATCAATGTGTCAATATGACAATGTGCCAATGCATTAATGTGTTAATATGACAATGTATCAATTACCTCCCGGTGGAATAACACACACCGATTCGCACATGCATATCGGTGCATCCGCATATTGTTTTATTCAATTTGAGAGGTGCAAAGATACTCCAAAATTCCGTACCTTTGCAACATGAAAGAAATAAAGCGAAATTCTTGGCGTGCATGGTTACTTGCCGCACGCCCTAAAACTCTGGCAGGAGCAGCTACCCCGGTACTGATAGGTGCAGCCCTTGCCTATGCCGACGGACAATTTCAATGGTTGCCTGCACTGGTTTGTTTCCTTTTTGCCGGACTGATGCAAATCGCAGCCAATTTCATCAATGACCTATTCGATTGTCTAAAAGGAACAGACCGCGAAGACCGTTTAGGACCGGAACGTGCTTGTGCACAAGGATGGATTTCCCCCGGTGCCATGAAATTAGGAATTATATTCACCATTATCCCGGCATGCCTTATCGGGAGCATTTTATTGTTCTACGCCGGTTGGCAGCTAATTCTCGTCGGATTATTGTGTGTCATCTTCGCATTCTTCTACACCACAGGGCCCTACCCTCTCTCGTACAATGGGTGGGGGGATGCACTGGTGATTATCTTTTTCGGATTTGTACCTGTAGGCGGCACTTACTATGTACAAACGCTGAACTGGACACCGGATGTCACAGTAGCTTCACTGGTTTGCGGACTAATAGTAGACACATTATTAGTTATCAATAACTATCGCGACCGGGAAGCAGATGCCCAAAGCGGAAAACGTACAATCATAGTACGCTTCGGAGAACCTTTCGGCCGATATTTATATTTGGCATTAGGGATAATCGCTGCACTATTGAGCTTATATCTCACCGGAAACAGCATTCCAGGTATAATAACAGCAATTGCTTATTTCCTTCTACACCTTTCTACCTGGAACAAAATGGTAAAAATACACAGTGGCAAAAAATTAAACAGCATATTAGGAGAAACCTCTCGTAATATGCTGTTCATGGGAATATTTCTTTCACTCTCGCTCATCCTGAAATAAAGAAAAGAAAGAAGGGAAGGAAAAAGGAAGAATGGAGAGAGACTGCGCTATTACGCTGCATAGCACTTCTCCCCTCTCCATTCTCCTTTCTTCTTTTTTCCCCCTTTATTTGTACATTCTTTCATAATACTTCTGATAATCGCCACTGGTAACTTCTTCTACCCAGCTCTGATTATTCAGATACCACTCAATTGTTTTCACAATCCCTACTTCAAATTTTGTCTCAGGATACCAACCAAGTGCATCGGTTATCTTAGTAGGATCAATAGCATAACGCTGGTCATGTCCTAAACGGTCCTTTACAAAAGAAATCAGACTTTCATTAATCCAGTCGATAGCAATTTCGCCATCCGCACCTTTTTCCTGCTTTTTCAACACCTTACGATATCCCGGATTCTCCTCCAACAACCTATGAATAGTCGCAATAGTCAATTTTACAATTTCGAGGTTCGTTTTCTCATTGTGTCCACCCACATTATACACTTCACCTTCTACTCCTTGGCGTACTACCAGATCAATCGCTTTACAATGATCTTCCACATACAACCAATCACGTACATTGCTACCATCTCCGTAAACAGGAAGTTTCTTACCTTCAAGAATATTCTTTATAATTAATGGAATCAATTTTTCCGGGAAATGGTATGGACCGTAATTATTAGAACAACGAGTGATAGTAACCGGCATTTTATAAGTATCATGATAGGCCATTACTACCATATCCGCACTTGTTTTCGAAGCGCTGTACGGACTATGCGGACAAAGCGGGGTCGTTTCGTGGAAATACCCTTCAGCACCCAACGAGCCATACACCTCATCGGTAGATACCTGATGATAACGTACTCCTTTACGCCAGGTCGGATAACCATGTTCGTCTTTTCCCATCACCCAAGCACGCCGTGCCGCATCCAACAAATTTTGCGTACCTAATATATTAGTAATAAGAAATAACTGAGGATTTTCTATACTACGGTCAACATGGCTCTCGGCAGCAAAATTCACTACATAGTCGAACTTATACTCCGCAAAAAGGCGATCAGCCAGATCGCGGTCACAAATATCTCCTTTCACAAAGAAGCAACGCTCGTTGTCAATGTCACCGGCGATCGTTCCCAAATTTCCGGCATAAGTCAGTGAATCAAGCACTACCACACGAATATCATCATGTTTTGCTAAAATGTACTTCAAATAATTAGCACCGATAAATCCGGCAGCACCGGTTACAAGATAAGTTTTCATAATTATTTCTGTTATGTCGATTTATTATTTCGCTAAATCCAAAAGATACTTGCCATATTCCGTTTTACCGAGTTGTTCACCCAAAATTCGTAACTGGGCAGTCGTTATCCAGCCATTACGCCAAGCTATCTCTTCGATGCAACTGACATAAAAGCCCTGTCTGTTCTGAATGGTAGCCACAAAATTGGAAGCTTCAAGCAAACTATCACAATTACCGGTATCCAACCAGGCAAACCCACGGCCAAAAAGTTCGACTTGCAATGTGCCTTCGTCAAGATACAATTTATTCAAATCTGTAATTTCATACTCACCACGGGCAGATGGTTTTAGTGAAGCCGCCTTCTTAGTTACATCAGCATCATAAAAATAAAGCCCCGGAACAGCATAATTACTCTTAGGCATGGCAGGTTTTTCCTCAAGAGAAATGACTTTCCCCTTAGTATCAAACTCAACTACACCATACGCCCGTGGATCTTTCACATAATATCCAAAGATACAAGCACCCTTCTGCAATGTAGCTGCCCGGCGAAGCATAGCCGAAAATCCTTGCCCGTAAAACATATTATCACCCAGAATCAAACATCCCGGTTCACCATTCAGAAAATCAGCCCCCAATACAAAAGCCTGTGCCAATCCATTCGGCCGTTCCTGTATCTTATATTGGAAAATCATCCCCAATTCTTCTCCTGTACCCAAAAGATCACGAAACATCGGCAAATCACGGGGATTAGAAATGATAAGCACTTCACGTATGCCGGCCAGCATTAGCGTGGAAAGCGGATAGTAAATCATCGGCTTGTCATATACCGGCATGATCTGCTTTGATATGGCTTTCGATAGCGGATAGAGACGTGTAGCACTTCCGCCAGCAAGAATAATCCCTTTCATAATGAGACAGTTACAATTTACGAATCATAAACTATAAAATACGAATATCGATATCATCAAATAGCATGAAATTCGTAGCTTATACCTTAATTAGACTACGCAAAGAACGGAAAGAATTTTGAAATGACAAAATAAAAAGACAACTGTATATGCAATATTCTGTTTTTTAGTACATTTATAAATACGAAAGCTCTATATTTGTGACTATATCGAAAATCTACAAGCATATGAAAAAACACCCTCTACTACTTTTTTTTCTCTTAATCTTTCTGATTACAACATCCACGACCTGCGAGAATTACGACTACGAGGAGACTTACGTTCCATGTACCTTAACAGGAGTAGAAGTATATTCCTGGGATAACGCAGGAGCAGAGCCACAAGTTCCGATAGAACAAAAAATCAAGAAAGAGACTTATCTACTGGAGATCCGGTTGCTTTCGAATGCCGGAACCCAACCAAAACAGGGCATTACTAACAACACTTACAAGCTGAAAGACGGCATCGTCAAAATCAATATATACAAAAGAACCTCTGAACAATGACTTTCCCAAAGGAGCAGACGTAACCTCCTGTTTTGCGGATTATCCCTTCCGATTGACCGGACATCAAATAAAAGATTGTACCCTTCAAGGAGACACCATTCAATACATGAGTCCTATCAAACAAATATTCAAAGCTTTGATGATAGCACCGCAAACCGGTAATCACCGTTTCCAGTCGGCGTAGATACCTATCCTGCCAATTCCACCACTTCCAAATCTTTAAACATACCATTATCAATCACAAAACGTACCAACGTACGCATCTTATGGAAACCGGACCTGCCTGCTGCTCCAGGATTAATATGCAGCATATCCAATGTTTTATCATACTTCACTTTCAAAATGTGCGAATGTCCACTGATAAACAACTTAGGCGGACGGGCCATCAGACTACCGATTATTGAAGGATCATATTTTCCGGGATAGCCCCCGATATGCTTTATCAACACTTCTGTACCCTCCACTGTGAAACGGTTTACCTGTGGAAACATACGGCGGATCTCCTGTCCGTCAATATTACCATAGACTGCACGAAAAGGACGGAAAGCAGCCAGTTTCTCCGCTACTTCTACCGAGCCGATATCTCCTGCATGCCATATTTCGTCACAAGACTCAAAATATTCCAAATATTTCTCATCCCACCAACCATGTGTATCCGATAATAATCCAACTTTCATCATAGTTTCTTTGTTTATATGCACAAAGGTACTTATATTTGGGAAAATCTTAACGCAATGGAAAGCAAATATCATTATTTTAAGCGAGACATAAGCTGGCTGTCATTCAATTATCGTGTATTGTTGGAAGCAAATGATGACCGGCTCCCATTATATGAACGTATAAATTTCATCTCTATCTACTCTTCCAACCTGGAAGAATTCTATAAAATACGGGTCGCCGATCACAAAGCCGTGGCTTCCGGAGTAACTCTAAGTGATGAAGAATCTGTGCAGTCGGCCAACGAGCTGGTAGAAAATATTAACCGGGAAGTGAACCGACAACTGGAAGATCGTATCCGAATTTACGAACATAAAATAATACCTGCCTTACGCAAAAATCATATCATATTTTATCAGAGCCGGAATGTAGAGCCGTTTCATCGGGATTTTATCAAAAACTTCTTTCGTGAGGAAATCTTTCCATTTTTGCAGCCTGTACCGGTATATAAGGATCGGGTAGTATCATTTCTGCGTGATAACAGACTTTATCTGGCTGTACGTCTCTTTATGCGCAATACGGAAAAATCGAATCCGGATCATGTGCAATATTTCGTAATGAAATTACCTTACAGTAAGGTACCACGTTTTATCGAACTGCCCAAATATGAAGATAACTATTACCTGATGTTTATTGAAGATATCATCAAAGCTAATATTAGTCTTATCTTTCCCGGATATGATGTGGATTGCAGTTACTGTATCAAGATATCCAGAGATGCCGATATACTGATAGACGATTCTGCCAGCAGCGCCGATCTTGTAGAGCAGTTAAAGAAAAAAGTAAAAAAACGTAAGATAGGAGCTGTCTGCCGTTTCGTATATGACCGCGCCATGCCATCTGATTTTCTGGATTTTCTGGTAGATGCCTTCCAGATAAACCGGGAAGAACTCGTTCCGGGCGACAAACACCTGAACCTTGAAGACCTCCGGCACCTGCCCAATCCTAACAAAGGATTGAAGCCGTTGGAAAAGCCCAAACCCATGAAATTGAATTGCCTGGACGAAAAGGAATCCATATTCAATTATGTACAGAAAAAGGATCTGCTGTTATACTATCCTTATCATTCGTTCGAACATTTCATACATTTTTTATATGAAGCCGTACATGATCCGCAAACACGGGAAATCATGGTAACCCAATATAGAGTGGCGGAAAACTCCGCCGTTATCAATACGCTGATAGCCGCCGCACAAAACGGAAAAAAGGTAACCGTATTCGTAGAACTCAAAGCCCGCTTCGATGAAGAGAATAATCTTGCCACAGCAGAGATGATGAAATCTGCCGGAATTAAAATTATCTACAGCCTACCGGGATTAAAAGTACATGCCAAAGTAGCACTCGTCCGTAGAAAAAGTATAAATGAAGATAACAAAATTTGTGACTATGCCTATATCGGTACCGGTAATTTCAACGAAAAGACGGCTACCCTTTATGCAGACTGTGGCCTGTTTACCTGTAACCCCAAAATAACCAAAGACCTGCATACCCTTTTTCAAACATTGCAAGGAAAAGAGAACTCAAAATTCAGTACTCTGCTCGTTGCCCGTTTCAACCTGATACCCGAACTAAATCGTCTTATCGACCATGAAATAGAACTGGCAGAAAAAGGAAAAGGAGGAAGGATCATACTAAAAATGAATGGTTTGCAAGATCCTTCCATGATAGACCGCTTGTATGAAGCTTCTCAACGGGGAGTGCAAATAGATCTGATTGTCAGAGGTATCTGTTGCCTGATTCCGGGACAGACATACAGTCGTAATATCCGTGTCACCCGTATTGTAGATACATTCTTAGAACACGCCCGTGTATGGTATTTCGGTAATGGCGGTAACCCGAAGGTGTATTCCGGTTCACCGGACTGGATGCGCCGCAACCTCTACCGGAGGATCGAAGCGGTCGTGCCCATATTAGACCCGGACCTACGCGAAGAAATGATCGATATGCTCAACATACAACTTTCCGACAACCGAAAAGCCTGTTTTGTAGATGACCGGCTTCAGAACGTATTCAAAGGGAAAACAAGAGGGGAAGGAATCCGTGCACAATATACTTTCTATAACTACTTAAAGAAGAAAAATGAAATATCTTTGTAACATGTATGACATTTCACTGCAATACGAAAAACCGTCCTTTGCAGCCAGAAACAGAATACATTTTTATGGAGACAATTTACCTTTGTATCGTTATCTTCTTATTTGTGCTCGCAATATTCGACCTCATGGTCGGAGTAAGTAACGATGCCGTTAACTTTTTAAATTCCGCTATCGGAGCGAAAGCGGCTTCTTTCAAGACAGTACTATTTATCGCCGGTATCGGTGTGTTCATCGGCGCTTCGCTATCCAATGGCATGATGGACATCGCACGGCACGGTATTTACCAACCGGAGCATTTCTACTTTGCCGAAATCATGTGTATATTGCTTGCCGTAATGCTGACGGACGTTGTACTGCTCGATGTTTTTAACTCAATGGGTATGCCTACCTCTACCACCGTTTCAATGGTGTTCGAATTATTGGGAGGAACATTTGCCTTAGCACTTATCAAGGTACACCACAGTGACACATTGGGATTAGGTGACCTTATCAACACAGACAAAGCGCTTTCTGTTATCATGGCCATCTTTGTCTCCGTTGCCATAGCCTTCTTCTTCGGTATGCTGGTGCAATGGATTGCACGTATTGTATTTACCTTTAATTATAAGAAAAAGATGAAGTATAGCATCGGACTGTTCGGCGGCATCGCTGCTACGGCCATTATTTACTTCATGCTCATTAAAGGACTGAAAGACAGTTCATTCATGACATCCGAAAACAAGCAATGGATACAAGACAATACGATGATGCTGATAGGATGCTTTTTCGTGTTCTTCACTTTATTAATGCAAATACTCCACTGGCTGAAAGTAAATGTGTTCAAAGTAATCGTACTATTAGGAACCTTTGCTTTAGCACTGGCTTTTGCCGGAAATGACCTTGTCAATTTCATTGGTGTTCCCCTCGCCGGATATTCCTCTTTCATCGATTACACAACTAATGGCACTACAGCCGGTCCGGACGGTTTCCTCATGACTTCATTGCTTGGCCCGGCCAAAACTCCCTGGTATTTTCTGATAGGAGCCGGCATTATCATGGTGTACGCACTTTGTACTTCGAAAAAGGCCCACAATGTAATTAAAACCTCAGTCGACCTTTCCCGTCAGGACGAAGGTGAAGAGAGTTTCGGAAGTACGCCAATCGCACGCACGCTGGTACGTATTAGTATGAATATAGCAAACGGTGTAACCGGAATTGTTCCGGAAAACGCAAAGAAATGGATCAATACCCGCTTCCGCAAAGATGAAGCAATCATAGCCGATGGCGCTGCTTTCGACCTTGTACGGGCATCGGTCAATTTGGTTTTAGCCGGATTGCTTATCGCATTGGGAACTTCATTAAAACTGCCACTCTCTACCACATACGTTACCTTTATGGTGGCAATGGGTACCTCCCTATCCGATCGTGCTTGGGGACGTGATTCCGCTGTTTATCGCATCACTGGTGT
Organism: Bacteroides salyersiae WAL 10018 = DSM 18765 = JCM 12988; assembly: GCF_000381365.1. Taxonomy (GTDB): domain Bacteria; phylum Bacteroidota; class Bacteroidia; order Bacteroidales; family Bacteroidaceae; genus Bacteroides; species Bacteroides salyersiae. The sequence continues at coordinate 109,555 of NZ_KB905468.1, forward strand.
ATTAAGTGTCATTGGCGGTTGGTTTCTTACCGCCGGAGCAGCTTTCACTATATGTTTCTTTGTCGCAATGATTATTCATTTCGGTGGTACAATAGCGATTGTCGTTCTCATCGGATTGGCGGCATTCTCACTTATCCGTAGTCAAATCATTTACAAGAAGAAAAAAGAGAAAGAAAAAGGTAGTGAGACGTTGAAGCAATTAATGAAGAGTGCAAACAGCGATGAAGCATTGCAGTTAATGCGGCAACATACCCGCGAAGAGTTAAGCAAAGTTTTGGAATACGCTGAAAATAATTTCGAACTGACCGTAACCTCTTTCCTACACGAAAATCTACGTGGATTACGCCGCGCTATGGGTTCTACCAAATTCGAAAAGCAACTGATCAAGCAGATGAAACGGACGGGAACCGTAGCAATGTGTAAACTGGATAACAATACCGTACTCGAAAAAGGACTCTACTACTATCAGGGAAATGACTTCGCCAGTGAACTGGTATATAGCATAGCCCGTCTGTGCGAACCCTGTTTGGAGCATATCGACAATAATTTCAATCCGTTGGATGCCATCCAAAAAGGAGAATTCGGAGATGTAGCCGAAGATATAACTTATTTAATACAACAATGCCGGAAAAAACTGGAAAACAACGATTATACTCACTTTGAAGAGGATATACGCCGTGCAAACGACCTCAATGCCCAACTTTCACATTTGAAACGCGAAGAACTGCAACGTATTCAGAGCCAGACAGGCAGTGTAAGAGTGAGCATGGTATATCTCACAATGGTGCAGGAAGCACAAAACGTTGTAACCTATACTATCAATCTGATGAAAGTAAGTCGTAAGTTTCAGTTGGAAACAGATGTATAACAGTAATCAATCTGTATAAATAAAAAACTTACGAGCTGCCAAAGTATCTTAAAGTAATACTTTGGCAGCTCGTAAGTTTATAATAGTTTGTGACCTGTCTTAGCCCATTGTCATTTTCCTATCACAACTTTACCACTTCAATTGTGGAAAATAATTAGTAAGGCAATTCCTCAAAATGCTCAGAGTGATCGGTTTAACCAACACCTCTGTCGCCCCGCACTTCATTGCATTCTCCTTATCTGTGCTAAAAGCATAAGCAGTCTGCATGATAATAGGTATATTCTGATTCTCTTTACGGATAATCACTGTTGCATCCAATCCCGTCATAACCGGCATTTTAATATCCATAAGGATGGCTGCCGCCCTATCACGGTTCTCACGAAAAAGATTCACTATTTCTTCTCCGTTCTTGGCCCATAAGATATCACATTTCTTTCCTATGATAGCCTTAATCAATTTGAAATTACTGTCATCATCTTCCGCAACAAGAATGAGCGGACGAAATTCAGTTGTTGATTCGTTTTCCATTATAATGATTGTTATATTCGCGCGTTTACGTGCATATCTAAACCTTTCAGCGCGCAAGTTATGAAAAAAAATAATATAAATGATTATCTTTGCACCTCATTTTAACGAACATATATGATTTCAGTAGACGGACTTGCCGTAGAATTCGGCGGAACCACCTTATTTAGTGATATTTCTTTTGTAATTAACGAAAAAGATCGCATCGCCCTGATGGGGAAAAACGGAGCGGGTAAAAGTACATTACTTAAAATATTGGCGGGAGTCCGTCAACCTACCCGTGGAAAAATAGCCGCACCCAAAGAGTGCGTTATTGCCTATCTCCCTCAACACCTGATGACAGAAGACGGACGCACCGTATTTGAAGAGACAGCTCAGGCATTTGCCCATCTGCATGAAATGGAGGCCGAGATAGAACGGCTGAACAAAGAGTTGGAAACCCGCACAGACTATGAAAGCGACAGTTATATGGAACTTATCGAAAAAGTCTCGTCACTAAGCGAGAAATTTTATTCGATCGATTCGACCAACTATGAAGAAGACGTGGAAAAAGCCTTGTTAGGACTTGGCTTTATGCGCGAAGACTTCAATCGCCAAACCAGTGATTTCAGTGGTGGCTGGCGTATGCGTATCGAATTAGCCAAACTATTGCTACAAAAACCGGATGTCTTGTTGCTGGACGAGCCAACCAACCACTTGGACATAGAATCTATCCAATGGTTGGAAGATTTTCTTATCAATAACGGTAAAGCGGTAATCGTTATCAGTCACGACCGTAAATTTGTTGATAATATCACCACCCGTACCATCGAGGTGACTATGGGGCGTATCTATGACTATAAAGTGAATTACTCACAATACCTGCAACTGCGCCAGGAGCGCCGCATACAGCAGCAGAAAGCATATGACGAACAACAGAAATTCATTGCAGAGACCAAAGAGTTTATTGAACGTTTCAAAGGTACCTACTCCAAAACGCTACAAGTACAAAGCCGTGTGAAAATGCTGGAGAAACTGGTACTGTTGGAGGTAGACGAAGAAGATACCTCCGCATTGCGGTTGAAATTCCCACCTTCTCCCCGATCGGGTAATTATCCGGTCATTATGGATAATGTAGGCAAAACCTATGGTGACAAAGTAGTATTCAAAAATGCTTCCCTCACCATCGAACGGGGAGACAAAGTAGCTTTTGTCGGTAAAAACGGCGAAGGTAAATCTACTTTGGTGAAATGCATCATGAACGAGATAGACCATGAAGGTACATTAACCTTAGGACATAATGTACAGATCGGCTATTTCGCTCAAAACCAAGCATCTCTGTTAGATGAAAACCTGACGGTTTTTCAAACAATCGACGATGTGGCAAAAGGGGAAATACGTAACAAGATACGCGACTTATTGGGAGCTTTCATGTTTGGCGGACCGGAAGAATCGATGAAGAAAGTAAAAGTATTATCGGGAGGGGAACGTACCCGTCTGGCAATGATCAAGCTGCTGCTTGAACCGGTAAACCTCCTTATTCTGGATGAGCCTACCAATCACCTCGACCTTAAAACAAAAGATATTCTGAAACAGGCCCTGATCGATTTCGACGGCACATTGATTGTGGTATCCCACGACCGTGACTTCTTGGACGGCCTGGTTACCAAAGTTTACGAATTCGGAAACAAGAAGGTGAAAGAACATTTGTGCGGCATCTACGAATTCCTGGAGAAAAAGAAAATGGACTCGTTACAGGAACTGGAAATATAGGATCTATACACAACTGATACAATAAAATAGATTTAGACAACAATCGGTGTCGGAGTCCTTTTGTCTACGGTACCGATAAACGCTCCTCCCGGCTTCGGAGAACAACATTCCCGGCTTCGGAGAGTAACATTCCCAACCCCGAAGAGGAAGATTTCCAGCTCCGGGGAACAATACCGGGAGCTGTTTTTCAATATTTTAAGTACTACGATTTGTTAATAGGCCAAGTAAGCCGTATATTTGCCCCGCAATAAAGAATTACAATTGAAGAATAAAAGGTACATACTCTATTTTTTACTCGTTATCAGCATGATTATGCTGGCAGTACCTGTTATTCCCCATCATCATCATGCCGATGGCATGATTTGCATGAAACATGATGTTACGCCCGAAGCCCAGTGTCCTGCACACAATCATCATCACGAGAATGACTCTTGTTGCAGCAATGAATGCTTGGCACGCTTTTCATCCCCCGTACCTAATGTACAAACCGACTTAGGCCCGCAGCATGTATTTATTGCCATTCTTTTCACCGATTTCATCATTGAAAACCTACTCCGGCCTCAGGAAAGGCAACTCACCAATGAGTATGTCTACCGAGAGTCTCTACACGGCACGAATATTACCCGTGCCTTTGCGCTTCGCGCCCCTCCGTATGTATTCGCCTGATTAGACAATGTAGTTATTACGTTGTTTGCAAATCAGTTGCACCTGCAAGTCTCTACTTTTGCAGGGTGAATTGTGACGAATTTACAAAAGAAAATCATTAAGAATGTATTTATATCATCATGAAGAAACTTATCTTTATGGGAGTACTGGGATTGTTTATCTTAGGCTCCTGCAACAACAAAGCGGGTCATAACCATGAAGGCCATAATCATGGTACAGAAGCCCATGACCACGAACACGAAGGACACGATCACGAACAGGAAATCCACAACACAAAAGAAGAATGCCAAGACCATGACCATGGTGAAGAGGCAAGTTCCGGACATAGCGACGAAATCATCCTGCCCAAAGCAAAAGCGGATGCAGCCGGTGTAAAAGTCAGTGTGATTGAACCGGGAACTTTTGAACAAGTGATAAAAACCAGTGGACAAATACTTGCCGCACAGGGAGATGAAAGCGTAGCCGTAGCCACTGTGGCGGGTGTGATCAGCTTTCATGGGAAAGTAACCGAAGGAATGAGCACGAACAAAGGTGCTACATTGCTCACTATCTCTTCCAGCAATATAGCTGACGGTGATCCGGTACAGCGCGCCCGCGTTGCCTACGAAATTTCAAAAAAGGAATACGAACGTATGAAAGCTCTGGTTAAAAACCAGATTGTATCCGATAAAGAATTTTCACAGGCCGAACAGAATTACGAGAATGCCCGTATCAGTTACGAAGCACTTGCCAAAGGAGATACCAAAGGCGGACAAGCTATTTCTTCTCCTATCAGCGGATATGTAAAAAATATCCTGGTAAAAGAAGGAGATTATGTAACAATCGGACAACCATTGGTAAGCGTTACACAAAACCGCCGTCTCTTCCTGCGGGCAGAGGTTTCAGAAAAATATTATCCATATCTGCGCACCATAGGGTCGGCTAACTTCAAAACACCCTACGATAATAAAGTATATGAACTGAAAGACCTCAACGGAAGATTGCTTTCGTTCGGAAAATCTGCCGGAGACAATTCATTTTATGTTCCGGTAACTTTTGAATTTGACAATAAAGGAGATATTATCCCCGGCTCGTTTGTAGAGGCCTATCTGCTGTCCACACGGATGGAGAACGTTATTTCACTTCCACGTACCGCACTGACAGAGGAACAGGGCTTATTCTTCGTATACCTTCAATTGGATGAAGAGGGATACAAAAAACAGGAAGTCACCTTAGGAGCCGACAACGGTAAAAGCGTACAGATACTTACAGGTGTAAAAGCCGGTGATGCGGTAGTAACCGACGGGGCTTACCAAGTCAAACTGGCTTCGGCAAGCAATGCGATACCGGCACATAGCCATGAACACTAAGGAGATTTACGAATCGACGATTTACGGTTTACAATCTGGCTGCGCAATAAGAACAGCCGGCAATAGGAGATGGTGGATTGTCAAATAGTAGATTCTGCGATGCATGGCAAATAATAAATAGAAAATCGTCAAAATAGCAAATAAGTTCATGTTAAACAAGATTATACATTTCTCTCTTCAGAACCGTATCCTGGTGCTCGTGGCATCGGTGCTGTTACTGATAGGCGGTACATATACCGCCGTACATACAGAAGTGGACGTATTTCCCGATCTCAACGCACCGACGGTAGTAATCATGACCGAAGCCAACGGTATGGCGGCTGAGGAAGTGGAACAACTCGTCACTTTTCCGGTAGAAACATCCGTGAACGGTGCAACGGGAGTACGACGCGTACGCTCCTCCTCTACCAATGGGTTCTCTGTGGTTTGGGTAGAATTCGACTGGGGAACGGATATTTATCTGGCCCGGCAGATTGTCAGTGAGAAACTGGCAGTAGTCAACGAATCTCTGCCCGCTAACGTCGGCAAGCCGACACTCGGCCCGCAATCTTCCATTTTGGGAGAGATGCTGATCATAGGCCTTACAGCCGATTCTACCTCCATGCTCGACCTGCGTACAATTGCCGACTGGACCATCCGTCCGCGTCTGCTGTCCACAGGAGGAGTAGCACAGGTAGCCGTACTCGGTGGCGAACTAAAAGAATATCAGATACAACTCGATCCGGAACGGATGCGCCATTACGGTGTGTCGATGGGGGAAGCTATGTCGGCCACACGAGATATGAACCTCAACGCCAACGGTGGCGTGCTTTATGAATACGGCAACGAATACATCGTACGCGGCGTACTCTCTACGGATAAAGCAGACCAATTGGGAAAAGCCGTAGTAAAAAGTATCAATGGTGTGCCTGTGTTACTCGAAGATATTGCCGATGTAGCTATCGGTCCCAAAGCTCCGAAGTTAGGTACCGCCTCGGAACGAGGAAAACCGGCCGTATTACTGACCGTTACCAAGCAACCGGCTACCAGTACGCTGGAACTGACCGACAAGTTAGAAGCTTCCTTAAAAGATTTGCAGAAGAATCTGCCGGCAGATGTAAAGGTGTCTACGGATATTTTCCGCCAAAGTCGTTTCATTGAAAGCTCTATCGGTAATGTGAAAAAGTCGCTGTTCGAAGGCGGTATTTTCGTTGTTATCGTTCTCTTCCTGTTTCTGGCCAATGTGCGTACTACCGTCATTTCACTGGTAACACTCCCCATCTCGCTCATCGTCTCCATTCTTACCCTGCATTACATGGGGATGACTATCAACACCATGAGTTTAGGAGGTATGGCAATCGCCATCGGCTCGCTGGTGGACGATGCGATCGTAGACGTGGAAAACGTGTACAAACGGTTGCGGGAGAACCGGATGAAACCGAAAGAAGAACAATTATCGGTACTCGATGTCGTTTTCAACGCTTCGAAAGAGGTGCGTATGCCTATCTTGAATTCCACGCTGATCATCGTGGTCAGTTTCGTGCCGCTATTCTTCCTTACAGGTATGGAAGGACGTATGCTGGTACCGTTGGGTATCGCTTTCATCGTGGCACTATTCGCTTCTACGGTAGTGGCATTAACACTGACACCGGTACTCTGCTCTTATCTGTTGGGACGGAACAAAAGCGACAAGCTCCCCAAAGAAGCATTTGTTGCACGTTGGCTGAAAGGAGTCTATGAGAAGGCATTAGTATGGGTGTTGAATCATAAGCGGATTACGTTGGGTAGCACCATTGCGCTGTTCATCATTGCTTTAGGATGCTTCTTTACATTGGGACGCTCCTTCCTGCCACCGTTCAACGAGGGTTCGTTCACCATCAACATCTCCTCACTTCCGGGTATCTCTCTGGAAGAGAGCGACAAGATGGGGCACCGTGCAGAAATGCTCCTGCTAAGTATTCCCGAGATACAAACCGTGGCCCGGAAAACAGGACGCGCCGAGCTCGACGAACATGCCTTAGGAGTGAATACTTCGGAGATCGAAGCACCATTCGAACTGAAAGACCGCTCGCGCAGCGAACTTGTGGCCGATGTGCGCGAAAAGCTCGGTACCATCACCGGAGCCAATATCGAAATCGGCCAGCCCATCAGCCACCGCATCGATGCCATGCTATCCGGAACAAAAGCTAACATCGCTATCAAGCTGTTCGGTGATGATCTGAATAAAATGTTTTCTTTAGGTAATGAAATTAAAAGCGCCATCGAAGGCATTCCGGGAATTGCCGATCTGAATGTGGAGCAACAGATAGAACGCCCGCAGCTGAAAATCACTCCGAAACGCGAAATGCTTGCCAAATACGGCATCACGTTGCCCGAATTTTCGGAATATATCAATGTGGCATTGGCCGGAGAGGTGATTTCACAAGTCTACGAGAAAGGGAAAGCATTCGACCTGATCATCAAAGTGAAAAATAACTTCCGCGACGAAGCGGAAAAGATACGCAATCTGATGGTGGATACATCGGATGGCAAGAAAGTTCCCCTAAGCTACGTAGCCGATGTGGTGTCGGCAATGGGGCCGAATACGATCAACCGGGAAAATGTAAAACGTAAAATTGTGATCTCTGCCAACGTAGCAGATCGTGACCTGCGCAGCGTGGTAAACGATATACAAAACAAGATAGACAGTTCGGTGCAACTTCCCGAAGGATATCATATCGAATATGGCGGGCAGTTTGAAAGCGAACAGGCCGCAAGCCGCACATTGGCACTGACTTCTTTTATGAGCATCGTTGTCATCTTCCTGCTGTTGTATCATGAATTCCGAAATGTGAAAGAGTCTGCCGTAATTCTTATCAACCTGCCTTTGGCTTTGATCGGCGGTGTATTCGCCCTGCTTATCACGACAGGCGAAGTCAGCATACCGGCCATCATCGGATTTATTTCACTTTTCGGCATTGCCACCCGTAACGGTATGTTACTCATCAGCCATTACAACCATCTGCAACAGGAAGAGGGAATGGGAGTATATGACAGCGTTATTCATGGTTCACTCGACCGTCTGAATCCGATTCTGATGACGGCACTTTCCAGTGCATTGGCATTGATACCATTGGCACTGAGCGGCGACCTGCCGGGTAACGAAATACAAAGCCCGATGGCAAAAGTAATCCTCGGAGGTCTTTTAACATCGACTTTCCTGAACGGATTTATCATCCCTATTGTTTATCTGATGATGAGAAAAAAATAATAAAAAGCCTCTCCCCAACCCTCTCCGCAGGAGAGGGAGCAGGGAAATACTCTTGTTTATTAGTTGGTTACAAAACTAACTTAACTCCCTCTCCCACGGAGAGGGTTGGGGAGAGGCTTCTAAACAATGAATAAAATGAAACGAATAACTTTATTTACTGCCGCACTCCTCACCTTTGCAGGAATGCAGGCACAAAACAGCATAGATCAGGTACTGCGGAACATCGAGGCCAACAATAAAGAGCTACAGGCAAATGCCCGGCTCATCTCTTCGCAGAAACTGGAAGCCAAAACCGATAACAATCTGGCGGATCCTACCCTCTCCTACGCACACCTGTGGGGATCAAAGGACAAGAGTGAAACAATCGGTGAACTCGTTGTTTCGCAGAGTTTCGACTTTCCCAGTCTCTATGCCAGCCGGGCAAAATTGAATCGTTTGAAAACGAACTCTTTTGACGGACAAGCAAGCGTTTTTCGCCAGAGCATCCTGTTGCAAGCCAAAGAGGTTTGTCTGGATATTATTATGCTTCGCCAACAACAGCAAATATTGCAGGAACGGCTGCGTAATGCCGAAGAGCTTGCGGCCATGTACAAAAAACGTCTGCAAACCGGTGATGCCAATGTGATTGAAACAAATAAGATCAATCTGGAATTACTGAACGTGAAGACGGAAGCTTCACTGAACGAAACCGCCTTACGGAATAAGCTACAGGAACTGAACACATTGAACGGGAACATTCCTGTTGTCTTTGAAGAAAACAGCTATCCGTCCGTTATCTTTCCATCGGATTATCAGATGTTGAAAACGGAAGTGCTGGCCGCCGATCCGACCTTGCAGGCACTTGCCAGCGAAAGTGCCGCCGCCCGGCAACAGATCGGTGTCAACAAACAAGGCTGGTTGCCCAAACTGGAATTGGGATACCGCCGGAACACGGAATCGGGAACACCGTTCAATGGGTTGGTGGTAGGCTTTTCTTTCCCTATCTTCGAGAATAAAAGCAAAGTTAAGATTGCAAAGGCACAATCCATGAATACCGATTTCCTGAAAGAAAGCGCTATGTTGCAGGCGGAATCGCAAGTGGCGCAACTTTACCGTGAAGCGCAAACCCTCCGTTCCTCCATGGACGAATATGAAAAAACGTTTCAGGCACAGCAAGATCTCGACATGCTGAAACAGGCATTGACAGGCGGGCAAATCAGTATGATAGAGTATTTTGTGGAAGTATCCGTTGTGTATCAAAGCAAACAGAACTATCTGCAACTGGAAAACCAGTATCAGAAAGCAATGGCGAAGATATATAAGAATCAATTATAAATCTTTGCATTTCTATCCAACATTGTTTGTTGCTTTTTGTTGACAAAGACAGAAGAATACATTATATTTGCAGCAAACATAAAATACTGATTATGAAACCTAAACATTTCTGTTCAGCAGCTTTATGCTGCATCCTTATTCTGCTGAGTGCATGCAATAAGGACGACAATGACAACCCGCTACGTTTTTACAACGATACGTACGAAGTTCCTATGGGCGGTATACGTTATCTGGGGTTGGAAAGCGGAAACGGTGACTACTCACTGGAAGTAGAAGATCAGCGCCTTATCAGTGCCCAAGTGGAGCATGGATGGTCGACACCGGGCGGTAGCGCCATCTACGTACGGGGTATCCTTACGGGAAAAACGACCTTGAAAGTTACAGACGCCGCAACGTTGGAAAGTTGTCTTCTGAAAATTAAAGTAGTCGACAATTACGAAGCAATGCAACTATTTCGCAGGCGCGGATCTTCACTGTTGGAGGATGGAACCGCAGAGATACTACCCGGCATTTCGGATATATTTCTCATCAATAATCGGGCACGGGATGTCTATTTCTTCAATCGGACAATTCCAACCGCTTTTTCATCCGGGCTGGTGCTGGTAGCCAAAGGGACTTATACACTCGAACCGGGTGATGGCAACCAAGCCCATATGACACTCACCTTTACGGAGGGCATGGAGTATGTGGGAACTTCGACCGATTCACAAAAATTTATCCTTCATGGCAATCCGTATATACTTCATCGGTTGGATAAGAACCTGAATCTGAACTGGGATACTCCTCCGATAGGGGACACACGGACATCACCCGAACCTCCCCCTTCTTACATTCTGGAAGAAGAAGGGACAGGAAAGCAGTTGAGCTTTTCGTTCACCGAACAGGAAATTCCGGAAGGGATATTGCCTTAACCAAGAAGAAGCCGAACGGTTCCGATACCCGAATCGTCATCACAAAATGCGTATCTCATCGGGCAAATATCCACTGCGAATACGCCACTCCTGCGGATAGAGATTATTGGCACGATTGCCGATATTCTTTACAAAACCCAAAGGAACTTTCCGATAAGTAAGCAGAACATAACCGCGAGGGGCTGTTGCCGGCAAGGTAATAGCCTCTTTCCGTAGATAGGCGATGGCTTGCTCGTAACCGATCTCTTCGGAAGCAAAAGCCTCCGTACGCAAAAGCGAAGGACTCATAGCCAATGCATGATTCGGAATCAAATCTTTCCCTTTTACCTCACCAAGCACGACCCCTGCCTGAACAATACGGAGATATCGCTGAAGAACAGAACATTCACCCGTGTATTCCTTTGGAAAAGCAGTGATAAAGCTTCCATTGACAGACACCTCAAAATCTTCGGGAGAAAGAAGCCAGCTTTTTGCCACGGCTATCTGCTCTTTACCCATCGGGGCAGAAGACGGTTTACTATTATTGCGGGCGGCGGCCGTTTTCTTACGGGAAAGTTTTTCGTTCATCGCACCACAAACTGTAACTTCCCGATTGATAGAAGTAACTATTCCGCCCTGCCTTTCTGCTTCCGGTTTACGGAGCACGGCCAGAAAAAAGCCCTCTCCTATCGTCTTGTGAGGCAAGAAGCGGTAAACAGGGAAGTCGGCTGCCGCAAGCAGATTGCCGGTAATCCCCCACCCTTCCGGAACATTCACCGGAAGCACCTCTGCTCCGAATTCATCAAGAATCCATTGAACATTCTCCTCGTCTTCTTTCGTATTATACGTGCAAGTGCTATAAACAAGGATGCCACCGGGCTTCAAGCAAGGCCAGATATCGGCAATGATACGTCGCTGCCTCTGCCAACAGATCTCCACATTTTCCGGGCTCCACTCTTCGACAGCACCGGGGTCTTTACGAAACATCCCTTCACCGGAACAAGGTACATCGGTCAAGATTACATCAAAAAAAGCACCCAAACGAGAGAAATCGGACGGATCATTATTGGTTACCACCACACCGGGATAGCCCCATTTGGTAAGATTCTCGGCAAGTATCTGCGAACGGTTACGAATCACTTCATTGGCTACCAGCAGGCTACCCTCGGGCAAAAGGCTACAGGCATGAGTCGATTTTCCACCGGGAGCGGCACAAAGATCGAGCATCACCACCGGTTCTTCGGAAACATACTGCTTCAACGCTTGCCCAACGAACATCGACGAAGCTTCCTGCACATAATAGCAACCGGCATGGAAAAGAGGGTCGAACGTAAACGTCAGACGCTGGCCGAGATAATGCCCCTCCGGACACCAAGGCACAGGGGAGACGGGAGAATTGAGGGAATTGGCATCGGTGAGGAACGATGGATTCAGCCGGATGCTGACAGGGGGAGCCTGGTCCAAAGCGGCAGATAACTTTTCGTATTCTTCGTTGCCCAACAAGGCACGGGTATATTCGGTAAAAGGAGCTGGTAAATTCATTATATCTATTTTTTATAGGTATTGAAGCCAATCGGATTACGATGTTTAGTCTCATCTTTATCCTTTGCCTGTAGCTCGGCAATCGTCTGATTTATCAATTCAATCTGCATTCGCGTGTCATCATTAATATCATTATAATCGGCAAAAACTTCTTCGATATATGCTTTCAGTTCCTGAATCTCCAATTGAAGCTTTGCCAAATCATTCACCGGAGGATTAGCCATTAACCGGCGAACAGCCACAAAAGCACGCATAATCGAAATATTTACCTCGATAGCCACATCGCTATTCAAGATGCCGGAAAGCATGGCCAACCCCTGTTCCGTAAAAGCAAACGGCAACTTACGTACACCACCCCAACTTGATATCGCAAATTGCGACATCAAGATTTCAAACTCTTCTTCTGTTACCTTCTGCCCCCGTATCTCATAAATCTTGCTCTGAATTATTTGCAATTCCATTGCTTTTATTTTGTTTATTCCTGCAAATATCAAAAATATTTCGTCTCTTTGCAACTTTCCGTAAGACTAACTACGTCTAACAATCAAAGAAACAAAAAAACTACAAGATATGAAAAGAATTTTAACCACCCTGATGATGATAGCAGCTTTCTGCTCCCTCTCACTTGCGCAGAAAAAGAGTACCATCTACAAAGACAGTGCCGAAAATGTAAAAATTACGATCAGTAAGACGGAAACTGAAGATGACTCGGTTTATACTCCCGAATATACCGACACGACCGAAGACGGAATTACCGTTGAAAGTGAATCGACCGATTCATACGATGACTCCTATGACGATTCTTCCATTATCTCGAAAGAAGACTTTTCACTACTCAAAGATCTCGGTAGTGCAGCCAGCGCAGGCATCGCGCTTGCATTCTTCGTCCTGCTGCTCACATTCGGCTTCCCGATCTTCGTGATTTTCATTGCATTCTACTTTCGTTATAAAAGCCGTCGCGAACGCTACAAACTGGTAGAAAAAGCCATTGCAGCCGGACAGCCCATTCCGGAAGGCATTCTCAAAGAAAGTCTGAATACGGATACCACCGCCAAAGGAATCAAAAACATGTGTCTCGGTGCCGGGCTGTTCATTTTCCTATGGGCCATTACAGACAGTTTTGCCATGGGGTGTATCGGACTACTCATCCTGTTTACCGGTCTTGGCCAATGGCTTGTCGCCCGTAACCAACGCCCCACTGACGAACAGAAATGAAACAACTCAACGATATATCGTTAGTCGCACAGGTCGTGGTGTTCAAAAACACCAGGGCCTTCGACCAGTTGGTGCAGAAGTATCAATCGCCCATCCGGCGTTTCTTCCTCAACCTGACTTGCGGCGACAGCGAATTGAGTGACGACTTGGCACAAGATACATTCATCAAAGCCTATACGAACATCGCAACCTTTAAAAATCTTTCAAATTTCTCAACATGGCTTTATCGTATTGCTTATAATGTATTTTATGATTATATTCGCAGCCGAAAGGAAACAACCGAATTGGATTCCAGAGAAGTAGATGCCGCCAACAGCGTTGAACAAGACAATATAGGACAACGCATGGACATCTATCAATCACTCAAAAAGCTAAAAGAAGTGGAGCGAACCTGCATTACGCTATTCTACATGGAAGATGTAAGCATAGATAAAATAGCAGGAATTGTGGGAATACCGGCAGGGACCGTCAAAAGTCACCTGTCACGTGGAAAAGAAAAATTAGCAATGTATTTAAAACAAAACGGTTATGATGGAAACAGATGATAAATTGATACGGGCATTCTTCGCTGAACAAAAGCAGGAGATACCGGATAACGGATTTAGCCGCCGTGTAATGAACCGGTTGCCTTGCCGCACAAGTTTACTGATCAAGGTATGGAGCTTGTTCATCATGCTCGTAGCTATAATACTATTTCTGGTCTTCGACGGTTTACAGGCAATCGTTACCACGGCACGTGATATATTCGTCGCTTTGGTACAAAACGGGGCAACATCGGGCATCGACCCCAAGTCACTGATTATCGTTGTAATGGTACTCATGTTTCTGGGTATCCGCAAAGCATGGTCAATGGCATAAGGAGATATAGAATTTACCGGCATAAGAATATAAAAGCATCAAACGCTTGTTTTTCGATATAAATTATAGTATATTTGTCAACGTAATACAATCATATATTCAAATTATTATGAGGGAAAAGAGAGAAGTTTGGCTTCTCTCTTTTTTTGTTTCCAACGACGGGAACTGTTTACCTCCCCCTCCATAAAGGTAAGGAAACAGGTAGATACCGCTCGTATACACGGTGCATATCGTCCCTATGCATAGTGCGTGTCACTCATAAGCAGGGTGCTTGTCATTGATAGCCTACCGTTTCAACCTACTTTTCATCAGGAGATAAGAAAATATCTCTTAATCACCAAAGACTTTACATCAAATGCTATCACAGGAGGGCTCGCATGTTAAATTATAGTAAATATACCCTTGACAAAAAGTAGCTCCGAACAGAGATGTTGTATCTTTGTTTCTTAGGTGAACTAAATAAAGACAAAGCGCTTTGAAACTACATATATTCTTCATATTATTACTTTTCACAATAGGCAACGCAAGGGCAGGTGAAACAGATAGTTTATGGGTACAGCGACAGGATACTGCCGAACTATCCAGCGAACAAATGGTGATCCACTTCCTTCAGGAATCGGGCATTCCCATCACTTACGGCAACAAAGTAAAACTGCTTACCAGCGGGCGTGAAAAATTCAATGACCTTTTTGAAGCCATACGCGGTGCCAAACACCACATTCATCTGGAATATTTCAACTTTCGAAATGACTCGATCGCCAATGCACTCTTCGATCTGCTTGCCGAAAAAGTAAAAGAAGGCGTAGAAGTCCGGGCATTGTTCGATGCTTTCGGAAATTGGTCCAACAATAAACCATTAAAGAAACGCCATCTCAAGGCTATCCGTGAACGAGGTATCGAAATTGTAAAATTCGATCCTTTCAAGTTCCCCTATATCAATCACGCTGCCCACCGGGATCACCGGAAAATTGTCGTTATCGACGGCCGGATAGGATACACCGGTGGCATGAACATTGCTGATTATTACATCAACGGACTTCCCAAAATCGGTACATGGCGTGATATGCACATCCGTATCGAAGGTCCGGCAGTAGATATCCTACAAGAAATCTTCCTCACGATATGGAATAAAACGACAAAGCAGAATATCACAGGAGAAGTATATTTCCCCGAGCGACCCGCACCGGCAGACAGTACGGACGGCATTACCGTAGCCATTGTAGACCGTACTCCTAAGAAAGATCCACGAATGTTGAGCCACACCTACGCAATGTCGATATATGCCGCCAAAGAAAACGTACGTATTGTCAACCCCTATTTCGTTCCAACCTCTTCCATACGCAAGGCATTGAATCATGCCCTCGAAAAAGGAACCAAAGTAGAGATTATGATATCTTCCAAATCCGATATCCCCTTTACCCCGGATGCTTCACTCTACAAAGTCCACAAACTGATGAAACGCGGAGCAGATATATATTTGTATAACGGAGGATTCCACCACTCTAAAATCATGATGGTAGATGAAACATTCTGCACGGTAGGCACAGCCAATCTCAACAGCCGAAGCCTGCGCTACGATTATGAAACCAATGCTTTCATTTTTAACAAAGAATTCACCGCCCAATTGGATAGTGTATTCCAAGCTGACACGCAGCATTGCACCAGACTGACCCCGGAAGTTTGGAAACAGCGTTCACCATGGAAAAAGTTTGTCGGCTGGTTTGCCAATCTGTTCACTCCATTTTTATAATCGAACAGATTCTTCCGCCTACTCTCCCCGCCATCACCCCATTAGCCACCAACCACTAAATTCCAACTACCAGCTACCAACTACTAAATTCTAACTACCAGCTACCAACTACTAAATTCCAAATTCTAACTACCAGCTACTAAATTCTAACTACTTTTTTCCTACCTTTGCAATCATGAAACAGTATTTAGATTTACTCAGTCGTGTACTCGCCGAAGGTACCGAAAAAAGTGATCGTACCGGTACGGGTACAATCAGTGTATTCGGACATCAGATGCGCTTCAACCTCGAAGAGGGCTTTCCTTGTCTGACAACAAAGAAACTACATCTGAAATCAATAATACACGAGTTACTATGGTTCCTGCAAGGAGATACAAATGTAAAGTACTTGCAAGATAACGGTGTTCGTATTTGGAACGAATGGGCGGACGAAAACGGTGATCTCGGTCATATCTACGGTTACCAATGGCGTTCATGGCCCGATTATAAAGGAGGATTTATCGACCAGATCAGCGAAGTGGTGGATACCATCAAGCACAATCCGGACTCCCGCCGTATTATTGTCAGCGCTTGGAACGTAGGCGATCTGGACAACATGAACTTACCTCCATGCCATGCTTTCTTCCAATTTTATGTAGCCGATGGCCGGCTCAGCCTGCAGTTATATCAACGCAGTGCGGACATTTTCTTAGGAGTTCCTTTCAACATCGCCTCATATGCCCTATTGCTGCAAATGATGGCACAGGTAACCGGCCTGAAAGCCGGTGACTTTGTACATACATTGGGAGATGCCCATATCTATCTGAATCATCTCGACCAGGTAAAATTACAATTGACCCGTGAACCACGCCCATTGCCGCAGATGAAGATAAATCCGGACGTAAAAAGTATATTCGACTTCAAATATGAAGATTTTGAATTGGTAAACTACGATCCGCATCCTCATATTGCCGGGAAAGTTTCGGTGTAAATTAGTAGTTAAGTAGTAAGTAGTAATCAAGTAGTAAGTAGTCAAGTAGTAAGTAGTTAAGTAGTAAGTAGTAAGTAGGTGATAGTTTGATTTGCCAACTCGAACGCATGGAAGATAAAATAAAGACTTCATGATAATAAGAACTTTAATAATATTGTCATCCAGCACGGTCTTCAACCATCTGCTACCTATTACTCGACTATCATCTACTTAACTACTTGACTACTTAACTACTTACTACTTGACTACTTACTACTTGATTACTACTTACTACTTAACAACTTTATTATGAGCAAAATCAGTATCATAGCAGCCGTAGATCGCCGCATGGGTATCGGCTATCAAAATAAACTTTTATTCTGGTTACCCAATGATCTCAAACGTTTCAAAGCACTTACTACAGGCAACACAATCATTATGGGGCGTAAGACGTTTGAATCTCTGCCCAAAGGAGCACTCCCGAACCGCCGTAATATAGTTCTTTCCACTAATCCGGCAACTAATTTCCCGGGAGCAGAAGTATTCCCTTCTCTGGAAGCCGCCCTACAAAGCTGCCATGAAAAAGAGCATGTCTACATCATCGGTGGTGAAACCGTATACCGCCAAGCCATTGAACTGGCCGATGAACTCTGCCTTACAGAGATAGATAATGAGGCTCCACAAGCCGATGCTTTCTTTCCTGCGATAGACCCTCAAATATGGCATAAAAAAAGCAAAGAAGTTCATCTTGCCGATGAAAAACATCTTTGCTCCTATTCTTTCGTCGATTATATCAAAGAGTTATAAACTCTTCACTTATTCCTCATCCGTATCCACAATAATCGGCATCTGCCGTTTTATAGCCTCATGGAAAGAGATAAGTGTTTCGGTACGTGCCAATCCCAACGGTTGTAACTTGTCATGGATTACACTTAATAAATGATGGTTGTTCTTTGCATAAATCTTTATGAACATATCATATTTCCCAGTAGTGAAATGGCATTCTACCACCTCGGGTATAGCCTCCAAAGCTTTTGTTACAGAATCAAAAGATTCAGGATCCTTCAGGTAAATTCCAATATATGCACACGTTTCGTATCCTATCTTCTCAGGGTCGATAACAAATTCCGAACCCTTCAATATTCCCAGATTAGTCAACTTCTGTATGCGCTGATGAATAGCCGCTCCCGACACATTACACGCACGCGCCACTTCCAAAAAAGGAATACGCGCATTATCCGCTATCAACTTCAAAATTTGCTCATCTAAAGAATCCAATTGATGATGTCCCATTTTAATTCAATTTGTTTTAATACATGAATGTTATTGCAAAGTTAGATAATTTTTCGGCAATAAATACTATGATTTATTACTTTTATTTCCCAAAATAGAATAAGTCAGCAAGGGTTTATGTATCTTTGTAAAACATAAATATACGCTAAATATGAAACGATATGCCATTGTCGGGCTTTGCTTTTTATGGATAATAAATGCATATGCACAAGAGTTTACTGATTTTTTTCAGGATAAAACCTTACGGATAGACTATTTTTTCACAGGAGATGCCAAACATCAGGCCATCTATCTGGATGAGCTATCGCGCCTACCCTCATGGGCCGGGCGCCGGCATCACTTATCAGAACTTCCCTTAGAAGGCAATGGGCAGATTATAATGACCGATCTTGAAACCGGGAAATGTATCTATAAAACATCCTTTTCGTCTCTCTTTCAAGAATGGCTTTCCACAGATGAAGCGCAAAAAACAGCCAAAGGATTTGAAAATACTTTTCTGGTACCCTATCCCCAACGCCCGGCGGAGATAGAAATTATCCTGTTCTCTCCATCACGAAAAGTGATAGCAAATTTAAAACATACGGTACGTCCTGACGACATACTCATCCATGAAAGAGGCACTTCGCATGTCACCCCGCATCAGTACATACAAAAAAGCGGAAACGAAACAGACTGCATAGATGTAGCTATCATGGCCGAAGGATATACCGCAACAGAGATGGAACTGTTCTACAAAGACGCCGGAAAAGCATGTGAAAGCCTTTTCTTTTACGAACCCTTCAAATCTATGAGACATAAGTTCAACATAATTGCTGTTGCCAGCCTTTCAGAAGACAGTGGCGTAAGCGTTCCCCGTAAAAATGACTGGAAACACACCGCTTTCGGTTCTCATTTCGATACGTTTTACTCGGACCGTTATCTCACCACATGCCGTGTAAAATCCATACACAATGCCCTGGCAGGCATTCCTTACGAGCATATCATTATCATTGCCAATACAGCAGAATACGGTGGTGGTGGCATCTATAACTCCTACACACTGACTGCAGCTCATCATCCTACCTTCAAACCCGTAGTGGTACATGAATTCGGGCATAGCTTTGCCGGTCTGGGCGATGAGTATTTCTATGAGGATGACGTCATGACCGATACTTATCCTCTCAATGTTGAGCCATGGGAACCCAATATCACTACCCGGACCGACTTCTCTTCAAAATGGGAAGATATGCTGCCGGCAGCAACACCTGTGCCGACTCCACAACAAGCAAACGGCAAATATCCGATAGGAGTGTACGAGGGCGGAGGTTATTCCGCCAAAGGTATTTACCGCCCTTCATTCGATTGCCGCATGCGAACCAATGAATATCCGGAATTCTGCCCCGTATGCCAGCGTGCAATCCGCAGAATCATAGAATTCTATACCAACAAATAACATTTTAATAACCAATCAAACCCCAAACCTTTATGATTAGATTTCAAACTATCAGTACGTCTGACGTACAGCATTATCAATTTATGGAAAACCTGCTCATCGCCGCATTCCCTCCGGAAGAATATCGTGAGTTAAAAGAATTGCGCGAATATACAGATCGTACAGGTAATTTTTATAATAACATCATCTTTGACAACGAGACTCCGGTAGGTTTTATTACATATTGGGATTTCAACGACTTTTATTATGTAGAACATTTTGCCATCGATCCCACTCTTCGAAATGGCGGTTACGGCAAAAAGACATTGGATTATCTATGCAAAAAACTGGATCGCCCCATCGTGCTGGAAGTAGAGATGCCCGTGGAAGAGATGGCAAAGCGCCGTATCAATTTCTATCAGAGACAAGGATTTGTTCTTTGGGAAAAAGAATACAAGCAACCACCTTACAAGCCCGGAGACGACTTCCTACCCATGTATCTAATGGTGTTTGGCAATTTACAATGTGAACAAGACTTTGAAATGATAAAAAATAAGATTCACAAAGAAGTATACAATGTAAAAGAGTAAAGCCTGACCAAAGTTCTTTTACTCCCAAGAATATATACTAAAAAGAAAAGGATGCTTAAAATTAAGCATCCTTTTCTTTTTAGTATATTAAATCAACTCTTATTCACGATACTGCGAAGAGTAGTTGATTTTCAAAGCATAAGCTTGACGAAGCGCGTTTTTAATATCAGTTACGATACCCATCTTCGTATCTTTATCAATCTTCAAAGATACAGTCATCATTGCCTGATCAGATTCTTTCATACTTGATCTTTCCGCAATAATATAATCTTGAATTTCGGAAACTTCTGCAAAAGCATCATTCAATTGAATACGGCTCTCAGAACCCATCTTTTGACGAAACTCTCTCATTGGTTTTCCTACATATACGAATGTTACCAATGATTTCTTCTCAAGCTTTTCTAATTCTGTTGCTTGCGGAATCTTAAATTCAACCTTCAACGTTACCTCACGCATTGTTGTTACAATCATAAAGAAGAACAACAGTGTAAAGATAAGGTCAGGTAGAGAAGAAGTATTCAACGCAGGCATTTCACGTTTACCTGTTTTATTAAATTTTCCCATTACTTCTTTTCTCCATATTTTTTAGGTTCAGCTTCAGAAATCTTCTGAGGATAGACTTCACGAACGGCTTTCTGTTGTTCGTCGTCCAACTCTGAGTATTTCTTTCCCCACTTTTCCTGAGACAATTCATCTCTCAGTTCATTATAAGCGGCAACCAATTCATTTTGTACATCAATATATGCCTGATATGAAGAAGAACGGTCATTCTGCAAAGAGACTACATGTTTTTCAGTGATCATCATCGGCCCAAAGAAGTTAACATCTTTCGATACTCTCTCAGGCAATGATTCATCATTGTATTTATTAGCAATAAACTCTTTGGTCTTCGCTCTCAGCTGCTGTACGTTCATGATCTCACCGTTAACCATCAACTGGTCATACATGTTCAGGTAGATCTGCAGAACGTTACGCTGCTTCACTTTCTGATCATCCGGTTTCTCTGTATTTTCAGGCGGTGGCGGCAAACGTCTTGCCAAACCACGGTCTGTATCCATAGAAGTTGTAATCAAGAAGAAGATCAGCAACAAGAAAGCTATATCAGCCGTTGAACTTGAATTTATATCAGGAACTTTTCTTTTTCCTTTTGCCATAGTATTACTATATTTAATTGAGCAAGCTCAATTGGATTATGATAATTTCTTCCAGATACTACTCAAGATGATAGCAACGACAGTTGCACCCAACAGGAAGTAGATTGAATAAAGGAACATATCAGTCAACTTCAACCAGAAAGGAACGTTTTCTGTTCCATCATATCCCGGCATTCTCAAAGTTTCTTCACTACCCATAGCCCAAGAAACAACCATCACAAGGACTAAAAGAATAAGACCGATCAAGGATTTAATAGCACTCACCGGATTATCTTTCAATGCAGATCCAAACTGGAATATAGCAGCAACAATGGTTGCAATTACCGCTACAGCAAACAACCCATACATCAAATACAGCAATGCATCTGTATTGGCAGGTTGCCACATCTCCGGATCAACGCCTGCCATCACTGCCGCACCTTGAGCGTCTCCTCCGAAGAAGAACAGTCCCAATACGATCAGGATAAGAGCAAACATTGCGTACAGTACATAGTACGATACTTTATATGATAACTTACTACTCATCTCAGATTATTTTTTGTATTTCAAGTTATATTTGATTACCATGTCAAGCAAAGTAATAGAAGAATCTTCCATTTCGCTTGTAAGAGCTTCGATCTTAGAAAGTACATAGTTATAGAATACCTGCAGAATCAAAGCAACGATCAAACCGAAGATAGTTGTGATCAAGGCAACTTTCATACCACCTGCAACAACCGTCGGAGAGATATCACCTACCTGCTGGATTTTATCAAATGCCTGCACCATACCGATTACAGTACCCAAGAATCCCAAAGACGGAGCCATTGCGATAAACAGTGTGATCCAAGAACATCCTTTTTCAAGATAACCGGCTTGTACACCACCATAAGATACTACTGATTTTTCTACAACATCAATACCCTGATCAATTCTCATCAAACCCTGATAGTAGATAGAAGCAATAGGACCTCTGGTATTACGAGCGATGTCTTTTGCAGCTTCAACATCACCTTTTTCCAAAGCAGCCTCGATAGAAGCCATAAATTTCTTAGTATTGATTTCTGCCAAGCTCAAATAAATAATACGCTCAATACAGAATGCCAAACCGATAACCAATGCGATAGCTACCAAACTCATGAAAGATGCAGTACCTTCAATGAATTTTACTTTAATCTCTTTGTGGATACCACCTTCTTCAACGTCAGGAGCAGCAACAGCAGATTCTACAGCAGCAGGTGCAGCCTGTTCAGTTTGTTCAGCCGCAGGAGCATCTTGAGCCTGAACGAGTTGAGTTGAGCCAAATGTTAAGACTCCCATCACAGCAACAATTGCAAATAACTTTTTCATTGTGTGTCTAATTTTTAAGATTAATTAATTAAATTATTGTTATTGTATTTATTTTAGTTGTTTCCGATCTCATTCACTGCACCTGCGGAGAGAGCGGGATTCGAACCCGCGATACACTTTTGGCGTATACACGCTTTCCAGGCGTGCCTCTTCAACCACTCGAGCATCTCTCCCTAAACGGGTTTGAGCGTTTTCAGCTACAAATGTATCCTTTTTTTTCTTCTTCTAAAGCATTATCCCTTTTTTATCTTAAAGAAACACTCCAAATTAATATATTTTAAAACCTTTAGAAACTTATTTGCCCATTCCAAACACTTTTAAAGCGTTTTCAGAGGTGGCTTCAGCAACCACTTCCGGAGACTCCCGATAAATTTCCGCAACCTTAATTAAGGTATCTTTCAAACGGGCACTTTCATTCCTTTTTCCACGGTTAGGCACAGGAGTCAGGTAAGGAGAATCGGTCTCTAAAACAATACGTGCCAATGGTACATCTTTTAAGACTTCAGGTAATTGAGATTTTTTAAAAGTAACCACTCCATTTATCCCAATCATAAAACCCGGGAAATCGAGCAGTTTGGCAGCTTCTTCCGAAGTGCCGGTGAAACTATGAAAAATCCCGGTCAACCCTGTTTCTTTATAGGGCTGCAATACCTTATATATATAATCAAAAGCCTCACGGGTATGAATTACAATAGGTAAATGATACTCTAATGCCCATTCGACCTGTTTTTCAAAAGCCAAAAGCTGTTCTCTCAAAAAGGTCTTATCCCAATAGAGATCCAGGCCAATCTCACCAATTGCCACATATCCATTGGAGGATGCTAACTGTCCGGCAACAATATCCAATTCCTTTTTATAATTTTCGTTCACAGAAGTAGGGTGCAATCCTATCATCGGGAAACAAAATTCTTTGTAAGCCGCACACACCGAAAGCAAAGATTCAATCGTGGTACTATCGATATTGGGCATAAAAATATGAGTAACACCCGCCTCACGGGCACGTTGCATAACCTGAGGAAGATCATCTGCAAACTCTTCCAGAAAAAGATGTGAATGAGAATCGACAAGCATAATTAATCTTATTTATTCCGATTGTTTTTCTCCCGTCCGATAATAATAAATGAGTCCATAATCACGACATTTATCCAAGCGGGCTTCGTTAGGAAATACATTCTGGAACTTTTCTTCCACTTGGTTCCAAATATCCAATATCAACTCGTCCGCACGGGCACGCATGGAAGACAATTCCTCCAAACTGCGGTTGGTCAATGCCTGCAATGCCCTTTGTTTCTCATAGCTATCGACAAAAATATCATAATGCACTTTCACTTTAGCAATAGTAGGGTTATAAATAGGCACCCCACCTTGTGAAGTTCTCCTCCTCTCCCCCTCTATAATTCTCTTTCCCCAATCTACCATCGCCGCTTCAGATGCCAAATCCGGAACCGTAGCATTATCTACCGGCAGATCATAAAGTTTTTTGTGAACCGATTTAATTTCCGAACGGAGCACGGACAGATTCAAAACCTGAATAAAATGAGAAATATATAAACGGGCCATTTTTACATTCGCCTGATGTCTCGGACTCTCCTTTACCTGATTATTATAGCACTGAACGTAATAATTATGAGCAATTTCAAACTTCGAAAGAAAGTTCCGTGCTTCAGCCAAAGATTTCAAAGTAATAGCCAACTCGCTCACATTGTACACATCACCCTTACCAACCGCTGCCTTCAGCGCTCGTATCCGGGCTTGATCTGTATTTGGTAATCGTCTATAAGGCATCCGGCAATTCTTTATTTACATCTCCCGATACATCAGATGTTTCATCAGACTCTTCAATTCTTTCTTTTTTTCTTCGGCCACAGAAACAGCCTCCAAGCTCTCCATAGCACGGGTGTAATATTCCCGCATCTTATTTTCGCAGATAGCCTTTATGCCAATCTGATTATAAAGGGCAGTGACTGCCGCAATCTTCTCTTCCGGAGAAAAGGATTCTGCCGCAAGCCAATCATTCAGTTCTGAAAGTTGAGCTTTATCCGCACGTTCCAGTGCCTTAATCAGCATATATGTTTTCTTGTTACAAAGAATATCTCCGCCGATCTTCTTACCAAACACGGCAGAATCGCCATACACATCCAACAGATCATCCTGTAACTGAAAAGCAATACCAATCTGCACTCCAAAATCATAAAGTTTTTCCGCATCTTCCGAAGACGCTCCTCCCAAAATAGCACCGATCTTTAAACCGGCAGCCAACAAAACGGCCGTTTTCAACCGGATCATCTCAATATATTCCTCTTCTCTGACGTCGCTACGCCGTTCAAATTCCATATCCATCTGCTGCCCTTCACAAATTTCAAGAGCAGTGAGACTAAAGATATCCATTACCTGTTTCAAGTATTCCGACGGACAATCGGCCATATATTGATATGCAAGCACCAACATGGCATCTCCCGACAAAATTGCCGTGTTGTCATCCCACACCTTATGCACGGTTGCCTTCCCCCTACGCACATCGGCACGATCCATCAAGTCATCATGAAGCAAAGTATAATTATGATAAACCTCAATTCCCGTTGCCGGTCCATAAATACGGCTGACATCCTCCTTATACAGATTATATCCCATCAGCATCAACACGGGGCGAATACGTTTCCCTCCTAAAGACAGCACATACCCCACCGGCGCATATAACCCTTTCGGGCTACGGGTAAACTGTAATTCAGAAACATGAGTATTAATTTTATCAAGCAATTGGAATGCAGTAAACATAGTAAATTTGGATTAAAAGAAAACAGAAGAAGAACTAATGAAAAAGGCTGCTTTTACGGCAGCCTTTTTCGTATGTTACATAAAAATTATTGTAATCTGAACATTACAGGAACCGTATACTTAACGCGTACCGGCTTGTTTCTCTGCATACCCGGATTCCATTTCGGCATGGAGTTGATCACACGGAGAGCCTCTTTATCCAGATACGGGTCAACACTACGTGCCACCTTCGCATCTACAATACTACCATCCTTGTTTACAACGAACTGCACGATAACACGACCTTGAGTACCATTTTCCTGTGCAATTGTAGGATATTTGATATTCTTAGCCAAATAAGACATCAAAGCAGCGTTTCCGCCCGGAAACTCAGGCATTTTCTCTACAACGTCGAAGATTTCCTGTTCTTCCGGTTCTTCTTCAACCACCTGTACAGGTACATATTTTACTTCAACAGCCTGACCTACTTCCTCACTTGATGCAATAATCGTTTCTTCCACATCGGCATCGTCGTCTACGATATCCAAGATTTCGGCAGCTGCCGGTACCTCTGGTGGAGGCGGAACTTCAATTTTCTGTTCTTGTTCCGTAATAGGAACCATTTCCTCTTCAAACACTAAATCGGATAAAGCCTGGCTTGTATCAATCTTTATGTCTCTCTCGGTCCATTCGAACGCTACGAACATAAAAGCCAATACAACCACGTATCCGATAAGCAGCCATGTAGACTTTTTGCTTTCCAAGTCTGCTTTGGGTGATTTTTTAACTTCCATAAATTATAATATAAATATTAATAATACGTTCTTTTAATCAGATGTGTTTCCCAGTGTTTTGAGTCTCACGTGCTTTTCTGCCACAAATATAACGCAGATATTTGAGAAATACAGTATATTTGAACAGTTTTTTCTGCTAAAATGTTAAAAAAGAATATATTCATAGTACTATTGCTACTTTTTTGGGTCCGGACACAGGCTCAGGAAGATAATAGCGTGTTCCAGTTCCTCAAACTACCTTTTTCTTCACATGCAGCCGCTTTAGGTGGAGAAAACATTTCAATCATCGAGGACGATCTGACAATGGCTGTTCACAATCCGGCCCTGTTATCATGTGTAGCGGATAAAACGCTCAACTTAAATTATACCTTATATATAGCGGGAGTCAATGCAGCCAGTGCCGCCTTTTCACGTGTTCTCGGCGACCGCTCTACCTGGGCAGTAACAGCCCAATTCGTGAATTATGGCACGATGAAAGAAACCACCAGTGAAAACATAATAATAGGCACCTTTTCTGCCAAAGACATGGCATTTTCCGGCATTTACTCTTATGACCTGAGCGATTATTGGAGTGGAGGAGTGAAAGCCAATCTGATCTATTCCAATTATGATAAATTCTCTTCCTTTGCCATCGGTGTAGATTTAGGATTGAATTATTATCATCAAAACAGCGACTTCTCATTTTCTATGGTAGCCCGTAATTTGGGAGGACAAATTGTTGCTTTCGAAGATAAGCGCGAAAAATTACCGGTAGATGTGCAAGTGGGCATCACCAAACGCCTGTCACATGCCCCTTTCCGGATCTCCGCCACTTTATATAATCTCACCGATTGGAAAAACTCCAAATTCTTTGATCATGCCGTAATCGGTATGGACTTTTTGCCGACTGATAATTTTTACGTTTCGTTAGGATATAATTTCCGTCGGACAAACGAGATGAAAGTAGCTGACTCAAGTCATTGGGCAGGTTTTACAGCAGGAGCCGGCCTGCAAATCAAACGTTTCAAATTAGGAGCTGCCTATGCTAAATACCATCTTAGCACCTCGTCTTTATTGTTCAACCTCTCTATGACACTATAATATAATAATGAATAAGATGAAAAAGATTACCATAGCAATCGATGGCTTTTCCTCTTGTGGTAAAAGTACAATGGCCAAGGATCTGGCTCGCGAAATAGGGTATATTTATATTGACAGCGGAGCCATGTATCGTGCCGTCACCCTCTACAGTATAGAAAACGGTATTTTCAACGGAGATGCAATCGATACCGAGAAACTCAAACATCGGATGAAAGACATTCACATTTCTTTTCGTATCGATCCGGAAACCGGGCGTCCGAATACCTATTTAAATGATGTGAATGTAGAAAACAAAATTCGCACAATGGAAGTTTCCTCCAAAGTAAGTCCGATCAGCGCCTTGGATTTCGTACGTTCCGCCATGGTAAAACAACAACAGGCGATGGGACGTGAAAAAGGGATTGTCATGGATGGCCGCGATATCGGTACGACAGTATTTCCGGATGCCGAACTGAAAATATTTGTTACGGCTACTCCCGAAATCCGTGCTCAACGACGTTATGATGAATTGAAAGCCAAAGGACAGGAAGCCAGTTTTGATGAGATTTTAGAGAATGTGAAACAACGTGACTACATCGATCAGAACCGAAAAGTAAGTCCATTAAAAAAAGCAGATGACGCATTACTGTTGGACAACACGGAACTGACGATTCCACAACAAAAAGAATGGTTGTTCGACCAATACAATCAAGTTACAAAAGCATAAGGGCCTATTCGGATTTTGGCCTTTCATTATTCTGAAGATCAAGAATGATTAAAGTAGAGATAGATGAAGGTTCCGGCTTCTGCTTCGGAGTAGTAACAGCTATCCACAAAGCGGAAGAAGAATTGGCAAAAGGGGCAACCCTCTATTGCCTGGGTGATATTGTACATAATAGCCGGGAAGTGGAACGGCTTAAATCAATGGGACTCATCACCATCAATCATGAAGAGTTCAAGCAATTGCACAACGCAAAAGTATTGCTTCGCGCTCATGGTGAGCCTCCCGAAACTTATATAACAGCTTACAAAAATAATATTGAAATTATCGATGCGACCTGTCCGGTAGTACTTCGCCTGCAAAAACGTATCAAACAGGAGTATCAACAAGAAGACAATGGAGAGAAACAAATCGTCATATACGGTCAAAACGGACATGCCGAAGTTTTAGGATTAGTGGGACAGGCCACAGGGCAAGCTATTGTTATTGAAAAGCTGGAAGAAGCCAAAGGGCTCGATTTCAGTAAAAATATCCGTCTTTATTCACAAACCACCAAATCTCTGGATGAATTTTGGGAAATTGTCGACTATATCAAGGCACATATCTCTCCCAACGCCACATTCGAATATTACGATACCATTTGTCGACAGGTAGCCAATCGTATGCCCAATTTACGTAAATTTGCCGCTTCACATGACCTTATTTTTTTTGTTAGCGGAAAAAAAAGTTCAAACGGTAAAATGTTATTCAGTGAATGTCTTAAAGTCAACCCGAACTCTCATCTGATAGACAGTATAGAAGAAATAGATGATTCTCTGCTTCACGACATTGACTCAATTGGCGTATGTGGAGCAACTTCTACCCCAAAATGGCTGATGGAGCAAATTTATATGGAAATAAAAGCACGTCTGGGGCAAGAAAGTCTTTAACGTTATTTATTAATAGCACCGTCAGTTTGACACGAATGCAATCCATTTCCTAACACTTTTTGCTATCTTTGCAGCGTCAAATATAAAATAAGATTGTAATGGGAACAGTTAAGTGTGTAGGTATTTTAACCTCCGGAGGGGATGCTCCGGGAATGAATGCTGCAATTCGTGCAGTGACACGTGCAGCTATCTATAACGGACTGCAAGTTAAGGGTATATACAGAGGATATAAAGGGCTGGTAACAGGAGAAATCAGTGAATTTAAAAGCCAGAATGTAAGTAATATCATCCAGCTGGGAGGTACTATTCTGAAAACAGCACGCTGCAAAGAATTTACTACACCGGAAGGTCGTCAGCTCGCCTACGAAAATATGAAGAAAGAAGGCATCGATGCTCTTGTTATTATCGGTGGCGACGGTTCCTTGACAGGTGCCCGCATTTTTGCACAAGAGTTCGATGTACCCTGTATCGGATTGCCGGGTACAATCGACAACGACTTATATGGTACAGATACCACTATCGGATACGATACGGCATTGAACACTATTTTAGATGCAGTCGATAAGATACGCGATACAGCAACTTCACACGAACGTCTTTTCTTCGTAGAAGTGATGGGACGTGATGCCGGTTTTCTTGCTTTGAACGGTGCCATTGCTTCCGGAGCAGAAGCTGCCATCATTCCGGAATTCAGTACAGAAGTCGATCAATTGGAAGAATTCATTAAAAGCGGTTTCCGCAAATCCAAAAACAGTAGTATCGTATTAGTAGCGGAAAGCGAGCTGACAGGTGGTGCCATGCATTATGCAGAGCGTGTAAAAAATGAATATCCGCAATATGATGTACGTGTAACAATTCTGGGGCATCTTCAACGTGGCGGCAGCCCTACGGCACACGATCGTATTTTGGCAAGCCGTTTAGGTGCGGCAGCCATCGATGCTATTATGGAAGACCAGCGTAATGTAATGATCGGTATTGAACATGATGAAATTGTTTATGTACCTTTCAGCAAAGCAATAAAAAATGATAAACCGATCAAGAGAGAACTGGTCAACGTACTAAGAGAGCTCTCTATTTAACAACGATAGTGATAAGTTTCAAAATGGCAGAGAGTACTCTCTGCCATTTTTTATATTCAATACGGACACGTAGAAAAACACACATACTATTTGCTTAAAAATAAAATTTTATAGCTGATTCAATTTCCAAAGACACCGTATATCCTCTTCGAACTCCTTCATTTTATTACTACAATAAAAAATCATTCTCCATTTATCTCCCATGTAAAGTTTTATAAATATTTCATTTAGATCTCGTAGAGAAATAACCTGTTTCTCTACGGGAAACGATCGGTTCTTCGTAGAGAAACAGAGCGAATCTCGTAGAGAAAAAGATACATCTCACAACGAATTGATATACAGACTATTACAACGATATTAGTTTGTATCTTTTTTTCTCAAAAATAAATCGATCTATTTTTCTTTTCAATACAATAATACCTTCTGAAATCTAAACAGATCAATTCTTATAGCCATTTTTTCACCTGTTTTTCCGTCTCATCCCACAACAATCGTTTCTGCACATGATTAATATATTTATCCGAAAGTGGTTTAGAATGGTTATTCAGATTAAACGTTCCCGTTTTCCCTGCCAGTCTTTTATCAAGTAATAATCCAACTGCAGTGGAAGCTCCTTGCATGGGAGTACGGATAAAAGGGCGAAAAAAAATATCCGTCAAGGGATCAAACCACTGATGCATAGTAATAATATCAGTAGAAACAATTCCCGGATCGGCAGCATTGACAGTTATTCCGCGTTCTTCCACTCTTTCGGCGAGTTCTAAAGTAAAAAGGAGTAAAGCCAGTTTAGTATTACTGTAAACAGGTATTCGCCAAAATTTTCCTTTGCGACCAAAAAAGAAAAAATCGGGAAAATGTAATTTTCCAATAGCATAAGTGCAAGATACCATATTCACAATACGTGTTCCCCGACCCATTAAAGGAAGTAACTTCCGGGTCAGCAAATACGGTCCTACATAATTGACACTGACTGTCCGTTCCATACCATCTACAGTGATATGTAGTCCAGTTTCCATCGTTCCGGCATTATTCATCAATAAAGCAACTCTATGAGCACGCTCCAAAACCAAACCGGTAAAGGCCGATACAGATTCCATAGATGCCAGATCGAGCGGAAGTATCTCCAAATCCATATTTCCGGTTTCCCGGATTATACGTTGCTTCACCGGTCCCGCTTTCACAGGATTATAACAAGCCATTATTACATGATATCCTGCAAAGGCTACGGCTTTGGTTATTTCCGTTCCCATTCCTCCATCGGCACCAGTTATGATCGCCAAATTCCGTTCCATCATTTATTTTCCAACTTTCCTATTTCTTTCTGTAAACAAGGAGGAAGCTTCTCCCGAAGATGCTGATGACAAGCCATTTCAATGGAATACATCCGCCCAATGCAATAATTACTATGTCCACAATTGCAACGGGCATTTTCTTCAGCATGCATCCGATTTACAAACCCAGGCTCATTAAGTAGTGCACGCGCCATCTGTACTGCTTCAAAGCCATATCCCAATACTTCATCTATCTTTGTGCGTGACACAAGACCACCCACATAAATAAGCGGCATCGCGGGAAGTGCCGTACGAAATTTCAACGCATCTTCCAAAAAATAAGCCTCTTCGAAAGGTACGGAAGGAATCATCATTCGTCCAGCCAATTTCACACCCAACTTCAACCACCAACAATCCATATAATATGTCAATGCTTTTATCGGCATTGCTCCGCGCATCACATACATAGGCGCCTTACTGACAAAGCCCCCACTCAATACCAGCGCATGCGCTCCGAGTTGCTCTAACCGGCGAGCCACCCCAATTGTTTCGTTTATTTCCATTCCTCCTCGAAAACCATCGCGCATATTCATCTTCACAATGACCGCCATATCATCACCGGCCGCTTTCAATACCTCCAACATCACTTCGTCCATAAACCGCATCCGGTTTTCAAGAGAACCGCCATATTCATCTTTCCGATGATTCGTATAAGGCGAAAGGAACTGGCTAATAAGATAACCGTGGCCGGCATGTACTTCGACCGCATCAAAACCTGCTTCACGAGCCATATTTACTGCACGACCATACGCGCGTGCCATTTCCGGTATCTCTTCTTTCTTCATCCCGCGAACCCATGTAGGCGAATAAATATTAAAACCCGAAGAAGCAGATATAGGTGTCACCCCACAAATACTCTTATGGGACATATTACCACAATGCCCTATCTGAATGCCGGCAGCCGCCCCTTCTCTATGAACGGCATTCGTCACTTCACGTAATCCGGGAATAATCTCCGGACGAAGCCAAAGCTGACGAGGAAACGAAAGTCCGCTTTTCGCAACAGAGGCATAGGCCACCGTTGTCATGCCAATACCGCCTGCCGCCACTGAACGATGATAATCGAGTAACATCTGGGAAGGAGCATTTCCGGGACACATACCTTCGAAAGCAGCCGAACGAATAGTACGATTGCGCAAAGTCAACGGACCGATACGGACAGGAGTAAAAAGTTTAGAAACAGTTCCCGATTTTCTTTCACCGGAAAAGAAATTCATTGTTACATCTGTATCTATATTCATAAGCATCCGTGTTTTCTTGAAAAGAATCAATTAATATATAAATGGAAAGATACGTTTCCGACTACCGACCGCCTCACCGAACTCTTCGCGATAACGATGCCAGATAGCATTGGCACGAGGTACAAGATTGGCAAAAGTCCACCATAAAAACACGGTTCCCGAAAGAGACCATGTAAGTATGGCCCATCCTGTCCACTCCACTATCTCACCGAAATAATTAGCTGAAGTGACATAACGGTACAAGCCTCCGAAAGGAAGATAATGACGGGTATCCCCCGGGGTTCGAAGATGCCGGATTATATAGTCGGAATGACAATTAATACCCATACCTACAAAAAACAGAACTGTACCTAATATAAATTGCGGCGCAGCAAACCATTGAGAAGTATACCTATCTGCAGGAGAAAGATAAAATATCCATTCACCCTGCATAAAACCATTCAGAACATTAAAAAGAACTCCCATCAAAAGGATAGCAACCGGCATTCGGCCTTTTCCTTGCAATAAACAAGGAAAAACAAACGAACGCTGAAAATAATGAAGTTGAAAGAAAAAGAAAAAAGTCAGTTGCACGGGTAAGAAACGACGGTCGGAATACCACCACATCCATATCATCACTAAAAAGACCGGTACCTCCATTAGCATCCATGCCAATTTATTATTGACAGAAAGCCCCCAAGCTGCACTACGAAACATACCATAACCAGCCTTCACAAAATAAAGCGCAATAAAAACAAGCGCTGCTACCAAAGTCATTATCCAAAGAAAAGATCCAAAGGTTTCCGCATCCATAGTCATGTGTTTTTACGACAAGCAAAGATATAGAAAAACCTGATTATTACAAAGAGTTTTCTTACAGAAGAGTGCCACAAAAAAGCTCCCATCCTTTTCAGAATGAGAGCAAACCAAAATAAAATCATTCAGAGAATCAACGCTTACTCAAAGGGATGTATTGCCCCACTTCCAGTACATTCTTATATGCCGGACGAATAATACGTTTCCCCTCGAAGTTCAACTCCTCATTGCGATGCGCACACCACCCCACAATGCGTGCCATAGCAAACAACGGAGTATAAATTTCCTGTGGCAAACCGATCATCTCATACACAAAACCAGAGTAGAAATCAACATTGCTCGACACGGTTTTACCATTATTTTTTATCTTGCCAAACATGGCGATAGCGCGTTCTTCCAATAACTCAAGGAAAGCAAATTCACGCTCACGCTTTTTCTCTTTTGCCAAATCACGAGCCAACTCTTTCAATAACAGCGCACGGGGATCGGAAATGGTATATACCGCATGGCCGATACCATAAATCAATCCGGTTTTATTGTACACCTCCTTATTAAGCATGCGGGTAAAATAGGTATCTATTTCATCGACATTAGTCCAATCTTTGATATTTTCCTGAAGATGGTGAAACATATCGACCACCTGAATATTGGCTCCTCCATGAAGCGGTCCTTTTAATGAACCGATACCGGCGGCAATAGACGAATACGTATCCGTACCGGTAGAAGAAGTTACCCGAACGGTAAACGTAGAGTTATTACCACCACCGTGTTCTGCCTGAAGCATCAGTAAAAGATCAAGCGTACGGGCATCCAACTGAGTGTAGTCTTTTTTCAGCATATAAAGAAAGTTCTCGGCTATGGAAAGATTCTCCTGCGGGTGACGGATATGGAGCGAACGACCGAAAGTTGCATGGCGTAACATGTTATAAGCATACGCGATGATAGTGGGAAACTTCGAGATAAGGTCGATACTCTGCCGCATCAGGTTATCACGCGATGTATCGTCCGGATTGGCGTCAAAACGATACATCTCGAGCACGCTGCGAGCCAGAATATTCATGATATTGTTTCCCTCGAGTTCGATAATATTCATTTTTGTCTTCTGTTCCAACGGCATATTATCATTTACCAGTTCACGAAAGGAAGCCAATTCTTCTTTATCGGGCAGGCGACCGGAAAGCAGCAGATAAGCCACTTCTTCAAAACCATAGCGTTTCTCTTTCATAGCGGCATGAGCCAGATCTTCAAGATCATATTGGCGATAAAACAATTTTCCGGGAATCGGTTTCAAACCACCTCCGGGAATACGTTCATAACCAACAACATTGCCAACTTTAGTAAGGCCTACCAATACTCCGGTACCGTCTTCATTACGTAATCCGCGCTTTACATCATACTTCGGGAAAAGCTCATTATCGATCCGGGTACAGTCTTTCATGTCCTCAGAGAGCTTATAGACCAAATATTCTTTCTTCATAACCGTATTTATTTTATTATCATTTACTTAACTTCTTATTCTCTCTATAATCTCTCTGGTAAAAGCAGATGTGGAAAGAGACTTGCCTCCAGGCATGAAACGGGCCAAATCTGCCGTAGCACGGGCATCACCAAAACTATGTTCAAGCGCCATCGTTATACGGTCGGCAGCCTCTTGCCAACCCATATATTCGAGCATCATTACCGCAGAGAGTATCAACGAACAAGGATTCACGATATCTTGTCCGGCTATGTTGGGAGCAGTGCCATGAGTAGCTTCAAAAATAGCATGCCCACTGACATAATTGATATTAGCTCCCGGAGCGATGCCGATACCGCCTACCATGGCAGCCAACTGATCGGAAATATAATCACCATTCAAATTCAATGTGGCAACCACCGAATATTCTTCAGGCATCAACAGCGTGTTTTGCAAAAAGGCATCGGCAATGCAATCCTTGACAACCAACCGCCCCTCCGCCAACGCATCACCAAATTCCCGCTGTGCCAATTCATATCCCCACTTTTTGAAACCTCCTTCGGTGAATTTCATTATATTCCCCTTGTGTACCAACGTGACGGAAGGCAAATGATGATCGAGCGCATATTGACAGGCAGCACGCACCAAACGCTCCGTTCCTTCCTTAGACACAGGCTTCACCCCAAAAGAGGAGGTTTCGGGAAAGCGGACTTTCGTCACTCCCATCTCATCCCGCAAAAAACGATAAAGTTTCTCTGCTTCCTGAGTACCTGCCTCCCACTCGATACCGGCATATATATCCTCGGTATTCTCACGGAAAATGGTCATATTGACTGTTTCCGGGGCCTGCAAAGGAGAATGTACTCCCACAAACCAGCGCACCGGACGCAGGCATACATATAAATCAAGTGTCTGGCGCAGAGCCACATTCAACGAACGAATCCCCCCACCCACAGGAGTGGTCAACGGCCCTTTGATACCGATAAGATATTCTTTAAAAGCATCCATTGTCTCGTCGGGCAACCACGAACCGACAGAGTGATAAGCACGTTCACCGGCAAGCACTTCAAGCCACTCTATCCTACGGCGGCCACCATAAGAACTATCAACAGCCGCATTTACAATAGCCCGCATAGCGGGAGTTATCTCTTCACCCACACCGTCACCGGTAATAAAAGGAACGGTCGGAATATCCGGTACAGACAAAGTACCGTCAAGTTGTTTAGTAATTTTGTTCATAATCGATAATGTGGCAATTTGCCAATATGTTCATGTACCCATTGGCTGCACACGTATTTTTTTTAATAACACAATGACAAATTATTATTGAGGGCAGATCCTGCACGGAACCATGCTATTTGCTGCTCATTATAGGTATGCTGTACGGCAAAACTCTCTTTGGTTCCATCTTCGTGATGAACCACCACCTCAAGGTCGCGTCCCGGAGCAAAGTTTTGCAAACCAGTTACAGAAAGCAGGTCATGTTCTTGTATGCGATCATAATCATCCTTATCCTTAAAAGTAACAGCCAACATACCCTGCTTCTTCAGATTGGTTTCATGAATACGGGCAAAACTCTTGGCAAGAATTACTTTTACATTCAGGAAACGAGGTTCCATAGCCGCATGTTCACGACTGGAGCCCTCACCATAATTTTCTTCGGCAACAACCATCGAAGCAATTCCTTCTGCCTTATACATCTTAGCCGTACCGGAAACAGGCCCATAAGTATTTGTCAAGCGATTCCACACACTATTTGTCTCACCGTTAAAAGCATTGACCGCTCCCATCAGCATGTTATCGGAAATATTCTCTAAATGCCCGCGAAAACGCAACCACGGACCTGCCATCGAAATATGATCAGTAGTACACTTCCCTTGTGTCTTGATCAGCAAAGGCATATTCAATAAGTCGTTTCCATCCCATGCCGGGAAAGGAGCCAACAATTGCAAACGCTTCGACTGCGGATCGACCCTGATTTCAACTTCTGTTCCAACAGGGGCCAAGTAGCCACTGGCAGCCGAAGTGAAACCATACACAGGTAATTCATCTCCCACCGGTTCACTGAATTTCACTTTCTTCCCCTCATGCGTAAGCAAACGGTCTTTTAAGGGATTGAAACAAAGATCACCGGCAATGGTGAGTGCCATTACTATTTCGGGGGAAGCCACAAAAGCAAATGTATTCGGATTACCATCCGCCCGTTTGGCAAAATTGCGGTTGAAAGAGGTCACAATCGAGTTTTTACGGGTAGGATCGTCTGTATGGCGTTTCCACTGCCCGATGCAAGGCCCACAAGCATTTGCCATGATCGTTGCCCCTATTTGGCGGAAAAGAGTAATCATTCCATCCCGTTCGGCAGTAGCCCTGATTTGTTCACTTCCGGGATTAACAATAAGCGGCGCAGCAATGGCCACGTCCTTCTCCAATGCCTCACGGGCAATAGAAGCAGCACGACTGAGATCCTGATAGGATGAATTGGTACACGACCCGATAAGCCCTACTTCCATTTTACGGGGATAACCGTTCAGCAGTACTTTTTCTGCAAATTCAGAAATGGGAGTAGCCGCATCAGGAGTGAACGGCCCATTGATATAAGGTTCCAGTTCTGAAAGATTTATTTCAATAATACGGTCATAAAATTTCTCGGGCAGCGCCATCACTTCATCGTCAGCACGAAGATCGGCAGTTACGGACTCCGCCAACAAGGCAACTTCTTCACGACCGGTAGCACGCAGATAAACGCCCATACGTTCATCATAGGGAAAAAGCGAAGTAGTAGCCCCTACTTCGGCACCCATATTACAAATCGTAGCTTTTCCGGTTGCTGAAATAGATTCCGTACCGGAACCGAAATATTCAATAATGGCGTTAGTGCCACCCTTCACAGTCAAGATACCGGCCAATTTAAGAATAACATCTTTGGGAGTTGTCCAACCGTTAAGTTCTCCGGTCAACCGGACACCAATCAATTTGGGCATCTTCAATTCCCATTCCATACCCGTCATCACATCTACCGCATCGGCACCTCCTACCCCAATAGCAACCATTCCCAAACCACCGGCATTCGGTGTATGAGAATCTGTTCCTACCATCATTCCTCCGGGAAATGCATAATTTTCTAATACGACCTGATGGATAATTCCCGCTCCCGGTTTCCAAAAGCCGATTCCATAACGGGAAGAAACATCGCGCAGGAAATCGTATACCTCCTCGTTCGTCTTAGTAGCAGTAGCTATGTCTTCGCTCGCTCCCTTATAAGCCTGTATCAAGTGGTCGCAATGCACTGTTGAGGGAACAGCAACGCGTTCCTTACCGGCATTCATAAACTGCAATAGAGCCATCTGTGCAGTAGCATCCTGCATAGCTACCCGATCCGGACGAAAATTCACATAATCTTCCCCACGTTTATAATCCCTCAAACGGGCTTCCTCAAAAAGATGAGTATACAAGATTTTTTCTGCTAACGTAAGCGGACGTTTCAGCACACTCCTTACACGTTCCATTTTCCCTTTATAGGCTGAATAGAAGCTTCTTATCATGTCTATATCATACACCATATGCATTTATATTTTAAAACTGTATATGTATTATTAACGAACAAGCGCGCAATAATGTTTAACGAACAATGTTTAATATTCAAACATTAGCCACAGATGAATAATAACAAAATTGATCCCGGTTCTCCCCTTCTCGCCCTTCAACAGCAACAGATTTTGCTACGTATGGAATATGAATATGAGAAAGAGGAATTCCAACGACAGACGGAAACAATGGGTATTGCCCGAAAAGTAAAGCGCGGACTCTGCTGGTATCCGGTACAAACAGGTCGAAATTATTACAACTCCTTGAACCAACTCGTCATAGAAATTACCCGAACGGAAGATAAGGATATTGAACACGCTTTTGAATTTGGCCGTCCGGTTTGCTTTTTCCAACAGGACTACAACGGGAAAATTAAATATATGAACTTCACCGCTACTGTAAGTTTTGCCGACGAAGAACGAATGGTAGTGGTTTTGCCCGGCACGAGTGCTCTGCTCGATGTACAAAATGCCGATTATTTAGGAGTACAGTTATATTTTGACGAGACTTCTTACCGCGCTATGTTCAATGCACTTGAAGATGTTCTTCGCGCCAAAGGCAACCGGCTTGCCAAATTACGTGACACATTGCTCGGAACTCTTCCCATCCGTCGGAGAGAACTTTATCCGGTCCGGTTTCCCTGGTTGAATTCTACACAAGAAGAAGCTGTCAATAAAGTACTTTGCGCCAAAGATGTAGCGATTGTACATGGTCCTCCGGGAACCGGAAAAACCACTACTCTCGTAGAAGCCATTTATGAAACCCTACATCGAGAAAATCAAGTACTCGTCTGTGCACAAAGCAATACAGCCGTCGATTGGATTGCCGAAAAGTTGGTGGATCGCGGTGTCCCTGTGCTCCGTATCGGAAATCCGACACGCGTGAATGATAAAATGCTTTCGTTCACGTATGAACGCCGCTTTGAAAACCATCCGGCCTATACAGAGCTATGGAGCGTGCGTAAATCCATTCGCGAGATAAGCGGACATATCCGCAAGGGAAAGTATAGTGAGAGGGAAAGTATGCGCAATCGCATCAGCCGTCTGCGCGACCGCGCCACGGAACTGGAAATACTTATTAATGAAGATTTGTTCTCTTCCGCACGAGTCATCGCCTCCACACTTGTCAGTAGCAATCACCGCATTCTCGAAGGCCGCCGTTTCAGTACTCTTTTCATCGACGAAGCAGCACAGGCATTGGAAGCTGCCTGCTGGATTGCCATCCGTAAAGCCGACCGCGTTATTTTTGCCGGTGATCACTGCCAACTCCCTCCTACCATCAAATGCATCGAAGCTGCCCGTGGAGGATTAGATCAGACTTTAATGGAAAAGGTCGTAACAAACAAACCTGTTTCCGTTTCCCTTCTCAAAGTACAATATCGCATGAACGAAGCCATTATGCGCTTTCCTTCCGAATGGTTTTATAACAACCAGTTAGAATCTGCTCCCGAAGTACGCCATCGTGGCATCCTCGATTACGATACCCCTATGGTTTGGATCGATACCTCGGAATTGGAATTTCATGAAGAATTTGTAGGCGAAAGTTTCGGACGAATCAACAAACCCGAAGCAGACCTTTTAATACAGGAACTCAAAAATTACATTCAGAGAATAGGTGAAAATCGTGTATTCGATGAGCGAATCGACTTCGGGCTTATTTCTCCATATAAAGCCCAAGTGCAATATCTAAGAAACAAAATAAAAAGCAGCAGCTTTTTCCGCCCCTTTCGTGAATTAATTACTATAAACACCGTAGACGGCTTTCAAGGACAAGAAAGAGATGTCATCTTTATCAGCCTTGTACGAGCCAATGAAAATGGCCAGATAGGCTTTTTGAATGACTTACGAAGAATGAATGTCGCCATCACCCGTGCACGCATGAAATTAGTCATATTGGGAGAAGCCCAAACCCTGACCCGGCACGCCTTTTATAAAAAGCTGATGGAATACGTAGAAAAAATGATAAGTGATGAATAATGAGCGATTAGCGATAAGTGATTAGTGCCATGCGGATTATAGCGCAGCCATTAATCACTTATCACTTATCATTATTTTAATTGTTTTCCGGACGAAGTTTGCGAACCGTCACAGCAGTCTGCCACATTTCGCTCTCACGTAACT
The DNA here is from genome assembly GCF_000381365.1 of Bacteroides salyersiae WAL 10018 = DSM 18765 = JCM 12988. GTDB lineage: Bacteria > Bacteroidota > Bacteroidia > Bacteroidales > Bacteroidaceae > Bacteroides > Bacteroides salyersiae. The sequence continues at coordinate 150,103 of NZ_KB905468.1, forward strand.
GACGAAGTTCTTCATTCAGTTTTTCACGATAATCCGGTTGAGAATTGCTGTCAATAGAGATTTGTGCTTCGTTACCGGTTTTTACACTCTCATATAATTGCTGCATCACCGGTTTGATGGCATCATGGAACGGGCCCATCCAATCGAGCGCACCACGCTGAGCAGTAGTGGAACAGTTAGCATACATCCAGTCCATACCATTCTTTGCAAACAAAGGCATCAGAGACTGAGTCAACTCTTCTACTGTTTCATTGAATGCTTCAGAAGGTGTATGACCGTTCTCACGCAATGTTTCATATTGCGCCAGCAACAAACCTTGAATAGCACCCATCAATGAACCACGTTCTCCGGTCAAGTCAGAATAAACTTCACGTTTGAATGTCGTTTCGAACAGATAGCCCGAACCTACGCCAATACCCAAAGCGATCACACGATCATAAGCACGGCCGGTAGCGTCTTGGAAGATAGCGTAAGATGAATTCAATCCACGGCCTTCGAGGAACATAGTACGCAATGAAGTACCCGATCCCTTCGGAGCAACAAGGATTACATCCACATCAGCAGGAGGAATGATACCGGTACGTTCTTTATAAGTAATACCGAAACCATGAGAGAAATAAAGAGCTTTGCCCGGAGTAAGATTCTTCTTCACAGTAGGCCATACCTCGATCTGAGCCGCATCCGAAAGCAGATATTGGATAATGGTTCCACGCTGGCATGCTTCGTCTATATCAAACAAAGTTTCGCCCGGCACCCAACCGTCAGCTACCGCTTTCTCCCAAGTCTTACCACCTTTACGCTGTCCGACAATCACGTTGAAACCATTATCACGCAGGTTCAGTGACTGACCGGGGCCCTGTACACCATAACCGATTACGGCAATTGTTTCATCTTTTAATACTTCACGAGCTTTTTCCAACGGAAATTCTTCGCGGGTTACTACATTTTCCATAACACCGCCAAAATTCATTTGTGCCATTTTTGTTTTTAATTTTTAAATGGTGGCATAGCCACCTGTTTATTATACAATCTAATTTTATCTTATTCAAATAATACCTTCGAACGGCAAACCACCTCTTCGCCGTTCTTTTTTACCTCTATGTGATATTCATTCTCCGAAACCTCTTCCTGAAAGAAAGATAATTGATCGCCATAGTAACTCTCGGCCACATAAGCCATTTCAAACCGGCGAATATGCTTTGTTTTATAAAGTTCTATAGGAAACAAATCCAGAATATGCTCAATATAACGGATACTGTTTACATGTCCGTTTATATCGATATCGCTATATTTGGCAGTAATCGTCGCCACAGGTTCTTTTGTAGTCACTTTAATACGCGACGGCTTTTCAATCGGACAAGGTTCGTCACAGACATAATCAACGATACTCCCTCCGTGCAATGTCAGCAAATCGGCCGGTTTACGGGTATTCAAATTAATCATTGCCCATACGGAACGGGCATATCCTATCTTTTTCCCATCTTTATTGATCACTGCAAAGTTACGATCTGTAAAAAGACGGTACACATTCTCCACCCATGTCTGAACGCTGAATTCCTCATACTGGTAAGGCATTTCATCCAACTCGATGGCCAGACGCGAAAGTACCCAAGTATAATTATCCTCATTCAGGGTTGCAATCCCAAAACCACGGTCACTGGCATGAAAGCCCGCACAGTTCAACAGATGATTACCCAATACTCCCATCGTCAGACGTCCGTTAAAATCTACATGAAACGGTTCTGCAACAAATCTGTAAGTTCCTATTTTATTATTTTCACTCATCTTCCTGTTGTTTCTTACTTTGATTATAACGCGTTTCCCGGTCGGCAAGGAATTCATTCACCCGTTCAAAACAACTGGTAGTAATGGCCACACGTCCCGAACGAACAAATTGTAAAACACAATTCAGTCGGCGCAGTTCACTGTAAAGAGCTGTAATTTCTTCACTCATCCCATTCTTTTCGACAATAGCAAACACCGGGTTTACCTCGACGATACGTGCATTGTACCTGCGTATAATCCGGGAAGCCTCCGGATTGGCCTGAAACTCCGGACTGGATACTTTATATAGGGCAATTTCATGGAAATAAATCTCATCGTCCGTGAAATAATGCGCTTGCAACACATCGATCTTTTTCTCGATCTGCTTCACCACCTTTTCAATCGTATCCTTATCCGTCCATGCCGTAATCGTATATTTATGTACTCCCTTAATAGAAGATGCCGACACGTTCAAGCTCTCTATATTAATCTGCCTGCGAGTAAATACAGCCGTTATCTGATTCAGCAATCCTGCTATATTCTCCGAATGTACAATCAGTGTATATAATGTCTTATCACTCATAACTTTCCATTTTTTTATTCACCTTCTCCCCTCTCGAATCTCCCTCAGCATTCCAGCAACATCTGATTCACCGAGCCGCCCGGAGGTGTCATTGGCAACACATTTCCCTCTTCAATCACACAAGCCTCCAACAGATAAGGACCCTCCGTCTTAATCATCTCCGCAATGGCTTCCGACAGTTCTTCACGGGCCATCACACGCCGGGACGGAATATCATAAGCAGAAGCAATCTTCATATAATCCGGATTCATCATCGGAGTGAAAGAGTATTTGCGATTGAAAAACATCGCCTGCCATTGGCGTACATTCCCCAAAAAGTTATTATTCAGCACAATAATCTTCACGGGAGCTTTCTGTTCCATAATAGTACCCAATTCCTGGATATTCATCTGAAGTCCGCCATCACCCATAAAAACACAGACAGTGCGATCGGGACGCCCGAAAGTCGCACCGATAGCGGCAGGCAGTCCGAACCCCATCGTTCCCAAACCACCGGAAGTGATGATACTGCGCTCTTTACTATATTTAAAATAGCGGGCAGACATCATCTGATTCTGACCGACGTCCGTCACTAAAATAGCTTCATTATGAGTAGCTTCACTCACCGCGCATACTACTTCGCCCATAGTGAGTGTATCGGACATCGGATGCAGTTCCGGACGAATCACCTTCTCCTCTTCCATCCGTTCATAATCCGTAAAGCTTTCCAGCCATTCGGTATGTGTATTGGCTTGCAGTAGCTCTGTCACGGCAACCAAAGTCTCTTTGCAATCACCCAGCACGGCTATGTCTGCATGCACATTCTTATTCACTTCCGCCGGATCGATATCAAAATGAATGACCTTTGCCTGCTTGGCATAGGTAGCCAGATTTCCCGTTACCCGGTCATCAAAACGCATACCCACCGCAATAAGAACATCACATTTATTCGTATTAATATTCGGCCCTAAGTTGCCATGCATCCCCAACATACCCTTATTCAAAGGATGGTCCGTTGGCAATGCCGACAATCCTAACAAAGTACATCCGACAGGTATTCCCGCCTTCTCGATGAAATTACGCAACTCTTGTTGGGCATTTCCCAATTCTACCCCCTGGCCTACCAGTACCAGCGGACGTTCCGCATTATTTATCAACTCGGCAGCAATTCTCACTGCCTCCGGGTCTGTATCGGGCACAGGAACATAGCTACGGATATAATCTAACTTCGTCGGAACATATCCGGCTTTCTCTACTTGTGCATTCTTAGCAAAATCGAGCACTACCGGACCGGGACGCCCGCTTTTTGCGATATAAAATGCGCGGGCTACCGCCCAAGGTACATCTTCCGCACGCCGGATCTGATAACTCCACTTCGTAATAGGCTGGGTAATACCGACAAGATCGACTTCCTGAAAAGCATCCGTTCCCAAAAATGCAGTACCTACCTGTCCTGCTATCACTACAATAGGAGTACTGTCGATCATCGCATCGGCAATACCTGTTATCGTATTGGTAGCTCCGGGACCACTCGTAACGAGGCAGACTCCCACTTCACCCGATGAGCGTGCAAAACCTTGTGCCGCATGAGCTGCCCCCTGTTCGTGCCGAACCAATATATGATTCAACGTATCCCGATGATCATACAGAGCATCGAATACCGGCATGATAGAACCTCCCGGATACCCAAAAATGGTCTCTACTCCCTGATATTCAAGAGAACGCATCAATGCTTCTGCGCCCGAAATTAAGTCTTTCATAATCCATAAATCAAATTCATAATTCTAAATCATTCTCACCGCTCCCTTATCAGCAGAGCTCACCATGCTGGCATAAGCTTTCAGACTCTTCGGAACAAACCGTTCCCGAGTTACCGGAGCCATCGGACGCGCAGCCAGTTCTTCATCAGTCAGTTTCACATTGATAGTACGCTCAGGAATGTTTATTTCAATCCAGTCTCCGTCTTGTATCTTACCGATATTCCCACCGGCCGCAGCCTCCGGAGAAATGTGTCCGATACTCAATCCCGATGTTCCGCCACTAAAACGGCCATCAGTAATCAACGCACACTCTTTTCCTAAATGTCTGGACTTAATATAAGAGGTGGGATACAACATTTCCTGCATTCCCGGACCACCCTTGGGCCCCTCATTCGTAATGACGACCACATCGCCACTGACCACTTTTCCACCTAAAATACCTTCACAAGCAGCTTCTTGCGAATCGAAAACTTTGGCCGGACCGGTAAATTTCCAGATACTCTCGTCTACACCGGCTGTCTTCACAACACAACCGTCTTGAGCTATATTTCCTTTCAAGACAGCCAATCCGCCGTCTTTGCTATAAGCGTGTTCCAAATCACGGATACATCCGCCGGCACGGTCCGTGTCGAGCTCCTTATAATAAGTATCCTGAGAGCCCAATACGAGATTGAATTTTCCGGCTGCCGCACTTGCATATTTTTTCAACGCTTTCTCACAAACATTCGGACTGGTAATGCAGAACTTATCAATCGCCCCGGCCAATGTCATACCATCCACCCGACGGACAGTCGTATCTACGAGCCCTCCTTTTGCCAACTCGTTCATAATGGCTATAATACCTCCTGCACGGTTCACGTCCTGAATGTGATATTTCTGCGTATTAGGAGCCACTTTACACAGACAAGGACTTTTACGGGACAACATATCGATATCATCCATCTTAAAATCGACTTCCGCCTCATGGGCAATGGCCAACAGATGAAGAACCGTATTCGTAGATCCTCCCATAGCGATATCGAGCGTCATGGCATTCAAGAAAGCCTCACGGGTAGCGATGCTCCGGGGCAATACACTCTCGTCTCCTTCTTCGTAATATTTAAAAGCATTCTCCACAATCAGTTTAGCAGCGTCCTTGAAGAGTTCGGTACGGTTCTCATGAGTAGCTACAATCGTTCCGTTGCCGGGAAGCGCCAACCCGATGGCTTCATTCAGACAGTTCATCGAGTTTGCCGTAAACATACCCGAACAACAACCACAAGTAGGACAAGCATTTCTTTCTATATCAGCCACATCGCTATCACTTACACTGTCATCGGCCGATTTGATCATAGCATCGATTAAATCAAGATGCTGACCGTTCCATTCACCGGCCTCCATCGGCCCCCCCGATACAAATACGGTAGGGATGTTCAATCGCATGGCAGCCATCAGCATTCCCGGAGTAATTTTATCACAATTGCTGATACACACCATTGCATCCGCCTTGTGGGCATTCACCATATACTCTACGCTATCTGCTATAATATCACGGGAAGGAAGCGAATAGAGCATACCGTCATGGCCCATGGCAATACCGTCATCAATAGCAATCGTATTGAATTCCGCAGCAAAACAGCCTAATTTTTCAATCTCCGCTTTCACCAATTGTCCTATTTTATGTAAATGTACATGTCCGGGCACAAACTGCGTAAACGAATTCACGATAGCGATAATGGGCTTCCCCATCTGTTCTTTTTTCATACCGTTGGCCCCCCATAAAGCGCGGGCACCTGCCATGCGGCGGCCTTGCGTACTGAATGAACTGCGTAATTGCTTTTTCATTTCCTGATTTCTTTTTAATTAAAGAGCCTTCCCCACGATAGTGAGAAAGGCTCTAATTATTTCATTTTATGGTACGAATACATACACAACCTTTCTCACGCTCTTGATGTGACCACCACGACGCGAATAATATGCAGGACTGCCAGGTTAATAGATGTACGAGTATTCATATCTTATTTCTTCTGTTAATTGTGCTGCAAAGGTAAGGGCTTTTTTATTATATCCAAACAAATTGAAGAAAAAAATCACCTAAAATTGAATAATCGTAAGAAAAGAGGGGTTTTATATCTAATTTTATCACTTTATAGTTCTAAAAGGAACCATTTTTCAAGTGCAACCGAATTGTGATAAAAGCGCTTAATAATCTGAAATTTACATAGTGTATTCTGACTGCCTAATAAATTATTCGTATCTTTGCAGCTACGCGGATATCCGCAATTACTAACTATATACAAAAATAAATGGAAACAGCAGAAAACAAGTACATCACCGTAGCGTATAAACTGTACACTACAGAAGATGGAGAAAAAGATTTAGTAGAAGAAGCCAAAGCAGAGCATCCATTCCAATTCATTTCCGGCTTGGGTACTACACTCGAAGCTTTTGAAAGCCAGATAGCCCCACTTAATAAAGGAGATAAATTCGACTTCACCATTTCATCTCAGGATGCTTATGGCGAGTACAACGAAGAACATGTACTGGATTTACCCAAACATATTTTCGAAATCGACGGCAAATTCGATAACGAACGTATCTTTGCAGGTAATGTAGTACCTTTAATGGATTCCGAGGGCCGTCGCATGAACGGAACAGTAGTGGAAGTGAAACCCGATGTAGTAGTAGTTGACATGAACCACCCGTTGGCAGGTGCTGATCTGACTTTTGTCGGTGAAGTAATTGAAAGCCGTCCGGCCACCAACGAAGAAATACAGGAAATCGTAAACATGATGGGCGGCGGCGGTTGCAGCTGCGGTTGTGGTGATTGTGGCAGCGACTGCGGTGACCATGAATGCGGCGAAGGCTGCGGATGCCATTAATAGTTGAAAGTTGAAAATTGAAAGTTACTATGCAGCATAATAGCGCAGCTAACTTTCAACTTTCAATTTTCAACTTTCAACTAAAACAAGCTTTTGGCTAACAGCGTTTGTGAGTCATAATATCCAATACCACCCTGTCCGTCTCATTCATACTTTGCGAACCGATACGGGTCAAGTTACGGATACTTTGATCGACATCTTCATCGATAATCCCTTCCACAGATGTCACGCATCGATTTTCCATGGCCATTACGGCTGAAAGAACTGCGGTAGAAACACCGGTCGTTACTTTCAATGAACAACTGGGCTTTGCACCGTCACAAATCATTCCCGTCAAATTGGCGATCATATTTTGTACTGCATAAGCAACTTGTTCATACTTTCCTCCCATCAGCCACGTAATGCCACAGCTCGAACCGGTAGCTGCTACTACACAACCACAGAGCGCGGATAAACGCCCCAGACTCTGTTTTATGTAAATCACCGTGAGATGGCTTAACATTAAGGCGCGGATAAGTTCCTCTTCCGATTTGCCATTCTCTTCTGCAAAAATCAGAACAGGTAAAGTTGCTGATATTCCCTGGTTACCACTACCCGAATTGCTCATTACCGGAATCATAGCTCCTGCCATACGGGCATCACAAGCTGCCGAAGTATAAGAAAGAATATGAGAAAAGACACTGTCGCCCATTATCTGATGCTCATACCGTCCACGAAGTACCTTTCCCAAAGCATGCCCGTAATCTCCCTGAAAAGAGCTCTCGGCAGCAGCTTTGTTCAACCGGGCTGTCTCAAGAATAAAACGGATCTCCTCCAACGGGGCGGTTAAAGCAAAATCATAAACTTTCTTTAAGTTCAGGTCCAAGTTCTGCTCGTCCTGTTCTTCTGTTCCGACAGGTTGTTTACTAAACAATATTTCTTCACCGCGTGCTATATATATAAAGGTGGTATGCCCACCGGCAATAATTGCCGTAGCTACTTTCCCTTCTGCTTCGCAAAGCACTTCAATATAAAGTTTTTCCGCAATACCTTCTTTCAACGAAATACAGACACGCTTCTCATTTATATACTGTTTTCCCAACTTTACAGCCTCCGGTGTACTATCCTTTAATACTTCAAGCTGATACTCCGACTTTCCGATAATAGCCCCCAAGGCCACAGCGATAGGCAAACCGATCATCCCCGTTCCAGGAATACCTACCCCCATTGCATTTTTCAAAATGTTGGCACTCAAAAACACTTTTATATTCTCCGGCTTCGTTCCCAGTGTTTCTACAGTTTTTGCCACACACAACGCTACCGCAATAGGTTCTGTACAGCCAATAGCCGGAATCACCTCACGCCTCACCAAATCGATTATCTGTTTCCTTTCCGATTCAATCATGACTTTGCTATATTAATTGCTACAAATGTAATGAATATACTCTTTATATACACTAAAGTTTCAGATTTTATAAGCAGAATATGATTAAAACCACTCAACAATTTTGCCAGTTTTTCAATACAAAATATTCCATTATAAATCTCAAATTTATTCAATATTCCATAGATAATTTAACATTTAGAATATAAAAAGCTACTTCAATTATTTCATTAATAAAAACTCAATAAACTCTAATTAGTTCAGAAATACCGAGAAAAATAAAGAATTGATGAAAGTAGAATCATTCGATCAGAATCATATTACTTTAGGATTGGAACACTAAATTTTAAAAATAGACCTATTATATTGATTTTCAGTCTCCACTTTTAAAGAAATAGTATAAAAAGAACATAAAAAGACAAACCAAGATTTGATAAGTAGAATTTTAAACTTAACTTTGCACCACAGTTTTTTACGAATATTCCATCTTAATAAATTCATAACCAATAAAATATAATGAAATTAAAAACAATAATAACGAGTATATGCATTAGTTTATGCCTCGGTTCTTGTATCCAAGACGAAGCACCCAATGCAGAAGCAGATATTATATCATGTGTACTGCCCGATCCCAGCATTTTAAAATCAGATCCTACCATAACAAATAACAGTGTTATACTTATGGCTTATTCGAATATAAAAGATGGTATCAAACAGATAGCGCCTTCTTTCTCTTTAACTGAAGGAGCCACTATTTATCCACCGAATGGTACGGTACGAGACTTCTCTGAACCTCAAACTTACATTGTCACCTCTCAAGACGGACTATGGCAAAAGGAGTATAAAGTATTTGTGGATACCACTAATGTAAAACCTCAATTCAGTTTTGAGCATTGGAGAATCAAAGAAGGAACCAATGGTAAAAAATGGTATGAATTTTATGAAATAACCGATGCCGGACAGGAACAACCAATATGGGCAACAGCAAATCCCGTATATGCAATTATAGGAAGCGATGACCCTTTTACACATCCCACCGTTTCATACGATAAAGGTTATATAGGAAAAGGTGTGAAACTCGAAACTAAGACTACTGGTGCTTTTGGAGTAATGGTAGGTATGCCTATTGCCGCCGGAAATCTTTTCATAGGTTCATTCGATACACAAATAGCTATACCTAAGCCTCTGGAAGCAACTCAATTCGGTATGCCAATGGCTTTCAATCGTAAACCGATAGCATTTTCTGTATGGTATCAGTATACACCGGGAAAAGAGTTCACAGATAAAGATCAAAATGTCATTGAAAACAAAACCGATGTTTTTGATTTATATGCCATACTTTATGAGTCAGCAGATGGTAAAAAGCTGGACGGCTCTATCAATTTCAATGAAGATTGTATTATAGGTATTGCGCGAGTAAATGCTCCTGAGCCAAGTAAAGAATATAAAAATTTATATATTCCTTTTGACTATCGCAAAGACCCTGATCGTGAAAAGTTATCAAAAGGGGAATATTATATGGCAGTAGTATTTTCATCGAGCCGGAACGGAGCTTACTTTGAAGGTGCCGTAGGTAGTACACTGATCATAGATGAAGCCAAATTAATACTTGAAGGTGATAACGAATAATACAAATATAAAATGAATAAAAAGATAATTTCCTTGTTACTTCTGCTTAGTATCGGTTGCTATACAACAATAGTACAAGCACAAGAGGAAAGAAACCAGAGTATATTAAAATCGTTGACTAAAGGATTAGAATATCGATTAAAAGCCGGATTTAACATTGGAGGCACTTCTCCCCTGCCCCTACCGGCAGAAATCAGAAAAATTAACAGTTATAATCCTACAACTGCCTTTTCTATTGAAGGAGACGTCGTAAAGACATTTAATAATAAATGGGGAATAAGTACCGGAATACGTTTAGAAACAAAAGGTATGAAAACCGATGCTACCGTAAAAAACTATCATATGAAAATGATAGCCAGTGACGGAGGGGAAATGGAAGGACAATGGACTGGTGGAGTAACTACTACCGTAAAGCAATCTTTACTGACAATTCCAGTTCTGGCTATTTATAAAGTCAGTAAACGATGGGAATTAGAGTTAGGTCCTTGGTTTTCTTATCTTACTTCCGGAGAATTCTTCGGAACTGCTTATGACGGCTATATCAGAGATGTAGATCCTACAGGTGAGAAAGTTAATGTTCTATCCGCTACCTATGATTTCAATAATGACCTACGTTCTTTCCAGTGGGGACTACAATTAGGAGCCCAATGGAGAGCATTTTCGCATTTGAACGTAACTGGGAATGTGACATGGGGAATGATGTCTATTTTTAAAAAAGATTTCGATACTATCACATTTGATATGTATCCGATATATGCGAACTTAGGATTCGCCTATGTGTTCTAAACATAAACGTTTAAAAAGAATTATTATGAAACAAAAATTACTTAAAGTAATGATTGCTTTTATTGCAATCGTAATGCCTAATCTTAGTTATGCACAAAGCCAGGAAGCTGCTGGTACGTACAATGGTACATTGGGGGTAAAAGTAGGAGGAATGCCCGCAGGGGACAGTACGGAAGACATTTATATCATAGCAGAAGATGATAATCATATCAGATTAGAAATCAGAAATTTTAAGTTTTCTGTCGGGGGTTCAACCATAGAACTCGGAGATATCATAATCCCAAGTGTAGAATTACAGAAAGACGGAAATACAATCGTCCTTCTTCCCAAAGAAGATGTTAAAGTCAATTTACCGGACCCTATCGGTGAAGTTAGTGTAGATCTAAACAGATCCACAATAGTAGATAAAGAGATATCATTGATTCTTGTTGTAGAGACGACATACCCCGCACAATTAATAGTCGACGTTACATTTGAAGGAACCCAAACAAGTGGAAGCGGAATACAAAGCACTACTACAGAAAAACCAGTTGTGTATTACAATGCTGAAATAGATGCGCTTATCGTAGAAGGAGCAGAAAATCAAAAATATAACATTTATAACATAACCGGTGTACAAACTCTATCAGGTATCTTAAATACCAAAGAGATCAATGTAACAGCTTTACAAAGAGGTATATATCTGATCAAAATAGGAGATAACACGGTGAAATTCATAAAAAAATAAATTTCACAATCATTCCCAAATCAAGCTCCATCACAGATTATAATTACAATCTGTAGATGGAGTTTGACTTTTATAATCATCCACAATTAAGAATAGATATGTCATACAAAAGCACTCTCTTCAAGGCCCTTTTCTTTACTTTGGCCATCCTTCCTATTATTCTATCCGCCCAGTCAATATCGCTCCCACAGCTTTCTGAAAAAGCTTTTGTTTCTGTTATTACCTGTTCGGCTACTCCGGATTACGAAGGAGGTTTTGGACATAGTGCACTACGCATTCAAGATGCCACTTTAAATATAGATGTAATCTTTAATTTCGGATCATATTCAGATAAACAGTCTTTCTTCGCGTACAAAATCCTCCAAGGAACAGTTATATCATATCTGGATGGAGAACCTTTTAAGAAATTCGCCGATCGATATAAAAACGATGGAAGAGGCATTAATGAATACTATTTAAATATCAGCAAAGAACAAAAACAAAGCCTATGGGAAGAATTAAACCGAATCCTCATTAGTGGAGATCGCTTTTACAAATTCAAAGTTCCAACAAACAATTGTAGCACACAGTTAAGAGACGTGTTATTCAAACAATGTAAATGGGATAAGGATGCTTTTCAAGTGAATAACATCAATCAGACTTATCGAGACATCGAGCAATCAGATCCATTACAAAATAGCTGGTTACATCTATTATTTAACGTTGTGATCGGTCCTAAAGCAGACGATCCAATAAGTTTATACCAAGCAGCCTTCAATCCTGGCGGTCTAATAGAGCTCTTGAAAGAAGTACGTCAGAATAATGAACCAATACTCATGGCTTCGCACAAGATTTGTTCTCCTACCGTATTCAAACAAGCACCCAATACTGCCATTACACAAAGTTTTTTTTCTCTACTGCTATTGATTGCATGCATCCTCTCTTATTTACAATTAAAAAAAGGAAAACAATATATATGGTTTGACAGATTGTTATTTTTTCTCAGTGGAATATTCGGATGTCTCTTGATCAGCCTCATCATTACTTCAGAAATAGAATTAGTAAACAGTAATTGCAACATTTTATGGGCATTACCTACTAATTTAATGTTGGCATTCGTCTTCAAAAGAAACAGTACTGCCAAATGGATAAAAATATGGCTAAGCCTCACTTGCTTGTCTCTCCTTGCATTTCCCATAAGTGTTGTTATTAGTGGTCAAATTATCCCTATCGAGATATATCTATTCGCAGCTACGATCTTTATCAGAATATTATCTGATTTAAAAACATATATTTAATATTACCAATAACTTTCATATCAGTTCTGCAGTAATGAAACTATTAGTTGCAATACGATGAAACTAATGGTTCCGTATAGTAGAAACGAATAGTTTCATCCATATGGAACGAATGGTTTCAATACATTACAACAAAAAATATCCCTCAAGTGCAAAAATGAAATGCACTTGAGGGAATTTTTCTTTTATAATATAGATTCTAAATCAGTTTTCTACTTTATTTTTTAATAAATTTAGTTTTACCTGATTCTGTTTCAATAAAATACATACCCGTCTTAAGACTACTAACATCTACTTTATTAATTAAAAGAGTTCCTTCATCAATAGCTTTACCGGATATATCATAAATTACATATTCGCTATTCTCGGTTACTCCATCAATATAAAGAGATTCAACTGCCGGATTCGGATAAACGGAAATCGCATTGTTTGCCGTCATATTTCCAATACCTACAGCTTTTAGAGTAGTCACTTCTATTGCTTCGGAAGCTAACGAAAGTTTATCATTATAAACTGCCTTGACCGTATACGTATAAGCAGTATTCGATTTCAGACCTTCAACTTTATAACTTGTTACTATTCCAACCTCTAAATCATTATATCCTTCTACGATAGCATCGTCTTCTTTCACTGTGAGCAAGTAGTTGGTAGGCTCCATAGAAGCAGGAGTTTCCCAATTAGCTACAAAAGTTGTAATATTTATTTCTGTTGCAGCCAATGCTTTTACAGCAGGCACCAAAGTGGTAACTTCAACTCTATTAGATTCTTTCGAAACCTGTTCACCATAAACAGCTTTTACTGTATAAGTATAAGCCGTATTTACTTTCAAGTTTTCTACTTTATAAGTTACTACAGTTCCAACTTCCAAGTCATTGTATCCTTCTACTGCGGCATCACCTTCTTTCACTGTAAGAAGATATTGGGTTGGTTCCATAGAATCAGGAGCTGTCCAGTTAGCAACAAATGCATTCTCTTCGATTTCAGTTGCATCCAATGCTTTCACTGCAGGTACCAATGTAGTAACAGTTATCTCATTAGAAACCTTAGATATAAGTTCACCGTAAACAGCTTTCACAGTATAAGTATAAGCCGTATTTACTTTCAAGCCTTCTACCTTATAGCTTGTTACAGCAGCAACATTTAAATCTTTATATCCCTCTACGACTTCATCCCCCTCTTTCACCGTCAAAAGATAGTTTGTCGGTTCCATAGAAACGGGAACTTCCCAATTAGCAACAAAGGCATTTTCCTCAATATCTGTTGCGGCTAATGCTTTCGTTGTAGCGACTAAAGTTCTCACTTCAATCGGTTCGGAAGCTTTCGCTACATTCTTACCATAAACGGCTTTTACGGTATATGTATAAACTGTATTCTTTTTAAGACCTTCTACCTTACAATTTAGAACAGTTCCAACCTCTTTCTCCACATAAGCTTCTACCACAGCATCCCCTTCTTTCACTGTCAGTAAATAGTTAGTAGGTTGTATTGAAACAGGAGCTTCCCAATTAGCAACAAATGCATTTTCTTCAATGTCCGTAGCAACCGCTCCTTTTATAACAGGAACAGTAACCACCTCAATAGCTTGTGAAGCACCTGATGTTACCTTATCATAAACAGCCTTCACTACATAAGTATAAGTGGTATTTTCCGTCAAACCTTCTACATTGTAGCTTGTCACATTTCCTACTTCTTTATCATTGTATTCCCCAACAATAATATCGCCCTGCTTAACAGTTAACAAATATTTTGTCGGTTCTACGGAAGGTACTTCCCAGTTAGCAACAAATGCACTTCCTTCAATATCAGTAGCAGCTGCCACATTCACTGCAGGTACTCCGGTAGCAACACAAAACTCTTCAGATACCATCGGATAGTTGGTAGTAACCACACGAACTTTATAATTGCCAGCCATCAAATCCTCTTCTATATCAGCAATAAGTTGCCCGCTCTTATCTGTTACAATTTCAGTCAGAACTTTCGGATTTGCAAAGCTTCCTGTTGCATCAGACAATTCCAATGAAACGACATTAGCCTTCTTATCTATATTGGAAGGAGACATTGTACCCACCAAAGTATAATCAACAGTTATCTTTTCTCCCGGTTGATAAACACTCTTCGTTAATTTCAAGACCGGTTTATAGATAAGCAACATATCATCAATCAATACCTGATCTCCATCTGTTCCTTTACCCGGAGTTGAATTTGTGGCAAATGTAACCAACATATAATCAGCAGAAGTCGGTCTTTCAAACTTATCTACTTTCAATGAGTCTTTCCAATATTGACTATTATTCATCTTCTCATAGAAAGCATCAAAATTTTTCAATTCATAATCAAAAGGAATAGAAAGACGTTGCCAGCCACCACTTGGAGACACAGCCGGATAATTCATCTCCGCTTTTGCCACAGCGTGCAAAGAATCTAATGTTGCAGACGGATCAGCATAATTATACGCATCGTGTATCGTAGCTGCCACACGAGCCGTCCATGCAGTACTGCCGCTATAAGAGAAATTCACCCATACAGTTAACGAATCTGGGCGAGCACCATTCAATGGTTGATTAAACTCCGGTTCCTCCATTATAGTTCTGTTATGATTGGCCTGATCAGTTGCTACCATACTACCGGAATTGATTTTACCGCAAGTCAAATTACCATTAGCAGGAACTCCGAATACGGCTTTCGTCCAAATACGAACGCTCTGACTGCCATTACTTCCCGGACGCACAATCTCAGATTTCTCCATATGCACATTCTTCGTAAATCCAGCCAAACTACCACCACCACTCATAAATGAGTTCCATCCTACAGGTTCGGCTTCATCCCCTTCTTTTTCCCAAGCTTCAAAAGTACTATTTGTTAACTGAGTTCCATAATCTACTCCAGTAGTTACCGCAACCGGCAAAGAAGTAGTTATAGCATCACCTTCCTGATTGTAAGCGACAACAACAAGAGTATAAGTTACAGAAATATCCAATCCTCTAAACAAGTATTCACAATCAGTTGTTTCCACACTGCTAACCAGACCCGACTTACCGGTAATGGTAGCGCCATAATGATCAGCACCTTCAACAACTTCCCAAGCAACCAAAACTTCCCGTCCATCTACCGAAACCACTTTTGCAGACACTTCACCCGTAGTCACAACTATTTCATTTGAAGCCAAAGAAGTTGTTTCACCTTTTACAGATTGTACAGTATAAGTATAAGTCGTATTTTGTCTCAACCCTTCTACAATAACAGAAGTAACATCTCCTACAGCAAGTGCATTGTAAGCATCCAAGACAACACCTTCTTTTTTCACTGTGATCTTATAACCGGTCGCTCCATCCACCTTGTTCCATTTTGCAACGAACGAAGCACCTTTTATATCTTCAGCCGGGAAAGCTACAATACTACTGGAAGAGAATGCTTCAACTGAATATGTAACATTCACGTCGCTGGCAGGCATTACAAAAGTAGAATAATTCACTAATTTTGTACCAGTTACAGCCAAATCTTTAATAAGATAACCGTCCTCCACTGTAGATGTCAAAGTCACAGTTTCGCCTGCAGAAGCGTACTCCGGACCATTCACAACTCCATATTCCTGTTTTTCCGGATAACTTATTTTGTAAACAGCAGAAATATTTTCTCCAGCAAATACTGGCATACTCTCACCTTGTCCCCAAGTTCCTGCATTGCCATCAGCTGCATTCAGTAAATAAGCCACTTCACCAGAAGCAAAGCTTGCAACCGCTTTTGCCTGCACTTGCTCTTGAATTCCTTGTTCCTGATTTGAATTTACTGCTCCCAAATAAATTTCATTTTCCAAATAATAACAATTGGAAATCGTTCCATTAGATTTTCCCGCAATATTTCCATAAATGGTATCATTGGAAGCAGGAAGAGTAGGTTCATTATTTATCACATAGCTATTGACAACCGTACCCGATTCGATAACACCGACAAGTCCGCCTACCAAACCATTTTGCTTAGCCAAATTATCAGCTCCTTTATCAAACGGAAGATGCACAGTCCCCGAAAATCCGCAATTAGATATTACACCACTCCCTTTTAAGATAGAAGCAATACCTCCTACAGAAGGGCAGCTGGTACCCGATTTTTCATTAGCAAAAGTACTTCCGGTTATTACGATATTTTTAACAGTACCTCCATCGATCGTATGAAATAACCCCCAAGCCTTAGCCTGGCTTTCATCTTTATACGACATAGCAGTAATGGTATGTCCCATACCATCAAATGTACCTTTAAAGCCTGCTGCACCGAGAGACACCCATCCATATTTCGACATGTCAAGGTCTGCTGCTAATTTCACTGTTTTACCTTCGAATGCATCAGTTGCACTTGCTACCGCAAAAGCCCCCATTTCTGCCGGAGTAGAAATCGTATATTCTGAAGCAGTAGCATCATACCATCCTGTGTCATAAGCATACTTATTTCCATAGTCCTTACCGCCATCTATCCAGTTTGTCAAGTCTTTATTCCCGGCATAAATGCTCTGGAATGCACAAAGAAAGACAGAAACAACAACAAAAAGTAATCTTCTTTTATTCATATTCTTTCATTATTGATTAAAAACGCTGCAAAGTAACAACAGTTTCCATTTTTAAACAAGGTCTATTTCTACTAATTTATATCCTATTACTAAAGTATCCCTTCTTTTTTAAACTATAAATCATTAGTATATGGAAATATATCTTTCTTCTTTTATGTTCTATAACTCAAGTAATGTAGTCTATTTATAAAAATATACCTATATTTGTGCATCAATAAACCAAAAGATTATGGAACAAGAATTACCTAAAATAGACATAACAGAAGATTTTGTTATAGGTAGTAATGCCGATATTGATCTTAATATATTGAACTTATACACACGATATCCGTGTAGACTTAAGGCTGAAATATTTGTATTGTGCATGAATGGTAGCATTGAGGCAAGTATTAATTTGTCCGAGTATACCATAAAGAAGAATGATTTCGTAACCCTTTCACCAGGAAGTATCATCCAGATAAACAAAATAGAAGGAGATCTAAAACTTTATTTCATGGTATTTTCTTCTGAATTTATCAATGGGTTAAACAAAAACAAGTCTATTATCGACCTAATTTATATTACAAAGAGCCATCCGGTTTTGTCACTGCCTGAAGAGTTTGCCTCTATCTACGAAGAGTTTTTTTGGCTCATGATGAAAGTATATTATAAAAAACGGTCTCCTTACAATCCTGAAATTTTAAAATGCATGCTTCTTTCCATTCTATATAGGTTGAGTGATATGTATCATGAACAACCCATCCGAAGCGAAACAGGTTCAAGCAGAAGTGAGGAAATATGTAAAACATTTGGTCATCTGGTTATCCAGCATTATACTCAAGAACGAAATATTACATATTACGCAAAACAAATGAATATAACGCCTACTCACTTGAGTAACACTGTAAAACATGTTACAGGCAAGACTGTTATGGATATTATCTCGGAAGTTGTCATAGTAGATGCCAAAGCACAATTGAAATCGACTAACATACCGATACACGAAATTGCAGAATCTCTGAATTTCCCGAACGTATCTTTCTTTGGAAAATATTTCAAACGCCTGACAGGTATGAGTCCGCAACAATATCGGAACAGCGATAAATAAAAGTAAAGGTAATAACTTTAGTGTCGGATAAATTGTTATATTTGCAATATACAATTTCTTAAATCACACAACATCATGTTTAATTCATTTGGAAATATATTCAGGCTAACCAGTTTTGGAGAGTCACATGGAAAAGGTATCGGTGGAGTTATAGACGGTTTTCCGGCTGGTATCAGGATCGATGAAGAGTTCGTACAGAAGGAACTCGACCGTCGTCGTCCCGGACAATCGGTTATCACTACCTCGCGTAAAGAAGCGGACAAGGTGGAATTCCTGTCGGGTATCTTTGAAGGAAAATCGACCGGTTGCCCTATCGGCTTTATCGTATGGAACGAAAACCAGCATTCCAACGACTACAACAATCTGGAAAATGTATATCGCCCGTCACATGCGGACTATACTTATAAGGTGAAGTATGGCATCCGGGATCATCGCGGCGGAGGACGCTCATCGGCCCGTGAAACGATTTCACGCGTTGTAGCCGGTGCTTTGGCCAAATTAGCATTAAACCAATTAGGAATTCATATCACGGCTTATACATCACAAGTAGGCCCTATCAAGTTGGAAGGGAATTATACAGATTACGATCTGGACTTGATTGAGACCAATCCGGTACGTTGCCCGGATCCGGAAAAAGCAAAAGAGATGCAGGATCTTATCTATAAAATAAAAGGAGAAGGCGATACCATTGGCGGAGTACTGACTTGTGTTATCAAAG
Organism: Bacteroides salyersiae WAL 10018 = DSM 18765 = JCM 12988; assembly: GCF_000381365.1. GTDB lineage: Bacteria > Bacteroidota > Bacteroidia > Bacteroidales > Bacteroidaceae > Bacteroides > Bacteroides salyersiae. The sequence goes on from NZ_KB905468.1 coordinate 169,195, forward strand.
GATGCCCCATCGGACTGGGACAGCCGGTGTTCGGTAAGCTGCACGCGGCATTGGGTAATGCCATGCTGAGTATTAATGCAGCCAAAGCGTTTGAATATGGAGACGGTTTCAAAGGCTTAAAACAAAAAGGATCGGAACAAAACGATGTATTCTACAATCATAACGGACGCATCGAAACGCGTACTAACCACTCAGGAGGAATTCAGGGTGGTATAAGCAACGGACAAGATATTTTTTTCCGTGTCGCATTCAAACCGGTAGCTACTGTGCTTATGGAACAGGAAACCGTAAATATCGATGGTATCGACACCACTCTGAAAGCACGCGGACGCCATGATCCCTGCGTTTTACCACGTGCCGTTCCTATCGTGGAAGCAATGGCTGCCATGACAATACTCGATTATTACTTATTGGATAGAATGACACAAATTTAGGAGTTAGGAGCTGGTAGTTAGAATCTATGCAGCGTGTTGTTTGAAGACCAACTACTGACTACCAGCTACTAACTACTAACCACCAACTACCAATTCCAGCTACTAACTACTAACTACTAAAAAATGGCTTATATTAAAGATTATATTGCAGTAAACGAACCGAAGATGATGGAAGATTTGTTCAGCCTCATCCGTATCCCAAGTATCAGTGCACTACCGGAGCACCATGATGATATGCTGGCATGTGCACAACGTTGGACACAATTGTTACTGGAGGCGGGGGCTGATGAAGCTATCGTAATGCCTTCTCAAGGAAACCCGATCGTATTCGGACAAAAAATTGTAGACCCGAATGCAAAAACAGTGCTTGTATATGCCCACTATGATGTGATGCCGGCCGAACCTTTAGAATTGTGGAAAAGTAAACCGTTTGAGCCTGAAGTACGCGACGGACATATCTGGGCACGTGGCGCGGATGACGACAAAGGGCAGGCATTTATTCAAGTGAAAGCTTTTGAATATCTGGTCAAAAACGACTTATTAAGAAACAATGTGAAATTCATTTTCGAAGGGGAAGAAGAAATTGGTTCACCCAGTCTTGAAGCCTTCTGTGAAGAGCACAAAGAACTACTGAAAGCAGATATCATATTGGTATCGGATACCAGTATGCTGGGCGCCGACCTGCCCTCATTAACCACCGGCCTACGTGGACTGGCTTATTGGGAAATAGAGGTGACCGGACCAAACCGCGACCTTCATTCCGGACATTTTGGTGGTGCGGTAGCCAATCCTGTCAATGTGCTCTGTAGCATGATAAGCAAAGTGATAGATGCCGACGGTCGTATCACTGCCCCCGGTTTCTATGACGATGTGGAGGAAGTACCTCAAGCAGAACGGGAAATGATTGCACACATCCCATTCAATGAAGAGAAATATAAAGCTGCTATCGGGGTGAAAGAATTATTCGGTGAAAAAGGATACAGCACCCTCGAACGTAATAGCTGCCGTCCGTCATTCGATGTTTGCGGTATATGGGGAGGATATACGGGTGAAGGCTCCAAAACAGTTCTTCCTTCGAAAGCATTTGCCAAAGTATCCTGCCGGTTAGTTCCCCACCAGGATCATCATAAAATATCAGAACTGTTTGCAGATTACATCCGTTCCATTGCCCCGGAAACAGTACAAGTTAAAGTGACTCCGATGCATGGCGGACAAGGGTATGTATGTCCGATTTCCCTTCCGGCTTACCAAGCTGCTGAAAAGGGATTCGAAGTTGCATTCGGCAAGAAACCGTTAGCAGTACGCCGTGGAGGAAGCATTCCTATCATCTCTACTTTTGAACAGGTATTGGGAATCAAAACCGTATTAATGGGATTTGGTTTGGAATCAGATGCCATCCATTCTCCCAATGAAAATTTCTCATTGGATATCTTCCGAAAAGGAATCGAAGCGGTAGTAGAATTTTATAAGGAATACGGAAAATAGTGAGGAGTGAGGAGTTGGTAGTTAGGAGTAAGGAGTTAGAAGTTCCATGCGGCATATAGCGCAGCCTACTACTAACTACTAACTACTTACTACTAACTACTTACTACTTACTACCAACTCCTAACTACCAACTACTCCCTGTCTACGGAAGTCTGAACAGGAAATTAAAGCCTTTGCTTTCCTTAAAATCCTTATTCGCTTCACCGGCATAAATTTCGCCATTAGTCAGTGTTAACTTCTTCACACCAACTTTCGGACTAAAGTCTACCTTCTTTAAATCAATCCAAAAAAGATTGGGAGTCAATGTCGACTCAAAGTAATAGACCCGATCCTTTTGGTCGGAAACAGAGCGCCAACGGGTAGACGAGATATATGGCTTATCCGGAGTAGAAATACCGAATGGCACAGATACATTCCGCATTATGCTCAGTACACTGGGGACTGCTATTTTCGGATCGGCAGTCTGCGGTATGGCATGTACATAAAATGAAGCACGCACAAAACGGTCGCTCGAACGATTGGTACCGGGCAACATTTGCAGACCACCCACTTCCTTCCAATAATCATTCACAGCCAACTGAAGATCATAACGTGGTGAATTAGTCATCACTTGATATTGTTTACCTTCGTGAATAATCAGATTTCCGTCGATATACTCTAAAACAGCCGTATTACCCGTTTCATCGGTAATTGCCATGTGCAACGTTGAAGCCGCTCCATTGGGCAGATGAGGTGCATCGATACGGAAAGTTTCTTTTTTCAATTCTGCCACAGCCTCACTCACTGTAGCAAAATTATCAAGCACATATTGAGTCCAGATCCCGATTCCCATCACCGGACGTGCATCATTCGGACGCGTATAAATTGATTCCGGCAAGAAAAGCAGACTTGCTACGAGTCCTTTCTCATTCATTCCGTCACAAATACCGAGATCATAGGCAGAAGCAACAATACTTCCATATTTGGAAGTCCAGTTCACCACCTCTCCCTTATCATAACTGACCCGCTTTACACCACGTGGAAACAAATAAAGATTGGACATGATATCTTCTTTCCAATCCATTGTACGCCCGGTTATCACCATATTATCCGGTCCAAGATACACCGCACGTGTACATGCTTCGGACTTCTGTGCAAACATTAAAAATGCAGCAGCAAGCGCCATCAAGGCCGCCATTCCTTTTTTTGATTTCTTCATCACTTTACTATCTTTATTAAATCTTTAACCTGAGTCCGACATAACTCTTATCCCGCATGGCTTTCCCTCTTTCCGGAAAGGAGGAGAAACGATGCAGCATGATTCCTTATATCGAATTAACGTTATCTTTAATAAGAACAAATGGAAGGAAGAACAAGTTTTCGAAAAGATAGTTTTATTTATACAATCCGTAGGTGGTACGCAATACTTGGAACTCGGTACGGCGGTTAATCGCATTACATATTTCCTGCTGCTCCGGAGTAAGTGTCTTAATGAATTCCTCTGTCAGCACATTCCCCTCTTTCAAGAAAGGAGCTGTCTTCAGCACCGACTTATTCACAACTTTCGGTTTGCTCTCTCCGTATCCTTTTGCCGTAAGGCGATCTTCGGAAATACCTCCTTTAATCAAATAGCGAACAACCGATTCCGCACGTCTCTGCGAAAGACGCTCATTGTAAGCGTCATTTCCTTTATAGTCACAATGAGCAGCAAGCTCGATGGTTACATTCGGGTTATCGTTCAACAAAGCGATCAGTTCGTCAAGCGCAGTAGTCGATGCAGGGGTAAGGTCTGCCCGGTCGAATTCATAGAAAATATTCTCGATTAGCACCGGACGGGTAATGGAGGCCAATGGGAATTCAACCTCATAACTGCGGTCAACTTGGGCCGTATCCGTTACAAGTTCCTGTTTCCCGTTCAGATAACCACGGCAAGAGGCCAACATTACATAATGCTGTCCGGAATTGAGACGTTGAACGAATGACCCGTCTCTCTTCACATCTATTTTCAGATAAGTACCGTCGTCACCGACTATGGTTACCATAGCTTCCGGCAGGGCATCGCCTTCTTTATCATATACCCAGCCGGTAAGAGTATGATTCACTTCCGGCAATTCAAAGCTATAAATATGATCCCATCCGCGCGCATCTCCCCGGTTGGAAGAGAAAAAACCACGCTGCCGCCCCGGCTCATAAGTCATACCGAAATCATCTCCGGCAGAATTAATAGGCGAACGCATATTTTCCACTTTCCACCGCCCGGATACAGAGTCGAGCACTGCACAGAATATATCGAGCCCTCCCATACCGGGATGCCCGTTCGAAGAAAAGTATAACTCCCCCTTAGGGCCGAACGTAGGAAACATCTCGTCACCGGCCGTATTGATATCAGGCCCCAGATTATCCACATATCCGAAACCGTCCTTCACTACATTGATGCGCCACAAATCAAGTCCGCCGAATCCGCCGGGCATATCGGATACAAAATAAAGAAAATCTCCCGCCGGAGACATGGCAGGATGAGCCACTGAAGAAAGAGAATCATTCAGAATGGCACATTTAGTCGGTGTCCCCCAATTGGCTCCGGTACGTGCGGAAGCAAATATCTCGGCATACACAGGTGCCTCGGGCGATGTCCGGCAACGGGTAAAATACATGGTTTTACCATCCGCCGAGAAAGAACAGGCACCATCTTCAAACTCGCTGTTCACTTCCGACTCCAACGGTTCGGGCTTTTGCCAGTTTTTCTTCTCATCACGTTTGGAAGAGAATATATCGGCACTTTTCATACCGGTGATACCGTTCAGATCATTTCCTTTTGCCTCATTCCGGGTGGAAGTAAAATAGATGATATCCGTATCGTCTCCGGCATACATCGGGGAATAATCGCTGCGCCGGGAGAAGAAAACGGCTTCCCGTTTCACTATATGTCGTGTAGGGTGCTCCTTCCATTCCTGTGCCAAAGTGCAGGATTGCAGGCCATTCAACGCCAATGTATCATTAGGACGATATTGGAGATAGGTTTTATAGGAGGCAATAGCCGGTTTATACTCGCCATTCTTCCGCAAACTCTCTGCCAGATAGAAATGGGTTACCGAATCCGGATAGTGATAACGGATGGCATTCATGTAAGCCCCTTTGGCACGCACATTATAATTGATGAGACGATAACAGCCGGCCATCTTATAAGCGATCTCTCCACGCTGTTTCCGTTGCTTCGGGGGAGTGGCCGCATAGGCTTTCCGATAATATTTGGCTGCATCAAAGTATTCGCCGCGGGCATAACTTTGCTCGGCTCTCTTCAAACTGCGTCCTGCACCACAGGAAGCCAGCAGGAAAAGTAGAAGTATATAGATAAGTTTGCGGCACATAATCTTAGTATATAAACAGAAAAAAGAGAGGTTTATTGTAAACGGTTATCATCTTTTGCTATAACGATGTGATCATTCGGTATACCTGCCGGATGTTTTCCGTATTCGCTCCTTTCTTCAAAGCGTTTCACAATTAAGAGACGCATGTTTCACAATTATGAAACGATCGTCACACAGTTGCGAGACGCACGTCTCACATCCATGAAACGTGCAAAACTCCCAAGTAATTGTAAAGCTATCTCAATCGAATGCCCTTCTAAAAGTACACCCATTCTTCCATTCAGAACAACCATAAGCCGCCTTCCCCTTGATAATAGTGCCTTTACCGCACACCGGGCAAGGCTGACCGACCAAGAGATCCGTCTCACCGGTAACTGGCACTCCCTCCTTTCCGGATCCTTCAACTGCCTTTTCCGCACTCTTCTCTTCCTGCTTCTTTTCTTTTGGAGCAGCCGGTTTGCGGGTACGTTTTTTGGGCTCTTTCTTCGGCTTTTCTTCTGCTATTTGTGCCGCAGCTTCCTGTATGGTAATGCGACGGTTGGTATTATCAGACAATACACTTGTCACAATCTCCGAAACCATCTGTTTCAATTCTTCCAGAAACTGCCGGGCATCATAAGTTCTTTTTTCAATCTCACGCAATTTCTTCTCCCATATACCGGTCAATTCGGCAGATTTCAGGAGTTCCTCATGGATAAGTTGTATCAGTTCCACACCCGTAGGGGTAGCTATCAGATTCTTTTTCTCCTTACGGATATAGTTTCGCTTGAACAGGGTCTCGATAATGGCAGCGCGTGTTGACGGACGGCCAATACCATTTTCTTTCAAAGCATCGCGCAACTCATCGTTATCCACCAATTTACCGGCAGTCTCCATGGCACGAAGCAGGGTAGCTTCCGTATAGGGTTTCGGAGGTTGTGTCCACTTCTCATTCAAATCCGGCACATGCGGCCCGCTCTCTCCCTTCACGAAAACCGGCAATACCCGCTCTTCATCCCCCTCTTTCTCCTCAACCTGTTCTTTGGCAAAAACAACCCGCCAACCCGGTTCAAGAATCTGTTTACCGGTCACCTTAAACTCGATCTTATCCACTTCTCCCAATACAGTGGTAGTAGACACCTTGCAATCGGGATAGAATACCGCAATAAAACGGCGGGCAATCAAATCGAACACCCGGCGTTCCATATCCGTCAGATTCTGCGGATATACTCCGGTCGGAATAATAGCGTGGTGATCGGTCACTTTCGAACTGTCGAATACTTTTTTGGATTTTGGAAGCTTGGCACCGTCCAACGGTGCAGTCAAAACTTCATAATCCCTCAGCCCCTTCAGAATAGCCGGACACTTCGGATAAATATCATCACTAAGGAAAGTCGTATCGACACGCGGATAGGTAGTCACTTTCTTTTCATAAAGCGACTGGATCAGTTTCAGAGTCTCATCAGCGGAATAAGCAAACTTTTTATTGCATTCCACCTGTAGTGAAGTAAGGTCGAACAGACGGGGTGCATACTCCACCCCTTTCTTTGCCGAAACATCCGTCACCACAAAATCCGATTGTTTTACCGTTTCCAGAAACTCCAGTCCTTCCTCTTTGGAAGTGAATTTTCCTTTCGTCACCGAGAATGTAGTTTCACGATAGACCGTTTTCAATTCCCAATAAGGCTCCGGCTTGAAGTTTTCAATCTCCAACTGCCGGTTGACGATCAATGCCAGCGTAGGAGTCTGTACACGGCCGATAGAAAGAACTTGCTTGTTCTGCCCGTACTTAATAGTATACAAACGGGTAGCATTCATCCCCAACAACCAATCTCCCATTGCCCTGGAAAGCCCGGCTTCGTACAACGACTGGAAGTCCGATTGATCTTTCAACTTCGCAAAACCCTCTTTAATAGCTTCTTCTGTCAATGAAGAGATCCAGAGACGTTTCACCGGACAACGTGCTCCGGCCTTTTGCATCACCCAGCGTTGAATCAATTCCCCTTCCTGCCCGGCATCACCACAATTTATGATCTCATCAGCCTGTTGCATCAATCCTTCGATGATATGGAACTGCTTCTCATAAGTAGGATTCTCTATCAGTTTTATGCCAAAACGCGGAGGAATCATAGGGAGACTACCCAAGCTCCATGATTTCCATCCGGGGGTATATTCATGCGGTTCTTTCAAAGTGCAAAGATGGCCGAACGTCCAAGTCACTTGGTATCCGTTTCCTTCGATATACCCTTCTTTCCGGGTTCTGGCTCCTAAAATATCAGCAATATCACGTGCCACAGAGGGCTTTTCGGCAATACAAACTATCATTCTTTTGTTTTTAAAATCATGCAAAGTTAGCAAAAACAGGGAAAGTTACGAGAGGTATAGACATAAAAAAAGGAGCAACGCCTTGCTCCAACCTTTGTTAACCTTAAATCTAATACTATGAAAAACACATTGCAAATGTACGGCTTTTGAGGATATCTGCAAATAATCCAAGCAAAAAAGTATGTTTTACAACATTATTTAAGAGAAGCAGTAGAGTTTTTTACAATATATACCTCTGATTTTAACATCTGAAGCGTGGATAATGAAGCCTCTCCCCCAGCCCTCTCCGTGGGAGAGGGAGCTAAGTTGGTTTTGTAACTAATTAATAAACAAGAGTATCTGTACGCCCTCTCCCACGGAGAGGGTTGGGGAGAGGCTTCAATATCCCCTACACAAGTATTCAATAACAACATTCTACCTTTTTAATTTTATTCTTGTTTTAGTAACCCTCATCAATAAACTGTATTATAAATATCAACCCTATAAAATATAGAGAACGACTGTTACGTATGTCCAAGATGACCTATAGTCATTTATTTTATAACTTTAATATATAATATTATGAATTTAAAAAAACTGTTTACTATGGCAGCGCTTACAGCGTTATTGCCAGTAGTCCTGGCCAATAACCAGACTACAAGTAGTATTGCTACTAATTCTCAATCAACCACGGCAGAAAACAATGCCCCCAGCTCTTTTATTGAGTTTAATGGTTCCGATCAGTATATGATGATTCCTCATCATGCCGATTTCAACATAACGACTACTGAATCATTTACCGTTTCATGCTGGGTAAAACGAAATGTTTTAGAAGCAGATACCCGTTTCGTCGTGAAACGTGTAAAAAACAATGCCACCATCAAATCGGGATATGAATTATGGGGAAATGGCATAAGTAGTCAATTTTTCGCTGTGAATAGTCCCAATAATACAGGAGACCACAATAATTCCGTATCTGTCTATTCAAATATCCCCGGATATGCAGGTGAATGGCACCACATCGCTTTCGTCATTGATCGCACAGCAGGTATCATGTACGAATATCACAACGGTACAGCAGTTGCCAACAGCGGAATCAAGCCCATTGCTCCTTGGGAATGCACTAATACATATGACGTTCTTGTCGGAGCCGGATTCTCTGAAGAAGACACACCTAATTATTTCCTTAACGGTGCTATTGGCGGTTTGCATTTCTACAAACGGGCTCTTTCGGCAGAGGAAATCACTGCAGATGCAACGGCCGAAGTAGGCCCTGAGACAGACGGATTGGTGGCAGCCTATGATTTTCAGAATATTACAGGATTAAGAGTAACAGATATCAGCGGAAACGGACATACCGGCACATTAGTCGGCTTTACAACCGAACTTCCGGAAATCACCTCGGTAACCCTTGCCCAGAACAGCAAATTTACCGGACGTGGAAATCCATACGATCAGATCCTTAAAGCAACTGTAACAATGGGAGGAACAGACGCTACACAGGCATTACATTCTGTGAAAATGAATTTAAACGGAACGACCAATTTAGCAGATATCACGAAAATAAAAATCTATAAAACATCCGAAAACAAATTCGATGAACGCACAGCCCAAGATGCCATTTTATTAGGTGAATTTGTTCCCGCTGAAGGTGATATGACATGCGAATTTACAAATGCAACCATCCAATCCGGTACAAGCTATTTGTGGATATGCGCTGAAATATCGGAAACAGCAAACGAAGGTTCAAAAATCGATGCAGAACTGCATGAAATAACCACTGAAAGCCAAGCTTTCGAAATCGAAAATCCCGCTCCAACCGGAAGTCGTGAAATATTGCTGAAACGCCGCCTGGTATTTGCCCCGGGTGATTATGATTCAAAGAACTGGCGTATACCGGCATTACTTCAACTTTCAGACGGCACATTATTAGCAACTACCGACAAACGCAAATATAACGAAACAGACCTTCCGGAAGACATTGACATCGTTTCGCGTTATAGTACCGACGGTGGTCTCACTTGGAGTGAACCTGTAACCATTGCTGAAGGTAAAGGATATAAAAAAGGATACGGTGATGCAGTCATCGTTGAGGCAGCCAACGGCGATGTAGTGTGCGGATTCGTTGGTGGAAACGGACTTTGGGCCTCTTCCGCATCCGACCCTCAATGGTCGTATATCACTATCAGTCATGATAAAGGACGTACTTGGGAAGAGCCTAAAAACGTTACAGATCTGTTATGGGGAAGCAATTGTGATAATGCAGAACGCAAAGCCTTTACCCACTCTTTCTTCGGTTCCGGAAACGGTTTACGTCTGACTCGCGGAGAACACGCAGGACGCATCATGTTTGTTGCAGCAATGGGCTCCGGAAACCAGTTACACAATTATGCCGTTTATTCAGACGACAATGGTGCTACCTGGACAGTATCAGAACGTGCATTCAGCAATGGAGATGAAGCGAAAGTGGTAGAACTCAATGATGGCCGTGTATTAATGAGCGTTCGTCAAAGCGGTTACCGTGGTTACAGCATCTCTACAGACGGTGGAGAAACCTGGGGAGCCCAATCAAACTGGAACGAAATCAATACCAATGCCTGCAACGGTGATATCATCCGCTATACAGCAACAGATCAAGGCTTCAATAAAGACCGTCTGTTACATTCCATTCCTAATTCTTCTTCACGCCAGAACGTAAGTATATTTATCAGTTATGATGAAGGGGAAACATGGCCGACAGTAAAATCCATATGCCCATACAACTCTGTATATTCATCTCTCACCATCCTTCCCGACGGTACAATCGGAGCATATGTAGAAGAAAATCCGGAAGGAGCCTGCTCACTCTATTTTATGAATTTCTCTCTGGAATGGCTGACTGATGGCCAAGATGTATACACTCCTGCCGGTGAAATTCTGGAACAGGTAGAAACTCCTGTTTTCGATCCGGCCGGTACGCGTTTGGAAGAGGGAGAAACATCTGAAGTTACAATCACATGCAGCACTCCGGATGCCGTAATCTATTATACATTGGACGGAACAATGCCTAATGCCCAGTCGGAAGTCTATACAGAACCGATTTTAGTATCTTCGGCAGTCACCATCAAAGCAATAGCTATCAAAGAAGGTATGACCAACAGTAAAGTTGCAACAGCAGAATTCACATATCCTGCCTATTGTACTCCGGATTATGAATCAAACCACACCCGCTATCTGACCTCTATATCTGTTACCGATGGTACCAATGAATTTACAAGCAGTCAGATTCAGACTGCAAAAACTCCCCGTCCGGTATACGTTGACAAAACAGATGAAATAATCTCCACTAAAGCCGGTGCAACGCTAAATCCGAGTACGGTATGGAACTTTGAATGGATGCATGCTTATGTATATGTAGATTATAATAAAGATAAAGAGTTCGACATCACCCTCAACGCAGACGGTAATAATGAAGGGGAATTAGTATCATATACATTCTATTCAGAAGACGGAGGTGCTGATGGTACAAATAGTTTAGGAGACCAGAAAAAAAATAATGTTGGAGCCAATGGTGCTCTCCCACGTTTCATTCTGCCGGAAAATCTTTCAGCAGGCGACTATCGCATCCGTTTCAAAATTGACTGGAACAGCCTTGCTCCTTGTGGAAGTGTCATTTCCGGAAACCATATTGCAAGCAATGGAGGAGCTATTGTCGATTTCACCCTTAGAATTGAGTCGGGAGATGTTGCCGTTAAAGACGTACAAGACGCTCCGAAAACAACATTTACCGGTGTAACCGGAGGTATTATGGTTCAAGGACAAGATTGTACAGCCAACATATACGATGGACAAGGCCGTCTAATTATAAAGAAAGCAGTTGCAAATGGATCGTTTGTTTCCCTTTCTGCCGGCTTCTACATTGTCCGTAATGGAAAAGACAATGCAAAAGTAATTGTAAAGTAATAGAAATAGGATTCTCAAAACGAGAACAATAGCCTATATTTGACCTACAAATTACAGACTGTAATCAGAATTTCCCCTTACTCTTATCCTTAAAACGTCCAAAGGATAAAGTAAGGGGATTTCTACTATATGAATCAGAAGTGATCTCACTGGAAATCGGAATCAAAGAAGTAACCCGCATAAGAAAACAAAAAAATAGGAGCAGGATATCCCACAATCCCACTCCTACCCTATCTACATTAAGATATATCTTTTATTCCTCATCCATCAAGATTTCCAGAATCTGACAAGCCGCCTTTGCAACCGGAGTACCCGGACCAAAGATAGCAGCCACACCCGCTTTATAAAGGAAATCGTAATCCTGAGCCGGAATAACACCACCGGCAATCACTACAATATCTTCACGTCCTAACTTCTTCAATTCTTCAATGATCTGTGGAACCAGCGTTTTGTGTCCGGCAGCCAGCGAAGAAACACCTACTACATGAACGTCATTCTCAACGGCTTCACGAGCAGCTTCGGCCGGAGTCTGGAACAACGGTCCCATATCCACATCGAAGCCACAGTCGGCATAACCGGTTGCTACCACTTTGGCACCACGGTCGTGACCGTCCTGTCCCATTTTCGCAATCATGATACGAGGTTGACGTCCCTCTTTCTTTGCAAACTTCTCGGTGAGTTCACAAGCACGTTTGAAGTCGCTATCGTTTTTACTTTCTGATGAATACACGCCTGATATAGTTCTGATTACTGCTTTATAACGTCCTACAATCTTCTCGCAAGCATAAGAGATTTCTCCTAATGTGGCACGTACACGGGCGGCTTCTACAGCCAACTCGAGCAGGTTACCTTCTTTCGTTTCCACACACTTGGTAATAGCGGCAAGCGCTTTGTCAACCTCTTCTTGATTCCGGCCCTCTTTCAACCGTTTCAAGTTCTCAATCTGCTCAATACGAACGGCTGTATTATCGATCTCTAAAATATCGATCGGTGCTTCTTTTTCCAGACGATACTTGTTCACACCCACAATCGTTTGCGAACCGGAGTCGATACGGGCTTGCGTACGGGCAGCCGCTTCTTCGATACGCATCTTAGGAATACCGGTTTCGATAGCCTTTGCCATCCCACCCAACTTTTCAATCTCCTGAATATGTTCCCAAGCACTGTGAGCCAGTTCATTCGTCAGATTCTCCACATAATAAGAACCTCCCCAAGGGTCAACGTTCTTACAAACATACGTCTCTTCCTGAATATAAATCTGAGTATTACGGGCAATACGTGCCGAAAAATCTGTCGGCAAAGCGATGGCCTCGTCAAGCGCATTCGTATGCAATGATTGAGTATGTCCCAATGCGGCAGCCATTGCTTCGATACAAGTACGTCCCACATTATTGAACGGATCCTGTTCTGTCAGCGACCAGCCTGATGTCTGAGAGTGAGTACGCAATGCCAATGACTTCGGATTTTTCGGATTGAACTGTTTCACGATCTTGGCCCATAGCATACGGGCAGCGCGCATCTTGGCTATTTCCATAAAATGATTGGTACCGATAGCCCAGAAGAAAGAGAGACGCGGGGCAAAAGCGTCGATGTCGATTCCGGCAGCCACACCCGCACGAAGATATTCCAAACCGTCGGCTAAAGTATAGGCTAACTCGATATCGGCCGTAGCACCGGCTTCCTGCATATGATAACCGGAAATAGATATAGAGTTGAACTTTGGCATCTTCCGTGAAGTATACTCAAAAATATCAGAGATAATCTTCATAGAGAATGCAGGCGGATAAATATAAGTATTACGCACCATGAACTCTTTCAGAATGTCATTCTGAATAGTCCCTGCCATTTCTTCCAGTTTGGCTCCCTGTTCGAGCCCCGCATTGATATAGAAAGCAAGCACCGGAAGTACAGCGCCGTTCATTGTCATGGATACCGACATCTTATTCAAAGGAATGCCATCGAACAGCACTTTCATATTTTCAAGCGAACAGATGGACACACCGGCTTTACCAACATCGCCTACTACCCGTTCGTGATCGGGGTCGTAGCCACGGTGAGTAGCCAAGTCGAATGCAACAGACAAACCTTTCTGCCCGGAAGCCAAGTTACGACGATAGAAAGCATTCGACTCCTCGGCAGTAGAAAATCCGGCATACTGACGGATTGTCCAGGGACGCAACGTATACATCACCGAATACGGACCGCGCAGATAAGGAGGAATACCGGCCGCATAGTCCAGATGTTCCATTCCTTCCAGATCTTCTTTTGTATAAACAGGCTTCACGCAGATATGTTCCGGAGTCTTCCAATTAGCTTCGATTCCGTTTGCCTTTTGCCATTCAGCACCATTAGCGGGCTGAAATGCTGCGTATATATCTAAATTTTTGAAATCTTTTCTCATGTTGTTTATTTACGATTTAGCGATTTACGATTCAGGACTGAAATCACTTTAGTAATTTGGCATTAAACTCCTTTAAAGTATCAAGTACATTGACACGTACGTGAATGAAATTCTCGATACCGGCTGCTTTCAATTCGTCCATACAGGCAGGAGCACCGGCAACTATAAACATTGCACGGCCATTCACCGCTTCAAATGCAGGAACAGCGTATTCGGCATATTCATCGTCGCTGGAGCAAAGTACCACGATGTCAGCCTTGGCTGCCATTGCTGCCTCCACACCTTCTTCTACGGTTTTAAAACCTAAATTATCGATTACTTCATATCCGGCACAAGCCAAGAAGTTACATGAATACTGTGCACGTGCCTGACGCATAGCTAAATTACCGATTGTCAACATGAACGCTTTCGGACGCTTACCGGATGCTTCAGTTTCAAGACGTAATGCTTCGAATTCGCTGGCAGCACGGTCAAAGTTCAAAGTAGCGACCTCTTTTTCACATGTATTGTGTCCACCACAACAACATTTTGCCTCCACCGGTTTTTTGTCGCCCGCTTTCTCATTAAAGTTCGGAAACTGGTTGGTACCTAACAATATTTCACGGCGCTGGGCTACTGCTTTGTGACGGGCTTTGTTGCTTTCGTTTACAGCAGCCTGCACTGTACCGGCTTTCAGGGCAGCGTAGAAACCGCCTTCTTCTTCAACAGCCAAGAAAAGCTCCCACGCTTGTTTTGCGATAGATACTGTCAGGTTTTCAATATAATATGAACCGGCAGCCGGATCCACCACTTTGTCGAAATGTGATTCTTCTTTCAGCAATAACTGCTGGTTACGAGCCAGACGTTCAGAGAATTCATCCGGTGTTTCATAAGTCTTATCAAACGGTACTACGGTCATCGAATCAACGCCTCCCAAAGCGGCACTCATAGCCTCGGTTTGTGTACGCAATAAATTAACATGGGCATCAAACAGGGTCAGATTAAAAGTGGAAGTCTCCGCATGGATTCTCATCTTCGCAGCACAACGGCATTCTCCGTTCGGACCTTTATTTTCACAGTCACGCAGACATTCAGGATGGTAGGATGCTACGATATTTGCCCACAACATGCGTGCTGCACGGAATTTTGCAATTTCAAGGAAATAGTTGGAACTGATACCGAAATTAAATTTTATCTTCTTCGCTACCAAGGCGGCAGGCAATCCGGCTTCAGTCAGTTGGTTCATGTATTCATTACCCCAGGCAAGCGCATAACCCAATTCCTGGGAAATATAAGCACCTGCATTATTCAATGAAAGCGCATTTACATTCAATACCCGGTAGAAAGGCAGTGGCTGGATCGCTTCGAGCAATGCTTTTGCTGTCTGAATCATGTCTCCTTTTTCCTTTCCACGAGACAACATCTTATTAAAATAATCAAAGTTGATAGAACCCTGCAGCTTCTTCACATCATAATCTTTCTTCTGGAAATAAGCTACCAGAAGATTTGCCAGTTCTACTACATGACCTTGACAGGTAGAGAAATTGAGTTCTATACACTCCGCACAGATATCATTCAGCAAAGTTTCGATATACTCCGCGTTGAGTTCTTTCGCTTTCACATGGAAAGAAAGAGAATCGATTCCCTTATTCAATATATCCAATGCTTTGGCATTTGCCTCTTGCGGACATTCCACCTTAATTTCCTGACGAACGAACCATTCGTTATTGTCCTTTTTGGTTCCTCTCAGGTAGGGAAATTCTCCGGGAAGCGCATCGGTTGTTTTCAGTCCTTCAAGGTCTTCCATCCGATAGAAAGGTTTTACCTTGAATCCTTCGTTTGTCTTCCAAACGAGTTTCTTCTCAAAATCAGCGCCCTTGAGGTCGGCTGTCACTTTCTCCATCCACTGTTCTGTAGATACCGGAGAAAAATCCGAGAAGAGTTTTTCTTTACTGTCTGCCATAGTTTATTATAAATTTAAAATAAGATTAGTATTATCTTTATCTTAATGAATCTTTCCAAGTGTTGCTTTTAGAGAGACAAAGATAGGCAAATAGTTCTAATGAGGTACTTTTTTTAGAGAAAATTCGCACAGGGAGGTAGCAGGGTGTCATCAACAAATAAAAGAGAGAAAATATTTGATTACCTCCGTTGTTATAGCTAATTTTGTCGCAATTTTAATAAAAAAACTACTATGGATTGGATACAAAGTTTATTGTGGGACTCCAGCTCCGTGGCACACATAGTCTTTCTTTATGCTTTTGTGATAGCTGCCGGGGTGCTCTTAGGTAAGATCAAAATCTTCGGAGTGTCATTGGGAGTCACCTTTGTTCTGTTCACCGGTATTCTGATGGGACATTTCGGTTTTACCGGCGACACACACATTCTTCATTTCATCCGCGAGTTCGGATTGATATTGTTCGTGTTCTGTATCGGTCTTCAGGTAGGGCCCAGCTTCTTCTCTTCGTTCAAGAAAGGAGGGATGACCCTCAATCTGCTCGCCGTAGGTATTGTAGTATTGAACATCGCCGTAGCATTGACTATCTATTTCCTTGCCAACGGACGTATTGAATTGCCGATGATGGTCGGTATCCTGTATGGCGCCGTTACCAATACACCGGGACTCGGTGCCGCCCAGGAAGCATTGACGCAGCTCAACTACAATGGACCGCAGATTGCACTGGGATATGCATGTGCCTATCCGTTAGGCGTAGTCGGCATTATCGGTTCTATCATCGCCATCCGTTACATTTTCCGTGTCAACTTGGCAAAAGAAGAAGACGAGCTTAAAAATCAAGATGCGGAACATCTGAAGCACAAGCCGCATTTAATGAGCCTTGAGGTACGCAATGAATCGATCAACGGCAAAACCCTGGTTCAAGTAAAAGACTTTTTAGGACGCTCTTTTGTTTGTTCACGTATTCGTCACGAAGGTCATGTCAATATCCCCAACCATGAGACACTCTTTCATATGGGCGACCAAGTATTCATCGTCTGTTCGGAAGAGGACGCGGAAGCTATTACCGCTTTCATAGGAAAAGAAGTACAAGTGGATTGGGAAAAACAGGATATGCCGATGGTATCACGCCGTATCTTGATTACCAAATCAGAAATTAACGGAAAGAAGTTGGGAGATATGCACTTCCGTGGCATGTTTGGTGTTAATGTCACCCGTGTCAACCGTTCGGGAATGGACCTGTTTGCCGACCCGCATCTGACCCTGCAAGTAGGTGACCGGGTGATGGTAGTAGGCCAGCAGGATGCGGTAGAACGCGTTGCCAATGTACTGGGTAATTCTCTGAAACGCCTTGACCACCCGAATATCGTTACTATCTTTGTCGGTATATTCTTAGGAATCTTTTTAGGCAGTTTGCCTATTGCTTTCCCCGGCATGCCAACTCCGGTAAAATTAGGTCTGGCAGGCGGCCCGTTGGTAGTAGCCATCCTGATCGGACGTTTCGGATATAAACTTCATTTGGTAACTTACACAACAATGAGTGCCAATCTGATGTTGCGCGAAATAGGAATTGTATTGTTTCTTGCGAGTGTCGGTATCGAGGCGGGAGCAAACTTTGTACATACAGTAGTCGAAGGAGACGGTTTGTTGTATGTAGGTTACGGTTTCCTCATCACAGTTATCCCACTATTGATCATCGGTGCAATTGCACGTCTGTATTATAAGGTGAACTATTTTACCCTGATGGGACTTATCGCCGGTAGTAATACCGATCCCCCTGCATTGGCTTACTCTACTCAGGCTTCAAACAATGACGCACCAGCCGTAGGATACTCAACCGTATATCCGTTGACAATGTTCCTGCGTATTCTGGCCGGGCAAATGATCTTACTTTTAATGATGTAGCTTAACCGCCCACATTCCATTCTTTATAAAATAAGAGCGTACACTTTGAAACGGTTCAAGATGTACGCTCTTATTATTTTTATGAGAAACGAGTAAAGTTCATTTTATCAATATGTCAAATAGATATTCCTACCCCATGCAGAATTCGTTCTATCCATACTCTTTAAACCATGTTCTCTAAAACCTCCTTCATTTCCAAACTTATAAAATCAAATTATCCGGTTTATAAACAAATAGCAAACAAATATCTTTCATTAAAAAAAATCACCGTACAAACGAGCCTTGATTCATGCATCCGTCTCACTTTTTAATATTCCAAAGCAATCAAAAGCAAACCATCAGTCAGCTTCCAAAAACGATCTTTAAAGGAGATTTTATTTTTCCCGTAGAGTCTCTAATAGTTTCTCGTAGAGTTTCGAGTCGTTCCTCGTAGAGAAACCGAATTTATCACACCGGTATAATTGAAATAACCTACCGAGAAAAGCCACATATTTATCCCCAAAAATGCCCCAATATGCATAAAGAAATAAATATTATTCAGTTTATTATGCGGTTTATTCTCTAATTACATCTATATTTGAAAAGTACATGTCACAGAAACGAACAATATAAGAACAAAAAGACAGCCAAACCAAGTTTTCTTTTAAAAAAGGTGTACGCTCCTTTTTTCAGAAAGCATACACCTGCCAAATGTTTTATAATCCCAATTTTCTCACTACAAACTCTTCTATAAACCTCACTGTACCTTCGATTCCCAACGCAGAAGAGTCGATACAGAGATGATAAGTAGCCGCCGCTCCCCAAGTCTTATAGCTGTAGTAATTATAGTATTCCGAACGTTTCTTATCCGCCTTTTCCATCATCCCTTCCGCGTCTTCTTCACTGATGCCATGCATGTTCCGGAGACGTTCTATACGATCTTCCTTTGAGGCGGATATGAAGATATTCACACAACGCGGATGATCCCGCAGAATGTAATCGGCACAACGTCCTACAAACAAACAGGATTTTGTAGCAGCCAGATTACGGATAACATCGCTTTGGATTTTGAAAAGGGCATCATTACTCAAGCAATTTGTGCAAGGCACAGCTCCATCACTGATAAAAGGAAAACGCATGCCAAACAAGCCACCTATAATACCTTGAGAAGCTTTTTCATCAGCCTTTTCAAAAAACTCCTTGCACAGCCCGCTCTCTTCCGACGCAAGATTTATCAGTTCCTTATCATAAAAGTCAATTCCCAAACGGGCGGCCAACTTCTCGCCTATTTCTTTTCCGCCGCTTCCCAACTGGCGACCGATATTAATAACATAATTACTGTTCATAATACATTTTGTTTAGAAGCCTCTCCCCAACCCTCTCCGTGGGAGAGGGGGATAGATACCGTTGTTTATTAACCGGTTACAAAACCAACTTAACTCCCTTTCCCACGGAGAAGGTTGGGGAGAGACTTCATTTTTATTAGTTTTGAAGCAAACATACGGATTATTTCTGAAAAAAAGAAATAATAATATGTCAATTAAATAATGTGTCGGTGTGCCAATATGCCAATGTGCCAATTGGCTGTGCTATACTGATATTTTATAGGGGCTAATCAGTACATGGCTTAGTTGGTATATCAAATAATCGGTACATTGGCACATTATTTAATTGACATATTATTTATTACCAATTGGTAATTTTTTCCTGTATTTCCTGCCGTATCTTTGCAACATGAAAAAGAAAGAAAATATGGAAATGAAAGATAGTATTGACTTCGGAGCGATGAATATTTCCAAGCTGTTTCGCAAATTATTGATTCCAACAGTATTGGGAATGGTTTTCTCCGCTATATTTGTAATAACGGACGGTATATTCGTAGGTAAAGGGGTAGGCAGTGATGCGCTGGCAGCAGTCAACATTACCGCACCGCTGTTTATGATCACTACCGGCATCGGATTGATGTTCGGCGTAGGAGCATCGGTCGTTGCTTCCATTCATTTATCGCACGGGAAACAAAAAGTTGCCGGTATCAACATCACGCAGGCGCTTGTTTTTTCATCGTTACTGATATTCCTGCTATCTGCCTTTTGCTTCTTCCTGATAGAGCCTGTCGGCAGATTATTGGGAAGTTCGGACCGGCTGTTACCGTTGGTTGCAGAATATATGAATTGGTATGTCCCATTTCTCGTATTCTACCTGTTGCTCAATGCAGGGATGTTCTTTGTCCGTCTTGACGGCGCACCGAATTACGCCATGTGGTGCAATGCCATTGCAGCAATTGCCAATATCGTACTCGATTATATTTTCATCTTCATTTTCGGATGGGGATTGATGGGGGCAGCCTTTGCCACAAGCATAGGTACGATGATAGGCGGCTTGATGACCTTGATCTATCTGTTGTGTTTTTCCCGATCATTTAGATTACATCCTGTCAAACTAAGCCTTAAAAGCATTCGCCTAACTTTACGTAACATCGGTTATATGGTAAAACTGGGTTCTTCGGCCTTCATAAGTGAAGCCTCGATAGCATGCATGATGTTTTTAGGCAATTATGTATTTATCCGTCATTTGGGTGAAGACGGAGTAGCCGCTTTCAGCATTGTCTGTTATTTCTTTCCCATTATATTCATGGTATACAATGCCATAGCGCAATCGGTACAGCCTATCATCAGCTATAATTTTGGAGCCGGCAGTAAGGATCGGGTACATCAAGCTTTCCGGTTATCCATAAAAACAGCTCTCGTCTGTGGAATCTGTTTTTTCATTCTGACAGTAATATGTAATCGGGACATCGTGTCATTGTTCATCGATCGTAGCTACGGTGCTTACGACATTGCAGTAGCAGGAATTCCGTATTTCGCCATCGGATATCTCTTTTTTGCTTTCAACATGGTTAGTATAGGCTATTATCAGAGTATAGAACGAGCACACCGGGCTACTGTTATCACCTTGCTGCGCGGTGTGGTATTTATGCTCATCGGATTCACAGTATTACCTCATTTTTTAGGGGTCAGAGGCATATGGCTGGCAGTCCCTTTGGCAGAATTACTAACATTTATTTATATTGTAATAATTTACCTGAAAGATCGTTTCCTACCCCACCGGGGAAATGTATCTTTGCAGCATGGACACATTTAAAGAAAAATTCCGGATCAGATACCATTTATCCGAAACAGATGTAGTGACTTTATTAAGCCACATGAAAGAGGTATACTTCAAAAAGAAGGAGGTGATTGTTCGCGAAGGTTCCAGAAATACTAATTTATATCTTATTAAAAAGGGAATCTGGCGAGCACATTATCTGAAAGACGGGATAGATACGACTATCTGGTTCGCTTCAGAGGGAGAAGCCGCTTTTTCCATCTGGGGATATGCAGACAATTCTTATTCGCAGATCAGCATAGAGGTAATGTCCGACAGCATTGCCTATTGTATCTCCGGTGCAAAATTAAATGAATTATATTACACATCCGTAGGGTTGGCCAATTTAGGCAGACGACTCATGGAACACCAATTATTGACTACGGAAAACTGGCTCATCAGTGCCGGCAGTCCCAAAGCCAAAGAACGATATCTTACACTGATAAAAGAAACACCGGAACTTTTACAATACGTTCCGCTAAAGTACATCGCCTCTTATTTATGGATAACCCCACAATCACTGAGCAGAATAAGAGCAGAAATAAAAAAAATAAGTAGGTAAGTAGTTAAGTAGTCAAGTAGCAAGTAGTAAATAGTCAATAAGTAGTCAAGGAAAGTACATCAAACAAATCATTTCTACTTAACTACTTACTACTTAACTACTTACTACTTGACTACTTACTACTTAACACCACTTACTACTTAACACCACTTACTACTTAACGCTACTCGCTACTGTATATGAATGATTCAAGCCAAATGCCTACGGCCGGCATTACCCGTTGGTCATTTTACGAAACTGGCGAAACTGCCACCAAAGCATAAGACCGGAAACAATACTTGCTGCCAGATCGGATGCCGGCATACTGACCCATACTCCCGTCTGCCCATAGAAATGAGGCAAGATGAGCAGACAAGGAACAAGAAACAACATCTGACGGGTAAGTGACAGGAATATAGCTTTACCGGCCATACCGATACTTTGAAAGAAGTTGGACGTAACCATTTGAAAACCGACAATGGGGAAAAACATCACCACAATGCGATACCCTTCTGCCGAAAGGCGTATCAACTCCGCATCCGATGTAAATATGGATACAATCAATTCGGGAATAAATACCCCCAATAAAAATCCGGTAGTAGTAACAATGGTAGCCCCGATAATAGTCAGTTTCAACACCTGGGTAACACGGGGATACTGACGGGCACCAAAGTTATAACCGGCAATAGGCTGCATTCCCTGATTCAGCCCCAGCACAATCATCACAAAAACGAACACGAGCCGGTTGACAATACCAAAAGCACCGATAGCAAGATCTCCTCCATAACGTTTTAAACCTTGATTGATCAGAATCACGATAAAGCAGGAAGCCAGATTCATTAAAAAAGGAGACATACCGATCGCCAATGAATCAAACACGATTTTACGTTTCAGACGAAAGATTCCCCGATGGAAATGCAGCAGTTCCTCTTTATTGCTGAATAATTTAAATTGCCACATCAGCGCAATAACCTGTGCCACAATGGTGGCAATGGCCGCTCCGCGAATCCCCCAATCGAAGACAAAAATAAACAACGGATCGAGTATCGTGTTAATCACCACCGTAGCAATCGTCGCATACATCGCTTTTTGAGGGTGACCGGCAGAACGAAGCACAGCATTCAGCCCCAGATAAAGATGGGTAACGACATTACCCAACAAAATCACTTCCATATAGTCGCGGGCATAACCGATAGTAGCCTCACTTCCGCCAAAGAAATAGAGAATAGGGTCGAGAAATAGAAGCGTAAGAACAGTAAACGCCAAACCGATAATAATATTCAGTACCAAAACATTGCCAAGAACACGCTGAGCCGTGTCATAATCCTTCTGACCGAGTTTTACAGACACCAATGTGGCCGCTCCTACTCCAACCAATGAACCGAATGCGGCGGCAAGATTCATCAATGGGAAAGTCAATGCCAGACCGGAAATTGCCATACGTCCCACACCATGCCCGATAAAAATACTGTCCACCATATTATAAAGAGAAGATGCCGTCATGGCAATGATAGCCGGTACCGCATATTGTATCAAAAGTTTTCCAATCTTTTCCGTCCCCAACGCCGTGGGGGTCTTCTGTCCTGTAGTCATACTCGTCCTTTTTATTTTGAGGATGCAAAATTAGTGTTTTTCCGAGAACCCGGCAAATGAAAAGCCGCTTTAAAATTTCCTCTTTATTAGCAACCGTTCACCTGTCCCAATCTCTCCTTTGGGCAAATTAGAGAGCTATTCATGCCGTAATATTAAAAATGTTTCGTATTTTTGCCACCAAATATTGAGTTAATACGTAACGAAATGAACCTATTAGAACTAAGTGAACAGGAAATCATCCGACGTAACAGTCTGAATGAGCTTCGCGCGATGGGTATCGAACCTTATCCCGCAGCAGAGTATGTAACCAATGCTTTCTCTACAGATATAAAACAGGAATTCAAAGATGAAGACGAACCCCGCATGGTATCCATAGCAGGACGCATGATGAGCCGCCGCGTTATGGGTAAAGCATCTTTCATTGAATTACAAGATTCCAAAGGACGTATCCAAGTGTATATCACCCGTGACGATATCTGCCCGGAAGAAAACAAAGAGATGTACAATACTGTATTCAAACGCCTGCTCGACTTAGGTGATTTTATCGGCATCGAAGGCTTTGTATTCCGTACGCAGATGGGTGAAATCAGTATTCACGCCAAGAAACTCACCGTATTGTCAAAGTCTATCAAGCCGTTGCCAATTGTAAAATACAAAGACGGTGTGGCATACGATTCTTTTGAAGATCCCGAATTGCGTTACCGCCAGCGTTATGTTGATTTGGCCGTAAACGAAGGTATCAAAGATATTTTCATCAAACGCACCAAAGTATACAACTCCATGCGTGAGTATTTTAATGAGAAAGGATACATCGAAGTAGAAACTCCGATTTTGCAGGCCATCCCCGGTGGTGCTGCCGCACGTCCGTTCATTACGCATCACAATGCGCTCGACATGCCATTATACATGCGCATCGCCAGTGAGCTATACTTGAAACGCCTGATCGTAGGAGGCTTTGAAGGTGTATACGAAATCGGAAAGAACTTCCGTAACGAAGGCATGGACCGTACACACAATCCCGAATTCACCTGTATGGAAATATACGTTGCTTACAAAGATTACAACTGGATGATGACATTTACGGAAAACATGATTGAAAAAATCTGTCTGGACGTAAACGGTACTACCGAAGTAAAAGTAGGCGATAACATCATCAGTTTCAAAGCTCCGTTCAAACGCGTCACTATGCTCGACTCCATCAAAGAGTTTACCGGATATGATCTGAACGGTAAAAGCGAAAGCGAAATACGGGAAATCTGCCAGAAACTGAATATGGAGATTGACGACACCATGGGTAAAGGCAAGTTGATCGATGAAATCTTCGGTGAATTCTGTGAAGGCAATTATATACAACCGACATTCATAACCGATTATCCGATTGAAATGTCACCGTTGACCAAACGCCACCGGGATAATCCGGAACTAACCGAACGTTTTGAATTAATGGTGAACGGCAAAGAATTGTGTAATGCTTACTCTGAATTAAATGATCCTATCGACCAGCTGGAACGTTTTGAAGAACAAATGCGCCTGAGCGAAAAAGGAGATGATGAAGCCATGATTATCGACAAGGACTTCATACGTGCATTGGAATATGGTATGCCGCCGACATCAGGTATGGGCATCGGTATGGACCGTCTGACGATGTTGATGACCGGAGAAACAACGATTCAGGAAGTATTGTTCTTCCCGCAAATGCGCCCGGAAAAAGTTGTTAAAAAAGATGCTGTTGTCAAATATACGGAACTGGGCATCCCTGAAGACTGGGTTCCGGTAATTCAGAAAGCCGGCTATAACTTGGTAGAGGAGATGAAAGACGTAAACCCACAAAAGTTGCATCAAGAAATTTGCGGACTTAATAAGAAGCATAAGTTGGAACTTACCAACCCTTCTGTAAATGATGTAACCGAATGGATACAGAAAATCAATTAAAAATGAGAAATTAAGAATTAAATATCTGGGAGGAGCGCCCCTCGCTTTCTCCCTTTAATTTTTAATTTTTAATCTTTAATTTCATATATATGAAACTACCCGGTAAGATAGCGATAATGGGCGGCGGAAGTTGGGCCACAGCCATTGCCAAAATGTTCCTCGCACAAGAGGATTCCATCAATTGGTATATGCGTCGTGACGATCGTATAGCCGACTTCAAACGTTTAGGACACAACCCGGCTTACCTCACAGGTGTAAAGTTTGACATGAAACGTATCAATTTCGGCTCGAACATCAACGACATCGTAAAGGAATCGGATACGCTCGTCTTCGTCACTCCTTCCCCCTACTTAAAAGCTCATCTTAAAAAACTGAAGACACGCATACGAGACAAATTCATTATCACCGCTATCAAAGGAATTGTACCCGACGATAATCTTATCGTATCGGAATATTTCACAAAAGAATATGGTGTCCCTCCCGAGAATATAGCAGTATTGGCAGGTCCCTGTCATGCAGAAGAGGTTGCTTTGGAACGCCTTTCATACCTCACCATCGCTTGTCCGGACAAGGACAAAGCCCGCATTTTTGCCCGCAGACTGGGAAGCAGCTTTATCAAAACTTCCGTCAGCGATGATGTAGTAGGCATTGAATACAGTTCTGTTTTGAAAAACGTATATGCCATTGCCGCCGGCATTTGCAGTGGCTTGAAATATGGCGATAACTTTCAGGCGGTACTCATCTCCAATGCAATACAGGAAATGAGACGTTTTCTTGATACCGTACATCCATTGAACAGAAACGTAGATGAATCTGTTTATTTGGGAGATCTATTGGTAACAGGATATTCCAACTTTAGCCGGAACCGCACATTCGGTACCATGATCGGTAAAGGATATTCGGTAAAAAGCGCACAAATAGAGATGGAAATGATCGCGGAAGGATACTACGGTACAAAATGTATCAAAGAAATCAACAAGCATTATCATGTTAATATGCCGATACTCGATGCCGTTTACAATATCCTATATGAACGCATATCACCGATGATCGAAATAAAACTACTCACTGATTCATTCAGATGAGGAATGCGATGGAGGAGTATGGCAATTAAGTAGTCAGTAGTTAAGTAGTCAAGTAGTAAGTAGAGAATGGCTTTAGTAATAATAAACTGGACTAACTCCTACTTACTACTTGACTACTTAACTACTTGACTACTCAGTCATTCACCTACTTGACTACTTTTTAAAAACTTATATATTATGATTAGTTTGAACATTGAAAAAACGTTGGGATTCATCTCAAAAGAAACTGTTTTCGCTTACGACGCTCAAGTGAAAGCAGCGCAGGAAGCATTGGAAAACGGTACCGGTAAAGGAAACGATTTCCTGGGATGGTTGCATCTGCCTTCTTCTATCACTCCGGGACATCTGGCCGACCTTAAAGCCACCGCACAAGTTCTTCGTGATAACTGTGAAGTAGTTATCGTAGCCGGTATCGGTGGAAGTTATCTGGGTGCACGTGCAGTGATTGAAG
This sequence comes from Bacteroides salyersiae WAL 10018 = DSM 18765 = JCM 12988, assembly GCF_000381365.1. Lineage (GTDB taxonomy): Bacteria > Bacteroidota > Bacteroidia > Bacteroidales > Bacteroidaceae > Bacteroides > Bacteroides salyersiae. The sequence continues at coordinate 195,653 of NZ_KB905468.1, forward strand.
CATTATCAAACAGTTTCACTTGGTTGCAGGATAAGAAAACAGCACCGGTCATCATCTACGCTGGACACAATATCGGCGAGGATTATCTATACGAACTTACCGAGTATCTGAAAGACAAGAAATTCGGTGTTATCAATATCTCCAAATCCGGAACTACTACCGAGACTGCCCTTGCATTCCGCCTGTTGAAAAAACAATGTGAAGATCAACGTGGCAGAGATATGGCCAAGAAAGTAATCGTAGCCGTAACCGATGCCCGGAAAGGTGCAGCACGTGTTACTGCCGACAAAGAAGGATACAAATCATTCATCATCCCGGATAATGTAGGAGGACGTTTTTCCGTACTTACTCCGGTAGGTTTATTACCCATTGCAGTAGCCGGATTCGATATTGAAAAACTGGTAGCCGGTGCAGCCGATATGGAAAAAGCTTGTGCCGCAAACGTTCCTTTCGCAGAAAACCCTGCCGCTATTTATGCAGCTACACGCAATGAACTGTATAAAAAGGGAAAGAAAATCGAGATTCTGGTGAACTTCAACCCGAAACTGCATTATGTAAGTGAATGGTGGAAGCAACTATACGGAGAATCCGAAGGAAAAGACAACAAAGGTATATTCCCGGCTGCTGTAGATTTTTCTACCGACCTTCATTCCATGGGACAGTGGATTCAAGAAGGTGAACGCACGATTTTCGAAACCGTAATCTCTGTGGAAAAGGTAAACCATAAACTGGAAGTACCTTCGGATGAAGCAAATCTGGATGGGCTAAACTTCTTGGCCGGCAAACGTGTGGACGAAGTTAACAAAATGGCGGAATTGGGAACTCAACTGGCCCATGTGGATGGCGGCGTACCCAATATGCGTATTGTTCTTCCCGAACTAAGCGAATATTGCATAGGCGGTCTGCTTTATTTCTTTGAGAAAGCCTGTGGTATCAGTGGTTATTTGTTAGGTGTCAATCCATTCAACCAACCAGGTGTAGAAGCATACAAAAAGAATATGTTTGCTTTGCTCAACAAACCGGGATACGAAGAAGAATCGAAAGCAATACAAGCCAAACTGTAAGCAAAGATAAATCCAAATAATAAGGGGTGAAGCTTAGAAAGCTTCACCCCTTATTATTTGGATTTATACCGATCAGAGATTGTCTCACTCTTTATCTTCTGTTTTCAATTCTATTTTTTCCTGCGCACTTTCACATTCCGCTTTCGAAGAAAGATAGAAAGAAAGTATAGCATCGGCATCAGCCACGGTTTGTACACGCATCTTCACTTTCAATACGGTATTCCGTACGCCATCCTCAAACTTGATAATACCTTCTTCGGGTCTTGTGAAATTTTTCTCAGAAGACACCCCATTGGGCAAATCAAAATCTTTTATGCCCAATTGCTGCTGATCTTCTTTTACGATAAATGTATTCAGATCCTCTCCATTTCCATCCAGTGTCAGAGAGACAGTAACCTCATCGCCCACCTTTAATGAAGGTATGGAAGCCATATCTTCACTATAATCTTTAGTATCACCTTCAATAAAGAAACCCGTAATTTCAATTACAGGACTTTCTGCCGAGCCGGAACATGCAGCCAAAAGCAGTAGTAACAACGGTGCAAGAAGTTGCTTTTTCATGTATTACAAATCTCTTGTTTACACCGCAAAAATACACATTATATCCGAATTAGCAAAAAAATCGTAACTTTGTGCAAAAAATCACAGTCTGTTTGACTTTTGCCTAAGACTGTTTTTATAGAAAATCTAAACAAATTCTCAATATCATAAAGCAATGTTTCAAAAAGAAATACACTTAAAAGCTGTACTATTCGATATGGACGGCGTATTGTTCAACTCCATGCCCTATCATGCAGAAGCTTGGCACAAAGTGATGTTAGCTCACGGCCTTAACCTCAGCCGTGAAGAAGCCTATTTACACGAAGGGCGTACAGGAGCCGGTACTATCAACATTGTAAGCCAACGCCAATTAGGACGGGAAGCAACGCCCGAAGAGATAGAGAACATCTACCACGAGAAGAGTGAAGAATTCAATAAATTCCCCGAACCGGAACCGATGCCCGGTGCTTGGGAACTACTGCAAAAAATAAAAAACGCCGGACTGACACCGATGGTGGTCACCGGATCCGGACAGCGCTCCCTGCTCGATCGTCTGGAACATAACTTCCCCGGCATGTTTCACCGCGAACTGATGGTGACTGCTTTCGATGTAAAGCATGGCAAGCCCAACCCCGAACCCTATCTGATGGCGCTTGAAAAAGGAGGATTCGAAGCAAACGAAGCAGTAGTCATAGAAAATGCACCACTCGGAGTACAAGCAGGAGTAGCCGCAGGGATCTTCACAATAGCTGTCAATACCGGACCCTTAAACAATAAAGTGTTGCAAGATGCGGGAGCAAATGCCCTCTATCCCTCCATGCAAGCTCTTTGCGAAGAATGGGAAACTTTCACAAACAGCCTGGCATAAAAATAAGAGAGAGATTTTCCAATCCCCGTTTAGAGTCCGCCCGGTGCCTTCTTATAAGCTACAAAAGAAAGAGACGAAAACGGGGACACTCATATCAATGAGAATTCCATGGAAGATAGCAAGAGGAATCATTTCCTTTCCGGAATAAAGAGTGATAGACGGCAACAATACATCCATCGAATTAACTCCGGCAGCAGAAATAGGTGCTAATTTTCCAAAATATTTCCGGATAAGCGGTGCCCCGAGTAAAGCCATCATTTCACGAAAGATATTTGCCAACAGGGCAATAGTACCAAGCTCGGTTGCCAGCTGTAACCCGAGGGAAGGTTCTTTGAACTGTGTAATTAAAATGGAAGAAAGCGAATAATAGGCAAAACCACTCCCCACTGCCATGCAATCGAACACACTCCACTGACTCAGCAACAAACTGGCAAAAGCAGAAAAAAGCAAGGTTCCTACAATTGTAGCCAAAGGTACCAGAAGCATATTGAAACGCAAACTTTTAACCAATACTTTCAGATTTTTATTACTGCCAATACTGACACCGACCTGTAGCATAAGGGCATAAAGCACGTACATAGAAAGATTGTGCACTTCCAGTTGGGAATCATTAAAAGTCCCAACTACACAACCTATACAGAAAAATGCCACTACAATCAAACTCCCTTTCATTTTTTACCTCCTTTCCTAAAAAACAGACGAAACACCAGAAATGAAGCTAACATACTGCCCAGAATACTCGATGCCGCCAATACGACAGCCTGCCATCCGAATCTCCCCAAATTATTTATTATCAAACTATTAGATCCGATTGAAAGACCTAAAATAAAAAGTAACAAAAAGATGGTCAACGAAGTAGTCTTTTCTACATTTTGCAGAAACTTCAAATTACGAAACAGGTAACCGATACCAATTCCTCCAAACATCATAGATATAACTGTGAACATAACGCGAAATCTTAAAAATTGAACAATAATACCATACAATGACTTTTCAAACCGAAAGTCACCACAGAGCTCAATCTCTCCGAACAATTTCAGACAAAGGGCAAAGTCTTAAAACCTGTTTAAATTTTCCCCTTAAAATAATACTGAGCAAAACTTAAACAGTCCTTTATGTATGATCAAAAAATGGAGGGGTATCTCAAACAAATCCACTGAACCAATGTACGTGCACAATAGAATGATTACATAAGATTCTGCTATCCCATGCAATGCCACATACACTATATATAGTAAATAATCGGTTCATGCTTTTATCAATTGGGCAGCAAAGATAGCACAATTATGAATATTTACCAAATAAATATTCAATAAAATAGATTCATCATTACCGAATTTTATACCAATTCACAAATTGGCTCATACCGTAAGGCACTATTGAACAGGCATTTAATAAGAAAAACGCTTATAATCCGAAGATTACAAGCGTTCATAAGTAGCCCCGAAGGGAATCAAACCCTTATCTTAGGTACCGGAAACCTACATTCTATTCGTTGAACTACAGGGCCGGTTTTGCGACGACAAAAATAGACAAAAACTTCTTATCTTCCTAATCTTTCTACTATTTTTGTTGATACAACCTTCAATTTCCCACTCAATGATATGTTATTTTGAAACCAACTTCAAGGAAATCTTTATCATATTGACATTATTTCAGACAAAAACCAATACATATATAGATATTATTCCTATCTTTGTCGACAATTAACATATAATAAACCTATGAGTTATCTAATAAAACCTCAGAATTACAAACCCCTTCTTGACCTGAAACAGACGGAACTCGGTATCAAACAGATCAAAGAGTTCTTTCAGATGAATTTATCATCGGAACTGCGTCTGCGCCGTGTCACAGCCCCTCTTTTTGTACTCAAAGGTATGGGTATCAATGACGACCTTAACGGCATAGAGCGCCCGGTATCCTTCCCCATCAAAGATCTTGGAGATGCACAGGCAGAAGTTGTACATTCACTGGCCAAATGGAAAAGATTGACGCTTGCCGATTATCATATTGAACCGGGATATGGCATTTATACCGATATGAATGCTATCCGCTCGGATGAAGAACTGGGCAACCTGCATTCGCTGTACGTGGATCAATGGGACTGGGAGCGAGTAATGACGGCAGAAGAACGTAATGTAGAGTTCCTCAAAGAGATAGTAAACCGCATTTATGCCGCTATGATACGTACGGAATACATGGTGTATGAAATGTATCCGCAAATAAAACCCTGCCTGCCACAAAAACTACACTTTATCCATGCAGAAGAACTTCGTCAATTATATCCGGCATTAGAACCTAAATGTCGCGAACACGCTATTTGCCAGAAGTACGGCGCCGTATTTATTATCGGTATCGGCTGCCAACTTAGTGATGGAAAGAAACACGATGGCCGTGCTCCGGACTACGACGATTATACCACAAAAGGGCTCAATGATTTACCCGGCCTGAACGGTGACCTTCTTTTATGGGACAATGTATTGCAACGCTCCATCGAGCTTTCATCTATGGGTATCCGCGTCGATAAAGAAGCTTTGCTACGCCAGGTGAAAGAGGCGAAGCAAGAGCAACGTCTGGAACTCTATTTCCACAAACGCCTGCTGAACGACACGCTCCCCCTGTCTATCGGAGGCGGTATCGGCCAGTCGCGTCTCTGTATGTTCTATTTACGCAAAGCTCATATCGGAGAAATCCAGGCAAGTATCTGGCCAGAAGACATGCGAAAAGAATGTGAAGCACTCGATATACATCTTATATAAATACATTATATACTATGAACGTACAAATAGAAGAAAGTTGGAAAGCCCATCTGCAACCGGAGTTTGAAAAAGATTACTTCCGTACACTGACAGAATTCGTCAAAAGCGAATATAGCCAATACACCATTTATCCCCCCGGAAAGCTGATATTCAATGCTTTCAACCTATGCCCTTTCGACAAAGTAAAAGTTGTCATTATCGGACAAGACCCTTATCATGGGCCAGGACAGGCACACGGACTCTGTTTCTCGGTAAACGACGGAGTACCTTTCCCGCCGTCATTAGTCAATATCTTTAAAGAGATAAAAGACGACTTGGGAATCGAAGCACCGGCAACCGGAAATCTGACACGGTGGGCCGAACAAGGCGTATTATTACTCAACGCCACATTAACCGTACGCGCTCATCAAGCCGGCTCGCACCAACGCCGGGGATGGGAAGAATTTACCGATGCAGCTATCCGCGCATTGGCAGAAGAACGGGAGCATCTTGTATTTATCCTTTGGGGAGGTTATGCACAACGTAAAGGAGCATTCATCGACCGCAGTAAGCATCTTGTGCTTAGTTCGGCCCACCCCTCACCTCTGTCGGCCTACAACGGCTTCTTCGGAAACAAGCATTTCAGTAAGACCAATGCATATTTAAGAGAACACGGAGAAAAAGAAATCATTTTCTAAGAAGAGAAGGAAAAAAGAGAGATGGGAGAATGGAGATGGGAAAAGGAAAATAAGAAAAATATTATGCTGCATAGCAACTTTCAATTTTCAACTAAAAAAGGGCTTTCGCCCTTTTTTTAATACCATTGTATATTGCTCTGAGTCTGACTTCTTTGTTCCCACTTCAAATCCTGCAGGATACTGGCATTGGCACTAATTTTGAAATTATAATATTTCCAACGCCCGAAAGGTGAAAGACTGGCTGACATATTGAAGCAGTGCAAATCACGCGTGATAGTCATCGAAGTCTGAGTAACTTCTTTCGCTTGAAAATCATAACCGGTACTGAAAGACACCTGCCATCTATTCGAAAGCTTCACATTACCAGAAGCATTGAGATTATGCGTATAAGAAAAAGGATAACGCATTGAATGTACATTAATGGGCTTACTCCTGTCTTCGCTGATATTAAATGAATAGTTCACACTCAGTGACCACGGCATATTAAATACCTGATAACCGTCCGCATCGGCTTGCGCCTTTTCTACTGTTTTAGAAGTTGTTCCGGAACCACTGCCGGTATCCGCCGTATCCTCACTATCCTCCCCATTCTGATCCTTATCTTTATCCTTCTGATCTTTATCATCTTTCGGCCCGAACCACTTTTTCCAAGTTTCATTATTAAAGGTATAATTAAAGGAAGACCCCCACCCGGAGAAGCGACCGAAGCGTCCATAAGACCACTCTGTACGATCTCCCGTAGTCACTTCTCCATTCTTATCGAACGTGTAGGCGTAAGTAGCAAAGCGAGAACTCAAGTTGAACGTATAATTCTTGGTCAGTTTCAAACGCAATCGTAAAGTTAGATCGCTCCACGGTTGCTTTTTAGCCGCCATATTATAAGAAAGAGAAGCTCCCAATTCATCAATCAAACTAATTTTAGTAAGAGAGTCTTTTCTATTCCGGTATTTCATCTCGATATTATTAGAAAGGTCGAAAGTCACCGACCCCGTCTTTTCACGTGGTGCCGTACCGAATTGCTGATTGGAATAAGGAGAGAAATAGTATATATTACCATCCTTATCTTCGTGCTCCTGCCAATATTTATCAAACGCCGGTGCCCCGCTTATACTAATCTGCGGAGTCACCACATGACGAATCTGTATCTCTTTTTTCTTCATAAAAAGAGGTTTATACATACCGTAAAGTTTTGTACTCAACCCCAATGAGAAATTATAATTAGATACACGATTGAAACCATAGATAGTATCCGTTGCCACCCATTGCCGTTTCTCTTCATCGTAATAATTTTCCGTTTTATTAGTATACCAACGCTCTGTATAATTAAATGTTGGAGTCAGATTGAAATACTTGAAGAGAGTAAATGTAGCACTTATTGGAATCTGATGTTGCATAGCGTTTTTCCAGTCTTTTATCAGATTCGATTTAAACAGCAGATTATCTTTTGTCTTGATACTGTTTGTCAGACGTCCGGTATACTGAAACGAAATCTTTTCGTACCAACGCTCTGCCCCGACTGCTTTTTTTCTTTTGAAAGGAAAACGTCGGGTCAGGGTAATATTAAGATCGGGCAACGTTATTGCAACAGAAGAGTCTTTCATCGTCTGCGATATATTGGTTGTTCCCGAAAGTGTCAGACCAATATCCGGAAAAGTACGTGAATAGCTGATACTGGACGTCTTGGTATTCTGTGTCAACAACTGCGAATTATACAGGTTACCAATATTGGTACGTTCGTAGCTACTGGTTGAAAAGTTCACACTGGCCGAAAAAGTAGCGTTCGGATTTGCCTTGGAGTCTTGCCGATGACTCCACACTATTTTAAAATCCTTAGAAACCGAATAATCCGGCATATTCTTGTCTCCTGTTTTTGTCACCTGATAATCGGCCATCAAAGAACCGGAAAACTTGTAACGTCTGTTGTAATTCGTCTCCAACCCAAGTCTCCACGAACCTTTCGTGAAAATATCTCCCGTCAACTTTAAATCCATCATGTCACTGATGGCGAAATAATATCCACCATCCGACAAACCGAATCCACGGGAGGAATCATCAAGAACAGTAGGCATGATAAAACCGGAAGAATAACTGCTGGAAAATGGAAAGAAAAAGAATGGTACAGCCAATGGTAAAGGCACGTCCTCTACTACCAGATAAGCCGGCCCTGTCACTACATTCTTTTTCGGGCGGACTTTGGCCTTTGTCAACTGGAGATAAAAGTGGGGATGATCATGATGATCACAAGTAGTATACTTACCATTCTGCATGAAAAGTTCGTCCTCAGCCCCTTTTTTGGCATTATTACCGGTAACGTATCCTTCTCCCTGCTGGCTGACTACATTATTGATATACCCTTTCTTACTTTTGAAATTATACCGGATCGCTTCGGTATCATAAGAAGTATCACCGTCTTTAAAAACGGGCTTTCCGGTTTCCACTCCCAACGAATCCGTCACACCACGGGCAAATACCGTACTGCTGTCCATATTCATGGTAATGATCTGCGCACCCAATTCTATACTTTGATAATTTACCTTCCCATCCCCATAAAGATGTGCATATCCTCCTTCCTCAAAAACGATAGAGTCATTTGCCGAATAAATTACCGGTGCATCCAAAGGTTGTTTTTTGGCAGGCTTAGCAACAACTAATGAATCGGTTTTTACTGAATCTGTCCCCAAGGAGTCCGTGTTCAGAACCGTAGGAGGATTAAAATTTTCTCTTCCTCCTTCCACTCCCCTGTTTCGGCGACGCTGAGACAGTGCCTCATCAGGAAGCATCAGTAAGACAAACAGTAGTATGAATGATATTAATGTATTTGCTTTCAATGGCGCCATTAACTAATAGTTTACGCTTGAAGGGGCAAAAGTACACAATCTTCACCAATTATACATCGGAATCCCCCTTTTTAATTATTTTTTAGTGCTATAGAAAAAGTTCGCACCAGCGATTAAAACGCGTTAAACCTTCTTCACCATATTTGGACAGGCTCTTCCGGGCAGCATCTACTGTTTTTTCTCTGTCAAGATGAGTCTTAGAATAAAATTTATCGGAAAAACAGATTACCTGTTCTTCCAAACTCACCGGCAACATTTCACGATGCGGGACAGGAAGTTGCTGATTAATGATTTCTTCCAATGAAAGCCCAGCTCCGGTATGCCTCTCACAGACCAAAGCATGCTGTGGGAAACCTTCCTTACGCACCAGATCGGCACCCAAATAACCGTGACAAATATAAGGTTCCGTACCCAAACAATAGATGGGAGCGGCATTCGTCAGAAAAATGCCGATATCATGAAGCATGGCGGCCTCATTCAGAAAGGTCTCATCCAGTTTCAGTTCCGGATGCCGGGCGGCAATCCATAAAGCTTTATCGGCTACCGACCGGCTATGTACTAACAGAATATGTTTCAATTCGTTATCCTGCGGATAATATTTATCAATTAAATCGAGTGGATTCATAACTTCATCTATTATAACTTGTAATAATCAATCCAAATGGATATTTTTGTGCAATATTACAAAAAAATACCGAGATGCGCCGAAAAGTAATCCTCATTCTCACCTGCCTGTTGGCTGGAATTACCATAGTTTTTGCACAAGGTACTCTCAACACCGGAGCAGAACGTACCGAAGAATACCTGCCATTACTCAAAGGAAAACGGGTAGGAATGGTCATTAACCCCACTTCCGTCATAGGTGAAGAACAGGCCTGTCTGCTCGACACCCTGTTGAGCTTAAACATAAACGTGGTGAAAGTGTTCGCTCCGGAACATGGCTTTCGGGGCGACGCCGATGCCGGAGAGACGGTAAAAGACGGAAAAGACAGCCGGACGGGTACTCCTATCGTCTCACTCTACGGAAACAATAAAAAGCCAACCGTACGCCAGTTGCAGGATGTCGACATTATTTTGTTCGACATACAGGATGTCGGAGCCCGATTCTACACTTATATCAGTACCCTGTTCTATGTGATGGAAGCTTGTGCTGAAAATGGCAAAGAAGTGATTGTACTCGATCGGCCTAACCCATGCGATTACATAGACGGTCCTATACTGCGTCCTTCTTTCCGCAGCTTTGTAGGTATGTTGCCTATCCCCGTTCTTCACGGTTGTACGATCGGCGAACTGGCTCTGATGATCAACGGCGAAGGATGGATCAATAAAACCTCGGAAGCTTGCCGGCTGACTGTAGTAGCCATGACGGGATGGGAACACGGACAACCTTATTCTCCACCCATCAAACCCTCTCCTAACCTACCCAACGATCAGTCAATCCGTCTGTATGCTTCCCTCTGCCCTTTCGAAGCAACTCGTATCAGTGTAGGACGAGGGACCACATTCCCGTTTCAAGTGCTCGGAGCACCCAACAAGAAATACGGAGATTTTAGTTTCACCCCACAAGCATTGCCCGGTTTCGATAAAAACCCGATGCACAAAAACCAAACTTGTTATGGAGAAGATTTGAGAAGAGTCAACAATGTGAACGGATTCACACTGCGTTATTTTCTTCGTTTCTACTGGAAATCGGGAGAAGGAAACGGCTTTTTCGACCAGGCACGTTGGTTCGACCTGTTGATGGGAACGGATACGGTTCGCAAGGCAATTCTTGCCGGTAAAGACGAAGCAGCTATCCGTGCCGGATGGAAAGAAGAATTACAAAAATACAAAGAAATGCGAAAAAAGTACTTGTTATATTGACGCGAAACCGCGCATCTGATTTTAACATTGTTAATTCCGTTCCCGGCATATTATTTCTCCCGTCGCAAAACATTAATTCTTTGTCTGTAAAGAAACGTATTCTTGTCGGCAAAAGATTGTATTTAACACAGCATTAAAAACGTATTCTTGCAGACTAAGAATATCGGTTTATCCGTTTATCAAATAAACAATTAAATCTTTGATATACAACACCTAATATCTTTCGGAATAATCTTTCCGTATCAAATGTCCTTCATCGGTTCGAAGAACAACTCCTACCTGTACTTGTCAAAATAGCAATCTCAGTTGTACCTGATTATTTTCTATCATTACTAATCCGGATGTAATATTTTACTTTCCTGTCATGCAATGTCTATCCCTCACATACAGGGTTCTTTACCCGGATTCACAAGCATGCCCCCTCCGGAACATTCATGTAAATCCGAATAAAGAAGGAATGAGGCTACTTATCTTCAGCCCACTCTTCAGCACCCTTTTCTTTCAACTTCTGCGTAAAGGCTTTTGCTTTTTCCATGATTGCAGCCTCCTCTTCCGGAGTAGCATACGCATGTTTATAACCTTTTATCTTATTCCATTCGCCACGGGTGAAATCGGGAAATGCAACAGAAGCACAACCATTATCCATCGAAAGCTCGCCTAACTCTGCCAGACAGCACCACTCTGCCAAGTCGTACACATCCATATCCAATGGCAAACCATTTTGCAAGCAATATACCAGACGGCTATCCATAATAAAATCCATACCGCCATGTCCCCCTACTTCTTTGGCCATTTCACCATATTTTTTCAATATCGGATGCTGGTATTTTTCTACCAAAGCATTCATTTCATCCTTAGGCAAGAAACTGTGTGAACTTAAATCATCTACTTTCGGCTCCATACCGGAAGCAGTCAGTTGTTTAGCATCCAGAGCATAGCCTTCTACGGGGTATTTATTAGCAAACCCTTTCGTTCCCGTAAGTTGATACAGGCGATTATAAGGTTGCGGAGTCATCACATTGTGCTGTATTTCGATCACCTTTCCGTTTTCTGTGCGGATAAGTGTAGTAGTATGGTCACCATTACGGAAGTTATCGCAGCCGGCTCCTGTTCTCTCTTCTACAAGTGCCTTACCTACTACCGACTTTGTGTCCATAGCCACCAGCGTCTTCATACGATCACCACGATGAATATCCAGTGCTTGAGCTACAGGACCGAGACCATGAGTGGCATACACGTCACCGCGATGTTTCATGTTATAGTCCAGACGCCATCCTAATTTATCGGCCTCACCGTTTTTCCAATAATGATCCCAGAAAGGTTCCAGATTATGAATATAAGCACCTTGCGCACGAATTACCTCTCCGAATACTCCCTGTTGAGCCATATTCAACGTATTCATTTCGAACCAGTCATAACAGCAGTTTTCCAGAATCATACAATGCTTGCGCGTTTTTTCCGATAAATCGATCAATGCCCAGCACTCTTCCAGGCTCATAGCCGAAGGCACTTCGATAGCCACATGTTTACCGTTTTCCATTGCACAGACGGCTACAGGAAAATGATGCAACCAATCAGTAGCAATATAAACCAAGTCAATATCGTCACGCTTGCATAATTCTTCATACCCTTTCTCACCGGAATAGACAGCAGCTTTAGGCATGGAAGCTTTCTTCAAAAAGCGCTGGCACTTCTCGGCACGTTCCTGTTCGTAATCGCAAAGAGCCACAATCTCCACGCCTGGAATATAAGTAAAACGTTCCACAGCACTGGGACCGCGCATTCCTAAACCGACAAAACCAACACGAACGGCCTCTATTTTAGGAGCTGTCAAACCAATCACACTGGTTTGACCGGCAGGACGTTCAGGAGTTTCCACAACGATAGTTCCTTTATCCCAACTCCATTTAGTACCCTTGTCCGAAACCTGTACGGAAGGCGATTGTACCGAACATGCGGCAAAAGCGACGCAAAAGCTCAACAATAATAACTTTAATCCTTTCATGATATAAAATTTATAGTTTAAAATGTAATATAAGAGACGATGTGTTTATAATATCATACAATTCGCGTAACAAGCAGGTAACAAAGAAAATAAAAAAATAACCAATATTAACAAACAACCATATATTTCCGGATCTTTTATTTACTGTTCCATCTCTTTCTTCCTCTTTTTCCACAACTGCCAGCTATTGATAATGTTTTGCCACAGCACATAACTTCCAGGACCTACGGAAGAAAGCGGATTCAGATAAGTATGTGCCATCCAGATAGCTAAAATTGTATTCTTCTGTCCCAATGCCTGCCCGCCACTGATACGATCATTGTACAAACTACCTAAAGTTTTTCCTAAAAAGAATTGTAGACAACAAGCTACAAGTGCGGCAAATGCAATCATTATTTCTGTAAATCCATCGGCCGGATCATTTATCAGAGAAGAAAGTGTTTGCGCAGTAACAATAGCCAGTGACACAGCCCAAAGATAAAAAGCCAGTTCATGGTAATTTAATAAAGTACGGTGAACACGAGGGAGAAACCGCCGTAACAGCCACGCAGTTAAAAACGGACAGATCAATAAAGGAAAGACTTTACTCAATATCAGCAGAAAAGAATCTAAAAAACTGATCTCTGCATGTACCTCAATTAACGGAAATAAAACCGGAACAGCAACAGCCGCCCCTATATTGCCAATCAAAGTATAAGTTGTCAGACTTGCCGCACTTCCGCCCAATTTGGAAGTAATAACCGCAGCAGCAGTAGCCGTAGGACAGATAATACAAACCATCGCTCCTTCAGCCACAATTTTATTAAAACGAAAAAGGAGCAAATAAACAGCTATCGCCCCGAATATTTGTATCAAGAGTAGCCATAAATGCAAAGGCTTCGGTCTCAGATCGCGGGGAGACACCTTACAAAAAGTGAGCAGCAACATCGTGAAAATAAGTGCCGGAGTCAAAAAAGAAAGTCTGATAAATAAAGGATACCCTATGCCCCCCAACAGCATGGCGATGGGCAATGTCCAATTCTTCAGAAACTTAAGCATTATTATATCATTTATTATTTTGAAATGCAAAGTAACAACGAATCACGGAAATAAACGACATGAAATATGGAAAAAAACACAAAACTTAATGGCGAATAGCAAGTTTTCAGCAAAATTCCACTACATTTGCAGCGTCATTGCAATAACATGAAACTTAATAGACATTACATATTATATATATTCGTCTGCCTTGTACTGCTCTACTCTCCGCTTTGTATCGGTAGTGCATGGGCCAAAGATTTTGTTGTCGTCATTGATCCCGGTCATGGAGGACATGACCCCGGAGCTGTCGGCAAAATCTCGAAAGAAAAGAATATAAATCTGAATGTGGCATTAAAGTTAGGAAACATGATCAAAAAGAACTGCGACGATGTAAAAGTAATCTACACCCGCAGTAAGGACGTATTCATTCCATTAGACCGACGAGCTGAAATAGCCAATAGCGCAAAAGCAGACCTGTTTATCTCCATACACACCAATGCCCTTGCCAACAACCGTGTTGCCAAAGGAGCATCCACTTGGACATTGGGTCTTGCCAAATCAGACGCTAATCTTGCCGTAGCCCAACGCGAAAACTCAGTAATCCTTTACGAGAGCGATTATAAAACCCGCTATGCCGGTTTCAACCCGAATTCTGCCGAATCATACATCATTTTTGAGTTCATGCAAGACAAGTATATGGAACAAAGTGTACATCTGGCTTCTCTTGTACAGAAACAATTCCGCCATACGTGCAAACGGGTGGACCGTGGCGTACACCAAGCAGGATTCCTCGTATTGAAAGCAAGTGCCATGCCCAGCATTTTAGTGGAATTAGGATTTATATCGACTCCCGAAGAAGAACGTTACCTCAATACGGAAGCAGGAACCAGCACTTTGGCAAAAGGAATTTATCGCGCTTTCCTTACCTATAAACGGGAGCAAGAAATACGGTTGACCGGTGCCAGTCGCACCATCATTCCGGAAGAGAGTACTGAGACCCCTGAAACAGTAATAGCCGCCGTTCCCAAACAGGAAAACACCAAGACCAATCCGACAACAAAAGCTTCCCCACAACGCCCCATTACAGTAGAAAGTGCAACAAATGATGGAGAAATAACGTTTAAAATACAAATACTAACCTCTTCAAAGCCGTTAGCCAAAAATGACAAGCGCTTAAAGGGATTGACAGATATAGATTACTATAAAGAAGGAGGATTGTATAAATACACTTATGGTGCTTCATCAGACTATAATAAAGTATTACGATCCAAACGTACCATCACCGACAAGTTTAAAGATGCTTTTATCATTGCTTTCCGTGATGGAGAGAAAATAAATATAAACGCTGCTATTGCAGAATTCAAAAAGAAACGAAATAAATAAAGTACTGAAATGAAATACATTACAAAAGAAGTAAGAATAGGTATTGCAGGAATTATTGCTTTGTGCGTACTTGTTTACGGCATCAATTATTTGAAGGGAATAAACATGTTTAAACCTTCAAGCTATTTCTATGTAAAATTCAAGAATGTGAACGGACTGGCTAAATCGAGTCCTGTTTTTGCAGATGGAGTACGTGTAGGTATCGTGCGGGATATTTATTACGATTACAATCAAGCCGAAAATGTAGTCGTAGAAGTAGAACTGGATACGGAGCTCCGTATCCCCAAAGGAAGTTCTGCAGAGTTGACATCCGAACTGATGGGAGGGGTAAGAATGGACATTCTACTGGCTAATAATCCTCGCGAAAAATATGCTATAGGAGATACAATACCCGGAAAATTAAATAATGGCATGATGGAAAGTGTGGCAGCTCTCATGCCGCAAATAGAGCAAATGCTCCCAAAACTCGATTCCATAATGACTTCATTAAATACAATACTGGGAGATCAAAGCATTCCTGCTACTTTACATTCCGTAGAGAAAATGGCTGCTAATCTTGAAGTGACCAGTGGACAACTGAAAGTATTGATGGGAAGAGACATTCCACAGCTAACCGGTAAGTTGAACACATTGGGAGATAACTTCATAAGCATTAGCGACAATTTGAAAAAAATAGATTATGCCAACACTTTTAATGAGATAGAACAGACCTTGGCTAATGTAAAAATCGTTACAGAAAAATTAAACAGTAAAGACAACACCGTAGGATTACTCTTAAATGATCCGCAATTATATAACAATTTAAACGCAACTACTGCCAATGCAGCAAGTTTGCTTGAAGATTTGAAAGAACATCCCAAACGCTATGTACACTTCTCTTTATTCGGGAAAAAAGAGAAGTAGTTTTCTGTATTATATAGATTTCATCTAAATAACAGAACTTAAAAACAGAAAACTGAAAAGTCTCGTAAAGTGCATATACAGACCAAAAGAAATAAAACAGAGAGGCATTTGCCTAAATAAAAACAGAGCATCAAAATTAAATTAAAACATTAGTAAACAGAGCATTATAAAAAAACAATAGCCTCTTTCAAGGGGCTATTTTATTGGGTTATCATAAGTAGCTGAAAGTAAAGGTATTATTCTTCCAACGAGAAATACAAGAAAAAACAGATTTGTTTTTCTCAAATAAGATTCCCAATTTTGCAACCGTAGAAGTTTTGCTTAATTAATAAATGTATTGTAGCCGTTATGAGTGAATCGAATCATGTCGGGCTGTGGAACCGCTGTCTTGAAATTATTAGAGACAATGTTCCCGATTCGACATATAAAACTTGGTTTGTTCCCATTGTACCATTAAAATATGAGGACAAAACGTTGATTGTACAAGTACCCAGCCAGTTCTTTTACGAGTTTCTGGAAGATAAATTTGTGGACTTGCTACGAAAAACGTTATATAAAGTCATTGGCGAGGGAACCAAGTTGATGTATAATGTAATGGTAGACCGGACTTCAATACCGAATAAAACGGTAAATCTTGAAGCCAGTAACCGTTCTATAGCCGTACCGCAACCAAGTATTATTCGCGGTAACGGTAATAAAGCACCGAATATATTACACGCTCCGGCTCCTCAAGATTTGGATCCCCATCTGAATCCGAACTACAATTTCGAAAACTTCATCGAAGGATATAGCAATAAACTTTCAAGAAGCGTCGCTGAAGCCGTTGCCCAAAACCCGGCCGGTACAGCTTTTAACCCTTTATTCCTGCATGGTGCATCCGGAGTGGGAAAAACGCATCTTGCCAACGCCATCGGTACAAGAATCAAAGAGATATACCCCGAAAAAAGAGTGTTATACGTATCGGCCCATCTCTTTCAGGTGCAATACACAGATTCTGTACGTAACAATACGACCAATGACTTCATCAACTTCTACCAGACGATCGATGTATTAATTATTGATGATATTCAAGAATTTGCAGGCGTCACCAAGACTCAAAATACCTTCTTTCATATTTTCAATCATCTGCATCAAAACGGCAAACAATTAATTCTGACTTCAGACCGTGCTCCTGTGTTATTACAAGGAATGGAAGAGCGTCTTTTGACCCGCTTCAAATGGGGAATGGTAGCCGAGTTGGAAAAACCGACAGTAGAATTGCGGAAGAATATTTTACGAAATAAAATCCATCGTGACGGATTGCAATTTCCACCGGAGGTTATAGACTATATTGCGGAAAATGTCAATGAAAGCGTTCGTGACCTGGAAGGTATCGTAATCGCTATTATGGCACGTTCTACAATCTTCAATAAGGAGATAGATCTCGACTTGGCGCAACATATCGTTCGCGGTGTTGTCCGTAATGAGACCAAAAGTATCAGTATTGACGACATTATCAATACTGTTTGCAAACATTTTGGCCTTGAGACCAACGCCATTCATACCAAATCAAGAAAAAGAGAAGTGGTACAAGCACGTCAAGTAGCGATGTATTTGGCAAAGACATACACAGATTTCTCTACTTCGAAAATTGGGAAATTTATTGGAAACAAAGATCATGCCACCGTACTCCACGCATGCAAAACCGTAAAAGGGCAATGCGAAGTCGATAAGGGATTCCGTGCCGATCTGGAAACTATAGAATCTTCACTGAAAAAGAAAAACAGTTAATAAAAAAGAGAGACTATGAAAGTTCCAGTCTCTCTTTTTTCATATGATAAATCACATAAATCCTTGCTGATGCAACACTTTCAATAAATTATCAGACATGAACTCGTTATCTTTCTTCGTATAACGAACATCTGTGAATACTTGCGCCAATGTTTCCTTCCGGTTTTCTTTCACAAACTGCTCATTTTCCGGCAATGATTCTTTATAAGCATACAGTTTATCAATATCGGCTTTGGAATAATCATGATAATACTCTTCGTGAACAGTCGCCTCTAACGGCAAACGGTCTACCTGGGCAGGAATACCATCCGGGTAACCTACCGTTACCGTAGTGATAGGAAAAACAAGTTCAGGAAGTTGCAAAGCATCAATAACCATTTGAGGATTGTAAGTGGTAGTCCCCAAATAACAAATTCCCAAACCTGCTTCCTCCGCCAATGTACAGAAAGTCTGTGCAACCAACAATGTATCCATTGCCGCATTCATAAACGACATCAAATTATTGTACCCGGGCACTGCGTTACGCTGTTCACACCATTTACTAAAACGACGAAAATCTGCACAAAATGTAAGTACAACAGGAGCCCCCTTAACCATGGGTTGATTAAAATGTGCCGGTGAAAGTTTTTCCTTCATTTCAGCATTACGCGTGATAACGACACTGTACAACTGCATTCCTCCCATAGTAGAAGCACGAGAAGAAGTTTCAAGCAAATCATTTAACAAATCAGATGGAATATCTTTTTGTAAATACTTTCTAATTGTTCTTCTGTTCTTAACGGTATCAATCATATCTTTTTTCCTGCAAAGATAACAAAAAGAATATTCAATTCATTATTTCTATAAATAGATTAATTTTCTTTTTAGAAAACTTCAAGCGGCAGACAAAATCATCATTGTACTGTTTTTCAATAACTTACTATTTTAAAACGGGAAACTTATAATCTATATATAAATTATCTCATTTTTATTTTGATATACCAAAAAACATTCATAGCTTTGCAAGCACGTTTGTTAATGATAAGTAAGCTTCTACACATTTACTTATTAAATAAAGAAATCTAAGACACATACTAACGTGAAAGAACAAATTTATTCTTATGAAGAAGCCTTTGAAGAATCTTTACGATATTTTCAAGGTGATGAACTTGCTGCCAGGGTTTGGGTAAACAAATACGCAGTTAAGGACTCTTTCGGAAATATTTACGAGAAATCTCCGGAAGATATGCATTGGAGAATTGCAAACGAAGTGGCACGTATCGAAGCCAAGTACGCTAACGGCCTTAGTGCGGAAGAATTATTCAAACTGCTCGATCATTTTAAATACATTGTTCCACAAGGTAGCCCGATGACCGGTATCGGTAATGACTATCAGGTAGCTTCATTATCCAACTGTTTTGTAATCGGTGTAGACGGATCGGCCGACTCTTACGGTGCTATTATCAAAATTGACGAGGAGCAGGTACAATTAATGAAAAGACGCGGTGGTGTGGGTCATGATCTTTCACATATCCGCCCTAAGGGATCGCCTGTCAAAAACTCCGCATTGACTTCTACCGGTTTGGTTCCTTTTATGGAACGCTACTCCAACTCTACACGAGAAGTTGCACAAGACGGACGTCGGGGAGCATTAATGTTAAGCGTATCTATCAAACACCCAGACTCTGAGGCATTCATCGACGCCAAGATGACGGAAGGAAAAGTAACCGGAGCCAATGTTTCCGTAAAACTGGACGATGCTTTCATGCAAGCTGCCATAGACAATCAGTCTTATGTACAACAATATCCGATTGAATCCGCTAATCCGACAACAACAAAAGAAATTGACGCTTCCGTTCTGTGGAAAAAGATTGTGCACAATGCATGGAAATCAGCAGAACCGGGTGTACTGTTCTGGGATACGATCATTCGTGAATCCGTCCCTGACTGTTATGCAGATCTCGGCTATAAAACCGTTTCTACCAACCCATGTGGAGAAATTCCTTTATGTCCCTACGACTCATGCCGTCTGTTGGCCATCAATTTATACTCATACGTAGTAAATCCGTTCAAGCCGGATGCTTATTTTGATTTCGATCTCTTCAAAAAACATATAGCATTGGCACAACGTATCATGGACGATATCATCGACCTGGAACTGGAGAAGATAGAACGGATCATGCAAAAGATAAATGAAGATCCGGAAAATGAAGAGGTAAAACGTACCGAACGTGTGTTATGGGAAAAAATATATAAGAAAAGCGGTCAGGGAAGACGTACAGGTGTAGGTATCACCGCCGAAGGTGATATGCTTGCCGCATTGGGACTGCGATACGGAACAGAGGAAGCTACCGAGTTTTCCGAACAAGTCCATAAAACAGTGGCTCTTTGTGCCTACCGTTCCTCTGTAGAGATGGCAAAAGAACGTGGCGCTTTCGAAATATACGATACGGAACGTGAAAAAGAAAATCCATTCATCAATCGCCTGCGCGAAGCAGATCCGGAACTTTACGAAGAGATGAAAAAATACGGCCGCCGCAATATAGCTTGCCTTACCATTGCCCCGACCGGAACAACCAGTTTGATGACACAAACCACCTCAGGTATCGAGCCTGTTTTCTTACCGGTATATAAACGCCGCAGAAAAGTAAATCCGAACGACACAAATGTACATGTGGACTTCGTGGATGAAACAGGAGACGCTTTCGAGGAATACATCGTATTCCACCATAAATTTGTCACTTGGATGGAAGCCAACGGCTACGATCCGTCCAAACGGTACACACAGGAAGAGATCGATGATTTGGTTGCCCAATCACCCTATAATAAAGCAACGTCCAACGATGTTGACTGGCTAATGAAAGTAAAAATGCAAGGACGCATCCAAAAATGGGTGGATCATTCAATCAGTGTTACGATCAACTTGCCTAATGACGTGGATGAAGACCTTGTAAACCGTTTATATGTAGAAGCATGGAAATCCGGATGTAAAGGTTGTACGGTCTATCGTGACGGCTCACGTTCGGGAGTATTGATTTCAACCAAATCGGATAAGAAAGAAGAACTACCTCCATGTAAACCGCCTACGATTGTAGAAACCCGTCCGACGGTACTTGAAGCAGACGTCGTTCGTTTTCAAAACAATAAGGAAAAATGGGTAGCCTTGGTCGGTCTACTCGACGGACATCCTTACGAGATATTTACCGGTTTGCAAGACGACGACGAAGGGATATTCATCCCGAAAAGCGTAGTAAGCGGACGTATCATCAAAAATGTAGATGAAAATGGAAACAAGCGCTACGACTTCCAGTTTGAGAACAAACGCGGATATAAAATGACTATCGAAGGCTTGTCCGAAAAGTTCAATAAAGAATACTGGAATTATGCAAAACTAATTTCAGGAGTACTTCGTTACAGAATGCCTATCGAACAAGTTATCAAACTGGTAAGTTCATTACAGTTAGACAGTGAAAATATCAATACCTGGAAAAATGGTGTAGAACGTGCGTTGAAAAAATATATCCAGGACGGTACGGAAGCTAAAGGTAAGAAATGCCCGAACTGTGGAAACGAAACTCTCGTCTATCAGGAGGGATGCCTTATTTGTACGACGTGTGGGGCATCGCGCTGTGGATAAACTATTCTTTCTTTTGCCTTGATGCAAAAGAAAGAACCAAAGAAAAAATCAAGGCTGCATTTATGTAGCTACTGCACTCCGGCAAAAAGCTAAAAGGGCTCGAACTCGCTTCGCTCAAACAATCGCCCTTTCTACGCTTTTTACCGGAGTTCCGTTTTACGCTACATAAATGAGGCCGGGGAACCATTCGGCGTGGAAATGAAAAATAATGACATAAGCACAGGAATATAATAAGAATAAACTTTTATCATATAAAAACAATCGAAAACGAAAAGGGCAAAGTCCTTTCATTAAATATAACAAAGGAAAAACTTGATATAAAAGAGCATAGATAAGTCATACTAAAGAATCATATAGGAAAAGTATATATGGGAATCATATATAAGAATCATACAAAAAACAAATATGCACAACATACAATCGAAAAAACGAGCAAATGCCTCACTGCTCTACGGTAACCGCAGCGGCCTCATTTTTTCTCCGTCAAGCGAACGCCCGCAGTGTAGCGTAAAAAGGGGCGATTGTCTGAGCAAAGCGAGTTCGAGCCCCTTTAGCGAAACGAAGGAAGAGAGTAGGAGAAAAAATGCAGCCTTGATTTTTTCTTTTGGTATCTTTTCTTTTGTATCAAGACAAAAGAAAAGTACACCTCAACACAAACGTTTGCATAACATTTTAAATTACTTCCAATAATCCCAATACATAATATATAAAAAGAATGTCTTATACTTGCATTATCAATCAATCGTCTATAATCAAAATCTAATATATATGACAGTATCGTTTAATATTGAATACCGTACCAACTGGGGAGAAGAAGTAAGGATTACAGGTTCTGCCCCCGAATTGGGAAATAATCAGCCCGAACATTCCATTCCTCTCCATACCGTAGATGGGATTCATTGGACAGTAGAAACTGAAATACAGATTTCCGAAAGAGGAATAGTAGACTATAGCTATCTCATCTGGCAAGACGGAAAAGCAGTTCGTCGTGAATGGGACAGCTTTCCCCGTCGTCTTTATCTTATAGGAGACAGCAAAAAGAGATACCTCATAAATGACAGTTGGAAAAATCTTCCTGAACAGCAATATTTTTATAGCTCGGCTTTCACCGAATCACTTTTGGCGCACCGAAACAGAATGGAAATACCCAAAAGTTATAAAAAGGGGCTGATGATAAAAGCATATGCTCCACGTGTCAACGAAGATTATTGCCTGGCTATTTGTGGTAATCAAAAGATATTGGGGGACTGGAATCCGGATAAAGCGTTATTGATGAGCGATATCAATTTTCCGGAATGGCAAACAGAACTGGATGCCGGTAAACTGAGTTTCCCTATCGAGTACAAATTCGTACTCTACAACAAAAAAGAAAAACATGTCGAAGTATGGGAAAACAATCCCAACCGTTATATGGCAAAGCCGGAACTAAAAGCCAACGAGACACTTGTCATTTCCGACCGTTATGCATACTTTGATATTCCTGCCTGGAAAGGTGCAGGAGTAGCCGTTCCTATTTTCTCACTGAAATCAGAAAAGAGCTTCGGCGTAGGCGACTTTGGCGACCTGAAACGTATGATCGACTGGGCGGTCAGCACCGACCAGAAAGTAGTACAGATACTACCGATCAACGATACTACCATGACGCATACATGGACAGATTCTTATCCATACAACAGTATCTCCATCTATGCATTTCATCCGATGTACGCCGATCTCAAAAGAATGGGTACGTTAAAGAACAAAGAAGCAGCCTCGGCTTTCAACAAAAAACAAAAAGAGCTGAATACACTTCCTACCATCGACTATGAGGCGGTAAATCGGACAAAATGGGAGTATTTCCGCCTTATCTTCCTCCAGGAAGGTGAAAAAGTATTAGCATCCAAAGCTTTCAAAACTTTCTTCGATGCCAATAAGGAATGGCTACAACCCTATGCTGTTTTCAGCTATTTACGTGACGCATTCCAAACGCCTAATTTCCGTGAATGGCCGCGCCATGCCACGTACAATGCAGATGAAATAGAAAAGATGTGCCAACCGGATTCAGTAGATTATCCATTCATCTCTATCTATTTCTATATCCAATTTAATCTTCATCTTCAACTGCTGGAAGCAACCACTTATGCCCGCGAAAACGGTGTAGTACTTAAAGGGGATATTCCTATCGGAATCAGTCGCAACAGTGTAGAAGCTTGGACAGAGCCTTATTATTTCAACCTCAACGGTCAGGCCGGTGCACCGCCCGATGACTTCTCTGTAAACGGACAAAATTGGGGATTTCCTACTTATAATTGGGAAGTGATGGAACAAGACGGTTATAGCTGGTGGATGAAGCGTTTCAAAAAAATGTCCGAATACTTCGACGCTTACCGTATCGACCATATACTCGGATTCTTCCGCATCTGGGAAATACCCATGCATGCAGTTCATGGATTGTTAGGCCAGTTTGTGCCCTCATTGCCCATGAGCCGCGAAGAGATAGAAAGTTACGGATTGCCTTTCCGTGAAGAGTTTTTAAAACCTTATATCCATGAATATTTCCTGGGGCAATTATTCGGTCCACATACCGATTATGTTAAACAGACCTTTATCGAGCCTACCGAAACGTGGGAGGTGTACCGCATGCGTCCCGAATTCGATACCCAACGTAAAGTAGAAGCTTTCTTCACCGGAAAAACCGATGATGACAGCATCTGGATTCGTGACGGACTCTATGCACTTATCAGTGACGTATTGTTTGTACCGGACCGACAAGAAGCCCATAAATATCATCCGCGTATCGGTGTACAGCACGACTTCATCTATCGCTCCTTGAACGATTGGGAAAAAGCCGCTTTCAACCGTTTGTACGATCAATATTACTACCATCGTCACAATCAATTCTGGCAACAACAAGCCATGAAGAAGTTGCCTCAATTGACACAGTCCACCCGCATGCTGGTATGTGGTGAAGATCTTGGTATGATTCCTGATTGCGTAGCCTGGGTGATGAACGATTTACGTATCCTCAGCTTGGAGATACAACGCATGCCTAAAAATCCGGCTTATGAATTCGGACATCTGGATGAGTATCCGTATCGTTCGGTCTGTACCATTTCCACACATGACATGTCGACGCTCCGCGGATGGTGGGAAGAGGACTATCAGCAGACACAAAGGTATTATAATACGATGCTCGGACATTACGGTTCCGCTCCATCGACAGCCACTCCGGAATTGTGCGAAGAGGTAGTACGCAAACATCTGTATAGCAACTCTATCCTTTGCATCCTCTCGTTGCAAGACTGGTTGTCGATAGACGGTAGATGGCGCAATCCGAATGTACAAGAAGAACGTATCAACGTACCTGCCAACCCGCGCCATTATTGGCGTTACCGCATGCATCTGACATTAGAACAACTGATGAAAGCAGAAAGTCTGAATGAAAAAATAAAAGAGCTCGTGAAACAGACCGGAAGAAAACCGGAAAAATAACAGTCCGTTCAACAACAAGTTCATTCTAAAATCATCAATACGCCTTCTCTCGATAAATCAATCCGGAGGAGGCGTTGTTTTTTAATAGATATCCTGTATCTTTGTGTACTTTAAAAAGCAGATAATGAACGACAACACAAATAAACGGATTGATTTTGTAGACCTTACCAAAGGGATCTGCATCATTCTGGTGGTTATGGCACACATTGACGGGGCATTTGCCAAATTCGATGAAAGTTCAATGATATCCTGCTTTCGCATGCCGCTTTATTTTTTTATATCCGGCATCTTCTTTAAATCCTATGAAGGGTTTGCAGGTTTTCTTATCCGCAAAATAAACAAATTGCTCATCCCTTTCACTTTCTTCTATATAACCGCTTTCCTACTAAAATACGTCGTATGGAAAATCGCTCCGGGAGTATTCCATTTACCGGTTCAGTGGAGTGAAATGCTCGTCATCTTCCACGGTCACGACTTGATTAAATTCAATCCGCCTATCTGGTTTCTAATAGCCCTGTTTAACTGTAACATCCTGTTTTACCTGATCCATTTCTTACGCAACAAACATTTGAATTTGATGTTTGCCTCTACCCTGCTCATAGGGGCTGCGGGATTCTATATGGGAAAATATCGCTTCGAACTGCCATTTTACATGGATGTGGCAATGACCGCCCTCCCATTTTATGCAGCCGGATTCTGGATACGGCGTTATAATTTCTTCTTATTTCCTCACCGTTTCGATAAATGGATCCCATTGTTTATGGCAATGGCCCTTACCATCATGTATTTTACCGCTACCACCCCCGGAATGCGTACCAACAGCTATACAGGAAATATCGCTCAATTCTATATAGCCGCGCTTGCCGGCATCTTTATGATCATGCTTTTCTGCAAACGGCTCAAGCACATCTCCGTAATATCCTATCTCGGACGTTATTCGGTCATCACACTCGGCATTCACGGCCCCATACTCCACTTTGGCGGACAATTCGTATCGCGATACATCCACAACGAATGGGTACTCGCCTTTACTTTGTTATTCGTGACCCTTGCCATTTGTATTGTATTGACCCCATTTTTTCTAAAAGTCATGCCGCAAGTAGTAGCACAAAAAGATTTGATTAAAATCAGATAAAGAAAACCCGAGTTTTATTATATCTTTGCAAAAAAGATCATCTTAAAAACATTATCATGAATATAAACAGTTGCCATATACTCCTGAAAAATGTACTTTTCTTTGCCCACCACGGAGTGGCCCCGCAGGAAATGGTTACAGGTAATGAATTTTACATCGATCTAAGGTTAAAAACAGATTTCAAACATGCTGCCGTCACAGACGAGTTAGACGATACAATCAGTTATGCGGACATTTATGCAATACTGAAACAGGAGATGGAAATACCGTCCAAATTATTAGAACATGTATGCGGACGTATCGCGACCAGATTATTTCAAGAGTTTCCGGGCATTGAAGAGATAGAAATCAAGTTGTCAAAAAGAAATCCCCCAATGGGAGCAGACATTGATTCTGCAGGAGTAGAAATGCACTGTACCAGAAGCTAATTTTGCATTCCATTTCATGATTCCAGTATTTATTTCATGCACGAAAAGAGAATATCCGGTAAACATTCTTTTCCTCTCTCTATAAATTCCCGATAAACTACGCATCCGTTTTTCGCTTTACACCAATTTGCTTTTCCGGATTACTTAATAAGAAAAAGTATTTAATTGTGCACATGATAAGAATCATTTAATTTTTATTTTCTATTCCTAAATTTGTAGCAAATGCAAGTCTCAACCCATAAACAATCTCCTGACTACTAATAAAAGTAAAGAAAAAAACATGATAAAAAGCTATATCGTAAAAGAATTGATTAATGAAATGAAAGATAGAATGCCGCAAGATCAAAGTCTGGCAAGTTATCTGATAAATACATTATGCATAGGAAAAGAAGCTGCCTACCGTAGATTACGGGGAGAAGTAGCATTCACTCTTGACGAAATAGCCATAATCTCTTGCAACTTGGGAATATCTATCGACCAGATTATCGGAAACCACTTAGCAAACCGGGTAACTTTTAATATGAATTTATTACATAAATCCGATCTGTTAGAAAGTTATCATGAAATTATAGAGCGCTATCACCAACTCCTCTATCTTATAAAAGGAGATGATAATACTGAAATATATACTGCCTCCAATACAATTCCATTTGTACTCTATTCATCATACGAATACCTCACAAAATTCCGCCTGTGCCAATGGATTTACCAAAACGGAGAAATAAAAGCTCCCAATTCCCTATCTGAAGTACAAATTCCGGAAAAGCTTATTATAGCCCATAAAAGATTAAGTGAAAGTGCAAAAAAAAGTGGAAAGACCTATTTTATATGGGACAACAGTATCTTTCATTCTTTCGTAAAAGAAATACAATACTTTGCCGGACTAAAGCTAATATCTGCAAAGGATGTCATCCAGCTAAAAAAAGAGTTGCAACAACTGCTCACCGATCTGGAATATCTGTCTGTCAAAGGGGAGTTCAATAATGGTAATAAATTATCCATTTATCTGTCAAACATTAATTTTGAAACGACTTACAGCTACATCTCCAAAAAGAACTTTGAGGTCAGCCTTTTCAGCATCTACTCTCTCAATTCCATGGATTCGCAAAATCCTCATATCTGCCAGATGCAAAAGAAATGGATTCAATCTCTGAAACGACATTCTACGCAGATATCAGAAAGTGGAGAAACACAACGTATCGCTTTTCTTGAAAAACAGAAAAACATTATTGCAGCCCTATAATTCACCCCCTTCACTTCCTTCACCATTTCACTACATCCCCTTATTGATGGGCAATACAAGGTGAAGGCGGTATCCCCGTCTCTTATACATCATGCCTAAGACGGCTGAATCGGCTACACAAGTGCACTAAACATCCTAACTGCTTTCCACAAGAACAGTATCAAGAAAGCTTTCACCTCGTATTACCCATCAATAAGGGGATACAACCAGAAGGTGAAGAAGGTGAAAGGGGGAAATCAAACTGAAAAACAAGTTATTTGGGAATATAAATTCTGTCTACTTCACATCAAAATGTCGTTTACAAAAAAAGATATAGCATCTTTCCGAAGAAGCTTGCTACATCTTTTTTTAAAACCCGTTACATCTTTTACTGAAACCTGTTACATCCTTTTTTAAAAGATGCTACATCTTTTTTCTCAAATCCGTTATTTCTTTTTCTTACGCTTATTGACAGATGCCACTGCTTCCGTTACCACCGGTTTGTTCTCGAACCGCTTGGTATATCCGGAATAATCGGGATGAGTCCGTTCATAGTCGGGATCCATAAACAATGGACTGGATATGATATGATCGGCCGTAGAACGGTTACAGCAAAACACGATATTCTCCACGCCGGCCAAGCGGGTCAAGGCTTTAACATCTGTATCGTGAGGTTGCAGTGTCATTGGATCGGTAAAGAAAAACAAATAGTCAATTTCCCCATCCACAATGCGTGATCCCATCTGTTGGTCACCCCCCAACGGACCGGATTTCAAAATAGTAAAATCCCACTCTACATCGGGATGCTTTTCTTTAAGAGCTTCCAAAATCAGTGTTCCGGTCGTCCCCGTACAATAGAACTTATGCCCCATTAACAATTCGGAATTCCAAAGTACCCATTCAATAAGATCTCTCTTCATAGCATCATGTGCCACCAAACCGATCTTTCTAACCAACCTTTTTTCCATTTATGCTATCCTTTAAAGTTAGACAATTGCGAAAAACGCTTGCGCCCTTTCGCATAAAACTGCCACAAGATACAGTTTTTTATCTGTTCGGGAATCGGATTCACATAAGTTTTTCGTAAATTTTCCTCCCGGGCCTTACTAAAATAAGAACGAAGCCGCTTATACTCTTTTCGTGCATGAAGCACCGCCTTGGCATTCCCAAACTGTCCCTTAAGCAAAAATTGAAAGGTAGCGATGTAATCAAGAATCGTACGAACACGCATTACCTCACTTAATTCTTCAGAAGGAAGATTTTTGTAAAGCATGACAAGGTTATTACGAAAATTGAGAAAAGTCTTACGCGGACTCTCTTTTTTCAGTGTTGCCGCACCTACATGATAAACTACGCTTTGCGGAATACAGACAATGCCCCTTCCCCGCGAACGAAGCCGCCAACAAAGGTCGATCTCTTCCATATGCGCAAAAAAACGTGCATCGAGCCCGCCTACATCCGTATAATCCGTCAGACGAATAAACAAAGCAGCCCCCGTAGCCCAAAAGACCGGAACAACGGTATCATATTGTCCTTCATCTCTTTCCGTCGTCCCCATCATGCGCCCCCGGCAAAAAGGATAACCATAACGATCAATGTAGCCACCTGCCGCACCAGCGTATTCAAACATCTGCTTTTGATGCCAACTGCGAATTTTCGGCTGGCAAGCCGCCACTTCGGGATGAGTATCCATATAGGCAACAAGTGGTTCGAGCCAATGTTCCGTTACCTCCACATCCGAATTCAGCAAAACGACATATTCCGCATCTACCTTATTTAAAGCAAGATTATACCCCTCTGCAAAACCGTGATTTTGTTCCAACAGAATCAAACGGACAGCAGGAAATTCCTCCCGCAACATGGTAACAGAAGTATCCGTAGAACCATTATCTGCCACGCATATCTCTATATCGTCTCCATCCGAATAATGAATTACCGACGGAAGAAATGAACGGAGTATCTCACAGCCATTCCAATTCAATATAACAATCGATATCTTTTTCATTTATGATAGAATAGTGCCTTTCAATGCCGTTCCCTCCTCATTAAGTTCACCTAACAAAACATTAACCACTTTATTATCAAGAGAAGGATCATTTTCAACTTCTACCCGTATATAATTAGTAGTAAAACCATGCATCGGCAAACCAGCCTTAGTCTTTTCCATCAAAACAGGCATCACCTGCCCCGTATGACGGACATAAAAAGAGCGCGTTTTCTCATCAGAAAGAGTCAGCAACCTCTGGCTACGTTTATGTTTCTCGTCGGGAGTTACCACATGCTCTATTTTCAGCGCTTGTGTACCCGGACGTTCCGAATAACTGAATACATGAAGCTGTGTCACATCCAGCCCGGCAATAAATTCATAGGCATTTTCAAAGAACTCTCCGGTTTCACCGCGTGTACCCACAATCACATCCACACCGATAAAGGCATCTGGCATTATCTCTTTTATTTTTTTTACTTTAGAAGCAAACAAAGCCGTATCGTAGCGACGGCGCATCAGTTTAAGCACCTCATCACTGCCCGATTGCAAAGGAATATGAAAATGAGGCATAAAACGACGGGAACGGGATACAAATTCTATAATCTCATCTGTCAACAAGTTCGGTTCGATGGAAGAAATACGATAGCGCTCAATGCCTTCCACTTCATCAAGGGCTTTCACCAAATCAAAAAAAGTTTCTCCGGTCGTCTTACCGAAATCACCGATATTCACACCGGTAAGCACAATCTCCTTACCGCCTTCGGCAGCAGCCTGACAAGCTTGCTCCACCATCGAAGCAATCGTTCCGTTTCTGCTACGCCCACGAGCAAAAGGAATGGTACAATAAGAACAAAAATAATCGCAGCCATCCTGTACCTTCAGAAAAAAGCGGGTACGATCTCCCCGCGAACAAGACGGTGCAAACGAACGGATATCTTTGGTTGCCGTAGTATAAGCTTCTCCTTCTCCATGCTTCTGCAAATCACCTAAATATTGAAGCAAATCTTTTTTCTGTTCAGCACCCAATACCACATCTACACCCTCAATCTTCGCCACGTCACCCGGCTTAAGCTGTGCATAACATCCTGTGACCACAACAAAAGCGCCCGGATGCTGTTTCACCAGTCTATGGATAGCTTGACGACACTTCTTATCCGCCATTTCGGTCACCGAACATGTATTCACAACACAGATATCCGCATGTTCTCCCTTACGAGCCGTACGTACACCTGCTTCCCGCAAAATCTTACCAATAGTCGAGGTCTCAGAAAAATTCAACTTACAGCCTAACGTATAGTAAACAGCTGTCTTATTTTGAAATACAGTGGTATCTATCATATTTTAATAAACGCATATTTGTGACAAAGTTACATATTATATAAGAAAAGTAATGCATTCTATGTGAATTAAGGATTAAAAACAGAGAATTAAGCGTTTACTTAAATTAAAAAATTTAACCTCCGCACAGTGGTTAAATCTTATTTTTTGGTTCCTAATTAAATTATTATTCCTATTTTTGCACAGTTTACTAAAAAACGTGCAATGATAAAAGAGAATTTCATCAAATTATACGAGAACAGTTTTCACGAAAATTGGGATTTACCTTGTTATACCGATTATGGTGACAACATCAGTTATACCTATGGGCAAGTTGCCGAAGAGATAGCCCGCCTTCACCTGCTGTTCAAACATTGTAGCCTGCGACGTGGTGACAAAATTGCGGTTATCGGAAAAAACAATGCCCGTTGGTGCATTGCTTACATGGCCACAATTACTTATGGGGCCATTATTGTTCCCATCCTTCAGGATTTCAATCCGAGCGACGTACACCACATTGTCAATCATTCCGAATCCGTATTCCTTTTCACCAGTGACAGCATCTGGGAAAATCTGGAAGAAGAAAAACTCACAGGACTTCGTGGAGTATTTTCTTTATCAGACTTCCGCTGTCTATATCAGCGGGATGGAGAAACCATACAGAAATTCATCAAACATCTGGATGAAGAGATGCATCACACCTATCCCAAAGGATTCCACCGCGAAAACGTACAATATACCACGCTTTCCAATGACAAGGTAATGCTATTGAACTATACTTCCGGCACTACCGGTTTCAGTAAGGGAGTAATGTTAACCGGAAACAATCTGGCAGGCAACGTTACTTTCGGTATCCGTACCGAGCTACTGAAAAAAGGAGATAAAGTACTTTCTTTCCTCCCACTGGCACATGCCTATGGCTGTGCTTTCGACTTCTTGACAGCTACAGCTGTAGGCACCCATGTCACACTGCTCGGCAAAACCCCCTCTCCGAAAATCATCATGAAAGCTTTCGAAGAAGTGAAACCCAATTTGATTATCACTGTTCCGCTCGTTATTGAGAAAATATATAAAAACACCATTCAACCTCTCATTAATAAGAAAGGAATGAAATGGGCACTCAGCATTCCACTACTCGACGGACAGATTTATGCACAGATCCGTAAAAAACTGATCGATGCTCTGGGAGGACGTTTCAAAGAAATAATCATTGGCGGAGCGGCTATGAATCCGGAAGTGGAGGAATTTTTCCATAAAATAAAATTTCCGTTTACCATCGGATACGGAATGACAGAATGTGGTCCGCTCATCAGCTACGCACCATGGAACGAATTTATCCCAACCTCTTCCGGTAAGATACTCGACATTATGGAAGCACGCATCTATAAAGAAAATCCGGAAGCGGAAACCGGAGAAATTCAAGTACGCGGCGAAAATGTAATGACCGGCTATTACAAAAACCCGGAAGCAACCCAAGAGGTATTCACCGAAGATGGCTGGTTGCGCACCGGTGACTTGGGAACAATGGATGCCAATGGCAATATCTTTATACGCGGACGTTTGAAAACAATGATTCTGAGTTCAAGCGGGCAAAATATATTCCCGGAAGAAATTGAAGCCAAACTGAATAACTTGCCTTTCATTCTTGAAAGCCTTATTATCGAACGAAACAAAAAGTTAGTGGCTTTGGTATATGCAGATTATGAATCATTAGATTCGTTAGGACTCAACCAACCGGAGAATTTAAAAACGATCATGGATGAAAACCTGAAGAATCTAAATGCAAGCGTAGCCAACTATGAGAAGATAAGCCAGATCCAACTCTATCCCACGGAATTTGAAAAAACTCCTAAAAGAAGTATTAAACGCTACTTATACAATAGCATAGCAGTAAACTAACCATGTTGTAAAACATATTGTGAGACAAATAGAAAGCGATCTTCGAAAAAAAATATAAAAAAAGTTGGTATATCGAGAACAACGTATTCCAAAAGTCTATATCTTTGCAGCGTTTTAATAAGCAATTGATTGTATTATAGATTAAAAAGCAAAGAAAATGAAAAAATTAGTTTTAATGTTCGCAGCTATCGCAGCAGTATCGTTGGCATCTTGTGGTAATAAAGCAGCTGATGCAGCAAAAGCAGAAGCAGACTCTATCCGTATCGCTGATTCACTTGAAGCAGTAGAAGCAGCTGCAGCTGAAGCAGCCGCAGCAATTGATACAGTAGAAGTAGTTGATAGCGTAGCAGTAACAGAAACTGTAGCTGAATAATTTCTACAGTTTAGAGAGAATTGAAAGTCTGACGTGAAAAATCACGGACAGACTTTTTTTATGTTCCCTTTCCCAATAAAATATCAAGGAAGCACAACGAATAAGTGATAAAAAAACGTGTAAAAGGACACAATAAAAGATTATATAAAAAGAAAAGCCTGTTTTTGAGAGAACAGGCTTTTCTTTTTATATAATAAGTATCTTATTATTCAGCAACTACCTCAAAAGGAATTTCTACAGCAACTTCCTTATGCAGTTTAACGACAGCTTTGTAAGAACCAACTTCTTTCACAGCATCTTTCACTACGATAATCTTTCTGTCTACTTCATGACCCAATTTAGCCAATGCCTCAGCAATTTGGATATTACTTACAGAACCAAAGATTGTACCCGTAGAGCTAACCTTAGTAGCAATAGTCAAAGATACACCTTCCAACTTAGCAGCCATAGCTTCAGCATCTTTCTTGATCTTTTCAAGTTTGTGAGCACGCTGTTTCAGTTCTTCAGCCAACATTTTTTTTGCAGAAGGAGAAGCAATAATGGCTTTTCCAGTCGGGATCAAATAATTACGACCATAACCAGACTTAACAGTTACGATGTCATTCTTATAACCCAAATTTACTACGTCTTCTTTCAATATAATTTCCATACTTTTCCTCCTTCTTATTTCATCATGTCAGTTACATAAGGCAACAATGCCAAGTGACGTGCTCTCTTCACAGCCTGCGCAATACGACGTTGGAACTTCAAAGAAGTACCAGTAATACGGCGAGGAAGGATTTTTCCCTGTTCATTCAAGAATTTCTTCAAGAATTCAGGATCTTTGTAGTCGATATAACGGATACCACTTTTTTTGAAACGGCAGTATTTTTTCTTCTTTACGTCTACTGAAGGCGGAGTCAAATATCTGATTTCTGATTGAACTTGTTGTGCCATGATTAATCCTCCTTTTTGCTTGATTTAACACTTCTTCTTTTAGCAGCATACTCTGCAGCGTACTTATCCATCTTGAAAGTCAAGAAACGGATCACGCGTTCGTCACGACGAAAATTCAGTTCCAACTTGTCGATAACAGTAGGATCTGCATTGAACTCGATCAACTGATAAAAACCTGTAGACTTCTTCTGGATAGGATAAGCCAACTTCTTCAGTCCCCAGTTCTCTTCATTAATAATCTCAGCCCCTTCAGCCTGAAGAATGCCTTTGAATTTTTCTACCGCTTCCTTCATCTGAACATCAGACAAAACGGGAGTTAAAATGAAAACGGTTTCGTATTGATTCATACTCGTTTAATTAAATAAATAATTTATTTGATTTAAAAATGCGGGTGCAAAGTTAGACATTTTATTTTGAACAACAAACATTTAATCTTTTTTTATACCCGGAAAATAGGATTTATCGAAGAAGCATCCTACCTTTGCAAAGTTGTTGAAACAATAATTTCATGATAGAACAGTTTAACTTTGACATCCGACTTATTTTTGCCATTTTGAATGGCAAAGTCTCTGCTGCTATTAACCGAAAGCTGTACCGTAACTTCCGCCAAGGCGGTTTGGAAATCAGTCCAGAACAATGGACCGTACTCATTTTTCTTTGGGAAAAAGACGGTGTGACCCAGCAAGAGTTGTGTAATGCAACTTTTAAAGATAAGCCAAGCATGACCCGGCTGATAGACAATATGGAACGTCAGCATCTTGTAGTTCGCATCTCAGACAAGAAAGACCGCCGTACCAACCTCATCCACTTAACAAAAACCGGTAAGGAACTGGAAGAAAAGGCACGTCTTATAGCCAACCGGACTCTCATGGAAGCCTTACAAGGTATTACCGTTGAAGAGCTAAGCGTCAGCCAGGAAGTTCTGAGAAAAATATTCTTTAATACCAAAGATTAGATGTTTATAAATATGCAAAAACTGACTATTTACACTGAATAATAGTTTTTTTGCATAAATAATTTCGCCCGTTAAAGAATTATGCTTTAATTTGTGGCTAAGAATAAAATAATCTATAAAAATACACACACATGAAAGGCTTATTAAAGAATTTAGGATTAATATTGATCTTGGCTGGAGTAATCATCTTGATTGCTTGTTCTTTTACTGGCAATGTAAACAACAATGCCATCTTAGGAACTTCTGTAGTCTTGGTAGTTTTAGGTCTTATCTCTTATATTGTAATCAACAAGAGAATCGCAGATTGATATTAATGGAAATAAAAAAGTCCGGGAATGAATATTCCCGGACTTTTTTATTTTATCCTCCGTTTAGTTTTCAACTTCAGGAGTAATCAGTTTGTACCCTTTTCCGTGAATATTGATAATCTCGATAGAGTCATCTTCTTTCAAATGTTTACGCAATTTAGTGATGTATACATCCATACTGCGAGCATTGAAATAGTTATCATCAATCCAGATAGTCTTTAAAGCGAAATCACGTTGCAAGATTTCATTTGCATGTGCACAAAGCAAACCAAGTAATTCCGATTCTTTTGTAGTCAGTTTCGTTTGCTTCCCTTCCGAGGCAAGAATTTGTTTCTGTGTATCGAAAGTAAACTTACCGATTTTATAGATATTACTTTCTTTGTTCTTCTTTCCACGCACACGTCTCAAGATAGCCTCGATTCTGAAAGTCAGTTCTTCCATACTGAAAGGTTTGGTTATGTAGTCATCCGCACCAATCTTAAAACCTTCCAAAATATCTTCTTTCAGTGTTTTTGCTGTCAGAAAAATAATAGGAATTTCCGCATTTGCAGCACGTACATCCTGCGCCAATGTAAATCCGTCTTTCTTAGGCATCATTACATCAAACACACACAAATCATACTTATTCTTCAAGAAAGCCTTATAACCAGCTTCTCCATCCGGATACAACTCAGCAGAATAACCTTTTGCCTGTAAATATTCTCTTAAAAGCATGCCAAGATTCTCGTCATCTTCGCATAATAAAATACGCAGTTTCTCGTCCATATCATTAATTTTTTAATAAAGGTAATGCAATAATAAATTTTGTTCCCACATTCAATTCGCTCTCGGCACGGATAGTTCCCTTATGATCCTGAATAATCTTCTTCACATAGGCTAACCCTAATCCGAATCCTTTTACATCGTGCAGATTACCTGTATGCACGCGATAGAACTTATCAAATACCTTTTTAAGGTTTTCTTTTTTTATACCGATACCGTTATCCTGTATAGAAATCATCAACTTTCCCGGTTCATTCCAAGTTCTGACATTTAGCAACAGGTCCTCTTCCGGCTTCTTATACTTCACCGCATTGTCCATCA
This sequence comes from Bacteroides salyersiae WAL 10018 = DSM 18765 = JCM 12988, assembly GCF_000381365.1. Taxonomy (GTDB): domain Bacteria; phylum Bacteroidota; class Bacteroidia; order Bacteroidales; family Bacteroidaceae; genus Bacteroides; species Bacteroides salyersiae. The sequence continues at coordinate 232,075 of NZ_KB905468.1, forward strand.
AATTGAAGATCACATTGGTGATATGCATTTCATCTGCAAATATAACAGGATCAGTGGCCTCAAGGTTCGATGTTATCTTACCATTATATCGTTCCACCTTTAAAGTGAAAGTATTTATCACCCCTGTTATCAACTCGTTCGCATCGATTTCCTTCATCTTAAGCGTTGCTTTCTGCCGGTCGAACATTGACATCTGAAGCACTTTTTCCACTTGGAAACGCAGTCGCTTCGTCTCATCATTGATCACTCCCGATATATGCTGGAACATCTGTGGAGACTTGCCCACCGCAGGATCTTTCAGCATTTGTGCTGCCAGCGAGATAGTCGATATCGGCGTCTTAAACTCATGTGTCATATTGTTGATAAAATCGTTCTTCATTTCTGTCAGTTTCTTCTGACGGAAAACAATATACAACGTGAAAATAAACGTTATCAACAACACGAAAGTAAATATCATAGATGGAATCATAAAACTCACCGAATCAAAAATATAATCTTTTTTTCCGGGAAAGTGCACTTTTACAATACTCATCTTGGCCGGCGGATCGTTCTGAAAAAGAGGTTGGGTATAAGAGTCCTCGCTTCCTTTCATTTCAAAATCCGCACAACGGTATACTTCTCGTCCATCTTTATCGATTACTGTAAAGTGGTAAGGCAATTCTATACCATTATTAAGTAGGGCCGACTTCAAGTAATCATCCAAATCCTTAAATCTTACGCGTTCGCCTATCGACTTGTCACTGGCACGATAAACCATTTGCAATGCTACTTCGTCAAGCAAAACCCGTTGATACATATAACGATTCTTAACCGCATCGAGCAATGACTTCGATGTTTTCGGAATCGTATTTCCACCATGCCTGCGTGAAATCATCATTTTGGGTAACTCCGACGGTTTGTTCGTCATCACTTTCAATTCAAAGTCCGTCATTATTCTTCCATCCGGTGATTTCACCGTAAAACGTTGCGTCTGCTGAACCAAATCCTCTCCTTGTATAGTAGAAGAAGCTGTCAGTGCTTTCCGTTCGGCTTCAGAAATATCCTCTCTCAGCCAACGGTCCGTCTCCGCAAATTCCACATCTTTTGATACCTGATACAGACTATTCCGCACAGAATTATCAAATTGTTCTTTGCGCATCTTTACCATTGCCTCTATATAACTCACTTGCAAGTAAAGTAATCCGAGGAAGGAAAGACCCATTACAATACCTAATATCCAGATTGTTGACTTTTTCATAGCAACAAAATTAACACTCCCTAATTAACACGCCTAACACATTAACCTGTTTTAACCGTACATTCTCGTAAATTAACCGAAAGGCGATATTTAGCTCATGTTCTGACGACTATAACAAAACATTCTACCCTTTGGTTTGCAAATTTAATAAAAAATTAAATCTTTCTCTTGAATAATTCCACTTTTCTTAATCATTGTTAAGTAAAAAAGCCGCTTCTCTTTCAAAAGAAAGAAAAGCGGCTAAAGCATTATAAACGAATAATAATTACTCCTCTACCTGTTTGGCTTCGAAGTCCTTAATTAACTTATCCTGTACATCGGAAGGTACCAGTTCGTAACTTGCGAATTTCATAATAAACGAAGCACGCCCACCAGTCAAAGAACTCAAGGCCGTAGAGTAAGAAGCCATCTCTTTGAGAGGCACTTTAGCTATGAGTTTCTCAAATCCCTTCTCACTGCTCATGCCCATAATCATAGCACGGCGTCCTTGCAAATCGCCCATTACATCACCCATCTTATCCGACGGAACAAATACTTCCACATCATAAATAGGTTCCAGAATTTTCGGACCGGCATTCTTAAAGGCTTCACTAAACGCGTTACGTCCCGCCAGCATAAAAGAAATTTCATTGGAATCTACCGGGTGCATTTTTCCATCATACACAATCACACGTACATCACGGGCATACGAACCGGTCAACGGCCCTTGCTCCATGCGTGCCATCACTCCCTTCAAGATAGCAGGTAAAAAACGGGCATCGATAGAACCTCCGACGATACTATTGACAAAAACCAATTTTCCTCCCCATTCCAATGGTACCTCTTCAGTACCTTTTACATTGATCTTAAATTCCTGCCCGTTAAATTTGTAAGTATCCGGCACAGGCATTCCTTCCTTGTATGGTTCAACAATAAGATGTACCTCACCAAACTGGCCTGCACCTCCGGATTGCTTTTTATGGCGATAATCGGCACGGGCAGCCTTGGTTATCGTTTCGCGATAAGGTATCTTCGGCTCTTCAAATTTCACCTGAAGTTTTTCATTATTTTCCAGGCGCCATTTCAAAGTACGCAGATGGAATTCTCCCTGTCCGTGTACAATCGTCTGCTTCAATTCCTTAGACTGCTCAACCACCCAAGTCGGATCTTCTTCACGCATACGGTTTAGAATACTCATCATCTTCTCCACATCAGCCTCATTGACAGGTTTGATGGCACGTGAATATTTCGAGTTGGGATATTTGATAAAATTAAATTTATAATCACAATCCTTACCATCCAGCGTATTACCGGTTTTAACATCTTTCAATTTTACAGTAGCTCCGATATCACCGGCTAAAAGTTCCTCCACTTTAATACGATTGGAACCAGCTACCACATAAAGCTGCGCCATACGCTCTTTTGATCCACGGTCGGCATTAACCAAATCATCGCCTTCGTGCACTTTTCCACTCATTACTTTAAAATAAGACACCTCTCCGATATGAGGTTCGACACTGGTTTTAAAGAAATAGAGGGAAGTAGGGCCATTAGCATCGGGTGCCACCTCTTTGCCTTCGGTGTTCGTTACTTTAGGCATTTCAGAAACGAACGGAACAACATTACCCAAAAACTCCATTAAACGGCGTACACCCATATCCTTACCCGCACATACACAGAAGACAGGGAACATTCCACGAGCCGCAAGCCCTTTACGGATTCCTTCACGCATTTCATCTTCGGTCAATGAATCCTGTTCAAAGAATTTTTCCATCAGTCCCTCATCATTTTCGGCAGCTGCTTCTACAAGCGCCTTGTGCAATTCCATAGCCTTATCCATTTCTTCGGCCGGAACATCCTCAATGATAGGAGCACCTCCTTCGGGTTTCCATGAATACTTCTTCATCAACAGAACATCGATAAGGGCGTTAAAGCCGGGACCTGTAGCAATAGGATACTGGATAGGAACAACTTTTGAGCCATAAGCCTCTCTTAACTGTTCCAAGATATTATCATAGTCGCATTTATCATTATCAAGCTGGTTGACAAGGAAAATAACGGGTTTATTCAATTTTTCAGTGTAACGGAAATGATTCTGTGTACCGACTTCGATGCCATATTGGCCATTAAGAAGAAGAATTGCTGTATCGGTCACATTAAGTGCAGTAACTGTGCCTCCTACAAAGTCGTCCGAACCCGGACAGTCTATCATATTCAGCTTTTTATTGTTCCATTCTACATGGAATACGGTAGAGAAAACGGAGTAGCCATACTCTTGTTCAACAGGGAAATAATCACTAACTGTATTTTTTGCGGCAATTGTTCCGCGACGTTTTATAACACCACTCTCGAAAAGCATTGCTTCCACGAGAGTGGTTTTCCCAGAGCCAGAACTTCCCAATAAGGCGATGTTCTTAATTTCGTTAGTCTGATATACCTTCATAATATATAAGATTTAAATGAATTACTCAGTATGTTCTCGCATACCATTATTTTAGTGTGGCGCAAATTAGGAATTAATAAGGGGAAAAGCAACAAAGAGCACTGTGTTACTAAACAATGTTATGTAACACGTTATGGAAATAAACAAAACGGGAAGAAACTGTTCGCAGAGTAAAAAAGGTTAAATGCCGAACGACCACTTTTTGTAGAGGTGCATGGCATACAACCTCTACGAAGGATGTGAAATTTAAACAGGCATTCAATTATCCTATTTTGTCGCAATTTCAGTTTGTATTTCCTTAAGCCAGGGGGATGTGAATTTTACTTTTATTATTCCTTCTGCTCCGGAAGCCTGTATATATGCCAGCAACCGTCCATGAAACACACGCTGAACGTGATCTGTATAATCTCCCATATCAGAGTTATTACTCGCTTCCAATCCCAAAAGCCGTGCAGGGCCAACTATATGACACGTTATTTCATCATCTGAAATCATCACCGGAATACCCTCTTCATCTACCACCTCTAAACTTACCTGAGCCAGCCCCTTATCTTTGGATATAACATTATTCTGATGTACAATTTTCAATGCATAAGGCCGGCCTGAAGATTGTATCGCATGACGTATGACTTCATTGCCATTAACATCCAGCCCTATCACCTCCAATCTACCAGACTCAAAAGGAATATCCCAATAGATAATTCCCGTATTATCATCATAATCTTTTGTTTGGCCGACAATTTTATTATTCAATTCCAATCTGGCTTTTGCAGCATTCGTGTAACAAACCACACGAACAGACTGTCCGACAATATAATTCCAGATGGGCCACGCATCCATAGAAGGCGTCTTCTCGATATAACCGCTTCCGCTATTCAATGCCTCCAACCCAGACCAAACATCTTTCATCAAACTCCCGCTTCTCATTCCCGGAGTGGGATAAGTTCCAATATAAGCCATCGGTTTTGTCGACCAAAGTGCCTGACGAAAATAACCGCGCGGTTTGATCTCTCCACTAAAATCCAAAAGCCCCGAATAGAATCCACGCGAAGGCCATCTGCCGGATTCCCCCAAATAGTCGATACCAGTCCACAAAAATTGCCCCAATATGTGTTCTTTATCCCTAACCGCTCTCCATGCTTCCATATCGTGCCGGTTTTCACTTCCATAAATCACACGACCGGGATATTTTAAATGATCTGAATCATACCGGCTTTCCGTATAGTTATATCCGGCAATATCCAAAGCACCGGGATATTCCGTTTCGTTAGACATCGCTACTCCGGCCAAACCAGCAGTAACAGGACGAGAAATATCATACTGTTTTACTACTTTTACAAGCCTTTTCGCTATATCCCCAAGACGCATCGCGTCGGGTGCATCTTTTTTATAACCGCCATACATGGCCTGAGTAAAACCTCCATCTCCATCAAGTATGGGATGCGAATAAGGATCGTTCGGATAATCAACCTCATTTCCTATGCTCCATGCAAATACAGATGCGTGATTTCTGTCACGTTGTACCATATCGGCAAGATCTTTCTCACCCCACTCCCGAAAGAAATCGTATGAACCTTGAAATCCGGGTACGCCTACGTTCCAGCCTTCTATCCACTTACGTTTAGGAAACTCCCATTCATCATAAGCCTCATTCAAAACCAGAAGCCCCAATTCATCACATAAATCATATAAATCGGGAGCTTGCGGATTGTGGCTCGTACGAATGGCATTACAACCGATCTCTTTCAGATTCAGTAACCTTTTCCTCCAAACGTCCCGTGGAACAACCGTTCCTAAAGTTCCGGCATCATGATGAATGCACACTCCTTTCATTTTCATCCAGTTGCCATTGAGTGCGAATCCTCTATCAGGGTCGAAAGTGAAAGATCGTAAACCGGCTTTGGCCACTGTTTCACCAATGATTTCTCCATTTTTAGAAACAGTGGTTTTCAGTTGATAAAGATTGGGATGGTCGATATCCCAAAGTCGAGGGGCATTTACTTTTAAATCAGACCGGATCTTTTCACTCAGACCGGATTGTATGGATAATTTCCCAGATTTCCTTGCCACCGTATTTCCTTCAGTATCAATCAATTCATTGTTTACAGTTACAGTAGAATTTACGTCCGACTCGTTCTCTACTTCCACTTCGACATGAAGAACAGCTTGTTTTTCTGCTACCGACTTCGGATAAGTATATACTCCCCATTGAGCAATATGCACAGGATTGGCCTCCACCAAATAGACGTTCCGGTAAATACCAGATCCGGTGTACCAGCGAGAATCAGCCCGCCGACTATGATCTACCTTAACCGTAAGCATGTTATCCGAATCATACTTTACATAAGAGGTAATATCATACATAAAAGAAATATAACCATTCGGACGTTTACCCAATAAGTGTCCGTTAATGTAGACCTCACTCCTGTTGTACACACCTTCAAAATATACATAAAGCTTTTTACCCTTTAATTCATCTGCTATTTTTAATTTTTTCTTATACCAGCCGGTTCCTCCGGGAAGATATCCCGTACAACTGGCTAATGTAGGACTCAATTGTCCTCGCACACTCCAATCATGCGGCAAGTCAACTTTTAACCAATTCTGATTTGCGTCAGGAAGCTCCGGAGAATCATTTAAGATGAACTGCCAATCGTCCGTTATTAATTCTTTTTTTCCAAACATCGGATCGGCAAATAGATCATCAGATAGAAATATTGATAGAACTATCAATATCAATGCACTTAATTTTCTTTTCATACCTATTGTTTTTGTGTCTAAAGATGCGGTTTCTTTTTAAAACCGCATCTTTAAAATTATTTCTTCACGATCTTTTGTATTCTATAGCCTTCATCAGTTTCTATATTTGCGATATATATACCGGCAGACAATCCCGGCAAAAACAACTTGCACATATTATCATTGATACCTGCCTGCTGATAAACTACTTTTCCATAAACATCATATACTGTGATATTTCGTATCGTATTTCTACTGTTGACAGTTGCTTCATCAACGATAGGATTAGGATAAATATGGATATTTATCTCCTCTGGTTCTTCTGTTATTGAAGAAGGAACGGTAGATTCCGAAACAAATGTTACTATAGAAAGAGGAGGCAAGATAAATGTTTCCCCTTCCTTGATTTTCGGATAAGCTCTCATATCATCATTATCAGAAGTAATATAAGGAGTAAATTCTAAACCGCTATTAGCAGATACAGGCAGATTTTCTACTGCCAACTCAATCCTGCTTTGAGTGATCTTTGAATTTGCCGCAACAATAATAACCTGATTGGTTTCTTCATCAATATATGCAGAATACATATCATTTCTCAGCGCTGCTATGACGCTTAAATTATCAGAACGATTTACCTCCACCCGTTTCATTCCCGGACGTACAAAGCGGGAGTACTGCCCAAGTGTATAAAGAAGTTTTGTATCGTTGTAAAAACCATCTGTCATATCTTTTGTTGTCATCGTCTCAAGCAATGCAAAGCGGCTTTCTCCCAAATGTTTTCCTTGGCTGAAAGCAGTCCACCAGTGCCATCCGGTAGCATTACCCACTGATAAATCGACATGCAACATACGGGCAAGGGCTATTGCACACTCTATCTCACGAAAGTTTCCTACTATGCCACCAGGATGTCCCCAAGTATAACCGCCGTCTAAAAGACTGTATTCGGTCTGAAAATACTCGAGCTTGTCATCTGTCGCCTCCATTACTTCCCGAAGATGTACACGGCTATTATACATATCTTCCGGATTACGGTCGCTCCAATAACTATGTCCGGATGCCACATAAGAAACATTCGGTAACCCACCTACTTTCATATCCGGTTCTTCGTTACCCCAGAATTTCGGTATTTGAGCTATTAAGCTGCCAATCGCACCGCCTTCTGCAATAGACACTTCCGTTGTGAGCTTTCTGGAAGCAATTACCCTACTCATACTTTTCGTAACATCTGCAATTTGCTGGTCAGTAGCAGGCGATCCTTCCTGACCGGCCCATCCGTCACCTCCGGGTCCCCATTGATATTGCGGTTCGTTTATCGGGCTGATATAATCGAAATGAATGCCTTCCTTATCAAAATGCTCTACGACATCGGCAGTAAACGATGCAAAATTATCGTATTTATCAGATGCAAGAATATAATCCCATCCGTTTTCCTGATTGAAAGCATATCCGTGTTTAGTAAAATATACGGGGGGAGAATTCATGAAACCGACAATATCTTCTACTTCATAATCCAGTACAGCTTTCTTGAGAAACCATTGTTGTCCTTTTTGTTTCTCCCAATTGTAAGTACCATCAGGATTCATGAAACATTCAGTACGCTTACTGGGTCCCGCTATTTTGCTTTCTTCGCCCTGCTCCGCAGACCCCGAACCGATATTAAACCTCCAGCAAGACAATCCGATCCCCTTAGGATTTCCTTCGTTATCAAATTCTTTGCTGAAAAGCAGTTCCGCGAGCCGATTCTTTTTTTCTTCGGGCCAGTACTTACCTAATACGTCGGCATCCCAAGCATCGGAAGCACCAAAATTACGTATAGTTTGATGTTTATTGGCAAAATCAACAGTTATACTTAAGGAAGTAAGATTACTTTTATAATATTCGTTTACCCCGTCCGGTCTCATTGCATAATTTTCCACTACGAATTCATCATAAAGCCCACCTGCACTTTTTGAATCAGTGGTACTTCCCAAGCTCCACTGATTCAATCCCAAACTATAAGTTTCCACCCCTGCGTTTACAATGATTTGTTTGCCATTCTGATAAATTCGCATATTATTCTGGGCAGTCATGGAGTAGAAAATACTTATGGCATTCCATTCATCAGATTCAAGTTTTTCCTGGCTTACTGTTTCATTCTTTACACCATTCTTTATCGTTTCCAGTACAAGGTAAGCCGCATCACCATCGACTTTTATTTTAATACCATAGCTGTTGTCATCGTCTTTTGAAGCCTGATAGATATATTTTCCATCATCGGTGGCACCAATCGATTCTTTTTTATACAAAAAGTTTATGGTTGACGAACCGTTAGATAAGATATTATCAGAGAAATTCAGTTGTCCCCCTGCATCTATTTTTACGGCCGGCCCTCTTTGACCGTCACGAACAAATGAATATTTAAAGCCATCAAGAGTTATACGCCTGCCTTCTTCATTCAAATTATTATCAAAATGAAAGGTAAGAGGCCCTTCTCCAAGTGGTTCCGTGATAGCTTCACCTGCATATATTTGGGAAACCTGACTCTGGCTCAACGGATAATGATAAATATTAATATCATCTATCGAACCAGTCGACGGATGTAGCTCACGGTTAGGATTCATTCCAAAAAACAGATGTGTCAGATTCATAAGAGATAAAGAGACAAAAATATTCTTTGTTCCCACTTTCTCACCATCCAGATAATAACTCCAAGAGGTTTCGTGTACTACTAAGACAACATGATGCCACGCATCATTCGCATCTATACACGGACCGTACAACGGTTCCCAAACACCCGAATTGAATGTTCTGGCATCGCAAACAACACCACTTAGCGAATCATCAAATCCATATACAGGCATAAAATAAATATTGCTACCGTCAACGGAATTATAGAATTCAAAGATCTGTTTCCAACTAACCTTAGAATCATCCCGTGAACTACGCTTATACCAAAAAGAAAGGGACATTGTGTCTCCCATAACAGGTGCGGGCACCATTACAGCATGTTGACGCTTATCGCCACTAAAATAAAGAACTTTTCCACGGACAGCGTCTTCCACAATCCTGGCACCATTTTTCAACTCCAAGCTTGTATTAGCCTGTCTGTCGATCACGCCTTGTTCAAAGTCATATGAAGCATATAGTTTATAATCAGCATAATTTTGTGCAGACAAACATAGCGGCAAAACCAAGGCGAGATATATGAGTATTTTTTTAAAGGTCATATTTGTATTAGATATTTATATTGTTTACTATTTTCACTGACATTATCATATTATCAATATTCTCAGTGTACATAATGCAAATGCCTGTATTCAGGTCAGAAACATCAATTCCCGATTCATTTTTTTTATTATACAGCTCAGTCTGTTCAATCACAACTCCTTCAATAGAGAAATCTCTATCAGATTTCGGTACAGGACAAATGTCTTTTACAGGAGAAATGCCGGTCAGTCTCCCCAATAGTGCTAAACTCTTTTTCATACATATTAAAATTAAAGTGAAACAATTTATTCAAACAAAGCGTTGTCCAAAACAGTTTATCTTAAATCCAAGATCACCTAATCTCCCTCACCCTCTGTTTTATTATTGCAAATCTATGTATTTAACAGCAAAGCAATAGACCAAAAATCGTGCAACGATAAGCGCTAAATCGTGCATACAAAATGAATCGGTCTTTCAGAAATCAGATTCATCCCCATCGCGCCCCTGAAACATACCAAATCATTCAAATATAGACAGTGAATCGTGCAAAGAAGTTTTTATCATCAGTGAAATAGAAATTAAATAGTATATTTGACGGTCAATAATTAAAGAAGTTAAGTACTTATTTCCAAACACATATGCAAATGATGAAAAGCCTGTTGACAAGTCTCGTCCTTATTTTCTCCTCTTTTCTATATTCTCAAAATTATTATGTCAAACAATTGGGAATAGAACAAGGCTTATCGAATAACAGTGTTGTAAACATCACTCAGGATAAAGACGGTTTTCTGTGGTTTGCCACCGAGGAAGGGCTCAATAAATTTGACGGAAACCGTTTCATTAACTATTACAAACACACGAACCATATTAGTGGTAATGAACTTAACAGTATCTATGCCGATCCTACAGAACCGATTATCTGGATAGCAACTCAACGGGCGGGCATGAATGCATACAATTATGAAAAAGATGAATTAACCGTATTTACACATGACGACTCCAATCCTAATAGCCTCATCACAAACGACGTTACACATATCTCACCAGCAAGTGACGGCAATTTATGGCTCAGTACTTATCATAGGGGAATAGAATACTTCAATAAGAACACCGGAGAATTTACTCATTACAATACCACGACTTTGCCCAATTTACCATCCAACAATGTTTGGACGGTAGTAGAAGACGGCAATGGAAAAATATACATTGGCCACGTAGAACATGGAATGAGTATTGTTTCATTGAAAACCAAACGTGTAAAGAATTTCAAGTATAATCCCGACAATAAAAACGGTATACCCGGAAATCATGTTCACTGCATATACAAAGATAGTACCGACAATATATGGATAGGAACTGAAAGGGGAGCTGCTTTATTCGACACCCAAACAGAACAATTTTTCTCCATAAATCAAATAGCTAATATTCCCTCAACGTCTACAGTTTTCGATATCCGGCAAATGGATAATAAAAAAATCTGGATGGCCACCGAACTAAACGGTATCTTTATCGTAGATATCAAGCAACAATTATTCCTCCCGCAAAATCAGTTTAATCTAGAACATCTCACAGTGGGAAGCAATAATTATAGTTTATCCAATCCGACAGCGAGGTGTTTATTTCAAGATTCTTTCAAAAACATCTGGATAGGCACCTATGGGGGCGGTATTAATTTTATAGGCCACACTCCGCCTTTTTTCAAAAGCCACAGCTATTCTCCAATTAAAGATTATAAAAACAGTCTTAGTAATCGGGTCGTATTGAGTTTATGTACAGACAAAGACAATAAGTTATGGATCGGTACTGACGGAGGGGGAATCAATGTCTTTGAAAAAGACAATCGCACGGTCATCTATAACGAAGAAAATGGGAAACTGAGCCATAATTCTATTATAAGCGAATATTGCGATTCTCAAAACAATATATGGATAGGAACCTTCATGGGTGGTGTAGATATCTACGATTATAATAAAAAAAACTTTTCCCATGCCAGCCTTAAAGAGATTTCTTCCTGTGACGCCCGTTGTTTTTATGAAGACAACAAAAACAATATGTGGATAGGAACCAGTTCGGGAATATTTATTGTTAACACTCAAACTTATGAAAACATAATGCATTATACCACTGAGAATTCTTCTCTTCCAGAAAATACCATACGCAGCCTCATTCAAGATACAAAAGGAAGAATCTGGATAGGTACCTTCGGACAAGGATTATCCATCCTCACCAACGAAATGAAATCCATCTGTCATTTCAATGAATACAACGGCTTCTGTTCCAATAGCATAAATTATATTTTCAGAGACTCTGAGAGTAGAATCTGGATAGCGACAGGCGATGGATTAGTCTGTTTCCCAGCCAATAAAATTCACGAATACAAAGTTTATAACCGGCAAGACGGCATTTATAACTCCTATATTCGTGCCATTACCGAAGATGGTGAGGGTAACATCTGGTTTAGCACCAATGCAGGTATCAGTTGCTATATCACGGCAACCGGACAATTCATAAACTACAACTATTTCGACAAAACGCCAATAGGCAATTTCTCCAGCGCAGCCGTAACAAAAGATGAAAATGGTATCATTTATTTCGGCTCAATAAATGGTGCCCGCTATTTTGATCCGGTTACCGTATTAAGTAACCGTGAGGTATCTCCTGTCATCATCACCGAGATGAAAATATTCGAAGAACAATCCGCACATAAAGATAATAACACTATAAACTTTTATGGCCAAAACAATGAAACCATACAACTAACTTACAAACAAAACACTTTTAATCTGGCATATAGCGTTCTTGATTATTCTCAAGCTAATTGGATAGATTACGCATACCGTTTGAAAGGTTTTGATGACTCATGGTACACCGTCAACGAAAATACGGTAATGTTCCACAACATTCCACCGGGAGAGTATGAATTTCAAGTGAAAACACGGATACATAATCAGAAATGGTCTGGCGAGATCAATATTCTTCCTATTCACATTACTCCCCCCATCTGGCTATCATGGTGGGCAAAAGTGCTTTATTTTATTCTCGCAGGATATATCATTTTCTATCTTCTTAATCTTTATAAGAAAAAAGTAGATATGCAAAGTTTTTATGAACTGGAAAAGAAGAATCATGAACAGGAACAGGAACTTAACAACGAACGTTTACGCTTTTATACCAATATCACTCATGAATTACGCACCCCGTTAACCCTAATTCTGGGACCACTGGAAGATTTTCAGGAAGACAAAGAACTGCTTCCACATCAACGTAAGAAAATATCTATCATTCACAACAGTGCTATTCGGCTTTTAAACCTGATTAATCAGATACTTGAATTCCGTAAAACAGAGACGCAAAATAAAAAACTTTGTGTGAGTAAAGACAATCTTGCTGCACTGGTTACAGAGGTCAGTCTGAGATATAAAGAACTGAACTTGAATAAAGAAGTTGAATTTAACATAACAATTAAGCCTGAACCGCTTTCGCTCTATTTCGACAGAGAAATAGTAACTATGATACTTGATAACCTAATTTCCAATGCCGCCAAATATACTGAAAAAGGTTATATCAATATCTCACTCTATACTACCCGAAAAAATGATACGGACTATGTAGAAATCAAAGTTTCTGATACGGGGCAAGGTATATCCGCAGATGAATTACCACATATTTTCGAAAGATATTATCAGGCCAGAAGTGACCGCCAGGCATCGGGTACCGGTATCGGCTTAGCATTAGTTAAAAACCTTGCCAAACTACATCAAGGAGAAATATATGCAGAAAGCGTTCCGGGTGAAGGGAGCAGCTTCTACTTTTCTCTTATTATGCATAACATATACCCCAATGCCCTACATACAGATTCTGGTGAAAAGGCCCCGAAAGGCAATACGGAAATAGAATCGGCAGAGGTAGTGCCCACTGATGATATTCCTTGCGAAAAACCAATCTTGCTGGTGGTAGAAGACAATTCTGATATATGCGAATATATATCAGAATCATTCTCCGACTCATTTGATGTAGTAACCGCAAGCGAAGGAGAAGCCGGTTGCCGTGCCGCCATCGCACATATCCCCGACATTATAGTAACGGATATCATGATGGCCGGAATGAACGGTATCACTTTCTGTAAAATCATAAAAGAAGATGTACGTACAAGTCATATCCCAGTCATAATGCTTACCGCAAAAGACTCTTTGCAGAATAAAGAGGAAGGTTATCAGGCAGGTGCCGACTCTTATCTGACAAAACCATTTAGTGCAAGTTTATTGAGAAGCCGTATCTACAACTTATTGGAATCCCGCAGAAAATTAGCCAATCAGTTTAACTCCAACTTAAATATAAATTCTGATAAATGTATAATGCTCCATGAGTCTCTGAACCGACTGGATGACGAGTTCATACAAAAGATAACGCAAATCATTGAAGATAATCTGCAATCGGAAAAAATAGACGTAGCCTATCTATCAGACAAACTATGCATGAGCAAATCTACTCTCTACCGAAAAGTGAAAGCCTTGACCGGAATTTCAACAAATGAATATGTACGGAAAATAAAAATGAAGAATGCAGAAAAATTGATACTGGAAGGTAGATATACCATTTCTGAAATAGCTTTCAAGGTGGGAGTAAACAGTCCGGTCTATTTCAGGCAATGTTTTAAAGAGGAATTCGGAATATCGCCATCGGAATACTTAAAAGGATTGAAAGGAGAAGAAACAGTTTAGAGCCTGAACAATTCATAACCAACAGTAAATAAATGGTTATTAAGTAGTTAAGTAGTAAGCAGTTAAGTAGTTAAGTAGTAAGCAAGTAGGAAAGAATAAAAGCTTTCTACCTACCAACAGGAAGTTTATACCGAATGATAAGAGATTTTTCTTCCAATACCTTATCCACAATAAATGTACTAAATTACAGCGTTCACATAAATAAGCAGAAGCGATAACCGGTTTCTGAACCTAAAGTCTTACATTTGCAAAAGTAAACAACATAACCGGATTATGGCAGGTATCTACATTCATATCCCTTTTTGTAAAACCCGTTGTATTTATTGTGATTTCTATTCCACTACCCTCAGTGAATTCAAAGGACGATATATCCAAACCCTTTGCCGGGAATTGGAAATACGCCGGGACTATCTGCAAGGTGCCCCCATCGAGACAATTTATTTAGGAGGAGGTACTCCATCGCAACTAACACAAGAAGACTTCTTACAGATTTTCGAAACAATCGAAAGAGTTTATGGTATGAAGCAGGTACGCGAGATTACCCTTGAAGCCAATCCCGACGACCTTACTCCGGAGTATACACGGATGCTTGCCACCCTGCCTTTCAACCGTATCAGCATGGGGATACAGACTTTCAATGAGAAAACTTTGCAATTGCTTAAGCGACGTCACACCGCCCCGCAAGCCATCGCAGCCGTAGAGCATTGCAGGAAAGCAGGGTTCCAAAATATAAGTATCGACCTCATCTACGGACTCCCCGGAGAAACAGCAGAAAGTTGGAAATACGATCTGAAGCAGGCTATCGCCTTGAATGTGGAACATATATCGGCCTATCATCTGATATATGAGGAAGGTACCCCCATGTATAATATGTTACAGCAGCATCGTATCAGCGAAGTAGACGAGGAAAGCAGTGTCGGGTTCTTTTCCGAACTTATTGACCAATTAACGACCGCCGGATATGAGCATTACGAAATATCCAATTTCAGCCGCCCCGGATATCACTCGCAGCATAATACGGCATATTGGAAAAACATTCCTTATTTAGGCTGCGGACCGTCAGCGCACTCTTTCAACCGCCAGGAACGAGAATGGAACATAGCTTCACTGAATGATTATATAAACGGCATAGAAAACGGGAAACGAATTTACGAGACGGAAGATCTGAACACAGTGACACGATACAATGAGTTTATCATTACCTCATTACGCACTTGTTGGGGCATTCCTCTCGCGAAACTAAAAGAAGAATTCGGTACCGGATTGTGGCAATATTGCCTCGACTCGGCTGCCTTATCCCTTAAAAACGGGAAGTTAATCGAGAAAGACAATGCCTTGCGCCTTACGCGGGAAGGGATATTCATATCCGACAGTATCATGAGCGACCTGCTCAAAATAGAGGAGTAGAAAGAGCCATGACCGAATCCGAAGTACGAAAGCTATTGCGACAAATGAAGGAATGGGACTCTCAGACCGCATTCCGCAAATTCTACGATTTAACCTACGACCGCCTGTTTCGTATTGCCTACTATTACGTAAAACGGGAGGAATGGTCACAGGAAATCGTACTCGATATTTTCCTAAAACTTTGGGAGCAACGCAACACATTGCCCGAAGTCAGAAATATTGAAGACTATTGCTTTGTTATCACCAAGAATGCTTCCCTCAACTATCTGGAGAAGGAAATGCGCCGAAGTGCTTATACCGACAACGAACTTCCCGAATCGCCGGAAAGCGACTATAGCCCCGAAGACGAACTTATCAGCGAAGAGTTGTTCGCCCGCTATGTAAAAGCATTGGACCGTCTGCCTGAGCGTTGCCGGGAGGTATTTATCCGCATACGGGAAGAAAAACAGAGCTATGCACAAGTGGCCGAAGAATTAGGTATCAGTACTAAAACAGTAGATGCCCAATTGCAGAAAGCCACCGGGCGATTGAAAGAGATGATTATGTCTGTCGAAATAGATTAACATTTATTTAGAGATAAAGGATAGGGAATTATCATCGTCCCACTGTCTTTATCAATGAACAATGTTTATTATTTATTAGACTAACGTATGAAACGATTCTATTTTCAAACAACCGTAGCGTTGTTAGTAAGCCTCTTATTATTGGCATGTGATGACAAAAACAAGAACTACCCTACCGACTATGTAGGCTTCGAGCATTCTATGCAATCTCACTTCTACAGCAAAAGTGACAAAGAAGAAACAATAGAAGTAAAAGTGATTGCCGTTGATAAAAAGAAAGAGGATAGAGAAGTTAAATTAAGTATCAACCGGTCTGCTATACCGGGAATAGGCGTGGTGTGCAAGCTAAATAATGACCGGTTAATAATAAAAGCCGGAAAGAAAGAAGCCAAAGCCACTATCACACTTTTTCCGGGAAAGGCCATTAAAGGGGAAATCATCCAGATAGTCTGTACACCTTTATGGGAAGGCGGACAAACATCAAAAATGTCTATCGAGCTGATACCCAAATAGAAAACAATGAAATATACAGCAACAGAAGCAGAAAAAATACTGGAAAAGCTCATCGCCTCCACCCGTTCGCCCAGAGGACGCTTTTCGGCAGAAAAAAGTTACGCATTGCTAAAAAAACGGCTTCCGCAAAAAGAACAACGCATGTTGAGCATGCGTAAAGTGCGCGTTTTCGCAATAGCTGCCACCGTGGCATTATTCTGTACAATGGGATGGGTCGTCTATGAATACATGCTCCCGGTCGGCCTGTATACGATCTCCACTCTGACCGAATGCAAAAACGTAAAACTGCCGGATGGAACAGAAGTGACTTTAAACCATTTTTCTTCACTCACTTATCCGGAACGTTTTCGCGGCAAACATCGTAAAGTGACGCTAAAAGGTGAAGGCTATTTCGAAGTGAGCAAAAGCAAAGAGCACCCGTTCATCGTGCAAGCCGAAGCTGTCAAAGTACGGGTATTGGGCACACACTTCAATATTGAAGCCTACCCCGGTGATCCGGAAGTAAAGACAACTCTTTTCGAAGGATCCGTTGCCGTAAGCACCGCCAGTCATCCGGAAGGCATCGTACTACGTCCCAACGAGAGCGCCATATATAATAAGAAGAAAGAAAGTCTGACCCGTGAAGCAGAGAAGAATGTTTCTGAAGAAATCGCATGGCAAAACGGTATATTCATTTTCAATCATCTCCCTCTGCAGGAAATCGTACGGGAGTTGAGCAACTCATTCGGAGTAAAAATAAAGATAGAAAATGAGAAGCTGCGCAACTACCGGCTTACTGCCAAATTTACCGATGGAGAAAGCCTGGAAGACATTCTGTATCTGTTGCAACAAGGAAGGGATTTCAAATATAAACAAACCGATAAAGGAATAACAATCAATTGATGTGCCACCGGATCATGGTAATATCACACCAGACATCCCGACCGGCACATGAATGCACGGACTTATAAAACAAGCCACTCACAAGAAAATATGAACAAATCTCATATACCCCTGTATGTCGAGAATCTGATTCTGACATGCGGAATACTTTTTTTCTCATTACAAATGCAAGCGCAAAAAAACGATACCCAATTATCATTCAGCATTCGTAATGCCAGCCTTGAAGAATTTATCAAATACTTGGAAAATTCTACCGGCTTCTCATTCATCTACGGTGAAGAGGTGAAAATCAACCGCCGCATCACACTCGAAGTAAAACAAAAGACGATACGGGAAATTCTCGACCAAGCTTTTAAAAATGAACCGATAGGTTATCAGATTGCCGGACGGCACATTCTTCTGCAAAAGAAAAAACAAAAGCCGGTAAGCCGCAAGTTCACAATCAGCGGATATGTGACAGACGGGACGTCCGCCGAGACGTTGATTGGCGCTAACATCCTTGAGAGTCGTCACAAACAAGGCACTACTACCAATCCTTACGGCTTTTACAGCATCACCCTGCCCATGGGAGAAACAGAACTCAGTTTCTCTTATTTGGGATACGAAACCCAGCATCACACGCTGGCACTGAATAAAGACACAGTACTCAACGTCCTCATGCAAGACAATAACCAATTGGAAGAAGTAGTGATTGTATCCGACAAGACAGAAGCAGGGATTACTGCCACACAAATGGGAGCCATAGAAATCCCGATGGCACAAATAAAGAATACACCCGGTGCTTTGGGAGAAGCGGATGTAATGAAAACCATCCAGTTGATGCCGGGAGTACAAGCTGGAGTCGAGGGTTCGGCCGGATTGTACGTACGTGGCGGCGGTCCGGATCAAAATCTGATTCTTCTGGATGGAATACCCATATACAATGTAGATCACCTATTCGGTTTCTTCTCGGTTTTTACACCGGAAGCCGTAAAAAAAGTAACATTTTTCAAAAGTTCCTTTCCTGCACGTTTTGGCGGCCGCCTTTCATCAGTAGTAGACGTACGTAGCAACGACGGAGACATGAAGAAATTTCATGGTACGCTCAGCGTAGGACTGCTCGCAAGCAAACTACAATTGGAAGGTCCTATCATCAAAGACAAAACGTCCTTCAATCTTTCGGCACGACGCTCTTATATAGATCTGGTAGCCAAACCTTTTATGCCCAAAGATGACAAAATGAGTTATTATTTCTACGATATCAACGCAAAGGTCAACCACAAATTTTCAGACCGAAGCCGTCTCTTTCTCAGTTTTTATAAAGGAAAAGATCATTACTCTTTCAAAAGTAAAAGTGTATTTTCTACCACCACATGGGGCAATGATTATGATTTCGGCAACACCTATGAAAATAAAATGTCGCTCGACTGGGGAAACACTGTTGCATCCGTCCGCTGGAATTATATCTTCAACCAGAAATTGTTCTGCAACACCACCATCGCTTACAACAAATATCAAATGGATGCCAACTCCGGCACATACAGCAGCAACTGGGTTGGCAATGCAGTAAACGAAAACAGCTACCTTGCCAACTATCATTCCGGTATCCGCGACTGGAATTATCAAATGGATTTCGATTACAATCCGACTCCCACGCATCACATCAAATTCGGTGCAGGTTACCTCCGCCACAATTTTCACCCGGAAGTGGCAACCTCCAAAATCACAGAAAAGGAAGAGGGCGACATTGCACAGGATACCACCTACAACAGTATCTCCAATAGTACAGTCCGGGCACACGAAATATCAGCATACATAGAAGACAATTTCGATATCGGTTCGCGCCTGCGCATGAATATCGGTTTACACCTATCCACATTTTATGTGCAGAAAAAGAGTTATTTCTCCGCACAGCCCCGTGTATCCGCCCGTTATCAATTGAATAAAGACATCGCATTGAAAACGTCGTATACCAAAATGAGCCAGTATATACATCTGCTTTCATCAACTCCCATCTCCATGCCGACAGACCTGTGGGTGCCCGTAACCAGCAAAATCAAACCGATGCAAGCTCATCAATATTCATTGGGAAGTTATTATACGGGCCTGAAAGGATGGGAGTTTTCTGTAGAAGGTTACTACAAGCAAATGCGTAATGTTCTGGAATATAAAGAAGGAGTCAGTTTCTTAGGATCTTCTTCCGGCTGGGAGAACAAGGTAGAAATGGGAAAAGGGCGCTCCATGGGAATAGAGTTCATGGTACAGAAAGCTACCGGAAAAACAACCGGATGGATAGCCTACACACTGGCGAAAAGCGATCGTAAGTTCTCTCCGGGCAGTATCAATAATGGAATACGATTTCCCTATAAGTATGACCGGAGGCATAATCTCACCTTAGTAGCCAATCATCAATTCAATAACCGGATCGACATAGGAGTTTCATGGATATTTGCTACCGGTGGAACAGCTACCATTCCCGAAGAGGTAACGGCTGTAATCCGTCCCGGAGAAAATTTTGTCCGGCAGGAAGATTACGTTGAACATCGCAATAACTACAGGCTTCCCGCCAGTCACCGCCTCAACATAGGTGTCAATTTCAATAAAAAGACCAAACACGGTATCCGTACCTGGAACATCAGCCTTTACAACGCCTATAATGCAATGAATCCGACCTTGGTATACAGTAACGGAAGCGGTGGATACGCCACATATATCAAAAATCAGGAAAATGGGAAAGTCTACTATCAATATATACCCGGGAAACGGAAAATAACCAAGCTGACCATATTACCCTGTATTCCTTCCGTCACTTACACTTATAAATTCTAAGCATTATGATAAAAAGAGAGAACCTGTTGCTTCTTTTTCTGCTATCGACATTCATCAGCAGTTGTGAAAATGAAATCCCTTTTAACAAAGAAGCCAACCCGCCCAAGCTAATAATGAACGCACTCATTAATGCCGAC
Organism: Bacteroides salyersiae WAL 10018 = DSM 18765 = JCM 12988; assembly: GCF_000381365.1. Lineage (GTDB taxonomy): Bacteria > Bacteroidota > Bacteroidia > Bacteroidales > Bacteroidaceae > Bacteroides > Bacteroides salyersiae. The sequence continues at coordinate 252,690 of NZ_KB905468.1, forward strand.
AGCACAAACAATGTGCTCTATCTCAATAAAAGCGGGCAGAATGTAATCAGCCACGTCACTGACGCCAGCGTAGAGATCCGGGTGAATGACGCATTGGTAGAGACTCCGGAAGCATTGCCGATACCCGAAGGGGAATTTACCTCCCTTCAGAAACGCTTTCTTATTACCACAAAGTTCCACCCTGGAGACAAAGTACGTATCGATGCCATGACCGGAGACAGTGTCCATCATGCTTGGGCAGAAGTAATTGTCCCACAGCCACCAATGCCCATCGTACGGGTAGACACAGCAACCGTCCCGGTCAATGAGTACGACAACTATTATACAAACCGCCTGCGTTACCGTATCACATTTTCTGACCGCACTGATAATACGAGGAATTATTACCGGCTCGTTCTGGATCGCCGTAACACGATCTACGCTACCATTTTCAGTCCCGAACTAAAAGACACAATACTTACCAGCCAGAACTTTCGAATGCTTTCTCGCGAAGATGTAGTCCTTACTGACGGACACCCATCCATGTCGGGCAATGACAACGACCTGTTCGAACAAGCAGAAAACATCTATGGAGTATTCGATAACAGCCGCTTCGCCGGACAAAGTTATACGATGACAGTTTATGCTACAAGTTATGAAGAGTGGCCGGATCTCTTTCCGCCTCACACTGTCAAACGGAAAATCAGCGATTGCCACGTCCGGCTGCTCAGTATCAACGAAACGGATTTTCTGTATTTTAAAGCACTGAATCTAATCGACTCCGATGTGTACGATGAAACCATCATGGAACCGATTGTCTTTGCCAGTAATGTGCACGGCGGACTCGGAATCGTGAGCATCAGCACAGAAACAAGCGTAAAGATCAATCTCACAGATGAAAAGTATGACGAACGATAAAAAATATCGGTCAAAGAATGAACCTTGCACTGCCTACACCATAAGAAAACATTATCTTTGCAGCCTAAAAGTACGGAAATCATGTTTACTATTATCGGAATAATGCTCACAGGAATGCTCGTCGGCTATCTGTTGCGGAGCAAACGTCTTTTATGGATTCATAAAGTGATCACCCTACTGATATGGCTGCTGCTTTTTCTATTAGGCATCGACGTAGGAGGAAACGAAACGATCATCAGGAGCCTGCATGCCATCGGCCTGGAAGCTCTTGCCATCACATTCGCCGCCGTTGCCGGAAGCGTACTGGCAGCATGGGGACTGTGGTACCTTGTATATATAAGGAATAAGGAGGCGAAGCAATGAAAGGGAGTCTCATTATCGTTTCATTCTTTATCGTAGGAACCTTTTGCGGGTTATATCATCTGATTCCGTATGAATTCACTCACAGCAATCTAAGTTATTATGCCCTGTGCGGCCTGATGTTCTGTGTCGGAATCAGTATCGGTAACGATCCGAATACCCTGAAAAGTTTCCGCTCGCTCAATCCACGGTTGCTCTTTCTACCTGTCATGACAATACTGGGTACGTTAGCCGGATGTGCTGTTGCCAGCTTGTTCCTGCCCCATCGTTCGGCCACAGATTGTATGGCGGTAGGTGCCGGATTCGGTTATTATTCCCTCTCCAGTATCTTCATCACCGAATATAAAGGGGCAGAATTAGGAACGATTGCATTGCTATCGAATATTCTTCGTGAAATTATAGCCCTGTTAGGTGCCTCACTTTTCGTGAAGTTTTTCGGCCGGCTGGCTCCCATCTCCGTAGGCGGTGCTACCACCATGGATACTACTCTACCCATCATTACCCGCTATTGCGGAAAAGAATTTGTCATAATTTCCATCTTTCATGGCTTTATTGTAGATTTCAGCGTACCGTTTCTTGTGACACTATTCTGTTCCGTGTAGGCAAACGTATTTCAAATAGATTACATTTAAAGGCATATCTTCTACTTTTTAATGCTCATTTATTGATGTACATCAATAAATGCAGGTGTAATATGCACTTTATCCCTATTTTATTTTTATGCTATAAAACATATTCTTATATTTGCATAGGTAAAAAGAAAAATTAAGCGCTTAACTACGTTTTCAATAGGTATTAGATTTAGTTTTTAGGATTAGTTTTTAGGTATAACAATTAAAAAGTAGGTATTATGAAAAGATTAGGATTAACATTCGTGGCAGCATTCTGCCTGGCTGCTATGACTTTTGCAGCAGGAAACCAACCTACGACTGCAAAATGGGAAGGAAACATCAACGTAAATAAGTTGAGTCAGTATCTGAATTTAAATTCAGTACAAAGTGAAGAGGTTTCCAATATCTGTGAATATTTCACAGAACAGATGGGACGTGCTACTGTTGCCAGAAAAAATAAGGAAACAAAGTTGCACAACGCCGTTTACGGAAACCTGAAATTGATGAAAAGAACGCTCACCGATGAACAGTATGCCAAATACACAGCTTTACTGAACATCACTTTAAAGAATAAAGGCATTGAACTGAGCAAGTAAATTGATTAATACATAAATGTGAAAAAGGTGTCGACAGTTTTATGCGTCGGCACCTTTTTTTCTATCATTACTTCGTAACGAAACCTAACGGATAGTTACCAATGTAGCTCCAAAACCATATTCCTGAAAAGAAGCGTCCTGATAACGGCAAGTGCTATATTTGCGCTTTAACTCATCGAGTAAGGCCTTGCGGAGTACTCCATCTCCCTTACCGTGAATGAAAACTATTTTTTGTTCGCGCTTTGTCTTATACCGTTCCATCACCTCACGAAACTTATCCAACTGATAATTCAATATCTCGGCATTACTCATACCATGAGTATCATCCAACAATTCATTGATATGCAGATCTACCTCCACAATACCATTGGAAACACCCCGTTTCACGATCGGCTGTGATTTAGGTTTCTCCACATCTTTTTTCTGCAACAGAGCCGCCTGTATTTCTTCGGCCGAAACATACACCTGCTTAGCCGGAACATCATTTGTTATGATATCATAAATCAATGCCGGCTCTTCAAAGAAATCCGATTCACGGAAAGTATGCAGTTTATAGAACTTTACCGTATCGATACGAAGCTCCACACTGACCACCGGTTTCACAGAGAAAGTCTTGCTGTCCTTAAAAGCAATAAACTGTATGGAAACACGCTCCAATTCATTCAATACGTCTTTGGTAAAATCCTCAAGAAACAGCTTCGTATTAGGCTCTGCCAATCCGTGAGAGCGAGTTTTCCAAGCCTTGCCTTCAGCACTGAGGTAAGTATAATAAAGATAGTAATTACTATCATTCACCAGATAAGCCTCGAAAGCAGTGCTGCTGATAGCCTTGACATCTTCGGGCACGAAAGCTAAAAAAACGTTCAGAACATCCCCACCCCGCATTTCCGGTCGACGCTGCAGAACAGGAATTTCCGGTTTGACGGGCTTGGCAGGTTCTTCAGCCTTTTTAGGAGCCGCAGCCGGTTTTCTATTTATGTTATAGTCGTCCGTTTCAATCACCACGCACTCACGAACCTGCATCGGGATATCAAATCCGTCCGCATCTTCCACCAACACAATGTCTTTTCCCTGGAAACCTTTCACAATTCCCCCGCCTACTTCACTGAGAAAGCGCACTTTATCACCTATTTTCATTTTTCTATTTACAATTTACCGTTTACAAACTACAATTTAGGGCAAATATAGTTACTTTTGCGATCGCAATGAAAGAAAAGATGAAAGAAAACCCTAAACATATCCGTATTAGCGAATACAACTATCCCCTGCCGGAGGAACGTATCGCCAAATTTCCCCTTCCCGTACGTGACCAGTCAAAACTGCTCGTATACCGTCAAGGTGCAGTAACCGAAGACGTGTTTACCTCTCTTCCCAAATACCTCGCCAAAGACAGCCTGATGATATTCAACAACACGAAAGTCATTCAGGCCCGCCTCCACTTCCGTAAAGAAACAGGAGCACTGATAGAGGTGTTTTGTCTCGAGCCTGTCCAACCGAATGACTACGCACTGAACTTTCAGCAAACGGAACATGCAGCATGGCTCTGCATGATCGGCAACCTGAAGAAATGGAAAGAGGGCCCGCTCCACAGAGAACTGACGGTAAAGGGACATCCGCTCACACTTACCGCCACACGTGGCGAATGCCGGGGAACAAGCCACTGGGTAGACTTCTCTTGGAATAATTCCGAAGTCACCTTTGCCGATATCTTAGAGGTTTTCGGAGAGTTGCCCATCCCGCCCTACCTGAACCGGGAAACCCAGGAAAGCGACAAGGAGACTTATCAAACGGTATATTCAAAAATAAAAGGTTCCGTAGCCGCCCCGACAGCAGGACTTCACTTTACACCACGGGTACTGGATACTCTCCGAAAAAAAGGAGTCGATCTGGAAGAACTGACATTGCATGTGGGCGCAGGAACATTCAAACCGGTAAAAAGTGAAGAAATTGAAGGACACGAAATGCATACGGAATACATTTCCGTCTCACGTTCGACCCTCCGGAAGTTGATCGGCCATAACGCCTGTGCCATTGCCGTGGGAACAACCTCGGTACGTACTTTAGAAAGTCTGTATCATATCGGAGTAACTCTGGCTGCCAATCCACAAGCAACAGAAGAGGAACTCCACGTACGCCAATGGCAACCCTACGAAAAATACGATGAGATTCCGCCGGTCGTGGCGCTTCAGAAAATACTGGATTACCTTGATTACAACGGTATGGAGACTTTGCACACCAGTACACAGATCATCATCGCCCCCGGATACGACTATAAGATAGTAAAAGCAATGATAACCAATTTCCACCAGCCGCAAAGTACCTTGCTGCTTTTGGTTTCAGCATTTGTAAAAGGAAACTGGCGAACGATATACGACTATGCACTCAGTCACGATTTCCGTTTTCTGAGTTACGGAGATTCATCGTTGCTGATCCCATAAACATTCATATGCCATTCAAGGCGAACTAAACCTTTTAAAAGACAATAAAGATGCAAAGCGATAATAACGAAGAGATGTTCCCCGTTGTAGACGAAGAAGGAAACATCATCGCTGCCGCCACCCGTGGCGAATGCCATAACGGCAGCAAACTGCTCCATCCGGTAATACACCTGCATGTTTTCAATAGTAAAGGAGAACTATATTTACAGAAACGTCCGGATTGGAAAGACATACAGCCGGGGAAATGGGATACCTCTGTAGGAGGGCACATCGACTTGGGGGAAAGTGTAGATATTGCCCTAAGACGCGAAACACAGGAAGAATTAGGTATCACGGATTTTATGCCGGAAAAGTTAACCAGTTATATTTTTGAATCTACCCGCGAACGGGAGCTCGTCTTCGTACACAAAACCATATACGACGGAGAAATACACCCCAGCGATGAATTAAATGGTGGCCGATTCTGGAGTTTGGAAGAGATAAAAGAGAACTTGGGAAAAGAGGTGTTTACTCCAAATTTTGAAGGAGAGATAGAGAAAGTCATTGCGTTACACACTTCGAACAAAGTATAATAGCGAAATGTTATCACAACCGATAATGAAACATATCGTTATATACTAACCTATCTTTACTAAAAACCGTTTTAAAAGTATACTAAGAATACTTCCTAAAGAGATTCTTACAGGTATATATAAAAAAGAGGAAGTCACTGACCTCCTCTTTAATTTTAATATGTGTAGTTTAACTGAGTTACTTTATGATTACAACAATAAATACTGTATTAGCTAAAACTAAATACAGTTTTATTTTTTGCCAAATCGTTAATGACATCCATGATCTTCTGCCCGATTTCTTCGGCAGCTTCCATTGTAGATGCCTCGCTATACACACGGATAATCGGTTCCGTATTACTCTTACGCAAGTGTACCCATTTGTCGGCAAAATCAATCTTCACACCGTCGATATCATTAATCTCCTCGTTCTTATAGATTTCCTTCACCTTAGCCAAAATAGCATCCACATCTATTTCCGGAGTAAGATCTACACGATTCTTGGCAATAAAGTAAGGAGGATAAGTAGCACGCAACTCGCTCACCTTTTTACCTTCATGAGCCAAATGGCTGAGGAAAAGGGCGATACCTACCAAAGCATCACGTCCGTAATGACTGGCCGGATAAATAACTCCACCGTTGCCTTCACCACCAATAACGGCATTGGTAGCTTTCATCTTAGTCACCACATTAACCTCGCCTACCGCCGAAGCATTGTATTCCATACCATATTTACGAGTCACATCACGCAAAGCGCGGGTAGAACTTAAATTAGAAACCGTATTGCCCGGAGTATGCTTCAATACATAATCGGCTACGGTTACCAATGTATATTCTTCGCCATACATCACACCGTTTTCACAAATCATAGCCAAGCGATCCACATCCGGATCTACAACAAAAGCCACATCTGCCTTACCGCCTTTCATAAGATTCATGATATCTCCCAAATTCTTTTCAAGCGGCTCCGGATTGTGTGCAAAGTTTCCGGTAGGCTCACAATAGAGCTTTTCTACATGCTTCACGCCCAAACGTTCCAACAACTCGGGAAGTATAATTCCACCAACCGAATTTACACAATCGATCGCCACACGGAAGTCTGCTTTCTTTATAGCGTCCACATCCACCAAGTCGAGTGCCAGCACACTGTCAATATGCTTTGTGTTATAAGTAAGGTCTTTGCGATAAGAACCGAGATGGTCTACATCGGCATAATCAAATTCTTCCGCTTCGGCAATGCGAAGAACTTCATTTCCTTCGGCTGCATTCAGGAACTCGCCATGCTCGTTGAGAAGTTTCAATGCATTCCACTGTTTAGGATTATGCGAAGCGGTCAGGATAATACCTCCGCAAGCTCCCTCCATCGTTACAGCCAACTCGGTAGTAGGAGTAGAAGCAAGATCAATATCTACTACATCCCAACCCATACCCATAAGAGTACCGACTACTACGTTCTTCACCATTTCACCGGAGATACGTGCATCACGGCCTACAACGATTTTATTACTGGTCGATTTACATGTTTTACGAATCAAAGTGGCATAAGCCGACGTGAATTTCACTATGTCAAGCGGGTTCAATCCCTCGCCTGCCCCTCCGCCAATCGTTCCGCGGATACCAGAGATAGATTTGATTAGAGTCATAAGGATTTAAATATCAAAAATTAAAGTTAGTTGTATCAGTGTTGTATTAATCGATAGAAAGTTCCCGTATATCATAGAAGTAAGGATATACTTTCTGCTGTGCAATCGAGTGTCCGCTCTTCGAAGGAACAATCAACTTTACGTGCGCACCATCTTTCACATATTGCAACGCCATAAGCCAGCCTGCAGGAACAGAAGTACCATACATGCCATCTATGGTATAGTCATAATAATAGTAAGAAGAAATCCCCGGCTCCTGCACAAACTGCCCGTAAATAGTAGTCCCACTAACCGTATAGCGGAAGCCTGCCGGATAAATATTCAAAGCATCCAAATAAGGATTATCAACATTAGAAGCTAATGTAATAGAGTCCGTAAGAATATCTTTCTCTATAAAGCGTACAAGGATCAGATTGTTGTTTTCAAAAGGAAGAGCAGACTCCAGATTCGGATAAGGAACAGATGATGCACGCGGAGTTCCAAAACGTTTCACAATCTGCATATAGACACCATTCGAAAAACCGACATATTGATTGTATCCCGGATAATCGGGTTCACATTTAGTGATGGTATCCACCAGAAATTCACTTTCGGAGATTACCTGAATATTATACTTATTAATAAAATCATTCACACCATCTCTCTCTTCCTCAAGCATCTCGGCATAGGTCTTCGTATTATCACATGATTGAAAAGCGGCTCCAACAGCCAGCAGAGAGATAAATAATAATATAAGTTTCTTCATTCGTCTGTATCTTAACTATATGTCCGTACAAATGTACCGCAATTTAGTTGAAAATTGAATGTTGAGAGTTGAAAGTTCAACACTTTTAACTTATTTAGTTCAAAAGAAAGGAGGGAATTAAGAGAAGAAGGAGGATTAAGGGAAGATGGAAGATGAGAGATGGGAGAAACACTATGATTCATTCTATTGGAACTCATTGTTCCGATAGAATGAAACTTAGTGTTGCAACAGAATGAAACTCATCGTTCCAATAAGATAAAACTCATCGCCTAAAAGGCTCATTTACTTCTTTCATCTCCCATTAATCTCTTCATCTCTTTTTTAGTTTTCCGTCAGCAACGTTTTATATTTTTTCAATGCTTCTTCAAAAACCTGCTTAGCTTCGGCCATCGTACCGGTAAACTCACCGCCTGAGGCATTCAGATGTCCACCGCCATTGAAGAATTCCGCAGCTAACTTATTACAAGGGAATGTTCCGACAGAACGCAAGGAGATCTTAATTATCCTTCTCTCTGTATCTTCCCGTAAGAAACAAGAAAAACGAACATTCTTTATTGAAAGAGGGATATTGACAAATCCTTCGCTATCACCTTTAATATAGTCGAACTTACCTTGTTCTTCTTTAGTCAAAGAAATCAATGCGGAATTGTACTCACGATAGACTTTCATATTTGACAATACGTATCCCATCAATCTCAACCGACTCTCCGAATAAGTATTGTACACCTTTCGATAAATATCATCCTTATCAATTCCTTTAGACAACAATTCGCTTATAATAAAGTAAATCTCACGGTTATTGGAATTATATGTAAACCCTCCGGTATCGGTCATCATACCTGTATAGATACATTCGGCACCTTCACGAGAAATATCACTGAAATACCCCATACGACAAATCAAACGGAAAACAAGTTCGGAAGTGGAAGAAATTTCCGGATGAGAAATGACGATCCGACAAAAATCTTCCGGATAAAGGTGATGATCAATCAGGATTTTACGGGCGGGAGAAGTTGCTACCGAATCCGCCATTTCCTCAATACGTTTCAAAGAATTAAAGTCGAGACAACAAATAATATCAGCCTCGTTTATCAATTTATCAGCAAACTCCTTATAGCGGTCATAGAGCAGAATATCTTTACTGCCAGGCATCCATTTCAGGAAATCGGGAAAAGCGTTGGGTACAATAACATTGACGGTTTTATCCTGTGAATCCAAAAATTGGGCTAACCCTAAAGAGGAACCGATCGCATCACCATCGGGCGACACATGAGACACAATCACTATCTTATCAGCACGTTCAAACCATTTCGTAAAATGATCTATCTTAGCTTGTTCAATTACTTTAGTCAACATATACTATATATTATTTCACGGCAAAATTACGATATTTCTTCATACTTAAAGCATAAAGCTCACAGAACCTTCATCCGGCAGTGATATAAAAGGAAGATCCAACTGTCTGCACTCTTTCCCGTATGCCTGCCGGCGACGATCAGAAAGGGAAGCATCCAATATTACAGTACGAACCGTAAACAACTCCAACAGTTCTTTCAAACAGCCATCATACCCCTTACACAAATAAAGATAATCTATAGATAACGGCTGAGCCGCCCATTTGTTCCGCCAACGGTTATCACTAACCACACAAATGCGCTGACCGGAATAAGAAAGAATATGATCACGATAAGCCAACATATCCCCTGTATAGTCCGTAATTATAGCTTGTGGTGGCTCCAGATGCAAGCGATTCCAATATCCGGAAACAGCTTTACGCAAGCGGGAAGTATCCGGAATGCTATCTGCATAAATCAGCCAGGAATGCCCATCGGCTGCCAAACAGTGAACCGCAGGGCAGTTACGAACATTATAAAACACAAAACCCGGTTTAGGACGATCATTAGCCTGCCGTACCATATGGCAAGTACAAACAGCCAACAAACAGAAAACACTAAGAATCAAATTCCTCGCTTTGCATGTATTCAAATAGTATCCTAATAAAAAGAGAAAAAGATAGATACCCAATACATCTGTACCGTAAAGCCATATGCCATCAAAGGATGCCCAGGGAAGTTGCTCTACCCAACGGACGCAAAAGTTCAACAATCCGATCAGCCACTTTACTCCTATCGCAATAATCGATTGAAGAGGAAAATAAGGCGTAAACAACAACATGATGACAGTTGCATACATAATAAAGGAAACAAGAGGTATTACCAATAAATTGGTCAGCAAAAAATGTGTAGAGAATCGAGAAAAATACAGAAGTACCAACGGAGCCGTACCAATCTGCGCCGCAATAGAGACACTCATCAAACTGCACAGATAATGACCGATGCGGGAATGTACTCCGGGAAACCACCTGTATATCCGCGGTTGTAATAGCAATATAGCCGTCACTGCACAAAACGAAAGCTGGAAACCAACGTCAAACAGCCAGACAGGCCGACAGAGAAGCATAAAGAAAGCCACCGCAAAAAGCGTATTCAAAGAAAAATTCTTTCGCCGGCTCAGCCCCGACAAAGCAAATAAAGAAAACATAAATACCGAACGAACCACCGAAGCAGACAGTCCTGTGAAAAAAGCAAATCCCCAAAGAAATGCAATGATCAATAAGGTACGCAACACCGCCATTGCCCGCCAACGCCCCGGCAACCACCGTAGACAAAACCAAAGCAACGCATACAAAAAACCGATATGCAAACCGGACAACGCCAGTACATGACTGGAACCGGATACCGAAAAACTCTCGCGTATTTCCTCACTCAACCCCTCTTTATACCCCACGGTAAGGGCAGAAAGTACCGCAAAATCATCTCCTTGGAATCCCAGATGACGATAAATGGCCAATACCCGCTCTCTGCAATCAAATGCCTTTTGCCGAAACGAATGGACAGCATCTTGTGAAATTCTTCTCCACTTACCCGTATGAACATTTCCAATGGCACTAACCTGATGCCGAAGAAGAAAACGGGCATAGTCAAACTCATCCGGATTCCCATTATTGGCAGGAGTAGAAAACCCGGTATAGGCAATTAATTCGTCACCACAACCTAAACATTCACTAAGCGAATCCCTACTCAAATAAACAATAGCTTTGTGATTCAGCGTTGTTTTTCGATAAGATGAATCAATCCGTTCTGTCAATAATACCCGGCAGAAAACGTTTCGTTCTTTTATCTGTGGTTCTTCTACAAGAAACATTCGATAAGTCGTTTCTTCACTGCCAAAAGCAAATTCAACCGCCTGCATTTGACAATTCATCCTCATAAAACCTAAAACAAAGCAAAAGAAAAAAAGAACAACACCGAATATCCAACGTCTGGAATAGCATTTCTGAAAAGAAGAAAGCATCAATATCCCGAGAAAAGAAAAGAATAGCGGAAAAACACAAGAGGCAACCCAACCGGATTGCCCCTGGAAAATAAGTTCATCGCTGCAATAAATGCCCACAATCAAAGGGCCTAACAAGCGAAAAAAAGGATAGCGATGTAGCCAGGCAAAGAGCATTATTTATTATAGCTCTTTCAAACGACGGATCATTCCTTCGGGATCTTCAGCGGCAAATACTGCGTTTCCTGCCACTAAGATATCTGCTCCGGCAGCCACCAAACGTGCACCGGTTTCCACATTTACACCACCATCTACTTCGATCAAAGCCTTAGAGCCTGTACGTTCTATCAAAGCACGAAGTTCACGAACTTTCTCAACCGAGTGCTCTATAAACTTCTGCCCGCCAAAACCGGGATTAACGCTCATAATAAGCACCATGTACACATCACGGATGATATCCTGGAGCATTGCCACCGGAGTAGCAGGATTAATGGTCACAGCCGGTTGCATACCGGCCTCCCGAATCTGCTGTACCACCCTGTGCAAATGAGGACATGCCTCATAATGTACAGTCATCACATGAGCACCCAATGCCTTCACTTCCTGAATAAATTTCTCGGGCTGCACGATCATCAGATGCACATCAAGCGGTTTCTCACTCAACTTTGCCACATATTTCAATACAGGAAATCCAAAGGAAATGTTAGGAACAAATACCCCATCCATAATATCGATATGAACCCAATCGGCTTCACTACGGTTTAACATTTCAACATCCTTAGCCAAATGAGCAAAGTCTGCCGAGAGAATAGATGGTGATATCATTGGTTTCATTAGTCCGTCTTTTTTTAAGAATTTAGTACAATGATACAAAAGTAGGGGGAATAAACGGAAGTAACAAATTTATCCCAAAATAATCCCCTGCAACCCTTGCGGCAATTGCTGTTCTACATAATAGTTACTTGCAAAAGAACGCAGAAAAGCCAATGTTTGTTCACTGACCCGGAGTCTCTTACTTTCCGGCAAATGCTTTTCTTCGGGACACTGCTGATGAGAGGGAGTAGTTTTTTTATTCATAGGCCTTATATATCAAAAGGTTTGTTTCCTTTAGAACGTAGGAAACAAACCTTTTAGTATATAGGTACTCAATTAAATTTAGTCTACGGTAAGAACGACTCCATTCTTTTCTGCCATACGACGCAAATTAAGGATGGCATAGCGCATGCGACCCAAAGAAGTATTAATGCTTACACCTGTTTGCTCGGCAATCTCTTTAAAACTAAGATCTTGATAGAAACGCATATACACCACTTCGCGCTGTTCATCCGGCAAAAATTCCATCAAACGACGTACATCCGCCAATATCTGCCGGTTGACAATCGTATTTTCTATCGTACCTTCGGCCAAGCCTATATTGTTCAGAATGTTCACTTCCGGTTCATCGCAAGATACCAGATTCTCGGATTTTTCTTGGCGGAAAGAGTCAATAATCAAATTATGGGCAATACGGCGCAACCATGCTGAGAATTTGCCATTCTCATTATAACGTCCTTGGCGAATTGTGATAATTGCCTTCATAAATGTTTCTTGAAAAATGTCTTCTGTCATCTCGGAGTTGCGTACTATATAATAAATATAGGTATATAGCTTATCCTTATATCTGTTCAGAAGAACATTAAATGCCTGATTCTCTCCTTTAGCATAGAGAGCGACCAACGTTTCGTCAGCCTTGTTATTCCATGTGTCCATTACGTATGCGATTAGATATAATTAGCGTAACGTGTTTCTATAGGCATTCATATTTAAAGGATTAATAACTCGGGACAAAGAAAAGGAATCCCAATGAAAGAACCAAAAGAAAAGAGAAATATTTTTAATGGAGACAACAATATTAACTCATTGGCGAAGTTAATGATCAATGAAAGAATGAAAGTGGGCCAATGGACTGCGTTGTAAAATAACGTGAAATATGTCAATTGAATAATCGGCTAATATTGTCAACAGATGAATTTCTTCATTCTCTTCATTCCTTAATTCTTTCATTCTCCAATTATTACCTCATCAATGCCGTTTTATCTATTTTATACCCACGCAATAGTTCATCTGTTCTCAGTCGTTTTTTGCCGGGAAGCTGAAGAGTCAGGATACCTACAAAACCATCAGTCGCAGCTATTTTCAGATAGTTTTTACCGTCTGTAACAATCGTGCCGGGAACCAACTGATGAGTCTCCTGTATTTTTTCTGTCTCAAACACTTTTACGGCAACCGCTTCACCGGTAGCGTCGGTAAGTTCACACCATGCAGCCGGATAAGGAGAAAGTCCGCGAATAAAATCATAAATACGTTTCACCGGTTGATTCCAATCGATTCTACAGGTCTCTTTAAATATCTTCGGTGCAGAACGGAGTTCGCCAACAACAGCCATTTCGTCTTGTGGAATAGCTTTTACCTCATCATTCAATATTGCATCTACCGTTTCTACAACTAAACGGCCACCTAACACCATCAATTTATCGTGTACGACACCTACATTATCCGTATCGGCAATAGGAACACGAACTTGCTGAATAACTTCTCCCGTATCTATCTCATGTTTCAAAAAGAAAGTAGTAATACCTGTTTCCGTATCACCGTTAATCACCGCCCAATTAATCGGAGCTGCTCCACGATATTGAGGAAGCAAAGAAGCATGCAAGTTAAAAGTTCCCAAACGGGGCATATTCCATACCACCTCGGGCAACATACGAAAGGCAACTACAATCTGCAAATCGGCTTTCCAATCACGCAAAGCCTGTACAAAAGCCTCATCCTTTAGTTTTTCCGGCTGCAACAGGGGGAGATCATGATCCAATGCATACTGCTTGACTGGAGAATATTGAATTTTATGTCCACGCCCGGCAGGTTTATCGGGCATCGTAATAACACCGACTATATTGTATCCGCCTTCTACAAGGCAACGCAGGCCTTCCACCGCAAACTCGGGCGTACCCATATAAACGATTCTCAGATCTTCTTTCTTCATACTATAAATAATTAAATAATGTGCTAATATGCCAATTAAGGAATGAAATAACAATTATCCAATAAAATGCCAATATACTAATTCAGAAATGCACCAATTTGTTTTATATCCCCTACATAGCGCAGCCAATTGGCACATTAGCATATTGCCACATTGGCACATTATTATATTGGCACATTATTTCTTAGTCTTCCGAGAAATGCACCAGTACCTGCCGATATGAATTGAATATTTTCGACTTTGATACAAATCCTAAATACTTACCTTCTTCGTTCACCACAGGTAAATTCCATGCTTTTGTATCATCAAAAGTCTGCATTACCTGCTCCATACCATCGGTATTAAACAATTTAGCCGGCGCGGATGTCATCAATTTACTAACCGTAAAACGATGATAAAGTTCTTGTCGGAACATTATATTCCGGATGTCATCCAACAGGACAATGCCAATCAGAACACCCTCTTTATCAGTTACCGGAAAAACATTACGGTGAGAAGAAGCTATCGCTTTCACCAATTCCCCTAAATCCATTTCCGGATGAACAGTTACAAAATCTGTTTCAACCACATTTTCCATCTTCATCAATGTGAGTACGGCACGGTCTTTATGATGAGTCAGCAACTGGCCTTTCTTTGCCAAACGCATGGAATAAATACTATGCGGCTCAAAAGCGATAATAGTCAAATAAGAACTGACGGAAACAATCATCAACGGCAAAAACAAGTCATAGCCGCCTGTCAACTCGGCAATAAGGAACACCCCTGTCAATGGGGCATGCATTACTCCACTCATCACACCCGCCATCCCCATGAGTGCGAAATTCTTTTCGGGCAAATAAGCAGAGAACTCAAAGTCATTGCTGAAATGAGAAAAGATAAACCCGGCAATACAACCCAAATAAAGCGAAGGCGCAAAAATACCACCACAACCGCCACCACCATTTGTAGCACTGGAAGCAAAAACTTTCAATAGGATAATCAAACACAAATAGACCAGCAAAAGGTTGCCATAACCATAAAACAAAGAATTGTTCAGTACCGTATCCCAATCGGCATTACTCGTTCCATTCAGCAACAGTTCAATTGTGTCGTAACCTTCACCATAAAGCGGAGGAAAAAGAAAGATGAGTACACTCAGCATCACACCGCCTAAAGCTAATTTCTTATACGGATTGTTGAGTTTTCCAAAAACCCCTTCCACCGAATTCATGGCACGGGTAAAATAAAGAGAAACGAGTCCGCAAAAGATTCCTAACAAAATAACGAAAGGAATACGTTCTAGCTCAAACGCCTGATCGAGATGGAATTTAAACATGGCTTCCGTGCCGGTAACAATATAGGAAACCGTTGCAGCAGTTACGGCAGAAATAAGCAGAGGCAACAAAGACGACATCGTAAGATCGATCATCAGTACTTCCAGCGTGAACACCAGTCCTGCAATCGGCGCTTTGAAAATGCCCGCAATGGCCCCGGCAGCACCACACCCCACAAGCAGCATCAACGTACGATGTTCCATCTTGAACACACTTCCTAAGTTAGAGCCGATGGCCGAACCTGTCAGTACAATAGGCGCTTCTGCTCCGACCGACCCGCCAAAACCGATAGTAATGGCACTGGCAATCGTAGACGACCACACATTATGGCGTTTAATACGTCCTTGCCGGCGAGAGATAGCATACAGAATCTTTGTCACCCCATGACTGATATCATCTTTCACAATGTTCCGCACGAACCATCCCGACAAGAAGATACCCACCACCGGGTAAACCAAATAAAGGTAGTTCGCTTCCGTAGCATTGAAATTATCAGTGAGGAAATTCTGTATCGAATGGATAAAGAACTTCAAAATCAGTGCAGCAAATGCTGTGAAAATACCTACAAGAAAACTGAGAATCAGAATAAACTGTTTCTCCTTAATGTTGTTTTCACGCCAACGGATAAAACGTTGGATCAGAGTAATCTTTTCTTTTTCCATCTTATTTTTAAATGCCTTTGCCGATCCAAACCTCCCGGACCGTTGCCAGCAGAATTTTGATATCGAGCCAAAAGCTATAATGTTCTAAATAATAAAGGTCGTAACGGGCACGTTCAACCATTTTCTCTGTCGTGTTAGCATAACCGAATTTCACCATTCCCAAAGAAGTAATTCCCGGTTTCAAACGGAACACCTGTTTATAACGGGGTTCTTTCTTTAGAATCTGCTGTACGAAATAAGCACGTTCGGGGCGGGGGCCTACAATGGACATATCTCCTTTCAGCACATTCCAAAATTGTGGCAATTCATCCAGATGATGTTTACGCAACGTACGTCCGAAAGGTGTCACACGACAATCATCGGAGACAGCGAGCAAAGGAGTGCCGTCTTCGGCATCCGCCACCATCGTACGAAACTTCACCATCCGAAAAGGAATACCTCCCTTTCCCAACCGCTCCTGTTGGTAAAAAACACTACCCGTTCCCTGCATGCGGATACGAATAGCAATATAGAGCAGTAATGGCCAACACAGCAGCAACACCAACGCCGCCACTATATAATCCATCAACTGCTTCATCTATTCACGTATTATCTTTATTACCCCACCTTTTTCGAGTTTAATAATACTCGACGGCTTCGGACGGCTCATGTCATCCTGACGAAAACCGACAACATAATCTACTTGTGATTTAACCTCATCACTTATCTCGCTGAAATTAGCTGCACCCGGTTGCCCGCTTATATTTGCCGAGGTTGAAACAATGGCTTTGCGAAATTGCTGACAAAGGCGACGTGAAAAATCTTCACCGGTCACACGGATACCTACACTGCCATCTTCAGCAAGCAGATTGGGAGCCAAGTTACGTGCACCGGAATAGATGATAGTCAACGGCTTATCAGCAACCTCGATCAAATCCCATGCAACATCAGGAACATCCTGTACGTAGAAATCTACTTTTACGGGCGAATCGACCAATACCAGCATCGCCTTGCTGTCAGCACGCTGCTTAATCTCATATACCCTACGCACAGCATCCGGATTGGTAGCGTCGCACCCCAATCCCCAAACGGTATCTGTAGGATAAAGGATGACTCCCCCCTCCTGCATTACCTGGCAAGCTTTTTTAATATCTTCTATCATTTCTTGATTCATATCTGATGAGAATAACGCGCAAAAATACTACTTTTGCATGGTAATAACAAAGTTTAAGAGAAAACAATGGAAGAAATTAAATTTCGCCACACCCTGCCTATACAACTACGCTTCAATGATGTAGACAAATTCGGTCATGTCAACAACACGGTTTACTTTTCATTTTACGATCTTGGAAAAACAGAATATTTCGCTTCTGTCTGCCCAGGAGTAGATTGGGAAAAAGATGGTATTGTAGTAGTTCACATCGAAGCAAACTTCCTCACTCAGATTTTTGCATCGGACCGGATTGCCGTACAAACGGCCGTATCGGAAATCGGCACTAAAAGTTTCCACCTCATCCAACGGGTAATCGATGTGGAAACCGAAGAAGTAAAATGCATCTGTACCTCCGTCATGGTAGCGTTTGATCTGGATAAGCACGAATCCAAACCACTGCCGGAAGAGTGGATAAATGCCATCTGCGAATACGAAGGAAGAGATGTAAGAAAGAAAAAAGCATAGAATCTTCCGCTACCTCAAAACGTCCAACCGGACAAAGTTTCTGCAAAGCGAAAATATCATCCCATGAAATATTTTCGCTACATTCTATCTGTGCTTCCTGTTTTTTTCGTACTTTTACAGCTTGTTGGAGAAAAGTGCTTCTCCGGCACCCTTGAGATAAGAAAAAGAAAAAACAATATATAAAATGAATCACAAATGGAATTATCAACCCATCACATCAGAACAGGTAGAGATAAGCCAGACATTGGCCCAAGAGTTAGGGATTAGCCCTATCTTAGGACGACTTTTGGTGCAGCGGGGGATTACGCGGGTACATGAAGCCCGGAAATTCTTCCGTCCGCAACTACCCGACCTGCACGATCCGTTCTTAATGAAGGATATGGATATCGCAGTGGAACGTCTGAACAGGGCGATGGGAAAGAAAGAGCGCATTCTGATTTATGGAGATTATGACGTAGACGGTACCACAGCCGTGGCACTGGTTTATAAGTTTATCCAACAGTTTTATTCAAACTTAGACTATTACATCCCCGACCGTTACAACGAAGGTTACGGGATTTCGCGCCAAGGAGTGGATTATGCCGCCGACACCGGTGTCGGCTTGATAATCGTACTCGACTGCGGCATCAAAGCCGTTGATGAAATTGCATATGCCCGCGAAAGAGGTATTGATTTCATTATCTGCGATCATCACGTACCCGATGATGTATTGCCACCCGCCGTAGCCATTCTCAATGCAAAACGGTTGGATAATACCTATCCGTACGAACACTTATCGGGATGCGGGGTAGGTTTCAAATTTATGCAGGCATTTGCTATCAGCAACGGTATCGAATTTCATCATCTCATCCCATTGCTTGATCTCGTAGCGGTCAGTATCGCTTCGGACATCGTGCCGATTATGGGAGAAAACCGTATCTTGGCACATCACGGTCTGAAACAGCTCAACAGCAACCCCAGTGTAGGAATGAAAGCCATCATCGATGTATGTGGTTTGGCAGAGAAGGACATTACTGTCAGTGATATCGTATTCAAAATCGGACCGCGTATCAATGCATCCGGCCGTATCCAAAACGGGAAAGAAGCAGTAGACTTGTTGACG
Organism: Bacteroides salyersiae WAL 10018 = DSM 18765 = JCM 12988; assembly: GCF_000381365.1. Lineage (GTDB taxonomy): Bacteria > Bacteroidota > Bacteroidia > Bacteroidales > Bacteroidaceae > Bacteroides > Bacteroides salyersiae. The sequence goes on from NZ_KB905468.1 coordinate 271,620, forward strand.
GAAAAGGATTTCTCAATGGCTTTGGAAAAAGCCAACCAGATAAACCAATACAATGAAACCCGCAAAGACCTGGATAAAAGCATGACGGAAGAAGCCAACCAGATCGTAGCTAACCTCGAAGGTCTGGCCGACCGCCGCTCCATCGTTCTTTACAACGAAGAATGGCACAAGGGAGTCATCGGCATTGTAGCTTCGCGACTGACGGAAATATACTATCGCCCCGCCGTAGTATTAACCCGAACCGATGATATGGCCACCGGTTCTGCCCGTTCCGTTTCCGGTTTTGATGTATACAAGGCAATAGAACACTGCCGGGATTTATTGGAAAACTTCGGAGGACACACCTATGCCGCCGGACTATCCATGAAGGTAGAAAACGTACAGGCATTTACCCAGCGCTTTGAAGAGTTCGTTTCAAAACACATCCTTCCGGAACAGACCAGCGCTGTCATAGATATCGATGCAGAGATAGACTTTCGGGACATCACTTCGAAATTCTTTAATGATCTGAAGAAGTTCAACCCATTCGGTCCCGATAATCAAAAACCCATATTCTGCACACATCACGTCTACGACTATGGTACAAGTAAAGTGGTAGGTCGCGATCAGGAACACATCAAGCTCGAACTGGTAGACAACAAATCGAACAATGTAATGAACGGTATTGCTTTCGGACAGAGTTCACACGTACGTTATATCAAAACCAAACGTTCGTTTGACATCTGCTACACCATCGAAGAGAATACTCATAAACGAGGTGAAGTGCAATTGCAGATTGAAGATATAAAACCCATTGAATAACCTTATTCAGTTAAAAGCCCTTTTTCAGTTGAAAGTTGAGAGTTGAAAGTTGAAAATTACTATTCAGCGTGATTACGCAGCAAACTTTCAACTAAAAAAAGGCTCTTAACTAAGACGATCGCGCAGCCAACTCTCAACTCTCAACTTTCAACTAAATAAATGTTTTACCACGAAATACTCAAACAGTACTGGGGATATGACTCTTTCCGTGGCATACAGGAGGAGATCATAAAAAGTATCGGTGAAGGACGGGATACATTGGGCCTCATGCCTACGGGTGGCGGGAAATCCATTACTTTTCAAGTTCCGGCCCTTGCCAAAGACGGTCTGTGTATTGTTATAACTCCACTTATCGCCCTGATGAAAGATCAGGTGCAGAACCTCCGGCAACGAGGAATTAAAGCCGTAGCCATTTATTCGGGCATGACCCGGCAGGAGATACTCATTGCACTCGAGAATTGTATTTTCGGTAACTATAAATTCCTCTATATCTCTCCTGAGCGGTTGGATACGGATATCTTCAAGCAGAAACTCCGTGCCATGAAAGTCAACATGATTACTGTCGATGAAAGCCATTGTATCTCTCAATGGGGATATGACTTCCGCCCCGCTTATCTCAAGATTGCCGATATACGCGAATTATTGCCGAGTGTTCCCTTGCTGGCCTTGACAGCCACAGCCACTCCCGATGTAGTGCAAGATATTCAAAGCCGATTGAAATTCAGAGAAAAGAATGTATTCCGCATGAGTTTCGAACGGAAAAACCTTGCCTACATCGTACGAAAGACAGATAACAAAACCGCCGAATTATTGCATATTCTCCGCAGAATGCCGGGTAGCGCCATTATTTATGTCCGTAGTCGCCGGCGTACGAAAGAGACGACCGAACTGTTAACCCATGAAGGCATTACTGCGGACTTCTACCATGCCGGTCTGGATAATGCCGTTAAAGATATCCGTCAGAAACGTTGGCAGGATGGCGAATGCCGGGTCATGGTGGCAACAAATGCCTTCGGGATGGGGATCGATAAACCCGATGTGCGTCTGGTGATTCACCTCGACCTTCCAGATTCTCCCGAAGCTTACTTTCAAGAAGCCGGACGCGCCGGACGTGATGGTGAAAAAGCGTATGCCGTAATCCTGTATTCAAAATCGGACAAAGTAACTCTGCACAAACGCATCCCGGACACCTTTCCCGACAAAGATTACATAAAAAAGGTATACGAACATCTCCAATACTACTATCAGATGGCAATGGGAGATGGATTGGGCTGTACAAAAGAGTTTAATCTGGAGGAGTTTTGCCGCAAATTCAAACATTTCCCCGTACCGGCAGACAGTGCACTGAAAATACTTACCCAAGCCGGATACATAGAATACACCGATGAACAGGACAATGCTTCACGCATTATCTTTACCATCCGCCGTGACGAATTATATAAATTGCGCGAAATGGGAAATGAAACGGAAGCATTGGTGCAAACCATTCTCCGTTCTTATACCGGCCTCTTCACCGATTATGCCTATATCAGCGAAACAGCCCTTAGCTTGCGTACAGGATTGACACGCCAACAAATCTATAACGTTTTAATGTCATTGTCCAAACGCCGCATCATTGATTACATTCCACGCAAAAAGACACCTTATATTATATATACGCGTGAGCGTGTCGAACTCAACCATCTGCACATCTCCCCCGCCGTATACGAAGAACGCAAAGAGCGTTATGAAGCACGTATCCGTGCAATGGTAGATTACGTCACCTCCGAAACCGCTTGCCGCAGCCGCATGCTTCTTCGATATTTCGGTGAAAAGAATGAGAACAATTGCGGACAATGCGATGTATGTCTCAGTGGACATGCAGCCCATGAATTACCCACCGATACTTTCGAAAAGCTGAAAAAAGAACTATTAACCATACTCCAAGAACAAGTTCTCACCCCTGCCGAAGTTGCTGAAAAAACAGAAGCAGACCGGGACCTACTGTCACATGCCATTCAATATCTGCTCGAAGAAGGGGAGATAAAAATAAAAGACGGTATACTGAGCATCGGCTGACGACACACACGAGAATATCCCCTCACACGAAACTCCACGCTATTCGATGCGGTAAATCAAACAAGAATTACTACATTTGCAATCAATAATCTTATAAACACATATACATATGCCGAACTTCTTCAAATCATTCTTTTCGGGTAAATCCGAAGACCCGGAAAACGAGAAACAGAAAACTGCCAAAAAGAACTTTGAGATATTCAAATACGATGGATTGCGCGCCCAACGTATGGGCAGACCGGATTATGCCATAAAATGTTTTACCGAAGCCCTCGCCATAGAAGAGGATTTTGAAACACTAAGTTATCTTAGCCAACTCTACGTGCAACTAACCGAACTGGACAAAGCCCGCGAAATACTGAACCGCATGGTGGAACTGGAGCCTACACTGACCAGCACCTATCTTGCTCTGGCCAATGTATGCTACATGCAGGAAGACTATAAAAGCATGGAGACTGCCGCCCAAAAAGCTATCGAAATAGAAGAAGGTAACGCCATGGCACACTACCTGCTCGGTAAGGCTACACAAGGAATGAATGATGACCTCATGGCTATCGGGCACCTGACTAAAGCAATCGTTTTGAAAGATGATTTCATAGAAGCGCACCTGTTACGCGCCGAAGCCTTGGTAAAAATGAACCAACTCAAAGAAGCCGCCGAAGACATCGAAGCGGTTCTTGCCCAAAACCCGGACGACGAGGCTGCCATCCTGCTACATGGAAAACTACAGGAAGCCGAAGGAAAGCCCGAAGAAGCAGAGACCGATTATCTGAAAGTCACGGAGGTAAATCCATTCAACGAACAGGCTTACCTCTATCTCGGACAACTCTTTATCACACAGAAGAAACTGACAGAGGCTATCAGTCTTTTCGACGAAGCAATCGAATTAAATCCCAACTTCGGAAAAGCCTATCACGAACGTGGTCGTGCCAAACTGCTGAACGGTGACAAGGACGGTTCCATCGAAGATATGAAAAAAGCTCTCGAAATCAATCCTAAGGAGGGAGAAAACGTAAACGGCCAATTCAATAATCTGGCTCCCAAACAAGAAACGATGCCCGGCATATTCTGATGCCTCGTACCTCCATTCGGAAAGCTACGACAAGTGGCGAGAACATTAAATAAAAAAGAGAGGAAGCTTTGACAAATAGCCATATCACTGCGGCGGCAAGGCAAAAAACAAACATATTCTTAGGAAAATGCAAAAAAAACTCTCTTTTTGCTTGTGTTTAAAAGAAAAGTATTACATTTGTCCCCGAATTAAAACAGAAACAACTGTTAGTATGAACGCATTTAGCTTTACATATTACTTCTTTTTTTACTTTTACTTTAGCCAGAAAGTAGAGCGGGAGTTTGTATGTATCAAGTGACAGTGATGCTTAAGGACTGAATGAAGAAAGTAATCATATAAATCCCGCTCCATAATGGATGCGGGATTTTTTTATATCATACACTGAAAGAAATGAAGAAGATAGCAATTCAAGGAACGCTCGGCTCTTATCATGATATCGCCGCACACAAGTATTTCGAAGGGGAAGAAATAGAATTAATCTGTTGCGCCACTTTCGAGGATGTGTTTCAAGCGATTCACAAAGACAGCCTGGTCATCGGTATGCTGGCCATCGAGAATACCATCGCGGGGAGCCTGCTGCATAACAACGAACTGCTGCGTCAAAGCGGTACGCAGATTATGGGAGAATATAAACTACGCATATCACACAGTTTTGTCTGCCTGCCCGAAGAGGACTGGGACGATATCACAGAAGTCAACTCCCACCCCATCGCATTAATGCAATGCCGCGAATTCCTGCAACAGCATCCCGACATCAAAGTGGTGGAAGGCGAAGACACCGCCCTAAGTGCCGAAATGATAAAAACCGGAGACCTGAAAGGACACGCCGCTATCTGTTCTAAAGTAGCCGCCGAACGCTATGGCATGAAAATTCTACAAGAAGGCATCGAGACCAATAAACACAACTTCACCCGTTTCCTCGTGGTAGCCGATCCCTGGCAAGTGGACGAACTTCGCCGTTGTCAGTCATCAGATATAAACAAAGCGAGTATGGTATTCACCTTACCCCACACGGAAGGCAGCCTGTCTCAAGTGCTCTCCATCCTGTCTTTCTACAACATCAATCTGACCAAGATACAGTCACTTCCCATCATCGGCCGGGAATGGGAATATCAATTTTATGTAGACGTGTCATTCAACGACTATTTGAGATATAAACAGGCAATTACCGCAATTACTCCATTAACGAAAGAACTTAAAATATTAGGCGAATATGCAGAAGGAAAATCAAACATATAATGTAGCTCCTGCCGACCGGCTGGCTGGCGTAAGCGAATACTATTTCTCGAAAAAACTGAAAGAAGTAGCGCAAATGAATGCGGAAGGTAAAGACGTTATCAGTTTGGGTATCGGCAGTCCCGACATGCCACCGTCCGAAGAAACCGTGCAGACATTGTGCAACGAAGCACAAAATCCGGACGGACACGGCTATCAACCTTATGTCGGCATCCCGGAATTACGTAAAAGTTTTGCCGCCTGGTATCAGAAATGGTACAATGTGGAACTGAATCCGGCAACAGAGATACAGCCGTTGATAGGTTCGAAAGAAGGAATCCTGCATGTAACACTGGCTTTCGTCAATCCGGGAGAGCAGGTACTGGTTCCCAATCCGGGATATCCTACCTATACTTCATTGAGCAAAATATTAGGGGCAGAGATCGTGAACTACAATCTGAAAGAAGACGCAGGATGGATGCCCGATTTCGATGAACTGGAAAAAACGGATATGAGCCGGGTGAAACTGATGTGGACCAACTATCCGAATATGCCCACGGGAGCAAACGCTACCATAGAAATGTATGAACGCCTGGTGGACTTTGCCCGTCGCAAAAACATTATCATCGTGAACGATAACCCTTACAGCTTCATTTTGAACAACCATCCGTTGAGCATTCTCAGCGTACCGGGAGCGAAAGAGTGCTGCATTGAATTCAACTCCATGAGTAAAAGCCACAATATGCCGGGATGGCGCATCGGTATGCTGGCATCCAATGCACAATTCGTACAATGGATACTGAAAGTGAAAAGCAACATCGACAGTGGTATGTTCCGTGCCATGCAACTGGCAGCCGCCAAAGCTTTGGAAGCGGATGCCGAATGGTACGAAAGTAACAATCGTAACTACCGCAACCGCCGTCATCTGGCCGGAGAGATCATGAAAACGTTAGGATGTAGTTATGATGAAAACCAAGTAGGCATGTTCCTGTGGGGAAAAATCCCCGATACATACACCCATGTCGAAGAACTGACCGAGAGGATTCTACATGAAGCACGCGTCTTTATCACTCCGGGATTCATTTTCGGAAGCAATGGTGCAAGATACATCCGTATCTCCCTTTGTTGCAAAGACGCCAAACTTGCAGAAGCATTGGAAAGAATAAGAAAAGCAGTTTAATGCCGACGCATCCGTTCAGAGAATGAGAATAACAAAAACAAATAACAAATAAACAAAAGCTCCAGTCAATCACCACATCGGCGCATTGACCTATAAGCAAATTATTAAATTATGGAACTCGAATCAATTTTATTGCCGGGCGTTGAAGCCAAAAGACCGATCGTTATCGCCGGTCCATGCAGTGCAGAAACAGAAGAACAAGTAATGACTACCGCCAAAGAGCTGGCCTCTAAAGGAATGAAAATATTCCGTGCCGGAATTTGGAAACCACGTACCAAACCGGGCGGTTTCGAAGGCATCGGTGTAGAAGGACTGAGCTGGCTGAAAGAGGTGAAAAAAGAAACCGGTATGTATGTTTCTACCGAAGTAGCTACTGCAAAACATGTATACGAATGTCTGAAAGCCGGTATCGACATCCTATGGGTAGGTGCACGCACCACCGCCAACCCCTTTGCCGTACAGGAAATTGCCGATGCGCTGAAAGGAGTAGATATCCCCGTGTTGGTAAAGAACCCGGTAAATCCCGACCTCGAACTATGGATCGGTGCACTGGAACGTATCAACAACGCAGGTTTGAAACGCTTGGGAGCCATTCATCGCGGTTTCAGCAGCTACGATAAAAAGCTATACCGTAATCTTCCGCAATGGCACATCCCCATCGAGTTGCGCCGTCGTCTACCGGAACTGCCTATCTTCTGCGACCCGAGCCACATCGGTGGAAAACGCGAACTGGTAGCACCGCTTTGCCAACAGGCGATGGACCTTAACTTCGATGGTCTGATCGTAGAAAGCCATTGTAATCCGGATTGCGCATGGAGCGACGCTGCCCAGCAAGTCACTCCGGATGTATTGGACTACATCCTGAACCTGCTCGTCATCCGTAAGGAAACACAAACTACTGAAAACCTGAGCCAGCTACGCAAGCAGATTGACGAATGTGATGATAACATCATCCAAGAACTGGCAAAACGTATGCGCGTGGCACGCGAAATAGGCACATACAAAAAAGAGCATGGCATCACCGTACTCCAAAGAGGACGTTATAACGAAATTCTGGAAAAACGCGGTGCACAAGGCGAGCAATGCGGAATGGGAGCCGAATTCATGAAAACCATCTTCGAAGCGATACACGAAGAATCGGTTCGTCAGCAAATGGAGATTATTAATAAATAGACAGTTCATTACGAGAAAAAGAACCCGTCACAGTTAGAAAAAGATAAAAACCATAATGAGTATGTAGCGTTTCACATTCGTGCGACGCTCTTCTCTCATTTGTGAGACGAGTATCTCTCAACTGTGAGAAAACCGTTTCACAGCTGTGAAACGATAATTGTTCCTACATCTTTGGCTCCGCTTCTTTTACTGTCAAGAGAAAGCAAAGCCTTTTTAAACCAATCATATCGTATGCGAATCTTAATTCTCGGAGCCGGAAAAATGGGCTCTTTTTTTACTGACATACTGAGTTTTCAGCACGAGACGGCCGTGTTCGACGTCAACCCGCATCAGTTGCGTTTTGTCTACAACACGTATCGTTTCACAACTCTGGAAGAAATCAAAGAGTTTGAACCGGAATTAGTCATCAATGCAGCTACAGTGAAATATACGCTGGACGCTTTCCGCAAAGTTCTGCCTGTATTGCCTAAAGACTGTATCCTAAGCGACATTGCTTCCGTAAAAACCGGACTGAAGAAATTTTATGAAGAGAGCGGCTTCCGTTATGTCTCCACCCATCCGATGTTCGGTCCCACTTTTGCCAGTCTCAGCAACTTGAGCAGTGAGAGTGCCATTATCATTAGCGAAAGTGATCATTTGGGGAAAGTATTCTTCAAGGATTTGTACAACAGTCTCCGGTTGAACATATTCGAATATACTTTCGACGAACATGATGAAACAGTAGCTTATTCACTCTCCATCCCTTTCGTTTCCACCTTTGTATTTGCTGCCGTCATGAAGCATCAAGAAGCTCCGGGAACGACTTTCAAGAAGCATATGGCCATTGCTAAAGGACTTCTGAGCGAAGACGATTATCTCTTGCAGGAAATTCTTTTCAACCCTCGTACCCCGGCACAAGTAGCCAATATCCGGACGGAATTGAAGAATCTTCTGGAGATTATAGAGAATAAGGATGCCGAAGGAATGAAGAAATATCTGACGAAGATACGGGAAAAGATTAAATAATATATCTAATTTTAAACGACCAACTCTGGTGTCATTTATATTGGATACCAGAGTTTTTTATGTAAAAAAAGAACATAGTATCAAAAATATTCATACATTTGTACTACACCTTATATTTTACAAGCGTATGAAACATATTACTTCTCTAACGATTTACTGTTGTCTATTATTGGCTACCTGTATGCAAGGGCATTCTCAAGAAAAAATGGTCACGACTAATTACAATGAAAATCTCCCAACGGAAACCCTTCCAGCTCCTATTATTGAGGTAGCTACAAGCACAGATGGAGGAAGATATATGCGTATCACAATGTTTTGCGAAACAGCAGATGCAGAAATCCACTACACATTAGACGGTACTATTCCTACCAAACAATCCCCCCTTTACACAGAGGAGATTACCGGTAATAGCCACAGCGTAACCATAAAAGCCATTACAACAAAGGATGGCTATCTTGATTCACCAATAGCAGAATATATGTATGGAGGTTCTGGCATTATAAATGAGCAAACAGATAAAAAGATTATCTCACGCATCTATCTACCGCTATCCGGTACCCCCCTATTCTCACCAACCGAAGGAATGAATATTGTTATCACAACCTATGAAGACGGACAATTGGAGACTCACAAAATGATATGGAAACCATAAGTTATTTTTAAGCTAAGGAAACCCCTCCTTATCTGGTATGAATATTAATTAACTTGATTATCCCGGAAATATCTTGTACCTTTGTGTTCGCAAAAAACAAAGGAGAATCCATGATAGATCAAGCAACCATAGACCGTATACTCGATGCTGCACAAATTGTAGACGTAGTATCCGAATTCGTCACACTACGCAAACGCGGGGTGAACTATGTGGGCTTGTGCCCGTTCCATAATGAAAAAACCCCTTCTTTCAGCGTTTCCCCCTCGAAAGGGCTATGTAAATGCTTTAGCTGCGGGAAAGGAGGAAATGCCGTACACTTCGTTATGGAACACGAGCAGATGTCGTACTACGAAGCACTAAAATATCTGGCTAAAAAGTATAACATCGAAATCAAGGAACGGGAGTTGACCAATGAAGAGAAACAAGCGCAAAGTACGCGTGAAAGTATGTTCATTGTCAACAACTTTGCCCGTGACTACTTTCAAAATATACTAAAGAATCACGTAGACGGTAGAAGTATCGGTATGGCTTATTTCCGTCAACGGGGTTTCCGGGACGATATTATTGAAAAATTCCAATTGGGTTTCAGTACGGAAAGCCACGATGCACTGGCCCAAGAGGCTATCCGTAAAGGATTCAAAAAGGAATATCTCGTTAAAACCGGGCTTTGTTACGAAACAGACGACGGCCGTCTGCGCGACCGCTTTTGGGGACGTGTCATGTTTCCTGTACATACACTTTCGGGTAAAGTTGTAGCATTCGGTGGACGTGTGCTCAGCACAGAAAACAAAAAACTGGCCAAATACGTAAACTCTCCCGAATCGGAAATTTACCATAAAAGCAACGAACTATACGGGATTTACTTTGCCAAACAAGCAATTGTAAAGCAAGACCGATGTTTCCTTGTAGAAGGTTATACAGACGTTATCTCCATGCATCAATCAGGTGTGGAGAATGTGGTCGCTTCGTCCGGAACTTCTCTGACTCCCGGCCAGATACGCCTTATCCACCGTTTTACCAATAACATTACTGTACTCTACGACGGTGACATGGCCGGCATCAAAGCCTCCATCCGTGGTATTGACATGCTGCTGGAAGAAGGAATGAACATTAAAGTCTGCCTTCTGCCCGACGGCGACGACCCGGATTCTTTTGCCCGTAAACACAATGCCACCGAGTTTCAACAGTTCATCAAAGAACATGAAACGGACTTTATCCGCTTTAAAACCAATCTATTGCTGGAAGACGCCGGTAAAGATCCCATCAAACGGGCAGAACTGATAAACAACATCGTGCAAAGCATCTCGGTAATCCCGGAAGCCATTGTACGCGACGTATATATCAAAGAGTGCGGACAACTATTGCGCGTGGAAGACAAACTACTCGTTTCGGAAGTTGCCAAACGAAGGGAAATACAGGCGGAAAAAGAAAACAAGCCAACCCTTAATAACCCCAACAATGCGCCTTCCGGAATGCCGGCTGATGTATCGGGCGGAGATTTCCCGCCGCCGTTTCTTCCAGATGATGTGGAAGATCCTTACCGGTCCTATATCCCGCAGGAAGGAAAAGAGGGGCAAGAATTTTATCGATATGAACGTTTGGTTATCCAGGCAATAATACGTTATGGAGAGAAGATCATGTGTAACATGGAAGATGAAGAAGGAAAAGAAATTCCGGTTAGCGTCATCGAATATGTAGTCAATGACTTGAAAGAAGACGATCTTGCCTTCCATAATCCGATGCACCGCCGTATTCTTACCGAAGCAATGACCCATGTCCATGATTCGGGCTTCATTGCCGAACGTTACTTCATAGCTCATTCCGATCCGGAACTCAGTTCCATTGCCACGGAATTGGCCAGTGACCGGTATCAACTGAGCAAGTTCCACTCAAAAACACAGAAAATAACCACAGACGAGGAACGTCTTTTCGAATTAGTTCCCCTACTGATGATCAACTTTAAGAATGCCATTGTAGCTGCAGAGTTAAAACATATCATGTATGCCCTGCAAGATCCTGCCAATGAAGCCGATGATGAGAAATGCGCCGCCCTTATGCAACGCTATAAAGAGATGAAACAAATAGAAAGCTTAATGGCCAAAAGACTGGGAGACAGGGTGGTGCTTCGTTAGTGATAAGCGCCAATCACTTATCACTACTCGCTAAACTCACCGATTGATCAGATTCATAAATTCCTCCCGGGTTTTAGCTTGATTGAAAGCTCCGGTAAAATCAGAAGTAGTAGTTATCGAGTTCTGCTTTTCCACCCCACGCATCTGCATGCACATATGCTTTGCCTCTACCACTACCATTACTCCTAACGGGTTGAGAGTTTCCTGAATACACTCCTTGATTTGCAGTGTCATGCGTTCCTGTACTTGCAGGCGATGAGAAAAAATATCGACTACGCGAGCGATCTTGCTCAAACCTGTGATATAGCCGTTAGGGATATATGCTACATGCGCCTTCCCGTAGAAGGGCAACATGTGATGCTCACAAAGAGAGAAGAAATCAATATCTTTCACAATCACCATCTGGCTATATTCCTCCTTAAACTTAGCCGAACGCAATACTTCATGAGGATCCATGTGATAGCCTTTAGTCAGACTCAACATTGCTTTGGCTACACGTTCCGGAGTTTTCAGCAGACCTTCTCTTTCAGCATCTTCGCCCAACAAAGTAATAATACTACGATAATGACTTTTCAAATCCTCCAATGCCGGAGAGACGATTTCTTCTTTTTCTAACATACGAAATTATAAGGGGATATTTATTTGATCTTTTACAATAGAAACTTCCTTGAATACACCGGTCGCTCTTAACTTCCGCATCATAGCATCCGCTTCTTCGATACTACGGAAATCTCCCACACGACAAAGCCAACGGGGAGAAGTAAAAAAGGCATATGTTTTCAAATCCGGAAAATATTCTTTCACTTTTGAAGCCATATTAGTCGCTTCATTACGGGCTGTACGCGAATTATTACCGGCATACACCTGTACACGATAACCGGGAGACTTCAAAATCGTCTGTTCTCCGGTAGCAACATATTCCGTCCCCAACAACGCTTCTATCCGTGGATCCTGATGAATGGTTACCTTACCCTGCCCGGGCACATATCGCTCTAAACTCTTTACTATATTCTGAGCCCGAACTATACCTGTAAAAGCAAATAACAACAAAAGTAAACTGAGTTTTCTCATAAAAGTAGTTTTGGGCGGTTCGTAAACTGCAACACAGTTATAAACCACAAATGATAAAGACTACAATAATTATAAACTACGAGTTACAAGCCATGAAACATCCCTACATCGGAGTATCCCCGCAGCCTGTAACTCATAGTCTGCTAATTATTTAAAAGCATCGATGATACCTTTGAAGTCAGCAACCTTCAAAGCAGCGCCACCGATCAAACCACCGTCAACATCCGGGTTTGAGAACAATTCTTTAGCATTGGAAGGCTTGCAGCTACCACCATAAAGAATAGAAGTGTTATCAGCAATTTCTTTGCCATATTTCTCAGCAACCACCGAACGGATGAAAGCGTGAATTTCCTGTGCTTGAGCAGGAGTAGCAGTCTTACCTGTACCAATAGCCCAAACCGGTTCGTAAGCCAGAATAATCTTTGCGAAATCTTCGGCAGACAATTCGAATACAGAAGCTAATTGAGCGGCAACCACTTCGTTTTGCTTGTTTGCTTCACGTTCTTCCAACACTTCACCGATACAGAAAATCGGAGTCAGACCATTAGCCAAGGCCAATTTAACTTTCTCTTTCAAGATTTCAACAGTTTCACCATAATAAGCACGACGCTCAGAGTGACCTAAGATTACATATTTTGCACCTGTAGAAGCAACCATAGCGGCTGAAACTTCACCTGTATAAGCACCTTCCACTTTATCTGCACAGTTTTCTGCACCTACACCGATAACCGCAGCATCAACGATAGGAGTAACAGAAGCCAGATGAATAAACGGAGTACAAATTACTACATCACAATTAGGCTTATCAGCAGCCAATGCTTCATTCAATTCTTTTGCAAGAGCAATACCCTCCTGAAGGGTTTTGTTCATTTTCCAATTTCCTGCTACAATGTTCTTTCTCATTTTGTTTTTATTATTAAAAGGGTTAATATATTTACGATTTAACGATTTACGATTTAACGATTTAAATTACACGATATACTTATTAGGCTACACGATTGATGAATTACCACTTAAACTACCTTATTTCCGATTTGCATTATAGTGATTTAGAGTTTCATACGCTATGAAGATTTATCGCTATCGCTTTTCGTCTCACTGCCATCACTACCTTCATCGCTTGGCGTCTCTTCCTGTGTAGAAAGCTTCACAGCTTTTAGCAGTTCAGCATTTCGCCTCCGAAGAGCTTCACTTTTCTTTTCCCGCCGTTTCACTACCAGAATATCCATACCCAATACGAACAACAAAGGAATAGCAAACCATAAAAAGACATAACCAATGGTATAACTATCAGTCACTTTCTTCAGTTTTCCCAGCTCAAGAGTCTCGAGTTTACCGGTCAAGGCATATTCATCCGGCAAATCCGCATCATTCCATTTATTTAGAATCACACCGTTCCTTATCAACATCAATCCCGGATTGGAACGTATCATAGTCTTCAGCGTAATGTCGTCTACAAGGCAGAACGGATACTCAGCCCCGGTCTTGTCACGCCAAAGTTCTATCTCTTCGCTCGGAGAAGAGGTCAGACAATAAAAACCATAACCGTTTTCCACCGAATAGTCATATATTTCATTTATGAGATCGATATTGCTATCATCCGCTTCCTCTATCCGATGTGCCACCAACAGAAAAGTATAATTTATATCTGTCAGAACCTTATCCGTTATATCCTCACCGGTACTCTGTTCCACCAGTGAAAAGTCATGGATGGGCGGTTCGTACCCTTTCTCTTTCAAAACAGTACGTGTATCCACAAATGTCCAGGTACTATCCGGATAATTCTCGAGTGTAAACTCTTTTTTCTCACCATCCTTCTCCATAAGAAAAGTCGTTTCATACACATTCGGCTTTGCCCCGTCCGGTATTTCCATCCCCTGAAGAATATTCTTACCTATCTTATAAGGACGAAAATCCAAAACAGGTAAATGAGCCAGGCAATAAAACGAAAGTGCAAACACAAACAATATGGTATATAACGAAACTAACCATTCCGTCTTAGCCGAGATGAAACGTATAATCTCCTTTTTCCACCGAAAAGTAGAATAGGCTGCAATAAACAACACAATATTCTTCCCAAAAGTTTCCCAATTCGTCAGCACCCATGCATCACCAAAACAACCACAGTCGGAAACCGGGTTCTTCAATGCCAGATAAAGGGTAAGCGGAGTCATGAATATCATCAGTAGGAAAGCCAACAGAGTAGTCGTCTTTTTTCGAATCCCGAAAAACAAACAGACCCCGATGGAGAACTCTATGGCTGATAAGATAACCGCTGCCAACAAAGGAAAAAAAGAGGGAAACCAAGACAGCATACCGAAAGCTTCCAGATAATCTTGTATTTTATACTGGAACCCTAAAGGATCAACCGCCTTCACAAATCCTGAGAATATAAATGCCACTGCCAACAAAAAGCGGCAGGCATTGACCCACGTCTTTTGAATAATATGTAAATTCCTAACCTTCAAATTCAATCTTAATCAAACCAAAAACGGAATAATTAATCATATCCATATAATTTGCATCGATACCTTCCGAAACCAATGTATGTCCTGCCAAACTCTCAATCTGTTTAGTACGGTAAATCTTCATCAGAATCAGGTCGGTATAAGAACTGACACGCATGCAACGCCACGCCTCGTCGTAATCATGATTTTTGGCAAGCATCAGTTCCAATGCTTCTTTAGCATATTTATCATAAAAGGCCATTGCTTCTTCATTACTGATATCGGCAACATCGGCATAACCGAGTTCCAACTGTATAAGTCCGACAATACCATAATTGACAATTGCAATAAATTCCGAACGAATACCTTCGTCTATCAGTGTCACACCTTTGGTCTCGATACTGCGAATACGGTTGGCTTTAATAAAAATCTGATCAGTCACGGAAGCCGGACGCAGAATACGCCATGCAGGACCGTAATCATGCAGTTTCTTGGAAAATAAGTCACGGCATAAAGCGATGACATGCTCAAATTGTTGCTTGGTATCTTTCATATCCTTACAAATAGAGCACAAAGGTAACAATAATTGAAGAAAAAAGAAAAAAATAGCCAGGCAATGTATAACTACCTGGCTACTTGTGATCTAAATAGGGTCTATTTCGTTAAGAACAGCGCAAAACCTGTCCGGGACGAAGAATGGTCTTTGTTGTAATACGGTTCAGCTTACAAAGCGTACTGATAGAAACTCCACGCAACTTAGCAATGCGCGAAAGCGTATCTCCGCTCTTTACTTTATGATACCGGATCGTTCCGTCACTTGCCAACTGAGTGTCATGCGAACCGGCAGCACGCTGATAACCTTTTGTCTTTTTAAATGTATAAGTATCTGCCACAATATCCTGCTTAGGAAAATCGAACATAAGAGCCGGATTGATAGCAATTCCCAAGAAGCGGGTTTCAAAGTGAAGATGTGAACCGGTAGAACGTCCTGTATTACCGCCCAAACCAATAACCTCACCAGCTTTTACCAATTGATTTTCTTCTACCAGCTGTTTTGACAAATGCCCGTATATGGTTTCCAATCCATTATCGTGGCGAATGACTACATACTTACCATACCCGCGACGTTCATATCTCACAATACGTACTTTTCCATCGAATGCAGCGACAATCGTATCACCGATATTTACTTTCAGATCCAATCCATTATGCATTCTTCTCCAACGGGGACCGAAAGGCGAAGTGATGCGTGTGCTCGGAGTCGGCATATGAAAGCCTGTCAAATCAATTGTATATGATTCCGGAATGATGACTTCCTTACCATATGCATGTACATACTGATTACTCCAGTTAGGATAAAGACTTAATGCAGGATATTCGGATTGCTCCGCACGGATCTGCCGTTGCAATGCGAGAGAGTCTACTGATTTTAATTTCTTATCGATCGGTGCCTGTCGGGCGATCAAATCCTGAGAGAAAGAATTCAGGCTGATCATAGCCGCCGCGGCAATCATTACGGTTTTAATACAATTGAAATTCATTCGCTTCGTCAAATTCAATTAATATTCGTCATTTGCATACAGGTAGTCGAATACAGCCTGCTTATAGTCGAATATTTCTTCCGGTTTAAAAAATCTGTTTAATTCGGCCGCCGCGGTCTCCGGTGAATCAGAAGCATGAACAATGTTTTCTTGAAAACTCATGCTGTAATCTCCCCGAATAGTTCCCGGTGCTGCCAGACGTCCGTTAGTAGGACCTGCCAACGTACGGACTGCTTGAATTGCATCTACACCCTCAAAACAACAAACGACAACAGGAGCTGTCATCATAGAATCCTTTACACGTTGAAAGAACGGCTTTGTACTGAGATGGGCGTAATGTTCGCTCAACACTTCATCTGTCAACTGCATCATCTTCATCCCGGCTAAGCGTAAACCTTTACGTTCGAAACGGTGAAGAATCTCACCTACCAACGCCCGTTGTACGGTGCAGGGCTTCAAGATCACCAGTGTTTTTTCAATCATAATATGACTGTTATCAAAGTGTTAAACGATACATTTATTATAAAATTCTTCCAAAGATAGTATTTTCCTTCGAAATACTGGGTAGTCTCTTAACTTTTTTTTGTATCCTCCGAAAGGAAAAACGAGAAAAACAGGCTTTAAAGTACTATAAATAGGAGGTCTATGAAGAATATATGTTTTGCAACATATTCTGCAAATAAGCTGCATGTTTAACCGTTTTTCAACTTATCGAAGCCCAGTTAACGTTCGTCTTGCGAAGTGCCCTAAGCTGTTGCCATAATATATCATTTTCAGGATGGCATGCTTCCGGATCAGCGTCCACAATGTCTTGAGCAATATTACGAACATATTGCAGCAATTGTCCATCCCGTGCTATATCGGCTATTTTCAAATCAAAAGCAATGCCACTCTGCTGAGTGCCTTCCAAATCTCCGGGGCCACGCAATTTCAAATCGGCTTCCGCTATCTCAAAACCATCATTGGTACGCACCATTATTTCAAGGCGCTTCCGTGTTTCCTCCGTCAACTTATAATTAGTCACCAAAATGCAGTAAGACTGTTCCGCCCCACGGCCGACACGTCCCCGAAGCTGATGTAACTGCGACAATCCGAACCGTTCGGCATTTTCTATAATCATCACAGAGGCATTCGGTACGTTTACTCCTACCTCGATCACCGTAGTAGCCACCATTATCTGTGCCTCTCCCGAGACAAAAAGCTGCATTTGCCCGTCTTTTTCAGCCGGTTTCATCTTTCCATGCACTTTACAGACTTTGCAATCCGGAAACTCTTCACATATTTGCAAATACCCTTCTTCAAGGTTTTTCAAATCAATCTTTTCACTTTCTTTTATAAGCGGATAGACAATGTAAACCTGGCGTCCTTCAGCTATCTGCTTATGTACGGAACGATAAAGACTTTCGCGACGATTATCAAATTGATGAATAGTAGTAATCGGCTTCCGTCCCGGAGGTAACTCATCAATGACAGAAACATCCAAATCACCATAAAGAGTCATAGCCAAAGTCCTCGGTATAGGAGTAGCCGTCATCACAAGCACATGGGGAGGCTGGATATTCTTACTCCATAGGCGGGCACGTTGTGCCACCCCAAAACGATGCTGTTCGTCGATAACGACAAAACCGAGGGAAGAAAAATTGACAGTATCCTCTATGACGGCATGAGTACCGATCAGGATACGTACATCCCCTGTGAGCAAACCGGAAAAGATGGCTTCACGTTTCTTCCCTTTCACCGAACCGGTAAGCAATTCCACACGGATATCCATACCGAAAAGAAGCTCCTTTATCGTTTCGTAATGCTGGTTGGCAAGAATTTCCGTAGGGGCCATCATACAAGCCTGATAACCATTATCAAGTGCCATCAACATACTCATTAATGCTACCAAGGTCTTACCGCTACCTACATCTCCCTGCAACAAACGGTTCATCTGGCGTCCCGAACCTACATCCTGCCGAATCTCCTTCAACACTCGTTTTTGGGCTCCTGTCAATTCAAAAGGTAAGTTGCGGGAATAAAAGGTATTGAATACCTTGCCTACCGTCTCAAAAACAAAGCCCCGATATCTCCGTTGCCGATCTTTAGAATATCGCAGGATGTTAAGTTGCACGTAAAAAAGTTCTTCAAACTTCAAACGATACTGTGCTTTTCTTAAGAACTCCGGATTGACAGGGAAATGAATATTTTGCAAAGCATCCGTAAGTGACATCAGGTGATGATCGGCTAATATCTTTGAGGATAAAGTTTCAGGAAGCGGTTCTTGTATCTGTTGAAGCACCGTCGCCATCATTTTGGCTATTGCATGAGAGTTGAGAAAGCTCCGCTTCATCTTCTCCGTCGTATTGTAATAAGGCTGCAAACCGGTAGCCGTCAACTTAAGCTCTGCCGTCTTATCTATATCGGGATGCGCCACATTAATTCGTCCGCCAAAAACCGTCGGTTTACCGAAAACGATATATTCTTCGTGAACTTTATATTTACCGAAAATGAATTTGATTCCTTGAAACCACACCAAATCCACCACACCGGTACCATCCGAAAAATGAGCGACTAATCGTCTTTGACGTCCTTCACCAAAAGTCTCAAAACCCAAGATCTGCCCTTTAAGTTGTATATAAGGCATGTTCCCGTCTATTTCATGAATATAATAGATACGGCTGCGATCTACATATTTATAAGGGAAATAGTAAATAAGATCATGTACGGAATATATCTCCAACTCTTTGTTGAGTACACCCGCTTTCTGTGGCCCTACGCCGGATATATATTTTATGTCACGTGTAGTTAAATCAAACATTCACCAGAACACTACTTATTTTCAAATCAAAAGGAGTGGTAATCTTGATATTCTCACGATTGCCTTCCGCCAGATAAACAGACTCTCCCATCGCTTCCACCACAGAAGCATCATCCGTAAAAAACGAAGTATATTCCTGTGCATAAGCTCGTCTCAATAGCTCCACATCAAAAACTTGCGGAGTTTGAACCAACTTGTAATCACTGCGAGATACAGTCTCGCTCCCCGTATCCGTAAGATGACGAATCGTTTCCACCACGTCAACGACAGGAATTACCGCTTTTTTTGTTTCAGCCAATTGATAACAACGCTCGATGACCTGTCGTGAAACGAACGGGCGTACTCCATCGTGCACGCCTACCAGTCCCGGCTCAACATATGCCAAACCGTTCTTTACCGAATGGAAGCGAGTCTCACCGCCATCGGCGAGCACATGTCCAATCGAGAAATGATACTTCTGACAAAGTTCTCTCCAATAGGTCTGCTGTTCTTGCGGCAACACAAGGACGATTTTCATTTCTTCATCGAAACGATAAAACGCTTCGATGGTATGCATCAACACAGGTTTCCCACCAATAGGAAGGAATTGTTTAGGAAGATCGCTTCCCATACGCAAACCCTTGCCACCGGCTACGATCAAGGCGGTACGAGTCATTCTATCAGCGTCTTACGCACATTGCTTCTACCAACTCATCCACTTTCTCTTTGCCTACAAGTTTTTCTACGATTGCCAATGCGAAATCCATAGCAGCACCCGGTCCCATACCTGTGATAATATTCCCATCTACTACAGCCGGCTCATCAAGGCATTCGGCACCTTCCAGATATTGTTCAAAGCTCGGATAGCAAGTCGCCTTACGGCCTTTAAGAAGTCCTAATTTTCCAAGCACCATCGGTGCCGCACAAATAGCAGCTATCGGTTTATTCTTTTCTGCAAAATCCAGAATTAGTTTACGCAAGCCTTCATGCTTATCAAGAGTCGACGCGCCGGGCATACCACCAGGCAAGAGCAACAATTCAGCATCAAAGAAGTCGCAATTTACAAAGTTCACATCACAAAGTACAGAAACATCATGTGCACCAACGACAATCTCATCCGGTGTCACAGATACAATCTCTACATTCAATCCGGCACGTCTCAGCGTGTCAATGGCAGTAAAGGCTTCAATTTCCTCAAAACCGTCTGCAAAAAAGGCATATACAGTTCCCATAATGTTAATGATGTGTCAATACGCCAATGATAAAAAACACCGGCCAATCGGCACGTTAATTAGTTTATATCTAATAAATCAAATTTATTCTCTTTCATTGATACACCGGCAATCCACTCATTGCATCAAGATTTTTATCGCAAATTAAAATAATAGGTGATTGTTCCTGTCTGATTGTTTACGCCTTCGACTGCATTAAAACGAGCTTTCTTGGCCGCATCTAACGCTGCTTTACGCAAAGCGGCATTAACCGTATTTGTCTGCCGGTTAATGCTTGTAGCAATCACTTGTCCGGCAGGATTCACAGTAATAGAAACGACTACACGTCCCTCTTCCTGGACATTATATACAGGGCGAGGTAACCCTCCTTCTCCTATAGAACGTCCATTAAGGTCAAATGTTCCATAACCGCCTGTTCCTGTTTTAGAACCCGTTGAAGAATTTCCGTCTTTACTACCTTCCACACCCGTTCCGCTATCAGAAGTTCCCTTGCTTCCTTCCATCTGTGCACCCTTACCGAAAGCTCCTGACACCCGTTTGGCAGCGACTTCCGCAGCAGCTTTCCGTTCTCTTTCAGCTTTCTCTTCTGCAAGTTTCTTCGCTTCCGCCGCTTTTTCCGCAGCTGTTTTCTCAGGCTTTTTCACCTCCTTAGGTTTTTCTTTCTTCGGCTCCGTTTTAGGTTTTATAGCAACAGTCTCTTCATCCGTCTGTGTTATCATTTCCTGCTCTGTTGTTTCCTGTGGCTCTACTTCCGGAACTTCCTCCGGGGGCAGTACATCCACATCCACCATTGTGGCAGGATCATAATTTCCTTGTGCGACATCCACATCCCCCATCATGACAGGCACCCCTCCCTCATCCTGATTATTGGGAACAGTAAAACTCACCAAAATCAAAAGAGCAATAATCGCCACATGCACCAACAGCGCACCCAGCACTCCTACGTATTCACCCTTTCTCTTTCCGCTCATTACTTACCTGTTTCGGGCGGCCGTGTAGCCAGCACCATTTTAAAATGATTCTCATTCGCAATATTCAACACTTTTACTATTTCACGGTAAGGTACCGTCTCATCTGCATAAAGTGCTACATACATTTCCGGTTCTCTTTCTGCACAACTCTGCAAAAAAGGAGTCAATTCGTCCAACGTCAGAGCATGCTCTTTCTCATTTCCGAAAGCTGCATAAAAGTTCAAATCCTTATCAATGATCACCCTTGTCAGAGGTTTTGCAGAAGTCTGCTGTTTTCCTTGAGGCAACAGTACTTTAATAGCATTGGGTGATACCACAGTGGAAGTAATCATAAAAAAGATCAACAACAAAAATATCACATCCGTCATGGAGGCCATACTAAAGTTGGGCGATATTTTAGCTCTTCGTTTTAATGCCATATTAATTTATTCAATAGGTGTTTAATACCTTATTTCTGCGCAGGTTCATTAAGTAAATCCATGAATGCCATCGTTTTCGTTTCCATCTTATTCACCACACGATCCACCAACATTACAAGATAGTTATAAGCAAACATAGCAATGATCCCCACTATCAAACCTCCTACAGTAGTAATCATAGCCTCGTAGATACCTCCGGAAAGAAGGGTAATATCAATATTACCGCTACCTGCATTGGCCATTTCATAAAAAGCACGCACCATACCGGTAACTGTACCTAAGAAACCGAGCATCGGAGCACCGCCGGCAATCGTAGCCATCACAGGCAAACCTTTTTCCAATTTTGCCACTTCGATATTCCCGACATTTTCAATAGCAGCCTGCACATCATTCACCGGACGGCCGAGCCGGCTAATCCCTTTCTCGATCATACGTGCCGAAGGAGTGTCTACCGTACGGCAATAATTAATGGCCGATTTGATCTCCCCACTATGAATATAATCCTTGATTTTATCCATAAACATCGGATCTTCCTTATTGGCTTTCCGAATAGCATACATACGCTCGAATAAAATATAGAAACATCCCACAGATAATACTGCAAGCACTATCATGATCCAGCCGCCTTTCACAGCCATATCAAGCATATTCATTTCTGCCGGTGCATTTACAGTGGTAAGCACCGGATTGGCTGTTGCCAGTGAATCAGCCATATTTGCAGCCCCTTGGGCCAATAACAACAGTGTATTCATTAACGGAGACAATTTTTATATTCTTGAATAGTACGCTCAAGTCCCAAATAAAGTGCATCGCTAATCAAAGCATGTCCAATAGACACTTCATCCAGCCAAGGTATGTTTTTATAAAAGAAGTTTAGATTCAACAGACTCAAATCATGACCGGCATTCAATCCCAGTCCCAATTTGCGTGCCACCCTCGCAGCTTCTACAAAAGGAGCTATTGCTACCTCCGGATCTTTAGGAAAAGCTGTGGCATAAGGTTCAGTATAAAGTTCAACCCGGTCGGCTCCGGCTTTAGCTGCATACTCTATCATCTCCGTATCTGTCGAAACAAACACAGAGGTACGGATACCGGCAGTATTAAATTGATCAAGTACGTCTGTCAGAAAATCAATATTGGTCTTTGTATCCCAACCGGAATTTGAAGTAATCTGAGTAGGAGAATCGGGCACTAAAGTCACCTGATGAGGTTTCACTTTCAATACAAGATCGATAAATTCAGGAGAAGGATATCCTTCAATATTAAACTCTGTCCGTAATAACGGACGTAAATCATATACGTCGGCTCTACGGATATGCCGTTCATCCGGCCTAGGATGAACAGTTATCCCATCCGCTCCGAAAGTCTCACAATCAAGTGCCACTTTTACTACATTAGGGATATCCCCTCCACGAGCATTTCTTAAAGTAGCCACTTTATTTATGTTCACACTTAATCTGGTCATCATTACATGAATTGTTTGCTGCAAAAATACAAATATTAGTAACACCATAACAGCAATACGGAAAAAAAATCCCAAATTTGCACCCTAACTAATGTTGTTCAGTATGAAATTTGCTATCTTCGGAAACACATACCAAGCCAAAAAATCATCACATGCAGAAACTCTGTTTCATATATTAGAAAAACATGGAGCAGAGGTGTATTTATGCAGAGAATTCTATCGCTTTCTGGTGTCGGATATGAAACTTAACATCCATCCGGCCGGTTTGTTTGATGGAAACAATTTTTCTGTAGACATGGTTATCTGTATTGGGGGAGATGGTACCTTCTTGAAGGCTGCCAGCAGAGTAGGTGACAAGAATATTCCCATTTTGGGTATAAATACCGGACGTTTAGGTTTTTTAGCTGATATATCTCCGGCAGAAATGGAAGCCACTTTCGAGGAAATTTATGCCGGACACTATACGGTAGAAGAACGAAGTGTGCTCCAATTAATCTGTGAAGATAAACATCTACAATGTTCCCCGTTTGCATTGAATGAAATAGCCGTACTAAAACGTGATAGCTCGTCTATGATAAGTATACGAACTGCAATAAACGGTGCATTCCTCACTACTTATCAAGCGGATGGATTGATTATCGCCACTCCTACCGGATCTACTGCCTATTCATTAAGTGTAGGAGGTCCTATCATTGTGCCGCATTCAAAAACAATAGCCATTACTCCCGTCGCTCCACACAGTCTTAATGTAAGACCAATCGTCATTCGTGATGATTGGGAAATAACCCTTGATGTGGAAAGCCGTAGCCACAACTTTCTCATAGCCATTGACGGACGGAGCGAAACATGTAAAGAAACCACTCGCTTAACCATCCGTAAAGCTTCCTATGCAATAAAAGTCGTTAAACGTTACGACCATATATTTTTCGATACACTCCGCTCTAAATTAATGTGGGGGGCGGACACGAGAGAAGGGAGGAAGAATTAATTAAAGGGAGATGTGAGAATTGAGATGTGAGAAGCAGGCTGCGCTGTCACGCTGCATAGCATTTCTCCCCTCTCCATTCTCACATCTCCCATCCTTCTTCTCTCCCCCCCAATTCCTTCCAATACCCCTAAACACAGAAATCCCCTTGCCCCCGTATTCCGGGTTGCAAGGGGATCCTTCAAAAAAAACGGCGACTACCTACTCTCCCACTGTTACGCAGTACCATCGGCGTGACCGGGCTTAACTTCTCTGTTCGGAATGGGAAGAGGTGGAACCCCGGTGCTATAGTCACCTGAATAAGGTAGACATGACGGAAAAAAGTAAATTCAAAAGCCGCAGCAGCAGCAGGCTAAACGTATATATGAAACCATCGTGACAAAAAGAAAGTCAACGGGCAATTAGTAAGGCTCGGCTTTGATATTACTACCTTTACACCTGCCTCCTATCAACGTCATCGTCTCTGACGACCCTGAGAAATCTAATCTTGTGGCTGGCTTCGTACTTAGATGCTTTCAGCACTTATCCAATCCCGACTTAGATACCCGGCAATGCACCTGGCGGCACAACCGGTAAACCAGAGGTCAGTCCAACACGGTCCTCTCGTACTAGTGTCAGAGCCACGCAAATTTCATACGCCCACGATAGATAGAGACCGAACTGTCTCACGACGTTCTGAACCCAGCTCGCGTGCCACTTTAATGGGCGAACAGCCCAACCCTTGGGACCTTCTCCAGCCCCAGGATGTGACGAGCCGACATCGAGGTGCCAAACCCCTCCGTCGATATGAGCTCTTGGGAGGGATCAGCCTGTTATCCCCGGAGTACCTTTTATCCTTTGAGCGATGTCCCTTCCATGCGGAAACACCGGATCACTATGCTCTAGTTTCCTACCTGATCGACTTGTGAGTCTCCCAGTCAAGCGCCCTTATGCCATTACACTCTGCGGACGGTTACCAATCGTCCTGAGGGCACCTTTAGAAGCCTCCGTTACACTTTTGGAGGCGACCACCCCAGTCAAACTACCCACCAAACAGTGTCCTCGTAACAACGAGTTAGAACTCAAATAATCAAAGGGCCGTATTTCAACAGCGACTCCACAGATACTGGCGTACCCGCTTCAAAGTCTCCGGCCTATCCTACACATCAATTACCCAAATTCAATGTTAAGCTATAGTAAAGGTTCACGGGGTCTTTTCGTCCCATCGCGGGTAATCGGCATCTTCACCGATACTACAATTTCACTGAGCTCACGGTTGAGACAGTGTCCAGATCATTACACCATTCGTGCAGGTCGGAACTTACCCGACAAGGAATTTCGCTACCTTAGGACCGTTATAGTTACGGCCGCCGTTTACTGGGGCTTCAATTCAATGCTTCTCTTGCGATGACATCTCCTCTTAACCTTCCAGCACCGGGCAGGTGTCAGGCTGTATACGTGATCTTTCAATTTTGCACAGCCCTGTGTTTTTGTTAAACAGTTGCCTGGACCTATTCTCTGCGCCCTACCTCTCAGCAGGGACCCTTTATCCCGAAGTTACAGGGTCAATTTGCCTAGTTCCTTAACCGTGAATCACTCAAGCGCCTTAGTATATTCAACCCGACTACGTGTGTCCGTTTACGGTACGGGTACCTCAAGGATTAAGTTTAGCGGATTTTCTTGGGAGTATGCTTACACGCACTATTGGATTGTTCAGAAGAACGCTCCATACTATCAGGTTCGACTCTTGCGGTGGATTTGCCTGCCGCAATCAACATCTACACCCTTCAACGGACTATTCCGTCAGTCCGCGGCGCTGTCACGACTCCGTCTCCACGTCACTCCTTAAGGTAGTACAGGAATATTAACCTGTTCTGCCATCGGCATCACCGTTCGGCTGAGCCTTAGGACCCGACTAACCCTGATCCGATTAGCGTTGATCAGGAAACCTTAGTCTTTCGGCGAGGGGG
>NZ_KB905469.1 GCF_000381365.1 Bacteroides salyersiae WAL 10018 = DSM 18765 = JCM 12988
CTATAAGTATTGACGGTTCTAAATTTTAATCTGTCATAACTTAATAAGACAGAATCGTACTACTTGTATTGTTTATCAATATTTCAAAGAACTATGGTTGCTTTGTTTTCAAAAGCGGGTGCAAAGGTAAGGGGTTTATTTTAAACTGCCAAATATTTCGGAAGTTTTTTTTCGGGTTGCGGATTTTCTACTCTAAGACTCTCTTGCGAAAGGGAAAGAAAGAACCGACACACCAAACCGACCTTTTTTTTTGCGAACCGGACTGCAAAGATAACGAATTTATTGTTTTACTTCCAAAACTTTCAGGGAGTTTTTTTGTTTAAACCGTTAACTTGGAGAATGCGCTTTCAATATGTCAAAGAAACAGGCTCAGGCTCTTCAGCTAAGCGGATGCAAAAGTAGGCCTTTTTACGATACAAGCAAAAGATTTCAATGTTTATTTTTGAATAAAATGAAAATAAATATGTAAGGGGCTGATTATGAAACATGTTGTAGAACATAAAAACAGAGAAAGGGAAAGGAAGGGAAAAAGGGCTACACATTATAATATATATACGCGCGTGAAAAGGGAAAAATGAAGGAAAAAAGGGGACGATGAAGAAAGAAACGGATTGAAAGGAAGGGAAGGTTTGTGGAAAAGAATCCGTTGCCGCATGGAGAAGCATTTATCATTACACAAGGAGAAAGGGAAAGGAAGGGAGGAAAGAGGGGGATGTAACGGATTAGAAACAAGGGAAGGAAGACTCTACGGGAAAAGGACGGAAACCCGTAGAGGAAGGAAGGGAGACTCGTAGAGGAACGGGGAGATTCTCTACGGGAAAAAAGAAGAAAAGGCAAGAGGTTGGTAAACAGCACATTAAGAAAGAAGACGGATGTATCTATTTTTCAATAGAGAAAAGGAGCCTTTCAGGATGGAGAAAGGAAGAAGCCTTGTGACAAATATTGACAGGAAGGGGAAATGAAGGCCGGATACAGAAGGGGATAAAAGGAAGGAATGGGAAAAGAAAGGGAAGGCGTGCTTTTACCGGGAAAATACCATAAAGGAGAAGAAGAGCGGGAGTTTAAGTTGACGAATGGACAAATACGGGCAAAAAGGCTCCGGAAACAGGAAAGGCCGAATGATTCCGAAAAGAAGACAAAAGGGCATATATCAATCATATAAGGGAGAATTTCAGCAAGAAAAGGGATACGGATAGCCAAGGACAAGGAATGGATTTTAAGGCCATGTTAAAATCAATTCTCTACGCGCAAGAATACGTATTCCTGCAATCAGGAAATTAATTACTTAGAAGAGAGCAAAGAATATCAGGAAAAAGAAATTAACTATGTTAAAAAAAGAAAAGGATAGAAGAGGAAGTAAAAGATATGTTGAATGCATTGGAAACAGGTAAGAGAAATTTAATCTGTTCAAACAAACAAATTATCATCCAACCAACCACAGCCATTCTTCGACCATTTACTTTTGTTAAATCAGATTTATCCCAAAACAAAAGATTTTCGGCATTGTTGAATAACCAACTTAATATTTATAACCTAAACTTTAAAATTATGGCTAAAGAAAGTGTGAAAATCCTGCAAGGTAAGCTCGATGTAAAAAGTTTAATTGAACAGCTTAATGCTGCATTGTCTGAAGAATGGTTGGCATACTATCAATATTGGGTAGGCGCATTAGTCGTTGAAGGTGCTATGCGTACCGGCGTACAAGGTGAATTCGAAGAACATGCCGAAGAAGAACGCCAACACGCACAGTTAATCGCTGATCGTATTATAGAATTGGAAGGAACTCCAGTTCTCGACCCAAAACAATGGTTCGAATTGGCCAGATGCAAATATGACACCCCAACTCAATTTGATACGGTAAGTTTACTCAATCAGAATGTAGCATCCGAACGTTGTGCAATACTTCGTTACCAAGAAATAGCAAAATTCACAGAAGGAAAAGACTATACCACATGTGATATTGCCAAACATATCCTGGCCGAAGAAGAAGACCACGAACAAGATTTGCAGGATTACTTGAATGACATTGCCAAAATGAGAGAATCTTTTCTTAAGAAATAAGTAGTAGTTTCTTAAAGAGTGGGAAAGGGGGAGTAATCTGCGATAAGACGATTCCCTCTTTTTTTGCTCTATAATTCCTTAAGTTATCACATTTTTCACTCACCTCACTGTGACAAAACAAAAAACTATGCGACTTATGGGATAAATATCAACTCAATTATTTATCTTTGTTAGCTTTAATACGAGCTGGCATAAAAAAACTATAAGTACAATGAAAGATTTCTTTAAATTTACGCTTGCCACAGTTACAGGTATCATACTGTCAAGCATCGTTCTGTTCTTCATCGGCATCATGGTGATTTTCGGAATCGTTTCATCATCCGATACGGAAACAGTCGTCAAGAAAAACTCAGTGATGATGCTCGATCTTAACGGTACACTGGTAGAACGTACTCAAGAGAGCTTAGAGGGAATATTCTCGGCATTGACAGGAGATGACTCCAATGTTTACGGACTCGATGACATTCTATCTTCCATCAAAAAAGCCAAAGAAAACGAAAACATCAAAGGCATTTATATACAGGCTTCCAGTCTGAGTTCCTCTTATGCGTCCCTGCAAGCTATTCGTAATGCCTTGAATGATTTTAAAGAAAGTGGCAAATTCATTGTCGCATATAGTGACGGATACACACAAGGTCTTTATTATCTCTCAAGTGTAGCAGACAAAGTACTGCTCAATCCGAAAGGAATGATTGAGTGGCGAGGCATCGCATCTGCACCGATTTTTTACAAAGATTTACTTCAGAAAGTCGGCATTGAAATGCAAATATTCAAAGTAGGTACCTACAAATCGGCAGTCGAACCTTTCATCGCTACGGAAATGAGCCCCGCTAACCGCGAACAAGTTACCGAATTCATCGGTTCTATTTGGGGACAAGTAGTGGACGGGGTTTCAGCTTCACGCCACATTTCACCGGATTCACTGAATGCTTATGCTGACCGGATGCTCATGTTCTATCCTGCGGAAGAGAGCGTAAGTTGCAGACTGGCAGACACCTTGATCTACAAAAACAATGTACGTGACTATCTAAAACAACTGGTTGACATCGATAAAGACGACCGTCTGCCTATTCTCGGTCTGAGCGATATGATCAATGTGAAAAAGAATGTGCCGAAAGACAAAAGCGGCAATATCGTAGCCATCTATTACGCATCAGGTGAAATAACAGATCAGGGAGGTTCGGCCACTTCTGAAGATGGAATTGTCGGTAATAAAGTTATCCGCGATTTACGTAAGTTGAAAGAAGATAAAGATGTCAAAGCAGTTGTATTGCGTGTAAATTCTCCGGGTGGAAGTGCTTTTGCTTCCGAACAGATCTGGCATGCCGTAAAAGAACTGAAAGCAGAAAAACCGGTTATCGTTTCAATGGGTGACTACGCAGCATCGGGCGGTTATTACATCTCATGCATAGCCGATACAATCGTAGCAGAACCGACTACTCTTACCGGTTCCATCGGCATTTTCGGCATGATCCCCAATGTAAAAGAACTTACTGATAAAGTAGGATTGACTTATGATGTGGTAAAAACAAATAAATTTGCAGATTTCGGCAACATCATGCGCCCGTTCAACAATGATGAAAAAGCATTAATGCAGATGATGATTACGCAAGGATACGATACATTTGTTACCCGTTGTGCCGAAGGGCGTCACATGACTAAAGAAGCAATCGAAAAAATAGCCGAAGGCCGTGTATGGACCGGTGAAACAGCCAAAGAATTAGGGTTGGTAGATGAACTGGGCGGTATTGACAAAGCACTCGACATTGCAGTTAAGAAAGCTGATCTGGAAGGATATACAGTTGTGGCTTATCCAGCCAAAAAAGACCTTTTCTCTTCTTTGTTAGACACCCAACCAACAAGCTATGTAGAATCTCAACTTCTGAAAAGCAAATTAGGAGATTATTATAAAGACTTCAGTTTATTGAAGAATTTAAGCGAACGCTCCATGATACAGGCACGCGTTCCATTCGAACTGAATATTAAGTAAACTTTTCTGCATGGAAGAAAATTTTATCAAGATACATAAATGGCTATACCCTATTTCATTCCTTTATGGAATAGGGGTTACCTTAAGAAACAAACTCTTTGACTGGGGATATCTCCGGTCAAAGAGTTTTAACGTTCCTGTCATCTGTATCGGCAACATTGCCGTAGGAGGAACCGGTAAAACGCCACACACCGAGTATCTGATAAAATTACTTCGTCATAAATTTCAGGTTGCCGTATTGAGCCGGGGATACAAACGCCATACAAAAGGCTACATATTATCTACCGGCGAAAGTAATGCACGCAATATAGGCGATGAACCTTACCAAATAAAATCAAAATTCTCCGATATCCGGGTGGCCGTGGACGAAAATCGCTGTCATGGCATCGAACAACTTTGCAAATTGAATAATCCTCCGGTAGAAGTTGTTCTGCTTGATGACGCATTTCAACACCGCTATGTTAAAGCCGGTCTCAACATCCTCCTGACAGATTATCACCGTCTGTTCTGTGATGATGCATTATTGCCAGCAGGGTTGCTTCGTGAATCCGTACATGGGAAAAATCGTGCACAAATTGTCATTGTCACCAAATGCCCTCCGGACATAAAACCGATAGATTTCAATATTATTACAAAAAGGCTGAACCTATTTCCTTATCAGATGTTATTTTTTTCTGCTTTCCGCTATGGAAACCTACAGCCGGCATTTCCGGAAATAGCAGGAAAAACAGAAAGAAAACTATCCACTTTGCAAGCAGACGAACAGGTGCTACTGCTCACAGGAATTGCTTCTCCTGCCCCTATTATGCAAGAGTTGGAGAAATATACATCGCATATAGACTTGTTGGCATTCGACGATCATCATAATTTCAGTCAACGCGATATACAGTCCATCAGGGAGCGGTTCAAAAAACTAAAGGGAGAACAACGCTTGATCATCACCACCGAAAAGGATGCCACCCGTCTGGTACATCATCCGGTGATGGATAGAGAACTAAAAAAATATATTTACATTCTTCCCATTGAAGTAGAAATATTACAGAATCAACAAGATATTTTTAACCAACACATTATTGGCTATGTTAGAGAAAATACAAGAGACGGCAGCTTTTCTGAAAGGAAAGATGCACACAAGTCCTGAAACGGCGATCATTCTGGGTACCGGACTTGGCAGCCTGGCAAATGAAATTACCGAGAAGTATGAAATAAAGTACGAAGACATCCCCAACTTCCCTGTATCAACCGTTGAAGGACATAGCGGGAAACTTATTTTCGGTAAATTGGGTAATAAAGACATTATGGCAATGCAGGGACGTTTTCACTATTACGAAGGTTATTCCATGCAAGAAGTAACCTTCCCGGTGCGCGTCATGCGCGAATTGGGCATTAAAACATTATTCGTATCCAATGCCAGTGGTGGCACCAATCCCGATTTCGAAATAGGCGACCTGATGATTATTACCGACCATATCAACTATTTCCCCGAACATCCGCTTCGTGGAAAGAACATCCCATACGGTCCGCGTTTTCCGGACATGAGCGAGGCATACAACAAGGAGCTGATTCGTAAAGCGAAAGAGATAGCCAAAGAGAAAGGAATAAAAGTACAGCAAGGAGTTTATATAGGCACACAAGGACCAACATTCGAAACCCCTTCCGAATATAAGCTGTTCCACATTCTTGGGGCGGATGCCGTAGGCATGTCTACAGTACCCGAAGTAATTGTAGCCAATCATTGTGGAATTAAGGTATTCGGAATCTCGGTTGTAACCGATTTGGGAGTAGAAGGGAAAATTGTAGAAGTATCACATGAGGAAGTCCAAAAAGCGGCCGACGCTGCTCAACCCAAAATGACTACCATCATGCGTGAACTTATCAATCGTGCCTAATCCGTTCAAATCGGAAGGATCTTATCATTAATTAGATTTTATGAGAACAGAAATAGCAACCCTTGGCGAGTTCGGCCTCATCAAGCATCTCACTGAGGGAATCAAATTAGAAAATGAATCAAGCAAATATGGAATAGGCGACGATGCTGCCGTCCTCTCCTACCCTTCGGAAAAGCAAGTACTGGTGACAACCGACTTGCTTATGGAAGGTGTACACTTTGACTTGACTTACATGCCCTTAAAGCATTTGGGATATAAATCCGCCATTGTCAACTTCTCCGATATCTACGCGATGAACGGAACACCAAAGCAGATTACCGTCTCACTTGCCCTATCCAAACGCTTCAGCGTGGAAGACATGGATGAGTTTTATGCCGGGCTCCGCCTGGCATGCCAGCAATATCACGTTGACATTGTAGGTGGAGATACCACTTCTTCTCTAACGGGCTTTGCCATCAGCATCACCTGTATCGGAGAAGCGGATAAAGATAAAGTCGTCTACCGCAACGGTGCAAAGGAAACAGATCTAATCTGCGTCAGTGGTGATTTAGGTGCCGCCTACATGGGTCTGCAATTATTGGAACGCGAAAAAGCAGTATTCAAAGGCGAACAAGATGCGCAACCGGATTTCTCCGGCAAAGAATATCTGTTGGAGCGACAACTCAAACCCGAAGCTCGTAAAGACATTATTGAAAAGTTAGCTGCCGCCAATATTACCCCCACCTCCATGATGGACATCTCCGATGGATTATCTTCCGAGTTGTTACACATCTGTTCTCAAAGCAATGCCGGTTGTCGTGTTTACGAAGAACATATACCTATAGATTATCAGACAGCTGTTATGGCAGAGGAATTCAATATGAACCTCACAACCTGTGCAATGAACGGCGGTGAGGATTATGAGTTACTCTTTACCGTTCCTATTGCCGATCACGAAAAAATATCCGAAATGGAAGGAGTACGCCTAATTGGACATATCACCAAACCCGAATTAGGTTGTGCTCTAATAACACGAGACGGACAAGAATTCGAATTGAAAGCACAAGGTTGGAATCCTTTATTACAGAAATAGTATTTTTTATTTCACCGATTCCAGAAATACGTATTTTAAATATTTTAAGATACGTATTTCTTATATATAAAAGGCTGTATTTAACATTCCACCAAAGACAACTAATAAATCCTCTCCTCCTTTCTATTTAATTAAAATAAAAATATTTTTCATCTTGTATATTGCTGATAATAAACCAGGTAATTAGATATCAATGATTTTTATTTCACTATTTCTTGCAGAATAAAAAAACTTTCACTACCTTTGCATTCGCAAAATAAAAGAAAGGTGCCATAGCTCAGTTGGTAGAGCAAAGGACTGAAAATCCTTGTGTCCCCGGTTCGATTCCTGGTGGCACCACTTTTAAGAAAAGAAAAACGATGTAAATCCTTGAATTTCAAAGAAGTTCAAGGATTTTTCATTTCCAAGAATAGGCAAAATAAGTGGGATTAAAGCAAACTGTACGTCCTTATTCGGGGGACGGTTTTAGAAAGCCCTGAATGTTCCACTACGCAATAGTTACTTCACTATTTTACAGCACGTTGCACTACTTTACATAACAGAGTCCTCAGTTCGATTTCCTAACTTTGTATCATTAAAAATTGAGCAGTATGGAAAGAAAAAGATTCAGCGTGTTGTTCTTCATCAAGCGTAGCAAACTGTTAAAAAATGGGGAAGCACCCGTGCGTGTGCGTGTCACTTATGACCGCTTATATGTGGAACTTTAACTAAAACGAAGTGTCAAAGTCCCACTCTGGTTGCAGGAAAAAGAGAAATAGACAGGCAAAGATCGAAATTCTGTAGAACTTAATCATTACATTGATACCCTGCGTGTGAAATTCTATCAGATTTACCAAGACTTGGAACTGGAGGGAAAGATTATCTCCGCACGTGCCATAGTGAACCGCTATCAGGGAAAGGATGAAACTTTCAAGACATTATATAATGTATTCAAGGAGCATAACGACAACTGCCGGAAGCTAATCGGAACGTGTTATGCCGACATTACCGTAAGACGTTATGATAATTGCCTAAAATATCTCATGGAACTGGTAAAACGGAATTATAAGGTGGATGATATGCTGTTGCGTGAAGTGAACGGAGAACTGGTGCGCAAATTCGACCTGTACCTAAAGGCAGAAAAACATTGCGCACAGAACACCGTTATCCGGTACATGAAATGCTTCAAGAAAGTGATAAACCTTGCCATTGCCAACGAATGGCTGGCGAAGAACCCGTTTGCCGGAATCAAGTTTCACGAGGTGGAAGTAAACAAACAGTTCCTTAGCCAAACTGAAATTAATAAGATATGGCAGAAAGAATTTAAGATAGAACGGCTGGAACTGGTACGAGATGTATTTATCTTCTGTGTGTACACTGGACTGGCGTTTATAGACGTATATAATTTACGTCCCGAACATATTTCAGAGGATAGCAACGGTAATTTGTGGATAGTGAAAGCCCGTGAAAAGACAAACAATCTTTGTAATATTCCACTTTTGAACATTCCGAAACAGATACTTGAAAAATACAAGGACAATCCGTATTGCCTTGATAAAGGTGTTATGTTGCCTGTTCCTTGCAATCAGAAGATGAACAGTTATTTGAAAGAAATTGCTGACCTGTGCGGAATTAGAAAAAATCTGACCACGCACACCGCCCGGTACAGCTTTGCAAGCGTCATCGCACTGGCTAACAATGTATCACTTCCGAATGTGTCTAAAATGTTGGGGCATTCGTCTACGAGAATGACACAGCATTATGCCAAAGTATTAGACCAAAGCATTTTGAAAGATATGAAAGAGGTTGAAAAACTTCTTTCTTGATAAAAAGCAATCAGTCCTGC
This sequence comes from Bacteroides salyersiae WAL 10018 = DSM 18765 = JCM 12988, assembly GCF_000381365.1. Taxonomy (GTDB): domain Bacteria; phylum Bacteroidota; class Bacteroidia; order Bacteroidales; family Bacteroidaceae; genus Bacteroides; species Bacteroides salyersiae. The sequence goes on from NZ_KB905469.1 coordinate 8,838, forward strand.
GATCTTGTTTTATTGAAAGCAAGATTACAGGATTGATTAAATATCCTTTTTAAATCTATATATAAAGAACATCTATATAATTCCAAGAATATTAGAAATACCTTGTATTACATATGGGGTAGCTTGATTTCCTACAACTCCAATAAGTATTTCTTTAATTGTTGAAAAAGCCACTTTCAAAATAGAGGATTTGGGCTCAGTTCTACTTAATTGAGATTGTATTATTTTCAATTGTAATTGTATATCTTCAATATCCTCTTTTCGATTCAATGTTTGTATACAATTATTTATTTCTTGACACAACGAATTTATATTTTCTCTAACTAACTGTGTTATTTGATTGCCTTTACCAGCAACAACTATCGTGTCTGATATTGAAATATGAGAATTACCTGTTGCCACTATTCCTGGATTAATTATTTGCGTAACTAAGTTGTCTATATCATTTCTTTTTGCCATAACATCAAAATTTATCTCATTATTAAATTGGCTATCAATTTCCAAAAAGAATTCTAGCAATCTAGATTTTATTGATTCTATAATTGCTGTAAAAACTCTGGGAGATATTATTTGCCATGCAGACTGTACATATCCATATTGCAGGATGTTATTTATTGTATTATATGCGGCACCAGATAAATACACTCGCAAATTATCATTTTTTTCCAATGATAATTTTTCAATCTCATAAATAGAATCATAAAAAAGAACCGTTCCTAAAATGGTTCTTTCTTTTTGATTAAACTGATCCAACGGGATTCTATATTTTTGCCACATCCCCGTTGGCGTTACAATATTAGCAAAAATTTCGCATGTACTTTTTCTATAGTCAGGTAATTCATCAACTTTTTGATAATCTCCTTTCGTCTCATTCTTGAGCCATAAAGAAAATTGTTCATTATGCAAATAATGAGCTATAGCTTGCACTTTGAGCAATATAGAAGTTAGTGGCTGATTTTCTATCAAATCTTGAACTACACTTTCTATTAATGCCTTTACATTTAATTTTTCCATATGAATGTTATTATATAGCACAAAGATAAAGTTTTAGACATCAAACAGAAAATACAACCTTACATATTTTATTTATGATAATTCTTTTCCAACAATTCTATTACATCTGACTCCTTATATATAATTTTCCCCGGAAGCTGTACATATCCCAACAGCCCAGTATCTCTGTAATCCTGCAAAGTCCGTTTACTGATACACAGTTTTTGGCAGACTTCCTCACCTGTCAAGTAATGTTCGCCACCCAGTACCGGACGACAATTCGTTATCATGTATTCCACATTCCTCAACACCCGGTCAAGGGATGAAAACAATACTTGTGTAGTATTGGAATCTTTCGTTATCAAATCCATAAATTCTATTTTTTAGAGTTATTCTTCACGTGATTTTGCATAAAGGTTCCCACATCCGAAATCTTATAATAAATCTTGTTATTGATTTGCGAATAAGGTAATTTGCCCATATCACGATAGGTTTGCATCGTCTGGGCAGACACATTCAGCAAACGGCAGGTTTCGCAGTTATCCAACCACTTATCCTGTTTTCTCCGCAAAGGAATACACAGGGCATCCATACGATTGATAAAGTGCTTAAACTTTTCCTGCCAAAGTTCGAATGTTTTCTTTTCAATGGTTACTATTTCCATATTTCATTATGTTTTGATATTACTTCTTTTTTCTTGTTTGATGCAAATATATAGCCTTGAATAATAGCTTATTTCAGACTGTCCGCAGATGTCCTTATATGTCCTCACTTGTCCCACTTGCACAGAGAAAAGAATAAGAAAAACCGAAAAAGGTAATCGATATAAAGAACTTCGTTCACGTTTCATTCTCTATTATAATAAGGTGAAGAACACAAACGAACTTTCACGGTCTGATAGTATTTTGAAGCAGAGCCGAGCAAAGCAATTCCAAACGCCTGACACTTTGTTTTTTTACCATTTTTTCTTATTTTATTTGTGGTGCTAATTCAAAAAACAAAGCATCATGAACAATCCTTTTGAAGAAATTTTCAAGCGGCTGGAAAACATCGAAAAGATGATTTCCCCCGTAATCAGTTCTTCATCCGAAGAACCGGACAGCAGGCAATCTGTTTTAGTCAAAATATCCGTAGCCAGCCGGATAACCGGATATTCAGTTAATTACCTCTACCACTTAGCCAGCAGCGGAGCAATACCATGTGTCAAGCGTGGACGCTCCTTACGTTTCGATGTGGACGAGTTGCAGCGGTGGATGCAGCAACAATATGTACCAGCTTCCAACAAACTATCCGATGAAAGAGAAAAGAGATAACGAAGCGGAACACATCGAGGGTAGGCTATCCAAGAACGAGCGCATCGAAAGGCAGCTTAATTCCTTATACGACTTCCGGTTTAATATTGTGAAAAGCAGGACAAAATATCGGGCTGCAAATACTTCCGGTTTGTATCAGCCAGTCACAAAGTTTACTTTGAACTCTTTCTGCCGAAAACATCCGTATGATATTGGAAAGCGATTTCGCAAATAAGGTGCATCCCATACGGGAAAACATGGTGGCTGGATAACCTTTGCCCGTCACCGCTAAAAAATTATCTATTTACCGGGAAGATAGACCCACAGAGCAAAGATATTCTGACACTGATAGCCGAATATCTGTTTATCAACATTGACGACCAGATAAAGGAACTCAACAAGCAGAATGAAAACGCATTAAAGAACCTGATAACCACCCCGGCAGTTAAATACCGCAGACCGTATGATATTTACATAGAGGAATATCCGCATTTAGCCAGCTTCATGGCTTCAGTGAACGGTAACGAGTTCTTGACAGACCCGACAGGGAACAGACGATTTCTGCCTTTTGAAGTCCTGCACATTGATAAACCGACAGCAGAAAGTATCAACATGGATAATGTCTACTCCGAAATCATGTACTTGTATCGGCAAGGTGTACGCTATTGGTTTAATGATGCGGAGATTGAAGAACTGCACCTGACAAATGCGGAATTTGAGGTGTAAACAATTGAGTTTGAAATGCTGATGCAGTATTTTGAAAAGCCCACAGAGGAAGAAGAAAGTCTATTCTTTATGACAACAGCGCAAATCCTCACTTGTTTACGGGATGTCTGCCCTATGCAGCTATCTGAAAAGCGGTTGGGGGAAGCATTGCGGAAAGCCAGATTCAAACGGGTACAAAAGCGCATCAGTAACTGCAATTATTCGGTATATGGGTACAGAATAAAGCCTGTTTCCATACCCTACACCGATAACGATTACGGTTAATACAGCGTTTTATAATTGGTTGGTACTGCTCATGCAGTAACTACCTAAAAACATCTTACTGTAATTTATTCATTGAATACCAGTTATTTATACAATACGCGGTAAGGAGTAAGATAAAACCCTGAACTTTCAGGAAATTTGAGAAAAAAGAAAAGTCAAAAAACAACACAGGTAACATTTCTATCTCTCTTGTATAGAATGACTTACTTATCTTACTGCATAGAGTATAATCCGTTGAGAGAAAAAGAGATAGGTGCAGAAAGTTGACAGTTTTTCTTCTTACTCGCTTCTTACTTCATTACTACGATTTACAAACATTCAAAAATAAAGATTATGACTTATCAGGAAGCTAACCATATCAGTATCAAAGACTATCTGAAATCATTGGGCATTCTACCCGCAGTGGATAAATATTATTACGGCATGTACCACAGCCCGTTCCGTCAGGATGATACGCCCAGTTTCAAGGTAGATTACGGTGTAAACCTGTGGTGTGACTTCGGGACAGGCGAGGGCGGTTCACTCATTGACCTTGTGATGAAGCAGCACGGGTGCAACGCCTACGGTGCTATCTGTCGGCTGGAACAGTATTCATCCGGAAATTCTTTTTCTTTTCAAGGGAAAGAGGTTTCAGAAAAGAATCAGCATGAAAGGAAACAACCGACCAGCCCGATAGAACTCCGTAAAATCCAGCCGTTGCAGAATCCGGCACTCATGGATTATTTGAGAAGCAGGAACATTCCACCTCAAATGGCAGCACACTATGTGCAGGAAATGTATTACCGTATCGGTGACAAACCTTATTTTGCACTCGCTTTCAAGAACGATGCCGGAGGTTACGAGCTTCGCAATCCACGTTTCAAAGGTAGTACATCACCCAAAGACATCACACATATACGGCAGTCGGGCAAAAAGAACGATAGCTGTTTTGCTTTCGAGGGAGTTGTGGACTATCTTTCTTTTATCGCCATCCGGCAGAAAACAAATCCTACCTATCCTTGTCTTGACTGGCAGGATTATGTTATCCTGAACTCAACCACAAATGTAGATAAAGCCCTATACCCGTTAGCCGAATACGAACATATCCACTGCCTTTTGGATAATGACGATGCAGGGCGTAAAGCTACCCAAGCCATACAAAAAGAATATTGTTGGCATGTACGTGATTCATCACATCTGTACAGTGAATACAAGGACTTGAACGATTATCTGTGTGGGAAGAAGTTCAACCAAGCAGAGAATAGGATACAACAATCAACCCAACAAACGCAGCCGGAGAAACAAAAACAGGTAGTCAGTACGAAGCTGACAGAGTTACAGTACTACGCCATCAAGAAACGAGCCGGAGAATCCGGTCTACCTATTAGCGAATACGCCCGGCAAGCGGTTGTTCCGGCAGAAGTAATCCCCGGCTGAACAGACAGGATGCAGACACTATCCGCAAATTGGCAGGAGAAGCCAACAACCTCAACCAGCTTGCACACCGTGCCAATGTAGGAGGTTTTGCACTCGTGGCTATGGAGCTTGTGAAACTGAAAAACAGGATTATTGAAATTATAAATCAGTTGTCGGATGATTGGAAAAATAAAAAAGGGAAGCGGATTTAAAAGCTGCGTGAACTATATACTCGGCAAGGAAAAGGCAGTTTTGCTTCATGCGAAGGGAGTGTTAGCCGAAAGCAAGCAGGACATTATCCGTAGTTTCTGTATGCAAACAGAAATGAATCCCGGTTTGAAGAAGCCAGTCGGACATATTGCCCTAAGTTATTCGGTAGTGGATGCCCCAAAACTAACAGACGAGAAAATGATACAGTTGGCACAGGAGTACATGCGTGAAATGAAAATCACCGATACGCAATATATTATCGTGCGGCATCAAGACCGGGAACATCCGCATGTACATATCGTATTCAACCGGATAGATAATAACGGCAAAACCATTTCAGACAGCAACGATATGTACCGGAACGAGCAAGTTTGCAAGAAGCTGAAAGAAAAACACGGACTGTATTTTGCCAAAGGGAAAGAACAGGTAAAACAACACCGTCTAAGAGAGCCGGACAAAACGAAATACGAAATTTACACGGCTGTAAAGAATGAAATCGGAAAATCAAGGAACTGGCAGCAGTTACAGAAGCAGTTAACGGAAAAAGGTATCAGCATTCAGTTCAAACACAAAGGGCAGACGGATGAGATACAGGGTATTTCCTTTTCCCAAGGTGAATACACGTTCAAAGGCTCGGAGATTGACCGCAGTTTCAGTTTTTCCAAATTGAATAAATATTTCGAGGATGCAAGGTTGACAACAGCCGGAAGCAACAAACAGATGATTACCGCACATACACGAGAGCCAGCAATAAACAAAAGTGATAATTTGCTACTGGCAGGTTTAGGCGGTCTGTTTTCTGTTTCGTCCTCTCCTGTTGATGAAACGCCCGACAATCCCGATTTGAGAAAGAAGAAGAAAAAGAAACGACAATTTAAGTTATAAGCGTATGGAAGAGAATTTAATTTTAGAGGGGCTTCTCTCTATGGTTACGGAACTGAAAGAGAAGCAGGAACAACAGGTGACACCAGCCAGCCGAGAGGAAACGATAAACCGACTGGATATTATCGAGCAGCGTATTTTGGACCAAATAGTTAAAAAAGGAAGCGGATAAGTTAGGGAAGCCATAGAAACGAGAGAACCGGAGCAAGTGATACCCACTACTCCGGCTTACCCGTCTTACTTCTTTTCCCAAAACTGTTTTTCAAAGTTGCGGAGCATGACCGCATTAAATCGTTCCTTGATGAACTTCCGGACATCCGAAGCCCGATAATAGACTTTTCCGCTAATCAACATATAGGGAAGCTCGTTTTTGCTTCGCAGACGTTGTAAAGTTCTAATGCTAACTTTAAACAATAGGCATAAATCTTGATTATCCAGTAGGTTATCATCTTCGGGCAGCACTTTATCTGCATTGCGCAATATTCGTACATCCTTGCAAAGCTCATCCAATTTGTCAAATAGCTTTTGCATCCATTCCTTGAAATCATAGTTTTCTATATACATATTTGCTTCATTTTTCAGATTATACATTCATGATTATCAATTGATTGATGAAGCAAAGTTCGGAAAACCAGTGCAAAGAAATCACGGGGTAGCACATGGAATCCCCTATAAATTAAAGCTAAATCATTGATTATCTATATCCTTTTTTATCATGTTCGTTTCGGATAAGGTCAGATAGTCCATTAAGAAATTCGGTTATTTTGCCCGGCTTGCGTTTTATTACGTCCTCATGCTTTTGGTGATAGTCTTTCAGTTGGATGTTAAACACCCATTCAAAGGCTTTAGACAAGTCGGACAAGAAAGCAGGTTTGCCATTTTTATAGACGATACATTTGGAAAGGAATAAACCGCTGACAATTTCCATTATATCAATCAGGTTTGTTTTGTCTGCCAAATAAAGAGGGGAAAAAGGTTGTTTGTTAAAGTATGATTTAAATTGTTCCGGGTACTTGATGCGCCATTCAACAAGGCGTATTTCATTGTTCAGTAATCCTATCGCTTCATCAACAAGATACAAATAAGGCATTTTTTTCTTGCTCAAACCGTACATGATACGATTTAAGTCTATGCAATCCGAATGAAAAATAGCGTAATAAAACGCTATTATCCTATTCGCTGATACTGAAATCAGCCAATTGAATAGCCAATTCTTCAATAGCTTCTGTAAACTCTGATACGGAAACTTTACGTTGTGAGCATTCCGATAATAATCGAAAGAAACTCAAATCTGATATTTTGTTCATGCAATAGAAATACTAAATGTTTCTTTATTAAGCATATATATTTGTCATCCCATTAAATAGCATTCAAGTGAAGCTATTGAATTAAAAACATTTCCAGCATTGTGAGCTTCTAATTTTTGTACATCTAAGCAAGAAGTTACCCATGAAGCAGATAAACATCGTATTCCAACTTCCCTACAAGACACAATATCTGAAACTGTATCACCTATATATATCATTTCATCCGGTTGTAACTTATAATCTACAAGCAATTCCCTAAAATTCTCTGCTTTATTATTTTTGAAAGGATTTCCAGTTTTTACTTTATCAAAACACGTGTCCATATTAAATTGACGTAATGTTATCGCACAGCTCTTTTCTCCTTTTCCTGTAACCAAAGCAATAGGAATAGATTTCTTTTTTAACTTCTCAATCAGTTCTGTTATACCGTCAAAAGGACGAGGGCACATTATATGCATTTGTTCGTATATCACGTAGAAGTCATCCAAGGCTTTTTCCGAATTATTACCAACAAGTTTTTTTATCATCCCTTTTTCATTTAGTCCAAAAGTTTCTAAAATATCATTCTCGGATACATCATTAAGAGTAACATAGGGAGTTACTGCTTTTTTTAAGGCTTTGAGGCACATGGGAATTGTATCTCCAATTGTACCGTCTAAATCAAAAGCTACTAATTTAATCATAACCTTACATTTGATTGATTTTCCGTATCACCCGACAAGTATTTCCCACCGCCAAGCTATTTGCCGGAATATCTTTGGTTACAACACTTCCTGCACCAATCACACTTTTTTGCCCTATTGTCACACCCGGTAAAATAATTACTCCACCGCCAATCCAGCAGCCATCCTCTATCATGACAGGGAGGGCAAAAGTTCGACGGACATATTTACAGCCATCCGGGGTTTCTGTCAATACAAGCCGTTCATTAAACTCTACCGGGTGAGTTGCCGTATAGATTTGTACATTAGGTGCTACCAGCACATTGTTCCCTATGGTAATCTTATTGCAATCGACAAATGTACAGCCAGTATTTACGGTGACATTATCACCGATATGTATATTGCATCCATAATCACATATAAACGAATGACCGACAGAAACATTTGCACCTATGCTTCCAAACATTTCCTTTAGTACGGCATGTTTTTCAGTCTTTTGTTCATACGGCAAAGAATTGTATTTCATCAACAAGTGATGAGCTTTACTTTTCAAATCCATAAAAAATGGGTCGTGGCAATCATACCATTCACCAGCCAAACATTTTTCCATTTCTGTTTTCATAAGCTATAATTTTAAATATGTTGCAAAGTTATACCGATTTTCCGGCTGATTTCAGGTATTATTTTTCGTCATTTTGGTATTAATCCATTTTTTAGGGCTATATTTATGGCATGAAAAGAGAAAACCTATATCAACCATTCGAAATTAGTTTTAGCGAGCTTGACGAATCCTTGCTAAAAGAGCATAAACATTCCTTTTTTGAATTAGTATATATTCTTTCAGGAACAGGCATCCAATGGATTAACAACAATAAGTTTCCTTATCATGACGGACATTTGTTTATGATTACTCCCGGAGATACGCATTCTTTCGAAATCCATACAACAACTAAGTTTGTCGACATCAAGTTTAACGACATATATATACATTCTTCTGTTTTCGGTGCTGAAAATATCCAAAGACTGGAGTTTATTCTTCAACATGCTAATCATCAACCCGGTTGTATACTAAGAAATAAAGTAGATAAGTTACTGGTGAAACCCATGATTGAAGCGATTATCAGGGAATATATTAACCGAAATTTATACAGCAAGGAGATTATAACACAAATAATTAATACGATTATTATTGTGGTAGCACGCAATATCGCAATGTTCTTGCCTGAACAGGTGGATGAATGCTCTGAGGACAAATCGCTTGACATATTGCAGTATATTCAAGCAAATATCTATAAAACAGGTAAAATCAGAGCAAAAGATATTAGCCAACATTTTGGCATTTCGGAGAATTATTTAGGACGATATATCAAAAAACATACTAATGAAACTATGCAGCAATACATTTTAAACTACAAACTAAAGTTAGTAGAAAATAGATTATTGCATAGTCAAATGAGAATTTGTGAGATCGTTGAAGAATTAGGATTTACTGATGAGAGCCATCTTAATAAGTTTTTCAAAAAGTATAGAGGATGCAGCCCCTCTAATTTCAGAAAGAACAATTTGAAGTAAACCATATGCATATCCTTGTTTTTAGAGTTATTGAAACAGTAGAAATGACTATTTTTGCATTATATTTATAGATGTCTATGACAAATACAGAAACCATACAATCACTCATCGATAGCGGAGAAGGCTATAATGTAGAGTTTAAAGTTCGTGTACCTTCAAAAGTTCGTGAACTAACAGAGGAAATTTGCGCTTTCGCTAATGCTGACGGAGGATATTTGCTTATCGGCGTAGATGATAACGGACAGATTATTGGTACAGGTTTGGAAAATGACAAACGTTCAGCCATTCAAGGCTCTATCAGTGAAATATCTCCGGCTCTCCATTGTGATATGTATGCGGTAAATATCGAGGATAAGACAGTTTGGGTAATTGATGTTCCGTCAGGGAAAGATAAACCTTATATATTTTCCGGTTCTATCTTTGTGCGTGAGGGAGCAAACTCACAAAAACTTCGTACTGTCGAAGAAATGCGCAGTTTCTTTCAGGAATGCAACAAAATATTTTTTGATGCTATCCCTTGTTCATGGTTCAACATTTACACAGATGCAGACGAACAAGCGATAAAAGACTTTCGCACGGAAGCAAAGCTAAGTCCATCGACTGCCAACAAACAGATATTTGAGAATTTAGAACTGTTTACGGATAAAGGAGTAGCCAAGAATGGAGCAGCCATGTTCTTTGGGAAACAGCCTGAACGAAAGTTTCCACACGCAGTAACAAGATGTATCCTTTTCAAAGGAACAACCAAAGTATATATCATTGATGATAAAACCTTTGGCGGTCCACTATACCAACAATATTTGCAGGCTATGGCATGGCTGGAAAGTAAACTGCAAGTAGCTTATAAAATTGAGGGAGCAGGACCAAGAGAGGAAATTTGGGAAATACCTCTGACTGTATTTAAAGAAGCCATTATAAACGCCCTGTCGCACCGTGATTACTATGAACAAGGCGCAAGCATTATGATAGAAATGTTTGATGACCGGGTAGAGATTTCCAATCCCGGAGGACTTCTGCCTGTTGTGGCTAAAGATTTCGGGCATAAAAGTATGACACGTAATCCGCTAATTTTCGGTTTATTTACCCGTATGCACTTGGTCGAAAGAGTTGCATCCGGTATTCCTCGTATGCAGGAAGCCATGAGGGAAGCAAATCTGCCCGAACCGGAATTTCATACAGAAGGGATATTTACAGTAGTATTCAAACGTCAAATCACTAACTCTGCCAACTATGACACAGCAAATGGCACAGTAAATGACATAGTAAATGATACTATAAACGAGAATGAACAAGCTATTCTCAATCTGCTGGCAACTACTCCCGGTTTGAATGCTTCTGAAATTAGTAAGCATATCAACAAGAGTTTAAGAACGACTATGCGATATATTAAAATTTTACAAGACAAAGATTTAACTGAATTTAGAGGTGCGCCCAAAAACGGAGGATATTTTTTGAAAAACGATAGTAATCTCAAATAAATCACTAACTTTGAATTCAGAAATCGTACCCAAGATACAAACTGATGTCGAACGGTGCAAAGTTGTGAAAACCTTATTCAAGGGACTTACATCGTAGCAAAGATACAACTCACTGAAAGATAGTGTCATAACAACCCGTTTTCGGTTGCTGGTGGCACCACCTTAGAAATCAGAGAGCTACCTACTAAAGTAGCTCTCTTTTTATTTGTAGCAGGCTATGGTTTACATGGAGTTTACGCAGGTTGTGTAAACCAAGAAGTAAACCATAAATGTGACCGTAAACGTGATTTGTTACAAATCTAAAGTACTCAAGAACAGTGAATCACCACTAATGATTAGTATGTGCAAAGACAGGAAATGTAAGTACATCAGCATTGGATTGTCTATCAACCCCGTCCACTGGGATTTCGCCAAGAATGCTCCTAAACCTAAATACCCTAACAGAGAAGCTCTGACTACCCTAATCGCCCAAAAGCTACAAGTATACTCTGAACAGATTATGGAGTTTAAGGCAATGAACAGAGACTTCACAGCAACGAGCTTAGTCGAGAAAGTCTGTAAACCCAGCAACTTAAAGACTGTAGGAGACGTGTTTACAGAGCAGATACAGGCTCTTAGGGACGCACAACGGTTGAACTATATGTTCTCCATCCGGCAAACTTATAACTCACTCTTGGAGTTTAACAGGCATCTAAATCTCTACTTCGTGGATATAGACGTACCGTGGTTGAAGAAATATGAGACTTGGCTACGTAAGCATGGATTGTCTGCAAATACCATCAAGGGTAGGTTCGTAGATATTCGCACCATATAGATACAATCAACGAGTGGATAAGCTTGGAACGAGCTCTACAACGTTTTCTACTAAAAGCAACTGAGATTGGAGTTTCTTATGCTTTCTTGAATCAGCCGTGCGAAGTCTCATCATTAACTTCTGAAATTGACAGGAGTATGCTTTACGTAGCAGTAACCAGAGCGATGCACAAACTGTCACTAACTTATTGCGGCATACCAAGCCTATTCATTGAAGTATAAATGATATCTACCGAAACATCCACCCGTTATTTGCTTATCAAATTCTTGTATACCACCGTACTAAGCAATTCCTCCCGCCTTTGTTTGGAAACCGGCAATTCCTTTCCGTTAATAAACAAACGGCCACCCGAAATTGAATCTATATGAGACAGATTGATAAGAAAAGAACGATGTATTCTAAAAAAAGACTCTTTCGGCAACATTTCTTCCAAAGAAGTCATTGTCTGGTGGATTGTTAACACCTTATCTTTGAAATACAGTCTCACGTAGTTCTGCATTCCTTCGGCATAGAGAATATCCCTCCAGACAATCCGTTGGAAAGCATCTCCTTGCCGGACATACATACTGGATGCCGTCTCATCATGCTCACTCCGCAACACCAATTGCGAGAGAAACAGATCGCGTGCTTTCGAAACAGCCTGAAAGAAACGTTGAAAACCAATAGGTTTCATCAAATAATCGACCACATGCAAGCGGAAACCATCGAGTGCATACTCGGAATAAGCCGTAGTAATAATGGTTAATGGCGGTTTTTCCAAAGACTCCAACAATTCAAGCCCCGAAAGGTGCGGCATATTAATATCCAAAAACATGAGATCTATCTCCGTTGTCTTGAGAATATCAGCAGCTTCCAATGCGGAAGAACAGGAACCGGCAACTTCCAGAAAATCCAGTTTACTTATGTAGTTGACTATTCCCCTGATCGCAATCGATTCATCATCAACTACCAGACATTTCATTTTATAACTTCCCTTATGTTTTAGTACAACCTCTGCCATTAATTAAATATTGATTATAAGTTTAGTCCGATAAACGGCATCCGTTTCTTCTATTGTCAGGTTATAACATCCAAAATATAATATTTCCAAACGTTCTTTTATATTTTTAAGTCCCAAGCCACCCGTATTAATCTTCTTCCCGGAGAATGTAGATTTCGAATTTTCAATCTTCAAGCAAAGCGTATCTCCCTCTTGCCTAAAATCAATATCGATATACCCTTTCTCAAAATCCGACTTTGATACATGCTTAAATGCATTCTCAATAAATGTGATGAAAAGCAATGCCGGTATCTCTTTCTGCGGTTGCTCTATTTTCCACGAAGAAGTCACCACCAACTTATCGCCCCAGCGAATCTCTTCCACAGCAATAAAGTCTTTCAAAAATTGTATATCCTGCTCCAGTATTACTTTCTGTTTATCGCCATTATATAGCTGATAGCGCAATATTTCCGAATATTTTATCAACAGATCGGATGCTAAATCCACATCTGTCTGCATCAGAATATGGATGTGATTCAATACATTGAACATAAAATGAGGAGTTACCTGATGCTGGAGCGTACGTAACTGATACTCCACAAGTATCTTTTGAGATTTAATATATTCCAGAAAAAAACGCAAACCGCAAATCGTAATATTTATAATAATTCCGGATGAAAGAGGGATAAAAAAGGCATAAGGTGCCAAATCTGTCACATCAAAATATTCAGAGCCGGAAGGAAACACCCCCGAGTTCTCTAACCAGAAAAATAAATTAATATATGCAAGAAAAGCAAATCCGATGAGCAAAGAGAAAAAAGAAAACTGGAACATAAACAATTTTACTCCTTTTTGTTTCATCGCCTTGAGCAGAAGCGAGCCACTCAAATAGTTTGCAATGGGACATATCGTGAGCACAAGAAGAACAGAAAACAGGATCGACTCCCATATCGACTTTACTTGCGGCAAAACCTGAAGCCAGAAAATAAAGAATATCAGTATCCAAAAAGGAATGATAACAAGCTTATCGTTTTTAATCAGATCTACTTTCATGGTTGCAAAGTTAGTATATTAATTAATAATTATATTCCCATTCGTCAAAGGCAAACCTGCCATTCGTCAAAAAGATTTCAGTGAAGAGATCGAAAAGAGGAATTTTGGCATCGAATTACCAACTACCCATTAAAACTTTACAATATGAAGAAAGTCTTGTTTTTGCTACTTACATTCCTCGTTTATTCAAGCATAAATGCTCAGATTATGTTCAAAACCGAATATTTCGGTACATCCGGTTATCGAATGACAGAAGGAGATACGGATCAAAAAGTAGGCGACAGTAAAGGATCGGCAGTCGTTTATCAAGGTGGCATCAACATCCCCTTGTCTATGAAATCGGATGAGAACGATCGCCCCATCATCTGGGCAGTCAGCTTAGGCGGGGCATATGCCAAGCTTGATAACAGAAACTTTACGGAGCCATTCGTTATTGACGAGATCATGAACATCGGATTCAGTATCAGTCATTTAAGGCCTTTAAGCGGAAAATGGTCCATATTGATTGCTGCCGGTGCGGGGATTTATATGCCCAATACCCGTTTTTCCCAAATCAATTATAAAAACATCTTGGGGAATATGGGAGTTATTTTTATCCATCATTTCAAATCGAATCTCGAGTTGGGAGGCGGCCTTGCCATGAATAATTCTTTTGGGTATCCGATGTTGTTTCCCGCTATCTATTTCAATTGGAAAACCGAAGGCCGTTACACCGTGAAGATAGCTATGCTCAAAGGTATCGAGATATCGGCAGGGTACAACATCCACAAAAAACTAAGCCTAAACTTTATCATAGAAATGAATGGGCAAATGGCCTTGTTGGAACAGGAGGGGAAAAATAAAATATTCACTCACCAATATATCGTGACCGGTATCCGTCCCGAAATAAAAATAGGAAAACGTCTATCGATACCCATTACAGCAGGCATTCATGCCATGCGCCCGGCAGAGATGGTGGATAGAAAACTGAAAAGTATGTTCCAAGACAAAGGGTATTATTTCCAGATAGCCCCTTACGTTTCAACCGGATTACAAATCGGATTTTAAAGTTGAAGAAATACAACCGAGTCGGAGGTAAATGCCAATTATCGGTGTTTATCTCCTACCCGATTGTCATTAACCGATTCTATTTAAAAACAGTAGATTCAGCCTTAGTCTGATTCATATCAAAATTGAAAGTTATCGGAGCGAATTCCGGCAACTTACTTTGCTCCTCTCCTTCACCCAATAATACTTCTGTCGCTGCAAAATTAAACTTCATGTTCGCATTTTCCACAGCATATCCAGCAATTTTTCCCGGTTCAACCTTCACCTCAACAACCAATGTCTCCGGTTCTCCATCTTCCGTAGCTGATGGCATGGTAATCGATAAGCTCAGAGGTTTTGGATCCAGAATGAAATTAATGCTGTCTTTGGCAGTTGTGAGTGTCGGCTCATATCCCACTTTGTAGCTCACATCTCCTATGGCTTCCATTATTTGATCTGTCAATCCTTCATCCTTGACGATGGACAGAATAATATCCCTGACAGGAAAACTTTCAAAATGAATAGTATCATTGTCGACTTTGGCAGCAACATCCGTTCCAGAGGAGGTCAGCGGAGATACGATAGTGGTAAACATTTTACCGTCATAGTTTCCGAACATTGTTTCCGTTGTGACTTCATCCGGAAGCTGCGGAACATTTTCATCATCGTTACAAGCAACAAAAGAGAAAGAACATCCGAGTAACAATACTAAAACAAACAATTTCATCAGCTTAAAAACTTTTTTCATTTTCTTTTAATTTTTAATTAATACTAAACTTATCAAGTTATCATCCTATGACCACTTTTGCATGCTAAATGATATACCCTCTCAAATGCTGCATAAAGGAGTTGTTAATATTTGTTTCATCACTGATTACCAGATTCATGAACACAGTAATTAAATAAAGAAACCCAATTTCTAATTCAGGTTTCCTTTTTAAAACAGTAGCAAGTCATACTGGCCTAAATGAATATATATCACCGGATATTGTTTTAAATTCATTTGTTACATGCAGTATTTTCATCAAAGTGTTATTTTTCTTATATCCAGGTACGGCAATCCTGCTACTTTCCTTATAATTAAAACAAGTAAAGAGTAATTGTAATGTTCGGGATTGCTTGATTAAAATAAAACAATGTTTAACTAAACAACCAAGCCCAATAGGCAAAACCTTATGAATGAGTATACAGAGAAAAGGATAGTGGCATTCACTTCACAATCCTTGAGACAATATGGAATACGTGCAGTTCGTATGAACGATATAGCCAAGAATATGAACATTTCGAAACGAACCATATATCAGGTATATAATACGAAAAATAATTTGATCAATACCTGTTTGGATGCCTATTTAAGCAGAATAGAGAATCTTTTTTATATCATCAGGTATAGTTCTTCGGATGTACTCTCGTGTCTTTGGGAAATCTCCTTGGCTTATATGGATAATTTATACAAGGGTGAATGTGCTTTTTGGCTTGATATAAACCGGTATCTTGAGTATAAATACATATATACCGCACACAACCGTATGTGGCGGGACGGATTGGGAAAAGTTATTTCAGCCTGTCAACAGGAAGATTACGTTGTTCCGGATTTAGATATACAAATGTTTCTTGAATCATTTACGACACTGCTATATAACGCCAGAATTGCCGAATGTCCCCCTATCGTATTACACAAATCAGCTTACTTTATGCTTAGAGGAATCATGACGAGTCAAGGCGCTGAACGCTTAGAAAAAATCGAGAATCAGTTTGCAGAGAGTATGAAAAAGTAGTAAATGAGACTAAAAAAACGATCCTCAATTACCTATTCCCTGATGGTTTGTGCTAAATTACACTAAAAAGGGCGGCTTCCCTTTTGGAAAACCACCCTTCACTAAACAATATTTTTCTCAAAACTAAATAACAATTAAAGAAATCGATTAGAGAGCACCTACTTCTTTAAGAGCAGCATTTGTTTTACGAACAGCAGCAGCACTTGCTTTGAATTTAGCCATTTCTTCTTCATTCAATGGAAGTTCAACAACTTTTTCAATACCATTCTTACCCAAGATTACAGGTACACCACAGCAGATGTCTTCTTCTCCGTATTCTCCTTCAAGAGCTACTGAGCAAGGAACCATCTTCTTCTGGTCGTGGATAATAGATTCCACAACGAAAGCTCCTGCTGCACCCGGTGCATACCATGCAGAAGTACCCAACAGTTTGGTCAGTGTAGCACCTCCTACCATTGTATCGGCAGCCACTTTCTCCAACTGTTCTGCTGACAGGAAGTTAGAAACCGGCATACCTTTGTAAGTGGCGAAACGAGTCAAAGGAATCATAGTAGTGTCACCGTGACCACCGATAACCATACCTTCTACTTCATTAGCATTGCAACCTAAAGCCTGTGACAAGAAATATTTGAAACGTGAACTATCCAAAGCGCCACCCATACCGATAATACGGTTTTTAGGCACACCCAAAGCCTTCAATGACAAATAAGTCATTGTATCCATCGGATTAGAGATTACTACAATAATTGCATTTGGAGAATATTTCAGGATGTTTTCAGCTACCGATTTCACGATACCGGCATTTACACCGATCAACTCTTCACGAGTCATGCCCGGTTTACGAGGAATACCGGAAGTTATAACAACAACGTCAGAGTTTGCAGTTTTAGCATAATCATTGGTGCAGCCTACGACAGTAGTGTCGAATCCCAACAACTGAGCTGTCTGCATCATATCCATTGCCTTACCTTCTGAAACGCCTTCTTTTACATCCAGCATTACTACTTCGTCTGCTACTTCATTGAAAGCAAGTACATTTGCACATGTAGCACCTACGTTACCTGCGCCTACTACGGTTACTTTTGACATAATACTTATATTTTAAAAAGTTGATAATTAGTTCTATACTTTTTGCGCCACAAAAGTACAACGATAATCGTAATTAAAGAAATATTTCCGTAATAAATTTAGTTAAACCGACAACACTTAATGGTATAAGATTTCATAAACCGGTCATTGATCTGCTATGACATTTGTGTATGGAAATAAAAAACTAAGTGAAACTCTGCGCTACTCTGTCACTAAATGATTAAATTTGCGGCGAATTATCATCTAACTAAAGAGACATGAATAAGAAATCCCTTCTCATTATCGCCGTATCGGTGCTGGTGATAGCCCTCATCGGTATCACTTATTTACTATTTACCGAAAAGCAGAGTAATCGTGAACTAATCGAAGAGTTTGCCCTTGAGAAAGAAGATCTGGAGAATGAATATACACGTTTTGCACAGCAATATGACGAGTTAAAACTGACCGTATCCAACGACTCCTTATCGATCCTGTTGGAACAAGAGCAAATCAAGACCCAACGGCTGCTCGAAGAATTGCGTACCGTTAAAAGCAGCAACGCCACTGAAATACGCCGCTTAAAAAAAGAACTGGCTTCACTCCGCAAAATCATGATCGGCTATATCAACCAAATAGACTCCCTCAACAAGCTTACCAACCAGCAAAAGCAGGTAATTGCGGAAGTAACACAGAAATACAATGCTGCTTCACGCCAAATCAGCAACCTGTCAGAAGAGAAAAAGAATCTGAATAAAAAAGTAACTTTAGCAGCCCAATTGGATGCTACCAATATTTGGATCGAGCCCAAAAACAAACGTGATAAAAAAGTAAAGAAAGTAAAAGACATCGTCAAGTTTGCCATCGGCTTTACAATTGTCAAAAACATCACGGCAGAAACCGGTGAACGTACCCTGTACGTCAACATCTATAAACCCAATAACGAAGTACTGACCAAGAACGCCGCCAATACTTTCGAATATGAGAACCGTTCACTTCCCTACTCCATCAAGAAATACATCGAATACAACGGAGAAGAACAGTCTATCACCGTGTTCTGGAATGTGGAAGAATATCTTTCCGCCGGTACCTACCGCGTAGACATCTTCGCCGACGGAACAATGATCGGTTCACAACGGTTCGAATTGGAATAGCCAGTTCTCCGCACAGAAAAAATATGCCGGGCCAGTAGTCCCCTTCCCACTCATCCTTACATAAAGAAAATAGTAATATACATCCCCCCCTTATATTATATGTTACCCCAAATAACAATATATGTAAGGGGGCATTTCATATCCCCTAAGCACCCTTCTCACCACCCCTAAGCATCCTTCCCACCGACCATAAGCACCCTTCCCCTCCTCGGCCTTATTTTTTCTCCGCCAAGCGATCGCCCGTAGTGTAGCGTCCAAAGGGGCGATTGTCTGAGCGCAGCGAGTTCGAGCCCCTTTAGCGAAACGCAGGAAGAGAGTAGGAGAAAAAATACAGCCTTGATCCTTTCTTTTGGTATCTTTTCTTTCGTATCAAGACGAAAGAAAAGTACATCCCCCATCATTATACTCAAAAAACCTTAAATCATTTTGCCAATTCACCGAAACCCCATACTTTTGTTTCGTTGTTTATGCAATCATTATTCTGCAAATCAAAAGTAAGAAACAGAAAATATCCATAAACAAAAATCTCTATATTTGTGTTGTAAAAAAAGAAGTATCACCTTTATAATACGCGAGATGCAATGAAAAAATTATTCATTCTGACAATTCTGCTAATCAATCTCTTTTCAACAAAAGCACAGAACATACTCAACTTAGATAGTTGCCGTGCATTGGCTTTGGCCAACAATAAAGAGTTGCTCATCAGTAATGAGAAAATAAATGCAGCACATTACCAGCGAAAAGCTGCTTTCACCAATTACCTGCCCAATATTTCGGCCACAGGAGCTTACATGCGAAACCAAAAAGAATTCTCATTGTTGAACGATGCCCAGAAAGGAGCTTTATCCGGTTTAGGAACCAGCATAGGTGGTCCGTTGCAACAAGCCGGAGAGGCCGTATTGGGCCAGCTTCCTCCCGAACTGGCACAAAAATTAGCTCCGGTTCTCACGCAAGTGGGCAACGAGCTTGTACCCGCCCTTAACGGAGCAGGGGAATCATTAATCGACGCTTTCCGTACCGATACCCGAAACGTATATGCCGGTGCCATCACGTTGACACAACCTCTTTATATGGGAGGTAAAATCCGCGCTTACAATAAAATCACCAAATATGCCGAAGAACTGGCACGCCAGCAGCATCATTCCGGCCTACAGGAAGTGATCTTAAGTACCGACCAAGCCTACTGGCAAGTCGTTTCGCTGGTAAATAAGAAAAAACTGGCAGAAGGTTATTTGAAACTTCTTCAAAAATTAGACAGCGATGTAGAAAAAATGATTGCTGAAGGAGTGGCAACCAAAGCGGACGGACTATCCGTGCGCGTAAAGGTAAACGAAGCCGAGATGACACTCACTAAAGTAGAAGACGGACTCAGTCTTTCCAGAATGTTGCTTTGTCAACTATGCGGTCTCGATTTGACCACCCCGATCGTATTAGCAGACGAGAATATAGAAAACCTGCCCTTATTAAAAACGGAAACACAATTTGACATGGCCACCGCTTATGCCAATCGTCCGGAGATACGTAGTTTGGAACTTGCCAGTCAGATATACAATCAGAAAATAAACGTAACCCGTGCCGAGCATCTCCCCTCCGTAGCTTTCATGGGAAATTACATGGTTACCAACCCCTCCGTATTTAACGGATTTGAGAATAAGTTCAAAGGTATGTGGAACGTAGGTGTCATGGTACAACTCCCTATCTGGCATTGGGGCGAAGGCATATATAAGGTAAAAGCTGCAAAAGCAGAATCTCGTATAGCCCAGTATCAGTTACAAGATGCAAAAGAGAAAATAGAATTACAGGTAAACCAAGCCGCTTTCAAGGTGAACGAAGCTGCCAAAAAACTCGTCATGGCTGAGAAAAACCAGGAAAAAGCAGACGAGAACCTTCGATATGCCCGGTTGGGCTTTGAAGAAGGAGTGATAGCCACCAGCAATGTCCTTGAAGCGCAAACAGCTTGGCTGTCTGCCCAATCCGAAAAGATAGACGCCCAGATTGATGTCAAATTGACGGAAATCTATCTGCAAAAGTCATTGGGTACACTTAAATAAAGGAAGAGGTAAAAAGGGAGAAGGGAGAAGGGAGAAAGGAGAGGGAAGAAGAAAAATTCGTAATTGAATACCGACCTAAAAGTACTGAATAAGAAACTGATAGAACAAAAACTTGATAGAACAGGAAGTTCATAAATAATAAAAACATAAGAAAGAGTTATTTCAATCGTAAATCGTAAATTGTAAATTGTAAATAAAAATGGCATCACAAAAATCACAGAACAGCAATATGCTGCTTGCATTCCTTACTCTTTTGGGAGTTATCGCTCTGGTTGCAGTCGTTGGTTTCTTCATGCTTCGCAAGGGACCGGAGATTATCCAGGGACAGGCTGAAGTGGATGAATACCGGGTATCAAGCAAAGTACCGGGACGTATACTTGAATTCCGCGTCAAAGAAGGACAAACCGTACAAGCGGGAGATACCCTTGCCATCCTTAAAGCACCGGATATCACTGCAAAAATGGAACAGGCACGTGCTGCAGAAGCTGCCGCACAGGCACAAAACGAAAAAGCCATTAAAGGCGCCCGTCAGGAACAAATACAAGCTGCCTATGAAATGTGGCAAAAAGCCCAAGCCGGGGTAGTAATTGCCGAAAAATCGTACAAACGCGTTAAAAACTTGTTCGAGCAAGGAGTAATGCCTGCACAAAAACTGGATGAAGTAACCGCACAACTCAATGCATCCATTGCC
Organism: Bacteroides salyersiae WAL 10018 = DSM 18765 = JCM 12988; assembly: GCF_000381365.1. Lineage (GTDB taxonomy): Bacteria > Bacteroidota > Bacteroidia > Bacteroidales > Bacteroidaceae > Bacteroides > Bacteroides salyersiae. Next base: position 30,230 of record NZ_KB905469.1, read on the forward strand.
ACCGAAAAAGCCGCTAAAGCCCAATACACAATGGCAAAGAATGGGGCAGAACGGGAAGACAAGATGGCAGCAGCCGCTCTTGTGGAACGTGCAAAAGGTGCTGTTGCCGAAGTGGAATCTTATATAAAAGAAACTTTCCTCATCGCACAATCAGCAGGCGAAGTTTCCGAAATATTTCCCAAGGTAGGTGAACTGGTAGGAACCGGAGCACCTATTATGAACATTGCCATACTCAAAGACATGTGGGTCACTTTCAATGTACGTGAAGACCTGCTGAAAAACCTTACAATGGGAGCTGAATTCGAAGCCTTCGTCCCGGCACTGGACAATAAGACGATCAAACTGAAAGTGGATTATATGAAAGACTTAGGTACTTATGCCGCTTGGAAAGCTACGAAAACAACCGGGCAGTTTGACTTGAAAACATTTGAAGTCCGCGCACGCCCACTGGATAAGGTAGAAGGACTGCGCCCGGGAATGTCGGTGATTATCAAGAAATAATTAAATAATGTGTCAATGTGCCAATATGCCAATTGGCTGCGCTATGCCAACATGCCGCATGGTAATTGGCACATTGGCATATTGGCACATTGACACATTATTCATTCTCATTACTAAATTATGAAAGAAAGAGAAAAGAAATACATAGCCTTGTGGCTCGTCATGAAGCGCGAATGCCGCCGTCTCGTGTCGCGTCCGCTTTATCTCTTTTGCATGGTGATTGCACCGTTATTCTGTTATATCTTCTTCACCACACTGATGGATTCCGGTCTACCGACCAATCTGCCTGTCGGTGCAGTGGATATGGATCAGTCTGCCACCTCGCGAAACCTGATCCGCAATCTGGATGCCTTCGGACAGACGGGTGTAGTGGCACATTACGGTAGTATAGCCGATGCCCGCATTGCCGTGCAAGAAGGAAAGATTTACGGTTTCTTTTATATCCCCAAGGGGTTATCGGCAGATGCCCAAAGCCAACGCCAGCCCAAGATTTCATTTTACACCAACAACTCTTATCTCATAGCGGGTTCTTTGTTATTCAAAGACATGAAGATGATGAGTGAACTGGCAGCAGGAGCAGCCGGACGTTCGGTTCTATATGCCAAAGGGGCTACCGAAGACCAGGCAATGGGGTTTCTGCAACCGATTGTAATCGATACGCACCCATTGAACAATCCCTGGTTAAACTACTCCGTATACCTGTGCAACACATTAGTGCCGGGCGTACTCATGCTGATGATATTCATGATAACCGTATACTCCATCGGCACGGAAATCAAAGACCGCACAGCCCGCGAATGGTTACGCATGAGCAATAACTCCATATACATAGCCTTGGCAGGCAAACTGTTGCCCCACACGGTGATATTCTTCATTATGGGTATCTTCTATAATATATATCTGTATGGATTCCTGCACTTCCCGTGCAATAGCGGCATCCTGCCGATGATATTGGCTACCCTTTGTCTGGTGCTCGCCTCCCAATGCTGCGGCATCGTGATGATAGGTACTCTGCCCACCCTGCGTCTTGGATTAAGTTTCGCTTCATTGTGGGGTGTCATCTCCTTCTCCATCTCCGGCTTCTCGTTTCCGGTAATGGCGATGCATCCCGTCTTGCAGGCATTGAGCAACCTCTTCCCGTTGCGTCACTATTTTCTTATTTACATAGACCAGGCACTCAATGGTTATAGCATGATCTATTCCTGGCCCAACTATATGGCATTACTGATATTTATGATGCTTCCTTTCCTTGTGGTTCACCGCTTGAAAGAAGCATTGATATACTATAAATACGTACCCTGATGAAAGAGATTACATTCAAAGAAAGAGTAAAGCAAGGCATCAATGACCTGTTTTACATCTGGTTGCGAGAGTTCCGTACCACTTTCCGCGATCAGGGGGTACTCATATTCTTTATACTCGTGCCAGTGGTATATCCGCTTATCTACGGATTTATCTATACAAATGAGGTGGTACGTGAAGTTCCCGCCGTTGTAGTGGATGCTTCACGCAGTTCCTTGAGCCGCGAATATCTTAGAAAAGTAGATGCAACCCCCGATATCAACATCGTAGCTTATTGTGCCGACATGGAAGAAGCCAAACTGATGTTGAAAGACCGCCTGGCTTATGGTATTATCTATATCCCTTCGGAATTCAGTCAAGACATCGCACAAGGCAAACAGACCCAAGTAAGCATCTATTGTGATATGAGCGGGCTGCTTTATTACAAAAGCATGTTGCTTGCCAATACTGCGGTATCACTGGATATGAACCGGGATATCAAGATAGAGCGTGCCGGAAACACAACCGCCCGACAGGATGAAATCACCGGTTATCCGATAGAATATGAAGATGTTGCCATGTTCAACCCGACCAACGGCTTTGCCGCTTTTCTCATCCCGGCTGTATTAATTTTGCTGATTCAGCAGACCTTATTGCTCGGCATCGGCCTTTCGGCAGGAACAGCGCGCGAACAGAATCGTTTCAAAGACCTTGTACCTATCAACCGGCATTACAACGGTACGTTGCGTATTGTCATGGGAAAGGGTTTGAGTTATTACATGGTCTATTCGCTGGTATCGGTATATGTACTATGTGTCGTCCCTCGGATTTTCAGTCTGAACCAAATAGGACAGCCGGGCACGCTCGCCCTGTTCATGCTACCCTATCTGGCAGCCTGCATCTTTTTTGCCATGACCGCTTCCATTGCTATCCGCAACCGGGAAACGTGTATGCTGCTATTCGTGTTTACCTCCGTCCCTCTGCTGTTCATCTCGGGAATATCCTGGCCGGGTGCTGCTATCCCTCCGTTCTGGAAATACTTTTCCTACGTCTTCCCATCGACTTTCGGCATCAATGGTTTTGTACGCATCAATAACATGGGAGGTACCTTGAGCGAAGTTGCATTCGAATACAAAGCCTTGTGGCTACAAGCCGGATTTTATTTCCTTACCACCTGTCTCGTATACCGTTGGCAAATCATAATGAGCCGCAAACATATCATCGAGAGATATAAAGAACTGAAAGAAAGGGAAAGAATGATACAAGGAGAATAAACAAAAGGGAAATAATTCCCCGATTATATTATATATAGCGATCTACGGATAATTAACAAATGTAGATAAACATAGACAAGCGCAAATTATCGTAAGTGTAATCCAACCTATGCGATAATTTGCGCTCATTTATTGTAAAATGCCCACAACACCAATAAACCAAATCAATTCATCCTTGCCGAAAATCGATAAGTACCAGATTGTAATGAGAAGACAACCGTATTGTCTCTTTGGGAATCCAAACGAATGCCTTTTACCTTTTTCCATTCGCTCCCTCCTTCCTTTATTGAATCGAAACGAACACCCGGCAGTTTCAAAAGAACTGTAGTATTGGCTGGTACCACCACTTCAATATCTAATTTGTCGTCTGTAACTTTCCAATTGGAAACAATTGTTCCATACATGGAATTATAGTGTGAACGTACCTGTCTGGGGCCTTTCTCATCTATCCAAGGCGCTATGACAAATTCTTTGAATCCGGACTTCGGACGTTGAATACCCCCCAACGATTCCACAAACCAACTCCCTATATATAAATAAGAGCTATGCAAAGCAGATCCTCTGCACTCCCAATCTTCAAAGAAAGTGCCATTTCCATTCTTTATCATATTCCCCCAACTTGGAAAGTCTTCTTTGGTAGCCATTTCACAAATCAAATCATTGCGCTGGTTATCCAATAAAGTATGGAAGAGGAAAGAACCGGCCGTGATACCTCCCCAAAAATGTCCTTTACGATTCACCAATATCTCATACTCCAGACGTTTCCAGACTTTAGCCTTCAATTTTTCAGGTGGTAAGTCCACCATAAGTGCAATAGCTAAATAAGCAGGATAACCGTTCACATAACTATTGTCATCCGGATTGAAGAAAGTTTTATGCACAGCCCTTCGCACCTCTTCCGCCCTTTTGCGCCAAGCGACAGCCATTGTTTCATTCCCCAAAACATCCGCTATACAGGCAGCCGTTTCCAAACTATAAATCCAATGGCAGTTATTAAAGAACAATGTCTCGCGGGTATCTCCCAAAGACTTTCCTTCTTTCTCCATCGCCGATCGTTCCGGCCAGGCATCCGGCCACAGCCAGTCTCCCAGAAAACTCCACTTTCCACCCCAACGCACCAACATATCGTCTTTGGATTTAGTTTCTACAAAATTGAGCCAACGCCGGATGGTCGAGAAGCTTTCTTCAAGAATGCGCACATCACCATACTGGCGATAGACCTCCCAAGGCAAAGTAATACAAAAACCACTCCAGGAAGGACCGCCACCACCAATATAGGTAGGAGCCGTATATGGTACATTTCCATCTTCTCCCTGCACATCGCGCCAATCTTCCATCCATTTGGTATAAAAAGCCCCCAACTGATAATTATCCAAACCGGTACGCGTAGTAGCCAATGCGTCACCACCATACCCCCTACGTTCACGATGAGGACAATCTACAATATAATTACCCAGACTCAAGTTTTCAAAAGTCCATAATGTGGTACGATAAAGATCGTTTAAAAGCGATATATCACATTCAAATCCGGACGACCGCCGAAAATCGGGACGAATCATCCATCCACGTATCTGTTTCAAATCGGGTGCAGACCGTAAGCCGGTAATCTGAACCCAACGTCCGGTCATGTAGTTAAAGCGATTACGGAAAGTACCCTTCCCGTCAGGCCCTATTTTATAAATACTATGTATTCCGTAGCTGCAAGCATCTTTTTCTCTCTCCGAAAAGCGGAAAACGACCGAATCTCCCGGTTGTCCGACAAGCGGCATTTCAAACCATCCGGCATAATTAATTCCCATATCCACACGATACACGCCCGGGCTCACCTCTTCGACCGCAACCGGTTTAATCTCATCCATCAGCAGATTGGACTCCGCTTTATCGGCGGAAACTATAATCTGCGGTTGGTAAACCTTTGCTTCCGCCCATTCAGAGTCGTCAAAACCAGCTTCATTCCATCCATTGATCTCCAAAGAAGCATCATAAAACTCACCGGCAAAATGATGTGCATCCCAATATCCCATCAGCACATTGGGACTTGCATGCGTCTTCCAACTGCCGTCTGTTATCACCCGAACTTTGCTGCCGGAAGTCAACGTTATCTCAGCCTGTGCCAACGCCATTGGAATAGCTGGCTTGTCATTACGCTGATAAGCAGGAAATACAGCCCAAGAAGTACCCAACCACAAAGCAATTACATTCTCCCCTTTTTTCAGATAATGACTGATATCATACGTCACATAACGGGCACGCGATTTATGATCTGTCACAGACGGAGCAAGTACGGCATTTCCAATCTTACAACCATTCACATACAATTCATGATATCCGATAGAGGCTACGTAAATCAGTGCCTCTTTAAGGCTCTCTGTTAAAGTAAAAGTCTTACGAAACCACGGATCAAACATTTTATTATCTACCGGCCGGCCACCCACACTTTGGGATTCCATTTCAGCACTCCCTATCCAATGGGCACTCCAATCATCGGCAAACAATCCCATCTGCCAATAAGCCGGTTCACTCCATGATGTCCAGTTGCCCTGTTCATCAGCCAAACGAACTTTCCAAAAGCACTTTTGCCCTGTAATCAGTGTTTTTCCATCATAAACAATATGGACCGATTCATCTGAATGTACTTGCCCGCTGTCCCATAAATCTCCCTGTTCTTTATCTAACAACTCCCGGCTACTTGCTACCAGAACCTGATAAGCAGTCTGTCTCTGCCCACGCACGGCAACCGTCGTTCCCATTTTCCAACTCAAACGCGGATGAGGAATATCCAACCCTGACGGATTATGCAAATATTCACACTGCAATCCGACCGGTTCAATATTTTTCTTCCCTTCCTTCACTCCGTACGCTGTAAGAAGATACGGTGAAGTTAATAAAAACATAGTCAATAGTATTGTTTTACATCTACTTATCATAACATTCAACTATTTATTCGTTAATGATTTATACCGGCACAATGCCTCTACAAAATAGTAATCTGCATACGTTAATGGTGCATCTACTTCTGTCCCAGCCGGCATATTACCGACAGAATGTTTCAAAATAAATCCACCGTTAGTACCTACTTCTGCCATATACTCGGATGAAGATAATTCCTGTAACATTTTCTCGGCAGCTTCAAAATATTTCTGTCTGGAATTTTCCGAAACATACCGACATAACTCGAATAACCCGGCACAACTAATAGCAGCTGCTGAAGCATCCCTCAAAGTATTCGGTATATCAAGCGCATTATAATCCCAATAAGGGACCAAATCTTCCGGCATATTGGGATGATTCAATATAAATTCTGCTATTTTTACTGCTTGTTCAAGATATCTGGTATCTTTTGTAAAACGATACATCATCGTATATCCATATAATCCCCAAGCCTGCCCACGAGCCCAAGCTGATTTTTCCGACACACCTTGTCCGGCTTGATAATGTTGAATTCCTCCCGTTTCCGGATCATAATTTATCCCATGATAAAGACTATTATCAGCCCTAAAATGATTCTTCATAGTCGTATCGGCATGCTTTACTGCGATATCATAAAAAGAATTATCACCAATAGCTTGCGCCACCCAGAGCAACAACTCTAAATTCATCATATTATCAATAATAACCACATAATCATTCGGTCCGCGATTATGTGACTTAATACAACCGACCATCGGACTAAACCGGGTAATAAGAGAGAGCGCACTGTTAACAATTATATCTTTATAGCCGGACTGCGGAACTATACGATTGGCATTACCATAACTACAATACATCATAAAGCCAATATCATGCGTACTTACATTATATTGCTCGGGCTCCAATAACTTCAACATACGTACCCCCTCCATATATAGCTCTTCATAGCCAGTTTCTTCATACAAATAAAACAAAGTACCCGGATAGAAGCCACTACACCACCATTTAGAAGAACTATTCTCCGGTTTATGCTCTTTCACATCATATGTTTTCGGGAACACATCCGTTCCTTTTAATCTATCTGCCATATATAGATATTGATGCGCAGCACTTCTCAACACTTTGTCTACATTAACTCTCCTCTTGAGAGTAAGCGTCGGACACGCCTGTATAGGATAAACTTTTTCTACAACAAGCAGAACAAAGGTTAATAATATAACGAATTTACATATTTTCATTTAATACATTATTTTTCCAAATTAATCTGCTTTCGCTCTATATTCCATCCCTTTATGACTAAAACAGGTGTATTCTTCAAATTCTGATCAGCCGTTTCTATTGTTACCAATTTACTTTCACCCGGCATAAGTGAGAAAAAGTTATCTGTATAAAACGACGGACGAACCGGACTCAGATTTTGATCTAAAAATTGTAGTTGATTAAAAAAAGCAATAGAATTAGAAACATTTCGCAAAGTGACATCTACCCAAAATTGTCCATCAGTTTTCCTTACCTTGCAAGAGCTGACAAGCCTTGCCCGTTTCATTTTTACCAAATCCTCAAATCCCGAAGCCGCCGGGCCAGTAGTTGTATCTTTACCTTCGTATTTGTCATTAGAACGCCAATAAAAATTAGAAGATACCTCCCTCCCTCTTTCATCCGTCAGTCTCAACTTTATAAAATGTATTTGTGAAATATCCTCGGGAAAACAGATAGTAAATACATCGTTGATAACTCCGTCTGATGGCAGATTTATTTTAGCAGACTTTTCAAAAACTTTCCTGCTATTTATATCATACACCTGTGCCATCACCGTATAATTGCTGAAAGACTTGTAATAATCGTTAATTACAGATACCGTATTCTTCAAATAATCAAATTGTACATGTAGCGGTTCAAGGGCATTCGCTGTATGATAAAGTGATGCTGTCGGTTCCAACGACCAATCCCACATACGAGCACTCACTTGACGTACAGGACAGTTATGATACCAAAAGAGTAACCCCGAACAAAATCGATCTCCATAATCCAATTTGTTATAATTCCACACCTCCCATATGCTCTTTGAGTTAATAGCACCAACGAACTGCCCTTTTTGAGCAAACTCTTCAATAGAAGAAGATTTTCCATAGTTATCAACCAGTTCTTTATACATGGTAGACATCAAATGGAAGCCATTACCATCTAAATAATCCCATACCTCTCTATTAATAGGCCATAAATCCTTCTCATCCATCATTTCTTTCAATATTTCTACTGTAGGAAGCGTAGGAGTTCCATACTCCGGATTAAAACCATCTACCCGACTTCCTCTGGACGATGCCGTATTTTCATAATGTTGCATCGGATTAACTTGCTTATACGGACTACCGTCGTGTACTCCTTCGCATTCCGACTGCATCTGATACCCACGCGTCCCGTCAAGTTTCATTAATAACTCTCGCGTACCAGTTACTTCCGAACTTTCATTAGAAGCTACATAGTAGGCTAAAGACGGATGATTACGAATACGTTTTACCGTAGATTCCACATTATTCAGATAAACTCCCTTATCCTGCGGATGACGCGTGTCCCCTGTCATCCAGAACTCTTGCCAAATCAACAATCCCATTTCGTCGCAAAGTTGAAAAAAATAATCAGATTCGGCAATACCGCCACCCCAGAAACGAATCAGGTTAATTCCGGCCTGTCTCGTGTATCGTAATTCAGCATAAGTGCGTTCATCCGAACTACGAAGCATGGCCTCCGGAATCCAGTTTGTTCCCCGAATAAAAATGCGTTTTCCGTTTATATAAAATACGCGTGAATGATCCGGAGTATTCATATCAGAGGTTATTTCACGAATACCGAAGCGCGTCTTTACAGAATCACAAACGACACCATCGACAGACACGGTCATCTTTAACTCATATAAGTTCTGCGGGCCCTTATTGACGGGCCACCATAAACGGGGATTTTCTATAACCAACTGCGGAAACTCTTCAGGGGTAAATACAACTGTTTTATTTTCCCCTCGTAAAATACGGAGAGGTTTCTTCACTATAATATTCTCACCCACGATTTCACTACTGATTACGCAATCAATCGTATCCGTAGAATTAAGCGCATTATTCACCTCTACAGAAATTGTCTCCCGAGCTATATCGTACTCCGGCTTTCTCAACTCTGACTTAATAAACGGATGCCGCAAAGCCACTGCACCCGTTGTATATAAAGAAATACTTTTCCAAATACCTGTATTACGGTCACGGATGCCATCCATAAAAGTAAAGTCCCACCCTACACTCATCAACATAGTTGTATTCAAGCCAATATTTCCATTGCCTCCGTTATGGAATTCTCCGGTAGCTCCCCAACTTTTCGGCATCGTAGTACCTGGCACATCGACCGGATATACCTTGACAGCAAGTATGTTTTTACGACCTACCTTAACAAAATCCGTCACATTTATGTAGTCGCTTATAAACATACCATTCAGCGTACTCAATAAATTACCATTCACCCATATTTCTGCCCGATAATTAACACCGTCCGGTTGCAACCATATTGTTTTTCCAGCAAAAGATTCAGGCACATCAAACTCAGTACGAAACCAATAAGTATAAAACTCACGCCCTACTTTAGAGATATCAGGAATCTTACCGGATTCCAACTTATTATTCACTCCATAATAAGGTTCCGGATACTCCTTATTATAAACAAGAGAGTTCAGTACAGTTCCGGGCACTATGGCGGAGAGCCAATCACTTGTATCATACCCTAAGGTCGAGACCTTTTCCGCAGAAGAGATCACATCGCCTGCTTTCTTCATTTTCCATACATACTCTCCATGATGGATTTCCTTAGAATCCAACCAAATCCGTTTACTATCTCTGGCATAATTAGCATTTCTTCCTTGTAGACCACAAGAGATTGACAGAAATAATAAAAGAGAACACAATACCTTATTCATCATAATATTCACTACTCAAAATTATTGGAGGCGAATATAAGCAAAGAATCGCGTACGTAATATACCCATCTTAGCCATATATAGATACATACAAGACAAATACACCAATAATACACTTTTGGCACATATGTATACATATGTACATACATTACATATCTAAAATATATAGCAAACATTAAAAACCAAGAGACATATATTCTATGATTGAAATACAAATTCGAAAAACAAAGAAAAGAAATATGGAAAAGAATTGATTTACAAACAAATAAGTATCCCGTTTCAAGAAATACAATGAAATGATAAAAAAGTATCATTTTATTATTTAGATTCGCCTTATATTTGCATCGTCATTACAATAAAATACTAATGAAGAAAAACAGTTAAATAAATTCTATTCACAATATATACATACTAATAAGAAACAATCAATCGTATCAAAACGGTTTAAAACAATATAATAAGAATATAAATATAGCTTTAATTATTAATCTGTTCCATTCTTATTATTCTCTACGACATTTATTTTTTTAGTAAAATACAATATTCAATAAAAAATTATACAAACATGCAAAAAAAGTATATTATTAGCTGCATTTATATGTTATTATGCAGTACTCTAATCGCAGCAGAAAGCTTAACATCGCCTGATGGTAATCTCAAACTTCTTTTTTCATTAAGCAAGCAGGGTGAGCCTGTATACGAATTGTTTTATAAAAGTAAAGTAGTCATAAAACCGTCGAAATTAGGAATAGAAATAAAAAATGATAAAGGATTAATGAACGACTTTTCATTAATGGATACCAAACGCACAACATTCGATGAGACCTGGACTCCGGTTTGGGGAGAAGAAAATCAGATTCGCAACCACTACAATGAATTGGCTGTCACATTGGAGCAAATAACGAACAGCCGATACATTACCATCCGTTTTCGTCTTTTTAATGATGGCTTAGGGTTTCGTTACGAATTCCCTCAGCAAAAGAATCTCAACTATTTTATTATTCAAGAAGAACACTCACAATTCGCAATGGCAGATGATCATAAAGCTTTCTGGATTCCAGGTAATTATGATACACAGGAATATGAATATACCGAATGTCGTTTGAGCGAAATACGCGAAACAATGAAAAAAGCAATTACTCATACTCCAAATAGCTGCTTCTCTCCCACAGGTGTACAAACCTCTATTCAGATGAAGTCTAAAGACGGATTGTATATTAATCTGCATGAAGCAGCTTTAGTAGATTATTCATGTATGCACCTAAACTTGGATGACCGTAATTTGATTTTTGAATCTTGGCTTACTCCAGACGCCATAGGTAATAAAGGTTACATGCAAACCCCTTGCAATTCTCCCTGGCGTACGGTAATTGTCAGCGATGATGCCCGAAATATATTAGCTTCCCGTTTGACACTCAATTTAAACGAGCCATGTGCATATAAAGACGTATCGTGGATCAAGCCCGTCAAATATATAGGCATCTGGTGGGAAATGATTTCCGGTTACAAACGATGGGCTTACACTTGGGATTTTCCATCAGTAAAGTTAGGTAGTACAGATTATTCTAAGGCAAAAGCAAGCCCCAGCCATGCTGCTAATAATAAAAACACAAAATACTATATAGATTTTGCAGCAAAGCACGGATTCGACCAGGTATTAGTAGAAGGTTGGAATGAAGGTTGGGAGGACTGGCATAATAAATCAAAGGATTATGTTTTTGATTTTACCACACCTTACCCTGATTTTAATGTTCAAGAATTACAAGCCTACGCAAAAAGCAAAGGCATACGTCTGATGATGCATCACGAAACCTCTTCTTCCGTCCGAAATTATGAACGCCACATGGACAAAGCTTATCAATTTATGGCCGACAATGGTTATAATACTGTGAAAAGCGGATACGTGGGAAGCATTATTCCACGGGGAGAATACCATTACGGTCAATGGATGAATAATCACTATTTGTATGCAGTAAAAAAAGCAGCAGATTACAAAATTATGGTAAATGCCCACGAAGCAGTACGTCCTACCGGATTATGCCGTACTTATCCCAACCTGTTGGCTAACGAATCGGCTCGAGGTACAGAATATGAGGCATTCCAAGGTAACACCCCCTCCCATACTACCATTTTACCATTTACCCGCCTGATTGGCGGACCGATGGACTATACTCCCGGTATCTTCGATACAAAAATTTCTTTCGTTTCCAAGAAAAGAGGTTGGGTACATACTACTTTGGCAAAACAACTGGCACTTTATGTAACCATGTATAGCCCTCTACAAATGGCAGCAGACCTTCCAAAAAATTATGACCTATACATGGACGCCTTTCAGTTCATTAAAGATGTTGCAGTTGATTGGGATGAAAGTAGATATCTGGAAGCTGAACCGGGAGACTATCTGACGATAGCCCGTAAAGAGAAAGGAAAAGAAAACTGGTTTGTCGGGGGAATAACAGATGAAAACAGTAGAATATCCTCTTTTCAACTAAACTTTTTGAAGCCAGGGAAACAATACGTTGCTACTTTATATCATGACGGAAAAGACGCCGATTATGATACAATGCCCACTTCTTATGAGATAAAGAAAGGCATAGTAACCAACAAAACAAAAATCACCGTAAAACTGGCTCGTAGCGGCGGGTTCGCTTTAAGTCTGACAGAAGCCACCGATCAAGATAAAAAGATCAAAAAATGGAAATAAAACCAATTAGCAAGTAAATTATCAGCATTCGTTTAAAATGTATATCAGTTATAACATTCGTTATCACAAACATATTTATTGCATTAAAAATCAATATTTTACAAAACACTAATACGATAAAGGCAAAAGAGTTTATCAAAAAATCTTTTGTTCAGAAAGTATAAGTTTTGGATAACAAAGTACTTTTTTTGATATATATCAACCCGTATATTTGCAAATATTAAAATATTAAAACAACAGATAATTATGAATATTCTTTTTGATCAGAGATTAAAGGAAATTACGCAAGAACATGAAACATTGTTGAAACGTAAAAACGAACCGATCATACCGGGAAATGGAATTTATACACGTTATAAATATCCAGTTTTAACTGCCATGCACACTCCTTTGATGTGGAGATATGATTTCAACCCTGCAAGTAATCCTTTTTTAATGGAGCGATTTGGAATAAACGGAACATTCAATGCAGGTGCAATAAAATGGGATGGTAAATATATTATGGTAGTTCGGGTTGAAGGTAATGACCGAAAATCCTTTTTCGCAATTGCAGAGAGCCCGAACGGAATAGATAATTTCCGTTTTATAGATTATCCGGTAGCAATCCCGGAAACAGAAAATCCCGATATTAATATATACGATATGCGTTTAACGGCACATGAAGATGGTTGGATATACGGTATTTTCTGTTCTGAACGAAAAGATCCTGACGCACCGGAGGGAGATTTATCGGCTGCTATTGCCACTGCAGGAATTGTTCGTACAAAAGATCTAAAGAAATGGGAACGCCTGCCCGATTTGAAATCGAAAAGCCAGCAACGAAATGTAGTCTTACATCCCGAATTCGTGAACGGTAAATATGCACTTTATACCCGCCCTCAAGATGGTTTTATAGATGCCGGTAGCGGAGGTGGTATCGGCTGGGCATTAATTGACGATATTGAACATGCAGAAATAAAAGAAGAAACAATTATCAACTTCCGTTATTATCATACCATTAAAGAATTAAAAAACGGAGAAGGTCCTCATCCTATAAAAACCTCTAAAGGTTGGTTACATCTTGCGCATGGCGTAAGAGGATGTGCCGCAGGATTGAGGTATGTATTGTACCTGTATTTAACAGACTTAAAACATCCCGAAAAAATAATCGCAGAACCTGCCGGCTATTTTATGGCTCCAATAGGAATGGAAAGAATCGGCGATGTTTCCAATGTATTGTTCTGTAATGGTTGGATACCAGATGAAGACGGAACTGTTTTCATCTATTACGCCTCTTCTGATACACGCATGCATGTCGCAGTTTCCACAATAGATCAATTACTGGACTATTGCTTAAATACAAAACCGGACGGATTGCGTTCAGCAACTTCCGTGCAGACTCTACGCACCTTAGTTGACAAAAACTTCGCATGTATAGAAGAAACAACATTTGTCAATTCTTAATATATTACAAATTACAGAATTAATATTAATATTTTTTAATCCATGAAAAACAGTTTTTTAATAGGTATAATTATAATAAGTTTCTTCTCGTGTAAAACACCGATGAAGAATAAAATGCCAACTGACCCACAAGCGACTCATGAGACTGTCGCATTGTATAACCGTTTATTTAATCTGGCAGAAAAAGGCATTATGCTGGGACATCAGGATGATCCGTTGTACGGGCATGGCTGGTATGGAGAACAGGATCGTTCTGATGTCAAAGGCATGATTGGAGACTATCCCGCCATATTCGGTTTCGAACTGGGACATATCGAATTAGATTCTGAATATAGTTTGGATTCTGTATACTTTAGCCAGATAAAAAAGCACGTAAAAGAACATCATGCACGAGGAGGTATTTCCTCCTTTAGCTGGCATGCCGATAATATAGCAACAGGAAATTCTACTTGGGATTGCGCACAAGACACAGTTGTACGCTCTATCCTGCCCGGAGGTAGTTTACATAAAGAATATCTGGTATGGTTGGAGCGTTTAGCTAATTTCTTTCTGGATTTGAAAGATGAGAATGGAACGTATATCCCTGTTATTTTTCGGATGTATCACGAGCATACAGGAGACTGGTTTTGGTGGAGTAGCCAACAATCTACTCCCGAAGAATATAAACAGCTGTGGATAATGACATGCGATTATTTACAAAAAACGAAACAAGTACATCATCTACTTTATGCTTATTCTTCTTCCAACGTTCAGAGTGAAGAACATTATCTGGAACGATATCCGGGTGATCAGTACGTCGATATTCTGGGATTCGACCATTACTTGAAAGGACGGGAACAAAAAAATGTCGAACAATACAAAATCGATTTTGAAAGAAATATCAAAATAGTAACAAAATGCGCAGAACAGTCCGGCAAACTGCCGGTAATTGGCGAAACCGGGGAAGAATCGATATGGGATCCTACCTATTTCACCAATGTAGTTTATCCGATAATAAACAAATATAAACTCGGATGGATTTTATTTTGGCGTAACGCTTGGGAACCCGACAAACCTAATCATTACTACCTACCCTATCCGGGACACTCTTCAGAATCTGATTTCAAACAATTTGTCGATCAGCCTTTAATCCTCACAAATAAAGATGTATACCAACAATAGAATTTTATTACAAACCAATATGTTTAATCTTGAAAAAGTTGAAATTATGAAAAAAGTATTCTACAAAAGTTTGATTCTGGCATTTTCTGCCACAATGTTATCAGCAAATGTAAATGCCCAGTTCGCAGGTGGTACGGGAACAGAAAGCGACCCGTATATTATCCAAACAGCAGAGCAATTAAATGAAGTACGTAATTATTTGGACGGAAACAATTTCCGACTGGACAATGACATTGATTTAACCAGTTACCTCGCTGCCAACTCAGCAGAAAACGGTTGGTTACCCATTGGAAGTGATCCGGAAGGTATAACAGGATCGTTTGATGGTAACGGACATGTCATATCCGGATTTTACATTAACCGTCCCGAAACTTCGAATGTCGGATTATTCGGTTTTATTAAATCAAGCGGAATATTTAGTGTAAAAAAATTAGGGCTTATTATTGCCGATGGCAAAGAAGTAAAAGGATTGGATAATGTAGGCGGAATAATCGGTCAAGTTCCCTACACCGGACAAACTATCAAAATTACAGAATGCTTTGTAATTGGCAATATCACCGCCGAAGGTAATGGTGCCGTTACCGGTACAGCCACAGGAACCGCCGGTTCTATAATAGCTATGACGTCTGCATTAGGGCGCGTTGAGTTGCTAAATTGTTATGCTGCAGGAAAAGTTTATGGTTTTTGTAAAGCCGGCGGTTTGGTAGGACAAGGATACCGTGGTATCAAAATCGAATCTTCCTACTCTACCTGTGAAGTAGAAGCCGGTACAAACAAATCTCAGTCAAAAGCCGGTGGTCTTATCGGAGAATGCGGTTTTCCCAATGGCAATGCAATCCGCCACGATGTGATTTATTCCATCGCATTGAACCCATCCGTAAAAGCGCCCAATTCTCCGGATTTACACATTGGACGTTTAGTTGGATTTGAAAAGCCGGACAACACAGGTAAGTACAATTATGAAGTATCTTACGCTTGGGCTGATATGCTGGTAAACGACGCAGCTGTTACAGACGGACAGGAAACCAATAAAAACGGATTAAACCAATCTTCAAATGATGTCATACAAGAAACAATTTATTTTGGAGACAACAACAACGACTATTTATTCTGGGATCCAGCTATCTGGTCCATGGGAAACGGTAAATATCAACTACCCATTCTAAAAGCTTTTGCAGCGGACAAGCAGCCTGATACCAAAGTAGCTCACTTACCGGAAAGAACCAGTACGGGCATAACAATGTCATCTTCTGAAAAATTATCAGTTTATCCAACTCTAACAAAAGATAAGATTACAATAACAAATAAAGCAGATAATGCCAAAGTTTCAATATACGATCAAGTTGGCAAGTTGGTAATGACAAGTTTTGATTCGGAAATCAGTATAGCCACCTTAAATTCCGGCATATATTTACTGAACGTCCAAGGAACTGTAGTAAAAATTGTAAAAGAATAGGCTTCTATATCTTTTAAATAAGAGTGAAGAACTAACAATAAAGACTAAGTAATAACAGACAAAAAATTTATCCGTCAAAAACACTTTTATTGTTAGTTCTTCTTTTGAAGAGAAACTATATTAATTTTAAGAATAACATGACTAAAAATGTAAAAGCAAAAGTTTCTGACACCATGAAAAGCAGAAGACAGATTGCCGCACTAATAACCTTATTAATGCTGATAACTGTATCATCTGTATTTGCTCAAGGGACAAAGAAACTCACAGGAATAGTAAGTGACCTGTCCGGTGAGCCATTGATAGGAGTGAGTATTGTTGTTAAAGGAACTACCATCGGCACAGTAACCGATCTTAATGGGGGGTACTCATTAAACATACCCGATGAAAATAAAAAAGCCACTTTAATCTTCACTTATGTCGGTTATCTGAAGCAAGAGATATCTGTAAACAATAAACATACATTAAATGTCATCATGAAAGAAGACGACAAATTACTTGATGAAGTGGTAGTCGTTGGTTATGGTGTACAGAAACGAGTGAACATGACAGGCTCTGTAGCTTCAGTAAAAAGTGAAAAAATGACAACTATGCCTGTTGCCAATGTTTCCAATGCATTGGGTGGCCGGGTTTCGGGATTAGTCACGCAACAAGCTACCGGTGAACCCGGTAATGACGCCTCGACATTATATCTCCGAGGAAATAAAAACCCTCTTGTTTTGGTCGATGGTATTGAAAGTGAATACAATATGATCAATATGGAAGAGGTTGAATCCGTAACTTTACTAAAAGACGCATCGGCAGTGGCCCCTTATGGTTTAAAAGGAGCTAATGGCGTTGTCTTAATTACAACAAAACGTGGAGGTAACACACAAGGAAAGATTTCTTTCAATTATAATGGTGAATTCGGTTGGCAGAAACCGACCAATACACCTGAATTTATGAGTGCAGCTGAAGGACTACGCCTGAAAAAACAAGCGTATGAAATGGATGGCATGAAAGATGAAGCAAATGCAATTACCGATGAAATACTTGCTGCACATGAACAAGGAACAGATGCTTATCCCAATACTAATTGGGTGAAAAACTATATGAATACTTCTACCAGCCAAAAACACAATATAGTACTTAAGGGTGGTAATGATCTGATTAAAGCTTACGTAGCTTTGGGATACATGAAGCAGGGCAGCATGTTTAGTGACGACCAGTATTACCGTCGTTACAATGTACGTGCCAATCTTGACCTAAAGCCCACTAAAACAACAACCGTTTCAGCCGATTTAGGCCTTGTATATGATCGTAAAAGGACAAACTCTTCTTCTGCAGAAGCGGCTATGCTAAATATCTACCGGGCAAAAGCAACTGAGGCTGACGTATACAGTAACGGATTACCTGCCTTTCAATCGTCTATCGGTGGTAGTATGTACCAAACAATATATGGTGGTGGAGAGAAACGCAATGAAAACAACTATCAGAATTTGAGTTTGTCGGTCAATCAGGAGCTACCTTTCATCAAAGGATTGTCAGTAAAAGGCTTGTTCAATATGAATCGCAAAGATACATATTCCAAAAACTGGGGCCATCCTTATGAATATTACGTATATGATGCCGCCAATAACAAGTATAATAAATCAGAATTACAATCCGATGCAGATCTATCCCAATCTACTAAAGTAAATGCTTATTATACAGTGCAGGGTTATCTGAATTATGCCAATTCCTTTGGCAATCATAATATCTCCGGTTTATTTGTTTACGAACGCCGGTGGGGAGGACGCAAAATAGATTATAGTGCTCGACGGACACAATTCGATGTCTCAATACCCGAATTGGATATGGGATCGAAAAATAATCAATACAACTCCGGTACCTCTTCAGCCGAAGCTCAAGACGGTTTTGTATTCCGTGTCAATTATGATTATGCACAAAAATATCTGATCGAGTTAGCCGGACGCTATGACCGTACCTATCAATATGCTCCTGATCGTCGTGCTGCATTTTTCCCTTCGGTATCATTGGGATGGCGCATTTCAGAAGAGGCATTTTTGAAAGACATTCACATTATCGATAATTTGAAAGTCCGCGCCTCTTATGGTAAATCCGGAAATCCGGTAGGAAACCCATTCCAATGGAGCCCTACCTATACGGTAGGTAACGGATATGTATGGGGAACAGG
Source organism: Bacteroides salyersiae WAL 10018 = DSM 18765 = JCM 12988 (assembly GCF_000381365.1). Taxonomy (GTDB): domain Bacteria; phylum Bacteroidota; class Bacteroidia; order Bacteroidales; family Bacteroidaceae; genus Bacteroides; species Bacteroides salyersiae. The sequence continues at coordinate 49,085 of NZ_KB905469.1, forward strand.
CTCCCAATCTACGGTCTCCGGCTTATACGAAAGTGCAGAAGCAAATCCTTTTCTGACGTGGGAAACCGTCTTAAAAGCCAACATAGGATTTGATCTTTCCATGTGGAACGGGTTATTGGGAGTAGAATTCGATGTATACCGTGATTTAAGACGAGATAAAATCATCATTCCGACCGACGATTTTCCAACAGAATATGGTATTAAGCCTTCGCAATACAATGCAGGAAAGGAAGAACGTTATGGTGTAGACCTCACCGTCTCCAACCATACGAAGATCAATCGGGATTTCTCAATAGACAATTCATTTGTATTCGGATTCTCCCGCGATAAGCAAATAGATATCGCCGAGTCAATGGGTACTTATAGTATTCCACGTTTCCGCAGAACCGGTAAATCCGCATCACAGTTAAGAGGATATATTGCCGAAGGATTGTTTGCCAACCAAGAAGAAATTGACAATTGGGCTTACCAAAGCGCTTCAACCCGCCCTGGTGACATCAAATATCGTGACATCAACGGTGACGGTAAAATTGACAATGAAGACGAAACAATTATCGGTCGTACCCGTGTACCGGAAATCATGTACGGATATACATTCAGTGCAAAATATAAAGGCTTTGACTTCAGCCTGTTTTTACAAGGAACCGGACATTCCGATTTCTATATCGGACAAGACGCAAGCGGTGCTTCTGACCGTGGAGTACGTTTCCCATTCAAAAATGATAAACCCCGGAAAGACCATATTCATTCATGGACAACAGACAATCCCGATCCGAACGCCAAATACCCACGTTTATCCACTATTGAAGGAATGAATTATGTGTCCTCTTCCTTCTGGGTGGTAAATACAGCATATTTAAAACTAAAATCTCTGGAGATAGGATATAACTTCGAGCAACGTCTATTAAAGAAACTCCATGTAGATAATCTGAGAGTATACCTAAACTTTTACAACTTGTGGACTATTTACTCTGATATGCCGAAAGATTTCGACGTAGAAAATCAAAATTACAATGCATATCCACAGCAATTTGTAACCTCTTTGGGGGTTAATATTACATTCTAATGAAAGCAATCATGAAAAAAATAATGATATTTATTACTGCCGGGATAATAGCGTTCTTCAGTTCATGTACCGACTTTATGGACATAGAATCCAGAACATCTATTACCGATGAAGCCGTTTGGTCAAGCAAATCAGCTACCGGCCTATACGTAAACGAAACCTACAACAAAACATTAGATGGTCCTTTATACTGTATGACTAAAGGGATCAGAGACTGGTATTCGTTCGATCACGCTTGGACAGACGATATGGGAATCTCAGGATTTATCTCCCTATCGGAATTCAGTTTCACAGCAGCAACACTGCCCGAACCTTTTAAAAGCAGATGGGATGCTTTATATGAAAACATCCGCAGGACAAATCTCGGATTGGAAAAAATAAAAGTTTCTGAAGTCCTGACTGAAGCCGAAAAAGAACGTTTCATGGGAGATATGTATTTCCTACGTGCTATCAATTATTTAGAACTCTGGCGTTTTTGGGGTGGTGTACCACTGATAAAAAAGACACTGAATAAAGACGTAGACGATATTTACTATTCGAGGAGTTCGTCCAAAGAAACTTTAGAATTCATTATCGAAGACCTTAAGGAAGCAGCAAATCGTTTGCCTAAACGTTCGGAACTTCCGGCCGAGGAGTATGGTAGGGCAACCAAAGGGGCAGCTATCGGTTTCCAAGCCGTTGCTTATCTCCATGCAGCCGGTGTTATTGACGCTAAATATTATGAAGATGCAGCAAATACCGCCGACATATTAATAACCGGTGAACTGAAAGGAGAGTATCGTTTGTTTCGCGAAAACGATGGAGATCCTAATGAAAAATCTACAACCAAAAAGCTAAGTAAGAAAGCAGAGAATTTTGCCAATCTTTTTTTAGAAGAATACGAAGGTAACGAAGAAGTTATTTTTGATGTACAATACAAAAACCCTGATCGCCATCAACAAGGATATCAAACTATTGCAGCTCCAGGTTATCCGGGTATCGGCAGTGATTACGGCTGGGGATGTTCCAATCCTTCACAAATGCTGGTCGATGCTTTCGAAATGCAAAACGGAACACCTTTCGACTGGAATAATCCCGAACAAGCAGCACATCCATATGAGAATCGGGATGCCCGATTCTATGCCTCCATTTTATACGATGGAGTAGTATGGAAAGATTCGACACTCTCATTCAGCGTCAACCGTTATATATGGGATGAGAACGACCGGAGAAAATGGAAAAATATAACAGACAATCTACCCAATGGAATGTACTGTTCGAAAGTAGAATCCACCAAAACCGGTTATTTCATCCGTAAACATCAAAACGAAACTGTCAGTTGTGGTACCAAGAACAGGTACATGAACATGGATGGAGAGGGAGGCAATTTAATAGTGCTACGTTATGCCGAAATATTATTGACTTATGCTGAAGCTAAAAATGAAGTATCAGGCCCTGATCAGTCAATATATGATGCTATTAATGCAGTGCGCCGTCGCGCCGGACAACCGGAAATTTCCGGATTGGGACAAGAAGATATGCGTAAACAGATCCGCAATGAACGACGTGTAGAACTGGCCTTTGAAAATAAAAGATATTTTGACATCATGCGTTGGAAAATTGGGGATAAAAGCCTGACAGGTCCTTTCTATAAAATGGAAATTACCTATCAAGAGCCGCCAGAAAAAGTACCGACCTCTGTTTCAACTCCACTCTACAACCCTCGTGCTATATATTTTGAAAGGATTTTCGACACACAGAAAAATTATCTGTTACCTATACCACAACATGCGATCAATCGTAATCCTAAATTGGTAGGACACCAGAATCCGGGATGGTAAATAGCTAATGAATAAACAAAAAGAAAAAGTTATGAAAAAGTTGATATATATATTATTCACTTCCCTGTATGTGGCAGTGACAGCTTGCTCTAAAATCGACTATAAAATTAACGATGCTTATGAGACTGCTGCAATAACCGGTATCACCCTTTATGCTGTAAGCGATAAACCTGTTAATATCATTGAGTCTTTCGAAATAGACACAGAAAATGCATCGGTATATGCATTCGTACCCGAAGGAACCGATCTGACTCATTTGAGATTAGTATTAACCATATCTACCGGAGCTTCTCTCACTCCGGTAATAAATGGTTTTACTGACTTAAGTTCTCCCCAAAAGTATACGGTTACCTCACCAAACGGAATTGTCCAGAAAAGCTGGACGATCCATGTGGCCACATCGCCTCAAGATGGTCAATGATGATATGCTAACATTTAACAAAATGATAAATAAATCACCATCCGATGGATAAAGTTTTATATAAAAAAGTCTGTTTAGGAATTGTGCTTTTACTACTTTCCGGTGAATTCACAGCACAAACATTAAAATATGTCGATGCTCAAAAATTACTGATGGTTGGTAAAGCACAGCCTAACACGGAATATTATCATCGAATCGATACGGCTCTGTATAAAGATTTGTCTCCAAAGGTTAAATATCTCTCTACACTCTCATGTGGATTAGCTATCGGATTCAAGACGAATAGCCCGATTATTGCAGCTAACTGGGAAGTTAAACCGGACAAGCCCTCACAAAACTTATCGGACATTGCCCATAGCGGATTAGACTTATATATAAAACGAAATGGAAAATGGGAGTTTGCAGGTGTCGGTAAACCGACACCGCAAAACACCCGAAGCGAATATGTGATTGTGCAAGAAATGGATAATACAGAAAAAGAATGTTTGCTGTACCTACCTTTATTTAGTGAAATCAAATCATTAAGAATCGGTATAAAAGAAAGTGCAAATATATCGGCAATCGATTATCCATTTAAAAAGAAGATTCTGATTTACGGTTCAAGCATTGTACATGGTGCAGAAGCTTCACGTGCGGGAACAACCTATGTAGCAAAATTATCGCGCCGCACAGGTATTAATTTCATCAACTTGGGATTCAGCGGCAATGCCCGTATGGAGAACAGTATGGCCGACTGTTTAGCTGACATAGAAGCCGATGCCTATATATTAGATTGCGTTCCCAATGCAACTGCAAAACAGATTGCCGAACGCACGGGTTATCTGGTCAGAACCATCAGAGCAAAACACGCGAAAGCTCCTATTATTGTCATGCAAAGCATTGCAATGGATATAGGAAACTTTAATTTGAAAATAAAAAACGATTTACGCATAAAAGACAAAACAATCCAACAACAAATAGAACAACTTCAACATGATGGCATCAAGAAACTTTATTTCATCAGAGGGGAAGATTTAATAGGCCATGACCATGAAGGAACCGGTGATGGAATACATCCCAATGATTTAGGCTTTCAGCGAATGGTCAACTTTTTGGAACCGGTATTAATGAATATATTACAAGAGAATGAATTGATATTTTAAAAACATCAAAGTCGTCCTGACAGTATTAATCTTATATTATAAAAATAAAATCAGCTTATGATGAGAAGAATTTTAATAACATTGATTGTTTGTTTTTACATACTACCAACTTTTGCATATACGGTTGACATTACCACACTGGGGGCAAAAGGAGATGGAATTACTGACAACACAGCTTTCATACAAAAAGCGATAGACGATTGCTCAGCCCACAAAGGGGGAACCGTAGAAATTCCATCCGGGCATTTTTTAACCAGAACCCTCTTTTTAAAATCAAATGTGAACCTGCACTTACATTTTGGAGCAGAACTTTTAGGTAGTATCGATTTGGATTCTTACCATAAAGTATTTCCTGAATTGAAAGGCAAAGAAAGCCCGGCACTAATTTTTGCACGTGGAGTCGCCAACATCGCTATTACGGGTTCAGGTACTATTAACGGACAGGGCGCACATCAAAATTTCCAACACGGAAACGATTCGAAAGGAGGTCCCAGACGTCCCAAAATCATTTACTTTATCGGTTGTAATAATGTTCGGGTGCAAGATGTTACTCTGCGCAATTCGGCTTATTGGACACAGGACTATGAGAAGTGCAACGGTGTTATTGTACGTGGGGTAAAAGTTTACAGCCATGCAAACTGGAACAACGACGGTCTTGATATTGACAGCCGCAACGTAGTGGTTTCAGATTGCTACATCGACTGTGACGATGATGCATTATGCCTGAAAAGCGACACAGATACTCCATGCGAAAATGTTACTGTCACCAATTGTGTTTTAAAATCAAACTGTAATGCTATCAAATTCGGGACATCTTCTTATAGCGGATTCAAAAATGTCACAATTTCAAACTGTACAATAGACAGAGCATCCGAAGATCACATTCGCCAATGGTACAAAAATTATCCATGGATTGGAACTAAACATAAAACAGTAGTAGCAGGTATTGCATTAGAATCTGTAGACGGAGGGATCATTGAGAATGTTTCTATTTCGGATATAGCGATGCAAGGAGTACAAACTCCGATATTTGTCCGCTTAGGTGATCGCAAAAGGACTTTCAGCAAGCAAATGAGTCGCATTAATGATGTAATGATAAGCCGCATCATTGCTCGTAGTGAAGGAAAAATAGCCTGTTCAATAACAGGAGTTCCGGGTGGTGATATCAAAAACATTGTTATCAGCGATGTAATTTTAGTTACCGATGCTGAAGTAGCAAAAACAGATATTGATTTAAAAGTCCCCGAAGCAATTGATAAATACCCCGAAAACAGAATGTTCGGAACGATCTTACCGGCTTCCGGTTTCTACGTACGCCATGTAAATGGTATTGCTTTTAACAATATAAAGATGACTACAACAAATAAAGACGAACGTCCGATGTTCCATCTTAACGACGTAAAGAACTTCACCCAACAAGGATGTACGCTCAACAATGCAAAGGTAACATTAAAAAAGGAATAATATAACAATTACAAATTATGAAAAAATTAAATATATTATTTCTTTTTATCTGCTATTCATGGGGTTGTATCGCACAGCCCATGAAACAGATGATTCAGGTTTCAGTGGTTCCGAACAGTGAAAACTGGCTTTATAAATTAGGAAAAGATGCTGTGTTTACCGTCACTGTAACCAAGAACGGTATTCCAATGAAAGGAATAAAAATACGCTATGAGTTATCCCAAGATATGTTAGAGCCTTTTAAACAAAAAGAACTCCTATTAAAAGACGGAATAACCACTATCAATGCAGGAACTTTACGAAAGGCCGGTTTCTTACGCTGCCGGGCTTTTGTAACGATAAAGGGAAATACATATGAAGGCAGAGGTACGGCCGGATATGAACCGCACACTCTCTTGCCAACAACTGAAATGCCGGCCGATTTCCAACTTTTCTGGGAACAGGCAAAAGCCGGGAACAAAGAGATAGCAATGAATCCCTGTTTACGTCTACTTCCCGAAAAATGTACCTCCAAAGTAGATGTATATGAATTAAGCGTACAATCTTTCCAGCGTGGCAGCCGTATGTTCGGAATACTTTGTATACCTAAAACCGAGAAAAAATGCCCTGCTCTATTGCGGCTTCCGGGAGCCGGTGTCCGTCCCTATGAAGGACATATTGCCGAAGCGGAAAAAGGATACATAACATTGGATATCGGAATACATGGAATACCTGTGACCATGCCGGCTTCCGTATACCACAACCTACGGTCCGGTTCTCTCGATAAATATTGGAATTTTAACTGGGAAGATCGAGATATGGTGTATTATAAACGTGTATATCTCGGCTGTATCCGTATGATCGACTATATATACTCTATGCAAGAGTTCAATGGTGACCTTATTGTTTATGGCGGTAGCCAAGGCGGTGCACTATCGCTCATAACAGCTGCATTGGACAACCGGGTAACAGGCTGTGTCGTTTTTTTTCCTGCATTAGCAGATCTGAACGGCTATCTACACGGAAGAGCCGGAGGTTGGCCACACTATTTTAAAGATAAACATATAAACGATCCCATTATTAGAAAGAAAGAGCAGGTAATGGCATATTATGACGTTACCAATTTTGCCCGGATACTAAATAAGCCAGTGTTCTTCTCTTTCGGATATAACGATATGGTATGCCCTCCTACAACATCATACGTTGTATATAATAGTATTTCCTCACCCAAGACTTTTATACCGGCACCGGAAACAGAACATTATAACTATCCGGAATTATGGGAAGAAGCATGGAAATGGGGTGAAGAACTATTGAAAGCCCCCAAAAAATAATTGTTTAATTTTATATATTTAAGTATTATGAAAAAGATAAAAATGTTTGAATCTCTAAGGTATTGGGGGACGTCCCTCATTCTCTGTACTGGTATATCGTTCAATACATGGGCTATCGATTTTTCTTCCGGTACAGGAACAATGGAAGATCCTTTTGTCATCAGCACGGCTGACGAACTGAATAATATGAGAAATAATTTGGCCGCCCATTACAAATTAGAGACTGATATCGACTTATCGACATGGATTGAAACAAATTCCCCAGAAACCGGTTGGCAACCTATAGGAACATCTGCCACACCTTTTACTGGAAATTTTGATGGCAATGGACATGCTATCGAGAATATCTGGATAAGTATGGATTCTGAAAATGTAGGCTTCTTCGGAGCTGTCGGCGGTAACGTCACCATAAAAAGATTAGCAATAATCATTGCAGACGGCAAAAGAATTACCGGAACCAGTAATGTAGGTATCCTTACCGGACTTTCTACTGTGGTGGAAGGTAATAAACATACCCGGATAGAAGAGGTATATGTAGCAGGAAATGTAGAATCAAAAGGAAACTTAGTAGGTGCTATTGTCGGAAGGAATAATAACCAAAACATCTCAATCGTCAATTGTTATGTAAAAGGAAATGTTTTTGCAACGGCCGATGGAGTTGGCGGTATCATGGGAAGTTCTTACGGAGCATGTACAACTCTCATTGACAAATGCTATGTTTTAAACAATATTCAAGTAGATGGCGGTGGATCTACCGGTGGCATATTAGGTACAGTCAGCGCACCGGATGCTTCCATCGAACAAATGAATGCAACAATCTCCAACTGCGTTGCCATTAATAAAACAATCACTGTGCGTGACGCAACTCCCAGCCGTATCTTTGCCTGGGCCAAACAAGATAAAATAACACTAAGCAACAACCTCGCTTTTTCAGGATGCACCATCAATGACGCTCCTTTCTCAAGCACTGATGCCAATGGCAAGAACGGGCAGGATAAAGATGCAGAAGAATTAGCAATACAATCAACTTATGATGGTTGGGATTTTGAGTCGGTATGGACTTTGGGAAATGAAGCATACCAACTTCCTGTACTGAAAACAGTTTCATTATCCAAACAGCCCGTTGACGAATATAATTTAGGAGTAGAGTCGGATAATCCATTTGTCGACCTGGTTCCTAAAGGAGGAGAACTGAATGTAGTAGAATCTTGTGGGGTATCAAATAATGGACGAGATGATGTCACAGAGTTAATGCAACAGGCTATTGATGCTTGTTCTATGAAAAAAGCAACGGTTATCGTGCCTAAAGGCCGTTACTCGATCCGTCCCATCTTTTTACGTTCCAACATGACATTAAAACTGGAAGAGGGTGCACAATTATTAGGAAGCCGTACTATTCAAGACTATCGTGATGCATTCCCCGAAGCCGGTGCTATCGAAACCAGCGCTTTGGTATTCGGTAAAAATATTGAAAATGTAAAAGTAATAGGGCCGGGGTTAATTGACGGACGTGGAACTGCCCCCGACTTCCAATTCGGCAATAGCAAAGGCGATCGTCCTAAAGTACTTCATTTTGTTAATTGTAAAGACGTGGTTGTAGAGAATGTAACCTTACAAAACTCTGCTTTTTGGACAGCTCATTTCCTGCTATGTGACGGAGTAAAAATAAAAGGAGTAAAAATCTACAGCCATTCAAATTGGAATAATGACGGATTGGACATTGACTCCAGAAATGTAGAAATCGAAGATTGCTATATTGACTGTGACGATGACGGCATATGCATGAAAAGCGACCGAGGAATTTTCGTAGAAAATGTTACCGTAAAAAATTGTACAATACGGACTAATTGCAATGCAATAAAATTAGGAACTGCAGGAAAAACCGGATTCAAAAACATCACATATACCGATTGTGTAATAGAAAAAGCCAGTGAAGACAATTTCCGTAAACACTATGAAAGTGACAAGCTTGCCTGGTGCGGCATAACTCTCCAAGGACCTTCAACTATCTCCGGTATAGCCTTGGAATCAGTAAATGGAGGAGTATTAGACGGTGTCACGATATCAAATATCCAAATGAAAGATGTACATACGGCTATTTTCCTCCGATTAGGAAAACGTGAAGGTTCCGCAAAAATGAGTGAACTGAAAAACGTAGTAATTTCAGATATCAAAGCCACTTGCGTCAGTAAAGTAGCCAGTTCAATTGTAGGTGTACCGGGAGGAATTATCGATAATGTATTAATCAAAAATGTAGAGATCACCTTACCCGGTGGCGGTACAATAAACGATGCCAATGCAAGTATTCCGGAAATGATTGATGCCTATCCGGAATCCAACATGTTTGGAAAAGCATTGCCGGCTTATGGCTTTTATGTACGACATGCCAATAATGTGAAGTTCGAAAATGTAAAATTTAACTTGACAGGAGCTGATGTACGTCCGGATTATGTATTCGATGACGTAACCGGAGGAGAAATAACCGGCATATCTCCGATTGTTGAAGGTAAAGATTTCCAGATAACATTCCAAAACGGATCTTTGAATATTCTGCCTAATGTAGAAAATTATATAAAGGTAGACGTCATTGATATTTCCGGAAAAACAATTTATTCTACAAGACAGAACGGTAATACCACAAATAATAATATCAATATTGACCTGCCGGAACGCGGCATATATATCATCTCTATCCAAACCGATAAAGGTAATATTGTGCGCAAGGTAATATACCAATAAGCTATAAAGCTCCTTGTTAAAATCCTCATGAGAATAAAAGTCATGGTAAATTCTCATGAGGGTTTAAACTTTAAGTAAACAGAATACTCATGAAAAAATATATCCAAACTTTACTATTGCTATTTCTTTTATGCTCTGTAAAAGATATATTTGCCTCCCCGGCCAAACAGGTAAACAGTTGGAATAACTTATCCAGCAGTTCAACTACCGGTATCTTTCAAAACGGAACTCAAACACTTACAGACCTTAATCAAGCACTATACATCAACATCTCTTCCAGTAACTATACTCCAAAAGCAGCATACAGTTTCTTTCATAATAAAAAGTTACTGCATAGTTTTTATATCATGACTCTTCCCCTATGGTATCCGATAATGGCAGCATACATTATTTATACGTTATTCGTATTAAGTGTTATCATTGGAATACTTCGTTATGCCAAGCAAAAATACGAACCGAAAATGTCTATTGGCAAACTATCAGATATGCCTTATCAACAACCACAAGCTGCCATTATCTTACCGCAACCAACCATTACAGAAAAACCGTCTGCCTTTTTGGAGAAGGCTTCCGACCCTATGCTTAAAAGTAATATAACCATAAAAGAACCTATCAGCACAAACTTCAAAAGTGAATATCCAAAAGCCGAAATTACAGTTTTAATAATTAGCAGCAATAAGGGCATTCCAGACACACTAAAAAATATGCTATCCGATGAATACACAATTTTTACCGCCCCAAATAGCGAGGAAGGACTATCTATGGTGAAACAGGAACCCCCAAATCTGATAATTATAGACATTACAGTACCTAACATTAATGGAATTATCCTAACCGAACAAATAAAAAACAACAAGTACACAGTACATATTCCATTAATCGTTCTATCCGACCAGAATACAACCGATGAAAAGATAAAAGCCATCGAATCAGGAGCAGATGCTTATATCTCCACACCTTTCAATAACGAATACTTAAGAGTCTTAGTCAAACAACTTATCAAAAGACAAAAAGATCTGAAGCAATACTATACGAGTTCTGCCAGTGCGTTCGACTTCAGTCATGGGCAGTTACTATCCAAAGAAGACAAGGAGTATCTGCAAACTGCCACAGAAATAATTAATGATAATATGGACAACATATCGTTCGGTCCCACAGAATTGGCTGCCGCCATGCAGACAAGCAGCCGAAACATGTATCGCAAATTCAAAAACCTGAATCAGCTGCCTCCAAAAGATTTTATAAAAGAACAAAAAATCAATTATGCAGCCAAACTATTACTCACCACAACTTTAACAATACAAGAGGTTATGTATCAAACGGCTTTCACAAACCGCTCTCACTTTTATAGAGCATTTGCCAAACGCTACAACCAGACTCCAAAGGAATACAGGGAGACCAATAAGCAGAAAGACAACTCTTTATCTAACTGAAAAAGGAAACATTACACAAAAACAAACTTTCGTCCGGACATATACTTCTCCCCTATTTGCATTATTTAACCCATTGACTATTGTTTAATTACGAAACTTTCGTAGATTTGCATCATAATCGTAATTAAACAAACTCCATGGAAAAGCTAACTATACAAGAAGAAGAAGTGATGATTTACATCTGGGAACTGGAAAACTGTTTTGTAAAAGAGATAGTGGCCAAATTCGAACCACCTGCTCCTCCTTATACTACCATTGCATCGATAGTAAAAAACCTTGAGCGAAAAGGGTATGTAACGGCTCGGCGCGTAGGCAATACCTATCAATACACTCCCGCCATACGGGAAAGCGAATACAAACGAAGTTTTATGAGCGGAGTAGTACGGAATTACTTTGAGAATTCCTATAAAGAGATGGTTTCCTTTTTTGCCAAAGACCAGAAAATCTCGACCAGCGACTTGAAAGAGATCATCGACATGATTGAAAAAGGTAAAGAAGAATAACGAATAAACAGTAAAATCATGACTCCGGAACTTGCATATTTTCTGAAAATCAACGTAGGCATTGCACTATTCTACGCCTTTTACCGGTTGTTCTTGTACAAGGATACCTTTTTTCATTGGCGGCGGACGGCACTACTCTGCTTTTTCGGGGTTTCACTCCTCTACCCGATGCTCAATCTGCAAGAATGGGTGAAAGCACACGAGCCTATGGTAGCAATGGCCGACCTTTATGCCACGACACTGCTTCCGGAAATTGTATTTGATGAAGTGACGATAACCGCCGGTATCAATTGGCAAGACATAACGCTCACATCGCTAAAGGTGATTTATCTGTGTGGAGTAATCCTCTTCTCCATTCGTTTCATAGTACAGCTAATCAGTATCATCCGTTTAAGGATACGATGTAAAGCAATGCAAATACAAGGTGTACGTATATATGCCCTGAATAAAGCAAGCGGTCCATTCTCCTTTTTCCATTGGATCTTCATTCATCCGGAATCACATACGGAAGAAGAATTGGCCGAAGTACTGGTACACGAACTTACCCATGCCCGGCAAATACACTCGGCGGACGTAGTATTCGGAGAATGGATGTGCATCGCTTGTTGGTTCAATCCTTTTGCCTGGCTCATGAAACGCGAAATACGAAACAATCTGGAATACATGGCCGACCAGCATGTATTACAAACAGGATATGATCATAAAACATACCAGTATCACTTGTTGGGACTGGCTCATCATAAGGCTGCAGCAACTCTTTATAATAGTTTCAATGTTTTACCACTCAAAAACCGAATTACAATGATGAATAAAAAAAGAACGAAAGAGATAGGAAGAACCAAATATCTGATGTTTCTTCCACTGGCTGCCCTGCTGATGATAATCAGTAACATCGAGGCAGTGGCCCGGACAACAAAGGATTTTGCCAAAGATGTGATACAGGCTGTTGAAGAGAAAACAGGGCAAACAGGCGAAACGCTACAACCTGTTGCCGCAGAAACCTCCGAACCGACAACTCCGACAACAACTCCCCTCCAGGAAAAGAAAGTGGAATACAAAGGAGTAGTAGTTGACGACACTGGAAAAGGACTGGCTAACGCCACATTAGGAGCAGAAATTCTGAATGACGGGACTTTTCAGAAAATAAATATTCCGAATACAAAAACAGACGCCAATGGTAATTTTTCTTTCACTGCAATAGAGGGCATCACCACGATTACCATTGACAATAAAGACATTTCTGCTTCTATGAATATCAAAAACCAAGACCGTCTCAATCTGAAGATAGTGCTTCTAAGTGCAGCTGCCAGAAAGAAAATGGAGGAAAATTTGGAGGTATTCGACATTGTTGAAAAAATGCCTGTTTTTCCCGGAGGGCAAACGGCTCTGATGGAATATATAAGCCAAAACCTGCGTTATCCTGCAAAAGCACATCAGGAAAGAATCCAAGGACGGGTTATCGCCGGTTTTGTTGTAGAAAAAGACGGATCGATCAGTACGCCGACAATTGTACGATCTGTCAGTCCGGAAGTGGATGCAGAGGCCATACGGGTATTATCGACCATGCCTAAATGGACTCCCGGCACTCAAAGAGGAAAAGAAGTACGTGTCCGTTATACCGTTCCCATCCTCTTCAAACTGAGCGAACCGGAAGCGGAAGAAATAAAAAACAGCAAACTGGACGAAGTTGTCGTAGTAGCGTATGCCGCTGACGAAAACACAGCTACAGATGCATCGGATACTATTCTCGAGAATGCAGAAGAAATGCCTAAATACCCCGGTGGAACCGAAGGTCTGATGCGCTATCTGGCCAAAAACATCAAATACCCGGTCGATGCCCAGAAAAGTAAAACGCAAGGACGCGTGGTCGTACAGATCATAGTCGATAAGGAGGGCCGTGTTACCAGTCCGAGGATCGCGCAAAGCGTGTCACCCTCGTTGGACGCAGAAGCAATACGCGTAGTAACAGGCATGCCACGTTGGGAACCCGGGAAAAATAAAGGAGAAGCGGTAGCCGTGCAATACACGCTCCCTATCAACTTCAAACTCCAGTAAAAAACTCTCTCTTACACTACATTAATTGAAAAAGGAAGAAGGGCCCATTACTTTATGGCGCACTTCTTCTTTTTTTATACACAAAACACAGATTCTAACTATATAATTCTTATTTTTGTATATAACTCTATAAATGAATATACCATGAAACAATTAGCGCTCATTGCCTGCTTTCTACTAAATGTGGCATATACGCAAGCCCAAGAAAAAATGATTGAACAGCCTCCCTTTTCCGATTGGAGCTCTACAAGTATCGAAGTAGACAAAGTGGCACTGAGCGACACAGCCACCGTATTGCACATCAAAGCGTTCTACCGCCCCAAAAACTGGATAAGAATAGCATCCGGTAGTTTTCTGAAAGGAGATGACGGAGAATTATACCCTCTTCGCTACGGCATAGGCATTGCTCCCGACCAGGAATTCTGGATGCCGGAATCCGGACAGGCAGAATTTAAACTCGTCTTCCCACCCTTGCCCGAAACGGTCACCTCCATTGATTTCTCGGAAGGCGATACAGAAGGTGCTTTCAAAATCTGGGGTATCCGACTGGACGGTGAACTTCCCAAACTAAAGTTGCCGGCAGAAGCAACAGTACGCGTCAAGAAGTTATCGTCCCTCCCCATCCCTGCCATCCAAAAAGGAAAAGCCCTGTTAGAAGGTTGCTTCCTCAATTATCACCCAGGAGCATCCTCTGACTTTACCATTTACCTCTCCGGGGCCCTGAACCTGAATCAGAAAGTAAAGATAAAAATAAAAGATGACGGCAGTTTTTCTGAAGAGATACCGGTATTGACCACTACTCCTGCCATCATGTACACCGGATCCGGTGCCATCAGCCTCTTATTAGCTCCCGGAGAAAAAACAAATATCTTTATCAACCAACGTGAAATCTGTCGCCGCCAATCCAAGTTGCACAGAGAAAAGAAATCCGATGAAGCAAACGTTTACTACGGAGGATACTTAGCCGGATTATCGGCCGAAATCAATAAACTGAACTTCCAAACTGAAATAGATTCTGATTACCCGCTATTCATTCAAGAACTAAAAGATAAGAATGCAGAAGAAGTAAAGGCCTATATTCTAGAAAAACAGCAAAGCAAACTCCGGGAGATAGAAAATTTGAAAGCCACAAAAGCCTGTAAGGCAGTGCTTCACAATGCAGTGAATGCATCGGCAGCATCCCTCCTTATGTTCGTTCCTCAAATTGTACAACGTGTACATATCGTTAATTATAAGCTGGAAGGTGAAGCAAGTAAGGAGTATGTAAAGAACAATCCGGTGCAACTCCCGGATAATTTCTACGATCTATTAAAGGATTTCTCCAACCTCAACACTCCGGAAGCTCTCTATACCCCCCAATATGCACGCCTTACCGCAAGCCAGACATTCAGAAAAGCATTCGGCAAAGCACTCGGAACGGACAAAGGTATTTATTTCGACTTATCTATAGTAGCAAACGTACTCAACGGGATCAGTGAATTTACTCCCGCATCCGAGGAACAACTGGCACAGATTGCAGGTTTGGACAATCCGGCCTATCTGGAAACCGTGAAAGAGAAGAATACCGAACTTTTAGCTAAAATAGAACAGAATAAAAAGAAGACCGGATTCACCATCAATGAGGCGGGAGAAGTCAGTAATGAGGATTTGTTCGCTTCCATCATTTCCAAATATCGCGGACATACATTACTGGTGGATTTTTGGGCAACCTGGTGTGGTCCGTGCCGCACGGCAAATAAGGCAATGATCCCCATGAAAGAAGAGCTGAAAGACAAAGACATCGTTTATGTGTATCTCACGGGAGAGACCTCGCCAAAAGGGACATGGGAAAATATGATACCGGATATACACGGTGAGCACTTTCGGGTAACAGACGAACAGTGGAGTTATCTAATGGATTCATTCAGCATCAGAGGAGTGCCTACCTATCTTCTCGTCGACCGCGAAGGAAACATTACCTACAAAACAACCGGATTTCCCGGGACAGACAAGATGAAAGAAGAATTACTGAAAACACTTGATAAATAATAACGAAATTCCGCCTCTACAGGATGTATACTAATACAAACAGTAGAGGCGGAATTGTAAGTCTTCCATTAACGGACCACCGTCATAATGCCCGTGTCGGTTTGAATAACGCCCGCATTAGTTTCAATACGTTGAAACTAATTGTTCCATACAGACGAAACGGTTCGTTTCATACTATAGAAACCATCCGTTTCATACTGATGGAACCGAACGTTTCAATAAATTGAAACCATGCATTGCCTTACTCGCAAAAGTAACGGGAAAGCATCTCATTCCCTTTTCGGGATTACTTGTGCATTTCTACAATCTGAGTAGGAGCTTTCTCTACATTCCTGCGATCTACCTGCCGGACTACAGCAGCCGCCAATGATAGGAAAGCGCGACCGGTCATCGTATTTTCATCCAATGCAACAGGAGTACCCTTATCACCGTTTTCACAGATACTCTGTACGATAGGTATCTGCCCTAACAAAGGTACATTCATCTCTTCTGCCAACTTCTTGGCGCCCTCACGGCCGAAAATATAATATTTATTATCCGGCAGTTCGGCAGGAGTAAACCAAGCCATGTTCTCCACCAAACCCAAAATCGGTACATTTACCTTGTCATTGGTAAACATATTGATACCTTTGCGGGCATCTGCCAAAGCAACCGCCTGCGGAGTACTAACCACTACAGCACCGGTCATGGCCAATGTCTGTACCACAGTCAGATGGATATCACTCGTACCCGGCGGCAAATCGATAAGGAAATAATCCAGTTCTCCCCAGGCAGCATCGCCAATAAGCTGTTTCAATGCATTACTGGCCATCCCCCCACGCCACAAAGTAGCCTGATCCGGGTCGACAAAAAAGCCTATGGAAAGAAGTTTCACCCCATACTTTTCTACAGGAATGATCATATCACGCCCGTCTATCTTCTCGGCATACGGACGGGCGTCTTCCACCTGAAACATTTTCGGCATAGAAGGACCGAAAATATCGGCATCCAGCAATCCCACTTTATAGCCTAACTTGGCAAGAGCCACAGCCAGATTGGCCGCTACGGTAGATTTCCCCACCCCTCCTTTTCCGGAAGAAATACCAATAATATTTTTTACCTGCGGCAATAACTTCCCGACTTCCGGACGCGCCGCCTGAACTGTTTTCACACTGATATTACCTACGATTTCCACTTCTTTGCCTACATGAGTAAGGATAGCCGTTTCGGCAGCCTTAACCACCGACTTCATAAACGGATCGGTAGGTTTCTCAAAAATAAGGGAAAAAGAAACTTTCATTCCCTCGATACGGATGTCATCCTCCACCATACCGGCTTCAACAAGATTCTTTCCGGTACCGGGATAACGCACTGTTGCCAATGCATCTAATATTAACTTTGGATAAAGTGCCATAATTATTTACGATTTGACGATTTACAATTTGACGATTGATAAATGATGACCGATGATTTATGATTTGGCGATTGATGATTTGACGATTGATAACTTAGAGATCATCATTTATCAATCGCAAAACCGTAAATCGTCAAATCGTAAATCCCTTTACTTGCTGGTTTGCAATCCGCTCCGCTTGCTACGGTTATAGCTACGATACGAATCAAGCTCTATTTCAATGTCCGGCTCATGCAATTCTCCTGCTTGGGGAAGCCGGAACTTGATATACTTTATACTTAAACCACGATCGAGCCACTGTTGTTCATAATAAGTTTTAATGCCTAAGATATCATCTACAAGATCGGAATGATAAAGATCCTCCGTAATAAATTCTACCGGGAAACGGTTTTCCTCAATCATGTAGCGGGTATAAGTAAACATAAAGTTGCTGTCTGTTTTCAGATGAATAATGCCGTCCGGCTTAAGGAAGCGGCGATAGCGTTCCATGAAGTATGTGGAGGTCAATCGCTTGGTCGCTTTCTTCATCTGCGGATCAGAAAAAGTCAACCAAATTTCACTCACCTCTTCCGGAGCAAAGAAGCGGTCTATAATCTCGATATTTGTACGCAAAAAGGCTACATTCTTCATTCCCGATCGCAAGGCATCGGTGGCTCCGGTCCACATACGCGCCCCTTTAATATCGACACCGATGAAATTTTTATCGGGAAACATCTGTGCCAGTCCTACGGTATACTCTCCCCGACCACAGCCCAATTCAAGCACAATCGGACGGTCATTGCCGAAAAACTTTTCATGCCACTTGCCTTTCATATCAAAAGCCACATTGTCCGCCACCGAATAAGGATACTCAAACACATGCGGATAACTTGCCATATCGGCAAATTTCTCTAATTTCCCTTTTCCCATATAATAATTGCAATTAGATTGCAAAGTTACTTACTTTCGGCGGAAACGGCAAAAATAAATGGAGTACAGATTTCTCCATACTCCATTATTAAGGATATAAGAACCTGCTTTAGTTTCTCTCAGAACACAAAAACAGGTCGAAAAGTATTATCTTAGATTTCCACCGTACCCTCTACAATGACTTCTTCTACTGCCTGTGCTTTCAAATCTTCATAGAAAGCAGCATGAGCTGCCTGCATGTAAGGCTGCAAAAAGAAGTATCCGATACCCAATGTGAAAAGACACAGGATGGCCCAGCCGATAAAGCTAAGATCGAGCAAGAACAGCTTCATCTTGTTGCCTTCCATCATGGCCATACTTTTCTCAATAGCGCCATTATTAGCCAATTCGGGTTGATCTTTCAAGATAAAATCGGTCATTGCATACGAATAATACTTGATAATACCCGGAATAACCAGCAACAAGGTCCACAACACTGTATAAATGGCTTGAAGCAATTTTGTGCCGATGATACGTCCATAGTCGCTGAATCCATCAAACAGTCCTCCGATATTCACATCACTGCCTCTGAATACATCCAATATCACAATGGCATAACCATAAGCTATCGGCAACGTTAACAGAAGGATCAATATTCCGACTACCGGAATGGCAGACAATCCACCAACCACTGCACTGTAAATTAAGGTAGCAATCGCCGCCATCACCCATTTATCAGTAAGAGCAGCACGCGCTTCTGCACGTAATTCTGAATTTTGTTTCAACATAAGATATAAGATTAATAATGATTAATAAAAGTTATTCCACTACAGTTACCCAATTGTGTGTATCCGGCTCATCACCATACTGGATAGCACGCAGCTTATTATACAACTTCGTACAAACCGGGCCCGGCTTGCCATCCTTCGAGATAACATAAGAATGATCATTTTCCGGATCATCGATACGTTGTATCGGACTGATTACGGCAGCCGTACCGCAAGCACCCGCTTCTTCGAATGTCGCCAGCTCCTCTTCGGGCACCGGGCGGCGTTCCACTTTCAGCCCCATATCTTCCGCCAACTGCATCAAGCTCTTATTGGTAATGGAAGGCAGAATGGATGTAGACAACGGAGTGATATAGGTATTGTTCTTTATACCGAAGAAATTGGCCGCACCACACTCGTCCATATACTTCTTTTCTTTTGCATCCAAATAGAATTCAGCAGAATAACCGGCTTTGTGAGCCTCCTGGCTGGCACGCAGACTGGCAGCATAATTACCCCCCACCTTAAAAGTTCCTGTTCCCAACGGAGCAGCCCGGTCATATTTTCGGGTAATGACATACGGAGTAGTGGCAAATCCTCCTTTGAAATAAGGACCTACCGGAGTGACGAAAATAACAAAAAGATATTCGTCGGCAGGACGTACACCGACTTGTGCTCCGGTACCGATCAGTAACGGACGGATATAAAGAGAGGCCCCCGTCTCATAAGGCGGAATAAAACGCTCGTTCAGTTTTACCGCTTTCAGAACTGCCTCTTTGAAACGTTCGGTAGGAAGTTCCGGCATTAGAATTCCCCGGCAGGTAGATTGCAAACGCGCGGCGTTTTCTTCAAGACGGAAAATACGGACTTTACCATCTTTGCCACGAAAGGCTTTCAGCCCTTCAAAAGCTTCCTGACCATAGTGCAGACAGGTAGCTGCCATATGCAGATTAAGAATTTCGCTGCTGCTTATTTCCAGTTCGCCCCATGCGCCATCGCGGAAATTAATTCTCACGTTGTAATCTGTCTTCATATATCCGAATGACAAATTAGACCAATCTATTTCTTTCATATTATTAAGTAATTAGTTAAATTCTCCTATCAGACAACAAAAATAACTTTTATTCTTTAGATTGTTGCCTTTCCTGCAACAATTTTTCGACTTCATGATCAGCTTTCGTCAGTTTCTCTGTACAAAAGGCTATAATTTCATTGGCCTCCTTTATCTTTTCTGCCAACACATCTATTTCCAGTTCATTATTGTCAATCTGACGGACAATCTTTTCCAAGCGTTCCATTGCTTGAGAGTAGGTTTCTTTTTTTGCAGACATCTTTTTGTTATTTACGATTGGACGATTTACGATTTACGATTGAAGTCAGTTCTCCTTTGTGCAGACGGGTAACGATTTCATCCCCCGGAACAATCCCGGACAGGTCGGTTACGGGAACTCCGTTTTTCAAAGTGATGCTGTAACCGCGAGCCAGAAGCTTATCGGGCGATGCATCGGCAATACGTTGCTGCAACAACTCTAACTTATGCCGGTGGCGAGAAAGCATTGTCACCGAGCTTTGCATCAAATCTTTGTGTACAGTTAGTAAACGCAGGCGGGCATCCGACAATCTCCTGACAACAAGAGACGGAATGCGTGCCTGACAAGAAGAGATCCTCCGATACTCCCTTTCAAGAAAAGAAGAAACACCTTCTTGAATACGAGCGGACAAATATTCCAACCGGCCGGCAGCCTCCTCCATACAATTTATTAATAATTCGGCAGCAGCTGTCGGGGTTTTCACCCGGGTATGCGCCACAGAATCGAGCACAGTATCATCACGTTCGTGACCGATACCGGTAATGATAGGCAATGGAAATTGCGCACAGGCTGCAGCCAAAAGATAGGTATCGAAACCGGATAAATCGGACGTGGCCCCCCCTCCCCGGATGATAACAACCACATCGAAATCATTCAACCGCCTGTTGACACGATCGAGCGCATCCAAAACAGAGCTTTCTATCTGGGCACCTTGCATCAAGGCCGGAAATAACTCCGTATAAAAAAAGAATCCCCGGGAATTGTGTTGCAACTGATGGCAAAAGTCTCCATAACCGGCAGCAGTAGCCGAAGATATGACGGCTATACGCTGTGGCAATACAGGCATCTCGAGTTCTTTGTTCAGTGTCAGTACCCCTTCCGCTTCCAATTGCTGTAAAATCTCCCGCCGACGCAGAGCCATATCTCCCAATGTATATGTGGGGTCAATATCCTGTACAGTCAGGCTATATCCATACAATTCATGAAATTGCACGGTCACTTTCACCAACACCTTTATACCGGAAGTAAACAGTTGCCCGGTAGCCTCTTCAAAATAAGGTTTCAACAGGCGGTATACATTATTCCAGATAGTTCCCCGGGCTTTAGCTATCAGATTATTGCTGCGCGGATCTTTCTGCACGAATTCCAGATAACAATGTCCGGTAGCATTAGATCGTACATCACTCAACTCCGCCTGTATCCAATATTCATCGGGCAAGCATTGTTCCAGACTCCGCCGTACCAATGCATTGAGATCCAAAAGGGTCAGTGCTTCCTGTTTCATTTTGCCGATTGATAAGCCTTCCACATATCAGGAATCCCATATCCGTAAATATTATCGGGAGAATCGGCCCGATCACCCGAACGCCGTACCAGTTCTATCAGTTCTTTCGCCGTCAGATCAGGCAACGCTTGCCACAAGCAAGCCACCATGCCACACATGATCGGTGAAGAAAATGACGTACCGTTGGCCCCTCTCACTATTCCATCCGTCCCCATTACGTCCGAACCCAATCCGACTGCCATCACATCCGGTTTCACACGACCGTCCGCCGTATTTCCGATAGATGAAAAAGGAGCCAACACGCCTTGCTTGTTAATGGCACCTACGGTCAGCACATTTTCCGCATCACCCGGAGGAGTAGTCTTTTTCCAAGAACCGGAACCGGCATTCCCGGCACTGCATACTATAACCATGCCTTTATCCGCCGCTTTCGCAGCCTGACGGGACATCAAGGCAAATTTTCCATCCAAATCACAATAACGGTAATCTTTCGATGGATCATCAAAAGCATAATATCCTAATGAAGTATTCACTACATCCACTCCCACGCTATCTGCAAACTCGAGTGCGGCCGCCCAATAATCCTGTTCTACCAAATGCTCCGAATACTCATCTTCACTGCGCAGCAGCCAGAATGAAGCTTCAGGTGCCGTACCGACCATCACATGAGGCTGATTCATACCGATGCACGAAAGCACACTCATACCATGACTGCTTTCGGCATAAATGTCGGCATCAGGATTCACAAAATCTTTCACTCCTAACACACGGATATTTCTCATTGCCGCTATGCTGTCCGCATTATGAAAACCGGCATCGATGACGGCAATCGTCATGCCTTGCCCCTTAAATCCGGCATCATGTAACTTGTTTCCGTTACTAATCTCTATCTGACGCCGTGCGGGGCCATACACTTCTTCTATCCATAAAGGCGTATTGATCAATGAATCCCGTTTGGTAGCCATCGCCGGCTGCTCCGGATCAGGAGCAGTCCAGACCTTCTCCGTAGTACGGACAAAAGGCAGTTGGGCTATTTTATCTATCAATGTCGTATCATTGCACGACACAGTAACGAAATTGTCCCACTTGCCCGTGGTCACAATCTTCACTCCTTTTTTACGAATAGCGTCCACATATTTCCGACACACCGGTAAGTCTGTAGAGTCTATTGCCAGCCCTTGCTTCTGGCGACGCTCAATTGCTTTTTTCGAAAGAAACTCTTCAGGACGATCCAAAGCATAATCTGTAACAGCCTTGTCTGTCAGGTTAATACGATATTTCAACGTGTCCTGTTGCGCCGATGCCCCGATAGCAGAAAGCAGTAAAGCGGCAAATATTAATTTCTTCATATTGTTATATATCAGCTTTTTATTAAAAATCCTTATTCTCTTCCATAACCAGTCCGATTCCCCGTTGTGAAGCGATAAACGCTCCGCCAATCACCCGGCGATCGTCATAAAACACAGCCGACTGTCCCGGAGTAATGGCCGAAGCCTCTGTCCGGAACTTCACAAAAAGCCGTCCGTCCGTCAATCTTCTCACCCGGCAAGGAATAGGACGGCTGCGATAACGGATACGTACCGCCAAGTTTTCACAGGCCAAAACCTCCTGTTCATCAATCAAATGATCCTGCTCGACAATCATATATTCCGTGCGCAGTTGTTCTACATCCCCTAACATTACTGTATTTTTTTGCGGATTTATCTTCAGCACATACGCCGGTTTGCCCAGAGCAATCTCAAGTCCCTTGCGTTGCCCGATGGTATAATACGGGAAACCTTTGTGTTGCCCCAATTTCACCCCTTCGGCATTCACAAACCACCCCGGGCCGATTTCCGTATCCAATTCCGGACATTGTTCACGCAGGAAGTCCCGATAATCTCCTTTGATAAAACAGACTTCCATACTTTCTCCCTCTTTCGCCTTTGCTTCGTATCCCTTATCATGGAGGTAATCACGCACTTTCAGCTTTGTATAATTTCCCAATGGGAAAATGCAGCGCCTCAACACCTCTTGTCCCAGTCTCCAAAGAAAATAAGACTGGTCTTTCTTTTCATCATCCCCTGCCACAATGTATACATTCCCATTCCGTTCTTCCAAACGGGAATAATGCCCGGTAGCAATCCAACCGCAATTCAGCCGGTCTGCCCACTCCGTCAACACACGGAATTTGAACAACGGATTACACATGACACATGGATTGGGAGTCCGTCCCTGGCGATATTCATCAATGAAGTTTCTTACGATTGTATCTTTGAAAGGTATACGTTCATCAGCTACATAGTGTTCGATTCCCATCCGGGCCGCCAACTCTCTGGCATCCTGCGGTTCATCTCCCCAAACCCGCATGGTTACTCCCACTATCTCGTATCCCTGCTCTTGCAACATCAAGCAGGTGGCAGTGCTGTCTATGCCGCCACTCATGCCCACTAATACCCGCTTATTCGATTCTTTCATTCCACATCTGATTATTGCATTCGTGCAAATGTACAATATTCCCATCAGATAGCCATACGGAGTAGAAAAAAGAGTAAAAATGGCATTCACATATACTCTTATTAATCACTTAAACACTTCATATAGTATTCAACAACACCTGGATTTCTCTCTGCAAAACGAACAATGTCATATTTACACATGTATCTAATATCTTCATCCGTAAAAACAATCTCTTCTTCAAGTTCTGATCTATTAAGCAAATTTAGAAAACGGATATGGTTCTGATCTACTTTCCTGCACCAAGTAATACAATTTAACCCACCTCCATCAGCTACAAGAGCTTCTATATCCACCTGCTCTATATAACAATCGGGATAAAGCTGTTTTATCTGTGATAATGCCTGTTCATCTTCTTTTATATTCAATTTAGGAAGGATCATAAGTTTACCTACTGTGAGGAAGTTTATATATGCCCAGTTACGAGAATCTCCATCTTTTACTTCATAATGCAAAGACTCAACCTTAAACACCTTTGAAAGCCTTCTACTACATTCTTCATAATATTCAGTATCGTAGTCATCGTAATTAGTAATAAGCACAGAGTCACCGGATATTGGTTTTACTATTCCATCGGAATGCCCATATATTTCCGACCGGTCCCATGGAAGAAAAACAACCTCGCATTCAAATAATTTTTCAATTTTACTCCCAAGAGAAGATGGTGACATATCTGGATTTTCTTGAAAAACCTTTTCCGTCATGATTACTTTATCACCTACCTTTACAATATTTCCTCCATCCATGATTATATTCGTATTTGTAGTTTTCAAGCCCAAACGCATACAAACTTCCTGAGAATCTGTTATGAACCTCTTGTCTGATTTCCTTTTAAGAAGATAATCCGGATAGTAGCGATAACAAAGAAAACGATCCTCGTCTATCTGAACAGGCATATAATCTCTACACCATATATCATTAGTACATGGTATTATATCGTATGCTACATTATTTTTCTTAAGAACAGTAACCAAATCAATATATATTTTCGGATATTCTTTTTCCAGCCATGAAGAAAAATATACTACATTAGTTTCATAATCCGCTATCATCTTCTACTTTGTCTTAATTCGTTTTGATTTTAAAT
Source organism: Bacteroides salyersiae WAL 10018 = DSM 18765 = JCM 12988 (assembly GCF_000381365.1). Lineage (GTDB taxonomy): Bacteria > Bacteroidota > Bacteroidia > Bacteroidales > Bacteroidaceae > Bacteroides > Bacteroides salyersiae. The sequence goes on from NZ_KB905469.1 coordinate 74,295, forward strand.
AACCATTTTCTTGTATCTTGATAATGACCAGACGGTGTTTTATCTTCAGCATTCTTATCATCACACACGTCCTTTATATACTTGCCATTCACTTCTATAAATCGTGCCACGTTTTTCCGGACATTTATTTCTATCTTCTCTAATTCTATCTCATCGCCGTCTTCCCATGATACATTAAATCCTCCGTCAAATATTGAAAACTGCGAATATATCGCTTCATAAAGATGTGTAGGATAAGTTATTATTTTATTTTTATCCATCCATTCTTTATTTTTATATCTCTCCTTTTTTTTACCACTATCATCCACTCTGAATTCTCTTACAAGAGCCGACAGTCTTACAGCATTCTTTTCATTTTCGCCTTTCTCAAAAGTGATATCTATGCCTGAAACATGATTGTGTAATACACCTAATGGAAAAATAGGCTTATCCTCCTTAAGACTGTTACGATGATAAACTATATAATCTTTTACCCCATTTTCTCGTTCCTCGTGACAGTAAATCTCCACACAAGTCGGATGTATCTTTACCATATCTTCCCCTTTCATTACCAAAAAGTAACCACTAAGTATGGCCTGAGCTATTTTCCAGAATTCTTTTGGAGCTAAATTTCCTGCGATATTTTCGTTCTCAATTACCTCCTGTCTAAAAACATCGTCAATGCTAAAATTTATAAGTTTTTCTTTTAATTCCATATTATAATCATATTATTTAATATATTAATTAATAACAATTTACGTACAAAAATACAACCTATTTTTGAAATTCAATACTCCATAACATTTTTATTCACTTCCAACTATTCAAGTGGTATGCGACACTCCAAGACAGGGTATGCCCGGTGCTCACCGCCCGTATGCCTAATGCTTACGCCCCGTATACCCGGTACTTGGGAGATATTTGCAAAAAGACCGAAAAGCGGGATGTGCCTTCACCCTATATCACCGATGAATAGGGAGCTTGATGAAAAAAGGTGAAGCCGGTGAAAGGGGCAAAAAATATACAGAAAAGACATTCTGAAGAATAAAAAACATTCACCGGAAAAAAGATGCTACATCTTTTTTTGAAACCTGCACATCTTCCTGTTGAAACCTGTTACATCTTTTTTTGAAAGGTGCTATGTGTTTTTGAAAAAGATGCTACGTCTTCAAGCAGACAGGAGTTACTAATTGATGGAGGTATATGGATTTTGATTGACACTGTCACAACTTATTTTTTCACGATTACAAAGTTGGATTATTCGAAAGAAAACCTTATATTTGAAAATAATAAATCTCATATATGGCCAATCCAAGACTACCGGGAATATCCGAAACCGAAGAAACCCTCTTGTACGCCAAACTAAATGAGTACAACCGGGGTAGAATATCCTTCAAAGAAGCAGGTGCTTATCTTATCGTGCTACCACGGTCCGGACATAGTAATTACTCCTTATGGGTTTATTCGCCGGAACCGGAAAAACAATCCATATTATTCATACACGATCTGTCTCCGGATATTTATGAGGCATTACGAATGGCCAGTACCATGTTTTATTTCTCAAAGCGTTGCCTGCTTATTGTGGATTATAACCTCAAAAGGATGCAGAGCAACGGAGACGATCTCATCCCATTCGGAAAATATCGCGGCCACTATCTGCACGAAATTTTGAAAGTAGATCCCGCCTATCTAAGTTGGATCGCTTATAAGTACACCCCAAAAATCCCCAAGCAGGAACGTTTTGTAGAAATTGCCAAAGTTTATCATTCGGTACATCTGGATCTGATGCAACGAAAAGCCAGACAGAAACAGGAAGCAGGACGATTTTTAGGAAATATAGGAGAGAAAGTAACAGATCTCACTTTGAAAGTTCTCAAAGTAAGGATAGAAGACGATCCGTACAAAACCCGGGTGAACGGAACTACCGTATTGTTCTATGTCCGGCAAATCGTAACATTGGCAGATCCGTCAGCAAACCGGGTAGTCATCCGGTTTACAAGCAAAAGCCCAAGCCAAGAATCGTGTCAAGTGCCAGCTACCGAACGCGAATACAAAGTGAATGAACTGATACATATTGCTTCGGCACGGGTGGCACGGATTTATGAATTACACGGCATGAAATATACCCGCTTAAGCCATGTAAAACTTCAGGAAATCAACAGTTATGCTAACCGTTTTTAGAGCATTTACTGAATATACTTACTTCAAGGCAGTCTCTTAATCCCATTTATTTTGGCAATATCCCTTTTTAGCGAATGGGGCGGTTAGTGACCGTCCTATAAATGAAAAGAAATATTATACTTTCTCGATCAATACGGTAGCATAAGCGGAAATCCCCTCCTCACGGCCGGTAAAGCCGAGTTTTTCTGTAGTAGTAGCTTTAATGGAAACATCGTCGGTATCTGTTCCCATCACCTCAGCCAGTTTCTCCTGAATAGCGGGGATATGAGCCTTCAACTTAGGACGCTCGGCACAAATGGTAGCATCGATATTACCGACACGGTATCCCTTTGTAGCAATCAGACCAACCGTTCTTTTTAATAATATCTTACTGTCAACATCCTTAAACTCACCGGCAGTATCAGGAAAATGGAAACCAATGTCACGCATATTGGCAGCTCCCAACAGAGCATCACAAATAGCATGAATCAGTACATCCGCATCCGAATGTCCCAGCAAACCTTTTTCGTGTTCCAAACGGATCCCTCCTAACCACAGCTCACGACCTTCCACCAACTGATGGACATCAAAACCGAAACCTACACGTATCTTCATTTTTATTCATTAATTATCTGAAACAATAAGGCAGACCAAACCGATCTGCCTCCTATATTCATATCCGGCCTTATTTTATTAACGCCGGCGTCCAAACAAATCTCTGATGCCGTCAAGATCAAATCCCAATGTGAAGCGCAATGTCTGGTCGAGCGGGTTACTCTGTGCCGTAGATATCAGATAAGCAGCATCCAACGAGAACACACTCATCTTGAAGCCGGCACCGAAAGAGAAGTACTTACGGTTACCTTTGTTTTCGTGTTCATAATGATAACCACCGCGAACAGAGAACTGATTGTGATAAGTATACTCCACACCCAACGACCATTGGATTTCCTGAAGTTCTTCTTTAAAACCACCGGGGGCATCACTGAAAGACTTGAAAATTCCCTTGATCGGAGAAATATCATTGTATCCTTCTGCATCCAACCAATCATTATATCCTGATGTGTCTTCCGCACCGGTTGCCGCTTGATATTGTTCTTTGGTAGGGCGTGTAGGCACCATCAGTTTATTCAAGTCCAGACTGAATGCAATCGTATTATAGTCATCAATCGGAGCAAGCAATGAACCGCCTAAACGGAAATTAGTAGGTAAGAATTGACTGTGGGCTCCACTGTCATAAGAGATCTTCGTACCGATATTGGAAAGATTCAATCCGAATGAAAGCATGCACTCGCGCTGGGCAAGCATGATATAATTCGTATAATAAAACGCAATATCAGCCGCAAACGCAGAACCCGGAGACACTTCTTCGTCCTGCTTATAAGCCAAATCGGAATAGATATAACGAAGGGCAACAGCCGCAGAAAAGCGCTCGGACAACATGCGCGAATAAGCCACGTCTACTGCCATTTCATAAGGGCTGATATTGTAACCGCCGGTACCGTCAGAGCCTTGTCCTACCGGTACTTCACCCAAAGAAAAATAACGGAGCGAACCACTGATAGCCTGATAATCACCGATACGATAATATCCGGCCAGATAGGCCAAGTCGATATCACTTACCAATTTGCGTAACCAAGGAGTATAAGAGATCGATACCCCTGCACGACCGATAGTAAACGGATACTTGGCAGGGTTCCAAAACTGTGAGTTATTATCCGGATCGGTAGCGGCGCCGACATCCCCCATACCACCACCGCGAGAATCGGGAGCGATACCGAGAGAATTGACACCTGTGTTAATTGGATTGAACTCATCTTTCTGCGCCCATGTACTGACAGAGAAAGCAAAGAACAGTAAAAATGTTATAAATATTTTCTTCATAATCAATCTTATGGATGTGTAGATATAAACCGGATTTTCACTGATTTATTGTGCCAGAATGACTATTTTCTCGGTTTTGGTACTCTCCTTACTACCACCGGAAGTGATGGAAGCACGGTACAGATAAATACCCGGTGACAATCGCTGACCGCCATTACTGCACAGATCCCAATCGACATAATAATAGCTACCGGCAGAAATTCCCTGTTCGGTATGTACCCAAAGCTCACTACCGGCAAAGTCACAGACGGCAATACGTACGTCAAGCTCCGAGCCCGGACGATCATGAGAAAGAATAAACGTCGTACTCTCACGAGCCGGACTCTTACTGCACATTATAGAAAGCAATCCGGGACGCAATCCGTTCACGACTTCAAAGTCAAGTGTCTGTACGGAGGAGTTATTCATAATATCCCAGGCACGGAAAGTCAAAGTATGCTTACCCTCAGACAAAGCAGGAATAGAATACGCAACCGTACCTTTGGTATAACTGCCGGCTACCGGAGTATAATAGTCATTCAGAGAATAGGTTATTTTTCCATCGATACAAAGAGAAAGATCATGTCCGATACCATTACCCACCGTATTGATACCATCTTCATCTTCCAACTCTGCAACGAAATAAGGAGTCTCGTTCACCTGCCCCCCCCATGGGAAATCAGGAGTATTCAGATAAACCATCATCTTAGGCCCTTCGCCTCCGGAAGGCAGATCATCCGCCGTTCCACCAACGAGGAAGTTACTGAAAACTCCGCCGGCCTCACGCTTGTTCGTATCACACGCATAAAAATTCAGCAATCCTTGCTCATTGGAATAATTAATATCCAATGGTACCGGGAAGGTCAATTCAAAACGACCGTTACGTACGGAATCCATTCCCGAAAAAAGAACTTTCATATGATCGGTGTAAGTAACCGCCCCTTTACCAACACCATCAAGAGTTGAAACCGTTTCTTTGCTGTCATAAACCAACGGATGAACAGTACCGGTGAAGTCATCGGCCGGTTCACCCTCGGGGGTAAGGATATGCCCCTTGACTGTTACTTTGGCACCGGCTTTCACATAGGGCCATTCATCGGACAAAGGGCCGTCAAGTTCATCGACTTCGACCTTATAATCGGGATAGGAAGGTATCAAGGCAGGATCACCTATCAAACAAAAGTTCAACTTATTACTACCACTGCTAACATAACTATTCGTAGTTTTAGACAAACGAGTAATATCACCTAATCGTAAACGCTTATTTTCTTTATAAGAAAAGAAATGTTTTATAAATTCCTCGTTCAAACTATCATTCGGACCATCAAAGACGACACGTGAAGTAGAAAATAACGCAATAGCCCCACCTTTTTTATTTAAGAAAGCTAATTCTCCGGCAGTAGTTTCAGCAGCATCAAAACGCGTAAACTCACACGAAGCAGTAAACCATATCGGCAGACGGGGAGAAGAAAGCTTAACAATATCAGCAGAAGTCAAAAGATTTTCCGCTGACCAAGAAGTAGTACCACTATGTCCCGTATAATTAACAAGCAACATCCCCTGTTCGAACAATTGCAACAAACGCTTCGTAGCTTGAGGGTAGCTATGTCCCGTAGCCGATGATTCACGTTTATAAGCATCAGCTAAAATACGTTCCGCACGCATAATCGGATTAGTTGCATGCACCAAATCAGCTAAATCACAGGCTTGCGTCATAAATCCATTATTATCATCTCCGGCAGCATCATCAGCCACAAAACATGCTGTACGTTTCCAAGTACCTGTATTTTTATTATTTATATAATCAATTGTCTTATCAACAGCAATGATAGCTTCATCCACAGTACGCACAGGAAAACGGCCTATACCAATATCCAATAAATTAGTAGCTAAAGAAGTACCATCATTATCATCAAGAAATCCGAAATAATCATCAGTCATAAATGATTGCGTTTCATCTACAGAATTCTCAAATTGGTAACACAACAAAAAATCAGAAGGCTTGTAACTTCTCCAATTGGAAGTTATCATCCGGTTATCATAACTACAATCACCGAATAACAACAAATACCTTATACGGTGTTCATCTGCCGCAGTCCCTCTGTCATAAAGCATCTTCATCAATCGCCGGTAAGCCGTAGCATCCGGTGTGCCGGATGAAAACTCGTTGTATACCTGTGAAGATTTTACTACCTCGACCGTTAGTCCGCTTTTTTCACGATGTGCTTGCGCCAGACGCTCTGCCTGCTGTACAAAAGCAGTTCTATCGGGCACAATGATCACCATATCTATTTCATTAAGAGCATGTAGATTCTGATTCGGTATCTCTCCCATACTTTCTACCCCACTAAAAGAACCCGATGTATTTACTGCCACAAATTCGCGCAAAGTACTACTTGCCGGAATAGTAAATGTATAAGTATCTCCATTCAAGGTTCCTTTCATCTGCTTATACCCGACAGGTGAAGTAACATCCCACACAACTGTAGAAGAATTAGCACCGGAAATAACAAATGTACTCTCTTTATTTTTAGAATCTTCCGAACGGAACACAAGATATGCTCCATTCATCTGTAGTCGGCGCTTATAATTTAACACAATATAATTCAATCTTCCCGGAATACCGGCAGAACGATTGTGAGTTAGCGTCACCGTTGTAGATTCCGTTTTACTTCCTGTCCATTCATGATCAAAAATTCCTTCGGCTGCTTTTTTATAATACGCATTAGGATCCTTCGAACCAATCCCTTCAATGGTTTGCGTTCCAATATTCTTCCCATTGATAGCAACATTCAACGTAGTATTCACATCCGTTGATTTTGCTGTAAATGCCACCTTGATACGTCCATCCCCATCCGTTATACCGGGAAGTTTAAAAGAATAGCTCTGCGAATTTCCCAACGAATAATCATAAGAGTCATACAGCTCCCGCCCGGAACCCGACCAAGAATAAGCATCATTTTCATGCAAGGCAAAAGCATCAAAAGTCTCGATTCGATTTGCATCGCTACCGTCTGTACCGTCCTCTACCGGAAACTCAGCAGGAGCTTCGTCACTTTCCGTCAAGAAATAATAGGCATAATCCGAATAGAAATTCTTTATGCGCCCGAACGTATTACCGTTCTTCTGCCAGTGCAGAGTCCCACGGGCATAAAAAAGCACCCCGTCTCCACCACGGTATAAAGGCACTTCCGGAAGATCATCCGCCGGATGCTCGGAGAAACGATTCGATAACAGGTAACCTCCATATCCATAAAGCCGCACTTTATCAGGATTGGAAAAACCCATTCCTCTAAGCTCTGCACTTGTAATACGATATACTCCCGAATCGGAGACACGTATCTTCACGAACCTCCCGGAAGAAAGCACAGACTTTTCCGTTGTTTTTGCTACAGTATAATTTGCACGGGCAGCCACCGGAACCGGCGTAGAAATAACCGATAATTTAAAAGAGTTGATACGTTGATAGACGCCTCCTCGATGCACGACAGGCACAAATCGGACACTCAGTATTCCCTCATATGCAGCCACTCCGACAGAAGTTTCCGCTTGCGGATAATCCGGCAAATTCACTTTCTTCCGAGTCAGTTCAGCAGCAGCTTCCGGATCGAGATCCACAAATTCCGGGAATTCAATCTTCACATGATAAGTATAAAAACGGAAATCATCGGGCAGAGGTATGCTTTCCACAACCTCCGGGAGAGTCTGGGCAGCAGGTAATTCCTGCCAGTTCAACGTTATAAAACGGTTCTGTGCCGAAACCGGAAAAACAACGAATAATAAAAGAATATAAAGTACCCTGTGCATAAGCAATAGATTAATACGCTAATATGCCGGTTGCGATACGGAATCACGCCACAGCCAATCACCGATCGGCGAACAGACACATTATCTGATATAAAAGTCGAGCAGCTTATCTCCTTCAAGGTATCCTTCCAAATGTTGTCCTACACTGACGGGGCCTACGCCTTCAGGAGTGCCTGTAAACAACAGGTCACCAATTTTCAGCGTTACAAAGCGGCTGACATACGCAATAATATCATCCACATGAAACAACATCTCCGCCGTACAGCCTTTCTGGACTTCCTGCCCATCAATCGTCAGATTAAAATGCAATTGCTGAATATCAGCAAAACGTTCTACCGGAACAAAAGTACCGATTGCCGCCGAACTATCGAATCCTTTACAGAGTTCCCATGGTCCGCCAGTTTCTCGGAAACGGCGCTGTAAATCACGGGCAGTAAAATCAATTCCGACTGTCACCGCATCATAATAACGATGCGCAAAACGGGGAGCAATGTTCTTCCCTAAGCGGTTAATGCGTACTACCAATTCAGTTTCATAATGCACCTCATCTGAAAAGTCGGGAATAAAGAAAGGTTTACCGTCTTTCAATATTGCCGAATCGGGCTTCATGAAGATAACCGGCTCTTTGTTTATTAACGTATGCCCCAACTCTTTATTGTGCTGGGCATAGTTCATTCCTACAGCTATAATCTTCATTATTTAAATTCGTTAAAATTCAATCGGTTAAACATGACCGCCAGATGAGCGTAAAGCGAAGTATTTTGCACTACAATATTCTCCGGTACCCGGATACGGAAAGGAGTAAAATTCCAAATAGCCTTAATGCCACCGGCAACCATTGTATCAGTAATGCACTGTGCAATTTCAATGGGAACAGTCAGCACCCCTATATGCACATCGTACTCCTGCATTTTCTTTACAAATTCATCAGAATGAAAAACAGGAATACCATTCAGGCTGGTTCCTACCAAAGCGGGATTCACATCAAAAGCCGCTACAATCTCGAGACCGAAATGCTTAAGACCGGAATCCTGCAACAGAGCACCGCCCAGACTACCGACCCCGAAAAGAAAAGCCTTATGTATATCTGTAAAGCCAAGAAAGTGTTCCAATACGGCTATTAAAGTATCTACTTCATACCCCACACGCGTACGCCCGGAGATGTTTACATAAGATAAGTCTTTTGCGATTTGCGAAGCGTCTACATTGATTTCCTTGGATATCTGCGTGGAAGACACATAACGTTCTCCTCTCTGTTTCAGCAGCTTGACATTAGACAAGTACCACGGCAATCTACGTAAAGTAGGTTCCGGTACCCTCATATTATCTTTATGCTGTATCTGACGATCCATTGTCACTTCTTTCATGCTTTTAGATTAGAGATTGGCAAATTTACATTATTTTTTCTGAAATACAACATGGATGTCACAGAAGCTTAACATAATTTCTACATAGAAGGTCAGTATTCTCTCAACATTGACAATGGAATACTTACGGAAACTCCGACGGAACGGAACTTCAAATCATCAAAGCCGGCGAATACCCCGATACGTGCCATCTCGTAAAGCCCGGCCGAATAGCCCACTTCCGTATAAACTTTCCTGTCATATACCGCCACAGAGCGAAGATGCAAAGCCTCATCAAAGTTTTTCTTCTTCAGAAAAGGCAATTGTTTCAACAATAAATACGGAGTATACCAGGATATATTCGTCTGTACCCAACGGGTATCGGTAGAATAAGCATAATTATCCAATAAGGCAAACCCCGTATCGAATGTTCTTTCCGTAAACGGAAGAGCTGTTGTTGCAAAATGCTTAAAATCGGGAAATTGCATTCCGGCAGCCTTCCAAAAAGCTCCCGCATTCACATACCAATTGAAACGATTGAACATACCGAACCCGATACGCTGCTTCGCAGAAAATTCAGTTAAATGATAAGAAGGAGACAGCTTTACCCCTCCCATTGAAAAAGCACGATCGTAACGGAATGTGAAAGTAGGAAAACGGGACTCTTCATAGATCTTCTTTCCATGTACCATCCTATAGTAATGTGTCGGCGTGTACTCCAACATAAAAGAAGCTTTCAGCAACTCATTTTCCGGCATTGGCACAAAAAAGCGATTGGCAGGAATGTTAGGTTCCGCTTTCCGTTTGAACCAACTCTTCGATATATAATTCTCCAGCATTTTACGTTGCTCCCATGCAAACGAAGCGGAAAAAAGCAATCCGTTAGCAAGTTCTATCTCATGCCCGGCAGACAGGAAATGTTTATCATACAATTTCACCTCATTACGTCCAAAGAGAGAAGAAGCGATCGCATTTATCAACCGGCTTTCCCCGCTTTCCTCATTATAGTCAGCAGACAGGACACCTCCCGAAAACGTGAGTTGTCCCCTATGGCGCGGAGCATAATCCAGTATCAGCTTTCCCTGTCCCACCGGTGCCTTACGGGCTGTTGTATAATATAAGGAAAGAACCAAGCGCAAAGTCACCGTCCGAGACAATTTAATCCCTGCTTCCAACTTTGCTCCCAACCAGAATCCATCAACAAAATTATATTCCGGGATATACGAAGGCAATCCGTAACAACTGATCCAGGCTTTCTTATTCCTTGTCCGGTATGTATCCCCCACCCAAAATGCCTGCATGATTTTCCCACCGGCCGACCTCGTTTTTGCACTATCTTTCTGAAGAGAATCTTTAGAAACGGTCAGTTTTTCTTTATGGATATAGCTCTGTACCTCTTCCGGCTTCAAAGGCACACTACGTACAGCCACCCAGTAAAGAGAATCTTTCTTATCCGCAAGCGAATCAGTCTTCACATTCCAACGGTTCCTCTCTGCCCTCCGCTCATATTTATGTTCCGGTTTTAATGTATCTGCGTTCTCAATCGACTTTTCCATTAACTTCGATAACTTATAAGCTTCACGCATCGTCAAGTCCTCTTTACCCGCCAAGCTCTCTATCTGTTTTTGCAACTTCTGCTGTCTTCTCACCTGCCTGGAAACCGGTACTGTAGCACCAGCGACAACTTTAGCTATCATTTCTTCTTTCTTCTTCTTTATCTCCAGTTTATCATTTACCTCCACACGAGCATAATGAACCGCTGCCAGATAAGAAGCTTCCGCCTTGAGCCCCATCATATCGATCGAACACTCCATACTGGTGGAAGTGGCAAGAAAAACGGAAGGTTGCACTTCTTTGCAGGTCACTTTTATTGTGGCTCTCATTCCGCTCTGGCGGACAGAGAGATCGGCAGCAGACACACACCAAAGGCCTTCGACGATGTATAAATCGCCAGCTATCAATTTCGGATTATCTTTTCGAGGAATCACCTTGACTTTATTAATCAGGTGTTCTCCTTCGGCATAACAACCTTCCAATTTAAAACGATAATAAGAAAAAGCCCCTTTACTCAACGGAGAAATTTTATCAAAAACAGTAGGCTCATAAAGATTAATCGTGGTCAGCCCTAATCGTATTTGAATTTCATCGGGAAAAGTATTACTATAAGCCTTTACCCTGTTTTCCCATACATCCGGGGCTTTAAAAATCACCTCACGCTGCTCCTCCAGCAGAAACAATTTACCTAATAATTTTTTAGATTCTTTCCTTACTTCCTTGGAGAGTTTCAATACGGCAGGGATGTTCTTCACCTTTCCCGTACCTTTCAGATAGGTTCCGGCAGTAAACCCTTTCACTTGAGTCCGGTAATAAGGTGCATTGGCTATGGCTCTCCGCATCACTGCATACGCAGGATCTTCCGCCCCTTTCACCACATTTACTTCATTCAGCGAATAAATGCGTTCAGCCAATACGATATTCTTTTCCACCCCCCGGGCCGATAATTGTATGGACAAACTTTGCCCTGTATATCCCAATGAAGAAACCTCACAAGTATAATGCCCCGGTTTCAACTCTGTCTGAAAACAGCCATTATCATCGGTAGTAAATCCCCATTTCAGCTCTTTCAGATAAAGGGCGGCATAAGGTACCGCTTCTCCTTTCTCATCAGTTACCCGCCCTTTAAAAGTTTGCGCAATGGAAGACAAAGTCCAAAAGCACAAAACTACAAACCACACATATCGCTTCATCCTATTCTATCTTAAATTATCATCATTGCCTTAAAGGAAAAATACAGGCAACCTCTTAATAAAGGCGTTCCATATCTTATCATTAAGTATTAGACGACAAAAAGTGCAAATAATTGCAAGATTCACTGCAAAATATTATTTTTGACCATTTAATAAAGAATCCGTTTATATTTTCTTCACCGAAAACAATCCGGCCTCTTTCATTGAAATCAAAAATAAGAACTAAAAAACAAGAAACATGAAGAATAATAACGATTGGAAGGAACGGTTGAACGTTGTCTATTCCACTAACCCGAATTTCAATTACGAGACGGACGATGATGAAGAGCAGGGCACCCCCGCCCCCGCCCAACAAAACTTACGGGTACAGCTCGATCGTAAAAACCGGGGTGGAAAGGTAGTAACACTCATTACCGGCTTCGTTGGTACCGACAATGACCTGAAAGATCTTGGCAAGTTTCTCAAAACCAAATGCGGTGTAGGCGGTGCAGCCAAAGACGGAGAAATCATTGTACAAGGCGACTTTAAACAAAAAATACTGGAGCTCCTTAAAAAAGAAGGCTACACCCAAACCAAACCCATCGGATAGTGCTTCCCAAGCGGGGAAATCGCCACACGATGAGAACAGGTTGCTAAAAGCATAAAAAACGGCCGCTACGAAAACAAATTCGAGCGGCCGTCTTTATTATATTTTAATTACCGAATTATTCAGCTCTTAAAGTGAAACGTTTGAATGCAGTTACAGTCAAATCTTTGTCTACTGACTTCAGATATTCTGCAACAGTCATCTTACCGTCCTGGATATATTCCTGTTTCAGCAAACATACTTCCTTGTAGAACTTACTGATACGACCCATAGCGATCTTTTCAATCATGTTCTCAGGTTTACCTTCCTGACGAGCCTTGTCAGCAGCAATTTCTTTTTCTTTTTCCAATACATCAGCAGGTACACCGGCTTCATCAACAGCGATCGGATTCATAGCAGCAACCTGCATAGCAATCTCATGACCTACTTTTGCATCTACCACCTTATTCAAAACAACCATTGTACAAAGGAAATTCTTGTTCTGATGGTTATAAGTAGCGATAGCAGGACCTTCCAAAGTCATATAGCCATCCAATTCCATTTTTTCGCCTGTGATACCGCTTCTATCTGTTACAGCCTGAGCAATAGTAGCGTCACCCATCGGAAGAGCCTTAACTTCTTCCAGAGTCTTACACTTATTTGCTACTGCAGCATCCAGAATATCTTGAGTCAGCTTAATAAAGTCAGCGTTCTGAGCAACGAAGTCAGTCTCGCATTTCAAAGCGATTATAGCGCCAAAGCCATCGGCAACCTTTACAAGTACACAACCTTCAGAAGCTTCACGATCCGAACGTTTTGCAGCAACTGCCTGTCCCTTTTCACGAATAATCTTCATTGCACCGTCGAAATCGCCATCAGCTTCAGTCAACGCATTCTTACAGTCCATCATACCAGCTCCGGTCATTTTGCGCAGCTTGGTTATATCAGCCATTGTTACAGCCATAATATTTTTCTATTTTAAGTTCGTTTATAAAAAAAGTAGTCAAGTATTAAGTAGTTAAGTAGTCAAGTAGAAATGTTGGCTACAAAAAGTAGAAGTATTGCTACTTACTACTTAACTACTTACTACTTGACTACTTACAGTATATTAAGCTTCTTCGTCTTCCTTAATGAAAGCAGCAGCTTTAGCTGCATTGATTGCTTCTTCGTCAGACTTGTCGAGTCTTGCCTTAGTCGATCTCTTCTTGCCTTTAGTAGCAGGAGCTTCACCGGCAGCTTCCATATCGATTTTTTCAGCTTTTCTTTCTTCCAGGCCTTCCTGCATAGCAGCGCAACAAGCATCAAGAATCACCTCGATTGACTTAGTAGCGTCATCATTAGCCGGAATTACGAAATCTACGTTTGAAGGATCAGAATTAGTATCAACGATACCAAATACAGGAATACCCAAACGGTTAGCTTCGCGAACAGCGATATTTTCTTTCATTACGTCGATCACGAACAATGCAGACGGCAGACGAGTCAGGTCGGCGATAGAACCCAAAGTCTTGTCCAGCTTGGCACGCTGACGAGAAATCTGAAGAATTTCTCTCTTAGACAGATTTGAGTAAGTACCATCGTTAGTCAACTTGTCGATAGTAGCCATCTTCTTCACAGCCTTACGGATAGTAGGGAAGTTAGTCAACATACCACCCGGCCAGCGTTCGATTACATAAGGCATATTTACAGATGCAGCTTTATCAGCTACAACTTGTTTAGCTTGTTTTTTAGTAGCAACAAAAAGGACTTTCTTGCCTGATTTTGCAATTTGTTTCAAAGCTTCCGCAGCTTCGTCAACTTTTGCAACTGTTTTGTGGAGGTCAATGATGTGAATACCATTGCGTTCCATGAAAATGTAAGGAGCCATTGCAGGGTTCCACTTTCTTTTAAGGTGTCCGAAGTGGCAACCGGCTTCCAATAATGTATCAAAATTTGTTCTTGACATCTTGTTTTTCTTTTAATCGTTTACTTTCTTTTTTGTTTTTCTAAACCAACCGCCGGGTAGCCTTAAGAATAAATAAAGAGTCCCGGTAGTTTAGATACTAAACATGTTCCGTCAGGCAGCACATTAACGCTTACTGAACTGGAATCTTCTACGAGCTTTCGGCTGACCCGGTTTCTTACGTTCAACAGAACGCGGATCACGTGTCATGAATCCTTCAGCACGGAGAGCAGCTTTATCTTCAGCATTCATCTTAACCAATGCACGGGCAATAGCCAAACGCAATGCCTGAGACTGACCAGTGAAACCACCGCCACACAAGTTTACTTTGATGTCATACTTCTCAGCAACACCCAACTTGCTCAACGGTTGTTTAACCACATACTGAAGAATAGTTGATGGAAAGTACTCTGCAAGGTCTCTCTTGTTAATAGTAATCTTTCCTGTACCTTCGCTTACGAATACACGTGCAATAGCACGTTTACGTCTGCCTAATGCATTTACTACTTCCATTATCTCTTATTTAAGTAAGTTTATATCAATTGATTTCGGGTTCTGTGCATCATGTTTGTGTTCGCTACCAGCGTATACATACATATTGCTCAGCAATTTAGCTCCCAGTCTGTTCTTCGGAAGCATGCCCTTCACTACTTTTCTCAGCAATCTATCTTCGCCGTTAGGCTTAGCGATCATACGGGCAGGAGTCACCTCTCTCTGACCACCGGGATAACCTGTATATGACAAATAAACTCTGTCATTCCATTTGTTACCGCTTAATTTAACTTTGTCTGCATTGATGATAATAACGTTATCACCGCAGTCTACATGAGGAGTAAAGTTTGGTTTATACTTCCCTCTCAACAGTTTCGCAACTTTTGCGCCCAGACGACCTAATGTTTGGTCTGTGGCATCAACGATAACCCATTCTTTGGTTACAGTTGCCTTGTTTGCAGAAATGGTCTTGTAACTTAAAGTATCCACTCTTAATTCATTTTTTAAATGTTACTACTAAAAATTTTCTCACCACTCATTAACCTTCCCCGGACAAAGGAAGATTAACTTGCTATGAATTAATCTCTTATCCTTTTGAGATAATAATCGGCTTGCAAAAGTACGGCTTTTCTTTGAATTGGCAAACATTTTCTACCTTTTTTTAGATTTATCGGATTGACACACAAAGAAGAAGAGCGAAAAGAAAAAACGAACAGAGGGCCGATAAACAAAAAAACTCCATCCGGGCAAGAATGATCCGTTGCCCGGACAGAGAAATGTATACCAAAAACTTATCCGCCCCCCCTATCTCACAATATCCTCCGGAAATACCGCCGGCATTTCCACACGCTTCCATGTTTCATGAAACCAGGAATTCAGTTCATTGCCGTTTAAATCTTTCGCTATAAAATACTTCAAATGCAATAGTTCGTCATCTTCAATTTCAAATTCAAGGATATTATCCTTATTATCCAACATAGGCAGATGAATATTTTTCTCAATGCTCTCTTTATAGGAACTCCCTGTCACTTGCTTATAAGTACCATATCCCGTAATGATAGCACTCTGCCCCGGAATAATG
The DNA here is from genome assembly GCF_000381365.1 of Bacteroides salyersiae WAL 10018 = DSM 18765 = JCM 12988. Taxonomy (GTDB): domain Bacteria; phylum Bacteroidota; class Bacteroidia; order Bacteroidales; family Bacteroidaceae; genus Bacteroides; species Bacteroides salyersiae. Next base: position 90,277 of record NZ_KB905469.1, read on the forward strand.
GTAAAATTCACAATCCGTCCATCATCACTCAAGACCTTGAATGTATTACTGGGTTTCAACACTCCCGGAACATCCGGAACCTCCGACACATAATGACACAACTGCCAGATTCCTTTCAGATTGGCAGGCTGAAACTTCGCTTTTTTCTGAGCCATAGCACCTGTTACCGCAAACAGCATCACTGTCAGCATGGTAAAAAAATAGAGTTTTCTCATCGCCGTATTGTTTTAGTTAACATTCTCAAGGCCTGTCGCTTACAAATATAAAGAAATCTTTTGAGGTTATAACAATTGTAAGGCAATAAAAAAAGCCTGCATCTCAAAAAAATGCAGGCTTTTATATTATTTCAGGGTAATTCGTTAGAATTCCGCATTGCGTGGCGTACGCGGGAACGGAATAACATCGCGAATATTAGCCATACCTGTCACGAAAAGCAACAAGCGCTCGAATCCAAGCCCGAAACCGGAATGAGGACAAGTACCGAACTTACGCGTATCCAAATACCACCACATATCTTTCATCGGGATATGAAGCTCTTCAATACGTGTCACTAACTTGTCATAATCCGCTTCACGTTCCGAACCGCCAATTATTTCACCAATTTTCGGGAACAGCACATCCATAGCACGAACCGTCTTTCCATCTTCATTCTGCTTCATATAGAAAGCCTTGATCTCTTTCGGATAATCCGTCAGAATCACCGGACGCTTGAAATGCTCTTCCACCAAATAACGTTCATGCTCCGAAGCCAAATCCACTCCCCAATAAACAGGGAATTCAAATTTATGTCCTTTTGCTACGGCATCCTCCAGTATCTTAATACCCTCAGTATAAGGCAAACGTACGAAATCTTCTTTCAGTACGCCCTGCAAACGTTCTATCAACCCCTTATCGAACATGTCATTCAGGAACTTCACATCATCGGCACAGTTATCCAAAGCCCATTTCACACAGTATTTGATAAACTCTTCCGCCAAATCCATGTTATCCGTAATATCATTGAATGCCACTTCCGGCTCAATCATCCAGAACTCGGCAAGATGACGGGGGGTATTTGAATTTTCCGCACGGAATGTCGGCCCGAACGTATAAATGGCTCCTAAAGCCGTTGCCGCCAATTCACCCTCCAACTGTCCGGATACTGTCAGACTTGCCTGTTTCCCAAAAAAGTCATCATCATAAATGATAGAACCGTTCTCATCCTTTTTCAGATCATACAGGTTCTTGGTAGTAACCTGAAACATCTGCCCGGCACCTTCACAGTCCGAAGCCGTGATAATCGGAGTATGGAAATAGAAAAAGCCTCTCTCATGGAAGAACCGGTGAATAGCGATCGCCATATTATGACGGATACGGAACACGGCACCAAATGTATTGGTACGGGGACGTAAGTGAGCTATCTCCCGGAGGAACTCCATAGAATGCCCTTTTTTCTGCAACGGATACGTATTATCACAAGTACCCAGCACCTCGATTTCACGAGCCTGCACTTCCACTTTCTGACCGGAACCGACCGATTCCACCATTACCCCATTCACGCTCAAACAAGCGCCTGTAGTAATAAGCTTCAGCATCTCTTCGTCAAAGTTGGCCAGGTCTACTACCACCTGCACATTATTTATTGTAGAACCGTCATTCAGTGCGATAAAGTTTACTTGTTTGCTACCTCTGCGGGTACGAACCCATCCTTTCACATTGACCATCGCGCCAAAATCCTCGCGCTTCATCAGGTCGACAATTTTTGTTCTACTAATCTTTTCCATAACTATTTTATATACATTATTATAGAGTAGTAGTCAAGTAGGGAGTAGTTAACTACTTACTACTTACTACTTAACCACTTACTACTTGACTACTCGTTACTTAAGTTCTTTTCCGTTACTCAAATGATCCCATACGGAGGAAATTCACTTCCTGTTCCGTCAGATAACGCCATTCACCACGACGCAGTCCTTTTTTAGTGAGACCGGCAAAGAATACACGGTCAAGCTTAACCACCTTGTATCCCAATGATTCGAATATACGACGAACGATACGGTTTTTACCGGAGTGAATCTCGATACCTACTTGGTCACGTTTATTCTCATCCGCGTAGCTGATAGCATCTGCATGAATCTCACCGTCTTCCAGTTGTATCCCTGCCGCAATCTGATCCATATCCGCCTTCGTCAAATTCTTATCCAGATAAACGTGATATATTTTCTTTTTCAAAAACTTCGGATGCGTCAGTTTAGAAGCCAGATCCCCGTCATTGGTCAGCAACAACACCCCTGTCGTATTACGGTCTAAACGACCTACCGGATAAATACGCTCATTACAAGCTCCTTTCACAAGGTCCATCACAGTTAGACGCGCTTGAGGATCATCAGAAGTAGTCACACAATCTTTCGGTTTGTTCAACAAAACGTATACTTTACGCTCGATGCTTACCGGTTCATCATGGAATTTCACCACATCAGAACGTTTGATCTTAGTACCCAATTCCGTTACCACTTCACCATTTACCGAAACAACTCCTGCCGTGATAAACTCATCAGCTTCCCGTCGTGAACAAACTCCGGCATTGGCCAAAAACTTATTCAAACGAATCGGTTCGTTAGGGTCTACAAACTGCTCCTTATATTCTATCTGCTTCTTCTTACTGTATTTCGCATTGGGATCATAATCACCGGTACGGCGTTGCGGACGGGCAAATCCTTGAGGACGTCCCTCGCCGCCATTGTTAAAACGCGGACGGTACGGACGATCACCACCCTCGCGATTATAAGAAGGACGCTGCGGACGGTCACCATACGAACGGCGTTCGCCACCTTCATTATTATTGAAACGCGGACGGTACGGACGGTCCCCCCCTTCGCGATTATAGGAAGGACGCTGAGGACGATCACCATATGAACGACGTTCGCCACCTTCATTATTATTGAAACGCGGGCGATACGGACGATCACCGCCTTCACGATTGTAGGAAGGACGTTGCGGACGATCACCATAAGACGGACGATCACCATACGAACGCTGCGGGCGCTCACCACTTTCATTGTTATTATAACGCGGACGATACGGACGATCACCGCCTTCACGATTGTAAGAAGGACGCTGAGGACGATCACCATACGAACGACGTTCGCCTCCTTCACTATTAGGATTAAATCTCGGGCGATACGGACGATCGCCACCTTCACGATTGTAAGAAGGGCGATTGTACCCACCTTCCCTGTTGTAAGACCTGTTACCATCACGGCCGGCGCCTGTGTTCTCTTCATTAGAGCTGTCACGCCATTCTTCGTTTTCTGTACTCATTACTTTATTCGAATAAAAATTAAACATTGGCCTCACGGCCGGTATTTAGAGATTTCTCAGAGTCCCGTATAAGTATGCGGGGTAATTACTCTTAATTCTTTCTTTATATCTTCGCTAACATCCAAACCTTCGATAAACTCTTTGATAGAGCTTTCCGTTATCGCCTGATTGGTTCTTGTCAATGCTTTCAACGCTTCATACGGATGCGGATAAGCCTCCCGGCGCAAAACAGTCTGAATCGCTTCGGCAACTACACTCCAACAGTTATCCAGATCACGATAAATAGCTGCTTCATTCAGCAATAACTTACGTAATCCTTTCAAAGAACTCTGAATAGCAATAACGATGTGTCCGAAAGGAACACCGACATTACGCAACACAGTCGAATCCGTTAAGTCACGTTGCAAGCGCGATACCGGCAACTTTACCGCCAAATGTTCCAGAATAGCATTAGCTATACCCAAATTTCCCTCCGCGTTCTCAAAATCGATCGGATTTACTTTATGCGGCATAGCGCTCGACCCCACCTCACCGGCTTTGATCTTCTGCTTGAAGTACTCCATAGAGATGTACTGCCAGAAATCACGGTTCATATCGATCATGATCGTATTGATCCGTTTCATTGCATCAAAAATAGCCGATAAGTTATCGTAATTTGAAATCTGCGTAGTATACTCTTCGCGTTCCAGACCAAGTTTCTCAGCCACAAAACGATTACCAAATGCCTTCCAGTCATATTCCGGGTAAGCCACACGATGCGCATTGTAATTACCTGTCGCCCCACCGAATTTAGCAGTAACAGGACAGGCTTTCAAAGTAGCCAATTGCCGCTCCATGCGATAAGCAAACACCATCACTTCTTTACCCAACCGCGTTGGAGAAGCCGGTTGTCCATGCGTTTTCGCAAGCATCGGAATATTTTCCCACTCTGCAGCATATGTTTTCAGTTGAGCGATCAATTCTTCAATCTGGGGATAATACACTTTTTCCAACGCCTCCTTGATCGAAAGCGGAATAGAGGTATTATTAATATCCTGCGATGTCAGGCCGAAATGAATAAATTCCTTGTATTCATCCAATCCGCCCAACTTATCAAATTCCTCTTTAAGGAAATACTCCACCGCTTTCACATCGTGATTGGTCACACTTTCTATTTCTTTAATGCGCTGGGCATCTGTTTCAGAAAAGTTACGATAGATAGCACGTAAAGCTTCAAATACACTTTTGTCGATTCCTTTGAGTTGTGGTAGAGGCAATTCACACAGAGTGATGAAATATTCCACTTCTACCTGCACGCGGTATTTTATCAGTGCGTATTCAGAAAAATAGTCAGCCAAAGCTTCTGCTTTGCCTCTGTATCGGCCATCAATAGGAGAAATGGCCGTTAATAAATCAAGTTCCATATGTCGTTCAGATAATTATCAGTTTGCAAAATTAGCTCTTTTTCTTGATTTATAATGCACAAAGAGGATAGAAAGTTTATATAAAAGAGGTAAGAAAACAAAAATGCCTCACAATAAATATTGCAAGGCACCTTTTTATTCATTTTTTTGTGGGCGTTGACGGATTCGAACCGCCGACCCTCTGCTTGTAAGGCAGATGCTCTGAACCAGCTGAGCTAAACGCCCTTTTATTGGCGGAAGTGTTTCGATTTTTATAGTGGGCGTTGACGGATTCGAACCGCCGACCCTCTGCTTGTAAGGCAGATGCTCTGAACCAGCTGAGCTAAACGCCCGTACACTTCCGTTTCAAAAGCGATGCAAAGGTACAGCTTATTTTGAGACTGCCAAAACTTTTGATGATTATTTTTTCACTTTTTTATTCACAAAGACAAAAACTCACTGATTATCAACAATAAAAATCTTTCTAAAAAATAAGATGCATACTACACAAATTCCAGCCAACAATCCCAATTTCCCCATCCTCCTCTCTTTTTCTCCTGCTTATCCACCCGATCCTCCGTTTTCACACGTGTATACTCCGCCACCTGCAATGAATCGGTTTTCATAACAGCACCATCAAATTTCTCCTCTTGCAATCTCTTTCCGTCCCTGTCTACAGTCCTTTTTGTTACAGAAAGCAACTTCTTTCGTGGTGATACTCTTTCCTTAAGTCCAACCATTTCCGCAGTATCCTCCGTCCACACAAAAATCGTTTCCTCCACATGTTCATTCATCCTTTCCTGTATTTTCCGCAATCTCTTTTGTACACCGGAAAATTTCTCAGTTTCGGTCTCCAACACAGCGGTATCTATTTCCGTACGATGATTTTCCATACACTCGGTAGTCCCGCAAGCCCAAAAGAAAAGCGAAAGGCTCCAGACCATCAACCACTTTTTCACATCAAAACAGGGGCAGGACTTTATAAACTCACCCGGTTCTATAATCCCATTCCCATTCAAATCCGGCGAAGTATCCCGGTGACCCATCACCGTCACAATCCGATACCGCAACTTCAACTCTTCCACAAGCCCCTTCATCGATTTTTTCTGCTCATCCGTCCGTGTATCGGCAGGATTCCCGTTCGTATCCAGTCCTCCGATATAACAAATGCCTATACTTCGCCCGTTCCATCCCAAGCAATGCGCACCCGCCACTTCCACCTCTCTCCCCTTTTCCACGGTTCCATCCAGCCGGACTACATAATGATAACCTATCCCGTCCATCCCCCGGGCACGATGCCAACGGTCTATATCCGCAACACTAAAATCCATTCCGGCTTTCGTAGCCGAACAATGTATAATCACAGAATCGATCTTTCTCATAACCATAAATCCTTTCTTTCAAATCAATAATCCGATGGAGGAATACGTTTCACACATCCTCTTATATCACACTTTTTTATTTCCGATTCTTTCTGTATCAACTCTACTTCATGACAGCGAATCATCCAACCGATCTTCTCCTCCTGTTCTTTCCGCAACTCCGCATAAAGTCCGTTGATTTTCTCTTCACGCTGTTCCAGGCGCTCCTCAAACCAGTCCACCGTTTTCCTGCGGTTCTCTGCTTCCATACTATTTATCGATGCCTCCTCCTTCCGGACATCCATCTTACGGAAAGTCACAAACCGCACCAGCCACTTAATGGCCTCCAACCCGCCAAGGGCAGTGATGAAGGCCATAATTGTAGTCAGTTGCATCTATCTGCGTTATGCAGCCGGGTCTTCCCCTTCCCCGTCGCCACCGGAAGGAGCATCGGTGCCTTCATCGTTCAGTCTATCCAGATCTTTAAACATCAGTCCATCCGTACGAGTAGACGATGCGCCCGCATTAAGACGTATATCCTTGTTTGCACGAAAACAGATGCGCAATCCGGTAATGTCACTTGCTGTAAAATCTTCCGCCTTATCCGTCCCTTTACTTTGTGCCGACAGATAGAAATAACCTATTCCGTCAATATTTACCGAGCGTCCTCCTAAAAGAATTTTACGCATCAATGTCCGAAAGTCTTTCAGTACACTGATTGTCTCACCTTCACTCACACCAGAGTTTCCACTGATTTCCTGTGCCACCTCTTTCAGAGTTGCCGGAGTGTCATACTTATACGAAATAATAGGATACGTTCTCTTAACTGAATCTTGATTTGTCGGATCACTCAACCGTGAAACTCTTTTAAATCTAATTGCCATAATTTTCTTTTTTGTTAAATAAATACTAATGATTATTACCTTGCTAACGTTAACATTGCAAAGGTGCGACATTCCCATCGGAGACAAAAAGACAAGTCACAGCATCGTCTTGATACGATTTAGCATAGTAAAAGAGACAATTACAGGACAAGCAAAGGAGAAAGGGAAGGTAATAAAGGAGATCTTTCCATGTTTCCGGACGAGTACCACCCAAAATTGTACCATAGAGATATAATAACAAGAAAGCCGGAACTGCATACTAACAGCTCCGGCCTTTTTTCCTGATTTATATAACACTTATTCAATTAACGCTTCACTCATAAATATGCAGGATTATTCCCATTTTAATAACGGATATGAAAAATAAATCTTTCATATAAAATAGAATACCAATATGACTCTTAAGATTTCAAAAATCAAAGATAGCCAAACTCCTCCATAAAGCAGAGAAATTTGGCTATTGATAGCTACATTTGAGATGAAAAGAATGTAGCAATCATTATTTCAAAAAGGATACACCTAAATCTAAATAAAAAGCCCTCCTTTAATGTAATAGGTCACGCCAGACCTTATAAAGGAGGGCTACACAAACAAACAATAATATTAAGCAGAATTACCATGATTCTCATCAGAATAATCCGGCATTCCTTACGTCATCTAAATCTTTATTAGTAAGGAAGAAAGCATTGAACGAATTCAATGTTTGGTTTTATGTAGTCGTTTTCTTCTTCCAAACAAAATAGGGCACACAGAAGAAAAAGAAAAGTCCTTTCAGCAAATTCAAAAAAGTACTCATCCGCTAATCCGTTACACAAAGAGCCACAAAATCACTTAATAGAAATATCCGTCACGACGTCACGATAGCTTCCTTAATTGATTCCACGATGTAACGTACATTATCATCTGTCACATAAGGACCAGCCGGCAGACAGAAACCTACCTTAAAAATATCTTCTTCTACACCATTAGTGTAACAAGGAGCTTCTGCATAGACCGGTTGTTTATGCATCGGTTTCCAAACCGGTCTGGTTTCGACCATCTTCGAGAGCATAAATACACGCAATGCTTCCACATTCTCATTGGGCTGACAATCCGTTGTAGCGCTATCCACTACCTTAATCACACCGGCAGCTCCTCCCACAGCAGTCTTAATAACTTCCTTATAGGCCTTCTCTTGACCAACAATCTTTACATCTGAATCAAGGATAGCAGTACACAACCAAAAATTAGCATCATAGCGTGAATCCACAGGCTGCTTGTGGATATGCACACCTACTACATCTTTCAACAACTCCTCATACAAAGCTTGCACATGCTTGTGATGAGCAATATGCGCATCTGCTACAGTCATCTGACCACGACCAATACCGGCACAGATATTACTCATGCGATAATTATAACCGATCGCTGTATGTTCATAATAAGGATAAGCATCGCGCGCTTGGGTAGCATACCACATAACGGTATTCTTATCTTCAGCATTTTGGCAAATCAAAGCACCGCCGCCCGATGTAGTAATCATCTTGTTACCGTTAAATGACAGTACACCAAACTTGCCGAAAGTACCTAACACTTTGCCGTCAAACTTACTGCCAAAGCCTTCTGCAGCATCCTCTATAACCGGAATATCGTACCGGTTTGCAATCTCCATAATCTTCTCGCAATCATAAGGCATACCATAAAGTGCTACAGGCACAATCGCCTTAGGTTTCTTGCCAGTCTTAGCGATACGGTCTTTGATAGCCTCTTCAAGAAGTACAGGATCCATATTCCAAGTATCCATTTCAGACCCCACGAACACCGGCCTTGCACCAAGGTAAGTAATCGGATGCGACGAAGCACAGAAAGTAAACGACTGCACTATTACCTCATCTCCAGCCTGAACGCCACAAGCTATCAGTGCAAGATGTACAGCAGCCGTACCCGCCGAGAGTGCAACAACCTCACTTTTACCTCCAACAAAATTTTTGAGATCATTTTCAAATGCATTCACGTTCGGTCCCAAAGGTACTACCCAGTTAGTATCAAATGCTTCTTTCACATATTTCTGTTCAATGCCCTCCTCGCTCATGTGGGCAAGGCAGAGATAAATCGTCTTTTTAGGAATGTCAGCCATTGTTTTATATTTTTATTTAGTTGTTCCTACTATTTTGCAAGGTACACCATATGCCCTACTATTATCTGGAATATCTTTAACAATCACACTGCCAGCACCGATAAAACAATTTTTACCGATCCTGACACCTTGAATAACAGTTGAGCCAACACCAACCCAAGTTCCTTCGCCCACACACACATCGCCACTAATCGTACAGCCAGGTGCTATATGGACATAGTCACCAATCACACACTCATGGTCTATACTCGCTTTCGTGTTGATAATGCAATGCTTACCAATCTTTACTTCTGTTTGAACAATAGCACCTTGCATTACCACCGTACCCTCTCCGATGATAGCAGTAGACGAAATGATTGCAGTAGAATGAATGATCGTAGTAAACGCACAATCAAGTCGTTCTGCGATCATCTTACGAATCTTACAATTACCGATACTGATAATAAAGGGAGACAACCCGGTAGCATCATGTAAAACTGGAGTTCCGTTTAATTCTTTAAGGTTGGGATTATCATCCACCAAGCCTTCAACTACTCCACCTTGTGTTTTTATAATATCAATAATCACCTTGGCGTGACCACTTGCTCCATATAAATACATTAGTTATTTCCATTAAAAGGTTCCATCGTGGCATTACCCTCTTGCGAAATTCCATCACGTACCAACACTTTTTTAATGGTAATGAGCACAACTTTAATATCGGTCATCAGTGTACAGTGATCAACGTACCACACATCCAAAGCAAATTTTTCACTCCATGACAACGAATTGCGGCCATGACACTGCGCCCAGCCGGAGATTCCGGGACGCACTTCGTGACGACGAGCCTGCTCTTTACTATATAGAGGTAAATATTGTACCAACAACGGGCGAGGCCCTATAAGGGACATATCGCCAACCAACACATTCCAGAATTGCGGTAATTCATCAATACTTGTAGAACGTACAAATTTCCCTACTTTCGTTAACCGCATCTCATCGGGCAGAAGATTACCGTTGACATCACACTCATCGGTCATGGTTTTGAACTTTACGATCTTAAATATCTTACCTCCTTTACCAGGGCGTTCTTGGAAGAAAAATGCTCCAGCCCCCTTATTCACAAAATGAAGCCAAATAGTGACAATCAACAATATCGGCCAAATGGAAACTAAAACAATAAAGACTATACAGAAATCAATCAGTCTCTTAAAAAAGCGTTTATACATGAATTAAAATTAAACTATATTCTTATAAAATTCTAGAAATTTACTCCAAAGCATGTTTTGCTCAAAACGCTTTTCTATAGAAATACGTGTTGTATTACAATAATTGTGATAAAGAACCTTATCTTCTACCATTAATTTCATTTTTTCATAAAGATTGTTGGCATTCTTAGGTTCCATCAATAAACCATTTTCCATTGTATCTACCACATTATTACAACCAATAATATCAGAACTTATAACAGGTACTCCCATACTGCCAGCTTCCATTAGAACCAAGCCAAAACCTTCGCGATAAGAAGGTAAAAGCAAACATTGCGAAGCCGCCAAAAAAGGCTTTACATCAGATTGTTTACCACAATAAACAATCCCTTCTTTATTCCCCCTGATAACTTCTGCCGTATATGTTTCTACAGGGTTGAGTTCATCTTCAAAAGCACCTAATATCATTAAACGAATTTGAGGATTTTCTTTTCGATAACAAGTAAATGCATTAATCATCTCATTTACCCCTTTATCTTTCACTATACGCCCCATATAAATAAACAAAAATTCATCCTCACTGATGCCATATTGAGATCGCAATTTATTTCTCTCTTCTATACTATATATAGAAGCATCAAACAAATTCGTATTAATACCATTACAACTACCAGAACCAATCACTAAGCTTTTTTTTGTAGAACAAATACCATCATTCCCCAATGCATCTTTTACACCTTCACTAACACACAATACATGTGTTGCACAAGAGCAAGTTAACCTCTCCATTAGCACTAGAATCTTTTTCTTAATGCCAGTACATCCTTGATAACGGAGACCGTGGCACATATAAATACGCGTTCTTACACCTATTAGTTTTGCGGCAATCATAGAGAGTAAAGCGCCTTTAGGAGTATTTCCATGTACCGCGTCCGGTTTCACTTTCAAGAAATAAGAAATAAATGCCAAAAGGCTATTAATATCTTTAAAGAGTGAAATCTCACGTTTCATAGGAATTTCATATACATGAATTCCCTCAATAAGACCTTCATTAATTAATTCTGTTGGACTTTCCTCATTAGAAGAAACAAATGTCAAGTCAAAATACCTTGACATATAGTTAAGCTGACCTCTAAAAAGTATCATTGATTGAGCAACCGTAGTTACCCATACTAACTTTTTCATGATTTTATACTTTAAGGATAATTCTTTAATTAATCACAACTGTCGCAATCATGGCATTCACTCATCATATTATTCAAAAAATACTGAAGATTTTTATAATATTTACTTAACTTTTTTTTGCAACCAACAAATATTCACCATCATCATTAGTTTATTCGTCAACCATTTAATTATGGGTGTACAAATCAATATACGTACTTTATCAATTAAAATACATACGATATAACATACGATCATAAAACTCACCATACTCAAACAAGCTGCAACTGATGGCAAATTATTATTTATCCTTTCTACAAAATCAAAGAAATAATATCCCCTGAATGGCCCCATGTGAATTATATATACTGATAATACAGATACTGAAATCCAATTGACAACATTCGACTGTATTTTCCATTGCCGCGCCCAATTAAAAAAAAGAAAAGTTGCAAGCATTACAGCCGGACTATTATACCGCATCGAAAATATTATTGCAAATGGTGGAAAGACAACTTTTATAGCATGCATTACAACCATTAGTATACTGAATATTACCCAGCCACCCATACCAGAAATAACACACTTATATTCAGAAATATACATACCAATATAGTAGATTAAAAAGAAATGAATAGCACTATATACATCTTGTGATATTTCAGGAGATTGATGTATATAGCCTATATATACATCAATAAGTAAAAGTCCCATAAGCGATGCTTTCCTCTGCTTACTGTTCTGTTTTTCAAATGCCACATTCAATACAGGAGCTACCAAAAACAATGCAAGATAAGCAGTCAAAAACCAATACCCCGATTCTGTCAATGCAAAAACCGTTTTTTTGAGAATATCAACTGCTGAAGCATTAAGAAACAATGTAGCTAACGTGGTAAGAATTATCATATAAAACGCACACTGTGTATATAAGTTAAGGAATCCTCTCCACGATTGTTTGATACGAAAATAACCGCTTATCATTACAAAGCAGTTCACAGCCACAATACTCATACACATCAAAAGCACCCTGAAACTATTTATCAAACTAAAATCTGCAGCATGTAAGGATGGATAACATGCTTGCAACACATGAGTGGTCATTACCCCAAACGTACATAAATATGCGAAGAAGCTCAAAATTTGATTTTCTAGTCTTTGAAATCATACCATTATTCTGTATTCTAACTCTATAATATGTCTCTACAATAGCATCATTTGCACTAATATGACAATATCATTAGTATCCCGTTAAAATTTGAAATATCCATTTTACAGCATTGAATATGAGAAAATTATAGCTAATCCACAAGTAAACGGACTTGAATTTATACTTAACACTTTAATAAAAAAATTGAAAAATCATATTTTGTAAAGCATTGAAAACCAACAATACATATGAGCCCAATTTACTCATTTATCAACGTTTAGATTGTTATAGGACATTAGTGTGACAATATATAATATTAGAAAAGCACCTTTAACTTTGATACTTTTAGTTCCTGTTTAAATTTTGCTCAGTATTATTTTGAGAGTTATTTTTGAGGATGTTTTCTGTTTTTACGAGGAAGATAGCGAGCTATCTGACTAGTACAAACAGGATTACAACTGATTCAACATATTGCCAAACTCATTTTCGTAGAATCAAAACAAATTTTACTACGATCATCGGACATTGATTAAAAATCCCAAATACCAATTTCAACTTTAATGAAAGTACAGAAGAACATTTAATCTTTTCCCAACTCTTTTGGAAACGTTCTCGAATTTCTCCTCTCTGTTCATTTGTCAACATATCGTTAGTATACAACAACATCAACGATTTACATAACTGTATATGTGAAGCATCTTCCAAATCCGTTTCTCCTTTTTTGTGAAAATAGTTTATTCGTTCCTCATAGGCGTCAAAGTAACGTAAATCAGGTTTTTTCTTATTTATTCCCATGATACTATCTGGATTATAAGTATAATAGTATAATGGACGGTTAGTAACAACTATCTTTTTAGCCTGATAGTACAATTTCCACGTTGTCCAATCATCTTCGTTGATGAGCCCTATAGGCATTCGTATTTTCTCAAAAAAGTTAGCTTTATACACCTTACCACACATGATAATCTTTGCTACTTCAGAGGTAAAAATATCATGGTTATCATACATTCGACATGTTTCCTTTTCATCAAATGACGGGAAAATAGTTTTTTCACCACGTATAAAATCGCACTGCACAATTTCCGCATTCTCTGTGACAATATACCCCATTAATATTTTTAGATAGTCGGGATGCCAAAAGTCATCACCATCCAAAAAAGATACATACTCGCCACTCATGATATCAAGACCTGCATTACGAGCAGAAGATAATCCGCCGTTCTCTTTATGAATTACTTTGATTCGCTTTTCCTTCTTTGCATATGTATCACATATCTCACCACTATGATCAGGAGAACCATCATCAACCAAGATGAGCTCCCAATTTACATATGATTGATGCCGAACACTCTCAATGCAATTAGCTAAATACCTCTCTACCCCATAACAAGGAACTATAATTGAAACTAAAGGTATGTTCATTTATACTATTTTCCTAATTAATTTTGCAGGATTACCTGCCCATATTTCACCTGCTGGTATATTCTTAGTAACAACACTACCTGCACCAATAACTGCTTCATCACCAATCATAACTCCCTTTAGTATAATAGAGTGCCCCCCAATAAAAACCCGTTTTCCTATAATTATAGGTTCAGAGGGAACATCTATATTTCCACAGAGTCTTTTTTCCGCATTAGAAGAATGAAAATCCGTATCATAAATTTTCACACCTCCACCAATGCAGGCCCTCTCACCTATCTCTATGTAATTAGAAGCATAAACAGTAGTATTACTCATACTAACACCATCATGCAAAATAAGACTAGCATTATCACCTACAATGAGTATAGTCTTGGTATCACCACCAATAGGATCAGAAATGCGACTGGAATTAATACTCACATCATTACCAAGGACAATACAGCCTCCTATACCTTTTCTGAAAAATATTGAGCCACAACATGTAAAACGCTTACCATACTGAATTCCGCGCAACATCATGTTTATCCTATTAATAAGCATTGTCCAATGTGTTAACAGCCGTCTTTTTATTCTGTATATCAACATTATTTTGTACGTTTAGATGAAAGGAAGACTCCCTTCCTCAGGCGGGTAAATTGATTCATGCCCTTTTTATAATATTTATATATTTTCATTTCAAAAAACTCATGCCGAAGTTTCATCGCTTCCATTGCTTGTGTAGGTTGAGATTGTGAGCGTCTTTTAGCCTTTGCTAAAGGTTGGTCAAAGATACTATAAAGAAAATCTGCCAATTCGGTTACATCAGCATTCGGTTGTATTATGGGTTCATTGAGCATTGTTAAATATAACCTGTCGTCTGCATCAATCTCCTTTATACGTTCAACCATCTCCTCAAAGGACTGATAATCATGAGCATTTATAAATGCCTTAGGATTGAAATCTTCTGCTATACGAGGATCACCATAATAAATGGGGACTACCCCCGCAGCAAAGGCTTCCACTATTTTCTCCGTAGCATAACCATCGTGAGAACAATTTTCAAAAGCAATATTAAACTTATACTTTGAAAGGAATGTTTTTTTATCCTTTATTGCACCACCTATATTGTTTTTGTATCTCCCTCCTGAAGCTATATATTTATATTGGTTCAATAATTCATAAAATATTGCACGAGTATCATTTGCAAAGCAATTTGACACTACAAAACTACAAAAACCACGTCCTTTGATATCATCAGATATTATAGATTTTCTATTCAACAATTCCTTATAATCTAACTTATATTGCATCATATTATATAATGGAATGCGAACATAGCGATCACCAAACTTTAATCGGTCAAAACCTATGGCATAATCACACTCATTGAAGTCAGGTGTTTGACATTCTCCTGTAAAAAATATACGTATACAATTATATTTCAAATGTTCATAACCAAAACCAGAATATATTACATAATCAGGCTCATCACTAATATCGATCTCATATCTTTGCTTCAATACTTCAAGAAATTCATTGCGTCCTTTATCAAAGCCATCAAAAAAGTCTACAAATTTAATTTTCACTTTTTTCATTTATATAGTTTTTTCTTATAGTATACAGACAGTTATCCATCGCATATTTTCTATATTTACTTAACATTCTTATTTATAATTATAATTTATATTTATAACATATATCTTCAATATGAAATTACTATTTGGCTAACTTTACGAAACATTTGTGTACTCCCCCCCTCATTTCCCCATCTACATCGTGTTGTTTCACAAGTAGGATTAATAAAGAGGTAAATTATCATTCCAAATAAATGTATATGGTTCGTACTCTGCAGAAAAACTAAGTATCAACAAGATTATAATAAGTATTGTATAAATAGATTTCCTATTACTTCCAAAACACATATCAATTGCATAGGGAAGCAGCAAAACTATATACAAATGAAAATATTGACTGATTCGTACCATTGATCCATTATTGGTAATCAAAGGAGCAAAAAAGGTGAAACAAGGCAACATAATATACAATTTAGTCAAGAACTTTTGTTTAGACAAATCGGTTTTTCTAAACGCATAAAGACAAAACAGTGAAATCATTTCCATCAATAATGTAAATATCATGCCGCCACCTTGTATTTCTCCCTCTCCATAAATTCTGTATTTCTCATTTCCAGAAGTTTCTGCTAACAATACAATAATTGGACCAGAAAACACAATAACAACCGGAATTAAGATAAATGCCAAAACATGAAGGGTTCTAAGATATTTTCCTTTCAATAAATCTATAGCTGGAATAAGCAAAAACAACAATGTAGTCATATGTATCATTGCTCCTAGACACACACACATGGCACATTTCTTTTTATCTTTGTTAACATAGAACATAAATGCCCAAACTGTAAGACCTAACGCAATTTCTTTACGTACACCAGACATAGCAATCATATTAAACAAAGCTACATACAAAACAAAGATGAATATCAATTGCCAAAAATCTTCAGTGTACTTATTTAAAAGTTTACCAAATGGAACAAAAAAGATAAGTGCAGAAATAAACAACATAAACGAAAAGTTTGGCCATAGTACATAAATCAATTTGTTGTAAACAACAAAGCCAACATCTTCCGTTCCTGCCATTTCTATATATCTTTCCTTCATCGCTTGCCAAATAGATGCCCAATATTCCGTCCCAGCACTTTTAAACATATAATAATAATTGATAGTATCAGAACCTACAGATAGCCCTCTTAAGCAAGATTCCATCGTGAATAATATCATTACAAAAACAATATAGTTCTTTCGTCTTTTGGGGGTATTCCCCTTAGATGAGAAAAACCATCCTCCTAAAAATATAGCGAATAAAAGTAGAACCTTTATATCCATTACTTTTTTTCCATCTTAGAAGCAGGATTGCCCACCCAAGTTTCACCAGCAGGAATATTCTTGGTAACAACGGCACCAGTACCTATAATTGCCCCCTTGCCTACATGAATATAACCACGAAGAGAACTATTAGGAGAAATCCATACATTATCCTCAATTATATTGCCTCCAGAGAGATTCACACATCCTGTAATCTCAACATTTTCACCAATCACATTATTATGGGCTATGTGGCAAAGATTGTTTATTTTAGTGTGGCTTCCTATTATGGTATCAGAGAGCGCACCACGGTCAATACAAGTATTAGAGCCTATTTCTACATCATCACCGATAACAAGGTCTCCTATCTGAGGAAAATGAAAACGGTTCCCCCCAGCATCTTTTTCAAAGCCAAAGCCTTCACCACCAAGTACAGCTCCAGCCTTTACATGACAGTTATTCCCCATCTTCACACAACCATAGATACGAACATTACTGTCAATAATACATCCATCACCTATAGTTGCTTGACCAATAACGCAATAAGGACCAATATATACATTTTCACCAATAATAGCATCTCTGTCCACCACCGCAGTTGCATGGATACCAGCTTCTTGTCTTTCAACAAAAAAATAATTACCAATTTGCGCCAAACACATTTTAGGATTTCTAACTACAATCAACACTTTATCCCTAATTGGGACAATACTATCATCCACAAGTAGTACACAAGCCCTACTCCTTTCTGCTATCACTTGTTTATTTTCTTTGGTAGGATTTATCCAATCAAGAGAATGTTCGTTGATTCTAGCCATATCTGCGAGATTGTCGATATAGACTCCTGTTGGATCCCCTATAACATCTATAACTGTATCTCCAAGAAATTGAAGAATATTCTTTAACTCTATTCGGTTTATCTTCATTCTCCCAATGGATTATAAATAAGTTCTTTAGGAATAGGTGTTCCATAACGAAAATGTGCAACGATAGCACGAAAGTTATTCATAACAACATCACTAATACGCTTACCATCATTCCTAAAATCTATTAATTCCTTAGCATTTTTACAAAGTTCAGAAGCCTTTTTCTCATCATCTAAGAGCAACAACATCTTCTCTGCAAGTTGCTTAACATTCTCCATATCAGCTATCAGTACACACTCCTTTTCTTCGTTGAGCGTAGGTGTACCTGCAGTTTTATATACCACTACTGGCATTTCATAATACATAGCTTGAAACGTAGTAGATGCTATATAATCAAGTTTATAAGGGAGAACAGCAAAACGAGATTTTTGAAGATGCTGAAACATATCATTTTGATTCTCAAAAAAAGGAGTAACAATTACATTGTTTTCCAGATAATTGTCTGCAATTATTTTGTCATATATTATTTTGTCCTCTATATTAGGCGTACCTATCAGATTAAGCTTAGCTTTGGGATGCGACTTTACAACAATTACCATTGCTTGTAATACATCAGTAAAACCTTTAGCAGGGATCATACTATTAGCGAAATTTACAAAATCGAATTCCTTATCTTGTATAGGGATTACTTCATGAAAAGTAGTACCGAAACTCCAATAGAAGTTATAAGCTGTTTTGTTATACTCACGATACAACTGATAATACATTTTTGTAGTAACAGACACATAGTCGAGAGTTTCAAAAATGAGTCGTTCCACATACGCATTTTTAACATCAACTACACCATATTTTTCACGGTCTGGATTGTTATAAATAGTCTGTGCTTTCATAATAACAGGATATTCCTTTTCTAACCCCAAAACCGTCCCTGAATAATAAGCATTTTCTGCTCCCATCAAAGCAACAATATCAGGATGTATTTTGCGAACAATCTGACGAATAGTAGGTCGCATTGGATTCAGTGCGTGCCAAATAGACGGGCTCTTTATGAGATGTTTCAGGAGCGTTGCCCTATCACAACGAACAAAGTAGTACTTTATTCCCTCCGCCTCAAAATGTACAACACTCTTTTTTAAACCTCCATGAGCAGAAATGACTGTTAGTTCCACATCGTCACGCATTTTCATGTTATCAATGAAATTAGTATCCCATGCAGCAATGTCGCGATATACTCCACTCTTAGTCTTCATACCCAAAAAATGACGCATGAAATTATACATTCTCCTATTATCCAAAGGCAAATATGATCGCACCATTGGATTTGAGAAATGACAGATGAGAACAACCTTAAGTTTACTATCCATAGTTAATTTCTTCTTCTAATAGGACGTATATATTTTCGATACAAACCTCCAAAATGATCGTAGAGCACTGATTTCAAATATACTTTAATCCAGTTGTTATTATGAAGGCAACGATAATTAAAGAATGACATATCAAAATCATTATCAATATAAACATCATCACAATAAGTGATTGAATCCATTTGAAATGTTTTTCGATTTCCATACTCTTTATAGAACTTACTATTGATATTGACTTGGTTATTGGCACCACCCTCCAAACCTATATTAGACACCATATTAATATTAGGATAAATTGTACATTTTTTGAATCGACGTACAAGGAAGCTAATCTGCACATCATAGGTATTATATCTACAACCTTTACGTATACTCCTCTTGTAATTTTTAAATAAACGGTTGCCGAGTAACCATTCTATTGATGTTCTGTAACCATTACGAAGACTTCCATCTTTTATAGCTTCCTCATAAGTTTCTAATTCATAATCATATAGATTCTGAGTTCTTTTCCAAAACCCCATAAAATAAGTCGCTGCAGGAAACATTGTAAAAAAATACGATTTATCCCCATACGTCTGCCCATAGTTTACAGCACCTACATAACCAACCCTTTCGTCATCTTTGTATTTTTCAAGCATATCTTGTACAAAAAAAAACGCAGACTCATTACCTAGCCCATCATCTTCTACAAAAATGACACGATCCTCTGTTTCGAATACCCAATTCCAAGCTGTAGGACCGGATTTTGAACATCCGAGATTCTTATCATGTATTAAATAGTGTTTTTCACATTCCCAATCTACATTTTTTATTATTTTTAGAACAGCCTCACGTTTTTCTATATCATTCTGACATCCATCACGAGGTCCATCAACAGCAATATAAAGTTTTGCCGGACGAACCTTACGGATAGATTCAAAAACACGCTGAGTTTGTAGAGGCCTATTAAACACCATAAACAAAACAGGTGTTGTTAATTGCTCATTAAAATCCATATTGCTATTTTTTACAAAAAAATTTCCGAATTGGGAAAAGAACGAACTCTTTTTCTTCTTTATTCATTACAAAGAAAAATAAAGACGTAATCATTATTACACAATAAATAATACCTTTTATTCCAATACTTAACCATCCACCAATGCAAACAAAATGATTTAAAGCAAAGCATACAACAAGACACAGAATAAAAGCAGGAAGAAATACCACAAAAGTCTCTTTAAAAAACTTACATATATCGATATGTAATACGTTTTTATAAATAATATCAAGAACTATTGTTCTTATTAAATAAGCCATACAGATGGAGAAACACAAGCCCACTGCACCAAAAAAAATCGACAATGGTATACCCAAAACTACATTTGCCACAGCCATTGAAATAAAAGCATAGGAACGTTCCCTTAATTTATTCTTTGCATAGAGGGTTTGATCTCCTATCTCCTGTGGTAATTGGAGTATAGAAGGAATAATAATAAACAATGTGCATAAATAAGAAAGAGAAAAATCCTCACCAACCCACAACTGAATAAACTCAAAGCCCACACAACAAAAGCCTAATACCACAAATGAGACAAGCATAAGTTGTATACGCCCAATCTTAATCATTAAAGGAAGGACATCGCCATCTTTTGCAACAATACGGGAAACTCGAGGAAGAAACATGCCACTCAATGCACTCGAAAATGTAAACACATACCCTTCCAATGTACTGGCAATACCAAATATGGCGATAGCAGCTGAACCAGAAAAAGCCCCAAGAATTGTCGGACCTAAGGTAAATATGCAGCGTTGACAAAATGACATAATTGTTACCCATCCAGAAAACCCTACAATTTGCCGAAATTCTTCTCTATTCTTATATATGAAATCTATCTTTTGTGAAGTATATCGTTTTATAAAATAGAGCTTCATTGCTATCATAATAATGCCTGCCAATGCATTTACTAATATCAAGGCATAAAGCCCGTATCCTACAAATAAACAAAACGACATTGCTCCAACAACAATTAATTTATGAATTACATCACATAATTTTAACTGCACAAATTTCTCATGTGCAGAAAGAATTCCATTAATCGGAATAAACGGAAAAGAAAAAACGGCAAAAAATGCAGCCATAGCATATACTATTTTGAATTTCTCCATTTCTATAGGCGTCAATTCTTGATAAATTTGAGCAATAAAGAAATAAACAGTAGTCAATACTATCAGTAACACAATGTCAATATAGAAATATAATTTGTACACCATACCGAGACATTGATTTGCTTTATCCTGTCTGCCTTCTGCAAGATATTTTGATAAAAATCTATTAATAGAAACTCCTAAGCCAAAATCAAATACAAACAATGATATCACAGACATAGCCAATGTATAAAGCCCATAATCTCCCTTTCCAATTATTCGTATCATCCACGGTGTATAAAGTAGACCTGCTATCATATTTATCGCAATAGACAAATACGAAATGACTGCTCCTAATTTTATCTGATGTGTAGAATTCATAAAATAATTAAAAAACACTATTTAGCAAAGATTCTAATACACTTTATTCAAGATGTAACAAATAAACAAACCAACATAATCTTCTTCCTGTTTTGTTATTACATATTTCGTTCTATTCATCCTCGTCGTCAATACTCTTCATTCCTTTACGATGTAATCCTTCGACCTGTTCTCTATCCAAACGAGCAGCCTGATCAAAAAACGCTTTTGTTAAACGTTTTCGTGGAGATAAAACTTCTTCACTCCAATTAGCATCGTGGGTGAGCACTTGTAAATGCCGTACATTTGGATTCTCCAACATTTCTCCCAGTACATCAAACCTCCAATAGCCAAGGCTATCCCCACAATAATCAAAATGCTCTCTAAAAAAAGATGAATACACATTAATGAGCCCCCCATAAGTTCGCGCCAAACATCTTTGTGTAAAAGAGGTAGTATTATGGAAAGAATATACATCTATCTTAACATTCAATACAGTTTCAAAGTAAATTTTATCTAACTCTATATACTCATTAAGTTGATTCTCATTATCAATACCATAATAATGGCTATCAAAGTGAAGACCGACATTGTGCCCAAGTGATTTTATCTTATTAAACACCTTAGTATAATGAGGATCAAACAAATTATAGTAAGGACTGTGCATTTGAAAGAAGTAAGTAGCTTTTGCTCCCAACGAATACTCAATCTCAGCCATTTTCAAAGCAATGTCGGGCTCAAACTCTACATCATGACGCCAAAGTACATCTTTCCTTTCTTCTAAAAAATCGTCAGTATAGGAGATAAAATAAAAACCCCTGTCAATCGCTAATGCAACCAATCGCTGGTAGTTTTTAAGCGTAAAATAATCAAACTGATATTTCTCTTTATTTGTCATACTACAACGCATTTATCATTTTTAAATATTCGGACCATTCACCCATATCCTTCCATGCACCTTCACTCACAGGAAAACAACCAACGCGACCGCCTTGCTCCTTAACCTTCTCCATCAAATGAGTTATATGGAAAAATTCTCCCTTTGGGATTTTTTCAATCAAATCAGGGTTAAGCAAATAAACACCAGTATTAATCATATATGTCTGTTCAGGCTTTTCCTTTAATCCAACCATAAGACCATCATCTCCTGTCTCAATAACTCCGTAAGGAATACAGATACTTTTCACCGCTGTCACTATAGTTATGTCATTCTCATTCTTTTGGTGATAATCATATACATCACGATAATCTTGATCAATAAGAATATCACAGTTACTAACAAAAAATGGAGTAGCTATTTTACCTTTCAAAAGTGATACACTACCAATAGTACCAAGAGGCTTTGTCTCTTCTAAAAACTCTATCTGATATTTATGAGGAAGTTGATCTAAATAAAAACGCATCATATCACTCTTGTAGTTGACAGACATATAGAATCGTTTACTCCCAATTCCCTCGAACTGCTCCATAATTTCTTCAAGTATGGTCCTATCACCGACAGGAACAAGGGGTTTAGGAATGACATTCGTTATCGGTTTTAAACGAGTACCTTTTCCTCCTGCCATAATAACAACAGGAAGATTAATCTTTTCGCGATACTGTTGCTCGGAATGCTTAAAGAAATCATTCCAAAAGTAAACATCTGCAAGATTACCATCTTCATCCACCACAGGCATACATTCTGAACGTAGATTCAGCATTTTCTGTCGTATGTCTTCATTCGATTCGTTAGGTGATACAAACTGCTTCTTGGTACTAATAATGGATATTATAGGATTATTTAAGTCAACACCATTAATGATCGCACGCTGAATATCACCAATAGTCAGAATACTAACAAACTTATCATCATCAAATACTAATAATAATTTTACTTTCTTTTCATCCATCTCTTTGAGAGATTGAATGATAGATAAAGAAATTTGTACTGAACGGTTCTCTATCTCTGGAGTTAATTTCATAATATATATTTAATCGTTTAAAGTAGCAAGTCGCATCAGAACAAACTAATGCCTCCATCTATGCAACTATACAATATGATTTGTGCAAGGTAGTGATTGTATCAATTTTTCCATTTGCGCAATACTCAATTCTGTAATGTCAGAATTAAATAAATCGAAGTTTTTCTTTATAAATTCAATTGGCAAATTCCACCATTGAGTTTTCTGTAATCTCAAGGCAAGTTCCTCTGAACATCTACGCTTAATGATTTTTGCAGGTACACCACCTACAATCGTATACGGAGCTACATTTTTAGTAACAACTGCACCCGCAGCAACCACAGCTCCATCTCCAACTTTCACATCACGGCAAATTACCGCATTACATCCAATCCATACATCATTACCAATGATACATTCTGTTTCAAAACGATTATATCCTTGTTTTTGACCTTTTTCTATTATTCCAAATTGAGGCGCATACAAAAATGCATGTTGAGAAATACGATTATAATCATGATCTGCTCCACCAACGCCTACATTCCATGAAATAGAACAGAACTTACCTATTTTAGCATTCCAACAAGTAAAGTTACGACCGACATAAGTAAAATCTCCTATCTCTGTATCGAAAATCATGGCCGTCCGCTGTAAGTCCACACGTCTCCCTATCACACATCTTTCAACTTGACTAAAGTCTCGAATTAAAGAATCTTGACCAAGAGAAGTATTTTTCACACGTGCCGAAAAAATCTTCACCCCATCAGACAGTTGAAGGTTTTCTATTTCTGCATTTTCTGCTATAAAATAGTTACATTTGCTCACTGAAGCTCAATCTTTAAATTATCAATTATATTATCAAGAATTATTTTACAATTTTCAAGATTATTACTCTTCACAAATATCTCCCCAATAGCATCATTACTATTCGTAAATGTATGTACCTCATCTCCATTACGAATAAATAAGTTTATCTCAGAATCTTTAAAATGAGGAATAGAAATTGACTTGACAGTTCCAGAATTACTACTTCTTACCATTTCTGATTTCGCAGCGAAAGGAATGACAGATCTTCTTGCAAAAACATCACGAGGATCTTTACCAAGTGCTGTCAGTATAATCATCTCATAATAATTCAAGCCCCAAAACATACTGGTTATATCAGTAAGTCCATTCGCGCCTCCTCGACCCGTAAGTTCTATTATATAAGCCCTGTTGTCGCGTTCAATAAAATCAATATTGACGGCACAGTTATCTAGTCCTAATGCTTTTATAGCATTACGGGCCTGCCTATCAACATCGACAGACAACTCTTCATTCATCTTATAGGGCATATAGTGTCCTATAGGAACTGCAGTCTTACACATTATTGTCTCATCTCCATGAGGAAGAATAAATAACACTTCGCCATGAAAAACGAAAGCCTGTGCTCCGAATTCTATCCCCTCAATAAACTCTTCTATGATACAATAATCCTTATGAGTAAACGACATTACCTCACGATATGATGATTCAAGATCAGATACTTCTCGGACAACACAAATACCTCTGCTACCTTGAAGATCTGTAGCCTTAAGTATAACAGGGAATGAAAGTTTTCTTACTACATTTCTTAATTCTTCCAAATTGTGAATATTAAAATACCGTGCAGTTCTAACTCCATTCTTGACTAATAATTCTTTCATCAACAGTTTATTTGATGCTGCCTTAGCAGAAGCATAAGAAAGCCCCGTAAGACCAAGTTGATCGCAGCAATAACCTACGCTTTCTAGCCCCATATCGTTACACGATATTGCAATAGCATCTATATTCTCAACTTTGGCTACAGCTAACACCTCTTCAGGATGTCCAGGATGTACATTTCGGTAAACTTTATCAGCTATAGGAATACAAGGTCCTTCCATTCCTGTAACAATAGTATATAACCCCATGGCATTGGCAGTCTTCATAAGATTTAGACACCCCCTACCTGCACCATTAATTAATATTTTCGGAGGATAATTCATACTACAACAATTAAACTATTTATCTTATTCTCATATTTCTCTATTAACGCATCAATCTCCTCACGTCTATTTGCTTGAATGATAAACTGTCCATAACGATTGAGAGAAGATGTTATCTTATTTATTCTATCACCTGTTTTCAACTTGATATTAAAAGCAAATATATGTGGCCAATTGATGATACCACATATCTCAGTGTCAATAGCTTTCACTTCTCCCTCAGGCAAAGAGAAAAAGCAAACAGCAGATGCTTTTTCTACACGCCCCGTCTTTGTATCTACAGATTCACCAAGAGCAATATGAAGAAGTTGTTCTTCGAGATTAATGCCCGTAGACAGAGGGGTTAGGATTGAAGTGATATAGTCACCACCTAGGCGAGGGCTAGTCTCAATAACAAAGATACCATGATCGTTAATCTTAAGTTCAGTATGAGAAGGACAATTTTCAAACTGCATACATTCCGCTATTTTACAGATGATAGTACAAATCTTCTCACGCTGATCGTCAGTAAGATTCGCAGGCTGTTTGTGCCCTAACTCTACGTTATAAGGAAACTCTGTTGTCTTTTTCTCTGTAAACTGAATTACTTCAGATTTACCACCATAATGTAATGATTCGACACTAAACTCACGCCCTTCAATAAACTCCTCTACAAGAACAGTTGTAAGACGTGAATTTTCAAGTGCCTCATCTATTGAGATCTGCAGTTCTTCTTTACTACGACATAATTTTACACCTCGAGAACCAGAATTATCTCGAGGCTTTACGATAATCGGAAAATCCATATCTTCAACTTCATTAGCACTGGATATGAGACGACCTTGTGCACAAGGGATATCACCTTCAATAAAACGTTGCTTCATTTGGAATTTATCCGTGGACCAAATGGCAGTCCGTACACTATAGAAAGGAAAGTTTAACTTCTCTGCCACATTAGCCATCATAACCAAAGGCTTGTCCGTGGCCGCTGTTACTATCGCTTTTACATTATATTTATGGCAAATTGCAACAGTAGAATTAAAATCTTGCCCATCTACAACCTCAAAAACATCACAGCCATCCTTGCAAATAGCATTAGGACATGGATCTATACCTACTACGAATAGCCCCATTTCGTGTGCACGTTCTATGATTGACTTTTGAAGTTCACCAACTCCAAAAACCATAATAGCTTTTTTATCCATATATTTTCTTAATTCCCTTTTCCACTATATTACAAATTAAGTCTATCTGCTCCATAGTTAGAGCCGCATACATTGGTAACGTAATCTCATTATCTGTACAATAGTCTGTCTGTGGAAGATTTATCTCTAGTTCTTTGTAGGTAGAAAAGCGATGGGCAGCAGGATAATGTACCGAAGTCTGGATACCTGCGGCGTGAATATACTCACGAAGAGTATTACGTTTCTCCTTGGTAGAATCAAGAATCACAATCGGAAAAATATAGTTTGAAACAAATTCTGTACAATCTGCAAACGGAACAGTAATACGAAAGTTTTTAGTAAAACGCTCTACATAATGTTTACGGACAGCAATACGAGCCTCAAGATCTTCGGGAAGCTTCTTTAATTGTTCAATAGCAATAGCCGCACGGATATCATCCATACGAAAATTGTAACCCAAACAAGTTATATCATACTCTGTAGCATGGCCGCTGGCACGTTGATAAGACATAGTACTCATGCCATGTGAACGAATCAGACGTGCTTTCTGCGCCATCTCCTCATTATTGGTAATAAACATACCACCTTCACCTGTAGAGATATTTTTATTACTAAAGAAAGAAAAGCTTGCACAATCACCGATAGTACCGAGTTTCTTACCTTTATACTCTGAAAGAGGCCCATGACAAGCATCCTCAATAACCTTGAGATTATACTTCTTTGCAATAGACATTATTGTATCCATATCAGCAGGGAAACCAGCCATATGAACAACAATGATGCCCTTGGTACGCGGAGTAATCTTAGCCTCAATATCCTTAGGATCAATATTGATATGTTCAGGACCTACGATATCAGCGAAAACGGGAGTGGCACCCACGTAGCGAATGCAATTGCAACTAGCTGCAAAAGTAAGCGAAGGACAAATAACCTCATCGCCAGGTCCAAAGCCACAAACCATGCAGCAGACATGAAGTGAATCGGTACAATTAGACATACTGACCGCATACTTCACTCTCCACATATTGATAAACATTTGTTCAAGCTCTGCATTTTTAGGACCAGTAGAAAT
Organism: Bacteroides salyersiae WAL 10018 = DSM 18765 = JCM 12988; assembly: GCF_000381365.1. Taxonomy (GTDB): domain Bacteria; phylum Bacteroidota; class Bacteroidia; order Bacteroidales; family Bacteroidaceae; genus Bacteroides; species Bacteroides salyersiae. The sequence continues at coordinate 117,996 of NZ_KB905469.1, forward strand.
CCAACCAGACTTGATAGTATCGTAAGCGGCCTGAGCTTCTCTCTCATCGAAGTTCAGATTAAAAAGAGGAATTTGATAAGCCATAATATTATATTTTATTTGCAAGATATCTCCACAGAGACGCTTGCATTACTGCCTCTACAATGGAGTTTTTTTCTAATAATTCTTTTATTGTATTTTGTTCTACAAGACAAATGCGTATATCTTCGGACTGTTCGAGATTCTGAGCGGAAATCTTTTTAACACCTTTGGCTATAAAAGTGTAGCACATTGTTGCCATCCCACTCGCATTAGGAGCAGATTCCCCAAAAGGAATCCACACACCACCTGCATATCCAGTTTCTTCAAGAAGTTCACGTTTTGCAGCTTCAAGAGGTATTTCACCTTGATCAACACATCCTGCAGGAAGTTCTATACACTCTTTTTGAATGCCATGACGATACTGTTCTTCTAAAACAACCTTACCATCTTCGGTAATAGCAATGACATTGACCCAATCAGAAGTCTCAACTACATAAAAATCATCAAGTTCAAATTCTGAAGGTTGCTTAATATGGTCTTTGCGAACTTTCAACCATGGGCAGACAAAAACATACACACTTTTCAGAAGTTTCCACTTCATTAAAATCAATTCAAATTTTACACATTTACATCTTCTGATCAAGGTTCTTTCCCCTTTCTTCGTGCTCAAAGTTCGGGATAAAACGTTTGATAGATTCTACAATTTGCGCTTTGGTAAACTCGGGAGAAGCGAATATATCTTCAAGTTCGTCAAAAAAGTGGTTAATTTCTGACATAGAACGATGGGCGGTCTCTTCTATGACACCAAGAGCTATAAAACGTCCCATGTCAATTTTCTCTCCAGGAATGTAAAACTCCTCATAAGCCTTCTCACCAGTAGTATCACTTTTAAAATATACAACAGGATAAGAGTCAGACTCATAGTTCATATTTGCTGCATAATGTTTTGCTTCAGAATCATCACTACATTCAACCTTTGTAAACCCCTCCGCTTTTACGAAGTCATCACAAATAGCAGAAAAAGTAAGCATTTGATCTTCGCCCAACTTTGGAAAAAAGACTTCTCCACCATTACCAAGGACACAAGCAAGCATACAAATCTGACCTGACTCTTCTGGTGATACAAAATATCGCTTTACATCGGAGGGGGCAGCAAGAGGTTGTTTCTTTTGGAGACGATGAATCCAACCGTCAGGTAATGACCCATTAGAAAAAGCAACATTGGCAAAACGAGCAGTTGTTACTTTAAAATACTGATTGTATGCCATTACAAGATCCTCCATAATACGCTTACTAGCCCCCATAATGTTCACAGGGTTAGCTGCCTTATCAGTAGACACGCAAAAAAAATGTTTAGGTGGATATAATGTAAGTAAATCCATCAAATGCTTTGCCTTGATGTCATTATTCTCAATGAGTGCTTGAACACTATATTTATCTTTTTCGGAACGAACATGCTTATGGGCTGAAAAATTGGCTACAATATCGAATCCTTTTTCCTCACAAAAAATACGTTCAAAAATTGGATCAGCGAAATTGAGTGTATAACAACGGAACTCATCAGGGCAATATAGATCTTTTGTTGAACGAATGTCACGAACTAGCTCTGCCAAACCATTCTCATTAAGATCAATAACAACAACCGAAGCAGGCTCAAACCGTAATACTGCTTTGATGAAGCTAGATCCAATACTACCAGCACCACCTATTACACATACTTTCTTGCCTTTAATCTCTTTTATAAGAATTCTCTTGTTTGCATCAATATCTTTAGCAAACATACTGACAGGACGAAAAGTTACACTATCAGCAATAAATTTATTGAGGTTGAACATACTCTTTTATAATATATGATCAGTATTTAATTGATCCCAAGCGTTATTACATCTATTGGCATCGCAATTATTTATCCAAATATTAGCTTTATAAAAGTTACTAAAAAAGAAGGTAATGTATTCTTAACCATTATTTTGCTAATCATAAAACATATGTGTTAGTATTTGTATTTTATGGTTATAAAATACAACTTTCTCAAAACAAGAACGTACTTACTACTTATCATAAAAAAAACGAGAAAATAACTTTTTAAAACCTTTTATTTTTTTATGTTTATGAACTTCATTTCCATAACCATAGCCGTAACCATAGCCGTAACCATAGCCATAACCGTAGCCCTTATGGTCTGAAGGAATGCCATTCAATATCACGGACATATTACGAAGCTGTTCCTGACGGTACATATTCTCCAATTCAGGCAATTGACGACGATCCATCATACCCGAACGAACAACGAAAATGGTAAGATCGGTTACACGATTGACAATAGAAGCATCGGCCACCATACCGGCAGGAACATTGTCAACAATAATATAATCATAACGTTTACGAAGTTCTGCTATCAGACGATCAAAACGCTCGCTCAACAACAATTCGGCAGGATTGGGAGGAACAGGACCGGAGAAGATGACATCCAATTTATCATACTCCTCACTCCTACCTACAATATCATCCAACTTATCCGTACTCCCCGAAAGGTAATGTGTCAACCCCATACGGTTGGAGGAATTAGAAAAAATACCACTCAAGGTACCTTTACGGATATCAACATCAATTAAGACAACTTTTTTATTTGTCTGAGCGATACTCATGGCAAGGTTACTTGAAACAAAAGTCTTACCTGCTCCAGGATTGGCAGAAGTAAACATGACCACCTGTAACTTTTCAGACTTCACGCGCATAAAGTCCATGTTCGTACGGATGATACGGAAAGCTTCGGAAACCGAATCACGACTGTTCTCACGGACAACAATACCATCCGAATCCTCACCCTTATTATTGCCGTGACGGGGAATATTGCCTAAGAAAGGAATAGTAAGCACTCCATCCAATTCCTTACGAGTACGAACCTTGGTATCAGTCACATTCAACAACCAAAATACACCTACAGGAATAGCTAATCCTAAAACAATGGAAGCCAAGAAAATTGTCATTGTTTTAGGTGCCACCGGAGCACTGCTACCCGAAGCAGCATCTATGATACGGGCATTACTCTCGGTAATAGCCTGTGTCAAGGCATTCTCCTCACGCTTATTCAACAAGTAAAGATAAAGTTCCTCCTTGATCTTCTGCTGACGCTCCACTGTAAGTACATATTTCTGCTGGGCAGGCACAGCCTCAATTCGCTTCGTGGTCTGTTCTTCCTGTTCACGGATATTCTTTAATTGGATATTCAGACCGACAATCAGATTATCCACCGAACGGATAATCGTCTGCTTCATGGCACTCAAAGAGTTATTCAAATCCATCACAATCGGATTCTTACTGCTACTACCTACTACCAATTTATCGCGTTTTAATAAAACATCATTATATTCTTTAATTTGAGACTCAACACTGTTATCCGATATACCGGTATTGGCAGGAATCAGATCCGAACTTTTCTGAGGATCCGTCAAATACTCTTTAATATATTTGGCAATACTCAACTGGTTCTCCAGACTAAGTCCCTCCTGCTGATAACGACTCGTATTGGCAAGATACATACCCGTCTCGGAAGTGATGTCCGTCAACAGATTCTCGCGTTTAAAACTTTCAATATTGGCATCCACACTACCCAATTCACGTTCGATGATAATCAGACGTTCATTAATGAATTTGGAGGTATTTACCGCTATCTGGTTCTTGTCATTGATCACATCTTCATTATAGACGGCAATAAGCATATTCAGAATATCTTCTGCGCGGGCAGTGGATACATCATCCAAAACCAGGTTGATAATAGTTGTTGTTTTACCGGCAAGAGAAACTTTCAACCTGCCACGATACCCTTCGATGATACCCTCCAAATTGGATTTAACCACATTTACGGGCTTACCATAAAATACATCTGTATAATATAACGTAGGGGTAATTACCATCGGACCGATCGGAGTAGAAACCGTATCATTCAGATGTACATCCAAAACCTCTTCCGAACGGACTCCCCCACCACCTACAGCTAAAGAAAAACCAGAAAGACGTACCGTAGCGGAATCAACAGGAGTAACCACTACTTTTATAACCTGACGCTCCTCCGCCTCAGGAAAAGAAACTGTTACCGGAGCATGGGTGTAAAGTTCATCATTACGCAGACCATTCTTCACTTGATAACTCATATCCAAATGCAGACGCCGGGCAACCTCTTCCATCAGATGACGGGATTGGAAAACAAGTACTTCATTGTCTACATTACGTTTACCACCCAAAAGAGAAAGGTCGGAAAAAGCCGCCGATTCACTCATTCCACCACCCTTAGAATCATCGCGGATAAGAACGGATGCCTTACGGCTGTATATTTTAGAAGAAGATTTCAGATAAAAGAAAGCTACCCCACCACAGACCAGAACAGACAGTACGAACCAGTACCAATTAGCTAATATAAGATGGAAGATATCAGAGATATTAATTTCCGACTCCTGTTTGCGGACATCATTGTTTTTGTATTCAGTATTCATTATTCTCTTTATATCCGGATTATTTAAACATAGTTACCATTAAAGAAGTAATGGAAGCCAATACCGAAACGGCGGACAACCAAACGCCCACAGAGTTATTGGAGTTGATACGGCTCTGACCAGTCTTGGCTTTATTGGGTTCTACATACACAATATCATTCTGTTGTAAATAATAGCAGGGAGACTGAAAAATATCGGAAGAGCGAAGGTCATGATACAATATACGCCGTTTGCCGTCTTTTTCACGGATAACAGCCACACGGTCGCGACGGCCATAAATAGTCAAATCACCGGCCATACTCAAAGCTTCCAATAAAGTAATGCGGTCACCGGAAATATCAAATGTACCCGGTCGGGCTACTTCACCCATCACAGAAACTTTAAAGTTCAAAAACTGAACAGTGACGATAGGATCCTTGATCAGATCCTCATTCATTAATTTTTGTTTTATCAACTCCGTCACTTGCATACGGGTCAATCCCTCCACATGAAGCCTTCCTAAAATAGGAAAGTCAATATCGCCATTCTGATCAACAAGATAACCTAACAAACGTTGCTGTCCAGAAGTTGTACTACCTATTTGATAAGTAACTACAGGCATATTAAACGGTAACGCCAACTCCGGGTCTTTACTATTCACCAAAATAGCCAATAGGTCATCCTTATGAATGATTACCTCATAGTTCTTATCAATAACCTCCTCTTTCAGAGAAGCGATATCCTGCAAATAAAGTACCTCTTTGGGGGCAGAGCAGGATGCCAAAATCGCCAACAAACACAGCAAACATTTATACAAAAATCTCATTCTCATTACAATATCTATTAAATGATTCCGCAAAAATTACAATACGCCTTACTCTACAACCTCCCAATCAGGCCAAGGATTGGCTTCCAGACTTTCCAAATAATCGGAAACTTCACATTCCGCCTTAGTCCATTCACGACCGGTCCAACTGTTCATAATTGCATGTGCTTCCCGAGCCAGATCTTCATCAAAAACTTCACTATAACAAGCCACCAAAAGCTGACACTTTAGCAAAGAAGCAGAAAGCTGTCCAAGCAATTGCCAACTACGGTCAAGCAAAGACTGGATTTTCAGATTTTTATTACCATGATCATAGATGGTAGCATGATAGGCCGTCAATAAAACATAGCAACGTTGTGCCTCTTCTTCAACATTGGAACCTCGCAACACAAAAAGCGCCTCAGCCTGACGGTAAACTTCTGTATTGAGTGCACAAAATTCATTGGAATAAAGAGGAGTCCCGTCAAAACCCATATTAAGAAGATCACGGGTTATACGGTACAAAGTATCAATTTGTGATTGAAAAGACAACATATAGATAAATTTACAATTAGATGATTTACAGTGGACTATTGATGAAAAATAGAAAATGAACCGGCTTCTTACTCACAAGCAGCGTCGGGTATAAGCTCTATCAAAGAAGGATGAATATATGCAGTGGCTACAGCCATAATGCCCTTGATGCAAACAGAAACACGCCGATCGCCTTTTACACGAATGACAATTCCTTCCACCCCTTCGAAAACACCACCAATAATGCGCACACGATCTCCTTTCCGTAAAGAGGTAAGGGCCGGATCAAGATAAACAATCTGTTCTTCGTAGTTTCCCGAAACAGCGATAAAGCTATGCATCTGCGAATCCGGAACGATAAGAGGACGATTCGTCTCACGATCAATGATATAACGCACAGATAAGGAAGAACCAAGAGACTGTTTAACACGATCAATACAAGCAAAAGAACTGTGGACAAACACAAGGTTATGTACTACAGGAACTAACTTTCGTATCTTACGTTCTCCCTGCTTCACGTATTCATAATGCATCGGGATGAAGTTCTCTATACACTCGGCATCAAGCACTTCCTTCAACTGTAGTTCACGACTATAGGTGACACGAAGCGGATACCAACAGATATCTGTGGATTTGTTCACAATAGAATATTCTTTAGGGACACCGGGGTAATGAAGCTCCTTCCGGTCAAGCGTGTATAAAATGGATTATTAATTCTTCAGATACACTAGCCCTCAATAGTTTCCCTATCGCAGGAGACAAAACATAAAGAGGGGAAATATGTGTTATGTACCATTTTCATTTCAAATTAGTACATAAATAACTATAAACAAACTACTTAACACCAAAAAGTGTTTCAATGAACGTTCGTTTATTGGCACACTATTTTAGAAAGACTTTTATCTCCATTCAGGTTAAATTAAAAACGAATTAATTATTTTTTCATATATAATACAATCTGCTATAAATCAATAAGATATGTTCCGTTTAAAATATGATCAAATTATTTTTATTGAAAAATATTTTGTACATTAAAAAAAAGGACATATTTTTGTGCCAATAAACGAACGTTTATTGAAACACTTTTCAAATAAGACGCTAAAATCAAACAGCTCTTAATCAGATATTTAAACCCTCAATTTTATTCTCAGCATATATTAAAAATAGTATTTTCTAAAATACTATAAATGCCTATATTTTTTTATTCAGAAAGCATAAATAAAACACGTACTTTTCCAACAAAACAAGCTCAACCTTATTTTAAAACTCCTTGTTTAATTTTAGTTAATAAATCGAACAGGACAAGCCATCTCTTTTACCAACATTCGCTCATACACATGCGCGATATAAATAAACATACCGCAACGCGTCCATATTTTACAACAAAACAACGAATGCAAGCCAAAACAGGAGAATATATAAAATAGATTTTATTTTACTTTTGCAGTTTGGATTTAATGAAAGCACATGTTTCTCTACGAGATTCAATCGATTCCTCGTAGAGAAAGGACCCGTTCCTCGTAGAGAAAAGCAACGATTCTCTATGAGAAAAATATAGACCTTGTAACCATTTGATATACAACTTCTTACAGAAGTGCCAAAGAGCTCCAAAAAGTGTTGATTTTTTCTCAACACAATGGCACTGAATTCAACCGTCAAAGACGGCCACGAAGATAAAAGAATTGTTACATCAAAATCTAATCAGAATGGTCACTACAACCATCTATGTAAAGCCCTATCTGGCGGCTTACATGTATGTACGCTACCAAAACAGCGTAGTCACGGAATTCAATGCCATCAGGCTAAAAAGTATCGAAAACCTGTATCACGTAATCAAAAACCTCACAGCTAAACGACCAAGGAATGTGTCGTGGCGAGAAACCGGAAACCTGACCCTCATAATCCCCGACCCAAGATATGGGAAAGATCCTGAAACATACAATTACCTGGGACACGACAGCATCATTATCATTGAAGAAGAAATAGAAACAATGCTGAAAACAGAGCTACACAGCATGATGCTGAAAAATAAATTCCGGAACGGCATCATGTATAAAAAATCATTGCTATCATTTATGGATAAATATCACATCGACGACAAACACGAAGATGCTCTCATGAAAGCATTTCAGAGATGGAGAAAGAAAATAGAGGAAGAAGGAAAAAAGAGAATGAATGAAAATATGGTGACGCAACGGTAAAGTCAAAAGGTGCACATGTCCGTTATGTAAGGAGACATGTGCACCTCTTGACAGATTCTTATCTTTTATAAAATCAAGGTGAAGAATAGGGTGCTTTATCCACGCAAGTTTGTAGATCAGACGTGTCTTATCGACATAAAAGTATCCATCATTCCTCAAACTCTCAAAATTCTGTATACCAATCGGATAAAGCTTAGCCATAATTCATTCGCAATTAGTTATTCTACAACACATATACAGGATAATTTTCACTTAAGATACCCCTGTGACCAAATAATGCATTACTTCGACTTCTTTATCACCCGTGCCGGATTCCCCACTGCAACACTGTCAGCCGGTATGTCCTTGGTCACTACACTGCCGGCTCCGATAATGCAACGATCCCCAATAGTCACTCCGGGACAGATGACCGCCCCGCCTCCAATCCAGCAATCTTCCCCGATCGTCACCGGATAAGCATATTCTTTCGGTTCACGCCGCTCCACATAATCCACCGGGTGATGGGGGGTATAGATCTGCACGCAAGGCCCGATCAAAGTATGTGCTCCGATAGTGATATACCCGCCATCCAAGAATGTACAATTGGCATTAACAAACACATGTTCGCCCAACCGGATACCGTCACCATGATCACAATAGAAAGGAGGACAAATAACGGATGTGGCAGGAATACCCGGCACAAGCGACTCAAGCAAAGGCCGGTATTCGCCGTCATAGGTACTCAGCCCACGCATACGGGCCAATAATTTCTTCGCTCTTTCAAAACGTACCTGCATCTCAGGCACAGACATGTCGGCCAACTGCCCACTGCGCATTTTTTCTACTTCATTCATAGGATGATATTATTCCATTACTCCATTAGTGAATATTAATTTTCTGTCATCAGACAACCGTTCATTAAATTCAAATCCTTCCCACTGAAAAGATTTCAAATCCTGCGGAGACTCTATCCGGTTCTTCAAAATAAAACGCGTCATTTCGCCACGTGACATTTTGGTATAGACAACGACAGTAGCAAGTTTACCATTTTTCCATACATGGAATTCCGGGGTGATAACCGTAACCTCCTTTTCTATACGTTTCCAATCGAACAAACCACGCATTTCATCACTGGCCAGATTGCAAAGAATTCCTCCATGGGCTTTGATCTCCTCTAAAAATTCATCCGTCAGACGCGATTGCCAATAAGAAAACATCGTTTGGTCTCCCTGCTCAGGCAGTTTCACATCACCCTCCAGACGATACGGGCGGATGGCATCCAGCGGACGAAGTAGCCCGTAACAGAATGAAGTCAGCCGCAGATGATCCTGGGCATACCGGAAATCAGCTTCCGAGAAATCTTTAGGATTCAGACGTTTGAACACAATACCGGCGTAGGCCAGCAACGCCGGAAGTTCACGGGTGTCTTCCGCATGAAAAGCCTGATAACGCTTGTAATTCTCCACGGCAATTTTCGAATTGACCCGCAACAGCCGTTCCAGTTCTTCCACAGAAAACTGAGACATCCGTAATGCAACTTCCGAAGCCTCCTTCTGAAAACGGGGAAGTGTAATAAAGGGAACCTTTACTTTCGAAACATCACTCATGGTTTTGGCACAAGATAGAAGTATAAGCATGGGAAAATTTACAATTTTACGATTTACTACGAATATTACTTTTGAACAAAGTTAAACTTTTTAATTGTATCTTTGTTTTTTACTTATACAAAAATAACAATAACATGAAGAAGAAGCTTTATCTGGCAGCAGCATTTTGCATGATCATTGCAACAGGATGCACAAACAACAAAAAGTCAGCTAACAGTGACAACGTAGTTGCAGATACCATGCAGGTGGCAGACATGCACAATGCAGAAACCTCACTCGACTATTTCGGAGAATACAAAGGAACCATCCCGGCCGCAGACTGCCCGGGAATAGAAGTCACCTTAATTTTTAATAAAGACCGTACCTATACACAAAAATACATCTACCTTGAACGGAAAGACGGAGAGTTCAATGAAACAGGAACTTTCAAGGTAGAAGGCAATATCCTGACCGCTACTTCCAAAAACGGCGAAAAGTCGTATTATAAAGTAGAGGAAGGCCGGATAGTGATACTCGATGCCGACAAACAACCCATTACCGGGGCACTTGCCGACATGTACGTATTGAAACAGGAAAAAGTATTCTGACATCCAGACTACGCCACCTGATGTGTGCCCGCCAACTTTCCCGGATTTATTACAATGTACCTTGCTTCAATTGCTCTGCAAACCGGTCGATACGATGTAATACTTCGGGAATCTTTATATTTTGCGGGCAATGATGCACACACTGGTTGCATCCGATGCAATGGTTCGCCTGACGCAAACGCGGCACACTGCGGTCATAACCTACCAAAAAAGCACGACGGGCCTTACGATAATTCTCGTCCTGACTGCTTTTGGGCAGATTTCCCTCATTCACACATTTATTATAATGTATCAGGATAGAAGGAATATCGATACCGTAAGGACAAGGCATGCAATACTGGCAATCGTTGCAAGGCACCGTGGGATATTTAAGCATCAATTGTGCCGTCTCTTCCAGAAATTCCTTATCCTCATCGGCCAATGGAACTAATGGTGAGTAAGTGCGTAAATTGTCCTGCAAATGTTCCATATAAGTCATACCGCTCAACACCGTAAGCACATGTTCCGGTGATCCGGCAAAACGGAAGGCCCATGAAGCGACACTGTCCTCCGGACGTCGCTGCTTCAGACGGGAAACAATATGATTGGGAACATTCGAAAGCCGACCGCCCAATAAAGGTTCCATAATAATGGCCGGAATATTGCGTTTGACCAACTCTCCATACAGATATTCGGCATCTGTATTACGGGAATTTACCTCCTTGGCATGTTTCCAATCGACATAATTGAGTTGGATTTGCACAAAGTCCCATTTTATTTCATCGTGCCGGGAAAGCAGATAGTCAAAGACTTCGATATCTCCATGATAAGAAAAACCGAGATTACGGATGCGCCCCGCCGCACGTTCGCTGACCAGAAAATCGAGTATGCCATTGTCCAGATAGCGTCCTTTCATGGCTTCCATTCCGCCCATACCGATGCCATGAAGCAACATATAATCAAGATAATCTACTTGTAACTCTTTCAGAGAATTATGATACATGGCTATAGAAGCTTCCCTGCCCCATGTATCCGGTGAGAAATTCGACAATTTAGTGGCTATGAAATATTTATCGCGCGGATAGCGGCTGAGGGCAATACCCGTGGCATGTTCCGAACGTCCCTTGCAATAGGCGGGTGACGTATCAAAATAATTCACTCCATGCGCCAAAGCATAATCGACCAGTTCATTCACCATATCCTGATCTATCTCATCTTGGCCGCCTTTGACCACCGTCGGCCAACGCATACAGCCATACCCCAATATGGATACCTTATCTCCCGTAGAAGGATTAATGCGATAAGTCATCTCACCGGCAGGAGTATTTCCAGAACCACCCGCCACCGTTACCGAACCGTCCTTCAGGCTACAACCATACAAGGCGGCTGTAGTAGTTGCAGTGCCTACTCCCAGCACTTTCAGAAATTCACGACGATCGATCTCTCTCCTATTCTTCTTAGCCATATTTATTTCCTCCCTTTTTTCCTTTTCTTAAATGATTTTATGCGCCAGATGTCCCTCTACATAAATAGCACTGAACGGACGTGCCGGACAAAGATTCTCGCATGCACCGCACCCGATACAGCGTTCCGTGTTGACTACGGGGATTTTAAGCGAATCGGGAGAATCCGGTTCGGAAGCCACCATCTGGATAGCGCCCGTCGGGCAATGTCGGGCGCAGTTTCCACACTCTACCCCATCCGTCAACGGAACACAATTCTCCTTTATCCAAACGGCATGCCCTATCTGGATAGCCGACTTGTCTGCCGGAGTAATCGGAGAAATCGCACCGGCGGGACAAACCTCGGCGCATTTGGTACATTCCGGCCGGCAATACCCACGCTCGTAGGACATCTCCGGCTGCATCAGTTTCATCAAACCGGTAGCAGGGCGAAGCACCTCGTTCGGACATACCGATACGCACAGCTGGCAAGCGGTGCAATGTTGCGCAAAATGACGGGCACTCAATGAACCGGGAGGAGTAAGCGGAGTCGCCCGGTCCGGTATCTTTTTATCTTCGATCACCGCCAAACCGCCATCTACTTTCTTCTCCTGTGCCTTCATTGCCGCAGTAGCAGCCAATACAGCAGTAGCCGTAAAGAAGCTACGCCGCGCCCTATCTATCTGTTCACCTGTCACCCTATCGTCCGTCTTTTTTACTCTCTCACCGGACGGATGTATGTACCTGATCGCGCCTTTGTGACATTTCCCGATACAATCCATACATGCCACACAGCGGCTATAATCTATTTGGTGTTCTTTAACATCGATGCATGAAGCCTTGCAATTGCGGGCACAGAGATTACAATTCACACATTTCGATGAATCGATCACCGGTTTCAGCCAAGAGTATCTTGCTATAAATCCTAAAACAGTCCCCACCGGACAAATCGTATTGCAATAGGTCCGTCCGGCACGCCAAGCTAAAACTGCAATCACTACAAAGGATACGATGGCAACCATGAATGTCGGCAAACTCTTCACCCATACATTCACGGAATAAAAAGCATAGCTGTCGGCACGTTCGGCCAATAATGCCAACAAATTATTCCCCCACATATAAACAGGTTGAAAAAGATTGGATGCAATGCGTCCGTACGAGCTATAAGGTGCCAATAAAGCGACCAATGACCCGACACCGGCGATTAATGCCACTACAAAAATTCCGAGTACCCCATAGCGTAGCCAACTTACTGCTTTAGAATAACGAAAACGGTTCTTCTTCCGCTTTCCAGCCATCCATGATATAATATCCTGAAACACACCGAGCGGACAGACTACCGAACAATAAATGCGTCCGAAAATAAACGTCAGGAGGACAAGCAACACAACGACCCCCAAATTCAATGCCAACAACGCCGGCAAAAACTGTATCTTTGCCATCCAGCCGAACCACGTGTGGACCGTTCCGGTGAAATCCAGAAACAACAAAGTAATCAACACAAAAAATAAGACAGCGAATGAGACTCTAATTTTTCGTAACATGGGCAATTTCATTTAAAAAGCAACTAATCCGGTACAAAAATACACATGTTTATCCAGTTGATTACTATATAAATTACAGATATTAATACCAATATTACCGATTTCACTCGATTCCAATAAAAAAAGGATACCTGATAACGGTATCCTTTTCCTCTCTCCCACACAAATCCACTAATGGCCAATAATCACTTTTCGCATTTCTTTTTGTCCCCTTATCTCTAATGACACCAAATAAGTACCGGAAAGCAGATATTCACGCTGAGTCGTTCCAGGTCCGATCTTCCCCTTGGATAAGCATTGGCCGGCAATTGAAAACAATTCGTAATATCCTGTAACATCTGCATGAGATTTAATCAACAAGCCGCCATTATCGGAATAAATCGTAAATTCCGACAGTATATTCTTCTGAATCCCCACCCCATCAGAAGCTTCAAACAATTGCCATTCAGCCAATTGAAATAAATCGTTTTTCCCTGTTACGTTAAGCTTAAAACTTTTATATTCTTTATCAGATACGATTGGATATTCCAGTGTAGTATAGCGTCCTAAAAACTTCTGGCTGTTTCTGACATCCAGTTTATCCCACTTTTTGCCATCAATAGAACCATATAAAATCCATTCTGCCGGGTCACGATCAGGAGAATCATTGGCAGAAATCAAAGCGTATCCATCTACTTTGACTGCCTTCGGCAAGTCATACCGTATCCAGATACTATTACCCTCGGAAATCGCCGTACAAAATTTTGTATTAATATTTCCATCACTCAAATTGCCATATCCCTCATGAGGAAGAGTATTGAACTGAGCACTCATCATACCAGCGTTTTCCGGATCCATTAAAGAACTTCGTAAGGGTTTGTCACAACCAAACAACTGAAATTCTGCAATTGCTAAACGGTCACTCCCGTTTACTTTCAAAACCTTCAAACGAAAATAATCATAAGGAGTAAAACTGACTTTCTCATCAAAAACCTTCGTTTCATTCGCAGCAAATATAATATCTGTCTGACGATCGACAGTTCTCCAGAATGCAGAAGTTTTAGTACGTCCCTCCAGTCTCCATGATACAGGAGCTTTAGAAGCATCTTCTCCGGAGGTTATCGCATACGCTTTCAAACCGGCAGAACGAGGTAATTCTACCGAGAACCAACACTCTGTTTGACCGGAAAAATCTGTTTCCAAAATCGTCTTGGCATCGTTGTCCCACAAGGGAGCTATATTCAATCCCGCAAGGGATGATTCCATAAAGACCCCGGAGTCTCCCTTGTCATATCCGGAAATTTGAATAAATAAATCGTCCGGTAGATCAGGAATATCTGCTTCCGGAGCTATACTACGGGCTATGATATCGGCCAAAAAAATATAACCTTTATCATTCGGATGAATCTTATCACCGGTCAAATATCCTTTACCCTCAAACGGAGTATGACAGTCTATTACAGTCGCACCGGTTTCCTTCGCAACCTGATCAATCATAGGCATCATCTCTTCCGTCATTACCTTATCCTCATTAATCCAATTGCCGGGTCCGAAAAGAGGAAGAGGATAACAAATATAAATCTTCGGTTTACTGACAAGCTCCTTAAACGAATTCACCAGTGCAACATAATCTCCGGTATACTGTTCTTTGATATTGTCCCAGTTTATCTTTTTGGCATCATTGGTACCCAACTTAATCACCACGATATCCGGATTATATTTCAAAGCATTCAGATAACGCTCATGATCCCAATAAGAAGAAGCAGTACCGTCAAATTCCTTGCCGTTTTTCATCAAAGTACGCCCGCTTGCACCAAAATTCGAGACTTCGTACTTTTCAGTACCCAAATCACGTTGCAATACAGATGGATAAGTAGCCGAGCCGGATGACGCTCCAACTCCTTCGGTTATACTATTACCAATACATGCAATCTTTATCTTCTGTGCAAATGCCGGTAAAGAATAAATCTCTCCCAACAGAAAGAATATTCCACAATAAATCCAATAAATTCTTTTCATAATCTCTATGGCCCAATAAGACATTCCATAACCCTATCTCCGGATAATTCCGACCGGAGACAGAATCACAGAACGTTTTTCTTACTTCACTATTAATTTTCCTGTTTTTATTTCTTCTCCATTATCCAGCCGTACAATATAAATCCCTGCCTTTAAGCCATCTGTCGGTATCACACAATCTGCGGAAAAATAATATTCCGCTATTAAAATGCCCTGAAGTGAACAGACGCTTACATGACCGTTACCGTTTAAATGCACTTTAGTTCCTCGGGATACAGGATTCGGCCAAATGAGCAAATCATCCAAGTCCGCTGTATCGTCAATACTTTCAATACCGACCAATGCCCCCGACTCGTATACCTCAAATTCCTTAATACAAGTAGTTCCTCGCTGTGCAGTACTGGGAACGGTCAATCGTACATAACGCGTATCCACCGGTTCCTCTAATAAGATGACTTTCTTCTTTATATTTATATCCTCAAATGTTTTTTCAGCTATAGTCTCCCAAGTTACGCCATCCCGGCTAACGGCAACCTTATATCCACTGATGCGGTCCAGAGAATCCGTCAACGCAAATCCATCGATAGAATATACCTCCTCTAAATCGACTTCCAAGGTTGCTGTTCTTCTGGTAAATTCCCAAACGGTACCTTCCCGTCCATCCAAGGCATTTGCTGCAGTCAGCATATCATTGGTTCCGGCAGAACAATTCAAAATCGTCTTCCCTACACTGATTACGCCATTCCGGTCAATCGCTTCCTTAAACTGCCCATAGATGTCGAATCCGTAAATACGAACAGCATTATCACCTTTAGAAGGAACAAACTTCACAAAACGTGCATCTACCGGATCAAACGATTTCACTTTCTCATTAATCGATGCGACTCCCGTTTCACGAATTATTTCCGTCCAGCTTCCATCCAACGTATCTGTGGTACTGACATAAACTGAGTAACCGGGAACATTCGCCCAACCGGATTCTACCATCTTACAATCACGGAATTCAATGTGATTAATCGTATAAATACCGGTCAAAGAAAAAATAATGAATGGAGCGGCAGAAGTATCACACCACTTCATCGTATTGTCACCACTCAAATTTTCTTTCCAACCCCTCAACAGCCTGAAAGGATTCTCGTGAGTGCCCGTCATGCCGCTATAACTGTCGATGTTGACAATACGTTTACCCTTGCCATCGGGAGACGACACACTCAGCAAATTACTCGTGTTATACAACATGATTGTATAGTTCTCCCTGTTCTTCCCATCTTCCGAAATCACTTCTACATTCAGTTCATTCAGTCCATCAGTCAGTTCTATTTTTCCGATGCCATTAATCCTTGCATATTCACTGGTAGCTTTAGCAGCAACAACCACTTTGGAATCTTTTGTTTCCATCCGATATAAATGAGTGGAAGGGCTAAAATCAGGTTCCAACTCAAGACCTTCAATACTCAATGACTCAATTCCGGCAATAGCGGATTTATCTGCACGATAAACTTTTACCGTATAAATCCTTTCGGTCATACGATCTGCCGACTTCACTGTAATGAAGAAATCATTTTCGCCTAAAATCAACGACTTTTCTCCCAAATCTCCACCAATTTCACATTCCGGATTTCTGGCTTCCGCCTTTATGTTCACTTTCTCTATCTCTTTTGCTACATTTACCGAATAGACAGTACGTTCTGCTTCAAAAACCGGCATCAAGCTATTTCCCTCAACCTGTAAAGTCAACAAGGAAGCATCACTGGCAGTGACATCCAACTTACCGAAAATATTGAATTCGTACAGATTCAACGAACCGGAAGTTCCCAAACGGTCGGCCGGGACTTCCAATTTTATATAACGAGCTACTTTGGCCGGAGACACTTCCACCTCTTTAATATTCTCATCGGCTTTATTATTTGCATCCTCTACAACTTCCCAATCCGACAGATTCTGACTTACGGACAATATATACCCATTGATATTTTCATTTTTACCATCTACAGAACCGGCATCGTACAGTTTAAAACCGGAAACGGCATAATTATCTTTCAGATCAACCACCACAGATTTATCACCAGCGGTAGAAGTTGACCATTTACTATTGGCCGCCTTCATTTCTCCATCGAACAAAGCTACCGGTGCATTCTGTACATTAGGAGCGTCCTGCTGCATAATAACGGGCTTTCCAACACTGATCAAAGCATTTTCATAAACCGAATCGAAAGATTTACGTCCATAAATCTTAAAACCATAAATACGTACCGTATTACTGCTAATTTTAGGTACCAGTTTGATATAACGTGCTTTCACCGGAGTAATCTCTTTGACTTTATACATCACATCACTCTGGTTTATCTCATGTACCACCTCTTTCCAATCGGTATCGGATGTCCCTACAGTACTTACATAAATATGATACTCAGACAAATTCGGATTATTCGGTTCACGGGTTTTACAATCCTCAATCACAAATTTATCTACGTCATAGTAATCGGAAAGTTCTATAATCACAAAATTATCAGTGCTGTTGTAGCACCATTTCTTATTCCCATTACCAGTTACATTTTTATCAAGAAGTAAATTTTCAGGCCCTTCATTATTAAACCCACCGCTAGCCGAATGAATTCTGGCTATACGTACTCCCATACCATCGGCAGGAGTCGTACTAATAATCGGTGAGGTACCGGATGCGTAAGCTACACTGTACTCTTCAATTTTCATTGCATTGATATGAGCAAACTTACCGGCATAACGCGCCAATTCAAAATGAATAGTCCCGTCAACATCCGGATAAATAGCCTCAGATACAAAAATCGTATTATTATTCTGGTTCTTTGTATTCCCGGTTATATCTCCCTCAGCAATGTTAGCTCCTCCCATCTGATGAGTACCCTGATAAGAATTTGTACCGGTAAACGTCAACAAGCCAGTTCTGTCATTAGTATCATAACGACTACCGAAGACATAAAATTTATATGCTTTTTCGGGTTTCAGATTTTTAAAGTCGATACCTCCCTTTTCCGCTCCGTTATTTTCTTCAATAAAAAAATAATCCTGAGTCGCCGTATTAATAGCAAAATCTCCCAAAAGTTCGGTATCCGGTTCCAATAGTCCACCGTTTTTAATGCCGTTCGACAAAAAACCGGTAGTTAAATGCATTTTATAATCAACCGGCTGATTATATGAATTGACGAGTGAGTATTCCGTACCTGCCGCAGTCTTCACTGCATTATTCCAAAAATTTCCATTCGTATCTTTTCCTGTAATATTTCCATTGGTACCATCATCTTTTCCAAAATCTATATATAGTTTCTGATCCATAGTAAAACCGGCATTAACAAACTCCAACTCATTCGTAGACTGTGCCAGATTTTCCAAAAACCGATCACCTCCTAACGGTGCATAAATTTCAAGGCTGGATTTCATCATCTTACCTTGATTCACATATGCAATTTCTTCAGTATTCATCCCGGAACGCCAAAAAAACAACTCACGATACAATATCTGATCCGGAGCTAAGTTACTACCTAAAACAAATTTTTTAGGAGATAATTTTTCCGGAAGCTCCCCTACTTTTATATCATCGATATACAATATCGTATTTCCCCATGCATAATAATGAGTCAGAGTAACACGTTTCCACCCCCCTGTGTTGATAGTTGTCTCAGACTGAATTTTCCCGTTCAGTGGAGACTCGTAAACCAATGTCCCGTCTGTTTTGATTTTGAAGAAGCCATTCCCACTCTCATTCTCAAACCAGGCAATCGTACCGGTTCCTGTTGTATTGATATCAAATGAAACGGTAAATGGATGAACCGTTTCTTCCGGTATCCACTCGATCTGGCGGGAAGTTGTCGTTCTTCCCAACTCACAGGATGTCCCCTGTACACGTTTAGGCAATGGTTTTCCTGCTTCCAAGGCATCAAATAAAGAAGGAACTATAGCATAACAGAATTCTTGATGTCCGGCTGAATTGGGATGATATGCATCATTTTCATATCCACTGGCCCAACGGCCTTTACCGTCGTCAATAGCTCCCAACGTATTGATACTCGGTAAATCCCATTCATGTATCAGCAAATTCAGCTTCTTTACATAGTTATAATCGCTTTCATTGTAATCGGCACGTGTATAATTATTGGCCATAACCGGTACGATTCCGGCATCCTCTGCTTGTTTGATGGCTTGCAACATTCCGTCACGATAACTGTTATAGGCCGCTTCGCCACGGTCATGTACACCTTCATTACCTAACGAAAGCCCGTAAATCACATAACTACTGCAATTACTCAATAAATCACGTTCCCATCGATCCAATAAATTAGCAGTTGTATTTCCTCCGATAGAAATATTTGAAGTCTTCCAGTCCAAACCGCGTCCTTCTTCATGACGTTTGGTCAGCAATTGAGTATACATATAAGCATATCCATGCATATCCGGTGTTCCCGATCCGTTAGCAACCGAAGAGCCCATATAGGAAATCTTCAACGCTTCTGTTTCACCGCAACTTACCGCATAAGTATATTTTCTCAGATTGACTTCTACATAAAATTCACCACCATTCATGTTGGTACGGATATCTTCTAATGACATACCATACGATTCACCTTGTGATTGCTTAACCACCCGATTAGTACCCTTTATACGTTTCAAACATTCTGTTGCGTCCTTATTTATTATAAAATTAAACTTCGGATCACCACCATTCAATGTCAACCGTGCAGCCCATATGCCTTTACCCTGATACTCTAAAGGCAATCCTTTCGTTACATCAGCACCGGTAGAAGTGGAAGTCCCCACAATGTTCAAGGAAGTAATCGGCAAAATCTCATAGGTATTGTCGGTCAGATCAATACTAATGCGTACAGGTCCTGTAATATCCGTTTGAATAGGCTCCCCATTTTCCATCAACGAGCCTTCAGCTTTCCCTTTACCATACACTACTTTTTTATCATTACCCAAGTCACGATAAAAACTGAATGAACCTGTCCCCTTTAAAGAGGTATATATTTCAAAGAGATTGGTGATGGTCCCCTGTAAATCAGTAATCATTTGCATCTCGGCATCTTCTTCTACAGCCGTACCCGTAAAATGAGCACTACCTAACTGACCACTAATATTTATTTCAATTTCATCAGACAGAGTTTTTTCATCATATACAATAGATGCGGTGACTTTCACCTTCCCATTAGTCTTCGGATACACAATTCCCTGATTATCAACGCGAGCTATCGATTCGTCATCTACACTCCATCGAATGGCCGGAAAGATGGCCCCTTCGGGCAAAACACGAGCCTGTATCTGGGAAGTCTGGCCAGACTCCGTAATACCTTGTCCGGTCAGAGTGATCGAAGTAGCTTTTACTACAGGGTCATTCGTACATTCCTCTATCTTCATAGCATTGATATGTGCAAACTTATCAGCATAAAGATCGATATTGAAACGAATACTGCCGTTAGCATCCGGATAAACAACATCCGATACATAAATACGATCGGTTGTATGGTTTATACCGTTCCCTCCACTATTTTTTCCCCCCATTTTATAAGTTCCGGTACTGCTATTCTCTCCAGAGAATGTAAAAAGTCCCATACGATCTGTTTCCGTATCCCTGCAACCAAATACATGGAAACGATAACCGGACTTCGGATTCAAATTATTGAAATCGATAATACCCGGAATATCCGTTCCTCCATTTTCAATAAAAATATAATCTTCTGTAGCTGTCTCAATGGCCAGATCCCCTAAAAGCGCCACATCCGGATTAAGCAAGCCACCATTCAACCGTCCGTTGGAACGGAAGCCTGATCCTAATTTCATCTCGACCCCGGTCGGTACATTGGCAGAATTTACCAACTTCAGCATCGCACCCTTACTAACAGTAAAATTATCTTTCTCAAAAGCGTTATTCCAATAATGATTGTTTACATCGGCTCCGATTGTATGATGTCCGTTCGTTCCGTCACTGCGTCCGAAGTCAATATAAAAATCTTGTTTCACAGCCAACGGATCAACCTCTCCATATTCCTCTATCTTCATTGCATTAATATGAGCAAAGCCACCGGATTTTATTGCTAATTGAAAGTCAACTTCCCCTTTAAAATCCGGAAAAATATAGTCGGTGACATAAATATCACCCGTGTTCTGGTTTTCCCCATTAGTTCCGATTGCTTTGCCCGTCATACGATAAGTGCCATGACTTCCTGTTGAACCGGTAAATGAAAGATATCCTATACGTTCTTCATCTCCAGTCTGCGCACGACTGCCAAACACATAAAATCTATAAGCACGATTCTTGTTCAAGTTTTTAATGCGGAAACTACCATTAGCACCCGCACCCTCAATATAAAAATAATCTTGTGTGGCTGTAGATATTGCCAAATCACCTAATTCTGTCTGGTCCGGTACAAGAAGTCCTCCATTACGAATACCATTGGCCAAAAACTTTTTAGTAATCTCCATAATAAATCCGGTACTCTCATTGGTTCCGCTCACCAGTTCCAATGTTTCTCCATATTCCGTTTCTATGGCATTGTTCCAATAATGCCCGTTTTGATCCGGCCCTTCCGTCACATTTCCATCCAAACCATTGTTTTTACCAAAATCAATATAAACAGATTGTTTCAACACACCATTATTTGTGTTTTTTACTGAATCGGCCGCCCTTGCTGAAAGCAACCAACCGATACAACATAGCAATAGAAATACAGTAATTTTCCTCACGTTTTTTGATAATTAAAAATTATGAATTTACAGGTCCGACAAATTATCGAAATATCTGCCAGACCTGTATAAGTCATTAAAATATTTTCATACAGTCATTAAAATTAATTTCAAGGAATAATCACTTTTTGCGAATAAACTTCTTTATTACATTCTAATGATACGGTATAAATTCCCTTATGAAGATTACTCCCTATATGAAAGTTTCCACTCTGTTTTTTTTTGACTACAATTGATTTTCCCGACATATCAAACAGTGTAACTATGTCAGCCCGATAATCATTTTTCAATTGTACTCTAATTCTTCCCTCATCAGGGGTTAATGTGAAAAAAGAATTATCCTGATTTAATTGTGCAACACCGACTCCACTTGATTTTTCCAGAACAATGCTAACCGTTTGTTCTCCTGTCAAGTTTTGAGGTATTTCAGGAGTATCCATTGCAATGCCATTGAGTTTAAACTCTTTGATCCGGTTCCCTTCGCCTTCCAATTTAACGTTAAGTATCATGTTCCCATAGTTCAACCTGGTAAGTTCCAATGAATTGACTTCTTCAGGTAAAAATGGTTCGAAACGTAATTTTTCGTCCTCAAAACGCATACCTACAAGACCATACCAAACCATACGCAATAATCCGGTTGCCGACCAAGTCTGATGTTGAAGTCCCCCCCAATGGCTACCGGTCTGCCATCCTCCATCAGGATGTCCGTCTTTCGGATCATAAATTTCCCAAAAATCATTCCCACCTTTATTTAAACCAAGATCTACTAAATTAAACAGTTCGAATGTAAATCTTTCATAATCACCGGTTCTGGTACAAGCATCCGCATAGAAAGCATTTACAAATGGCCAAATCATCATATTATGGCGTCCCGGCTTCTCATCGCTGAATCGTTTGAAATGCGGATAAATAGAAGGCAGGCCAAATTTAGTAACCTGCATTTGGGATATTATTTTCTCTGCCTCCGCCGGTGATACAATGTCAAACAATATTGCAAACGAATTACCCAAACCTTCTTGGAATGAATGCAGATCTCCATTCTGATCGATCAGGTAATTAAATTTACCGGTTTCTCTGTCAAAGAGATGGGTACGTATGTTAGTTTTTAAGTTTTCAGCCTTCTTCTCCATTTCAGTAGCAGTCTCTTCTTCTCCCAAAATAGTTGCGATATGTGCCAATAAACGATACGCCTCATAATAAATACAATTCGTACTTAAACATTTTATTTTATTATGTGCCGGATGACTGACAACTGCTCCCCCCTTAGAATCACCGGACCATACAGGCTCTTCATATCCGGCAATACCATCATTAAATACAGAAGGACCTGTAAACAGCCCGTATTGAGAATCATATACAGGGTTATTATCACGCTTCATTTCCTCCAACTGATGAATGGTGTTTACCCCACTCTTCAATATCTGGTTCAAAAACTCTTTATCGCCAGTCATCTGATAGTACATATAAGCACCTTTTACCCAAATTATCTTATCCCAATATTCTGCACCGATGTACTCTTGTTCGTTATCTTCCAATAAATGCAATAATGAATTCTTCGAGATTTCCGGCTGTAACAACGGAAAACCGTTCCATACATTAATAGACAGATCGCGTGTCCAGTTTCCATCATAACGGGCTCCCGCATTCAGAATACCATTTTGAGTCGTATTGATATTCACTGTCCATAAAGCTAATTCATAGGCAGCTTTCAGATCCGCATTATTAGATATGATTTCCGGTTGAACAGCCGGTTTTCCATAAACCTCGAATTCACGGATACGCGCCAATCCTTTTTGATACTCCGAAGGAATTTCCAATTTCAGGAAACGGCTGGCAAAAGGTTCTGCCGGTACACCTTCTTTACGCACCTGCATCGCTTCAAACGTTCCATCGAAAACCAATTTCCAATCTTCATCCGTACCGGCAAAGCTGCATGCATATACTTTATATCCTGTCAACCATTCTTCACTATCGATCAACGCGAACTTATTGATTTCATATTCCTGCTCCAGGTCGATCACAACCCAGCCATCCGTACCTTCTTTTTTTCCGAAAGCCCAAGGGTTATTAGCATCTTCTCCATCGACAGCATCTGTATTTCCATCGATAATATTAGCCGGTGTTTCCCGATTACTCCAACTATTATGATAATCGACTATCGTTTTCCCTGTACTGACTATTTCTTCATTCAGTGGCCGGACATATGATCCGTAAATGTCTACACCATAAATACGTACATAAGAATCCCTGGTATCTTTTACCGGTACAAACTTAATATAACGCGCTTCTACCGGAGTAATCCGTTTCACTTTTGTATCCAGATCACCAACATTAGTCTCATGAATAATCTCTGTCCAATCAGCCTCTGCTGTTCCGGTAGTACTAACATATACTTTATATTCCGGAAGATTATAGACATCACTTCCCGTCTCTAAAATTCTTCCATCGCGAAAGCCAAATTTATTGATAGAATAAATAGCAGGTAAAGAGAATATTACCCAAGGATCATCACCTTTATACGCCCATTTATTACTCTTATTATTGTTTATTTCATCCTTATTTAACAACAATTTATAAGCATTCTCCGAATCACTTGCTTTCCCACTGCACGAATAAATATTCACGATTCTTTTTCCACGACCATCCAGAGCTGAAACAGAAATCAAATCGTCCGGTGTCACAATCATAGTCATTTTTCTGGTATCGATCGTAATCTTGAACGATCCTTCGTCATTCATGATAAATTTATAATCATCATTAGTTACACGAGAATTTTCGACATGCCGGATTTTATGTTCTTTTCCGATCACAACAGCTTCATTCGCCACTTCGGCATTCAAACAGTCAATCCATATATCATTCGGATTGGTTTTCAGCAAAAATTTAAAATCATTGCGTTTCATTTTTCCGGTCCATGTAAAAATACCGTTACCCTCATCATCCATCAAATAAGCTTTTTCAGCAGTCCAGCCACAGTCAAAAGCAGCACCTACCACATAAATTTTAGAAAACTCTTCAGCTTTAGCTATCAGAGTAAACAGGCATAAAAATAAAGTTAATAGTTTTCTCATAACATGTTTTTTTGGGGTTCATAATTTAAGATATAACACACTATTTTTAATTTACTCATCCGATGCCAATATCACTTTACAATAAATTTTCCATTTATCTTTTTATCATTAACACACATGTGGACAACATACATTCCTTGTGTTAAACCTGTAGTAGGAATACGATCCGTATTGTAAAGATTGGCCTTTAATACTCCCGAAGTATTGTACACATCGGCCTTGGCAACAATGCCAAAACTGATGTTCACAGACTCACCTGCTTCCACTACAGTAGGAAGTAAGTAAGTCTTATCAACGAAAATATCCGATTGGAGACCTGTAGGCTTCTTTATCACTACTTCTTCTTTCAATAGCAATTCATCTGCAGAAAAGCCTACGCTTATATCATAACTACCTTCGTCTACAACGAAAGAAACTTGATCCACATCATAGTAAGAAAAAGCATCCTCCGATAAAGAGAATTCTACTTTCTGCGATTCACCCGGTTTCAAGTATACCTTTTTGAAAGCCTTTAACTCCTTCAAAGGACGTTCTACCTTACTCTCCCCTTTTTTACCTACATATAATTGCACCACTTGTGCGCCGGCAACATCCCCTGTATTTTTTAGTTCACATATTACTTTCAAAATAGCATCGGCACCTATTGCAGGCTCTACAGTCATCTGTGACAGATTAAATGTCGTATAGGAGAGCCCATACCCAAAAGGATATTGTACCGTTTTTCCGGATTTATCATACCCGCGATACCCCATAAATATACCCTCGGTAAACTCTACATGTTTGTCATTATCCGAATCATAATAGCTATTATAAGTCGGATTATCAGCCCAGCGCTTTTCAAATGTCACAGGTAATTTTCCTGACGGATTTATGTCACCGAATAAAATCTCTCCCAAAGCCGTTCCACCTTCCTGCCCAGGATACCATGCCCATAACAACCCATCCAAATGCCGTATCCAAGATTGCATTTCCACATTACCACCGGCAGTAACCACACCGACAATAGGAGTGGTAGTCTTCGATATGACTTTCGTGATCAACTCTTTTTGTTTAGAAGGTAAAGCAAAAGTACGATCCCCGCCTTCTGCTTCACTGCCAGAGTCATGTCCAAAACATGCAATTACCACGTCTACATCATTCAAACTTGCTTGAAAGTAATCATCTGCGCCCACTTTCGTCCAATAAAAATCAATAATAGCGGCACCCGTCCCCTGATAATATTCTATTTTGACTGCATAGGTTTTGCCTGCAGACAACCTCATCTCGTAAGTCTTATATCTTTCTTGACCGGGATTCCAATCATCAATAACCTTTTTATCATCAATATATAACCGAAAACCATCATCACCACCAAGATGGAAAACATATTCTCCGTCTTCCATTGGTCGCAATTCTGCTGTCCAACGTACACTATAATTAGAAGTACCAATTCCCTCGACTCCCGTACCGTTCTGGAAATTAAAGTTTATATTGGCATCCACTTTCGTAGCAATCGGAGCACCTGACAAATCAGTATTATTGAAGTACTCTCCGTTAAAACCGTGCTCATCAGAACCGGATTCCACATATACATCATCATCCAAATGATCATATTCATCTATATATTTCACCTCAACACCTTTCTGTGCACCGACTGCTTTAATACCTTCATAAAAACTCACGTAATGGATAGGTGTAACTCGCCCGCTACCACCTCCGGTGAGATAACGCAAAGCATTCTGACCGACAACGGCTACCTTTTTTATTTTATCTGCTTTTAAGGGCAAAAGGTTCTCTTCGTTTTTTAAAAGGACCATACCTTCACGGGCCACATCCAAAGCTGTCTTTACAGAAGCCGGATTATCTTCGGGAATACTGGAATCCAGTTGTTCATTATCCATAAATCCGAATTTTATCATCGTTTGAAGTATATGTTGTACTTTTTCATCAATCACATTCATATCCAAATCACCCCGGTTGATGAAATAGCGCAAACTGTCAGGATTCATTTTCTCACCACCTGCCATTTCCAGATCCAATCCGCCCTGAGCAGCAGGTAAGCAATAATGAGTAGATCCCCAATCGGACATCAGAATACCGTCAAATCCCCATTGATCACGCAATACGGTACGAAGCAACCAAGGGTGATGCGTAGTCCACGTACCGTTCAAAAGATTATAACTACTCATCACACTTCCTACTTTGGCTTCCTGCACCGCAGCTTTAAAAGCAGGAAAATATATTTCATTTAATGTCCGCTCATCAATATCCGAACTTATATAGTTCCGGTCATATTCTTGAAAGTTAGCCGTAAAATGTTTGATAACAGCCATTACCCCATTTGCCTGTAGCCCATTGATATATCCTACTGCCGTACGGGAGGTCAGGTACGGATCTTCACCCATATATTCAAAATTACGTCCACACATAGGAGCACGATGAATATTAACTGCCGGTCCCAACAATATATTCACCCCTCGTGAACGGCAATCAAGCGCCAAAGCCTCTCCATATGAATGCGCCAAATCCTCATTCCAAGTAGATGCCAAACAAATACCACAAGGATAAGCCGTCGAATTTCCCCAAGTACCTACTCCTTGAGGGCCATCAGACATCTTCATTTGAGGAATGCCCAGACGGGGAATAGCTTTCGTATACATCCAGTCAACACCACCTACATACGATAATTTTTCACCTTTTGTCATCAAACGGACTAATTCGGAAGCACGCTCCCGCGGATCTGTAGAAGGTGTTGACGGTACTTCCGGAGCTACAGCAGGACCACCCGTCGGTTCACCGAAAACCTGTAAATTAGCCAATTGCACCCGGTCACCGGCATGTACGCTCGAAACTTCCAACAGAAAAGCAGTGAACTCCTTTTCCGAATCTATCTGAAATTTCATAGTGGTGTATCGCCCAGGAAAATTAAAATCTCTCCGTTCATCTAATTCAATCCATCCTTCTTCTGGATTATAACCACTTAAACTCCATAATTTAGGATCACGCTCAGAAGCATCATTAGCAGACGTCACCGTATAAGAATTAAAACGATAAGCTTTATCCAACACACACTGCACATAAAAACTCGTACCCAATGCACAATATTTTGTTGTCAATTGTTTATCAAACAATTGCATAATCCCTTCATTTGTCCCCCCTTCCGGATAACCGGAAATCTGCTTTTCCAAATTCAGCCCTTCTGTCACATCTGCAGGGAAATAAGGTTTCTTACCCGCTGTATCAAAAGCGTAACCAAACAATTGCCATTCAGCAATCCGTATGTTATCAGTTCCGGTAGCTGTAAGTCGATAATAACGCGCACTATAGGTGCTGCTTGTTACAACACGGTTGTATGTAAACAGTGCCATATCTCCCATCCCTATCATCCGAGTAGAGGCAGGCCTAAACTGTCTCCATGTCTGACCGTCCTTTGAATATTCTACTTTCCATTTAGTTACGTCCACCCCTCTACCAGCATAGAGCAGCATACCCGTAAGTACCTTATCTTCTTTACAATCTACCGTTATTGTTGTTTCAGTAATTCCCGATACTTCATAAAAAGTATTTTCATTATTATCTGTCAGAAAAGCCAAAGTAGCATTTGAATGCTCTGCCATAATCTCAGCCTCATCCGTAAAATCATACGGAAAAGCAACTGTAACTTTACGAGGCTTCTCTATTTTCACAGAGGTAGCATGAATTTCAAATTTATCAATATTGGGGCCATTTTCAAATTCGGTACCCATTTTTATGACATTAGTACCGGCATCCAAATAGATATATGCAGAAGAAACCGATGTAGGAGGTGCATTCCAATCTGGAGAGTCGCTTGTACGTAAAACGATTCGTTCATAATCATTTACTTTAATATAAAAAGGACGAGCTGTACCTGTAGTAAATGCTTTTAACTCATACGTCCCGGCTTGGTCCACTTCTATATTCTCATACAAATAATAGGAATCGGAATTTATATGAAAATCATGAACATACTTATTTCCGGAAAAACCGGAAACTTGTTCAACTTTTAGCTCACCAAATAATTTTGCATCTTCGGCCTCCAAGATAATAGGAAGTTGTGCCGCCTGGGTTGCAATCCCCCAAAACAACACCGATAAAAGAGGAATTCTCTGTAATAATGTATTCATAATATTACAATATTAAATAAAAGATCCGGACGGATGGCCACATCCACCCGGATCTAATAAAAGTATCAAACATGTAAGTTAGTTAGTCCGTCACAATTACCTTGGTTCTATTTACAAGGTACAGACCGGGAGCGATTCCTGTTATCGAATTACGTCCTTCATTCAGCATAACAGAACGTACCAGACGGCCGTCAATAGCATAAATATTTATTTGAACCGCTTGTGAAGCAATCATTTCGATACCACCACTTATAGAATAAACAGCAATATTTTCTAAAGTTTTTTCGGTAACCATACCTACCGGGTCATCTTTAGTCCTAAACATAGGATAACCCTCACTTTCTGCTATTTTCCAAATTTTGTCAAAATCCCATCCAAGCGTTTCTTTATAGAATTCTAAAGATTTAGCATCGGCATCATCGAAAAGATCCGTCCCATTACGGTCATCCGTACTTTCCCAACCACCACCGACTGAAACTGTAGTACCAATAGAATAATTGTTAATAAAATGAGCCATCGATGCTCTATTTCCCCAATTTCCAATGCGGAAACGATGCCCGCCTGCAATAGAGGTTGCCAAATTCAAGCAATTCTGAATTGTAATCTCACCGTCACGGTCTATTAATCCGAGTATAGCACCTACATGACCGAACTGGCTCGTAATAGTTCCATCAAAATAACAGTTGCTAATAGTCGCACCACCATCAAAGGAAGCAGCAGAGATACCACCGGCCTGATGAGTCCTTGCTTTAATTGTACATTGAGCTGCGTAACAGTTTTCGATTATCACACCAGCCGAAACACGGGCAGCAATTGCCGAAACACGGTCTCCTCCTTCAATGTTACTGTTGCTGACATAGCAGCGTTCTATCTTTCCTCCATCTGCAATACCCACCAATGCACCTGTATTATCACCACCGACAATAGCAACACCGGTCATACCGAGATTCTTAATCACAGCACCGTCCATTCTTTTGAATAATCCCATCGTTCCGACATTCGAATCATTAAAATTCCACCCTTTTATTATATAGCCGTTACCGTCAAATGTACCTGTAAACGGATTCTCTTCAGAACATAAACCATTAAAAGTAGTATTTGCCAAATCAATGTCATTTGTCAATACATAATCACGGGTAGGGAAATTATCGATAGTCAACAAATCGTCCGCTGTCGTTATTTCAACAACTCCCTCCGCAGGAATCACTTTACAAATATAGGTTACCGGAGTAATTTCAAACCGATCGTCAATCCCTTTCACTGTTTCCATTGCTACAACAGATGAGCCGATAGCAACAGGAGTCAACGTTTGTTCTTCAATAGTAACAACTTTCGTATTATCCGACAATAATGACAGTGTGAGACCATTCGTTGAAATAAACTGTGGTAAGACATAACTATCCATTGAGAGATATAATCTTTCTGTAATCTGAGCCGGCTGAACTTCTATCCCGACATAAAGCCCTGTCTGAATTTTACTCTCTCTCTCTAACTGCCATTTCAAAACAGGATAAGACTCACCATCCAATGGAATAATCCACGTGCTTTCCATATCCCATTTTAATGTCTCGGCATAGAAAGAAGCAGTTCGAGCCTGTTGCAAGGAAATGTCAGCTCCATCCTGCCCGATTACATCTTCACTGATAATCGTAACAGCTTCTACCACATTCTTACCAATGCGGGTAGAAAGCAAAGAATAACTATTCTCCACTTTTATTCCTCCATCTCCTACAACCCGTTTGGGAGAATCGGCACCTAATATATAAGAAGCCAGATTCACACTGTTCTTCACAGAATTACCGGTTTCATCTCCACCATTTTTCAAACCTACAATACCGCCTGTCCTATTCCAGTTGCCCACAACGACACCGGAAAAATAACTTTTATCAATAGTAGCGTTGTTTATAGATCCAACCAAACCACCAGCCTGCCAGCCTGTAGTTTGTACATATGCTGTTGAATAACAATTGCTCATTAAAGCTCCGGAATTCAACTGACCAACTAACGCTCCAACATGATCTTTGCCAACAATACGGCTATTACCGACATAACATCCATCAATATTACCACCATTCATTTCGCCGATAAAACTACCGATGTGCTTGTTTTCTTTAGTACCGATCACAGAATTTTCAATACCCAAATTTTTTATCTCAGCACCGATAGTCGACAGGAATAAGCCTAATTTCCCTTCTCCGGCACGTTGAATATTCAGATTCTTTATAATATGTCCGTCACCATCCAGTTTTCCTGAGAAGTTTTCAATACCATTAAATGAAACATTTGCAAAGTCCAGATCGGCTGTCAATTTGAAACTGCCATCTGTTGCAGCAGTTATTCTTGAAATAAAATCTTCTGCCGTAGCAACCGGTATGATGTCCGGTATAATGGAAATACTAATCTCCGCAGCTTTAAAACCAGACACAGAAACAGATACGGTAACAGTTTCCAGATCGGTTATCTCAACGTCTTCTGTTACAGATATAATACTTCCATCCAGCTTCACTTTACTATTTGCACATGAATATGATAAAATACCTCCATGTCCGGAAGCATAATATTGGCTCAGATCGATGCTACTTCCCTTTCTTAAAGACAAAACTGGTATAGACTGACTCAAATAAATCAGAGAAGTAGTCGTTTCAGCCTCCTTCTGCCATGCCAAAACCGGATAAAGTCCGTCTATCCATTTCCAAGAACCATCATCAAAATTCCACTTCAAATCTTCCGAATAAAATACTTCTTGTTTAACCCTCTCAGCAGTAACATCAATTCCTTTCTGGGCATCATTACCATTTGGTGCAGGCAACGTATTCAAAGCATAATTATTATTCAATACAGATTTACCGTCACGTGTACTGGCTATACGATAAATCTGATCACATTGCAACTGAGCGGCCAAATTGACACAATTTTCAATTGTAAGTACGTCATCACTATCCTGTAACCCCAAAATTCCTCCAATACGCTGATTTACAACTTCTACCCGTCCGGAAAAATAAGAATTCCGAATACTTCCGGCCCCTGCAGCAGATGTACCGACAAGACCACCGGCCTGGAACTCGCGAGAATAAACATTGGCAGCTGCATAACAATTATTAATCTGGCTACCCACTCCTTCATTACCTTCCATCTGTCCGATCAAAGCACCGACATGATCACGACCTGATATACTGCTATTAGCAACATAACAATTCTCGATAACTGCACCATGGCTCTGTCCAGCCAAAGCACCAATATTACTATTACCTAAAATAGAAGCTCTTTCGATACCTAAATTCTTGATAGTAGCGCCCCTAAGGTGCCTGAACAGGCCAAGTTCTCCGGAATCACTCTTATCGATAGTCAATCCGTAAATAATATGTCCTTGTCCATCTAATGTACCGTAATAGCTATCTAATACACATTCGTCCAACACCACTCCGGTAAGATCAATATCAGCAGTCAACACATAATTAATATCCGGATCCATTTTCAATAAATCACGAACATCCGAAATTTCATCAACCAATACTTCACTTCCCGGTTCTTTAGCTACTATCTGCAAAGCATTGATATAATAAAATTTATTTTTATGATTGTTATTTTCACCAGGACTGACAGTCAGCCTGATTTCTCCGTTTGCAGTAGGACGTACGCCTTTAATAGTAACGGTTTCCGTTCCGTTTCCGGCAGTGTTCAGATAACCGATTCGGGTATTCTCCCCTGTTAATGTGTAGGTAGTTTCCCGATTATCGGTAGCTCCTTTACGAGAACCGAAAATACAGAAATCATACACAAGATTTTTATTTAAATGAAAAAATATAAATCCACCGGTAGGCTGCTGAGGCTTGTTTTCAAAATTCCCTTCGGCGTATCCCCACCAGCAACTTTTGGCTACATCTGCAGGCATATCAAGCACGGTAGTCGTTTGTTGGACCCCTTCTCCATTAGTTCCGTTAAATTCATCGTCCAATATCGTTACGATCTGGGTATCATTTCCATCCATATCTTTTAAACCGAAAACAGATTTACTGGAAGAAGAAATATTATTCCACAATGCAGATTCGCTGACTGATCCAAGATTCACATTAACCGGTTTTACAGGCACCACTGTATTATCGCCCTCATAACCTATATTCTCTAATGATGTCACCTTATCAGGTGATTCTACAGCCGCATGAGCAGCCTGTTGAGCAACCATAGCCACAACATCGTTTACAGCCGAGGGCTTATAAGTTTTCCCCACAGCACTCTGTCCGGTTATAATTTCGAGCCATGTACAGGCCGCAGTATAACGTCCCATCCCGTAGTCAAGATGATATCCGTCACGATTGAAGTTATCCCCTATAAAACTTGTACGACCATTCTGAATAGCCGTACCGGAAGGAACTATAAAACTAATTTCACTATGATTCTTTTTTGCCTGATTTACAGCATCCACGATTGCCTGGTACATCGTCTGCTGATTATTACCATAGTTAGCAAACCCACCATGAGTAGAATTCTTTGCATAAGCCCATGTCTGATGTAATCCGAATTTCACATTATTATTAGTAACAATCCCTTTCACATAATCCAGTAAATTGCCTAAATAAGGTTCATACGTTTCTGGTCTTCCCGAATCTTGACTTACTTGTTGAAAGGTTATATAATCCCATGGTTCATCTTTCACACACGCTTCGAGGGTTCTATTGGTATTATTCGTTTTTTTTCCATCAACTACCTTCCGATACTCAAAAGCCGCATCATTATTAACAACCACATTCCAATGGGATTCTAACCCTTGGCCACCCCGATAAGCATTCCCGATAATCAAGTTATCACCACCTTCAAGAGCCAGTTCATATAGATACTGTTCGATAGCGTCCTCCGAAAAGCTATTACCAATAGCTAAAATACGTATATCTTTCCCCTGACCGGGTAAAGATAAAACTAACATAAATAAAAAAAAGAGTAATTTTCTCATTTTCCGATTCGATTTAATTAATAAATAGGATTAACAAATATTTATCTACATAGCATAACTTTATAGGTAGCCATCCGAGGAATGTTCTCTGTTTCCACCCCGACCAGATACACTCCATCAGTATAATTCATCCCAATCGTAAGCTTGCCTTCCGATTGATAGTCAGCCAATATGTAACCACCCACATTCATCACTTTTATTACCGCTTTACCCGGAGTACATACGGCAATCTCACCATTGGAAATAGCCGGATAAACAGAAATTCCGGGAATATCAGTCACCG
Organism: Bacteroides salyersiae WAL 10018 = DSM 18765 = JCM 12988; assembly: GCF_000381365.1. GTDB lineage: Bacteria > Bacteroidota > Bacteroidia > Bacteroidales > Bacteroidaceae > Bacteroides > Bacteroides salyersiae. The sequence goes on from NZ_KB905469.1 coordinate 152,305, forward strand.
GAATAATGCTAACTTCACCGAATTTTTCTAACTTCAGAAGTGCACCGTCCGATTTATCAGAATAAATATATGAACCTTCCGTATGGTTATCAAAATTGAAATATTTAGATATTTGCCACATTCCACGCATTTTAAATGTACAATCATCCTGTGTCTCCAACTGTATCCACCCGTCTTTATTATCGGTTACCATACCAATACCACACCTCCAACCGCCTTCACCTTTATTCATATATTTACTACCAACTCGAAGATTATAAAAAGAAGTAAAACCGTCTACTTTAGAAAAAGTGAACACGAAAGTTTCATTGTTGCGATCTAAAGGATTAATACAGAATTCTCCTTCATAATTACTGCCAATATCGTGTTTCCACTGTAAGTACAATCCGGAAGCAATATCCTTTATATAATATTTTTGGTCTGAAAGTAAATTATCACAGGCTTCTCCTATCGGAGTAACAATAGCAGACGCTTCAATTCCCAGCTCGGCAACAGCAGTCCACGCCTTATTATTTATTTCGGATTTAGCTATCAATTTAAAATAACGTGCAGATGGATTAGAAATGATCTTTACATGCTGAGGATCGGGCGTATCGGAAAATAGCCCTGTAGCAGATGGAGATCCCCATACAACCGGACTATTACTAAAATAAATTTCATATTCTTTTATACGGCCGTTAGAACCGTCCTTCCTTCCCTGATAGACGAACTCATCCACTCGGTAAGTCTGTCCCATATCTACCACAATCTCATGAGGATGTGCCGGCTCACTGTTCCCATATTGGGTATGCCAGATCGTAGATTCATCACCGTCAATCGCATTCTCAACTTTTTCACTTCCTCCTTGCTGGCTGGAACAACCAACGATTTTCCACAAGGACTTATCAACAAAAAGATTAATATCCATAGAAGTCAACATACTCTCAAAATATCCAACCCGATTGCAATAAGCTCTGATTGTTCCACCCTGAGCCATATTTACTGGTTCTTTGTACTGTTGGAATTCCGTATCATCTACACTATAATAAATAGTGGCACCTTCGGTTGTTGTTGACAAAACAACATTTCCTTTAGTATCTTTCTCTATTTTTACAGGAGAACAAACCGGACTCGAGATTCTGCCCTGCTCCGAGAGCCGGTCATTACTACTCTTCTCGGTTATAGGAGAAATTATAAAATTGAAAATAGTATTCTCGGCTTTCAATTCATACATTTCTCTCACATCCGGTCCACAACTGGCATTTCCCAGTGCACGATTCCGGGCATCCAGACAAACGACGGTATTCTTTCTGAAACTCATCTGATAAGGATGTTTCACTCGATTGTCACGATTGACATACATATCGCTTGCACGCCAGTGAGCTACTGAAACAGACATCTTCTCCGGAGCGATAAACAAGGCACCCGTACCGGTAGTATCCGTAATACCCATCCAGCGAACCTCCTCCTTATTGCCCATCTCCTGTGGTAAAACATAGCTGGTCCATTGTTCGGCAACAGTACTGTTGTATACACCTTCAAAGCAAGCTTCCTTACGGTCCGCATAACTATCCCATGGACCACGTCCAAACCATGTAAAGTTCTCAAAACCTTCAGGCATCTCCAATACATAACCGATTTTGGGGAGAATGACATTTTTTATAGCCGGGTCGATCACCGAGCTGACGAAAATAGTACCGTCATCCATTACTTTAAAGGAAAACTGGGTCGTAAAAGAATAAGGGAGTGTAGCAGTATACACATTTGTAACGCTCAAATCAACCAAATTTTTGGACACAGACTCTTTCACATCCCATGTGCCGGCCTTCACCTTCAAATTTCTCAAACCCATATTATCCCAATCTGCAGAATGGGTCTTATCATTATCAGTAGGTACGCGAAATACATTCAATTTCAGAGGCTCACAAATGATTGACTTACCATTCAAAACATAACTTTCCAAGGTACCTTCAGTTACGGAAAAGATTGCTTTAAAACAGGAACCCGTCACCGTTATGGCCTTCGCTGTCCGTTCTACGGTCAGATTTCCTTTCTCTGGCACACGGTAAGGAGATTTCCGGGCATTTCTTAATTGAATCTGTTCGGAAGCAACCTCATAGCCCGCTTCTGCCCACCAAGTAGCTGATTTTTGAGTGGCACTGAAACGGATAAAATAGTCGGCATCCTCCCTTATATCCACGGGAAGAGCATCGATAACCACTTCCATCGTTCCACCGGCAGGAATGGCCATATCACCGATTGTTCCCGTTTTAATCACTTTGCCATCTTCCAAGACCGAATAAGCAATATTCAAATAATCGATAGAGCTAAAAGCCAACTTATTTTTCAAGACAAAAGTCTTATTGTCTTCCTTTAATGAGAAGTCAACAGGCTGATAAATCTTCTTCGTATTATATGATTTCGCAGAAATCGAATAATCTGAAAAAACAACCCCGTTTGTGCAGAAATTACCGTCATTCGGTTTGTCACCAAAATCTCCACCATAGGCCCAATAGCTTTCCCCAATTTTACCCGGAACATCCATTTTCAAACCCTGATCTTTCCAGTCCCAGATAAACTCACCTGTCAAGGCCGGATAATGCTCATACAAATCAAACAAATCACGGACATTGCCCATAGAATTTCCCATAGCGTGACTACTTTCACACTGAATATGCGGCCGGGGAGTCTGACCACTCTTATATTGATTCTCCCGCTCTACACCTATATTCTTTATATGGTCATAATCGGCATACATCGTACTGGTTACATCACTCCACTGACTATTACCCTCGTAATGAGTCAAACGAGTATTATCCAAGCTCTTAATCGCCTTTTCCACAGATTCGAAATTTGTACCGTTTCCGGATTCATTGCCATAGGACCACATAAAAATAGAGACATGATTCCGTAACCATTTCACATGGTTCTCGGAACGTTCGACCATCGGTTTCTTAAACTGTTCCACATGGGAAAGACCCATATTACCATGGCACTCCACATTGGCCTCCGCCAATACATAAATTCCATATTTATCGCACAACTCATAAAAATATGGATTATTAGGATAATGGGAAGTGCGGACTGCATTGATATTCAGCCTCTTCATCAGACGAATATCATTTTCCATTTCTTCCCTGGAGACCGTACGACCATTGATCTCACTATGGTCATGCCGGTTCACACCATGAAATACCATCCGCTGCCCGTTGATCAATAAAGCACCGTCTTTACGGATACCGACTTCGCGGAATCCCACTTTACCGCCACGGATATCGACTGTCTTGGTACCGTCCTTCAACGTCAAAACCAAATCGTACAAATAAGGAGTCTCGGCATTCCACTTTTTCGGGTTGGTTACATCCATATATAATACATACTTGTGGATTGAAGAAACCGGCTTGATCATCTCCGCCACAATCTGGCCCTTATCCATAATTCTGACGTCCAACTTTCCTTGAGACAATTCAGGACCGCTCAAATCTATTTCAACACGTGCCCTTGCATCCATATATGTATCATCCAAATCCGTTGTGAAAAAATAATCGCGAATCTGAGTCTTAGGTGCTGACCATAGGAAGACATCGCGGTGGATACCTGTGAAACGCCAATAGTCCTGACATTCCAAAAAAGAGCCACTGGTAAAACGATATACTTGTGCAGCAATCACATTTTTCCCTGACTGAAGATAAGGGGTGATATCAAATTCAGAAGGAAGATAAGAGTCTTCCGAATAACCCACATACTGGCCGTTAACCCACAAATAATATCCATGTCCGACACCATTGAAACGAACATAGACAGTCCTCTCACTCCAACCGGAAGGTAAAACAAACTCACGGCGATAGCTACCCACAGGATTCTTCATAAGGTTGTTATAAGTCCAATCAGAAGGACGGTCGGACATCACACTATAAGTTACAGGATCGTAAGTAAAAGGATAACCAGTATTGACATAGAGAGGTTTGTCCCAAGGCTTATTATGACGAATCCCGTACATCTGCCACACAGAAGGAACCTCTATGTCATCCCAACCACTTACATCATAGGAAGGAACGTAAAAATCAATAGGTTTTTGGGAAGGATCCGGAACCCATTTAAACTTCCAGACTCCGTTCAATGACAGGAAATAGGGAGACGCTTCCATTAAATTATTCTCTATGTCCGATTCACTGCCATAAGGAATAGAAAGCGTATGCGCTACTTCCCTGTTTACTTGGGTCACGGTCACATCGTCCCACTCTTTACCTGTTTGAGCCATAAGGGGAAGAGAAAATAAAAGCATTACTCCCATCACCATACCCATAAAATGTTTTTTCATGATATTTGATTTACAACTATGATTAACATAATAGAATGCCGTAATTTTATTTTATAAATTTCCGGGAAATAGTCCGGTTAGAGAGTTGTATCCGTACAATGTACATACCCCCATTCAGATTTGCCATCGGGATATAAGACACACCTGATTGTATTTTCTCATCATGTATTAACATTCCGGTAAGATCACAGACTTGCACTTGTGCGGTTTCGGGCACATCTATATATAATCTATTATTTATTATGCGAATATCTACAAAAGCCTCAATAGCTGTTTCGGATTCAATGCCCACGCTCAAATCTACAAACAATTGCCACTCAGACAACTGCAGCATACCCTCTCCATGATTCTCTGTCACTCGCAAACGAAAATCAGAATAGGACTGTCCTTCTTGGTTGCAAGTGTAGTATTGAGTAATCTGACGATCGCTGAACGACTGGTTCGAACGAGAATCGATAGTCACCCAGTCCACCCCATCATTTGAAGCTTCTAAAACCCAACTTCTCGGATCACGTCCTTCATTATCATTTCCGGAAGTCAAACTATACATACTCACTTTTACAGGCTCTGGTACTTCACAACAAATCCACGCAGACAGAGAAGAGAACGGACCACAATATTTGGAATCCACATCTTTATCAATCAACTTATCAGCTGTCTCTTCTGGGTTTTCACTCTCATATTGAGGCGTTATCGTAGCTACCGAAGTTAAATCGTCAGCAAGAATTCCATTACCATACAATTCAAATTCGGCTATTTTAGCCTCATTACCTTCACCGGAGACAGTCTCAATCGTCAAACGAAAACATTGCCCGGAAACCACACGAGGACAAGAGACATAAACACGTTCATTCCTTTTCGTAAATGCCACTTCCCCTCTGAATGCTCTCTTGAACCGAGCATCTCCTTCATTTTTGTATTCAACTTTAATCATGACGGGATCTTTATCCGGTTCATCAGCAGATACGATTGAAAAACTTTTCAATTTAACTTCTATAGACGATTTATATTCGATCCACGGTGCAACATCACCACCAAACGTATAAAACGTATTCCCATCATTATCCGTCAGTCTTTTCAATGTCTCCGAGTTGATGGCCTCATTCAATGAAGAAGTCAGTTCGCCACCATTTGCAGTAATGTCATTATAAAAGGTCTGAGACACATATCTCCCCGTCAACTGCCATTCAGCTAAACGGGTATCAGATGCCCCATTATTTTCTGTGACATGTAGCTTGAAATAAGTATATTCAGAATCTATTGTAGAAGGAGAGGTGGTGAACGAATATGTATAAGTAGCTCCTCTATAAGGGAACAACTGTCCGGTTCTCTGATCCATTTTGATCCATGTGTTACCATCTTTAGAAGCATATAGAATCCATGACTTAGGGTCACTCTCCGGAGTATCTGCAGTAGTGATACTATAAAATAAAGGAGTATAGGCAGCTTCTGCCTCATATTCGACCCAGAAATCTGAAGCGTTTGTCCGATATGTAGAAATCACATCCTTATCAATCAGTTTCTCAATGCCATCGGAATACTGTGCAGAAATCATACCCCCATCTGTAGTAATACAATTATCAGCTAAAGCCGTACCAAACAGTTGCCATTCTGCCAATTGAAAACGATCACCATTACCTTGCCTATCTGAAACAAATAAACGGAAATACGTATAAGCCTCCACTACAGAAGTATCATATTGTTTTTTCTGATAGCGTGTCTCAAACGTCTGATTATTTTGAGTATCCACATCAATCCACCTTTTCCCATCCTCGGAAGCTTGCAATTTCCAAGATTTGGGGTCTCCTTCTTGTGTTCCTTCTGCTGCTACCAACAGATACCCCTTCAGAACCACCGGATAAGGCGACTGATACTGAATCCAAGCATCTCCGGAAACTGTACCGACAAGTGCAGTAGTTACTTGATTATCAATTACAGCACCAACACCCGGTAACTTGGTACTAACTTCTACTGAGGTGGTAAGCGTACCTCCATTATCAGTAATATCTTGCGAAGTATATCCTTCTTGCTTAAATTGGAAATTATCGAGCTGCAATTTAGCTGCACCCGTTCCTCTGGTATATTTCAAATAAATATTACGCATCCCATCCAAAGGCTTCAACAATTCCAACGCAACAGTCTGCCACTCCTGCTCATTAGGTAAGGTAACCGTACCCAACAATTCGCCATCCGGACTATCCAAATAAACTTCGATTTTACTATTCGGTCTTTGAGGTAAAACCCTAAATTCAAGGCTCTTGGCATAATAAGGTCCGAAATCAACATTATGATATCCCGTATACGCAGCCGCAGCCATATTATCCCCTCCCATTACCGGAGAATCGACACCATCTACCGACAACGTATAAATGCCTTTCAAATAATCAAAATTCTCTGCTTCTATTCCTCTAAAAGCATCTTTGCGAACTGTTTTATCACCTATATATGAGTTGAAAGCAGCAGAAACAGCTGTAGAAGGACCGAATGGATCTTTATTATAATTGGTAAAAGGAACATAGGTCGTATACTCTTCCACAGTCTTTGTCAGCCAAGCTGTACAGGATACTCCGTCAGAGTTTCGGTTGTTATATGCCTGAAAAGCATTTATCGCCATCCATTCTGCACAATCCGGTTGATACAGATCAACCATGAAACGACGTACATAGCGCATAAGAATTCCTTTGAATCCTGGTAAATCACCGACTAATTTTCCCTGATCATCAACAACTCCCTGACAAACTTTTATAACACCAAATTCATTACACATCTGTTCACGGGTATACTTCATTATCATTTGGGCATCCTCTTTATACTGTTCGTCTCCATAATGATTATACAGCATAACGGCAGTCCCTAAAAAAGTACCTTGATTATACGTTGATGCCCAAGTATTATAATTTGAAGGTACTCCTTTCTGCCAAGTAAAACTATCATACACCTGTCCTGTAGAGGGTTTATATAAATATTCACGTTGTGCAGCATATGTTTTCCGTGCCTTTTCATAATAGCTCTCATCTCCTGTAGCTATTGCCAAATAACAAGCAGCAACTCCAGCCGGACCGTTTATGCAAGAGTTGGTTCCATAAGGATTCTCACTTGCATTCCAAATAAGCATATCATGCGGAAGTACGGCTGCCCGTTCGTACATCATATCAAAATTAGATTTTGCCACATCTAAATAACTTTGTTTCCCGGTCATTAAATATCCTCGTACACTGGCTATAACAATCCAGGCAATATCATCATTAAAGTCGTTGGACTCCCAATTATTCCCCTGACGCGCAATAAAATCAGCATGTAGCTTATCGAACATTGTTTTATATTGAATATCTCCTGTAACTTCATAAGCGTCCAAAACCACCTCAAACATCTCGGCATCTCCCCAAAAACCACCTTCACCCAAGCGCCCCTGACTGTCATTATAGTAGTTTTTTTTCCATCCTTCCATCATTGCATCCCGGGTTGCTTCTGTCAAATAATTCGGCTGTGCTTCTACCACTTCAAGTTTCCACATCTGACGTTCAGCCAATGTCCCACTTTTCTTGGTACTCAATCGCACACTTTCTCCATCTGAATCCACATCAGCAACTTCCAAAAAAAGCCCAGACTGAGTTATATAATATAAATCAGCCTGATTTTTAACTGGCACAATCTCCCAAGTAGCAGCCGACTCCCCAGAAATCATTTGACAAATCTGCGCTCCGGAAATAACATTTCCTCTACAAGCAAGGTATTGACCAGTATATGCATTCATCCATTGATAACCTTTCCCTTCTCCGGACACAAGTACCCATCGCTGAGCATTCACATTCGTTTCCGTCCAACTGACTACATCCGAATTATTGGCCAGAGAACCATCTTTTACAGATAAGACTTTTTCTCCCAAAGAAAGCCTATATGTTTGCCCGGAAATTAAATCCGTGGCGAACATATATCCTGTGATCAGAAGAAAAGAAGCTGATAATAGAATCTTCTTCATAACATTAATTATTTTTCATTTGACAGTGAATAGGGATAATCGGCTTTATTGATCCCACGTTTTTTATTAGGTTTATCCCCCATACGAAACTGGATGTCGGCACCATTGAGCAGCGAAGAATGAACCAAGAAATTTTTACTGTAATTTTTACCATTATATTTGACTTCTTGTACAAAACGACTTTTATCACTATTCTCCGGAGCAGAAATTTGAATTTTCTTTCCATTCTCCAAATGGATAACCGCCTTTTTAAACAAAGGTGCACCTAAAACATATTGATCCGATCCCGGACAAACAGAATAGAACCCTAAAGCAGAAAAAACATACCATGCCGATGTCTGACCATTGTCTTCATCACCGCAATATCCATCAGGAGCCGGTGTATACAAACGAGTCAGTACCTCTCTGATCCAATATTGAGTTTTCCACGGCTCGCCAGCATAATTATATAAATAAATCATGTGCTGAATAGGTTGATTACCATGTGCGTATTGTCCCATATCAATCACTTGCATTTCGCGCATCTCATGTACAAGACTTCCACGTGTATCTGAATTAGCACCGAATGTAGGTGGCATAATAAATACGGAATCAAGCATATTCACAAATGCCTTCTCTCCTCCCATCAAATCAATTAGTCCTTGAACATCATGAAATACAGACCATGAATAATGCCAACTATTACCTTCTGTAAAAGCATCCCACCACTTCACCGGCTCAAAATTGGGCTGAAAATGACCATTAGCCTCACGACCACTCATTAAATTAAAAGGTTTATTAAACAAATTCTTGTAATTTAAGCTGCGTTTTTTATATACTTCCAACTCCTCCGAAGGGCGATTCAATTTTTTCCCCATCTGATAAATACACCAATCATTATAAGCATATTCCAATGTACGGGCAGCACTCTGATTGATATGGTAAGGAACATACCCCAATTCATTGTATTCCTTATACCCTAAACGTCCTGAGGATTTTACCGATGGATGTGAATGGTTAGCTCCATACAATAAACCTTCATACATTTTTTCCGGTTCTTTCTTTATTATATTTTTCATACAGGCATCTGCTACTACTGATGCAGAATTATTGCCGACCATACAATCCCGATGTCCCGGACTGGCCCATTCGGGGAAAAAACCGCTTTCCAAATAAGAATTTAGAAAACCTTCCTGCATTTGTGCTCCTACAGAAGGATAAACAAGATTGATAAATGGAAGTAAACAACGAAATGTATCCCAAAAACCAGTATCAGTAAACATATACCCAGGAAGAATTTTTCCATTATGCGGACTATAGTGCACTACATTCCCTTTTGCGTCAATTTCATGAAACATGCGAGGAAACAACACTGAACGGTACAAACATGAATAGAATGTACATAAACGATCTTCATTATCTGATTCTATTTCTACTTTACTTAATACCTCATTCCAGCGTTTCTTCCCTTTTGCTTGCAACTGCTCGAATGAAAGGTTTCCTAACTCTTGCAGATTTAATTCAGCTTGATCAAAACTAATAAATGAGGAAGCCACACGTACCTTTACCGTTTCTCCATTTTTTGTGGCAAATCCAATAATCGCACCGGCATGGTTTTCTTTTACCTCTAATTCATTTTTACGAATCTCATTACCTCCCACTACCGCCTTATAAGAAAAAGGCTTGTCAAAAACGATAACAAAATAATTCCTAAAGTTATCAGGAACACCACCGCTATTTCTCGTTGTATATCCGATGATCTTATTCTCTGCCGGTATTACTTTTACATACGATCCATTATCAAACGCATCGATCACAACATATGAGCTTTCACTCTCAGGGAAAGTAAACCGGAACATGGCAGCTCGTTCTGTCGGTACAATTTCGGTCACAACATCATAATCGGACAAATATGCACGGTAGTAATAAGGTTTGGAAATCTCTGATTTATGATTGAACCAGCTTGCCCTTGCATCTTGATCAAAAACAGGCTTCCCAGTAATCGGCATCAAAGAAAATTGTCCATAATCATTAATCCATGGGCTCGGTTGGTGTGTCTGCTTAAATCCACGAATTTTGTCGGACGAATACGTATACGTCCATCCTTCTCCCATCCTTCCTGTTTGAGGAGTCCAAAAATTCATCCCCCAAGGCATAGCAATAGCCGGATAGGTATTTCCATTTGACAATTCAAATTTGGAATCAGTACCTACTAAAGGGTTGACGTACTCCACCGGCTGCTTTCTCAAAGCTGCCGACACTGAATAAAAAATACCCAAAAACAATATAATTACAATATACCTCTTCTTCATTTCTTAACTTAAACTATGTATTTTAAAACAAGAAGAGAATGTGCTGTAAATCCAGCACCATGTGCTATCAAGCCACAAGAAACAAATTGATTTTACAACACACTCTCCAAGTGAAAAACTAAACGATCAATATTTTAGATCAAAGAATCCAACACAATACTTAATTGAAAGAACATTCGATTACATTTCAGTTTCCCATCCGGTATTCTGTACAATCCGAGCATTTCTATTAATCTCCGTTTGAGGAATAGGAAAGAGGCTCATACGTTTTGAATAAACACGTGTTTCCCAAACCTTACGTTTATAGAAAAGTAATGGATCTTTTGCATCGTCTGAGGCCATATCTACAGTAACATCAAATCCGACCATGTCACCTCCTTCACCACCATTATGCCATGACGGATAAATCCAGCCATCACCGGTTGCCATATCGGCTACCCCCCAACGACGTACGTCAAAATAATGATGATTTTCATAGGACAACTCAAGAAGACGTTCACGATAAATCACTTTTTTCACAAATTCCTTATCATATGAATCCAAGGTAATTCGTTCAAACCCACGTTTATCTGTCGGAGTTAAGTCTTCAGCCAACAAACCTTTATATTCCGGGATACCGGCTCTCAAACGAATCTTATTCACATAGTTTATAGCCGTACCTATATCGTCCAATTCACAACACGCTTCGGCATAATTCAAATAAATCTCAGAAAGACGGATATAAACATAATAATTCACTCCTGAAACATTTGTCCTTTTTTTACGTACCAATACACCAGACCTTGGATAATCATGTCCATTCTTCGCCTGTCCGGAGTTTCCATTTAAAGAGAAATCCGTATAATAAACCAGCTTATCATCTAAATCCCATCTACGATTCTGGAATGTAAATGCAGCATAAAAACGAGGTTCACGATTATAGAACTGCTTCATGATTTTATGTTTTGAATCCGGTCTGAAATAAACAACCTTAGAAAACGGATTCTGATGAACGGTCTGACTCGTCATTTTAGCAGCAGCACCCGCTGCCGTTAAATCATCATCTGTGTAAGTAAAATACTCAGGATCTTTTTCTATACTGAGCCCGTTTTCCGTAAAAAACAAATCTATCATCTGCAAAGGTGCAGCCAAAGCTCCACCGCCAGATTGAGCATTCGTTATTCCACTGTGCTTAGGGGTCATTGTATAATAAATGTTCCACTCGCCTCCTGTCCTAAAAAAAATCATTTCCGTATTCTCCGTCCGCCCCAATGAAGCTTGAGTTACAGATGTATATGGACATGAAGAAGCTACGTCTGACGTCGCCGCCCCTTTTTTGTCCAAATACAATAATTGAAAACCTGGATTGTTTTTCATAAAATTCTCAGCAGCGGTCTTAGCTTTTTCCCATTTTTCTCTACTATAAGTTTGTGGAAAAAGATGCTTTCCATCAACATTTGTCAAATTCTTATAGTAAGAATCGCCATTAAATAATGGACTGGCGGCATACAATAAAAGCTCCGAACGGATTGCTTCTACCGCTTCTTTGGTAATATTACCAGCAAATTGCGGATTCATAGCCCCGTCTTCCCCAAAGTGGGACTTTAACCTACCTTCAGATAGAATTGCGTCGAACTCACCTACCATATAATCTACACATTCATCTACCGAACTACGTTCACGCATCATCGCCTCCACATCTCCTTCAACATCAAATACTTCATCTCCAATAATGACAAACGGACCATATAGCTTAAACAAATTATAGTAATAAATGCTACGTAAAGCACGTGCCTCAGCTTTAGACCACAAGCGTTCGTATTCTTCCATTGCCGTACAACGATCAATATTGGCCATATAAATATTTGCTTTTTGAATACCTTTATAATAAGATTTCCACATATTCTCCACATAGCCGGTAGAAGGGTATAAAGTACCTAAATTAATATGATTAGAATTACATTGATCCCATGGTAACTTTGCTTCCAAGCAAGCAGGTGTCCAAATTCCTTTTGTTTCGTCATCACCGCCCGTATAATTCTGACTAGTTTCATCCGGCAAATAAGAGTATGTGTTGGAAAGCCACTGTAATGCCAGTCCTCGATTCGAAAAAACAGCATCCAAAGAAACCACATTGGAAGGAACACTGTCAAAATAGCTTTCACAAGATGTGCATACCATCATTGACAGCGCAGCCATAAATATACTTTTTACAATTTTCTTCATAATCTAAATAAAAAAATAATTAAAATATACATTTCTCTTAAAGGTTAATAGCTACACCTATCGTATACGAAGAAACATTAGGATAAGAAATACCATTATTCGTATTCAACTCAGGATCCCACAACTTAAATTTACTGAAAGTAAGAACATTAGATCCCATTATATAGAACCGACCACCACTTAAGAAACTTTTCTTTGTCCACGCTTTAGGAAAATAATAAGAAACGGTAAATTGTTTTAAGCGTAAGAAACTCATATCTTTCTGCCACCATGTACTTGTCTGAAAGTTATTTATATTTGAAGGATCAGCAGAAGACCATGCCAATCGTGGATAAAATACATTGTCATTAGAAGGATCGTCTTTACTCCAACGATCGGTGATATTAGCATACAAGGTTCCACCTCCGGTAGAACTGGTAAATGGACGTATACCAGACCCTTCCATTACCCGATCAGCTCCGGCAGTTCCCTGAAATAAAATACCAACACCAATATTTTTATAACGAAAATCACCACCAAATCCATAATAATATTTAGGAACATCTCCACGGCCAATTTTGCACATATCATATTCATCAATATGACCGTCACCATTCAAGTCCTTATACTTAATGTCACCTGGTTTAACCAATTGGCCCGGATAAGTTTCTCCAAATTGGGTGATGTTTCTTTCCTTAATTTCTTCCTCGCTTTCATACAATCCTTCAGCTATATATCCAAATCTCGCAAGTACATTAGTACCTCTTTTCTCCAACCATGGATAAGCTGGAGCAGGCTCTGCATTTTCAATAATTTCATCTTCATTCATTGTAAAGTTTCCACGAAGAGAAACCGTCCAGTCTTTACCAAATTGATGATTATATTCAAATGAAGCTTCAAATCCTTTATTCTCCACTATACCAACATTACCGGAAGCACTTACGGCAAAACCGGCATAGAGCGGCAAATTATTACGCGATACAAAAATCTTATCACGGTGCTCTTTAAACAGATCAAAAACAAAAGCTAAGTCATTATTCAAGAAGTTGATTTCAATACCTAAATCCTGTTTCAAAATAGTACACCAACGAGCTTGGTAACCATATTTATTAATGCCAATACCACCTTGTGCCCAAGAATTACTATATCCATTTTTACTTGTTATTTCAGTTTCAAAACCAAAACGGGTATCGCCTAAACTATCACTACCGACCAATCCATGTGAATAACGAAATTTCAAGAAAGAAATATACGGAGCAACAGATGCCCAGAATTTCTCATTTGAAGGTACCCAACCAACAGCCATAGCAGGGAAAACTCCAAAACGATGTCCAGGAGAGAAGTTTTCAGAACCGGTATATCCAACGTTACCCTCTATAAAATAGCGATCATTATATGAATAAGTGACACGGGAAGAAAGACTCATTTGTTTATAAGGTAATGAATTTATCAAATTATCTCCATTTGCATCGCGATAGTCCCGCATATTAAATAACAAAAGTCCGCTTACATTATGTACACCGCCAAATAATCTCTTATAATTTAAAGCGGCCTCTGCATAAAATGTACGATAAACTTGTTTGTCTCTTTCAAAATTAACAGTTGAATTACCTTTATACTCTTCTTGCAAAATTAAATTACCTGCTTCATCAAAGAGATTACCGTCATCTACCCAAACATCACCATTTTTTCTTCCAGCTGGCTTCCAGGTACTGTCATCAACCTTATAATTTAATTGCTGATTCGCCCGAACGTCGAATGCAATCAGTGCGTGAGCCGTAAAACCCTTACTCCAATCCCAGAAATCAAGATCCTGTGTTACTTTCAGATTAGAATTAATCTGTGTCTTATATTCTGTTTTGTAACCTCTGCGGGTTAATGTCACATAGGGACTATCAAATTCACGTTGATACTGACTAAAACCTGGATTACTCCCATCTGGATACTCTACCGGATAAATTACCGGATTAATCATCATCGCTTTCGAGAAAATATCATTTAAATCAACGGCAGGATAATTCCCACTTGAAAACCAACCATTCACGCCAACATCCATTGTTGTTTTTTTAGTAGCTTTTAAATTGATATTAGTTAAAAAGTTGTAACGGTTATAAGAAATTTCTGTACTGTATGGCTGTTTAGGATCCGTTTTTGTCAAACCGGATTCATCATAATAAGAAAGTGAAATATAATAAGAAGCATTAGGAGCTCCACCACGAACATTCAAGTTTGCACGACGATTACGTCCGAAATTCTTATAAAGTTCTTTCATCCAATCGACATTCGGATAAAGATATTTATTAACAGTACGATCATTGCTTGTATTAGGAATCAAACCATTTGCCATTTTAGTATTTTCAATATACTGTTGTGAATAATAAGGAGCACCATATGTATTATTATAGGCTTCATTTACTGCATCCATATATTCATAACCGTCTACCAAATCCGGAATGCGTGTCAAACGAGTAAAACCTTCATAATAATCAACTGAAAATTTAGGCTCACTTACTATTCCTGGTTTAGTCGTAATAAGAATAACACCATTACCACCACGTACTCCATAAACAGCTGTAGAAGCCGCATCTTTCAAAACTGTAACCGATTCAATATCTTCCGGATCCAACTGTTTGAAATCACGTTCAATGCCATCCACTAATATCAATGGCCCTTTATTTGTATTCGTCATGGAAGAGATACCACGAATCCAAATATCGGAATCATCCT
Source organism: Bacteroides salyersiae WAL 10018 = DSM 18765 = JCM 12988 (assembly GCF_000381365.1). Lineage (GTDB taxonomy): Bacteria > Bacteroidota > Bacteroidia > Bacteroidales > Bacteroidaceae > Bacteroides > Bacteroides salyersiae. The sequence goes on from NZ_KB905469.1 coordinate 167,786, forward strand.
GACCAGGAACACCCGTACGTTGTACAGCAACCAAACCAGAAATACGACCGGCTAAAATAGAACTCATATTTGCTACTGGTGCCTTAATATGTTCCATTTTTAAAGTCGATTGAGCACCTACAACTGAGACTTTACGCATGGTACCGTAGCCAACAACTTGCACCTCGTCCAACGTTGTTACATCATCTTGCAAAGTAATATCGAGTACCGTTCCATTTACTTTCTTTTCCTGAGTTTGATAACCAATATAACTGACCACCAATATCGGATCTTTTGTTGTTAGTGTAAGATTATATGTACCATTCATATCTGTGATAGTTCCATTAGAGGTACCCTTTTCCTGAATGGTTACGCCAATCATTAGTTCACCTGTTGTATCCGTCACACGCCCGGTTACTTTTACAGGATTTGCCGCCTGCACCATCAGTGAGACAGTTAATAAGAAAAGGCACATAATTCCTCTTCCTAATGCAATAAATCCATTTGAATTCATAAGTTTTTTACTAAATCTATTTGAAGTTTATTTTTCCTAAATGAGATCAATTTATCTTATTATTGAAAACTGAGAAGTACTAACAATCTATACAAAAGAGGAGTATCATGTTTTTCAACTTTAGTCAACAAAGTTTTTTTAAAATGCGAAAGTTTATGGCGGCAGTATTCTTCTGCCGCCATACTTCTTGCAATATAAAAATTACCAGTTCATTATTTAACAACAACTTTTACAGTCGTAGTCATTTCATCTTCCACAATACGAACAATATAGAATCCTTTTCCCATGATTGGGAGTTCTATATTTTCTCCTGAAGTAATAACATTGGAAACTAATTGTCCGTTAATATTATATAGAGCTATCTTAGCAGTATTTTTCATACCAGAAACAAAAATAGCATTATCTGAAGTATACACAATATATGTATTCTCATTCTGATCGACAACTTGTTCAATACCAACGGGGGGAGCAGGAATATATGCTACATTCTTTAATGTAGGATAACTTACTTCTTCGTCAATCGTCCAGATATTTTCAAAATCGAATTTTGCATCATTATAAGGAATTTGTGTCAAGAATTCATTATCCTCCACAGGAGTAGCGTAATGCTCTATCGGACTTTCTACCACACCACCTTCTTTAGTAACATAACCTTGACTTTCCCAATCGTTCTCAGATATTTTACCATCCATCAAGAATCTTTCAGCATCAAAATTAAATACATTTCCTGTAAAGTTTATTATACCACGCGGGTTATTCTTCTGATCGCCTCCATTGGCGCCAATAAATGAGCCTGATGCAACACTTCCCTGCAGATTACCAATTGAAACACAATCTTCAATTGTAACTGTACAATCGGCGTCAACCAAACCGACAAATCCACCAACCCAGCCATAACTGTGAGAAGGATTCAATTTCACACTACCGGCAAAATAACAATTTTTCATTGTTACATTACCTGCAGCAACACCAAAGAAACCTCCGGCTTGGCTATAAGCAAAAACTTCTGCATTTACAAATGAATTAGTAATAGTAACATTACTACAATTACCACCAACAAACCCACCGACATGGTCACGCCCCACAACTTTACCAGTCAAATAACACTGATCAAAAGTTGTTTCTTTAGCAGAACCGGCAAAACCACCTAAATCCGTACTCTTATTACCATTGGCTTGAGAACCACTGAAAGAGAAATTAGAAATCCCCAAATTCTTTATTTTAGCCCCCTTAGTTGCATTAAAGAATCCTTTAGTATTATCATCATTGGTAATAACCACCGGATTTTTAATAGTATGTCCATTACCGTCAAAGCTACCGGTGAAAGGCGATTCTAAAGAACCGAAACCTTCGAATTCAACTCCTGTCATATCAATATCATTCATCAAACAAAAACTTGCGAACAACTTATTGTTGACATCAAGTAAATCTGCAACATTGTTAATAGGAAAAACATGAGATTGCCCAACCATATTAATATCAAAAGCAGTAGTTTCAAACGGTTTCAAACCCGTAATTTCAACCTCTGGAGCTATAGATATAGTAGCTACCGTTTCACCGTCAACCTCTTTCGCACCACTAAAATCTACGATAGTACCGTCAATATAAATATATTCCTCACCTTTTGTAATTTTAAAAATCAACTTCTGCCCACACGTAGATTTAATTCTCTCTAAATTCAAACTTTCAGAAGAACTCCCGTCAGCCAATTGAATTAAAAATGCCGGCTCAGGTATACCATAAATAACAGGAGTCAAAACTTTGGACTGTTGACATTTCAATATCGGATACATATTACCTTCACCACCTTCAATAAAGGTCCATATATTATCAAAGTCCCAGCCTAACGTCTCCTTGTACCATTCAGAAGAAAGTACTTCGTCAGATTCTAATTTTTCACCATTATTACTAGCGTTATCATAAACATCGGAAGGAGCAGAAGATGACAAATCCGTTCCTTTATAAGAAGCATAGTGATCAACATAATTATTGGTTAATGTAGCAGTTGATGTACGACCGTTCTCACCAATACAATATGTAGCTTCACTACAATAAATACCACTGGCAAGACAAACATTATTCTCTACAAATACTTTACCATCCGCATCAACCAAAGAGAAAATACCACCGGCACGTCCTTTCGTTGCCCGAATATTTCCTGAGAAATAACATCTTTCTACCGTACCGTAATTCACAACTCCTACAACGCCACCAGCCTGATATTCTCTCGAATAAACTTTAGCCATAGAGTAACAGTCACTTACCGTAGTTCCGGTTATTACTTTTTCAGCAGAACCTTCTTCTTCTACCTCCATTTTCTCTACCTTACCTACAATTGAACCAATATGGTCACGACCTGCAATATAGGAAGCCTGATCTACAAAACATTCTGAGATATTACAGCCATTTGCATAACCAACAATAGCACCTACATCTTCATTACCATTAAGATAAGCACCTGCAATACCTACTCTTTTTATAGTAGCTCCCGTTGCCTCACCAAACAGACCTACACGCCCCTGTTCTTCGTTTATATAACGTAAATTATGGATTGTATATCCCTGACCATCTAATGTACCGGTAAAAACATCCATCAATTCCCAATCTTTTGTCAAATAAATATCAGCACCTAACTTAAAATCACCTGCCAAATCATACTTAACACATCTCAAGTCTTCCTCATCCATAATGGTGTAAGCAACACCTTTCACCTCTAACTCATAAGTTTTTGTGCAACCTTTTACATAATTATCACCCTGGTCTACAAAAGTCAAAGTAGTTTTACCATCTTTCAAGAAAGAAACTTTACCCTTACTATCGATTGTGGCAATTTCGGGATTAGAGCTGGTATAAGTAATAGTTCTACCAGAAGCTGGTATGGCTTCTGCATTAAAAGTTTTACCAGGCAAACATCTCTCCGGGAAAGAAGGTATGTAGATATAATTCTCTAATGGAACCTGAACATTAGATAATGATGGATATGTATTTTCTACCATTGTCCATATACCAGCATCAAAGTTAACGTCACCAAGCCAAAATTGTGCAGTTTTCAATTCATCCAAATCAAGATATCCTCCATCATAAGAATCATTTGCATTGTTAGAACGTGCTATTTCTACATTATTTTCATACAATTTCAAACCGCTCCATGAATAACTATTACTGATTGTACTAACAGCATTACTGTCTTCCGCGGGATTATCCGCACCTAAAATAGCATTTGCACCACCAGCATCTCCACTACCAGCCTTTATATAAGAAGATAATGTTACACAATTAGTAATAGTCAAACTATTACCGTCATTAAGAGCTACAATACCTCCAGAACGTCCTTCGGGACACACAGCAACACCACTAAAATAACAACGATCGACTACTGAATTTATACTTGCACCGATAATACCACCCGCTTGATAACTGGAACTAACCACAGCTGCATTGGAATAACAATTCGAAACCTGTGTCATAATATTATCGTCATCATCAACCTTTTTAGTCCCCCCAATAATACCACCAGTGTGATCCCAACCATAAACAAGCCCAGATGTATAGCATTCACTCACTTTAGCACCATATGAATTACCAATAACAGCACCTACATCTTGATGCCCAAAAATTTCCACACCTACTAAACGCAAATTTTTCACTGTTACCTTTGTAGAAGATACATCCTCTATTTTAGCAGTACCAATAAAACCAACTGAATTTTGTTCCGGACGATTGATCTTTAATCCATAAATTGTAAACCCCTTACCATCAATCGTACCCGTAAATGGAGAATCGTTTGTTCCAATAGGTTCCCATTCTTTTGATAAAGTAATATTGTTCTCAAGAACATAATCACCATTCAAATTCTCAGCAATAGCCTTTAAACCATTTTCATCTGTAATCTTAATTTGGCCCCAAACACCAATAGAAGAAAAACAAGCCAGAGCAAACATTGCTGTCTTTGCACATAGTAACTTTGTTTTCATAATAATTAAATTTTAAAATAACGATTAATATTTTATTGCAAAGTTATCGAAGTGCAAACAAATAAACAATATACGAAAAAACTATTAATAAACAAGTGTACATTTATGTCCCTTTTTAGTTCATTCACGTCCCCAGTACTTCTGTTACATTCTTCACACCATGTACCCAATCATCTATATTATATAAAACTTTAGTAACTTCTGAAAGAAATAGATAAGGAGATGGTTATTTCTACATCGAAAGCAACAACAATATTCAAAAGCCATCAGTATATAGATAGAAAATAAAAAAATAAAGGGACACAAAAGGCAATGGGATATATCTGAACAAATAGCTTCTTACCAATCTTGTTACAAGCATTGTTTTGTATTCAAACAATTTAGAATACGATAGTAAGCTACATTTATACCATACAAAGAACAACACTTTTCCATACATATTAAGTATATTATCACTGCACAAAAACTATAAGTGTACTGAATAAGTTGACACTTTATAAATCAAAAAAAGTATGTTAATTAAAAGAAAACCTCACAGAAAGTTTACAGAATTGGAAAGTAAGTCTTATATTCGCGAGTATCTTTCCAGTTCCGACCGTCGCAAAACATTTGAACGATGTAATGGATTAAGTTTAGGTACATTGTCCCGCTGGATGAAAATGTACGAGATAGAAGACCCTAAGATGCAAAAATCCATCATTGATCCACAGCTGATAGACGAAGACTCAGCCGCCCTTATCGCTCAGCTTCCTGCGGAAAATGAAGCGTTACACAAGTCTAACCGTCAACTTCAACGGGATTTGGATACGACAAAGATGCTTCATAAAGCCTGCGAGGTGCTTATTGATCTGACAGAGTAGACCTATCATATACCCGTGCGAAAAAACTCAGATGCCAAGTAATCGACACCTTGTCACAGAGGGGCTCAGTCAACCGTAAATACGGTGGTCTGAACAGACTCTGTGGTTACTTCGGCATAACCAGACAAGGTTACTATAAACATGTGGACAGACAGTGTGAAGCTAATGTTTTGAAGACAAGCATTGTTCTGTATTGCAAAGAATTAAGAACTTTAATGCCCCAAGCGGGTATGTGTGAGCTATATGCATGCTGTGTTCGTTACTTTAAGGAAAAAATGGTGATAGGACGTGACCAGTGCTATGAGATATTCCGATCTAATGGTCTGGTCCAACGGAAGAGACGCGTGCGTCCCAAAACGAGGAACTCCAATCATAATTATTATGGGAATTATATATATCCTAATTTGCTAAACACGACACCTAAGTTTGTTGCAAGCACAAGCGGAAGTATAATAGTAGGTTATTCGTTCTGTCCTTCATTGACAATGGAAGGCCCGATGAAAGCTTTGGAGTCAGCTTTTCTATTTTACAGAGAGAACGGAATAAATATCAGTGGGTTGATTATATCATTCAGACCTGAAGTTCAATACTGTTCAAACCAATATGTTGATACGTTAAAAGCACAACATATAAACATAAGCATGACACAGTGTGGTGATCCTCTGCATAATGCATTGACCGAACGGGTGAATAATACTATTAAGAACGGATGGCTCTTTGACTACGGGAAGGAGATTTTAATCAGGTGGAAGAACGCATTAAACAGGCTGTGCACACATATAATAATATCCAACCACACCAAGCTTTGAAAATGCGCACACCAATGGAAATTATAAAGGAGGAGAAGGTATGAAAGTACCCCGACTCAGGTTGTGCTCATCGGGACGGGTGGTCCCGCCCTTTGCCGTACGGCCCCGACCGAGGATATTTCTTGACAAATGAGAATATAACAAAAATCAGTTCTATAACATTGGAATAAATAGAATAATTAGTACTATATTTGGATATCCTCCAAATAGGACAACTACAATAGGACTAACAAACAGAAGTGTAAACTTATTCGGTTCTTCTTTAATTTAGTTGAAGAAGAACCACTAAATCCAGTACATATCACACCCGGATGTTTTATCAAATAGAAATGGAAAAACTCTACCTAAATATTCGACATACAACTGCATATACTAATAAATTTAATTTCTACTCAATTATTGAAGAAAATTAGCCAAAATCTCAACACTGTCAACATTAGATACAATGAAAAATTATTCTTCACTTTCTGCCTTCATCCCTTTATATTGTTTCGGAGAAAGTTGATATTTTTTAAAGAATTCGTTATAAAAGTAAGATTTGTTAGTAATACCTATCTTATAAATAATCTCTTTCACTGATAAATTTGTAGTAATAAGTAACTTCGCAGCATAAGAAAGTTTATAATCTTTAACCAGCTCTGTAGGGGAAATTTCTATGATCTTTTTCATTTGACGATATAAATTCCGAGTCGAAGTCTTCATCTGATTTGCAATTAATTCCGGACCAAGTTCCGAATTAGATATATTCTCCTTTATAATATCTAATACATCTTCAATAAACTTCTTATCTTTTTGATGTAAAAGTTTTCCATGTATATATTCAAAAGAGCTATCTACAGAATCATAATAATTTTTCATTTCCACTTTATTGGTCAGAAAACGACATACTACAGAAATCAAGACATCGGATGAGAAAGGTTTAGTTATATAGGCATCAACACCCAACTCATATCCTTTTACCTGATCCAAATTATCTGTTTTAGCAGAAAGAGCAATTATTGGAAGACGTTTACAGTATTTATCTTCACGCAACATCCGGATAAAAGAGAATCCGTCAATTTCAGGCATCATTATATCTGTAATTACAAGAGATGGAGTTTGCTTCTTCAAAAGCCCCAAAGCCTCTTTTACACTAAAGGCTTTCAATGTTTGACAATATGGAGACAATAAATCTGCTACTAATTCTACAATATCTTTATTATCATCAACAATTAAAACATGTGGAACCGAAGCTTCCACAACACTATTAATATCTATTTTTGATACTTTCTCCGTATTGTCCTCCTCAACCAAATTAACTGATACCTTCACAATCGGCTGTTCATTGGTATTCGGTATCTCATTTTGAACCTGGTTAGGCAAAGTAATAACAAACTCTGTATACTCGTTGACCACACTATTTACCGTTATCTCTCCTTTCAGCATTTTCACAATACTGTAACAAATATATAATCCCAGCCCATTTCTGGCTGTCATTTGATTATTAGCATTTACATCGGTCTCCTCCAAAATACAATTCCGATCAAAAATAGAAGACAGTTTGCTGGGTTCTATGCCTTTTCCTGAATTGCGAACCACAATTTTCAGAATATTATTTTCAACAGTGACCGTTAATTTAACATACCCACCAACCGGAGTGTATTTCAATGCATTAGACAGTAAATTAGAAATTATCTTTCTAAATCCTTTACTATCTGTGTTCCAATATAAATTATCGGGTACAGAAGTAATAAATTCAATACTATTTTGACCAGCCAATACAGAAAAAGAAGTTAATAATTTATCAAAAATCTCAGATAAACAAATATTCTTTAAGACACTAAGATTAATATCAGCCTCTTCAATTTTTCTTACATCCAATATTTCTTGTATCAACTCATTCAAACTAAGTACATTATTATGCAGAACACTCAGATATTTTCGCGTATTCTGATTTATTTCTCCTTTTCGTATTTGATCCACCGCCCCATTTATCAACGTTAAAGGAGTATACAATTCATGAGTTACATTGGCAAAAAAATTCAATTTTGACTCATACATTTTTTCCTTTTGTTCCTCTTTGATTCTTCGCGCCAGTGCCTGTTGTTTTTGTACAAATTTTCTTCGTACATATAGAATGACTAAAACAAGAGATACAACAAACAAAAAACTGTAAATCAAATAAGCCAATGGAGAAAGATACCAAGGCGGTAATACGGTAACCCGAAGAGAATACACCTTATCATCAGCAGAAACAACATCATTTCTATATTTAACTTTCAAAGTGTAATCACCCGGAGGGAGATTAGTAAAGCGAATCTTATTCTCCTTTTTCAATGAAACCCACTGATTATCATAATTATCAAGTAAATAGAAATAATCATAATTATCACCATTTATATAATCCAAAGTTGCAAATGTCAGTTGAAACGTATTTTGATCAGATCTCAACTTTAATACCTTATCTGTATTTTCATTATATTCATATAATGTCTGCTTATCTCCAGAACAATCTAACTCTGTAAATAATAAATCTGGTTCATAGGTAGTAATTGTTTGTTCAATCTCCGGCTCGATCCATACAAGTCCGTTTACACCACCAAAAAACAGGCGTCCAGTTAATGGACATTTCCAATAAGCATCATCCGAAAATTCAGAAACACCAATGTGTAATGACCTCACATTAAAAAATGCACCATTCTGAGGATTATATTTGACCAATCCTTTACTAGTACTGAGCCAAATAATACCAAAATTATCTTCCAGAATTCCATGAATCATATCATTCAAGATACCATCCTCACGAGTAAACTGCTTTATTTTATCTTTCGTTTTATCTTCACCTCCCAAAACTTGTATCAATCCAGAACTGGTACCCACGTACAACGTAGAATCTTCGTCAATGTACAAACTAATAACATCTCCAATTGCCATATTCATCAAAATAGAAGAACTCGTGGAATCGTTAATATTAAAACGGTTCACTCCATATCCCCCCCTACTTCCTAAGAATAAAATAGAGTCTCCATTATAAATCATTGAATAAAATTCATCATTAACCCAAACATTATCTCTCAGAAAAGGATAACATTCTTTTCTTTTAATTTCATAAGGATGTTTACTTTTATCAATAGTAACTTTATAAAGCCCTCTGGAAGACAACCATAACGTAGAATCGTTCACTTCACAGAAACTATGAACATTTGCAACAGCCGGAACCAGATTTGAATGATCCTTCACTGGATACATTTTTTTTTCTTTATAAGAATAATAAGAGAGATTTCCATCAGTACCGATCCACAAATCATTTTTATTGAAACGACTTCTTACGAAAGAATATACTGGATTTTCGTGCATATCGACAAAGTGCTGTATATTCTCAACAGGAATTTTGCTGTTCTTAAATAAAGCATAATCTTTAATTCGAATAATTCCATCTCCTTTGGTTCCAATCCAAAGTGTATTCTCTTCATCCGTATAGAAGGCACGGACCGGGCGTTTTGCAACAAACGGCAAATTACTCAACAATATATTACCAAAATTATTCTTTTCACTACAATATAATTCCACTCCCAAACCATCGGTACCAACCCACATCGCCTCTTGAAAACGATCTTTCATCAATCCGAAAATACCCACTGTCATATTTATTAATTCCGGCTTCTTGTCATGAGTAGACGCATCAAACTTTAACAACCCACTATGCATAAAAGCAAGATAGACTTCATTCTGAAAAAGCCGTAGAGACGAAACTAATCCATATTGACTAACCATATCAGATATGTTCCGCAGCAAAATTTTCATTTGCTTAAAGCTGTCATAGACAAACAGGTTATGGTATTTATCAATAAAATAGACCTGTTCATCCTCATAAAAGACCTGTATTATTTCTTCATTATGAAAATTTACCTCCGATATAGACAAGGCATAAGGGATATCTTTTCTCGTAACTTTACAGGTCAATGTAAGATATTGCAAACGGGCATCTTTCAATATAAGACAGATTCTACCCGATTTATCAGCAAACATTGACCTTATTTCACTCAACCGAATCCCCTCGGCAGGTATCTCCCACATTTTCTTTATTGATGAATCATAAAATAAGATATAATTATCTTTATTAATCATCCAACTATTCCCTTTTTTATCAACTGCAATCAGATCTACCCGTTTATATTGCACATAAGTTTCAACAGCCTGTCGTTCTTTCAAAGAAAATTTATTAAGTCCGCGTTGAGTCGATATCCACAAATAACCATCATCAGCACTTTGTATATTATGGATGGTATTACCAGAAAGGGAATTCGGATTATTAATTTCATAACGGAATGTAGTTACCTTCTTGCCATCATACAAATTTAGTCCGTCATAAGTACCAAACCACATGAAGCCATACAAATCCTGATGAATACACAAAATAGCATTATTAGACAGCTGACCATTAAGACTTGCCAAGTCGAGCAATGAAAAAGATGCAAATGCCTGTTTTACAACAAAAAGACTCAACAATAGAATAGTAATCAATACTTTTCTCATAACATTATACTATAACTTCAACTTTCTATTTTATTCATTGCAATCTATATGACAATATTTCACTTTATTCAGCTACGAATTTACTAATAATCATCTTCTTTGTATCTGTAAATATCATTTTTCCATCTTTCATCGCAGAAATTGTATAGAGATAAATTCCTTCGTTAATATCGTGACTATCCCAGATGAATTCCTGTAACCCAGATTTGGAAACCGGATAAACACGGTTATCAATAACTTTCCCAATACAATCATACACATTCAATACAAGCTCGGATATTCCTTCTGGCACTACACATTGTATCGCAGTCTGTCTAAAAAAAGGATTCGGATAGTTACCTTCAATATGGAAATTATTATTCAAAGAAACTGTATGTTCAATGCCCACTGTACCCACTTCACGACCATACACAGCAAACTCAAGAATACGTATAGTAGACCCTTTCTGTTCACCCTTATCGATCTGTAAGCGAATACGATCGGCTTTAAAAGGAGTTACTGATCGGTGAACCTTATTTATCGTATTTCCTTCCACTCCATCTATATCTATCCAATTGCCATTTTCGTATTTTTGTAAACGGAATGCCGAGGTTATATAATCAGTACTCTCAATTCCTGCATTCATAACAAACCAATGACAGATTTCCACCGTTTTAGCAAAAGAAAATTCCAGCCAAGGAGTAGAATTGTCAGTAACACACCATTTCGTATCTAAATCGTCATCAACAGCCTTATCCGCCCCCTCATTACTACCATTTTGATGAGAAGCTTGAACTGTCTGCGGAACCAATTTCTCACCACATCTGTCTTCTGACAAATCAGTAAACACCGGCAAAGAAGTCACCTCAGATACCGGAATTACATCATCATTCACATTATCAGAAAGAGTAATTGCAAAAATATATAAATCTGTATTAGTTGCTATCATCAAGTCTGTAGCATCATAATTTATCGGAATCGCATACTTGTACATATGCATGAATCCATAAAGATCATTTTTCCCATTTTTAGTATGCCGATGAGTAGCTGTAAAAGCCACATTTTCCTTACAAAATCCTCCTTCCTCGTTATATTCGGTTTCCCATGCTCCAATTGTTTCAGCCCAATATGGAACATGAAATGAATAAGACTTCCCTCCTACGGTAAATTTAGCAATAGTTCCTTCTTTCTTACTACTCGCAGCCAACACATACATTTTCTTTGCATTTTGCATAGCCGGTAAAGCAATTGAGATTTTACTATCTCTACATAAAAAAGCATTTCTTTGTTTAGCTTCACGATTTCCAATCTTAAACTCAACACCCCCCGAAAACAAATTGTCAGAAAGCAATTCTGCAGGATAAGCATAATCAATACCAGTCGACATATCATTTCTACTATTATCATAGCTCATTACATCACGATTATAACTCAAATCCACAATACAGGATGAGGGAGGAGTTACTCCAGTTTCTTGTAAAGCCAATTTTAAAGCGAAAGTTTTCGGTTGGAATTTTCCAATATTAAAAGCCAATTTATTATTAGAAAAAGAAGCATTCCCGACTTCTTCTTCAATACCATTAACCTCACGTGCCGACAAAATTGTACTAGGAAACGTAAGTTCTACATTATCTTGATTATTTCCTGTCAATTCATATACACGTACTATGATCTCATCCGATTCTTCTGCTTTCTTTAGTGCTTTTATAGCTACTTTATCGGTATTTAACGAGACAAATCCAAAACTCTTCCCCAAGAGACCTGCATATTTAGGTACTTGGAAAGCTAATATAGGCTGATTAAGACGGGAAGCCTCCCATTGTGTACGTTCATCCCATTTGCCTTCATGACTATAAAAAGAATATGTAAACTTATTTAATCCCAAATCCTGATCTTTTTGATACGAATAATTTCCCGCTACAGCAGGTGTATGAATCAAAGTCAAACGCAATGTATTATCATTTGGTTTATCCCATCCATATTTACAATCATTTAAGATAGAAACTCCATATTCGCCATCAACAGCGGTTAAATCGGCCCATTGATGTCCAGCTACTTCATATAAGTTTTCTTTATTATTTCCACGCTCAATAGCCCCTATAGACAAATCGTAAGTTGCTTTTGAATTTGCACTTTGCAATGGAAAAGCTACCTTTAACAACTTCCCCCTACTTTTCCAATTCACTTCATTAACAAAGTCAATCCGATCACTCACTTCACTATCTGTCAAACGTATATATTGTACAAATTCAGATCCAGCTTTCGTTCGACAGATCTTTAAACTAACTCTCAACGGACCATTCTCTACTATCTCAATTTTCACATTTTCATCCACATAGGAAGGCGTATTATTTAAAGTTTCATAAACTATTTCCCATGCAGGAAAGCTATCCGACCGATCATCAAACAAAAGCATCTGTATAGGCATTCTCAACAAAAGTTTGTCCAGCTTTTTATCTTTAATCTGCCGAACATCTCCTGTCCTTGCATTAAGAGTTACAAGATAACGATCATTTTCAAGAGTAGTTTCAGTAATTTTCAATGAAGAAGATAATTCAGAGGTCTCGTTCAAGCGTATCTCATAAGTGGCATATCCCAATGAGGCTACAGTAGCCTTAAATATAAAAGAAAGTTTGCCCGTAGTACTATCATATCCCGTTATTTGAGACAAAACTTCTTCACCCGCCCCATCTAATATACGTATTTCGGAAGGCTCAGAAGCTACAGTAATCGATGCTTCAACCACATCGGTCCGTTGCACAGAAAGAGGATTGTAAACTACCAAAGGAACGCCTTGTACTTGTGTATCCATCTGACGCACTAATGCCCCAATGGTACCAGTAAGCGTGTTGGCTAAAGTCTGATTCACTAGCACTTCGTCATTGTAAGAAATTGTATAAGCACTCGGGATAGAAGTTCCGGTCAAGTCATCATGGAACTGATGCCACAACAAACGTATCCAGGATTCAGTCAGAATATCCGACGGATATTCTGCGCCTCCCACCCATGCAGCAGCAACCGATGCTTTTTCAGTAGCATCAGCCAACAGTTCGTTTTTACGATTCCAGTATTTCATAATGGTCTGAGAAGTATAACATCCAGTACCATGCGTTTTCATTGGTAATTCATTGTCCCAAACCACATACTTTTCATTACGGTTTTCATCTAAGTATTGAAAGATAGCGTCCGGAGTCCATAAATCGACTTTTACCGGTCCGTCTGAATTTATACTCTGCTGTAACCAATAAGGAGTACGTTCACCTTCTTCACTTTCAGTATCTTTCAATCCGCCTCCTCTATCCCCCATCGGACCAACATATCTAAATACCGATGCCAAGCCATATTTCTGATAATTTTCCTCTGCAAGTCGATTCATATCTTCATCCTTAGACATATCTTTATTATATTGTTTATGTGCATCATAGGCCTCCCCTTTAAAGATAGCATACACTTCAGAACCATCTACGCCTTTCCAAATACCAAACGGTGGCAATGATTTATAATCATAAGCCGATCCCCAAGAAAGTTTCTGTGTATGAAATCCCGTTATTCCACAATGCTTTCCTAAAGTAGGCAGAGAGTATGGAAAACCAAAACAGTCAGGAAGCATAATGTCAGTTCCTCCTTTTCTCCCGAATTCTTTTTTATAATAAGATTGTCCGTACAGGAAATTTCTGATAACAGATTCGGCAGAAGGCACCATTACATCACTTGCATTGATACTTCCTCCACTAATATGCCAACGCCCTTCAGTAATATACTTCTTCACTTTTTCGTATTCCTCCGGATAATATTCTTTCATCCACATATAATGGATAGCCGCCTCAAAATTAAAATGAAAGTCCGGATATTTCTCAAACAAAGGAAAATTCTGAGTCATCGTATTCGGAATATATTCTTCAAGAGTGGTCCGGGCTGTCCAATTCCACTGAGTATCCAAATGAGACGTAGAAATAAAAATACATTTCTTCTCATCAGCCTGTCCCCAAATAGTTGCGCTCATACATAAGGCCAACAACGTTACTGATAGATTTTGTTTAATCATGATATCTTAATTATTTGTTAATCGTGATACTTTGTTGTAAAAATAGTACATACCATAATACCATACAACTAAATGAGTGAATCAAATACTCATTTGGCATATTATGTCCCTTTTTAAAACACACTACCAGTCATAGGCATCGTTATTTTAGCTATTTTTGTAATATTATTAATCATACCTATATGCACATGAAAATACAAATTTATTCCCTCGTTTTAACATTCGTATTATTACTTATTCCACATACAGGAACAGTAAATACCAAACTACCGATCACATTAGAAGCAGCCAATGCTCAATTAAAAGGAAATGGTCCTACCATATCAGAACATGAGAATGGAAAAATAGTAGAAAACATTACATTCGGTTCCTCACTCGAATATACAGAAATCGAAATAGAAAAGGCCGGAACCTATAAATTTGACATCAAATACCTGACAGGAGACACCAACCGCCCAATGTCAATAACTGTAAATAACTACGACCCTGTCATCGTCCAATTTCCACAAACAACCGCTTCGTGGGGAAATCCGGCTGATGCCAATACCGCAACAACCTACCTGCACTTTGATACCGGTAAAAACAACATCAAAATCACTCCGTTAAAAAACTACGGACCAAACTTGGTGCGGTTCATCATCAGCAAATCCGATAAGTACATCGATGAAAATGTATATCCCTACGATTTCACAGATGATGCGACAATAAGTTCGTCCGATGATAATGAAACACTCGAGAATCTAACAGATAATAATTACAATACCTTATATAATGTACCCGAAAAAACATCTGCAACAATTACAATCGATTGTAAACAACCTGTTTTATTAACAGGATATCTATTATCCGCAGGAAAAACGAGTACCGAAGACGTAGGTAAATGGATATTGGAATATTCGGCAGATGCACTAAACTGGAAAATGGTAATCCCCTCTTCTTCCAAATCGCACGAATATTCTACTATTTTTCAGATAGACCGGAACACTTCGAACGCCGTTACGGAGACTGCACGTTATTATCGCTTGAAAGCAACCGGACACCCAAGTGTCAGCGTTGCCGAACTACAACTGTTCGGAATTCCCTTCACTGAATCCGGAGAAGCATTCGTTGAAGACATGATGGCCGGAATTCCTGTAGAAGAACACACCAGTGCAACACCGGAAGGTGAAAACGGACATAGCTTTCTCAACTTATTCGACCGCAAATTATCTACCAAATATTATGGAAAGTCCGCCAATACCTTCTTTGTCATAACCGAACCCGCACAGCCCCAAGCATTACAATATTACACATTAACTTCCTGTGAAGATGCAATAGACAGAGATCTGAAATCCTGGAATATAGAAGGATACAACGGGTATACTTGGGAAACGATCGATGAAAGACACGATTTCCTGTTTCCCTGCCGATTAGCAACTATGAAGTTCAAAGTAAACAGCACAAAAGGATATCAAGCTTTCCGCCTAAGAATGCAAGAAACAAATGGCAGTTCCAACTTCCAGTTATTGCAATGGCAACTGTTCGGTAAGAATGCTTCTATCAACCAAAAGCCTCAGACTCAATGGAGGAAAAAGAAATCGCCCATAACAACTCCGTGGTATGATACTATCGATCCGGAAAATGTATTAGGAGAATACCCTCGCCCGCAAATGGTACGTGATAACTGGCTCAATTTGAATGGAATTTGGGATTTTAAAGAAAGTATCGGCATGGGAAGATACCGTTCTGCCCAACTTTTCGACAAGAAAGTTTTAGTTCCATTTCCTATTGAATCAGCATTATCCGGCTTAATGCTAACTGACCATGAAGAACGCCCTTACAAAACTTATCTATACAACCGGACATTCACCATTCCTTCCGAAATGAAAGGTAAAAACATTCTTCTCCATTTCGGTGCAGTGGACTGGAAATGTGAAGTTTATGTGAACGGAAAACAAGTAGGCACCCATACAGGAGGATATGACCCGTTCAGCTTTGATATAACCTCAGCTCTAAAAGAAGAAGGAGAGCAAGAATTACAAGTCCAGTTCATGGATCCTACTGATGCCGGAGGACAACCCGTTGGAAAACAAAAAATTCAGAATGGCGGTATCTTCTATACCCCTTCATCGGGAATCTGGCAGACTGTATGGATGGAGGGAGTAAATAATAGTCATATCAGTGAATTAAGTATTATTCCCGATGTGGACAATAGTCTGGTCAAAATAAAAATAAACGGAAACAATGCACTTTCATGTCAAGCCATCATACGCATTTATGATAAAGGTTCTTTAGTCACAGAGAAAATCGGCAAAGTATTTCAAACCATCGAATTGCCGATTGCACAACCTAAATTATGGAGTCCCGATTCTCCTTTCCTTTACGATGTAGAAATAGAATTACGTTCCAACAATCAAACCGTAGATAAAGTAAAAAGCTACTTCGGTATGCGAAAAATATCAATGGGAAGTGAAAACGGAAAAGCCTGTTTCATGCTCAACAACAAACCGATTTTTCAATTCGGTCCTCTGGACCAAGGCTTCTGGCCCGATGGTTTATATACCGCGCCAAGCGATGATGCATTGATTTTCGACATTGAACAGACCAAAGCATTAGGCTTTAACATGTCACGCAAACATATCAAAGTAGAACCGGCACGTTGGTATTATCATTGTGACCGACTGGGGTTATTGGTATGGCAAGACATGGTAAATGCCGGTTCGGATCAAAACTTATTGGGTGATGACGAATGGGTAAAAAAGAATTTCCTGAGTGAATGCGATCACATTGTCAGCAACCTGAAAAATCACCCGTGTATCGTCACCTGGATTGCCTTTAATGAAGGATTCGGACAGTATGCGGATAATAGTAACCATACCCGCAATGCCTATAACCGGATCAAAGCTTTAGATGATACCCGTATCGTCAGTTCTGCCAGTGGTTGGGTGATTTTTGATAACGTAGGACAAGTAGCCGATATGCACAGTTATCCCCGCCCTGGTATGCTTCCCAATCCTACTTCCAACCGGATATCTGTATGTGGAGAATATGGTGGAATCACTTATGTTATAAAAGACCATGTCTGGAAAAACAGTGATATGGTATATGTATCGGTAAATAGCGGTGAAGAATTGAAAGATCTGTTCAATAGCTATACAGATTTGCTGAAGCCTTTGCAAGCCGATGGATTGGGAGGTGCCGTATACACACAGCTCACCGATTTGGAAGGAGAAGTCAATGGCCTGATAACCTATGACCGGAAAGTCGTAAAAGTAAATGAACAACAGAAAGAAGAAATCAAAAAAGAGATTTCACACACAATCAAGTCTTCTGCCATCGAGCTGGTCCCTACAGCATTAAGAGCTAAAAAAGTTCAATGGAAATACACTAACAACACACCAGCCGAGGATTGGAATACTATAACTTTCAATGATACTTCGTGGAATACCGGAGTTAGTGGTTTCGGTGATGGAGGCGCACCTAACACCACTTATGACAATAAATCCACAGTAAATACAGAATGGAAAAGCAACCATATCTATTTAAGAAAGAAATTCAACGTAGCAGAAAAAGACGAGAAACTCCGTAACAATCTACGCCTGACGCTTTATCACGATGACGACTGTGAAGTTTATATCAACGGAGTATTGGCTTTCAGTACAACCGGATACACCAGTAATTACACAACAGTAGATGTCAGTAAGGAAGCCAAAGCAACTTTAAAAGCCGGAGAAAATTTAATTGCTGTAAAATGCACTCAATTCTCGGGTGGCCAATACATCGATGCAGGATTGATCCTGGAGTATCCCGTAAATGAAGACGATGGCGGCACCGGGCTTCTTGCACCCTCTGCCTCCGTAAACGACCTTTATCTGTCTCCAAACCCAACTAAAGGTTATTGTTCAATAGAGGGTACCAATTCGGAACTGATAAATGAAGTAAGAATCTTCAGTCTATCCGGAAAAACAGAAAAAACATTCTCCAACAAGGTATTTAACATAGACGACATGGATAAAGGCATTTACCTGATACAAGCCTATACAAAAGCCGGACAATCGTATTCATTAAAACTAATTAAAGAATAATACCCACATCTCTATATAAGAACATGAAAATAACAAAAAAAATAGCAGTATTCGCCATTCTGGCGGCATCTTTTTGTTGGAGTATGAATGCAAAACCCGTATTACCGGCAATATTTTCCGATAACATGGTCTTACAGCAACAAACTCAGATCCCGATATGGGGGCAGGCAGGCAAAAGAAAAGAGGTAAAGCTCACCGCTTCATGGGATGGAAAAACCTATATCGCCCCTACCGACTCCGAAGGAAATTGGAAAATCGAAATTCAAACACCAAATGCAGGAGGTCCCTATGATATCAGCATTTCAGATGGTAAAGAGATCAAGCTATCCAATGTTATGATTGGAGAAGTATGGATATGCTCCGGGCAATCCAATATGGAAATGCCTATTAAAGGATGGGGAAAAGTAATGAATTTCCAACAAGAAATCAATCAGGCCAATCATCCTGATATCCGTTTATACCAAGTGAAAAAGACCATTAGTCCTATCCCTCTTACAAAAGGAGAAAGCACAATGGGAGGATGGCAAAACTGTTCATCACAAACCGTAGAAAATTTCTCGGCAGTAGCCTATTTCTTTGCCCGTGAATTAAATCAAAAATTAAACGTACCAATAGGAGTTATTGATGTGACCTGGGGAGGAACTCCAGCCGAAAGTTGGACGAGCGGTAAAACACTGGATACCATGTGGGAATTTCACGAACAAATAGCGCTTACCCGAAAAGCAGAAGACAATATGCCGGAAGCCATAGCCATATACAATCGGATGATGAACGAATGGGAAGCACAAGTCAGACAAAAAGACCCGGGATACAACAATGAACACCCCTTATGGGCGGAAGTTGATTACGACACTTCTTCCTGGGGGACCATACAAATTCCAGGATATATAGAAGAACAAATCAATCCCGGTTTTGAAGGATTCATCTGGTTACGTCGCGAAATAGACCTACCGGATGAATGGTTAAAGCAAGATTTGAAAGTAGAACTGAACCAAATTGATGACGATGACATAACCTTTTTCAATGGCCATGAAATAGGTCGTACGTATGGCATAGGTACTGCACGTCACTATGCAATTCCACGTAATCTATTGAAAAAGGGAAAAAACATATTAACCATTCGCTTAGGAGATACCGGAGGAAACAGTGGAATTCCGGGAGATCCCTCCATGCTTTATGTCACAAACGGTAAAGGAAGAATATCTTTGGCAGGAGAATGGCAACAGCAAATCAGTATTTTCAATAAAAACGAAGTACCACAACAACCTCTGTCATTCCAGACATGCCAGTTCTACCCGACAGTACTATACAACGGAATGTTACATCCGCTTATCCCATTCGGAATGAAAGGCGTTATTTGGTATCAAGGAGAAGCCAATGCAGACCGTGCCTACCAATACCGCGACTTGTTTCCTTTAATGATTCGTGACTGGCGTACTAAATGGAACAAAGACTTTCCTTTCTATTTCGTACAATTGGCTAACTTCATGCAACGTTCAGAAAAGCCGGAAGAATCGGCTTGGGCCGAATTACGTGAAGCTCAAACCAGAACTTTAAGCCTGGAAAACACAGGCATGGCTGTTACAATCGACATAGGTGATGCCAATGACATTCACCCCAAAAACAAACAGGAAGTAGGACGTCGGCTTTCATTAATAGCCCTTAACCAAACCTATGGAAAAAATATTAACTATTCCGGACCTATTTATAGTCACATGCAGTTAAGAAACAACGAAATAGAAATATTTTTCAAACACACTAACGGTTCATTGATTGCTCAAGGAGGCGAATTAAAAGGATTTACGATCGCCGGAGCAGACCATATATTCTACCCGGCCGAAGCAAAAATAATCGGTGATAAGGTCATTGTCTCTTCCCCAAAAATCACTTTCCCAATAGCTGTACGCTATGGTTGGGCCAATAATCCGGAATGTACTTTATACAATAAAGCGGGACTTCCCGCCTCTCCTTTCCGCACAGACGACTGGCCGGGAATAACCCAATCTTCCTCTAATCAATAAAATCAAAAGATTTATTGAATACACATAAAAGAACTACGGCCCGAATTCAAAGAATTCGGGCCGTAGTTCTTTTATTAACTTCTTATCAACTCTCATACCACTATCTTCACAGAGCAGAAAGTACGTCTTCGATCGAAAAAGATACAAAATAGCATGTGGCGATCCTAATAACTTCCAGTTACGACAGAACCAGCCACATATTAAAATTCATTATTCAAACTATTATCAAAGAATACGAACATTTTTCTGTACACATATATCGTGGGAAGAAAATCCCAACATTATATGATAATCACCTTTATCTTTCAAAAAGCTCTTTGCAGCTATATTATAATAAGTAAATGCATCCTTAGACAACAACATTTTTATCGTTATCGATTCTCCCGCTTTCAAGAAGACCTTTTTGAATTGCTTTAATTCTTTTTCGGGACGCTCTACGATTCCCCCCGTTTTCCCAACATATAACTGCACAACCTGTGCACCATCACGTTTTCCTGTATTGGTGAGTTTGCACGTCACTTCTACAGAACCATCGACCATCGGATTGGAAACAGACAGATCGGAAAGGCGAAAATCCGTATAAGACAAACCATAACCAAAAGGATATTGTACCTCGCGTTGCAATTTATCATAACCACGATAACCAATAAATATTCCTTCTGTATAAGCAACATGTTTATCACCATCCGGATCATAATAACTATCATAAGCAGGATTATCCTCCCATCGCTTTTCAAAAGTCATCGGTAATTTACCTGAGGGATTCACATTACCAAAAAGTATATCAGCAACAGCCGTACCACTTTCCTGTCCCGCATACCATCCCCACAACAAACCTTTTAATCCGGGTTCCCATGCTTGCATCTCTACATTCCCTCCCGCATTAACAACACCGACTACCGGCCTTTTACATTTTAATGCTCGTGTAATCATCTTTGCATCAGCATCAGGTAATGCAAAAGTACGGTCAGCGCCTTCTCCTTCCGTATCCGAACTATGCCCAAAACAAGCTATTACCATATCCGCACGATCTAACCGTTCTACAAAAGGATCTCGCTTTTCACCTTTATACTCCCAAATCAAAGCAACAGCTGCCCCACCGCCTTCCTGAAAATATTCGAAACGTATATCATACTCCTTACCTGCTTCCAATCTCTTTTTCACAGAAGAATTACGAAAGCTACCTATTTCCCACTGATCGGCTACCAGTTCATTGTCAATAAACAGACGATAACCATCGTCACCACCTACAGAAAATTCATATTCTCCCGTGATATCAGGGCGTATCACACCTGTCCATCGCACCGAATAGTTTTCTTTACCAAGTCCTTTTATCCCTGTGCCTTTCGTCCAAGAATAGTTGATCTTATTCTCCGTACGTTCAAAAACCGGTTTTCCAGATAGATTTTTATTATTAAAATAAGCAGCATGTAAACCTCTCTCACCCATACTTTTTGTATATAAAATCTCGGGTAAGAAATCAAGTTCATCTACATAAGTCACATTTACATGATGTTTTGCAGCTTCTTTTTGAATGCCTTCGTACATACTTACATAATGGAAAGGATTTACAGAACCACTACCACCACCATGTACATACCCATGCGCGTTTTTACCAACCACTACAATGTCTCTCACTTTTTTCGTGTTAATAGGTAGGGTATTCTGTGTGTTTTTCAATAAAACAATACCCTCTCTTGCCACATCTAATGCCACTTCAGCTGCTTTCGGATCATCTAATGGAATATTTTTATCTGCTTTCATCCCATTCTGAAAATCAAACGCAACCATTGTGCGTAGAATATGACGCACCATCTCATCGATCATTTCTATAGTTATATCACCTGTCTTGAGGTAATAAGCAAGTTCTTCCGGTTTTCTCGTCCCTCCTGGCATCTCAAGATCAAGCCCAGCCTTTACAGCCGGAATGCAATGATGGGTAGACCCCCAATCAGACATAAGTACCCCATTGAACCCCCATTCATCTCTCAAAACACCTTTCAACAACCAAGGAGACTCTGTCGTATAAACACCATAGAGTAAGTTATAACTAGTCATGACAGCAGCTACTCCAGCCTCTTGAACAGCTGCCTTGAATGCCGGAAAATAAATTTCATGCAATGTTCTTTCATCAATATCATTGCTTATTTCATGCCTGTCATAGTCGGAATTATTAGCAGAAAAGTGTTTGATGACAGCCATAATTCCCTGGTCTTGTACCCCTTTTATATATCCCGTAGAGATACGTGCCGCCAAATAAGGGTCTTCTCCCATATATTCGAAATTACGGCCACACATAGGAGCGCGATATATGTTCACTGCAGGTCCCAATAATACATTAATCCCTCTGGCTCTACAATCACGTCCTAAGGACTTACCATATTCATAGGCAAGATCTTCATTCCAAGTAGCAGCCAACAATACCGTAGCCGGATAAGCAGTAGACTGTCCATGAGTACCGAGCCCCTGCGGTCCATCAGACATTTTCATACGGGGTATTCCTAAACGATCAATGTTTCTCGTATACATCCAATCAATTCCACCGATATAAGATAACTTTTCTTTTACAGTCATCTTTCTCAAAATATTATCTACCTTCTCATCTACATCAGAAGTATACCACTTCTGTGCCATTACACAAAAAGGTGCCAAGATTAGTAAAAATGTAATAGTGATTCTTTGAAATTTCATGTTATTCGTGTTATTTTGCTTAAGACCTATTTATGTTTTCATAAAAAACAGCACACAACCGGAAGGTTAGACTCCCAGTTGTATACTATCACAAACTGCTTATTGTATGCTGTTCAGCAAATCAGTTTTCCCTTCATTCACCAGTTTCAGAATCAATTCACCGAACAAAGTGTTCTGCCAAGCAAACCATGCACGGGTAAAATTAGCAGGATCATCCTTATGGAAAGATTCGTGTATGAATCCGGTACCGGCATCTGTATCTATCAGCATTTTGACACAATCTTTTATTTCCTCATCATCTTGACTGGTAAATGCCTTCATCATGATACTCATCGGCCATATCATATCATAACCGATGTGTGGACCACCAATTCCCTCACCAGCTTTACCTTTAAAAAAATAAGGATTATCCTTACTCCATACAAAACGACGTGTATTCTGATAAATCGGATCGTTTATATCTACATCTCCCAAATAAGCCATTGCTAACAAACTGGGTACATTCGCGTCATCCATCAATAAATGATTACCGAAACCGTCTACTTCAAAAGCATAAATGGTGCCGTATTTAGGGTGGTTGTAAGTTGCATACTTCTGCAATGCCGTTTCGACTTCCTCCGCAAGATCGGTACATTGCTGTGCAAGATTTGTATTTTGATTCACAGTCGTTAGTATCTCAGCTGCTTTCCGCAATGAAGACACAGCAAAAAAATTAGAAGGAACCAGAAATTGCAAAGTAGTTGCATCGTCCGAAGGCCGGAAACAGGATACAATTAATCCCACCGGATTAACAGGAGCGCCCAAGCCATTGTTATTCAGTGTATCAAGAGCACGTTCCGTTTTACGTTGAAATTTATAATAGTCCACTCTTCCCTTACGCTGTTGTTCCTTGAATGTTTTCAATATATTGGTGATAGCTTGTATCCATTCGCTATCGAATACACTGGCATCACCGGTTTCTTTCCAATATTGATATGCTAAACGGAGAGGATAACAAAGAGAATCTATTTCCCATTTACGCTCATGAAGTTCCGGTTTCATGTCTGTCAGATCGGACATCCAATCCCCTCCTTTTGCACCATCATTGAAAGCATTGGCATACGGATCTATATTAATACACTTAAACTGACGCCGGATTACACCTTCGAGCATTTTCTTCAATTCAGGGTCTTTATGAGCCAGCTGTATATAAGGCCATACCTGCGCACCGGAATCACGTAACCACATTGCGTGAATATCTCCTGTATATACAAAGGTATCCGGTTTACCGTCAGTTGTCCGATAATGTACGGTTGTTTCAAGTGTGTTCGGAAAACAATTTTCAAACATCCAAGCCAGTTTCTGGTTAGTCAACAGTTTCTTTACACGCAAAATCTCTGTTTCAACAGCCTTAGAAGTAAATAATCTCTTCTTTACAGGCGGACGGTTCGTTTTATATGCTGCTGCCAGACACGCCTGATTTACAATGACCGTATTATCTTTTACAATGACAAAATCGGTTGCTTTCACAGACTTCCCCATCAACAATGCGGTTGCAATTACACACAAACTAATGTTTTTGTTTTTCATATTTTCTTATCTTTAATTGTTTACAAATCTTTTATTTGAGCCAGACGTGCATACATTTCCACTATAGCAGCCTGTGTCAACAGCCACTTCTTTCCGTCTTTATCTACTCCGCTTAAATCAACATTGAACAGTCCATTATCATCACGAGCATTATCCCAGGCATACGTCAAACTCCGGTTGAAAGCATCCAGATACTTCTTATTATTATCCTGCTTGTAAAGTTCGATAAATCCACGGAGCATAACGGCCGTAAACCAGATATCTCCTCTCTTAATCAATTTAAAAGTATTACCATCCGCCGGAGTAAAATCAACAAAGAAATAATTATAACATTCCTTCGCTATATTTTGTGCATCTGTCAGATAAGCCGGAATGCCGGTCAATTGGTAAAGTAATGCTGCGGCCTGCATCATCTGTCCGCTATTATAAGCAAACTTAGCTCTCCCTATTTTACCATCCAATCGGATGTTATCAAAATAAAGATAGTCTGTAGAATCCTGCAAATGTGTCTTTGTCCATTCATACAGCACTCTGCCACGAGACAAGAAAAGAGTGTCTCCAGTCGCTTTGAATAATTTTAGCGCCAAAACAGCTCCGGGTGCATTAGAACAAGTATTTTTACTCTCTTTCTTCTGCTCACACCAATAAATACCACCACCGAGTTGATCATCCGTCCCGCTTTCAACAAAATTCCATATCAATCGGGCTTTCTCAAGATATCCGGCTCCTTTAGTCATCTGATAAAGATCGGTAAAGTCAATGCCAAGCCACACATTATCGTCATAAAAACGATCAGACAACGGCGCCGTCCGGATATATGATGAATAAGCCTGAGGTTCCCTACGGGTATCAAAGTACTCTTCCAGCCCCGGCAATACTTTTTTATCCAGCAACTCTTTATACTTTGATTGGCCGGTAGCCTCCAACAAAGCATTCACAGCTGAAAACGTTCCCGAATACGGCCAAAGGTACGAATATTGATTCGGCATATTTGCCTGCTCTTCAGAAGCAAGATAAGTAACAGTATTCTGTTGATCGAAAGGATAATTCTCCCGTAATAAATTTCCATCCGGTTGAGAGTAATTCTGATAAAGAGAATCCAATGTTTCCTGAGCTCTCAACAAGTTAGGATTCGTATTCGATTGTTCCTTCTGAGCACAACCGACCAAAGCAAGCGCACATAACGAGTGCAATAAAAAACGTTCTAAATTCATATCTCTACTAAATTATATATTATCAATTCTTTCGTGGAAAGTTATAATTCCTATTTCTTTTTATTATCTGTTATTTCAAACAAACTGATAGCAAAACCACTGCCGATGGATACTGATTGTTTAAACTTCGACTTATTAGTTACCACCATTTTGCGAATAGTGTATGCCTGCTGATTGTTCTCATAATCAGTATCTGCAGCATCTGCATAGACGGTAGCCATGTATTTCTTACCGGGATCCAAAAAATCAAACTGAAAAGCAGCTATATGCGGTTGTGCACCGGTCGTTCCTCCCACAAACCAATTACTCGAGCCTTTTTCCTTACGGGCAATCGTCAGATATTCATAAGGTTCCGCCTCCAAGTAAACTGATTTATCCCAATCTACAGCTACGTCTTTTATAAATTGAAATGCATCTGGGAAACGTTCATAATTCTCCGGATAATCGGCCACCATCTGTAACGGACTATACATCGTAACATATAGCGCCAATTGATTGGTTATCGTGGCTTTCATCTTCTCATGACGATTTGGATTAATTTTAGATAAATCCAACTCAAAAATTCCGGGAGTGAAATCCATCGGACCGCCAATAAGCCGTGTAAACGGAAGAATAGTCGTATGCCCCAATGGAACACGAGACATGAATTCATTTCCTCTTGCCGATTCATTTCCTATTAAATTCGGATATGTCCGGCAGATTCCTGTCGGACGAACTGCCTCATGTCCATCGACCATAATCCGATACTTAGCCGCTTTTTCCACCACATATTGAAAATGATTAACCATCGGTTGACTATAATGATATTCGCCGAGTGGTACTATCGGCCCCACATAGCCTGTTTTCACCGCATCATACCCATACTGTTTCATAAATTGAAAAGCTTCATCCATATGACGCTCATAATTTCTGTATGCCGAACCAGTTTCATGATGCATAATCAGTTTCACATTCTTGCTATGTGCATATTCATTCAGTTCTTTCACGTCAAAGTCAGGATAAGGAGTCACATAGTCAAAATTAAATTCTTTCCGATTACTCACCCAATCTTCCCATCCGATATTCCACCCTTCTACCAAAACTGCATCAAAACCATTTTTTGCGGCAAAGTCGATATATCTTTTCACATTCTGACTATTCGCCCTATGATTGCCGTGAGGTTTTGCTTTCGTATAATCAGTTTCGCCTATTTTTATAGTAGGATAGTCCGATGTGTAATCCCATGAACCCCCACCGGCTATCATTTCCCACCATACTCCGACAAATTTGGTAGGTCTGATCCATGAAGTATCTTGAATTTTACATGGTTCATTCAAATTTAATGTGATACGAGAAGCTAAAATATCTTTTGCTTCAGTACCTACGATAATAGTACGCCAAGGAGAGACTCCCGGTGCCTGCAATGTCCCTTTAAAACCAACTGCATCAGGAGTAAGATGTGACTGGAACGTTCTATTTTCACTATCCAGTTCAAGATGCATACACGGATAGTCGAGTAAAGCGGCTTCATGTAAATTTATATACAATCCGTCATCTGTTTTCAGCATCAAAGCTGTTTGTACGGCAGCTTCTCCGATTACCTTCGAAGCTATATTCTGGTGATCGACAGCCTTATTCATCAGCCCCCGGATCTCAGACATCTTAGATTTTGTATATCCATACTCCTGCGTACAATAATCTCCCGGAATCCAATAAGCTGTATGATCACCAGTCATCGCAAACTGAGTGCATTCTTCCTTCACTATAAAATGCCTCAAGTCTTTCTGCATCGGAAATTCATAACGAAATCCCAAACCATCATTAAAAAGACGAAAACGGATTAGCATTCTGCGGTTCTTTTCTTTCTGTACTAATGTTACCGCCATTTCATTATACTGATTACGGATATCTTTCTCTTCACCCCATACAGGCTGCCAAGTTACGTCAAAAGAAGAAGTCTGAATATCACCCACCTCAAAATCATCCAAAAACGACTTATCATCATTAACTAATTCAAAACCAAGTCTGCTGTTTTCTATTACTTGCTTGTCGCCCAACGATAGAGCATATGTAGGAATTCCATTGCCGGCAAGAGTAAATTTCAAAATCAGATTACCGTTGGGAGATTTCAAATTATATGCGAAAAGTTGTTGGAAAGCAACCAACACGAGAAAACTAAAAAAAACAATATTCTTCATATCATGACTATTATTCAAGTTAACAATTTTACAATGTAGCATCAACTATACATTGCCATAAAAAATCCCACTAAAAGTCATCCTGTACAATCTTTACCTTAAAAAAACAAGTAGATAATACCCTATATCCTCCTTTTGTTTAGATGTTCCAAAGTTACGTGCCCGACCCGACAATTAATATATGATTTTATGACATTAGTGTATATTTAAAGCCTAAAGGCAACATTATAAACATATATGTCATGAAATCGTATACTTTTAAAGTTCTCTTTTTGGAACGGTTTTCTTTTTTATCTAACTTTGTACTCAACAATCACACCCCCTTTTATTTATTGAAATTCACAGTTTCTATTATGAGAGTTTCCGGTCCATACTATCTTCTTTTGTCCATCCTTTTCCTTCTCTGTTGTAGTATCGGAAAAGCAGACTCATACAACGTAAGACAGTTTTCCAGTCAGAACGGTTTATCCAACAGTGCTATTCTTTCTATTTGCCAAGATAACAACGGACTTTTATGGTTAGGTTCTTGTGACGGTCTTAATATATTCGACGGAACCACTCCCCGTTTGTATAAACCAACCGACACCCGGGTCAACTTCTCCGGAAATATCATAGGTAATATTATAGAGGCAGAAGAAAATGTACTATGGATACAGACCAACTACGGTCTCGACCGTTTCGACATCCGTCAACAAACCGTCCAAAGTTTCACAGAGTTTAAAGATACCAATAAAATGGCAAAAAGCCGGGATAATGACATCTATCTCATGAAAGATGACGGATATATCTACTGTTTCCGCCAAGGCGATAAACAATTTCATCGATTAGATACGGAGAAATTTATTTTCGATAATATTTTGCAGATAGTTGTGGATGAATCGGATGTCCTTTGGATATTTACTTCAGACGGCAATAATAAAAGTTATCAGTTGAAAAAAGAGGGTGAAAACGTCACACTTTCTATCAAAGATTATTTCCAGCATCCGGAAAAATTAATAGGAGTATCATTCGAAAGCAATCTGCTTTATTTCATTGACAGTTCGCATGCTTTCTATGAATACGATCTGAATAGCAAAAAGAAATATTACATAACGGACGTCGAAACAGAAATACAAAAACGAGGTGAAATTTCATCGGTCATCAAAAAGCAAAACGACTACTACATTGGTTTTAAGAGTAGCGGTCTTATCCGATTGAAATACCAACCCGACCAGAAAATAAAATATATCACACAATCTACCGATATCGCGTGTGGTATATTTTGCTTGGTAAAGGATAAATTTCAAGATATCATCTGGGTAGGGACAGACGGTCAAGGAGTGTATATGTATTTCACAGATGCATTCTCTATCCAAAACACCTTGCTAAATACTCCCGCTTACCAGATAAACAACCCGGTACGCGCACTCTTTCTGGATAACGAACAAACATTATGGATAGGAACTAAAGGAAACGGTATCCTTCGAATGCTTAAATATACTCCGGAAAAGGGAAAGCCAACGGCTACCGAGAGATTGCTCACAAACAACAGTGCACTGACCGACAACTCCGTCTACTGCTTTACACCCAGCCGTTGGAAAAGGCTTTGGATCGGGACTGAAAGCGGCATTAATTATTATTCCTATCAAGAAAGAAAACTAAAACAATTTCCTGTTACCGCCGGCGGGAAAGCGGTAAAATATGTCCATTCTATCTGCGAACAAAATGACAGTACCCTCTGGATTTCTACTGTTGGAGAAGGTATCGTAAAAGTCTCACTAAATACATCATCGGGTATACCTACAATAAAAGATGCAGAAAGAACCGTATTGGATGGGGGAAAACGTGCATCTAATTACTTTTTCATTTCTTTCCAGGAAAACGATTCTATTCTATGGTTTGGAAACCGGGGATACGGAGCCTATCGGATAAATACGGAAACCGGACGAATGAAACCTTATCTGTTTAATGAAGCAGTCAAGAGCCAGACTGTAAACGACATATTTGCCATTCTCAAGAATGAAACCGGTTACTGGTTCGGAACCAGCTTCGGATTGACACGAATGTATGACGGTAATTACCATATATATAATGAAACGGACGGCTTTCCCAACAATACGATTCACGGTATCCTTGAAGACAGACAACAATATCTATGGCTCAGTACCAATCAAGGGTTGGTAAGATTTAATACCCGGATGAATACGATACAAGCCTATCACCAGCAAAACGATTTGAGAGTAACGGAATTCAGTGACGGAGCCTATTTTAAGGATGAACGTAGCGGTACTCTTTTCTTTGGCGGTACCAACGGATTTATAAGTATCCATGAAAACGATTTCAAAGAGACAGAATATATGCCCGCTCTGCAATTCAACCGTCTATTCATCTTCGGCAAAGAGTATAATATCAATGAGTTTCTGCACGAAGACAAACAGAAGCACAAAGTTTTGGAACTGGATCACAGTCAGAATTTCTTCGGACTGTCTTTTATTGTCATCGACTATCTGAACGGAAGCAACTATACCTATTACTATACAATCGAAGGATTAAGTGACAATTGGATAGAGAACGGAACATCCACAACGACCATGTTTTCTAATCTTGCACCGGGACAATATACCCTGTGGGTGAAGTACCGGAGCAACATAACAGGTAAAGAAAGTGCCCCGCAACCTTTAACGATCCGCATTACCCCGCCCTGGTACATGACCTCTTTGGCCTATTGGTGCTACTCCATACTCTTTATAGGATTTATTGCATGGTGTATACACTTGTCCATAAAGCGGTATCGCCGAAAAAGAGACGCGATGATAGAGAGAATAAATCGCCGGCAACGGAACGAACTATATGAATCCAAACTTCGTTTTTTCACCAACGTGACTCACGAATTTTGTACGCCACTCACATTGATTTACGGACCTTGCCAAAGAATACTCACATATCCTTCCACCGACAATTATATCCGTAAATATGCCTCTATCATTCAACAAAATGCCCAAAAACTGAATGCCCTGATTCTGGAGCTCATCGAGTTCCGACGACTGGAGACCGGCAACAAAACCCTTGAAATCCAAAAGCTGCCCGTCTCCGCACAAACCCAAAACACGGCCGATTCTTTTAATGAATTAGCCGAAAGCAGGAAAATAAACTATCAGCTAAAAATAGAAAAAGAGGTCTACTGGAACTCGGATGCCGGTTGCTTCAGCAAGATTATCAACAATTTACTGTCCAATGCTTTTAAATACACGCCGGAGAACGGTATGATTAGCATAGAACAGTACGTAGAGAACGAGCAATTGCATATCCGCATATCAAATACGGGCAAAGGGATTGAAAAGGAAAATCTTACAAAAATATTCGACCGTTATAAGATACTGGACAATTTTGAGATACAGAATAAAAACGGAATATCGCCACGCAATGGCCTGGGACTGGCTATCTGCCATAGCATGGTAACTCTGCTGAACGGACAAATCCGGGTAACAAGCACCCCTAATCAGCTTACGACTTTTGAAGTAATCCTGCCCGCCCTCTCCATAACAGCCACCGATACAGAACGGCCTATGTCAATGGAAATGGAAACAGTGATACAAGAAGGCAACGAAACGATGGAATTAGAAAGTCCGACACCGACGTACGACACTTCCCGGCAAACCATCATCGTCATTGACGACGATCCTTCTATGTTATGGTTCGTAAGTGACATTTTTGCGAACAAATACAACGTGTTCTCTTTTAACGATACAGAAAAAGCAATGGAACAATTAAAGCTGAGACCAGTCGATTTAATCATTTCGGATATTATGATGCCGGGTACGGATGGAATATCTTTTGCCAAACAAATAAAATCGGATAAGCTACTCACCCATACTCCCTTGATCCTCTTATCCGCCCTCAACAGCATTGATGACCAGATGAAAGGGATTGATTCCGGCGCTGAAGCATACGTCACCAAACCATTCAATACCGATTATCTGATAAAACTTGCAGAACGCCTTATCCAACGGGAAAAAGATTTAAAAGAATATTACAACTCTGTATTCTGCACATTCAAATTAGACGACGGACAGTTCCTGCATAAAGAAGATAAGGTATTCTTCGAGAAGATGATGAAAATTATCGATCAGAATATTACTAACCCGGAATTGTCTGTAGAGCTGCTGAGTAGTTCTTTAGGGTACAGCACACGCCATTTCTACCGGAAGCTCAAAGAAATAACAGAGCAAACTCCTGCTGATATCATCAAAGAATACCGGCTGGCAATAGCTGAACAGTTATTACTTTCTACCAACTTGACTGTCGAGGAGATCATGGACAAATCAGGATTTATGAACCGGGGAACTTTCTACAAGATATTCTCGCAAAAACATAACATGCCGCCACGGCAGTACAGGGAACGACAAAAAAAAGATTTTAAGAAAGCGTGTTCTCCACAATGTTCCTCTTCACATAGGGAAGGAGAAGCACCTCAAACTGTGAGTGAAGAAAATTGAGAAATAAAAAAGGGCGATAAAGCATGCTATGTACAGCTTTATCGCCCGGTTTTATTGGTTATAATCCACCTTATTTATACTCCTGCCAGCTCTTGATCTGGATATCTTCCAGTTTCAACTCACAGAACGCTTCGATGAACGCACCTGCCAGACGGGCATTGGTAATCAAAGGAATATTATGATCGATGGCTCCGCGGCGGATGCGATAACCGTTCGTCAGCTCACGCTTAGTATGATTCTTAGGTATGTTCACAATCAGATCGAACTTATGATCGGCAATCATCTTCATCACGTTGTTTTCTGCTCCCGGCTTTTCATCCGGCCAATATACCGGAGTCGTATCTACCCCGTGTGCATTAAGGAACGCAGCAGTACCGGCAGTAGCATAAATCTTATACCCTTGTGCAAACAAAGCACGGCTTGCATCCAGCAAATCTACCTTCGACTTCATAGCACCGGATGAGAACATCACTCCTTTATCTTTGGAAGGTATCTTGAAACCGGTAGCGATCATAGCGCTCATCAATGCTTCCGAAAAGTCATCACCGATACAACCTACCTCACCGGTAGAAGACATATCCACACCCAAAACCGGGTCTGCCTTGTGCAAACGCGAGAATGAGAACTGAGAAGCTTTCACACCGATCCAGTCGATATCGAAAGCCGACTTATCCGGACGACTATAAGGAGCATCCAACATAATACGGGTAGCTGTTTCAATGAAATTACGTTTCAGTACTTTAGAAACAAACGGAAAACTACGCGAAGCACGCAAGTTACATTCGATTACCTTCACCTCGTTGTTGCGAGCCAGGAACTGGATATTGAACGGACCGGAAATATTAAGTTCTTTCGCAATCTGACGGCTGATCTTTTTGATGCGACGGGCCGTTGCAAAATAAATCTTCTGTGCCGGGAATACCAGTGTAGCGTCACCGGAATGAACGCCGGCAAATTCCACATGCTCGGAAATGGCATACTCTACCACTTCACCATTCTGGGCAACCGCATCAAATTCTATCTCTTTCGTATTTTCAAGGAACTGAGAAACAACCACCGGATACTCTTTAGATACTTCGGCAGCCATTTTCAGGAAGTTTTCCAATTCTTCATCATCATAACAAACGTTCATCGCTGCACCGGAAAGCACGTAAGAGGGACGAACCAATACCGGATAGCCCACCTTACCGACGAAACCTTTTACTTCTTCCAGACTGGTAAGCTCCATCCATGCCGGCTGGTCGATACCCAACTGATCGAGCATTGCAGAGAACTTGTTACGGTTTTCGGCCCGGTCGATAGAGATCGGAGAAGTACCCAAAACAGGCACTGACTGACGATAAAGCTTCATTGCTAAGTTGTTAGGAATCTGTCCGCCAACGGAAACAATCACACCGCGCGGTTGTTCCAGATCGATTACATCGAGCACGCGTTCGAAAGAAAGCTCATCGAAGTACAGGCGGTCGCACATATCATAGTCGGTAGATACCGTTTCGGGGTTGTAGTTGATCATGATAGACTTATATCCTAACTTACGGGCAGTCTGTACAGCATTAACCGAACACCAGTCAAACTCTACCGAGCTACCGATACGGTATGCACCCGAGCCGAGAACAACTACCGATTTTTCATTCTTATAATAGTTAACGTCATATCCCTCTACGGCATAAGTCATGTAAAGATAGTTAGTCAGCTCCGGATGTTCGGAAGCAACCGTGTTGATACGCTTTACAGCGGGAAGAATACCCAACGCTTTACGGTGTGCACGAACCATCAGGTTTTCTTTTTCCATATTACCGGTAGGATTCAGCACGAAACGCGCAATCTGGAAGTCAGAGAAACCGAGTATCTTCGCTTCACGCATCACGTCTGCCGGGATATCCTCTACCTTATCATAAGTAGAAAGTTTCGCCTTATAATCAACAATATTCTTCAGTTTGCCGAGGAACCACGGATCGATCTTTGTCAGTTCATAGATGCGGTCGATCGTATATCCTTCTTCCAAAGCCTGCGCGATGGCAAATACACGCAAATCGGTCGGGTTGGCCAGTTCTTTGTCAAGATCGTCAAAAGTAACATCATCATTCCCCACAAATCCATGCATTCCCTGACCGATCATACGGAGACCTTTTTGAATAATCTCTTCAAAAGAACGCCCGATAGACATGATTTCGCCTACGGACTTCATGCTCGAACCGATTTCGCGGGATACACCTGCAAACTTGGTAAGGTCCCAACGGGGTATCTTACAGATATAATAATCGAGTTGTGGCGCTACATAAGCAGAGTTCGGAGTACCCATCTCACCGATCTGGTCGAGTGTATATCCTAAAGCCACCTTAGCGGCAACAAACGCCAACGGATATCCGGTAGCCTTGGAAGCCAAAGCCGAAGAACGGCTCAGACGGGCATTTACTTCGATTACGCGATAATCATCCGTTACGGAATTAAACGCATATTGAATGTTACATTCACCTACAATACCGAGGTGACGAATACATTTCGTAGAAAGTTCCTGCAGCATTTTCAGCTCTTCGGCATCCAACGAACAAGTAGGAGCTACTACGATCGATTCGCCTGTATGGATACCCAACGGGTCGAAATTCTCCATACTCGCCACAGTAAAACAGTGGTCATTTGCATCGCGGATCACCTCGAACTCAATCTCTTTCCAGCCTTTCAAAGACTCTTCAACCAGAATTTGCTTAGAAAAAGCGAACGAGCTTTCGGCCAGTTTCAGGAATTCTTCTTCATTGGCACAAATACCGCTTCCCAGACCTCCTAAAGCATAGGCCGAGCGCACCATCACCGGATAGCCGATACGACGTGCAGCAGCAATGGCGTCTTCCATGTTCTCCACTGCCTGGCTGACGGGAGTTTTCATCTCGATCTCATCCAGCTTTTTCACAAACAGGTCACGGTCTTCGGTATACATGATAGCCTCAACGGAAGTACCCAATACTTTTACTCCGTACTTGTCGAGGATGCCTTGCGTATAAAGTTCCGCACCGCAATTCAATGCCGTCTGACCGCCAAATGCCAACAAAATACCATCAGGACGTTCTTTCTTTATAATCTCCTCTACAAAGTAGGTAGTCACGGGAAGGAAATACACCTTATCAGCAATTCCTTCAGAAGTCTGAATGGTTGCAATATTCGGATTTACCAATACGGAGCTGATACCTTCTTCTTTCAAAGCTTTCAGTGCCTGCGAACCGGAGTAGTCAAACTCTCCGGCCTGTCCGATTTTGAGTGCTCCCGAACCCAGAACCAAGACCTTTTTCATTTCCTTTTCCATTTCTCTTGTTGTTATTATGTTGTTTTCTTATAATTACCGCACAAAAAAAATGCGTTACCCTGATGAAAGGATTAACGCATTACCAAAGAACTAAATATCGTTTTTGGAGAAAAGAGAAGAAGTATACAGATTCCGGATGGAAGACATCCGAACGGAGATGATACTTGCTTCTGATTTCCTGCTGACTCATTGCTATTTTTAAAATTTGTGCAAAGTAACGACTTATTTCGATAAATACAAAAGATTCGGGAAAGAATATTTTAAGTAAAAACATATGATCGGGCAGAAAAGATTGAAAACTCCATCCGGCAGAGATGTGGTGCGGGCAGAGAACAAAAGCACGCAGAATACTTTGCACGCTACGCTTTTCTTTGTAGCGTCTCACAGTCATGAGACGGTCATCTCTCAATTGTGTAACGATCGTCTCTCAATCATGAGATGCACGTCTCACAACCGTGAAACGCTTATCCTACTTAGACATCTTCAACATAATAAGATCAGAACACGAATATAATAAGATCAGAGCGAGCTTTCCGGTCTATACACATTTCGGACATTCGTTTTTTATTCGTACCTTTGCAGTTAATATATTAAATGATAAAGAAATGGGAAAGATTATATTAACAGGAGATCGCCCGACAGGCAGACTCCACATCGGCCACTATGTAGGTTCTCTTAAAAGAAGAGTAGACTTGCAAAATGCCGGACAATATGAAAAAATGTTTGTATTCATTGCCGATGCACAGGCTCTGACCGACAATATCGACAATCCGGAAAAGGTACGCCAAAACGTAATCGAGGTAGCCCTCGATTATCTGGCCTGCGGTCTCGACCCGACGAAAGCAACCATTTTCATTCAATCACAAATCCCCGAATTATGTGAACTGAGTTTTTACTTCATGGATCTGGTTACCGTGTCACGTTTGCAACGCAACCCGACCGTAAAGACAGAAATTCAGATGCGTAATTTCGAAACAAGCATTCCGGTCGGTTTCTTTACCTATCCCATCAGTCAAGCCGCCGATATCACCGCATTCCGTGCAACAACTGTTCCGGTAGGCGAAGATCAGGAACCGATGATCGAACAGGCGCGGGAAATTGTACGCCGTTTCAATCACATTTACGGTGACACACTGGTAGAACCGGAAATTTTATTGCCGGACAATGCGGCTTGCCTTCGCCTTCCGGGTACCGACGGCAAGGCCAAAATGAGTAAATCATTAGGCAACTGCATCTATCTTTCGGAAGAAGCAGACGAAATACAGAAAAAAGTGATGAGCATGTTTACCGATCCCGACCACTTGCGTGTACAAGATCCGGGCAAGATCGAAGGTAATACCGTGTTTACTTATCTGGATGCATTCTGCCGCCCGGAACACTTTGAACGCTATCTGCCGGATTATCCGGATTTGAACGAACTGAAAGCGCACTATCAGCGCGGGGGATTGGGAGATGTGAAAGTGAAACGCTTCCTGAATGCCATCATGCAAGAGACACTGGAACCGATCCGCAATCGGCGAAAAGAGTTCGAAAAGGACATCCCGGCCATCTACGATATGCTGAAACAAGGATGTGATGTGGCAAGAGCCGCCGCCGCCGATACATTATCGGATGTTCGCAAAGCGATGAAGATTAACTATTTCGATGATGCAGACCTAATAGCCGAACAGGTAAAGAAATTTGCAGCAGAGAAATAAACAGAATAAACGGAGACGCAAACAAAAAAGGAGAATGAGTTCAAGAAACGAACACATTCTCCTTTTTCTGTTACTGTAAGGTTCTTTCAGAACCCCATTAATTGTTGGACTTCACCAATACGACACGGTTCAAGATCGGCTGGCCGAATTTATCAACACCGCCATTGCCATCTACACTTAAACGGTCTGCTGCAATTCCGTACTGTTTGATCAGTACATTTACCACTGCCTGCGCACGTTTCATACTCAACTCTTTGTTAAAGTCAGGAGTACCTGTTGCAGAATCGGCATATCCGTTCACGACATACTTCGTATCCGGGAATTTCTTCATCTGTTCAGCCAGATAAGACAGGTTCATTGCCTCACGCGGAGAAATCTCAGCAGAACCGATCTGGAAGAATACGGTACGGGGAGCGATGTTGGCATCTACAACGACCTGTTGCTCAATCACCTCAGTAGTGGGCTGGCTTTCTGCTTCCTGTAACTGTTGCTGCAAATCAAGATTAGCAGCAGCCATTGCATTCATCTGCTCGCGCATATTTCTCAATTCCATTTCAGAGATAATCTGCGGGAACGGACGTTGGAATCCACGGTTCGGAAAGTGGTAAGTCAAGCCGACAGAAGCACCGAGAATGCCATCGTAATCATGCTTGCCTCCATGTTGGCCGTCAAACTTTCCTTCCAATCCGGTAGCACTCAACTCCAGATTGATATCGACAGCATTGGAAATACGGAAACGGTTAATTAAACCGGCATTCATTGTAAATGCATGTATGCGAGGTTTGGTGTAAGAATGAGTAAAACCGGCTCCCAAATAAGGAATAATTTCGTAAACGCGATGCGAATTGTAACCGCCAAAAAGAGCGTTCAAATTAAACATGATATCACCATGCAGATTCATATAGTCAAATTTCTGCTTGTAATATCCGTCGCCCATTTCATTCCCGGTTACATACGGAGCTGTTTTGTCATATGAGAACCCTTTGGCTTGCAGACCGCTATACTGTAAACGCAATCCCAATCCGGGAGTAAACCATTTACCTACAGCGACATTCAAGACAGGACTGATACGATCTTTAAATTCTCCTGCATTATCGCCATTTCCGTAAAGCACCTGCGCACCCCCACCGATTGAGAAGAACCAGTTGCTCCAGAACGGATTAGTCAATACTTGATATTTATCCTGCACCTCTATTACTTCTGTTTCGGTAACAGTAACTTGTTGAGCCGAAGATGCGGCTGCTACGCCGGCAAAAGCCAGCAACATTAGAATCTTTTTCATATACCTAAATAGTTAAAGTGGTTATTGTTTTTTCCTATTGAACTGTTTAAATAACACCAATGGAACTAAAAGGTTTTGAAAAAATGAGTTTTTATGTTTCGTCTTCAATAAATACTCATGCAAACCACCATCAGTCGGAAGGTGAAGCCCATGATCCAAGATAGTAGCCAAATTGACAAGTACAGACAAAATATCTTTAGAAGACCGGCAGCACAGAATAATTTTACAGGAAACACTACAGACGATATAAACAGATATATATCAAATAGATAAGATAAAGAAAACAGAAAAACAGGAATGTGTATTCTCCGACAAAAGATATTAATATTAATGCCATGTTAAAATGCATTCTTTGCACACAAGAATACGTATTCTTACACTTAGGAAATTAATTCTTTGCAAAGCAGAAAGTAATACTTGGAAAAGAAGATTAACAATGTTAAAGGAAAATGCCTGATAGATCAGAATCACTCATGCAACAACTTTGAACTGCACCCCTAAAGTTTTACGTTCAACTTTTGGCATACGGTTTAAGTTCTTGTTTAAATTTTGCTCATATTATTTTGAGAGGAAAATTCAAACCGGCTAAGTTGTTACATGAGGATTTCATGGCTATTTAAAAAGTTTCTCTATCTCTTCTTCCCTGATAGTGGCGAGTACCACCTTACCATCCGGAGTATAATTGGGAGCTGCACAGGCAAAAAGACTATCAACAAGACTTATCATTTCTTCATTTGTCAGTACTTGCCCATAAACAATAGCGGCCGCACGGGCCAATGTCAATGCTAAGATATTCTGAATTTCTTCTTTCACATCACTTCCCTTTTCCATGGCAGTATGCAACATATTACGCACCAATTCCAACGGATCGAGCCCCTCAATGCCGGAAGGGATACCATTGATCGCGTAGCTTCCTCCTCCTAAATCGCTAAGATCAAAGCCCACTGCCGAAAGCTCATCCATAATACCTTGCAGCACAGCAGCTTCAGAAGCCGGTAGTTGCAATATCTCCGGAAAAAGAACTCCTTGTGACATTCCTTGTTTCTGTTTAATCTGAAGCATATACCGGTCGAACAATACCCGCACATGGGCACGATGCTGATCGATCAGCATCAACCCGGACTTTACGGAAGTAAGAATAAAACGCCCTTTAAACTGTAAATGGAGGTTTCCTTTTTCTACAATAGGTTCATTAGCATACAAAGTAGCCGAAGCAGCCGGCTGTATATCCTCTTCGACCGGAAAGAAATCATCCGGCCCGGTTTCCGTTTCCACTGTCGTACGATTCATCTTGCTGGCCTTTTCCAATCCGCCATAAAGATCTTCCCAATCTACTTTCTGACGGGAATAGCTCATACTTCCGCCACCGGAGGAAGAGGTTTTAAAAGGATTGAAATCCGAATTATATTGTACCCTCGGTGGCGCCGGGGGAAGATTTTGTTCAAAAGCCGGAATATCAGGCATGTCTTCCGTATCAAAATCAATGGAAGGAACTGCATTGAATTTCCCCAACGATTCTTTGACAGCTGCAGAAACAATCTGCCAGATAGCCTGCTCGTTCTCAAATTTAATTTCCGTTTTAGTCGGATGAATATTCACATCGATATTGGCAGGATCCACTTCAAAATAAAGAAAATAAGAAACCTGCTCACCTACCGGGATCAATTGTTCATAAGCCTCCATCACCGCCTTATGGAAATAGGGATGCCGCATATAACGGCCATTCACAAAGAAATACTGATGTGCCCCTTTCTTGCGCGCCGTTTCCGGCTTAGCAACATAACCGGAAAGTTTGATCATCGTTGTATTCACATCCACACTCAATAGCTGCTGGTTAAGTTTCTTGCCGAAAACAGCAAGGATACGCTGCCGCAACGGGGCTACCGGAAGATTGAATAATTCGGAGTCATTGCTATAAAGGGAGAAAGCAACATCCGGATGCACAAGAGCAATACGCTCAAACTCCGTGAGTATATTGCTCAACTCCGTAGAATTGGCTTTCAGGAATTTACGGCGTGCCGGAATATTGAAAAACAGATTCTTAATGGAAAAGTTACTGCCTTTAGGGCAAGAAACCGCCTCTTGACTTTCTACCTTAGAACCGGCGATAACCAGCTTTGTACCCAGTTCTTCATTCTCAAGACGGGTTTTAAGCTCCACCTGCGCAACGGCCGCAATAGAAGCAAGCGCCTCACCACGGAACCCCATTGTACGTAAAGCAAACAAATCGGAAGCTTCACGTATCTTCGAAGTGGCATGGCGTTCAAAAGACAAGCGGGCATCCGTTTCAGACATCCCCTTTCCATCGTCAATAACCTGAATGCAAGTTTTACCGGCATCCGTTACCAATACATGTATATTGCCGGCCTCAGCATCGATCGCATTTTCCACTAACTCCTTAATGACAGATGCCGGACGTTGTATTACCTCACCGGCCGCTATCTGATTGGCAACCGAATCGGGCAATAAATGGATGATATCACTCATAATGTTTAGTAGTTAGAATTTAGTAGTCAGTAGCTGGTAGTTGGAATTTGGCAGTCAGTAGCCCCGACAAGAACAAGCAACTGGTATAAAATGCTTCAACCTGCCCCTTCCATAAATCATAATTCAGAAATCACAACTCTCCCCAGCTCCAGCTACCCGTTTGCAAATAATGCCACAGGAAAATCAGTAAAGCAATAATTACGAGAATTACCCCTAAGTGCACCGGTTTGCGTCCACTCTCTTTACGACGTTTCAGGTGCGTAGTCCCTTCCACAAATTTCCCCCGAATGTCTTCCGGAGAAAATTCCTTCTCAGGCAACATGCCTAAATCACGTTTGGCCTGTTCTTCCATCTTATCGAGCTTTTCTTTCCGCTCGTTCACATAGATGTATTGATGATTGAAGCGACGCGGTTTTCTCATACCGCTATTAAACATTCCCATAGTGCTATTTCATATTAATTAATTCACGCTTGGGCGAATTTAATGGTTTTCGGGTAGATTTACGCAATGTTTCACCGGCTTTTTTGCCTCTCCATTCAAATATGTCATCTTTGTTCTGTGGACGA
Source organism: Bacteroides salyersiae WAL 10018 = DSM 18765 = JCM 12988 (assembly GCF_000381365.1). Taxonomy (GTDB): domain Bacteria; phylum Bacteroidota; class Bacteroidia; order Bacteroidales; family Bacteroidaceae; genus Bacteroides; species Bacteroides salyersiae. The sequence continues at coordinate 210,003 of NZ_KB905469.1, forward strand.
ATGTAATCGAACCAGACAAATGTAGGCAATCTCATTTTATCAGCCGGGATCTGATCCATCGGATAAAGCACTCCGTCCGATTTGGGGCTCATAACCATACGCTTCATTTTACGATCCTTTAGATACATTGTCAGCAAGCTGGTTTGAGAGGTATTCATGCCAATCATCGTGCTATCCTCTTCCTGTGGATAAAAGACTACCAACACATTGGCTATGACGTCTACTTTCCTCATCTCACCACTGTCAAAATAGGCCTTGATCTCTTTTCCCGAAACCTGGTTGTAATGCAACGAATCTTTCATCTCCACCGTCAGTGCCTGATTGATGATATGCGCCCAATCGATCGTGCTATCATTCAAATAGATCTTGATCTCTTCACCCAACAGTTGCTGACCTTCATTCCAAAGAATCGGATCGGTATACATTGTCACACAAGAATCTTTAGAATTATACACCAATGAGTCGCAAACACCCTGTAGATCCGTGCGGTACATACGCACCTTATGATAAGCTCTCATCTCACGAAACACCGAATCCGTATTCAGATAAAACGTAGTCATCATTAAAGTATCGGCATGCATATAGAGACTATCGCCCTGAGAATAGTCGATAGCCACCGCTCGCTTTGTAGCAAAGGCACTATCGGTCAGCTCATTGTAAAAGCAGTAATCTCCCGTCAGCATATTACGATTGATACTGTCGTTCATCACCACATTATCGAAAGCCTCACCATATCCCAATTTACGATCATAGAATAAACTGTCACCGGTCATTCGCTTTCCCTGATTGGTCAATATGGAACGGTCCAACAACTCGGCTTGCCCGGTCAAAGTATTATAAACGCCCCGTTCTGAAAAGATATGATTCTGATCGCTTACAATCTCAGACGGTCCCAAAATGGTAGCTATTTTAGATACGGTATTATATTTCAATGTATCCGAAGTCAGAATAAACTTCGGATTAACCAACTTCACATCATGATTGAAAACGGATTGTTTGGTAGACGGGCTGTATTCACCCCAGTCGGAAGTCAGTACATTCTCTTCGTCCATCAATGTACCCCCTTCAAAATAATATCCTAAATCATAAATACGATCGTAATTCAGACTATCAGTAAGCAAAGTCGTATTACGATTGATCATTTTAACATTCTCACGCAGTTGGGCCAGTTGGGAGATTCCATCATAATATAAATAATCACCATAGATAAACAGCGTATCTCCCTGCTCCATACGTACATTATTAAAAGCCTCGACAGAATTCGTATTTTCATAAATCAATGCACTGTCACAGTACATATACATACTGTCATGGCGCAACTTTACCGAACCGATAAGTACCTGTACGTCCGGACGCGCCATCTTATCAGCTCTACCCTCGTCTGCATGAAGAAGATCCACTTTCGTCTTTTTCTTCTGAGATTTCTGTTGAGGCTTCTGATCCTGAGCCCAAAGGAAATATGCTCCAAACAAACATATCACCCCTGTGAGGACGCTTTTAAAAAAGACACTATTCGCTCTCATTAATCCTTAATCCAACCCGGATATTTGAAATCGCAGTTTTTCCAGTTGTCATTAATACGCACATAAGTATGTTTCTGCTTTTCCAAAATCCATTTATGCAGCATCTCATCCCGGCGTTTAGCGATTACGATCTCTTTCAGATTCTGATAATCTTCCGTAATGGTTGCCTTATGACCGTTGATACGGGTCTTTAACTTCACAATAGCACAGATTTCTTTTCCATCTTTCTCGTTGACCATCGTAAAAGCTTTCGAAATCTCACCAACGTTCAGTTTATCCACTACTTTTGCTACATCCTGCGGCAACTCCTGCATTTCAAACTTGGAAGTAGCCATGGCATCATTGGAGTTGGTGTTTACCATCAACCCGTGATTATTACGCGTATCCTTGTCATGAGAAAGTGCGGCAGCCGCATCGTCAAAAGGAAATTTACCGGCACGAATATCATCTGCAATAGAGTCCAGACGCCCACAAGCCTCTATCAGCTCTTTCTCAGAAACTTTAGGACGCAACAATATATGACGGGTATTTACACGATCACCACGTTTCTCTATTAACTGTATGATATGGAAACCATATTCCGACTCCACAATCTTAGATACCTTTTTAGGATCCTGCAAACTAAAAGCGACAGCAGCATAAGCCGGATCCATCATTCCCTTACCCATAAAATCGGTCTCACCCCCTCTCATGGCAGAACCACGGTCTTCAGAATACATACGGGCCAAAGTAGAGAATTCCGTTTCGCCCTTATTCACGCGATCGGTATACTCACGCAACCGTCTCTTCACATCTTCTATTTCAGTAATAGGAATTTTAGGCTGCAAAGTAATAATCTGTACCTCTACTTGTGTAGGAACATAAGGGATACTATCCTGAGGAAGATCTTTGAAATAACGACGTACTTCGGAAGGAGTTACTTTAATATCTCCCACAAGTTTTTGCTGCATCTTCTGTACGGTAAGTCCCTCGCGCGCATTTTCACGAAGAGTTTCACGTATCTGAGACGGAGTTTTGTTCTGCTGTTCAAAAAAGTATTCTTCCATCTTTTCCCTCGAGCCCAACATTTGTATCCAATGGTTGGTCATCGCGTCCACTCGTTGAATAACTTCACTTTCGGGAACCTCGATACTATCAAGACGCGCCTGATGTAAAAACAGTTTTTGTACGGCCAATTCTTCCGGGATCACACAATAAGGATCACCATCTATTTTACGTCCGTCATACAAGGCACTCAAGCGCGCTTCTTCTACTTCTGATTTCAGAATAGCCTCGTCGCCTACAACCCAAACTACTTCGTCAATCACATTGTCCTGTCCGTACATCGCCGTGTCAGCCAGTATTACCAGCACAAATAAAACAACAAATCTAAAGTTTACAAACTTCTTCATTCTTTGTATTTAATAATTATATATAATCTTTTTCTTGTCTATAGCCTGCTTATACAAGTCATCTTTCACCCGACGCATAAAATCGACTTGTTTTATATTGACAAGCATATCTTTCACCTCCGACATAGCAAACTCATAAGGTTCTTCTTCTCCTATCGCCCGATAATCAGTCACATTGAGAAAGTAATGAAAGGCAGTATCTTTCAATTCCACATGACGATTCTTACTGACATATTCTTCCGGCATTTCTGTTTGCAAAGGAATCATATCCAGCACTTCACTCAGTGGCACCCACTTATTGTAAAAGTATTCATATTTCACTGCATTCTGAAAACTGTATTTTTCCAGATGTTCCACAGCTTCCTGTGCATCGGACTTATACCATTTTCGAACATTGGCAATTTGAGGAGCAGTTAAAGGCACTTTAATAAACAATCCTTTCACTAAAGGACGATCCAGTTTAAAAAGTTCTTTGTTTTTCTCGTAATATTCTGCAAGTTCCTGTTCCGGGATCTCGTTGGAAAGTCTCTGCCCAATCAGTTCTTGCTGATAAGTATGCATAATCAAGGCCCTCCGGTAGTTTCCTACCAACTTTTCGATCTCTTCGTTATCGGGGATGTTATTCTGTGCTTTCTCATACAGTAAAAGATCTTCCGCCCAATCCCGTATATAGCGCTCGGCGAAAAGCAAGCTGTCATCTTTTGACAATCCTGCAGGAAGCACGGATTGCAGGTCTTCTTTGTATAAAAAGTTTCCATTAACCTCTACCAAAGGAGTTTTCCCCCTATGATCATGACTGTCCGTACACGCCGCACAGAAAAAAAGAGAAACCAGCAAGAGGCCCGTTATTCGCATTGTCAACTGAATTTATACTTATATTCAAGGTACGAAGATAATGCAATAATCGGTTATATCAGTGGTTATTAACTGTTTTTAAAACCTCTTGGTTAATTTCAACCTTACTTTCATCACGTAAACGCTTCACCCAAAGCGATTCAAGGAAATTTTGATAATCGGCGGCAAGCGGCCCGCGCACCTCGGTATAACTATCCGGTCCTTTTCGTTTTTCACCAAAAACAGTAGTAAAAGGATAAGACTCCAAAGGTTCGAAGCTACCGGTTTTAAACACCAGTTTATCTACATATTTATTGTCACCTTTCGCAAACAGGCCTTCCTCTACCTTCACAATTTCTGCTACCGAATCATTATATGTCTTGGCAATGGTGTCAGCCCATACCTTCTCCGGAAGCTTTTTTATGAGCTTCTTTATTTCTTTAGCCATTTTTTTGTCGGCACAATGTACCACAACACCTTTATAACGCGGTTCTTTGTAATTATAATCCGATTTATGAGAAGTAAAATAAGCAGCCTGTCCGGCTTCGTCGGCCACAGCGCGTTCCCAAACTTCACGGTTGCTGATTTCGAACAGCAACATCCCTTCTTTATACTCCTGCATCAAAAGGCGGAAAGCCGGATACTTTTCTTCCAAACGGCTATTCTCATAATCAAGCACCGACTTCACTGTAAATGCTTCCAACTGCATTTTTAAACTTCTGGGATATGAAGCGGCGAAACGTTTAAAATCAGCACCGGTATACGTATGGTTATCCAATGTAAAAAGAGGTTTCTCCGTCTCCCCTTTTGCCTGTAACTCCTGCAAAGCTTCATTGTTCGGTTGATAATTATATTCACCCTTCAACTTTTCAACCAATGCCTCCGTTCCTTTATCAATACCAAACTTGCGTGCCAGACGCCGGCTGATCTCCTCTTTTATTTCTGCAAAAGGAGCCAATTCTTTCCGGTCAAGTACTTTAACAATATGCATACCCTGGGGAGTAAAGAACGGTTTGGAGATTTCTCCGCTTTTCATAGAAAAAACTACATCCTCAAACTCTTCCGGCGTTTGAAGAAAACCCACCCAGAACGGATTTTTATCATCAGAGAACTGGCTGACATAAGATGCAAAATCCGCATCCGGATTAGCGGATAAAACCTGATATAGAGAGTCCATTCGGGCTTCGGTTTCGCTCACCAACGATTTCGGAGATGTTTGCGGCAGATACTTAAAAATATGCATGACCTGTACGTGCCCCGCACGTGAATCCGCTTTCATTTTATCATAAAACTGACGTGCATATGCTTCATCAGCTTCTTCATCCGTCAAATATGATTTTGCCAATTGGCGACGATAGCCATTCAATTCTTCGCGAAAGGCACGGGTCGTGTCAATTCCGGCGGCTTCGGCAGCCGCCACTTTCAACTTAAAGTTGATGAAAAGATCAACGTATTCATTTAAGCTCTTAGCTTCCAACTCATTCAGAGAATTGTTTTTATTATAGATATATTCAAATTCGGAACGAGTAATATCTTTCCCATTAATCCGCATCAACACCGGATCTTCTTGTGCAAAAGCTGAAAGCCCGAACAGGCAAGTTAGCAATAAAACCAGATTTCTTTTCATAACAAAGTTTCATTTACATACATACGTTTTATTAAACGCTGAAAGAGAGGAAAAATTGTATCGCCCTAAAATTAAAAAGTCTGCCTTCAAAATATGACAACGCATAATTAAAGGTAGACTTGATTTATTTTAACCGATAGATATATCTTATTCCGGGCGACTATAATTAGGCGATTCGCTTGTAATAGTCACATCGTGCGGATGACTTTCCATTACTCCGGCATTGGTAATGCGGGTAAATTTTGCTTCATGCAATTTCTCAATATTCTGTGCGCCACAATATCCCATTCCGGCACGCAAACCTCCGGTCAGTTGATAAATGACTTCATATAAAGTACCTTTATAGGGAACACGAGCGGCGATACCTTCCGGTACGAGCTTCTTCACATCCGCCTCACCACTTTGGAAATAACGATCTTTCGACCCGTTTTCCATCGCTTCCAACGACCCCATACCCCGATACGATTTAAATTTACGGCCATTGAAAATGATCGTCTCACCCGGACTTTCCTCTGTTCCTGCTACCAAAGAACCGATCATTACAGAATACCCGCCGGCAGCAAGCGCCTTCACCACATCACCCGAATAACGCAATCCGCCATCTGCAATCAGAGGAACCCCGGTACCTTTCAATGCTTTTGCTACATCATAGACAGCAGACAGTTGAGGTACTCCTACACCGGCCACTACACGAGTCGTACAGATAGATCCCGGTCCGATCCCTACTTTTACCCCGTCGGCACCCGCATCGACCAATGCCTTGGCAGCCTCACCGGTAGCAATGTTACCAACTATAATATCAATATCCGGGAAACAACTTTTTGCTTCTTTCAGCTTTTCAATTACGAATTTTGAATGTCCGTGAGCCGTATCGATCACGATAGCATCTACTCCTGCATCCACCAAAGCCTGCATACGTTCCATTGTATCCGCAGTCACTCCCACACCCGCAGCCACACGCAAACGCCCTTTAGAATCTTTGCAAGCCATTGGTTTATCTTTCGCCTTGGTTATATCCTTATAAGTTACCAGACCGATCAGTTTATTGTCTTTATCAACCACCGGGAGCTTCTCTATCTTATGTTTTTGCAAGATTTGTGCAGCCGCTTCCAGATCAGTAGACTGATTAGTGGTAACCAGATTATCTTTTGTCATCACCTCATCGATACGCTTGTTCATATCACGTTCAAAACGAAGGTCACGATTCGTTACAATTCCAACAAGATATCTATTGTCATCTACTACCGGAATACCGCCAATCTTATATTCAGCCATCAAAGCAAGGGCATCACGAACAGTGGAGCCTTTTTTAATAGTCACCGGATCGTAAATCATACCATTTTCGGCACGTTTAACCGTAGCGACTTGCTTGGCCTGTTCTTTAATTGACATATTTTTATGAATAACGCCAATTCCTCCCTCACGGGCTATTGCAATAGCCATTTTGGCTTCTGTAACCGTATCCATAGCAGCGGTCACAAAAGGAATTTTTAACTCAATGTTTTTTGAAAACTTTGTCGAGAGCTCGACAGTACGTGGTAAAACTTCGGAATAAGCAGGGATTAACAAAACGTCGTCATACGTTAATCCATCCATTACAATCTTATCAGCAATAAATGACATAGGGCTATGCGTTTAAAATTTATTGCGTGCAAATATACAGTTTTTATTCAATACAGACAAGGATAGAAATAAAAAAATCCCCTTGCCAATCGGCAAGAGGATTCTTCTAATAGGATCAGATTAAATTGTCAACGAACAATCAACTTTACAACAGTCCCGCTCAGTTTTATCCTATTGATCCAAACAAAAGCCTGACTGGAGAGGGTCAGGTCCTACGCATACATATAAAAAAGGGACGTGTCTTTATAAACACATCCCACTATTATTTATCCCAAAATGAACTCTACCTCTTTTTAATTAGCCATTTCTGATATAAATTTAATACGAACCAAGCGAACCTCTTCTTCCGCAAAATCATCACCCAACTCATCGAGCGCATCATCTATCTTATCGGTAGTTGATTCTTTGAAATAATCATAGATATCAAGCATATGATCCTCATCCATAATTTCATCAAGGAAATAATCTATATTCAGTTTTGTACCCGAATAAACGATTGCTTCTACCTCATCCAATAATTCTCCGAATTCTATTCCTTTTGACAATGCGATATCGTCCAAAGCTACTTTACGGTCGATAGCTTGGATAATAGAAACTTTTAACTTAGATTTATTGGCTACCGTACGTACACGCAAATCTTCGGGACGTTCAATCTCGTTTTCCTCGCAATGACGCTTAATCAGCTTACAGAACTCTTCACCATAACGTTTGGCCTTTCCTGCACCGACTCCCGGAATATTCTGTAATTCTTCAAGCGTCACCGGATAAATTGTAGCCATCGCTTCTAAAGAAGGATCCTGAAAAATCACATAAGGCGGTACCTCCAGTTTCTTTGACAGCTTCTTTCTCAAATCCTTAAGCATAGAATAAAGCGCAGGGTCTACCGCACAAGATCCTCCACCACGGGCCGGAGTTTCTTCCTCTACTTCTTCGAAGTCGTTGTCTTCGGTTATCTTGAATGACTTTGGTTTCTTCAAGAATGCGTGTCCATCCTCTGTTACTTTCAACAGGCCATAATTCTCCACATCCTTGCTCAGATATCCGGCTATCAACGCTTGACGGATCACGGCATTCCAAGTCTTATCTTCCTCTCCCATACCGGAGCCGAACACTTCCAAATCTTCGTGTAAATGTGCCTGTACTTCGGAAGTTTCCCTTCCCTGTAAAATATCTATTATATAATCTGCTTTAAAGTTTTCTTTTACCGCTATGATCGCTTCAATCACAGCACACAATAATTCTTGAGCCTCCACTTGTTTTTTAGGGTTTAAACAGTTGTCACAATTTCCACAATTATCTTCCAAATACTCCTCACCGAAGTAATGCAATAAAGTCTTACGACGGCAAACAGATGATTCGGCATATGCAGCAGTCTCCAATAAAAGCTGCTTACCTATTTCCTGCTCTGCCACTGGCTTTCCCTGCATGAACTTTTCCAGTTTCTGCAGGTCCTTGTTTGTATAAAAGGTAATACACCGGCCTTCACCACCGTCTCTGCCGGCACGTCCTGTCTCTTGATAATATCCTTCCAGGCTTTTCGGTATATCGTAATGTATTACGTACCTCACATCCGGTTTATCAATACCCATACCAAAAGCAATGGTTGCCACAATCACATCGATCTTCTCCATCAGAAAATCATCCTGATTCTGAGTTCTCGTAGCAGAATCCATTCCTGCATGATATGCCCTTGCATTAATACCGTTAGCTTGAAGTATTTCAGCAAGTTCCTCCACCTTCTTACGGCTCAGACAATAAATAATACCGGACTTCTCCGGATTATTCCGAATAAACTTAATGATATCCCTGTCGATATTTGCAGTTTTAGGACGTACCTCATAATACAAATTCGGACGATTAAATGACGACTTAAATATTTGCGCATCAACCATGCCCAGATTTTTCTGAATATCATGTTGTACCTTCGGAGTTGCCGTAGCAGTAAGTGCTATAAGAGGTGCCTTCCCTATTTCATTAATAATGGGACGTATTCGCCGATACTCCGGACGGAAGTCATGCCCCCATTCCGAAATACAGTGAGCCTCATCTACTGCATAGAACGAAATCTTAACCGATCGCAGAAATTCAACATTCTCTTCTTTCGTCAATGATTCCGGAGCTACGTATAGCAATTTTGTTTTTCCGGCAAGGATATCAGCCTTCACTTGGTCTATCGCACCTTTATTTAATGAAGAATTGATAAAATGGGCAATACCGTCTTCTTCACTAAAATTGCGCATAGCATCCACTTGGTTCTTCATCAGTGCAATCAACGGAGAAATAACAATCCCCGTACCTTCCATCAAAAGAGAAGGTAACTGATAGCACAGAGACTTCCCTCCTCCCGTAGGCATCAGCACAAAAGTGTCTCTCCCATCGAGCAAGTTCTGAATGATCGCTTCCTGATTTCCCTTAAATTTATCAAACCCGAAATACTGTTTCAGCTGGTCTGTCAAATTAATCTTCCCTGCCATCTTTAAATAGGTTGTTTTATTCAGTTCATGATTTTACTTTAGAGTCCCTTTTGTAAAAGAGCTCTAACAAAGTTATAAACAACTTCTTAAATATCAAGCATAATCCGATTAATATTTTTCAAGAAAAAATAGAAATAAATCATCCTATACCTCTTACCTTTTGATTTTAAGCAGTTTGCAACCTCGCAAGATTTGCTTTTTCCAGTTGTTGTTTTGCATAATCCAATGTCACTTCGTACTCTTTTGCATTTTCCGAAGGAATCTCAAACATAACATCCATCATGATTGTCTCCACGATAGAACGCAATCCGCGTGCACCGAGCTTATACTCAACCGCCTTATCGACAATATATTCAAATACTTCGTTCTGGAATGTCAGTTTAACGCCATCCATCTCAAACAGTTTGACATATTGCCGGATAATGGAATTTTTCGGTTCAGTCAAAATCGCACGAAGCGCATCCCGATCCAATGGATTCAGATAAGTCAGCACCGGCAAGCGTCCGATAATTTCAGGAATCAGTCCGAACGATTTCAAGTCTTGCGGTGCAATATATTGCATCATGTTATTTTTATCGATAGTAGCTGTCTTTCGTGAAGCGCTGTAACCTACCACATGCGTATTCAGTCGCTGGGCAATTTTCTTTTCAATGCCGTCAAAAGCACCGCCACAAATAAACAGAATGTTTTTCGTGTTCACCGGAATCATTTTTTGATCGGGATGCTTACGGCCACCTTGTGGCGGCACATTCACAACAGATCCTTCCAACAGTTTCAACAGTCCTTGTTGAACACCTTCACCGCTAACGTCACGAGTGATGGAAGGATTATCACCTTTACGTGCAATCTTATCAATTTCATCGATAAAGACAATTCCTTGTTCGGCTTCGGGCACATTATAATCAGCAACCTGAAGCAAACGAGTCAAAATACTCTCAATGTCTTCACCCACATAACCGGCTTCCGTCAATACCGTGGCATCTACAATAGTAAACGGTACGTGCAACAACTTTGCAATGGTACGCGCCAACAATGTTTTACCTGTTCCCGTACTTCCTACCATGATGATATTTGATTTTTCAATCTCTACATCATCACCGCTATCCTTTTGCAAAAGCCGTTTATAGTGGTTGTATACCGATACAGACAAAAATCGCTTTGCATCGTCCTGCCCAATCACATACTGATCCAGAAAAGTCTTTATCTCTACCGGCTTAGGTAGTTCTTTCAAGTTTAATTTTGTAGTTCCTGTCGTCTTTTTCCCTACTCCAAGAGCTTCCTGGGTTATCTCATAAGCTTGCGTAGCACAGCTATCGCAAATATAGCCGTTCATTCCCGTAATCAAGAAACCGACCTCATTTTCCGTTCGACCACAGAAACTGCATCTTTTTTTATTCGTTTTCGATTCTGCCATTTTTATTTCTTAATCAACACTTCGTCTACCATACCGTATTCTTTGGCTTCTTCAGCAGTCATCCAATAATCTCGGTCCGAATCGGCCCACACCTTATCAAAATCAGTATGAGAATGATCGGCAATGATAGTATAAAGTTCTTTTTTCAATTTTTGAATTTCACGGGCAGTGATTTCAATGTCCGAAGCTTGGCCTTGCGCGCCTCCCATCGGTTGATGGATCATCACACGAGAGTGCTTCAATGCCGAACGCTTTCCCTCAGCACCCGCTACTAACAAAACAGCAGCCATCGATGCCGCCATCCCCGTGCAAATGGTAGCCACATCGCTCGAGATGAACTGCATAGTATCATAAATGCCCAATCCGGCATACACCGATCCGCCCGGAGAATTGATATAAATAGAAATGTCCTTACCCGGATCTACCGAATCCAGATATAGCAACTGTGCCTGCAATGTATTTGCAGTATAATCATCAATCTGAGTGCCTAAAAAAATAATGCGGTCCATCATCAAACGTGAAAACACATCGAGTTGTGTCACGTTGAGTTGTCTTTCTTCAAGAATATAAGGATTTAAATACCCTGCTTGCGATTTAATCACATCGTCCAGCATCAAGCCATTCATTCCTAAATGCTTGGTAGCGTATTTTCTAAAATCATCCATTTTCAAGTTCCTTTCTTTTTTATTTATAATGTAACTGCAAAGAAACAAAAAAGAACACAGAGACAAAAAAAACACAGAGTTATAATTTTATAAAAACTCTGTGCTCCTATGATCCTATGTTCTTTCCACAAGGGAAGTACTATTCGAACATTTTGTTAAATTCTTCCATTGAAACGGTTTTATTATTCAATGTCACCTTAGCTTTCAGCGCTGTAGCTAACTTAGCTTCCACTACACGACCTACTAAACCGTCTACATTTTCTTTCTTCTTCAGCATTTCCTGAGCATAGTTTTCAAGAATATCTTCAGGCACAGTCATCATACCATACTGAGCAAACTGAGCTTTTGTAGCATCTTTTGCCATATTGATAACATCTTCCTGCTCTACTTTGATCTCATTGTCTTTAACCAACTGCTCCTTAATCAAGTGCCATGTCAGCTCTTCTACGCTCTTTTCATAGTTTTCTGCTACAAATTCTTCACCTTTCTCCTTATTATTGAGAAGCATGATACGTTTCAATAATGCATCCGGGAATTCGAGTTTACCAACCTTTTCCATCAACATCTTACGAGCATCGATCAAAAATTTATAATCGCTATCAGCAACAAACTGTGCAGCAATTCCTTCTTTTACTTTCGCACGGAATTCTTCTTCAGTCTTCACGGCATCTTTGCCAAATACCTGGTCAAAAAGTTCTTGATTCAAATCACCCGGAACAAAACGAGTAATTTCTTCTACCTGAAAACTAAAGTTAGATTTCATTTCAGCAGCAGCTTCTTTTTCAATTTTCAGCAAGGAAGCGATTTCTGCATCATGACCGTCATAAGCCGCATTCGGATTAAATACCAATACATCATTCACCTTGGCATTGGCAAAAATAGCTTTCTGCTCGTCATTCTTCATATAAGAAGGCATCAATACAGCACCTGCTACCTGAATGCCTCCTTCTTTAGTGTTACCATTTTCATCCAATTCGGCAATCAAACCTTTCAGCATATCATTATCCTCATAAGCTGAAACCTGATCATATTTACCGTTACGTTGAGTATAAGCCTTTACCTGATTTTCCACCATCTCATCCGTAACTTCGATTGTGTAGTAGTCAACCTTATCCGTATTGCTTACTTCTGCTTTAAATTCCGGTGCCAAAGCAATATCGAATACAAATTCGAATTCTTCCATGGTGTCGAAATCAATCACCTGTTGTTTTTCTTCATTTGGCAACGGTTCACCCAGCATATTCACATTATTACTCTTAATGTAATCGTATACTTTTTCTGAAAGAAGCTTATTCACCTCTTCGGCAATAACCGATTTACCATACATCTTCTTTACCAGACTCATAGGAACCATCCCTTTACGGAATCCCGGAATCTGCGCCTTCTGACGGAATGTCTTCAACGATTTATCTACTTTTTCCTGATAATCAGCCTTTTCCAGCTTTACGGTAAGCAAGCCGCTTACTTTGTCAATGTTTTGAAATGAAACGTTCATTCTGACAATTATTTATTTGATTTATACTTTATTCTATACTCAAATGAGGGTGCAAAATTAGTGCTAATCTTTCAATTATCAAAAAAACGCGAAAGAATTATTCTTTATGAAACGAAATGAATCATACTTTTATATTACAACAACGTATCAATCACATACATAAATCATAAAATCACTACAGAAATGTTAGAAAACTAAAGAAAAACAAGTGTATTTTCATTTTTTATGCTTTTCTTTGTACAGGAATGATGATGTATTAGTTTCTTGATTTCTATTGCAAGTTTTTACCTCGTCCAAAAACGTATATGTAAACTCTCTGTCGTTTTAATCTTTTTATTATCAGTCATCTTCCCGAGAGTTTTTATTTCATTATTTATTTTTATCTTTTTCACTATGAACATTTATGTTGGAAACCTTAACTACCGTGTTAAGGAAGCAGATTTGCAACAAGTTATGGAAGATTACGGGACAGTCTCTTCAGTAAAAGTTATCATGGATCGCGAAACAGGCAGATCCAAAGGTTTCGCTTTCATTGAAATGGAAGACGATGCTGCAGCCTCAAAAGCCATTGCCGAATTAAATGGTGCAGAATATCACGGACGCACCATGGTGGTAAAGGAAGCTAAACCTAAACTCTAACTAAAAGAAATTCAAAGTAACCTTCCGATCCTCCGAACAATCGGAAGGTTCTTTTTACATACCTTCCAGTCAAACATGAAACACCAAGCCAACATAAGTATCCGTGAGATAAAAGAAAACAAAGAAGACTATCTGAATCTGTTGCTCATAGCAGACCCGTCGGTTGATATGATACAGCATTACCTTGGCAGAGGGCATTTATATATTATGCAACTGGAAGAAATACCTGTATGTGTAACCGTTGTGGTATCAGACAAAGAGACGGCAGAAATAAAAAACCTGGCAACCCATCCCGATTATCTACGCCGGGGATATGCCAGTCGAATGATGAGTTTTATTGTCGAGCATTATAGAGAAATTCCGAATATTATCGTTGGTACGGGAAGTACAGGCATCCCCGGAAAGGAATTTTACCAATTGGATTTCTATCGGAAATGCGGCTTTGTCGAATCACATATTATCAAAAACTTCTTCGTCGATAACTATCCCGAACCTATCTTCGAAGATAATGGCGAACAATGTATCGACATGATTTATCTGAGATATGCCCGATAAAACAGAATTTAGTCCTTTTCCAATTGAAAGTCCTTACGCCGGAGAACAAAACTATTACTAAGATATTTTTCCCGCACAATCTTATTTTCTGCAAGTTCTTCAGGAGTTCCCTGAAAAAGAATTTTTCCTTCAAACAAAAGGTAAGCACGATCGGTAATGCTTAATGTCTCCTGCACATTATGGTCGGTAATAAGAATACCGATATTTTTGTCTTTCAACTTCCAGACAATCTGCTGGATATCCTCCACCGCAATAGGGTCTACACCGGCAAAAGGTTCATCCAGCATGATAAATTTCGGATCGATAGCCAGACAACGGGCAATCTCCGTACGGCGACGTTCACCACCGGATAATTGATTTCCCTTATTCTTTCGTACTTTTTGCAACCGGAATTCGGCAATCAGGCTTTCCAGCTTTTCCTTCTGGTATTCTTTAGGTTTATTGGTCATCTCGAGCACAGAAGCAATATTGTCTTCCACACTCATCTGCCGAAACACAGAAGCTTCTTGTGCCAAGTAGCCGATACCGGTCTGTGCACGTTTATATACCGGATATTTTGTAATTTCAAGATCATCCAAAAAGATACGGCCTTCATTAGGGGTAATCAGTCCTACAGTCATATAAAATGAAGTAGTCTTACCAGCACCGTTCGGTCCCAATAAACCTACGATTTCGCCCTGCTTCACATTGATGGATACATGGCTAACCACAGTTCTCTTACCGTACTTCTTCACCAGGTCTTCCGTACGAAGCACCATCTTGCTTTCTTCCATATCTTTGTTATTTTGCGGCAAATGTAGCAAAAATAAGCTGAAAAAACGTACATTTGCAGACAAATATACGAAGTTATGATCAAAGCATTAAGAACCGTCGGAAGATATATGATGCTGATGGGACGTACATTCTCACGACCCGAACGCATGCGGATGTTCTTCCGGCAATATCTCAACGAGATAGAACAGTTAGGAGTGAATTCCATCGGAATCGTACTGCTGATTTCATTTTTCATCGGTGCGGTAATTACCATACAAATCAAACTCAATATCGAAAGCCCTTGGATGCCCCGTTGGACAGTGGGTTACGTAACGCGTGAAATTCTGTTACTGGAATTCTCATCCTCCATCATGTGTTTGATTCTTGCCGGAAAAGTAGGATCCAATATTGCATCGGAATTAGGTACCATGCGCGTTACCCAACAGATCGACGCCCTTGAAATAATGGGAGTCAACTCCGCCAACTATCTGATACTTCCTAAAATAGCTGCTATGGTCACCACCATTCCTATCTTAGTGACATTCAGTATTTTTGCCGGTATCATCGGTGCTTTCGCCACTTGCTGGTTTGGAGGGATTATGACAGCTACCGATCTGGAATACGGTTTGCAATACATGTTCGTGGAATGGTTCGTGTGGTGTGGTATTATCAAATCACTATTTTTCGCTTTTATTATTGCCAGCGTGTCCTCTTTCTTTGGCTATATGGTAGAAGGAGGTTCGATAGAAGTCGGAAAAGCATCTACGGATTCTGTCGTATCCAGTAGTGTATTAATCTTATTTGCCGATCTGGTATTAACTAAACTTTTAATGGGATGATTGAAGTAAAAGGACTCTATAAATCATTCGAAGACAAAGCGGTATTGAAAGACATCAATGCTACTTTTGAGAATGGAAAAACCAATCTGATTATCGGCCAGAGCGGTTCAGGAAAAACGGTACTGATGAAATGCATCGTCGGGCTGCTGATTCCCGAAAAAGGAGAATTGCTATACGACCATCGCAACTTCCTGGCGATGGGTAAAAAAGAGAAGAAAATGCTGCGCAGAGAGATGGGAATGATCTTTCAAAGCGCTGCCCTGTTCGACTCCATGTCTGTATTGGACAACGTAATGTTTCCATTGAACATGTTCAGTAACGATACATTACGAGACCGCACCAAACGGGCCATGTTCTGTCTCGACCGTGTGAATCTGACAGAAGCCAAAGATAAGTTTCCGGGAGAGATCAGTGGAGGTATGCAGAAACGAGTAGCGATTGCACGGGCCATCGCACTCAATCCGCAGTACCTGTTTTGTGATGAACCGAACTCCGGACTCGATCCTAAAACTTCGTTAGTGATCGATGATCTTATACACGACATCACGCGAGAATACAACATGACAACAATCATCAATACGCACGACATGAACTCCGTATTAGGAATCGGAGAAAAGATTATTTATATCTACGAAGGAAGAAAAGAATGGGAAGGTACAAAAGATGATATTTTCACTTCCACTAACAAGTTGTTGAATAACTTTATATTTGCTTCCGACCTGCTCCGTAAAGTAAAAGATGTGGAAATACAAAATTTAGAAGGTTGATCTAATAGATCCTCCCCCATCGAAAAGGAACAAAGGGCGCACTCTTTTTATCGAGTACGCCCTTTTATTGTAAAAACCAGTTAATAGAATTGACATATATCATCACGACATATTGACTGTCCTCTTTTTTATTCTTCACGAAACTGTAAGAGAGAGTTATTTCAATTACCGCCTCAAAGGTAGACGAAAAGTTGCACAAAAACATCACCGAAAACCGTGACAGAAGAAAAAATTTCTTTCTACACAACTTTTATCCACCCCAGCGCCATTGCTTTCACCACCATATCAATCGCATTCTTTGCCTCAAATTTTTGAATCAGCCTTTTACGAAATGTTTCAACCGTATTCTCCGTAATCTGCAACCGCGAAGCAATTTCATGCGTGCAAAATCCCTCGGAGACTGCTTGCAAAACTTCAAGCTCACGCTTGGTGGGAATATCCTTAGGGTGTATTTGTGACGAAGCATTACTCAGTTTCTGCCGTATGCCCTCAAATCGCGGACAAGTATATGCTACTCCCCGCAACACACTCTTTACAGCCTTTCCTATTTCAACGGACTCCGAAGCCTTCAGAGTCACAGCATTCACTCCCAGGCGAATAAGCCTGTTGATATACCAAATTTCCTCATGCATTGTATTGATGATTATACGTGCATCCTCATTGATTTCACGAATCATCTCTATCAATTCAAATCCGGACATATCGGGTAAACCGACATCCAAAATATAAATATCATAATCACGCGCTGCAATCAGCCCGACAGCCTCCTTACCCGTTGTCACTGCATCTGCTACAACCACTTCAGGGATTCGTTTTAAAATCTGACAAATCCCTTCCAGGATCAGCGCATGATCATCAACCAACAAAATCTCCGCTTTCTCTACCATAATATGAATTGTCTGTTGCTTAGTCTCTGACAAATATAAATATTATCGTTCAAAAAACGAAGTCCTCGTCCTACTTATTTCACATCATTTCTGACGAATATAGATATTTATAGGTGTTCCGGTCAGATTCCATTTCTCACGCATCTTATTTTCAAGGAAACGTTTGTATGGTTCCTTCACATATTGCGGCAGATTGGCAAAAAAGACAAAAGAAGGCACCTGCGTATTAGGAAGCTGGGTTATATATTTAATTTTTATGTATTTGCCTTTAACCGAAGGGGGGGGATAAGCTTCTATCAACGGAAGCATCTCTTCATTCAAACGTGCAGTAGGAATCTTTATCGTCCGGTTTTCGTAAACAACACGAGCCTCTTCCAATACTTTCAGGATACGTTGCTTAGTCAATGCGGAAGCAAAGACAATAGGAAAATCCACAAAAGGAGCAAAACGTGAACGGATAGCCTCTTCAAAAGTCTTCATTACCTTTGCCGTTTTATCTTCTACCAAATCCCATTTGTTCACAACTACCACAAGTCCCTTCTGGTTCTTCTGGATCAAAGAAAATATATTCAAATCCTGACTCTCGATACCACGGGTGGCATCCACCATCAAGATACATACGTCTGCATTCTCAATAGAACGAATGGAACGAACCACCGAGTAATACTCCAAATCCTCGTTCACTTTATTTTTCTTACGGATACCCGCCGTATCAACCAGATAAAAATCAAAACCGAATTTATTATACCGGGTATAAATAGAGTCACGCGTAGTACCTGCTATTTCAGTCACAATATTCCGCTCTTCACCGATAAAAGCATTAACGATAGACGATTTTCCGGCATTCGGACGTCCGACCACAGCAAAACGGGGAATATCATCATCCAGGATTTCCTCTGATTCTTTCTTGAACTTGCTGACAATCAAGTCCATCAAATCACCCGTACCGCTACCGCTTATGGCAGAAATACAGTATGGATCTCCCAATCCCAAGCTATAAAATTCGGGAGCATTATATCTCAATTCATGATTGTCCGTCTTATTGGCTACCATAATTACGGGACTCTTTGCACGCCGCAAAATAGCAGCAACCTGCATATCCAGATCAGTAACCCCATTCATCACATCCACCACAAACAGAATTACATCGGCTTCGTCTACCGCCATTAATACCTGTTTGCGAATCTCCTCTTCAAAAATGTCATCCGAATTGACTACCCACCCGCCGGTATCAACTACAGAGAACTCACGGCCCAGCCATTCCGACTTGCCGTATTGTCTGTCACGGGTCGTCCCCGCTTCGTCATTTACGATTGCCTGACGAGTTTTAGTCAAGCGATTAAATAAAGTTGACTTTCCCACATTAGGACGTCCAACAATTGCAACTAAATTTCCCATAGTTTACACGTTGTTTTTGCGACTATCACAGTCGTATGAATATATTCTTAATCTAACTGATAACCGAAATTACGTAATTCCTTATCCGAACTACGCCAGTCTTTATCCACTTTCACATAAGTCTCCAAAAAGATCGTCTTCCCAAAGAACCGTTCCAAATCACGACGAGCCTCCGTAGCCACCTTCTTCAGCGCTTTTCCCTGTTTCCCGATAATAATTCCCTTTTGCGAATCACGCTCGACGTAAATTACAGCATGGATATGTATCATCTTCGCCTCTTCTTTGAATTGCTCCACAACCACTTCTACCGAGTAGGGTATCTCCTTATCATAGTACAACAGAATTTTCTCACGAATAATTTCGTTCACGAAGAAACGTGCGGGCTTATCGGTCCATTGATCTTTTCCAAAATAGGGTGGAGAATCCGGAAGCAACTCCTTCACACGTTTCATTACGTAGTCAATATTGAACTTCGAAGCTGCCGAGATAGGAATAATTTCGGCCTGTGGAAGCAACGCTTTCCACTCTTCCACTAACTGAATCAGTTTTTCCTGATCGGTAAGGTCTATCTTGTTAATAAGCAAAAGTACCGGTACGGTCATTTTACGTACTTTCTCAATAAACTCGTTATTTTTGTCAGGAGTCTCTATCACATCCGTTACATAAAGCAGAATATCCGCATCCGTCAGTGCGGATGTAGAAAAGTTCAGCATCGACTCCTGCAACTTATAGTTCGGCTTCAAAACTCCCGGAGTATCGGAAAAAACAATTTGCATATCATCCGTATTATAAATCCCCATAATACGGTGACGAGTGGTCTGTGCTTTAAAAGTCGCTATTGAAACCCGTTCACCTACCAACACATTCATCAATGTCGACTTCCCGACATTCGGATTACCTACTATGTTTACAAAACCTGCTTTATGCATCGCCTTTCATTTATTGATTTAGACAAAAAAACGCATCGAATCGAAATAAGATGCGTTTTATGTGTTATATATCAGTAACGTCTGTTACTATTCCTTCTTTCCGTCATAACCCCACTTTACATAAACAGCTCCCCAGGTAAATCCTGCACCGAATGCTGTAAAGATCAGGTTATCACCTTTCTTGAGTTTATCTTCGAAATCCCAGATACAAAGCGGTAAAGTACCCGCACTGGTATTACCATATCTGTCGATATTTACCAATACCTTTTCTATTGGAAGTTCCAAACGATGGGCCACCGCATCGATAATACGCATATTAGCCTGATGAGGAACCACCCAGTCGATACTATCTTTATTCAAATTATTACGTTCTGCAATCGCCGCACAGCTATCCGACATGTTAGAAACTGCATATTTGAATACAGTCCTACCTTCCTGATAGATATAATGCATGTGATTATCCACCGTAAAATAAGAAGGAGGACACACCGATCCACCAGCTTTCATATGCAGAAAAGGCAAGCCTTTACCATCGGTTCTCAAAAGAGCATCCATGATACCCACATCTTCAGTAGTAGGCTCTACCATAAAAGCAGCCGCACCATCGCCAAAAATAGGACATGTAGCACGTTCTGTGTAGTCCACCATCGATGACATCTTGTCTGCACCTACAATAATGATTTTCTTGTATCTTCCCGAACGGATAAAATTAGCAGCCGTTTCCAACAAAAACAAGAAGCCGCTACAGGCCGCTTGCAAATCAAAAGCAAATGCATTTTTAAGTCCGAGTTTATCGCAAAGAATAGAAGCTGTGGAAGGGAAGTGATAGTCTGGAGTAGTAGTAGCAACAACAACCAAATCAATGTCGTCAGGATTAGCACCGGTTTTCTTCATTAATTGCCGGCAAGCCTTACGGGCCATATAAGAGGTGCCTAATCCCTCTTCATTCAGGATTCGTCTTTCTCTTACCCCGATACGGGTCATAATCCACTCGTCATTAGTATCTACCATTTTCGATATCTCGTCATTTGTCAAGATATAATCAGGTACATATCCACCGACTCCTGTGATTACTGCATTTATTTTTTCCATCAATTCAATTTTAATTTAGCAATACTTCTAATACTTAAAGCAGCCGGAGAGCAATGCTCTCTGGCTGTCTGATTAAGTATAAGTCTATTCAGACTGTACTACAATTATACAGCTGCTTCTTTTTCGATTGCGAGTTTACCTCTGTAGTATCCGCAAGCTCCACATACAGTGTGATAAACATGCCATTCTCCACAATTCGGGCAAATAGCCAATGTCGGAGCCACAGCTTTATCATGAGTTCTTCTCTTCGCTGTTCTTGTTTTTGATTGTCTTCTCTTAGGATGTGCCATTTTTCTTTAAACTTTAATTATTATCTAATATTTTTTTTAATTCATTCCATCGGGGATCTGTTTGTTCCTCGGCTTCTTCTACTACGATATCATCACCGGCCACTTCAAACGTCTCATCTCCATCTTCGTCAGCATTCGTTCTCAAATGCTTGCTTAGCTTGCTGGTCATTGTCTTATTACATTTTCCAGGAGCATGCACATGCTTCATCGGAATAGACAAAGCTATAAATTCATACATAAACCATGCAACATTGATCTCCCCTTCTTCTTCAGGAATCACAATCAAGTTGTCACCCTCTTCCGCATATTCATGGCCAAACTTGACCATCAGTTTATCAGAAGAACTTACAGGTTGCTCCATTTCATCCAAACAACGATCACAAGGCACCCATACCACTCCATCGGTTTGGAAGCTCAATTCAAAAGCACGAGATGTTCTTTTTACAGTCAACTCTACGTTAACCTTACCTTTCTGAACCTCAGGGCCATCAATATGAGCGAAATACAGATTATCCAGTACAAATTCATATTTCACTGAATCCGACTGCATTCCTTTCAAGTCTATTTTGTATTTATCAAACTTTCCCAAAGCTTCACTTTTTTAATTGTTGCAAAGGTACAAAAAAAGCCTAAATATCCTGTTCTTCATCTTTCATTTTCCCAACAAGAACAAAAAGATGGACAGAATTCGGGCGACAAAGATACAAATAATAATCCTCATAACACACAAATTATCAGTAAATATTCACTTTTTAAGTTCTATTCTAAATACTGTACCTTTATTTAGCTCCGACTGTTTTACAAAAATACGCCCTGAATGATACTCTTCTACAATTCTACGGGCCAATGACAATCCCAGTCCCCAGCCTCTCTTTTTCGTCGTATAACCAGGTGTAAAAATAGTTTGATGTTTACTTTTAATAATTCCTTTCCCCGTATCCTCCACATCGATATACCAACGAGTAGCAGACTCTATGACGGACACTGTTATTTTTCCAACCCCATCCATGGCATCTATCGCATTCTTGCACAAATTCTCTATTACCCACCCGAACAGTGAAGCATTCAAAGGAATAATAATAGCATTTTCAGGCAAATGGGTAATAATCTCTACTTTATTCGAAGTGCGGCGCGCCATATATTCAGTTACTTCTTTTAACAATTTCCCCAAATCTACCTGCTCCATTTCCGGAGCAGAACCGATCTTGGAAAAGCGATTGGCTATCATTTGTAAACGAGCGACATCCTCAGTCATGCAAGGAATCAAATTGTCCGAAGGATATGCACTCTTCAATAATTCCGTCCAAGCCATCAGAGAAGAAATAGGTGTTCCCAACTGATGAGCCGTCTCTTTGGACAGACCGACCCATACCTTATTCTGTTCGGCCTTCTTTGAGCTAAGTAAAGCAAATATAGCTACCAGAACAAAAATAAGCACGACCCCTAACTGTACATAAGGATAAACGGAAAGACGCGTCAGCATCAAAGAATCCTGATAATAGACATCATTATAATCACTTCCGGATGATAAATTAATCCGGATCACACTTCCATTCTGTTTAAAGCGCTCCAACTGTTTATACAGAAAAGCAACCGAATCATTAGAGGCAATCTCTATATTACGATAAGTCTGAATATTCCCTTCAGCATCGGACACAATCACCGGAATCGTATTATTGGCATTCAATACTTTCAAAACCAAATTAAGATCCACATTCTCATCAGCAACACTGAAAGCACGCATTGCTTCTGCCCACACCTCCATCTTAAGTCGCTCTTCCATCGAAAGATCCTTTACCAACCGATGAGAAAAATACAAAGAAGCTACTGCTATAATAACAGCAGAGATAACCAATATAACCTTAATACGGCGAATATCAATAAATTGCATATAAAACTGATTTACTAATATATAACGGTCTGATCGGTGCAATATTATGCGGAAAGGAAAAAGATGGGAGATGGGAGAATGAAAATGGGGAGAATTGAGATGTGAGAATTGAGATGTGAGAAGCAGGCTGCGCTGTCACGCTGCATAGCATTTCTCCCCTCTCCATTCTCACATCTCCCATCCTTCTTCTCTCCCCCCCCAATTCCTTCCAATACCCCTAAACACAGAAATCCCCTTGCCCCCGTATTCCGGGTTGCAAGGGGATCCTTCAAAAAAAACGGCGACTACCTACTCTCCCACTGTTACGCAGTACCATCGGCGTGACCGGGCTTAACTTCTCTGTTCGGAATGGGAAGAGGTGGAACCCCGGTGCTATAGTCACCTGAATAAGGTAGACATGACGGAAAAAAGTAAATTCAAAAGCCGCAGCAGCAGCAGGCTAAACGTATATATGAAACCATCGTGACAAAAAGAAAGTCAACGGGCAATTAGTAAGGCTCGGCTTTGATATTACTACCTTTACACCTGCCTCCTATCAACGTCATCGTCTCTGACGACCCTGAGAAATCTAATCTTGTGGCTGG
>NZ_KB905470.1:0-112500 GCF_000381365.1 Bacteroides salyersiae WAL 10018 = DSM 18765 = JCM 12988
CCCCCTTTATCGTTACTTATACCTACATTTGCTTTTCCACACGCTCCAGCAAAGCTCGCGCTTCACCTTCGACGCCGAGTGGAATGCTCCCCTACCGATACTTACGTATCCCATAGCTTCGGTAAAATGCTTGATGCCCGATTATTATCCACGCCAAACTCCTCGACTAGTGAGCTGTTACGCACTCTTTAAATGAATGGCTGCTTCCAAGCCAACATCCTAGCTGTCTTAGCAATCTGACTTCGTTAGTTCAACTTAGCATTTATTTGGGGACCTTAGCTGATGGTCTGGATTCTTCTCCTTTCGGACATGGACCTTAGCACCCATGCCCTCACTCCTGTGATAGGACTAATGCGCATTCGGAGTTTATCAAGACTTGATAGGCGGCGAAGCCCTCGCATCTTATCAGTCGCTCTACCTCACATTAGTAACTCACAAGGCTGCACCTAAATGCATTTCGGGGAGTACGAGCTATCTCCAAGTTTGATTAGCCTTTCACCCCCACCCTCAGGTCATCCGGAAGCTTTTCAACGCTTATCGGTTCGGTCCTCCAGTTAGTGTTACCTAACCTTCAACCTGCCCAAGGGTAGATCACTTGGTTTCGCGTCTACTCCTACTGACTATACGCCCTGTTCAGACTCGCTTTCGCTTCGGATACACATCTCAAGATGCTTAACCTTGCCAGTAAAAGTAACTCGTAGGTTCATTATGCAAAAGGCACGCCGTCACTGTTTAAAACAGCTCCGACCGCTTGTAGGCGCACGGTTTCAGGGACTATTTCACTCTTCTATTCGAAGTGCTTTTCACCTTTCCTTCACAGTACTGGTTCGCTATCGGTCTCTCGGGAGTATTTAGCCTTACCGGATGGTCCCGGCTGGTTCACGCAGAATTCCTCGTGCTCCGCGCTACTCAGGATACCACTACGCTTCGTCTGACTTCGTGTACCGGACTATCACCGTCTATGGTCGAACTTTCCAGATCGTTCTACTCGTCAGATGTCGTGCGACATCGTGGTCCTACAACCCCATGGATGCCGTGACATCCATGGTTTGGGCTAATCCCCGTTCGCTCGCCACTACTAGGGGAATCATTGTTTATTTTCTTTTCCTGCAGGTACTAAGATGTTTCAGTTCCCTGCGTTAGCCTCTATCATTGGATAGATAACCGGTCTTCAACCGGTTGGGTTGTCCCATTCGGAAATCCGCGGATCAAAGGTTATTTGCACCTACCCGCAGCTTATCGCAGCTTATCACGTCCTTCATCGCCTCCGAGAGCCAAGGCATCCGCCATGCGCCCTTTCTTACTTTCTTTATATCACCGGATCGATTTGAAATCAATAATTAAGAATTTAAAAATTAATAATCAGGAATCCAAAATCGAAACACTACGGTTTGATATATACTTTTAGCTCTTTACTAAAATTTACTTTTTGTACATCATGTCAAAGATCGTTTGCCCTAAACTGTCAGTCGTCCTTTGACAACCGGCAATCCGAAGCGGAGTGGAGAATAACGGATTCGAACCGTTGACCCTCTGCGTGCAAGGCAGATGCTCTAGCCAGCTGAGCTAATCCCCCTTCGTACAAGTTGAAAGTTGGAAGTTGAGAGTTGAAAGTGTAATTTCAGGCTCGCAATCCACCAGGCGTCGACTTGCGGAAGTAGTCCCAGGCAGAGTTGAACTGCCGACCTCTACATTATCAGTGTAGCGCTCTAACCAACTGAGCTATAGGACTAGTTCAACCTCGCCATGCGGCTCGGCTTCTTCTTTCTCTTGTTTATCTCTATCTATAATATAATATAGACGGTCGATCTATATGCTATAAATAAACAAGTACCAGTAGTACATTCAGAACCGGAAATGGACGCCCTTTACGGCATCGCTCCAGAAAGGAGGTGTTCCAGCCGCACCTTCCGGTACGGCTACCTTGTTACGACTTAGCCCCAGTCACCAGTTTTACCCTAGGACGCTCCTTGCGGTTACGTACTTCAGGTACCCCCGGCTCCCATGGCTTGACGGGCGGTGTGTACAAGGCCCGGGAACGTATTCACCGCGCCGTGGCTGATGCGCGATTACTAGCGAATCCAGCTTCACGAAGTCGGGTTGCAGACTTCGATCCGAACTGAGAGGGGCTTTAGGGATTGGCATCACATCGCTGTGTAGCGGCCTTCTGTACCCCCCATTGTAACACGTGTGTAGCCCCGGACGTAAGGGCCGTGCTGATTTGACGTCATCCCCACCTTCCTCACATCTTACGACGGCAGTCTCTCCAGAGTCCTCAGCATAACCTGTTAGTAACTGAAGATAAGGGTTGCGCTCGTTATGGCACTTAAGCCGACACCTCACGGCACGAGCTGACGACAACCATGCAGCACCTTCACAAATGCCTTGCGGCTATGCCGTTTCCGGCATATTCATTTGCAATTTAAGCCCGGGTAAGGTTCCTCGCGTATCATCGAATTAAACCACATGTTCCTCCGCTTGTGCGGGCCCCCGTCAATTCCTTTGAGTTTCACCGTTGCCGGCGTACTCCCCAGGTGGAATACTTAATGCTTTCGCTTGGCCGCTTACTGTATATCGCAAACAGCGAGTATTCATCGTTTACTGTGTGGACTACCAGGGTATCTAATCCTGTTTGATACCCACACTTTCGAGCATCAGTGTCAGTTGCAGTCCAGTGAGCTGCCTTCGCAATCGGAGTTCTTCGTGATATCTAAGCATTTCACCGCTACACCACGAATTCCGCCCACCTCTACTGTACTCAAGACACGCAGTATCAACTGCAATTTTACGGTTGAGCCGCAAACTTTCACAACTGACTTACATGTCCACCTACGCTCCCTTTAAACCCAATAAATCCGGATAACGCTCGGATCCTCCGTATTACCGCGGCTGCTGGCACGGAGTTAGCCGATCCTTATTCATATGGTACATACAAAATGCCACACGTGGCACCCTTTATTCCCATATAAAAGAAGTTTACAACCCATAGGGCGGTCATCCTTCACGCTACTTGGCTGGTTCAGGCTCTCGCCCATTGACCAATATTCCTCACTGCTGCCTCCCGTAGGAGTTTGGACCGTGTCTCAGTTCCAATGTGGGGGACCTTCCTCTCAGAACCCCTATCCATCGAAGGTTTGGTGGGCCGTTACCCCGCCAACTGCCTAATGGAACGCATCCCCATCCTCTACCGAAATTCTTTAATAACAAAACCAGGAGGTCATGTTATACCATCGGGTATTAATCTTTCTTTCGAAAGGCTATCCCCGAGTAAAGGGCAGGTTGGATACGTGTTACTCACCCGTGCGCCGGTCGCCAGCGGTGTATTGCTACACCCTGATGCCCCTCGACTTGCATGTGTTAAGCCTGTAGCTAGCGTTCATCCTGAGCCAGGATCAAACTCTTCATTGTAAAAGTATTGTGACTGCACGAATCAATCATTAATGAATCAACAATTAAAACGCGGCAGTATATTGCTCTGTTCAGGATACCGTAAATCTATTGACGTCATTCTAATACCTATACTATAAGTATTGACGGTTCTAAATTTTAATCTGTCATAACTTAATAAGACAGAATCGTACTACTTGTATTGTTTATCAATATTTCAAAGAACTATTTTTTGAATGCTTTTCTTTTCGGAAAGCGGATGCAAAGATAGAAACTTTCAGGCATTACTTCCAAATGTTTTCGGAAGTTTTTTTTTATTTTTCTTTTTTCCGGTCACTTCTGAAGCGAAAGGAAAAAGAAAAAACTGGAAGTTTCCATACTGCCAATCACCCTCACCATGTCAATCATTCAGCCTTGCTTCTCTTGCAAAGCGGGTGCAAAAGTAGGGCATTTTACAATACGAACAAAATATATGATACTTTTTTTTCAAAAAAAATGAAACGTTTTTTATAACAGGCTGATTTTGAAATATGTGAAAGAAGAGAAAAAGGAAAGAAAGGGGAAAAAGAAAAAAAGACGGGAAAAGAATGACACCTTATTATATATATAAGCAGAAAGTATTGAAAAAGGGAAAGGGGAAAATAGAAAGAGAAGAAGAAAAAAAAGGGAAAGCAGAGAAAAGGGGAAAAGAAAAGAAGAAAAGAAAAGGCGAGGTTATCAAAAAAACAAGGAAGATATTATTAAGGAAGAAGAAAAAGGAAAAAGGATAAAACGCTGATTATTAAAGAAATAGCAAAAGACCGATGCAGGGCAGACAAAAGTATAGAGTTATAAAAGAATAAAGTATAGACTATTACCAGATTAAAGTATAGACTTTGATTGGATAAAAGAGTACACTATTAAAATCAAGGGGAAAGACAGGTAAAAGGGAAGGTTAAAAAAACAAAGACGCTAAGAAGGAAAGAAAGAAAACTGAAAATTAGGTATGGGAAAAAGAGAGAGCTAAAGAGAAAAACATATCAGAAGGAAAGAAAGACAGGAAGATACTTAGAGTATGTTTAAGTTTGCCTCTTAAAAGTTTTATCAGCTTCTTTTGGACAATATTTAAACTGGCTCTTAATATATAAGAGAAAGAAATTTGATGGAAAGGAAACAATAGGGATACAAAGCCGAAAGGCTTGATGCTAAAACATTTATTATTACATAAAATAAAGAGAGAAAGGAATATCAAAAAAAGAAGATGTCACACATTAGAAACACAAGAAGAAAGACTCTACGAAAAAGCATCAGAACCTCGTAGAGAAATCTATAGAATCTCGTAGAGAAACGAACCGATTCTCTACGAGGAAAAAGGGCAAAATACAGCATGTTGATATTCAGCAAATTAAGAAAGGAAACAAATGTATTCATTTTTCAGTATAAAAATGACAATTTTCTCTGAAAAAAGCGGCAGATACAACAATCAATAATAGAAAAAAAGCAAACATCTTCTTAAACATGGATGAACAATAGATAATGAGAAATACACTTTTACCAGAAACATAGACAAAAGAACAAGCATAATAAATATCAAATTATTGAATTAACAAGTAAAGATCAAAAAACTTAAAAAAGAAAAGGAGACCGAAGAATTTTACAAAGAACAAAGAGTAGGGAATAAGTATTATATATCAAACACATATTTCACCCCAAAGGGTGGCAAGCAAAAGAGTACTTTGCTTCATAAAAGCACCGATTACCAAAAACAATCAAAACAAATTTCATACAATACTTTGTCCTCATCATAGCAACGATAACGACTTCATCTTACTTAATTCAAAAAAGCATCAATAAATGCAGGCAATATTCCCCCCAAGATGTAATATCTCTCCATTTTTTTCGTATTTTTGTCCCAATATGCACGTTTTCGAACGGAAATAAAAAATTGCAAGAAATAAATGAGAGTTATAGACCTGATACATAGCAACGAGAAAACAGCTTTCTCTTTCGAAATTCTTCCCCCACTAAAGGGTACAGGAATTGAAAAACTATGCCGAGACATCGATACCCTGCGCGAGTTCGATCCCAAATATATCAACATTACCACGCATCGAAGCGAATACGTATACAAAGATTTGGGCAACGGACTGTTTCAACGCAACAGGTTAAGAAGACGACCGGGAACCGTAGCCGTAGCGGCCGCCATTCAGAATAAATACAATATCACGGTTGTGCCGCATATCTTATGCAGCGGCTTCACCCGGGAAGAGACAGAGTATGTATTGCTCGACTTGCAGTTTCTGGGAATCACCGATTTACTGGTTCTTCGTGGAGACAAAGCTAAGCATGAGTCGATATTTACTCCCGAAGGAGACGGATATCACCACGCCATCGAGTTGCAAGAACAGATTAATAACTTCAACAAAGGAATATTCGTGGACGGCTCGGAAATGAAGGTTACCAATACCCCGTTTTCTTACGGTGTGGCCTGCTACCCCGAAAAACATGAGGAAGCCCCCAACATAGACTCGGACATCTATTGGCTAAAGAAGAAAGTAGAAGCCGGAGCGGAATATGCAGTAACCCAACTCTTTTATGACAATCAGAGATATTTCGAATTTGTGGAAAGAGTCAGAAAAGAAGGCATCGATATCCCCATCATCCCGGGCATCAAGCCTTTCAAAAAAGCTTCTCAGCTAAGCATGATACCGAAAACATTCAAAGTAGACCTACCGGATGATCTGGTGAAAGAAACACTGAAGTGCAAAAATGATGCCGAAGTACAGCAAGTAGGTGTAGAATGGTGTATCAAACAGTGCCGTGAACTGATGGCACACGGCGTACCGAGCATCCATTTCTACTCTATTGGTGCCGTAGACAGTATTAAAGAAGTGGCAAAAGAGATTTATTGATTTATAAATGATGATTTATGAGTTATAATCTATGGATGATGGTTAATGAATAATGATTGATAAATAATTAATGGAAACCAATAAAATTAGAATATAGAATCGTGTTTTTTAAAGATGTAATCGGACAAGAAGAGACTAAGCAGCGACTTATTCAAGAAGTGAATGAAGGACGTATTCCGCATGCGCAGCTTATCTGTGGCCCTGAGGGAGTAGGAAAATTTCCTTTGGCCTTGGCCTATGCACGTTACATCAGTTGCACCAATCGCGGCACAACCGATGCTTGCGGTGTTTGTCCATCATGCGTAAAATTTAATAAGTTAGTACACCCGGATGTACATTTCGTATTTCCTGTTATAAAAACGGCACGAAGTGACGATTATATAGCCGAATGGCGCCGATTGGTACTGAATAACCCATATTTCAATCTCAATCATTGGCTGAACGAGATTCATGCAGAAAATTCACAAGCAGTAATCTACACCAAAGAAAGTGATGAAATCATGAAGAAGCTCAGCTTAAAATCAAGTGAGGGCGGATTCAAAATCACCATCATCTGGCTGCCTGAAAAAATGCAATTGCCCTGTGCCAATAAACTACTGAAGCTTCTGGAAGAACCACCCGAGAAAACTATTTTTCTACTGGTTTCCGAAGCTCCCGACATGATTCTTCCTACCATACTGAGTCGTACACAGCGTTTTAACATCCGCAAAATAGATGAAACGAGCATAGCAAACGCTCTTCAGGAAAAATATGGAGTACAACAAAGCAGTAGCATGACTATCGCCCATCTGGCCAACGGAAACTTTATCAAAGCACTTGAAACCATTCATCTCAATGAAGAGAATCAACTGTTTTTTGAGCTCTTTGTCAGTTTGATGCGGCTTTCTTATCAACGGAAAATCCGTGAAATGAAGCAGTGGAGCGAGCAAGTGGCAGGCATGGGGCGCGAACGCCAGAAAAACCTGCTCTCCTACTGTCAACGGATGATAAGGGAAAACTTTATCTACAACTTGCATCAGAAAGACCTGATTTATATGACACCGGATGAACAGAACTTTGCAACCCGATTTGCCCCGTTTGTCAATGAACGAAATGTAATGGGAATCATGGATGAACTAAGTGAAGCGCAACAGCACATCGAACAAAACGTAAATGCGAAAATGGTATTTTTCGATTTCTCATTGAAAATGATAGTGCTGCTGAAAAGCTAAAAGAAAAGGAAGAATGGAGATGGGAGAAAGAAAAAAAAAGAGAAATAAAGACGAGGGAAAGGAAATTTCAATCGTTAAATTGTAAATCGTTAAATCGTAAATATATAGATGGACTTTAAATTACATAATGGGAGCGGCGGCCTTTGCTGCAAAAGTTGTTCCCGACAAGATAACAAATTAAATACTTACGATTGGCTGGCAGATATACCAGGCAATGCGGAAGAGAGTGATATGGTGGAGGTTCAATTCAAGAACACCCGCAAAGGATACTATCGTAACAGTAACAAAATAAAATTGGAAAAAGGAGATGTTGTGGCAGTTGAAGCGACACCGGGACACGATATCGGTGTGGTAACACTGACCGGACGCCTTGTTCCGCTGCAAATGCGGAAAGCGAACATCAAACCGGATGTGGAAATAAAACGTATCTACCGTAAAGCCAAACCCGTAGATATGGAGAAGTTCGACGAGGCGAAGGCCAAAGAACACGCCACAATGATACGTTCACGCCAGATTGCCGCCAATCTAAACTTGAACATGAAAATCGGAGATGTGGAATACCAGGGAGACGGTAACAAAGCTATTTTCTATTATATCGCAGACGAACGGGTGGATTTTCGCCAATTAATCAAAGTTCTGGCGGAGGCATTTCGGGTACGTATCGAGATGAAACAGATCGGTGCACGTCAGGAAGCCGGACGTATTGGCGGTATAGGCCCTTGTGGGCGGGAACTTTGTTGTGCCACTTGGATGACAAGTTTCGTATCTGTATCTACAAGTGCTGCCCGCTATCAGGATATATCGTTAAATCCTCAAAAGCTCGCCGGACAATGTGCAAAACTGAAATGTTGCTTAAACTACGAAGTAGACTGCTATGTAGAAGCACAGAAACGTCTGCCATCAAAAGAAATCGAACTGGAGACGAAAGACGGAACATTCTACTTCTTTAAAGCAGACATCCTAAGTAATCAAGTTTCCTACTCCACAGATAAAACATTTGCAGCCAATCTGGTTACCATCAGTGGCAAAAGGGCCTTTGAAGTAATCGGCTTAAACAAAAGAGGAATCAAACCGGATAGTTTATTGGAAGAAGAACATAAACAAGAACCCAAGAAACCGGTTGACCTTGTAGAGCAGGAAAGTCTGACCCGTTTTGACCGTGACCGCCGCCGAAAAGAGGGCAAAGAAGGAGGTGAAGGTGGAAACCGTAACAAGAAAAAGAAGAAAAACAACCGACCACAACAGGAAGGAGAAGGAAGAGTAAACCGACCGCAACAGGAGAATGGCAATCGCTCGCAACAAGAGAATGGAAACCGTCCACAACGGGAAGGTGGAAACCGTCCCGAACGTCCGCAACGAGAAAACGGCAATCGTCCGAATCGTCCGCAGCCCAATTCAGAAGGACAGCAATCTTCACAACCCGGTAACGGCAACGAACAACAACGCCCACGTAACGACCGTCCGAGAAACAATAACCGGCCGCCGCGGAACAACAATGACCGTCGCGGAGACAGGCCAAAAAATGAAGAAAGGTCTCAAAATAGCGAGAGACCACAAAACAATGAAAAGCCGGCTAAAGAAAGAAATGAAACCCCTGCACAGGAATAACATATGGCTTTTGTTTTTAACAGTAGTCTTTCTGGCAACAGCCTGCGATAAGAAAACCGTGTATCACTCTTACCATGCCATCCCCACCGAAGGATGGAAAAAGAGTGATACACTCTTTTTCGATATCCCGGTTAAAGATTCACTCACTCAGTTCAATCTCGCCGCAGAAATACGTAATAAGAGTAACTATGTTTATCGTAATCTGTATCTTGTAATCAGTCACAATTTAGAAGATAGCACAGTCTGGAAAACAGACACACTATTACTGATTCTGGCAGATAAAGAAGGGAAATGGAACGGTACAGGTTGGGGTAGTTTATTCCAATCCGAACTTCCCATCGGTACCATAGCCATACAGCATCCGGGAAACTATACCCTTAAAATTATCCATGGAATGCAGGACGAAATACTGAAAGGCATCAATGACATAGGGATAAAAATAGATGGAAGAAGGGAGAATTGAAATGGGAGAGGTAGCTGCGCTATTATGCTGTATAGTACCTCTCCCTTCTCCATTCTCCCATTTCCCATTAAAGCCTTCTTCCGCGTCCCGCGTCAATTCTCAGGAAGATAAACAGTAAAATCGTAAAGCCCCACAAAGAAGATCCCCCATAACTAAAAAACGGTAGGGGGATACCAATGACAGGCGTCAATCCGAGCACCATACCGATATTAATAAAGACGTGGAACAGAAAGATACTAAGCACGGAATATCCATATACCCGCCCAAATGCCGACGGTTGACGTTCGGATACTACGATAAGCCGGAGAATCAATGCCAAAAACAACAACAAGACAATAGAAGAACCGACAAAGCCTTGCTCCTCACCTACCGTACAAAAAATGAAATCCGTATCCTGTTCCGGTACATATTTCAGTTTCGTCTGAGTACCATTCAAAAAGCCCTTCCCTGTAAGGCCACCAGAACCTACGGCTATTTTAGACTGATTTACATTATATCCGGCACCCGTCAAATCTTCTTCCAACCCCAATACCACTTTGATACGAATCTGTTGATGTGGCTCGAGAATATTATCGAATACATAATCACTGGAATAAAGAAAACCGACAGAACCTATTAAAAAAAGTCCGATCAGCATATAAGACTTTTGACGCTCACTCAAAGAGAGAAATAACAAATAACCTACCACAACAACACATAGCCCCCACTGTACCCACACCAAATTGAACGGGACAATAAATTCCGAGACAAGGAAAGCAATCAACATAATCAATAAGCTTCCGCCAAGAATATTCCGAACGGGTTCCCACTTTTTCCGGTATACCCATACCATTCCCCCGGCAAACAGCAGTATCATGGACAGAACCGAGAACTCTCCAATGGGAGTAGGCGTGTCGGCTATAAACACCTGATCGAAACGAATACCGACAACAAAATAGACAACCGCACAAACACCGGAAAAAAGCACTACTCCCGGCATCCCTTCACGATAAAGCACCAGGAAGAAAGCCAGATACACCAATGCCGATCCTGTTTCTCTCTGCAAAATGATAAGCCCCATAGGGAGCAGGATAAAAGCAAGCAGAGCCAGAAAACATTTGCCTTTCTTTATATTAAAAGAATAAGAATTTATATATTTAGCCAAGACTAATGCCGTAGCAAATTTGGCGAATTCTGCCGGTTGTAAATTGACAGGCCCTAACTTTATCCACGAATTAGACCCCTTGATATCACTTCCTATAAATATAGTAGCAATCAGCAACAACATCATTCCTATATATATAATATAAGAAAACATATCGTACATCCTGTCCTCGAGCATCAACAGGATAAAACCCAGCCCAAACGAGCAGATAATCCACATAAATTGCTTACCGGCACGGGTAGAGAAATCCAGAAAATCCCGTTCCCCATAATCATAGCTGGCTCCGCAAACACTAAACCATCCGGCTATGATAAGGAGCAGGTAAATGGCAATTGTTACCCAATCCAGTGTCTTCCACAAACTATCGTTCCTCGTTACCATACATTATTATTCTATCACTAAACTCGGCTGCCTTTACTTCACTGGCAGGAGAAAGTTTCCCATTTAAATACTGTTCCATCATCAAAGCACCGATCGGTACTCCGTAAGTCGCACCGAATCCTCCATTTTCCACATAGACGGCAATCGCTATTTTGGGATTGTTCATCGGAGCAAAGCCCATAAAAACAGAGTGGTCGTGCCCACGATTTTGAGCTGTTCCGGTTTTACCACAGATTTCACCGTCCGGGAAAATATAGCCGGCCGTTCTACAAGTCCCTCCTGTCACAGCAGCACGCATTCCTTTCACAACCTCTTCATAATGAATCCGATCGATAGTCGGTACACGTGGAGTACGATAAAGGCTGTCGATTTCATTATCCTGAATTTCTTTCACAATATGCGGAGTGATGAAATGTCCCCGATTGGCAATCGTTGCGCTCAGATTGGCAATCTGCAAAGGAGTAGCCAGAATTTCTCCTTGTCCGATAGCAATACTGATAACCGTCAATCCGTTCCATCGCCCTTTATAGGGTTTATCGTAGAAAGCAGCATTAGGGATAAGTCCCCGGCCCTCACCAGGCAGATCCACTCCCAACCTGTAACCGAAACCTTGGGAAACCATGTGGTCTTTCCACACCGTTATTGCATTCTGCGGAGAACCGTATTTACGATCACCAAACATCCGGTACAAGCCCCAACAGAAATAAGAGTTACATGAAGTAGCCAATGCCGGAACCAATGGCAATGGAGAAGCATGACCATGACATCCCACTTTTAAACTTCCATGTATAAAGCCGTGATAGCACGGAAACATCGGAGTATTTTCCTGAATAATTCCTTCTTGCAGAAAAGTCAGTGCCTGGGCAGCCTTAAAAGTAGATCCCGGAGGATAAGCACCCATCAATGCCCGATTCAGCAAAGGTTTTTGCTTATCACGTTGAAGCATCAGATGATTCTTACCGCGTTGGCGGCCAATCATCAGATGAGGATCAAAATCCGGAGAAGAGACCAGACACAATATCTCTCCTGTCGCCGGTTCAATAGCAACAATGCTACCGATTTTATTCTTTAGCAGTCGCTCCCCTAACATTTGTAAGTCGATATCCAATCCCAAAGTCAGATTTTTGCCGGGAACGGAAGGACGATCGAATTGCCCATCCATATAATGCCCCTGAATACGTCCATGCGCATCCCGAAGCAAGATCTCAACACCTTTCTCGCCACGGAGATACTTCTCGTAGGATTTCTCAACCCCCTGCTTTCCTATATAATCGCCACGGATATAATAGTCATCATTTTCAATATCCCGCATCGAAACTTCTCCAATATCCCCCAAAGCATGAGCAGCCGAGTTATAGGTATACTGCCGGATCGTACGTCTCTGAATATAAAAACCGGGGAACTTAAACAACTTTTCCTGAAATACGCCACACTCTTCTGCCGACAGTTGCGACATAAACAACTGATTGGTATATCTCGAGTATCCCGGATTCCTCCGACGGTCTTTCATATCAGCCATGATTTTCAAAAACTGCTCCCGAGTGATATTCAATGCCTGGCATAAATCGAGTGTATCCAACTCCTCCACTTCTTTAGGTACAACCGTTATGTCGTATGCCGGCTGATTAAACACAAGCAGTTTCCCATTACGATCGTACATTGCACCACGTGAAGGGTATTGTATCTTATTCAAAAAAGCGTTACTATCGGCATTTTTTTTATAATCATCCGTAGATATCTGCAAAAAGAAAAGCCGCATCATGTAGATAAGAACAATGCAGACAGCTACTCCTCCAATGACAAATTTTCGTTTCTCTAATACATAATCTTTTGCCATGTCTATCTCCTTATTCCTTCAATAGCCATAATACAGGTTACGGTCAGCAAAGTACATGCAACTACTCTTAACAACAACAGCGGTATGCTGGAAAATGAAAAGAACTCAATACCGAGCAAAACCAAATGATGCACAAAAACACTTGTCACCGCAAATTTCAGAAAAGAGGAAATCCCCATCGTCCGGATAGAAGGGATGATACTATCCAATGTGTCACGAGGTGTAAACAAACGCAGAAAAGTGGGACGCACAAAAGCTAAAAACACAGTCGCCGCCGCATTCATCCCCGGAGTATCAGAAAATATATCGACCGTAAGTCCCAGAAAGAAAGCCCAAAGCATCAATTCGTTACGAGAAGTGCC
Organism: Bacteroides salyersiae WAL 10018 = DSM 18765 = JCM 12988; assembly: GCF_000381365.1. GTDB lineage: Bacteria > Bacteroidota > Bacteroidia > Bacteroidales > Bacteroidaceae > Bacteroides > Bacteroides salyersiae. Next base: position 13,285 of record NZ_KB905470.1, read on the forward strand.
GGAAGCGAATTTTAAGATGAAATAGACATATAGAAAGGGAGTAGCATATCCTGCTATATGAACATTATTCAGGATCAGCACTTGCAAAAGAACCAATCCCACAAACCATCCCATTCTATGTATATAGCTTGTCATCATTATTTTGTACTCATATTTTCAAGTTCCCTCTGTTCTCCCTGCCCATTTCGGGAAATCACTCTGACATTACCTAATTTACCAAAATCAGTAGCTAATTTTATTTTCAGCAAATAGGAAAGTCCATCATTAGAATCGGACATATCGTCTACCGTGCCTACCATCACCCCTGCCGGAAAAACAGTAGAATAACCGCTTGTTACCACCGTATCCCCAAGATTGAACTCCGCATGGCGGGGCAGATCCTTTAAATAAGCATACCGAGAATCACCATATTCCCACTTCAAATAACCAAAATATTCACTGCCGATAATTTTACAACTGATACTCGACTTACTGTTTAAAACCGAGATAACCAGTGAATAAGAAGGGGATGTCTTATAAACAATACCAACCACACCGTTGCCATCTATCACTCCCATTTCGGGACGGATACCGGACGAAGAGCCCTTATCCAATGTGATATAATTATCGGCTTGATTCAAACTATTCCGAATGACATGCGCCTTGAATATCTTATAATCGGCCTGTTCCAGATATCGAATACTATTCATGGTTATAGAATCTATCCGATAATCTTTCAATCTGTTTTCCAAATTAGTTATTTGCTGTTCGAGAGCCATATTACGATCCAGCAAATCCTCATTTACCGATTTTAGATGGAAATAAGAAGAAATACCGCCTGAAACCTCATAAACCTTTCCGGCAACGACATTAGCGGATGTAAAAAAAACACTCTGCTGATAATTATTAAAACGGAATAACAGCACAAAACAGATCACCTCCAATAATATGAAGAGAAGCCAGTAATTGTACTTAAGAAGAAAATTCAGTAAATTCCGCATGATTAATAATTATTCAATGTGCCAATTAAGAGAATGCAACAATTAAGGAATGTGTTAATGTAAACAATATGCCAATGTGCCAATTATAGCACCCATATACTAATTACTCTTCAGCATAACAGCGCAGCCAATTGGCATATTGGCACATTGGCATATTAGCACATTATTTATCTCATCAAGAATGAGAAGCGATCTATGTTCTTTAATGCCACACCTGTTCCCTTTGCTACAGCATGAAGCGGATCTTCCGCAATGTGGAAAGGTATATTAATCTTATCCGTCAGACGTTTATCGAGTCCACGAAGCAAGGCACCACCGCCCGCCAGATAAATGCCATTATGAACTATATCGGCATACAACTCAGGAGGTGTATTTTCCAATGCACTCAATACGGCCGTTTCAATCTTGGAAATTGACTTTTCCAGACAATGAGCCACTTCCTGATAACATACGGGAACTTCCATCGGAAGCGCAGTGATACGATTCGGACCGTGAACAATATAATCTTCAGGGGCATCATCGCCCAACTCGGTAAGCGCAGCACCTACATTGATCTTAATACGCTCCGCCATACGCTCGCTGACTTTCACATTGTGCTGACGACTCATATACTCCTGAATATCGGCAGTAAGATCGTCACCAGCAATACGGATAGAATTATTGGAAACAATACCACCCAATGAAATAACAGCAATTTCGGTAGAACCACCACCTATATCGACAATCATATTGCCTTCCGGCGCCTCTACATCGATACCGATGCCGATAGCAGCAGCCATAGGTTCAAATACCAAATATACATCACGACCACCGGCATGCTCGGCAGAGTCACGAACCGCACGAAGTTCAACTTCCGTACTACCCGAAGGCACTCCGATCACCATGCGAAGTGAAGGAGAGAATAAATGACTACGGGTATTCACCTGTTTGATGAGTCCGCGCATCATCTGTTCACAAGCATAGAAATCGGCTATTACACCGTCGCGAAGCGGACGGATGGTACGTATATTTTCGTGGGTCTTTTCGTGCATCATCTTTGCCTTCTCACCCACGGCGATCATCTTATCAGTACGACGGTCCAAAGCCACCACCGACGGTTCGTCTACCACAATCTTACCATTGGTAATGATGATGGTATTGGCGGTTCCCAAGTCCATCGCTATTTCTTGTGTAAAAGAGAATAATCCCATGTATATTTACGATTTAACTATTTACGATTTACGATTCAAATATCTTTCTCTCACGATTCAACCATTTACGATTTACAAAGAAACGAACTTTCATCATAAATCGTAAATTGTCAAATCGTAAATCTGTTTTAGTGTTTAAAATGGCGAATACCCGTCGTCACCATTGCAATGCCATGTTCATTACAATATTCGAATGTCAATTCATCCTTTACAGATCCACCCGGCTGAATAACGGCTGTTACTCCCTCGTTACCTGCAATTTCCACACAGTCGGGGAAAGGGAAGAAAGCATCCGAAGCCATCACAGCCCCATTCAAATCGAATCCGAATGTTTTCGCTTTCTCTATTGCCTGTTTCAAGGCATCTACGCGGGAGGTTTGCCCTACACCACTTGCCAGCAATTGTTTATTTTTAGCAAGTACGATTGCGTTCGATTTACTGTTCTTCACAATTTTGTTGGCAAACAACATATCCTCTACCTCTTCGGGTGTAGGAGCTTTATCGGTCACGGCCTTTAAATCAGCCACAGTTTCGATATTCAAGTCTCTTTCCTGTACCAACACACCGTTCAATAATGAGCGGAATTGCTTTTTCGGCAACTTAACTTCTTTGCGGACAAGTATGATACGGTTTTTCTTTTGTCCCAGAATTTCCAATGCATCTACATCATAGTCGGGAGCAATCACCACTTCAAAGAATATCTTATTGATCTCTTCTGCTGTTTCCTTGTCAATGACAGCATTGGTTATCAACACACCACCGAATGCAGAAACCGGATCACCGGCCAACGCGTCTTTCCATGCTTCAAGTACCGTAGAACGGGAAGCCAAGCCGCAAGCATTGTTGTGTTTCAGAATAGCAAAAGTAACATCCTCGAATTCATCAATCAGTTCAACTGCCGCATTGATATCCAATAAGTTGTTATATGAAATTTCTTTTCCATGAATTTGATCGAACATTGCTTCCAAATTTCCATAGAAAAATCCTTTTTGATGGGGATTCTCACCATAGCGAAGCATTTTCTGATCATTGGCAGATTGACGGAAAGCCGAACCTTCTTCGGCATCAAAGTAGTTGAAAATAGCCGAATCATAATGTGAAGATACGGCAAAAGCTTCTTTAGCCATCCAACGGCGTTCTTCCAATGAAGAGTTGGCTCCATGCTCCATCAACATATCGAGCAATGGTTTATATTGAGCCTGAGAAGCGACAATCACCACATCATTGTAATTTTTTGCAGCAGCACGAATCAACGAGATTCCACCTATATCGATTTTCTCAATGATAGCCGCCTCATCAGCACCCGATGCCACGGTTGCTTCAAATGGATAAAGATCTACAATCACGAGATCTATTTCCGGGATTTCATACTTCTCAATCTGCTGAATATCCTGTTCCAGTCCACGACGACAAAGGATACCTCCGAAGATTTTCGGATGCAATGTCTTCACACGGCCACCTAAAATAGAGGGATATGACGTCAAGTCTTCTACAGCCTTACAGGGATATCCCAATGATTCTATAAACTGACGAGTTCCGCCCGTTGACAAAAACTCAACTCCTTCTTCATGCAATTTGGTGATAATTTCATCCAAACCTTCCTTATGATAAACCGACACTAAAGCGGTTTTTATTCTTTTTGACTCAGACATGGGTTTGCTTATTAAGTATTTGATGTGCAAAGTTACTACAAAAAAGTGAAATGCGGAAAGATATAGTGATAGAATTGAGTTACAAGGGTTTTAGTTGAAGTGGCTATAATTCGTGAAGCCAGTACAATCACAGCAAAAGCCAAATCCTGACGCCACAACGTTACTTGTTCGTAACCATGCCCGATAATGCGACAAACGGGTATGGATGGCGAAACAAGACACTAAGGAATAGTGAGTTACCTACAACTCACGCAAAAAATTTGGTTACAGAAAAAGATTGCGCCGTTCCTCCCCGTTTTGCGTACCGACATCGGACTCTTCACCAACTAATTTTGAAACCAAAAAATTAAGGACGATGAAGAGTACATTTTCAGTCATCTACTACCTCAAGCGTCAGGTAGTGAAAAAGGACGGGACAGTTCCCGTCATGGGACGCATCACGGTGGACGGCAGCCAGACGCAGTTCAGCTGCAAACTGACTGTCGACCCGAAGCTGTGGGACACCAAAGGGGGACGTGTCACGGGCAGAAGCACGGCGGCACTTGAAACGAATCGTATGCTTGACAAGATGCGGGTGCGCATCAACAAGCACTATCAGGAAATCATGGAGCGTGACAACTTCGTCACGGCGGAGAAGGTGAAGAACGCCTTTCTCGGATTGGAACACCGCTACCACACGCTGATGCAGGTGTTCCGCCGGCACAACGAGGACTATGAGAAACAGGTGGAGGCTGGCATGAAAGCCAAAGGCACGCTGTTGAAGTACCGCACCGTTTACAAGCACCTGCAAGAGTTCCTCACCATCCGCTACCATGTGAAGGACATCGCCCTGAAAGAGCTTACCCCGGCTTTCATCTCCGACTTCGAGATGTTCCTGCGCACGGACAAGCACTGCTGCACCAATACCGTGTGGCTGTACGTCTGCCCGCTACGGACGATGGTGTTCATCGCCATCAACAACGAGTGGCTGACACGCGACCCGTTCCGCGAGTATGAAATCAAAAAGGAAGAAACGACACGCAGTTTCCTTACCAAAGAGGAAATACGCCTGTTGATGGAAGGCAAACTGAAAAACGCCAAACAGGAACTGTACCGCGACCTCTACCTGTTCTGCGCCTTCACCGGATTGTCATTCTCGGATATGCGCAACCTCACGGACGAGAATATCCGTACCTACTTCGACGAACACGAGTGGATAAACATCAACCGCCAGAAAACGGGTGTGGTGTCCAATATCCGCCTGCTTGACATCGCCAACCGCATAATCGGCAAATACCGGGGACTGTGCGGGGACGGCAGGATATTCCCCGTCCCGCATTATAACACGTGCCTTGCAGGTATCCGTGCCGTCGCCAAGCGTTGCGGCATCACCAAGCATATCACGTGGCATCAAAGCCGCCACACGGCAGCCACGACAGTTTTCCTTTCCAACGGCGTACCCATCGAAACGGTCAGCTCCATGCTCGGACACAAGAGCATAAAGACGACGCAGATTTACGCGAAGATAACCAAAGAAAAGCTCAATCAGGACATGGAGAACCTTGCGGCAAGGTTGAACGGCATCGAGGAATTTGCAGGTTGTACCATCTAAAAAAGAGAAGCCATGAAGCGAGACATAATCATCATAGAAGACAAGGCGGTCAGCGTAACCGGTAATGACGTGTGGATGACCGCCACCGAAATAGCCGGACTGTTCCATACGACCGTCCCGGCAGTGAACGCCGCCATCAAAGCCGTCCGCAAGTCGGACGTGCTGAACGACTACGAGGTGTGCCGCTACATGCAGCTTGAAAACAGGCTGTACGCGGATGTGTACGCACTTGAAATCATCATCCCGGTCGCTTTCCGACTGAACACCTACAACACCCACCTGTTCCGCACATGGCTGGTGAGAAAGGTACTCGCCAAAGAGAAACAGCAGGCATACGTTATGTTTATACCGAGCGGAAATGTTGGCTATTGTTGAAGATAAAGCCCCATTCTAAAAGTAAAAGCTACCTTAGAGGTAGCTTTTTTTGCGGCAGGGCGGGATTCGAACCGTTATCATATCTTACTTTTACTTTTCTTATTTTACTCTGATTATTAGGTATTTACAAATTTTATTACCTATCTTTACCTAACCTTACAAAGGTAAAATATGGTAATATTAAGCATTTCTGTCCGAAATATGTCCGAGAAATATGAAAGTGAATTTTTATTTAGATAAGCCCTATAATCCCGATATTTCGCCTGAAAAGGTCAAACAGGAATTGGCAAAGGTTGGAGGGAAAAAGAAGAACCTTGCACAAAAGTTCTGGAATCCATCGCCCACTGCACTGTATCTCTTCTTTTCACCGGATAAATCCTGTAGGATAAAATACAGGACAAACTATAAGATATTGCCCAAAAGTTGGGATTTTGAAAAGGAAAGGCTTAAACCAAGTGCCAGCGGAGCGTTGGAATTCAATGTTGAACTGAACAACCTTGCAAACTGCTGTACAAGGGAAGCAATGCGAAAAAAAGAAACAAACCAGTTTCTTTCCAAAGAGGATTATAAACAGATTGTACAGGACTGTATTGACAGGGACAATGCCGTCAATAGTGAAATATCCATTTCCCACCTGAAAACCCAGTTCCTTTCCTACAAATCCAATTTTGTCAAAGAGGGTACGTTAAAAGAATACCGGACAGTCTTTAAGGGATTGGAGGATTTTGAGAAGCATAAGGGAACAAAACTTATCCTTAGGGAAATGGACGGTAAATTTCTCGATCAGTTTGAGGTATTTCTAAGCAGGAAAAAGAACACGAACGATGGAGATAAAGAGGGCTTGCTGAATGACACCATCCACAAGTACATCTCCACGTTAAAGGTATTCCTAAAGTGGTGCAACGACAATGATTATTTGGTGCATCCCGATGTCTTCAAGACCCAGAAGACAAACTTTAAGAAGAAAGCCTACAATGAGATCATTGCCCTGTCAGAATCCGAAATACAGAAACTGATGAACCATGATCTTTCGGACAGACCCAGTCTGGAAAGGGTACGGGATCTGTTCTGTCTATTGTGCTACACAGGGCAAAGATTTGAGGATCTGATCAACTTTGACCCAAAGGACATAAAAAACAATGCTTGGGACTTCATTTCGGTAAAAGTCAAAAAAAGGGTGATCGTACCTTTTGAGGGGTATATTGCCCCAGCAAAGGATATCTTGGAGCGTATCGGTTACTCCGTGCCCAAGATATCCAACCAGAAGTTCAATGAATATATCAAAACTGTCGGCAAACTGGCAGGAATGGACGAAATCATAAAGATCACAAGGTATTCAGGTAAGCAAAAGCTGGTGATAGAAAAAAGGAAGTACGACTTCCTATCGAGCCATGTCGGCAGAAGATCAATGGTAACGAACCTATTGAGCAGGAACGTACCCATTACACTTGTGCAGAAACTGACCGCACATTCCGACATAAGGACTTTAATGAAATACGAATCGGCAAACACGGATTCGTTAATCGATGCACTGAACAAATTTTAAAATTATGAACAGTAAATATTTCAGAAGAAGAAAACCGTTTGACTTTGATCCGCATCCATTGGACGTGGGCGTCCCTTTTTCCAAGAACGATACGCATGCGGATGTACACTTTCTTATAAAAGTTCAGCGACTTCCAGAGAGTCAACTTGAAGATCTCTTTTTGCGCCACTTCAACTATTACAAAGCTGAATTCAACGATACTGACGGCAGAGAGTTTTTTAAAGAATTATGGCAGACTGTTAATTCCGAGCTAAAAAAGGAAAGAAGCAAATCACAGGAAAAGCTGTCGGCGACACAGAAAAGAAGAAACGACCTTAGAATACAGAAATTCCAGTATTTCATCGAGAATATCCTTCCCAAATATGACCGATGGAATTTCACGGTAAGTCTGTCAAAAAAATATGAGATAGTCAGCGAGCAACTATTGCAAGAAGTAAAGAGCAAAACTCAAATAGAATTCCAGCGGACACAGGAATTGATCGATTCGGCATTTACGAAACTTGCCAATTCATCCAATGCAAGTACAGAATCCAATATAAATACCATAAAAACTATTCTGGAGAACTATCTAGATTCGAACAAAGAGGAACAGGAAGAATTAAAAAAGCAATTCATCCAGAAACAAAATCTCGATCGTTTGCTAGCACAGTATAATACGACATTAAAAGAATTGGATGAATTTAAAGAACAGGTTAAAAAGCTCAAAAAAGAGAAATCCCGATTGAATTCCTTGGATCATCATAAAATCAATATACTGAACGGCGACAAACTTAATCTGATCGCGTTGTTTGATGAATTTATGAAAGCAAAGATAATAATCAACGGAAAAGCAGAAACATTCCTAGGGACTAACGCCCATATAACATGGGCAAAAATCATTTCCAATCATTTTTTGGAACATGATAAGCCAATTCCATTCGGAACAGTAGAGAACTATTTTTGTGACGGTAAACCCACCGACATTGACAATTCAGATCGCAAATTCAAAATTATTCCAATTGAATAGCCAGAAGATAAATCATACCACCCCCTTGCAGAGATGCCGTTCAAAATTCTGAACGGCATTTTTTGTGGTCTTGCTTGCCCAATTTTGTGTCAAGTTAATTAAACGAAGAAAGTGGCCATGACTTCGACATTCTTAAATTGATAAACATGAGCAAAGTATGATTACACTGGATCGAAATGCCCTTAGAGATTGTGTCAAGGATGCAGTTAGGGAAGAACTACAGGTTTTTATTTCAAAGGTTGGTAATATGGACGATCCTCCGCAAAAAAAGCAACCGACAAAACTAATGACCAAAAAGGAAATGGCAAACGAGCTTGATATTTCCCTTGTCAGCCTGACCGAATGGATGAAACAGGGGCGTATTCCCTATAAACGTATGGGAAAGCGCATTTACTTCAACAAAGAAGATGTTATGGCATCCATGACGAACTTCAACCATAACAAAGGAGGTAAATAATGATCTCGTTTAACCAGGACATAGCCACTGCATTGGATAGGGCTATAGTAAAAATAACAGATAAATTTTTAGAACCTCCGATCATGATAACAATCAGCAATTCCGATTCCGTTATCGGTACATTAGGAAATTTCAGCGCATCCACCGGAAAGGCCAAGAGTAGGAAAACATTCAATGTGATTTCATTGGTCGCTGCTGCATTGAGCGGAAAACAGATATTACAGTATAAGGTCAAAGTTCCCATAAACCGTCCATTGGTACTGTACTGCGATACGGAGCAGAGCAGATTCCATTGCCACAGGTTGATTTCAAGGGTTTACAAACTCATAAATTACCCGACAACGGAAGTCCATGAAAACCTAAAATTTATATCCCTGAGGGAATACCCCACTAAAGAGCGCATAAGTATCATCGAATATGCCCTGTCCAAATATGCGGGCAAAATATGTCTGGTCATCATAGACGGGATCAGGGATCTTGTTTACGACATCAATAATGCTACGGAAGCGACCGAAATTACCGGCAAGCTGATGAAATGGTCACAGGAGCTGAATATACACATCCATACCGTACTGCACCTAAACAAGGGTGATGACAACACCAGAGGGCATTTGGGGACAGAATTGAACAATAAGGCTGAATCCATATTACAGGTCACCAAAAGCGATCTGGATACAAACTACAGCACCGTGGCGCCAAAGTTCATCAGGGATATCGAGTTTGAGCCATTTACCTTTTTTATCGATGATGGTTTGCCCGTACTGGATGAGAACTTTGACCTGTCAGGTACAGTATCGAGAAAGGGATTCGACTATCAGGAGCTTTCCAAAGAGAACCATCGGGAAGTGTTACAGGAAATGTTCAACGGCAGTGAAATAACCTGCACATATGATGAATATGTTGGCAGATTACGGAATGCGTATCTGGCAAAGGGCTTCAATTTCGGCATCAATAAAGCCAAACAGCTGAAGACATTTCTGGAAAACAAACGGATGGTCATCAAAAACGATAAGACCTACCGGTTCAACCCTGAATTCTATTATTAAAAAACAGGTTTAGTTTAGTCCGCCCCTATATAGTAATAGACTAAACTAAACCTACTTTAAAATTAAGATTATGACATGTGATGAATTAAAGCGCATACCGCTCATATCCATATTAAATTATCTACAGATACCATGCGCAAGGATGAACAGCCGTGAAGCATGGTTTAAAAACCCATTCAATGGAGGAGACGAAAGAACGGCTTCGACAAAGTTGGATATCCATAGGAATATCTGGTACTCGCATTCGGAAGGATTCGGAGGAAATAACATTGACTTCCTGATGAAGTTTTTGGATACGGAAAACCTATCAACTGTTTTAGATTGGGCTGATGAAAGAAAAAATATCTTTTCTTTTCACCAGCAGACCGTATTGGATAAAGTACAGGTCATGCAACAAGAAAATGAACGCGCTTACACCATCCTTTCCGTTGAGCCTCTCGGAAACAAAGCTCTGACAGACTATCTGACCGACGTACGCAAAATAGATATTGAAATTGCCAGAGTATACTGTCAGGAAATCTATTACCGGACGGCAAAAGGACAGACGTACTTTGCCGCAAGTTTTAAGAATGATGCAGGTGGATACGAACTGCGCAACAGCTATGATAAACGCTCCCTATTGACAAAGGGGATCACCACGATCGATAACGGCAACAAAGATGTTGTTTTGTTTGAGGGCTTCACGGATCTGCTATCCTTTATGACGTTAAAAAAGAATGCAGGTAAGCCGTATCTAAATACGAACTTCTGTATCCTGAATACGACCGCCAATCTGCAAAAAGCATATCCATTCTTAGGGCGACATAACGGAATAACAAGCTATCTGGACACAGATAGCAGTGGTTTAAAATCGTACAACAGTTTGCGAAGCCATTTTGAAAAAACGCACACCGTAAAAAATGGAATGGAAGAATTGCAGAGGCAAGACAACAGGATCAAGGATGTCAATGACTATCTGATTTTCACATCATCCAAAGAACAGACCCAAAATATTCAATCGGGAAGAAAACTATCGAATAGGTAGGAAGCAAGGTTGTGTTTTGGTGACCCCAAAACCGATTGGCTCCCGATGGTCACAGCTAAAAAGAAACAAGATGAAAAATAACAAGAAAAAAGGCGGAAGACCCGCACTCGAAAATAAAAAACAGTTCAGGATCAATGTCCGTTTCGATGAAAGCGAACATAACAGAGTTTTGCATAATGCAAAAATTGCAGGTATGAGCAAATCGGAATGGGTACGCAAATCTGCGATCCTACGAAAAATTACACCTAGGTTTACCGAAGAACAATTGAAAGCTTTTAGGGCGATTACTGGGGCTTCGAACAATCTAAATCAGCTAACTAAAAAAGCACACCAGTCTGGACTGATTGAGGTGACACAGGAATGCAAAAATACGATCCATCACATTAACCATTGTATCAATAAACTACTGCACCATGATAGCGAAGATAATTGAGGGCCGATCTTTCGGCGGATGCGTTGGATACGCCCTGAAAAAAGATAGTGAGATTATCCATGTAAATGGATTACGGACGGATTCGGCAAAGACCATCACACAGGACTTTAATTTTCAGCGGATGCTGAATCCAAGATTGGGCAAGGCAGTCGGACACATTATTCTTTCGTGGAATACAGAAGATAAAAACAAGCTGAATAATGACATCATGCTATCCGCAGCTAAGCGTTATTTATCAAAATTAGATATTAGGGATACCCAATGCTTAATGGTGCGCCACCACGACCGCCAACATGATCATATCCATATTATTTTTAATCGGGTAAACGATCATGGCAAAACTATCTCCAATAGCAATCAGCGGTATAAGAGCTTTAAAGCTTGTAAAGAATTAAATGCATTATATGGCTTTAAGCAGTCCGAAGGAAAACGAAATGTCAACAGAGGTAGACTGAAAGGTAATGATCTAACGAAATACCAAATTTACGACACCGTCAAGGCAGGCATACGACACAGTAAAAACTGGAAGGAACTACAAAATTATATCCGTTACAGAGGTGTGGAAATGCAGTTTAAATATAGATTGGGGTCGGATGAGGTTCAAGGTATTTCGTTCATCAAAGATGAACAGACATTTCGGGGTTCTGCCATAGACCGCTCATTGAGCTTCGGACAGATCGACAAGGCTTTAAATAGCATAGATAATTCTATTGAACTAAATCAAATTACTGGAAGCTATGTTTCGAAGGATCATTCTATAGACAGAAATATCGGAGAAACACTTGGTCACATAACATCAGCTTTATTTTCGAACCCCGAAATTACACCAGAGCAAGATGATCCGTTGATCAAGAAAAGAAAAAAGAAAGAGAATTACGGACTAAAACGTTAATACCATGAACACAGAATTAGAAAATATACAGCAACAGGTAAGCGCATTGCAGGAAAACACAGACTTGATCACGCAGGATATTGTACGAATAATGCCTACAATTGTCTCCCTACTTTCTGAAAATGAAAAGAAAATGCAGGAATTTCATGAAATGCGAGCAAAGGATCAGGAACTACTACAACAGATCAAGCAATTTATTAAAAGAGAAAACGATGTACTATCTAAGATCATTAACGATTATGGGACACTTCAGGATGTAGCTAATGAAATCTCCACAATAACTAGACAGGAATTAGCTGTATTAACAATCAAAGAAAAAGACATTGTTTCAAAGATAGCTGAAATTCCTGATCAGGTCATTGTAAAACATCATTACGGCATTGATCTCAAATCAACACCTCTGATCATTGTTATGATAGCATTATCTACCATTATTTCGCTAGGTCTCGGTGTTCTATACGAGAAGAACAAACAATTAGACGATAGAAAATCGTATGAAATGCGTTACCGAATGATAGAATTGGAGCTACCGCATGTAACATCGCATATCGATTCTACTCATTCTCTTAACCCTAAGAAATTCCATAATTTGGTGATTAAAAGAGAGGAAGAAAATAAACTATTAAACAGTATAGACCAAAAACGTCAGGAGATCAAAAACTTAAACAGTCCTGAATAACGGCTCGGCGACTTGGCGAAGTAGCGAAGCTGTATCGAAGATACAAAAGCGGAGCTATTTAGCCAAGTCGCTTGTTGTAAGCAGTCCGCGAAGCGGCGGCTTACGGCAAGCGACGTAAGTCGCCGAGCCATTGTTAGCAAGGAGCGCAGCGGATTGCTAACAACGTGCCGCGTATTGGCGATGGGCGGGATTTTTAGCACTGAACTTTAATCGAAGAACAGAAGTTGAATTTTGCACTTCCGTTGATACGAAGCCGTTCAGCCCGCCTATTGCCAATACGATGTTGTACGACGTAGTTATGTTTTGGGTTTTAGTCCAGCTAAATATTTTCGTATGTCATTTTCTAATTTATCCGGGTATTTGTACTCTAATTTTTTTGACAATTCAGTTCCTATTTCTGAAACTAAATCAGTCATTGAAAATAGAGCAGTCCAATTTTCCTTTATATCGCTCCCTGAAAATGTTTGTTCTGTTTTAGCCCACATTTCCTGGTTAAGATACTTTTTGAAAAGTCGTCCATATTTATTGGTCGTTATGTTCCAATTGTGTTCACTTGCAATGTGCCATTCAATTAAAGGAATTAGATATTCTGTGCGAATAACGGTTTCCGACATAAATTTCGCATAGAATATTTCATCTCTCACAAGACACTTTGCCACGTAAGTTGTGTCCCACCAAAAATCGTTTATTAGATTTTGAAACTCTTTTTCAGACGGTTTTTTGATAATGGAAATTTGATAAGTTGGTTTCAGCATTTGCTTTGTAATACCATCTTTATCAATTAAAATTTTATAACCAATATCCCAATCTTCTGGTAATTCTTTCTCTTGCGTTTCCTTTATAAATTTTGATTTGCTGTAAAGTTTAAAATCTACTTTCACACCGTCTTCATAAAGTAGCATTTTCATTGCGTGTTTATGGTTAAAACAACTTTCGTCTTCTTCAATCATAGCAATTGGATTTCCGAATTTAAGCGTCCAGCTTTTGTCTGAAATGTAATTTGTATTATCCTCAAAAACAAATTCAATGTCTAAATCACTAAATTCGTCAACAAGTGCTAAAGGATTTACAAGTGAACTTGTCAGAAGAAGAACTCTTACATCTTCGTTTTTCTCCGACCATTCTATAATTGTTCTTAACTTTTCTTCTCTGACTTTCATTTTGTTTGGTTCGGTTTTACTATGTCGTACAACGTTTGGCAAATTGGCGATGGAGCCGACTTTTAGCACAAATGTTGAATAGAATTACTAATCTTCAACATTGCACAAAAGTTCAATAGAAGTACTTCACCGGCTCTATTGCCAATTTGTTTGTTATGTGCCGTTTTATTCCATTTTATACATTTAACAATTGCTGAAACGTAAAGTCGGGTTTAAACATTTCAATTTCGTTTTGAGTTGATTCTTCTTGTGCTTCTTTGCCATAGATAAACATTTGCTGTTCATAATTTTTAACAGCCTCTTCAATGCTATTAAATTTTCCATCGGCTAGATTATCAGACAATATCAAGGCATCCACCAACCCACTATTTACTCCCTGCCCTGCAAAAGGCGGCATCAAATGTGCGGCATCCCCAATCATTGTTATGGGTAATGGGCGCTTGCTTTTCCAAGGCTTTTCTAAAGGAAATATCCGTGTAGCCAATCCTACAAATGACAACGTCGTATGAATCAATTCTTTGTAGCGTTCGTCCCAATCGGAAAATTCTTTCAGAAGAAAATCAACGACACTATTTCTGTTTTGAAAATCTACCTGCGTTTGGTTTTTCCATTCATCAGGTGTTTTAAAACTTATTCCAAAATGCAATGCACCATTATTATTGGGGTTAGCAAATAATAAATTACCTTGGTGAGATGCCATTAGCCGGTTTCCATTGCATAGCTGAAAAAATCCAGGACAGTTTATCTCTGGTTGATGAATATCGGCTTGTATATTGAAAGTACCTGTTTCTTCAACTTCCGTGTCGGTAACAAATTTTCTTACCTTGGACATCCCGCCATTGGCAAGAATAACCAAATCTGCTGTTTCACTCGGTTTATTCTCAAAAGTTAGTGTCCACTTCTTCTTACCAGGTTCAAGCATAACAAGTTTTCTATCCCAAATAACCGTGTCGTTTTCTAAACTATTCAACAAGATAGCCCTTAAGTCATTTCTGTTTATTTCAGGATTGTCAAATCGATTTTCGGGCTTTACATTTTTTGTGGATAAAATATTGCCTTTTTCATCAGCAATATTTACACCCATTGGTAAGGCTAAGTCATAATAAGTTTGTAACAATCCCGCTTTTTTCATTGCTTCCTGACCTGAACCTTTGTGTAGGTCAAGGGTTCCACCAAAAATTCTTGCCTCTCGGTCGTTGTCTCTTTCGTAAACTGAAACGTCTATGCCGTTTTGCTGTAATAATTTTGCCATAGTCAGTCCAACGGGTCCACCACCAATTATTGCAACGTTCTTATCACTAAGTAAATTCATTTGTTTGTCTGTATCTATTCGCATTGTCATTCAAAAATGGCACATAACGTCCGGCGGCTTGACGCAGGGCGGGTTTTTACCACTACCTTTCAATCGAAGCCGATACCGTAAAATTAGAAAAAAATGTTCAATCGAAGACGTTTACCCCGCCTTGCGTTTCAAGCCGATTGTTGTGGGCTGTTTTTTTTGTCTGTCGAGTTATACATTCATTAGCTGTTGAAAAGTAAAGCTCGGATTTCGCATTTCTATTTCATTCTTTGTCGAGTCCGCTTGTGCTTCTGTTGCGTAAACAAACATTCGTTGTTCATAGTCATCAATAGCACTTTGTATCGTTCCAAATTTCCCGTTTGTAAGATTTTCTGACAAAATCAAAGCGTCCATTAGTCCAATGTTTACGCCCTGCCCTGCAAAAGGTGGCATTAGGTGAGCTGTGTCGCCAATTAAAGTTATGGGTAACGGACGATTACTCTTCCAAGGCTTTTTGTCTAGCGGAAATATTTTTATTGTTAAACCAACGAAAAAAGTTGTTGAACGAATTAACTCCTTGTATTCATTGCTCCAATTTGAAAACCTGTTTGTCAAGAACTCGGAAACGCTTTTTGTGTCCTTAAAATCTAATCCTTTTCCATTATTCCATTCTTCAGGCTTTTTGAAAATGACACCGTAAGTTAACATTCCGTTGTTAAATGGATTCGCAACTAATAAATTCCCTTGATGTGCGGTCATTAGTCTATTGTTGTTGCACAACTTATAAAATTCAGGGCAGTTCGTTTCTGGTTCAGGAATGTCGCCCTGAATAATAAAAGTACCTGTTTCTTCGACTTCATTATCTGAAACAAAATTTCTTATTTTAGACATTCCACCATTGGAAACAATAATAAAGTCGGCCAATGCAGTTGGCTTATTTTCAAAATGTAGCAGCCATTTTCCGTTTTCTTGTTCAAGCCCAATAGATTTTCTATCCCAAACAACTGTGTCATTTTTCAAGCTGCCAAGCAACATTTTTCGCAACGCGTTTCTATTTATTTCGGGGTTGTCAAACTTATTTTCGAGTGTCGGGTTTCTTGTTGCTATAATGTTACCCTTCTCATCAGCAAAGTTTACGCCCATAGGTAGCGCCAAATCATAGTAGGTTTGCAACAATCCTACTTTTTTCATTGCTTCTTGTCCTGAATTTTTGTGAAGGTCAAGCGTTCCGCCCCAAACTCGTGCTTTTGGGTTTTCATCTCTTTCGTAAACGGTAATGTCAATACCGTTTTGTTGTAACAAGTTTGCCATTGTTAGTCCAACTGGTCCGCCACCGATAATTGCAACTTTTTTATTGTTTAATAAACTCATATTTCGATAGTCATTTGATGTTTGTCGTGTCGTGTGCAAAATAGCCCACAACGGTTCTCAGCTATACGCAGGCAGGGATTTTAACCACTGAACTTCCTACGAAGAACTGAACTTCAAATTTACCACTTCACTGTCATAGAAGCACGAAACCCCTGCTTGCGTATAGGTGATGTTATGCTGTCGGCTTTCATTTTTTCTTCTTTCTCGTTAATTTATCGAGCAAAGTTACTAAATTTGCCGTTGTATAATTATAAAAGAATATCTCTGTGATTTGAATTCAAGTATTCACCTGTAAGAAGTTACTAATGACAAAAAAGAAATTGCCCGTTCGTTTTACGGGTCAGCACTTTACTATTGATAAAGTGCTAATAAAAGATGCAATAAGACAAGCAAATATAAGTAATCAGGATACGGTTTTAGATATTGGGGCAGGCAAGGGGTTTCTTACTGTTCATTTATTAAAAATTGCCAACAATGTTGTTGCTATTGAAAACGACACAGCTTTGGTTGAACATTTACGAAAATTATTTTCTGATGCCCGAAATGTTCAAGTTGTCGGTTGTGATTTTAGGAATTTTGCAGTTCCGAAATTTCCTTTCAAAGTGGTGTCAAATATTCCTTATGGCATTACTTCCGATATTTTCAAAATCCTGATGTTTGAGAATCTTGAAAATTTTCTGGGAGGTTCCATTGTCCTTCAGTTCGAACCTACACAAAAGTTATTTTCAAGGAAGCTTTACAATCCATATACCGTTTTCTATCATACTTTTTTTGATTTGAAACTTGTCTATGAGGTAGGTCCTGAAAGTTTCTTGCCACCGCCAACTGTAAAATCAGCCCTGTTAAACATTAAAAGAAAACACTTATTTTTTGATTTTAAGATTAAAGCCAAATACTTAGCATTATTTCCTGTCTGTTAGAGAAACCTGATTTATCTGTAAAAACAGCTTTAAAGTCGATTTTCAGGAAAAGTCAGGTCAGGACAATTTCGGAAAAATTCGGTTTAAACCTTAATGCTCAAATTGTTTGTTTGTCTCCAAGTCAATGGTTAAACTGTTTTTTGGAAATGCTGGAAGTTGTCCCTGAAAAATTTCATCCTTCGTAGTTCAAAGTCGGGTGGTTGTCAAGATGATTTTTCTGGTTTGGTGTCGTCTTTTAAGCTGCCGCATAACAACATCTGTTTTAACGAAACGAATATACGGAAAATTTCGCTTAACCAACCCTATATACGTGTTTCGTTATTTGACTTTTCTTTCTACATAAGATATTGATATATTTGTATTTAAAAAATAAAACCGCACAAATAGCGAAACAAAATATTATAAAATACTATTTCCCTGATATGAATAGCGAAATCATACTTGAAACCTTCGAAAAGAGATTGCTGATGCAGAGATATGCTGGCAATACCATTAGATCGTACAAGGATTACGCTAGTATATTTCTTAAACATGTTAGTAAATATCCCTCCCTTGAAGAAATTCCACTGTCAGATATTGAGGCGTTTATAAACGAAAAAGTTCAAAATGGGAAAATTAGTGTTTCCTATCAAAAAGGATTAGTGGGCGCAATCAAGAAGATGTACGAACTGATATTGGACAAAAAAATCCAACTGGATTACTTATACCCGAAACGCTCATTTTCTAAATTACCTAAATTCTTTTCAAAAGAAGAAGTAAGAAATATTCTCGATAACACTCAAAATCTAAAACACAAGGCTATTCTGATGACAATCTATAGTTGTGGACTACGTCTTAGCGAACTGTTGAATCTCAAAATCAAAGACATAAAATCTTCCGATGGAATTATCAGAATCCATCAAAGCAAAGGTAATAAAGATCGGATTGTATCATTACCAGACAAATTGCTGGCGACTTTGAGACATTATTATCAAGCATTCAAGCCAAAGGAGTACCTCTTCGAAGGTGAGAAGGGTGGCAAGTATAGCGAACGAAGTGTACAGTTGATTCTGAAAAAAGCATTGATCAAAGCAAATGTTCAGTCGGAAGGCTCTGTACATACTGGGCGACATTCTTATGCCACACATTTAATCCAATCAGGTATCGATATCCGAATTGTAAAAGAGTTATTGGGTCATGAAAATATAAAAACGACTATGATCTACACTCATATCACTGACATAGACAAGCAAAAGACTCCTAGCCCTCTTGATTTTTTATAAGAATAAGATGAACTTTTCACGCTCTATAGAAACAAGCATTATGTTCCAATCATTCTTTAAGAAGGGTTATTCTTCTAGCTTAACTTAACTTTGCTTAGGTTATTGAATAATCAATATTCAGATATAATTTGTCCGAAATGTGTCCGAAAAAAGAAAAAGCCACTGATTATCAGTGGCTTTTGTCGGGGTGGCAGGATTCGAACCCTTGGAGCCTTCATCGCAATATATGGTTACACTTGCTATCCTCATATGAACTTTCCTGTTTCGGCCTGCCGCTACAGCCCCTACCGCCTTCATTATAGTTTTTGTCATACTTAAAGCCCCCCTTTCCCAACGTATTAAAGAATGAAACTGCTCCCAGAACGAGCTGGAAGTACGATGGCATTGGAAACCCAAGCGCACATGAGATTGAGCAAGTGATTACGACTAAGCGTAAACAGATTGCAAAAGTAATCTTTTTATTTCTAACTACAAAATCAACATCATAACGGCTTGCGGTAGTTCGCTTCCAGCACCTCGCGCAGCACCGTTTCCGGGTAAAGCACCTTCCCTCCCAAAAGGATAAAGGGCAACACGCGGTTGTTGCGGTATTCTTGCAAGGTGCGTCGGCTCACACGGAGCAGTTCCGACACCTCGCCGTCCGTCAGGTAACGCTCCCCGTCCAACGGAGGACGGTAACTTTCCAGAAATGCGGACAGCCATTTCGAGCCTTTGCGCATATTCTGCATAACAGAGGCTATCGGCTCGTCTTCCATTGTAAAAACATCGTTGTTCTCGTTCATCATAACTTCGGATTCAGTGGGTGAATAAATCAAATCATCTGCCGTGCGGATAGAGCGTGCCGACAAGCGGTATCAGCCGCTTCACCTCCTCCGGCTTGTAATAGAACCTGCGGTTTATCTGCGAGTAGCCGATAAGCCGCCTGTCGCGCAGCGTCTGCAACGTGCGCGGGCTTATTCTCAACTGCCCGCAGACCTCCTCGCCCGTGAGCCATCTTTCCATGCGCCCTGTGTCGCTTTTGCGCCTCAGGGCGGCGACCTTCTCCGAAAGTGCGCCGAACGCCGCCATCATCATCTCGAAGGTCTTTTTCTCGATAGATACTATTTCCATATTCATGCAATTATCGGTTTGCCCGCAAAGGTAACGGTACGGTTCCGAACACGTGCCGTTTTCCGCTGAAAGGCTGCCTGTTGCGCCGTTTGACCGGGTTACGGAGCCATCTTCCGGAAAAATCTTACGTGAGTCACGTAGTGAGTTGTTAAAGCCCCCTTCGTTTATTGCCGAATTTTGCCGCAGAAACATAGAGCAAGCCGAGTGCAGAGCGTCAAGCTTGCTTGAACGGTATGCCGAGGCGCAGCCTATGTTCATGAAAATAAACAAAAAGAAAGGACTGAATATGAAAGTGATAACAATGGAAAGTTCCGTATTTCGGTCATTGACGGAACAGATAGCGGAGATTGCGGCACACGTCCGTGCCGTCTCCGGCGACAAGAGAGCGGCATCGCCCGACAGGTTGCTTACCACACGCGAGGCGGCGCACCTGCTTAACGTGAGTACCCGCACCCTCCAGCGTATGCGCAGCGAGCAACGCATCGGCTATGTCGTGCTTCGTGGCAAATGCCGCTACCGACAGTCTGAAATCGACCGCCTGCTTGATGAATGTACCGTCAACGAGGACGCCGCGACACCGCAGGAGCTGAAACGCAACCACACGCTACGAACGGGAGGCACACCCAAAGGAAGGAGGACATAGCTATGGAACTGCTCACACGAAACAACTTCGAGAGCTGGATGCAGAAGCTGATGGAACGGCTCGACCGTCAGGACGAACTGCTGCTGGCGATGAAGGCGGAGGAACGACAGCCCGCCCTCACGGAAAGCATCCGCCTTTTCGACAATCAGGACTTGTGCATGTTGCTCCAGATAAGCAAGCGCACCCTGCAACGCTACCGCAGCGTCGGCGCATTGCCCTACAAGACACTGGGCAAGAAGACCTATTACAGCGAGGAGGACGTGCTGGAGTTCCTTTCCAACCATGTCAAGGAGTTCAAAAAGGAAGATATAGCCTTCTACAAGGCTCGTATCCATAATTTCTTTCATAAATAACCCATTAAAACATTTTTCAGATGGCAAAGAAAAAAGACGAAAAGGACGTGCTGGTAGTCCGTGACGAGAAGACGGGCGAGATCAGCGTGGTAACCGGGCTGAACGCGGACGGCACACCCAAGCGCACCCCCGCGAAAGCGGAGAACGCGCAGAGTTTCCTGCAATTCGACCGACACGGTGACGTGCTGGACAACTTCTTCAAGAACTTCTTCCGGCAGTGCAAGGAACCCAGTCGCTTCGGTTTCTACCGCATCGCGGCAGACCAAGCCGAAAATCTTTTGGAGGTGATGAAGCAACTGCTGAAAGACCCCGAAGCGAACAAGGAGCTACTCGCCCCTCACAAGGTGGACACCTCCGGTTATGAGAAGAAGGTGCAGGAAGAGATGGCGGCACAACAGACAGAGAAACAAGAACCTCAAAAACAGGAAAACATGGAACAACAGAAAGAACAGCAGGAAAGCCCGCAACAGACGCAGGGCAAACGGGGCTACCAGCCCATCGACGAGAGCAAAATCAACTGGCAGGAACTGGAGGACAGATGGGGCGTGAAGCGAGACGACCTTGAAAAGTCCGGCGACCTTACGAAGATGCTCCACTACGGCAAGTCCGACTTGGTGAAGGTCAAGCCCACCTTCGGCGGCGAATCATTCGAGCTGGACGCCCGCCTCTCCTTCAAGAAGGACGGTGAGGGAAATGTCAGCCTCGTGCCGCACTTCATCCGCAAGGAGCAGAAGTTAGATGAGTACAAGGAACACAAATTCTCCGACGATGACCGGAAGAACCTGCGCGAAACGGGCAACCTCGGCAGGGTCGTGGACATTGAGGACAGGGAAACGGGCGAAATCATCCCCTCCTACATCAGCATCGACCGCAAGACGAATGAAATCACGGACATTCCGGCAAACAAGGTGCGCATCCCGGAGCGCATCGGCAAGACGGAAATCACCAAACAGGAGCAGGACATGCTCCGCGCCGGACTGCCCGTGCGCGACAAGCTCATCGAGCGCAACGACGGCAGGAAGTTCGTCACCACCCTTCAAGTGAACGTGGAGCAGCGCGGCGTGGAGTTCGTGCCGGGAACCGGAAGGTCGCCCCGTACCGCACAGACGCAGGAAGCCAAAGGTGACACCTCGAAAAGTCAGGCGCAAGGCGGGGAAAATGCCGCACAGACCAAGAAGGAGCAACGCCGCAACACGTGGATGAACGAGGACGGCAGCATCCGCCCCATCAGCAAATGGAGCGGCGTGAACTTCACCGACAAGCAGAAAGCCGACTACGTGGCGGGTAAAGCCGTGAAACTGGAGAACGTGACCGACAAGCAGGGCTTCCATGCCACGATGTATATCAAGTTCAACCCGGAGAAGGGCCGCCCGTACCGCTACGAAACGAACCCCGACAACGCCCAGCAGGTCGCCCCGTCCAACGAGAGCCGCACACAGGTGGCGGTGAACAACGAGGGCAAAACCAACGAGGCGACAAAGAACCTGAAAGAGCCTTTGCAGAAAGGTCAGACCGCCCCGAAGGACGACCGCCAGCAACAGCAGCAGGAGAAGCCGAAAAAGAAGAACAACAAAGGCATGAAAATGTAATCCCGTGTCCGCCACTGAATCCAAAATAAAATCCAAAGTATCAACAAAAAAGCAAGAAAACATGAAGACAATCATTGCAGAAAAGCCCTCCGTGGCACGTGAAATCGCCCGCATCGTGGGCGCGACAAAGAGAGAGGAAGGATATTTCGAGGGAGGCGGCTATGCCGTGACATGGGCATTCGGACACCTCGTTCAGCTTGCCATGCCCGACGGCTACGGCGTGCGCGGATTTGTCCGTGACAACCTCCCGATTATTCCCGACACATTCACGCTCGTCCCCCGTCAGGTCAGGACGGAGAAAGGTTACAAGCCCGACAGCGGCGTGGTGTCGCAGATAAAAGTCATCAAAAGACTGTTCGACACAAGCGAACATATCATCGTGGCGACCGATGCCGGACGCGAGGGAGAGCTTATCTTCCGCTACCTCTACCACTATACGGGTTGCACCACTCCTTTCGTGCGCCTGTGGATCAGCTCTCTCACCGACAAAGCTATCCGTGAGGGACTGCGGAAACTCGAAGACGGCAGCAAATACGACAACCTCTACCTCGCCGCCAAAGCGCGGAGCGAATCCGACTGGCTCGTGGGCATCAACGGCACACAGGCGTTATCCATCGCCGCCGGACACGGCACGTATTCCGTGGGGCGGGTGCAGACACCAACGTTGGCTATGGTATGTGAACGCTACTGGGAGAACCGCCGCTTTACGTCCGAAGCATTCTGGCTGCTCCATATCGCAACGGACGGTTGCGACGGCGAAGTCGTGAAATTCTCATCCTCCGAGAAATGGAAAGAGAAAGAACCGGCGATGGAACTATATAATAAGGTAAAGGCGGCAGGTTGCGCCACTGTCACGAAAGCCGAGCGCAAGGAGAAGACGGAGGAAACTCCCTTGCTCTACGACCTGACCACGCTCCAGAAAGAAGCCAACGCCAAGCACGGCTTCACGGCGGAACAGACGCTTGAAATCGCGCAGAAACTCTACGAAAAGAAGTTGATAACCTATCCGAGAACGGGAAGCCGCTACATCCCCGAAGACGTGTTTGCCGAAATTCCCAAACTGCTCGCTTTCATCGGCACACAGCCCGAATGGAAAGACAAGGTGCGGGCAAAAGCCGCCCCGACACGCCGCAGCGTGGACGACGGCAAGGTGACAGACCACCATGCCCTGCTCGTCACGGGTGAGAAACCGCTCTTCCTCTCCAAAGAGGACAATACCATCTATCAGATGATTGCCGGGCGCATGGTCGAGGCATTCTCTGAGAAATGCGTCAAGGATGTGACCACTGTCACGGCGGAATGTGCCGGAGTGGAGTTTACCGTAAAAGGCAGCGTCGTGAAGCAAACCGGATGGCGTGCCGTCTATGGCGAGGAAAAAGAGGAAATTACCATCCCCGGCTGGCAGGAAGGCGACACGCTGACACCGAAAGGCTCGTCCATTACCGAAGGAAAGACCAAACCCAAGCCGCTGCATACCGAAGCCACCCTGCTCTCGGCAATGGAAACGGCGGGCAAGGAAATTGAGGACGACGCACTGCGGCAGGCGATGAAGGACTGTGGCATCGGTACTCCCGCCACACGCGCCTCCATCATCGAAACGCTTTTCAAGCGCGGTTACATGGAACGCTGCAAGAAGTCGCTTGTTCCCACCGAAAAAGGACTTGCCCTCAATTCCGTCGTCAAGACGATGCGCATCGCCGATGTTGCCATGACGGGCGAATGGGAAAAGGAGCTGGCGCGTATCGAGCGCGGGGAACTGTCCGCCGACACCTTCCGCAAGGAGATAGAGGCGTACACACGTGAGATAACCTCCGAACTGCTCTCGTGCGACAAGCTCTTCGGCAGCCGTGACTCCGGCTGCGCGTGTCCCAAGTGTGGCACGGGCAGGATGCGGTTCTACGGCAAGGTGGTACGCTGCGACAACACGGAGTGCGGACTGCCCGTGTTCCGGCTGAAAGCGGGACGCACCCTGTCCGACGATGAAATCAAAGACCTGCTCACCGAAGGGCATACCAAGCTGCTCAAAGGGTTCAAGAGCAAACAGGGCAAGAGTTTCGATGCTGTTGTCGCCTTTGACGGGGAATATAACACGACTTTTGTGTTCCCGGAGGCTAAAAAGGGCAAGAAATTTTCAGGACGGAAGAAATAGTATTAACTTTGCCACTTGTTCAGAGTAATGAATTGTTCTTCGATACCGGATTACACTCATACTTTGGATTTAGTGGTGGCACTCGGAGGGATACCGAGTGCCTTTTTCTTCCTTTTTCCAACCGATTATCCCGTTAATTATCAATCCGCTAAATCCAAAGTAATGAACAACAAGAAGAAAAACGAGGGTCAGACCGACTTTTCCTATTACGGTCTGTACCTGCTGGACTATCTCCGCACGAACAAGTTTGAACAGGCTGACGACACCGCTTTCATACGGGAACGGGCCGACCGTGCCGCCGAAACGTATGAGAGGGCACGGCTTGAAGGCTATCCCGCCGATGGTGCGCAGGAACTGGCGATGGACACGCTGCTGCGCGGGCTGCATTATTCCCGTTACGCCATCCTCCGCGAAGTCGTGGAAAACGAGTTTGCCGATGAAGTGCCGGAAGAGAAGCGTGAAGCCTTTGTCCTGAAACTGCTGCCGCTTGTCGGCAACGTGTTCTCCGTCTATGACCTCTCGGATGACAATTTCGCCCTGTCTTCCGATTACGACCTGCTCTACACGGAGCTGACGGGAGCAACCGTCCTTTACTTAGACGAATATGGCGTTTAACCGCAAACAGAAACTGCGGGACAACATCGAGGCGATACGGACGGCATTCATCCTTGACAGGGAAAACAGGACAGCGACAACCGAAGAGCGTGCCATACTTCAAAGGTACTGCGGTTTCGGCGGTCTGAAATGTATCCTCAACCCTGCAAAGGAACTGACGGATGCCGTCCGGTGGGCGAAATCCGACCTCGAACTGTTCGCCCCGACGGTGGAGCTGCACAGGCTTATCCGTGAGAACAGCAAGGACGAAACAGAGTACAAGCGGTTTGTGGATTCGCTGAAAGCGTCCGTGCTGACCGCTTTCTACACCCCCAAAGAGATAACCGACACCATCGCGGACGTGCTGGCAGATTACAGCGTCCGCCCCGCCCGTATGCTCGAACCGTCGGCAGGTGTCGGCGTGTTCGTGGATTCCATGCTACGGCACAGCCCCAATGCGGATGTGATGGCTTTCGAGAAGGATCTGCTCACGGGTACAATCTTGAGGCATCTCTATCCCGACCAGAAAATGCGCACCTGCGGTTTTGAGAAAATCGAAAGACCGTTCAACAATTATTTCGACTTGGCGGTGTCCAACATTCCGTTCGGTGACATTGCCGTGTTCGACGCGGAGTTTCAGCGGAGCGACTCTTTCGGCAGACGCTCCGCCCAGAAAACCATCCACAACTATTTCTTTCTCAAAGGACTGGATGCCGTGCGTGACGGCGGTATCGTGGCGTTCATCACCTCGCAAGGGGTATTGAATAGCACCAAGACCTCCGTGCGTAACGAGCTGTTCAGTCAGGCCAATCTGGTATCCGCGATACGCCTGCCCAACAACCTGTTCACGGACAACGCGGGGACGGAGGTGGGCAGCGACCTGATTGTCCTGCAAAAGAACCTCAGCAAGAAGGAAATGTCGCAGGACGAGCGGCTGATGACCGTGATACAGACGGACACGAAAACCGACCTGACCGACAACGCCTATTTCATCCACCACCCGGAACGCATCGTGCATACGACGTCGAAACTTGACACTGACCCCTACGGGAAGCCCGCTATGGTTTATCTGCACGAGGGCAAGACCGCAGGTATCGCCGGGGACTTGCGCCGGATGCTCAACGAGGATTTCCATTACAGGCTCGCCATGCGTCTGTATTCGGGAACAATCTGGCAGTCGGGAACGGAAGAAAAGGTTACCGTTCAAAAGGAGGCGGAGCGTCCTGCTATAAAATTGGAAACGGTATCTTCGGCGCAGACGGTGGAAACTCCGACGGAAAAACCGCAACCCGTTGAGGAAAAACCGGAGATAGAGCCACGTCCGAAATATTCTGACGGGGTGCAGCTCTCCTTGCTCAACCTCTGGGGGATGACGGAAGAGGTCAGCCAACCGAAAACCTCCAAAAAGAAAAAGACGGTGAAAAAGGCAGTTACGGCAAAGTCCACTCCGCCCAAACCGAAAGTCACGGTTACACCGACAGCTCCAACTGCAAAACCCGCTATGGAGAATAAGGAGGTGAAAGCGGAGAACACCGCCAAGCCTGCCGACCCGGACGACATCTATGCAAAGCTGGACTGGGAAACCAATCCTCCCATCAACGGCTTCTACGAGATGATGATGGAACTCACGCCGGAGCGCAGGAAGGAACTTCGGGAGCTGGCAAGGCAGCATAATGAAAAACATGAAAACAGAACGGTTGCGACGATCACGCCGGAAGTACCACGTGAACAACCCCGGCAGGAGGAAACACAGCCGGAAGCAGTCGCCGCACCTGCTGTTACCGATGCTCCACCGGAAACGGTGGCTACTTCCCTTTTTCCCGACATCGAACCGGAAAAGCCGAAGGAGGAAGTCGCGGACCTTACGCCGCGTGCCTACCATCGCACGCCGGAGATGCACCTGCGCGAAGGCTCGCTGGTGGCTGACCGGGGGCGTCATAACATCGGCTATCTGAAGGACATCACGCCATACGGGGCTACATTCCAGCCGCTCGACCTGAAAGGATACCAGAAGGAAAAGGCGTTGTTGTATGTGTCGCTGCGTGACGCCTACGAGCGTCTGTACCGTTATGAATCGCTCCGGCGCGAGGCAAATGTTCCGTGGCGAGAGCATCTGAATACCTGTTACGATGAGTTTGTCATGCGCTACGGCAACCTCAACGCCAAGCAGAACGTGAAGTTAGTGATGATGGACGCGGGCGGGCGTGACATCCTTTCGCTGGAACGGGTGGAGAACGGAAAGTTCGTCAAGGCGGACATCTTCGAGCATCCCGTTTCCTTCTCCGTGGAGAGCCATGCCAACGTAGGCTCTCCCGAAGAAGCCCTGTCCGCGTCGCTCAACAAATATGGCACGGTCAATCTCGACTATATGCGGGAGATAACCGACAGCACGGCGGAGGAGTTGCTCACAGCCCTGCAAGGACGCATCTATTACAATCCGCTCGTGACCGGTTACGAAATCAAAGACCGCTTCATAGCCGGGAACGTGATAGAGAAGGCGGAACGCATAGAGGCTTGGATGGGCGAAAACCCCGAAAGTGAGCGTATGCCGGAAGTGAAACAGGCGTTGGAGGCTCTGAAAGATGCCGAACCGCCGCGTATCGCCTTCGAGGATCTGGACTTCAATTTCGGGGAACGCTGGATTCCGACGGGTGTCTATGCCGCCTACATGAGCCGGCTGTTCGACACGGAGGTGAAAATCGCCTATTCCGCAAGCATGGACGAGTTTTCGGTTGCGTGCGGCTACCGCACCATGAAAATCACGGACGAGTTTCTGGTAAAGGGGTATTACCGGAACTATGACGGTATGCACCTCTTGAAACACGCCCTGCACAACACCTGCCCCGACATGATGAAGTCCATCGGCAAGGACGAGCATGGCAACGACATCAAGGTGCGCGACAGCGAGGGCATACAGCTCGCCAACGCCAAGATTGATGAAATCCGCAACGGTTTCTCCGAATGGCTCGAAGAACAGTCGCCGCAGTTCAAGGAACGGCTGACGACAATGTATAACCGCAAGTTCAACTGTTTCGTGCGCCCGAAGTATGACGGCTCGCACCAGACCTTCCCCGACCTCAATCTGAAAGGCTTGGCAAGCCGGGGTATCAAGAGCGTCTATCCCTCGCAGATGGATTGCGTCTGGATGCTGAAACAGAACGGCGGCGGAATTTGCGACCACGAGGTGGGAACCGGCAAGACGCTGATAATGTGCATCGCCGCGCATGAGATGAAGCGTCTGAAATTGGCACATAAGCCGATGATTATCGGGCTGAAAGCCAACGTTGCGGAGATTGCCGCCACCTATCAGGCGGCATATCCCAACGCACGTATTCTGTACGCTTCGGAGAAGGACTTTTCGACCGCCAACCGTGTGCGCTTCTTCAATAATATAAAGAACAACGACTACGATTGTGTCATCATGTCGCACGACCAGTTCGGCAAGATACCGCAGTCGCCGGAGTTGCAGCAGCGCATCCTGCAAGCGGAGCTTGACACGGTGGAGGAAAACCTCGAAGTGCTGCGGCAGCAGGGAAAGAACGTGTCGCGGGCTATGCTGAAAGGTCTGGAGAAGCGCAAACACAACCTTGAAGCGAAGCTGGAGAAGGTGGAACATGCCATAAAGTCACGCACGGACGACGTGGTGGATTTCAAGCAGATGGGCATCGACCACATCTTCATAGATGAGAGCCACCAGTTCAAAAATCTGACGTTCAACACGCGCCATGACCGTGTGGCGGGACTGGGCAACAGCGAGGGAAGCCAGAAGGCACTGAACATGCTCTTTGCCATACGCACCATACAGGAGCGCACGGGCAGAGACTTGGGAGCGACCTTCCTTTCGGGTACTACCATCAGCAACTCGCTGACGGAGTTGTATCTGCTGTTCAAGTATTTGCGTCCGAAGGAGCTGGAACGGCAGGACATCCGATGTTTCGACGCTTGGGCGGCGATATTCGCCAAGAAGACGACGGATTTTGAATTTAACGTGACGAACAACGTGGTTCAAAAGGAGCGTTTCCGCTACTTCATCAAGGTGCCGGAACTTGCCGCCTTCTATAATGAAATCACGGACTACCGCACGGCAGAGGACGTGGGCGTAGATCGTCCCAACAAGAATGAGATACTGCACCACATACCGCCCACGCCGGAGCAGGAGGACTTCATACAGAAGCTGATGCAGTTCGCCAAGACTGGCGATGCCACACTTCTGGGCAGGCTGCCGCTTTCGGAAACGGAGGAAAAGGCGAAGATGCTTATCGCCACCGACTACGCCCGCAAGATGGCACTCGACATGCGCATGATAGACCCGCATTATGAAGACCACCCCGATAACAAGGCGAGCCACTGTGCCAAGATGATCGCGGAGTATTACCAAAAATACGACGCGCAGAAAGGCACGCAGTTCGTTTTCTCGGACTTGGGGACATATCAGCCGGGCGACGGGTGGAACGTCTATTCGGAAATCAAGCGCAAGCTGACGGAGGATTACGGCATACCGCCAAGCGAGGTGCGCTTCATTCAGGAGTGCAAGACCGACAAGGCTCGGAAGGCGGTGATAGACGCCATGAATGCCGGAACGGTGCGTGTTCTGTTCGGCTCCACCTCCATGCTCGGAACGGGTGTGAACGCACAGAAAAGGTGTGTGGCAATTCATCATCTCGATACGCCGTGGCGACCGTCCGACCTGCAACAGCGTGACGGACGCGGAGTTAGAGCCGGAAACGAAATTGCCAAGCATTTCGCCGGGAACAACGTGGACGTAATCATCTACGCGGTGGAGAAGTCACTGGACAGCTACAAGTTCAACCTCCTGCACTGCAAGCAGACTTTCATCAGCCAGCTCAAAAGCGGTGCTATGGGGGCGCGTACCATCGACGAGGGGGCAGTGGACGAGAAATCGGGCATGAACTTTTCGGAATATATGGCGTTGCTATCCGGCAACACCGACCTGCTGGACAAGGCGAAACTTGAAAAGCGCATCGCCTCGCTCGAAGGGGAACGCAAGTCGTTTAACAAGGGCAAGCGTGATTCGGAGTTCAAGTTAGAGTCGAAGACGGGCGAGTTGCGTAACAACACGGCTTTCATAGATGCCATGACGGAGGACTGGAACCGCTTCCTTTCGGTGGCGCAGACCGACAGGGAGGGCAACCGCCTTAATATAATAAAGGTGGACGGTGTGGATTCCGCCGATGAGAAGGTTATCGGAAAGCGTTTGCAGGAGATAGCGAAAAACGCCACTACGGGCGGGCTTTACACACAGGTCGGAGAACTGTACGGTTTTCCGATAAAGGTGGTGAGCGAGAGGATACTCAAAGAGGGATTGGAGTTTACCGACAACCGCTTCGTGGTAGAGGGGAACTACAAGTACACCTATAACAACGGACATCTGGCAATGGCTGATCCGATGGCTGCCGCCCGAAACTTCCTGAACGCGATGGAGAGGATACCCTCCATTATCGACCAGTACAAGGCGAAGAACGAGGTGCTGGAGAGGGAGATACCGCAGTTGCAGGAGATAGCGGGCAAGGTGTGGAAGAAGGAGGACGAGCTGAAGCAGCTGAAATCCGAACTTGCCGCCCTTGACCGAAAAATACAGCTGGAACTTGCGCCGCCCACGCCCGAAGTCGCCGAAAAGGAGAAAGAAGGGCAACAGGTCAAGCCGGAAGCGGAAGATGTGAGGAACAGGCAGGCGCAATATCCCGAAAATGCACCGCCGCAGATACGCAGTCCGGCGGATAGTATCGTTGCCAACCATGTCATAATCGGGCGTCCGGGACTGTATGCCAAGGAGGAAACCCGGTTCAAAGGATTGAAAATATAACCTTAGGAATTTTATCTGAAGTATTAATAAGGGCTATCCCAAAAGGTCTAAAAGTAAATTTTATCCTTTCTGCAAGTATCTGTAGGATGGCAACTGCATTTTTTTCTTTTTGGGCAGCCCTTATTAAAATTTATTCTTATTTTAGGTTATATACATTCATGTCCATTTATGTAAAAAATCCTGCTGACCTTGTTTATGTCTTGTCAGTCACCATTTGCAAAACCATATTTGACCCTCAAAGAGGCTGAATTTGATAAGCAACTTGCTACATACTCATAATAAGGAGCTAAATAGAACACGAATGGGAAATACTCAAATGCCAAACTAAAGAAGATATTGGCCAAAATAAACGCTATACCGAGAGAGAAACTTGATTTTTCAACTTCCTAAAACAGTGTTGTTCAAACATTTCTACTTATTTGTACTTACCAGTTGAACCTACGTTTCCCTAATAAAATGTCTATGGTAAAAAGTTAAAAAATCCTCCTACTTTTGTTAGATATATTTTTTTGTGTAATTTTGTAATCGTTATGCGGCAGTAATAATATACATATTAATACGAGTTAGGAATCCTGTAGTTCTCATATGCTACGAGGAGGTATTAAAAGGTGCGTTTCGACAATGCATCTATTGTAGTATATTATTGCTTAATCCAAATGAATATTATAAATTTAGGAATTCTTGCTCACATTGATGCAGGAAAAACTTCCGTAACCGAGAATCTGCTGTTTGCCAGTGGAGCAACGGAAAAGTGCGGCTGTGTGGATAATGGTGACACCATAACGGACTCTATGGATATAGAGAAACGTAGAGGAATTACTGTTCGGGCTTCTACGACATCTATTATCTGGAATGGTGTGAAATGCAATATCATTGACACTCCGGGACACATGGATTTTATTGCGGAAGTGGAGCGGACATTCAAAATGCTTGATGGAGCAGTCCTCATCTTATCCGCAAAGGAAGGCATACAAGCGCAGACAAAGTTGCTGTTCAATACTTTACAGAAGCTGCAAATCCCGACAATTATATTTATCAATAAGATTGACCGAGCCGGTGTGAATTTGGAGCGTTTGTATCTGGATATAAAAGCAAATCTGTCTCAAGATGTCCTGTTTATGCAAAATGTTGTCGATGGATCGGTTTATCCGGTTTGCTCCCAAACATATATAAAGGAAGAATACAAAGAATTTGTATGCAACCATGACGACAATATATTAGAACGATATTTGGCGGATAGCGAAATTTCACCGGCTGATTATTGGAATACGATAATCGCTCTTGTGGCAAAAGCCAAAGTCTATCCGGTGCTACATGGATCAGCAATGTTCAATATCGGTATCAATGAGTTGTTGGACGCCATCACTTCTTTTATACTTCCTCCGGCATCGGTCTCAAACAGACTTTCATCTTATCTTTATAAGATAGAGCATGACCCCAAAGGACATAAAAGAAGTTTTCTAAAAATAATTGACGGAAGTCTGAGACTTCGAGACGTTGTAAGAATCAACGATTCGGAAAAATTCATCAAGATTAAAAATCTAAAAACTATCAATCAGGGCAGAGAGATAAATGTTGATGAAGTGGGCGCCAATGATATCGCGATTGTAGAGGATATGGATGATTTTCGAATCGGAAATTATTTAGGTGCTGAACCTTGTTTGATTCAAGGATTATCGCATCAGCATCCCGCTCTCAAAT
Organism: Bacteroides salyersiae WAL 10018 = DSM 18765 = JCM 12988; assembly: GCF_000381365.1. Taxonomy (GTDB): domain Bacteria; phylum Bacteroidota; class Bacteroidia; order Bacteroidales; family Bacteroidaceae; genus Bacteroides; species Bacteroides salyersiae. The sequence goes on from NZ_KB905470.1 coordinate 46,111, forward strand.
CCTCCGTCCGGCCAGACAGGCCCGAAGAGAGAAGCAAGGTGATATCCGCTCTGAATACATTGTGGATTGAAGACCCGTCTTTGTCCTTTTCCATAAACTCATATAGTGATGAATTGGAAATCTCGTTATATGGTTTAACCCAAAAGGAAATCATACAGACATTGCTGGAAGAACGATTTTCCGTAAAGGTCCATTTTGATGAGATCAAGACTATATACAAAGAACGACCTGTAAAAAAGGTCAATAAGATTATTCAGATCGAAGTGCCGCCCAACCCTTATTGGGCCACAATAGGGCTGACTCTTGAACCCTTACCGTTAGGGACAGGGTTGCAAATCGAAAGTGACATCTCCTATGGTTATCTGAACCATTCTTTTCAAAATGCCGTTTTTGAAGGGATTCGTATGTCTTGCCAATCCGGGTTACATGGATGGGAAGTGACTGATCTGAAAGTAACTTTTACTCAAGCCGAGTATTATAGCCCGGTAAGTACACCTGCTGATTTCAGACAGCTGACCCCTTATGTCTTCAGGCTGGCCTTGCAACAGTCAGGTGTGGACATTCTCGAACCGATGCTCTATTTTGAGTTGCAGATACCCCAAGCGGCAAGTTCCAAAGCTATTACAGATTTGCAAAAAATGATGTCTGAGATTGAAGACATCAGTTGCAATAATGAGTGGTGTCATATTAAAGGGAAAGTTCCATTAAATACAAGTAAAGACTATGCATCAGAAGTAAGTTCATACACTAAGGGCTTAGGCATTTTTATGGTTAAGCCATGCGGGTATCAAATAACAAAAGGCGGTTATTCTGATAATATCCGCATGAACGAAAAAGATAAACTTTTATTCATGTTCCAAAAATCAATGTCATCAAAATAATGGAGCGGTCAGGAAATTTCTATAAGGCAATACAGTTGGGATATATACTTATCTCCATTCTTATCGGATGTATGGCATATAATAGCCTCTATGAATGGCAGGAGATAGAAGCATTAGAACTTGGCAATAAAAAAATAGACGAGCTCCGAAAAGAAATAAACAATATCAATATTCAAATGATAAAATTTTCTCTATTGGGTGAAACAATACTGGAATGGAACGATAAAGATATCGAGCATTACCATGCACGGCGTATGGCAATGGACAGTATGCTTTGCCGTTTCAAGGCCACCTATCCAGCAGAGCGCATCGATAGTGTGCGCAGTCTTTTAGAGGATAAGGAACGACAGATGTTCCAGATAGTCCGGTTAATGGATGAACAACAATCTATTAACAAGAAGATAGCCAATCAAATTCCGGTTATTGTGCAGAAAAGTGTGCAGGAACAGTCCAAAAAGCCAAAACGAAAAGGTTTCTTGAGCATCTTCGGCAAAAAAGAGGGAACGAAGCCAACGACAACAACGACTACGCTCCGTTCATCCAATAGAAACATGGTCAACGAACAGAATGCGCAGAGCCGTCGATTGTCAGAACAAGCCGATAGTCTTGCTGCCCGTAATGCAGAACTTAACAGACAACTGCAAGGATTGATTTGCCAAATCGAAAAGAAGGTGCAATCTGATTTACAAAATAGAGAAAGCGAGATAACAGCCATGCGTAAAAAATCATTTATGCAGATAGGCGGCTTGATGGGATTTGTTCTTTTGCTGTTGGTCATTTCCTATATCATCATACACCGTGATGCAAAGAACATTAAACGATACAAACGCAAGACAACGGATTTGATCGAGCAATTGGAACAGTCCGTGCAACAAAATGAGATACTCATAACCTCCCGAAAGAAAGCGGTATATACTATTACCCATGAGTTGCGTACACCACTGACGGCAATAACCGGCTATACCGAACTTTTGCGGAAAGAATGCAATAGCGGTAATAATGGGCAATATATCCAAAATATACTGCAATCCTCCGACCGTATGCGGGATATGCTCAACACTTTGCTTGACTTCTTCCGCCTGGACAACGGCAAGGAACAGCCCCGTCTGTCACCCTGCCGGATTTCTGCAATCACGCACACACTTGAAACGGAGTTCATGCCTGTTGCCGTGAACAAAGGGTTGTCCTTGTCCGTGAAGACTGGACACGATGCCATTGTATTGACCGACAAAGAGCGAATAATACAAATCGGGAATAACCTGCTGTCAAACGCTGTCAAGTTCACAGAAGAAGGCGGTGTTTCTTTGATTACTGAATATGATAATGGAGTTCTGACACTGGTCATTGAAGATACAGGTACAGGCATGACAGAAGAGGAACAGAAACAAGCGTTCGGTGCGTTTGAACGTCTATCAAATGCCGCTGCAAAGGAGGGTTTCGGGCTTGGGCTTGCCATAATGCGTAATATTGTGTCGATGCTTGGCGGAACAATCCGTTTGGACAGCAAGAAAGGGAAAGGCAGTCGTTTCACAGTTGAAATTTCTATGCAGGAAGCTGAAGAACAGCTTGGATATACAAGCAATACACCTGTTTATCATAACAATAAATTCCATGATGTTGTCGCCATTGACAATGATGAGGTATTACTTCTAATGCTGAAAGAGATGTATTCCCAAGAAGGAATACACTGCGACACTTGCACCGATGCTGCGGCACTGATGGAAATGATACGCCAGAAAGAATACAGCCTGTTGCTGACAGACTTGAATATGCCTGGTATAAACGGTTTCGAATTGCTGGAACTGTTGCGTTCGTCCAACGTGGGCAATTCACCAACAATCCCGGTGGTTGTGGCAACCGCTTCGGGCAGTTGTAACAAAGGGGAACTATTGGCAAAAGGCTTTGCCGGATGCCTGTTCAAGCCGTTCTCCATATCGGAACTGATGGAGGTTTCCGACAGGTGTGCCATAAAAGCGACACCGGACGGGAAACCGGACTTTTCCGCCTTATTGTCCTATGGCAATGAAGCCGTCATGCTGGAAAAGTTGATAACTGAAACAGAAAAGGAAATGCAGGCGGTACGGGATGCAGCAAAAGAAAAAGACCTGCAAAAGCTGGATTCCCTGATCCACCACCTGCGCAGTTCGTGGGAGGTGCTCCGTGCCGACCAACCGCTGAATGTACTTTACGGATTGCTTCGTGGCGATGCTCTCCCGGATGGTGAAGCGTTAAGCCATGCCGTGACTGCTGTGCTGGATAAGGGAGTGGAAATAATACGGTTGGCAGAAGAGGAAAGGAGAAAATACGAAGATGGATAAGACAAAAATAATTGTGGTGGAAGACAACATCGTGTATTGCGAATATGTCTGCAATATGCTGTCACGGGAGGGCTACCGCAATATGAAGGCTTACCACCTCTCAACCGCGAAGAAACATCTGCAACAGGCAACAGATAATGATATCGTGGTTGCCGACCTGCGTCTGCCTGACGGCAGTGGCATAGACCTTTTGTGCTGGATGCGAAAGGAGGGAAAGATGCAGCCCTTCATCATTATGACCGACTACGCCGAAGTTAATACCGCCGTGGAAAGCATGAAACTCGGCTCGATAGACTATATTCCCAAACAGCTTGTGGAGGATAAACTTGTCCCCCTGATCCGTTCCATACTGAAAGAACGTCAGGCAGGACAACGCCGTATGCCTGTATTCGCCCGTGAAGGTTCCGCTTTTCAGAAAATCATGCACCGGATAAGGCTGGTAGCCGCCACCGACATGAGCGTGATGATATTTGGTGAGAACGGCACGGGTAAGGAGCATATTGCCCATCTGTTGCATGACAAGAGCAAACGTGCAGGCAAGCCATTTGTGGCGGTGGACTGCGGTTCACTCTCCAAAGAGCTTGCACCGTCGGCTTTCTTCGGACACGTCAAGGGAGCGTTTACAGGTGCGGACAATGCCAAGAAAGGATATTTCCATGAGGCGGAAGGCGGCACGCTTTTTCTGGACGAGGTAGGAAACCTCGCGTTGGAAACCCAACAGATGTTGCTCCGCGCCATACAGGAGAGGCGGTATCGCCCGGTCGGAGACAAGGCAGACCGGAATTTCAATGTCCGCATCATCGCTGCTACCAATGAAGATTTGGAAGTAGCGGTGAATGAAAAGCGTTTTCGGCAGGATCTTCTGTACCGCCTGCACGACTTCGGGATAACCGTTCCTCCGTTGCGTGACTGTCAGGAAGACATCATGCCGCTGGCAGAGTTCTTCCGTGATATGGCAAACAGAGAGCTGGAGTGTAGCGTGAGCGGGTTCAGTTCCGAAGCACGTAAAGCGTTGCTGACACACGCATGGCCGGGCAACGTGCGGGAACTTCGGCAGAAAGTTATGGGTGCTGTATTGCAGGCGCAGGAAGGTGTTGTCATGAAAGAGCATCTGGAACTTGCCGTGACGAAACCGACCTCTACTGTCAGCTTCGCCTTGCGCAATGACGCGGAGGATAAGGAGCGGATATTGCGTGCGTTGAAACAGGCAAACGGCAACCGGAGTGTCGCCGCAGAACTGCTCGGCATAGGCAGGACAACACTATACAGCAAACTTGAAGAGTATGGACTTAAATATAAATTCAAGCAATCATAGCCCGTAATTCACTGAATTTGGCTATCTTTGCATAACATTTGAGAAAAACGGCGATTGGCAGGAGCTTTTCGCCGCCAACATATAGGATAAGACCGCAAGGCGTTTCAAGCGAAAATCTGGTAAATTGGAACTACGGAGACGATTGCGTGATGCTTATGCTATGCTTACGCATAGCGTGCATTCACGTACTCTCCGTAAAGGCTTTACCAGAGCCATCGCTTGAAGGTAGTGTGAATTGCACGCTACTTTTTTACCCTTGCCTAACGAAAGGAAACGATTATGGGTAAAGTTCAGATTCTCGCCGTACTGACGATGGACGGATGTCTTTCTTCAGAGTTATATGATAAAGCACATCAGGATTTGTGCCTTGACCGTTGCGGTCTTGATGAAATCAGGAAGAAAGCCCTTTACCGTGTGACACCGGACTATTCCATTTCAATGCTGCACGAATGGAGAAAAGACGGCACAAACATCCGTTACCTCGCGGAAGCCACACTGGATACGGCAGATTATATAAACGGACTACTGCGTATGCACGCTGTGGATGAAATCATACTATACACCGTTCCTTTCATATCCGGAAGCGGACGACATTTTTTTAAGTCGGCTCTGCCAGAGCAACACTGGACGCTTTCCTCCTTGAAAAGCTATTCCAACGGTGTATGTCGCATTATCTATATCCTTGATAAAAAAGCAAGATAGCCAAAATGTGCGGCAAGCATACATTTCTATTTTCAGGAATAGAATAAATGTTCTGATTACAAACAATTTAAGTCGGAGATAATTTGTCCTTGTGAAAAAATATTGAATTTTATACCTCTGAAATCCAGTACTTTGTAAAATTGAGTGTTGGATTTTTTATTTTCTGCCGCGTTTTTTGCCAATTATATTCATGTGCGCACGCAGAAAACAAAGTGTAATTTTCAAAATTGACAGAACCATGAATTATTTCTTGCTGGCGGAAACCGACTTTTTCCGCCTGATAAACGAAGCCGGTGACTGCAATATGGAAACGGCATACACGGCTTTTGCCACCCAAGTGATCGAACTGTGTAACGGTAGCATGGACGCGAACCTTACCGTCATCGCGCTTGCCTACATCGAAATCGAGTTGCAGCACCATCCCGTGCGCAACCTGTCAGAAGAAAAGAGAGAGATTGCCGCCTATGTCAGCAAGGCCCTGTCTTTCGTGAGGAAGATGCAGAAATTCCTTGCCACGCCCCAAGTGCCGCCACTGATATCCGCCAACAACACAACAGAAACCGCCACCAGCCTCCTGCAATGGACGGGCAATGCCATCGACCTCGTGGAACTTATCTACGGCATCGACGAGATGGGCTGCATCAACAACGGCAACATGCCGCTCAAACAGCTTGCCCCGCTCCTTTACAAGATATTCGGGGTTGAGTCGAAGGACTGCTACCGTTTCTACACCGATATCAAACGCCGGAAGAACGAAAGCCGCACCTACTTCCTTGACAGAATGCAGGAGAAATTGAACGAGAGGATGCTGCGCGATGATGAGTTGGATCGTATGAGGAGATAAAAAACAAATTCATTAGAATAAATCACATCAATTCAATTCATTATTTTGTTATATTAGAAAAAGATATTAACTTTGCATTGAAATTGATATAGTCATAATTCAGATGAACTCAATACACGATATAACAGACTACATTATCTTACGAGTAAAATCGGAAGATAGATTTGCGTCTTTAATAAATTTAAAGTTGCAGAAGTTATTGTATTATGTTCAAGCATGGTCTTATGGTATCAATAAAAAACCTATGTTTGACGGCGAGTTTGAAGCATGGATTCATGGTCCGGTAAATCGAGAAATCTACAATCGATTTAATTCTACAAAATATCTCTATTCAGAAATCAATATTGATGATTGCATGAATCACAATGTGAGTTTATCATCAGAAGACGCTGAATTCATTGACTTTATATTGGAGAATTATCTTAAATATAGCGGTGCTGAATTAGAACGATTGTCCCACAATGAGATGCCTTGGATTGAAACACGTGGAGATTTAAATGTAAATGAGCGTTGTGACAAGGTTATTACTCCAGAACTAATGATTGAGTATTATGGGAAAAAATGGGAAACTATTAAATCTTAATTCAGATTCTCCTAAATACGGAAACAAATCATTAGTTACCAAAGAACAAGAAAATGAGTTAAAGAGAAGGAAGATAACTTTTTCCTTCTCTTACTTTAAGCAGATACCTAATTTTCAGATTGGAGAGTGTTCTAAGGGATGGCATATTGGGCTTCTTGAAAGATTAGGTGCTTTGGGTACTATGACACCGCAAGAAGTATTAGAAGAAAATAGAGGTAGTATTGCATTAAGATGTCATCCAATAGATTGGAGTGCTAAAAACATTCCTATTCAACGAAAAGATTTAGATTGGCTACCAAAAGAAATATTGGACAATGAGACAGATTTTCCAATAATGCAATTTTCGATAACAAAAAGTACGGGGCGTATTGTAGGTTATTTTGATCGGGATTCTTCTATATTTCACATAGTATTATTAGATCCTGAACATAATATACAACCGGCAAAGAAAACTAATTATCAAATACAACCAACTACAAAAGGGTTATCTCAATATGATGATTTATTAAATAAGTTGGAACGAATTAAAAGTATCGTATCAGATTGTTCTGATAAAAAGTGCAAATTGCATTCACATATTAGTGTTATAGAAGAATTACATGACAATATTGTTTATATAGGACTTGATAATGACTTCTATAGCACTTATCAAGAAATCTTAAAGAAAATTCCATTGCAAAAAATTTTGGAAAACGGAATCTTAGTAAGTATGGATAATGCTTAAGTTCTAAAAAAATGAAGAAAGGTTTATGGTAAGCCTTTCTTCATTTTTTTATTTACTTCTGCTGCAACAGATATTTCAGGTTATCATCGCCCGCGATGCGCTCCAGTTCCTCCTGCACAATCTGCTTCACCTCTTCCTTGATACGCCGGTAGTTCGCCTGCACCGTTTCTTTCATGCGGTCGTTGCCGTCCTCGTCCGTGAAATCGGTAATGACCGGAATTTTCTTGTAGGCACGTTCCTCCCGCTTCACCTTCTCGGCATCCACCACAATCTCGCAGTGAAAAATTTTCTGTTCGATACGTTCGTTGAAGTTGTCGGACACCGAACCGACAAACATTCCCTGCGTCAGACCGGAAATCTTGCTCGGCGGAATGAGCGCATCCATCTGCGTGTTGATGGAGGTGGAAACATCCTGCCGGTTGATGGAGATAGACTGCCGTTTCTGCAACACCTTACCGAACCGTTCCGATAGTGTCTTTGCCGTTTCACCTACCACCTGCCCGGAGAAAATGTTACCGACCGTATTCATCACCACTTTCGCCTCCTTATCACCGTAGTCGCGCACCAGCTGGCTGAAATCCTGAAATCCCAGACACACGGCAACCTTGTTGCTTCGGGCGGTGGCTATAAGGTTGTCCAACCCCTTGAAGTATATCGTGGGCAGCTCGTCGATGATGACCGATGACTTCAGCATTCCCTTCTTGTTGATGAGTTTCACGATACGGGAGTTATACAATCCGAGAGCCGCCCCGTAGATGTTCTGACGGTCGGGATTGTTGCCCACGCATAGGATTTTCGGCTCTTCGGGATTGTTGATGTCCAGCGTAAACTCGCTGTCCGACATCACCCAATAGAGCTGCGGGGAAATCATCCTCGAAAGCGGGATTTTCGCCGACGCTATCTGCCCCATGAGCTGCTCCGCAGCCCCTCCGAGCCAAGCATCCATGAACGGGGAAAGGTAGTTTTCCAGCTCCGGGTAAGAGGTCAGTATCGGGAAAATATCCTCGTAGCGGCGGTTCAAAAACTCGATGGCATGGGGAAACGTGCAATACTTCCCGTTCTGATAGATTTTGAGATACCAGATAATGCTGGCAAACAAAATGATAGGTGACTCCACGAAGAAGTCGCCCTGCTTTTGCACATCGGGTAAGTCAAGGGCATTGCTGCCCCCTTCTCCCCTAAGAACCGTACGTGAGAGTTTCCCCTCATACGGCTCAAGCAACTCAATATTTCTATTTGTTGTTAGAAATCGGCTCATACTTTCAACATTTTCGTTTATTTCGCTTGTAGCAGTTGTTGTGGACAAGTTGCCGTACAATCGAACCACCAACAGATATTTCGTTGACGTTCCATGCTTTTGTACAGTCTATTTCCTTGCCACATAACGGACAAATCCGGTTCTGCTTGTTCCATAAATATAAGAGAGACTTACGTCCTTTGAGAGATTCCAGCATTTGTTGCTCCTTACGCTGAGAGAAATAATCATCGTATTCCGGGTCAAAAGGATTTGCCTCTCCCTTGACTTGCTTGTACGGAGTATAATGTATATCCGACAATCTTTTAAGGGTCAGGTAGTTCACTTTCATACTTTTCGTTTCATATTTCCACGCAAACGTCCATTTGCGTCCCCGAATTTCATGCCAATACCTGTCTGCGACCCAAGACTTGCGTTTCTTAGGGTGACGACGTAAGGCCCATTTCTTCGTGAGATTATAAATGTGGTAGTCGCAACCATGAAAAGCATCGGTCGATGCACCATATCGGTAATAGTTACCCCATCCTGTGATTACAGGATTGAGCATTCGTATCAGCGATTCCTGCTTACACATCTTATGTCCTTTGACTATGTCACTGATTTTTGCCCTAAAGCGTTTCTGTGCGTCTTTGGACGGAGATGTGTATAGCTTTTTGCCGAACTTCCTTACATTGAAACCCAAGAAATCAAATCCGTCATATATGTTCGTAATAGTAGTTTTCTCTTCGGATAAGGTAAGACCTCTTTCTTTGAGAAATTCTATCACTATTGGTTTGACTTCGTTTTCCAATAGTTCCTTATCTCGGCCTGTGATTATAAAGTCGTCAGCATAGCGAATAAGATTTACCTTGTAATGGAATGTCTTGTTGTTACGCCATAGTCTTTTGAATCTTTTAGCCAAGAGCGGCTGAAGCCCGTCAAGTACCATGTTTGCAAGTGTCGGTGATATGATACCTCCTTGTGGCGTACCCTCTTCTGTCGGGAATAGTTTTCCGTTGAACACAGCTCCACATTTCAACCATTTTCTGAGTATTGTCTTATCCATAGGGATATTCTCAATGAGCCAGTCGTGGCTGATGTGGTCGAAACAGCCTTTTATATCTCCCTCCAAAATCCATTCGGGAGAATGTTGGCGGTTTAAAACCGTATCAATCTGACGGATTGCGTCCATTGTCCTGCGCTTCTTTCGGAAGCCGTAGGAGAAACGGTCGCCTGTCGTTTCGGCTATCGGTTCCAATGCCATGAGATATAAAGCCTGCATCGCCCTGTCTTTCATGGTCGGTATTCCCAACGGTCGGAGTTTACCGTTCTTTTTCTTGATGTGAACCCTACGGAGTGGCTGCGGATTGTAGCCACGGCGTTTCAGTTCACTGATTGCTTTGTACTTGCGCTTGGGAGAGTCCCAAAGCTGTTTATCTACTCCAGACGTTTTCTTCCCTTTGTTGGAAGTAACCCTCTTTACAGCCAATGCCTTGGCGTAAAAAGAGTGAGTGAGCATCCATTGCAAGGCTTTCACCTTGTTATGTCTGCCTTCTTTCTGAGCCTTTACAATACGCGCTTGAAGCTTTCGGACATAGGCTTCGCACTTGGACCAGTTCATACCGTCCCAAGTCAGATTCCTGTTGTCAGCAGGCGCACACGATGTCTTAGTTTCGTTCATTTGCTTTCCTCCTTTTGAAAGTTCTAAAAGTTATCTTGTAAAGAGTTACCATATACGGAAGTCTGCCCACTTTCGTGTCGGATGATGTTATCCACAATCAGCCCGTGATGTCGATTCAATCCGTATCCTCCCCATTACAGGGAGGCGTTCGCTTTCTCCGTTATCTCATACCTGCACCCCTTTCGGCTTGCCTTGCGGTTCGCTTACTCGCGTTGTTACGAGAGAGATACAGGCTTGCCCTGTTCCACGTAATTGACAAAAGGATAGTTTAGGTTCTGTCAAGTCCACCGGCAGTGCCATGTCCGTGTAACCCCAACATGGGCAGGGGTTATCCGACTGCTTACCTTTTGGTGAGAGCTAAAGTATCTTCCGCTCCTTCAAACCTCACGATGGCTAAAGACAGTTCACTTATGTTAACCATGCTATCCAGCCTCGCCACTCGGCAGTATGATACTAACCGCCCTTGACGTTCCCTCACGGTTCAGTCTTGTCCTTTCGGAGAGTGTACTTTGTCCTATAAGCTTGGCACAACCCATCACTGGAGATGCACCTTATAGTAGGCTACCGCTGACGGAACAGCGGGTTAAATCATGCAACTAATATCACTGTTTAACAATCAATTACGCGACTTTACAGGTCACACCCAAGTTTTATTGAGGTTAAGCATTATCGTGTAGGCACTCTCGTAAGCGTCCGTAATATCCTCCATGAAATCCGGGTGTATGGGATTGCAACGGTGTGAGCGTCGCGGGTCGTCGAAATTGATCACATAGAATTTCGGCTTCACCTTGTAGCCCTCCGGGTGGTTCAGCAAATGGTTGTAGGCTATGGTGGACAAGTCACTGAATTTGAAGTCATATACATACATCGAGAAGCCCTTTTCAATCTGTTGCTTGATAAAATTGTTTACCACGGCGTATGACTTGCCGCTGCCCGGCGTACCCAACACGATGGACGCACGGAAGGGATTCACCACATTGATCCAGCCATTGTTCCAACGCTTTTTGTAATAGAAGCGTGTGGGCAGATTGACCGAATACTCGCTTTCGATGAGCCTCGTTTCCTGCATGAAACTCTCATTCTCGTTGTTGAAAACATCCTCCATCAGATTGTGTTTCAACAGGCGGCTCATCCACAGCCCGCCCATCAAAAGACAGACATAGCCCGTGCCGATGGTAAGGATATACAAGCCCGTCACCGCTTCAACCGGCAGCGGCAGAGCCAGTATCCACCAGTTGAGGAAAAACAGCACGAATCCGGCGGCGAGTGCCGTCCATATTCTTCCCCAAGTGATTTTCTCGCCCTTGACCCCTTTCGTACCCAGACAGGACAGGGCAAGCAGCAGGACGGCAAACAGTTTCGTGTACAGAATGGAATGGAACAGCCCCGCCGTGCGGTCGAAGTTCAGAAGGATTTTGTCCACCACACCGATGTTCACGCCCCATAGCCGGATGGCTTCGTAGCAGAACCAGTACACGTTCATGACCACTAAAATGATACTCACGGCACGCAGAAAATCCATGATTTTCGCCAATGCCCTCAAATCGTCTTCTTGTTGTGACATACATTGATTTTTTAATTGTTGATACTCCGATTACAAACCCAAGCCCTTGCGCTTTTTCTTCTTTTTGCGCTTCATCGCCCGGATGAAAGCCTCTTCCTCGGCATCTACCGCCGGACCTTCGGGAGTGAGCAAGCCCATTCCGCCCGATACGTCTTCACGGTCGTATGCGGTCTGTCCGTGTGCCTTGTCCGCAGCATCCATAGGGATGGATAACGGTATCGGCGGTTGTCCGGCGTATGGCAGGGTGAAGTGTTCCTGCAAGGCATTCGCCGAAAGCTCCTTGCCCATGCGCGAACCGTTCAGCACACTCCCCGTGCGGTGGTCGATGAAGGTAGCCCCGTAGATGCGCCCTTCCTCCGTGTAGCGCAGTACGGTGTCGATGCCCTTCTCTTTAAGTTGGGAAACAAACCTATCCTTGTCATAAGTGCCTTGCAGCACGGAAAGAACGGTACGTTTCGTCATGTCTGCCAGTTTCCTGTCCTTAATCTCCGATCTGGAACGTACAAACTTCTTCTGCATGGCTTCATAGCCTGCGGACTTCCCGAAGAGCGAGGACTTGAACGGGTTGCCCACCTTGTTGCCCCTGCCGTCCGTGACGGAATAGACCAGCCCGTGATATTCCCGTCCGCGCACGTTACCCCTCGCTTCCTCCACCGTCAGGTTATAGATGGAAAGGAGCGCACGGTATTCGCCCATCGTCTGGAAACGGTACTGCCCGTTCAGAGCTTTCACGGTGCCAGCCACCTGCTTCTTCACATCGCCTGCTGATGCGTCCACCTTGCGCAACGGGTTATCCAATCTCTGATTTTTACGTTCTGCCGGATGCAATCCGTACTTCTGTTCCAGTTCCCTGCGAATACGGTCGCTGCGGCGGTAGAGAAAATCCCGGTTGAGCCTTTTCCCGTTTTCGTCCACGTTGACCGTTACGATGTGCAGGTGGTGGCGGTCTATGTCCTCGTGCTTGAAAACAAGATAAGGCTGGTTTCCGAAACCGAGTTTTTCCAGATACTCGCGGGCGATATTCTGCAACTCAATATCGGTCAGCACATCCTCTGGGTGCGGGTTGAGCGAGATATGCACCACCGGCTTCTCGACCTTCATCTGCGGTGGCAGGAAGGTGTGGAAACCCTCCATCGCCTTGCTTATGTCCACCGTTCCCGAACCGTCATTGTAGATGCGGTTGGTGGTGAGAAGCCGCCCCTGCGCCTCGTTAATCTTCTCCCCGTTGTAGGCAATCGCGCCGTACAACGAGTCTCCTACACTGATTTTTGCGACCATTTTGCTTCCATTTCTCTCGACAATTCCACAATCTGACGGCTCAGTTTCACGAGTTCGACGGTGCGTTGCTCCAGCTTGTAGAGCAACGCCATCGCTTTTTTCTCGGAAAAATGCAGCCTCAATTCCTTCACGACTTGGTTGTAATTCGTCCCCACGGCGCGGAACTGCGCATGAAAATCCGATAGCTTGGTGTAGTAGTCCACCAGCGTCTTGTCCACCTTCAGCACCTTGAACGGTTGCCCGAAGAAGTGCGCTTTGAGGAAAACCGACCTTGCATAGACACCCGATTTTCCAAACATGGCGAGGAAACGGTTGTGTTCCTCTTCGTTGAAACGGACGGTGTAGCGGTACACCGCCGGATCGAGTTTGGGATTTCTCCCTGCTTTGCTTTTCCTTTTCTCTTTCATATCACTTTGGATTTAGCGGATTGACGGCATAAGCCGCCGCTTCTGTTCACGGCACCGCAGTTCTGAAAGGCTTTCCGACTTCGGAGGGAAAGCCCGTCCCCTGCAAGGGCAAGTGCTTTTCGTGGCTGCTCAAAATATTTTGAGCGGCTGAAAAGACATCTTGCTATGTTCAGGTGAACATAAAAATCCGTCAGGGGACGGATTGGGAAGATACCTTTCAGGACTCCGGCTGCGCCACCATCGGCGAACCCTGCTGTCCGGGGGCAAAGTTACGCCCTTAAAGCGGTATCGGACAGATGCTTGACCCGGTCAATGACTGCCAACCGGCGCAACGTGCTGCCACTTGCTTGGGAAGTGATACAAGTTTCAAAATATCATTGTTTATTTGCAGCATGATTCGGATGAAGGACTGAAAGCACACCCCTTCAATCGGATGTTCGGACAGCAATCCGGGCATCTGTCCAAACGGTCGGAAGCGGGTGTGAACGGACAACCGGATTTCCATTCCCGTATTCATGCGTATGAACCAAGGCTTGGACGGGTGGATATGCAATCGGATGTCCGCAGGCTTGGACGGATTGGTGAACAGGTAAATGAACGGACGGTAAAGCGTGCGTGCGTATGAATGGCAATACGCTGCCGTGACCGGACAGATGTGTAACTTAATAAATTATCAAACAAATGAAAGAGACAACTTATGTGGCAATCTCCACGCAGAAAGGAGGGGCCGGAAAGACAACCCTGACAGTGCTTGTGGCAAGCTACCTGCACTATGTGAAAGGCTACAACGTGGCCGTGGTGGACTGCGACTTTCCGCAGTACAGTATTCATGACATGCGCAAGCGTGACCTGAAAGCCGTCATGGAGGACGGGCATTACAAAGTGATGGCGTATGAGCAGCTCAAGCGGCTGAAGAAAAACCCGTACACAATCAGATGCAGCCGCGCGGAGGATGCGATAAGAACCGCCGAAAATCTGACGGAGGCACAGCCCGACCTTGATTTCGTGTTCTTCGACCTGCCGGGTACTATCAACAATGCCGATGTGGTACAGACTATCGCCAAGATGGACTACATCTTCACACCCATCATCGCAGACAGGGTGGTGATGGAAAGTTCCATCAAGTTCGCCACAGTCATTAACGAACAGATGATAAGCACGGGAAAATCCGGCATCAAAGGAATCTACCTTGTGTGGAACATGGTGGACGGACGCGAGAAGACGGAACTATACAAGGCATACGACAAGGTATGCGCCGAGTTCGCCCTGCCTATCCTCGAAACATTCCTGCCGGACAGCAAGCGTTTCCGCAAGGAAACAGCGGCGGAGCGCAAGGCGGTGTTCCGTTCCACGGCGTTCCCTGCGGACAAGACACTGGTACGCGGCAGCAACCTTGACCGCCTTGTGGATGAAATTCTCGGTATCATCAAAAATTGAGTGTCATGGCAAAGAAAGCAAGAATCGAGGACATCGACAGTGATGCCATAATCAACTCGTTCCGTATGGACGATGCAAGCATACCGCCGGAAGCAAGAAGCACGGACGGCAATGTATCGGATCTACCACCGAAGGAAGAACCGCAGTCGGCCGGACCCCAACCTGCATCACGTCCCAAAGAAGAAACGGAACGCAGGCGCAGGAACGGCAAGCCGGAGAAGACGGATTACGATTCCATGTTCGTGCGGGAGTCCAATGTCACGGCAAGGCTCGGAAAACAGGTGTACATCCGAAAGGAGTACCACGACCGCATACTGAAAATGCTACATATCATCGGAGGTAACGAGGTGACTATCGCCGGTTTTCTTGACAACGTGCTGACCTACCATTTCACACAGTTTCAAGACGAGATAGCGGAATCCTTCAAGCGACACATGGAGTCATACAATTTATAAACATTTTAATCAATAACAACATGAGAAGAAAGATGAATGACAGTCAGGCGGACAGCCTGCAAACAAGAAAGAGTGAGAGAAACGTTGCCCGTGCAGCGAAGTGTGCAACCGACAAAGGTCTGGGAAAGACCTGTGATGTTCCCGGAAAGGGAAAGGGCAGCAAGCCTATTGCGGCTTTCCTGCAATCGTCGGAAATCAAAACACGACAGTGCATATACATCTCCCGTGAAGTCCATGAGAAAGTCGCTATTGTCGCCAACCGATTGGGAAACGGATTGAGCATCGGCAAGTTCGTGGACAATGTTCTCCGTGACCATTTCAGACAATACGGTGAGAAGTACATGGAACAGATTGAAAACGCCAAAAAAGTGAGATTATGACAAAAGTATTCTTGATTGTATCGGTTGCCTGCAACGTCTGGTTCCTGCTCATGTTATTGTCTGACAGAATAACGGAAACAAAATTCGTCCGGTTCCTCAAAGGGGCTGCCGGATTATGGCGGTCGTTGGGAACGAAGAGTGAAAAGCAAGATACCTTGCATAGTGAAGCCTCGGATGAAGATGCGGACATCATCGGTAAGAGCCGTTTCAGGATGGCTCCAACTCGGACAACCGCTGCCATATCGACGCAAGAAGCAGCCATTTCGGAAAAAGGCATTGAGCTGTCGGAAGAAGAGGCTACTTTTGACGACGGAAACACGGAAACCGCATCGCGCCCGACACAAGTCCCGGAGGATAAACTCGATGAAACCTTCACGAGCATATCGCCGGAGGAACTGGAATACGGAGAGGATGAGCCGGAGGATGATGAACCGGGCAAGGGACAGGCTTCGGGAAGTGCATTCGAGGACATCGACATGGCAGTACGAACAATAAAGAAGGACTCACCGTCCGAAGCGGAGATGCGACACGCTGGAAAAGTCATGACGGAGCTTGACGGGACGGAGCTTTACTCCAGAATAACGGAACGCTTGACCGACGAAGCAATGAGCGAGAGGCTTGCCAAAGCAATGGCAGTCTTTGTGGACACGGTAAACACTACCGTGGCACAAGCAAAAAGCAAAGTGTTCGTCGTGCCTGACAACATCGAGGAGTTCGACATCCGCAACTATGTATGACAACTGAAAAAGGAAAGAACATGAAGGAATGACAATCAACCCACGCGGCGAGGAAGCGCAAGGCGCATCCGGTACGCAACGGACACACCCAAGTCCGTGGAAACAAAAGGGCGACCACTAAACCAAAGTAAAGTAAAAAAGTATCAACCGCCCGACAAAGGACCATCCACCCTTTCGACGGCAAAAAACAAGGACAGTTTATGAACAAGAACATCGTAAGAAACAGAAAAACAATCCTCTCTGCGGCACTCATCATCGCCGCAACCGCCTCCGCCTTCGCGCAGGGAAACGGCATCGCGGGCATCAACGAAGCCACCTCTATGGTGAGTTCCTATTTCGACCCCGGCACGAAACTGATATACGCCATCGGCGCGGTCGTCGGGCTTATCGGGGGCGTGAAAGTGTACGGGAAATTTTCATCGGGCGACCCCGACACCTCAAAAACAGCCGCAAGCTGGTTCGGCGCGTGCATCTTCCTGATTGTAGCCGCCACCATCCTGCGCTCATTCTTCCTCTAATATAATAATGTATGGCTGAATACCCGGTAAACAAGGGTATCGGTCGTCCGGTAGAGTTCAAGGGCTTGAAGGCTCAGTACCTCTTCATCTTCTGCGGAGGTCTGCTGGCTCTCTTCGTCCTGTTCGTCATCCTCTACATGGTCGGCATCGACCAGTGGATATGTATCGGCTTCGGCGCGGCATCGTCCTCCCTCCTTGTATGGCAGACCTTCGCGCTGAACGCCCGGTACGGCGAACACGGGCTGATGAAAATGGGAGCGGCACGGAGCCACCCCCGATACCTGATTAACCGGCGGCGGATACCCCGTCTGTTCAAACGACAACGAAAGGAAGAAAGACAATGAGGAATACATCGAAAATGACAACACTGGAAAACAAGTTCCCGCTTTTAGCGGTGGAGCATGGCTGCATCATCTCAAAGGACGCCGACATCACGGTGGCTTTCGAGGTGGAGCTGCCGGAACTTTACACCGTGACGGGCGCGGAGTACGAGGCGATACACGGCTGCTGGTGCAAGGCAATCAAGGTGCTGCCGGACTACTCCGTCGTCCACAAACAGGACTGGTTCATCAAGGAACGCTACAAGCCGGAACTTCAGAAGGACGACATGAGTTTCCTCTCACGCAGCTTCGAGCGACACTTCAACGAGCGTCCGTACCTGAAACACACCTGCTATCTCTACCTGACCAAGACGACAAAGGAGCGTAACCGGATGCAGAGCAACTTCAGCACGCTGTGCCGGGGACATATCATCCCGAAGGAGCTGGACAAGGAAACCACGACCAAGTTCTTGGAAGCCTGCGAACAGTTCGAGCGCATCATGAACGACAGCGGGCTTGTCAGGCTGCGCCGCCTATCCACCGATGAGATTGTGGGTACTGAGGGAAAAACGGGATTGATTGAACGCTACTTCTCGCTCATGCCGGAGGGGAATACCACCTTACAAGATATTGAGCTTTCGGCAAGGGAGATGCGCATCGGCGACAACCGACTGTGCCTGCACACCCTCTCCGACGCGGAAGACCTGCCGGGCAAGGTGGCAACCGACACCCGTTACGAGAAGCTCTCCACCGACCGGAGCGACTGCCGCCTCTCCTTCGCCTCCCCCGTGGGGTTGCTGCTCTCCTGCAACCATATCTACAACCAGTATGTGCTGATAGACAACAGCGAGGAAGCCTTGCAGAAGTTCGAGAAATCCGCCCGCAACATGCAGTCGCTCTCACGGTATAGCCGGAGCAACAGTATCAACCGCGAGTGGATAGACCAATACCTGAACGAAGCCCATTCCTACGGGCTGACCTCGGTACGGGCGCATTTCAACGTCATGGCGTGGAGCGACGACGCGGAGGAGCTGAAGCATATAAGGAACGATGTGGGCAGCCAGCTGGCAAGCATGGAGTGCGTGCCGCGCCACAACACCATCGACTGCCCGACGCTCTACTGGGCGGCGATACCCGGCAACGCGGCGGACTTTCCGGCGGAAGAGAGTTTCCATACCTTCATCGAGCAGGCGGTGTGCCTGTTCACGGAGGAAACCAATTACCGCTCTTCGCTCTCGCCCTTCGGCATCAAGATGGTGGACAGGCTCACGGGAAAACCGCTGCACCTCGACATCAGCGACCTGCCCATGAAGCGGGGCATCACCACGAACCGCAACAAGTTCGTGCTGGGTCCTTCGGGCAGCGGCAAGTCGTTCTTCATGAACCACCTCGTGAGGCAATACTACGAACAAGGTACGCACGTCGTGCTGGTGGACACGGGAAACTCTTATCAGGGCTTGTGCGGCATGATCCGGCGCAAGACAGGCGGAGCGGACGGCGTGTACTTCACCTACACGGAGGAAAAGCCCATATCGTTCAACCCGTTCTACACCGATGATTATGTCTTCGACGTGGAGAAGAAGGACAGCATCAAGACCCTGCTGCTGACGCTCTGGAAGTCGGAGGACGACAAGGTGACGAAGACGGAGAGCGGCGAACTGGGCAGTGCCGTGAGTGCCTACATCGAGCGCATCAAGGCAGACCGGAGCATCGTGCCGTCTTTCAACACCTTCTACGAGTATATGCGCGACGACTACCGCAAGGAGCTGGCTGAACGTGACATCAAGGTGGAGAAGTCCGACTTCAACATCGACAACATGCTCACCACCATGCGGCAGTATTACCGGGGCGGGCGTTACGACTTCCTGCTCAACTCCACGGAGAACATCGACCTGCTCAACAAGCGGTTCATTGTCTTCGAAATTGACAGCATAAAGGAAAACCGCGAGCTTTTTCCGGTCGTGACGATCATCATCATGGAAGCCTTCATCAACAAGATGCGACGGCTGAAAGGGGTGCGGAAACAGCTTATCGTGGAAGAGGCTTGGAAGGCTCTTTCTTCGGCGAACATGGCTGAATACCTGCGCTATATGTACAAGACGGTCAGAAAATATTACGGCGAGGCAATCGTGGTAACGCAGGAGGTGGACGACATCATTTCCTCTCCCGTGGTCAAGGAGAGCATCATCAACAACTCCGACTGCAAGATACTTCTCGACCAGCGCAAGTATATGAACAAGTTTGACCAGATACAGGCGTTGCTCGGACTGACGGAAAAGGAGAAGGGGCAGATACTCTCCATCAACATGGCGAACAACCCTTCACGGCTCTACAAGGAGGTGTGGATAGGCTTGGGCGGCACGCAGTCGGCGGTCTATGCTACGGAGGTCAGTGCCGAAGAGTATCTGGCGTACACCACCGAGGAAACGGAGAAAGTGGAGGTTTACCGTCTGGCGGAGAAGCTGGGCGGCGACATCGAAGCCGCCATCCGGCAACTTGCCGAAAAGCGGAGAAACAAGGAAACAACCAACAATTAAAAATGAATTTATCAACGAAAAAAGAAAAATGCGTATGAATTTACCAAAAGTGAAAATGCTGCAAGTCAGCAAGTGCCTGATCGGATTGGCGGTCATGATGCTGCAATCCTGCGACGTGGCCGACAACCTCCGTGATATGCTGTGCGGGAACTGGGAGAGCGTGGAGGGGAAGCCCGACGTGCTTATCTACAAGGAGGGCGAAGCCTACAAGGTGACGGTGTTCCGCCGGAGCGGTCTGCGCCGCAAACTCAAGCCGGAAACCTATCTCTTGCAGGAGGAGAACGGCAACCTGTTCATGAACACCGGCTTCCGCATCGACGTGTCCTACAACGAGGCAACGGACGTGCTGACCTTCTCGCCAAACGGTGACTATGTGCGGGTGAAGCCGCAGCCGGAGAACCAGACAGAAGAATAACAACCGCTAAAATCCAAAGTAAACATGAGAACAAGAATAACAATGATTGTCTGCCTGTGCCTGCTTCTCGCGGGCCGGGCAAGCGCACAGTGGGCGGTGATAGACCCGTCCAACATCGCCCAGAGCATCGTGAACACCTCCAAGAACGTGGTGCATACCTCGACCACCGCCCAGAACATGGTGAAGAATTTTCAGGAAACCGTGAAAATCTACGAGCAGGGAAAGAAGTATTACGACGCGCTGAAATCAGTGAACAACCTTGTCCGGGATGCCCGCAAGGTGCAACAGACCATCCTGATGGTGGGCGACATCACCGACATCTATGTGACCAACTTCCAGCGGATGATGCGTGACGACAACTTCACCGTGGAGGAACTGGGAGCCATCGCCTTCGGCTACACGAAGCTGCTGGAAGAGAGCAATGATGTACTGACCGAACTGAAAAACGTGGTGAACATCACCACGCTCTCCATGACCGACAAGGAGCGCATGGACGTGGTGGAACGCTGCCATTCCAAAATGAAGCGTTACCGCAACCTCGTGAGCTACTACACCAACAAGAACATATCGGTGTCCTATCTCCGCGCTAAAAAGAAGAACGACCTCGACCGCATCATGGGGCTGTACGGGAACATGAACGAAAGATACTGGTAAGACTATGGAGTTCGACAACCTTCACCAGATTCTGCGCTCGCTCTACGAGCAGATGATGCCGCTGTGCGAGGACATGGCGGGCGTGGCGAAAGGCATCGCCGGGCTGGGCGCGCTGTTCTACGTCGCCTACAGGGTATGGCAGTCGCTGGCGAGAGCCGAACCGATAGACGTGTTCCCGATGCTCCGCCCCTTCGCCATCGGTCTTTGCATCATGTTCTTCCCCACGGTTGTGCTGGGTACGATAAACAGCATCCTTTCGCCCGTCGTGCAAGGCACGGCGAAGATGCTGGAGGCGGAAACGCTCGACATGAACACCTACCGCCAGCAGAAGGACAAGTTGGAATACGAGGCGATGATGCGCAACCCCGAAACCGCCTACCTCGTGTCCAACGAGGAGTTTGACAAACAGCTGGAGGAACTCGGCTGGTCGCCCTCCGACATGGTGACGATGGCGGGGATGTATATCGACCGGGGAATGTACAACATGAAAAAGAGCATCCGCGACTTCTTCCGCGAGATACTGGAACTGCTGTTCCAAGCCGCCGCCCTCGTGATAGACACCGTCCGCACCTTCTTCCTCGTGGTGCTGGCGATACTCGGTCCGATAGCCTTCGCCATATCGGTGTGGGACGGTTTCCAAAGCACGCTCACGCAGTGGATATGCCGCTACATACAGGTCTATCTGTGGCTGCCGGTGTCGGACATGTTCAGCACCATACTGGCTAAGATACAGGTGCTGATGCTGCAAAGCGACATCGAGCGGATGCAGGCAGACCCGAACTTCTCGCTGGATTCGAGCGACGGGGTGTACATCGTGTTCCTCTGCATCGGCATCATCGGTTACTTCACCATCCCCACCGTGGCGGGCTGGATCATCCAAGCCGGGGGCATGGGCGGCTACAACCGTAACATGAACCAGATGGCTGGACGTGCCGGAGGCATGGCGGGCGGAGTTGCGGGAGCTACCGCAGGGAACGCCGTCGGACGCATCGGCAAGCTGCTGAAATAATCAATGTGCAATTATAAACGGAAAAAGTAAAAATGGAATTCAAGTCACTCAGAAACATCGAATCGTCGTTCAGGCAGATACGCCTGTTCGGTATCGTCTTCCTCTCGCTGTGCGCCGTGGTGACGGTGTGGAGCGTGTGGAACTCCTACCGCTTCGCCGAGAAGCAACGGGAGAAGATCTATGTGCTGGACAACGGCAAGAGCCTGATGCTCGCCTTGTCACAGGACCTGTCGCAGAACCGCCCGGCGGAGGCACGGGAGCATGTGCGCCGCTTCCACGAGCTGTTCTTCACGCTCTCACCTGAAAAAAGCGCGATTGAACACAACGTGAAACGTGCCTTGCTGCTGGCGGACAAGAGCGTGTACCACTATTATTCGGACTTCGCCGAGAAGGGGTACTACAACCGCATCATCGCCGGGAACATCAACCAAGTGCTGAAGGTGGACAGCGTGGTGTGCGACTTCAACGCCTATCCCTACCGCGCCGTGACCTACGCCACGCAGAAAATCATCCGGCAGAGCAACGTCACCGAGCGCAGCCTCGTGACCACCTGCCGCCTGCTGAACGCATCACGGTCGGACGATAACCCAAACGGTTTCACCATCGAGGGTTTCACCATCATCGAGAACAAGGATTTACAGACAATCAAACGGTAACGGATTATGAAACGGAAAGTAAAAAGTATCAGAAAAACAATGTGGGGCGTGTACTGGAAGCTCCACGACAAACGGAAACGGCTGGTGGAAAGGCTCAAAGGGTATCTGGACGGCTTGCCGCCGGAAACATGCCGCCGCATCGTGCTGGGGATGCTCGCCGCCTTCGCGGTGCTTGCCCTATACACCTTCGGCAGAGCCGTCTATGACATCGGCAGGAATGATGGCTCACGCATGGAAACGGGACACGCCGGACGGGTGGAGCTGCCGACCCCGGCGGAAACAGACAATCACTTAACACCTTATTTATATGGAACAGAAGAAGAATGAACCAAAGAATGAACCGACGAAAGAGAACAAAGCCGCTCCCGACACGGGAAAGCCGAAGAAGGAGCGCGAACCGCTGACCGAGGCGCAGCGGCTGAAACGGCAGAAGATGATAGTCCTGCCCGCTATGGTGCTGGTGTTCATAGGGGCGATGTGGCTGATATTCGCCCCGTCCTCCGGCAAGGAGCAACAGCCGGGAACGGACGGCTACAACACCGAGATGCCCGACGCGGACAAGGCGAACCGGCAGATTATCGGCGACAAGCTGAAAGCCTACGAGCATGGGGAGATGGAGGAGCGTCAGGAGAGCCGCAACCGTGCCATCGGGCAGTTGGGCGACATGTTCGACCGAGAGATTGTGGGAACGGAGGACGGAACGGCCTTCGACCTCGCCAATCCGGGCGGCAAGGAGGAAAAGGCACAGCCCGCCACGCCGCAGACCATCCAATCCTCCGCTGCCGCCTACCGTGACCTGAACGCTACGCTCGGCAACTTCTACGAACAGCCGAAGAATGACAATGCCGAGATGGAGGAATTGTTGGAGCGCATCGCATCGCTGGAGTCGGAACTGGAAAGCGAGAAGGGCAAGGCTTCCGCCGTGGACGACCAAGTGGCTCTTATGGAGAAATCCTACGAGCTGGCGGCAAAGTACATGGGCGGTCAGAACGGTGGGAAGCCGGAACAGGCGGCAGAGCCTGCCACCGTGCAGAAAGGAAAGAAGAACACGGCGACACCCGTAAGGCAGGTGACCCGCCAAGTTGTTTCCTCGCTTGCACAGCCCATGAGCAACGCGGAGTTTGTCGCCACTTTCTCGCAGGAGCGCAACAGAAGTTTTAATACGGCTGTCGGCACGGCGGAGGTATCGGACAGGAACACCATACCGGCATGTGTGCATGGGGCGCAGAGCGTGACGGACGGGCAGACGGTAAGGCTGCGCCTGCTGGAGCCTATGGCGGTGGCGGGCAGGACAATCCCCCGCAATGCGGTGGTGGTCGGCACGGGCAAGATACAGGGTGAGCGGCTCGACATCGGGATCACCTCGCTGGAATACGACGGCACGATTATCCCCGTGGAACTTGCGGTCTATGACACGGACGGACAGTCCGGCATCTTCATCCCGAACTCGATGGAGATGAACGCCGTCAGGGAGGTCGCCGCCAACATGGGCGGCTCGTTGGGGAGCAGCATCAACATCTCCACCAATGCCGGGGCGCAGCTCGCCTCCGACTTGGGCAAGGGGCTGATACAAGGCACGAGCCAGTACATCGCCAAGAAGATGCGCACCGTCAAGGTGCATCTGAAAGCCGGGTACAGGGTCATGCTTTACCAAGAAAAAGATTGAGAACAATAAAAAAATTACCACTAAAAATCCAAAAGTAATGAGAAAAGTAATCATCATGTTTGCCCTCGCTATGGGCATCGCAACTGCCAACGCGCAGGAGAATGTAACCGTTGAAACGACCAACGGAAGTAATGAACAGCCGACCTTGACAAAGGAGGTCTATCCGCAGAAGGAGGCGGACGGTGACCTGTATCACGGGCTGTCGCGCAAGCTGACCTTCGACCGCATGATACCGCCGCACGGACTGGAAGTGACCTACGACAAGACCGTCCACGTCATCTTTCCGGCGGAGGTGCGCTACGTCGATTTAGGCTCGCCCGACCTGATTGCCGGGAAAGCAGACGGAGCGGAGAACGTCATCCGTGTGAAGGCTACCGTGAGGAATTTTTCCAACGAAACGAATATGTCCGTCATCACGGAGGACGGCAGTTTCTACACCTTCAATGTGAAATACGCCGCCGAACCGCTGTTGCTCAACGTGGAGATGTGCGACTTCATCCATGACGGCAGCACGGTGAACCGCCCGAACAATGCGCAGGAAATCTATCTGAAAGAGCTGGGCAGCGAAAGCCCGATGCTGGTGCGCCTTATCATGAAGTCCATCCACAAACAGAACAAACGGGAGGTGAAGCATATCGGCTGCAAACGTTTCGGCATCCAATATCTTCTGAAAGGCATCTACACGCACAACGGCTTGCTATACTTCCACACGGAGATAAAGAACCAGAGCAACGTGCCTTTCGATGTGGACTACATCACTTGGAAAATCGTGGACAAGAAGGTGGCAAAGCGTACCGCCGTGCAGGAGCAGATCATTCTGCCGCTCCGCGCGCAGAACTACGCCACCCTCGTGCCGGGCAGGAAGAGCGAGCGCACGGTCTTCACGATGGCGAAGTTCACCATCCCCGATGACAAGTGCCTTATTGTGGAACTTAACGAGAAGAACGGCGGCCGTCACCAATCCTTCGTGATTGAGAACGAGGATTTGGTACGCGCCAATACCATCAACGAACTTCAAGTGCGCTAACCATGAGAAAGTACATCGCAATAATCATCGCGTCGCTTGCCCTTTTCACGGGGCAGGCGCACGCCCAGCGATGCCTGCCGAAGATGCTGGGCATTGAGGTGAGGGCGAATATGGCGGACGGCTTTCATCCCGGCGGCAAGGACGGCGGGTACAGCTTCGGGGCTGCTCTCTCCACTTACACGAAGAAAGGGAACAAGTGGGTGTTCGGTGGCGAATATCTCCTGAAGAACAACCCCTACAAGGACACCAAGATACCCGTGGCGCAGTTCACGGCGGAGGGTGGCTATTACTTCAAGATACTGTCGGACGCCCGAAAAATCGTGTTCGTCTATGCCGGGGCTTCGGCTCTTGCCGGATATGAATCGGTGAATTGGGGAAAGAAGGTGCTGTTTGACGGCTCCACGTTGCACGACCGGGACGCCTTCATCTACGGCGGTGCGCTGACGCTCGATGTGGAGTGCTACGTGGCAGACCGTATCGCCCTGCTTGCCAATCTGCGTGAGCGTTGCCTGTGGGGTGGCGACACACGGAAGTTTCACACGCAGTTCGGGGTCGGCGTGAAGTTCATCATCAACTGACACGGGTATGGAACGGACGGAAATAGATGCAGTCAGAAGGATGCCGCTTGCGGATTTTCTTGCACGGTTGGGGCATGAGCCTGTCAGAAGGAGCGGAAACGAGCTGTGGTATATCGCCCCGTACAGGGGCGAGCGCACACCCTCTTTCCGTGTGAACGTGGCGAAACAGCTCTGGTACGACTTCGGTTTGGGCAAGGGCGGCGACATCTTCACGCTTGCCGGGGAGTTTCTGCAAAGCGGTGACTTCATGGCGCAGGCGAAGTTCATAGCGGAAACCGCCAACATGACGGTGACCGGATGGGAAAAGCCCGCCTATCTCCCTAAGCCGACCGAACCCGTCTTTGAGGATGTGGAGGTCGCTCTGCTGCTCCGCTCACCGCTGACGGAGTATCTGGCGGAACGGGGCATACCAATCGGAGTAGCATCCCGCCACTGTTGCCGTCTGAACTACGGCGTTCGTGGAAAACGGTATTTTGCCGTCGGTTTCCCGAACATGACAGGTGGCTATGAAGTCCGAAGCCGCTTTTTCAAGGGGTGCATACCGCCGAAGTCCGTATCGCTGGTAAAGGCGAATGACATCTTGGCTGACGAGTGCCTCGTGTTCGAGGGCTTCATGGACTTTCTCTCCGCCGTGACGCTTGGTGTAACCGGTAACGCTGACTGCCTTGTGCTGAACTCCGTCGCCAACGTGGAGAAGGCGGCGGGATTGCTGAACGGCTACGGGCGCATCGGATGCTTCCTCGACCGTGACGAAGCCGGACGGCGGACGCTTGACGCTCTTGCCAAACGGTATGGGGCGCGTGTCGCCGACCGTTCCTCCCTCTATGACGGTTGCAAGGACTTGAACGAGTACCTGCAACAGACAACAAAAAACAGAAAAACAACCATCTAAAAATCGAAGAAAAATGAACATACTGAACAACAGAAACAAGAGAACAAACATCTTCAAGGCGGTGGCGTTATGCCTGATAGCCGCCGTGTCATTCACCCTCGTATCGTGCGACGACGACATGGACATCCAGCAGTCCTATCCCTTCACGGTGGAGGTCATGCCCGTGCCGAACAAGGTGACGAAGGGGCAGACGGTGGAAATCCGCTGTGAACTGAAAAAGGAGGGCGACTTCGCTAACACGCTTTACACTATCCGCTACTTTCAGTTTGAGGGGGAAGGAAAGTTGAAAATGGATAACGGCATCACCTTCCTGCCCAACGACCGCTACCTGCTGGAGAACGGGAAGTTCCGCCTGTACTATACGGCGGAGGGTGACGAGGCACATAATTTCATCGTGGTGGTGGAGGATAATTTCAAAAATTCCTACGAATTGGAATTTGACTTCAACAACCGGAACGTGAAAGATGACGGCTTTACCGCCATTCCCATCGGAGGTTTCAAACGTGTATGAAGATGATGCGTATATTCATGACAATGCTCTGTTCGCTTCTGGCGGTCTGTTCTGTGTCCGCACAGATCAGCCGCCAAGAGGGAGCGGACGGGCAGGCGGCAATCTACCGACTGCCACTTATGGAACGTGCTTTTTTATGCTGCCGCTACTTTGAAGGCTGGCACTCAGAAAAACACCACCCATACGTGGGTTGGGGTCACAAACTTTTGCCAAACGAGAAGTATTCGGCACGAACCATGACAAAACGGGATGCGGATGAACTTTTGAGGAAAGACCTGCGCAAATTTGTCGCCATGTTCCGTAAATTCGGAGTTGATTCGACTTTGCTTGGCACGTTAGCTTACAATGTGGGACCGGCGAAGCTCTTAGGCAGCAAGACAATCCCCAAAAGCACCTTAATCAAGAAGCTGGAAACTGGCGACAGGAACATCTACCGTGAGTATATAGCCTTCTGCAACTACAAAGGGAAACGCCACGCCATGCTGCTCAAACGGAGAAAGGCGGAGTTTGCGCTACTGTATATTCCATAAAAGGACTGACAAAACTGACAAAAGACGTGCCATATTCAACTTGGCACGTCCTTTGCTTATGTTAAGAAAAAACATTTATAACTCAACTTATGTCATATTCAAACGTAACAAAAGATTTTCAAGGCTTCGTTGATTCGATTGATATGAATTATCATGAGATATACGAATTTTACCAAGCATCTGTTGGTAATACAGAATCAAGTTCTTTATTCAGAGTTGAACCAGCAAATGGTAGTGAAGATACCATGATTGTGTATGAACCAACGAATAATGCTTTAAGGCTAACCCCAGATGCGGCAAAATTTTTACCTGAATGGATTGAAAGCAATCTAATGGAAGAAATGGATGCGGAGTCGTTTTATGGAATGAAGTATGCGCAAGAAAGAGATGAAGAACGGGAGGCAAAAGGTTTAGATTAGAGCCTGCCATACATAAACGAAAATCCGATGAAGTTGGGGCTTCATCGGATTTTCTGCTTTTACATTTCATACATTCGGGATTGTTCCCGTGTCTATCACGCCACCGTCCCTGCAATGCTCGATGCTGCCGGACGTAAATCCCATGCTGTTGATTGCGATGTGGCGAATATAGTCCGCATACTCCTTACCTTGAAAATTCTTTCCCGTAAGGTTTCTGAAAATCATCTTTATGCTTATGCCGTCGTTGCCGTGCAAGATGATTTTTCCGTTCTGTCTGATTGTTTCCATGATTAAAACTTGTTTTTTGTGAATGGTATCGCAGATTGGACAAAGGTTTCTTTGCTACTTTCTTTGTCCGCCATCATGCTCACTGAAAGAAAGTAGGGCGGCTTTCGCCGCCCCGCCACTCAAAAGCGTGTGTAAAGTCCTGTCACCATCGTGAATATTTCTTCCAGCATATCAAAATAAACTCCCTCGTGTACGGCAATGTCTTTCGTCCTGCACTCGAATGTCTTTTTGCTGAATGTCTTGCTGTAGAAGCGCATATTGTAGAGGTCTGCCCCTGCATCATAGATGATGTCAAGGCGGTTTGCGCTTGTCTTGTTCCTTGCAAGGCTCATCCGTAAGCCGTTGCCCATATCTATGAAGTCACGGCTTCCCGTCATGGCGGTAAAGCGTTTTCCGCCTATCTGCTGTAATATCGTCTTTGCTATCATATCCTTTGTTTTTAGAGTTTTTAAGTGTTGGCGGTGCGGACACCGCCAACTTGTTCAAAATTCTCGCATCTCGGCAATGGGTGTCTGCCGTTGCAGCCACTCTTTCACACATTCCATGTTGTACTCGCTCGTGATAACTGCCGTATGGCTGTCGGTGGCGGTGAAGCGTGTGCTTTCGTAATTTATGCAAAGATTTACATAAGCTACGTTATGTATAGGGAATAATTATGTAAAGTTTACATTAATCTTACATATTGCTAACAACCAACTATAAGAATATCAAATATTTCAGAAGAAACTATTCACATAACATCTTCGCATAATACTTTTGTCTTTATCCATTTTTAAATCATGATTTATTATGCGAATAGGAAAATTAGATTTACTAAGAGAGCGTGTTATGTCTTTCTTGCAATCAAGAGGTTACAAACAAGGAAGTTTCAAAATGTACAATCGTACTTATAATGAATTGGCGCACTTCATGGAACAGAAGAAAATAGCGGAATATGATAATTCCGTAGGGTATCAGTTTCTTCAATATAGGTTCTTGAATAGGGATTACCAGACCCTAACAGTACGGGAAAAACTGCGTTACCGGCATATTGACGCTTTAAACCAGTTGTTGGAATCGAATGAGGTAAGAGCACGGACACTCAAAAAGCCGTATGAGTTCGGTGGGGAAAAAGGTTATCCCTTTCGTCTTTTCCTGAAAGATTTACAATCTACCGGAAGGCAGTCCGCTTCTATCCGTAGAAGTGAAATCAGATTATATGATTTGTATAAGTATTGGGTATCTGCCGATTTGGATGCCGCAACATTCGGGTTGCAAGAAGGAATCTTATATATACAAAAACTTGATAAGGAACTGACTACAGGTGGACGGGAAGAAGCTATTACGAAAGTACGTGCATTTTTGTTTTATATGTGCGAGCGTGGGTTATTACCGGACAACAATCCGGAACGTTGGAAGGAACTTTTTAAACACAGATTTCTCAAAAGCCCCAAAATACCGTCCGTTTATACGCCCCAAGAAGTAGAGGCGATTATCAATGCCATTGACCGTACGACATCAAGAGGGAAAAGGGATTATGCCATTATATTATTGGGAGCCCGATACGGTTTGCGCAATTCTGACATTAGAGGGCTGCGTTTCTGCAATTTGGATTGGGAGAATAACAGGTTATGTTTTGCACAGCAAAAAACGGGCAAGAGGGTTACATTGCCACTTTCGGAAGAAGTTGGCATGGCAATAATAGATTACATACAACATAGCCGTCCTAAGGTGGATTTACCTTATGTGTTCTTGTCATTTAAGACTCCCTATAACCCACTGGCTAAAAATGCTGTAGCAAATACCATAACAGAATGGATGCACAATGCCGGAGTTGATTTTGCAACAAGACGACATGGGAGCCATATCCTGCGCCATAGCCTTGCCACAAGCTTATTGAGTAACGAAGTGACATTACCTGTCATATCTGAAACATTGGGACACAGCAATTCCCAAGTTACAACGGCATATCTTCGTGTATCTGTTGACCTTTTGCGACAATGCGCATTGGATGTACCTTTTATTCCGACAACAATTTATGATAATCTATATGGAGAAAGCAAATAACTATGGCATATATTCCGAATTAATCCAGCAATATGCTGATTATAAGCGTTCAAAAGGATATAAGATGGTTGATATTGAAAGGAGATTACACCGTTTTGACATGCTCACTATTGAACGCAACGAAACAGAAATAGGCATTTCAAGAGATTTATTCAACGCTTGGAAAAACCTGAATCCGTTGGAATCAGAAAGAAATCGTGAAACACGCATGTTATACCTTCGTGGTTTTTCAAGTTATCTTAGACTTTTGGGATATGATTCCTATGTCCCGAAATTGCGTAAAACCAAGCGTTCGTTCATCCCTCATATATACACCAAAAGAGAGATGGCTGCAATTTTTAAGGAGTGTGACAAAATGGGAAGCACACAATGCGTTTACAATTCGATAAGAGGTGTAATTCCTTTAATTATCAGGATGCTATACGGAACGGGAATACGTATCGGAGAAGCGTTAAAACTTTGCCATAAGGACGTTAATCTCGCTTTGGGTACACTAACCCTGCATGAGTGTAAGAACGGACAAGACCGAATCGTGCCAATGTCTTTGTCTTTGACTGCAATTTGTAAGGACTATGTTGTTTATAAAGAACACTGTAATATGTCTGTTGAACCGGATGCGCCCTTCTTTTCTTCTGCTGACGGAAAGCGATGCAGAGGAACATCTATAAACAGATTGTTCAAGGCGGTGTTGCAACGGGCAGGAATATTTGCAGGGGCAAAGGGCAAAACGCCCAGACTTCATGACTTGCGCCATACTTTTTGCGTGGAATCTCTTGTTAAAATGTCAGAATCAGGAAAAGACCTATACAACTCATTGCCACTCCTTATGACTTATGTCGGACATAAATCTTTATACTCAACAAACCAGTATGTACGGATGACGCAGCAAATGTATCCTCAATTAATTGCAAAAGTTGATGATACCTATCGTTGTGTATTCCCTGATATTAATATTGAAACAGAAGAATAATTATGAAACCTACTGATTTTTCTAAATATCTGACCGATTTTTTTGGCACATATCTGCCAATAGAATGTGGCGTTTCCCAAAATACGATATTGACTTACAGTTACACATTCTCCCTGTTGATTGAGTTCCTGAAAGAGCAAGAATTTATAAATCCACAGCGTGTTACCCTTGCGGATATAACCAAAGAACGGATTATAAATTTCTTGCAATGGCTTGAAGAAGACAGGCATTGCTCTGTTTCCACGCGAAATGCACGTCTTGCAGCCATTCGGTCTTTTTATAGTTACCTGCAATATCGAGATGTAAAAGGAATGTTCCGTTATCATGAAATAATGTCAATAAGGAAAAAGAAAACTGCTGCTCCTGAAATGGCTTATCTTACGATAGATGGTATAAAGTTGATTTTAAGTCAACCTGATTTGAAAACACGATATGGTCGTCGGGATTTCGTTCTTCTTTCACTACTCTATGACAGTGGGGCAAGAGTTCAGGAACTAATTGACCTTACGCCACCTAATATAGAATTTAATGATACGGCGACTGTCAAATTATGCGGAAAGGGTAATAAGGCACGGATTGTACCTTTATCAAAACAACAAGCATCCAATCTCAAAAAATATATGTATGATGAGGGATTGATGAAAGAGGACAGGCATTGTGTTCCTATTTTTTGTAATTTCCACGGAGAGAAACTTTCCCGTGTTGCCGTCCTGAATATTGTAAAGAAATATGCAGAGATAGCTCGAAAAAAGTCCCCTGATTTAATCCCTGAAAATTTGGGATGCCATTCTTTCCGGCATTCCAAAGCCATGCACTTATTGGAGGCGGATATAAATTTGGTTTATATAAGGGATTTTTTAGGGCATGTTTCAACAACTACAACAGAAATATATGCTCGTGCAAGTGAAAAGAAGAAGCTGGAGGCATTGTCACGTGTAAATCCGGGAATAATAAAAGAGGGTAAAACGACATGGCAAAAAGACAAATCCTTGTTGGGTTATCTAAAGGATTTACGGACTAAGTATTAAAACTTATGTGAAGTTTGTTTGGGATATTATGTTATTTAACAGATGAAAATCAGTAACTTAATAAAAATAAACCAAACAAACTTTACATAATTATTCCCTATACATAACGTAATCATCTATCCACCCTTTGAGGGTGTTCGTTCCCCACGCTCCGGCATCGTCAAAGATGCCGTCCAATGCCGTGATAGATTCGCTGAACTTGACTATCAGCGTCTGATAGGTCGTGTTCATCGGTTGTCCTCCTTTCCCTGCTTTGCGTTCAGCCACTTGTTCCTTGCGGTTCGGCACTCGTCCAATGTGGGTTTGACACAAGCGAACAATTCTCCGTCCGTGTGGCGGTAGTCATACTGCACAAGTGTCCGCTTGCGTCTGCCTATACCCGATTGGAAACGCTCGTATTTCTCCGTACCTGCTTCCGTGCAGGTGCTTACTCCGTTGATGGTCATTCGTGTTGCCATAATGTTGCTTTTTAGATGGTTAAAAATGTACTGACAGAACTCTGTTCTTCATCACCATTTCGGGATTGCTCGTGTAGCGTTGATGCAGATAGAAATGGTGTGAGCCGAAGCCGTAAAGGAAGAACTTGTCAAGTTCGTGCTTCTCGGCAAACGCCTTTACGCTCTTTCTCAATTCCCCCTCACTCGTTGTGAGAGTGAGGAGGTTTACAAATTCAAGGAACAATGCAGGGATTTTATCGTCCCACACACAAATCATGCTTTCAATTCTTACTTCCATATCAATGTTGTTTTAGGGTTGATGCTATGCCGCTTTCAGCCGCTCACGGATAAGATTGGCGTTCTTGTTCACAAGGTCTATGATGCGCTCGTGGTATTCTGTGTTCTCGTTGCATAAGCCACGACACTGCACCACCTCAAAGGTTTTCAAGGACACTTCCACCGTTTCTATGCGTCTGCCGTCAATGGTCGCTGAAAGGATAAGGGAATTTTCCCGATTGTGGTAGCCGCCCACGCAATGGTGCATCATCCGTCCTTCCTCTATCATTTCCTCCACGCTCTCTATGACTTTAACGCAGATAAGGCTGTCGGAAAAGACAAGTCCGAAGAATATGCCTTTGGCTTTCAGATATTGTTTCTCGTCCTCAACCGCTTTCTGCCGTTGCCGTTCAGTCCGTTCACGTTCCCTTTGGCGGTTGCGTCTTGCCACCAACCTGTCGTGTTCGGCTTTGAGGTCTTGGGGGCAGACGTACTTCGGGCTGTTCGTGTCCTTGCCGAAGTGTCGCAGGAGGTCTATCGTGTCACGCCACACAGAGCCGTCTGTGATGGTGTAGCCGTTGCGGATACATATCTTGATTGACGCCCAATACTCCCCGATATTGAAAGAGTGGTGCAGGTAGTAGCGCAACATCTGATATTGCCCAGCCTTCAACAGCGTTTCCGCACGGCTGTCGGAAAGAATGCCTTTGAAAAGGTCGTAAGGCAGGATATTGTGGTATTCGCCCTTGAAGCCGTTTCGCTTCACTTCGGGTATGAAACGCTGTCGGGGGTAGGTGCATCTCGGAGTGATGTCGTATGCCCGAATTTCTTGGTTCTTGCGTACCTCCATATCGCTGTATTCCGACCACTGGTCATAATATAACATCGACATTCCACGCAGTCGGGCAACGGTCGTTGTCCTGCCGTCGGGGGCAATCCACCTCTGCACTACCTCAAAGATGGAATACTCGGCAGGCTGTCCTGCCTTGTATCGGGAATTGACGGAAAAGAAGCGTATCACTTGGTACTGCTTGCAGGTGGTGACGATGGAGAAATACTCCATATCGCTGAAAACGCTCTTTCGGGTGCGCAACGCTTCCAACTCCATACCGCAACGGGGGCAGGTGCATCCGCAAACGGTGTCGGCAAGGTCGTGGTCGCTTTTCCACGAATGTCCGCACTCGGTGCAGATGTTCGTGCCGTTTGCCCTCTTGACCGCGTAATGCTTGAAGCAATGACGGAAAGCGTATGCCCTTTGTTCTTCGGTCAATATCGGTAGTCGCTTGCTCAAACGTGCGACTTCCTGCTGTATGCGTGTTCTCGGTTTCATAATCAGAAATTGAATAGGTTGGGTTGTTGTACTTCTTGTGCGCTCGCTTTATTGGCGGTTCTCGGCTTGTGGCGGTTCTGCAACTTGCGGAGTTCTTCCTCTTGGTATTTGCGGACAGCGTTCTGACGTGCTTCCGCCTTTTCCTCCGCCGTGAGTTCCACAACGTGGTTCACCACCACTTGGCAGTTCATCGGCTTGCCTACCTCTATCTCGTTCTCGTCATAGTAGTGGACGGCTTGCCCGAATATCTCTCCGTCCGTGAAGCCGTTGCAACCGCTTTTCTTCACGTAGTTCAGAATATAGGTCACGCAATCGTCTATGTTCTTGGCAGGGTTGCGGTAGTTCTTCGCAAAGAGCGCATCCTCTTCCGCCCGCTGTTCCAGATACATCTGTATCGTTCTCTTGAAATGGTCTGTTCCTTTCATATCGCTGTCGTTTTTAGATTGTCTGTTTCAGTATCTCTCTCCAATAGGTCGGCTCTACCTCGCTGAGAAGGAAGTCCATGAAGTCCCTCCGTGCGTCCTTGTTCAGTTCGTGGTAGAGTTCACGGAACACGGATATGTTGCCGTTGATGTACGTTTCCACCATATACACGAAGATGTTGTCCACCTCGTAATATCTGCACTGCTGCGCTGCCGTCTTGCTGTTTCTTTTTGCCATATCGGTAAGGGTTAAAGGGTGAATAACCAAAGAATGAAGCCGAAGAAGGCAATGGTGGAAAGGATAGCCACGATTACACCTATCGCCACTCGAAACACTCCGTTTACAATCTCTCTGATGATGCCCCAAAGGATGCCGAACACCCCGAAGGCGGTGCGCATCATCAAGCCGCATATCGCCAACCCGATGTATTGCGCCACTTGTCTGAAATTTGCCGTTGCTGTCATAGCCGTATTTACTTGTTAAGTTCCACGATGCTGTCAATCCTGCCGTAAAGGAAACTGCGGAGTGCGGTCTTGTCGGTAGCCTTGTATTCCGCCCAATGTCCGTACTGCTTCACGATGTAGGTTCGGAGAATGTCGGAGAAGTCAAACTTCCAACCTTGCAGGGGTACTGCGCTATTGAAATAGGAATTGCTATTCACGTTGCGTGTAAGCCAGTCCTTTTCCTCTCGGCTCAATTTTTCTCCGTTGTTGAGTTTGCTACGAAGTCCGTACACCTTGCAGTCTTGCAGGTTCTCCAAACTTGGTACTTCCCATGCCACGAATTTTGTTGCTATCGCTGTTCTCATATCCGTTGTTTTTTGATTTTTTGTTTTTTTATGCGGATTCAAGAGCTGAGGGAGTTGAGTTTCAAACTATCTTATCTGCCTCTCGTTTATCCGACATTTTTTTTATGCGTCTTTCTGTCGCATCGGTCGTTTTCGTTTCGGGTGCTTGAAAAGGTAGGGATTAGGGAATGCAAGGTTTTTCGGTCAAAATACTACCCGCAGGGCTGGAGATTTTTACCGAAAACAGGAGGCTTGACCTTGCTTTCCCGTCCAATCCCGGAATTACCTTTGCGCCCAGAACGAAAATGACTGACTGATGCGGCTCACTGAAAGGCGCAAAATGGAGGTAAACGAAAACAGAGGCAGATTGGGTAGAAAAAACTTCAGGAGAAAATCCGTAAAAAAGGAATAACCAAAAGGGAAAAGACATCACCGGAGCGTGAAAAGGGCAAACCACAACAAAGGAAGTATGAATGTTTCCGATCCGACAGGACTTGTCCAGCCGGGCGACAACAATCATTCTTCCCGGTTTGCCCGGCTGTGTGTGTCCGTCTGCTTCATTCATGGGGCAGGCTGACACACTCTGCATTCACTTTCCGCTTCCGGCAAAAGGGACAGCGAAAAAAGAAAAATCATTTGAAAACCCGTAAAAGCACCTCTTGGCATAGGCGCAAAAGAAAGGGGCATTGCTTCATCTGTCTAAACATCGTTTAGGCGTGAGGCAATGCCCTTTTCTCCGGCTATGCGGCAGTCTGCACACGTTTGTTCAAAACTCGTTTTGGGCAATGGTGTTCCGACGGATAAAACCGCTTTTACGGAAAATTCTTATGAATGAGGGGATAAAAAAACGGGAGTTTATATCAAAATCTCGAATTAAATAGCTACTTTTGCATACGAAGAGTTCTTTGAAGGTTACGCAACGCGCAGAAGGATAATGCAGTAGATAACTAACTAAATCGTAACCTATTACTATCAAGAGCGATTAACCTACGCTCATTTCCAATAAATTACACTCTTTTCGTAACTTCAGATAGCAAAGTTACGAAATATTGTTTATCGCACGTAATAAATAAGGTGTGAATTAATAATAAAAAAGCGTCGACTCAAAATATTATGAGTCAACGCTTTGATATATGTACAATTGTTTATACAAAACTATTACCAGATAGACACCCGTTTGTCAACCGGCAGGAACATCGGATCGTCCTCTGTTACATCAAAAGCCTCGTACCATGCACCGATTTGCGGTAACGCACCATTGACACGCCATTTTCCCAATGAATGCACATCCAATTTAGTAAGACGAAGGATCTCTTCCGGACGGATATTGCCTGCCCACACATTCGCGTAAGCCAGGAAGAAACGTTGTTCGGGTGTAAAGCCGTTTTCGTCTTTTAGCGGAGCCTGCACCGTTGCATTTTTAAATGCCTGATAGGAAACCTGCAAACCACCGTGATCGGCAATATTCTCACCCAGAGTCAACTGTCCATTAGCATGAACACCCGGTGCCACTTCGATGCTATCGAAGAAATTAACCATCACTTGCGCACGCTCTTCAAAGTTTTTCGCATCTTCTTCCGTCCACCAGTCTTTCAAATTACCGTCTTTATCATATTGGCGTCCCTGGTCGTCAAATCCGTGTGTCATTTCATGGCCGATCACCACACCGATAGCACCGTAATTGAAAGCATCGTCAGCATTCATATCGAAAAACGGATACTGAAGAATACCTGCCGGGAAACAGATTTCATTGGTAGTAGGATTGTAATATGCATTTACCGTCTGCGGAGTCATCAACCACTCATCCTTATCTACCGGTTTACCCGCTTTCGCAATCATTTCGGCATGTTCCCATTGATTGGCACGTTCTATATTTGCCCAATAGGAATCGTCCTTGATTTCAAGTGACGAATAATCTTTCCATTTATCGGGATAACCGATTTTCACATGGAAAGTGGCCAGTTTCTCAAGTGCTTTCTCTTTGGTCGCATCACTCATCCAAGCTAAATTCTTAATGCGTTCTCCCAGAGATGTCTGCAAATTCTTCACCAATCCTACCATACGTTCTTTGGCAGCAGCCGGGAAATATTTTTCCACGTACATCTGCCCTACGGCTTCTCCCAAAGAACCGTCAACCGTGCTCACAGCACGTTTCCAACGTGGCTTCATCTCCTGTTTTCCGGACATGACTTTACCATAAAATTCAAAGTCCTGCGCCACAAAATCATCACTCAGGCAACCTGCTGCGTTATTAATAAGATTCCACTGCAAATAAGCTTTCTGATCTTCAAGCGCTACATTATTTACGATATCGTTCACCTCCTTTATGGAATTCGGCTGACCTACATTTACTTCCGCCAAATCATTCAAACCGAGAGTAGAAAAGAACACATCCCATGCAAAAGGAGCATATTCCTTCTTCATCTCTTCCATTGTTTTCTTATTATAGTTGGCATGCGGATCACGCAATTCCACCATAGAACGGGCCGATGTAGCCAGACGGGTTTCAATCTTCATAACAGCCTCCATTGCTTTTCGGGCAACCGCCTCGTCATATCCGGCAAGCCGGAACATCTTCACAATATGGTTTTTATAAGCCTCACGAATTTCTTTTGTCTTATCATCATTTTCCAAATAATAATCGCGCTCACCCATTCCCAAACCGGCTTGATAAGTATGCACCGTGTTCACAGAACTGTTCATATCATCAGCAGCTACATAAACAGCAAAATAAGGATGCATTCCGTTCTTATGCATTTCTGCTATCATGGTATAAATTTCGGACTTATCTTTCAATCCGGCAATCTTCTCTAATTCTGCTTTGATAGGAGTTGCACCGTCTTTATTCAACTTCACACTATCCATCGCCATGTTATAAAGATCGCCTACTTTCTGAGCAACGCTACCGGCTTCGTGGGGAGCGGAAGCTAATTCTTCAATAAGTCCGCGAAGTTGTTCCCGATTGTTTTCGGCCAACATATCGAAAGAACCGAAACGTGAATACTCGTCTGTGAGAGGATGATTCTTCATCCAACCGCCACAGGCATACTGATAAAAATCAGCTCCCGGAAGAGCCAATGTGTCAAGGTTAGCAAGATCAATACCGGAAGTAAGGGTCTGCTGCTTGCTGCTGTTGCATCCTGTTGTCATCATGCAAATTGCAAGAATTGGTAAATACTTGATTACTTTCATATATCTAAAGTTGTTAATTACTCATCATTGTTTCAGTTCTTCCAGTTCAATCGAAACCTTCTCCCACTCTTCTACGGTCCGGTCGAGCTGTTGTTTCAGTTTTTGATGCTGTTCGTAAAGCGTCATGTCCGAAGCCCCTTCCGGAGTAGCCATTTTCTCTTCCAGAATAGCAATAGCAGACTCCGTCTGCTCAATCTCCGTTTCACAATCGGCCACCTGACGTTCCAGCTTTTTCAGTTTCTTGTTAAGTTCTTTTTGAGCTTCATAAGAAAGCTTACTTTCCGATTGAGAAATCCCTTCCGTTGCTGTTTCCTTTTTAGTATCGACAGGAGATGCGGAAAGCGCAGGAGCCTTTTGCAGTTCATTCAGGCTTTCGATCTTTTTTTTCTGCAGAAAATCATAAATACCACCGATATGTTCTTTCACCTGCCCGCCACCAAACTCATAGACTTTAGTCGCAAGTCCGTCAAGAAAATCACGATCATGACTAACGATTATCACCGTACCGTCAAACTCGCGTATCGCCTCTTTCAGCACATCTTTCGAACGCATATCCAGATGGTTGGTCGGCTCGTCGAGAATAAGGAAATTCACCGGTTCGAGCAGAAGCTTTATCATTGCCAAGCGAGTACGCTCACCACCGGAAAGAACTTTTACTTTCTTATCCGAAGCCTCCCCGCCAAACATGAAAGCTCCAAGAATGTCACGGATCTTAAGACGGATATCTCCCACCGCTACCCGATCGATTGTATCAAATACGGTAAGACTTTCGTTCAGCATCTGTGCCTGATTTTGGGCAAAATAACCGATCTGCACATTATGCCCGATTGTCAGTTTGCCTTGATAATCGGTGATTTCTCCCATGATACATTTTACCAATGTAGATTTACCCTCACCGTTTTTTCCGACAAAGGCTACCTTCTCGCCACGATTAATCGTAAGATTTACATTCTGGAAGACAACATGCGAACCGTATGCCTTTCTCACATCTTCGCAAATCACCGGATAATTCCCACTGCGGCTGGAACAGACAAATTTCAAACGCAAGGCCGAATTATCCTCTTCATCCACCTCAATGCGGTCTATCTTTTCCAACTGCTTGATACGACTCTGCACCTGCACCGCCTTTGTTGCCTTGTAACGGAAACGCTCGATGAAATCCTCCGTATCCTGTATCTGTTTCTGTTGATTTTCATAGGCACGAAGCTGCTGTTCGCGGCGCTCTTTACGAAGCACAACGAACTCATCATATTTCACTTTATAATCGTATATCTGCCCGCAAGTAATTTCAATGGTACGCGTCGTTACGTTATTGAGAAAAGCACGGTCGTGACTGACCAACACCACGGCATTGGCACGCGTGGAAAGGAAATTCTCCAACCACTGGATACTCTCGATATCCAAATGGTTCGTAGGCTCATCCAAAAGCAGTACATCGGGACGACGCAACAGCAGTTTCGCCAGTTCGATACGCATACGCCAACCACCGGAGAATTCGGAAGTAGGGCGATCAAAATCTTCCCGTCTGAAACCTAATCCAAGAAGCGTACGTTCTATTTCCGCACGGAAATTAGTCCCGCCCATCATCAAAAAACGGTCGTTCTCATGCGTAAAGCGGTCGATAAGCTTATGGTATTCTTCCGATTCATAATCGGTACGGTCCGCCAACTCCCGGTTCATCCTCTCCAAATCGGCCTGCAACTGAAAGATATGCTCGAAAGCCTGCTCGGCCTCCTCCATCACAGTATGCGCATCAGAGAGTATCATCACCTGCGGCAAATAGCCGATAGTTACCTCTTTGGGAATGGCAATTACACCCGCTGTCGGGCTCTGCAAACCGGCCAGAATTTTAAGCATGGTCGATTTACCGGCTCCGTTCTTACCCACCAGGGCAATACGGTCTTTCTTGTTAATAACGTAAGACACGTCCGAAAATAAGGGCGTGGCATTAAATTCTACGGTAAGTCCTTCAACTGATATCACTTTGCTAACGAATAATTGATATTGGGTTGCAAAGATAGCAATTTATCCCTTAACCGATAAAGCTTCAAGTGGTTAATTACTTACATTTGTCAATTTTCGTTCAGTCAATGATCCATTCACCCAAATTCCGCTCTTCGGAATCGAAAGAGATGCCTATTTTAACAAGCTTACGACCGTCTGCCATATAAGGGATAAGAAACTCTGTATCCCTATCGGGAGTTTGCGAAACGGAGCAGTAGAAAGAATATTCATCACAACACGGATTTAGCAATTGATATTTGCAAGGATAACATATTCCCGACAGATAATATGCGCAAGAAGAAAAATATCAGAAAGGCACCTGCACACCGTTCGTCGCTTTCCTGTCCAGAGAGCAATAACCGGGCATTAGCTTCAAACCGGAAGAACGGGTAAACCCGGTAACAGGAGGCTTCACTCCGTTACGTATCCAATATATAGCGGCTTTCAACAGCACATCATTCTCCTTATCCCCCAGTTCCACATGATTCACTATCGGACGATAATCGCTATTCGGCTCATCCGGTTCCCAGTCTGAAGAAAAGCCGTCTTTGTATTCCGATTGATCCTGCACATTGAAAATCCGGCAGACAATGGGATGCAGTTCGTAATCGTATTTGTCATTGGTGAGTGTAATAGAACCTACATTCTTGCCTTCGGTCTGTTCGCCCAGCAAATATACATCGTAGTAGGGGCGCAATCCGTTAATCACCGCTTCCGAAGCCGAAGCCGTGCGGTTGCTGGTCAACACGAACAGACGAGGCAGATTGAGATTCTGTTCCGCCCCCTCTAATTTATAGGTAACCGTTTTAGACTGTATATCATTGTATTGCAAATAACAGAACGTGTTTCCCAAGGCAGATTCCGGCGCCAACAATTCGGCAAGTATCTGCGCAGAGGTCACAAGGCCACCGCCGTTGTAGCGAAGATCCAGCACAAACTCCTCGACCCCCTCTGCCTTAAATGCACCAAACTGTTGGCGAAGCTCGTTATTATACGTCTCATCCTTATCCCCGTCGGGGCCGGAGGTGAAGTGATTATACACCATATAACCCACCTTTTTATGTCCGGTAGACTCGTCTTGAAATGTTTTTGTCAGAAAAATAGGATCATCCTCTACCATGGCCGGAACCAACTCCACCGAATGTGTATCGTAATTGGAATAATGATCCGAAACATCCAACACAACCGTTTTCCCACTCAACAGATCAGACACGTTTCCATCACTTACATTCGCACCATTTATTTTATGAATCCAGTCACCACGCCGCAAACCTTTTTTCTCAGCAGGTGAGCCCGGCAATACATATAGAACACTGACCGCACGATATCCCGCACCGTTTATTATCCAAGTCTGAAACTCAAAACCAAGCGTTGGTTCTTCTCCCATGTTCGACCGTGTGGCTACAGATTTCTTTTTCTTAATTGTAGAATAATAATAACGGGTCTTATTTTTGGTTTTTCCGTCTTCCGACGCTAACAGTGAGTAGAAAAAATCTTCCGGATCAGCATTAAAATTCAGTTCCTTTTTATCAGGAATCTCTTCATACCATAAATAATAACTACGCATCGCACTCTCAATCCATTGGTTCGTAGTTTTATCACTCTTATCATCATCGTCATCCTTACAGGCGGAAAAAGAGAATACAAACCCTAACACAAGGCACATACGGCCATATATGGAAAACTTCATCATAACTATCTTTCTTTTAGTTCGATATATGCGGACAAAGATACGAAAAAAGGGAAAGCCGATGCCTTCCCTTTCCCTTTTTATATTGTCCTTTAACGATCAGAACAATTTTGCCGGATATTCACCGGCATCCACCAATGCCTGTATCTTATCCACTACTCCCTGACGGTCGGCAGCGTATGTCACGCCAAACCACTTACTGGTAGTATCAAGCACTTTCACACGGGCAGTTCCGTCATTAATCAGTTTATTTACCATCAACGGAATGAAATATTCGGCTTTCAAGTTGTCCATATTGGCCTTAAGGAATTCTTTGAAGTATTCTTCGGAATATTCAAAATAATCGGGAGTAAAGCCCCACATATTCATTGAAACCGGAGTATTGTCGGCAATACTCTGCATCACACCGTTCTCATCTTTGAAAGATACCTTACCGTCAATACGTTCGATGGCCGTACGTTCAACCACAGTTGTCAAATAACCTTCCGCATTCGTTTCGCATACGCCACGAGCAACCGAACCGCTTTCGCTCAATGTATTACCTACACGATAACCTACCATGCAATAGTCATTCTTTTTCCCGTCCATCTCGCTCAGTGCAGCACCCAACACGGCAAAGCTGTCACGACCGTAGAAGTCGTCTGCATTGATAACGGCAAACGGCTCTTTGATAACGTCTTTACCCATCAATACGGCATGATTCGTTCCCCAAGGTTTTACACGGTCAGCAGGACAAGTAAAGCCTTCGGGCAGGTTATCCAGTGCCTGGAATACCAATTCCACCGGGATATGGTTTTCGTATTTACTCAATATTTTTTCACGGAAGTCTTTCTCGAAGTCCTTGCGGATAACGAAAACAACTTTGCCGAACCCACCGCGAATCGCATCATAGATAGAATAATCCATAATAGTTTCGCCATTCGGACCCAGTCCGTCAAGTTGTTTCAAGCCTCCATAACGGCTGCCCATACCGGCAGCAAGTACAAATAAAGTTGGTTTCATAACTGTGTAATATTAAAAGGTTAGTGATGTCAATGTTCCGACAACGGTGCAAATGTACAAAATTATATGGACGCAGAATGACACATTTCGTTCAAAGTTTACCTTTTTTAATTCAATTGTAAGCTTAGAAGGGATAACCAATGGCAAAGTGTATACCTAATTGTTTCCAAAATGCCCCCCTCACATTATAGTATCCCGACTTCCCCGTTTCATACGGATCATGCAAAGGCACTCCGCAATCGAGCCGGAAGACAAGAAAATCGAGGTCATAACGCAACCCGACACCGGTACCGAGAGCGATTTGTTTGGCAAATGTTTTCAACCGGAGTTGCGCATCAGGGCGGTCGGAGTCATAACGCATCAGCCAGAC
This sequence comes from Bacteroides salyersiae WAL 10018 = DSM 18765 = JCM 12988, assembly GCF_000381365.1. GTDB lineage: Bacteria > Bacteroidota > Bacteroidia > Bacteroidales > Bacteroidaceae > Bacteroides > Bacteroides salyersiae. The sequence goes on from NZ_KB905470.1 coordinate 90,226, forward strand.
GTTTCCCGCATCCAAAAAGACCGCTCCATGAAGATCTTTATAAATGCGGAAACGATATTCGATGTTTGCTTCCAAACGAATATCACCAGTCTGATCAAGATAAGAAAATTCACTCTTTTCCGGATGATAGCCACCGGGACCGATACTACGTACCGTAAAGGCGCGGATACTATTGGCACCACCGACATAAAATTGCTCGCTATAAGGAGCAACATGTGAATTACCATAGGTCCATATCACCCCACCGGCTATCCGGGCAGCAACGGAATTATTACGATCTATCTTCCATAAATAACGATAGTCGGTATTCAATTTAAGAAATTGCGCAAACGGTGCCCCCAACAGATTTTTCTCTTTTTCACTGAACGGCTTGCCGAAAATACGGTAAATACAAGAAGTCAAATTACCGGCAGAAGTAAAAGTAGTCTGCCACCAACTGGAGTTACGCACTCCACGGACAGTCGAATTATCATAGGTATAAGTATATTCCATAGCCGGAATAAACTGGTTCTGCAAACTGAGCAACAATGCCCTGTTGTCTTTGGCGATAGAATCGAATGCACTCGTGCGGTGCTGCAACACATTAAAAGTCAAACGAAAAGGCGTCAATGAATGCCTGCTGGTACGTGTCGGTTGAAAATCATACGTCGCATTTCCACCAAAAGAGAGTAATTTATAGTATTTGGCACGATTCATTTGGTCTACATACAAACGAAAAGTGGTAGAAGCAGGAAAATCATATTCACGATCTCCGAACTGAGGAAATACCACCCGTGGAAACATAAGAGAAGTAGAAGCCCCCATCTCCCAACTGTTCAACAAAGAAGAATTCTTACCACCACCGGTCTGCCATTCATAAGAACCTTTCAACTTCACATTCCAGGTTTCGCCACCGCCAAACACGTTATTGCGGGTGACGGAGAAAGAAGCGCCGGGACCGGTCTGGTCATTACTCTTGGTGGTAACATTCAATTCGAGCTCCGCATCGAGCGGCTTGTCAAAAGTAGCCTGCAGGGTGACATCGAGCGTATCGCACGCGGCAGTCGTATCACGCGGTGTATATTGCATATCCATATAACGGAAAATTCCCAATTGAGCCAGTTTTTCCTGAACACGTTGCTGACGATACTGACTGTAAAGACGGCTACGCTGTGAATTGCGTAATGAGTCACTCTTCACATATGCCTGATAGTTTAACCAGCGATAAAGCATATTAGGGCGTACCTGCATCTTATTATAGAAATGTATGTCCATCCCTTTATAGTTCATGCTGTCATTGGGCTGCTCGCCATTCTTGCCGATCAGATAAACAGTCTTGTTCCCTACATAATACCGTCGTTGTGCCGCTGCCGGCAGGCCTGCTACGGGGATAAGCCGTAAACTGACGTGCCCTCCGGGTATAAGAGTCGTATCAGCCTGATAAGTCATATAATCGGGGCGGAAGTAGAAGTACCCCACATTGCGCAGCAAAGTACTGAGACGGTTACGTTCTTCGTCCAGATCACTCACATTAAACTGTTCGCCCGGAGTCAGTAATGACCATCGGCGTCCCCGTTCCATGATACGAAGTGTTTGCGGAGTGAAACGGTCATAATATACCGTATCGATAAAGTAAGGATTACGCATCTCGACTGTATACTCTACCCGTGCTTTCAAGCTGTCTTTCGGATTAACGATTGTCTGCTGACTCACTTTCCCATTAAAATAGCCATAATCATGCAACAGGTTCGTAGCCACTTTTACACGCAATTCCGGATTAACAGTAGAAATAAATACAGGTTTCGCCGCAAAACGATTGAATACCCACTTACCGAATCCTTTCTCATACTTTACAAAATCATTGTACACCCACATCCCAAAAGGGATAGGCAAAACACCAAATAATTTGGTTGACGGGCTTTTATCCAATGCCGCCTTTACCTCGCCGATAGCTGTCTCGCCGACAGAAGTTTTGGACGGGTCTTTGAAAATGTCTTTATTGCCGGTATACAACACTTCACCCTCCGGCAAATGTTTTGTAGTCGAACAACCAAACAATAATATGCCAATAAGAGAATATATCAATATGCCAATGAAAGGTAACCGTATCCTCTGCCCACAGATTGCTTTTACTCTTTTCATCCTCATTTCTTTTTCTTTTTAAATATAAACAATTCACTCAGGCGGTCCATTTTCTTGCGGAGCACCAGACCGACACCGGTCTCAGTAATTTCACCTTCAAAAACACTTTCATAGTTCTTGTTATGGAACAGGCGGATGTAACGTGTACCGGACTGATCCAACCGGTATTCCAACGAAATATTATCGATAAACGATTCTACGTCATTAGTAGCATTGGCACCGGTAGAAACTTTACCTCCCAACACTATCTGAAAACGATCGTTAAAGAAACGCTGGGAATAGCGGAAACTGTAGTCCGTCCGCTTACCACCGGCATCCGAATCATCATGATCTTCTACTCCGAACGAAAGGCTGGCATTCTTCATGTTTCCTGTCAGAGCATTAATCTGGCTGGCAAGCACGGAGTTAAGCGCCGCTCCCATATTCAAATTCATACCGCTTCCCCCTCCCGAATCGGCAAGATATATACCGGTAGCCAGCATAGCCACAGCTTGTTTGCTACGCTCGTCCGGCCCCATACCCGCTAATTGGTTCTGTACGGAGGCATCATCCGGTGCATCGATTTCAAAAGCCAATGAAAGGTTATCGAGACGATTCTTTACCACAATCGAAATATCAAAATTCACCATACGTGATGTACCGTCTTCCTGTGTCACAGAAGCACGCACACGTTCTGTCGCCTTGAAGTTCAGCATCGGATCCATCGGATTACCGGTCCAGTCTACATAACTTCCATTTTGTATCTGGAACTCTTTCAACGGGATCACCGGCAAGGCATATTTCATCATCCCCCCCGACAAAGTATACCGGCCGGTAAGAGTAAGATCACCTTGCGGCGTATACTGTAAAGAGAGATCGCCTCCACCTTCCAATTCCACCCGGCTACTGCGGTCGGCACTCAGATCCGCTTTCAAACGAACGGCAGGATCAATGTGTATTGTCATTATCATGTCCAATCCCCCCAGAGAGAGAGTAGACTCTTCTTCCTTATTCAGAGAAGTGGTATCTGCAAAAGAGGTGAAAGTCACCAGATCACTCAAGCGATCCTGTACCGTAAGCGGTGAATCGGTAAGCACATAAGTAACATCGGTATTACCCAACAGGTTTACATTACCACGCATCATAAGCCCGTCCAACGGTCCGCGCACCGTAGCATCAAGATCGACAAACACCTTACCATAAACCATACTCTCCTTAGTCCGTTTGGCATTAAGCAACGTATAGTTTTCCGCAAACAGTTTAAGATTCGCCATCGGCCGGCCCATATCCCGAAAATCGACATAACCATCGATACTGAACGGGTTCTGACTGGTAGTATAAATCGCAAACTTATCAAATACAATCCGATTGTTCTGTACCTGTATCGGCCGATTGTCAAATATAAACCGGGCATCGGCCTGCCGTGCATAAACGGAAACACTATCCAATGACAATCCGCCATTAATCAACGGACTGTCGGTATATCCCGTAATATGCAAGTCGCCGTCCATATCGCCGGAAAGAGTCACCATCTGATCGGGTACAAAAACATTGGCTATGCTGAGAGGAAAATGTTCGAGTGTAGAGTTCACTACAATGCTGTCCTTGCCCGAAACTGCCGGATACAACGCACCATCAGCAACCATAATTTCAGTACCCTCATGCGTAAGATAAGTATTGACGTACTGCTTACCTTTCTCTCCCGGAAGCCAGGTAGCTCCCAAAGCCACATCACCGATACGCTGCCGTTCATAAGTCAGTTCATCGATACTTGCTTCCGCAGATAATTCCAACGATTTCTCCGTCTGTATATAGTGGGCTTCTGCCGAAAGCAATCCGGTAATCTGCGGCATATAAGGTAGAATGCTGAACACTTCCTCCAACCGGATACGCCGTAATTCGACATCCATATTCTGCAACGAAACGGTATCGCTCGGCAAAGATTGCATACGGATTCCCATACCCTCATTATCCTGCATATCGACATTGGCATAAACGCGCATATTCTTATGAAGATAAATCCAGTTGTGATGTTCCTCAAAACGGAATTTGTGGAAAGCAATGACAGGTTCCTCCGGCACTAATGTCAATGCAAGCCCGTTACCTTTTCCGAGCCCGCCATAGAGCGGTTTGGCATTCACTCCGAAGAGCAGGCCCGTTTTTCCTTTATCATTTATATATTGTGCCACCAGTTCCGCATCTTTATCACGAATCTCTCCGGTCAGTATGGATGTAAAGGATATCTGTGGATTTTTTGGCCCGTTGATTACTCCGCCACGCAGGTTAATACGACTCGTATCCTGCTTCAAAGTAAAGAAAATAGTATCCAGTTGCAACGTATCAATCTTCAAGGTATGGAGAGCGACCTTACCGTTAATTCCCCAATCCGGTGCACACCCCAATTTGGCAGAAGCATCATGATAAGATATATTCTGCGTAGCGAGATACCAGGCCATCGGGTTATCCTGTCCGGCAGAGAAAGAGAAAACTGCTGTCGGCAACGCTTTACGCAATTCTGCGTGGTTTAATTCTTTCGCTTCCAACTGCTTTGTCAAAACATCGGCAAAGTGAGTGGATTGACGAATTAATAATTCCAACCCGGCGCGGGCGCTGAGGTTCAGTTTAAGGTCACCTGCTGTAAGATGAGTAAATACACGTTCTTTACGTACTTCACCGGTAAGTTGCAGATCCAACGGCTTGCCGGAATTCTTACCAAGACTGACACCGAAAAGTTTTTCCGTATCGATGCCAGTTACATTCAGCCCGACTTTTCCATCCGGATAATGATGTGCAAGATGGTACTCCGCATCTGCCGTCATCTTCAACAGAGGATTATCACTGGTCAGTTGTACATTCGCAACTGCATTCTTGACCGTCCCTGTAAGACCGATGCCCGAAATTTTATAATCCCCGTAATGCAATTTATCAATCGTCGCCTTAAGAGCCGCCGCAGTCTTATAAGAAGTAAAGTCGAACCCGCGCCCGTGTGCCGCAAGAGAAGCACTGAACTCATAAATGGAATCTTTCGGCAAGAAATGATTTATCTGAAGATCCTCTATATGCAAATCGGCAGTATAAGCTTCGGTAGTACTGTTAAGGGCAGCAGTAAGTCCCAATCGGCCTTCTCCTTCTTTCAACAACAGGCGGGCGTCGTATTTCGACCCTTCCATCCCCAAACGAGCGTCAAGAAGCATACTATCCGGGATAACCAACGGTGCTCCCGGCGTCATCCCCCCCAATGCCGTCAGGAAATTAAGATTTCCTGTCTGCATTTTCAAGTCAAGAGCAGCCGAGCGTGTGGTACTATCTGTCAGATTATACAATTCGCCGCCACCCTCCAAAGAGAAAGCACCGGGCAGATTTACTTTAAAACGGGAAATCTGCATCGATTTCAAGTTGCCTTCCGTACCCGCCTGTACTACTAATGGACGGAAAGGATAAGCCCCCTTGAAAGCCTCGGGCAAACCGCCGGCAAACAACATTACATCCTGTTTACCGATAAGCGCGTTGAAACGGGCGGTCAACCGTCCGGTAGTAGGAATATTCACCAATTCCCAATAAGTCTGGGCAGTAAGATTCATTTCCGAATGCGGAGTAAGCAAACGGAAATCCGGTATACGGATAACCGTACTGTCGGCAAAAACACGTCCGGTCAAAGATGTCACGCTTAACCCGGAACGTTCGTTCATTGAAAACTCACGAATAACAGCGTTCATATTGCGCCCCCGGTAAAGTACCGAATCAATTCCGATACGAATATCTCTCAAAGCAATGTGCGAAGGATCAAAACCTTCCACTGGTTGGGTATTACCCGTATCGTAATTAACCGAAGTGCCCGTCAGCAAAAAGGATCTCAATCCGTAGAACTGGTGTTTTAAATCAGCGGATACATCTTTAATGCTTGCCTCGCTCACACGGGCAGCCATACGCATCGTATCCGCAGGAAGTTGCATACTGAAAGAAACGTTTTTCAAACTTAGTGCATGAAGGTCTACTTTCCAATTGATGGGAACCGAAGCCGTATCCGTTTTTTCGGTAGTTGCAGTGTCATTCAATACAAGACCGATGTGTGTGTCGGAGAGTTCGACATGATTAATCACCGCTGTTTCATCCGTAAGATCGACACCGTGACTTTCAAGAAAAAAACGCCCCAATACCCCACGGATTTTCATGCCTTCTATGAGATCGGCCGAATTGACAGTCACCTGCTGGAGAGTAATATCGTCTACTTCTATTTTTCCTTTAAACAAAGGCATAGCTTGTACATGCACATTGAGACTCCCCAGTGTGAGCAATGTATCCGGAACCTGAATCACTTCGACATCCCGAACCAACAGGTTCAACGGGAAGCGAAGATCGATACGTCCGACATTAATTTGCATACCGGTAGCTTCAGATGCATATGAAGTGGCCTGCTTCCGTAAAAAATTCTGTACGGGGGGTACATAAAGCAATACCATCAGTACCACAAAGAGCAATATAGGAGTAAGTAATATCCAACTCACCCATTTTATCCATTTTCGTTTCATCAAGCGTGTTTCAATACATTAACGGAAATACAAAGTAAACAAATAATTCTATAAAAAAGATTTAGAAGGTGGAGAAATACTTTCTTGCCTCATCTACCACCTGTCGTAACAACGGTAATACCTCTTTTGTTTTTTGTTTCACTTCATCAGAAAACTTTTCGTTTCGCCTACTTTCCAACCACGACAGCAATGGAAGAATCTCCATCGCCTTGATCATAGTTAAAAGCGGAAGCAGCTTATGCGCCATACCGGCAATCCGATCCGTATCTTCTTCTTTTAAACCGGCTTCCATCTGGTCAATGTTCTTCTCCGTTTCCTCTACAAATGAGGACAGAATGGAACGAGCAGCCTCAGGATCATCTTCGGAAAAGGCGGTGAGAGCACGGAAATCAAGATTTAGTTGAAAATTGAAAGTTGAAAGTTGAAAGTTGGCTGCGCAATCTTCTTGCATAGTGACTTTTGGCTCTCCACTTTCTGTTTTCAACTCTTCAGAAACTTTCAACTTTCCACTTTCACCTTTCAACTGTATTAGGAGTTCGGCTACCGTAAAAGGCTTGTGCAGGCAGCCGGAGAAACCATGTTCAATAAATTCGGCCGCATCCATATCGCTACGGGCTGTAACGGCAATAACGGGAATTGTTTTCGCCTGAGGAATATTGGATGCACGCAATAATTTCAACAAATCGAAGCCGTTGATGGCAGGCATCTGTACATCGGTCAGCAACACATCAAACCGGCGCTCACGGAGATGTTCGGTCAGTTCATCAAGTTGCTCGCAACATGTGGCATGAATTCCTTGCTGCTCAAGCATGGCAGCAGTCAAAGTCAGTTGTATCCTATCATCATCAATGAGAAGAATATTCATCGGAGAGTTCACCATTTGCTCCCGGTCGATATGATCTGCTTCAGTAACCGAAGGAGACTGATTCTTTTTCCTGTCTTTATCAAAACCGACAGCTTTGCCTACCGGAAACAGCGGTAGGATTACCGTAAACGTACTTCCCTCTCCCAACGTGCTCTGCACGTCGATAGTACCTTCAAGCAGCACGACAAGCTTGTGCACAATAGAGAGTCCCAGACCAAATCCCTCTTCACCTTGTGCACCGGGCAGGCGGGTAAACTCCTGGAAAATACGTTCTCGGTCTTCTGCTGCCATTCCCTTTCCGGTATCGGTCACAGCTACGCGCAAACGGGAAGAAGAATAACTTACCGCAAGCGTTATACCCCCTTTTGAGGTAAATTTCACCGCATTAGACAATAAATTATTCACAATCTGTCGGATGCGAAGCGGATCACTTATGAAACGCCCGTCCAGTTCGGACTCTATTTTATATTCAAGAACAAGTCCTTTAGCTGCCGTTAACGGTTCAAAACTTGTACGTATCTCTTCAAAAAGCTGGGAGGGATTAAAAGTGACACGGTTCACTTCTGCCTTATTCAAGTCAAGACGATGGAAATCGAGCAGGTCACTCACTAATTTCAGAAGATGCTGCGAAGAACTTTTCATGTTATCGAGATAAAAACGCTGCCGTTCATCGTTCGTAAGGCGTGCCAGCAGATCGGTATATCCCATAATAGAGCCAAGTGGTGCTTTAAAATCATGTGTGATGGCAAGCATCAATTTTTCACGGGCATTCAGTAGTTCTTCGGCACGGCGGTTCGCCTCTTCTAATTCCCTACGGTATCGGTTACTACGGGTGATATCCCGCCAGATAATAATAAGGAAAAAGATGGAAAGCAGAACGGCTCCCACAGCAATGCCACCGATAATGCGGGCAGAACGTTGACGAACATATTGCTCTTTCTCCGCATCCATCTGCGCACGTTGCATCACATTCAGTTCATACTCTTTAACCAAACTGTCGATCCGGGCTGTCAGTTGTGTATCCAACCGCCGGAACTGCACATTCCTGCGCCGTATAGTCGTTTTCTTCTGAGCACGTTTTTGTTCACTGGCCATACGAATTTTCTGATGCAGTGAATCGGTCGGGTTATACGCTTCAAGGATGGTATCGGTAGCAACCTCCAACGAAGTATTTACCAATACTGCCGTATCCTGTTTGGAAGGAACGAATGCCTCTGCCAAACGTTTGAAGAATCCTTTTTTCTTGGGCTTTGTAATGAGAGAATCACGCGTTGTGATTATGCGGTGCTGTACACGTTGCTGGGTAACCACCGAATCCTGTTCAGCTATAATCTCTTCAATTTCCCTGGCCGAAAGCAAGCTGTCATTCGCTTCACTTAATACCCGAAGCATCTGAATCGTATTCTTATCTTTCTCACGTAAAAGAACCAACAAACTGTCTGTCATCAGACTCTGCTGGTCATCCGATGCAGAAAGTGTCTCCATCTCACGATGAACAAACACCAGAGAAAAGAGTAATATCGCCAATAAAAGAGAATACCCTATAGCTATTTTTACTTTGGTAAAACGCGAAGGTGCCATAATATTAATAATTTAGCAATGTGTCAATATGCCAATGTGCCAATTGCCATGCGGCATAATAGCGCAGCCAATTGGCACATTGACATATTGGCACATTATTTTGTTTTATAGCGGAAACGCAGCCACAACATGATGCCGGCACTGGTCAGTCCGAACGGAAAAGCCATCCATACACCGACAGTCCCCCAATCGAGAACGAAGCCGCAGAAATAACCTACCGGCAAAGATATCATAAAATAAGCAATAAAAGCAATCAGCATCATCGGTTTCACATCCGAAATACCTCGCAAGGCGTTTGCAAAGTTGATCTGTAATCCATCACCGAATTGATAAACCAGCATCGGGATAATCAGCATCGCCACTAATGCGGAAACCTCTTCATTATCCGTAAACCACCCTCCCAGATAATTACGGAACAGGAATACAATGCCTCCCAACACCACTGCCATCGCCATAATCAAATGAAAACCGGCATAAGCCGAACGGCGTACATTGACCGTGTCCTCTTGACCTTTGAAGTTACTGACGCGCACAGCAACTGCTGCTCCCATACCGTAAAACATCATAAATGTAAATTGGGATATGGCACACATGATCTGATGCGAAGCTAAGGCAATAGTACCTAACCAACCTATCATCACAGCACTCAAACTGAAAGAAGCCGTTTCCATCCCCATCTGAAAAGCAACCGGCCATCCCAAGCCATTGAGACGCATAAACATTTGTCTCGACCATCCCAAACGGAAAAAGCCGAGTTTATACCGTATAAAACGACGGCTACTAAAAAAGATCACAGCGAACACAATCACCATTACAATACGTGAGAAAAGGGTACTGATACCTGCCCCTAACAACCCTAACTCCGGAAAGCCGAATTTTCCGTTAATAAGAATATAATTCCCGATAATATTCAGCACATTCCCCCCCAACAATATCCACATGGCTGTTTTGGTATCGGTAATTCCATCTGTAAACTGCTTAAAACCATTAAACAACAGAACAAACACAAGAGAAATAAGCAAAACAATGTAATAAGGCTTAATCAAGGGAAGGAGTTCTTCCGGTTGTCCCAACCTCTCCACATTCAGATAAAGGATACCCATTATCAGTGTCAGCAATAAACCGACAAGCAGATTTGCCAACAAACTACAACGCAATGCCTGCCCAACAGACGCAAACTGCTTATTACCATACAGACTCCCTACAATCGGGGTAAGCCCGTAAGAAAAACCGGTACTGAAAATAATCGCCAGATTGAATACATTGTTTACAAAGGAAGCAGCCCCCAATTCACTGGTACTGTGATGTCCGATCATCAATGTATCGGCAAAACCCAAAATAATAACTCCTACTTGTCCGATAACAATGGGCAATCCCAAAAGGAATAACGCTTTGTAATGCCCCTTATAAGTTTCATAGTAATTTTTCATATTCATAGAGTCTCTCTCCACCCCTCTCCACAGGAGAGGAAGAAAAGAAACTATTGCTATTAATCAGTTATCAATCTAACTTCACTCCCTCCCTTACGGAGACAGCCGGGGAGAGGCCCTTATAATACAGCACCACCCCATTTCTCTTGTCAAAGGATGTCTGTGCTACCGCTTGCAATTGTCCGGCAGTAACGGAACGATAACGTTCCACCTCCTTTTCCATATCTTCTGCCGTACCGTTCAGTTCAAACCAAGCGAGATTGGTAGCCACATTCAAATAGTTGATATTGCCGAAAATCTGGGTAGATTCAAATTTATTCTTTACCTTCTCCAGTTCCTGCACGGCAACTGCTTCGTTCTGCAACCTATTCAACTCTTCGCATACGGCAGCTTCTGCTTCTTCGAGTGATACACCGGCAGCCGGTTTACCGGAGATATGAAACAAACCGGCATCCACCGTGCCGGAGATATAAGCATCGATACTTGAAAACAATTGCTTTTCTTGTACCAGATGCCGGTTCAAACGGCTGGACTTTCCATTACTGAGAATATCCGACAATATGTCAAAAGCATAGTAATCGGGATGCGCACGTTCGCACATATGATAAGCCATAAAAAGAGAATCGACCGGCACATTACGCTCCACTACCAAACGGCGTTCTTCCGTCTGTGCAGGTTCTTGCGGCAATTGACGTACCGGAACATCCCTCTTAGGGATAGAAGCAAACCATTTCTCCGTCAAAGCTACCGTTTCCTCAAACGATATATTCCCCGTGACAGCAAGCACTGCATTATTGGGCGCATAAAAACGGAAAAAGAAATCTTTTACTTCATCCAACGTGGCATTGGCTATGTGCGACAGTTCTTTGCCGATAGTAGGCCACTGATAAGGATGCACCTTGTAAGCAAGAGGGCGCAACAGATGGCCCACGTCGCCATAAGGCTGATTGAGACAACGCTGTTTGAACTCTTCCATTACCACCCCCCGTTGCACATCCAGACTCCGTTCATTGAAATCAAGACTCAACATACGGTCAGACTCCAACCAGAATCCAATCTCCACATTTTGCCGGGGAACGGTCAAATAATAATTCGTAATATCGTTATTTGTCCAGGCATTATTCTCGCCACCGGCCAATTGGAGAGGAGCATCGTAATCGGGGATATTCACGGAGCCTCCAAACATCAAATGCTCAAAAAGATGAGCAAAGCCCGTATGATCGGGATGTTCGTCCCGGGCCCCCACATTATATACTATATTAAGAGCCACCATTTGCGTGCTTTCATCCTGTGAATGCACCAATCGCAAACCATTGGCCAGAACATGCCTGCTGATCTTTATCATCTTAATCCAATAAAGATACCTTAACAATCTTCACATCCTCTTCGGGGCGGTCGCTACGGTCTGTTTTCACATTCTGGATCTTATCTACGATATCCATGCCCTCGACTACTTCGCCAAACACCGTATATTCCCCATCCAGATGCGGAGTACCGCCTACAGTGGTATAAGCCTCCACCTGCTCTTTCGTGAAATGGAAATCCGGCCCTTTGGCAGCCTCTTCCTGAGCCTGTGCAAACAACTTCTCCTGCAAGTCATACAATCCGTCTTCATCATTCGCCTTACGCATCTTATAAATTTCCTTCATATGTTTCTGCGCCAACGAATTAAAAATTGTAGTCAATTTGTTTTCATTCATCTGCTGCTCCATACCGATCAGCGTAGAGTCATTGAAAACCTTTCCGGTGACAATGTAAAACTGACAACCCGATGACTCCTTATTCGGATTCACATTATCGCCTTGGCGGGCAGCCGATAAAGCACCTTTCTTATGAAAGTATTTCGGATAGACAATTTCGGCAGGAATGGTATACCCCACGTCACCGGTTCCTAACATCTTACCTTTCGGAGCATTCTTAGATTCCGGATCTCCCGCCTGCACCATGAAATCCTTTATCACACGGTGAAACAAAGTACCGTTATATGTACCTTCTTTGGCCAGTTTGATAAAGTTATCCCGATGTTTCGGAGTTTCATTATAAAGTTTTACTTTAATATCCCCAAGAGTCGTTTCGATTTTCAACATTGTTTCTTTCTGATTTTCCATATCTGAGTTATTCTTTTGTCCTGGTTTACAAGAGGCTATCGCTCCGACTACCAAAACAGTTAATAATATCACTAAATTCCTTTTCATAACACTTTCATTTAATTTAAGTTTGCAAATATACGATTTTCGTCTAAAACCTCTTACCTTTGTAACCTACAAAATGGCTAAAGCTGATATCATGAGATCCATATTAATAGTTGAAGATGATATAACTTTCGGCATGATGCTGAAAACATGGTTAGGAAAAAAAGGATTTGAAGTAACTTCGGTTAGTAACATTGCCCGTGCAAAAAAGCATATCGAAGTTCAAACACCCGATCTTATCCTTTCCGATCTCCGTCTGCCCGATCAGGACGGCATCCATCTGCTGATGTGGATGAACGAACAAGACTTGGATATCCCTTTGATCATTATGACAGGATATGCAGATATACAAACGGCCGTACAAGCTATCAAGTTAGGTGCCCGAGACTATATAGCCAAACCGGTAAATCCCGATGAACTCCTCAAAAAAATGTCGGAAGCGTTGGAAGATAAGGAAGAAGATGCTCACGTTTCGGGTAAAGCTACGTCCGACAAGACTACAACCGGCTCCAAAGGCAAAACATCGAGTTCTAAAACAGAAGCACACGCCTATCTGGAAGGTGAAAGTGATGCAGCCAAGCAATTATATAATTACGTAGGTTTGGTTGCCCCTACCAATATGTCCGTACTCATTAACGGTGCCAGTGGCACAGGGAAAGAATACGTTGCCCATCGCATTCACCAACTGAGCAAACGGGCAGGCAAACCATTTATCGCAATAGATTGCGGTTCCATTCCCAAAGAGTTGGCCGCCTCTGAATTTTTCGGTCATGTCAAAGGTTCGTTCACCGGCGCACTGACCGATAAGACAGGAGCATTTGTTGCAGCCAACGGAGGTACCATCTTTCTCGATGAGATAGGAAATCTGAGTTATGAAGTACAAATACAATTACTTCGCGCCCTGCAAGAGCGTAAAATACGGCCGGTAGGTTCCAATCTGGAAATCACCGTTGACATACGCCTTGTCTCTGCCACCAATGAAAATCTGGAACAAGCCATCGAAAAAGGTACATTCCGCGAAGATCTATACCATCGTATCAATGAATTCACGTTGAGAATGCCAACCTTGAAAGAACGGAGAGAAGACATCCTCTTATTTGCCAATTTCTTTTTAGACCAAGCCAACAAGGAACTGGATAAACAATTAATCGGTTTTGATGCCAAAGCATCACAAGCACTGCTCGACTATCATTGGCCGGGCAATTTACGCCAGATGAAGAACATCGTTAAACGGGCTACACTACTTGCACAAGGCAGTCTCATCACCCCCATGGAATTAGGAACAGAAATACTTGAAACTCCCATTTCCTATCATAGTTCCAATATCGCCTTGAAAGACGAAGAAACGGAAAAGCAACATATCCTTGAAGCGTTGAGACAAACCGGAAACAACAAAAGCCGCGCTGCACAATTGCTGAATATCGATAGAAAAACACTATACAATAAACTGAAATTATACGGAATAGAATTATAACACTGTCTCAAGCCGCCAATATACAATATTGGTTATCCCCAAACGGAAGGTGACTTATCTTCATTATACGCCCCTTTTTACGGCCTGCTCATATTTCTTCTGAATATCCCTACTGTATTACTCCTGTCCGGTACAAACATAAAAAAAATGTCCGACTCACACCTATCGTCTCTTGTTCTTATATTCAAGCTACACACCCATATACCTGTGTGGAATAATTCCACACCATCACTCTACATCTTCTACACATTTCCACAATCACCCTAACACAACAGGCAAAAGTTCCCACTGTTAATCAATACCTTACATATTCAATTTTGTTTTGGCACGTTCTTTGATCCTATTCTAACATCAGCGTCAGCAGTAATGCCCAACAATGCGATAAATCAAAAAAACATATAATCATGAGAAAATTAGTAGTAGCAATGTTTATGTTTGTTTGTGGTGGTTCAGCCTTTGCAATGGCCCAGGATCCTGTTAAGCCCCAACCTGCAACTGAAAAAACAGAAAGCACAGAGGAAACAACAACTTCTGAGCCTGCAAAGGAAGAACCTAAAACCAAAGAGCCCAAGGCAGATGCCTCAACCCAAGAAGCTCCGCCAACAGAAACTCCTGCTGCTGAATAAGATATAAAACCTGTCTACCTTAACCAGAGAGAATTGAAATCTATTGTTTATTATTTTAAAGCAAATGAAATTATGAAAAAGTTAGTATTAGTAGTAGCAATGTTTATGTTTGTTTGTGGTGGTGCAACCTTTGCAATGGCTCAGGATCCTGTTAAGACTCAGCCTGCAACTGAAAAAACAGAAAGCACAGAGAAAACAACAACTTCTGAGCCTGCAAAGGAAGAACCGAAAGCTGAAAAACCGGCACAAAATGCCCCGGCTAATGATGCTCCCGCTTCAACAAAAACTCCTGCTCAGTCTGCCGAATAAGAGTAAGCATACTATCCTAAAAAGCCATCCCCACTTATGTCTATTCAAGGGATGGCTTTTTCGTTATACTCTGTTTCAAAATATCTCGAACCCGTTCCACAAATTTCCTATCGGAACAGGTGCATCCAATTCTATCACTTCTTTGGATACCGGATGAATGAAACGCACACGACGTGCATGCAGACAGATACTGCCATCCGGATTGGAACGGGGAAAACCATATTTCAAATCTCCCTTAATAGGGCATCCCATTTTAGCCAACTGGCAACGTATCTGATGGTGACGGCCGGTTTTAAGATCGACCTCTAAAAGATAATAATTTTGCGAACGCCCGATGAGACGATAATACAAAATGGCTTTTTTGCTGCCGGGTACTTCCTTTTCATAGGCATAACTCTTATTCTGCTTTTCGTTACGCACTAGAAAATGCACCAATTCACCTTCAGGTTCTTTGGGTATCTCTTTCACAATCGCCCAATAAGTTTTCTTCACCTCACTGTTTTTGAACATCTCGTTCAAGCGGGACAAAGCTTTACTGGTCTTTGCCAAAATAACAAGACCGCTTACGGGGCGGTCCAGCCGGTGAGTTACACCGATGAAGACATTACCAGGTTTCGCATACTTCTCCTTTATATACTGTTTCACAGTTTCGGAAAGAGGCGTATCCCCCGTTTTATCCCCCTGAACAATCTCGGAAGCGGTCTTATTGATTACAATTATATGATTGTCTTCGTATATGACGGTCATGGGAGGTGTTCCTACATATTCATACCACCATCTACCTGAATCACCTGACCAGATACATAAGCAGACATATCAGAAGCCAGGAATGTTGCAACATCAGCAACGTCTTCGGGTGTTCCTCCACGACGCAAAGGTATTTTCTTCGCCCATTCCGTTTTTACTTCTTCGGACAAAGCAGCAGTCATATCCGTAATGATGAAGCCCGGAGCAATAGCATTGGCACGAATTCCACGAGAACCCAACTCCTGCGCAATGGACTTAGCCAAACCAATCATACCAGCCTTCGAAGCTGAATAATTAGCCTGTCCGGCATTTCCGTGAACACCTACCACAGAAGCCATATTAATGATGCTTCCGGCTTTCTGGCGCATCATGATCGGTGTACAAGCGTGAATAAAATTGAAAGCAGATTTCAGATTCACATTGATCACCATATCCCATTGCTGTTCACTCATACGCATCATCAGCCCGTCACGCGTGATACCGGCATTATTTACCAATATATCAATACGACCAAAATCTTTATGGATTTCTGCTACTACCTTTTCGGTATCTTCAAAATTGGCTGCATTCGAAGCATATCCCTTAGCTTTTACGCCCATTGCTTCTATTTCTTTAGCTGTATTTTCCGCATTTTCGTCAATCACGAGGTCAGTGAATGCAATGTTAGCTCCTTCTGAAGCGAATTTTAAAGCGATAGCCTTGCCAATACCGCGAGCGGCACCAGTCACAATAGCTGTCTTTCCATCTAATAATCCCATACTAAAATTGATTTTAATTAAATTTCTGTTCTATGAAGTGCGCCAAATACAATATTGGCGACATATCTTTTCCGGGTTTCCATATCCAGATTGGCTCCTATATGACCGCGAATATAAGGAACTTCTATACCCTTCACACAATAATGCACCAATGAGGCTGTCATATCCACATCGTCAATACAGAACACCCCCTTGTCTTTTCCTTCCTGCAACACTCCCTTAAAAAGTACCATCTCCTTGGCATCAAACTTTTTACGGACTTTCTCAACTCTCCATATATCGCGGAAAAAATTTGCACGCAAGGTACCATTACGATATACTACCTCTTTCACTGCATCCAGACGTGTATAAATCATCTCAATAATCTTTTTATCCGGTGAAATGTCCTTATCCGCCACCCGCTTCATCATGTCCGAAAGTATATCCAATTCTGACTCAACGACCGCCAAATAGATCTCATCCTTGCTTTTGAAATAGGTATAGAGAGTTCTCCTACCTTTTTTGGAAGCGAGGGCAATATCATTCATTGTGGTATTCTCCACTCCCATCTTTGCAAACAACTGACGGGCGACATCTACTAATCTGGCTTTTGTTTTTGATACGGTCATAGGTTATAAATTGCACATTGCTGAATAATTTGAGCAAAAGTAATTCTTTTCTTTCTACCACACAAGAAAAATACGAGATTATTAACAATTGTATATTAATATATGCGAATAAAAATATTCTATTATACCTTATTCATTATCAATACAATAAAGTATCATCGATCTTTTTTTAGAAAAATAATCAAGAAATAATTTGCTTATTAAATCAAAAGCTGTACCTTTGCACTCACAAAACATCGCGGAGTGGAGCAGTTGGTAGCTCGTTGGGCTCATAACCCAAAGGTCATTCGTTCGAGTCGGATCTCCGCAACAACATACGGAATAATTAATTGATTTACAATTAATTATTCCGTTTTTTCGTTTTGTACTGGGACAAAAACGGGACAAAACAAATCTATTTGTAATTCGAGTATTAACGGCTTAATCTGAAAATTTTGGGTATTTGGTTAAAATGCCTACTTTTGTATTATGGTCTCCTTTTTGAATCTGAACCCAACCTATCATTGAACCATAGTAAGGACTTTTTTATACCTTTATTCGTGAAACTCTCCCTCTACAGAAGCGGATATACTAAAAGAGAGGAGCTAAGATCACTCTCCACTCCTCCCACACGACAAACAACTAAAATTATTACTATTTGATGCCATCCAATGCTCTTTTGGCAGTAGCATTAGCGGGGTCTATAGCCAGAATTTTGTTCCAGTATTCTTTGGATTCGGGCAGCTTGTTGGCCACCAGATAATAATAGCCCAAATAACTGTAACATTCAACAAGTGCGGAATTATAACGGGGATCATTCTTGTTCACCAATAATGCAGCCACCTCTTCATAATAAGGTTTGGCAAGTCCCTGTGTCGTTTCCGGATCCAGTGCAGAGTTGGCACGCGCACGCCAGAAGTTACCTAAATAACTATCTGGAGCCGCTTGTGCAATCACCGCAAAAACCGAATCGGCTGAAACAAGTGCCGCTTTCCGCTCATCAAGGCTGACAGTCAGCGTATCGCTTTGTGTCCCTTTCCCATAATAAAGTTTACCTATCTGAAATTGTAGATCAGCAGTCTGCTCGTCAGCAGGTAAGGCCTCATAATATTTCTGATAGGCAACAATTGCATCCGTGTAATCATTCTTTTGCTCATAAGCATTAGAAATTTCACGCCATAACTCTGTTTTGGACGTATCCAGTTCAATCGCTTTCTGGTATTGCATGACAGCTTCATCATATTTCTTCAAAGCATTGAGCAGATGTCCGTAATACATATAATCCAAGTAGGAATAATCGGCTTTATCTGCAGCATTGAAAAAAGCGTCAGCTGCTTTTTGTGCATCATCGTAACGTTTCATATCCGTATAATTGTACATTGCCAAGCGGTTGAAAGCAGCATGACGCGCATTACGCTTTAAACCCAAGTTGGCAACTTCAAGAGATTTCTCAAAATCATGATTCAAGAAAAGAGCAAAAGCATATTTCACCAAATCATCTTCAGTAGTTTCAGACGAATGGATAAAACGGGCATATGCCTCGGATGCTTTATCAAAACGGTTATTCATATAATATACTTCAGCCAGTTTCTTGTCTGCAAGTACACTGGATGGAACCACCGACTTCAACTGTTCCAATTTTTCAATAGCCTGTTGCGGATTGGCTCCTTTATAAATATCAGCCAGTTTCAAATATGCTTGTTCATTCTTCGAATCGAAATAAATGGCTTGTTCATACATTTGGCAGGCTTTACCAGCATCTTTTTGGACAATAGCAATGTCACCTTCCAATACAGAAACAGCAGCAGATTTATTGTCCGCCTTTTTAGCCAAAGCCAAATATTCTTCAGCTTCAGATAGCTTTCCGGCATCGAGAAAAGCACGTGCAACGGCTACTACCAATTCCGGGTTCTTTTTATTCTTTCCTTTTAATAACTGCCCGGCTTCATCCGAAGCTTGTGCCGGATTAACCTGAATAAGTTCTTTCATTTTGGCAAGCCCCGCTTGCCATTCAGCATTATCCGATTGCGCAAACAGCGAACCGGTTGCTATAAATGCCCCTGCTAAAAAGATTTGAAATCGTTTCATTGTAATCAAATTTTAGTTATTATTCGTCCTTTACATTCACTACGCGTACAGGTTGAGTGGCCGGAACCAGTCCGGATTTCAATATGATCCGTTGCCCTCTGTCGGAAGTTAAAAAAGAGGCAAATCCCCAGGGCAATGCATTACGGGGATCATTAAGTAAAACATAAATGGGTCGTGCCAATGGATAATCACCATAATACAGATAAGCCTGATAGGGTTTATAACTATTCTCCGGTGTAGCCACATCTTCTGCACTGACAGCCATTACTCTAATTTCATTGCGAAAAGACAAGTTGGTCGTATCACTCCGGTTTCCCAACCAATTGACTCCGATTACCCCAATCGCATCAGGAGTTTGAGCTACATAGTCAATCACTTGCTGATTGGTCCGTAAAGCTTTTACCTCTGTTGTAGAGAACGGTTTTCCTCCACAGATAGAATCGGTAGCAAAACGTACAGTACTTGAATTCCGATTATCAAATACTACTCGGATATCCTTCAATGAAGAACCCGGATATACTTCTTTCCAACTTTTCACTTCCCCTGTCAATATCCGGCGAATATCGCGCACACTAATCAGGGAGTCCGGATTCTGACGATTCACAATCAACGCCAATCCGTCCGTCGCCAACTTTATCTCCCGCGGATAAAATTTACGGCTATGAAACGAATTCATTTCTTCCTCAGTCAATGTCCGCGTTGCAATGGCCAGACGCACACTGTCTTTAAGAAGCAGATTGATTGCTTCCACCTCTGTCGTATAGCGAGGAACAATTCCGGCTAAAGGGTAAACTCCCTCAAACACATCAATCTCCTCTTGGACGATAGGTTGGAAACTTTCATCAGCGGCAATTGCTATTACCCCTGATGTATACGTGTCAGTCAGTCCGTCTTTAGGTTTACGGTTACAAGCTGCCAATATCCCTAAAATGCATATACCGATTAGCCAAAATTGTTTCTTCATCATTTTATTTTACTGTAATCTAAACATTACCGGAACTGTATATTTCACTCTCACGGCTTTTCCGTTCTGCTTCCCGGGAATCCATCGGGGCATAGATTGAATTACGCGGAGTGCTTCTTTGTCCAAGTAAGGATCAACACCACGAGCCACACGTGCATCGGCAATCGAACCGTCTTTCTCTACTACGAACTGCACAATTACACGCCCTTGTGTCCCATTCTCCTGAGCAATCGTCGGATATTTGATGTTTTTCGCAAGGAATGCCATCAACTCCGCATTTCCTCCGGGATATGTCGGCATCTGTTCTACCATGTCAAACACTTTTTCCGGCTCCGGTTCCGCTTGGGTAACCACCTGTTTCAAGTCAGCAATGTCCTTACCATTCTCTTCATCATTACCTTTCACATCGGCTATGGAGATAGCTACCTTCGTTTCCGTCAGTTCTTGCTGGCTCTTAATCTCATCATCTTCATGCACTTCCTCGTCTTTTTTGATGACGGGTGCAGTAAATTTGATAGAACTCTTCAGTGCAGGAGGCGGAGGTGCCACCGGTTCTACCCGCTTCATTTCTTCCTGCTTAATCTCGGGTTCTTCCAGTTGTGACAAAGTAGTCACTTCCGTCATCACCTCTTTCTGCTTCGGTGTAGCAATCTTGATAAGTGTCGGTATACTAAATCCGACCAAAGCAATCACCAGCACAATCACCATCGCCAAATTGTGACGTTTAGGAGATTCCGAACGCATTTTAAAAGCGCCGTATGCCTTATTCTTGCCTTTGAATATCAGTTCACACCATTCAGGGGAGGTCAAATCTATTTTTGCCATTTCATTTTCTTTTTAGGTGTTACTTTATCATTCGGCAAGATTTTGTGAAAGCTCGCCTTTCGAGTCATAATTCTTTATCAAGAATTGGTCGGCTTCAGCAATATCCGTAATCACATACTTACCAATATTACATATCTGCATTTCATCGAGAGCATCAATCAGATTTCTATACGAAGCTTCATCTGTGGCTTTTATAATAACCGTCGGCGTATTCTTTCCGCTTTTTATTTCAGAAAGTTGCTTTCTGAAATCGTCCTCTGATATCTTAAGATCCAATTTTTGTTGCTTCAATTCGTTCACTTGACGAACAGCAGCAGCATTTTTCTTTAATAGAACAGCCCGCAAACCATCCGGTTTATAAGACGTCTCTTTCAACGAGGTATAATCCTTATAGTTAGGTTCACCTTCATAATAATATAGCTTGTTGTCACTTCCCAACAAAAGAGTAATAGCTTGTGAAGCCTTCACCTTACTTTGCTGTTCTTCCGTGATACTTTTGTCGTTACTCGGCATGCTTATCTCCATCGTTTGAGGTTTGCTCAAAGAGGTACAAAGCATAAAGAATGTAATCAGCAACATATTCATATCTACCATCGGCGTAAAATCAACGCGTACGGTCATCTTCTTCTGTTTACTGCCCTTCTTTTTATTGCCGCTTTCTTGTACTTCAGCACTCATAATTTTTTCGTTTTAGTTTTCAGAAGTTGTTTTCAGAGAAGTGATCAGATTATACCTGTTTTCTCTGAGGTCCTGAAGGGAGTTCATAACTTTCTTAATTACAGCATACGGAGTAGCCTGGTCTGCTTTGATTGCAATACGCAAATCCGAATTTACCGCACGTGCATTACGCACCCACGCTTTAAACTGGTTATCAATGCTGTCACAGGGGATACCTTCGTTTTTCAAGATAGCATCTTGTTTCTCGGACGGAAGATCCAGAAAAGTTTTCATACTCTTCATCGGTACTCCGAAAGTAGATGAGAGTGCAAATGTCTTTTCCTGTTCCGGCGTGAAGGTTACTCCATATTCTTCACCCATTTTTTCAAGCACGGCTTTCAGATCCGATTGCTTATCCATACTCATGAATATCTTACCATCGGGATCAACCAATATTGAAAGAATATTCTTTTCCGGAATTTTAATTTCAGAGACTGAGGCCGGAGTCGTCACCTGTACCGGTTCTTTTTTTACGAACGTAGA
>NZ_KB905471.1 GCF_000381365.1 Bacteroides salyersiae WAL 10018 = DSM 18765 = JCM 12988
CCTCGTGCATAGGCTCGCCGTTCTCTAACCAGTAAACACAATATTCGACCATAACAGTTTTATCATTTATCGTTGTAATGCCCCTCTACCTCCAAGATGTAGACCTCTACCACTTCCTCGTAAATGTCATAGATTATCCGGTCATGGGCGGTAATGTGTCGAGACCATGTAATATCCCCACCGCCCCTTAACGCTTCGGGATGCCCAAGCCCAGTCTTAGGGTGCTCTAACAATTCTTTGTAGATTTTCTTATACTTCTTGAACAAATTGGGGTTTGATTTCTTCCATTTGGCAATCACCTTATCCACCCCGTCGGAAACCCTAATTGTGTACATCATAGACTATCGAAATAAGCGTCAATATCCTCACTGCTTTTGAGGGTAACACACTTTCCGGATTTGATTTCTTCCCTTGCCTTGTCAATCCTTGCTTGCAGCTCCGGGGTTATCATCAAATCTTCACGACCAACTTTTACCAAAGCGTAAATCTCGTTTTTCCTGCGAATTAGTACCTGCTCGCCATTGTCAGCTTTGGTGAAAGACGCTGCGAGGTTGTTACGGTATTCTCTTACTGATAATGCTTCCATATCTGTTTGCTTTTAAATTCAGCACAAAGATAGCTATATTTCAATAAAATACAAACATTTTGTACACAAACGTGTACACGCCATAAAAACCCGTTTCCAATCCTACCGCCCGTTGGTTGGTTTTGCTTTGCTCTTTTTCCCTATCGTTTTTCTTTTTCCGACAGTAAATCAACCACTTAGCTCTATAAATTCCCCTTGTCTGTTATAAGCATCGTCTGTAATATGCTCTATCACTTCTTCGCAAACGCCCATAAATAAAGGGATTAGAACATGTGTTTCCCCACACTTTGGGAGTTTAGTCCCCACACTTTGGGAGTTTAAAAGTAAATTAGTCCCCACACTTTGGGAGTTTTACCCCTCTTTTTTTGTTTTAATGTGGGGATTGTGTATATTTGCAGCAAATCAATCGTTTATGAAAAAGAAACTACCTATTACCAAGAATAAAGATGTTGTTGTTTCATGGGTATATACATGGTCAAAACAGCAAGACATGTCCATACACGAACAAAGAATAGTTCTTCGCATACTGGAAGCGTGCCAAGCTGAACTAAAGGGAGTAAAACTGAAAGATTATGCAGGCACGAAACGCAAGTTTGAGCATGGACTTTGGGATGTTGATGCACAAATGCATGTATCTGACGTTATTTTTTCCGGACGTGATTACAATGAAATCATAGCCGCACTCGATTCTTTGGCAGGACGTTTTTTTACTTACGAAGATGACGAGGAATGGTGGAAGTGCGGATTTATATCTAACCCAAAATATAAAAAACGCACTGGCATTATAACCTTTCGTGTGTCTAACGACCTTTGGGATGTGTTTACCAAGTTCGCCAAGGGGTACAGAGAATTTGAGTTAAACAAGGCTCTTGCGCTACCTACTGGGTATTCCCTTAGGTTTTACATGTTAATGAGTGGGCAGGTGTACCCTTTGGATATATCCCTTGAAAACTTGAAAGACCGTCTTGGCATACCTGCGGACAAATACAAGGACAAGAACGGAAAAGACAGAATAGATCATTTTGAGGAAAGAGTTTTGAAACCAGCAAAGGCTGCGCTTGATGAGAGCTGCCCATACACTTTCAACTACGTGAAAGTGCGTGAAAACCCAAACAACAAACGTAGCAAGGTGACCGGGTTTAGGTTCTACCCGGTCTATCAACCACAGTTCAGAGATGAAGAACTGGAAGGGAAAGAATTGCAAGCAAAGGTTACAGCACGATATCAGATAGACAGCCATGTGTACGAGTACCTCCGTTATTCCTGCGGCTTCACATCGGAAGAGATAAACCGGAACAAAGAGACATTCATAACGGCACAAGAAAAGATAACCGACCTTATCGGAGAACTGGCTCTCCTAAACGGAAAATCACGAGAAAAGAACAATCCGAAAGGGTGGATTATAAACGCCCTTAAAGGGAAAATCAAGGATAAGTAACAAGATTACCCGGCTGAAACACTCCGGGTAATCTTGTCAAATCAGAGGAACGATTTCCATTTCTACACCAAGTTCTTTCATCTGCTGTTGTATTTCCTCGCTGCTTAGTTTCTCTCTCGCCAGTGCAAGCCCATGAAAGGCGTCCCAGCCTGCCGGCTTCGAAACGATACTACCGTTTAGGACGGCATGGGTGATTTCGCCGCCGGACTTCGCACCCTTGTTCAGTATGAAGAAGAACCGGGGTTCTTCGTGTTCCGTTGTTCCCATAATTCGTAAAGTTAGATGTTTATTTATTCCCCTTTTGTTCCCTTGCCTGCTCTTGGTAGTATTCATAATACTGCTTGTAGTTGTCCCGGTCTTTGGCTGCATCCGTCCAAAGATAGCACATGAAACAAGCGAACAATAGGGAGATAACAGCACAAAGGATTGAGTA